>CAWECL010000001.1:0-695673 GCA_963807725.1 uncultured Acidobacteriaceae bacterium
GGCAATCTGAATCGGCGGAGCTCGGTGACTGCATGATCGCCAATGTACTCTCTGAGTCACGATCAATAACGAGAAGTCGGCTAGGCTGGAGATAAAATCCTGGATGCTTGCGCGTTTATCGGTACTAGTCCTTGCTTGAAGAACCTTTACCCCCGTGGGATGATTTCGCAATGAGCGAGGAATTCAAATTTCATGCAGTCATCCAAGCTGGGGACGGGGGCGGTGCCTTTGTATTCTTCCCTTTCGACATGCTTGAGTCGTTTGGTACGACCGGCAAAAGTACGCGTGTCCGGGACCATTGATGGCGTCCCGTACAGCGGTAAACTTTTCAAGTACGGTTCTCCGCACCATATGCTAGGCGTACTGAAGAGCTTGAGAACCCAAATTGGGAAGGGGCCTGGGGGATACCGTAATGATCACGTTGAAACGTGTGAACTGATGGACGCGCCGCCATTGGTTAACAGAAGAGCGTTTGTCGACAGTGATCCCGTCCATGCCGCTTAACGAGTGCTCAAGGGAGTGCATTGACCTGTTGGCATCATTCCAGGTCGGAACTTCGAGCTTCCAGTGAATCGGCTAGTATTTAGCCATTAGCGATGCATCCGAAGTTCAGAGGTTGGCGGAGTGAAAAATGCGCAATTGCTATCTCCTGGAAGAGACTAAAATCTTCGATCCGCGTGATTCCTTGACCGCTGCTTTTGGCAGCGATTTGGTCGATGCCAGTGTGACCAAGCGTGGCGAACAATGGTGGATGGTTTTGGCGGGCCAGCCCGGAGGCTATGGAACGACCGATCTCTATAGTGCTTACTTGCCGAAGGGTGCGGCCTTATCTGCATCGGGCTGGACGCCGCTCCTGGACGGTGCTGGACTGTTGGCGCCTTTGTCCCCGCGCAACAAAAGCGCTCGATGGGATGGTAATGGTGGACGGCACTGCCCTTCGTATGTGAAAGGCTGGGACCCTCACAAAAAAGCCTGGGTGGAGCGCATTTACTACGCAGGTGCCGCCGAGAACCTTTGGGGACCCTACGCGATCGGCTTCCTTGAATGGGACGGAGAGCAATGGCAGGATCAGCGGGAACCCGCCTTCGGGGCCAGCGAGGACTGGGAGCATGGCAGCGTCTACGAGCCCAATCTCGTGTATCACGACGGCAAATGGAAGATGTGGTATGTCGCGGGTTCTAACCACGAAGACTATTTGGTCCACGGGTACTCGGAAAGCGCAGATGGACGCAAAAGCTGGAGCCAACACGCTGTCTTTGCCCCGGCGGAGATGAAGATGTTCGATTTCTGCGTTCGGCAACGAGACAGCGGATTCGAGGCTGTCTTTGCTCGCGTCTGGATGGGAAGGGGTGAAATGCCGCCGGAGACTGGGCTGTGGTGGTGCCGCGCAAAAAATCCATCCCCTGCGTTGTCCGACTGGGGCGAGCCGATTCAGATCATGGCGGGTGAGGATCACGGCTGGCATGCGGGGCCCTGGAAGCCATCGCTTCAATTCGCGGATGACACGGGTAGGCGCGGGTTCGTTTACTTTGACGGGATGTATCGGACGTCCGATCCGGGTCCGTTCCCGTTTGTTTTCACCCTGGGGTGTGCGGAAGTTGAATTGCCCGCTCAGACATAGAGCGGCCACGGTGGTGGAGTCTGGCATCAACAAACGCTGGCGCTGAGAATGCCAATCTGGGATATCACGTTGATGCCCAATCTCCAATGCACTCACCGACACAAGATAAGTCACGATAAGTCGGCATTCGGGAAGTCATTTCAGAAGGGTGGTGAACAGCTCACCGACAGTCAGCCTCCCCATTGCCAGTTGTCGCTATGGTCAGTTTCCGGTTTGCGGACAACTCTCTAGCTATTTGGTTTTGAGGAGTCAATCCGGTGTGCTTCGCGATGCGGGATAGTATTCCCGCACCGAGTTCATCATTGTCATTGTCGCTATACGACCACACGTACATTGGATATGCGGTGGATTTGTGCCTGAGTTTTATGTGCGAACCACTTTGGTCTCGTTTTTCATCACAACTTTCATCACAAACGCTCTGTGATCCGAATCACAGACAGGGCACTCCCCGTCGTGCAACTATTCCAACATGCTCCAAGAATTGCGGTGGTCAGAGACCATTGCAAGCCAATTTCTTTGACAACTGAATGAAGGCGTCAACTGGACGAAACGGACCCACCTCCATCCCAAATCAGAACGAAAACGGCTGAAAACGGCCCAAATCGGCCCAAAATCGCACGGAATTGCACAAAAAACCGTCCCGCACCAAAGCTAAGTCCTTTGTTTTGTATTACGAAGAAGCAACTCTTTTAGAATGAGTCACATAGCAAAAAACAAGGGGGGGGAGGGGGTAGCGAAATACCAAAATCAGCCTAAGAAATAGGCCCTTATCGACGAGCGAAAACGTCCGTCCAAGGCGTCAAATCCCTTCACCTGATGGAAGCACCTGCGGAGTCTTTGCCGCCGCCGGCACGCCAAAATTCGGAGTGCCATCCGCGTTCCAGTTAAACGGTTGCGCTCGCGGCGCTCGATGCCCTCCGCATCCCTGATGCGGCTCCGAGTTCGCGTGATACAGAATCCAGTCTTGTTTTCCATCCGCGGACTCAGAAAAGGACTTGAAAAACGAGTTGTGCCCCGGACCGTAAACCTGGTTCTCTGGCGACTGCTGAAAAACCGGCACGGGAGATTTCTTCCAAGCCGCAGGATCGAGCAGATCGCTTCCCGAAGCCGCCGTCAACATTCCCAAAGCATAACGATCCGTCCAACACGCGCTCGCCGAATACACGAGAAATAATTTCCCATCATGCTGCAACATCTCAGGTCCTTCGTTGACGTCAATGTGCAGTGGCTCTCCGGGAGCTTCCAGATCGCCCACCTTTTCCCACGGATATTCGGGCGTGGAAATCCTGGTTCGCTTTCCTTCTACCGTCCACGGATTCTTCAATCGCGCGATGTAAATGCTCTGCGTGCCATTCACATCGCCTTCCCATCCCGACCAGATCATGTACAGTCGTCCCCGATCTTCAAAAACCGAAGCATCAATCGCCCACTTGTCAGAAGCATCGGAGACTTTGCCCTTGAATGTCCATTCGCCCAGCAACGGATCAGACGAAGAATTCTCAATCACCCAGATGCGATGCGTCTGATTCTTCTCGGCGTCAGCCGCAAAATAGATGTACCACTTGCCCTCTAGAAAATGGATCTCAGGAGCCCAGATATCGTGCGAATAAGGCCCCGAAGCAGGAGGCGTCCAGACAACTTTCTTCTCCGTCTTCTCTGGCGACGCCAAATCCGCCATGTTGCGTGTCTTCCATACGGTGAGGTTTTTCCCCGTCGTGTTCATGTAGTAGTAGAAGCCGTCCTTATACTCAACCCACGGATCGGGACCAGTCGGCAGCAGCGGATTGGTAAAAGTAACCGAGGAACGGCTGGGGGTTGCAGCGTCAGGTTTGGCATCTTGTGCGCACAATACCAGCGTTGGGGAAAGGACTATAGGCAGAATTAGGGGCAAGAGGAGTATGGGGAAGAAACGGAGTCGTTTCATCGCGCTTCATTCTCCGCCCACGTTCCCGCCTTTGCAAGCCGGTAAAAGCGCCCTCTGGTAGCTGAGTTCCGTCGGCCGATGCTATAGTGACTGCTCAACCGGAACCGTGGCGCATTGGTTACCATTGAGCTGTTGTAAGCCGGCGTGAAACTCCGGTACAGTGAGTCAGGGAGTCATGTTCAGGCCGCATCCCAATCTCGCCGACGAAGTCAATCGGAACATTGCCCAGTCTGAGATTGAGGGGGGCGTATTCCTGGAGCAGTTGGCGCCCGCCACCGTTCTCCAGATTAAAACCAAGCATCATTTCTATACGGCGCGACTCCTGGGTGAAAACTCCGTCATGATCTCTGGACACCCGGAATTCTGTCCGCAACCGGTTCAGGTCACCATCGCCGGCTCGACTTGGGGAGGCTCAATGCTAAAAGCCAGATTCATCGGCCGAGGCATGCATCTGGAATTTCATCACCCCGGCTACCCCACTCCGATCGTCACCTCGCCAATCCAGGAAATCAGCGAACGCCCGAATTAATTCCGCTAATATTTTTTACTTCTGTTTATCAACTGGTAACTCATCGTACAAAGGCTGAACAGGTTTAATTTCCGGATTTTTCTCAACCACTGAGATCGCCAGAATGCGAATCTTGTCGTTGTCTGGCAATTGCAGCGTGCTCGCTCCTTGCGGCAATTCGATGGGATACGCAAACAGATAAGAATATTGGTAGGCCACATTCTCGCCAGCCGCATTGTGATGATGCGACGCGTACCAAGCCAAGTCAGCTCTCTTGATGTATCCAGGTTTGATGCCAGTCATCTCCGCATAATCGTCATGCTGCGTTTTACCTGGTAATCCCTCAATCGGAATATCCTTCGCGACCCACTGTCGATCGTCCCATTGGCCGATAAATCCTCCCCAATTTTCAACGTTCAAATCGACGTTCTTGTTCCCAACCTTGAATGTAGCTTTCTGATCTCCATCAGCCGATGCTGCGATTACGTACAAGCGGTTGTAACCGCCCTTAGGAAGTTCGACTGTCTGCCCTCTCGCAACCACAGCGTTGGGCTTTCCGTCCGTTGAAGCCAACTGGAACTGAACTCCATCAAAGGCGATTTGCGCGGGCAACATTTCCGCTGGCAATGAGTTGCCTTTGCCATCAAATCCGCTCGAAGACGAGGAGCGAGCGCCATCGTTGCTCGTAACCGCAAGATCGTATTTCAACGCCACAGGCGCAGAATGCCCTTCCGCAACCTTAGCCATTGGAGCCGCCAACTTTACCGCGAAGGTTCGTGGCTGATACGCAGTGAACGAGGTCACCAGCGATCCGCCGGAAGTTTCCGCGGACCCTATCGGCTGCTCTTGCCCGTTCACTTCGCGCGCGGAAGCGATTGGCACCGCAAACGAAACTTTGACATTCGGTTGCGGTCTGCCATCGAGTTCCACCAGACGAACAATGATTTCGTCACTCAGCTCAGCCCTCTTCAGCGCCAGAAGCCGAACCCTCGAACTGTTGATATTCAGCAAAGAAAACTCGCGGCCAAGCGCACCAGCATGCGGAGATGTTTGAAAAGCGATCAGCGGATCGTTCAGTCTTTGCCCCTGCCAATCGCTCCCTTGACGCCAGTCGCCTTTGTGGCCAGCAATGCCGTAAACAAATTCGTGATGTCCGATATCCTGCGTCTCTTGATCGGCGTAACCGCCGCGAGTTCCAGGAGTGCGAATCAGCGTCAGCCGAATCGTATTGTCGTTCGGCTTGTCCGATCCGTTCTTGTTGTCCGTGAGAATGGTTGCGCCGAACGCACCGCTCATATCGGTCAAGTCGATCCACTGATGCGATGGAACTTCAAACTTCTTCGGCTCCGCAGTCGGACGCTCGATCGTCCCAATATCCCAGTTGTAAGTCGCGTTCTGGTTCGAAGCAGTCAGCGGGAACGTGGCTTTCAGGTTCGATTCGCGAGTATTCCAGTCGATGATGTTGCTGAACTCCACGCGCTTGCCAGCATCTCCGGATGAAAGCCGAACGGTCTGCACAAATCGTGAACCCGCAGTCTCGCGCACCACCTCCACCGCCACGCGCACCGGCCCATTTTCAACCACTCGGATATTGGCGGAACCGCTGACGTAAGCTTTCGGAGGAGCCTGTTCCTGATCCCAATCCATATTCCAAGCTGGCCATTGCTGCGGATTGTCGTAGGAGATAGCGAGACGCGCGGGACTGGCAAGCAGTTCCCTGCCGAGCGACTTGTCGAAGATGCTGGAAACGTCTCCGTCAGCACCAATCCGCACTCGATAGTTCTCGTTTTCCAGTGAGTTCTCGGAAGCGTGCAACATCTTCGCCGAACCATCAGCCGCACCAGCCACAACCTGATATACGGAATAGCCAACCGAAGGCGCTCTCGCCACAAACAGCACTTTGCCATTGGAGATCTGCGCCGGACTTTCTTTAGCGTCGGGTCCAACCACGTGAACCGCATCGGGAATACTGCCCGAGAATTCGACATTCGCTTCGACGACCTCTTCGCGCGCGATGTTCAGCGGGTTAAAGATCACGATCGGAATGCCCTTGGTCTGCGTGTCGAGCGCCGCAGCCACTGCCTCGGACGCGTTTGTGAGCACGCCCGCGAATTGGTTCATGGCAATCACATCGTCGTTCCAGGCAAACTCGTACGCTTTCGGCGTAGCAGTTCCTGCGGCGATGTCGTGGAATTGGCCTCCCATCAGCAGCGTCCAAGCGTCATTGAGACGTTCACGCGGATAACTTTGCGCACCCAGCCATTCCGCCACCACCGAAGTTTTTTCAGCAGCATCAGCCAGCAGCTCTTCTTTTCTGAGCCAGCGTTTCTGATAAGCCTGCGAAGTCAGTGAACCAGCGGAGTGATTGGTCAACTCCATCTCACCGGTGTAGCGCGGAAGTCCGACAACTTCGGCAGCTGTGATGTCAAGAAACATCTGGTCCGCATTCGCCGAGACCACGTGAACGGGACCATCTCCTACTTTCATCGCCGGCCACTCAGGATGCGGCTGATCAGACAGGTAAGTTGCATTCCAACCGGAAGGCGGAACAGTTGCCATCCCTTGAGTGACGATCGCTTCGAGCCGCCGCACAGATTCCTCCGCAGGCGCTCCACCGATGTCACCTGTTCCGTAGTAGTGATAGTCGGTGTAGACTCCGCTGACCTTCCCGTTCAGCTCTACGCGCGCCGCCCAATCGTTCTGATAGCGATCCTGCGTCTGATCGGATTGAGCGGTTGCTGCACTTTTTTCTTCTGCGCGCAAAGCCTCATACGCCGCAATCTCGCTCGGATCGAGCGGCAGATTGGCGTTCTCTTGATCGCGCAGTTTCTGCCGTAGATCCTTGAGTTTCCTCTGAAGTGATTCGAGCGTGACATTCGGCGGCAGCGCTGGCAATGGCTTGCTGAGATCGGTGTAAATTCGGCCGTCATAAGGTCCCGGGTTCAGACCGGCCAGCACAGTCTCTCCGTCTGGTCCCACCCAAACGCCAACGTTGAACGGCGTGCCCTCCGGCGTCCTTTCGAGCGATTGAGGCCCACCGGCGTTGGCGGAGGATCCCCAGACGAGTTTCTGCGTGGAGAAACCCTTGACACCCGAGTGCGCGAGGATGGTCGGCAGCGAAGATGGAAAACCGAAGCAATCGGGGAGCATGTATTCGGCGCTAGCCTTGCCGAATTCTTTTCGAAACCAGTTATTGCCGTAGAGAATTTGGCGGATGATGGACTCCGCGCTGGGAGCGTTTACATCGCCTTCCTCCATGGAGGAACCCGCGGGAAACCACCGCCCCTGCTGTACGTACAACTTCAGTTTGGCGAAATCGGCGGGATAGTATTCCTTCATCAGACGATAACGGTTCGCTCCGCTGAAATTGAAAACGTAGTGCGGATACTTATCGAAGAGCAGGAAGTTGTCTTGCATGGTCTTGCGCAGGTATTCGTTGATGACCTGCGGATATTCCCATCGCCATTCCGTATCCAGATGGGCATAGCCGACTACGTAGAGCGTGGGCTGTTTTGTCAGATCCGATGGCTTGGCGGTTTGCGCGTGGGCGACGCAGACCATCAGCACGAGAGCGAACATTATTTGAGCGAACGATATTTTCAGGAAAAGCGGGCAGCGGTCTAGCATTTTTAGTTCTTCTCGATACGGCGGTTCGTACGGGGTTAGGACGGAGCGTTTACCGACTTACGGATCCGGGCATACCCGGGCTTAATGACCGAATAGATCAAATCGATGCGCTGATCATACGGCACAAAAGCGCTTTTCATGGCGTTGATGGTTATCTTTTCGAAATCATCAAGGCCCAAACCGAAGGTCTCGGCGGCGGCTTCGAATTCCTGGGTCATGCTGGTGTTGCTCATCAAACGATTGTCGGTGTTGAGGGTGACGCGAAATTTTTCCTGATAGAAAATCCTGAAAGGATGCTCGGCCAGGCTGGGAGTGGCGCCGGTGTGGACGTTGCTGATCAAGCAAATTTCGAGCGGAATTCTCTTATCGAGCACATATTGCGCCAAATTGCCTAGTTTTACTGCGCTGCCATCGACCACGACGATGTCTTCGATCAAACGCGTGCCGTGTCCGATGCGGTGGGCTCCGCAATATTGAATCGCCTGCCAGATGGATTCTTTCCCGTAGCCTTCGCCGGCGTGAATGGTGATGTTGAAATTTTCGCGCTGAATGTAATGAAAGGCGTCCACATGTTTTTTGGGAGGGTAGCCGCCTTCTTCTCCGGCGAGATCGAAACCAACGACTCCACGCTCGCGGAAATCAACTGCCAGTTCGGCCATCTCGAGCGAAACGTCCATGTTGCGCATGGCGCAAATGATCAATCCTGAGACGATGCCGAAATCTTTACGGCCTCGTTCCAGTCCTTTCAAGACGGCCGCGACTACCTGTTGATGCGTGAGTTTCTTTTGCGTGTGAAAGATAGGGGCGAATCGCGTTTCGAAATAAACGACACCATCCCTGCTGAGATCCTCAGCCTGTTCGTAGGCGACACGTTCGAGGGCCTCTTCAGTCTGCATAACCGCAATCGTGTGGGCGAACCCCTGCAAATATTTGGCGAGGCTGCCCTGATTGGCACCGCTGAAGAACCATTGCGCGAGTGCCTGCGGATCGGTCGTCGGGAGAGCTTGATAATCCACGTCTCTGGCCAAATCGATCACGGTTTGTGGACGCAACACTCCGTCCAGATGCTCGTGCAGAAGAACTTTGGGAAGGCTTCGTAAAAACTCTTTGTCAAATTTCATGGAATATCCTGAATGCTGGTGGCTCGATGGGGAGCGCTCCCGAGCTCACGAACGCTTTACTCTTCTCCGATGTCCTCATTCCAGATGTCAGCATGTTTTTGTATGTAGGTTTCCAGCAGCGACACGCACTCCGAAGAATCCAGGTCGAGGACTTTTACTCCCAGCGAGCGCAGCCACTCGACACCACCCTGAAATGTGCGGCTCTCGCCGACGACTACTGAGCCGAATCCGAACTGGCGGATCAAGCCACTGCAATACCAGCACGGCGCCAGCGTCGTGACCATGGTGAGATTGCGATAGCTACGCTGGCGTCCGGCGTTGCGAAAGGCGTCGGTTTCGCCATGCGCCGAGGGGTCGCCGTGCTGGACGCGGCGATTGTGGCCAGAACCGACGAGCTTGCCTTGGGCATCAAAGATCGCTGCGCCAATCGGGATGCCGCCCTCGGCGAAGCCTTTGCGAGCTTCCGTTATCGCGACCGCCAACATTGCAGCAGGATCGACGTCCACCATGGTTCGATTATTCTACTTAGATTGAGCCGGACGAGCGATACAACATTTGGCCGCACCACCGCCGCGACAGGTCCGTCACTCCAAGGACAATTTCGCACACCATCGCAAACCGTTATCGGGTCGAAAAGCTGTATACCGTAACCGTGTGGTACCGAGCACCCTTCTTTAACTCGGTTGTCGGGAAATCCGGATGATTCGGAGAGTCAGGAAAGTGCTGCGTCTCCAGACAGAGAGCGGCGTGCTGCTGTTCGGCCCATCCACCTTTGCCTTTGACTGATCCGTCCAGAAAATTTCCGCTGTAGAACTGGATTCCCGGCTGATCGGTCAGGACTTTCAGGACGCGACCGCTGCTAGGATCGTAAACTTCGGCAGCTTCCGCTAATTTTCCAGTGCTGTCGAGCACCCAGTTGTGATCGTAACCGCGACCTAGATGGAGCTGCTCGTTGTCCGCAGCGATGCGTGCTCCCACTGCCGTCGCTTTGCGAAAATCGAAGGGCGTAGCATCTACCGACTTCAATTCACCGGTTGGAATCAGGCCGGCATCTACTGGCGTAAACCGCGATGCTTTCAAAGTCAGTTCGTGCTTCAGGATGTCGCCCTGCCCGGCGAGATTAAAGTAGGAATGGTTGGTTAGGTTGACTACGGTGTCCTTATCGGTCGTCGCCCAGTACTCAATCTTTAGATCTCCCTTGATCAGTGTGTAGCGAACCGTGGCTGTCAGGTTGCCGGGGAATCCGTTCTCGCCATCTTTACTTAGATAGGTGAGTTCGACTCCGTTCGACACCTCCTTCGCCTTCCAGACCAGATTGTTGAATCCGTGCGGTCCCGAATGCAGCGTATTGTCGCCGTTGTTCTTCGGCAGCGAGTATTTTTGTCCATCGAGGGTAAAGCTGGCGTGCGCGATGCGATTGGCGTAGCGGCCAATGATCGCACCGAAGAACGCATTGTTGCTGCCGTTGAAGTTCGCCACATATCCATTGAGGTCATCGAATCCCAGCACCACGTCGCCGATCTTGCCGCTGCGATCCGGAGCCTTCATGGAAACCACCACGCCGCCATAGGTGGCGATGCGAGCTTCAAACGGACCGTCGCTCAGCGTATATATTTCGACCGATGTTCCATCGGGCATTTTTCCGAACGGCTGGCTCGTCACTTTCGTCTTGGCCTCCGCGGTCATGCTAACAGCTAAGCCGATCGCGATCATGGTGAGGATTTTCTGAACCTTCATTGGTTCTCCTTAAGGTTGGCGCATCACGGCGCCTGCGTGGCCACTGCGGTTGCCACATCGATTAATTTCGGCAATATGTCGCCCAATGCTTTGTTTCCGGGCTCACCCAAACTGAAATAAAGCTTGTTGTACAGAGGATACAGTTCGGCGTAGATCTTTTGCGCTGAATCCTCGGGCATAAACGTTTTGTTCGATGGACAGATTTTATCCTGCGCTTCTTCGACAGTCTTGAAAGTGCCAGCCGCCAGAAAAGCAAAAATTGCGGAACCTAGACTGACCACGCTTTCACTTGGAACCAGCACCGGACGCCCGAGCACGTTGGCATAAACCTGGTTCAGTACATTATTTTTCTGCGGAATTCCGCCCGCATTGATCACCCGCTTGATGGTGACGCCGTGGCTCTCCATTCGGTCCAAAATAACTCGGGTATGAAGAGCTGTGCCTTCGATCGCAGCGAATAGTTCGTCCTGCGCGGTGCTCTGCAGATTCCATCCTAACGTGACGCCGCGTAGATTTGGGTTCACCAGTACGGTGCGGTCACCATTGTCCCACGTCATGCGGAGCAGGCCAGTCTGTCCGGCTTTGTAATTTTCGAGTCCTGCGCTCAGTGTTTTTACGTCGGTTCCCGCGCGCGTTGCGATGGCGCTGAAAATATCTCCGACCGCGGAAAGTCCTGCTTCGATCCCGGTGCGCTGCGGATGAACACTCCCTTGCACCACGCCGCACACTCCAGGCACCAGATTCACCGACGGAGTAATCCCAATGATGCAGGTCGAAGTGCCGACCACGTTCACCATGTCATCGGTTCGGCAGCCCGCGCCAATGGCATCCCAATGCGCGTCGAAGGCTCCCACGGGAACGGGTATGCCCGCTTTGAGGCCTAGCTTTTCGGCCCATGCCGCCGAGAGCGTGCCCGCGATTTGATCGGAGGTCGCGTATTCGCCGTCGAGTTTTTCGCGGACTCCTTTTAACAGAGGATCCACCTTGATCAGGAAACTCTCAGGGGGAAGGCCGCCCAGTTGCCGGTTCCACAGCCATTTGTGTCCCATGGCGCAAACGCTGCGCTTTGCTTTCCTGGGATCGGTAACGCCGCAGAGCGTGGCCGCAACCATGTCGCAATGTTCGAATGCGGAAACGAAGTCGGCTCGCTTGTCAGGATTGTGCCGCAGCCAGTGCAGCAGCTTCGAAAATCCCCATTCGGACGAGTACACGCCCCCGCACCATTGAATGGCTTCGAGCCCTTCGCGTCGAGCGACTTCGGTGATCTCGGCTGCTTCGTGCTTGGCGCGGTGATCGCACCAGAGGTAGTACTCCCCGAGCGGCTGCATATCTTTGCCGACGGGGATGACGGACGAACCGGTGGTATCGAGAGCGATCGCCAAAACCTGATCGCCGCCGACACCAGCCTTGCTTAGAACGTCGCGCGTGGCCGCAGCCAGCGCGCGCATGTGATCTTCGTGGGATTGCGTGGCATATTCCGGATCATCGCGGCGGCGATGCAGAGGATATTCTTGAACGGCGGATGCCAGCAGGCCCCGCTCACTATCGACGAGCGAGACGCGCACGCTGAGGGTTCCAAAATCTACTCCGGCAACAATCGCCATCAGCTTGCTCCGTTCCCGCCATTGTCATTGTCATTGTCATTGCAGCCATGCCAGTACATGTCCCAGCCCAGGTAGCGAGTGGTAGCTTCATACACGGCTGCCGCGATCGAGGCCGAATCTGGCGAAAGATTAGCGGCAACGTGATGCTCGAATCCGTTGACGCAGATGTAGCGCAGCAGCTTTTGCATTTGCGCGATCTCAACCACTCCAGCGCCGCCGAAAGTGTTGAGCGGATCGTCGGTGAATCGTCCTTTACCGACATAGCCTCGCATCTTTCCCGCGGTATCGTCGGTGGAGAAGCGCGCGAAGCTCATCTTTTCCGGCTTGATCAAACCGACACAGGTTCCGAACGTGTTCTCCTTGCCGACCGTACCGGCGATGATTTCCTGGAAATCCATTTTCACCGAGCGGAAGAAATGTTTCGGCAGATTCGAGCAGTGGAAGCAGACCGCCTTGTTCGGGTCCGCCCCATAATTATTGTTCCAGTCGAGCAGGGCCGAGGGAGCGCCCGAAGCCAGTTGAAGAGCGTGCATTCCCAGCACGCCGCAAATGTCTACTTCGCAGGCGCTGGAGAGCAGTTCGTTGCTCATCATGCTCATGATCGTGCAGGGCACGACGCCCAGGTTTTCTTCGATCGAGGTCCAGCACTGCACGGCGCTGATTTTGACTTCGGTTGCACTCATCCATTGATCGACCACTGCGCCTAGCTTCGCCATCTTCATCAAGGCCAGCGCGGGGACGTTAGCGGAATCGACATATTTTTTGATCGCGGCCAATTTTGCTTGCGCATGATCGTCGGTGTCTTTCATGCGGTCGATTCGTCCGAGAACTTCAGAAAGATCGAGTGTCTCGATTGAAATACCGTGCGCCTCAAGAATCTTTTCGCTGTAGCGCACGGTATTGAACGCGGTCGGGCGCGCGCCGATGGCGCCGACCCGCAGGTTGTGAAATCCGTCGACCACGCGGCACACCGCAGCAAACCACTGCAGATCTTTTGCGAACTCAGGCGAGTCGGGACTTTCCGTATGCAACGTGGTAATGGAATATGGAATGCCGTACTGCCGAAGGTTGTTGCAGGCCGACATCTTGCCGCAAAAACTATCGCGCCGCGAAGCGATGGTCATCTTCGTCGGATCGTCGGGTGTCGCCTGAATCAGCACCGGCACATGCAAATCCGCAAGGCGCAACGTGTCGGCAATCGCTCGCTCCTCGCCGAAATTCGGCAGAGTTACGATGACTCCGTCGATTCGATCGCGATGGCGTTTGAACAAATCGGCGCAGCGCCGGGATTCTTCTCGAGTCTCAACCGCTCCGTACTTGCTTTCTTCTGGAGTGAGAGCTACCACCTCGATGCCGGCCGCCTGTAATACCCGGAGCATCTCCTCTCGCCCACTCTTGGCCAAATGGTCTGGGAAAAAACCGCGGTTGCCCACGATCAGGCCCATGGTCATTTTCTTGCCCGACATAAAACTCCTCTTAGAGAAAACGTATACTTCTCAAATCACGGAGAGGCAACCGCTCTCGGTTGTCCCACGGCACGAATCGCCGCGGCTCTTACGACTGTCGCTTCGGCGCGAACTTAAAACAGTAGATGAGACCAAATACCAGCAACGCAGCGCCCCACCAAACACCGGCATGCAAGTTGAACAACACGACACCGGGATTCGCTGGAGGATTGATCAGTTGATAGATTCCAGCGCCTAGAATCAGCGCCCCGTTTACCGCCAGCGATATGCCGATGAAAAACCAGATCGAGATCATGCCTTGCCTCCGTGGTACCGCTAGCGGTTAGTGGTTGGTGGACCACTCGCTCCATCTACCAGAAAATAATATTCAGTACGAAAAAGACAACCGTCACAATTGCCGCCCAGAACAACGGCTTCTGGTACAGAGGAACGTCGCCTATCGACGGAACTTCGGTCAGCCCGTAAACCAACCCAGTTAATTCTTTATCCGCCATGGGCTTCGTCGCTAGACTGACCGTCACCGTTACAATGACGCAAATCAGAAACGACCACAGCGCTTGAAACATATCCTGCGCCAACCCCTTCGCATGTGGCGACATCGCCACGTAACGTAGCGCCGTCGGATCTAGCTTTACCCAGGCCCACATACTGACCGAAGAAATCGTTCCGCACAGCAAGCCCCAGAATCCGCCCTTGCCCGTTGCCCGCTTCCACAGCATCCCCAGCACGACTGTGCCGAACAGCGGAGCAATAAAGAAGCTGAACAGCGCCTGCACATAATCCATGATGCTGGCAAACTGCATCACGAGATACGCCGTGCCGACGCTGATCAGCACGCCGACGATCGTCGTCCAGCGGCCCATGTTCACGTAATGACGGTCGGTGCCTTTGCTGTTGATCAGCGGACGGTAGATATCGTAAGTCCAGACAGTCGTGAAAGCGCTGACATTGCCCGCCATGCCCGACATGAAGCCCGCGATCAAAGCCGTTACTCCGAGGCCAAGCAATCCCGGGCCGCAGTAACGCGCGAGCATCAGTGGTAAAACGTCGTTGTAGCTGTGCCCTCCACTGATTGCAGCCACCGACTCCGGAACCAACTTCTCCGGTAACACGGCTAGGCCTATCAGTCCGGGTAGAATCACGATGATTGGCACAAACATCTTGAAGCCGGCGCCAATGATCGGAGCCATTTCCGCGCTGCGAATGTCTTTTGCCGCCAGTATGCGCTGTACGACCAGGAAATCCGTCGTCCAATAGCCCATCGAGATGATGGCGCCTAATCCGAAGACGATGCCGACCCAGTTGATGCCCATGGGATTGTTCGAGAACGATCCGAGGCCCGACCAGAGATGGATGTATTGATCGGAAGTTCGCTGCGCGATCTGAAGTTTGAGGTTGGTCCATCCGCCGGCTTCGTAGAGTCCGAGAATTGGAATGAGTAGAGCGCCGGCCCAGATTAGAAAGAACTGTAAGACTTCATTAAAGATGGCCGATCGCAGACCACCGAGCGTCACATAGATGGCAACCGTCAGAGATGAAACCCAGATGCTGAAATTGATGTCCCAGCCGAGGACGATCTGCATGACTTTCGCCATGGCGAACATGTTGACGCCGCTCATGAGTACAGTCATGAAGGCGAACGAAACGGCAGACAGCGCGCGACTGGGTTCTCCGAAACGCAGTTTCAAATAGCCCGGCACCGAGTGGGTCTTGGAGATGTAATAGAACGGCATCATGACAAGCGCCAGAAAGAGCATCGCCGGGATGGCGCCGATCCAATACCAATGCGTGGCTAAGATCCCATACTGGTAAGCCGATCCCGCCCAGCCCATCAACTCGAGCGCGCCTAGATTCGCCGATAGAAAACTGAGACCGGCGACCCATGCCGTCATCTCGCGCCCCGCCATGAAGAAATCTTCGCCGGTGTTGGACCGTCCTTTTAAGTACCAGCCGATGGCGAGGACGAGGGCAAAGTAGAAGACCACGATCACCACATCAACCGGAGCCAGACGCACGAGGTGGGTCGGAACTTCCATCGCTAGCGCAAGCGTCATTGTTTATCCTTTTTTGTTACCGGTGTTGTTGCCGGGCTGACCGTAATAAGCGTTCTTGCCGTGCTTTCTGAGGTGATGCTTGTCGTGCAGCGAAGTTCCAATTGGCTGAGCCAGGGCATTGATACCAATCGTGAAATATGCGATTCGCGCGATCGCTTCCAGAATGGCCGCGCTCTGGGCGGCGGCTGCGGGGTCTTTTCCCCACGCGAACGGGCCATGGTTTGCCACCAGTATCCCTGGTGTGGATGACGGATTCGTTTGCTGCAAGGCTCGAACAATGACATGGCCCGTATTCTTTTCGTACTCGCCGGCAATCTCCTCATCGGTCATCGTGTACGTTACCGGAACTTCACCGTAAAAGTAATCGGCATGTGTGGTTCCGAAGCATGGAATGGGTTTGCGCGCCTGGGCCCAAGCCGTGGCGTACTCGGAATGGGTGTGAGCTACTCCGCCAATTTCCGCAAATTGGTTATACAACACCAGATGGGTAGGCAGGTCGGAGGACGGCCTTAAATTTCCCTCCACGATCTTACCGGCCAGATCGGTGATTACCAGATGCTCCGGCCTCATCTCGTCGTAAGGAACGCCGCTGGGCTTGATCACAACCAAGCCTTCCTCGCGCGAAATGCCGCTGGCGTTGCCAAAGGTGTACAGAACAAGGCCTCGACGCACCAGTTCCAGGTTGGCTTCCAGAACCTGTTCGCGCAAACGCTGCAACATGTCTGTATTATCGCTCCCGGCCGCCGTGCGGCAAACGTTTACTTCAACCTCTACCCAAACTAGCGAAATCTAGTCTAAGGGCGCGGTACTTGTCAATCGCATTGGAGTTCGATCAGGTTAGTTGCCTGATCCAGTCTGGGTTGGAAAGGCGGAAGAACATTGCTGCCGAGGGAGGCGGTAAACGTTTGCCAGCGTGGTTTGTTTCCGCGGGAATATTTTTCAATAACCAACCAAATTTCGTTCATAGCCATCCTGCTATAATCGCTCGCACTTTTACCTGGCATCTTCGCTCGATATCTAAAGACGGGGTATTTCCATGAGACCGAGACAGAAGTTTACGGCCCTCCTCTTAATGGTCGTGTTCGTGGTTATGCAGGATTTCGGGCCAGCTCTCTCAGCCCAAAGTTCCGTCCCAACGCCGCACGAGCTTGACCAGTTATTGTCCCCCATCGCACTTTATCCTGACTCGCTTCTGTCACAGATCACCACGGCTTCGACCAATCCGCAGGAAATTCTTGACGTCGATAACTGGCTGGCGCAGAACTCCGGCTTGACCGGGACCGCGCTCACCGATGCCGCTCAGCAAGCGGGATTCGATCCGGCGTTTATCGCTCTGGTGAACTTTCCAGAAGTACTGGACATGATGGCGCAGAACGTCGATGACTACGCCGCCATCGGCGACGCCCTCAACGCCGATCAGGCTGCGGTCACCGATTCCATTCAGCGCTTGCGGGCCGAGGCTTACGCGGCAGGCTCTTTGCGCAGCAGTTCGCAACAGACGGTCGACGTGCAGCAAGCGGGCGGTCAGACTATCTACGTTGTTCAGCCGGCGAATCCGCAAGTTGTGTATGTGCCGCAATATGATCCCACCGTTGTGTACGTGGGCTCCCCATCGGTTGCAACGTCTCTTATTACTTTCGGCGTGGGAATCGGCATCGGCGCCCTGCTTGTCGACAATCAACCCTGGGGATGGGGAGGATGGGGATGGAATTGGGGAGCGCGCCGGGTTTATTACAACCGCGGCTACTGGGGAGGATGGTCGAATCCGTATCGGCCGCCCACGCCTTGGTACCGCCCGCGTCCTATAGTGTGGGCAAACCGGCCCGGATATCGTGGGAATTGGCGTTATCGTCCAAACAATTATCGGCCGCCACGTCCGGGAAACCGACCCGGTAATCGGCCACCATGGGGACCCGGCAACAGACCCGGAACTCGTCCGCCGGCTCGACCGAATCCGACAAAACCGACGCCAAGGCCGAATCCAAATCGGCCCGGAACAAAACCAACGAATCCGAATCGGCCTACGAAACCGGGCACGCCAGGACGGCCGGGCAATCCGGGCACGGGAAAACCGGGCACGGGCAAGCCAGGTACAGGCAAGCCAGGTACAGGAAATCCAGGTGGCGGGAAACCCAGGTACAGGAAAACCTGGTACAGGTAAGCCTGGTCCAGGTAAGCCAGGTACAGGCAAGCCAGGCACGGGAAGGCCTGGCACGGGTCGTCCGGATACGGGCAGGCCAGATACTGGAAAGCCGAATCCGGGTGATCGACCAACTAACCCCGGAACGCCGAAGCCGACACCCAGGCCGACGCAACCGACTCGTCCGACTCCGAGGCCGACCCAGCCTGATCGGCCGACGACACAACCCGCGAAGCCCGCGCCGAACCGGCCGAGTCCTCGGCCGACAACTCCGGCTCAGCCAAAACCAGCTCAGCCAAAACCGACGACTCCCAGTCGTCCCGCTCCACAACCGACTCGACCGGCGCCTCAACCGAAACCGGCGCCTCAACCTCGTCCGCAGCCGGCGAAACCGGCTCCGCAACCAAGGCCTGCGCCAAAATCAGACAAGCCGCCGCAACAGCCGAAGGGCTAGGGGAGCGCAGGGGTTGAAGTCAACGGATGCAGGCGCGGGCCGGCGCCCGCGCCCCACAAGCAGTGTCACTTCCACTTGCCTTCACCTTCAACGATCGTGATGTAGCGATCAATGGGAAGATCGGTGAACCGTTCGACTGCACCACTCGGTTGCGGCCATTTCACATCGAGCAGATCGATCTTCGTCTTTTGCCCCAGTCCCAGCACTAATCGCGGATCATGCGACGATAAGAAGCTGCCGCCACCGGTTTTCATCCGGCTGCGCTTCAGATCGCCGGCCTGGTAGGTGATTCGCGCTCCAACCGCGTCGATATTTGCTTTCTTGCCGATCAGTTTTATGCCCAGCCAGTGATTCTGGCCTCCCGTGTTGTTGTGCAGCAGAACCGGACGCTCGTTGTTGCAAGAGATGACCGCATCGACAGCTCCGGTATTGCCGAAATCCCCAAGAGCCAGGCCGCGCGCGGAAAGGGGACGGGAAAATGCGGGACCACTTTCCTCGGTAACGTTTTTCAATCCACTGCCAGTGTTGTGAAACAGTAAGAGCCGCTCGCGATAGGTTACGTTGTCGTAGAGTTTTTCGATCAGGTCGTCCGGATGGCCATTTGCAATTAATAGATCAAGGTTGCCGTCGTTATCGTAATCAAAGAATTTCAGGCCCCATCCGCTCATGAGCTTGGAGGCGTTGGCGATTCCGGAGGGCGCGGCTATGTCGTCGAAGGTCTCATCATGCCGGTTCTGGTAGAAGCCATAAAATTCGTGGTTGAGATTGGTCACGAACAGATCCATCCATCCGTCCTGGTTCAGATCGGCGGAGTCGACTCCCATTCCTGAGCGGGCCTTCCCTCCTTCGCCGTAGGCTACCCCGGCAGTAAAACCGATTTCGTCGAAATGGCGGCCGCCTTTGTTCTTGAAAAGAAAATTCGCCTCGGTGTCGTTGGCGACGAAGAGATCCATCCATCCGTCATTATTAATGTCGGTGGCCACCACTCCCCAGGATTTGCCCGGATTGTCAGCAATTCCCATTTTCTGGCTCACATCCGTAAAGGTGCCATCGCCGTTGTTATGAAAAAGCCAGCTCGGCATTGGCGTGTAAACCTTCGGGTAGCAGTATTCGTTGAGTCCCTTAAGCGCGGGAATGTTTGGAGCTCCGCAGTTGTGATGCTTGGCGTGGCTGAAATCTACGAAGCGGCAGACGAACAGGTCGAGCCTGCCGTCGTTGTCATAGTCGAACCAGACGGCGCTCGATGCCCATCCAGGGGCGGCGACTCCAGCCTGCTCGGTTACATCGGTGAAGGTTCCGTCGCCATTGTTGCGGTAGAGAATACTGCGTCCGTATTGCGTGACATATAAATCCGGCAAGCCATCGGCATTGTAGTCGCCCACAGCGGCGCCCATCCCATATCCACCACCCGTGACTCCGGCTTTTTCGGTCACATCGGTGAAAGTGCCATCGCGGTTATTGCGATAGAGCGCATTACGCAGAGGTTGCGTCGGCGTAAATATGTCGCACTTGCCGCTGTTGACGAAATAGATGTCCATCCACCCGTCATTGTCATAATCGAATACCGCGCAGCCTGCGCCAGTAGATTCGGGAAGATATTTTTCCGGAGAATTGCCCGAGGTGTGGGTCCACGTAATTCCGCTGACAGAGGGAGGGATCTCGGAAAATGGATATACGGGCGCGGTTCCAGCGCGGGCAAAACGCGCCAGCATCGGGGAAGCAATCGTCCCCGCCAGAAGTCTAAGGAACTGTCTCCTTTCAACTCCAGCGGCGCGTGGCGCAAAACGCATCTTTACTTCTGCTCCGGCGCTGCATCGGGAGAAGTCTGTTTTTCCTGAGCGATTGCCGCCTTTCGTTTCACGGCCTCCAGAGCTTCCGCAGACTGCCGCTGCAAGGCGGCTTCGCGATTGGAGTCTTCCCGGCGCCCCGCTCCAGCATAGGCGACTGCAAGTTGATAGTGCCCCGTAGGACTGTCAGGCGCCATCTTTTCGTAAGTCTCGAGCGGTGGAATGGCCTCGGTGAACTGCTTCGTGGAATTCAATGCCGTCCCGAGTCCGAGATAAGCTTCCGCAAAGCCGGTATCCAACTTAGCGGCGCGCGTGAAATGTCGGACTGCGGTCGCAGCATCGTTGGCGTCTGCCGCAAGTTGTCCCAGGACGAACTCGGCGACCGCGTTTCCCGGATCGATCTCGAGTTCCTCCTGAAAATTCTTCTTGGCCTGCTCCACGTCCGCCGGCGAGGGTTGCGGTTTCGACAATAGTGCGCGGCCGAGCCGGGCATGGACTCCCTGCTGCATCGGACTGATTTCCAGAATCCTCCGGTATTCGACCGCAGCTTCGTCCCATTTGCCCTGCAGCTCAAGTGCTTCTGCGTTCAGTTGGTGAACCTGAAACGAGAAGGGAGCTTCGTGGGATAAGTCCTGCGCGGTTTTCAGCGAGAGGTCGGAGTAGGCATGGGTTGCAGCGTAAAGGACATCTGGGTCGCGGGGAAAATCGCGATTCAGCACCGCTAAGAAATCGAGGGACTCGTAAGGAACATTGTGGGTCATGGCGCAATGCACGCCGTCGAGCCCGATGCGCTTCTTGAGCTCTTTATCGGTGACTTGGCGAATCGCCTTCTTCAGAAGAGGAAGAGCCTCGGAACAGCGGCCGCCTTCGGCCAGACTCAAGGCACGTTGCGCTTCCGCTGGCGCAGGCCCACTCGGATGTTTCGTCGCGCTCTGCGCCCACGACGGCGTCCCGGGGATCAAAAACGACAACGATACAAGGATACGGAGATGGAACGAACCACGCATTCGCCGATTATATGCCGACGGGATCATGTGTTCGAACTCACCTTCCTGGTCAGTTTGAGGCAAAGAAAAGGCAGGCGCCAAAGAGCGCCTGCCGCTTCTGCAAACCCACTCCCGCTAGAAAGAGAACTTCAAAGCGAGTTGGAGTATTCGCGCTCCTTGTGCGCCGGTGATGCGACCAAAGTTGGGATTGCTGCCGTTCGTACCCGGATCAAATGAACCGTTGGCGGGTCCACCGGAAAAAGTCCAGACAGGATGATTGAATGCGTTGAGCGCTTCGAAGCGGAACTCGAGCTTCTTGGTTTCAGTAAAGAGGAAACCCTTGTGCGCACTGAGGTCAAAGTTCGCGTAGGCGGGGCCACGAACGTTGCCGACGCCGCAGGTTCCAAACGTGCCCGATGCCGCCGGACTGACGTTGGTAGGTGACGGGTCGATATATTGAATGTATCCGGGTTGTCCAGGCGTCTGATTCGCAAAAACTGTCTGGTTGAGAATCTTGACGGGCCCATTGCAGTCCGGCAGATTCGCCAGCGTGTAGGGCCCAACTCCGTTGGTGTTGTCGGAGTTGCCGCCTACGCCCCATCCACCAAAGTTATTCAGGGTCAGAGCGTTTCCGCTGTGCAGAGTTACGATTCCTCCGATTTCCCAGTTCCCTAGCACCGAGTTTAGCGCCGAATTCATGTCGTGGCCAAATTGTTTGCCGCGGCCAAGTGGGAGCGCATAGGTTACGTAGCTCGTCAGAATATGGGTTTGGTCGTAGTAACACGGTCCCCAATCCAGACGTGGATTATAAATATTTTCCCACCCAGGCTGTCCGCCCGAACTGGTGGCGTTGATGCTACCCCAGCCGGTGCCGAAGTATCCCGGTGAATTGCTCATGCACTTGGACCACGTATAGGCAACCTGACCCTCCAGACCATTGCTCATGCGTTTTTGCAGTACTGCCTGCAACGCGTTGTATTTTTGATCGGAGTTCGACATGTTCGTTCCAGCGAGTGCTTCCGCACCGCACGGAGGGTTAGTTGTGATCGTCGTTCCGCAACCTGCAGGGTTGAATTGGGGGTTGTCTGCCAGATAAAGCGATCCGGCCGCACCGCCTCCGAGAAATGGTCCCGGCTCACGAGTCACAATCGGATCACCCCTTCCCGCAACTTTTCCTGCGGCGTCCAACGGAATGGACTGAGCTACGTCCTCGAAATTGAGCAAATGCGCGCCACGCTGACCGACGTAGCCGATCTGGAACGTTAACGAGTTGCTCAGTTGCTGCTGGAAAGTGAGATTCCACTGGTTGACCATCGCTGGTTTGAAGTTCTGGTCGTAAATCCGAACACGCTGGCCGGCATAGCAACTCAGATTGATGCCTCCGGGACACTCGGTATTCGTGTTCGTTCCAAAACCATTCTCGAGGGTCCCAATTCCCCCGGCAGCTTGCTGCTGCACAATGCCAAACGGGAGGTTCAAGGTTAGCTCCTCGTTGCTGCCGCCGCCTTCCACGAACGTGGAGATCGCAAAGCCGGCTCGAATGACCGTCTTACCGCCCAGAACCGCCGGTGACCAAGCCAGTCCGATTCGTGGTTGCCAATCTCCGATTCCCAGATAATTGTTGTAGAGAGCGCGGTTGCCGAATCTCGCGGTACCATCGGCGCCGTTTGCGGTGTAAATGGTCCCACTGTAAAGTCCGAAGTTGACGACGCGGTCGTTCTCCTCATAGAGCGGCGTGTGATCTTCGAAGCGCAATCCGAGGTTTACCGTGAGGGTCGGTGTGGCGCGCCAGTCATCTTGCACGTACCCGGCAAAGACATTCCCTCGAAGCTGGGCTGGATTGCTCACAACGCCACCGGTGTCTCTTAGTGACTGGGTCCCTCCCGCCACATTTCCAAGCCAGAAGTCGGCCAACCCTGAACCTGTTGCTGTTCCAATGCTGAGAAAGCCAAGCGCTCCGTTATTGCCCTGATAGACGTAGTTCTGGCGCTCGCGGATAAACTGGAATCCGGTCTTGATCTGGTGACGCCCGCGAGTGTAGATCAGGTTATCTTCGAACTGTCCTTGGGTGGAATGGAACACCTGAATCAGGTTTTGAAGCCCGAGATTGGCGGAACCACCGTTGTTTCCGGTGATATTCAACTGCACCAGCCCTGGAGCCTGAAAGTTTCCGCCCGCAATACCCAGTTGCTGGCTGATATCGCCGAGTGAAGACGTCGGCGTCGTGCTGGAGTTGAATTTGACTGCATTGAAGCCAAAACGAGCCTCATTCAGCAAATTTGACTTGAACGCGTGCGTCCAATTCACGACGGCGTTTCGGACGGGTGCGTCACTTCCCTCGATGCGCCGAGTGTTACAGAAAACGCAGCCGGTGAAAGCTGGGTTGTACAGCTCCATCTGCGACCATCGGCCGAAGATATGGTCTTTCTAGAAGCGTTGTAGTCGATTTTCAGATCGCCCTGGTTATTATTCAGATTATTCCCACTTTTGTAAAAGAGATTGTTTGAAGCGAGCGCTGTCAACCGCAGGGAGATGGATAGTATTTCGAGCGCAAAGATGTTCCATGGCTACCGTGTCAACTGCATACCCGCCAGTCACCACGATTATTGAACGGAGATCGGCTGACCCGCGGGACTTTGGGCTTCTGCGCAGGATAAACAAGATGCGAGCCGTGCCTGTTCCCGGTTGCGCAACTGGTCGGCGTTACACCAGATAGCCATCATCGGCGGCGGCATCATTGAAGAGCCACTGGAAGTGCTGTGCAAAGCTGACCAAAATCTCCGACTCGCGCTTGCGCAGTTAACACCTGTGCTTGCGTTATACCCGCCTGCAGCTTGGCGCTGGCCTTGGTAGTCGGCGAAAAAGAAGAGCTTGTTCTTGATGATCGGGCCACCGAACGTGCCGCCAAATTGGTTGTACCGCAATTCAGCCTTGTTCAGCACTCCTTCGGCGTTGAATCCGAGAACGCCGTTGTCCACACCTTGCGTCCACCCGTCGGAAGCCTCGTGGGCATCGAAAGCATCGTTGCGGAGGAATTCATACAGGCATCCCATGGAAAGCTGTTCGTTCCCGATTTCGTAGCAACGCTGACCACTCCGCCTTGATAGTTTCCAAACTCGGCGGAGGCATTCTGCGTGATCAGGTTGAATTCCTGAATCGCGTCGGGGGTGGGCTGGTAAGCCAGTCTCGTTATTCTTGTCTTCGCTATTGAGAATACCGTCAACTAGATACTCGTTTGCCTGCTCTCGATTGCCGTTAATATAAGGACGACCGGAATTGAGCATGTTGTTGGCTTGCCGCATTCCATCGGGATCGACATTAGTCACGCCGGGGGCGAGCAGAGTGAGTTGTAGATAATTGCGCGATGCCAGCGGCAGGCTCACGTTGGTGTGCGCATCAATGACGGTGCTGACCTCGGTGGTCTCCGTCTGCAACAAGGGAGTCGAGCCGACAACCTCGACCGCTTCGGAGATCTTTCCCACCTTGAGCTGCACATCAATGCGCGCAGTCTGGTTGAGCACGAGCGTGAACGGGGCGTGAGACACGGTGTCAAACCCGGGAGCGGTTATCTTGACGGTGTAGGTGCTGATCGGCAGGCGAAGCAGGTTATACGCGCCGTCGCCGTTCGTCAGCGTGTTAAACACGGTTCCGCGATCCACGTCAGTAGCCACCACTGCGGCGCCTTTAACGGCGGATCCGGTTGCATCCGTAACCGTGCCGACTATGTTGGCGGTGACTTCCTGGCTCCAGGCCGGCTGCATGGCAACCATCAGACCGGCCAGCAGCACAACAGCAACCATCGTTAATCTTCGCATCGCAACCCTCCGGGAGACGCTTTTGCTAGAAATGAATCCAGCAAACAAATACTTCTTTCAGATTAGGTTTAATGCTATATAGTACTTTCGTTGAGGCCGTCAAGAAAAAAATACGAAGGCTTCGATTTTCATGATTCGGCGCGATCCGGTATTGATGTATAGCAGTTCGGAGGCGCTCGTTGTTGCAGCTGCGAAACAAATCGTAGACCCTGTGGAAAAAGAGGCCTTTCGAATTCCTACAAAGAATGGAATTCTTGTTATGAAACGCAGTATTGTCGCGGGATGACCGCCGTCTGCTCTTTACAAGTTCCGGAAAGCAGTTTAAGGTTTCAGGCTTTACCGGGATTTTTGCGTCGAATTGCGCTATACCAAAGCTCTATAGCATAGAAGAGAAACAGTTGAGCCGAAAACTAAGCCGAAATCGTCGCGAGGATGGATGGTTGCTCTATAGCACATCCAGCTGAACGCAATCATCGACAAGGTAATCGTTTACTTTGCGGGGGATCTGGTAAATCGGTCAGCGTTTATGATCCAAGAGTCTTTGATCCAAGTTTGATAAAGATTGATCGGGGAATCCATGCCAAACAGCCGCCCAAATGGAATGCCGGCGTACAAGAAGATCCAGGCTACGATCGTAAAACGCATCGAGAACGGACAGCTGAAGCCGGGAGATGCCGTTGATTCCGAGCGCGAACTGGCGAAGATTCACCAGGTGAGCCTGATGACGGCGCGACATGCTTTGACCGCCCTGGAACGCGAGGGGATGGTACAGCGCAGGCGTGGAGCCGGAACTTTCGTGGCTCCGCCGAAAATCCACTTCAACAAGCTGACCAGTTTTACCGAGCAGATGGCTGGGCGAAGTTTGTCCGCATGCTCAAAAGTTCTTTCGTTCGGCATCGTCGATAACGAACAAGAGGTCTCGGCCCGTCTGGCTCTCGCGGCCAACACTCGCCTGCTCAAAGTCGAACGACTCCGCTTGGCAGCGGACGAACCCTTTGCGGTTGAAACCTGTTATCTGCCGGCTGACGAATTCTCGGGCCTCACACGAAGTTTGGTGGCGAGGGGCTCGCTGTTTTCCATCTTGGAAGGCACGTACGGCATTCACATCGCCTATGCGGACGAAGAAATGGACGCCACCGCCGCCGCTCCAGCCACGGCAAACCTGCTGCAAGTCGGTCGGGACGAGCCTCTACTCCGCATACGTCAGCTCATCTATTCGACGAAAGGAAAGGCCGCGCTTTACGTGCTCGGCCTCTATCGCTCGGACCGGCACACCTTATTAGTGAGAAGATTCAGGTAGAAGACGCTTTCGAAGGGGCACACGGAGTTCGAAAGCGGCACAGATCTTAAAGGCGGGATTGCGAGAGGAATAGATTGGTCGGGGAGAGAGGATTTGAACCTCCGACCCCCTGGTCCCGAACCAGGTGCTCTACCAGGCTGAGCCACTCCCCGACTGTTGACTCGATGACGGCCGCCGCAAGAACTATGGGGCGACTCGAACCTGAACAGTATAGCATTCTGGCGTGCGAACTATTTTCACTCTTGAAGTTTCTGGAGGCCGTTCGAAATGGCGTTTTGATTTGGCTTATCTTGCGCCTCTAAGCGAAATCTTTTCGCAGAGCGCCGCGTCTCGTCACGCGCATGAAGGCTGCTACAATTTGGGTCACAGTCGTCTTTTGCCGCTATTAAATCGATTCTATGCTCGCGTTTAGTGCTGGAAAACTGTTCACTCCGACGGAAGTCATCGAGCATCCTCTGCTGCTCGTCGAGCATGGACGCGTCCTCGAAATCACCAACCGAAAAAGCCGCGAACTGGCCTCCGGAGATCCCGTTTGCGACTTCGGCGATGGCACCATTGCCCCCGGATACGTCGATCTGCACATCCACGGCAGCGCCGGTTCAGACGTGATGGACGATTCGGCAGAGGCGCTGCCTGCGATCGAACAATTCATAGCGCGTCACGGGGTTACGAGTTATTTTCCGACGACCGTCACCGCTCCTCTGGACACCACGTTCCGTGCTCTTGATCGCCTGGCCGAATCGATTGAAAAACGGCAACGAAGTTCGAACCGCGAGCTTCGAGCGTTCCCGGTCGGCATTCATCTTGAAGGCCCCTTCATCAGCCATGCCCGTCGCGGAGTGCATCCCCCGGAGAATCTGCTGACTCCGACGCTCTCCTTATTTGAGCGCTTCTGGCAGGCGGCGCGCGGACACATTCGCATGATGACGATTGCTCCCGAACTGGAAAACGCGCCTGAGGTGATCGCGGAGGCGGCGAAGCGCGGCGTTTGCGTTAGCCTCGGACACTCTGATGCCGATTTTGCCGCCGCGGAACGGGGAATCGTTGCCGGTGCTACGCACGCGACGCACACCTTCAACGCCATGCGTCCTCTGGATCATCGCAGCCCTGGAATCTTGGGCGCGGTCCTCACCGACCCTCGCATCACCGCAGATATGATCGTCGACGGCATTCATCTTGATCCGGCGATTGTGAAACTCGTCGCCGACGCTAAAGGGCCGCGGCACACTGTTCTGATCACTGATGCCACGTCGGCAACCGGCATGCCCAATGGCCGCTATCATCTCGGTTCGTTCGAGGTCGACGTTTGCGATGGCAAATGCACATTGAACGGTACGCTTGCTGGAAGCGTTTTGACCATGGATCGCGCCGTCCTCAACCTGTCTCGCTACGCGGAATGGAAGCTGCCGCAGGCGGTGACAGCGGCCAGCGAAAATCCTGCGCGCGTTGGGCGAATCACTAATAAAGGTATTCTCGCAGCCGGAGCTGACGCCGATTTCGTCGTCCTAAGTCCGGCAGGCGACGTGCTGCGGACGTTTGTTGGCGGCGTGGAATGCGCGCGTTGAGCGAACTGATCCGACATCCTAAGGAGAGCAATGGCTGAGCCACGCAAATTTCCGCATCACCTGATTCGAGAAATTTTTGAACAGCCCGACGCTTTGCGACGAACCATTGAGCCCCGCGTGAATCTCGCCTTCGGATTGGTTCACCTCGACCATGTCCGCATCTCGCGCGACGAGCTGCGCGCGCTGCGGCGGATCAACATTGTGGCTTCCGGGACCAGTCGTCATGCGGGCATGACCGGACAGTACATGATGCAGGAACTCGCCGCGGTCCCCGTTGATGTGGATTACGCCAGCGAATTCGAATACCGCAATCCTATGATCGGGCGCGGTGAACTCAGCATTTTTATTACGCAGTCGGGAGAAACCGCCGACACCACTGCGTCGCAACGCGAAGCCCGGCAAAAAGGATCGCGCACTCTCGCGATTTCGAACGTCGAAGATTCCACCATTACCCGCGAGGCGGATGGTTTTATCTACACCGACGCCGGTCCTGAGATCAGCATCGCTTCGACCAAGGCTTTCACGGCACAAATGGCGTGCCTGTTTCTATTCGCGCTTTATCTTGGCGAGATCAAAGAAAAAGTTTCCAAAGAACTCGCCCAGCATTACATCGGCGAACTTCTGGCGCTGCCGCAAAAAACGGAAACCATTCTGGCCGCCGCCGATCAAGTCGAGAAACTCGCCGAGCTTTACTATCGCGTAGACGATTTCATGTTCCTCGGCCGCGCCATCCACTATCCCATCGCGATGGATGGAGCGCTCAAACTCAAAGAAGTTTCTTACATTCACGCCGAAGGTTATCCCACCGGAGAAGCCAAACACGGCCCGAACGCCTTGATCGATTTCCGCCTGCCTTTGGTCATGATCGCGACTTGCGATCGCAATGATGCCGGATCATTGTTGCGCTACGAAAAAAACGTCAGCAACATGGAGGGCTTCAAGAAACAGGGCGGAACGATCATCGCGCTGGCAACCGAGGGCGATGCGATTGTTCCAAAACTTGCAAACCACACCATCTTTATTCCCGCTGCCCCCGAACTTCTCTCTCCGATTCTGGAGATCGTTCCGCTACAACTCTTTGCTTATTATGTTGCAGCTAAGCGTGGGCTCGACGTGGATCGTCCGCGCAACTTGGTGAAAGCGGTGACGCTGGAGTAGAGCAGTCGTCTGTGTGTCGGAAAACGCACAGTCTCTTCTCAGCATAGGGACGGCTGACCGACCGCGCTCGCGCCACGCCCTCCCAGCAAAATTCCTCTCAATTCTTTATGATGGAAGTTCGCAATCCTTACAAGGGGTGGTTCAGAGTGGCTGAGACGCAGCAAACGAACGGTATCGAAGTACTGGAAACGCGGGAGTGGTTGGACTCGTTGGATTATGTGCTTTCCCGCGGCGGAGCCGACCGCGCCGGACGGCTTTTACAGCAACTGGCATTGCATGCCCGGCGCGAAGCTGGAATCAATCTTCCTTTCACGGCCACAACTCCCTACCAGAATACGATTCCGTCGAAACAACAACCGCCATTCCCTGGCAGCCAGGAAATGGAACGCCGAATCAAGAGCCTCGTTCGCTGGAATGCCATGGCCATGGTCGTCCGCGCCAATAAGATTCAGGAAGGCATTGGCGGACATATTTCCACCTTCGCCTCGGCGGCCACGCTTTACGAAGTAGCGTTCAACCACTTTTTTCATGCCGCCACCGAGTCTGGCGACCGCGATGTCGTCTATTTTCAAGGACACGCAGCACCCGGAATCTACGCCCGAGCCTATCTTGAAGGCCGCCTCTCCAAAGAAAAATTAGAAAACTTTCGCCGCGAGCTAAAACCAGGTGGCGGACTATCGTCCTATCCGCATCCTTGGTTAATGCCTGATTTCTGGGAATTTCCCACCGTCTCGATGGGACTGGGCCCGATTCAGGCCATCTATCACGCCCGCTTTATTAAGTATCTGGAAAATCGCGGGTTGAAAACCTCGACCGGCGGCAAGGTATGGGCGTTTCTCGGCGATGGTGAAATGGACGAACCCGAATCGCTCGGCTCCATCACGCTGGCGTCGCGCGAGCGGCTCGATAATCTGATATTTGTTGTTAACTGCAATCTGCAGCGCCTCGACGGCCCGGTGCGCGGCAACGGCAAGATCATTCAGGAACTCGAAGCCATCTTCCGCGGAGCCGGTTGGAACGTCATCAAGTGCATCTGGGGCGGCGATTGGGATCAGCTGATCCAGAATGATCGCGACGGATTGCTCGTCCGGCGCATGGGCGAGATCACCGACGGACAGTACCAGAAATATTTCGTCGAGAGCGGAGCCTATTTCCGGCAGAACTTCTTCGGCACCGATCCTCGGCTGCTCAAAATGGTCGAGCATCTTTCCGATGAGCAACTCGCCCGCATGCGGCTCGGCGGACACGACCCCATCAAAGTTCATGCCGCCTATCGAGCGGCGGTCGATAACACGGGATCGCCCACCATCATTCTTGCGAAGACCATCAAAGGTTATGGACTCGGCGAAGCCGGTGAAGGCAAGAACATTACCCACCAGCAGAAAAAACTGAACGAAGATGAGCTGGAAGTTTTCCGTTCGCGCTTCGGCATTCCGATCCCCGACGCCGAATTGGCCAAGGCGCCGTTCTATCGGCCCGCCGACGACAGCCCCGAACTCAAGTACATGCAGGAGCGCCGCAAGCAGCTCGGCGGCTACATGCCGGTACGAAAAATACGGGCTACCCCGCTGAAGCCGATACCAGAAGCGCTGTTTGAGGAATTCTACAAAGGCACCGAGGGCCGCGAAGCTTCGACCACCATGGTTTTCGTGCGCATGCTTTCGAAATTGCTGCGCGATCCGGAAGTCGGAAAATTCATCGTGCCCGTCGTTCCCGACGAAGCGCGCACCTTCGGCATGGAAGCACTCTTCCGCCAGGTCGGTATTTATTCGAGCGTCGGCCAGCTTTACGAACCGGTCGACATGGACACTCTTCTTTATTACAAGGAAGCCAAGAACGGCCAGATTCTGGAAGAGGGCATCACCGAAGCCGGATCGATGTGCTCGTTCATCGCGGCCGGTACCGCCTATGCCAATCACGGCATCAACACCATTCCCTTCTTTATTTATTACTCCATGTTCGGATTGCAGCGCATCGGCGATTTGATCTGGCTCGCCGCCGACATGCGCTGTCGCGGATTCCTGATGGGTGGCACGGCTGGCAGAACCACGCTAGCCGGTGAAGGGCTTCAGCATCAGGATGGACACAGTCACGTGCTCGCGCTCCCGGTACCGAACCTGATGGCTTATGATCCGGCATTTGCCTACGAAATCGCGATCATTATTCAAGACGGCATCAAGCGCATGTACATCGATGGCGAATCTATTTTCTACTACCTGACCGTCGGCAACGAGCCGCTACCCATGCCCGAAATGCCCAGCCAGCCGGGCATTCGCGAAGGCATTCTCAAAGGCCTGTACCGCTTCAAGGCCTCAGAAAAGAAGAACGCAAAGCTTCGCGCTCAGTTGCTCGGCAGTGGGGCGATCATGTTCGAAGTGCTCAAGGCGCAGGCGATTCTGGAAAAAGATTACGGCGTCGCAGCCGATGTCTGGAGCGTCACCAGTTACAAAGAGCTGTATCGCGATGCCAACGATTGCGCGCGCTGGAACATGCTGCATCCCACTCAGAAAGCCAAAGTGCCCTACGTTACCCAGACGCTTAAGGGCGCTTCGGGGCCGTTCATCGCCGCATCGGATTACATGAAAGTGCTGCCGGAGAGTATCTCGCAATGGGTTCCGGGAAAACTTGTGGCGCTCGGCACCGATGGTTTCGGGCGCAGCGAGAATCGCGCGTCTCTGCGGGACTTTTTCGAGGTAGATGCCAAGCATATCGTGCTGGCAACGCTGCATGCGCTCGTTGGTGACGGTGTCGATGCGAAACTTATGGAGAAAGCGATTCGCGATCTTGGCATCGATCCAGAGAAAGCGAATCCGGCGATAAGTTAGTTTCAATTTGAATTGTCATCTTGAGCGGAGCGACCTGCCGCTGGCAGTGCTGCGAAGAACGAGGTCCTTCGCTTCGCTCAGGATGACAAATTTGAGAAATAGCTGAAGGGTCTGAGAAGTAAAAGGAATAAAGGAAAGAATGCCGACAGAATTTAAGCTGCCCGAGCTGGGCGAGAATATCGAGAGCGGAGATCTGGTCCGCCTAATGATCAAGCCTGGCGGCAGCATCGCTGAGGGCCAACCGGTGATGGAACTCGAGACCGACAAAGCCGTCGTCGAAGTTCCGTCGTCTGTCACAGGAACCATCGGCGAGATTCGAGTTAAAGAGGGCGACAAACTGCGGGTGGGACAGGTAATTTTCACGGTTGAAAATGGGGCCGGAACTGCCTCTTCTTCCAAGAAGGACAAAGCTCCCGTCAAAGCGAACGCGGTCGCTGTTGCCGCCGCTCCTGAAGCGCCTGCAAAATCAACACCGACTCCGCAGGCTGCTCCTCAGTCTGTTCCTCAAGTTGACCGGCGAGCCAAGCCCGCCGCTGCCGGTCCCGGCGAATTCAAGATGCCCGAACTGGGAGAGAACATCGACTCCGGCGACTTGGTTCGCCTGATGATCGCGCCGGGCGATACCGTCGCCGAAGGCCAGCCGGTGATGGAACTTGAAACCGATAAGGCGGTTGTCGAAGTTCCATCAAACGTCGGTGGCGTGGTGGGACAGCTCAAAGTGAAAGAAGGCCAAAAAGTTAGAGTTGGCGACGTCATCTTCACGCTCGAAGGCGGAGCGGTCGCTGCTCCCGAACCCGCACGCAAGCACGAACCGGTAGAACATGTCTCCGGACAACAAACGGCGCGGCTCTCCTTCCAGCGGGCCATGCAAGCCGAAGGCAAAACTGAAGCGCAAGCGCTGCCTCCGGATCAACCGCCAACTGTCGCCGCATCTTTCACCATGCCCGTGCAGTTAGGCAAAGTTGCCGGCACCGAACATCGCGATCCCGTCCCCGCCGCGCCGCATGTGCGGCGTCTGGCGCGCGAGATTGGCATCGACATTCAGCTTGTAAAAGGTAGTGGGCCCGGCGGACGCATCAGTGAAGATGATGTCAAGCTTTCCGCCAAGAATGCTCTGCTGGCAGCTGCAGCGCAAACTCCGGGCGGAGGTTTCGCAGAGCCCGCGCTGCCCGACTTCGCAAAGTGGGGAAAGATTGAACGTGTGTCGATGCGCGGTGTGCGGCGCAAAACTGCCGAGCATCTCCGCCAGGCGTGGAACACCATTCCTCACGTCACCCAGCAGGATCGCGCCGACATTACCGAACTCGAACAGCTGCGCGCCAAGTTCGCGCCCCGCGCGGAAGAAGCCGGCGGCAAGATGACGGTCACCGCCATCGCGCTGAAAGTCTGTGCCTCCGCCCTGAAAGTCTTTCCGCAGTTCAATGCATCTATTGATATGGGGAAAGAAGAAATTATTTATAAGCAGTACATCAACATCGGCGTTGCCGTTGACACCGATCGCGGATTGCTGGTGCCGGTCCTACGCGATGTAGACAAGAAAAATATCGTGGAACTCGCAGCCGAGATGACGCAGCTCTCGAAGAAAGCGCGCGACAAGAAAATCACTCCCGACGAGATGGCAGGCGGCACGTTTACCATTACCAATCTAGGAGGAATCGGCGGCACGGGATTTTCTCCGATTGTGAATCATCCCGAAGTCGCGATTCTCGGCCTCTCGCGTTCGCGCATGGAGCCGGAGTGGGTCAATAACAAATTCGAGCCGCGCTTGATTCTGCCGCTCTCCCTTTCGTACGATCACCGGTTGATCGACGGAGCCGACGCCGCCCGCTTTCTGCGCTGGATCGCCGAGGCGTTTGAGCAGCCGTTCCTATTGTCGGTTCAGGGATAGGGAAACGGAATCTATATGATTTCTCGTCGCTTGCTTCTTGTGCTGGCCCTCACGTCGCTTGTGTACACGGCTTTCGCCAGCAAAAAAGACGTGGAGGCTGCGGAACTGATCAACCATGCGAAACAGCTTTCCGACATTCGCGCAGAAGGTGCGCCTGCATTTCGACTGAAGATGAATTTTAAAATCATCAAAGAAGATGGCTCAGTTTTGCGAGGCTCGCATACGGAGGTCTGGGCTTCCAAGACACAATGGCGACGGGAAACTCTACTCGGCGAGTTTCGTGAAACTCAGGTGGTGTCAGGTCGAAAACGCTGGGTCCTTAACAGCTCTACGACGATACCGGAACACTTAGGTGATTTTCTAAGTCTTACTGACATCTTCAGGTTCCAGCCGGAAGCATGGAAGCCGCAAAAAATAGCGGATCGAGAAATCGATGGACACAGCGCGCGCTGCGTAGAAACCGAGCCCACTCCTTGGGGTGCCGGGTCAGCACTGTGCTTCGATAAGACTATCGGCACAATCGCTGCTGACTTCATCCCGCCTCATCCGGGAACCCGGCTCGGAGCAACGGTGTGTCTCTACAATGACTATCAGAAGTTCGGCGATCACGTGCTCGCGCGCTCCTACGAATGTGGTGAAGACAAGCAGCTTAGACTCGAAGCGAAAGTTGTCGAGTTGATAGTCGAGCCGACCACGGACGCCGCGTTATTTACGGCGCCGGATGGGGCAAAGGAATCGGTTTTTTTGTCTTGCCAGAGTCCCGTCAAACCCCCGACTAAGGTCTACGATCCGAACCCCGAGCGTCCGAAAACCTCAGGCGCGCAAACCCCGGTAGTTATAAACACTGCTATTGGCACCGATGGCAAGACCCATGATTTGAGCGTAGCTTCTACCCCGAATCCTGATTTTGATAAGGTAGCCCTAGAGGCGGTCCGTCGTTGGACATTTAAACCCGCCAGCTGCGAGGGGGAACCGGTGGAAGTCCGCATTAACATATTCATCAATTTCCCATAGGGCTTCCCGCGGCAATCATGGTTCAGCCCTACGGGTTTAAATATCTCGATTTCACTAATGAAGAGTTAATCCGTGAATAGATCAAATAGTTTTAAGGATAAATAACGAAATGGACACTCCAAATCTCCGTGTAGCAGTAATCGGCGGCGGTCCCGGCGGATACGCCGCTGCATTCCTGGCCGCTGACCTGGGCATGAAAGTTACTCTAATCGACCCGGAAGTAAATCCCGGCGGCGTCTGTCTCTATCGCGGCTGCATCCCATCCAAGGCTCTTCTGCATGTGGCCAAGCTTCTTGAAGAAGCCGAGCAGGCTAAAAACTGGGGCATCGAATTCGCCGAGCCCAAAATCGATCTCAACAAACTTCGAAGCTGGAAAGAAGGCGTCGTCAACAAACTGACCGGCGGCCTCGGACAGCTCTCCAAGCAACGCAAAGTAGAGTTCGTGAGCGGCAAAGCCGCGTTTGTAAACTCGACCACGGTAAAAGTGACGAAGACCGCCGGTGGAGAAGAAAATCTAACCTTCGACCGCATCATTATCGCCACGGGGTCGCGTCCGACCGTCGTGCCCAGTTTGAAGCTCGACAGCCCGCGCCTCATGGATTCCACCAGCGCTCTCGATCTGCCCGACGTTCCAAAAACTCTGCTCGTCATCGGCGGCGGTTACATCGGATTAGAGCTAGGCTCGGTCTACGCTACGCTCGGCACCAAAGTGACCTGCGTAGAAATGATGTCTGGCTTGCTGCCCGGAGCCGATCGCGATCTGGTCCTGCCTCTGCATAAGCGTCTCGAAAAACTTTTCTCGGCGATCCTGCTCAACACCACCGTCAAGTCACTCAAAGATGAAAAGAACGGCATTCGCGTCACACTCGAAGGCCCGAACGTAAAAGAAAAAGAGCAAGTGTTCGATCGCGTGCTGATGTCCGTAGGGCGTCGCCCGAACTCCGATATCCCTGGCCTCGATAAGACAAAAGTAAAAGTCAACGCCAAAGGTTTCATCGAAATCAACGGCCAGCGCCAAACCGCCGACCCCACGATCTACGCCATCGGCGACGTAGCCGGCGAACCAATGCTGGCGCACAAAGCGATGCATGAAGGTCGCACCGCCGTCGAAGCCATCGCCGGACACAAGGTAGCTTTCGAGCCGAACGCAATTCCAGCCGTCGTCTTCACCGATCCCGAAATCGCGTGGGCTGGACTCACCGAAACGCAAGCCAAAGAACAAGGGCGCGAAATCTCTGTCGCCAAATTTCCGTGGGCAGCTTCGGGACGCGCCGTCACTCTCGATCGCCCCGAGGGTCTCACCAAGTTGCTCATCGACCCGAAAACAGAGCGCGTGCTCGGCGTTGGTATCGTCGGCGTAGGCGCCGGAGATCTGATCGCGGAAGGCGTGCTCGCCATCGAAATGTGCGCGCTGGCCGCCGATGTAGGCATGACCATCCATCCGCATCCGACACTATCCGAAACGATGATGGAGGCGGCGGAAGTGTTTTACGGACAAGCCACCGACATTTACCGTCCCAAGAGATAAGAAATAAAAATAACGTGGTCGTTGTGAGAGACGGGCGTCTCGCCGCTCCAGTGATTGGCGGCCGGGGAGGGATGCCCGGCTCTCCATTTATAGTGAGTACGATGAAAAAACTGGCGCGGCTGATTCTTGCTATCTCCATTGCCGTCTGCGGCTTTGCCCACCATTCCGCCGCCCAGTCCGTCACCAGCCTTCTGCCAGGTGCAGCGCCAGCTCCAAGTACGAGCTCGACCGATCAACTCGGACGCGATACGCCTTCCGGCGCGGTCCTCGGATTTCTGCAACAAGCGCAGAACGGAAATTACAAGGCCGCCGCCGACTATCTGCAGATGAGCGCCGCGCACCGCCAGTCACAGGGCGCTGAAACGGCAGAGAAACTCAAAGTACTGATGGATCGCGCCTTCGTCGGAAGCTTGCGCCGGCTTGGCACTCGGCCGGATGGCAATCCAGAATTCGGTACCGTCGACCAGCAGACGATCGGAACTTTTTCCAGCGGTGACGCCGATGTTCCCGTCGTCCTCGTCCGCGTCAATGATCCGAACTCTGGAAAAATCTGGCTCTTCTCTTCCGAAACGCTGAGCAAAGTCTCTGATCTATACGAGAACCTCGAAGCTCACCAGGTCGAAAATAAGCTCCCGGAAAGTTTGGTCCGCAACGTCTTCCTCGGAATGCCGCTCTGGCAGTGGCTGGGAATTCTCGCGGCGATTCCGATATCCCTGCCCATCGGCTGGGCGGTGGTTTTGCTGCTGGCCATTCCGCGGAGAATCTGGCTCAAGTTCAGAAATCAGCCGAACCTGCACTCTTACAATCGGATGTCGACGCCGCTGCTGCTCTTCTTCAGCGCGCTCGCGCATCGCGCCATCGTTCATTATCTCGGCCTGCCCATACTGCCTCGTCTTTACTACTCCCGCGTCATCGGGATTGTGATCAGCATCGGCTTCTTTTGGTTTCTGCTACGCGTCAGTGCATTCACCATGCAGCGCCTGCGCATTCGTGCGGTCAACGCGGGTCGCGTCGGTACCGGAACCCTGATGGTGCTGGGCGAACGGCTGCTCTCGGCCGTGGTCGTCGTGGCCGCGGTCCTGGCCATGCTCAGCATCATGGGCTTCAATCTAACCACGGTGCTCGCCGGCCTCGGCATCGGCGGTATCGCCATCGCCTTCGCTGCGCAAAAGACGCTCGAGAATCTCTTTGGAGGAATTTCCGTTCTCGCCGATGAAGTCATCCGCGTCGGCGACAGTTGCCGCTTCGGTGACCGTGTCGGAGTCGTCGAAGACATCAGCCTGCGCTCCACGCGCATTCGCACCAATGAACGTACCGAGCTTTCCATTCCCAACGGCGCGCTCGCGACCATGAATATCGAAAATCTGACGCGCCGCGACAAGATTCTGTTCAATCCCACCATCGGACTTCGTTCCGAAAGCTCGGCAGACCAGTTGCGCTACGTGCTGGCCGAAATCCGGCGCATGTTATATGAGCATCCCAGGGTAGAAACCGATACTGCGAGGATTCGCTTCGCTGGTTTCGATAACAGCGCTTTGAACATGGAGATCTTCAGCTACGTGCTCACCCGCGATTTCGCGGAATTTACCGGCATCCGCGAAGATCTGCTGCTGCGCATTATGGATATCGTCGAGCAATCGGGCAGCGACTTCGCCTCCCCGACGCAAAACCTCTACCTTTCGCGCGATCCCGGACTCAACAAGGAAAAAGCCGCGACCGCCGAACATCAGATCCAGGAATGGCGGGACCAAAACAAGCTGCCTTTCCCTGATTTCGCGCCCGAAGACAAATCCGCCTTCCGCGGCACCATCATCTATCCTGAGCCGGATTCGGCAGTAGCACGTAAGTCGACGCCCTAATTCGGTTTGTGTCGTCACCGTGCCGAAACTATCGGGAGCCGACCCGCTTACCCCGGTAACTTGCGGCGTTCGCCGGGCGTTCCCTAGCATGAGAGAGCTATGCCTCATGCTCTGCTCTTGTCGCCGGATGACCAGGCGGTCAGCGCAATTACTGCGGTTCTCGAAGAACTGTCAGTCACTTGCGAGCGTCCCCTGGACGGCGTTTCTGCCGCTCAAAAAATTAATTCGCAGAGCTTCGACCTGGTTTTGGTCGATTGTGAAAATCTGCCAGCCGCCAAACTGATCTTCGACGTTTGCCGTCGTGGAAAAAACGGCAACAACCCGGTTCCCATTGCCATTGTCGATGGCCGCGCTGGCTTGCCCACCGCCTTTCGCCTGGGCGCCGAACTGATTCTGACCAAGCCGGTCGCAAAAGACCAGGCTAGAAATACGATCCGCTCAGCCGTCGGCCGGGTGCGAAAAGATGTGCCTGCACACGAGAGTGTTTTGGCACAACCGTCGAGTGCAAGTGGTGCGGCGGCGCCAGAAGTACGCGCCCACGCTGCAGCCGCCAGTGCTTCTTCCCTGCTCACCAGCTTTGACGAGCCCGCTCCCAGCTTCGCCGCTGCCGCTTCACCTGCCGCCAATTCGACCCTCTCCGCCACAACCGCCGAGCCGCCAGCCACTGTACCAAGGACGCGCGCGTCCGTTGCTGAGATCGGGGATCTCGCGGCCAGCTCAACCACGGTCAGCTCAACTGCGAAGCGCCCGTCCGCCATACTTTCGGACTCCCACGTATTGGAATCCGCACCCGCCGGTGCCGTAACTGCGAAACCCAAGCTCCCGCTTTCGGACGATCCCGTACTTGCCGAACTGGAGAGAACCGAACTGGAAGAATCTGAACAGACGGAATTGAAAGAAGCCGAATCGCACAAGTTGACGTCACAGAAGGCAGTCCCGTCGGCGTCGGAATTGTCGAAGCACAGTTCAGCGACAAGTTCAGCGACAAGCTCAGCAACAAGTACAGCAACAACGAATGCGCCCGCAGCCAAGCCCGATTCGCCGATGTTTTCGTCCTACCAGCAGAAGCGGAATCGCGGTCCTATGGTTGCGTTGTTCGTTCTCTTCCTCACCACCGCCGGCTTTTATGCGGCGTGGACTTATCAGCCGGGATTCCAGGCGATCGCGCTTTCGCAACTGGATCACGTTCTCGAACTGGCCGGGTTGCCACGAGCCTCCGCTCCCGCGCCAGCTCCAGTAAAACCTGTTTTAGCGCAACCAGCGCCTGCCGCCTCGACTCCTGCTCCCCCGGCATCGACGGACCTGAGTGCAGCGCCAACCACGCCATCGGATTCGACGGCGAACGCAGTCGCAGGTCCAGTCACCAATACGTCAGCGTCCACTTTGCCAACGCAGCCCATCGCGACTCCGGGTGTCGCAGTCTCAACGACGGCCGCGAAGACCGCGCCTGTGAATGCGCCGGTTGCCGCGAAACCGGAAACCAGCAAGCCCACCGACGTAAAGAACGACGGCAAGAAAGACCTCGCGACCGCACTATCCGAAACCCCGCTGCCCGGCGAGAGCACCGCCATCATTCTCTCCTCCAAGGGAGCTGAGAAGCGTCTGGCTCGCAGCACGCCGCCGAAATATCCAGCGGGCGCGCATTTAGAAGATGCGCAAGGGACGGTCGTTCTCAAAGAAGTAGTCGATGAGAACGGCAAGGTTGCGGGCGTTCGATTAGTAGAGGGCAATCCCGCGCTGGCGACGGCCGCTATCAACGCTGTGAAGCAGTGGCGCTATCGCCCCTACGAACGCGATGGCAGGACTCAGTCGTTTCAGACGGTAGTGATCATTGACTTTCAGCGTCCGTGAGACAAACACATCGTTAGTCGTTAGTCTCTAGTCTCTGGTCATTGGCAAGCGATGGATCGCTCGATTCCCAAATTCCCGAACGATGGGCGATTAACGACTATCGGCCATCGTCTCTCAATTACCCCCGTAACTTGCTGGTACCCACCGTATTACCTAGGATGGCCTCATTATGGGTTACCAAGCTCTACTCTTCTGTCCCGATGAAAAACTGGCCCGCGTCGTCAGTCAGGTCTTCGGCGAACTCGACTTCGCCATCGAGCTGGTTCTCGAACCTTTTGCAGCCGTCAAGAAATTGATGGCGCGGCGTTACGACGCTATCGTCGTGGATTGCGAGAATGAGCAGAACGCTTCCCTGCTTTTTAAGAGCGCCCGGAACTCCAGCTTCAATCAAACTTCTCTGGCGATCGCTCTAGTCGAAGGACAGGCGGGCGTGGCCAAGGCCTACCGCATCGGCGCCAATCTTGTGCTGACCAAGCCAATCAATGTGGAACAGGCCAAGGGAACGCTTCGCGTTGCCCGAGGACTCTTGCGTAAGAATGCGGATGCCGCCGGCGCTACTTCCGCCAGTGTGTCAACTCCGGCAGCCGCCGCCGCTGGGTCGGCTCCTTCGGGATCGGCTGCATCAGGATCTGCCCAATCATCGACTAGCACCTCACCGCATCCACCCGCTGCAGCGACCGCTCCCGCTCCGGCAACCAGTCATCCTGTGCCACTTCCATTTGAAACCCAACTGCCGGCGATGCCCGCTGCGCCTCCAGCAGTACTCCCGACGATGGCAGCCTCGGCAAAGACGGAAGAGCAGCCTGCAGCACCAGTGTCGCCGCCACCGATTACAACCGCAGCCGAACCGTCCGTGTCAGCTCCGTCCCTTCGTTCCGCACCCATCGCAAACGACAGAGATAGAAACGACATCGTCAGGTATGACGCAGTCAAGCCGCAATCGGCAGGATTCGCCAGTGCGTTAGCGCCAGTCCAAACTCCGAGTTCGACGTTCCCTGCGCCAACCGCATCAGCCGCTGCGGCGGCTCCAGCGAAGGAACCGCCAGCGGCTGCGCCGGCATACGATACGGTTGCACCGGCGGCAGCCAGTTCACCCTCCGTGAGCGCATCGCCCGTCGTAGCTTCGCCGGTCGCAGCATCGGCTGTTCCTGCATCACCCGCCAGTTCGACACATGACGCCACGCCCGCCGCGTACGTCGCGCCCGCCGCACCAACGTTCGGCTCCGTCGCCGATGCGCCCTCATTTGGCGCACTGGACGAAGAAGATTCCGAAGGGTCGGGCGGCCGGAAGAAGATTCTGATCGCGGTGGCCGCCATCCTCGTTCTCGCGTTGCTGGGCTACTTCGCATTCGGAAAGTTCGGCAAGTCGTCTGCACCAACACCTTCCGCCCAGCCCGTAACGGCGCCACAAAATTCGGGACAGTCCACACCAGCCGTCTTACCGATGTCGGCTCCGGCGGAATCGCCTTCGACGAACGGCACCGGTCGCGCTAGTTCTTCGAGCCAGGCTCCATCGTCGAAAACGCAGTCAACATCGGCGGCCATCACCATCGACAAGTTTGCCGGCGGCACGAGTGGAGGGACGAGCAGCGCTTCCGCGAGTCGCATCGCAGCCGGCGCTTCGAACCCCGCCGATGCCGGAACCACCAGGACCGAAGCAGCGCCGATGGTGGTAAAGTCAACCTCCGTCGCGAAGTCGGTCTCCGCCGCACCCAAAGCCCAGCCACCCGCCGACGACGCCGCGCCGGCACTACCGGCTCCCGTTGGCGGAGCGTCCGCAAGCGAGAGCAATCTGAATGGACTGATGTCGTCCGCCTCGCCGACCATTCCGAAGGCCGCGTTTGAAACGCTGAAAGTTTCGCAGGGAGTGTCGCAGGGACTCTTGATCAAGCGGGTACAGCCCAAGTATCCAATGGCTGCGCTCGCTGTGCACGCTGGGGGCGCGGTTCAGATCGAGGCCACCATCAACAAAGAAGGCAGCGTCGTCAATCCGAAAGTCCTCAAGGGAGATCCCATCCTTGCGCGCGCCGCCCTCGACGCCGTCCGCCAGTGGAGATACAAGCCTTACTACCTCGATGGCGAGCCGGTAGAAATCCAGACCGAAATCACAATCAACTTCAAAGCAAACTAGCCGTCAGCCATCATCGTTCAGCTATCAGCCGTTAGGTTTCGGCAAATGCAGGCGCGTGAAGCGAGCGTCGTTTTCTGTTCTATTCCGATGCGATGAAGCCAGCCCTCTATGCTTTTCCTGATGGCTGATGGCTGATACCTAATTCAGCTGCTCATCCAGCGAACGGTGTCGCGGCCGCCCCGGATGCGCGCTGATGTTACGGAATTTGTGGTACAGGCCGTGCAACTCGTCGCCTAACAGCCGCACAACTTCCATCGAGTAATCGTTGTGTTCGAGAAGAAATTCTTTGAATTTTTCGCGCGGAACGAACGCTGCTGTTGTCGCTTCTCCCGCTTCGGCGGTCATCCGATAGGGCTCGCCGCTCATCGTCCCGCTCAGACCCAGCACCGCTCCGGGGCCGAAGATTTCCAGAAGTTGTTGTTCATGCTGGCCGGTTCGCAGCAGAGCGCGAACCTCCCCGCTTTCAACCAGGTAAACGCCCGTGACCGACGAGCCTTCGCTAAACAACTCTTTTCCCTTCGAGAACGATCTTACCGATTTGATTCCCTGGAGGGCCTGCAACAAATCGGCACTGAACTTACCTGGCGTGGGCGGTGGCGGCATTTAGGGTACTCCTCTCGCTTCAGCCCACTCTGCACGCAAACCGCATGGCTGTCTGTGACGCGCATCACATCGCCAAGTGATAATTAAAACAGGGGCAAGGGAGGTGGGGTGAGGAGTTTTCGAGGATCTGTTGACCCGCCAAGCTTAGGCCGCCCTACTGCCGCTCCAGAATTTCGTCGATCGCGACCTTGCCGCCCTTATCGACGCTGATCACTTTGTGGACCGGCTTGAAACCGGTCATCGTTATGTCCACGATGTAATTTCCCGGTCCCAGCATGACGTCGACTGGCGACATCTTATCGAGCATATGCTGGTTGATAGCGATCTGCGCACCTTTCGGCTGCGTGTGCAGGCTCACCGAACCCATGCCAGCGGTGTTGTCTCCGCCGCCGCGTCCAAACAGCTTGTTGAGCTTACCCACGGTTTTTATGTCGTCAGCATTGCCCAGAGCCCGAAGTGCGGGCGAGTACTGGAAATTCTGAGCGGGACCGAGATCGGCCGTCACGGTTTCGTCGAGGTATCCCTGCTTCCTCAGAAGAACGGTGTGGCTTCCCTTTTCGACCGCAAACTGTGCCGGCGTCACGCGCGCCGTCGGTTTGCCGTCAATCAAAATGTCGGCGCCTGCCGGCGTGCTGCTCACCACCATCAGCGCATTCATCGCCGCCAGATGAACCACCAGAGACGCTTTATTTCCGGCGGCTACGTCTACCGAGCGGATGTCGGATTGGTATCCCGACTTGCTCACCGCTACCACGTGCTTGCCCGGACTCAGGTTCGCCACCGTAAACGGAGTAACCCATGACGGATCGCTCTTCCCGTCGACCTGGAACTGAGCGCCCTGTGGCGTGGAATCGATCAGCGCCATCCCTGGGACTACCACCGGTGCTGGAGCCGGAACAGGGGCACGGCGGTTGGAACGCTTTTCAACCTGTCGTACTTTGAGATTCGGTTGAGGGTCAACGATAGGCGCGACCAGAGCGGCTGCCCCGGATTGCGGCGCAGCTGGCGCCTCCGCAACCGGTGCACTCTCAGTTGCTGCCTTGGTTGGCCGTGGAGCGGCGGTTGAACCGTCATCCTCCGAACGCACGTGGAAGTAAACGACTGCCGCGATCACAACAATCAACGCAAGCGCGCCCAGGATCGAAAACAGCATCAGCCGTGGCGGAATCGTGGCGATTTCGCCGATCGCCTTCTCCGCAACTTCACGAGGCTGGATTCTCGGCTTCTCGTCAGCCTGTTTCTTAGGATAGATCTGCACCACAGGACGCTGTTCTTCGACCGGCTCCGGAACGGATGGCGCAAAAACCGGCTCTTTCAGCGGAGGCAGCTCAGTCATATCCGAAAAACTGGTTGCCGGTGCCGACGACTCCGCAGGCGCCGACATCATCGGATCACCGGCCACGCGAGGCGATTCCTGCTCTGCAAGGGGCTCGGTTTCAGGCTCGACCACGGCGGACGATAGAACTGCTCCCGGCTGAGACTCGGACGAGCTGACTTCAAAATCGCTAATCAGTGACGCGCCAGATTTGCCGCTTCCAGATTTGTTAATCAAAGACTCACCCAACCCGGGGTCAGATTTCCAGGCCGTGCTGCCGGAAGTCCGTGCGGCGTTCCCACCGCTCGTTGCGCCTGCAGCGGCAGCCGTGGCTCTGTTTTCAATGGCTGGCGCAGTCGTCTGTGCGAACCCTGACTTCTGATTTTCGGCAGCCACTCGCGGAGCCGCTGAAGCGGCCGAAGTTGGAGTAGAAGGACCAGCCGGAGCAGCAGTACGCGGTGCCGCAGCCGCCCGAGCCGGAGCTTCCGTCGCGGTCGAAACAAACTTGCTGGCCGCCGCAGCCCGAGCCGCGGGATCCACTGCCACCTTCGGCGCTGGGCCCGACTTTCTTGCTTCCGGCGCGGCTTTCTTGCTTTCCTTGCACTTCTCGAGATCTTCCACCAGCTCCCGCGCACTCTGATAACGCTCTGCCGGATCTTTCTGCAGCGCTTTCATGATCAGTGCGCTCACTGCCGGTTGAATCTTTGCATTCACCGAGGACGGAGCCGCCGGTGTGTCATTCTCAATCCGGCTAGCCAGTGTACCTGGATCGGCCGCATCGAACGCCTGCCGCCCGACCACCATCTCATAAAGAATCGCGCCCACCGTAAACACGTTCGAGCGCACATCAATCGCTTCTCCCCGAACTTGTTCCGGAGAGCAATAAGGCAGAAGGCGGCCCAATCCGTTCTCCCCTCCCGCGTCGATCAGGCTCATATGGGAGATGCCATAGCCCAAAATCTTGACCATCCCATCCCACTGCACCATGATCTTGGCCGGTTCCAGCGAATGATGGGTCACGCCCTTCGCCGTCGCCAGTTCCAGCCCGGCGCAAACCTGCCGCGTAATGTCGAGCAAATCCCAAATGGAAAATCCTTCTTTGCGCGCCAGCATGGTCGCGATGCTGTTGCCCTGGATATATTCCATGGCGGCGCAGAACTGGCCGTCAATTTCGCCCGCTCCGTAGAGCAGCACAATGTTCTGGCCCACAAGTTCGCGCACGCTCTCGCCTTCGGATATCAGCGTCTCCACAAAAGCGTCGGAGGCGTCGCCCAATGGCTCCAGACTCTGCGTCTTGAGCGCCACAACCTGGTTGTTTTCCGTGTCGAGCGCCTTGTAAATCATGGCGGTCTCCGACTTGGAAAGCTCACTCTGAATTTCGAAACGGCCAAACATCGTCGCCATTACAATCGCCTCGCGGGTGACAATCCGCACTACTGCCTGAATTAAAATTGGCTCAGGAACTGGGGGAGAATCGCCTCTAGAATAGCGCTATCAACTGCCCAACTGAGAGTTACGAAAGTACTGAAAAACAGGCGCTGCGGGCTTTATTTGCTCACCTTTCGCTCCAGCGCCTCTGACGCCTGATGGCCTGGCAACGAACACATGAGGCTAATCGTAAACACCGCTCTCATATTTCGCCTGGACACAAACACATAACAAAAGTCCGTCGTGAAATCGGTCGAAAACCGGCGAAAATAGTTGGGAGTTCGGTTGTCCATATCACGATCGCTGCTTTATCCTCCAATCAACAGCAATCGTGCACCAATCGGGTAGTGCAACGGGCCGGTTCGACGAGCGTTTCTCTTAACCGAAGTTGTGGGCCTTCCGGAGTCGTATGACATTAACTACTTTCGTGAGAAAAAGCGCGTTTCGCAACAAGCGGCGCAGCATCTTGACCGTCTTGAGCATCACGTTCTCGCTGCTGCTCCTCACTCTCATGATGACCGTCTGGCACACGTTCTACATCGACAAAGGCAGCGCGGAGTCGGCACAGCGCTTGATCACGCGTCATCGCGTTTCGCTCACGCAAGCCATGCCCATCTTTTACCGCGAGAAAATTCGCACCATCCCCGGAGTCGTAGCCGTCGCGCCCAATAACTGGTTTGGCGGCATTTATAAAGATCAGAAGCCAGAGAATTTCTTCGCCCAGTTCGGCACCGACCCTGAAGAGATGCTGAAGATCTTCACCGATTTCAAGCTGCCTGCCGACCAACTCCAGGCCTGGCAGCGCGATCAAGCCGGCGCCATCGTCGACGATCAACTCGCCAAGAAATATGGCTGGAAGATCGGCGATCGCATCACCCTCCAGGGAACGATCTACCCTGTCGATCTCGAACTGACCATTCGCGGCATCTACACCGCCCCGCAGCCCACCAACTCGCTCTATTTCAATCAGAAATACGTGGAAGAGGCTGTCCCATTTGCCAAGGGACACGCCGGAACGTTTAACATCCTTACTGATTCGCCAGCCAGCGTTCCCAGAGTCGCCGCAGCGGTCGATGATATGTTCCGCAATTCTCCCGAACCGACAAAAACTGAAAGTGAAAAAGCGTTCCAGCTAAGCTTCATCAACAGCATCGGCAATGTGAAGGCTTTCATCCTCAGCATTTGTTTTGCCGTGGTATTTGCCACGCTGCTGGTTTCTGCGACCACGATGGCAATGTCGATCCGCGAGCGCACTCGCGAAGTAGCCGTATTGAAAACCCTGGGATTTACCCGGCAATCGATCTTGCGCCTATATATAGGAGAGTCCGTGCTGGTAGCGCTAACCGGCGGTGTGCTTGGCTGTCTGTTAGCACTGATTCTGGTCTCCCTCGTGTCTCATGCTCCCGGAATGACTCTGTTTCTATCCGGAATGGCAGTAACGCCAGCAACCTTGGCGCTCGCAATCGTAGTCGCCGGCCTGGTGGGATTCCTGAGCGCAATCGTTCCCGCGTACCACTCGGCAAAATTAGATATCGTAGAAGGCCTGCGCTACATAGGCTAGAAACCGAAACAATATCGAAGACAAGAAAACTATGGCGATTCCAATCAGCTATAACATTCGCAATCTCAAGCTCCGCAAGGGTCTCACCATCATGACCGCGCTCGGCATCGCGCTCACCGTTACGACGGCCGTATTCCTGATGGCGCTTCTGGCCGGCCTGAAAAAAGCTTTCATGGCCAGCGGTGATCCGGTCAACGTGTTGGTGATGCGCAAAGGCTCTACCGCGGAACTCTCGGGCGGCTTCGACGCGAATCTTTTCCCCACGCTAAAAACGTTGCCCGGAATCGCCACGGACGCTAAAGGAGAGCCGTTGGCCTCTGGCGAGTGGGTAGTGGTCGTAGTCCTTCCCCGAAAAGATGGCACGGGCGAAGTCAACGTATCTGTTCGGGGACTGATGCCCGCAGGCTTGACCCTCCGTCCCACTGCGAAACTCACCGAGGGCCGCTGGTTCACTCCCGGACAGCGCGAAGTTGTCGTCGGCAACTCAATTCACAATCGTTTCTCTGGAGCAAACGTAGGCGACACGCTCGACTTCGCCAAAGGACAGTGGAAAGTGGTCGGCGTTTTCGATTCTGGCGGCACCGCCTATGACTCCGAAATCTGGGGCGACGTTAACCAGATCGCTGCCGACTTCGATCGCCAGGGAGGCTACGCGTCCGCCTATCTGCGCGCCACCGATCCGGTCGCCGCCGACGCACTCATGCACCGCGTCAGCGATGATCAACGCCTGAAACTTGAAGGCACGCTCGAAACCGATTATTACGCCAAGCAGACTAGTTCCGGAGGTGCCATCAAATTTATCGGCACCTTCGTCGCCATCATCATGGCCATCGGATCCAGTTTCGCCGCCATGAACACCATGTACGCCGCCGTAGCTTATCGTTCGCGCGAGATCGCGACTCTAAGAATTATCGGATTCTCCCGTCCCAGCATTCTCACATCATTCGTAATCGAAGCCCTGCTGCTTTCATTACTGGGCGCAATTGTTGGGATCATCCTCATATTGCCCTTCAACGGCATGAGCACTGGCATCGGCAACTCGCTGACTTTCAGCGAAACTGTTTTCAGTCTGCATCTGACCTGGGCGGTAGCCCTGGCAGCCGTAGGTTTCGCGCTGATCATGGGATTGATCGGAGGCTTCGCGCCAGCATGGCACGCGGCTCGCCAGGATATTCTGACGTCCTTAAGAGCATAAGAGTGATTGTTTCGTGTAGGGTATCGCTTTAGCGATGCCGCAAATCGCAAAAATGAACGCCCCTTTAGGAGTTGCGCGTCCAGTATTTTTCGTACAATTAACAGGGAACTCATAGCAGTCGAAAACGTAACTAGATCAATGCCCACCGACCTCGGCCCTATCGACACCAAGCACGAAGATCTGCGAAGCCTCCGCATCGACCGCTCCCTGCGCGATGGCGGCGGAGAGCCACCCGCCTGGTCGCGACGCTTCATCCTGGGCGGAATCGCTCTTGTCGTTCTGCTCGGAATCGGTGCCCTGGCATATCGTTTTCTCGGATCGGAAACACCCGAAGTAGAAGTCACCCGAGCCACCGCCGAAGGCAGTGACGTCGCCGGCAGCACCGTGCTCTCGGCCAGCGGATACATCGTCGCCCATCACAAGATCAGCGTGAATTCGAAAGTGACGGGCCGTGTCGCCTGGATAGGCGTGGAAAAAGGCGACAAAGTAAAAGAAGGACAAGTTCTCGTCCGTCTGGAAGACGAAGAATTTCGGGCGCAGTACGAGCAGGCACGCGGCGGCGTAGAGAGCGCTAAGGCGCGGCTGCTCGAAGCGCAAAATGGTTCGCGTCCGGAAGAAATCAAGCTGGCGGATCACAACCTATCGGAGGCGAAAGCCACCGCCATCAACGACAAAATAAATCTTGACCGTCAACGCGATCTGTACGCTCAAGGAGTTGCTTCGAAACAAAGTCTTGACGATGCTGCCGCTAAGTCCGACGCTTCGCAGCAAAGAATGAATTCGCTTGAGCAGTCGTCGAAGCTGATGCAGCTCGGTCCCCGCGCCGAAGAAATTCAACGCGCCCGCGGAGACTTGCAACAGGCCGAAGGCCAGATGGCCTACGCCAAGTCGCAACTCGATGCCACCGTCATTCGCGCCCCGGTCTCCGGCACCATCCTCGAACGCACTGCCGAAAAAGGCGAACTCGTCACTGCTCAGTTCGCCAGCGGAGCCGAAGGCGGTCCCCGTGGATCGGTGGTCGCCTTGGCCGACTTGAACGACATTCAAGTCGAGCTCGATATCGCGCAGGATGACTTCGCAAAACTATCTCCCCGGCAGGAAGGCATCGTTACCCTCGACGCTTTCAAAGACCGCTCCTACAAGGGCGAGATCGCAGAAATGTCGCCGGAAGCGAACCGCCAAAAAGCCACCGTGCAGGTTAAAGTACAGATCCTCCAGCCCGATTCCTATCTGCGGCCGGAGATGAATGCCACCGTGCAATTCAAGGCAAAAGCCAGCGATGACAAAACCGCCGGCACAAAACAGACCTACGTTTTTGTTCCCACCGCAGCCTTGCGCGCTAAAGATGGCACGAAGTTTGTGCTCATCGATTTCAATGGCAAGGCACTCCGCCGCACCGTTCACGTTCAAGGGCAGCGTTCCGGAGGCTATCTGGTTGACTCGCTCATCGGCGGCGAAAACGTAATCACAGCCGGGCCCGCGGATTTGCAGGACGGGCAAAAGATTCGCATCAAGGGGCAATCGTAATTATGAGCACATTAGCGCAGGCGCCAACTCAACCGGCCGTAGCCAGCAAAGTCGTACAAGCTCGCCAGGTCAGCAAAATTTTCAAGCGCGACGCATTTCAGGTCACCGCGCTCGACAACGTCTCCATCGACATCGCGGGCGGAGAATTTCTCGCCCTGATGGGACCTTCCGGGTCCGGCAAGACAACTCTGCTGAACATGATCGCGGCCATTGACCGCCCCACCTCTGGCGAACTGCTGGTGATGGGCGAAAATATTTTTCGCTTGAACGATGGACAATCCGCCAACTGGCGCAACACTCATGTGGGCTACGTCTTCCAGACCTTCAATCTGATCCCGGTGCTCACCGCGTTTGAGAACGTCGAGCTGCCTTTACTGCTAACCAAGATGACCACGCAGCAGCGCCGTGATCACGTCCTGACCGCACTAAAGCTGGTTGGACTCGAAGACCGCGTCCATCATCTGCCCAAGCAGCTCTCTGGCGGACAGGAACAGCGTGTAGCTATTGCTCGCGCCATCGTAAGCGATCCGACCTTGATTCTCGCCGACGAACCCACGGGAGATCTGGACAGTAGCTCAGCAACCGAAATTCTGGAGATTTTAAAGCGGCTGAATGAAAGCTTTCACAAGACGATCGTGATGGTAACGCACGATCCGCACGCAGCCCAGTACGCGCACGTAACCCGCCATCTGGAAAAAGGAAAATTACTGCCGGCGTAGAAATGCGCCAGCTATGTTGGCAAAGGGCACGACGTTCAGTCGCGCCCTAACTCCTCGAAAGTAAGTCCGCGCTTGAGCGCGTGAGGTCAGCTCCCGGTCAGCTACGCCGTCCGCCGCGCCGCCATCGCTTCCACCGGCTCTGAATCGCTGATCCACTCCCAAACCCGCCGTCCGCGATCATTGCAAAGGCTGCGCGCTTCGCCATAATCCACCAGGCGATTCAAAACCGTCGTCACCGATGCCAACGGATCCTTGTGCCGCGCCAGAATCGCCGGAGCGTACCGCTCCAGTTCCACACAAACATCACGCGCTCCCAGCGGACGGCGCACTTCCATCAGCACGCGCCGGCAGGCTTTCGTAAATCCAGGCTGACGGCCGTTGGGCTTGCGGTCGATCAGTTCCAGCAGGTCATCACCCAATACCTGGTCGCCAAACAGATTCGCCAATCCCGCAATCGTCTGCTTGACCGTGCCAATGCGCTTCATGACTTCCGCGCGCTGCCGCATTAATTGGAGGAGTTCGTCGTGCGCCGCCTTCACCACCTGCTGCGCTGAAATGTTACTGGCTGGCGCATCAATCACGTGCGCGTGAAAACCATCGCGGCCATTCTTAGCAACTTCCATAAATCCCCCCAAAAAACGGATCGGACCACTACCTTCACACTCTGATACGGAAAGGTGCCTTCCAGAGTTCCCTTACAAAGTTCCACAGCACGTTTGACTCGTTTGGGGAGGAAAGGTTATCGAAGAAGTAGATTATGGAAGAAGTGTGGAGCGGGCGCCTCGCCCGCTGCCGTTGAGGTTGCAGTTGTATTGGTTGTTGCAGTTTTTTTGTCCCGAACCCCGGGACCGTTACCCAGAAATCTGTCTCCGCCCCGCACCCTGCTGGGACCAGACCGATCCTCACAGCAACGAACAAGAAATCAGCGCGCCAAAGCGTGGCTAGAGTGAGAGCGTGTTTAGCCCATCACCGTCGTATGCTCAACCCGTATCTTGTAAATCACGCGGACTTCTCCCGGCTTCCCATACGGATACTTGTCCACGTCCATATATTTTTTCGCCAACTTGTCGATGCTCGCCGAAGCGCCCTCTTCCGTGATCTCAACGACCGTCCCGCGGATCTCCATATAGCGATATGGATTGTCGGGATCGATGATCGCCAGCGCCACCCGCGGATCGCGCCTGACATTGCGATCTTTCTGACGCCCGCGCGCCGAATTGAAGATCACATGCTCCCCGTCGTAATCGCACCACACCGGAGTAACCTGCGGTCGTCCATCGGGCATCAGGGTTCCAAGGCTGGCGAAAGCGCGTTTATGGAATAGATCCATGTATTTTTCAGGAATAGCGTTCGACATCGCGAATCTCTCCTCGACTGATTTTAGTGTTGGTGAATGCAGATCAGATTAACGAACGACCAGATTATAGATGCTCCCAGCGTTTTTTGGCTTCCGCGTTAGAATGGTAGCTTTTCTAAACCCGTGACCCGCAAATCTTGGGAGAGACTCGACACTATGTGCATGAAACTCATCACTGCAAGTAGATCCGCACGAATTTTACTCGCGTGTTTCGCGCTTTTCTTATTCGCGTCCCCGCTTCTGGCGCAGTCGCCATCGCCGTCACTGCAACCTCCGCCCACCGTCGTCTTCATGACCGATTTCGGAATCATCGACGATTCTGTCGCCCTCTGCAAAGGCGTGATGTACGGCGTCGCGCCCAATCTCCGCATTGTCGATCTCACCCACCAGGTGAATGCTTTTTCTATCCACGACGGAGCACGCTTCCTCTACGGAACCACGCCCTACTTCCCTGCCGGAACCGTCTTCGTGGTCGTCATCGATCCCGGCGTAGGCAGTTCGCGCAAAGCCGTCGTCGTCAAATCGAAGCGCGGACAATTCTTCGTGCTGCCCGACAACGGCTTGATGACCCTGGTCGAGGATCGCGACGGAATCGAAGCCATCCGCGAAATCACCAATCCCGATTGGATGATCGGCGCCAAAGTTTCTTCGACTTTCCACGGCCGCGACATTTTTTCTCCCGTGGGCGCACACGTCGCCCGCGGAGACGATTGGACTCAGGTCGGCCCTGTCGTCAAGCAGTTAGTGCGTCTCGACCTGAAGCCCGCTGTCGTCAACGACAAAGGTCTGGCGGGCGAAGCGATCGCCCTCGACGGTCCCTACGGAAACATCGTCACCAACATCAGCGCCGAAGATTTTATGAAGCTCGGCTACCAGCACGGCGACCAAGTGAAAGTTACGATCGCAGGAAAAGAAGTCGAAATGCCCTTCGTCAAAACTTTCAGCGACGTGCCGCTCAAACAGCCACTGCTCTACATCGATTCCAGAGGACGAGCCAGCTTTGCCCTGAACCAGGCCAATTTCGCCGCGGCATACAACATCGATCCGCCGCAGCCGATATTCATCCCGCGCAAGAACCACTAATGTCACTCCAGAAGCACACTCCAGAAGCACGGAGAAACAGGGCGAGACGCGGCTTGCCGCGTCAGCCCGCCTTCGTAAGTTCTCCCGCAATCCGCGGCAGCACCGCCCGAATCAGCGCGACGAACTGTCCCATCACGCACCGTCCAACCTCCAGCACTTCTTCATGCACCAATGCCTTATCCAGAATCCCCGCAGCCATGTTGGTGACACAAGAAATCGCCAGCACACTCATCCCCATATGCCGAGCCGCAATGGCCTCCGGCACCGTAGACATCCCTACCAGATCAGCCCCAATCGTCCGCAAATATCGAATTTCCGCCGGAGTCTCATAACTCGGACCCGCCAAGGCTGCATAAACTCCTTCCCGCGGAACAATCGCCAGCTTCTTCGCTTCCTCCAATGCGATCTCGCGATAGCGCTTGGCATATGTGTAACTCATGTCCGGAAAACGCGGGCCAAAGCGTTCATCATTCGCTCCCGTCAACGGATTCTGCCCCTGCAAATTAATGTGATCCCGCAGAATCACCAGCGCTCCCTGCCCATATTCGGTGTTGATTCCGCCGGCAGCGTTCGTGAGGATCAACGCCTTCACCCCCGCTCGCCCTAGCACCCGCGTAGGAAATGCAACTTCAGCCGCCGAATATCCTTCATACAAATGCACGCGCCCCTGCATCACTGCTACGGGAACGTCGCCAGATTTCCCAATCACCAGTTGTCCCGCATGTCCGACAGCCGTCGACTGCGGAAAGCCGGGAATATCGGCGTACGGAATTCGCACCGCATCGGAGAGATCATCCGCAAACGACCCAAGCCCCGAGCCAAGCACAAGCCCGATTTGCGGGCGCAACGCCGTCCGCGCAAGCACAAACGCTGCCGCCTGTTCAGCGCGACTAAAAATGTCAGTTGTCATATTTCCTCAGCCAGTCCCGATCAGTCGCCGCCGTACTTCGATAGCAGTTCCTTCAACGCCGACACCTGATGCCTGGTCAGCTTTATCCGCACCAAACCTGACTCCAGCGCATAGATCGTACCGTATTGAGCCGTTTTGTCTTCCGCAGGATACATCGCGTCCAAATAGGCATCTCGATAGGCGATCCAGGCTCTTTCGGAAGCCTTAATCTTCGCCACCGCATTCGGATCGCTCGCCGCCTTCGCCAGCAATTTTTGGTAGACGGCATTCAGTTGCGCATCCTCGCGCGCCAAGTCATCGCTCGCGCATGCGTTCATTTCTGACTGAGTCTTGGCCTTCTCGCTGCAAGCCTGATACTTTGCGGACTTTTGGGCAAGGCACGGAATGCAACCGAGCAACAACACAATTGCCAGACGTCTCATCGCGGCATCTCCTGAGGTGAAGCGTACTTAAGTCAGCAAACTTAAAATTCACGGGAAAAGAGTTGGATTGTAGAGAAAGAAGCCGATTTAAGGTAAGTGTATGCCCAAGAACCGGACCGAGCGCTGACACGCGGCCGCAAAGACACATAGGATTTATGCGGATGGACCTCCGATTTGCACAACCGCAGTTGGCAACGAACGCCGAACGCTTAGTTGCAATTTCCCAAAGGAATCCGCAAAAAACAGCATGAATGCTCGCGATTTCGCAGCCACCGCCGACCGGCTGCACAATTTTCGTGTCACCCGCCTGTGCACAGGCTGCACTCGGTTGACAAATAAGAGGTTACAGGCGCGTTAATTTTATTGACGAAAAAAATAAGAATGTTAAAACCATAATCGTTCTTTGACACGTTCTGAAGTTTTTCCGGTTGGTGCGGCGTCCGGGGCTCAAGCGAAGTCACTCAAGCAACCGAAAGGTGAGTTTGGGAAGGCAAGCAAGGGTCTATAGCTAAGCGCTGGTCGAGGAGAACAGGAACCAATGACAAAGGCAGGATAGAGTCCCGAGGCGTTGAACTGGTTTTTCCGGTTGGCGGTGAGCCCGGAGCCCAAGCAAAGATCGGCTTGCAATGAACCCGTAAGGGAGTTGCAGGAAAAGGTCAGCAAGGGTCTAACGCGAGCTACTGGCCGAGACGAATGAGATCAACATCACCTCGGGACTCTCTATTTCTACGGACGACCAGCCTGAATCCCATCCGTTAATAAGCAAAATTAAGGACTCATTCCTAGGGGCCGAAACCGTGCTACCTTTGGGTTTTCGCCTTGGAAAGATTGAGTTTTAGCTTGATTTTCTCTTTTTGTTCGCCTATATTCAACTACGTTCTGACAATTTGAATCCGCACCGCACTTACGAGATCCGATGCCCAGTTCACGGGTTCATATCCCTCAACGACTGGGAGTGGTCGGTCATTTCTCAACCTGCGTTTCAAAGGCTTCGCAGGATAAAGCAGTTGGCCTGGACTGATTACGTGTATCCGGGAGCGATGCACACCAGGTTCGAGCATTCTCTGGGTGTGATGCACGTCGCAACGTTGCTATATGACGCTATTTGCGACAAGTCAGCGGAGATCCTCAGAGCGGATCTCGCATACAACAGGGACGGCTTAGGGAGAGATCGTCAACTCGTGCGGTTTGCGGCTCTTCTACACGATGTTGGCCATTCGCCTTTTTCTCATGGATCGGAGGAGTTATTTCCGAAACGGGGGCAAGGGAAACGATACGAACACGAAGATTACTCGGTTGCCATTATTAGGTCGGAACTGCGTTCGGTAATTGAAGATCATGATCTAAACGCCAACTACGGCCTACACGCCGAAGATGTCGCAGCTATGGTTGACGGCAGCGTCAAGGCAAAGCAGCCCATTTTTTGGCGAGACTTAATCTCTGGGCAAATGGATGCAGACAGAATGGATTACCTGCTCAGGGACGCCTATCACGCTGGAGTGTCGTACGGGAGTTTTGACTTGAAACGTATCATCACGACGGTCCGGGCTATTCGGAGCCGTGACGGGCATCCACCGCAATTAGGAATTGCGAAAGGCGGGTGGCACGCCGCTGAAAGTCTCGTTCTTGCGAGATATTTCATGTTCACGCAGGTGTATTTTCATAAGACTCGGGTTGCCTATGATATTCACCTTCAAAAGGCATTGAAAGAGATGCTGCCTCACGGACAATTTCCACGTCCGATTGGTAAAGATCTCAGATCCTACTTAGCATGGGACGATTGGAAAGTGCTTGGGCTTTTGGCGAACGGACACGGCGGACCAAACGGCGCTCGGCTAAAAAACCGTGACCACTACAGAAGGGTTTATGACACGCCCGAGGTCTCAACAAAGAAAGACTTCGAGCTCTTGGGAAAAGTGAAAGAGAAGTTGGGAAAATTGCTAGTAGCTGAAAGGTCTGCAGCAAAGAGTTGGTACAAAATGGGTTCGTTGGATATCCCCGTGGTCGATGACCATAGTCCAGAAGACGTGAGACCACTATCGAAATATTCAAACGCGGTTCGCGGACTTAAGGCAAACAACCAAGTATTTTTGTACGTCTCACCGGAAAAATTCGAGATCGCAGAGAGCAAGGTCAGTGAGGTAACAGCAAATGGCAGACATTAACGAGGCACGACTGGCTCTAATTCCAGTTCTGGCTGGTCGTTCAAAGAACGGATACATTGGTCGTACCGCACTTATGAAGTATATGTACCTGCTGCAGGTCGTGCGAAGGCTCCCCCTGAACTACCGCTTTACACTTTATTCGTACGGTCCATTTGACTCGGACGTACTCGTGGACTTGTCGATAGCAGAATCTTTGGAAGGTGTCATCACCGAACTGGAACTCTACTCAGGAGGATATGGCTACAAGATAAAACCCTCCTCGAATGCGGGGTGGCTGAAGGGCCGAGCAGAGAAATTTCTTTCTCGCTACAACAAGGACATCGATTGGGTGATCAAGAAATTCGGCTCGTTCTCAAGCGCTGAACTTGAACTCGTAGGAACGATTGTCTACGTAGATCGCGAAGACAGTGGTGCGAAAAAACGCTTGGAGCAAATTGCAAGGCTCGTCCATGAGGTCAAACCTCATTTCAGCGAGGACAAGGTGTTGCGATATGCTCGCCGCCTCTCAGATGAGAGCATTCTAAAGGCCTCTGCCTAGAGAAATTCTGGCGTCCGCTTTTGATTTCATTCCGAGACGAATGAGGTCAACATCACCTCGGGACTCTCTATTTGTCCTCTAACCTTTTGCACACACGGCTTCCCCGCCCATTCCCGCGAACTGATATCCTCCCGGCACAAAAATCTGAAACACTAAAGCGCAATGACGCTGAAGCTAACGCTGGACGACCTGCGCCATCACGCCATCGCATCATCTCTGTTTGCTCCAACCTCTCTGCGTCGCGCCCTGGCGAAACTGGGATTCGTTCAGGCCGATCCTATCCGCTCGCCGGCCCGCGCTCAGGATCTGATATTGCGTCACCGCGTCGTCAACTATCGAGTCGGTGATCTGGATCGCAACTACAAACGTCTCGATCTCGAAGAAAATTATCTCTACGCCTACGGATTTGTGCCGCAAGCGACATGGCGTCTTCTTCATCCCAGAAAACAACGAAAGCTGACCGTAGCCGACCAAAAAGTGTTCGACTTCGTATCGCAACAAAAACAAGTGCATCCGCGTGAGCTCGAAGCCAAACTAGGTCACACCCGCGAAGTCAACGCCTGGGGAGGATACTCCAAGTCCACCACTCACAGCCTGCAGAGGCTCCACTATCTCGGCCTGATCCGTATTGTCGGGCGCGACAATGGAGTCCGTGTTTACGGCAAAGCTGGCGGCCCAGCAGGCGAACACGAAAACATCTCGCCTGCAGAGCGCCTTCGGCAATTAGTGCTGACCATTGCCAATCTCCTGGCGCCACTTCCGGAGACCAGCCTGCGCGCCACACTCCGGCACCTGGGACGCGCCGCTCCACATCTCGAAGGAAGAAGAAACGCGGTCAAGAACCTGATGCGGTCCGGTGATCTCGACTCCGCCGAGGTGGAAGGCATTCGATACGTGTGGCCGGCAGGGCGAATCATCCGCAGAGAGCCCGATGATGCCGTTCGCTTTCTGGCCCCATTTGATCCACTGGTGTGGGATCGTCGTCGCTTCGAACATTTCTGGAAGTGGCCCTACCGTTTCGAAGCCTACACCCCAACCGAAAAACGAAAACTCGGTTACTACGCTATGCCAATTCTCTGGAAAGCCGAAGTGATCGGCTGGGTCAACATCTCCGTGGAAGCGGGAAAGCTGGTCGTCGTTCCCGGATACGCGGGTCCTGGATACACGAAACCAGACATGGTCTCGGGAAATGATTTCCGTACCGCTTTCGAAGAAGAGTGCGAGCGGTTCGAGGCTTTTATGTCGATCCAGCCAGAAACCTCGACGCCAAAATCTAGGAGTCGATGAGAGCGATGAGAGCAGATAGGGGGAGGGAGATACCCCCCACCCACATCCGCTTTAAGTGGCCAGCTCGTGAACCACGAACCGACCGAGCCCCCGAACGTAGTAAACTGCCACGGCAACAGTTCGGAGCGACTACGTGAAAGCACGAATCCTCTATCGAACTTCTTCTGTACTTCTGGTGCTTTTTGCCGTCGGACATACGCTTGGATTTCGCCAGAGTAATCCGGCATTGGGAACGGACGCGGTGATCGGCGTGATGCGTTCCGTCCACTTCAACGCGCAAGGCTTCAACCGAACCTATTGGGATTTCTTCAGCGCGTTCGGGCTTTTCTTTTCCGTGTTTCTTGTGTTCGCTGCGGTATTGGCCTGGATCCTGGGCGGACTTCCGGCAGAGACGGCGGCACGCGTGCGCAGCATTTCGTGGGCGCTGGTGATTTGCTTCGTAGCAGACACGGCTTTGACCTGGAAATACGCCTTCACCACGCCCCTGGTTTTCTCAGCCGTAATCACAGTGTGTCTGACCCTGGCGGCGTTGGTCTCAGCGAAAGAAAATTAGGCTCGATTCAAAGCGGAATGTTCCCGTGTTTCTTCGGCAGCTCGGGACTCTCCATTTGTACAGCGACAACCGCCCCCGGCTGTCGATCATCAGAGATTAGAGCTCATCTCAGTCATTCCTCACCTCCCGAATTCACACCGTTACTGTTTAGCCTGTCATCCTGAGCGAAGTGGCCGCTCCGCGAAGCGAAGCGGCGACGCAGTCGAAGGACCCCTACGCGTCGCGTATTCCCGATGAAGTATCAAGGCATTCTCACAGTAATTGTGGGTAGCGCGGCGGTTCACCGCTGGGATAAACGCATCGTTTTCACACGGTTTTGCCGACGGATTGAGGAAAAGTCCTACACCATTACTTCGATGCACTCTGCGGATTCTCGACCAGGATATCCACTTGGTCTAGCAGTTCGAGGCCTTTCGGTAGTTTTCCCATTTCAATGCCGGGGTAGTCGCTACCCAAACTTCTCAAGAACGCCTCCTCATCTTCCAGCGCTACACCGCGAATGACCACTTTTACTTGACTCTTGCGCCTCTGATTTTGAGCGGTGACCTTTCGGTAATATCTGATTAGTCCTACACCGAGTTCGTTTGCCCGAACAATGCAGAGCGTGTGCGGCCCGTAACCTCCAAAATGGACCCTTACTGACCATGTCCCGTTCCCCGTCACGCGTAGCGAATACGGTTGAGGCCACCATTGGCCGCCGATGTTGGTTAAGGCGAAGACATCATCTCCAGGCGGATTTAGGCAAATACCCTCCAGTTCAAACACTCCTCCTTTATCGAAGGTTCTGATCGTTTGACCTGCCTTCAAATTGGTTATCCGAATTCCCAATGTTTGCTGCTCTCTGATGAACTTGTCGTTCAGCACCCGGATCTTCCTAGCTAGTTCGGGGGGAAACAATTCCACTTCTATTCCTCGGCTTTGAAGTTCCCAAAGACCTTTTCCGCGAACGCCCTGATTGGGATCGAGAATTCCGATAAACACCCTTCTAACCTCCGCCTGTCGTATCAATTCCGTGCAGCAATCCAAAGGTCGGGAACGCACTTCTGGGGTACACGGCTCCAACGTTGTATAGACGGTAGCTCTAGGCAGCTGCTTTCTGTCCACGACCCCCTTCAACGCGACCTTCTCGGCGTGGTCTTCATCGCCCGAGTTTCCAGTTCCGCGATGCCCCTTACCGATTATGACGCCATCCACGGTTATCACCGCGCCAACTCTCGGTATTCGATCCGCGATTGGCTCGCAGTGTTCCGCCAAGGAGATCGCCTCGATCATAAGCTCTTCGTCTGTTTGTTTCATCGAACCTCCCGAATGGACGAAATTCCGGCACGCAAAACCAAACAAGAAGGCTTGGCACTCCCCGTTCAAGCATCATATAAGATGCGAATCAACTGCTATGCTCGCATCATGATCGATGTCACTCAAGACATTCATTCCCTGACCACCTTCAAACGCAACTCCTCAGGTCTGATGAAGCACATGAAAAAAACCGGACGTCCGCTGGTGCTCACCGTGAATGGCAAAGCCGAGGCCGTCGTGCTCGACGCCAAGGCCTATCAAGAAGTAGCCAGTCAGTTGGACGCCGTGGCCAGTATTCGTCGTGGTCTCGCGCAAGCCCGCAAAGGCGCGGGCCGTCCGGCAGATGCGGTGTTTGAGGAGTTGGAACGTCAGGGCAGTTGACAGCAACGCTTATAATAGAAGTTAGTCGGCAGCCCAGTGCGGCCGCGCTGATCTATTAAGTAAGTTCTTTGAAATCGTGACGGGGGTGCAGTAAGTCCAACTTACAGATTCTAAAGGACCATCCCCAACCCCCCACCCGTAACTTCAATGTTATGAAGACTTTGAGTCTAACTCCCATGAAATGAATACTTTAGGCGAAATGGGGGGGGGGGGGGGGGGGTACAAAGCTAGAATAGGTTCGAGGCCTTCTTACTAATAACTTGTAACTGCCAGCTAACTACAGCGGAATGTTCCCATGCTTCTTAGGCGGATTCTTATCCCGCTTATTTTCCAGCATTGCCAGAGCCTGAATTAATTTTTTGCGCGTCTCGCGCGGCTGAATTACGGCATCGACAAATCCACGATCGGCGGCAACATAAGGATTGGCAAAGCGCTCGCGGAATTCTTCGATCTTCTGCTGGCGAGCCGCTTCTCGATTCTCGGCACCATCGAGTTCGCGTTTATAAACGATATCGACCGCGCCTTCAGGTCCCATGACCGCGATCTCGGCGCTCGGCCAGGCATAGTTGACGTCCGTGCGAATGTGTTTCGACGACATGACGCAATACGCCCCGCCATAAGCTTTGCGCGTGATTACAGTCACCTTGGGCACAGTGGCTTCGGCAAAAGCATAGAGCAGCTTGGCACCATGGCGGATGATTCCGCCATATTCCTGCTGCGTGCCGGGCAAAAATCCAGGTACATCTTCGAACGTGACCAAGGGAATATTGAAGCAATCGCAGAAGCGCACAAAGCGCGCGCCCTTCACCGAGGCATTGATGTCGAGGGTTCCAGCCAGCATCGCCGGTTGGTTGGCGACGATGCCAACAGGCTTTCCGTTAAGCCGCGCAAATCCGACGACGATATTTTTCGCGTAGTGCTCGTGAATTTCGAAAAAATATCCATCATCGACGACGCTGTGAATCACGTCTTTCATGTCGTAAGGAATATTCGATTGATCGGGAATCAGCGTGTCCAGCTTCTCGTCGACGCGATCGATGGGATCGCTACAGGCTTTCCGCGGAGCGTCCTCCAGATTATTCGAGGGAATAAAACTCAACAACTCGCGGACCATCGACAAACATTCCGCATCGTCATGGCACATGAAATGAGCCACACCGGAAACCTCGTTGTGGGTGTGCGCGCCGCCCAACTGGTCTTTTGTGACTTCTTCGTGAGTCACGAGCTTGATCACGTCAGGCCCGGTTATAAACATGTACGAAGTCTGGTCGACCATAAAAATAAAGTCGGTAATCGCCGGGGAATATACCGCTCCGCCGGCGCAAGGCCCCATGATCGCGGATATCTGCGGCACGACTCCGCTGTAAAGCGTGTTGCGCAGAAAGATGTCGGCATAGCCAGCCAGAGACATCACGCCCTCCTGAATGCGCGCTCCTCCCGAATCGTTCAGGCCGATGACAGGAGCGCCCATCTTGGCTGCCAGGTCCATGATCTTGACGATTTTCGCGGCATTGGTTTCGGAGAGCGAGCCGCCGAACACGGTGAAATCCTGCGCGAAGACAAAAACCAGACGCCCTTCTACGCGCCCGTAGCCGGTGATAAATCCATCGCCGTAATATTTCTGCTCGGCCATGCCGAAGTCGTTGCAGCGGTGCGTGACCAGTTTGTCGGTCTCTTCGAAAGTGCCTTCGTCGAGCAGGAACTCAACCCGCTCGCGAGCCGACATCTTGCCTTCTTTGTGCTGCCGTTCGCGACGTTTCGCGCCTCCGCCTTCGAGCGCCAACGCATCGCGCTTCTTAAGTTCGGCGATCTTGTCTTCAAGTTTCATAGGTGCACATTATAGGCGAGTGAATGCAGGTGTTAGCCATCAGCTTTCAGAGAGTTAAGCTTTAATGGCCGCGGAATCGAAAAGGTTGAGGAACTGTATTTTCTTTTCCGCCGGCAAGAACGAGGCCTCGAATGAATTGCGCGCCAGTTCTCGCAGGTGCTCGTCGGTAAAGCCGAAGGCCTGCTGCACCAGCGCATACTCCTCGACCAGCGAAGTGCGGAACATTGCCGGATCGTCGGAGTTGAGCGTCAGCATCAAGCCCTGGTCGAAATATCGTCGCACCGGATGTTGCGACAGTTCGGCGACAGCAGCCTGTCCGCAGATTGCTGGTCACACAGATTTCGATCGGCACTTGCCGTTCGGACAATTCTTCAATCAATTCCGGATCCTGTGCGGCGGTGAGTCCGTGTCCGATGCGTTCGGCTTTGAGATTCAGCGCGCCCCAGATGGATTCTGGTCCAGCGTTTTCACCCGCATGAGCGGTGAGATGAAGGCCATGCTCCGCCCCGCGAGCGTAGACCGCGGCGAACCATTCAGCAGGTCCAGTGCGTTCATCGCCGCCGATGCCGAAGGCGATCACATTGCGATCGTGAAATTGGATCGCCAGATCGAGCACACTCTGCGCTTTCTCCGCGCCGAATTGCCGAACGGCATCGAAGATCCACAACAGCGAAATGCCGAAGTCTTTCTCGCCGCGCTGGCGGCCGCGTTCGAGGCCTTCGAAGATCGCGGCAAAATCCTGTTTGCGCCACAGACAGACGCCGACCGAAACGATGACTTCAGCGTGCAGAATATTCTGCGCTTTCAGGCGTTCCATCAATCGGTACGTAATCAGTTCGTAGTCTTCGGGAGTTCGCAGATGTCCAGTAACGTCTTTGAAAGCGGAAAGGAAACCGGCGAAGTCTTTGTAGTTGTAGAGTAGCTTCGACTTCGGCGAGAGACGCTCCCTCCATTCCATGCCGTTGCCGCAACTCGAGCAAAGTCGAAGGCTCGATTGAGCCTTCCAGATGCAAGTGAAGCTCGGCCTTCGGCAAGGAGACGATGAAGCGGGATGGCGCAGGAGCCATGCTGCAATTCTAAAGGATTGGGTGGTGTGGTGGCGGGGCTTTGCCCCGCACGACGGAGCAAAGCTCCGTCACCACACGAGACTCTTACTTTGCTTTGACGAACTCGCTGTGATGACGACTGTAGAAAATGTAGATCAGAAGGCCCAGCACCAGCCAGATCACGAAGCGCAACCAGGTGATCAGGGTGAGGCCGAACATCAACCCACCGCACAAGACCACGGAGATGATGGGAAACCACGGCACGAAAGGCACGCGGAAGGCGCGTTTACGGTCGGGTTGCCTGCGGCGAAGAAAGATCACGCCCAGCGACACCAGCACGAAGGCAAACAGCGTCCCAATGTTCGCGAGGTCGGCGGCATCACCGATGTCGACCAGTCCGGCAGGAATGCCGACGGCAAAGCACGCGATCCATGTGGACCAGTGCGGCGTTTTATATTTCGGATGCACGGCCGAGAACAATTTTGGCAACAGTCCATCGCGCGACATGGCGTACCAGATTCGCGCCTGCCCATACTGAAACACGAGCAGGGATGAGATCATCCCGGTTAGCGCCCCGATCACGATCACTGAGCGGAAGAAAGGGTGCACTCCAAGATATTTCATGGCGTACGCTACTGGAGCGTCAGCGGCTTCGCCCGAAACGAAAGTCGTGTACTTCATCATGCCGAGCAGTACGACGGCCACTCCGACGTACAGCAACGTACAGACGATGAGGGACATGATGATGCCGAAGGGCAAGTCTTTTTGCGGATTGCGCGATTCCTCGGCTGCGGTCGAAACCGAATCGAATCCAATGTAAGTGAAGAAGACGATGGCTCCGCCGGTGACGATACCAGCGAAACCGGACGGGGCGAACGGTGACCAGTTGGCGGGCTTTACTAACATTCCCCCGACTACTAGGAAAGTCAGAATCGCGCCGATCTTGACCGCGACCATGACATTGTTTGTCCCCGCCGACTCCTTGATTCCGCGAACCAAAAGAAGGGTGAGCACAAAAACAATCAGGAAGCCGGGAAGATTGAAATACGCGCCGGTCCATTGGCCTCCGGCCCAGACAGGAGTCGCCCATCGATCGGGCAAGTTGAGGCCGAATGCGGCCAGTTGCGCTTTCGTGTAGCCAGCGAAACCAACCGCAACGGCCACGTTGCTGACCACATATTCAAGGATCAGATCCCAGCCGATAATCCAGGCAAAAATTTCGCCGAGGGTTGCGTAGGAATATGTATACGCGCTGCCTGCGATGGGAATCATCGACGCCAGTTCGGCATAGCACAAGCCGGCGAAACTGCAGGCGACCGCCACGAGCAGGAACGAAATAGCGATGGATGGTCCGGCGGGGGGGCGGCCATGCATGAGAGCCCCGGCGGTGGTGCCGGTGCGAAAGAAATTTACGATCAGGTCGAGGGCCTGGGCGTGAAGAATGGAGGGCGCCTGGAAATATTCTCCCGCCGCCGCGGTTCCCGTGAGCACAAAGATGCCGGAGCCTATGATGGCCCCAATCCCGAGCGCGGTCAGCGACCACGGGCCCAAAGTCTTACTGAGCCGGTGTTCCGGGTGGTCTGCTTCCGAGATCAGTTTATCGATGGACTTACAACAAAAGGCCTGATTGTTGGAAGTGCGAATGACGTCAGGCGCTGGCTCAGTGGACGATTGCGACAAGAGTTCTTTGTCTCCTCACAGCGGGAGTCTCGGGCACGAGCGCAATGATCGTCGCTCGTGCCCGGCACTGCTCACAGCGCAGGCGAAGGTCTTACCGCTTCGCCTGGCCGCGTGCCAGCTTTTTCACCTTGCGCTTCTTCGAACCGCGGGCGTAATCGCGGGGCTTCTTTGGCTTTTCGGCTTTGCTCTTTTTACGCGATGCCCGTTTGCTTTTTTTACGCTCTTCTTTGGTTAGCTTCTCTGTGTTTGCCATGATTGCAGTTCATTTCCTCAGGTGGTCAGTTTCTATTCTAAATTCAAAACGCTAGTTCGAAGAGGCGCTTCAAAACGGCGGGAACCGGTCAGATGCCCCCCAGCACTCGATGTCGTCGCTATACCATACCGCGCCGTCTTCGTTGGTTTGCAGGACGCGTGCGTCGGTGGAGGTGACGAACTCGACATACGGCCACGTCCGCAGCTTGGGATTCCGCTCTTTCATTGCCTTCGTCTGGCGGTCATACCAAATCTTACAATCGCGAGCATTCCGCGGATTGACATCGTCTCTGCGATCCTGCGGATGCGCCGTATAGAAATTAAAAATCTGCAGTCCTTCCGGCTCCAGATCGCCGTCCGAGTTCATCACCTGTAGTTCGATGACGAATGCATAGACATCCACCGGCTTGTTCGTGCCGACTTCGGTGTCGTGATGCAGCGAAAGTAAAATCGGTAGTCCGTCGAGAATGTAAAAGCCGCCGTTGCTGTCCGACTTCTTAACCGAAGATGCGGGCGTGTCCGCCGCCGGACGCCGTTCCGTTTTTATCTGTTTGACCTGCCCGAAACCTGGCGTTGCCGCCAGCAACGTGATCAGCATTCCACGAACCACGTACAGCCCCAATTGGCTAGGTTTCCTCATACAACTTCTCCCAGGATTTGTAGGTTTGCCGCAGTGCTCAGGCCTTTTCCAGCTGGGCGTAGCGCTCGACCAGCTTCTTCAAACCGAAGCGAGGGAATTGTACCGTAATCTTGGCGTCTTCCCCATCCCCTTCGCGCTGATAAACCGTGCCTTCTCCGTATTTCGGATGCTTGACCTTTTGGCCGGGACGGAATCCGCGCCGTCCGGTCGGCTCTTGCGGTTGAAGTTTCGGGACGCTGAACTTCTTGCCGCGCGAGGCGAAGAACTCGGCGATGTTGTCAATCGAGTTGTAGCTGGTTAATGGAGTCGCAGTCTTCGGCTTGACCCGCTCTGGATCCCAAGCGGCACTCTGGTCTTCGTCTTCGTAGGAGTAGTGGGTCGTTTCAGATTCCGAGCGTGCGATACCTCGCCCCGTGGGACGGACGAAACTCCCCGTGCCGACGCGACCTGTTGCCGAACGAGCGGCGCTTCGGCGCGATCCACCGAGTTCTTCGACCAAGTGCGGCGGGACTTCTTCTAAGAAGCGTGACGGCACGCTGGCCTCGGGCATGTCCGTTCCATAACGCCGTCGATAGACCGCGCGCGACAGGGCCAGAGTATCCATAGCTCGCGTCATCCCGACATAACACAGCCGCCGTTCTTCTTCGATGGAATCCGGCTCCAGTAGGGTGCGCGAGTGCGGGAACAATCCTTCTTCCATCCCCGCTAGAACGACCAACGGGAACTCCAATCCTTTAGCGGCATGCAGCGTCATCAGCGTGATCTGGGCGCTTTCATCATATTGGTCGGCATCGCTGACGAGCGCGGCATGATCGAGGAACTGGTCGAGCGTCTCGCCGCGATCGCGCGAGTCCATGGCCGCGTTCACCAGTTCGCGCAGGTTCTCGATGCGTGAAAAAGACTCGGGCGTATCTTCGTCTTCCAGTTGCTTGATGTATCCCGTGCGGTCGATCAGGAACTTTAGAATCTCCCCTGTGTTGGCCGCTGCACCAGGAGTGCGGAAGCCTTCGATCGCCTCGTCAGCGGGTTGTTCGTTCGGGAGAGCGGCGTCCTCGGCCATCACCGCATCGTCGGCCGGCACATTGTCTGCAGGCACATCGTGGGCAGCGGGATCGTCGGGTCCGAAATCAAAACTGAAGTTGCCCGGATTGAAGTCGGTGTCGTCCGCAGGCTTTTCGCGGACTGGCTTGGTCGGGGCGGATGCATCTGTCCGTTCCGCCGAGCGAAGTTCCGCGGTGCCCTCCGCGGCCGCCGCTGCGGCAGCCACGCGCTCCACAAAAGTTCCGGCAAGCATGGAGCGCCCATCTTCAATCAAGTCGCGGAAGCTCGTCAGCGCGGCCAACGCCCGCGCCGGCAACAGTTGGCGCCGAATCGCCTCGCCCAGCGCACCCCACATCGATAGCCCGGTTTCGAGTGCGAGCCGTTCGATCACCTCAATCGTGGTCTTGCCGATGCCGCGCACGGGAGTGTTGATCACTCGTAGCAGCGAGACCGAGTCATCCGGATTCTGAATAACTTTCAAATACGAAATCAGATCCTTAATCTCGGCCCGTTCGTAGAAAGAAAAGCCACCCACCACGTGATACTTGAGCCCGTAGCGACGCATCGCCTCTTCGAAGAGACGCGACTGCGAATTTGTGCGATAAAGTACGGCCGCGCGCGCCGTTTCACCACTCTCTGCGGCATGCCGCACATATTTGCTGATGGTGTCGGCAGCAAACAGCGCCTCGTTCTCGCCATCCGGAGCCTCGTAATATCCGACCTTCGCTCCGCCCTGCCGTGAGGTCCAAAGATTCTTGCCCTTGCGCCGGACATTGTTTGCCACCACAGCCGATGCCGCACCCAGAATATTTTCGGTCGAGCGGTAGTTCTGTTCCAGCCGCACGATCTTTGCTTCGGGAAAGTCGCGCTCGAACTCGAGGATGTTACGGATGTCGGCTCCGCGCCAGGAATAGATCGACTGATCTTCATCCCCCACCGCGCAAATATTGTGCCGTTCGCCCGCGAGCAGTCGCATCAACTCGTACTGCGGACGATTCGTATCCTGATATTCATCGATCAACAGATACTGAAATCGCCGATTGTAATATTCTCGGACCGCCGCGACCGATTTGAGCAGCCGCGCCGCCTCCAGCAGCAGATCGTCGAAGTCCATGGCATTCGCTTTCATTAGTTCTTTGCGATAGTCCTCGAAAATGTGGGCGATTTTTTCTGATTTCGGATCCGCCGACTGTAGATAGATTTCCTGTGGATCGAGCATGTGATTCTTAGCCCACGAAATCCGCGAGAGCACAGTGCGGGGAGTCAGTTGCTTGTCGTCAAGCCCCATGCGCCGCATGATGCCCTTGACCACCTGCTGTTGATCGCTCTCGTCGTAGATAACGAAATTCTTGGTGAGTCCGATCGCAGGCTGACCCGGCACAGTAGAAGGAATTCGTAGCGCTTCGATGTCTCGCCGCAATACCCGCACGCAAAAAGAATGGAAAGTAGAAATGACCGGCTTGGCGATGCTCAGTCCGCCCACAAGTTTTTCGACGCGCTCCGCCATTTCGGCAGCAGCCTTATTGGTGAAGGTCATGGCCAGAATGGATTCGGGCATCACGCCCATTTTTTCGATCAGGTAAGCGATGCGAAATGTGATGACGCGAGTCTTCCCACTGCCGGCACCGGCCAGAATAAGCACCGGTCCTTCAGTAGTTTCGACAGCTTCGCGTTGTTGCGGATTTAGTTCGTCCAAGAACGACAAACGGAATGGCTCCAGACAACCGGTAATTAAATTCTACACACTTCGATTGATGGTCAGACGGGTTGTATAATCGGAGATTGCGCTCATGAAGAAAAAGACATCGGTAGTCCCAGTCGCAGAAAAAACCACTGAATCCCAACCTCGCCGCCTCATCCGCTCTACTACAGTTCTCTGCGTTCGCCGCGAGGACAAAGTCGTCATGGCTGGCGATGGACAGGTCACGCTCGGCGAATCGGTCATCAAGCACGGAGCGAAGAAGATTCGCCGTCTCTATCAGGACAAGATCCTGGCTGGATTTGCCGGATCCACGGCTGACGCTTTCACACTTTTCAGCCGCTTCGAGGCGAAACTGGAGCAATATCATGGCAACCTGGGCCGCGCGGCCGTCGAACTAGCGAAAGACTGGCGCACTGACAAGTTTCTGCGTCATCTGGAAGCCCTGCTGCTGGTCAGCGACAAAGAAGCGACCTTCCTGCTGAGCGGGCAAGGAGACGTGATCGAGCCCGATACTGGGATCGCGGCCATCGGCTCCGGTGGTCCGTTTGCCCAGGCGGCGGCGCAGGCCCTGGCCGATCACACCAAGTTGGCGCCACGCGAAATTGCCGAAGAAGCAATGAAGATTGCGAGCCGCATGTGCATCTATACAAATGACAGGATTACGATTGAGGAGTTGTAGGGTAGCTTTCAGGTATCAGCCGTCAGGTTTCAGGAAAACCGGAATTCGACACTGAAAGTCTGATACCTGAAACCTATAAGACCTGACGCAGCTGAGACCTGACACCTGATTTTTTATGGCTATTTATTTACCCGGAACTGCTGAAGAAGAACAAGTCACGCTCGACGAGCTGACTCCGCGCGAAATCGTCACCGAGCTCGACAAATACGTTATCGGACAAAAGGCCGCCAAGCGCGCCGTAGCCATCGCTCTGCGCAATCGCATGCGGCGGCAGAAGCTCGCGCCTGAAATGGCGGAAGAAGTTATTCCGAAGAACATCATCATGATCGGGCCGACGGGCGTCGGCAAAACCGAAATCGCGCGCCGCCTCGCCAAGCTGGCGAACTCACCGTTCTTAAAGGTGGAAGCATCGAAGTTCACCGAAGTCGGATATGTTGGTCGCGACGTTGAATCTATGATCCGCGATCTGGTCGAGATCGCCATCGAGATGGTGCGGGAAGAGAAACTTGAGGACGTCTCGGACAAAGCCGAACTCAACGCCGAAGAACGCCTTCTCGATATTCTTTTGCCTCCGACCACGCCGCGACCGGCCGATTCCTCGACCACCGCAACCGGTGGCGTTGTCATCGACGCCAGTACCAGCCTGACGGAATCTTCCAGCCGCACGCGAGAGAAATTGCGTCAGCAGTTGCGCGAAGGCAAACTCGACGATCGTACTGTGGAAATCGAGACTCGCGAGCGTAATTTCCCGTCGTTCGAGATTATTTCCAATCAGGGCGTCGAAGAGATGGACGTCAATCTCAAAGACATGCTGCCCAACATCTTCGGACAGCGCACCAAAAAGCGGAAGATGAAGGTCAATGAGGCTTTCGAATACTTGATTCAGGAAGAAGAACAGCGCCTGATCGATATGGAACAGGTCACACGCGTTGCCATCGAACGCGTGGAAAATTCCGGCATGATCTTTCTCGACGAAATCGACAAGATCGCTGGCCGCGAGAGTGGACATGGTGGTCCGGACGTCTCCCGCGAGGGCGTGCAGCGCGATATTCTGCCCATTGTCGAAGGTACAACCGTTAATACCCGCTATGGCATGGTTCGCACGGACCACATTCTGTTCGTGGCTGCGGGCGCGTTCCACGTTTCGAAACCCAGCGACCTGATTCCTGAGCTGCAAGGGCGGTTTCCGATTCGTGTTGAGTTGCAGTCGCTCACCATGGAGGACTTCGTCCGCATCCTGACCGAACCCAAGTCGTCGCTGACTCGACAATACATTGCTCTCCTCGAAACCGAGGGCGTCAAACTGGAATTCACACCCGATGCGCTGGAAGAAGTTGCCCGCTTCGCGTTCCGCGTAAACGAAGGCACCGAAAATATCGGCGCTCGCCGTCTGCACACGATCATGGAGCGAGTGCTCGACGAGATTAGTTTCGAAGCTCCGGAGAAAAAGGGTCAGCAATTTACCGTCGATGCGGCTTATGTGCAGAAGATGTTGAGCGAGATCGTCAAAGATCAGGATCTGTCGCGTTACATTCTCTAGACACTTCGAAGAGTGGACGCAGTCTCCACCTCTGATAGTCTTTCCTTTCCCGATCTTTTCCCGATGAGAGTAGCGCTCATAAAATTAGCAGTGCCCGCCGTGCTGTGCCTGCCGCTGTGCCTACTGATGATTGGCTGCGCTCAAACGGGTCCGCCGTTGCCACCGTCACTCGAGCTGCCTAAGCCGCCTAGCGACCTTCGTGCCAGCCGCAAAGGCAGTCAGGTAGTCCTAAGCTGGAGCGAACCCGCGCTCACTACCGATCGCCAGACGGTGCGCTTCATTGGCCCGACTCTTGTTTGTCGGAGCTCCGACGCTGAAATCGCCGCTTGCGGCAGTCCCGTGACGACGTTGCCGGCTCCTGCTCTATCGAACATTCGGTCGAAGTCCGGTTCCAGGCAACCAGCAATGCCGAAGTCAGGCGCTGAACGTGCGGCTCTACAGACCTATACCGACATTTTGCCCGCGACTATGCAACAGCGAGATCCGGCTGCCGAAATCACTTACGCGGTTGAGGTGTTGAACCGCAATTCTCGCGGCGCGGGTGTGTCGAATCGCGTGCATGTGCCTGCGATCGTAACTGTGTCTGCTCCGAGTGATCTCTCTGCTGAACTCTCCGGCGATGGAGTTTTGCTGACATGGACAAGTGGTGGTGAATCGTTCCGTTCTCCTGATGTTCAGGTGCGGTATCGAATTTACCGACGCGAAGAACAATCTGGCGACAATAGCTCTGTCAGAGACACTATTGCCGGTGAAGTTCCCGTGGACGGCTCTGGCTGCTTGCACTTCACTGATTCCGGCTTCGAGTGGGAAAAGACTTATCTCTATCACGTCACTAGCGTCACTATCCTTAAACGACCCGATGGCGAAATACAGGTTGAAGGGGACGATAGTGCTTCGGTGCGTATTGTCGCGCATGACGTATTTCCTCCTGCGGTGCCATCTGGATTGCAGGCTGCCTATTCCGGCGAAGGACAGAAGGCGTTCATCGATCTCATCTGGGCTCCTGTTACTAATGCGGATCTCGGTGGATATAACGTCTATCGCAGCGAATCCGACGGTGCTGCAGTCAAGGTTAATTCGGAACTGGTTAAATCTCCTTCCTATCGCGACAGCGCTGTTGTTTCTGGCAAAACTTATACTTACTCGGTGTCGGCTGTGGACGCGCGCGGGAATGAAAGCGGCCGAAGCGAACCTGGCAGCGAAGTTGTTCCGTAGGTTTCGTCATCTTTCATCGTATGTAAACGAGGATTGTGTTTAGATATTTCTCACATGAAATACTGCCGATTTAATCTGAACGGTTCCGCTCACTATGGATTAGTCGAGTCCGTTGCGGGCAAGGACGAAATTACTCGCATCCTTCTTCAGGCTCCGCAGGATAGTGATGGCGATGTCGAAGGCCTTGCCAGTCGCCGCATGGAGCGGATTCCGCTTGCGGACGCATCTTTATTGCCTCCTGTTGAGCCTTCGAAAATTGTGTGTGTTGGCCGCAATTATCGGGAGCATGCCGCGGAGTTGGGCAACGCTATTCCGACGGAGCCGTTGTTATTTTTTAAGCCACCTTCTTCCCTGCTGTCTCCTGGCGGAACGATCGTTCGTCCTAAAGTCTCTGAGCGCACCGACTATGAAGGCGAGCTTGGAGTCGTGATGGCTCGGCGCTGTTATCAGCTTGGCGATAGCGAGGATGTTCGTCCTTACATCCTTGGATACACTTGCGTCAACGATTTCACGGCGCGCGATCTGCAGAAAAAAGATAGCCAGTGGGTGCGCGGCAAAGGATTTGATACTTTCTGTCCGGTGGGTCCGGTGGTTACTGATGAGATCGATCCCTGGGCCGGGGTTCAGGTTGAAACGTTTGTTGGTGGCGCGGTTCGGCAGTCCGGCAACACGCGCGACTTTATTTTTTCGCTCGATGTGGTCATCCGCTATATCTCGCAGATCATGACGCTGGAAGCCGGCGATCTGATCGCCACGGGGACGCCTGAAGGCGTGGGGCCGGTGGTTGCCGGGGATGTCGTTGAGGTGTCGGTGGCGGGGGTTGGAGTGTTGCGCAACCCGGTGGCCGACGCCGTCTAAGAAACAATCGTGACCGCTAACGCAGCTGCGGTGACCCGCGAAAAAAGGGCGCAATGAAATCTCCGACCTGCTCGAGAAGTGACTGCTCATCCCCTCACCCTTAGCAATCATTTCGCATTTCGATAGATTGTCGGGGTACCCCCCCTCCCCCCCGGTATACTGAAATCATAGACTTACGGGTTAAAACGACGCAGGTCCATGGAAATAAAGGGGATACAGTCATAGTATTGATAGCAAATAAGTTATCTACCATTTCCGTGGATTTCTGGTTGTGCTGGCGCCAAACTCCCGGCCCTGGAACGAGAGACTTCTTTGGTTCTTCTCTTCAACTCTCTCTCTCTCTTGATTTGCTACTTCGATCTTAACTCCGCTCTCTGGTTGATCAAGGACTCTAAGGCTCATCGATTCTGGGATTTAGTGGGCTCCTCGACGAAGTAATCCGAAGCTGGGCAAGATTTCGCTTGACACATGTCATAGTGTTATAGTTAACTATAACAGTGCTGACTAACCTTCGGTTCCACTGAGCGCTGTCGCGTGCTGAACACGTTAGCGAACAGCCTTCCGACGGGCGGCCACGAAAAAAAACAACTTCTTCGAGGAGAATGAAAATGAAATCCCAACGGTATCTGTTGCCTGCGGTTCTGCTTTCCGCTTTGCTGTCGGTTTCTGCCGGAGCTTTTGCGCAATCGGATGCGCAAAAGGCCGCGCCCAAATCCGATGCACAAAAATCATTCGATCAACTGAAGACTCTTGCCGGCACCTGGCAAGCGTCGGTCACGACTGACCCGCCCATGAAGGAAATGGGGGAAGGGGCGATCACGAAGGTCTCATTGCGCGTGACCTCGCGGGGAAATGCCCTGGTCCATGAGATGAATGATGGGGCGGGGGATGACCCGACGCGTTATGACCATCCTGTGACCATGCTTTACCTGGATGGCGACCGGCTGCTGCTGACCCACTATTGCGATGCTGGCAATCGGCCGCGCATGGCGGCACGGACTTCTGCGGACGGGAAGACGGTGGAATTTGATTTTCTGGATGTTGCCGGCAGCACGGATTATGGACACATGCAACATGCCGTCTTTACGCTGATTGATGCCAATCACCACACCGAGGACTGGACTTACCTGATGCCCGGGGACAAGCCGGTTCGCGCGCACTTAGACCTGAAGCGGGCGCAGTGAGGATTGTTCTGCTACAACATGACGACGACTCCGGCAGGGGTGCGGGTGATGAATTGAAAACGAAAATCATCACTCGCACTTGTTTAAGTGACGCGGCAATTACTATTAGCGACTTGTACAGACTGTGGGAACGTTAGCGGCGTAGCGCAGGAGAGAGATTAAGGGTCCGGATGGAACGCGAGTGGAACGACAGTCAACCGATTTACCGCCAGCTTCGCGACCGTGTGGTCGCGATGATACTCGACGGCGTGCTCAAGGAAGGCGATCCGTTGCCCTCGGTGAGAACGGTGGCGGCGGAATATCGGGTGAATCCGCTCACGGTTCTGAAGGGCTACCAGCAGCTGGTCGACGAAAAGCTGGTCGAGACCAGACGGGGTCTCGGGATGTTCATCAACGTTGGGGCACGGAGTTTGTTGCTGCAAGGCGAACGGCAGAAGTTTCTAGGCGAAGAATGGCCTCGCGTGTATGCAACGATTCAGCGTCTGGGGCTGACGGCGGAAGAACTGCTGAATGGAAGAGAAGGCGGCGCGCCGGTGGAGACGCCAACGTCTGAGTCGCCGAAGGTCAGCAATTCGAACATCAGCAATTCGAACATCAGCAATCCGAACATCAGCAATCCGAACATCGTCGAACCGAAGATCGTCGAACCGAACATCGTCAAGTCGAATTCCTCCGAAGAGGAGCGTTGAAACCATGGCATGCATAGAAGCACGCGGTCTTCGAAAAGCGTTCGGAGCAACGGTGGCGCTGGACGGGATCAATCTGCGAGTGGAAGAAGGTCGCATTCTTGGACTGATCGGTCCGAACGGGGCGGGCAAAACCACCGCGCTCAACGCCATCCTCGGCCTGACTGACTATGAAGGGGAATTGCGAGTGCTGGGCCGCGATCCCTGGACGGAGCGCGACCATCTGATGCGCGATGTGTGTTTTATTTCCGACGTTGCCGTCTTACCGCGCTGGATCAGGGTTTCGCAGGCGCTTGAATATGTGGCTGGAGTGCATCCGCGATTTGATCGCGCCAAGGCAGAAGGATTTCTGGCCAAGACGACGATCGGGCGGAGCAAAAAAGTTCGGGAGTTGTCGAAAGGTATGGTGGCGCAACTGCATCTGGCGCTGGTCATGGCGATTGATGCGAGACTGCTGGTTCTGGACGAACCGACGCTGGGTCTCGACATTCTGTATCGCAAGCAGTTCTACGATTCGCTGTTGAACGATTATTTCGATCGCAGCCGGACAATTCTGGTGACGACGCATCAGGTGGAGGAGATCCAGAACGTGCTGACCGATGTGATGTTCATCGACCGCGGGCGCATCGTGTTCGATTGCAGCATGGAGGCCCTGGAGTCGCGTTATGTGGAAGTGACGGTGCGACCGGAGCAAGCGGGCGCGGCGCGGTCGCTGAAGCCGATCAACGAACGACAGGTGCTGGGGCGCAGCATCATGCTCTTCGATTTAGGCGTGGACAAGGCTGGCGTCAGAGTTAACGACAAATCCTATCGCGAGCAAATCGCCGCATTCGGCGAAGTGCGCACGCCCAGCATCGTTGACCTATTTGTGGCCGTGATCGGCGGCCGGGCGACTGGACAATCGGGACACGAAGCAGGAGCGGCCCAGTGACTACGATGAATCCTCAGTCGTCTAATACTCAATCCGCAATTAACGGTGCGCAGGTCGTGACGCCGGGACGTGTCTTCTACTGGTCGGTGCGCCGCGAGTTGTGGGAGTACCGATCTCTCTATATCGCGCCGCTGGCGGTGGCGGCTGTGTTTCTGTTCGGCTTCCTGATCAGCCTGGTTCATTTGCCATACCAGATGCGGGCACTGGCCATGCTCAGCCCGATGCAGCAGAGTGACCGGATTCAGACGCATTACCACATCGCTTCGGCACTGATGATGGGGGTCGCACTGATCGTCGCGTTGTTCTACTGTATCGATGCGATGCACGGCGAACGCCGCGATCGCAGCATTTTGTTCTGGAAGTCGATGCCGGTGTCGGATCTGATGACGGTGCTAGCGAAGGCTGCGATCCCCATGGTGTTTCTGCAATTGCTGGCGTTCGCGCTGAGCGTGGCCCTGCAGTGGATTATGATCCTCACGAGTAGCGTGGTGCTGCTGGTGAGTGGTGGGAGTGTTGCGACGCTTTGGGGCAATTTGCCCTTGATCCAGATGTGGTGGATGTTGCTGTACCACCTGATTGCCGTGCATTCGCTGTACTATGCGCCGGTCTATGCGTATCTGCTGCTGGTTTCGGCCTGGGCGCGGCGTGCGCCGCTTCTATGGGCGGGCCTGCCGTTGTTGGCGATTGCGGTGGTGGAGAAGATTGCCTTCAACTCCTGGCATTTCGCTTCATTTCTGCAGTCGCGCGTGGTCGGCAGCGGCGGCAACGACGCGGGCGATGTGACAGCGCCCGTTTATAGCATGGTCCATTCGCCGAGTGTGCTCATTCTGATTCAGTACTTTTTCAGTCCGGGACTGTGGATCGGGCTGGCGGTGGCGGCGGCGTTCCTTGCCGGGGCGGTCTGGCTGCGGCGGTCGCAGGGCCCGATTTAGGGGGGAAGGCTGTCGGAACCGCTACGGCGCCTTATCTTGTGGGTTATCTTTAGGTTAGGCTGTGGGCTTAGCTTGGCCTTAGCGACTTCTCCGTGTATGCGCGGGATGCTGTAGGGCCGCCGCTGCCGCCGTTTTCCTTTGTGCGGGCATATTTCTAACATTACTCACGACTTTGGCGAGCAATCTTGCTCTCCGATCTGTGCATCAAACCGTCTATAATCTTAGATATCGACTGCCAGGTATCAGCTGCTCGGGAAAGCCGTAAAAGAGCGATCAAAAATATGTCGACGAAGTTGAAGATCACAGTTATCACCTGCTCCGTAGCGATTCTGCTGTTCACGATTGCCGGCGGATATGCGAATGTCCACGCGAATTCGAACGATGGCGCGTACCGGCAGCTCTCGGTTTACAGCGAAGTGCTTTCGCGCATTCGCCTGGAATACGTCGAGGAGCCGAACATTGCGGGCGTCACAGAGGGCGCGCTGCACGGGCTGCTGGAGTCTCTGGATGCCAATTCCAGCTATTTGTCGGCGGAAGAGTACAAGCGCTACAAGTCGACGAAGATCGAGGGCAAGGCGGATATCGGCGCGACGGTGTCGAAGCGCTTTGGCTATGCGGCGGTGGTCGCGGTGATACCCGGAGGCCCGGCGGAGAAGGCGGGCGTAGATAACTACGACATTATCGAATCGATCGAGGGTAAGAGCACGCACGATATGTCGTTGGCGGAGATTCACGGCCTGCTGGCGGGCGACGTGGGATCGACGGTGACGGTGGCGGTGGTTCGGCCGCGGCGCGCGGAACCGCAGAAGATCGTGATCACGCGCGACATGGTCACCATACCTCCGGTTAGCGACAAAATGCTGGCGGATAACGTCGGCTACATTCAGGTGGACTCGTTCCCTGAGGGCAAGGCACAGGAGATTGCGACCAAGATTCGGGAGCTGCAGAAACAGGGAGCGAAGAAGCTGGTGCTCGACCTCCGGAACTCGGCGGGTGGCACCGAGGCTGAAGGCGTAGCGACGGCTAATCTTTTCCTCGACCATGGGACCATTACTTATTTGCAGGGGCAGAAGTATCCGCGGGAAGCTTTTAACGCCGACCCAACCAAGGATGTGACGAAACTGCCGGTGGTGGTGCTGGTGAATCGCGGGACGGCGGGTCCGGCGGAGATTGTGGCGGCGGCGATTCTTGAGAATGCTCGCGGCGATGTTGTGGGAGACAAAACCTTCGGCGACGGATCGGTGCAGAAGGTGATCGAGATGCGAGATAACTCGGCGCTGATTCTTTCGGTGGCGAAGTATTATTCGCCGAGCGGGAAAGCCATTCAGGATGTGGCTGTGACTCCGAATGTGGTGGTTGCGGACAGTCTGGACGACGATAGTGGATTGCCGGATGAAGACGCTGCGCCTTCTACGGACGAGAAGAAAGATGTGAAGCCCAAGAATCAGACCGACGATCAGCTCAACAAGGCTCTGGAAGTTTTGCGCAACCGGGAATCCAAAGGATAGGTGAGAAGCCGGTTTCAGGGTTTACCAATCGCTCGCTTCGGCGGGCGATTTCTTTTGTGATTCAAAAGAGTCGGTGCCACACTTAGGTCGTCGCCCGCTGACCCAGCAACCTGGCCCTTAGATGAAAGTCGTCATTCAGCATCTCCCTACTCTCGAGATTGGCGGACGGAAGCTGGTGGGAGCCTTCCTGTTTGGACTGCTGGTGCTGCTGGCGGCTGGGGTGGGAGCGGGCGCTGGGCTGCTGCTGGTCTACTCCACCGACTTGCCCCAGGTTGAGGAGCTGGAGCGATATCGTCCCAGTTCCGTGACCGAGCTCTATGATAACCAGGGGCGCGTGATCGGCACATTTGCGCTGCAGCGGCGCGTGATCGCCTCGTATGACGACTATCCTCAGGTGCTGCGCGACGCGTTGATTTCGATTGAGGACAAGGATTTCTACCGACACTCGGGCATCAATCTTTGGCGCATTGTGGGCGCGGCGTATCGCGACATCGAATCGGGCGGCAAGGTGCAAGGCGCGTCGACGCTGACGATGCAGCTGGCGCGTAACCTGTTTCTGTCTCCTGACCGCTCGTTTTACCGCAAGGTGCAGGAGGCGTTGCTGGCGATCCAGATCGAGCGGCGGTTCACTAAGCCGCAGATTTTCACGCTCTATGCCAACCAGATATTTCTGGGCCATGGCGCTTACGGATATGAGGCCGCTTCCGAATATTATTTCAGCAAGCCGGCGAAGAAACTGAATCTGGATGAAGCGGCGTTGCTGGCGGGGCTGCCTAAGGCTCCGCAATATTATTCGCCGATCACGCATCCGGAGCGGGCGATCAAGCGCCGTAACCTGGTGCTGAACGCCATGCTGGAAGACGGAAAGATCACGGCGGCGCAGGCGGCGGTGGCTAAGAACGAGGCGATCATTCTTAATTTGCAGAAGGATCCGAATTCGCTGGCGCCGCATTATGTGGAGGAAATTCGGCGATACCTGGAAGCGAAATACGGCAGCGATCAAGTGCACGAAGGCGGGCTGCGGGTTTATACATCGCTCGATATGGACATGCAGAAATCGGCGCGGCAAGCATTGCTCGACGGACTTGCGGCCTACGAGCGCCGCCACGGATGGCACGGCAAACTGATCAACGTCATCGCGCAGGGACAGACGCTCGATAAGTACGAGGATCCCGATTGGGATGCAGAGCCTGAACTCAACGGGTACATGCACGCGCTGGTCACGGGGCTCTCGTCCGACTGGCGCCGAGATACGGTTTGGGCAGCACTCGGCAACGCTTGCGCCCGGCGATTTGGCGTGGACCCAGCTCAACAAGAAGTTGAAGCCCAAGCCTGCCGACATTCTTCACCCCGGGGATATTGTGTACGTAAAAATACTTTCGCTGGAGGCGGGCGGGAAATCGCGCGTGAGTCTGGAGGAGGATTCGGGCGCTGAAGGAGCGCTGGTCGCCCTCGACAACTCCACTGGGGAAATCAAAGCGATGGTCGGCGGCCGCGATTTTAATCTTTCGAAGTTCAACCGGGCGACCCAGGCCCTGCGGCAGGTGGGATCGTCCTTTAAGCCGTACGTCTACACGGCGGTGATCGACCAGGGAGGCAGTCCCGACGACACCATTGTCGATGCACCGGTGACGTTTCAGACGGCTTCCGGACCTTATTCTCCGCACAACTATGACAACAAATTCGAAGGAACTATTTCGTTGCGGCGGGCTCTGGCACAGTCGCGGAATATTCCGGCGCTTAAACTGGCGGATCGCATTGGCATCAAGACGGTGATCGAGTACGCGCACCGCTTTGGCATTACATCGAACATTCCTGCGTATCTTCCGGTAGCGTTGGGATCGGCTGAAATTACTCCTTTGGAGCAGACCTCAGCCTTCAGCGTTTTTCCTGACGACGGAGTAAGGATCGCTCCGCGCTACATCACGAAAGTGACCGATTATGAAGGCCGCGTTCTGGAGGAAGACTTTTCGGACATCCGAGATGTGGTCAGTTCGCGCACGGCGCGCATTATGACATCCATGCTGCGCGAGGTGGTGTTGCATGGCACGGCGGCGGCCGCTGCCAAGATGCCCTATCCGTTGGCGGGGAAAACGGGCACCACCAATGACTTCACTGACGCCTGGTTTATCGGCTTTTCTCCATCGCTCACTTGCGGCGTGTGGATTGGTTACGACGAAAAGAAATCTTTGGGAGAGAAAGAGACCGGAGGGCATGCCGCATTGCCGATCTGGATTCAGTTCATGAGCACGGCCCTGGCCGGGAAAGATCCGGGGGAATTCCAGCCGCCACCGGGTCAGGGAACTGCAGTTTCGAGAAAAGTCGACACTCCGGATGTGGCACCAGGTGACGGGGAACTGCATTAGACGTGCTGGGCGGACACTACAGGGAAGAGCGGAAGAGCTTTTGGGTCAACCTTCCTAAGCGCACGATTCGATAGAGTGGGAAGAGTGCTTCGGGGAGCGGGACAGCTGCCAGGTCCCCCGAGCCCGGCGTCCAAACCAGCCGCCACAAATATCGGAACTGATCGCCGCGCCGTTCGCGCAACTTGAGGATCAGACGAAAATATTCGGTGGATTCGAAGTCGTATTCTGCATCACGGGCGAGGCGTTGGATAAATTCGCGTCCGATCACGGGAACCTGGGGATCGGCCGCGATCATTTCCTCCGCCGATGCCGGAATCTCGACCTGGAGCACATTCTTCACTAGCCAGAAACTCACGCCGAGAATACGGAGGATTCCCAGCGAGCGTGCTCGCGATCGAACCGTTGCGTAGTCGATGGTTTGGGTTCGCAAAGTTTCTGCAATGTCCGACAGCCAGATGAGCCGGGTCCAAAGATGTTTGGCAGCGTGGAGACAGAGGACTACCAGCAAATCTTCGGAACTGAGGCTCGGCGTCTCGGAACCGCTGACCATCGTTCGTCCGGCGCGGGCCAGGAGATCTTCGACTGGCAGGTCTACGGCATAGAAGTGAGGTTGCAGGGCCCACTGCAGTTCAAGCAAGTTCTTTGCGGCGGCGCTGTCGAACGAACGCTCGTATCCAACTCGCAGCCACAAGCGCTCGACGGCTGGATGCAGGCCGGTGGAGGGACGGTATCCAATTTCTGCCAGCAACTGTGCGGCGCGATTGAAATCCACCGGCGCAATCAGAAAGTCGAGATCGGAATAACTGCGCAAGCCGGCATCGCCGTAAAGAGATTGCGCCAGGGCGGGGCCTTTGAACGGGATGGTTCGCAACCGGTTCGCCTCGAAGTGGCTCGTAATACGCAACATTTCGGCGGTAAACCAAAGACTGCGCCTGAGGTTTGATTCGAAGGACGACCGCAGCGAGCGCTCGATTTCAGGGGGGATGCCGTGACCATGTTTCGTCAGGTTGCGGGCTGCGAGCGGAAGCACGCCGTGGTGTTCGGCCAGGCGGACCAGTTCTTGCCAGTTGATTTGGGCGGGATTCCAATTCGCGATTTCTTGCTGGCGTTGCGGGCCCGGTTCGGCGGCGGTCAACACGCACAGCAGGTCGAATTCATGCCCTGGGCCCGGCGTTTTCGCGACGAACTCAGCTGATACGGGCATCGATGCGGTGGGCATTTCGGCCTGATTGTACAATCGCACAACAGTTGCATTCCGGCCGGACGAAATAGGATTTCGGATCGTCACTATAATACAGAGTCTTCGACGCCGCGCTGGATGGCCGGTCGCGCTTCGTCGTTTGGTCTTTGTCGTTTCGATGTAGCCGCGCAAATTCATGGACCGAGTCGTATTCGAATCCGTTCGCAAGGTTTTTCGGCATCATCCTGCACTGTTTAACTGGCTGGGACGGGAGCGTGCGGGCGAGACTCTAGCCTTGAACGATGCTTCGTTCTCAGCAGGAGCCCGCGAGGTTTTGGTGCTGCTGGGCCCGAACGGGAGCGGCAAGACCACGGCGCTCAAGCTAATTTCGACGATGCTGCTGCCGGACGCCGGCTCGGTGCGGGTGGGCGACTACGATACGCGACGCAATGCTTCCGAGGTACGACGCCAAGTCGGTATCGCCATCGCCACGGAGCGTTCGTTTTTCGCTCGTCTCTCGGCGCGTGAAAATCTTGATTTCTTCGCAACGCTCGACGATGTTGCGCGCAGTGAGCGACTGGCTCGCGTGAATGAGGTGCTGCGAAATGTCGGGTTGGAAGAACAAGCCGATACGCTGGTGATGAAATTCTCCAGCGGCATGTACCAGCGGCTGGGGATCGCCCGCGCCATAGTCAAGCGACCCAGCGTGCTGCTGCTCGACGAACCCACTCGCAGCATGGACGCGGCAACCACAGCTCATTTCTGGACTACGATCCGAGGGTTGGCCGAGCGCGACACTACGATTCTACTGGCCACGCACAACTTTGCCGAGGCGGCAGCCGTGGCCGACCGTCTGTTGCTGCTGCACCGCGGCGAACTGCGAGCCGATCGCAAGCTGGCGGAGAACGAAAGCGCTGAGGCATTGCGTTCGTTTTACTTTCGCACGACGGGCGAAATCGATGAAGCCCAAGTAAAGATCGGATCGCCGTCAGGTTCCGAGGCAGGTTCCGACGCTCTGGGTTCAAATCGGCCGATGCACCTATGACCTCGACCTTAGAAAAGTTCTACGCCATCCTGCGGCGCGATCTGCTGACGGCGATCCGCCACCGCAGCGGCTTTATCGTAACCATGGTCGGAGTGCTTACCGAACTGGCGGCGTTTTATTTTCTGTCGCGCGCGATTGGTCCTGGGTTTCGACCCGGCGGGGTTGAGTTTTTTCCTTTTATTTTAGTGGGAACCGGACTTTATACGTTCTTTGTGATGAGCGCACAGGCCTTTCTGAACTCCATGCAGGAAGCGCAACAAACCGGAACGCTGGAAGTGCTGATGACGACTTCGACCGCTCCAGCTGAACTCGTAATTCTGAGCGCTATTTCCGCGTTCGCTGGAAACCTGCTCAACCTGGTGGTCTATCTTTTTGCGGGAGTGGCACTGTTCCGGGCGGCGATCCACGCGAACTTTCTTTCGGTGATTGCGGTATTGATTTTTTCTTTGGCCATCGCTCTGGCTGTGGGCGTCACGGCCGCGGCACTTCAGGTGGCGTTCCAGAAAGGCTCCGCAGTACTTTGGTTGTTTGGTTCTGGACTGTGGTTTCTGAGCGGAATGATGTTTCCCATCCAGAGTTTGCCCTGGCCGCTGCAACTGATTTCGCGGGCACTTCCGCTCACCTATGCGATTGACGGCATGCGCAAAGCATTGCTCGATGGGCAGTCGATGATCACGATGGCGCCTACGCTGGCTGTGCTGGCGGGGTTCAGCGTGACCCTGCTGCCGCTGGCACTGGCCGCTTTGGGCTTGAGCTTGCGCCGGGCGCGGCAGGACGGAACTCTGTCGTTTTATTGATCTGGTTGATTCGCATTTGCCAGCCAATAACTAACTCATACTGGCACCGGGCAAAGCGGTGTAGTACACTGCCTTTATTCTTATCAAAACTGGGGGATGAGCCGGATTTTTGTTAGATCGACTGGCTTGAACCAACTATGAACGACAAGCGGGCTCCTCTCGAAAACGGCCAGGAGCCAGGCAACGCGGGTAAAGGCAAGAAGCTCTACAAGAAGCCCTCATTTCGCTACGAGCGGGTTTTCGAGACGCTCGCTTTATCTTGCGGCAAGACCGTGGGCTCAGCCATTGTGGGCTGCCAGGTTTCGCGAAAAACCTCCTGATGCTGGAAAAAACCACGAGCACGGCGCGTTCGAATTCGAGTGCGGAACGCACGGCTTTGGTGGCGGACTGTTTGCGCAATGGCGATGAATCTTGTCGCATTCGGCGCAGCGTTCGTTTACGAGTTTATGGGGAAAGCATGCTGCCCTCCCTGTGGCCGGGCGACGTGGTTGAGATCGAAAGCTGCTCGCTTGAAGAGGTGGTTCCGGGGGAGATCGTGCTGGCCGAGAGAAGTGGCCAGCTTTTTTTGCATCGGCTGATGCGTTTCTCCGTGAAAGACAGTTTTCTGCTGCGGGGCGATGCGATGCCCGGGTCAGATCCAGAGTTTCCTCGGGAGGCGTTGTTGGGTCGATTAGTCTCCCGACCGGGGCTTGCGGGCAGCCTTGCAGTTCCTTTTTCGCGCGCTGCGGGAATTCTGTTCTGCTATAGCAGTATGGCGCGGCGCATTGCTCTGAAGCTTCATCAGCGCCGGACGTGCGGCGCGCGAGTTGAGTTTAGGCACCCTCTGATGGCTGGACCGCGACAAGTCGCGTGCGTGGAAATCGGCGGGATCCCGATCTCCCTCGCCACCAGCGACCAGGCTTTTTTCGATCTGCTGCGCCAGCGTTATCACGGCTTCCTCAGTAAATCGTCATCCCAGTTTGAGCTTGAATTTGATCTCAGCGGCTCGGCTGCGATTTCGGACGCCGACGTGCGGGTGCGGCGCAGTGGAGAGGAATGGATCATCGAGCGCGGAGATTTTTACGCGCGCTGGGATCCTCGCAGCGGACGCGGATTGGTGCGGCAGAATGCCAATCCATATTCTCTCGACTCGGTGCTGCGCATTCTGCATAGCCTGATTCTTGCCGAGCGCGGCGGATTTCTGCTGCATGCCGCGAGCGCGATTTGCGATGGGCGAGCGTATCTATTCTCGGGCGTATCGGGAGCGGGGAAAACAACGATGACACGGCTGGCTCCGCCCGACGTTACGCTGCTCACGGATGAAGTTTCTTACCTGCGTCCGGGAGTGGACGGATATTCGGCTTTCGGAACTCCCTTCGCGGGAGAACTGGCGCGGCCGGGCGAGAATTGCAGCGCGGGGGTCAGCGCTCTTTTTTTTCTGGAGCAAGGGCCGGAGAACGTGATCGAGGAGTTGTCGGCGGGAGAGGCCGTGCGGCGGCTGATGCGCAATATCCTGTTTTTCGCTGAAGATCCGGGCCTGGTGGAGAGACTGCTGGCTACGGCGTGCGACTTTGTCGACAGGGTTCCGATTCGACGCCTGACGTTTTATCCTGATGGCAGGGTGTGGGAAGACGTTCGCAACTTTCTGGGAGTGCCTGAACATGCCTGAAGATTGCATCTACATTGCGCGCAGTTCCGCCATCGCCGCCCGCGCACTGGCTGGCGAGATGATGGTGATGAACTCGGTCGATTCCACTTTTTTCACGCTGAACGAGGTTGCCACCACCATCTTTCAGGCGGCCGACGGGCGCACTCCTTTGCGGGACATTGTTCGCGAGCGCGTTTGCGAACAGTTTGATATCGATCCCGAGCAGGCGCAAGCGGACGCGAAAGAGTTCGTCACCGAACTTTCGAGCCACGGAATTCTGCTGGTTTCCAACCAACCTATGCCGGGCCAGGGCACATCGAATGCGGGCAGCACTGCGGAGACACCCTAAATGAGCCTGATGAGTGAAGTCGGCCAGAAGGCGTTCAACCTGGGTATACCGATCGCCGTGCACATGGATGTGACGTATCGCTGCAATGAGCGGTGCGTGCATTGTTATCTCGATCACGACGACCATGGCGAGATGACGACGACGGAAATCAAAGATGTGCTCGATCAACTGGCCGAGGCGGGGGTTTTCTTTATCACCTTCAGCGGCGGCGAAGTTTTCATGCGCCGCGACTTTTTTGAGATCCTCGAATACGCGCGGCGGCTGATGTTCAACGTCAAGATCAAGACGAACGCGGTCATGATCCACGAAGCGGAAGCGAAGCGCATTCGCGAACTCGGCGTCGATACCATTCAGATCAGCGTCTACTCGCATCGTCCGGAAGTTCACGACGCCATCACCAAATTGCCGAACTCGCTGGAGCGAACGGTGAAGTCCATTCGCTTTTTGCGCGAGCAAGGCCTGCGAGTCACGATTGCCAACGTGCTGATGAACGGGAATGCCTCCGATCACGCCGGCGTGCAGGCGCTGGCCGCGGAACTTGGGGCGCAGTACACGCTCGATCCGACGATTACTCCCATGATGGATGGAGACACTTCGGTGCTTGCGCTGCGCATTCCAGGAGAAGACCTGACGGAAATTTTTCACAACCCGGCTCTGGTGGGAAATCAGGAAGACTTCTGCGCTCCTCCCAAGCCGCCATCGGCGGACGATCTTGAGAGTTACTCGTGCAGCGCGGGGCATTCTTTCTGTTACATTTCGCCCTACGGCGACGTCTTTCCCTGCGTGCAGTTTCCGCTGCCGACGGGAAATATCCGGCAGCAGAAATTTCTCGATATTTGGAATTTTTCGCCGCAGATGAACGAAGTCCGGTCGATTCAGGCGAAAGATCTGACGGTGTGCTCGTCGTGCTCGCACGTCGGCAGTTGCTCGCGGTGCCCTGGGTTGGCGTATATGGAGGGAAGCATGCGCGGGCCGTCGACGGCGGACTGCGAGAAATCCTTTTATCGGACCGGCGTGCCTACCGCGAACATGGTGAAACACGGCTTGTCGAAACCGCGAACCACCGTGCCGCTGGTGCAGATTCGGCCGGTTCCGGTACCGGCCTAGCCAATTTGTTTTGGAGGGACGGGCGGCCTTGCCCGTTGGAATTAACTCTTGCGGCCGGCGGCAGCGGCGGCATTCTGACTGCGCTTGAGATCGACCACTGCTTCGGCGCTCGCCAACTGCTCCAGGATGCGCTGCAAGTTGGCCCGGACTTCGTGGGTCGCTTCGCCAAATTTCAGCGCCGCTCCGATACCCATATCCATGCGGACGACTTCGCTCTCCATGGAAACGTTGGTGTGATCGTGGGAGAACGTCAGCTTCAGTTGAGAGCCCGGTAACAGCAGGCCGCTGGTTTCGACGTAACATCCGCCGAGACTCAAATTGGTGACGATGCCGAGCATCGGTCCTTTTTGGTCGGAGCCGGAAATTTCGGTGGTAAGCCGCCCGCGCACCCGCGGATAGAGGCGGCGATTTTTCTGCGTCGACTGACTTTGTTTTTGCAGATACATCCGCTTGTCGGCTTCCGACAGAACTTTCTCCGCATCCATGCCATCTTCTGGAAACACTGCTTTGCCAACGCTGAGCGAGAGGATGTCTTCGTTGCAGATGGCCTTGCCCGCCTGTTGCGCCAAGTCACGCATCTGTTCGGCTTTGCGCGCGGCGGCCTCGGAGGTCAGTCCGGGAGCGATGACGACAAATTCGTCTCCACCCATGCGCGCGACGTAATCGTATTCGCGACTGGTTTCTTTGAGCGAGTGGGCGAACAGGCGCAACACGCGATTGCCTTCCAGGTGCCCAAAGCGATCGTTGATCTGCTTGAAGCCGTCCATGTCGGCGACCATCACGGTCAAGGTTTTGTTGTCGCGCTTGCAGCGGGCCATTTCGCGGTCAAGATGTAAAAAGAGCGAACGCGCATTCGGTAGTCCGGTGAGAAAATCGGTTACCGCGGAACTCTCGGCTTGTTCGAACTTCATCGCGTTCTCGATGGCCAGCGCCATTTTCGAACTCACGGCCTGCAGAATTCGCAAGTGGTCGGAAGTGAAGAAATCTTTTTCGGCGTGATACAAGGCCACGACGCCCACTACTCCCTGCAAACCCTCGAGCGGGACCGCCAGCGCCGAAAGCAGGGTGCTGTATTTGGAGGCATCATTCAGATAACCGGGCTCGACCGATGGATTGCCGTTCAAGATCGGCTTCAGATTTTGGGCTACCCATCCCGAGAGGCCTTGGCCGATCGGAATGCGCAGCGAGGCAAACAACCGGAAGTTGTCGCCGTTCACATATTCGGGGACCAGTTCGTCTCCGTTGCGGACGTAGATCGCAACCGCGTCATAGGAGATGGCGCGGCGCAGTTTGACGGCAAAGACTGAGAGCGTTTCACCCAGACTGAGCGAAGCTCCGAGGTCTTGGCTGAGTTCGAAGAGAGTCTGTGCTTCCTGGCGCGCGGCTGCGATCGAACCGAGAAAGCTGCGCTCCTGCGGTTGACGGCGGCCCTGTTTCTCGAAACCGGCCGCTGGCTTGATGGTGGGCTCGGCCTTGGTGCCGTGGCTTTTGTCTTTTTCGACGTCTTTTACTTCCGTCGACAGTTTCTGCTTGCCCATGCTGTCGGTGCGTTGATGCACCAACTGCTCGAGTTCCACGTATTTTCGTTCGAGCACTTTGACTACATCTGGATCGAACGATTTTCCCGACTCATCGACCAGCCGCGCCATCGCTTCGTTCAGGGGCAGTGCTCGCCGGTATTGCCGATCGGAAGCAAGGGCATCGAGAAAATCCACAGCCGCCAAAATTCGTGCGCCGATGGGAATCTGCGTTCCACGTAATCCCATGGGATAGCCGGTGCCATCGAACTTTTCATGGTGAGCTCGCACGATCGGGACGACCGGGTACGGGAAGCAGACACGCTCCAGAATCTCGGCTCCGACTAAGGGGTGGATCTTCATTTTCTCGAATTCTTCGGGTGTGAGCCGGCCGGGCTTCGAGATGATGTGCTCGGGAATCGCCAGCTTGCCTATGTCATGCAGCAGAGCTGCGGCCTGCAAGGCTTCCATGCCTTCGCGGTCCACTTTGAGTTCCTTGGCAACTTCTACGGCGTAGACGCGGACTCTCTGCAGGTGGTCATGCGTGGTCTGATCTTTGGCTTCGATCGCCAGCGCGAGAGCTTCGATGGTGCGCATGTGCAAGTCGGCCATTTCGCCGACGTGGCGCTTCTCATCTTCCAGTTTTCCGAGGTAGAGGCGGTAGGAGCGGTAAATCAGGTAAACCACTGGAAGCGTGAGCAAGGAAGTCTGCCAGTCGGTGAAACCGTGCAGCCAGCTCATCATGCCGGCGACGCCAGCGCCGACCAGGTAATAAGGGAAACTCCAGAAATAACAGTCCGACCAAATCTTGCGCAGCGACCGGCGCTCGGTCAAGGAAATGACGGTTGCAACCGGAAGCGTGTTGGCGACGAAGTAGACGCACGCGGCCAGAAACAGCAGCGTCGATGGATTTTTGACCATCTGGTGGACCATCGAATAGCGGTAGGCAAAGAAGGTGACCGCGATGGCCAGCGCAGTCGAGCAGACGTTGAACGCGACTTGAATGGGAATGGGACGGTCGCGATCGAAACATTGCACCACGACGGCGGCGCATCCCAGGGCCATGGCTTCGGATAGGCTCAGTTCGAGAACGCCAAGCAGCAAGAACAGGAAATTGACCGACATGGTGCCGGTGATGCCGGGCAAGTTCACTTTGAGACGCGAAGCGGCCAGCGCGATGACCAAATAACAGAAAAACTTGAGCGGATTTTCGCTCTTGCCGTGTAAGACGGAGTAAGTGAGGACGGCCGTCCCGCAGAGAACCACCACGCTGATAAAAAAGCGTGGAGCGGCGCTCATGTCCCTCCAAGATTGAGGGCGAGTTTTCATTCTGGACAGACTCCTGCCCGGGGCGCCGGGGTAGCTAATCCCACCGCTAAAACACCGGAATACTCATTGATAACAGGCGGCGGAGGGGCGGGAAAGGATTCGGAGATTTGGAGGTAAACTTCCGTAACTGGAAGCAGTGACCTTCCGATTGCCGAAGGCCGGGAAGCGGCCGCGACCGCGACTGTCAAACTAAAGAAAATAAAGTGCCAAATGCCGCTTTTTTCACACGTGAACTTCCGCCGCCTTTGCATCGTATATGCTGATGGGGTAGTGGGTTTGACTTGCCGGAAGTGGCGGGCCTAACATGAGTGACTCTCTCCCAGGAGTGTTCCCCGGAATGATCGGCCAGACCGTCTCGCACTACCGCGTCCTTTCGCAATTGGGAGGCGGTGGGATGGGAGTTGTGTATGAGGCGGAGGACGTTAATCTTGGGCGACACGTGGCGCTCAAGTTCCTGCCTCCGGAGACGGAGAAAGATCCGCTGGCGCTTGATCGCTTTCAGCGTGAAGCTCGCGCCGCATCCGCCCTAAATCACCCGAACATTTGCACCATCTACGAGGTCGGTGAAGACGGTGGGCGTCACTTTATTGCCATGGAGTTGCTGGAGGGCGACACGCTCAAGAGCCACATCCACGGCGAACCCATCGAACTGGACCCTTTGCTCAATCTGGGGACGCAGATCGCCGACGCTCTGGACGCGGCCCATGCCAAGGGCATCGTCCATCGCGACATTAAGCCGGCTAATATTTTCGTAACCAGCCGCGGGCAGGCCAAGGTCCTCGATTTCGGACTCGCCAAGCGCGCCGGCAAAGCCTCGATCCACTCGGCTGCGACGCTTGGGTCGGCGGCGACGGTGGACGAACCGTTCCTGACCAGTCCCGGATCGACAGTGGGTACGGTGATGTATATGTCTCCGGAGCAGGCGCGGGGCAAGGATCTCGACGCTCGCAGCGATTTGTTCTCGTTTGGCGCCGTGCTGTATGAAATGGCCACGGGCGCCGTGCCTTTTCGTGGAGACACATCGGCTGTAATTTTCGACGCGATTCTGAATCGGCCACCAGCACCGCCATTGCGGCTGAATCCAGACCTACCGCCGCAATTCGAGGTGATTCTTAACAAGCTTCTGGAAAAAGACCGGGATCTGCGCTACCAGAGTGCGGCGGATGTTCGTTCAGACCTCAAGCGCCTGAAACGCGACTCGGAATCGGGCACACTTCTGGCCGCGACCTCTTCGAGTTCTTCGCTGCGCAGAATGCCGGCACGGCCGGCTCGCAAGATGCCGCGATGGCTGATTCCGGCTGCGATTCTGGTTCTGGTAGCCGGCGGGATCGGCTTTGTGTCTCTAAAGCGGGGCCACGCGCTGACGGAGAAAGACTCGATCCTGATTACAGACTTCGTGAACACGACGGCCGATCCCGTGTTTGACGGCACTTTAAAGAAAGCGCTGGCGGTGGATCTTGGGCAGTCGCCGTATCTGAACGTCTTCCCTGAACCAAAAATCAGGCAAACCCTACAGTTCATGGGGCGAAGTCCCGACGATCGCATCACCGCCGACGTAGGCCGGGAGATCAGCCAGCGGGACGGCATTAAGGCCATGCTCGACGGCAGCATTGATAACGTCGGGGGCCAGTACGTGATTACTCTCGAAGCCAGCAACGCTTCGACTGGGGATTCGCTGGGACGGCAGCAGGCGCAAGCTGAACGAAAAGAGGACGTGCTGAACGCGCTGCACAGCGCCGCGACCAAGCTCCGCAGTCAACTCGGCGAATCGCTGGCCATGGTGCAGAAGTACGATATGTCGCTCTCGCAGGCGACTACCTCATCGCTTGACGCGTTGAAAGCGTTGAGCCTGGGTGACATGAAACATAACGTCGGCGACGAACTAGCGGCGATTCCCAACTACCAGCGCGCGGTTGAGATTGATCCTAATTTCGCCATGGCCTATGCGCGGCTGGGCGCGGTTTATCACAACCTGCAGCAAACTGAGTTGTCAGACCAGAACCGGCAGAAAGCTTTCGAGCTTCGCGATCGTGCCAGCGAGCGCGAGAAACTCTACATCATGTCGCACTACTACGGCGACAGCGGACAGATCGACAAAGGCATCACGGCGCTCGAACTTTACCGACAGACTTACCCGCGCGATCCGATCCCTTTCACGAATCTAGCGGCGACCTACAACGCGCTGGGACAATTCGACAACGGGCTGGAAAATGCAAAGCACGCCGTGGAACTCGATCCGGACATGGTGAACGCTTACGGCCAGCTGGCGGCATCTTATGCTGGCATGAACCGGAACGAAGAGGCGCGCGCCACGCTCAAGGCCGGCCTGCAGCACAGAGCGAACAACGCCGACTTTACCGTCGGATTAGCCGCACTCGACTGGGCCGAAGGCAAAAATGCCGAAATGGAGAAAGAACTGGAGAGCGCCTCGTCCCGTCCCGAGGGACAGTTGAACGTTCTGGGCTTCCGCGTAGGACTAGCCGGAGCGCGAGGCCAGATCCGGCAGGGACGAGAATTTGCGCGGCAAGCCGAGGATGCATTCGATCGCCTACACCTGCAGGGCCGGGCCGATATGATAGCGCAGGTGAGCACCTCCGAAGCCTTGGTGGGTAATTTCGCCGAGGCGAACAACGATAACAATGAGGCGCTTCGATTATCCCGAACACCGTCGACCATGGGTAACGTCGCGATGGCCTACGCAGTGATGCGTCAGGACCAGAAAGCCAACGCGCTGGCGGATGAAATGCAGCGGGCTCGTCCGAATGACACCATGGTGATCAACGTGCGCGTGCCCATGATTCGGGCGATTGCGGCTCTGCGGCCGGCGAATCCGGCGAAGGCCGACCCGGCCAAGGCCATCGACTTTCTCAATACTGCCGCGCTTTATGCGCGCGCTGACGCTGGTGTGTTTTTTGTGCGAGGGTTGGCCTACGAGCAGGCTGGACGTCTCGCCGAAGCGCAGCAGGACTTTCAGAAGATGATGTCCCTGAAATCCCACAGCGGCCCCGATATAATTTTCGCCGCGGGCCAGTTGGAGCTGGGGCGAGTGTTTCAGAAGCTGGGCGACAAACCCAACGCCCGCATCGCCTACCAGAATTTTCTCGCAGAATGGAAGGACGCCGACCCCGACGTCCCCCTGCTCCACGAGGCTAAAGCCGAATACGCCAAGTTGCAGTAAGCCCATCAGGGATGGAGCGCCGGGCGTCTCCGCCCGGCCCGAATGGCGTTCGACCTGATTCGACCTTAGAAGTGAAACCCCAGCTGAGCGGTTAGCGCTCGCGGCGTCACGAAGTGGGTTCCACTGAACGTCGACAGAAAGTTATACAACGCCAGTTTGTTGGTCACGTTAATGGCGGTCAGGGTGAGACTCCACTTGTAGTGGTCGCCCTTAAACAGGTTGTCGTCGCCCAAGGCAAGGTCGAAGAGATTTCTCGGCGCTATGCGTTGCGGATTGCGATCATCATTTTCCGTGCCCGGCGCCGGGATGGTAACGAGCGTCGATCCATATTGTGACGGAGCGCAACTGGTAAGTGGGGTACTCAGCGTGGGGCGTTGACTGCCGCAGAATAATCCGGCCTGCAGTTGCTGATCTGCGGTCAGCCCGGTGAGATCGACCGGAGTGGTGGCGTCGGTGGCAAACGGCACCGCGCCTGCGACCAGCCCGCTGTCATAGCGCCAGTTGAATCCGAGCCACGGGGCGGTCTTCCACGGCTGATACTGAAGGTGCATGGTCTGGTTGAACTTCTCGTCGTGGTCGATGCGGAAAGGCACGAATCCGCTATTCCCGGCCACCGGGGGCACGGCACCGGCTCCGCCGATCTGTGGCGTAAAAAAGCGGGCCGCGACGCTGGAGAACACGACCAGAGCGGTCAGTCCGTGAAAATCGGGTACGCTCACCCGGACCGCATATCCCGGAATCTTGGAGTTGTGCCATTCGATGGGGAAGGTAATCGGGGTGGCGCCGAGCACACTGAAATCGTAGGCATTGCGAGTGTACTTCCAGATGTAGTCTCCGCTCACCACGGCAAAATGTCCGAAGGCTTGTTGTAATCCGGCGTGGAATTCATTGCGCTGACCGGGATTGAACGGAGTGGCACCCGAGGAGGTCGGTTGGGTACAGAGCAGCAGCGGATTCAATACGGCGTCGGCACAACCGATGCTTGAAAGAATCAGATTTTCGTTGAAGGGACTTTCCAAAGTTCGCGCGTAAGAGAGCCGTAGAACCGTGCTCGTCTTCTTGATGTTATAGGCCAAACCTAGACGAGGCTCGGGCTGCCGGTCGATCACCAGTCCGTTGTAAAGGTCTCCACGAATGCCCACATTGAACGCCCAGTTCCCCTTGGTGATCGCGTCCTGGATATAGAGAGCGAGTTCCTTGACATCGGTGTGGCCGTGGAAGCCGTACAAGCCGCTGGTGGAGCCAGCGCAATTGTCGGCCGCGGACGGAGTGGATCGCGTGAGGTCGTAGCATCCCAACAAGGAATTGAAGCCGGGATTGGCGACAAACGGCGTGGGATAAAGGGCTCGGGTTGGTCGAAGTGGCTCCCGCGCAATTTGCAGGATTGTTCAGGCCTGGATTCCCCACAAACACCGGAGCGCCGTTGCCATCGAGGCAGGGTGCATTGAGATTCGGATCAACAATGCCGAGATGGAAGCTCTCGTCTAGAAACGTCTGCTGATATGTGATTCCCGCCTTGATGTTGTTGACGCCTTTCACGTGGTTGATGTCGGCGCGCAATCCGGTGTTGGCGAGCGTGCGGTTCTGGCCGATGGTTTCCTGCTGAAGGTTCGGCGGACCGAGATCGGCAAAAGGATTTCCGCTGGGATAGTAGTTGTAGGCGTCGCGGCGCACAAAAGCGCCGAAGTTGAACAGGGTGGTCGTATTGATGGTTCGCGTCCAGGTAGGTGCGATGTTAAAGGTCTCGATCTTCGAGCGCTGATCGGCGGGACCGACGACTTCGCCATTCGGACCCAGGCCATCGTTGCTGACGACAACTCCACTCCATGGTGTAGCGTTCTGCGAGTCGAAGGAATTCGGCGTCTGAAACCACGACCGGCTGAAGCCCAGATTCAGGTGAACCGAGTCCTTGCGCGATAGTTGATAGTCCACGCGGTCAAAAACGTTCTCTACATTCCCCTTGTCGTGCATGACGGCAAATTCCGGTGCGTCCAGGAACCGCCCGGTGTTCAGCCCATTCAGGGAGATGAAATTTCCCCAGGTATCTCCGCCATAAGCCATATCGAAGCCCACGTTGGAAGAGCCAAACGACCCATAGGACGTGCTCAGGCTGCCATGCGGAGTTTTTACTCCCTGGCCTGAACGCGTCGTGGCAACGATGACGAGGCTGGTTTTGCCTCCGTATTCGGCAGGCGGCGCTCCTGGAATCACTTCGAGTGACTCGATGGAATCCACGGGAATCTGGTTCGAAAACACTTTGCTTTGTTGGTCGGTGATGGGCTGGCCGTCAACCGAAAACGAATTGGATGCGTGGTCGCCGAGGCCGTGAAATAAGCCGTTGGAATCTGCCGCAACACCGGGCGAGGAAAGCGTGACCAGCGAACTCACGGACGAGGACTGGCTCTCCAGCGGAATCTTGTTGAACAGACCGCGATCGACATCGGTGTGTCCGGTGGGATCGTTCTCGACCAGATCGCCTCCGGCCTCGACCGTAACCGTGTCGGAACTCCCCGCGACCGTCATGCCAATTTTCACGATGGCTCCGATGGCGGAGCGTAGTTCGACATCCTGAGAACTCGAAGCGAATCCTGCCGCTTTCACGGTGAGGTGATACGGATTAAACGGGACGTTTGGGAAATTGAATTTGCCATCGCTGTCGGTGGTTGTCGTCCGGTCAAAACCGCTAACCGCGTTGTGAATTTCAACACTGGCGTTGGCTACCACGGCGCCTGAAGGGTCGAGGACTGTGCCGCTGATCGAGGCGGAGCTTCCGCCGGATTGCGCCAGCACGACTGGAACACCGGACATCGCGACGACGATGATGACGACGATAGCGACGCCCATAGCTGCCGCCGACCCGCTCTTATGAAATGAATGCATGAATTCCTCCGATGAAAAGGTGCCCGAGCGACGCCGATCTCAATAGAAGACGGGCGACCGCTGTTTCGAAATACTTACTGGATTGGGCGAGGAATCAGAGGGCGGGTGGGGGACGGATAAACTGCGTGGTCTTGGGACGGAATATCGCGACTGCTTCGGAAGCAGCAATTGTAAGCGCGGCCGCAGCGAGAACCGGTTCCGCTGCGACGGTTTGAGTATTGAGTCCAACGTGCGCCGTGGCGCAGATGGAACAGGTATGGTGAGAAGCGGTCGAATTCTCGGGGTGCGCGTGAACGGCTTGCACCGTTCCCATCACGCAAACCAAGGCCACGCAAAGCACGGATACGGCTCTTAGCCATGCGCTACGGTTTGCGGTGATTCTCGGCATGCCCTCTCAGGATTACGGATCTCGAAATTGCAGAACTCGAGATTACGCAACTCGGTGTATCGGTTTGGACGATTCTACCGCGAAACGGTGATCAAAGGAAATTACTGCGGTAAGTCAAATAGCATTAGGCCGCTTACCTGGCCCGAGCCTCATCGCCGCTCATATTGGTCGTCCAGTTGGCGCCATCTTCGGAGCGCTGCACTTCAAAATGAATTTTGTCGGATCCGGTAAATGTATTGATGGTGCGCCAATAAATTTTCTTGCCTTTGTCGGTTTCATCGCTCGAATAGACCCAGCGCTGGCCGACAATTTCAAGGCTTCCCCACGCGCCAGAGTTCTCGCCTTCCACCCGAAGCGCCTGATTGCGATAAGCGTAGCCGCCATTTTCCAGCGGATGCGACGGCAGGAAGATGACGAGGGCCGTGTTCTTTCCGTTAACCACCTGATTACAGGCAAAGAACTCGCCCGCTTGGGCACATTCGTTGACTAAACGAACGGGGTCGGTGGTCCTGTCGCCCTTCGCGCGCAGTAAATCCCAAGTGCCATTCAAGAGTCGAAGCGCAGCATAGGGGTCGGTGGCGGAATCTTTCGCAGAATCGGTGGAAAGCATGGTCGGCGGCGCCGGAGCCGGTGGGGCTGGCTTGGCCTGAGGAGACACCCATGTGGCTAGGCTCAAAAGCAGCACGCTTAATGTTTCCATTCACGCCCCCTGAAGTCGATCGAGAGAATCGATCGCACTCGATGCATCGAATAGAAGAATACTAGCCCGGGCTGAGAACCAACAAAAGCACTATCACCGCTCGGCGCATTCTTCGACAATCGTGGAAAGGAATCATCGGCACTCGTCTGCATCGCGCCACCTGCGTCTTAAATTTGCATTTTCCAGCTTCCACAGGCCACGGAAGCTGGGCATTCAGACTCAGGGAGAAGTATCCATGTCGGGACAAGTCATTCTGTATTTCGACGATCAAGCGGACGCGCTTCGGTTTGCGCTGGCGGCAGGCTCGGTTATGGCAGGCGATGGAACCGAAGCCACCGATAATCTGGTGCACGAGACGACCCGGGTCACGCGCATTCGTCTGGACGCGGCCAACAAAGGCAAAGGCAGGCAGAACCCTGCGCCGGAACGCGTCGCCTGAACGGCTGATTGGTTCCGCGTAGCGGCTCCGTTTAGCCGCCGCTCTCTCAAGTAGAATGTCCGCTATGCTAATCGCAGAGCAGACTTCGGCTCCCCCCTCCACCAAACTCGACCTCGCCTGGGTTCGCGCGCAATTCCCTTCTCTGGCCCAAACCGTCGATGGAAATCCGGCCGATCTTTCTGGATGGCCCCGGCGGCACGCAGGTTCCGCAGCGAGTGATCGACGCCATTTCCGATTACCTCTCGCGCAATAACGCCAATACCGGTGGCGCTTACCAAACAAGTCGCAACACCGATCGCATGATTGCCGACGCCCGTTCAGCTATGGCGGATTTTCTGAATTGCGATGCGGATGAAATTGTTTTCGGGCAGAACATGACCACGCTCACGTATGCCATGAGCCGGGCGCTGGGGCGAGAGCTAGGCGCCGGCGACGAAATCGTGTTAACCCTGCTTGATCATGACGCGAACTTCTCTCCGTGGAAAGCGCTGGAAGAAAAGGGCGTGGTCATTCGCGCCGCGAAATTCAACGAAGATGACTGCACGCTCGACATGCGCGACCTGGCCTCCAAGATTGGTGGACGGACAAAGCTGGTTGCTGTCGGATACGCCTCGAACGCAGTTGGGACGATTAACGACGTGGCTGAAATCGTACGACTGGCAAGACAAGTGGGGGGTTTGAGTTATATCGATGCGGTGCACTACGCTCCGCACGGACTGATCGACGTGCGCAAACTCGACTGCGATTTTCTGGTTTGCTCGACTTATAAGTTTTTCGGTCCGCACATGGGGGTGCTCTACGGCAAACGCGAGCACCTCAAGAAATTACACCCCTACAAAGTCCGCCCTAATACCGACAACATTCCCAACTGCTGGGAATGGGGAACGCTGAACCACGAAGGCATTGCAGGGATCAAAGCTTGCGTTGATTATTGGGAAGAGCTAGGGCGCCGCAGCGAGAAGGAGCACTCTGGCCATACACGGCGCGAGTCGATCGTCAGAGCGCACGCCGCCATCCATCAGCACGAACGCCAGATGATGGAGAAAATGATTGCCGGCCTGCTCGCCATTCCCGGGCTGAAGCTATATGGAATCAGCGACCCGAGCCGCTTCGACAATCGTTGCGCAACGATCGTCGTCCGCATCGAGGGCCACACGCCGCTGGAGCTGGCAACAAAGCTGGGCGAGCGTGGCATCTTCACCTGGGATGGAAACTACTACGCGCTGAACGTCACCGAACAGTTGGATGTGGAGCGACTGGGAGGGTTTCTGCGTATCGGGCTGGTGCACTACAACACCATGGGAGAAGTAGAGAGACTGCTGACGGCGCTGCGGGAGATTGTGGGCTAAACTGGCGCGCGCTTCGGAGATCACCCAGGTCAATTCTTCTAAGTCAATTCTTCGACAGAACTTCCCCGTCCCACCAGCGCTAATTTCGCCAGCCCGATGAACAGTCCGTGCTCGACAATCCCCGGCGTATCGCTCAACACCTGCGCCAGCCCCGGCGGATCGAGGATCTGCCCAAAACTACAGTCGAGAATCTGATTTCCGTTGTCCGTAATAAACGGATTTCCATCGGCCTTTGTCCGCAATTTCGGAGCGCCACCCAGCGATTTGATTTTGTTCTCGACCACCGTGCGGGCGAATGCGATTACCTCGACCGGCAAAGGAAATTTTCCCAGCACAGCCACTGCTTTCGAGGAATCCGCGACCACCACCATTCGCTTGGATGCTGACGCAATGACCTTCTCGCGCGTCAGCGCGCCTCCACCGCCTTTAATCAAGCGCAACTGCGGATCAACCTCGTCCGCGCCATCGATGGTGATATCGATTTCCGGTTGATCGTCCAGCGTAGTCAGCGGAATGCCGATCGAGCGCGCCAATTTTCCGGTGTTCTCGGAAGTGGGAATGCCTACGATTTTCAATCCCGCTTTCACCCTCTCGCCGAGGGCGATGACGGCGAAATAGGCGGTTGATCCTGTGCCCAGGCCGACGACTTCGCCGTCCGTAACCAGCTTGGCGGCGGCGCGTCCGGCGGCTTCTTTTTCTGCTTCATGAGCCATGCGTCACTCGTTCTTACTATCCATCAAAATTTACTTGCTGAAAATCTCGATGTAGGCAAGATAGCCCGCCAACACCAATCCGAAAATGCCGAGCACATAAGCGACCATGTCAATCACGAAACCGGCCGGTTCGAAAGTGTCCGAATCGATTTGGACCAGAGCCTGTTTGTAACGGGCAAGGCCGATCAAGATGAGGCCGACTCCACCCACGGTCGAAATAATTCCGAGCCAGGTCGTGAGCCCGGGAGTGTTGGAATCGTGACCCTGCAGCTTGAGGAATTCGCGCAAGGCGATCGAAAAACGTCCAATCGCAAATCCGAAAACGATGGTGGCAATTCCAGTGCGCAGCCAGGCGAGGAATGTACGCTCATTCGCCAGGTGATCGCGGGCTCGATTGGGATTCGAAATCGCAGGCATGGATTTAGCGGCCAAGCTCAGGCAGCCGTCATTATTCCACAGCCTTCTGCACCAGTGCGCCGATCACGGCGATGTTCTTGATGAGGTCGGGAGGAAAACCGTGCCGCTCTTGCAGATATTCCGCCGAATTATAGGAGAGCCAGACTTTGCCCTGCTCGTCTTCCCATGCCAGCGCTTTAAGCGGGAGATCGATGGCGACGCGCGGCGCGGCCAGCATCAGCGGCGTGCCGCCTTTCGGACTGCCGAAAATCAACAGTTGCGTCGGCCGCATCGTGAGGCCAACTTTTTGCGCTTCGCCGCTGTGGTCGATCAGGGCGAAAACCGTAATTCCCTTTTCTTTGAGAATCGCCTGCAACCGCGCCAGCGTTTCTGGCACGGAGTAGCGGCTGGAAACGTCAATGATTCCGGTGGCCATGGGGGAAATCTCCTAAATGATTCGAGGATGGCATTTTAGTCGAAAATCGTGCGTGGACCACGGTAACTCAGTTCTCGCGACTGAATCGGCCACGGCGGACAAATCATCCGTTATTCTATAGAAGACCTTTATGCCTACTTCAACTCGAAAATCGAGCGGGAGCGTGACTCCCACTAATGGAACTCCGGCCATCAAAGTTTCAGCGCAAGAGAATTACGAACGGGAGCGTGTCTTCACGCTCTTCCGGCAATTTGGATACCTCGAAGCGGAACTGAACCCGCTGGGCCTGCTGCCGCCGCAACCGCATCCCGATCTTCAGATCGACAATGAATGGGCGCGGGAAGCACGCAGTATTTATTGCGGCAGCGTTGGCGTCGAGTTCATGCACATTGCGGATCCCGAGCGCCGACGCTGGATTCAGGAACGTATCGAAGCGGAGCCAGGCGCAGTGGACCAGAATCGTGCTTTTGAACTGCTGATGCGCGCCGATATTTTTGAGCAGACGTTGCAGCAACGTTATCTGGGCAACAAGCGTTTTTCACTCGAAGGAAACACGTCATTATTGACAGCAGTCGATGAAGTTCTGGATGTGGCAGGTGAACGCGGCGCGGTCGAACTTGTGATGGGCATGAGCCATCGCGGACGACTGAATGTCGTGATTCACGTAGCCAAACGTCCCGCCGAACAAGTGTTCGCGGAATTTGAGGATGTCGATCCCCGGAGCGTGCTGGGCTCGGGGGACGTGAAGTATCACATGGGAGCGACCGGCGATTACGTCACCCGGAGCGGAAAAAATATCCACATCCACCTCGCTTCGAACCCCAGCCATCTGGAAGCGGTCGACCCGGTAACGGTGGGACGCACTCGCGCTAAGCAAGACCGAACCGGCGACGGCGGCAAGGCGAAATATCTGCCGGTGCTGGTGCACGGTGACGCTGCATTCGCCGGCCAGGGCATCACGGCTGAGACTTTGAATTATGCCGACCTGAGCGGCTATACCGTAGGTGGAACCATCCACTTAATCGTTAACAACCTGATCGGATTCACCACCAACGCCCGCGAGGAGCATTCTTCGCGTTTTTCCGCGCAGTTGGGGCGGCGACAGGCGATTCCGATTTTTCACGTGAACGGAGAAGACGTAGACGCATTGATTCGCGTGGCGCGCATTGCAACCGAGTATCGCTATAAATTTGGCACCGACGTGATCATCGACTTGGTCGGCTACCGCCGCCACGGGCACAGCGAAGTGGACGATCCGACCGTGACCCAGCCGCTGATGTACAAGGCGATCAAAGAGCATCCGCCGCTATACCAGATTTACGCCAAGCAAATTGGCTTAGAGAGCGAGAATGTCGCGGCGCGCGTTGCCGCGGTGAAGACTGAATACGAAGCGGCCCAGAAAGCCGCCACTCAATTCACCAAAAAGCCGCTGATGCGCGATCTTCCGAATTATTGGGACGATTATTTCGGGGGCCGTTATAAGGCGGAGTTCGAACAGCCTACCGGAGTCGCGCGCGAGGAATTGCTCGAACTGACCGAACGTTTGACTACCTATCCGGAGGGGTTTCACATCCATCCGAAAGTAAAGAAATTGCTCGAGCAGCGGCTAGAGATGGGGACCGGCAAAAAGCCGGTCGATTACGGAATGGCGGAGGCGCTGGCGTTCGCCAGCCTGGTGAAACAGGGAGTTCCAGTGCGCCTGAGCGGACAAGACTCGCGGCGCGCGACTTTCAACCAACGCCATTCGATGCTGCTCGACATTCAGGACGAGACGGAATATGTTCCGCTGCGCCATATTTCGCCGGGACAGGGACGCTGCGATATTTACAACTCCACGCTGTCGGAAGCGGGAGTGATGGGATTCGAATACGGCTACAGCCGCGATTATCCGGAAGCTCTGGTGTTGTGGGAGGCGCAATTCGGCGACTTTGCCAACGTGGCGCAAGCCGTGATCGATCAGTTCGTGTGCGCCGGAGAAGACAAGTGGAACCTGCTGTCAGGTCTGGTCTTGTTGCTGCCGCACGGCTATGAAGGGCAGGGTCCGGAGCATTCGAGCGCGCGGATCGAGCGATTTTTGCAGCTGGCTGCGCGGGATAATTTCCAGATCTGCCAGCCCTCCAATGCTGCGCAATATTTTCATCTGCTGCGCCGCCAAGCGCTGCGCAAATGGAGGAAGCCGCTGGTCGTTTTCACTCCGAAGAGCATGTTGCGGCATCCGGATGCCATGTCTCCGCTGGAAGATCTGACCAACCAGAAGTTTCTGCCCGTGCTGCCCGACACCGAAGCTAAAGACGCGAAGCGCATTTTGCTGTGCACAGGAAAGATTGGGCACGAACTCCGCGCCGAACGCCAGAAGCGCAACGACTTCAGCACGGCGATCGTTTTTCTGGAGCAGATGTACCCGTTTCCGGAAGCCGAGTTGGCCGCCGAATTCGAGCGGCATGCCACAGCGCGGGATATTGTCTGGGTGCAAGAGGAGCCGGCGAATATGGGTGCGCTTTCGTTCATGCTGCCGCGACTCAAGCGCATCGCCAATGAACGCCCGGTGCATTCGGTGAAGCGTTCCGGCAGCGCCAGTCCGGCGACGGGTTCGGCCAAGGCGCACGAGGTCGAGCAAAAAACGATATTGGCGCTGGCGTTTGCGACGGCGGACTGATGCTCCGTTAGGAGCAGGCAAAAAGATAGCCCAGAATCGAGTCTCGATCCTGGGCTCAATTTCAAGCAGAAGTTAACCGCCTGGTTTCAGATTCGAAAACACAATGAATCTGCTTTATGGCCAGCGTTTTGCGGCGTCTTCCCAGCCAGCGATTCGGGCCGGAGCGGCGGCGCTCTGGGCCGCGACCACCGGAGGAATGCGAACCGGTTGTGGTGGGGCAGCGGCCGTCAAACTGGGTTTGGGAGCCTCAGTGATCGGCTCCTTCTCATCCGAAAGCAGGGGCGCAGCAACGCGCAATGCCTCCACTTCTTTCTCCAACCGCGTCAGTTCAAGCTCTTTCTGCCGTAAGACTTCGTACACATTCTTCATGCCTGGGCACCTTTGGGTAGTAACAAGCGATCAAGCGCAGACTATGGGTTCTGCTGCCGATTTGTCAAGGAAAACAGGCACTCGCGAGTGCTTGGGTAGTTAGTGCACGGATCGTTAGTAGGGTGGTCAGTAGGACCGTCAGTAGGGTCGTCAGCAGGATAGTGGGTAGGCGGATGGTTATCGAAAAACTACGAACGCGACCAGCACTCCGAGGATGAAGACGACAATCGCCAGAAGATTCACGTGGTTCGCCAGCCATGATTCCGAAACCGGCGCCGCGTTGGCCAGGAAGGCGGGGACGAATTCTTCTTGCGATTCGTCTTTTGGCGCCGCCGAGGCCGGGATGGCGACGACGGTCGACGGCGAGCCAGCGGCCGTTTCGGGTGCGGACTCGATCGACATCTTCTGCTGTTCCGGCTTCGGTTGTTGCAGCTTTCGTTGCTCCAGTTGACTCTCGTCTTTCTGGCGCTGCTTTGCCAGCGAATCTTTCTTCTCACAATCGAGACAAAGCGTGCGGCCTTCGGAGACTGGGAATCCGCAAAAGGCGCACTTTTGCACCCGCAACATGGCTTCTGGAATAGGAGCCGGAGCCGCGACCACTTCAGCCGTGCCTGTAATCCCATGTTGGACGACGATTGGTTCGGCAATGGCGGGTTCGGAAATTTCCAGCTTCGGGCCGGATAGCTGAAGACTGTCGAGTTCAGGATTATCAGGCTGGATGTGCTCTGGCTTCGGATCGAAAGGACGCGGCGGAATCACCGTTGCGGGCAGCGGGGATTCGACGACTTCCATGATCCCCTGCGAAATGGTTTGCTGCGAAGCCGTCGGCGCAGGAGCATTGTGGTTCCGCTGCTCGGCCAGATCAAGCGCGGTCAACGTCAGCTCGGCCATGCGCTCGAGCGCAATCAAGTCCCGCTCTTCAAAGGCATAAGGATGATCGGAGAAAAGCTCGAACAATCCGCGGACTTCTCCGCTGCGCCGCAGTAAAGGCAGCACTACGATCGAAGCGATCCCGAGCGCGCGGCAGGTTTCCAGATTCACCCTGGGATCAGACTCCGCATTATCGCAACGCAACAATTGGCGGCGCGCGATGCTTTCGCCGGTCAATCCGGACTGCACCTGTAAACGCGCACCCACCGCCGGCGCCGATGACCCGGCACTGGCGCGACACACCATTTCCTCTCCCTGAGGCAGAGCCAGAGCGCTTCCGGTGGCGCCGGTGATGTACTGCGCGCGTTCCACCAACAACTGGAGGGCGGAGTCGAGTTCCTGTTCGCCAAGAAGCCGGTTGCCGTTCGAGGTATCGCCGCCTGCATTCACAGGCAATGGACGATCGGTTGCGGTCGCAGCATCCGAAGCGCTGACAGACGGAAATCGTTCTTCGGGCTGGGCAGATCCTGACATGAGGGGCTAAAGCGAGTCTCGCCTTGGAGGGGGACGCTGTCAAGGGGCGGGGGGAGGAGATAGAGATAATGGTATGACACATGATGTTGATCATTTGATAAACATGTGGAGATTGGGGATGGGATGTGACGCGGAGGGGAGATGGATGTGACTGGGGCTCTCCGGAGCATCCTGTTGATGAAAATGAATATGTCTCCTGAGTGTTTACATCGGGGCGACCACGCCGTTAAACTTTTCTGCGCTGTCCACCACCTATCCCTCTGATTTCAGCAATGCCTTCCGCCGCGTCACTGCATTGGAATTGCCAGGTCGCCGGCCTTGTCCTTCTGTCCTTGTCCGTTTGTATTAACTGTGGTTAACTATGGAGAGTGATCGCTAGTTAATAAATGAGAGAAGTGGCGTTTTGGGCGGGTCGCCACTTGACGACAGAGAAGTAGGGTATTGATGGTGCGGGCATCGAATTTTGCGTTTCTTGTGTTGACGGTGGCGTGTCTTCTTCCTGCGAAAGCGCTGGCTCAAGGGGAAACCACGAGCGCCATCGTCGGCCAAGTTCGAGACACGACCGACGCGGTCGTGCCCGGCGCGATTGTGACGATCACCAATCACGAGACCGGCATGAAGCGGAGTGCCCGAACCGATGACGCAGGACGGTTCAACTTTCCACAGTTAAAGCCGGGCACCTACTCGGTTAGAGCGGAAGCACCGGGCTTCGCTCCGGGGCAAAATGACAATGTCATTTCGGGCCTGGGCCAGAAGCAAGCTGTAGATTTTGTGCTCAAGGTGGCGCGGTCCAATGAAGCGGTTGAGGTAAGCAGCCAAGCCCCACTGATCAATCCGGAAAACTCAAACACATCCACTACTCTGACTGCGCCAGCACTGGAAGACTTGCCGAATCCGGGAGGCGACCTGACCTATCCTCTGCAGTTTGCCCCCGGAGCTCTAATCAATACGGCGGGCAGCAGCAATGACTTTGTAGGCGGGAGCAACGGGTACGGCAACGTGGAGTTCAACGGACTCCCCGCCCTCTCTAACGGCTACATCGTGGACGGGCTGGAAACGAACGATCCGCTCACCAACCTCAATAGTGGCCTGTCCACCAACCTCGTACTGGGATTGAATTCGATTTCGGAAGTGACGGTGAACACACTTTCCTATTCCGTGGATCAAGGACGATATGGAGCGTCGCAAGTCGACTATGTCACCAAGTCCGGCACAAACCTGTTTCACGGGAACCTCTATGAGTTGTGGAACGGCTCGCTACTGAATGCGGCCAACTACTTTACCAATGCGACTCCGGGGAACCACAAGCCCAGATCGACCGTGAATCACTTTGGAGGCAGTCTCGGCGGCCCGATTGCGCAGGATAAGTTGTTTTTCTTCTTCGACAGCGAATGGGTGCGGATCGCGCTGCCCATCGTGACGCCTACGATTGTTCCCAGTCCGGCGTTCCAACAATACGTATTGCAGCAACTTCCCTCTGCGTCGATCCCTTTCTATGAGCAGATGTTTTCGCTATATGGAAACGCCGGCGGCACTCCGACCGCGATACTTGGATGCCCACTTGGCGTTGCCGGTGATGGCTGCGCGAACCGGCAAAGCATCTCGCATTCCAGCGACGATCATGAACAAGTACAAACCGTCCGGCTCGATTACAACCTCAGTCCAAAAGACACAACTTGGGTTCGGTTTCAGGCAGACACGGGCGTGCAAGCTGCCTATACCGATCCGATCAATTCTCTATTTGATGCGGTCTCACCACAACCTCTCTATTCTTTCGCGGCAGGGCACACGCACGTCTTCTCGCAAAACCTGGTGAACTACTTCAATCCTGCATTTTCCTGGTACGAAAGCGTGTTCGGACCAAGCGACCTGCAACGGACACTTGCGGCGCTTCCGATTGTGTTGCAGGGCACCGGCGCGAATGCCTTTACGCCCTTGGGAGGCCTTGACAACACCTGGATTCAAGGGCGGCGCGCATCGCGCTTTTTCATCAACGACAACCTCGCATGGAGCCGTGGCGCTCACGAACTGAGGTTCGGAATCAATACGCGTATCTTCCGCCTGAACGACTACGACTTCGGGGAGGGCACCGTTCCGACGGTGACTTATGCGAACTTGCAGCAATTCATAGCCGGAGTAGCGAACACCGCGTCGGAGACATTCCCTTCGAACATCAATGAGCCCTTCAACTTTCTCAATCTCGATGTCTACGCGCAAGACACCTGGAGAGTGACTCGCACCCTGACCTGGACGTTCGGTGTACGGGACACATTCAATTCCAATCCCCTGAATCCTCACGATCAAGTTGGGCGTCTTCGCGGTTCCTTCAGCTCCATCTCGCATGATGTCAATCAACCGCTGAATCAGGCCATCCAGACTCATCTGGGCGATCTTTTTTCGTCTACACCACTGGCCATTCTGCAACCGAGAACGGCGATTGCGTGGCAGTTCGAGCCCAAATCCGTGCTGCGAACAGGTTTTGGAATTTTCAGCGATATCTTGCCGGGCACGGTGGCCGACCTGATCGGCACAAATCCTCCCTACACAAAGACATTTCAGGGAGGAGTGCTTGGCAGCGTAGGCGGCACGGCCATCGCGCCGGGGGTGTCCAGCAGCGCAGTCGATGCAACCGTGACAGCGAATCAGAGTTTTACTTCGGGATTTCCCCAGGGACAGCTTTCGTGCGCATCTCCACAATCAAGTCCCGCGAGTTGTCTTCCGCCGGTCGCAATCACAGCAGTTCCAGATGGCAAACTCCACGCGCCGTACTTTATGGAGTGGAGCCTGGGAGTGGAACATCAATTTGGGACGACGGCTAGTGTGCACGCACAGTACGTGGGTACGCGCGCGGTAAACCAACCGTACTCGACCCAAGTCAACGGCTACCAAACCGTGTGTCAGGGCTGTTTTGCACCGTTCCCCTACCTGCAATCAACCGATCCACGATTCGGCGCGGTGACACAGTTCTCCACCGGCGCGAATAGCCACTATAGCGGCCTTCAACTCACTGCGATGAAGCGCCTCGGACATGGTCTGCAAGGGCAGGTCAACTATACGTGGAGTCGTTGCATGGATACGGTCTCGAACGGAGGATTCCTTTCGTTTTCCGCAGGAGGGATTCTCTCGCCTCTGCCGGGAGACCTGGCGCGCGATTATGGCCCTTGCGACTATGACATCCGGCACAACCTCAACGCCCAGTATGTCTATCAGCTGCCGATCAAAGTGCGGAGTCATTCTCTGGGTTACGCGCTGAACGGCTGGCAGATTTCCGGAACCGCGTTTTGGCACAGCGGAGTTCCGTTTTCGGTTCTAAGCACGCCGTATTCGGCCAACGGAAACGGAATCGTGCAGGGTAGCGGACCGCAGTTCGCCAGCGTCGTTCGCGGTGTTCCTCTATACGAGCATCATGCGATTCCGGGTGTAACTCAGGCTGGAACTCTGCAGTGGCTCAATCCGGACGCATTCTTGTCGACGGTCGATCCGAGTACAGGGCAATGTTATGGCGGTGACAGCGCGCAGAATTGCCAGTTCGGGAGCCTTGGCCGTAATGCTTTGCGCGGTCCTGATTTCGTCTGGAGCGACTTCTACCTGACAAAATCGTTTCTTTTGACCGAGCATGTGAAGCTGCGATTCGAGGGGCAGTTTTTTAATGTCTTCAACCATCCGAATTTCGGACTCCCCAGCATGGTGCAGGCTGGCATTCCAGGAAACCCTTCTACGCAGAGTGGATTTGGAGCGCTCACGTACGCGACCTCACCGCCGACCGGCTTACTAGGCGTCGGACTGGGTGGCGATAGCAGTCCACGCATGGTGGCCTTCCAAGCACGGGTGGAGTTTTGAGCATGCACGCGTTCTGGATGGTTAGCCGCTAATAAGGAAGGTAGTAACAACAGCATTTAACTCACAACAGCCACAAGCTTTGCCGCGGATTGCCTCACTAGCCTCATATACGATGAGTGGAGTGATTGCCAAAGCAGCGACGGCGTCGGCCCATGCGATATGCCAGAGTGCATGAACCGCAAGGCCTATGAGAGCGATGATTGAGAGGTAGGCGCACAAGGCAGATTCGGCGGCGTCGGCTCTGAGAGCAGCACTTCCTGTCAGCACTGATAGACGCCGTTTCTCCTTCGCAAGAACGGGCATGATAAGCGCTGCCCCCGCCAAGACCGCCATCCCCAAATAGCTAGGTCTTGGTTCGTTGAACCCGAGCAAAGACACCCCGGAAGCGAATACGACACACGCTGCCAGCGCGAAGAGCAAACCGCCTGCTATACGCGCTGCGAGTCGTTCCGCGTGTTCCGGCGCACGAGCCCGAAAGCGCCACAGTACGACCACCGCTGAAAACAATTCGACAGCACTGTCGCCGCCGAAAGCGACCAAAGCAGGGCTGTGGGCCATCCACGCCGCCCATAAAGAAAAGGCAGCTTCGGCGCTCATCCAAGCAATGGTAACTGCTTGAATCCGCTGAATCTGCTTCAGCGTATCTTTGGTCGGGATTTGGACTGTGGATACCACGAGTGTGGATTATGATATCGAACCTCCGGTACTAAAGCAGGCCAAGTCGGTTGAGAATCGACTTCAGTAGTTGCTGATTCCTCCTTCGTGGTCGGCTCGTCTCAGCCAGTGTCCTTATCAGCCGACCAGCTTTGGGAGCCAATTTAGTGCTGCCCAATAAGATCGCCTCACTGAATTTCATCTTGAGATTTCCTCCTTTCTCGAATATGTGGCCAGCCAGATCTGTTTTTTCAGTGCGGATCAAAATACTGACCCGGCGCGAGCGTCGACACCACGGACGCTGCAGTTTGACCATTTTTGTGGACTGGCCATGGCGGAGATCAGACGCTCGGCGCATAAGCCAGTGAACGGGAACAACGGGTCGTGGGAGGATTACTCTGGCCTATTCTCTTTGTGCCGCAACCACTCGATAAACATCTGCTCTTTCGGCTTGTCGTAAGCCATAAGCAGATGGCGGATACTGCGTCCGCTGACGAAGTGGCAGACTTCTTCGGCCAGGTTTTTGGCGTGATCGCCGGCGCGCTCCAGAGATTGGGTCATGAAGATCACTTGCAGGCTGGCGTGGTGCTGGATGTTTTCTGGATTCTCGATGTGGCGCAGGAAGATGATATTGCGCAGACGATCCATCTCGGCGTCGGCGCGGAGGACGTCGATCGCTTTCTTGACATCCTTCTGGGAAAACGACTGGCCCACATCGGCCAGCATTTTTTCGAGGACCGTTGCCATCTGCGTCAGATCGCGGGCGTCCTGCGAATCGAGACGGCTTCCGGCGGCCTGGGCGCTGGTGGCAAAACTCAGCAGCAGGTCGCCGATGCGCTCGAGGCCAATCATGACTTTCATGCAGGCCAGCAGTTGCCGGGTTTCGGCCTCGGGAACCTTGGTGATGGTCGAGGTGACGCCCGAGTCGACTTCCATGTCGATGGCGTCAAGATCTTTTTCGCACTGCCGGATGGCGTTCAGCCGCGACATCGATCCGGTGGCAATGCCCTCAGCCGCGATGGCGGCAGCCTCGCGCGCCAGTTCGCATCCTTCGACCGTGCGCCGCACCAGCACTGAATACGACGGCTCTGGAGGAGGCGTTTTTACACTGGCTGTGCTCATAGGCAAAGCGTCTGCTCAATTCGAGGCCGAGTCAACTACGGCAAAAACCTTATCAGGTCAGAGTGTGACACACAAACCCAGTAGAAGCATAATTCCGAATGTGTCAAGACAGGTTACACGGCGGTGAATTCTGAAGGACGGGCAGGCAATTTTCGGGTCGGTCTCGAGGAAAGCAGTCTACACAGCTTCCGCATCGGACGCGCTGAAGACGAAAAGAAACGTTGAACCATGGTTCAGTTCGCTTTCGGCGCGAATCGTTCCCCCGTGGGCGAGAACAATATGTTTGGCGATGGCGAGGCCGAGGCCGGTGCCGCCAGATTCGCGGGAACGGGCTTTGTCGACGCGGTAGAAGCGTTCAAACAGCCGCGGCAAATGCTCTGAAGAGATTCCCGGTCCGAAATCGCGAACATAAAACTCGACGCCGTGCTCAGCGGACCGCGCGCCAAGAATAACTTTTTTGCCCGGGGCCGCATACTTCAACGCGTTCTCAATCAAGTTCGAAAAAATCTGGTGGATCGCTTCGCGATCGGCATTTACATGACCGTCCGGAACCAGATTCTCAATCACCAACTCGACTCCATACGGGCGGGCGGTCTCGCGAAAGCTTTCCAATCCGTCCTGCAGCAGTTCTTCAGCACTCACTCGCTGCATATCGAATCGTTGCTCGCCTGATTCCACGCGCGCCAGAGTGAGCAGGTCTTCGGTAAGGCGCGACATGCGGGCGGCATTCTTGCGGATGATCTCCAAGAAATCGCGCACATGGTGGTCTTCGATCGGGCTATCGAGCAGAGTCTCGGTGTATCCCTGAATCGAGGTCAAGGGGGTACGGAGCTCGTGGGAAACGTTGGCGATAAAATCGCGCCGCGTTTTTTCCATGCGCTCGGTCTCGGTGAGATCGCGTAACACGGCTACCACGCCGCCTCCCGGCATAGGCGCGGCGGTCACGTCGAAGGTGCGCCCGGTGGCGATCGTGTTTGACCGCGCGGAAGTAACGACATGGTCGCGCGCCGCCTCCTGAACCGCAGCGAGAAAATCCGGATCTCGAACGCTATCGATGAGCGGAGCATTCAGCCGCGGAGACCGGAGCAGCAGACGATCCATGCCGCGGTTCGCCCACTGTACGCGGCCATCGACATCGACCGCGATAACGGCGTCCTGCATGCTGTTGAGGAGAGTTTCCAATTCCCGCTGGCTGGTTTGCAGGCGGGCAAAACTTTCTTCCACGCGGCGCGTCGTTTTATCGAGCGCGGCGGCGACTTGCCCAATTTCATCGGTTGAAGTCGAGTTGATTCTCGCCGTGAGATCACCGCCGGCGACACGCTCGGCGAAGTTCACGATGCGCTGCAGGCGCCATCCAACAAATTGCGCCGCGACCGCAGCCACCAGTAGCGCGAATAGCGCTGCGGTGAGCGATCCCCAAAACAGCGCCCTGCCCAACGGCCGATCGGTGATTTCGATTTCCGGCAAAGGATACGTCAGCCGTACCGCTCCTCCCGAAACCGGGGCCGCGACATACAGGAAAGGCGTACCCACCGTCTGACTCTTGCGTTCCTCGACGCCCACCTGGCCACTGAGTGCAGCGACAAACTCCTTGCGATGGATTTGATTTTCCATCGTGACCGGATCGACTTCGGAATCGGCGAGCACCTTGCCGGACGCATCTATGACCGTTGCGCGCGCTCCCGCGGCTTGGCCTTCCTGGGCGACGATGTCGGCCAGCGGGCGCGGTCCGCCTGCCTCCACGCGATAGGCGAACATCTGGGTCTTTTGTTTGAGATTGCGCTCGACTTGTTCGCGCAAGGTGTGCTGCCAGACCGCGTGCACGGTCAGCTGCAAAGTGATCGCGGTCACTGCAATCACGAGCAGAAACACAAACATCAATTTGACGAAGATGCGACTTCTCAACGAGCGACCTCGAAGCGGTAGCCGGCCCCCCGTACCGTCCTCAAGTAGCGCGGGTTCTCGGGATCGGGCTCAATCTTTTCGCGGATGCGCCGCACATAAACATCGACCGAACGAGGCGTGACATACGCCGTATCGCGCCACACGGAATCAAGCAACTGGTCGCGCGTGAAGACGCGTCCGGCATGTCGCATGAAGTGATCGAGCAACCGGAATTCTGTGGCCGTGGTGGGAACCTGTTTGCCTCGAACTGTCAGCGTCATGGCGCCGGGATCGATATGGATCTCATCGATCTTCGTGGGCAGCGGCGGCAGCGGGCGCTCAAAGCGCCGCAGCACCGCCTTCACCCGAGCCACCAGCTCGCGCGGACTAAAAGGCTTGGGGATGTAATCGTCTGCGCCCAGTTCCAATCCCAGAACTCGGTCCGCTTCTCCACTCTTGGCGGTCAAAAAGATGACTGGCACCGGAGCCAGCGCTATCGATTGCCGTATCTGGCGGCAAAGTTCCAGGCCATCTTTTCCTGGCACCATAATGTCGAGTAAGAAGAGGGCCGGTCGCTGGCGTTCGGCATCGACCACCACCAGATTGCCGGTCGAGTAGAGGCGCACGTTGAAGCCCGCGGCTTCCAGATGATGGCGAACCAGCCGCGAGATGTCCGGGTCGTCTTCGACTACGTAGATCGTTGGTTTCACGCGACCATTGTAGCTGGGATATGTGACGATTTCGATACAGCGAGGAAAGTCTAACGCAGAGCCATTCCGGACTCAGCCGAGAAATCCAAAGCCACAAAGTCCCGACGCAGGAACTTTGGAAACGCCGCAGCTGCGATCATGGCGGCATTGTCGGTTGAGAGCGAGCGTGAGGGAAAGAAAACGGGCAGGCCCTGCATGGCCGCGTCGCGCTCAAAGGTCGACCGCAATTCCCGATTGGCCGCCACGCCACCGCTAACAAAGAGTGTTCGGACGTCGTACTCACTTGCCGCCGCCAGCGTCTTTGCGACCAGATCGTTGACCATGGTTCGCTGAAAAGAAGCCACCAGATTCAGCGTCTGCCGATCGCACAGCGCGAGCACTTGTTCAACTGTGGGTTTGTCGATGGTGGCGAGTGCGAGGCGTCGGGCTTCGATCGAGGGCTTCAAATCGTGCGTCTCAACGTAGCGCGAAACGGCAGTTTTGATTCCGCTGTAGGAAAAATCGAAGTGCGGGCCGCCGTCTTCTGGGATTGCCTCGGTTCGATGACCCTGCTTGTGATCCCGCCGGTCGGGATGTTTGATCTGCGAGATCTGAAATTTCACGGCCTGCGGATCGCCGTTCGGCGCAAGGCGATCGATGATGGGACCTCCGGGATAACCGAGGCCCAGGAGTTTCGCCACCTTGTCGAAAGCCTCTCCGGCGGCGTCGTCGCGGGTGTGGCCGATGTTCTGGTAGGTCCAAAGATTCTGGTGCTCGTGTGCCAGATAAAGATGCGTGTGGCCACCGGACACGACCAAGGCGAGCACCGGGAAATCAATATCGTCTTCATTATATATCTATTTGCGATCTTTGTTATTGCGATCTTTGTTATCGCGACCTTGATTGTTGCGGAGCCGCTGTTCCAGCAGCACGGCGTGAATGTGTCCTTCGAGATGATTGACCGCGATCAGCGGCTTATCGAGGGCAAACGCGAGGGCCTTGGCAAAACTGATGCCGACCAGCAACGCACCGGCCAATCCCGGACCCTGTGTCACCGCGATCGCATCGACAGAAGCATAGGTCTGCCCTGCTTCCGCCAAAGCCTGCCGGACCACTGGAACGATGGCACGCAAATGCTCGCGCGAAGCCAGTTCAGGAACCACTCCTCCGTACGGCTGATGCGTTGTAATCTGCGAAGCAACGACATTCGAGAGCACATCGAGACCCGAACGCACGACGGCTGCGCCTGTCTCGTCACAGGAGCTCTCGATGCCGAGGATGGTGGCGTCAGGCATAATGGGCGGGAGCTATCAGCAATGAGCCGTCAGCTCTCAGCTTTCAGCACCAACTAATTAGTTTACGCGAGCGTCCCCTCGTCACTGATGTCGAACGCTAAACAACACGCTACCGAAATCGTCCGCACCCTCCGCGAACGCGGCCACCTGGCTTACTTCGCCGGAGGGTGCGTCCGCGATCTTCTCCTTAAGCGCGAGCCTGCGGACTATGACGTGGCTACCGACGCTACGCCGCGGCAAGTGATGGCGATCTTCCCGCAGACTTATGCTGTGGGCGAACAATTTGGAGTTGTGCTCGTTCCCTTTAAGGCTGACACCACAATGGACGCAAAGGAACCCAATGACGAACCTATTGAAACAGGCTTTTTCGAAGGGCGTGTCGTACCAGGCGCAATGGGCGGATCGGGCAAAATGCGGTTCCTGTACTTGCCACCGTCTCTGCGGAAGTCCGTCGAGGTTGCCACTTTTCGCTCCGACATTGGCTACTCCGATGGGCGCCATCCTGACGAAGTACGGTTCAGCAAAGACCCGCGCGAGGATGTGGAGCGGCGCGATTTCACCATCAACGGCATGATGCTCGATCCGGTCACCAATGAGATCCTGGATTTCGTTGGAGGTCGCGCCGATCTGCAGGCCGGAATCGTCCGCGCCATCGGCGACCCCTACCGGCGGTTCGCCGAAGACAAGCTGCGCATGTTGCGCGCGGTGCGTTTCGCGGCCCGGTTCGACTACACGATTGATCTCGCGACCGCGGAAGCCATCCAAAAATTGGCGCTTCAAATTCGCCAGGTATCGTGCGAACGGGTGCGCGAAGAGTTAACCAAGATGCTCACGGAAGGTCACGCGAAACGCGCGTTCGAACTACTCGACACAACCAGCCTGCTCCACGAAGTGCTGCCCGAAATCGCCGCCATGAAAGGAGTCGAGCAGCCTCCGCAATATCATCCTGAAGGCGACGTCTTCGTTCATACGCTGCTGCTTCTCGACAAACTTCCCGCTGGAGTTTCAAAGACGCTGGCCTGGGGAGCGCTGCTTCACGATGTCGGCAAGCCGCCAACGTTTCGGGTTGCGCCTGATCGCATACGGTTCGATGGTCATGTTGAGGTTGGCGTTAAGATGGCCGCCGAGATTTGCCGCCGCCTGCGTTTTTCGAATGACGAAACCGACCAGATTCTGGCGCTGGTCGACAATCACATGCGTTTCGGCCAGGTACAGCTCATGAAGCAGTCGACTTTGAAAAGGTTTCTGCGCTTGCCTGCTTTCGATGAGCATTTGGAGTTGCATCGCATGGACTGCCTTTCGAGCAATGGCGAGCTCGGTGCGTACGAGTATGCGACGCAACAGTTGCATTCCATGCCGCCCGAGGCGATTCGCCCCACTCCGCTGATCACGGGCCGCGATTTGATTCACGCTGGCTATGAGCCGGGTCCGCGCTTCAAAGAAATTCTGGCTGCCATCGAGGATGCACAGCTCGAAGGCCGACTTACATCGCACGAGGCGGCCATGGAGTTTGTGCGGCGCGAGTTTCCTGGGTAGGTCCCTTACCCGAATTAAAGAGAAACCCCCAGATAGCGGCGGAGTGCGTCTCTCCATGCGGGCATGTGGATGTTGTAGGTGTGCAGGCTGTCGGGCGACAGGACGGAATAGGCTGGACGCTTGGCTGGACGGGGGAATTCGGCGGTTGTGACCGGGTTCACTTTGGTGGAGAGTCCAGACATGGTGACAATTTCGGTGGCGAACTCGTGCCATGTGCAGTTGCCGGAGTTGGTGACGTGCACGATTCCCTGGGCGTCTGCGCGGCAAAGTTGAACCAGGGCGGACGCCAGGTCGCTGGTGAATGTGGGGCTGCCACGCTGATCGTCGACTACCGAAATTTCTGGACGAGTTGCCGCTAGCTTAAGAATGGTGGCCGGAAAACATTTGCCTCCGTGACCGAAGAGCCAGGAAGTACGGGCGATGCAGACGTTGGGAAGAATCTCCAGAAGACGTCTCTCGGCGCAGGCTTTGCTCTCCCCGTAAACGCTGGCGGGATTTCGGGGATCGGTGATTTCGTAGGGCGATGTTTTGGTGCCGTCGAAAACGTAGTCGGTGCTCAGGAACATTAATCTCGCACGAGCTTCGCGCGCGGCTTCGGCTACGTTGACCGCGCCTTCGCAATTTACCGCAAACGCCCGGTCACGGTTCGACTCACAGCCGTCGACATCGGTGTAAGCGGCGGAGAGGATGATCCAGTCGGGATGGGAATTGCGTATGAGTTCATGAACGTGCGCACGGTCGCGCAGGTCGGCGTCCTGGGAGGATAGGGCGGTTAGTTGTTCGGCTTTGAGTGCCTGAACCAGATCGTGGCCGAGCAGTCCGGAGGCGCCGAACAGGGTGACGCGCATGGCGGCAATTGTAAATGGGAAGGATTCGGGGGAGGTCAGATTTTAGATTTTAGATTTTAGATTTTAGATTTTAGATTTTAGATTTTAGATTTTAGATTTTAGAGGTTAGAGGTTAGACCTTGCGGAGATTTCAGGTGACGGCGGAGTGCGCGCAGGATTAGCGCTCCGCTGATACCGAAGCAGACTATCGCGGTGAATGCTACGGCATCGAGTGTTACACGGGTCAGACGGAGATAATCCGCGAACAACGAGAGCATGGCGCAAAGTATTCCGAGGACATTTAGCCAGAGGGGAGAGTGGATATTGGGAAGATCCCGGCGAAAGCGGACTTGGAGCAGGAGCGCGGCTAGTCCGATGGCGGACACGGTTACCAGAGCTACCGGACTATAGAAAGCGTTAGGGCCGGTGTAGATGACGACCAAGGCTAAGGCTAGCAGGAGCAATCCCGAGGCGATGACTGTCCAGCGGCGCGCAACTCTGGCATGTGACTCCGACTGCGGCTCTGTCACCAGGCGATCTCCCCGTATTTCCCCACACGGGGATTGTATCTATCGGCTTGGCTTTTTGCCGTCTTCGTTTGCCTGCCTCTACGTATCTATGATTTCTGACTTGGGCGGACGAGGTCGCCACTCGGGCGGTTTCAGGCGTTGGTCGGCATCCATTCTGCTGGGCGATTCTCGCCGTGCGACATGGCATAGAGCACCAATTCCACACGGCTGGAAGTCCCAAGTTTGTCGAAAATGCGCAGCAGATATTTCTTGATGGTGTGTTCGCTCAGGCCTAGTTCCCCAGCCACGCCGCGGTTCGTGAGGCCGTCAGCCACGAGCGCGACTACCTGCTCTTCGCGAGGCGTCAGCAAAGATCTCCCGGTGGAGTTCACCACACGCAAGGTGGGCACCTCTGACAAGGTATCGAGGACGTAATTCATCTGCTGGCTATTGAGCCAAACCTCCCCCTGGGAGACGCAATGGATGCACTTGCAGAGCATGGGAAAAGGACTATGGGTAAAAAGGAAGATGCCTTTGGCGCCTGCGCGAAGAGCGTTCACGACCAGTTCTCGATCGTCCTTCTCGGCCAGCAGAATGGGCGCAATATGGGGATAGGAAATGCGCAACCAGCGCAGCATGCTGAAGTCGGGCAGGTGGTTTCCGGCGACCAGAACCACATCGACCGGATTTGCCTGAATAAAGTTGTAGAGGGCGGAGGTCTCCAGAGCGACGGCAGAAACCTTAAAATCGCGCCATGCTTTCAATGCCCGGGCCAATAGTTGAGACTGAATGAGACCTGAATCGGCTACCAGGACTCGCACTGTTTTGCCCACGGCAGGGGCGGCTCTGGCAGCCGATTTCGCGGAACGAAGGGTTTTCACTCCTGCATCATGCTCGAAAGGAGATGGTCCGTATGTGTCCCCCGTCACAACCGGTTGGTGATGAATGTCCACCCTGATGTCTACTTTCGCAGGTCTACTTTGGTCCACAATTTTCGGTGCATCGCTCATCCAGGCTTTTTGCGCTAATCGTTGAAGACCGCACCCTAGCGGCCCATCTGCCGCCTTCATCACCGTTTCGATGGCTCGAGCAGGCTGTGTACTGCGGTAGACAGTACTTTCCAAGTCTTGTTGGGTTTGGGTCGCGACGGTACTCTGTGCAATCAACTCAAACGTTCGAGCTGGTTTAGTTCGCTGTTCTGAGCAACAGCGAGAGCCTGGAGATGAATGTGTCTACCAAACAAGTCGTTGTGGGAGCTGCAAGCATGCTCATCCTGCAGCTAGCCTTGATCGCCACCGCTCAGGAAACCGCGCCGACGCCTGCTTCGGCACCTGCGACCTCTGCTCCGCCCGCCGGGAAGATGCCGGGGGCGGAGAGCTCGCAGAGCCAGGACCAGCCGGGCAAGGGCGGTTCCGCAGAAGGAGCGATCACACAACCCGGTAAAACGGGTGGCCAGGGAGATCCTGCAATCGGAGGGGAGCGCCACCCGCTTTACCGGCTATCAAAATCGGACACTTTGGATGTGAATTTCACGTTTTCTCCAGACTTTAATCAGAGCCTGATTGTGCAGCCCGACGGCTTCATCGCCTTGAGGGGAGCGGGCGCGGTGCTGGCGGAAGGGCTGACGATTCCCGAAATACAGCGCGCGCTTGTCTATGCCTACAGCGGCTTTCTGCGTCAGCCAGAGGTCACCGTGACCTTAAGAAATTTTGACAAGCCTTACTTTTTGGCTTCAGGCGAAGTGGCTCGCCCCGGCAAGTACGAGTTACGAGGGGATTTGACCGCGAGTGAAGCCGTAGCCATTGCCGGTGGTTTCACGCAACAGGCTCGCCACTCGCAGGTTGTCGTGTTTCGCCGGATTTCCGCGTACGTAGCGGAATCTCACGTCATCGATCTGAAGAGGATGCTGGATTCGCGGAACATCAGCGAGGATCTACATCTTCAGGCAGGCGACTTTATTTACGTGCCGCAGAGCCGGATTTCTAAGATCCGCAAGTACGTTCCAACGAACTCTATGAGCTGGTACATGAACCCAATGCAGTATTAGCAGAAAGGAGTGGCAGCGCTCACTTACGTCTGAAGAATCTGGCCGATTACTCCGAAATCTCGGCTGACTTGATCGGCTGCTGTATTACCCATGTCCACGGAATTAGTTAGAACTTCGAGCGCTATCACTTCTCCTACACCCCGCGAACTCGCCGCCACGCTCTTCCGGCGTCCGCGAGTGGTGCTTGGGTCTTTTGCATTTGTGTTGCTGGCTACGCTGGCCTTCGTGGCATTTTCCGCTCGATATGAGTCTCACTTCAAGATCTTGCTGCGCCGGGGGCGCTTTGATCCCGTTGTTTCTTCACAGCCCGCGAGTTCGATGGACTTCACTCGTCCCGATATTACCGAGGAAGAACTCAATTCCGAAGTTGAGCTGCTGCGCGACGAGGACCTCTTAAAGCAAGTAGTAAAGATGGCAGGACTGGTTCCGTCTGACAGCACGGAAGGCGACCGGCGGGCGGCGATCGAGCACGAAGTTCGCAAACTGGGCCGCCGGCTGGATGTCGAGGCCATCAAGAAGTCGAATCTGATCCAAGTCAGTTACAAAGACACAAGTCCCGAGCGAGCGGCGAGAATTCTGGCGGCGCTTTCAGCCCTTTACATGCAAAGGCACACGAATCTTCAGCGGCCGCCGGGGGAAATCGAGTTCTTCGACCAGCAGACCGCTGCCTACGAACAGCGGTTGCATCGGTCGGAGGCTGAGCTGGTGCACTTTACCCGCGCCCGAGGAGTTGCGTCGGCAGCGCTCGAACGCGACATCGCGTTACAGAAGTTGGGGGAAGCAGGTGCGGCATTTCGTCAGATTGACCAGGATCGGGTGGAGACCGAGCACCGGATCTCGTCGCTCGGGGAGCAACTCAAGTCCTTTCCATCACGGTCGGTAACGCTCAAGCGATGGGCTGATAACCCTGAGGTTCTCGAGAAGATGAAGACGCATCTGCTGGAACTCCAGCTGAAACGCACCGATCTTCTTAGCCGCTTCGAACCGTCCTACCGGCTGGTGCAAGAAGTAGAACAGGAAATTGCCGAGGTTCGCGCCGAGATTGCTGCTGAGGGGCTTACGCCGGTGCGAGATGAAACTACTGATAAAGATCCCAATTATGAGTGGGCACGCCTGGAGATGGAGAAGTCGCAGGTGCAACGAGACGGCTTGCGCGCACGACAATCTGACGCGTCCAACCAGGTCGCTTCTCTTCACACGCTTGCCCAGCAGATGCAGGCGGAGTCAGTGGATCAACAGGATCTGATACGAACCGCCAAGGCTGAAGAGGAAAACTACCTGCTCTATCTTCGCAAGCGCGAGGAGGCGCGCATTGGCGACGCGCTCGACGAACGGCGGATTCTCAACGTGGCGATGGTAGAAGCTCCGACCGCCGCCGCATCGCCGGTGCACTCAGCCTTTCTATATTTCCTGGTGGCTTTCGGACTCGCTCTGGTGTTCAGCGTTGGCATTGGTTTCCTGACGGAATACTTCGACGCGACGATTCGAACTCCCGATGAAGCTCGCGCTTTGCTGGAGGTGCCGGTGCTGGCGTGGCTGCCAGCGCCGCAATTCGCGGTGCTGAATTTTGCCGCTCTCCCGATCAGAAAGCCCAAGGGGGTGATTCAGTGAACACGCTTCACGAGATTCTTGTGGGAGTGCCGGCAGTTGGGACGGTGGTCGACCAACCCCGTATCACTCCGATTCGCGATCATGTACCCACCGCACGCGCGCGGGCGACATCGGTTTACGACGGGCAGATTCAAGCCCTGATTCAGCAACTTTTCTTTCGGCGTGACTCACAGCCGGTGCGGCACGTCGGTTTTGTTCCGGTCGAAGCATCGACTGATACCGCGAAACTCTGCCTGAAGGTAGCGACGGCGCTGGCTGAAGAGGATCGCTACGATATCGGGCTGTTTGACGCCGACCCGGATTCACTTCCGCTGCACGCGCAGTTACAGATATCGGTTCCCACCCGGGCGGATGTCGCTTGGACACTGGGTCCGCGGCTCTGGATGGTGCCGCGCGCGAGTTGGTTGCCGGATCAATCCGGGCAGCGGGTGACGACACAGAATCTCTCGCGGCTCGAGGAGCTAACAGATGAGTTTGATTTTTCTATTCTGTGCTGCGCCCCGGCTTCCTGGCTAACGGCCAGCATCGGCCAGACCTGCGACGGCGTGGTGCTCGTGTTGACGGCGAATAAGACCAGGCGCATCGTCGCGTCGCAAGTCAGCGATCAACTCAATCAGGCGCAAGTCCCTCTGCTGGGGACGGTGCTCGCGGATCGTCGTTTTCCTGTGCCGCAAGGCCTCTATCGGAGTCTGTGAATCGTATGGGCGAATTTGTCACAAATCGACTGTGGGATACGGGCCGAACAGAAAACCCGTCGAAATACGCCCGGATGATTCCGGGGGCTTCCGCAATACCGCTTCGGGGATTCACAGTAGCTGAACCTGTCCCGAAGAGTTCAGTCGCGCAGAGCGAGCAGAGCACGGTGAAGCGCCCCGTTATGGCGACGTCAACTCGACAACCGTCGTCGCAAACCACGGTGGATCGATTCACGCTGTTTGAGTTGATGGTTGCGGATGTGATGGCGCTTGTCGCGGCATTGGGCGGCTTATCGCTGATTTCCCCGGCGTGGGGATTGCCGCGCCATTCTCTGCCGGTGTTTGTGGTTCTGGTGATGTTGTTTGGATTGTGCGAAGGAATTTACAAGCGCGCCGGCGATCCGTCTCCCGCCGGTGTCATTCTCGCGCTGTCACGATCGACCCTGTGCGCAACCGCACTTGTTTTCATCGCTGCGGGCGACGGCATGCGTCCCATCGCCGCGGGCGGATTATTTGCCAGCAGTCTGACCGGTCTCGTCCTCTCCCGTAAGTTGCGCCAGGTCGCGTGGAAGAAGTGGCGGCGCGACCCCGAGACGCGCAAGATTCTTATCATTGGCGGTGGTCCGGTTGGCCGGTCTATCGCACGTGCGCTACGCAACGATTCTCCGGAGCGAACGACGGTGTGCGGCTTTTTGGATAACGAGCAACCTCTGTCTCCGGCCGTGCTGGGAAGAATTGAAGACCTCGACTGGCTCGCGCGTGCGGAATTCATCGATGAAGTGATCCTCGCTCTTCCCGGGCATCCCGCCGAGACCCGGAAGGCGGCAGAGGTGGCGTTCCGCAACCACTTGGACATCCTTGCTGTGCTCGATTTGCCCCCTGGTCCGTGGCCCGACTCGGGTGTCGATCGTATCGGAGAAGTGCCGGTCGTCACATTGCATCGTGAGTCTCTGCCAAGTGCGTCGCTATTTCTAAAGCGTTTGCTCGATGTTGTGGGTGCGACGGTTGGGCTTGTGCTGGCTGGCCCAGCAATGATCATCCTGGCGTTGTTCATTCGGCTGGATTCGCCGGGGAAGGTGGTGTATGCGGCGGAACGTACCGGCGCCAAAGGACGTCGATTCCGTTGCTACAAATTTCGTTCCATGGTGAGCGATGCCGCAGTGCTCAAGGAGGATCTGCGCGCTCGCAATCAGAGGGAAGGGCCGATCTTCAAACTGGATGACGACCCGAGGATTACTCGCGTGGGTCGAATGATCCGACGGTACAGTCTCGATGAGCTGCCTCAGCTCTGGAATGTGTTGCGCGGCGAGATGAGTTTGGTTGGGCCGAGACCTCATCCGGTCGATGAAGTCAATCATTACGAACTGCATGAGTTCCGGCGGCTTGACGTAAAACCCGGGATTACCGGCCTCTGGCAGATTACTGCGCGTAATTGCCCGTCGTTCGAGCTGAATATGCATCTTGATCTGACTTACATCGAGCAATGGAGCTTGCTGCTGGATCTCCGCATTCTGGCTGGCACAGTTCGCGTGCTGTTCGCGCCGGAAGGAGCCTGAGGCTCACCATGGCTAACGGGATAACGAACGCGCGAACGACGACCGGCCACACAATCGCTTTCACGGGAGACGATCACGACAGTCCTCTGTGGCAGGCGACTGGTCTGCTACTTCGCCCGTTGCACCTCGGACTAGCCTTCCCCTCCGTTCTTTATGTGGGTGCAATGGCCGTTTTTTTGTTTCGACCACCCGACCTTTTCTGTTTTTATGCTGACCGGATCGCCTTCGCAGTCCTGGTCTTTTTTGTGGCGCTGCGCACGCTTGCGCTCCGAGATAAGCTTCCGTTTTTTGCCGGCCTGAGTTTGCCGATGCTCGGGCTGGTGGCGCTCGCCGTATTTCGCGTGTTACGAGAGCCGTTTGATCCACAGATTTGGAGCATCATCGCAAGTAAATATATTGTCCCCTTTGCGCTGTTTCATGTGGCAGTGTTGGTGTTCCGCGATGCGTCGCAAAGGAAGCATTTCGAAATCTTCGTGATTGTTGCGCTGGCCTACCTGGTGGTTATTGCCATTGCCTTTCTCGCGGACGCTCGCTGGCTTATCTTTCCGCGCTTCATTCTTGACGAGAGTCTGGGCTTTCATCCCGATCGCGCGCGAGGGCCGTTTCTTCAGGCGGTGGCTAACGGAGTTTCGTTGAACATCCTTGGAATTCTGGTGCTTGCCTTCACGCCGAAGAGCAAAGTGTTTGTCAGATTGCTGTGGCTGGCTTTGCCTCTCGCGGTGCTTGCCACCATGACCCGTGCGGTTTGGATTTCGTTTGTCCTGTCGACAGCGGTTCTCGGATTTCGGTTGGTTGAGCGCCGCCTGCACGCGCTTTGTTTTTTGTTGATCGTAACGTGCTTTGCGGCTGGTTTGTCCATCGGCCTCAGCGATCATTCCATGAAAACCGCGGTTTGGGATCGCACGGCGGAACGTGGGCCCGTGGAGGCGCGTCTTGCCGTGTACGACGCGGGCTGGGCCATGTTCCAAGAGCGGCCAATGACCGGCTGGGCGGCTGGTGGCATGTATTCCGAACTTGCGCGCCGCATGGAGGGATATCATCTGCGGACGTTCTACGTGCATAACACTTTCCTGGCGCTGCTGGTGGAGTTCGGTCTGCCGGGATTTGTTCTTTACTGCATCCTGTTCCTCAATCTTTTTCGCCTCGCGTGGCGCGGTCCGCCGGAGGAATCGGGGACCGTCGCATCCTTACGCAAAATCTGGCCGATTTTGCTCAGTGTGTACCTCTTCAACGCTTGCTTTGTCGACATGGCGTATCAGTTTGTGATTGGACTCGTGTTCACCGTGGCAGGGATGCTTTGTGCGCCCGAGCAAGTGGCAGCATGACCACGATTGCCTATATCGCGAATGAGTTTCCTTCCGCACTGGAGCCTTACGTGATCGACGAAATCACGGAGCTGCGGCTTCACGGAGCACAAGTGATCTGCTGCAGCGGGAAACGCGTTTCACCAAACGAGCTCAGCCCGACGGAACGCGCGTTCTGGAAAGAGACACGGTTCTTTCAGCCTCTGTCGGACGATGAACTGGTCCGAGCGATGCTCCGGCTCGCCTCCGACCGTCGGCAACTCTGGCAATTGTTGCGCCCTTTACTGTTGGAGCGAGGGATATCGCCGGGGCGTCGCTTTCGTACGCTGGGACACACGGTGATGGGGGCGGCTCTGGCCGAGGAGTTGGCGCCGCTCAACGTTGAGCATATCCATGCGCATCACGGTTACTTCGCCTCATGGATGGCTCTGGCAGCGGCTCGCCTGCTCGGAATCGGCTTCAGTTTCACGCTCCACGGCTCCGACCTGCTGCAGCGGGCCGATCTGCTCCAGGCTAAGCTGCGGGCGTGTCAGTTTTGTGTGACCGTTTCTGAGTTCAACCGACAGCATATCTTTCGCAAGTATCCCTCCACACCCGTCGAGAAAGTCGTTGTACAACGTCTGGGAGTCGATCGCGTGAACTCCTGGGTGCCACCCGCTTCACTTGCTGAGTCGGGACCTAAACGTTTCTGTCTGCTCGCGGTGGGGCGATTGCATCAAGTCAAGGACTATCGCTTCCTGATCCAGGCCTGTGCCTTGCTGCGCGATCAGGGACTCGACTTCCTTTGCTGGATCGTTGGCGAGGGGCCGGAGCGCTCGGCGCTTGAACACCAGATCGCGGTCCTGGGCCTGCAGGGGCGTGTTTACTTGATCGGTCATATGGCTCGCGCGGATCTTCCCGGCTACTACCGCTATGCCGACCTGGTTGTAATGACCAGCAAGAGTGAGGGGATTCCTGTCGTCCTGATGGAAGGCATGGCCCACGAGAGGCTTGTGCTCGCTCCCGCAATTACCGGCATTCCCGAACTTGTTGATCACCGCCGCACCGGATTTCTTTATCAACCCGGGTCTCTTTCTGACTTCGTAAGCGCCGTCACCTGGATTCGCGAGAACAAGGGTTCGCTGGCTGGAGTCCAGCGAGCGGCGGCCGCCAGTATCGCTTCGTCTTATAACCGCCAGCGGAATCTCCGCGCTTTCGCGGAACAATTCCTGGCCCGCATTCCACAATCGGAGGGTGACCATGCGCATCCTGTACTGCAACAAATTCGACTATCCGTTTAGCGGCACTGAAGCGTATCTTTTCAGCCTTATTCAACACATGGACAAACGCGGGCAAGAGACCGCCTTGTTCAGCATGGACCACGGCCACACGCGTGCATTTGCCGGCCGCAGTTATCGGGTGCCGAGAATCGACTTCAAGGATCCAACTGCCGGGTTTATTGACAAGATGAAAATGGCCGCGCACGCGCTTTATTCGCCGTCGGTCCGGCGCGCGATGCGGCGTTGCGTTGGCGATTTTTCGCCGGATCTGGCGCATGTCCGCAGCATCTATCATCATCTTTCGCCTTCCATCCTTTGGGAATTGAAGCGGCAGAATGTCCCGGTGCTGTATCACCTCAACGACTTCAAGATTTTGTGTCCGACCTACAATTTTGTCGCCGACGGACATCCGTGCGAACTCTGCAGCCACGGGGCGTTTCACCACGCGGCCACAAGGGGTTGCTATGCCGGCCCGCGTTCGAGTGCGGTAGTGCTTGCCGCCGAAGCGTACCTGCATAAGTGGTTGCGAACTTACGAACGCTGTGTCGATGTGTTCCTGGCTCCCAGCGAATTTGTGCGCGATAAGCTGGTCGCCAGCGGATTCCCTGCGTCTCGAATCCAGGTACTACCGCACTTTCAAGCACTGCCCGACGACGACCAACTCGCAGCGGATGAAGGATACCTGCTGTATTTCGGGCGGCTTTCGGCGGAAAAGGGTGTCTATGAGCTGATACGAGCAATGGTGCGGCTACCTAACACTCCGCTGATCATTGCCGGGGAGGGGCCTGAACGTCCCCGGCTTGAGGCGTTGAAAAAAGAACTGAACCTACAGCACGTCATGTTTGCGGGAATGGTCCACGGCGACCAGCTCCAAAAACTAATTGCCGGCTGCAGCTTTTCGATTTTTCCATCCCACGCCTATGAGACTTTGGGGAAATCGATATTGGAATCGTATGCGTGGGGGCGGCCCGTAGTCGCGTCGGATCTGGGTTCACGGCCGGAACTTGTCGAACACGGCGTCACCGGACTGCTTTATAGCGATGGGGATCGCGAACAATTGGCTCACTCTATCGGATTCTTATTTGATCGCCCGGACCTAATTGAGAAGATGGGCGTTGCGGCGCGCCAGCGCGCGAAGGCGAATCACGATCCCCAACAACACGTGGATAAGCTGCTCGACATCTACCATCGGCTCATCTCGACGAAGAAGCTTTTGTCGTTCCCGGTTGCGCCGGAACACCCGCGCCAACGCCGCGGCGTACGGGTCGCTTTTATCGGCGGACGCGGAGTTGTCTCAAAGTACAGCGGTGTCGAGTCCTATTACGAGCAGGCCGGGCATGAACTGGCCCGACTGGGACACGAAGTCACCGTATATTGCCGAAGCTATTTCACTCCTGCTATTCCCGCAGGCACGCATAACGGAATGCGAGTACGGCGGCTGCCGACGATCCGCTTTAAGCACCTGGAAACAGCTGTTCATACGCTCTTGAGCACGGCGCATGCGATGGCGTCGGATTGCGACATCGTCCATTACCATTGCCTGGGCCCGGCATTGTTTTCTTTTCTTCCCCGGCTTGTGGGCAAGAAGACCATCGTCACGGTTCAGGGTCTCGACTGGCAGCGCGGCAAATGGGGACGATTCGCGTCGCGCATCTTGCGTTGGGGGGAAGCGGCTGCGGTCTTCGCGCCCGATGCCACGATGGTGGTCTCGCGGACTCTACAGCGTCATTACCGACAGCGATACGGGCGAAATCCGATCTACGTCCCAAACGGAACCCGGCTGATGGCGCGACATGTCAGCGGCAAACTGATGGAATGGAATCTTCGCCCCGATAACTACGTCCTTTTCCTGGGCAGGTTTTCGCCCGAAAAAAACTGCCATCTCCTGATCAATGCCTTTGAGAAACTTGATACCGATATGAAATTGGTGCTTGCCGGAGGATCGAGCCACACTGATTCGTATGCCAACAGTTTGCTCGGCCGTAAATCCGATAAGATCCGATTCCTTCCCTGGGTCGCGGGAAACGATCTGCTGGAACTTCTCTCCAATGCGGCTTTGTTCGTGCTGCCATCCAAACTCGAGGGCATGTCGTTGGCGCTGCTGGATGCCATGGCGGCCGGCGTTTGCGCGCTCACCAGCGATATTCCGGAGAACAAAGAGTTGCTCGAAGGCGCCGGCTTCACCTTCCGTCGCAACGACCAGGCGGATCTTGAGCGCATGCTCGACTTACTGATGCGAAATCCTGAATTACGCCGTCAGGCCGCAAATCGCCAACGCGAGCAGATCCAGAACCAATACCTGTGGCCTGAAATCGCCCGGGCTATCGAACAAACCTACTACAACGTGCTGGGCTGGAGCGCGGAAGAATGGCCGAAAGGGCTGATTCATGTGGGTGTGTCCGCCGTGGAAGCGGGTACTCCGGCCATCCAAGCCGAGCGCAGTTCGGCGATTTCGGCCGTGGCCGTGGGGACTCAAAATTCACGATCGTCTCCATTCGCTGTAGAACGACTTCGCTATAGAATAAAAACGTAGCGTCCGCTTGACGCGACGTTTTCAGCATGGAAGATCTCATCCTCGTAACCGGCGGCGCTGGCTTCATCGGTTCGAACTTCGTTCTTCAGTGGATTGCTTGTGAAAATGCGAGTGTCCTGAACTTCGACAAACTGACTTACGCGGGCAATCTCCATAACCTGCGAACTGTCGAAACCCATCCGCGGTATCGTTTCGAGCAAGGCGACATTCTCGATCGTGATTTCCTCCGCGATTTACTGCGGCGCGAACAACCCCGCGCCATCGTGCATTTTGCCGCCGAGAGCCATGTTGACCGCTCGATCCACGGACCCGACGATTTTGTACGTACGAACGTCAACGGCACGTTCAATCTTCTGGAAGAAGCCCGTGCCTACTGGGCTCCCCTTGCCACTGCCGATCGAACGTCGTTTCGTTTTTTGCACGTCTCGACAGATGAAGTTTACGGATCACTTGGGCCCGACGACCTTGCCTTCAGCGAAATCACTGCTTACGCTCCGAACAGCCCTTATTCCGCGTCAAAGGCCGCCTCTGATCATCTGGTCCGGGCATATCGCCATACTTATGGCCTGCCTGTTCTGACGACGAACTGCTCCAATAACTACGGACCTCACCAATTTCCCGAAAAGCTGATCCCTCTGATGATTCTGAATGCCTGCGCCGGCAAGCCGCTACCGGTGTACGGCGACGGCAAGAATGTTCGCGACTGGCTATATGTGGAGGATCACTGTCGCGCGATACGAGCTGTCCTTTCACGGGGGCAAGTCGGAGAAACTTACAACATTGGCGGCGGCAGCGAAAAAACGAACCTTGAAATAATAGGAGCTGTTTGCCAGTTGCTGGACGAACTGCGGCCGGGCGACCCCGCGGTCCCACACAACCAGCTCGTCACTTTTGTGAAAGATCGGCCCGGCCACGACCGGCGTTACGCGATGGACACGCGCAAGATCGAGAGCGAATTAGGGTGGACGCCGCAAGAGACATTTGAGAGTGGCATTCGAAAAACGGTTTACTGGTATCTTGAACACGAAGATTGGGTGCGCGACGTCAGCAGCGGCAGCTACCGGCAGTGGGTGGCGAAACATTACGCCACGGAACCGTGAAAACTTCGTGGGCTAAGAATCTGGAAGGCATCAGACACCGGCGCTAAATATCGATACTAATAACGACACTAAATAAAGACACTACATATCGGCATGACCAAGAAACCAACTCCAAGCTACAAGGGCATTATTCTCGCCGGAGGATCGGGCACGCGCCTGTACCCGGTTACGCATGTACTGCCCAAAAGCCTATTGCCGGTGTACGACAAGCCGATGGTGTATCACCCGCTTTCCACGCTGATGCTGGCGGGCATCCGCGACATTCTCGTTATCTCGACACCGGATGATCTTGCCACGATTTCAGCATTTGCTGGGAGACGGATCCCGCTTCGGAGTCCATTTTCAGTACGCGCAGCAACCGAAGCCCGAAGGCATAGCCCAGGCATTCCTGATCGGGAGAGAGTTTATTGGTTCGAGCGGCTGCGCGCTGGTGCTGGGCGACAACATTTTTTACGGACACGATCTGGTCAAAGAGCTGCGAGAAGCTACTCTCCAAGCGAACGGGGCTAGAATTTTTGCGTATCCGGTTCATGATCCGGAGCGTTACGGCGTCGTCGAATTCGACGCGAGCGGAAAAGCTCTTAGCATTGAGGAAAAACCGAAGCATCCAAAATCCCGTTATGCGGTCACAGGGCTCTATTTTTACGATCGTCAGGTCGTGGAGATCGCGTCGAGCTTGAAACCTTCTAAACGGGGCGAGCTTGAAATCACCGATGTGAACCGCGTATATCTCGAGCGCAAGCAACTTAACGTCTGCGTCATGGGACGAGGAATGGCATGGCTCGATACGGGCACGCACGAGGCTTTGATGGAAGCGTCACTATTCATTCAGACTTTAGAGAAGCGGCAGGGCCTGATGGTGGCCTGTCCTGAGGAAATCGCCTACCGTTCGGGCTACATCACTGCAGCGCAACTGGAGGCTCTCGCGCAGCCGATGCGCAACAACGGATACGGTGCCTACCTTCTACAATTGCTGCGCGAGCGGGTTTTCTAGAGCGGTCTTTGGTGCAAAATTTCCCATGAAAAAGATCGCCACGCAACTTTCGGATATCCTGCTGCTCGAGCCCAAGGTCTTCGGTGACGATCGCGGATTTTTTCTTGAGAGCTACAACCTGCGAACATTTGCTGAGCTAGGCATTCGAGAACCATTTGTCCAGGACAATCATTCCTACTCCGAGAAAAACGTCATTCGCGGATTGCATTACCAAATTCGCCAGACGCAGGGAAAACTTATACGCGCCATCTCCGGGGAGATTCTTGATGTCGCGCTCGACCTCCGGCGAAGTTCTTCTACTTTCGGAAAATGGGAAACCTACAAACTCTCGGGCGAGAATAAGCGCATGTTGTGGATTCCGCGCGGCTTTGCGCACGGTTTTCGAGTGATATCCGAAGCGGCCCACGTTCTGTACAAGGCGACTGACTTTTACGCGCCCGAGCACGAGCGCACTGTCGCGTGGAATGATCCGGAATTAAAGATTGACTGGCTCATCGACAACGAGGAGAAAATCTCCCCGATTATTTCGGCAAAGGACCAACTCGGAACACTTTTCGCCAAGGTTGAAACGTTCGACTAGAGGCTCGTCAGTTCAGGCGAAACTCAACCGCGATTGTCGTTTCGACTTCAACCGCTTGGCCGCTGGATAGGTACGGTTCGTATTTCCAGAATTGCACCGCCTGCGTCGCCGACTGCGCGAGCAGTTCTGGACCGGAAACGGTCCGCACCCGTTTCACGCTACCGTCCGGAGCAATCACGGCGTCGAGAACTACCATGCCTTCGGTTCCGGCGCTGCGCGCGGCTTCCGGATACAACGGGTCGATTTTCGTTACGATTCGCATGTCCATGGTGGCAGGTGAGACTCGCAACCCAGATTCCCCGACTGGCGTCTGCCTTTCGAGTTCGTTCCAGAATCTTTGCCACTGCCACCAACCGAGTGCGGCTAACGCGAGCGCGCAGGCGAGAAGAAAATAGAAACCTCTGCGTCCGATGCGAACTCTGCGCTTCGGATTCGCACTTTGCGGGGCGGCAACTGCAGTCTCATCGGGCTTGGAGTCCGCGGTCTTCGCTTCGCTTTCGAAATCTTCTTTTTCTAGACCTCTGGAATCCTTCGACTCAGTCGCGGAACGGTAAACCCAATACCGAATCATCTCTCGCTGATTGACCGACAATCCCACAAACTCAAGTCCGCAGTGTAAGCGCGACTGGTAGCGCACCAGAGCGCGCGCCCGCACCGGCACGCCGACGTCGGGCAGGCGCAACTCGATCGCCACCTGCTGACCGGTTTTTATTTCTCCGGCAACGACTGCGCCAACGCCGGCTTCGCTGATGTCGGTGCATCGGCCGGGTAGATTTTCGGGAACACCGGATCGCAACGCGATCACGTCTAAAGGAACGTTGATGGGATGCCGGGGGAACGCGCGTCGTGGCACATTGTCGAATGCCACCGATGGAGCTGCACTCATCAGACTGCCTCCGCAAGATCGAAATACATGTCATGCGGCTGGGATCAACAACTAAAAAAGCGGCGCTTTTAAGATTTGTTGCACCGAGTATAGCGGAAGGCGCCAACGAAAATGAGGGAATAATTTCAGAGGCGCTGCACAAAATTCCCAGAATGAGATGTCTCGCTAACGTATCTATTCCATGTCTCGCCAATTTGGCCCGACGCCGACTTCCACCAGCAGTGGAACATCGAGCGAATACGCTTTCTCCATATGCTCGCGCGCTAGCGACTTCATCGCGTCCACTTCATTCTCGGGCACTTCGAAGACCAATTCATCGTGCACTTGCAAAGTCATCCGTGATTTGAGGCCGCGTTTGCGAATTTCGTCATCGATCCGGATCATCGCCAGCTTGATCAGGTCAGCGGCCGTTCCCTGCAGCGGGGTGTTTACGGCGGTGCGTTCGGCGAATCCACGCTGCGTGGCGTTCTTACTATTGATATCGGGAATCGGGCGAATGCGGCCAAACAGCGTTTTCACTTTTTGATCGCGCCGCGTTTGCTCAAGCGTTGCATCGATGAAGGCACGTACTCCGGCGTATTTTTCAAAATAGGCATCGATGAACTTTCTCGCTTCGCTTGGCTCGATACCCAAGTTCTGCGAGAGTCCAAACGCCGAGAGACCATAGACAATTCCGAAGTTCACTACCTTCGCTTGCCGCCGATGATCGGGAGTCACCATGAGCGGTGGAACGCCAAATACCTGGGATGCGGTCAGAGTGTGGATATCGTCTCCGCGGCGAAACGCCTCGACCAGCAATTTGTCTTTCGAGTAATGGGCCAGCAGGCGGAGTTCGATTTGCGAATAGTCGGCTGCCATGAGCACATGCCCGGGCTCGGCGATAAACGCCGCTCGAATTTCGCGGCCGAGTTCCGTGCGGATGGGAATATTCTGCAAATTTGGATTTGTCGAGGACAGTCTGCCGGTTGCGGTGCCGGTCTGACCAAAAGTTGTATGCACGCGGCCGCTGTGAGTGCGAATCAACGCCGGCAAGGCATCGACGTAGGTCGATTTCAACTTCGTCAGCTGCCGATATTCCAGCACCAGGCGCGGCACTTCGTGCTCCGCCGCCAGGCCCTCCAATACGTCGACCGCCGTCGATATTTTTTTTCCTTTTCCGTATTTCACGGGGATCGGCAAGGCGAGCCTGTTAAAAAGCACGTCGCCAAGTTGCTTGGGCGAACTGATGTTGAATTCGAACCCTCCGCAGCGCTCATAAATGTCGCGCGCCTTCGCGTAGGCTTCGCGTTGCAGCTTCACCGACATTTCGCCCAACACGGTTGGATCAATTTTCACGCCCACATCTTCCATGCGCGCTAACACTGGAACAAGCGGCACATCGATCTCGTCGTAGACCGAGGTCAGGCCCTGGTCATCGACTTCTTTGCGGAGGGCGCTCGCCAGTCTGCCGGTTATATCGGCGGCTTCGGCCAGATTGCCACTCATCTTCAAGTTGAAACGGCGCAACGCAACTTCGGGCAGTGAGTGAGAAGAGTAAGTCGGATCGAGCAGATAGGAATAGAGCATGGGATCATGACGCACTCCGGCGAGCGCAATGCCCTGCTCGCTGAAATAGTGGAGCGCCGACTTGAGATCGTGAATCGTCTTCGGCAATGTTTCGTCTTCTAGCGCGCGCCTCATGCGCTCGGCTACCGACGCATCGTCGAGCATAACCATCGCGCCCGCTCCTGGCGCGTTTGAAACTGCAATGGGCTTTAAGGTCGCTGCGCCAGCCGGTTCGGAGTCCGGCGGCTGCAGCGCCAGAAACCCGCTCTGGGATGGCTGCGATTCTTCCTCTTCCTCTTCAATTGACTCTTGGTGCTCGGCCGCAATCGCCAAGGCTAAGGGCACGGCTTCGCTCGCGGTCTGCAGGTACTGCTCAAATTCGGCTTTCGATTTGAGCTCCCGGTAGTCGCCCTCTTTCACCTCGACTACAGGAAGCAGTTCCTTCAATAGAGATGTGAATTCGAGTTCGGCGAATAACGCACGCAGTGATTCTGCGTCGGGTTCGCCCATCTTCATCGCCGCGACATCAAGGTCGACCGCGACGTCGGTGTCGATGGTGACAAGTTGCTTGCTGTAGAGAATGTTGTCGCGATTATTCTGCAGTGATTCGCGATAGGTTTTCTTTTCTACCTCGGCGGCTCGCTCCAGCGCTTGCTCCACGCTTCCAAAGCGCTGAATCAGTTCCACCGAGCCCTTATCGCCGATTCCGGGAGCGCCGGGAATGTTGTCGACCGAATCGCCGCGGAGGGCCATCACGTCCACGACTCTCGACGGGGGCACGCCGAGAATCTCCTCGACCTTGGCGGCGTCGCAGATCAGATTGTCTTTCGGCGGATTCAGGACGCAGACCCGATCATTTACCAACTGCAGCATGTCTTTGTCACTGGAAACGACGTACACGGAATAGGATTCCGCCGCGGCTTTGCGCGCCAGCGTTCCGATCACGTCGTCGGCTTCGTAACCGGCGAGCTGCAGAATCGGGATCCGGTATCCCTCGAGCGCGCGCCGGATGTACGGAATCTGCTGCACGAGATCGCCCGGCATTTCGGAACGGTTTGCCTTGTAGCCGCCGTATTGAGATTCCTTAAATGTCTGGGTTTTGATATCGAACTTGCGGATGGTTGTGATCGCTTCCGCCTGCTGGTTGCGGATTGTCGGCGCGCCGACGTCGAACACTGCGGCCAGATATTCCGGCGAAAAATCGTCGCGCAGCTTGCGCAGCATGTTGACGAACACATACGTCGCCGCGGTTGGAAGACCCGTCTTAGTAGACATCGGGCGTTGGCGCGCCATAGCGTGATAGGCACGAAAAATAAACGACATCGTATCGATCAGGAAAATTCGGCCCTTAGCATCGTCGCGATCCGGAGGGCGACCGGTAACGCTCGCGGGAACGGGAATGGGCTGTGGCGGGGTTTCGCCAACGGCGGGCAACGTTTTTTTCTTGGCAGGCAACTCGCCCAGTTTAACAGTTAGCGAATTCCTAACGACAGCGGGGGCAACCACTGGCGCAGCGCAAATCGCGTATCATATAAGCTTTTCGGGCCGTTACGCGCGGCTGAGTGCTGCATGCTTCCCTTCAAGCTTGTATATAGCGACGCGTATTACCTGCCGATTGGGGCGCACGTTTTTCCCGCCGCAAAGTATCGGCTCATCCACGACCGCCTGATCGAGCAAGCAGTCGCTACTCGCGAGGACTTCGTCGCGCCCGAAACCGCAACTGACGAGGATGTGCTGTTGGTTCACACGCCCGAATATGTCCGCAAATTAAAAACCGGCACGCTGAGTGCGCGCGAGCAGATGGAGCTCGAAGTTCCTTTTTCTGCGGAACTGGTGCAGGCATTTTGGTTGGCCGCCGGAGGCTCGATCGTGGCGGCGGAGTTGGCGTTGCGCGACGGCGTTGCGGTGAACATCGGCGGAGGCTTCCATCACGCCTTCCCTGATCACGGCGAAGGCTTCTGCATGATTCACGATGTGGCCGTCGCTATACGGCGCATGCAACGGGACGGCAACATCCGGACCGCGATGACAATCGACTGCGACGTTCATCAGGGCAACGGAACCGCCGCGATCTTCGCCGGAACATCGACGGCGCACGATTCCCTGCCATCGGTGCCGGGCGTAGCGCTTAATGAAAAAACAAAGGTGCGTGGCGGCCACGCTGGAAATGTTTTCACCATCTCGCTCCACCAGGAAAATAATTACCCTGCATTGAAGCCTCCGTCATCGATCGATATTGACCTGCCTGATGGAATTGGGGACGATGACTACCTTGCCTGGCTCGACAATGCGATTAGTTCGGGCCTTCGACAGTTCAGTCCCGATTTGCTTTGCTATATTGCCGGAGCCGATCCTTACCGCGAAGATCAGTTGGGAGGCCTGTCACTCACCATTGAGGGATTGAAGAGACGGGATGAACTCGTTTTTCGCGTGGCTCGCGCGCGCGGCATTCCGGTGATGGTGACTTACGCTGGTGGCTATGCACGAAATGTCGAAGACACGGTGACGATTCACTCGAACACCGTAATTGCGGCTGCGGAAATATTCGTCGTGAAGGACCGCCAGAGCGCCTGAGTCGGCGCGCCGGACACCGCGTTCGTAAGGCTTCGAGCGATTTGGACGATATACTCGGACCTATGGACGTCACCCCCTCTGAAATTCCGCATCGCGAAGTTTATAACCTTCTTTTGAGTACGGTCGCGCCGCGGCCGATTGCATGGGTCTCGAGCTTGAGCGCTTCTGGCCAACCGAATCTGGCGCCGTTTTCATTCTTTAACGTTGTTTCCGCGAATCCGCCGCTGCTGGGCTTCTCGCCTGGTCGGCGGGCGCCGAAGCATGTCGCCGACGGATCATCTGTTGGCGAAGCGAAAGATACGCTGCGAAATGTTCGCGAAACAGGGGAGTTCGTGGTGAATATTGTCACGTTCGAACTCGCCGAGGCGATGAATCTGACCAGCGGCGAATATGACGCGTCCGTCAATGAATTTGAGATTGCGGAAATCGAATGGGCGCCGTCAAAGCTGGTGCGGCCGCGTCGAGTTGCGCTGTCTCCGGCGAGTTTCGAATGCAAACTGCATCAGATTCTCGACTTCAATGCGGGCCCTGAGGGATCCAGCCTGGTGATTGGTAAAGTTGTGTCGATACATATTGAGGAGCCGTATCTCAAGGACGGGCGATTGGATCGGAACGCGCTCGACCTGATCGGGCGCATGGGCGGGATGCAGTACACGCGAACTACCGAGCGGTTTGAGATGGTGCGGCCCAAGGTGGAGTAAAGATCGGGCGGGTTAAGATCCGCGGTCAACCGCCAACTGGCAAGGGTAGAATAGACGCAGTAGTGGAGTATGCCATGTCACAACTGACACCGGAACTCTCGAAGTTGCTGAAAGAGGCGCTGTCATTGTCGGTCGAAGAGCAGGAAGTATTGGCAAACTCGCTGATCTCTAACTTGGGCGGCGTGGTGGATGAAGGTCTTGGCGAAGAAGGTGCGGAAAAAGCCTGGGCCGCGGAGATCAAGCGCCGCGTCGACGACATCCGCTCCGGGAAAACCCAGATGATTCCGTACGAAGAGGTACGGCGCCGGCTCGCGGCCCGTCTGGCGGATGCTGGGAAATAACCGGTACCGCTTCGATCCAGAAGCATGGACGGAACTAGAGGCGGCGGACGATTGGTACCTGCAACGCAACCCCGAGACGAGTATCAGATTCCTGGCGGCAGTTTATGATGCTCTGGAAATGATTGCAGAGTGGCCACAACGCTGGCCCAAGTATGTGTATGGGACTCGGCGCTTCATCCTGTACCGCTTCCCGTTTTCTATCGTTTATCTGGACGAACCTACTATTGTAAGCATCGTGGCAATCGCCCACAGTAAGCGGCAACCTGGATACTGGAAGGATCGGGTTTGATTCGGTGATCCGCGGCGCGATGTGCTGGTCCCGTCTAGTCCACTGGTAAAATAAGAAGCAGATGTTTGAGAATCTCCAGGAAAAACTCCAGCGCGCCTTTAAGTCTCTCCGGGGACAAGCCGTCCTCACGGAAGAGAACATTTCCGAGGCGCTGAAACAGATTCGTCTGGCCCTGCTTGAGGCTGACGTCAACTTCAAAGTTGTTAAAGAGCTAATCGACCGCATCCACGCCAAGGCTGTGGGCCAGGAAGTACTGACCGCGCTTTCGCCGGGTGAGCAGGTCATTAAGATCGTGCGCGACGAATTGGTCGCGACGCTCGGCCAGGACACAGCCAAATTAAAGTTCGCTTCGCAACCTCCAACGGTTGTGCTGATGGCGGGACTGCAGGGGTCCGGCAAAACGACCACTTCGGGGAAATTGGCCAATTGGCTGAAAAACGGTGGCCACCGCCCGTTGCTGGTTTCGGTTGACGTCTATCGCCCGGCTGCGCGCGAGCAACTTAGAGTTGTGGCGGCGGCGATCAAGGCCAATATTTACGAAGGCGAGGTCGGAGAAGCGAATACCGCGACCGTCGAACGGCTGGCCAAGGAAGCTCGGCGGGAAGCGATTAATTCTGGATGCGATGTGCTGATTGTCGATACGGCTGGACGTTTGCACATCGACGATCAGCTTATGGACGAGATGCAGTCGCTTAAACGGCTGCTGAATCCGCAGGAGATTTTATTTGTCGCCGATTCGATGACCGGACAAGACGCGGTTAATTCGGCTGACGAGTTCCACAAGAAGCTCTCGCTTACCGGGGTCGTCCTCACGAAGATGGATGGCGATGCCCGCGGCGGCGCGGCGCTTTCCATCCGGCAGGTGACGGGACAGCCGATCAAGTTTATTGGCGTTGGCGAAAAATATGACGCGCTCGAGCCCTTTCATCCTGATCGCATTGTGTCGCGCATTCTGGGAATGGGCGACATTCTCTCGCTGATCGAGAAGGCCGAATCGCAAATCGACAAGAAGAAAGCCAATGAACTCGCCACCAAGGCGCTTAGCGGAGACGGCTTTTCACTGGAAGATTTCCGGGACCAGTTGCGGCAGGTTCGCAAGATGGGGTCGCTGCAGAGTCTGATGGGCATGCTGCCGAGCGTGGGCGCGTTCTCCGGGTTGCAGAAGGCCGCTGATAAGGTTGACGAAAAACAGATCAATCGCGTCGAGGCCATTATTAATTCGATGACTGGGTATGAACGCAACCATCACGAATCGATCAATGGAAGCCGGCGGAAGCGTATCGCTCGCGGCTCTGGAACTACGGTGCAGGAAGTGAATAACCTGCTCCGACAGTATGCGCAGATGCGCAAAATGTTTAAACAGATGGGAAAACCGAGTTTTGCGCGGCGCATGGCGGGGATGAAGTTTCCGGGGATGTAGAGTGGTGGTTCGGGGTTAGTGGTTTCTCATGAAATGGCGGTCGCTTCAGGAATCCGGAGTGGTCAGCGACTCGCGGCCGCTGCGGGAAATTCTGGCGGATCGCAAACTAGCGATTGAGCGTTACGTCCCCGCCGATGTGCAGGCAGTTCACGATCGTGCGGTTGCAGAACTTAAGGCTCGGCGACTTGCCGCGCACGCGCTCGGGGTCGGCGCTCAGTCACCTTCTTTCGAGCTATCTGACCACAAGGGTACGACTGTTTCTTCCCGCGATCTTCTCGCCAAGGGTCGACTTGTTCTCCTGTTTATTCGTGGGCGGTGGTGCCCGTTTTGTGTGGCTCAGATGGAGGCTATGTCTTCGATCGCTGCGCGGATCGCGGCTGCTGGTGCCACGATGGTTGGGATTTCTCCGCAGACTGAGAAACAGGCGTTTTTCATGCACAATCAGCATGAGTTGGCTTTCCCGCTTTTAGTCGATGCTCACAACTTCCTGGCTCGACAATTTGGGTTGGTTTATCACGTGCCGGAAGAGCAGCAGGCGCTTTACAGCCGTACGTTTGTCAATCTTCCTTTCGTCAACGGCGATGGCAGTTGGGAATTGCCGATTCCTGCAGCTTTTGTGATCGATCGCGATGGAAGTGTTCTTTTTGCTGCTGCCGACGAGGACTACACCGCTCGGCCGGAGCCGATGGATATTCTGGCGGCGGTTGAGAACGGGCGTTAAGCCGGCTGCATCGTGAGAACGCCTTGCGGCCGCGGTTGAGGGCTAGGGATTGTTGGGGTCCTTCGACTCCGCAGACTAATTCGCGAAGCGAATCATTCTGCTTCGCTCAGGATGACTCGGTGGATAGAGTGGAGCTACTGGCTCCAATTTGGCTATTGCGCGCATCCAAGTAAGTATGAACACTCTACGATATCGACTGGTCTTGCTGACGCTGGCGGTGGTCGGCCCTGCTGTTTTTGCCCAACAAATTCCGAATGCCAGTGGAAACTGCGGTGCAGATGGTGGTCACCGTCGAACCGCATAAGGGATCCGAAGCGCCCGTGGTGAATCGCGAGGATGTGATGGTTTATGAGGGAAAGAATCGCGATCAGGTGACGGACTGGATTCCAGCGCAAGGCGATCATGCGGGACTGGAATTTTTTGTCATGATTGATGATGGCGCGGGGCAAGGGCTCGACAACCAACTGAGAGACATTAAGAATTTCATCTCGGCGATGCCGGCGACCGCCAAGGTGGGCGTGGTTTACATGCAAAACGGTACGGCTCAGATCGCGCAAAATTTAACCACCGATCATGAGCTTGCGGCGAAGTCGATCCGGTTGCCGTTGGGGGCTTTTGCGGCGAGTGCCAGCCCGTACTTTTCTCTCAGCGACCTGGTGAAGAAATGGCAGCCGGACGATAATCGGCGCGAAGTCCTCATGGTTACAAGTGGCGTCGACGCATATTACGGAACTGGGGATGCGCAGGATCCTTATGTGGATACGGCGATCGCTGATTGTCAGCGAGCCGGCATTTTGGTGTCGGCCATCTATGCGCCGGGTGGCGGGCACTTTGGCCACAGCTATTGGCTGAATTACTGGGGACAGATCTACCTTTCGAAGCTTACGGAAGAAACGGGAGGCGAAGGGTATTACATCGGCTTCACGGGGCCGTCTCCAGACTTTTCGCCGTTCTTGAAGGATGCGGCGGAGCGGCTGAATCATCAGTATCTGCTCACGTTTCTGGCGAGACCGCAGAGGAAGGCCGGTTTGCAATCTGTGAAGTTGAAGACCGAAGTGCCTAACGCGGATCTGGTTGCGGCGAGCAGCGTTTACGTACCGGCGGCGGCGCAGTAGGCTTCGCGATCAGCGGAACCGCCCTTCGCTTCGCGATAGGGACGGGACAACCGGCTTGAGATCGCACCGCCAGTGGATGGTTGACGCTGCATCGTGAGAATGCCTTGCGGCGGCGGTTGAGCGGGATCAGGTGTAGGGGTCCTTCGACTCCGCGGAATGATTTGCTTCGCAAATCGTTCTGCTCCGCTCAGGATGACAGGGTTAGAAAGCGCTTCAGAGGGCGGCTACGCGCCTTTGGATGATTAGAAAATAGAGTGCTACTAACACTAAGAGGAAACCGTTCACGCCCAGCACTATCGGTGCTGTGAAGATCGGTACCAGCCAGCCTGACAACAGATTTCCCAGTGGCATGCCGCCGCGGAAGGCGAAGTTGTAGGCGCTCATCACTCGTCCGCGCATTTCGTTGGTCGTGATCAATTGCACCAGCGAGTTCACGGTTGCGAAGACTGTCATCATCGACGCTCCCGTAATGACCAGGAGGGCTCCGGACAACGGAAGAGATTTCGAGAGTGCGAATCCTGAAATGGTTGCGCCTAGACAGATGAGCGCTCCCAGCGCGATGCGCCCTTTTCTTTTGAAGTTTCCCAGGGAGGCGATGCCGAGTGAGCCAAAGATGGAACCGAGGCCCATGAGGGCGAGCAAGTTGCCGTAAGTTTCGGGGCCGCGATGAAAAATGTCTTTTACGAAGACTGGAATGTAGGTGCGCATCGGCATGGCCAGGGCGGTCATGCAGAATGCAAGGACTATCAGAGCCTCCATGGAGCCCTGCTTGCGGGCAAACTGGATGCCCTGCTTGAGACTGTTGTAGATCGATTCGCCCGTTTTTATCGGGAGGAAACGCGACGTGATCATCGTGAGCGCCACGATCGGCGCGAGGAACGAGAGCGCATTCAGACCGAAGCACCATTTTTCGCCTAACTTCGCCAGAGTCTGTCCTGCCAGGGCTGGGCCGACCATGACGGCTACATTGAACTGGATGGAGTTCAATGCGATGGCGTTGGGCATATCGTCTTTTTCGACCAGAGTGGGGATCAAGGCCTGATAGGCGGGTCCGCCGAAAGCCTGGGCAAATCCTGACACGAACGATAGACAAAGGATGTGCCAGACGTGAACCACTCCGGTGGTCACCAGAATCGTGAGCACGGCGGCGCTCGCCATCTGCAGATATTGTGACGCCAAGAGGATGCGGCGGCGCTCTACGCGATCGGCGATCACTCCGCCAATCAGGGAGAAAAGAAAAATGGGAATGCCCCCCAGAAATTGGTCGAGGGCCAGCAGAAATGCGGAATGGCTGAGCCGATAAATCAACCAACCTTGGGCGACGATCTGCATCCAGGTGCCGATGCTGGAGGTGCAGGCACCAATCCACATCAGGCGGAAATCGCGATATTGGAAAGCTTTGAAGACGCGGCGAATCACTGAACCATCACCATGGCGATATTCGAGCGTAACATCGGCGAGTCTTATCTGATCGTCGTTGGAAATGAGGATCGCGCTTAGAACGGTTTTCGGGAAGCGATTTGCTTGACGAGGGAATCCGCCGCGGTCAGGGATGACACGAACGCCCTTGCCTGCCCGTGAATCTACCGCAACTTCTTCAATCCCAATCGCATCTAAACCTTGACAGTGATTCGCTCAGGTTATAGCATGGCCGGAAGCGTAATCATCATCACATTGATTATACGGCACTTATCTTAGAACAAGATGAGCTGGAGGATGACGTATGGGAAAGATTATTGGAATTGACCTCGGCACTACCAACTCCTGCGTAGCGGTTATGGAGGGTGGAGAGCCGAAGGTGATCCCGAATGAAGAGGGTGGGCGAACTACACCTTCGGTGGTTGGATTTACCAAGACCGGCGAGCGGTTGGTGGGGCAGGTCGCGAAGCGGCAGGCGATCACCAATCCGGAAAATACGGTTTTTTCGGTCAAGCGCTTTATGGGACGGCGCTATGACGAGGTCAGCGAAGAATTGAAGATGGTCCCTTACAAGGTTGAGAAAGATGGCGACGGCGTTGCGGTGATGGCGCAGGGGAAGAAGTACACCCCGCCTGAGATCTCCGCGATGATTTTGCAGAAGCTGAAGAAGGCGGCGGAAGATTATCTCGGCGAGAAAGTGACCGAGGCTGTGATCACGGTGCCGGCGTACTTCAACGACGCGCAGCGGCAGGCTACGAAAGATGCGGGCAAGATTGCGGGACTCGATGTAAAGCGCATCATCAACGAGCCCACGGCAGCGGCTTTGGCTTACGGACTCGACAAGGGCAAGGACGAGACCATCGCGGTTTACGACTTCGGCGGCGGCACGTTCGATATTTCGATTCTGGAAGTGGGCGAAGGCGTGATCGAAGTGAAGGCCACCAATGGCGACACGCATTTGGGCGGCGACAACATCGACCAGCGGCTGGTGGATTGGCTGATTGATGAGTTCAGGAAAAATGAAGGGCTCGACCTGCGCGGCAAGGGCAACGAGATGGCTTTGCAGCGTCTGCGTGACGCGGCGGAGCGCGCGAAGATCGAGCTGTCGACCACGATGGAAACGGAAATCAATCTGCCGTTTATTACGGCGGATGCTTCCGGTCCGAAGCACCTGGTAATCAAGCTGACGCGGGCAAAACTGGAATCGATGGTCGAGGACATTTTGCAGCGGTCGGTTGGCCCATCGAAGCAGTGCATGAAGGACGCGGGCGTGGATGCTTCGAAGATCAATGAGGTCGTGCTGGTGGGCGGGCAGACTCGTATGCCGCGTATTCAGGCGATCGTGAAAGAGCTGTTTGGACGCGAAGGGCACAAGGGCGTCAATCCTGATGAAGTCGTGGCGATTGGCGCGGCGATTCAGGGTGGAGTGCTGGGCGGCGAAGTGAAGGATCTGCTGCTGCTGGATGTAACTCCGCTGACGCTTTCGATTGAGACGCTGGGCGGTGTGGCGACTCCGATGATTCCGCGGAATACAACGATTCCGACGAAGAAAACGGAAACGTTTTCGACGGCGGCGGATTCGCAGACTTCGGTGGAAGTGCATGTGCTGCAGGGCGAACGTCCTATGGCGGCGCAGAACCGGACCCTGGGGAAATTCCATTTGACGGGATTGCCACCGGCGCCTCGGGGAGTTCCGCAGATTGAGGTGACGTTCGATATCGACGCGAACGGGATCCTGAATGTGACTGCCAAGGATATGGCCACGGGCAAGGATCAGAAGATCACGATCACCTCCTCTTCGGGATTGTCGAAGGAAGAAGTCGAGCGCATGGCCAAGGAAGCGGACGCGCACTCGGCGGAAGATAAGACTCGGCGCGAGGAGATTGAAGCCAAGAATCAGCTGGACTCGATGCTTTACAACGTCGAAAAAATGCTGAAGGAGCACGGCGACAAGATCTCCGGCACGGAGCGCGGCGATGTGGAGAACGCTTTGGCGGACGCAAAGAAGGCTATCGAAGGCGGCGACAAGTCGGCGATGGATTCGGCGCGAGAGAAGCTGACGGCGGCTTCCCACAAGCTGGCGGAGCAGATGTATAAGGCTACGCAAGCGGCTCCGGGTGGAGCTCCGGGAGCGGGGCCGGCGGATGCTGGCACAGCTTCGGGCGCGAACGGCTCGGGACAGAAGAAGGACGAAGGCGTGATCGACGCTGAGTACGTGGATGTAGAAGACAAAAAGTAAGACTGGCTCGCTTTGAGTTGGTGTAGCACATTGGTGGGGGCGCGATAAGCGCCCCCATTTGCATCAAAGTTATAGGTTATTTTTTCTAAGAAATGAGGAAAGCGAATTGAGATTTGAAGTCAATGGACAGATGTTTTTTGTAACCTTTGTTCCGGCGGAGGGACGGTGGTTTTGCTATGCGCCTTCCGCGACCGGGATGCAGAAGATTCCTGTGTCGATGGATGCTTCTCCGTTTGAGGCGTTCACGGTTGAGCAGGATGAGCAGGCCAAGGAAGTGGTGAACTAAGTTGTCTTTTGCAGTAGTCATCCTGAGCGAAGTGACAGCTTCACGAAGTGAAGCTGTCGCGGAGTCAAAGGACCCCATAGCCGTATGAATTGCGATGGACTTTGCGAGGCGTTCTCACGATGCACTGGTTGTCGAGGGCGCAAGATCACGCGTCGATGTTGTGGAGAGAACTCCCTGATGCGGTACTGGTGGAAATAACGGAGTTGGGGTCTTTCGACTTCACTTTGTCATCGGCTTCGCCGATGATAAAGTTCCGCTCAAGATGACAGAGTTAAAAGAGATGGCTACCCAACCACAGAATTAAAATCGATGGCGACCCAAACTAAAGACAAAGATTATTACGGCGTTCTTGGGGTGAAGAAGTCGGCTTCTACCGAGGATATCCGCAAGGCGTTCCGCAAGCTTGCTCGCAAGTATCATCCCGATGTAAATCCTGGGGACAAATCGGCTGAGGAGAAGTTCAAGACTATCTCGGAGGCCAATGATGTCCTCAGTGAGCCTAAGAAGCGGAAGATTTACGACCAGCTTGGGTTCTACTCGGACAATATTGATCCGGCTACGGCTGATGCCTATGCTCGCGGCGGCGGGCAGCCGGGTGCAGCGGATTTTTCGGGCGGATTCCCCGGCGGAGGGCGGCAACCGGGCGCGACCGGCAATGTTGACTTTGGCGGGTTCGACTTCTCCGATCTTTTTGAAGGCGCCCGCGCTGGTGGAAGAAAACCGTCCGGCGGAAGTGGCGGTGGCGGCGGATTCAAAGATATCTTCTCGGGCATATTCTCTGGCGGCGGTCGCGGCGAAGCAGTAGAGGACGGGCCGGAGCCAGGAAGCGATCTGGAATATCAGGTCAACGTACCGTTCTGGACGGCGATCCGCGGCGGGGTGATGAAGCTGAATATCGCGCGACGCGATGTTTGCGGAAACTGCCACGGCAATGGATTTATCGAGGCTCCGGGACAATGTCCGCAGTGCCACGGCAAAGGAACGATTGAGCAGACGGGCGGACGGATGAAGTTTAACGTCACTTGTCCGCGTTGCCATGGGACGGGCAAGAATATTTCGACTTGTCCGGTGTGTCATGGCGAAGGCAGCATTGAGCGGACTGATCCGCTGGAGATTCGGATTAAGGGCGGAACCCGCGATGGGCAGCGGATTCGGATTGCTGGCAAGGGCAATGCTGGATTGCGTGGCGGCGGAGTTGGCGATCTCTACGTGATCATACGGACGGAACCGCACCCGCTGTTTCGACGCGAAAGCGACGACATTTACATTACGGTGCCGGTGACGGCGGTGGAGGCAGCGCTGGGATCGAAGATTGAAGTGCCGACGATTGATGGGCGCAGCGTGTTGAAGATTCCGCCAGGGACGCAATCGGGGCAGAAGTTGCGGCTGCGGGAAAAGGGCGTGCCATCGGCGACGCAAGAGGGCGCGCGCGGCGATGAGATTGTCGAAGTGAAAATTACGGTGCCCATGCCGCGCGACGAGAAGACGAAAGAGTTGCTGCGCGAGTTGGCGAAGTTGAACCCCGAGGATCCTCGGGATGAGCTATGGGCGAAAGTGTAGCTGTCAGCTCCCGGAGAAATCGACTGATTCCTCCGAGAGCCGCCGGCTTTATTTTTTGCTGGGATCGTCGGCTGGATTTACATAATTGAATTGCACTGGCGACATGCCGTGAATTTGGACAACTGTTTCTCCGCTCACGGCCATGGCGTAGTGGTGCATATCCGGGTCGAGATAAGCGAAGCTCCCCGGCGGGAAGGTTCCCATTTTTGTTTCGTCGAATTTGTCTCCCATTCCAACCTTAAAACTGCCCGAAATTACCGTCACATTTTCGCGGAGCGGATGCCAGTGTGGCGCAATTTTGTAGCCGGCGGGCATTTTGAGGCGGATGGTGTAGTCGCCCGATTTCGCCATCGGATTGCCTTCGAGCACGGCGAGTTGTGCTCCCGGCGCAACAAAAGGCGGTGCCGGGCCCCATTTGATCTGATCGGGTGTAAATACATTTTGTTGGGCTCCCGATTGCGCCAGTAAAGCGGCCGCGCAAATACACAAAATGCCGAGCACGATTTTTTTCATTGTTCATTCTCCGAATTTGAATTTGCAGCCACGCCCCGCCGCGATTTATACATCAAATTGATCGATACCGCCATTCCTGTTCCTGTCCGATCAGGTGTTCGAGGCCGCCGCACTCTCGAGTTACCTTCGGCGGTGGCCTGGTTGACAAAAATTTTCCAAAAAATCACAAAAAAATCTTGCATCTCTGTGGATTTCCCGTAATCTCACAAATGCGAACTAACTTTACCGAAATGTCCGGGAAAACGCTGTTCACCCGGGAGCCGCGAGAAGATGTTTTTCGGAAACTCCGGAGACGCGGTGGTGAGAGTGAGTCGCCTGAGGAGGAAGCCATAGAAATTGGCAACAGCTACCGCACCAGCCAACATCTCGCAGCCTAGTTTTGGTCCCGCCGTCGCTCCCCACGTTCATCAGACGACCGACAAGACGAAGAAAAAGTCTATCCGCCTCACGCTGTGGCCCCTGGTTGCCGCTACCTTCTTTATGGTATCGGGCGGAACCTACGGCACTGAAGACATCGTGCACGGCGCCGGATACGGCAAAGCGATTCTCATCCTGCTGCTCACCCCGCTTCTCTGGAGCCTGCCGACCGCGTTCATGATCGGTGAGCTTTCAAGCGCGCTGCCTTTTGAAGGCGGGTATTACGCGTGGGTGCGCCGCGCCATGGGAAATTTCTGGGGATTTCAGGAAGCCTGGCTGTCGCTGGTCGCGTCCATTTTCGACATGGCGATTTATCCGACGCTTTTTGTTGCGTACCTCACGCGGATATTTCCTTACTTTCAGGAGAACCATCGCGGCGTAGCGGTTGCGCTGGCGGTCGTGATTTCTTGCGCGGTCCTCAATATTATGGGTGTCAAAGTCGTCTCGACGACTTCACTTTGGCTGTTCTTCGCCCTATCGGCGCCGTTCGCCGCTATTTTTGTGCTGGCACCATTCAAAATTGGCGCGCTCGCCCATGCCGTCACCAAGCCGACTACTTCGAACGTCGATATTCTCGGCGGCTTGCTGATCTGCATGTGGAACTACATGGGATGGGACAACGCTTCGACGATTGCGGCGGAAGTCGAGAAACCGCAGAAAACATATCCGCGGGCGATGCTGTGGGCGGTGGTTATTGTGGCGCTGAGCTACGTGCTGCCATTTGCAGCGATGTGGATCACTGGCCTTCCCTCAAGCGCATGGGAAACCGGAGCGTGGGCGGAAATAGCGGGACTGATGGGCGGCCCGGTGCTGCGGATCGCGCTGGTGGCAGGCGGAATGATGAGCGGCTTCGGCATGTTCAATGCTCTGGTAATGAGCTACTCGCGGCTTCCGCTGGCTATGGCGCAGGACGGCATGCTGCCGAAGGTTTTTGGGAAACTGCATCCGAAATCGCGCGCACCCTGGGTTGCAATTCTGGCGCTGGCGGTGGGCTGGGGCCTGGCGCTGAATCTGGGCTTCGAACGACTGGTGACTCTGGACATCATGATCTATGGCGCCAGCCTGGCGCTCGAATTTGTGGCGCTGATTGTGCTGCGGATTCGCGAGCCGGAGTTGAAGCGTCCGTTCCGCGTGCCGGGTGGATTGTTTGGAGCGATTGCGGTCGGCATTCCTCCTGTGTTGTTGTTGGGGTTTGCCATTCTTCGCAGCGAGCACGAAGTGGTACTGGGGATGAGTTCGCTCTTGTTCGGCTTGCTCGTGGTGGGCGGCGGCGTGGTGGTTTACGCCATCAACCACCTTCTGAAGCCGGCGGGCTGGGCGCCTGCGCCTCCGAAACCAGAACTCGCGGCTTAACACGTTACCTTGTTACCTTTGCCAGGGATTGACCGCGCCGGTCCCTGGCTCACTCCTCGCCCTACCCGTCCAAAAAAACCGCGCATGGAACTGCTTCTTTTTTCTGGTTACTGGTTTTCTTTGCGGCTGAGGTCTAGCCGCTCGATACACAGAATACCGATAAAATGGTGTATAGTACACCCATGGGCAGAACCAACATTGTGATCGATGAGAGCCTGATTCGTAAGGCGCGTAAACTGACCCGCCTTCGCACCAAACGGCAGATCGTCGACCGAGCACTTGATCTGTTGGTGCGTTCAGAAAGCCGCAAGGGAATCCTGAAGTATTACGGGAGCGGCATCTGGCAAGACGATCTGAAGTCCTCACGGAGAAATCGAGTGTGATCGATGATCCTGGTCGACAGCTCGGTTTGGGTCGATTTCTTTCGCCCGTCACCACGACGCGGGGGAGCTGAACTGCGGCGGATGATTGAGGAGAGCGAGCCTTTGGCTCTGACCGGGATCGTCGTCGCCGAGGTTCTGCAGGGTTTGACGCGGGATGCCGGGATTATTGAGCGTTTCCTGGCACAGTGGGACATGCTGGAACCGAGGGGATTTGACACCTACCGGAGCGCGGCCGCGATCTACCGGGCCGGACGAGGAAAAGGTATCACTTCCAGCACCGTGGATGCCCTAATCGCAGCCATCGCGCTGGAACACGGTGCGAGCGTTTTTACGCTCGATCGGGACTTTGTGCGAATTGCGCGGATGACGGGTCTGGAGCTGTACTCGGAAATATGACGAAACGTAAATCCAAGGGCGCGTACATGATTTCGGCGGTGGCCGAGATGTATGAGATTCATCCGCAGACTTTGCGGCTTTATGAGCGCGAAGGACTGCTTAAGCCTAGCCGCACCGAGGGCAACACGCGGCTTTATACCGACGAGGATTTGCAGCGACTGGAATTTATTCTTTCGCTGGCGCGGGATTTGGGAGTGAATATCAGTGGGATGGCGATCATCCTGCAGATGCGTGAGCGGATGGAAGAAATGCAGCGTCAGATTCAGGAGTTTGTGCAGTACATCCAGCAGGAAGTGCTGACGAGGGCCTCCGCGGCAGCCGATCCGGCCAAGGGTGCGATCGTGCCGTTGCGGCGGAGCGTGGTGCCGGATTCTTCTCGACGGAAAGAGTCTTCTAGGTAGATTGCCGCGAAGTTCCCGGGATGCGGCATCAACCTCCACAAGAGCGGAATTTACTAAACTTTCATATCCTCGCAACACTAGCTTTTCTATCCGGGCATAGGTTGTAGATATGAAACCCGAAAATCCAGCCGCTTCTACGCATGCTGTGGTTACTCGCGTTCCGGCGACGGATGTGAACAGGGGTAAGAAACTCTGTTTGACGCTGGAAGCGGGAAATTCTTGTGGAGCCGTAGTATTGCATTGCCAAGGACGAATCGTTTTTCGCGGCGAGGCTCGCGCGCTCTCGACGATCGTCAGCGAGGTGCTTCCGTCAGCGCGGCGCATGGTCGTGGATTTGGCGGGAGTGGATTCAGTCGATAGTGGCGGCTTGGGCGAACTGGTACTGACGCACATGTGGGCGGAAGCGGCGGGATACACCCTGAAGTTTGCCGCCCCCAAAAGGGCAGTGCGGCATTTGTTTGAGGTTACGAATTTGGTTTCGGTTTTCGATGTTTATGGGAGTGTTCCGGAGGCGATGACGGCGATGGTACACGAAGAAATACCCTCGGCGTAGGGGTTGAGGTGCGGCTCCCAAAGTAATTGGACAGTCCCTTTTATTTCTCGCGCTGGAAGCGGTAACGGCCGCCTCTTTGTTTTGCTACCTGCTCGGCTACTTTCAAGAAGGCTCGTCCGGCGTGCGATAGCGTGGATTCCTGGCGGTAGACAAGGCGCAACTTGCGCTGAAAATGCAGGTCGCGGACTTGGACGCGAACCAGCTCTCCGCGGCTGATTTCGTTCTCTACGCTGATCTCCGGAACCAGGGCAACGCCATTTCCCATACATACGAATCGCATGATGGCTTGCAGCGTGGGGAGTTCCACGTCCATGTGCAAAGGAGTCTTGTGGCGGCGAAAGGCTTCGATCACTTTCTCGCGGTACGGAGACGCGACGATGTGAGCCACAAAAGATTCTGCGCCAAGCTGCTTGACGCTGACCTCTCCGGCGGAGGCGAGGGGATGGCCGGGTGGGACCACGAATGCCAACTCGTCGAGATAGACCACAGCTGAGCGGAGTTGGGGCTCCTGTGGGTGGTAGGAGAGGACTCCCAGTTCGACGTTATGTTTGAGGACGTCGTCGGGAATGTGACTGCCCAGCGATCTGCGAACTGTGATCTTGATGGTGGGATGCAGGCGGCGGAATTCGGCCAGCACAGGTAAAAGATAGAGTGCGGTAAATTCGTTGGCGGCGATTGCCAGCTTGCCTTTTTGCAATTCGCGCATTTCTACCAGAGCAGTCTGAGCATCCAGGCGAAGATTGAGCAGCTTCTCGGCGTATTCCTGCAGGACGCGTCCTGCGTCGGTTAGGACGCCATCTCGCGAGGAGCGGTCGAATAACGGTTCACCGATATCGAGTTCCAGCTTGCGGATGGTTTGGCTGACTGCGGACTGGGTGCGAAAGAGCTTTTCTGCGGCGCGGGAGAAACGGCGTTCGCGGGCTACGGTCAGGAAGACTTCTAATTGGGAGAGGTCCATGGGGTTTTAGCCGTCAGGCGTCAGGCATCAGGTCTTGCAAATCTGACGACTACTACTTTATCAAACCTTGTGTATCTATAAATATTTCTAATAATATCGCATTTACTTATGCTGTTGTAAAGATAATCATCTTTTCTTTCGTCCCTATTCGCCGATAGAGTAGAGGGGTCACTTCCTGGAGGGACGCTAATCTATGGACCGGCCGCGGATTACTATCTTCGACACTACGCTTCGAGACGGCGAGCAGTCGCCGGGCTGCAGCATGAACGTACAGGAAAAGCTGCGTCTGGCACAACAACTCGATCGGCTTGGAGTGGATGTGATTGAGGCTGGGTTTCCGATTGCTTCCGATGGCGACTTTGCCGCCGTGCAGGGGATTGCCGCCACTTTGCGGCGTCCTGTAATTGCGGCTTTGGCGCGGGCTTGCACGGGCGATGTCGATCGGGCATGGCAGGCTTTGCAGGGAGCAGCGCGTCCAAGAATTCACGTTTTTCTAGCGACTTCTGACATTCACCTGAAATACAAACTGCGCATCACGCGCGAGCAATGCCTGGAACAGGCGCGCGACGCGGTTCGGCACGCCAAGTCTTTGTGTGCCGACGTTGAGTTTTCGCCGGAAGATGCGACCCGTACCGACGTCGATTTTCTCTGCCAGGTGGTGGAAGCAGTGATTGCAGCAGGCGCCACCACGGTCAATATTCCGGATACGGTGGGTTATAGCATGCCGGAAGAGTATGGAAACCTGATCCGGACGCTGAGTGAGAGAGTCGCCGGGATCGAGAAAGTGACGATCTCCACGCACTGCCACAACGATCTTGGGTTAGCAGTTGCGAATTCCCTGGCGGGCGTGCAAAACGGCGCGAGGCAGGTGGAATGCAGCATCAACGGTATCGGAGAGCGGGCGGGGAATGCATCGCTCGAAGAAATCGTGATGGCGATTCGCGTTCGACCGGACCGTTATCAGTACGACACCGGCGTGGTCGGGGAGCATATTTTTTCCTCGAGCCAGATGTTGGCGGAGATTACGCGGGTTCCGGTGCAGCCAAACAAGGCCATCACTGGGCGGAACGCGTTTGCGCATGAGGCCGGAATTCATCAGGACGGAATGCTAAAGAATCCGTTGACTTACGAAATCATGACGCCGCAATCGGTGGGCGTACCGGACTCGCGGCTGGTGCTGGGCAAGCATTCCGGGAGGCACGCGCTGGCGCTGCGCTGTGAGCAACTGGGACACCAGTTTGAACGGCGCGAACTGGATGAGATCTATCGCAAGTTTGTGGTGCTGGCCGACCGTATCAAGAAGGTTCAGGACAGTCATTTGCTCGAGCTGATTCAGGATTTGGCGGGCGCTTCCCATGGCAACGCGAGCGGTGAGGTTGCTGCCAGCCCGCGGATGAAGTTTCCTCCGGCTACGGCTCCTTTGCCTTTTCCGCGCGCGGCTGCGGCTGGGGTCCACGAATCGCATCCGGCACATATATCGGGGAGCGCCGGGCAAGCACAGGTGTCCATCCCTTTTGCCAATGAGCATCACGGTGAGCATCTTAGCGAGCAGGAAGATTACCTCTGGGGTGTATAGCTGGCCACGTCCGTTGGCGAGGCTGCATTGGGTTCTCCGCTTGGCTCCGGCTGACGAGCAAGTGTGAGGTTCGCCTTCCGCCAGGACCCCGGAGTGGGCTACCACTGGGGCATTTCCTCGTATATTCTTTTGGAAACGAAGCGAGGATCCCATGGAACTCCGTGTCACTTCCCTACCCGGAGACGGAATCGGTCCTGAAGTTACATCCCAGGCTATATGCGTTCTGGAAGAAGTGGCCAGCGGATTTGGTCACGAACTAGAACTGGACGAAAAGGAAATCGGCGGTGCCGCGCTGTCGAGGTTTGGCAATCCTTTGCCGGACTCTACCATTTCGTCCTGTCTTTCTTCCGCGGCGGTGCTGCTGGGTGCGGTTGGCAGTCCCGCTTTCGATCACAACCCCCGTGAACTTCGTCCTGAGGCCGGGTTGCTGCGGCTGCGGCAGGAGCTTGGCACCTTCGCTAACCTTCGGCCAGCGGTGTTTTATCCGGCGCTTGCTACTTGTTCGCCTCTGCGCCAGGAGATCGTTAAGGGAACTGACATTCTGATCGTGCGAGAGTTGCTGGGCGGGTTGTATTTTGGGCAGCCTCGCTCCGTCGAAGGCGCCTCGGGCGAGCAAACGGCGATCAATACTATGCGCTACACGGAGCCGGAGGTTGAGCGCATCGCTCGGGTCGCGTTTCAACTGGCGCAGACTCGGCGCAAGCGAGTGCTTTCGGTGGACAAGGCAAACGTACTGGAGTGCTCGAGGCTGTGGCGCGAAGTTGTCACTCGCATAGGGCACGATTTTTCTGACGTCAAGCTTTCTCACATGTATGTCGACTCGGCCGCGATGTCGCTGGTGCTAAAGCCCAGCGAATTCGATGTCATCCTCACGGAAAATATGTTTGGCGACATTCTTTCCGATCAGGCCGGAGGAGTTGTGGGATCGCTGGGGTTGCTGGCTTCGGCGAGTATTGGCGGGCCGGTCGGGTTGTATGAACCGGTGCATGGCTCGGCTCCCGACATTGCGGGGAAGAATGTTGCGAATCCGCTGGGCGCCATTCTTTCAGTGGCGATGATGCTGCGGCACACTTTTCATCTGTCCAAAGAGGCGGAGTGCGTGGAGGCGGGCGTCACTTCGACTTTGATGGGTGGGTTCCGCACACGCGATTTGGCGGGGCCTGGCGAGCGAACAGTTTCTACAGAAGAAATGGGAGCGCAGATCGCGGAGTTCGTCCGGCTGGCCGCTAATACGAACAGCATCAGGACCTCTTAGCCGACATGGATGCAAGCTCCCACCTGCCCGGACGGGAAGACGCGGCAGGCCGCGATCCTTTCAAGTGCCGCCGCACTCTAGACCAACCGCCACCGGCGGTTGGGACGGTTCTCTCCTCAGCTACTTAACCACCTACAATATTTGAACCGCTCATTCGTCTACACCTTTAGATGAAGGATGCGGTGAGCCTGGAACGGATGGCAATCGAACAGGACCAGCGGATCTCCGATGTAGTGAAGGCGGAGCAGTCCCGGCTGCGCAATTTCATTCGCCGGCGTGTGCCTGATCCGGGCGACGTTGAGGACATTCTGCAGGACGTGTTTTACGAACTGGTGGAAGCGAACCGCCTGCTGATGCCCATCGAACACGTTACGGGCTGGTTGTTTCGCGTGGCGCGGAACCGAATCGTGGATCTGTTCCGCAGGAAGAGGCCGGAGAGCTTCAGGGAATCTACATCGGTGGACGAGAGCGGCGAACGCCTGCAGTTGGAAGACTTGCTGCCTTCTCCGGATGCAGGACCGGATGCGCTTTACGCGCGCAATGTGTTGCTGGACGAATTCGAAGTGGCGATCGACGAATTGCCGGAGCAGCAGCGCGAGGTTTTTGTTGCGCATGAGATGGAAGGACGCAGCTTCAAAGAAATGGCCGCCGACACGGGAGTAAGCGTGAACACTTTGCTTTCACGTAAGCGATACGCGGTGCTGTATCTGCGGGAACGATTGCAGAGAATTTACGAAGAATCGAAGAGAGCGTGAGTTGAGAAAGTTGGAGGGATTGAACATGGGAAGAAAATTGATCTGGATTATCCCGGCAGCGATCGTGGGGATCGTGTTGTTTTGTTTTATCGGCGGCCAGTTGGTGATGTATCTGTGGAACTGGCTGCTGCCGGCGCTTTTCGGTTGGCGAGTGATCACGTTCTGGCAGGCGCTCGGAATACTGGCGCTGTGTCGCATTCTCTTTGGCCGATCGGGATGGCATCGTGCCGGCCGCTCCAAGTTTCGTCAGCGCATGAGAGACCGCTGCGGGCGCATGAGTCCCGAGGAGCGGGAACGATTCCGCGTGGGCATGCACGCCACTTGGGGTCCCTCTGGAACGTCGAGCGGGGACAAGGGGGCGCCGGCGTCGGAATAAGCCTTAGGACTTTTCTGGAGAAGGCACCGGCGCGGCGTGATACTCCCCAGTCATGGAATTCCGGCGGATACGCAAGACTTCGAGGAACATTCGCAAGCCATCGCGAAGAGGATTGAGACGCGTTCCCTCGCTGTGGGCCCACAGGACCGGGACCTCTTCGACGCTCAGCCCGGCTTGCCTTGCAAGAAAGAGAATTTCGGGATCGAATCCCCAACGTTCGATCTTCTGCAGCGGGAAAATGCTCTGTGCTGCCGCTCGCGTGAAGGCTTTAAATCCGCATTGCGTATCGGCGAATTGCAGTCCCAGGATGAGACGTAGAGCCAGATTGAAGATCCTCCCGTAGAGCTGGCGATAAAGCGGCTGGCGCTCGGTTTGCAGGTTGGTCTGTAGCCAGCGGGAGCCGATGGCTACATCGGCGCCGCGATGGATTGCGTCGAACAATTTCTGCGCTTCAGTAATCGGCGATGAAAGGTCGGCGTCGGTGAACAGGCAAATATCGCCGCGAGCATGCAGCATCCCGTTGCGAACGCTGTAGCCCTTGCCGCGGTTTCCTGGATTTTCCACGAGCAGGACCTGAGGATGCGATTTGCTGTATTCGCGAACGATGTCGGCAGTGTTGTCGCTGGAGCCGTCATCCACGACGAGAATTTCTACGTCCCAGTTTTGCTCGCGCACATGCTGAAGAATGGCGTGGAGCGTGGGCCGGAGCCGGACGCCCTCGTTATATGCGGGGATGACGATGGAGTAGGTCACGGACATTGAATCATTAAGTCATTGAGACATTGGATCATTCCTGCATGAGGGGCCCAATGATTCAGTGCCTCACTGAATCAAGAAGCTACCGAATCAAAGACTCGATCGTTTCACGCCGCTTCGCGGCGCTTCTCCAGCATGCCGAAGAATTCTGATACTAACTCTTCATCCCAGAGGCCGCTCTTCGCTTCGGCGCGCATGGTTATTGCGGCTTCCTCGTGGCTTAATGCCGGTTTGTACGAACGCTCGGTTCGCAATGCGTCGTAGATGTCTACTACCTGCAGAATGCGCGGCAGCAGCGGGATCTCGCCGTCGCGCAGTCCATCGGGATAGCCGCTGCCATCAGAGTGTTCATGATGATTCCGAATGATCGGAAGGACCAGGCGCAACGATTTCAAGGGACGACAAATCGTCTCGCCGGTCACGGGATGCTGCTTCATGACTTGCCATTCGGCCGGCGTCAGGTCGCTCCCTTTCTTCAGGATTTCGTCGGGCACGGCAATTTTCCCGAGGTCGTGGAGGTAGCCACCCCTGCGCAGAGCGACGATCGATTCTTCTTCCATACCGAGATAGCGACCGAGATCAGTGGCGTTGCGTGCCAGGCGCTCACAATGGCCTTCGGTGTGGGGATCGCGCGACTCGACGCTCAGCCCCAGAGTGCATAGTACGGAATCTACTGTCTCCAGTTCGTCCGTAAATTCCTTCAACTTCAGCAACGAACTGACGCGGGCAAATAATTCTTCGGAGGAAATAGGCTTGGTCAGGAAATCGTCGGCTCCGGCTTCGATTCCTTTCAGACGGTCCTCTTGCGCGCTTAGGCCGGTAATCATGACGATTGGAATAAGCCGGGTGCGGGGATCTTCTTTGAGTTCACGGCAGAGTTCGTACCCGGTTTTGCCTGGCATGACCACGTCGAGCAGAATCAGGTCAGGAGCCTGACGCTGGATTTCCAGCTCAGCGGCGCCCGCGCTCTGCACGGCAGTGGTCTCATAGCCGCGGCTGGTCAGCATTTCTCGCAGCAACTCAGCGTTCGATCGATTATCGTCCACCACCAGAATGGACTGCTTCCGGCGCCCTACAAGCAAATCACCCATTGCTAGATAAGAACGCGTTGCTGCGGGAAAAGTTGCACGTCCCGATCGGGGGAGAACGGCCATCTGGTGAGTGTCCCATACCTCGACAAAGTGCGCCACTGCGGATCGAGGGCCATTTGAGCCGCGCGGCCCTCGGCAAACTGAACATTTTGTCTGTTCACTTGTCACTGCGCGTTGTTCCCCTTGTGTGGCAGGCTTTCTTCATCATGCTGAGAAAAATACTGCCATCTCTTCTTCCCTTCTGCTTCTTCTGTTTCGCTTGCTCCGAATGCCTCGCAGTTACGAAGCCCCACGTCATCAATTTCGGCAAATGGAACTCTGTTAAGTGGCCGAACGCCACAGGACAAAAACTGCTCGACCTGAAAGTGCGCCCGTTGTGGGTGGATGCACGGGTCAAGGAGTTCACTACTGGAACTCCACATGAACTGACGGACCGACTGTTTGTGGTGCGTCGGGCTTTTCGAGTGAATGATGCCCTGCCGACGGAGAGCGCGAGCGCTGGCTCGACGCACTGGTTGTGGCAACGCGGTGGCTGGCTGCTGGTCGATCGGCTGACGGGTCGCGTCTCTCAGCTTAACCTGCCGGAGTTTGATCCTTTTTATTCGACCGCGAGTTGGTATCGGGACTACATCGCATATTGCGGCGTCTCGGACGACGGAAAGAAGCTTTACGCCATGGTGGTTCAGGTGGGGCGGCGGAAGCCGATTTTGAAAAAAGATGTGGGCGAACCTGCGGGGGACGATGATCCGGACTCAGAGTGTCCGCCTCCGGTGTGGGAGCGCGTTCCGATGCGAGTTACGTTTCAGCCGGATGATGATCAGAAGTTGATGTTTTCCATCCGGAGCCGCGTTGTGGACGTGGTGAACGACGCTGAGGAGGCTGACGAATAGGGGCGATCGAGCTGGGCCCTATGCCTTCTTCATTTTCGGGGCCAGTTCCCTCAAGACCTCGATGAAGGCGGTGGTGGCGCAGGATAGGGTGCGGTCGCGGCGGTAGGCCAGGCCAAGCTCTCTTACGAGTTCTACATCCTCTAAATCGATCAGCTTGACGCGGCCCGAGGCTACTTCGTCGCGGGCGAACGACGCGCTGATCAGAGACACTCCGAGATCGGCCGCCACGAAGCTCTTGATCATGCCGATGCTCGGCAGTTCCATTCGCACCTGCAGTTCGTCGCGATGGGGACGGAAAAGCTTGTCCATGAGGCGGCGGGTGTGGCCCGTCTTCGGGAGCAGGATGGGGTGTTTGACGATGTCGCGGACGGCGGCGGTTTTGTGCTTGGCCAGAGGATTTCTGGGGCTGACCATCAGCATCAGCTTGTCGCGGAAGATAGGTTGGATCTCCAGGCTCGCCGACTGGATGGGCAAGGTCAGGAAGCCTACTTCGATGGATCCGTTCTCAAGTTTTTCCGAGACCTTATAGCTGAAATTTCGATAGATGTTGATTTGGACCGGCGGGTAGCGCCGGCAGTATTCCGCAAAGACTTCAGGCAGAACGTACAGGCAGGTTGCTTCGTTGGCACCGACCCGGAGCGTGCCGCGAGGGGTCCGGCTGTGGTCGGCCACAGCCATCAGGGATTCTTCGCGCAGCAGTTTCAAACGCTCGGCGTAGTCGTAGAGAATCTGTCCGGCGGGAGTCAGTTTTACCGTCTTGCCCGAGCGATCGAGCAGGCGGTCGCCGTATTCCTGTTCTAGCTGGCGGATTTGGGCGCTTACGGCGGATTGGGAACGAAAAACTTTCTCGCCGGCACGGGAAAAACTGCCCTGTTTGGCCACTTCCAGAAAAGTGATGAGTTGATCGAAATCCATTGAGTTTATGCGGGGATTATAACGGACGGAGGCAAGACCTAGTGTGAAATTGGGTTAAATTCGGCCAAAACCGCCTAAATTCTGAATTTTGCATCCGTAACATCGAAATTCTGAATTGTACTTTCACGGCCATATGACGGTTACTAAGTACTTGCAGAATTGTGTTCCTGAGGCAAAGAGCGCGACCCCTCCCGCTGGCCTTTGCGGGCAAAGTCCCAAACTCAAGAACTGATGCGGAAAACGGCTGGCACGCCGCAAACGATGTCCATGACGACGCGTCTGAAAAAACCGAACGGCCCGCCCACGGCGCAAGGCCTCTACCATCCGTCGCAGGAGCATGACGCCTGCGGGATCGGATTTGTCGCGAATGTTCGCGGTGTCAAAAGCCACGAAATCATAACCAAGGGCATTCAGGTCCTACTGAATCTCGCGCATCGTGGTGCTTGCGGGTGCGATTCGGAAACTGGAGACGGCGCCGGGATTCTGCTGCAGATTCCGCACAAGTTTTTTGCGCGAGAATGCGGCAAGTCGGGTTTCGAACTGCCGCAGCCCGGAGCTTACGGCGTCGGCATGACGTTTCTGCCCGTGGAGAAACACGCGCGCCTGCAGTGCGAAGGGATTCTAGAGCGCATTGTGCGCGAGGAGGGGTTGACGCTGCTTGGTTGGCGCGACACTCCAGTGAGAGCGTCGGCGATTGGGCGTGTGGCCCGTGGCTCGCAACCTTACATTCAGCAGATATTTGTGGGATATGAAGCGGCGTCGGCTAGCGCTACTTCGGCTGGCGCTACTGATGAAGACGCTTTTGAGCGGAAGCTTTATGTGGTGCGGAAGAGGGCCGAGGTCGAGATGGCGGCGTCGGGCATCGAGGATGCGGAGGTATTTCACATCCCTTCATTTTCGTGTCGCACTATCGTCTACAAGGGTCTGCTGCTGGCACCGCAGATCACGAATTTTTATCAGGAGCTTTCCGATCCCGATGTGACCAGCGCGTTGTGCCTGGTGCACCAGCGCTTCTCGACGAACACATTCCCGAGTTGGCAGCGCGCGCATCCCTATCGCTACATTGCACACAACGGCGAGATCAACACGCTCAAGGGCAACGTCAACTGGATGCATGCGCGGCAGTCGCTGTTGCAATCTCGATTATTTGGAGAGGATGTTAAGAAACTCTTCCCGATTATTGCGCCCGACGGCAGCGACTCGGCTAACTTCGACAACGCGCTGGAACTGCTAGTGCAGTCGGGGCGGAGTCTGCCGCACGCCATGGCCATGCTGATTCCAGAAGCGTGGGCCGGGAACCCGCACATGAAGGCGGAGAAGCGCGCATTTTACGAATACCACGCTTGCCTGATGGAGCCCTGGGATGGACCGGCGGCTATTGCCTTTACCGACGGCAGGGTGATCGGAGCGATTCTTGATCGCAATGGCTTGCGGCCGGGGCGATACGTGGTGACGAATGATGATCACGTCATCATGGCTTCGGAAGCCGGGGTACTCGAGATTGAACCCGAACAAGTGAAGATGAAGGGACGCTTGCAGCCGGGAAAAATGTTTCTCGTGGATACGGTGGAAGGCCGCATCGTTCCGGATAAGGAAATCAAGCAACGTCTGGCTTCGCGGCAGCCTTATGGGCAGTGGCTGAAGGACAATCAGATTACCATCGACCAATTGCCCGCGCCGACGCGCATGCATCATCCGGATGCGGAGACGCTGCTGCGGCGGCAGCGCGCCTTTGGCTATAGCGACGAAGATCTGCGGATGATTCTGCGGCCGATGGCTTCGACTGCGCAGGAACCCGTGGGATCGATGGGCACGGACACTCCCCTCGCTTGTCTTTCGGATCGGCCTCAGTCGTTATTCAACTACTTCAAACAGCTTTTCGCCCAGGTCACGAACCCTCCGATTGATTCGATTCGCGAAGAGATTGTGATGTCGCTGATCAGTTACATCGGTGCGGAGCGCAACATTCTCTCCGAAGAACCAGAGAACTGCCACATGTTAAAGCTAGCGCATCCGCTGCTGACGAATGTGGAACTCGAGAAACTGCGCCGCGTTTCTACTGGCGACTTGCTGGCGATCACACTACCGGCTTTGTTCCGCGCCAGCGAAGGTGAGGCCGGGTTGAAGCGAGGGCTCGATGAATTGTGCCAGCGCGCATCGCTTGCGGGGAAGGCCGGATACACGCTGCTGATTATTTCCGATCGGGGAGTTAATAAAGATTACGCCCCCATCCCCAGTCTGCTGGCGCTGGCTGCCGTGCATAACTTATTGGTGCAAGAGGAAACGCGAACTCAGGTCGCGCTGATCACGGAGTCGGGCGAACCCCGCGAGGTCATGCACTTTGCGCTACTTAGCGGATATGGGGCGAGCGCGATCAATCCTTATCTCGCGTTGGAAAGCGTGGAGAGTCTAGCGCGTCGCGGGGACCTGACAAATGGGGTGACTCCGGAACTCGCTGTAAATCACTTTGTGAAATCGGTAAATAAAGGTTTGCTGAAGACTTTTGCCAAGATGGGCATTTCGACTTTACAGAGTTATCAGGGCGCGCAGGTTTTTGAAGCCATCGGGTTGAACAAGTCGCTCGTGGATACCTATTTTTCGGGCACGACATCGCGATTGGAAGGTATTGGCCTCGAAGTACTTGCTCGCGAAGCGCAGTTGAAGCACGAACATGCCTTCCGTCCGCTGACTGACTCCGAAACGGAACTCGTGATTGGCGGAAATTATCATCAGCGCGTGAATGGCGAATATCACTTGCTGAATCCGATGACGATCAGCAAGCTGCAGCAGGCGGTTCGTGAGGACAGCTTTAAGACATTCGAGGAATATACCGAGCTCATCGACCAACAAAGCAGCAACATGTCGACGTTGCGTAGCTTGATGAAATTGAAGCAGTCCGGCAAACCCGTTCCGATTGAAGAAGTGGAACCGGCTAAGGAGATTGTGAAACGCTTCACTACGGGCGCCATGTCTTTCGGCTCGATCAGCAAAGAAGCGCACGAGACGCTTGCGATTGCGATGAACCGAATTGGCGGCAAATCCAATACCGGCGAAGGCGGCGAAGACGAGGAGCGCTTCACTCCCGATGCCAATGGGGACCTCCGTCGAAGCGCGGTGAAACAAGTGGCGTCGGCGCGTTTTGGAGTAACGGCGAACTATCTCGTAAACGCCGATGAGCTGCAGATCAAAATGGCGCAAGGCGCGAAGCCGGGCGAAGGCGGCCAGCTTCCTGGACATAAAGTGGATGAAGTGATCGCTCGGCTGCGGCATTCCATTCCAGGCGTGGGGTTGATTTCGCCTCCGCCTCATCACGATATTTATTCCATTGAAGATCTGGCGCAGTTGATCTACGACCTGAAGAATGTGAATCCGCAGGCGCGGATTGCGGTAAAGCTGGTGGCTGAGGTCGGAGTGGGCACGGTCGCAGCGGGCGTGGCCAAAGCGCACGCAGACGTTGTGCTGATCAGTGGCGACAATGGCGGAACGGGAGCATCTCCGCTGAGTTCGATCAAACATGCCGGCATTCCCTGGGAACTGGGATTAGCTGAGACGCAGCAGGTGCTGCTGTTGAACGATTTGCGCAGCCGCATTCGAGTGCAGACCGACGGCAAATTGCAAACCGGCCGCGACATTGTTGTGGCCGCACTGCTCGGCGCCGAAGAGTTCGGCTTTGCTACTACTCCGCTGATCGCCATGGGTTGCGTCATGATGCGCAAGTGCCACTTGAATACCTGCTCGGTCGGCATTGCCACGCAGGATCCGGTGTTGCGCGAGCGATTTCAGGGGCAGCCCGAACACGTCATCAATTTTTTCTTCTTCTTGGCGGAGCAGGTGCGGCGATACATGGCCGATCTTGGTTTCCGGCACATGGACGACATGATCGGGCGCGTCGACATGCTCGACGTGCGTCCGGCGGTCGATCATTGGAAGGGTCGCGGACTGGATCTCTCGGCCATTCTCTACAATCCACCGGTGCCATCGAGGGTGGCCCGCCGTTGCGTGCAGAAGCAGGACCATGGCCTGGAGCAGGCGCTTGACCATCGATTGATTGCAGAATCGAAGGCAGCACTGGAAAATCTGACGCCGGTCGAAATCGAGCTGGCGGTGCGCAACGTCGATCGGTCGGTTGGAACCATGTTGAGCGGCACGATTGCTCGTCGCTGTGGCTCTGCGGGATTACCCGACGATACCATTCGAGTTCAACTGGAAGGATCGGCGGGGCAAAGTCTGGGCGCGTTCCTTGCGAAGGGCGTCACCCTGACGCTAGAAGGCGAAGCCAACGACTATGTGGGCAAGGGTTTGTCGGGCGGACGTTTGATTGTCTATCCGCCACGAAGTTCAACGTTCGCGCCGGAACGAAATATTCTGATTGGCAATGTCGCGCTCTATGGAGCGACTAGCGGCGAAGCATTTTTCAATGGCGTCGCGGGCGAGCGTTTTGCTGTGCGCAATTCCGGTGCGACTGCGGTTGTCGAAGGAGTTGGCGATCATGGCTGCGAATACATGACCAAGGGCCTCGTCGTTGTGCTTGGAGCTTGCGGTAGAAATTTTGCGGCCGGCATGAGCGGCGGCGTGGCTTACGTCTTTGACGAACGTGGAGATTTTACCGAGAAGCGCTGCAATCTGGAGTCGGTTGATCTTGAACCAGTTTTGGCATCGCGGGATTCCCATATTGTCGAAGCGACACTGCTTAAGGAATTAATCGAGCGTCATCTGGAGTTGACCGCCAGTCCACGCGCGGCATGGATTCTCGATAATTGGCCTGAAGCGCTGTCGAGGTTCATCAAGGTTTTCCCGCACGAACACAAGCGCGTTCTGGGAGTGACTCGCAGCCGCCAGCCTTATATTCCGAGTGCACCGCTCGTTGCCTCGGAAAATATCACGGACACTCCGGCGCAGGTGCAGCATGGGTAAAGACACCGGCTTCCTGGAATATACCCGTGAGATCGCACCTCGACGCCCGGTGACGCAACGCGTCAACGATTGGTTCGAAATTTATCTCGATTTTCCTGAAGCGAGTCTTCGGACACAGGGCGCACGGTGCATGGATTGCGGCGTTCCTTTTTGCCAGACTGGATGTCCCGTCAATAATCTGATCCCTGACTGGAACGACCTGGTTTATCACGGGCACTGGAAAGAAGCGGTCCGGCAGTTGCACGCAACGAACAACTTTCCGGAATTCACGGGACGGATTTGTCCGGCGCCATGCGAAGCGTCCTGCGTGCTGGGGATCAACCAGGCTCCGGTCACGATCAAGCAAATAGAAAAAAACATTGTAGAGCGGGCCTTCTTCGAAGGCTGGATTCGGCCAGAGCCGCCAACGATTCGCACGGGAAAGAAAGTCGCGATCGTTGGCTCGGGGCCGGCAGGTCTGGCTGCGGCGCAACAATTGTGCCGCGCAGGACGCTCCGTCACTGTTTACGAGAAGGCCGACCGCATCGGCGGGTTGCTGCGCTATGGAATTCCCGAATTCAAGTTGGAAAAGCGCATTGTCGATCGCCGGCTGGAGCAGATGTCGGCTGAAGGCGTGACATTTGTTACTGACACCGAGGTTGGCAAGGATGTCGCAGTCGAAACTTTGCGCAGCGAGTTCGACGCTATCGTGCTCGCCGGCGGAGCCGAAGCACCACGCGATTTGAATGTGCCAGGGCGCGAATTAAAAGGGATTCATTTCGCGATGGACTACCTGCCACAGCAAAACCGGCGCTCCGCAGGCGATGTGGTGCGGGAGGAAATCGGAATTCTGGGAACGGGTAAGCGCGTGATCATTATCGGAGGCGGCGACACGGGTGCCGACTGCCTCGGCACGTGTCACCGTCAGCAGCCTCTCTCGGTGCATCAGTTTGAAATCATGCCAAGGCCGCCGGAGGATCGGTCGCCTCTGACGCCTTGGCCGCTGTGGCCGATGCAACTCCGCACGGAAGGCGCGCACGAGGAAGGCGGCGTCCGGGATTGGAGTTTGGCGACCACGAAATTTAGCGGATCAGAATCGGGCCAGGTGCAGCAACTGCATGGCGTGCGCGTTGGCCCACCACCGAAGTTCGAGCCGATTCCCGGCACAGAATTCACCATGGAAACGGACCTGGTACTGATCGCGATGGGATTTGTCGGTCCGACGCCAAATGGAATGATCGAGCAGTTGGGCGTGAAACTCGATTCGCGTGGAAATGTCGCGACCGACGAAAACCACATGTCGTCGGTGCCCGGGGTCTTCGCAGCAGGAGACATGCGACGAGGACAGTCGCTGGTGGTGTGGGCGATCGCCGAGGGCAGAAAGACGGCTGCGAGCGTTGATGTTTATTTACGAAGTCAGGCGATGGCCGCGCACGGCTCGGAAATCGGCTCGACTAGTCGAATGTCAGCTTGAAGCGGCCTTTGCTCGCTGTTTTAGTGGCCCATTTGGTCTAATTCTTTCGCCGCCGACTCTATCAGCTGCGCTTCGTTTACCAGCGCTTTCGAGACTCGGACAATCTCCTGGTCTGCTTCAGTGTAATGCTTCTGCTCGATTCCCTCGCGGACACCGGGTACCGTCTTCACTCCATATCCAGAGTAGATTCCGGGGGCGTAGAGCAAATGCTTGTACCACGAACGACGCGGTAATCCGTCAGAGTTGGTGAGCTGGCGCTCGCTCTCGATCAACTCGCGATTCAGTGCAGCGAGTTTGGATGCAACCGCATCGTCTCCGAGGTTTGATTGCTTCTGCGACAACGCCTGCTGGTAATGCTTGGCGCTGCGGGTCAGCGATTCAAGAGCGTTTTGCATGGGGGCAAAATTTAAATGCGGGGGGATTTCCTCTTTCACGGGCGCGACCGTTGGCCGCCTGGGGTCAAACGTCGCTTTGTACATTCCTTCGTCGATTTCTTCGTTACGCTCGCGGATTTCTTCCTGCTTATCGGCCAACAACTTCTGCAATTCTTTGCTATACATTCCGACCGTATCCGCGAAATTAACAAAGTCGAAGGGCAAAACTTCTGCGTCCGAGAGCCTCATTACAGAAGTTCCCACAGTTTGGGCTAACGCTCGCCCGTAGACGAAATCGGTATCGGAGAAATGGGTGTACCAGTAGAAATCGTCATAAATCGAGTGATAGATTCCACCCTCATCTTCGCCCCCATATGCCATATCGAGCGTTGCGATGCCGAGATGGTCTATAAAGCCAGTGAAATCCGTCCCAGAACCCAACGCATTGATTCGCAGGTCCGCTCGCGAACGCAATTCTTTCTTGTCATCGGTGGATTTTGCTTCTGCGATCGCGTTCAGTTGCGCACGCTGCCACACCGTCATCTTGGTTTCCGGATCCTGGATGTCGCGCGCTACATTGTTGATGAATTGTTCGAGGGAATGTGAACCGTTCATAGTGAGAACTCCGCGGTCGTTGCCGTCTGTATTGATGTAGACGGCGGCGTGTTCGCGCAATTCGTCGGCATGCGTTTCCACCCACTCGGTTGAGCCCAACAGCATCGGTTCTTCGCCATCCCACGCACAGTAAATAATCGTGCGACGCGGCTTCCAGCCTTGTTTCAGCAAGAGGCTAAGGCCGCGCGCTTCCTCGAGCAGAGAAACCTGGGCGGAGATCGGGTCTTCAGCGCCGTTTACCCACGCGTCGTGATGATTGCCGCGAATGATCCATTCGTCCGGAGCTGCGCTGCCGGGAATTTTTGCGATGACATCGTAGACCGGTTTGATGTCCCAATTAAATGCTACTTTCAGATGGACCTGCGCTGGCCCTGGTCCCACGTGATAAGGAATGGGCAAAGACCCTCGCCACTCGTCGGGCGCCATCGGGCCGGCCAGCGCGGCCAACAGCGGCTGTGCGTCGCCATAGGAAATTGGGAGCACGGGAATTTTCGTGATGCTCTTCGCCTCGGCTACGGTGAGACGCTTCGCGTCGGGGGTGGCACCGACTCCGGGCGTTAACGGGTCGCCGGGGCTGGCGGAGGCAAAGTCCATCACACTGCCGCGCTGCACTCCATCGGGCGGACGCATCGGCCCTTTTGGAAAGACATCGTCGCGCGTGTAGCCATCGTCTTGCGGTTCCGAATAGATGAGGCAACCGATGGCTCCGTGCTCAGCCGCGACTTTCGGTTTAATGCCGCGCCAGCTGTGCAAATACTTGGCGATTACGATTGCCCCTTTCACCGAAATGCCGAGGCGGTCTAGCTTCTCGTAGTCTTCGGGCAGGCCGTAATTCACGAACACAAGCGGCGCTGTGACGTCGCCATCAATCGAGTAGGCGTTGTAGGTGGGCAACTGTTCAGATTTCTGATTCGAGGTGGGATCGATTGCCAGAGCGGGTTCTTCAAGCTTGGCTGTGAACCTGGTGGGAGCCGTCATTTCCAACACGCGAATCTTGGGTGTCGGGAACAGGACATCGAATTGTTCGATGTGCGCGTCCAATCCCCATTCTTTGAAGCGTGCAAGGATCCACTCCGCGTTGTCTTTATCGTAGGGAGAGCCGACGTGATGAGGGCGCGCGCTTAGACGCTGCATGTAAGCGCGCAGGTTCGCCGGATCGGGAATGGCGCGAAACTTGATCTCCCAGTCACGCTCCGCCTGACTGGTGCGCGGCGAGTATCCGACGAGCGCAGCTGTCGCGACGGTTTGGTCAGCTGCGAAGGACAACGAGGACGAGACGAGGGCGAAGATCAATGCCAGGGCGAAGAACGATCGCATGCAGCTCCTTGTGGTTGAGTATTGCGATCGGTAATTATAGCTGCAAGGGCGGCCAGCCACGCACCAGAGAAGGTGGAGCCGTCAACTTCAATCGAAGATGCTAAATTAATGAGTTGATGTCAGCACCTGACTCACTCTTCGTCCGCGCCACCAAGGCTCAGGTTACAGAACGGACTCCTGTCTGGTTCATGCGTCAGGCCGGACGCTACATGCCGGAATATCGGGCCATCCGCAAACAATATTCGCTGATTGAAATCTGCAAGAAGCCCGAGATTGCGGCCCAGGTCACAATCGACGCGGCTGAAATTCTCAACGTGGATGCGGCCATTATTTTTGCCGATCTGCTTCTGCCGCTGGAAGTCATGGAATTGCCTTTTCACTTCTCCGCCGGTGAGGGACCGAAGATTGAAAAGCCGTTGCGCTCGGCCGAAGACATTGGCCGGCTGCGCACGGACCGTGCCGCCGACCTGGGATACGTTTCTGAGGCGGTGAAGCTAGTTTGCAGGCATTTCGGAAGCAAACTTCCGGTCATTGGATTCTGCGGCGCGCCTTTTACGCTGGCCAGCTACATGATCGAGGGCGGAAGTTCGCGCAATTATCTTTTCACCAAGAAGATGATGTATGGCGCGCCCACTGCGTGGAATGAACTGATGGAGAAGTTGGTCAGCGTGACGGCTGAGTATTCAGCCGAGCAGGTGCGGGCCGGGGCGGATGCGATCCAGATTTTTGATAGCTGGGTTGGCTGCCTTGGCGTTGAGGACTACCGCCACTATGTTCTGCCGCACGCAACCAACTTAGTGAAACGATTGCAGTCGACGGGAGTGCCGGTCATTTATTTTGGAACGGACAGCGCTACTCTTCTTCCATCGATGCAGGAGACGGGCGCCGACGTCATCGGGCTCGACTGGCGTATTCCGCTCGACACTGGGTGGCAGAGCCTCAGATTCAAGGGAGCGGTGCAGGGCAACCTTGATCCGGTGCTGCTCTTTGCCGACTTGCACGAAATAAAATCGCGTGCCGCGGATATTTTGCGTCGAGCCGCTGGGCGACCTGGACACATTTTCAATCTAGGGCATGGCATTCTGCCGGAGACTCCAGTGGAAAATGTGAAGGCGCTTTGCGATTTTGTTCGCGAGCACTCGGCTGAGTTCCATACGCGTTCGAATGCGGAGGTAGCCAAATGACGGCCTGTCCGCTCGAGCTTGCGGGAGGATGTTACTGCGCGAATCAGGTCAGCTCGTTTGGGGAGTCCAATCCGCCGGCGAAAACGGCCGTGCTTCTTGTGGCTCACGGCAGCCCTGAGAACCCGGATCAGATTCCCGAATTTCTCGGTTATGTAACCGGAGGACGGGCGCTGCCGCCTGCTGTGATTGAGGAAATCCGTCATCGCTATTCGTTGATCGGTTTTTCGCCGCTTGCCTGCTGGACGCGGTTGCAGGGGGATCAGCTTTCGCAGGCGCTGCAAATGCCGGTTTTCGTTGGCATGCGCAACTGGAGACCTTTTATCGGCGACTCGGTGAAAGCAATTGTCGCCGGAGGGTATGAGAGTGTTGTAGTCATTTGTTTAGCGCCGCAAAATTCGCGAACCAGCGTCGGCTTGTATCGTCGCGCCGTGGTTGGTGACGGAAATCTCCCTTTTGAAATGGCGTTCGTCGAACAATGGCATGATCATCCTTTATTGATAAGGGCTTTCGCGGAGAAACTCGGCGACGGTTGGGCCAGGGCGAACACTGAACATGGAACGAAGCTGCCTGTAATTTTCACTGCGCACAGCGTCCCGGAGCGAACCATCGCGGATGGCGATCCTTACGAGAAGCAAGCTAAAGAAACCGCGCGGCTGGTGGCGAAGGAGTTGCATCTTGCAGACACTGATTGGACGTTCGCGTTTCAAAGTCAAGGCATGTCTGGCGGCCCTTGGATCGGCCCTACGGTGGAAGACACTATCAAGCGACTAAAGGAAGAAGGACATACCGGCTTGTTTATTCAGCCCGTGGGGTTTTTGTGCGATCACGTGGAGGTGCTCTACGATATCGACATATCCTTTAAACAGTTTGCCGAAGAACAAGGGATGAAGCTTTGGCGAGCCGAGTCGCTCAATGGATCGAAGATATTGACGGCGGCTCTCGCGGACATTGTAAAGAGTCGGGTAGTGCTGACGGCTAGTGTGCCGTCTGGCGGTATTCACATATGAAACGCATCGCTATTGTCGGTGGCGGAATCTCTGGCCTCACGGCTGCGTACGTCATCGAAGAGAAGCGGCAGTCGGGCACGCCGATTGGTTATGTTTTGTTTGAGGCAAGTCCGCGACTGGGCGGTGTGGTCGTCACGAATCGCGTCGATGGCTGCGTAGTGGAAGGGGGACCCGATTCATTTCTTACCGAGAAAGACTGGGCCGCGGAGTTGTGCGAAAAGATTGGCTTGGGCGACCAACTGATCGGCTCGAACGATTCCGCCCGCAAGACTTACATCGTAACCAAAAGCAAACTTGTCGAAATGCCAGACGGGCTCATGTTCATGGTGCCTACCAAGATCATGCCCACGGTGCGTTCTCCGCTTTTTTCTCTGCGCACCAAGATACGCATGGCTGCGGAATGGTTCCGTCCGCCGCGCCAGGCAGCCGAAGACGAGACGGTTGCGGAGTTGGTAAAACGGCACTACGGCTCCGAGATGGTGGAACTCCTTGCCGATCCGCTGCTGTGCGGAATTTATGGCGGAGATGCTTCGCAGTTAAGCGTGCGTGCGGTGTTGCCGCGTTTCGCCGACATGGAATCGAAACATGGCAGCCTCGGCCGTGGCGTGATCAAAGCGCGCAAGAAACTTGAGGCGGCTGGTGGCGGGGCGCGACCCCTTTTTACATCGCTGAAAGATGGCATGCAGCAAATGGTAGATGGGCTGGTAGCCACGTTGGATCCGAAATCGCTGCAGAAATCGGCGCCTGTACAGTCGCTGATCCGTCAGGACAATGGTTGGACCGTTTGTGCGGGATATAAGACGGATCATTTCGACGCCGTGATCATCGCGACGCCTGCGCAGGCCGCTGCGGCCGTGTTGCAAACTACGGATGAGGAATTGTCGCGCGAACTTAGCGAGATACAGTACAGCTCTTCGGTGACCGTGGCTCTCGGGTACGATGAAAAAGTGCGGCGATCGTTGCCCGAGGGCTTCGGATTTCTGGTTCCGCGCAGTGAAGGCAAGAGAGTGCTTGCGGGTACTTTTGTTCATAACAAATTTTCCCATCGCGTTCCGGAGAATCGAGCGCTCGTTCGTTGTTTTCTCGGAGGCGCGCGTGACGAGGAGATTCTGCAGAGCGGTGAAAAAGACATCCTGCGAATTGTTCGCGAGGAACTGCGGCAGATGATCGCGCTAGATGCCGAGCCATTGTTTGCGCGCGTCTACAAATGGAAATCGGCGATGGCCCAGTACTCGGTGGGACACCTCGAACGATTGCAGCGGGTCGCGGCGCACGGCGAGAGACTTACGGGACTGGCTCTGGCGGGCAATGGCTATAGTGGTATCGGCGTCCCGGACTGCATTCGCTCGGGCGCGGATGCGGCGAGCAAGATTCTCACGGAGATGGGAATGTGGTCGGCAGCATAGCAGATGCGACTGCTTAGAATTACTTGCGTAACATTTCGTCCGAATTCTTGGTTGCGCGAAACTCCCGCGCTGGGGCAGGGTTAGTACAATTACCCTATCAAGGTGGAAATCGTTATGAAGACTTTGTTGGCAGTGTTATGTCTCGCCGGAGCGCTCTGTTTCGCGCAGGACTCTTCACAAGATATGAAAGGCATGAACATGCCGGGGCATGACATGTCGAAAATGGGCCAGGCTCCCGCGGAAGACCCGGACGCCATGCATTCGATGGAAGGCCATCACATGGAAATGGGGGCGCACATGAAGATGACGGCGCTTCGCGCTCCCCAGCCGGGCGATGCGGAAAAGGCTCAGCAGGTCGTGGTCGCAGCGCGTAGCGTGATGGAAAAGTATAAGGATTATCACGTCGCGCTAAATGAGGGCTTCAAGATTTTCCATCCGGAGATTCCGCAGAAACAGTATCACTTCACCAACTATCGCTCTGCGTTTGAAGCTGCCTTCAAATTTGATCCGGAACATCCGACTTCACTGCTGTATGAAAAGAATGGCGACGACTATCGACTGGTGGGCGTGATGTACACGGCTCCCAAACGTTTTAGTGAAGACGATTTGAACCAGCGCATTCCGTTGAGCATCGCTCAATGGCATGAGCATGTGAATTTCTGTAAAGCTCCAGAAGGCAAACAGGACGTGCTTTCCGCGCATCCCAAATTTGGTTTACGGGGATCGATTACGACGCAAGCAGAGTGTGATGCGGCAGGCGGAGAATTTCATCCCATTGTCTTCAATTGGATGGTACATCTGTATCCGTTGGAAAAAGATTCGGCTACGATATGGTCGGTTGAGCGGCAACACAACGACTGAGTTAGGTCTGCGTAGCTGATCGGTGTTTATAAAAACTTGCGGATAGCAGCGCCGGGAGTGTCGCGCAAAAACGGCTCCGCTCTGCAGTTGAATCCTGCCGTTCCTGAACGAGTCTGATTCCCTTCTGATATTCTGAGTTTTTCCCGCTCCTATTCCCATGAATACTGCCGCTCCCGTTAGTCGATGGAAGATCATCGTCGCTTTTGGATTGGTCTATGTTTTTTGGGGATCGACTTATCTTGGCATCGGCATTGCGGTGCAGAGCATTCCCCCGGGAGTCATGTGCGCTGCGCGGTTTCTTATCGCGGGTACGATCATGCTCGCTTACTGTGCTTTGACGGGACGACGCGTTCTTTTTTCGGCGCGCGAACTCAGCCATCTGGCGGCAGTGGGCATTCTGCTGCTGATGGGCGGCAATCTGACGCTTTCCTATGCCGAGAGGATCGTCCCGACGGGGCTGGCAGCGCTGTTGATTGCGGTTACACCGCTGTGGTTTCTGGTGCTCGATAGTTGGCTGCTGGGGGATCATCACATCTCACGTCGCGGCACGATCGGATTGGTGATTGGAATTGCCGGAGTGGTGGTCTTGATATGGCCCGATCTTTTGCATCCGAGTTCCCTTGGGCGCCGCGAACTCTGGTGGTCGCTGGCGTTGCAATTCGGCTCGTTGAGTTGGGCATTTGGTTCGGTGTTATCGAAGAAGTGGCAGACCGCCGCTACCGATCCGTTCAGCGCCATTGCGTGGCAAGTCATATTTGCGGGAATCGCGAATCTGGTTTTCGCGCTAATTTTCGAGAGACACGCCGCAGTGACCTGGACGTTCAGCGGAGTGACGGCGATCCTTTACTTGGTTGTCTGTGGCTCGTGGATCGGATACACGGCTTACATCTGGTTGCTGCAGCATGTGCCGACTTCGAAGGTTTCTACTTACGCTTACGTCAATCCCGTGGTCGCTGTGTTTCTCGGATGGCTGGTACTGCACGAGCGCATCGACAAATACATTCTGATGGGCAGTGCGATCATCGTAGCTTCAGTGGTGCTGGTTACGAGCGCGAAAGTTTCAACCAGGAGTGCGGCGCGTCAGATTCCTGTGGTTGACATAGCGGTTGAGTAGTTTCAAGGCGTCACGGTCCGATCGTTAAGGTTGACCGTCACCATCACGACAGCGTGGGGGCCCACCGTTGCGGAGAAAGTGCCCCGACGTTCTCCCAGATCTTTTTCCTGCCATAGATCGCGAACCTTGGCGGTCAGGTGCGCGGGATAGCCCAGGTCCTCCCACCGCGCGGTGATCTCTGCATCTGCAGTGCCGCGATTGAGCAGGATGACGGCCCGGCTGCCGTCTTGCAATCGCTTGGACCATACTTCGATGTTTCCGTCTTTGTGGACGCGACGGCCTTGTTCACCGGCCGCATCCTGATCGACGGCAATCACTTCTTTGTGGGTGAGGATTTCGCGGATCTCGGGCTTCATATCGCGGAGATCGTTCCCAGCGATGAGAGGCGCGGCGAGAATTGCCCACAGGCTGAAGTGAGCGCGGTATTCCGTCGTGGTCATGCCGCCGTTGCCAACTTCCAGCATGTCGGGATCGTTCCAGTGTCCGGGGCCGGCAAACGATTCCAGGCCCACTTGCTGATCGAGGATGGCGAGCACACCGTAGCTGCAGCAATCGCCAGGCTTCCATTCTTGCTTGCCCTCCCATCGGTCTTTAATGTCGCCAGTGGTGCGCCATAAGTTGCCGACTTTGCCCGCCCAGAGCCAGGGCTTGCTCGTGCCCCATTCGCAAATGCTGAAGACAATCGGCCGGCCAGAGGCATCGAGCGCGGCTCGCATGAGTTCGTAGGAAGAGCGCGCATCTTGCGTCGAGGTGTTACACCAATCAAATTTTAGATAGTCGACACCCCATGCGGCATATTGTCTTGCATCCTGGAACTCGTATCCGCGACTTGCGGGGCGGCCCTCGCACGTCTTGGTTCCAGCATCGGAGTACAGGCCAAACTTCAGGCCTTTGGCGTGGACATAGTCGGCGAGCGCTTTCATGCCTGACGAAAAACGTTTGGGATCGGGCACAATGTTTCCGTTGCTATCGCGCCCGACTTGCCAGCAATCATCGATGACGATGTATTGATAGCCGGCATCTTTCATGCCGGACGCGACCATCGCGTCCGCCGTTTGGCGGATCAGATCTTCACTTACGTTGCAGCCGAATTTGTTCCAGCTATTCCATCCCATCGGCGGCGTCGCCGCTAGCGTGCTGACTGACGGACTAACGTTTTGTGAGACAGCCACCTGCGCCATCACGGCAAAAGCCGCGAGCAGAATCAGCACACTAACTTTCACTGGATGTGCTCCTTATTTCGGTGAATAAAAAACTATCAACTCAGTTGTCGACCGGCAGTTTCGATAGTGCGGGCGACTCGAGCGGCGTCGAAGCAAAGTGCCGCACCACCGGCGATTCCTGCGTCTTGCCGATAGCGCGCCAGAATTAACGGAATCTCCTTGTAGCGTTGGTTCACACACCACCCGGACATGCGACCGGTGATTTCCGCAAGAAACGGCTCGAGCATCGACGCTACTCCGCCGCCCACGATCATTACATCTGGTTCCAGCAGATCAACGATGTTGCCGAACCAGACGGCTAACAGTTCTACGGTTTCGTGCAAGACCTCTTTCGCAACGGGGTCTCCGGCTGCGAGGGCCTCGGCGACCATCTCGGTGGTGACCTCGTCAATTTTTCCTCCGGCCAGGTCGAGAATACTGGAACTGCGTCCAGTTTCGATTTTCGCTCGAGCTCGACGCGCGATTGCGGGACCGGCTGCGAGCGCTTCGATACAACCGGGCTTACCGCAGCCACAACGAGGGCCTTTGTAGTCGATGGTCATGTGGCCGCCTTCGCCCGCGGCACCGGTGCGGCCGTGGTAGATGTGACCATCCATCAGAATGGCGGTACCGATTCCCGTGCCAACCGTGACGTAAAACACATTGCGATAGCCTTGTCCGGAACCCCACATGGTCTCGGCGAGTCCGGCGGCGTTGGCATCGTTGTCGACCTTGACCGGCACGCGATAGATCTTCGAGATCTCGGCTGCGAGCGGAAAATCGCGCCAACATGGCAGGTTGGGAGGATTGATGACGACTCCCGTCTTCGGATCGAGCGGACCGGGAGAGCAGATGCCCACGCCGCGAATCGGACTGCGCTTTCCCGTCGCATCCACGGCTTGGGCGGATATGGTTTCGATGGCTTTTGTGACTGAAGCCAGACCACCGGCAGCTCCGTCATGGCAAGCCATGGGATTGCGATTCTGGCGGAGAATCTTTCCCGTCGCATCGACCAGACCGGCGGCGACCTTAGTCCCGCCAATATCTACTCCGATGACAAGGTCGTCAGGTTCGTTCTTGCTTTCTGCGATAGGAGTCATAACTTCGTCATTAGCCGTCTAGCTCGCCCGGGCTGTCGCGGGATCTGTAACCGGCTTCGAACCGACGAACGCGTAGAAGACGATGTAGAGATAGCAAATAACGGGCAGGAAGAAAGCGTGGTGGATTCCGATGCGGTCAGCAATCGCACCTTGCAACAGTGGAATGATTGCGCCGCCCACAATCGCCATCACCAACATGCCTGAACCGTCGCCGGTGAGCGGACCCAATTTGGCGATGCCCAGCGTAAAGATGCTGGGGAACATGATGGAATTGAAGAAACCGATAAGGATGATGCTCCACATGGCGAGATGTCCAGAGGTGAGCATGGAGATAGAAGCGAGCAGCGACGTACAGATGGCCGCGATTCCGAGGAGATGACCGGTCTTCATGGCGACTCGGCCTCCGCTCATCATGGAGGCCAGTGTTAGAAGAACGAGAACCACGAAACTTAACGCGACCAGAGGCCGTCCGTTGACCAGGACCTTGAAGAGATCCGACGGCAACGAAGCGATCCCTGAGCTCGTAGTAGCGACCGACGGACCGCTCCACATATAGGAGAAGGCAAGAAGCACTCCAGCAATCGCCGCACAGATCAGCATGTGAACTGTTTTCACACCGTGCAAGAGGGCTGAACCAATGAAACGCCCAACCATGGCTCCGCCCCAATAGAACGCTACGTAGCCGGCGGCTACAACGGCGGATAGGTTTCCAATTTCGGGTTGGCCGAAATAGTTGATCAGAAAACTACCGATCGAGACCTCGGCGCCGACATAAACGAAAATCGCGACGGCTCCGAGCACGAGGTGGCGATAGGACCAGAGACTCTTTCCGGGTTCTTTGGTGGCGGAATGGCGTTCGGTGCCGGGAATAGCGGGCAGCTTAAAGAGCGAGATCAAAATGCCGAGCACGACGAGCGTCAAGCCAATCACCAGATAGGGCAACTTAACGGATGACGCTTCCTGAATGCGATAGGCCTGGGCAGACATCTGTTGGATGGCAACGGCACTCAGCGGCGCCGCGCTCAAGATCAGTACGCCACCGAGGTAGGGTGCGATGGTGGTGCCGAGGGAATTGAATGCCTGCGCGAGGTTCAGGCGGCTTGAGGCAGTCTCTGGTGGACCGAGCACTGCGACATAGGGATTGGCCGCCACCTGCAGCGCCGTTATTCCAGCGGCTAGAACGATCAGCGCGCCGAGGAATAGAGGATAAGAAGGCACACTGGCGGCGGGAATAAATAGGAACGACCCCAAACCCATGGTCAGCAGACCTAAGACCATCGTTTTCTTGTAACCGATCCAGTCGATGATTTTGGCGGAGGGGATGGAGAAAACGAAATACGCCGAGAAAAACGCGAACTGAACCAGCATCACCCGGAAATAATTCAAGTCAAAAATCGATTTCAGGTGAGGAACAAGGATGTCATTTAAACATGTGAGGAAACCCCACATGAAGAACAGAGTGGTTACCACCCACAACGCGGCGCGATAATTCGTAGGAGCTGCGGTTGTAACTGTTTGTTGGGGGAGATTAGTTCCAGGAATCGGCGGCATTGGCCTCCATTATCGGGCAACTGGTGCTGGGACGCGCCATCGAAATACTGTCAGCGTCGCGGTGTGTGATGCCCTCTGGGACAGGATCATACCATCGCCATCGCAGCAGGGCGACGATGCGTTACCGGAAAGGCATTACCGGAAGATGAGTTACCGGAAAAATGCTTATCGAAAAAAAGTCAGGTCGATTGCATTACCCATCGCCTCGTGGCCAGCGGCTGAAGGATGCAGATGATCTCCGCTGTCGAACTGGGGCAGCATGCGAAGCGGGTTCGCAGGATCGCGTAGAGCTGCATCAAAATCGATGACCCCATCGAAGGCTCCCGAGGTTCGAATCCATTTATTCACCGCTTCGCGTTTGGCCTCGCCTGCTGCGGTAAAGGCTGGGTAACCTTTGTACGGAAGAATTGTAGCGCCGAAAATCTTGAGGCCGGCAGCATGCGTGCGAGCGATAATCTGTTTGTAGCCAACAATAATTTCATCCGCCGACACTTGGGTGCGGGTAAGACAAGGATTTGTGGCCGCAGCCGGGTTATCGGGCTGGCCAATATCGTTGGTGCCTTCGAAGAGGATCACGGCTTCAATTCCTAGCTGGGACAATACATCGCGCCGCAGCCGGGCGACAGCGTTTTGGCCGAAGCACGGCGACGTCGTCAGTATTCTGTTACCTGCGATACCCGCATTCAGAACCGCGGTCTCGCTGTGATTGGCGAGCAGGCGTCGCGACAGTATGTCCGTCCAACGTTCGTTCATGTTGGGACGAGAGGACGCGCCATCGGTAATGGAATCTCCGAGCGCAACTACTGCTCGTTTTGCGGCCGGCGACTGCACCTCAAGAGCGGCGAGGAAGTACCAGGAGTTCGTTGTCTTCGTGTAGGCGGTCGCGTTCTCGTCGCCTGCAAAATTACCGGCGTCGGAAAGATAGTTGGTCTGAAGCGCAAGCCAATGACTTGTGGCAGGGCCGGTTTCTCCGGCGCTAAAGATACTGATCGTCAGATTTTGCTGCGGTGCCACAGACAATGAAATTAGATCACTGAGAACCTCTGCGCCTTCTGGGATCGCAATCGACCGGCTACCGCCGAAAGTGACGGCATGATTCGAGTGCGGGACCAAAGCCGCGCCGTCTTTTTGTAGTCCGATGAAGACTGCGTCCAGCTGCAGCGCTCGCGTGCCGAACGTGTTGGCCAAGCGGAGTCTAACCGCATTGCCGCCGATCGTTGTATGCACTACCTCACGGATGGTTTGATTGGAAAATGTTGTGGGGTGATCGCTTGCGGCGGGCGCGGTGATCCACGTCGTGACCCAATGTTGCGCGATGTCGTCGCCAGCCGCCATCGCCGACAGGAACCCCAGCAACATTGCTACGCGAAAAAGTCCTCGCGGGCGAATCCGCGATTTGCTCGCCATGAAGTCAACTCCTCAATCAGTTAGCGCTGGTCCCGTCGACTCGCGCACTACCAGCGTCGGTTCGATCGCGATTTCAGACGCGCTCCCGGCATCGTTTTCGATCATCCCGATGAGCGCCTCGGCTGCCATCTGTCCCATCTTTTCCAGCGGTTGATGCACCGTCGTCAGGCTGGGCGTTTGAAATGCGGCCCACGGAATATCATCGAAGCCCACCACCGAAACATCTTGCGGAATACGAAAACCTTCTTCCTGGATGGCGCGGATGGAGCCGATCGCCGCGAGATCGTTGTACGCGAACAACGCGGTGAAGGGCTTATTGCGGGCCAGTAACTTCTTCGCGTAAGGATATCCGACTTGAGGGGAGGGATCGTCGAATTCAAGGTTGACGATCAGATCGGCATCCATTTCGAGGCCCAGTTCGCGGCTAATTTTGCAGACTGCCTTCCATCGGTCTTCCGAGTCCGAACTCCAGGGCTGTCCTTTCATAAACGCGATCTTGCGATGCCCCAAGGCCACCAGATGTTGTAGAGCCAAACGAACTCCGTGCTCCTGGTTGAGGACGAGGTTTGTGACACCTTGCAGGTTCCGGTGTCCGGCCACCGAAACGGTTGGCAACGGCAGCGATTCCTGCAGACTGGTGTCGATCGTGATAAAGCCCTCCACGCCGCGCTCCAGTAGAAGTTGCGAGTGTTCGCGCAACAGGGCCGCGTCGTGCCGGTGAATCACTGTCAAAAAAAAATAATTGTGCTGGCGCAGATAGCCCTCGACTCCGCTGATGACCATCGAACCGTAGGCGTCGCCGATCTCCTCGATGATCAATCCAACGGTGTACGTACGTTTCTTGCGCAGCGATCGGGCCAGAAAATTGGGACGGTAGTTGAGTTCCCGTGCAGCTTCATGAATGCGCTGTCGCGTTTGCTCTGGGATGGCGCGCGCAGACGGGGCGTCGTTCAGCACGGCGGAGACGGTGCCGGGGGCTAGAGCTACGCGCGCAGCAACCTCCCGCAGCGTGACTCGGCCAGGCTGGCTGAGATTAGAGCTTTTCTTCTTCCGGTTTTCTGCCGCGTTCATTGCGCATTCCCCGCACCAAGGCTCAAGTATGGTAGCAAGACAATCGTTTCTGGACGGAGTTTGGTCGGCGGGAAGCGGGTGATTTTGACCGGGATAAACATTCGCCGCAAATTGTGGTCGCAAAACGATACATACGAATGCTACAATCCTGCCTACAATAACGATTTTGTAGGATTGAGTGTTGGCTCATCGGTAACACAGCTTCTCTAAAACCCGTTCCGTCCACGACGCCGGAGGCTCGATGAAATTTCGTTGTTCGAAGTGTCTCGTTCTTCTTCTCCTGACCTGTTGCGCAATTTCCTCACTGTGGGCGGGAGATGCGATTCCAAAAATCGCTTGGAAGCGCGGCATTGGTCAAGCGCTCGCGAATGCCGGCACCAGGAAACCGCGGCTGACAACTCTGATCGACGATGGCTACTGGCAGGGCGCTCCGGTCGGTGGTTTTGGTTCCGGAACTTTCTCTCGCAGTTACAGGGGCGATTTTTCGCGCTGGCATTTGAAAGCAGGCATCCACAAGTACGAGACGGTTTACGCGAACCAGTTTGCGATCTATGAAAAGTCTGAGGGCGCATCGGAAAGCATCGCTCAAGCTCTGCTCACGGACCATCCGAAGGACAAAGAAGAGCTTCACTCGTGGAAGTGGGATTACCCGGTGGGCGCCGGCACATACTACGCACTCTATCCGAAGTCCTGGTACGACTACCGTTGGGATAAATTGCCAGCGCACGTGACGCTGGAGCAATTTTCTCCAGTTCTTCCCGACAATTACCGCGAAAGCAGCTACCCGGTTGCCGTCTACCGATGGCACGCTGATAACCCTACCGACAAGCCAGTAACCGTTTCTGTGTTGCTCTCGTGGGCAAATATGGTGGGCTGGCTCCGCGGCACATCACACAACTTCAGCGAAAAAATGAGTTCGGGGAACTACAACAGCATCGTTTCAACGCCGCTTGGAAACAGTGGCACCATGAAGTCGGTGGTGTTCGACCGCATTCGTCCCGGAGAGGTGAATGACGATTGGGACGGGCAATTCGCAATTTCATCGGTCGAATCCCCAGGCGTGGAAGTTACCTATCAGAATAGTTTCATCCCCGAATTGGGTGGCAACGAAGTGTGGAATCCTTTTTCTAAAGATGGACGTCTCGCGAATAGCGACTTCCAGTGGATCAGCAGCGGCGAGACCCTCGCCGGCGCCATCGCGGTGCGTTTTACATTGCAACCGGGTGAGAAGCGCGTTGTCCCGATGGTCATTTCCTGGGATTTACCGCTAATGGAGTTTGGAACCGGTCGCAGATGGCATCGGCGCTATACCGATTTTTTTGGCACGTCTGGGAAAAATGCTTTGAAGATCGCGGCCGAGGGACTTACCCATGCCGCGGAATGGAGCGACGCCATTGACCAATGGCAGGCTCCCTACGTGAACGACGCGAGCAAGCCGGAATGGTATCGAGGCGAACTCTTCAACGAGCTATACGTTCTGACCGATGGCGGCTCCTTCTGGGGACGGCCAGTCGGGACTGATCCTAAGTCTCCACCCATGTTTTCGTTTATGGAATGCTACGACTATCCCTACTATTCGACGCTTGACGTCCGTTTCTCAGGTTCCATGCCGCTGGTGAAGTTCTGGCCTGATTTAGACAAGCAAGAGATGCGTACCTTCGCGGAAACTGTCTTGCGCAGCGAACCCGAGAAGCTGATCTGGACCTGGAAAACGGAACAAGACCACAAACCCACCTTCCGCACGCGCAAGAGCAAAGGGGCCGTTCCGCACGATCTCGGCGCGCCGGAGGAGGATCCGTTTTTCAAAGTGAATCAGTTCAGCTGGCAGAACACGGACGACTGGAAGGATCTGAACACTAAGTTTGTATTGATGGTGTATCGAGATTACGTTTTCAGTGGGCGCACGGACAGGCAGTTCCTGCGTGATACTTGGCCGTCGGTCCAGCTTGCCATCGAATATCTTCGCAAATACGATCGCAATGGCGACGGCATTCCTGAAAACGACGGCTTCCCCGATCAGACCTATGACGAGTGGGTCGTTACCGGCGAGAGCGCTTATAGCGGCGGACTTTGGCTGGCGGCTTTGCGTGCCGGGGAAGAGATCGCGAAAACGCTGAACGACCCGGCGACGCAGGCAAAATATCACGATCTGTTCGCGAGAAGCCAGGCGAGCTATATCAACAAGCTTTGGAACGGGGAGTACTTTCGCTACGACACCGGCAGTGTATATCGCGACGATATTCAGGCGGATCAATTGGCTGGACAGTGGTACGCGCACATGACGGGACTTGGCGATCTTGTGCCCATGGACATGCAGCTCAAGGCATTGAAGAAAATCTTCGCCCTCAATGTAATGAAATTCTCGAACGGTGAAATGGGTGCGGTGAACGGCATGGCTCCCGACGGCACGATCATCAAGACCAACGAACAAGTGCAGGAAGTGTGGACGGGTACCACTTTCAGCCTGGCTGCGCTCATGCTGGGCGACGGCATGAAAGACGAGGGCTATCGCACTGCGTGGGGCGTATATCACGTCGTTTATGAGACGAAAGGATATTGGTTCCGGACGCCCGAAGCGTATGAGATTGATGGTAATTTCCGGGCGTCGATGTACATGCGACCGGCCGCGATCTGGGCGATGGAGATGACGGAGCCTCCGTCAAAACCTGCAGCGGAAGTGAATCCGGCTCACTAGCGACACCGCTCCGGAGTGCTTCCGGCGCGCAAGCTGACTACTGCAGCGTCTGTGATAGGCTGGGCACTTATGAGACGGCAGTCCGCCTTTCCGGAAATCATTTCTATTTCTACTTCTATTGAGATGATCGTCAAAACCCTTGCGGGATTGCTTTTACTGGCGAGTGTCGCATGGCCGCAAACGCCGAAAACTGCGCCGCCCGACGTGTACCTCATCACCATTGATACGCTGCGCGCGGATCACGTCGGTTGCTATGGATACAAGCAAGTCGAGACTCCAGCGTTGGATGCTCTAGCCGCCGACGGCGTGCGTTTCAGTCAGGCGTTCACGCATAGTCCCATTACGAACACGTCGCATATCACGATTCTTACCGGGCTGCTGCCTAGCGTGCACGGCGTGACCGATTTTGGCATTCCGCTTTCGCCTGATCATGTGACTGCCGCGGAACTGCTCAAAAAACAGGGCTATCAAACTGCGGCTTTTATTGGAGCCGTCATTCTTGATAGCAACACTCTCGCCCCTGGGCTCGATCGGGGCTTTGATTTTTACGACAACTTTCCCGCCAAGACTGAAACCAAAGAACGGTGGGGACGCGTGGAGCGGCGCGGCATGGAGGTGGTTGAGCATGCCGAAGCGTGGTTCGACAAGCACCGAACGGGGCCACACTTTGTGTGGGTCCACATGTACGATCCGCATGATCCTTATGAGCCGCCTCCGCCGTTTGCCGAGAAATATAAAGACCACCTTTATGACGGCGAAATCGCTTATGCCGACTCTGCGCTGGCGAATTGGATCGCATACCTGAAAAAAGCCGGCGCTTACGACAATGCCATCATCATCGTAACGGGCGATCATGGTGAAGGCCTGGGCGAGCATGGAGAGGAAACTCACGGGCTGTTTCTGTACGACTCGACGCTGCACGTTCCGCTCATTTTGAAAACGCCGGACGCCGCTCATGGTGGGACCGCGAATCATGGAACGGTAATTGACGCTCAGGTACGCAGTACCGATATTTTGCCGACTATTCTTTCGGTGACGGGCGTGGCCGCACCGACCACTCTCAACGGGGAATCTCTGCTCCCACTTCTGGATAAGTCCGCATCTTCCAGTCGACAGCTCTACGGCGAGACCGATTATCCTCTGCGTTGGGGATGGGCTTCACTGCGGGCTTTGCGAGCTGACAACACGAAATTGATCGAAGCTCCCAGGCCTGAACTGTACGATTTGCAGGCGGATCCGAAAGAGCTGAAAAATCTCTACGGCGCTGATAGTGCGAAGGCCCAATCCATCCAGGCCGAAATGGCGAAGTGGAAGGCCAAACTTCCCCCTCCGACGAATGCCGGCAAGCCGGGAGAGACTCTGCCGGACCCCAAAGACAAGATAGAAGTTCAGAATTTGTTACACAACGCGATGTTGGCGTCCGACGATGATCGCTCGAAGGACGCGCGAGAGTATTTGGAAAAAGCCCTGCAACTCGATCCGAATTCGCCGACGGCGCTTCGCCAACTTGGGGAACTGGAGTTGGCAGCGGGCGACTATGCCAAGGCTGCCGTCCACTTGAAGCGCGCCACCGAAATTCGGTCAGACGATTCGACCGCAGCATTTGAGGCGGGACAGGCCATGGCGAAATCCGGCGATTGGGCTGGCGCTCGGGATGCGCTGGAATTGAGTTTGAAATTAGTGCCGAGCCAGATGCCCGCGCGGTTACTGTTGGGTCGAGCCTATTTGCAATTAAAGGATGCAAAGAACGCGGACGACCAGTTCGAGGCGGCGCTGTTGGTCGATTCGAATAATACTGAGGGTCGTCTGGGATTGGCGGAAGCGCAGATTCAATTGTCGAATTTCGCCGGCGCGGTGCCCGATCTTGAAGCACTGACGAAATCTGATGCGCAGAATGCTTCAGCGTGGCGGCTGCTGGCGCGGGCCTATCGCGGGTTGAACAAAGAACAGAAAGCAAAGCAGGCTGAGGAGCAGGCGGCGGCGTTAGAAAGGAAATAGTCGGTTCGAGAGCGCCCCGGTTTGTCGCAGCTTCACCGCGCCCGAGACCACCGCACGGCGATCTGCATTTACAATCCTTTCACATTGGCGTTTTATGCTAACGTCTCGTAGTTACGAGCGTGGCTCCCCATGACCCGAAAAAAACCTTCCCCCGCTGCGCGAGCCAAACGCCGCACGACTCGATCCCGACCGACGCCAGCGCGTCCGCGTGTTGCCGACACCCGCAATGAGAATGACAATGACAATCTACCTGAGGATGAGCTGACGGCTCTGGTCGTTCGCGGATGCCTGATTGCGCGCGACGCCGTTTTCAATGTTAGAGACTTTCTCGCCGACGGTTCGCGCCTCGCGTTCCTCGCGATCAAAGATTGTGAAAAGGAACTGGATCAGATTGAGCGCAAGATTGACGAGCAATTACCGGAAGCGATCACACGTGTCGGGGAATCGAAGGCTCGCGAGTTGCTCGCCTGCCTGAAGTTCATCACTGATCTCGAGCGCATCGGCGATCTCGCCTACAGCGCGGTGATGCAACTGCAGGCACGCCGGGAGAAATTGCCGCCGGCGGATTCACGTCAACTGGTAGAGATGGCTTCCCTGCTGTGCGACATGCTGGAACAGATTCATCAGGGGTTCTTAAAGCGTGACGTGTCGCATGCGCAAACGGTGCTGCAATCCGACCCGAACGTAGATCGGCTTTGCCACGCTCTGTTTCACAGGCATCTGGCTGAGCCGAATAGTCCCAGCGGACAGAAGAATTTCGACATTCTGCTCGCCGCGCAGGCGCTTGAGCGGATCGGCGATCACTCCAAAAATCTGGCCGAAGAATTGTACGGATTATCGGAAGGCCGCTCGCTGAGGCACAATGCGCGGAAACTCTCGACGGCTTAATGTGGTTCAGTGAAAATCGTGCGAGACGGTTTCGGCCCGGGTGACGCTAAGCGGAGAAATTTTTTCGGCGCGCACATGAATGACGTTGTCTATATTCTGCAGAATTCCTTCAACCATCAGGAAGCGCTCTGAAATCAGCATCACTCGATTTTTCTGCAGCAGATCGGGAGCGAAAATCGCGTTGGCGATTCCGGTTTCATCTTCCAGACTCATGAACATCATTCCCTTGGCTGTTCCGGGACGCTGGCGGGCAATCACGCATCCACCAATCCGCACTCGTCGCCCATTCGGCAATCGCGCCAGATCGCGCGCGCGATAAATTCCCATCTGCTTCATTTCTTCGCGGCGATATTGCATGGGGTGAGGACCGACTGTCAACCCAGTGGCACGAAAGTCCGCTACCAGGCGTTCTTCATTCGTCATGACTGCAAGTGGAGATTCGCCTTCACTTTCAGGCAACTCATTTTCCGGTAATTCATCGAGCAACGGACCCGGCCAGCGCACTGCCCGTTCTACCTGCCAAAGCGCATCGCGGCGGTGGGCAACATCTCTGCAGACGTTGTTGGCCAAGGCATTCAGCGCTCCAATTTCGGCCAGCGTGGTCAGTTCATCTTTGCGCAATTCGGGAACGCGGCGAGCGAGGTCTTGAATCGAAGTGAGTTTCGCCAAGCTGCGCTCACGAACCAGGGCTTGGCCCGCTGGTTCACGTAATCCGCGCGCATAGTTCAGACCCAGACGAACTGCTGGCCGAACAGATGGCGGAGAGCCGGCAGTTGATGCCTCCAAGGTGCATTTCCAATCCGACCGCGTCACATCCATCGGCAGCATCTTCAAGCCGTGACGCTGCGCGTCCTTTACGAGCGTTGCGGGATGATAAAAACCCATGGGCTGATTATTCAGAAGGGCCGCAGTGAACGCGGCCAGGTAATGACATTTCAAATAGGCGCTGGCATACGCGATCAAGGCAAAACTCGCGGCATGAGACTCGGGAAATCCATAAAGGGCAAATGAGGTGATCGATTGGATAATCTGCTCCTGCGTGTTGCCGACGATCCCGTTGCGCGTCATGCCGGAACGTAATTTTTCTTCGATCACTTTCATTCGCGCTTCGGAACGCTTGAAGCCCATGGCGCGGCGTAGCTCTTCCGCTTCTCCGCCTGTGAAATTCGCGGTGATCATGGCCATGCGCAGCAACTGCTCTTGAAACAGCGGTACACCGAGCGTGCGGCCGAGCACGGTTTCAAGCGACGGATGCGGATAGGTAACCGCTTCTCGACCTTGACGCCGCTTGAGAAAGGGATTGACCATGTTTCCGACGATGGGTCCGGGCCTGATGATCGCTACTTGCACTACGATGTCGTAGAACTTTTTGGGCTTTAAACGCGGCAGACACGACATCTGGGCCCGGCTCTCGACTTGAAACATGCCTACCGTGTCAGCTTTTTGCAGCGTGGAATAAACCACGGGATCGTCGGCGGGAAGGTGCGCCAGATCTACTTCTTCGTGGTAATGATCGCGGATCAGTTCAAGAGAATCTTTGAGCGCCGCCATCATGCCGAGGCCGAGCAGATCAACTTTGATAATTTTCATATCGGCGCAGTCTTCTTTATCCCATTGCACGACTACACGGCCGGGCATGGAAGCGGGTTCGAGCGGTACGACGGAATCGAGACGGCCCTGACATATGACCATTCCTCCGGAGTGTTGGCCGAGATGCCGCGGCAAGTCCTTAGCGGCCATGCACAACTGGAAATATTTGCGAATCCGCGGATGTTTGAGATCGAGTCCCGCATCGAGCAAGCGCCGATCGAGGGCATCGTGTTCATCCTTGAACTCCCATGTTGCAACCGCGGCTGAAATTCGCTTTAACGTGTCTGGATCGAAGCCCATCACTTTACCCATCTCGCGAGCGGCCATGCGATTGCGATAGGTGATCACGTTGGCAGTCATGGCGGACCCGCGCTGGCCATAATGCTGATAGACGTGTTGGATGACGCGCTCCCGTTCGTCGCCACTCGGTAAATCGAGATCGATGTCAGGCCACTCGCCGCGCTCCTCGGAGAGAAACCGTTCAAACAATAATTCCATGCCAATCGGATCTACCGCTGTGATGCCGAGCGAGTAGCAAACCGCGCTATTGGCAGCCGACCCACGGCCTTGTACCAGGATGTTCTGCTTGCGGCAGAAATCGACGAGGTCCCAAACAATCAGAAAATAGCCGGAAAGCTGCAGACGCTCGATCAGCCCTAACTCGCGCTCAATCTGCCGGCGTGCACGCTTTTTAATATCCGCATCTGCGCGGCCATAACGGTTTTGCCATCCTTGCCATGTGCGCTCGCGCAGAAACGACATCATGGTTTCGCCTTCAGGCACCGGATAACGAGGGAATTCATATCCCAGATCATTTAGCGTGAATTCAAGACGCGCGGAAAGTTCAACTGTGTTTGTGATGGCCTCGGGATGATCGGCAAAGAGAGCCCGCATTTCGACGGGAGATTTGAGGTAGCGTTCGTTATTGCGAGCCAGCAGGCGTCCGGCAGTTGCCAGCGTGCGATGATGCTGCAGCGCAGTGAAGGCATCAGCTAATTCGCGCTCGTGCGCTGCGGCGTAGTTCACGCCGTTGGTAGCGAGAAGCGGGAGGTGTAAAGCTTCCGCGATCTCGATGGCAACCCGGTTGCGATATTCTTCGTCGCGATGAAAATGCCGTTGGATCTCGACGAAAACATTGTTCTTACCAAAGATATCTGCGAGTTGCTTTACGGATTGAAGGGCAGCTTTTGGACCGCCTTGTTTGAGCGCGGATGCCAGTGGCCCTTCTTCTCCCCCGGTTAAACAAATCAAATCGCCGGCGTGTTCAATCATATCTTCACGCGTTGCCGAAGCTCCTTCTTTGCGCCCGACACGCAATTTCATTTTTGTGATTAGGCGGGAGAGGTTTTGGTATCCAGTGCGTGAAGTCACTAAAAGAGGGAGCCTGCTCGCGGGTAATGGAGCTGCCGAGTTCCCAACACTGATTTCGGCCCCGATATGAGCATCGATCCCGATTTGTCGGGCGGCAAGATGGAAGCGGGGTGAGCCGTATACTCCATCGCGATCGAGCAACGCCATCGCCGGCATTGCCAGGTTCGCGCATGCGGCAATCAGTTGCTCCGGAGTGGAGGCGCCTTCGAGGAAGCTGAATGCGGAGCGGGCGTGGAGTTCGATGTACATCAGAAGCAGGTCTCGGGCTTCAGCTCTCAGCTCCGCGTGGCCTCACCCTCAAACCCTTGTCATCCCGAACGAATTGAGGGATCCGTAGTTTGCCGACAGTTTCGCGAATCAGGAATTCTCATTCCAGGCCGAGGCTGAACTCTTTTCAGTCATAGGTACCTTCTACGAACCAGTTCCCATTTAGCTTGTCTTGCACCAGGCGATAGAGCGTGAGCCCGGTCTTAACGGAGACGGCTATGTCCCACTCATCCCGCGACCAGCCCTCTTGTTCGGACCAGTCGCCTGACGAGCGCCAGGGACCGGCGGTCCAGATGATTTCTCCAGCGAGGTCTTCTTGTAGCGGACATCGAATTTGCGCTGGTTTTGCTTCGCGCAAAGTAATGATTGCGACCACTGGCGGCCGAAACAGCCGCAGGGTAATCACTGCACTCATTTTTTCTTTTGCGCTTTCTTCCAGGTCGTTTTCTTTCAGGTCGAGATCGCAGGCAATGTCATTTTTCTGCATGGCTACTTCCGTTTTGTGATTTGTCTGTCGCGTTGCATTTGGTGCTGTGGCGGCGGAGCCGGCGGGGGCAAAGCGCTGCATCGCAAATGCTCCTTCGCGATGTGTGTCTAATAATTCCGCTGCCCCCACTCTTCCCTGGCCAACGATGCCTGCGATGCGGGCTAGAGTCAGCTCAAGTTTTTCGGGCTCGGGACAGAGTGGCTGGAATAATCCACTCTGCAACGTTCGTGGACGCGATGGTTGCACCGCCAAATAAATCTTAACGATCGGCGCTCCGGGCGGATGGGCCTGCAGATCCAGCTGCAACAATTTAAGAAATATTTTCGCGTCCAGCATCGGTGTGGGCAGTTGCAGAATGCGGGTAAATGTTTTTGTGGGCGTTCCGTTAAGTATCCGTTCTTCTAATACTCGATCTGCAGATGCGCAACGATCTGGTTCAATATCGTTAAGTTCCAGAGTAAGGCGCAACTCCTGCACCGCCAGGGCGCGTTCTCGTAAACGCGCGCACACTTGCTCCAGCATACGGTTCAGCAAAAACGCGAGCGGCTCCAGCAACACGATGGGATATTCCAGATCTGCGCTCTCGGCAAAAATCAGCCGTGGCTCCAGAACCAGTAAGTTGCGCGATGCCGCACCTCGCGCCAGTCTTTGCAGGCGGAGTCCCGGCTGCCCCAGGCGCTCGATGACGGGAACTTCGGGGAGTGCTGCCAGCGACCGCAGCGTGCGAATGCCCCAGCGATCAAATGTTTCTATCCAGCGCGTAGCTTCGTTTGCATCGGAGGAAAAGCTTTCCAGCAGAACATCTACTGGCAGGCCACCTAACTGCTGGGCTTCACAGCCTTGGGGAATCACGGTCACACCGGGAAAACCGTGCGCCGCGAGCAAAGCGGCGTCTGGATTCGAGGCCACGGCCAGGTTTGCTTCCAGTCCCATCTGAGAAACACTCTGCGCCAAATCGCGGGCGATTTTTGGCAGCGGGCCTAACAATGATTCGAGGCCAGCCAGGTTTAGCAGTACGGTGCCGGGCGAGGCATCTTCAATTTCCGGAGAGAAGGATTGCGCGCAATCGAGTAGCGCAGCGTGGGCCGATGTTTCCATTGATTCCGATCGCGGGCGCAGCACAAGGTTTTCCCATGCTTCCAGTTGCGATTTAGTCGTGCCGATCTCTACCCCCATTTGTCGCGCTCTTTCGTTGAGCGCCATAACTTTTTCCAAGGGGGGACGTCCGGCGAGGACTGCGAGCGGTTGTGAGCGCAACTCAGGCTCAAAGCGAATGAGAGCTTGCGCGGAAAAATCGGGGATGAAGATGGCGGCAAACATGGGACAGCAGGTCTCGGTTTCAAGTCTTAGGTTCAGGTTTCAGTTTCAGTCGCCCACGGAGTTCAAGTCCGAAACTAACTGCGTGGCTATCCTGCCCACGCGGCTCGGCTTCTGAAATTTGCGGTTGATCGCACCGGCTTTCTTTCTGATTTGCGTTCCAATCGCGATTGCAACAACTCGGCAGTGATTTCGAGTTGATTCAATAATTCTGAATGCGTTGTCTGATTTGCTGAGAGCTGACCGTCGACAACTGACGGCTTTTTCTTTAATCGCGAGTGCACGGCAGAAAATCTAAGCAGCATGGATGAACAACTTCCGGCGATCGGCTGCTGTTCTAACACCAGCAACACGGTGGGCGTGTGCTCGATGGCGCGCCGGAAGCGGAACCAGGATGCGAGTGGAATTTTTCGCGCGCTGGATGGCGGTACATCGCTGAGGTCGAGAGCGATCATTCCGAAGCCGCTGCTTTGCAGAAGGAGATCGGTGACTTTGAGCAGTTGCGCCAGTTGCGATTGCCAGCGGCTAAAACCGAATTCATTTCTTTCGATTTTTGATATGCCTGAAGGCATCCCCTGATACGAATCGCGTGGATATGAACTTCGGGAATGCAAACTGGCTGTTTTTCTGTGGCCTGCTTGCACAGATGCAGTACCACTTGGAGATTTTTGTCCGCAGCGCACCCACAGCAAACGGCTCATCTCCATTCCAGTTGCTACTGCAGATGCTGGATCGAAGGCATCGCAGGCATCCACCAGTGCGCAAACTTCTCCACGTTGGGTGGCTCGTGCGAGAGCTAAAAGCAAGACGCTGGTCCTTCCCGAGGAAGCTGTGCCGCAGATTTCCGTGAGGCATCCGCGAGCGAAACCGCCGGTCAGCAAATCGAGTTCAGGGATGCCGCTCGATACCATTTCCGGCGAGGCGCGTAACTCGAGTCGCGAAGCGGGAACGACTTTCGCGAGCTGCCGGCTGCTACCGATATGAGCTAAAATTTCCGCCGTCTTCTTCGAGTTTGAAGACGATTCGGGAGAAAAAATAAAAGGGCGGCCCGGGGCCGCCGATGAAAAAATCGGAGAGGCAGACATATTGTTTTCACGTTGTCAGGGAACACAAGGGCGGAGGAATCAGCCCCAGGCGATCTTAATTAGCGAGCGATCTTGACGATCCATGTTCGCTTTTTCTTCGCCTAAGAGAGTATCCCTCTGCGGCTTGCTGTTGTCAAGCATTTACACCCAAATTACGGCCAAAAGTGCAACTGTAAGATTCACAGTATCTTGCGGCAAAATCGCGGGCCAAAATTCCGTTGCCCCAGAAAAAAAACGGACCCGAGAGAGAATCGGGTCCGCACATATTTAAGGATAGAGCCCCACGCTCTACCCGAAATTATTATCCCTACTTCGAGGGTGGTCCGTTGGCTCCATTCGTGCCCGCAGGCGGGCAGGGTGTACCGGCCGGAGGCTGAGTTCCGGGGGTTGAACTGCTCTGGCCGTTCCCCGAGGTTGAAGGCGGTGTTGTCGATCCACCTGTCGCTCCGGTCGTGCCAGGCAGTGTTCCACATGGGGATCCACTGGGGGTAGTTCCGGGAGTTGGGTTCGGATCGATCGTGGAAGGCTTGGTTGTATTGCCTGGTGTCGGCGGGTTGGTGGAGTTTGCTCCCGGCACGGTCGAGGGTGTAGTCGGCGACGGCGAAGGAGTGGTCGGAGTCGAGGTGCTGCCCGGAGGGGTTACGGTACCGGGGGTTTGAGTTTGGCCTGATGTCGTTTGACCTGCTGTCCCAGAACTGCCCGCCGGCGCAGTTCCACCAGAAGGCGTCGCCTGGGCCGCAACCCAAACGGTGCAAAGGAAAATCACGGAGAGCAAAATGAGGTGTTTTGCCGAGACTGTTTTGGCAGAGAATTTTGCGGACAACATAGAAAAACCTCCTGCGCTGAATTTTGTGCGGGTTCCTTTCACCGCCGGCGCTCGCTTGTTCAAGGAATCCATAGCGATGTCAGTTTGGTCTAAGAGCGGTGCAGAACCTATCGAGCGGATGCCGTAGGTAACCGGAAACAATCAGGTAGCGTGCCGCCAACCTCCTGTCGTGATTGCAACTCTAAACACAAAACCCAATAAGGAGAATGCAATGCCGGATAAAAAGAGCGCTAGTTCACAGAAGAAATCTGCGCAGAAGAAATCTTCGTCTAAGAAATTCAACCCCAAATACGGTGCGGCCGCGAGCAAGTCGGTAGCAAGCGCCATGCGTCGGGAGAAGAAAGGCACGCTTCGCTCAGGAAAAGATGGCAAAGGCGGTAAAGTGACCAGTCGCAAACAAGCGATTGCGATCGGACTTTCGGAGGCCCGCAAGAAAGGCGCTAAAGTTCCGAAGAAAAGCGCAGCATGATGGCCGTTTCCATGATGGGTACTTCCATGGGTACTTTGAATTTGCCGCACTTAGGAGTTTAACCGCACGCTCGTGACGTGAATAAAACGGGTGCCCTCGTCGAGAGTACCGACGAGCTTTACTTCTTTGCCCTCGAACGCCTCGGCTATTTCCTGGCCGTCGAGCTGATAGACATCGCTCGATATCTGCAAAACATATCTGTTGTGAACTTTCACGATTGTGCCAGTGAATGTTCGCACGTCGTGTGAATCCAAGAGTGGTTCTGGCACCGGCTGGGGTTTTTGCTGTTGCGACCATGTGATCAGCTGCGGTCCGAGGATGTCAGATGGGAGGGTCGGTTGTGCCTCTTGCGCAAATAAAAGTGGCGTGAGGACAAGCAAAACTAATGTCGCAACCAGCTCCGTTTTTATCCCAAGCTTCATAATCCGGCCTATTTCAGTTTTTACATTCTTATATCCAAATCTGCGGCCATTCCATACAGCATTTCCCCTAATTGGCGGCTGCCCAACCCTCAGTGTCCCCTGAGGGAACGGAGATCGATTCCTGTGAAGCTTACATATGTTTGCTTTGACGAATACAGGTTCAAGGGGATTCATGCAGCGAGATTTTGTACTTATCATTGCTGGCGATTCATTGCTGACGATTTCAGAAGAAAAATCCACAGGAGGTTTCACCATGCTGAACTGGGCTATAACGTTTTTTGTAGTCGCTCTGATCGCCGCAGTCTTGGGTTTTACCGGCATTGCAGTGGCCGCCGCCGGTGTCGCGAAGCTATTGTTTGTAGTTTTTCTTGTATTGTTTTTGGTTTCACTTGCCACCCATTTCGGCCGACGCAGCAGCAGCGTCTAGGCTGACGGGTGCCCTTTAACGCTGGCTTAACCAATGCTTGCGTCTACTAAATTAAGGAGACAAGATTATGAAACTCAATCGATTGTTAGGAACCTCGGCTCTTTCGCTGGTGCTTGGCGCGACGGGTTTGGTTTACGCGCAAGAGCAGCATGAAGACGCCAAGCCTGCACAAGAAGAAGCGCGTCCCGAAGCGGCCAAGCCGGCGCAGGGCGAAATGAAGGCTCCGCGGCAGGATGAGGCTAAGCCGCAAAAGCAGGAACAGGAACAGGATAAGGACAAAGCGGGACGAACGGAAGACAATCGCGCAAAACAGGAAGACTCGAAAGCCGCCAGGCAGGAAGAACAAGCCGGAAAACCCGCACAGCACGCAGCTGGGCGTTCCGCTCGGATCCCGGATGACAAATTCCGCGCCAGTTTTGGGCGGCAACACACATTTGTGGTCAATCGCCCAACCGTGGTTGGGGGGCAGCCGCACTTTCAGTATGGTGGCTACTCTTTCGCAATCGTTGACGCATGGCCCGTGGGCTGGGCTTATACGGACCAGTGCTACATCGATTACATCGATGGCGAGTACTTCCTGTTTGATCTGCTGCACCCTGGCGTACAGATAGCGCTGGTGGTGTTGTAGTCGGCGGGACAAGAGTCGAAATTCTGTACGACATATTCTGGCCTTCACGCGAAGCAGTGATGTGACGCGCGGAGGCCGATTTTTTGCCTCCAGCGCAAATCTTGATTGTAAATATCTCACTTTTTTTCTACTCGCCGCCCACCGCAACCCTGCGGCTTGTAACGGCAACTAAGTTTTGAACGTTAATAATTTCACGAGCACGGTGTTGAGCCGTGCTGCAAGGAGGAAGTAATCATGGCAGACGATATGGAAAAAAAGGGTCAACAGGGTAACCAATCCGGACAAGTCCAGCAGAGTGGTCAATCCGGGCAGTCCGGACAACCCGGCCAGGGACAACACGAGCAGAACCAGCAGACTGGACAGTCCGGCCAGCAACAGCCGAAAAAGGGCGGTCAGAGCCAGACAGACAATGAAGAAGAAGACCAGAATCGCGACCGTCAGCGCCGCGCATCCTAGTTTTTTTCAAGCACTAAACAAACACCCCGGTAAATCTGAGCATTCCTAAGTCCCGGCCTCTTGGGCGGGACTTTTTTATAGCGCGAATGTCACACGCCTCGCATCATTCGCCTCGCATCGTTGGAGATGCCTTTCCGTGGCTCTTAAAGGCTTAGGTTCGGAGCGCAGGATTCACTAGCTGGCTAGAGTCGCTGGCGGAAAATAGGTTCCCTGGTGGAGGAGTGTGGTAACTGCTTCGACGATCGAGCCGACGTCCCATTTCGCGCATAGTCCGCGAATGCCCGTCTTTCGTGCCTCTTCAGCTAGTTGCTTGGACACATGAATGGTCACCATAAGGATAGGGATTGAGGGATAAAGCTGTGCGACCCGCCGGGCAACTTCAATTCCGTTGAGATCGGGCATCTGAAAGTCGAGCAAGATGAGATCGGGCGGATTTTCCTTGATCCTTTCCAGTGCTTCTTCTCCGGTCGGAGCCTGGTCACAAACTTTCCACGAATGTTGCTGCTCGAGAAGAGAGCGAAGGTAGTTCCGCATCGATGGGTTGTCATCGGCAATGAGAATTCGTACCAAAGGGAACCCTCCCTTCTCTTCCTCGTATTCAGAACGCTCCTGTTCGACCGGACGACTCAAGTTCATTTTAATAATCTCATTTAAATAGCTCGGACCGTTTATTACACCGCGTTTTCCGGGACGCGGCTGGGGTTGATGGTTTTTGCGCCTCTCTTTTTCGAAAACAACACACTTCTCATCTTTACTTTTGCCTTATGAAGCTGTGATTTGGAATTCCCGATGGAGCATCGCAGGAGCTGCGCGATCTCGTGGTGCTGATATCCCATCACCTCGTGGAGATCGAAAATCTGGCGGCACCCTGCCGGTAACTCTTGCTTGGCGCGGCGTAAGGCAATGCGGTCGACCGTGCCGCTAAGGCGTGGATCCGCTTTGCCCACGTCACGCTTTAGGGATGGCGATGTATTCGACACCGGCTCATCCAAAGACAGCAACGGTGGCGATTTACGACGACGCAACTTCATCAGCACGGTGTTCACGGCGACCCGGTACAGCCAGGTCGAGAACGCGGAATCCCCTCGGAAGGAATTAACGCTGCGAAACACCTGTAGAAATGCGTCTTGTGTAAGGTCTTCCGCATCCGCAACATTTTTCGTCATCTGCAGGCAGACTGCATACACACGCTTTTTATGGGACTGGTAGAGACTGGCGAAAGCTTCTTCATCCCCGGCTTGGGCGCGCCGAACAAGGCTACCTACCGAGGTGTCTGGCTGAGATTGTTCTCTGCGGTCGACTGCGCCCAGGAGGGGCATATTCGTTGAGCTCGCGGAAATAAGACAAGTGGCCACAATAGTCTCCTTCAAGCGACTGACTGTGTTTTGAATCTCGACAGCTGTGTCGAGAAGAGTCCGTCGTTCGAGTTGCTGTCTTTCGAGTTTGAGACTAGCTAAGGGAGGCGGGATCTCCCATAAGGGGGCTGCTGTACTTGATTGTGAAACTTGCTGTACCGGCTCGACAGGGTCATTGATCGGGGGGGCGGACTCAGAGGAAACTTCAGCGGGAGAACAGACCAGCGGGTCATAGTCGGACAAATAGAGGGACAAATCCTAAAGCGTGACCGATGGGGGTCAATCCTTCTTATCATGCTTGGGAACGGTCGCTTCCAGCGGTGCCTCCACCGTCACCTCGACCTCGGCACCTTGCCTGAGACTCACCTTCTTGCCGTTCTCATCGGTAAGGGTATTTTCGATCCGAATCTCGCGATAGAGGTGATCTGCACCTTCAACCGCAATTTGGGCTTTCTCGGTGTCGCCAGGAACGATAGGCTTTATGATCTTCTCGACCGTGGCGGGCATAGTGGTGCTGGGCTTTTCAGTCATGGCGAACCTTCAGGGCTCAAGCGACCGCCCACACAAATAAGACTATGTCGAAAGTATACTGATTCGACGTGCGATTGGAAATCGCAACCTCAGCAAGCGTTCCTGGGCGCTTCATGAACTCTGGCCCCGAGATTTTCTCCTATGCGAGCCAGAGGAACAAAAAATGGCGCTCCGCATTTAGAACCGGAGCGCCTGGGGAAGTACATTCGCCGGGCCTGTATCGAATCCCACGTGACACTCTAATCATGGGTCGGTCGTTGCAACATCGGGTAAATACTGTAGTCGCGGATTAGTCTGCAAATAAAAACGCCGCTGGTTGCCCAGCGGCGCCGGTGCATTGATCGCAGATCGCTCCGTGAGATGAAGCTAACGCCGGGGTTCGGCCCTCGGCGCCGACGGCTGCATTCGCTGCTGCATCTGCACGTTCTGCTGCTGATGCCGTTGCATCAGGTCCTGGGTCTGCTGCTGGTGGCGTTGCTCAGTTTGCTGTCTCTGAGCATCGTTGTTCTGTTTCGCCATTCTCTGGTCTTCTTTTTCTTGCTGCTGCTGGAGCTTCTGCCGCTCCTGCTGCTGCTTGGCGTATTGCTTCTCTTGCTGCTGCTGGTATTTCTTGTCCATCTTGGCATTCCCCGTATTGGGAGCAGCCGGTTTTTCTGCAGGCGGCAGTTCCTTTACGTGACCAGGGGTAGGTCGGGCAGCATTGTTAGCTGACCCATTATCGGCACGATTGGCCGACCGCGTGTAAGGACCACCTGCTTCGCGAGCCGCTACGACGCCCGCACCTTTGAACTCCGCAGGCCTCGCGGTAGCCGCGATCGGAGGTTTACCTTGGTTCCTGGAAGCACGCTGTTCCGGGTTTGAACGCGCCTCTTGAATATGTTGCGTCTGCGCTGGGACCGGCCCGACATGCCGCTCGTGCGCAATTGTCTCTTGCTCCGGGGTCGGTCGTGCATTGATCCCCCCGTTGCCACCATTAAAGCTCACGCGGTTTACGACCGTTTCGTGGACCACGGTAGTGTTGTAAACGTTGTGAATGTTTTCGACGTTTACGTTCATCACGGCGCGGTTGTAGAAGAAATGTCCGCCATCCCAGCGTCCGCCTTCGAACCCATTGCCGAAGTATCCGAAGCCGTAGTTGATGCCGCCGTAGAAACCAATCTGCGGTCCCCAATAGCCGTCGTAGAACACGAAGCTATCGCCACCCCAACCCCAATAGCCGGGCGTCCAGAGAAAACCGACTTCAGGAGCTAGAACCCAAGTGCCGGGGATCCAATAGTAATCGTTGAAGTCATCGCCCCAGCCCCAATAGCCTGGCGTCCAAAGGTAGCCGTCGCCGGGGCAAATGGGCTGCTCATAAACCGGCAGGGGAGGCGGACCAACTGAGATAACTACGCCGATTTTCGCAAACCCTGCGGCCGACATACTCAGCATGACAAATGCGAACAAAAGCGTACGAATGAAGCGACTGTGCATTGTGTTTCCTTTGCTCATCATCCCTCGTTTGCCCGGTGTTGCTCTCCTGCCGCGGGTTGCGTGGATTGAGCGTCGAAGGTTCACCCAAAAACTAATGTTGTCTCGATCGACATACGTTAGCGCCCTACATTTTACTCTCTGCACCCCTAGTAACCCATGTGGCGGCATTTTGTTTTGCAGCTTTGTTCCGGCCTTGTTCCACCCAATGTCCAACGCTGGAATTAGCTGCACAGAGGTAGTCATAAACACATTATTCGTGCTGGATCCGAAAGCCAATCATGTCGGATATGTAGGAGGCGAGGGAAGACCCTGTAGGTCTGGGCAGTGCTGTTCAGAGGCTTAAAACGTGACTCTTTGCGTCGGAGAGAACGCCATTACATCGTGCTGATCCTAATATAACGCTTCAGATCTGGAAGCGAAGCGACAAGCGCGTATCCGGCCAGAATGAGAGTCGTTGCGGCAGCTACCTTGGCGATGGTTAAGACCGTTTTATTCATAAAGGCTCCTTATAGTGGATGAACATGAAACTGATTCGCATGAACTCGTCGCAGGAACTCTCGAAATTAGCTCTTGTATGCTGCCGTCAGTATAGATGGAACGAAGCTCGTCAGCTATGCCATGACAGCCCTAACAAGCTCTGGAGAATACTGTAGAGTTTCAATTCGGCGAGTGAAATACCTGAAGAGGATTGCCCTTCCGTGAATGGGCGTTTGCGCGGAAGCGAAAAACCGCCAATCTCGCCGGGTGAGTCCAAAGCCTGAACTCGATTTCGCGCGGTTCTCCGCGCCCCCACTTGCATCGGTTCCACACCGTCATTCGGTTTCGGATCGTCGGTCTGGTCAGGATTGTCTTTTCCTGGATCCGGCATATTCGGCAGGTGTCTGCCGCCGTCGGGAGTCGGGTCCTCCTCTGAGGGATCGTCACGGATTGGCAAACGCTTGCCGCTCTCAGGCGATCTGCCGGGCGGCCTTTCTGGACCATTGGCAGGTAATAGTTCGAAACCGTTTCCGTCGGCGTCCGACATAAACCTCCTAACGGTGGCGCGCAAGACTGGCGAAAAGACTGGCGAAAATCACAGAATCGTTACCCCTGGTGACTTAGTTGCCATAAGGACTGGCAGGGCAGCTTTACGGCGATAAAATTCCTCATTCGATCTTTTCGGACAATCTTTCGACTAGGAGCTTGCCACCACCGTATCCTGCGTCAGTACTTCGGTCGTCGCGATCGGGCCCCGGTAGTTTTCAACGAAAACCGACATGAGCTCCTGAAGATTCGTCACGACCGCGTCGGCCACTCCGGATTCAATACGCTCGCGTGCTTTGGCGGCTCCGCCCTCAAAGTTCCACAAGCCCACCAGTATCTTCAAGTCGGGCTGTCGCTGACGTAATCGCTTACAGAGCGATCGGGCTTGCCCGACGGCGAAAGGAGCCAGCGCCGAAACGACGACGACTTCGGGGAGATACGCATTCAGGTCGTTGGAGAGAATCGGGTAGGGCGCAGACGGCAAAGCACGAACATCGCATTGGCAGCGCTGGAACAACTGGGCGGCCATCAGCGCGACCAGTTCGTCGGCTTCGTCGGCCGCCGGAATGCAGACGACCCGCAGACCGGAGAACATCGGGTTTGTCTCATCTTCATTTTTTTCCTGGGTCTCTTTTTCTTCTTTCTCGAGACCCGAGGACTCCTGAAAACTTCGTTCGCCCAGTTCTTCGATTAACTCGCGCGTGTTTTGATTGACGAAGCTGGTCGTTCCCGCTTCGAGCAGGTTCAAGCGGCGGTCCTGCTCCGCCAGGGTAAGCGCCGGGATAAGAACGGAATCATAGAAACTGACGATCGGCTTTTCTTTCAGATAGTTTTCCGCGATGGCTCTGGCATCCTCTTGATCAAGCGCCAGCAGTCGCTGATAGAAGTGTGCTTCGACGGAAAGAACGGGCTCGTCACCGAGCATGACTTCCAGAAAGTCTAACTGCGGCACGTATCGACCCATCAAGATCAGGCAGACCGTGAGAGGCGTCGATAAAATCAGACCAACCGGGCCCCATAGCATCGCCCAGAATACCGCTGCCACGAGAATGGCCAACGATGAGATTCCGGTGTGCGCGCCATACAACCACGGCTCAATTAGGTTCGAGATGAGCAGTTCGAGAACGACGAATAGAGTAAAGATCAGCGCTACCTGCCGCCATCCGGGAAACACGGCCAGCGCCAGCGCCATGGGAAACGCGGCCGCGATCGGCGTTCCGACATAGGGAATGAATCGCAGCAGACAGGCTATGACTCCCCAGAGAAGAGCGTGCGGAATCCCAATGAAGAACGTCGCGCCACCGAAGACAATGCCGTAAATTATGTTCACCACAAATTGCAAAAGCAGGTAACGGCTTAGGCGGCGTGAACCGTCGTCCAAGGCTTGAGTGACGATGCTCAACTGTCCCTGACCCGCGAGCCGGATCACACGATTACGCAAGTCTTCTCGCTTAATCATCATGAACACGGTGAAGACGATCACCATCGCCGATGTTTCGAAAACACCCGTCAGCGGCCCAATCATCGCCCGGAGATATTGAGACCCATTCGACGGAGGCTGAGCAACTTGCACCGGAATCGGACGAGCCGACTTGGTGGCCTTATTTTCCGCCGCCGACTGGGAAGCTGCAGATATTTCATTGCTGAGCTCAGTCACTGTGTTGCTCGCGTTACGTAAGCGACCGCCGTCAGGCACCCGAAGCGACTGAATTTTTTTGTGGACATTTGATTTGTAGCTCGGAAGTTGGTCCACGATCTCCATCAGTTGACCTGTGACCACCCAAGCCAAGGAACTCACGAGAGCAAGGGCCAGAGTCAGCACCACCAAAACGGCCGGCACTCGGCCGAAACGACACTTCTCAAGCAGACCTACAAGCGGGGTGAGCAAGAACGACAGAACCACTGCCAACGCGAGCGGAATCAGGACCTGGCGTCCGAAGTACAGGCCCACGATCACGACCACAATCGCGATCAGCGTCAGCAATCGTGACGACGGCGTGGCATTAGCTGTTGTTGCCAAGAAGCTACCTTCCGAACTGGGCAGCGCCGGTTTGGAGTTTCGGCGATCTGGTTCCCGAGATCTTCCAAAGCTCCGACAATGCATTAGCCGCATCGCTCAGAGCGCGTTTCTTGAGGTTGACCGTATCCATATGTAAAGGAAGAGAACTACGGCGCACTCGTACTGAGTTGGCGCCTTCAGAAAGTATGGCAAGTGACTGATCAAAGATGTTCTTCAAACGACTCGTGGATCCGGTTTGTTCGGTAGTTGCCGTTGCAAGTTTCATGATTGCACCCGCCTCTCAAGCGCATACTAGGGAGAGGCGACCTCTATCGCAATACAGTCAACTATGGATCGATGAGGCGGTTCGACTGGTAGAAGGCGTGAACTAAACCCAAAAATGAACAAAGGTGACCTGTAACTTTCAGGTCACCTCGGATCGAGCAGTTGTGCTCTCTCAGTCTTCACTGTAACACTTTGTACCGCAACACTGGGGAATGCTAAGCTGCCGACTTCGACTTGCGACCGGAGGCATTCGCATGACGGGCCCGTCGTTTTTCCGTGTGCCCTGGCTGCAGCGGAACTTCGAGGTTGAGTTCTTCCGCTATTCCGTTCAGCGTCTCGTCGGCTTCCTTTTCTTCTTCAAGGGTTTCAGACAGTAGATTCGCGGCGTCTTTGTCTCCTAATCTCGCGGCATAAGCGCGCACACAACCGTATCCCGCAATTTCGTAATGCTCCACACGCTGAGCGGCGGCTATGAGAGCGGCGTCCTTGATGCCCTCCAACATTTGTTCTTCAATCACCTCGCCGCCTTCTTTCACCAGGCCTTCCATGGCTTTGCATTTCTTACCCTGAATTCTTACGTCCATTTTTTCGAAAATGTTGGCGATCCGTTGTGCATGTTGCCTGGTTTTGCCGAGGTGGTCCTCGAATGCGGCTTTCAATTCTTCGGATGAAGCTGCTTTTGCCATTTTCGGCAATGCTTTGATCAGTTGCTGTTCGGCGTTATACAAATCTCGGAGTTGTTCCAGATATAAGTCGCGTAAGGATTCGATCTTCATTGTGAGCCTCCAGAATTTGATGATGAATTTGCTACGGTGCCAATGAATTCCCCCGATGTGGCCACAACGCCTCCGCTGTGATACGGGGACAATTAGAGAATGACCTGAGCACGAAGTTGAAGATAGTTAGTTGACCGAAGATAGAAAATCCCGGCAAATGTGTACTTCGGTTCAGGGTTTACTGTAGCGTTCTCCCCGAAATTGCTTTCGGGACGCTGACTCAGCATCGATTACTTCGTGCTGACTCCCCTAAGGCATCGCTCCGGGCGATCTAGGGTCTTGAGCGGATGGATGCAGTCATCGGCCCTCACTATCGTAGTCGCTAAGAGACATTATTCCTGGTGCTCAGATCGGGCACAGAAGAGGTTTGACATGAATGTAGGAACTCTTGCAACAAAATATTTCCTGGCAATCACTGCCATGGCTCTAATCTTCTCCGGGCTGATCTGGGCCGCTGATGACAAGGACGAATCCGATATCAATAAGCGGATTGATACCTCGGCTCACGTTCTGAACGAGATTATGGCCACTCCGGACAAAGCGATTCCCGACAGCATCATGCACGACGCGAAATGTATTGCGGTTATACCGTCAATGGTGAAAATTGCGATTGGCTTCGGCGGGAACCACGGTAAGGGCGTCGCTACTTGTCGCACTCCGGAAGGATGGAGCGCTCCCGCTCCAATAACGATCACCGGTGGCAGTTGGGGACTTCAGCTCGGCGGCCAAGCCGTTGACCTGGTGATGGTAGTGATGACCGATCAGGGCATGGAGCATCTGCTATCCAGCCATTTCAAACTCGGCGCTGACGCTTCCGCGGCAGCGGGTCCGGTTGGACGCGATGCGACCGCTGGAACAGACGTGAAGATGAGAGCGGAAGTTCTTACTTATTCCCGAACTCGTGGACTCTTCGCAGGCATTGACTTGTCAGGAGCAGCGATTTCACAGGATAAGGATGAAACGCAGATCCTGTTCGGCAAGATGGTGCCGTTCCAGGATATTCTGCACGGCAAGGTCGCGCCGCCCCCAAGCAGTGAACCTTTCCTTACGGCCGTAAGGAGATATTCGATCCAAGCTAAGGATCAGGCCGCTACTAGCGATCCCAAGTAGCTCGTGCGTGAGACATGCAGCAAAGAACGCACAAAGGCCAAGCGCGAGCTTGGCCTTTTTTGTTGCGGTCAACAGGCGGGAGTTCGCCAGAATTGCGCACAAATTTACGGCTAAGTTTCACACTTAAATCTCATACATTTCATACATAGAGAAACACGAAAGGCTACAGCGTGCTCCCGATGTTGGACTTGTGGCGTTCTATTTAAATTGGTTTTGTTAATTCAGTTAATTCAGTCGGAAGGTCGACTGCACATGACCGGGTTTGGCGCGCATCATCATTCTCCTAACCCGGATGAACATTTCAGCACTGGCTATTGCGCGCCCGGTGACTTCCAGTGACGATGGAGCGAAAAACATGTCTACTATTTTGCTGATTATCCTGGTTCTGTTGCTTCTCGGCGCTTTGCCAACATGGCCGTACAGCACGGGTTGGGGGTACTATCCCAGTGGCGGACTTGGTCTGGTTCTCGTTGTGGTGCTGGTGTTGGTCTTGATGGGCCGGGTCTAGAACGCGGCGTTCAGCAGCGGGAACGCGCGGACACGCTCAGGAAGTTCGTCGAAAGCCGATCCTTCGATAGGAAATTCCTGGGCGTTGCCGCTCTAACTCTTTTTTATCGGAGCCTTATTACAGTTTGATGGTGGCCTGTTCGTCGGTGTTGGTTTGGCATGCGGAAACTTTTTGGTCACACTCGTCGAAGGCTTGCAGAATCTGGTTGACCAGGGAAACCACTTTTCGAGGATCGGTCTCGTCGACAACCTCGGCGCAGAGCTCACGCCAGTCCTTATCGGCCTTGCTGTTGCTTGCAACCATGACCTTTTCTTCTCCAGGTTGTGAGTTGCGAAACGGAGTTGCGAAGGTAAGATTGCAAATTCAATACCACATCTCTAAGTAGTTGATTTTGCGGAGAAGAGTTGAATAGAGCCGTGTAATTTGCGCGCGCATTGCGGAAATAAGTCGTCGCAGCCGTTCATGCGCAGGGATTACAGAACTAGTCAGCGGCAGACGCGGCGGGTGTCTCGGCTGTCCTCGAGACTGGAACTGTCGCCAGAATCAACATTCCCGGTGTGCAGGACTGCATGGTCAGCTGCCCTCCCAGATCGCGCATGCGCTCTTTCATTCCGGCCAGCCCGACTCCGGAACGGGTTCCTTTCGTTCGAACGCTGCTTAATACTTCCTGTGCGATACCTTTTCCGTAGTCCCTTACCTTAAGAATCACGCGATCGGTCAGAAGCTCCAGCGTGACCTCAGCTTTGGGGCTCCCGGAGTGGCGATGGATATTCGTCAAACTTTCCTGCAGCACCCGAAACAGTCCGAGGGCGATTGGTTTGGGCAAGCTGCTCACGTTGTCGGGCAGAGTGAATTGGATATTGATACCGCTACGCTGGCCGAAGCCTTCCAGATACCATCTCGCCGCTGAAGAAAATCCTGCTTCATCTAAAAGAGGCGGGTGTAACAAATGTGAAATTGTTCGGGTTTCGACCATCGCTTGATCGAGACTTTGAATGGCTTCCGTGAGAAAAGCTTCCTTATGTTGTGTGGTATACATCTCCAGATTCATCTTTGCGCCCGCCAGATACTGCCCCAGGCTGTCGTGGAGTTCTCGGGAAAATTTTCGGCGTTCCGCGTCTTGCAGCTGCAGCAAACGGCCGGTCAGGCGCCGCAGTGATTCCTCGCTCTCCCTTACGGTTTGCTCTGCCTGCTCGCGCGCACTCAGTTCCGCGGACAAGAGCCGGTAGTTCACGGCAAAAAGCTCGAGCGCTAACACGAACGCGACGACCAGGGTCACAACGGTCACAATCAACAGACGGTGCGAATTCTTTTCGCGGCTCTCGATGAGAAGTTGTTCGTTCTCTCTCATCTGCCCCATGATCGCCGTCATTTCCGTGGACAGCGGCACTCCCTGACGCGCCAAGTCGGCCTGCGCCTGTACATCGTCAGCGTTTCCTTTATGGAGTCGGACAGAAACTCGAAAAAGCGACAGCCTGCGATTTGTGACATCTTCAAGGCGCGACCAGAGTTTCAGCTGTTCGGGATTGTCTTTGGTAAGTTCCCGCAAATTTTGCAGGATCGGTGGAATTTCCAGCAGTGCAGCGTCAAACTGACTCAGAAAATCCTGATTCGAGTCGAGGACATATCCGCTGCGCGCGCGCCCAACCCGGGAAATAGCGGAATCAATCTCTCCAATGGCAGCCTGTACTTCGTGGGTGTGAATCACCCATCTCTCACTTGCGAGCAGGCGAGTGGTTGCAAAGTAGGTCGCCAATCCGCTCAGGAACAGAAGCACCAGGGCTGATGCAAACGCCACTTGAGCTTTTTTGCGTGGAGACATTGGTTAAGACCTACTGTTTGAGGTTTGCAATGAGCCGCAGCATCTTCTCCGAATCTCGTTCAATGGTCGCATGCTGAAGGAGTTCCTGCCACTTTTTTCCCAACCCATCCTCGACGCTCTCTACTCTCACGCCCCGAGACAGGTTCACGAAACTACGACAATTCCCCGTCCGCAAAGTGCCGCGTAGAGTGCCGCTCAAAGTTCTGCGCTTTAAACGGCCGACTCCACTACAGAAAGGTCGTTTCACGATGCCACCTCTTTCTGGTCTAACCCAGAACAAACGGCCTGAGGAGATTGGCATTCGGTCTCGGCCAAAACGCTGAGGCCGTGCAATGCGTCAGTCAGTTCCTGCGTCTCTCCGGAAGATTCAGAGTCATCCATTCTCAGTTCTATGATTCGTTGCTGAATCGCCGCTTCGGCTTCGGCGATGCGCTGACGCAGAAGTTCTCCGCGCAGTTCCAGCATCGCCGTCCGGTAAAGTTCCCTCCACCCAAGGATCGTAGCCATAGTAATGCCCTCCTCAGTCAATCTCAGAGTACACATGCCACTAAAAAAGGGTGGCAATATTCAGCCGACAATTAAAGAAGGCGTGAGTCAGGGGTTCGGAAGAATTAAAAAACTCACCGATTAAAACCAAATCTCAAAATTCGTTCCGCATCATCTAAACGTATGCTAAAAATATTATAGATAGCATTTTAGAAAATCTGTTGACAGCGTGGCAATAGAACCCTATACAGGTAGTGTAAAAAATCGCGTGCGGATGAGGTACGTATGGCTAAGGAAACTAGCGGAAGATCGCAAAAGACCCCTCCCAAATACGATCGGGTCGCGCTGGCAGATATTCGGAGGACTCGACGGGGCAAACATCACGACTTACTCGGAGAAATTTTCCAGGATCTGGAATCTCTGCCGGAAGGATCGGCTATCAAAATTCCGCTCAGCGAGGTAGACGGCACGACGTTGGCGAACCTGCGCTCGGCCGTTCATCGAGCCTCCTCTGCAAGAGGACTGCTCATAGAAACGCTGTCGGACGAAACCAGCTTTTACATATGGAAAGCCCCAAAATAGATCGGGATCGCAGGGGTCAGGATCGAGTAGTTCCAGAAGAGTAGGCGGCTGCGGGAATACAGGATTGCCTGTATATCGTCTTTCGAGCGATAAGACTAATCTCATTTGTGGATTAACTCCGGCATGGCATTCATGACCGTGGTTGGTTGGTTTCCGGAGGTAATCGAGATGAATATCGCCGCAGCGGCGCTTCCCCAGGTCGCGGCAATGGAGCCGGGCTGGGCGCACACGGCACAGTTTTACGGCGAGGATTCGTCTCTGCTGGATGAATTGAGCCGCTTCTTTGGCGGCGCGCTGGCGGGAGGCGACTCTGCGGTTGTGATTGCTACGAAGGCTCATCGCGAGGGCCTGGCTGAGCGATTGCGATCCCGCGGCTTTGATCTCTCAGCGGCAGTGGAACAGAGCCGCTATATCGCTCTCGATGCGGCGGAGACTCTAGGCAAGTTCATGCGGAACGGGTGGCCCGACGCTGACCTTTTTACCGGAGTGATTGGCAGCGTTATTGGGCAAGCGAAGGCGGCCACGGGCAAGTCCCTTCGGGTGGCGGCATTTGGGGAGATGGTCGCTCTGCTGTGGACTTTGGGTGATGCGGAGGCAGCCGTTCAGCTGGAACACCTCTGGAATAACCTGGCTCGGACCTACGACTTGTCTCTGCGTTGTGGCTACTCGATAGGCGATTTTAATCGCGAGGAGCACAGTGATTCGTTCATGAAGATTTGCGCGGAACACTCGCATGTAATTCCAACCGAGAGCTATACCATGCTGCTCAGCGATAACGAGCGCTCTCGAAGCATTTCGGTTCTGCAGCAGAAGGCACAATCGCTGGAGACGGAGATGGGGGAGCGCAAGCGGGTTGAAGAAGCGTTGCGCCGAATAAAGGCCCAGCTGGAAACGCAGGTAGAGGAGCGGACGGCAGCCTTAAGACGGCTATCCTCGCGGCTACTAAGTTTGCAGGACAACGAACGGCGGCGAATTGCGCGCGAGTTGCATGACAGCCTGGGGCAGTATCTGGTCGGTTTGAAGCTGAATGCGCACATGCTCCGGCAATCGCCGGAGCGCGAGGAGCTGTGGGCGGAGGCAGACAAGCTGATGGAGCAATGCATTTCCGAGGTGCGGACTTTGTCCTATCTTCTGCATCCGCCGACGATGGACGCGGCGGGCTTTGCTTCGGCCGCACGATGGTATGTAGAGGGTTATGGCCAGCGCAGCGGGCTTGCCGTGACGCTCGACGCCCCTGCGGATGCAAGCCGCCTGCCGGACGCAGTCGAGCTGGCGTTGTTTCGCGTGCTGCAAGAGGCGTTAACCAACGTTCATCGGCACTCTGGAGCTTCGGCGGCGAATGTGGTGATGCGACAGGACGCTGAAAATTTAGTACTGGAAATCAACGACAACGGCCGCGGCATACCGGAAGAAACCTTGCGGCATTTTCACGCGACGGGCGCCGGTGTGGGTGTAGGAATTGCTGGCATTCGCGAACGAGTACGAGAGCTGGGAGGAAAACTCACTCTGGGATCAGATGGCGAGGGCACGAAGTTGCGAGTCACCATTCCCCTCGAACCGATGGCTAAGAGTGAACACCGAACGTAAGCATTCCGATTATCGAGGCGAGATGCAGCAACTACACGGGCGTTCGATTTTCGGAGGCACGGGTCACAATTTCTTGAAGGAGCTAACCGTCCACAAGCCCTCCCCCAGAGCCGGAAAGACGGTATGACAGTTCGTATTTTGGTAGTCGATGATCATCCGGTTGTGCGACAGGGTCTAAGGACTCTACTTGGCAGCCGCCCCGGGTGGGAAATCATCGATGAGGCGGAAGATGGAATTGAAGCCCTCGAGAAAGCCGATCGCTTGCAGCCGGATGTTGTGCTGCTCGACGTCAGTATGCCCAGGATGGACGGGTTGGAGGCTTGCCGGCGAATCCGGCAGGCCGTGCCGAAGTCTGAAATCCTGTTCGTCACGCAACATGATTCACCCCAAATGATGCGTGAGGCGCTGGGCGCAGGAGCGCGAGGTTATATTGTGAAGTCCAATGCGGCAAGAGATTTATTGGCAGCTTTGGACGCGGTGAGCCAGCATAAATTCTTCCGCGGTCAAGACCGAGGCAATCCTAGCGACACCAAGTGATCGGGTCGCCAGTCTGAAGAAGTCGATTTTGTAGGTATTTTCTCGTACACACGATAAGAACTATTTGGGTGTCTCTCACGGAGGTGAGCGATGAAGCTGAAGATTCTTATAGCTGACGACCACGAAGTAGTTCGCCGTGGGCTGTGCGCACTTCTACAGTCACACGAGGGTTGGGAGATTTGTGGAGACGCCAAAGACGGTCGCGAAGCGGTCGAAATGGCGAAGCAGTTGAAGCCGGACGTCGTGATTTTGGACGTTGGTATGCCCAATCTCAACGGCTTGGCGGCAACTCGGCAACTTCTGCAGCAGAATCCTCAGCAGAAAGTCATCGTCTTGACCATCACGGATTCAGACCAGGTCATACGGGAAGCTCTTGACGCCGGCGCTCGCGGTTTTGTGTTGAAGTCGGATGCCGCTCGGGACTTGGTCTCCGCCGTCGAGGCCCTGCAAAGAAATCGCATGTTCTTTACTCCTCGCGTGAATGACATGGTGCTGGCCGGCTTTCTCGACAAAGGCTACAACGGCTCGAGAAATGAAGCTCCGAAGCTGCCAACATTAACCCCCCGCGAGCGCGAAGTGATTCAGCTTCTGGCCGAAGGTAAAAGCTCGAAAGAAGTGGCTTCCCTTTTGAACCTGAGTACGAAGACAGCCGAGACACATCGCAGCAACATCATGCGCAAACTGGATATTCACTCCATCCGCGATCTCGTCGTGTATGCCGTCAAGAACGATATTATTCAGGTCCAGGTGTCTTCGAACGCCACGACTCCGTTCGAAGGTTCTGTCGCTTAGATGAACCCATAAGCGACCAAGTTCCGAGTGTCGACACTCGCAAGAATAATAAGGGGAAGCCGGCAATCAGCTTCCCCTTAACCTTTAAACGCAACCGAGAAACCCTTAGCTGGCGCGGCGCGATTCTTCGAACTCGCGCTTTTCTTCGACAACCTTCGGCTTGTCAGAACTTGCTTCGCTCGTTGAAGAGATATCCTGGGCCCCAGTCGCTTCCAGGATCAGCTTGGCTCGCTTCGTTTCATCGGAGGTATTGGAGTGGACCGACAGCAGGATCCCTCCGTCTTTCACTCGACCTTCGTAGCGCTTGGCTTCATACTCCGGGATTCCCATTCCAACCAAGGCGCCCGCAATGCCGCCGACCGTGCCTCCCACACCTGCACCCGCCAGAGCAGCCATGATCGGGCCGGCAGCAATGAATGGCCCGAGTCCAGGGATCGCCAGTGCGCCGACACCCAGCAGCCATCCCATGACGCCGCCCAAAACCACACCGGTTCCAGCGCCAGCCGTAGCGCCTTCGGGTGCTTTCGTGCCTTTTTCGTGAGCGAAATCTCTGCTGCCGGAACCGGCAGGAAAGAGCGCCGAAATATCCCTGTTGCTGAAGCCCGCTGCCTTTAAGCCATCCACGCCTTTTTCGACGCCTTCATAGCTCGGATAAATGCCGAAAACCGCTGTGTTTTTTCCAGACATGTGAATTCTCCTTTTTAGATTGCGCGTTCGTGCCTTAAGATTTCGGTTTAACCGCTAGTTCACTGGTTACCTTGTTTTCACCCGCGACTTCAGCGGCTTTCGCCTCCACAGTTCGCTTCTCGTCGTCGGATCGCACTGGCCCTTTCAAAGTCACTTGGCCTCCTTGCGTGATGATTTTCACGTTGTGCGCATACGTCGACAGAGACTTATCGCTCATGATCGCTTTGCGTATTTGCTGAGTGATGTCGCGGTCCGAACGATTGTTAGGTTGCTGATCTGCTGTGGGCTCGTTGGCGCTCTGATCCCGCTGATTGACTTTGGTGTTGTCAGCGGGTGCCGATGCGTTGGACGCCGGTGCAGTTTGGTCGGCAGGCTGTTGAGCCACCAGCGCAGTTCCGCCAGACGCTAAACAAACCGCCAACGCCAAGAGGGAAACGTTGCTTTTCATCATTCGATTACTCCTCATTCGATTAATCCTGTAACGCGGCCCACTGAATAGATCCTGTGGCTTTAGCCGCCACGTTGTTCATCTCTCCCAAACTAGGCGTTAAAGATGCCTCAGAAAATCGAGTTGAAGCCCTACTTGAAACTAAGGATGCCTGTAGACGTTCCTGTCCAGACGAGGATCGACCCTGAGCATTCGTCACCCAAATGTCTATTAGCTCAAGCCCTACTGCATGGCTGCGGCAGCGCTGGTAACGGACGCAGCAATGACGATCAAGAAGGCGATTACCGTTGCGATACCGCTTCCCAACAGCACGATTTCCCTAAGCAACTCAGCTTTCATCGGCCCATCTGTCTGCATGGCTGCTCCCTTTTGCTTTGGGTTAGACGCGGCGTCCCGCGCGGCGACACGCGCCTACCGACAATATGACGGCCGGATACAGGATTCACCGTACCGCTTGGCGAACTGCGCTGCGGTACTCTGCTTGCGACTTCGAAATTGAGTCGATGCGGAATTGGCCGCTCTCACATAAGGAGGATATGGAATGCTCTGGACGATATTCATCATGCTGCTGATCTTGTGGTTCCTGGGATTGGTTAGCTCCTACACGCTGGGTGGATATATCCACATACTGATCGTGGTGGCATTGATTATTTTGGTAGTGAATCTGGTAACGGGCCGGAGAGGCGCTGCGTAGCCAGTCGTGAAGCAGCGCGAGAAAGCTACTGCGTGGCGCTCATTTTCTTCTTTGGCTGTGCCGAGGCCTCATCCTTGTGTCCGAAATCTACGCCGAAGTGAGGTTCCGATTTCGTGCCCGTGATCTTGACCGGAATTTCAGTTCCTGCACCGTTCTTGCTGAAGAACGGATCCACCGGCTTCAAGAGAATCGATTTCCATCCCGTCACCATTTGCGACAGCTTCGCGTCCATGCGCGCCTTGCCGTGGAAATCGAATTGATTTCCATCGAGGCTGTAGGCACCGGTCAGATTCACCTGGGTTCCGGGAACCTCGTATTCCAACTGCGAAAAGGTAAGCACGCCGCCCGAAAGATCGAACGTGCCCTTCATGTCCGAGTGGACGTTGTCGGGAGTATTGTCCTCCGCCAACTTAGGCTTGCCTTGACTCCTCATGCTGAGTGAATCAATCTTGCCCTGAATTTTTTCATTCGTGAAGTGCGCCCCCGCCACGCCAAAGCTGCCTGTCAGTTTCAGTCGATTGGCAACATCGGGCTCGCCAGGGGGAAGGTCAAACTTCGTGTTCAGCCGGACGGATCCAGTCATGACTGGCGGATCCGTTCGCACCGCCAGTTTGAGCAAGTCCTCAATCCTTCCCTTTTCAATCACGACGGTGAGTTCAACGTCATGCCCAGGAGGAAATTTAGTTCTCACCACGGAACCGTTCGCCTCGAGCCACGAATTTAATATCCTGGCCTTCACCGGTTGAAGATATGTATCGCCGCTCGTTCCATCCACAATCGCATGGAAGTCCGTATGCAGCGGCACCGCTCGCCCGCCGGTTGCCACTCGAAAATCGGGAGTGTCGGTCGCACCATCGACAACAATTTTATCGAGGATCCCCGAATATTTCCCGGTCGACGACAAAATGCCCCCGATGCCTTTGATCGTGCTCAGATCGGCGTGGTCGAAGGAATAGGCTCCGCTGACGGGAGTATCACGAGGGCTGTCGGCCTGCCATGGACCGAATAGTCCGCTTGAAAGGATGTGCCCAACCGGCTTGGGATTGGTCAGGTCGGCATCGAAATGCAGTGGAGAATCCGGCCCGATCGGTGTCATCTTCAGGCTTTCTATGTCGAACTCCAGCGGAAGCTTACCCGTCTTCAAAGTGTTCAGAATCAGCTGCGCCTGGTCGCAGACAAATCGATCCACGATGATTTTTATCTTTGCACCTTTGGGCTCCATGCTCGCGACTTCGCTGCGATGTTCGCGGGGTGGCAAATTCAACTGGAGCCCTTTGATGTACACGGTGTCCACATGCATGGGCGACCGAAAAAAGGCTAGGATTCCCATGCGAAACCGGAAATTGGCAACGCTGATGATCGGCTGAACCCCAGGCTCGTGGTTGTTGGGATCGGTTTCTCCGAAGATCCGGAGCCCGTCACCCGAAACCTGAAGCCCCTTAACCAGCGACACATGGAACGAATCGAGCTCAACTCTGCTTTTGAAGCGCTTGGCGAGCGTGTCGATCACGGCCTGGCGCACGATAGGCTCCGCATGAGAGGCCGCAATAGCGGCTGCGGCTAAGGCCACAATCAACGCCAGACCGATGCCGGCAAGCCAACGCGCTACGCCGCTCGGCTTATTGCTAGGCGGACTTTTCTCCGGATCGATTTCGGCCATGGACGATGAGACGCTAAACAGGTCGCGTAGAAGGACTCACCATAACACTAATTTCGTTGGGCTCGGAGAGCAGAAGGGTTCAAAACTGCACCCTTACCGCTCTTCCGCAGCCGCCACGGGGAAAGAATGGCTTACGCCGCTTTCTTGAAGTTTGGCGCGTCGAGCACTTCCGACTCCGCTTGCAGCCAGTCCTCGACCTCGAAACCGGCTACGGCTCCACGTTCCAGGTAGATTTCATAGGCTCGTTGCCGAACCTTGTCTTCGTCTGGGTCTTGCAGATTGGTTTCTTCCGCATGGGTTGGAGAAGTATAGGTTGAAGAAGTATGCGTCGGCGCTTGAGTAGTTGGAGCCTTGCGCAGTTGACTCGATATGTCTAGCTCAGTGAACTTCACTTTGATTCTCCTTTCGTTAATCCAACTCTACATCGCCGGCGACGAATCGTAAGTACGGTAGTTACTGTATGCGCTGAGCTGTGGCAAACCTCGGTTCAACATTTTGTGAGCTGGTGATTTTGCAAGGCGTTCATTTGCGATCGCGCAGCAAAAGCCGCAGCAGCAGCAACCAACGACGGACGTTGGTAGTCATCAAGAAATTTTCTTTCACGTGTTCGTGTCCGTTCCGGCCAAGTTGCGCCGCGAAGTCGGGGTGAGTGAGTAGAAAGCGGATTTGATACGCGCATCCTTCAACCGAATGAACCAGCATACCGGTCAGCTTGTGGATGACCTGATTGGGAATTCCACCGACGGCACCGGCTATCGTCGGCTTCCCTTTCCACAATGCCTCGGTCACAGTGAGGCCGAAGCCCTCTTTGATTGATTTCTGAACGACGATCGTTGACGCACGTTGCAGGGCGTTGATCTCGAGCGCGCACCAGGGCGGCAAGTCGAGAATGATGATGTCGGGGTCGTTGCCCGCAACTTCCTTGACTTCTTTAAGCACCAGCGCGCCTTCCGGATCGTCGCTGGCTCCCCCGCCCGCTAGAACAAGCTGGCAATCGACATATTTCCTGGCGAGTTTGAAGGCTTGCACCACGCCCACGGGATCTTTCAACCGGTCGAAACGCGACACCTGTGTCACGATGGGGCGCGACCGATCCACGCCAAATTCGTCGCACACTTTTTGAACGAAGCTGTCGTCGAGATATTTGTTTTTCTCCGATAACGGATCGATGCACGGATAGAAAAGATACTGTGGGATGGGCAGCTGCCGGGCAAAAGACTGGGAGGAAAAAATCGCTGCGTCGTAGTGCTCAATAAAGGGTCGCAGTAATCCCCAGACCTGCGGATTCGGATTCGACAAGTCGATGTGGCAGCGCCATACCCAGCGCCCGCCCGATTCCTTGCGCGCGGGTTCATTCCGCGCGACGACCAGGGCGGCGGGCTGTGGATCGTGAATCACGATCACGTCTTCCGGAAAGTGCATGCGCTGTCGATTCTGTTCGTTGTAAGCCAGAAATATCTCCTGCGCCGATTTCGTCAGTTGATATTCGCTACCGTGCAGGGCATTGTGGAAGGCCTTCGTCACCTCGAAAAAATCGTTGCCGCCAGTGATCACATCCCAATGCGTGGTGACTTCGAGTTCGCCCAGCAGAGGAACCAGACGATTCAGCATTTCGGCCACACCTCCACCGACGGCGGTGGAGTTGACCATCTTCATCGACTTGCCCTTGAGATCGCGCGCCAAAAAACGCAGCTCATCAAGTTCCGCCGCGCCAATGATCGCCCGATAGTCGTCGAGATGCGGCGCCGGAACAGGCGCGGGAGGGGTTTCCCAAGGTCGCGGGGATGTCCGTGGAGTCGCCCGCCGCTCTGGTTTTGCCGGCACGGGCTGAGTGGTGGACTGACTAGCGGACTGAGTAGCGAGGGTCCGCACACTCAGAGGCCCGATGCGAAGAATCGGCATCTGACGCGTACGTATCCGTTGCGGTTTGTGGATTTGCAAGTTTCATCGTTTCCTCGTCCTCGTTTTCATCCTCATCTTCTTCTAATGCACGGGTGCGCGTCGCGTCAGGCCAGGGCCCTTTCCACGATTCGAACGATCTGGCCGCGCACATCTTCCAGTGTCGACATATAAATATCGATCTGATTCAGAGCTCTGGCGGCATCTGTCAGTCCGACGTCTTCATGCAGCCATTGTGAAAAATCATTAGACATAAGCTTGAGCCGCAGACGCGCCTCAATGAAGTGGTGATGAATGGAGTGCACGCTCACTTCCCGTAAACCCTCCGCGAAGTCATACATCGTCGAGGCGACAAAGTTGGTGGGCATCACCACGATGTCAGCCGCACAAAAGTAGAACGTCTCTTCTGCCATGCGGCCGCTATCCGCCGGATTTAGTCGGAGATGCTCCTGCACAATCTGGATGAAGCGCTCGCGTAGTCCTCGCAGCGACGTAAACTCGCGCACATCAACGCTGGCGAGCTGTTCCGCCAGGCCTGGCTCATTGCAGGCCGCGAGAGCCCAGTGGGCAAAGTCGTTGGAAAACCCTTCGCGTATGAAGTGATGTTCCTGTAGAGTCCGGAAGGTGTGTTGGAAGATCGACTCCTCCGGGCAAACGCGCAACGCGTCCAGTAACTCCGAGAGCGTGTTCGCTTTCTGCATGGTGACTCGCAATAGATGAGCCGATGTATTGAAATAGAAAGGCTTCACCTGCGTTCTCGGAAGAATTAACTGTGCTGTACTTGTCATCGGTTCACCGCCGCGGCTGCGCCGCTATCTGAGGATGAGGTATCGCTCTCGACACAAGTCTTCAGCCAGCAACCAAGGAAGTCGAGCAGTTCCTCCGGTGGCTTTATCCAGAATTGCGCTGCCGTCTGCCGCGACTCAGGACGAACCAGCACACTGAGGCCTCGCCCGTTGATCGCGAGAAAAGCGGATTCGTCAGTCGCGTCATCGCCAAGATATGCGGCAGGCGCGTCCGGACTGACTTCACTCAGAAAGGTGCGCACCGCATCGCCTTTGTTGGCCTCACGCGCGCGAATTTCCACGCCGCCATCGAATTGCAGCAGATCAAGTCCGCTGTGTTCGGCAATAGGCCGCCAGCCAAGCAGCACACGCGCCCGTAGGTCCTCTTCCTCAATCTCTTGTAATCCACGCCAGTGGATCGCAATACTTCCAGCCTTGAATTCAGCCACGTAGCGCAACTGCAAATAACTCAACCAGCCATCGGCATCGGAGAGGCCGTCGAGAGTGCGTTCATCGAGGCGCACCATTTCTATGCTTCCATCGACCCGAAGACGCTGCAGCCCGTGGACGCCCCAGATCTCCGGATGGGGATAAATATTCAAAAGCTGCCGCACCTCATTCGCATCGCGCCCGGTTACGATGATCACCCGCGTCCGCGCAGTGTTCATGATTTCGCGGATCATGAACGTCACGCCGGGATACGGGTAGGCCTGATCGCGATTCACCTGAAATGGAGCGAGTGTTCCGTCGTAATCAAGCATCAGCACCGATTGCGACGCTTGCGATACTATCTGCAGAAACGGCGCGAATTGAGACTGCACCTGTAACCTCAACGCGGATCGCTCCTCTGCTTTCTCGCCCCTCGTCACGTCGCGCATCATGCTACCGACACGCCGGCCCGAAATTTCTCCTGCATATCTTCGGGAACATCCAAACGCACTTCGCATAGCTCTGTGATTAGGTTGCCAGCCCAGCGGTAAATGTTGTGCTCTTTGATCACTTTTCGCATGCGATGCACGCGAAACTGTTTATCCTCTGGTTCCATTTCTAATGCCGTGCGGATAGCTTCGGCGGTTTGATCGATGTCGTATGGATTGACGAGCAACGCGTCGCGGAGTTCGCGCGCAGCTCCTGTGAACTGGCTGAGAATAAGTACGCCGCGTTCATCCCGGCGGGCAGCCAAGAATTCCTTCGCGACGAGGTTCATCCCGTCATGCAGCGAGGTCACCAGGCAAAGATCGGCTGCGCGATAATAAGGCTCGATCTCTTGATGGCTGTGTTGGCGTTGCAGAAAAACGATGGGCTTCCACTTGCCGCTCTGAAATCGCCGATTGATGCGTTCCGCCTCAGACTCGACCTCCACCAGCAGATCGTGATAGCGCTTAATGTGGGTGCGGCTTGGCGCTCCAATTTGAACGAAAGTGAATTTCCCCTGATAGCTGGGATACTTTTCCAGAAAGCGCTCGATGGAAAGAAAGCGCTCCAGGATTCCTTTCGTGTAATCAACTCGATCGACACCAACCCCCATGAAGGTGGCTTCCACCCCCAAGCCTCGTAGCAGCGCGGAACGTTCGAGGTAGGTGAACTCGCGAAGATCGTTATCGGCTTCTGCGTGGGGATCGTCGACGAGATCGACACTAATGGGAAACGGCCGCACCATGGTCCGATGGTCGTGACGGAGAACGGAAAAATGCTCCCAGTCCACTCGCGATTCCACGACACGGTCGACTGTTTCCAGAAAGTTGTTACAGTGCGATTGAATATGAAATCCAATCAGGTCGGCGCCGAGCAAACCATCGACTAACTGGCGCTGCCACGGACAAATTCCGAACGCCTCTGGATTCGGCCACGGAATATGCCAGAAGATAGCTACGCGCGCATCGGGCCGCTTTTCCTTAATCAGCCGCGGTAAGAGCGCGAAGTGATAATCCTGCACCAGCACCACCGCCTTGGTCACATCCTTCATTTCGTCCAGCAAGGCATCCGCAAATTTCTGATTCACATCCTGGTAGTACTGCCAATCGTCCGCGCGAAACAGAGGACGCGTATGAGCGATGTGGCAGAGCGGCCAAAGACCCTCGTTGGCGAAACCGTAGTAGTAGCCTTCCTCCTCTTCTTTAGTCAGCCACACCCGGCGCAAACTGTAGCGCGGGTCCTCTGGAGGAACACGCAGCCGATCGGCCGCATCCACGACTTCCGCGTCGGCACTTCCACTGCCATGCGCGATCCAGGTGCCATCACATGCAGCCAGCACAGGTTCCAGCGCAGTCACCAACCCGCTGGCAGGAACGAACACCTCGACCGCCTTTCCATTTCGTTGATGTATGTAAGGTTCGCGATTCGAGACGACGAACAGATGACCATCGTCGATTCGCGTTCGCAGTTGCGCCGAGAGGCGATCCGCCGTCCATATGGATTCACCGGACTCTCGCAAGCGAGCCTCATTCTCGGCTGCATTGCGGGCGTGGTTCAGACTCTCGGCCATGGTCGCCACTTCGCGCGCCAGCGGCCGAAACATAGCCAGATCCGGCACTCCCTGGCGGAGAGAGATCTTCCCCGTGCGCAGCGCGCGCATCCACGACGCAGCGCGGGCGATCGGGCCGGTGATGCTCCACCGCACAATCAGCAGCGTAATGAGGACAATGAGAAAGACCTGCGCCAGTACACGGAAAAATGTCTGGCGCCAAGCGAGGAGTATTTGCTCGCGGATGTAGCCGGCATCGTGCACCACCGCCAGCTCGCCTAAAATTTCATCGTGATGGCGAATCGGCAATGCAAGAATGTGGATCGGCTGGCCTGCCATTCGAACGAATGAACCTTCTTCATGAGCCAGCGCGATTGCTTGGGCAACCTGTGGCGGATTCGCAGACAGCATTCCGCTGAGTTCGGGGGTAATCGCGATGGCTTTCCCCTGCCGGTCGTAGATGGCCATACCCAGCAAGTGCTCGCGGTTGCCGAATTTTTGTACTAAATGTTGAAGGTCGTCAACGTTCCACGATTGCTCCACATTGCCGGCCAGACTTTCTGCAAGCATTTCAGCGCGGCGCTCCAGATCGCTCCGCAGAGCACGCTTTTCGCCCAACACTTCGTAGTAAGAAAATCCAGACGATACCAGCGTGATGCCAAGGATCAGAGAAACGATCAACCGCACACTCAACAATTTCATGCAAAAGTCCTTCCTGCCGGAAACTTGACCTCTATCCCATCGAGACGAAGCGACGGCCCGGTCAAAGCGAACTTCAAATCGAACGTTAGATGCGACTGAAAAAGAATTAGGAAACTATGGAGATGCAACTCTGCGGCCAACGCGGTAGCGAGCCTCGAGTCGGCCTTAAGTCGCCTTAAGTCATTGATACGAGGGGATGCCAACAGACAGCGACAGAGGGCACACAGTGCAAGGATGACGCTGTGAAAAGAAATTTATGCTCCTTGCTTTCGAGTAAAACAAAAAGGGTGTGATGAGATGCTGGAAGGTTTTGAGGGGTTGCCGTCGAATCCTGGTGCGGCGGGATTGGCGTGGACCTTGACCTTGCGCCCGCTGCGGACTCGGTCGTATGATTTAGTCGCGGCTAGAAGTTACGAGCAGGCGCTGCGTAATTCTGGAGTCGAGCGAAATTGTCGACGCCGGGAAGCGCGCTCGCCCGTCATCGATGTGGCGCTATCGTCTAGGGGTTAGGACGGAAGATTCTCAATCTTCAAACACGGGTTCGATTCCCGTTAGCGCTACCATTTCTTCTTTTTCCATCTGATCCGCATGCAAGTCCATGAAGAGCAAACAGGTTACGCCGGTTCGATACGCTCCATCCTCGTACTCAACACCTTTCGGGAACAGCACCCGTTGCAACCGCCGAGGACGCTGCGATGAATCGGCCGTCCACCTCGGGCGGGAGAACATCGACGGCGGTTTAAGCACAGAGTAGTTAATCACTGGGGAGCCATTCAAACGCTAGGCAGCCAAATGGGGGCTCACGGCAGCTCACCGGCGAAGATTTGCAGGGCTTGGCACAAACGCACAACGTCTTTCTGCTCCGCCTGACCCTCCGGGATGAACTCGCACCCGTAGCGATAGCCGTTGCGATTACGAACCGCACTCGAAACTCGAATGGGTTCACCGCAATACGGAATCGTAAACTCGATGCCGAGTTTTTCTCCGACGCCCAATTCCAGACTCGCCATTATGCACATTCCAAGTTCGCTAAGCTCCCTGCCACGCCCGTCTCTTATCAGAGTTGCATCTTGCTTGTGGAGGATGATCCGAACAGGGACGTTGAGTTGGTATCGTGCTGACCGGCGTTTGTTGATATAGGCAGGAGGTGGATCGGCAACGATTTCGGTGGCCATGGTCGAGCGTACCAGAGTCATTATCTCCAGCATAAGTAACGGAGGGCTGTAGATCGTCCACTGTGATCCTTCTGTCCGCTCTTCGTGGTCGGAAGGCCATAGCACCAACTGAGAACCTGCGTTCGGGCATGGAACACTTGGGACTATCCGACTTATCTCTTGTTTAAGAAACGCGCCATCATTTTCAACAACGGGTTCGCCGGAACGCGCGGTGCGCCGCTGATCGGCAGTCCGAGACAAAGAATGATCGAAATGGAGGTCTCGTCAAAAATGAAATCCGCCGCCGCGGATGAGCACTTCCCCGTGACCTAGCCGGATAGCGGAGACTGTTTTGGCAGGAGTCCCTCGGGCTCTGGGTGAACCACGAAACCGGGGAACCTTATCCGCGGCCCCCGAATTAGGATTCCGGGGCCGCGAAACCGTTGCTTGATTCGCTGACAGTCGCCACCAGTTGGTTTGCGGGAACCTCGCGAACGCGCGGTTCTGGTGTGCGGCCCTCTCAAAACATCGGCAATTTTGCCAGGTTCAGACGGGGGAACCAATGAAACGCCGTTTGACGTCTTAAGCGATTCTTCTCGGAGATTCGTGCCCTTTAAAAACCAGCGTAAATGGAGTTTCTCCTAAGGGTGAGTGGAACTGCCGCGATGCCATTTTCGGTGAGACTGTTCCCACGTTCCAGCCCTAAGGGATGTCTCCGCTTGCTCGGCGCCTGCAAACGATCAGCGGATTTCATCGGATACAAGGTGCCGAGCGATCTTTTCGATATCGGCCTTGGAGCCGCGAAAGGCCCAGAGCTGTGAACGATCTTCGATTGAACGCAGGCCCGTCGCGGCACCGATTGCGGGAACGTGATATTCCATTTCGCTGAACATGCCCCAGCGACTGTTCACGCTGCACGCTTGCGTGGAGTATCCGCGATTTTCGGGTTCAGTCCACGGGGTATCGGCATATTCGCCCGATGGATTGACGAAAAAGTTGCGGACGATGAGCGCATGTTGCTCGCCGGCGGAATAGATATAGCCCATCCGTCCAGTCGTGGCCGCCGCGCGCAAACCTATTTTGTGTTCGCCCGGCGCGCGCATCTTGAAGCGGACCAGACGATCGCTTGCTACAAGTTCATCCGGAGGCGCGTCTACTAAACCAAAGTAGATCCATGGCTGAGTCTTGGAGTAGGTCGGAATAAATAATTCGCCCTGATGTGGCATCTGGGTCAGACTCCAGAGACCGACAAGCGGAGAGTCATTCGGATTTGCGTCGACAATCTTCAGTGTGGTGATGAGAGTATGCCCCGCGTACTGGACCGCACCGCTTTTGACTGCATCGTCGTATCGAATGGGATTTGGAGCCGCCGCTACGGACTTCGTGATCTCGAGTTCTACACGCTTCTTCGATCGGAATCCTTCAATCTTGAGACGGTTGGTTAGCTTCACGCCATCGGCGGTTTTCGAGACTTCGTAATTGCCGGGATCGAGGGCACGCGGCTGCCAGTACCCGGAAATGTCGATGTTGGGATACTTAGGAAAAAAGAAATCAACTTCTGGAGCGAGCCAAGTACGGTCGCCGCCAGAATTCTGCCAATCATCGCTGGCGTAATAGGCGCGTGCGGTCTCGACATCGTCGAGCGCGGAGTTGGTCCACAAAAAATTCTCGTCGCTGCCGGGCGCGAAGACTCCGAGAATTCTGCCGCCGTAGGGCAGAATTAGAATCCGCGTTCCGTCTTCGGTTTCGTGGAGCTCGGGACTCTTGCCTGCCGCTTTCAGGGTCGAGATCAGTTCTTGAAGCATTTTTTCCGCCGCCTATACGCCTGGGATATAACCTCGGCCAAAAGTGTTCGTGGATTCTTGCCGGAAATCAGAAACCAGCGACATCAGCGCGGTGGTTCCTCCATCGGCTACGATGGTCTGCCCCACGATGAATGAAGCGTCGTCAGAACATAAGAAAGCCGCGAGCCTCGCGATGTCCGACGGTTCACCGCAACGGGCGACTGGAATTGCTTTGTAGCCCGCTTCCTCTGCCATTTTTTCGGTGAAGCCGGGAATACATTTGAAATAATTTTCGACGGTCACCCATCCCGGCGCGATCGCGTTGACCCGGATGCCCCGGTGCGCCAGCTCGACCGCCAGAGATCGCGTGTACGCAATAATCGCTCCCTTAGTCGCGGCGTACACGGAATGCTCGGGCACACCTTGGAATCCGTGGATGGATGACATGTTGCAAATCACGCCTCCACCCTGTTTCAGCATGCCTTCCACCAATCTCTGCGTAAGAAAGTACTGCCCGCGAAAATTGATGTGGAACATTTTGTCGAATTGCTCGGGCGTCGTCTTCAGGAACGGGCGGTTCATGGTGACGCCGGCATTGTTGACAAGGCAATTCAGGCCACCGAGAAATTCGTTCGCTTGATCAGCTAGACGGAACACCTGGTCGAGCACATCGAAGTCCGCCTGGAATGCAGCGGCTTTGCGTCCCATCGCTTTTACTTCCGCAATGGCACCCTTCACGCCCTCATCGCTCTGGACGTAGTGAAAAACAACATCGGCGCCCTGCCTGCGCAAATTCGAGGCCGATCTCGTGTCCGATTCCAGTGTCGGAGCCGGTCACCAGCGCTTTTTTCCCGTGTAATCTGAGTTGTTGAGACATATTTAAAGGACCGATCGATTTGTGATATGTGATATGCGTTATGTGATAGACGCGTGAGTCGCGGCGCTGCAAACCTTGCAGCCAGAACATCGTGCCTCTCGGCCACGACACACCCGAACACGATACACCCGAAGACGACAACACCCGAAGACGACATCACCCGAAGATGCTGAAAAGTCGAGGGGAACTGGCAGGCACAATCTACGTCCCAGTCGCCAATGTTGTCAACAATAATGTTGACTATTTTGACAGCGGTCGGTGATAATTCCGAGGCGCACCTCAAGCTTTCTCCCATGAAAATTACGGCTGTCGAAACCATCTACCTTCCGCGCGGAATCAACGTCCACGTCGGCGCTATCACCTATCTCTGGGTTCGCATCCATACCGATGAGGGAATCATCGGCCTGGGAGAGAGCTATCCCAATGCCGAGGCCGAAGCTTCGATCGTTCACACCCGATTGGCGTCAGTTCTATTGGGAAAAGATCCCGGCAACATCGATCGTCTGTGGGCGGATATGTTTCTGAACATCTCCTACAGCGGCTGGGCAGGCGCTGAGATGCGCGCTCTGAGCGCCGTCGATATCGCACTATGGGATTTACTCGGCAAGGCCACTGGGCAGCCGATTTACAAGCTGCTGGGCGGAGCATCACGGCCGTCGATTCGCATCTACAACACCTGCTACGACCGCGTCGATTTCAATCGAGAGCCAGCCAAGCTTGCCCGTGAGTTGACCGCCTCGAATGTTCGCGCCATGAAAATCTGGCCGTTCGATCCGATCGCAAAAGAAACGGGCGGGAACTATATTTCGGCCGAGCAACTGCGGCGAGGCATGGAACCATTGCGGCTGATCCGCGAGGAATTCGGCGACTCAGTAGAGGTTGCAATCGAATTTCATGGCTTTTGGAATCTGCCGAGCGCCAAGAAAATCGCTGCCGCGCTGGAGCCTTACAAACCCATGTGGCTGGAGGAAATGCTGCCGCAGGATAATCTCGCGGCTTACGCCGAGCTCGCGGAGTCGACCAGCATTCCTCTGTGCGTGAGCGAACGCCTGATGACGCGCTGGGCTTTCCGCGAGCTTCTGGAAAATCGCGCTGCCAGTATCGTGATGCCGGATATCGCGTGGTGCGGCGGAATTTCCGAAGGAAAGAAAATCGCAACCATGGCCGAGACTTACTATCTACCGATTGCCCCGCATAACTGCGGCGGACCGATTCTGCACTTTGCCACCGCGCATGTCGCGGCCAATGTGCCCAATCTCTTTATTATGGAGTCCGTCCGGCGTCACTATAAAGAGGAGTACGAGGGACTGGTGACAGCATCGCTCGTTCCCCAGGCCAATGGAGAATTGCCGCTGCCTCCAGGGCCGGGGCTGGGAGTGGAGTTGAGTGCAGCGGTGCTGGGTAATAAGGATGCGGTCGTCAGGCGGACATCGCTGTAGCCATTGAGTGCTGCACGAACCGGGCGACCGATAGCAGCCAGTTACGATTGCGCTAAACAGCGCGGCAGATCCCCATCTCCTTTCGTACACTCTACGAAAGAGGCCTTGCAGCCACAGTTACAATCAATCTATAGGCAAATAAAGTTTGCCAGGGTACCACCCGTTCCTCGACAACTGAATACCTAAAAACGCGATAAATCGCCGAAATTGTCCCGTAACTCCTTATTAATGAGGTATATCCATGTAAGTCCTTTTGAATGAATTATCAAGCTCTAACCTGATGATTCTAAAGGTACAGAAAAGGGGGGGGAGGGGGGTACAAAACTACGAAGGTTCGGCGAGACAGCTCGCCAAAAAGTGCATTTTGGGCGAGCCGCGTCCTACGGAGGCATAGACGACGTGAGGTTTCGAGCGGCTGTTTACGGTTCGTCGTTCAGCATTGCTAGAAGAGTTCCTACGGGGACGGTAACTCCGAGTTCAACCTGAATCGGGCCAAGATATCCTTTTCCCATCGCTTCGACTTCCATTTCGATCTTGTCGGTTTGCACCGTGAATAGCGGATCGCCCTTCTCGACGAATTCGCCCGGCTGTTTCAACCAATTGACCACCGACCCTTCTTCCATGGTGAGGCCAAGCTGCGGCATGATGATTTTGTAAGCCATTTTCTAGGACTTTCTCCTTACCTTCTTCATCATCTCTTGTACTTCGCTGACGATGCGATCGACGGTTGGGATCATTTGATTTTCGAGAACCGGACTGAACGGATTCGGAACTGGAAGCGAACAGATTCTCTGCGGAGTTGTTTTCAACTCATCGAAGCAGTCTTCCGCCGCGATCGCAAGAAGCTCTCCGGCAAAGCTGCAGAATGATGGCGATTCGTCGATCACCACCAGGCGGCCGGTCTTCTTGATTGAATCGGTAATCTTCTTGCGGTCCAAAGGAACAATGGTTCGCGGATCGATCACCTCCGCGGACACTCCTTGTGTTTCGAGAACCGCAGCCGCCTTTATCGCCAGGTCGACCATGCGGGACATGGCGACGATCGTGAGATCTGTGCCTTCACGAATAATGCGAGCGTCGCCCAACGGAACCAGATAGTCCTCTTGGGGAACTACGCCCTTCGTGTTGTAAAGCGACTTATGCTCGATGAATATCACCGGTCCGGGCTCGCGCAGAGAACTCTTGAACAATCCTTTCAGGTCGTAAGGGTTCGACGGCAGCACCACTTTTAGGCCGGGTGTATTGGCAAACCAGTTGTAGAAAGTGTGCGAGTGATGAGCCCCAGCATTTCGTACTGCACCCATAGCTCCACGCACCAGTACGGGAGCTTTGATCTTTCCGTTCGACATGTAAGAAATATTTGCGGCTTGCTGGACGATTTGAGTTATGGCTTCGAGGGCAAAATCAAGAAAGACTTCATCGACGATGGTCCGCGTCCCGGCCATGGCTGCGCCGATCGCCACTCCAGTCGCGCCCAATTCGACGATGCCCGTATCGCGCAGACGATCGTCACCATATTCTTTCCACAGGCCCTTGGTCTGGCGGAAGTTTCCGCCACGCGGGCCAATTCCCTGCCCGATATAAACAATGCTTCGGTCTCGCCCCATTTCCTCGTAGAGGGCTTCGACACCCGCGTCCGCATAGGTAATTACACGGCCTTGCTCTGCCATACTTTCTCCCCAATCAGAAAAGGTCAGAAAACAAAATCAGTTACAGAATCCGCCGACGGTTCCGGACTGTTTTGAGCGAACTCAACTGCATCGTTGATAATTTTTTCTACTTCCGCGTCGGCAGCTTTTATTTTGCTTTCGTCCATGCCGGAATCGAGCAGCCGCTTGCGAGCGAGCTTCACCGGATCCTGCGCCTTCCATTGCTGGACTTCTTCACGAGTTCGATAATCGGTTCCGGGATCGCCTTCGTGGTGTCCTACATAACGGTAAGTTCTGCATTCGATCAGCGTCGGTCCCTCACCATTGCGAGCGAGGCGGATAGCTTCTTCAGCGGCAGTATGAACAGCTACTACATCTTGTCCGTCGACTGCAACCCCTCGCATTCCGTAGGCGGAAGCGCGACTGGCCACGCTGGTGTTCTTGGTGGCGCGCTTGAACGCCATTTCTGTCGCATACAAATTGTTCTCGCAAACGTAAATGCACGGGAGTTCCCACACCGCACCCATGTTTACGGCTTCGTGGAACGATCCGCTGTTGACCGCACCTTCGCCGAAGAAACTGACAACTACATGCCCCTTATTGCGCAGCTTGGCGCTCAGCGCACCGCCAGTCGCCAAAGGAATTGGAGCGCCCACGATTCCGTTGGTGCCCATGAACCCGTATTCGGGAGCGTACATGTGCATGCTGCCACCGCGACCTCCGGAACATCCAGTAGCCTTGCCCCAGAGCTCAGCGAGTACAACGCCTGCTGGCACGCCTTTGGCGAGAGCGTGACCGTGTCCGCGATGCGTGCTGAAAACGAGGTCTGGTGTTTCAAGGTGCGAGCAGACTCCAACGGCGACCGCTTCTTCGCCTACGTATAAATGCACGAAGCCAGGAAGCATGGCATTGCGGTACAGCTCTTGCACCTTGAGCTCGAAATCTCTCAGCTCAAGCATCTTCTTGTAGTAGTTCAGCAGGAGTTCCTGACTAATTTGCTCGGCAACAACTTGGTCTTTCATCTTGAAATCTCCCGAACTTTATTGCGAAAGAGGTAACGTCAATGACGCGTGATCACGTTGCGAACGATAAACGCCAGTAAACAGCTCGACTACGCGACGACCCGCTTCACCATCGACAGCCGGCGCGCGGTTTTCTGATACAGCCGCAAGAAAATCGGCCAATTGCAGCTGGTGATAGTAGGTCATGACGTTGCAGGGTCTAGCGCGATCTTCCTGATTCCAAACCTCGAGGTTCTTCTCTTCACCCGGGATCGTCCAAATATCGTTGAATGGAGGATCCATCTTCTCGGTGACTCCGGAAATAAAAGGAGATCCGCTATCGGTTTCAGCCCCCACTGAAGCGCCCGATGAACCGTGTATGTGGATTTTTCCGTACAGTCCAGGACGCTGAGAATTGCTCAGAATGATCGATGCGATGCCTCCGCTTTGAAAGCGAACCGATGCGACTACCGTATCGTCGACTTCAATGCCAGGATGGTTATAGTTATCCCAATAGCCATGCATTTCAACAGCAGGCCCCATAAACCAACTCAATAGGTCGAGATAGTGCGGCGCTTGGCTCACTACGACTCCACCACCTTCACCCTTCCAGGTTCCACGCCACGGATCGGATTTGTAATACGCAGGTTCGCGCCAGCCCAACATGGTCACCACGGCCAAGACGGGCTTACCTAACTTTCCGGCGTCGATTGCCTGCCTCATTCGCTGGACAGGCTCATACCAGCGGCGTTGACTGACGACGCCAAGCTTAATGCCTGCGGCTTTTGCGGCTGCCACCGCCCGATCGCAAGAGGCAAGGTCGACGGCCAGCGGCTTCTCAACGATGACATGAACACCGGCAGCGGCGGCGATTTCAACTGCGGCGGGATGTTCGGTATGCTGCGTGCACACTGAGAGAACGTCCACTGTTTCGCGCCTCAACATCTCGGCGAGATCGGTGTAGCCATTCACACTCAGGTTCTTGGCAAACGACTGAGCGCGCTCGGCGGAGATATCGCACACCGACACCAATTGAGAATTCGGGAGTGCCTGGTACGCAAGCGCATGTGTGCCCGCGACCTTGCCGCATCCCACAATCGCAGTCTTCAATCGAGCTGTGCTTGGCGACATAATTATTTACTTCCATCTAACTGCGAGGCGGTCCAGTAAAAGCACCTCAATCGGGAATCGACGTACCGTCCGAATCGCCCGGACGATGGCGTAACTCGAGATAAAAGCCAACTAACTTCCGAGTATCCATGAGCGCCCACCGCGTCCCGGGACGAATACCGGTCCCCGACTGTAGAACTGAAACTCCTGACTTCGCCAATTGCTCGACGACAGGGTCGATGTCCTTCACTTCAAACAGGACGTGGTGAATTCCGCCTCCTGTTTCGTCAAGAAAATCCTGGTACGCGTTGCGCCCTTCGAGCGGCTCGATAATTTCGACCTCTACATCTCCCAATTGGACAAATGCCTGTTTCAGCCGAATGTTCTCTTCCACGCCGCGATAGTAGTACTTGGCTTCAGGGCGATTCGGCCACTCCACAAGGCGGAAAGGGCCCATGCCAAACAATGATTTCAATTGCTCAACGGTTTGAGCGCGATCGGAGACAACAATTCCAATCTGGATAAGCCGTTTGAGCTCCAGGCCCGCAGGAAGCGACGATGCCAGCCCCGGTATCATTTGCGATCTCTGCCGGCCAGATTCACCGAGCGAGATAACCTCCATCTACCGGCATAATGATGCCCGTCACCATGGACGAAGCCTTTGATGCGAGAAATAAAGCTGGCCCGACAATCTCATCAGGTTCACCAACGCGTCCCAATGGAATATTGGAAACCCAGGTTTGCATGAGCTTCGCGGGATCGAACTGGCGCTCAGCCATGACCTCTTTGAGCCCCGGCGTCATGAACTGGCAAGGGGCAATGGCGTTGACGCGAATCCCACGGTCGGCCCATTCGAGAGCCAACTGTTTCGTCAAGGCATCGACTCCGCCTTTGCTGGCGCAATAAGCATTCGCGCCTCGGCCAACACCGACTTGGCCTGCGATCGATGAGAAGTTAATGATCGTTCCGCCACCATTGTTGAGCATGAAGCGCGCAGCTGCCTGGCAGCACAAGAAGGTGCCGCGCAAGTTGATGTCGAGCACGCGGTCCCAGGTATCGAGCGGAGTCGATTCCGCAGGATCGTGTTGAGGTATACCGGCACAGTTCACCAGAATGTCGAGCCGTCCGAATTCTTTAACCGTTGCGTCGACCATGGCAAAGATGTCTTCAGGTTTCGAGACATTTGCTGTGAGCGCAATGGATCGCCTGCCCAATTTGCGCACTCTTTCGGATGTGCGCTTCGGGTTTTCAAGGGTAAGATCGCACGCGGCGATATCACAACCAAATTCCGCGAAGCCAAGCGAGATCGCTTCGCCGAAGCCGACGCCGGCTCCCGTGATAAGGGCAACCCGGCCGCTGAGATCGAACAATTGTTTAAATACGGTCGTTTGAGTTTCCATGATTCAAATCTCTACAGGTCCTGACCTGTTTCGCAGTTGCTAATTGCTCTTCACTGACTCCGGGCGCTTAGTTGTGGTGCTTTCAAATAACAACATTTCTGACGTTCCAGCTGTTTCCAGTCGCACAGGGATTCCGTCCGTCATGAGCTGCATACCTGACGCCTGCACGGTTTCGTCACGGTTCTTGAATGTGATCTTGTAGGTCGCGGAGGCATCGAGGCCGCGGGGTACGAAATGGTAAACGGGATCTTCAAAGTTCGAGGTACGGAACAACGTCGCAACCCCACGCGTCCTGTCTGGACTGCCATATTCGAGCACCAGCCACGGCGATTGACTGAAGTACGGCGTCAGCGGAGTGTGATGATAGACGACGCTGTTGCGGAGAATCGGGCGCAACTCGCGCTTGTAGAGATCGACGCCGGACCGGATCTTATCCCGCAAGATGGGATTCATTTCTGCCAACGAGGGCGAAAGGCCACGAAAAATCGGCAGAGACATTTCTACTAACCGCAATTGGTATTCAATGTCGCCGTCACCGGCGAGATCGGGAACCTCGGTACCGAAGGTCCGCAACAAAATCTCTGGCGGCAGCAACCACGTCATCCCGTTCAAAATCTTTACGCCACGGGGTCCGCGCATCCAGTCAGAGAGCTCGGTGTTGTCAAAGCGGTGCAGGATGCCCCAATCCAATCGTCCACCGCCGCCCGCACAATTTTGAAAGATGACTGTCGGAAACTGCGCGCGCAGGCGATCGAACATGGCATACAGATTTTCGACGTGGCGCCATGAAGAGCTTTCCACGAAACCATCGCGCAGTTGGTTCCCGTCTTCCTCGAGCGACATGTTGTAATCGATGCGGAAAACATCGAGATCATACTTGCGGATAATCCGCGCAATCTCGGATTCCATCCATTTGACGACAACTGGATTTCCCATGTCGAGGTGCCGGCCATTGGCGATCGGCTCTCCATTGCGCGTGAGTATCCACTCGGGATGTTCTTTACGCAATTTGGACGCGGAGCCTGCACCCTCAATCTCCACCCACAGACCGAATTTCATTCCCTTCTGGCGCGCATGTTCGCGGATAGGTTGAATGTCGTTTGGGAGCCATGCGCCGGCATACCAGTCGCCAACATTTTCATACCAGCGATTCGGTTCCGGCCCGAACCATCCCGCGTCGATCAGAAATGTTTCGGCACCGATATCGGCCGCCATATCGATCTCGCGATCAATTCCGGCCTCGGTTTCGTGATCCACAATGTAGCCGCGATGATTGGCCTCGACATCGAATACATGCTCCGAAGGCGGGCGGGGAAGAACGTCGCGACGCACATGCTGCAGCAGGGCCGCGGTTACGTGATCCAGGTCAGACTTCATGCATAGGATATGAGTTTCCGGCGTCTTGACCGTTTCGCCCGGTTCCATCACACGCTGCACCGGGTCGACGGAAGCTGGACCCATTTCAAAAAATAAACGCGCTTCGTTCACGGGTCGGTCAATCGACGACGATCGTTCGACCGGAGATTTCTCGACTTTGCTGGTTACCCGAATTTTCCAGTTTCCGCTCCATGCCAACGAGGCGACGAACCACTCCCCGGTGGCGTTGTTGCGGGCGAAAAATGTTGGATGGCCCCATCCTGATTTCCCACGGTCTCCGGAGATGATCTTGGTCTCATTGACTACGGGATCAAAGCGCCACGCGCCTTCGTATCCCCACTTTTCGTATTGAGCGTAGCCGACATCGTAAACATCTTCGGAGTCAGGTTGCAGTTTCTCTGCAAAGTTGGGAGTGTGCCAGAGTTGTCCGGCCCAGGGTGACACGTTCGAAATAGCGGTTGCACGCTGGCCAGTGTTGCTGATTTCGATCCAGCGAACCATCACGGGACCGCCGTTCAGCAGTGTTTGTAATTTCACGCGAATGGGACGAACGCTACTTTCGAGTTCGACGGTTACCAGCAATCCATCCGGACTGTGAACTTCAGATTTGTTGACTCCTATCCACTTCCAACTTCCCGAAAGTTCTTGCCCTTCCATCTCCAGTTTGAAAGCGTCGACTGGCAGCATGTCCATCTGCTGCCGTTCGGCGTCGATTTGAATGTCCGCCACGATTTGGCCGCTTGACTCCCAGTAACGGCTTACCCAGCGGCCGTTGCGGAGTTCCTCATCGCAAACAGTGAGGCCGGAAGTGAATCGAACGCCTGGGTACTGTCCGGTGCGCACAAATGCGGACCGTGGGCCGGATTCAGCCACGACTGCGGCTGGTGCCAGGGAATACAAGAGCGAGAAATAGCCAAGGGCCGCGAGAAAACTGGCGATAGAAGTCCGCCTGCGGCTATTGCCGCATCGACGAACCATGCTATCGGACAATTTCATCGCGACCCTCCCCTCGGCTAGCTTGCAATCTTCCATCGCGCGTGATGATTTTCTTTGCCAGGATATTTCTTTACTCTGCCTTGCTGTTCAAGCAGCAATAAGTGACCGTGCAGCGGATACATCAGCAGCCATTGATTGCTCAGTGGCCATCCCCCAAGAACTGGGCCGCATTCGTCCATGAAAGCTCGTAGCGTTACCCCGTCGGGACGCTTTTCAAGCGTCTTCCAAACCAGAGCCGCCGCGTTGTCAACAAATCTTCGGGACTCTGCGAGAAATTCCGCCACCTGCGAACCGTGATAGGTGGGCCAGTGCCCCGAGTAAATCCAGTCAATTTCGAATGCCTGGAGCATTTGCAAGGTGCCCAGATATGCGAGCACCGAGAAATATCCGGGAGCGAGAGCGGGCTCCCCGTTCGCGGCTGGACAGTACCGGCCATGCAGTGCGTCGCCGACAAACACCGCTCGATTTACCGGATCGTATAAGGCCACGTGGCCATCGCTGTGGCCGGGAACGTGGAGAACTTGAAGCGAACGTTGGTCGTCGATTCGAATCTGCTCGCCGCCGATGAAAGTCTGATCGATTCGCTGCGGCGGCCCGACCATCATGCGCACCCACTTGCTCGCTTCCGGGTTGAGGCCAAGACCGACGCCGTGTTCCGGAATCCACTGGTCGTAACGAGAGGCAAACAGGCGATCGGGATTCTCAATGATCAACCGATCCTGCTCGCCGCATGCTAATTGCATCTGCCCCGCAATTTGTTTAAGCGCGGCATTGCCGCCATGATGGTCGGCATCGGCGTGGGTATTGATCGCCATGGTCAGTGCCGACGGCTTGATTCCGTTCTGTTCGAGGTAAGGGACGATGGTTTCTTTCGGAGTGTAAGAAGCTCCCGTGTCGAGAAGGATCGTGTTATCTCCAACGAACAAGTACTGAAACAGATTGCGATCGGCGACCAGCGACGCGATCTGATGTACTTGTCGGAAGATTTCCATAATCTTGCCCGGTTAGCTACCGGAGTCATCGCAGACTCGGTAAATACTGAAGCGGTAGTTGTTCACAACGTGGTGAATTCCAGGAGGAGACGTGGCAAACAGCGTTCCACGCCTCCGGACGTTCCAAATGCCACTCGCACAATACTAAACTTAAAACCCAATCGTCAACACTTTTGTTGACATAATTCGGAGCCCCGAACAGCCCCGCAACGCTCCGTCGCAGACCTCCACTCTTTTAACGGTGATGAATCGAGCTGAATGCCAGGCGCGCAGTCAGCCTGCAGGGGATGAAGCAGTCTCAGGCTTGTCCCGCATAGCTCAAGATCGCGATCGCTGCCACAAGAAAGCTCACACCCAGAATCATGACCCGGATCGGGCGCGTTCCGGTGCTTTTCCACTCGCCGGTTAATGCGCCGAAAATGGTGCTCGCGACCACGATCGACGCGAGAAATAGAGGCCAACCGATCGAGGTTCCGAGGCGTCCGAGTTTCACGGTCGAGATGCTATAGAGAACAATGCTGCCGAACCACAGAAATCCCATCGTGGCGCCCACTAGCCAGTAATACCAGGTGCCGGGCAGGCTAAGAGCGCTGACGTTCTTGTTCTTGCGCATCAGGTAAAAACAGTAGATCGCGCCCGGCAGAAATCCAGCATACAGGCAAGGCAGCCATACTGCATTCGACATCATGGCCTGACTAGCGCCATTGTCCTGGGCCGCCTTCTGAATACTTCCGCCAAAGGCCAAGCCGAGATTCAGCATCGAACCCATAATGCCGGAAATAAAAGCGAGCAGATATCCGCCCCAGAACCCGTGGCGGGAGTTGGTTGTTGCCTGTTTTAGCGCGGACTCTCTATGTTTGCCGGCCAAGCCGCATAGAATGACACCGACAATAATCACCACGAACGCCGAGGATGATCAGACCGCCCTGCCGGGTCATAATCTGGTCCCGATGTTGTGCGATCAACGGGGTCAGCGCCCCTACTGCGGCCGAGGTTCCAAGGCAAACTGCGAACGTGATCGCCAACCCCAGGCGGGTCAAGGCAAGTCCAAAGAACACCAGGGAAACGCCCCAACTGGCGCCGAACAACACCATTGCCGCCAAAACTCCAGTGGAGACCGTGGCATAAGTCGACCATAGCCGAGGCACGGTAAGCAGAGCAATGATGGTTGGGACCACGGCCACGCCGAAGACGGAAAAAGCAAACCAGGAATGCTCCCATTGCCACTTTTTATTGAGCTTCATGGGCAGGGAGTAGGCAGCGTTCATGATGGACGCGCACAAAACCAAGAGGATTGCCTGCACTGTATTCGAAGTCATAAGTTAAGACGCCGTTGGTTAGGCTTGGCCTTGGGCCGAGTCATTCAATCACTCGTCCAGTCTTATGTCAACAACATTGATGACATCTACAGTGTCGGAGGAAATCAACTTACTCGATTTGTGGGGCGAGCGAACCTTCCAGATCGTCAGCCCAATCGCCGGTCGGATAGGTGGGAAAGGCCGAGGTCTCACCGAAGGTTCGGGAATATAAGCCGTCGAAGTATCGCTCGACTTCGCCTTCGATTTTTTCGATCGGCGTTTTGAGAATCATTTTTACGTATTGCTCGTGATTTTCGCGCCGGTTTGCCAGCGGAATCCGCGAAGAATAGGTGCGCGCGATCATGAAGATATACGGATTCATGAGCAAGTTTAGCGTTCTATATAACAGAGGCTGATTCGAGGCCTTCCAGATGGTGCGGTGCAACTCCATGTCGGAGTGAAAGAATAGCTCTTCGTTGTTTTTGGCTGCGGCAGCTTTCAGTTTTTTCAGAGCTTTGTTCAGAAGCTCCGGGGTATCGATGGAGGCGTTTTCTCTCAGGTAGCGAATGCACAGCCCCTCGAGTTTGGCGCGCATGCGAAAAATCACACCGATCTCGGCCATCGAAATATCGCGGATAAAGGTTCCGCGTCTCGAGGTGGTAACTACTAAGCCGTCGCGCTCCAGGCGTAGAAGGGCTTCGCGCACCGGACCGCGGCTGACCTCCAATTCGCGGGCGAGATCTTCTTCGATAATGCGCTGCCGCGGCCGAAGTTTGCCGGCGTGAATGGCCTTACGCAAATGGGCTTCCACCTTCTTGCTGGCGGAAACTCCGCGTTCCGGTTTACCAGAGTGATTGGTCGAAGATCGCATGCGAATTGGTCGCCATTTATAAGCTGATATCGCTCAAAAGGCAAGCGATACCGACGAATCGTCGAATAGAGAGCGGGCCCCGAGCCGAGAGACCCTCATCAGACCAACAGTCACACAATACCTTACCATGCGGTCCGGAATACCATGACATCCGTAATGTGTTGTCGACAACATCGGTAACAGGATCGTCGGCGAAGCGAGCGCTCGAGGATGCCCTAAGAGAAAACACCTACCTCCGCGGTTTGATTTTGTATAGTCTTTATCCGAGGCCGGCGAAAACGATTCCGCCGGGACGGAATCGGGAAGTCGGCGATGATATGAAACCCCATATTTTGGCCACTCATTACCTGTTTGCGGGCAGCACCTAGTGCAGCACAAAAACCGAACCTACCTGCACCACGGCTCCCAAGCAGGGTCAACGTGATTTCAGTGGCTGCTTTCACTCTTGTAGACATTAGTGTTAACAATTTTCTCTTGACACTGGCTCGAACATAGGTTAACTTCCGCGACGGTCATGAGAGTTTGCAGCGCCACGTCCGCGTCCCGCCAGCCCCGTGCAAAGCTGCCTGAATTTACATGCGCCGCGCCTCTGACTCGATGCGCGTCTTCCGATCCCAAGGTTTGTTGTTTTGAGGAGGCTCCACGATGAACTCCGCCATCTACCGTTTTCTGACGTTAATCGCTGTTCTTTCCCTGGTAAGCACGGGCATGTTGCACGGACAAAGCGCAGTCACTGGAGGTATCGAGGGCACAGTGACTGACTCTTCCGGAGCAGCGATCTCCGGCGCAATGGTAGAAATCACGAACGTCGCGGACGCAGTGACGCAGAATACCGTCACCAATCGCGATGGCGCGTACCGTTTCCCCAGCATCATCCCGGGAAACTACACCGTCTCGATCAAAAAGGATGGGTTCGCCCAATACCTGAGAGGTGCAACCCGGGTTGACGCCGGAATCGGCATCCGTATCGACGCCGCTCTGCCGGTCGGTACCGCCAGCTCCAAAGTGGAGGTCACCGGCGAGGCTCCCCTGCTGCAAACAGATAGCGCCGAGGTGAATGAAACGATCGGAGCGGCCGAAGTTAGCGCACTTCCGACCTTTGGGAACAATGTCACGCGGTTGTCGCTTCTGGCGCCGGGTGTCTCGATGCCGAGCGGACAACTCGACCTTCACCCGGAAAACGCTGGTGAGGATTTCAACCTCAATATCAACGGAGCTGCACCCAACGCGAACGGCCATCTGCTGGACGGAGTCGAAAACACCGAAGCCATTCAGGGCTTGTCGCTCATCGTGACTCCGCAGGACTCGGTTCAGGAAGTGAAACTTGCCACCAGCAATTACGACGCCGAGTACGGCAAAGTGGCGGGCGGACTGTGGCAGCTCACCACTAAGTCGGGTACAAACGCGTTCCACGGAACGGCGTTCGAGAACTATCGCACCTCTGGTTTCAACGCGCCCGACCACTTCACCGAACCAAACGGCATTCCGGGCAATCGCTGGAATCAGTTTGGCGGCAGCATCGGTGGCCCAATTTTCAGGGATAAGCTCTTTTTCTTCGGCGACTTCCAGGGGATGCGCAATAACCTATTCGCGTCCGGGAACGAAACGGTACCTATCGATGCATTCAGAACTGGAGATTTCAGTTCGGTTGCAGATATCGATCCAATCTATGATCCCGCGACCGGTAATCCGGATGGAACCGGACGAACCCAGATATCGTGCAACGGCGTGCTCAATAAAATTTGCCCAGATCGAATCAGCAACGCCGCGACAAATCTGCTGGCGCTGCTGCCTGAACCGAACGTACAAGGGGCTTTCAACGCGAACTACAAGATCTCTCGGCCCGCTACTTTCGACCAGAACCAGTTCGATACCCGAGTCGATTACTTTGTTACATCAAAGACGTTGATGTTCGGAAAGTTTAGCTACTTCCAGGCGTCATTTAACACGCCCACCGCGTATGGTGTCGCGGGAGGCGGACCGCCGCTCGGAGGTGTTGGGGTTGCGAACGCTGGACTATCCTCCGACCACGATAAGAGTGCGATGTTCACTTATCAGCACACCTTCTCTCCGTCGATGCTGACCGACGCTCGCTTTGCCTTTTCGCGCATCGTGATTTCGGAATTGCAGCCCGACTACCAGACCGACGCCGCCACGGAAGCAGGCATCCCGGATGTTAACCTGGGTACGGTCTATACCTCAGGCCTGCCCGAGATAAGTGTTGGCGACCCGTTAACCGCCTTCAGTATGGGCGATTTCGGCTTACCGTTCTTCGAACGGGAAGCCAATTTCGAGTTTTACAATAACTGGACCAAAACCGCAGGCCGCCATACCTTCAAGTGGGGCGGGGATGTCGGCAAATTTTTTGGCATCCGCACTGACGTAAGTGGCCGCGGGACCTTCAACGTTAGCCAGTCGCTCACTCAGGTCAATGACGCCTCCTGCACTGGCATCTTGCCAGCCGGGAACTTTTGCGGATCAGGTTTAGCAGCGCTTGAGCTTGGCCTCACCTCCGGTTTTAACAGAGACATCACGTTGGTTCAGCCGCAAGAAAAATTGTGGAAAATGGCTTTCTACGGCCAGGATACCTGGCGAGTATCGCCTAAGTTGACTCTGACGCTGGGCCTGCGATGGGACTATATGAGCCCGATCTTCACGCCGAATGGGGAAAGCGTGGGGAACTTAGATCTGAATACTGGAAACATATTGTTGACCAACTTAGCCGGTAAGTATGCCGGCGTCTCCACCCCCAAAACGGAATTTTCACCGCGCCTTGGAGTCGCGTTTCAGGTGACGCATAACACCGTGCTCCGTGGCGGATTTGGCCGTAGTTATTACATGAACGCTGACGGCGCAGGCTTCGGAACCCAAGGAGGCGGCTGGCCTATCAAGCAGGGCCAAAGTCAAACCCAGGTCAATCCCTTCGCGCCTTTGCCCTACGTGCTTGATCAGGGTCCCGGCATTCCTCCCCCGCTACCGACGTATCCAGCAAACGGTATGCTTCCATTCGACGGCACCCTGTACAGCGAGTACTTCGTCGGTGTGGGAAACTATCCCCACAGTTACAACGACACTTACAATCTGACTCTCGAGCATGCGTTCCCGTTCCAGATCACCGCATCGGTTGCGTATGTCGGCAATATCGGGCGGCACTTGTGGGATAACATCAATATGAATTTGGCCGTCCCCGGACCGGGTGACTTCACCTCACGCGAGCCGCTTTTCGCCCAATTCGGCTGGACCCAACCTGAATACCAACGTAACAACGAGGTCCCAGGCCGTCCAGAATTGAGGAGTAACTACAATTCCCTGCAAGCCCATATTGAAAAGCGTTTCCACCAGGGACTTTACTTACTGAGCAACGTCACGTGGGCCAGGTCGCTTGACGATGGCACGTTTGGTCCAGGAGACGGCAACGGAAACCAATTCTGCTATGCCTGCAATTACGGACCTAGCGGCACGGTTAGACCCTGGACTTGGATCAGCGCGGTTAACTGGGAACTTCCATTCGGGCACGGCAGAGCTTGGGCAAATAGCATGAGCCGAGCTGGAGATGCCGTTGTTGGAGGCTGGGCGCTAAGCGGAATTCTAAATTTCGAAAGCGGATTGCCTTACACGCCGTATTACTCAACCTCGCCAACTGTGCTGAATTCGCCGATCTATGATCGACCGAATCTCATCGGTGATCCGAATGTGGCTCACCCTAACCGCAACGAGTGGTACAACCCCGCCGCCTACGCCACGCCAGCGCAATACACTTTCGGCGATGCCGGACGCAACAGCCTGATGGGTCCTGGCTTCGGTGAGGTCGATCTCTCCTTAGCTAAGAGCTTCGTGATCACCGAAAAAGCTCATCTTGACCTGAAGTGGGATGTGTTCAATGCACTCAACCGAGTGAATCTGGCGCAACCCACAGGCGACGGCGCGGCCTTCGTTGATGTCGGCAACGCCGGGCAAATCACAAGCATCGTGGACTTCCGTCGACGTATGCAACTGGGGTTACATCTGGTTTTCTAAGTTTCCTCTCCCCTGAAACTAGACATGCCCCGGCTCATCACCGGGGCATATTTTATTAGTGGGCACTATAATTTCTTTGACCTACCCAATCAGCACGAGGCCCTTCCCATGAGGATATTGCGGTTACTAACTCTGCTCATCTGCTGCATGGCTGCCGCTGCACGTGCCCAGGTAACTATCACTAAGTCGCCCACTGGCTGGGAACTGAACAACGGTCAGATCCGCCTGGAATTGACTCGCTCGTCCGACACCGTCCGGCTGAAGTCCTTGCGGCGATCCGGAGGCTCCGAATGGGCCGTTGAGGGTTCACCGCTTATCGCCTCTCCTGACAGAACTGGAAAGGGCTATCGCTATTCGGAGGATGCCATCTCCGATTTGGAGAAAGGCGGAAAGCAACTGACGCTGCGATTTCAGTCGGATCACAGCAGCGTGCTCTCACTGCAACTGAAGCTCTATCCAACCGGGGCTGTGATTCAAACTGACATGCGTATCGAAAACCGTGGCAATCGCGACCTGGCGATGGATCCCCGCATAAACCCTCTGTTTCTCACGTTGGCAAACCCTCCCGGAGGGCTGACGCCCTATTCTTCCATCAAGGGTCAGCATGGATTTCACACCACCGAAGTCCTTTCACAGCGGCGAGAGTTTCCCGATTGGCTGGTGCTCGAAAATCGAGGTTCCGGTGAGTCCATGCTCGTCGGTGGCGAGCCGGGTCTCGGCGTTCTGGGATGGAAAGCCGACGTTGAGCCATCGGCCTCAGGCACCGCGGTGCGTGCTGGAACCATCCTTCTGAAGGACAAGAAATCGGGGGCCGCTCCAATCTTCGAACTCGCCCCTGGAGCGGCGGTAGAGACGCCGATCAGTTTCTTCGCCTTGGCCAAGGGCGATACAGACAATGTTGGCAACGAGACATTTCGCTACTTGAAGCAGTATGTCTTTCAAGCGCCCCTGCCGGACTCTCCTCTGGTTACCTATTGCATCTGGCTTACGGAGAAGAACAGCGAAGAAGTATTGTTACAAGAGCTCAAACTGGCAAAGCGAGTTGGCTTCGACGTCTTTTATCACGATGCTACGTGGTACGAGGGAGCATCGGTGGTCCCGGGCATGAACGATTGGACGCTTGGACTCGGCAGCTATCGGGAAGACAAACAGAAGTTTCCGCACGGACTAAAAGCTTTATCTGATAACGTGCACTCAGCAGGCCTGAAATTTGGACTCTGGGTGGATCCGGGAAATGTGGATGCTGCCCGTGTGACCTCAGGAGAAATCCCCGCGGATTGGCTGGCGATGATCGATGGCAAGGCCATCGGGACCACGCATCCTTCTCTCGCTATCACCAAGCAATTGTGTTTGGGCGATCCCAAGGTCGTGGCTTGGATTGAGAAGCAACTTGGCGACATTATCGACAAATGGCATTTGGACTGGATCAAATGGGATCCTTCCTCGACCGTCAGCTACGAATGCAACCGCACCGATCACGGTCACGGAAAAACAGATGGCGCCTACGCCGCATATCGCGGGCGGATGGAGATCATGCGTTATCTACTCGAGCGCTTTCCGAATCTTTCGGGATTTGAATGCGACCCTTCCCTGTTCTTTGCGCGGACCAATCCCGGTCCACAAACTCTGTTGCCAGGTGGATACACAAACGAGTTCATCACCGGCCCGATGGCCAGTCCGAATGTTTGGGGGTCGCTCGCGACGGCAGGACAGGGCGATGCCGGTGGAGATTACCTCACTGCGCGCTGGTATAGCGCTTCCGCGCTCGACTATTATTTGCGCAAGCATTTCACTCACGGCGTCACTTTTGGCAACATCAACGGCATGTCATCGCAATTTCTATCTGCGGCGCCGCCCGGTTTCATCGAGGCCTTCACTCGCAATCTGCTTTTCTTTAAGCAGTATCGCCATCTCTTGCTCGAAGATGTCTATCACCCGAGAGTGGAAGCCAGCGGTTGGAGTGCGATCCAATATGCAAAAGAAGATGCGAGCGAATCAGTCGTTTACATTTTTCGCGACAAATCGGACAAGGCGGACACTGCCGTTCAATTACGCGGATTGGATCCGAAGGCAACCTATCAAGTGACAAGCCTGAATGATCGTCCGGGGCGCGAAAGGAATATAGCCGGCGAAAGTTTGATGAGCGGCATCGGCGTGCATCTGCCAGATGAATGGCTCGCCAAAGGCGATGGTTCTATTCCGGAATTCGCGGACCAACAGCTCTATGGCTCGGACATTTTATTGTTGAAACGAGTGCCGTGAAAAACGGCCGCGCATCAATGGGCGAGTGTCAGCGAGACTTTGCGGTGGCGCTCTCTGGCTTATCTGCGCTTCGCAAGATAATGATCGGATCCCAAACGATTGGGTCGGCACGATTTTCGCCGTTGTGTTTCACAACGAAACGAATTTTGTCGCCAACAGCTACGGGTCGGTCAGCAAGTTTGTAGCGGATCGGACTGTCGTATGTCGGAGCTACTTCTGCCCATCCCTCCGGCGGCCAGATCTGGCGTAAGTTCTGGACAATTCGCACAAACGCGGGCATCTTATTTTCGGCGCTGGGATCTTTGCGGATTTCGCCATAAGTCTCAATCGTGCCAGATGCTGGCACGACGAACGTCCGCGAAACATCGAACGTCGCAGACGGTTGCATCCAGATTCGCCCGATGCGTCCCAATCCCGACCCGGTCCATCGCCCCTCATAGCCGCCTTTGTCCCAGGTCAATTCCTCATAGTAAGCGTCGTCGTTTGTCTGCTCGTATATCCAGTGATCCATTGCTTGATTTGGGCTGAAATCTCCCATGGCCTCATATGTCTTGGGCTCGCCAGCTACCTCCTGTGCAACGACAAACGCGCTGCGATTGCCATCGCCATCCACCGCCGCGACTTCAAAGGTGGCATTGACGCCGTCGCGAGCGTTCCGGGAGTGATCGAAGAAGAATGTACCTTTCGCAACTCTTCCCGCCGACTCTCCGTTCTTGCGGATTTGGTAATAAGATATCCAGTTTTCGTCTTCGCCTGGCGTCCACGAGACTTCAATCCCCTGCACTCCGAGATTGGATCCGACCCGTTTCGTTACTCTTGAAGGCGCGGAGGGAGCGACATGGTCCGTGCCAGAGCCGGGATAACCCGGCAAATTCAGGAAGATCAGCTCTCCGGCTGGAACTTTGTCGAGTTGGATGCCTTGCGCCATGAGTTTAGCGCCGGTCTGGTGAAGGTTGAGGCCGGAGTTGCTCCCTCGCACTTCGTATGTCTCCGAGGGCCGCAGGCCACGGGGATAGATGACTATGGGCCGGCTCGAAGACTCAAGTCGAACTGGAGCCACTACCTTGGCGTACTTGAACCCCATGGCATCCGGATGAGTATGGCTCATGTCGAGAGCAGTGGTCGCGAGCACCTTTCCATCTTCAGCATCTATTAACGATAGAGTATAGCTTCCCCGATTATTACCGGGGTCGAACTGGCCCAACTCGGTTACGGTAATGGGATGGTCCAGTTGGAGTGATATACCGAACAATTGTTCGAGCAGCTTTTCGATCGGCGCCCGGCTTGACGATCTTAGTAACCAGCGACTCGTCGCCGGCACTCGTCTGATACTTCAGGTTGAGAGGTCCAAACGCCTCGTTTGTCACCCCGTAATAGCGATAAGCGCCATCGACCGGGTCTTCGTAGATACCGGTGTCGACACTGGCGGCCGAGGTAGTCGTAACCACATTCATTGCCCCGGCATCTCCGCGATAGTGATCACTCGTAGTCGGAGCCGCTTTCACGAGTCGACTCGTCAAATAGTAAGTCGCGCCGTGCTTCTCATGCTTGGTCAGAATGACTCCCTTGGAGCCATCACGATTCATCCGTTGGAAATACCACACTGCATCATCGTGATCGACTTTGGGGCGGTAGACGTGACTCCACCGGCCAACTACTCCCTGAGCCGCCAGGTAGTGATACATCTCCCAGTCTTTGCGGATCGCTTCCACATCAGGCCCGTCACCCGGATCGCGATACCAGGTCGGATTCATCGCCAGGTGCATACGATCGGTCGATGGATTGTAATAAGTGTGGTCTAAGTCGACCACGTTGTGCAGCTTATCTGGCGGAACGAGCAACGACGTATAGTAAGAGCTATAAGGTCCGACGCCGCCGTCTGTGTACTCTCCGGAATCGGCAAGGCGCGCGATGTCGTAACTGATCCAGCGTCCTCCGCCATCGCAAGCATCAATTCCGCTCTCGGGATGCTCGTTTTTGAAGCGCTCAAGAACTCTGCGAAAATTCTGATCGGCTGCGAGTGCGTCCGTATCGTTAGCGCTGGCCGCGGGCGCAATGTCATAACGCCATTGATAATTTCCCCAGGCCGAGATGCTCTCATCCAAAACGTGATTTTGCCAGTCGGCGGTTGCGCGTATGGACTGTTCGAGGGTTTGCTGGCCTGGAATCAGCCATTCCGGATGCTTTTGCCCGATTGTGGATTCTGGCGTAGCAAGAAAAGTCGGGTACCAGAGCACCCACCGCATGTCGTGTTTGCGAAGATAGTCGTTGGTTCGCTTCCAATCCGGACCGTTCCATGTGCCCCACTTGTCGTACCAACCGGCGTCATCCCATAAAATATCGGTTCCGGTTTCGCGCAGTAGATCGACGTATCGAAGATCGAGAGCCATTCTTCGTCCCCAATTGTCCGCGCTGGGCGTTCCTCCTTCACCAACCCATGGATCAGGCCAATCGACGGCCCAGCGAGTCTTCGCGAAATACTCTGGATTCGTGTGTTCCCACAAATACGCATATTGCCAATCGAGTAATTGATTTCCCAATTCATCGACGCCGCCTGAGAAGGTCGCCACAAATGCTTTGGGCGTCTCAATCTCCTCGCCCGCAGCCAGCGATTTCTCGAATCCGGCGAGAGTCAGATTCATACTTACAGGCAAACTACCCTCGCTACCGATTTCGAAGCGCCAGTGCCCGAGATAATCCCAACCTACAGCAACGCCCTCTTTCGCGACGGGATTCAGTAGGAATACCAGAGGTAGGTAGCTGCTGTAGTTCCCGGGCTGAATCCCGCCGTTTGAGTCGAGAGTGCGTTGATACTTCGGACTCATCGGTTCCGACTTCAATAACTGACTGCCGTTGTAGTTACCTCCTCCGGTGAGGTAGTTGAACTGAAGATCATGTTTGGACGAACTCAGGAATTGCGAATGCAGGAAGTCAGCGCGGCTGATTTGCATTAGGCCGCTCGACGAATTCTTGAGCGTCAACCATTCGCGAATTACGGAAGTTCCCGGATAGACTACGAAGTGCTTAGTCACCTGAAGGCGCGACGATTCAAGTTGAATGTCGAGTTGCAGTTCTCCCTGGCTCAGGTGGGTAACCTTCGCGTCGCGGAGGGTCCAATGCCAATTTGATGCACTCACGTCCTGACCATCAGCGAAGAAGCGTATCTCGGCGGCCGGAGTCTCCGTGTATGGGTATTCTTTACCACTAGCTTTATTTATGAGCGAAACGGTGGAGAATTGCCCATCCGCAAGACGAATCCTTTTTTCTACCGTGGACGTGCCGAGGATCCAATGATTCCCTTCGCGACGTACATATCCGTCTTTGCTCTGCTCGTTCGTTTGCGCGTGCGATAAGAAAGTCGCCGCAAGCAGTGCGAGGGTGATGCCCAAGACGGCGCGAGTCGATATCCGGATCGTGTCGAAGCGGTCGGAGCGAATGATCAAAAGCCGCCTCCTTAGTACAGGTCGATATTTTTGACGTCACCCGCGCTTAGGCCAGGCGGCGAGCGGCCAATGCGTGGCTTCTTCGATTTCCAGCAGACGGTTGTACTTGGCCAAGCGCTCTGACTGGCGAATGGACCCGTTTTTAAACTGATCCGCTTGCCAACCCACCGCCAGATCCGCCGCCCAGTTGTCTTCGGTTTCGCCGCTGCGGACGCTCAACGTGACATCCCATCCCGCGCCACGCGCTTGTCGATAGGCCTGAAGGGCCTCGGTCAACGTCCCAATCTGATTGACCTTTAGCAGCAACGCATCGCAGGCTTTGGTTTCTATCGCACGCTGGATGCGGCCGGCGTTGGTACAAAGAAGATCGTCTCCGAGAGTCAGCGCTCGACCGGCGATAGTCTTGCAGAGCATGGGCCAATGTTGCCAGTCATCTTCGGCCAGTCCGTCTTCCACACTCAAAATCGGATACAGATTCAGCCATTTCGAAATTCTTTGGATCATTCCCCCGCTGTCCAGCACTTCCCCATCCAGTTTGTACTTGTGGTCTGCGTAGAAATGCGTCGAGGCCACATCCATTCCGAGAAAAATATCTTGGCCTGGTTTGTAGCCAGCTTGTTCGATTGCTTCAACCGCCAAACCCAGAATCTCTTCGGTGGATTTACAGGGCGGCGCCAATCCGCCTTCGTCAGCAGTAAGAAGGCGCATGCCATATCTTTTGAAAATCAGTTCGGCGGCGGCCTGATAAACATTAAATGCCGTAACTAACGACTCGTCGATAGTGCGGGCAGACATTGGAATGATCAATACGTCTTGCACCGCAAGTTGTTGGCCGGCATGTTTTCCGCCGCTGAAAAGATTAATCGTCAGGCGCGGTAGCGTGGTGGCGCGGACCCCAAGCATTTCGGCGAAATGTTGATAGAGCGGAATGCTGCGCTGCAGAGCGCAGGCTCTTGCAAAGGCGACTGACACAGCAAGAATCGCATTGGCGCCGAGACGGGATTTTGCTGGGGTCCCGTCCAGCGCAATCAGCGCATCATCGAGTCCACCTTGATCCGAGAACGCGCGGCCGGCGAGGGCGTCGTTAATCACTCCACCAATATTTGCCACCGCTTGGCGGCAACCCAAGCCCTGATATCGCTGCCCATCCCCATCGCGCAATTCGTGGGCCTCAGCCGCTCCCGTCGATGCTCCCGAGGGCACCGACGCCGAGGCGCTTACCCCGCCTTCAAGCGTGCAGGTAGCCAGGACCGTGGGCCGGCCGCGACTATCGAGAATTTCGCGGCCAGCTAGCTTTTCAATTGTCGGCATAGTTTTCGATTTTATAAATAAAGGCGGTGATCAAGTCAGGAACGCTTCTTGGCGGATGCGTCAAAAGGGACAACACGACCTCCCGTTGTCGCACTGCCTCGGTCGACGTCAGATATTCCAGTGGCGATTTCCCTGCGACGCGCGCCAACAAACAGCCGAGCGCGTGGCTCACGGCTCGTGGCTCCAATGCTGTTGCCCAGTCTGACCCATGGATTTCTTGAAAATATACCTGCCAGAACAAACCAGCGGCACTGGCCAACTGTGCACGTCGGTTCAGGAGATGATGCGCTTTACTCAAGAAATGCGTCAGCGCGAAACCGACATCGAAGGCGGGATCTCCGAAATGAACCACTTCGTAATCGAGCAGAATCAATTTCCCGTGATAGATCAGCGTATTCTTCGGGCTGAAATCGCCGTGCACAAGACAATCTTTGTGGAACAAGGTTTCCTGTGCAAGCGAGTTGAGAAACGCGCCGGCAGCGGGCAGTTTGTGAGCCGCGTGAAGGTAGTACGGCTCCAGGCGCAGGCTCTCGAAGTAGGTGGTGTCTGCAAACGTCCTCGAGAGTTCTACTTTTCTAACGGAGGACTGGCGGTGTATGGCGCCGAGGAGTAATCCGAATTGTTCAAAATGATGTGATTCGACACGGCCTAGCAGCAAAACCTCTTTCCAATTTGCATGGTCTTCCGGTATCGCTTCCATGCCGATCAGATAATTGTTCATGTCTTCGAAGATGAAGCTTGGAGTCGTCCCCGGGGGAGCCAGCTGATTTAGGCAGCGCAGCGCTTTCGCTTCGACTCCAATCCTCTCGGGCTTGCTGAACCAATCCTCGTTCACTCGCAACTTTTCCAGCGCTTGTTTAAGAACCCATTCTCGCCCATCGGCCCAGGCTATCTTCACCGTGCGGTTGGAAACCCCTCCCCGCAGATTGGTAAATGACACCGTCTCGTCGGGTTTCACGGATCCCTTGGCAGTCAAGTAGTCGCGCAGGGCTGCAAAATCTTCGATATCGAATGTCATTGTCAAACTTAACCGCAGCGCCCAGGAAGCCCGTTTATGTCAACAATAGTGTTGACATGCCAACCAGCCCTCGACTAGCCTACCACAGCCGATTGCAGGAATCACGACAACGAGTTAACGTCTTTCGCATAGAAGGAATTCAGAAATGAGCGCAAGCCTCTCGGGAACCAGACTGACAGAAAAAAGACTGGCAGGAAAAATTGCTCTGGTTACAGCAGCCGGGCAAGGAATCGGACGGGCCACCGCGCTGGCCTTCGCCGATGAAGGTGCGGAGGTCTGGGCAACCGATATCAACCACGAGGCGCTCGCGACGCTAAAACAGGATCGGCCGGCGCTTCGAACCCGCCCCTTGGACGTCCGCGATTCACAGGCCGTTAGTAGTCTTGCAACCGAAGTGGGAACGCTCGATGTCCTGTTCAACTGCGCCGGCTACGTGCATCACGGCACCATTCTCGATTGCACCGAAAAAGACTGGGATTTTTCCTTCGACGTAAACATCAAATCCATGTATCGCACTTGCCGAGCCTTTTTGCCCGCCATGGTAGCTGCCGGCAAAGGCAACATTATCAACATGTCTTCAGCAGCTTCTAGCATTAAGGCTGCCCCGAATCGTTTTGTCTATGGAAGCACAAAGGCCGCAGTTATCGGTTTGACAAAGGCGATAGCCGTAGATTTTATACGCAACGGCATTCGCTGCAACGCCATCTGCCCGGGAACTGTGCAATCTCCCTCCCTCGACCAGCGCATCGCCGCGCAAGGCGATATCGAAAAAGCCCGCGCTGCGTTTATTGCCCGGCAACCTATGGGGCGAATAGGCCGTCCCGACGAAATTGCAGCCCTAGCCGTCTACCTCGGCTCTGATGAATCGAGCTACACAACCGGCCAGACTTTTATCATCGACGGCGGATTTAGCCTTTAGCGCCTCGTCAGAAAATCAAACCGCGGCGGCCTAGCCAACCTTCTTATAAAGGATCACCACTGCTCCGCGCTTTTTCGGGATTTCGACGTGCAGTCCACGCTGCATCAGGTCTCTACCGGAAGCCGTTGTTGTCGCGGTCTTCACGTCGAGATCAGTGATCTCGTAGGTCGCGTTTGCATCCAGCCCCCGCAAACGCAAATCCTTGGAAGAATCTGCGTCCTCCTCCCGACGAAAGGCCTGCACCATGCCATCGGCGTGTTCGGGGCGATTGAACTGCCACGCCGCCCATTCGAACGCGGCGCTGTTTTCTTTGTTGGAGTCGGTCGTGCAATCGGAGTTCGCACTGCACGGCAATATGGGATAGTAGTCGCCGTAATAGTAGGGCCGTGCCAGTTTGAGCTGCGCGACCATGTCGCGCATCCAGTCGAAAGGAAAATCGGCGGGGATAAATTTACCGACCTGATTTGGATAGCCGGCAACATTAAAGAGTGCGAACGCCAGGCCCGGCGCCATCCCGCTGCGAAAGTGATAGGTATCGCTCGGCCGAACTTGCAGCAAGGTTCCAAAATGCGGCCTCCAGTAGGCGAGGCCTTCGGTACTGATCTGCGCTCCGATCGGATCTGCGTCCGGCGACACCGGATAGTCGGCTCGGCTCAGATCGACCGCGCGCGTAATAGTTTCCAAATCGCTGCGCTGCACAATGTCGAGAATCAGCTGCGGATGCCGGCGGCGCAATTCGTCCCAAAATTCCAGCAGTCCCTCCACGTAGCGAATTTGCGTGATGCCTTGGCGATCGGTCTTGTCTGCTCCCACCCAGAAAGGAGTCAGCGCAAAGTTGCAATCTTGGCGGTAAACGTCGATTCCTTCCTTGGTGATGAGATCGGAAATCCAGTCGGTCATATACTTCCGAGCCGTCGGATTGCCGAAATCAAACATCCGGAACTTCACCAATGGCCGCTCGCTGTTTCCTTCAAAGTGGGTGGTGACTTCTCCAATAAACCACTCAGGATGCTCAATCGTGAGCGGGGTTCCGACCACCGCTCGCTCTGGTTCAAACCACAACAGGAACTTCATCCCATTAGCGTGCGCAGCATCGCTGATCGGTCGCAAACCTTTGCCATCCGGATGAGGCACCTCGTTCACGCGCCAGTTTCCCGCATGCAGGAACCAGTCCTCTTTGCTGAATACCTGAAATTCATCAACCGGACGATCTGTGCCGTACCATCCGGCATCCATCCAGAAATTTTCGAATCCAATCTTTTCTTTTGTGATCTGCTCGATCAGCTTCAAACTCGTAGACGTCTTCATGCCGCCCCAGCCGAGATGTGAAACGGGAAGAACCACAGGCTTCCCGTCATATTGCGGGGTGTGATATTGCAGAACGTGACGTCGCAGGACGTTGTGGGCGTCGACATCGTCGCCTACCCACGGCAGTAGAAGAACTTCAGGAGTGCGAATCTCTTCACCGGGATGCAAAGAGATATGAGTCGAGTCCATGCCCGCGGAAACCGCTATCGCGCCCTCGGTCGCCCGGGAAAATGAGATGGTCCAATTCCCCGGCCATCCCAGAGCGCCGATCAGGCCGTGACCTTCCGACATAATGTCGAAAAACGGAATGGTGTCGACCGTCTTGCCGCCGGTGTCGCTCTTCAGCTGAAATGATTCGAGCTGATTCAACGGCTTTTTCTGCAAGGCGTACGTATCCATAACCCCGCAGCCCTTGGAGTAGAGAATTGTGGGTATGCTTTTGCCGGCGACTTCGAACGAAGTATCGAGCGCTTGCACATACTCCAGCATGGGAGCGTCGACCTTGCCATCATTCTTGAAGTAGCCGGTCCATTCAACTACCGGAGACCCGGCAAACTCCAAAGCTCGCACCTTAACCTGTAAGCCAGATTTTGGATCGGTCCAGGTCACGACGTATTCTGTCCGGACACCGTCAAGCTGTCTTGTTTCGATTTTCTTCGTCCACGCTTGCAGCAACACGCTGGATCCCTGGCGGTCATAGGCAAACGAAAATGGCAACTGTGCTTTGTCGGTGAGCAGATGTTCTTGCAGCCACTGATGGCCCGGGTTGGCTCGGCATCGCCGACTGCGCATCTGCGACGGTCGCGTTGGCGTAAGTTGCGAGCCACCCAAACGCGAGCACCGCCATTGCCAGCCAGCCAGCCGTGCGGCCTGATTTCCTAGCTTTGAAAGCACTGCTCACGCCTTTTAACCGCCCCATACCCATTCGTCTTGCTCCCCGCTTGCGCGCGACAGATTATTAACTTACACCCAGAATATGTCAACATTATTGTTAACATCAATAGAGATGATTTCTGTCACGCATTCGTTGCATCACGCCTGCAACAACCCAGCAAAACCGCACGCAACAACCCGCCACGACCTACGATAAACTGAACCTACCGATGTTGCCCTCGTTTCGTCGATGGATGATCCTACTTGCAGGTCTTGCCGCGCTCCCTGCGGCCGCACAAACGTCAGCTAAACCGCCCGTAAATGTTGTCCTCATCACAATTGATACGCTGCGCGCCGACCATATCGGCTGCTACGGATACAAACAGATCAAGACACCGAATATCGACGGGCTGGCCGCCGATGGCGCGCGTTTTGAGCGCGCCTTTGCGGTTGTGCCGGTCACTCTGCCCTCGCACAGCTCCATGCTCACGGGAACGTATCCCATGTTGAGCGGGATGCACGATTTCAGCGGCAACAAGCTCAGCCCGCTTCAGCCCACGCTGGCTTCGGTTCTAAAACAAGCTGGATACCAAACCGGAGCAGTCGTCGGCGCAGCCGTTCTGGACTCACGCTTTGGACTCAACCAAGGGTTTGATTTTTATTACGATCACTTCGAATTTAGCCGCCTCGATGAATCGAACCTCGACGCCATGGAGCGTCCGGGCAATGTGGTCGCCGATGTCGCGTTGGACTGGCTCGCCAAGAACTCATCGAAGAAGTTTTTTCTTTGGATGCATCTCTACGATCCGCATTTTCCGTATCATCCGCCCGAGCCTTACAACCACGAATATGCCGCTCATCCTTACGACGGCGAGATCGCATTCGCGGATGAACAAGTTGGCCGGCTGCTCCGTTTTTTGAAAGACAAAGGGCTTTATCAAAACACGGTGATCGTGCTTTGCGGAGATCACGGCGAAAGCCTGGGGGAGCACGGCGAAAAAACGCACGGCTTTTTTATCTACAACGCAACCATGCATGTGCCGCTTATCATAAGGCTGCCCGAGAACGGGGCGCGTACCGTTGCCGATCCGGTTTCACTTGTCGATCTCATGCCCACGGTCCTCGGTGCAGTTGGGCTGCAGGTTCCGCCGCAAGTGCAGGGACGCAGTCTGCTAGGCGCACTTGGCATGGGCAAAAATAACGACGCGGCCGCCCGCGATCGCGCCCTCTATGGAGAGACCTACCTTCCGCGAATTCACTTTAACTGGAGCGAGTTGAGAGGCTCGGAGAACACGAAATATCATTTCATAGACGCGCCACGACCTGAGCTCTACGATCTGGCGCAGGATCCGGGCGAACTAAAGAATCTATTCGCAGAGAAAAAAGCCGTCGCTGAGGAAATGCGCTCCAAACTGGTTGGACTCATCCGTGACTACAGCGCCGGCAAGGAAATGGCCGAAAAAACCAGCTTGGATCCAGCGCTAATGGAACGATTGAAGTCTTTGGGATACGCTGGATTCTCTGGCGGCACCGACCCGACCATCAGCAGTCGCGATCTGGCGGATCCGAAAGATCGCGTCGTTACTTATGAATTGATCTCCGACGCCATCGCTGACAGTCAGCACGGCCGCTATCAGGAATCGCTCGACAAACTACAGAGCGTCGTGAAATCCGAACCGAACTCTGTCCCCGCACACTATCTGCGCGGCCTTGACCTCTACCATCTCAAGCAGTTCCCTGAGGCTGCCGACGAACTGCAAAAAACCGTTGCGCTCAGCCCCGACTACGCGCTCGCTTTTTTCAACCTCGGAATGGCGCAAGCCCACGCCGGGCAGATTGATGCGGCCATCGCTACTCTACAAAAAGCTCTGCAACTGGATGCCACGAATTTCGAGGCTGCGTTCAACCTGGGAGTCGCCTTTCTGCAGAAAAAGCAACTGGAACCGGCCGCAGCAGCGTTTCGGCAGTCGGTAACGATTAATCCGGAGTTTGCTCGCGGCCATCACGCTCTCGGCGAGACCTTGATCTATCAGCGCAAACTCGACGATGCGATTGTTGAGCTGCGGCGCGCCGCTGAGTTGGCTCCGCAGGAACAGGCTATGCACGAATCGCTGGCCAAAGCGCTGGCCGCGAAGGGCCAGACCGCCGAAGCGGACGAGGAGGCGCGGCGCGCCCAACAGTTGGCGCCGCAATAGCCGCATGTCCAGCCGCTTCTCAACTCTCTGGTTAACGATTTTGATCGCTCTGGCATCTCCGTCCGGAGTTTTCGCTCAGAACACGCCGCCAGAGCCCACAAGCCCAAAACCACACACGCAATCTGGAACAACAAGGCCAAACCCGAGTCATCCGAACGTCATACTGATCACTGTTGATACACTCCGGGCCGATCACGTGGGATGTTACGGGGCACAAACCGTAAAAACTCCAACCCTCGATGCTTTGGCTCACGACGGAGTGGTGTTTGAGCGAGCCATTTCTCAAGTTCCACTCACGTGGCCTTCCCATGCGGTCATTCTCACAGGCACCTACCCATTTCAGAACGGCGTGCAGGATTTCACCGGGCAACCCCTGGCTCCGCAATTTCGCTCCGTGGCACAAGCCTTCCAAAAGGCTGGATACACTACCGGAGCAGTGATCAGCGCATTCGTACTCGACCGCAGCTGGGGACTGGCGCGAGGTTTCGACTTCTACGACGACGCATTCTCGGCCGAAACCTTCGAAAAAAAAGAAACTGGCTTGGTCGATCGTCGCGCCGGGGAAAGCGTGACCCACGCGATTGCGTGGTTGAAGAAAACTCCGCGACGGCCATTCTTTCTGTGGCTGCATCTCTATGACCCGCACAGCCCCTACGATCCTCCCGAACCCTATCGCTCCGAATATCACGATCACCTCTACGACGGGGAAATTGCCTACGCCGATCACGAACTCGGAACTCTGATGGTGTGGCTCAAACAAAATCGCCTATACGATTCTTCGCTGATCGTCGCCCTTAGCGACCACGGCGAGTCGCTCGGCGAACATGGCGAAGAAGAACATGGTTTCTTCATATACAACGCCACGGCGCATGTGCCCCTAATCGTGAAACCGCCCGCTGGAAGCGGCGTTGCGGCGGGTCGGCATCGAGAACCAGTCGAGACGACGAGCGTGGCTCCGACGCTTCTACAGCTCGCCGGGTTGAAGAATTCGACTGACGCAATCGAGAAGCAGTTTCAAGGACAATCGTTGTTCGACGCGACGGCATTAAGCGTAAAGACTCTGGCCGCAAAAACGGCGGGCACGCAGAATAGCTCCGCCTACAGCGAAACGTTTTATCCCTTCAGTTCTTTCGGCTGGAGCCCTTTGCACGCGCTTGAGAGCGAGCGTTTCCACTTCATCGAAGCGCCGAAGCCTGAGCTTTACGATCTCGAATCCGATCCCGGAGAAGTCCGCAACATCGCTGCCGAACAGCCCGCCACGGTTTCTGTGCTTCATGAAAAGATGCAGGCGCTGTTGGCGCGAAATCCCTTTGCGCAATCACAGGCGGACGCCGGAAATCTAAGCCCTGACGCACAGGAAAAACTGCGCGCATTGGGCTACTTCGGTTTTCGTGCCGCCGTTTCTGCCGAGTCGCTCAAACAGGGACTCGCCGATCCCAAGGACAAGCTTTGGGAGTTCAATTCCATCCTCAAAGCTGAAGACGCTTTCCAGCGTGGCGAGGACGACAAAGCCGAAGCGCTTCTCACCGAAGTACAAGAGAAAGATCCTGCAATCTACGTAATCCCTTTTCTGCTCGGTGAATCTGCATTGCGGCGGCAGGAATGGTCGTCCGCAGCCGACCAGTTGCACCGCTGCCTGCAACTCAACCCGAATTTTGACAACGCGATGACTGGCCTGGCCCGAGCACTCGCAAAACTCGGCCGCGGAGAAGAAGCTTCAAGCTGGCTTGACAAGGCCTTGCAGAGTAACCCACAGAACTATCGAGCCTGGTATCAAAAGGGATTACTCGAAGCGAGCGACCCTACGGCGGCGCAATCGGCTTTTGAGAAGACGATTGCCATTCAACCTAATTTCTCAGCTGGTCAGCGGGAACTGGGGATGATTTTCTTCCAGCAGAAACAATTTGCCACTGCGGCTCCGCACTTGGAAAAAGCGGTCGAGCTCGGCCTCGACGAAGCGCGGCTGCATAACTTTCTCGGCATCTGCTACAACCGGACGAATCGAAGCGCGAAGGCAGTTCGTGAATTTCAACACGCCATCCAACTCGATCCGAACCTGGCGGAGGCTCACCTCAACCTCGCCTTCGCTCACCAGCTGTTACATCAGGCAAAGGCTGCGCACCAGGAATACGCCGTAGCCTGCAAGCTCGATCAATCGTTCTGCAAGTACGCACCAACAAACTAAGTCGGAGAGCTGACCGCACCAGACTCGTCTATTATTCCTGTTTGCCACCCGCTCGCAGTTGCTGCGCTGTGGCTCGTTCCCGATCCGCGTCAGCTTGTTGTCCTAACTGGATGTAGGCATCGGCCAGAAACCGGTGCGGCTCGGGCGATTTGGGCTGCAGCTCAGCCGCCTTCATCAGGTTCGGCAGAGCGGCCGTCGCATCTCCCGTCAGCGCCTGCGCTCGTCCCAACAGCAGATGCGCTCCGTAATGGTTGGGGCGAACCTCAATCAACTTCTGATATTCGCGAATAGCGTCCGGCAAACGGTCAACCCGCGCGTAGGCGGTAGCGAGAGAGAACAGAGCCTCCGGCCACTGCGGAGAGCGAGAGACTGCAATCTCGAGCTGTTCGATTGCTCCCGGAAAATCTCCCGTCTCAAACAGCGCCGATCCCAGCTGGTAACGTGGAATCGTAAGGTCGGGCCGCATTTCGACCGCCTTACGCAAAACCGGCACCGCCTTCTGATAATCCTTCAGCGACGTCAAGGCGGTTCCCAGTTGCAGATAAGTGATCGGCAGATCGGGCTCCATCGCGATAACCTGCTCGAGCAATGGCACAGCCTCTTTGAAGCGCGTATCTTCTTTGGCCATTTCGGCGCGGTGCAGCAGGTTCACCACCTCCACCTTGTCTTTCGGGTCGGCACCCGTGTCTTTGATACCGGGCATGGCTGACGAGGTGCTGTCGGTGGCTACGTAGCCCAAGGCGTTCAGCCTCTCCTGGAGTCCGGGATCGGGAGCGACTTTCGGCGCTTCCTTGGATGAACTCGTCTTCTGGCGGAACGCGTCGAGCTGGCTGGTCAACGTGTTGGTGACAGCCGCGGAGCTAGCCGATAGATTGTGCTCTGCCTTCGGATCGGACGATTGGTCATAAAGTTCTTTGCGCGGCGCCTCGACGAATAAATACTTTCCCGTACGCAGCGAACGGAGCGAACCCCATCCAAAGGTGCGGTGTGGATAGTCACTCTCGGCATAAGCGGTACGATCGCTAAAAACTTCGCTGGCGGTCGTGGCCCCTTTAATTCCTTTCGCCTGACCTGCGGCGCCCGGCTTTACCATGCCTAAAAGGGATTCACCTTGCACCGCTGGCGGAACAGCAATCCCCGCGGCCTCTAACACGGTCGGCAGCACATCAACCAAGCGAGCCCGTCCATTGATTCGTGTTCCGCCGAAACGCTCTCCGGGCAACTTAAACAGCAAAGGAACATGAATGGTTTCGTCGTAGAGAAAAATGCCGTGCGTGGTCTCGCCGTGCTCGCCCAGTGCCTCGCCATGGTCGGCCATCACGGCAATCAGTGCGCCGTCATAAAGTCCGCGAAGGCGCAGCCAACTGAGAAACTTGCCGACAGCGGCGTCGACGTAAGCGATCTCGCCATCGTAAGGTGCCGAAGCGTAGCGTGTTTTGTACGGCTCTGGAGGATCGTATGGATCGTGCGCGTCGTATAAATGCACCCAGATAAAGAAGGGCTCTTCATGGTGTGTAGTCAGCCAGTCGAGCGTCCGTCCTATGACCTCGCCGCCGCGACGTTCAATGGCCTGATAACGGTCTTCTCCAATGCGCCGCCTGTGAAAGCCCGCATCGTACGTATCGAATCCCCGATCAAAACCCGGAGCCGAACGAGTTTCTGGATCTAGGACGAGCGAGCCGACAAACGCCGCGGTGTGATACCCCTTGGCGCGAAAAATGTCAGGAGCGTAAGGCAAATCCGCTGCTAGCGGAACGCCAAAATCGTTCACCTGATGGAACTGCGGGTATGTGCCGGTGAGGATAGTGGCGTGCGACGCAGTGGTCAGCGGCACCTGTGAGTAGGCATGGGTAAAAACCACGCACTGGCGAGCGAGAGCGTCGAGGCTGGGCGTCAATCCGCGCTTTGAACCGAGAAATCCCATGCGGTCAGCGCGGGTGGTGTCGAGGGTGATCAGGATGACGTTGGGCGGACTCGGCACCGTGCCGGCCATCGCACTCGCGACGCAAAAAAGAAGGCACAACAGACCGCGCGTGCAAAAACGTGCGCAAAACCGTACGCAAAACATAGAGTATAAAAATTTTATCATCAGCGGGATGAGGCGATTCTCATCCCAGACTATTGCGGATTTCCGGACTCACCTGCATTCCCCTGCAGTCGTTTCAACGTTTCGCGCGCCTTCTGCGAATACGACGAATCAGGGAAAGCTTTGAGGTAGGCTTCCAGTTGGGTAATCGCATCGGGCGTGCGCTTCTGTCGCAGATACAGATTCACCAGTTGCAGATACACTTGCGACATCTTGGGATCAAGCTGCAGGGCGCTCTGCAAACTCTTCTCCGCCAGTTCGGGACGTCCCGTGTGCGAATAAAGCAACCCCTGCAGGAAGCGCCCGAAAGCCGAATCCGGACGCCGCTGCAATCCTTCCTCAATCTCGCGCTCGGCGGCGGGGTAACGCTGCGTAGTCAGGAAAACGTTAGCCAGATTGAAGTATGCTTCCGCATTATTCTGATTCGTTTTCAGAACGGCTTCAAACTGGGCCTCAGCCGCATCGAAATCCTGTCGCGCCAAATACACGGAGCCGAGATTGTTGTGCGCCGGATAAAATTCAGGTGTATAGGTAAGAGCCTTCTCGTAATGCTGAATAGCTTCGCCCGTTTTACCCTGATGCTCTGCGCCCACTCCTTTCTTGAATTCCGCCAGTGTTTTCCGAGGAAATTGCTGGTAATCGGCGGGATCGACCAGGTATGGATTGTTGCCCGCCACGGGCCCCGATGACGCATCTTTCTTGGCTGCATTGCGTGGCACCAGTGAGATTTGCACGAAGTTCGTGGTCGAGGTTTCCGGATTCACTTGGGTTGTCTCGCTCACCTGTTCGTACGCATCGTCGTCGACCGAGACCCGGTACTCATTAGCGATCAAGCTATAAAAGCCAAAGCGGCCTTGGTCGTCGCAGTAGGCGCTGCCAATCGGAGAACCACGCATGTCGAGATGGAATCAGAACCGGATGGGGCGGGAAATCACCCTTCAGAACTCGAACATTCCCAATAATCTTTCCCAGTTGGTTCTGCTGGGCAAGAAGTTGGCCAGGAACCGCAAACGACGCGAGAAGAAAAAGCGGGACGAGGGCGGCGCGAAGCTTCTATCCACAGGACACCCCAGACGCACCGATTTTACAGCAAATGAAAAAGGCTTGCTACCAGAAATCGGTAGCAAGCCTCTGAAAACAGCGCAGCCCGGCTCAGATAGAAGTTAGAAGCTGAACTTCACGCCAAACTGCATTTCGCGAGGATTCAAAGTACCCGCAGCTTGACCGAAGTTGGAGGAAGTGAACTTGTTGTTAGCGCCTCCGCCGGCGGTGGCGAGAATGAAGTTCGTTTTATTGAACACGTTGAACGCGTTCGCGTCGAACTTCATGTTCACCCGCTCCGTCAGTCTAAAGGTCTTAGACATGGTCATATCCGCGAACCAGTTCCCCGGGCCAACGAACGTGTTGCGCCCAAGGTTGCCGTTGCAGCCCAGGCACGGCGTTGTGAACGTTGATGGCGAGAATCCTGCATTGTAAAAACCGTTCGCCCACATACTGTGGCTTGCGCTGGCAAACCCCTTGATTGAGGAATTGGGCCGATCGTTCTTGCCCGCATCCAGGTTGAAGTCGCCGCCCACGTTTTCGCAATTTCCGGAGTTGACGTCCGTAGCCGTACAGGACGTGGTTGGGTCGGATATCTCCACAAGTTTCGCCGACGAGGAGGTGAATGGCTCCCAATGTGCGCCGCTTTGGAATTGCCAGATACCATTGAGGCTCCATCCGCCAGCAATCGCACCCATTGCGCCCTTCAGGCCCTGTCCCGGCAATTGCCAGACATAGTTGAGGACGAGACGGTGGCGAATGTCATAGATGGAATTACCCCGATCAATCCCTGGGTTGGTCTGGTCGGTCGTGAAGCCTTCACCACCAGCGGCCCCGTTCGCCGTAGTGGCCCCGCTATGCCACGTCGATCCGTCGTCAATCGAGTGACTGTAGGTGTAATCGACGTTGAACAGCAGTCCATGACTCATCTGGCGTTTCAGAGAGCCTTGCAGCGAGTTGTAGTTGGAATTGACCTGGTTTTCCCAGACGCGGAGACGGCCATAGTTCTGGTTCACGCGACCACCCAACCCGTACAGCGTCCTGCCCAGATCGTCCTGAAATACCGAACCCTCTGGCGCCAGGGAACCGGGTTGCCGGTTGACATCTTCAGCGCGGAACAGTTTGTGACCGGCAGTGCCGACATACTTGACGTCGATGACGGTCTTGGGCAAGATCTCGCGCTGCACGTCCAGGTAGAAGTTGTAGACGTACGGATCGCGGACACCAGACGGGAAGATGATTCCCGTCAACAGCGCCTGATTCGAGTTATGCGGATCCCAGCCCTCTATGTTGCCCTGATTCTGGGCTTGGTTGGCGGGGCCCATGTTTCCAATGTTTGAGCCAGCTCCGGTGTAGACCACCGGTATCGTTGGATTCTGAGCGTAGATTCCCGCACCGTTAAGACTGGTCGGACCGTAAATGATGTTGGAGCCGGAAGGTTGGTCGGTACTGCAGCAGGCGGCGTTAAATGAGTAGTAAGGGAGATCCCAGCGGGAATTCGAGAGCGGGTTATAGAGCGTCCCCTCGTAGGCCACACCAAAACCGCCGCGAAGTGAGGTTTTGCCGTCGCCAAAAACATCCCAGGCGAAACCAACGCGCGGACCGAAGTTATTGTGGTCGCCTTGGCCAAGGGAATTCGATGGAGCGAAGCCTCCAGCCGTCGCACTGCATCCGCCTACAAGTTGAGCAAGAGCCAGATTTGCGCAGTCATTGGGGTTATTGGCGTTATAGAGCTGGTTGAGCAGCCCGTTGCTCGGGCCGAGAATAAATTGGTTCGGCGTCGAGTTGCCAAGGATAAAGGTGGTCGCCGTATTGGCCTCTTCGTGGTGACGCTGATAGAGGTCATAACGCATGCCGAGGTTCAAAGTGAGGCGTTTGGTTATCTTCCAGTCATCCTGGAAGTAGGCGCCGAACTCCAGGTTCCGCCAGTGGCGGATGTTGGTGCTCAGTTGGGCCGTCGGATCTTGGTTATACGAACTCACCGGGCAAGGGGCCTTGCAAATTCCAGGATCCACGCCAGCTGCCTGATAATAGGGCGCATCCGCGGCGAAGAACACCTGGTCGTAGAAGTAATACGAAGAGCGTCCTACGTTGAACTCGCTGTTTTCGATGTTACGCCGGAAATCCACGCCAGCTTTCATGTTGTGGTTTCCGTGGCTGATCGAAACCATGTCGGAGTACGTGTATACGTTCTCTTTGAAGTTTTGTGGATAGCCGTTATAGGAACCAAAGCCGACCTGGCTTGTATTGGAGAAGTGGATCTGGGGCACGCCGCCAATGCTGACGGTGTCGTCCAACGCGTTTTGCAGATAACCAGCCCGGAATTCATTCAGGATGGTGGGGCTGAACGTATGCACAAAGCTCAAAGTACCTGCGGGAAAGTTTCCGCGCGATGGGTTCGTAAAACCGCGCGTGGCCGCTATGTTGGAGGGACCGAAAGCGTCGGTCTCGCGCAGGTAATTGTAATTAATGTAGAAGCGGTTGTTGGTGTTCCAGTTGTAGTCCACGCGCATCGACGCTTCGTTGCCATTGAACAAATTGCCTAGACTCTGCGTCTGAGTTCCGAAAGTAGCTGCGCTCGATTCTTGGATCGATACGCTGCGACCGATCGCTGGGGTTATCAAGCCAGGAATGTTTGCACAACCAGCCGACGCCATGGCCGTTTGATCAGCCGCGGTAACGCCCATGATGTTGTCGAGCTTTGCGTGCTGCAAGCTGGTGAACCCGCCTGTGCCATTGTCAAGACAGAGAAACGGAGCGTAGTTGCCGCCAGTATAGGTGTCCAGAGTCAGACCCGTGGGCGTACCAGGGTTCAACTTGGAGAAGTCGCTGTACAGCACCGAGGCGACCGAATTGAGCGAGTTGGGCGCAGTCGGCCCGTTGGCCGTTGCCACCGCCTGCTCCCACAACTGCGAATCCTGGAGGACGTTGATCGGCGAACCCTCAGACTTGTATCGATCTCCCTGTAAGGAGAGGAAGAAGAACAATTTGTCCTTCACGATGGGGCCGCCGAGGGTAAGACCGAACTGGTTGAACCGTGTCGGAGGCTGTGGAATCCCCGACTGCTTCAAGAAAAAATAGTTCGCGTCAAATACGTCGTTGCGGATGTACTCCCAGCCGCTGCCATGCCAGGCGTTGGTGCCCGACTTGGTCACGAGGTTGACCGTGCCGCCAGCGCTGTTGCCGTACTGCGCCGACATGTTCAACTGGAGCTGCTGGAATTCCTCAACTGAGTCCTCAATCGGCACGTTCACCACACCGCCGCTCAAGCCCTTGTTGGACACGCCGTTGATCAGGAACCCGTTGAAATCTTCGCGCAAGCCATTCACAACCGTGTCGTGGCCGTTTTCAAAATCCACTCCCATCACGTTCACGGCGCCGGCACTGAGTTGCATCAGGTCAAACACGTTGCGGCCGTTCAGTGGAAGGTTGCTGATCTGCGTCGAACTGACCGTAGTCGCAAGCTTGGAATCTTCCGTATTCACCGCAGATGATTCGCCCGTCACCTCGACCACTTCCGAGGCCTTGCCGATGAGCAACTTGAAGTCCACGTGGCTGATGGTCCCAGCGTTCGCGGTCACACCGGAGTCGGAGACACTCTTAAACCCCGAAGCCTCGACCGTGATCTTGTAAGTGCCCGGTGGCACTTCCTTCACCGTGAAATTACCGCTCGCATTGGTCGTGGTGAAAAGGTTGAGGTCGATCGCCGGATTGCTGACCTGGATTTTGGCGTTTGGAATCGCGGCACCGGTTGGATCGGTCACGGTGCCCGTAAACTGGCCAAATTGTACCTGCGCGGATGCGCTGAAGCTCAACGCCAGCGCGGCGAACACTACAAGGCAGAACTGCAATCTTTTCATTTACCTACCCCCTGAGAGAGTTGCACGTGGTTTTGGTCGAATTGCACTAGCGCACGAAACTTTTCGAACTTTTTGGCGGGGACGCGAGCAATTCTACGAGTCGAATTACCGCTCAACCAGCCCATCTACCTGATTCTGTTGACTGATCCGGATCTTATTCAGGTCAAACTCCTCATCGCTTGCCCCGGAAACAGCAACAGTAATCCTTTTGGCTTAGATTGGCACTTCGGGCACCAAACGACATTTCCAATGGTTTCAACTACTTACTAGAGAGATACCGCCTTCGCCTATGAGTAAGTGAAGATAGAACTGCGACTGTCTACCAAATTCTGTATGAAGGTGGTGTTTCGCCCTGTGGGAATGTATAGCAGGCTGAAACGCGCTGTGGAAGGATGACCAGAGAGGCAGGTGCGCTAGGGATTTCCGTGAACGATACCTTTTTCTTCTCGGACGACGAGTTCCTGATCGGCCGCTTCGGGGCCAAGTTTGTCGACGACTCCGCTCGGCCAACGAATAACGATGGAATCTACTTTTGTCGCGGCACCCAGTCCAAAGTGCACCCGCGGATCGCTCGAACTTTCGAAACTGCTACCAGCGCGCACCTCATCGTATCGGGTTACTCCGTCGACCGTGACTTCTACTCTTGCGCCGAACCCGTCGCGGTTCGATTTGCTGCCAATGGTCTTGATCCGCAGCCAGTGTCCGGATGCCGGAACATCATTACGCAACAACACTGGAGAAGAATCGAGATTGCTCATTAAGAGATCCAATTTTCCGCGATTCCAGAAATCCGCGGTAACCGCCGCGCGGCCCACATACTTTTTCGCAAACGCGGATCCCGCTCTGTCGCCAACTTCTTCGAACTTTCCAACCTTGAGATTGTGAAAAAGAAACGGCCGCTCCGCATACCCAACGCCGAAAGATTGCCCCTCAACCTGCGGATCCACGTGACCATTCGCAATGAAAATATCCGGCCAGCCGTCGTTGTCGTAGTCAAAAAACTTCGCACCAAACCCGAGGTAAGGACTACTAACGCCGCCGATTCCAGCCGCGCCGGCCAGGTCGGTGAACTCGCCGTTGTGATCATTGTGATAGAGGTTGGTGGAATCGTCGGAAAAATTGGTCTTCACAATGTCGGGCCACCCGTCGCCATCGTAATCGGCCGAATCCACACCCATGCCAGCCTGTTCGCGACCATCGGAACTGTAAGCCAAGCCGGCCTCGGCGCCGACCTCGGTGAATCCGCCCTTGCAGTTGTTGTGATACAGCAGACTCGGCGAAGAATCATTGGCCACGTAGAGATCCAAGCACCCGTCCTTGTCGTAATCGAGCCACAGCACGCCCAGGCCGTAGTAGCTATCGCGATCCATGCCAAGTTTCTCGGTGACATCGCTGAAAGTTCCGTCGCCATTATTGTGGTAAAGCCGATCGCGCGCTCCCTTTAATCCGCGCGGACCGCAATTGACCGGGATGCCCCGATATTGGCAGAACGGCCCGTCGCCGAACTTCGGCAGATTATTGATGTCGAGGTCCACATAGTTCGCGACATAAAGGTCGAGCTTTCCATCATTGTCGTAGTCGCCGAAAGCCGCGCTCGTGCCCCAGCGATCCGCGTTGCCGACCCCAGCTTTGGACGTGACGTCTGAGAACGTGCCGTCATGGTTGTTGCGGTAAAGAGCCGAACCATGAAATCCGGTGATGTAGACGTCATCCCATCCGTCGTTATCGAAATCGCCGACGGCCACGCCATATCCCCATCCGCAAAAATTCAGGCCGGATTTGGCTGAGACATCAGTAAACGTCCCATCATGATTGTTGTGATACAACCGCGGCGGATGGCACTTGCCCGCCCGGTAGTCGGCCAGAGTCGAACCGTCCACCAGCAAAATATCCATCCATCCATCGTTGTCGTAATCGAACGCAGCCGCGCCGCCGCACATGGTCTCAACGATGTAGAGTTTTTCCAGACTCCCGCAAGTGAGGTGAAAATCGATGCCGGCGGCGTGGGTCACGTCGGAAAACCAGGGCACTGCCGCAGCCGGAATCTTGGCGGCCCCAACTTTGGGGGCAGTCCGACTCGACAAGCTCTGACCCGATAAGACTCCTCCGCCGCCAGCCGCCATCGACAAAACGAACACAGCAACGAGGACGGTCAGTTCTTTCGCGCGCCGAATCAGCGATTCCATCATCACTGATCGCGTCCAGTCGCCACACCCGCCGAAGCCGGTTGCGCCTTTTTCAATTGGGCGAAATGTTCGCGTTCGCTTTGCGCTTCTTCGCCTTTGCCGAGTTTTTCCAGAACGCGCGCCAATTGATAGTGCGGACTCGGATCCTTGGGATTCAATTCCGCCGCCTTCCGCAATGCTGACTCCGCCTGAACGTCGCGCCCCGCAAGCGCCTGCGCCTTACCCAAGTCGTACCAGACGTCGGAATTCTGTCCATCGAGGTGCGTGCCGCGCTCCAGCCAAGTCACGGCCTCATTATATTTGCCGCTGGCAAGCAGCGAGTGTCCCAGAGCATCGACCACCACAGCACTCTCTCCCGACCGCCGCAACTCCTCCTTATATTCATGGATGGCCTCGTCGTTGCGTCCCAGGCTGAAATAGGCGAAGCCCAGATGGTAGTGGCCCAACTTGATCGCCGAATCAAGCTTCAGAGCAGTTCGAAACTCTTCGATGGCCTGCGTGCTGCGGTTCGAATTCAGATAAGCGCGCCCGAGTAGCGTATGCCACAACGCGTTCGAACCATCGAGTTTGACGGCTGCTTCCAGTTCCTCTGCCGCCCTCGGATAGTCTGGCTCGCTCAGCAACACCAGCGCCAGGTCGAGGTGAGTCGCGGAATCTTTTGGATTTAACTCGCACGCTCGTGTCAGCTGTTCTTGCGCTTGCCTGAGATCACCGCTCTTAAAATAGGCGACGCCCAGATAGTGCCGGAACTGCGCATCCCGAGGCCACCGTGAAACCGCCTGTTGGCCGAGCAGGACGGCATCCCGCAATTGGCCCGAGTCAATCTCTTGTAGCAATTGCTGGCGCGTTTGCGCCGGAGTTGGAACCGCCGTTTGCGCCGGAATCGTTATGGTCAGAGAGAATAGCGCGAAGTAAATAAGCGCCGTAATGGTCGTTCCGGTTGTCATCGCGTCCTCTGTCATCGTATCGTCTTTGCAAAGGCAGTCGCAATGCATCAACGGCGTGTGCGTCCCGCCTCTAAATCAAAGGGCATTTCCATGAACGTCAAAGATTTTCAACGGATGTTTACCTACGACGCCTGGGCAAATCGCGAAGTCGTCGCCTCGATAAAGCTAAAAAAGATAAGTACCGAGGAATCCGTTCCCGCCGACACCCTCGGCCGGATCGCTCACATTCTTGCGGCACAAAAGCTCTGGCTCGAACGCGTCCTCAAGCAACCTCAAAGCAGCCCCGTGTGGCCGGACGCAACCATCGACGATTGCGCGAAGCTCACCGAAGAAATGTCGTCAGCCTGGGGAAATTATCTGGAGCGTCTCGGCAATCAGTTCGCGCCCGGCTCGCTAAGTGACACGGTCGAATACCGCAACAGCAAAGGCGAGCCCTGGTCCAGTCGCGTGGAAGACGTTCTGATGCACGTGCTCTTTCACTCCGCCTATCATCGTGGACAAATCGCTCTCCAGATGCGAGCGGCCGGTTTCACCCCGGCCTATACCGATTTCATCCACGCCGTGCGGCAAGGTCTCATAGACTAGTTTCAAATATTAGGTTTCGGAGCCGAACCACCATGGATTTTGCCACCATAAGACGAGTATGGCTGCCCTTGGCCTTCGCCCTACTCGCAATCAGCTATATGTACAGAGTTGCGCCGGGACCGCACGACTGGGCGCGTTTGCTTGGCTTGGTTCTCGCGCTGATCGGCCTCGCTGGAGTCATCGTCTCGCGCTACACCCTCGGACGATCCTTCTCCATCGTTCCAAGAGCGACAGCGCTGGTCACGACCGGTATCTACTCGCGTATCCGCAACCCAATTTACGTTTCGGGAATGTTCTTCCTCGCCGGAATCGTTCTCATCATCAGGAAGCCCGCAATGCTGGCCTTCGCTCTAGTGCTGATTCCGATTCAAATCTTCCGCGCACGTCGCGAGTCGGCCGTCCTCGAGGCGCGGTTTGGCGACGCCTATCGCGAATATCGCAAGCGCACATGGTTTTAGTAAATCTGGCCTTGAAAAAATAATTTTGAAAATCTGACTCTGAAAATCTGGCGCGCGACATCTCCCCGCTTGGCTTCCGCCGGTTCGCTGCTATCATTTCATCGATGAAATCTGCATGCAGCAAACTGTTCCCTGCATTATTCTTTTTCCTTCTGCTCGCTCGCGTTCAGGCTGCGGACGAACCAAAACTCAGCCCGCTGCCCGCCCCCGTCTCGAACAACGCCGTTGCCATTTCGCATGACTCGGGCGGAGCCAGAATCTTTTCCTTCATGGGCATCGGGCCGAAGAAGACCTGGGACGCCATCACCCTCAGCACCTATGAAATGGATCCCAGCAACGGTAAATGGACGGAGATGCGTCCGGTGCCCGGACTGGCCGGACGCCTAGCGGCATCTGCCATAGCCCTGCACGACCAGGTTTTCATTTTCGGCGGATATGTCGTTGACGCCAAGGGCGGAGAGACCACCGTATCCGACCTCAACGTCTTTGTGCCGGTCGAAAACCGTTACTACCGCGGCAAGGATATCCCCGTGCCCGTCGACGACGCGATCGTCGGCGTCTACCGCGACCGTTACATCTATCTCATCGGTGGCTGGTCCAGCACAACCGGCGATGCCGTCCGCAACGTTCAGATCTATGACACCGACAAAGATGTTTGGATGGAAGGCACACCCCTTCCCGGCACTCCAGTGTTCGGCCATGCCGGTGCCATCGTCGGCGACACGATTGTCTATGTGGACGGCGCCTACAAAAATCCAAACGGCTCAAATCCGAAATATATCGCCTCTACCGAATGCTGGATGGGCAAGCTCCCGATCACCAAAAAGGGCGACGTCACGAAAATCCGCTGGACGCAACTGCCAGCGCACCCCGGCAACGCGCACTATCGCATCGCCGCTGGTGCCGGAGCCTATGACAAAAAAAAAGGCAAAATCTATTTCTCAGGCGGCAGCGACAACCCCTATAACTACGATGGAATCGGCTACAACCGCAAGCCATCCGAGCCATCCCCGGTGACTTTCGCTTTCAACACCTATACCCAGAAATGGGAGACCATTAACGAAAACACGCCCGACCCAACAATGGACCATCGCGGGCTATTGGTCACCAACCGCGATCTCGTCATCATCGGCGGTATGGAAAAAGGTCAGCAGGTGACGGCCAAAGTGACGGTCATAAAAGGACCAGCGAAGAAGTCGAGCTTTTTCTAGTTGTCTCGTTTCAAGACTCCGTTCTCAAGTAAGGAAATAAGTGCTAAAGTAAGGATAGGCAATATTTAGCATGCAAAAGCAATCTAAGATCACCAGCAAGGGGCAGATCACGGTGCCCATTGAGATTCGCCGAATCTTAGGAGTTCAGCCGGGAGATCGGCTGCTGTTCGAGAGCGATGACAATGGTATTCGGATCCGCCCTGTTCGCGACAAAAGCATGCTCGCCAAGTATCGAGGCATTGGCACCCCCGGGGTTGGTTCCGGTAAAAGAGCCATCAATCGTTGGCTGCGGGAGATGCGTGGCGAATAATGACAACGGCTCTCGACACCAATGTGGTCGTCGCCTACTGGGGTCCGAATCAGTCTTTGGGAGTGGCTGTACAAAATGCGCTGGAAGCGGCCTTTAGTCGCGGAAGTCTCACTGTATCGGCGCCGGTCTTTGCCGAACTTGTAGCTGGCCCCGGTCGAACAGAAGATTTCGTAAACGGGTTCTTTGAAGACACCGGGATTGCAATTGATTGGCATCTGAGCGAAACAATTTGGCGATCGGCGGGCCGAGCCTTCCGAGGTTACGCGGAACGTCGTCGAAAACATGGGGATTCTGGAACACGACGAATACTCGCTGATTTCTTGATTGGAGCCCACGCTGCAATACACGGTTATCGCTTATTGACTTTGGATGATCGTCTGTATCGAGCGGCGTTCCCGACTCTTCGAATCGAGACTGTGGAACTGTGAATCGCCGAATCTCCGCTATTTCGCCCGCGCCAGCACCAGCGTAATGTCGTCCGGCTGTTCGTTTTCGCCTATCCAGTCCTGCACTGCCGCTGTAACTATTTCGGTGATGCGTTCCAGGGGCATGTGCCGGTTGTCGCGCACCAGCTCAATCAGCCGGTCTTCCCCGAACTCTCCATAATCATTTTCGGGCTCGGTCACCCCGTCGCTGTAAGTCACCAGAATGTCGCCCGGACGCAGTTGCACCGTAGCCTCCGGAAAACTGATGTTGTCGAACAACCCCACTACGGTTCCGCCGCAACTGAGCAGTTGCGAAGATCCGTCTCTCGAAATCAGAATCGGCGGAAGATGACCTCCGTTTGCGTACCTGAACCGGCCAGTTGCCCCGTCATAAATTCCTAGTAACAAAGTCGCGTACTTCGCATCGGGAGTACTCTCAAAAAGCTGGTGGTTCAAGAGTCCGAGTAGCGTTGCCGGAGAAGCGTCGGTTCCTCTCGACTCCGAAGCCAGCAGCAATCCCGCACCACCCATGCCGCCGACCGCAGTTTCACTCAATACGGGAGCATCCTCGATCGTGTAAGCGCGCACCGCCGAGTGAATCGTCGCCATCAGCAGCGCTGCTGAAATCCCCTTGCCGCTGATGTCTCCCACCGCTAGCATCAGCCTGTCGGAATTCAGCGATAGAAAATCGTAGTAGTCTCCACTCACAGTCCGCGCCGGACGGCAGAACCCATGCACCTCGAGCGTGTCTAGTTGAGTAACCAGCTTGGGATAAAGTTGGGCCTGCACTTCCTGCGCAATCGCCAATTCACCTTCGAGGCGCTGCTTTTCCTTTTGCTCCTGTACCAATTTTTCGATCGAAGTGGTCATCGAGTTGAAAGAATTTGCCAAAGTCGCCAGTTGATCGGTCGACTGCACTTTGATGCGATGGCTGAAATCAGCCCGATTGATGTGCTTGGTAGCTTCATACAGCTGGGCCACCGCCGACGTGATGCTGCGGGTCAATTTGGTTCCGATGAACAGCGCCAGCAATTCAATGATCGCGAACACCAGCGCGATCGAGAGCAAAATATATTCCACGCCGCGGGCATAATCTCCCAGTGCCGCAAATAGCCTCGCATACAGCACCGAAGGCCGCGTTTCGACCTCGGCAAGCGCTCCATCGCGTCGTCGCTCCCCGGTCGCCCAATCCACCACCTGCAACGGAATCGGAAAACTGACCTGATGATCGAGCACTCCACTCGCCGGCGGAATCGTGCCCGAAGTAAAAGTTTCTCGCCGCTGTTTATCTCCTTCGAACGTCAGAAACGGTTTCGAGTCGCTCTGCGCCGCCGACTCGGACGAACCTCCATAGACCGCAATCCGGCCAAGGTCGCCCGCAATTTTCTCGACAAACTCACGATCCAGCGGCTCGCTCAAAACCACCCGTATGGAATTCTGCTCGGGCGTGAGCACGGTCGCGGTCCGCAAATAGAGTTTCCCGTGATCGCTCACAATGTCGCCGAAATCCCCCGTGATCAATGAAGAAGATTCAAAGCTTGCGCCACCCTCTGGCCCCGAACAGTAAGCCTGTGGCTGGTTGCGAAACCACGCGCACACCTGCCGCCGCGACCACTCCGGTCGGCGCGGCCTCGCCTGCCCAAGCATCTCGGCATCCAGCTTCCCTTTGTCCGCAGCTTGCAGCGCCAGGTGATGCGCAATCGCCCGATCGGACGCCTCCATGCCCCGCAAATGAGTTGCGATGTCGGAAGTTACGACGAAACTGGCAAACTGACCGGCGAGAAGATAGAGCGTGATCAGCGAGATCATCACCAGCAGAAAAACCGGGATCACTCCGATAAAAACGTAAGTGACAATCAACCTGTTTCGCAGCCGCCACAACAGTTGTGAACGCAGCCAGCGAAATCCCGCAACCGCGAGCAGCAGAATCGCCAGCACGCTGAGAAAAATGACCCACCCGCCCAGACTCGCCGACATCGCAGGGCTGGCGTGGCGCGTGAGCCACTGCACGACGAACAAAAACAGGTCCAGCATCAGGACGTAGATCGCCGCCCACGCAACTCGGCTCTGCGGCCATAGCCCTTTGTCGCGCAGCTTGCTTTCGAATTCCAGAGAGATCAGTCTCATCCCTTCGCCCGCCGGTTACAGGATCTCGCGTCCAACCTCATATCTCAGGATAGATGTCGAAAAAGGCCGCGAGACTCGTTTTGAGTTGCTTTTCGATCTCGTCCTTGCTGCCCTCGAGAGTGTGCATCGTAACGTGCGCCTCCCGCCCATTTTTCAGTTTGATCGGCGCCGATCCGACCTCGGTGATCTCATCGGAGGGCAGGAGGCGCAGACCGTAAACCAATGTCAGGTTTGCCATCCCAAGATTGTAAGCCAGAGTGTCTGGGTGATCGTATCTGGGTGATCGTGTCTGTGTGTTCGGGTCTGTGCCATCCAGCACGGCCAGCGGGCCAGATCTATCCCGGCGGCCACTGCAGCGAGCGGCCACCGATCAGGTGCACATGCAGATGAAAAACAGATTGTCCGGCGCGCGGACCAACGTTCAGCACCGTGCGATATCCATCTTCAATCGAACGCTGCCGCGCAATGTGCGCGGCTGCTAGATGGCAGCGTCCCACCAGGTCGGCGTCTTCAGCCCCAGCCTCTTTCAAGCCTGCGATATGTTTCTTCGGGACGACTAGTACGTGGGTCGGGCCTTGCGGATTCAGGTCTTCGAAGGCAAATATGTGCTCGTCTTCAAAAACTTTCTTGGACGGAACTTCCCCTCGAATAATTCGGCAGAATAAACAATCCGCCATAAGTAGTCTCCTTCTCGTCCTAAATTACGATCGGCAGACGAGTTAGCGCACAGGTTCACTTGACTAACTGGTGAGAAAGAACAATATCACCGCAACTAACACGATTTTCAGAAAAAAGCTTCAGACAGATTTCCTCAATCCAGCCGGACCAGAAAAACAGCACCTTCCGCCGTCGTGGTCTCACGAGCAAGAGCCGTTGCCCGCTGCCGATCGTCCTCTAATACTCGCACTCGCACCCACCAGCCTCCCGCTGGACTTTCAAACTTCAAGACTTTGGCCGTCTGGTAACGTCTCGCCAGGTGGTCCTGCAATTCAGCCGCGTGGCGCTTCTGAGCCAACGAGCCGATTTGAACCGCCCAGCGTCCGCCCGTGTCGAGAGGCGACGGCGACTGCAGCACCTCGAGCCGGACTTTGGCGGTGCCCGGTAAGTACACATCCAGCGCCTTCGCCGCGGCTAAGGACAGATCGACAATGCGCCCCGGCACGAATGGCCCGCGGTCAGTAATTCGCACCACCGCCGAATGTCCCGTCTTCAAATTGGTGATGCGCGCAACCGACCCCAGCGGCAAAGTAAGATGCGCCGCCGTCATCGCGTTCATGTCGTATATCTCGCCATTCGAGCCGCGCCGGTTGTGATACGGAGCTCCGTACCAGCTCGCCATTCCCGTCTCTTCAAAAATCGGCTTCGCGTCCGCCGGGACATCAATCCTTCCAGCACCCGGCGACCCGGCGAGCTGCGGAGTCTTCGCCGGTTTTTCCGGTGTCGTGCTCGGTGTAATGCTCGGCGCTGGCGGAACCTGCGCCTGGGTGGACTTGTGCCCGCATCCGCTAAGCAAGACGCTGCCTGTCAATAAGAATGAGAGAAAGAGGAGCCTTGCCGGCTTGGTTGCCAATCGAAGCAAATTCATGGGCCGGGACGCGAACGCGGGACTGTTCAGGAATGCTTGCTGTGGGTTTCCAGGTAATCCGCGAACTCGGCCAGCTTCACTGCCGCCGTCCGCAGCGCTTTCGACGAATGGGTTCGCACCGCCGGTACAACCTCGTCGTTCAAGTAAGTCACTAGTTCCGCCGTTTCTTTCTCCAGCGTCTCGGCGAGATTCGCCATCGAACGATTTAAACGCGCGGAAGCCTCTTCCACCTTGCGGTCGAATTCGGTCATACCCATCCTGCCGGTTCAGTTCAATCTTCACGAGTGCGTCGCGATCACCAGGCTCCATCATTATCGTGGCCCATCTGCCAGCGGTCAAATTCGGACCGGTTTTCCGATCCCCCAGCACCTCGTAAGTCTTTTATTTCCATGTTCTCGTCTTGCTCACGTGAGGAGCAAGGGTAGCTTTTAAAGTTTGGCACCGAGGTGCCGATAGCCTAATGATTCGGGAGCGACCTCAGCCCCCCGAGTCAGGTGGAACCATGAAAAGTCAAAGCTCGTTTCGTTACTCCTCGATTCCATACCACACGATTTTGGCCTTATTCATAGCATTCGCGCTCAGCATGGCGCAGGCGCAAGACCAAACCCCCAGCATCAAGGTGAAAATTCCATTTACGTTCAGCGTCGGCAACCAGAGTTTCGCAGCCGGCGAATACACCCTTAAAGCGCTCATCCAGCACACCACAGGCTTGCAAAATCAGAACGGTCGAACTCTCAGCAACATATCGAGCAACTCCATCGAAGCCGCAGCAGCACCCTCTTCCACGGAACTCGTCTTCAACCGATATAACGACCACTATTTCCTGGCTCAGATTTGGGAGGCGGGCAGCAACATTGGAAAGCAACTAATCAAGTCTCCCGCCGAGGTTGAAATGGCGCGGGCCACCGATTCCCCCGCACAACAAATCGCTTTAAGTTTCCCCCACAAACATCGACGCTAACCGTCGGCTTTTATTCCGGTCCGTGTGGTGACGGGGCTTTGCCCCGTCCATGCGGACAAATGCCCACGGATAATTCCTGACACCCGTTCCACCCCGGTCACGATACAATCACGCCATGCGTTCGAGGATAGCCGTCGAATCGCCGTCGCTTTCTCCAAAATATCCATTGATATCGCTCTTGACCCTCGGGTTGCTGCTCGCGGTCTCGCCCGGCTGTACGCTCTACGGCAACCGCCCCGCGCGAGCCTTTGCCGATGCAACCGGAGGCGAGGCCCTGGAGCGCGTGTTCTGGAATCAAGTCAAGGCCGCGAACTGGGTCGAGATCGAGCGCGTTCTATCGTCGAATTATCTTGGAGTCGCTTCCGCCGGAGCCGCTGGAACTGCCGGATCAATGGATCGCGCCGCCGCTCTAAACCAGTACCGCACCTGGCAGGTGAAAGACTATGCCATCGGCGATCTGAAGACGGAGTTGAACGGCAGCACCATGGTAGTGACCTACTCGATCACTCTAAGTGGAACCGCCGGCTCGCAACCGCTTCCATCAGCGCCGCAGCAGATGATGACGGTGTGGCAGCAACAAAAGTCGGGCTGGATCGTCATAGCGCACAGCGTTACTCAGCAGCCCAATCAGCAGCCTATTCAGCAACAATGAAATCCGTCGTTACCGGCAAGAATCCCGCCGCGTTCCGCCACTCCCTTCTGTGCTGGTACGACGACAATCGCCGCAATCTGCCCTGGCGTGAAACGCAAGACCCTTACCGTATTTGGATCAGCGAAATCATGCTGCAGCAAACCAGGGTGGCCGCCGTCCTCGACTACTACCGCAAGTTCCTCGAACAATTCCCGAACGTCCATACTCTGGCTGCCGCTTCTGAAGACTCCGTGCTCGCCGCCTGGAGCGGCCTGGGCTACTACCGCCGCGCGCGCATGCTGCACCAATGCGCGAAACATATCGTTGAGAAACTAGGCGGCCGTTTCCCGCAGAATTCCGAAGCGTTGCTCGCCCTGCCCGGCATCGGACCATACACCGCCTCCGCCGTCGCCAGCATCGCCTTCGCTGAACCCGTAGCCGTGGTCGATGGAAATGTAGAACGCGTGCTGGGTAGACTGAGCGGCATCGATCTAACCAAGCCGCAAGCGTGGCAACAGGCACAACGCCTGCTCGATGACTCGCGCCCCGGTGATTTCAATCAGGCCATGATGGAGCTCGGCGCCACCGTCTGTGTGCCGCGTGCACCTCAGTGTCTGGTATGCCCTGTGCGCAAATGGTGCGCGACCCAAGGAGAGATACCGCGCACCGAATCGTCATCTCGCCAACAGAAAAAGCAAATCTGGTGTGCGCTCGATTGCCGAAGCAACAATGAAAGGCGAAGCAAAAATAAAGACAGCAATAAAAATGCTGATGCCAATACCGAAGTCCGTCTCGTCCGCCGCCCCAGAACCGCCTCGCTGATGGCCGGCATGTGGGAATTACCGCAATCGCCAGAATCTCCCGGCTCATCACTCCACGCGGCGCCTTGGCGCACTTTTCGCCATTCCATCACCGTCACCAATTACACTGTTCATGTACTCAGAAATGCGTCGTCCAGGAACGTTCCCTTCGGCGCGAAAGGCAAATGGATCGCGATTGACCGTATCTCGCAGATTCCAATCACCGGCTTGACACGCAAAATCCTCAAGGCGGGTGGCATTATCTAATGAGGCGGGCATTTCTTCTATGAAGTGGCTCAAGCAATTATTCGGAGGTCCGAAAGACATGACGGCATTGCCGGCCGGAAACAAAGCACCCGATTTTTCCTTGCTCGACCTGAACGGAGTCCGTTTTTCATTGAAAGCCGCCCTCGACCAAGGCCCCGTGTTGGCGGCGTTCTTCAAGGTCTCCTGTCCTACCTGCCAATATACGTTTCCATTCCTCGAGCGCCTTCACCAAGCGCACGCGGACAACGCGCACGCAGAGAAGAAGATCACGGTTGTGGGCATCTCGCAGAACAACCAGCGCGATACCGCCGCCTTTCTGAAGGAGTTCGGCATAACCTTCCCAACTCTGCTCGACGACCCCGACGGCTATGCGGTTTCAAATGCCTATGGTCTGACCAACGTGCCCAGCTTGTTCTTGATCGGACAAGATGGCGAGATTGCCGTCACCAGCGTCGGTTGGGTCAAGCCCGAAATCGAGGAGATCAACCAAAAGCTCTCGGCCACCCAGCACATTCCTCCCCCTCCCATATTTAAAGCCGGAGAGGACGTTCGCGACTTCCGCGCTGGTTGAGGCTCCAAGAACTAATCCCGCGGTCGCGGGACCAACCTCAAAACCCAAAGGTTATTCGAACGATACGACGCCACACGTCGCCCACACAGCCCCTCCGGCACGTCCGCGCTAAGGCTCAAGTAACTCCGTCCGGCGCGGTCGTTCCTTTACAATCGGTGGACAACTTTTAGATCAGATTCTTGGGGTGTTCCTGCATGTTGGTTCGCAGAATTTTGCTGGTTAGCCAATTGGTTGCGGCCGCCGTTCTGTTTGCGCAACAAACTCCGCCCAAACCGCGCGCTGAGTCCCGCTTCGGCTCGCATCTCCCGCCCGCCGCCATCGCCGCAATGCAGAGCATTCGCCCCGAAAACATCGAGCAGCAGGTCCGCTTCCTATCCCACGACCTCCTTGAAGGACGCGGCACCGGCCAGCGCGGCGGTGACCTCGCCGCCGAATACATCGGCACCCAATTCGCTCTCTATGGATTGAAGCCCGCCGGCGACCATGGTTCCTATCTGCAAAAAGTTCCTATGGTCGGCGTCACACCGGGCGCTGACACGCGCTTCACGCTCGTCGCTGCCGGAGATGCGGCGAAAGGCGTCAAGGAAATCGATCTCAAGCCGCTCACCGACTACGTTGCCTACGATCAAACCCAGCAGCCTGAATCGAACATCAACGCCGAAATTGTTTACGTCGGCTACGGAATCGAGGCTCCAGAATATAACTGGGACGACTACAAAGGCGTCGACGTGAAGGGCAAAGTCCTGCTCATGCTGGTCAACGAGCCGCCCTCCGACGATCCGAAATTTTTCGGCGGCAAGGCGCTTACCTACTACGGACGCTGGACCTACAAATACGAAGAGGCCGCTCGCAAAGGGGCCGTCGGAGCCATCCTCATCCATCAGACTGACATGGCCAGCTACGGATGGGATGTGGTGCGCAACTCCTTCTCCGGCGAAAAGTCCTATCTCAAGTTGGACGGCACGCCCAGGCTCAAAGCCGCAGCCTGGATTCATCTCGATATCGCCCGCCAATTAGCCACCGCTGCCGGCATGAATCTCGATCAGATGATGAGCCAGGCGAAGTCGCGCGACTTTAAGCCGGTGCCAATGAACTTCCGCCTGTCGGCGCACATGGTGAGCAAAGTTCGGCCCTTCGAATCGAACAACGTCATAGCCGTCCTGCCCGGTGCCGACGCAGAATTGAAAGACGAAGGCATCTTCTACACCGCGCACTACGATCACTTCGGAATCCGTCCCGATATGCCCGGCGACAATATTTTTAACGGTGCCATGGACAACGCCACCGGCTGCGGAATTATTTTGGAATTAGCGCGCGTCTATTCTCAAGCTGCACAGAAGCCCCGTCGCTCCATCTTCTTTTCCGCTGTCACGGGAGAAGAGCAAGGGTTGCTCGGCTCGGAATACTTGGGCAAACATCCTCCCATCCCGGCCGGCAAAATTTCCCTGGACCTCAACTTCGACAACGTAATGCCGCTGGGTGCCGCAGAGGAGGTCGAAGTCTCGGGCGCCGAACGCACCACGTTCTATCCCGCCGTCCAGGCTACCGCGCAGGATTTTCGCTTCAAGATTCGTCCCGACGCCCGTCCCGAAGCCGGACATTACTACCGCTCCGATCACTTCAGTCTCGCGCGCGTCGGCATTCCGTCCTTCTCCGTCAACGAAGGCATGAAGTTCAAAGGCCACGACGAAGCCTGGGGCATCGCTCAGGATGCCGACTTCACCGCTCATCGCTACCACCAGCCGAGCGACGAATACCATCCTGGGTTGGATTGGACCTCCGACGCCGCCATGGCGCGCTTCGGTTTCGCGCTAGGTTGGCAGGCCGCGAGCCAGCAACATCTGGTCGAGTGGAAAAAAGGCGACGAGTTCGAAGCCGCGCGACATGCCAGCCAATAGCCTCTAACTCACGAACTTAGCCGCCAGTTTGCCGGATTGCACTAGCGTAACTTTGGACCCTCTTGCGGACATGCTAACCTCTGCTTAGTACCGCCGTTTCAGCCATTTGCAAGCGGCGATACGACGAAGCGCGAAGCCCTCGCCGATGCCCAAGCTGCCAATTTTCCGGTTGCGTAATTCCGAACCGCCCAGCCGGCCCGATCTTCAGTATTACGGGCTGACGCTCGCGTTCACCGATCTGCAGCTCGGCGTAGACAATCTCCGCTTCGACGTTTTTCTTAGTCCGCGCATCACCGCAGACTTAAATTTTCATCTGGCCCGTTACATCTGCCGCTTCGGCGAGGTTGAAGCGCTTTTTGCGATGGACGTTCCCACCGCGACCCAGACCAAATTCATCCAGGCCGCCGAAGCCACTACCAAGTTGCGCAAGCCCGGTCCCGCAGATCTGAAAACCCTGCTCGTTTCCCTTCACCTCGCCATCTTGAATCGAGCCAAGGCAGAAGCTAACTCGTCGATCGATGTGTTGGGTCGCTTGGCAGTCCTAAAGTTCATCCGCACCGAACTGCAGGCGCAGTTTTCGAAGATTCTCGAACAGTGCCGCATGAAGTCGAAGTCGCTGGAAGGCGTGCGGCAAGCAAAAATGATGCAGACGCAGGAACTTGTCTCTTCTTTCCAGGTGCGCAAGAAAATCATCCTCCGGCGCGCTGGACAAGAGATTTTTCGGTTGCTGGGCGAAATCGAAAAAGAAACGCTGTCTCGCACACGCCGCTCCCTGCTCGGCGAATTGCCCGCTGACACGTATCGCCTGTTTCTCAATCCGTTGATCCTCACCGACGATGGACGCGACGACTATCTCTGCGCCGAGCACTATTACATGTTCGGCAACTTCGATAAGGATCCTGACCGTTTCCCCGGCCTTCGCCAGCTCGCGCTGAATTTCTTGCGCGAACTCGGATACGGCGAAGCCGCCGACGACAAGCATCTCGAGCAGGCGCTTAACGTCCCTGAAAACGCCGCCACGCTCGTCGGCACCGGCAATGGCGAAGACCTAACGCCGGAAGATCGCAATAAAAAAGACCGCCTCGATATCTGGACGCGCATGCTGCAGCGCGAAAATCTTGTGTCGCACGTCGTCGCTTCCTACGAAGCAGTTCCGCTGCTCGCCGAATATGCTCCAAAAGTGAATCCTCAGCAGATCAAGAACGCTCTGATTTTTCGCGAAGAAGCCGAGCGCGTCGAAAAAATCATCGCCGAGAGCCGCCTTCACCCCGATCGCCTGTTCGCCGCTGTCGGACGCGCCGCTTCCTGCCGCGGCTCGGAACGCAACCGCTTTGCCGCGCGTCTGCTGCACGATCTTTTCTGTTATCACCGCGACCTGCGCGGCCTCGAAGCGCTCACCGCCGGTTTCGACAGCATCAACCTGGTGAGCGACGAAAAGGTCCGCCAGCTCTCCTCGCTGAACGGCATGCTCTACGAGTTCTTGCCGCCAGAAGACCAGAAGCCAGCCGAAGATCGCGTGGTTCATCACGTCATCCTGAAAGCAGACGTGCGCGACTCCTCACGCCTCACTCGCTCGCTGATGGAAAAAGGCATGAACGCCGCCTCTTACTTCAGCCTCAATTTCTACGATCCGGTAAACAAGCTGCTGGCGAAATACGGCGCCACCAAAGTCTTTTTGGAAGGCGACGCGATCATCGTGGCCTTGCTGGAGCGGGAGGGTGAAACCATGCTGGGCGTCGGCCGCACCTGCGTCCTGGCCTGGGAAATCGTCAGCCTGCTGCGGGAATACAACGAACTTCTGGAGCGCTCCGGCTTGCCGCCCATGGAAGTCGGCCTGGGCATCGCCTACAACGATTCGCCCCCGCTTTACCTCATGGATGGCGAGCACCGCATCATGATTTCAGACGCCATCAACGTAAGCGATCGTCTCTCTTCCTGCAGCAAACGCATCCGCAAGAAGCTCGCGCCCGATGTCGGAATCTTTCAGGTCTATTCGGTTCTCATCGGAGGCGGAGGCGAAACTAGCGGTGCAGACGCGGAAGCCAGCACAGAAGACCTGCGTCTCAATTACAACGTCGGTGGAGTCTGTCTCAGCGAAACCGCTTTCCACAAACTGCAGCAGGAGATTTCGCTCCACCCCTGGACGCCAAACGCCGCCGATACAGGACCTACGTTTAAGGGAAAGTGGATTGACGACCAGTGTGAATTTTTCATCGGCACCGTTCCCATCGCCAACGGAGTATTCCGGAAAATCGCCATTCGCAAGAACCGCATCGCCCAGGTCGATGTCCGTGATCTTTCTATCTTGCGCTGGACTGACACCTGGTATTACGAAGTCTGCGCCAATCCTGTAGTCTATGCCGCATTACCCGGCGAGAAAACCGCCTCAGCATCACGCTAAGAATTTAGCCACTAAACCGGTCAGAAGCTCCTCTTAACCCGGAACGGAATCTCAACCACCGCCTCCAGCGCCACCGGTTTTCCTGCTCGTTCCGCCGGCACAAACTTCCAACGAGCCAGCGCCCGCGCCGCATACGGGTCAAGCCGTTCGTCGGGACTATTCAGAACCCGGATGTCGCCGACTCTTCCATCTGCTCGAATCACCGCATAAAGCGTGACCATTCCATGCACATTGGTCTTCATCAGCTCCAACGGATAACCAGGGTCCGATTTCTCCGTCAGCACCGGAGTCAGAAGCTCGCCTTCTTTTCGTCCACCCTCAAGTTCCGCGAACTTCATCACCCAACTGCCGCTCGAAGAATTCAGATTCGGCATGTTCAGGTGCATTTCGTACAACCGCTTGCCGCCAAAAACTTGCCGATCAGTGTCCGTGACTTTATCGTCCGATACCGGAGATGCCGCTCGCGCTCCCGGCTTCGCTCCCGCCGATGAAAGGCTGGCAACCTCGCGCGCGTCATCCGAACCGTCGCCCACATGCAAACCAGCCGGCAAAGAACCATTGTTGCGCCCGCTTCGCCCGGCCGTTCCATCCGTCTTCGATCCCGTTAGCTCCGGAGTTCCAGAAGCTCCCGGCTTTCCCTTCGCGTTCGCCGAGAATGCTCCTCGGCGATTTCCCGCAGGAACTGGAACCGGCCCGGTCGCCGCCACTGGATGAATCCCCAACGCAACCAACCGTCCTCCGGAACTCGTGCCCCCTGACGTGGCCACGCTCGGTGGAGGCCCCACCGGCTGCACGCCGCCGTTCGGTAATCGCCCGCCACCGCGCGATGCCAACGAATGTTGCGCTTCGAGAGCGAGCTGCGGAGCCGGCGCCACCACCTCACTCGGCGCTATATTCATGAGCGAGACGTGTCCCTTGGTCGATTGCGCCAACTCTGGAGGAGGCGCAATCACGTCCGATTTCATACCCGCCTGCACTACGCGATCGGGAGCGAACTGCACGTCCGGAGCCGGGGCCACCACTTGCATCTCCGGCGCAGCTAAACGCTTCATCGGCTGTGCCGCATCCAGCGGAACCGCAGGCGCAATCGCTCCCGTGGCCACAATGTTGGGCATCGGGACCTCATGGTCAAGCTTGACATCCGGCGGCACAACAATCGTTTGCGATCGGTTATCCGCCTCACGCGGAACCGAAAGAATCGGCTGCTTCGCGAAAGCCGGATCGCCTTTTTGCGCCTTGGGAGTTTTCACAGCTCCAGTGTCAAGCCGCGGCAATAACTCTTCTTTCGAATAAGTGACTAATGCAGACTTGTCAAAAACCGCGTGATCCAGAATCTTCTGCTGCCGGATCCACGCGATCGAGATCGTCCAGATCAGCGCAACCGCCGCCGTGTGCAGAGCCACGGATTGCACGAAACGTCTCCACGGCAGTTTCTGCTCAACGAAAACGTCGCCCCACAAATCAAAATCGTCTTTTGGATTGGCGGAATGATCGGCCGAACGATCAGCGGAACGATCGCTGGTTGGGTGGCCATTTCCATGAACCGGCGATTCCGTACGACGAAAAGCCGCGCGCACTCCGCTGCGGAACTCCGGGCTTGCCGGATCGCGTTCCACTAAAAGTCGCAACAGTTTTTTCCCGGGGAATTCCATCTCTGGCTTTTAGTAACCCTCGCCGCTCCTCAACTTATTTCTTACTTCGACGGTGCCCCCGGAAGGCGGGGTCCGGGGCATTTCGGCCATCTCGCCGCGGATGGCTGATCCAAGCCGTTATTATAGCTGACCTTTACCGGTCCACGCCTGCGTCGGATCCCTGTACGATTCCCTGTAATATTAAGACACTGGCCTAACCATGCCGATCCGCGCCGCCCAACTCCGCGCCCTGCAACTTGCCTGTTTCATCCTTCTTCCTTGGATGCTGGCAACCGCTCAGGCGAACCCGCCCCATCCCAATAAGCCGCACCCCGCCACCCCCGGGGCGGAGTACTCGGGTATGTACGCTTTTTTGCGGGACGGCGAGTTCGTGCAAATTACCGTCGAAGACCGCGGACACGTCACCGGCTTCGTCTCGCGTTTTGGAGACTCCGAAGGCGATCGCGGAGTGTTCCTCGATCACTTTTTCGAATCGGGTCAACTCAATGGCGATCAATTGACCTTCGCCACCAAGATCGTCCACGGCATATCGTTCGACTTTCGCGGAACCGTAGCCCGCGGCGAGGGCAAGAACCCCGGCGACGAAGGATATTTCGTACTCAAGGGGTCCCTAACCGAGAACACCGTCGACGAAGCCAAGAAAACCTCCGCCCACACCCGCGAAGTCGCGCTCAAAAGTTTCCCGCAGGACATGACCCCCTAAGCGAACGACCGCGAATCAACCGGGTGTCCTCGCTGGACTCGGTTGCAAACCTCGCCGGGTGCATGTTAATGTCGCTCCCTCGCAAATAAGTTCATCTTTTCCACACCACCTTTCAAAGGAGCGCCATGAACACCAAAATATTGCTGGTAGTCCTCATGCTGGCCTGCGTATTGCCGGCTATCGCCGAAGATCAGGACGAAAAAGTAGACAATCGCATCGCCGACGCGACCAAGGTATTCCAGGAGATTCTCAACGTCCCCTCCGGCATTCCGAAAGACCTGCTCAACCGCGCGGATTGCGTCGTCATCTATCCGTCGGTGAAGAAGGCTGCATTTATCGTCGGAGGCAGCTATGGCCGCGGATTGATCACCTGCCGCAAGGGCGAAGACTTTTCCGGCTCGTGGAGCGCGCCCGCCATGTATGCCCTCGAAGGCGGCAGCTTCGGTTTCCAGATCGGCGGCCAGGCCACCGACTTCGTCCTGCTGGTCATGAATCAGTCGGGCGCGGACTCTGTGATGTCGAGCAAAGTCAAACTGGGTGGCGACGCATCCATCGCAGCCGGCCCCGTCGGGCGCACCGCGTCAGCGGAAACCGATATCGTCATGAAAGCCCAGATTCTTTCCTACTCCCGGTCGCAGGGATTGTTTGCCGGAGTCTCCCTCGAAGGTTCGACTCTGCGCTCTGACGACGGAGCCAACAAAGCCCTCTACGGAAGAGACATCAGCGCCAAGGAAATCGTCCGCGAAGGAAAAGTCCCCGCGCCAAAATCCGCATACAAGCTTCTCGCGATTTTGCGGAAAGCTTCGCCGAAACACGTGAAGTAGCCTCGACCCAACCCAGCAGCGCGGTGACCGGAATGTTCGCCGGCACCGCGCTGTTGCTTTTGATCGCTGAACATCGGCTCAGCCCGAAGTATCGGTTTGGAAGTATCAGTTTGCGAGTATCGGTTTGAAACATATCTCGTCCCTCCTGTAGCTTGGATCCTGTGATCCTCGACGCTCTCCATCGCATCGCCAATCACCGCGAGTCTCTCTCCCGCGCGGAAGCACATGCCGTTATGACCGAAGTCCTCACCGGTCAGTGCTCTGACGCCCAGATTGCGGCGTTGCTGGTGGCCTTGCATATGAAAGGCGAGACGGTTGAAGAAATCGTAGGATTCGCCGAAGCCATCCGAGCCGCCGCCATTCCCCTCGAACTCAACCCAAGTCCCGTCCTCGACGCCAGCGGCACCGGACGCGACGCCCTCGTCGATACTTGCGGCACCGGAGGCGATACCAGTGGCACCTTCAATATTTCAACCGCTACCGCCTTCGTAGTCGCCGGCGCCGGAGTCCGTGTAGCCAAGCATGGCAACCGCAGCGTCACCTCGAAATGCGGCTCCGCCGATGTCATGGAAGCCCTGGGCGTGAACATCAATCTCCCGCCCGCCCAAATCGCAGCCTGCCTGTCGCAAGTGGGAATCGCGTTCCTCTTTGCTCCCGCCCTGCATTCCGCGATGAAGCATGTGCAAACGGCCCGCCGCGAATTGCATCTGCGAACCGTCTTCAACCTTCTGGGTCCGCTCACCAATCCCGCGCGCGCCACCTGTCAGGTCGTAGGCGTCTATTCCTCCGGCCTGGTAGAAAAGTTGGCGGAAGCGCTAAGCATGTTGGGACTGCATCGCGCCCTCGTCGTCCATGGCAGCGACGGCTTAGACGAAATCACGATCACCGGTCCCTCACGCATCGGTGAGGTCCGCGATGGCCAGGTGCACACCTATGAAGTAACTCCGGAAGAGTTCGGTTTGCAAAGAGCCTCATTAGAAGAAGTCTCCGGTGGAGACGCCGCGCTCAACGCGAAGTTGATTCAAGAAGTCCTGCAAGGCAAGAAATCCGCACGCCGGGATATCGTCCTGCTAAATGCCGCAGCGGCTCTCGTAGCCGCCGGGCGTGCCGACCATCTCAGCGAAGCAATTCCGCTCGCCGCCCACGCTATCGATTCCGGCGCCGCCGAAGCAAAATTACAAGCGCTCGCAGCATTCACCGCTCCCTAATTACCGAAAGTCTTGTCATCCCGAGCAGAGCGAGGGATCCGCATCTCCCCGCGCGCTGCTCAAAACTCTGCCCAGCACCAAACTCGACCTCAAGACGCCGGAATCTCGAACACATTATTCGCCAGATCAATCTCCGGAACACTTCCGTCATTGATCCTGATCTCCGTAGCCGGCTGCGGCACCTGAATTCGCGTGGTGGCCGTGCTCTTAGCGCGCACCTCGATCCGTTTCGTAATTTCTCCGCCCTCAAAAATCACAGTGAACGGAACCTCCGCCCCCGCACTCCCAAGATTTTCCAGCGTCACCGTGATAAACCGCACACCCTGATCCGTCGTCCATGGATGCACCGATTGCACACGCAGATCCGGCAGCCCCCGATCTTGATATACCCAATCTTCAAAGAACCAGCCCAGGTCACGCTTGGCAGCGGTTTCGATCAACTGTTGCACATACTTCGGATCCTTATCATCCTCGGCCTGATATTTACGGATGGCCTCTTTCAAGGCCGCATCGCCGATCATGTCCCGCAGCATCCACCAGACATACGCCGCCTTACTCCGATAGTAGGTCTCGTCAAACGTTCTGAAGAGCGGCTGCCCGGAATCTGTCTTGACTGCATTTTTCTGCCCCGCGTTTTTCGCGGCCGCTGCCGACACCTCTTTTTCCGAATCAAGAAACGCCGCCCGGTGCATCCCTAGAAAATCAAGCGCCGCCTGGCGTCCACCTTGTTCCTGTCGATACATCGCCTCGGCAAAATGAGCCAGCCCTTCGTAGACCCACGGTCGCGGCGATGACTCCGTGGAATGCACCAGTTCATGAACCAGGTTGATGCCCGCGAGCTTCGAGTCCTCCACCGCCATCGACGCCATCAACAGCGTTCCACTCTCAAACGGAGCCGAGTTCGGATCTTCAAGATCGGCGATGGTAACGGCCGCACTGGGCTGTCCAAACCACGCAGTGACAAACTTCATCGCTGGTTCAATTGCGTTCGAATAGGTGGCCACTCCCGCTTCGTGGCCGGGAAAACTAAGCAGGCTCAAGGGAGGTCTGGATTCCACCAAATAGTGAGAAACTCCGAATGTCGGCATCGCCGTCCCGAGCCTCTCCCACGAGCATCTGCCGCTGATTCGCCGCATCGCTCCCACCCCATCCACAAAGCTCCCACTATTCGATGAGCAGATAACTGTGGGCAAGGCCTCTCCATCCTCGACATCAGCGCTGACAATCGCTTTGAATTCGCTCCCCGCCGTCCGCCCTTTCCATCGGTCCACCACCTCGAACAGGCCGTTCCCCTCCGAGAAGTCCGCCGCCTCCGTCGTAATCGGATACCACGCGACATACCCGGCTCCGCGCACCGCCGTAAACGATGGAGTGATCTGGTCCCAACTGGTATGCTTCGCAATTCCGTCCGGAACTCCCACGCGAGTCAGACGCGTCGCATCGAGCTGAACCACCCCCTCATATCCGATTTCAATCTCCACGGATTCTTTCGGCTTGATTTCTGCAGGCAGGGTAACAATCGCTTCTGAGAGAGCCCCAGTGTGATCGATATCAGAAACGTAAGACTGCGAAACAAATTGAACGACCTTACCGTCCACACGAATCGATCGCCAATTGAGAGAAGAGGATATTTGCAGAGCGACTATTTTTTGCGGCTGATCCGAATCGTTCCGGATCGTGATCTTTCCCCGCGCGCCTAATCTCTGCTGCTGCGGTTCGAGGCGTACCGCTAAATCATATTTCGTGATGGTGAAAGCTTCCCGATTAATCGCCACCGCCAAAGGAGCCAGACACAGGCCAGCGAACAGAACGAAACCGAAAAACCGCGTCATGCTTTCTTGGATGCGCCCGCCCGCCTCTGCCGGACAACTTCGTACAGCATCACGCCCGCCGCCACCGAGACATTCAACGAAGGTACTTGCCCCATCATCGGAATCGACACCAGAAAATCACAGTGCCGTCGCACCAGATCGTGGATGCCCTTGCCTTCCGCCCCCAGCACAACCGCGCAGTGCATCTTGTAGTCAATCGCGTCGTAAGTCTGCTCGGCGCGCTCGTCGAGCCCAACCACCCACAGATCTTTCTCCTTCAAATCCTCAAGCGCCCGCGAAATGTTCGTAACCTTGGCAATCGGCAAATGTTCACTCGCTCCCGCCGAAACCTTCGCCACTGCAGCTGTAACCGCCGCCGCCCGCCGTTCCGGAAGCACTACTCCATCGGCGCCAGCCGCATCCGCCGTCCGCAAGATCGCCCCCAGATTATGTGGATCTTCCACTCCATCCAGCACAACGATCAATGAGTGCTCCCCGCGGCGCGAGGCCACAATGTCATCGAGATGGCTATATTGTTTCGCCGACGTCGCCGCCACCAATCCCTGATGCGCCGCGTTCCCAGCCAGCTCATCGAGTTCCATTCGCGACAAAACGCGCACCGGGACGCCAATCTTGCGGCATTCCTCAATCGCCCTCTTCAGGCGAATATCGTTCCGCTCCTTGGCAACCGCAACCCATTCAAAGTTCCGCCCGCGCGCCTTAAGCGCCTCGGTGACCGTATTGATTCCGTAGAGAATATTCACGAACAGTAGTTTACAGTGCCCGTGTGGTAACAGTTCGTGTGGTGACGGGGATTTGCCCGGTCAGTAACACAGCGATCGAGACTAGCCCTCCGCCCCCTCCGCTAGCTATACTCACTATTCAGAGTATGGCCATCGCCGCCGCACATACCGGAATCGCCAGTTCGGTCCATCACGCCATGCCTCTTTCCGTCATCATCGTCGACGACGAACAATTGGCCCGCGACGAACTCGCCTACCTGCTCAAAAACGCCGGAGACATCAACGTCGTCGCCCAGGGCAAGAACGGCCTCGAAGCCATCAGCTTGATCAAGGAACACAATCCCGATCTCGTTTTTCTCGACGTCCAGATGCCCGGCCTCGACGGTTTCGGCGTCATCAAGAAGTTGCTCGATCGCAAGGTGGCCCTGCCCAAGATTGTCTTTGCGACCGCCTTCGATCAGTACGCGGTCAAAGCGTTCGAGGTCAACGCTGTCGATTACATCCTGAAGCCCTTCGATAAAAAGCGGGTCGCGCAATCGATTGAAAAAGCCCGGACCAAGATTGAAGCCGGCGCCCGGCCCGAAGAAAAATTCGAAACTCTGGTGCGGATGCTGGAATCGCAAAAGCCGCAAACCGCAACCGCGAAAATTCTAATCAAAGCCGCCGGAAGATTATTCCTCACCGACCCCAAAGATATCTGCTATGCCACCATAGAAGATGGAGTCATCACCGTCGCCACCAGCGGCCACGCGGGCATGGAAGGCCATTCCAACTGCCGCACCCTCGAAGAGCTTTTCGAAAATCTCGACCCTAATTTGTTCTGGCGTGCCCATCGCTCGTTCCTCGTAAACATCAATCACATCCGCGAAGTCGTGCCCTGGTTCAAAAGCTCCTACCAATTGCGCATGGACGACAAAAAGCAGTCGGAAATCCCAGTCAGCCGCGCCCAAACCCGCCGCCTGCGCGAACTCTTCAACCTCTAATAATTCTGGCAGGAAATAGCGCCGACTCAACCAACAGGAAAAAAAGAGGCGGACGAGGAGACGACTTCGTCCGCCGGGGAGGGATTTCGCTCAGTTCGCAACAGCCTGTAGCGCGATCCGGTTCGGAATCACCAGCGTCGCGCCTTCAACTCGAATCAGATCTTTCCGCTTCATCTCGCTCAACAAGCGGGTCACGGTTTCTCGTGAAGACCCGATCATCTGTGAAATTTCTTCATGAGTGAATTCTGTCTCCACGCGGAGTTCCCGATTGCGGGGCTCGTCCGCAACCCAGGAAAGCAACAGCCGCGCCAGCTTTTCCGTGGAACTGCGGGCCAGTAGCAGTTCGTACACGTCGTCGAATGAGGTCACCACCTCATCGGCCAGCTTTTTCGCGCACGCCATCGCGGCACGGCTATCGCTCGCGATCAGGCGCAGAAAAGTCTCCCTTTCGACGAACTTGATTTGGCACAGCTCGATGGTGGTAACAGTCATCGGAGAGGGAGCTCCCGATACCACCGCGCTCAACCCGAGCACCTGGCGATCTCCGGCAATTTTCAGGATGAAAGTCCTGCCATCGCGGGCCCGGATCGAGAGCTTGGAACGTCCGGAACACGCTATGTAAACGCCGCGTGGAATCTCACCCTCAGTTAGCAACGTGGCGTTAGCGGGATACAGAGTAAGGTGTCCCATCGCATTGAACTCGTTCATCGTGGGCTGCCGCAAATTGCAGAAATCATAGTTTCGCCTCAGCTTGCATCCGAGACAGTCGTTAGGAATCCCAAAGCGGCGCGGCATATCCATGCCCTTCTCCTGCTTTTCGACGAATTCGACTACGTTGACTTTTTCGCCAGAGAATCGGAACGCGTCAAGTAAGCAAGACAAAGCACACCGATGGCCACATGTCAGTAGCCGCGTAAATGTTTGTAAAACAAATACTTGGGATCAGTGGCACTACGAGGGCATCAAGAGTAATGCCGACGCGTTGGCCTCGAGTGCCGACAATTCGGCAGACTAATCAGGAGCGACGAATTACCGGCAGGATGAAATTCACAGCGCGAGATGAAGTCTTAAAATTCAAGCGAGCAAGAAAAAATCAGGCGTCCGTGAGATGGCCGCCTAAGCCGAATCCAGATAATCCGTCCGTGAAATCCCCAGCCGCTGCATCTTGTATTGCAGAGTAGTTCGTTTAAGTCCCAACCGCGCCGCAGCGCCCGACGGCCCCGACAACGCGCCCCGCGTCTGCCGCAGAATTTCAATAATGTGTTCGCGTTCCCGTTCGCGCAGCGTCCCGTCGGATTCCGTAACCTGCGGTGAGATTTCTTCGCGCAACTCGCCAAGAGGCGCATTCAACTGCGTAGTTTCCGACAGAATAACCGACCGCTCGATAAAATTCTCCAGCTCGCGAATATTCCCCGGCCATTTCCAATGCATCATGGCCTCGATGGCCTCGTCGGGGATTCTCTCGATACGCTTATGGAGTCGCGACGCGCATTTCTCCACGAAATGACGCACCAACATCGGGATGTCCTCGCGCCGTTCGCGCAACGCCGGCAAATGCAGCGGAAAAACATGCAATCGATAGAACAAGTCGCTGCGAAATTCCTTATCTTCTACCGCCCGAACCAGATCACGATTCGTCGCCGCGATCAGTCGCACGTCCACCCGAATCGTCTTTGTTCCTCCCAGTCGCTCAAACTCCTGGTCCTGCAAAACACGCAGCAGTTTCGGCTGCAACTCCAGCGGAATGTCTCCGATCTCATCCAGCAACAGCGTTCCCTTATCCGCCAGCTCTAAGCGTCCGAGTTTCTGGCTGACGGCTCCCGTGAATGCGCCCTTCTCATGGCCGAATAGTTCGCTCTCCAGCAATCCCGTCGGAATGGCCGCGCAGTTCAGCTTGATAAAGTTACGATCCTTTCGCCGGCTCATTCCGTGAATCAATCGCGCGATCCGTTCTTTGCCGGTTCCGGTCTCCCCGGTGATCAGCACTGTCGAATCGGTGTCAGCAACAATGCCGGCATAGTCGAGCACTCGTTTCAAAGCCGGACTGTTGCCGACAATATCGTCCGTACGGTTCGCACTTCGAATTTCATACTCCAGATAGCGCTTTTCCTGTGCCAGGCGTTCCTTTAATTGCGCAATCTCGCGATAGGCATGAGCGTTCTGCAGTGCGGTCGCGATCTGGTTGGCCACTTGTTGCAGGTATTCCCCATCCTGCGGCCCAAAAGCGTTTTCTGTCGTACTATTCGGTTGCAGCGCTCCCCACACCCGGTTGCCCGCAATCAACGGCACGCTGCACACCGACCGCACCCCGCCTTCGTACATGGCCCTCGCCAAGGGATCCTTCATCTCCCGCAAATCGTCCCCAGTCAGGAACACAATGTCTCGTGAGTGGACGGACCGCGCCGCGATCGTCATGTCAAGGGGAATCGCCTCCCCATGATTAACGTAAGGCTCCCACGCCTGATTCTCTCCATACCGGCGGACGCTCTCGCCGTCCTCGTCCAGCACGCACAGGATCACGCGTTCATACCGGGGAATGGCGCGAACGCTTGAAACAATCGCCGATAGCAACTTTTCCAACTCGAGCACTGAGCTCAGTTCTCGGCTGATCGCCAAAAGGCTTTGCTGTTCCTCAAGGGCGAGAAGAGCTTTTTCCCTGGCCAGCGCCAATGCTCCCAGCATCGCAACCCGTGAAAGAATCTCGATATCCTGTTCATGCAGCACTTCTGGAGCGCCCTTGCCCAAACCAACCGCGCCAAAGTGAGCTACCGGCGTGCTCATGGGCAGAACCGTATACGATCGAACGCCCTGCGTCAGCAGTTTTGGCGTCAGTTTGGGAAAACGCTGCTCCTGTTGGAGGTCCGGAATAATCATCGATAATTGATGCTTCCACACCCATCCGCTTGCGGTCTCGTCTACCGGTAAAGCGTCGAACTCTCCATCTTGATTATTCTTCTTCCAATACCGCGTCAGCATTCGATCTCGATCTGAATCGTGAAGAGACAAGTCCAACAATTCTCCACCGGTCAAAGCCAGAAGCGGCGGAGCGAACTCCCTGAATGCGTCAGACAGGCTCTGATTACGAGCAACCACGTCAGTGATCTCGAGCAATAACCAATATCGTTTGCTTTCCGAAGGCGTGTTTTGCGAGGGTACTTCTCTTTCGGACATGCAGAAGCCTCCAGCGCCGACCTGCGTGCGTGCATGCGTTGCCAAACTGAAATTTGAGCGGGAACGGGGCCTTTGCAGCTTGCCAAGCCGCGCGACTCTAGTTCAACCACCAAGCCGCAGTTGTCGGTTCCATCACATGGGAACCAATCTCATCCTCCCCAGGTCGGGGAGCCCCCTCAGGTCTGCGGCCCTGTTTCCGGATCTGTGCGTTCCGGAAAGCGTATTCTTACTCCGACTTTGGGTTACAGGCAAGTTTTTTCTTGGTACCATCCCCCTGACCGAGAGGTTGCATTCCTCATATGGCACGCGGCTGGGAGAGTAAGTCGATCGAACAACAGCAGGAAGAGATGTTGCAGGGCCGGAAAATCGCCCATGCACCCATCCCGCCCGACGTACAACAACGCAATCGAAAACGAGACGGCTTACTCCTTTCCCGCCAGCGTCTCACCCAGCAACTGCAAACCGCATGCAACCCCCGCCATCGTCAGCAACTGGAGCAGTCTATCGCCGAACTGGACAAACAAATCTCGTCTATTGAATAGGTTGCGCGGATCGACCGACCGAAGGGCCCGCTCCAAACGGATACCAGCTATAAGCAAAACCGGAGTCCGGTTGGTTCGGGCCTGACGTATAATCGAGCCAGTCCGATGAAAGCCTACGTTTACGTTTCGCTGAAGAAAAGCGTTCTGGACCCGCAAGGCAAGACCATCCACGGCGCTCTCACAAAAATTGGCTACAAGAGCTTGCACGACGTGCGCCAGGGAAAGTATTTCGAAATCACTCTCAACGGCGGCATCTCCAAGGACGAAGCCAAAGCCGAAGTAGAAAAAATGGCCCGCGAAGTCCTGACGAATCCCGTCATTGAAGAGTTTCGTTTCTCGCTAGAAGACTGAAGACTAGAAAAGACGACTAAAGACGTATCCGGTCATAGCCACCGATGCCGAGAGTTCTTCGAAATCGTATTCCACTTTAGAGTCTGTTTGAACCACCACCGGTCCCCCACCGAACCAGCAAGGAGCTAAACACCCAATGTGCGGAATCGTGGGCTACGTAGGTAAAAAGCAGGTCGTCCCCGTCATCATCGAAGGTCTGAGAAAGCTGGAGTATCGCGGCTACGATTCGGCGGGAATTGCCGTCTCCGGAAACGGCGCAGGACTCCAGATTCGTCGTGCCGAAGGCAAACTCCGCAACCTCGAAGAAGTCATCCGCCAAAAGCCCCTCGACGGCACTTATGGCATCGGACACACGCGCTGGGCCACCCACGGACGCCCCACCGAAGAAAACGCCCATCCCCACCGCGACTGCACGGGCACGATCGTAGTCGTGCACAACGGTATCGTAGAAAACTATCTCTCACTCAAAAAGAAACTGATCGGCGAAGGCCACAAGTTCACCACCGAAACCGATACCGAAATCATCGCGCACCTGGTCGAGAAGTATTATCTGCAAACCGGAAACGGCCACAAGCCGCTTCTCGAAGAAGCCGTGCGCCAAGCCGTAAAAGAATTAACCGGAGTGTTCGCGCTGGTCGTGATCTCGGTCGATGAACCCAACAAGATCGTAGCCGCGCGCAACGGACCACCCGCTGTAATCGGCCTTGGCAAAGACGAATACTTCGTGGCCAGCGACGTCCCCGCTCTGCTCGATCACACCCGCGACCTCTTCTTTATGGGCGACGGCGATCTGGCCGTTATCACGCAAGACGGCGTCAAGGTCACCGACTTCGATGGCCATCCCATCGAGCGCAAAGCCCAGCGCATCACCTGGGATCCCATCATGGCGGAAAAGGGCGGCTTCAAGCACTTCATGCTCAAAGAAATTTATGAGCAGCCCCGCACCGTCCGTGACACCACTCTGGGCCGCGTCTCGCAGGATACCGGCGCCATCTTCCTCGACGAAATGCAGGTCAGCGAAGCCGAATTCAAAGCGCTGAAGAAAATAAATATCGCCGCCTGCGGCACCAGTTGGCACGCCGGACTCGCCGGAAAGTTCATGATCGAGAACCTCGCCCGCGTTCCCGTAGAAGTCGACTACGCCAGCGAATGGCGCTATCGCGACCCGATCATCAGCCCAGACACGATGACCCTGCTGATCTCCCAATCCGGAGAAACCGCCGACACCATTGCCGCCCAGCGTGAAGCGAAATCCAAAGGCTCCAAGACGCTGGCCATTTGCAACGTTGTCGGCAGCATGATCACCCGCGAAGCCGCCGGCACCGTCTACACTCACGCCGGCCCCGAAATCGGAGTGGCCTCCACCAAAGCCTTCACCGGACAACTTACCGCGCTTTATCTCTTCGCCCTGTATCTAGCCCAGGTCCGCGGCACCATGACCCCCGAACAAGCCAAAGCCGCCGTGCAGGAACTCACTCACATCCCCGGCAAGCTGGAACAGATCCTCACCCAGGATGAAGCCTGCAACGAGCTAGCCAAAACGTACGTCCGCGCGCAGGACTTCCTCTTCCTGGGACGAGGCATTCACTACCCCATCGCGCTAGAAGGCGCGTTGAAGCTAAAGGAAATTTCCTACATCCACGCCGAAGGATATCCCGCCGGAGAAATGAAGCACGGCCCCAACGCTCTGATCGACGAAAATCTCCCCGTCGTCATCATCGCCACGCGCGACGTAAACAGCCCGGCGTCAATGCTGCGCTACGAAAAGACGATGTCGAATTTGAAAGAAGTAAAAGCGCGCTCGGGGATCGTCATCGCGCTCGCCACCACTGGCGACAAAGAGATCGCCGAAGAAGCCGATCACGTTATCTTCGTTCCTCCCGCGCCGGAAGAATTGTCGGCGATTCTGGAGATTGTGCCGCTGCAACTGCTCGCCTATCACATAGCAGTAAGACGAGGATGCGATGTGGATCAGCCGCGGAATCTGGCTAAGTCGGTAACGGTGGAGTAAAGCGAGACGTACGTCTCCCTCACGACCTCAAACATCGCGCACTCAGGTTGAGACGGGTTTTTTGGGCCAATTGGCAAACTCTTCGAACGGTAATCTTGCGCGCTAAGCGACGCGAGCCTACCATTTCGATCATGTGCACTTTTCGTTGGCTCCTCTTCGTAACAATTGCATTTAATATTGTTGCTCTCGGGCAGGAAGGCGGCCAGTCGGAGAAAGACCCGCACCGCCCTCCCTGCGGTAGCGCCCAGTGCCGCAAGGTGAAATCCTTCGTAAAAACCCACTATTGCGGTGCTCCAGAAGGAAATGGCCCCGATGATAGCTGTCAGATTCGGCAGCCGAAGAAGCGCCTGAACGTCAGAGTGAGTGCGAACTACGACTGCAAATGGGTTGATGGAGTGCGAAGTTGCAGGCAGTTGGAAGAGCCATCTCTTGAATTGCGCGGTATTCTCGTCGGCGAACTGCGGAGGCTTGGTCTACCTGCAAAGGCAAAGGGACGGACCTACTTCACGGTTTGGCAGCCGACTGGGTTGGATTGGTGGCTGGTAGAAGCGTACTACGATCACATTGAAGGGTCGGACGTGACGTTGTGTCAGGTTATTGCGATCCTTGACCAGAATTCTCATCTGTCCGTGCTGCGAAAGGTGCCATTCCAAAACGCTGACGCGGATAAGAACACAGTGACGACATGGTCCCCGCTTGATTTAGCTGATGTCAATGCTGACGGTCAAATCGAGGTCATTCTGGAAAGGGACGCTTACGAAGATCACTGGATCGAAGTTGTTGGTATGAGGGACGGATCGTTCGAGACGATCTATTCCGGCCTTGGGTATTATTTGTAGCCTGCAACTGCTGAGAAAAGGTACTGCCACCGCATCACCAAATTGTCCTTACCACTTTCGCCCTTCGAATCTCTCGGTCCGCCGTCACCAGACTCATCCCTTCCACCAGCGCCGTCGCCCCAATCACCCGGTCCGCCGGATCTTTCGGATAGCCCGCTGGCAGTGAAAACATCCGCGCACAGGCGCGCGCGCTGATCGGAAGCACGACGAAGCGCTCCTCCACATCCCGTAAGAAAGTCTCCAGACTCATTGCCAGACTGAATCGCCGCTTGCCGAACAGGGTGGATATCTCCACCAGGGTCATGGCCGAGATTCCCAGGCCAGCCCCGCTTCGTCGAGCTTCGTCAATTACGGCATGCACCTTCTTTGAGATTCTCTCCGGTTCCAGCGCCAGCCAAAGAACGATATGGGTATCGACGAGGATCAATACAGGTCGCCCCACTCCTCCGGGGTAAGCGCGGGTGAGACGACATCACCGGTGATTTTTCCTTTGCCCTTCAGAAAGCCGAAAATGTCATCCTTCTCCGCGTCTGCCGGAACCAGCTTCACCACCGGCCTGCCGCGCTTTGTGATGACAATCGTCTCGCGCTTCGCCTGCACCTCATCCATCACTGCCAGGCACTTCGCTTTAAACGAACCCGCCGCCATGGTTTTCATGTCGCCCTCTTGCCTATGTTCATGGTCATTGTACCATGGTCATAACTAAGAAGGTCGTTTTAGACTTGCCCCTAGAAGCGGGTCGGCGCGTCTTTTTTACTTTGGCATCACCACGACTTCATCCTTCGGCATGGCATCGAGCGTAGCCCGGTCAATCCCCAGGTGCGCAATCACCAGCTCTGGCGGAGTATGCGTCAGCCACTCTGACAACGCCAGATCCTGATAAACATTGCTCTTGAACATCTCCAGAAATTTCAGATCTGTGTCGCCCGTATTCTGCACATAGTGCGGAAGCGTCTTCTGCACATAACCCACATCGCCCGCCTGAAAATCCATGGTGCGAGCACGCCCGCCCGTGGCAAACACAGTCATGCGGCCGGAGCCGCTGATGTAGTACTGCCATTCATCCGCGTTCTGATGCCAGTGCAGTTCGCGAATCCCTCCCGGATGCACCGTCACAATCGCGGCCGCAATCGTGGTCGACGCTTTGAACTTGGTCGAATCAATGATCTTCACCTCGCCGCCCTTGGTCTTCTTCGTAACCGGCAGTTGCGACGTACGAAAAGCAAAATCGATGGGAGACAATCCCGAAGTCCCAGTCGTCGCCTTCAAATCATCCGCCAGCGGCCCCGGCACTGGAGCCTGGAAAATAAATTTCTCTTTCCGCACCATCTTGTCCATCGCCTGCGGACTCACTCCAAAATTCGCCGCCAGAACGTCATGCGGAGTGTGCGCCATCCAATCCGTCAACAGCACCGTTTCATATTCCGAGAAATTTCCGTCGTCGAACACCAGAAGAAACTCGCATCCATCCGGACCCAATCCCTGAATCGAATGCGGAATTCCGGTTGGGAAATACCAAAGATCGCCTTCTCCCACATCGCTGACAAAGCTCTTGCCGTCCGAATCAAGCCCCGTTATCCGAGCGCTCCCGTAAAGCATGATCGACCACTCGCCAGCCGTGTGCCAGTGCAACTCGCGGACTCCTCCGGCTGTCAATCGCATATCCACACCGGCAATCGACTTCGACACCGGAAGCTCGCGGATCGTTACCTCGCGCGACCATCCCCCCTCCTGCATGCGCTTGTGCGAAATTCCGAATGGATATTTAAATGTCTGCACTCCGCCCGCATCCGTTTGCGGCGGCAGGAAAGAATCCGGATTCTGCGAATCAATCGCCGGATTGCCCGGCCCCGGAGCGCTCGAACTGCGATCGCCCTTTACCGGGTAGGGATGCTGTTGCTCCTGCGCCGCGGCATCCACTGCCGCCGTCAGCATCCCAGCTGCCGCGAGCGCCGCCGATCCCATCCCAATAAATCCCCTCCGCGAAACCGCGTCTTTCTTCGCCTCGTCGCTCATAAGTCCTTCCTCTCGGACCACTTTTGTAAAGAAATGTTTTGATTGGTTTTTTGGTTTCGGCCAAAAAGATACGGTAGCTACCCCCGGCTGTCAATCGGGTGGAAATCGAAGCTTAACGAGATGTGTAATCATCCATATAAGCAGATAACTAATGACCCAGTTCAAAACATTCGACGCACGTGTACTCCGCTCTGTAGCTCTCTCCGAATACACCCGGCATCTCGAACTCAAGGTCGAGGGTGCACCTCACTTCGGCTTCGTTCCCGGACAATGGCTCTCCGTCAAAGCTAACGCACCCGACGGCGAGGAGTTCACCCGCGCCTATTCCATCGCATCACCGCCATCCGAAAAAGGAGACGTCGCCTTCTGCCTCAATCGCGTCGACGATGGATTCATGTCGAACCATCTCTGCGATCTCGGCAATGGCGACAAAATCACGTTTCAAGGGCCGTTCGGAGATTTCACTCTGCGTCCCCCGCTGCGCGACACTGTTTTCATCGCCACCGGAACCGGCGTGGCTCCCTTCCGCTCCATGCTGCACTGGCTGCTCGCCGATGCCGACCGCCATCAACACCACGAATTCTGGCTGCTCTTCGGCGCCCGCACTGAGAATGATATTTACTATCGTGAAGAATTCGAGGAACTGGCAGCCAGGCACCACAACTTCCATTTCCTCCCGACCCTAAGCCGTGCCGGAGAGAATTGGAAAGGCCTGCGGGGTTACGTGCAGCAACATCTAGGTGAGATCGTAGGCATGCGCACCGACATGCACGCCTACATCTGCGGCCTCGACAAAATGGTCAAAGCTAACCGCGAGTTACTGAAGACCTTGGGCTGGGACCGCAAGTCCATCCGTTACGAAAAATACGACTGACTTGTAGAATGTTTCGCGTGCGAAATGGAGTGCCCAAGAGAGCTTCGTATGTGGGCATGCCTTTTACGCATGCCGAATGGTTTGCGCGTCGTTTTGCAAAATGAACGCGGCTATAGCCGCTGAGGGAGCTTGCCCGTGTACGTAGCCAACGAGAAGAGATACGACAAAATGCAATACCGCCGCTCCGGACGCAGCGGCATCAAACTCCCCGCCATCTCACTCGGCCTCTGGCACAACTTCGGAGGCGTCGACAATTTTGAAAACTCCCGAGCCATGCTCCGCCGCGCTTTCGATCTTGGCATCACCCATTTCGACTTGGCCAACAACTATGGCCCACCCTACGGATCAGCCGAAGAAACATTTGGTGAGATTTTCAAGAAAGATTTTCTTCCGTATCGCGACGAACTCATCATCTCCACCAAAGCCGGATGGGATATGTGGCCTGGTCCCTACGGCGATTTCGGCTCGCGCAAATATATGCTCGCCAGCCTCGACCAGAGCCTGAAGCGCATGGGCCTGCAATACGTCGACATCTTCTACCATCACCGTCCCGACCCCGAAACGCCGTTGGAAGAATCCATGGGAGCGCTCGACACCGCAGTCCGGTCCGGCCGTGCCCTCTACGCCGGCATATCCGCCTACGACCCCAAGCAAACCGCGGAAGCCGTAAAAATCCTGCGCGCTCTGGGAACTCCCTGCCTGATCCATCAGCCGAAATATTCCATGTTCGTCCGCGATCCAGAGAAGGGATTATTCGACGTACTAGAAAAAGAAGGAGTCGGCTCGATCGTCTTCAGCCCGCTAGCGCAGGGTCTACTATCCGACCGCTATCTCGATGGAATCCCCGGTGACTCACGAGCCGCGCGCAACTTCTTCCTGAAAAAGAAAGACATCGGCAAAGCCAAGCTGACCAAGATCCGTGCCCTGAACAAAATCGCGAAGCAGCGCGGACAGACCTTAGCCGAGATGGCGGTGGCATGGGTGCTGCGAGATCCGAGAGTGACCAGCGCGCTGGTAGGCACCAGCAAAGTGTCGCAGGTGGACGACAACGTGGCCGCCCTGAAGAATCTAAAATTCTCCGCCGAAGAATTGGCCAGGATCGACGGCGTTCTAGCATCTTAAGCCTGCGTTGTGGGGCGGCGTCCGCGCCCGCTGCCTTTGCTTCAAATCACTAATTTCACAAATGAACCCGCCAAACAAAAACAAATCCGTAATCCGCTGTGGCTGGGCCGGCGACGATCCATTAATGGTCCGCTATCACGACCAAGAATGGGGCGTCCCGCAACACAACGACCGCATTCTCTTCGAGTTCATGATTTTGGAAGGCGCGCAAGCCGGCCTGAGCTGGGACACGATCCTCAAAAAACGAGAAAACTATCGCGCGGCCTTTGACAACTTCGATCCGAAGAAAATAGCGCGCTATGACCAGAAAAAAACTAAGCAACTGATGGGCAACGAAGGCATAGTTCGCAACCGGCTGAAAATCGCGTCCGCAACAAGAAACGCCAACGCGTTTCTAGCGGTGCAAAAAGAATTCGGCTCCTTCGACCGCTACATCTGGCAATTTGTCGGAGGCAAGCCGCTGCTGAACAAGATCCATTTAGGGGGACCGATTCCAGCCAGCACGCCGCAATCCGACGCCATGAGCAAAGACCTGAAAAAGCGCGGCTTCAACTTCGTCGGCTCGACCATCTGCTACGCCTTCATGCAAGCCACCGGAATGGTGAACGATCACGCCGTCGAATGTTTCCGCTACAAATCAGGGAGAGAATAGGGTTCGCGACCTGACTCGTCGCCCACCTTAAGGCTTCCATTGATTCAGGAATCTCACTACCTCGTCTGGATCAAGCGAACGAGCTGATTCCCACTCGCCGTTCTTCTGCGAGTAGAGCACCTTGCCGTCAGCATCAAGAACAGCTAGCGCCGGGATACCTTTATTGAGCGGAACCTGATAATCCGCGGCCAAGTCATTGTTCTTTTTTCCGTCGTCGCCGATATCCACATGCACAACCTCGAATCCCTTTTGGAGGAGCGGAGCGACATCGGGCTGATGAAATGCCTGGTCAAGCACGTGACAGTCGTAGCACCAGTTCGCACCGAAGACCAGTATTACGCGCCGATGATCTTTTTTTGCGTTGGCTTCGGCTTCCTCAATTTCGACCTTCGCGTCCGCGTTCTTGTCATAAAGATTCGGATTTGGATGCAACGCGGGCGGCATCTTGACCACGTCGGAGTGCGCAGCTATCACAATCCGCCAATCGTCGCCCTGCTTTTGCCACCCTTGTTGTTCGGTAACGTAGCGAGTTCGCGGACCGTCCGGAGTTTTCATCTTCATGGAAACCGCCAGGGTCACAATATGAAGCCCATTCCGGTCCTGTTCTTCAACGATCTTGGCTTCGACGTCAGTGATGCCGGAAGAAACCAGCTTCTGCCAGAAATCGGTTTCAGGAGAAATATCGGGGACCGGTTTCTCTCCTTTCGACATGAATTTCGCCGGCGGATCGGTCGAGTACATGTTCTTGAGCGAGCCAATGGATGCCGCCGTCAATGAACTCTGCCACCTTCCGACCCCGTCAAACCTAGCCGGAACAACTTGCGTAAACGAATAACTGGAGGCAACCATAAGCAGGCAGGTCAATGGCAAACGGACCTTCATTGAGAGCACCTCGGAGCGGATTATAAATGGAGAATTCAGCAGTCGATTGTTAATCAATCGGATAGCTAATCGATAAGATAGTTGGTTAACGCGAGGACGATCATTAATTCGGCAACAGCCAGTCCACCGAGTAAACATCCTGGCTTCCCGTGTCGCGCAGCAGTAGAGGCGAGTCATCCGGAGTCAGAGCCAACGATCCCCCATATTGTCCCGCGGTTATCAGATTTCCTAAGTCAGCGACCCGTTCAATCGCGTGGTCGCGGATCCGAATCCTCACCACGGCATCTTTATCTCTGAAGTCCAAAACGTAAACATACTGTCCGTCGTGCGACCAATTCAGCCAACTCAAAGACCCGGTGGCCAGGTCCGTCCATTTCTGAGTCTGAAAGTCGAACAGCAGTAGCCGCGTCGAGTCCGAGGAGAATGCGGTTATAAAGCGGCCATCGGGAGACCATCGGGGAGAAAACAGCCCCTGCGAACCGGGCAGATTCGAAACCTTATGGCTCGCCATGTCGAGAACGCGGACGAACGAGGCAGGATTATTCGACTCCCCTGAGAAGACGATCTTGCTGCCATCCGGCGACCAGTTCGGATCCAGTTGCTGCTGGCGATCATCCGGCAAAAGTTGTCGCGGACTTCCGCCATCGACCGACACTTCATAAATCCTGGCCGTCTTGTTCGCGCCCCCCGCAAACTCGAAGAATAGGACGTTCTTTCCATCCGGCGACCATCGCGGTAACACAGCATAAGTCGGTGGATATGTCAGTTGGAGACGTTCACTCCCATCCAGCTTGCTTCGCCACAGCGTGCCTTCACGGTACGAAACGTAACTCACCCAAGCGCCATCTTTCGAGAAGGCAACATATTCCGCCGAAATGCCACCCAGAAACGGCGCGAACTGGCCGGACCGCGAGTCGTAGCGAACTAACTCCCCGCGATACGTCTGACCAACCACAAAAAGTTTCTTTCCATCCTTGCCCGGTAGCGGAGAGGACAACGAAAGCGGACTCGAACTTAATTCGATGGGCTCAACGTGAGCACCAAAAACACCGGCCCGGCGAAAATCGCTCTTCCCCGGCAAGGCCCAAATCTGCCCTTGCGACTGGAACACAAAATACGTTCCGTCCGCTGTCCACTTGCCACAGCACTCGTCCGGCGGATTGTGCCAGCCCGCAAGCAGGCGATGCAGTTTCGAACCGTCCCCGGAAACTTCCCAGATCAGCCGCTGGCCCAGGGTTCCAGCAGTTTCGGTGGTGTCGAATCGTAAGAAACGATTGTCGGGCGACCATACGATGTTCTTGATGTCCCCTGTCACCGCAATCAGCTTGCGCGATTCCGTCCCGTCGGCCTTCGCGACAAACAAGTCGCCCAATCGCGAGTACGCCAGCATGTTGCCGTCGCGCGACCACGCGGCCGTTTCTCCCACCGCATCTCCCAATCGTCGAGGAGACCCGCCCACCGCGCTCACGCTCCACAGCGGCCCCGTCGGCGGCGCGCCCTGCCCATCAATCACCAGTAATTGCGATCCATCGGGAGACACATCGATCGCCGCCATGTCCGGCGACGGCATGGCAATCCTTCTCAGCTCGCCACCCGAGACCGACATTTCGGCAACGCCATGCATAACAAAACTCCCCAAGCCACCCGCTCCCAAGCCCAGATAAAGCCTTGCTCCATCGCTTCCAATCAGCGACTTCGGCTGTCCGTCATGCGTAAGCTGAGCGTAATTCGCTAGCGTCGGCACACTCGGAGGACGCATCGATACATAACCCACAACTGCGGCCACCAGCACGCCCGCGAGTGCCGCCGCAACCCAGGCAGGTCGCAACCAGCTTCGACTCGAACTCTTAATCTCCGTCGCTGCCGTAATCGACGATAGCGCCGGGTCCGACAGCGCTTGCAGAGCAAACGCCAGATCGGAAGCCGACTGAAATCTTTGCTCAGCGTTTTTCTCGAGACAACGCCGTATCACTTTCTCCAATGCTACGGGGGTATCCGGAGCCAGCTGCGAAATCGGTCCCGGTTCGTCGTTCAGAATCGCGCTGATTGTGTCGGCGGACGTCGGACGCTGAAACGTCTGCCGCCCCATCACCATTTCGTAGAGAATCGCGCCAAAGGCAAAAATATCTGCGCGGTAATCGATCTCCAACCCCCGCACTTGCTCGGGAGCCATGTAGCCTTTGGTTCCAAGCACAACACCCGGCCTCGTAAGCGTCGGCGACCGGTCACTCGGTTGTTTCGGTTGCGTCAGTTTGGCCAGGCCGAAATCGAGGATCTTCACTCGTCCATCTTTAGTGATGAACAGGTTCTCCGGCTTCAGGTCGCGATGGATAATGCCCTTTTCATGTGCCGCCGCCAGGCCATGAGCGACCTGCACTCCGTAATCGATCACCTTGCGGAACGGCAGCGGCCCGCGCCTGATCGCTTCTTCAAGAGTCTGCCCTTCGAGAAGCTCGGTCACCATATAGGGCACCCGTGCGTAAGTGCCCATCTGATACACCGCAAGAATATTAGGATGGTTCAGCGCTGCAGCCGCTCTCGCTTCCAACTCAAAGCGGAGCATGTGATCCGGATCGTCGGAGAGCAATCCGGCAAGCACTTTGATCGCAACATCTCGGTTCAGGCGTGTATCGCGGGCACGATACACTTCTCCCATACCGCCTGCGCCCAGCGGCGAAAGAATTTCGTAGTGGCCTAGAGTTGTACCGGAAACCAGGGGCATGGGTGGGCGTAATTATAGTCCACAGCATTAACGGCACAGTCGCCCAGTCGATAGACGATGAATGATAGACTACTGATGTGGCGAGTCTGCTTACGCCAACGCCATGCCGGCACCGTGATTAGCGGGTATTGTCCTTAAGGCACGGCACTTGGGCTCCACAGGTCGTTGACAATCCCTGGGGCCCTCGGTATCCTATAACTCTTTGGAAGTCCTGCGGCTGCCCGCCTGGAATACCTAGCGCGCCTTCTGCGTGGATATTATTAGGGCACTCAGCGGTCTTCATCGCTATAACGTTCTTTAATTTTCTGGGAGAGTTCCGATGTCAACCTATTTCCCGAAAGAGGGAGATATTGCGCGTAAATGGTTTGTGGTGGACGCGAGCGGACTTGCGCTCGGCCGCCTGGCCTCGCGCGTCGCTCGCATTTTGATGGGCAAAGAGAGCCCTAAGTACACGCCGTTCATCGACACTGGCGATCACGTGGTCATCATCAACGCCGAGAAAGTCAAGATCACCGGTATGAAGGCGGATCAGAAGATGTATCACCATTACACCGGGTATCCCGGCGGCATCCGCTCCGAAGAAATGAAGAAGCGCCTCGTGCGCAAGCCGGAGCTGATCATCGAAGACGCCGTCTCCCGCATGCTGCCCAAGAACAAACTGGGCAAGCAGATGTTCACGAAACTAAAAGTTTATCGCGGCGAAAAGCATCCACATGATGCGCAGAAGCCTGAAGTAAAAATTTTCGCCGTTGGGCAAGGTTTCAGTTCCTAAGAGTTTTACGTATTAGAGAAACAGCGCCACAGAATTTCTGAAAGGTAGAAAGCACCAGGGTTAGCTGAAGGCTGACAGCTGAGTGCTGAGGGCTTAAATGGCTGAACTCGTTCAATACTACGGAACCGGACGCCGCAAGACGGCGATCGCGCGTGTCTTTCTTCGTCCCGGCAACGGCGAACTCAAGGTCAACGGCCTGCCGTTCGACGAGTACTTCGTGACCCCGTCGCAGCGCATCGCGGCCAAGCGTCCATTGGTTTCCAGCGACACCTCGGCAACGTTCAATGTTCTGGCGAACGTCTGCGGCGGCGGAGTTGCCGGTCAGGCCGATGCCGTTCGTTTGGGCATCACGCGCGCCCTGATGCTGTTCAACGCCGAATTACGCGGAAAGCTGAAGGCCGAAGGCATGGTCACCCGTGACCCGCGAGCCAAAGAGCGCAAGAAGTACGGACAAAAAGGCGCACGCAAGCGCTTCCAGTTCAGCAAGCGCTAAGGTTTTTGCTTTAGCGGTAAGGTTTTGTTTTACCTGAAAGCTGACGGCTGATAGCTGACAGCTGCTACAAAAATTCATCCCCCCACCTCCCCCTGAGATGGGGTGGACGGGAATGGCAATCCGGGGCCTCTGAGTGTCCGGATGCAGACCAACTTAGGAGGTTGATTGGCAAACATTACGATGAAGGAGTTGCTCGAAGCTGGCGTTCACTTCGGGCACCAGACCAAGCGTTGGAACCCAAGGATGAAGGAGTACATCTTTGGCGAGCGCAACGGTATTTACATTATCGATCTGCAGAAGACGCTGAAGATGTTCAAGGAAGCGTCGAAATTCGTTCAGGATCTGGCCGCGGACGGCCGCATCATCCTCTTCGTGGGCACCAAGCGTCAGGCACAGGACGCGATTGCCGAAGAGGCGCAGCGCTGCTCCATGTTCTATGTCAACCAGCGTTGGCTCGGTGGCCTTTTGACCAATTGGATCACCGTACAGAAATCCGTGAAACGCCTTAAGGAACTCGACGAAATGGCCACCGATGGCCGTTATGATCTGCTTCCTAAAAAAGAAGTGATCAAGCTCGAACGCGAGCGCAAGCACTTGCAGGCGAACCTTGCCGGCATCAAGAACATGACGCGCTTGCCCGACGCAATCTTCGTCATCGACTCGAACAAAGAACAGATCGCCGTTCGCGAATCGCGCAAGTTGGGAATTCCAGTCGTCGCTGTCGTCGATACAAATTGCGATCCGAGCGAAGTAGATTACGTGATCCCTGGCAACGATGACGCGCTGCGTGCGATCCGCCTCTTTACTTCGAAGATTTCGGAGTCCATCGCCGAAGGCGTTCATGCTCGCGACGATAAGCACATGGCCGACATTCAGGCCGTTGCCGCCCCGGAACCGTTGGCCGCTGATCCAGCCGCGGAAGAGATCTTTGCCGAAGGCGGAGTCGATGCAGCTCTTGCTGCTCCCGCTGCCGCCATCGAGGGCGTGGCCATCGATGCCCCGGCCGAAGAGATTCGCATGGAAGACGTGCTCGGCAAAGGCACGCGCAAGCGCCCCTCAGCCGCCACCGAAGACGTGGACGAACTGCAAGCCGAAACGCGCAGGTTCTAAGCGGCCTTCCTGCGTACGCTGCATCTAACTTAGCAGGCAACATCTGACCCGCGCGGTCGGCCCAAGCGCGGGTCGAGTTTTATAACCGCAAGTTTCTAATTGCAAGTTTCTATTGAAGGAAAAAATCTGAATGAGTACGACTATGGCAAACATTTCCGCTGCACAAGTGAAAGACCTCCGCGAAAAGACCGGAGCGCCCATGATGGATTGCAAGCACGCCCTCACCGAAGCGAAAGGCGATCTCGAACAAGCGATCGTTTTCCTGCGCAAAAAGGGTGTGTCGGTCGCGGCTAAGAAGGCGACGCGTGTAACCAGCGAAGGCTCCGTCGGCCACTACATTCACGCCGGCGGCAAGATCGGCGTGCTCGTCGAAGTCAATTGCGAGAGCGATTTCGTGGCTCGCACCGAGGATTTCAAAGAACTGGTGCACGACATCGCCATGCACATCGCGGCCAGCGATCCGAAGTTCGTTCGCAAAGAAGACGTCACGCCGCAGGACATCGAGCGCGAGAAAGACATTTACCGCGCTCAGGCCGCAGCCAGCGGTAAGCCGCCGAATATCATCGAAAAGATGCTGGCCGGCAAGATGGAAAAATTCTACGAAGAAGTCTGCCTGCTCGAGCAGCCCTTCATCAAGGATCAGACCATCAGCATCTCGCAACTGATCGCCGCGAAGGTCGGCAAGCTCGGCGAGAACATCGCCGTCCGCCGCTTCGCTCGCTTCAAAGTTGGAGACGCAACCGCCACCGTCGCCTTTACTGCCATCAAACCAGACGAAGGCGAGGAATCGGCTCCGGCCGCGAAGTAGCGGCCGAATAATTCAGGGGCGCTTCGGCGCCCCTTTCGTTTATCCTTTCCACGTAGCCGAGCGAAGTCATCTCAGTTCGTCATCCTGATCGAAGCGAAGGATCTGCCCTGCCATGCCTGCACCAGTCTTCAAACGCATCCTGCTGAAAATCTCCGGCGAAGCCCTTGCCGCTGACAAAGGCTTCGGCGTCGATACCACCCGCATTCACGAAGTCGCGGCAGAACTGGCCGACGTCCACAATCTCGGCATCCAGATGGCAATCGTAGTCGGCGGAGGCAATTTTTTTCGCGGAGTCGCTGACCAGGCCAAAAATATGGATCGCGTCTCCGCCGATCATATGGGCATGCTGGCCACCGTCATCAATGCTCTAGCTCTCCAAGACGCGCTGGAAAAACAAAATGTCTTCACCCGCGTGCAGACCGCGATCGAGATGAACCAGGTGGCCGAGCCCTTCATCCGCCGCCGCGCCATCCGCCATCTCGAAAAAGGACGCGTAGTCATCTTCGCCGGAGGCACCGGCAACCCCTATTTCTCCACCGATACCGCGGCTTCGCTTCGCGCCATGGAGATCAAAGCCGATGCCATCCTGAAAGCCACCAAAGTAGATGGCATCTACGATGCCGACCCCATGAAAGTGAAAGACGCCAAAAAGTTCTCGCAAATCACCTACATGGACGTTCTGCGGCAGGGCCTGAAAGTAATGGATTCCACCGCCATCTCCCTCTGCAAAGACAACAATCTCCCCATCATCGTCTTCAACCTGAACCAGCACGGCAATATAAGGAGAGTCGTGCTGGGAGAAAAGATCGGTTCGCTGGTCAGCGCGTAGAAGTAAAAGGTCAGAGGTCAGAGGTCAGATTGCAGAGGTTAAACCCGACCACATGGGATTTTGACCTCTGCAATCTGACCTCTAACCTCTGACCTGCTTGCTATAATCCACAGTTCTGATTCTGACGCATCCTAGGAGCCCCGAGCTATGGCTCACCCTGCCTTAAAAGACGTTTTCGCCCAACTCAAAACCCGCATGGATAAAGCGGTCGAAGACTTCCGCCGCGAAATGGCCGCCACGCGCACCGGACGAGCCAACGTCCACATGCTCGACACGGTCACCGCCGATTATTACGGCGAGCAGATGCCGCTCAATCAGATCGCCACCATCCACGCGCCTGAACCGCAGATGATCACGGTCCAGCCCTTCGATCCCTCCGCACTCGCCGGCATTGAGAAAGCGATCCGCGGCGCCGACCTCGGTCTCAATCCGATGAACGACGGAAAAATCGTGCGGGTGCCCATTCCCGCGCTCACCGAAGAGCGCCGCAAGGATATGGTCAAGCACCTCCACAAGATCCTCGAAGAGCATCGCACCGCCATCCGCAACGTGCGTCGGGACGGCAACGACGCCATCAAGAAAACGCTCAAAGACAAAAAGATTTCAGAAGACGACGAGAAGCGCGCGCTGGAAGAAATCCAGAAACTAACCGACGACGAAATCAAAAAGATGGAAGAGATGAGCAAAAACAAAGAAAAAGAAGTCCTGGAATTCAAGTAGCGCAATCTTCCCTAAGACTGTCATCCCGAGCGAAGCGACTGGTTCGCAAAGCGAAGCAGCCGCGCAGTCGATGGACCTTGCGTCTCGACCGCCGCCACAAAGCGCAAAGTCCAGCACCAACCCTACCAGCTTGTCATCCCTTACTTCACCACAACCTTAACCTTAGCCGTAGTCCGCCCATACTGATTCGTGGAATAAAGCGTGTAGGTAGTGGTTTTACCCGGCACCACGGTCACCGACGCTCCTCGCACCACTCCCACCTGCGGCGACACAATGTTGTATTCCCCATTTACCAGACTCCAGCTCAAAGTCACCGAAGTCCCAGCCGACACCGTTTGCGGATTCGCCGTAAAGCTCGCAATCGTCGGGTTCGCCCCCTGCGGAATATTGCTCTCCGTATACAAAGGTTTAATCAGCAAGACTTCAAAAGCCGAAGCCGGCACGGTTTTCAGCGTGCCCAGGTCATCGTTGTCCCACCGGCTATCCGGATCCCCGCTGATGAACATCGAACTCCCGTTGTCCGCCATGATCATCCCGTACTGCTGCAGCGCAGTCAGTATCACCTTAGCCTGCGCCGGAAATCCGGAAACATCGTAGCTGGACTTCAGCCGCAACCTCATCCCCATCGGCGCGGCATAAGGATTCGTCGAATTCGCCGCCCAGTGGCTAGCCGGAGGAGTAAACGCCGCTTCACTATTCTGTAGCGTGAAGCGCAACGCGTGTTGAATCGCACCCGCAGCAAATTCGTCATAGCGCGCCAGCCCAGGAAAAATCGGCAGTCCAGCGGCATCAGCCGAAGTCCAGGTATAGGGCCGCTGCTCGCCATTCAATAAATCCCAGACAGCGGCCGATCCCGCGTCCCAATTTCCATTCTTCAGCAGATGAGAATTGTAGAGTTCATAAAGCCAGCAGTTATCGCGATCCAGCACCAACACATGCCGGTCACCATTGCCGGGCTTCGGATAACCCTCAATCGGAGCATTCGCCGGAATCGGCATCGGCCCCGGATCGCTCTCATCGCCATACGCTGTGAAATTCACTTTCACTAACGGAGCACCACTCACCACGATGTACGGAATCCCAATGCTCTGGCCGCCGTACAGCCCCGATCCGAAATCCGGGTGCAGAGGCGTAGTTTCGCCGATGAAATTGATGATCGCGTCCGAATTAGGATCAACCGGCGCAGCAGCAATATTCTCGTTCCACAAATTGTTTGACGAAAAAGGAATAAACCCGTTCAGGCTGGCCCCGATGCCAAGAGCCATACCACCACAACCGTTCTGCCCCGGCGCCGTGGCAACGAAAGAAAGAATCACCACCAGAGAAAAGAGAAGAATTCGCATCGAAGCAACCCCATGGACCATACCGCAAACCTAAGCGCACCATAGCATGGTTCAAATTACCGGGATTACTCGGAGGTTCCGTGCAGGCGTGCGTATTAGGCCAGACGCAAGGTGTCCATCTTCCTGCTGTCCCGATCCGGCTCGGTTTCCAATTTCGTATTTTGGAAGCTTGGAAGATTGCGCCCGCGGTAAGAGGTTTCGACCGCTAGCGCGACAGCAATTGCAGATGCCCGCGCCACGAATGTCGCAGCGGTTCGTTAATTGTCTCCCGGATCGCCAATACTGAGCGCGGCAGCGTAAGTCTCCAGGTTCGTCGTGGCACCCCAGACCACACTGCATCCGGCAACGGAGGTCGATCCCCATACCACCGACGTCGCGCCCCAGACCACTGAAGTTGAGGAAATGGTGTTCGAACCCCAAACCACCGACGTCCCCCACACCACCGAGGTCGCGCCCCAAACCACGCTGCTGCCGGCAAACACTGAATCAGGCGTAGTGTTTTTGACCGTTACAGTACCGTTCGAATTGAACACTGCGGTCGGTGACAGCGCCACTCCGGTCGCGACGTTCGTGTCGCCAAGAGCGGCGTAGATATCCAGATATCCCGCTCCGTATGTAAAAAGGTCGTCTTCGTTGTTGTACAAATTCCCGTAGGTATCGCTCGAAGACGTGAATTGCCCAAATCCCTTCCACGCCGTCTTCATCAACCGCGCCTTCACCTGATCGGGCGTCAACGACGGATTCTGCTGCAACATCAGCGCGACTGCTCCGCTGACGATCGGCGTCGCCATGCTGGTGCCGCTCAATACAAAATACTTCGAGCTTCCGTCGCTCGCAGTAAGTTCATATTGCGGATAGAGCGTGTCCAGCGTGCTTCCCGCAACTCGCAACGAAACCTGCCGATTTCCCGGAGCCACCAGGTCAGGTTTCACAATGTGATCAAGCGGCGTTGGGCCTTTCGAACTGTAGCTGGCGATCTGGTCGTCCACTCGCGTCGCGGTTTGCTCCGTCATCGTTGCTCCCACCGTGATCACAGCAGGATCATTAGCCGGAACACCGATCGTCCCAAAACCATTTGTAGGTGCGAAGCGCCCGTTGTTGCCGGCTGCCACCACCACCACAATGCCAGCCTTCCAGGCCGCTTCAACAGCCTGATCTACCGGATCAAGCGTGTAGCTCTCAAACACCGGACGTCCCAACGACATGCTGATGACGCGAATATTGTAGGTACTCTTCAGATTGATCGCCTGCTGTATGGCGGCAATCACCTGGCTGTCCGTACCCAAGCCGGTGTGATCCAGCACGCGCAGATTAATAAGATTTACATTCGGAGCGATGCCGGCATAAACCCCCGGATAACCGTTGCCTGTACCCGAGCTCGCTCCCGAACCACCGATCAATCCCGCGACGTGCGTTCCGTGACCGTAGCCGTCTCCTCCGTAGGAGTTGCCGGGAACCCAGCTCTGGCTATAAACCACGCGACTCGCGCCCGTGCCACTGGCGTTATGAAGATCAGGATGATCCGTGATTCCACTGTCAATCACCGCAACACCGATGCCGGTTCCGTCGAACCCGTAGCGCGAAGCCGCAATACCCGCCTCTACTGCGCTCGCAAACGGTTCCGTCGTCGGGTTGCTCGTCGTCGTGACCTCACGATCCGCAGTGACATAAAGAACATTGGGATCCTGCTCCATTTCGCTCAGCATACTGACGGGCACGCGCATCGTGACCGCACGAATCGAATGGAACAGCCCATTAATATTCGCGCCACGCGATTCCATGCCCCTTAAATGCGAACTCGACGGCATCTGGCGATGTTGCACGATCACCGTCACCATGCCGTCCGACCCAACATGGCGATTCAAATCGGCAGCGAATTTCGATATCGATTGAACCGAAGAACCACTCACCGTCGCATGCTCGGCCAACATCGACTGTGCCGCTGAATAAGGGCCGGCTGCATAAGAAGGCGCCACCGAAAATGTCAGTAACGCCAAGGCAACCGCGCGCCCCCGGGCAGCACTCAGCAACAGAGAACCAAAAGGACGCCCTTTGGCTTTGCCCACCGTCCGCGATGTCTTAACGGTTCCCATAAGACTTGCCTCTGACACTCCAGCCCACACCTTCCGCGCCTCCCTTCTCATGGCAATCAAGGCACCAACCGGCGGAACAATAAAGATATTGTTTACAACGGCTTGAGATCAGTCGAGGTCAAGGTGGCAGGGGACAAATTGTCGCACGGACGCGGATTTCGACAGCCAAGCAAGCCCTAACCAATTAAAAACAAAGAGCTGCCCTTACCGAGTGCCGTTTCGGGACAAAGTGGCCCAGGCTGAAAGTTCAGAAACCCAAAATGGTAGGCGGTACCGCGCAGCAAACAGCGCCCCGACATTCCTCCTATAATCGAAGGATGAAGCGCGTCGTCCACGCCGCCTGTCCGCACGATTGCCCGGATGCCTGCGGCGTTCTCATCACTGTCGACGACCAGCGTGCCACGAAAATTCAGGGTGATCCCAGTCATCCCGTTACCCGCGGATTCCTCTGCGCCAAAGTAGCCAAATATCTCGACCGCGTGTATTCACCCGATCGCGTCCTCTTTCCCATGCGCAGAGTGACGCCGAAAGGACCATCCGCCGGCGTCGCGGCAACGGGCGTCCCAGGCCATCCAGCCTTCAAACGAATTTCTTGGGACGAAGCACTCGACCAAATCGCGCAGCGTTTCCGCCAGATCATCGACGAGCACGGATCCGAGGCCATCCTCCCCTGCTCCTATGGCGGCACGCTCGGTGCGCTCAACGGCGCTTCCATGGATCGCCGCTTCTTCCATCGCCTCGGCGCATCTCAACTGGAGCGCACCATCTGCTCCGATGCCGGTGAAGCCGGAATGAAGTCGGTGATCGGCGGCCAGTACGGCACCGAACCCGAGCAGTTTGCTCAGTCGCGCTACATCATCGTCTGGGCTTCGAACATTCTGAGTACTAACGTTCATCTCTGGCCTTTCATCGAACAAGCTCGACGCCGGGGAGCAAAGCTAGTGGTCATCGATCCCTACCGCACCCGCACCGCGAAACTGGCCGACTGGTATCTCCCCATCAATCCTGGCACCGACGCCGCACTGGCGCTCGGTCTGATGAACGTCATCATCCGCGAAAATCTTTTCGACGCCGACTACGTCTCCCGCTACACCGTCGGCTTTGAAGATCTGAAAACAAAAGCGCAAGAGTATCCGCCGGAAAAAGTCGCCCACTTCACCGGCATCGCAGCCGATGACATTCGCAAACTCGCTCGCGAATACGCCACGCAGCGCCCGTCCGTCATTCGCGTGAACTACGGCATCCAGCGCTCCGACGGCGGAGGCATGGCAATGCGCGCAGTAACCATGCTCCCTTGTTTAATCGGATCGTGGAAAGAAGTGGGCGGCGGCCTGCAACTCTCCACCAGTGGAGCGTTCGCGCTGAATAAAGACGCGCTCAAGATGCCCGAGTTGATGCAGAAATCCCTCGGACGCCCCGCCCGAATCGTCAACCTCGTGCAACTCGGCAGAGCCTTGAATTCGCTGACCGCGCCGCCCATTCAAGCCTTGTTCGTTTACAGCTCGAATCCAGCCGCCGTCTGCCCCAACCACAACGAAGTCATTCGCGGATTAAAGCGCCCCGATCTTTTCACTGTTGTTCACGAACAGTTCTTCACCGACACAACCGATTACGCTGACATCGTTCTGCCCGCCACAACTTTCTTCGAGCACAAAGACCTGCAAGCCGCCTACGGTCACTACTACCTTCAGGTGTCCCACCAGGCAATCGAGCCCGTCGGCGAATGCCGAAGCAACGTCGATCTATTTCGCGCACTCGCGGACCGCATGGGTTTTCAGGACGACTGTTTCCGCGAGTCCGTCGATTCCATGATCGACCGTGCCCTCGATTCCCCAAATCCTTGGTTAAAGGGCATCACTCGCCACCGACTAGAAACGGAGCCTCACATCCGCCTGAATTTCGAAGCCACCACAACCCCAGCGAAGACCGACGAGATCGCACCGTTCCTACCCTATGCCGAAGGCAACTTCCCCACTCGCAGCGGCAAAGCCGAGTTCTATAGCGAAACGCTGAAGCAAAGCGGCCTCGATCCCGTCCTATCTTTCACTCCGCCCGACGAATCGCGCCATGGAGCCGGCTCAAAATCCGGCTTCCCACTCGAGCTTCTGGCCCGCAAGCCCGACAATCACATGAACTCGACCTTCGCCAATCAACCCTCCGTCCGCCAAATGGAGCCCGGACTGGGCGATCTTGAGATGCATCCCGCCGATGCACAAGCTCGCGGCGTCCGCGACGGCGATCGGATTCGCGCTTTCAACTCCCGCGGAGAAATCGTCCTCAAGGCTCGCGTCGATGGGGCCGTTCAGCCCGGAGTCGTCGCCGCGCGTCTCGATTGGGCTCGATTCAGTCCCGGCGGCCACAACATCAACGTACTCACCTCAGAAAAACTTACCGACATGGGCAACGCGGCGACGTTCTATTCCGTCTGTGTTGAGGTAGAACTTTTTCGGGCGTGACTCTCTGAGCGAAACGGGTGAGAAATCCGTCGGCGTCTTGGACGGTTCTGACTCTCTACCGTATAATTACCGTTTTCCTAACTCTAGTTTTTCGAGGTAGTTGCGATTCATCGCCGTCATCATCCGATCCCTGTGCGGGCTCTGCGCGCCAGCCACGATATGGGCCCCCAGCGGGACCGTTCATGGTCCCCATCTTCTTCCATCAAAAGAGTTTGGAGCCGCAATTCCGTCTGGAGCTATCTCCTTGGTTTCGTCGTCCTTTTGCTCCTGACCGCCCCTCTCCTCGCCCAGCAGGATCTCGTCGTCGGAATCGTGCCTCACGGCAACCGCCGCATCCCCGCCGATACCATTAAAGCTCGCATCTTCACCAAGGTCGGCGACGTCTACGATCAGGCTGCTATCGAGCGCGACTTCAACGCTCTCTGGAACACCGGCTACTTCGAGGACATCCGTTTCGAACGCGAACAGAGTCCCAAAGGCTGGATCCTCCACATCTACGTAAAAGAGCGCCCCACCATTCGCGAGATCAACTACACCGGCCTGAATGCCGTCTCCACCAGCGACGTGCTCGACCGCTTTAAAGATCGCAAAGTCGGACTCGCCGTTGAGAATCAGTACGATCCCACCAAAATCAAGAAGGCCGAGGTCGTGCTGAAAGAACTGCTCTCCGAACACGGACGTCAGTTCGCCACCATCCGCACCGAAATCCGCCCCATCCCGCCCAACGCCGTCGGCGTGACCTTCGCTGTGAAGGAAGGTCCGAAGGTCAAGGTAGGACGCATCCGATTCCGAGGCAACAAGCATGTCCCGGATCGTGTTCTGCGTGCGGCCATGAAGAATCTCAAGCCCATCGGCATTCCGCACTCGATTTTCCTGGAAGACATCTTTTCCAAGACTTACGACGCCACCAAACTCGAAGAAGATACGGAACGCGTCCGCGCCGAGTACCAGAACCGCGGCTACTTCAAAGTGCTCGTCGACGACCCGAAAACAGAAATCCACGACACCGGACGCACCGGCTTTCACATTCCGTGGGTCCAACCCGGCCTTGGAAAATCCGTCGACATCACCATGCCCATCGAAGAAGGCGATCGCTATCGTCTGGGCACCATCACCTTCAAGAACAATAAAGCGATTCCAAATCCGGCCGCTCTGCGCAGTCTGTTTCCCATGAAAGACGGCGAAATTTTCAGCCGCGAAAAAGTCGCCAAAGGTTTGGAGAACCTGCGCAAAGCCTATGGTGAAGCCGGCTACATTAACTTCACCTCCGTCCCCGACACCAAATTCGACGACGAAAAGAAGATCGTGAATCTCATCGTCGACGTTGACGAAGGTAAGCAGTTCTACGTGCGCCGCATCGAATTCACCGGCAACACCACCACGCGCGACAAAGTCATCCGCCGCGAAATCGCACTCGAAGAAGGCCAGATCTACAACTCGCGTTACTGGGAATTGAGTTTGCTGCGCCTGAATCAGCTCGGCTATTTCGACCAGCTCAAGCCCGACGATCCCAATACCACCGAACGCCATCTCGACGAAAAAGCCGGCACGGTTGATCTCACCCTCAAAGTGCATGAAAAGGGCAAAAACAGCATCGGGTTGCAAGGCGGAGTCAGCGGCTTAGCCGGAGCATTCGTCGGCTTGAACTACGCCACCAACAACTTCCTCGGATTGGGCGAAACGCTCTCCGTGCAGGCCAGCCTCGGCAGCCGTCAGCGCGACCTCATCTTCGGATTCACCGAGCCTTACTTATTCGATCGCCCCATCCAGGCCGGATTCAACGTTTATACCCGCAAGACGAACTACGATCAGGCGCGCCAGTACGCCATCGCCACCGGACAGAATCTCAACCTGCCCTCCGCTTATCTCCAGAACCTGCAGAACTATTCGCAGTCGAGCACCGGAACCAGCTTGAGCCTGAGCTATCCGCTGCGCCACTCTTTCAAGCGCTTCGGGATCAGCTATTCCTTCGACCGTTCGTCACTCGTCGCCGTCAGCAACGCTTCCAAGCTGCTCTTCGAAAACCTGAACTTCCGCGGCATTACCGGCCCCAACGCGCTCAACGGCATCATCACCAGCAAGATCACTCCGAGCTTCACCATGAACACTCTCGACGCATCGTACGCGCCCCATCACGGCAAGAGTCTGTTCATCGGAGGCGAGTTCTCCGGCCTCGGCGGCACAGTTCACACCATCCGTCCCGTCGTGCAGTTCAAGCAGTTTTTCCCCATGCAAAAGCGCCGCAACGCCCTCGGCTACAACGTGCAAGCTTCGTTCATCACCGGCTATGGCGGCATTGTGGCCCCCCCGTTTGAACGCGCTTACCTTGGTGGCGAAAACGACTTGCGCGGCTTCGACATTCGGACGGTTTCTCCCATCGCCTACTTGCCCAGCGCGCAGAGCGTGGCATTACGGAATCCTGATGGATCATTCGTGCCCGCCAATCCTCGATTCCCCGTGCAAACAGGTTCTAACGGGTCGTGCGTGAGCAACTGCTGGTTGATCCCCGTTCCCTACTCGCAATTGACCACCCCCGGCGGCGACCTCAGTCTGCACGGCAACCTTGAATACCGCATTACCATCGCCGGACCCGTCGCCATCGCTCCCTTTGTCGACGTCGGTACCGATCCGATCTTGCGGAATTCGCAATTGCAGATTAATCCGATTCAGTTCGCGACTTTGTCCAACACTTTGTTCGGATGTCCCGAGCTGAACTCCGCTTACTCCTGCACCGGCGGCGCCAGGCTTCCGTCTTCGGCCTTGTCGCCCAATCTCACCCCAGTTCCAGGAACCAATTGGGTTCCGCGCATGTCCACTGGCATCGAACTGCAGACCATGCTTCCCGTCGTCAATGCGCCGTTCCGCATTTACTACGCCTACAACGCCCTGCGCCTGGACGGCAGCGCCACGCCGAATGTTCCGATCACTCCAGGAATGTTCCCCGCGAACGGCGCCGGAGCCTATACGTACGCCACCACCCTCTCGACTCTCGGCTCAAGATACACACTCCTAGAGCCAAGAAAAACCTTCCGCTTCTCAGTAGCCACAACGTTCTAAGAACAGCCGTCAGCCATCAGCCGTCAGTCAAAAACCAAATGTGTGTTGTTTAAATGAACGGGAAGGGCGCAGCTGCGTCGTGCCGCAAATCGCGCGAGAACCGTGATTTTGTTACCGAGGGTGATGATGCGATCGCAAACAAATCGAGATCAGTCCGCGAGTAAGGTTTACCTGATGGCTGATGGCTGAAAGCTGAACCTACTCGATCTGCACCAATCCCGCCGAAGCCGCCGCCGGCCTTTGCGGCGCTCGCCAAGCGTCAACTACCGAGACCTGATGCACGCACGAAACCGTGCAATGCGGAGCGCACGATTTCTCCGTCTGGAATTCCCGCCGTATATCGGCGACCGTATACTTCTCCAACGGAATCCCCGGATACCCGCGCTGCTGCGAGCAGTAATGCACCAGCCCATCCTCGCAGATATAGAGGTAGCGAGCCCCGGCCCGGCATCGCCATTCATTTGGGCGTCCCAGCGCAATGTTGTCCTGGAATGCGTTCACGCGCGTGAAGCTGCGTTTGTCCAAATTCTTCATCTCGTCGTAAATACGTTGCTCTTCGTCGGTCAGCGGCTGCACCTGTCCTGAACCATCGTGAATAATTCCGATGGTCGAGCTGAAGCCCAGCTCCAGCGCCCGCTTACCGACTGTGAGCGCATCCTGCGGATGACTCACTCCGCCGCCCACGACCGAATTAATATTCACATGAAAGTCCGCATGCTCCGCCAGGAGTTGAAGCTTTTTATCCAGCACCTTCAAGCTTTTCTTCGAAACTTCATCGGGATTCACGTTGTCGATCGAGATCTGCAGCCACTCCAATCCCGCTCGATTCAATTTCTGAATGCGATCTGCCGTCAGCAGATATCCATTCGTGATCATCCCGGAAACAATTCCGCGTTTCCGCATGTGCTGAATAATGTCGTCGAGTTGCGGATGCAGCAACGGCTCGCCACCGCTGATCGTAATCACCGACGTGCCGAGATTGCCCAACTGATCCACGCGCAACAACATCTGTTCCACGGGCACCGGCTTCGAAAAATCATCGAACTCATTGCAGTAAGTGCAAGACAGATTGCAGCGCCGGATCGGAATCAGATGTGCCAGCAAAGGATGGTCGGTCGACGCCACCGCCTTCAGGATTCGCCAAAACCCCCGAGCGTTCCGTTTCGCCGCCTTAACCCGCCGGCGCATAGTTATCGACTGCGATGTCATCAAATGATCCTGCTTCTATTTCACCACATTAAGCCCAGAAATGTGCCCCCAGCTGCAGTATTCGGCGCAAAACCAAGGTCGAACGGCAAACAACGAAGCCATTCGAGTCCTCAAATATCGTCGCCAACCCGTTCGTGTCCCGCCGCGCTCAGCGCCGCTGCCGCCCGTCCCAAACTCTCGCGCTTGATCAGCACATAGTCCGTATCAAACGTCGAAATCGCGAAAATAGGAATCTGCGCCTCCGCCAGCGGTTGCAAAAAGGACGCCAGCACTCCACTCATCGAAAACGGAAATGGCCCCTCGAGCTTCAGCGCCATCCAACCACGCTCAGCCGACAGGCCGTTAGGCACAAGATCTTCGGGACACACAACCGAAAGTTCATCCACCGCGCGCACCACACAGAAAAATACGCCCTGCACTGCCCACTCGGGCAAGCGAGCGCCAGAAGCAAGCCGGCACACTGCCAGTCGGTCCCCAAGAGTTCGGTATTTTAAATTGTGAGGCAATCGCGTCGGGCCACCGACAAATGACAAACAACAAAGGAAGGTTACTACACCGGCCCAACGACACCAGCGCAAAGCTACTGCATATCTCCGCCCATCGGCACGTAGCGGAACTTCTTTCCATCGAAAAAGATCGCCGAGCTCTCGCCCATATCGCCCGACTCTTCCACAAAGACCGCCTCGATCGACTTCTTTCCCACCGTCATCTTTCGGATCGAAATATTCCGGTAAGGCAAATTCACCACGACGTATTTCGCCTTTGGAGTCGCCGATCTCCACCCAGCCGTTCCCGTGCCATGAATAATCAACACCACCAGGCCACGACGCATCGGGTCGCCTTCACTAAATGTGGTCGTCAGCTTCGGATTGCCATAGCCGAAATAACTGTAGTAAGGGTCGATCACCTTGTAATCATGTTCCCCTTGATCGAGCAGCGGGTTCTTGCAGCGCGCGGCAATCACCACGTCTTCCACCCCGTCGCCATCAAGGTCGCCATACGCCGCGCCGATTTCCGGAAGCAGCGTGAACTCTTTGCCAAACTGTTGCTGCACGAAATCGTTGTCGACCTTGTGAGCCGGAGACGATCCCTGTCCAAACACGGGAGCCAACATCATGAAACCGAACGCCAGGAGTAAAAATGCTTTTCTCATGCGCCTACTTTAATCCTCCCCGGTCACCCCCGGCAGGTAACGAAAGTCACCACCTGGCCATCTGTGAGGCCAATCCGACGCCGCTTGGAACTAGCGAAGCCGCTTGCGATTTCCGTCCGGCGCTTGGACCTGCGAATCGCGCCCGAAGTGTTCCCATCCTGCGGCCCTGAGCACTGTACGCTTCCCATTCGCCCCAATCAGTCGCATTCCCGAACTTCGCACAACTCGCCCAATCCGAGTTACCTTGACGCCCGCGACCTTCGCGGGAATCTCCGCCGTGGAAGTAAACATCAACTCATAGTCGTCGCCGCCATGCAGCGCCAGATCGAGCGCGACCTCGCCTCCAGCCCGCGGAATCGTCGACGCCTCAATCTCCGCGCCCACGCCGCTTTCCGCACAGATGTGTTCAAGATCAGTCGAGAGGCCGTCACTCACATCGATCATCGCCGAAGCCACCCCCCGCTGCCGAAGCCACTGCCCCACCGCAACCCGCGCCCGCGGCTTCAGGTAGCGTGAATATTCCCCCACCGGCCGAGATCCGCTCAGCCGCGCCAGCGCCGCAGCCGATCCACCTAACTCTCCCGTTACGTAAATCTGCTGGCCCGGCTTCGCGCCCGAGCGCAGAACCGCCTTACCCTTGGGCACCGACCCCACGACAACAATGTCCGCCTCGAATTCCACCCGTCGATCGCGCCGTGTCGCCACCCGCCAGCGGAATGCCGAATTCATCAGCCAGCTTGAGCAGTCCCCGCAAGAACCCGTTCACCCATTTCTGCGGAACATCGCCCGCAACCGCCAGCGACAAAAACGCCGCCACCGGCTCACCGCCCATGGCCGCGATATCGCTGAGTCCGCGCGTCAGGCATCGCCATCCCACCAACTCGGGACGATGCCAGTCCCTCCGAAAATGCACCCCCTCGATCGAAAAGTCCGTAGTTACCAACAGTTCGTGTCCCGGAGGAACGCGCAACACCGCGCAATCGTCCCCAATTCCAGTGACCACCGATCTCCGAGACAAAGACCGATTCCGAATCGCCGACCGGTCCCGCATCACCGACCGCCGGATCCCTTCGATCAACCTCTTCTCCCGAATCGCCATGCCGAACACTATACGTTTTCCCGTGACGCGAAGCCCCGATGAGCCTGAGCCTCGATCATCTTGCGATTCCATGTCCCGACGATTCGACGGGCTGATTCCCCAATCATGCTCTCTCCAGCCGTAATCTGGCCGTTCGGCCACACGAATTACCCTGCCTTGGTAACCACCCAAAAGGGCGTAGCCGGTTGACACGGAGAATCAGGTTTGTTACCTTTTAACTCGCCGTTCACAGATACTCTGGCCGAACCAAGTACTGCAACGTGAATCAGTTGCAGCGAGTCTGGATTTTCGGCCCGACCTGGTTCCGTTGTGTAGACCCTTAGTTCTGGGAGTGCCATTCGCACCCGATGCGGCTGGTGGAATCAGGATTCCGAGCCCGAGCATGACAGTACTCGCTCCGGCAGGATTCCGAAGCAAAATCTATTTGCCGGAAGTTGGATATTGCGTAAACGTTTCTACATTTTTTTCGTAGCTCGCGACGAAGCTGGACAGCTTCGCAAAATTACCATTCCCGTTCAGTACCTGTACGTGCTGCTGGCGGGTGTCGTGATCGGTGGCCTGTGTCTCACCGGCATCGCCAGCTCCTATACCCGGATGCTGCAAAAGGTGGCTCACTACAACCAGCTCCGCACCGAACAGGACCAACTCAAAGATCGCTACTCGCGCCTCGAACAAGTCGCCAAAGAACGTGACATTCAGGTAGCGTCGCTAGGTTCCCTGGCCAGCGAAGTTTCCGCTCTCTACGGACTCAAATCCGATCCCGCGATGGTCGTCGCTTCCACCGAACAGATTCAGGAAGCGCAGGTGAATTCTTCCCTCGACCAGCTCTACGCGCTCAAGCACACAGCACTGACTGGAGCAGCCAGCGTCGGCATCTCACTCGGCCTCACAACCCACTCCACCACCGCCGACTGGATCCGCGCCAACTCCGCCCCGAATCTCTGGCCGGTTGAAGGCCAGGTCACTGGCTCATTCGGCGAGCGCATCGATCCGTTCAACGGAGAAGGCGCCTTCCACTCCGGAGTCGACATCTCCGCCACTGTAGGTTCGCCCGTAATCGCGCCCGCAGACGGCACCGTCACCTTCGCCGACTTCCTTGGTGGCTACGGACGAGCCATCATGGTCGATCACGGCCACGGAATCGCCACGCGCTACGGCCATCTTTCCAGCTTCGCCGTAGCCGCCGGACAATACATCCACCGCGGCGACACCATCGGCTACGTCGGCCTCAGCGGACGCTCCACCGGCCCGCACCTCCACTACGAAGTCCGCATCAACGATGTCCCAGTCAACCCCTACAAATATCTTCGCCTGACCGTCGCCCACATCAGCGGGTTACCCTCCGGCTCCTAGATCGGCAACAAACGATCGGCAACAAACGATCGGCAACAAACCCAGAACCTAGCGGACTTCGAAGTTCACCGCGCTCCCGGCTACGATTTTCTGCCCTGGAGGCGGCGTTTGGCTCACGACCATGCTAGCCGCGCTTGGCTCAGAAAGCGGAGACGGCGCGACCGGCGCATCCTGTGATTCACCTGGTGGCTGCATCTGCGGCAATGCACTCACCTTGCCCACCTTGATGCCGGCGTCTTGCAACGCCAGCATGGCGCTGCCCAGGGGCTGTCCCGTGAGATTCGGCATTACGTACGTTGGCGCCTCCGCACCGTCGCTGATTAAAAGATTGATTTTCGGCGCTGATACCCCGCTCGCATTTGCTGGCGGACTCTGCGAGATCACTCGATCTTCTGTTGCTTCTGCCGAATTAATGTGCGCGACTGAACCGATCGTGAGACCGCGCCGGCGAATGTTCAGTTCCGCTACCCGCTCGCTGCCTCCGGTCACATCGGGAATGGCCACGCGCAACGGCCCCAGGCTCTGCGCCACGCGCACCAACCAGCCTCGTCGCACTTTCGTTCCGGGCGGCGGCATTTGGGTCATCACCCGGCCTTCGGCGATGTTTGGACTGTAAAACTGTCGCTCGACTACGACCTGCAGTCCCGAAGCCGCCCCCGTGCGCTCCGCCTCCGAGGGACTCATGCCGACCAGGTTCGGAATGCCTACTTCTCGTCCGTGGATGGCAAGCTGCATGGCGGTCAGTGCCGAGATCAGCGCAACCGTCATTAAGACGAGCGCCAGAAGCAGCATGCGGAAGAATTGTCGCATTGCCGCTGATTATAACTTGGGGGCTTAGCGGCGAGCCCCGTCTCTACCGGTTAGTCCCCGGAGTCTTCCCATTTGTTGTTGCAGGCCCGGCACGTCCAGCCTTTCTTGTAGAAGGGCACAGGGACGCCGGCATACGCGGTCATATACGCGACCGGTTTATCGAGTTCTTTGTCGTTGATGTCGAGCTTGATATCGACCGACTGGCACTTGGGACATTTCGGCTGCTCGAAATCCCCGACGTCATCGACCTCCAGCACCTCGGGGGGCGGCTGGTTCAGAATTTCGTTAGCCTCTTCCGCATCTTCAGGACGAACTTTTAATTTGATTCCGCCGAGAAGGTTGGAGATGAACCAATCCATGCGGATCATGTTGTCGTCGACCAGATACGCCTCGATGCCAGCGGATTCCAGGCTGCCTTTCGCCAGCAGCGCTTCCGGAAGATCGCGGAACTGCCGCAAAGTTACGGCTTCGTTGAACTCGAAAACATCTTCTCCGTGCGGCGGGGCAATCTCGATCTGAAGACCCCGTTTCCCGGCTTCGGCTTGCAGCGCTGCCAGCGCCGCAGCGCTCAACTCATCGCCGCTGGCGGCAATCTGCCCCAGTTCTTCGTCGCTCATCGCGGAGTACACGCCGGCTATACGCGAGCTTTCTTGTTCAGGTGTTGGCATCGTCATAACCGGAAATGATACTCCGCAACGCGGCTGGTTATTTGTTTTGACTCTTCGATTCTTGCGCCGCACGCGCAGGTGCAAGGGCCGCTTGCGTCTTCTGCTGCGCGACCCAGGTGTGAATGCGCGTACTTAACACATCCATCGGAAGAGCGCCCCCCGATAGCACTTCGTCATGAAAGGACCGTATGTCGAACTTCTCGCCCAGTTGGTCTTTGGCATACTGCCGTAGCTTTAGAATTTCCAGCTGTCCGATTTTGTAGCCCAGAGCCTGCGCCGGCCACGCCATGTAGCGATCGGTTTCGCTCTGCACCGAAACTTCGTCGATCGGCGAATGCGCGTGGAAATAATCCACAACCTGCTGGCGCGTCCAATGCTTGTAGTGAAAGCCAGTGTCGACGACCAGCCGAATGGCTCGCAGCATGTCGTCCATCAGGTGACCGTAATAGCTATAGGGATCCTGAAAGAATCCGGCCTCTTTGCCTAACCTTTCCGAGTACAGCGCCCAGCCTTCGACATAAGCCGTGTACTCTTCGTGCTGTCGGAACGGCGGCAACGTCGGCAACTCCTGCGCAATCGAGATTTGCATGTGATGTCCAGGGACGCCTTCGTGATAGGCAGTCGTCTCGATATCGAGGACAGTGCGCTTAGCGAAGTCGCCGGTGTTCACCATAATGTGCCCGGGGCGCGAACCATCGGGAGTGCCGTCCTCATAGGCAGCATCCGATGCTTCTTTTTCGCGGAACTCCTCCACCGGCTTCACTTCAACTTTTGCCTTCGGAAGCTGGCCAAACATTTCCGGAAGTTTGGTGTACATCTGATCCACGTATTTGCGGTACAAGTCGAGAATCTGCTCCCGCGAATGTACATGCAGCTTCGGATCCACGTCGACCGCGGCCTTGAAACTGGCCATATCTTTGAACCCGAGCTGGCTCTGCACTGCCTGCATGCGGGCTTCAATCTCCTTTACCTGCTGCAACCCAAGTTGATGGATTTCTTCCGGTGACAGGTTCGTGGTCGTGCTTTCTTTCACCCGAAATGCATACCAGGCATCGCCGTCAGGAAGAGACCAGGCTCCCGGCTCGGGCCGGCCTTTGGGAGCGTACTCGTCCTTTACGAAAGCCGTGAACTTTACATACGCGGGGAGCAAGGAATCTTGAATCGCAGCCAGGCCGGCTTCGCGCAGACGCTTGCGATCAGCTTCTGAGATCGCGTCGGGAAATTTTTCGAACGGGTGAGCGAAGGGACTCTTATCCGCCGGAGTCGTTGCGATGCCGTTCGACTGCGTCACTACCTTCTCCAAAAGAATCTTCGGTGGCATTCTGCCCGCAGCCATGCCCTTGCGCATCTGCTCCGTGGTTTGGTCGAACAGGCGCGGAAGCAATTTCAACCTGGTGATGTAGTCCTCGTAGTCCTTCACCGTCTCGAACGAAAGAATGCTCACCAGTTGCGGCGCGTCGATATGAATGCCGCTCGCTTGGTTCACCGGCATCTCCCAGGGCTTGAAGCGCGCGCCTTCGAGGCTCATCTGTAGATCCCGAACCATGAGCTGTTTGTTCAGCACTTCCTGATCGGGAAAGCCGGTAGTGTCGATGGCTTCGAATCGCCCGAGGAAGACTCGCGTCTGTTCGAGGTCGTCGTCGATCGCTTTTTGTGAGAAGTCATCGATTTGATCGTTGTAACGTTTGTCGCCCAGGATCGAGGCGTAAATCGGGCTGGTGCGCAGCGAATATTCCCAGCGCTCGTGCAGCAGGTCGGCCAGCGCTTTGCGGCGGGTTTCGAGATCAGCCGGCGAATTGGCAGCAGTGGCAGATGGGGTCAATGTTCCCATGGCGAGCATGGAGAATGCTAAAAGACAAATAAGTGATCGCATTAAAACTCCGGAGAAAATATATTGCCCAGGCAGACTTTCAGCACAAGGTTTGTGTTCTGTTAGACGAATACGCAATCCGATAGTTATCGGTTCCCTTTAAATCATTTGCCTCATTGGCTCTGTTTAGGCGGACCGCACGCCTACCGGCTCGCCAAGCCTCCGGCAGTTTCTCCGCCGTCGCACGTATACACGTGGCCAGTCATGTTTTGTGCGTCGTCGGAAGCAAGAAAGGCAAATAGCGCCGCGATCTCTTCGGGCTGGGCATGGCGGCGCAACGGAATTTTCCGGTTCACCTCTTCCAGCATTTCGTCCGTATATTCGGCGCGCTGCATCGGAGTCAAAACATACCCGGGAGCCACCGCGCAGACTCGCACCTTCGGCGCTAATTCCAGCGCCATTGATTTTGTAAGCTCGATCACGCCCGCTTTGGTGGCGTTGTAGTCCGCATAGAACGGATATCCCATGATGCCGTTCGTCGACGCGGTCTGCAGAATCACTCCACCCTCGCCTTCCATCATGTGCCGCGCCGCGGTTTGCGCCACGTAAAAAACGCCAGTGAGATTTACCGCGATCACCTTGTCCCATTCTTCCGGAGTGATGTCCAGGAATTTGTGCCGGATGCTGATTCCGGCGTTATTAATCAGTACGTCAACACCGCCCATCAAGCGAATCGCTTGGGCGAAAGCTGCCTGCACTTGCTTCAGGTTCGACACATCGGCATCGATTACCCCGGTCAGGCTCGGGAGTTCCTGCTCGATGTTCTTGCGTGCTTCGGGGTCGCGATCGAGCACACACACGATCGACCCCTCGTCTAGAAAGCGCGCCGCTGTGGCTGCCCCTATGCCGCTGGCGCCACCGGTGATCAGAATTCGTTTCGCTCTCAGACCGCGCAATCGCGCCTCCACCTCGTGTTTCAGCCAAGAAAATCGGGCAGATCAGGATACCTGTCTGCCCGTGAACGCGCCATCTTCTGGGGGAAATCTAAGGCTGCGAACTCACTTCCAGAAGCAGATGCTCTTTGAAGTCGGCGGGCAGTTTCGCTGTGCCGTTGCCTGCCGCTTCGACCGAGCCGAGATCTTTCGACTCGCTGTAGTCGCTCACCTGATATTTGCCCGGCTTCAGTCCACGCAGTTCGAGATCGCCTTTCCACTGCGCACCGGCAGGGACGAAAGAAGCCGTAGTACATTTTGCCGTCTTTCGCGATGGCGTATCCCTCGGGATTGTCGTAGCCGGTGACATAGAGATCGCGGAACTCGCCCTTCGACAGCATCTTTTCGTTGTATAACCCGATCCACTTCTTCCAGCGTTCTTCTTTGGCGGAGGTCAGATTTACTTCCTTGAATTTCGGGCCGGGATCAGGCCACACGAACTTAGTTCCCACCACCCCGCCCGCTCCAATCGTGGATGCGAAATCTTCGCCGTGTTCTCGCCAGTCGTTGCCGATCCTCGTCATCTCTGAAAGTTCCACGTGATCGCCGTAGACCGCCGACTCGGGGCCAAGCAAAGCTTTGTACATCTTGATTCGCCGCCGCACTTGTACTGCGCCGACGGGATCGGCCGTTACGGCTTGATCCATAAACGGCAGCCACGCCAGCGACGGCGGAGTCCCGCACGGGCAACTCTGCGTCACGCTTTGCGGCTTGATAGCCCGTGTCGTCTGGAAAATTTCCTTATAGATATCCCCCATGGCGTTTACCGAATCCTGCGGCGACTTGTGATGATGCGCCGGGTTGTAGCACTCTGGGACGGTGTAGATGTTGTCGAGTTTGCTGCCGTCGAATCCCCAGTCACGAATAAATTTCTCCGTCAGCTGCTTATGGTAGGCCCGAACTTCCGGCACCGCCGGACACAATACCGCCAATCCGCGCGTCATGTGTGCATGCTTCCCGTTCTTGTCGAGCACCAGCCATTCCGGATGGTCTTTTACCACTTGCGAGACGGAGTACTTATGCGATTCGTATTTGCCTTCCCCATCTTCGCCGCCAGCGGCAGCCACCAGATTTGCGCCAGCATCCCCTCTTTATGAAAGTCGTCGGCCATCTTCTTAATGGAGTCGCCGGGGAACGTATCGGAACGCGGATTCCAATCGCCATAAACATCGAACCAGCGATCGTCGAGCGTGATCCACTTGATCCCCAGCTCTTTCAGTTTCGGCACCGTACCCAGCATCTGTGCTGGAGTTACGTCGGCTTCATACCCCCAGCCGCACCAACTCACGTTGTAGGCTTCACTCGACGGCTTCGGTAAATCCCATCCTTCTTTTTGCAGCACGCTCGACCAGATGCGCAGCGGCTCGTAATAATCGCCCGAGTACACCGACAAAAAACTGCGGGGAGTGGAATACGTCTCTCCCGGCTTCAGAGTGACGTTCGCCGCATAGTTCACTTCGGCATTCACGCGTCCATCGGCTGCGACCTTAGCCGGGATCGCGGCGGAAATCGGAATCGTCTCGACGTGGCCGACAGCTTCGCCTACGTCGCGCGTCCAGAACGCGACCACCGGAATGCCGCCACCGTAGCCGCCTTTGACCATTCCTCCCATAACATTCGGTTGGGAGAAAGTGGGCGTCAGCTTGACTACGTCGTCCTTTCCCCAATCGTAGCTCGCGCCATGGAATGACCACATCTCCCACGGCTTCGCCTTCGCATCGCTGAGGTGCGCGTTCAATCGCCGCCGTTGATTGACGCTCTTTTCAATCACGACTTCCTTCGATCCGGCGTTCTTGTACTCAACCGTAGTCAATAAAATGTTGGGGAACTTGTCATAGACTTCGAGCGCAAGAATGCGCTGCAGTTCCATCCCTGAGGGCCCCAGCGGACGCGCCGGAATCTCTATTCGCTTGCCCGCCCCCATTTTGCCGATCGCTTCGTGCACCTCGGCACCCTGGAAATCGAGAGTGAAATGGACTTCGCTAACCTTGCCCTCACCACCAACCTGCACAAAATCGCTGTCCGCCGGAGCGCCGGCCTTGGGATCGTCGAGCGAAAGCTTCTGGCCGTCTTTAAGTAGAAAAGCCTGAATGTATCCGTCAGGCCTCACCTGAAACTCAGCCGCGCTCGTTGTGATGACTACCGGGCCGCCGCCTTTTACATCCACATTGATCGCCGAAGGCTGCGTCGGTTCGGGCTTAACGGCTGTCTTAATCGGCAACTTCACGGGAGATTCCGCCAGCTTCGAGCAGGCCGCCAGCAAGAGCGTGAAGCCAAGCGCTACAACAATGGACGCAATCCCGCGTTTCCGGCCGATCATCAAAAACCTCTCTGTCATCATTCTTGCTCCCGGACCTTGCTTTTTCAATCCTTCGCCACGCCGCGAGACCCCGGATTTCGAGTCGGTCCGATCAAAATATCGCAGTTGACAAACGCTAGCAAACGAAAGTAAAAGTAATAGTTCGTAATATTACACCGAAAGCGCGCAATTGCATTATCCGAAATTTTCGACGGCCCTGACCGGCCGATCTAGAAGTCGGATTTAGACGCCCGATTTAGACTCGAGGAGCCTGCCCATGTCGGTCCGTTTGACTCGCCTGCAAAATCTCGCAACCTTATTCTGTTTGATGTTGCTCGCGTTCGCTTCGCCCCTATGGGCGCAAAAAGATGCCGGAGCCATCGTGGGTCTGGTACGCGACCCGAGCGGCGCTGTAGTTACGGGCGCGAAAGTGACAGTGACGGACGCGGAACGCGGCGTTAATGTGGTCCTTTCAACCAATGCCCAAGGCGAGTACGTCGCCAGCCCGCTCAAGATCGGACATTACACCGTCACCGTCGAGAAGCAGGGATTCAAGAAGGCCGTTGCCGGCCCCGTAGAAGTCAACATTCAGGATCGCGTCAGCGTCGACCTCAAGCTCGAGCCAGGCATGGCAACGGAAGTGGTCACCGTATCCGGCCAGCGTCCGCAACTCGAGACCGAAACCTCGGAACTCGGCCAGGTTGTCGACAGCCACACCATCAACGCGCTGCCTTTAAACGGACGCAACTACGCTCAGCTCGCTCTTCTCGGCACCGGCATTGCTGCCGCCGAACCCGGATCGCGCGTCGAAACAACGTACGGCTTCAGCTCCAACGGAGCCCGCTCTTTGCAGAACAACTTTTTGCTCGACGGCATCGACAATAACGCCAATCTGGGCGACGTTCTGAACGGCGCTGCTTATGTGGTGCAACCCTCGGTCGATGCCATCGCCGAGTTCAAGGTAGAGACCAACGCATACAGCGCTGAATTCGGCCGCGGCAATGGCGCCATCATGAATGCCGTCATCAAGTCGGGCACCAATCAGATCCACGGCGATGTTTGGGAGTTTCTGCGTAACGACAAGGTCGACGCCACCAACGCTTTCGATATCTTCGGCCAGCAGCCGTACAAGCAGAACCAGTTCGGATTCACCCTGGGCGGTCCGATCATCAAGAACAAGATGTTTATTTTCGGCGACTACGAAGGCCTGCGCATTCGGCAGGCGCTGCCGCAGTTGTCGACCGTACCCACTCCCGCCGAAGTCGGTGGAGATTTCTCCGGTTTCCTTAACCAGTACTCCCGACATGGCCGTCGATTCGAGCGGAAATCCAACCAACCAGATCGCGCTTGACTGCAATGGCCAGCCGACTTACCAGGGAGAGATTTTCAATTCACGCCTCGCGCAGAATAATTATCCCGGCAATCCCAACGGATTTTGCGGCGTCCCCATCGGTGGTTATATCGGCGGACTGCCCGCCAATAAATTTAACGGAATTAACGGCACCATCGATCCGCTCGGCGGAGAACTGGCCAGCCTGTTCCCCGCGCCCAACGTCAATATCAGCACGCTGCTGGCCGCCGGCAACTTTCTATCCGACCCCGAGCGCAGCGAAAACGAAAACAAGTTCGACATCCGCGTGGACCGCACCATCAGCGAAAAGGATAATCTTTTCGGCCGCTACAGCTACGGCAACGACAGTAATTTCTTGCCCTCGCCCTTCAACAACGTGCTCGATGGCGGCGCCTTCCAGGATGGATACAGCAACAACACGGCGCAAGGTTTAGCCATCAGCGAAATCCACACTTTTCGTCCGAACCTGATCAACGAATTTCGCTTCGGCTTCAATTACCTCAATTCGCATCGCTTCAATCTGAATTACAACAGCAACGTCTCGGCGGACTTGCCAGTTCCGTTTCCAGGCGTTCCCTTCGGGCCAGACATCGGTGGCCTTCCCTCAATCGGCTTCGCGGACGGCACGGCGGCGATTGGCAGCTCCGGATACCTGCCTGCCATTGAAAAACAGCACAGTTACGTTTTCACCGACAACGTCAGCTGGACTCGGGGACGCCACGCCCTGAAATTTGGCAGCGAACTGCGGTTCGAACAATTCACCATTCTCGAACCAGCCGCTGCGCGCGGCTCGATGAGCTTCGGCAGCGATTTCACTGACAATCCCGCCGGCCCCGGCCAAAACAGTGGAGAATCGATCGCCACATTTCTTCTCGGTATTCCCGACGGCGGAAGCATCACCAGTGTTAACCCTAATATCGACTATCGCCGTCAGATTTACGCCGTCTATGGTCTTGACGATTTCAAGGTAACTCCACGGCTCACCCTGAATCTGGGCCTGCGCTACGAATTTTTCTCCACTATCAAAGAAGCGAACGATCATCAATCCACATTCGATTTCAATTCCCAGTCGTTGATCGCACCCAGCGGACAAAATCTGCAATTAACTCCAACCCTGGCCACCGAACTCAATATTGAGAGCAATGGCACGCGAGGCCTGATCAAGCCCGACCGCAATAATTTCGCTCCGCGCGTTGGTCTGGCTTATCAATTGTCAGACAAGCTCGTCTTAAGAAGCGGCTACGGAATTTTCTATGGTGGCCAGGAGAACGGTCCATTTTCAAATCCAAGTCCGGGCTTCAATCCCCCATTTTTGTCTTCGCAAGCATTCAACCCCAACTGCAGCGCCGCATCGGCGAATCCTGCCGGCCTCGACTGTTCAATCTCGGGAACTTTACCCCTCAACGTTCTGGCCAACGGCTTCCCCGCAAATTCGTCTGACCGATCCAATCGCGCCCGAGCTCTACTCGCTCGATCCGCATCTGGTGACGCCCTACACGCAACAGTGGCACATGGGTTTGGAATACCAATTACCTGCTGACACCGTCCTCGAGGTTTCTTATGCAGGTTCTCGCGGATTGAAGCTCTTCGCTTTCTACAACGGTAACCAGGCCGTGCCAACCGCCGATCCCACGGATCCTCTTGCACCCCGCCGCCCCGCCAGCAACAATCTCTGGCCCGGAGCCGCTGGTCCATGCAATAACGATCCGACCGACGGTTATGCGAATGCCGCCAACTGCAATCCCGCACTCGACAACATCATCGACACCTTCCGTTCGAATACCTACTCCAACTACAACTCGCTCCAGGTTCGGCTGGAGAAGCGTTATTCCCACGGACTGCAATACCAGGCGTCGTACACGTTCTCGCACGCTCTGGACAATGCCTCCAGCGCCAGCCTCGGATCGGTGAACAACGGCGATTTCCAGGACCAACGTTTCCCCAACGCCAATTACGGCAACGCCGATTTCGATGTGCGGCATCGCTTCGTGTTCAGTTACATCTATGATCTGCCCTTCGGACGCGGACGAGCGTTTGCCAAAGATGTTTCAGGAGTGGTCAACCAGATTATCGGCAACTGGCAAACCAGTGGCGTCTTCTCGACGGCTACGGGCAATTACTATACTGCGACAGACATCGTTTCGGTCGCTAATGCCGATTGCGGCGGCACCGTCGGATACAACTGCGCGCGTCCAGCCCGAGTAGGCAATCCCAACGCCAGGCCCTGCATCCCCGGTACACTTTTCAATACCTGCGCCTTCGTCGACAATGCAACCAACCCTGGAATCATCCCGATGGGAACCTTCGGCGATGCCGGACGCAATATCATCGAAGGCCCCGGATACACGACCTGGGACATGTCAGTCGTAAAACAGTTTCAGCTCAGTGAGCAAAAGCGTTTTGAATTTCGCGCAGAATTCTTCAACATCCTGAATCATGTGAATTATTTGTTCGGACAGTTTGGGGCGATCAGCGCGGAGCCTACGCCTTTGGAACTAAACCAGCCTGGATTCGGCTTGCCGCTGGCGGCGAGAAATCCGCGGCAGGTTCAGTTCGCGTTGAAATTTTATTTCTGATCAGCCGTGCCGTTTGAATTCGAACGCCAGATACATCATCTGACCAATGTGGTGGTGCAGATGGGTTGCGCATTGCGCGACCATTTCGAAACGGTCGCGCGCGTCCGAACCTGTTCCGGTGTACTCCTTCGACCAGTCGCCGGCTGATTGGCTGTCGATCGCTCTGAGCACTGTTTCGATGGCGTCGTCGAATTTCTTCAGCACCTCGGCCTTCGGTGCCCGGGTCGCGTCCGAAAATTCCAATGGTCGATCGCGCACGTAACCCGTACCCGCGATCTGCGCTCCAATGTAGTAATTCAAATTGCCGGTAAGATGCAGCACCAGGTGGCCAAAACTGTTGCCGAAAGAGAAAGGCTTGGTCCAGAACTGTTCTTCGCTCAGCGGAGCGGCCAGCTCATGAACCATGCCCGCTAGTTTCTTGTAGCGCGTGCTCAGGCCGATTGCGACTGTTGATTTCAAATCTGGCATTGCATTAGCTCCCTAAAACTTTCCTCCCATGCTTTGTCAGGTCGATGCCTGCGCGTTTACTTCTCGATAGGCAGCAACTCAATTGAACATCCTGAAGAACCACAGCTCAAACGACCCTGCCGGACGATTTTTACCGATGACACGTCTGGGAATCTTATAGGGAAATCTTTCTGCAAAAGTTGCGCCGATGCGGAGCGAAGGCTTTCATCACCGTCCACGAACTCGGCGCGCTCGGGACGCGGCGAACTGTCGAACACCAGATTGAAGCGCGCTGAACCAGACTTGGCCGACAAAGCCTTGCTCGTGATCGCATCGAGCTTCACCGTACGATCTTGAATCAGTTCGGCCGATTCTCGCGCAAATGCCTGCGCAACATCCTCCGCCACCGCGCTTTTTTCCGTCGGGCTAAGACTCGCCTCCAACTTCGCCAAACGCGCACGGGAGTCCTCAACCTCACTAGCCGGTCCGCCCGCAGCCACCGCAAGGGCATACATGTGGCATGCCTTCTTCGCCTGACCTTGTTTTTCAAGCACCTGCCCGAGCCGGTTGGCGACCGTCCCCGATTGGCTCAAGGCCCATGCCGAATTCAGAAACTGCATCGCCGCCAGGTTTTCACCGCGCAGGAATTTAGCCCATCCGATGCGCGCCCATGCCAGCGCGACCAGACGCATCGATGAAAACGCCGATGGACCCAGCCGATCCAATTCGCCTGAATCAAATTGTCCCCCGATATCGTAGAGCACTTGCTGCGCGTCGTTCTCCGTTTGCGTCGCATCGATATCGCTCTTCAACGCCGCCGCGTACATGTCCTGACCCGTGTCCGCGCCTGAGCTGCCGGTTAATCCCTTCATCAATTCCTGGGATTTCGCCTTCTCTCCCAATCGGCCGTAGACCTGAGCCAGCGCCAATTTTGTCTCGGGGTCGTCGGGAGGAATCGCAGCCGCCGCCTCGAGCTCCGCGCGAGCATCGGCATCGCGCCCTTGCTGCGCCAGCAAAAGCCCGAGATTCTTGTGTGGCTGCTTCTCGTAAGGAGTCGCCTCCAGCTGCTTGCGATACGCCGCGATCGCTTCGTCGGTCTTGCCTGTCTGCTGCAGTTCCGCCGCCAGGTCGCCGTTCGCATGCTTGTGATTTGGATCGAGTTCAAGCTGCTTGCGAAATGCCGCGATCGCCTCGGCGTGATGATCCGCTCCCGCATAAGCGAGTCCCAGGTCGAACCAACCGTCTTTCATCCCGGGATCCGACAGCTTCGGATCGCCGTCAACCGCGCGCTTCACCAGTTCAATCGCGGAACCATAGTCCTTGCTTTCCAGCGCCTTCACTCCTGCCTTATGCAGTTCCGCGGGAGTGCCCTGCATAGCCGCCGCCTGCGTCCCTTGCACCTGCGGCGTCAGGATCGTGCACGACAAAACCTGGTCTTCATCGCTCCTTGTCGCGTTTCGAAAGGAGTCATAGTCTCCGCGCCGCGCCGCCGGTAATTCGTTGGCCGTGACCACGAGCTTGCGCTCACCTTCCAGAATTCCCTTGCTCAGCGCGTAAGTCGACGAATAGTCCCCGTAGTCTCGCGACATTCTCACAGCCGTCGGAGTCCGCACCGTGTAGTTAGAGGGGAATTGCAAGCGCACCTTGTACTGCGTTTCACCCTCGGGACCAATATTCAACGGATTCGTACTCTTATCCGAACCTCGACTTGCTGGCATGCCGATCGACGGAATAGGCCGAAAATTTACGTTGCCCGAGGGCACCACAAAATAGCGGTCCTGATGTACGTGGAAGGTCACATGAAACGGCTTGCTTGTGTCCTCAAGCGGATCGACATGTACATCATCCACGTCACCGATGAAGCCCGAACCATCGGAGAATACCTTCGCGAGATCCTTCCATTGCGCCTGCGAAACTCGGCGGAAGCTCGCGCGCAACGGCCAATCGCGATCTCCCTGGGCCTTGATTTCAAACGTGGCATCCAGCGCGCCGAACTCGCTGAACTTGCCATCGATCATAAAGCGCAGAAAGCTCTTGATCGGAGAAGCGGCCGGCGTTTTGCGCAACCCTCCTTCGCTATCGCCCGACGCGACCACCGCCTCTTTATTGCGCAGCTGATAGACGAGCAGCCCGTACGGCGTCACTTCAGGAGTCGTATCCAGCCAGGTCAGCTCCGTTCCCTTGTCGAGGCGAGCGGCAGTAATCACATGATCGAACTGTGCCGGCGAGGGAACATCCACATCCACCTGCCGCGAGCTGTCGATCAGCACCGGGTAGCTTTGAATTCCCTCCGCCCGCAGCATGGCGGAAAACAAAGTGTGCTTGTCCTTGCAGTCGCCGTAACCGTTTTGCAGCACATCGGAAGCTGAATGGGGCTGGTAGCGGCCAATGCCGAGCGAGATGCTCACGTATCGCACATTGAGCGCCACGTAATTGTAGAGACGACGCGCTTTTTCTTCGTTAGTCGTCGCACCCTTAGTCAGCTCAGCCGCTTTCGCGCGCACGCTATCATCCACCGTCATGCGCTCGCCCTGCAGTTTCGCATACCACTGCGCGATCTGGTTCCAGTCGGTGAAAGTCGTCAACTGGACATCGGGACCCGTTTCCTCTTCGTCTTTATCATCCTTTTTACTGCGATCCGGTTTGATGTCCTTAACCAGCCAGGTGTAGATGCGACGGTCTCCTTTATCCTGAATCTCGGGCTGGCGCGTCGGCGTTTTCAACTTCACGTCGCGGCTCTTTGGGATATCGATCTCGAGCCGGTCTTCGTTGACCACGATTCCCTTCGGGAACGTGTACTCGTACCAGAAATTGTTCGCAGCGAGAGGCGTCAGCACGCGCATCACAGTGCGATATTCCAGCGTGTCTCCCGGTTGCAACGCAGCCACGGAAATATGACGCTGCCGGTAGTCGCTGTACATCGGAGCTTCTTTCAGCACATCGGGAGCAAAATCTTGCGCCGTCGATTCCGGAGTCACAACCACCCGCCCATCCGGCTTCCGCACCCGAATGTATTCAACATCCAATTTCTCGGTGGCCGACGAATAGCCGAAGACCAGTTGCCCGAGTTCTTCCACGCCCGCCTGGCTCTGAATTCGAATCACCGCTTCAGTCTCGCTGACCTCGGTCCCGTCATTTTCAAAGCGAACCCGGTTCAGAATTCGTTCGAAGACCGCCGCTTCTTCGGAATTGGAGTTGGAATTGGCCGCGGGAGGCGCAACCTGAGCCAACGCGTTCGAAGCAATGAAGATAATCAGGCTGAAGTAACAGAAAGCCGCCGCAGCGCGCAAAACACATTTGGACATGTTCCTGTTCTTTTACGCCGTGCCCAACCCAAAATCAAACGCCACTGATCAGTGGGCAGTTTCAAACAGTCCACTATCACCCTGTCATCCTGAGCGAAGCAACGACTTCGCGGAACGCGAAGCGGTTGCGCAGTCGAAGGACCCCTACCCCCTAACCAACTCTCACCCCACCCCCACCAACCGCGGAAAGACTCCGACTCCAAAATCTAAGAATCCCTGCCACTTACAGTGCTGGACTACTTAGCAAAATTGCTCGAAAATGTAAGTGCGCACCGGAGATCAAAATCCACGGCGAGTCTCGGGGCAGCGAATGATGCATGATGCCGGCATGATGAAATGACGAATGCTAGCTCGACCATAACTCCCGTCTTATCAAGACTTTGACTTTAACTCCTGCGCTTTGATGGATTTGGCTCGTTTTAGCCGCTAACGTGCTGATTCCAGTGGACCGGGGGGAGGGGGGGTACCCCACATTTTCCGGCGCGCAGCAAGGTCGACAGCCCACCGCCGCAGTCCCGTTCAAGGAAAGTCATTTTGGGTTTAAGGTTACAATCGACACCACAACGATCGATTCCCGATCTCCACGGGCTAAACCCTCACGGGCTAAATGTTCAACGACTAAACCTATGAACCAATCCGCCGTATTTCTCGAAGGGGAAGGTGATAACTACTTCCTCCGAAACAAAGCAGCCCTTGACGTAAAAAGTGGCGCCAATGAGATCAACTGGTTGGGGCAAGCGCTGACCCCATTCAAAACCAAGATAAACACCGTCCTGGAAATCGGTTGCAGCAACGGCTCCAAACTGGAACAGATATGCGGACTGCTCGATGCCAAAGGCCAAGGAATCGACCCCTCCAAACAAGCCGTGGATGAAGGTAATCGCCGACTCTCAGGTAAGGGAGTGGACCTTCAAGTCGGCACGGCTTCGCGCTTGTCTTTTGATCGAGGCGTCTTCGATTTCGTCTATTTTGGATTTTGCCTCTATCTGCTCGACCGCCAGGATTTATTTTCGGCCGCAGCCGAAGCCGATCGCGTGCTGAAGTTCGGCGGATTCCTTGCCATTACCGATTTCGACCCGATTCACCGGCACAAGCGCGCCTATCATCACAAAGACGGCGTGTTTTCCTACAAACAGGATTACTCACAGCTTTTTACCGGGAGTGGCCTTTACTACCTCGTTGCAAAAAACAGTTTTTCGCACCGGCAACCGTTTTTCGACACCGATGGCAACGAGCGCGTATCCACCACGCTGCTATTCAAAGAGGTCGATGCTTACTGAGGCAGGTTTGTGAACGTTGAGGTGAAGTATGTCGGATGACAAAAGAGATCACAGAAGATACAGAAGATTCGCCAAGGCAATCCAGTTCGGCCTCGTGCTAATGATTCTCACCTCCCTCTGCGCTCTGGCCGCAGCTCAGCCTTCTCCGCTCTCTTTTGTCGACCAACCTCTGCCTCCCATCGAAGTAGGCGTGGAGTTTCATCTTCTTCTTCATGCGGTCGGCGGAATTCCACCTTACGTCTGGAGCGTTGCCAGCGGCGATCTTCCCGAGGGAATCACGCTCAGCGCCGACGGACTGCTTTCCGGACGCCCCACCAAGGCTGGCGGTTTCACCGTCACCTTGAAACTCGAAGATTCAGCCCATCCCGCGCACACCGTCAATAAAGATTTCCATGCCGTGGTCGGCGGTTCTCTGTCATTCGAGTGGATCGATCCTCCTAAAGTCCACGACAACCGAATCGACGGCACCATGCAGGTTTCGAACGGATCGACCGCTACTTACGATATGACTGTCTATGTCGTGGCGATTGCCGACAACGGTCGCGCCACGGCCATCGGCTACCAGCATTTCCCGCTGAAGCCGAATTCGGACAGCGTCAAGATTCCCTTCGGTAACACCCTGCCTTTCGGCGGATACATCGTTCACGCCGATGCCATCGCAGAAATCCCGGAGCGTAAAACGATACTTCGGCAGAGCCTCCAGACCCCGCAACCGTTGCAGATCTTGCAGGGTCCGTAGCGGCCATCACCGCCTCATTCCTGCGTCCGACGCACGCAAGTCACTTGCAGCTCTGTGCTATCCTGATTATCTTGAATCAGTTGCACTGGGTTGGGAATTAGTATTTCTGCAGAAGGGTCCAGCGGTTTGTATGGAGCTTTTTCTTAATCTTTGTTGGCTCTCTTTGCTGGTTCCCGGCTTTGTGCTGTGGCGCCGCCGGACCGTGTCGCCTCCGTCGCGCCATCCACTCATATTTGTTTGCGTTCTCGGTTGCGCGCTGATTCTGCTTTTCCCGGTGATTTCGGTTACCGACGACCTGCACGCCATGCGACCTGAAATGGAAGAGTCGGAGCGCTCCTTCCGCCATACCGGAAATTGCGCTTGCGCGGTTCATGGACTGGCTCAGTCTTCGCATTTCGTCGAGCCCGGTTCAACCTTGCCGAGCGTCATATTCGAGCAGATCGGCAAGTCGAAAAATTTCCGGCTGCAGACTCTCGCGACTTTTTTAGCTCCAGCGACTCCAGGCCGAGCTCCTCCGTTCGCGCATCCAACATCGGTATAAATCCCCCAAAGCAGTCTTGATTTCTTACTGAGAAATCCTGAGGACTCCCGCATCCGCATGCATTCGGCGATGCCTTCCTCATTGACTCTCACGGAGCAAACGATGTTCAAGTTCCACCATTGCGGTCAGGTCGCCGTATTACTGTTCGCGGCCGTTTGCAGCGCGTCTGCGCAGCAGCAGGCCCTTACATGGCAGCAAGTTCGGCAACGTTTTGAGCAAAACAATCCCACGCTGTTAGCGGGGAAGCTGAATATTGACGAGTCGAAGGCGCAGGAGATCACGGCGAACTTCCGGCCTAACCCGACGTTGACGCTTCTTGCAGACCAGATCGATCCCTTTCCCGGTGGACCGTCGCATGGTCCATTTGCGTACTGGCTTCCTTCGGCCACGGTGAACTATCTGCACGAGCGGCAACACAAGCGCGAATTGCGCCTGGAAAGCGCGCAAAAAGGGACATTACTTGCAATATCGGGCCAGGATGACCTGGAAAGAAATCTGGTCTTCACATTGCGCGGCGCTTTCGTGCAAACCCTGCAAGCTAAGGCGGTTCTGGATGTAGCAAAAGAGAATCTGGACTATTACGATCACGTCCTTCAGATCAGCCGTGATCGTTACCACGCCGGTGACATTGCGCAAGTTGATCTGGATCGTCTGGAACTTCAGCGCGTCCAATACGAATCGGATTTACAAACCGCGGATGTCGACCTGCGAACCGCAAAAATTCAAATGCTCATGCTGTTGAATGATCGAACGCCAGTCGACAATTTCGATGTTACCGGCCCGTTCGAGTTCAGCGAGGAAATCGGATCTCTGGACGATTTTCGAAAGACGGCAGCCGATACGCGTCCGGACCTGAAATCAGCGCTGCAATCTGTGGATAAAGCAAAGACCGATCACAAACTGGCTTTGGCCAATGGATCGACCGACCCGACATTTGGATTAGACGCGGGCCGCAACCCTCCGATCGACGCCTACATCGGATTCAGCGTGAATATCCCGCTCCGCTTCTTCGATCGCAACCAGGGAGAAAAGCTACGTACCCAATTGGACATCGATCGCAACCAGCGATTGTATGAAGCGGCGGAACTGCAGGTATTCAGCGACGTCGATTCTGCCTACGCAACACTGAAGAGCAATGTCACCCTCCTGCACCCTTATAAAGAAAAATATCTGGCGCAGGCGGTTCGCGTTCGCGACACTATCGCATTCTCCTATCAGCACGGAGGAGCTTCGCTGCTCGATTTTCTCAGCGCTCAAAGTGAATACCGCACCGTGCAGCTGGCCTATGTAAATCTAATCGGATCCTATTTATCTGCCGCCAGCCAATTGAATCTGGCCGTGGGCCGCGAGGTAATCCCATGACATCGCACTCTAATATTTTGAAATCGAAATTAAGTTTATTGAATTTAAGTTCAAGGGCCGCGCAGTTCGCGGACCCTTGCGGCGCGGCTGCTGATGGCCTTCCCCCGGTCGCCGCGCCGAAAATTTCTGCTGTCCGCCTCCGCGCCTCCGCGGCGCTGTTCCTCTGCCTCGCTACTCTGCTTGTTTCCATAGCTTGTTCCAACGACACCAAAGCGGCGCCCACAAAACAAGAAATTGTCGTCGATCCCAATTTGATGATCGTCGACCACCCTGAACTATTCCAGACCGTCAAAGTGGAAAGCCGCGACTTGCCAACCGTGTTGAATGCCAATGGAACCATTCAACCCGATGTGAACAAGACCATCCACGTCACATCGCTCGGCTCGGGCCGCGTTGTCGAGTTGAAAGTCCGCCTCGGTGACCACGTAAATAAAGGCCAGGTGTTGCTGGTGATTTCGAGTCCCGATCTCGCCGGAGCAATGGGCGACTATCAAAAGGCCTCGGCCGACGAAGCGCTCGCTCGCAAGGCACTCGAACGTGCGCAACTTCTTTATTCGAAAGGTGCGTTCGCACAAAAAGATTTGGAAGTCGCCGAAAACGGCGAGGCCAAAGCGCAGACGGATATGAGAACTGCAGAAAACCGGCTGCGCGTGCTGGGAGGAGACCCTGCCCACCCCAGCACCATGATTGAGTTGCGCGCGCCCGTGGCCGGCACCATCGTCGAGCAGAATGTCGCTGGTTCCGAGGGCATCAAGAGCCTCGACAACACGCCGAATCTATTTACCATCGCGGACCTCTCGAGTGTTTGGGTGGTGTGCGATGTCTACGAAAACGACATCGGCGACGTCCACGTTGGCGATCCTGCCGAAATCCATCTCAACGCCTTCCCCGGTCGCGCCTTCAAGGGCACCGTCAGCGACGTCTCACGCGTGCTCGATCCTAATACCCGTTCGGCCAAGGTTCGTATCGTCCTCGCAAATGACGATGGAATGTTCCGTCCCGGCATGTTTGCCGTTGCTACTTTTCGTTCTCGCCGGTCGAAGCCGCAACTCGTTGTGCCCGCGACCGCCGTCATGCGCCTGCAAGATAAAGATTGGGTTTTCCGGAAGCAGACGAATAACTCGTTCCGCCGCGTTGAAGTGCAAACCTCCGGACTGCCCGATGGCCTGCAAACCATCCAGCAGGGAGCCAAGGCCGGCGACGAACTTATCGCCAACGCGCTTGCCTTCTCCACTGCCGCTTCGGAGCAGGGCAAATGATTCGTTTTCTGATCGACTTTGCGCTGCGCAACCGCATCCTGATCCTCAGTGTTGCGCTGGTGTTATTCGTTTGGGGCATCATTTCGTTTCGCAATCTTCCCATCGAAGCCTATCCCGATGTCGCCGACACTTATACCCAGATCATCACGCAATGGCCGGGACACGCAGCCGAAGAAGTTGAGCAGCAGATCACGGTTCCGCTTGAAGTCACGCTGAATGGCGTCCCTCACAAGACTCATCTGCGCTCGGTGTCGCTTGCCGGACTCTCTCTCGTCACCATCATCTATGACGATGAAATTTCCACCTTCAACGCCCGCCAGGAAGTACTCGACCGTCTGCAGCAGGTGACCCTGCCTCCGAACGTGAACGCAAGTCTTGGCCCCGACTACAGTCCGACCGGCCAGATCATGTTTTTCACGCTCAAGAGCACGAATCCACGCTATGACGCGATGGAACTCAAGACTCTCGCCGATTGGTTCGTGCTGAATCAGCTGAAATCCGTGCCCAACGTGGTCGACGTCAATATCTTCGGTGGCCCGACCCGCGAATATCAAGTGCAGGTTGATCCCGGCAAACTGGTCTCCTACGGATTGTCTCTTGGCCAGGTCGAACAGGCGCTCGCGAACAACAACACCAACGCCGGCGGCGGATTCATAGAACGCGGCGAGCAGGCGCTGAATGTCCGCGCTGTCGGCCTCATGCAGACTACCGACGACATCGCGGCGACCGTCATCAAGAGCGTAAACGGAACGCCGGTTCGCGTTCGCGACGTAGCCACCGTTGTGCAAGCGCCAAAGATTCGTCTCGGCCAGCTGGGCAAGACGATTCGCTGCGAAGCTGCTAAGCAAGTCGATAAAACGCTTCGTTGCGAAGATGGCACTGTGCTCGACGACGAAGATGTAGTCGAAGGCATCGTGCTGCTGCGCAAAGGCGCGGAAGCCGACGCCACGCTGGACGCGCTCCACGCCAAGATCGAAGAACTCAACACTCAGTTGCTGCCCAAGGGAGTCAAATTCGTCCCTCATCTCGACCGCAGCGACCTGGTGCACTACACGACGCACACCGTGTTGCGGAATCTGACCGACGGCGTCCTGCTGGTCACGCTGATCCTCTTCATATTCCTCGGCAACGTTCGCAGCGCGCTCATCGTCACCATCACCATTCCTTTTGCGCTCTTGTTCGCAGCTATTCTTCTGGATCTCGCTCACATTCCGGCGAATCTTCTTTCGCTCGGCGCGCTCGACTTCGGCATGGTAGTGGATGGCTCGGTGGTCATGGTGGAAAACATCATGCGCCACGTCGAGTTTTCTCAGGGTAAGAAAACTTTTCTCGAACTGATCGCGTCCGCCGCTCACGAAGTGCAGAAGCCCGTCTTCTTCGCGCGCATCATCATCATTGTTTCGTATCTGCCCATCTTCACCCTGCAGCGCGTCGAAGGCCGGTTATTTCGCCCCATGGCGTGGACCGTCGCTTTCGCCCTCCTGGGCGCTCTGATCTTCGCCCTGCTGATCGCTCCTGTGCTCTGCAACCTTGTTTTCCGCGACGGCAAGATCAAGGAATGGCGGAACCCGATGATGCGCATCATGCAGAGCGCGTACCGGAGCATTCTCGACTGGTGCTTCGAGCACATGAAGTTCACGCTTGGACTGGGCGTCGCCGCGCTGGCCTTCATGCTGTTTCTTTTCTTCAGCGGCATTGTCGGCTCCGAATTTCTGCCGCATCTGGATGAAGGCGCGATTTGGGTCCGCGGCACCCTCGCTCCGAGTACGGGACCGACTGCTGGCATCGAGGTCACCAAGCGCGGGCGGGCAATCCTCGCCCAATTTCCGGAAGTAAAGCAAATCGTCAGCCAGGTCGGCCGGCCAGACGACGGCAGCGACGCCAGCGGTTTCTACAACACCGAATTTTTCGTCGACCTCATTCCTCGCGCCGAGTGGCGTTCTCAGTACAAGACAAAAGAAGAACTCATCGACGCCATGGACAAGGCGCTCAACCAGATTCCGGGCGTAGATTGGAATTTTTCCCAGCCCATCTCCGATAACGTCGAGGAAGCGGTCAGCGGCGTCAAGGGCGAGTTAGCAGTCAAGCTCTTCGGCAGCGATCTCAAGACGCTGGAGCAAAAAGCGGACGAGATGCAAGATGTCATGAGCAAGATTCCCGGCGTCGCCGATCTCGGAACGTTCCAGGTGCGCGGCCAGCCGAATGTCAATCTGGTGGTAAATCGCGCCGCCGCCGACCGCTTCGGCATCAACGTCAGTGATATCCAGGATGCGATTGAAACCGCCGTCGGTGGCAAGGCCGTCAGCCAGATTCTGATTGGCGAGCAGCGCTACGATCTAACCGTCCGCTACCAGGAACCGTTCCGCAAAACCGTCGAAGACATCCAAAATATTCGCATCCTCGCCCCGTCCGGCGAGCGTGTTTCACTCGGCCAGCTTTGCGACGTGAAACTGGAGGACGGCGCTTCCACCATTTATCGCGAAGGCAACTCCCGTTACATCGCCATCAAATACAGTGTTCGCGGGCGCGACTTGGGCAGCACGGTTCGCGACGCCATCCAGCAGGTCCACGAGAAAATCAAATTCCCCGAGGGCTACCACCTCGATTGGACCGGAGAATACGAAAGCCAGCAGCGCGCCAACAAGCGGCTCGCGATCATCGTTCCTATTACGCTGCTGCTGATGGCGTTCATCTTGTATTCCATGTTTGACTCCTGGAAATGGGTGGGCCTCATCTTCGCCGTGGTCGCGCTTTCGCCCTTGGGCGGCGTTCTTTCGTTGCTCGCCACCGGTACGCACTTCTCCGTTTCGTCCGGTCTCGGCTTCCTCGCGCTAACCGGAGTGTCGGTCGAGATCGGCGTGATCATGGTCGAATACATCAACCAGTTACGCACCCGCGGCATGGACCCGCGCCACGCCGCCAAAGAAGGCGCCGAACTTCGTCTACGCCCCATCATGATGACCATGCTGGTTGCGACTCTGGGCCTCCTGCCGGCGGCGATGTCGCACGATATCGGCTCCGATTCGCAGCGCCCTTTCGCCATCGTCATCGTCGGAGGATTGATGGTGGAACTTGTGGTCAGCTTGATCATGATGCCGACCCTCTACGTTTTCTGGGCCCGTCCAGGCGACAAACTTCCGCCCGCAGAGTTGGAGTTCGTGGAAGAAGGCGAGCACGTGGATTAGCGATCGGGTCGTTAATTGATCGGTCGATTGCTTTTTAGCGACTGTTCCGCTAGTTTTTATCTTTCCTGATCGGGAGTGGCAATCATGAGACGTAGTTACATTTGGATCGCCCTATGCGCGCTAGTCACCTTGGCAGCTTTGTTGAGCTTGCCTGGCTGCGGCCACGATCAGAAACTCGTGAGCCTCGCAGTCATCCCATCGGGCGGTTTCGTTTTCACCACACCGACTCCAGGAAATACCGCGCAGTACCATGCGATCGGCACCTTCATTCATCCTCCCGCCACGAAGGATGTCACAAGTCAAGCCACTTGGGCGGTTGATACTGGTGTCATTTCGATCAGCGGCGGAGTGGCGACCACGAACGGCAGTTGCGGCACCGCGGATGTTTCGGCGACCATGCCCGAAGGCACCGGTGGAGCGTCGAACATCGTAATCGGTTATTCCACCGTGACGGTCAATAATCCAGCCGATCCAAATTGTCCGGGCGGTGGCACCGAAGGCACATTAAGCGTCGAGATTTCGCCAGCGGGTTTAGGGACCGTCACCAGCCAGACTTACGGCATTAATTGTCCAACCCAGAGCTGTATCGCTGTGGTTCCGGCGGGAACTTCGGTCGCTCTTACGGCAATCCCTGCCGCTTCACATTCTTTCTTGAATTGGACGGGCTGCCTTCCGGCGGATAGTCCCACGTGCGCGGTCACGGTTCCGACCGGTGGAGTTGCGGTGGTCGCGTCGTTCCAGTAGCGAACGATTTTATTCCGTTCGGCTACTCATCCGTCAGCAGTTTCCTCAGCGTAGTCTTGTGCCTCTCGGGCTTCCCTTTTTTCGCTCGGACCAACTGCGACGGCTTGGGACTTCCGACCCGTTCACGAGCCATTTCGCGGACAACCTGGGTAGCCGAGAACGTCTTTTTCTTACGCTTGCGGGGCATCGCCTTCTTCTCTTCTCGTCCTCGTCGTGATGCGAGGTCTTAATGCTCGCATCTTCGCACATTCAATGCGGCAAAAGTGCAATAATCTAGTTTACGGACGAGGATTATGGACGAGCGCGAATTTTTTGACGAACGGTCGGATAAAAAACCGGCGAACTTGAGTTGTCCGCATTGCCAGCAGGCTGGGGAGTATGAGATCCAGTGGCTGGTGCGCATGAAGAAAAAAAATCTGCCTCCGCGCGCGGATGATCGCGACCGTGCAAAATTCGCCAAAGCGCAGTCTTACATGCTGCGGCGCGACGACATGATGGTCTGCAAGAACATGCGCTGCCGCAAACGTTTCGAGATTACGGGCGTGCAGACCGTCGCGTTTTTGCAGGAAGGCTTGCCGAACGGCGGTCGCTAGCGCCTGGTTTTGCTAGCGGCTTGCAACCAGGGTGGCAGCGAGACGGCGGACGCTGTGCAGCAATAATCCCAGCGTTTCAGAAGCGGGTGCCGAAAGACCCGATGGCTTTTCTGCCGGAGCGTCGCTATATCCTTCTTTCTCCATTTGCGCCGCAGCCGCGGCGAAGCGACTTGAGCTCCTGTCATCCATAGTTAGAAAACGGAAGGCTTGCGCGAGCGGAACTCCATCGGCTCCAGTCTGAAGAAATTCGATTTGTGCGCTGACTTTGCCATAAACGGTATTGAGCGCGATGTCTCCCATAGTGCCATTCGGAATCGGGCCTTTGGAGAGAACCGCCGATCCTCCGGTTAGCGAGAGACGCTGCAGCACGCCCACGAAGCGAGCCTCGTTAATGGTGAATAGTGCGCGTTCGCTATTAGGGACACGAATGCGCGGGGGTCGCGTTTTGGTGGATTTCTGGGTCTTTTTCACGGTACTTCAGCATCGCAAGCGCGGATAGACCGGTCAAGGTTACGGCAGTGCGTAGCTAATCGGGTCATCTGGCTATCGGTTGACCGGTCATTTAAATTCAACGGCTTGTGGTGCTGTTTGCCTGCATCTCCAATGAGGTAAATGAACTTCTGTTCTCTCGTTTATACTTTCCAGTTTGCCCTTTATCAGTTGCCGCTCGTGAGGGAGTCGATTTGTGAAGATTCTGGTTTGCATGAAGCAGGTTCCGCAGAAAGACGCCCCGCTCAAGTTGAATGAAGCGGGGACATGGATCCGCGAAGATGTTTCCTACGAAGTCAATGAACCGGACGCGTTCGCCTTGGAAGAAGCCCTGCGGCAAAAGGAAAAGCACACCGGCGAAGTTGTCGTCATAACGGCGGGTCCAGCGCGAGCCTCGCAAGTATTGCGCGAGGGCCTGGCGAAAGGTGCGGATCGCGCCATCCATCTCGAAGACAACGCTTTTGTCGGGCTCGACGCTCACAACACGGCTCGTGCCATCGCCGCCGCCATCAAGGACGAGAAATTCGATCTGATCTTTACCGGCTTGCAATCCGACGACTACGGATACGCTCAGACTGGCGTGATTCTTGCCGAGATTCTGGGCTTGCCGCACGCGACCATCATTATGCAGATTGAAAAAAATGATGCGGGCATTCGGGTGAAGAGAGAATTGGAAGCTGGATTCTTTCAATTTGTCGACATGCCTTTGCCGGCGGTGCTGACGATTCAGTCCGGCATCAACAAGCTGCGCTATGCGACCCTGATTGGTATCAAGCAGGCGAAGATGAAGCCGATGCGTAAAGTGACCTTGGCCGAAGTACAGTCTGCAATGGGCGACAATTTGCAAAAGATCGAGAAGCTCTATGTGCCGCTGAAGTCGAAGAAAACCGAGTTTCTCGAAGGCCCTCCTGTGGAAGTAGCCAGGAAATTAGTCGACAAGTTGAAGAACGAATTGCGCGTAATTTGAGACGCGAGAACTAAGCAAGTGAGATCTTCCCTATGGACACAATCTTAGTCATCGTCGAACAGCGTGAAGGAAAATTAAACCGGGTCTCCTGGGAGACGATTGCAGCCGGTCAAGCCATCGCAGCTCAAACTGGCTGGACGCTGGAAGCGGCTGTTATTGGCGCGGGCGTGTCTGCCATCGCAAGCGAAGTCGCGGCCAAGAAGCTCGCCAAGGTTTACGACATCGAGTCGGCTCGCCTAGAGCCTTACACTCCCGATGCCTTTGTCCATGCGCTCAAAGAATTTCTGGGTAAACATCCAGCCAAATTGGTCTTGATGCCGCATACCTATCAGGTACGGGATTTCGTGCCGTCGCTGGCCACGGCGTTGCAAACCACCGCCATCAGCGACGTGATCGGCGTGAAATACGAAAGCGGCAAGCTGCTGTTCACGCGTCAAATGTTTCAAGGAAAATTTGTGGCCGATGTAAGTTTTGCGGGTTCCGGTCCCTGCTTCGTGACTTTTCAGAATGGCTCGTTTCGCGCTGACAAAGTTGAGGCGGGACCTGCGGCAGCGCCGGTTGAAACCGTCCATCTTGAAATTCCTGACAATGTTGTCCGGAACAAGCCGCAGGAAGTTTTCAAGGAAGCCAAGCAGGCGGTCGATCTCACCCAGGCAGAAATTATTGTCTCGGTGGGCCGTGGCATCAAAGAGCAGAAAAATATCGAACTCGCAAAGCAGCTGGCGGACGCGCTCGGCGGCGAGCTCGCAGCCTCGCGCCCCATCTGCGACAACGGATGGTTGCCGATGGACCGTCAGGTTGGGTCGTCGGGACAAACCGTCGCTCCAAAACTTTATCTGGCGCTGGGAATTTCAGGAGCCATCCAACACATCGTCGGCATGAAAGGCGCACGCAGCATCGTGGCCATCAATAAAGATTCCGAGGCTCCAATTTTTGAGATTGCCGATTTTGCCGTGGTCGGCAATCTGTTCGACATCGTGCCTCCGCTGATTGAGGAAGTGAAGAAGGCGAAGGCTTAGGTATCGAGTCTCAGAACTGCCGCGGCGGTCCACCGCAATATCCACAACAAAATCAGCGAGCACCTACAGCATCGCCGCCCGCCCTTCAGCCGCTGAGGTTGACTCCGCGCGGGATACCGCCATATTATTTGGGCCAAACATCAGCCGAGCCGTCTCGCATGGAGGTATAGCCTTGGCCCCTTCAAAAGATGTCGTTTCCAGAGAAACTTTGAGAGATCGTCTCTCCCGTTATCAGGAAGTCAAGATCAGCGTGGTTGGGAGGAAGTCCGGAAAAACGATTTCGATTCCGGTGTGGTTCGTTCTGGAAGGGACGAAGCTTTACCTGCTGCCCGTCAGTGGATCGGATTCGCAGTGGTATAAGAACGTGCTTCACAATCCGTCGCTTCGGTTGGATGCGCGCGGTGCGGAAGGCGAGTTCCGTGCGAAGCCCATTACGGATGCGAAAGTTGTTAAGTCGGTCATAGAGAAATTTCGCGAAAAATACGGGGCGGGAGAAGTGAAGAAATATTATTCGAAGTTTGACGTTGCGGTGGTGGTTGAAGTCGGCTGAGAGCATGGGCATTCCATCACGTACGTTGAATCAGCGCCGCAAAGAATCCATCGCAAGGATGCACTCCCGGGATGGTCCTCAAATAAGGCCCATGTAATAGAGAAGCAATATCAAGTCCGGAATTGAGCTCTCCAGCAAGCCGCAACCGCTCCAACTCACCCCTGAAATCAACAATCTTAAATTCCGCCGCATCCTCAAGCGCCGCCGCAATCACCACTTCATTTTCCTCACGCTCCAGCGAGCAAGTGGAATAAACAAGCCGACCACCCCTCGCAACGCGAGCCAGCGCCGATTTCAAAATAGCCAATTGCCGCGCTTGCAAATCCAACAAGTCCTGCTGCTTAAGACGCCACTTGATCTCGGGATTGCGCGCCAGAGTGCCCGTACCGGAGCAAGGAACATCAGCCAATATCCGCTGAAACTCCAAAGAAAAAGGTAAATGTCGCGCGTCTGCCGCAACTACATGGACATTCGGCAAGCGATGCAACGTCTGCAACAAACGCGCGCGATGGGGATGGAGTTCGGTCGCCAGCACCTGACTGTGCGGATTGCGCCGAGCCAGCAATGAAGTCTTGCTGCCCGGCGCCGCGCAGCAATCAAGAATTGTCCGTCCATCCGCGGAGTCGCCATCCGCCGACGCTTCGCGCCCCGCGACCACTGCAACCAGTTGCGAAGCTTCATCCTGAATGGAGATGCGGCCTTCCCGATAAGCGCGCGTCGCCGTCACATCACCGTCCAGCACTCGCCGCGCTGCTGACACCAATCGCCCCGGCGAAAGCTGCGCGCCGGCCGCAGCCAGTTCGTCTGTAGCACGATCATCGTGAACATAGATCGCGGTCTGCGGCACGGTCTGGTCGTGAGCGCAGATTCGCCGCGCCGTCTCAAACCCGTATTGCTCGCACCAGCGCTCCACTAGCCACGCAGGATGAGAAGCCTTTTGCGCCAGACTGCCCGCATCCGGCGATTTGCCGATCTCGGCGAAAATGTCTTCTGCGCCAACCCCAGCACAACCGCCCGCAATCTTGCGCAGAACCGCATTCGCAAACGATGCCGCCGAGCGCTTTCGCGCCGTCTTCACCAACTCCACGCTCTCGAAAATCGCGGCTCGCGCCGGTACCCTGTCGAGAAACAACAATTGATACGCACCCAGTCGCAGGGCAGCCAGCACTTCCCCGTCAAGACGCGCGATTTTCTGTGAGGAAGCGCTCGCCAGACGCTCGTCGAGCAGAGACCGCCAGCGCAGAACCCCCATCACCAACTCAGTCGTAAGGCCGTGATCGCGCGAAGAAAGCGTGGAGAGCGCAACAGAATGAAGCAATTCAGCCGCGTAAGAATCTTCGCGCTCGACTCGTAGGAGAATTTCGAAAGCGGCGGCACGGGCAGCGGAAACGGCCATTGCAGCCTATTCTCCTAGATGGTCGCCGGATTGGGGCCGGTAACCGTTGATGAATTCCGCCGCGGTCATGCGGCGCTTTCCCTCCAACTGGATCTCCATCAACTCCAGCACGGTTTCAAGACCGGCATCTTGGCCGCAGCCGGCAAACAGGCGAGCGCCCTCAACCGCAATCTGTCCAGGTGTCAACCTGGCGCCGATCCCCGCCGGTTGAGCGCGATGCACCTGAAGGATCTTTCCTTTGAAGGTAGTGAATGCTCCCGGCCAAGGCTGAAAGCCGCGCAAGCGGTTGAATAATTCCCGGGCCGAGCGCGAGAAGTCCATCCGGCCATCTTCTTTTTTTAGAATCGGCGCGAGAGTAGCGCGCGAATGATCCTGCGGAATCGCGCGTACTTGTCCGCTCTCCAATCCGCGCAAAGTCTCAATCATCAGCTCGGCGCCAATGGCGGCCAGCTTAGGCCCGAGAGAAATAGCAGTATCGTCCGCAGCAACCGGCAGTTCAGCCTGCATCAGCATGTCGCCCGTATCGAGGCCAGCGTCGATGCGCATGGTCGTGACCCCAGTCACGGAATCGCCGCTGGCGATGGCCCACTGAATCGGCGCCGCTCCGCGATACTTCGGCAGCAAAGACGCGTGCAGATTCAAATTTCCCAGTCGCGGCAGATCGATCATCCACTGCGGAATAATACGGCCATAGCCGACGACAATGATTGCGTCCGGGCCGATCGCGGCTAGCTGGTCGCGGAATTCAGTATTGTTCTTGATCGTGGCAGGCTGCACCATGGCGAGCCCCATGCGAGTCGCCGCGTCTTTTACGGGAGAAACGCGAGACTTCCATGCCGCGTCCGCGAGGCCGATCGGGCTGGGTCACCACGAGCGGCACGGAATGCCCAGCCTCGACCAGTTTCTCCAAGGTCGGAACAGCGAAAGCGGGAGTGCCGCAGAAAACTAAAAGCATAAAGTCTGAGGTCTCAGGTCCGAGGTGTCAGGCCTTCGTCAGGAGGTCCAGCACCGGATGCGAGCCTCTCTACCACTCTCCCGCCTTCACCATCTTCTTGATCTTGCGCTTGATGAGATCGCGTTTCAGCGCGCTGATGTGCGAGATATACAGTTTGCCGTTGAGATGATCGGTCTCATGCAGAAATGCCCGCGCCAGCAGTTCTTCGCCGGTGTGCTCAAACAATTTGCCCGTCAAATCCTGCGCCCGCACGGTGACGGTTTTGGCGCGCGTGACATCCTCGCGAAAATCCGGAATGCTCAAACAGCCTTCACTGCTCCGCTGACGTCCTTCTTTATTCACGATTACCGGATTCACCAGCACCAACTTCGCGCCAGGATCTTCCTTGAAGGTCACATCGACAACGGCGATTCGTTTCGAAATGCCGATCTGCGGAGCCGCCAGCCCCACGCCGCGAGCGGCATACATCGACTCGAACATGTCCTCGGCTAGTTTCTTCAGTTGATCGTCAAAGACGGTCACCTCTGCCGCAGGTGTTTCCAGAACTGCGTCGCCGAACTTAACAATTGGATAAATCATTCGTAGCTTCTAACGTCACTAGTCTTAACGGCGGTAGTTTCTAACGTCGAATCAAAAGTTTTTCAGTTGCTCCAGATAACCCTGGAAATTTCGCTTTGTTTCTTTCAAGGAGTCGCCGCCGAATTTCTCAAGTGCGCATCGCGCCAGCGTGAGCGCGACCATCGCCTCTCCGGCGACACCAGCTGCCGGCACCACGCATACGTCCGAGCGCTCATACGCCGCCTTCACGGGCTCACGCGTCGTAAAGTCCACCGACTGCAAGGGACGCCGCAACGTTGAGATCGGCTTGAGGTAGCCGCGCACCCGAATCTCCTGCCCGTTGGACACGCCACCCTCCAAGCCTCCAGCATTGTTGCGTGTGCGCGTGAAGCCGGTGAATCCGGTATGTGTCTGGTAGCCAATCTCGTCATGCACTGCCGACCCCGGTGAGTGGGCCGCGAGAATTCCGCTGCCGATCTCAACCGCTTTGACCGCCTGCAACGACATAACGGCGGCGGCGAGCAAAGCGTCCAGTCGCTCGTCCCACTGGACATAGCTGCCAAGCCCCGGGGGCACATTGTGCGCCACCACCTCGAAAACCCCTCCGACGGAATCTCCCGTTCGCAGAACCTTGTCGACCTCGCCCTTCATGCGTTGCTCGGCATCGGCATCGGCGCACGAGAGCAATACTTCGTCCTGGCGCGACAACGGCTCAATCTGCTCCCAGGCAATTTCGCGATCGGCAATCGAAACTGCGCCTACGGCAAGCACATGGCTCAGGACTTCTACGCCCAACTCGCGCAGCAGCAACTTGGCCAGCGCGCCAATGGCTACGCGCGCCGCCGATTCTCGAGCCGAAGCGCGTTCCAGCACATATCGAGCTTCGGTGAAATCGTACTTCAACGCTCCGGCAAGATCGGCGTGACCCGGACGCGGCGACGCCACGCGCTTGTGTTTCTCAGGATCGCCTGTCTCCACCGGGAGAGCCTCTTTCCAATTCTGCCAGTCACGATTCTGCAACATGACGGCGATGGGCGAGCCAATGGTCTTGCCGTGATGCACGCCCGATAGAAAATGCGCCCGGTCGGTTTCGATCTTCATACGGCCGCCGCGCCCGAAGCCTTGCTGCCGCCGCCAAAGTTCGCGGTCCACAAACTCCTGATCCACCACCAATCCGGCCGGCAGCCCGGAAAGAAACGCGACTAGCGCTTCGCCATGAGACTCCCCGGAAGTGAAGTAGCGCAGCATGTAGAACAGGCATTGTAAATGAACCAGAAAAGTTCAGCTCTTTTTGATATCAGACAGTCGTTTTCACGTACAATCAAACAGGCGCTTCGCGTAGGAAGCCGCCGCACATCAGGTCAGATGGACTCGCGCAACTTCGTCAGATTACGCGAGGGTTTGTCCATGTTAAACACAATGTCTGGACCACTTCATGCAGAATTTGGTGCTCCCATTCGGTGCGTGATCGCCGACGATCACGAAATGTTGCGCTATGGCGTCCGACGTCTGCTCGAGGATAATCCCGATTTTGAAGTTGCCGGTGAGGCCAGCGACGCCGCGGAAGCGCTCAAGTTGGTCCTGGAGCACCGCCCCGATCTCGTTCTGCTCGACATCAGCATGCCCGGCATGTCGTCGTTCGAAGCGGGACGACTGATCGAAGAGCACTGCACTGGTACTCGCATCGTGTATCTAACCATGCATGAGGACCGCGAATACGTGCAACAAGCCTTGCGCTCCGGAGCCAGCGGATACCTTTTGAAAGATACCCCTGCGCCCCTTTTGCTGCGGGCCTTGCGCGAAGTACATCGCGGAGAACGCTCGTTGAGCCCGCAAATCCGCACCAGATTGAACGACGACGCCATCTTGCGGAGCCAGTCCGTAAGAGTGCCTCTACGGAGAGGCACTCTCACGGTGCGTGAACGCGAAGTGATGAAGCTGCTCGCCGAAGGGCATACTGTGAAGAAAACCGCCGCAGTGCTAGGAGTGAGTGTTAAGACAGTGGAAGCGCACAAATTCAACCTGATGCGCAAGCTCGACATCCACAACAAAGCTCAGTTGGTAACCGTAGCTATCCAAAAGAAAATTCTTCCACTCCCCGTCCCCATGAACTAGAAGTTCATGATGGAGCGACGGGCATGCAGGTCGACCTCAGGCCAGGGTCAAATCCGCGAGCGTGGTAAGGTCGGGAACCTCAAGATCCGGCCGCCTTTCCGATTCCACGGCCAACGAAGCGCGAGCCGCACCAATCCCGGGACGAGCCGATCTGCGATTCACCCACACGGTAGAAATCCCGAGCGACCGCGCCGGCACAACATCGTGATAAACACTCTGCCCAGCGTGCAGCAGCCGGTCCGGAGAAAGCGCCATTCTGCGTAGAGCCAGCTGAAAATTATTGATAGAAGGTTTATAGCTACGCGCCTGCTCCGCCGTAATTACACCATCAAATTCCACGCCCAGGAGGCGTTGCGTCCCCGCAAACAGGTCGTCGTCAATGTTCGAAACGACGACGAGCTTATAGCGTTCCTGAAGTCTGCGCAGCGCAGCCACCGTATCGGCAAAAGGAGGCCAGGCCGGAACCGATTCGTGCAGATCGCTAACCTCTGATGAGCTCGCTTGAAAATTAAGCCGCGAAGCAAACGCCAGTACCACTTCCTGCAGCACGTCTCGATATTTCTGATACGGTCCGCTTTCCGCCTCCGCCTCGAACTCGCCATAGAGCGCAAGAATCTCCGCGTCGGGCAGACTCCGCTGGTGATTTGCAAGTACCGTTCGCAGAACCGTCAGTATCCCTGCTTCCCAATCGATCAGAGTCCCGTAGCAATCAAAACTGATGGCAGCAAAGCGAGAGAAATCCATAAGCGGGCGTGAAGCGGGAAAAACACCACCGACAAACGCGAAAATGTAGAGACGCGGCTAGCCGCGTCTGGCCTGCGTCTCCACAGAATCCTACTGCGCCTGGTTTATCGTGAGCGGGGCCGTGAGTCTGAAGCTGAGCGCCGACTCCGCGGGAAAAACGATGTCTTTATTTCCTGTATACGCCGCCCCCGCCGTACCTGCGCCACCACCAGCCAGTGCGCCAATGGCAGCGCCTTTTCCGCCGCCCGCCAAGCCTCCAACGATCGCGCCGAACGCCGTGCCCCCGCCGGCCAGCACAGCTGTGCGCTTGCCTTTGCCTTTCTCCGTGCGGCTAACCGCCGCCGTCGTCACCGATGTAGCAGTCCCATTGATGGTGATCGATGTCAGCCGGAGTTCCAGCGACGCGCCGCCTTTGAACTTGCCCAGTGGTTTCGCATCGACAACGGTACCGCGAGCCGGGACGCCCGGCGGAATTACCGTATTGCCGTCAACGGTAACTGCCGAAGCCACGGTTGCGCTGAAAGACTCGCCCGGCGAGCTGATCTTCGATCCCACGGCGCTGCCGAGCCTGACCGTCACAGTGGTGCCTGCCGGAACAACAATGGGCGGCGGCGGTGCAGGTGCCGCCACAGGAGCGGGTGCCTGGGTCGAAGGCGCGGCGGAAGAACTCATCGCACTTCCACCGGCGGAATTCGACGGCTCAGCCATGTTGTTTGAATCGGCAGAACCGGAAGCAGAGCTGGAAGCGGTACTGGAGGCCGTGTCAGCCGGCTTCTTCGAGCAGGCTACAAATGTCAGCAAAAGGAAAATGGAAATCGCAAATAGGGCACGAGAACGCATAGTCTTCCCCTCCGATAATCGAAAATTCTAGAGGCAAAAACTTTAATTGAAGCGCACGAAGTGTGCAAACGAAACAGACCGATTGGTCGCGAGATGTGGGACTACTTTTCTACGCTTTCTGTTCGCTGAACAAGTCCACCGGCGGAGCGGCAGCAGCCGCGTCCTCGGTCCCAGCAGGCGCAGCCGCCTGGTCCTGGGCATCTGCCGCAACCGAGGCCGTAGCAACCTTCTCGGTCAGCTTCTCGCCACGCATGAACTTCGCCGAGTCCAGCAGGGGCCGCCCGAGCGACGCATTATAACTGGTCCACGGCCCGTCGAGGTCCGACTCGCGCGCGAAGTGGGCGCGCATGGCTTCCATTTTCGAATCCAGATCGTCCAGATAATGCAGCATGAGCGCCTCTGGAAACATGGGCAGTTTGGGGGATCCGAAATCGTATTGCCCATGATGGCTGATGATCAGATGTTCCAGAAGTGTTTTCAGCTCCGCAGGAAAGTCTGGCAATAGCGCCAGCTTCGCCTGCAGCATCTCCAGTTCAATGATCATGTGGCCCAGCAACTGGCCGCGAGTCGTATAAGAAAACGCGCGGTTGTAGGTCAGCTCCTGAATCTTGCCGACATCGTGCAGAAACGCTCCGGTCAAAAGCAGGTCGCGATTCACCTGCGGATAATTCCTGCACATCAGATCGCACGACCGAAACAACGACACCACGTGATCGAGCAATCCGCCGATGTAGGCATGATGCAAGGTCTTGGCCGCCGGAGCGTTGCGATAGCGCTCTGCAATCTCGGGGTCGGCCATGAACAGCTCGATCAGTGATTTCAAATGCGGGTTCTGAATGGTTGCCACAAATTCGGTTAACGTCCGCCAAAGCTCGCCGATATCCTTGGTGGTTTTAGGCAGGTAGTCGGTGTAGTCGATATCGGCTTCTTCCATGCGACGCAGCTTGTGAATGGTGAGCTGAAAGCGATTCTTGTATTTATTGATCAGCCCTTTGACTTTGAGAAAGTCGTCCTGCTCGAACACCGCGATAAATTCGTCGACGTTGTCCCACATTTTGGCTTCAATCTGGCCGCTGCGATCCGCCAGAATCAGCGCCAGGTAAGGCTCGCCATTTTTTTTCGCTTTTACCTGCTTCGAGGCCACTACAAAGCTGGAGGTGATGATCTTGTTTTCCTGGTGGGAACAATCTGAGATGAAAAACTCTTTCATGAGCCTCCGCGAAACCTCGCCGCGACTCAGGCGAGAGTCTGTCGCGGACGCACCGAGCGAAACTTAAGCAAGATTAGCCTAAAACGATTAGCCTAAAAACGGCTAGCTTAAAACACTCCGAGCTTTTTCTTTTTCAGCTTCTTCGCTTTCTCTTCTTTGTCCGCCGTCTCGACGGGCTTGGTCTGCTTCGCGCTGGCACCGGAGTCGATGTACCCGCTCTTGATGTCGATGAAAGCTTCTTCGCGAAGCGTTGTCAGGTAGGTCCGCAGCGCGGGCTGCAGTTTCTGCATGTACAACGCGTCCTGAATGCGCGGCTCGACTTCCTTCATGGTCGGGATGCCCGCATTCTGATGCTCGGAAGCCTCGAGAATCACGAAGCCCTGTTTCGTGCGAATCACTTCCGTCGTCTCGCCAGCCTTGAGCGCGAAGACCTTGTCTTCGAGTTCTTTGGCAAGCGTGCCACGCTTGAAATAGCTGAGGTCGCCACCATCTTTGGCAGAGGGTCCCTCGGAATACTTTTTTGCCATGTCCGCGAACTTTGCACCCTTCTGTATCTGCTGCAGCACGTCGTCAGCTTTCGCTTTAGCAGCGGCCAAAGCCGCTTCTGACTCCTCATCGGTCGGAGGCACCGGCTTGCCATCGGCTCCGAGCGGTTTCGCGGGTGTTTTCGGAGCAATCAGAATTTCGCTCAAGCGCACCTGCTCCGGCTGTTCCATTTCAGCCTTGTGCGCTTCGTAAAATTTCTTCTCCTCATCCTTATTCATGGCCAGTTTCTGTCCCACTTCCTGGCCAATCACGCGCTGGGTAATGATCTGGTTGCGCATGTTTTGCTTGAACTCTTCGTACGAAGCGCCTTGCGCTTCGGCCGCCTTCTCCAGCTCCTCCATGGTTTCGAGCTTCATTTCCTTGCGCATTTCATCGAGACGCTTGATCAGTTCGGTGTCTCCGGTGATGCCAAGGTCCTTGCCCTTTTGCAAGAGAAGCTGCTGGTCAATCAGGTCGCGCAAAACGTCACGTTGCTTTTCAGCGAAATCCTTTTCGAGGTTGGCGGGATCCTGCTGTTGAATTTCCTGTCTGACCTGATCGCGGCTGCGGACGTACTCGGTGCGCGTCACAATCTCATTGTTCACTCGGGCAATAATTTCTTCGACCACGGTATCGGCCGGCGATAGGGACGGGAGCAACAGCGCATAGCTCATCGACAAAAGCAGGGGGAATGCGGTCTTTTTCAGCTTCATTCAGGGCTCTCTTTGAATCCTGAGGATCATCCGCCGAGGTAATCCGGGCCTGATCCCCAAGTAAATTGTTCTTCTATTTTACGCCGCCATTAGTTTGGAGGCCAAGGCGGTTCGCGGGGTTGGCTGGCTACGCTGCTCGAACAAGCGTCAGAGCGGTAACGTCGTTGTGCTTGGGAGCCATGCGTATGAAATCCTGCACATGTTGAAGGATGTCATCCGCGAGATCTTTGGCCGATCCGGATTCCGCCTGCAGCACGCGCTTCACGCCGTCGAGACCAAATTCCGCGTTCTTCGATTCAGCTTCCACCACTCCGCGCGAGACGATGGCGAGCGCGCTCTTCTGTCCCAGTCCGACGATGCGGGAATCGGTCGGAGCGAGCGAAAACAGGCCGAGCGGCAGGCCAGTCGCTTGCAATTCCACCACGCCGGTTTCATCGCGCAGCAAGCCGGGCGTGTGACCTGCGTTGACGTAGCAAATCGTGCCCAACTCTTCGTTGTAGCAACCTGCGAAAGCAGGACAGCTCCGGACTCCTCCAGCCGCGCGCATGATCTCAAGATTCAAGCGACGTGCGACTTCGATCATGGCGTCCGATTCGTTCAGCTCGGGGACGGCAAACAACTCCTCAGCCGCGGCGCGAAAACAAGCCTGCGCCGCCTGAATCACCGGCCCGCTGTTTTCGCGTTTGCCGGCCACATCGAGCAGTCCGAAAAGAAAGCGATGTGGACTCACCCTCAAAAAGTCATGGAGATCGCCACCGACGCGCGACGAAAAATAAGCCACCGCCATGTCCGCGCCCTGGAGCACCGGCGCTTCTCCCTGCACAATCTCCGGAACCTCTTGTTCCGTCGATGACCCGAACCCAAGCTTTGAAAGTAACCCGACCATAAGCGGCGAAACTAACACAAACCGGCAGTCGGAGCAATGAGCAGATAGTGGTAGTCGGGGCCGCTGGTGAGCCTTCCCGCGAGAGGGCCCGATGACCGCCCCAATCAATCTCTTGCTACTTGAGTCTGCCACTTGACATCCTTGGCAGTCCGCAGCAAAATATCGCCAATTCCCTAAAAAATGCACATTTCGTGCAATTGTTGAACGAGTAGATGAATCAGCCGATCAGCCTATGACGCCCAGCCAGCCGTCGCCATCCTCTCCCAGGAAAGTCCGTCCCGAACACTGCAAGCATCCTCAGGTGCAAATCGTCTCCCGTGACGACGAATCCGAATACGTGGAATGCCAGGAATGCGGTGACGTATTCGAATCCAGCGAACTAAAAGACATGGCAATCGAAGAAAAAAAGGCCCCCGAGGAAGTGCCTGACGAAGAGTAGCGCCGGCTTTGGCCACCGAGGTCACAAGTCAATCACAAGATTTTCCGCCCCATCCAGATAGAATCTCTTCCCCGCAGGAACCACCGTGGTCGCACTATATTCCGTAACGATGGCCGGACCCTTCATCACTTGCCGAGGAACGAGAGCGGCTCGCTCAAATACAGGCGTGGTCACGATGGCGCTGTGAAACCAAACTCGAGCCCGTTCAGCCGGAGGCACGCTTGATACTCGACTCTTTCGCGGCCGAGGCGCCTGAAGAGTCTGAACTGGCGGCATTCGCAAACGAGCCCGCAGCCGAAGCGTGACCAACTCGATCTCCCGCCCAGCGTGATGATACCCATACCGCCGCTGGTGCTCGGCATGAAAGCGAGCGCCAACATTCTCCGTCACGGGAACATTGAGTTCGTATCCCTGCCCGTGATAGCGCAGATCGAGACTCCGTTCGTCCTCCAGATCGCGAAGATCGCGATCCCATCGCTCAGCGCGAAATTCTTTCTGCGCTGCTACCTGCAGCTTCCGAAACTCTTGCCGAAGTTTCGCCTCGGGCAGGCGCTCGCCAATTCGCCACAGCACCGTGCGTGAATAATCCTTGACCACATCGCTGACTAAAATTCCAAATGCCGAAAGTGCGCCGGGCCGCGCCGGAATCATCACCTTAGGAATCGCCAGCGCCTCCGCGAGCTCGCAGGCATGGAGCCCACCCGCGCCGCCGAATGCCACCAGCACAAACTCGCGCGGATCATACCCCCGCTCGATGGATACGACGCGCAAAGCACGCTCCATATTCGCGTTCACCACGCGCACCACTCCGGCGGCGAATTGCTCCGGGCTCAACGGCGACGCGTGCTTCTTCAACCACTCCGAAGTGATCCGTCGAGTTCTTTCCAAATCGAGGACAAACTCGCCGCCCAAAAAGCGATCCGGCCGCAATCTCCCCATCAACAAATTCGCGTCCGTCACTGTGGGTGCCGTTCCGCGCCCGTAGCAGATCGGTCCCGGATCAGCGCCGGCCGACTCCGGTCCCACCCGCAACGATCCGCCGGCATCGAACCGAGCCACCGATCCGCCGCCCGCTCCCACGGTGTGAATCTCCAACATCGGAACCGCCACCGGAAGGCCGGCCACTTCCGATTGCCCACCAACTCGAACCTCGCCCAGCACTGCCGCCACGTCGGTCGAAGTTCCGCCCATATCGAAGGAGAGAACCTTTTTGAATCCGCTACGGGCGGCCATGGCCGCCGCACCCACCAATCCGCCGGCCGGACCGGACAGCACAGTCCGCACCGGCTCCCGCGCCGCCGACGCCAGCGCCGTAATGCCGCCGCTCGATTGCATGACGAATATTCGCGGTGCGCTCTTCGCAGACGACTTGCGTGGCCCGCGAACCCGCTCGGCCAGCTTGTCCATATAGGTCTGCATAAGTGGTTGCAGGTAGGCGTTCACTACGACCGTGCTGGTCCGTTCATATTCCCGAAACTCCGGCAAAATCTGATGCGACACTGAGAGGGGTTTGCCCAAATCCGCCAAAGCCGCAGCCACCGACGCTTCATTCTCCGGATTCGCAAATGAAAAAAGAAAACAAATGGCGATCGCGTCCACTTCGGCACTTCGCACCGCATCTCGCAGGCGCACAAGATCCGCCTCCGAAGGACGCAGCAAAATCCGCCCCGCCGAATCGGTCCGCTCCTTCACACCAAAGCGAAACTCCCGCTCGACTAGGGGAGCAACGCGATCAAAGAAAAAGTCGTACAGCCGTGGACGAGCCTGCCGTCCAATCTCAATCACATCTTCAAATCCCGAAGTCGTAACCAGGGCGACCCGAGCCCCTTTTCGCTGCAGCAATGCATTCGTCCCTACCGTGGTTCCATGCAGCAACGTGAGCCGATCGGGCGACAGGTGCAATTTCTCAATTGCCTCCGCGATCGCCCGCGAAGGATCATCCGGAGTCGAAAACACTTTCAGGGTCCGAACCACTCCCTTCTCAACCCAGACGCAATCGGTGAACGTGCCACCCGTATCAATGGCAATGCGTGGCTCGGAATGACCTACGGAATGTCGCAGTCGAGCCATAAAGAAGGAAGACTACCACCCCGCAGCCGCCTGCCGTATTCTGAACCAGTGAATTCCAGAACATGGAAAGCATGGCTCGTTCCCGGAGGCCTGCTGCTGGCGCTCTCCGCCGCGCTCATCAGCAGCAGCAGTTCCCTCTTCGCGCAAATCGCGCCCTCGCTATCCTTTTATTACCTGGCCGTTTTCGCTGCCGGATTGGTTCTAGCGTGGCGTTTCAACTCCAGCCGAGTTTTATTTTCTTTGTTGACGCTGCTACTAGCCCATCGCGCCGTCGATTTCTTTTCCACTGGTTCGGCGCAAAATGGCTCGCTGCAATACACGCATTCCGGCCCCGGCCACACCGCCATAACCCTGGCCGCTGTTCTAATCCCACTGAACTTCATCCTCTTCGCTCAAATGCGCGAGCGCGGACTCATCATTGCCGGCATCGCGCCCCGCTTCGGAATTCTGTTCGTGGAATCGGTAGTCTTCGCCATCGCCTGCCGCCCCGAAAATAGTCCCACCCATCTACATCAGCCCGCGAACCCCGTCATCCCGCTTTGGGTCCTCTTAAGCTTCGTAGCCGCCCTGGCTGTATTCCTCCATCGCTTCTATCAAACGCACAAACCGATCGAGCCCGGATTCGCCTGGTCAACGGGCGCCGTTTTCTTGTGGTTGGAAATCGGGCCACTCGGCAAAGTATCGGACGCCTACGTTGCCACCGCGGCTCTCATCCTCGCCGCCTCGCTGATCGAGACTTCCTACGTACTCGCCTACCACGACGAACTCACCGGCATTCGCGGACGCCGCGCCTTTAACGAGTCTCTGCTTTCACTCGACACGCAATACGCGATTGCCATCGTCGATATCGACCATTTCAAGAAATTCAACGACACTTACGGACACGACGTCGGAGATCAGGTCCTGTGCATGGTCGCCTCACGACTCTCCGAAGTCGGAGGCAATGGTCAGGCCTTCCGCTGCGGAGGCGAAGAGTTTGCCATCGTTTTCCGCGATGCGTCGGCCAAAGATTCCTTCGACCACCTGGAGGCGCTTCGCCGGCTCATCGAGAAATCAGCCTTCCACGTTCGTGGAGCCGACCGAAGAGCGGAAAGAAAAGCCGGGAATGCAAACCAAAAAGACGCCGCTCAAAATAGAGATCAACGCACCGGCACCGCGGATCGCAGAAAGTCCGCGAAAAAGAAAACCGCGTCAGCTGCCACATCAACTCCTGCCAACCAACCTGACCATCTATCGGTGACTGTAAGCATCGGAGTGGCCGAATCCAGCACCCGCAACCGCCAACCCGAGCAAGTCATCCAAGCCGCCGACCAAGCTCTGTACCGCGCAAAACATAAAGGACGAAATCGAGTGGAACTCGCTTCGACCGAGGCGTTGCGAATCGCGGGAGGTAAGCGCTCAAAAGCTTCGCAAATGTGACACTGGCGAAGCTTCGAAGTGATTTCGTTTGTTAAGGATAGGGACAATATCCCAATGTTTGAGTACCCCCCCCCCCCCCCGATTTTTGCGTAAAGTATTCAAAAATAAAGACTTAGAGTCAAAGTCTTCAAAACTAAGGAGTTAACGGCACCTTGATCGAGCCGATCGGCTGCTCCGCATGGCTCCCGTTGCTATTGTCGCGTATTGGTGAAGGGCTGTCTGTGACGGCCGTCACAGCGCGTTTGTGATGAAAGAATCATCCGGATATCCGTGCGGCGCAGGCGTCTTCGTCCGCCTGCCGACACTGGAATGGGTCGCCAAAACCTGGTATTCGCTGCCCCTTACCTGGCTATATCCAGTGAGCCATGGCGTCAGAGGCCGCCCCTGCTCCGTCACTTCGAAACCCTCCCTCAGCGATGCTAAACTTCCCGTTCCTTCCCCGACTCGGAAGCAATGCCCCAATTCAACCTCAAGCCGACCCATACCGCGGTAAAGAACTACTATGCCGCCCTTACTCAGATGGGACAGCTTCACTTCGACAATGAGGCCCAGGTTAGCGATGCTTTCGCCAAGTTACTCGCCGATTGCGGGAGAAAAGTCCATCTTACGTTCGTCCCACAATTCCCAATCCAGCGCGCCAAGACCCGCGTGATTGTGGACGGCGCTCTGGTCGACGCCTTCCATCTCGCTCACGGCTTTTGGGAAGCGAAGGATGAGAAAGACGACCTAGAACGCGAAATAAAATCAAAATTCGAGAAAGGCTACCCGCGCGACAACATCATCTTCCAGGCCCCCGAACGCGCCGTGCTTTATCAGGCCGGAGCACGCATCGCCGACCTGGATATCTCCAAGCCCGACAACCTCACCCAGATCGTCAACCAGTTTTTCGACTACAAGGCTCCCCACATCGAGGAGTGGGAACAGGCTGTCAGCGAGTTTTCCGAGCGCATCCCGGAACTTGCCGCCGCGGTTAAGAAAATCATCGACGAGGAGCGCCGCCGCAATCCCGCCTTCGTCCGCAGCTTTGACGATTTCTACGCGTTATGCCGGCAGGCCATCAATCCCAATCTCTCCAAGGATGCAGTGGAAGGCATGCTCATCCAGCACCTGCTGACGGAACGCATCTTCGAGCGGATTTTCGATAACCCCGACTTCACCCGGCGCAACGTCGTGGCCGCCGAAATCGAGAAAGTTATCGTCGAGCTTACAAAACGCGCGTTCAACAGAAACGAATTCCTACGCCCGCTCGACCGCTTCTACAAGGCCATCGAAGTCAGCGCCGAAAACACCACCGGCTTTACTGAGAAGCAGGCGTTCCTAAACAAGGTCTACGAGCGTTTCTTCCAGGGATATTCGCCGAAAGAAGCCGACACTCACGGCATCGTCTACACCCCGCAGCCCATCGTCAACTTCATGGTGCGCAGCGTGGAAGAAATCCTGCAAAAAGAATTCGGACGCTCCCTCGGCGACAAAGGCGTCCACATCCTCGACCCGTTCGTCGGCACCGGCAACTTCATCGTCAACATCATGGACAAGATCAAAGCCACCGACTTGCCCTACAAATACGAAAACGAACTGCACTGCAACGAGGTCATGCTGCTGCCGTATTACATCGCCAGCATGAACATCGAGCACGCGTACTTCGAGCGTACCGGCGAGTACAGCGCATTTCCCGGGATTTGCTTGGTAGACACGTTTGAACTGGCTGAGGCAGATCAAGGTGGGTTCAGCTTCATGACTGCCGAAAACGCGGAGCGCGTGAAGCGCCAAAGAGAATCCCCTATTTTCGTAATCATCGGCAACCCTCCGTACAACGCGAGACAACTGGACCAGAGCGACAACAACAAGAATCGCAAGCACCCGGTGGTGGACAGGCGAGTTGCCGACACGTATGCGGCGGAATCCCATGCGACAAACAAGAATTCACTATCAGACATGTACGTAAAAGCTTTCCGGTGGGCATCCGACCGAATTGGAGATACTGGACTCATCACGTTTGTATCCAACAATGGGTTCATTGATGCCCTTGCTTTCGATGGAGTACGCAAATGCCTGGCGCGGGATTTCGCTAGTGTCTACCACGTCGACATGAAAGGGGACGCAAGGACATCCGGGGAGCAACGAAGGCGCGAGGGTGGGAACATCTTTCAGGACGCAATCCGCGTTCGAGTCGGAATCACCGTGCTTGTGAAAAAGCCAAAAGATGCCAACCATGCGGATGACGTACGGATTTATTCGGTGGATGACTACTGGACCTATGAGCAAAAGGAACGTTTTCTTGAGGATCACAACTCGATCGGAGCAATCAGTTGGGTACGGGTACAAACGGATAGCAAAGGAAGATGGCCAACAGGGAACTTGAATGTTGACTTCGACGATTTTCTGGAACTCGGAGGGTCGGAAGAAGGAAGTATATTCGCGAAAAATTCACGCGGCGTAGCCACTTGTCGCGACGCCTGGGCCTACAACTTCGACGCCAAAGAACTCGCTCAAAACATCTCAAAGACAGTCGAGTTCTACAACTCTGAGGTCAATCGATGGCTACGAGGCACGAAGAACGAAGACGTAGATTCTTTTGTGAAGTACGACGACACAAAGATCAGTTGGAGCAGGGACCTGAAGGCTGATCTCGAGCGCGGTCGATATGCGGAGTTTCGCCCAGAGGGAATCAGGAAGTCGCTCTATCGACCGTTTACAGCATCTACCTTGTACTTCGACCGTCTGCTGAATGAGGAAGTGTACGGCCAACCTTCGATTTTCCCGAGCGTCGCGACGGAAAGTGAGAATGTTGCGATTTTGGTCACCGCACACTCACAGATTCCTTTCTCCAGCCAAGCCGCTAACTGCCTGCCGTGCCTCGATGTCGGCGGGCGCCCGACTCAGGTGTTCCCCTTCTACACCTATGCTGAAGACGGCACCCTCCGTCGCGAGAACATCACCGACTGGGCGCTCGAACAATTCCGCTCCCACTACCATGACCCCTCCATCACCAAGTGGGACATCTTCCACTACATCTACGCCGTCCTGCACCACCCCGAGTACCGCGAGCGCTACGCCGCCAACCTTCGCCGCGAGCTGCCGCGGATTCCGTTCGCTGCTGCCACGGGGGCTAAAGCCCCGGAAGAAGCGCTGGATGACGCGGCGCTAAAGCGCCGCTCTTCCACTGGCCCCGCGCTGAAGGACCATTCTTCCACTCGCGCGGCGAGCATGGAGAAAATGCAGATCCATCGCTCCGCTCAGGATGACAATAAAACCAGGGATGATAAGAAAGCTCGGGAGGAAAAATCCAAAGACGGCGCTCCAAACTCCGAGCCTGCCCTGGGCGGAGCCGAAGGGGTCGCTGTGGTTAAAGATATTGACGTTTTTCGCGGGCTGGTAAAGGCTGGACAGCGTCTCGCGGAAATCCACGTCGACTACGAGCAGCAGGCTGAATACCCGCTGGCCAAAACAGAAAAGGCCGGGGCAAAGCTGGACTGGCGGGTCACCAGAATGCGCTTGAGCAAGGACAAGGCCACCCTCATCTACAACGATTTCCTCACGCTCTCAGAAATCCCGAAAGAGATTTACGACTACCGCCTCGGCAACCGCTCCGCCCTCGAATGGGTGATCGATCAATATCAGGTCTCGACTGACAAGCGCAGCGGGATCACTAACGATCCGAATAGGGAGGACGATCCGCAATATATTTTGCGTTTGATTGGTCAGGTTATTACCGTCAGCCTGGCAACGGTGGAGATAGTCGATTCGCTGCCGCCGCTGGGCCTACCAGAGTAGACAACCTTATTTTTTCATCACATCTGCGCGGTGACGGCCGTCGCAGACAGCCCTCCAAACTAAGGGAACAATGATTCTGATTTGAAAAATGGATAAATGTGCCAGCCTTCAAAGGAGTGCGGCCGCCGAAACCCCGAATCATGAGCCGATGCCGTCCTACCAATCAAAAAGATGAATGCCCAGCAGAACCACGGTAGCTGCCAGCGGCAACAACAGTCCCGCGCGAAGACTTCCGGTAGAGTGCGAGACTACGCCCACTAACCATGGAATCATCGCCGGCCCCACTGCCGCCAGCGAAAACATGACTGCTCCAATGCTGCGAGCGGCCACGCCAAAGCGTTGCGAGAGTCGAGCGACGGTAATCGGATACAAAGTCGAAAAACTAAGCCCGGTGATCAGGGCCGCGCCGATTACTCCGGGCAAGGTCGAGGTCCAGAGCAACATCGCGATGCCCGCCGCCGCCACGGCATAACCCGCGCGCAAAATCCGGCGTTCAGAAACGTAGCGTAGAAGTGTGGGACCCAATCCGCGCCCGACGGTGAGCGTGGCATAGAAAAACGCTGGCATCATCGACGCGATTGAAGCTCCCCGCGGGCCCAGGCGCGAAACGTAGGATCCGATCCATCCTCCAACGGCCGTTTCCGCTCCTGGATAAAGAAAGAAAATCGCCGCGAAAATCCAGATTGCCGGACTCTTCGCCATCTCACGCCAAGCAAAAGAAGAGGATGAAGACTCCATCGCCGTGGCCGCCGGTGGGAAGGGCAGATTACGCATCGCGAGCGCAAGCACGACCAAAAACAGCGCCACCGAGCCGAGAAAGAAAGGCAGCAGATGATGGGCGGCGGTCCACGCCACCATCACCGAGCAAAACACGGCGCCCACACCCCAGAAAAAGTTCAGCAGACTGACCGCGCCAGCCCGCGAACTGGAGTTCGAACTGGCGTCTGACCCCGCACTAATCTCCGCTACCAGCAAATTGTCCGTCGGAATAATGAGTCCCAGTCCAAGCCCATAAACTGCGACCGATATCAAACCGAGCCCATGCGATCCCATATAAATGGTGGCGACACCGCAAGCCATGGAGAGCAGTCCCAGCAGAAATGCCGGACGAAAACCATGACGCGCCACCAGGATTCCGGAGAGCTGCACGCCCACCAACATCGCGAGGAATTGGACCAGAAACAAATTGCCGGCCTGCGTGTCATTCATCGCCCAACGAGTGATCAGGATGGGCAGCATCGGGCCCAAAATCGTAGTCAGAATGCCGGTAGGGAAAAAGGCAATCTGGCCGGCCAGCACCAGCTTCCGGTTGGCTGACGTGGAAAGCTCAAGGCGAGGATTGGGCGGACGAGAGTTGGACGGGCCAGGACTGGGCGAGCCAGGGTTAGACGAGAGATGACTAGACATGAGCAAGCGAAAGCAAGATCCCCAGGTAAAGAGGACCGTTCAGCATATCGCAAGCGACGAGTGATTGAGGAGCGATAGAGGAATGGCGGAAAGAAAACGAGCCGCACGCCCGGCCGTCCACCGAAAACGACGCCGGACGTGAAGATGCCCTCAGCCAGTGATAAACTGTATGTCTGCAACGCCGGAGAGGTGGCCGAGTGGCTGAAGGCGGCGGTTTGCTAAACCGTTATACGGGCTAACACCTGTATCGGGGGTTCGAATCCCCCCCTCTCCGCCATACAGTCTGAAGTGCAGAGAAATACGCCCGGATTGTTTCTAGACTTGCCGGAAATGGGCGGAATTGCGCGATACTTGCTCGCGAACCGGACTGGAGAAAGTGTCATAACTAGTGACTGATGGCGGCCTTTGCCGCCATTTTCTCCGGAGGGCATCCGAGCAGTCCGGTTTTCACGACTCCTTCGGGCGAATGCGATCACTGAGCTGAAACAACCAGCACGTTGAAACTGCCCGCTACGATCTTCGGTCTCGGATGCGGATTGTCAGTCGTCGGAGCAGGCGCTGCGCCAAGCTGAGCGGCGGATAAATAGAGGTTGTGCGTTTTATTGTCCAGTGCCAGAGTGCGCGCGCTCTTTTCGGTGGCGCTGGTCGCTACTACTGAGTATTTGTCGTCGGACTCTTGTTTGATGACTGTGATCGTGCCGTCTTGTCCGTTAGAGGAGAAGACGAGGTTTTTCCCCGCATCAAAGACGACTGCATCCGGCCCTTTGCCGATAGGAACCGTTGCCACAACTTTGCCGGAATCGGCATCTACAACCACCATTTTCTGATTCGAGCAGACTGAAAACAGCCGCTTGCGCCCCGCGTCCATAGCCAGGCCTGAAGGTTCGTCGCAAGGAGCGACAGACCAGTGCTGCACCACTCGCATGGCTTTAGGATCGATCTTTAGTATCTCGTTTTTATCCTCAACATTTACAAAGACATTCCCTTTGCCGTCGCTCACCGGAAACTCCGGCTTTCCGCCTACCGGGATGGTTCCTGCGATATTGCCAGTCGCCGCATCGATCACGGTAGCGTCCTGGCTGCCGCCATTAAAGGCGAAGACGCGCTTGCTTGGCGCGTCGTAAATGATTCCGTCGGGATTGGTACCGGCTCGCACCCGTTGCAGTTCGGCGTGAGATTTCGGGTCGAATATCACGACTACGTTCGCGCCTCCGTCGCTGATGAATCCGCGATTGAGATCGTTTGCGATGGCAACGCCGTGCACCCGGTTCAGGCCCGTGATGCTGGTGATGGCTTTTTGCGAATCGAGGTCTATGACTTCGACCCGGTCACCATGGGTTACATACAATTGCCTGGACGCCGAATCCGCATACAGATAATCCCAACCCGATTCCCCGGGAAAGGAAATGCGATTCGTTATTTTGTACTGCTGAGCGAGCGCAGCAACGGAAAGTGAAACCAGTAAAAAGCACAAGATCATTCGCGAATTTCTCATCTGAACCCTCCTGAGAGCTACCCTTCTAAGAAGTACTAATCAATCTTTCGGGTCTGGCCAAATGTTGCCTTAAAGTCTTGGCGTCCAATTCCCCTTCCCAACGGGCGAGAACCAGCGTTGCTACTCCGTTTCCGATCATGTTGACCAGGGCTCTGAACATACTCAGGAAACGGTCAATACCGAGGATCAGCGCCATACCCGCAACCGGAATGCTCGGTATGACAGAAATCGTGGCTACCAGGGCGATGAAAGAAGCACCCTGCACGCCGCTTGCTCCTTTTGAAGTGAGAACTGCCACCGCAAGAATCGTGAGTTGCTTCGTCAGGCTCAGATGGGTATTGGTTGCCTGTGCCACGAATAGAGCCGCCATGGTCATGTACAAGCTTGTTCCGTCGGTGTTGAACGTAAAGCCAGTCGGCACGATGAGTCCAACTAGAGACTTCGAGCATCCGAGCTTTTCAAGCTTGGCCATGAGGGTCGGTATGGCAATCTCGGATGAGCTCACTGCGAGAACCAGCAGGATCTCCTCCTTGATATAGATCAGAAAACGAAAAATGCTGAAACTAGCGGCCCAAGCGATCGCACCGAGGACGATCACGACAAACAGTATCGATGTGATCCAGAAGGTTCCGATCAGTTTGGCCAGCGGACCGAGAGAGGCGATACCGAACTTGCCGACCGTATAGGCCATTGCGCCGAAGGCTCCGACCGGCGCGAATTTCATCAAAATCCTGGTGATATCGAAGACGACGCTCGTGAGGGAGTTGACGAGTTCCACGAGTGGCTTGGCGCGCGCTCCAGCGGCCGACAGGGCGAAGCCGAAGAGCAGGGAAACGAAAACGACCTCCAGAATATCTCCCTTGGTGAAGGCATCGAATACCGTCGTGGGAATGATGTGCATCAGAAATTCGACGACGCTCTGTGCTTTGGCCTGACCGGCGTAATCGGCAACGGCTTTGGCGTCGAGAGTGGAAACATCGACATTGAAACCGCTACCTGGATGGACCACATTGCCGACTACAAGTCCGATGAGAAGAGCAATGCTGGAAACAATTTCAAAGTAAAGGAGCGCCATCCCGCCGACACGGCCTACTTTTTTCAGGTTCTCCATACCGGCGATGCCGGTGACAACGGTGCAGAAGATGATCAGCGAGATGATCATCGAAATGACGCGGATGAAAGCGTCTCCCAACGGCTTCATGGCGACGGCGCGAGTTGGGTCCACGTAGCCGAGGATGATGGCGAGCACGATCGCCACCAGCACTTGCACCCAGAGTTCGCGATAGAGGGGCAATTTGCTGCGCGCAGAATGGGCGCGGGCAGGAAGAGTCTGCGCTGGGGTAATTGTCGACATTCCGCTACCTCGCGGGCTCCGGCTCAAGCGTGCGCACCAGCCACGGAATGATCACCTCTTTGAAAATGCGCGGATCGGGCCAGACTCCAACCTGGCGTCCCAGGTGACCGCCCAGTGGGTTTATCCACGCGGTCTTGGGCACGTCGCCTTTGTTCAACAGAAGATAGATGTCGTCGATGGGAACCTGAGTATCTTTAACTCCGGCAAGAATCAGCATGGGAGACATCGGCTTGCCGAGCAGGCCTTGTTTCACCAGCGACATATTCGGCAATACTTCGGCCATCTGATCGATGGTTGTGACGTTCTCGAAAATGGCCATCAGGGCAGGGACTTGATCAAAGAGATATTCACGGTTACCGATCAAATCATTCATCAGAAACTCTTTTTGAAAGAAGCGATCGGTTGGCGGTGACTGGGCGCTGGCTCCGCGCAGGCGGGCATGCTCGACGATGGCCATCTTTGTGGCCCAATACGCGCCCCAGCTTACGCCATGCATGGCGACGCGGCTTTTATCGATTTCGGGGCGGGTAGCAATGTAGTCCAATACGCGCGAAAGGACGCGCTCGGCGTTTTCACTAACTTTGATTGGGTTTTGTCCGGTGCCGGGGCCATCTACCGCCAGAAAGCCGATACCGAATGGCAGGATCGCACTGAAACTTTCGGATAGATCTTCTTTGCGGCTGTCGAGTCCGTTTACGGCCAGCACGAGAGGTACGGGGCCGTTCGCATTTTTCGGGAGGCGCAGGTACCCAATGATTTCTTTTCCTTCGAACGGAATCCTGACAATTTCAAGCGGCGGATCCCAGAAACGAGCGTGCGCCAGGAACGCCTCGATAGCTTTTTCGTAGGAGCGCTGTTTGCCGGGAGATGCTGGGATCGGCCAGCGTCCGAAAGAATAAAGGCGCCACGCACGGATGTAGTCGGCATTAGCTTTCGCTGGGTCGGTTTTCTCCAGCGACTTGGCCTCGTTCATGTAACGATCAGCCACGGCCATGAATGCGGACGCCCATTCGTCTTTGTCCCGAGTGTGGATGGACTTGAAGGCCTCGGTGACATCGCCCGCGTCGAGCCCGATAAGGGGGTATTGACCCACTTCGGCGCGGTGGATGGCTTCGGTCCTTATTTCGTCGATGGTGCGCTCGGGGCGTTGCTGCGCCCAGGCAGAGACGCTCAGCAGCACGATGCCTGACAGCACAGTAGGAATGAACAACATCAATATTGCAGAGCAGCTAGAAACCTTAAGGGTCGGGTCAACCAGTTTCGACACAGGATCATTCCTTTCCATTTTTAGAAAAAGATGGGGCCGGTGGGAGTCCGACCCCGATTTGAAAAACTCATGGCGATCAGAAAATAAGCTTCAAGCCCAACTGAACCGCACGGCTCCCCCCGGAGCCAATTACGGGGTTGGCGGCAGCGACGTCTGGCGTTGCGCAACCGCAACCGAACGGCTGAACGGAAGGATCGTTGAACCCGAAACCGTTCTGACCGCCGTAAGGATTGGCGAGATTGGGATGATTGAAAATGTTGAAGAACTCCGCCCGGAACTGGGCGCGGAGGCGTTCGCCAAAATGCCAGTTCTTGGCCACGGAGAAGTCGACGTCGCGGAATCCGGTGTCGGGGAACGTGTTGCGTCCCATGTTGCCGAATTGGCCGAGCGGCGGTGGAAGCATGATGGAGTTGCCCTGCGCATAGCAACCGAAAAAGGCCAACGATTCGGTGGATGCTCCCGGAGAACCGCCGTCCAGAGCCAGAGCTTTGGCGTTGCATGCGGCGTTGCTGCTCGGGGCGGAGGGGGCGTTGGTGCCACCGTAGTAGGGAATGCCTGTCGATGTCGATTTGAAGTCTTCCGGGTTCCCGTAGAAACTCCATCGAATGGGCGTGTTCGCCGGAGGACTCACCGGTAGTGGACCAATGCCAGCGGCGTCCGTTCCTTCATCCATCGGTCCCCAGTGTTGCGCAGTCTGAATGGTAACGATGGAGTTGAGTTCCCAACCTTCGAGCGACTGCGCATAACCTTTTTTGCCCGGGATTGCGTAGGTGGCCGAGAACGTGAAGCGCTGACGAACATCGAAATCGCTGTTCGCATATTCGGCGCCGGGGTTGTAAGCGTTTTGAGGCAATCCGGATCCGTAACCGAAATCCCAGTTGGCACCGACGTCGTCGAGAGAGTGCGAGAAGGTGTACCCAGCTACCATACTCAGACCGTGATAATTCCTCGAATTCAAGGTCACCTGCAGACCGTTGTAATTGGACCGATAAACGTTCGCCATCTGGAAGATGTTGCTCAGGTACGGGAACTTTGTGTTGAAGGGCCCGACCTCGGGTGCGACCTGGCAGGCTGGATTGTTATTGACGTCGTACACGGGCGGTCCACCCGGAACCGGATTCGGGACGAGGTTGGCGTTGCAGATGGCGATGTTGGCGGCTGGCCATCCCGACCCCACTGGCGGCTGATTGATGTCGCGAATGCCGGTCAGACTGCTTCCGCGGTTGCCCACATACGCCATCTCGAGCGTGACATTCGGCGTAATCGCACGTTGCACGCTGAACATCCAGTTCAACACATACGGACTACTGAGATTCCGGCTTACCGTCATGATCGGGCAGGGACTGTTGAAGCAGTTCACGGTGGGTGTGCCGTAAACGGGACCCTGGTCCCAGGGAACGGCTGGAGAATTCAGGAACAAGGGCAAGGACACGTTGCCGGTCGTAATCGTGCCGCCGGAGGTATCGCCACCCGCATCGATCGGGGCCCCGGTCGGAACGCTGCCTGGGCCGAAAGCGTTGTTAAACGCGATGAACGACTGCCAGTTCACGGTTTCGTAAACCAGACCAACGCCGCCGCGGACTACGGTTGATCCCTTGCCATTGGTATCCCAGGCAAAGCCGAAGCGGGGCGCGAAGTTCTTGTGATCCGGGTTATAGAGACTGGGTATCGAATTGGTACCCGTTTTTACCTGGACCAAGCCCACGTTCGGATCAAAGTTCCCGAGCAGATTGTGTTCTTCCTGTGGAACGGAACTGAATTCGTAACGCACGCCGAGATTCAATGTGAGGTTTCGAGCCAAGCGCCAGTCGTCCTGCACAAAACCGGAATAGGCCCAATTGTGGAGTTTCAAAGTTGGATTGCCGACGGTGACGGTGGCTTTAAATGGATAGCCGGCGAAAAAATCCTCCAACTGCGTGGTGTTGAGGGTCTGGCTGGGATCGGCAGGATTGGGAGTAACGCCACCAAGAAATGTAATGCTTCCGCGTGCATTTCCGTAAGCTGCGTTGTTTACCTTGTTGTAATGCAGTTCGGCACCGAACTTGATCGAGTGCTGGCCAGCGGTGTAGGAAACGTGGTCAATGAACTGCGTAATGGAATCCGGTCCCTGGAACTTTGGCCACTTGAAGCCGCCCAGCCCGGGGAAGAAGTAGCCGCCGAACCCGATGCGGGGTAATCCGCCGGTGAATGGCCCCGACACGCCGGTGTCGAGCCCGTAATCGGATGCGGGCGTATTCAGGTCGCCGGGCAGCGTGGGTTGGTAGAGGCGGTTGTATCCAACGCGGGCTTCATTGACCCAACGCGTACTCGGAGTCCACACCCAACTTCCACCTACTACCTGTGCGCGCGTGTGAATGTCTGAACGCCACTTCGACTGTAGCTCGGGGAAGTCTTCAACGGTTCCTGAGTTGTTGCCGAAGAAGTACATCCCGCTGATGCGATTGTTCTGGTTGAGGTTGACATCCACCTTGCCGACGGCGTTGTAGACAGTGACGTCGTTGGAGAATCCGTTCTGGATACTAATGCTCTGCGTGTTGTTCGTGGGAAATCCGGTGCCACTGCAGGAGACGGTACCACCCGATAGACTGCAGCCAGCGATGGTCAAACTGGCCGGGCTGATGGGGACGCCCGAAGCCTGGAGATCGGTGACTGCGTCCTGAATACTGTCGGCACAGTCGCCGCCGATCACAAGGCAATTGCCGGCGTTGGTATTCGAAGCCATCATGAAAGGGCTGGTGACGCCGCCGAAAGAGTTTCCGACGTCGTAAATCTGCCCTTCGTAGGATCCAAAAAAGAAAACCTTGTCTCTGACAATCGGTCCACCGATGCTGCCGCCGTATTGTTCCAGCGTTCTCGGGAGCTTCGGATTAGGTTCGACGTTGAAGAAGTTTCTTGCATCCATGACTCCGTCGCGGCCGAAGGCGAACGCGGTGCCGTGAATCTGATTTGTGCCGGACTTCAGACCGACGTTCACCACGGCCCCCGGCTTCCATCCGAATTCCGCCGGCGCAAGCTCTTCCACGTTGAATTCCTGGATCGAGTCGATGGGAAGAATGGTCGCGGAATCGCCGGCAATACCGGCGCCGTTTATGATGGCCTGCCCCGAGTAGGGCTCGCTGTTGAGCAATCCCTCAATGAAGTATGCGTTGTCTTCAGCACGCAATCCGTTCGTACTTGTCGTCGAGAATCCGCCGCCGGGATAACGCATGACGCCGGGACGCAATTGGAGAAGGTTCTCGTAGTTCCGGCCGTTGAGCGGCAGATCGTTGATTTCTGCGTTGCTCAAGGTGCCACCCAAAGTCGATGTGGTGCTGTTGACGAGCGGAACCTCGTCGGTAACTACCACTGTCTCTGAAACCTGTCCGGTCGGGAGCGAAATGTCGACCCGCAAATCCTGCGCGACTTCAACCACTATGTTGACCCGTTCCACGGTTTTGAAACCCTTGGCCTCGGCGCGCACCTTGTAAACTCCGGGCTGCAAGTCGGGGGCGGCGTATTCTCCGGAAGTATCGGTGGTAACGGTTCTGGCGCTGCCGCGCTGAACATCCGTTATTAGTACAGTGGCAGCGGGCACGCCCGCGCCGGTCTGATCGGTGACGGTCCCCTGAATGCGGCCGGTCGTGGTTTGGGCAAACATGGAAACAGAGAAGGCGAGCACGAGGCAGACGAGGCCAATCCGAACGCCATTCGACGAACAACGCATTACAACCTCCGAACCTCAATTGAGGTGGAACTGTATGCTCGGTCATTCAGCGACCGCTTTAAACCCAAATGGAAGAAATCAGATGACCGAAGGTATAGCCTTGACTCGGCCCACCCGTCAAGTAGTATTGTGGTCCGACCACAAAACAGCTGGCCACAAGTCACGAGTTGTGGCCGCTGCGGCGCCAAGCATAAGCTACGGCTAAGGGGAACAATTCAGTATGGCAATCGCGACGACCAATCCGGCGACCGGTGAAGTGGTGCGGAGTTTTGAGCCTCTGAGTGCGGCACAAATTGAACAGAAATTGCAATTGGCAGCGTCCGCGTTTCGGATCCACCGCCAGACCTCGTTTGCCGATCGGGCGAGCAAAATGATGCGCGCCGCTGAGATTTTAGAAGACGAAAAGGACGAGTGCGCCCATTTAATGACGCTGGAAATGGGCAAGCCGCTCAAGGCCGCCGTGGCCGAGGCGCTGAAGTGTGCGACCGGCTGCCGCTACTATGCGGAAAACGCCGAGAAATTTCTGGCTGACGAAGTCGTGGAAACTGGAGCGAAGCACAGCTTCGTCCGCTACCGGCCGATCGGTCCCATCCTGGCGATTATGCCGTGGAACTTTCCTTTTTGGCAGGTATTTCGTTTTGTTGCGCCAGCGCTGATGGCGGGTAATGTCGGGCTACTGAAGCATGCCTCGAACGTACCCCAATGCGCGCTGAAAATTGAGGATATCATTCGCCGCGCCGGTTTCGCCGAAGGTGTGTTCCAGACGCTGCTGATCGGATCGGGCCCGGTGGATGGCATTCTGAATGACCCGCGCGTAGTTGCCGCGACTCTGACCGGCAGTGAGCAGGCTGGCATTCAAGTAGGGATTTCCGCCGCCAAACGAATTAAGAAAGTCGTTTTGGAATTAGGAGGCAGCGATCCTTTCATTGTCATGCCGAGCGCCGACCTGAATGCGGCCGTGGCCACGGCCGTGGACGCGCGCGTTCAGAATAATGGGCAGTCATGCATCGCGGCGAAGCGCTTTATCGTTTCGGAAAAGATTGCCGACGAGTTCGAGCGAGCCTTTGTGAAACGCATGAAGGAGCTGCGCGTCGGTTCTCCTTTCGACGAGAGCACGCAGCTTGGTCCTCTGGCCAATGCAGACGCTGTCACCTCACTCGATTCCGATGTGAAGAAAACCGTGGCGGCCGGTGCGCGTGTACTCACAGGCGGGCATCCCTTGGACCGTCCCGGCAATTTCTACGCACCTACGGTACTGACTGACATTCCAAAAGATTCGCCTGCCTACAAGGAAGAATTCTTCGGCCCGGTGGCATCGATTTTTCGTGTGAAGGATGCCGACGAAGCGATCCGGCTCGCCAACGATAGCCGTTTTGGCCTGGGTGCGAGCGCATGGACCAACGATCCCGTCGAAACTGAAAAGTTCATCAATGAACTTGAAGCGGGAATGGTATTCCTGAACAAGATGGTGGCATCGGATCCTCGGCTGCCGTTCGGTGGCGTGAAATATTCCGGCCATGGACGCGAACTCGCCGAGAACGGAATCCGGGAATTTATGAACATTAAGACGGTTTGGATTCAGTAACAGCTGTGTGTGGTATATTGGTCGGACCACTATACCTGATGCGATTAGAACCCCAAGGTGGTGCAACGTGAGAGGCATATTAACCAACGATTCATCCGGGCCCATGGACGCTAAGCCTGTCTACCGGGCGGTAAAAACTTTTCGTCTATTCGAGCAGATCGTGCAGCAAGTAGAGGACTCGATTCTCAAAGGCCAGCTGAAGCCTGGAGATCAATTGCCGGCGGAGCGCGACCTGGCCCAGCGGTTTGGGGTCAGCCGTACGGCTGTGCGCGAGGCAGTGAAAACTTTGCGCGAAAAAGGCCTGGTCGAAGCTTACTCCGGACGCGGCACATTCGTGACCAACGGGACTTCGCAGGCTATGCGACAGTCGCTGGATCTAATGATCCGCATTAATCCGCAGGAGGGGTTGTCGAACCTGGCCGAGCTGCGACTCGTGCTGGAGCCGGAGATTGCTGCTCTAGCCGTTCCTCGGATTGAGGAGCAACTGTTGACGACCATGCGGGAAGCGGTTGCCGCAATGGATCGCAACCTGAACGATCCGGATGCCTATGTCGAAGCTGATCTCGATTTCCACCTAGCATTAGCGGAGGCCGCGGGAAATCCGTTGATTCTTTCGCTGCTCGATTCGATTGTCGGTCTGCTGCGAGAGCAGCGCAGCCGCATTTTTAATGTTGACGGCGGACCCGAGCGAGGTCAGTACCATCACAAGCGCATTCTGGCGGCGATCGACCAGCGCGACCCAGAAGCGGCCCGCGAAGCGATGCGGGCCCATCTCAAACAAGTACTGACGGATTCGTCCTCTATCAATAGCAAGTAATGCCAGTGATCGTTCGATTAGCGACCTGCATTCTTTAGCGCGGATTCATCAACGGAAGGGAATGTTCCATGGCAAACCTCGGCTTCATCGGTCTGGGTGTGATGGGCGGCAACATGGTCACCCGCCTCCTCGAAAAAGGACACACGGTGACCGGATACAACCGAACGCGGTCGAAGGCGCAGAGGTTGATCGACCAGGGGATGAGGTTTGCGGATTCTCCGAAGGCGGTGGTCGCCGCATCGGATGTGACGTTCAGCATGGTTACAAATTCTGCGGCGCTGGCGGCGGTGACGGAGGGTTCAGACGGATTGCTCGCCGGCATGGCTCCGGGCAAGTTCTATATCGACATGAGCACGGTGAGTCCCGAAGTGAGCCGCGCGCTGGCTGCCAAGGTTCGTGAGAAGGGCGCCGACATGATCGATGCGCCGGTTTCTGGCAGCGTGATCACATTGCAACAGGGCAAGCTTTCCGTGATGGTCGGTGGCCGCAAAGAAACGTTCGAACGATTGAAGCCTCTGCTACTGGATATTGGTCCGAAAGTGACGCATGTGGGCGACAACGGTGTGGCCTTGTCGATGAAGATTGCCATCAATCTGCAACTGGCGGTGCAGATGCTGGCCTTCTGTGAAGGCGTATTGCTGGCGGAGAAGAGTGGAATTGCGCGCGATGTAGCCGTGGACGTCATGATCCACAGCGCCATTGCCTCGCCGATGATTGTCTACCGCGGTCCATTCGTTTTGCAGCAACCGGAAGAAGCATGGTTCGACGTCAACATGATGCAAAAGGACATGCTGCTGGCGATGGACATGGGGAGAAAGCTGAATGTTCCCGTTCCCACCACAGCGATCAGCAACGAGTTCCTGACCGCCGCGCGGGGCATGGGTTGGGAGAAGTTGGACTTCGCAGTGATGTTTGACGTTTTGGCGCGTATGTCGGGAGTAGAGAAATGACGACCGCTATTCAGCCGAAAGAAGCGTCAGAAAAAGTCGACCTGTGGTTGCGGATGTACCGGACGATGGTGGCGATCCGGCAATTTGAAGCACAAGTCAACGAACTTTACACTCGCGCGCTGATGCCCGGGTTGGCCCATCTTTATATCGGTCAAGAAGCGGTCGCCGTGGGCGTATGTGAAGCGCTGGAGCGATCCGATTACGTCACCAGTACGCATCGCGGCCATGGACATTGTTTGGCGAAAGGCGCTTCCCCCGATCAAATGTTCGCCGAACTGCTTGGGAAAAAGGCCGGGTACTGTAAAGGCAAAGGTGGTTCTATGCACATTGCGGACCCGGCTACCGGCAACTTAGGAGCGAACGCGATTGTGTGCGGAAGTGCGGGAATTGCGACGGGTGCGGCATTTTCGTCGCAGCGACTCGGCAACGGGCGCGTGGCCGTATGTTTTTTTGGAGAAGGCGCGCTGGGTCAGGGTGTGCTGTACGAAGTGATGAATCTCGCCCAGCTTTTCAAACTTCCCGTGATCTACGTCTGTGAGAACAACCTCTACACGGAGTACACGCATTACTCGGAAACTACCGCCGGGGACGTTCTGATGCGAGCGATGGCCTTTGGTCTGGAGGCGGCCAGCGTAGACGGTCAGGATGTTCGCGCCGTGTATGGCATTGCCCAGCGACTCGTGGATCGCGCTCGCAGGGGGGATGGTCCCGCGTTTCTGCTCTGCAACACCTATCGCTACCACGGTCACCACGTCGGCGACATCAATCGCGAGTATTACCGTCCTAAGCAGGAAGAACAGATGTGGAAAGCCGAGCGAGATCCCATCGCAAATTTCGGGAAGTGGCTCGTCGAAGAGAAACTCGCCGATTCAGCCGCGCTGGCTCGAGTACAGGCTGAACTTGAATCTGAGATGAAGCAGGCAGTCGATTTTGCGGTGGCCGCACCTTATCCGTCCGTTGACGAAGTGTCCGAGGACGTATATGCCTGAAGGCCACTCGACCGCAGAAAACAATCGCGAGCTGACCTTCGCGCAGGCGATTCGAGAAGCCCTGGCTGAAGAAATGCGCCGCGATCGCACTGTCTGCATCATGGGCGAAGATGTAGCGGAAGCCGGCACGCCGTTCAAGGTTCTCTCCGGCCTGTTGGAAGAATTCGGCAAAGATCGCGTGCTCGACACCCCGATTTCAGAAGCGGGTTTCACCGGACTCGCTGTGGGTGCGGCCATGACCGGGATGCGTCCGGTGGTCGACATCATGTTCGGCGACTTCATCACCTTGACCATGGACCAGATGGTGAACCAGGCGGCGAAAGTCCATTACATGTCCGGCGGAAAATGGCGGGTGCCGATGGTGATGCGCACAACCCTGGGGGCGACGCGCCGGTCCGGAGCCCAACACTCCCAGTCACTGCACGCATGGTTCTGCCACGTTCCCGGGTTGAAGGTTGTTTTGCCTTCCACGCCTTATGACGCGAAAGGCTTGCTCAAGGCCGCCATCCGCGATGAGAATCCCGTAGTCTTCTTCGAAGACAAGATGATGTACAAGCTGAAGGGCTCGGTTCCCACGGGCGACTATATAGTCCCGCTCGGTGTCGCGGATGTGAAGCGAGTGGGCGACGATATCACATTGGTCGCCACCAGCAGCATGGTGCAGGTAGCGCTCGGTGCAGCAACTTTGCTGGAGGAAATCGGAATCAGCGCCGAAGTGGTGGACCCGCGCACGATGTGGCCGCTCGACGAAAAGACGCTGGTTGATTCAGCGAAGAAAACTTCGCGAGCGATCATCCTCGACGAAGGCTATGAGCGTTATGGAGTGACCGCCGAGCTTGCGTCTGTAATCGCTACCGGCGCATTCTACGACCTGGATGCTCCGGTCAAGCGCATGGGTGCGATGCACGTTCCGATCCCGTTCTCGCCGCCTTTGGAAGATGTAACCGTACCGACCGAGCAGACGGTTTTCGAGGCGGCGCGCACGCTCTGCGGAAAATAGATGAGGTCAGAGGTCAAAGGTCAGATTGCAGAGGTAAAACCCTATGGAGACCGGCGATCGAGACTCTCACCTCTTCAATCTGACCTCTAACCTCTGACCTGGTACTAAGGAGAATTCTATGGCTCTGCCCACATATGGATCGATGGCGGTGGATTGGGAAAATCGGATTGACTTCGATCGTCTTCGCCGCGAACGCCTGGCGCGTGCCAAGGATCTTCTAGCCAAGTCGGAGATGGGCGCGCTGTTGTGCTTCGACATGAACAACGTCCGCTACCTGACTGCGACCCACATCGGCACCTGGGCGCAGGACAAGGCGAACCGCTTCACGCTCCTTCCACAAAATGACGAACCCATTCTGTGGGACTTCGGATCGGCAGCCAAGCACCATCAACTGCACTGTCCCTGGCTCGGCGAGCGATCGCGAGCAGGCATCTCCGTGTTGCGCGGAGCGATGACGCCCGAAATGGGGCGCGCCGAGGATGTGGCCAAGAAAATTCGCGTCGAACTGGAAATGAGGGGCTTGCACAACGAGCCCGTTGGGATCGATATCGTCGAATTGCCCGTCCTCTTTGCGTTGCAAAAAGAAGGAATCAAAGTCGTGGACGGCCAGGCGTTGATGTCGGAAGCGCGCCTGATTAAAACCCGCGACGAAATCAGTTTGCTCAACCACTCCGCCATGATGGTGGATGCTGCGTATGACGAACTCTATCGCGCGATGAAGCCCGGCCTCAGCGAAAATCAGGCCGTAGGCTTGGTCAGCAAGGTTCTCTATGACATGGGCTCCGAGTATGTCGAAGCCGTGAACGCGATCTCTGGCGAACGCTGCAATCCGCATCCACACGTTTTCTCCGATCGCGTGCTGCGGCCGGGCGATCCCGTGTACTACGACATCCTGCATTCCTACATGGGATACCGCACCTGCTACTACCGCTGCTTTACCGTCGGATACGCTTCGCACGCCATGAATGACGCCTATAAGCGGTGCCGCGAATATCTCGACGCGGCGATTGAACTGGTACGGCCGGGCCGTACCACGGCAGAGATCGCGGCGGTGTGGCCGAAGGCGCAGGAGTTCGGGTTCCCGAATGAAGAAGCGGCTTTCGCCTTGCAGTACGGACATGGAATTGGCCTCGCCATTTGGGAGAAGCCAGTGATCAGCCGCCTCGTTTCCCTGGAACATTCCTGCGAAATCAAACCTGGCATGGTTTTCGCCCTCGAAACCTTCTGGCCCTCCACGGACGGCTGGAGCGCTGCTCGCATCGAAGAGGAAATCGTCGTCACCGAAACTGGGCACGAAGTCATCACGCGTTTTCCGGCCGAGGAACTCCTGGTTGCAGGCCGGCACTATTTCACCGTGGATGGACCGCTACCCGCAATTCGAGAAACAGAGTCGAAGCCAAGCAAGCGTGTGCGAGAGATGGTCGAGAAGGTCAGAGGTTAGAGGTTAGAGGTCAGATTGCACATGGAAGAACTTTCGAGCTCCGAGAGTTAGGCTTTCACCTTTGCAATCTCACCTCTGATCTCTGAAATTAATTTATGGCAATCAGCGTCGTCATGCCCGCACTCGAAATGGCTCAGGAGACTGGCAAGCTAATTTCGTGGCTCAAGAAAGAAGGTGAGCCGGTGGCCAAGGGCGAGCTCCTGCTGGAGATTGAAACGGACAAGGCCGTGATGGAAATCGAATCGCCGGCCGCCGGCGTTCTCGCCGGTATCAAAGCCCACGCTGGAGCGGAGGTTCCTGTAGGACAGACGATCGCGTGGATTGTGCAGCCGGGGGAGATTCCTCCTACGGACGAAACTGCCGCGACATCGGGGAGAAAAACGACCACGGCTGCCACCTCCTCTGCTCCTAGCTTGACGAATCACACGGTCCATGGAACAGACTCGGTAACACAAACCATTAAGATCTCCCCCAAAGCGCGCCGTCTCGCCAGCGAGAAAGGAGTCAATCTCGCTGAGGTACGCGGTTCCGGGCCCGGCGGAGAAGTGCTCGCTTCCGACATCAACGCAGCCGCCGAATCCGTGTCCAGCACACCGATAGCGAAGGCTGAAAGCAGTAGTCCTGTCTCGCGACTGATGGCGGAGCGAACTACCCACAGCTGGACAACTGTCCCTCATTTCTTCGTCGTCCGTGAAGTGGATGCCGGTGCATTGAACGAAGCACGCCTGAAAATTGGGCCAGATGTCGAAAAATCGCACGGACTCAAACTCACACACAGCGACTTGCTGGTGGCGCTGGTCGCGAAGGTTCTCCAAAAACACCCGCGAGTTAATGCGAGCTGGAGAGGTGACGGAATTCATGCGAACACCGAGATCAACGTGGGGCTCGCAATGGCGGTGGATGAAGGAGTGGTAGCACCGGTGATCCACAAAGCCAACAAAGCTGAGATCGGCGAGATCGCGGCGCAGCGGCACGGCCTCACAGACCGGGCTCGCGCCGGCAAGCTGCGTCCGGATGATATCGCGGGTGGCACTTTCACCATCAGCAATCTCGGCATGTTTGGCGTGGACGCGTTTACCGCAATTATCATTCCGCCTCAGGCTGCGATTCTCGCGGTTGGAGCCATCATCGACCGGGTCGTGCCTGTGGATGGTCATCCCGCGGTTCGGCCCATGATGACGTTGACGCTTTCCAGCGATCATCGCGTGGTGGATGGCGCGCGAGCAGCGAATTTTTTGCGAGATCTGGTCGAGGCAATCCGGAGTCCGCAACGACACCTAAAGAACTTCGGAGATTCGGATTAGTGCGTATTGCGTCTCCGCGTTTCGTCAGGAAGCAAAACTGGATTGCAGCCTGCCTCTTCGCGCCGGTAGGCGAATCAGGCATGTTCGTGCTTTGGGCCGCGCTTTGGTTCATGACGCTCGCAGCGCTTTCGCCCTTGGCCGTTGCCCAGGGAGGGCCGCCTTTCATTGGCGACGATCCCGGCACGCCCGGCGATGGCAACTGGGAAATCAACGTGGCCGGATACGGGGAACGTCATCCAACCGACAGCACCTATAACGCGCCTATCCTCGACATCAATTACGGCCTCGGTTCGCGCATTCAACTCAAATATCAGGTTCCATATCTCGTCGAGGGCAACGAGGGCGCGGCCGAGCGCAGTGGCTTGGGCAAATCCCTGGCGGGCGTGAAGTGGCGCTTCTACGACAACGATGAAAAGGGACTGGAGATCTCGACCTACCCCCAGCTCGAGTTTAATAACCCGACATCATCGATTCAGCGTGGACTCGTGGACTTCGGCACTAGATTTTATCTTCCCATTGAGCTAACCAAAAAGGTCGGGTCGTTCGAGATTAATCCAGAAGTCGGTTATTGGTTCGCGAGCAATCGAGGTGCGGCCTGGGCCGCTGGAATCGTCATATTGCGGGAAATGAACAAACGCCTTGAATTGGCCGCTGAGTTCTACAATACCGCGAACACCAATGGGGCGAATCGCTGGAACACCTACGACGGCGGAGGCCGTTACAAATTGGGCGAACACTACGTATTGCTCTTCATGGCCGGACGCAGTTTCAGCGCGCCGTCAGCGGGACAGCCGCAGTTTTTCGGCTACCTGGGGATGCAATTTCTGTTTTCCATGAAGCACAAGAAAGAAATTCCCGAGAGCACGCCGTGATTGCGCCCTTTACTTCATCGCTTCCAATAGCGCTTCGGTCACGAGCTTCTTCGTCTGGTCGTCCATCGGCATCTGCGCGGGTGCGGATTGCAGACTCGCCTCGGTTGCTAGACGTTTATTCTTAATCCCAATGTAAACGGCGTTGTAAGCGGTGTCGCCAAGGTTTTCCACTCGATGCTTGAAAGGCGGGAACCATCGCGGATCGCCCGGCTTGGCATAGACTTCCTGGGTCTTGCCGTTTTCATCCGTAAATCGCAGATGCCCGGCGGTAAGAACGACCACCACACCTCCCATATGCGCATGTAGGGCTGACTTTTCATGGGGTCCGTAGTGGACGTTCACCACCTGCACATATTCATTCTCAAACGCCAGTTTGTAATGCGTGGGTTCCACCTTTGTCGGATCTTGCGCGAGGGATCCAGCACATAAACACAAACCCATAACAATTGCACGCATCGGGCGCGTGCAGAAAAACTTCCACATGAGAAATTGCCCTCAAGAGACTTGGAACTGTCGTAAAGCTTACCCTGACTGCACGACCTGTCAATGCTAGAAACCTAGCCGGACCAAACTGGTAAGAAGTTCGAAGAGCAAGAGAATGCAATGCAATGAAGAGTTGAGGGCGTCTGGAATCCGTTCTCAGTCCAGAGGACACCCCAAATGAGATGGCTTTGACTCAGTGGACAGACGTCGCCAGCTACCGTCAATTGGGGTTAGAGGCGGGAGCATCGCCCTGTCTGAACTGGTTGCGCTTGCGGTAAACAATGAAAATCATGAAGACCGACATGACCGTGGGAGGGACGATAAGAATCAGAATTCCACTCTGCAAGGCCTGAATCATTCGAGTGCCGGCGGAAGCCGCCTGCGTATAGCACAGTGAACAACTCTGGGCAAAAGCGGAAAGAGGGGCGCCCAGCAGAGCACATAGAGCCAACACCATGGCAATAGGCCGCAAACGTCGCTTGACTCGCATCTTTTCGGGCACTCGTCTTCTAAACACTTTACTCCCCGATCCCCATCTTAACCGTCACTTCATTTTGAAAATGGTGCGCCGATCACCATCCGAGAGCTATCTGTCCACCCATATTGCATTGCCAGCAGGACAAAAACTGTGAAGATGACGACAAACAGCACAAAGCCTCGTTTTTCCGTCCCCAGATGCATGAAAAAGGCGACCGCTAGTCCCGCCTCGACAATGGCGACCACCAACATGCGCCAAAGCATTTGCGAAGCGTCGATATTCTGACGGGCAATAACGAATTGCAAACCCGCCAACGCCAATAGGCAAAAATAGACCGCCAAATCTTTACCTATTCCTCCGCTCCGATGGGTTTCTGCCGTTGCCATAGAATTCTGCTCCCAGGAATTTATCTAGTGTGCGAGATTTAAAAGATAGACCAAGGGTACGACAAACATCCAAACCAGATCCACGAAGTGCCAGTAAAGCCCAAGGACCTCGAGATCATCCGCGTTGTAGCGGCCGCGTTTGTAACGCACACCGACGACGATCAGCGCGAAAATGCCGCCAGTGACATGGGTAAGGTGCAAGCCTGTAATGGTGAAAAATGACGCTCCGAATAGTCCGGTTCCCCACGGATTCTTAAAAAGGGTCATGCCTTCGCTGATGAGCGCCATCCATTCCCGAACATGCAGTATCGCAAAGAGAATACCCGCGGCCGCCGTGATCATGGTCCAACGGAAGGCGGCCACTTTGTCGCCCATGCGCGCCGACCGCAGTGCGAGAAGCATGGTGAGGCTGCTGGACAAAAGGATGAACGTCATCAGCGCAACATTAGTAATGCTGTGGAATGGTCGCGGCCAGTCGGGAGAACCGTTACGTACGAACCCATAGGCGACCAAACACGCGGCAAAAGTCATCGTGTCGGCGATAATGAACAGCCACATCGCCAGTTTCTTGGTGGGAATCGAAAACGCAGGTCCTAACGTCAGGTCTGTCGAGCGTTCGTCCAGGGTCAAATCCGCGTGGCTCACAGCGCCTCCAGGCATTGACTTCTTTAAAGTTTCGACCAAAGTAATAGAAGCAAATACAGCCAAAGACCGCCCATGAAATGCCAGTAGCGGGCTGCCGCATCCAGCTGGTTTTGTCGAAGGACGGACTTATTCAATTTGTGCAGGACATAAACCAGGCCCCCTAGCCCTCCGAGCACATGCAGAGCATGAGTAACTGTCAGGACATAGAAAAAAGAACTGCTTGGATTTGTAGCTAAGTACAGTCCCCGGCCGCGCAGCTGCAACCAGGCCACATACTGACCAGCTATAAAGAGCAGGCCGAGAAATAGGGTTATGTATAGCCAGACTGCGGGACCGACTGACCTGACTGTTCAAGCCGCCTATAAAAGCGGCAATACGGCGACGCGCGATTTCCAGGGTGATGCTGCTGGCGAGAAGCACCAGAGTATTGAAGTAGAGGATGGGCGGCAGTGTGAAGGTTTGCCAGTCGAGTGATGCACCCTTGCGAACGAATAAAGCGCTGGTGAACGCGGCAAACATCATCGTGATGGCGAAGAGAACCACCCAGATTGCGGTCGAAGTTGGTGGCGGAGAATAGTGCACCGCCGCTTGGCGATCGTTATCAGGCGGAACTAAATTCCGCCAACCTCCCTTGCCCGCTTGCCCTCGACCCGGCGACCGGTGCGGGTCGATTGGAGGCGGCTCTTGTACGGTAGATGCCATAGAGAACTAATACTCCGTCTGACAGAAATGACCTGTGCTAGATATCTTTATCAGCCACTGTGCGTGTCACTTCTGTGCGATTATTTCTCGTCGTGTTCTGTCTGAACTTGCTCCGGTGAAGTCTGCATCACATAGTCGCCGACCGAACTTCGCACACCGTATTGATAGGGATCGTGGTAAACCACTGGGTGTTTACCCCCGAAATTGTCGAAAGGCGGTGGTGTGGCCGTGCTCCACTCCAGCGAAGTGGCGTCCCACGGATTATCCGGCGCCGGCTTACCCCAAAACCGGCTGTGAATCAGGTTGTAGAGAAAAATCAACTGGGCAGCGCCGGTGATCAGGGCGGCAACAGTGATGTATTGATGCACCGGAATCATAGACTGCATATAGTCATCCGGAAACGACGAATAACGGCGGATATTCCCGGCCATTCCAAGGTAATGGAACGGCATAAAGATGCAGTATGTCCCCACCAAGCTGAGCCAGAAATGAATTTTCCCCAGAGTTTCGTTCATCATGCGCCCAGCCATCTTTGGAAACCAAAAATAAGTTCCCGCGAAGATGCCGAACATGGCCGCGACCCCCATCACCATGTGGAAATGGCCAACCACGAAGTAAGTCCCATGGAGCATGATGTCGATCGAGGGTTGAGCTAGGAAAAAACCGCTCACGCCGCCGCTGACGAACATCGAAATAAAACCCAATGCAAAAAGGGATGCCGAATTGATTCGAAAGTTTGAACCATACAGACTGAATACCCAGATCAACACCACGATGGTGGCGGGGATAGTTATGACCAGCGTAGGGAAAGAGAATGCCAATGCGGAGAACGGATTCATCCCGCTGACAAACATGTGATGCCCATAGACCATGTAGCTGAGGACGGCGAGAGCACCCATGCAATAGATAAGCACTCTCTGGCTAAGCATCTGCTTGCGCATGCTCGTAATCAAAATATGGGAGACGATGCCGATGCCGGGTACGATCGCGATGTAGACCTCAGGATGCCCGAAAAACCAGAACAGGTGCTGCCAAAGCAGAGTCGATCCGCCCGAATGGGGCTGCAATTGGTCGTTAATTACCAGATTCGAGGCGACAAAGAAGCTGGTCCCTGCGACGTGGTCCAGAATGACGAGGATACATGCCGGCATCAGAACGGCAAATGCTGTTAGCCCCATGCACGAGGTTATGAACCATGCCCAGGCGGTCATTGGGAGGCGCATCAGGCTCATGCCCTTGACCCGGAGATCAAGCGTGGTGGTGATGAAATTCAACGAGCCCAACAACTGTCCGATACAAAACAGCGCGATGGATATCATCCAGAGGATTACACCCATGCCTTCGCCAGGACCGCCAACGGCACCCACCGAATTGAGCGGCGCGTATTGAGTCCAGCCACCGAGTGTCGGTCCGTCGCCGATGAAAAACGATGACATCAAGACCACGAAGGCCATGAATGTAACCCAGAACGACATCATGTTGAAGCGGGGGAAAGGCATGTCCTCCGCGCCGACCTGAATGGGCAGGAAGAAATTGCCGAAGGCCGCGAAAGGCGCGGTCGTGAGGACAAAGAAGACCATGATTGTGCCATGCATGGTCATCAATTGCAGGTAGTACTCCGGCGTCATCACGCCGCCCGGAGCGCCGTTTTTCGAAAGCAGTTGCAGGCCCGGTATCGCAGCGTTGGTCCACCCGAGGTGGATGCGCATGAGCCACGACAGAACCATTCCACAAAGGGCGGCGAGCAACGCCAATGCATAATACTGCTTGCCGATCACCTTATGGTCCAGACTGAAGACGTGCTTCCGAAGGAAACTTGTCGGAGGTGCGTGGTGTTGCGCCGCATGCGCTGACATGTCGTGCATTTTATGCTCACCTCAAAAGAATGTTCCCATTCAGCGATTGAATCGCGCATGAACGCGGACTGGCCGAGCTACTGTAGTGCCTGTTCCTTCTTGACCCAATCATCGAAGTCCGGCTGGGACAGGACATAGAGGTAAGCCTTCATGTTGTAATGTCCCAGGCCGCAGAGTTGAGTGCATACAATTTCGTACTTGCCGACCTTGGTGGCGGTGAAGTGAAGAGAAACGTCCAACCCGGGAACAAAATCTTGTTGCACCCGCAGCTCCCGCACAAAAAACGAATGTCCGACGTCTTTCGCATGCATGAGGAGATGGACTTCCTTGTTCACCGGGATCGCCATTTCGGCGGTCACGATGTCGTCCCTGGAATCGCTGTCGTGCTCGGGGTCGAGCCCGAAGAAATTCTGCGATCCTTCATTAATCAACTCCGGATGAGTGGGTCCGAACGTTCCATCAGGGCCGGGATATCGGAAATAATAAGCGAACTGTCCGGCCTGGACCTGGATGCGCATGGCATCGGCCGACGGCGGGGTTAAATATTGGTTAGCCCACGCCTTCACTCCGAAGACTCCGAGAGCCAGGACTTCCACACCGACGACCAGCAGGGCAGCGATCACTAGGCCCGTGGCTCCGCCCGGGGAAACGTTTGAGTTTTGCGTCGGGGCCGCGGTTCGAATACTGCCAGACAAAAAGAGCCAAGAGGAACTGCGCCGCGAGAAAGGCTATTCCAGCCTCCGCCATGGTTTCTGACATCTGCTCATCGATCAGGTGCCCATGGGTCGAGATGTCCTCTGGCGCCACCCAAGTGTGTTGCAGTATGGGGATCGCGGAAAGGATCGCAATTACGATGATGGTGACAGCAAAAACTTTCGCCATAATAATTCGCTTCCCACCGGCTTTTGGATTCGGCCTTATCGCCTGCCTCACCCAGCCCTTCGACGGCTTACGGAATACGGCTCGCGTATCGTAATTGAACAACCTGAATGTCAGCTGAACTCGTCATGAAGAGTTGTTCATCTACCGCCAAGTCCGAGCCGCTTATCAGAAACCAGATCTGCAAGAGGGCACCCTCAAGCGACATGGCGACCGAAGGACTTCAGCGCGCTGGATTCGTCCTTTTCGATATCAAAGACACTAGCCAGTCGCGTCATCTGAAGCAAGTCGTGTAACCTCTTATTGAGGTTTGCAAGCTTTAGCTGGCCCCCTTTGTTCCGAATCGTTGTGTGAGCTTTCACCAGCTCACCGATGCCCGAGCTGTCGACATAGACAACTTCTCCCAGGTTGAGGACAATCGCTTTCTTGCCGTTTTCCGCCAGTTCTCGAACAATCTCTCGAAGAGCGACGTTTCCTTCTCCCAACGTAATTCTTCCGATAACGTCAACGATGGTTACGCCGCCCTCCTCGCGCGTAGCGGTTTGCATCCTGACAGGGGCCTGTCCCGGCATTCCGATACCCAGGCGGTCCAGAACCGCGACTGCGGAAGCCGCAAGCTCCTTGGACTCTGTACGAACAACGATGAGCGAACGTCCCTCTTTGAGTACTTCCCGAAAAAATGCGGCCTCCTCAGGTACCTTGCCATCAGTTGTAGGTTGCGGCGCGTCGGCGTCATCTATTGCTGCCGAGCTTATGGTGGAGCCGGCGCCCGCACCCGCGACCCCCAGTAGTGCAGCGGCCCCGAAGCCCAGCGCGAACACTGCCCCGATCCCTGGAAGCAGCAATGTTGCCGCTACCACCCCGGTTGTCATCCCGGCGGCACCGCCGACAAAGCCTCCCACATATGCTCCGAACTCCTTCGCCATGGTTTTGGCGTCGCTCTCGGACCGGGTCAGGAAAACAATGGATTCCTCCGGCACGCTGCATTCCCGCAACTCCTTGACCGCACCTTCGGCGTTGTCGCGCGAAGCAAACACTCCGATCGCAGTTTCCATATGCCTCCTCTGTCCCGGCTTCGATGCGGCTAACCGATGTCAGCTCGGTGCACACTGGGCTAGACTCGCCGTCTGCGCCGGCCAGTCTTCCAGATCACAGAAATTGTTGCCGAGTGCGAATATTTTTCAGCCCAATACCGGTGTCCTGGCAGGGTACGGAAAAACTCGTCCCGCGCCAAGACCGTCACCCCGCAACTAAGACCGCGTCCAAAATAGTGCCGTTACCGCAGGGCTGAAGCGCATCGCCACCTTAAATCGGCGGAGAAATTTATCCTCGGCCGGGCTTGTCAGTAGGCTTTCGCCTTGAAAGTGAAGTTGACTTCCTTGGTCTCGTTGCCAGTGATAGTGACATCGGCAGTCTGGGTGCCATAATCTTCGTGCCATGCGGTAAGGGTGTACTTGCCGGGAGGCAGGTCCGGGAGCTTGAAGTCCCCTGCACCTTTGCTTAGATCGTAGTGCGAAGTCTTGAGCACCACGAACCAGCCGTGCATCCAGGGATGGATGTTGCACTTCACCGGGATGAATTCGGGCTTGTCGTATTTCTCCTTGATAGGCGGCGTACCTGGGGGTTGTGATTTGTTCCACTCAATGTTCACCTTGGGCAGTGGGTGAATGTTGTGCGAGGTCTGGTCGTCGTTAAGGATGCTGAATTCCTGGTTGACGTGCATCGGCAAGACGTGCGGAATATACTGGCAGCCCTTTTGCGTATAGGTAATCGCCTGCGACGGAACCTGGCCATCATCAGGCGCTCCGGACGAAACGTAGACCACGACGTTTTCCAGTGCGTTGTTGGCTCCGGTGACAACCGTCTCCGTAGTTAACGGAGTAGCGTGCTGCTTCGCGCAGCTGGGTTCTTTGGACATGTCAATCGGTTTTTGGTGGGCCGGTGTACCCGTATAGGTCACCTTGCCGCTGACCGTGCCAGCGAACATCAGGGAAGAACAGAGAAGCATAGTAAAACTAGCAAGCATCATCAGCTTGGTGCGCATTCGAGTAACTCCTTGCTCGGGTTTTTTGTGTCTCTTGGCCAGGTGCATTCTCTTACTGGCCGCTACCGGGTGCCTTGTTATCCGCAGGAGCGGGAGCTGGCGGCGGAGTTTTATCCACGTATGGTGGAATGACTCCGTGCGCAGCCGACAAAACTTCGTTCTCTTTGCCGTGGCGATTGACCTGCAATGTGCGCAGGAAGTGAACGAGATCCCATGCGTCATTCGGTTGAATCACGTCCGCGAATGATGGCATAGGAGTGCCGTCGACGCCGGTCATGAAAATCTTGTAGATATCCTCGTTGGTATCGCCGCACTTGAAGCGCGAATCGTTTCGTCCCAGGGTGAAGTTGTAGGGACGAATCGGATTGTCTTTACTGTCAGTCAGCGTCGCGGCAGACGGGCCGTCGCCCTCGCCGTGGGTCCCGTGGCACTTCCAGCACTCGAGTTTCGTAAAGAGCGCCTTGCCGTGCGCGATGCTCTCGATAGTGATCGCAGGCTCGGCAGGAATCGTGATCGGCGTGCCGGCCTTTTCGTTCTGCCAACGGGGCGAGAATATCTTGATGTAGGCCACTAAGTTGGCTCGCTGCTGCTTGCTAAAAGTATTCCAGATGGGCATGTTGGAGTTGGTCAGCCCGCGCGCGATGGTGTTGTACAGATCTTCATCGGTGGGCAAGGTGCCGGTTAAAGTGGAGCGGCATTTGAAGGTGGCGATGGTAAAGTCGCGGGGCTTCGGATCCAGCCAGACCGCGTTCTCGCCATTGGAGTCACCGTAGTCGCCGTGGCAGCCGGCGCAGTAGCGGCGGTAATCGGACTTGGCATCCAAGGAGTGCCCTGTGATATTGCCGATGTGACTCTCCATGGGCTTGATCACGAGCGGCGGCTTCGGGCCCACATCAGGCGCAGAATCCTGGGCGGAGGCCAGAGGTGTGAATGCGGCGAGGACCAGTCCTACAATCGCGGCGCAGGGGATTGCGGTGAAAAAAGTAGCGCCGATAAAACGCATTGGTTTCAAGCTGTTCATAGTCTCCACCCTCAAACCGAAGTCGGCGCTAGCGAATCGATTTCGCCAGCGGGTCATCCTCGTGGTTAAAAGTCGAAGTCAAGTCCAAACAACAGTTCACTACTGGTCAGGTTGGTTGCGCTAACCGGTGAGGTTCCATCAGAGTGAAACCAGTTGTATTCGCCGTGGTAAGCAAGCCCGGCGCGGCTAGTCATAATCGGGTTATAGCGATAGCCAAAGGTATAGGTGGTGATATTGCCAAGGTTGGATGCCGAAGGCCCGGCGGGTCCGGTATACCCCGACCCATTTGCCTGTTGCGACATTCGGATCGTCTCATAGCGCCCGAGCAAAATCATTTGCGGACTGACGACGTAGTGCGGCTCAATAAGAACGCCATTCCAAGTCGGGTTGCGCGAGCCCGCTGGGAGCTGTGTTCCCGGTGTGTTGTTGTTCGTGGCAACTCCGTCAATGAAGTCTCCGTAGCCCTGGCCAAACCACGCGCTGTCCTCGCCATGTTGCGTCACCACCGTGAGGTCAAGATGCTGGCCGAAGTAGAACTGTCCGACGAAACCCTCGCGGCTATATCCCTTATTGTTGGTGCCGGAACCGGCAACCGCCGCATTAGGACCGCCATTGGTGAGCCAAGTCGTTGGAGCTTCACCCGCCATAACGTAGAAGCCGATGCGATCCACACCGAGTCTGCCAACATCGAACGCCTGACTGCCGCTAATAAACGTGGAATACGATTCGGAGCCGTAGGGCAAACCTACCTGGCCGTCGTTCGAGCTAAGTAGCGAAACGGAATAGCGCGTGCGATCGTTGGCCGAGTGCCCCATCAGCTCGAGGCCAAGCTGGTTGTCTCCCATTTGTCCAAAGACGTTGCCATCACCTGCCGGAATGAAATGGTAGAGCTGGTAAATGCCCCCATTCCCAGTGAGCGTCAGAATGCGCTTTTCGGACAGCAGGTTGTCGAGTTCGAACTTGCCTAGCTTGAGGTTAAACCACGGGCTGCCACGGATGTTGTCTATTCGCGCCATGACAGTTTCGAAGTGAAAGGAAGCCGTGGCATCGGAGGAAGGGAGCACATAGAAGGAGAAGTTCTTCTCCAGAGTGCCACCGGTATGGAAGTCGAGACCGCTCAGGTCGAAGCCGGAAGACGTGAGCTTGGCTTCACCATTACTGGTGCCGGAACCCTCGTCGACTGCAATCTTGTTGGTGCTGACTCGATGCCAGATCGGAATAATGCGGAAGGTAATGGGCCAGTATCCCGGATTCTGCCAGATCGGAGCATCGCGATCATTCATCAGCTGGTAGCCATTGTCTTTGAATTTTTGCCCGAAGAAATTCAGCATGGGCCAGCTTTCATGGCAGGCAGAACACCGGAGGCCATACTTTCTGGCGAAAGCCGGTATCGCGCTGGCCGGCTGGCTGGCGCCCAGAAGAAAAATCAGCACGAAGACGGCAGCCAGGAGAGAAGATACCCGCTGCGACTTCTGACAGAGATGAGACTGCGTCCACATACGCATGCTGTACTCCTCAGACAAATTCATATTTACAAAATAAACTCTGCTCAACCCGAAAACGTCGGGCGCACGCTCAAGCTCGAACTAACGATCCGAAACAACCGTTTCCGAAGTTGCGGATTCGAGCCAAGTCTCGAAACATTTTCGTGAAAAGGGCGACCCACCCCATCGGCGGTGGATATTACTACCGCGCGTCGTGAAGCGCAATAGGGTTGTAAGGATTTTTTTACAAAGATTTTACGGCGGATATCAAGGACGGTTTGCAGATGGTACTCCGGGTGCTGCATTCCCCAGTTGACAGCGATCAATCCGGCGTATAAGACTCTTGCTGCAGGAAACACCGGAGTAGATCGTGATCTGGGATCAATGTTTTCGCTCGGCGCGTCCGATTAGCCAGGCTGTGGCTTATCGAGTTGGACATTATTTCCCACGTTGTTTCCCACGTTTTCGTTGGGCCGCGCTTGCATTTCCCATTCTTCTTCTGCTTCTTCTGACCGCGGCAGCGACTCCTTCGCGCGCCAGCGGGAAAAACGCTCTTCACTATGGCGAAGGCCTGATCGTCAACATTCCCTTGCCGGAACCCGAAGTGGCGCAGGTGGTAGAGGAGGTTGCGCAGAACACGATCATCCGGGGAACCAAGGAATACAACAAAGATGAATACATTTCGGGCGCGATAGCGCTTACTTCCACGCCCGTATTTCCGCAGTGGCAGGAGGGCGGCAAGGTTTTCTACAAAGTGCGGAAACAGGCGCTGGATCCCCGAAATTTCAAAGACGGCGGCGATGTGGGAACACTCGCTGTGCGCTATGTGGTGAAACCGCAGGGCGACCGTAACACCGTGCTGCGGATTGACGCGCTTTTTGTTGAGGATTTTCGGCGCAGCGCCCATCCTTCGAATGGCTCGGTGGAAAGTAGCGAATACAAAGACATCCAGGACAAACTCGGAGAAGTGGAGTTGGTGAAGCAGCAAACCGCCGAGGCCTTGCTGCTGAAAGAGCAGCGCGCGGCGAAGGAAAAATTTGGTGTGGGCAGCGACACAGCGGTGCTGGGTACTTCGTCTTCACAGCCGCTCACGCCCGAGGGCGTTAGTGAAAGTGCCGGTGCGGATGGCAGACTGTCGCCGGCTCCCGAGTCAACGTTATCCGAGTCACAACCATCCGGATCACTATCGTCCGGATCCCCATCATCGCCAGTGGCGTCCGCGATTCCGCCGTCGCCACCACCAACAACGCATGGCCTGCCCGATCAATCGTTAGAACAACACGTTGCCGAGTTGCGCCAGCAGGTCGAACGGCTGGTCAAGAAACCTGGGGCCCCTCTCAAGTCCGCGCCATTCCATACCGCGAGCACGCTGAAAACGCTGGAGCCGGGCGCCGAAATTCTCATTCTGATTACGACTACTTACTGGTATGGGGTAGAGACCCACGACGGACAGCACGGATGGATGCAGCGCGACCAGTTGGAGCTGGTGAAATGACGAGTGGAGATTTCCGCAGCCCTCGTCGATGGCTTCGCGTTGCGCTGGCGTCCGCCCTTCTGCTGGTTGCGGCCGAGAGTGCTAATTCGCAAGCTAGTTTGCAGACAAGCCCGCAGGCAACCGCCTACGAGCGGACCTATCGGCAATCGAAAAGCGCAGTAGAACGAGCATTGAAACAGTTGCAACCGTCTCTGGGCGGGCGACTCCCGGTGCTCGAAGGATTCGCCCTGGCCGGCGATCATCCGTTGAACCGCTACCAGCGAGCTTATTATCAGTCTGGCGTGCAGGTCAGTTCGACTGCATCCGGCGGATCGCTGGTGCGTGTGGATATAAAGGTGACGGCCTGGTATGCCGATCCCGTTCCATCGCGCTCGGGATACCAACTGCTGACTTCGAATGGGCGCCTTGAATCCGATATGCTGGATCAGTTGGGCGACTTACTGGCGGGCGGCCCCAAGGGCACCACTTTGAACGGCAGTAATAGCGAAAACTCGAGCGCGAGTTCCAGCGAAAACGCTCCCGTGATCCCGCAGCCCGCTGCGGCTCCTACTAAGTGGCCGCCATTTCCGAAGGAAGCTACGAGACAAAAACCCACCGAACCAGCCCTCTCCGCCCCCATGCCCAGGCTGCCCGAAACCGAGCGCACGTTTTCATCTTCGGAGCGAGGCTTGTCCGCTCAGCAACTGGCAGACTCGCAAAACATGCGTAAGCCTTTGGACAAACCTCAAACGGAGTTGCAGGCCGAGGCTGCGAGCCTGGAGGAAGTGCTCAAGAACCAGGCGCATCCGAAGAATCTGGTCGCCATAAAAAAATCAGGAACTCCAGTGGTTGACTCTCCCCGGTTGAATGCCAAGCCTTTGTTTCTGGCCAGCGCGCATGACGAGTTTGAGATGCTGGATTATAGCGGGGACTGGGTCCATGTGCGGATATCGGGCCTATCGAGGGGATGGATTTGGCGTACCAGTTTGGAGATGCCAGAGGGGATTTCGGATGTCCCGCTCACCACCGAGCGCACTGCGCTGGTTGCTGCCGATCTGTTCCAAGTGACGCGGGAAGAGATCGCGCCTTTCCCGGGGGATTGGGAATCGCTTCGTGGCAAAAGCGTAAAAATCGTCTCCGTGCAAAAGATCCAGGAAGACGAGAAGGATAGCGGCCCTTCAGCCAAGCTGGAATTTGCCAAGTCTTTGCTCGACAGAACATACACAGAACTCGCTTCAAAATCGCAGGAATTGTCAGGCATCGTGCTGATCTTCGATTCGATCGATGGGGGCATGATCGCGGCCACGATTCCGACGGTTCAGGCATGGAAAGCCGGGACGTTGAACGACGCAGCTCTCTGGCATGAGTGCTATTTCGATCCGCCGGAGACATTCAAGACTCTCAGTGCCATCGGCAGCCGCTAATTACCGACGCCGGGAGGAATGCGGCTCTTGAGCTTTGTTCTGCGTTGATGTTCGTTCCTATGCTGGATGATGGCGGATAGGAGAAAACGGGTAAGCGTGGAGTACATGCTGCAAAAATTCATTGCTCGGTTCCGCGATTACTCCGAGCTAACCAAGGCGCGCATCACGACCTTGATCGTGCTGACCGCGTGGTCCGGCTATTTTTTTGGCGCGCATCGGATGGGCGAGTCGTCGTGGTCACTGGGCCTGATACAAGCTCTGTTCGGCATCGCTCTGGTTTCGAGCGGGACGGCGGCGCTCAACGAGGTTCTTGAATCGGGGGTCGACGCGCGAATGCGACGGACGGCCAGGCGACCTTTACCTTCCGGACGGATAACCCGGGCACACGCGACCACGCTTGGGCTGGCGCTGACTTTGGGTGGCTCCGTATATCTCGCAATCTACGTCAACTTACTGACTGGCTTTTTGGGGTGCCTGACTTCGCTGGTGTATCTCACCGTTTATACTCCGCTGAAAAAAGTTTCTCCCTTATGCACATTCGTCGGCGCGTTTCCGGGGGCGATGCCGGTGGTATTGGGTTGGACGGCCGCGCGGGGAAAGCTGGAAGTTGAGGCTCTGATCCTTTTTGCCATCATGTTCGTCTGGCAGTTTCCACATTTTCTCTCAATCGCATGGCTTTATCGCGAGGACTATGAGCAAGGCGGCATTCGCATGCTGCCCGTGGTCGACTCCGATGGGAAATCCACAGCGTGGCGAATCTTGGCCTATTCCGCCGCATTGATTCCGGTGAGTCTTTTACCGGTCGCGTTGGGAATGGCGGGACGAGTATATGTGGTAGGGGCCATTCTGATGGGAATGGCACTGTTCCGGGTATCCATGGGCATGGCCTACCCCCAACTCTCGGCAACCGATCCGGCCTCGAAACCTCAGGCACGGCGTCTGCTGCGTGCCACAATCCTCTATCTGCCTGCGTTGTTTGCATTGATGATGGCTAACTCCGGAAGTTAGTTGTTTGAGATCGAGCTTCGACATCAGCTTTACCTCCCAAGCGGCGACGGATGTCGGCATCGCGAGGGGCTTCTTATATCCGTGCTTTCCGATTGGCACCCGCCGGTTCATGTCCTCTGGGAATCTAGCTGAGTTGAAGTTTCTCACCGTACTCTTAGCATGGAATCAGACCACTGTTCGCCGTCACGACGACGGGTATCATCCTCCTCCGGCTTGCATTCTCAAAATCACTAAGGAGCCTTATGCCCAGGAGCCGAACTGCGCTCGCGCTTGTATTGACGGGCGCCGCAAATGTCTACAGGTACGGCAACATCGCCATCAGACAGTGCCCGAATTTCTTCTTTACTTTCTTCACTTTGCTTCTTGGCCGCCACGACATTTCTTCCAGCGCAGAGCGACTATAAAGTGGTCGCGGTCCCCGACGGTGGAAACATCTCAGGCATCGTGAAATGGTCAGGTCCGGTTCCTCATGACATGGAATTTCCGGTGAACAAAGATCTCCAGATCTGCGATCCTGACTCGAAGAAGACTATAAATCTGGATCGCTTGATCATTGGACCGGAGGAAGGCGTGGCTAACACCATCGTTTACCTCAAGGACATTTCCAGCGGAAAAGCGATGGACTTACCGCAGCAGCGGCGCCATCTCGACCAAAAAGGGTGCCGTTACATCCCGCACATTCTTCTGGTTCCGAAAAATGCCGAACTACAAATCGAGAGTTCGGACGCCACGCTGCACACGGTTCACATGGATGGAGCGGCAACATTCAACTTGCCCTTTCCATTCGTCCACCAGATCACATCGCGCGTCTTGTCCACGCCGGGACTGGTTAATCTCCACTGCAATGGCGGCCACGTCTGGATGAGCGCTGAGATGATGGTCGTCTCGCATCCATACTATGCAGTCACCGACGAAAGCGGACGATTTGAACTTGGCAATGTGCCGCCCGGCAACTACGAGGTCGTGGCATGGCATGAGGGGTGGGTTCGTGAAGGCAAAGAACAAATGTACGATGTTTTAACGCAACACAAAGTCGATCGACCCCGCTTCGCCGAACCGAGAACCTGGGAGAAGTCAGTAACCGTCACAGGAAATCATACGAGCGTGGTCAATTTCGCGATTTCCAATAAGTGACAACTGGCCTCCCAGCTCAACCCGCTGCCCTGGTTGTATTGACGGGACGTTCTGATGCCAGCAGGTTTCGACGGAATAGGTTTCCTTCCGCTGGCAAAGTTTATCGGCAAAATTCGGCCGGCGAGCCTCAACCCTGCCTTTCACCCTCCGCTTCCCCCTTCGAACTTGTACCCGACTGCGGGAACGGTAATGATGAGCTCTGGCCGCTTAGGTTCGCTCTCCAGTTTCTGTCTTAAGCTGGCTACGTGTACGTCCACCGTACGAGTCAAGGTCGCGGTGTCATAACCCCACACTTCCGTCAGGATCTCTTCGCGGGACAGTGGGAGGCCGGCATGGTCTGCGAAGTAAAGCAGGAGCTGGAACTCGCGGGCCGAGAGATAAACCGGAACCCCATCTCGCGTCACCTTGGCGCCTCGAACATCAATGCGAATCGAACGGAACTGATAAATATTTTGTCCGGAAAAAGCGGATCGGCGTAACAACGCTTCGATCCGAGCCATTAGTTCCAGTGTGTCGAATGGCTTGGTGACATAGTCGTCGGCGCCGAGCTTGAGGCCAACGACTTTTTCGGCTGTTTGGTCGCGAGCCGTTAAGACCAGAATAGGCGTGGCCAATCCTTCGCGTCGGATGTCGCGACAAACGTCGAAACCGTTTCGGAGAGGCAACATGATGTCCAGGATGATCAAGTCGAAGGGCAACCGAGTAGCCTTTTCGAATGCCTCCTGGCCATCGACTGCGAAATCTACCACATATCCCTCGCTGCGGAGCCGGTCGCTCAGAGTCATTCGCAGCCCCTCTTCGTCCTCGACCAACAGGATGCTCTCGTTCATTTTCGGGCAACTGCTTCTCGTCCAGAAGTGCTGGACGCAACCGGGCGACTTACTTCCTTGGCGATCGGCAAGTGCAAAGTGAAAACACTTCCAGCGCCAAGTTTACTCTCCACCGTGAGTCTTCCGCCCATCGCTTCGGCAATGCTTCTGGCCAAAGGAAGTCCCAGCCCGGTCCCGTGAATCTGCGCGTCGCGGACGGATGGACTACGATAAAAAGGCTCGAAAATGTGCGGCAGGTCCGATTTGTCAATTCCGATCCCACGGTCCTGAATCGAGATACCGACTTCTCCGTGGCCGAGGTGCCCGGCTTTTTCACGGAAAGCACGAATACAGACCCAGCGAGTCGGACCACCATACTTAGTTGCGTTCACGAGTAAGTTCTGCAGACAGCGCGAAAGCGCGTAGAGATCGCCCATTACGCGAGGCAGGTTGGGCTCGACGTGTTGCTCAACCTCGAAACTCGCTTCCCGCATTATTGCAGCGGTATTCTCCACAACCGAGTTGATAACGTCTGGGACCTCAAGAGGCTGCAAGACGTAATGGCTTCTTCCTTCGCGGGTTGAGACGAACAACAGAATCTGATTCACCAAGTCAGTCATCTGGCGACTTTGATTCCGAATCACAGATCCGTATTTCGTCAATTGATCCTTGCCTTCGACAACACCATCGGCAATATTGTCGGCCGCAGAGCGGATGACAGCCAGCGGCGTCCGCAATTCGTGCGAGATCGAGGCCACAAAATCCATCTGCAGTTTCGCCAGTTGAACGGTGCCTAACATCCTGCTCTTTTGAATGGCCCAGACGGAGAAAGTGGCAAAAATAAGCGTGAAACAAACGACGCCGACAAGCCGGACGGTGGAGCGCCGCGAAGACGCACTAACTCGGGCCAGCTCTTCGGAAGCCTGCCTGTCATAGAGTCGCTTGATCTCCTCTAGATCCTCCCGCACCCGTTCAAACGATGGGACGCCACCTTTCAAGTCCATGTCCACAGCCTCTTTTGTGCTGCCCTCGAGTATGGAAGCCAATACTTCGTCACGGACCGCTAGATAGGCGGACCAATCGCGTTGTAAGGCGTGGCCCACCTCGATTTCGTTCGGCATGCGGGCTTGCTTGAGGTAAGCAGTAATTCCTCCGCTCACGCGCCGATCGGCTTCACGCGACTGGTCGGCATATTCGACCTGAAGATTGCTGTCATTGGTAGTCAAGGCATAGAGTGTGCTGCGGCGAGTCTCCTGCGTATCGTACTGCAGCTCTCCAATCTGGCGGAGCCCGAGTACCGAGCGAGCATACATTTGCTGGGCTTCGAGACCGGCCATTCGCACATCACGGATCACGAACATTCCGACGCCCACTTCCACGGCAAATACAATCACCAGCAACAGCGCGGAGGGATAGCGGGAAAATGGACCCACAATTCGGTCTCCCGGTTGGACCGGAGTAGGCAGCGTCGTTTTTTTTGCAGCCTCGCTCATCTACTCGGCCACCCTGGGCCGGATTCGAAGGCCGTACTCTTTATCCCCCGGAAGACGCCCATCTACCCGAAGAACTTTGACCGAGGAATCTACGTCCGAAGCGCGTACAAAACCTATCGCGCCGGGTACATTGAACACAAACTTGCGGGCCCCCGCTGGACTTGACAGAGTCTTGGGGGAAACAAGAACTTCGCCTGTAAACACTCCCTGCAAGAAGTGACGGCTGAATTCGCTCTCGGTCATCTGGCAAACTTCTCGAATGAGCGCTTTACGCTCCGGCTGGCCGGGCTCCAACATAACCAGGGTGATACGGCGGCCATTCGGCCAATGGCTGCGCTCGCCAAGAAACACTCTGCGCAATTCCGGCAAAGACAGGTTATCGACCGGGTTGCTGGTATTGACCACGATTGCCAGACTGCCTTCCGGAGCGTCGGGTTCGTCGCGTGGAGGGATGCCCGCACGAGCGGCGTGATTCGATACCCCCAGCAGGCAACTTACGGCGATCCAGGTGACCAATCGACTCAGGCACCGCTTCATGTCCAGCCTCTCTAGAAGGTGAATCCTAGTTGCAGAGCGAGCGCGCTAACTGCTTGCTGATTGCGGATCGACGTGTAATCGTATTGGAGTTTCAAAGCCACGAATTCGCTGGCATCGTATCGTATACCTACCGACGGACCTTGGCGGCGGCCTACGTCAGGAAAAATTGGTTCGTGACTCGAAGAGTTCACATATTGATAGCGAAAATAAGGCCGATAGGCGCCAAAGGCTTTAGATATCTGGGTATAGAAGCCTGGCGTATCATATGCGTGCGATAGGCCAATTGGCGCATGCCGAATCACCAGGGCCTCGTTCAACCATTCGAACTTGGGGCGAATATAAACAGCGTGGGCCGCCAGAATGGTCTCTCCGACTCTTGGTTCTCCGTTAGGAGAAAGCACGTCGCGATAGATCGAGAAGCCCGTCTGTAAGCCCCGCACAGCCTCAGGGCGGGCAAACAGAGCCAGGTTGAAGGCCTTGTGGTTCGAGTCGTCAATGACGTTTTGCACCGCTTCCTCGGTGTACGGAGAACGCGAGGCGCGCCCGTTCCCGACTTCCGCCACATAATGCAATCCTAAGCTGCCGGAGGGGATCAGTCCTGACGCCGACACGCCGACGGTATGGATGGGAAGAATCCCTCCCTGGTCTTCAAATTCGAAAAGAAAAGGCCGCCCGGTCGTGGTCTGGAACCACGTGCTGTGATGGTAGGCGGTGTTGTAGTAACCGATTGCAGTGTGGTATCGGCCCGCCGCAAGATTGAAGTAGTCGTTGCGGGAATACTGCAGGACCAGACGTTCGACATCGACGCTGAAGACATTGTTGCCTCCTTGGGACACACCATAGGTGTAGTCCGGTCCCGCTTCGAAAACGATTTCGCTTAAGAACTTGAATTTGTCGGAGACATCTGAGGTTACAAACAGGTTGAGTTCGCCAAGCGAGAACGACGTGGTGTCGCCCTTCTGGTTATCTCCGTGAAAGTTTATATCGCCGAAACCGCGGATCCGCAGCAGCGTCTTGCTCACATCCAGTCTTTCCATCTCGGAATTTGTTCCCGCCTGCTGCTCGTTTACGGTTTCAGCCTGGAGACTGGCACCGTGTTGGACAGGCTCGGCTGCCACGGCCGGCTTCTCGGCGGTTACGGGCGCGGAGCCCAGCGCATTGGCCTGCTTGCCACCCTCTAACTGAGCCACGCGTGCCTCTAGGCGATCGATGCGTTCGAGGAGCATTTGCACCGTTTGTCGATCGGCGGCAGCGTCACCGCTGGACTGCGCCCGGCCTAATCCGGCAGTCAACAGAACCACCGGGACCATGAGGATGACTTGCCTCCATGCCATCGACAGGGAGAACTTCGTCGAGGATCCATGCGGCGAAAGAGAGGAAGGATTCATAATTGCCTCCTTAGAAATTCGAGCGCGCCGGTCCGTCCTCTCCGAATGAACAATGAGCAGAAGGAAATCTCTCCCCACATCCTGGAAAGACAACGTCGCAACGCAGCGTGCGTTTACAGTACCAACTGAAAAACAGCTTCGTACATCAGTGAGGCCTAAACGGCACTCGCTACCGACGACCGCAGCCAATTAATCCCGCGTTCACTCTACAATGCACCCTCCCGCACAGTCACTGCTCTAGGCAGCTATCTACCCAGGTCTGCCGGCGTGCATTATTTCGCGGAAGGTGGTCGTCGACCTTCGGACCCGCGTTCTCCGTCGACCGTGTGACGTTCTCCAGGACTGGAAGTGGATGGCGCACCCGAACTACCCTCAAACGAAGTTGGGCCGAAGGAAAATCGGCGGTACGGCGAACCTCAAACTCGATTGCAAGAGGCACAGTCAACGACGGTAAAGTAGCCCGCGAGTCGGCATGTCCCAGCGATGGATCCAAAGTCTAAAGGAAAGTCGAAAAGCACCCGATGTTAATGGATTTGATGAGGTCTTTGTGACGTCCGTTTTCCTGCTTCTATCAAGTTACCGAGGCGGCATCGCGCTCACGGGTGCCCTTTTTGTGCGCGGTCATCCTCTTCCGCGAGTCGCAGTTTGAGCGGCGCGACCAGCGAATGTTGAAACGCTGGTTGCTCGGTAAGAGCTAGTCGCAGCGCGGTTGCGTAGTAAGGCCGAGCCTCTCCTCGCCTGCCGAGTGCATCCAGCACGTTGCCCATCCCTGCATTCACTTCGGCCGACTCGGGGGCGAGAGCCACAGCTTGTTGCGCTTCCTGGAGCGCCTCCGGTAATTGCTTGCCGGCAAGAAACACACCTGCCTTCTGTGCGTGCACCAACGCCGCCGCCAGCGGAATCTCGAAGCGTCCTTCATACACAAACACACTCGAGTCAACTGCATCGACAGCCTTCAAGGTCTTGAACTGCTCATATGGATTAAGTGGAGGCGGGCCGAATTCGAATCCCGTCAGATTGACTGCGCTGATGAACACTGGACCGTCGATCGCAGGAGTAGCATCGGAGAGCGTGCCCAGCCATATTGATTCTATGGTCGGAAGCAGCTTGCATGGGATCTTGTAATAGTCATAGTCAATCACGCCGGTCCCAAAGTAAACGAACCAGCATTTCTGTATGTGCCGCTCGTCGGTGTATCGCTTCACCGCATGCAGTTGCTGCGCCCAGTCCGCACTCGAATCGCTCACATACCTCCAGACGTTCTTTGGACCACCAAAGGCTTCATTCGCATAGCCAATGCAGTTGGGGAATGCGCGCGTCACCGAGATGGCCTGGAAGACCAGCAGAAGTACGACCGCATAGCGCCAGCCCCGGCTGTTCCTAATCAGCACAGAGATCGCGCCCGCGATCAGGATCGCAAGAAAGATGTAGACGGGCAGAATGTGCCGAATGCCAATGTTCATTCCGCTCTTCATCGACACAGCCAAATAAATAAGAGGCGGGATCAGCAGAAACAGGACTTCGCGGCTCTTTTGCAGGCGCCAGCGCAGCCGGCCGCTCGCGATCACCCAAAGGCTAATCGCCAGCAGGATCAGGAATGTGAGGCTCGATTTCACCAGCATGGCCACCGGAAAGTAAAACCAGACCGCATGCGGATACGACTTGCCGAAAAGGTAGCTGTTGAAGTCGTCGGCGCTGAATAATACGTGCGCAAATCCATAGACGTAAGACTCGGGGAGCAAGTGAAACCGGGCGAATTCATACAGCACCTTGCCTTGCGCAGGACTCGGAACTTTGGCCAGTTGCGCCTCCATCGGCGGATTCAACTGCAACCCGTTCCCGCGCGCCGCAAAGCGGAAGCCATAAGCCGCCCACAGAATTGCCACTGACATAAGGCCGATGATCACCAGCGCCCTAGCATACTGAGAGGCGCGCTTACCCGTGGAAGAGCACGACCCGCTGTCCGCCGAACCTCTCCGGAATATCTCGACTCCCGCGAGAAGCACGAGCATAGGGAACAAAAGCACCGCGCTGTGTTTCGACGCCAATGCCAGTCCCGCGGCAATCCCGGTAATCATCAGCCGCCCCGTGGACGGAAATCGCACATAGCGGTAGAACGCATAGATCGACGCCAGCAAGAAACATGTTTGCGCCGCATCCGTAGTCACCAGCGCTCCATGCGCCAGTAGAGTTGGATCGAATGCCAGCAGCCCGAGCGCAAGAAAGCCCGCGCTCGTTCCGAACATTTCCTGAGCCGTGAGAAACGCAATCAGCAGCAACAGCAGGGTGAAGATTGAGGCCGCCATCTGCGCGCGAAACACCATCTTGTCCGCGTCATTGTGAAAAATGAAATCTCTACCACCAAGAACCGCTTGCAGCCGGTAAGGACGATCTTGCATCTCCGGAACATTCAATGGCATGCCAAGCAACGGCAGAGCGGCAACGAACTTGACCAGCGGCGGATGCTCGGGATTAAGGCCAAAGTCGCCGCGCCACGACATATATCCGGAATAGATATGGTCGGGCTCATCCCAGGTAATGGTGTTCGCCCGCGAGATCAGCGCCAGGTGAATAAAGAAGACCAGAATAATCCCGGCGACGCCCGCCGCCACCCACAACCGGCGGCGGTCTGGGAGTGAAGTCGATGCTCGTAGTTCACGAAGAGAATTCAGAAAACCACCTTAGATGAGAATGAGTCCGATTCCTTGCAGCTCTGGTTCTCAGCGTCACGGTGCATAACGAGTAAAGACAAGGTCGGTCGCTTTGGCCTTCTCGTGGCAGGGGAAGCAGCTTTTCATAAACGCTGCATCGCCATGTTTGCCGTCTGCGAAGTGACCGAACCCCCAGCCGCCGGTTGCGGCATACTTCTTTGAGTCCTTGACCATAAACTGAATGTTTGTCGGTGCCCCGGGAACAAAAGACTGGACGTCGCCAAAGACTTTGTTGTTTTCATCTGACGGGACGTTACGGTAATGCAAAGCCGCAAGAATCGTGCCGTCCGGAAATGGCAGCTTGCCGTCGCGGTAAGCCTTGATCGCGACATCGTTGCCCAGGAGGGCACCCAAACTGTTGAGCGTGCCTGCTTCGTGGGCCGAGGATATCCACCTCCAGTCGCGATACCCGTTAGGCATTTCGGTTACGAATGGGGCGGATTCCCCATCCGCGCGTCCTGGTGCAGGAGCAACCAGGGCGACTAGGCCGGCCACGGTTGTAACGGCAACCAGAAAGAATGTTAAACGTGTCATAAGAGTTCCTCCACTCGGCCCGGATTTTACTCCAATCCAATCGGTTTGGCAGGGCTGACCAGGTTAGGAATTCATCGTTGATGCAGCCAGACTGAAATCGCAAACAGAACCAGTTCCAAGTTAAGAGGAGCTGGAATTGATTTCGATATTGAGATAAAACTTCCTGCGGAGGTTTCCCATGCGGAATTCCATTCAGCTGCCCCGATGGATGATTGTTCTAAGGTGGACGAGCGTCCTGGCGAGCGTAATCTTTGCGGGCATGTCGGTTGCCAGCGGCGAGAACTTTTCCACATTTTTCGCGCAGCAGAACCCTACTTTCGCAGGCCAAACCTCGTCCGCCGCGGGCAATCCGGCACTCCACAATATTGTCGATTCAGGCCGCAACCCCGATCTTCGCTGGCCCGACTTCACTGCCTACAAAGCAGAGGTCGCCAAACTTTACGAGACGAATGGTTATTCCTTGGTTTGGGTTCAGGACAGCCGCCTTCGACCCCAGGGTCTGGCCGTGATCGTGCTCTTACAAAATGCCAACTCTAAAGGGCTGGATCCCGAAGACTACGACGGCTCGCGCTGGCAGGACCGCATGCTCAAACTCGCGGAAAATCCCTCGCAACAGGATTTGGCTTCCTTCGATACCGCGCTCACAGTCTCGGCGATGCGCTACATCCGCGCCATTCATTGTGGTCGCGTGAATCCCAAGGAGTTCAAATTCCAGCTTGATATGGGCGGGGAACAACAACTTCCTCTGGCCGAATACATTCAAACTCAGGTTGTGAATGCAGCCGATCCGGTCGCCGAAATTCAAAAGCTGGAACCGCCCTTCAAGGGCTACCAAAAGTTGCTGGATCTCTTGCCGATCTACGAAGGTTATGCAGCGCGAGCACAGCAACCGAATCTGCCTCTGGCTGCGAAGACGGTGCGTCCTGGCCAGCCGTATCCAGGAGTGGGTCGCCTGGGGCAGTTTCTGCAAGTCATCGGCGACATCCCTGCCAACGTGCAACTCGATCCGAATGCAACGTTATACGACGGTGCGCTCGTCGATGGGGTGAAACATTATCAGGACAGGCATGGCGAATCCCCCACCGGCGACCTCGACAAGCGGACCATTGATGAGCTCAATACACCTCCGGCGGCGCGCATTCGCCAGATTAAGCTCACGCTCGAAAGGTGGCGCTGGATCCCTCATTCCTTCCCGCAGCCGCCGGTCGTGGTGAACCTTCCCGAGTATCGTGTGCGCGCCATGAACGCGGATGGCACCGTCGCCTTCTACAAAAACGTCATCATTGGAAAAGCCTACGGCCACAAGTCTCCCGTCTTTGAGAAAGAGATCCAATACGTGGTCTTCCGCCCCTACTGGGACGTGACTCCCAGCATTCAGCGCAACGAAATCGTGCCCCACATCGAGAAGGACCCGAACTACATCGCAAAGAATCATTTTGAAGTGGTCACGCCCACCGGCGATCTCGTAACCGACAATCAGGTGAGCCCAGAGGTTTTAGAAGGCATACGCTCGCTTCACCTGATGGTGCGGCAAAAGCCAGGGGATACGAATTCTCTGGGCCTCGTGAAAATCATCTTCCCGAATCCCGAAAACGTGTATCTGCACGGCACCGATGCCCCGGGATTGTTTTCGCAGGACGTCCGCGACTTCAGCCACGGATGCATTCGGGTGCAGAATCCGGCTGACCTGGTCGCGTGGGTGTTGCGAAACAATCCTGGCTGGGATTTGGAACGAGTCAAGGCTACGATGAACGGCGACAAAAACAATCTTCAGGTGAACCTTGCGACGCGGATTCCAGTTCTTATTGTTTACGGGACGGCCGTAGTAAATGAGGAAAATCAGATTCGGTTTTTCGACGATATCTATGGTTATGACGCCGAACTCGATAAAGCCTTAGCCACAGCACAGCCTTAGGAGTACTGGTTCCTGATCGCCACAGGAGGACCCGCATCGGTGGCAGCGCCGATTTGAAGCGTTTGCTCACAGTTCGAGTTTTCAAGTACGGTGAAGTGAGCAGGAGAAGAAAATGAACAAGCGCACACTTGGCAAAAGCGGACTGGAAGTCTCAGCTCTGGGACTCGGGTGCATGGGGCTGAGCTTTGGCTATGGCCCGGCTACCGACAGGAAAGAGGCGGTTCAGTTGATCCGCGCCGCATTTGAGCGCGGCGTCACCTTCTTCGATACCGCGGAAGCTTACGGCCCGTACTTGAACGAAGAAGTGGTAGGCGAGGCCGTCGAGCCGTTTCGCAAAAAAGTGGCCATCGCCACCAAATTCGGCTTCAAGGAAGGCACTCCGGCGAAAGGCTTAGACAGCCGCCCCGAACGGATTCGCGAGCACACCGAGGCGGCGCTGAAGAGACTGCGAACCGATGTGATCGATCTTCTTTACCAGCACCGGGTCGATCCCAATGTGCCCATGGAGGATGTCGCCGGAACGGTTAAGGATTTGATCCGTCAGGGCAAGGTAAAACATTTTGGTATGTCGGAGGCGGGAGTTGAGAACATTCGCCGCGCCCACGCCGTCCAGCCCGTCACAGCGTTGCAGAGTGAATATTCGCTTTGGTGGCGGGAGCCGGAGCAACAGATTCTGCCGACGCTGGAAGAACTCGGTATCGGGTTCGTCCCGTTCAGTCCGCTAGGCAAGGGATTTCTGACCGGCGCAATCTCCGACAAAACGGAGTTCGACAAAACCGACTTCCGCAACATCGTTCCGCGCTTTTCAGAAGAAGCCCGCAAAGCCAACCAGGCGCTTGTCGATTCGTTAGGGAGGATCGCGGAGCGCAAGAAGGCGACCAAGGCCCAGATTGCGCTCGCCTGGCTGCTCGCCCAGAAACCCTGGATCGTACCCATTCCCGGAACCACAAAGCTCCACCGCCTGGAAGAAAATCTTGCGGCGGCAGATGTGACCCTGACGGCGGACGACTTGAAGGAAATCCACAACGCGATTTCCGCGATTGACGTTCAAGGCGACAGGTATCCCGCGAGCTTACAGAGTCTGGTGAACCGCTAGCGAATGGACCTTTCAAAAGGCTTTCAGATCGAACAACCATATATCTTTGTTCCCTGGGACACCCCCCGAGACACAGTTTCTGAACGGGTTTAAGGGGCTTCACTTGCAGCTCGTCGCTGTACGTCCGATCAAATCCCCACTTGCGAATAAGCTGCTGATCTGCATACTGTAACCAAGTGAAATTCTCGCGCATCAGCGGAATCTTGCTGCACTTCACTTCATTGCCGGGCCGCTTCGGGATCGGTGATTTCGGGCCTTGCGCATACGAGTTCGCTGACTTTCTGAGCGCGGCCGGGCAGAAATTGTGGCAAGTGCTGCCAGTGAACCCAACCGGATACGCCGATTCTCCTTATCAGTGCTTCTCGGCTTTTGCCGGCAATCCCATGCTGCTGAGTCTCGAGCGGCTGCGCGATCAGGGACTGCTCCACACTTCGGATCTCGATCAGGCGCCGCAGTTCCCGGAAGATGCGGTTGATTTCGGGCCGGTGATTAATTCAAAATGGTTGCCTTACGCCGCGCAGCGCAGGCTTTTTTTGCTGACAGCTCGCGCGCCGATCGCGCCGCCTTTGACCGTTTCTGCGAAAGTGCCAGCTCCTGGCTCGACGATTACGCGCTTTTTATGGCGTGCAAAGACGTATACCACGGCGTCATGTGGACGCTGTGGGATGCACCGATTCGACAGCGAGACGCGCAAGCGATGCGAGAGTGGTCCCGAAAGCTGGCGCCGGAAATTCAGGCGTACAAATATTGGCAATTTGAATTCTTTCAGCAGTGGCAACAACTCAAAATTTATTGCCAACAGCGCGGCATTCGTCTCATGGGAGACATTCCGATTTATGTCGCCCACGACAGCGCCGATGTTTGGGCACATCCCGAGCTTGTTCTACCTCGATGATCGGGGACGCCCGACGGTGGTTTCCGGCGTGCCCCCGGATTATTTCAGCGCCACTGGCCAGCTTTGGGGAAATCCAATCTATCGCTGGGATCGGTTGGCCGCGAACGGATACCAATGGTGGATCGAACGCTTTCGCGCTTCGCTCTCTCTTTTCGACATGGTGCGACTCGATCATTTTCGGGGCTTTGAATCCTACTGGGAAGTTCCCGGCGACGAAACGACCGCGATGAACGGACGATGGGTGAAAGGACCGGGTGAAGGGCTTTTGGCGGCGCTGCAGAATGCCTTTGGCGCGTTACCGATTGTGGCTGAAAACCTTGGCGTGATTACGCCTCCGGTTGAAAAGTTGCGACTGCAATTCGGGCTGCCTGGCATGAGCCTTCTGCAGTTTGCTTTCGGCACCGATCCGCAAGGCCCATCGTTTCGTCCGCACAATTACAGCCGGGATCTGGTTGCCTACACCGGCGGTCACGACAATGACACGACGGTTGGCTGGTGGATGAGTTCGGGTCTTGGCGACAGCACGCGCACGGCGAAAGATGTCCGCGAAGAACACGACTTCGCGCGCGCGTATCTTAATTTTCAGATGATGATGATGGTGATTCCGAGATCAATTGGGTTATGATCCGCGCGGTGCTGGCTTCCGTTGCCGATGTCGCCATCGTTCCCTTGCAGGACGTGTTGGGATTGGGCAGCGCGGCGCGCATGAATCTGCCGGGCACAGTCGGCGGAAATTGGAAATGGCGGTATCGTCCGGGTGCGCTGAAAGGCGAGTTGAGTGCCAGGCTGCGCAACCTGGTCACGCTCTACGATCGTTAGCGGAAAATCGGTAGTAGAAAATCGTCGCTGAAAATAATTCAGGAATTAATTTATGGACAAGCCGCCACGAAGCTTCTGGCAAATCTGGAACATGAGCTTCGGATTTCTCGGCATCCAGTTTGGCTGGGGATTGCAGATGGCAAACATGAGCGCCATTTATGAATACCTGGGCGCGCGGGCCGATCAGATTCCGATTCTATGGCTGGCCGCTCCCCTCACTGGATTGATCGTGCAGCCCATCATCGGACATGCCAGTGACCGCACCTGGGGACCTTTGGGACGGCGGCGTCCGTACTTTCTGGCGGGAGCGATGCTGAGTTCGATGGCGTTGATCCTGATGCCCCGCAGTTCCACTCTCTGGATGGCGGCCGGCTTGTTATGGATTCTCGATGCTTCCATCAACATAAGTATGGAGCCGTTTCGTGCGTTCGTTGCCGACCTGCTGCCGGAATCGCAGCGCACGCGCGGCTTTGCCATGCAGAGCCTGTTCATTGGGCTCGGCGCAGTCATTGCTTCGGCATTGCCGTATCTGCTGACTAACATTTTTCACGTGGGCGGCGTTCGAGCTGCCGGAACGATTCCGGCAACTGTGCGCCTTTCTTTTTACATTGGCGCCGTAGCATTCCTGGGCGCAGTTTTGTGGACCATATTCACCACCAAAGAATATCCACCAGAAAATTTTGCGGAATTTCAAACAGAAAAAAATCGAAGCGCGGGATTCATCACCGGGGCCAAAGAAATCTTCGCGTCAATCCGCGAGATGCCCCGCACCATGCGGCAACTGGCGTGGGTTCAGATCTGCACCTGGATGGCGTTGTTCTGCATGTGGCTTTATTTTCCGGTCGCCGTGGCGCGCAATGTATTCGGCGCGGCGGATACCAATTCTCCACAGTATTCCGCGGGCGTCGAGTGGGCCGGTATTTGTTTCGGAATGTACTCGCTGGTGTGTTTCGGGTTTTCGTTCATCTTGCCTGCGCTCGCTGGGCGATGTGGACGCAAAGCGACTCACAGCCTCTGCCTGATTTGCGGCGCCCTGGGATTGCTCTCCGTGTCCGTCGTTCACAACAAGCTTCTGCTCTTGCTCTCCATGACCGGAGTCGGCGTCGCGTGGGCCAGCACGCTCTCCATGCCTTACTCCATTCTTGCCGGCTCATTGCCCCAAGGAAAGACCGGAGTCTACATGGGCATCTTCAACTTCTTCATCGTGATTCCGGAGATTACTGCTTCGCTTGGATTCGGCTGGGTCATGGCGCATCTGCTGCATAACAACCGGATCGCCGCCGTTGTCGCGGGCGGAGTTTTCTTCCTGCTGGCGGCGATGTTGACGCAGCGAGTCGAAGATTTGTCGGACTTGCGGCAGAGGAGCAGTTCGGTTCCGGGGAACGCGGTTACGGCTAAGTCTTAAACGGAATCTAGCCGGCAAACATCAAATTCTCAACGCGCGCGCACCGCAACCAGCTCCGAGTCCACTGGCACGCCGCGCGCAATCTTGACGCGGACTAACGCTTCGAATGGTCGGACCTGGCCCCCACCGGAGTTCGGAAGATCGCGCAGCAGTTTTTCCACTGAATCGCGACGGCACGCAAATTCCACGGCACCCTGTGTGCCGAATGTTGTCGTCCCCGCCAGGATCATCACGAACCGGCCAGCATCCATTCCCGGCACCAGAGCGACCACTGAATAATCTTCCGTCATCGGGACATTGGATGGACTGGCCAGATAAGCGTCATTTTCGCCCGGCTGCGGATGTCGGTTAACGATCGAAAGATCGCCGCGCCGCGGACCTGCTGCCACCCTTTGAAAAACGAAATCCTGCATCCCGGGAATGTCGAGTAAAGAAAGATTCTCCGAAGGAGAACCGACAAAAATCAGATCTGTGTTTTTCACGTCATCGAGCGTGAACAGGCTCCCGCGCTTCACTCGAATGCGCCGTCCGAGCGTGCCGAACGCATCGTCGAGTGCGTGGATCGCCAGCACTTCGCCGACACCCGTGTAGTGATCATAAACACTGGCTTTCGAATCCTGACGCGAGTTGTAGTAACGCATGCCGGTCTCTGGGCGTCCGACAAAAGCGGCGTTGCTGAAGATCACCCAAGGCTCCTCGACGCCGGAGGTAAACGGGCGCCAAAACGCGGCCAGCGGGCCAGCGGTTCGCGGTGAGACGGGCGCGGCCATCGCGGATTCGGGCTGCTTCCGATTCCACAGCAACCCGCCTAAAACCATCAGCGAAGTGATGAGGCCGACCAGGAGCACCACGAATGCGATGCGCCAGCGCGCGGGGATGGCTTCGACCACGACCGTGCGCGGCGTCTCGGACGGAGACACGAGTTGAGGCATCCCCGAATCGACGGCTCTAGCTTCAAACGTGAGGTGATAACTTCCCTTGGGAATCTTGACGATGATGGGGTCGGCGACGCCCTCGCTGGCATAGTACTCCGCCAGTTTCAGGCGAAGCCGTCCGGCTTGCACGCGAATCGTCGAGTCCGATTGCGGATCAAAATCTGCGGGTCGACCGTAGACCTCGGTGGCAATCTGATATTCCTTCAACGGCGCTTCGGGGTGATAAAGAGACTGCTTGGCGAGGTATTGCAGGAGCTTGCAGAGGGACTCGGATCCTCGCAGGCTATGACTTTTAATAATGCTATCTATTTGTTGGAAGAACCGTTCCGGACCGGTGGCGAGAGTGCGTGTGACAGCCATTTAACACCGACGTAACAGTGTAACGTATCCCCTTGCAACCACTACATTTTACTCCTGTAACCGTTTAAAGACGTAGTGATACGCCGCCACCTTTCCGCTTTGCGCTATGGTTTGCAACTCACTCCAAACAGCAACTGGTGGAATTCTAATTTGAAGTGACGGCTGAAACTCGGTTCTGTTGGCCATGAAGCCCAAGACCTAGGAGGGGATATGCCCACGTTTAGAAGTTTCGTTTTGCTTTTGATGTCGATCCTGATTGCGGGTTTCTGCTTTGCCCAGTCAAGCACCGGAACGATACAGGGCACGGTGGCTGACGCCCAGGGAGCGGTAATACCAAATGCTTCCGTCACCATTACTAGCCAAGGCACCAATCGCGCCGTCACCATCACCAGCAATGCGGAGGGTTTGTTCAGCGCACCGGCCTTGGACCCTGGCGACTATCAGGTGCAGGTGCAGGAAACCAACTTTACCACTGCGACGCAGCACGTCACGTTGCAAACCGCTCAGACGGTAAACCTCGATTTCAAGTTAAACCCCGGGTCCGCCAGCCAAACGGTCGAAGTAACGGCCGGGAGCCCAATAGTCGACACGTCAACTTCTGGTGTGAGCGATACCATCATCGGCCGGCAGATTACCGACCTTCCGCTGAACGGCCGCAATTTCACACAATTAGCGTCAATGGTGCCGGGCGTCACCCGAGGACAGCCTGGAAACACGCAATCCGGCCAAGGCAATCAAGCTGAAACTTTTCGATACGCTGCCAGCGGCGGAGGAGCCATTTCAGCGAACGGCGTCCGCCTGCAAGCCAACAACTTCCTCTTCGACGGTATCGACAATAACGAGTCACTGGTCAACTCCATCGTATTCTTCGTAGACACAGATGCCATTCAGGAGTTCCGTGTAGACACCAGCGTGGCGCCGGCGGAATATGGGCGAGCTGGGGGAGCCGTCATCAATGCCACCTATAAATCCGGCACCAACGACTGGCACGGGAGCGCTTTCTGGCAGATCCGAAATAGCGTAGCGGACGCTAACCCCAACTATTTTTCCGGCGCCCCAGCACTGGAGTTTCAGCGCAACCAGTTCGGATTCGCCGGCGGCGGTCCCATTCTGAAGAACAAATTGTTCATTTTTGGCGACTATCAGGCTTTGCGACAGAAGCTGCCGTTGAATGACGGTCCGATCACCGTTCCAACCGCACTCGAGCGTACCGGAGACTTTTCTCAGATACCCTTCCAGCTCTACTATCCCGGTGCCACCAGTTTGGCTGCGCGAGTGGCAGTGCCAGGCAACAACTTTTTGAATACTCCTCTGGGGATCATTACCGCAGGGTCGAACTACGAGAATGCTTTTCCTTTACCCAACATCCTTTCGGGAAGTAACCCCAGTTGCGCGCTTACGGGAACCGACGGATCATGCCTGGAGAATAACTTCCAGCCCTTTCGTGTCCAGTTGCAGAAGTACAACGACTTTAACGTCCGGTTGGATTACATTCTCGGTTCAAAGGATCAGCTGTTTGGCCGCTATAGCTATGGCCAAGATACGGACGTGACCACTTCGCAGCTGGCGTCTCTGCCCGCAGGTTACGGGTCGGGCTACCAGTTCCAGCATCCACGCAGTGCCGTGCTCGGCGAGACGCACACCTTCGGCACCTCGATCGTCAATGAATTCCGTCTCGGCTATGTTCGCTCATTCCTCGGTTACGAGCCGCCGTTCGGCTCCGTTCCGCTTTCCGCTAATCTCGGTATACCCAACGCGAACACCAGTCCGCTGCTAGGCGGAGGCGCGCTGATCGGGAACAGCGGCAGCCAAATCTCCTACACCGGAGACTATGGCGACTACTACGTACCCGAAGACACTTATCAACTGGCCGACAACGTTTCCTGGGTGAAGGGACGCCACACCTTCAAGTTTGGCGCTAACATCATTTGGCGCCAGGTGAACTTCTTCAACCCAATCGCTGGGAAAGGTTTTTTCCAGGCGCAATCGAGTTCGCCATGGTCGACCGGGTTCGAACAATCGGACTATCTCTTCGGCTGGATAAACAGTTACCAGGTCGGCCCAGCTAGCGGCACGTTTCACACTCGCAGCTGGGAAAACGGGTTTTACGGTCAAGACGATTTTCGTGTGAACCGTCGCCTGACTCTCAATCTCGGTCTGCGCTATGACATGTTCACCTGGCCGACCGAGACCGACAATCGCATGGCGAACTTCGATGTGGCCACAGGCACGATCGTTCTAGCGGGTCAAAACGGCGTATCCGACAGCACGCTGACCAACCCGAAGCATAATTTTGCTCCGCGTATCGGCTTTGCCTATGACGTATTCGGAGATGGGAAGACCTCGCTGCGTGGCGGTTACGGCATCTTTTATTTCATCGACCGCGAAGGCATCGACAAGCAGTTGTCGCAGAATGCTCCTTTCGGCGGCAGCGCGTCCTACTCGTACCAGAATGCCTTGACCAACGACGGGTATTTCGAAAACGGCAGCGGGACTTTCCTGACTTTGGGAGGCTTGGCGCAGGCTGGTCCTGGTGGCGCTCCGATCATCAGTACGATTACCCCTAACGGCTTTCCCAGCAAACAATCGCTGTCCATCGACCTCACGCATCCTCAAAACGTCAGCCTGACGGGCTGGCTGCCGCACGACACCACCTCCAACATCCAGCAATGGAATTTGCAAATCCAGCGTCAACTCGATAGCAAGACCGCCTTCACGCTCGCCTATGTCGGCAGCAAAGGGACGCATCTTTCCACTTTCTATGATGTGAACCGCCCGGCTTATGACTCCAATCCGGCAGCCTACCCCTTCCCAGGTTTAGGCACCGTGCCGGTGAATGACACCAGCGGTGATTCCATCTACCACGGTTTGCACGCGCAGGTGGAACGCCACCTTACCAATGGAATTCAATTCTCCGCGGCCTACACCTGGTCCCATGCCATCGACAACACGGAGGCTGGATTCGACAACGATTACCGTTATGGCGGTAACGAAGTGGATGCTTTCGATTGGCAAACCCGAGAGCGCGCCAACTCCAATCTCGATGTTCGCAACCGCTTTGTGTTGAGCGCGATCTATGAACTGCCGTTCGGCCGCAATCGCAACTACGGCCACAACTGGAACCCGGTAACCGATGCTGTTCTGGGCGGATGGCAATTCAGCCCGATTTTGACTTTCGCCAGCGGCTTTCCCTTTGATGTGACTTGCCAGTATTGTTACAGCCCAAGCACCCGGCCTAATCTGGTCGGCCCTCTCCATCAAATCAACAGCCCGCGCAACTGGTTTGATACATCATCTTTTGTCGAGGTTGCTACCAATGCGGCCGGAGTTCCAATAGCTCCTGGCGATTCCCCTCGGAATCCTTTCACTGGAGCAGGCATAAAGACGATGGATTTGAATGTCAGTAAGAACTTTGCCATTACTGAGCGCGTCCGCGTGGCTTTCAGCGGGGATTTCTTCAACCTGTTTAACACCCCGCAATTCAATCAGCCAGATGGAAACGTAAGCCATGGCAGCTTCGCGACAGTCACTAGCTTGCGCGTCGACAGTCAGCGCGAAATCCAGGCAGGACTCCGCGTCACTTTCTAGAGCCAATAATAAAAGGGAGAGCAGCAGCGTTGCTCTCCCTTTATTTCTTTCCAGCGCTATGAAACCCATATCCGCAAAGTGTCTGTTCGAAGCAATCGGTGTCTTCGTCCTCGCGATGGCCGCGCTGCTCGAGGCGCAGGCGCCCGCAGCTCATAAGCCCGTAGTCGATAGACCCGTAGTTCACAAAATCGAACCGCCCAACTGGTGGGTACGTTACACGCCGGAACTCACGCTACTACTCACCGGAGAGAATCTGGGTGGCGCTCGTGTCGAAAGCTCGACAACAGATGTTGTTGTTCTTGGCGCGGAAACCTCTGCGAACGGGCACTATCTCTTCGTCCATCTTCAACTGAATTCCGATCTATCGGTTCAAACCGCGCACCTCCGGCTGGTGACCTCCACCGGATCGACGACATTTTCTCTACCATTCCTGGCTCGCTCCGACTCTCGCGGGCACTTCGACGGCATCTCTCGCGACGACGTTATTTATCTGATCATGCCCGACCGTTTTGCCGACGGTGATCCATCGAACAACCAGCCGCCGGGGACGACGGGCGTGTATGACCGCAGCAACGCCATGGCATACCACGGTGGCGATCTGCGCGGCATTCGCCAACATCTGGGATATCTTCACGACCTTGGTGTCACGACACTGTGGCTCACTCCGGTGTGGAAGAATACCGACTCCGACTACCACGGTTATCACGTTGTCGATTTCTACGCGATCGACGACCACATGGGATCGATGGAGGATTACCAGGCGCTGGTGGCCGATGCTCACGAACTTGGGATGAAAGTGCTCATCGACTATGTCGTGAATCACACGGGTCCGCATCACCCTTGGGCCAACGATCCGCCGACTCCGACCTGGCTGCACGGAACTCCGGCCCATCATTTGGAGCCTTCGTATAGTTTTTCCGGATTGGTCGATCCCCACGCATCGGCGCGCGAATATCTCAACACTCTGGACGGCTGGTTTGCAGGAAAGTTGCCCGATCTGAATCCGGACGATCCGGCGTTGGCCGTGTATCTGGCGCAGAACGCCATGTGGTGGGTAGAGACAGCGCAACTCGACGGATTTCGCCTGGATACATTTCCTTATTCTTCGCGCCAGTTCTGGAGCGGCTGGCACGAGCGCTTGCGGCGGGTTTATCCGCAAATCAACTCTATCGGCGAAGTGGCCGACAGCGATCCGGTGATCACTTCGTTCTTTGAAGGCGGACGAAAGCAGTTCGACGGCATTGACTCTGGCCTTGCCACCGTCTTCGACTTTCCACTGAGTTCTGTGCTGCGCGATGTCGTGATAAAAGGCGCCTCGCCCCAGAAGATCGTCGACGTTCTGCGCCACGACGAACTCTACTCGCATCCAGAAATGCTGGTCACCTTTATCGGCAATCACGACAACCGGCGCTTCATGAGCGAAGAAGGCAGCAACAAAGACAAGTTAAAAGCTGCATTTTCGTTATTGATGACGCTGCGCGGGATCCCGCAAATTTATTCCGGCGACGAGATTGCGATGTCGGGCGGAAGCGATCCCGATAATCGGCGCGATTTCCCCGGCGGATTTCCGGGTGATCCGCAGAACGCGTTCACCCCTAGCGGTCGCACGGCCGACCAGCAGGAAGTATTTTCCCACGTGCAGTCTCTGCTGAAACTGCGCAAGAATCACGCTGCTCTGCGTACTGGAGCGTTATGGCACATCGGATGGGACGACAATTACTATGCCTTCTTGCGTGAGTCGCCGAATGACAAACTGCTCGTCGTCTACAACAACGCTCCCAAGGCGGTCGACCTCAAAATCCCCCTCGAAAATACTCGCCTTGAAACCGCGCGTCAGTTGCAGACAGTATTTGGTGGAGCATCCGCAGAGGTAATAAACGGCGAAGTGTCTCTCTCACTGGCAGCGCAAACAGTCGCCGTGTTCAGCGTGCATTAGCTTTACTGAGGCATCGCGATAACCCTCATCATGGTGAACGAGTCCCCTCGGCTGTGAACGTCAGTATCCGTCTGATGTAGAATCCTGCGGGTAATCAAGTCCCGCCTCAACCGGAGTGACTGTGAACTACGCCCGCATCGCATTGGCCTCCCTCGGAGGTATGGTCGCCTATTTCGTTTATGGCTTTGTCATGTTCGCCGCATGGCCATCCATGAAAACTGAATTCATGAAGTACCCCAATGTCTATCGTCCCAAGGACGAGATGATGAAGGTGATGCCGTACGGCATGATCGCCATCCTCGTCGCGATCGTAGTCGTCGCCATTCTCTACGCGCAAATCTATACCGCTGGCGGCGGCATCCTATCAGGCATATACCTCGGCGCGCTCATCGGCCTTTTTACCGTTTGCACCTTCGCGATCCACAACTACATCAACCTGAATATCGGCCTCACGTTGACCATCTACCAGTCCATCGCCTACTTCATTCAGTGGGTCATCGTAGGCGCGGCCATAGGTCTTATCTACAAACCAGCGTAGAGTCCCAACTTAGAGTGACGACTTGGAGTGCAGACACAAAAGACGGACCGGAGCGACTACGACCGCTCCAGTCCGCCTCACAACATCGCACTTCATATTTGGACAGCTATTGCCCGGTGCCGGTGAGATTGTCCGTTTGCGGACTTCCCTCATCGTTGTCCTTTACGCTTAAGATCCCACTGCGCGCACCAGTTGCGGTCGGCTTGAAGTTCACCATAATCGAGCAGGTGCCTCCATTCGCCGCGACCGAACTACATCCTGCGGATGCGGACGCAGTGAAATCTTTTTTGTCCGCGCCCGAAATTGAGACTGCGGATACCGAAACCGCGGCCGCCGGATTATGGTTGGTGAGGGTGACCGTCGTGGACGACGTTTTGCCCACAGCTACCGTGCCGAAGCTAACTGGAGACGGCGCAAGCGTAACGTAAGTGCCAAGGCCGCTCACTTTAATTTTCTGCGGACTGCCACCTGCGTTATCGGTGATATCCAGAGTAGCCGCACGCTTGCCCACTGCGGACGGGGTAAACGTCATGGTAAACGAGCACGTTCCGTTCGCCGGAATAACGCCGCAGGTGCTGTTTTCGGTGAAGTCTCCAGCGTCGGTTCCCTTAAGCACGATCCCGGATATCGTCACCGATGTCGAGGGATTCACATTTTGCAACGTGATCGTCGTTTGGGCGCTAGTCGTATTCAACAGCTGACTGGGAAAAGCAATGGGATTCGGCGTCACACTAAGGAACGTTCCGACACCCGCGAGTGGTACAGTCTGCGTGCCTGACCCCGCGTTATCCGTCAGAGTCAAGGTGGCGCTGCGACTGCCGTCGTTAGCTGGTTTGAACTTCACTGAAACGGTGCAACTCGCCCCAGCGTTCACCGACGAGCAGTTGTTGCTTTCTGAGAAATCACCGGCATTAGCTCCACTGATAGCAACGTTTGTGATCGTCAGCGTTGCAGTCCCGGTATTTGCGACCTTGATAGTCTTGGCCTTCGATAGCGTGTCCACAACTTGCGTCGCAAATGTCAGCTTAGTCGGAGTCAGCGTCACCACAGGCTGGCCGCCTCCGCCTTCGAACGTGGCTACAACCGTCGTCGCGGTATAGCTAACGTTCCAACCAGAACTATGGGTTGCGAATTGTCCGCTAACGGATTTGAACGTCATGACCGTGAAAGCTGTTCCGTTGCTCGGGCTGCAGCCATTCGTGTTGAGGAGATCGAGCGCACCTGCCAATGTCGCGGCTCCACTAACGGCGATGGAACCTATCGCGTTGCAGGTTGATCCGCTGATGTTCGACGTGTAGGAACCCGAGGCGCTCTGAGAATACGACGTCAGAACGAGAGTGCCTGTGTTGATCACCAAAGAACCAGAGTTTTGAATTGGTACCTGCCAGCCAGTGGTAGCCGTGCCCCCACTTTTCACAAGGCTGCCGGTATTGCTGAACACCACCGCACCCTGATCGGCGATCACATTGACATCACTGTTCAAGGTCCAGCTGCCCGAGTTGTTGATAGTCGCCGGCGGCCTCACATAGAACGCGTTCCCCGCCGTTTCCGCAACCTTGCCCTGATTGTTCAAGGTCGCGTAGTCGATGCAGTAGTACTCGTGCACGTCATGGTCAGCGTCGCGGCACTCGGTATCGTCAATCCTCCCGTTCCGTTCACCGTCCCGCCCGTCCAGTTCATCGTGCCCGTGACACTCACCGCTCCCGTCCCGCTCATCCCACTGTTCCCACTCAGCGTGAACGTCGCTATAGTCGTCGCCCCGTTGAAACTCGTCGTCCCAGCAGTGATCTCCGTGGTCCCGCTGAAACTGTACTTGCCGCTCACCGTCGTCGTCGAAGTGAAGATGAAAGTCCCACTCCCCGTGACCTGTGCGCCGGCCAGCGTTCCTCCCTGTCCATATTCGAGCGTTGCGCCCGACTGCACCGCGATCGGACCCGTAATCGTTCCCACCGATGCTCCATCCAGATTCAAGGTGCCGCTCGCAACATTGATCGAGCCCGAGCCGTTGATCGGTGCAGCCCAGCTTGTCGTAGCCGTCCCCCCGCTTTTGACAAAGCTGCCGGTGTTGTTGAACACCACCGCACCCTGGTCGGCGATCACATTGACATCACTGTTCAAGGTCCAGCTGCCGCTGTTGTTGATCACGGCCGGCGGTCTTACGTAGAACGCGTTCCCCGCGGTTTCGGCGACCTTGCCCTGGTTATTCAAGGTCGCATACAAGATGCAGTAGTAACTCGTGCACGTCATGGTCAGCGTCGCGGCACTCGGTATCGTCAATCCTCCCGTTCCGTTCACCGTCCCGCCCGTCCAGTTCATCGTGCCCGTGACACTCACCGCTCCCGTCCCGCTCATCCCACTGTTCCCACTTAGCGTGAACGTCGCTATAGTCGTCGCCCCGTTGAAACTCGTCGTCCCAGCGGTGATTTCCGTCGTCCCGCTGAAACTGTACTTGCCGCTCACCGTCGTCGTCGAAGTAAAGATGAAAGTCCCACTGCCCGTGACCTGTGCGCCGGCCAGCGTTCCTCCCTGTCCATATTCGAGCGTTGCGCCCGACTGCACCGCGATCGGACCCGTGATCGTTCCCACCGATGCTCCATCCAGATTCAAGGTGCCGCTCGCAACATTGATCGACCCCGAGCCGTTGATCGGTGCAGCCCAGCTTGTCGTAGCCGTGCCCCCACTTTTCACAAAGCTGCCGGTGTTGTTGAACACCACCGCACCCTGATCGGCGATCACATTGACATCACTGTTCAAGGTCCAGCTGCCGCTGTTGTTGATCACGGCCGGCGGTCTTACGTAGAACGCATTCCCCGCCGTTTCGGCGACCTTGCCCTGATTGTTCAAGGTCGCATAATCGATGCAGTAGTACGTCGTGCACGTCATGGTCAGCGTCGCGGCACTCGGTATCGTCAATCCTCCCGTTCCGTTCACCGTCCCGCCCGTCCAGTTCATCGTGCCCGTGACACTCACCGCTCCCGTCCCGCTCATCCCACTGTTCCCACTTAGCGTGAACGTCGCTATAGTCGTCGCCCCGTTGAAACTCGTCGTCCCAGCAGTGATCTCCGTGGTCCCGCTGAAACTGTACTTGCCGCTCACCGTCGTCGTCGAAGTGAAGATGAAAGTCCCACTCCCCGTGACCTGTGCGCCGGCCAGCGTTCCTCCCTGTCCATATTCGAGCGTTGCGCCCGACTGCACCGCGATCGGACCCGTAATCGTTCCCACCGATGTTCCGTCCAGATCCAAGGTGCCGCTCGCAACATTGATCGAGCCCGAGCCATTGATCGGCGCAGCCCAGCTTGTCGTAGCCGTCCCCCCGCTTTTGACAAAGCTGCCGGTGTTGTTGAACACCACCGCACCCTGATCGGCGATCACATTGACATCACTGTTCAAGGTCCAGCTGCCCGAGTTGTTGATAGTCGCCGGCGGCCTCACATAAAACGCGTTCCCCGCCGTTTCCGCGACCTTGCCCTGATTGTTCAAGGTCGCATAATCAATGCAGTAGTAGGTGGTGCATGTCATGGTCAGCGTCGCGGCACTCGGTATCGTCAATCCTCCCGTTCCGTTCACCGTCCCGCCCGTCCAGTTCATCGTGCCCGTGACACTCACCGCTCCCGTCCCGCTCATCGCGCTGTTCCCACTTAGCGTGAACGTCGCAATGCTCGTCGCTCCGTTGAAAGTAAGGGTTCCGGCCGAGATGGACAAACTGGAGCTGAATGTCGCGCTTCCACTCACCGTGAGTGGGCCGCCCGTGAACGAAATCGGTGCGCCAGAATTTAGACTAGTGATCGTTTGATTAGCGCTGCCCAGGGTTCCGATCGTGATCGTACTGGTGAAAGTACTGGCAATACAGACATTGTCGCCAGAACCGGGCACGCCACTCGGGTTCCAGTTGTTGGCGTTGCTCCATTGATTGTCTCCAGCTGTACCCGTCCAATTCTTCGAGCACGAACCAGGTTTCGCTTTTCCTTGTCCGTTCCCTAAGCCGCTGATTTTGCTTAAAAATGCACCGCCCGGCGTTCGCGAAGGCGAAGCTACATTTGCCACGTTCGCCGGCACGGCGGGCCACTTTGCTTGCGCGAAATCGCGCGATGTGGTCCAGCCACTTAAATAGACCGAGCCATGCGAGTCGATGGCAAGGGCCCGCGACACATCTACACCGGTCCCACCGAGGTAGGTAGAGAACTGTAATTGCGAACTGGTCGGAGAAATTAAGGCGACAAAGGCGTCAACGCTGCATTCACCTTTACGGTTAGAGTTGCAGCTTGCTTGCAGCGCATTACTCACAGGAAAATCATGCGAGCTGGTCGATCCAGATACCACGGCATTTCCCGACTGGTCCAGCACGATAGCACTAGCTTGATCGGCTCTGCTGCCACCGAGATAGGTAGAGAATAGAAGCGACGCTCCTCCGGACGAAATCTCGCTGACAAAGGCATTGCTTTTTCCCTTGAGCGCAGACTGCGTCGCTTTCATGGTCGGGAAATCGGTGGAACTCGTCACGCCTGCGACGAAGACGTTGCCCTGCTGGTCGACGGTAATAGAGTTTCCAGAATCACCGCCGCTTCCACCGAGATAGGTGGAGTATTGAATCGCATTTCCGGCGGCAGAAAGCATCGTCACGAATGCTGTCCCCGAACACTCCGTGCTCCCATTACTTCCGCAACGTGACTGCAATGGGCTGCCGGTTGGGAAGTCGAGAGACGCGGTCTTACCGGTGATGTACAGATTGCCTTCCGCGTCCAGGGCCAATCCCCGCGCTTCGTCGGAGCCAGAACCTCCGAGATAGCTGGAAAATAAGAGCCGAGATCCGTCGGCGGCTAGGGCCGAGACGAAAGCATCGCCTTTACCCGAGGCTGTTGCCTGCATCGCTTTTTCGACCGGGAAGTCGAGTGATTTCGTGCCGCCGGCGACGAACATATTTCCGCGGCTATCGACGGCGATCGCATTCGCCTCATCTCCACCGCTGCCGCCCAGATAAGTCGCAAAGACAACCACACCCGCAGCATTTAGCTTGGCGACGAACGCGGTTCCCGAGCATTGACCTGCGCCATCCAGTTTGCATTCCGCCTGCAAAGGATTCACCACAGCGAAACTTGTTGAGCGGGTTGCACCCGCGACGTACGCATTCCCCGCGCTGTCGATTGCGAGGGCGCGCGCTTCGTCGACTTTGCTGTTGCTCAGATAGGTAAAGTAGACGACCCTGGCGCCGTCCGGCGAGAACTTGGCAACAAAAGCCTTGCCCTCGCCCGCACTGACACTGGCAGGCTTAATGGCGGTTGAGGAAGCAAGCGTCACACCGGCTACATAGACGCTGCCGTCATGACTGACCTGAACCGCGTTGATTCGATCCGAAGCGGTCAAGAGGTAGCTGGAATAAGCTATCGCTGCATTCTGCTGCGCGTGGATAGATCCTAAGCTTGCCGCCACTAGCAATACAAAAACGGCAATACGGGACACTGCCTGCAAAGAGGTCTTCATGGGGAGTGCGCTCCTAATCGAAGAGTTGAATTAAGCTCTGAGCCCTGGGGAAGGGGTTCATCCTAACTGCACTTCGTTACGGTTTTGTTAGAGCGCACCTAAGCTTGCGCTACGTCTGCCATCCGACTTCACCGGTCGCCAATCGGCGTGTTCCATGGCTCTATGCTGACTATTTCGCAAAAGACTGAGAAATGGCGCCATCGAAATATTGCCCGGCCGTGAATTTTGAAATTTGAAGCAAGGGTCGCGCCTTCCCAGGTTGAAGATTTACCTTCAGCGACCCTCGCCCCGACTTTCGATGACTATTCCGCAAAGACTCCGGAAAAAACGTCATCCGAACAGAATTAATTTCATGAGCACCCATCCTGAGCGCCCGTCGGAGGAGCGAGATTACCGGCAAAGTGAAGGCTGGCGGAAGTTTAGGGTTTTGCCGTCCTGGAAGCGTCCGCCGTGTTGGCGGCCAATTCCGTCCGATATTTTTCAGCCTTCTCCGGCTGCTTGAGGCTTTCGTAAACCGTCACCAGATCCTGGCGAGCAGTCTGAACCCGAGCGGCCGGAGGTGTCGCCTGCTTCGTCATGACGTCGTAAGCAGCCACCAGATGAGGTTCCGCCTCCCGATACCGCTTTTCGAGCACCAGAATATGTCCAAGCTGATTCTGCGTGATGGCAGTGTTCGGGTGGTTGGGTGGAAGCTTTTCGGTTAGCCGGTCAAGCGCCTGTGTATAAAACAGTTCCGCGGCCGGGTAGTTTTTTTCCTCGAGATTCACCTGACCTAGATTCATCAACGCGACGGCAACCAGATAATGACGGTCGCCATAAGCGGCGCGATTGATATCGGCCATTCGCTGAAAGTCCGCTGCGGCATCTTTCAAATGTCCACGCTTGAGTTCCAGCACTCCGAGGATGTTGAGACCCTGGGCAACCTGCGGATGGTTCTTCCCGAAAATGTGTTCCTGAATGGCAACCGCCTCTTGCAACAGAGGCGCGGCTTCGTCGTATCGCTTCTGGTAGATGAGTGACTGGCCCACGGCTGCCATGATGAGAGCGGTATCCGGATGTTCATTGCCATACCAGGACTGCTTGATCGCCAAGGCCTGGCGATAGTACTGCTCGGCTTGAGCATCATGGTCCAGGGAGTGTTGCACAATGCCCAGACCGTAGAAATCATCGCCAACTCGTGGATAAACTCCTCCGTAGAGTTGTGTATCCATGTCGAGAGCACGCTGGTATAACGCCCCAGCCCTCTCATAATGGCCAAGATAGTACTGAGCTGTCGCTAACGCGGTAATGCTATCCGAAAGATCGGTACTAGTTTCACCGTGCGCCGATTGCAGCTTTACCGCTTCGTCGAGATTCTGGATGGCTTCATCGTAGTTTCCCCGTTCTTCCAGCACATGGCCAAGCGCAAACATGGCTCTCGCCACCGCGGGATCGTTCGGACGCAAGTGACGCCGATCCATAGCCAGGCCTTCTCGCGCCAAGCGCTCCGCTTCTTCCGTCTTACCCTGGTCTAACCGGAGGAGACCGAGCGCAACCATCCCGTTACCGACGTCGCCGCTGTCCGCTCCGGCGACCGACTTTCGCTGCTCCAATGCGGAGTTCATCAGAGAATCAGCTTGATCCAGCTTGCCCAGTTTTTGATAGATGCCTCCTAGAGTTTGATAGAGTTCAGCTTGCACTGCGGGCTCGGACTTCAACGTTTGTGCGTTCCTCGCTCCGCGGTCCAGAAGCGTGACCACTTTTAAGCTGTCGGCAGGCCCGGCGGGATTATCGCCTCCATCGAACAAATTCAGCATGAAGCGTTCGATACGTTGGGTCCGCGTAGCGTCGGCCAATTCGGCACTGCGCACTCTCGACAATCTGACGACAAAGAATACGATCACGGCCAGCATGAGCGCACATACAGCGGCAGTCGCGGCAAGAGCGCGCCGGTTTCGCGTAACAAACTTGCCCAGCCGATAGCGCAAGCTATCTGGCTTGGCCTCCAGCGGTTCACCCTTAAGGTAGTGATCGATATCCCGAGTCAGAGCTTCGATCGATCGGTATCGTCTCTGCGGATCTTTGTGCATGGCCGTCAGGCACAGCACGTCGAGATCGCTCCACGCCGTTTTCCCGGCCTGCAAAATAAACTTGCTCTCGCCAGGTGTCCGCTCCATTTGCTTCGCTACTACGGAAGGCGCTTCGGGTTCCCGCTGCACGATGATTTGTTCGCACTCACCCTGGCTCAGGTTTGAGAAATCAAAAGGAAGGCGCCCAGTCAGTAACTCGTAAAGGACGACGCCCAGCGAATAAACATCGGTCTGCGTGCCCAGTCGCTCACCCCGAATTTGCTCGGGAGCGGCATACCCAAGCGTCATCGGACGCAGAGCCGTCCGCGTCTGATCCGCCGGTTCCTCGCCTTCCAGCCGCTTGGCAATTCCGAAATCGAGCAGCCGCACCGTTCCATCTGGCCTGACCAAAATGTTAGAAGGCTTCAGGTCGCGATGGAGGATCGCTTGGCTGTGTGCATATTGAACAGCGTCACACACCGCCCTGATCAAACCGAGACGATCGGATATCGGGGAGTCGTGAACGCGGCAGTATTCCGTAATGGGCACGCCCTCCACATAGGGCATAACAAACCACGGAGTGCCGTCGGCGAGAGTGCCAGCGTCAAGAATCGGAACTACCAAAGGATGTTCAAGCTGTGCCAAGGTTCTTTGCTCACTCGCGAAACGCGCACGGCGCGCCGGCGACAGGAACGCATCGCGCAAAAGTTTGATGGCCACTACGCTGCCGATATCCTGGCGTTCGGCAAGATAGACCACTCCCATGCCACCTTCGCCGAGAACTTTCTGTATGCGATAAGGACCAAACTCTGTGGAAGAAAATGAGGGAGGTGAGCTCCCCAGCATGGCATGCGCCACATCTGGGAGATCGCTGTCTAACAAAGATTTGCCGCCGGCATCTTCGGAAAGCATGGCCAGCACTTCATCCATCAAAGCCTGATCGCCCGCACACGCTGCTTGCAGGTACGAGCTTTGTTCAGACGGCGCCAAGTCCGCCGCGCCCTCGAAAAGAGCCTCGATTCGAGCCCAACGTCCGCTATCCATGGACGATAACTCCTTAGCCGTCAAAAATTGAGGACCTACCGAGGATCAGCGCTTTCGCAGGATCTGTGACGCCAGCCACGCCTTCGCCGTTCGCCACTCGCGGAGAACCGTGGATTCCGAAACGTGAAGTAACTCGGCGGCCTGAGTGACACCGAGACCACCGAAGAACCGAATTTGTACTAGCGTCGACTGTCGCGGGCTAACGCTCTTTAGTTCTTCCAAAGCTGCATCGAGCGCCAGAAGATCGCGATCGCAGGTGATCGGAGTATGCGCGGAATCGTCAAAGGTAACGAAAATGGCAGACCCGCTGCCTCCGCGCTTGCGAGCCCAACGCCGCCGTGCCGCTTCGACCAATACTCGTCGCATGGCCTGCGCTGCGATGTGTTTGAAGTGCAACTCCGAACAGACAGCCAGTTTGGGCGATTTCGATAACCTCAACCAGGCTTCGTTCACAAGGGTGGATGGAGTAATGGTCGCCTCGGGTCCGGAATACTTCACCGACCGGGCAATACGGTGCAGCTCCTCATAAGCAACGCTAAACAGATGGTCTAGGTCAAACTGCTGTTCATCTTCTAAGGTCGCAGTGGTGTCTGTCTTAGGATCACCCAACCCACGAGTCTCTCGCTCTTTCATGACTTACTTCGCTGATCTACCGAAAGTCAGTGACGCCGGAAATTGTACCAAGAAATCCTGACCACGTTGTCAACCAGCCAATAGTGGTCGCGGCTGGCAACCGTTGTTCGCGACCGCACCTTGATTGCTTTGGAGCGATGAAAGCCTACGATTTTGGACCGTTGCTTGACCCATATTGCGCTAGTAGAATTGGTCGACGCCAAGGCCGTGTCGCCCAGATTCACGAGCCCGTCTCGAATCGTCAGCAGCAAGGGAACGCACATGTTCAGCAAAGCGACTACAGTTGCGCTCGGATTGACGATATTGATCCTCTTGTCCTTTCCCACGGTTTTGTCAGGTCAGCAAACTCCGGCACGACCGAGCACCTCTCAGCGAACCGACTTCCCGGTGATCATGCGGCAAAGCGTGGTGGCAGGGAAAACGGCAGTGGGAACAAAAGTGCAGGCGGAACTTGTGATTGCCACCATGGTGAATGGCGTGGTCGTTCCGAGATCTGCGATTTTGTCCGGAGAAGTGACGGAATCGGTTGCGAAATCCAAGACGGAAAGCTCTCGCCTGTCGATACGCATGGACTCGGCGCAGTGGAAGAATGGATCGACACCGATCAAGCTTTATTTGACCGCGTGGTATTACCCGGAAACAGCGATGCAAAGTCAAGACCTCTCGTATCAACCTCCCGATGAACTCAACAGTAAGCGAACTTGGAACGGGCAGGGAGCATACCCGGACCCCAATAATCCGGTCTCGCAGCAGCGGTTCCCGAGTGGCCGTGACAGCGACAAAGATTCCGGCCCTGGAACGGCTACACCTGCATCGAGTATTTCGAAACATCGGATTCTGATGAAAAATGTGCAGTCGACGCGCAAGGACGACGGGACCGTCACGCTCACATCCGATCACATGAATCTGAAACTCGACAGGATAACAACCTATGTTCTGGCGGAAAGCGACCTTCTCCCGGACTGATCCCGTGCCAACTTCCTTTTTCAGATTTCCCGGTATCGATCACGGGGAAGGCCGTACAAGACTCGCTAGCCGCTGGAAAATAATTCTGTCAATCGATTGCCAGGAGCCCCACAAATTGGGCCTAATGCGGGCACTTGTAATCTGGCAGAGTCGTGATAACATACTCACGCGTTAACGTACACGGTATGAGCATCGTCGATCCCGGACAGTGACTTCCGGGCTGCGGCACGGAACCCGAATCCATCCATGTCTTTCTTGGGAATCGACGTCGGTACCAGTGGCACGCGCGCGCTCGTCATTGATGAATTGGGACGAATCGTTGCTTCCGCCACGGAAGAGCATCGACCGTTTGCCTCTCCGCAAATCGGGTGGGCCGAGCAAGATCCTGACGACTGGTGGCGTGCATGCCGCGTCGCTGTGCGCAAGGCGCTGTCGCAGGGCAACCTCTCCGCCGATCAGATCGACTGCGTCGGTTTCTCGGGACAAATGCATGGAGCGGTTCTGCTCGATGAGCAGGCTCGCGTCATACGTCCGGCATTGATCTGGTGCGACGTCAGAACCGGGAAACAGAGTCGAGAAATCACGGCTCAAATCGGTGCCGAACGATTAATCCAACTGACCTGCAATCCTGCCTTAACCAATTTCACGCTGACCAAATTGCTCTGGGTGCGTGAGAACGAACCCGAGAACTGGAAGAAGGTTCGCTCAGTGATGCTGCCCAAGGACTACGTGCGATTGCAGATGACGGGCGAACTAGCCACCGACGTGGCGGACGCCTCGGGCACACTCATGCTTGACGTGGCCCATCGGCGCTGGTCAAAAGAAGTGCTCGATGCGGTTGGAATCAGCGAGTCACTTCTACCTCGGTTGTACGAATCGCCCGATGTTTGTGGACAGATCTCGGCGGCAGGCGCGGCCGCAACCGGCTTGCGCGCGGGCACTCCCGTCGTCGCGGGCGCCGGGGATCAAGCAGCGGGATCGATGGGCATGGGGGTCGTTACACCCGGCGCCGTCAGCGCAACGATCGGAACCTCCGGAGTAGTTCTCGCCGCGACTGACAGTCCCGCCCTCGATCCTGAAGGGCGCCTTCACACTTTTTGTCATGCTGTTCCGGGGCGCTGGCTGGTGATGGGAGTGACGCAAGCAGCCGGGCTTTCCCTGCGATGGTTCCGCGATCAGTTTGGTATCCGCACAGATCATCAGCCGGAGTCGTACGAACAGCTCACCACCGAGGCCGCAAAGGCTCCTCCTGGATGCGATGGTCTTCTCTTTACGCCCTACTTGATGGGCGAGCGAACTCCTTATTTAGATCCCACAGCGCGCGGAATGCTGGTTGGCCTGACCGCCTCGCATACTCGAGCGCACGTAATTCGTGCAATTCTCGAAGGCGTTGCGTTCAGCTTGCGCGACACTTTTACGATTTTCCAGGAAATCAGAGTTCCGGTGAAGACGATACGTTTGGGTGGTGGCGGCGCGAGGTCCGGGCTTTGGCGCCAGATTCAGGCTGACATTTATGGCCACACAGTCGAGATCGTGGAAGCCGAAGAAGGCGCCGCCTTCGGTGCTGCAATGTTGGCGGGGGTTGGAGCCAAGGCTTGGCCGTCGGTCGATGCTGCGTGCGCCGCAGTGGTGCGTGTCGGCGAGCGAGTCAGCCCGAATTGCCAAAACACGGTGGCTATGGAAAAGGCTTATGCGGGCTATCGCCGCGCGTATCCCGCGATGAAGTCCGTTATTGGTTGATAGCTAATTGATTGCCGTTTACGGCCGGAGAATGCTCCATGACGAGCACGGATCGGTACCAGCCATGTGCGCGAGACAGATTTTCTTTCGGGTTGTGGACAGTGGGAAACCGCGGACGCGATCCCTTCGGAGATTTCGTACGACCACAAATCTCGGCCACTGAAATTGTCTCCATGCTGTCGGAAGTTGGCGCCTGGGGCGTCAACTTGCACGACAACGATCTGGTCCCGATCGATGCGACGGCTGCCGAACGAGACTGCATTGTCCGCTCTTTCAAAAAAGCCTGCGATGGCAATGGACTGGTGGTTCCCATGGCCACCGTCTCGCTGTTCTTTCATCCCATCTTCCGCGACGGAGCCTTCACCGCAAACGACCCCGACGTGCGTGCGTACGCGCTGCAGAAAACCATGCGGGCCATGGATATCGGCGCTGAACTGGGAGCAAAGATTTTCGTTTTATGGGGCGGCCGCGAAGGCGTCGAGACCGACGCATGTCGCCGGGCTGATGACGCGATCAAACGATTGCGCGAAGCCATCAACTATCTCTGCGAATACAACATCGAGCGTAAATACGGCATGAAGTTTGCGCTGGAAGCCAAGCCCAATGAGCCGCGCGCCGATATTTACATGCCCACTACGGGCAGCTATCTGGGCTTCATTCCCACGCTCGATCACCCGGAAATGGTCGGCGTCAATCCTGAAGTCGCGCACGAAACCATGGCAGGGCTCAACTTCATGCATGCCGTAGCGCAAGCATGGGATGCCGGCAAGCTTTTCCACATTGATCTCAACGATCAACTGCCAGGCCGGTTCGACCAGGATCTCCGTTTTGGTTCGTCCAATTTAAAAGGAGCATTCTGGCTGGTGAAATTTCTTGAGGATGTCGGTTACGACGGCCCGCGTCATTTCGACGCGCACGCCTATCGCACCGAAGACTACGAAGGAGTCAAAGATTTCGCCCGCGGATGTATGCGGACTTATCTGATCCTCAAAGAAAAAGCGCAGCGCTGGAACGCCGACAAAGAGATACAAGAGATTCTTACCGAGGTTTCGGGAAACAAAAACGGCGCACCCAAAAACGGTCACTATTCTTATTCTAAAGAGGGCGCAGCTCAGCTGTTGGCGACGGCTTTCGACAAAGAGAATATCCTACAAAGGCGATTGCCCTACGAGCGACTCGATCAACTGACGGTCGATACATTGTTGGGCGCGAGATAGAACCATAATTTGCGGTGCGCCGCCGAGCTATTGAGGCACCGGAGGAGGCGCGGCCGAAATCTTGGACGCCAGCGGTTCATCTGCCTTTTCGTGCAATTCACGAACTTTGCCGAACTCCTTGCCCGATTCCACCACTTTCCCCATAGCCTGATACGCGCGGCCTAGACGGTAGTGGGCATCTGGGAGCTTCGGATCCAGGTCTACGGCACGTTGCAGCGCCGCAATCGCCTCGTCATACTGTTTCTGCTGCGTCAGAACCGCTCCCAAATCAACATAGGCAATGCGAATGTCGCCGCTCAGACTTACGGCCCTCTTGAGCAGGACAATGGCCTGCTCCGGATTGTTCCTCTTCATCTCGATATCGCCGAGATATGCCAGGGATAGCGCGTGATTGGGATCGATCGCCACCTCACTCTCAAACTCACGCTTCGCTTCGTCGTACTGATGCGATTTCCAATAAAGGTAACCAAGTCCAAAATGCACGTTGGATTCTCGTGGCGAACCCTTCGCGGCCGCCTCAAACTCCGCGATGGCTTCCGGAGTCCTGCCTAACCCATCCAACGCCTCGCCGCTCAGCATGTGTGCAGCGGCAGATTCAGGATTGCGACGTTGAATCTGCTCGAACTCATCCAGCGCGCAAGCATATCTTTTGGCCAACAGACAGCTTTGCGCCAGAACTTCCTGTAACTCCGTATTGGAGGGATCGGCCTTTGCCGGAGCCTCGAGATATTTGCTGGCTTCCGCAAATCGCTTGGCGCCGTAGTAACTGAGACCAAGCAAAGTGGACGCTTGCACGTTGTGAGGATTAGCCAACGAAGCGGCGTGAAGAGGAGCAATGGCTGCTCCGAAATTTCCTTGTTTGAATTCCGCCAGGCCGAGATTCAGCTGCACACCGGGCAACTTTGGATTCAGGCTCAGTGCCTTCTTATAAGCGGCAGCGGCATCCGTATATTTCTGCTCTTTGGAGAGAACCACTCCCAGGCTGGCAAAAGCCGCCGCATCCCGAGGATCTTTTCGAACCACCGACCGCCACGCTTCGGCAGCCTCCGTTAGCTTTCCTTGTTGTTCGAGAGATTGAGCTTCCGATGGAGTGGACGCCTGCACCGACTCATCGCGAGCGAAAGCAACCGCCAACAGGAATAACACTGACAGAAGCGACGCGGCGAATTTCTGCTCCCACTTCCAGTTCTTCATACCTGAAACACACTCTTGGAGCGTTGTCGCCGGCGCAGCGCCCCGCCCTCCTTATTATGCCCGCAAATCAAAATCGCGCCCCGCTCACGGTTGAAGTGAGCGGAGCGCGAAAGGGGAGGCGTTCGAACAGTTCTAGAAGAACAGCTTTAGACCGAGTTGGAACACTCTCGGGTCGAAAGCCTGCGAAATTACGCCGAAGTTGCTGGAGCCATAGTTGACTCCGATGCCACCGTTGTTGTAGTCGCCCTTCAACTGGGTATGGTTCCAGGTGTTGAAGGTCTCAGCTCGGAATTCGAGACGGCTGCCCCGCGCTTCGCTGAGAACGAAGTTCTTGTTGAGTGACAGATTCCAGTTATCACGACCCGGTCCACGGATGTTGTCGTGGCCAAGATTTCCGTAACAATCCGGACCCACCGCGCAGGTCGGGAACGAGAACGAGGAGGTATCAAACCACTCGGCCGGTTTCCCAGGGTAAGAGATAGATCCACCGATGTTGGGCCGGTTGCCAGTATTGGCGAGGACGTTGGTCGTATTGTTGTTGTTCTGGCTGGCATTACCACCGCTCAGACCGATGTTCAGCGGAGCACCTGTTTCCGCGGTAACAATGCCCGATAATTCCCATCCTCCCACGGTCGATTTCAGGAGCTTGTTGTCCGCGTTACGGAACAATGGGATGTCGTATACGAAGTTGACGAAAGCGACATGCGTGCGATCAAACGGAGACGGGCCCGAATCGTATCTGAATCCGCCATACGGATTCGTGACGTTATTAAGGTCGCCGCCGCTCCCATTGCTAGTGGTCGAGTCAATCGCTTTGGAATACGTGTATCCAAATTGCAATTGAAGATCGCGGGTCGCATTGCCGCGCAGGTCAAATTGAAGGGCGTTGTAGCGGGCAGTGCCCTCGTTTTCGGCCAACCGGATGCCTCCAAAGCCGGGATAGGCAAGTGTCGGATCGGTGTTGAGGCCAGCGCCGCCAGCGGCGACTAACCCTGGAAGATCCGCAATCGCTGGCAGGTTGATCGCTCGATAATCATTTTGATGACGACCCTGGCTGCCTACATACGAAATCGACATTACCGATCTCGCGGTCAAAGCTTGCTGCACTCCCAGGCTGTACTGATAGTTGGTAGGAGCAGGGTACTTGAGCGCGATACCGCTAATACCTACCGGCAGTACTGGCAAGTCAGTGGAGCTGATCGTGTTGCCGCTCTGGATGCCAGTCCCGGGGTTCGCCAGCAAAACGCCGTGCAGTGTCGGGCTAGCGTCAAACGGCGTATTCGTTGCGCCGTTATACATGTCGTTGCCCTGGACTCGATCGTAGAGAATTCCAAAACCACCGCGGACTACCGTCCTGCCCTGCCCGGTGACATCGTATGCAAAGCCGACACGAGGACCAAACTCGTGCCAGTTGCTCTGCGTCAGACCCTTGGGAATATTTCCTACGCCTCCGACGCCAATGCCGTTACCGTAAAACTGCAAGCCAGCAAGGATCGGATTCGGGCTGGAGATCAAACCGGGGCTCGGCCCGCCAGCGCATGCGGGGGAGGAGTTCACGCTGCAAATGTTTCCGTTCGAGTCAAACGTGGCAGCCTGCGACGCTTGGTAAAGGTTAGGGTAGAAGTTTGCGGATTGCTGGTTCGCTTCGTAGGTGTGCGGAGCGCCATCCCATCGCAAACCAAGATTCAACGTCAATCGGTGATTCACGCGCCAGTTGTCTTGAACGTAAGCTGCCAGAGAGATGTTATTCCAGTGGCCGCTGGACTTAACCGCGTCCTCTTCGTACTGCTGGGCGTAGCCCAACAGATAGTCGGCGAAATCGTTGCCTGTGTAACTGCCATTGAACTTGAAAGTTCCCTGCGTGTCGGCAAAATAGTCCTGAACCTTCTTGTACAAGGCCCAGCTGAAACCAAACTTGAGCTGATGCGCGCCGCGAGTCCAGGAAAGATCGTCGCGCAACTGATAGTCATCCGCTTTGTTGACCCACGGAGTCCAGTTCGAAGTGTAGGTTGTTCCGGTGCTGCCGTTCAAATAGATACCGGGAATACGCGTGTCCACGTTCGGTCCGGTAAACAGCCGATTGAACGTAAAATCCGTCGGAGCCGTGACTAGCCCCTGCGGGATGATGTTAATGCGGTTGCCGTTGTAGTTGAACGATGCCTCATTTAGAAGCGTCGGGCTGATGACATACGTGGTGTGGACAACCGCGCTGTAAGAAGGGTTGCCGAAGACGTCGCTGACCGTCGGCACGTTGTCGTCGCTCCACTGGGTGGTGCCGTAAGTCTGCGACACCTGTTCTGAAACCCAGTGACCAAAGACTGAAAATTTGGGTGTGAACTGATGATCGACGCGGGCAATTTCTTCGCGCACGGTAGTCGGTGAGTTAGCGCCGCCGTGAAACTGCGGATTTCCTTTTCCGTCAACCGAATTGTTGGCTGGGAAAATTCCGGCGTTTAACAACGAGAGTGCGTTCGGGTCGATGAGAGAGTCCGGAATCGTATTGTTCGGGAACGGAGTTTCCCAACGATAAGACCGGCGCCTGTAAATCTCGCTTGCTGAGCCGGGGACAACTGCGCCGCCGTCGGTACATTGATCGCAACTGGCAGTTCCGCGCCAGTACCTGTTCCGTTCGCGTCAGGATAAGCGCTGGTCGGAGGAACTACCTGGTTGGTCGAGCCACCCTGAACAATGCTGCGCCATTCCATGTTGTAGAAGAAGAACGTTGGATGTTCCTTCCACAGAGGAACCTGGCCGCCGACGTTGAAACCATAAACGTTGAAGCGCAATTCTTGAACTTGCTCGGGCGCCGGGTTGAAGTAGTTGCGCGCATCGAGTGCATCGTTGCGCACAAATTCCCATGCCGAAGCGTGAAACTGTTTGCCGCCGGACTTGACCGCCGTCGTGATGGTAGCGGCGCCAGCAAGGCCATATTCAGCGCTGTAATTCGAAGTCAGGCTGCGGAATTCAGCGATAGCATCGATCGACGGCATAACGCTGGCGCTGCTGCCGCCACGATCGAGATTCTCGCCGCCGTCGAGCAGTTGAAGATTGTGGCCGGGGCGCTGTCCGTTGATGCTGACGTTGCTGTCGCCGCTGACCGGCGTCGGAATGATCAAGTCTCCCTGAATGCTCGACGCGCCAGGAGTCAAGGCGTAGAGCGAATACACACTGCGTCCGTTCACACCAAGCTCGGCGACCTGCTTGCCGTTGATCACCGTACTCACTTCTCCGGTGTCGGTCTGGACAGCAACGGCGTTGGCCTCAACCGTTATCTCTTCCTGTTTAGTGCCTACCCGCAGAGCAAAGTCGACACGGGATCGGTCATCTACGTTCAAAACGATGCCGCTCTTTTCAGAAGGACCGAAGCCAGTGGCCTGGACCTTGACGGTGTAGTGGCCGATAGGCAGACCTGGCAAAACATATTGGCCAGTGTCGTTGGTCGCGGTGTTACGGACCTCGCCGGTTTCAACCCGGGTGGCGGTGATGGCCACGTTTGGGACTGCGGCTCCGCTGGAGTCGGTTACGGTACCGACGATGGTCGCTTCTTGGGCGAATGAGTAGAGAGCGGCCGCCATGAGAAACGCAAAAAGGATCGCAAGGTAGCGTCCGTTGCGTTGAACTCGGGGCATCGTGGCAACACCGAAGATCTTCGACGACATCATTGTAAAGGCTCCTATATCGGCACGTTGGAAACAGGGGCACTGGCGACCGTTAACGTTAACGTCGCTCGGGCATGAACATTTAGCGCTGCATAATCGTTCTTGTCAAGCGAAATTTGAATTCAGCGCAGCAAAAAGTCGAATCCGAATTGCCGACTTTTCGGTTTACAAGAAACCATATTTTGCGCTAGGTCACGCGACCTTCAACAAAGCTAGTGCTTTCTTACTAGAAGAGGGATTACCGTGAAACGGAGGCGATTCACGAAGGAGTAAACTTCCTTTTTTTCATAGCACCCTTTGTGCTAACACTTCAACCGGACGAAAAACGGAATCGTCGAGCGGCGAGAACCGAATTTCGCGGAACAGTTGTAAGTTGGATGACATGATGACCCCGGGACTGAGATGGACAGTCGGCGGAAAAGCGGCCTTACTCGTCATGTGATCAGACACCAGTCGAACCGCGATCTGACCTTGCCGGTAAGGCTGCTGGTAGATCGAAGCGGAGATCGTCCCCTTCTTGAAATACGGCGCCATTTCTCCGAAAAGATCGGTCGTAATCAGCTTGACCTTTCCTGCTAATCCTCGCGCACCGAGAGCTCGGCAAACCGGAAGACAGTTGACCGTGTTCACATAAAGGCCTGCGAGATCGGGCACGCGGCCAAGAAGATCGAATGTTTTTTGAAAGCTCTCGTCTTCGTCTTCGTGGCCTTCCAGGATGCTCACTATCTCTCCGCCCGGACAATGCAGCGGAAACGCATCGGAGAAACCATCAGTCTTTTTGCGGTGATCCGAGGCTGTCAGCATACCCGCCACCACCCCGACTTTGGAATTCGGCGGAACAAACTTTCCCATCAACTCTCCCGCGAGATGACCGTTCAGCCATGGTTCCACGCAAACAATCGTGGAGCGCTTGCTTTCCGGTGCGTCCGTGGAAACACAAACCACGCGCACTCCTTTTTCTTCGGCTTCATTGATAAGAGGCGACAGTCCCTTTGGATTCCCTGCAGTGATGATGATTCCGTTGACACCACTCTTGAGGAGTTCTTTAAACGCTTTAGTATCCTCTTCGCCCAGAGATCGCACCGGACGATACTCGAACTCGACGCCGAGTTGTGCCAGGCGGCGAGCCTCGTCAAGCACTCCGCTCCAAAGTTGATCGTAGAAAAAACGGATCTCGCGGGGAATGCACACGCCGATTCGCGCTCCGCTTCGTCCAGCGGACAAGGCACGCGCCGCCAGATTCGGGGTGTAGCCAATCTGCCGGGCAATCTGCAGAACACGCTGGCGCGTCGACTCTTTAATACCATTACGTCCATGCAACGCGCGATCCACGGTCCCAATGGAGATGTTGGCCAGCTTCGCGATCTGATGAATTCCGTTCCTTTCCTTCTTCATCTCCAGCGCCCTGCCTCCGCCGGCATCCCACACGCGGCTCGTTCCCATCTTACGCCAACTCACGCGAAACCAGATTCAGTAAACATCGCGGAAAACGCTTTGCGTGTACGTTGACGATGCTATACTCAGGCGCTTTTGGATTACCCGGGAATCACAGTCAAGGAGCAAAATGCCATGTTCGCATCTCTTCGGACCCGCCTGCTTCGTACTTATTTCGTTTTGTTATGTCTAGTCTGTATCGCTTCTGCGCAAAGCGCGCCGTCCGCAGCAGTCCCGCCTTATCTGGATCCTTCGCAGCCGCTTAACGTTCGCGTGGACGACTTAGTCTCGCGGATGACACTCGAAGAGAAAGCATCACAACTCGTAAACCAGGCGCGCGCCATTCCTCGCTTGCAGGTTCCTGCCTATGATTGGTGGAGCGAAGCCTTGCACGGCGTCGCGAATAACGGCACCGCCACCGTTTTCCCGGAGCCCATCGGACTGGCCGCCACTTTTGACTCGCCTCTTATTCATGACATGGCGATCGTGATCGGCACCGAAGCGCGAGCGAAACATAATCAGGCCATGCGCGCCGGTGGAAGCAACATCATGCAGGGTCTCGATTTCTGGTCGCCGAATATCAATATCTTTCGCGATCCGCGTTGGGGGCGTGGTCAGGAAACCTACGGCGAGGATCCGTTTCTCACCGGACGCATGGGCGTCGCGTTTGTCACCGGTTTGCAGGGAGACGATCCCAAGTACTATCGCGTGGTTTCGACTCCGAAGCATTTCGCCGTACACAGCGGGCCCGAGCCTTCGCGCCACACCATCAACATAGAAGTTTCGAAACATGACATGGAGGACACATATCTCCCCGCGTTTCGTGCCGCGGTGACCGAGGGCAAAGCCGAGTCGGTGATGTGCGCTTACAACCGGATCAACGGTCAACCGGCGTGCGCGAACACCTTCTTGCTGAGAGATCAGTTGCGCGACGCCTGGAAGTTCAACGGATACGTGGTGTCCGATTGCGATGCCATCGTCGACATCTTCAAGGGCCATCAGTTTACAAAAAGCATGGCCGAGGCCGTTGCCGTCGCAATCAAGACCGGAATGGACAATGAATGCGCGGACTTCTTCACCAAGGCCAAGACCGATTCCGACTATGTGCCCTACGTTGACGCAGTGAAGCAGGGTCTTCTCACGGAAAAAGACCTGGACACTTCCCTGAAGAGACTTTTCACAGCACGCTTCAAGCTCGGCATGTTCGATCCACCGGAGATGGTGCCGTACGCGCAGACGCCGGATTCAGAGATTGATAGCGATGCGCATCGTGCCCTGGCCCTGAAAGCGGCGCGCGAATCGATCGTGCTGCTGAAAAATAACGGTACCCTCCCGCTGACCGCCGCGACCCAGAAGATCGTCGTTCTCGGACCGCTCGCGGAATCCGTCAAAGTGCTGCACGGCAATTACAGTGGCACGGCCTCGCATGCCACGTCAGCTCTGGACGGCATCCGCAAGCAGTTTGGTACCCAAGTCACGTTCTTGCCGGGGATGAATTTTCTGCGCACACCTGCCGTGATTCCGACGGCGGCGCTCTCTGCTGACGACGGACAACCCGGACTCAAGGCCGAGTACTTCGCGGGCGAAACTTTTTCCGGCACACCACAAGTCGTGCGCGTGGATAAATTCGTCGACCTTCAACTGTTTCATCCCGAGGCCTCCGCTCTCACCCCTCCCGAGGGCATGAAAGATTTCTCAGTACGCTGGACGGGCTTTCTGACGCCGGCTGAGTCAGGTTCTTATCAGATCGGCCTCACCGGATCGATGAATCAGCTTTGGATAGATGGAAAACTAATCGTGGACGACCTGCAATTGCACGATCCGAACTCCAGCATGAAGACACTCGACCTCGAAAAGGGTCATCGCTACGCCGTGAAGATCGAATACGCGCGCGGCGGCTTTGGCACAAAATTAGTGTGGCTGAATCTGATTGCCGATCCAATTGGCGAGGCCGTTGCCGCCGCCAAGCAAGCAGATGTCGTGGTCGCCGTCGTCGGCATTACCTCCCAACTCGAAGGCGAAGAAATGAAAGTGGAAGTGCCCGGCTTCAAAGGAGGCGACCGCACCAGCCTCGATTTGCCAAAAGAAGAAGAGGATCTTTTGGAGGCGGTGAAGGCCACGGGCAAGCCGCTGGTTGTGGTTCTGATGAACGGCAGCGCGCTCTCCGTGAATTGGGCCAGTGCACACGCCGACGCCATTCTCGATGCGTGGTACTCCGGCGAAGAAGGCGGCACGGCGATCGCCCAAACGCTGGCGGGACTCAACAATCCCGCGGGCCGTCTGCCGGTTACGTTTTACAAAGGCGTGGAGCAACTCCCGGTCTTTGAAGACTACGCGATGAAGAACCGCACCTATCGCTACTTCGAAGGTCAGCCACTCTATCCCTTCGGCTACGGACTCAGCTATTCGAAGTTTGAATACAGCAATCTGAAGTTGTCAGCGCCAGAGTTGAAAGCGGGCGATTCCCTTGAGGTTGACGTCGACGTAAAGAACGCCAGCTCGACGGATGGCGATGAAGTTGCCGAGTTGTACCTGAATTTTCCGAAATTGGCCGGAGATCCGATTCGCGCTCTGCGAGGATTCACGCGAATTCATCTTGCCGGTGGCGGAACGCAACACGTTCACTTCACGCTAGGTCCGCGCGATTTGAGTTTGGTCAACGACACCGGTGATCGTCTGGTCGCAGCCGGTGACTATCGCATTAGCGTAGGCGGAGGGCAGCCTGGAACGTCGACTGCGGGAGCGGAGACGCGTCTGCTAATACGAGGCGAACAGAAACTGCCAGAGTAGAGAGGCGAGAATAGCTGTAAGAATAGAGGTAAAAATATGCATCGCCGCGAATTTGCGAAGCTCTCAGCACTCGCACTGGCATGGAGCAGCCTGCCCCTGGAGGCGCAGAACATCGGTCGCTCCGACCAAGGTGGATCCGGCACTGATGCTTCCCAGAAACCGGTCGGCTACGCTGCGATTGGACTCGGAACGATCTCCGACATCTTCATGCGCGGGTGCGCGAACTCAAACGCAGCGAAGATTACCGCCCTGGTGACGGGCCATCCCGATACCAAGGGCGCGAAATACGCAGCCATGTATGGCATCCCCAAAACTTCGATCTATACCTACGAAACCTTCGATCGCATTCGCGATAACCCCGAGATCGACGCCATCTACGTCGGGCTGCCCAACGGTATGCATTGCGAGTACACCATGCGCGGCGCTATGGCGGGCAAGCACGTGCTCTGTGAAAAGCCCATGGCGATTTCGAGCGCCGAATGCCGCAAGATGATCGACGCTTGTCATCAGGCGAAGGTCAAACTAATGATCGCCTACCGCGTGCATTACGAGCCCATGTGGAATCGGGCCATACAAATCGTGAAGTCAGGACAGATCGGTGAACTGGAGTCGTTTCACGGAGGCTTCTTTGGACAGCAACCTGCCGGCGCGTGGCGACTCACAAAGAGCCTTGGCGGTGGCGGAGCATTGATGGACCTGGGTATTTATCCGCTGAACGCGATCCGACACATCACCGGCGAAGAGCCCACCGATTTCACCGCCATCGTTTCTACCCGCGACCGTAGCGGCCGTTTCGCCGAGGTCGAGCAGTCGATGGAATGGACGATGAAATTTCCTTCTGGCATCATCGCTTCGTGCGGCTGTTCCTATGGCGCTCGCGGACCAAGCGTGCTGACCATCAACGGCGACAAAGGATATCTGGTGATGGAACCGGCGTTTCATTATGACGGCGTCCGCTTACGCGGCGAGGTCGGTGGCCAGCCGATCGATGAGTCGAGCACCGAGAAACAACCCTACCAATTCACCATTGAGGCAGAACATTTCTCCGAGTGCATTCGCAACCATCACGAGCCTGAATCGCCCGGCGAAGAGGGCCTGAAAGATATGCTCGCCATAGAGGCCATCTACCGCGCAGCCGGAGCGACAATCGCATGACTGAATGAAGTCAATATCGATGAAGTTAATATCGATGAGCTTCAACTCAACGAGGAAGACCATGAGACTACCGTCAGCATCAGGGCCCATCACCATCAGCTTCTCCTTATTATTTCTGTCCTTATTGTGTTCAGTCTGCGTCGTCGCGCAAGAGCGGCCAAAGATCACCAGCATCTCGCACTTGAGCGTCTACACATCCGATCCCGCGAAGGCCGAGCACTTTTACGTTTATGATCTCGGCGGCATAAAAGGGACGGATCCGCAGAATGCCGCCGGCGTCCGATATTACTTCAGCCCCATCCAGTTTGTTGAGGTTCTGCCGTTGCCAGCGGGTCCCCTTTCGATCAATCGCCTCGATCACGCAGGATTCAACACGGCCAGCGCCGAGAGCTTGCGGAAATATTTACAGGCTCACGGGGTTGCGGTGCCTTCGTCTGTTACGAAATCGAGCGACGGCAGCCAATACTTCGAAGTGAAGGATCCCGAGGGGATCAAGATTCAGTTCATCGAGCCCCCGTCGCATCCGGCGCCCGTGCCGGCGAATTCGTTGAGCAATCACATCATTCACATCGGATACATTGTTCACGATGCCGCCGCCCAGGACGCGTTCTACCGCGTCCTGCTGGGCTTTCGCCCTTACTGGCACGGCGGCATGAAAGACGATGCGACCGATTGGGTCTCGCAGCAAGTTCCGGACGGCACCGATTGGTTGGAATACATGATGGTGAAGGGGCCGGAGAAAACCGGAATTCCAGCGTCAATGTCCCAGGATACCCTCGGCGTCCTCGATCATTTTTCGTTAGGCGTGCCGAACATGGAAAAGGCAGTCACCCTGCTCTATGACGGTGACCGGGTGAGCCCACGGCATTCCCCGCCGCAGATCGGCCGCGATGGCAAGTGGCAGTTCAACCTTTTCGATCCAGACGGAATTCGCGTCGAGTTAATGGAGTTTCAGCCGGCGATTAAACCGTGCTGTTCGCCATTTCTGTTAGCGAGTCCGACAGAGTGAGAATCCCCCCTTAACAAAGTTATGAACTGCACGATCAATGCCGTCCTTCTGTGCCTGCTGATTTCCACAGCAGTAGTTCGCTCAGGCGCACAGAATCAAAATGCGGACCGAGACACCACACCCGATTACAAAAACACGACGCTTCCTTTCGAACAGAGAGCCCGCGATCTCGAACATCGGATGACGCTGGAAGAAAAGATTTCGCAGCTTGGGCACACGGCCGACGCGGTCGAACGGCTTGGAATTCCGGAATACAACTGGTGGAACGAAGGCTTGCATGGCGTGGCTCGCGCTGGAGTGGCTACCGTTTTCCCTCAGGCCATCGGCCTCGCCGCAACCTTCGACGATGCACTTCTGTTGAAAGACGCGGACGCCATCAGTACAGAATTTCGGGCGAAGTACAACGCGAGCCGGGGCAAAGACGGTTCCACCGCATGGTACAAGGGCCTGACGGTATGGTCGCCAAATATCAATATTTTTCGCGACCCGCGATGGGGACGTGGACAGGAGACCTACGGAGAGGATCCTTATCTGACCTCGCGGATGGGGCTCGCGTTCGTCAAGGGGCTGCAGGGCAACGATCCAAAGTATCTGAAAACGGTGGCGACGCCTAAGCACTTTGCCGTGCATAGCGGTCCGGAGGCGACGCGCCATGAAGTCGACGTGACGGTTTCGCGCCACGACATGGAGGATACGTATCTTCCGGCGTTTCGCGCCACCATCCTCGACGGCGGTGCGCAATCCGTGATGTGCGCTTACAACTCTGTCAACGGCGAACCGGCTTGCGCCAACAAAGTTCTGCTCACCGACCACTTGCGCGCCGCCTGGAAGTTCAACGGGTACGTTGTTTCCGATTGCGCGGCGATTGAGGACGTCAGCGCGCACCACAAATTCAGGCCGACGCAAGAAGAAGGTGTTGCGGCCGCGCTGGAAGCTGGCACCGATCTCATCTGCGGCTCTCCGCAGTCGCGCGTAAATGTCGAACGTACGGCCGCGCTGAACGCCGTTCATCAGGGCATTCTGCCGGAACCTGTACTCGACACGGCGGTCACCAGAACGCTCACCGCTCGCTTCCGCCTGGGCATGTTCGATCCACCAGCTCTAGTTCCCTGGTCAAAGCTCGGTGTCACCGCGAGTGACACCCCTGCGCACCGGGAGCTTGCTTTGCAAACGGCTCGCGAGTCGCTCGTACTGCTGAAAAATGAAAATCACTTTCTTCCGTTAAAGACGGTTTACCGGAAGATTGCCGTGATCGGCCCCGATGCCAATAGCCTGGATGCTCTCGAGGGGAACTACAACGGTACGCCATCGGCTCCGGTGACCATTCTGGATGGCCTGCGTAAACGGTTTCGGCAATCGACGATTCGCTATGTGCAGGGTACAGGACTGATCGGGACGGTCGTAAATCCGATCCCAGCTGCCGTGTTGTATACCAATCCAACCCGGTCGAAGCATGGATTGAACGCCGAATATTTCGACAACATCAAACTTGACGGTCAGCCCGCCCTCCGTCGCATCGACGCGAATGTGAACTTTGTATGGGCATTCAATGGCGTTACTCCGAAAATGACGACCAACTACTCGGCGCGATGGACGGGCGTTCTGGCGCCATCCGAAACCGGGAACTATATCGTCGGATTCACCGGACAGGACGGCTACCGTGTCTGGATCGATGGTGAATTGCTGGTGGAAGACTGGACCGCACATCGCCCTTCGACCACCCAGACCAAAGCAATTCACTTGGAAAAAGGGAAAACATACGCCATCAAAATCGAGTATTTCCAGACGCTTCGTTCGGCGGAAGCGAAACTGATTTGGGGAATCCCCGGCCGCGAAGAGGATGAGGCCGTAAAAGCGGCGCGCGACTCCGACTTGGTGGTGATGGTCCTGGGCCTCTCCGCGCGAATCGAAGGCGAAGAGATGAAAGTGAAAGCCGACGGCTTTTCCGGTGGAGACCGCACAAGTCTCGATCTGCCCGCGCCGCAAGAACAGTTGCTCGAGCAGGTCTACGCGGCCGGTAAACCCGTGGTGCTGGTATTGACCAACGGCAGCGCCCTGGCGGTGAACTGGGCCAACGATCACGTGCCCGCGATTCTCGAAGCGTGGTATCCCGGCGAGGCTGGAGGCACCGCCGTCGCCGAAGCTTTAGCGGGCGATTTTAGCCCCGCAGGCCGCCTTCCCGTCACTTTCTATAAGAATCTCGAGCAGCTTCCGGCGTTCGAGGATTACTCGATGGCAAACCGCACCTATCGTTATTTCAACGGCGATCCGCTTTATCCGTTTGGCTACGGCTTGAGCTACACCACTTTTCAATACAGCGATCCAAAGGAGAGCAGCGAATCGGTCGCGGCGGATGGCACGATGATCATCTCCGCCGAAGTGACCAACCGCGGCGCAATGGATTCGGATGAAGTCGTCCAATTGTATCTGGCGCACCCAGGCGTAACTGGCGCGGCGATACGAGAACTCCGCGGGTTCCAGCGAATCCATCTGGCGCGCGGCCAGAGCAGGAAAATACTTTTCAGTTTGCGCGATCGGGATCTCAGTATTGTCGATGCCGAGGGTAAAAGGCGCATCGTCAGCGGCACGGTTGACGCGTGGATCGGCGGAGGCCAACCCTCCGCAACGGATGCCAAAAATGGCACAACTGGTGTCAGAACGCAGTTCAAAATCACTTCCGAGAGCACACTGCCGGACTAGAACAGCTCTCGCTGCAGCGATGATGAGGGGCTCAAGATCTTCGGTTGTCTTCTGCGTTAGCCTATCCCTGCGCAGCGTTCTTCGCAGCTGGATTTTCGTAGCATGCCTGCTCTCACTCGCCCGTCAGAGCTCAGCCCTCGGCCATCCTCATTACGTCGAGCATGCGTCGAGTCCGGGCAGCTTCGCCATTGCGCAAAAACGGAGTGTCGCGGCAATTTTTGTGGATCCTAACGACTACGCTGGCGTTCTGCGCGCGACCCATGATTTGCAGGCGGATGTGGTCCGCGCCACCGACCTCAAACCTAATCTTGTCAATGCCCTCGATCATCTCAGCAATAACGTCATCATCGTCGGAACCATCGGCAAGAGCGCCATCATTGACCGGCTGATTCGCGAGCACAAAATCGACGCATCGCCGATCACGGGCAAGTGGGAATCGTTCATGGTTCAAGTCGTTCCGAACCCTTTGCCACGCATCACAAGCGCCCTCGTGATAGCCGGTAGCGACAAGCGCGGCACGATCTTTGGCATCTATGATCTATCCGAAGAAATCGGAGTGTCGCCCTGGTATTGGTGGGCCGATGTTCCAGTCGAGCATCGAGATGGGCTGTTCGTGAAAGCGGGGCGGTACGTGGAGGGTCCACCGGCAGTAAAGTATCGCGGAATTTTTTTGAACGACGAGGCACCCTCTCTGACCAGATGGGTGAAGGAGAAATACGGTAACTACAATCACGCGTTCTACGCGAAGGTCTTCGAACTCTTGCTCCGGCTCAAGGCCAACTATCTTTGGCCAGCGATGTGGAACAACGCATTTGCGGAAGACGATCCACTGAATCCGAAGTTGGCCGATGAATACGGCATCGTCATGGGCACGTCGCACCATGAACCGATGATGCGTGCCTGGCAGGAATGGAAGGATCACGGCAAAGGGCCATGGGATTATTCCACGAATGGCGAAGAGTTGCGTAACTTTTGGCAAGACGGCATTCAGCGCAACAACCATTACGAGAGCCTTGTGACTCTGGGAATGCGCGGCAATGGCGATGAACCGATGGTGCAGGGTGGCGCGGGAGCGAATACAACGTTGCTCGAAACCATTGTCGCTGACCAGCGCAAAATCATCGGCGAAATTACGCAGCGCGATCCTTCCACCGTTCCGCAGGTTTGGGCTCTATATAAAGAGGTGCAGGAGTATTACGAAAAGGGAATGCGCGTTCCCGACGATGTGACGCTGCTCTGGTGCGACGACAACTGGGGAAATCTGCGGCGCCTTCCCACATCCGACGAGGTGAAACGGCGCGGTGGAGCGGGCATCTACTATCACTTCGACTACGTCGGCGATCCCCGCTCGTACAAATGGCTGAATACCGTCCCGATAACCAAAGTTTGGGAGCAAATGAATCTGGCCCACGAATACGGAGCCAATCAGATCTGGATCGTGAACGTCGGCGATCTGAAGCCTATGGAGTTTCCCATCGAATTCTTTCTCGATCTGGCCCGCGCCCCGCAAAGATGGCCTCGAGAAAAGATCGCCGAATTCACCGGGCTTTGGGCGGCACGCGAGTTTGGCCCCAGGTACGCGCAGGAAATTGCCGGGATCATCTCGAAGTACACCAAGTTCAACGGCCGTCGAAAGCCGGAACTGCTGGAACCAGAAACATTTAGCTTGGTCGACTACCAGGAGGCAGACCGTGTCGCGGACGAGTGGAAGGCCATCACCGAAGAAGCGGAAAGTATCTACCAAGCTTTACCTGAAAACAAGCGCGACGCCTTCTTCGAACTCGTTCTCTATCCAACGAAAGCCTCCGCCCAGGTCGCAGAGCTTTACATCGCGGTCGGCAGGAATCACCTCTACGCGAGCCAGGGGCGCTCGAGTGCGAATGATCTTGCGGAACAGGCTCGATCGCTGTTTCAGGCCGACGCCGCCCTGGCATACGAATACAACCTCACGCTCGCGCATGGCAAATGGAACCACATGATGGATCAGACGCACATCGGCTACACATCATGGCGAGATCCGCCCACGAACGTGATGCCGGATGTGAAGCAGATTGACGTGCCGGTTCCGCCCGCCCTCGGAGTGGCGATTGAGGGTTCCCGCGATGCGTGGCCTGGATCTTCAAACCTGGCGGATCTTCCGACGTTTGACGTGTTCAATCGACAGAGCCGCCTCGTCGACATATTCAACCGTGGGCAAACGGCGTACTCGTTCACGGCAGAGGCGAGCGCACCGTGGGTTTCCGTGAGCGCCACTCATGGAACCGTCGACAGCGTCGACAAGGATTATCGCGTGTGGATCAGCGTCGACTGGACCAAGGCTCCCATCGGAAATAGCGACGCCCTCGTAAAGATCTCCGGAGCCGGAAGCGAAGTCGATATCAAGGTCGAAGCGTTCTATCCTCCCACTCCTTCGCGCAATTCGTTGCGAGGTTTCGTCGAAGCGAACGGCTATGTTTCCATGGAAGCCGAGCACTACACAAATAAGACTGATACCAACACAGCTCAGTGGGAGAGCATTTCCGATTACGGTCGAACTTTATCTTCGATGACCATATTTCCGGTCACCGCCGAGACTGCAAACCCGCCGCAGCACTCTCCGTGCCTCGAATACGAAATGTATCTATTCCACTCCGGAGCTTTGGAGGTCGAGGCGATCCTGGCTCCGTCGCTGAATTTCATTCCTGGCCGCGGTTTGCGCTACGCATTGTCCTTCGACGACCAAACGCCGCAGATCGTCGATGCCCTCGCGCAGAACTCGACTGCCGATTGGTCGAAGGCCGTTGAAGACAGTGTGCGCTCGGTCAAATCGACGCTCAACCTGAACGCTCCGGGCTATCACACGCTGAAATTCTGGATGGTCGATCCCGGGGTGGTTTTGCAGAAGATCGTAGTCAATACCGGTGGCGTGAAGAAAAGTTATTTCGGTCCGCCGGAAAGTTACCGCGCGAATCCTTCGAGGGCGAAACTCTCGTCACGAGCCGGCCGGCATCCGTAGCCGGTCTTCGAACCAGCTCAATTCTCGGACGAGTCAGACCGCTTCGAATCCTGCGCCAGGAGCTTCAATTCCAATACTTTTAACGTACCCAGTGAGTACGCTGCCGATTCGCGCTCCTTGATGTTGTTGCCGATATCAATCAACTCTCGCAGGCGCACCATGATGAGGCTCTTGACATCTCTGATCCGTTGCGCAAATTCTTCGAGACGTATTTCTACCAAACCAGCTTCGGAGAGCGCTTTCCGAGCCCGCTGGTCATCGTTCTCTTTGTCGGATCCGCTCACAGTTTCATTCTCCGCCATCACTCCGCGTCCGGATGACCATTTCCCGTCTGCTTGAATCTCAAATACGTATAGGCTAGATACTGATTCAGATCCGTCCAGAATGGTTGATCGCGTTTGCGCGGATCCATTCCCGCTCCAGCCATCGACACCAGGCGCTCCTCGCACTCCTGTCGTTCCGCCTCGGTGACCTCATTCACATTCCGCCACGCCTGCGGCTGCGGACAGCCCGCAACCCGGTGCTCCGGTATCACTCGTCCATCTTCCAGAATGAAATCGCGCCACACCAATCCCCATCGCACTTCCTTGAGAACTGCCGTTTCGGGCTGGCTCAAAACTGTAACTGTAGAAGATGTCGAGGATGTAAACGAAACCAACTCGCCTTTTTCTGGAGGCCAGTTCGCTTCCGCACGGATTTGCTTCGCCAACAAATTCATCGTGATTACATCGGACGGAAATATGGGAATAACGCTTAATTTAGTTCTTCCGGACGAGGCTTGCGGCTCACTACGCGCGTTCCCTCTTCGGGAGGTCTTGGCCAATCGCTCCGCGACAGCACCCGATCCACGGCTTGCTCGACCCTCGTCATAAAGCCGGCATCAGGATCCGAGATCCCGCCTGGCGTAGCAAACGTCATGCCCAGAGGATTCCCGCCCATGATTGCCTCAACCCGCGGCACAAGTTGCGGCTGTTGTCTCAGGTAGCCTATCCAGATAAAAGTGACGGCAATGTAAGCTGAACTTTTCAGCAGGCTGATGGTAGCGGCGTGATCCCTGCCGTTCCACATCACAAAACTCACCAGGATCAGTTCCACACTGGCAAAAACTCCGAATCCAAGCGCGATGCCGAATACCTGCTGCCGCCAGCAATTCCGAAAAATGCGGCACAGAAGCATCAACAGAAGAAACAGCCCAACCTGCATCAGGCGCAAGCTGCGTTCAAAGGCAAAAACCGCCGCCTGCACTTTGTCTCCACTGGTTTCGCCGCTCGACAACGCGCCGATGATCGCAATCAGAATCAGCAGCCCGCACGACCACCGGAATATCGTCGTCCCCACAATCTGAATGCCGCCATACTCTTTAAACAGATTGCGCAATATCTCATCCATCACCACTACCGAAAAAAGCACGCTGATGGCATTTCCGGTCCAGTAGGCTTCGAAGTAGTTATCGGGGAAACATCGGTAGACGACGAACAGACACGCCGACTTGAGCGTTTGATAAAGGATGTAGGAGAAAAATCGCGGAAACACCGTCTGCAGGCTGCGCCGGACCATGACGATCAAAAGCGTGACCTGCAACAAAGGGCCCGCGAGCCAACTCACGTACATCAACCAGTTCATCTTGTTGTGTGGGTGTGACGCTCGAAAGCATACCTATCCCTCGACCGCTGCGCAATGTCTTTTTTGAGCGGCCCAACTGCTTCCTTCAGGAAATCACCTTAGCTGTAACTATTCGTTGCAGTGCCCTTTACGGCACAAAGGCATCGGATCGGTTCCGTCGCCTTCGGCAACCATCACAGTCTGTTCGGCTCGAACGCCAGAACTGTTAGGCTGCGAGCCAGCTTTCGGTGTTGCGGGGATTGCGCTGTACAGACCAGCCAGCGCCAGAACAACGAGCAGTACTTCAACGTGCTTCTTCATTGGGGGAGTCTCCTCGCGCAAACTTCTGCGCGAGCGAAGTATATGCCCGAAAAGCCCCGTCTGGCACGGAATCCTGTGGATAATCTTCCGCCATGAAACTCGTTAGTTCTTCAGCCGATCTCACCAGAGGGACGGCCTACTCTTGCGCGTTTTGCGACGCCCGATCTTGATGGCGCTATATCAGGCAGTGCGAATCGGCGCTGGCGGCACGACGACCTCAACCAGTCCGGTGGCGACATCGTAGACGAGGCCGGAAACGAGCCAGTGGCCGGGTAACGCAGGAATCGACCGCAGCGTAGCAACGTCAACTGCAACCGCCGCGCGGGGATCGGTGACCGCTTTTTTCTTGAGATCTGATTCTGGTATTTGAAAATAATGCGCCAGCATTGCGGGATCTCCAGGAAGGCGAGTGATGCCGCAATCGGTGTGCTGAAGTACGATCAGGTGGAATTCGCCGCCAGGAGCCACTCCGGCGACCTGACCGATTCGCCCAAGCATAGCCAACTCCTCCAGCAACACCGGTGTGATGCGACCGCCGATGTTCCGAATCACGACCGCTTCGCCCGGTTCAAGACCGAGTACCTGGGCAGGGTTGACACGCGGATCTGCGCAACCGATGATCGTTGCCTTTAGATTGGGCATCACTTTGGGAAGTGAGGGCATGAGGGTGCCCGCGGCAGACTGCTGGGCCGCGAAGTCTTTGTTGCGTTTCAACAGGGAGTCGAGGATGCTCATGTTCATTCTCCTTGAGAGATATTGGGCATTGTACTTGGGATGAGGGAGAAGGTTCCGCTTTCCCGTTGGTGCGCGGAAGGGTGCGAACCTCAGACTCTCGCAGCTCCACCGCACCGGCCCGCGCACGGCGTCCAAACCCGGTTAGTTAGTGCCATCGCCCGTTAACAACAGTGTGCCTCTCAGTTCGATGTTTCTTCACTACAATCGAAAGGTATATGCATTTCCCCGCTGGCATCTTTGTTCTGCTATTGGTATCGTCCGCCTTCACTCAAACGGTTAGCCAATCCCATACGCATTCCCCGACGGTGATCTGGGAACCTCCAGCGTGGAGTCTTCCTCAAAGCGTAAAGGCGACCGTCCCGAAAGAAATGGTTTCCAACCTCCACGTATCGGGCTACGAAATCACATTGGAAAGAACCAGCATGGAGGACGTGAAACAGAGCCTTGGTGGCGAAATTGGCGTCAAGGGAGATGCCGGGGACGCTTTGGAATGGTTTTGTTTCCACGGAGCAGATGCACTGGGACGGTGGGTGCTCTGGTTGGAAAACGGCAAAATCAATGGGGGTTTGATAGGTAGTTTCTAATGGCAGCGATTGTCCAACCGCGACGTTCTTGATCCTCGCTGTCATACCCTCCGAAAAGCAGGCTCCGTAATTCAGTTGCCTCTATCCCTCCGACTGGGGGTTGAATCATCGGAAGTATTGAAAGATCTCGGCCCGCCGACATCGAAGATCGATGAGAGGCTCATCTATATGCATGAACATAATGCCGGAGGCACTAGAGAAGACCCATTCATTTCTTCAAACATCGTTGTGGTCCATCTTCGGAACGGTTTGGTCTGGGCAATACAGGTATCGCGAACTACGTCCGATTAAGTCAGGCGTAGTTGGCGGAAAATCACCATCGCAACAACTTCCCCTAACGGTCAATTGGTACTAACGCCCGATGGCAACAATTATCCGAAAACGCGCAGCGCGCCGGGTTCAAAGATCATGTTTTTCGTTTCGATTACGCTGGACCATCGTTGCTTTCTTTGTCGTCAAAGAAGGCTTGGCCGACTTCGCGTGCCGCCTGATGGCCACACGCGGGATCACCGCCCAGCCAGCCGGAATACACCTCAGCAGAACTCCGGTAACCTTGTGACTGCGGTGGAGGCAGCTTTGATCATCCTTACTGGCATAGACTCTAATAAATGCCCCACAACCGGATCCGGAAATTGCTGTTTGCTTCGCTTCTCGGAAGTATGTCCCTCACAGGTTGCGGTGTGCACAACCCCTTCTGCGGGAGCGCCCGGCCGGTACCCGTTCTGAATGCGCTCGCACCGAACCCCGCGAGCTTTGCTCAAGTACAGCAGGGGCTACTTTTGACCGTCAATGGTAGCCACTTTTATTCTGAATCGATTGTCGTATGGAACGGAGAGGCATTGTCCACCGTTGTCATAAGCAGTACACAGCTACAGACCACGGTTACCACGACCCAGATGCCATCTCCCGGCTCCGCCCAGATTGTCGTGCACACTCCTCCCAACCTCGCCGGAGACCTTGGTTGCGACAGCGGCGGCGACAGCCAACCGTCGACCTTCACGGTCACCGAGTAGCGAGTTTCGTTTGGCCCCAAAATTACGGAGCCGTGACCGTGTTGCTGTCTAATGTGACTGCGGCATTGCGCGCCAGTGCCCTGCCGTTGAGCGTCGCGCCGGTATCCAGTGTGACGGATTGCAGCGACATAACGGTTCCCTGGAAGATCGAGTTCGTCCCCAGAGTCGCCGCGCTGCCAGTCTGCCAAAAGACGTTCTTCGCCTGGGTGCCGCCGGACAAGACCACTTGCGTACTTGCAAGTGTCGTGAGCGTCGACCCTATCTGGAAGATGAAAACGGCGTTGACATCTCCTTGTCCATCGAGCGTCACATTACCCGCGGATAACATGACCGTGCTCGCGGTGCTATACAGGCCGGGAGCGAAAGTCAGACCACTCAGATCCCCAGGAAGAACAGCGCCTCCCGGCAACCCAGCCGTATAGATATATGCCGTGGTCAGATCGAGTTGCGCCTGCGCCGCCGCCGGATCGGTAACATGCATCACCGCCGGGGAAGTAAGCGTTCCGGGCGGGAATCCGGTAACCGCACTTCCCGGACTAAGCCCCAGATCGCCGCCAGTAATAACGGTCGGCCCCGTGTTGGTGACGGTCGAACCAGCCAGAACTTCGAAAGTCGCAGCCGATCTTAAGGGCGGACCGGCCAAGTCCTGACATGCCACCGCAACGGTCGTGAAGGTCCAGGCAAAATCACTAGCCAAGGGATTGGCAAGTAGGTCCTGAGCTCCGGTCGTGATGGTCGCCGTGTAGGTCGTATTCAGCGCGAGATTGCTGGATGGCGTGAAAGTCGCCACATAGCTGGGCACGTTATAGGAGACTTGTCCCGCCACTGACGCCGGCCCCGGACTAGTTAATGTAAACGTCGCCGTTGTGATCGTTGTCGGATTCATGGCTTCACTGAAGTCCGCGACCATGATGGTGTTCTGACACACGCCACCGACCCCGTCGGCAGGAACCGTCGAAACCACTGTGGGTGGTCCGGCCTGACAGGGTGCGGTGCCAGTCGTAAAAGTCCAGACAAAGTTCGCCGCCAGCGCAGTGCCGCCAGCGTTAGTAGCGCCAGTAGTAATCGTGGCGGTATAAAGGGTGCTCAGCGCGAGGGTGGCCGATGGCGTGAAGGTCGCGGTGCTGCTCGGCGCATCATAGGTCACCACGCCCGCCACAGCGATAGCGCCCGGAGCGGTCAGTGTAAAAGTCGCCGCATCAATTGACGTAGGATTCATCGCCGCGCTGAAGGTCGCCGTAACCATGGTGTTCGGACACGCTCCGCCCGTGCCAGTGGGAGGAGCAGCGGACATTACCGTGGGCGCAGGCGCCGGATGGGATGGACCGCCGCATCCGGCAATGAAAATGACCACGAAACCCAGCAGGAAAGTTGCAAGCCAGATCGTATAACTGTTGTATCTCCGCATGACCATCATCCTTCTGGCTGCCACCTTGACTCGGTAAAACTCCGAGTCCTGCCATCGAATCATTCTGAGCGCGGAGCGCAATTCGCATAAGCCCTCTTTAGGGCGTCACACTTTCGTAGGTATCGTTCGTAGGTATCGTTCCCAGACCTGGGACACGTAGTTCCACGGCACTTACATCCAGGGCACAGCATGAGGGCCGGCCCACCTTCGCGCCATCACTGAACCGGCTGCCGCACCCTTACAGCTTTTCGAAGGGTGAGCACCTCCGGCCTCGAAACCACGTTCAGGCGTCACGAAACAAACACTCGGATTCTATGTCGTCGACAGCTCCCTTTGCGAAAGCCCAAAGCGGCAAAGCGGAGAATCGAAAGAAGACGGCAAGACTGCGGCGCAAGCAGCGGGTTTCATCCACTTTCGTACACCCGACGAAAGAGGCCTTGCGCCTGCATTTAAAATAGATACAAAGACCTACTGCGCTGCCTCGACACTAAATTCCCGCCCAGCCACCGGCGCCAGAAACGGAATGACGGACCCCACAGCGTTGACCTTACCCGCTTTCTGCGCATCGACTCTAAGATCGTATTTGAAAGCACCGCGCTGGAAGGCTTCGTCGCTCAGGCAAAAGACAACCGTTCCGTCCTTGGAGCCGTGCAAGGAAGTCTGTTCGGGCGCAAGGTTCTTGATGACGATGAGGATTTTCCCATCTTGCCTTGTCTCCTTCTCTTCTTCTCTTTTATCTTTTTCCCCCTCGTCCTTTTCCTTCTCCTCGACCTCGCGTTTTTCTTGCGCCTCTCCCTCTTCGCGCGAACTGCACAGGCTGTCAGTCAACTCGAACCCAGGAATCAGTCGCCGAGCCCGCTCCAGATTGCTCTCGGGAAAGTTTCCCCTCTGCCACGCCGTGTCAGGTATATCTCCAGGTCCATCGAGCGTCGGGAAGGTGATCAGACTCTCGCCGGATTGTATTTCGCTGCCGTTGTTCCTAACGACGAATTCGCCCACCACTACGGGAAGCGCAATAACCTTCGACCCCTCCGCGATAAACAGCGGGTGTGACCCAGGCCCGGTCAGCTCTGGAATGCTGACGTAGGCGGCATCCGACGTTTCGGCCACAATCGTCGCTGGCCGATCTTCGAAGGCCGCAAACGTCTTGCTGCTGTCGCCTTTGAAAGGACCGCTCACAGCACACAGCTCGCCCTTCATGCAAAGTGGGGCCGCTCTAAACGAGGCCGGGTTCTGGGACTCTTTTCGGGAGATCTGAGAAACACTCAGCGTTTGTGAGACAGAATGCTCATGATTGCCCCCTTGGCGGAATGTAAAGGTCCATTGCGATCCCCGCGGAGGAACGACGAATGTGATCGGACCATCGGCGCGCCGCGAATTTTCTCCCGGCGTCTCGAACCACCACCCTGATAGCTGTGACCCGTCACCGGCGGATTCGAACGGAACCGCGACGCGTGTGACCGTGACTTCGGCCATTTCCGCAAATTGATCCGGATTCTCAATCACACTCCCCGACACCCGTTCCCCAGGATTGACTCTGGCCGGCAAGACAATTCCTACCTCCCGTACCTCCGTGGAAAGTTTGATGGGTGCCGCATTCCGCAAGCGCGCGAACTCCCATTCCTTTTGCGCCGTTTTCCGCGCCGCCTCGAGATGCTTCATCACCTCGTCGTAGGTGAATTTCTTCGGCGCCGCGTTTCCACCGCCCTCTTCCTCGCCTGACGGGCATTCGAGATCGCGGTAATTCTGCAAAGCGGTGTTCCACTCCAGGCAGCGATAAGTTCCCGCCCATGGATCATGGGTCATCTTATGCCCGGCGATCTGCTTCCCCGATTCGTCGAAGATCTGTATGAACTCCCCGATAAAGTTCGCGCTCTCGTCATAAGTTTTGCGCACCACTTTGCGCATCTGCCCATTGGGCCAATACGTGGTATCAGTCTGGTTCGGGCCGTAATTCCCGGGCAAGTACTCGTACTGCACTCTTTGCTGGAGTTTGCCATCGGTGCCGAGGGTACGCATCTCGCTCGCTTTGCCAGCGGCGTTGTAGTCCGTCTCAACTGTTCCTGCGAGGCCGTTTTTCTCGACCGTCGTGTGCTGCGCGACTAAGGGAGTCGCCCAGAATCCCACCGTGAAACCCAACAGCACGAACGACCGGAGCACAAATGGAGCACTCGACGCCAATGCGGCCCGTTTTCGTAGCAAACGCTGTCTCCTTCCGATGAGCGCGATAAAGCGCAAAGGAATTCGGAGTCTACCACGACTATCGTGCATCGTTTGATCGGGTCGGCGGACGTAAACCGTGAGTCAACCGCCGCCGGCCGTATTTATCAGATACTCAATACACAGGCTGGCACCAGATATTTCAACGCCTATGAAACCCTATGCCGTACAAGTGCAAAACGCTGCAGTTAACTACGGCGTCAATAGTTGTATTCCCCCTAGTAGTATGTTTAACTTCCTGTGTTCACTTCTGCACGCGCTGAACTCGCGAACCCAAAAAAGGACCCAAGAAAACAATATGAATAAAAAGCTCTCTATCGCGACGGTCTGTTTAACCCTTGCCACCTTGTTATTGTGCAGCCTTCCGCTCGCCGCCCAAGACAAGGTCAATCATCCAGTCGCATTCGGAATTTCAGCGCCGCTCGGAGAGCTGGCGAAGATACCCCACGCCCCATCCTATGGGTTCCATGAAGCGAATCCCGTCCGCCGCATTCCCAAGCGCGGAGTCGGGGGCACGGTGGACTCAGCCGAACAAAATCAGCCCTATGGCCCGGAAGCTAACTACAGCATCGGCGCGAATTTCCTGGGTGTGGGCAATGGCTTCCCGAACTACAGCGTGCCAGACGCTCCTCCCGACACCAATATGGCCGTCGGCGACACCCAGGTTGTGGAGTGGGTCAATACCTCTTACACAGTCTGTTCGAAGACCGCTCCCTACACCTGCGGCCCCGCCGTGGAGGGCAACGTCCTTTGGTCCGGCCTTGCGGGGAGTCCGTTGTGCGCCACCGACAACGACGGCGACATCATCTCGCAGTGGGACGTCAATGCGCATCGCTGGCTCCTTACGCAGAACGTCTTTTCCTCTCCTTACGCAGTCTGCGTTGCAATTTCTACTACGAATGACGCGAACGGAACTTACTATCTTTACCAGTTCGCGATTCCTGGCAACGGATTCCCTGATTATCCAAAATGGGGTATTTGGCCGACCAACTACGGCCAGTCGCAAAATAACTTCGGCACAGGGTCATTCATAGGGCCGCTTGCCTGCGTTTACAACCGCACGAAAATGTTGACTGGCGACCCAACCGCCGAGCAGATTTGCCATCAATACACCAGCAGTGAAGACAGCTTGCTGCCGGCCGATCAGGATACCGCCACCAACCCTCCCACCGGCCAGGATCAGTTTTTCATCGGCAGCGTCGGCGATGTTGACACCTCGCACCTCTCTCTCTATTCGGTTCACATCAAAAACCCCGCGGACTGGTCCAAGGGCGCGACCTTCACAGGCGACGGCAACTCGCAGTTGATTCCCATCGCCAGCTTTACTCCGGCCTGCACCGGCAGCTATGGTGGCGATTGCGTTCCGCAAAAAGGCACCGCCGACAAAGTCGATTCCCTCGGCGATCGCCTGATGTACCGCTTCGCCTACTCGAATGACAGCGCGGGTGTGCAGCACTGGCTGGTGAATTTCGACGTGACCGCATCGTCTAGTCAGGGCGGCGTGCGCTGGATGGAAATCACCGCTCCTCAGTCGGTTGCCGTCCCCAGCGGCCTGAGCGTTTTTCAGCAAGGCACGTTTGCTCCCGACGGAAACTGGCGCTGGATGGGTTCGCTCACACGCGACAAGTCGGGGGACATCCTCCTCGGCTACAGCGAGTCCTGCGGCAACACCTGTCCGGGTGGAACCGCAACGTTTCCATCGATCTTCGTGGCGGGCCGCGTGCCCGGCGACCCCGCGGGAACACTCGAGTCCGAACTGGAACTCGTAGCTGGAACTGGTTCGCAGCCTGCCACCTCGGGCCGCTGGGGCGACTATAGCTCCATGCGTATCGATCAGGACGGCTGCACCTTCTGGTACACCACGGAGTACTACAAGACCACGGCACAATTTGACTGGAGCACCCAGGTCGGATCGTTCACCTTCAGCAGCTGCGGCGGCGGTGGCGGCGGAGCAGAGATCGCCTTCGCCCCAACTTCACTCGCCTTCAGCAAGACCCTGGTAGGTACCACCAAAGGCAAGAAGAAGGTCACAGTTAGCAACCCCGGCACTGCAACCCTCACCATCTCGGCGATCACCGTGAGCGCAGAGTTTGTGCTGGCGCCGGTAACCAAGACCAAGAAAGTAACTCCTTGTGTGAACGGTACGAGCTTAGCCCCAGGCGCAACTTGCCTGATCGCTGTCAGCTTCGCACCCACACAGGTTGGTCCCGTGACCGGCTCTGTGAACTTTACCGACAACGCTTCGGGAAGCCCTCAGACTATCGCTCTCAGCGGCACCGGAAAATAAACAACCTCCATCCACACAACCAAAGGGCATCCCGCAACAGCGGGATGCCCTTTTTGTCCAGTGGGCGCTGCGAGTAGCTTTTCTCGTTAGACTTCATCCATCAAAACAGGAGCAGCTGCAACTCCGCCGTCACGGCGAAATATGTCTCGAGAAAACGCAGTGTACAATTTTCAACGAAGTCACAAATGAAAGGTCAAGTTTTTTCCGCGTGGACATTCATGCCTTTTACGACCTTGTCGCTAAGAGATATCGAAAGGGCAGGATTGCCAGATTCAAGTCCCTTTTTCGCGGGGGAACGGTCGTGGATTTCGGAGGATCGGCGTGGCTCTGGGATCAGATCGGTGATGGATACGATGTAATCCTGCTCAATAATTTGAGAGGAACCAATGCCGGGAAATACCAGATGATTGTGGGCGACGCTTGCCGTGCCCCGTTTGCCTCCCGGTGCTGCGACATCGCCTTTTCAAACTCGGCAATTGAGCACGTTGGTGACTGGGAAGCACAGTCTAATTTCGCGGTTGAGATGCAACGGGTTGGGAGAGTAGTTTTTTGTCAAACGCCTAACCGCTGGTTTCCCATCGACCCCCACTCCCTGACGCCGTTTCTGCACTGGCTCCCTCAAAAGCTACAGAGCCGACGGTTATTTCGGGTCTTCGGAATTAGATTCTGGTTCGCACACACTCGCGAGGAATTGGAGCCGGCCCAGATGCTATCGAAGCGCAAAATGCAGAGACTGTTCCCAGGCTGCGAAATTATCACCGAGTATAGCTTCGGTCTGCCTAAGTCTTTCATCGCGTTAAGTCACAGTGCCACATCGGTTATTGTTGGCGAAAAATCCCGATAGCGGCTTGCCCACCTTTGCACATCTTGGGCTGCCGGGGGCCCCACTCATTCGCGCCTTTTGCGAATGAGTGGGCGCTGCGAGCAGCTTTTCTCGTTAAACCTCATCATCAAAACAAGTCCGAAGGTCCGTATGTTCATCCAGTTCGCTGCTTCAGATGTGGGCAAGAGTGCAATACTTCGATTGCGTCGAGGCGTGACTACATCTTCTCGCCGGCCTGCGGACTGGGTAGGGCCAATCTGCGCCATAGAACACGCAACGTAGCAACCAACGGAAGCGCTAAATAGACACCGACAATTCCGCCGACCGCGCCACCAACCATTATCGTGAAGACGGTCACCACTGGGCGCATCTCCAATTCGTGACCCATGATCCGCGGCGAAATCCAGTAATCCATTAGCATTCGCCAGACGCCGAGTAGAGCGGCCATCCAAATCCAATGGGAGTGCGTCAAGACACCCAGGGTGATGATCGTCGTCGCTGAAATCATCCAACCCGCAATCGGCACAAACTCAAAAATTCCGGCCAAAATACCCAATGCGATTGCATGAGGATAGCGAAGTACGAGCATGGCCGCAGAACAATAAAGGAATGAAAGGCTCCCGAGAACCACCTTTGCCCTGATGTAGTGCTGGAGCATAGTGTTCAATTCGGCGGCAAGAGACTGGTAAGCGTCGAAGTTGTCCTTGGTAGAAACCAGTTGGATCACCGAATTCGTGATCTCGCGTCCGCTACTGAGAAAGAAGATCGCAAGTATAGGGATCAGGACGAGTGCCCCGATGCCATCGCGAAGAAATTTTTCTGTGGATCCAATCAGGGTCTGAATTTCGGCTCTGTGTTCCGCCAGAAATGACTTTAAGCGTAGTTCCTGTTTATCGCTCCATCCATACTTACCACCAATCTCGGTCGCGATTTCGCCGGTTGAAATTCCATCTACCAGGGCTGGGACCTCTTTAAAAAGCCTGCCGGTCTGCCGCAGAAACCCCGGCGCTACTTCGTGCGTAACGATTGCCGCGAGAATCAGCAAAGCAACGTAGGCTTCAACCACATGTGGCCCTCTTAGGTTCCTTGAGAAAAGCGAATGTCGCTGGAGAAACCGGACGACTGGATCGATCAGGTAGGCAAACAATATGGCGAAAGCAAAAATTACAATGACTCCCCGGGCTATGTAAACGACGGCGAGCACAACTGTAAAGAGCAGGATTGTCAGCAGTATGTCGGCTGTGCGGCGGTCGGGGAATGCCATGAGTCCTGAAATACTTCGATCTAGTTGCTCGCCGGCTCTAGTTTCTGCTTGATCGAGTCAAGCGCATGCTCCAATGAGGAGCGGGTCTTGTCCACTGCCACTTTTCGTACAATGCCGCCCTTGAATCCAGTCAGGCCCGCCTGCTTCGATCCCTTAAGGGTTAGGAGATAGAATCCAGCCTTGTCCGGTTTGTCGGTGTCTCGGACGCAGAGGGTTAAGTCCAAGGCGGTCTCAAAATAGTGGTTCGAGTAGAGCTGCTTAACAGCCACCGCATAGGTCGGTTCAGTAGATCGCGTACCGCGATAGACGATCGCCTGAACAATCCGAAGGGTGGGCTTAAGCCCGAACTTGACCTTCTCCCAATAAAACTGGGATTCGACGTTGTCCAGTTTCACCTTCGGATAATCCAACAGGTAATGATCCAGGTCGGGCAGATATACAGGAAGCGCTTTTGACCGGCTCAACAGGGACTCAAAGCTTTGAGCCACCTCCGCCGGATTCTTCTTGTCGCGATAAGTTCCCAGGGCCGCATTCCCTCCCTGCATGTATTTCGTCAAGGCCTCGAACGCCATCTTTTGGCCCAGATGATTTATCTGGTCCGCCGTGTCCGGCCCAGACCAGTTCACGGTCTTTTGGAATTCTGCCATTGACTCCGCCGGCAACTGAATCTCGCACTCATCCGGCTTGCAGTTCTTAAGCTGCTTTATGTCTTCCTCTTCGAAAGTGAACCCATCGAGATCAGAAAGCTGGGGCGGATCACTGAACTTTCGAATCGCAATGTAGTTGGGAAGTTTGCGTAGTGCATCCACATCCGATGCCAACTTCAGGTAGCTCTCCGGAGTAGCATTGATGTACACCCCGCCAAAGACAAAAATTTCATCCGGAGTCCTTGACTCAACCACCTTCGCTACAGCCTTGCCGTTACGCATGGTGGCGATCTCATTCTCGCTCAGTCCCACATACTCTCGGAAAAACTTATAGGGTTCGCCCGTCTGCGCGCTGGCAGCAGGTCCAACACGGCTTAGCAGCAACCATAAAAGGAGCACAACACCAAATCGAACCCTGATTTGCATCTTTTTCGTGCCCTTTCTCTCCGAACGATTCCTGCCCACGAGCCCAGTCTCATGACGACTGGAAAATCATGGAGCGCATTATATTCTTTTTGGCCAGTTTTACGTCCGGCCGGGTGCCCCTCGATAAGAGCGAAGGTACTGTCAAGGACAAAGATATCCTGTGCGGTGCCGGAGGCGGCTGGCCCACCTTTGCCCCACCCCGAAACCCGGCTGCCTCACCCTTCGCGCTTTTCGAAGGGTGAGCACCACGGAGAATAGCATCAAGAGACTTTTCTCACTCCCAGTTACGGCCCTCTTTCACCCGCTCGGGCATTCGTAACCCTAGATCACTCGAAGAAGATCATCTCGAAGATTTGTGTGATTGACATCTAACTCCTCGGACGAGATACTAAGTCATCAGTTGGGGCAGTCTCGAGTAGCGTCGGTCGACTAAGACGCTCTTAGAGTCTGCCCCAATACTTTTTTCAGCGCTCTTTGACAATATAAGTACTTATCTTGGAAGATTTTACCTTTAACCCCTTTAAACGCCCGTATTTGGGGTGTTTTAGCCCATAAGGGTAAATATATACTTGACACACGCGAACATCCGGCGTATAGTTTTCCCATGAAGCCGCCACGAACTTTACAAGAGGCCATCGTTTACTTCTCCGATCCGCAACGTGCCTTCGACTATGCCGTCAAACTCCGCTGGCCGGATGGCAAGATCATCTGCCCCCGTTGCAGTTCCGAATCTAACTACTTCATCAAGACGCGCAGGCTGTGGCTCTGCCGTGGATGCGACAAGCAATTCACTCTCAAGGTGAACACGATCTTTGAGGATTCCGCCCTTGGGATGGACAAATGGATGACGGCATTTTGGATGCTTGTTAACTGCAAGAACGGCGTGTCGAGCATGGAGATTCACCGCTCTATCGGAGTTACGCAGAAGTCTGCATGGTTCATGCTCCAACGTCTCCGCGAAGCGTTGCACAATCGCACGTTTGGGAACACCACGAAGCTGGGAGGGTCGGGAACGGAAGTTGAAGCCGACGAAACCTACATCGGCGGCCTCACCAAGAACATGCACAAGGACCGTAAGGCGCGGCTCTGGAAGCAAGGCGGAATGCACGGTGGCAAGACTGCCGTTCAGGGAATCTTTGACCGTGAAGCGCGTCAAGTTCGAGCGCACGTTGTTCCCGATGTAAAGCGCGAGACGTTGCAGAATGCCGTCTTGAACAATGTCAAGTACGGTTCCACGGTCTACACCGACAGCGCGGTCGGATACGATCTTCTCCACTCCCGCTTTGTGCATGACGTTGTGAACCATGCCGAAACCTACGTCAAAGGACAGGTTCATACCAATAGCCTCGAGAACTTCTGGTCGCTCTTGAAGCGCGGCCTTCGTGGAACCTATGTTGCTGTGGAGCCGTTTCATTTGACTCGTTACATTGACGAACAAGTATTTCGTTTCAACAATCGTTCGACCAAAAATAATCAATTGAACGATTCCAACCGCTTCACGCTTGCTATGAGCCACGTTGCTGGTCGCCGTCTAACCTATGCCGATCTGACGGGTAAGAATGACTCGCCGCGCCACGTACCGACAGGGACGGGGGAAGCGATCCAAGAACCCTTTTAGTCCTTGTCGGATTTCGGCTTCACCACGGAAGCGGATTTCCGCTTCTTCTTTGGCGAAACAGTTTGAGCTTTGGGAGCTTTGAAGAGGGCTTTCATGCCCTCCTCGAAGCTCTCTAGTGCCTGTTGGCCTTCGATATATTCGTGTTCTCTCATTGTTTGCTAGCGCTCTACCACCAATGTTTGATCAACGGGTACTAGCACGGTGCTTCCATTAAGTACGACTTCATAGTTACCGCTAACTTTGATTCTCTGGGGGGCCTCATTGTCCCCTGCGTGGATAGCAGCTAGAGCCAATCTTAATTGCTGCCCTCTCGGGAGCCTTGGGCAAAATACATTCCAGTGGTCGCCCCAATACGTGAGCTTGACATTGTCCCTTGGAGACAATTCAGCGATTTTCCCATTTTTGCCGCGTATCTTGAGCGGAAAATCCGGCATCTGCGGCCCGGTAAAATCTACCCCGGGAAAATCAGTCACCTGACCCATCCCCCAGAAAACGTCGTCCTTGTCTGATGCCGAAACGGTCAAGTCTGCGCTTTTCACCGGATATTGGACAATATTGTCCACTACTATTCTGAGGTCGAATATTTCATCCGCTGGCCATAATATGCCCGCGAAGCGATCACCCTTTTTATGCCCCAAGGCAACGAACGCACGGAGAGAGAGGGAAACCTTCGGTTTGTGTGCCTGGACTGCCATCACTGCGCCGCCACACGCTGCTATGGTTACAGCCGATAAAGGAACGGCAAAGAAAAATTTACTCCAACCGCTTTCCGCTTTAGCCAAATAGACGTGGTGAATGATCGCGACTATTATCACGATTCCTGCTATCACGAAGGAAACCTGCGCAATCAACAGAGCATGGGGAAACCACCCGATGCCTAGCACTGCCAGCCCCAAACCGAGGAATATCGAGAAAAGAACTGAGACGGAAACATCCCAACGCCCAAATGCACCGCGCCATATCCCCTTATCTTCCGATCCGTCTTTTTTGCTCGTGGGAGCGGCGGTAGGGCGTACCGCTTCGGGATGCCTTTTCCACCATCGCGGGCTATGGCCTTCAGGATTTCTTGGCATGAATGGGAATCGGGCTTCCAGCAGAATGATAGCCCCCAAACATAAGAGCCAATCGCCCCATGTTCCATAGGACTGCTCTGCCATACTTGGCATTGTCGCAAAAACTGCGACGTGTGCCAAGTATATAAATACCCCCATAAGTCTATGATTTCAGTATACCCAGGGGGAGGGGGGGTACCCCCATTTTGAAGCCGAAATCACTCAACTGGCGGTGAGCGGATCGCGATTTTTTAAGGCGATTTTTTAGAACGACCGCGGAGGGAAAGTGCCGATCGATAACAATCCCGAGCTGATCGGGTCGGAAAAGGGCGAGGCTTTCACTTCTTTCAGCTTGCACTCCTGCCCTGAAACCGTCAGGCCGATAAAAGCGATCGCTGACGGCGCGCCGTACTCGGCCACATAAACTCCGCCTCCGTTGCCGGACTGGCTCGCCAACGCCAGACCCGCCAGATAGGACCAGTCCGAAGACTGGCCTCGAATGCGTCCCGATTTACAGCCGCGAGCAAGCGTGCCTGTCGATTTATCGAAGAACATGGCGCTGACCGAGTCGCCTTGCGTGTTGATCACGTAGAGCACCGTTTCATCGGGACTCAGCATAACGTTGCTCGAACTGATGCTCGATTTATTCGAATAGGCAATCGTTGGCTTCAAGCTGCCGGAAGAAATGTCGGAAACTTCGACCACCACCGAAGTCGAGGTGTCGCCGAAAATCGCGAAGTGTCCGTCGCTCGTGATGTCGATGGAGTTGGGATACGTCGCATCGAGCGAATTCAGCGTTGCCGTGGAGTACTGCTTGTCGCCGTGGGATATCGGCGCGCCAGCCGAAAGGTCGAACGATTCGATGGTGCCGTCGGTGTAGGTGGCAATCAGTATGTTGCCGTGGACAGCCATTCCGTTGACGATGCCGCCCGCCAATCCTGCGACCTGCACATCATTGATGAACGCCAGGCTGCATCCGGGTTGGATGGCAAACGTCCCAATGGTGTTGGAATCGGTGAAGCTGGCATATAAATATTGGCTGTTGATGGCCAGGCCGATGCCGTTGGAAGTGCCGCCATCGCTGGCGGATCCAAAGACGGCATCGCTCTCGGTGAGATCGTTGACGTCAATGCCGACAATGACCCCGGAATAGGCTTCCGAAGCAAAGACACATTGTTGATTCTGACCGTTGAGCACAGCGAGCCGGTTGATGCCGAAGAAACCGCCGTTGATCCCGTTGCCGAAGGTTTCTACGAATTGCTGGAAAGTCAGCGAACCATCTGGCGCAACGGAATAAAAGCTGAGGCCCGAAACGACTTCTGGCACCACATCGTCGTTGGTGATCACCCATTGGGTCGCTCCGAGAGCCATGCCGCTGAACGCAAGGACACCCAACAGCAGCGCCGCCCAAAATTTAGAATTTTTCAAAGTCATTGTCATACTCACTTCAGGCAGGAGCCCCTTCTTCGGAGATAAGAATCAAACGATCCTAAAGCTGCTGCAGCGCTGGCAGATTGGGGCGAACCTGTCCGCGCTTTTTGGTGAAACGGGGCCGCATTTAAGCAGCCCCGTCGGGAGGGTTGTTCAGCCTACATTTCGTTAGTTAGCAGTTTACTTGCCAGTTCCCGTCAGAGTTGAGGTCTGCGGGCTTCCGGCTGCGCTGTCGCTCACCTGCAATGTTCCTGGCCTCGTGCCGGTCTGCGTGGGAGTGAATGTCACGCTGATGGTGCACTTGGCTTTTGCAGCCAGACTCGAGGTGCAAGTCGTGGTGGAGATGCTGTAGTCCCCGGTGGTCGAGGGCGTGATGCCGGTCAGCGCCACGGTCTGTTTGTTGGTAAGAGTGAAGACCTTGGCCGCGCTGGTGACTCCAACCTTCGTCGCTGGGAACGTCTTGGTCGCCGGTGTCAGCGTAGCGCCCACCGTGCCAGTGCCGGTGAGTGGCACCGATTGCGGGCTGCCCGCAGCGTTGTCGGTGATGGTGACGGCTCCGGTTCGGGTTCCAGGTTGAGTCGGAGTGAACGTCACTTCAATCTTGCAGTTTGCTTTTGCGGCTAGAGTGCTGCCGCATGGCTTGGTGGAGGTTACAAACGCGAAATCGCCGCTGACAGCGATGCTGCTGATGTTCAGCGTAGCCGTCCCGCTATTGGTGAGGGTAATGCTCTTTCCGGCGCTGGTTGATCCCACCGCGAGGCTAGCGAATGTGAGAGACGACGGTGTGAGAGTAACAGCCGGTGCGCTGACGGCGGTGACAGTGAGTTTGATGGTTGTGGTGTGGCTCAGTGTGCCGGACACGCCAGTGATGGTTATGGTGGACGAGCCGGTCGTTGCGCTCGCGCTAGCTACAAAGGTCACAGTGCTGGTGGTGGTTGCGGGATTCGGGCTGAACGACGCCGTTACGCCGCTGGGCAGAGTAGAAGTACTCAGGGTAACGCTGCCGCTGAAACCATTCTCCGGAGCGATGGTGATCTGGCTCGTACCATTGCTGCCCTGCGCTATGCTGACCGAAGTTGGGTTCGCGCTCAGGGTGAAATCCGGAGCCGCAACCACGCTCACGGCTTCCGAATTCGACTCGATGCCATTGACGACAACGGTCAGGTCGTAGCTGCCCGAAGGTATTCCATTCGGCAGATCGAACAATCCGGAGACGGAAGTTCCCGGAGCGATGGAGTGAGTATTCTCATCGTGAGTGTTTGCCCAATAAACGTTGTTCGGAGCGGCGACTTGCTGCAAGCGAACCAAGGGATAGTTCGTGCTGCCCTGGTAATCGTCACCGTAACCGTTGTTCTGGGTCAAACCGTTGAGTTGCGTTCCAGAGATGGCATTGTTAGTCGATGGGCTGCCGATTGTGCCGCTGACCGGATTAATGGCCGGAGCCACGCCTGAGACAACGCCTGCGGCCGGAGTGTAAATTTCGACCGTTCCGCTGAAGTCGGTGAACATGATCTGACCGGTGGGAAGAACCATCAGATGGCCTACGTAGGATGAATCTGACGGGCAATGGGACGGGTTCGGAGCGTTTGCCAACGTGCCAGCGGTTGGATCGTATTCGACAAACTGGCATTTCGACTGGAACAGACCAGGGCTCAACATGGCGAGCACTTTGCCGTTCGGTTCGAGCGCTGCCGGACCATCGGCCTGATCCAAACCGCCTGCAGGAGTCGGGCCCGCCGCCCAGGTGTTGCTGGCGACGTCGTATACGGCTGTGGCGGCTACGTTACCGCCAAACTGCAGCACTTTATTGTTGTACATCAAAACTGCGGCGCCCAATTCTTCGTCGCCGGCGTTATAGAGTTGAACGGGAGTCGACGGTCCGCAGGTCCAAACTCCGGTGGTCTGGCTGTAGAGTTCCGATCCCTGGCTGGTTCCGCACTTGGTGTCGCTTTTCGCATCTACGGTCAGCACGAGATCATTCGTGAGCATGGTGAAGCCAGATTCATCATTATTGGGCTGATCGACCGAACCAGTCGCCGTCCAGGAATTCGGACCGTTGAACAAAGCATTTTGGGCCGTGCAGCAGTTCGCCTGCATGTAGGTTCCGTCGGCGAGCAGCGTGCTTTCCGCGTCGCCGAGGCGCGTCCATCCGGTCGGCGCGGAGTTGCTTACCCAGGTCAGTGTGCTTCCAGAGATGGTTCCGATCGCACCGAGGTTCGTCCAATCCTGCGAACCGTGGTTGTACTCGCCACCCTCGATGACGACCGTCTTGCCGTCCAGTAATACTTCGGAGCCGAAGAACCAGGGCGCGTAAGTGGAGGGCATGTTGCCGCCGGAACTCCACGTACCGTTGATATAGCTACCGGTGGAGTCTGGAGTGAGAATGTGCCATGCGGTGGAATCTCCGCTTTGTTCTTCGTGGACAAGGATCCTGCCGTCTCTGAGTTGCAGCATGGCGCCTACATCGGCCCCGGGTTGATTGGTGAGTGGTGTCCAGGTTTGGGCGGATGCGGCTGCGATCAATGCACACAGCGCGGTGGTCGCGATAGCGATCTTTCGAAGAAATTTCAAGAGGAATCCCCTTTGGGTGGCGTGGACAGACAAACGAGAACAACTGTATCTGCATTTCTGCAGTTTGTGTAGGGTGAAAGAATTTGTCATTTCAAGCGCACGATTTTGGTCTACTAGCGGCAGCAGGAGCCGGATTTGCCGCTATAGGGGCTTGAGTGGGGCGAAGGTCAGTGGGCGACCGGTCGGTGGACAGCCTTGGGATCGAATCCTGGTAATCCCAACTGCCAGCCGAGAAATGTAAATTCGTCGGCTATCAGCTTGAGTCTCTGGGCCCTGCCTGATCCGATGCCGTGTCCGGCGTCGAAATCGACGCGCAGCAGAATCGGATTCGAGGACGCGTTCGCAGCCTGCAAGCGGGCCGTCATCTTGGTCAACATCCAGCTCGTCACGCGCGGATCATTCGCGCCCGTCTCGAGCATCACCGGAGGATATTTGGCGCCGTCTTGCACGTGCGCGTAGGGACTGATGGCATACATCGCGCGGAACTCCGGTTCGGATTTGACCGTCCCGTACTCCGACGCATTCATGGCTCCGGTGGCGCGCTGCTCGCTGCGCAGAATATCGGTGATCCCGACGCGATAAAGAACGGCGCCGATCAACTCCGGATGCTGCGTGAGAAAGCCGCCGACTGCGATGCCGCCGGCACTGGTCCCTTCAATCGCGAGGTGAGCAGGCGACGTATATTTTTCGTCGATGAGATAGTGGGCACCGGCCACAAAATCATCGATGGTGTGCTGCTTCGTCGTTTTCATGCCGGCCTGGTGCCACGCTTCTCCACGCTCGCCGCCACCGCGCACATGTATGAATGCTACGATGCCCCCGCGCTGCAACCAGGGCAGCAGCGACGGATCAAAAACCGGTTGGATGGTCAGGCCGTATGCGCCGTAGGCCTCAAGTAAGGTTGGGTGAGAGCCATCCATCGCGAGATCTTTGCGGTAGAGAATCGACAGCGGGATCATGGTTGCATCAGCACTCTTCGTCAAGACTTCTTTGGATGCGACCGCCGACATGTCTACCGTGCTGCGTTGCTGCAAGCCTGTATCGGTGAAAATGCGCTGATCGGGTGAGTAGGCATAGATCAACTTGGGCGTAGTCCAGCTTTGCATCAGCAACGCCATACCCGGCCTCCGGTGATCAGCGACGACTGTATTCACGTTTCCGCTGACCGGCAGGGAAAGCCACGCTGGTTCTTTTTCGGTAGCTTTCTCGTTGCTGTAGGGAACTCGAATGACGCCACTCAAGCCGTCCTGAAAGCCGAAGACGTACAACGCGTCTTGCGCTGCGGCGAGTCCGGTTCCCTCTCCCGCCGACAGAATGAAGTTGCTTTCGGGGATTACGACGTGCGCATTCGCAAAGCTCTCGGTCGCGAGGTCGAAGCTCATGACTCGACCATTGCTGATCGCCCGGTTTGCTCCTCCTTTAGTCAGGACATAAGCACGTGTGCCGTGAATCGCCAGGGCCAGCCGGCCGTCCTCGTGGCCTACGACCTTTATCCAAGGACCGTTCTCGGTGCGGCGAACCCAAATCGCCGGCGTTTCGACTACGCCAGAAACCTGCGACGCCAACAACAGTTTTGTTCCCGGAACAACCTGCACCGCGACTTCGCCATATTTCGGCAGGACGGGATCGGTCGTTACATCCGGACCGAAGATAGGAATATCGGTGGCTTCCCCGGCTCCCAGTTTATGAAGATAAACGCGCACGTTATCGAATTTAGCCGATGCCGGAGCGCCCGGTGGCATCGCCTGCATTCGCCTGAAATAAAAACTTTTGCTATCGTCCATCCACGAAGGCGATCCGTCTTGCGCCCGCGAAATGGACTCCGACATCAGCTTGCCGGTCGCCGTCTCGACTACATGCAGCACGGAATTTTCGGAACCACCTAGCGATACACCCACAACGACGTAATTCGCGTCGGGTGAGGGTTCGAAGTAGTCGATGGCAGCATGTTTTCCTTCCGTCGCCATCGTTCCGGGATCGAGGAGCAATTTCGCTGGGCCGCCCGCTACTGGACGCATCATTAATAATGCGTCGCTTTTGCCGGGCGGCGTCTCGAGATAGAAATAGTCATCCAAACTGCGCGCAAAGCGCCGAACTTCCGGGACGGTATCGGCCAGCTTCGTCAGCTCCGCCAGAATCTCGGCGTTCTGCGCGGCTAACGGCTGCAGCGCCTGCTGCGTCACGGCGTTCTCCGCCTTCATGTATTCCAAGAGCTCTGGACCGCCACCTTCCATCCATCGGTAAGGATCGACGACGGTGGTTCCGAAATAAGTGTCCGTAACGGGGCGAACGGGAGCCACCGGCGGAGTCAGCTGAGCTTCACCGGTCGTCGATAGTATCGAAAGTGCAAGAGCAAGCGTGGCAATAGAAAGAGTCTTCGTCGTTATCTTTGTCATTGCGGTTCGGAGTTCTCGGCCTCGGCGGAATGTTAGAACCCGGTTAGGGACAAGTCAATTGATGTGCAGAGTGAATGAGGTTGTCGACCGAAGCATGCTGTTGGGGATTTTTTTGAGACGCGTGAAGATAGTTAAAGAGGTTCAGGAGCTACGTGGCCTCCGGACTCTGGAGACGTTGGAGCTTTGTGCGTAGCCCTTCGCGGCTGATTCCGAGGATCTCGGCCGCCCGCGTACGATTTCCCGCGGTGTGTTCCAGAACTGACGAGATGAGTTGCCTTTCCATTTCCTGCAATGACATTGGGGAAACGGGCGCCGCTGGAGACGACGAGGTTGCCCCGCCGTTGCGTTTTCGAATTCTCTCGTTCAACAGTTCGGGGCCACAAGGGGCGTCGGGCGACGCCAGGGCGACGAGTCTTCCCATTTCACTTTCGAGTTCCCGGACATTCCCTGGGAAGCTGTACGCAACTAAAGCAGACAAGCAGTCTTCGGTCAAACGCGGCACTGGGCGGCCATAGCGCGCGGCTGCGGTGCGAACAAAGTGTTCGGCCAGCAGCCTCGTATCATGCGGACGCTCGCGCAAAGGTGGCAGGCGAAGCGTGATGGCAGACAGGCGGAAAAATAAATCGGCGCGAAATCTGCCGGCTTTCACTTCGCTCTCCAAGTCACGATTCGTTGCGGCCACAAAACGAACGTCAACCTGTTCGGTGCGAGAGTTACCGAGGCGCGTAAACTCGCCCGACTGAAGAACGCGAAGCAGATGCGGCTGGAGATCGAGCGGCAGATCGCCGATCTCATCAAGAAATAAAGTTCCGCGATGCGCCGCGCCGAGAAAGCCGACGCGGTCGCGATTCGCGCCGGTGAACGCACCCTGCACGAATCCAAAAAGTTCAGAACCGATCAGGGTAGCGGGAATGGCCGCGCAATTCAGAGCGACGAACGGTCCTTTCACGCGCGTACTGTGCCGGTACACGGCACGGGCGATCAATTCCTTTCCGGTTCCGGTTTCTCCTTCTATCAGTACTGGCAGATCGGTAATCGCGATCTGATGGACGGTCTGCAACAGGCGCGCGATGCCGGGGTCTGCCGACACTATTCCGTCGGATTGGCTGTAGGCGTGTTCGAGGCCTTCGGCTCGCCGCTCCGCCTGACTCATGGCCACGGCGGCGCGCAATCGCGGCGCGGCCAGCGCGCAGACTTCGTCCAGCAAATCGCGCTGCTCTTCGGTGAAACGGTTGGTGATCTGGCGATTCTCCAGATAGATAAGTGCGAACGCATCGGTGCCGGCAGCGAGAGGCGCGCACAAGACTGAGCGAAGAGCGAGTTGCTTGGTGCTCGGCTGCCGGCTGTAGGGCTCGGTGATTGACGCGTCACCGATGAGCACCGCTTTGCCGCTTTGCATAACGGATCCGGCAATCGATCGGCTGACCGCTTCTTCGGCCCTTGATAACGCTTCGCTGCGGAAATTCCGCGACGCCGTGGCCTTAAACTCCCCCGCTTCCCGCACTACGACGAATCCGCGGTCCGCTCCGAGTCCTTCAATCAGCGTGTCGAGCAGGCCGGAGAGGAGTTCTCCGTACTCGCCGTCTTTGAGCAGCGATCGCGACACGCGATAGAGAAGAGCGAGATGTTCTACCGGAGGATTTTCTCGTTGCGGATTCATGCCGAACCTTCGGTGCCGGTCTTTCCCTGCCACTATTCCCTCGCGAATATAGCACCATTCGCCAAGTAAGCACGGCGGTTGGCAGTTGTCTTGCGATGTTGTTCATAGATTTGGGGGTAGTTGATTTTGCACGAAGGAAATACGGTGCAATGCAAGGCGATTACGTTCGTGGCAAATGGAGAATGACAGAAAACCGGGCCAAGTGCCGCCAACTTTCTGGTCGATAAGGCCGGCGCCAATCGATCGCCTCACCGAGTCGCACCAAGAGAATGATGTGACCCCAGTTCGTGTCGTGAATTTAGAAAAGCTCTAGATGAGGAGAACCAATATGTCGAAATGGACCCAGTTTCTATTACCAGACCTTTGCCTGTGCTTGTTTCTCGCAGCAGCGGCGACGACAGCGCCACGGCAAGGACAAGCAGCAAGGGCGCACAGCAGTCCAACCGGCTTTACAACGATCGATGCTCCCGGCGCTGGAACCGGGAGCGGCCAGGGAACCATTCCCTTCAGCATTAACAAATCGGGAGTTATCGCTGGAATGTACTTTGACGAGAGCAGTGCTTATCACGGTTTTGTGCGCTCGGCAAAGGGCGCGATCACCACGTTCGAGATTTCGGGATCGGGTGCGGGCTCGTCTCAGGGAACCATCGCCTTCAGCGTCAACACGGCGGGAGATGTCGCTGGTACCTACGTGGACGGGAGCTTTGTTTATCGCGGTTATGTACGTAGCGCCGCCGGCGCGGTCACCACTTTCAAAGTTGCGGGGTCGGGCACTGGCATGCATCAGGGAACCGTTCCCATCGCGATCGATACCGCAGGAGACACCGTTGGAACCTACATGGACAAGAAGAATGCGTATCACGGTTTTGTGCGCGCAGCCACGGGCAAGATCACTTCCTTCGAAGTTCCGGGCTCGGGAAAAGCCGCATCTCAGGGAACGATCGCTATCAGCGTGAACACGGCTGGAGTGATCGCGGGACTCTATCGCGATAGCAACAGCGCGTACCACGGCTTTACGCGCGCCGCCAATGGAACGATTACTACGTTCGACGCTCCCGGCGCAGGGACTGATAAGAATCAGGGAACGTTGGCCGCCAGCATCGACACAAGCGGAGTGATCACCGGACTATATCGTGACTCCGCGAATTCGTACCACGGTTTTGTACGGACTGCTAAAGGCGTGATTACAACATTCGAGGCTCCAGGTGCGGGCACGGGCGGCTTTCAGGGAACGGGCGGCTTCAGCGTCAACACAGCGAAGAACATCGCGGGACCTTATCTGGACTCTGGAAACGTGCTGCACGGATTCGTGCGCGCGGCCAACGGCACGATACACCACCTTCGATGCTCCCGGGGCCGGCACCAGCGGATTCCAGGGAACCTTCCCCATCAGCATCAACCCAGCCGGAGATATCACAGGGACTTATCTGGACGGGAGTTATGCCTATCACGGATTTGTGCGGACACCATAACCCTCGATGAGTGCGTTAAGAACGCTGACGAAAACTAAATGGAGGAACGAATGCGAGTCATGCGTCTGAGGATTCCCGATTGCGATTTGTCTGCCTTGGTGTGCAACTGCTTCCTAAGCCTCTTGCTTGCCTGCTTCATGTCGTCGGTGGGCTGCTCTTCAATGAATAATTCGGGCGGAGGCAGTGGTAGCGGCGGCAATCCGAATCCTGTGCCCAGTATCACGTCCATCACACCGGCGAACGCAACTGCGGGCAGCGGAAATCTGACGGTGGCTATCGGCGGCGAAGGTTTTTTATCCACTTCGACCGTGGAGTGGAATGGCAGCCCGCTGACGACTACTCTCAACGGGAATCAGCTGAATGCCATTATTCCGGCGGCTGATATCGCAACTGTTGGCGGTGCGCAAATCACGGTGGTGAATCCGTCTCCCGGTGGCGGCCCGTCAAATCCTGCGGGATTTGCAATCATTGGCGCCGAAGCTGGTCCGACTCCGGGCTATGCCTACGTTTCCAGCGCTTTCGACGGAACGATCGTGGCTTTCTCTGTTGATCCAACCACGGGAGGCCTCACTTCTGTACCGGGCTCGCCCTTTCCGGTACCGGGCGCGCCTTTCTCGCCCGGCCAGGGACCGCAAGCGTTGACGGCGGATCCTGCTGGGAAATTTTTGTACATCGCCAACAACCCAATCAACATTTCATCCGCCGACGATCTTCCTGCTTTCGCCGTTGATCCTTCGAGCGGCGCTCTCAGCGCGGTGCCGGGTTCGCCCTTCACGACTGGTTCTCTCGAGGCTCCGGTAACGCTTGCGGTGGACTCAAGCGGTAAATTTCTCTACGTTGCTGACCAGGACGGCAGCCAAGTGGGCGGGAACAACATCTCCGGTTTCAGCGTGAATTCAGCGACGGGAGCGCTGACGTCGGGTTCTCAAGCGATGTGCGACGCTGGGCTGACCTCCGGAGTTGTGACCGACCCGGTCGGTCCATTTGTATTTGCCTCAAACTCGTCAGGGTCCGTCTGTTCTTTCTCGATCAACTCGCAGGGTGCGCTACAACTCGTGGGTTCGCCTGTAAACCTGGGCTCATTACTCGTTGCGCGCTCGGTAGGCGTTGATCATTTCGGGAAGTTCGTCTACGTCCTCACTGCGCCTACCACAACAGCGTTGCCCCTTAATATTTGGGCGTTCGGCGTTTCTGCGGAAGCAGGATCGCTCACCGCCGTGCCGGGATCTCCCTTCGCCACTGGGGGAACGGCAGGCGATTCGCCTTTTTCTATCGCGTCCGATCCTCTTGGGCGATTCGTGTACATCAGCAATTTTTTTGATATTTCGGGCTTCAGCGTCAACAGCAGCACCGGCGCGCTTTCCATGCTGGCAGGATTCCCGATAGCAACGCAGGTTTCGGAGGGCGTGTCGGCGGTTGTGGATCCATCGGGCAAATTTCTCTACGTAGCAAACAACGTGAACGAGACGGTGTCCGCTTACGTGATCGACGTAACTCTCGGAACACTTACGCCGGTACCAGGCTCGCCTTACGCCGCCGGGAGTTCTCCGACGGGGGTGACGGTCACGATCAAGCCGCAGTGATTGTTACTGCAAAGTAACCAGAACCTGAATCGAGCCGGTGCCTTCCGCCAGCGGCTCCAACGCTTTGCCAACCACGGCTCCAAGCATGCGGGCGCGATCGCTTCCCTTCATGGCGAAGCCGGGGCGCGACGACGCTACCAGCAGATCGCCTTCCTGGATGGCACCGTTTTCGTCGGTCACGTTACAAGGCACGATACCAACAATGGCGAGCGGCACTTCCGCGTCTGTCTTTTGCGGGCCTTCGGAGATGGAGTATGGCGTGCCAAGAAGGCCGGGCTTGGTCGAATAAATACCCGCGATCTTCGTTGAGTAGGGCGATTGTGAAAGGGCAAGCGTGCGGTGGGCGCCACTGGTGATCTCGAGCAGGTCGCCAGGCTTATAGAGCGAGCGCTCGCCGCGTACCGCGACAGATTCGGCGAAGTCCGCGCCGCTCGCAACAAATCCTCCATCGGCGTATGCCACGCCGGTCGTGCTTACGCGGAATTTATGGGTGCCGTTGGTCATCCCCAAATAGAGGTTGCCTCCGTTGGCGTTGACCACTACGCCACCGTTAATGATGCCGTTGCTGTTGGTGGTGTCGATATCGAGGGCATAGTCGTTATAGGGAGTGCTGGTGCCGATGCCTACGGTGACGGCTAGAGTTCCTGTGCTCCCGAGGATCATGGCGTTGTTAACGCCGACGGTTGCATATTCTCCGATGGCAGCGGAGTTAGAAAGACCATCGACGGAGACTCCGGCATCAAATCCCAGGAAGGTGTTCCCGCGCCCCGAAGTGTTCGCCGAATTGGACCCTGAACCGGCGGCAGCGCCGATCGCTGTGTTTTCGTCTCCGCCGTTCTGGGTGAGTGCACCGTCACCCACAACGGTGTTGTAAACGCCGCCGTTACTGAGAGTCATGGCTCCGGCGCCGATGGCGGTGTTGCCGATTCCATTCGTATCTTCAAGAAGCGCCTGGTAGCCGACGGCCGTATTGGCACTACCAGTGCTAACCGTGTTGCCTGCAAATCCAAGGTATGCGTTCGAATTGGCAAACGATCCGTAACCCCAAAGATTGCCGCCGATCTTGAAGTTGCCGCCGGTTATCGTTCCGGTGACGTTCAAGTTGCCGCTTACTGTCTGATTTCCGGTGAACGTGTTGGCCACCTTTAATTGTGGAACCTTGGTCGTGTCCAAATTGAGGGTGACATTTCCGCTGGTGCCGCCGCCGGTAAGGTCGGTGCCGGCGGTGACGCCTGTTATCTGAGCGTGGAGTAACCCGCACGACAGCAAAGTTGCGAAAGCGGCGCTTGCGATGCGATTTCGAATCTTCATGACATCACCTCGTGTGAGATTTTGGTGCAGATTTGCTACTGCAGAGTCACCAGAACCTGAATCGATCCGGTACCTTTGGGCAACGATTCGAGCGCCTTACCGACGACGGCTCCTACCAGTCGGCGGCGGTCGGTTCCCTTCATGGCGAAGCCGGGACGCGATGACGCTACCAGGAGGTCGCCTTCGTGAATGGCGCCGTTTTCGGCGGTGACGTTGCAGGGCACGATTCCGACTATGGCGAGCGGCACTTCTCCTTCAACTTTTTGGTCGATCGGGTGGGGAGACCCCAACACTCCCGGCTTGGTGGAATAAATACCGGCGATCCGAGTGGAATAGGGCGAATGTGACAGGGCGAGAGTGCGATGTGCGCCGCTGGCGATTTCGAGCAAGTCTCCGGGTTTGTAAAGTGAGCGCTCGCCGCGAACAGATACGGATTCGGCAAAATCCGCGCCGCTCGCCAAGAACCCTCCGTCAGCGTAGACCGCGCCGTTGGTGTCGACTCTGAATTTGTGAACAGTGTTGGTCATCCCCAGATAGAGGTTGCCGCCGCTGGCGTTCACGACCACGCCGCCGTTGATCACGCCGTTACTCTTTACCGTTTCGATATCGAGGCCGTAATCGGGATATGGAGTCGCGGTGCCTATGCCCACGGCTACCGCGTTTTTCCCGGTTGCTCCGAGGATTAACGCGTTGTTTTCACCGACCAGCGCGTTAGCGCCGATGGCAGTGGAATTGGTGATCGGGTTGACGGAGTTCGAAGCGAGATATCCCAAGAATGTGTTGGATGAACTGGCGCCTGTGACACCGCCGCCGGCTTGGACTCCGATCGCGGTATTGTTATTGCCGGCCGTGTTGGCGTCGAGCGCATATTCGCCGAAGGCCGTATTGCTCCCCCCACCTAAGTTGTTGGAGAGGGACAGATAGCCAGTGGCGGTGTTGTCATTACCAACCGTGTTGTCTACCAGTGCTTGCTCGCCGACCGCGGTGTTTTCGCCACCGAGGTTGTTATAGAGGGCGTAAGCGCCCACTGCTGTGTTCACTGAGCCGATCTGATTTGCAAAGAGTGCAACAGAACCGATCGCCGTGTTGCCACCACCATTGGTGTTGCTGAAAAGAGCCTGATAACCGTCGCCGGTGTTGTTAGTGCCCGTAGATGAAGTGTTGCCCGAGAATCCAACAAACGCACTGGCATTCGCCACTGAGCCGAAGCCAAAAAGATTGCTTCCGATCGCGAACATGTTTCCGGCGACTGCGCCGGTGGCCGTGACGTTTCCCTTCACCGACTGGTTGCCGGTAAAAGCGTTGGCTGCCGCGAGCCGTGGCACCTTGGTCGTGTCCAGATTCAGGGTGACGTTGCCGCTGGTGCCGCCGCCGGTGAGGTCGGTCCCGGCCGTGACGCCGGTGATTTGCGCTCGCAGCAGAGCGGAAAGGAGCAAAGTTGAGACAAGAGTGAAGAGAGCGCGGGGTTGGATTCTCATGACAGTTGCCTCTTTGGATTTGAGGGCACCTAAATTTCGCCTTCTGTCTCTTAACAGCGCACAGGTCGGGCAAATCTGATCATGGTTGCTGAAAATATTTTCTGGATTGCGTGGTATGGGACGGGCTGTTGGAGGCAAAAAACTGCCCGGCCTCGGGATTGCGAAGCCGGGCTTCTTAGCGCTAATTGAGACTTAGCTCCAGAGACGTCGTTTAGATCCCTTTATACGTAGCTACTACGCTCCCCGTTCCCCCATGCCCGAGCGTGAAGGACCAGAGCGCCGCAATCGAGCCATCTCCCACAAAAGGTCCGGTAGCGGCAGCGGGGCTGCACGTATTCGGTGGAGCGGGAGTGTTCTGGATGAAGGTGAGATAACCGTAATTAATGTTGAAGGTGTTGTTGGTAAGGCTCAGGCCATGTTGGAAGCTGACCAGTCCGTAGGTCGACGTGCCGGTGTTGTCGAAATCGTTTGTCGTAGTGCCGGTGGCATCGACGTCCGCATAGCGATAGAGGACAGCCGAACGAGAGACTCCGCTGAGATTCTTGAGTTTCATCGCAACTTTGGCGGACCCAAATCCGGTGCTCGAAGCTGCAACATTTGTGATGGTCTGCGTCAGCTGCCAGATTCCGTCGGTCGTCTCACGGGTGACGGTAATGACATTTCCGCTATGTTTGAAGGTGGCGGCTTGCCAGTTTCCACTGTCGAAGTCGGCCCAGTCGTAGTAAGTGGTCCCCGAGTTCTCGTCACAGAACCCGTAGCCTTCCAGGACTGCCCCCACATTGATCATTTCTTCTGTAGCCACGCTGAATTGGGTGATGTTTCCGTTTGCGGTGACGCAGAACTTGGTTTGGGTGATTGACGTTCCGCTGGAAAATGTGACGTCGCATGCTGTGGTCGATTGGCTGCGGACTCCTTCCGGGGGCATTGGTACTTGCTGGGTTTTTTGCGCCAGGGCCAGGGAAGAAAGAGTCAGAACCAGGATGAGTAGTGTGGATTTTTTCAGCATTTTGCATCTCCTTGATAGTCAGATCCGGAAGGCCAGGGGGATCTGCCCTCTGTCTGTTATCAGCGCAAAATCGCGGCAAATCTGATCATCGATTAAGAAAAAGACTTCTGTGTGCGAGGAAACGCCGTAACTAGCCAATTTTTCAATTAGTTCCAGTTGACAGGCGGGACATCCATCGCTACCCTGCTACCCAAATGTTTTCCACCTCCTGAGGGAGTTGCTTGGGCCACGAGTCGGCGGGCGAGGTTACGAAGTTGTTGCAGGGCTGGCGGGACGGCGACCGCAAGTCACTGGATGCCTTGGTGCCGATCGTGTACAAGGAACTGCATCGTCTGGCCCATTTTCAGTTGCGCCAGGAGCGTCTCGACCACACTCTGCAAAGCTCCGCTCTGGTGAACGAGGCCTACGTGCGCTTCGTCGGATTGAACACTCCAAAGTGGGAAAGCCGGTCTCATTTTTTCGCGATCGCCGCGCAATTGATGCGGCAGATTCTTGTGGATTATGCTCGCCGGCACCGTGCCGGGAAACGAGGAGGGGGTGTCGCCGCACTATCTCTGGAGGACACGGCGATGCTCTCGCCGAGCAAGGAAAAAGATGTAGATGTGGTGGCCCTCGATGATGCGCTGAAGGCGCTGGCGGAAGTCGATGCGCGCAAAGCCCAGGTTGTAGAGCTCCGGTTCTTTGGTGGATTGAACTTCGATGAAACAGCCGAGGTACTCAAGGTATCGGCGGTTACGGTGGCGCGAGACTGGAGCACGGCTCGAGCCTGGCTGCATCGAGAGATGAATCGTGTCGGGCGTTCCGATGGAAGCTGAACGATGGAAACGCGTGGAAGACCTGCTGCAATCGGCACTGCTTGTGCCTGCCGATCGCCGCGACGAGTTCCTGCGTCAAGCCTGCGGCGATGACGCGCCCTTGCTGGAGGAAGTGCAGTCTTTGCTGACGGCTCACCGGCAGGCTGACAATTTCCTCGACCAGCCCCTGGTGGATTTCGCCGCACAGACGGCGACCGGCGCGGCAGCTGTTTCTTCGAGACCCTCCATCACCGGACAGACCATCTCCCATTACCGTGTTCTCGGCCCCCTCGCGAGCGGCGGCATGGGAATCGTGTACCGGGCCGAAGATATTAAGCTGGGTCGCGGAGTCGCTCTGAAATTTCTGCCGGGAGACTTGCCGAGCGACCGAATCGCCTTTGAACGGTTACAACGGGAGGCGCGCGCGACGTCGGCTCTCGACCATCCCAACATTTGTCCGATTTACGAACTCGGCGAACACAACGAGCAGCCTTTCATCGCGATGCAGTTGCTGGAAGGGGAGACGCTGCGCGAGTGGATATTGAACGCCCCTAAACTCGACACGCAGTTGCGATTGAACCGGGCGCTGGACTTCGGGATCCAGATTGCGGACGGGTTAGAGGCAGCGCATCAAAGTGGCATCATTCACCGCGACATCAAGCCCGCGAATGTTTTTATCACCACGCGCGGCAACGCCAAGATTCTCGACTTCGGACTGGCGAAGTCGGTCGAAGATATTCCCACGTCTGAAGCTGTGACGGCATCAGTGGCCGGCCCATCCGTGGCAGATCCATCGATCGCGAAGACCCCGCCGGTGGGCGGAGATCTCGGCGAAACGCATCTGACCCGCACCGGGACGACCATGGGCACGGCGTATTACATGTCGCCGGAGCAGGTGCGCGGCGAAAAGCTCGACGCGCGTACCGACGTCTTCTCTCTGGGCCTGGTGCTGTACGAGATGGTAACGGGGAAGCGTGCTTTTAAGGGCGAAACTGGAGCCGCAGTCTACGACGCGATTTTGTATGGGACGCCAACGCCGGTGCGGCAACTGAATCCGGCGGCCCCGGCCGAGTTGGAACGGATCATTAACAAGGCAACAGAAAAGGACCGCACTCGTCGATATCGATCTGCTCAGGAAGTGGAAAAAGATCTGAAGAGTTTGCGCGCCGCGTGGCGTCATCCCGTCCTGTGGCGAAACCCAAAGTTCATAGCCGTCTGCGCGATACTTCTAGCGGTCGCTGCGGGTGTCTGGGTAGTGTCGAATCGGTATCTGCGTCCGGTTCCTCACGACACGGCTACGTCGATCAAAGCCCGGCGCTCAGTCGCGGTTCTCGGTTTCGACAATCTAGGGGGACGCCCCGAAACGGATTGGCTTTCTACGGGCCTCTCGCAAATGCTCACCACTGAACTCGCCGCCGGCGGAAACCTCCGGTTGATTCCGGGCGAAGATGTCGCACGAGCGAAAAGTGAATTGCACATCTCTGAATCGGGGGTGCTGTCCAAATACAACCTGGGCCGTGTTCGGAAAAATCTGGGGACCGACGTAGTGGTCTTCGGCTCATACACGGTGCTGGAAGGCGGCGACATCCGTCTCGATGTTCGCATGCAGGATGCCGTGACCGGCGAGGTCGTTGCATCGTTGGCCGAGACCGGTAACGAGAAGACGCTCTTCGATCTCGTTTCACTCACTGGCGCAGCCATACGCCAGAAACTCGGCGCAGGCACAGCGCCGGCTTCCGCCGAATCGAGTATTAAAGCCTCTCTTCCGGCGAATCCCGAAGCCGCGCGGTTGTATTCGCAAGGATTGGAAAAACTGCACGGCTACGATTCCCTCGAAGCGCGCGACCTTCTTTTGAAGGCCGCAGAACTCGATCCGAATCACGCTGGAACCCATTCCGCTCTCGCCGAAGCGTGGCGAAATCTTGGTTACGACGTCAACGCGCAGAAGGAAGCACAAAAAGCTGTCGATCTCTCCGCCGATCTGAGTAAAGAGGATCGGCTCTGGTATCAAGGTCGATCGTACGAAATGCTGCATCAACTGGACAAAGCCGCAGGTGTGTATCGCACGCTCTTCCAGTCCTTCCCGGATGGATTGGAGTATGGGTTGCGACTGGGTTCTGTCCTGACGGATGGCGGAAAAGCGCGGGATGCGCTCGCCACCGCGGAGCTTCTAAGAAACCTGCCTTCCCCTTATCGCGACGATCCGCGCATTGATCTGATGGCCGCCGCCGCGAGTGGAAACCTGGGAGACTACAAGCAGCAGCTGGCTCTCGCCAGCCGGGCAGAGCAGATGGCTCGGTTGCAAGAGGGATCGCTGGTTGCCGCCAGGGCCATCAACTCACAATGCGGCGCTCTGCAAAGGCTGACCAAATTCCAGGAGGCCATTACCGCCTGCGAAGAGGCTTACCGAATATTTAACGACGCGGGAGACCGTGCGCAAGCCGCCGGCACACTGAATTCGATTGCCTTGACTTTGGAGGATAAGGGCGACTTTGCGGAAGCGAGATCGAAGTTCGAAGAAGCACTGGCGATTGCAGAAAAGACCGGCGACAACAGATCGGCGGCCCGCTACCTCAACAACCTGGGCCTGAATTTGTGGGATCGCGGGGACCATGCTGCGTCCATGAAGGCCGACGAGCGATCTCTGAAAATCGCGCTCAAGGTAGACGACAAAATTGGCGCCACCAACACCCTCGGCAATATTGGACTCGTCCTGGTTTCGATGGAGGATTTTAAGGGGGCTCGCGCCAAATACGAAGAAGCGCTGGCTCTCGCCCGCGAGACTGGAAACAAGAAGGCGGAAGCCTCGAACCAGATTCATCTGGCCGAGCTCTCTTTCTACACCGGTGACTTGCCGGCAACGACCCGCGCTCTTCAAGCCGCCGATTCTTTGCTCGAGGGTACCGGCGACAAACGGCATGAGATCTACACTCTTTTTACCTGGGGAGATGTACTCTTCGCCCAAGACGACCTAGCCGGAGCGCAAAAGAAATATCAGGAAGCGTTGGATAAATCCAAAGAAGTCGGCACTAAAGACTTGGTTGCCTATTCACAGATGGCACTGGCTGGCGTTTATAACGAGCAAGGCCGCGCAGCCGATGGAGCTGCACTGGCGAAGGCGGCGGCGGACGAGTACGAATCCCTAAAATCCGCCGACTTCGAGATTCAGGCTCTCGGCAACATGGTCAACTCTCTGTTGGCAATTGGGAAGCGGGAGGAAGCAAGCTTGGCCGTAAAACGCGGCCAGGAGATTCTGTCGAAGATTCAAGATCCTCAGATCAAGATCGACTTCAATGCCGTATCCGCCCGAACGGATGCCGCCCTGGGGAACAAAACGCAAGCCATATCCAAGTTGCGCCTGGCTGCCGCAGAGGCCCACCGTCACGGGGCGATCGGATCTGAGTTCGAGGCTCGCCTGGCACTGGGCGAAATCGAACTCCAAGCGGGGTTGCTCAGACAGGGTAAATCGAGCCTCGAGCAGCTAATAAAAGATGCACAGACTCGTGGTTATCTGCTGATCGTCCGAAAAGCGAACGCTGCTCTTAATAATCCCCACTCCCTCTCCCTCTCAGCATTCTTAGGGGGAAATGTTTGCAGGTCAGAATTCCTTATTTCTTTTTAGCGGGCAGATATTTCTTCTCAATTGACGCGACCACCACGTAGTTAGGATCCACCATTTCGTTCAGATGAATCTTCGCTACTTTCGACAGCAGTTCGTAGGCGTCTAGTTCGGAGAGGCCATAGTCTTTGTGGATCCAGTGCACGAGTTCAGTGAAGGCGATGCGCACCGCATCATCAAGGGGACGATACGCACCGACGGTCATGATCGCGTCATCGTTTTCGAACTGAGGCCACGCAATGGTGCGGCCTTTGATCACACTCAACTGCACACGCGCTTTCAGCGGAACCTCGATCGCGGTGCCGGCAACTTCTCCGTCGCCCATAGCGGCGTGGCCATCGCCGATGTAGAACAATCCACCTCTGACGTTCACCGGAAAATACACGGTGTTGCCGACGCTGGCTTCGGGCGAATCCATGTTGCCGCCGAATTCGGCGGGGACCACAGAACTTCGCGCCTCGCCATTCGCGGGCGCGACTCCGATGCATCCGAAGAAGGGATGGACCGGGATCTTTACCGAGAAATCAGAATCTAGCGCCTTGAACAAGGCCGTATTCGCGTCATGATCGATGTGATAGAACCACACCCGCTCCGGCAGGGGCGGATGCAGCATAGGCGTGTAGTTCGTCTCGTTGATGGCACCGAACCCGGGGGCGAAGGCGCCGATGCCGGTGTCACCATCTACTTGCAGATCGAGAATCTTGACCGCGAGGGTGTCGCCCGGTTCCGCGCCTTCGACAAAGAAAGGCCCGGCTAGCGGATTATCACCTTTCGACATGCTGAGCGTGTCGCCAGGTTTTTTGATGGCATTCCCGAAGCAGTCGAGCGTGTTGGTATCGAGGATGTCGCCGGATTTCAGCCGCGCCACGGGCTCGGCCGTCGCAAAGAGATACTTCACATTGTCGTTGGTCGTGGTGTAGTGGACGACATTCGGCTGCGAGTGAAGCGCGGACGGGACAGCTGCCACGATTGCCAACAGGATCAGAGCACAGCGTTTGAAATTCATGCGGCCTTCCTCGTTGAGGTGAACGCCGCCCCTACTATAAATGCTGAAATGACAGGAGTCTTAGGGTTGAATTACAGAACGGCCGACATGCTGGTTCCCGCAGCCGCGAAGACATCAGCGGCTTCCTGCTCGGCGATGGGTATAAACGCTTTCACAACGGCGTGATCAAATTGGGTTCCGCTGCTGCGGACCAGACGCCCGATCGCTTCCGAATGCAGCAAGCCTGGCCGGTAGCAGCGATTCGACACCATGGCATCGAACGCGTCGATGACACAAATGATCCGCGAAACCAGTGGTATGTCGTTGCCTTTGAGTCCTGCGGGATAGCCCTTACCGTCCACGCTTTCATGATGGTGCAGGGCGTAGAGACTGGCTTCTTCGAGGCCGGGAAATAAACGCAGAATCGACCAGCTGTATTCTGGATGACGATTGATGAGGGCGCGCTCTTCGGGAGTGAGTGGACCGGGTTTCTTCAGAATCGCATCCGGCACGCCGACCTTGCCCACGTCGTGCAGTAGGGCGGCAACCTCAACCTGGTACATTCGCTCTTCTGGAATTTCCATTTTCCGAGCTACCCGGAGAGCCCATTCCGCAAGGCGCGTGCTGTGCACCCCGGTGTTGATGTCCTTGAGGTCGAGCATCTGGTTGAAGGCGCAAACCAGAGAGTTGCGAAAAGCGAGATGCTGTTCTTCGAGCTCCTTGATGCGGAGCACCAGTCCCGTGACGTCCGGGACTGGATTGGGGGTTGCCGCCATTTCGTGAACTCGCTTTCTATCTTTCCTTTTTTACAGCACTGTCTGTTCTTACTGCACTAAAAGATCTGACAGGTTTGAACCGCCTGGTAGGTATCCAGACGCCCGAAACCGAGATTCTGGTTGCCGAGGTAGTGGGCATTCGCCAGACCGACGGGAACTGCCCAGCTGGGGCAATCGCCATTTTTACCGAGCATGAGCGCTGCCGTGCCTGCCACGAATGGAGTGCTGAATGATGTGCCCCAGCCCGCGGCATAGGTACCCCACGGATAAGTGGTGACGATGCTTTCTCCGGGGGCCGTCATCCACACAGGCGGCGCACCGTAGTTAGTAAAGGTCGATTGGACGTCCGTGTCGGAAGTCGAAGCCACGTCGATCACGCCCGGTAGTCCGCCCGGGTAAACTGTCGTATATAGGCCATCGTTTCCAGCAGACGAAACCGAGACCACGCCTTTCTTGTTCGCGTACTTGATGGCCGTCGCGAGTTCGCTGGAGTAACTGGTGAAATCAAAGCTCATGTTCATGACATTCGCGCCGTTAGCAACCGCATAATAGATGGCGCGCAGAACATCGGAGTCATATCCAGTGCCGTTCGCCGAGAACGCTTTTAACGGCATGATCTTCGCTTGCGGCGCGACCAGGTGCACGATGCCGGCAGTCATGGTTCCGTGTCCAAAGTCTGTGTAAGGACCGCCATCGAGAACTGCCACCGTACGCTGATCCAGAACTGCAACCGTACGCTGACTAAGAGTCGCGGTCTGGGCCGCGTTCAAGTTGGGAGTGACGTTGACGTCGCTCATTTCGGAGCCGCCGCTGGTGTTGCGCGTAAAGTCGTATCCGCTAACCAGAACATTCTTTAGAACGGAGTTCGTTGGATCGACGCCGGTATCGATGACGGCTACCGTCGTTCCGGCGCCCGTCACGTTGAATGTCGCCTGTGTCTGGGCGGTGCGCACTAACTGGTTTCCAGGCTGCGCCAGGTAACCATGCCAGACAGTCGAGCCGTAGTAAGGTGTTGGCACCTCATCCGTGAGATAAGAGGGATCGGATGCCGCATAAGTAGGCTGCACATTCACGTTCTGATCGACTTCAACATTGAGGATGCCAGTCTGGAGGTTGAGGCGCAGGATGCTGGTGACCGGGTTCAGGATGGCAGGAAGGGTGACCAGAAAGAGCTGTCCGTTGGGATCGCCAAGGCCGGTAACGACCTTGCAGCCGGTCAACAAGCACGTGAGGTTTATTCCCGGAAGTCCCAACTGGTCGCGCACAATCAGACGAGTTTGCGCTTGCGCGGGTGGAGCGCATACAACCGCCAGCAATAGAAGAATGCTGGCTACCACGCCTACGCGCCGCGTGCTCATATGTGATTTAGTGTTCAACATCGTTTTCCCCTTTTGGACCCTGTACCCAAGTGCGAGTTTAAAGTAGAACTTTCGTGCTTTCCACTTACACCCGTACTCTCTCTGGAGTAACTCGTTCTGGTTTCTTTGGTAAGACATGTCTGGTTACCTTATCCCGGGGTTGTCGAGCGGAATTCGCACAGTATTTCGACCCGAAGTCTTTACTGACAGAAACATCCGATCTTTTGGTTGGAACTCCAAGTGAAACTCTCCCTGCTTGCTGATCGATGTAGCCGCAACCAGTTGGTCCTTTTCAGTAGACAATTCGACGGTTGCGTTGTTTTGCAGAGCACACAGGGCTTTTTTATCGAATACCTGACCGACGACATGCACTGCGTCAGATTGGGGGCGGCGGCCGAAACGCAAATCCACCGTCAATCCCTCGGCTTCGCAGATCACCTGCCACACGTTGAGTGCGCCGCTGCGGACGCCCGCCGGAAGGGGCTGCGAAAAACTGTCGAAGATGACGTTCGCCAAGGTCCATTTCTGCGACTTGGCGGCCTGTTTGGCTTGATTCTTAGCGCCAAACTCAAGCTTTGCCAGGCGCACCAGACCCTCCGGCGGGGCATAGGCAGCTTCGTCGGAAGTCATGCGCCGAACCCGGCTCCATGAGTCATGTGCGGTCTTGCATTTGACGCAACCTGCTGCGAGGTGGGCTTGGATGTCTCGGCCGACTTGGGGGGCGCTAACTCCACGAACGAAATCAGCGAGAGGTTGTTCCGAAATATGCTGCATTCTGTTTCCTCGTTTCAGGTCCGTCAAAACCGAACTCCGTCTCTAGTACAAAAGGGGTGGCAGGAGCTCAAAAAATACAGGTCTTTATGAGAAATGTGGGATAGCTTGTTACTCCTTTCCTATCAATAGGAAAGGAGCCCAGTAATAGGGGTGAGGGCGGCGTTCCCGCAGGCGGATACAGGCAGTTTGCATGGCTTCAGCCTTTGAACGCCCTTGTTGAAGCTGAGTATAGAACTCGAGCATGAATTCCCTTGTGCTGTCGTCGTGAACGTCCCAGAGGCTCAAGACGAGGGACTGCGCTCCCGCCTGCAAGAGGCCGCGCACCAAACCCATCAGCTCGTCACCGGGAGTAATTACATTCATGCCGGTGGCACAGCCGCTCAATACCACCAGCTCGACCGGCAGCTGGAGGTGCGCCATGTCGTAGAGGCTGACATGAGACGTCCCAAGACGAATCGACGAGAACATCGGATTGTCCTGCCGGAAATAACCGTGCGTCGCAATGTGGACGGTTCGGCTATGGGGCCCGTGCGTCTGCAATACACTTTCGGTAGCATCGTCACCGATGAAGAGTTTTGCTTGCGGCAAGATCTTCGCTAGTGCAGTGACCTCGGCGCGAATCGCCGGGGTCCGTTCGTCGGGCACACCGAGGATCAGCGCGTCTCCAGTCGCATTTACCGGCTTGGTCTGGCAATGCGCGTAAATGCTGGCGCTCGGCGCATAGGAAACCGAGAACTGATCGATTAGATACGACTCGCCGTCATGCAGGGCATGAAAGGGAACGTAGTGTAACAATCCATGCTGCACAAAGACGAGATGGCGAACGCCGTTCTCGTGGTCGAGGAAATGACGAATCGGCGCGATTAATTCCTGATACAGGTTCTTGAGATGCGCTTGTGTCGACTCCAGCAGCGGCTGGCTGAAGGTCTCGACATATTGCGGATCGAGGCGGAATTTCGACATCTGAAATTGCAGAAAGTGCAGCAGCTTCTGGATACGCGATTGCACCGTGACCGGGGAGATGTGAAGATTGTCGCGAGTCAACACGCAAGCGATGGTGCGGTCGTGGGCGCAGAAAAATTCAATCAACGCGGTGTCGGCTGGTAGTGCGGATCGGATCTCCTCCAGCGACGTGGTCGATGAAACCTGCAGGCCAGCCTCATTGGCCTCGGCGACGGTCGCTTCTTTCACCGCTCGCATCAGATCGGTCTCGCGCGAACGTGCCTGCTGCTCCAGTTGTTGCACGCGCTCCTGCGAACGCTCTTCTGGACGCAACTGTTCGCGTTCAATCAGGTTGTAATACCAGTTCAACTCCTCGCGAAGATTGCGGATCGAGCGCACCAATTCGCTTTGCCCGGGATCGGCGGCAGTGGGAACATGGACAGGCTGGTTCAGCAGATCCATGAGGGTGCGCGATTTCGCCTGTTCGATGTAACCGAACGCTTCTTCGAAGCTGTTCTGGCGGCGCAGGCAAATGTCGACCAGGCTTTCATAGACTTCGAGCTTGTTCTCGAAGAAAGCGATCTTCAGTTCCTCGCCCCGCAGACTGCTGCGTAATCGCTCGACGGCCAATCGGGCGCGGCAATAGGATTCGTACGCCGCATCTTCGTTCCCAGTAGTGCGCTCGACCTCGCCCATCAGGAACTCGGCTTGGTAAACGAGGGTTGGCGAATCCATCGCTGCCAGGTCGGTCAACGCCAATTGGCAATGTCGCTTCGCCAGTTTGGTGTCGCCTAATCGCAAAGCGATCCGCGCGAGCAGTAGGTCGGCGAGAACTGCCTTGCTGCGCATCGACGATGTGCGAAAAAACTCATGCGCCGCCGCGCACAGACGCCGCGCCTCAAACAGCCGTCCCTCGGTAAACAGGACGAGCGCTTCATAGAGATCGATGAGCGAAGGCCAAATCAGATTCTGGTCGCGAACAAACATCTCTTTGGCCTGCGCAAAAAGCTTGACCGCTTCGAAGGCTTGCCCCTGGCGGCTGGCGGCGATGGCGGCGAAGCCCAGCGCCTTGGCCGCTTCGTATCCAAATCCGAGTTCGAGGAAGCCGGCGTTGGCGGCGCGTCCCAGTTCGCCGGCCTCGGCACTGAGATTCAATTCCAGATAGATTTCAGAAAGATCAAGATTGCAGAGCGCCAGCTGATAGGGATCGTTCGCTTTCTTCGCGCTGAGAGATGCGTCGCGGAGCATCTGAATCGAGCGCCCATATTCCCCGCGCAGAAAATAGAGATACGCGATGTTGTAGTCGGCGTAAGCGACCAGAATCGGCATCCCCTTCTGCTCGCAATGGCGACGCGCGACTCGATGCAGTTCCAGAGCCTTGGGAAAGTCGTTGAGGCTGATGTGGCAAAGCGATAGATTGCTCAGGACGGCTGCCAAGCCTTCGTTATCGTCGTGAGCGAGCATCTGTTCGTAGGCACGTTCGTAAAAAGCGAGCGCTTCAGTAAAGCGATCCTGCCGGTGATAGATGTTTCCGATATTGATTTCGAGACGAGCGAGACGGCGAGTATTTCCCTGCCGGCGAAAGATGGCTCCGGCGCGCTCCCCGGCGGCAAGGGCCTGATCGTAGCGGCCCAGCAAGAGCAGAGATTGAATCGACCCGCTCAACGTACGGGCAAGTTCCGCTTCCTCGCCGGTTTGCTCGAACAGAGCGATGGCTTGTTCGTGAAGTTGAACCGCCTCGGAGTGCTCGTCTAGGGCATACATCGCATTCGCTTTCGCGCGTAAACTTCGCGCCAGCATGCTGGGATTTTTCAGCGCTTGCGCAACATCGAGAGCAGCATCCGCCAGCCGTTTGGCACGATGGGTGTCAATGCGAACTTCTTGCCAGACTCTTTCGGTGAGGATATTTACAGTTTCATCCCACGCGAATGCAGGATGTTGAGCGACGAGGTAGGCGCGGTTGGAAGCGTCATCGGTGGCGAGCAGACGCTCAATCATGGCGTCAGCTTCGGTCTTCTGAACCGGCTGGACGCTCACTAGAAGCCCCTTTTCTCCAGGTGATTCTTCAGATAAGCCAGGCAACGGCCGCGGATCGCTCCAATCGAACCTGTCGCCATTCCCAGTTCTTTGGCGATGGTTTCGTAAGGCCGCGGCGGAATTTCGAAGAAGAGCAGCCGTACCATGCGCTCGCATTTTTCGGGCAATGCAGAGATGGAGTCGCGCAAGATTTGCTCCTGCTCGAGTTGCACCAGCAAGTGCTCGGGGAGTTCTTCTTCGTTCGTGCGGGGCGCTGCGGACTCGCTGTCGGCGCCCTCGGGAGCAAGCTCGACCATTCTCTCCGCAGCGCGCTGGTGGTGAAGGCATTTGTGATAGCAAGTCTGCATCAACCATTTCGGCAGGGCGCGGTGCTCGCGCAGGCGGGGCAGCTCCGACAAGAGGTCGACGCAAACGGATTGAAAGATGTCAGGCGCGTCCTGATACATGCCGAGCTTGATCGGAATCGAGTAGATGAGGTTCTTGTATTTGTCGATCAGAGCCGACCAGGCCTCCTGATCACCCTTCAGACAGCGGCCGATCAGCTTCTCGTCTTCGGACTGCGAAGATCTGGCCTGCGAAGATCTGGCCTGAGGGGATTTGTCCTGGGAAGTCTTGCCCTCAATAGATGGATCGGACCGCTCCTTCTGTCTGCTGGTGCCCGTTCCCGTCATCGAATACCCGCGTTCTGCTGCGCCGGATCGCGAAGGTAAAGTTCGTCTACATTCCACAGCGTGTAAGGATCGAGTATTGCCGGATGAAAATTGCCGACTCGAGCGCTCGCGCCGGAAAGAATATTGGCGGTTCCCAGAAAAATGAAGGGCAGATTTTCGGCAATCAGTTGTTGTGCGCGATCGTACAACTGCTTGCGCTTGGCGTAATCGAGTGTGAGCATCTGCTGCTGCATTAGGTGGTCGAGTTCGCGCTCCCAGTCGGTTGCGGGTTGAGTCTCGCCCAGATGCCACAAGTGGGATGTGCCGGCGAAGGCCCAGACATTCATCTCCGGATTGGGATCAGCATCGCCGCCACCCAGGCCCATCACCGCCGCTTCGTAATCGAAACTCTGGAACACGCGATCGATCATGGCGCGCAGTTCGATCGGCACGACATGCACCTGCATGCCAAGATGCGATAGATCATCCTGCAGCAGGGTCGCCATCTTTAGGCGTTGGCTGTTCGAGGAACTGGTGATGATGGAGAATTCCACCGGATGGCCACGCGGATCGATGAGCTGGTCCGACGAATTCCACGAATATCCTGCCGACTTCAAGAGTTGACGCGCGGTCTCAACCGACCGCTGCGGATGCGGAATACTTTCGTTGATCCAGAGCTTGTTGCCCGGTCCTACATTGCCCCAAAGGGCTGCGCCGCGCGATCCGTAGACCAGCCTGACGATCGATTGACGATCGACGGCGGCCGAGACCGCCTGACGGAATTTAAGATCGCGAAACCACGCTTGCTTGCCGGCAACTTCGTCCAGTTTCTTTCCGCTGAGATCGTTCTGGTTGAAGAACAGAAAGTTGTAGTCGAGGCTGGGCCCCATATCCGCGAGCTGCGAGCCGGCGCGGGATTTCTCGCGCGAAAGCAGGTTGTAGTTCTCGGAACTGAGGCGGCTGATCATGTCGGTTTCGCCGGCCTCGAAACGCATCACCTGTGCGTCCTCCGTTCCAACGAAGAGGAAGACGAGTTCATCGAGATAGGGTAGGCGCTGATTCTTCTGGTCAACTTTCCAGTAATAAGGATTCCGTTCGAGAACAATTCGCTGTCCGGGTACGTATTGCTTCAGCCGAAACGGGCCCAAGCCGGCGACTTCCGATGATTGCGCGTTCAACGACCACGCTTGCGCGAAATGGCCGTCTGTGTAGGGCTTTTCGAGTAAATGCCTAGGCAGCATCGCCAGGCCGTCGAACAATCTTTCGGCCGCTGCATAGGGACGTGGCAGCGTAAACCGAACGGCGTAGGGATCGATTTTGGTGACGACGATGGGCTTGCCGTCGATGATGAGCAGATCGCGCTGCGGCGAATCGATCGCCTCATCCATGTAGACGCGAAAAGTAAACACGACATCGTCGGCGTCAAAAGGCTGGCCGTCTGAGAAACGAATGCCCTTGCGGAGTTGGAGGGTGAAGGTGCGGCCGTCGGGAGATATTTTCCAGGATTTGGCGAGAGCCGGCTCCGTCTGTTGCGTGGAGCGGTTGATCTCGATGAGATCGCCCATCAGACGCCCGATCACTTCGCGCGAGACCTGATCGGCGACGGTGACAGGATTCAGGGTCTTCGGTTCAGCGCGCTCTCCAATCGTCAGATGGCCGCCATAATGGCCAGGAACGATACCGGGAACATCGGGCGTGCGCGCGAGCTCTTCGCCGGGCTTGGCTGCGTCCGGTTGGGGCGCTGCGGCAAAGGACGCAGCCGCGAGCAGACACACCTGTAGGGCTAGGCGAGCGAGCGCTTTCATAACACCTCTTACCCCACAGAACTCTTAGTTTCTTGATCGAATTAGTCTTGATCGAACTAGGTTGAATACGATTTTAACCGGGAATGAAACAGCTCAGCGAGGTAACTATAGAGTACGGAAGTAACTACCAGAGCCAACACGGGAGCTAAAAGCCATCCATAGGAAACGAGGACGCTGTATTGCTGAAGCGTGCTGAGCATGTTGCCCCAGCTCGGCGTAGGCTCGTTGACGCCCAGGCCGAAAAAGGAGAGCGTAACTTCGGCGGCAATATACTTTGGGATCAATAGTGCTGCCTGGGTCAGCAACAGGCCAAATGTTTCGGGCAAAATGTGGCGTTTTAAGAGATAGAAATCTGTTCCGCCAAAGCCACGCGCCGCGAGAACGTAGTTCCGGTTTCGCGCGCTCAGCACCACACCCCTTACCAGACGGGCCGGACGGGCCCATCCGATCACGCCGATCACGCCGGTTAATAGAAAGAAGGTGTGCAGCGCGCTCAGGTGCAGCGGCAAGAATGCCCGCACTCCCAGCAGGAAATAGAGCCATGGTAGTGACAGGAAAAGCTCGGTGACGCCCATCAGGGACTCATCAATCCAGCGCCCGTAGTATCCGGCGATGACTCCGAGCAATGTGCCAGCGAGCAGCGTGATAAAAGTTGCGACGATTCCGGCGGCTACCGAAATTTGTCCGCCGAATAAGATTCGCGAAAACTCGTCGCGACCATAGCCATCTGTGCCGAAGAGGAGAACCTTGCCGGGTTCGTCGACTCCGAAGAAATGCCGGTTTGTCTTGTACAGACCAAACACTATGTAACTCGACCCGGTAACGAAGAAATGTATTGGATAGGCTACGCTTCGGTCTTCTTTGTAACTCTCCGATTTGTAACTCTCTGGTTGATCGCTATCAGCAGGATTGATCCATGCGTACACAAAGGGGCGGAAATGCAATCCGGAACTGTCCCTTAAGTGGAGTCGGGTCGGTGGAGCATAGGGCAACTCGCGATCTTGCGTGGTGGGATCATAAGGCGCAAAGAATCCGGCGAACAATAGAACCACGTGCAATGCTGCGAGCAGGCCGATCAGGATTTTGGTTCTAGCTGGCACGCGAGCCCTCTTGCTCAGTACGAATGCGGGGGTCAAATGCGAGCAGGGCTACATCGGCGATGAGATTGCCCGCGACCATGAACAGGGCCGACAGCATGATGCCGCCGATGACGAGGCATAAGTCACGGGAGAGCGTTGCTTCCAGAATCATGGGGCCGAGTCCGGGCCAGCCGCAAACCACTTCCACCATGAGCGAGCCGCTGAGCAATCCGGCCAGGGAAAACCCAAGAAGTGAGATCGCAGGGTTTGCAGCGACGGGTAATACTTGCCGGAAGAGTAATCTGACGCGACCGATTCCGAACCCGCGCGCGGACCGGACATAGGGCGCGGCCAATACTTCGAGCACGCTGGCACGAACGTGCCTGACAATGACGGCTGTTTCACACAGCACGAGGATCAATGCGGGCAGCGCAAGGTGCAATAGGATGTCTCGCACTTTCGCAGAGGTCGAGAAGCTCTCGAAGTCGGGCGAAATCATGCCACCGACAGGGAGAATCTTGCCGCGAACGGCGATGGCGAGCAGCGCCACGGCAATCACTAATTCTGGAACCGACACGAGGAATGAGGTCGTGATGGTGACGGCCTTGTCGAGTAGGCCGCCGCGCCGGTTCGCGGCCCACACTCCAAGCGGCACGGAGATGATCCAGGTCAGAAGCAAAGCTGTGATCGTGAGCAGCAAGGTATTTTTTGCGCGACCCCACAACAGGGGCGCTACGGGCGTGTTGTAGGCGATGGAATATCCGAGATCGCCGTGCAGCGCCGATTTCATCCAGCGCCCGTAGCGAACCGGAAGCGGCTGATCGAGTCCGTAGTGGGAGCGCAGGGACGCGATCGTCTCCGGCGAAATCTGGGGATTTAGGCGCATTTCATCGAAGAAACTTCCTGGCGCCATTTCCGTAAAAAGAAAACAGAGTGCAGATACTCCGACAAGGAGCAGCACCGCGCGCACCAGCCTGCGGCCGAGGTAACTCATGCCGGCTCCATCGTCATGATGGTTGAGAGATTCGAGGCCGCCGTATGCGCTGAGGCCAGCAGCTTTTTCGTGGCCGCGTTGGTGGGGTTCGAAGTGACCTCACGGGTCGATCCGATTTCTACCAATTGGCCACTGGACATGACTCCGATTGTGTCGGCCAGGCGGCTGACTAATGCGAGATCGTGAGAAATCAGAAGATAAGTGAGGCGGTGCCGCGTCTGCAGATCGAGAAGCAAATTGGCGATTTGCGCCTGGGTTGATAGGTCGAGTCCGGAGAGCGTTTCATCCAGGAGCAGAAGCTGCGGACGCAGACTAAGAGCGCGTGCCAAGGCGAGGCGCTGGCGCTGTCCACCGCTGAAGTGACGAATCGATCGCTGCATCCAGTCGGGATTCAGGCCAACTTCTTGCATCAGATCTCGGGCTGCGCCGTGCGACAACGGCCGATTGTTGCCGGTTTGACTCTTGCTCTGAATCAGCAGTGGTTCCTCGATGACTTCGAGTGCGGTGAAACGCGGATTCATCGCGGTTCCGGAATCCTGAAACACCATTTGGATTCTGGCGCGAAAAGGCGCCAGGCCTTGCGAGTCGAGCCGCGAAATGTCGGCACCGTCGATTAAAATCTGGCCGGCATCCGGTCTTTCCAGGCGAGCCACGCAGCGGGCTACGGTGGATTTGCCGGATCCGGATTCTCCGACCAGGGCGAGAGTGTGGCCGCGTGGGATCTCGAAGCTCACGGAGTTTACGGCGGCTACGGGGACGCGTCGCCATGGGGCTCCACGAACGTATCTCTTGGTGAGGCCGTGGACACGCAGCAGGCTATCCAATTCACTCTCCATACTTGTAGCAACTGACTAGCCGTGCGGGCTCAGGGATGAACTCGGCTGGGTAGCGGGTGGAGCAGACTTCCATTCGCTCTGTGCATCTTGGCTCGAAGCGGCATCCGAATGGGACGCTTGTGGGATCGGGAGACTCACCGGCGATGGCGGGAAGAGGCGCTTTCGTATCGGTTGCTCTTAGTTGTGTCGAGGCCAGTGTCGATGCTGCGATCCTTACCAACGCCTGCGTGTACGGATGCAGGGGATTGCGGAAGATGGCGGCGGTGCTTCCGACCTCGACGATGCGTCCCGCGTACATGACTGCGATGCGATCGGCGAATCCTGCAAATAACGACGGATCGTGGCTGATGACCAGAATCGCGGTACCGTGTTGCTGTCGAATGCGCGACAAGAGGGCGACAATCTCGGTCTGCAGAGACGCGTCGAGTTTGCTGGTGGGCTCATCGGCGATGAGGAAAGCCGGAAGGCAGGATATGGCCTGCGCGATGGCGATGCGCTGGCGTTGTCCTCCGCTGAGCTGATGAGGATATGCGGTGTAGATCTCTTCTGGATGATCGAAGCCTACTTCGCGGAGCAACTCCATGACTCGCTCGCGGCGCTGCCTGGCGGTGAGTGAGAGATGCGCGCGGAGCACTTCGCTGATCTGCGATCCGGCGGTGATTACGGGGTTCAGCGAGAGCGCCGGATCTTGCGGGATCATCGATACTTGCTTGCCGCGGATGGCACGCAATTCCCTCTCGGAGAGTTTCAGCAGGTCGCGTCCGTCTATGGATATGGTTCCTGCTTCGCAGGTCGCGTGCGGCGGCAAGAGCTGCAGCAGAGCGCTTGCCAGCGTGCTTTTGCCGCATCCGGATTCGCCGAGAATGCCGACGATCTCGCTGCGAGCTATGTCGAGAGTGACGCCATCAAGCGCGCGAACGGGAGCGACTGCTTCGGGTGAGTAGGTGACTTGCAGATCGCGGATTTGGACGAAGTTAGCCATTTGCAGCCATCAGGAAAAGCAGCCGTCAGCCATCAGGTAGAGCTTCCCTGAATCGGGCACTCGAAGATGGCTCCAGTAATCTCGATCTTATCTAGAAGGCTTGTAGGGGGGAAAGTTACCGTTGGGAATTCAGCGATCAGCCATCAGGAAAAACAGCCGTCAGGTAAATCCGTCGGGGAAGATTTTGGGTTTACCTGATGGCTGATGGCTGATTTTCCTAAAACCTAACTCACTGCTTTGCTGCGGAACTGGCGCAGACCCAGGGCTAGGAAAAGCGCGTCGAAGATCAGCAGCGCGATAAAAACGGCTAGCAATGGCAGGTGCGGGAATTGCGGGACTAGGGTTCCGCGCAAACCTTCGCTGGCGTAGACGAGAGGATTGATCAGCACGATTTTCTGCAGGACGGGAAAGTGGCTCAGCGCGCTCCAGGGATAGTAGGTGCAGCCGAAAAAAATCATGGGCGTGAGCACCATGCTGAACATGAGGCCGATGTGGGTTTGACTCACGCTGCAACCGAGCGCGAGGCCTCCGCAGGAGGAAAAGAGCGCGACCAGCACGGTGATGCAGGCGAACTTGAGTGGAGAATTTAAATTCAATTCCACTCCGGGTCGCAGCAGGAGCCACGCAGCCGGTATGACTACTAATCCGGCAACGATGGCTTGCATGGTGCCGAAAAATACTTTCTCGATGGCGAGCCAGGAATTTTCAATGGGCGCGAGCAGGCGATCTTCGATTTCGCGTGTGAACTGGAATTCGCTGATCAGCGGCATGGCTACTGCCCACACTCCGGTGAAAGTCATGCTGATGGCCATGATTCCAGGCAGCAACAGGCTCTTGTAGGCAGCAGGCATGTAGCCGCTGCTCACCATGACGCGTCCGAAGATGAACACGAACATCATGGGCTGCAGGAAAGTCTGCAGCAGCAAGGGAACGAAGTTGCGGCGAGCGACGTGAGCATCGCGCGAGAGCAGAGCGAGAAAAGTTTTCCAGTTCAATCGCGCAAACTCCTTCCGGTATGGTGCAGGAAGAGATTTTCGAGGCTGGGTTCGGAAATGTGCACATCGCACAGTTCGACCGATGCGCCAGAGGCTAGAGTCGCAATCTCGGAAACCAGCGAGCCTCCGCGATCGGCGTAGACGTCGGCGGAATGGTCGTTGTTGCTCGCGTTAGTATCGGCTGCGTCGTTTTTATTTTCGTTATTGTTTTTGACTCGTACTTCTCTTACACCCGCGAGAGTTTGCAGACGCTGCAACAATTCGGGAGAATTCTTGCCGAAGCGCAGGCGCAGCAGATAGCCGCCGGGAACGGAGGCTTTCAGCTCCGCGGGAGTGCCTAGCGCGATGTTGCGTCCGTGATCGATGATGGCTAGGCGCTGGCAGAGAGCGTCGGCTTCTTCCATATTGTGCGTCGTGAGCAGGATGGTCTTGCCGCGCTGGTTGTATTCGCGGATGATTTCCCAGAGCAGCAAGCGGGTTTGCGGATCGAGACCGGCGCTCGGCTCATCGAGAAACAGGACTTGCGGATCGTGCATCATGGCGCGGGCGATGGAGAGACGCTGCATCATGCCGCCGGAAAATCCGCGTACCATTTGATCGGCGCGATCGGTGAGCTTGAAGCGTTCGAGCAGCGTATCGGCGCGATCGGATCTCTCTTTGGAATCGATTCCGAAATAAGCGCCGTGGAAGAGCAGGATTTCGCGCGCGGTTAGAGAAAAATCCAGATTGGGCCGCTGCTGCACTACTCCGATCATGCGCTTGACCGCGACTTGCTCTTTCCATGCGTCGTGGTCGCCGATCCAGGCCTGGCCGCCGGTGGGGTGCACCCGGGTGGTCAGAATTCCTACGGTGGTCGATTTTCCGGCGCCGTTCGGGCCGAGCAGGCCGAAAATTTCTCCGGGTAAAACTTCAAGCGTGAGGCCGTCGAGGGCTACGATCTGCTGCTTGGGCTGCTTGTTCTTTTTGCCACGCGCGGGCGTAAACCCGAAGCCTCCACCGGAGGCCAGGGGCGGAGCCGAGTTATAGACCTTGCGTAAGTCGCGGGTGCGAATGCCAGCCGACATGCCCAGTGCCTTTTAAGTCCGTGTGGAGTCGATCGGGAGAATTCCCGATTGGGGTTTTATTGTAATTCCAAACGGCAATCTGGGGTACCGGGGACCTTGCAACACGTTGTTTTCTCTTTCCAGGCTCTGCGACTCCGTCGTCGTAGGTTGCAGTGTCAGGAATGCGCCCGGTCTATTCTGTCAGGCATGCTCCTGGTCTGTACCCCCCTACCCCCCCCCCCCCCCCTTTTTTCATACCTTTAGAATCAGAGAGATACGGCTTCATAATTGATTCTAAAGGGGCAATAACACAGTTGACGCACATTGCCTAGGGGTCATATCATGAGACTCCGTGACAGGGCGCGGTTACTTTTTGGCGGCCAGATTTATGATTGCCTGATAATCCTCGCAATATTCGTCGGCGCAGTTGTGCTGCCTACAAGATGCATAAAGAAAGCTGAATCCGGGCTGCGATCCGACATCGTGGGATACGACGTTGGCCTGCACCGCTTGCTCACAAAACTCAGTTATGTGCAGGCCCGTCCAAGGAAAAACATCCCGGTAAGCGATCCATCCCCAAAAGAACCTGCTTTTAGCGGACAGGTCCACCTGTTCCGTGGTCTTACCGACCATGCTCCGAAGGTCGTAAGGAAGTTGTTTTCCGAACAGGCTAGTTTCCGGATCCTTGAAGTTCCCAACGTTTCTACTGGACCTCGGTCCCACGGCGGCGGTTTGTCTCCCGATCTCCGCGCTTTTGAATTGCTCATCGGTCGGCTCGTCGGATATGTAGTCGGTAGCGAAGGCCTGCGCTATGACGTTTGCAGGGGTAGTTCCCGTGTTTACACAAGGCATCCAGAAAGTCCAAACCGAAGAGTAGGACCCGTCTCCATTGTGCGTCGAGTTCCGATTCTGATTGATATCCCCGCACGTCATGAATGCCCGTTGAACCGATTCGAGCGCTTCCCGATTGATTATGTTGGAATCGTTCATCGCCTTCCATTGGCGTTTGGCATATTTCGTGTAGACGATACTGGACACAGCTATAGCTATCGTCAGAAGCAACATTCCGACCTCGGCAGCAGTAGCCGTAGAAATCCATTTCTTGAATCTGCTCCAATAGGTTATCTGCTGCAGGGGTGCGGCGTTATTGCCCTGCTGTGCGCCTTTGGAGCATGTTATGTAGGATTTTTCGCCATCAACGGGCGGGATTGGAGGGTGAGTATCGCCGCCTTCCTCTGTGGTGCCGTTTTCCTGTATTTCTCCGTTGTCATGATTCATAGAGGCCTCGATTTGAGTGATCCAGAAACGCTAGAGCTTTCCAATCGGGCAAAGGTCTGTGGCATAAATGCGCCTCTTGGTCGATTTCGATCCCACATCGATGAACGGAATCTCGGCCCAGAGTCCACCCCCTTGCCCGTTCACCGCCATAAATGGGGTGCAATACAGATTGCCGAAGGTATCGCGATACGAAATTCTTCCAAACAGAAAGACCGCCTGGCCGTCCCAATTAGCGAAGTCTTTCGGGTATACGAATCCCGTCTGATGCATGAACGGATGCTTGTAGGAAAATGCAGTGATCGTTTCCACGCCCTGAGCGCCCATGATGGTGCCATTGCCCAGTTGGTCGGGGTCGTCGGCCCTTATTTTTGTCGCGTCCCTGTTGAAAGCGATTTGAGCATGGGTGAACAAGTCAACCGCAGGAGATTTGCCGACGTCTTGGATCACGATATTAACGACTATCGGCATACCGATGACCAAGTGGGGCATCCCATTTTCCACCGGGCTAGTAGTCGTCATCGTTTGTATTCCAACGCGGGGTCGCTGGTCCATCTGGAATTGCTTAATAGTTTCGTTCAAGGCTTTTCTAGAAAGTTCAGTCTGTCGGCTAGCCAGATTAGTCGCATCAATCTGCTCTTGCCATTGGTTATAGGCGAAGTAGGTGTAGCCGACGACTGCGGCTATGCCGATGGTTTCGACTGCGCCTTTAAAAACAACCCATACCCATTCTGGTATTGTCTTTTTGGTTTCATCTTGTACGGATATGGGTACATTACTGCGAAAGTCGGTCACGGAAACTGGTTTAGCCTCGTTGCTTTTTTCGCAGGCCTTACCCTGTTCGCTTATAGTGTCTTTGAGATTCTTGATTCCATCCGAAAGATGAGACAGATCGCGATGTAGTGTCTCTTGATACTTGCGCAATTCTTTGCGTAGTTGTTTGGTGAGATTAATGAATTGGCGGGTAACATAATCCATATGAAACAACCTGAATATACGGAAGGCCCGGAAGCACTGGAGAACTTCAAAAAATTGGCGACCGTGATATTACAGTCGCCAAAGCCAGAAAAGGAACGGCCCAAAGGTGCTACCGGAAAGAAAGCGAAGAAATCCGACAAGGACTAGAACGGGACTTGTGTTTCCCGCGTCCCTGTCGGCGCGTGATGTGGCGAGTCACTCTTGCCCGTTAGATCGGTGTAAGTCAGGCGATGGCCGAGGACTTGAGACATTACGGCAGTGAAGCGGTCGCGGTCAGTTAGTTTGCGGTCGCCGTCCTTGCGGTTGTTATAGCGAAATACTTGTTCGTCAACATAGCGAGAGAGATGAAAAGGTTCTACAGCAACGTAGGTTCCCTTAAGCGACCGCTTAAGCAGTGCCCAGAAGTTTTCCATGCCGTTGACGTGAACACGTCCGCGAACATAGCTTTCAGTCTTGTTAACCATGTCGTGAACGAAGCGACGTTGCAGATCCGTTGTCATAAGCGATGGCATTGTCGGTATAGACCGTGCTGCCGAATTTCACGTTCTTGAAAATCTCACGCTGCAATGTTTCCCGCGATAACGTTCGGAACGACGCTGAGCGCGAACCTTGCGAAGGTTGCGGTCAAGGATGCCTTGGACAATCGTCTTGTTCATGTATGGGCCTTTACCTTCAACGTTAGCGCGTTTGCCTTTGTGCATGTACTTGACATGGCCGCCGACAAAGGTTTCGTCTGCCTCGATCTCGTTGCCTTCGCCGCCGATCTTGGTGTTAGTGAAATTTCTTCCCTTGCATGACTTCGCGAATGCGTTGCAACATAAACCATGCCGTCGTTTGCGTAACTCCCAGAGCGCGTCCAAGTTCGTGCGAACTGATACCGTTCTTCGCATTCGCCAAAAGCCAGAATGCCGTCATCCACTTATCAAGTTTGATCGGGGAATCTTCCATGATCGTCTTGACCTTGACGGTGAACTGCTTCTTGCAGGCGTAGCAGAACCACAGCTTACGAGTCTTGATGAACGAGTTCTTAGCAGACGGAGCAGCGCGGACACACGATCACTCCATCCGGCCATCGGAGCTTCACCGCATATTCAAAGCAGCGGTCAGGGTTGCCGAAGTAGACGATTGCTTCTTGAAGGGTCTTGGGTTCGTGGAGTTTATGCGCGTCCATGTAGAAAACGATACCATAAGCGCACATGTGTGTCAACTAGTTTATTACCTTCTAAAGGGGCAATTTCGTACATAATTCATTCCTAAGGACTTACGGGGTTATTTCCCGCGATTCGGGGGTACCAACGGTTCAATTGTCGAAGAACGAGCGCAGGCCGGCAAACTTTGTTTGCCTCTTGGATCTATTTTAAATGCGGCTGCCAGACCTCGTTCGTAGGGTGTACGAAAGTGGATGAAACCCACGCTTGCACCGTGGACTGGCGTCTTCTTCCAGGCTGCCCAGGACGACTGTCACGGCCGCTTCGTGGCGAATCGTCGAACGCAATTGCGCGCTGCACCTGGACGCGCTGATGCCGCTAAGAGTCTGCTACCATCACTTTTCGTGAGGTAGGTATGCCCGAATACGTGATCGAGCGTGAAATTCCCGGCGCGGGGAATTTGTCGGATGCGGAGTTGCAGGAGATCGCCCGAAGATCGGTTAGCGCGCTGAAGGAAATGGGACCGGAAATCCGGTGGCTGCACAGCTACGTCACCGGCGACAAAGTTTATTGCGTGTATCTTAGCGCCCGACGAGGAAACGGTTCGGGAACATGCGCGGCGCGGAGGGTTCCCGGCGAATCGCGTCTCGGCGGTGCGGCGGATGATGGATCCCAGTCTGGGCGGGTGAAGGAAAGCTTCGGCTTCAGGAACAATCTCGCGCCTCTCGCCGTACATTGCTGGCATGCGAATCCGTAGTGTTCTCGCCATCCTTCTTGTTGGGACCCTCGCGTCGAGCTACAGTCTCTGTTCTGAACCAGGTTCCGACCTCGCTCTAGTTCACGCAAAGATCTATCCTTCGCCGACCGACCCTCCCATTGACGATGGCACAATCATCGTGCACAACGGCCTCATACGCACCATTGGGCCGAGCTCCAAGATCAAAGTGAAATCCGGCAAGGCGGTGACCGTTCTTGACTGCCGAGGTCTGGTCGTGACGGCCGGGTTTTGGAATAGCCACGTCCACATCTTTACTCCCGGCTTACTTCATGCGGAGAGGAAGCCGTCGGACGAGATTTCCTCGCAGCTGGAACAAATGCTGACACGGTGGGGCTTCACTACCGTGTTCGACATTGCTTCCGTTCTGGACAACACGAATAACATACGGCGGCGAATCGAAAAGGGAGAGGTGCGCGGACCTAGGATTCTCACTGTCGGGGAACCGTTTTACCCGAAAGGTGGGACTCCGATCTACGTCAAGGGATTTCTTGAAGAAAACCATATCCCCTCGGCGGAGGTGCAATCCACGCCACAGGCTGTGGAACGAGTGCGCCAGCAGATCAGGGATGGTGCTGACGGGATCAAGATTTTTGCGGGAGCCATCACGGCTACTGGCGTACTGCCCATGCCCACAGACCTGGCCAGAGCCGTCGTTTCCGAAGCTCATCGTGCGGGTAAACCGGTCTTCGCACATCCATCCAACGCGGAAGGGATCGAAGTTGCCATCCAAAGCGGGGTCGATGTACTTGCCCACACGGCTCCCATGAGCGGCGACTGGACTCCGGCGTTCGCAGACAGGTTGAAGTCCGCTCACCTGGCGCTGATTCCAACGCTCACGCTGTTTGACGTCGAGGCCAAGAAAGCCAAGGTCTCTGCCGAGGAAAACGAGTTGTGGATCAAGCAGGCGGTTCAGGAGTTGAAGGCTTACTCAGATGTGGGCGGGCAAGTCCTGTTCGGTACAGACGTGGGTTACATCGACCAGTTCGACACGGCTGAAGAGTTCACATTGATGTCGCGCGCCGGAATGAGTTTTCAGCAGATTCTGGCGTCATTGACCGTCAATCCGGCTACGCGCTTCGGATATTCGAGCCACAGCGGGCGCATCGCGAAGGGAATGGACGCCGATCTGATTGTACTGGGGGGCGATCCGGCCAGAGATGTGATCGCCTTTTCTAAAGTGCACCAGGTGATAAGGGGCGGGAAGCTGATTTATTCGGGTCGGTAGGTTTTCCGCAATCTGCTATCGGCGGCCTAGTTATTGCTCAAGGCACTACTTTAACGATAAAGCTAGATCAGCTTGTCTTTGCGAAATCTGTTAAGTGCTTCCGTAACTTATTTTGCAAAATCGTCGCTACTCCGTTTTTCTTCCAAGATGGTTTTCCGCTGCGTTTCCCGCAGTTCGAAAACTTCCTTCCTCATAAGTTTTTCACCGCTGTTCTTTTTCTCCGCTGTTTAAGGCCTCCTGCACTGCTTCGTCTACGGGCATGTCCCAGCCTTCCATCCATACTGTCAAACCTGCGGCAGGGCCTAGGGTGCGGCGGGCAAAATCCAGAGCTTTTTCTAATCTTGGGCGCTCGGCGGGGGTGAGCGGGGTGCCGAGGCGCTGGCGCAGGGCGGCGGCGGCTCCGGCTACGTGGAGAGAGAGTTCGGCTTTCGATTGCGCGGCGGCGCTTACGGCCAGGCATTCGAGCGCTCTCGCCATGCCGCGGCGATGACCTAGCTCCTGGAACATGCGGATACTCTCGCCGTAGAGTTGGAGCGCCTCGGCGTTGCGGCCTTGATCGCTGCTGAGGCCTGCCAGGTCGGAGAGGACACTGGCAATTCCCCAGTCGTCGTGGAGTTGGCGGAAGGCTGCCAGACTTTGTTCGCAATAGGAACGCGCGGCGGTCAGGTCGGCTTTTTCGCGAGCTACGTCGCCGAGGTAGTTCAGGGTCCAGGCGGCTCCGGCGGCGTCTCCGGCTTTGCGGAACATGGCCAGGCACTCATGGTAAAGAGAGAAGGCGCGGGTGTAGTCGCTTTTCAACTTCATCACGTTGGCGAGATTGCTGAGAGCGCGGGCGATATCGGCGGAATCACCGTGTTCTTTCCAAATGGCGAGACAGCGCTCGGCAAGTAACGATGCGAGGTTGAGGTCGTCCCGGTCACTGGCGTTGAGCGCGAGTGCGTTCAGGGCGACGGCGACGCCGCGGTGGTCTTGGAGTTCGAGACAGGTTTCGAGGCTTTCATCGAACAGCTTTTGGGCTGCGGGGTAATCGCCCTGGCCTCCGGCAAGAACTGCGCCTGCGAAGAGCAGGCGGGCGCGCACTTTCGGGAACGCTTTGCCTGCTTCCATCTGCAGAAGGCGGTTGATGGCTTCGCGGCCTTCCGATATATGTTCGCGCGTTTCCCAGAAGCGAAACAGAGCGACGCCAAGACGGAGGCCCCAGGCGGCGTCTCCGGTCTTGACCAGATAATCGACGGCCATGCGGAAGTTGTCGAGTTCGACCTCGAAACGGTTGAACCATTCGGGACTGGCGGCGGCGTCGGCTGCTCCTTCTTCGGCGAGGACGAGGTAATAGGCGGCGTGGGCGCGGCGGGTGACGGTTTCGTCGTCACTTTCGGCGAGACGTTCGAGAGCGTATTCGCGAATGGTGGAGAGCATGAAGAAGCGGGTGTCTTCTTCCTGATGTTCGATGTGCTGGACGACGTTCTGCACGACGTTCTGGACGAGACTTTTGTCCACCATGGAGGCCATGCCGTCGAGAGCGTCGAGGCCGAGATCGCCCTTGGTGTCGCAGACGGCTTCGACGGCTTCGAGGGTGCAGCCTCGGGTGAAGACGGAGAGTCTGCGGAAAAGAGTTTGTTCGGCGGGATTGAGCAGGCCGTAACTCCAGTCGACGGTGCCGCGCAGGGTTTGTTGGCGGGTGGGGAGATCGAGAGCGCCGCCGGTTAATAAATTTAGGCGGCTTTCAAGACGCGCGAGCATGGCGGACGGCGAGAGCAGTTTGATGCGGGCTGCGGCGAGCTCGATGGCGAGAGGCAGGCCGTCCAAGCGGGCACAGATGGTGGCGACTAGCGGCGCATTTTCTTTGGTGAGAGCGAATTCACGTTTGACGGCTTGTGCGCGCTCGACGAAGAGGGCGACTGCGGGAAGACGCGACAACACTTCGAGCGACGGGATGGATTTTGGATCGGGCAGGGTGAGCGGAGGCACGGGGAATTCATGTTCTCCGTAGACGTGAAGCGGCGCCTGACTGGTGATGACGACTTTCAGTTTTGGTCCGGCGGTGAGCAGTTGCGCGATGACCGGCGCGGCGGAGACCAGGTGCTCGAAGTTATCGAGCAGCAGGAGCATGGGTTGGTCTAATCCGCCGACGAACTCTTTTAAGGTTTCCTGCAAATTTTCCTGCGGCGAACGGTTCGCGCTTTCGCGCACTCCGAGGGCTTGGGCGATGGTGGACGCGATGAGGGCGCCTTCACGGACTGCCGAGAGTGGGACGAAACAGACACCGGCTGGGAACTGATCGGCATTCTGTCCGGCGACTTGCAGGGCCAAGCGCGTCTTGCCGATGCCGCCTGGTCCGGTGAGCGTGACGAGGCGCACGTCTTCGCGGCTCAAGAGCTGACGGAGGGCGGTCTCTTCGTGTTCGCGTCCGATGAATGCGGTTCGCTGCACGGGGAGATTGCTGGGGCGAGTGTCGGAGGAACGTCCGGGCGCATCGGCGAGGCGGTCGCGCACGGCAGCGAGATCGCGGGCCAAGTCGTGGGTGGAAGCGTAACGCTGGCTGGAATCTTTGGCGAGGCAGCGCTCGACGATCCAAACGAATGGCGCCGGGGCCTGCAGCATTTTCGCGCCGAGGCGGGTGGGATCGTCCCGAAGGATGGCGGCGGTGGTCTCGGCGTGACTTGGTTTTTGGAAGGCGGGCGTTCCGCTGACCATTTCGTAGAGGACGGAACCGAGCGAGAATTGGTCGGAACGAAAATCGACTTCGCTGCCTCGGGTTTGTTCGGGAGACATGTAGCCGATGGTTCCCATGACCGTTCCTTCTTCGGTGATGGTGGTGGTGGCATTCGAGCTTGCGTTCGCGTTTGAATCGCGAGCGCCTTTGACCACGGGCGGTTTGGCGAGGCCGAAATCGAGGACCTTGGCGGTGCCGTCGGCGGAAACCATGAGGTTCTCGGGCTTCAGATCGCGATGAACGATGCCGATTTCGTGCGCCTTGGCGAGAGCGTCCGCGATCTGCGCTCCGATGATGACTGCCTTGCGAAATGGAATAGGACCGGCGGCGAGGAGCTGGCGCACGGTCTCGCCTTCGACGAGTTCCATGGCGATGAAGTGGGTGCCATCGACGTGGCCGAGTTCATAGATGGTGACGATGTTGGGGTGGTTGAGGGCACAGGCGGAACGGGCTTCGCGTTCGAAACGGGTCAAGGCTTCGGGCTGAGAGTGGTAGTCGAGGGAGATGGTTTTGATGGCGACGATACGGTCGAGGCGTGTGTCTTTGGCGCGGAAAACTTCGCCCATGCCGCCGCCGCCGAGGCGTTGGAGGATTTCGTAATTTCCCAGGCGGGTGCCGGGGGAGAGTTTGGATGGGGTGGGATTTGGTGGTTGTTTCATCGAGCTTGGTGGCGCGGGTCTCGGCGGGCCGGGGTTATGATACCCCACGGTGTGGGGAGGGGCGTGGGTTTTAGAACACGGGGAGAATTCCCGGCGGCTTTGCGGGTGGACGAGGGATCGTAGGGGTCCCTTCGGCAGGCTCAGGGCAGGCTCTTCGACTCCGCGAGGACTTCACTTCGTGAAGTCCTCGCTACGCTCAGGATGACAATATTTCTTTTACTGCTTGGTTAGGGTGAAGTTGGTACTGCTTGTGCCGGTGCCTCCGGGGGTGGTTACGGCTATGGGGCCGGTTTTGGCTCCGGTGGGGACGAGGGCATCGAGGGTGGTGTCGTTGACGGCTTTGTAGCTGGTGGCGGCGACTCCTCCGAAGGTAACGGCGGTTGTGCCGGTGAAGCTGTTGCCGGTGATGGTGACGGGAGTTCCTACGGGACCGCTGGTGGGCGTGAAGGATACGACGTTGGGCACGACGGCTAATTTCGCGGTGCTGTTGACGGTTCCTCCGGGGGTCACGATGGTGATGGGCTTGTTGGTTTTTGCGCCGGCGGGGATGGTGGCGGTGACAGAGGTGTCGGACTTCACGGTGAACTTCGCGGCTTTGGTGCCGATAGTTACGCTGGTCGTCTGCGTGAGGCTGACTCCGGTGATGGTGATGGTTGTGCCTACGATTCCGCTGGTGGGAGTGAAGGACTTGATCTGCGGCGTGACCAGGAAATTGCGGTCGCTGGTCAGAGTTCCGGTGAAGGTGGTGACGGTCACGGGACCGGTTAGCGCTCCGGCGGGAACGGTCGCGGTCATGTAGGTGTCGGTGAGGTTATTAAACTTGGCGGCGGCGACTCCGTTGAAGGAGACTCCGGTGGCTCCGGTGAATCCCTGGCCGAGGATTTCGGCGGTGGCTCCATCTTTGGCGGACCAGGTGACGAGCTTGACGAAGGGCTTTAGTCCTACGTCGAAACTGTAGAAGACGGAACCGCCGAGGGAGTTTCCGGCGGTGTTGCCGTAGAACTTGCCGTCGGTGTGGAGCGTCATGGGCGTGGTGGGAGCCAAACCGTCGTAGCAGGAGACGACACAGAAATTGTAGAGAACCTTTTCCGTGCCCGAGGAGGTTATCTGGAAAATCGCGCCGCCGTTCAGGCTTCCGCCAGCGGCGCTGGCGCCGTAGAAAATTCCGTTCGTGCCAAGAGTGAGTCCGGCGATCGGTTCGGTTGCGTCTCCGGTGACGGTGCCGAAACTGTAGAGCAGGGTGTATGTGCCGGCGGGAGTGATTTTGAACACCGTTCCTACGTTTTTCGCGCCGCCGACGTAGGTGGTTCCGTAGAAATTGCCGTCGGGTCCGAGTGCGAGAATTCCGATGGGGCGATTACCGTCGCTGGGGTATCCGGTGAATTTGTGGAGGACGGTAATTTTTCCGGCAGCGGTCGCCTTATAGATGACGCCGCACTTGCAAGTTGGGTCGCCACCGACTTGAGTGGTGCCGTAGAAATTCAGATCGTTTCCCTGGACGGGGAGGCTGGGAGTGGCTCCGTCGGTGTAATTGAACGGGTGTGCGGTGATTTTGCCTTTGGTGGAGAGCTTGAAGAACGAGCCGTACTGTCCCGAATACTGCTCTTCGGAGACGCCGTAGATGTTGCCGTCCTGACCTTGAAGAACGGTGAAGTTTGGCGCGCTGTCGTCGGTGGCGTTGGTGAAGTTGTAGACGCCGGTCCAGGCTCCGGCGGGTGTGACTTTGAATACGGTTCCGGCACCGTCGGTTCCGCCGTTGAGAGTGGTGCCCCAGAGGTTGCCGTCGAATCCGAGAGTGACGCCGCCGGTGGGATTGGCTCCGGTAACAGCGCAGTGCCCAGCTTCGGCGCAAAAACTGTAGAGCTGGGTGTAGTTGCCGGATAGATCGATCTTGTAGACGCTGCCCGCGTTGTTTGCGCCATTGGTCTGAATGGTGCTGTAGAGATTGCCGTCCTGGCCTTGCGATAGCACGCTGGGCCAGGTGATGCCGCTGGTGTTGTTGTCGGTGCCGGGATAGCTGAAGAGGTTCTTGTAGGTTTGGGCGGTCGCGGGCGTCGGGGACAGGAATGCGGACAGGAATATTGCGATAAAGACGGCAACCGCGATCAGGGTTCCAAGGCGCTTCATTTACTTTCCTCCACAGAAAAATGGTCCAAGGGAAACCCGCTGGAGGTCGCGGCCCCTTCCAGACCGCGACCTTCCTCGGGCGTAATTTGCGTGCTCGGCGAACCGGTTCGTGGCAAAATAACTCCACATACCAGTAGCCGTCGGGAGACAGTCTGCACGATCCCCCGCTGCACGTCCTGACGGACTTCTCAAGAACTCTAAAGCGTGGCCAAGTCTATGAATTACAAGGGATCGATGGGCGAAATTGTGCAGACATCCGGCCGGCTTTGGCGCTTTGGCGACTCCGAATTTGACGAGTTAGGCCGCGAGTTGCGGGTGAAGGGCAGGGCGGTAGAGCTGGAGGCCAAGCCGCTCGACATTCTGCTGCAGCTTTTGCTCCACGCCGGCGAGGTTGTGACCAAGGAAGAGTTGCTGGAGTCGGTGTGGCCGGACGTGATGGTGGTGGATGGTTCGCTGGCCACGGCGGTTTCGAAATTGCGCAAGGCGCTCGGGGATGAGGAGCATCCGGCGATTGTGACGGTGGCGCGGGTTGGGTATCGGCTGGCGGTTCCGGTGCATTGCAAAACTTATGCGGCTCCGGCAGGGCCCGAGTTGGGATTTAAGGCTGGGGAGTTTGTTCCGGGGCGAGAGCAGTGGCGGCTTTTGCGGGCGATGGATATTTCGGGATCGAGCGAAGTGTGGCTGGCGGAAAATCCAAAGACGCATGAGCAGCGAGTCTTTAAGTTTGCGGCGGATGGGGTGCGGCTGAAAGGATTGAAACGCGAGATCACGATTTCGCGCTTTTTGCGGGAGTCGCTCGGGGACCGTCCGGAATTTGTGCGGATACTGGAATGGAATTTCGAGACTGCTCCTTTCTTTCTGGAAAGTGAATATGCGGGATCGAATCTGGCGGAGTGGGCGACGGCGCAGGGTGGATTGGGAAATATTCCGCTCGATGTGCGACTGCGTCTTCTGGTTGATATCGCTCAGGCGGTTTCGGCGGCGCACGGCATTGGGGTGCTGCATAAAGACTTGAAGCCGGCGAATATTCTGGTGGTGCCGCGCGGTGCGGGACCGGTTTTGGTTACTGCGAATTCGGTTGCGGCGAATGCCGCTTCGCACAATGTCTCCGCTAGCTGGCAGATCAAGATTGCGGATTTTGGCAGCGCTTCGCTGTTTGATCCCTCGCGGCTGCATCAGTTGGGAATCACGAATCTTGGATTCACGCAGACGGCTGGGCTGGGGAACGAATCGCTAACCGGAACTTTGATGTATCTTGCGCCCGAAGTTCTGGCGGGGGAGTCTCCGAGCGCTGCGGCTGATGTTTATGCGCTGGGAGTTCTGCTCTATCAGATGATGGTTGGCGATTTCCGCAAGCCACTGGCTCCGGGGTGGGAAGCGGAGATTGAAGATCCGTTATTGCGGGAGGATATTGCCGATGCGGCGTGCGGCGATCCGGCGAAGCGACTGAGCAGCGCGGCGGACCTGGTAGAGCGACTGCTTACGCTGGAGCAGAGGCGGGTGAAGCGCGACGAACTAGAGGGTGCGAAACTTCGCGCACAGGTTGCGGAACGAAAGTTGGGCGAGGCACGGGCGCGGCGTCCGTGGGTGGTGCTGGCGGTGATTGCGCTGGCGGCTGGACTGGCTTTCAGCTTTGCGCTCTATCGTCGCGCCGCTCATGAACGCGATATCGCGAACCGGCAGACGGCGATTGCGCAATCGATCAATCGTTTTCTTTCTGACGATTTGCTGGGGAAGAGCAATCCGTTTTCGAGCGGCACGTCCACCGAATCGCTGATGGACGCGATCAAGCAGGCTTCCGGGAGCATTGACCGTCAATTTAAAGATGAGCCGCGGGTGGCGGCGCGTTTGCATCAGACGATTGCGCGGGCGCTCGATAATCGGACGGATTATCCCGATGCTCGTTTGGAGTACGAGCGCGCGGCATCACTGTTTAAGCAGGTAGACGGCGAGCTATCACAAGACGCGATCATTGCTGAGCTGCAGCGCGTGACTTTGGAAGCGCGCAGTTATGAGAAGGGATCGCTGGACCTGGCCAAGTCGATTCTCGGGCAGCAGGAAGCGTTGATCAAAAAACTTTCCGCAACGAAAGGTGTGCAGCTGCGGCCGGATCTCGCGGTATGGCTTTCGTCGGCGCGAGGGATGGTTGCGCTCATAGCAAATGATGCGAAGGCGGCGGCGGAGAATTTTCAGGCGGCGTTGGATGAGGCGAACTCGCTTCCGGAATTTGATGAAAGCGCGCGTTTGACGTTCAAGCAACGGCTGGCATTTTCTTACATACGCCTGGGTGAGGGAGCGAAGGCGGAGCAGTTGTTTCGCGAGCTGATCGATTCGTTTACACGGATCGCGGGCGCGGATAGTCCGCATGTTTTGCGGGTGCGGCTGAATCTGGCGCAGGCATTCATGATCCAGAACAAGCACGCGGAAGCGGTGAAGGAAACGAGCGCCATCTATCCTGAATTTGTGTCGCGCCTGGGACCGGACCACGAACTGACGATGCAAGTGTTGAGCACGCGCGCACAATCGGAAGGCAGCCTTGAACTTTGGGACGATGCCATCCGCGATGATTTGGCGATTCACGAATTGGCGGTTCGCAAGCAGGGACCGCTTTCGTTTTTTGCCGTGGCGACGCTCACCGACGCAGCGCTGGCACAGTGCCGAGCCGGGCATTTACGTGAAGGCGAGGCGAATGCACGGCAGGCGTATGCAGCGTCAGTCAAGGCTTTTGGGCCGACCGCCGGCCTGACTGGAGGTGCGGCGTATCCGCTGGCGAGTTGTTTGATTTTGCAGGGCAAGCTGGAGGAAGCGTCTCCGCTGCTGGCGCAGATCAATGTGCCGGCGGTGGCACAGCTGACGGGCGATCAGGATTGGGGCGCGAACGTCGCGTTGGCTCAGGCAGATATCGCGTATCGCCGTGGCAATTTCGATGCAGCGCGCGGGCTGCTGCAGACGGCGACTCCGACGTTCACTCGCAAGGACGCGGAGCCTTATCAGAAGCGCGCACTGGAGGCTTTGCGAGCGGCGCTCGACAAGGCATCGCCGCGAAGCTGATCATTCGGATTCCGCCTTTGTCTTCAACTGTTGCAGAATCACGTGCCGTATTAAACCGGAAAATGGTCTGACGATAGTCCAGTAGAGCCGGAATTTCCATAACGCCGATCCGAAGCACTGGATTCTGGTTTCAGTGGAAAGAATTGTGGCCGTTGTCGCGGTCGCGGCGGCGGGTTCGGCTCGCAACAGAAAATTCCACACTGCCTTTGCATATCCTGTGCGAGAAAACTCTGTGAAATTGGCGGCTTTAATGTCCATGCAGCGCTCGCCATCGGGACGCCAGAAACGTCCTGCAACTCCGATTACAATTTCGTCGTTCGGTAATTCTTCCAGCACCACGAAGCCGCTGCCTTGAAGCCGTTGCGGCAGATCTCCTGGTGCGCGATTGCGCTGCATTCGTTTTCCGGTGCGGAGAGTCATCAAGAGGCGAGTCAGCCAATGGTCGCCGATCTCCGCGTGGAGAAGAGCTTGATACACCGTGGCTGGCGGTGCATCGACGCGGATTTGATACATCGCATGGAAATCGTAAGTCGGAAGGAACTTGTCAATCAGAGATTCGTCGATCGATGATTGCGGCTTAGTCGAGGGTTGGGACACTCTTGATGCTACTCCGACCTGTGAGCCGTCGCCTGCTAAGCTCAGTCTTACTACCAGCATGAACATTAAATACGACGTGATTATTCTCGGAGCGGGCGCTGCCGGCCTGATGTGCGCCATGGAAGCGGGCAAGCGCGGACGGCGGGTGTTGGTGCTCGAGCGCGCGGATCGGATTGGCAAGAAAATTTTGATTTCCGGCGGCGGGCGCTGCAATTTCACCAACCTGCACACGACGGCGGAGAATTTTATTTCGGCGAATCCGCATTTCGCCAAGTCGGCGCTGGCTCGCTACACTCCCGCGGACTTTATTCATCTGGTGGAGAGACATCGTGTTGCATATCACGAGAAGAAACTTGGCCAGTTATTTTGCGATGGCGCGGCCAGCGACATCACTTCCATGCTGGAGCAGGAATGCCGCGACGCCGGCGTCGAGATTCGTGTGAACACGAAGGTGACGGAAGTGGGCAAGGGCGAGGCTTCGCAAAGCGGCGCGTTCACCGTGCGGGCCGAGGAAGCAGCTTTCGAGACGCCGCGCCTGGTGGTGGCTACGGGAGGATTGTCGATCGCGAAAATCGGCGCGACTGCGTTCGGCTACGAGTTGGCACGGCAATTCGGCTTGCAGATTGTGGCTACGCGCGCGGCGCTCGTCCCATTGGTATTCAGCGACCGCGATCGCAAGCGCTGGCGCGATTTGGCGGGAGTTTCGACTGAAGTGGTGGCGGCGACTGGCGAGGCGAAACAGAGGTTGCCGGCGTTCCGGGAGAACATGCTATTTACGCATCAGGGCATCAGCGGGCCGGCGATTCTGCAGATTTCTTCTTATTGGGATAATAAGGCGCCCATCCGCATTGACCTTGCGCCGGGGCGTGATCTCATCGGCGATTTGCGCGATCGGGGGCAACGCGATCTGGCGAGTTGGAAGGCGCTGGTCAGGGAAATCCTGCCGCGGCGATTCGCGGATCGTTGGGTTGAAACTTATCCCCTACGAGGGAATTCCGATCGCGACTTTGCGGAGGGCTCACGACAATTGCATGCGTGGGAAGTCTGGCCGGCCGGGACGGAGGGTTACGGGAAAGCGGAGGTGACGGCGGGCGGGGTGGATACGGATGAGCTTTCGGCCAAGACCATGGAATCGCGAAAAGTGCCGGGACTTTTCTTTATTGGAGAAGTGGTTGATGTGACGGGGCAACTGGGTGGATTTAATTTTCAGTGGGCCTGGGCTTCGGGATTTTGCGCGGGGCAGGCGGTGTGATGGTTGCTACTTTAGCGTCGGTTGAGAGCACGGGGAGAACGCCTTGCGACGTTGGGGCGGTGCCGTCGGGGTAGGGGTCCTTCGACTGCGCGTGTCTTGCGCTTCGCGCATGACATGCTTCGCTCAGGATGACAGAGTAGTGGGGGCGAACTAGATTTCGGCGCCTTCTTGCATGAAGGGCATGCGAGAAATGATTTCGGCGGCTTTCTCTAACTGCTTGAGGTCTTCGGCGGAAAAATCTGCGCCGGCCAGGGACGAGTCTAGACCTTTGCGCGAAATCTGTACTACTCCCATTACGGTGCCTTCGGGCTGCACCACGGGGACCGACATAATTTTCTGGATCGGCATCTGATCCTGATTACGTTCATCTTCGTCGGCGGCGGAGCCGAGTTTGACCGCTTCGAACAGGCTGACATGTTTTACGCGCATGAAGGCGTTGGAGAGCAGCGGAGATTTCGTGGATGCGGTTCGGGCGGCGACGGCTGAACCACTTAGAGGCAACACTCCGGCGGAACGGAGTTCGCTGGGAAAAATAAAGCGGAGACTTCCCTTCTCTAACCGGAGCAACGCTACTTCGCTGCGGCGCACGTGCAAAATCTGGGCGAGCTTCAGGCAGACGCGATCTGAACTCGGAGAATCCGCCAGCATGTTCTCCAAGTCTTTGATGGTGACTTTGGCAGCCTTGGCGGCGGAACGCTTGATTACCTGTTGACATAGTTGTGGCCTGTGGGCCGTGCTTCTACTCCTCTATCGTGGGGGCAATCGTAACTTTTCGACAAGTTACGAGAGTACTTCTGCAGGCTGAGGCAAACGGGAGTTGATGCTGCTGCCATTAGTACCTTTTCTTATAACAAGCAGCGGAATTTTTTATGGCCTCGGGGGCCCACTTCCACAGCAGATCGCGTTATATTTGAGTTAACTCTTCGTTGAGAATCGACTCTTGGAGTCGGCGTATGTCGCTTTTGCATTATGGAAGACAATTTTTGGAGTTAGGTACCTGTAAGGAGCACAACATGCCTCGCAAAACCACTGAAAGCACAACCACCAAGCGCAGCAAGAAGACCGAGTTGCCGGTTACGCCTAGCATCGCAGCTGCGCCGGAAATGCAAAATGAAGTTCCGAAGACCGTCCGAAAGAATGGGAGGGCAGCCAGTCTGCCGGTCCCGGTGAATGTAGAAGAAGAGATTCGCCGCCGCGCTTACGAACTCTACCTGGACCGCAGAGCGACCGCACATAGCGGGAGCGGAGATGAGAACCAGGATTGGCTGGTGGCGGAGCGCGAAATTCTTTCGCGGCTGGGCGGGGAGCACAGAGCGTAGATCCGGATTAGGATGCGGCGGTTAGGGATGTTGTGGACTAACCGCTGAGGTTGCTTGCGTCATATTTTGTTTGCGTAATGTTTTTGCGGGCTATTGCTGCACTGCCTGCACCAGCGTCGGTCTCACGTTTTCGTGCTGAATCTCCGAAGCATCCCACGATCCGCCTAGAGCTTTCACCAGAAAAACTGAAGTCGTCAATTGCTGACCGAGCAGTTGTGTCTGCAGGCGCTCGTTGGTGAGCAGGGCGGACTGCGCGGTGATGACGTCGAGGTAGGTGGTGACTCCACCTTTGTAGCGGCTGTTGGCGAGATCGAGGGCTCGGCGCGAATCGGTGACGGCTGCCTGCTGGCTCTTCATGGCTGCGTTGAGCAGGGCCAGGCCGGAGAGTCCGTCCTCGACTTGTTGAAAAGCTTCCAGAACGGATTCACGATAATTTGCCACCGACTCGTCGTAGGTGGCGCGGGTGAGCGCGAGGTTGGCGCGATTGCGTCCGCCATTGAAAATGGGCTGGAGCAAATCGCCGCCGATCGCCCACATGGCGCTGGGAGCGTTGACGAGCGTGGCAATGTCGCGACTCTGCCATCCGCCGGATCCATCGAGCGTGATGTGCGGATAGAAGGCGGTCATGGCGATGCCGACCTGCGCATTCTCGAATGCCATCTGGCGTTCTTTGGTGGCGATGTCGGGGCGACGCTCGAGAATTTCAGATGGCACTCCGGTGGGAATGGCGGGAGGAGCGGCGTCGAGCGGCAATACGGGCAGCGTGAAGGCGGAGGCGGATTTTCCGACGAGCACGGCGATCGCGTGTTCGAATTGCGCGCGCTGCTGCAGGACCAGCTGAAGCTGGGTGGCGGTTGAATCGAGCAGGGCTTCCTGCTGGGCTACTTCCAGTCCGTTGGCGACTCCACCCTGGTGGCGATTGTTGACCAGTTCTAAACCTTTTTGCTGGATCTCGACGGATTGACGGACGACTCCGGCTTCGCGGTCGAGCTCGCGGAGGTTGAAATAGTCAGCGGCCAGTTCGGCGGACAAGACCAGGCGAACATTTTCGAGATCGGCGGCGCTGCCTTGCAGGGATGCGTTGGCGGCTTCGAGATTTTTGCGCACGCGTCCGAATAAATCGAGTTCGTAGCTGATGTTGAAGGGCACGGTAAAAGCATTTTGCGAGACCGGTGTTAGCGGGACGGATGACCCGGAGAGCGGGCGATTGCCGGAGAGACGCTGGCGCAGGCCGCCGGGATCAGCGGTGACATCGGGAAAATATCCGGCGGACGCGATGCGCGCCTGCGACCGCGCTTCACTTAGGCGCTGTTGCGCTGCGGTCAGCGATTGGTTCGCCTGCAGCAAGTCCTGCTCGAGTTGATCCAGTTCGGCGTCGTGGAAGAGCTGCCACCACGTTCCCTTGGGAATGGCATCTTTTGGGGCAGCGGTTTGCCACGGGCCTTCGCCCTTCCAGGTATCGGGGACGGACGCGGTGGGACGCTTGTATCCGGGGCCGACGGTGCAGGCCGTGGTTAGGAGCAGAGCGGCGAGCAAGGTCAACGTTGCGATTCGCGAATTTGTAACTGACGAATTTACGACTGACGAAAATCGCTTCACGAGTGCGCGGCTCCCGTGGCGGGCTGCTGATTCGGCTGAGCGGCGGGCTGGGCGAGGTGCACGGGCTGGCCGTCTTCGAGCGAATCGGAGGGGTTGATCACGATCTGATCGGAAACCTCGACTCCACCGAGAATTTCAAGCGTCGCTCCGAAATCGCGGCCAATCATAATGTTGCGCAAACGAACTTTGCTGTCTTTATCGACGACCGCAACCTGCGCTCCCTGGGCGCGGAACAACATGGTGTTGACGGGGATGGTAATTCGCGGAATGGCGTTGCCGGTGGCGAAGTGGACTTGACCGAACGAACCGGGCAGCAGCTTGCCGTCTTTGTTGGGGACGTCGACTTCGGTGTTGAGAGTTCGCGTAGCGGGATCGATGGCATCGGCGGTGCGAACTACGGTTCCAGTAAATTTCTGGCCGGGGAATTCCTGCAGCGTGACTACCGCCTTCACGCCGATTTTCATCAAGGGCGCATAGGCCTGAGGAACATTGACGTAGACGCGCAAGGGATCGACGCGCGCGAGGTTGAAGAGCTGACTACCGGCGGCTCCGGCTCCGGAGTTGATGAGCGCTCCGGGATCGACGGTGCGGCGAGTGATGACTCCGGCGAAGGGGGCGTAGACACGTTTGAAAGATTCGAGCTGTTCGAGACGGCGGACGTTGGCATCGGCTGCCGCGAGGTTGGCGACGGCCTGCTGATATCCGCTGGCCTGTTGATCGGCTTCCTGCTGAGAAACGGAATCGGACTTGAGAAGATTGGCCCAACGATCGGCGGAGATTTTCGCCAGACCTAACGCGGCGTTGATCTGCTGGCGGCTGGCTTGCGCCTGCAGGAGTTCCTGATCGACTTCGGGCGTGTCGATGTCGGCGAGCAGGTCTCCCTTTTGAACTTTGCTGCCGATGTCTTTGTACCAGCGGAGAAGATAGCCGTTGGTTCGGGCAAAAATTGGAGACTCTTCGTAGGCTTGCAAATTTCCGGGGAGAACGAGTTCGTCATTTCCGGCCTCGGACTTCGGTTGCACGGTGGCCACGGTCGGAATCGCGATGGCATCGGTCTCTTTCGCCAAGGCCTCGGAGTCACTGCGGCGAAACAGGAACGTAACTATGCCAGCGACGATGAGCACGAGGAGTGCGATCCCGATGAGCATCTTCGCCAGGCCAGCAGGGGCTGGAGGGAGGTCGGGAATCTTGGCGATATCCGGGTGATGGCCGTGCGGGTGATCATTTTGTTGATCACTCTGCTGATCATTATTTTGACCGCGGGACTGCATCTGGCTGGTCAGCTTCGCGTTTTCCGGTGCGGCTTCGGTCGGCGGTACGGGCATAATGACGATCTCCAACGATTCTTAATGCGGTACTACTGTTGCTACTACTGTTGCTGCTGTTGTCGCTGCAAGTGTTCTTCACGGCGTCCGTGAATAATCGCAAATACGCTGGGCACAAAAAATAGGGTAGCTACGGTAGCGAAGAGCAAGCCACCGACCACGGCGCGGCCGAGAGGTGCGTTCTGCTCGCCGCCTTCTCCGAGGCCTAATGCCATCGGAACCATGCCGATGATCATTGCCAGGGCGGTCATGATGACGGGGCGCATGCGGGTATATCCCGCTTCGAGCGCGGATTGCAGGGCGGAGGCTCCGGAATCCATGCGGTCGCGAGCGAAGGACACCATCAAAATTGAATTCGCCGTGGCGACTCCCATACACATGACCGCGCCGGTGAGTGAGGGCACGCTGAGCGTGGTGCGCGTGATGAGCAGTATCCAGCAGATGCCGGCGAGCGCGCCCGGCAACGCGGTGATGATGATGAAGGGATCGAGCCAGGACTGGAAGTTGACCACGATAAGGAGATAGACGAGCACGATGGCGCCGAGTAAGCCGACTCCGAGGCCGAAGAAAGAGGATTCCATGGTCTTGACCTGGCCGCGCACGACGATTTGGGTTCCACGAGGAAGATTTTTCGGATCCTCGAACGGCTCAAGCGCTTTGGTGATGTCGGAAGCAACGCCGCCAAGATCGCGGCCCTGGGTACTGGCGTAGACGTCGATGACGGGCTGCACGTTGTAATGATTGACCACGGCGGGGCGCGCCATGGGCGTGAGTTGCACCAGATTACCGAGCACTTGCGGCTGGGTGACGGGGCTGGTGACGGGGGTGTTCATCAAATCCTGCAACGAAGTCAGATGATATTGCGGGGTTTGAATGGCGATGTTGTACGTGACGCCGTTCTTTGGATTGAGCCAGAAATTGGGAGCGGTCTGGAAGCTTCCGCTCAAGCTGATCAACACACTCTGCGCGACGTTCTGCGCGGTCAACCCGACCTGGTTGATGCGAGTGCGGTCCATGTCGAGATAGAGCGTCGGCAGGCTAAGCATCTGTTGCACGTGGACGTCGGCTGCTCCGGGAATGTCGCGGAGTTTATTGGCGATCTTCTGGCCGATCAGGTAGTTCGCGCCGATGTCCTGACCGACGATCTGAATGTCGACCGGGGCGGGCAATCCGAAATTAAGAATCTGGGAGACGATGTCGGCGGGCTGGAAGAAAAATTCTACGCCGGGAAAACGCTGGGGCAACTCGCGGCGCAAGCGGCGAATGTATCCCGCGGTGGGGTGATGTTTTTCGGGATTGAGCGCGACCAGTATTTCGGCATCGCTCGAACCGATCACTCCCGAGTTCGCGTAGGAGAGATTGATGCCGGAATAGGGTACGCCGATGTTATCGAGCACGGTCTGCAACTCTTCCTTGGGAATTTCGTTGCGCAGCACAGCTTCGACTTCATCGCACAAGCGGGCCGTCTCTTCGACGCGCAGTCCGGGATGAGCACGGAAGTGGAGGCGGATCAAGCCGGCATCGACCTGCGGGAAGAAGTCGCGACCGAGGAAGAAGACGAGGCCGAGCGACAAGACGCAAAAGATGACGAAGCAGATGGCGAATAATCCGCGATTCTCAAGCGTGGTTTCGAGCAAGCGCTGGTAGTTGTTGCGGAAGTTTTCGAAGCCGCGCTCGAATTTTCTCTGGAACTTGACGAACGGGTTTCTGGTCTCTGCGGCGCGGTGCTCGTGTCCGCGCATGATGAACATAACCATGGTCGGAATGAGAGTTCGCGAGAGCAGATACGACGCCAACATGGCGAAGCTGACGGCTTCGGCCAGCGGAACGAAGAGGAATCTAGCGACGCCGGCGAGGAAGAACATGGGCACAAACACGATGCAGATGCAAAGTGTCGAAACCAGCGCGGGCACTGCGATCTGTTGCGCGCCATCGAGAATGGCCTGCTTCATTTCCTTGCCCATGGCCAGGTTGCGCTCGATGTTTTCGATTTCGACGGTGGCGTCGTCGACAAGAATGCCGACGGCTAAGGCGAGTCCGCCGAGGGTCATGATGTTGATGGTTTCGCCCAGGGCGCTCAACAGAATGACGGAAACGAAAATGGAGAGCGGGATGGAGACGGCGATAATGACGGTCGGACGCCAGTCGCCCAGAAAGAGCAGGATCATGGCGGCGGTGAGACAGGCGGCGATCAGGCCTTCGCGGAGAACTCCTTGAATGGAAGCGCGGACGAAGAGCGACTGATCGAAGAGCGCTCGGATGGTGAGTTGCGGGCTCAGGTCGGAAGGCAGATAGTGTGGCGCGTTTTCGACCACGGTTTTTACGTCTTTGACGACGCTTAATGTGGAAGCTCCGCCGAGCTTGAACATCGACATGAGCGCGCCGCGTGCGCCATCCTGGCGGACGATGTTGGTTTGCGGGCCGAATCCGTCGCGAACGTGCGCTACATCGCGCATGTATAGGGTCGAGGAGTTCGTGGTCTTGACTGGTAGATCGTTCAAGGCAGCAATCGTCTGCGGAGTGCCGTTCATCTCCACGTTGTATTCGGTGGGGCCGATCTTGGCGGTGCCCGACGGAAGAATTAAATTTTGAGCGGCTACGGCGTTGACGATGTCCGATGGAGCGAGGCCGTAGGCTTGCAGCTTGGCGGAATCGAGATCCACTTGTATCTGGCGCGGCTTGCCGCCGAAGGGATAGGGAGTGCCTGCTCCCTGGACGGTACTCAACTGGGTGCGGAGAAAATTCTGTCCCAAGTCGAATAACTGCTGTTCGGAGAGCGTCTTGCTGCTGAGGCCCAATTGCACGATCGGCGTGGAAGACGCGCTATAGGTGATGACCAGCGGCGGAGTGGTACCGGGCGGCAACCCGCGCAGCACGGTCTGGCATATGGCTGTCACCTGCGTGACGGCCATGGCGATATTGACGTTAGGCCGGAAGAAAATCTTGATCACGGCGATTCCGGCAAGCGATTGCGATTCCTGATGCTCGATGTCGTTGACGGTGACGGTGAATCCGCGCTCGGAGTTGGTGACGATGCGGTCCGCCATGTCTTGTGGCGAGAAGCCGGAGTAATTCCACACGACGCTGACGACGGGAATATTGATGTTGGGAAAAATGTCGACCGGGGTGCGGGCGATGGTGACCGGGCGTAAGAATGATGATGAGCAGAGCCATCACCACGAAGGTATAAGGACGACGAAGGGCTAGGGCGACTATCCACATATGGAAAACTTGAACTAAATCTGCCGGTTGCTGGCTCGGAGGTCAGAACATCTTCTTTAGAACACAGGTCTGGCTCGAAGCTTCTAACTATTCAAAATAAGATTCAAAACAGTACGTATCGGATTTAAATTATATTAGACTTCAGCCATGGGGCAAAATGGGGTCCAAGGGAACGGGACCAAAAACGGCGGTGACGGTAGTAATGGCAGGCGGCCGCCGGGGCGTCCGCGGAGCGAGGAATCGCGGCAGTCGATTTTGCGCAGCACGGTGAAATTGCTGACGAAAGATGGAAGCTTCGGGGAACTGAGCATTGAAGCCATCGCCGCCGATGCCAATGTGGGCAAGACTACCGTCTATCGTTGGTGGCCGACCAAGGCGGCGCTGGTCGCCGACGCGTTTTCGGCCAGCGCCAATGAAGAGCTCCAATTTCCGGATACGGGTTCGGTGCAGCGCGATATGAGCCTGCAGATGCGGCGGCTGATTCGCGTGTTCCGCTCGGAGCGCGGCAAAGTGGTGGCGGCTTTGCTGGCGGGGGGGCAATCGGATCCGGAGTTGATTGAAGCCTTTCGCGACCGATTTCTTTGGCCTCGGCGGAAGCAGGCTTATCAAACCTTGCAGCGCGGCATTGATCGCGGGGAACTTCCGGCTGCGACCGATCTCGACCTGGTTCTGGACTCACTTTATGGCCCGATTTATATGCGGTTTTTGATCCGGCACGCCAGACTTGAGGAAGGTTTCGCGGATGAGATTTGCGGGCTGGTGCTGGGCGGGTTGAAGGCAGCCGTCAGCCGTCAGCCGTCAGGTAAATCGCAGCCGTGCTGCCACTGGAGCGACCGCGATCGCGGGTTTTTCTTCGACTGATTAGCTGCCTCTCAATAAGCCTCATGAACTGAACCACCACTTTTAGTTTGCTTCCCTTACTCTTGCGCTGAGGTGACTGGTCGGTTAGTATTGAAATACGACCGAAACAGTCGGAGTTCAATACGACCTTATCGGTCGGGTATTGGCGCATGCTGAAACTCACAAAAAAGGCGGATTACGGGCTCATGGCCATGAAGCATCTGGCGGAGCACGTGGATCAGGGAGCCTGCAGCGCCAAGGATGTGGCCGAGGCGTACGGGATTCCGCAGGAAGCGCTGGCGAAGATTCTGCAACGGCTGGCGAAAGTGGGCCTGATTCGATCGCAGCATGGAATTAACGGTGGGTACACGCTGACGCGCGATCCGAAAATGATTTCGGCGTTTGAGGTGATCAAGGCGATCGACGGTCCGCTGTTTATTACTTCGTGCGTGACGGTGCGAGGGGAATGCGATCAGAGCGATCGCTGCACGATCCGCGAGCCGCTGCGCAAGGTGAATGAAAGCATCGAGCAGGTTCTGAAGAACATCAAAATTTCGCAGATGAGAGAAGAGCCGGAAGTGATTCATGCGGGTGAGAAGGGTGACTCGCACGAGACAAAAAAGACGGCGGAGCTGGTGACGATTTCGTAGTTCGATTGGCAAAGTTTGAGGAGAAAGTAACGATGAGCACCGTAAAGACGGCGACCCCCAGCAGTCAGAGCAACGGACAGCACGCGAATCCCGACGGGATCAAGCTGCCCATTTACATGGACAATCACGCGACCACGCCGATGGATCCGCGCGTGTTGGAAGAAATGCTGCCTTACTTCATGGAGAAGTTCGGCAACTCGGCCAGCCGTAATCATCCCTTTGGATGGGCGGCGGAAGAAGCGGTGGAGCTTTCGCGCGAGCGCATTGCGAAGCTGATTGGCGCGACTCCGAAGGAAATTATTTTTACGTCGGGCGCCACCGAGAGCGACAACCTTGCGATTAAAGGTGTAGCAGAGATGTACCGCGAGAAGGGCAACCACATTATTACGGCGGTCACCGAACACAAGGCGGTGCTCGACACCTGCAAGCACCTGGAGAAGTTCGGCTTCCGGGTGACGTATTTGCCGGTGCAAAAAGATGGACTGGTCGACCTCGATGATTTAAAGCGGGCGATGGACGACAAGACGATTCTGGTCACGATCATGGCGGCGAACAATGAGATCGGCGTGCTCCAACCGATCGCCGAGATTGGAAAGATGTGCCGCGAGCGTGGCGTGATCTTCCATACGGACGCGGTGCAGGCGATTGGCAAGGTTCCGGTCGATGTAAATAAGATGAGCATCGATATCGCGTCAATCACCGGGCACAAGCTCTACGGGCCGAAGGGCGCGGGCGCGCTGTATGTGCGGCGCAAGAATCCGCGGGTGCAGTTGGTGCCGCTGATCGATGGCGGTGGGCACGAGCGCGGCATGCGTTCCGGAACGTTGAATGTTCCGGGGATCGCGGGCCTGGGCAAAGCTTGCGCGATTGCGCAGGAAGAGATGCCGCAGGAAGCGATCAAGATGGCGGGTATGCGCGACCGGTTGAAGAACAGCATCATGAGCCGGCTGGACGAAGTCTATGTGAATGGTTCGATGGAACATCACCTGCCGGGCAATTTGAATATCAGTTTTGCCTACGTGGAAGGTGAGTCGCTGCTGATGGGCATCAATGATATTGCGGTTTCGAGCGGATCGGCCTGCACCTCGGCGACGCTGGAGCCATCCTATGTATTGAAGGCTCTCGGCACAGGCGATGATCTGGCGCACAGCTCGATTCGTTTCGGCATTGGACGCTTTAACACTGAGGCCGAAATCGATTACGTGGCGGACCGCGTGGTCGAGACAGTGGAGCGGCTGCGCGAACTTTCTCCGTTGTATGAGATGGCGAAAGAGGGCGTGGATTTGAAGAGTGTGAAATGGGCGGCAGAAGCGCACTAAACCTTAGTTGAGATTTGCCAGCGATGTTGGCAAAAGAGATTCGAAGGAGACTGCAATGTCATATAGCGAAAAAGTAATTGACCACTACAACAATCCGCGCAACGTGGGCTCCATGGACAAGAAGGATGCCGATGTGGGCACCGGCCTGGTGGGCGCTCCTGAGTGCGGCGACGTCATGAAGCTGCAGATCAAAGTGAATCCGCAGACCAACGTGATCGAAGATGCCAAGTTCAAGACCTTCGGCTGCGGATCGGCGATTGCGTCGTCGTCGCTGGCGACCGAGTGGGTCAAGGGCAAGACCATCGACGAAGCTCTCGCGATCAAGAACACTGAGATCGTGAAAGAGCTGGCGTTGCCTCCGGTGAAGATTCACTGCTCGGTGCTGGCGGAAGACGCGATCCGCGCCGCGATTGGCGACTGGAAGAAGAAGCAGGAAGCGGTGAAGACGGCTCCGTCCGAAGTAGCGACGGCACGGTAGACCCTGCGGCTTCGAAATTCGTCATGGAAGACACACTCAAAATGGTGGAACCGCCTGCTGCGCCCAAGGCTCCGGCCAAGGGCATCCAGGTGACGGACAACGCGCTGAAGCGTATTCGTTCGGCCATGGCGAAGGAAAATGTTTCGCCGGAGCAGGGCGGCCTTCGTCTCGGCGTGCAGGGCGGCGGGTGCTCGGGGCTGAGTTATAACATTCGGTTTGATACGCAACCGCGGGAGCGTGACCGAGTGTTTCAGTTTGAGGATGTCCGGGTTTTTGTGGACCCGAAATCGTTCATCTATCTGCACGGCATGATTCTGGACTACAACGAAACCCTGATGCAGCAAGGGTTCGTGTTCAAGAATCCGAACTCGACCAAGTCCTGCGGTTGCGGCAGTTCGTTCTCCTAAAGGGAGATGGTGTGGTGACGGGGCTCCGCTCCGTCCTGACGGGCTATAGGCCCGTCACCACACAACCAGTGATGAGACAAAGGGCGAGCCGTGCGCTCGCCTTTCATTTTCTATGGCAACGGTGGAAGCCAAATCGGCGGATCGTGTGGAAACGGGGCTGCGCCCCGTCACCACACGGGAGTGCTGGGCTTGTAACGCGACGCTCGATAGAGACCGGGCTGCCCACTTTTGCAACTCATGCGGCAAGGTGCAGGCTCCGGTAGCGGTCGACTATTTTGCGTTTTTTGGATTTCCGCGCAAACTCAACCTGGATACCGCCAAGCTGGAAAAAGAATTTTATGCGCTGAGCCGGCGACTTCATCCGGACCTGTTTGGGCAAGCGGATGAACGGGAACGCGGGTGGAGTCTGGAGCAAAGTTCGAAGTTGAATGACGCTTACCGGACGCTGAAAGATCCGATACGGCGGACGGAATATTTGTTGCAGCTCGAAGGCATTGAACTGGAAGAGCAATCGAAGCAAGCCACGGAAAAGGCGCGCGCCGCCGGATCAGTGAAAAAGCAAATCGTTCCTCCCGATCTTCTGGAAGAAGTTTTCGAACTCAACATGCAGCTCGAAGAATTACGCCTGCAGAAAAAGATGGGCGAAGACGATCCTGCGCTGCTGGAAGAAATCGGCGCGGCAAAAGTCTCGCTGGAAGAAAAGCACGACGCGCTCTTGCAGGAACTGAAAGCGGTATGGAACGAGTGGGATCAAGCGGCGGACAGCGGATCGAACGAGGACGGCAAAAAGATTCTCAATCGAATGGTCGATGTGCTGAACCGTCGAAATTACATTCGCAATCTGGTACGCGACGTGAACGAGGCAATGGAAGACTAGGTCAGAGGTCAGAGGTTAGATTGCAGAGGTTAAAACCGCGAAACTCGGGTTTCCGTTTTAACTTCTGCAATCTGACCTCTGACCTCTGCAATTTCTAACATGGCAACTGACTACATTGTCGGCATCGATCTCGGGACCACGAACTCGCTCGTGGCTTACATGCAGGGGGAGTCTCCGGTTGTCATCCCTGGAGAAGACGGGCTGAACCTTGTCCCGTCGGTGGTGGCGCTCGACGAGAAGAACCAGATGATTGTGGGCAATGCGGCGCGGCGGTATCTGATTGAAACTCCGGAGCGCGCCGTCTACTCGATCAAACGGCTGATGGGTCGCGGCGTTGAAGACATTCAGGAAGAGTTGAAGCTGTTCCCTTTTCAACTCGCCGACGATATTCAGCCGGGAGAAGTTCTTCGTATAAAGATTGGCGAGCGTAGTTACACTCCGCCGGAGATTTCGGCGCTGATTCTGCGCCAACTGAAACGCAATGCCGAGCGTTTTTTTGGAGCGCCGGTGACGCAGGCGGTCATCACCGTCCCCGCATATTTCAACGACGCGCAGCGGCAAGCCACAAAAGACGCGGGCCGCATTGCCGGATTGAATGTTCTGCGACTGGTGAACGAACCGACGGCGGCTTCGCTCGCGTATGGTCTGGACAAGAAGAAGAACGGCACGGTGGTTGTTTACGACCTGGGCGGCGGCACTTTCGACATTTCGATTCTGAAATTGCACGATGGAATTTTCGAAGTGATCGCGACCAACGGCGACACCCATCTGGGCGGCGACGACATCGATAATCTGCTGATTGCGATTGCGCTCGATGATATTCGCGGCGATCTTGGTCTCGACGTACGTCGAAGCGGCGAAACCGTGGCTCGCATTCGTAAAGCTGTTATCGAGGCCAAGATCGCGCTGTCATCGCAGCCTTCGGCGACACTCGAAGTTGATTTGCCCGGTGGCAAGAAATATCAGCGCGAGATTTCGCGCGAAGTTTTCGAGCAGATGATCCAGCCGATCATCGATCGCACGGCTGGTCCTTGTAAACAGGCACTCAAAGACGCTGGTCTGAAGCCGGAACAGATTGATGATGTAGTTCTGGTCGGCGGCTCGACGCGCATCCCGAAGGTACGGCAGCTGGTGCAGGATCTGTTTAAGCGCGAGCCGCATACGGATATAAATCCAGATGAAGTTGTGGCGTTGGGCGCGGCTGTGCAGGCGCATATTCTTGGCGGTGGTTCTGAAATCACGCAGGACATGTTGCTGCTCGACGTGACTCCGCTGTCGCTGGGAATCGAAGTGGCGGGTGGCGTGACCGACAAAATTATTCTGCGCAATTCGACCGTGCCCGCGTCCGCGACACAGCACTATACGACGCAGGTTGACGGGCAGACCAACGTCGCGATCCACGTTCTGCAGGGAGAACGCGAACTGGCGCGCGATTGCCGATCGCTGGCGCGATTCGATCTGAAGGGTATTCCTCCGATGACCGCTGGAATGCCGCGCATCGAAGTGAAATTTCTGATCGATGCCAACGGGATCCTGCGCGTATCGGCGCGCGAACAGCGCAGCGGCAAAGAAGCGGAGATCGACGTCCAGCCGACTTACGGCCTGACTGACGAGCAAGTTGAAAACATGTTGCTCGAGTCGTATGACTTTGCGGAAGAAGATTTCCGGCAGCGGCAGGTGATTGAAGCGCGGCGCGAGGCTGAGACCATTCTGGCGGCGCTGGCCAAGGCAAAGAATGATCACGCCTGGCGTGAACTCGGGAACGAGGAGCGGCGAAAGGCCGAAGACTTGGAGCAGGCTCTGGTCGCGGTGAAGGACGGCGAAGATTATCATGCCATCCGAAGCGGTATTGACGCGTTGAATGAAGCGACGATGCGTTTGGCGGAGTTGATGATGGACACGGCTGTCTCTGCTGCGCTCAAGGGAAAAGCGATGGATGAAACCGATTTCGAAGAAGGGCCACAGCAGTCCGGCCATCCGATGGCGAAGGCAGATTTCAAATAGGGGATTCTATGTCTGACGAAAAAGCGCACAGCGCCGGGACCACGGTTGTGGATGCTCCCGGTGAAAATACAGTTGAGGTGACGTTCTTGCCTGAGGGTAAGACGGTAACTTTCGAGCACGGCAAGCTGCCGTATAAGGATCATGGCAAAGAAGAATCTTTGCTGGATGTTGCCTTGAATTTTGGGATTCATCTCGATCATGCCTGCGGGGGCAACTGCGCCTGCACGACTTGTCACGTGTGGGTGAAAGAGGGCGCGGACTTGATCTCCGAAATGGAAGATGACGAAGCCGATAAGCTCGACATGGCTGCCGATCTTCAGTTAAACTCGCGCCTCGGATGCCAGACGGTGATTAAGAAGCCGGGTAAAGTTGTGGTGGAGATTCCGGCCTGGAATCGGAATTACGTTTCGGAAGAACACGGATAGGCATCAGCCGTCAGCCGTCAGCCCTCAGGTAAACCGGGGCGGGAAGATGGCTAGGGTAGACCATTATTTAGGAGTGCGGATTTTATGGGTAAAGAACTTACTTGGAGCGATGCGGACGATATCGGGATTTTGCTTTCTGAAGAGCATCCTCGGGTTGACCCGCTCGCGGTTCGTTTTACTGACTTGCACAAGTATGTGATTGCGCTGCCGGGTTTCAAGGACGATCCCTCTAAGTCGAATGAGTCTAAGCTGGAGGCGATCCAGATGGCTTGGCACGCTGAGGTTTTGGATCGCACGCAGGGCTGATCCGTTGCTGGCAAGCGGACAAGAGTGTCCGCTCCGCGAGCTAACTATTGCGGGCGGCGTGCTTCTATCTCCCGATAGAATTTCTGCAAGACAAAAAATGCTTGTTTGCGCTCGCCTTTATTCGAGAGCAGTCCTTTTCGATTGAAATAATCTTGAATTCCCGGCAACGGCCTTCGCGGCGATCTGAAATCCATCAGTACCCATGGTGAAAGTCCCGCTAGCTGAGGGGTGTTCTGGATCATACTTAGCTGATCGGTAAACAATTTTGACTGGTACTCCTCGGTCCAGCGCTCGGCGGCATGGCCGTGGCGGCCGAACGGAGCGCCGGCCCCGAATTCGCTGACGATCAGCGGCTTATCGTAGGCGCTGGTCCAACTCTGCCGAGCGATGTCTTCGAGACGGCCGACATACCATCCGTAATATTCGTTGAGCCCGAGCACATCCAAGTACTCACCCAGCGGATCGTTGAAAATGTGATGATCCCGATCGGTTGAAGCGTTCTCCGTGCTATTCATGGCGGAGGTAATCAGGCGCGTGGAATCGAGATGGCGCGCGTCTTGCGCGAGCTTCTGCAGAAACGCCAGGCGTTCGGGCTTGACTGGAGTTTCGTTCGAGAGCGACCACAAAATTGTTGACGCGCGATTGTGATCGCGGGCAATCATCTCTTTCAGTTGCGACTCGGCAGCGGCGAGCGTCGCCGGATTTCTCCAATCGGTATCCCAATAGACGGGAATCTCGGACCAGACGAGCAGGCCCATGCGATCGGCGAGGCGAACTTCGTTTTCGCTGTGAGGATAATGCGCGAGGCGAACGAAATTGCAATCGAGTTCTTTGGCCCATCCGAGGAGGATCTTGGCGTCGTCTTCGGTGTAGGCGCGGCCGCCGCGAACCGGTGCCTCCTCATGCGAGGAGATGCCGCGGAGGAAGATGGGCTCTCCGTTGAGCAGAATCTTCGAACCGCGCGTCTCGATGGTGCGAAAGCCGATCGTGTCATGAATTAAATCGCCGCGCGGTGGAGATTTGCACATCGTACAGCTTAGGATTCGCCGGCGACCATAACTGCAGCTTGGCGGGGAAACGAAATTCTGCGCGACCGTTGGCGTCGACTGATGCGGAAGTCTTGATTCCTGCGTCGGGGATTTCGATTTTTACCGGACCACCCGACTGGCTTGAACTATAGCCATCCAGCTGAACCCAGCCCTCGACCTGATCCTGCGATCCCTTGGCCAACTGAATCCAGTAATCGCGGATAAAGGTTTGCGGCGTTTCGATCAGCATCACGTCGCGCGTGATGCCGCCGTAATTCCACCAGTCCGTTTGCAGAGCGGGCACGGCATCTTCGCGGCGGCGATTGTTGGCTTCGACGACTAAGAAGTTGTCGCCGTTGCGCAGCAGATTGGTCACTTCGAAATTGAATGGAGTGTATCCGCCTTCGTGTTCTCCCAAGGCTTCGCCATTCAGATAGACGCGAGCGCGATAATTTACGGCGGCAAAGTAGGCAAAGACACGCGTGTGCTCGTGTTTCGTATAGGAAAACGTCTTCTCATACCAAACTGGTCCTTCATATAGCAGCAACTTTTCTTTTTGCGTGTTCCAGTCGCCGGGGACGTTCAGGGTCTCGGACTTGTCGAAGTCGTATTCGACGAGTTCGGTTTTATCTTTCGGCTTGCGATTGAGGTAATACTTTTCGCGAAGGCCGGTCTCGAGCGGATCGACAATGATATGCCATGTTCCGTTAAGACTCGTCGTCTTGCGCCCGGAAACGTTGGCGATGAGCGGGGCTGGCGGAGTTTGGGCGTGGCTCATCGCAGCCAGCAGGAAGATGGTTAGGATCGATCGCATAAGCATCGGGGAATACGACAGCGCGTGACGACTCAGATTCAGCGAATGCCCACCGTGCTGGGGGCCGTATCTTCGACGCTTGCCTCGCGCAGAAATTTCGCGGCCTCTTCGGGCGGCGTTGGATTGATGTAGAAACCCGTTCCCCATTCGAATCCAGCGGTCTTGGTCAGCTTCGGCATGAATTCGATGTGCCAGTGATAGTACTCGTTGGTCGGATCCTGAACCGGCGAAGTGTGGACGACCAGGTTATACGGCGGATTGTCGAGCACTCGATCGGCCTTCATCAGCAGAAGCTTGAGCGCCTTCGCCAGATTCTCAAACATGTGCGACGACGAATTTTCGAACGCCGATTCATGGCGCTTGGGCAGTATCCAAGATTCGAACGGAAAACGCGGCGCATACGGGGCGACCGTGAGAAAATCTTCATTCTCCGCTACCACGCGAATGCCGGCATCAGTTTCTTGCCGGATGATGTCGCAAAAAACGCACCGCTCTTTGTAGATGTAATACTGCTTGGCTCCCTGCAATTCTTCACTGACGTAGATGGGGAGAATCGGTAATGCGATTAATTGCGAATGAGAATGCTCGAGGGAAGCGCCGGCGGCTTCTCCGTGATTTTTGAAGAGCAGAACATATTTGAAGCGGCGATCTTTTTTCAGATCGAGAATACGGTCGCGGAAGGCCCACAACACGTCTTCAATTCTTTTCGGAGGAAGCGAGGCCAGAGTCGCGGCGTGTTCCGGAGTTTCGATGACCACTTCGTGAGCGCCGATGCCGTTCATCTTGTCGAACATGCCTTCGGCTTGCTTGTTCAGATTGCCTTCAATGCCGAGCGCGGGAAATTTATTGGGAACGACACGGATGGTCCAGCCCGGCCCATCTTTCTGCGGTGTGCTGCCGTTGATGCTGGGACGATACGCCAGAATCTCCGGCGGGGTCTTGCTCTCGTTGCCATAACAGAAGGGACAGAATCCCCCCTTGATTTTGACGGCTTCGCGTAGAAAATCGGTCGGCCGTTTGGCGCGATCCGTGGAAATAATTACCCACCGGCCCACGATGGGGTCTTTTCTTAATTCAGGCACGTACTAAGTCCTTTCAATATGAGTTCGCAAACCCTTGTTTCTTCCGATCACGATTGTACGAGATAGAAAATGCGTTCTGAAATAGCTCGAATGAAGGCCGACCATCTTTGCGGTCATAGTATACGGCGAGTACGTCGAAACGCCACTGGCACGAAGGGGGCATCTGGCGCAGGAAGTCGCGAGCGACGAGGGATAACTCTTTCTGCTTTTCGCGATCGACGGCAGCATCGGCGGACTGCATGCCGCGCGTGGTTCTTGTTTTCACTTCGATGATGCAGATAATATCGCGATCCCATGCGACGAGATCGAGTTCTCCGCGATGATGGGGCGAACGAAAATTGCGCGCGATGATGGTGTAGCCACGGCGGCGAAGATAGAAATAGGCATCCTCTTCGCCGCGGCGCCCGGTGAGCTGATGCAGCGGGACATCTTCGGGAGCGAGCGTTTTTTCTGCGAGCCAATCTAAGGCGCGCAGGGTGGCTTGGGTGAGGCGTCCGGCGAACATGGCGGCTCCACGTTCAGCTTAGGCCGAAGATGCCGGGGGTTATGTGATGACGATCACTGGCTAAGTGGTCAGTTTTCGGGTGCGCAAGTTAGGCTGTGACCATCGGGAAGACACAAGGTCCCTCGACTTGCCCTCGCGTTCGCTCGGGACGGCGCTCGGGATGACAGGGTGCGTGTATGGGCGGGTGGGTGCTCCATGAGTGGTCGGTTAGCGGGGAGTGCACGTTGGCTCGCGACATTGGGGCGGATGTCGAAGCGATATTCGTTGGGCGTACTCCGGCGCTTACGCAGATCGGCCGCGCGGTGCTGGTGGTGACTTAGACGCTGTGACAAATCGGCAAGACGCAAGGTCCCTCGACTTGCCCTCGCATTCGCTCGGGACGGCGCTCGGGATGACAGGGTTGGTGTATGGGCGGATGGGTGCTCCATGAGTGGTCGGTTAGCGGGGAGTGCACGTTGGCTCGCGACATTGGGGCGGATGTCGAAGCGATATTCGTAGGGCGTACTCCGACGCTTACGCAGATCGGCCGCGCGGTGCTGGTGGTGACTTAGACGCTGTGACAAATCGGCAAGACGCAAGGTCCCTCGACTTGCCCTCGCATTCGCTCGGGACGGCGCTCGGGATGACAGGGTGTGGTGTATGGGCGGGCGAGTGCTCCACTGGGCGCGTTATACAACTTCTGTCATGAACACGGCTACCGACTCGACTGGCTTGCGTTTGTCTAATCTTGTTTTGCCGAGGGTGTTCACTACCACTACTCCGCAAAGGGCGACGGCGCCTCCGGTTAGCGAGATGAGTTTGGGGACTTCGCCTAGCCAGACCCAGGCAATGCCGATGGCCACGATCGGAATTACGTAGAGTAGAGTGGCGGTGCGTCCGGCGGCTCCATGCGACATTACGTAGGCCCAGGCTACGTAGGCGAGGGCTCCGGGAAAAATGCCTAGATAGATGACGGCCAATGTTACGGCGGGCGGCGCGGTGCGGATGGTGTGCAGCAGGCCGTGGCCGAAGGGGAGCATGAGCGCCGTCCCGAACCAGATTGAGTAGGCGGTAAATTCGAGCGCGCTGTATCTCGCGAGATAGTGCTTCTGCAGGATCAGATATATCGCGGACGTGACGGCGGCGGCTAGGACGATGAGAGCTTGCGGCGACAGGCGGATGCCTTCGCCCTCTCCGCTGGCGATGAGTGCGATTCCGGCGAAGCTCACGAAGACACCGAACCATCCTGCGGCGGTTAGTTTTTCGTGGAGGAAAAAGCGCGCGGCTAAGGCGGTCCAGATCGGGGTGGACGCAATCAGCAAACTCGCGGCTCCCGCGGTCACGCGGGTTTCGCCATAGTTAAGCGCGAAGTTATAAAAAGTGATTCCTACAGCGCCCGTGAGAGCCAGTCCGGGCAGATCGCGTAATTCTGGCCGACGAAAGTGCGCGACTCCGGCATAAACGCCGAGCACGAGTGATGCAACCAAGAAGCGCAGGATGGCGAGATTCGCAGGCGAGTAGGCGCGCAAGCCGGCGCGAATACCGGCGAAGGCCGAGGCCCAGGCGACAAGGGCGAATGCGACAGCGACAAGAGTGCGAGATGTAAAGCGGGGCATGGTGGCCTCCCTTCAGTAAGTGATTCGGTTGATGAGTTTCTGCCGAGGCAGAGCGGCGGCGTTGGGGCCGGCGGTACAGGAGTGCGACTTACGATGTGTGGTTACGAATTAACGATTTCGTTTCACAGGTAAGACTCACCAGGTATCGCCGCCTCGTTCAGGAGGCCAGGCGCCGGCCTGGCGCCGCAACAGGGCAATTTGGCCGGCGTGATAACTGTTGTGCATCGCGATTTGCCAGAGCATGGCATGCACGGTGGAATCACGCGGCGCTTTCGGTGAGCCCACGTTGTGCACGACTTGCGACAATGCGTCGGAGTCGGCGTCGGCCAGGTGCGCCAGTCTGGCCAAGAGATCGCTGAAGCGACGGGTTGTAACTTGCCAGGCGGCATCGGCGGCGCGTCCGTTGGCTTCTGGAGTTGGATGCGGCGGCCAGCTTTCGATCGCCTTGTTGGGATACTGACGATTCTCTCCCGCGATTTTCCCAAGATCGTAGTGCATCCAGTAATTCATGTGCTCCACGATCTGCCAGATGGAGTGCGGGTAGCCGGATACGGTGCGGGCGGCGAGCTCGGCTGAAATGTCTTCGACGCAGGCGACGGGATCGACGTGGGCGCCTTTACCGTACACGAGTTCGCGCAGCGTGGTGTCGCCCATGGTTCGATCCTTTCTCGCAAGATTGCGGGATTTCGTCTGTCTTCTATCGTCTGTCGTCTATCTTCTGTCGATCACTTTTCGCGTGCTGGCCGCTATTTTTCGGCAGCTACGATTGCGATCGATTCTTCGAGCACGTCCATGGCAACATCCGCTTCGTCCTTGGTCACGACTAATGCCGGGGCGATACGAACCGTGCTGGGACCGCAGCCGAGAAATAGGACTCCGCGGTCGAAGGCAAGTTCGACGATGCGGTCGCGCTCCTTGGCACCGTACTCGCGCGTCTTCTGGTCTTTCACGATCTCGACGCCGATCATGAGGCCGCGTCCGCGGACGTCGCCGACAATCTTGTGCTTCGTGGGCCAGTCGGCCATGCGCTTCATCATGTGGTCGCCGACTTCCTGCGAATTCTGCATCAAGCTCTTCTTTTTCGATGACGTCGAGTGTGGCCAGGGCAGCCGCGATGCAGACCGGGTTGCCGCCAAAAGTAGAGGCGTGCGAACCGGGGATCCAATCCATGATGTCGGCCTTGCTCATGGTGACGCCGAGCGGCATGCCTGATGCAATTCCCTTCGCCATGCAAACGATGTCGGGCTGCACGCCGGTGTGTTCGACGGCAAACCACTTGCCGGTGCGGCCGATGCCGCTTTGCACTTCGTCGACGACGAGCAGGATGCCGTGCTTGTCGCAGATGCGGCGCAGCTCTTTCATGAAGATGGTGGGCGCGACGACGTATCCGCCTTCGCCTTGAATTGGTTCAACAAAAATGGCGGCGACTTCTTCGGGGGCGAGAATCGTTTTGAACAATTTGTCTTCGATGAAGCGGGCGCAGCCGAGCGCAAATTTCTCGGCATCCTGCGGACCGCCTTCACAACCGCGATAGACATCGGGGTAGCGAATGTGGGTGACTCCGGGCACGAGCGGCGAGAAACGGCGCTTCTGCTGCGGCTTGGAGCCGGTGAGCGAGAGCGCACCCATGGTGCGTCCGTGGAACGCGCCGAAAAAGGCGATGACCTGCTGTCGCTTGGTGTGATAGCGCGCGAGTTTCAAGGCGCATTCGACGGCTTCGGCTCCGGAGTTTCCGTAATAAATTTTGTGTGGGCCCTGCATGGGCGCGATCGTCGACAGGCGCTCGGCGAGGGTCACGAGCGACTCGTAATAAAAATCGGTACCCGACATGTGGATCAGTTCGCCGGCCTGCTTCTGAATGGCGGCGACGACGTCGGGATGGCAATGTCCGGTGGAGGTCACGGCGATGCCGGCGGAGAAATCGAAGAACTCGTTGCCATCGACATCTTCGACGACAATGCCGCGTCCGCGCTTGGCCACGAGCGGATAGGAACGCGTGTAGGAGGGCGAGATATATTTTTCATCGCCCGCAAGAACGCGCTTGGCGTTGGGCCCGGGAAGCGCGGTGATGAGCTTGGGGCCGATGAGCTTGGGGTCGATGGTCGCGGTTTTCGTGGTCATGGAAGTCTCCAGGTTCAGGTCAGGTTGTAGGTGTAAGGCTTTGGCTGCGCGCAGCGTCGGCGGAGATTCTGCTTTGGCCAGGAGCTAGTAATAGATGCTGCCAGCGAAAAGCAAATGCAAGAGAGGATCGATTAGTCGCTGCCGAAGAGGTTGGCGCGCACATTGGACGGCAGAACGGAAAGATACCGGCGAGGACAGGCGCGTCCTTCGATCCAGCAAGCCGGGAGAAGCGAAATGTATCCGTTCGAGCGCATGGTTGCTGTCATTAGTATAGCTTGGGTTGGAGCGCGGCGTAACCCCCAAAGTACGTGTCCTCGAAGGTACGGAGGAGACGGGATGACAAGGGTTTGGGGGTGGGGATGACAATCATGTAGGGAGTTTTTCTGCTCCAAAGACGAAGCGATCGCCGAGGACAAAATTCAGCAGCGAACACATAACAATTGCGGACAGATTTGAAGCGATGTAGTTGAAATGCAGTGCGCCGACCAGCAGACGCATCAGTAATAGATTTCCCGCGATTGAGGCGGCTCCGTTGGTGGCGTTGAATTTGGTTAGCCGGACAAGCGAGTTGATGGGGCGCGCGGCGGGACGATCGGCCCAGGTGAAGCGCTCGTGCCAGAAGAAATTGTGGATGACTGCGACCTCCACGGCGAGCGCGGTTGCCCAGAGATATTCCACTTTCAGCCAGGAACGGAAGACGGCCAGTGCCGCTAGTTGAACCGCGATTCCGATTCCGCCGACGGCGTTGAATTTTATCCAGCGAAGAAGGGTTTGATTTTTCTTAGGCTCGCGACCTGACCTGCTCACACAATTCTCTCTTCGCGATAAAGGCGGAGGGTATTTTTCACGCAGACGACGACGAACATCAGCAGCATGAGGACGAGGCCGATGGCGCCGCCGACGTCGAAGAGGCGATAGTGCGCGTGAAGAACCCACGGCCAGCGCAAGGTTGCGAGGTTGCCGGCGATCAAGAGGACGCGCAATTCGGTCGGCCCGAAATGCCAGAAGGAAAGATGAAATTCGCCTAGCGTATATGTGGCGAGATACGACTGGATGGAAAGCAGAAGAAAGGCAATCAGCAAACCGATGGCGATGACGGGATGCATGAATCCGGAAAGCGCGAGGCCTCCCATCATCGCTACCGAGCCGATGGAGTCGATGATGTGATCGACGTAGAAACCGTAACGCGGGCGCTGCTGCTGGCGGACGCGGGCGAGGGTTCCGTCGAGGCTGTCGCCGAACCAGTTGATGGCGATGCACGCGATGGCGGCGAGCAACCAGCGGGGATTCCAGGCGGCGAGAGCGTAGCAGACGCCGGTGGCGATCTGGGCGGAGAATCCGATGAGGGTGAGGTGATCGGAATTGACCCAGCGTGGCATGCGCTCGGCCATCCAAATGAGGGCGCGTTTTTCAGCGGCGGCGAGGAAACTTCCGTGGACGCGGATGGCCTGTTTGAAATCGGCGCGGCGCGCCTCGGCTAAAGTTTTGGGATTCATCTGCTCCGCGAAGTCTGCCAGGGAAGTAGCCACAAATTCCTCCGCCACTGGTGGGACTATGCGGGGCGGGCTGCGGAATGGCAATGCAGCGGAGGTAAAACGGAGATCAAGCGGGAAGCCTCTTGTTTGCTATGGGATGCAAGCGAGAATCCACCGGCACAAAGGCGGTTAGCTCACATATCGGGAAGCCTGACTGAGCAAGTCGGCAGTGCTACCCCCCCACCCCCCCCTTTTTCTGTACCTTTAGAATCAGAGGGATACAGCTACATAATTGATTCTAAAGGGACAATTCCGTACATAATTCATTCTGAAGGAGTTACATGGTTATTTTCCGCGATTCGCGGTGTGCGGTTGGTTCAGTTGTCGAGGAACGGGTGCAGTCCGGCAAACCTTGTTTGCCCTTGGATCTATTGTAAGTGCGGGCACAAGACCTCTTTCGAGTGGTGTACGAAGGTGGATGGATCCCCGGCTTGCGCCGGGGGCTGGGGTCTCAACTTAAGGTCTTAGCGAGAAATTGTCTCGTCGCCGACGCGACATCCTCGAGGTGCGTCTCCAAGGCGAAGTGTCCGGTGTCGAGAAATTGGACGGTCGCGTTCGGGATATCCCGGCGGAAGGCCTCCGCTCCCGCGGGAATGAAATATGGATCGCGCTTGCCCCAGATGGCGAGCAGCGGCGGCTTCGATTTTCGAAAATACTGCTGAAAGGCCGGATAGAGCTTCACGTTGTTGGCGTAGTCGAGGAACAGATCCAACTGAATGTCGACGTTACCGGGCCGGGCCATGAGCGCGGCGTCAAGCGTGTAACCTTCGGGCGCGATCACTTCGGGATTAGGGATGCCGACAGAATATTCATGGCGAAGTCCCTCAAGAGTGAAAGCGGGGCGCAACGCCGCTCGATTTTCGGCTGACGGCTCGCTCCAGTAGCGGCGAACGGGCGCCCAGGCATCTCCAAGGCCTTCTTCGTAGGCATTGCCATTCTGCGAAACGATGGCTGTAACCCGCTCGGGGCGGGCCAGAGCCATCCGAAAGCCGGTGGGAGCGCCGTAATCAAAAACATACATCGCGTAATGCGTGAGATGGAGCGCGTCGGTGAAGGCGAGCATCGTGTTGGCCAACGCCTGGAACGAATATTTGTAGTGCCGGTCGTCTGGAATAGCGGTGAATCCGAAGCCGGGGAGATCGGGCGCGATAACTCTGTAGCGATCGGCGAGGCGCGGAATCAATTCGCGATACTGAAACGACGATGTTGGAAAACCGTGCAGCAGGAGAACTACGGGGGCGTCGGCCGGTCCAGCTTCGCGGTAGAAAACAGTTACGCCATCGGCTTCAATGCGATGAATGGAAGTATGTGGAATTCGAGAATTTTCAGGCATAGTGTCCGCCAGTATAGCGGGGGCGGCGCTACCTAATGCAAGCAAGGTGCCGGCGCGTGTGACGAAGCTTCGACGATTCATTGAGTCCTCCAGAGGCTGTGGTTTTAGCGACTTGACTCGAGCACGGCGGCCTTTAACTGATCCACGGCCCATGCAATTTCTTGCGCTGTAATCACGGCCGGAGGTGCTATCAGCAGATGATCGCCGGCGATTCCGTCGACGCAGCCTTGCATGGGGTAGACCAGGAGGCCGCGGCGTGAACAGGCTTGGCCGATGAGGCCGGCAATATTCTTTTCTGGCGCGAACGGAGCTTTGGTTTTCTTGTCAGCGACGAACTCTACGCCCCACAGCAAGCCGAGACCGCGCACATCTCCGACGGGATCGAGGTCGCGCAGACTTTCAAGCGCGGTCTTCAATGCGGAAGCGGATGTTCCGTTCAGACTGGAGTCGGCGGCGTGCACTAACTTGTGCGACTGGACGCGGCGCAGCACTGCGCGTCCGGCGGCTGCGGAAACGGGATGCGCGTTGTAGGTGAAGCCGTGGAGGAATGCTCCCGAAGCGTTGGCGATGGCATCGACAACTTTTTTGGTGACGATGACTGCGCCGAGCGGGGCGTATCCGGAGGACAAGCCTTTGGCGGTGACGAGAATGTCGGGGGCAACGTTCCAATGTTCGACCGCGAAGTTGCGGCCGGTGCGGCCCATGCCGGTCATCACTTCATCGGCGATCAAGAGCACGCCTTCGCGGCGGCAAATATTCGCGATGGCCTGCAGGTATCCGGGAGGAGGAACGACGGCTCCCAAGGTTGCGCCGCTCATGGGTTCGACCACAAAAGCGGCGACCTCGCCGTTCGCGGCATGGACGGCGCGCTCCAGCTCGGCGGCATATTGTTGGCCGCAGTTGTAGCAACTGTCGGTGCAATCGAAGTCGCAGCGATAGCAATACGGCATTCCGATGTGCGCAAACTCGCGCACCATGGGTAGATAAATCTCGCGCCGGCGTTTGTTGCCCGACACGGCTAGCGCGCCGAGGGTTGATCCGTGATAACTCTGGTGGCGGCTGAGAATCTTGGTGGCGATTCTTTTCGCCGATTTCCACTTGATACTGGCGGGCTAGTTTTAATGCGGTCTCGATGGACTCGGAGCCGCCGGAGGTGAAGTAGACTGCGCCGCCGGCAAAATTTTCCCCGGCGAAAGCGAGTAGTTCAGCGGCAAAGTCTTCGGCGACCGGCGTGGTGAACTGGCTGGTGTGGACGAACTCCAGTTGCCGCGCCTGCTCGGCCATGGCGTCGGCAATTTCGCGCACGCCATGACCGATGAAATTCACCGCGGCCGATCCGGAGAAATCGAGGTAGCGATTGCCATCGGCATCCCAGACGTAGACGCCTTCGCCGCGAACGGCTGCGGGATAAGGCTTGCGGAACGAACGTCGCAACACGGGCGTACGAAGTTGTTGCTGGGTGAGCGCGGGATCGGCCACAGGCGGATTATAGCAACGGCATCCGGGTGGCATTGCAGATGTCGGACTCGGCTCTGCCTCGTGTGGACGGGCCAGAGGCCCGTCACGACACAACCTTCACCACTCCATCTTCACCACACGATCTTCAGCACACCATCTTCAGCACACATCGTCACTACACAGGCAATGTGCAACGTCGCGAGATGGGGTAATCTGCGAAGGATGCGTCTTTCCCGATTCCTTCGTCCATCACATCAGCACACCGCGCTTTCGGCGACGCTGTTGCTGATGGGCGCCATCACGCTTTCACGCGTCATCGGATATATTCGCGAAGCTTATATTGCGTATGCGTTCGGCGCGGGGCAGCAGACCGACGCTTATGTGGCGGCGTTCACGCTGCCCGACTGGCTTAACTATATTGTGGCGGGCGGTACTGCTTCTATTACATTCATCTCGATCTATACGCGCTTCATGGCGGAGCAGCGCGAGCAGGACGCCCAGAAGACTTTTTCCATCATCGTTACGGTGATGACGACTGTGCTGATCGCCGGGACGATTCTGGCGGAAATCTTCACGCCGCAATTTGCGGGATGGATGTTCCACGGCTTCACGCCCGAGCAGATGCAGCTCTGTGTGCACCTGACGCGCATTTTGTTGCCGGCACAAATTTTCTTTTATGTGGGCGGAGTCGTTTCGGCGGTTTTGTTGTCGCATCGTCTCTTTTTGCTGCCGGCATTTGGGCCGCTGATCTACAACATCTGCATCATGGGCGGCGGAGTGATTGCGGGACGACGGATGGGCATCTCGTCGCTTGCGTTGGGTGCGCTGGTGGGCAGCATTGCCGGACCATTTCTGATCAACGCTATTGGCGCAGCGCAGATCGGCACTGGATATCGCGTGTCGTTCGATATCAAGAATCCGGCGTTTCGCGAGTGGGTGCGGCTGTCGATCCCGCTGATGTTGGGCGTTTCGCTGGTGACGGCTGACGATTGGATTCTCCGCTACTTTGCGTCGAGCGGAGTGGGCGACATTGCGCGGTTGAATTATGCCAAACGGCTGTTCGCGGTTCCGATTGCGATTCTCGGGCAGGCGGTGGGGCAGGCATCGCTTCCTTTTTTCTCACGGCTGTTCGGAGAAAAAAAGTTTGAGGAATTTGCCGCCACGGTGAACGCGTCGGTCTATCGCATCACGGCGGCTTCCCTGCTGTTTTCCGGATTAATGATGGCGATTGCGCTGCCGCTGATCGATCTGGTTTATCGGCGCGGGCGTTTTACCTTCGCGGACTCCGAATCTACCGCGGTTTATTTTTTCTGGTTTTCGCTTTCGTTGGCGTTGTGGTCGAGCCAGGCGCTGTACGCGCGAGCGTTTTATGCATCCGGCAATACGCTGACTCCGATGATCGCGACGACGTTGATCACGCTGGCTTCGCTGCCGGTCTACTCATTGCTTTTTCGGACGCTGTCGGTTACGGGATTGGCCATCGCCTCCGATGTGGGCATCGCCGCGAATGCCGTGGCCATCGCGTTGCTGCTGCATATTCGAGGCATGGTGCCGCTGGGCGGAATGAATTGGAAAGAATTGTTAAAAGCTGCGGTGGTCGGCGTTGTTTCCGGCGGATTGAGTTATGAGGTGATGCGGAGCATCGCGATGAACGGCAGCCGGAGAGCCGATCTGCTTGCGCTGGCACTGGGATCGTTGACTTGGGCGGCGGCGGTTGCGGCGGGATTATGGCTGCTGCGGTCGGAGTTGCCGGGAGATCTGCGAAGGAAAAGACCGGCTGGTCTACCGAATGTAGCCGAAGGCCAAGTGGCGGAGACGATGGCGACGGGCAAGGAGCCGTGATTCGGTGTGGGCTTTCTGGACTTCTTAAAAAAGCTGAGAAATAAGAACGGGCACTCCTGAGAGTGCCCGCCTGGCCAATCTTTTCGAAAAGTTGATGTTTGTGTTTTAGGCGCGCGCTGCGATTGCTGGTTCGGGGGCGGCGCTGGCGACACTTTTGGTGACTTCTTCGGGCTTCGAGGTGGATGCTCCCGCCGAGCCTGCTTTGCGGATGTCGATGCCGCCCTTGAAGAAGGCTCCATCTTCGATGGAGATGCGTGCTGCGACGACGTCGCCGGTCAAAGAACCATCGCTGCGGATATCGACCCGGTCGCTGGCGGTGAGGTTGCCGCGCACTTTGCCGAGGACGACGATCTCGCGGGCGCTGATGTTGGCGGCGACGACTCCGTTGCGGCCGATGGTGACGCGATTGCCGGAGAGATTGATCGATCCCTCAACCCGGCCATCAATATATAAGGACTCGGATCCAGTGACTTCGCCTTTGATCACCAGCGACTTGCCAATCGTGGCTTGGTCCGAAGTGGTGGTGGTAACCGGACGGGGCACCGCTGCTGGCTCGTTCATATTCATGCTCATGACAGGCGCCGTCGGCGTCGTGGATTGGGTCGGACGCTCGGGCTCATTTGGCCGGCCAGGTGTCGCAGGTTGGTTCGTGGGCTTCCACATTTTTGTCGAAATCCTTTCCTCATTTATTAATGGATTTTGAACTATTGCCGCACTTCAGATGCCAAATCGAATTGTACTCCTCAGTAAACTCGAAACGCTGTGGAAATCAAGCATTTCTTATTGATTTTCATAGTTCCCGGCGTGGTTCCCCCCGCACGGCGGCGACGTCGAGCATGGTTCGGGCAACGCTCGGGGGAAGGCATCGGAGTAGCCGATGGTGTAAGGTCTGCCCGGCTGGCGGTAATTCTTCTACCGCCACGCTCCATCGCGATGGCTGATCGCGATACTATTATCGCGTCCAATAAAAGCCTACTAAAGGAAGTCTGACTATGCCGGAAGCGACTTCGACCGCCAGCCACATTGCCAGCAACACTGCAACCGCCTACCTTCGCCCGCAGCCGGGAGAAAACGCTGTCTACTACGACCGCTACATTTCGCTGGTAGAGGGCAACGACATTCTGGGCGCGCTCGACGAGCAGCGCCGCCAAACACTTCTGCTGCTCTGCGGACGGCCGGAATCCGATGGCGATGTCCGCTATGCGCCGGGCAAGTGGAGTTTGAAGGAAGTGATCGGCCATCTGAACGACACAGAACGGATCATGAGCTATCGTGCGCTGCGAATCGCGCGCGGCGACCAGACGCCGATGGAGGGCTTCGAGCAGGATGATTACGTTCGCAACGGTTCGTTCGGGGAACGTCCGCTGTCGGACATGATCGAGGATTACATCGCGGTTCGCCGCGCGACTATTTCGCTATTTCGCAATTTCGACGAGGAAGCCTGGACCCGCCGTGGCGTCGCTAACAAAAATGAGGTCACGGTGCGTGCGCTGGCCTACATCATTGCCGGGCACGAGTTGCATCATCGAAACATAATTGAGGAAAAGTACTTGAAATAGTTGCGTGGTCTCGGGTCGACGGTATCAGGTATCAGGTATCAGGTATCAGAAAAATATTTTGGACCCTGAAACCTGAGATCGACGATCTTTTTTCTAACCTCTGCTCTGACCTTGCTCTGATGCTGACCGACTCCGCCATACTGCGCCACATTGCCCGCCAACCCAAACAGACGGCGAGCCACAAACAGCTGTTGCGCGAACTCGGAGCGAAAGCCTCCAACCGGCGCGAACTTACCGACCGCCTCTACGCCCTGGTCAGCAAAGGCGAGTTGCTGCATGTGGAGGGCGAGCGCTACGCGATTCCGCAAGCCGCCAAGGGACGCAATCTTCTGGTCGGGCGGCTGACCATGCATCGCGATGGATTTGGCTTTGTGATTCCGGAAGCTACTTCGGTCGATGCGAGTTTGAAAGCGCGGCTGAGCGGCGATGTTTTCATTCCTCCGCACGCAACGGGATCATCGATGCATGGAGATCGCGTGCTGGTGGAAGTGAGCAATGTGCGGACCGATGGGCGCGCTGAAGGGCGCATCATTCGCTCAATGTCGCGTGCGCACCCGACCGTGGTCGGCATCTTTCACTATGGAAAGCGCCACAATTTCGTAAAGCCGATCGACGAAAAAGTGACGCAGGAGATTGTTATTCCTCCGGGGATGGAGCTGCCTAAGGCGGCTGCGTCGGCAGTCGCGGAGGCGCTGCCTAGCTCGCGCGACCGCGTGATCGGCGGGCAAGCGGCGGTTCACACCGATTGGACCGATCTTGATGGCGTGGTGGTCGACGTGGAAATCACCGACTGGCCGAGCGCGACACAACTTCCGCGTGGACGCGTGATTGAGATTCTCGGCGAAGAAAACGATTTCGGCGTGGATGTCGAGATCATGATCCGCAAGTTTCATATTCCGCACCGCTTTCCGCCGGAGGTGATCGAGGAAGCGCAGTCGATCGAGAACATCATTCCAGCGCCTGAACTTCGGCGACGCCGCGACTATCGCGATCTCGCGATCGTCACCATTGACGGAGAAACCGCTCGCGATTTCGACGACGCGGTTCACGTACGGCAACTGGCGAACGGAAATTATGAGTTGCAAGTTCACATTGCGGACGTGGCGCAATATGTGACCGCGAATTCGCCACTTGATCAGGAGGCACGCCTGCGCGGCACGAGCGTTTATTTTCCCGATCGCGCCGTCCCGATGTTGCCGCTCGAACTCTCGACTGACATTTGCAGCCTGCGGCCGCAGGTGGATCGACTGGTGCTTTCGTGCACGATGGAGATCGATCATCAGGGCGAAATTGCGGGTTATGAAATAAACGAGGGCGTGATTCGCAGCGCGGCGCGCATGACGTACACGGCTGTGAATGCGGTGATTGAAGGGGACGAGGCGGCGCGGCGTGAATACGGCGTTCATGTTGAGCACTTTGAGCGCATGCGCGATCTGGCGACGATTCTGAATCGCAAACGGAAACGGCGGGGATCGATCGACTTCGATCTGCCGGAAGCGGTGATCGAGTTCGACGAATTTGGAATGATGAAGAGCATCACGCGATCGGAGCGCAACATCGCTCACCGGCTGATCGAAGAATTCATGCTCTCGGCGAACGAGTGTGTGGCGCACTATCTGGAGAATAAGCGGGTCGCTTCGCTGTATCGCATCCACGAAAAGCCCGATGCCAAGCGTGTTTATGATTTCGAAGTGATCGCGGCCACTTTTGGATACTCGCTGGGAGTGGGTAGCTTGCCGATTCAGCGGGTGCAATTAAAGGCCGACCGCCGCGACGCGCGCGGCACGGGAAAGCGGGTGCGCGAGATCGAAGTGCCGAAAGAGGTCCACATCACTCCACGGATGTATCAGAAACTTACGGAGAAAATCGCGGGCAAGCCGGAAGAGAGAATTCTCAGTTTTCTGATGCTGCGCTCGCTGAAACAAGCCCGTTACTCCGAAGAAAATCGCGGACACTTCGCATTGGCAGCGACCAGCTATACACACTTCACTTCGCCGATTCGGCGTTATCCCGACTTGATTGTGCACCGGATCGTGAAAGACGTGCTGGCGGAATCGCCGGAAAGGATGGATGGAGAGGTGCCGGTGGGAACGTCGTTAAAGACTCGGCAGGCGGAGAAAAGCGAAGAACCTCATACTCACGTGGCCAAAGGCGAGCAGAAAGCGCCGGCGTCTCCGTGGTCGAAACGTCGCGACCATGACGCGGATCGGGGCACGGTTTCACCTCTTGGCGGACCCATTCCGGTGGAAGAACTGCATACGATCGCGGATGAGTCGAGCCAATCCGAACGTCGTGCCGATGAGGCCGAGCGCGGGCTGATGGAATGGAAAAAAATGAAATTCATGGAGCGCCATATTGGAGAAGACTTCGATGGCCTCATCATCAGCGTGACGAAATTTGGATTCTTTGTGGAACTGACTGATCTTTTCGTGGAAGGACTCGTCCCGCTGAATACCTTGAGCGACGACCATTACACTTTTCATGAAGACACGCGGCAGATCATTGGCCAGCGTTCGCGAAAAACTTATGGCCTGGGAGATCGCATCCGGGTGCTGGTGGACCGGATTGATCCGGTCGAGAAGAAGATACAGTTTGCCGTGTTCGAAGAGGAACCGAAACCTGCGCAGCGAGGGCGGCGGCGGTGAATCCAAGCTTAGGTCGCACAAAGCGTCATCGCACGCAGTTCAGCTCCGCACTTTTGGTACTCGTGACGCTTGCGACGCTTTTTCTAGCCACGCGCCGGGTGCGAGCTGATGACAACGAAGTGGAAAGCCATCTCAAGTCTCTCTACGTCGACAACATTCTCACGCTCCGTCACTTCTATACCGGGCAGCATCTCAACTTTCGGCCCGACGGTGCACTTGTCGGCAACGCCCCCATCGGCCCGTGGACGATTGCCAGCCAATTCCGGGTCAAGGAAATCCGGATCAAAGGCTCGTCGATCATTGTTAAAGGGCGGCGCATTCAGTGGATTTTTGACGCTCAGGACAAAGCGCACGATCAAATGATGCGATACGAGGATTGCTCCGGGGAATGCGACGTGCAAAAGAAGGCTCTCGAAGAGGCAGCCCTCGAAATCGAGATCAAGTTGCCGAGCGACAAGGCGACTGAGGAAGAAACCATGGCGGCCGTCGACGCCGTTTTTCTGTCCGCCGGCGAATCGATGCTCGATATCGTCCCACCTTTTTGGCAAGCTTTTATCGCGAAGCGCGAAGGCAAGCCGCTGCCTACAGCGGCGCCGAAGGAAACCGTCTACGTAGTTAAGACAGGCGAAATCACGCCACCAAGGGTGACGTTCGGCCCCGACCCGGACTACTCACGAGAGGCGCGAGAAGCCAAATACATGGGCTCCCTATTGATAGCCCTGGTTGTTAGTTCCACCGGGAAACCAATGGACCTGCAAATTCAGAAACCCCTCGGCCTGGGTTTGGATGAAAAGGCAGTTGCAGCAGTGGAGACCTGGAAATTCGAGCCCGCGCTCAAAGATGGCAAGCCTGTCCCCGTACGAATTCAGATTGAGGTGAGCTTTAAGCTCTATTAGCGGATGAAGAGTGAAGACAAACGTGTATAGAATGAAAAGTACGGAGCGACTCAAATGCCTACGCCAGCAGATCCGAAGCCCGCACAAAATTCGAACCGGGCCGCAGAGCACGTCGCCAGCGCGAATGAGCTTCTGAAGCAACTGCAAGCGAAGCTTGGAACTCATCCCGAACTTGGCGAGGCCATCACGAAACTGGAGATGGCGCTGAATACCCTGGCGATTGAGACGGGCGGGCTGCTGTAGTTCAGCAGATGCGTTCAATCGTTCAGTTCGGTCGGCGCGTTCACGACGCGTACTTCACGAAGCCGGTATCCATCGCGGTGAACAAATTATTCAGGGCTTCCATCAGCGTGGGATGGGCAAAGATGCCGTCGCGCAATGCGGTGTAGGGGAGTTTGCCCATCATGGCGATCTGAATCGCGGACATAATTTCTCCGCCTTCGATGCCGAGGATGGCTGCGCCTAATATCTGGTCCGTGTCGCCATCGACGATCACTTTCATGAAGCCGCGCGATTCATCCATTTCGAGGGCACGCGCCACAGAGGTCATGGGCAAGCGCGCGACGCGGATGTTCTTTTTTTCGGCGCGCGCTTCGGTCTCGGTCATGCCAACACGGCCCAGTTGAGGGTCGGTGAAGAGCGTATACGGCACCATGCGGTCTTTAATCGATACGTTTTTATTCTCGAGAAGATTGGCGCGGATGATCCGAAAATCGTCGTAAGAAATGTGCGTGAACGCGGGGCCACCCTTGATGTCGCCGAGGGCGTAGACTCCGCTGACCGACGTTTCAAGTTTGTCATTGACCTTGATGAAGCCGTGATCGCTGGTTTGGATTCCGGCTGCTTCTAGATTCAAGGTGTCGGAGTTCGGCATTCGTCCGGTCGCGACCAGCAGATGCGATGCAGTCAGCGTCGTCATGTCGCCCATGTGTTCGACATCCAGCTGGATGGTCGCACCTGCCTTGCGCACGCGAGTTCCACGGGCACTTAGCAAAATCTCGATACCGTCCTGCCGGAGTATCGCTGCGACTTCGGCGGCAACGTCGGGATCCTCGCGCACCAGCAATTGCCAGGCGGATTGAATAATGGTGACGCGGCTGCCGAAGCGGCGGAAGAGTTGTCCAAACTCCAGACCAATGTAGCCGCCGCCGAGAACCAGAAGATGTTCGGGCACGGCGTCAAGTTCCATAAGCGATACGTTGTCGAGAAACGGAACGTCGGTGAGGCCGTCGAGTTTAGGATGCGCGGTACGAGTGCCGGCATTGATGAAGATAAGTTTGGCGGAGAGTAGATGCGTTTCGCCGGTTTTGAGTCGAACTTCAATTATTTTCGGCCCCATAAATCGTGCTTCGCCGAAAACCAATTCGAGGTTGGTGGTCTTTTCGAGGCGCGCCTGGCCGCCGTCGCGAAACTTATTCACGATGTTGCGTTTGCGGTCACGCACTTTTGCGAGATCGATGCGGATGGGTCCGGTGTCGACTCCGTAGTCCGACCCCCGTCGCGCCAGGTAAGCGACACGACCGCTGGCGATCATCGTCTTTGTGGGAGTGCAACCCTCGTTGACGCAGGTGCCGCCGACGTGTTCGCGCTCGATGATGGCGGTGCGCATTCCGGCTCCGGCGAGCGCGATGGCGAGCGGATTCCCGGCTTGTCCGGAGCCGATGATGATCGCGTCGTATTGCTCGGGAGTGATCATGGGCGCGCCGGAATATTCAGAATCTCGTAACTATAAGGAGGCCCAGCCCAATGGCAATCAGATCTTCGGGGATGGCAATCACAATGTCCGGGACCTTTAGGCTGCGAACCAATCCAGTGCGTGCTTTGTAACCACCGAAGGCACCGGCCATTGCGCCGACGACGGCGATCACTGCTCCCAGCCACGGCGATAAACCGCCGGCGAGGGCGAGACATGCGCCGCTCAGGAAACTGGTTATGGCGCGAGGAATCAATCCGCGAGCTCCGGTTCGCGGAGGCGTCGAAGGAAGTTGGTCGATGAAATATTCGGCCAAAGCTCCGAGGGTGAAGAAGCCGACGGCCCACACGGAACCGATGAAGGCCAGGGGGGTTGCAGAAAGATGGATCCACCCCAGATGCGCGGCCCACGCCACGACCGCCGGAGCGGTCATGGTACGCAGTCCGGCGACGAATCCGATACCCAACACCAGCAATATTACGAATCCCGAAGTCATGACGGATCCTTTCTTGATCGTTTGGGCGGGCGGGGGACATGCTCCGTTCGGCGCTCCGCAGTCTTCGGAGTAACGATACACGAGCTACCTGCTAATATTCTCCCAGTCTTTAGTCTGAGTTTCTAGCTTTAGTCTTTATTCTTGGCGCCTGCCTAGGAAGTCCGTTGCAATGACCACTTCAAATTTCAATAGCCACAGTCCAAGCGCACGCACCCGCGTGGTGCGCGAACCGCAGCGAGCTGTTTATGATCGCGAAGCCGTCAACCAGATTCTTGACGAGGCATTTCTTTGCCATGTGGGGTTCGTTGCCGATGGGCAGCCGTTCGTCATCCCTACTTCTTACGGACGCGACGGCGACACGCTCTACATCCACGGTTCGGCGGCCAGCCGGATGCTGCGCAATCTGGATCAGGGCGTCCCGGTGTGCATCACGGTGACGTTGTTGGATGGATTGGTGCTGGCGCGTTCCGTGTTCAATCACTCGATGAATTATCGGTCTGTGGTTATTTTAGGAGTGGCAACGCTGGTAGACGATCCGGCGGAGAAACTAACTGCGCTGCGGACGCTGAGTGAACACATCATTCCGGGGCGCTGGGATGACTCGCGTCAGCCCAATGAAAAAGAATTGAAGGCGACCTCAGTTTTGCGTCTTGCCATCACAGAATTTTCGGCGAAGGTTCGAGTCGGGCCTGCGGTCGATGACGAAGAGGATTATTCGTTTCCGACCTGGGCGGGAGTGATTCCGCTGGATGTGACGGTGGGCGCGCCGATTCGCGATGAACGCTGCGAGCAGGAACTGCCCGCTTACTTGAAGAATTATTCGCGGGCGCGAAAAGAATAAAGACCGGGTTACGGGATCAGCGTCACGGGATCAGCAATAACTTCCCTGTCGTCTTTCTTCCTTCTAATTCGCGGTGCGCCTGCTGCGCCTCGGCCAGGGGATAGATGTGTTCGATTCGCAACTTGAGTTTGCCGTCGCGAATCATGGCGAAGACGGCACCGGCGCGCTCGCGCAACTCGTCGGTGGTGGCGATGTAATTTCCCAACGAAGGCCGCGTCAGGAAGAGCGATCCCTTCTGTGTGAGCAATAGAGGATCAATCGGCGCTACCGCTCCGCTCGAGCCGCCGAACAGCACCATCATGCCGCGCGGATGGAGTACGTTGAGTCCCTTTTCAAACGTAGTCTTGCCGACGGAGTCGTAGACGACGTCGATGCCCTTGCCGCCGGTGAGGCGTTTCGTTTCCGTTTCGAAATCAACCTGCGTATAAAGGATGACGTCATCAGCCCCCGCCGCACGCGCCAGAGCAGCTTTTTCTTCGGTCGACACGGTCGCGATCACGCGCGCTCCGATGTTGTGCGCCATTTGCACGAGGAGCAATCCGACGCCGCCGGCGGCGGCGTGAATCAGCGCGGTTTCGCCCTGCTTCAGGGGATGCGTGGAATAGGTCAGATACTCCGCGGTGATTCCCTGCAACATGACGGCGGCCGCATCGCGCTCGCTCACGCCAGCCGGAATCTTCACCAGGCGGGCCGCCGGCACGGCGGCATATTCCGCATAGCTGCCGAGCACAGACGTGTAGGCGACCGGATCTCCGACGGCGAACTCGCGCACATCGGATCCGACTGCGATCACTGTGCCCGCGGCTTCCTGCCCAATCACCAGCGGCAGCGGAGCCTTATAACGGCCCTCGCGGTTGTAGACGTCAATAAAGTTGACGCCCGCGGCCTTGATCTTGACCACGGCTTCGTTCGATTTGGGCTGGGGCACCGGCAGGTCCACCAGCTCCATGACTTCTGGTCCGCCGGTTTGTTTGATCTGGATGGCTTTCATAATTTCTTTCGATGAATCGGCGGAGCCGAAAGACTCTTACCTAAAGACTATTACCCCTAGCAGCGAGCCGGGCTTAGTTCTTCTTCTTGGCTGCGCGTTTCTTGGCGGCTGATTGAACGCGTGCTGCCAGGTTGGCGGCCACTGCGGCGCGAATGAGTTGCTTGAAGGCGGCTTCGTTGATCTTCTCTCCTTCGCGGAAATCGATCGCTCGGCGCAGGTTGCCTTCGAGGCTGGAATTGAAAAGCTTCTTCGGGTCTGGGACAAAGGCTCCGCGAAAAAAGGTGAGCTTCACGACCTGCTTGTGCGATTCGCCGGTGCAGATGCCGCCGTCATGCGACCAGACCGGAGTACCTGGGTTGGATGGCTTTACCCATTTCCACTCCTCGACGACGTCGGGGTCGGCGTCGTGGATGAGGCGACGGACATGAGCAAGAGTCGCTCCGCGCCAGTCCGCCAACTGTTGAATCTTGTCGGTGATCTTTATGGCGGCGACCTTGGCTGCGGCGACGTTGGCGGCGGCGACGTTGGCGGCGGCGACCTTCGCTGCGGCGGTCTCGCTATTTGGATGACTGGTCGGCTTCATGTTCTCTCCGATGCTTAAGGCAGCTAAGGGGCTGCCATGGCGATGGTAGCAGGGTGAATTGTGGGGTGAAAGTCGGCCATGTCTCTTGCTGACCTCCGTACCTAAGGTTTAGAACTTCTGCTGGTTATGACCCAGCATGCATGCCACGATATGGATGAAACGTTAGGCAAAATCATATGAAGAAACAGACGGTCGTCGCGCTGGGGCTGCTGTTGTCGATTCCGGCGGTCTTTCGACTGGGGGGATGGCTGTTTAGCCGGATCAATCCCGAGAGCGCGGCGGGGCATCCGAATTATGCGCATAACTTTTACTGGCTCAGCATGGCGCAGCATCTGTCGTTTTGGGCCATGCTGGCGACTGTTGGAGTCTTGTGGCTGCTGGTGTGCTTTCTGGTGATTCGGTCTAAGGAGCGATCGTTGTCGTGGATGTTTCTGGCGGCGTTGGGGCCGTTTGGGTTTGCCGGTCTGGTGATGCTGCGCGATCGGGCTCCTGCGGAAACGGACCGGCATGAACGGTTTTTGCGCAACCTGAACACACCTTTGCGGGTTGGCTACTGGGCATGCGTGTTCTTGATCATCTGGATGCTTGGCGAGAGGGCCATGGTTTTCAAGCGCGACGTGATGATCCAGCATCAAGCGGCTGCCACGGGAATGTCGGTTGCTCAGATAATCGATCAGCAGAATGCCTCGTCGGGAATGTGGGCGTTCGCCGAGGGCAACGAAGTGATGTACTTCGTGGTGCTCCTTTATCTGATTTGGCCGGGCGTATTTAATGGCGTCGCTCGGGTCGCGGCGGCCAAGAGGCCCGCCGGACTTGTGCAAGACTAGCTTCGGACCAGCTTCGGACTAGCGCCGGATAGTGGCGCTACGATACATCTACCAGGCCATCTGAATGAGCTGAATCAGATTGCCGCAAGAGTCATCGAGCACCGCGATAATCGACCCGGTCACCTTGGTGACTGGCATGGTGAACTTCACGCCCTTGGCAGCGAGACGGTCGTGTTCGGCTTGAACATCGTTCACCAGGAACTGGGCGGCCCGCATCTGCTGGCCGTGTAAAGCCTGCTGGAAGGCCTTTCCGGCCGGATTAGCGTTGGACTCCAGTATCAACTCGACTCCATCGGGATCCTCCGGTGCGACCACAGTCAGCCATCGATAAGGGCCCTGTGAGAAATCGGCCTTCTTCTGGAAGCCGAGGACGTTGGTGTAGAACTGAAGCGCTTTTTCCTGATCGTTCACGTATACGGTGGTCCATTTTATTTTCATTGCATTTCTCCGTCATTGTTAGTGTTGGTGTTTCGTCGTTATTGCAGCTCATTGCAGGTCATTGGTTTTCCAGATCGGCGACAACTCGTTCCAGGTTGCCGATGAATTTCTGCCATCCCCAGTTCGCGCCCTTGTAGTTGGCGTCCTGATCGGGGCCGAAGCCGGACTGCTCCATGCGCAGGATGGTTCCGGTGCTGGTGGGGATCAGCGTCCAGGCGACGACGGTCCCCATGCCTAAGGAGCCCCAAGTGTAGGAAAGCTTTTGGTTGGGTTCGAAGAGCAGTACCTCACAATCGATGATGCCGTTCCACTTGGCCACGGGTTTGGCGCGGAAGGTAAAGCGATGGCCGACGGCAGGCTGAAAGTCGTTCTCCATCAGCCACTCTTTAATGAGAGCGCCTTCGGTAAGCGCGCGCCAGATTTTTTCCGGCGGATGCGGCATTTCTCTTTCGATGATAAGTGTGCGAGTCGCTGCCGTGGTCATTTGTCCATCCTGTTAAGTAAGTCTTCGAGGTGGTCAAACCGGTCGTGCCAAAAACGGCTGTAGTAACTCATCCAGTCGATCAGGGGTTCGAGGGCACGCGGCTGAGCGCTGTAATGGGTCTCGCGTCCGCTGTGCCGGGCGCGCACCAGACCCGCCTGTTTCAGCACCCTGAGATGTTTCGAAACGGCGGGCTGGGAGACGCCCGCGCTGTCCGTGAGCATGCGCACGGTTTGGTCGCCGTCACGGCTTAGCCGTTCGAATAGAGCGCGACGGGTGGGGTCGGCGAGCGATTTGAATACGGAATCAGGGACAGTCGGCATGAGAACCCATAACGCTACGGTTATGAGTTAAAGATAACCGTTTGGTTATGGGATGTCAAGCGGAATGTTGTTTGAGGACGATGAATTCGGGGTCAACCTGCATCTAAATCCTTGTGTTGCGATTCCCGCCCGAGCTGGGGTAACATGCCGAGCCGGTACCCGAAGTAACGGGATTTGGGTCTCTTCCGTGGCATTGACCCAATGAATTTTGCGATAGTACCATCTCAATACTGACCCAGACGAAAGCTATCCAAAGGAGCCGTTTCCGTAAGTTCCTGAAAATATGAGACTTCCTTCTAGTCAGTATTTCGCGGCCGGGCTAACTGCCGCACTATCAGTAACCTTGGCGGCTACGCTTGGATGCCAGAGCGCTCAGAAGTCGTCTTTCTTGCCGCCAGGAAAGGCTGAGGCTCCGGCGCTGGTCAGAGTCAGCCATGCCGTAAGCAGCCCTGTCACCAACCCTCCGGGCCAGCATGCGCAGAAAGCGACTTCCGCCGCAGCCGAACCGCAGGCGAAAGCGGAGGTTCCGCAGGCGCTGCAGGCCGATCCTGTGGCCAGCCTGATCGCCAGCGTGGAAAAGGAATACCAGACTGGGCAGGATAACTACAACGCCGGACACCTCGAAGCCGCCAAGCAGAATTTCGACTCGGCATTTAATCAACTTCTGGGCAGCGGAATCGATCTGCACTCCGACGACCGGCTGGAAGCGGAACTGGATCGCATTCTCGACGGCATTAACGGACTCGAACTGGCGGCGCTGCAACAGGGAGATGGTTTCGCCGAACAGAAATCAGAGCCCGCTCCGATTGACGAAGCCAATGAGCTGACTCCGACGGTCGATCAGAACGTAAAGGCCAAGGCGGAAGCCGAGCTGAAAAATACGCATTCCGATTTGCCGCTGGTGATGACGGATCAGGTGGCCGGCTTCATCAATTATTTCTCCAATCGCGGACGCGGCACACTGGAACACGCGCTTGCCCGCAGCGGCCGCTACGAAGATATGATCCATCGCGTGCTGCGCGAGCAGGGAGTCCCGCCGGAACTCATCTATCTGGCGCAAGCCGAATCCGGATTCCATCCGCTGGCCGTTTCGCGCGCCGGAGCCCGCGGCATGTGGCAGTTCATGGGCAGCCGGGCCAAGGGCTACGGGCTGGAACGCAGCTGGTGGGTGGACGATCGCCAGGATCCCGAAAAAGCGACCCGCGCCGCCGCGCATCATTTGAAAGATCTCTACAACCAGTTCGGAGACTGGTACCTGGCGATGGCCGCGTACAACTCCGGCCCGGGCACGGTGCAGAGCGCAGTGAAGCGCACGGGCTATGCTGATTTCTGGGAGCTCTATCGCCGCAACGTGCTGCCGAAAGAGACTCGCAACTACGTTCCTATTATTGTTGCGGTCACCATCATGGCGAAGAATCCGGCGCAGTACGGGTTGGATTCAATCGTAAAAGATAAGGCGGTTCCTTACGACACGATCACGATCAACTATCCCATTGACCTTCGTTTAGCGGCTGAGTGTGTGGACGCGACCGCGGAAGATTTGTCGGATCTGAATCCGAGTCTGCTGCGCATGACCACGCCGAAAGATGCGGAATTCGAGCTGCACCTGCCCGCGGGATCCGCTGACAAATTTCTGTCGGCCGTGGCTTCGATTCCTACGGACAAACGCGTCTGGTGGCGTTACCACAAAGTGCAGAGCGGAGAAACTCTGGCCGCCATCGCCCGCACCTATCACACGACGCCGCGCGCCATCGCTGAAGCGAACGACATTGACGAAGCAGACGCAAAAGGGCCGCTGGATGCCGAATCGCGGCTGATCATCCCCATTGCTCCGGGGAAGCAGACCGACACCAGCACGTACGCGCACGCCACGACGCATTACAAGATCCGCAAGGGCGATACGGTGGAGTCGGTGGCCGAGAATTTTGGCGTCTCTCCGAAGATGCTGCGGGTGTGGAACCACATTAAAGGCAGCAGCTTGACGGGACGGAAGGTGCTGTATCTGCATCTGCCGGTGACGCGCACGGCTGGAGAAACGCAGGTCGCCACCCACCACAGCAAGTCTAGTCACCCGGCTCACGGCAAAACGCAAACTACGGCTAGCAATTCGGTGGTGCATCACAAGGTGAAGCAGGGGGAAACGCTCTATTCCATCGCTAACTCCTACAACACCACCGTTACCGCCCTGAAGCACGACAACCGGAATATCGCAGCGCTGCGGCCGGGAATGATACTGGTTATCCGCGACGTCCGGTAGTAATCCCTCACATTTGTCGTTTCGAACCCAGTGAATCTGCATTCATGATTTGCTTGACGCGACCTGTTTCCTGGGTATATCCCTATAGGGCGCGTATGTTAGTTCGTTGGGTCTCACTCTCTTTTCTGCTGCTCGGTTGCAGCGCGATAACCAGCGCTAAGACGGATAACTGGTTGCAAGTAACCACTCCGCATTTCATCATTCTCAGCGATTCCAGCGAGAAGCAAGCTCGCCATGTGGCGGGACAGTTCGAGCGCATGCGCGCTGTGTTCCAGAAGCAACTACCGGCGGCTCGCGTGGACGCGGCATCTCCCATCATCGTGCTCGCGATGAAAGACAAGAAAGGATTCGAGGCTCTCGAGCCGGAAGTTTATCTAGCAAGAGGTCAGGCGGAACTCGCCGGACTTTTCTTACGCACTCCTGACAAGAACTACGTTCTACTGCGGCTCGACGCCGAGGGTGAGCATCCTTTCGCCACCGTGTACCACGAATACACACACTTCGTCATGAGCCGCGCCGATTGGATGCCGCTGTGGCTCAACGAAGGACTCGCCCAGTTTTACGAGAATACCGACATCGGCGACAAAGATGTGGGCCTGGGCAAGCCCAGTTCGGAAAACATCCTGCTGCTGAGACAGAAACACCTTCTTCCGCTGGCTCAGCTCTTTGCGGTCGACCACAACTCGCCCTATTACCACGAACAAAACAAAAGCTCGATTTTCTATGCCGAATCGTGGGCTCTTACTCACTATCTCGAGATTAACGACATTCAGCACAATACCCAGCACCTAAGTGAATATCTAAAGATGGTCGGCAACAAGGTGGATGCAGTTACTGCCGCAAGTCGCGTATTCGGCAATCTGGACGACCTGCAAAAAGTTCTCGACAAATACGTGGCGCAAATGAGTTTTTTCTATCTGAAGATGCCCGGTGCCACGCAGATAGATGAGGCGTCTTTCAAGCTGCAGGGTATAACGCAGTCGCAAGCCGACACGGTCCGCGCCGATTTTCTTGCCTACAACGAACGCGTTAAGGATGCGCGTGCGTTGCTGGATCGCCTGCTGCAGGAGAATCCTAATAATGTCAGCGCCTGCGAGACGATGGGTTACCTCGCCTTCCGCCAAAATAAATTCGACGAAGGCGCCAAATGGTTTGAGCAGGCCGTGAAACTCGATTCGCAGAGCTATCTGGCGCAGTATTATTTTGCGGCGATCTCGATGCGAGAGGGAGCTCCATCGGCCGAGCGCTCGGCCCGTGTGGAAAGCAGTTTGCGGGCGGCCATCAAGCTCAATCCAAAGTTCGCTCCCTCGTACGATTTGCTGGCCTCGTTCTACCAGATGCAGCGCAAGAATTTAGACGAAGCTTTGATGCTCAACCTGAACGCGGTTACGCTCGACGGCGGCAACATGAATTTCTGGCTCAATCGCTCGAACATCCTTATGGTGATGGAACGACCCAAGGACGCCGTTGTGGTGCTGAATACGGCTTTGAAGTTCGCGAGCAATCCTGAAGAGGTTGCGTCGATTCAGAACCAGATCAAATCGATTCAGGTCTATCAGGAAGGACACGATCGCGCCGAGGCTTACAAGGAAGCCGCTCAGGAGCGAATGCAAGCGCAAGCTGCGACAGACGAAGCCGAAAATCAGGCAAGGGAGAAAGAATACGAGAAAGAGCAGCAGGACGACGCTCGTCCCCAACTTTCTCACCGTGGCCCGCGACGCACCGTGAATGGAACGCTTCGCGATGTGCTGTGCTCCGGCACGGCGAACTTGAAACTTAAGGTTCAAGGTGGCGCCAAGCCGGTGCAGTTGGGCGTCCGAAATTACTTCAAGGTCGAATACTCGGCCTTGAACTTCACTCCCAGCCCCGATATGGATCCGTGCAAAGATCTGGAAGGGATGAAGGCGAAAGTTGAGTACTTCGAAGGCGCCGACCCTTCAGCGGAGGGGCAGATTATTTCTATTCAAGTTACAAAGTAGCTTTTGGTGACGAAGGCAACTTCGATCGGTGCGCTCCAGAAACTTTCCTTCGTGGCGCAGTTCCGTGACTGTCGACGGCACGGGGAGAATGCCTTGCGGCTTCTGTGGCGCTGCCGGAAACGCAAGGTCCTTCGACTGCGTGCGTCTTGCGCTTCGCGCTAGACGCACTCCGCTCAGGATGACAGTCTATTTTTGGCTCACTCCGCTCAGGATGACAGTTTTATTTCTGGCTACCCCCCAAGGTGACAACTTTATTTCTGGTTACCCCATCAGCAGGCCGCCGTTCACGTTTAGAACGTGGCCGGTGATGTAGGCTGCTTCGTCGGAGGCTAGAAATTTCACGGCGCTGGCTACATCCTCGGGCGAGCCTACTCTTCCCAGCGGAATACTTTTTACGGCGGTCTGCTTGAATTCTTCGCTTAGAACTGCGGTCATGCTGGTCTCGATGAATCCGGGAGCGACTGCGTTGCAGGTAATGTTGCGGGATGCGACTTCGCGCGCCATCGCCATGGTGAGGCCGATCAGTCCGGCTTTCGAGGCGGCGTAATTCGCTTGACCGGCTTGACCCATTTGTCCGAAGACGCTGGTGATGTTGATGATTCGTCCCCAGCGTTGTTTGAGCATCGACGGAATTACCTGCTGGATGCAGAGATAGGCGGAAGTCAGGTTGGTGGAGAGGACGGAATCCCAATCGGCGCGCTTCATGCGCATGAGGAGCTGGTCGCGCGTGATTCCGGCGTTGTTGACCAGGATGTCGATCTTGCCGAATTGCGCGAGCGCCGCTTTGATGCCGGATTTGACCTGCTCTTCGTCACCGACGTCGATGACGAAAGCGGCGGCTTTGCCGGGCGCGGAGCCGTCGGTTGGAGATGCTATTTGAGCGACTAGTTCGTCGAGCTTCTGCTGGTTGCGGGCTGCGACCGCAACGGTTGCGCCGGCGCTGGCCAGAGCGCGCGCGCAGGCGTATCCGATGCCTTGGGAGGCTCCGGTGACGAGCGCAACCCGTCCTTCAAGTTTCATCTGGTCTCCTCGCTCGTTAAATATGCAGATCGAACTGGGCGAACGAGGATTATAGCGTTAGGGGAGCGAGAATGAGGGATGAATACAGGAGGGACTATGAAGCCTGGCTGGCTGCCCGCGCCAGCCGCGCGTTCAGGATGCTGGCGATCTTGTCGACCAGGGTTCGTCGCGAGTAGGGCTTAGCCAGAAAGTAGATGTGCGAGGCGGCATCTTCGGTCTCATACTCGGCGTTGAAGTAGCCGGAAGTGACGAGGACTGGAAGCTCCGGGGAAATCTGGCGCAGATCGTCGGCGAGTTGGTGGCCGGTACGTCCGGGAAGGATCATGTCGGTCATCACCAGGTCGATGGATTGCGGGGACGCGGCGATCGACTGGGAAAAGATTGTGGTTGCCTGTTGTGCGTTTTCGGCGGGCAGGACTTCGAATCCGGATTGGCGCAGAATGCCGCTGGTGGCTTCGCGCACGAAGGGTTCATCTTCCACGAGAAGAATGGTGCGGCGATCGCTGCATAGCGGATTGGGTTGAGACGTCATGGGGGTTGCCTCCGAGCTGGCGTGGCGATGGTTGCGTTGCAAACGCATGGCCTCGCGGTGATGGAAGATGGTTGTGATCGGCACTAACGTCTCTGGTTTGGGGGAAGCTACTTGGTGGCGCTGAGGATTGTCTGCTCGGGATCGAGCACAATCTTGTGCGCCTGGGCGGGCGCGGTCAGGTGAAACGTCGTTTCTGGGCCATCCGCGAGCACTTGTCCGAGATAAACCTGGGCGTTGTTGGCGGCGAGAGCGTAGACGGGAATCGCGGTGACCAGATCTTCAGGCACGTCCTTTTGCACGATCACGCCAGTGACGGTGGTCACTCCGTTCTTCTCGGTGAAGTGGACGTCGCGCGTGTCGAGTTCGGGAATCGAGGTGCCTTCGATCCATCCGTGGAGAAACCAGTCGAGCTTGCGGCGGCTCTCATACCACAGAGGACGCGGGAGTTCCTCCTCGAAGGCCTGGACCAATTCTTGCGTGCTGATGGTTTTGCCGGCGTAGCGGTCGCGGGTTTTGCGGAGCACGCGGAAGAAGAGCTCGTCTGGATTGGGGGCTGAACCGGTGCGTGCCTTCCGGGAATGGGAGGCAAATTCGGAACCGTGCGCCAAACTGGCATCGTGCAACATGGATCGCAGCATGTGGAACAGCCAGGTGCCGCGTTCGTAGCTGATGGCTTCGTATCCGGCGGGAAAGTGGGAGGAGTCGAGGCGCTGGCCGAGGGTGACGGGGCCGGCGTCGCGCAGGCGCTCTCCATCTTTATTAGTCGCCATGAGATCGCGGCGGTATTTTTCGAGGAGGTCGCGGAATAGCTGGGGATCTTTCTGCTCGAGGGTGAGGAGGGCGGAGTAGTTGGCGAGGCCTTCGGAGATCCACTGATCGCGATACGTCTTCCAGAGAACCAGGTCGCCCCACCATTGATGCGCGGTTTCGTGGACGAGCACCTGGCTGTCGAGGGCGCGAGTGAGCGCGTCGAGGTGAAGATCGGCTTGCTCCTGCGGACTGAGGAAGGCGTAGCTGGATAGGAAGACGAGTCCAGGCCATCCCTGGCTCAAGCGGCCGGGCATTTGGGTGAGCGCGAGTGAGCCGTAAGGATAAGGTCCAAACCACTGCGAGAAATTGCCGATGGCTCTGGCGGCCTTATCGGCGACGGCCTGGGCGTCGTGGGCGGGCGATGGAGCGGGCGGAGCGACCACCAGTGGCGGCATGCCGAGTCCACTTCGAGGGCGGCCGGGGAAGACGGGTTGCTGTTCCACGGGCGGGGAGCTTCCTTTTGGAAACGATTTCTCGACGCCCTTGGTGCCGTAGGCTTCGACGACGACGCCGGCGCTCTTCGCTTCAGCGCGAACGTATTGGCCGAGATTGAATCCGGCGACGGGGATGGGGCGATCGGAAATCCAGTGCGAGACTTTGTCGGGGCCGGTGTCGGTTTCGTCGTTGTTGTTCTTGCCGCGCGATGTTTGCTTGCCGGTGGCTACCAGCGTCCAGTTGGATGGATAGTGAAATTCCATGTCAAACTGCGCCGGGCTGAGGCCGAAATTTGGATACCAGATGCCACGTTCGCCTACGTAGAGCAATCCGGTGCCGGCCTCGGAGAGGACTTCACCCGCGTAGGTGAAGCGCAATTTCAGCTCCTGCCCGGCGGTGAGCGACTTAGGAAACACAACGGCGATTACATCGTTACCTTTGCGCTGCTCGTGCGTTCCTTCGATTCCGGGATTTTGCAGAAAGTCGACTGCGCGGCCGTCGGCCTCGACGGCATCTACTTTCAGGTAACGAGAAAGTTCGAAGAGCAGCGTCCGTTCTCCGCCGTTGCGAATGCGAAGCTTTACTTCGGTCGCGGCTCGCAACATGGTTGGGGGTTGCACGGTGGCGCGAATCTGGAAGGCGTTGATGAAGACATCGTTCGCGGCAGGGACGCTCGGTGCGGCGGTTGCCGCGTTGCCGGTAGTCGAGTTAGCGGGCGCGCCGGGAGCGAATGACGTCCAGATATCGAAGTAAAGCAATTCATCTTTCAGGCGCGGTTGTCCGGCCCATACGGATTCGGCCGCGGCAACGTCCGAAAATACTTCGAAGGGTCCAAGTTTCTTGCCGAGCAGATGGGCGTGCAGCAAAGGCGAAAATTTTTGATCGGACTCGTTCCTTGAGTCCGGTAGAAAATGGCTGAAGTCAATCAAGAGACGAAGGGCATCGAACTCGGCGAGGGTGCGGCTCGCGTCGCTCCATTCTGCGACGAATTGCTCGGCTTCGGGAGCCGGGGTCAAAGAGGGCTGCAGCCTGGCGGCGGTGTCATCGTTGAAACGCAGATATCCCTGGGTGAACTGCTCTTCGAGAATAGCCATTCCGGTGAAGAGCGCCAGCGATCCGCGCTCGACGCGGTTAGGAGGGCGCAGGAGGATTTCGCCTTCGCCTTCGAAGAATGCTCCGGTAATTCGACCGCAAATGTCTTCTGTAAATGCGAGGGTTCCGTCGTCGAGGTCGATGTGCAGACTGGGACGATCGATGGAAGCGTCACGGACGTGGTAGACGCGCTGGGGGTCGAGTGGGACGGAACGGATGCGGGAGTAAAGGGCGGCGGTGGTTTGGGGACATTGCGGCGGCGTGGATTGTGCGTGAGCGGCGGCCAGCAGGGTGGTGAGGGCGACTGTCAGAGCGACTGGCAGACATGCGAAACTCGAATGCGGTTGCAGCACCTTGGTCATCTTACTGTGCCTGCGTGGCGTTGCTAGAATCGGCGAGTGCGAGCCTCGATCCTTATTCTAGTGCTACTGGCGGCGGTTCTGGCGCCGGCGGATGTTATCCATCTTAAGAATGGGCGCACGATTTGGGCCGATCAAGTCCGCGAGAATAAAGACCATATCGAATACGACCTGGGAGAAGACACTTACGCGATTCCGAAATCATCGGTGGATCACATTGATGCTGGCGGCGTCGCCCCGGCGCACCCGAGCTGCGGGAGGAGTGGGCAGTGATAAAGCTCCCGACATTGCGGCGGCGGCTCCATCGTTCAACCATGAGGCGGACGTCACGGAAAAAGTTATCCGCGACGGCAAAGTCGATACCGACGTATTGGCAAGCTTTGCGCAGACGGGGAATGCCGAGCTTTCGGCTACGGCTTATTTTCTTGCCGGGAAACACGAATCGGATCACGGCAATTTTCCGCAAGCGAAACGTTACTACGAATCGGCGCTCCGCTTTGAACCCGATAACGCGACTTTACTGATTTACTATGCCGCTACGCTGATGCGTACGGGTCATGCTCCCGAGGCGCTGGCTTACGCGCAACATGCGGCGAGCGTTGCTCCGGATTCGCCGGATGCGATTGCCATGCTCGGCTTTGTGGAATTCGCGACCGACCATACACCTGAAGCGATTCGCGCGTGGAAGAAGTCGTTGACGTTGCGTCCTGATGCGACGGTGAGTCAATATCTGGCGCGGGCGGAGCGCGAATCGACGGCTGAATCGAATTTTTCGCAGCGCGAAAGCACGCACTTTAACCTTCACTTTGAAGGGAGCGATAGTTCCGAAGCGTTTCGGCGCGATTTGCTGGCGACGCTCGACTCGGAGTATGACGATCTGGTGCGCGACCTGGGGTATTCTCCACACAACAATATTGCGGTGACGCTTTATACGCAGCAGGCATTTTTTGATGTGACGCGCGCGCCTTCGTGGACCGGCGCGCTGAATGATGGGAAGTTGCGCATCCCGATCAGCGGCGTGAAGAGCGTTACGCCGGAGCTGGCGCGGGTGCTGAAACATGAATTGACGCACTCGTTCGTTTCGCAGATGTCGAGTAATCGCTGCCCCACTTGGCTCAATGAAGGCATTGCACAGATCGAAGAGGGTAAGTCATCGGCTCCTTTCGGACGGCAGCTGGCGCAAATGTTCGGTTCGGGGAATGAGATTCCGTTCAATGTGCTCGAAGGCAGTTTTATGAGCTTCGACGCGCCGGTGGCTACGGCCGCTTATGCTGAATCTCTGGCGGCCACGGAATATATCCGCGACGCTTACGGGATGAGCGAGGTCACTCGCATATTGGAGATGCTGTCGCAGGGCAGTTCTACGGAGGCGGCGCTGCGGAGTACGGTGCACTCGGACTACCGGCAGATGCGGGACGAGATGGCGACTGGGCTTAAGGCTCGGTACGGGGAGTAGAGCTGGCTGCGTTGCCACCCCTTCTCTGATCGTCGATTCTCTCCACTCAAGTCCCTCCACTCGATATTCGGTTTTGATCGCAGCACGCGGGCGGGGCGCCCGCGCCACACGTGCGATATCTTCACCATATGACTAGTTATATGACTAGTCTGTATAATAAGAACGGAGGTGGAACTTGGGTTCATGGCAGGTACAGGATGCTAAGGCACGTTTCAGCGAATTTTTGGATACGACTCTTAAGAAGGGTCCGCAGGTTGTGACTCGCCGGGGAATCGAGGCTGCGGTGTTGGTACCGATCGAAGAATGGAATCGGCTACAACGGGCTGCCCGGCCCAGTCTCAAGAGTCTGTTGCTTGCTCCCGGGGCTCGCGCTGAGAATTTTGTACCGGAGAGACGTAATTCGCGGCGGCGGCCAGTGGTGGAGTTTAAATGAAGAAGTATCTGCTCGATACCAACGTCGTGTCGGAGCTGCGGAGAGCGCGTCCGCATGGCGCTGTGGTCGGCTGGCTCAGCTCTCAGGAGGATGAGCAGTTGTTTCTGTCTGCCGTGACAATGGGCGAACTACAGGCTGGGATTGAGCGGACAAGGCGGCACGATGCATCGAAAGCGAGCGAGATTGAGAGCTGGGTGGACCAAATCGCCGATTCCTATCAGATCTTGCCGATGGACGTTCGATGCTTTCGGGAATGGGGGCGGATTATGGATCGGAAACCGGACGGGTTGATCGAGGACGCGATGATTGCTGCTACTGCGCGTATACATGGTTTGATCGTGGCTACTCGAAACGAACGAGATTTTGGGCAGCTTGGCGTGATGATTCTCAATCCGTTCAGAAATTAAGTCGTTTCGTTCCCTCCCTGTACCCGAGTTCCCATCTATCCCGTCGTGTAGAATAATCGTTTGGATTATGGATCTTTCCGCCATCCAGCACGCGCTGCGCGAACGCAATATTGACGCCTGGCTTTTCTACGATCATCACCATCGCGATCCGATTTCATATCGTGTTCTTGGGCTTCCGGATGGACTCATGGTCACGCGGCGGTGGTACTACCTGATCCCGGCCAAGGGCGAGCCGGTGAAGCTGGTGCATAAGATCGAAGCCGGAAATCTGGATAGCCTGCCGGGGATCAAGAAGCAATATGCAGGATGGCAGGAGCTGTTTGACGGATTGAAGCAGATGCTCGCCGCGCATCGCGATGTGGCGATGCAGTACTCGCCTAATAATTTTGTCTTCACGATTTCGATGGTGGATGCGGGCACGGCGGATATGATCCGCGGGCTGGGTAAGAACATTGTGAGCGCGGCGGATTTGATCGCCATGTTCGAAGCAACTTTGGATGACGAGCAGATCAAGTCGCACTTCGCCGCCCGCGATGTGATTGATGCGGTCACCGCCGAGGCTTTCAAGGAAATTGGCCGTCGGGTGCGGAACGGCGGCACGCACGAACATGAAATTCAGCAGTTTTTCATGGAAGCGTTTAAGCGCGAGAACATGCTGGCGGACGAGCCTCCAATTGTGGCGGTGAATGCGAACAGCGGGAATCCGCATTACGAGCCGAGTGCGAGCCGTCCGGTGCCCATTCGCGAGGGTGATTTTGTTCTGATCGATGTGTGGGCGAAGAAAAATAGGCCGCGAGCGGTTTACTATGACATCACCTGGGTAGGAGTGGTCGGGAAGGCTGCGACGGAACGGCAGCGCGAGATTTTCAAGATTGTGAGCGAGGCTCGCGATATCGGCGTAAAGACGGTGCAGGATGCGGTTTCCGCGGGCAAGGCGATTGCGGGATGGGAAGTGGACCATGCGGTGCGGGCGCACATCAAGCAGGCGAAGTATGGCGATTACTTTATTCATCGCACCGGCCATTCGATTGGCACCGAGCTCCATTCGAATGGCGCGAACATGGATGATCTAGAAATTCACGATGAACGGCGCATCCTGCCGAATTCGTTGTTTTCGATTGAGCCCGGGATTTACCTGCCTGAATTCGGGGTGCGGCTGGAAGTCGATGTGCTGGTGCGGCCGAAAAGCGCCGAGGTGACTGGTAAAATCCAACGAGAGATCGTGACCATCTGAATGGCCAAGCCGACAACAGATAAATTAAAAAATGCAGCGGCGTTGCGCGAGCCGGAGTATCCGCTTACGACCATGGCGGTGGTTGCGCCGATTGTGGGATGGCTGATTCCGGGCGGCGGGCACATCCTGCTGAAGCGTTACGGGCGCGGCATTCTGCTGATGATTTCGGTGGTTGCGATGTTCGTGATTGGCCTGGGCATGCAGGGGAGGATTTACAAGCCGAATGGCGGGGACATCCTTGACATACTTGGCTTTGTCGGCGACCTGGGCTCGGGGGCGCTTTATTTTCTGGCGCGGATTCAGGGTTGGGGCGATTTGATGGCTGCGAATGCGGCGGCGGATTATGGCAAGACTTTTCTGATTGTGGCCGGGCTGCTCAATTACATTGCCGCGGCGGATGCACATCACATTGCGCTGGGGAAGAAACCGTGAGCATCAACTTATCGCATTTCTCGGCCGCGGTGGTGTTCGCTGTGTTCGCGTCGATTGTGTTCGGCATCACGCAGCGCAACACGACGATGGAGATGGTGAAGTACGGTCTCTATTGTTTCGCTTTGTTCGTCGGCGGTGTGTTTGTGGCGGGATGGGTGATGGCGTTGATTCGGCGGTAGATTTTAGCCGTCAGGTTTGAGTCGTCAGCCATCCACTTCGGACATCCCCATAGAGTCGTGCAGGGTTTATCTTCCGCGGTAAATAGATCCCTCCCTTTTACTTGTATCCGTGTTGCTCACCACACCTTCGGATTTGGAATTCCTTATTTCGCTATTCGGGAGGGGGTTGCAGGGCATCGCCCGGGGCTAGTGGGAGTTGGGAGACTCCGCTGAGAATGTTGCGTTCTTGCGGGGAGAATGAGTTTCGGAAAATGTCGGAGTTGATGAGCTGTTCGCGCTGTTCGGGCGAGAGGTGGCGCATGTCTCGGATGGCGCGGTTGACGGCCTGACGGCGGGCGGGCGGCAGCTGCTTGAACTGCTGGAAGAGTTGGCGGCCTTGCTGCTTCTGATTTTGTGTCAGGTGCTCCCAGGTTTCCATGCGGTTCAGCACGCGCTCTTGCTGCTGGGGCGGCAGGCTGGAAAAATGCTGCAATCTTTTCAGCAAGCGGGCTTGCTGCTGCGGAGGAAGCTTGCGGAACTGCGGGTCGCTTTCCAGAAAATGGCGTTGTTGCGCGGGCGACAAATCTTTATATTGCCGCAACCAATTTCCGGCGTGGCCCGGTTGGTTCTGTGGTGCGCGCGCTTGATTCCCGTCATTCCCAAAGCGATGCCATTGGCCATCGGCACGCGGCGGCGGGGCGGTGTGCTGTGCCCGGGCAGATAGCGGCATGAGCAGCAACGCAGCTAGTCCTCCGGCCATCATCGGCCTGGCGATCGTTCCCCAGGCCATCATCGCCCAATGCAACATTTTTCGGTTCCCTCTACCCCAAGCAGAAAAAGGTTGAACTATTTTTTAACTTACTTTTTAACGCAAATTTTCAAATCGCAATCTTCGAACCCTTACGGATTCGCGGTTACATCGTCCTGCACTTGCAGTTGGTCGAGCACATCGAAATCCGCGTAGAGCTCGTCGTTGCGGTCGAGAGCCTGGAGATCGCCGACGGCGGTTCCGGGCTGCACCGGCAAACTCAGCGCAGGAGGATTGGTAGAGATGGTCTCGAGCTGAGAAATGTAAGAGTTGTTGCCGAGGCCGATAGTCAGCGCTCCGGCAAATACCACGGCCGCGAGCGACATGGCCCAAGCAGGCTGTCGTAGCCAATGAAACCAGCTCCATCCTGCGGCCTGCGGGCGGGCCATTTCTTCGCGCAGGCGCGCCTGCAGGCGAGTGTCGAAATATGCCGATGGTTCGGGCGCTTGCCATTCATCAAGCAGCGCCATGGTTTTCTGCAACTCCTGCAGATGGGTGGCACAGTCGGCACAGGACGTTATATGTTTACTGACCTCCGGCGATGCAGCGTCGATGCCAGCGGCCAGGTCCGGCAACGATTCGCGAATTTCATTACAGCTCATACTTTGGTTATTCATACTGCTTCCCTCTTGCTTCCCGAAACGAATTCCTTGAGCTGCTCGCGCAACGTTTCGTAGGCGCGAAACAGCAAAGACTTGGTGGCGGACTCGCTGAGCTTGAGCACGGTGGCAATCTCGCGATAATCCATTTGCTGGTACTTGTGCATCATGACGGCCATGCGCTGGCGCTCAGGCAGCGCGTTAACTTTGCTGCGGATGGCGGCTAGCCGCTCCCGCTTTAGAATCGCCTCTTCGGCGCTGAGCGACTCGTCGGGCAGATCGGGAGTGGCGCCGGTTTCCTGATCGGGCTCGTCAAGGCGCACCGTATTTTGGGCACGCTCGTGGCGCGTATCGCGGGCGTGATTGACGGCCAGGTTGGTCGCGATGCGATACAGCCAGGTCGTGAACTTGGCGCTCGGCTCGTAACTGGTGCGCGAGCGGTAAACACGTAAGAAAACTTCCTGCGCCAACTCTTCGGCGGTCGAAGGGTTGTGGCACAGACGGTACATGAAGCCGACCATCGGCCGACGATATTTTTGCACCAGAAACGAAAAAGCGGACTCGTCTCCGGTCTTGACCCGCAGCATGGCTTCGACGTCAGCGGCGGCGGCTTCGGTGCTGGCGGTGGAATTGGCTGCGGAGGGCTTCGCGGCAAAATTCAACAGGCCGCCGTTCGAGGATCCGGCGGCTGGCAATCCGCGGTCGAGCAGTCCGCGATCTAGGGCTATGCTGCTCACATCATTAGAAACCCCGGTGGGAGCAGAAAGTTGCGTATCGTCCGGGGCTGGCGATGCCGCAGAAGTGGTTTCCCCTGAGTCAGTTACGGGCCGAGCGTCGGGAGTGTCGGAGAGGGCCATGAAAGGGCGATGCAAAGAGGCTATCGGGAGTGGGGGAACGGGTCAAGAGGCTCCCCCAGCCTGTATACTCTTCGCGGCTCGCGCAAGATGTGCGCGAAGCCTCACCGAGGATCATGACTACTACTACTTCGAAGCAGACTTCACCGAATCAGGCTCCTCCGCCGCACGTGGGCATCCTGCAAATACTGAATGGCGCGCACGTGGCGGGCGCGGTTTCGTGCCTGGCGCAACTGGGAATCCCCGATCGGTTGGAGGATGGTCCAAAATCGGCGGAAGCATTGGCCAGCGAAATCGGAGCCCAGCCGGAGGCCCTCTATCGCCTGATGCGAGCTACGGCGTGCGTCGGAGTACTGGCAGAGGACGCTGACGGAAGGTTTTCGCAGACACCGATGTCGGCGCTTTTACGCAGCCAGGCGAAGCCCAGCTTGCGAGGACTCGCCATCATGGGTGGCCGCGAATGGCATGGGCGCGGGTGGGCTCATCTGGAATATTGCGTGAAAACCGGGAAGCAAGCTCACGACAAGACGAACGGCATGCACATTTTTGAGTTCTTTGCGAAGAATCCAGAGGAAGCGCGGATCTTTGATGACGCCATGACGGGGCTCTCTTCGATTGATGGCCCGGCGGTGGCGGAAGCTTACAACTTCGAAGGGATCGATAGCATTGTGGATGTGGCCGGAGGGCGCGGATTTCTGCTGGCGACGTTGTTGGAGAAGAATCCGCATATGAAAGGCACTCTTTACGAGGTGCCGCACGTGCTTGAGGGAGCGAGGAGCGGCGCTCTGCAGCCTTTTATGAGCCGCTGCAGTCTCGAATCTGGCGATATGTTTTCGACGGTGCCCGCGGGTGCAGATGCGTACATCATGAAACACATTCTCCACGATTGGCCGGATGAGGCCTGCGTCAAGATTCTGAAGGCCTGCCGCGAAGGCGTGAATCCTGGGGGAAGACTGCTGGTGGTGGATTGCGTGATTCAGCCAGGGAACCACTTCTCGCCGGGAAAGTTTCTAGATTTGCAGATGCTGATCTTCCCCAGCGGGCGCGAGAGGACAGAGGCGGAATTCCGCGAGTTGTTCTCAGCGGCGGGATGGAAACTCTCGCGGGTGATTCCTACGGCGGCTGCGGATTCGATTATCGAGGGAGTGCCGGCTTAGACAGCCTTTAAACTCTTCCTTCGAACTCGATCCTCAGGAATTCGATTCCTCAGAATAGCCTGCAACTCGCAGCCTGTCTGCGGCACCGAAGTCAGATGGTTTGCGCCGAAGAATACAGGCTGATGGAGGAAGAATCGAGCGCCTGGTTCACCTGGGAGATGCTGGCCGAACGCAAGGCGTCGATCGAAGACCTGAGGCGAGCCTACGACCGAGCTCGTGAGGTGGGTGCTCGCCTGGCGAAACACAGAGAGGTATGCCCACAATGCGGGGCAGCGCCATAGCTTTCTCGGGGGAACTGTGTCATCCTCTGTTCGCTATAACACGACTGCCGGAGCACATCGCGATTAGCCCGATAACGCTGCTCTGTCCCCGATGCGGAGCGGTTCCTGGGAAGGTGTGCGAAGTGGTGGATGGCGAGATCGAGATCGTCCATCTCGATCGAATCAAAGCCGCACTCAAACTGGACGAGGCCGCCCGGGCGGCGATAATAGTCGACAAGAATAGCTCACAAAAGTGATCAGTGGCCGGAGGTCTTGCGTTGTCATAGCGCAAGCGAGGCGTTCACCGCACGCGACATTTTCGTGGACGCTCGGCGGGTTCCTGGCATCTTAGGTGTTCCCCTTTTTCGCTTTTATTTTGCAGTTCAAACTGGAGCCTGCATGAATGGTGTGCGCGTAATTGGAATCGTGCTTCTGGTCCTTGGCCTTCTGGCCTTTGTTGTCCCCATGCCTCATCACGAAGATCACAGTGTAAGTATCGGAGGCGCGAAACTCGGGGTAGAGACCGAACATACCGAAAAACTGCCTCCCGCAGTGGGTGCTGTTCTGCTGGTTGGCGGAGTTCTCGCTCTGGTGGTGGGCTCGCGCAAGGCGTAGGTGCGCTAGTCATTGTCCTGCAAATCCTTTGTCCCGCAAAATCGTGGGTGGCTGAAGGCTTTGCAGACAGAGGTGTGATGACAGCCGCGTATCGGCTGGCGCGACACTTTTGGCTTGAATATGGGTTGACGGCTAGGGGCTCAGGATCGAACTAGGGTTCGGCTCCCGCCAATAGCTGCCCGCGTTTCAGGCACACAGCCGCTGTGAAGAACCCTGCCCTGCCCGTCAGTCTTTGCCTGTTTCAGCGTAACCGGCTTGCCGCAGACGTAACAGACGAATCCAGTCGCCATACTAACGAGGAAGATAGTAGTCCACTGGTGCCACGTCAATCCCACGAACGTGTAGCCATTCGACCCCTCACCCGATAGTACCGTCCCTACGGGACTCGGATCGATTGCTCCGTGTTCCGCCGCTCTGCAGCTTCATACGGGGGATACCACCGTGCGATTTTTGGTACTCGTGCCGGCACCACTATCGATTTCTTGCTCAAGTTGACGACTGATTTTTGTATCTGTATAAAGGAAAAGGGCGTTCTGCCCAACAATCGAAGGGCGCTTAACTCAGCGGTAGAGTGCCATCCTCACACGGTGGAAGTCGTAGGTTCAAATCCTACAGCGCCCACCATCCTTTTAATCAGTTACGCGGATTCCAACCCCCCGCGAGGGTCCATTTGGGTCCAACAGCGACAGAATCGCGTCTTGGGCCTGCCTTTTCGCTAGAGTGATGGCTTGAACATAGCGATCCATCGTAACGCTGGAGCTTGAGTGACGCATCAACGCTTGAGTAGTTGCCACGTCCGCTCCTAGACTTTTCACCAGGGTTCCGAAGGAATGACGGAATGTGTGCCAGCCGATTCTCTTCTCGATCTTTGCTCGGATCGCAGCAGGACGAATGTGCTTTTCCATCGCGCTGTTGGGCCAGATCGGTTGCTTGCCAGCTTTCTCAACACTGGCAAATAAGTAATCGGCTGGTTGGTTGTACGCACAATGAAACCGCCATTCCGTTAAAACGTTAGCCAGTCCGTCATCCAGCGGAACGGGCTTTCGTGATGCTTCGTTCTTCATCGACGTTTGTCGTTGACGGACGATGCCCCGACTTAATCGGATTTCCCCGGTCAAAAAATCACAGTCCTGCCACTGGAGTCCTAGCAGTTCCGAAATTCTTAGGCCTGTGGTCACCGCCACGAAGACCATTACGTGGTACATTCCGGTGAGTTCGGATAGTAGCGCACGGATTTCGTCGATGCCCAAAACGCAAGGAGCATTCTGCCGTGTTGCTGACTGTCTCACCAACGAAATGGGATTATGATCTATAAACTCCCATCGCATCCCGTGCTTGTAGATCGCAGACATTATGTTGCGCACCTTAGCACGCGTCCCGTTCGCACGTTCCATGGTTCCTAACCACGACTCGAAGGCAACTGCCTTGACATCGGAGAGTGAGAACTTACCCCACATCGGCAGTAACCACTTTTCTATATAGCCTCGGTAGACCTCCGCCGTGTATGGACTCTTGTTTGGCATTTCTTTTTCCATGTAGTGGGTGACCAGTTCCGCCACCAAGCGCGGAGTTTTGGTTACCCGGTTAATTGTTGAGCGTAGATGCTCGCAAGCTTCCCACGCTTGGGATTTTGTTTGGAGCTGATCAACCGTTCCGATGATCTTCTTCCTCCGCGTGATGCTGCCATCTGGCTTCGATTCCCGCCAGCGTAGCGTCCATACTTTCGGACCATTCCTGCGTTTCTCTCGCCGAATGCTTCCATGCTGATAATGTGCTCGTGTATTTTCCATAATCCCTTTCAGGACTAAACACGAGCGAGTTGGCCTGAAGATTGTACTTCAATCCAAGCGATCAGGTCCGAGGGGCGATAGCGCCAGTACCTCCCAATCCGAATCGCTGGAATATCGTTGGTTCGGGCCATTTTCTGGACGGTTTTAGGATGTAGCCCGCCAAGAAGTTCGGCGACTTGCGCATCGGTCAATAGTCGTTCGACTTGTTTTTGTTCGTTCATTTTCTCATTTCGCCACCTCTGGGAACTGCTAGAAGACCACGCAACGCTTTCAATCGCACTTCAGAACTTTGCGCGGAGCCGCTTGCCACCCTCCAGAGAGACTGAAGCGCACTACGTTTGGGATATGGTCCTAATTTCGGCAGAACGTGACGACACAAAATTCGAGTTGCTGCCAGAATGATTTCACTCGGCACATTTGGTGTTTGTATAATTTCGATTAGAATCCTGTTGACCTGTTTGTATTGCACTCTTGACCTGCTCCCCGATTTCCGAACAAATCTGAGTATGATTTCGGACGAAGGAAAGGGGAAGGGGTATGTCGAAGAGCAGGCACACGGAGGCGCAGATGATCGGGGCGCTGAAGCAGTTGGAGGCGGGACGGAAGGCGGAGGATGTGGCGCGGGAAGTCGGGGTATCGAAGCACACGATCTACGCCTGGAAGGCGAAGTACGGCGGAATGGACGTGAGCGAGGCGCAGGAAGCGAAGCAGTTGCGCGATGAGAACACGAAGTTGAAGAAGCTGGTGGTGGATCTGAGCCTGGACAAAGAGATGCTGAAGGCGCTGATCGCAAAAAACGGATGGAGCTCGTAGACCGGCGGGCGGATGCGGACTGGCTGCGGAGAGAGTACGCAGCGAGCGAGCGCCGGGTTTGCGGGCTGATGGGGATGGCGGTGGCGAGTTATCGCTACCGGAGCCAGCGCAGCGATGAGCCGCTGCGGACGAAGTTGGTAGAGTTGGCGCGAGAGAAGCCGCGCTTCGGGTATAGGCGGCTGCACGTGTTGTTGCAGCCGAAGCGGCGAGAGCGGGTGAACCACAAGCGAGTGCATCGGGTGTATCGGGAGGCGGGACTGATGATCCGGCGGAAAAAGCGGAAGCATTGCGTGCGCGAGGGAAAGCCGCTGGTGGCGCGGAGTTCGGCGAATCAGGAGTGGGCGCTGGACTTTGTGCACGATGCGGTGGAGTGCGGCCGAACGATCCGGGTGCTGAGCGTGGTGGATGCCTACACGCGAGAGTGTTTGGCGTTGGAAGTGGATACGAGCTTTGCCAGTCGGAGAGTGACGCGAGTGTTGGACGCGATTGTTGTCGAACGCGGAGAGCCGATGGCGATCCGTTGCGACAACGGGCCGGAGCTGACGAGTCGGCATTTTCTGGCGTGGTGCGTGGAGCGAAAGATCGAACTGCTGCACATTCAGCCGGGCAAGCCGACGCAGAACGCGCGCGTGGAGAGTTTCAATGGACGGCTGCGGGATGAATGTTTGACGGTGAGTTGGTTTCAGAACCTGTTCGATGCGCGGCGCAAGATCGCGGCGTGGCGGATCGAGTACAACGAGGAACGTCCGCACAGCAGCCTGGGATACAAAACCCCGAGTGAGTTGCGGCGGCGCAGGCAGCGGGCTTCTACACAGCTGAGCGAGGGGCAAGGGACTCAAACGCCGTCCCTTGCCCCTCGCGCTCCCCCATCCCGGCTCAAACCCAGGATGGAAAAGCAGAAAATTGTCGTATTCTTACGTGAACGAAAGCAGGGGGCAGGTCACCTTTGACCGCACCGGCACACTAAGGATCAGATTCAAGTTGGTATTGTTGATAATGTCGTAATTGTTGGAGGTGTAGCTGGAATACGGAATATAACCACCGCCAGCGGTCTGGGCCAGGGAAGGGGTCGAAAGGTAAATACTAGTTGCAATAGTTAGGGACAGACCAAACCCAAAGCGAGCCATCGGCCCACCTCCAAATGGTTGTCGGTTCGCCCCCTCAGGAAACCGTGCAGGCAATCTAGAGAGGCGCACAGCAGAAGTCAAGAATATTGTGGGGAACGTGTTCCCTAAACGTATTCCCCTTAGCCATCGTGGTCGAAACGCTGAGGGGTCGTAATCGGGACGGTCATAGTCGCTGGTTGTTTCAACCAATGGGGCGGGACCTGTCCAATGCGCAGCTCTCGCGAGAGCATGAAATGCCACGCTTCGAAAATCCATGGTGGCAAGGCCTCGGTCCATTCGCGGCCCTTCTTTAGTTCCCAGTCAGCGATACTATTGGGAGCTTGCAGAAACCCCAGGTCATGACCGGAAGGCTTTCGGATCGTGGGCTTGTCTCCGTCAAGATTAAAAAGGCAGTACAACTTTGCGGAATGCAGAAGGCGTGAAGTTGTTTGCGTTGGCCATCTAGACCGTAGTTTTCCTTCTCCAGTTTCAAAAAAGGTACCTTCAGGGTTTCTCGCCATGGGTTGAGAGTTTCGAACCGGTCGCGTAGACGTTCGACTTCGGCCTCCGAAAGTGCTCGCACAGCGGAATATCCGTTAGGTACGTTATAAGTCTTGCGCCGGTGTGGACCGCCCACGCATGGTACCAATCCACCTTTGTTGGTTGACACGATCCTCGCGCTGTCGGTGTCCATCGCAGCGATCTGTCCTCCCATATCTCCGACCGCACACTCACCCGAGCCCAAACGGCGAGAGCGCCGATAGTTTTGAGGTTGTCGACGCGGACCCATCTGGCAGCCCGCAAGCAGCGGGTAATGGACGTAAACCCGCGAAGATTGCTCACCCCCGGCCCGCAGACTACAACACGCTTCCATCAGGTACTCGGATCGAGGAAGGAATCGGTACTAGTGGAAACGGGGAACTGAAAGTGGACAACGGAACCAGCGAGGACGCAGTTGTGCGGCTTTACAATGTCACGACTGACCAAATCTTGAGCTTTTTCGTACAAGCACGCGATTCGTACCACCTCACAGGGGTGCCCCAGGGGAATTACAGACTCATCTTCACGACCGGATCGAACTGGGTGGAATCGGATGACACGTTTAGTTCGCGCCCTTCGTATAGCGAATTCGATAAGACATTCGAGTTTAGCGAGCAGCGCGACTCCAAAAGAGTTCAGTACGATGCCGTTAGTGTGACATTGAACCCCGTGTTGCTCGGTAACGTTAAAACGAAAACAATCACGCGAGAAGAGTTCCTAAAGGGCCATCGGCATGTCGCTCTGCAACGATGATCCCCGCTGAATAGTCACGTCGGCTACGTTTCGGGTGTTTGATTTCTAGCAGTAAATTAAGAATAATCGGAAAGCAAGGGATCGACTACTACGGAACTCTCTTAAAATCAAAGCGGATCATCGGTGTTGGGGCGGGCCGTCACTGCTACCCAAAAAGGCCCCTTCACCGAAACAGACGCCAAATGGGAATTTGGAAGGTATTCGAGAGTTTAGTCAGCGTCGTCAAGCGCAAGTCCTTCTCACCTCGTTCGATTGCTCCAGTAAAAGACCGAGCCAGACCACTTTGATGCGCGAGTTCCTCCTGAGACCATTTTCGTTTGTCTCGAAGTGACCGGACTCGTTGACCGAGGTTCTTCCTGACGATAATGGGATCTTGCATTACAACTACAATCAGCGTACCGTCTGACCGTCGGCAACGCTCTGTCGTAGGACCCTCGATCGTAGTCTTGTCTTTAATGAATAGACGCCACAAAGTAATTCTCGCCGCCTCGCTAGCTGGAGCCGGGCTTGCGCTTCTAAACGACGGCACTATCCGGGATGCGCTTGGCATCGTACTCCTGGGAACAGGAATAGCTTGGCTCATTGGATCTCAGTTTGTTTTATCGGCATTTACGTTCGCGGTAGCGTCTATCAGGAAGGGGTTGAGATTCATATGGCGACACCGGACCCTGTCGGGGACTGCCATTGTGGTTGCAGTCGGAACGTTATATGGATGGAACCGGGTTCAGTATCGGCGACCCATACGACTTCAGGCCGTTCACGATTGCGAGATGAGCAATAATTTCGAGGTCGGCACGAATGCGAAGTGTTCAGCCGATCCAGCGACTATTCTTCACGCGGACTCTGGAGCAGGGGACCCTGTGGCCCCGTCCGTGAATCCCGCAAATGTTATATCTGCCGAATCTCAAGCAAAATCGAGTTCAATTCCTGACCAGTGGTCTGTGGCATCAAGTAAAGCGCCGCCAGTCCGTAGAAGAGGAAAAGCCATTTTTGAACGGAGTAAATGCGACGATGTTATCGTGTACGACCGCGAACGGTTCGGGGATGGCAACCCCTTGATAGTCGATCGGTTGGCGAAAGGAGATATGGTGCAATTATTGGGTCACGTCACCATAGGCGATGAAGAAATAGTTAAGACTCCGAGGGGGCAACGAGGTTTCATATTTGACACCAGCTGCGTCGAGATCATCCCGGCTGACCACGATCCTAAAGAAGAACAGAAAAACGCTGTCAATTCTGAGGAGCACACAAGCGGGCGATAAAAACCCGCTCGGCTTCTTCACGGTGAGTCAACCGCCGTCTGCCCACCTCACCAATTTGCTGAAAGCCCGGATGATAATCACATCCTGTAGTCATCAAATATGCCATCAAACCCCTCCATTGCGCGACCATCTAAAGCCAGATGTTCGGCTCCTTTCCTCCGAGCCCTTTGGTTGATTTGCGCCTCCAAAGTTTACTCGGGGGCTGGGAGCCGACATTGTTATGGAATCATTACACTCGTTGAGCGCGAAAAGAAGACGAAATTGCGCACAAGTGGGCAACGGCCCGTTAAAACAGTTAGACCAGATCAATGGAGCGAACGAAGTCATCGAAGGACATGATTCGGGATGCCTGCGAGGATTGCACGGTTCTAAGGGACAGGTCGGCGTCGGCGCTTACAATTACGAATTCGTCCATGGCGAGATATTCGAGCTGGAACGCATCAAAGACATCGGATTTATGCTTTTCGAGTGAATAGTTCTGCAGCAGAAATCCTCGGGCTACGAAGACTGTGAATTCTAGTACCGCGTCGAGTCTAGCGCAGAGATCAGCAGCGACTTTCGGGTCACGGCTCGCACCAAGCCAATCGAGTAGTGCGTCAATAAAAGCAGACCGCTGCGCCTCCCACGCGGCCCTTGGCGCGAGTTCTTTTCGCATTTGCGGAGGAAGTCTCTTGCCTTCCGTTTGGAACAGCTCGCGCCAGCCAGGGAATTTTTCGTTTGCCATAGCTTCCGCTGCATCAATCCATTGTCTCTTGGGTCCGGCCATTAGATCGGCGAGAACCATCGTCGACCTTAATCGGAGCCGTTTGCCCCGATAGGGTACCCCCATCCTCAAGAGTTGCTCCAACGTCTGGGCTCGGCGCACTGCATCTAGGTACCTCGAAGCAGTCGATGCGGCTGGAGCTATTTTGTCTGCCGGAAAGGGGATGCCTAAAATGTTCTTGCAGATCAGGATCCGAGGGTCGTCAAGTACTCTGCCTTTGGAAAGGTCATAAGCGATTTCGATTCGTCGCCTTACTGGAGCAAAACCCGTCGATCCGGCGAAATGGACACCTGCTAATAGCTCAAAGGCAGTGACCTGGCTAAGCGGCCAGCCTCGTCGTGGACGACGTCGGCGAAGATGTGACCAATCTCTGGATGAGATCAGTCCTCGCTCGACGTGGTCAAAAATGTTCGTATCAAAGATGGGTTTCAGGTTCACGACCTCTTAGAGTAAGACAAAACTCTCTCGCTTCATTTTGCCGAAGGCTGCGCCTCGTACAAAGCATCGCTGAACAAGAAGCTTTTACGGGCAGGTTCAGGGCCGCCGACGCCACGAAGGAAGGCAAGAATCAAATCAAGCTCTTACTTGAGCATTCAGGAAAAATCCAGACCATCATTGTTCCATCGGGAATGATGGCGGACATAGTTCGCCCGATGTGGGACGAGATTGTGCTCGTTCGAGCCAGACGCAAGCGCGGGATCTTGAAGTTGGTGGCCATCGAAAAAGTTCGAGGAAAAGCGGGTACCATAAAAAAGTTGTAATTCGGTATGCTCAAGCGTGTTCTGCCAACTCGCTCGCTTGGGTCCGTTTGTGGGTCCAATTTTCCGGCCCAGTTGTTTATTAGAGAGCGATGGTGATGCCCGAACGTTCCCGAGCATTCCCCGCAACTCTGTGATACTGCTGTTGTTGTTTCCCTCACACGGTGGAAGTCGTAGGTTCAAATCCTACAGCGCCCACCATATTTCAATCTCTCACGCATTGTTCTTGGCGCAATCAACGGGTCGCGATCAGCTGCGAATGTAGCGGGTCCAGACCTGCATTGGTGTTGGTTGCCGGTTGGCCCATGCGTAGTATGGGATCAACGTTACTTTCGCTGAGCGTGTTTTCTGGGATGCGGCGCTCATCGGCATGTACAGGCCTTCGGTAGCCGATGGGGTTTCGAATGCGGCTCCGTCATGACGAAGCACGACTATGCCATCCAAGAGGCTAGCTGTGTATTCGTCATGAAAGTCTTCGCCTATTTTCTCGTTGGACTTCTCGGTGAGACGAATCGAGAGATCGGGCAGGGCGACTCCCGCTGGTTGATCCAATTCTTCCATGCAGTAGATGATGGGGCCGCGGCGCACGGCGACTCGCGCCGTATCTTCCGAGACTCGTGGATTGGAGGCGATTATTTCGGTGGTCATGGGGAAATTTAAGGACACGATGTCGCCGGGCTTCCAGTTGCGCCGAAGGGGCAAGTATTCTCCGGGACGCGCGCCATCGACTGACTTGCCATTCACCGAAATCCTGGCACCCTCCGCCCAGCCGGGAATTCTTACATAGAAAGTGAAGTCGGCCGGATGGGCTGGATTCAAGGTCAATTTCACTTCGCCGGCCCAGGGATAGTCCGTCTTCTGCTGAATCTTGATGGGTGTGCCATTTTCAAGATGCCAGTCGAGTGATGAGTTGTCGTACAGATGTACGTACAGTGCATCTTTGCTGGTGCTGTAGAAATAGCCGGGCAGGGAGCCGAAGGTTCGTTCGAGATTCGGCGGGCAACAGGTGGTGTCGTACCAGGGATTGCGAATCTGCTCGCCGCGAGCCTTGTCGTAGTTCGAGGGATCGAAGGCGAGCGGGTTGCGATAACAGTAGGTGGTGCCATCGAGCGACATGCCGGAGTTGATGCCGTTGTAGAGAGCACGTTCGATCACGTCGGTGAAGCGCGCCTCGCCGCTGGCCGCGAGCATTCGCCAATTCCACATCATGTTGCCGATGGCGGCACAACTCTCGCCATAGGCTTGTTCGTTAGGCAGTTCGTAGGGCTCACCGAAGGCTTCTCCCTGGCTGCGCGCGCCGACTCCTCCGGTGATGTACATCTGGCGCTGACTCAGATCTTCCCAGAGCGTGTTCAGAGTTTTCCAATAGGCTGGATCGCCAGTTTCTAGGTAGTAGTCGGTGGCCCCGCAGCAGGCGTACATGGCGCGGACGGCGTGGCCTTCGAGCTTGGTGCGTGAAGTGAATGGGATGCCGCAGAACATGTAGACGATGGCGCGAGGTTGAATGGTGGCGCGCTCATCTCCGTGCAGGATGTATCCAGCGAGATCGAGATATTGGCGTTTACCGGTGGTGCGGTAGAGTTCGATCAGCGACATTTCGATTTCCGGATGGCCGGAAATAATCGGCTTCTGGTTCGGCCCGGGGCCGTAGTTCGGGATCAGGTAGTTGTCGACGAATTTAGAGCCGGCATCCATGAGGGTGGAATCTCCAGTGGCGCGGTAGTAGGCAATGGCGGCTTGCAGCATGTGGCCGAGGCAATAAAGTTCGTGGCCTACCTCTTGCTCATGGGGGAGCATTCTTTGCGAAACATGATCGCCCTGATAATAAGTATTCAGATATCCACTCGGTTCCTGAATGGCGACTACCTCGCGAATCATCGACTCGGTGACTTGGCGCAATTCGGGCCGGTCACCGGATTGAAGCACCCAGCCAACGGCTTCAGTCCACTTGTAGATATCGGAGTCGGAGTAATAAGGACCTTTTTGCGGGGCTGAGCTTTTGCCCACGAGGCGGCGGTAGTTATCCATGCGGCCATGCTCTTCGAGTTGCACACGCATGGTAGGAATGCTGCGTTCGGCATTGGTCTTGCGACGCTTCGACCAGAAACCTTCGTCGATGGTTACAGCGTGCACGGGAACGCTGTGCAATTTGGCATAGGGAGAGTTCGCGAGGTTGAGCACTCCCTGATCTTGCCAGGGCAGCAGCGAGTTGGTAGCTCCGTTGATTTCGAATGGCGATGAGTGGGATGGCGACGCATTTCCTAAGGCAAAGGAAAGTGTGGGACGAGCCAGCAAAGATCCTGCGGCTGAGGTTACGGCGGCGGATAGAAAGCGGCGGCGGGAGACTTTTTTTTCGCTGCGGTTTTCAGGGCGGCGGTCTGAACTCATGAAAGCACCTCTTCTTCAACGTCTTGTTACGCGTCTTACTAGGCGGCCACGTTCACCTGCAGCCGCTTTTCAATTTCATCCAACTCGGCGGCCGACAGACGGAAACTGGCCGCTTGGCTAATTCCTTCCACTTGTTTCACGGTGCGAAATCCGACGATTGCGCCGGCGATGGCGGGATTACTCAGAGTCCACGCAATGGCTAGTTCTCCGGGGGAGCGGCCATGGCGGCGGCCGAGCTCGCGCAGGAATTCCACGAGTTCGAGATTGCGGGAGAGCAGCGGCTCTTGAAAGTTAGGCAGGTTTCGACGCCAGTCTTCGGCCTCGAAGGCAGCGACTCGACCTTTTGTCATTGATCCGGTGAGAAGGCCCGCGGACATGGGCGAGTAGACGATCACTCCGATGTTGTTGCGGTGGGCGTAGGGCAGGATTTCTTTTTCAATCTCACGGGTCACCAACGAATACGGTGGCTGGAGCGAAGTGATGGGAGCAATTTTCTCTGCCCGCTTCATCTGCGAGACGTTGAAGTTCGAAACGCCGATATAGCGCACCTTTCCTGCTTGCTGGAGACGAGCGAGTTCGGTCCATCCTTCTTCGATGTCTTCGTCGGGCTCGGGCCAATGGATCTGGTAGAGATCGATGACGTCTGTTTTCAGGCGCCGCAAACTGTCCTCACATTCGCGACGGATGGATGCAGCTTTCAGCGACGCGCCAATCTTGCCCTGCTCGTCCCAGACTCGTTCACATTTGGTGAAAATATAAGGACGCGGCGAACGGCCAGCGAGAGCGCGAGCGACCATTTCTTCGGAATGGCCGAGGCCATAGAGGGCGGCGGTATCAATCCAGTTCATACCGCTGTCTAAAGCCGCGTGAATGGCGGGGACGGAATCACTATCGTTCTGCGGGCCCATGCTCCCGGCCCAGCCGCCACCTCCGATGGCCCAAGCGCCGATGCCGATGGGGCTGATGCGCAGATCACTGTTGCCGAGCGGACGAAGCTCCATGAACGACCTCAGAGGCCCTGCGCAAGATGGTAGTACAGATCATTCCAGCGCAACTCTTTCTTGAAATTTTCGACCTTTGTATTGCGATCGATCAGCAAGTATTCGATGCCTGCCATCTCAGCGAAATTCTCCAGGTGTTCGGCGGTGAGGGCGCGGCTGAGGGCGGTGTGGTGGGCTCCCCCGGCAAGAATCCACGCGGTCGCAGAGATTTTCAGATCTGGTTCCGGCAGCCAGAGAGCGCGCGCAACGGGAAGTTTGGGGAGGGCGTGCTCGGGGCGTATCAAAGTCACCTGATTGACGATCAAGCGGAAACGATTCCCCATGTCAACGATGGAAGCATTTACTGCGCTTCCAGCAGCGGCGGTAAATACCAAACGGACGGGATCTTCTTTGCCTCCAATGCCGAGGGGATGGACTTCAACCGAGGGTTTGCTTTCAGCGATTGTCGGACATACCTCCAGCATGTGTGCGCCCAGTATTTGGCCACCATTCGGCAGGTGATAGGTGTAATCCTCCATGAAGGAAGCACCACCCACCAATCCATGGCTCATGACCTTCACTGCTCTTACGAGGGCGGAGGTTTTCCAATCGCCTTCGGCACCAAAACCGTATCCATCGGCCATGAGTCGCTGCGCCGCAATGCCTGGGAGTTGCTTGAGACCATGCAAGTCTTCAAAGGTATCGGTGAAAGCGTGGGAGCCGGTATCTTCGAGAAAGGCACGCAGTCCTAATTCGATTCGGGCGGCATCACGGAGGGACTGGCGGCGGTTTCCGTTCGGACGCAGCGAATCGGCAACGGTATAGGTTTCGTCGTATTCAGCCGCAAGCTGTTCGACTTCGGCGTCCGTTGCCTGCTGGACGCGTTTTACCAAATCGCCCACGCCGTAGCCGTTCACGGAATAGCCGAGCTTCATTTCGGCGTTCACTTTGTTTCCGTCGGTGACGGCGACGTTGCGCATGTTGTCGCCAAAGCGTGCGACCTTTAAGTGCTGGGCGTCGTGCCAGGCAGAAGCGGAACGCAGCCAGGTGCCTACCTCGGCGTGGACTTTCTCATCCTGCCAGAAGCCGACTACGACTTTGCGATTGAGCCGCATTCTGGCTCCGATGAATCCGAATTCACGGTCGCCATGCGCGGACTGGTTGAGATTCATGAAGTCCATGTCGATGGTTGACCAGGGCAACTGTTCGTTGAACTGGGTGTGGAGATGGAGCAGAGGCTTCTCCAGAGACTTGAGACCTGCAATCCACATACGCGCCGGGGAGAAGGTGTGCATCCAGGAGATGAGGCCGATGCAATTCTTTGAGTTGTTCGCATCGAGGCACAATTGCCGGATTGAATCACTGCCTGTCATCACAGGCTTGGCAACGATCTTTACCGGTATCTGCGAAGACGTTGCGAAAGCGCGTGCGATAGCGGTGGAGTGCTCCTCAACCTGCTTTAGTGTTTCTGGCCCGTAGAGATGCTGGCTTCCGGTGACGAACCAAGCTTCAAGTTTGAGAAGATCAATCATTTTCTGCCTCAGATTCTTGCGAGTAGAACGAACGTCAAAGAAAATACTGCAAAGAAAGATGTGATTGCGTAAGAGCTAAGGTTGCGGGGGCTGCTGGGGCGGAGAATCCCCCTCGACTAATTTATAGCGGTAGTGTTCTCTCTCTTCTTTGGTTGCATTCTGGCGAAGTAACGCCAGCTGTTTGAGCAGTGCGGGAAGCTCGGTGCTATTGCCAGTCTTGCGCAAAGCCTGGATCAAGCGATAGAGCGACGTCTGGTCGGTGGGATCGAGGGCGAGGGCTTGGCGGCATTGTTCGACGGCTTCTTTGTATTGGCCAGACTCCAGGTAAAGCTTCGCTAGTACGGCGCGGGCCGGACCAAGCGTGGGACGCAAGGAGACAGCCTTTTTGGCTGAGCGCATGGCCTGTTGAAAGTCAGGCGATCCGGGTTCCGCGCCTTTTCGGGTCATGATGTCCGCCTCCAGATAAAGCAGGATGGGATCGTTTGGTTTCCGCTTTAAGTTGGCCTGAACGGTGGTCAGTGCGCGATCGATATCGTTGGCGTTCACCGCGGCTAATCCTTGCGCGGCAATACTGAGCGATTGATTGGGATCCAATTCGTAGGCTTTCTCAAAGTCGGCTTGAGCCTGGTCGTAACGGTCCAATTGGACGTACAGGACTCCGCGCGCAAAATAGAGTGGCGCTGCTGTCGGCTGTTGGCTGATGCCGTCGTTCACTACATTGATGCCTACCTGGAAGGACTGGTGCACGGAGGAGAGATTGGCGAAATCCAGGTAGAGATTGACGTTCGAAGGGTCTAGAAGAATGGCTTGACGGAGAAGGTCAACGGCGCGGTCCGTGTCATGGTTGTCTTCGTAGGCGGCGGAAGCGAGTTCGAGTGCACCGACATCGGGATTATCGGACTTGAGCAATGGAGCCAAGGTAACGATCGCGGCTTGAGGTTGCCGGGACATGAGTTGGATGGCGGCCAGCAACTGGCGCTCCTGCTTGTTGTCTGGCTCAATCGCAACCGCGCGTTCAAACACCTTCGCAGCTTGATCCATCTGTTTGAGCTTCACCAAGCAGATGGCGTAGGCATGAAGCGCATCGACTTTGGTGTCAAATAAGTCGCCAGCGCTACTAAAATGGCCGACTGCCGCAGCACAGTTTCCCTGACGGTACTCGAGCACTGCCAGCATGGCGTGGCTGGTTTTGTCGTCGTGGCGCAAACGCAGCAAATGCTGGAGCACCGGAATTGCCGCCGCGCTGCCTGCGTCGAACTCCATCTGTGCTTCCCCCTGCAGGGCTGGTAAGTAGTCGGGAGCGATCTTCAGCGCGTTGTGAAACGACGCTAGCGCTTCTTTGGTATTTCCCTGGCCTGCGTAGGCTGTACCTTGCATGGTCCACAACCGCTCGTCTTTGGGGAAAGCTTTTAGTGGGGGGGCGATTAGTTTAAGGGCGTGTTCAAATTCCTTGTCCCGCAATGCTTCGACGATCGGAGCGAAATCGTCCACGCCGACTTGAGCGCGCGTGACGGGAAAAAGAACAAGAAAGAAAAAGACCGGAACGAGCAGCAGACACGCTTTCTGGATCACGCGTATTCCTGTCATCCCCGAACCGGTCTCTTCCAAATTCGCAGTTATACCCTACGCCAATCCCGAATAGCCGGATTGCCTAAATTGGCGTGCTCCTAGAATGTAACCTTTCCTCCTAGTTGCCACCATCTGGGCAGGTGCGAGCCGGTGGCTTGGCCGAAATTCCCATCCGTCCAATTGTTATCTACGTTGATCAGGTTCGCCCGGTTAAAGATATTGAAGAACTCAAACCTAACCTGAAAGTTGACTCTCTCGGTGATTTTTGTGTCCTTATAGAAATTGACGTCTGTCGAAGCATAGTTTGGTTGACGGAACTGACCGACCTTCTCATTACCTTCGGAACCAAAGGCCGGGACGGCAAAGTTGCTCAAGGGAATCGAACCAGTAAGAAATGCCTGCTTCGAGGTTGACTGATGATAACTGCTGGCATCCGGGTAGTCGTTATTAACTCCATCGGCGTTGTAATCGCCACTTGCGGGACCGTAGCCGATGGCTGGGTTGCCAGCCGCCGGGCAAGTTCCGGCGTTGGCGCAAACCGGCTGGTAAGAATTGAAAGCACCGACGGTGAAGGGCTCACCGGATTGGTAAATGCTGATACCACTGACTCCCCAGCCACCTGTGAGATGGCCAATCGCCCCAACGCCACCATTCATACCTTTCAGTGAATAGTTGAAGCTGACCGCGAATCGATTCGGCACGTCCCACGCCGACGGCCCGTAATATGCCTGGGGGTTGAACGGGGTCGGGTAAGCACCCGCGTCATCCTTAGACTCGGAATGGGTATAGGTAGCATCCACGAAACCACGCGAGAAGCGTCCTTTCAGGTTAAAGAAGACGCCCTCGTAATTGCCGTAGCGGTCATTGGCAGAATAGAGAATAGAACCAAAGCTGGTGTTGGGGCGGACCAAAGCCGGCCCGACTCCGGGCGCGTTGTTGTTGATGATGTAGGAGTTGTTGATGACGTTGATGTCGACTCCGTAGGACACGCCACCTGTGTTGTTGCCAGCGCTCACGATGTCGTAAGTATGCGAACCCGAATACCCGACACTAGCTGCGAGAAAGTTTGTAAGTTTACGTTCGACGACCAAAGACCAGACATCCGCTCTCGGGGATTTTAGGCTCGGATTTATGGCGCCGATACCGAAGTTGGCGCCGACTATGCCTCCTTGCGGATCAAGGCCGCCCTGGAAAGTCGGGAAGGTAAATCCAAACGGGGGCTTGCTGCTTGTCCCCAGTTGGAAGATAGGAGGTTCAGAGGTCGCAGTACCGCCCGCAACAAAGTTCGGATTGACCAATCCTGGAGGGCTTCCGCGGAATTCCTCCTGCACGTTGGCCGAGGTTAGCCAGTTGTTGAAAATGCCAAATCCGCCGCGTACCACCCAGTCGCCTTTTCCTGTGGGATCCCAAGCGACACCAACGCGTGGACTCCAGAGGTTGCTTACGGGGTGAAGCAGCGCATTGTGGGAAGCTTTCGCTATGCCGTTTGCCACCTGGTCCTGCGGGGTCGAGCCCTGACCCAAATAGAAGTTCCCAAAGACGGTCGTCGCGTTTTTCGAATAGGGGTTGCCGCTGTCGTCAAATCGTAGACCCATGGTTACGGTGAGATTCTTTCTCGCTTTCCAGGTGTCCTCGACAAAAATACCAAAGGTTCTGGAAGCCGCATCCCAACTCGCCAATTGTTGCGTACCAGTCTGCGGGTTGTAGAACACTCCCGTTTCGTTATTGGGAGCATCCTGAGCCAGCGCCAAAATATTATTGAAATTAAATGTTGGCGTTGACCATGGTCCCTGGAAGTTCTCGACGTCGTCGCCATACCAGCCTTCGTAACCGAACTTCAGAGTGTGGGCTCCCTTAATATGAGTGAGCACATCGCGCCAGTGATAGTTGTGCTGGATGAAATCTCCCTGCGCGAACCCGGCCCCTAGCTGCTGACTGATGCCCGCATTGATATTAGGGACGGTGTAATCTTTCGCGCCGGTGGCCAGATTGCCTTCCACGCGGGACTGGCCGATGCTAAAGCTGTTCAGAGTGCTGGGGGAGAAAGTGTGTACCCAGGATGCCTGTCCGGCAATTTGCCAAGTGGGGTTGAGGCTGGAAAATTCGGGGGATGCTGTGGCTGCGCCAGCGGTGAGCAGAGTCCGATAGAGGCTGACGTAAATCCGGTCCTTCGCGAAGGACGGATCTAAGCGGGCAAAATACTGAGTGCCGTTCCGGATCGCTGTGGCGCCGAAAGCACCGATGTCGGTCATGGGTAGAGCGCACGGAATAAAGTTCGTCGCGGCGGTATCGCAGCCGTTTACGCCGGTGCCAAGAATCTGTTGCGCGGTCTGGTTGACTGTTACTCCCGCCAAGCCGACGGGTGGATATGTATTAAGGACATGCGTTCCCACGGTGGTCGACAACCCATTGCCGGGATCGGAAATGAACGACAAAAACTGCGGGTCCGGGAAGGTGATGTTTCCTCCGGCACTATTCGAGCCTCTTCGAGGTTCAGCGGCGAAGTAAAAGAAGAGATGGTTCTTGATTACCGGACCACCGAACGCGAACGAGAAGTCATTGGCATGAAAGGGCAGGTAGGCGCCCTGGAAGTACTGATGAGCGAACATTTTCTGGTAGTTGAAATAGTCCGCCGCCGATCCGTGAAATTGGTTCGTGCCGGATTTCGTGGTGAACGCGACTTGCACGCCCGCGCCGCGAGTATATTCACTGGAAAAAGTATTGACCTGAATGCTGGTTTCCTGGATGGAGTCAGGAGTGGGGGTTAGATTCAACACGCCTTGCCGAATTCCGCTGGTCACGTCAAGGCCGTCGATAATGTACTGATTGTTATCGGAACCCTGACCGTTGGCGCTGAGGTCGACGGATTCTTCGGTCGAGAAATTGTCCGCACCGGCTCCGGGCGTGCCAGCGAGCGCGCCGGTACCGAGACCGGTAACTCCGGGCGCGAGTGTGACAAGCGTAACCAGGTTGCGTCCGGCCACGGGCAACACCGCGACTTCCTGGCTCTGGAGGGTGAGTTGGGTACGGCTGTCGGCAGTGTCAACCACGGGAGCTTCGGTTGTGACCGTCATGGTTTCGGAAATCGAACCGACCTTCAACGTGATGGGCACGTTGAGATTTTCTTCGGTCAGCAAAGTCACATCGGCTTCGGATCTCGAGAAGCCCTTGGCCTCAACCACGACTTTGTAGGCGCCCGGCGCGAGACTTACGAAGCGGAAGTTACCGGCATCGTCGGAGGTTGTGGTTTGGGTGATCTGCGTATCTTTATTGATGATTTGAACGGTGGCCTTGGCGAGACCGGCGCCAGAACCATCTTGCACAATACCTTGCACACTGCTGGTGAACTGCGCGGAGCAGAGAGTGGCGCAGAGGATCACGAGGACCGACGCGAGAGAGGCGCGAACTGCAGTGGGTAGGCTGAAACGCATAGCAAGTCACCTTTTCGGGTGCCAAAGGATTTGCTTGTCAGCAAACGTTTACTCGTCTACCCTGTTCTCGCCCTAACCTTGGCTCAACAGGGAGCCGCTGTAGTGATGCTTCGAAGCACGGTGAGCGTAACGGACTCCGCGTTTGTGCGCATGGTACAGATGTACTATATATGTACTAGATGTACCCGGTTAAAGCCTTTCCTGCACTGGGCTCCCGCCGACTCTCTCCTTTCCCCAGCGCAGGCAAAGCTTGAACTGGGCGCAGGCTGAATCACATGGTTTTTCCGTCTCGATTCGTCTCCAGACTAGGGAAAGCGCTTCCCGCATTACTAGTTTTCTTCCTTTTTTTGCCTGCATGCAGCCACCGGTCTGACACGATCGCTGTTATTCCGCGCGCTTGTGGAACGGCACTCTGGGAACCCGAGCACGCTGGCGCCACGCATGTCGCGCGGACGAAGGGTTTGAAGGTCTATTGGAACGCCTCTCCGCGCGAAGACGACGTAGAAGGACAGATCGACTTTCTAGAGAAGGTTGTAGCCAGAGGTTATGCGGGAATTATTATCACTCCCGATCAGACTCTACCGTTGCGAACCCCGATTCGTAGAATCGTCGCCGATGGACTTCCGATCGTCGTCGTGGGAACTAACCTTGGTCTGGCACCATCTGCAAAACTCGCCTACGTGCTGAACGACGACGTGGCGGGCGGCGAAATGGCTGCGCGCCGCATCGGAAAGATTTTGAATGGACAAGGATCGATTGCCATTCTGGGTATCAATCCTCAGCTCACCGGAATCACCACGCGAGAACGAAGCTTCGAGAACACGCTAGAACGAGAATACCCGAACATTCATGTTGTATCGCGGAGGCTCGGGTATTCCAGCGTGCCTCAGGAACAGCAGGTGGCGGAGGACATACTGAATCGCGGAGAAGCGATTGACGCGATTGTGGCGCTCTCGCACATCTCGACACGCGGCGCTTTTTACGCTCTGGTGGAATTCGATAAGACGCGATCCATCAAGCTGGTTGGTTTCGATCAGGACTTGATGCCACCGATCCGGACTGGAGATATGGACTCGGTGGTGATGGAGAGTACTTATGACATGGGACGCATCGCCATGGAACTTATGGACGGGCAGCTGCACGAACGCGCAGTGCCGGGCGTGAGTGTGGTTCCTCCGATGCTCATGACGCGAGAGAACATCGATTCTGCGGAGATCCGCCAGCAACTGACGGCCGATTGGTGGGTGCAATGACTCGCCCGTCTTCTTCTCGTTTTTCTTCTTCTGGCTCTCGGTCTCGACTCATGAGTCTGGCCGTGATTGGAGTTCTGGTGCTGATCGCCGTCATCGCGGTTGTGGGCTCGCAACGCTGGTATTCGTCTCGGACTTCGCGGCAACCGCTTTATCACGATTCTTTCCGACTGGAGAAGCAGGACGACTGGGAGCCGTACGGCGGCGCGTGGGAGATTGTCGATGGCGCCATGCGCAACAATTCCGATGAACGCGGCGCAAAGTTGATGAACGGAAACGTCGCTTGGAAAGACTATGTGATCGAAGCGGATGTCCAGCTGGTGGGGCAATATGGCGACGCTGGCCTGATTATTCGTGGCAGTAATGAAGAAGAGGGCGTTGATGCCTACGACGGCTATTATGCAGGGCTACGCGATCTGGATAACACGCTTATTCTGGGCCGCGCCGGTTATGGTTGGGTGGAATACCAGGCCAGGCATGTGATGCCCCGGGTTTATGCGCAGCAGTGGTATCACCTTAAACTGCTGGCTTACGGATGCAACATCGTGGCGACCGCGACTTCGGCGGCAGGCGTAGTAACTATTGATGCGATTCAGGAGCCACATTGCGTGCGGTCCGGCCGCTTTGGGCTGAAGTCTTACCAGACCGGAGGTCTGTGGCGCAATGTGCAGGTGCGGGCTGCCAGTCAACAGGATCTGTTGAATATCAGCGGCAACATGGCGATACCGCTCGCCGATCCTGATCCGGTAGTGGGACCGACGGGCAAACCGCGCACGGATTGGGATCCGCAGCGCTCGCCAAAGGATGCTCAGAATCAATATCTGGAGCCTCTGTATCTCGACATGCGCGATCATCATGTCGATCCCGACGGACAACCGATCGCGAATCTGCGCGCGCTGGCTCCGGGCAAACCGGCGCAGGTCACGATACACGGCGTTGTGACGCTGACCTATCCGACGCTATTCGTCCAGGATTCCACTGGTGGCGTGGCCATACAGAATTTTCATGCGAAAACACCGCCGCAAATCGGCGATCAAGTCGAGGCCAGGGGCGAGGCAGAGTTACACGATTTCAGTTCCGTGTTGAAGGACGCGGAGGTGCACATTTTGTGGTCCCATGCTCCCATACACTCCATGGGAGTGACCGCTTCGCAGGCTGCGACCGGTTCTTTCGACGCGCAGTACATCGAAGTCGAGGGTCATCTGGAAAGTAAAGAAGAAGGCCCCGACCACACGATGGTGTTAAATCTCGACGAAAATAATCAGTCGTTCCGCGCCATCGCGACGGGAAGAGGCGGGGCTGGACTGTTCCAGCAACTGAAGGACAAGAGCCGCCTGCGGCTACGGGGAATCTGCGTTGTCGATTCCGCACATACGCACGACCTGACACCGTTCGCGATTTTGCTGCCGTCGCTGAACGATGTGGAAGTTTTGGCGGGCCCTCCCTGGTGGAGCACTGGACACATTGTCGTCTCCATCATCGGGCTCCTTCTGCTCATTCTGGCCGCGCAGACGCTGCACAACTACATCGAACGATGGAGATTGATTGCGGTGCTGGACGAACGCCAACGACTTGCCCATGAGATGCATGACACGCTGGCGCAGAGCTTTGCCGGCATCAACTATCAACTGCAGGCGATTCGCGACGAGATCGACGACCGGGGAGCTATGGATCGGGAACTCCAGCTGGCCTCGAGCCTGGTGCGGCGCAGTCACGAGGAAGCCAAACGCAGCATCGCGGCGCTTCGACCTGAACTTCTAGAGTCGGTTGGGCTGTTGCAAGCGCTGGAGGAGAGTGCAAAGAGCATGGTGGCCGGCGGATCGATACGAGTTACCGCAGCTTCTTCGGGCGAGGCGCATGGGATACCGGTGCGGATATCGGACACGCTATTCCGCATCGGCCAGGAGTCTCTCGCCAATGCGGTTCGCCATGCAAGCCCGAAAAGGCTGTCGATATCGCTGGCGTATGGCGAGTCCGCGTTGCAGTTGATGGTGGAAGACGATGGCCAAGGTTTTATCGCGGACCCCAATTCGGCCGGCTTTGGAATTCGTGGCATGAGAAAACGCGCCGACTCGATTTCCGCAGACTTACAGATTCAAAGCACGCCTGGCCGGGGTACGGTCGTACGCGTGGTGGCACCGATGCCGGCGAAGCTGATGCGTACGCTGTGGCCGACATCCATCTGGCATTTGTTCTGGGAGCGACGATTCCATGGATAAAGAGAAAGATAAGGACAAGGATAGAGAGAAAGAGAAGGAGAAGGACAAGCGCCAAGCGAAGCCGCCGATCCGGTTGCTGATCGTCGACGATCATCCTGTGGTGCGAGCCGGCTTGAGCAGCATGCTCGGCAAACAGCCCGGCATAAAGTTGATTGGCGCAGCGGCCGGCGCGGAAGAAGCATTGGCTTTGCTGCAAGATAACCCGGCCGATATCGTTTTGCTGGATCTGCGGATGCCGAAGGTCAGCGGCATTGAGGCTATGCCAGCCCTCCGGCGGTTAAGTCCGCCGCCTTCGGTCATCATTCTGTCGAGCTTCGAATTCGACGAGGAGATCTATCGCGCCGTGCAAGCAGGCGCCCGCGGATATTTGCTGAAAGAAACTTCGCGCGACGAGATTGTTGCGGCGATTGTTGCGGTGCACGCTGGCCGGCAATATTTTCCACCGGCGATTGCGAGCAGACTATCCGAAAGAAACCATCGCTCGAGCCTGAGTCCGCGGGAGTTGGAAATTCTGGAAATGCTCTCGCGGGGATTCACCAACAAAGAGATTGGCCGCGCGTTCGGAATCAGCCGGTACACGGTGCGAAATCACATTAACAGCATTAACCAGAAGCTGGATGTTTGTGATCGCACGGAAGCCGCTTCGGTCGCCATGAAACAAGGAATCATCTCCGTCTCGAATTAAGGTGCTCTTGCGTAAACCGCGCGCGTCACTTTTAGCGGCGGCATTCATCTAATGCTGCGTGGACCGGCCGGTTGGACCGGCCCGTATGGGACAGATGTACTATCGTTCGCTTGCAACGAGAAGCGTATTGTTCGATAAGGCCGCATACGGCCCGATGCAACGCATTTCATACAAACTAAATTTCTAAGGATGGGAACGTGAATAAACCCTCTCGCCGCCAATTTATGAAAATCACCGCCGGAGCGGCGGGAGCAGCTCTGGCAACGCGACGCCTCCGCGCCATGTCTGGTCAGGGTTCGGTTTCTTTGGCCGTCGTCCCGCCGCTTTCGGTATTTAACTATTCGCAGGTGGAGTTGCTCGACGGCTTGTTTCGCCAGCAGTTCGACAATAATCACAATCTGTATTTGCATCTGGACGAAGACGCGTTGCTAAAGCCCTTCCGTCATCGGATGGGTATGCCGGCTCCGGGACCCGACATGGGGGGCTGGTATGACGACGCCGATGATTTCAGTACGCCCGACAATTTTCACGCCTTTATCGCCGGACACAGCTTTGGGCAATATCTTTCGGGCCTGGCTCGGGCGTACGCAGTGACTGGCCACAAACCAACGCAGGAAAAAGTCCAGCGACTGGTGCGGGGCTTTGCGCAGACTGTCGATAACGATGGAAAGTTCTACGTCGACTACCGGTTACCGGCTTACACCTACGACAAAACGAGTTGCGGCCTGATCGATGCGCACGAATTCGCCGGTGATCCGGATGCTCTGGATGTGCACTGGCGTGCTACCAAAGCGGCGATGCCGCATCTGCCGGAGAAAGCATTGAGCCGGGCTGAACAGCGCGCCCGTCCGCACAAAACCATCGCCTACACCTGGGATGAAACTTACACTCTGCCGGAAAATTTGTTTCTTGCTTACCAGCGCAGTGGAGACTCACGCTACCGCGACCTCGCCATTCGATTTGTCGAGAAGGAATATTTCGATCCGCTAGCGCAAGGACAGAACGTGCTGCCTGGCGAACACGCTTACAGTCACGTGAATGCATTCAGTTCTGCCATGCAAGCCTATCTCGTTCTGGGAGACGCCAAGTATCTCAAGGCGGCGCAGAACGGCTTCCGCATGGTGGAGGAGCAAAGCTTCGCCACCGGCGGGTGGGGACCGGATGAAGCCTTTGTGGTGCCCGGAACAGGCGGCTTGGACTCGAGCCTGAGCACGACGCACGCAAGTTTTGAAACTCCCTGCGGCGCTTACGGACACTTTAAAATCACTCGCTATCTGTTGCGGGTCACGCGAGATTCACGTTATGGCGACAGCATGGAGCGCATTCTCTACAACACCATCGCCGGAGCGACGCCGATTCTTGCCGATGGAACCAGCTTCTATTATTCCGACTACAACAATTCGGCGAGAAAAGTTCATCATCGAGACAAGTGGCCGTGCTGTTCCGGAACGTTTCCTCAACTGACCGCCGACTACGGAATCAGTTCGTACTACCAGGCGCAGGATGGTATTTACGTCAACCTGTTCTTGCCTTCGCGGGTTTCCTGGCTGCAGAACAACACCAAGTGCACGTTGACTCAGAACACCCGGTACCCTAGCGCAAATACGAGCCGCATTGATTTTGCTCTGGCTCGCCCCGAAACGTTTGCCGTGTACGTACGCATTCCCGCATGGATCGGGCCCGGAACGAGAGTGATGGTGAACGGTACGAAGATCGAAAATGAAGTGGCTCCGGGAAAGTTTCTGGCTTTGCAGCGGACATGGAAAGACGGCGACCGGCTGGAACTGGAATTCGAAATGCCTCTGCGGCTGGAAGCGATCGACGATCAAAATCCGAACAACGTGGCGCTGATGCGCGGGCCCATCGCGTTATTCGCTGTCGGCGACATTCCCTCGCGTCTGACCCGCAAGCAAATGCTTTCTGTGGCGAGGGTGGCAGAATCTTCGGACGACTGGTCGGTTAAAACTGATACAGGCACACTAACGTTGCGGCCGTTTGCCAGCATCATGAGCGAAGACTATCGCCTTTACCATCGCGTGGAGAGCTGAAGTTTTAGCTCAATTCTTTGCTCAGCTCTTGGCCCAGCCCTTATTGGCGACTCGTCCTGCGCCTTCGCGCAGGGTCACGAGTTGGTCGGAGGCTATGTTCTTGTAGTTTTCGTGCAGACCGTTGGGCCAGTAGATTTCAATATCGGCCGAACCGGCCGCGCCTAGTCCAAAGTGCAGGCGCGGGTCATTGCACGAATAATAGCTGGACTGGCTGACTACGGCTTGCGCCTGCGTCTTGCCGCTGTAGTGGACGAGCACTCGGGCGCCGATCGCGCTGCGGTTCGACTTCACACCCTCCAGTTTCACTTTGATCCAGTGCTGCTTCGGGTCCAGATCGTTCCGCAACAAGGACGGTGGTTCGTTCATGTTGACGATCAGGATGTCCAGGTCGCCGTCGTTATCGAAGTCTCCGAAGGCGCATCCACGGCTGGCGTGAGGCGTGGTGATTCCCGGGCCAACCTCAGCGCCCATTTCTTCGAATGTGCCATTGCCCAGATTACGAAACAGAACACGCGGGGTCTTGTAGGGATATTGCGGCAGCTTGCGCTCCACCTCGGGATAAACACTCCCGGTTACAAATAGCACGTCAGGATAGCCGTCGTTATCGAGGTCCACTATTCCGGTACCCCAGCTGGTGAAACGTGTCTCGACGCCGACCTTGGCCAGGCGGGTGACTTCATCGAAGTTGCCTTTGCCGTCGTTGCGGTAGAAGCCGCTGGTGTCTCCGATGAAATGGGTCTTGAACAGGTCGAGGTGGCCGTCGAGGTTGTAGTCGCCGATGCCGACACCCATTCCTGCCTGCTCCATGCCATCTTCGCTCAAGGCGACACCACGCATGACTCCCTCTTCGCGGAAAGTCCCGTCGTGATTGTTCATAAAGAGCAAACTGGGCGTCGAGTCGCAAGCGACGAAAATGTCAGGCCATCCGTCTTCATCGAAATCGGCGGTGACGACGGTCATGCCGTAACTCTCAGTCGCGCCAGCGATGCCAGCTTGCTTGGAGACATCAGTGAAAGTGCCATCGCCGTTGTTGCGATAGAGGGAATGTCTTCCGGTGGGCAATCCACGCGGCCCACAATTGACCGGAACACCTTTCCAATTGCAGGTAGAACTTTCGCCGGGGACGGGAGCGTGCTCGAAAGAAAACCGGATGTAGTTGGACACAAAAAGATCGAGATGGCCGTCGCGGTTGTAATCGACAAATGCGCAACCTGCTCCCCAGCGCGCCGGGCCGTCATCCCACAGGCCGGCCTGCTTCGTCACATCCGTGAAGGTGCCATCGCCGTTGTTGCGATACAGACGGTTTTGTCCGAAGTAGGTGCAGAAGATGTCGTCGAAGCCATCGTTGTTGTAATCGGCAATGCAAACGCCATTGGCCCAACCGGCCATGCGCAGGCCCGCCTTATCGGTGACGTCGGTGAAAGTGCCATCGCGATTGTTTTTGTACAACCGATTGGTCGCCTCGGGTGGCGCTCCCTCAATACGCGTGCCAGAGAGTAGAAAGATATCCATCCATCCATCGTTGTCGTAGTCGATGAAGGCACAGCCGCAGCCATTCGCTTCCAGGATGTACTTCTTGCTCTCGATACCTCCATACACGGTCGGCGCAGTCAGGCCTGCTGCCTCGGCGATATCGGTGAAATGGGCGTGGAATGGCCGTCCGGAGGGAGGCGGCGCGGCTTGCGGCTTCACATCGTGTGAGGCAATGCCCTGACCGAGCGTTCGCTGCGCGGCAGCGCAGAGTGAAAGCAGGACAAAAGAGCGGCGCGTGATCGACATTCAGTTTCTATTATCTTCTATCATCGATGGGCCTCACTGCGCTTCGCCTAGTTCGACTGAGCTCCCGGATCGACGACCAACTTATACCGGCTCTGTTCCGCTTCCTCCGCGGTTGCATCCTGCCGCGCCTTCGCCAGCCGCTTGAGGAGCTCCGGGATCTCAGCTTTACGGTCCGTCTTTCTCAGTGCCATGATCAGGTGATAGAGAGCGGTTTGGTCTTTGGGGTCATTTTTCAGCGCATTCTGACATTCCTGGATCGCTTGCTCGGTCTGGCCGGACTGCAAGTAGAGCTTGGCCAAGACGTCGTGAGCGCCGACGAGGGTGGGCTGTATGGCAGCGGCTTTTTTGGCCGACGACATGGCTAGTCGAAATTCAGGGCTTTCAGGTGCCGGTGCTTTCTGCATGATGATCGCTGCCTGAAGGTATAGAAGGAAAGGATCCGCAGGTTTCTTGGCGAGCTTCGACCGGACGATTGCGAGCGCGCGATCGGGATCGTTCTGGTGTTTTTCTTCCGCTGCCATTCCCTGCGCGGCTGCGCTTACAGACTGACGGGGATCCAGTTGCTCGGCCTTTTCGAAATCGGCCTCCGCCTTGTCGAAGTCGGCAAGCTGCACGTAGAGGACGCCGCGCGCGAGGTAAAGCGGCGCAGCATCGGGCTGCAAAGCAAGTCCCGAGTTGATCATGTCGATGCCGGGCTGGAACGACTGGTGCGAAAATGCGAGGTTCGCAAAATCTACATAGAGAGCGACATTGCGTGGGTCTTTCACAATCGCGTCTCGGAGAATTTTCACGGCGCGTGGCGTGTCTCGAATGGCTTCGTAGGCGGCAGCGGCCAATTGCAGGATGCTGACATCCGGGTCGCTCGCTTCGAGCGACGGCTGTAGTGTGGCGAGAGCATCTTGCGGCTGCCCGGCTTTGAGTTGGACTGTGGCCAAGGCGCGGCGTGCGTCGACATCATCGGGGTGAGAAGCGACCAGCCTCTGGAAAACCGGAACAGCCTTATCCGTCTGTTTCAGAGCGACCAGACAAGAGCCATATCGCTGCAGTGCAGCGGGCTGAGACTCCAACAGACGTCCACTTGCTTCAAACTCGTGCACGGCTTGCGCGCAGTCGTGCTGTTTGTAGGCCAGTGCGCCCAACATGGCATGACTGGTCTGGTCATCCGGCCGCAAGCGGACGATGCGATGTAATAAGGACACGGCTTCCTTGTCCTTATCTCTGGAATCGAATGCAATTTGAGCTGCGCCTTCTAACGCGGGAAGATATTCCGGCGAAATCTGTAGCGCACGATGGAAGGCCTGCAGGGCGTCTTGGTTGTGTTTTTCTGCCGAGAGGCCGATACCCTGAAGGGTCCACAACTGCGCATCGCGCGGAGATTTTTCGAGCCCCTCTCGTGTGAGTTGCACGGCCCGTTCGAAATCTCCTGCCCGCAGCGCGGATGTGATCGGCGCGATTTGATCTGGTGCGCTTTGGGCTCGGGCTCCGAGAGCGAAAAATAGCGCAGCTAACGGCCCAAGTCTTCTCAGCGAAGTCATCGCTTCGATTATCGTCGATACCCGTTCGTAAGGAAATATGAGGAATCATCGCGCCGTGATTGGTGCGAGCCCCTGCTTCCGGTGTCATGGGGTCGTACTCTTACTTACTTTTTCCCTCACTGTCCTAATCCCTAGGTAACTGGAATTTCTTACACCCAGCCCAATATTCTTAGGGAGGGAACGCTGCGACCAAGAATGGCAAAGTCTTGTTATGTCAATGACATAGAATCTTTGGCACTCGCGCTGCTTTCTTGAGTACCCGAGGGCTGGGGCAGCCCCCTGGTGCAGTTTTGTCATCCAATCGAAATGCAGGCATTCTCCAACCCGGTTGCGCCGCGCACCAGAGGCTCGTGGAGGCCTGGAATGTGCGCGGGGCGTCTCTGCCTGCTGTTCTTGTCCCTGCTGGCGGGTGTTTCTCATTCGTACGCTGCAGCTACGCTACTGCTCGAAGAACCTTACAGTTACGACGGGGCTTTCGCTGGAACGGGGCATTCGGCTGTTTATCTGAGCAATGTTTGCGCGGATTCGCCGGTCGTGCTGCGCACGTGCAATGCAGGTGAAACGGGCGTCGTGCTGAGCCGGTACGACGGTATTCAGGGATATGATTGGGTTGCGATTCCGCTGATTTCTTATCTGTATGCGGTTGACCGCGCGGCTGCGGTGCCGCTCTTTGCTGACGCGAAGCTGGTTGCGTTTCTTCGCGATCGATATCGTCGCGAACATCTGGAAGCACTGGCTCCGGATCGCGCGGATGGCGGAACGCCTGAAGGAAACTGGTACGAGTTAGTGGGCGCCTCTTATGACCGGACGATTTACGGGTTCGAGATTGAGACGAGCGCGCTACAGGATGGGTTGTTGATTGAAAAGTTCAACCGCGAGCCCAACCGCGAACGCTATAACTTCGTGAAGAAAAACTGCGCTGATTTTGTGCGCGAGGTGATCAATTTTTATTATCCGCATGCGTTGCATCGCAGCGTGATTGGCGATCTTGGAGTTACGACTCCCAAGCAGATCGCGAAAATGCTGGTGAGGTACAGCCAGCATCATCCGGAGTTGGAGAGTTCAGACTTTCTGGTGCCACAGGTTCCAGGCTCGCTGGGGCGGAGCAAACCTGTCCACGGAGTTCTGGAGTCGGTGATGGCGGCCAAGAAATATATGCTGCCGCTGGTGGTGCTGCATCCTTATATTGGCGGCGGATTGCTGGTGGAATATTTCGGCCATCGACGTTTCGATCCGGGACGCAACGCGCTGGTTTTGAATTCGCAGTTCGAATTGGATTCACCTCTCACCAAGGACGAACGCGCGACTTATCAGAGCCGGGTCAACGAACTCGGGCAACTTGCGGCTGCTCGTCTGCGTGAGGACAATCCGGCCGAAGAAAAAGCGAGTCCACTGAAGGGCAAAGAATTGAAGGTGTGGGAGCATTTGCAGGCGGGCGCGACGCCGGCGTTGGATGCATCCGGAGAGCCGGTCTTACAGATGCATTTTGGGGATGATTTGGCGCAGGTGGGACTAACGCGCGGTAACGTTATGAACGGCTCTGATTCATCGGAATTGGCGGCGCAACTCCTGGAAGCGCGGATTCGCCAGGAATTGCGGCCGTCGGCGACGCGCAAGACTTCACACAGCGACGTGGAGAAGGATCTAACGATGTTGCGGCAGTTGCGTTCTTCCCGCCGGGCGGAGGCTGCGGTGGTTCCGGTGTCGAGTAGTGAGAACCGGACTAGGGTCTTGGCCGTTCCGCAGTAAGCGATTCCATACGCCTTATGTTTTTCGCATAAACGGGGCAGAGCCCCGTCACCACACACTTCAGCTATTTCTGCTTGGGCAAGTGGGACTTGATCAGGGACTCCACCTGATCCCAGACCTTTGTATCGCACTCAATTTCGATGTGCGACTTCATGAAAGCACGGTAGTACCAGGGGTATTGATCGCAGCGGATCGGTTTCTCTTTATAGTTGAAGCGGAAATTCCCGAGGATGTGAGTCCGCGCCGGATCGGAAGCACGAATGGCGGACTCGCCGTGCAGAAAACCGTCGAGCTGATAGAAATTCGCGGCTTCGGCGACGTTGGCGGGAATGACTCTATCATTTTCGCCGTGTTTGGCGACGCTATCGACTTGAACGGTGAGCATCACCGGAATGCTGTCCTTGTCTAGTTGCCGCGCGAGCGTGACGGTTTCAGAAGCGCCCCAACTGTGGCCGTAGATGATGATGCGGGCGTTCTTCTTTTCCTCCGGCGATAGCGTTCCATTGCGGTCGACATCCAGGAGTCGAACGATCTCGGCGTGGGCTTCTTCGGCGCGGTGATTCTCGAAAACCTCGACATGCACGCCTAACGGATAGTCACGGCGGAGGTTGGCAGCGACTTGGACGGTGCTGTGGATGGTGTTGTCGTGCTTGACGAATCCGCCGACGAAACCGATGACGATGACGGGAGCGGTGACGGTTGTTTCGGGTGCGGCGAACGCGCGCGCGCTGACGCTAATTGCGCTGGCGACGAGACACAAAATTAGCGATAGACCCCAGATTGACTTGCGGATATGCTGCATCACGGACGGGAATCATCATAACAACTCAGGCGTTTCGGACGGCGATTACTTCGGTCCCGTGACGAGTGCGGACGGCAATCGCCAAGGGCTGCGGGAATTTCGCATTGCGGAAAGCGGAGGCCGGGGCTACTATTCCTTCCTCTGTAGCTAGCCGTCCGTGCACGATGGTCATTTCTGGCTAGCCATCCGTTACAACTGGAGGCAACATGAATAGAAGAACAGCAGTTCTGCTGCTTGTAATACTGTGTGTTGGTGCGACGATGTGCTTTGCGGCTGACCCGAATCTGGGGACCTGGAAGCTCAATGAAGCTAAGTCGAAAATACCAGCGGGCGCTACGAAGAACGTAACCGTGACGTACGAAGCGGCGGGCGACGGCGTGAAAATCACCGTGGACGGCGTCGATGGCAAGGGCAATGCCATACACAACGTGTGGACGGGTAAGTACGACGGCAAAGATTATCCCGTGGTCGGCGATACGTCTTCGGATACTCGGTCGCTCAAGAAGGTTAACGATCAGACCTTCGATCTGACCGGCAAGAAAGATGGCAAGGTTGTAATTTCCGGCAAGATCGTTGTTGCGCCGGACGGCAAGAGCCGCACGCTGACCGTGCACGCGACCAATGCGGAAGGCAAGAAGATCGAAAGCGTGGCAGTTTACGACAAACAGTAGATTTCCGATGGCTAAGAATCACAGACACCCTTCCAACCGGGCTTCCGGGCGGAAGGGTTTTTGTTTTGGGAGCCGGATGCGTCTTTGGCGTATCGGCACCTTTATTCCTAAACGGTTTCAGGCGCTTAAAATGCTAAGATTTCGATCATGGCCCAGCGCAGCAAGATAAAAAAAGTCGCGCAACTACCGGGTAAGCCGAGCCGGCGCAAAGGTGATCCGCATACTGCGGCCGAGCTCGTCATCATCACCGGGATGAGCGGCTCGGGAAAGGCTTCGGCGCTCAAAGCCTTCGAAGATCTTGGCTACTATTGCGTAGACAACCTGCCGGTGGAACTGATTCCCCGTTTCGCGGAACTGGCGTTGCAATCGGGAGAGATTCCGCGAACAGCGCTTGTGGTGGATGTACGCGAGGGATCGCAACTGGAGAAGCTGCCGACGATTCTAAAGTCAGTAAAGCGGACGATCCCGACGCGAGTGATTTATCTGGAGGCGAGCGATGCGGCGTTGCTGCGGCGTTACAGCGAGACGCGGCGTCCGCATCCGCTGGGAACGGGCACTACGGTGCGTGCTTCGCTCAGTGCCGAGCGGCGCCATCTTCGGGCGCTCCGCAAGATTGCGGACCTGGTCATCGACACGTCGAAATTTAATGTTCATGAGTTGCGGGCGCATTTGACTGACCGCTTCAAGCAGCAGTCTGGAACGCAGCAGACGATTCTGGTTTCGGTGGTGAGCTTTGGATATAAACACGGCGTGCCGGACGATGCCGACCTGGTTTTCGATGTTCGCTTTTTGCCCAATCCTCATTTTGTGCCGGAGTTTCGGGCGCTTACAGGACGGCATCCGAGGGTCGCGAAATATATTCGATCGTTTCCGCAGACGCAGGAGTTCATTAATCGGATCTCGGAATTGCTGATCTACCTGCTGCCCCACTACATCCGCGAGGGTAAGAGCTATCTGACGATCAGCTTTGGGTGCACGGGTGGGCAACATCGCTCGGTGATGATCGCCGAGGACGTGAATAAGCGGCTGCGCAAGGCGGGGTATAAGGTGAAGGTTGTGCATCGGGACAGCCCGAAGTAGAAGCCTGACATTCCCGACATTCGAGTCCGAGATCATGTCGGAACGGGGCGGCTACAGTAGAATTGGCAATAACCAAGCATGGCAGCCCCCACAGTAGCCGCTCCAAAGAGCACGGGAACTCCGGTAGAGCAGCGTTCGCCTCGTCCTATCGCTCGATTGTTGCGGTATGTTCTGCCTTATTGGTGGCAGGTTCTGGCGTCAGTCACGCTGATGGCGATGGTGGGGCTGCTGGATGCGGGGCGGGTGCTGCTGATTGGGCCGATTTTTGATCGGGTACTGAATCCGGGAGCGCCCACAAAAACCATACCGCTGTTTAAATTTCCGGGTACGGAACGATTCATTAATCTGCAGCAGTTTGTTCCCTCACACTTTCAGAATCCGTGGACGGTGGTCGCATTCGCGCTTGTAGCTGCGACGATATTGAAGGGGATCTTCGACTACGTTGGCACCTATCTGGTGAATTACGCGGGCTTTGGAATGATTACCGACCTGCGGGACGACTTGTATAACGCCATCCTGCGAAGTTCGGCGGCATTTTTCACCAAGCACACTACGGGCACGTTGCTCTCGACCATGGTCAACGATATCGAGCGCGTGCAGTATGCGATGTCGGGAGTTCTCGCCGAATTTCTGCAGCAGTTTTTTACTCTGATTTTTACCGCGGCGGTTGTTGTTCTGCTGGGAGGAAAGCTGGCTTGGGTGCTGTTGCTATTTGTGCCGGTGATTCTGTATTCGTCGCGGAAAATCGGGCGCCAGGTGCGCAGCACAACTCGCGGCGGACAGGACAAGCTGGCGGAGATCCAGAACATTCTTCACGAGACGATCACCGGAAATCGAATCGTCAAAGCGTTCGGCATGGAGAACTGGGAGATTGCCCGCTTCCGGGCGGCGGCGAAGCGGCTGTTCCGCGCCAATCTTCGGTTGGTGGCGGCGTTTGCCATCAGCTCTCCGCTGATGGATATTCTGGGATCGATCGCGATCGCGCTGCTGCTGCTGATGGGGCGCGATCAGATCAACAAGCACGTTTTTACCGCTGGGCAATTTCTGGCGTTTATTGTCGCAGTGTTCAAGCTTTACGATCCGGCGCGGAAATTCGCGTTGTTCAACAATAATTTTCAGCAGGCGGTGGGGGCTTCGTCGGAAATTTTTCGCTTCATGGATATGGAAGATGAGGTGCGCGAGAAGCCGGCTGCCAAGAGAATGCCGAAGTTTTCCCGCGCGATACGATTCGCGGACGTTTCTTTCTCGTACGAAAATGCCCAGGATTCTCCGGTGGTACTGCATGGAATCAATCTCGATGTGAAAGCGGGCGAAGTGCTCGCGGTGGTCGGATCGAGCGGCGCGGGCAAGAGCACGCTGGTGCATCTGATTCCGCGATTCTTTGATGTAAGCGGAGGGCAAATACTGATTGATGACGCCGACGTGCGAAATGTCACGCTGGAATCGCTGCGCTCGCAAATCGGGATTGTGACCCAGGAAACGGTGCTGTTCAACGACACCGTGCGAAACAATATTGCCTACGGTCAGCCGCATGTTTCGCAGAAGCAGGTGGAAGAAGCGGCACGGGCGGCGCGGGCGTATGAATTTATTCGCGGGCTTCCGGAAGGCTACAACACGATGATCGGGGAGCGCGGCGTGCGGCTTTCCGGCGGAGAGCGGCAGCGGATTGCGATTGCGCGGGCAATCCTAAAGAACGCGCCGATTTTAATTCTCGATGAAGCGACCTCGGCGCTCGACAGCGAGTCGGAGTCACTGGTGCAGTCAGCGCTGCAAAATCTGATGAGTGGGCGTACTGTGTTTGTTATCGCGCACCGGCTCTCGACGGTGCGGCGCGCGGATCGCATCGTGGTGCTGGAGAATGGAACGATCGCCGATATTGGCGCTCATGAAGAGTTGATGCAGAAGCTGGGGACGTACCGGCGGCTGTATGAGCTGCAGTTTGCGGAAGCGGACGCGAGAATCAGTAGTTAGTGGTTAGTGGTTGGTGGTTAGCGATCAATATGCCTCTTCGCTCCATGACGGGATTCGCGCAGGTCAGAGGACAGGTCACGCCTCAACTGGCGTTTTCGTTGTCGCTAAAATCGGTGAATCATCGGTTTCTGGATCTTCATTTCCGCTTGCCGTCTGACACGGAAGCTTTAGAGATGAAGCTTCGGCGGATACTCAAAGAGAAGATGGCACGAGGGCACGTCGAAGTGATTCTGAGTCTCGACCGGTCCGGTACGAACGGGGTCGCGCTCAACCGGCAACTGATTGCCGGGTATGTGGCGGCGTTCCGCGCGGCGGCGGATGAATTTGGCGTGGATGGCGAGCCCGATTTGAATGTGGTCCTGAGAATGCCGGGAGCGATGGAGTCGGGCGCGGAGAAATCGAGCGAAGAACTCGAAACCGCGGTGATGGCACAGGTGGAAGAAGCGCTCACGAGACTGAACGAGATGCGCGAGCAGGAAGGCCGGAGCATCGACACGGAACTGCGCGCTCGCATGGCGAGTCTGGAGAAAGCGGCGGCGGGCGTCGACGCACATCGCGCCACCGTTTTGCGAAGCTATTCGGAACGGCTGCAGTCGCGCATGCAGGAATTGTTGGGCGCGCAGGTGGATAAAGACCGGCTGTTGCAGGAAGTAGCAGTGCTGGTCGATCGCAGCGACATTCAGGAGGAGCTGGTGCGTCTGCAGGCGCATGTGAAACATTTTCTGGGCTTGATTGATCAGGGCGCTGAGGTAGGCAAAAAGATGGATTTCCTGCTGCAGGAAATGAACCGCGAAGCGAACACGATGCTTTCGAAAACTTCTGGATTGGCGGGCGAAGCTCTGAAGATTACCGAGATGGGATTGCTGATGAAGTCGGAGATCGAAAAATCGCGGGAGCAGGTACAGAATCTGGAATGAGCACGCTTAAATGAGCATTGTCTACATTGTTTCTGCGCCGTCGGGCTCGGGGAAATCCACGCTGGTAGCGAAACTACTGAGCATGGTTAGCAATCTGGACTTTTCGGTCTCGTATACCACGCGTCCGCTACGCGGAAAAGAACAGAACCGGAAGGAATATTTTTTCGTCTCCCGTCAAGAGTTCGAGACGATGATTGCGGCGGGTGAGTTCCTGGAGCACGCCGACGTTTTTGGAAATTATTATGGGACGGCGCGGCGGTTTCTGCGGGAAGCCGAGGCCCACGGACATGATCTGCTGCTCGACATCGATGTGCAGGGAGCGAGCCAGATCATGGAGAAAATCCCGGAGGCGGTGAGCATTTTTATTCTTCCGCCGGATTGGGAGACTCTGGAGCGACGTCTGAGGAGCCGCGGGCTGGACCCCGAGGCGGTAATCCGTCGCCGGTTGGACACGGCCCGACGAGAGATTGAGAATTACTCCAAATACGACTACATTTTAGTGAACGACCAGCTGGAGCAGTCCACGGACCAACTCAAGGATATCGTGCTGGCCGAGCGGTTAAAGAGAAAAGGTACGGCTGAACTTTCGGAAGAAGAAAAGGTTGTGATCGAGACAGCAAGAGCGTGCGAGTTGGAGCGAGCACGGGAGCGAGTGCAGCCGATTCTGGCTTCGTTTAATCCGCAAGTAGTAAAAAGCAGCTAACGTTTCGGGGGAGACAGTATGAAGCTGGTGGAAGGGTTCGACAGCAACTATCGTTACATTCTGGTGGCGGCGCGGCGGGCACGGCAACTGCAAGGTGGAGCTCCTCCGGTGATCGATACCGGATCGCGCAAACCCTGCCGCATCGCACAGGATGAAATCAAAGCAGGCAAAGTGAAATGGCTGATTCCGGAACTACCGAAATTGGCGATCGAAGCGGCGAGCGAAGGTCTGAATAAGGTTTTCGCGGAAGACGCGTAGAAATACCGCAATCAGCATTCAGCCGCCAGCCATCAGCTAAACCGGCTGACGGCTTTGCTATTGGCTGATTGCTTTTCTCTTATGAAAATTGCGCTGGGTGTTTCCGGTGGAATTGCGGCGTATAAGGCGGCGGAAATCGTGCGCCTGCTGCAGGACCGCGGCATTCGAGTTCAGGTTGTGATGACTCGTGCGGCGCAGGAATTTGTTCGTCCTCTTACCTTCGCGGCGCTCTCCGGAGAGAAAGTTATTACCGATCTGTTCGGCTCCGACTCGGGAGACGCGAATGTTGACTCGGCGATCGAGCATATCGCGGTTGCCCAGGCGATTGACGCGCTGGTGGTGGTTCCGGCGACGGCCGATTTGCTAGCTCGCTTTGCGCAGGGCATCGCCAGCGACTTTCTGAGCACGCTTTATCTCGCGACCACTGCTCCAGTGGTTGTGGCTCCGGCGATGAACGTGAATATGTGGAATCACGCGGCCACGCAGGCGAATCTGGAGATATTGCGCAAGCGTGGCGTTCGCATTGTGGAGCCGGGCGACGGTTATCTCGCTTGCGGCATGACTGGGTCGGGACGGCTGGCGGAGAACGAGACAATTGTTGCGGCGCTAATGGAGGCGCTTGGCGCTTCGCAGGATCTGGCGGGCGAAACCGTTCTGGTGACGGCGGGGCCGACGCGGGAGAAGATTGATCCGGTGCGGTATCTGACCAACCGGTCGAGCGGACGCATGGGTTATGCCATTGCCGAAGCGGCGTTGCGGCGCGGAGCACGTGTGCTGCTGGTGAGCGGGCCGACTGCGATTGCCGCACCGGGGGCAGCAGAGGTGACTTCGGTGCAGACCGCCGAGGAGATGCTGGCTGCGGTTTTGAAATTGTTGCCCCAGAGCACGATTGTTATCAAGACGGCCGCAGTGGCGGACTTCCGGCCGAAGATGGCGGCGGGGCAGAAGATCAAGCGCAAGGGCGCGATGACTTTAGAGTTGGAACCGACCATGGATATTCTTGCCGAAGTAGCGCGGCGGAAGACTTCTCAGCTGGTGGTTGGATTTGCGGCTGAGACGGAGAACGTGCTGGAGAACGCGCGCAAGAAGCTGGCTTCGAAGTCGCTGGACGCGATTGTGGTGAATGACGTTTCGCGGGAAGGCGTGGGCTTTGATTCGGATCGCAACGCGGTCACCATCATTTCTCACGACGATGTGGTCGAGGTCCCCGAGACTTCGAAATGGGAAGTGGCGCACCGGGTGCTGGATCAGGTTGTGAAGCTGCGCAAGCGCAGCGCGTTCGCGTTTCCTGATCTCTCTTAGAGACTTGCTGGATTCCGTGTCGCATTCGTTTAGAGCGCACACTTTTCGCGGGCGAGGGCGCCCGCGCCACAACCTGTGCCGCACGTTTGTTATTCTTATCCGCGATGCCTTCCACGCTGGACCCCGAACTTCGACGCGCGCTGGCGGCGCGCATCCGTTATTACAACGAGATGGGGATCTATGATTTTTACCGGCGAGCGCCCTTGCCCGGCTCGGTAGATGCTGTGAGTGCGACCGCAGTGGACGAACAAGTGTTGATCACTAATTCTGCTCCAGCAGTTTATCCAGCAATTTATCCAGAATCGAGAGAAGAGATGAGTCCACGTAAGGCAGCGGCGATCATGATGCCGGTCGTCGATGAGAATACGATCGCGTTGAAGCCGGAACAGAGTGTGAGCGATCCGGTGAAGGCGCTGAAGATTATCCGCGAAGATTTGGGCGACTGCAAACGGTGCGTTCTTCATAAGCAGGGCCGGAAACAGATTGTGTTTGGGGTGGGCGATCCGAAAGCCGAGTTGATGTTCGTGGGCGAAGGGCCGGGGGCGGATGAAGATGAAAAGGGCGAGCCGTTTGTCGGACGCGCCGGACAACTGCTCAACAACATGATCAAAGCGATGGGGATTGAACGCGAGAGCGTCTACATTGCGAACATAGTGAAGTGCCGTCCGCCGGGGAATCGCCAGCCGGAACGGGATGAATGCGCGACATGTTCACCGTTTCTGATGCGGCAGATCGCGGTTGTGAAACCTAAGGTCATCGTCGCGCTCGGCGCTACTGCGGCCAAGACGTTGTTGGCGATGAATTCTTCGATGATCCAGTTGCGCGGGCGCTTTTATGATTTCAGGCCTGCGGGCGTGCGGAGTAACGATCCTGATTGGGATGGATGCAAGCTGGCGGTCACTTATCATCCGGCGTTTCTGTTGCGTGATCCGCGGCAGAAGGGTGAGGCTTGGAAGGATTTGCAGATGGTGATGAAGGAGTTGGGGCTGAAGGCGCCGGCGAAGGCCGCAGAGTAGCGGTCACGACTCTAGCGTGCGTTCGTGAGTTCGTGGTCAGAAACAGCCCGTCGGGGTCGAATGTCCTTGCCTATGCCGTTGCTTTCCGCGATTCTCAAATCGTAGTCGTTCTGGAGATTGAGCCAGAATTGCGCGGGCAGACCAAAGTACTTGCCCAGGCGGATGGCGGTGTCGGCGCTGATAGCGCGGTCGCCCCGTACCACTTCGTATATTCCGGGAAAATTGAGCGCTTTCGCCAGCAAATAAGCGCTCACACCCATGGGCTGCATGAATTCGGTCTTGAGGATCTCTCCCGGGTGAATCGCGAATACTTTTCTTGATTTGGCCATGATTTTTCGTTTCCTTGCGGCAACTGTCTAGTGATAGTCGACGATTTCCACCTCGAAAGCATTTCCGTCTCGCCAAGTGAAGCACACGCGATATTGATCGTTAATTCTGATGCTGTGTTGTCCGGCCCTGTTTCCTCGCAGCGATTCCAGATGATTGCCTGGCGGTACTCTTAAGTTGTCTAGCGCGACCGCGGCGTTCAAGATAGCGAGTTTCTTGAACGCTCTCAGTTGCAGATCGGCCGGAATCCGACGGCTCGTGCCCGACTGCCACAGTTTCTCCGTTTCCTTGTCCCGGAAACTCACGATCATTTCCTTTATACTATCGCAATACGTTACTACTGTAAAGCAGTAGTATTTTAAATGCGATAGGATTTTACCAGCTCCCAAATGCCTTTCTTCTGCGACGTCGCGCTTGCCGTGCCTCTCGACATGGCTTTTACTTACGCGGTTCCTCCCGGTATGGAGCCGGTGGTGGGCGGGCGGGTGCTGGTGCCGTTCCGGCAGCAGCGGATGTCGGGCGTCGTGGTTGAGTTGCATGATCGTCCGCTGAGCCAGGGCAAAGACGTCAAGGTCAAGAAGGTGATCGAGGCGCTGGATCTTTCTCCTGTGCTTGATGAGCAACTGCTCAAACTTGGGAAGTGGATCGCCGATTACTATCTCGCCCCGATCGGCGAGGTATTTCGGACGATGCTGCCGCTTTCGGCGGAGTTCAAACGCGCCGTTTCTTACAACATCACCGATGAGGGACGCATGGCGTTGCATTTGGCGGGCGTGTCGGGGTCTCCGGCGCGATCAAAGCGGACGCCGGAGCAGCAGATGGTTGAATTTCGCGTGCTCGATTATCTGGCGGAAAGGGAGGGGGTTCGCGAAGCGAGTTTGCGCGGGTCTACTCGGGTGTCGAGGGCGCTGCTGGATGGCATGGTTCGCAAGAAGTGGATTGCTCGCGAGGATGTTTCGGCGGCGCGGGATGCTGCGCGCTTAGTCAAGGTCGCGGTTCTGCTTGCGGCGGAAGAGATTGCGGAGGCTGTACCTCCGCTGGACGGGCCGGAGGCCCGTCACCACACGAGCAGACCCACTAGCAAATCGAAGAAGCTGAATGACAACCAGCGCGCGCTGATTGATGCGCTGGCGGCTTCTGGGGGGCACGTTCCGGTCGAGGCTTTGTATGGGCTTGATGTGCCGCGCTCGACTTTGGGTACGCTGGTGCGGCGTGGGTTGGTCGAGCTTGTCGATGAGCCGCAGGATTTCACTACTTCAAAATTGAAGCCTCGGCAGTCTCCGTTTGAATTCGAATTCGGTTCGGCGCAGAAGGCGGCGCTCGCTCAGATCGGAGAGGCTGTCGCGTCGCGGAAGTTTGCCGGGCTGTTGCTGCACGGAATCACGGGGTCGGGAAAGACGGCGGTCTATCTCGCATGCATGCGGCAAGTGCTGGACTCAGGCCGGTCTTCGATCTTGCTGGTTCCTGAGATCGGGTTGACTCCGGCGGTGGCTGCGGATTTGCATCAGGTGTTTGGCGATGAAGTGGCCATCCTGCATTCGGGATTGTCGGATGCAGAGCGCGCCGAGCAGTGGCATCGGATACGGCGTGGCGAGGCGCGGGTGGTGGCGGGGACGCGGTCGGCAGTGTTTGCTCCGGTCAGCGATCTGGCGCTGATTATTGTCGACGAAGAGCAGGATTCGTCTTACAAGCAGGAAGAGACGCCTCGTTATCACGCGCGCGATGTGGCGGTGATGCGGGCGAAAATGGCCGGGGCGGCGGTGGTGCTGGGGTCGGCTACTCCTTCGCTCGAGTCTTATTACAACGCCAAGAAAAATAAATATGCGTTGGTCGAGCTGCCCGATCGGGTGGAGCAGCGTTCGCTGCCGGAAGTCGAAATCGTCGATATGCGGCAGGAATTTCAGGAAACGGGCCAGGAGCAGGTGATCTCGCGGAAGCTGGCGGAAGAAATTCGCGAGCGGTTGGAGAAAAAGGAGCAGGTCATGGTGCTGCTCAACCGGCGCGGATATTCTCCGGTAGTGTTGTGCCGAGCTTGCGGCAAGACATTGCAGTGCAAGAATTGCGCCGTTTCGATGACGCATCATAAGCGCGAGCGCAAAATGGAATGCCATTATTGCGGCTCCGTCGAGCATATTCCTGAAAAATGCGCGCATTGCGGCAGCGAGTATGTGTACTTCGTAGGGACGGGGTCGGAAAAGCTGGAAGAGTTGTTGCATGGGATGTTTCCGCAGGCGCGGATTGGGCGACTGGATCGCGATACGGTTCGCGGGCGGGAAGATTTTGAGCGACGCGTTGAATGCTTTGAATGAGGGCGCGCTGGACATCTTTGTGGGTACGCAGATGATCGCGAAAGGCCACGATGTCCACGGGGTGACGCTGGTTGGCGTGATTGGGGCGGACATGGCGCTGGGGCTGCCGGATTTTCGCGCGGCGGAACGGACGTTTCAGCTACTCACACAAGTTGCGGGCCGAGCGGGGAGGGGGCAGACTCCGGGAAAAGTTATTCTGCAGACTTATTTTCAGGATCACTACGCGGTGCAGTTTGCAGCGCGGCATGATTTTGCGGGGTTCTACGAAAAGGAGTTGCAGTTTCGGGCGTGGATGCATTATCCGCCGTATAGCGCTATTGCAAATGTCCTGATTCGCTCCGAGAAATTAGATGAGGCTTTGAAGTGGTCGGGCGAACTGGGGCGCTGGTTTGAGAAGACGCGGCATGAGGGGATTCGCGTACTCGGTCCGGCTGCGGCTCCGATTACTCGGCTTAAGCGCGACTATCGGTATCACTTTATTTTGAAGTCTCCGAGCCGCGAGAAGATGAATGCGCTTTTGCGCGCGATGCTGGCGGAAGCGGCGGCGCGGAAGATTCCTCGGACTCAGGTGATTGTGGATGTGGATGCGGTTTGGTTGATGTAGATGGCGGAGATTGCGGCGGCGGTGGAATCCCACCCCAACGTCGCCAAAAACGCGGCGTTTAGGATGAGGTGCGCCGAGAGGATGAGGCACCCGGCGATTCACTGGCGGTGGTGCTGATAGCGATGAACAATTTCGCGCAAATCCTGCATTGCTCCTCGGCAACCATCTCGTATTTGCGGCCAGTTCTCTGCCCAGACTGCTTTTCCTGAGCTATTTTTTAGAGGTGCTGGCGTAAAGCTCAGCACTAACATCAGCAGAGCACACATGGCCAGAATTCGGCGGCGGCCAGTGACTTCCGGATACGGTGGGACCTGCGGATGGCGGAGGGTTATGGCGAGTAGCACTGCCCAAATGAACCAACCAACCCAAAGATGTTTCCCGAGCGGCACGAGCGCGAAGACAGTGATCAACGAAATCCAGCGGTGCAGGCGAGGCGATATCGAGGAAACGATGTGGCCGCCATCGAGTTGGCCGGCTGGCAAGAGGTTTAGAGCGGTGGCGAACATTCCTACCCAGGCGGCTGCGGCAATCGGATGAAGAGAAATGGACGCGAGTGGGACGCCCGTGTGCAGCAGTCTCGCTGCCAGGTGGAAGGCCAACGGGAATCCGAGTTGAAGTTCTGAGCTGGTGGAACCAACTATGGGGCGAGAGAGTGAAAGGCCGTATACCAGAGCTACGCATGCCGGAATAAAACCGGCGATAGGTCCGGCGATTCCGATATCGAAGAGTGCGGCCCGCGAGGGGATGGAACTCTTGATACGGATGAAAGCGCCGAGCGTTCCGAATAGGCTTAGATATGGACAGGGCACGAAGAACGGCGGGGTTACATACACGCGGTAGTAGCGCGCGTAGAGGTAGTGTCCCATCTCGTGCGCGAACAGAATGAACATCAGCGTGAACGAAAAAGGCATGCCCAGGAGCAGATTTGCGGGATGGCGGGCGATCCAGACGATTGGGAACAACGGGAGTGAGTCGTCGTTCAGCGAAAAAACCGAATGACGATGGATGAAGTTGAACTCCATTCGAGCACCGACGATCATGGTGCTCAAGACGGTGAGAAGGAGAAACAGCGCGTAGAGCCACCAGCGCGGTTGTGGCGGCGGAACGACCCAGACGCCGGGCTGGGGCTGCCCGTCCCAATCGAGGGCGGCCGGAGAAGGAGTGGATGATTCGGACATACGTCAGGTTAGATGTGAGAGGTCAGATTGCAGAGGTGAAGTCGCGGCTGACCAAGCACTTCTGCAATCGCTTCAGTCAATCGACTGCAATTCCTTACCGGGTTTGAAGCGGACGGCCTTTCCGGGGGGAATGGAAACTTCCGCTCCGGTGCGCGGATTGCGGCCGATGCCGGTCTTGCGCGGGCGGACGTTGAACACTCCAAAGCCGCGCAGTTCGATGCGATCGCCAGTGGAGAGCGCTTTTTTCATGCTCTCGAAAACGGTTTCGACGGCCAGTTCCGCCTTGGTCTTGGTGATCCCGGTGCGGTTGACCACTTCATTGATGATGTCGAGCTTAATCACGGATGTCCCCCGTCTCCCAAGGATTTTGCATGCCTCAAGTTATTGATGCTAAGGGGGATAGGGCGGATTGTCAACCGGGGCTGTTGTCTCGTAAGATGACTGCACCAGCCTGCACAAATTTGTAATTGGCAATTTGTAATTTGTGATTGAAACGCAACGTTCAATCACGGCACAAATTTATCGATTACAAATTACTAATCACCAATTACAAATCCAAAAGGGGTTTCATGAGCATCAAGAGTGACCGCTGGATCCGACGCATGGCGCAAGAGCAAGACATGATTAATCCGTACTCGGAAAAGCAGGTGAGTGCGGGAGTAATTTCTTATGGCGTGTCGAGTTACGGATACGATTTGCGCGTGGCCGACGAGTTCAAGATTTTTACTAACGTCAACAGCACCGTGATCGATCCGAAGAATTTCGATGAGCGATCGTTCGTGAGCGTGAATGCCGATGTGGCTATCGTGCCTCCGAATTCTTTTGCGCTGGCGCGGTCGGTGGAGTATTTCAAGATTCCGCGGGATGTGTTGACGATCTGCGTCGGCAAGTCGACCTACGCGCGTTGCGGGATTATCGTGAACGTCACGCCGTTTGAACCGGAGTGGGAGGGATTTGTTACTTTGGAAATTTCGAACACTACGCCTCTGCCGGCCAAGATCTACGCCAATGAAGGGCTGTGCCAGATCCTCTTCTTTCAGTCGGATGAGGTTTGCGAGACTAGCTACAAAGATCGCAAGGGAAAGTATCAGTCGCAGAAGGGGATTGTGTTGCCGAAGTTGTGATACAGCCGTCAGCTTTCAGCCATCAGGTAGACCGAGAGCAGAGGACGGGGCTTGCCGACTAGTGGCTATCGGCTTTGATCGTTCGCGGCTGAAAATTTTTTGAAGCTTGTTGAACCTGAAGGCTGAATCGCTGGAAGGATTACTTCCTTCCGTTTTCGCCTTCTTTGAACATGTACTTGATGGCGGGCTTGTAGATCATCAGGTTGGCGGCCCCGTTGCGGTTCAGCTTGATGCTGTTTTTGTCATACCACTCGATGTAGCCGTGGACTTCTTCGCCGTCCCGCAAAACGACCACCATCGGGGTTTTTGACTGCATCTGCTTCTGATAATAAAAATTCTCGGCGTTGGTTTGCTCGGTGGGCGGAGACTTTTTGGCGGGAATGGCGGAACGGTCTCTGTCGCCTCCCCGATCCCTATCTCTGTCGCGGTCCCGATCTTTGCGTTCCGCCGGCGCGTGGTTGTGACTGTGGGCGCCGGGGGAATGAGTGCTGTGCGCGTGATCTGCGGTGCGATTGAGGGTGGGACGGATCAGCTTGCGATTGGCAAAGCTTTCCTGGTCGTTCGTCTGACCGGCGGTATGTCCGACGGAGGGTTCGGCTGGCATGGAGTCGAGCGTCTCTTTCAAATTGCACCACCTGCCAAATTGCACAACCTGCACGCGCGGCGGCAGAATACCACAACACTTGAGCCTGAAATTGTGGGTCCAGAGGTGTGAACTGAGGGTTACGGTATCACAGAGGGCAGGGGATGACAATAATTTGTGCAGGTCTGTGCAAACCGATGCTTGGGCTTACCTAAGTCGGCCCGCATGGGTGGGCGCTTAGGAGGCTCGCTCCAGGGCGGTAGCAAAGGCATCGAGCGAGAGCGAACGAAGAAGGTTGCGGCGCAGTCCGCGCTCGACTTCGCCGAGACCTTCGGATGCTCGCTGCAACCAGGCGAAATCGGCAGCTTCGGACATTTTTTTAAGTTCACCCAGTATGTCGGTATTGCGGACTAACTGCGGCGAAGCGGATTGCAAGTACATCAAGTCCTCCAGTAACGAGTAGAGAGTCCGGAGAAGGCTATCGATTTTCTCGCGGCCTTCGGCTCCGGCGCGGTAGGTCTCGGTGGTTTTGAACAGGTCCGTGTGGTCGCCACCGCCGAGTGCGGACTTTAGCAGGATGAGGGCGTGGCTGCGGGCGGCCACGTAACTTTCAAGATCGAAGGACAGAGCGTGCCCGATGGCGCCTTCGCTGAGGCGAGCTACTAGAGCGCGTTGTGGAGCTTTCCACTCCGGACGAAGCTTGGCGATCTGGCTCTCGATTTCTGCGGCCGGAAGAGCACCGAGATTGAACGTCGCGGAGCGCGAGCGAATCGTCGGTAACAGTTCGCCGGCATTTTCGGTAAGCAGAAAAATGGTTGCAAATTCGGGCGGCTCTTCCAGAACTTTGAGCAGCGAGTTAGCGGCCTCTTTCATGAAAGCCGAACCGGTAAAGATGTAGACGCGCTCTCGGGCTTCCGCGGGGCGATAGTAGATGGTGTCGATCACGTGGCGCACCTGATCGACCTTGATCATCAATTGCGGCGGATCGGGCGGGATGATGAGCACGTCGGGGTGAGTTTGGACGAAAAGGCGAGTTTCTTTCTTGTCGGCGTCGCGCAGATTTTCGCGCGCCTCGACGGCTTCGGTGAAGCGCGCGTCGAGGTCTTCGGATTGCGCGATGCGGGTGCAGTTCGAACAGTGTCCGCAAAAGTCGGGCAGGCCGTCGGTAGCGGGATGTTCGAGGCAGTTCATGGCGCGCGCCAGCATTAGAGCAAGCGTGTATTTGCCGGATCCTGAGGCTCCGGAGAGAATGACGGCGTGCGGAAAGCGATCGCGCGCCAGCATCTCGCGCAGGCGATGGATGGTTTCCGTATTGCCGACGAAATCGGAAAAGGGCATAGAGGGGATTTTGCAATTTGGTAAGCGAACAATTTTGTAATCTGAACCTCGCATTGCTTTCGAGTGAGTTTCAAATTACAAAATTGAAAGATTGTTCGATTACGAAATTTCTAGATCTTCAATTTTTTTCGCACCAACTCCATGATAACCGTGTGCGTCTCGGCGGGCGTCCCGCGAGCGTTTATCAGCTGCACGCGATGTGGCTCGCGGGCAGCGATCGCTAGATAGGCATGGCGGACGCGTCCGAAGAAAGCTCGGCTTTCCTGCTCGAATCGGTTCTCGTCTTTTTCTTTCTCTGCACGGCCCGGTCTCTTCTTTAGATTACGGCGGCGGGCGCGATCGACGCTGAAGGCTACTTCGTTGTCCAACAAAATGGTTAGATCGGGTTGCAGGTTGCCACAGAGAATTTCGTGCAATCGGCGAACCGGCTTCGATCCCAATTTGCGGCCTCCGCCTTGGTAGGCTTCGGTGGAATCGGTGAAGCGATCGCACAGAACGACACGGCCTTCGGCCAGCGCGGGCATAATAATCTCCTGAATATGCTGGGCGCGCGACGCGAACATCAGCGCCATCTCGGCGAACGGGGATAACCCGGCGGTTCCCGAGTGCAGCAACACTTCACGAATCTTTTCGCCGGCGATGGTGCCTCCGGGTTCACGTGTGATGGTGACGGAAACTCCGTGCGCGCGCAGCGAGCGTGCCAATTTCTCGAGCTGTGTGCTCTTTCCGCTGCCATCCAGGCCTTCGAAAGTGATGAATTTCCCGCGTGCCGGCACGTCGGAGATGATAGCAGGCCGACAGTACGCTCTGGATGCCGCCAGCGTCGAAATCGGCCCGCAGACTGGTATATTCAGAGTGCTCGATTGGGTTCGCTGTGGGGCGAAACGACAATCTGGAGGATGAATGGGTTCACGTTCTTGGGCCGGGAATTTGTTTTGTCTTGCAACAATGCTGTTGGCATCGATTTCAGTTTTCGGGGCGGATGCTCCGACGATCATTCTTTCCGTCGACGCGACGGATGCGCCGCGCAAGATGTTCCACGCGCAAATGCGTATTCCGGCTAAGCCCGGAACATTGACGCTCTATTACCCGAAGTGGATTCCGGGGGAGCACGGGCCGACCGGTCCAATCACCGATTTGACTGGGCTGAAATTTACGGCCCACGGAAAACCGCTGACGTGGCGCCGCGATTTGCTCGACGGATTTACTTTTCATGTCGACGTTCCCGAAGGCGAGAGCGAAGTCACGGCGAATCTCGATTACGCTTCCCCGTCATCATTTGAGCCGGGATACAGCGCTGGACTTTCGGCGACGGAAAAATTGTATGTCGTGAGTTGGAATACGTTGTTGCTCTACCCTGCCGGATACGGTTCCGATCAACTGACTTACAGCGCGAGCTTGCGCGTGCCTGCCGGATGGAAATTTGCTACGTCGCTGCATGTCACCAATCAGGCCGGGAACGACATTCACTTTGCACCCGTTTCGCTGACAATGTTGGTGGATGGCCCGATTCTTACTGGCGAATACATGAAGGTGGTGCCGCTGACTCCAGCGGGCGAAAATCCGCCCGCGGAACTTGACGTTGCTGCGGACAGCGCCGCAGCGCTTGATCCTCCAGAAGAAGTTTGGGGAAATTACCGCAACCTGGTGAAGCAGGCGGGAATTCTTTTTGGAGCGCATCACTATACGAATTATCACTTCTTGTTTACCTTGAGCGATCACGTTGCGCATTTCGGATTGGAGCATCACGAATCGGATGACAGCCGCGTCGATGAACGCTCACTCATTGAAGAAGGCGGACGGAAACTGATGGCAGGACTCTTGCCGCACGAATACGTACATTCGTGGAACGGCAAGTACCGGCGACCTTTCGATCTAGCGACTCCTGATTATGAACAGCCGATGCGGACCGATTTGCTGTGGGTGTATGAGGGTCTAACCTCGTATCTCGGCGACATGCTTGCAGCCCGAAGTGGGCTGCGGACGCCAGCTTTGGCCCGAGATTCGCTGGCGGGCATTGGAGCGGATCTGGACCATCGCTCAGGCCGGGTCTGGCGCAATTTGCAGGATACCGCCGATGGCGTTCCCGATATGCAGAACGCTCCCAAGGCTTGGGACGATTACCGCCGTGGACTCGATTATTACGACGAAGACGTACTCAACTGGTTGTCGGTGGACGTGATGATCCGGCAGCAGAGCAAAGGCGCGAAGTCGCTGGACGATTTCTGTAAATTGTTTCACGGCGCACCCAGTACTCCGCCAATGGTGAAGACTTATACGTTCGACGACGTTGTGAATGCGCTCAACCAAATTGCTCCGTACGATTGGAAAGCGTTCTGGACCGAACGACTGACGAATCATGGTCCCGGTGCTCCGCTCGGCGGCATTGAGGGCAGCGGCTGGAAGCTGGTATATGACGATGTGCCGTCGGAATTGGACCGTGCCGGCGATCGCGACGATAAATCAATTGGGGCGCATTACACGGTTGGTTTATGGGTGGGGAGCGATGGCACGGTGCGCGATGTTGTCGAAGGCATGGTGGCCGCCAAGGCTGGGATCGGTCCGGGGATGAAGATCATCGCGATCAATGGGCGCAAGTTTTCACCGGACATCTGGCACGACGCGATTAAAGCCGCTAAGACCAGTACTTCGCCGATTGAGCTCATCATCGAAAACACGGATTATTTCCGCGTCGTGAAATTGGATTATCACGGTGGGGAGAAGTATCCGCACCTGGTGCGAGACGAGACGAAGCCGGATTTGTTGACGGAGATTTATCGGGCGAAGTAGAGACCGGGCTTGGGCCGACTTTCGGGGTGGGTAGTAGAGACCGCTAGTCGCGTCTCTACAGGGATTTTTTTCTCTGCGCGGCTTAGGAGTGGATGGCTAGCGCGTCGGAAAGAATTGCGTCTTCCGCCAAACCTTGACGACCGGTTTCTTCCAGCATAAAACTCAATACTTCCTGCGGAATCGGTGCGTTCCACACTGGAGCGAAAGATTGACGATGCAGCGGCGACGGGCCGTGCTCGCGCAGGGCGGCCAGGTGGCGCGGAGTGCTGTATCCCTTGTTTGAGGCCAATCCATAGACGGGAAAAACCGGGTCCCAGGCTGAGATCATGCGGTCGCGTTCTACTTTCGCGATGATGGAAGCGGCGGCGATCGAAACTGAGAGCGCATCGCCGTGAATGATTGGCTGCTGCGGAAGATCGCAATCGATTTTAACGGCGTCGACTAAAAGGTGGTTCGCTGCGGGGGCCAATTGCAGTACAGCGCGCAACATTGCCAGACGCGACGCCTGATAAATATTAATTTGATCGATGCGCGCCGAGTCGACGGCGGCGATGGCCCAGGCAACGCAACGTTCACGAATCTGGATGGCAAGCTCTTCACGGCGCTCGGCGGGCAGCAGCTTCGAGTCGCGTAGTCCACGGATGCGGCGTGTGGTGTCGTCGTTCGGGTAAAGGATGACGGCGGCAGCTACCACGGGGCCGAAGAGCGATCCGCGCCCGACTTCATCGACTCCGGCGACGAATTGCGCGCCAGTTTCCCAGGCTCGCTTTTCAAACTTAAGCGTGCAGCGGAGTTTTTTTAACAGACGCAGTTTGGCGGCCGAGGCTGAGATTTTTTCGGTGGGCGCGTCTTTTGAACTGCGAAGGGATTTGGGCACGGCTGCTATGCAGCATCTTCGCCGAAGATGAGACTCGACGCAAGCGGGGAAGTGGCGTAGACGGGGCAGAGCCCCGTCGCCACACAAGAAGGATAAGACGCTTAGTGAGTCTGTTCGACTTCTTTCAGTCTGGCCGCTTTGCCTTTTAGTCCGCGCAGGTAATAGAGCTTGGCGCGGCGGACTTTGGCGGAACGGACTACGTCAATCTTGTCGATGACTTTCGAGTCCATGGGAAAAATGCGCTCGACGCCTTGGCCGAAGCTGATCTTGCGGACAGTGAAGCTCGGTTGCGCACCGCGCGATTGGGCGATGACGACGCCTTCGAACGCCTGCAGGCGTTCTTTTTCGCCCTCCCTGATCTTGACCAGAACCTTGATGGTATCGCCAGGACCGAATTTCGGGAGATCGGTGCGGCGGGTTTTCGCCAACAGTTTTTCAATAATCGGATTACGCATAGTGGTTCCTTCCTAATTCTCTTCGTTAATCTCAGCTTGTTCGATCTGCTCAAATTTTATTTGAGTCAGCAATTTCTTGTCTTCCGCGCTAAGCGCGAACCGTTCCAGCAGATCCGGACGGTTGCGTAGCGTCTTCGCTAAAGCCGTCTTGCGGCGCCAGCTGCGAATCTGATCGTGGTTGCCGTTCACCAACACTTCCGGCACTGTCATACCGCGATAGTCCGCGGGGCGCGTGTAGTGCGGATAGTCGAGCAATCCGCCGGAAACGCAAGTCGAACTTGGACCGTCCCCTGCTAACTCGGCGTGGTCGGTGAATGATTCCTGCCGCGTCGAATTCTGGTTGCCTACCGCACCCGGAATCAGCCGTGTCACCGTATCAACGATTACCGCTGCGCCCAGTTCGCCACCACTTAACACGTAATCGCCGATCGAAATTTCGCGATCGGCCAGATGCTCGCTGATTCGTTCATCTACGCCTTCGTAGCGTCCGCAGACCAGGACAATTCGCTCAAGTCCAGAAAGCTCGGCGGCCAATGACTGGTCGAGCCGGCGTCCCTGCGCGGAGAGCAGAATCACCGACTGCTTAACGCTCGCCGCCAGGCGCTGATCACGCGCGGCCACATCGCCCAACGACTCCAAACATTCAAAAATCGGTTCCGGCTTGAGGACCATGCCCTCACCGCCGCCAAACGGGCGGTCATCTACGGTGCGGTGCTTATCTTTCGTAAACGCCCGCAAATCGTGGATGCTGATTTCCACCAGGCCCGTTTCCCTCGCCCGGCGGACAATACCGTAATCCAGTGTTCCGCGAAAGAAGTCGGGAAAGATCGTGAGAATGTCGATCTTCACTTCTTTCTCTCACTCTCATCTTTCGTCAGAGGCTCGTTTACTTCCAGCAAACCTTCCGGCAACTTCATGCGGACTTGCTTGCGTTCCAAATCCAGTTTTTCCAGGAACGCTTCGGCGAAGGGGATCTCGTACGGCAGCTTCGCCCCAGGCTTTTGCTCGTTGCTTCTAACGATCAGCAGCGGCGCTTCTCCGGCGCCGAACTGTACATCTTCAATCTCGCCGATCTGGCGCTCGCCGTCGAAAACCGTGCAACCGACCAGATCGCTTAAGTACGTCCAGCCTGGTTCCAACTCGGCGCGTTCGCTACGCGGAAGCTGAAGTTCGGCGCCGACGAGCGGCTCGGCATCGTTGATTGTGTCGATGCCGTGAAACTTCAGAACCAGAAAACTTTTATGCGGCCAGAACTCTTCAACTCTTACTTCGTGCCGCTCACCAGTTTTTGTGAGCGCCCACAACTGCATGTCCGGGCGAATCCGATCCGGAATATCGGTGTGCAGATTGACGGCTACTTCACCGCGGCGCCCCTGGGTTTTGATGACGACTGCCAGGGTGATCCATTCGGCGCTCGCGTCCGGTGCCGCCATTTGCTACAACTTACTCGATGATCTCGAGCGCGTAACGCTTATCGAGCTTCGATCCAGCGGCACTCAGCAGATTGCGCAAAGCGCGAGCTACGCGACCGGAGCGGCCTATCACCTTGCCCAAGTCGGTCTCGGCCACTTCGAGTTCGATGACGGTTTCGTCTCCATCCACGTACTCGTCGACAAAGACTTCGCCCTTGGCCTCGACAATCGCCTTGGCGATGTACTCAATCATGGCGCGCGGACTGGCGCTCGGCTCGATCATGCTTACTCCTAAAGACGATTGCTCGTGAGTTTGACGAGTGTGGTTGAGGCTAAGCGACCGAAGCGGCGGCAGCCGGCGCGGGAGTAGCGTGCAGTTTCTTGACCCGGTCCGAAAGCTGGGCGCCCTTCGAAACCCAGTAGTCGATGCGTTCGCGTTTAAGGTCAAAAGTGGCCGGATTGGTGCGTGGATTGTACGTTCCCACGACTTCCACCGGACGGCCGTTGCGAGCCCGTTCCTTCTCAATCACCACGACACGGTAATACGGTTGTTTGCGCGCACCAAAGCGCGCCAGTCGGATCATTAACACAGACTTCAGTATCCTTTGCCCGGAAGAGTCCGGCGAGGTAAAGACAAACCACTATTATGCCGGAGGATAGGGGTTTTCGCAATGTGGGCTGAGAGAAGTGTGTGGGCTACTTACATTTGAGATCGCGAAACTTTAGCCGCGAAACCCAGTGCGTTCCCGGAGCCATGTCGGCCGAGCACGACTCCAATGATTTCGATCGGCGAACTATTCGTTGGAACTATCTCGTCGGAGCTACATCGTCGGAACAGGAAGAGACAGTCGAGTTGCGCGTAATCGACCTCGCTGCGGGCAAGATGTAAGGGTATCTGGGATCTTTCGAGAGGTTGTCTGGGTTCGTTGGTAGCGCTACCCCCCACCCCCCCCTTTTTTCATACCTTTAGAATCATAGGGATACAGCTACATAATTGATTCTAAGGGGCCAATTTCGTACATAATTCATTAATAAGGAGTTAAGGGGCGACTTCCCCGTGATTCGCAGGTACGGACGGTTTAATTGTCGAAGAACGGGTGCAGTCCGGCAAACTTTGTTTGCCTTTGGATCTATTTTAAATGTGGGCACAAGGCCTCTTTCGTGGGGTGTACGAAGGTGGATGGCTGAACAATCCGGCACTGTAAGTGAGGGAATTCTTAAATTCCCGAGTCCGGGGATTCAGGACACGGCGGGCGTAGGTCGTTTTGGAGGACACATTCCTCCAGGCGCCTTAAAAGCCGCTTGTTGATTCGACAATCACGGCACGACTGTCGCGGCCTTCCACGGGGAGCTGAAGGATGAAGGCTATTCCTTGGGAAGGTCGATCATGACGACCTGCGAGTTTTCGCGTAAGCGGTCGAAGACGATCTGTTTCCCGTCGCTGGTGACGTCGAAGGTCCGCATGGCGGCGCGGTTTTGCAGTCGGGTGAGGGGGCGCGATTTCATGGAAGCGAGGTCGAGTAGCCAGAAGTCCTGCGATGCGAGCAGTCCCTGCGTGTAGATCAGACTCTTGCCATCGGGCGAGAAGCGCACGTGCTCTCCCAGGCGCCGCAAACTGATATGGGGCAATTCGACGCTGGTTCCGTCCGGACGTACGCCCAGGAGAGGAGCGAAGCTGCTCACATTCGTACCGGCATATACGATCAGAGTTCCGTCCGGCGACCAGACTGGATTGAGTGCTGGACCCTTCACCAAGCGAACTGGCGATCCACCCCCCAACGGAATCTTGAAAAGTCCTAGACCATTTGCGTCGCTGCCGCCGGTGACGATCCATTTGCCGTCCGGCGACCAGCAGCTCGAACCCTGGGCAACAATTCCCTCGGCGAGGGGCTGGACTTCGGCGCCGTCTGAAGAGAGTGCATGCAGTTGGCGTTTGCCGTTCCGCCGCAGCACAATTGCGACGCGATTTCCATCCGGCGAAACTGCGGGCGTCTCCAATAACGCACCGTCGGCACCCTTCCAGATCTCAGTCACCTGTCCATCTCGAAGGCGCCACAGTCCGTCGCCCGCACCCAGGGAAGACAAGTAAAAAAGCGACGAGCCACCAAAACGGGGCGCCAGTGCACGCACGTTCGGCACAATAAACGGTTTTATATCGTGTTCTTCGGCGACGCGATCAAGAATCGGAACCGTCCAAAGGCCCGCCACGGGATTGCTGATGGTGGCCACCAGCTTACGGCCGTCCGCGCTGGCTTCGACCGACGTGTATTGCTCGAGACCGACGCTCGCGCGCTGCGAATCCCTGCGTTTCAGATCGAACGCCCAGAGCCAAGGTCCTGAACCGTCGCCGTCCCGCGCCACGTAGAACACTGTCCGGTCGCCAACCGGGGTGGGGTATGCGATGTCAGTATTGCGTTGCGTGAGGCGCTCTGGGTGCCTGCCGTCAGGGTCGATGCGCCATAAATCCATCTCCTTCGTTGCCGGCGTGCCATGCACGAAATAGATCCAACGGCCGTCGGGCGACCAAGTTGGAAAATGGTTGTGAATTCCCGGCTGGTCCCCGAATATCCGCCGAGCATTCGCTCCACTGCGGTCGGCAACGAACATAGGGTCGCCGTTACCGAAAGTGTGATAGACAATCCGCTCGCCGTCCCGTGACCACGCCAGATTCGCAGTTTCCTCGCCGAGGAAGTTACGTGGCGTACCTCCCGTCAGGGGCATAAGCCGCAGCCGCATCCCCACATCACCACCGCCGACCCAAATTTCCGAGCCATCGCCCGAAAAACCGATGCTTCGTAAGGGCCCAGGTAGCGGGCCCGCTTTCCCCTGGGTCAGATTAGTCAGATGTCCGGTACCCACCTGGGTGAGCCACACATCGAAGGGGCCGTCATGATCGGAGATAAAAGCCACGAACCTGCCGTCCGGCGAGATTGCCGCTTCCACACTCTCGAAGTCGGTCAGGCGCGTGAAATGCGCTTTTTCGAGCGGGTTGGCCGGTGCAGCCGCCGGCCGAAGTACTTCCCAGACCGCAGTTCCCACCAGCAGGGTAGCGGCTATGGCCCATGGGAGCAACGCTCGACTTGGCTTCGGCTGCGACACCCCTTTCGCGGCCGACGTTCCGGAAGATGTCCCGGCTGACGTTCCGCTGAGGGATTCAAGGGCGAACGCCAGATCACTCGCCGACTGGAATCGTCGTGCGACATTCTTTTCCAGGCATCGGGCGAGGATCCGTTGCACTTCGAGCGGACCTTGCCAGGCGGTATCGTTCAACGCGTCCGGCTCTTCGCGCAAGATTGCCGTCATCGTTTCCGCGGACGTCTCGCGTTTGAAAGCGCGTTTGCCGGTGAGCATCTCGTACAGCACTGCGCCGAAACTGAAAATGTCCGATCGCGGGTCGATCGGTTCGCCCCGCACCTGCTCCGGCGACATGTAGCCTACGGTACCCATCACCATCCCCGGCAAAGTCGCCGTCACCGCAGTTTCGTGTTTTTCCTCCGCCCTCACCAGCTTCGCCAGACCGAAATCCAGCACTTTAATCCGTCCGTCACGAGTGACAAACACGTTCTCCGGTTTCAGATCCCGGTGCACGATTCCTTTATCGTTTGCTGCCGCGAGTCCCTCCGCGATACCGAGCGCGTATTCGATCGCCCGCCGCACCGGCAGCGGCCCTGACGCGAGTTTGTCCCGCAGTGTTTGTCCTTCAAGAAATTCACTGACCAGAAACGGCGCACCGTCGTGCGTACCAATGTCATGGATTCCCAGGATGTTGGGGTGGTTCAGCGCCGCGATCGTGCGCGCTTCCTGTTCGAAACGCCGCAGTCTATCGGCATCGTTAGCCAGCGCCTCGGGCAGCACTTTGATCGCGACATCACGCCCGAGCCGCGCGTCGCGTGCACGGTACACCTCACCCATGCCGCCCGCTCCTATTGGCGATATGATTTCGTACGGCCCGAGTTTGGTGCCCGAGGTAAGCGCCATGGATGCGCGCAATTATAGACGGTATGCATCGCCTGACGACGCCAACTAGCGAAGAGGACCCCCGCGCTGCAGTCCGCCTCCTGTTTGTGGTAGAAAATACTGTCATGCCGCAACTCTTCTAATGATGATGATCGCCTCTGTCAGTCTTAATGCGCGAGGATCCAAGACAGCAAAATCAGGCGCACCGTGTTGAGAGCTGCCTTTATTGCGCTCTCCGAGAGTCGATCCCTGCGCGGCATCGCCGAGCGCTCCCGCTTCGGCCAGCGCACCAGCGCCCGCTTCGTGGCCGGCAAAGAAGTCGCGGACGCTATCCGCGTGGCTGCGGCTGTGAATCAGATGGGGGCAAGCGTCTCCATCGACAATCTGGGCGAAAACGTTACCAACGCCGAGGAAGCGAAGGAGAGCGCTCATCTTTATTACAACCTGCTCGATGAAATCGCTGTCCGCAAGTTGAACGCTAACGTCAGCTTGAAGCTAACTCACATGGGGCTCGACGTGGATGAGGCCATGGCTTACGAGATTGTCCGGGGACTGGTGGCGAAGGCGGCCAGTATGACGCCTAAGAATTTTGTTCGGGTCGATATGGAAGGCTCGCCATACACGCAAAGGACGCTGGATTTCGTACACGAGCTGCACCGTGTTCCGGGGAATGCGGGATGCGTGGGCGCCGTGATTCAGGCCTACATGCGGGGCGCCGAGGCCGACATTGAGAAACTGCTCTCCGAACGGATTCGAATTCGGCTCTGCAAAGGCGCTTACAAAGAGACTGAGGACATCGCCTTCCAGAAAAAGGCTGAGGTTGACGCCAACTACGTGAAGCTGATGAAGATCCTGATGAAGAGCGGCGTCTATCACGGGCTCGCGACCCACGACGAGGCCATTATTAATGAGGCCAAGACTTTCGCCACGCTTGAGAACATTCCTCGGAATGCTTTTGAGTTTCAGATGCTTTACGGCATCCGGCGCGACTTGCAGCAGCAGCTGGTGAAAGATGGCTGGGGCATGCGCGTATATATACCCTTCGGGACGGAGTGGTATCCCTACTTCATGCGCCGGCTGGCGGAGCGTCCGGCGAATGCTTTGTTTATCGCGAAGAACCTGCTGCGACCATAAAGCTTTTATTATCAGACAGATAGTTGTTAATTTGCGGCGCGGTCAGTACCTCGCGGCGGGCCACCCGATTGCTTTTTTGTTCTGAGTCGAAGGGAATTGCAGATGGATGTCGTTCTATGATGAGGAAACCAACTTGGATTGGATTCAGAGCCTGCCCCCTCGGCGATGTGCTTGCATCCAAACTGGGTAAAAAGGGTCCGTGGCTCGCGACGGTTTTGCATCGAGACTCCGGTTTCCACATTAAATCCTCTGCGTTGCCACGGGGAAGGGCGACGCGGAGGTTTTTTGTTTTAGGAAACCGATTCTCTGAGTGTGGTCTCATCCCTCCCACACAAACGCGTCAAATACCTTGGTAGATTCAAACCCGATGCGCTTATAGAGTGCGATGGCGCGGTCGTTTGCTTCGGTTACGGTGAGCGAGATGAAGTGGAATCCACGCTCGCGCAGGTTTCGGGTTGAGGCAGCCAACATGGCCTCGCCCAATCCGGCTGAGCGGTATTCGGGAAGCACGCAGACTTGCGTGATGTGGCCGACGTCGGAACGCACCTGCGAACACAGAATCAGGCCGATCAAGGTCCGGGTGCGGCGCTGAAATACAACGAATGACGCGTGCGGATCGAAAGCTCCGCAGCCGGGGAACCGAACGATGTTGTTTAGAAAGCGGAGCGAGCCGCTGAGCGTCCGGTACTGGTCGTTAATTTCGGAGTCTACGTGGCCGCGATAGGCGGCGGTGATGAGCGCCGCGGCCGACTGATATTCCTGCTCTGACCAAGGACGAATTTCGAATTGTGGCGAGGCCGGCGAAGTTGCCGCTGGAGCCGGCGGATGCTTGTCGAGATCGAAATTCATAAACACGCGCGGATGGCGGCTGAAACCCTGCTGCAGGAATGGGCGCGAGACTTCTCCAGTGTGGTGCGCCAGCAACTGCGCTTCCACGCGGTGGATGCCAGGCGATTGCTGCAGAGTTTCGATGACGTGAGTGAGCAGGCGTTCTTCCACCTCATGCCGATCGGGCGCGCGGCCGCTGTGGTCCGAATTACGGACAAAAAGGTCGCCGATGACTCCTTTGTTCTGTTCGTAAACAAAAAAGGAATAGCCGAAAATGCTACCGCGATCGATAGCGGCATAACCGGGAAGGATTTTCGCGTCCATGTAGCGCAGGATCATCTCGGCGGAAGTGGTGTAATCCCAAGAGAGCTCGCGATCCCACATGGCGATCTCATCTTCCAGCAGCGGACGAAGGTCGGCGGAAGTGAAGTGTCGGAGATCGAGAATTTCCATAAAATTCAGGTCGCAGGTGAGACCCGATACGCTATTTTCCCACCCAGTACAAATCCAGCTTCTGCTCCGGGATGTTGGTTAAGTATGATACGCGGCGTCCCGGAACGAGCTGAGCGACTTGCGATTGCGTGCCGTGTGCGGCAACGACCACGTGTTCGGCGGCAGGTATATTTCCGTTATCGTACGATTCCGCCGGACGATTCAGATAGAACTCGAGTCCATATTCCTGCACCCGATTGACGTGATAAAGAGCGAGCGGGACGACCTGGCTTGAAGCAGAAAGCGGTGAGGCAGCCTGAATTCTTTCGGCTACGGTTCGCGCGGATTGGGTGGCATCGATTACCGGCGCGGCCAGACGAATTACGGCGCCTACGCCTATCACTACGGCCAATGCCGTGGCCCGGGTTAAGCAGGCGAGGGCCGGCGCGAGAAACTAACGCTGCCGCGATGCCGAGAGCAAAGACGGTGGCGACGGCAGCCGCGAGATAGGTTGCAGTTCCCCGTTGCAGGTGGTGAGTTTGTGCAATGGATGCGGCCGAGAGCGCAGCGAAAATCAGCAAGCCGCAGAGGACGCCGTGAGCTGCCGCGAATAGAAGCGGAAATTTCTCCCCGTCGCGGCGTCGCGCCGTCAGATATTCAGCCACTAACAGGCCACCGGCCGGCACGGCGGGCAGGATGTAGCCGGGCAGCTTCGATTGCGAGGCACTGAAAAACAGGACGGGCACCAGCATCCAGAGGAAGAGAAAAAGCGGCCAGGAATTCTGCGAACTGGAATATGTTTCTCGCCCTTGTGTCCAGAACACCCCGACGCGTTTGGCGACCGCCATCATAAACACGATGGTCCAGGGCATCATCGCCAGCAAAAATACCGGCAAATAAAACCAGAAGGGCTGGCGATGGTGATAGACATCCTGCGAGAAGCGGGCGAGATTGTGTTCGAGGATGAAGACTCGGAAAAATTCGGGGTTGCGAAGCTGGACGGCCACATACCAGGGCAACATCACGGCCAGGTAGAGGACAATGCCGGGGATCCAGAGCGTAGGCAGGATGGTAGGCCAGTCGCGTTTTACGGCCAGGAACAAAACGATGATCACTGCCGCCAGCGCGGGAGCGACTGGGCCCTTGGCCAGGGTTCCGAGCGCCATGAAAATATAGAAAGCGGCGAGATAAGTTCTATGGCGGCTTTCATACCAGGCGTACCAGGCTAGCAGTCCAATGGAAAAACACGCTGCGAGCGGCATGTCAGTGGCGGCGGCATGGGCGAATCCGATGACGCCGGCGCAACTGGCTGTGATCAGTGCGCCATCGAGTTCACTGCCCCGCCGAAAGCGGCGCAGAAAAAAGTAGATGGCAGCGATGAGGCACGCGGCATCGGAGGCGGCTGGGATGCGCGCGGCTCCATCGTTGACGCCAGCCGCGCGGAACGCCAGCATCGCCTGCCAGTAATAGAGCACCGGCTTTTCCAGCCACGCCTTCCCTTGCAGGGTCGGAGTAACCCAGTCACGGCGACCGAGCATCTCGCGCGCCACTTGCGCGTAGCGCGGTTCGTCGGCGCCGAGCAGGCCGAAGGCGCCGAGTCCATAGAAGAAAAGAAATCCGCAGAACGCCACCAGCAACAGCAGGTCGGCGCGAGTTCGCAGATTCGTGCGCGGATTCGGGGTGTCGTTGGTTGTCTGGTTCGCTGTCTGGTTCCGTGTCTCGTTTGGTGTCTGATTCATGGGACGAGAAGTCATTCGTAGCGTTGGCTAGTCCGTGGCTTGGTTCGCGTTCGACGCTGTTGTGTCCGATCGGAGACGCTCAACGACCCGCGAAACGGCGATCTGCAGAGGCCCGTCGAGCGAGCATCCGCTGGCGCACTTGTGGCCGCCGCCGCCAAAATGTTCGGCCACTTTCGAAACATTTACTTCTCCCTTGCTGCGGAGGCTGACGCGATAACGGCTGTCGGGCAGTTCGCGGAAGAAGATCGCGACCTGCACATCGCCAATCGAGAGCGCGTAGTTGACCAATCCCTCGCAATCTTCTTCGCGGGCGTCGAAACGCTGCATCTGTTCCTGAGTAACCGAGATCCAGGCGAGAGGGCCGTCGCGATGCAGATTGGAAAGGGCTGCGCCCAGCAACTGCATCTTGGCGGTGGAATGTCCAAAATAAATATGACGCGCGCAGACGGCGGGATCCGCTCCAGCCAGCACGAGTTCGCGCGCGACCGTGAAAGTGTGCTCGTTAGTGCCTTCAAACATGAAAGAGCCGGTGTCGGTCATGAGCGCGGTGTAGAGGCAGGTGGCGATATCGCGGTCGACCGGAACACACGCCCGGCGGGCAAAGCGGTAAACCAGTTCGGCGGTGGCCATTACGCTGGAGTCGATCCAGTTGATGTGGGCAAAATTACGTCCGCTGGCGTGGTGATCGATGTTGATCAGAAAACATCTTTCCAGGCCCTCCAAGCCAGCGCGCCGCACGCTGTCGCATTCGAGCATCACGACAGCGTCGTTGGCAGGAACCAAGTCGGCTTGCATGGCGCGGTCCGCAAACGGAAGGTTCTGGTAAATGCGAGGGACGCCGTCGTGCATCACGACGTCGGCCTCTTTGCCCATGACACGCAGAATCTGACCGAAAGCCAGAGCCGAGCCGATGCCATCTCCGTCGGGCCGCGCATGCGAGGTCACGACGAAGCGTTGACGGGCCCGAATTTCTTGTAGAACACGGTCGAGCATGGTTTCCCTGCGCTGCCTGCGGCGCGTTCGCTATGAGCTACGAGCTTTGAGCTTGGAACGTTGAATCGTTGCGGTTCGGGGAACCTTTATGTGCTCGGCTCGGCGCTTTTCTTGCGGCGCTTTTTCTCGCGCGTTAGAAGTTCATCGACACGGCTCTCCAATTCATCGGCACGATCGATCTGGAAATAAAGTTCGGGAGGCTTGCGCAAGCGAAGCCGTTCGGCCAATTCATGGCGGATGTAGTTCTTGGCGGCGGTCAGACCTTCCAGCGTGCGCTCGGCCTCAGTCTCGTCCCCGGCGACGGTGACCATGACGCGTGCGGAACGCGCATCCTGCGCCATGAGGACGGTGCTGACGCTGGCCAAGCCGATGCGAGGATCGGCCAGCTCGCCTTCGAGGATAGTTTCGATCTCTTCGCGGATGGCCTGGCTCAGCCGTCCACGGTGGTATTTCTGCCCACGATGCTCCAAGGCGCACCTCGAATGGAGGAAAACTCGTCAGAATATCAGAAAACGAGTGGAGAGGAGGGATCGGAAGAAATCGCGGCCGGCCTTAGAAGAGGGCCTCAGAGAAAATCCACAAAGGAGTCCGTCACGTCGGCGCCGGCGTTGTTGGCGATGCGGGTGGCGGCGCGCTCCACATTTTTCATCAGTCCGTCCAGATAGTCGCGCGAATGGGATACGGCGACCACGCCGATGGTCGCCTGATTCCAGAGGCTCGAGGGATCCAGTTCAGCGACCGAGACGTTAAAGGACGACCGTAACCGGTCTTTGAGGCTTCGCGTGACTTGGCGCTTGTCCTTGAGCGATTGCGCCATTTCGATGCGGAGTTCGAGGGTGAGAAAGGCGATCATGGCAATTTACAGCTTAAACCTCAACCGGCTGGAGTGTGGTAGAGGCAATTCGCAGTTCATTGATCCCAGGGGACTTAAGGCTCGCCGGCGTACCTCTGCGCAGGCGGGGCCACAGCCGTTTCGCAATATTTAGAGCAATTTGCAGCTCTCCATGCTACACTTTAAGTCGCTAAGTTTGACTCACAGTTAGTTGAAGGCCGGTACCGCCAACCAGCGTCACCCCCTCTACAGCAGCGAATCTTCTCAGCACATTTCAAGAAACAAGAAAAAGGAACATCAATGGCAGAACAAGGAACAGTGAAGTGGTTTAACGACGCCAAGGGTTATGGCTTTATCAGCCGTCAAAATGGCGAAGACGTTTTCGTGCATTTCTCAGCTATTCAAGCGGGCGGCTTCAAGAGCCTGCAAGAAGGCCAAACCGTGCAGTTCGACGTGACCAAGGGGCCCAAGGGCTGGCAAGCGGAGAACGTTACTGCTGTCTAGGGTACGAGGCTCTTAGCGATTTAACAAAGTGCCCGAGATTCGAGAGAATCCCGGGCATTTTTGTGTCTGGATGTATTGCTGGTCGCCCGCAGAGCTTGCCTTTTTCCACCGCCTCTCCGGTTTGACAAATTCTTTCCATCCTCCTAAGTTGGGACGCTTACAGAGGAGATGGCCATGTCTCGATACGCGCGTAATATCCTTCCCGCTCTCGTCGCTATGTTCCTGATGCTTGGCATGGCATTTGCCGAGGAGCCTGACTCCTCCATCGAAAGTTACTTTTCCGGCAAGCAAGTGGTTTTGAAGATCGACATGCCCGGCACCCAAAAGGGAGTCGACTTGCGATTTAACAAGACTCCGCCCATGAATTGGAAGGAGTATTCGACACGCCTCAAGCAATCCGGACCGGCCATCCGTAAAGGCGACGTTGCCCGCATAACCTCCGTCGTCGTGAAGAAAGACATGATCGAGTTTCAACTGGACGGAGGCGGCTTCGGCACCTTTGGCGACGATACCAACACTACGGTTTCTCCCAAGTCGGTCGACAAGAGCGACTATGAGAAGCGTCTGGAAAATCAAATTGCCAACAGCACCGATGACGATGAGAAGCGGAGGCTGCAGCGCGATCTCGATCGCGAGCGCGCCAGACGCCAACGCCAGGACGCGGCGAACAAGAGCGACGCGGAGATTGCAAGCCAGATGAAGTCGCAGCAAGTCGCCGAAAATCGCATGCACGGCGGATCGCGATTCAATTTGCGCTGGGATAAGTCAATTCCACCCGATCAGCTGAACCCGCAGGCAGTGATGGCGCGGCTGGCGGATTACGTGGAATTCAACGACTGGCGATCGAACTCGACCGCCATGCCTGCCGAAAGCGCTCCCACGGCGGCGGCGGTGGTGGTTCCCGCCGACTCGACCGCGCCCGGGGACTCGTCCGGATCGGCTACGGCGAACCTGAAGCGGGGAATGAAGTTCGATGAAGTCACGAAATTGCTGGGACCGGGGAAAAAGCTATCGGAATCAGCGGGAACGGATGGATTGAAGACTGAGGTCTACCAATACACCGTCGAGGACCGCAGTGCGGATGTGACCTACGTGGACGGCATTGTGGTGCGCTTCTCGATCAGCTCGAAGTAGGGTGAGTCGCCGCAAGAACGAGAAGTGCTTAGACGGGCGTGCGGCCTTTGAATAGCCAGATCAAATCGATGATCAGAATGATCACAACCATCAGTTCCAGCACAAAAGCCCGGCTTTGGTGGAACTGGTCGACCATGAAGCGGTAGAGCTCTTCGGCGGTGTGGACTTTCTGGTTGACCAGATCTTTGTAGTCGGTGACTCCGATTTTGGAGGCGGCTACTTTGTAAAGGCGAGCGCTGAACATGTCGCTCAGAAATTTAATAGCGTTGTCGGCGCGCTCGGTAAGTTCGTCCACGTCGAGCAGGACGGTGTGCAGTCGGGTGGCGCGCTTCGCGGTGCGCCAGCGAGCGCGGATTCCGGTGGATCCGCTGTCCATGAAATCGTAGACGCTTTTCAGTTCGCGGGTCAGCAGTTCGTCATAGTGGCGGAATTCGAGGAGCTGCGAGTTGGCGTATTCCAGTAACTGGATGACGGTTTCCGCGCCAGACGTTGTGTCGTATAAGAATGCACCGTTCCAACTGATCACGGCCAGATCATTGGGATAGTAGGAAATCTTCGACTGCATAATTTCCTGCTGCTCGCCTTCGGAGAGCGGCATGTTTTCGCCACGGACGATCTGAGCGATGCGTCCTCCCTGAGTCGCGAGCAGTTCAGCAGCCGAGGGATTCCCTGCAATGTCTCTCACGTGGAAAACGAAATAATCTTCGTGCAGCCAGGTATCGTAGAGCTTGACCAGCGCCGGGCGGGCGCGCTCGATTTTCTGTTTAACGATTTTCTGGGCGAAGCTGGTGAAGTCGGTGTCCCAGACCCAACGACCGGCCAGGCGGACCAGCGTGTCCCAGTCGCCGGAAAAAGGCAGCTCGAAGACCACGCTGAGGACGCCGTAATCGTAATACTTGATCTGGACATCGAGACGCTCGCCGCTCTCGAGCACCAGCGGCTCAACCGGCTCGACAACCGGGGCACGCTCGAAGCGGACGTATCCGGGAGCGTTGTGCTTGAAGCTGGCCTCCTGGCGGCGCGCCCCGAAGATGTCGCGGAGGGCGTCAAGGTTGATTTCTTCGCAGACGTCGAATTGGATCAGAACCAGGACGGACCCCTGCAGAGCAGCCGGCTTGTTCTGGGCGATGCTTGGGGCGAAGGTCGAAGTCGGGGCTGAATCGGTCGAGATTAGAGTTGAGTTTATAAGTTCCATAGGGCCTGGCTTTCTGCGGTGCTACAAGGACCGAAAGCCGCTACGTGGAGGCTTGGTGTCTAGTCTATTGTTACAGAAATGTGGCAGGATGGGGAGTAGGCCACTAAGTCTACTATTTACAATGACTTAAAATGAACAAACGGGATGCGCGCGAGGCACCGCCGTCGCCACCCGCTATCTTCGTCTGGCGAGCGATAGAAGAAGAGCTGCACCCGCCGCTACTCCAGCGACCGCCAATCCGGTTCGCTTCATCGACTTTCGGATCGCGGCCTCATGGGGACGCACCCACGCATCTTCCGGATAGTCTCTTGGCGCGGGATCGAACATCGGGAATCCTTCGGGCGTTTCGGTAGATTCCCGCAACGCCATTTGCAGGACTTCGGCCAGGTGCAGGGCGTGGCGGTCGGTTTCCTGGGCGACTTGTTCGCGGCAACTGAAGCCGTCGGCCACGATCAGCCAGTCGGTTGGAGCTTGGCGAACTGCCGGCAGAAGTTCCAGTTCTCCAATGGCTTTGGAGACATCGTATTTTTCTTTTTCGAAGCCGAACGCTCCAGCCATGCCGCAGCATCCGGGGGCGGGCGCGGTGAAGTTGGATACCCATGCGCGCCAAGACCGACTCTTCCGCGGTCATCTTCATCAGGGCTTTGTGGTGGCAGTGTCCGTGGACCAGAGCGCGGCGGGGCAGATTCGGCAGCGGGAAATCCTTTGCGTTTTTCTCGAGAAATTCGCTGAGCAGGAAGACTTGTTTCGATAAAGCTTGGGCTCGTTCGTCCTTGGGGAAAAGATTGACGAGTTCGTCGCGAAAGACGGCGGCGCAACTGGGCTCCAGCACGACAATCGGCGTGGCGGCTTCGATTTCCGGGAGAAGCTCGTCCATGATCTGGAGCAGCAGGGCTTTGGCGCGGTCTAACATGCCTACGTCGTAGAGCGGGCGTCCACAACAGAGATTTGCTCGTGGGACGGTGACTTCGAAGCCTACGGCTTCGAGAACTTCTGAGGCGGCTTTGGCGGTTGAGGGCAAGAAGTGATTGTTGAAAGTGTCGGCCCACAGGAGCACGCGGCTTCCAGTACGGAACCCGGTTCCGCGAATGCGTCCGTCGCCACGGGGGTTTTGCCGCTCCCACCATTGCTTGAAGGTTTGCGGGGCGAAGGCGGGAAGGCGGCGTTGGGGGGCGATGCCTCCGGCCAATTTCGCAAGGTCACGCAAGCCAGGAAGTTGCGTCGCCAGATTCACCAGGCCCGGGACGTGTGACGCGGTTCTAACCCACAAGTCGAAATTCGAGAGCGCGAGAGCGTTCAGCGGACGGCGATTGGTTTCGTAGTAATGCGACAGAAATTCGGCTTTGTAGGTGGCGACATCTACGCCCACGGGGCAATCGCTTTTACAGCCTTTGCAGGCTAAGCAGAGATCCAGCGATTCTTTTACGGCTTCATTCTGCCAGCCGTCTTTAATCACATCGCCTTTAGTCATTTCCCAAAGCAGGTGAGCGCGGCCTCGAGTCGAGTGCTCCTCATCGCGCGTGACTCGGAAGCTTGGACACATGACTCCGCCTTCATCGCGGCGGCACTTGCCTACTCCTACGCAGCGTAGCGTGGCGGACGCTAAACTGCCGTGGTCATCGGGAAATTTGAAATGCGTCTCGGGTTCCCAGGGATCGTAGTCCGCTCCTAAACGTAAATTTTCATCGATGCGATAAGGCTCGATCAGCTTGCCCGGATTCATCTTCCAATCCGGATCCCATAGCGACTTGAACTCGCGAAAGGCTTGCATGAGTTCCGGGCCGAACATCTTGGGATAAAGCTCGGCGCGGGCCTGGCCGTCTCCATGCTCGCCGGAAAGCGAGCCTCCGTAGCTCACGACCAGATCGGCGGCTTCTTCCATGAACTGACGGAATTTGCGGACACCCTCCGCCGACGCGAGATCGAAGTCAATGCGGGTGTGGACGCAGGCGTGGCCGAAATGTCCATAGAATGAGCCGCCGTATTGGTAGGCCTGCATCAGCTTCCGCAGGTCGCGCAAATACGCGCCTAGCTTTTCTGGAGCTACCGCAGAATCCTCAAAGCCTTCCCAGTGGTGCGGTTCGCCGGGAGTAAAGGCAGTGACGCCCAGGCTCGAATCGCGGACATCCCAAATGCGCCTGGCTTGCCGTGGATCGCTGAACAGGCGCATGTTTGGCGAAGATGCGGAGCGATCGAGAGCGGCCATCAGACTGTGCGCTTGCGCTTCGGCTTCGGGGATGGTGTTCGCGCCAAACTCAGCCATCAGCCAGCCACCACCTTCGGGCAGCAGCGCCAGGCCTTCGAGGTTCACGCCTTTACGGCGGCTGGCGGAGACCATGACGTCGTCGATGCCTTCGAGGCCGATCGGACGATGCTCCATAATCTGCGGAACGTGGTCGGCGCAGGTGTAGATATCGGGCCAGGCGATGACCAGAAGCACGCGCGCCGGCGGACTCTCAACTAGGCGGCAGGTCGCTTCGAGAACAGTAACGCATGTGCCTTCGGACCCCACCAAAGCACGTGCGACGTTGAAGCCATTTTCTGGGAGCAGATGGTTGAGGTTGTATCCGGAAACGCGGCGCGGAATATTCGGGAACTGGCGCCGCACCTGCTCTCCATAGTGATCGGCGATGGATTTCAGGCCGGCGTAGATTTCGGCGCGGCGTCCACCTTCGTGGAGGTAGCGGTCGAAGTCATGCGCGCCCGTCGCGCCCACATGCAGGCGCTGGCCCTGGTAGGTCAGGACTTCGAGCGCTTCGATGTTGTCGTCGGTTTTGCCCGCCATGATCGAGTGCACGCCGCAGGAATTGTTGCCGATCATTCCTCCGAGGGTGCAGCGGTCGTGGGAAGCGGGATCGGGAGCAAAAGTCAGGTGATGCTTCTCGGCCGCGTTGCGAAGTGTGTCGAGGACGACTCCCGGCTCAACGCGCGCGATGCGGCGCACGGGATCGATTTCCAGAATGTTATTCAGATACTTCGAGAAATCGAGAATCACGGCGGCGTTACAACATTGCCCTGCGAGTGCCGTGCCCGCGCCCCGGGCCAGCAGCGGAGCACCGTGGTCACGGCAGAGAGCGACGGCCGCCAGCACATCTTCTTTGTCGCGCGGAAGGACCACGCCGATGGGGACCTGACGGTAGTTCGAGCCATCGGTGGCGTAGAGGGCGCGGCTGCCGGAATCAAAGCGGACCTCTCCGCGGAGATGACGGCGGAGCGCGGCTTCGAGGGCAGCATCGTTCAGTTGCGAGGAATGGGCCGGTGGTGGGGCAGTTGCTTGCGCCATGGGGTACAGAACATATTCGAGGATATGCGCTTTGGGCGCAAGGGCCGAAAGTAATTTGGATGGACTGCTAACAACTGTGGCACAGCTCGCGGGCGGGGACGCCCGCGCCACACGTTCATTTAAGTGCCGTTTACTTCCAGGCTCTGGTCAGGTAGTCGGCCAGGGAGAGCGTCAGCATGATCCCGAGGAAGAAGAAGGCGGAGACTACTACTACGCCAGTCAACTTTTCGCTGGCGCCTTTTACGTGCATGAAGAAGAGGATGACTAATGTCGCTTTGATGGTAGCGATCAGGAGTGCTACCACTGGGTTGAACGGACCCAGGTTGACGAAGGCGACACAGGCTGTGACTACGGTCAGGACAAGCAGGGTGAAGCCGATGAGCAGGTAAAACCCTAGCCCGTGAGTCGCGTGTTCTTCGTGTTCCGGCATAGTGGTCCTTCGTCTTATGGCTCGCTGTTCGCGGCTAACCTTCACTCATCTTTCGTCATTCATGACTCGTGACTCGTCATGAGTGTCTGCTGATCAGGTAAAGCAACGGGAACAGATAAATCCAGATGATATCGACCAAGTGCCAATACAGGCCGCCGTTTTCTATCGGCGTGAAATAAGTCGATGTGTAATGCCCCTTCCATGCCAGGATCGCCAGGCCGGTAAAGAGTCCGCAGCCGATGATCATGTGGATGGCGTGCATTCCGGTCATTACGAAGTAGAGCGAGAAAAAGAGTTCCGCGTTCTTCGAGTCGACCGGGATCTGCTGGCCATTGTCGTCGAACTTCTCGGTGAAGTTGAAGGTCGAGCCAGGCACGTGATGCTTTTCGAATTTCTCTTTGTACTCGAAGCCTTTGATGACCAGAAAGGTCAAGCCCAGCAGGATCGTAATTACCAGATAGCCGACCAGTGGTTTGCGTTTGCCGGCTTGCGCCGCTCTCACGGCTAAAACGACTGTCACTGAGCTGACGATCAGGACGGCAGTGTTAATGCCTCCCATCCAGATGTTGAGTTGCTGGCTGCCGGCGGCGAAAGCGTTGAAGTAGCTGATGCGATAGATCAGGTAGGCGCAGAACATCCCGCCGAAGAACATGATTTCCGTTACCAGGAACAGCCACATGCCCAGCGAGGCGGAGTTCTTCTGTTGTTGAGCGTCAGAAAACTGGTGGACGAGTTCGGGGCCGTGAGCGGCGTGCTCCATGGTTCCGACTGTGGTTCCAACTCCGCCGGTAGTGGTCGCTTCGCTATGTGACAACGGGAGCCTCCAGTTCCTTCGGCGCTGGAATATCTTCGTAGTTGTAAGCTTCCCACGTGACAACGGGAGTTTCGTCAAAATTGAAGGTCGGCGGCGGAGACGATGTCTGCCACTCGAGTCCGGCGGCGCCCCAAGGATTGTCTCCGGCGAGCGGTCCGTACTTTAACGACCAGAGCAGGTAGATCATGGGCAGCAGATAGCCTACGGCGAGGACGCTGGCTCCGGCGGTCGAGAGTACGTTTAACACCTGAAACTCCGGCGGATACTGCCAGTAGCGGCGGGGCATCCCGACGTAGCCCAGAATGAATTGCGGAAAGAATGTCAGGTTGAAGCCAACGAATACGAACAAGGCGGATAGCTTCGCCCAGTGTTCCGGATACATGCGGCCGGTAATCTTTGGCCACCAGAAATGGAGTCCACCTAAATATCCCATGAGCACACCGCCGACCATGACGTAGTGGAAGTGCGCAACCACGAAATATGTGTCGGTGACGTGAACGTCGATGCCGATGGTGGCCAGGATGAGGCCGGTCAGTCCTCCGATAGTGAAGAGGCCGATGAAGCCGAAAGCATAGAGCATCGGCGTGGCGAAGCTGACGGAGCCTTTGTAGAGAGTCGCGGTCCAGTTGAAGACTTTTACAGCGGAGGGCACGCCCACTACGAAACTCAAGAACGAAAAAACCATCGCGGAATAAAGCGAGATGCCGGCAACGAAGAGGTGATGCGCCCAGACCAGGAATCCGAAAACCGCAATTGCCACGCTGGAAAGCGCCACGAACTTGTATCCGAAAACTCTCTTGCGCGAAAAACACGCGATGAGTTCGCTGATCACTCCCATCGAAGGCAGGATCATGATGTAAACGGCAGGATGGGAGTAGAACCAGAACAGGTGCTGGAACAGAACCGGATCTCCGCCTAATCGAGGATCAAAGATGCCGAGATGCAGCGTACGTTCGGCAATCACCAGAACCATGGTGATGGCGATCACGGGCGTGCCGAGAATCATCACGACGCTGGTGGCATAGTTCGACCAGACGAAGAGCGGCAGGCGATCCCAGGTGAGTCCGGGCGCGCGCATGCGGTGAACCGTGACGATGAAATTGAGTCCGGTGAAGATAGACGAGAAGCCTGCAATAAAAATGGCCAGTCCGGCTTCCACGACATTGGTGTTGCTGGCCGACGTGCTGTACGGAGTATAGAAAGTCCAGCCGGTGTCGACGCCACCGTTCAACATGCAGTGCAGGAACAGGATGCCGCCGATCACGTAGAGATACCAGCTCAGCAGGTTGATGCGGGGAAATGCCAGATCTTTGGCTCCAACCATGAGCGGGATCAGAAAGTTGCCGAGAATGGCTGGTACGACCGGGACGAGAAAGAAGAACACCATGACGATGCCGTGCATGGTGAAAACTTTATTGTAGGTGTCGGCTGCGAGCAGGTCGCCTTCCGGGGTCAGCAGTTCGAGCCGGATGAGCATGGCGAAGAATCCGCCGAGGAAAAAGAACGCACTTACGGAGACGAGGTAGAGCATCGCGATACGCTTGTGGTCCGTGGTCAGCAGCCAGGACCTGAGCGTATGGCCATTATTGAGATAGTTCAGCTTGGGAGCTACTGGAGCCTGATTCGCCGGAATTGCTGTACTCGCCATGACTATTGCACCTGCATCTTCTGTGTTTGTTCCGGGGAAGGGGCGGGCTGATCCTGCAGTCCGGCGGTTCCCGTGGCTGGGGCCTGGCTCAATGATTTGACGTAGGCCACCAACGCGTTCAATTGGTCGTCGCTGACGATACCCTGAAACGGCGCCATCGTCGGCTTATATCCCTTCACGATTTTAGCCGTGGGGTCGAGTATGGACTCGCGAATATAGTTTTCGTCGGCAACTACGGTGCGTCCATCTTCAAGGGTGACAGGCTTGTTGTAGAGACCGGCCAGATTTGGACCGCGGCCCTGCGCATCCGCCCGGTGGCAAGCGGCGCATCCTAAGTGATCGAATAAGAGTCGGCCTGAGTCCTGCAAGGGCAATGCTGGACCGCCCGCCATCCATTGCGCGTAGTCCTGCGGGTCCATCACCACGATGTCGCCACCCATCCCGGAATGATTCGTTCCGCAATACTCAGCACAGAATAAGTGATAGCGGCCAGGCACGGTCGCCTTAAACCACAGTGTGGTGTAGCGGCCCGGGAGCACGTCTTGCTTCACTCGGAAGGCGGGGATGAAGAAGCTGTGAATGACGTCTTGCGAGGTCATGATCAGCTTGACGTTTTCACCGGTCGGGACGTGGAGTTCATTAATCTCGCGCTGTCCTTCCATGTGCTCGATCTTCCACATCCACTGTTTTGCGACGACGTAGACTTCGGTAGCGTTCTCGGGAGGTGTGCGCTCTTGAAAGAAAAGGACGGTGCCCCACACGAAAAACGTCAGCATCACGAAGAATGGCAGGACCGACCAGCTGATTTCCAGAAACGTAGAACCTTCGATGGGATGAGCTTCGCGCCCAGGCACGCGGCGGTACTTAATCGCCAGAAAGGCAACGGCGAAAAAGATAAGCGCGGTCATGATGCCCGAGACCAGCAGCAGATAGATGTAAAGCGCATCCACCTGGAATGCCATGGTCGAGGCTTGATCGGGCCACAATGGTAGATAGTTCGACATAATTACTTAGCTCGTCCTATTTCACCGGGTAGCACACGCCGCTCGGAAAGCGGATTCGCAGTCAGATCGATGCGGAACATGATGAACATGAACGTTCCCAGAATCAGTATGGTCGCGAGACCGCCCAGCTTCAGAATATTGCTGACGATAGCGCCGTACTTTCCGCTTCTGGGATCGTAGTGATAGCAGTAGAGGAGAACCTGATCTCCGATGTCGCCGATTTTGTTTTGCGAGGCTTGCACCAGGCCCAGGCGCAGGTCTTTCGGTGAAAATTCCACCCCGTAGAAGTATCCGGAGATCTGGTGATCGGGCGTCAGCATGACGATGGCGGCGGCATGCGCGTACTGCTCGGTCTTTGGATCGAATTGATACTGGAAGCCGACCGCCTTCGTGAGCGCGTTGATCTGATCGGCTTTGCCGGTCAGAAAATGCCAGCCTTGATCGGCTCCGGCGCGGCCGTAGCGCTTCATGATGTCGCGCTTTTTTGCCGCAGCCATTTCGGTGGTTTCACGCGGATCGAAGCTCACGGTGACGACGTCAAAATCTCTGCCGACGTTAAAGGTCAGCGCCTTCATCGAGCCGACCAAACCTTCTAGAAGTTCGCTGCAGAGCATGGGGCATTGGTAGTAGCCCAGGTTCAGAATGACAGGACGTCCGTGGCCGAAATAGTCAGCAAGCCTGACCGGGTTGCCGAGTTCATCAGTGAATTCCAAATCCGTCGGCACGTTGGCGTTGAGATGTTGCTCGATGCCGACAAATTGCAGATTGACCGGCTTCTGATTGGTGGGCGCACCCATGATTCCGCCAGACATGGGCCCGCGCATGCCCTGCGCCAACAGCGAGGCGCTCGAAAATGCCAGCACCAGTGCCGCTATCGCCATCGAATTGGTAAGACTGCTTTTACTTCGCACTGCTCTTCCCTTTTTCAGATATTTGTAAGTCGCCTGTTTTTGTGCAGCCTTCAGCGCAGACCGACGTGATGCTTGGGATTGTCAGCTCAATCGCGCGCTCGATCGGAATGTGCGCGATACCGGCTTTTTGATCAACCCAGCCATAGCTATGGAGCTGGTCTTCCTGATCGAGCAGGAAGCCACGAAACTGGGTACGCTCGTCGGTCTCGAGCATGGGCGCGCCGTTGTTTTGGAAAGCCTTGTCCATTTCATCCTGGGTGTAGTTGCGCGTAATCGTACCCGGTTTAGCAACCAACGGACTGGCGGTAACCATCTGCGACTTCTCGTATGCGTCGAGGAATCTGTACATGCCAATGATGATGACGTAGATAATCACAGCGCTCACGACGAGGCCAATCATGAAGGCAAAAATGCCTCGCGACCCGAGGTCTTCATGTTCGTATTCGATGTCCTCGCCGGCGTTGTGGCCGTGATTCATCATTTCATCACTCATGCGTCGACCCCAAAAGTCGCAGCGTTTGCGGAGCGTTGATCGGCAGCAGCGGGCGCGATCTCAAATTGTGGAAGAAATACGCCACCCACAGTCCCCCGATTCCAGCCAGGATCGTGAAATGCAGCCAGCTGAGATGGAACGTCGTCGGGTGAAGCGCCGGCTCCACATGCCAGTAAATGTCTACCATGCGCATGAAGAGGATCCATGCGGCGATTTTCACCAGCGTCCGCGTATGTTTTTTCAGTTGCTGCGACAACAGCAGGCAGAATGGAATCGCGAACTGGAATATCACCAGGAACAGCGCAACATGTCCCCATCCGCCATTGGTACGGACCACAAACCACGGAATTTCTTCGGGCAGGTTGCCGGCCCAGATAATCAGCCACTGCGAGAAATTGAAGTAGGTCCAGACCATGACGAACGCCAGCATGAACTTGCCGTGGTCGTGAACTTGCACGCTGGTCAAATACTCCGACATCGGCTTGCTCTTGCTGAGGATGGTCTCGACGACGACGCAGAAACAGAAAGCCGAAAGCGCCTGACCGGCGACGAAAATCAATCCGTAGATGGTCGATATCCACGGCGCCTGCAGCGACATGACCCAATCGATCACAGCAAAAGAAATCGTGAGCGAGTAGACGACGAGTCCGATGGCGCTCAGTGCGCGAAAACGCAACGTGCTTTGACCTGCAATCGTATCCTGTTCGGTCGACCAGCGATTCAGGAAGTAGGCCATCCCAATCCATACGACAAAATAGAAAATGTAACGGACCAAAGTACCGTTGGGGGTCAGGTAGCTTTGCGTCAGATGCGCGATCTTAGGATCGGACATCCCTTCTGGCCGCGCCCAGGAATAGAGGCGGGGTAAATGCATCACGATCGGAATAAAGAGCACGAACATGAGCGGCAGCGTCATCATGGCCGATTCGAGAAGGCGCCGAATGACGATGCTCCAGGCGCCGCCGACCAGATGATGAAGCATCAAGAGGGCCATGCATCCGAGCGAGAGGCCGAGCCAGAACATGTAGCCGGAAAGGTACGCGGAATAAAAACTGTCCGGAGAAAGAAACGCTCCGGCGATAGACGCGATGCCACCGACTAGCCCCACGAAGAGCGACTGCGTCTGGATGGTCTGCGCGATCGGCGGGGCCATCAGGTCCGTCTTGTTTATGGAGACGCTGCTCATTTGGCCTCCCCTTCGGCCGCGGCGGACTGTTCAACCGGGAGCGTGGCTCCGTTGCCGATATCGCGGAACTGCGGCGGCGGCGACGGGACTTTTTGGCCGGAAGGAATGTCCGCGGAAGGCGCGTTCTGGCTGAGTTGCAGCGCGCGAATGTAAGCGGCGATGCACCAGCGATCGCGCGGCGCGACTTGCGAGGCATAGTCGGGCATCACGCCGAAGCCATTGGTATCGACGTCGAAGAAGTATCCGATTGGCATTTTGCGCAGGCGCTCGATGTGGAATGACGGCGGACGGCGGAATCCGCGGCTGGGGATGAAGCCGTTGCCATCGCCGACGCGCCCGTGGCAGGGCGTGCAGGTAATGTTGTAGCGCTCACGTCCACGATCCAGAACTTCTTTGGTCACCGGGAACGGCATGTAGTCGCCGTCTTCGGTGCCGATTTTGCCGGTGTAGAAATAGGAATCTTCGTGATCATCGCGAGCCACAGCACCCTCGACCGGGGGGCGGGCGGAGCGGGCGTCAGCAAAGAAATCGCTCTTCGAGAGCGTTCGATAATACGGCTGCTCGTGCATGTCTTGACGACATCCAACGGTGATGGCGATCAGCACAAGCACAGCTGGCAAAACTTTCCGGAGATGGACTGCGTTCCGCATGGTTTAGCTCGGCACCTCCGCTACCATGCGTGGCGAGAGACTCGACAGAAACGAACGCGTACGGGCAGCGTCGTAATTCGGATCGCTAGAAAACACCACTAAGAAAAATTTGTTGTCCGTAGCTTTGGCAAACTCCGCCACGTTGAACACCGGGTGATAAGGCATTGGAAGCCCGTTCAATCCCAGCATTCCGATGACAGCCGAAAGGCCGCCAAAAAGAATCGTCAATTCGAACGTGATGATGATGAAAGACGGCCAGGAGTGATAAGGACGTCCACCGACGTTGGTTGGGTAGGTGATGACCGCGACCCAATATTGCAGCGAGTAGGCGGTCAAGGCGCCGATCATTCCGCCGATCAACACAACCAAAGACACGCGATTTTTTTCGAAGCCGATGGCTTCAGCTAATCCTCGATCGGAAACGGACTATAGGCATCGATCTTCTTATAGCCCGCCTCGTGCGTCTTGTGAGCGGCGTCCATGAGTTCCTGCGCAGAATCGAACTCGGCCATCAATCCATACGAGGAAGAGCCGGTCGGAGATTCAAACCTGGAAACGTCGTAGCTCACGGCTTCACCTCCTCCGCAGCATCCTCATGGACATGAGCCTCGGGCAGCAGCGTCCGCAATTCGAAGATGGAAATCATCGGCAACACTCGCACGAACAGCCACATGAAGGTCAGGAACATGCCGATGGTTCCGGCGAATGTCATCCAATCCCACTTGGTGGGATAGTACATACCGAACGATGAGTTTACGAAGTCGCGAGTCAGACTGACGATGACAATAATGAACCGCTCCAGCCACATCCCGACCAGCACGACGAATGAAATCAGCCAGAGCCATCCGGTAGAGACACGGAACTTCTTCAGCCACAAAACTTGCGGAATGAAAATATTGCAGGCGAGCAGCGCGTAGTACCACCACTTATAAGGTCCATGCAGGCGGTTCCAGAGCAGGAACGAATCGTACTGACTGCCGCTGTACCAGCCCATAAACGCTTCCATGAAATAGCCGTAAGCGACGATTAGGCCAGTGGCCAGCATCACCTTGGCAGCGTTTTCAAGATGCCGCTCGGTGATGAAATCCTTCAGCCCGTAGATCGAGCGAATCGGAATCGCTAAACACAGCACCATGGCGAAGCCGGAATAGATCGCGCCCGCCACAAAGTATGGAGGGAAAATCGTCGTGTGCCATCCCGGAACGATACCGACCGCGAAATCAAAGCTCACGACGGTGTGGACGGAGAGCACCAGCGGCGTTGCCAATCCTGCGAGCAGCAGATAAGCCGACTCATAGCGATGCCAGTGGCGAGCCGACCCGCGCCACCCCATGGCCAGCAATCCGTAAACGCGAGCCAGCACCGGATTCTCAGTGCGATCACGTAGCGTGGCCAAATCTGGGATTAACCCGATAAACCAGAACACCAGAGAAATAGTGAGGTAGGTCGAAACCGCGAACACGTCCCAAACCAGCGGACTACGGAAATTCGGCCAGTACCGCATGGTGTTGGGATAAGGAAACAGCCAGTAGGCGAGCCAGGGACGACCGGTGTGAACCAGAGGAAAGATGCCGGCGCAAGCCACCGCAAACAGCGTCATCGCTTCAGCAAAGCGGTTGATGGAATTGCGCCAGGTCTGGCGCAGGAGCGCGAGAATAGCCGAGATCAGAGTTCCGGCGTGGCCGATACCGATCCACCACACAAAATTGACGATGGCAAAGCCCCACCCGATCGGGATGTTGATGCCCCAGATCCCGGTGCCTTTGATGAACAAATACCCCAGCGCCATCATCAGCATGTTCATCATCCCGAACACGATCAGGAAGCCGAAGATCCATCCCAGCGAAACGGGACGCTTCAGCACGATGTTCGTGATTTTCGCGGTGATGGTGGAGAAGGTATGTCCCGGCGCAATTACCGGAACTCGCCTGTCTGCCACGGGTATTTGTGTGTTGGTTGCCATGCCTTACGGCGTCTCCAAATATTATTTCTACTCTGCTCTTACTTCTTCTAACTCCGGGCTTCTTCCAACTCCGGATTCGGATTGCGAACCTCGGCCAAATACGTTGTGCGCGGCCGGGTATTCAATTCACCCAGCAGAGAGTAATTTCTTGCCTGCGCCTTCCACTTATTCACCTGACTGTTGGGGTCGTTGATGTTTCCGAAAACAATCGCATTCGCCGGACAAGACTGCTGGCAAGCGGTCTGCAATTCTTCGCCAATGCGAATCTCTTTGCCCTCGTTAACGGACGCCGTCTCGGTGTCGATGCGGCGCTCGCTGATGCGCTGCACGCAGTACGTACATTTTTCCATGACGCCGCGACTGCGGATGGTTACATCCGGATTGCGCATGAGCTTGAATTGCGGCGTCTCCCAATCCTGGAACAACAGGAAATTAAACCGGCGAACTTTATACGGGCAGTTGTTCGAACAATATCGAGTGCCGACGCAGCGGTTGTAGACCATGTCGTTCAGGCCTTCGCTGCTGTGAATCGTGGCCTGCACCGGACAAACCAATTCGCACGGAGCGTTCTCACATTGCATGCACGGCAACGGCTGGAAGAATCCCTTGGGATTATCACGCGGGCCGTTGTAATAAGCGTCCACGCGGAGCCAGTGCATATGGCGGCCCTTAAGCGTCTGCTCTTTGCCGACGACTGCAATGTTATTTTCCGACTGGCAGGCGATGATGCAGTTATTGCATCCCACACACGAATTCAGATCGATGGCCATGCCCCACGAATAGGCCTCTTTCTCGTATTCGAATTCCCAGGGCTTGTAGAGCGTGAGATCTTTGGCCGGCTCGCCTTCTTTCGCGAAGTTCGGATCTTTCTTATATTCCTCGAGGCTGCGCTCCTGCACCAGCGGGCGATCGCCGACAGGCGTTTCCATCGTCTGATAGCCCTGCGTGCTCGCGAGTTCATAGATACCGCCGGCAGCAGTCAGCTTTGCTCCGTCTGCGAACCACGCCGCTTGACTCGTGCGCAGCGGATACACATCGAAGCCAGCGCCAGTGCCGACGCGCCCGGCGCGGCTACGACCATAGCCTAGAAATACAGTGATCGAATTATCCGGATGACCAGCTTGAATCCAGATGGCACCTTTAACTTTCTTGCCGTTGTATTCGAGTTCGGCTACGTCTTTGAAATTCAGTTTCAGGCGTTCGGCCATCGCGGGCCCGATCATGATCGGGTTATCCCACGTCAGCTTGGTCAGTGGCTTGGGAAGCTCCTGCAACCAGCCGTTGTTTGAGAAGCGGCCATCGTAGATGGAAGGATCGCGGCGGAAATTTAGTTCGTAGCCAGAACTCGTCGCGGTTTGCGCCGCGGGAATATTCGCGGATTTCAGCAGCAACACTCTTCGGAGCAAAGGTCGTGCCCGACACCCAACCGTCATGCAGCGACTTGCGCCAGAAAGCTTCGAAGTCGGCTCCAGTGTGTTGCTCCGCCCAATGCCGCTGAATCAGGTCGCGGGCGGTAAGGCTCGTTTGCCCGGCGAGAATAGCCATGACTTCGTGCGCGGTCTTTCCGCCATAGAGGGGCTCGATCAGGGGCTGGATGATGCTGACGGTTCCGTCGTAGGCGCGGGCATCGCTCCAGGATTCCAGATAGTGCGCTTCGAGTATGTGCCACTGGCAAAGGTCGGCAGTCTCGTTGCGATGCGTGCCCAGATAGACTTTTGTCTGCACGGCGCTTGACTTCAACGCCGAAGCAAATTCTATGTCGGACGGCGCATCATAGACCGGATTGCCGCCCAGTATGAGCAGCAGATCGACTTTGCCAGCGCGGATGTCTTCGGTTAGCGATTTCAGCGACTCGCTGCGATTCACCGGATTGGCGTCGACTGACTCGGTATAAAACAACCGTCTGACCGACGTTGCCGAGCGCCTGGTTGATGGCGTGGCAAAGAGCATGCACAGCGGGCGATTGATGATCGCCGGGGATGACGATGCTCGATCCTTTGTGCCCCTGCAGGTCTTTTGCGACTGCGGAAACGAAAGCCTGATGCTCGCCGCTTACGCTGCCACCGGAACTTACTCCGATCGCACTTGCCAGGGCGCGGGCAAAATTTTCGACATCGGCGGCGCGCATCGGCAGCCGGTGATCGACCTTCATCCCTGTTGAACTTGGCGTGCTCTCAATAACGTACAGCCGGTTCATGTTCCCGTCGGGATTGCGCCGCGCCGCGAAGTCACGGATGTAGCGTGCCGACCCGGGGAACCCCGCATAGAGAAAATCAGCGTCGAGTGAAACGACGACATCTGCCTTCGAAAAATCGTAACGTGTTTCGACCGGCTCGCCGAAAGCTAGCTTCGCGCCTTCCACTACGTTGTCTCGATTCACCGGCTCGTAGACATGCCACTTCGCCTGCGGACTGCTTGCGAGATAGGCGTGAATCTGGGCCGCCAGGGTCGGCGAGGTAACGGCCTGCGTCAGGATACGAACGCCAGTGCCGTCCATCGTCTTTTGCGCACTCATCGGACCATGCACTGCTTCCATGAACGCAGGCCACGAACGGACATCGCCCATGTAGGTTACGTTCTGTGCGCGGTCAGGATCGTACAAATCGAGAATCGAGGCTTGCGAATAAACGTCGGTGCCCCCGAGGCTTGCGGGATGCTCCGGATTGCCTTCGACTTTCGTCGGACGGAACATGTGGCTCTCAACCAAAATCGGCGAGGCGTAGCCACCGAGCGTAAACGCGGTCGCGTAGAACTTGGGGCGTCCGGGGATGACGTTTTCCGGTTGACGTACGTAAGGCACGATCTCGGTGTCCGGCATGCGCGTGCAACCGGTCAAACCGGCCAGCGCCAGCGATGCACCCATGGTCTTAAGGAAGCCGCGGCGGGAGAAATCGTCGAGCCACTCCGAAGCGCCTTTCGGGAACTCGCGGTGCATCATTTCCTGAAATTCTTCGCTGCCAGCCAGCTCTTCGAGGCTGCGCCAGTATTCCGGACCAGTCGTGTCCGCGATCTGCTCCCTCACGGTCGCCAGATCGAGCGTTTTGCGCTTGGTTGGGCAAACGTCGCCTCCGGCTTTGGTTGCGGCCGCTTTCGGTTTGTGCTCGTCGATGCTCATTTTGTAGCTATCAGCTTTCAGCTATCAGCCGTCAGGTTTACAGGCAACCCTTACATCCTACGGTTTACTCCCGCCTTACCGATGGCAGGTGTTACAGCTCGTAATATCTTTCACCGAGCGCACCTGATATTGCGCTTGCAGCGCCTTGCCTAATGCCTCCTGATCGGAGTACTTGGTTCCATTTACTTCGACCGGCTGGCCCTCGGATGGCTGCTCGTAACGCATATTGAAAACTTGTGCGCGTGGGCGCAGATACTTTTCAGTGTTGCGATGGCAGTCCAGGCAGAACTCCATTTGCAGAGACGCATATTGATACATCAGCGGCATCTGATCGACCGGGCCGTGGCAAGTATTGCAGCCTACACCTTTATTAATGTGGATGCTGTGATTGAAATAGACAAAGTTGGGCAACTGATTGACGCGCGTCCATTCCAGCGACCGCCCAGTGCGGTAACTTTCGCGGACCGGCTCCAGATAAGCGGCGTTGGTCCAAATCTGCGCGTGGCAATTCATGCAGGTCTTGGTCGGAGGAATTCCCGCAAAGCTCGAAGTTTCAACCGAAGTATGGCAGTACCGGCAATCGATGCCGAGTCCGGTGACGTGATGCTGATGGCTGAAGGGAACTGGCTGCGCCTTCCTGACTCCAGCGTTTGTGATGAAGGGAGTGCGCTCCAGTTGCAGCAGAACCCAGAACAAGCCGCCGACAGCCAGAACTACCAAGACCAAAGAGGCCCTGGCGATGGCATTGCTGCTGCGGGGAAAGATTTGCATTGAATGTGAAGTCTTCGAACACCGCGGAAACGGCTTACACCGCGCCCGGCTGACCGCATTCTTATGAAATTACGCCACGAGCCATTGTGACGCGTGTTCCTAAAACAGGTGAGTATAACAGTTGAATGGCAAAATGGAATAGGTTGAGTAGCTTTTCTTGGTTCCGATTTGTGGTTTCGATTTAGAAAATTGAAACGCGGCGAAAATCTCGTCGCTTTTTTTGTTCCTCAGTTAACCCCGCGAGCCTAACGCAGGTGCATGACCAGCAGTTTAGGTTCTGTCATTTCCTGAATCGCTTCTCGTAGGCCCTCGCGGCCGAGTCCGGAATCTTTAATGCCGCCATACGGCATGTTATCGATTCGAACAGTCGGGACGTCGCCCGCGATCAGGCCTCCGACTTCAAGTTCGTCGTAGGCCTGAAAAATCAGCTTCGCATCGCGGGTAAAAAGTCCCGCTTGCAGGCCGTAAGGAGAACTATTAACCGTCTTGAGCGCGGAAGCAAAATCATTGTAAGGCTCGATGGTGACAACTGGCGCAAAAATTTCCTGACAATTCACTTTCATATTGGATTTTGTGCCAGTAAGAACGGTCGGCTCCATCAGGGAACCCTTGCGATTTCCTCCGCAGAGCAGGCGCGCGCCGCCTCGAACCGCCTCCTGCACCCATTCCACCGCGCGCACGGCGTCACTCTCGCGGATCAGCGGCCCGAGATCGCTGGACTCATCGAGCGGATCGCCGACTTTTAGTTTGCCGACGGCAGCGAGCAGCAGTTCGGTGAATTTTCCATAGACGGTATGCTCGACGAGAATGCGCTGCACCGAAATGCAGGACTGGCCAGCGTAGCCGAAGCCTCCCGTCACGCAGCGATCGGCGGCATAGGCGAGATCGGTGTCGCTATGGACGATGACTCCGGAATTGCCTCCCAGTTCAAGAGCAACTTTCTTCTTTCCCGCATTATTCTTGATGGCCCAACCGACAGCGGCGCTGCCAGTGAAGCTGATGAGCTTGATGCGTTCGTCGGTCACCAACAATCCAGAGTCTTCGTTCGAGAGTAGAACGGCGTTGAATCCGCCGTCAGGCCAGCCTGCTTGCTGGATCACTTCGGCCAGCAGCATCGAACTGATCGGCGTCTGCGGCGCAGGCTTGAGCACCATGGAACAGCCGGCAGCGATTGCCGGAGCGACTTTGTGGGCGACCAGGTTCAGCGGAAAATTAAACGGTGTGATGCCGGCAACAGGGCCTAGCGGGAAGCGCTTGACGATCCCCCAGCGTCCGGCGGTCGATTGCTGCCAATCGAGCGGCAGATATTCGCCATATCCGCGAACCGCTTCTTCGGCGGCAACGTTGAACACAAAAATGGCCCGCTCGACTTCGGTGCGCGCACTCTTGATGGGCTTGCCCGCTTCGAGAGCAAGGGTGCGCGAAAACTCTTCTTTGCGATCGTGGATTCCGGTTGCAATCTGGCGCAAAACGCGTTGCCGTTCGAAAGCCGGTAACCGTCGGGTGGTGCCGAAGGCCTTGACGGCTGCGGCGATTGCCGCCTCCGCATGTTCGCGGCGCCCACGATATACATGGGCAATCAGAGCACCATCGTACGGCGCGCGAACATCAACGATATCGCCTTCTTCCAGCCACTTCCCGTCCAGAAAAAAACCGTGGGTTGCTACCGGAGTCACCGTCATTTCGGCCATGTTTGTGCCTCTTTCGAACGTCGTGGTTCGCGCTTGCGACTGGCGTCCGGATAATTATAGAACTTCGCGACGATTGGATATTATTTACCGTTTTGCGGTTTGAAACGATCGTCAACCTCCACCTGATAACCAGCGACCAGGCGGTTGGTCTCGTTGGCCATACCCACTACTGACATCAATTCCTTGAACTGGGCGTCGGTCATACCTTTCTTTTTCGCCCCGGCCGTGTGTGAAGCGATGCAATATTCGCATTGATTCGTGACCGACACAGCGACATAGATCATTTCTTTGGTCAGCGGGTCGAGCGCTCCGGGAGCCATGATCTGCTTGATGTCTTCCCATGTTCGCTTGAGCATCACCGGATCGTGCGCAATCGCCTTCCAGAAATTATTGATCCAATCGGTCTTGCGCGTAGCCATGATGTCGTCGTAAATGGCGCGGACTTCGGGGCTGGCGTCGGCGTATTCGATCAGGCCAAACAATGACATGTAAATCTCCAAGGTAGTTTCCAGGTGCGAGGCGCCTGTCTTTAAGATATCCAGTCTAAGACTTTGTAATACGCTCCGGCAAAGGGCAGGAACCACGGCTTTCCGTTGTACAGACCGAGCGGCGCGCCGGGGAACGGAATCTCCGCAAATGGATTGTCGGTCTTTCCCCCGGCGCCTTCCGCGATCCACTCCGCCATTTTTTGCCCCTGATAAGTGGCCATGGCAACGCCGTGCCCGGCATATCCAACGGCAAAATAAATACCATCGAGTTGACCGGCGTGCGGCATGATGTCGAAACAGAAATCGAGCGTGCCTCCCCAGGCGTATTCGACTTTGGTGTCGCGCAGCTGGGGATAGACCTCGATCATTCCGCGGCGCAGGATTTCGGCGCTCTTGCGGACGGTCTGATCGGTCTCCGGGAAAAACGCGGCGCGGCCGCCAAACAGCATGCGATTGTCGGGGGTCAGACGATAGTAATAAAGATAGTTTTTCGAATCGTAAATCTGACGATTGCGCGGACTCAATTCGCGGGCGAGAGAGTCAGGGAGAACCTCGGTTGTAATAATGAACGACCCGATGGGAATGATTTTTTTGCGCAGTGCTGGAGTCGCCGCGCCCGTGTAACCGCTGGTCCCTACCAAAACATTTCGCGCCCAGATCGCGCCGCGACCAGTATTGAGTTTGAAACCGGGAGCGCCATCGCGCGACTCTCGCTGAATATTCTGCAAACGCGTGCGCTCGCAGATTTGGGCGCCGGCTCGAAGGGCGGCTGCCGCAAGTCCGGCAACATAACGAGCGGGATTCAAGGCGGCGGAGAGTTCGTCGACCATGCCTCCGTAATAGATGTCAGAACCGATCTCATTGCGGAGTTGGTCTTTCGGCACGACGCGCAGCTGGTGATTAAATTCGCGGGCGATCACTTCAACTTGCCGGGCATAGTCGTCGAAATGCGCGGGCTTGCAGGCGACTTCGAGATGGCCCGTGCGCGCGAAATCACAGGCGATGTTTTCTTCTTTGACGATGCGCTCGACCGTCTCGATGGTTTCGAGTGAGGCGGCATACATGCGCCTCGTCAACTCGCGTCCGTAGGTCGAGATGAGTTTATTGACGCCTAGCTTCAGTCCAGTGAGAACCATGCCGCCATTGCGCGAACTTGCGCCCCAACCAATGGTTTCGGTCTCGAGCACGACAACTTTTGCCCCGCGTTTCGCCAGGGAGAGCGCGGCGGAGAGCCCCGTGAATCCGGCGCCGATGATGGCTACGTCGGCTATCTCCGGTAGGGGCTGCGCCGGGCAGGTTGGCATCTGCACCGTGGTCAGCCAGTAGTTGAGTTCCTGCGGCATGAGGCTTTCAGCAAGATTGAATTACAGCACCGCCGTCTCGTGGATGGTACGGCCTTCGGCAAATCGAGAGAAGTTTAACAGTGAAGCATCGATCAGATCCGTCTTCCCGGCCAGAATTAAGGCGCTCAAGATTTTTCCCGTAGCGGGAGCGTGCATCACACCGTGCCCGCTGAATCCGTTGGCAAAGAAAAAGCCGGGCACATCTGGAGACTCCCCAAGAATTGGATGGTGGTCAGGCGTCATTTCGTAGAGGCCGGCCCACGCGCGTTTTGGGTTCACAGCGATGTTCTCGAAAACAGGCACGCGATCTGCAGCTCGAGTCAGAATCTTCTCGATGAAGCTCGGCTCGAAGTCAGTTTTGTAGCCAGGCGTTTCTTCAGGATCGTTCCAAGCCAACAGAAATCCGCGCGCCTCGGGCCGAAAGTGGAAGCCAGTCGACATGTCGATAATCATGGGAGCGGTGTGCGGAAATTGGTCGAACGGCTCGGTCGGAACCAGCATGCGCCGCAAAGGTTCGACCGGCAAATCGACGCCGACCATCTTGGCCACCGAAGCGGACCAAGCTCCGGCGCAGTTCACCACCGTGCGCGTCGAGACTGTTTCGCGAGACGTTGCAACTTCGAACGCTCCATTCTTGCGAGTGATTCCGGTGACGGCGGCGTTCTTCCATAGCGTCGCGCCGTGATCACTGGCCCAGGTCATGAATCCGATCATGGCGCTGTAGGGATCGACGAATCCGTCCGTCGAGCAGAAACTCCCGCCGACGATGTCGTCGCCGCGAAGCTGCGGGAACTGGCTGCGAATTTCGTCGCCACTCACCAGGCGAACATTCTGTAATCCCAAGGCGACTTGCTTTTCGAAGTTGGTGCGCAGATAGGCCAGATGTTTTTCGTTGGTGGCGCAAAAAAGATATCCCTGGGGACGATAGTCGCAGGGATAACCCAGCCGCTCCTCGAAACTGGCATAGAACGGGATCGAGTACAGCGACATCTGAATGTTGACGGGAGTAGAAAACTGGGCGCGTACTCCGCCCATGCTCTTGCCGGTGGATCCCTTGCCCTGCGCGGCTGTCTCGCTCCATTACCAGGATATTCCTGCAGCCCGCTGCGACCAGGTGATAGGCGATGCTGGAGCCGACGATCCCTCCACCAATGAGAACGACGTCTGCGGTGTGCATGGTGCGATTCAGGGCGATCAGGAAGTTGCAGCGGCAAATGCAACCCTGACAATCACGACGAGCGCGAACCATCCGAAGACGACGGCAAACGCCGTGCCACGTTTGACATTGCTGATGCAGGAGATGCCGATGGCGGTCAGAATCAAGGACCAGAGACTCAGCACGTCAAAAGGTGTCAGCAAGGTGCGCAAAACCGGCGATCCTTCAGGGCCGATGAAATAGCCGGCATTGGTGGCGATGGGATTCTCGAGGTTAAATCCATCGCCACTGCTTCCGGCAACAAGCGACAGGATTCCGAGCAGCGCAAGAAATATCTGCGGCAGCCTGGTGTAGACAATGAGGGCATAGAGATTCTTGAACTTGATATCTGAACCCACGGCAAATTTAAGGGTCGCGAACAATACGCCGCCCAGGACGGCATAGTAGATGAGCGCGACGATCGGAATTGCGTAAGAGAGAAACTTGGTGAATGTCACCTGCCGATCCATGATCTGCAGCTTTTGGTCGGGTGGCAGGCGATCGATCTTTTCCGCTTGCTTCGGCTGCAACTGGATAATGTTGTCCACCACCTTGGCGAATCCGACTTTCTGATTAACAACGTAGACAAAAAGAACAGAGGTGATCGCGATAATCAGGTAAGGCGCCCACCAACTGGCGTTCCTTTTCAAATCGGTGAAGGTCTTGGTCGGCGCGATGAAGGTATCGAGGAGACGCTCCCCTTCCGATAGCGGAACGGGTTGCGGTGAGGGTGGCTCTGGTTGAGAAAACTGTGGCGGCAGGGAAGGATTCGCGGACATTGGGTCTCCCGAAAAACAGGAGAAGATTGTAGTTTCCTTCTGGCCGGAGAACAACAAAAACCGGCGAATTATTGTGGAACTGCGATTTCAGGCGTTGCCGCCAATAGTTTGCGGGTGTAGGCGTGCTCCGGTTGCGTGGTGATTTGCTCGGTGCTGCCTACCTCGACGACCTTGCCCTGGTACATCACCGCGATACGGGTGGAAAGATACCGAACCACCGGCATGGAGTGTGAAATAAAGAGATACGTAAGCCCGAAGTCGCGTTGCAGTTGTTGCAGCAGATTCACGATCTGCGCTCCGACGCTGACGTCGAGCGCGGAAACCGGTTCATCGGCGACGATGAATTCCGGCCGCAAAGCAAGAGCGCGGGCGATGCCGATGCGCTGGCGCTGCCCTCCGGAGAACTCATGTGGATAGCGCTGCATGGCGGACGCATCCATTCCGACGGCCTTCAGAAGTTCGCGCACCCGTTGGCGGCGGGAATCGCGGCTGAGGTTCTCGCTGTTGGCTTTCTGCTGCGCTTCTCCATGAAGGATGAAAGGCTCGGCGATCACGTCCTCTACGCGATAACGCGGGTCCAGCGACCCGAAGGGATCCTGGAAGATGATCTGCATATTGCGGCGTTGGCGACGGAGCTCCGCACTGTTCGCCTTCCGCAGATCGACTCCACCGAACAGGACTGTGCCAGAAGTGGGCTCGATCAGCCGGAGAATCAGGCGTCCGAGCGTGCTCTTGCCCGATCCGGATTCGCCGACCAGGCCTAACGTCTCGCCTTTATAAATGTCGAGAGACACATCGTCCACGGCGCGAACTTGACCCGACCTGCGGCCGCCGAACGCGGATTCGGAGAGATCGAATACTTTCGAAAGATTTCGGACTTCAACCAGCGCCACGGATCACCTTCTGCCGATCGCCTTCTACCCCTGTTTCACGTCCATTACCTATTCCAGAATATCGACTGAGACCGGATCACCCTGCCATCGTCACCCTGCAATCATGGGAACTGCCACCAGCGCCGCTACCATGCCAATCGTCCGCGCCTGACTGAAGTGCTCATGCAGAAAAATGCGCGCCAGCACCACCGTCACCGCCGGATAGAGTGAACTGAGCACAACCGCGACGTCCAAGCGCCCGATCTGCGAGGCGCGGACGAAAGCTACGCTGCCGCTGATGTCAAGAATGCCCGCCGCAACCGCGATTCCGAATACTGGCGCGGGAACCTTGCGCAGGTGCCTGCCGCCAAGAACGATGGTTGCGGTCACAGCGAAAGACGCCAATCGAGACCAGGTCGAGACCCACAAGGCTGACGCGGCGCCGGCTTGGTGAATGCAAAGATAAAAACCAGCAAAGCCGGCTCCCGCGAAGACGGCGACCAGCAATCCCTCAGGGCGTCCCGATTCGCCTTCGGTTCGTGAGATGAGCCACACGCCGATTCCAGCCACGATAAAACCCAGAACCTTTATGACGCCGGGAAACCCCTGTACGAACGCCGTGAGTATGGTCGGAATCGCCGCGCTCAATACCGCTGCGACCGGCGCGATCAGACCCATATTTCCGCGAGACAGGGCGCGATAGAAGAAGACAAGTGCTAGTCCGCCGAGCGCTCCGGCGGCTAGCGACCAGAGGATGCTTGTCTTGTCCGGGAAGGGCGCGTGGATCGCGAACGCAATCGCGCCGAATACAACCATGCCGCTCAAATGCACAATCGACGTAAACAGAAATGCATTGGCGCGTCGTGCTCCGACTCCGCCAAGAAAGTCACTGGTGCCCCAGACGCCGACTGCTGTCAGACTGTAGGCCGCAGGAATGTATTGAGGCGCGACGGACATGGGAGTTCGAGATTAGCACCTTGGCCTATGAATAATGGGGTGCCACACACACGATTCGGTGGAAAACGGGACGTGCCCATCTCGGCCGGGGAGACGCGGTTGCGGCGTCTCTACTAAGCGTTAACTGTTTCTGGTTGCGCTTTCCCGGCGAGCAATTGCCGCAGCACGTATTGCAAGATACCGCCGTTGGCGTAATAGAGAGCTTCCTGTGGAGTGTCGATGCGAACCGTGGCCTGAAACTCGGCTGTCGGCCCACCCTTCACGCGAACTGTAATCTTGCGACCGGAAGCAAAGTTCTCGACGACATCGCCAATTCCCGCAATCTCGAAAATTTCTTCGCCCGTCAAATGCAGTGTCTCGGCCGTTTCCCCCGGCAAAAATTGCAGCGGCAGAATTCCCATACCGACCAGGTTCGACCGATGAATGCGCTCGTAGCTCTCCGCGATCACGGCGCGGACACCGAGCAGACGCGGCCCCTTGGCTGCCCAGTCGCGCGAAGACCCGGAACCGTATTCCTTGCCGGCAAGAATGACAAGCGGCACTTTTTCAGCGTGATATTTTTCCGACGCCTCAAAGATCGACATCTCCGCGCCTTCGGGCAAGTGGCGGGTGAATCCGCCTTCGGTGTTCACCATTTTGTTGCGCAAGCGGACGTTGGCGAACGTGCCGCGAACCATGACCTCGTGATTGCCGCGGCGTGATCCGTAAGAATTGAAATCCGCGGGCTGCACTCCGTGACTGATTAAGTATTTCCCCGCGGGCCCGTCTTTCTTGATCGATCCGGCTGGCGAAATGTGATCGGTGGTAACGCTGTCGCCGAGCACCGCCAGTACGCGCGCGTTCTTGATGTCCCCGATTGCGGAGGGTTTCAGCGCCATATCATCGAAGTACGGCGCCTGCCGAATGTAGGTTGAGTCTTTTTCCCAGGCATAAGTTTCGCCCTTGGGAACGGGCAGTCCGCGCCAACGCTCATCTCCGGCATACACCTCGCCATAACTCTTGCGGAACATCTCCGAGGTGATCGCACTCGCCATCGCCTGCTCGACTTCCTGCTGCGAAGGCCAGATTTCGGCGAGGTAGACGGGCTTGCCATCTTTGCCTTTGCCAATCGCGTCTTTGCGCAGATCGATGTCGATGTGGCCGGCCAACGCGAAAGCCACGACCAGCGGCGGCGACATCAGATAATTCGCGCGCACTTCTGAATTGATCCGTCCTTCAAAGTTGCGATTGCCAGAGAGCACCGAGGCAACCACAAGGTTTCTCTCATCGATTTCTTTTGACACTTCGACGGGCAACGGCCCCGAGTTCCCGATACATGTCGTGCAGCCGTAACCGACGATATTGAACTTCAACTTCTCCAGATAGGGCATCAGGCCGGCCTTTTCGAGGTAGTCGAGCACGACTTTCGATCCGGGAGCAAGCGAGGTCTTCACCGTTGGCGGAACTTGAAGGCCACGTTCCACCGCCTTTTTCGCAAGCAGCCCCGCCGCCAGCATCACCGACGGGTTCGATGTATTGGTGCAGCTGGTGATCGCCGCAATGACCACGCTACCGTGCCGCAGCGCATGTCCATTGCTCGAAACGTGTTCGTGGACGTTCGGATCCTCGACGCCAACGGCGGTTGGATTTCCGCCTTCCTGCTCCCAGCGATTGACTTGCTTCGCGGCGGTGTCGGTCAGTGCCGCCGCTGCTTTCGCCTTCGGCTTAATCAGCGAAGGCAGCGCCTGCGTGAACGACTCCCGCGCCTGCGATAGGACGACGCGATCCTGCGGACGCTTCGGTCCCGCGAGACTCGACTCGACTGTGGCCAAATCAAGACTCAGCAGTTCGGAATACTCGGCCTCCGGAGTCTTGGCATCGTGAAACAGTCCCTGCTCACGCGCGTAGGCTTCGACCAGCGCGATCTGCTCGTCGCTGCGCCCAGTGAGTCTCAAGTAGCGGAGGCTTTCTTTGTCGATCGGGAAAATTCCGCAAGTCGCTCCGTATTCCGGAGCCATGTTGGCGATGGTGGCGCGATCGGCCAGCGGCAGATCTTGCAAGCCCGGCCCAAAATACTCGACAAATTTACCGACGACGCCATGCTTGCGCAGCATCTCTGTGATCGTCAGCACCAGATCGGTAGCTGTCGCACCTTCGCGAAGACGTCCCGTTAGTTTCACGCCAACCACCAGCGGAATCAGCATGGATACGGGCTGTCCGAGCATGGCCGCCTCGGCTTCGATGCCGCCAACGCCCCAGCCCAGCACGCCGAGCCCATTGACCATGGTCGTGTGAGAGTCGGTGCCGACGAGCGTGTCGGGATATGCCGTGCGCTTGCCACCTTCTTCCTTTACGAAAACGACTCGCGCGAGATATTCGAGATTGACCTGGTGAACGATGCCCGTGTCGGGCGGAACGATTACCAGATTGCGAAAACCCGTCTGTCCCCAGCGCAAAAAAGCGTAGCGCTCTTTGTTACGTTGGAACTCGAGCAGCGCGTTCACGTCAAACGCCTGGGCCGATCCGAACTCGTCGACCTGTACTGAGTGGTCGATGACAAGTTCAGCGGGCTGCAGAGGATTGATCAACTTCGCATCGCCTCCAAGACGCTTCATGGCATCGCGCATCGCGGCAAGGTCAACCACCGCCGGAACGCCGGTGAAATCCTGCAGAAGCACGCGGCTTGGCGTGAAGGCAATTTCTTTCTCCGGCTTCGAATTCTTGTTCCACGCTGCCAGCGCGCGAATCTCGTCCTTCGTGACGTTACGGCCGTCCTCGGTGCGAAGCAGGTTCTCGAGCAGAATGCGCAGCGAGAACGGCAGATGTTTGGTCGAGATTCCCTGCTTGTCGAGAGCGTCAATCCGGTAGAGTTCGTACTCTTTGTTGCCGACTTTGAAAGTTGCACGCGCGCCAAAACTATTCGCTGACATAATGTTGTTCCTTTAGAAATAGTGTAATTCGTTTCGGAAGAGAGTGGTGGGTAGGCTCGCGTGGTGAGCTAAATTGGAAACTTATGAAACAGAGCATAGGCCACATAGCTTTGGTAGTTCGCGACTACGATGAGGCTCTGGCCTTCTATACGCGCACTCTTCACTTTACCGTGGTCGAAGACACGCGCATGAGCGAAGAAAAGCGCTGGGTGCTGGTCGCTCCGCCAGGCTCGCAAGGCACACAACTGCTTCTGGCACGCGCAGCGACACCGGAGCAGGAGACGCGCATCGGCAATCAAACCGGCGGACGCGTTTTTCTGTTTCTTCACACAGATGACTTCTGGCGCGACTACAACGAGATGATCGCGCGCAAGGTGAAGTTCATCCGGCCTCCGGTCGAAGAACCCTACGGCACGGTCGCCGTCTTCGAAGATCTATACGGAAATCTATGGGATTTGCTGCAACGAAAAACGTAGGCATACCGGCGGAACAAATTCGTCACTTGGCCCTCAACAGCAGAACCGGAGCACTGATATTGTGCTGGACGCGGGTTGCGGTCGTACCAAGAAATACGTCGGCTAGAAAGCGGTGCCCATGGGTGCTCATAGCCACCAGATCGCACCCTTTCTCTTTGACCCATTTAATAATTTCGCTCGCAGGGTCGCCATACGCGAGTTCCGCCTGCGCCGGAATGCCAGCGGACTCAAACTCTGCGCGCACATTTTTCAAGTAGTCGTTGTCTTCGGCAATCTCAGCGCTGACCGCGTCTTGTCCGTAGGTTCGAGCGGCCCATCCGTCCGCAACATGCAGCAGGACCAAACGGCTGTGCGCGAGTTTCGCCAACTGCTTGACGTGCTCAATAATCGCGCGATCCGTCGGGGTGCCGTCCAGGGTCACCAGAATGGTGTCGTACATGGCCATTTCGTTTTCTGCCGAATGTGGTTACTCCGGCTTCGTCTGCTGACTCAACCCACCTAACCAACGACAACGTGCCACGCCGCCTTGAGCGATTCCGGCAGGCCGTAGAGGTCCATCGCGGTGATCAGCATAGCACTGCCCCAACCGGCAATCAGCAGGAACCAACCGTTTTTCCAGGCTCCCATACGCTGGCGTGAGCTTGTGAAGTGCAGCAAGGGAAGCATGGCAAACGGAAGTTGCAGCGCGAGCACAACCTGGCTCAACGTCAGCAGATCGGTGACGCTGCTGTCGCCACGCAGACCAATAATCAGGACGGCGGGAATAATCGCGAGCGTGCGTGTGATCAAACGCCGTACCCATGGCTTGATTCGCCAATGCATGAAGCCTTCCATCACAACCTGGCCGGCCAGTGTTCCGGTGATGGTGCTGCTCTGTCCGCTCGCGAGCAGAGCCACGGCGAACAGAGTGCTGGCCGCAGCCGTACCCAGCAACGGCGCAAGCGTCAGGTAAGCGACACGGATCCAGTCACTGTCAGCGCTGAAATGAACCAGGCGGCCACCCGATGCAACCACGCTTTCTTTGCCGTAGAACACCATCGCCGCCAGCACGAGAATCGCCGCGTTGACCAAGAATGCGATGGTCAGGGCCACGATGGAATCGATCGTGTTGAAGCGGATCGCGCTCCGAATGGACGGCTCGTCTTTTTGCAGTTTGCGGCTCTGCACTAGCGCCGAGTGCAGATAGAGATTGTGCGGCATAACCGTGGCGCCGATGATGCCGATGGCGACATACAGCATGCCCACTTGACCGAAATGCGGAGAGATCAACGCCCGCCCCATTTCCAGGAAGCTTGGCTGGGTTTGCGGAAGGATGAAAATTTCGATGAAATAACAGACGCCGATGGTCACAATGAGCAGTAGAACGACCGCTTCGATCGTACGCATCCCAAAGCTTTGCAAAGCCAGAAGCAAGAGCACGTCAACGCCCGTGATGATTACGGCCCACAGCAGCGGAATATGGAACAACAGGTTCAGTGCGACCGCGCTGCCCAGCACTTCAGCCAAATCGCATGCCCCGATGGCCACTTCGCTCATCAGCCAGTTCGGCCAACGCGTCCACCGCGGATACCAATCACGGCAGCATTGCGCCAGATCTTTGCCCGTCACTACTCCAAGGCGAGCAGATATTACCTGCATGAAGATCGCCATCAGGCTGGCCAGGCCCACGACCCACAGCAGGCCGAATTTGAATTGTGCGCCTGCTTGCAGGTCGGTTCCCCAATTGCCGGGATCCATGTAGCCGACGCTCACTAGGATGGCCGGGCCGACGAAAGCCCGCCACTGTTCCCAGAAACCTGCTTCGTGATGCGGAACTTCAATGGAACTGTGGACGCCTTCTAAAGAGACGTGGCCACCGCTTCGCGCCCCGGAGAGGTCTCTCGCGTCAGATGCTTCTTCAGTGTCCGTTGAGCGTACTTCTCGCATGCTATGGACTTTCGGGGGGAAAACTACAGGTCAACTAGAGTATACGCGAAGAGGTTAATGATAGTTAATACTAATTGCTGGCCTATTTTATGACGACTGCTATTGTTGTTTGGACGGTGTGCTTACAACCCACACGCGGTCGGCCGCAGGCCGTCCCAGAACTACCGTGCGGGACGCGGTTCGAATGGCGAGGGTTTTATCGTAGTTGCGTTCGATTAAGCTGAGCTTAGCGCCCGGCCGAATGCCGCGGGCTTCGAGAAATTCCAATAGATGGCGGTCACGCTCGTAGATTCCACTGACCAAATAGTTTTTGCCGACTTCCGTCTCCGCGAGCAATAACAACCCGCGACGGCGGCGGCTGGCGGGACTCTCGAGTTCGGTCAGATTTCCATGCGGACACGCAGCTCCTCGCCCCAGCTTGGCGAGAAGTCGCGCTTCGAAATCGGGCGAAACCGCATGTTCGAGGCGCTCGGCTTCGTCATGCACTTTGTACCATTCCATCCCGAAAATTTCGGCGAGCATCCGCTCGATGAGATGGTGGCGAACGGTGAGCTTACGGGCAATTTTGCGCCCCGCAGCGGTCAGGCGAACCCGCCCGTCAGTATTTACGCGCACCAGGCCGTCTTTTTTCAACCGGCGCACCGCCATGGTTACCGCCGGAGGCGACACCTTGAGCCAATGCGCGAGGGTTGCGGAAATAACATCTTCTCCCTCGCTCTCCGCTTCTAGAATGGCCTTGAGGTAGTCCTCTTTGGAGACGGTGATCATCGAACGTATTATACGGCGAGGACTTAAGCACAGTTAATGAAGGAGGGCCACGGGGTTCGCGCCGCGCACCTGTTTGACATCATCTTCCAACCTCCCTAACCTGAATGTCTCAACATGAAAGTCCTCGTCATCGGCAGCGGCGGCCGCGAACACGCTTTGGTGTGGAAGCTCCGGCAATCCCCGCGCGTTACGAAAATCTATTGCGCGCCCGGGAACGGCGGGATCGCGGACGAGGCGGAGTGCGTCGCGGTCGATGTCAAAAGTCTCGACTCTATGATCGCTCTTGCAAATCGGATTCAGCCGGACCTCACAATTGTCGGGCCCGAATTGCCTCTCATGCTCGGCGTTGTCGACGAATTCACGCGACGCGGCTGGCGCACTTTCGGTCCGACAAGAGCTGCGGCTCAACTGGAAAGCAGCAAGAGTTTCGCCAAAGAATTTCTGCAACGGCATCACATTCCCACGGCGCATTACGCGATCTGCGACTCCGCCGAGCAGGTACGCGAGGCGCTGCCGCACTTTCATACTCCCATCGTGGTTAAAGCCGACGGACTTGCTGCCGGCAAAGGCGTGGTCATCGCGAAAAGCAAAGATGAGGCTGCAACGGTCGCGACTGAAATGCTGAGTGGACGCATGCTGGGCGAGGCTGGATCGCGCGTAGTGCTCGAAGAATTTCTTCAAGGCGACGAACTGTCTTTTCTGGTGGTAAGCGACGGCGAGCGAGTGGCGCCGCTGGTCGCCGCACAAGATCACAAGCGTGTCGGTGACGGCGACACCGGCCCAAACACCGGCGGCATGGGCGCGTACACGACACCAACTATCATTGACGCGCAAATGCGCGATTGGCTGGTCACGCACATCGCGCGGCCTGTGGTCGCGGGCATGAAAGCTGAAGGCGCGGAGTACAAAGGCATCCTCTACTGCGGATTGATGATGACGGCGCGCGGCCCGATGGTGCTCGAATTCAACTGCCGCTTAGGCGATCCCGAGACGCAGCCGATCTTGATGCGCCTTGAAAGCGATCTGGTCGAGGCGATGGAAGCATCCATCGACGGGCGCACCAGTGACGGCGATTTCAAGTGGTCGAATGATGCCGCGGTATGTGTGGTGATGGCGTCAGGCGGTTATCCTGGAGCCTACGAAGCGGGCAAGAAAATTATCGGTCTCGACGGAGCCGGAAAGTTGGAAGGCGTAAAGGTGTTTCACGCCGGAACTTCGAAACGCGAAGGCGCGTTCTACACCGCCGGAGGGCGTGTGTTGGGAGTTACCGCTCGAGCGGCGGATTTGGAAACAGCGGTAGAGCGCGCCTATCAAGCCTGCGCAGGCATCGGTTTCGAGGGCGCGCACTATCGCGCTGATATCGCTGCCCGAGCGCTGAAGAAGGCGTAGCTCGATATCGTTACCCGTTCTTCTTGGATCGAATTTTTTTAAACCTACGGAAGGCAGGAGCTAAAAAGCAATTTATGAGCAAGCCACTGGTTTCAATCGTAATGGGAAGCGACTCCGATCTGGAGATCATGCGCGAGGCCGGAAAAGCTCTCGAAGAATTCGGGATCGCGTATGAAATGGACGTGACGTCGGCCCATCGCTCTCCCGACCGCACCGCCGAATACGCGCGCAAGGCCGCCAGCCAAGGCATTCGCGTAATCATAGCTGGAGCAGGCGGAGCTGCTCACTTGGCCGGCGTCATCGCGGCGCACACGACCTTGCCCGTGATCGGTGTCCCCATCCCGTCCACTTCATTGCAAGGCATGGATTCGCTGCTGGCGACTGTTCAGATGCCGGCAGGAATTCCGGTGGCAACCGTCGCCATCGGTAAGCCCGGCGCCACCAACGCGGGAGTCCTGGCGGCGCAGATTATTGGTGTGGCTGACGCGTCCATTGCGAAGAAGTTGGTTGCTTATAAAGAAAAATTGGCGCGTGGCGTGGAAGAGAAGTCAAGGAAGCTGAAGTCGACGATGGAAGGGTGAGCGAAAAAATGGACGAGGAAGTGGCAGCGAATACAGCTTACAGCTTTCCGATTTCAGACCTCGGCGGTATAGTCACTTCGTTTGCATATCCGGGGGCATTCCGTGAAGAAGCTGCGCTTCGTCGTATCCCTTCCGAACGATAACAGTTATCAACACGAGCAGGCGGCATTCGCCAGACAGACTGCTCTCCAACTCGGAGCGGAAGTACAGGTTCTTCACGCCAACAATGACGCCGTCATTCAGAGTCAGCAGGTATTGGATGCCATTCAATCACGGTCATCCTCTCCACCCGATGCGATTTTGCTTGAACCGTTGACCACCACCGGTTTGGTCCGCGCTGCCGAAGCTGCGGTGGCGGCCGGTATCGGATGGGTGGTGCTGAACAGCGACGTGGGGTACCTCGACCGCCTTCGCGGTAGTTCCAAGGTCCCGGTCTTCGGCGTCACCCGCGATCACACGGAAATCGGACGTATTCAGGGACGGCAGTTCGCTGCGCTAATGCCCGGTGGCGGCACCGTCTTATACGTTCAGGGGCCGGCGAACAACTCTGCTGCTCTGCAACGAACGGTTGGCATGGAAAGCACGAAACCGTCTAATATTCAGATCAAATCGCTTCGTAGCAATTGGGAAGAAGCCAGCGCTTGCCAAGTCGTAACTGCCTGGCTGAGTCTCTCCACTAGTCGCGCAGGCTCGATAGGGGTTGTGGGTTGCCAGTACGATGGGATCTCCAAGGGAGCCAGAAAAGCATTCGAAAATCTTCCCGACCCTGCAGAGCGGGAGCAATGGCTGCGCGTGCCCTTCACCGGCGTGGATGGCCTTCAAGCAGAAGGCAAGGCCTGGGTGGATCAGGGAATCCTGGCGGCCACGGTCGTCTCGCTCACCACGACGCAAGTTGCCCTGCAAATGCTTGTACGCGCCATGAGCAGTGGAGCGCAGCCACCATTTCGCACCTTGATCGACTTGTCCTCGTACCCGCCACTCGAAACACTGTCTGCATCAATAAAGGTGAGAAGGCCAACCACGCGATGAGTCAAAAAAGAAATGAAGACGGGCGAGTACAAACTTCGCTTACAACTTCAGATTTTTCAGATACTCACGGAAGTCTCCGCCGAGGTCATCGCGTTTCAGGGCAAACTCAACTGTAGCTTTCAGGAAGCCGAGTTTGTCGCCGGTATCGTGCCGGCGTCCTTCGTAAACGTAGGCGTAGAGTTTTTCACGCTGCAAAAGCGCGCGTAGGCCATCGGTTAACTGCAACTCTCCGCCGGCGCCCGGCTTGATGTCTGATAGCGTTTCGAAGATCGTCGGTGTGAGGATATAACGGCCGATCACGGCCAGATTTGACGGAGCATCCGCGAGCTTTGGCTTTTCCACGAGATCCAGAACTTCGAAAAGTTTACCCCCGGTGCCTGGGACCTCCTTCGCTTTCAGCACGCCGTAAGAAGAAATTGCCGGGCCGTCGACTGTTTGTGTGGCGATCACGGAGCACTGTTTCTCGTCGAAGACGTCCATCAGCTGCTTAAGGCACGGAACCTTGGCATCGATTACGTCGTCGGCAAGTAAAGTTGCGAACGGCTCGTTGCCTACTAGCTCGCGAGCTGTGAGCACGGCGTGGCCAAGTCCCAGCGCTTCTTTTTGACGGACATAAGCCACATAGATCATGTCGGAAATCTGGCGCACGATCTTCAGCAAGTCATGCTTCCCTTTTTCCTCGAGCATTTTTTCCAGCTCGTAGCTGACGTCGAAATGGTCTTCGATGGCGCTCTTGCCGCGGCCCGTAATAATGATGATCTGGTCGCATCCCGCTGCCATGGCTTCTTCCACTCCGTATTGAATAATGGGCTTGTCGACCAGCGGCAGCATCTCTTTCGGCTGGGCCTTGGTGGCCGGAAGAAAGCGCGTGCCGAGTCCAGCGGCGGGGAAGACAGCTTTCCGTACAGTGCGGACGCGGCGGCGGTCGAGGTTTGTGCGACGATCCTGGTCGGGCTTCATGGCTCGGCTATTGTAAATGGTGAGGTTCGTCTAAATAGCCGCGGCTGGGGCGGGCTGGGCTTCCAGCTCTTCTAACAGATCTCTCAAAGTCTGGAGAATGCCCTCGGCGCTATTAATTTTGATGGAAAATTTGAGGGTTCCGTCGGGAGTGAATTGCGTTCCCTTCTGTGAGGCCACAAATCGCGCTAGTTTGCCGGGATCAATCGCCGCATTGGCGCTGAATTTGACGCTAACGAATTCTCGTTTGCGCTCGATGGCGTTGGCGCCTACGCGCAGCGCCTGAAGTTTCAAGGCGGCGTAATCCAGCAGGTTGCGGACAGCGCGTGGGGTTTCTCCGTAGCGGTCGATCAGTTCTGAACGGACGTCGTGCAGTTGCGATTCGGTTTCTACTCCCGCGACACGCTTGTACATTCGCAGACGCTGGTTTTCCTCTTTTATGTAATCGGAAGGGATGCGGATGTTCAACCCCAGGTTGAGTTGGATCTCGGTGACTTCTACTCCGGCCTCGCCCTTCATTTCGCGAACCGCGCGTTCCAGCATCTGGGTGTAAAGTTCGAAGCCTACCGCCTCGATGTGTCCGCTTTGCTCGCCGCCTAAGAGATTTCCCGCACCGCGCAGTTCTAAATCGAGCGCCGCGATTTTGAAACCGGCTCCGAGATCAGAGAATTCCTTCAATGCCGCGAGCCTACGCCGCGCAATCGGGGTCAACTCGATTTCCGCGGGCAGCAGCAGATAGGCATAGGCGCGACGATTCGAGCGGCCGACGCGTCCACGGAGCTGGTAGAGTTCCGACAAACCGAGGCGATCAGCGCGGTTGATGAGGATCGTGTTGCAGAGCGGGATGTCGAGGCCGTTCTCGATGATGGTGGTCGAGACCAGGATGTCGGCTTCGTGATGCATGAATTTGAGCATCACCTTTTCCAGTTCGCCTTCACCCATCTGGCCGTGGCCCACGGCAACCCGCGCACCCGGAACCATGGCTTGCAGCTTGGCAGCAATCTCCCAGATGGTGTCGATGCGATTGTGGACGAAATAAACCTGGCCGCCGCGATCGAGTTCCTGCTCGATGGCCGACTGGATCAACTTCTCGTCCCAGTTCGCGACCACCGTCTGAATCGCCATGCGATCTTTGGGCGGAGTTTCAATGACGCTCATATCGCGCAGTCCAACCAGCGACATATGCAGGGTGCGCGGGATCGGCGTCGCGGACATGGTCAACACATCGACTTCGGTCCGTATCTGCTTGATGCGCTCTTTGTGGCGCACGCCGAAGCGCTGTTCTTCATCTACCACCAACAAGCCAAGATCAGAAAACTTCACATCTTTTGACAGCAGTCGATGCGTACCGATCAGGATGTCCACTTTGCCCACGGCGACTTTCGCCAAAGTCTCTTTCACCTGCTTGGGCGTCCGGAAGCGGCTGATCATCTCCACGGTCAGCGGAAACGGCGCAAATCGCTGCTTGAACGTTTCGTAATGCTGAAAGGCCAGAACAGTGGTCGGCGCAAGTATAGCCACCTGCTTGTTGTCGCTAAGGGCCTTGAACGCCGCGCGCATCGCGACTTCTGTCTTGCCATAACCTACGTCGCCGCAGAGCAGGCGATCCATGGGAAGCTGCGATTCCATGTCGCGCTTCACGTCGGCGATAGCCTGCGCCTGATCTTCCGTTTCGTTGAACTCGAACGAATCTTCGAACTCTTTCATCCACTCGGTATCGGGCGGGAAAATGTGGCCGCGCGCCGCTTGCCGCTGGGCGTAAAGTTTGACCAACTCATCGGTCATATCTTTCATCGCCTTGCGCACGCGGGCCTTGGTCTTGCTCCAAGCCTGCGTACCGAGGTGATTCAGAACCGGCTTCGCGCCTTCCGACGAGCGGTATTTCTGTATGAGATCGAGCCGCGTGAGTGGAACATAGAGTCGCGCAGCGTCGGCGTATTCCAGAAGCATGAATTCGGCCGCTCCGTCGCCCTGGTTGATTTCTTTCAGGCCCTGATACTGGCCGATGCCGTGCTCCACGTGGACAACGTAGTCGCCAACCTGCAAGTCGCGGAAGTCGGAAAGAAATGCGGAGACTTTAGATCTTTGCCTTTGCGGCCTCGTAGCAACCAGATCCGATTCGTCGAAGAGATCGCGCGCGCCAAAAATCGCCAGATGCGCTTCCGGAAGAACGAAGCCGTCGGGCAGATACGCTTTGAGCAGCGTGGTGGTAAGGACATCGCCGGCAAAATAGGAAGTTTCGTCTGCGTAGCTCTCGCCGCTGCGGGTGCGGCTTCCAAGGCGATAAGAAGCGTTGTACTCGGTGAACATGTCGGCCAGGCGCTCGACTTCTCCGGTGTTGGGAGCGGCCAGAATCACCTGCGTTCCAGAGGCCACCAATTTTTGGACCTCTTCGATCATGACGGGGACTGCCCCATGAAAGCGGGTCGCGGGTTGGGAGAGAAAAGCGGCTTCGGAGGAGCCGGGAGGATTCACCGAACGGGCATTGTCCTGCGGCACTGTCGCCGCTTCAGCGGCAGCGGGAGAGGACGCCCGCTCCACACTTAGATATTCGAGGTTGGCCCCGGCACGGGTTGCGGTTTTCTCCTGCCATGCTTCTGGGGCGAGATACAAGTCAGCGGGGCGAACCAGGTTCCCGATCCCGCTGCGTTCGTGGGCTTCTTCGATGCGTGCCCACACTTTGTCCAACTCCAATCGCAGAGCTTCGGGTTCGTCGAAAATCACGCGGGCATCGGGAAGCAGCTCAAAAACGCTGCGGTCGGCGCCTGCGACAGGGGCGTAAAACTCCCATCCGGGAAAAACTCCGGCACCGGAATCGCGCATCGCCTGCTCTACCACTTCCGCCGATCCCGAGATGCGTTTGCCGGAGAGCCGCGCGTTGATGGAGCCCAGCAGCTCCGTGGTCACCGGGGTCTCGGTCAACGGCAGCAGTAACGCTTCATCCACCGGATTCGACGACCGCTGGCTCGCGGGATCGAATTTGCGCATCGATTCGATTTCGTCGCCGAAGAATTCGACTCGCACCGGACGATCAGCCTCGGGCGAGTAGACGTCGAGAATGCCGCCGCGAGCCGCGTACTGGCCGGGCATTTCAACTACGTCGGTGGCGCTGTAGCCCACCGTGTTCAGGTGCTCGAGAAGTTTTTCGAGATCGAAAGTTTCGCCGCGACGCAGAGCGCGCGCCAACTCGGCATAATATTCGGCCGATCGCAGAAGAATCGTGGTCGCGGTTACCGGGACCACTACTATGGACGCTCGGCCGCTGGCGATCTTCCACAGAGCGGTGGCGCGCTCTTCCTGAATCTCAGGATGTGGCGACAAATTCTGGAAGGGCAACACGTCGCGCGCGGGAAGGCTCACCACGGCGTCGGGATCGGCGGCTGCAGTGAGCTCGCAGAACGCGCGGAGCACCGGAATAAGTTCTTCGGCAGCGCGGTTGTCGCTCACAACCAGAATGAAGGGGCGTTCGACCGTACGTTTCATCAGAACGAGGACGAGAGCTTTGGCGGCAGTGGATAGCCCGGTCACACGAATCCGCCCCGCGCCCTCCCGGAGATGAGAAGCGGCACGCGTGAAGGCTGGGAGTAGTTCCACTTCCGCGAAAAGATCGCGGACGAAGGGCAAAAGCATTCCATCGTTATTTTAACAGCGTGGATTCACCCGCGCCGTAGCGGACGAGTCAGGCAGGTGGGGCCGCCGGCGCCGTTGATGCAGATTTCCGAACCGGTGAATGTACGGACATCAAAACCGGCATCGCGCATGCGTTGATTCGTCTTGACGTTTTCTTCGATCGCGATCAGCCGTTTGTTGCCCAGAGCCAGCACGTTGCAGGCTAAGGTGTCTCGTTCGCTGTATTCGATCTCGATCAGTTGGAATTTGCGCGCCTTTAATAGTTCAACGGTCTCCACGGCCAGCCAGGGCAGATCGACGAGAATCGTTTGCTCGTCGAGCATGCTCATCAACGACATCAGGTGCAGACAGGCGGAAGGGCCAGAACCATAAGGCAGCGGGGCTGAAAGCACTTCGATATTCCTGCTTGATAGGAACGCGCGCAGCTGACTGATGCCCGCTTTGTTCGTTCGATACCCGTCACCGACAAGTAAGGTGTGCGCGTCCAGCCAAAGTATGTCACCGGATTCGGAAGTGCCTGGCGCTCGTATCTCTCCAAATTTTGGAATGCCGAGTTGAGCGCCAAACTCGGCCTGCGCCTGAGCCTCGGGCACGCGCGTCTGTTTCCCGGGATTCATCAAAAGCAACCCATAGTCGGTGGCGAGCGAAGCATCGTGCGCATAGACTGCGTCGAGAGTCAGAGCTTCGGATGCCGGCAGACTCACCACTTCGGCTCCGGCTTCACTTAACAAATCACAAAGGCAATCGTGTTGTGCGCTGGCGGTCGCGAAGTTTGGGGCGTGCTGAAATCCAAGGTCGGGCCAAGCGGCCGCTTTCCGCGGAAGGTTCCATCCAGCATTCGCCGGAGGGCAGACCAGGACGCGCAGCAATTCCCCGGTCATAGAATTTCCGTTAAAGTTTTCGGAGGACGAAAGATCAGGCACGAGAAATATTTCTGGCACAGCAATATGTCGCTAGAGCAAATCTAAGGCTAAGGTTGCAAAGTTTCAAGGATTCAATGTACTGGGGAAAGCGCAGCGTTCCAACTTTGGAAATGACGTGCTTTGTCGCATCGGTAACCTAGCTTATTGCTTGCGTAAACACCCTTTGGTGATGTACATATCAGCGGTATCCCGTGCTCACAACGTGCCCGAAGTACAAGTATTTTCTACGAAACCGCGCAATCTAATTCTGCCTTCCGCCGCGTCGCGGAAGATTCCAGGAGCCCTATGAAAGCGTCAGCGTCAGTATTCCTGCGTGTGTTCCTTCTTGCTCTTCTCTTCTTGCTCGTGAGCGGATCTGCATTCGCGCAGAGCGCGGCGACTGGTGACCTCCACGTCACGGTGAAAGATCCTAAAGGCAGCGCGATCACGAATGCGAACGTTACGGTGCGGGACGTGGCGAAGGGCCTGGAACGCGCCGGCACCAGCGATGGACAAGGCGGATACAGTGTGCGGCAGCTGGCTCCCGGCAACTACACCGTGGTCGTGGAGGCGCCCGGTTTTACCAAGGCCGAAGCCGCCGCAGTAGCAATTACCGTCGGAGGCATGGCCGAGTTACCCGTCACCGTCGCGATCGCGGGCGGCAAGGAAGTCGTCGAGGTCAATTCTCAAGCCGATCTTGTCGAAACTTCGCGTAGTTCCACGACCGACACCATCGGCCAGCGGCGCATCGATAATCTGCCGATCAACGGCCGCAACTACATCAACTTCACGCTCACGGATTCCCAAGTGGTCCGCGATAACGCGCCCAACACCGGAGCAGCCCCAACTTCCGGACTCAACATGAGCGGACAGCGCGCCCGATCGAACCTCGTCAATGTGGATGGCGCAGACGCCACCGACAACTCCGTCAACGGCGTGCGTTCCACCGTCTCCCAGGAAGCGGTGCAGGAATTTCAGATCATCACGAATAGTTACGCCGCTGAATATGGCCGCGCTTCGGGCGGAGTGGTGAACATCATCACTCGTTCGGGATCGAATGATTTCCATGGCGACTTATATGGATATCTGCGCGATCGCGACTTCCAGGCCGTCAATCCATTCAGCACCACTTCAAACCCGGCCTACACACGCGTGCAAGCAGGCTTGGCGTTCGGTGGTCCAATCAAGAAAGACAAGACTTATTACTACTTTTCCTACGAGATTAACCGTCGCCATGAAACGGGTTTCTCCAGCATCGGCCAGGGAAATTTTGACCTATCTCCATTTGACACGACGCAGGTCGGATTGCCCTTTGGCGTTTTGCAATTGACTCCCAACCAGATTGGATTCTTGACGAATCCGACGGTGCTCGCAGCGGAGCAGAATCCGGTTCAGTATCCGGGCTTCGCGCAAGCCGTGGGCGCCTACGCTGAAATTCTTGGAGCCTCGTCTGGCATGGCGGTGAATGGCGCCTGGCCGACCCTGCTTGGCGGACAGCCGGGATTCATTTCATCGTGCCAGTCCCCCGGCACGTGCTTCGTACCCAGTTCCTATCAGACGTTGGCATCGCAGGAGGGCAATTTCCCCGTATTCGAAGGGACCAGCGTCTACTCGCTTCGCCTCGACCACAACCTGAACGCTAACAATCGCCTGACATTCCGTGCCAACGTCAGCCCAAGCACCGTAACGGGTATCGAGGTCAGCGGGCAAGATCAGCCTTTCGGTCAGAACGCGTATTCGCGCACCTCGCAGCAAACTTTTCGCGATGTTGCCGGGGTTGTGCAGGACACCTGGAGTCTCGGCACCAACAAGGTCAACGAATTCCGCTTTCAATATGCTCGCCGCGGTTTGTCGTACTTCTACAACACCGCCATTCCCGGAGGAGCCGACCCCGCTGTCAACATCCCCGGCTTCGCCTACTTTGGCCGTGAGCCTTATTCCTACATTCAACGCGTCGAGAATCGCTACCAGTTCACCGACAATTTTTCCTGGACCAAAGGACGCCACGACACGAAGTTTGGCGCCGATTTCAACTATCTGCCCATCACAGCCACGTTCACTGTGAACTACGGCGGCGTGTACGACTTCGGTGCGTTGTCGGCGAGCAATGCGTTGCCTTCCTCGCTAAATGCGGTGATTGCCCCTTTTTTGGCGGCCAATCCGACCATCGGCGTTCCCCAACTTAATGCGGTGCAGGCCTACGGTTTCGGCGTCCCGGGAGATTTCATCCAGGGTATCGGCAGCCCGAGCGATTCGTTCTCCAACAAGCCGATCGGCGTTTTCTGGCAGGATAGCTGGCGCGCGCGCCACAATTTGACCCTCAACTATGGCGTCCGCTATGACATCGAAGTTCCTCCATCCTTAAAACCCCCTCAAGGACTCGCGCTTCCCGCCTATCAACAGCTAGGATTGCAAAAGGGTATTCGGACGGACAAGAACAATATTCAGCCGCGATTCGGCTTGGCGTGGGACCCGAAGGGTGATGGCAAGACGGTCGTCCGCGCGTCGTATGGGATGTTTTTTGACCACCCTCTGCTCGGTCTCTATTTCTTGGGCGATGCCTCCGATGGCTCAAGCAGCGGCCAGCTGGCTTTCGCCGGCACGGGCACATGTACCACTGCCGGCGACCCGGCGAACCTGAACGCAGTTCCAATCTTTCAGGGATTGATACCTGGGCCGGGCGGCAGCGTCTCGTCGCCATGCTCGCCCACGACCAGTCCCGCGGTCCTGTCGGCTCTGGCTTACCAGCCCAATTCGCAGCAGTTTCAGGCGTTGAATTTTCCGCAGTCGGTGTTTTTGAACCAGAATTATCTCAACCTCTCGCAAGGTACTTTCTTACCGCTGGGCTTTCAGCCGTTTGGTTACCCGCAAGCTAAGAATTTCGTCTACGCCTACTCGCAGCAGGCGAATCTGACGGTTGAGCGCGACCTGGGCAGCGGCTATGCCTTCAGTCTGGCATACAACTTGAACCTCGGACGGCATCTGAATCGTCCCATCAACGCCAATACGATTCGCGGCGATTTGATGACGGCGAATTTCTTTGCCGCGGCTGCTGCTGGTCAGAACGCGAGCAGTCCTTTCACCGTCAGCAATCCTACCTGCGATCCGCGCTGGGTTGATCCTTCGCTGGTGAACTTCTTCCGCCCCGGCGGACTGAATCCCTCGATCGCCGCCGCCTTTTATTTGAATGGCCAGGCGAATTGCGTGAGCCAGGCGATAGCTCTTCTCCAAAACCTGCCGGGATTTAATTCGAAATGCAATCCCACGCCGCCGACGTTCGATTACACCAATTGCGTTCCCTTCGGCGATATGGACGCCAATTATTCCAACGGCACTTCGAACTACAACGGGCTCACCGCCAACCTGCGGAAGCGTTTCAGCAATCACTATGAATTTCTGGCTTCCTATACCTGGTCCCACGCGATCGACGATTCCACGGATCTGCAATCGACCCTGACTCCCCAGGACAGTTACTTTCCCAGCGCAGACCGTTCGACATCGACCTTCGATCAGCGTCAGCGTTTCGTGTTTAGTGGCGTTTATCAGTCTGGCAAAATCAGCGGTTCCAGTTTCAAGAGCAAGTTCCTGAGTAATTGGACGCTCGCTCCACTGATTGAAATCGGAACGGGGCGTCCATTCAACATCATCACGGGTAGTGGCGACAACCTGCAGCTCTCTTCGCTGACCGGGCGCCCGAATACCTTTGTAAATCCGGCTTGCACCAGCCTCGGCAACCTGCCGGTAAATTCCAAGTACTCGCCAACTGGCGTTTTCCAGGAACCATGCATTCTCGGTTTCGATGGCACTCTCGCTTCTCTCGACGGCAACCTCGGCCGCAATGCCGGCGTGACTCCCTGGAACGTGTTTAACGATATGCGCGTGGCCAAACGCGTCTACTTCGGGGAGCGCTTCAACATGGATTTAATAGCCGATACCTTCAACATCGCGAACCGCTTCAACGTGTCAGCCGTCAGTCCTCTATTCACCAATGCCGGCCAGGCGACTGCGGCTTATGATCCGCGCCAGTTTCAGTTCGCTTTGAAACTAAACTGGTAGAAACCGAACCAGTAGGAACTGAACTCTGAAGAACAAAAGCTAACCTGTTAAAATCAGCAGCGGGGCAGTAAAGCAAAGCACCGTTTGAAGGGAGCTGGCGGGTTGCTGATAGGCTCGGGGTATGGATTTTTAATTTTCAGTCGAACGTTGGCCGTGTGTCTGCTGGTCTGCTGCTCCGCGCTCGCGGAGAGCAGCGCCGATCTCTATAAGGCTCATTGCGCGGCCTGCCACGGCACCCACGGAACCGGCGACACCATGCTCGGCAGAAACCTGAAGCTGCGTCCACTCGATTCCGACGAAGTGCAAAAGCAATCGGACGAGGAACTCGCGACCGCCATCAGCAAAGGCAAGGGCAAGAATCGCATGCCCGCTTTTGAGCACAAACTCAACAAGGAACAGATTGCCGATCTGGTCCGTTACATCCGCGCGCTGAAGAAATAACTCGTTCTCTTTCCCAAGAAGAAAAAGCCGCAACAGAATGCGGCTGTTTCCTTCGTGCCTCGTTTCGCGCTTCGTCCCTACAACTACCCTTGTAACTCGCTGGACTACTTATTGGTAGCCTTGTCTTTCGCGATGCTCCGGCTGATCCGATTCTGCTGCCGGTTGATGCCGCGCTGTTCAGCTTTGGTCAGATGTCCGTTGTTCTTCGCCATGTCCGCCTTTTCGCGATTCTGCACATTGGTTTCGCGATTTTCGAGGTGGGCGGTTTGCTGCGAGTTCAACGTTCCGTTCTTAACGCCGTTACCAATGCGCTGCTGCTGATTTTCTTCGCGGCCATTGACTTCATTGACGCGCGGATGGCCAGGATCGACAACACCAGGGCCCGCGCCCGACGTGGTTGAGGTTTGAGCAGAGGCGGAACCTGCGATCATAAGTCCCCCCACTGCCAGGACTAACAGTGACTTGCTGAATGTGTTGTTCATGTGAATAGAAACCCTCAGACGAAAGATTAGTTGCGAGGGGTAAGAATGACGAGGTTACCTAGGTGTTAGACCCAAGTTATTCGTTTGTTTGGCGAGGCCTACGCGAATTCGAGCAGGTGCAATTTCGCAGATCAAATCTAACCGTGCGATCAGTCAAATTCTATCTTTTCGAACCCTAGTCCCTGCAACAGGCTCGTAATCGTCGACCCAGCATTCTGTTGCGCGGTTCGCAGAATGCCGTCGGCCGTGGCCGCTTCCAGCAACTGGCGCTCTGCCTCCTGGCGAACCTGCGTTTCGAGGTTTGGATCGGTCGGAACCAGCAGTCCAGTTTGCCGCGAGTAAACTCGCGTTTTGGCGCTGTCCAGCCGCGTGGTGAAGATTTGCGCCGCGGGAAGATGCAGACGCACCACCTTGCCGTCGACTGTAACGTCGTTCGGTTTCAGGTTCGCGAAATCGATTCCCGCCACGACTTCGCCGTGCACCATTAATAAGAGGCGATCGCCAGTCAGGAAATCGGGCAGCAGCGGATTCTCTTTCTCGCCCGTGACCATCTTGTCCATGGTGTAGACCACCGTTTCGAGGCGCTGCAAGCGCTGAATGCGGTCGACTACGGTGGGCTGGCTCACATCGATGGTCAGGGTTCTTCCCGTCACTGCCGAGAACATGCGGCTTAACAGCGTGCGGCCGGAAGTCTGCGACAGCATCATCCATCCTGCTGCCACGAGTAGCAGTGCTCCCAGAAATACGCCGATGATCAGCGACGATAGAACTCTTGCGAAGGATCCGACTCGTCCGGATTCAGCTGCCAATTTCTGAGGACGGAGTTCAGCGTCAGGTTCTTGGGACATAGCGCAAGACTATCACTGCGGTGCTTGGGTCCATATGCTCTGGCGCACTTTTGGTTCAACCGCATAGTGAGCAATTCTGACCGGCGGCGTTGTTTCTGCTGCTATAAGATTGATTATCTAGCCAACCCTCGCCGTTGATGGCTCGTCTAAACTGCTTCACAGACTCTACTCGCAAAAGGAGAACAAGATGGCAACCGTTGAAGGTCAATGCGCTCACATTCCGTGCCTGTGCCCGGCGAAACCCGGAGAAAAATACTGCGGTCAAGCCTGCGAAGGTGCAGGATCAAACGAAGTCGAAATCGCGTGCCAGTGCGATCACGCACCCTGTCCTCTGACCGTATAAAGAAAAGCCACACTCATTTTTTGATTAGCACGTGAGTGGCGTTTTCTCCGGCGACAGTTCGCACATGGTTGAATCCGAGTTGATGCAGATTGATTCCGTCGAAAAGACGCTCGCCTTCGCCTAACAGAACCGGCGAAAGGGCTAAGTGCATTTCGTCGATCTCATTCGCCAGCAAGTACTGGCGAATGACGGACACGCCCCCGCCGATTCGAACGTCTTTTCCATTGGCCGCCTCTTTCGCTTTCTGCAGTGCCGATTCGATCCCTGTGGTTACAAAGTAGAAAATCGTGCCACCCTCCATTGCAAGCGGAGCCCGCGCTTGATGGGTAAGCACAAAAACTGGCGTATGGTAGGGAGGATTTTCACCCCACCACCCCTTCCAGGAATCAGCCTCCGGCTCGAGAACCCACGGGCCGCGAACCGGGCCAAACATATTGCGGCCTAAAATCCAGGCGCCCACATTCTCGAAAGACTGAACGCCAAAATCATTGTCGATTCCTTTTTCGCCTTCGCTTTGGCCATGCATCTTCTTGAACATGTCCGTTTTGAAAAACCAATTGTGCAGTTCGACGCCGCGCACTCCGAGAGGATGGGTGAGATCCTGCCGTGGTCCGGCTCCGAAACCATCAATGGAAATCGAAAATGCCGCAACTCTAACTTTGCTCATGCTCGCGTCGTCTTCCTTATTCGTGTTTCGCTTTACGTTTGCGTGAGACTATTCCGCAACTGGAACACTAGAGCGCAAACCCTCTTACGTTTTTCGAGAATTAGCTTGACTTCTTTCGGGATTGCGCTAATATCCACTTCGTAAGTCTATTGCCTCTGCGCCTCTTCCCTAGCAGAGATTTTCTCAAAACTCTTCCCATAACGCCCCGAAGGGAAATTCCTTTCGAGCGGCGGGCCGTGCACACAAATCCAGATCCGTTTCGTGATGGGGATGTCTGTTCTCGGCCTCACAATCCCCCCCAAGGGGAAGGAGAAAACACGATGCAACACAGGAAGAGCAAGACCGGGCTTCGTCCGCTATCAACTTGCAACCAACTTCGCTACAAACGCCACTGCATGTTCGCGTTCTTCGCCACTGTGGCTCTGGCGACTTTGGTATTGTCTCCGGTGGCTCTCAACGCCCAGGGATCTCTGGTTACACACACATCCGGCGGCAACAAACAGGCTGCCGCGATAGAGGCGTATTGGACGCCTGAACGGATGGCATCTGCTGTCCCAATGGACATTGGGCGGCCGGACCCTGGGGCGATTCGAGGAGCGCCGTCGCACGCCTTGGCGTCAGGCGCCCCGAGCTTGGCCGGTGGTTATGATCCGGTATCGAAGCAGATGATTCAACCGAACGGGGCGCACTTCCCCGATGCTAAGGTCACGCCGGGGCCGCAAACCGGGGGTTATCCGGGTCCGAATGGTACTTTCTATTATGTGGCGACTGCGGCGGCTTACAAAGTGTACCCGATCAGCACGGTCGGGAAGCTGTACGGCCACGACCCAGTGACCGGCGGCAATTTCCAATGCACCGCATCGGTGACCGTTGGCAACTCGAACGTGCTGAACGTCATTTGGACCGCCGGACATTGCGTCGCCAATGGTGGACAGTCCTACTTCTACGACAACTGGATGTTCTGCCCTGAATTAGATAAGAAGGCTGAGCCCGTCGGTTGCTGGACCGGGACTAACGGTGCCACCGTATTTTCCGTATGGTACTCCAACGGCGATTTGACTCGTGACGAAGGAGTTATCTTCCTGAACTCCACCGGGACGAAGAAAGCTGAGAACGTGGCCTCGGTCGTCGGCGGCCTTGGACTAGCCTGGAACTGGGGAGACGTGCACTGGTTCCACTACGGCTACCCATGCGTCGCCGTTTCCGGGGTTACGCCTAACTGGGATTGTACCCAGATCGCCGAAACCGCTGCCGAGTATCGCTACTCTGTGAACATCGGAGGCTCGGGGCCGGAGGTCAACTCCTGGGGCAGCGCGCAGACTGAGGGAGCGAGCGGCAGCGCGGTGCAACTCGACGGCGGCTTCAACTACGGTGGAGGGAACTGGATCAACAGCAATGTCAGCTTCTACTTCACCAGCGGGCCGAACGGCAACGAGCATGGCATTGAGCTTCAGGGACCATACTACGATGACACCGTTTGTTCGTCCCTTTGGGCGCCGGCTACTGGTTACACCGGTGGCTGCTGAACCCTCACGGTTGCCCGGCTTACCTGCGTCTTACAGACGGGTGGACCAGCGCGGTTGTTGAACCTCAAGGCCTGCCAGGTTGGCGGGCCTTTTTTTGCGCCCATGCTCCACCGGATAAGTAGCCACGCTATTAGCTTCAAGATATAACAAATAGAGGGTGCTAACTTACTCTCAAATTTCGAGTTCAGTTCACCGGCCACAGGCGTTGCAGTAACTCCTGAAACTTTGGTTCGTCGCGGAGCGGATCATATCTGGGGTCGACTTTCACGCTAGTAACTATGTTCGAATGGTCGGCGTAGGCTTTTTGCAGCAGAGTGATAGCCTCCGCTTTCCGGCCGGCGCCGACGTGGGCGACGATCGACGTTTGGGTGCGATCGTGCAATTGGGAAGCGAGCTGGGTGAATTTTTCCAGAGCATGTTGCGCTTCTGCAGCTCGTCCCCACTGGCCGTAGAGATACGCCTTATCCGCCCAGGCCTGCGCGGATAGCCTGGCGCTTTGGCCGCGATCAGTGCTCGGTGTGCGTTCAACTTCGTCGAGGGCCTCGGGGAACTTGCCCTCTTTCACCAGGGCGAAGAATAAGAAGGCTCGCGCCAGCCCAAATCTGGGATCCAATTCAAGCGCAACGCGGCACTGCGCGATGGCCTCGTCATAGTGGCGCGCATAATAAAGGATGGTTCCACGATCGGTGGCGATGATTAACGACAGCGGATCGAGCTGCTGCGCCCGTTCACTCTCGTTCAACGCTTCGTCGAAGCGCCCCTGCCATGAAAGGTACTCGGCATACCACTCGTGCGCCGTAGCGTATTCGGGATCGAGCTGGATGGCTCGGCGAAATTCTTTCTCCGCCGTTTGCCAGTCGTAATCGTAATTCTCGGCGACCAGCGCTAAGGATGCGTGAGCTTCGGCAAGAGTATCGTCGATCTGCAGCGCACGCAGTGCAGCGGTACGCGCCTTCGGCATGAATTCATTTTGAGGAGCAAGCGTCCACGTGCTCATCAGCCCATACGTGTCCGCTAAACCGGCGTAGGCGCGAGCGTAGTTCGGATCTTTCGCGATGGCTTGCTGAAAATAGTCGGCCGCTTGCTGAAAATCTTCTGGTGTTCTTTTGTTCCAGAAATAGCGTCCCTTCAAATAAAGATCGTAGGCTTCATAGGACGTGGTCGGAGCTGATACGGGATGAACGGCTGCGTTCGCCTTCGGTTCGCCGCCGAGAGCGGACTTGGTCTCGTCGGCAATTTCCTGCGCTATCTCGCGCTTGCAGCACCAGTAAATTTGTCAGGTCACGGTCGTACTCTTTCGCCCAGACGTGGGTTTGATCTTTTATCTGGATGAGCTGAGCGGTGATTCGCACTCGTTCCGCATCGCGGCGCACGCTGCCTTCGATCACATATTGCACTCCGAGCTTGCGCCCGATCTCATCGAGTGGCCTTGGATTGCGCTTGTAGACCATGACCGATGTACGCGCGATCACTCCCAACTGCGCCGGATCTGTTCTACCGAGTTGGGTGATCATCTCCTCGGTCAGGCCGTCACTGAAGTAGTCCTGATTCGCATCGCCGGTAAGGTTCTCGAAGGGCAAGACGGCCAACATCACGCGCCTCGCGGGCGTTGCGTTATGCGTCCGCAACTTCGGCGGCTGCAAATAAAATGCCGCCGCGATTGCACCTGCTACCGCGAGAGCAATTCCCAAAATCAATGGCCACTTCTTGCGCACCGGTTTTTCTGGTGGAGTGTCCGGCAGATCGCGAACAGGAGTTTCCGTGGACTCGGCGACTGGAGTTGATTGTTCGGGGTTTGGTTCTTCGCGAGCATCCAGCGGCGCGATGAAACGGTATCCCTTGCCGGTAATGGTCTGGATGAAACGCGGTTCTTCGGGATCGTCTTTGAGAAGGGTTCGGATCTTGCGGATTGCGCCGTTGATGCTGTTATCGGTGTCGAGGAAAACGGACTTGCCCCAGATCCGTTCGACGATCTGCTCACGGCTGACCAGCTGCCCCTGCTGCTCAACTAGGAGCAACAGGATCTCCATGGGAATGCGTTCGAGTTTGAGCAGACGCCCGGAGCGGCGCAAAGTGTAGGACTCCGGGTCGAGCTCGAAATCGTCGCCAAAACTTCGGCCAAACCTGATGGGTTTTGTGATTCTGACCCGCTCCGATGCCAAACCGCACTCCCAGGGGAAAGGAAATCCATTCTACGCTGGATTCCTCGTTCCCAGCATCCTCTTTCTTTTGTGAAGGTTAACGGGACATGAAAAGTAAGACGCCCGACAGGCAAGCGCTATTGCGAAAAAAACGGTACTCGGCCATTCTGCGCACCGGTTCGTGGAATGCCGGACTTTAAAAGCTCCGGAAAATCCGACGAACGCAAGTCCTGACACGACATATTTAGGTCCGTTTTAGAGTCCATCTTTTCACGTGCATCTTTCCGGGAGGAAAATATGAAAAATCGTCGAGTATCGCTCTTTCTCGCTTCTATCGTTTGCTGGGCAGGCATTGTCGTCCCCGCATCAGCACAAGAATTCGCGTCAGGTCGCCGGTACTCTCACCCAGATCGCTGCTGGTCGAGCCGAGGTCTGGGGTCTTAATGCTTCTCAACAAGTCTTTCGCTACAATGCTGCCGGCAAGAAATTCGCCAAGCTGGCAGGAAAGGTCACGCTCACGCAGATCGCTGTCGGCGGAGGCACGTTGCTCCAGTCCGATGACGTCTGGGGAGTCGACGTGAATACCCACGTTTTTCACTACGACTTCACCACCAAGAAACTTGTTCAGGTACAGGCAAACCTGACTCAGATCGTGGTTGGAGAAGGCGACATTGACAACTGTCATCCCTATGAAGTCTGGGGAACCAACGCGAGTGAGTTGGTCTACCGCTATAACTATTGCAGCGGCGAGTTCGACCAGATTCAGGGCACTCTCACTCACATTTCAACCGGAGGCGGCGATGTTTGGGGGCTCAACGGCGAAGCTCAGATCTTCCAATTTAACTTCTCCACCAACAATTGGGTGCAAATCGGAGGCTCGCTGCAACAGATCGCCGTGGGAGTGAATGACGTGTGGGGACTCGACGGTTCGGGTAAGGTTTACCGATTCGATCGCTCTGCCGGCTTTATCCTCATCGACGGATCTAGAGTTTTCACTCAACTCGCAGCCGGTGGAAACGGCGCCTGGGGAATTACCACGAATACTAGCGAAAACATCTTCCGCTTCGACCCCAACGTCCAGATTGAGGTCTCAGTGCCAGGTGTCCTGACACAAATATCCAGTGGGTCAGGAGCCGGGATCTGGGGTGTTAATTCTGCCCACGCCGTGTTTTCGTTCGTGAGACCGTAGAGAAATTCTGCTGTTCAACTTGCCGGTTAACGGAAAGGCCACGCTCATTTTGAGCGTGGCCTTTTATTCTGAACTAGCGTGCGGGTTTCACCGTTGCCCAATTCGGCTTACGCCGGTCGCCGAAGTTGGCGACAGGCCGATAGCGGCGAGAGACATACCCATAAATATGGTAATATGGGAATGTGAAAACGACGCTGGAAATCCCCGATGTTTTATTCCGGCGTGCCAAGTCGGCGGCGGCCGAGCGCGGTATTCCGCTCCGGCAGTTGGTAACCGAGGCCGTGCAGGAGAAACTGAAAACCACTTCCCGCGACCGGCCCTGGATGAAGCATCTGGGAAAGGTCACCCTCCCGGGCAGCGAAAGAAAGCAGATCGAAAAGCGGGTCGAAGAAACGTTCGAAAAAGTCGATCGCGAACTGTGGCGATGAATTTCTGATGGTGATGGTCGGGCGGGTGATTTTTCCGAAGATCACTTCCTAAGCGACGACTTTTCTCAGCAATTCCCTAAGCAATGATTCTCGACACCAATGCTTTATCGGCTGCGGCTGACGCTGATCCCGCGGTCATTGCGATTCTCGCCCGTGTCGATCAGGTGGCAATTCCAGTGATTGTGCTGGGAGAGTATCGCTACGGCATCGCCCAGTCACGGAACCGGGCGAGATACGAGAAATGGCTGAGCGGGCTGATTCAAGACTGCTTCGTCCTCGACATCAACGAAGACACCACGCATTACTACGCGGAGATTACTCTCGCATTGAAGCGGGAAGGTAAGCCGATCCCGACAAACGACCTGTGGATCGCAGCCCTGTGCCGTCAGCACGCGCTTCCACTGTTAAGTCGCGACCGGCATTTCGATCTTGTGGTGGGGATGAAGCGGGTTGGGTGGTAGTGACACTGCGGCGCGGACGACGGATCGAGGTCATTCGGAACGAGCATCCGATTCAGGTTTGGCTAGAACGGGAGCAGTGTCTTATCTGGGCCTTCGATTTCTTCTTTGGCCTCGAGGAATTCTTCGCTCCATGATTTGCCTGCGCACTCGGGGCACTCGTCGATCATCTCGCCAATCGCGCAACAGTGATAGCAGGTCCCTTCGGAGCTCGCGCCGGGGAACTTCTTGCATCTCTTGCAGGCCTTGAAGAACTCGCGTTCGAGCGCCCGGTGCTCATCCCACAGTTCGTGTTCACACACGATGCACATACTCTCCTCCTGAGTGCGATCTCCTGCCTGAAGCGAGTTGCCCCAATCCGGCGCACTCTGTAGGCCATCCTAGCGGACTACAAAACCTCATGCTGTGAGCTGGGACACGATGTGATTGTGATAAATCCTGGACTGGAGTTTCGCAAACCAAAACATCGGGACAAACGGTAGCGAATCCGGCTTTTCGGTGTGCTTCCCACTGCCGAGAGCAGCGCAAACTGAGCAACCCCTCCGGCATGGCAACCACGGGCAAAACCGCCGACCACCCCAATTTCGAGGGCCTTCAATTCCTCCTCGCTCCACTTCCCGCTGCCTTTACCAACGCCAACACAGGAGGCCGCCGTAAACAGGATACGCCCACGTTCCACCATGGCTCATTGCAAGCCTTGGTCACTTCGTCGGGAAGCCGCGCAGCCGCCGTATCCACGGATCGACCTGCCGGCCAGCGATGATCAAGACGCGAAATGCCATTCGCGGTCATAGGATTCGCTTGCAAGATTAACCAGCACACCACTTCCACGCAGGTGTGGGGCGGACACTCTTGTCCGCCGCTTTTGACCTTGGGGTTGATTTTGATTTGTTCTGCAGCCGGCAAGGATTAAAAGCAAGACCAAACCAAGATCAACTTCAACAGCAGCGGACAGGAGTATCCGCTCCACACAAGCAAGAAACCGAACTAATTCTATGTATGGACGTCACTGACACCTTCGTCGCTGTGGCTGTTCAATGAAGTTCATGGCCGAGACCTCCGCGCTGGCCCACAAATACTCTTATCGGCGTCGGCTACCGCATTATCAGAAGGCCGACCGGGCACTCTTTGTGACATTTCGGAAGCTGATCCGCGACCCGTTTTCGCCGGGCGCGCGAGATCTTATACTCCAGCATTGTCGGCACGACGACGGGAAGCGTTATCTTCTCCACGCGGTGGTTGTGATGCCCGACCATGTGCACATGCTGTTAACTCCCACCTGCGACCCCGAGGGTTGGCCTTACTCTCTACCCGTAATCCTGAAGCTGATCAAGGGTATCTCGGCTCGGAGCGTAAATCGATTGCTCGGCATTTCCGGTCCAGTTTGGCAGGATGAGTCGTTCGACCATGTGCTGCGGTCGGATGAAAGTTTCGGCGATAAACTTGAGTATGTACGCCAGAATCCGGTGCGGGCGGGGCTGGTGGTTCGTCCTGAGGACTATCGGTGGCTTTGGGTGGCTGAGATTAAATGACCGTGTGGGGCGGACACTCTTGTCCGCCGCTTTTGACCTTGAAGTTGGTCTTGATTTTCTCCCAGGAAATGGAGGCCGCCGAAGGGCCAAGGGGGCCATGCAAGCACCCAACACCAAAAGCAACACCAACACCAAAGGCAGCGGACAGGAGTGTCCGCTCCACACGGACAAACCAGTAACAGAAAAGGCCACGCTCATCTCTGAGTGTGGCCTTTTGATTTAATGCCGGCAACTACCTACTCTCCCACACACGTGTGGGGCGGACACTCTTGTCCGCAGCTTTTGACCTTGAAGTTGGTTTTCATTCTCTCCCGGAAATGGAGGCCGTCGAAGGACCGAAGGCAAATGCCAAAACCCAACACCAAAAGCAACACCAACACCAAAGGCAGCGGACAGGAGTATCCGCTCCCCACGAGCAAAAGAAAAGGCCAATCTGATTTCTCAGACTGGCCTTTGATTTAATGCCGGCAACTACCTACTCTCCCACACACGTGTGGGGCGGACACTCTTGTCCGCCGCTTTTGACTTTGAAGTTGGTCTTGATTTTCTCCCAGGAAATGGAGGCCGCCGAAGGGCAAGGGGGCCATGCAAGCACCCAACACCAAAAGCAACACCAACACCAAAGGCAGCGGACAGGAGTGTCCGCTCCACACAAAAGCGGAAAAGGCCACGTTCGTTTGAACGTGGCCTTTGATTTAATGCCGGCAACTACCTACTCTCCCACACACTTTCGCGTGCAGTACCATCGGCCCAGCGGGGCTTAACTTCCGTGTTCGGGATGGGAACGGGTGGAACCCCCGCGGTAAGATCACCGACAACTTGCAGCCGTCAGCCATCAGCCGTCAGCCGTCAGCAACCCTGTGCTGAGGCGACTTACACCGCCGATGGGCGGCAAACTTGTAAAAGAGCGTGAGGACGAAGCCTCACAACTGAATAGATTGGGTACTGCTTAAGATACTTGGCATATCGTTTTCGTCGGCGCCAGTCGTCAGTACTGTGTCGTCAGTCGCGTCCAGTTTCTGACGCTTCTGAGGAGGCCATCGCTTTCGAACAAGTTCGAACTGAAAGCTGATAGCTGAGTTACTGACGGCTGTTTCTGCACCGAGTAAATTTTATGGTCAAGCCGAACGGGCGATTAGTACAGGTAAGCTACACGCATTACTGCGCTTTCACATCCTGCCTATCAACCAGGTAGTCTACCTGGGCCCTTCATTACCCTTAAGGGTTGGGAGATCTCATCTTGAGGAGTGCTTCCCGCTTATATGCATTCAGCGGTTATCACAACCGAACTTCGCTACCGAGCGATGCCATTGGCATGACAGCTCGATCACAAGAGGTTCGTCCATCCCGGTCCTCTCGTACTAAGGACAGGCCCTCTCAAATCTCCTGCGCCCACAACAGATAGGGACCGAACTGTCTCGCGACGTTCTGAACCCAGCTCACGTACCGCTTTAATAGGCGAACAGCCTAACCCTTGGAACCTTCTACAGCTCCAGGATGCGATGAGCCGACATCGAGGTGCCAAACCGGAGCGTCGATATGAACTCTTGGCTCCGATCAGCCTGTTATCCCCGGCGTACCTTTTATCCGTTGAGCGATGGCCATTCCATACAGAACCACCGGATCACTAACGCCTACTTTCGTACCTGCTCGACTTGTAGGTCTCGCAGTTAGCCACGCTTATGCGTTTGCACTCGTCGGCTGATTTCCAAACAGCCTGAGCGTAGCTTCGCGCGCCTCCGTTACAATTTAGGAGGCGACCGCCCCAGTCAAACTACCCGCCTTACTATGTCCATCTCCCGGATTACGGGAGTATGTTAGAACCACAGAACTCGCAGGGTGGTATCTCACCGGTGGCTCCTCCAAGTCCGAGAACCTGAAATCAAAGCCTCCCACCTATCCTGCGCAGCAAGTGCCATAGTTCATAGTAAAGGTATAGTAAAGGTGCACGGGGTCTTTCCGTCTAGTTGCGGGCAACCGGCATCTTCACCGGCACTACAAGTTCGCCGTGCCAGTTGGCAAGACAGTCGCACTTTCGTTACGCCATTCGTGCAGGTCGGAACTTACCCGACAAGGAATTTCGCTCAGTTATCTCTCACTCCGTTTCCGGAGAAGCTGGACTTTATCTTTCACATCCTGTGTTCATCGTCTTCGCGATGCCTCGAATTTCTTCAATGCCCTCGCTCGTCAAATGTTCTTTCCTGGTCATTAGCAGCAGTATCTTTCTGAACTTCGCAAAATCCACTCTCTTCTTTGATTTCAACGGATGTTTTTCAAAAAAGGGAATGATGCTTTCATTCAGGTGATCCAAGCTTCGAACTCGATATGCCATTCGTTCCGCATGATTTGTTCGAACCACGCCGCACCCAAAGAATGCTTTGAGTGCATGGAGCAACTGGATATCTCGTTCGTGCTGCACCACTGTGAATTCAGGAAGAACCTGGAACCCAGAAGTCATCTCAGGGTGCGGATTGATTCCGACGAAGAAACAACCTTCGCCATCCACAAATCCTACGACCCATTGCGCTTCCAGCCTTTCAGGATGTGGCTGAACGTGAAGTCTCTGAGGGTTCTCCATTTTGGAGCCTTCCCTGCGGATTGTCCCCTTGTCCGTCGGATTTTGACTGCTGTCATCATCGACAGCGAGTACCGATCGGCTGTATGAGGAGTTTCCCGCATATAGTTCAGTTTTACTAAGGCTAGCGAATCGTTAACCTTAGGACCGTTATAGTTACGGCCGCCGTTCACTGGGGCTTCAGTTCAAAGCTTCGTCTTGCGACTAACCTCTCCCTTTAACCTTCCAGCACCGGGCAGGCGTCAGCCCCTATACGTCGTTTTCGACTTAGCAGAGACCTGTGTTTTTGTTAAACAGTCGCAATGCGCATTTCTCTGCGGCCTCTTCGGGCTTGCACCCTAGTGAGGCACCCCTTTTCCCGAAGTTACGGGGTTAATTTGCCGAGTTCCTTACCAACTGTTCTCACGAGCGCCTTAGAATATTCATCTCGTCTACCTGTGTCGGTTTGAGGTACGGATCCCATGTCTTCTCCTTAGAGGATTTTCTCGGCAGTGTGGAATCGTCAGCTTTCCCCCATACGGGGTACTGTTTTGCGTCTCAGTGATAGCTTCCCAACGGATTTTCCTATCGGGAACACCTTACACGCATCAACCGTCATAGCCATAGGACGGCCTGCTTATCCTTCTGCGTCTCCCCATCGTGATAACGACTACACGGGAGGTCCGGAATGTTAACCGGATGTCCATCAGCTACGCCTTTCGGCCTCGCCTTAGGAACCGCCTGACCCTGAGCGGATTAACCTTTCTCAGGAAACCTTAGACTTTCGGCGCGGAGGGTTCTCACCTCCGTTATCGCTACTTATGCCGGCAGGGTCTCTTCTCAACAGTCCACCAGTCGTCTCCGTCTGGCTTCAAACCGTTGGGAATGCTCTCCTACCACGCACCACAATGAAGTCGATGCATTCGCTGCTTCGGTAACAAGCTTAAGCCCCGTTAAATTGTCGGCACCGGACCGCTTGACCAGTGAGCTATTACGCTTTCTTTAAAGGATGGCTGCTTCTAAGCCAACCTCCTGGCTGTCTGGGCGTTCCGACTTCCTTTCCCACTTAGCTTGTATTTTGGGACCTTAGCAGGCGATCTGGACTGTTTTCCTCTCGACAACGAAGCTTAGCCCCCGCTGTCTGACTGCCGTACTGGTTGTTCAATGGCATTCGAAGTTTGATTGGATTCTGTAAGCTGGAAAGCCCCATAGTCCATTCAGTTCTCTACCACCACGACAAATCGTACGACGCTAGCCCTAAAGCTATTTCGGAGAGAACGAGCAATCACGGAATTTGATTAGCCTTTCACCCCTACCCTCAGCTCATCGGAGCTTTTTTCAACAAACAGCCGTTCGGCCCTCCATTAGGTTTTACCCTAACTTCAGCCTGGCCAAGGGTAGATCATCCCGCTTCGCGTCTATTCCTGCCAACTATGTCGCCCTATTCGGACTCGCTTTCGCTACGGCTCGCTTTCGCTTAACCTTGCTGACAAGAATAACTAGCCGGCTCATTATGCAATAGGCACGCGGTCAGACTTTCGGCTTGCGCCGCATAGTCCTCCCACCGTTTGTAGGCACACGGTTTCAGGTACTATTTCACTCCCCTCGAAGGGGTTCTTTTCACCTTTCCCTCACGGTACTGGTTCACTATCGGTCAGAAGAACGTATTTAGCCTTACGGGATGGTCCCCGTAGCTTCTCGCAGGGTTTCTCGTGCCCCGCGATACTCAGGTACCAGCTTCGAGTCCGGATTGTTTTCGCCTACGTGGCTATCACACTCTATGGCCCCTCTTTCCAGAGGGCTTCGACTAACAACCGGATTGGTAACTCTACTGTTGCTGGCCCTACAACCCCTGCTGAACCCGAAGGTCTAACAGGTTTAGGCTGTTGCGATTTCGCTCGCCACTACTATCGCAATCGAGGTTTCTTTCTTTTCCTCCAGGTACTGAGATGGTTCACTTCCCTGGGTTCGCTCGCACCCGACTATGGATTCGTCAGGCCGTACGGGGGTTTTACCCCCGTGGGTTTCCCCATTCAGAGATCTCCGGATCAAAGCCTGCTTGCGGCTCCCCGAAGCTTATCGCAGCTTGCCACGTCTTTCTTCGCCGTCTTCTGCCAAGGCATCCACCATGCGCCCTTAGTAGCTTGACCACAAAATTTACTCGACACACTCCGTTATCACTACGGACCGCGCCACGCAAACTTCATAGCGCCACCCTGCTCCTCGCACGCTTAGACATGTTCACTTGCAGCGCCAACTGCAAGATCCCTCGCTTCAGCTCGGGATCACAATCTGGGTAAGATCGTTAGCCGATTGAAGAAGTCTTACGTACACCAGCAGGTACTGCGGCACTCATAAAAATTTACTTCGCCTTGTATTTGCCCAATCTATTCAGTTGTCAAAGTTCGTCCTCGCTGACCGCTCTAAACCAAGAACGATTCAACAAGTCCCGCCTGAGCGGGTTTGAATTCGCTAACAGCTTCGCATCCAACTCAAAGAAGACCAATCGGATATTTCCATTGGAGCACATCCAACCCAATGTTCGGCGTCAAAGCGACTTTCATTGGACCGTGAACTGATTCACGATTGTTGAATTTGACGCCCAACATCAGGTTGGTGCTACTATTGCCCGAGCTGTGTCTGGATCGTACGGCCGCGCTCGATCTTCGCGACACGTTCCTAGAAAATGCAAGATCATCACCACTGGAGCAGCAATCGACGTACCGACCACGATCATCGGCTACGATCGGCCACAAGGTAAATGCCGCCACAGTATGGAGGACCAATCCACATGGATCCACTACCTGAATGCAAATAGCGAATTGCGCGCGATCAGAATCCATCAGCCATCGAGATTTGGTGGAGCTGACCGGGATCGAACCGGTGGCCTCCTGGTTGCAAACCAGGCGCTCTCCCAGCTGAGCTACAGCCCCTAAACCCAGTTGCCAGCTCTCAGTAGCCAGTGAAACCCACTGGGTACTAGTTACCGGCAACTAGCTACTGATCTTGGTGGGCCTGGGTAGAGTTGAACTACCGACCTCACCCTTATCAGGGGTGCGCTCTAGCCACCTGAGCTACAGGCCCGGTTTACCACCGAAACTTCCCGCGGCTCAAGTATACAAGCTTGAAGCTTCGGGCCGCGAGCTGCGAGCAAACCAAAACATCTGTTTGCTCGTAGCTCGAAGCCCGGAGCTCGCAGCTCGAATTTTTTCGAGGAAAAGGTTGAACGCGCGACCAGGCTAAGCCCAGTCTGACGGTTGTGACAAATGTTCGAGCAAGAGAGGTCTGACCGTAAGCTCCCTCGCATCTCTTCAGGTTAGTTTAGAGACTTGAGGGGGTACATAGCAACATTCTCTGCCGAAGCAGAAATGCTATGACGTTCTCTCTTAGAAAGGAGGTGATCCAGCCGCAGGTTCTCCTACGGCTACCTTGTTACGACTTCACCCCAATCATGAACCATACCTTGGACGGCTGCTTCCCTTGCGGGTTGGCACACCGGCTTCTAGTGCAGTCCACTTTCGTGATGTGACGGGCGGTGTGTACAAGGCCCGGGAACGTATTCACCGCAGCGTTCTGATCTGCGATTACTAGCGATTCCAGCTTCATGGAGTCGAGTTGCAGACTCCAATCCGAACTGAGGCCGGCTTTTTCCGATTAGCTCCACCTTGCGGCTTTGCGACGGTTTGTACCGACCATTGTAGCACGTGTGTAGCCCTGGACATAAAGGCCATGAGGACTTGACGTCATCCCCACCTTCCTCCCCGTTATCCGGGGCGGTTTCACTAGAGTGCTCGGCATTACCCGGTGGCAACTAGGGATGAGGGTTGCGCTCGTTGCGGGACTTAACCCAACATCTCACGACACGAGCTGACGACAGCCATGCAGCACCTATACAGCAGCCTCTTGCGAGGAAAGGATATTTCTACCCCGGTCTCCTGCATTTCGAGCCCAGGTAAGGTTCTTCGCGTTGCGTCGAATTGAACCACATGCTCCACCGCTTGTGCGGGCCCCCGTCAATTCCTTTGAGTTTCAGCCTTGCGACCGTACTCCCCAGGCGGATTGCTTATCGCGTTAGCTACGGCACGATCGGATTGGGTACCGATCACACCAAGCAATCATCGTTTAGGGCTAGGACTACCAGGGTATCTAATCCTGTTTGCTCCCCTAGCTTTCGCGCATCAGCGTCAGTAGTGGTCCAGTGCGCCGCTTTCGCCACAGGTGTTCCTCCCGATATCTACGCATTTCACCGCTACACCGGGAATTCCACGCACCTCTCCCACCCTCCAGCATTGCAGTTTCGCCTGCAGGCTCTAGGTTAAGCCTAGAGGTTTCACAGGTGACTTACAATACCGCCTACGCGCCCTTTACGCCCAATAATTCCGAACAACGCTCGCACCCTCTGTATTACCGCGGCTGCTGGCACAGAGTTAGCCGGTGCTTCTTCCACCGGTACCATCATTATTTTCCCGGTCGAAAGGAGTTTACACCCCAAGGGGCTTCATCCTCCACGCGGCGTTGCTGCGTCAGGGTTTCCCCCATTGCGCAAAATTCCCCACTGCTGCCTCCCGTAGGAGTCTGGACCGTGTTTCAGTTCCAGTGTGTCCGTGCGCCCTCTCAGGCCGGATACCGATCTTCGCCTTGGTAGGCCATTACCCTACCAACTAGCTAATCAGCCGCGACCCCCTCCAAAAGCGGATTGCTCCTTTGATCTTGCGATGTTATGCGGTATTAGCCTCGGTTTCCCGAGGTTATCCCCCACTCAAGGGCAGGTAGTCACGTGTTACTCACCCGGTCGCCACTTTACTCATGGATTGCTCCACTTTCTCGTTCGACTTGCATGTGTTAGGCACGCCGCCAGCGTTGATTCTGAGCCAGGATCAAACTCTCATTTGAAACCTGAGCCTGTCTGGGTAGACAGGCAACCACCGCCAGCTGAGGCGATGGTCCATCTTGTGAGTACGTTCAGACTTGAGCCCGAACATTTGTTTCTCACGACTGGCACGTTCAACCTTTTGTCAAAGACCGATCCGCTTTCCGCCTGAGCGGTGCGCTTTCAATCCGCCTTGATCCCTAGAAGGAATTTCGGCGTCCTCGAAACTTGTTTAAACTACAGTGCGCCACGACCACTGTCAACCCTTTGAAATCACAGGATTTCCACCTGATTTCAACAATGCGGGGAGTTGCCATCCAAGCTGGACTAAACCAAGACTGGAGAACTCTTTACGGACAGTTTACTGCGCGTCATCAGCACTCTCCCGCCTGGAATTCGCCAAAGTAATCCGGCGCACGCCGAAGCGGAAGACACTTTCAAAAATTAAAGATCGCTTGGAGGCTCTGCTTTTCGCGGAAACCCTTCGAGGAACCTTGTCCCCGAATGCGAACCCCGAAACGGGGTCAGTTGGAGGCTTTACTGAATTTGATGCCGCGAGCCACCGGAAGGATGCACGGAAAGCTCAGACACTTGTTCACTTGTCCTCGACTCGATTTGTTATACCAAAGTGAATGCCATTGCGCAAGGGGGTGGATAAAAAAAGTTACGGGGCCGGGCGGGTGGCCACCTTCTCCGGCGGGCGATCATATAGCGCCGTTCGTTTTTGAGAGCTGAATAATACAACACTGGGGGGGGGCCCACTTCTCGCGCTTTTCGAGAAGTGGGCCTCCTCACAGCCGACACTGTTGTGGTTTTGGTTCTAAGCAGCCGGCGGTCGAATCTTCATCTTCAGTACTTCCCAGTCGTTGAGTTTCACCGGCCCAGCTTCACCCAGAGCATACGCTCGAAAGCTGCTCCACTTCCAAAGCTCAGGCGAAGAAACCAATCCCCGCTTCACTGGGTTGCGATGTATGTAGCGCAGTTTCTCGATGCGTTTGCGCTCCGTCCACACATTGAAATCGTAAAAGCGTTTCTTCCAGATGTGTTGCGGAACACAGTCGAAGAGACGGTCTTGCTCCGGATTGCGTTTCCGTTTCGCCTCTGCCAACACTCGCCGCGCAAAGCCGAGCTTGAGCGCTTGCATCACAATCGACGGGTTCTTCTCTTGCGGTTCGCTCTCGGGCATAACCACGTATCCGACAACGACGAACTGGTGGCGACGGCGCACCTGCTCTAGCACGGTGAGGAACAGATCGCGACGCCGTGGCGTGCCGAGCAAGGGCTGACGTCGATAACAACTGCAGGTGATGAAATGTAAGTCTCCAGCGCCGTAAAAGCGTTTCGGCTTGCTCCACATGAGAAGAGGGTAGAGAGGTAAAGGCGCACGCGCGTTGACGTGGCGCACCGTCTATTTGTGATGTAGAGAAAAACCTTCGGTGTCGGCTCTGTGGCGGCCCGCTCGACAGCCCG
>CAWECL010000002.1:0-80703 GCA_963807725.1 uncultured Acidobacteriaceae bacterium
AGCCAGCCCCCTCCCATTTCAATCACAAATTACATCGGGACGCTACCAAACAGCACGGGATCCACACCTAGCACAAACTGGCTAGAACAGCTGACCCCCTCAGCAAAAGTTTTCAAGGTGCCAGTCCAGCTTACTGCGGTAGCCTTCTCTTCGCTTCCTCACTGCGGGTCTGGAGTTGAAGGAATGCAGGCGGCTGTGACCGACTCCACGACAAATACTTGGGGCGCGGCGATTACCACCGGCGGCGGCTCGAATCATGTGTTGGCATACTGCGACGGCACCAACTGGACCGTAGCAGCGAAGTAGGATATTCGGTAAGAAAGACTGCATTTCGGGAAGCGCCTATTATGAAAAAACTAGCAACGAAAATCCTGTCGTTCACGGTTGCCCTTGCGGCGGTCGCACACGGGCAGCAATTCACCGTGCTTTACAACTTCGCAGGCCCCCCAGACGGCGGTGTGCCAGAAGCTTCGATGATTTACGTGGGCGGCACGCCAAACCGCATTAACGCCGTTCCCGTCAGCACCCTATACGGCACGACTTATGTCGGTGGCACGGGGCTGTGCACAATTGAGGGCCAGGGAATCGGATGCGGGACTGTGTTTAGAGTAGCTGGACAAAAAGAAACGGTCCTCTACAGCTTTCAAGGCGGCACCGACGGGTGGGCTCCTCTCGGGGGTTTGGTTCGAGACAAAATAGGCAATCTCTATGGCACTACTGCCGGCGGGGGCGATTACGGTTACGGCACGATATTTAAACTAGCTGGAAAAACCAAGACTATTCTCTACAGCTTCCAAGGGACGCCTGACGGCGCCTACCCGGCCAGCACACTGACGCAGGATTCCGAAGGCAATCTCTATGGCACTACCACCAGCGGCGGTGCTAATGGCGCAGTATATGGCGGGGGGACCATTTTCAAGCTCGACATGAACGGGAATGAAACCGTGCTCTACAGTTTTTGTTCAAAATTGGATTGCGCGGACGGAGAATCCCCGGAGAGCAGCTTGATAATGGACGCAAGCGGGAACTTTCTTGCCACTACGATCTATGGAGGGACCGAGGGCGGAGGAACGGTTTTTAAGCTGGATTCCAACGGCTATCAAACGGTGCTCTATAACTTTTGTTCCGAGCAGCCTCATTGTACGGACGGGGCGAATCCCGAAGGCAGCCTAGTCAGAGACACGAACGGTAGTCTCTACGGCGCTACCTACGATGGTGCGGAGCATGGCGACGTTTTCAAGTTGGACCCAGCCGGAAATGAGACGGTCCTATATACATTCTGTTCCCTCCCGGGATGCGCGGACGGGCAAGGCCCGACTGCGGGGGTGATCATGGATGCGCAAGGGAACCTGTTCGGCACCACTGATGCCACGGTATTCGAAATCGACGCGACCGGAAGCTTCCGTATTGTTTACACGTTCACAGGGCTGCCGGGCCCGGTGGAACCCGTCGGTGGCTTGACGATGGACCCGAAGGGCACCCTCTACGGCACGGCCTCACAAGGTGGCCCAGGCAACTGCACACTCCTGTATTACGGTTGCGGCGCCGTATTCAAAATCAAGCCTTGACGTACAGGAAAATCAAAATTTCTGTTTGACGCAAGGAATTGAGATCAAATCAGCGCTTTTCGACAAACTCAGCGAACTCAATCACAAGGGATCGAGCTACCTTCGCGAGTGTGATTGGTTTGACCGGAATCCCTCTCCCAATCAAGGTGATCGTATCTGTGTGAATACCTGTTTTTCGCGCTACGTTTCTAATCCCAATTTCAATGATTAGCGTTCTGAGTTTATCGTCAGCAAGAACCTTGCTGTCGCTGTATTCGGCACCGATAAAATCCACCATGCTCAGGTCGTCCCCCTGTTCCCAGCGACGTGAGGTTTCCTTTCCGATGTAACGATGGCGACTGGCAACAATGTGACTTCGCTTTAACAATCCACGGCTCAGACTGTCACACGGTTTCCCGTCATTACGCAGAAATTTTGCTTCCGGATGTTCCCTATAAGCGCCGAGGACATTTCCGTAACACTTGACCTCAATTTTCTTCGTCTTTCCCGTGGGATCGAGCAAGCTGATGGCGTATTGCCTGCCACTGTGAATGTCTGTCGCTTTTGTAGTCAGCAATTCTTTCAATTGCTTGGTGAACGGCATGATGAGGCTGAAATTTGACGAGTCTTTGTCCTTCGGATACAGATTCGGAAAAAGTAGCGGTGCCAGAACAAAATTGAATGGTCTGGTAAAACCTTTCAACAGGCCGAGAACAGCGGGAGTGCTGACAGTCAACCGCATCATCGCTGGAAATGAAAACCAATCGGGGTTGGCGCGAGGCTTCGCTACTTCGTTCTCCAATACCCAGTGCCATCCCTCGTACCACCAATCGCTCTCCGGATCATCATCGCTCGCAGATTTCGGTGCACAAAGGTATCCGAGGCCGTGCGCTTTAGCGTCAACAATCACGATGTTGCCTTTCCCGTCGTATCCGTAAAGTGCGTATCGTTTGGCGCTGATTGCATAACCGAATATTTCAACCTGGTTGCCATTATGAAAATTAACCTTTTCGATTTTTAAAATTGATCCTTGGACCTTTGTTTTATCGTAACAATTCAGTTGTTCGAATCTTGCCGCAATGTTTTCAACATCCGCCCAAGACAATGCTCTTATTGCAGGTTCTCCTGGGCACGCAACATTTCCGCCATTTTTATTCGCTACGATGCACATGGAATCGGTATCACAAAAAAGGTAATGGCCTTTTTTATCCCTTACGCAACGTTCGAGCATGGCTAAGAGAAGGTGGGCTCCGCCCGTAATTAACGCCGCAATCGGCGGGAAATACCATTCACCCGGCTTTTCGATGGTGGTTACGAATTGTTTATGGCGATGCTCTCCAGAAAAAACCTCGACCGGGATCGGTTTCGATTTCTTCTGTGGCGTTAATTCAAAAAACATTCCGTAACTAGTCGAATTCGCGCATACCTTTAGAAAATATGACAACTGTTTATTCGAGTCCTTGAACACCTGTTTTTGTTCGACCATGACCCGAAATAAATCGTCCTTTCGGGGATCCACTTCCACCATTCCCCGCAGATTCGTCGCCCGGAGTCCTTTTTGTTGTCCGTGGGGAACCATTCGAATGGCCCTCTCTACTTGTGGCGTTTTTCCGGAGAGAAGCTTCGACGCAATTAAATCCGGTCCGCTCACCCAAATTGGTTCTTCGGATGTGAAAAAATTGACACCGATGTTTTTTTGTAAGCCCGTCGTTGCTGTATTCGGCGCGAACGGGTAATACATCGCCGCAGGGACGGAGTAACGCAAAGAATTTCATTTTTCTCCAAACCTCTTGGCTGAAGCAGTCCTCTAGCGTAACTGTCGCAAGGAGGGCTCTTACGTCTTCTGTGGCATCTTCAAACGACAGATTTTCTGCAACTAAAATGTTTGGATTACCGAGTAAGGAGTTTATGGTGGGATATTGGCTAGAAAAATCGGTTAAAACTACGGGCACCGGCGTGTTCCTGATCTTGCATTCTGCGCGTCGCTGGAAGGACTCGCCGCAGCTTCCTATTTTCAGGCGTGGCGAAGTATCCCGTTACTTTGGCCGAAATCCGATTTGCAGAAAATTCCCGAGAATTGGCGTACTGTAGGGAATCGTCACTCTCCACTGTCAGGAAGTCCTCGTCTGGCAATCACGCCGGTCCATGCCATTCTCAATTACTGCTTCACGTTGCTCGAATCGGAGACCAGGCTAGCCCTCACTTCCTTGGGCCTTGATCCGGGGATGGGACTTGGATTGCACGCAGATACGCCAAACCGCGACTCTTGCGCCTTGGATGTACTCGAACCGGTGCGCCCTCAATTAGAGGACTGGGTACTCGGTTGGATTATGCGAGAACCTTTTCGCAGGGCGGATTTCTTTGAGATGCCAAACGGGAATTGCAGGCTCATGTCGCGTCTGTGCGTAAAACTCAGCGAGACAGCCCCGGTGTGGGGTAGGCTAGTCGCGCCTTGGGTCGAGTATGTTGCGCGAACGTTATGGGCTGCGACATCGCCATCAAAAAGTGTAAACAAATTCCCTACACACCTCACCCAGGAACATCGAAAGGCAGCAAAAGGAAATCTTGAATCGGTTGGCCCACTGACTCCACGTCCTGAGAAAGTTTGCAAAGGATGCGGTGTGATACTCGCTAGCCGTCAGAAAGCTCATTGTGCGCTGTGCGGTATAGAAGTTTCGAGAACCAACATGACCGACATCGCGCACCGGGGACGTGCAGCGTCGAGGAGTGCCGAATCAAGGGCTGGGATGTCTGCTTCGCAAAAACGACAGCGGTTAGCGAGAGGTGGTTGGTCGCCGTCGAGTCTTCCCCCTTGGCTGACACAGTCAACTTATAAAGAAAGGATTTGGCCTCGACTGTGTAGCGTCACGGTTCCGACTCTCGCCCAGACCCTGAAGGTTTCGGAGCCCTATGCAGCGAAGGTCCGAAAAGGCCAATACGTGCCACATCCGATGCATTGGGAAGCACTCGCAGAGCTGGCTGGAGTTTCAACTTCTTGACTAAGGCGGTATTGCCAATCCATCAGTTTGAAAAGATCTTGCGATGTTAATCGAGAGCTATGTAAGTTTGGTACGCGTCGGGGTGATAGGCTCTTTTTTTTCTTGACATCCGGTTGTAACGTCCCTAGTCTCTGCCTCTAATCCTCTGCAAGAAAGATTTTGATCTCAAGCTTTCTCTGGGACTTTTTGGGAGGATTCTTTCCCTTCGCTGCGGGCGTGTTGTCTGCGTCTGATGACGGTATTTTGAACTACGACTATATTTGGAGTTAGAGGGAATGTCTCGCTTTAAGTTGGTTTTGCTTGGTTTTCAGTTTGTGCGTACGATTCCAGTCGATTCAACAATGTTGATCCAGCAGAATCGACGACCGGGAGGCAAACCCCTCAACAGACGCGGCAGAGCTTCAGCACGCGCCTGTTTTCTGCTTTTTCTGATCGCTTCGCCCCGGCTTCGTTCTCTCGCAAACCCCGACGTACGGAAATGGGTACCAGTATCGGCGGGCGATTATTATTAGCCAAGCGAATGTACCCAATACTGATCAGACCGATTTTCCCGCTCTAATTTCTGGTGTCTATTCCTACCTGGCGACCGTGAACAACGGGCGTTACTTCACCTGCGCCCAATGGTCAGACTCCTGGGAGTGTCACACAATTTTCTTACAACACATTGGGCGAACTGACGCAGATCACTGACCCATTGAACCACATCACAAATATCACCTACTATGCCACCGGGCTGATTCAGTCGATCAGTGACGCCCAGGGAAACACGACGAGTTACTCATACGATGCGCGTGGCAACCGGACCAGCGTAATCGATCCGATTAACGGGAGCACACATCCCACCAGTTTCAGCTACGACATCATGAACCGCCTGACGGCGATTACCTATCCTGATGGAACCTCGGTCGGCTTTGGTTACGACTATCGTGGACGCCGCACTTCAGCTACCGACCAAAACGGCAAGATCACCACTTACGCCTATGACGACGCTGACCGCCTGCTCTCGGTCACCGACGCGTTGAACCATCTCACGCAATACGGCTATGATACGGAAAGCAATCTAACTAGCATCACGGATGCCAACAATCACACCACATCTTTTACTTACGACGGATTCGGCAGGGTCACTCAAACGACTTTCCCCTCCGCACTCGTCGAGACCTACGGCTACGATCCGGTCGGAAATCTGACTTCGAAAACTGATCGCAAGGGGCAGAGCGTTCAGTACGTCTACGATGCCCTTTATAGGCTGACTAGCAAGAATTATCCCGATTCAACCAGCGCGAGCTTCACGTACGATCTAGTAGGCAAGATTCAGCAAGCGATTGACCCATCTGGAACGTATGGCTTTGCTTACGACAATATGGGGCGGGTAGTCGGCACGGCGACACAATATTCGTTTCTGCCGGGACACAACTTCCAAAACAGCTACGCCTACGACGCGGGATCGAATCGCACCACGCTAACTGCGCCCGACGGCAGTACCAACGCCTACAACTACGACGCACTGAACCGATTAAGTACGCTAACCAACTCCGTCACTGGACAGTTCAGCTTCAGCTACGACGGCCTGAGTCGAAGAACTCAATTGACGCGTCCAAACGGTGTCAACACCAACTATAGCTATGACGGCCTGTGTAGTGCACCCCTCGAAACTAGACAGATGGGGCCGTGTTTGAAGTGATGGTTTGAACGAAGACCGCACGAGCATCGTGCGGAGTTTGTCCGTGGAGTCCGCGATGCGGACGGTCGTGATTGTACTCCTCGATCCAGCGCGCGATGCTCAACTTCGCCTGAGCGAAGTTCTGATATTCGTTGAGCCACACCTCCTCTTCTTTCAAGCTGCGATGAAAGCGTTCGATGTAGCTGTTGCCCTCGGGATGGTTGTAGGCGGTGCGCCGGTGCGTGATGCCCAACTGGTTCAGGGTTTCCACATAACGTGCCGACGTAAATTGCGTGCCGTTGTCGGTCGTCAAAGTCAACCCCATTCCACGAGGACCGAAAGGCAAAACCTCCAACACGGCACGGTTGAGCGCGGCCAGAGCTTCTTCGCTGCGGCAGCGCAGACTCAAGTCCCAGCCCACGATCTCACGCGTACAGCAATCGATCACCGAGACCAGATACGCCCAACCCACACTCGGCCCGGCCCAGACCTTGGTCATATCCGACTGCCAAACGTGATTGGGATGCGGCGCTTCCACTTTGCCCCAGTCCTTTCTCCGCGAGACTTGAAAGCGACGCTGACGCACCAGCAGCCCGCGTTCTCGCATCACGCGCAGCGCCCGCTTGCCATTGACCACCAACCCGTGATGCCGTCCCAACCACCACGCCACGCGGCGATAACCGTAAGCCGGCTTCTCGCCGCAGGCCAGAACGATCTCCTGATCGTGCGAGCGATCCGCACGACTGGCGCGCGGTTGCCGCCGATAGTAGAGGCTCGACCGGCTGATCTCCAGAGTCTCGGCCACTAACTTGGTTTCGTTGCCTTGGGCTACTAACTCCCGTGCCGACGAATGCGCTTGCCCGCAGCTCACTCGCCCAGCACGTTTTTTAAGATCTCGATCTGTAAATGCGAGCGGCCCAGCGCACGCTCCAGTTGCTTGATGCGCTTCTCCTGCTCGACATCGGGCCGCGCGGCTGCGCTTCTCCCCCCAAGCGCAGCCTTGGCTCCTTCTTCGACTTCATCTTTCCAGCGATAGTAAAGCGTGGGAGCAATCTCGTACTTGCGGCACGTCTCAGCCACATTGCCGCTCTTCAGTCCTTCCAACACAATTTGCCACTTCTCTTCCGGGGTTCTCTGAACTTTCGGTTTTCTCGGCATTCTCGCCTCCTGGCGGAGGCCCCAAGCCTAACTAACTTCTCTGTCCAGTTCTAGCGGGGTGCACTACAAACGAGTGTTTAATGGCTTATTCGGCGGCCAACTTTCGGAGATTATCGACCGTAACGGCAACGCTACAACCATCGCTTACAGTGCAAATACTCTAACCGTCACTGATCCTGCGGGGCGTCATCTCTACTTCAATAGAGGGGGGAGTAATCCCTCCTTGGTTAGCAGTGTCACTTCCGATCCCGGCAGCGGCATCGGTGTGACGTACACCTACCAGCCCTGTTACGTGGTCGGTTGTTCGCCCTTTTTTGGGGATATGCCAGTGTTGACCAAAGTGACGCAAGCGGATAATACCTTTGTGACTTTTGTTTACGATTCTTCGCTGATGATCACTAGCGTGAATGATACAAATGGCAAAGTCCTGGAGGCCCATTTTTTCGCCGATGCATGCAGTGCCGGTGTGAGTTCCACGCGTGCAAATGGCGTGGATGCACTGACACTCACGTTTCCGGCGAACTTCACGTCCTACTGCTCGACTGCTGGCGTCGGAGCACCTTGAACCGATTCGAGATCTTATTGATCTGACTCCGCAGCGATGTTCTTGGAGCCTGCCGACTAGCTCCTGTTTCCAGTGCTCGTTGCCCCCCGTTCCTTGATCCAAGCCTTTTGTGCGGGGTGTCCGGATTTTGCCGGTCCAATAGCTATCCCCAGCTGGAGGTTGACCGGAGGTCTGGTATCGGCCTAACATTACCGCCGACGGCGTTGAGGCCCTCGGGATGATCGGCCAGACAGTCTCCCACTATCGCATTCTCGGAAAACTCGGTGGTGGAGGCATGGGCGTGGTTTACGAGGCGGAGGATACCCGCCTGGCCCGGCACGTTGCCCTCAAATTTATTCCTCTGGATATGGTCCACGACAAAAAGTCGCTGGATCGCTTTGTGCGTGAAGCGCGCGCGGCTTCGCAGCTGAACCATCCAGGCATTTGCACCATCCACGACATTGATGACAACGGCGGACATCCGTTCATTGTCATGGAGAAGCTCGAGGGCGTCAGCTTGAAAGAGCGGATACGCAGCGGGCCCATGGATCTGGATGAGATTCTCGATATCGGCATTCAGGTCGCGGACGCCTTGGCGGCTTCGCATGCGAAGGGAATCATTCATCGCGACATCAAGCCGGCGAATATTTTTGTATCGCAGACAGGGCAGACCAAGATACTTGATTTCGGATTGGCCAAGTCGGTACCCGATCCTTCGTCAAGTGAAGCGGCTTTAGAAGACTCGCTCACTGCCGTTGGAGTAATTCCGGGGACTGCGGTCTACATGTCTCCCGAGCAGGCTCGCGGTGAAGTGCTGGATGCGCGCAGCGATTTGTTTTCGCTGGGAGTCGTGCTCTACGAAATGGCGACGGGCAAAAAGCCCTTCGCCACCGGCAATGTCATCACTACGCTGGACGCGGTTTTGAACCAGAAGCCGGTATCTCCTCTGAGTCTGAACCCCGCGCTCCCAGCGGATTTCGAAGGCATTCTTGGCCGAGCGATGGAAAAAGATCGCGCCCATCGCTATCCAAATGCGCTGGCGATGAAAGGCGATCTGCAATCGCTGAAAAAAGAAACGGCATCGGGCTTAACCAAGAGCGGAATGCGGCGTCCCGCTTTGCCCTATCGCCTGGCGACCAGCACGTTTCAGGCAACGAGCAAGTTTTCGACCTACCTTTTGATCGGTGTGAGCGCCGTGTTGCTCACGGTTTTGTTTGCGGTGGGGGCGTGGTGGTTCAAGCAGCGTCAGGTGACGGGCGCGGGCGCTCCGAAGAATACGATTGCGGTGTTGCCGCTGCAGAATATGAATGGCGACATCAGCGTGGAATTTCTGCGCTTTGCGTTGGCCGATGAAATTGCCAATACGCTTACCTACACCCGTTCTCTCGATGTTCGGCCGTCTGCGATCACGCGAAAATTTGTGGGCAACGATGTCGATCCGCAGCAGGCGGGCAAAGAAGTTCATGTCGCTACGGTTCTCACCGGGCATTTTCTGAAACAAGGCGACCGCCTGATGATTACGCTGGAAGCTATCCAGGTTGAGGGCAATCGCCTTTTGTGGCAGACCAATGTGACCGCTCCTGCTCAGGACCTGATCGCGCTGCAATCGCAGATGGCCGCCAAAATTCGACAGGAGTTGTTGCCCGCGCTCGGCGCCGGCGGCGGGTTCCTCGATACGAGCACGCGTCCGAAGAACGCCGAGGCCTACGACCTTTATCTGCATAGTCTCGCTTTGCCGCACGACGCTGGTCCTAACAAAGATGCGATCGCGGTTCTGGAGCATGTGGTTGAGGTCGATCCCACTTATGCTCCGGCCTGGGAGCAGCTCGGTCTGCGTTGCTATTACGATGCCGATTATTCGGACGGCGGCGAGCCGATGTTCCAGCGTTCGAACAAAGCTTACGAGCGCGCCATTGAACTCGATCCGAATCGCACGCTGGCTACGGGGCAATTGATTACGAATCACGTGGAGCGTGGCGAACTCGCGCAGGCTTACCAGTCGGCGCAGGCGCTGGTGAAGCGGCGTCCGGAGAGTGCGCAGGCTCATTTTGTAATGAGCTTTGTGTATCGCTATGCCGGAATGCTGGAGCAGTCGACGAGCGAATGCAATACGGCGCTCGCGCTCGACCCGGGCAACTACACGTTTCGATCTTGCGCGTGGGCGTTTATGGAGTTAGGCAGGACGGACCGCGCAAAGGATTTCGTTCGTTTGGATGCCGGTTCGGAGTGGGCTTCGTATGTCACGCCGTCGATTCTGTTGCGGCAGGGGAAAATTCCGGAAGCGCGCGAAGCTGTGAAACGTATGCCGAGCACGCCGCGCTATCATCGCGATCTGCTGGAGGCTTGCCTGCAGTTGCGGTCTTCAGACGATCTCGACCGCATGGCGCAGGAAGCGGAGACAAGTTTGCCGACGGAGCCTGATCCGGAGACGTGGTATTACCAGGGATCGCTTTTTGCATTTTGCGGCAAGAAACAGGCCGCTCTCCATCTGTTGCAGAGCGCCGTGGAACAGAATTATTGCTCGCATGAAAATCTTCTGAATGATCCGCTGTTGGCGAAACTCCGCTCTGACCCGGCGTTTGACAAAGTATTGACTGCGGCAGGCGCTTGCCAGCAAGCGGTGCTGACATCGAACAGTAATTCGGGACAGTAATTCACCGTGACATCAGATGGTCTCGCGCAGCCGCCGCGTCAGATAATTTCGTTCCACCTGATTGGTCACGAGTGCGATGGCGCGTTGATAGGCATCGCGGGCTTCTTCGCGGCGGACGAGCCTCCGCAGGATGTCGGCGCGCGCGGCGTGGAAGAGATAGTAACCCTCGAGTTCCCCTGCTTTGCCAAGCTCATCGATCATGCTCAAGCCTTGGCCCAGGCCCTGACTCATTGCGACCGCGACAGCGTGGTTCAGTGCGACAACCGGTGTTGGCGTGAGGCGGCTCAGTTCACCATAGAGCGCCGCAATTTGCTGCCAGTCGGTTTCCTCCGATTTTGTCGCTTCTCCATGTAAAGCTGCAATCGCCGCCTGTAACTGATACGGTCCAACCGAACGCGCCCGCAAGGTTTTCCTGACGATCCGAACACCTTCGGAGATTTGATCGCGATTCCAGAGCGAGCGGTCTTGCTCTTCGAGCGTCACCAGTTCACCGTTGGATGTGACGCGCGCATTGCGGCGGGAGTCGTGAAGCAGCATTAGGGCTAGCAGGCCCAGATTTTCAGGCTCGTTCGGCAGCAGCTCGCACAGCGTGCGTCCCAGCCGTATGGCCTCTGTGCATAGGTCAGCGCGAACTAATTGCTCGCCCGCTGTGCTGGCGTAGCCTTCGTTGAAGATGAGATAGATAACCGCTTGCACAGCTTCGAGACGCTCCTGCAGCATTTGCGCTGGAGGCACTTCGTACGGGATATTGGCATCGCGAATTTTCTGTTTGGCACGAACCAGGCGTTGCGCGAGTGTCGGCTCCGCTACCAGGAAAGCGCGGGCGATTTCGGGAGTGGTCAATCCGCCGAGGCTCCTGAGAGTCAAAGCAACTTGCGCCTCGCGATTCAACGCGGGATGACAGCAGGTGAAAATCAAACGCAAGCGATCATCGGGATAGGTCTGGGACATCTCGTCGGCCGATACATCCTCATCGTCGCAGTGGCGTGTCGCAGTTCGAGTTTCGTGTTCCAGCGCATCTTGCTTCTCGGTTCGCGTGCTTTGCCGTCGGATGTAGTCGATCAGTTTGCGATGTGCTACGGCGGTGATCCAGGCGCCGGGTTTTTCGGGGACGCCGCGAATGGGCCAATTGGTCAGCGCGGAGGCGAACGCATCCTGCATGGCCTCCTCAGCCAAGTCGAAGGAGCCGGAGAGCCGGATCAAGCTGGATACGATCCGGCCCGACTCTTCGCGAAACACGGATTCGGCTATGGCCTTGGCATCATTCACGAGAACTTCATGATGGGCCGCACTTCGATGGAGCCGAACCGCGCTCCAGGGATTTTCGCCGCCATGGCAACAGCTGCATCGCGATCCGGAGCCTCAACCAGATAGAAGCCGCCGAGTTGTTCCTTGGTTTCAGCGAACGGACCATCGGTCTTGAGTTGCTTGCCTTGACGCACGCGCACCGTCGCAGCCGTTGTAGTGGGTTGCAAGGCGTTGCCACCTTTGATGGCTTTCTCGAATTCTTTACCGAACGCCATGTACTCGTTCATCTCGTTAGGGTCGTAGCCTTGGGCGAACCGTTTTTCGTCTTCGTAGATCAGCAATAGGTATTCCATGGTTTCTTAATTCCTCCTGTGGGTACGACGTGTGAGTCACTCAGAATCGACACTCGCGAAACATCTCGCGTAAAGTTTCTTTGGATGGACTTGCCGCTGCGCCCGGTTGAGGAACGGGGATGAGCGGGCGAATTTCGACGCAGCCGCTCCCTCCTTTGCAGGCAGTTGGGATTTGCTCAGCCCAATGGATGGCTTCGTCGAGATTTTCGCAGTCCAGAATGTAGTAGCCCGCGAGCTGCTCTTTGGTCTCGGCGAACGGACCATCGGTGATTAGAGGTTTTCCGTCCTGCATGCGGATGGTGGTCGCAGTCGCTGTCGGCTTCAGCGGTTCAGCGCCGCGAAAGATTCCGCTCTGGGCGGTTTTTTCCATCAACACGCGGTGCGCGGTGGAAATCCGATCAAACTCTTCGGGCGGCATGTTGGCCATATCTGTTTCTCGAGAATAAATCAGCAGCATGTAGCGCATGAGGTCTCCGGAATGTGTGCTCTGGATGTGTGCTGGTTCGGCTAAATTCGCCGGGGTCCATTCTCGCAAATGTGAAAATGCCGTGCGCATCGCGTGCGGTCCAAGCGAATGGCAGTCGCGATGCGCCGGCGAGTTCCTGAAATTACTCCACCCGATGCCAGTCGATGGGCACATTGAAGCCCGGCTTGCCATCCTTATAGAAGGTCCAGTCCTGGGCCACTTCGTTCGCTCCCTGGAATTTAATCACGACATGATGCATGTGTCCGACGCCAGGGTCGGCCAAGTTTGTGGCGTCCACAAAGCGGAAGTCAATGGCGTTTGCCGCATCGATTCCGGCGGCCTGGAGCCTCGGCTGGTTGCCCGCCTCGCAATAGTGAGTGAGGAGCAGGCGGTCGCCATCGAGATAGTACACGGAGATCATCTCCGTCTCACCAGGCATGGTCGTGTTTTCAAGCAGCGCCGTTCCTCCGGAAACGAGCTGGTAGGTCGCCGACGCCTTGCCTTTGCTGGTGGTGGCTTCCCAGTGGCCGGCGAGCGTCTTGAGCTTGCTGAAGGCGGCGCTGGCGTTTGCGCTGGATGAGGCGTCGTTCTGCGCGAATGCGGCGTTGGTCGATGCCAGGCAGACAGCGATGGCCACTGCGATCTTGGCCAGTCTTGACGATGCTAACTGCAATGGTTTCAGTGCGATACTGCTGTTTTTGTTCATCTTGTGCTCCTCTTGCGCTGGGAGTGCGCTCTCGATTTGCCCTTTTGCCGGGCACTGGTACGACGGGTGGGTGGGCAGAAATCGACAACACGGAGTGAGTTTTCCGGTTGCAGACCGGACGGTCGGTCGGTTACCATCTCGTTTTGGGGGTCGCATGACGGGTCAAGTGGCAAGCCAAAAGACGGCGCAGCAGAAGGCCGCGCCCAGCGCGAGCAACGGGACGCAATCCGGCAAGAAAATCATGACTGGGGCCAGCATTCTGTGGGAATGTTTGGAGCGCGAGGGCGTGACCGACGTCTTCGGCTATCCCGGCGGCGCGATTCTCCCCGCTTATGACGCGCTGAAGCACAGCAAGATCCATCACATTCTGGTGCGCCACGAGCAAGGCGCAACCCACATGGCCGATGGCTATGCGCGAGCGACCGGAAACGTCGGAGTCGCGATTGCAACTTCAGGCCCCGGGGCGACCAACATGGTTACGGGTATCGCTACGGCGATGCTCGACTCCTCGCCCATTGTTTGTATTACGGGGCAGGTGGGCAGCAAATTGATCGGATCGGATGCGTTCCAGGAAACCGATATCACCGGCGTTACGCTGCCGATCACGAAGAATAATTATCTGGTGACGCACGCCAGCGAAGTGGCGCGCACGGTGCGCGAAGCTTTTTATGTGGCGCGGTCGGGGCGTCCGGGGCCGGTGCTGATCGACATCACAAAGGATGCGCAGCAGGGTACATGCGAGTTCGATTGGGAAGCGGCCAAGCCGCAATTGCCGGGCTATCGTCCCGACCTTTCGCCGGAGCCCGCGGAGTACGCCCAGGCGTTGGAACTGATCCGCAATTCGAAGCGGCCGGTGATTCTTGCCGGGCATGGCATCATTATTTCTGGAGCGATGCGCGAGGTGCGCGATTTCGCCGAGCGCGCGGGAATTCCGGTGGCGCTCACTCTGCTGGGCATCGGCGCATTTCCGGCATCGCACCCGCTCAATCTCGGCATGATGGGTATGCACGGAGAAGCCTGGGTCAACCACACGATTCAGGAAGCGGACCTGCTGCTTGCCTTCGGCATGCGCTTCGATGACCGCGTGACCGGCAATCTGAAGAATTACGCGCCCAACGCGAAGAAGATCCATATCGAGATCGATCCCGCCGAGATTAATAAAAACGTCAAGGTCGATGTGCCCCTGGTCGGCGATCTGCGTGAAGTTTTGTTGGAGCTGACCCCGAAGGTCGAATCGATTGATCGCAGCGAATGGCTGGATTCGATCGACAAGCTGAAGGGCGATTCTGCCGTGCGCGATATTCAGAACCTGCCCGACAGCGGACATCTCTATGCTGCCCATGTAATCAACGATCTGTGGCGGCAGACGCGCGACGGCAACACGATTGTTGTGACCGACGTTGGCCAGCATCAGATGTGGGAAGCCCAGTATTACAAGCACGAGCATCCGCGGTCATTGATCACATCGGGTGGACTCGGCACGATGGGCTTCGCATTACCGGCGGCGATTGGCGCTAAAGTAGCTTGTCCTGATGCGGACGTGTGGGTGATCGTGGGCGATGGCGGATTTCAGATGACCATGTGCGAGCTGGCGACGATTGTGCAGGAAAATCTGAAGATTAATATCGCCATCATCAACAACGGATTTCTCGGCATGGTGCGGCAGTGGCAGGAATTTTTCTACGAGCGCAACTACGCGGCCACGCCGCTGCTGAATCCTGATTTTGCACGGCTTGCCGAGGCATACGGCATTTTAAGCATGACCATCTCAGAGCGGTCACAGGTGGTGCCGGCGGTGCAAGCGGCGCGACAGCATGATGGGCCGGTGCTGATTAATTTTAAGGTCGAGCAAGAAGATACTGTGTATCCGATGGTGGCGGCGGGAGCGGCGTTGCATGACATGATCCGGCGGCCGAGTTCGATTGTCGAAACGGCCGATGATGAATAGGTATTAGGTATCAGCCATCGTCAGCCGTCAGGTGAAACGTAAAGATGCAGGCCTCACTAGAGTAAGGTTCACCTGATGGCTGATGCCTGACGGCTGATACCTAAAGACAAATCTATGCTCAACACCTTCATGGTGTACGTGGAAAATAAACCGGGCGTGCTGACGCGCGTGGCCTCGCTGTTTCGCCGTCGCGCCTTCAACATCGATTCGCTCACGGTTGGACGCACGGAGAAGCCCGAAGTCTCGCGGATGACGATCACGGTCGATGCCGATCGCGACCAGGCTCGCCGCATTGAAGCGAATCTCTACAAATTGGTGAATGTGCTGCTGGTGGAAAACATCACCAATCAACCGGCGATTGTGCGTGATCTGGCCATGATCCGCGTGGCGGCCACGCACGAAGAACGCTCCCACGTGCTGGAGCTAGCGAACGTATTTCGCGCCCGAGTCATCGACGTCGCTCCCGAATCGCTGACCCTCGAAATCACCGGCGCGGAAGACAAGATCGACGGGCTGCTCGAAGTGCTGCGTCCGTTCGGCGTCTTGGAAATGGTTCGCACTGGGATCGTCGCCATGCGGCGAGGCAGCAAGGCGGCCGAAGGATCGGCCACGGAAAGTGCGCCCCAGCCGATCGCCAGTGATGATATCTCTTACTCCGTGTAAGGGAGTCGGTTGCGTGCCTAAGTCTCTGCCGGAGCGATGATTGCAAGCGGAAATCTCTATTTCCAGGTAAAAACGCAGGAGCAAATTCCAGTTATGACGCCGTCAGGCCTCTGGCGGCGACACACTGGTTGATCGTAGCCCCTGTGGCTAGCGCCCTTCATACTGTTCCTCAATCCCAATCGAGAAGCCCATCCGGGACAGCCAAAGGTGCGGGACGGTGATCTTTGGGCACCGTGCGTGCTTGCATTTCACGGTGCGAGAGCTTTTTCCGAGAATCTCCTCATTTCGCCTCTCAAGCGCGAGACCAGCCGTGCCGATGGAGAGGTATTCGCCATGAACGACGCCGACGACACTGTTAAAGAGTTCTTGGCGTTGAATGCGACCATCGAGGCGGCGCGAGCGGGCGACATCAGGGCACCGGCATGAAGGAATCCCGGAAGGCTGCGGGTGCCCGCTGAGACGAAATTCACGGATCGAGCGCGAGTCGATCCGGCACAGGGAACATGCCACCCATTCGTGTCTTGATTGTTGATGATTCCGCGGTCATCCGCAGCGTAGTCAGCAACCTGCTTGGCTCCGATCCCGAAATCGTCGTGGCTGGAACGGCAGGCGACGGCCAGCAGGGCTTGCTGCGGATTCCCGAGGTCAAGCCGGATCTGGTTACGCTGGATATTGAAATGCCAGGCATGGACGGATTGCAGACGCTGGTTGAGATTCGCAGGCTCTATCCGAAATTACCCGTGATTATGTTCAGTTCCCTTACCGAACGCGGTGCTGCCTCGACCCTTGATGCCTTGTCTCGTGGCGCGAGTGACTACGTTACCAAGCCCTCCCACCGCGAGACGGCGGAAGCCTCGCGCGCGCGGGTGCGGGAGGAATTGCTACACAAGATTAAATCGCTGTGCCGGTCGAACCCGCCCCAGCGACCTCCGGCGCTGCCCGCGTCGACGACGTCGACCTTCAGGACCCAGGTTTCCGTCCGCCCCCAGGCGCGCGTCGACATCCTTGCCATTGGCACCTCGACTGGCGGACCGAATGCCCTGACCTCTGTGATCGCCCAACTTCCTTCGGATTTTCCGGTGCCGATCGTGATTGTGCAGCACATGCCTCCGCTCTTTACCCGCCTGCTCGCCGAACGGCTCAATACCGTTGCCCAGCTCGAGGTCGGGGAAGGCAAACAAGGGCTGAAACTGCAGCGAGGGCAAGTCTGGATCGCGCCGGGGGATTTCCATATGACCGTGATGCGCCAGGGAACGGACTTCGTACTCGGCCTCAACCGCGATCCCCAGGAAAATTCCTGCCGTCCCGCAGTGGACGTTTTGTTCCGCTCGGTGGCTCGGGCATATGAAGCGAATGTTCTTGCCGTGGTACTTACCGGCATGGGTGCCGACGGCACGCGTGGATCAGGCGAGATACGGCGGGCGGGCGGGTGGGTCATCGCCCAGGATGAAGCGTCTTCCGTGGTTTGGGGGATGCCTGGCAGCGTAGTGGCCGCCAACTTGGCCGATCGCGTTTATCCACTGGAACGGATAGCGTCCGAAGTTGTGCGCCGCGTATCGGTGCGGAGAGTGGCCGCAACCGCCTCCGGATCGTAGGTAATGTCGCGGGTTCTTGGTGCGGAAGCCGAAAACTTGCAGAGATTGGACCGACGTAAACTCAGCCGGGAAAAGGAGTAAGACGCGGCCAAAGCATTTTAGGTGCAAAAAAAAAACGCCCTGAGCGATCAGGCTCAGGGTGTCTCCGGCAGCCCTCCCCCAGAACTGCCAAACTACTCGCTCATCCTATGTCCGTTTGGCCCGGCTGTAAATATCACTTACGTAATGGCGAGCTCGCAAATGAGTACCGAGGGACATGCGCCAAAGTAACGCGGAGCCAATTAGCATTCTCTGGCCTATCTAGCTGAAAATAATGCAGAAACTCCGTCAAAAAGCATTCCGCTACCCTCGATTACCGGCTGACAGTCGCTTTTGTTCGCTCTCGTTCCTTTCGCGTCGCGATGGAGCGCAAACACCCAGATCACAGATCACTTCTTGCCCCAGGTCTTGCCGCCGTCCACACTGCTCCACGTCTCACGATTATTCGTAGACTCTTTGCTCGTGGAAATCACAATCTGTGAGCTGCTCACACCCGAGCCGTTGGCACTTCGGAAATCAATGTGTGTGATGTCCGAGTCCAGTTCCTGCACGTCGATCAACGGGTGAACCTGCGCCCAGGTGATTCCGCGATCAGCGGAGTGGAAGAGGGATCCAGCCACGCCGCCCGTCCAAATTTCTGTGCCCTGAACCGCGAAGCACAGCAGAGGATGATCGCTACGCAACGCGACACTCTGCCAGGTTTGACCGTTGTCCTCCGAGCGCTGAAGCACTCCGCCAGCAATCTCCCAGGTGATTTTCGGACTCATCGCTGAGGCACGCCGGTTGGCAGACGGAACTACATTTTGCGGCGCCGTAGAGCTTCTGCCATCGAGTGGCATCTCTTCGGACACCGCTGCGCCGCTCTGCTTCTCGATTGCCTGCGTTTCCTGCTCCGGCGTCGCGGGCTTTGCTCTCTCGATGGCCCGAGCATCGCCGCCGTCGGCAGGGTTTGACGCAGGGATGTTACGCGCCATTTGTGCGCCTGCGGCAGAGGGCTCCGACACATTGCCCGAAGCCGACTTGGGCGAATCCTCGACATTCTCAGATGTGTTCTGGCTTGCTTTTCCTGCGACGAGAAACGCCTGATCTTCAGGCAAAGGCGCCGTCGCTACCTTTCCCGCCACCGCTCTCCCTTTCTTATTCGAAGCTCTCGCGGAAACTTTCGACTCGACCATTGGGACCGTCATAGTCGGGGCTGGAACGGTTTGCGGCGCGACGGTCTGCGCAGTCGTTGACGGTTTTTGATTCGCCGGATGAGTCAGAAAAACCCCTGCAACCACAGCAACTCCCCCTGCCAGCGCGGCCCAGCGCAGACTGGGCCATGCGAATCTAAGCTTGTGTGACGCGGGCAACTCTGACTGTGAGACCCAGGTCCCAACATTTTCGATCTCGATCGAAACCGGCGCGGCCCCAACCGGCGCCTCGGGCAATGCCAGAGCGACCACCTCACGACAGTCGGCGCACAGCGCGAGATGCGCGAGTATGCCATCGCGCTCGGCAACCGTTAGCGCCTGCTCGGAAAAAGCTGCGAGGAGACCCGCATCGGGATGCCCCTGCCTCGACGGGCTCCGCTCCCGCGAAGCCAGCCTCAATCGGTCATATACGATTTGTGGTACGTCAACCATATTTTCGAAACGCGATCTAACCAGTGCTACTCATGCGTTTGCTGTTTCATTCGTGCTATCACCCGGTTTCACCCGGTTCCATCGCTAGCATCGTGAGCCGGAAATTTTCTTCTAGCAGGGAACGCTCTTATCTCAGAATCTTGCATCAAACGCGACCGCAAATTAAGCTGCAAATCACGCACGTCGACTTCCAAAGCCTCGGAAGCCTGGGCGTGGCTCAACCCCTGCGACCGCAAACCGGCGAGAATGCGCTTTCTGAGGGTTACCGACAGCCGGTCGAGTCGCCGGCTGACGCTCGACTCGTGTATTCCCAGCATCCGCGCAATCTCAGCCAGCGTCCGCCCATCCAAATAATAAGAAGCCAGGGTGAAACGATCTTCGGCGGAAAGCTCCGCTAGAGCCTCGTCTGTGGCCGATTCCAGGAGACGTTGTTGTTCCGAACCGCGATCCGAACCGGCCATAGGGTCGGATTTGGGCGCAGCAAATTGCACTCCCTCCTCCGTCTGCTCTTCCAGGCTGACCGTGCGTTTCTGTTTGCGATAGCGATTGATGAACTCCTGCGCCATCACGGTGCGCAACCAGCCTTCAAGTGAACCGCGGCCGGTATAAAAAACAAGCTTGGAATTGCGCAAGCCATCGCGTGCGTTTACGCCATACAAATCGGCAAACAGAGAATCGGCCAATTCCGCGGCGTGCGCGCCGTCGCGTGTAATGTGCAACGCCATGCCATGGAGTTTCTGTCGATAGCGGCTGATGAAGTCCTGCCACGCACGCTCGTGACCCGCGGCGCAGGCGCGCGCCAGCGCCAGTTCTTCCAGTCGCAAAGCAGCGCAAAAATCGGCCTTCTGCTGTGGCGAAGCATTCGAAATGGAGTTTGCCGAAAAATGCTTGCGCTGAATTTCATCCAGGATCCCGGCGAAGTGTTCCGCGTTCAGCCCATACACCGTCGCTCCGCTACGCTCGTAAAGAGTCGCAGCCAGCGCGGCATCTGCGATGTCCGCTCTCTGTCCTCGGCCGGATTGATTGGTTTTGGGCAATGTACCTTTGGGCATGTCCCAGATTCATGGGAAGGTGCCAGATGATGCTAGCAATTATTTAGACGCAAGGAATGAGAAATCGTACGTTCTGTGATCAGCGAGCTGAGAAACACTCCTGGAAGACTCGCTGCGGTGCACCCCGGCACGCTCTAACTTTGGCGTGCCGGGGAGGCGGCTCACGCGGAACATCGCACGCACGCCGGAGCGGAAGTGTCGCTGCGCCGTCTACAGTCGATTTACCAGTATGTGGATTGCGCTTGGGCGGTGGCTCACATTACCGATCGCGATTGCTATCGTTGTTTGGTGACCGCGGTGCCGCAAACCTCTGGATATACTTACGCTCGATCCAACCCCTTAATCACCACGTCGTTGGCATCATAAGCCAGCTTGAGCGCGGGCAGTTCTTCGCGGGCAAACCACCGAGCATCCGCCGCATCGGTTCCGGCGAGCAACTCGCCGCCCACCGGACGACAGAGAAAATCAATCAACACAAAGTGATATCGAACCCGCCCTGCATCGCCCGGAATCACGCGCTCATAGACTCCCAGCATCTCAGCCGTTTCGACCACCAACCCGGTTTCCTCGCGTACCTCCCGAGCCACTGCCTCGCGAAGAGATTCCCCGCATTCAAGCACGCCGCCGGGCAAAGACCATTCACCCAGCAGGGGCGCGGTTCCGCGACGAATCAGCAGAACGCGCTTTTCGTTCTTGTTGCCATCAACGTTGTTGCCGTCGACGACGACTGCGCCCACGCCAACCAACGGACTCTCGGGATATTCACGCTTCATGACGGTGATGCATCCTACTTCGCCGCTACCTGATATTGCTCGATCTTGCCGTCAGGCATGATCCGTTCCCAAACCTCCACCGTCTTTTGAGGGAACTGCACATCGAACTGGCGGAATTTCATGCCACCGCGATCCTGTTTGTAGGTCTGCGTAAACGCCGTGGGTGCACCAAGCGGGCCAAGACTGCTGGCAAAATCCTGCAGCGCTTGTTCCGTGAAATAGCTGTTGCCATTGTCAGTGAACAACGAGCGATTGATCTTGCCCTGTTGCAGCGCAGCGAATACTTCGCGAGACTGGTCCTCTTGTTTACCGGCATCGGATTCGCGAAATAGCAGAGTTGCGATGCTGTGGGCAATGTCTTCCGGTGCGCTCACGGAGTCCTCGTTCACGAGCACGACCACAGCCATGCGCGCATCGGGGAAGACGAGGTTGTCGGAAGTGAAGCCAGACACTTCGCCGCCATGCTCAATGGCGCGCTGTCCCGATTCCTGTCGCACATCTACGCCCAATCCATAACGTGTACCCAGGCCGTTCTTGAGCACCACTTCTCTTTCCATTTGCGCGTAAGAAGCCGGTTGCAGAACAGTCTGGTTGATCATGCTGATGTCCCATTTCGCCAGATCCTCTGCCGGCATGGCGAGTTCGCCCGCAGCGAAGAGCCAGCCTTTGCCTTCTTTCGGAGCCAGTCGCGGCGGACCGATCGCATAACGCAGATACCCGGTCGCATCCGTTTCGGTGAGCCGGTTCTGATCAATGTTCATCACGCTTTTCATGCCCAGCGGCGCGAAAATGTGTTCGCTGAGAAATTGCAGCAGAGGTTCGCCGCTTGCCTTCTCAACAATCAGTCCGGCGATCACATAATTCGTGTTGCTGTATTGCCACTGCGTTCCTGGATCAAAATCAAGCGGCTTCCTTGCCCACAGGTCGAGAATTTTGTCGGCGGTTACGGGCTGCAGCATGAATGGTGGAACATAATCCTGCGGCCAGTAATCCTGATAGCCGGAAGTGTGCGAAAGCAGCTGGCGAATCGTAACTTCGTTGCCTCGGGTGAGATTCGGGACGAAGTGCGAAACTGGATCATCGAGTGAAAGCTTGCCCTGCTCCGCCAGCAGCAGGACGGAAGCAGCCGTAAATTGCTTGCTAATCGAGCCGATACTGTAGCGCATCGAGGGCAGTGCTGTGGTGTGCGGCTCGAAGCGGGCGTCGCCATAAGCCTGCAAATAAGTGATGGCGCCATCTTGAACAATGGCGATCGAAGCGCTGGGAACGCCGGTGCTGGCCAGTGCCTGGCGGACGATGGCGTCAACTTTCGGCCTCAGCGCGGGCGCGACCGGCGCCGCAGTCTGCGCGCGCGAAAGCGAAGCAACAATCAAGATAAGATGCGCACAAAGATTTCGCTTCAGCAGCAGTCGATTCATGTGAAACTCCCAAAGAAGCGGCAACAGTATAAGGCTTGAGTCTCGTGTGGTGGCGGGGCTCTGCCCCGCCGTTACGGGCCAGAGCCCCGTCACCACACAAATGTCCCAGGGAATTACAATAGCCCGCATGTCGCTCGACGAGTACAAACGGAAACGTCGGTTCGAAGAAACGCCCGAGCCTCCACCGAAACTCGAAACAAAGTCGCGGCATCGCTTTGTCGTGCAGCGTCACGCTGCCACGCGCCTCCACTACGACTTTCGGCTGGAGATGGAAGGCGTGCTCAAGTCGTGGGCCGTCCCCAAAGGCCCGTCGCTCGATCCCGGCGACAAGCGTCTCGCCATGCAGGTCGAGGATCATCCTGTCTCCTACTTTGATTTTGAAGGCACCATCCCCGAAGGAAATTACGGCGGCGGCACGGTCATGGTTTGGGACGAAGGCACGTGGCAGCCGCTGTCACCCGTCGTGGTCAACGACGAGTACGTTCCCACCACCGAAAAAGAAGCTGTCGCGATGCTGGCGAAAGGCGATCTGAAGTTTCGCCTGAAAGGGAAGCGCCTGAACGGCGACTTCGCATTAGTCCACATCAAGGCCCGGCGCCCCGGCAGCAAGGGGAACGAATGGCTGCTGATCAAGAAAAAAGATGACGATGTCGTTCCAAAATTTGACATCGACAAATTTGAAACCTCCGTCTTGACCGATCGCACCATGAAGCAGATCACGGGCGACGCAGGTTCGGCCGAATGGACGACAAGTCCTCCGGCGACGCGTGGCAAAGTAAAGGCAGCATGGCTGGCCGATGCGATTGCCAGGGCCGATAAAAAGCGAAAGGCTTTGACCGCGGAGAACAACGGGGACGCGGAGAAAAAGACGGGTAAAAAAAAAGCCTCTGAACAGGTTGCGAACGGGATAGGCGCAGAGAAGTTTGGGCGTGGCGCGAAGGCCGATTCGGTTGAATCGAGCAAGAAGTCTTCGGCGAAATCGGCGTCCTCTGGGGTCAAAGCTCTTCCCGGCGTCGAACAAAGGCCCATGCCCACGGTCATTCATCCCATGCTGGCGATTTCGACGGAAATGGCTTTCGATAATCCAGACTGGCTATTCGAAATTAAATGGGACGGTTACCGCGCCGTCGCCTTCATTGACGATGGCGAAGTGCGGGTCGTGTCACGCACCCAAAACGATCTGACGGCGCAGTTTTCTGAACTCGGAGGCCTGGCGAAATTTGTGAAAGCCGAGCGCGCCATTCTTGATGGAGAGATCGTCGCACTCGATGACGAAGGCCGGCCGTCGTTCAGCCTGATGCAGCAGCGCACCGGATTTAAGGCGGGCAAGCAACGCCTGCCACGGCGAGAAGGCGTGCCTGTGGTTTACTACGCTTTCGATCTGCTTTATCTCGATGGCTTCGATTTGCGCCGCGTTCCGCTCGAACAACGAAAACAGTTGCTGCGGGATCGAATCGTCACGGATAGCCTTGCGGCGGGTGAGAGCGAAGTCATCCATTTCTCCGACCACTATGCCGAGAAAGGGGTCGCTCTTTTCGAAGCGGCCAAGCAGCGCGGACTCGAAGGCATCGTCGCCAAGAAGCGGACCAGCCGCTATGAAGAGAAGCGGTCGTCCGATTGGCTAAAGATCAAAATCACGCAAACGCAAGACTGTGTCATCGGAGGTTACACCGATCCCGAAGGCAGCCGTGAATATTTCGGAGCGCTGGTGCTCGGCTTGTACGATCGGCAGAAACGGCTGATTCACGTTGGCCAGGTTGGTACTGGTTTTGATCACGCCGCACTCAAAGAACTGTTCGGCATCATGCAGCCGCTGAAAACGAAACAAAATCCGTTTTACGGCGAGATGGGCGGTTTGCGCAAGTTTCAGTTCATACGTCCGGAGATGGTCGCCGAAATCAAGTTCTCGGAATGGACACACGAAAATGAGGAAGGCGGGACGAAGCTCCGCGCACCTGTGTTCATGGGACTTAGATCAGATAAGTTGCCTGCGGAATGTAAGTTGGAAGAAGCAGTTCCGCGGTAAGCAGTCTTGGGATCCGCTACTGGCGTGGAGCGTAATAGCCGCGGCGCGCGCGCACTTGCAGGTCTTTTTTCAGAGCGGTGATCTCGATCGAGCGATAGCGTCCGTCGGCGTCAAAATCCGAGGGCTTGTACGAGACCGCGTATTGGCTGCGCAGCTCGTCTTCAATCGCCGCAAACGAGCGCGTGATGTCTTTCATCTTGTAGGGAAAAAATGCGCGTCCACCGGTCGCCGAGGCCAAGTCTTCGAGGACCTTGTCACCTCGCAGAATCAATCCGCTGTCGTCGGTGGAGATCGCATAGATCAGAACTTCCGCGCGCTGTGCCATCTCGATGGCCTGGGCGCGCGTGTAGTCGCTCTGATTATCTTCTCCATCGCTGAGGATGACGATCGCCTTGCGGATGGGATGATCGGAATGTTCGCGCAGTAATTTGTCCTTGCATGCCTTGTAAATTGCATCGTAGAGCGCCGTGCCGCCGCCATTACTCAGGTGTTGCACGCCAGCCGCTAACAACGGCACCTGATCGGTGAAGTCCTGCGTCAGCCGACTCTCTCTGTTGAATCCAACCACAAAGGCGCGATCAAATCCCGGACGGATCATGTGCTGCAAAAATCCGGTAGCTGCCTCTTTTTCAAACCCAAAGCGCCCTTGCACCGAGCCGCTGACGTCTACCAGTAGTCCCAACTCGATCGGCAAGTCGGTCTCACGGCGGAAGTTAAGGATGGACTGCACGGGCTTGTGATCGTCAAAAATCGAAAAATCGCCCTGGTTCAAATTGCGGACGAACTTGCCATGGCGATCGGTCGCGATAAAAAGGACGTTCACTTCATCGACGCGCTTTTTGATGGTGAGAACGGTTTCGTCGGTCGCATCGTTCGCGGCACCCGCTTCGCTGGCGTCGGGGGCACTCGCAGACGCGGCCAGAACGTAAGGACTGGTTTGGGCGTTCGCGCCAACGATCAAAACAAAAGGGCAGGCCACTGCGAGAGAAGAAGAATAGGAGGGAAAATCCCCCCGGAGCCGACCCGAATTTGTGGCGTTTTGTCATGACCTTAATTCGGTACTCCAAATTTTGCCGCCGGGTTCGCCAATATTATTCGGACCACCCGCCAACACGGAAGCTCCAATTGGTTCGATGCACGCCGGGGGCCGAAAATTGCAAAAACCGATCTCACTGACTGTAGGCCTTTACCCGGTGCAAGTCCAAGTTACAAAAGGAGTACGCAAAGGGTATCGCCCTTAAGCGTCGGATGGTCAACTGCTTGCCGAATCTGCCCAAGCTATTTTTTTCATGGTAGGCCGCCCTCTATTGCACGAATTTCCACCGATTTTGCTTGGTGCGCCGGTTCATGGCTGTCAGTGATAATCTCTGTAGCGGTAGTTTCGCAATCACGCCGGAGTCGGGAATGTATTTTGAACAGTTCTATCTAACCTGTTTAGCCCACGCCTCGTACATGATCGGGTCCGAGGGCGAGGCCGCCGTGGTTGATCCGCAACGCGACGTGGATATTTATTTGAAGGCGGCTGATGAACAGAATCTCAAAATCCGTCACATTTTTGAAACCCACCTGCACGCCGACTTCGTTTCCGGGCACAAAGAATTGGCCGCCCGCACCGGCGCAACAATTTATATAGGAGCTCAGGCGGCTGCCGGATTCGCGCACGTCCCATTGACGGACGGCTTGGAAGTAAAGGTCGGTGCCGTGCGGGTTCGCGCACTGGAGACGCCAGGGCACACGCCCGAGAGCATTTGCCTCGTACTCACCGATGAACACGAGACGGGCGAGACAGAGTCCGCTGAGCCCTGCGCCGTCCTGACCGGCGATACCCTGTTTATTGGCGACGTTGGCCGTCCCGATCTCGCGAAATCCCACACTCCGCAGCAACTCGCGGGCCTGCTCTACGACAGCCTCCATCAAAAATTGCTGGCACTCCCGGATTCGGTCAAAGTGTATCCGGCACACGGCGCAGGCTCGCTCTGCGGACGGGCCATGCGCGCCGAGCGTTCCTCCACGATCGGCACCGAGCGCCTGACCAACTATGCGCTGCAGATTCCGAGCCGCGAAGAATTCATCGCGCAGCTGACGACGAATCTCCCCGCCCGTCCCGAATATTTTCTCGAAGATGCCGAGATCAACCGCTCCGGTGCAACAACACTGACGGAATTACCGCCGCTGCCGGCCCTCTCGCCGGTCGAAGTGCAGGCGCTTTCGCGGCAGAATGCCAACTTGCTCGACGTCCGCCCCGGCGACGAATTCGCAGCTGGACACGTTCCCGGATCCATCAATATCGCGCTCTCCGGGCCAATTCGCGTCGTGGGCGGGCGGTATTCTTGGTATCCATTCGAAGCCGGTGCTGATCGGCGCGACGGACGACCAGATCGAGGAAGCGCGGTTGCGTCTGGCGCGCGTCGGCATCGAAGATGTTCGCGGCTATCTTAGGGATGGAATGGCGGCATGGCAAAAAGCCGGACTGCCAGTAGCGAGGACCATGCAAGTTTCTCCCCAAGAACTGAATCAGAAGCTGCATGCGGGAAGCCTGCGCCCAACGGATATTTTGGATGTGCGTCGCGAAGGCGAGTGGCAAGCGGGTCATATCCCTGAGGTGGAGTGCCGCCCGCTCGACGCATTTGCACAAGCGCTTCCTGCGATCGAAAAGGGTGATCGTACAGTCGCCGTCCATTGCAAAAGCGGGTACCGCAGCATGATCGCTTGCAGTCTGCTCGAGCGTGCTGGCCACCGCAACGTGCTCAACCTAGCCGGTGGGTTCGACGCATGGCACGAGGCCAAACTTCCGGAAGCATCTGAGCACCTGATCAAGGCATAAATCCTATGGACTACCCTCCGCCCAGCCGCACGTTGCCCGCAGTCTTTCTAGCTCTCGGCCTCATCATTGGTGGATGGGTGCTCGGCTCCCAGATCAAAGCCACGCGTCTTGGAGATCGCTATGTAACCGTCAAGGGCCTGGTCGAGCGCAACGTAAAATCCGATCTCGCCATCTGGCAAATTACGTCGAAAGAAGCCGGCGACGACCTCACTTCCGTTTACGCCAAGACCGAAACCGATAAGCAGGCCATTCTGCAATTTCTGAATCAGCAGGGAATTCAGCCGAGCGAAATCGAATTTGGCGTGCTTCGGGTAGTGGATACGCAGGCCAACGAATACGGTGGTGAACGTGCCGCCAAGCGTTACATCGTGGAGAACTCAATCACCGTGCGGTCTTCAAGGGTCGACCAGGTTGCCGCCGCCGCGCAGAAAACCATGCTGCTCCTGCAAAAAGGAGTCGTGCTGAGCGCCAATCCCGGGACGCCGAATCAGGGCTTGACCTACAAATTCAACGGGCTGAATGCCATAAAACCCGACATGATCACCGAAGCCACGCGCAATGCCCGCGCCGCCGCCGATCGCTTTGCAGCCGATTCCGGCAGCAAAGTTGGCTCCATTCGCCAGGCCAATCAGGGAATTTTTTCCATTCTGCCCGCCGATCAGGCCAGCAGCACCGGTGAAGGCGGTGACGGTGGTTCTGCCGACAACGCGCTGTTGAAGACAGTTCGAGTGGTCACTACCGTGCAGTATTATCTGGACAAGTAGCGCTGTGGTGAGCCCTCAGCTTTGCGCAGCGACGTAAGCTTTGGCCAACAAGTCCTCAGGCCGCGCAGGCAGTTGCGGCAACGCGGCCATGAGCCGTCGAGTATAAGGATGGACCGGTGCAGTAAAAATTTGCCGGGTCGGTCCGGACTCCACAATCTGGCCTTCGTGCAGGATCGCGATCCGCTGGCAGATTCCAGCGACCGACGGCAGATCGTGGGAGATGTAGAGAATCGACATTCCAATTTCGCGATTCAAACGCGCAAACAATTCCAAAATTTCGGACTGCGTAATCACATCGAGAGCGCTGGTTGCTTCATCGGCAATCAGTAACGCCGGACGATGCAGAATCGCCATCGCGATCAGCACGCGTTGTGCTTGCCCGACGCTGAGGTGCGCGGCGCGCTTACGCAAGAATTCTGAGTCTTGCTTCGCGCTCGGCAGGCTAACGCTTTTCAGGGCGAATTGGATCGCGTCGTCGCAATCTTCGTTCGAAGCTTTCTTGTCGGCGTGTGCGCGCCATGCTTCCCTCAATTGCGTGCGGAGTTCGAGCGCTGGATTCAGCGAGGCCAGTGGACTCTGCAGCACCAGACTCAGCGACCGTCCGCGGAGGTTGCGCAATTCACGTTCTCGCAGGGTAAGCAGATCGATGCCTTGAAAAAAAATGCTTCCTTCGATCGTGGCGCGCTGGCGGCCAAGCAATCCCAAGATGGCCATTGCCAGCGTACTTTTCCCGGATCCGCTCTGGCCGACTAATCCGACGACTTCGCCCCGGGCTATATCGAGCGAAATGCCACGCAGCACCGGGGATTTGCCAGGGTAGCGGACAGTAAGCTGAGCAGAGAGCAGGGTCGGCGTGCTAACGGGAGTAGGGGTGTTCGTCATTGTCGATTTGCTTCTCGCTTATCGGCTCGCTCGCATCGTGTTGTTCAAAGTCAGGCGTTCCGCATTCCAGAACGTCTGTGGAGAAAGAATCACCGGATTAGCTCCCGCAACCGCAGAGGAGACGGCCGACAGCGCGTTCTGATTTACGAGATAAATAATTGGCGCCTGCTCGGCAACAATTTCCTGCACGCGGTCAAAGCTTTCTTTGCGTTTCTTGGGATCAGTGTTCGACGCTTGCGCCCGCATCAGGCGGTCAATCTCAGCTTCCCATGCGGTTTCCGGAGATTTCTGTTTTGGATTCCATGCATGGTCTTCGGCCGAGCTGAGCCAGATATTCATTTGTCCATTGGGATCAAGGTCCACATTGCGGAAGCCCAGAATTGCAGCCTCGTAATTAAATTTCTGCGAAATGCGTTCAATCAGCGAAGGAAAGTCGAGGGTCACGATATTGACCTTCATGCCGAGCTTGCCGAGATCCTCCTGAATCATTACCGCCATGCGCTCGCGCGGTTTGCCGCCAGCGTTCGTCACGATCGAGAACTCGACCGGGTTGCCACCTTTATCGATTAACACGCCATTTTGCTGATGGAATCCATCGGCCCGCAGATGCTTCAACGCTTCGTCGGCGCGGTACTGTTCCGGCTTGAGTTTGCTGTTGAACCAGAACTTATTAGCTGGCGAGACCGGGCCAACAGCCGGTTGGGCATGGCCATTGAAGACTACACGGGCTAGATCGTCGCGGTTAATAGCCTGCGAAATAGCCCGCCGAAAATTGGCGGAGCGGAACCAGGCGCGCTTGTACTCCGGAATCGGAGCGTTCGCGACCTGATTGAACCACATGAAATCGGAGTCGAGCGATGCTCCCGCATCGTGGGCGAGCCCCGGCGAACTCGACGCCAGCCGGTCGAAGTAATCGCTGTCGATAACATTGATCAGGTCCAGCTCGCCACGCTTGAAGCGCAGCATCTCAACATCGCGATTCGATTGAATGTCGAGCCGAATGGAATCGAGATAAGGCAGATGCCGTCCCTGAGAATCTTTTTTCCAGTAGTTGGGATTGCGGCGTAAAAGCAAACTCGATCCCGCCTTGTAGTCCGCGACCATGAACGGCCCGAGCACCGCCGCTTCCCTTTTCGGTGAATGCGCGGACACGATCGCGACCTGATCAAACAGCCGCTCGAGGCCCGCGATCGGTGCCGGGAAAATAATGGCGATTTGATCTGGCGCAAGAATCTTAGTGCTGACGGTGCCGCTGCCGGATCGAAATGCATCACCGGTCGAAGAGTGCAGCGCGGGATCCATTAACCGCCGCATCGTGTAGGCAACGTCCTCAGAAGAAAATGGGCTGCCATCGGAGAACGTGACGCCGGTGCGGAGTTTGAACGTGATTTGTTTCCCGTCTTTCGACACCTTCCATAATTCCGCCAGTTCGGGCTCGAGGTCTTGAGTCTTGCGATTAGCGCGGACCAGCACGCCGCCGGTCAGGTAGCGGATCGAAAGGGAAGCATCGTCATCGACCAGAAGCGGGTCAAAGGTCTTCGGCTCAGAGCGCAGACAGAAGCGCAATTCGCCGCCTTGCGCTAAGGCAGAGCCAGGTGCCAGAGCAAGAAAGAAGAGCGCGAAGCAGCGAGTCGCGCAAGAAAGAAATCGCAAGAATACGCGCCGGTCAGTGCTGAACATTTTCACGCGGTCACTTCCTCGTTCGATAGCAGCAGTTGGAACGACGTCATCACAACGACAAGTAGTAGCAAGGGCACGAGCCGCCACGGTTCTTCGCGGAACGAAATCAGGCCTTCTAGTTCGCGCAGAAGACTTCCCCAGGAAGGCAGTGGTTCAGCCACGCCCAATCCGAGGATGCCAAGATTCGCCTCGGCCAGAATAAAAACCGGAATCGAAATCCAGAATTGCGCGTAGAGAACTGGCTTCAGATTGGGCACGACATGGATCAAGAAGAGCCGCGGCCCATGCAATCCAGAAGCACGAGCCTGCAAAACGAAATCGGAATTGCGTAAAGCATCGGCGCTGGTCGACAGCACGCGCGCCGAGGCGGCCCAGCCCAACAGTCCGAGGATGAGAAATGTGATCAAGACTGACACGATCGGCGAAACGTTCAGCGGCATCAGAGCGCGCACCGTGATCAACAAAAACAGCCACGGCAAAGACAGAAAAAGATCAGTGAAGCCGCGGGATAAACGCAGCCAGAAGCCACCGAGATATCCTGCAAGTCCCCCGACCAACGCTGCGAGTACTGTCGAGACCAAGGCAGCCGCGGGAGCCAGTAGTAGAGAGATACGCGTGCCATAAAGAACACGGGCAAAGCGATCGCGCCCGACTTCGTCGGTTCCAAGCAAGTGTTCATGCGAAGGAGGTGCGCTGGGCGCGTCGCGAAACTGTTTGGAGTATCCGGCCGGCGCCAGCCAATTCGCCGCCAGCGACAAGGCGCACACGATGAGCACGACGGCAAACGCTAGCTTACGAGCGGCATTCATGCAGCCCTCGGGCTCTCTTTAGGCTTCACGAGGCCTCAGCATGTGAATCATTACATCGGCCCCAGAGTTGGCCAGCAAGGTTACAAGCGTAACCAGCACGGTGAGGTTCACTAGCAAGGGAAGGTCGCGGGAAAGCGCTGCCTGCCAGGCAAGTTGACCGATACCAGGCAATCCGCATAGAGCTTCAACTGGAATGGTTGCTCCCAAAGCGATACTTACCGTGATGCCGGCCAAAGCGATCATCTGGGGACCCGCCAACGGCAGCACATGCCACGCGAGAATGCGTACTTCGCCGAGTCCTCGAGAGCGAGCCGCGACAACGTGCGGGAGCGAGTAAGCCTTGGCGAGCAGATTGCGCGAATAACGATAAATCTTCGGAAAAACGATGAGAGCAATAGCGAGATATCCAGGCGCTTCGAGAATCACGGAAAGCAGAGCGAGCACCGCCGCCGGAATGCAGAGGAACGCTCCGCTGACCGTGATCCCGAAAAGTTCATAAGCTTGTCGCTGCCAAAGGCAGGCGGGAAGGGCAAGAGTCGCGGCCATCAGCCACGCCAGCATTAGTCCAAGTCCGGCGACCCGCAGGGTGACGGGCCAGCGCTCTCGCAAAAGACTCAGCACCGGTTGGCCCAGAGCGTGAGAGGTGCCGAGATCGCCGTGCATCGCACCGCGGAGGTAGGCGATATAGAAGCCGACAACGTTGTGTTCACCGGCGCGCGCCTGCCGTAGGGTTTGCACGCTCTCGGCACTGAGTGAGGGATCGAGTTCGCGCTCGTCGGCGTCGAACCCTGGGGCCAGACGAACCATGGTGGCCGATAACAATCCGCCGAGCAGCACGAGCGCAGCAATTGCCGCAAAACGCCGCGCAACTCTCGCGAGCGGACTCTGCCAGACAATCGCTTTCGATGGCAACATGCAGGCCCTAGTTCACCGTGGCGCCACGCGACCGGCCGGCAGGCCGCGGATCGCCGTTGGGCGCAGGTTCAGCGTGGTGAAGCTTTTTCATGGAGTACATGCGCCGGTCGGCCTCAGCCAGCAGGCACTCGACGTCGAAACTATCTTCCGGACAAAAGGCTGTTCCCACGCTCAACGCAACCAGTTCTCGTCCGGCGATTTTCTTTCCCGATTCGATGGCGAGTTGATTCAAACGGCTGGCCTTTTCGTTCGAGGCCTCGGGGCTGAGTCCGGGAGCAACCACAACAAATTCATCTCCGCCCATGCGGGCCACATAGTCATAGCCCCGGCAGACCTCTTTCAGATGGCAGGCGAAATCCTTGAGCAGATTGTCGCCTTCGAGGTGGCCGTAGAGATCGTTAATCTGTTTGAAATTGTCGAGATCACACACCATCACCGCCAGCGACGTGCCGGTGCGGCGGCAGCGCGCCAGTTCGCGCGACAGATGGACGAACAAGGAACGCGCATTGGGCAAGCCGGTCAGGTAATCGGTCGTCGCTGAGTCTTCGGCCTGTTGATACTTGAGAGCATTTTCGACCGACAGCGCAATCTTCGAACTGACGGCCAGAAGAACGCGCAGGTGATCCGCCGAAAAGGCGTCGCGGTCAGCCCGATACATCGCGAGAACTCCCACCACGCCGTTGAGTCCTTCGAGCGGCACAGCGAGCGCAGAGCGCAGCGTAGTGAATTTTGCTGGATCGCTCACGTATCCAGTTTCTGCCTCGGGATTGCCATTCACGATGGGCTTGCGTTTCTCCGCGACCCAGCCGCACAGGCCTTCGCCGATGCCGATATTCAGCGAAGAGAGCAGGCGAAAATTGTCGCCGCTCACCAGCTCTGGGATCAGCCTGTTTTCCTTCAAAAGAAACACTGCCATCGAATCGTACGGCACCATCTTGCGCAGTCGCACGGATAGCACCGACAGTGTTTCGCCAAGGCTGAGCGAGTTGCCGAGATCCTGGCTGAGTTCGAACATGGTCTGCGCTTCCTGGCGTGCGGAAGCGATTGACGAAAGGAAATCTGTCTCGTTCGCTGAGCTGAGCGAAGCCGGAACTGATTCCTCGAATCCAGGGGCCGGGTGAATGCCCGACTCGACCCGAGCGACAGCCGATACCGGCTGCGTCAATTCCTCTGCGGTCGGCGAATCCGAGTGCACGAGTTCTTCTAGTTTCCGATATCGCCGCTTCAGAACATCAATAACTTTTGGTTCGAAAGCCGAACCTGACAACGACGCAACCTCTTCCATGGAGACATCGAGCGTCTTGGCGTTGCGATATTGGCGATGCGAAGCCAGTGCGTCCAGGCAGTCGACCGCCGCCAGCACCCGTGCTCCTCTCGGAATCTGCTCGCCTCTCAGCCCGTCGGGATAGCCAGCTCCGTCCCAGCGCTCGTGATGTGAACGCACGATCGGAGCGACCGGATAGGGGAACGCCACACGCTGCAGAATTTCAGCCCCCACAACCGTGTGGATCTTCATTTTCTCGAATTCTTCGGGAGTCAGGCGTCCGGGCTTGTTGATAATGTGCTCCGGAATCGCAAGCTTGCCGATGTCGTGAAGCAGAGCCGCCGCGCGCAGAGCTTCAATCTCGTTTTCGCTGTAACCCAGTTCCTTCGCCACTTCGACCGCGAATACGCGCACGCGCTGCAGATGTTTGTGTGAAGTGTGGTCCTTGGCCTCGATCGCCAGAGCGAGAGATTCGATGGTTCGCAGATGCAGTGCCGCAACTTCTTCGGCGTTGCCTTTTTCGATCTCAACTTGTTTCTTTTCCGCCGCGAGTTTGGCGAGATAAAGGTGATATGAGCGATAGACCCAATAGACCAATGGCAGAACAAGCAACGACGTTTGCCATCCCACCTGCTTGCTGACGAAACCGACCGCAAACACCACGGCCGCGCCGACCATGTAGAAGGGGAACGACCAGAAGTGGCACTCCGCCCAAACCTTGTGCGCCGACTTGCCTTCGGTCAGCGAAATAATTACTGCCACGGGCACGGTGTTTGCCACAAAAAACACAAGAGCGGTAATGACCAGCAGCGGCAACGTGCCCGCCCCCAGCAGCCGTTGCAAATCGTGATAAGCGAAATAGGACAGAACGATGGCGTTCGCCATCATGCTGAAGACGTTGAAAACGATCTTGATCGGAACAAGTTTCTGCCGCGTGCCCAGCACGCATTGCGCCAGCGTTGCGGTGCAACCGATCACCAGCGTCTCGGGAAGATTCAGTTCGAGCACGCTCAGTAAAATGAAAAGAAAATTGACCGACATGGTGCCGTCGAGTCCCGGTAGTTGAATCTTGAGACTCGAAGCGAGAACCGCGACAAGCAGGTAGCAGACAAATCGTGTGAGGTCGACGCTCTGCCAGTGCAAAAGGGTATACGCGAGCGCCCCAAATCCGAGCGCCGCCGTTGCTCCGATGAACACTTTTGCCCGACTCGACATAGGTCGACCCGCACTTCGACAAACTCTGCGTGCAACTTCGTACCTGGCACACAGTTCGTTAGTTCAACCATTGCGCCGGACGCACGACACACGTCGTCCCGCATAGCCGGCCGATCTCCAGCCGCCTTTTGCCATTCCAAAGCGCTTTACAACCGGGTGGAAATTTAGTTCTCCACGTGTAACGAAATAGTATTTCAGGGCTAAAGAAATCAGATACTTACTCAGGTAACTGCGGCCACCGAACGCCGGGTACGGCACGCGAGGAAACCGCGCCTGCAGTCGGAACTCCAAAGCCTGCAAACGTTGGAGCCGTTACCTTGGTTTGGGCGGCAGCCGGGAACCACCACCCGAAGTCATAACGGTTGTGGCAGCATCAGGAAGGGCGCGCTTCCAGGATTCAGCCCGCCTCAGATAGAAAGAATTCGCAGGAACCAACGATCGTCTCGCACGGTGAAAATCCCCTTTTCACCCACGATACAGAAATGCCAATTTCATCCAAAACTCAGCCGGCAGAGACTGCGCAGAAATCCGTGGCCGCAAAGATGCCCAACTCAACTTCGGCCGCGGCGTGTCGAGCCCAAGTGCCGGCGACGCTGCCGCCCCTGCTGCCGCCCGGCATTCTGGGCCAGGTACAGGATGCGTTTTTCACCGCCGATCTTCAGGGAGTCGTCACCAGTTGCAATCGCAGCGGTGATCGAGCACTGATCGGCGGAACCATCGCTGATTTGTTCGGCATCGAGTCGGAGAATTTTCTTGCCAGCGGAGCGATAGCTTCGGTCCTGGAAACAGGGCGATACGAGGGCGAATTCAGCTGCCGTTCAGATGCTGGCCCCGGTGCCAATGACGTCAGGGTTCATCTGTGTGTAAGTCTGCTATGCGATTCGAACGGAACCCCCGCAGGCATTCTTGGTTTTTCCATCGAGCAGTCAGCGGCAGAGGCACTCGAAGGCACGCGGCCCTTAGTCGCCCGAAAAGAAACTCCAGCCGCCCTTCCCGCACTGGCGCGCCGCCAAATCGATGGCACGCAATTTCTGATTGCCAGCCCGCTCATGCACAAGTTCATGGGCATGGTCGACCGCGTCGCCGGGCACACCGAAACCGTGCTGGTGACGGGCGAAACGGGAACCGGCAAAGAATTAGTCGCGCGAACCATTCACGAGTCTTCGTATCGTCATGACAAGGGATTGGTCGACATCAACTGCGCCGCCCTCCCTGAACATCTGGTGGAGAGCGAACTCTTCGGCTACGAAAAGGGAGCCTTCAGCGGCGCCGACTCTTCCAAGCCAGGTTTATTTGAGCTCGCCGACAAGAGCACGATCTTTCTCGACGAAATCGGCGAGTTGCAACCACAGATTCAGGTGAAACTACTACGCGTTCTGGATGGCGCCCCCTATTACCGCTTGGGAGGTAACCGGAAGATCACCGTCGATGTGCGCGTGGTTGCCGCTACCAATCAAGATCTCGAGCTGGCGGTCAAAGAAGGCCGTTTTCGCAAAGATCTTTTCCACCGCCTGAGCCAGTTCCAACTACGGGTTCCGCCGCTGCGCGAGCGCCCCGAGGATATTGGCGCCTTGGCCCGCCACTTTTTGTCGCTGAAGGCAAACGACAAGACTTTCAGCAGAGAGGCTTTGGTTGCGCTGCAAGCTTATCCCTGGCCCGGCAATATTCGCGAACTCAGAAACCTGGTCGCTAAACTCGCGCTGGCCGCTGAAGACCGGCAGATTACTGGCGCTGAGGTTGTCGCCGAGCTGTATGGCGCAACGACCGCCGGCACAACCGCACCCGCAGTCCGCGGCAGTGGCGCTGTTCCGCTGGGCAATCTCGAAAATATGGAAGAGCAGATGATCATCCGCGCGCTCGAGCAAACCGGAGGACATCGCGCCCAGGCCGCCGAGCGCCTTGGCATCTCCCGCCGGACGCTAAGCCGAAAACTGCGTGAGTATGAAATCGACGTTCCCGCCAGCGACGGGGCCAAGCTCGGCGTCATCAGCGAAGACCAGCAGAAATTCTTTCGCGCCAAAGTCAATCTCTCCGTAACTTTGAAAAATTCTCACGGGACGGAGTTGCAAGTGCAGGCCGTGAACCTGAGCACCGGAGGCATGGGTATCGATGTAGTCAGCGATCCCTCCGGGTTTGCCGGATTGCTCGACGTGTCTTTTCTGTTGCCCGAGAGCGAGATCGTGATCCAGGCAAAAGGCCGCTTGGTATGGGCCGAAGCGGGCGGCCGAGCCGGCCTGCGTTTTATCGTCGTCGAACCCGCTCTCTTCGAGCAACTGCAACACTGGACGAATCGAAAAATGAAAGATGAAGGTTGGGAAATTCCGTCGTGAATCTGTGCAAGGCACAACCCAAGACTGACTGAAGTAACGTTCAGAGGCTTCAGTAACCTGTCGTAACCGGGACTTTCGTGCAATTCTGGTTTCGCCGTCGAAGAATTTATCAACCGCAACCACAGCGTCAACTCCCAATGTGCTTGCGGATTCTAAAGTGAGGATCATTCATGTTGCAGTCTCCGGAACCGAAGTACTCTCCAAATGCTGCCCCCGCAAATAGTTACACTCCGGTCAAACCGGCCACCTCACCCATGGACCAGGCCAACATCGGACGTTCCCTTGTGATCAAAGGTGAAGTGACGGGTGCGGAATCGCTATTCATTGACGGACGTGTCGAAGGCTCCATTAACTTTCCCGACAATCGCGTCACCATTGGTCGCAACGGCAACGTCGCGGCGAACATCAACGCCAAAGAAGTTGTGATCATGGGCAAAGTGCAGGGCAACGTAGAGTGCGCCGACCGGCTGGATATCCGCAGCGAAGGTTTGCTCTCAGGCGATGTGATCACGCATCGCATCAGCGTTGAAGAAGGCGCGATCCTCAAGGGTGGCGTCGAAGTCCGCAACCCGGAAAAGAAAGATCAGAAAAATCAGAATCAGAACAAACAGGAAGCGCCCAAGGCTCTGGCCGCGACCGCAGGCAACGCTTAATTACATTTCAGGAAGTCTGAATACAGACAAAAACGATGGAGCGCGAGGCCAACCAGCCCACTACTCCATCGTTTCGTTTTTATGAAACTTCTCGTTCCGCTTTTTACTGTTTCGGTTTGAAGTCGAGCGATGCGGAGTTCATGCAGTAGCGCAGACCCGCCGGTCCCGGGCCATCGGGAAATATATGCCCCAGATGCGCATCGCACTTGGCACAACGCGCTTCCGTCCGGGTCATTCCGTACGCGGTGTCCGTGTGTTCGGCGATGTTCTGGCGGTCGGCGGCGGCGAAGAAACTTGGCCATCCCGTACCTGAATCAAACTTCGTATCCGACCCAAACAGCAGGTTGCCACAACACACGCAATGGTAGGAACCATCGTCGTGCTTGTCCCAGTACTTTCCGGTGAAGGCGCGCTCGGTCCCGCTGCCGCGGGCTACCTGGTACTGCTCCGGCGTAAGCTGCTGCTTCCACTCGGCTTCGGTCTTGGTGATCTTGTCGCTGAGCTTTTCAGTCATATTTGTATCTCCACGAATTAGATACAAGAAGGACCGGAAAGTTGCAATCTGGCCCCGCGACCGCCCAGGGTCGGCGAGCGGAGGTCATCACCTAAATTGAGGAAAATAATCGGGTTTTCGAGAGTTAGTCTGCCAACGCCTGGTTCGTGCCCAGCATCAGTCCGATACCGGCGCGTTTCCGCATCTCCGCGAGCAAAGCATTAGCCGCATTCAGATAGGTCGTGTTCGGGTCGGAGGTATCGGCCCATACTGCCTCGTACACAATCTTCGCTGCTTCCTTTGAGTCTATGTGCAGAGCGGCTTCCATGCGATCAGCCTGCTGGCGCGCATCGCTGTAGCAGGTATGGCAAACGGCCGCTGGTTCTGTTGCCCCAGTGTGCTGGTGTTCGAGCACGCACCGGAAAGTGGCTGCGGCGTTGATCTGTGTGTGGGCCGCAAAGGCCTGGGACTTCAGTTCTTTCAGCAAGCGCTCGCGTTCTTCGTCGATCACATTCCCGCTTGCCGGTGCCGGCGCGCTCGAAACCATGGTATGCAAAACTGGCTCGGTAGGAGAAACCCGTTCCGGCGATTGGCAGATCGGGCAGGAATTCATGTCGGCAGGATAGTAAGCGTGGCATCGCGAACAGGGCAGTCCATAGCCGATGGCTTTCGTTTCCGGCGCCAGAACGCCGCGCGGAATGGTCGACGGCAGCTGCGTCCGCTGCTCTGACGTGGATACGGCAGGAGGATTAACGAATTGTTCCCGGGCTGGCTTGGCAGCGCTGCTTTCCATGAATCGCCCCGGCGGACGCTCGGCGTCCGCGCCTTACTTCACCCATTCTAGTTTTCGACGGGGCCAACTGGCGACGCACTTCAGTTCATAGCCAGGGCACCGATCAGTAATGTCCGATCGTCCATCTCTTTGCCGGTTACTTTCCCAGTCACTTTGAGCTGGTCATCAGCCGGACAACTTCCTGCATGCGAGCCCGATACAAGTTCTGGGTGGGATCCATACGCGAAGCGATTTCCAGCTCTCCTAACGCGTCTTCATACTGGTTGAGAGCCATCAGGCAGGCGGCGAGCGAGAAGTGATTCTCAGCGCTGGGCTCCAGCTTCAGGGCTACGCGAAATTCTTTTTCCGCCTCGGCGAGTTGCTGGGTATTAACCAGCGCGGTCCCAAGATAGTGATGGCCCAGCCCCGACTCGGGATTGAGTGCGATCGCCTCGCGCAGCACGCTCACCGCTTCCTCGTCTCTTCCGGAAAGAAGCAGAGCCTGCCCCAGGACGCGATGTTCGGCGGCTCCGGCAGGATTGGCGGCAATCGCCAGCTTCAGCTCGTGAATGGCAGAGGGATAATCGCGCTTCGACATATAAGCGCGGGCCATGCAGTTGTGGCCGCCCTCCCACTCCGGATTCTGTCGATAAAGATCGGTGAACTCCGCAACGGCGTTATCGAAATCTTCCTTGTCGCAAAGGGTGTTGCCCAGATTGTTGCGGACACTGGCTTCCTGCGGGTTCAGTCGCTTGGCCGAGCGGTATTCCGCGATCGCGTCATCGAACTTCCCCTGATCATGCAGGACGACGCCAAGGTTGCTATGCGCCTCCCAAAAGCTGGGACGCAGCCCGAGCGCGTGGCGATAAGCAATTGCGGCGCGCCGCAGATCGCCCTGATCGCGATAGGTGATGCCCATATCGAAGTACACATCGGCGTTGGCGGGCGACATAGACGGTTCGCGATGAAGCGACTCGTCGAAGGCGTGCAGCGCAGCATCATAGTGGCCGCCCGCATAGAGCGCGAGTCCCAGATAACGATAAGCCTCGGCGTTGGCGGGGTCCATACTGAGCGCGGTCCGGGCTTCGGCAAGCGCATTTTCGGAATCGTCGGTTCGATAGAACAGATAGGAAAGCTGGCTATGCGCCTCTGGGAACCCGGGCATCAGGCGCAAAGACTCCGTGAATTCGTCTTCCGCCTCATCGAAGCGGTCTTCTCTTCGCAGCACTGTCCCGAGCACGAAATGTAGCAAGGCATTGTTTTGGACTGCGGTCTCCGAACTGCCTTGCAGCAGGCCACGGATGCTGTCTTCCCCTGCGTTCAATTTCTTGTCCTGCACGAGCGCTGCAACCATCGCGAAAGGCCCGGTACAGGAGCGGGTGCCGTCTCCAGCTGATTTTCGGTCGACGCTTGGATGCACCATGCCCTGGTGCGCCATGCTCTGACAACTCAGATTCTGAATCAAGCTCGCTTCTGCCCCCGCTTTTTGCAGGGCGCGCGTGCATTGCGTGGTGGCATGGCAGGAGGGGTTCGCGGAAGTGTCCGCTGACCCACTCTGCGTTTTGAGTAGCCGCTCGGCCCGCGCGCTAGAGATTCCTCCGGCGAGCCACAGAAAGACGGTGTCTGGCAGGGACGCGATGGGTGCCTGTTGCGCGTGCAAAGATCCCACCGTCAGCAACAATACAAACCATCTCGCGACACACCGTTCCACGAAGCCTCCAGCGGTTTTTGGCAGTCTTGCGGGTGAGAAACGCCCTGTCGCAAAAATAGTCCCGCCGCGGTGCTGCCGATAGGTCACGGAAGTAATTGGAGGATTGGGCAATCCGACGAACGGCCAAGCCGTAGCACGGGACGATCAAGAAGACCACCAGGAATCGCTTGGAGTACACTAGACCCTGGCTACACTGGACCCTGGTTAGGCTAGACATCGGTTACACCGCCCCGCTGGTTCCGGTCAGCGCGCGGTTTTTGGAGGGCTTATGTTTGAAGGACTGTTTCAACCCATGCACCTGCTGATCATCTTCGCCATTGCGTTGCTGGTATTTGGCCCCAAGAAGTTGCCCGAATTAGGCAAGGGCCTGGGCGAAGGCATTCGCGCTCTGAAAAATGGCATGAAAGACGATAAGGACGCCGCCGCGAAACCCGAAAATAAGCCGGAAAACAAAGCCTAAACTGCGGCAGCCGCCCGGCTGCCAGCGTGCCGAATCCCCGCTGGTCCGATATAATTCCTGCATCCAAACTAAGCGTTTCTTGCAGTCGTGAAGTAGCGCCCGCGTGTGAAATTCCCTTTTTACGACCCAGGATGTAGCACCCAAGATTGGAAGCAAGAATTTCCACTCTATTTTTAAGTCTTTTAAGGAGATTTTTATGGATAAGAAACTTTTGGTAGGTCTTTTTTTGTTATCGGCACTGCCAGCCCTCGCCGACCAAGTCGTCCTGAAAAACGGCGACCGGCTGACCGGCTCGATCACAAAGTCGGATGGCAAGGAACTCATCATCAAGACGGACTTTGAGGGAGACGTAACCGTAAAGTTTGACGCCATCCAGACGGTCACTTCGACCGGCGATTTAAATGTCAATTTGGGCGGAAAAACCGTAGTCGGCCCCGTGACCACGAGCGGGGATGACCTCGTAGTTACAACCAAAACTGCAGGACCGGTCGAGGCGCCGAAGTCCTCGGTGACCATGGTTCGTAGCCCCGCTGAAGAGGCTGCCTACCAAAAGAGTTTGCACCCTGGTCTTCTTGAAGGTTGGAATGGCGGCATGATTTTGGGCTTTGCTCTGACCGCGGGTAACAGCGAAACTAAGAACCTGAATATAGGCTTCAATGGTGTACGCACCGGGTTCCACGACAAGCTGATACTCTACGAGACCTCGGTCTATGCCACGACGAGCAAACTCAGCCAGCAACCAATTCCCACGCAGACGACGGCCAACTCCAATTCTGGTGGAATTCGCTACGACCGCGATTTTGCTCCGCGTGTGTTTGGATTCGGAAGCGCCGATTTCTTCAACAACGGACTGCAAAACCTGGACTTGCGCTATATTCTCGGCGGCGGTCTTGGCCTGCACGCGATCAAGACTTCGAACACGATTCTTGATTTGTTAGCTGGAGTCAACTACACCCATGAGAGTTTTTCGGGTCTAATGCAGTCGAACCCGTCACCTCCTCCCGATACTCTGTTCTACAACAAGTCCGATAGCACCGCCGCGCTGACAGTGGGCGACACGCTCATGCACAAACTTGGGAAAAGCACCGTGTTTAACCAAAGTTTCCTGCTCTATCCAAGCTTCAGCGACACCAATGTCGCCTTCCCCGGCGCTACACCCGATAATGTGCACGTGATCCGGGGAGTTTTGAACCTCGGCTTGGCCACCAAGATCAACAAATGGTTCGGCTGGCAATTTACATTCGCGGATGTCTTCGACAACCATCCGTTGGCCTCTACGCCGCCAATCGAACGGAATGACATCACGCTGGCAACCGGTCTGAACTTTACCTTCACGCACTAAGTTCGCCCGCTCGTGCGGGACAGGCTTCTGGCCCGTCCCGCCGATCATATTTCAGTTCCACACGGTTCTGATGCAAGCGTGGTCTCACGGTTTTGCTATCCTAGCCGCGTGCCCCGCGCCTTCCTGATCGACACCGATACCGCCTCCGATGACGCGGTCGCGCTCATCATGGCGCTGCGAGCACCCGATGTCCGCGTGGTCGCAATCACCACTGTCGCCGGCAACGTTCCGGTTGCACAATCCACTCGCAACGCTCTTTATATCGCGGAACTCTGCGGCGCAAGCGTGCCCGTATACAAAGGCGCCGATAGACCACTTCTCCGCGCCTACGAAAATGCAACCTGGTTCCACGGCCGCGACGGCCTCGGAGATCACAACTACCCCGATCCTAAGCAAGCCGCCGCGAACGGTCACGCCGCAGACGCCATCAACAACGCCATCCACGCGAATCCCGGAATCGTGATCGTCACGCTGGGCCCCCTCACCAATCTCGCCCTGGCGCTAGCCAAGAATCCGGAGATTGCCGCCAAAGTCGGACGATGCGTGATCATGGGCGGTGCGCCCTGCTGTGAGGGCAACGTCACGCCCGCCGCGGAATACAACATCTGGGTCGATCCCGAGGCTGCCCGCATGGTCATACGCAGTGGATTGCCCATCGAATTAGTTGGTTGGCATCTTTCCCGCGCAGACGCTGTGCTCAACGAAACCGACATCTCCCGCATTCTTGCCTTCGAAAATCCGCTCGCCAGTTTTGCCATCGAGTGCAACAGCCACGCCCGCAAGGCTTACAAAATTCAAACCGGAGAAGACGGCATTTCGATGCCCGATCCTGTAGCCATGGCAATCGCGCTCGATCCAACCATAGGCACCAATTGGAGCGAACACTACGTCGACGTGGAAACGCAGAGCGATCTGACGCGAGGCATGACCGTTGTCGATCGCCTGAACGTAGCCGGAGACGAACGAAATCGCGCTACTTGGGTGCCATTGCTCGAAAAGAAAAACAAATCCAAAATCTGCTGGACCATCGACAACCGCCGCTGGAAAGAATCCCTGTTCGCCGTATTGCAGTAGCAATTCTCTCTTTTGAGAGGCGCCAGAAATACAGCTCCCCCGCATTCGGCGCTGACGGTCTGATATATTGGCCTACTCTTGGAGGAATATCCATGTCCCGGAACGTGCGCTGTGGACTCATTCAGGCAAGCAATGCGCTAGCCACCAATCGACCGCTGCCGGAGATCAAGCAAGGCATGATCGACAAACACCTCAAGATGATCGAGCAGGCGGCCAAGAAGAAAGTGCAGATCCTCTGCCTGCAGGAACTTTTCTACGGTCCTTATTTCTGCGCCGAGCAAGATATCAAGTGGTACGACCTGACCGAGCGCGTTCCTGATGGACCCACCACACAACTCATGCAGAAACTCGCCGCAAAATACAGCATGGCGATCGTCGTCCCCGTGTACGAAGAGCAGATGCCAGGCCTGTACTTCAACACCGCCGCCGTCATCGACGTGGACGGGAAGTATCTGGGCAAATATCGCAAGCACCACATTCCTCACGTCCATCCCGGATTCTGGGAGAAGTTTTACTTCACTCCCGGAGATATGGGCTATCCCGTCTTCGAAACCAAGTTCGCGCGCGTTGGAGTCTATATCTGCTACGACCGCCATTTTCCCGAAGGCGCGCGCTGCTTGGGATTAAACGGCGCAGAAATTGTTTTCAATCCATCCGCCACTGTCGCGGGACTGTCCGAATATTTGTGGGAACTCGAACAGCCTGCCCACGCCGCCGCCAACGGATATTTCGTGGGCGCCATCAATCGCGTGGGTCGTGAGAAGCCGTGGAACATCGGCGAATTTTACGGCAAGAGCTACTTCTGCAATCCGCGGGGAAAGATCGTTGCGCAAGCCAGCCGCACTAAAGATGAGTTGCTGGTCGCGGACCTCGATATGGACATGATTCAGGAAGTGAGAAAAGTCTGGCAGTTTTATCGCGATCGCCGTCCGGAAACGTACGGCGCGCTAACCACGCAGACCGGCCAAATCACCGCGAAGAATTGAGAGTTCTCAGTTATTGAAATGCTTCCATCTTCTCAAATCGAATCGAGCCCGCTCTACAACGCCGATCTCGCTCCCACGACGGCCGAGCGCCGCACCTGGGGAACCTACAACTTTGCCGCGCTCTGGGTTTCGATGTCGGTCAACATCCTCACTTACATGCTGGCCGCCAGTCTCATTCAGGGAGGCATGAATTGGAAACAAGCCGTCGCCACGGTATTCATTGGCAACACGATTGTCCTGATTCCGATGCTGTTGAACTCGCATCCGGGAGCGCGCTACGGCATTCCATTTCCAGTGCTCGCCCGCGCGTCCTTCGGGGTGCTAGGAGCAAATGTAGCCGCCGTCATACGCGCACTGGTCGCCTGCGGATGGTTCGGCATCCAGACCTGGATCGGCGGCGAAGCCATCAACACGCTCATCACGACGCTCGCCCCAGGTTGGGGACAAGTCGCGCACGGCACCGCCATCTGTTTCATGGCATTCTGGCTAATCAACTTGCTCGTCATTCTCAAAGGTATCGAGTACATAAGATTTCTGCAGGGAATCAGCGCACCGATATTGCTGGGCGTCGGACTTCTGCTGTTGGGCTGGGCTTATAAGGCCGCCGGCGGATTCGGTCCCATGCTGTCGGCGCCGTCGCGATTTCTAAGTTTTTCCGATTTTCTGAAATTTCTCATCCCTGCGCTGAACGGCACGGTCGGCTTCTGGGCGACGGTGTCGCTGAATATTCCAGACTTCACTCGCTTTGCAAAAAGCCAGCGTGAGCAGGTGATTGGGCAAGCGCTTGGGTTGCCGACTACGATGACGCTCTATTCGCTCATCGGAATTTTGGTGACCTCGGCCACGGTAGTCATTTATGGCACCGCAATCTGGGATCCGGTGCAATTGCTGAGCCGCTTCCATTCACCCGTAGCCGTTGTGATTTCGCTGCTGGCGATTCTGCTGGCTACGCTGAACGTGAATATCGGCGCCAACGTGGTTTCTCCGGCCAACGATTTTTCCAACTTGTGGCCGAGAAAAATAAATTTTCGGACAGGTGGCATCATCACCTGCTTTATGGGAATTGCGCTGATGCCATGGAAACTGCTCTCCGATTACGGCACGTTCATTTTTGGATGGCTGGGTGGGTATGCAGCATTTCTCGGCCCGGTCGCGGGGATTATGATTTGCGATTATTTTGTGATTCGCAGGCGTGTGCTTGTAGTCGACGATCTCTATCTCCGCGGCGGTGCCTACGAATATTCGCGCGGATTCAACTGGCTGGCGATGCTGGCGCTGGCTTTAGGAGCAGGAACGGCGCTGGTGGGATTGGTTTTTCCTCCTTTGCGGATTTTATATGCGTATTCGTGGTTTGTGGGGTTTGCGGTTTCGTTTGCGGCTTACTACGCGATCATGAAGACCCGTGCGGCGACGAGGGTTCGCCCCGTCTAGGGTCATCGCCTAATTATCCGTTGCCGATACAACTAGGAACCAGAAGCGTTCCCGAAAACAGGCAGCACATCCTTCTTATATCTCTCCAGTGTATCTTCCTCGTCCCCGCACATCAGGTAGATATTGAACTGAGTCACTCCCGCGCGGGCCAGCGCACGAATCTTTTCGATGTGCGCTTCTGCCGGACCGAGCAGGCAGAAGCGGTCCGTCACTTCATCCGAAACAAAATTGCGATTGCTGCTGTCGACTTCGCAATGATGAAGGTAATCGTATTTACCTCGATCCTGTACGTAAGAAGTCAGCGCAGGAGGCAGTTCTTCCGGTTTGTAGCGCGAAATCAGATCAACCACATGATTCGAAACCAGAGCGGGGAACCAGCGAACGCGTTCACGCCCAATTTTTATATCGTCAGAAATCCAAACGGGGGCAGCGGCCAAGATCTCGATTTTTCGCGGATCTCTTCCTGCGGCCTCAGCGCCTTTCTTGACGAAACTGACGCACCACTCGATCAAGTCAGGATCGGCAAACTGCAAGATCACGCCATCGGCAACACGGCCCGCGAGCTCGAGCACCTTCGGCCCGTATCCAGCAACCCACACGGGAGGAACACCGCCGTTTGCCCATGTTAGCCGCGCTTTGCCATCTTCGTAGTCGATCTCTTTGCCGCCCGAAAGATAGCGGAAATCTTTGATCGACTCCTCCAGTTGCGCAACGGTGACCGGCTTCTTGCCGAGCACGCGCCTTGAACTGTCGCCGCGTCCGATACCCAATTGCATGCGTCCGCCAGAAATTAAATTCAAAGTCGCAAACAGACTCGATGTCACGGTGATATCGCGCGTCGCGGGATTGGTGACGCATGTTCCCAGCCGCATCCTTTTTGTGTTTGTCGCCATGAGCGTCAGCATAGGATACGGTTCGAGCCAGAGCACATGCGAATCGAAAATCCATCCATACTCAAAGCCGGAAGCTTCCGCCTGGCGGGTGAGCGCGACGATACGCTCGACCGACATGTCAGGCTTAATGGTGATGCCGAACTGCATGATGTCTCCTTGTTGCAGGCGATGCGGCGACGGGCCTGTCGCCCGTTCTGCCGCATCGTGGCCGAGCGGGCAGGCCCGGCTCTCAACGAGCCGGTTTGTAAAATCGGCCCTCGTAGTTTCGGGAGTTTAGCATAAAATCTCTACTTCGCTGCCAGAGGAAAGTGAGCACCTATGGGCTTTGACACCATCATTGTGAACGGCCGCGTCGTCACGGCGACGGATACTTACAACGGCGATGTTGCGATCAACGATGGCAAGATTTCTGCCGTTGGCCAAAGCCTTCCGCGGGAAAATGCAAAGAACATTATCGATGCCGAAGGAAGGTATGTGTTTCCTGGTGGAATCGACGTGCATACGCACCTCGACATGCCTTTCGGAGGAACCACCAGCGCCGATGACTTTGAGACCGGCACGCGTGCAGCCGCGTTTGGAGGGACGACCACGCTGATCGATTTCGCGATCCAGTACAAAGGTCAGACGTTGAGAACGGCCTTCGATACCTGGATGCAGAAAGCCTCCGGCAAAGCGGTTTGCGATTACGCGTTTCATTGCATCATCACCGAACTGGCGGACGCGCAGCTCGATGAGATGAACGCTCTGGTGCGGGAAGGCGTCACCAGTTTCAAGTTGTTCATGGCCTATCCCGGCGTGTTCATGTTGGATGATGCGAGCATTTTCAAAGCTTTTCGTGCGACAGCCAAGAATGGCGGGCTCGTCTGCATGCATGCTGAAAACGGCAGCGCGATCGATGTAATTGTCCAGCAAGCACTCGCGGAAGGGAAGAAGGCACCGAAGTATCACGCTTTAACGCGTCCGACGACGGCGGAGGCAGAAGCTGTTTCGCGAGCGATTGCCCTGGCCGAAATGGCCGGAGCGCCCGTCTACATCGTGCACCTGAGTTGCAACGAGGCGCTCGAAAAAGTTCGCGAGGCTCGTGATCGGGGGCTGCCAGTCTATGCAGAAACGTGTCCACAGTATCTGTATCTTTCGCTGGAAAATCTCGATGCGCCCGGATTCGAAGGTGCGAAATATGTATTTACTCCTCCGTTGCGCGAGAAGTGGCATCAGGAGAAATTGTGGAACGGATTGAAGACAGATCACCTGCAAGTGGTTTCCACCGACCACTGTCCCTTCTGCTTCAAAGAACAAAAAGAGTTGGGTCGAGACGATTTCACAAAAATCCCCAACGGCGGTCCCGGGGTCGAGCACCGCATGAGCCTTATCTATTCCGGAGGAGTCGCCGGAGGAAGGTTCAGCGTCAATCGTTTTGTCGAAATGGTTTCCACAACCCCCGCCAAACTCTTTGGCCTGTATCCACGCAAGGGAACGATCGCTGTGGGCAGCGACGCGGACCTCGTCATCTTCGATCCGACCCGCAAGCACACCATCAGTGCGAAGACCCACCACATGCGCGTCGACTACTCGATGTTCGAGGGAATTGAAGTGACCGGCATGCCCGATGCCGTCTTATCACGGGGAAAAGTCGTAGTGGAGGGAGATAAATTTCTGGGGCGCACGGGCGCAGGCGAGTTTCTCAAACGCGCTCTGTACTCTCAGCCATAAAAGCAGTTTCCTAGTGTTGAGTTTTGGACACTGGCGAATGGAGGTCAAACGAAGCCATGAGCGTCGTTCTCGCTGCAACTCCGGCTAGTCTCACCTATTCAACGAAGTCGAGAATCGCGTCGATTGATCTCATCCGCGGCGCTGTGATGATTCTGATGGCGATCGACCATGTTCGAGTTTATTCCGGCATTCCAGCCGGCGGCCCAACGCCCGGTGTGTTCTTCACGCGCTGGATCACCAACTTCTGCGCCCCCGCATTCATTTTCCTCGCCGGGACCAGTATTTTCTTTTACGGCCGTAAGCATTCCGATCTATCGAAGTTTCTGCTGATTCGCGGCGCGTGGCTCATTTTTCTTGAGCTGACCTTTCTCCGAGTCGCCTGGACCTTCAATTTCGATTTCAGACACTACGAATTGGCTGGCGTCATCTGGGTGATCGGATGTTGCATGATCCTGATGGCCGGATTAGTGAGGCTGCCGCTCGCTGCTGTCGGGGCGATCGGCATGGTGATTATCGCCGCGCATAACCTGATGGATTCGCAAATGGGGAAACTGCTGGATGGACTCGACGAGAACCGCCTGTCGGGGCTGTGGAAGATATTCTATGTCGGTTTCTTCGCTGGGCCGATTCAGTTCGGCCCAGACGGTCCCAATCTCTTCGTGCTGTACTCCATTATTCCCTGGATCGGTGTCATGGCAGCGGGTTACGCCTTTGGAAAAATACTGCTGTTGGAGCCCGCGTCGAGACACCGGGTTTGCCTGCTGATGGGCCTCTCCGCCATCGCACTCTTTTTAATACTGCGCGGATTTAATTTGTACGGTGACCCACGCCCCTGGCACGCTCACGCCCAGGGACACAACGGAGCGCCGCCGATGCCAGCTCTCCTCTCGTTCCTTAACACCACCAAATATCCTGCGTCGCTGTCTTTCCTGTTGATGACTCTCGGCCCCATCATCGCGCTCATCCCGTTGCTAGAGGGCTTGCACGGATCGATAGCCCGTCGAATCGTCATCTTTGGACGCGTCCCGTTCTTCTATTACATGCTTCACATCCCATTGATTCACGCACTCGCGCTGGTCGTGTCGAAAGTCCGGCTAGGCGCCGTCAGCCCGTGGCTCTTCACCAACCATCCCATGGGCAATCCCGAACCGCCGCAGGGTTATGTCTGGAGTCTCCCGCTTCTTTACCTGGCGTGGGGAATCGCGATCGTGCTGCTGTATTTTGCCTGCAACTGGTTTGCGAATGTGAAAGCGAAAAGAAACGACTGGTGGCTCAAATATCTGTAGGTCTTTTAGTGCTTCTCGCCCTGTTCGACAAAAAACTTTCCCGTCTCTCCCAGAGAAAAATATCGTGACGTGATGGTTTTCTTGCGGGTAAAGAATTCAACTGCGTCCCATCCATGAACGTGCAGGTCGCCAAAGAAAGAATCTTTCCAGCCGGAAAACGGGAAATAGGCGGGCGACGCGGCGACGCCGACATTCACGCCCACCATGCCGACTTCGATTCGACGGCTATATTCCCGAACGGCAGCGCCGTTTTCAGTGAAGATGGAAGTGCCATTGCCGCGCGGGTCGCTATTCACGATGGCGATCGCTTGCTCAAGAGTGTCAACGTGCATCACCGAGAGCACCGGCCCAAATATTTCTTCGCGAGCCGCGCGCATTTCTGGCGTCACGTTGTTCAGAATTGTCGGACCAACGAAGTTGCCGCCCGGCGGCGCCGCTGCTGGACGCCGTCCATCGACCAACAACTCGGCGCCTTCTTTAATACCGACTTCGATCGCTTCGTGGATGCGCTCGCAAGCAGCGCTCGAAATCACAGGCCCAAGACTCGCTTTCGCGTCCCTGCCGTCGCCGGCAATCATCTTCTCCGCCGCCGCTTTCAGCGGTTGCATGATCGCTGCTTTCGCCGATCCAACGGTCACCAGCACCGATCCAGCCATACAGCGCTGCCCGGCATTCCCGAACGCGCTGCCCAGAACGTTCGAGACCGTCTTGTCGATGACAGCGTCCGGCATGACGATCATATAATTCTTAGCGCCACCGAGCGCCTGCACGCGTTTCCCATTTTCCGCTGCGCGCCGGTAGATGTACTTCGCGGTGTTCACCGACCCAACGAAAGAAATTGCGCGGATCTCGGGATTGTCGAGAATCGCGTTGACCGCATCGTGCGCTCCGTGCACCAGGTTCACGACCCCGCGCGGCAAGCCGATCTCTTCGAAAATGTGAAACATCAATTCCGATGTCAGGGGAACCTGCTCCGACGGTTTCAATACAAATGTATTTCCGCAAACGATGGCGAACGGAAGGAACCACATTGGCACCATCGCCGGGAAATTGAACGGAGTAATCGCGGCGCAAACGCCGATCGGCTGGCGGATGGTTTCGGTATTGATTCCGCGTGCAACCCCCTCTAGGATGCGTCCCTGCATGGTCATGGGAGCGGCGCATGCCACTTCGAGCACTTCAATCGTACGGCTGATTTCGGCACGGGCGTCGGACAGCACCTTACCCCCTTCGCGCGTGACCGACGCTGCGAGGTCGTCAATTCTCTGACGGAATTTCTCGCGCATGGCATAAATGAACTCCGTTCGCTCGCCCACAGAACGCGCGCGCCAGTCGGGCAGCGCTACACTAGCAGCCGCGACTGCGTCATGGATCTCCGCAGTCCCCGACAACGGGACACGAGCCAGGACTTCCCCGTTGGCAGGATTGGTAACGTCGAGCGAGCCGGACGCACGTGCCGGGAGCCAGCGGCCTCCGATATAGTTCGCGAGGGTTCTAGTCGCGGCTGACTTAGAGGCCGTGCCACCGGGTGCGTCCGCTGTCGTGAGTGTGTTGGTTACGAGTGTCATAAGGGCCTCTGTTTCTCTAGCGCGAAAAAGAAACGTGCGGCGGTTGCCTCGTGCCGCGCGAACGTTCCCAATGGCTCGTTTTTATCACGTTTTGACTCGTAGAAACAGCGCCATGGCGGCGCAAGCAATTGAGCCTAGAGGCAAGCTGCGATCTCGGCGAGAATATGCACTCCGACACTAACCCATGTCTGCTCTTTCGTAGGACTTGCGAAAGCGCTTCTTCGCGGCTGCGTAACCTCGATGGTTCAGGCCACCAAGGTCATAGTTCAGAGTGCCGAATAGTCGATCGAAACCGAAAAATCCGATTCCAAAATTCTTGTCCATCAGTCCGCCATCATTCAGCGCGTGGTGATGGATGTTGTGTAACCGACGCGCTCGAAGAAACCACCGATTGATGACCGGTGAGCGCTCCATCCAGAAGTTCTTGATGTGCATCCGGTCGTGCAGGTAGCTGAACATGAGGAAGCTCCAAGCCAGAATGGTCGTGATCGACACTACTTGATCGAGCGCAGAGACGTGAAAGAAACGCAATGCCGTTTCGGCGACGGCCAGAATCACAACGCTCGGAATAATCCACTCCAATCCGATGTTTCCAATTGCTACCCGGCCGGTAGTCGCATCCAGATACTGCTCGCTTGGCCGCTGTTTCTGCAGTGGGCCGTAGAGAATCATGTGATGTTTCATGTGGCTTGAACTGAGCCACGCAATCCATCCGCTGTGCATGAGCCGATGCAACAGGTACCCAAGGAACTCAGCCGCCACGATCGACAATGCCACACACATCAAGATGCGGGTGATGTTGAACATGTGACTCCTTTATTTCGAATAGCTACGCCGAAAGATCGTTTGCCGAAATAATGCTTGCGCCCGAAGATCAATGTTTGCCTTGAGGGGGCTTACGTCGTGAGCGCGGATCGCTGCCGGATCCGCCTTTTGTGCGATAAAGTGAGCGAGAATCATTTCCAGAAGGGCATGAACTGCCAGTTGTTCTCGCTCAGAAACGAAACGCTGCTGAATATTAGGTCGCCGACAATCGCTGCGACCTTTCCGCCAGGCGTCGACTTCTTGCGTGTAGGCATAAACAGATCCAGCCCGCTCATGAAACAGCCTGTGAACCGGCAGTCCCTCGCGTTTCTCCCAGCGTTGGACGGTACGCACGTCGCGTCCCAGATGGACGGCGATGGCTTTCCAAGAATCGAGGCGCTTTCCATTGGCTTCGCTTTCCATTTGTGGTTTCTCCTTCGTCGTGTCTTCTGAAGTCGGCATTGCAGAGTCTCCTGTTCTGTTTTCAATCCTCTGGTTGGGAGAGAGTGCACGAAAACCGTGCGGAGGTCGTGCGGCACCACCCGAATTTCTGGCACCCTCTTCTGATCGTCCGTCGCCAAGGTATTCATTTATTGAGCGGGTTGTTTCCTCAACGCACAGCCCTGCAAGGGAAAAGGCACGCCGGATACCAGAGGGATACTTAAGGAAGAGGAGGAGTGCAGGGTGCCGGGAAGGGGGATTGCTACAAAATGGGGTGACGGCTACTTTGTTCTCACTGCTTTCAATCCGAGTTGCTTCAGTAACGCGCCAAATCTAGGATCACCCCGCAGGGGGTCGGCCATGGGGTCGGTTGGCAGATATACAAGGTACTCGCAGCGCTCGTTGAATGCCTTGGCGAACCAGGTGAACGCTTCATCTCGATCGCCTAGGCCCGTATAAACCATCGCAATATAAATACTAGGGACGTATCGCGTGCCGCTCATTTCTTTCAATTGCGAGATGATCTTCAGAGCTCCTGCCTCGTCTCCTGACACGGCGTCGAGATGTCCGACTAACGCGAGAAGCGCAGGATCATTAGGAGCGAATGCCAATATCGATTGGTAGGCCTGCCGCGCCTGCGGATACATTCCCATTTGTTCCGAAGCACGGCCCAGATTGATCACGGCGTCGGCATAGTGCGGATCGATGGAGAGGGCAGTTTGGTTTGGTCCGAGACTGTTGCGAAATTGCCTTGCCTGATAATATGCCTCTCCCAGTGCGGTGTTAAAAAGCGGTGATTTTGGGTCTAACGAAACCGCCACCTTGCGCTCGGCTACAGCTTCACTGACGTTCCCCATGGCAGTGAAGTAATAGGCATAAAAGTGATGCGCCGTGGCATATTCCGGCCTCAGTTCGAGGGCCCGCTTAAATTCTTTTTGCGCTTCTGGGTAGTTCCAGTCATAGACCAGAGCCGAATATCCCAGGGAGACATGGGCCTCTGCCAGATGTTCATCTAATTCGAGTGCCTTTTGCGCATAGGCTTTGGCCTTGGTAAACGCTTCGTCCGGCGGCAGTGCGTTGTATGGCAAAGTCCCCAACAGCGCGTAACAGTCAGCCAGGCCGGCATAAGAGGGCGCATAATTTGCGTCATATTTGATTGCGTTTTCAAAAAAGGTGATGGCCGACATCAGACTCAGTGTTGTGCGCCGGTTCCACTCGAAGCGTCCTTGTAAATACGCGTCGTACGCTTTTTGATTCAATTGCCGGATGGGCTGTACGCTGAGCGTCGCCGAGACCTTTTGCACGATCTCGTCCAAGATCGGCCCCAGGCCGGAACCATCCGGATTGACTTCCTGGTGGTCTCCCTCCATCCCCGTCTGGTCTTTGCACGACACCATTCGATCGGTGATCGTCATTTGTTTCCCGTCCCGATAAACCGCCCCTGCCAGAACGAATGTTGACTTCGTGCGCTCGCAGATTTGCTCAAAACTGAGATCAGATCGCTCGGTCGGCACGTCGGCGACTCCCAGGCGCTGTGGATTCAGTGCGCTCAATCGAGTAAATAGCTCCTCATTAACTATGTCGGCGACATGGCGAGTATCGGCGTCGCCACCAATGTTTTTGAAGGGCTGAATGGCCAATTTCAGTCTCGGAGGCGGGTTGAAATAATCAACGACAACCTTTGCACCGAGAACTCCGAGAAATAAAACAATTGCGCCGAGAACTAGTTTTGCAAAGACCGACGACCATGGAGGCAGGGGCACTCGTTTCCGGAATGTTTTTGCCTCAGGATGGTTTACAACAGTGCTCGGGTCCCCCTGCAAACCCACTCGCTTTAGTATTTCGGCAAATCGCGCGTCCGATCGCAACGGATCAAAGATCGAACCAACCTTCAGATAGATCAACAGGCCGTCGCGCTCGTCAACCGCTCTCGACAGCCAACGGAACGCCTCATCCATTCTGCCCAACCCGGCATTCACAACTGCAAAAGCTGTCGGCGGAACGTAACGGCTCTTGGATACATCCTGCAATTGGCGCAAGACTTCCGTTGCATCGGCGGTTTTTCCGCTTGAGGCATACATCTGTCCTAGAAAGCCCGACCAAAGAGGATTGGTTCGCGCGATGGCCAAAGCCTGCTTGATCTCGGCAATGGCCTCGTCGAATTTGCCCTTGCGCCCAAACGTCAGCCCGAGGACGATGTGCGACAACGGGAAGTTTGCATCGAGTGCCGTTGTGCCACGTAGCTGTTCAATGGCCTCCTCATTCTGCTCGGACGCGTAGAGCAACAGTCCCAAACTCAAGTGCATTACCGGTGACAAGGGGCTGAGTTCCCTCGCGATCTTCGCTTCCGCAAATGCCTCGTCGAACCGCCCCGATACCGTTAGGTAGGTGGAGTACCAGTAATGCGCCCCCGAATAGCCGTGATTGAGTTGAAGCGCTCGTCGGAATTCTCTCTCGGCGCCTTCCCAGTCCCAATCGAAACGAAACTTCACCATCGCCAGCGACAGATGCGCCTCTGCGTTCGAGTCATCGAGGCTGAGCGCCTTGAGCGCAGCCTCTTTTGCTTTGGGCAGGATTTCCGCGGGTGCTTTAAGACCATATTCGCCCGTACCCATCAACAAGAGACAATGAGCCAGTCCAGCATGAGCGAGAGCAGACTGCGGATCAATCTCGATCGCCTGCTGATAGAACTCCACCGCTTTTCTGAAGTCCTCATCGGTTACCTGGTTGTTCCAGAAGTGCCGCGCCCTCAGATAAAGATCGAAAGCCTTCGGATTCACCGACGATGACGGAGAGGTCGTGATCTCGTCGAGATCATCTACCGTCTCCGCGAACGGCGAATCTGCTCGGGACCTTGGCGGAGGACCAGGCTTGGCGGATGACGAATCTGGGGTTCGCAGCTTCGCATGAATCTCGCCTGCGATCGCGGCGGCAACTTGCGATTGCAAGTTCAGTACATCGCGGAGATCCCGGTCATAACTCTCGGTCCAGAGATGTTCGTCGGTCCGGCCGTCGATCAACTCTGCCGTGATACGCACTCGGTCACTGTCGCGAAGCACGGACCCTTCTACGATCGCATCCACGCCCAATTCGCGCGCGATTTGCGGAAGCGATTTCCTGGTGCCTTTATACTGCCAGACCGAGGTTCGCGAGATGACACGTAACCCGCCCAGTTTCGCCAGCGCGATGATCAGCGACTCGGTCAGCCCGTCGGCAAAATACTCCTGCTCCGCCACGCCCGAAAGATTCTCGAGGGGGAGTACTGCAACCGATCGAATAACAGCGGGAGGCATGACTACTGGCGCCCGCCGAGGTCCGTCGCCTTTGCGAGGTTCGATCGCCACCAAAGCGGAAAGTACTTCGTCAATAGTCTGGTAACGTTGGCCGATCTCTTTGCGCAAACATCGATAAATGATCTTCGAGAGCGGCTCTGGCACGCGCTCCGGTAACGGCAAAGGAGGCTCGCGTAAAATGGCGACTCCCAAATCAATAATCGTGTCTCCGCGAAAAGGCATTTGGCCGCTAGCCATTTCGTACAACAGCACACCCAGGCTCCAAATGTCCCCGCGGGTGTCGGTGGGATGATGTTTCAGGATTTCCGGGGGCCAGTAAGGCGGAGTTCCAACGATCGCATCCGAACTGTGATGGGTGTCGTCGAGGTCCAGCGGACCAGGAATTTCGATACGACGTTGAATCTTTGAAAGTCCGAAATCGAGCAGCTTGATATGACCGTCGCGAGTCACCATCACATTGGCGCTCTTGAGATCGCGATGAATGACACCGTGGGCGTGGGCGCACGAAACCGCCTGGCAGATCTCGATGCCATAACCGACTACAAGTTCGAAGGGAAGTCCCACCTGGGCCGGAATCTGACTCGTGAGAACCGGTCCATCGACAAATTCCATGACGATGCCGGCTTGACTCGGCTCGTCGACAAAGTTTTTGATTCGGCAGATATTCGGGTGATCGAGCGAGATGGCGATGCGGGCTTCGTTCTTGAGTTGGTCGCGGGCTTCCTCGTCAGGAATCGTGTTTTCGCCCACCACTTTGATCGCGTCGATGCATTGCAGATGGGGATCCCAGGCCCGATAAACCACGCCCATTCCGCTGACCGCAACCAACTCCAGCAGTTGGTAGTGGCCAAAGAGTCTCCCCGTAACTGGCGCGTCAATCGACAATTCGCTGGATGTTAGATCGCTGTCCGGCACAAGTCAATACTTACCGCTGAGAATCCGCCGCTTAGAATCAGTCGTTTAGAATCAGCGCGTGGAACCGGAATCGCGGCCTGCAAGAAACCAACAAACCTGATGTCGGATCGTATAACATCGGCTTCTGAAGCTGACCTGACTCGCATGCAAGTCCACTTAATCGACGGCACTTATGAATTATTCCGGCATTTCTTTGCCGTGCCATCGGCGTCAGATGCGGACGGCCAGGAGGTTGGCGCGGTGCGCGGCGTTCTGTCTTCTGTTCTGTCGATGATCCAGCGCGGCGCGACCCACCTTGGCGTAGCCACCGATCATGTCGTCGAGTCGTTCCGCAATGAACTTTATCCTGGATACAAAACCAGCGAAGGCGTTGCTCCAGAACTACTCTCTCAATTCCCGATTCTCGAAGAGGCGTTGGAGGCGATGGGAGTCGTGGTGTGGCCTATGGTCTACTTTGAGGCCGACGATGCGCTCGCTTCCGCCGCCCACAAGGCAGCGCAGAACGATCGCGTACAACAGGTTTTCATTTGTACGCCGGACAAAGATCTCAGCCAGTGTGTTGTCGGCAAAAGAGTTGTCCAGTTCGACCGTCGCCAGGAGATCGTCCGCGATGAAGCTGGAGTTCTGGCCAAATTCGGGGTGACGCCACAATCGATTCCTGACTATCTCGCCGTCGTCGGTGATAGTGCCGATGGCTTTCCCGGTCTGCCAGGATGGGGTCCGAAGGCAGCGGCCTCTGCGCTGTCTCAGTATTCGCACCTCGAAGATATTCCGAAGGAATGGCGGGAGTGGCATCCGTCAATCCGCCGCGCCCGGCCACTCTCTGAATCCTTGTTTGCGGCATGGAACGATGCTCTGTTGTTTCGCACCCTGGCGACGTTGCGATTAGACGCGCCTGTCTTTAACACCGTCGACGATCTTCGATGGAAGGGCCCCCGCTCGAATTTCGAAGCGATTTGCCTTCGAATGAATGCTCGCGATCTGTTTCGTCGCGTCTCGCAAGCGAACTTATAGCGAAACCGCTAAGTATGTCTCTAAGTCTTTATGGCTACACTCGAGCGAGCTCTCGCGAACCAGCCTCTGAGTTTACGAGGAAGCACCGTCAATCGTTAGTCTTCCTGGCAACTCAGACCCGTCCGAAGGCGGAGTCTTCCCCGGCTCCGCCTTCGTTCGGGCCAGTTTCTGTCCGCACAGCGGGCAGATGTCAATGTCCTTAATCGCAACGCCGGCCACTAACAAGGTCATTCCTTGTCTCTCCACCGTCACTTCGGTCCGGACCGTGCGGCTCGTAGTCCCTTCACGACCGAAGAAACTTGCTCGCTCGGATAGCCACTGGTAGAGTCGGTTCACGCGGACATCGTTGCTCACGGTTGGGAATGTTGCGTCAGTCGCACGATAAAGGCCAGTGACCGCTTCTGACAGGCTTTGACAAGTTCTGAATCGCCACTAAGTTAATGAAACCGGAAGGGATATTTAAGTTCGGTGAATTTCAGGTGGATGCTCTGGCCCGCACTCTGCGGCGCCAGGAAGAGACCGTCACGCTCAACCGCCGCGCCTTCGATGTGTTGCTCTACTTGGTTCAGAACCCGGGAAGAGTTCTAACTCGGGACGAACTGCTAAAGAATGTCTGGCCCGATACATTTGTGGATGAGAACAGTCTGGCGCAAAGCATCTCCGCGCTGCGCAGAGCGCTCGCTGAGAAACCAGGCGATAACAGCTACGTAGTCACCTTGCCCGGGCGAGGTTATCAGTTTGTTTCTCCGGTTCAGGTGATCGCTCCCGAAAATCTAAGTCTCGCCGTCCCGAATGCGGTGACCACTGCCGGCGATGCCGCTGGCGGAGTTCTTCTTCAGCGCCAGACCATCCGGACAAGTGTCATTACTGAGGAGAAAGAACAACTAAGTCTGGCCGCTTCCCGTCGGTTCTGGGCAATAGTCGGGATGGTCGGCCTTCTGCTGGTCGTCGTCATCCTTGTACTTGCCGGTTACGCCTCCAGCCTTCGCCGCGCGCGCCGACTCACCGAGAAAGACACCGTGGTGTTGGCCGACTTTGTCAACAGCACCGGCGATCCTGTATTCGACGACACATTAAAGACCGCCCTCAGCGTAGCTCTTGTCCAATCGCCTTTCCTGAATGTGTTATCCAACAATAGAGTCGGCCTCACATTACAGATGATGACCCGTCAGGCTAACACCAAACTTACGCCCGATGTCGCTCGTGAGGTTTGTCAGCGGACGCTGAGCAAAGCCTACATAGCAGGATCCATTGCCCGCCTGGGAAGCCAGTATGTGCTAGCGCTGGAGGCCGTGAATTGCGAGAGCGGGGATACACTCGTGCAGGAGCAAACCACGGCCGCTACCAAGGAGAAAGTCCTGAACGCGCTCGGCGAAGCGGCCTCGAGACTCCGCGGCGAACTCGGCGAATCGTTGGTTACTCTGCAAAAATTTGACGTTCCGCTAGCCGGAGCAACCACGCCTTCGCTCGAAGCGTTGAAAGCATATAGCTTGGCGGTGAACGAGAAAGATCCTGCGGCAGCTTTGCCTCATGCTCAACGCGCGATCGAACTCGATCCGAATTTCGCAATGGCGTATCTGGAGTTGGGAGTTTCCTACTTCACTCTCGATGAACCGGGACGCGCCAGTGAATACTTCACCAAAGCATTCCAGTTGCGCGACCGAGCCAGCGAGTGGGAAAAACTGACCATTGCTGCGGAATACTACGGCCATGTCACCGGAGAATTGGACAAAGCAGCGCAGACCGTTCGCGAAGAAATCGAGATCTATCCCCGCGGCACTCGCGCCTACAATGGATTAGCGGTGCTTTATGCGCAACGGGGGCAATATCAAAAGTCCGCCGAGGCCGCCCGCTCGCTTCTCGCGCTTGACCCGGACGATAGCTATGGCTACGTGAATCTTGCCAACGCTGAAATAGCTCTGCAGCGTTTCGACGAGGCAAGACAGACCGTCCAACAGGCGCACGCGCGAAAACATGACGATTATTTGTTGCACGAAGTTCTCTACGCCGAAGCGTTTCTTAGAGCAGACTCCGCCGCGACCGCCGAACAGCAACAGTGGTTTGCCAGCCAGCCTGCGTACGAAAGCTATGGGATCGCGCTCGACTCCGACAGCGAGGCATTCGCCGGCCGCATGAGCAAAGCGAGAGAACTGACCAAGCGAGCACTCAACTCCGCCATACGTGCAGACAACAGGGAAAGCGCGGCCGTTTATCAGGCGAATGCCGCTTTGCAGCAGGCAGCTTATGGCAATGCTCCCGAAGCCAAAGGGACCGCGACCGAGGCATTGAAGCTGGCTCCCACAAGTCCGGGCGTCGCCGCCGAAGCCGCACTTGCATTCGCCATGATCGGTGAAGTCGCGCGCGCCGAATCGCTGGCGCAGGATTTAGGCAAGCGCCTGCCACTCGATACTCAGATGCAGTCGATATGGTTGCCCGCAATCCAGGCGCAGCTCACGCTCGGTCGGCGGAATCCAGTTCTTGCCTTGACTACCTTGCAAGATCCCTCACCGCTCGAGCTGGGGTCCATGGGTTTCTTGAACAATCTTTCGTGCCTTCCAACCATTTATGTGCGAGGCCAGGCATATTTGGCGGCCGGCCAGAGCACCGCCGCGACCAGCGAGTTTCAGAAAATTCTCGATCATAGCGGAGTCGTCTGGAATTGCTGGACAGGAGCTTTGGCGCATCTCGGCCTAGCTCGCGCGAATGCCTTGCAATCGAAGACATCCCAAGGTCCAGAGGCGAATGCCGCGCGTGCAAAAGCGCTCTCTGCGTACGCGGATTTTCTCCATCTGTGGAGAGACGCTGACCCTGAAATTCCTGTCTTGAAACAGGCCAAGTCGGAGTACGCAAAACTCAGCGCAGCCAACCCGTAAATCCGCAGAGCTTGAACGTTCATCGCGCGGCCGTCCGCCCGTGCCATAGCGACCGATCCTAGCGTATTCCCTTTCATTCGCCCACAACAAATCGCGCGACTTGCGCAAGTTATGCACGGCAGCGTACCGACACAAACCGCAGAGCACTGCAAAAACTCCGCCATGGCCGAGGCACCAAACTCCGCTCCCGCCTGGAAGCTGAACTGCATATTCTGCAACCTCCCGGTCTCGCTGGCGACCGCGAAAACCGACGGCCACGGAAAGCCCGTCCACGAAGAGTGCCTAGTCAAAGCGCTCACGAGAAAGCGAGGCGCGCAAAATAGTCCGTCGCCAGCCAGAGAAGAAGCCTAGACCAAACTCATTCATACCCGGAGCCGCAATCAGTACAAACGCTATTCTCGCCACCCCGTCCCAGAGACGGTAAGCGAGGATGGTAAACTTCCCATATCACCAGCCCACATCGCAAGCGTGGACGGTGTCCAAAACCGTAAACCCAAAAAGCTCCTATTAAGAAGATGAACGGTGTCCATCCGAAAGTGGACACCAACCAAAAATCGCGGTATCGTAAACCAAATGCTCAGGACACCACCCACCACCGCAAAGAAAACAAAGAGCTTCCAAATAGGCGCGTAGCTCAGTTGGTTAGAGCGCTACCTTGACACGGTAGAGGTCGCTGGTTCGAGTCCAGTCGTGCCTACCATTTATCTTATTGAATCCGCTCAGTCGCGAGCGGACGTTCCCTCCGCATCCGCATAACTCGTCGTCGATGTTGATTTTCTTGCTTCCAATAAATGCGAACTTCACAGAACTGCTCACCCACTTGCAAAATCTTTCATCTTGACGAACCGCTGTAATCAAGCCAAAAATACGGCGCGTCCAATTAGGTGCTCCGCGGGATTCGACGCGTTCAGGAGGGAGAGAGCACTAAGAGGCATTCTGCCAAGGGCTCTTGGAAGGGATCGCGGAGGAGTGCATGAAGTTCGTGCACCAGGGGCGCGGAGGAGAGACTCATGACATTTCAGCGAATCGCCTTACGAGTGTTCTTGTTGGCTGTGGTCGCGACCGGCCCGGTTTTCGGCGCCACCTGCACCAATGCCAATCTCAACGGTGTATCTGGTTTCTTTAGCGATGGTTTCGATAGCACCGGAGTGCCCGGCACCAGCGTCGGGCAGTACAAATTCGATGGTGATGGAAACGTCAGCGGAGCCTTCACACACAGCAGCAACGGCGCCATTCAGAATGTCACCTTCAGCGGCACGTACTCGGTTTCGAAGAATTGCACCGGCACCTTGGTGCTGAATAACTCGAAGGGCGTCACGGAACACCACAGCTTTGTGATTGACGACGCCAAGAAGGGCATGCAGCTCATTAGCACCGATTCTCTCCTCAGATCAGGTCTGGCTTTGCCCTGGCGCAGGGAGCCGCTACCTGTGGTCTCACCGGCAAGAAACAGACCTTCGCATTCAACCTAAATGGATACGACGATAAGAGTCGTCCCAATGCATTTGTCGGTCAAATCATTCTGGACGGCAAAGGAAATCTCTCGGGCACCATCAACGCAAGCATCGATGGCGGGATCGGGACGGGGATTCCAGTGACCGGAGCTTACACGGAGAACGCCAATTGCACTGGCACGCAACAGATTACCCCGGCGGGATTGAGTCCAGGGAACTTCTATTTCGTAGTTGTCAACGCCGGCAAAGAGGCGCTGCTGATCCAGACGGACGCCGGCACCACCATCTCGGGAGTCGCGCAGCAGTAGTTGTCGACCCCAATGGTGGATAGGACGGTCGTGAACGCGACGGGGCGGTGTGCGCGAAAAAGGGCGAACCGATGATCGGTCCGCCCTTCCTGTTTCGAGTTATATTACGTTTCCCGGTTACGGTCTTACTTGAAGGCCCTGCTCGCCTTGCACTGTCTGCGGTGGTTTTTGAACAGGCCGCTGCGGTTGCGCAGGCGAGGATTTCTCCGCCCAAGTCGCCGCCCGCTTCGCTCGTTCCGCTGTTGACTGGAGCTGCGCCGATCAACGTGCCTGCTCCGTCATATTGCTGATAGTGCGAACGCACCAGAAGGAAGCCCGGATCGGTGATTCCGCCGGCCGTCGTTTTCACGAACAGGACGAACTCGGGAACCGAAGCCACCGCCCGAGCTTGCGTCGCCTTAATCAGGGCTTCCGGACGGTCAGGCCGCTGCGAGCAGCTCTTTCGGTTCCACTTCTCTACCCGGACAGGGTATGATTTCCGTCGCCCGCTCGATCATTTACTCGCAGCGCACCCTCTTCACCCCGCGGAAACTATTCCTGACGCGTCCTCTCCGAGATCTGCCTGCTAGGCGCGTTTATGTCCTCTTTATGAAGTATTTACCTGATCCTTATGACTTTTCGGATGTGATGGTGGGTTGACCTCAAACCAAGGTCGCCCGGGGAAATGCGTTGACTATCGTGGTCTGACAAAAAATGGTCCCCGTGAGTCAAGCCGAACCTGGGAACGAAACCTGGAACAAAACCTTGGAACGAAAAGGACTGGCACGTGAAATTATGAAAACTCTTTTGCGGACGATAGCGGCGGTTTCAACTGTTCCTTCCATACTTATTTTGACTCTCGCATTTGGGCAGGCTCCGAGTTGTTTCGCGCAGACTGTTGGACCATCGGACGCGCCGGCAAAAGTCGCAGTTCTGCCTGAGGCGATACCAGACGAGCCGAGCGAGCACCCGGTGCCCGCGCGAGATCCCGCAACCTCCGACATCGTCAAGGAATTGGCCGCGATGAAGGCACGAATCGAAGTACTCGAAGCGGAACTCAAGAGTCGCGCTGCACCAGCCGAAGTGTCTTCGGCATTGGAAGTGCCGAAGACCATAGCCGCGTTACCGACCGCAGCCGCACCGGTCCAGCCTCCGATGGCGCAATCGTTAAGCAATTCCTCGGCCGCAACTCCAACCAAAAAGGAAAAGATCGCCCCCTTTTCGGATTGGGACTGGACCTGGCTGAATGGCAACCCGCGTAACAAAGACACCGCCTTCGACTCGAAATTCTTCACTCCGGAGATTCGGGCTGACATTACCTACGCCTACGATTTCAATAAGCCAATCGACAACTCGATGGGCGGATCAAGCGAACTGTTTCGATCCAACGAAATTCAGGTCGAGCAACTCGGAGTCGGCGGTGACTTCCACTACGACAACGTGCGCGCCCGCATCATGACGCAGTTCGGCACCTACTCCACCGCGACCGTACGCAATGATCCCAGTTACTCGAAGGGGCAATGGAACCTCAACGATGCCGATCGCTACCTCGCTGAAGCGTACGGCGGCTATCACATCAACGCTCTGGACGGCATCAACATCGACGCCGGAATCTTCGTTTCTTATATCGGCCTGTTCAGCTACTACAACTTCGATAACTGGGCGTACCAGCCCTCCTACGTCTCTTCGAACACGCCGTGGTTTTTCGAGGGCCTGCGCGTACAGATCTTTCCGACCCCACATTTAAAGATCGAACCTTGGCTGATCAACGGATGGCAATCCTATGGCTCCGCCAATTCAAGAAAGGGCTTAGGTGGGCAAATCAAGTGGACTCCGAGGCCATGGCTCAACATCATCTCCAACAACTACGGCCTCGGCCACGACGACCTGTATATACCGCATCGTGGCCGCATCCACACCGACAACAGCGTGGAGGTTAAATATTTCGACAGGCCGGAAAAAACCGTCGACAAAATGGCGTTTTCCTTTACTGGGGATCTAGGATGCGAATTCGGCGGAGGCGTGAGCTGCCACGGCAATTCTTCCGGCGGCCCCAAACAAAGCTTCATCGGTTACATGGTCTACGACCGCACTTGGTTCAAGAAAGATACTTTCGGATTGACCATCGGCGGCGGCCAAATCAATAATCCCGGACGGTACCTCGTGCTCGTTCCTCCCATCAACGGTGAGACCGCGTCCTCGGCGGCCATCAGCGCGCCCTACTTCACGGGGAATCCCGGCGATCCGTTCAAGGCCTGGGATACTTCGCTCACTTTCGACTACATGCCCAGGCAGTGGCTCACCTTCCGCTGGGAGTACAGCTATCGCCATGCGAACGTGCCCTATTGGACGGGACGGGGTGGTGTGACTCCGCCGGGCCCAACCGGCGTGCCCTACACCAACAACGGATTTCCCCAGTACTATGCTTGCCAGAATGGAAACACATCCGGTCTGCCGTGGGCAGCAAACGGCGCCAATCTTCCCGCCGCCGAGCTCGCCTGCGGAGGGCCTGCGGGCAGCACCAGCGCCGTCTGGTTCCCCGATTTGCGCAGAGACCAATCGCTGATCGACATCGACATCCTGGTGAAATTCTAATTTCTAATACATAAGTACTAGTGGAGCGGCGGGCGTCTCGCCCGCCCCTTCATAAACCCAAGCAAAGTTAGTAAACGAAGCTCTCGCCGTTGTATCCTCGGACGTAATGCGTTCGCCCGAACCTCGTCGAACTCCAACTCCCGGATTACTTCTAGGACTGATCGTCACCCTGGCCGCCGTCGTTGCATACTCGGGCTACATCACGCATCAAATCTCCGGCTTGCGCGATCTGCAAAATAATTTAGTAGATCGCAATCGTAAAGACTCTCTGCAGTTGCTCCGCATCCAGAACGACTTGAACTCGCTGGCCTTGGCCATGCGCGACATGCTCGACAACGATGAACCCTATCCGCTCACCGCGTGGTCGGCGCAGTTCCAGCGCGTACGCACCGACCTCGACGATGCGCTGCGCCGCGAGCAACTGGTCGCGGCCGTGAACCGCACTCCCGAGCAGGAACAATATCTGCAAAATTCCGTCTCTCAGTTTTGGGATGCCGCAGATCGAACCTTTGCGCTCGCAAGGGAACCCGATCAAACGGAAGCCAGAACGCAGATCCGAATTTCGTTGCGCGCTCGGCAGGAAGCCCTGAGCACGGCCGTCTCTCGCTTGCTCGTGCAAAATAACGAAAATGAAGAACAAGCTGCCCTTCGCATCGCGCAAATTTACGATCGCGTGCAGCGCCAGGTTTATCTTTTTCTGACCGCGACGCTGGTTGCGATTCTGCTGACCAGCCTGTATATGATCCGCTGGAACCGGCGCTTGTTCGCGCAATTGGCGACGCTATCCGAACAGCGTAGCGAACTCGCCCAGAAACTGATTTCAACCCAGGAATCTACCTTGCGTCACATCTCGCGCGAGTTACATGACGAGTTCGGACAAATTCTAACTGCCGTCGGCGCCATGCTGACTCGCGCCGGGAAGCACGCACCGGAGGGATCGCCGCTGCGAGCCGAGCTGCGCGAGGTCTGCGAGATCACCCAAAGCACACTCGATAAAGTACGCAGCCTTTCGCAGGCTTTGCATCCCGTGATGCTCGAAGAAACTGGACTCGAGAGCACGCTCGACTGGTATTTGCCCGTGGTGGAAAGGCAGGCGGGCATTCGCGTATTCTATGAAAAATCAGGCGACTCCTTTCCCGTGGACGGCAGCGCCGCCATTCATGTGTATCGCATAGTGCAAGAAGCTCTGAACAATGTAATGCGCCACTCGGAAGCAAAAGAATCCTGGGTGCGTCTGCGATTTCAGCCGCGTGCGCTGGAAGTCGAGGTTGAAGATCACGGCAAAGGTTTTGAAACGCAGGCCACGAAGCAGGGAATCGGATTGGTGGCCATGCGCGAGCGTGCCGATTTGCTCGGGGGCATCGTTGAATTCATGCGTCCGCCGCAGGAAGTTTCCGGAACCCTGGTTCGATTAAGAGTTCAAAGAGATAAGCTAGAGGCCTAATCAAAATGACGGCAAAGATTTCGGTTTTGCTGGTGGACGATCACACCCTGGTGCGCCGCGGATTCCGCCGCATTCTCGAAGATGAACCGGACCTCACCGTTGTCGGCGAAGCGGGAGATGGAGCCGAAGCAGTCAAACTCGCCGCTGAGCTTGCCCCGAAAGTGATCGTCATGGATTGCGCCATGCCCGGTGTGAATGGCCTCGAAGCCACGCGCCAAATTTTCGCCAAGAATCCGCAAGCCTTGGTGCTCATGCTCAGCATGCATCCGGAGGAGACTCTGGTCCGGCAAGCACTCGCAGCCGGTGCTCGTGGCTATGTCCTAAAGAATGCGGTGGACTTGGAGTTGGGCGCAGCGATCCGTCGCGTTGCAAAAGGCGAAACTGTCCTCGACTCCCAACTCAAGCGCCCCACTCAACTCCGAGGCAAACGGCAGGCGTCGCTGACTCCGCGCGAACTCGAAGTCCTGCAGATGATCGTGGATGGAAAATCCAATAAGGAAATTGCGAGCGCTCTCGACCTGAGTTCCAATACCGTCGCCGTCCACCGCGCGAATATGATGGATACTCTGGGAATTCACAAAGCGGCCGAACTCGTCGTCTACGCCATTCGCAACGGGTTGGTCGATCTTCCGTGAAAAGATCTGCCGTGAAATCAATTCCCTTGAATTGCGATCCCCTAAGTCGCCGCTCGTTTCTCCAGGGGATGGCCGGCTTGGCGACCTCAGGTTTACTTCTCGATGCATTTGCAGCTTCTCCCTTGTCCGAGCCGGGGTTTCGCCTGGTCGATGTGACCGCGCAAGCGGGAATTAAATTCCGTCACAACAGCGGAGCCTACGGAGGCAAACTCTTGCCGGAAACGCTGGGCGCGGGCTGCGCCTTCCTCGATTACGACCGCGACGGATGGCAAGACATTCTTCTCGTGAACGGGAGCAGTTGGCCCGGCCACAACGGTGAGAGAAGCACACTGAAGCTCTACCGCAACAATCGTAACGGCACGTTCTCCGATGTAACCCGCGCCGCTGGACTCGACCTCGAAATGTACGGTATGGGAGTCGCCGTGGGAGATTACGATAACGACGGCTTTCCCGACATCCTGATCACCTGCGTCGGGCAGAACCGTCTCTTCAAAAACACCGGCAAGGGAACCTTCGTCGATGTGACCAAGTCCAGCGGACTGGCCGGCCGCCAGGCGCTGAGCACATCAGCGATATGGTTGGATTTCGACCGCGACGGGCTGCTCGATTTATTCGTCTGCAACTACGTCAAGTGGTCTCCCGAGCACGACGTATTTTGCAGTCTCGACGGCAAACACAAATCGTACTGCACCCCTGAAGCCTATCGCGGCGAGACCTGTTGGCTGTTTCACAATCGTGGCAACGGAACCTTCGAAGATGTCACGGCCTCCAGCGGAATATTCGACAGCAGTTCGAAGTCACTCGGTGTAGCCCTGCTCGACCACAATCACGATGGCTGGCCCGATTTGCTGGTGACCAACGACACGCAACCCAACAAGCTCTATCGAAATCAACACAACGGGACTTTCAAAGATGTCGCCGTGGATGCCGGCATCGCCTTTTCCGCCGAGGGCCGAGCCCGCGCCGGCATGGGCGTGGACGTGGCCGACTTCGACAACTCAGGAAAGTCGGGTGTCGCAATCACCAATTTTGATAACGAGATGATGGGCTTCTACCGCCTCTCCGATGGAGGAAACTACATCGACGTCGCATTGCAAAGCGGAATCGGCCTCGCGTCAAAAGACAAACTGGGCTTTGGCTGCGTTTTTCTCGATGCCAATCTCGACGGCGCGCTCGATCTCGCGGTTGTGAACGGCCACATCGACGACACCGTTCGCAACGTCAGCGGTGTCGGCTACGCGCAGCCTCCGCAGTTTTTCCTGAACCGGGGCAAAGGAATGTTTCTCGATGTCGCCGCCGAAGTGGATGGCGGTTTCAATCAGCCGAAAGTCGGACGCGGTTTGGCCTACGGCGATTTCGATCGCGACGGCGATCTCGATATTCTCATCACAACCAACAACGGTCCCGCGTATCTCTACCGCAATGACCAGCTTTCCGGAAATCGCAGCATCCGTTTTCGACTGGTCGGTACAAAGTCGAATCGCGACGCCATTGGGGCTTCGTTGAGGATCTACGAAACCAACTCGAACGGGAAGCCCACTCAGTCACGCCTCATCAAAGGGGGTTCCAGTTACTTGTCGCAATCGGAACTTCCCGCGACTTTTGGCCTCGGCAAGCAAAGCAAAATTGATCGCGTGGTAATCGATTGGCCCAGCGGAAGAACCGAAGAATATAAAAATCTTGCGGCCGGCAAAGCCTATGAATGCGTAGAAGGGAAAGGCATCACGGCTCTGGCCACCTTTTAGAACATCACCCGTCTCACACGTAAAGATAAAGATAAAGATAAACCAAAAAAGGGGCCGCATCTCGCGGCCCCATTTCAGTTAATCAGTTCAAAGTTTGTTTCTGGTTATTTGCCGGTTCCCGACAGAGGCACCTGTTGCGGACTATTGCCAGCGTTGTCCGTAATCGTGACGTCTCCTGTGCGTGCTCCAACTTGGGTCGGCGTGAAGCTTACCTTGATCACGCAAGATTTGCCCGCCACCACGTTGGTCCCCGCTTGGCATGACTTCGCAACCGTCGACAGGCTGAAATCACCGCTCACTGCCACGCTGCCAATAACCAGCGTCGCGGTGCCGGTATTCTTTACTGTGATGGTCTTCGGTCCTTTCGTTACACCGACCGCAACCTTAGCCCACGCCAGCGAAGTCGGCGTCAAAGTGACAACCGGTCCGCTGCTGCTGGAAGTAACCGTGAGGCTCACCGTCGTCGTCGCCGTCAGGCTACCCGACGTACCGGTGATCGTCACCGTAGAAGTTCCAGTGGTGGCCGTGGCACTTGCAGCCAGCGTCAATGTGCTGGTTGTAGTTGCCGGGTTCGGACTGAACGTGCCCGTCACACCAGAGGGTAGACCGGAAGCAGCGAGAGTGACGCTGCTGCTGAACCCGCCCACCGGAGTAATCGTGATCTTGCTCGTTCCACTGGCGCCTTGAGTGACGCTGACACTGCTCGGTGTTGCCGCCAACGTGAAGCTCGGCCCTGACGGTGTAGTCAGTGCGTTGATCAGGTTAGCCCCGTTCGGACTGCCCCAACCCGTCGTCAGGTCGTAGCCGGTGGTTGCCGTAAACACTCGATTGGTGCCGCTCGTGATGTCGTGGAAATTCGTCGTGTAAGACGACCCCAGATTCAGAGGATAGATAGTCGGATCCAGGAATCCCGGTGCCGGGACCCCATTAGTTTTCGCCTGTTGATTGGCCAGTGCCAGATACCCTGCCCACATAGGCGCAGCGAAACTGGTCCCGCCGAATTCGTTCTCGGAGCAAGTGGTCTGATCGGCGCAAACATAAAAAGTGAAGTTCGCGTTTGCCGAGACGTCTGGGACGTTCCGCAAGGTCGTGGAACCCCCGTTCTGCGACGTGATCACACCGGTGAGCTGCTGCCAGGTTGGGATGGTAACGTTGGTGCCAAATCCGCCGCCTCCGTCATTCCAGGCGGTTTCGGAAGCCCAGGGGCCGCCGGCGCTCTTGGTAACCAAGTCTGTGCCACCCACTGCGATGACATAGGCTGCGTTCGCCGGCCACGGAGCGGTGCCTTTATATCCGCCGCTGTCGCCGGTTGCTTGAAAGAAGCTCTGACCTTGCGCTGCAAATTTCTGGAAGAGCGGATTGTCAGAGTTCGGATCTGCCGGACTCCAGGTCCACGAAGAGCTCAAGTTCAATGGTAACGGCGTATCTGTGCCCATTGCGCTCAACATCGCGGTATCGCTGTTGTTGCTGACGTACAAATAAACGGTGGTCAATCCAGGAGCCATGCCGCCCGCCTGGGTGATGTCCAACGTCTGTTCGGTGTCGTCGCACGAGGGCTCGACGCAGTTCACGCTGCTGCCATCGGTCGAAATGCCGGTCACTGCGAAATTTCTCGTTTGTCCGGTGTTCTTGTAGTAGGTATTCACGTCGGCAATATCAAATCCAAGGAACTCCAGCAATCCGACGTTCTGGCCGGCGCCGGTCAGCGCCGATCCGCCGTAGTAGGCCGCGCGCATATCGCTGCCGCAAAACGAAGCTCCAGGGCAGGAGCCGATGCTAGCGGGAGGCAATACCCGCGCCTCAGTTCTATGCTGAACCAACGGACGCGGAAGCGAATAGTTGTCCAATCCGGTCACGTGCCAGAGCGCAAAACCCAAGTCGGTCGTTGGTTCGCGATCCGGAGCATAGAATGTGCGGTTTTCGGTGGGATGCTTATAAAGTCCCATGGTGATGTGGAAAGCCTTTTCGACGCTCGCTACCGAGGCCACAAAGCGAACGTCGGTTGCATCACGCGAGCCGCCGACAACCTTAAAGCCGCTCGCTTTCGCGAACTGAATCAGCGCGTCGTAATCTTCCTGGCTCGGCCCGAACCTCTCGGTAAATTCCTGCGGCGTTAGGAAGTGCCGGTACTCTGGGCTGGAAGGATCGTAGATTTCCTGCAGAAAATTTTCCAATTCTGGCTGATGGCGGAGCGCCAGAACGATGTCGAAATGCATAGGCTGGGTTGCTGAGAGCCGTCCGACGGACTGCGCCTCACCACTGACGACCGCGTCACGCGTATGACGTGTCATAAAACTCTGTGCCTGACCGGGGATCGATAGCAATAAGACCGCGGCCACGCACAGGAACGCGGCAGGTCCTAACAGAGGGCGGTTACCTTTTTGCATGTTCTTTTCCTTTGTTTCTCGAGATTTCACAGCGCGAACCCTTTGCACACCATTTGCACAAATCAAAACTCAAACCTTAACGCACACTCGGTGATTTGGTTAAATACTTTGGTCAGGTGGGGAGCCGACGGAACAACAACAGCGGAAACAATCCTGGCAGAGACCGTGAAAGACGCTTCACGACGCATTCGGGACCCTTTCTGGTGGGAGAGAGTATCTGGAAAACCGACCCAATTGCAGCCAGGGGCAGGCGGTTTAGACGCACAATTTCTATGCGTTCGCGTCGGAGTATACACCAAACAAAACTTCCAACAATGTCAAATTCGAAGCTCAAAAGTTTTCGTAGGTCGCTTTGCACAAAAAGAGAAAAAATCCTGCATACAGGTGCCAGTGTTCCGCAGTTTCTTGCACATCATCCACTAGGCACGATCGTTTTAGACAGGATCGTTTAGAGAGGTCGCTGTACTCTCTCACTGCACAAATGGATTACCTAAACGGATTACATAAGGAAGAGTGGGGGAGCCAAGCTGATATCCTCAGTGTTCGAGTCGAACGTAGCTAGAGCCAGTCAGGCTCGAACCAGGAGCAAAAATGAAAAACCTGATCCGCGTCTTCGCCGTTCCCGCTCTGGTTTTTTTTATGTTGGCATTCGGCCCTGCGCGCCCCGACGTGCCGGACAACCTGAAAGCCGCTGCCGGTGAAGATGTCATCCTTTCCGCCCACGCCACCGGCGTGCAAATCTACGTCTGCAAGGCTGAGAACGGGGAAAAACCGGGATGGGTTTTCAAGGCTCCGGAGGCAGATCTATCGAGCCCCGACGGAAAAGTCATCATTCATCATTCCGCCGGCCCGACCTGGAAGCACATCGACGGCAGCCAGGTTACCGGCAAGGTGATCGCCAAGCAGGATGCCCCCAAAGCCACCGCCGTTCCGTGGTTGCTCCTCGCGGCGACTCCAACCGGAGACGGAGCGCTGGCCCACGTGACCACGATCCAGCGCATCAATACTGAAGGAGGGTTGCCGCCGAGCGCGAGTGAGTGCACCGCAGCTGCGAACGGCAGGGAATCGAAAAGCCCGTATACCGCGGACTACTATTTCTACGCGCCCGCACGAAAATAACTTTCCAAAAATAACTTCCGCTTTAGTGTGCCGTTTCGCCGGTAACATTTCGTGATCCGGTATAAAGCGAAAACGGGGCCCAATAAAACGCCTTGTGGAAGAGCGGGTCGCGAAGCAGCGACAATTTCGCCCTGCGCAGGGCCGCATCCGGGGTCGCGCCTTTGTCTAACTCTGCGTAAAACTGATCCATGAGTTTTTCGGTCGAGGTATCCGTCGCTTCCCACAAAGCAGCAACCACGTTGTGACTGCCCGCCCGCAAAAAAGCCCAGGAGAGCCCGACCAGGCCTTCCCCCGAATACGCTCGCTCGCCCGCGCTATAGCAAGCCGAAATCGTGACCAATTCCGCTCGTAAAGGACGCTGCACAATATCGCGAGCGTAGAGCTTGAAAGAATCCCCGCCGTTGTTGTCAGAAGCCAGGCCATCGCCAATTCCAGCCTTCGACAACACAATCGCCGAATCCAGTGGACTCAGGCGGCTGGCCGTTCCATGCGCCACAAAATGAATATAGGAATACTGTTCCGGATGGCCATCCAAATAAGCCCCCGGAGTTGCCTGCTCGCGCGTCAATATCCGCTCTTCCGCCGGGGGAAAATGCCGTGCCACGCTTTCCATCTGCGCCGCCGCCTTCGGCAATTCATAGTAAGTACTGTTCGGCGCGATGCTGTTGCCAACCAGTAACAGGCTGCGGTCGTTTTTCGTTTTAGCCCTGTTCTCACCAGCACGAGCCGCGCCCAGCACGCGTAACGAGCCGGCATTCGCGATGGTCACGTCCTCAATCCAATAATGCAGCTTCGGTTTGGGGACAGCATCCTGAAGAAGGCTTCCGTCGGCAGGGACAAGCAGAGTCTCGAAATTCACATTGTTCAGGCCGCCGTCCGATATGACAAAAATCTTCGTATTAGGTTTCAGCAACGCCTGCGCCGGAACGATCAAAGTCCGGTAAAGCCACTGGCCATCATCATCCGCCGCGGCGAGTACATCCCCAGGTTCCGTGAGAGCCTTGCGATACCGCCCTGCGGCGCCATTGATCGCCGCGCCCGGAGGAAGTTCAAATAATTCTGTCTTCTGCGGCGTAATGACCCACAAATACGACTGCTTCTCCCCAAGCCAGTAAAAAAGGATTGTCCCGCCCGCGCTCTTTGCGACCAGCCGAGGCTCCAGTGGCGGAGGCCCGGTGGAACGACCTTTTCGCAATACTCCCAACCCTTCCGCCAGAGTGCGAGCGCGGCTATAGTCAGCCCAGCGCAACGCCTCATCCGTTTTGCCATGTGCGACGAGAAAATGTACATAGTCATCGTAGAGGCGTGCAGCATTGGTTAGGAAAGCGAGCTGCGAGTCTTCATGCCTCACTGCATCACGAGCGGTTTCGAAGGTGGCGAGTGCAGTCTGATATTCGCGGTTCGCGGAATCGATCAGCGTTTCGCCCTCGTAAAGGCGGGCTAGAGAATGTTCAGCCTCCCATTTCAGAAAAACAGGACAGATCGGGTCAGTCTCGACCATCTGAAAGGCCTTTTCGGCTGCGCCAGTATCGCCGCCACGAGCTGCAATCTGGCCCTGAACCAGCGTGGGATAGAGCTCATTCAGATGATTCTTGTCCTGTCGCGCCATATCCACGGCTTCTTCCGCGTATCGTTTCGCGCTCGACAGATCGTCTGCTTGCAGAGCCAGTCGCGCCATAACTCGAAGATTGCCGTAGATGTCTTCTTTCGCGCCGGTCTTTCGAGCGAGATCCAGCGACCGTTGAAACAACTTGGAAGCTCGCTCAAATTGACCTTCGTCCATGTAGACGTCGCCGAGGTTAGTGAGTTCGCTCTCCTGGGTCCACACGTCCCCAAGTTGCGTCGCCAGTTCATTCGCGTCTTGCGCAAGCTTTAAAGCCTTTTCGTAGTCGCCGAGTTTGTAATAGGACCAAGCGATGTTGCCCTGGCTGATCAGTTCGAGCCGGCGCGCGCCCGCGAGTTGGGCAGCCTGATACGCGGCCTGCGACCTATCGATGGCTTCATCGAAGTGCCCCTGCGCGAGTGACTCATAGCCCAGGTTGGTGAGGGCGTAGGCTTCGAGCAACCCGTCGCTGTGCCTGCGCGAGAACGCGAGGGTCAGCTCGTATAGCTGCCGCGCCGACTCCAACTGATTCCGTTCTGCGGCCAGAAGGCCGCGCGCCTTCAGAACATATCCGCAACTCGGCAGCTCGGCGATCGCGCAGAGATCCGTTGCCTGCGCAAGCAAACGATCTGCTTCAGAGAAGTTGTGCGTTTCGACATTCGCCTCGCCCTCGATTGTTAGGACAGGGACCACGATGTCTGGCTGATCCGCGGGGAGCGGAGCCGACTTGAGCAGCTTTAGTGCGGATTCGTAAAAACCTTGCTGTAGTTCCGCTCTGGCCTCGAGAGTTCTGAACTTCCAACTCCATCGTGGGTTCGCTGGGAACCGCTGAGATTCTCGATGGGCTTCGTCCTGGGCTTGTTTCAGGTCGCCATGCAGAAGGGATTTATAGGCATGATCAAAGGAAGCCTGCGCATCGTCGTTGTTCCCGTCATTGCGACGACATGACAACACGCAGGCCAGAAACGCCAAGCAAAAGACGACGGCTATCCTGGAGCGCCATGCCCGTTGGCCGAAACGACCGGACCCACGGCTGACCCTGCCGCTGGGCAGCCTAGCTTCATGTTGAACATCTTCAGAGTGAAGTAATTGCCCGTCGGAGTGGACGATGACCCGCCTGGAGTTTGCGCCGAACCGCCACGGTGAGGATAAGGATTGATGCCCACTTCGAGCTCCGCCAGGGCCACCGTGCCAAAGTTGGGAATAAAAATGACGTTCCCGAACGTCTTGACTCCTGAAATCGGAGTCGGAAGCTCGATCTCTGTCACGAGTGTGCATTCCACCTCGGCGCGTTCTTTCCACTTGCCTGGCGCGGCACTGCTCGCGCGTTTCTTAACATCCTTGATACATGCGATCCTGTCATCGTACTGCTTCCCCAATCCCAGTGGAAGTCCGGCTCTCTTGACCCACTGCCCCGATACGCTCTTAAGGAAGGATTTGTCGGTCAGATAGGGACGGTCGCCAGCCGGCTTCTTGGCGCAAAAATCAAGATTGAGCGTCACGTCGACCGGGTATCCGCCGATCCGCAGATTCTCGAAACGCGTGCCCAGAAATGACACCGTGGGAACTTTCTCGGGGTTTCCGTGCGCGTCAGTCTTGTGCTCAGTGGAAACCTGGGCGACAACGCGATCCGCTGTAAGGATGTCGACTACGTTGAAGCCCTCCAGCACGGCCGTCGAGAGCGTAATCCAGGCGTCGTGAGCGTCGCCAAAGATGTCCGTCTTGTGCCTGGCTTGGGTGCCGATCACGCGCGTATACCCCCGCTTGAACGAAATCAGCCCTTCGACGCTGGTCTCTCCAACCGACCGCGTAATGTGAGTCTCGCGGCGGGTATTTTGCATAACCACTTTTCCGAAGTCTTCTAACGGTTGCTGAATGGGATGTACCAGGCTGCCGCCGAGCACGTGCGCCTCGCCGTGGTACATGTGGTGATACGCGGGCACCGCGACCGGGCCCGGAGCGCGTGGAGTTACGGGATTTGCGGACATATCATCTTCTCCAGTTCGAACTTACTTCTGAATTTGTAATTCAAATGATGCCTGTCCAACTTCCTTACTTATGCCGGCCGTTGTAACCCCGCGCACGGTCAAATTGTAACTTCCAGCTTGCAAATTTGCCCCCGGAACCTGGATCGGCCACTCGTCCTGGCCCGGCGCCGCCGGAATCGTCAACGACCACACAATTGTTCCCGCGGGATTGTGTAACTCCGCCGTGTAACGCTCGTACTCACCCTCCGCGATCCTAACAAACAGCAAGAAGCTCTTTCCCGGGGCAGTAGTAATCACCGTCCGGTCTGGCCCGGACCCATAAGTCGCCACTTTCAGCGGCGCCCACGGGAGCAGATGCGGGCTGTTCGCCGCTTGTTCCAGGCGCGGATACAAAACCAGATTCTGATATCCGACCACCGCCAGCAGCAGAGCCATGACCGGCGCCACAACGAGCGGACGAAACCGCGCGAACCATCGCGGCTTTGCGCCAATCGGGGGAGCAACCCCGTCCGTTACTGGTGCCAATGCAATCTTGCTCTGTTCAATAAACAAAGCGCCCGCCTGCACGTCGACGGCGCAGCTCGGGCAGTCGAAAAAATGTTCTTCAAATTCGTCCCGTGACGCCGCGTCGAGTTCGTCGAGCAGATATTTTTCCGTCATTTTTTGACGAACCACCACATCGTGGTCCATGGATAGAATGCCCCCTCACATCAATAGTGCGCTGGCGCGACCCAGCGTTGCACTGTTACTAAGCCGGAGTAAACTCCGGTGAATCGTTGCCAAGTAAGTACAGCGACTTGAAAGACTGTTTGGCGCGATGCAGCAACACGCGAAGATAATCGCGATCGACGCCGAAATCCCGGCAAACTTCGTCCTTGTCTCGCTCTTCCAGAAAGACTTCGCGCAGCAACCGCCGGTCGCGTTCGGAAAGCTGCTCCAGCACCTCCCGGACTTTCTTTTCTGTTTCCTTGGTCACCAGCACGCCCAGCGAATCCATGGCGTGGGATGGGAAGTCCTGTTCATCGTCTCCATCCAGGGAACTCAAGCGCCCATGATCGTCGCGATAATGCTCCATCAAAACGTGGTTGCACATCGAGTTTACAAACGATCCCAAACACTCCGGATGCAGAATTTTCCCTTCGTGCAGCGCAACAAAAAACCGGGCAAAGGTTTCCTGGCGTACATCTTCGATAGCCTCTGGGGAACGCAGTCGCGACCGCATTTTCACCTGGATCAATGCGCTGAAGTATGCGCCGAAGTGCTCCTGGGTGCGAAAGTCTCCCGCCCGCAGGCGCTCGACGTAGGCTTCGTCAAACGAATGAAATTGCAAGATTTTACCCCGCGAAGCCGGAAGTGGCAGACAGTGTAGCACTTGCGGCGTCCCGCCGTGTCCGTTTTCGGGAACAAGCTTCAGCTGCGCGGAAGACGAGCTTTTCAGCGGACTGCGATGGCGTCCGGCAGGCGAGATGGAGCGGGCGGCGTGCACTGGGAAGCGAGTAACTCCTGACTGCGTGCAGTCGAAATCAAATTTGCTTGGAGAAGATTGCGCAGGTCTGCGCACAAAGCGCCGGAGCCGCTTCCCCGTCGGCTCCGGCTCTTTATTGGATCCCCATCAGGAGTTGCCCGCTGGCGATCCTAAACTGTGGCCCATCGCTAATCATCGCGATGTCTTCCACTTATTGGGATAGTGCAGAAATGGAACGGATCGTTACAAAGATTTTGAGCAGCAAAGAAGTTTTTCTCGCGATCCGGCGGACAAGAAATGTGCAAACACATGACACCCCGGTGACACCTCCCCGAAATGCCGCGCCTAGCATGGAAAAGCTAGCAGATCCGAAAACCATCGTTCTGCTCCAGCCCCGCACATCCTTAGGAGGATTCAGTATGCAGCATCGCAAAATCGCTTTCACCCTTTGCCTCGGACTTGCAGTTATGCTGGCTTCAAACCTAGCCCTGGCGCAGTATCAACTTACAAACCTGGTTTCCAATCAGATCGGTGGTGCAAAGCACATCGATCCGCTTCTCGTAAATGCCTGGGGACTCGCCTACGGCACCGGTGGCCCGTTCTGGATCAGCGACACCGGATCCGGCTGGTCTACTCTCTACGACGGCAAAGGCGACAAAGAAACTTTGCAAGTCCTGCTGCCGTCCGCTTCGGGAGCGGGTCCCGGATCGCCCACCGGAATCGTCTTCAACGGTTCGTCGGATTTTCAGGTAAGCGGGAACAACGCTTTTTTTCTGTTTGACTCACTCGATGGCACCATCAGCGCCTGGGCGCCGGGCTCGAATCCCAACGCCGCTAAGATCATGGTCACCGGCACCGGAGCTGTCTACACCGGACTCGCAGTGACAGCCCGGGCTACTGGAAATCTTCTCTACGCCGCCGACAACCTCAATAATAAGGTGGATGTGTACGACGGAACCTTCACTTGGGTCAATTCCTTTACCGACAGCACCCTGCCGGCGGGCTTCGCACCGTTCGGCATTCAAGACATCGGTGGATTCGTCTATGTAGCCTTCGGTAGTTTCGGACAGCCGGGCGGCTTCATCGACATTTTCCAGGAAGATGGAACATTTGTCCGACAACTCGCAAAAGGCTCACCCTTGAGCAATCCGTGGGGCCTCACCGTTGCCCCCAAGAACTTCGGCAAGCTCAGCAACACGCTGCTCGTCTCCAACAACACGAGTCGCGGAACCATCAACGCCTTCAACTTGTCGACCGGACAGTTCGTCGGCACAATCAAAGACACAAATGGAAAAGTAATCGCTATCGACGAACTCTGGGGAATTGAGTTCGGAGGTGGCACCGCTGCCAACGGCAAAATCAATCAACTCTTCTTCACCGCCGGCCCGCACGAATACCTGGCAGGAACATTCGGAGTTATAACCGCAAAGCCGTAAGTAGTCACCTCAGTACCCACGAAGAACTAAGCCGCCTTAAGGGCGGCTTTTTTTCGCGTTGCACCATGCCCAAACAGGCTAGCTTTATCCCCGACTTTGCGGGACACTACACCCAACACCGTCTGCCAATCGAACCCATTCTTTTTCCTAGGAGGATCCGATGAAAAAGGCGCCCACATTTTTCGCAACGATTCTGCTGTTGGGATTTCTATTCCTCCACTGGTCGGTCTCTTCAACCATGCCCCCCGAAGCTCCCAGCGGCTTCGACAATCAGACCATCGACCCGAACTTCGTGGCCCAGTCCGTACACGCCATCGATCAAGCGAACTTCGATACAGTCGAACAAATCCAAAAGGACGGATTAGGCCCCGTCTACAACGCCCAGGCCTGTCGCGAGTGTCATCAAAATCCAACCTCGGGAGCCGTAAGTCAGGTCACCGAGCTGCGAGTCGGCCACTTGGGTCCGGGCGGCGTTTTCGAAAATCCCAGCATCCCCATCAACGACGGTAAAGATGTCATCACCGGACGCACATTAATTAATGACCGCGCCATCTGCGCCGAGATTCAGGAGCACGTTCCCGAAACCGAAACAATTCGGACCACGCGCCTCGCCGTCAACACCCTGGGCGATGGTTTCGTTGAAGCCGTGGCCGACGAGACGCTCGTCGCCATCGGCAAAGATCAATGCCGTTCAACCCACGGCAAAATTTGCGGCCAGGCCCTGCAGGTGCCCGTCCTCGAAGCCGAAAACCAAACCGCCGTCGGACGATTCGGATGGAAAGATCAACATGCCAGCCTGCTCTCATTCTCCGGTGACGCCTATCTCAACGAGATGGGAATCACCAATCGCCTTTTTCCGGCCGAAGTGACGTCCGTATGCAATCCAACCTCAGTCACCGAGCCCAACGATCTGCCCGATCCCACCGATCACCTCGAAGACATCGATCACTTCGCCCGTTTCATGCGCGCCTCGAAAGTTCCGCCGCGCGACGAAGTCCTTTCGGCCACCGAAGACACAAAGCACGGCGAAAAATTATTCGCCGACATAGGATGCGCCACCTGCCACATCACCACTCTCATCACCGCCAAAGCAGGGACCAAAATAAACGGAGGCCAATTTACGGTACCCGACGCCCTGGGAGACAAGACCTTCCATCCCTATAGCGATTTTCTTCTCCACGACCTCGGCACCGGCGACGGCATAGCCATAGCCATCGTGGAGCACTACGCCGTCCCCGCAAAATCCCTCGAAGCGCTCTACAAATCGAAGCCGCAAGTCTCGTTAGAAGACGTGGACAGAATCATGAACCGCCGCGGCTTTTCCTATAAGGCCATTCAAGACGGAAGAAACAAGATCAGAACCGCTCCACTCTGGGGATTGAGAACCCATTCCCGCTTCATGCACGACGGAGTCTCCGTCCGCCTCGAAGATGCCATCGATCGCCACAAAGGCGAAGCCAAAGAAGTCGCCGAAAAATTTCGCCAGCTAACTCCAGTCGAAAAGAAGAACCTGCTAGCCTTCCTGAACTCGCTATAACCCGATCGTCTGTAGAGACGGGCTTGCCCCGTCTCTACGCTTATCCCGGTTGCAAACGCTAATTCCCTGAATTAAGCTGGAATCTCTTCATCCGCACGCACCCAAGCCGGGATGGCGGAACTGGCAGACG
>CAWECL010000003.1:0-458497 GCA_963807725.1 uncultured Acidobacteriaceae bacterium
CTTGGTGCTCTCACAAATGCCGCATGAATTGCCGAAAACTTATGAACCGGGCGCGATTGAAGCGCGCTGGGCGGAGTACTGGGTCACGGAAAAACTGTTTGACGTGGGCACGCCTCCGGCGGGGGATGCTCGTCCCTGTGTTTACGCTGCTGCTGCCGCCTCCGAATGTGACGGGACGGCTGCATATGGGGCACATGCTGAACCAGACGCAGATGGACATTATTGTCCGCTGGCATCGCATGCGCGGATTTGTTTCGCTCTGGCTGCCGGGGACGGATCATGCCGGGATTGCGACGCAGATGATGGTGGAGCGTCAGCTGGCGAAAGAAGGTAAGAAGCGGCGCGAGATGGGTCGCGAGAAGTTCATTGAGCGGGTGTGGGAATGGCGGCGCGAGTATGGGGGCGCGATTCTGGATCAGATGAAGCGGTTGGGCGACTCCGTGGATTGGAGCCGCGAATATTTCACCATGGACGACAATCTGTCGCTGGCGGTGAAAGAAGTTTTCGTGCGGCTCTATGAAGATGGGTTGATTTATCGCGGCAAGTACATTGTGAACTGGTGCTCCGATTGCGGGACGGCGATCTCAGATCTCGAAGTGAAGCACGAGGACGTGGCGGGGAAGTTGTATGAGATCCGCTATGCGGTGGTGGGCGGAGAGGCTGGAAAAGACTTCATTACGGTGGCGACCACGCGTCCGGAGACGATGCTGGGTGATACGGCGGTGGCGGTGAATCCTACGGATGAGCGGTACCTGCATCTGCATGGCAAGCGGGTGATGCTGCCGCTGATGAATCGGGAGATTCCGATTATTGCCGACGAACTGGCGCAGCCGGAATTTGGCACGGGCGCGGTGAAGGTGACGCCGGCGCATGATCCCAATGATTTTGAGGCGGGGAAACGGCACAATCTGCCGCAGATTGAAGTGATCGACGAGTATTCGAAGATGAATGCGAATGCTGGCGTGTACGCGGGTCTGGATCGCTTCGTGGCGCGGGCGCGCATTGTGGAAGACCTGGAGGCGCAAGGCTTTCTGGTGGGGACGAAGGATTACACGATTGCGATCGGCAAGTGCGATCGCTCGGGGACGATTGTGGAGCCGCGGCTTTCGACGCAGTGGTTCGTGAAGATTGCTCCGCTGGCAAAACGGGCGATTGAAGTGGTGGAGAAGGGGTATATCCGATTTACGCCTGAGAATTATGGGCAGATTTATTTGAACTGGATGCGGAATATCCACGACTGGTGCATTTCGCGGCAGCTGTGGTGGGGGCATCGGATTCCGGCGTGGTACTGCGGCGATTGCAATGAGGTGATTGTGGCGCGAGAAGCGCCGTCGGCGTGCAAATGCGGCAGCGCGAATCTGAAGCAGGATACGGATGTGCTCGACACGTGGTTCTCGTCGGGGCTGCTGCCGTTCACGACGCTGGGCTGGCCGGAGAAGACGCGCGACGAGGATGTGTTTTATCCGAACTCGCTGATGATTACGGGATTCGACATTCTGTTTTTCTGGGTGGCGCGGATGATCATGCTGGGCTGCTGGTTCATGATGCCGCCGCACAAGCCGGGGTCTGGGTCGGAGGGGAAATCGGGATTGGAGTCGGAGGAAGAACAGCTTCGCAATAGTGTTCCGTTTCGCGAAGTCTATATTCACGCGCTGGTGCGGGACGCCGACCGGCAGAAAATGTCGAAGACCAAGGGGAATGTGCTTGATCCGATCGAGGTGATTGGGCAGTACGGGACCGATGCTACGCGTTTTACGCTGGCGGCGATGGCGGCTCCGGGGACGGATATTGCTTTTAGCGAGAGCCGGACGGCGGGGTATCGGAATTTCGCTAACAAGATTTGGAATGCGGCGCGGTTCATGTTTATGAATGTGGACCGGATCGACTCGGGCCTGCGGCCGGTTTTGGACGGGGCCGAGCCCCGTCACCGCACGGGGGTTGCTGGTTTTCAGGCAGAGAACCTGGAAGACCGCTGGATTCTTTCGCGTTTTAATCGCGCGGCTCGCGATGTGAACGAGTCGCTGCAGACTTATCGCTTCGACGAGGCGGCGACTCGTATTTATGACTTCTTTTGGGGTGAGTTCTGCGATTGGTATCTGGAGCTGATCAAGCCGCGGCTGAACTTTGAAGAAGGCGCGGATACCGCTGTGGCGCGGGCGGCGTGTTCGAATCTGGTGAATCTGTTTGAGGCATCGCTGCGGATGCTGCATCCGGTGATGCCGTTTATCACAGAAGAAATCTGGCATGCGATCTATGATGGCGCGCCTCCGCTGCGATCGATTGCGTTTGCGGCGTATCCGTCGGCGGATGAGAAGCAGATCGATCTCGGCGCGGAAACCGACATGGCGATTCTGCAGGATCTGATTGTCGCGGTGCGCAATCTGCGCGCGGAGTTGAAGGTTGAACCCAAGGTGAAGGTGCCGATCGAGGTTTTTGCTTACGATCCGCAGGTTCGCGCTATGTTCGAGCGGAATCTGGGAGCGATCGAACGACTGGCCAATGTGGAGAAGGCAACGTTCGCAGCGGCGACGCTGGAAAAAGTTCCGGGCGCGCGCAGTACCTCGCGATTTGACGTACATGTGATATATGAAAAGAAGATTGATGTTGCGGCCGAGCGTGAACGTCTGACAAAAGAGTTGGAGAAGATTGAGAAAGAACAAGCGAATGGTCAGCGCCAGCTTTCGAATGAACAGTTTTTGGCGAAGGCTCCGGCGAAGGTGGTGGAGGGGCTGAAGACGCGGGCTGAAGAGTTGAAGGTGTTACACGAAAAAGCGGCATCACAACTCAAGGGGTTAGGGTCTTAGCAGCTGAGGACCTAACTCCCGATAGCTGATTTATGGACTGGAATTCACGACGGATTACCGCGATTCTTGAGAACGCGCTGAACGAAGATCGGGCGACGCGCGATGCGACGAGCTACGCGTGCATCGATCCCAACCAGCGCGCCTCGGCGACGATTATCGCGAAGCAGGATTGCATTCTCGCGGGCCTGGGATGCGTGCCGCGGATTCTTGATGTGTATGCGGCGCTCGACGGGGCGGTGATTTCTCATTATGAGGTGACCAGCCATCCGTCGATTTTTGATGGGATTCGGGTGAAGGCGGGGCAGCAGATTGCGGTGATCCAACATAACGCGCGCGTGATTCTTTCGTGCGAGCGGGTCATCCTGAATTTTTTGCAACGGATGGCTGGCATTGCGACCACGACGCGCAAGTTTGTCGATGCGGTGGAAGGCACGCGGGTGCGGATTCTGGATACGCGCAAGACTGCGCCGGGCCTGCGCGTGATTGATAAGTATGCGGTGCGGTGCGGCGGGGGGCAGAATCATCGCCTCGATCTTTCGGACGGTGTGCTGATCAAGAGCAATCACATCACGCTGGCGGGCGGGACTGCGCCGGCGCTGGAGCGTGCGATTCACAACCGGCGAGGGCGACAGCCGATCGAGATCGAGGTGCGCTCGCTCGAAGAATTGCAGCAGGCGCTTGACCACGGAGCGGAGGCGATTCTGCTCGACCATCTCAGTGTCGAGAATGTGCGCAAGGGGATTGAAATATGCGCGCGGCAGCCGCGGAGAATTCCGCTGGAATGCGCCGGAGGAATCACGCTGGAAAATGTTCGAGCGTACGCGGAGACTGGGCGTGGATTTTATTTCGGTGGGCGCGCTTACGCATTCTTCTACGGCGGTGGATATGAGTATGCGGGTGGCGCCGGCGGGAGGGTAGAGGTCAGATTGCAGAGGCGAGGTGAGATTTTAGATTTTAGATTGTAGATTGTAGATTTGAAATCTTAGCCGTGAGGCGGTTAACTTCTGCGATCTGACTTCTACAATCTCAAATCTACAATCTCACTTCTACAATCTCACCTCTTGCCTCGTTATAATCGCTCCATCTCAGCTCGCACGAAATCCCGCAGCTTGCCTTCGGTTCACAAGGCTACCGACGTTCGCCTGGGGCGGATTGTTCGGTTGCTCATGAGCCACGCTACTGTGGTCGCTAGCGGTACCAAGATTGCCGAGGAGATTGGGACTAGCCGGTCCGAAGTGTGGCGGCTGATTCAGCAGCTGCGCGGGTTGGGTGTTGATGTGGCGGGGCATCCGGCGACGGGTTATCAGTTGCGCGCGGTTCCGGATTTGCTGTTGCCGGAGATGCTGGCAGCATCGTTAAAGGGAACAATATTCGGCGCGCAAGCGGGCAAGCAAATTCATCATTACTACAAGATCGGCTCGACGAATTCTGAAGCCATGAGTGCCGCGGCGGAAGGCGCGCCGGAAGGCAGCGTATTTCTGGCGGAAGAACAACTCGCCGGTCGCGGCCGCGGCGCCCACTCCTGGCTTTCGGCGCGGTCTTCGGGGATTTATTGTTCAGTGATTCTGCGTCCGGCGATGCCTCCGTCGGATGCGCTGATTTTTTCGCTGGCCGCCGGGCTTGCGGTTCGCGCGGCGGTAATGGAGATTGCACCGCAGCTGCATGTCGATCTGAAATGGCCGAATGACGTTCTGGCTGGCGGAAGGAAGTTCTGCGGTATTCTCACCGAGATGAATGCGGAGGCGACGCGGGTGCGTCATCTGGTGGTGGGAATTGGCATCAACGTGAACCAGGTAAAATTTCCGGCGGAACTGCGGGAAGTCGCGACTTCGTTGCGAATGGAAACCGGGACGGAATGGTCACGCGTGGAGCTCTGCGCGGCCCTGCTAAAATCGCTGGACCGGGAATATCGCAGCTTGATCGAGAATGCAGCGGCGCGCGATTCGATTCTGCGCCGCTTTGAGGAAGGTTCGTCGTCGGTGCGAGATAGGAAAGTGAGCGTCAGTGTCGACGACGACCAAAAGCCCGATCTGACGGGCGTTACCGACGGTTTGGATGAACGCGGGTTCTTGCGAGTGAGAACAGCGGAAGGTGTAAGGCCGGTTCTGAGTGGGACGGTGAAACTACTTGGTTAGTGGTCGGTGGTCGGTGGTCAGAAAGCGAATCAGCAATGCTCTTAGTCATCGACGTGGGAAATACGAATACTGTGCTCGGCGTCTTCGAGCGCGTGCCGCATGGGCCCGGAGAAGACGTGACCACGGACCCGGCTCGCTACGAGCGGCTGGTGGCTAACTGGCGAGTCGGTTCGCATCTGAACCGTACGGTGGACGAGTATGGCGTAATTTTTCGCAATCTTTTTTCCATGGATAACCTGGAAGTTTCGGCGGTCCATGGCATTGTGATTTCGTCGGTGGTGCCGCCGCTGGACGCGGTTCTGCGGCATGTGTGCGAGCGTTATTTCAATACCAAGCCGCTGTTCATCGAGCCGGGAATTAAAACCGGAATGCAGGTTTTGTACGACAATCCTGCCGAAGTGGGCGCTGACCGTATCGTGAACGGCGTGGCTGCCTTCGAAAAATACGGTGGGCCTTGCGTGATTGTCGACTTCGGAACGGCAACGACATTCGACTGCGTTTCGAAAAAAGGCGAGTACATGGGCGGAGTGATTTGTCCGGGCATCGGAATTTCCGCAGACGCACTGTTTCAACGCACGGCCCGCTTGCCGCGAGTCGAGATTCGTAAACCGGCGCGAGTGATCGGATCGAACACGGTGGGCAGCCTGCAGTCGGGTCTCTATTACGGATATCTCGGATTGGTCGACGGCATTCTGGAGCGACTGGTGGATGAGATGGGCGAAGATACGCGCGTGATCGCTACCGGCGGATTGGGATCGCTGATTGGCACGGCTTCGCACTTTATAAAGGAAGTGGATGAATTTCTGACGCTCGAAGGACTGCGGATTATCTGGGACCGCAACCAGTCTTTCCGGCGGGAGGCCGCTCCGAAAGCGACGAAGGCAGCGCCGACCAAGCAGCCGGATGCAGCGACCAAACCCTGGCCCTCGCCGAAAGCTCCGAAATCGCGATAAGTTCGCGCATCTGTCTTCGCAAAATCAGTCGTGGAAAATTACTTCAATTACTTTACCGAAATCGAAGAGCACTATTTGCGACGGCGTGGCACTCATCTACTGCTGTCGACTCTGGATTGGGCTCTGATTGAGACCTGGAAGAGCGCGGGCGTTCCGCTGGAAGCCGTACTTCGCGGGATTGACGACGCCTTCGACAAATACGATCAGCGTCCTTCGAAATCGAAGAAAGTGAACAGCCTAGCGTATTGCTCGCAGGCCATTCTCGCGGCAACCGAGGATATGAAGGAAGCTGCGGTAGGAGCGGGCTCCGTGGAAAAAGCGGAACGCGAGCCGGGATTTGAAGCAGCGCAGATTATTGCCTTTTTGCGGGCTAATGCCGACAAACTTGAAAAAGCAAAATTGCCGCAGCGCGCGGGATTCGCGACCGATATGTTGGCTCGGGAAGAAGCGGTGACGCTGCGCGAATTGGCGGATTCCATCGAGCAGGGCGGCAAGCTTCCGCGGCTGGAGGATCTCGAACGGCGGCTGACGGTGCTGGAGGAAAAGCTGTTCGCGGTGATGATGGCGGCTGCTCCGGATCAGGAGCTGGTGAATGTTCGCGCGGAGGCCGATCGCGATATTGCTCCGTATCGCAGGAATATGACGGCGGCGCAGGTCGAGCAACTGCATAAGCAGTACGTACACAAACGGCTGCTGGAGCGGTGCGGGGTGCCGCGGCTGAGTTTGTTCTATATGCATTAGTGATGCAGGCCTTGCAGCACGGCTGAAGCCGTGCCCTTCCACGGCTGCCACCGCACGATAAGGGACGCGACATGCGCGGGATGGGTGCGACGGCGAAAATGGCGGCGGGCAGCAGTCAGTAGGGCTTCAGCGTTGTGATGGGGGTAGGGGTCCTTCGACTCCGCATAACGATCCGCTTTGCGAATCGTTTTGCTGCGCTCAGGATGACAGGGATGGAGTGTGGGGGTGGCAGTGCTCCCGGAAGGGGCATAGCCCCGTTACCACACGATCATTATCATTGGCTCGCGACCCGTTACACTTACGACTTGCTGCTTTCCATTGAAAAACTTATTTACGGGGGCGACGGGTTGGCGCGCACGCCTGTTGCGGCGGACGGTCGCAACTTGGCTGTGTTTGTTCCATTCGTATTGCCGGGGGAACGGGTCGAAGCGGAAATCCGGCAGGAAAAACCTGGGTTCGCTCGCGCTTCGATGACGGCTTTGATCGAAAAGTCCCCCGAGCGTATCAACGGCCGCTGCCCCTACTTTCAAGATTGCGGCGGATGCCATTACCAACACATTCCGTATGCGCGGCAGGTGGAATTCAAAGCCGAAATTCTGCGCGAGACTCTACAGCGGATTGCGAAAATTGAACTGAAATCCGAAATTAAGCTGCACCCTTCTTCGCCATGGAACTACCGCAACCGCACGCGGCTGCAGATAAGAACTGAAGCAGAATTCGCTCTTGGCTACTTTCGTTTTGGCTCGCACGAATTTCTTTCCATTGGCGAATGTCCGATCAGCTCGCCGCTGCTCAATCGCGTGATATCGCGACTGCTTGAACTCCGCGGATTAAATTGTCCTGCGACGGTAGAAGAAATGGAACTGTTCGCGGACGCTGAGGATGATCATCTGCTGGCGTGGGCATTCTGCGGGCGCGATGCGGATAAGAAAGATTTGTCCCGGTGGGCGGAGGCGCTGATGGGAGAAGTGCCAGAAATTACTGGCGTAACGTTTTTTTCATCGCGGCACCGGGCAGAAAACGATGACACGCCGTTCGAGCAAAAAATCCTGGCGCAGTCTGGCGCAAAAGCGTTGCGTTATCGAACCAATACGCACGAGTATCAAGTGAGCGCGGGAGCCTTTTTCCAGGTAAATCGCCATTTGATCGACGACCTTGTTTCGACCGTGACTGGCGACGTCACGGGAGAACTCGCGCTCGACCTTTATGCCGGCGTGGGCCTGTTTTCGGCGGTTTTGGCGAAAAACTTTCATCACATTCTTGGCGTCGACGCGTCACAGACAGCCCATACCGATTTCGGGCAGAATGTCCCTGCGAACGTGAAAGCGGTCGGTGCGCGAACTGAGGATTATCTGAAGAGCGTTTATCCGATGGGCCGTACGGTGCGAAAGAGGCCGGACCTGGTGGTTATGGACCCGCCTCGAAGCGGGGCCGGCAAGGCAGTGATCCGCTCTCTGATAGAACTCGGGGCGCCCCGCATTCGATATGTATCGTGCGATCCGGCTACGCTGGCGAGGGACCTTGTGCCCTTGGTCGCGGCCGGGTACCACGTGGAGCAGGCACACCTATTCGATCTCTTTCCCCAGACGTTTCATATCGAATCGGTCATGCTGCTGGCGCGCTGATCGCTTTCACGTCGCGTTGCTTCTCATCTAAAGAGAGCGTTAAGGCGGCATAAGAATGACTCGCGACCGGAAGCCGCCACGACAGCCGCTGTTCTGGGCTGCGCTTATATTCTCGGCAGGTCTGTGGACGGGGGTGCGCGCGTGGCGTCCGCCATCGTGGTGGGCGATCGCGTTAGTGGCGTTTGTTTTCGCGGCGTCTTTTTTCCTGGCGAAGCGAGCATGGCTGGCTAAGGGGCTGGCGCTGGGCGCGTGGTTTCTGGCCGGCGCATTGTTGATCCAGATTCGCCATTCACCGGATAGCGATCCGCGACTTTCCAATTTTTCCGATGGGCGAGGCGTGACGCTCACCGGACACATCATGCGCGAGGGATATGCGCACGATGCGTATCCGGGAGCGACGCGCGAATCCGTTGATATAGAGACGGAAGAAATCAGCAGTGCAGATGGAAGTTGGCCGATCAAAACGGGCGTGCGCCTGACTATTCACGACAAGCTCGCGGCGGAGGGAAACAAAGCGGGCGAAACGGCCTTCTCTTCACCGGCTCTGACTTACGGAACGCGGCTAAGTGTTCGGGCCAAGCTTCATCCTGCACGCAACTATCGCAATCCCGGAGCTTTCGACTACGAAGGCTATCTGCGCGACAACGGCATCAGCCTGCTGGGCTCGGCCGAGGCCAAAGATATCGAGCCGCTTCCTGGATTTTCGGGCAGCCGCATCGAACGCTGGCGAACCCGCGTTCGTGCCAGCATCATCGCCAAGATTCACCAGTTGTGGCCGGCCTCGCAAGCGTCGCTGATGGACGCCATGGTTCTGGGCGAAGAATCTTTCCTGCGCAACGCGACGCGCACCGAATACCAGCGCTCGGGGACCTACCATGTGCTGGTTGTCTCGGGAATGAACCTGAGCATTCTGGCGGTCGCCATCTTTTGGACGCTGCGCCAATTTCATATCGATCCGGCAGCAGCGGCGATCACGACGGTGGTGGTGTCGTTCGCCTATGCGTTTGTCGTGGGCGTGGGACCGCCGGTATGGCGCGCCGCGCTGATGCTGGCGACCTATTTGGGTGCGCGCTTGCTCTATCGGGAACGCAATATGATGAACGCTATTGGAGCCGCGGCTCTTGGAGTTCTCATCGTCGATCCACAGGCGCTGTTCGGCGCCAGTTTTCAGCTGACGTTTCTGGCCGTCTTCATTATCGCGGGCATTGGATCGCCGATGCTGGAACGCACGACGCTACCCTACGCGCGCGGACTGCGCCTGTTGCATGCTGCGAGCTACGACCTGCAGGTCGCTCCGAAGATCGCGCAATTCCGGCTCGACGTGCGATTGATCGCGGGACGGCTGCAACGATTTATCGGCAAACGCCTGGGAGAGAGCCTGCCTCCCTTGTTGATGCGAGTCGCCATCGGCTTCAGCGAATTGCTTTTCATCTCGGCGCTGATGCAGGCGGGGCTGGCATTGCTGATGGCGTATCACTTCCATCGCGCGACCACCATGGGGATGCCGGCCAACCTGGCGGTGATTCCGCTGACGCAGTTGCTGATGCCTGCTGCGGCTGCCGCGGTTGGTCTGGGATATGTCTCGACCACGCTGGCCAGGCCTGCAGTCTGGATTTCAGGTCTGGCTCTGGACGGGATCGCGGGAACGGTACACCTGCTTGGCGGCGCGCATGTCGCTTATATGAACGACATGAAAATCGCGGGATCGTCGATCTTCGGTTCGATTTCCGACCTGCGCGTAGCCATGCCGTCGCTGGCAATGATCGTGGCATCGCTCGCCGTTTTGATTCTCGCCATGCTGGCGGCCAGGCGCGCGCGCTGGGCCGCTTTCGCGTCTGTGGCGCTGCTCTTCGCAACTGCGGTGTGGATCGCATTTATTCCCTCGCGTCCCCGTATACATGCGGGCGCGATGGAGATGACGGCCATTGACGTTGGTCAAGGCGATTCCATTCTGCTGGTGACGCCGGAAGGCCGCTCGCTGCTGATCGATGCCGGAGGGCTGCCGCAGTGGATGCATTCCGATTTCGATCTGGGCGAACAAGTGGTCTCGTCTTATCTATGGAATCGCGGCATCGATCGTCTTGACGTGGTGGTGATCACGCATCCTCACGCGGATCACATGGGCGGGATGCCCACCGTAATCGCCAATTTCCATCCTCGTGAACTTTGGATCAGCATCGACAAACCGGTGGGCGAGTTGGCGTCGATTGTCGCGCAAGCCGAGAAGGCCGGCATGGCGACCTCGGTAAAAAAAGAAGGGGATCAATTCGATTTTGGGGGAGCACACTTCCACGTTCTTGCTCCTGGACGGAATCAGATCACTGGATCCATGCGTCCCAACGACGATTGCCTGGTGTTCACAGCGACTTTCGGCGCGACGACAGCGCTGCTCGAGGGAGATGCGGAACGTCCGGCGGAACGGCGGGTGGTGGAAGAACATCCCGAGGCGATGCTGCTGAAGGTTGCGCATCATGGCAGCGCGAACGGAACGTCGGCAAATCTGCTGGCGACGGTTCATCCCCGGTACGCGGTGATTTCCGTCGGGGCGCGAAATGTTTATGGACATCCCCGCTACGAAGTGCTCGAACGACTGGAGCAGGCTGGCGTGAAAACCTACCGTACCGACGAAGAAGGCGCGGTCTCGTTTTTTCTGGATGGCAAATCGGTGACGCCGGAAGTCGAGTCATGCTTCATTAGGGCCGGGGGCATTCGCGGTGAGGATTAGCGCGGAGATGTGAGGCTCGAAGTGCGTCTCATCCGACTGTCGTCTCGTCATCGACAGGCGGCAATTGGCGATACGTCTCGATGATTTTTTTCGCGTCAGGCGCGTCTTCTTCGCGCACTAACAGAACACTGCCGCCAACTCCGGGAAACGCGTCCTGCACTGCGTCCAAAGACTTGAGATCGGACTCGATGCCGCTCGATTCCAACAATCCCTGGACGACGATCGCTTCGTTTTCCTGCTCGGTATCGAAAATTTTGACGAGCTTCTCGTTGGGGTTAGGGTCGGGCTGGGAAGCGGCGTCTGTCGGCTCTGGCATGAGTCCTCCGTAAAGTATCTGTAACAGATTACGGCAGTCACGGTAGGGTTGTCTCGCCCGTGACGAAGGTGCACGCCGAAGGGCAGCTTGATTCGGCCGCGGAAGGTGGCACAATCGGGAGTAAGGCGCAACGTTAAGGCGAAACCCTGAGCCGCAACTCAGGCCATGCCATCGACATCCAAACCGTGAGAGGTAAATAGTAGAGAGGGCAGACATGGAGACGCAAAGAGTCGAACCTTCAGGCGGCGAACAGAACGAGGGGATGGAAGAGGCTCGACGACTGCGCCGGTTGCAGATGATGATGAGCATGGTGATGTCGGTGATCAGTCAGGATCCCGATCTGACGGTGGAAGAGGCGGCCGAGATGGCCGCGAACGCCCGCCGTGCCGCGCTCAACCTGTTCCCCGACAAGGAACTTGCCTACGACATTCTTTATCGTCCACGGCTGCAGCGATTGATGAATGAGCGCTTCCGGCTGCAATAGAGATCCCTCAGCGCAGTGCAAGCCTGGCCAATAAAAGACCGTCCGATCAAAAGGCCGATCACCATTCCGGTAGTTGACCCGCCTCAACCGAGCCAATAAACTTCAACCGGGGTGTTCCCTGCTTATGCGCAAGATAACCTTGATTCTCTGCATCGCTGCGGCATTCTGCGGCGCTGTTTTCGCTGACGACGATCATCATCACGAGGAACTTACACAAGGCCAACTGGGCACGGTGCATTTCCCGGTGTCTTGCAACGCCGAGGCGCAAAAGACATTTGAAAAGGGTGTCGCGCTGCTTCATTCGTTCTGGTACGAAGAGGCGCAAAAGACTTTTGTTGAGGTCGAAAAGCAGGATCCGAAATGCGCGATGGCTTATTGGGGCGAAGCCATCAGCTTGTGGCATCAGCTGTGGGATGAGCCGAAAGAAGACGTCATCAAGCGCGCTTCGGCGGAACTGAAGAAGGCCGACGCGTTGACGGCCAGCGACACTGAGCGCGAGCGCGACTACATCCACGCGCTGGAAGCGTTTTATTCCGACAGCGCGAAGTTGGATCACGAGGCGCGGGCGCGAGCTTACTCGGCTGCGATGAAGAAGGTCTATCAGAAATACCCCGAGGATCATGAAGCGGCGGCGTTCTATGCGCTATCTCTGGTGGCTTCTGAGCCGGATAACGACACCACCTTCGCCAATCGCAAAGAGGCTGGGGCAATCCTGGAAAAGTTGTTTGCTGAAGAACCCAACCATCCGGGCATTGCGCATTACATGATCCACACTTATGACAAACCGCAGTTAGCGGAACTGGGGCTGCCCGCCGCCCGACGCTATGCTGCGATAGCTCCAGCGGCTCCACATGCGGTACATATGCCATCGCACATTTTTGCGCGCGTGGGCGATTGGCAGGATTCGATCAAGTCGAACCAGGCCTCGATTGACCTGACCCGCAAGGCCTCTGCGATGAAGATGGGCGGCGAAGGACATCAGTTTCACGCCATGGACTATCTCATTTATGCCGACCTGCAAATTGGACGTGAAGCGGATGCGATGAAAGTGATTGACGAAGTGAAGACCATGCCCGCTATGACCATGCCGGGCATGGAGGAGCGCAATCTGCAAGCGTTCGGTATGTCGAAATTTCCGGCGATGTATGCGTTGGAGTTGCATCGCTGGTCTGACGCGGCCGCTTTGCCGGTAATCGCCGGCGCGGCTCCCGTGGACCGCGCTTATACCTACTGGGCCAAGGCCATCGGCAGCGCTCGCAGCGGCGATGTGGCGGCGGCGCGCCGAGATCTCGCGGAGATCGAAGCGATTCACAAGGATTCGGTTGAACACCAGAAAAATTACGTTGCCAGCGAGTTAGACCTGTTTGAGCAGGAAGCCTCCGCGTGGATCATGCATGACGAGGGTAAAAATGACGAGGCCACAGCTCTGCTGCGCAAGGCGGCGGATCATGAAGACGCTATCGGCCCGGAACAAACGTCCATGCCGGCGCGTGAAATGCTGGCGGATATGCTGGTGGAGATGAAGCGTCCGGAGCAGGCGCTGATCGAGTATCGGGGAGCGTTGAAGTTTAATCCGAAACGTTTTGACGGGCTCTACGGGGCAGCCCAGGCCGCCGAGATGGCGGGCCAGGCGTCGGAGGCAACGGAATACTACGCGGTGCTGATCAAGGACTGTGAAGGAGCGAGTTCGGGGCGGCCGGAACTGGCGAAGGCGAAGCAGGCGGTGGTGGCCCAGAAGTAGCTACTTATCGATCCGCTGCAGGCGAAACAGAAGCGTGCCCCATCCCAACTTCACTCGCATTTGGACGGGCGTGTGGCTGGGATCTTCCGAATACCACACCCAAACCTTGCCTTTCGACTGCAACGGGCCGGAAGTCGGTTCGACCGTGACCATCACGGCGGGAAAGGTTCCGACCGGCACTTTGACTTGTTCGCGTTTTTCGACCGTGGCACGGACGAACGTCGTCTTGCCATCACTGATGGGAAACTCATAAACCGAGCCCACTTGCAGGGGCAGCGATTGCAGGTAATAAAAACCGGTGATCACATCGGTGGCGCAGCCGGCAAGATCGTTTTCGACATGCTTGGTCTCTCCCGTCTTCAGGCTCTTTTCATCGAGCGTAGTTTTCTTGCGCGCATAGTCGAAGTTGATGGAAGTCTCGCGCTTGTGGGAGCCTTCTTCGCTATGTTTGAAAATAGAGAGCGAGCAAAAAGTTCGCGGATCGAACCGCGTCTCGAAACGATCATGCACGGGGAAAATAACGTTGACGGCTCCGGCGGATTCAGCGGTGGCTATGACTTTGCGTTCGTTTCCGGCAACCTCCATTCGCACCACACCGGTACCGGCGGTGATTAAATGCCACTCCGCCGAATAAACGTAACTCTTTCCGTCGGGAAAAGGATAGTTAGGCCGCGGCGGCGCAATCTGCTTCGGAGCAGGACCAATGGTCGCCATGGGCGGGGCTTGCTGGGCGGTTGAGATGGTGACCATCGCGAGCGCGAGCAAGAAAAACCGCCCGAGGCAAGGCGGCGACTTTCGTGGTATCAACAGCGCCGCCGAACAGACGGGCTTCATTTCCTGAGTTAACCGGCCCATGCTCCACGGCAGACTACCACACTAGTTTGATGAGGAGGATGCCGAGCACGACGGCACAACCGATGGTTGCCTCATACTCGCGATGCTTCCAATAACGATCGGACGAATAGGCGCTCCGCTCGTTTCCGTATGGCGTGAGGCGCGGCAACATACGAGGGACTCGGCGCGAGTATTCGTCGTAGCCGGGAAATGTCTGGCGCAGGTAACGTTCTTCGCCCGCGATGACTGGGACATAAATCACGGCGAACATCAGGAGCATGATGGCGACGATCCACCAACTGCGGGCCGCGATTGCAAAGCCCGCAGCCATGATCAGCGAACCCAGATAGAGAGGATTGCGGGTGTAGGCATAGGGTCCGCTGGTGGTGAGTTGCTTATCTTTCTGCACGTGCCCGGAAGCAAGTCCGCGTAGAAAGAGACCTGGGACGAGCGTTAGCGCTCCGATGATCAGCGAGTTTTTTGTAGGCCGCGCCAGCCAGACATAGGCGATCGCGAAAATAAATCCCAGCGGCACGCGGATGCGCCGCGCCACACGCGACCATGTGGTGGGGGGCGTTGGGACCGATTGCGATCCGGATTGTGAAGGGTCATTCACTGATTCTGCAACAGCTTTCTGGCTGCAGCGACGACATCGCCGACGGTGATTTCGAGGAGCCCCTGCTCCGGCTCGCGATAGCGGGTGTGGTCGGTGGTACTCACCGCGCTTCGCAGCACAATCGATCGGGTCGCAAATGGGCCGTTGCGCGCCGGATTCGTCGGTCCAAAGATCGCCACCACTGGAATTTTCAAAGCAGCGGCCAGGTGCATCGGTCCTGTATCGCCGCCGATGAAAAGACGTGCGCGACGTGTCAGCGAGATCAACTCCGAAACCGAACAGGATAGCTTTCGCGCGGCACCGCCGCTTCGCGATTCCACGGCCCCTGCGAGCGCTTCCTCTCCCGGTCCGTAATTGATCAGCGAACGTAAGCCGTCTTTTGCGAGTGCCGTCGCTACTTCGGCGTAACGCTCAGCCGGCCACATTTTCGCACCCCAGCCAGCTCCGGGATTCAGTATCACAAAATCTCTTGGCTCATTTTTCTTATTCACGAGGTCAGAGATTTTTTTCTCCGCGGCTGGATCCACGGGAAACTCGACCGGAGCGAAATCGAACAACGCCGTCGAACCAGTCGCGGAGGAAATCAGCGCTTTGGATAATTCGACTGCCTGCTCGACGACGTGCGTGCCACTGGTCGAAACCTTTTCGGTGTAGAAAATGCGGGCTGCGCTTTCGCGCGGTTTCGCATCGCCAAAAACAACGGGCGCGGCCGATTGCCGGGCCAGCAAGACCGACCGCACCGCTCCCTGAAAATCGACAATCGAGTCGTATTTCAATGAGCGCAAATCGCGCCGGCTCGCGGCAAACTGCTGCCAGGTGTCCAAGGAAAACAACGCGCGACGCCACTTCGCTATATCGACAGTGTGAACCCGGTCAACTAGCGGGCGCTGCGGCGATCGCGGTCCGGAACGCGGATCATGAGGGGTGCAGAGCAGTTCCGACCAGCGTTCTTCAATCAGCCATCCTAAAGTTGCGTGTGGAAAAGCTTTGCGCAGCAGAGCGACAGCCGGAAGCGTGTGAATGATGTCGCCCATGGCGCTGAGCCGCACGATCAACAGGCTTTCGAAGCGTGGGGATGCAGCTGGCGCGGTTACGAGTGGCGAAGTGGCGACGGGCGGAAATGATTCGGTCATTTTTATTGCCGCCCCCACCTTTGTTGCCGTCCCCACAGACTTTGTTGCTGTCTCTACTGACATCTGCGCCGCCTCAGGATTCGTGCGTCTTCACGCGCGAACGCGCACGAATGATGTCAGTGGCGGAATGATTCTTGGGATCGCCCACGATCACGACGCGCCCCCCGCAGGCTTCGACCTCTTCACGCTCGGGTACGCTTTCGGCGGTGTAGTCGGTTCCCTTGACGTGAAAGTCGGGGCGGATTTCGCGGATGATCGCGCGGACATCTTTTTCTGAAAAGACTACGACGGCATCCACATCCTGCAGGGACGCCAGAATTTCCGCGCGCTCGTCGGCTGGCATAACGGGACGCCCTTCGCCTTTTAAACCGCGCACAGACTCATCGCCGTTCACCGCAACGATGAGTTTGCCACCGAGTTCACGCCCCGCGCGCAGATACCGCACGTGGCCGACATGGAGCACGTCGAAACATCCATTGGCCAGCGTGATGCGCTCGCCCTGACGGCGCCAATCGGCAACGCGCTGGCGAAGTGCGTCGCGCGAAACGATCTTGTGATGGAGTGATGTACTCAATTTATGAACACGAATTAGCGACTAACGATAACTTAGTGTTCGCGAGCAACCGGCGGCTCTTTATCGAGAGCATCCAGCAATTCCTGTTGGCTGACCGTAGCCGTGCCGCGTTTCATGACCACGATGCCGCCCGCGTAGTTCGCCAAGTGAGCGGCTTCTTCCGCGGTTGCGCCCGCGGCCAGCGCCGCTGTAAAAGTAGCGATCACGGTATCGCCGGCTCCGGTAACATCTGCGACTTCGTCACGGCCGTGAATTGGAATGTCCATCGGCTTGTGGCGACGCGGGAAAACCACCATGCCATCCTTGCCACGAGTAATGAGCAGCGCTTCCAGATTCATCTCGCCGACGATCTGGTCGCCGGCAGCGACCAACCGCTGCCACTCATTGCTACCGTCATTGGCATTGCCAAGACGGATGCCGAGAACGGCCTCGACCTCACCTTCATTCGGCGTGGCTGCGGTAATGCCGGAAAACTCGAGCATACGATAGCGCGAATCGAGGGTTACGGGAACTTTTTCGATGCCGCGCTTCTCGCGAATCACGTTCAGCAGGGCCGGCGTCGCACAACCGTATCCGTAGTCTGAAACCAGCAGTGCGTCGGAGGCGCGAGTGTATTCACGCGTAGCCAGCACGATCTCGCGGCGCAAATGCGAATTGGGACCATCGACAGGTTCGCGATCAAGTCGTACGACTTGCTGTCCAGCGGTATGCGCGAATCCAGCGAGAATTCGCGTCTTCGTAACCGTGGTGTAGCTCTTGTCTTTAAATACTCCGCTGACAGGAATGCGCTTGTGCCGAAACGCGCGCAGCAGCAGCCTTCCGGGCTCGTCATCGCCGACAATGCCCACCGGCAGAACGTTTACGCCCAAGTCGGCAAGATTGCAGATGGCATTCGCGCCGCCGCCCGGAACCACTTTGCGATCGCGGTGCTTCAGAATCAAGACCGGAGCCTCGCGCGACACGCGGGAAATTTCACCGAAGACAAATTCGTCGGCGACCAAATCGGCGAGCACGGTCACGGTGAGTTTGGGGAAAGACTCGACGAGCTTCCGCAGACGGTCGTTTTCTTTGATGTGCTTAGTCATTAATGATTAGCCGCGAATTGTGAATGGTGCGGCGCAACTGAAGATTTTCTCACGAGCGGGGCTTCCGTTTCTCAATTGTCGCGAGGATGGCATCCACAACGTCAGCCGGATGGTCGATCGTGACCGTTAGTTCCGCGACCGCTTTGGGCTTTAGATCTTGCTGTGATGACCCCAGGTTGACCAAGTCTTTTTCGGTGGTGATGAAGCCAGTCGCACCGAGCCTTCTGTGCATTTCTAGCAGGCGGTCGACATCTTTTCTCTTGTAGGCGTGGTGATCGCGAAACTCGACCTCGGCCACGGGGGTGATACCTGTGGCCCGCACTTGAGCGAAGAATTGTTCGGGACGCGCGATGCCACAAAAGACAAGCGGTGCCGAGGTCGAATGCAGAATCACGAGATCACGCTGCACGCGCCAGACGGGCTTTCCAGTCAAGCCGAGCTGATGGATTCTCGCGGGATCGAGCGCTAACTCCGCAGGCAGAACAACGGCATCGGCGCGTTTGAGCGACGACAATGCTTCGCGCAGCCGGCCAAAGGGCAGGATTTTGTCGTCAAAGTCGCGCTCGGTCATCAGAACGATATCGAAGTCGCGGGCCAGAGACCGGTGCTGAAAGCCGTCGTCGAGGATGTGGATTTGCGATTGGAACTTATCTTCAGCGACGCGCCCAGCCGCATAACGGCTTTCACCGACGATCACGGGAACGCCCAGCCGCCGGGCAATCAGCAGCGGCTCATCTCCGAAGTTGGCGACGCTGCCCTGCGCATCAACGACCAGTACGCCATGAGTTTTTCGCCCGTAGCCGCGAGAAAGGACGTCGAACGGGATGCCGCGGGCCTTGAGGAGTTCGCCGAGCGCAATGACAAACGGCGTCTTGCCGGAGCCTCCTACCGACAAATTGCCAACGCTGACTACGGGTCGATGGAGCCGGCGCGAAGCCAGAGTGCCGCGATCGAACAATCCGTTTCGCAAATTGGTGATGCCGCCATACAAACCTGTGAGCGGATTCATGATGAACCTGCCATCAGTTGCAGCAGCGCCGCAACCGTTCTGTCGGTAACGCCGCGCTGCGATGCAAGCGCAGCCAGGGCGTTGCGGCCGAGCGTGGCGCGCTCGTCGGCATTTTCAATCAGTTCCATGAACACCAAGGGCAACTCCGCTAGCCCCACAATGCGGACTGCATTTCGGCTGGCGAAAAAGTTTACGATGTCGCGAAAATTTTCGTAGTGATTGCCAGTGACGATCGGAACACCGTAAAGCGCCGGCTCCAGAATGTTGTGTCCGCCGCGCGGCACGAGGCTGCCGCCGACAAAGGCCACGGTCGCGAGCGAATAGAGCGCCGTCAACTCGCCGATGCTATCGACCAGAAACACGCCGCCTGCCAGCGGTTCGCCGCTCCACAAAGAACGACGCGACATGCGGAAGCCGAGTTCCTCAACCAGCGCGGCAACCTCTGGAAAGCGCTCGGGATGGCGCGGCGCAAGCATCATCACTGCCTTGGGATGATTCACACAAATGTTGCGGAATGCCAAGAGCAGCGAACCTTCTTCATTCTCCAGGGTGCTGCCACACACCAGAATGGGCCCGGCTGCGGAGCGATCGAAACTCTCGCGAAGACTCGCCACCACGGCTGGCGTCGGCGGAGGCGCTACATCGAATTTCAAATTGCCGGTCACTTTCACTTTGCCTTCGTCCGCGCCAATTTCAATTAACCGCCGTTGATCTTCTTGCGTCTGCGCCAAAAATAAATCGACATTCGCGAGCGACTTTTCGAGCAATCGTGGAAGCCAGCGGCGGAAGCGCTTATATCCGGGAAAGGACCGATCAGAAATTCGGCAATTGATTACAGCGATGCGAGCTCCGCTGGCTTTGGCCAGGTGGAGAAAATTCGGCCAGAATTCCGTTTCAGCCACGACCACAAGTTCAGGACGCAAGGCGTCGAGGTAAGGTCGAATCGCGAAGGCGAAATCGACGGGAAAATAGAATACGTTGTGCTCGCCGAATCTCTGGCGAGCAAGTTTCTGACCTGTGCTGGTGGTAGTTGAAATTAGTATGCGATGGCCGGGAAATTTTTGCCGCAGCGCTTCGATCACTGCGCTCGAGGCCACGACTTCGCCCACGGAAACGGCATGCACCCAGATGGAAGGCTTTTCTCCTTTGTTGAGGTCGGCGAGCCAAGCGGGAACAGCGCCGAATCTCTGGCGTAAGCCGGCCCGATACTTGCCGTGCCGCAACATCTGCAGCAGCCAGTAGGGCAGGGTCAGCAGCAGGAAAAGAGCAAGCGACGCACTGTAGAGCGCATACATGAAAGAAGCACCATTCTAAACGCGTGGCGAGAATCTGTTCGTTGACGCGCCGCGATACCATGTTGGCAAGAACAGTTGCTGAGAAAAGACGATCGGAATAAGACGGCACCGCGGGCGCTGACGGCATCCAACAATTCGGCAACCTATAATTCACCTATGCATAGTGCAAATATGCACAAGTCCTTCCGTCGCCCCGCCGCACTGGGCCCGCAGCTTGCGGCGATATGCGCTTTCTTGCTGCTCGGCTGTCTGGCTGCGGTCGCGGCTAAAGAGTTTGAGATGCCGACGGCACAGGCGGCTCGTAGTTATCCCGCGCATGACGACCACCCGCTCGAAAAGGTCGTGATTGCCACCGACCCTTACGATCTGGAAGACAAGGCATCGATCTTCAATGTCAACTACCGAAACAATGGATACCTGCCTGTCTTCATCGTGATCACGAATGATGGCGATCGGCCCGTGTCTCTAGTCGACATGAAGGCGCAGTTGAATACGAAGGACCGCAGCAAACTTTTCCCGGCGTCCATGGACGATCTGATACGACGGCTATCGCACCCTTCGCGGAATGACCGGCAAACAACTTTGCCGATTCCGCTGCCGAAAAAAGAAGTGAAGGGCGGCGTGAACCGCAAGACGTGGGACGAAATCGACCAATCGATGTTCGCAGCTAAGGCAGTGGAACCGCATTCCACCGCGCGTGGATTCATGTTTTTCGATATTTCCGGCATCTCGAATCCGCTGGCGGGCGCGAACTTTTATGTGACTGGGGTGCGCGACTCGAGCGGCAACGAGCTGATGTATTTTGAAATCCCGATGGAAAAATACTTGAGCGCGCCAGAGATTAAGAAGCCCTAGCGCTCCTCGCGATGGGCGGCGGGCGTCGTCTTGCCTGCCCTCGCGTCCGGCTATAATCTCTCGACATGGCCACCTCTCCAGCCGTTTCCGAGGATCTGCTCGCGAAGTATGAGCCGGTGATCGGGCTCGAAGTCCACGTGCAGTTGCTGACCGCGTCGAAAATCTTTTGCTCGTGCTCCACTCGTTTTGGCGATCCGCCGAATACGAATGTTTGCCCGGTGTGTCTGGGACTTCCGGGAGCGTTGCCGGTTCTCAACCGCAAAGCCGTGGAATTCGCATCTCTGGCGGCGATGGCATTGGGGTGCCGCGTCAACGAGATTTCCATTTTCGCTCGAAAGAATTATTTCTATCCTGACTTGCCTAAGGGTTACCAGATTTCGCAGTATGACAAGCCACTGGCTGAGCACGGATTCATTGACATCGATATTGACGGCGCAAGAAAGAGGATCGGCATCACTCGTCTGCACCTGGAAGAAGATGCGGGCAAGAGTCTGCACGAGGGCTTCGCCGACGCTGCCTCGAAGACGGCCATCGATCTGAACCGCACCGGCGTGCCACTGGCCGAAATCGTCAGCGAACCCGACATGCGATCGCCACAGGAAGCGTACGAATACCTGACTCGGCTGAAGGAAATCATTCTTTATACCGGGGTCAGCGACTGCAACATGGAGGAGGGTTCTTTGCGCTGCGATGCGAACATCAGCGTGCGGCCGCGCGGGCAAAAGGAATTCGGCACGAAAACTGAAGTGAAGAACGTCAATTCGTTTCGCTTCATTAAGCAGGCGCTGGAGTATGAAATCGAGCGTCACATCGACATCATCGAATCCGGCGGGAAAATTACGCAGGAGACCCGGCTCTACAATTCCAACGAAGGCAAGACCTACGGCATGCGCTCGAAAGAACAAGCGCACGATTACCGCTATTTTCCTGAGCCGGATTTACTTCCGCTGGTGGTGGATGAGAAGTGGCAAGCCGAAATTCGCGGCGGACTGCCGGAGCTTCCGGAGGCGCGGCGCGAGCGGATGATTAAGGAATACGGCATCACCGTGGGCGATGCTCATACGCTGACGCTGACGCGAGCGCTGGCCGATCAGTTCGAATCCGCGGCACGCACGGCAAAGAATCCGAAGCGCGTTGCGAACCTGGTGCAGAGCGAACTACTCGGCCGCCTCAAGGCGCAGGGGCTGGAGCTTGAACAATCGCCCATCTCGATGGCCGGAGTTACGGCTTCAGCGGATTTGGTTGAGTCTGGGGCAATCTCGGGCAAGATGCTGAAGGATCTCTACGACCTCAGTTTCGAGCGCAAACAGGATTTCCCGGCGGTTTATGAGGCTGAAGGACGCCCCGTGCAGTCACGCGACACATCGGCGCTGGAGAAATTGGCCGACGAGTTGATCGCGGCGAATCCGAAGCAGGTGGAGCAATATCGCGCGGGCAAGAAGACGATGATCGGATTTTTTGTGGGGCAGATCATGAAGGCGTCGAAGGGGCAGGCGAATCCGCAGTTGATCAACGAGGTTTTGGTGAAGAAACTGGAAGGGTAAACGGCGAGGGTGCCGTCCCTACGGGAGTTGATAGATGTGGAGGCCTACTGGGGCTTACGCCCCGGGCTTTCTTGTTACGGCCCTTCGGGCCTCGGCTACTTCGCTGCGCCGAGGCTCTTCAGGACTTCCTCCGCGTAGTAATTCGTAACTTTTGAATCGTCGCGCAGAGTCTCGTAATAGGCTGCTTTCAGGAGCTGCTCGCGGCGATCCTGCAATTGTTTGCGGATGGCCTGCTTTACGCGCGGATCGTCCAAGTCCCGCTGTCCTGCCGGTTCCTTCGAAATCAATTTCCAGATCATGTAGGCAACGGGCTGATGATTGGTCGGATTGATCATGGGAATGATCGGGGTGTATTGTCCCGGCTTCAACTTCATGACTGCGTCTCGAGTGGCCGGATCGGCGGTCTTGAGCGCGGACTCGGGAGCCATGCCGACATCGCCGCCACTGTTGCTGGTGTCCGGATCCTCGGAATAATTCATGGCCATGGTGGCGAAGTCGTCGCCACTGTCGAGGTGATTCGCGATCATCTGGATTTTCTTCCGCGCCTCGGCATCATTCTGCGCCTTGCTGTTTTGCAAGTTATGCACCTGGACGTTGCCTACTCCGGTAACCATGATCTTCGCCAGATGATATTGCGTATCGATCAGGTTGAACTCCCCCTTGTGAGTGTTGTAGTAGTTGGAAACGTCCTGGTCGGTGATGTTGATGCGCGAAGTGATTTCTTTGTTCAACACTTTGTCGCGCGTTAGCGAGCGCCGCAGATCGCGCTTAAAATCGTCGAGCGAAATCTTCTTGTCCACCAGCCGCTTGTTGAATTCTTCCGCAGTGTAGGGCGATTTGATTTCGTTGAGCTTGCGATCTACTTCTTCGTCGGTGGCCAGCAGCCCGAGCTTTTCGGCGCGCTGCATCAGGATTTCGGTCTCGACCAGTTCATTCAGAATGCTCAGCCGCAGGCTTACCGCCTGTTCTCCGGTCGGCTGTTGATCGGCACCGGCGCCCGCCGTCTGGTTGGTGTAATACTTGTCAACTTCGCTGCGGTAAATCTTGCGGCCATTGACTGCGGCCATCACATCGCCGCCGCTACTATTGCGGTTGCACGCCGCCAGCCCGACCAATGCTGTGGCGGCGACCACACCCAGAAACGCCGTTGCCAACCTATTGCGATTTTTCAAATGTCCCTCCGCCACAAATGGCGAATCGATCTCACTTCGAAGCCGGCGCCGCAGTCTTCTCATCTTCTGTTGCGGAAGCCTTGTGTTCAGGAGGCGCCACCCCGGCATCCTTTAACGCCTGATCCAGAGCGCTTCTCACATCTTCTGCCGGAAGGGCTCCATCGAGCTTTTGCCCATTTACGAACATCGTCGGCGTCGCTTCGACTCCGGCCGCATCGCCCTCGTGCATGGAGGCGCGGACCGCCTTCTCGTCTTGCGCTTTGATACAAGCCTGCAACTTCGCCGCATCGAGATTATGCTTCTGGCTCTGCAGAGTGGCCAGCTTATCAAGTTCGGCATTGCGGGCGTCGGCCCCTTTTTGATTGCTGATTGAGTCCTGATTCCCGTGCAGGTAGTCGGCGTAATCCCAATAAGCATCGACGTTCTGCGAGGCCAGGCAATTGGCATTCACGGCCGCGTGGACTGCCCAGGGATGAATCTCTTCCAGCGGATAATCTTTATAGATGAAGAGGACGCGATCTCCGTATTCCTTGAACAATCCCGGAAAGAGCGTGGAGTGCATGCGCGAGCAGAACGGACACTCGAAATCGTCGTAGTTCACGACCGTTACTTTGGCGTCTTTGTTTCCGCGCGTCGGACGGCCGCTGACGTCGATCTTTTTCATCGTGTCGGCGTAGGGATCGGTGGTCAGATCGAATTTAGTCATCCGCAAGCAGGGTCTTGTGGTCGTGGGAAAGCAGAAACTCGAAGTTCTGCTTTTTCGAGGAACTGGCAAAGGTAATCGTCACCGAGTCATAGTTTGGAAACTCGCTCGATCGGAGGGGTCCCACAATGACCTTTACCTCGGGTGGAAGCGAATACTGCGCCCGAACGTGCCGCTCGACCACGCGAGTTATGTCGGTGGGAACGGTGGAAGCGTTCGAAGGAGCAGGGGACGAAGCGGCCGGCGGAGCCTGCGCCGAGCAGCCAAGACAGATGATTAGGAGGACCAGAAACGCGCGGCGCACCATCATTAATTGAAGCCACCTGAGCATGAGCAAACGCTTGATTATCTCATGCACGGTCAGGGACGCACCCGGAGCAACTCCTCGGCAGTGAGCAGTTGATTCATCGACCCGGAGCGGAATCCTTCCATATCAAGCGTGACGAATTTGAAGCCTAACTGCTTGAACACACTGGTAAAAGCGGCAGCCATTTCGGGAGTTAGCGCTCGCGGAAGCTCGTCACGGGCGATTTCGATGCGGACAATATCGCCGTGATGACGAACCCGTAACTGCCGGAAGCCAAGGGCGCGAAGAGCGTCTTCGCCGCGCTCGATGACGCGGAGCGCCTCGGGCGTCACCTCGCGCCCATATTCGATTCGTGACGAAAGGCAAGCGGATGCCGGCTTATCCCAAACCCGCAAATCTGCGCGGCGCGCCAGTTCCCGGATATCGGCCTTGCTCAGACCCGCGTCCAATAGCGGAGCCAGCACATGATGCTGCCGAGCGGCTTGCTGTCCGGGACGAAAATCGCCGGTGTCGTCGACATTCACGCCGAAAGCGATGGCCTCAAATCCGCGCGTTTCGCGGTAGCGCTCAAGAACGGTAAAGAGTTCGTCTTTGCAGTGAAAGCAGCGCATGGAATCGTTGCGAACGTAGGCGGGATTCTCGAGTTCCTGTGTTTCCACGACCTCGACGGGAATTGCCTGCTCCCGCGCAAACTGAAGAGCATCTTCGAGATGAGTCCGCGCCAGGCTGGCCGAATCGGCAATCACGGCTAGCATCTGGTTGCCTAGAGCTTGATGCGCCATCCAGGCCAGGAAGGCGGAATCCACGCCGCCTGAGTAGGCAACTATCAACCGTCCGCGCGACGCGAGATTCTGACGCAGACGTTCGGCTTTCTCATCGAGCGTAGGGGCGGGGATCACTCGTTCATTTTACGCGGGAAAGCGCTTGGTCGGAGTGGGCGAAGGGGTTAAGGCGATTTTAGATTTGAGATTTTAGATTTTTGATTTTTGATTTTTGATTTGGGAGCTGACCGGGGAGGTGTTGGGTCAATACAGGCGTTCTTGTCGCCGTAGATTGCCGAACACTCCTACATTCGAGAGGGTGAAGGCGAAGCGATACTGATTTTCGTTGCGGACCGATCCCAGGGCAAAGCGGCGGTATTCCAGACTCAGACCACAGCAGTCCCAGTTATAACTGGTCTGCGCCGTCGCATATTGCAGCGAACTAAGATTCGCGTCAAAGCCAATACTGCCGGCGGCACTCAATCCCAGCTTGTTGAGCTGCCCGTAGCCAAATAAAACGCGAAACTGGTGGAACATGTCCTCGTTCGCCGGAGTCGGCTTGGCGCCTGGAACGGCATCGATCACGCGCAAGAAGGCGTCGCCTCCACCCATGGTGAATGGCCCGTAGTGGTAATTCACCAGCGCGGTGCTGCCATTGATGCGGCCTGCTTTGAGGTCGTAGTCCAGGTCCCACTCCGTGTTGGTGCGCGGACTGGTCTCAACCCGCAGACGCGAAATAAGTGGAGCGAACCGGCGCAGCGAATTCAGAAACGCGATCCCGGTAAAATCGGCCGTGGTGGTGAATACGTTGCGCTGTCCGGCTACCATGGCGTTGCCAAATGTAGGATCGAAAAAGTACTTCTGTCCCGACTTCCCAACTCAAAATCTCACGTGGACCGGTGGCGCAGCGCTCAGTGTCCGAAACCGGAGGCAATTCCCAGGGAACCGCACCGACTTGCGGAGCGCCACCGATATTGAGCAGGCTCATGCCCTGCAGATCGCAATCCTTGGCGTCGGGGTCGATGCGTTTGGCGTAAATCCGGTTGACCAGCGAATACTCGATTTCGTTCGTGTTCGTGAGGATGTCGGTGGCATCGAAGCGCAGAATATTGGAAAAGTTATTGACCCCGGTCACGTAGTCATAACGCATGCGGGGCTCGATGACATGTTTCCATTTCCGTCCCAGCCAGGGACGATCGAAAACCCGCGACAATGCCGGCGGACGCACTTCGACCGAAGTCTCCAGCGACCTGCGATTAATGTTGTCGTCGGCCACTCCACCCTCGTACTGCTCGGTGTAGAGCGTATCGCGCAAAGTCAGCTCGGGACGGAACGACCAGCCCTTCCATTGCAGCGGCATGGAGAGCGACGGAGCAAAATCAAACCGGCCGACCAGAGCGGCGGTCCGGAGACCGGGCTGCGAACCCTCTGGAGCCTCGCGCCGTTGCAGGCCATCGGCCGCACTCTGAAACGACCAGTAGAGCGGAGTGTTGCCAATCTGCCGCTCTTCGCCGGAAATCAAAACACTGGGCGTGTGCAGAATTCGAACCAGCTCGGTCTGCGTCAGGGTGCTGCAGCCGGCGTTGTTTTCCGTTGCCGGATTACAGATCTCAAAGTTCTGATAGCGTTCGGCCAGGGCGTTAAAGTGAAACCCATTGGTGGTATTGGAAAGGAAAATCTGCGATCGCACTTCCGAATCGATGGCTTGCGTGTAGACGTCGGTAAAAGCGATGCGAAAAACGAACGAACTCAGATAGTCGACATTCGCCACCGCGCGAAAAGTCCCCAAAGGTCTTTCGGCAAGAAAATGGGCGTCCTCGCCACCCTGATCGACGGGAGGAAAGCCGATGCCACGGTCGGCTATGCCCTGATAATTAAAGTACACATACGAAGTCTCGCTGGGACGGGCACGGAATTCTCCGCGTTGAAACCAGCCCCGTTTCGAAAAGTATTCAGCTCCCACGGTGGCGTCGGTGCTGCGATTGAACACCCAGTAGACAGAGTCTCCGGCGATCAAGCCCTTTGGTGGAAGACGTGCCGAAACTCGGAATCAGTAATCCGGATTGCCGCTGCTCTTTTTGCACCGGATGCGTGACGTAGGGAAAATAAAATAACGGCATGCCGAGCACGCGAAAATCGCTGTTATAGATTTTGGCGGTGCCGTCGACATCCACCGAAATCTGGTGGGCATCGAATTGCCACTTTGGACGCGGCAACTCGCACGTCGTAACCGTTCCTTGCCGCACAAGGTAATGGTCGGGACCGTGTTTTTCGACGATCTTTCCAGTAAACGCGAAGGGGTTGGTGGTGGTCAGCACGTAGCGTGACTTCCGCATCTGGAATCCCACCGTCCCGATGACGCTGTAAAACGTTCCCGTCTCGGTGCGGATGTTGTAGGTGCCGTGGCTGGCCTCGATATGCTCGTCGTAAGGTCCACCGTCGAGCACGACGTGGCCCTCGACTTCGCTGTCGCCGGTATCGGAGTTATAGGTCATCTGATCGGCGTAGAGGATGTAATTGCGGTAGTGAATCTCGGCCTTGCCACGCAAGTGGTAGACAGCGCCGTCTTTTTCCTGTTCCACCGAGCGGATGGTGACTTCCTCCTGCATCTGGTTCGCGGGAGCAGTGGGTAAAGCCGCGTCAGCAGTGGCAGGGGCCGAAGAAGGGCTTGGGCTGACTGCGGCGGGGGGCAGCGTCTGGCTGGTTACTATCCCGGACAAGAGAAGCAGATGACAGACCCACGCGGCCGTGATAAAGATTCGAGAGCGGGTAGTCATTAGCGCGCAATTATGAGCAGGTGATCGTTAACGGGTGATCATTAATCAGTAGCGGGTGATCTGCCAGCGCATGCGCGCCGCCAGCCGGTCTGTCGGGAACCAACTGACGTTAGCATGCGAACGGCAGGCGAAGCAAAGCTACTCGTTTTTGTACGCAGAGTTGTAGACAGAAAACGATATCCGCTAAGTAGTCTCCGGCATTTGTGCCCTGCCTCGCTCTGGCTGCTGGCCTTCTCCGCGACTCGCTTAAGACAGCTCGATTCACCACCATCGGCTTTACGCCGAAATGACCGCTGAAATGACGATGACCGGTTTGAGAACGACGCTAATAACCGCCATGCAAGCGACGAGGGCAGACTGCGCCCAACCGGATGAGCCTCATGCCGTGGAGGCAGCGGCGGCGGAAGTGAGCACCGAGATTGCGCCGGCTCTTTCGGAACCGAGCGTGGCGAGCGTCCTCGCCAACGCAGATTCCTGGCGTGACGAGGTCGCGGCTCGCCTCGAACGCTATCGAACGCGCCGTAAACCCCGGAGTCCGCGATACCCGTCATTGCTATTACCCTTTGATGCGCCCGAAAGCTGGTCTCGTTCCGCGCCACATGCACAAGGAGGATCGGCGGGGGTTGCGACCGCGCGTGCCGATCACGACATTGCCTTTCATAGTAATTCGGGGCTTGCGAATCCGGAGCCTGCCGAGAATATTTACAGCTCTGCGGAGCCGAACTCGAACGATTATCCGGAGCATGTTTCTGAACATCGTTCTGAACATCATTCCGAACTACCCGAACTATCCGCCAAGGTTATCGAGTTCCCTCGTTCGGCGGCCATTCCGATCGTTCATCGCAGCGAATTAGCCGATCCAATCTTCGATCGTCCGCGCATCGTGGAAGCGCCCGAGATTCTGCCTCCGCCGCCTGCTTTGGGTGGGATGCTGATGGAGCCTGCCCGCCAGGAGTCGGCCGAGCGGCGGCCCGAACCCCTTTTTGTGTCTCCGCCTGCATCCATCCCGCGGCGGGTGCTGGCGGCTGTCGTTGACGGCGCTTTACTGGTAACGGCTCTGGCGGCAGTCACCGCTATTTTTCTTCGCTGGAACGCCGCTTGGATCCCAGGATTGAACACCACTATCACCCTGAGCCGCGACCTTCTTTACGGACCGCTGCCCAATTCTGGCCGCCGGGCTCGCAGCAACCGGCATCTTGCTTTGGACTGCCTACGAATTCCTATTTGTGGTCTATACCGGCTCGACCCCCGGACTACGCGCTGCTCGCTTGCAGCTAGCCGGATTCGATGGCTCCGCGCTCAATCGACGCACGCGTCGCTGGCGTGTGCTGGCCTCATTCCTCTCGGCGTTTTCCGCCGGGCTCGGCTATCTCTGGAGCTTTGTGGATGAAGATGGATTGTGCTGGCACGACCGCATCACGCGAACGCATGTGCGACCGGCGGAGTGATTCAGAGTAAATTCTCCAGCGCCGCTCGTAACTCAGGAAATCGGAAGGTATAGCCGCTGGATCCGAGCTTTCCGGGCTGCACGCGCTGGCTCGCGAGCAACATTTCGTCCGCCGCTTGCTTGCCGAACGCGAGCCGGAGGGCAAACTCCGGCACGGGAAAAATCGCAGGACGATGCAGCACCGACGCCAGGACCTTGGTGAACTCGGCATTGCGCGCGGGATTCGGGCCCACTAAGTTCACCGGTCCCGAGAGTGCTTCCGTTTGCATCGCATGATGAATTCCCCCCACGATGTCATCCACATGAATCCAACTCATCCACTGCTGGCCTGATCCGATCCGCCCGCCGAGACCCAGCTTGAACGGCGTCAGCATTTTTCCGAGCGCTCCGCCTTTCGGGCTGAGCACGATTCCAGTTCGAAGATTCACCGTCCGGACGCCCGCCGCCGAAGCGATCCCGCTCGCCGCTTCCCACTCCCGGCAGACTTCAGCCAAAAAGCCCTGCCCCACCGCACTCGTCTCCGTCAAAACTTCGTCGCCCCGATTCCCATAAAACCCGATCGCGGATGCGCATACAAAAACCCGAGGCTTGCGATCACTCTGCGCGATCGCCCCGGCCAGATTTCGAGTGCTCAGAACCCGGCTCTCGCGAATCGCCTTCCTTTTCGCCTCGGTCCAGCGTCCCACCACGCTCTCTCCCGTCAAATGGACTACGGCGTCCGAACCCGAAACCGTAGCCGCCGGAACCGGCGCAAAAGGGTCCCACAAAACCTCATCCGCTCCCGGATGTCCGCGCACCAAGCGAACGACTTGCTTCCCCTCAGAGCGAAGCGAAGCCACCAGCGCCGTCCCAATCAGTCCCGAAGCGCCACTTACCAGAATGCGGTCCATGGTATCTCCTTATTTATCTTAGATATGCAAAGCGCTCCCAATGGCATTGCCGGACGGTTGCACCCATGGTGTTATACCAACATGCATCGCCTAGTTATCGACAGGGCCGGTCGTGTCGTCATCCCCAAGTCCGTGCGCGCGGAGTTGAGGCTTGAACCCGGCGATGCCCTTGAAATGGAGAAGTCCGGGGAGCAAATCATACTCCGTCCAGTTCGCGGGGCTGGACCCGTCGCCAAGGAACGCGGCATCTGGGTCTTATCGACCGGGAAGCCGATGCCGGCCTCTATGACCGACGAGTTGTTGCAGCAAATTCGAGAAGAGCGCGACATAGCTAACCTCGGCTTAGTTGCCGACCGAGCGGCTGGCGAAAGTCCTGCCAACGAAAAAACTGATCCCGGCCTCCTTCCTGGAGACCACGTTAAACGTAGGCGAACAGTACGTAGAGCCTTCCCAACGACCCTGCAATAGGCTCTCCACTGCGTTAAAATCATTCATGGCGACGTTGCGTCAACAGATCGCGACGAATGTTCTGACGGTAACGCGCTTCCGCGAGCTGATGAAAAAGCTGCGCGAGAACCGTCCGAACGACGATCTCGACATCGTCAAAAGGGCCTACGACTTCTCCCAAAAGCATCACGCTGGACAATCCCGCGCCTCCGGCGAACCGTATCTGGTCCATCCCCTTGAAGTCGGCAATGTTCTGGCCGACATGAAAATGGACGCCGTCTCGATCGCTGCCGGGACTGCTGCACGACTCCGTGGAAGATACATCGGTCACCACTGTTGAAATTCGCCAGGAATTTGGCGAACAAGTCGCCCACATCGTTGAAGGCGTCACCAAGATCAGCAAAATTGATTTCTCCTCGAAAGAGGAGGCGCAGGCCGAGAACCTGCGCAAAATGATGCTCGCGATGGTCGACGACATTCGAGTCGTCCTGATCAAACTGGCCGACCGCCTGCACAACATGCGAACGCTCGAGCATCTCAACCCCGAGCGCCAGCAGAAAATTGCCAAAGAAACACTCGAAATCTACGCGCCGATCGCGCACCGGCTCGGCATGGGCAAAATTCGCGGAGAACTGGAAGACCTCGGCTTCAAGTACGTCGATCCCATCGGATACGAACAAGTTCGCCTGGCAGTCGAATCCAAGCGCAAGGCTGGCGAAGCTTTCATTACGCGAGTCGAAGGCGTGCTGCGCGACGGGCTGAAAGAAGCCGGCATCACTGGACGCGTCGAGAGCCGCATCAAGCGCCTGTACAGCATCCACAAGAAATTAATCCGCCAGAAAATCAGCGTCGACCAGGTCTACGACCTTTACGCGATGCGGGTGATCACGAACTCGGTGCAGGATTGCTATGCCGTGTTGGGCATCATCCACAACCTGTGGCGACCCGTGCCGGGACGGATCAAAGACTTCATCGCGATGCCGCGGCCGAATCTCTACCAGTCGCTGCACACTTCTGTGATTACCGAGACGGGCGAGACTTTCGAAATCCAGATACGCACCGACGAAATGCACAAGATGTGCGAGGAAGGCATCGCGGCGCACTGGAAATATAAAGACGGTCCTGTCTCCGCCGAGGACGAGCAGCGCCTGGCGTGGCTCAGGCAGGTGGTGGAGTGGCAGCGCGACGTTTCCGATCCCAACGAATTTCTCTCTACGCTGAAAGTCGATCTTTATCCCGAAGAGGTTTACACCTTCACGCCGAAAGGCAAAGTGTTAGTCCTGCCGCGCGAGTCGACGCCGATCGACTTCGCCTACTCGATTCACACCGAGGTGGGACACATTTGCACCGGCGCAAAAGTCAACGGACGCATGGTTCCTCTCCGCCACAAACTTCATTCTGGCGACATCGTTGAAATCCTCACCCAGCCGGGACACAAGCCGAGCCGCGATTGGCTGGCCATCGTCAAATCGTCGCGCGCGAGAAACAAAATCAAGCATTGGCTCAACGTCCACCAGCGGGAGCGCGCCATAGAAATCGGCAAGAAGCTGGTGGAAAAAGAAGGACGCAAATACCGGATCTCGCTGAAAGACATCAAGGAAGCCGACTGGCAGCGAGCCGCGAGCGAATACGGATTGGGCCGTCCTGACGATCTGATGGCGGGGATAGGGTACGGGAAATATTCGGCGCGACAGGTGTTGGCAAAGTTCGCGCCCGCCGGCACTGAGCCAATGTCCGATACCGAAGCGCAAGCCGAGAATCAAGGCTTCACCAGCGTCGTAAGACGAGTTTTCGGCGGCGACAGCAACGCTATCGTAGTCCGCGGACAAGGCGATCTGCTCGTCTATCGCGCGCGCTGTTGTAACCCGATTCGCGGAGAAGCAATCGTCGGCTACGTGACGCGAGGTAAGGGAGTGGCTGTGCACTCCGCGAATTGCTCGAACGTGACGAATCTTCTTTACGAGCCGGAGCGCCGCATCGACGTGCTCTGGGCGGGAGACAAAGATGGGCTGCCGGTTTCGTATCCGGTAAAAATCACTCTGCTTTGCGACGATCGTTTCGGAATGCTGAAACAAATTACCGCCGTGATAAGCGACACCCACACCAACATCCGCAACATAGAAGCCCGCAGCCAGAATGGGCAGGCCAGCGTGGATGTGGTGCTTGGAGATTGCCGACCTTAAGCATCTGCAGAAGATTATGGATGGGGTGCGGCAGATTCCGGGCGTGCATGATGTGCAGCGGTTGCAGAAGATCTAGAGGCAAACTCCCACCGGACTCTTCAATTCACCCGACAGAAGGCTTCCCATTTTTGTGCATTTCGTCCCGGAATCAGAGTGATCAACACCAACGCGAAGGGGGAGAGGCTCGGCGCTCGTTCTAGCAGATAGGGCCCTGCGGTTTTCAGAAAATTCCGATCAACAGGAGCGCAATCTTGAACAACTCTCGCATATTGCGTAAGGTCCGTTCAATCCCTTTCACCTTTTTGTTCGGCTGGGCGGCAGTGTTGGTGCTGCTGCTCTTTATGGCCAATCTCAGCCCAGCACAGACATGTGATGCAGCTGCAAACCCTTGTATCAATCCACTCAAGGCGGGCGACAAGAAGGTTACCGGCAATCTAAAGTTGTCGGCGGGATCGGTTCCAGCAGCAACTGCCACATCCGTCCAGGTGCAACATCCTGCCGTCCCACCAGCTCCCGCCCCACCGCCGGTTCAAGTTGGGAGTCCGGCGTGGAAGACGGACGGGGCGTTCACTGTAGATTTGGACGATGCACTTATCGCTGGCGATAGGGTCACAATCACTCAGACACCTGGCGGAAACGATACGATCACGGTCTCTGATGATGCAACGCCAACAGCGATTGAGTGCGCGCCTGTCAACCTTAACGTCACCGCCGCCCCCGCTGCAGGGGCGCCAGCAGGGAAACCTGCACCCGTGACCCTTCAACTCTACTGGACTGATGTCGACGGCAACCCATTGCCAAAAGGATCGACTCACCCCAAGAACACGTCGTCAAACGTGTCTGGTACCGCGAGCGTCACAACATCGCCAGCCTCCCCAAATGATCCGATGAAAATTACAATAAAGGGCGGTACAGGCGAGCTTCCTCTCCCCAAATATGGCCCCGGAACGTACAAGTTTACCGGTACATTCTCTGGAACTACGGATTACCGGCAGGCGGACGGTAATCCTCCGACGCTCTCTCTAACTGTCGAAAAACCGGACAGTACCAAGAACACTTGCATATACACTATGCCGCCTCTGCTATCGACCGTCGTCGGCGTCGACGTGGAGGGTGCAAGCTCCACTTCGCCGGGGGCCAGGTTTATGGGTAATGCTTCAATCGACCTTCCTGTTTTCCCAGCAAGGAAAGGACCCCAACGGCTCAGTAATATCGAAGACGCAACAGTCTTCGTTGGCGGGTCTCTGAGGATTGCTGCTATGGCGCAGCCCGGTGCATTGTCGTCCTCAGCGTTTACCACGGGCTATCTCGCCAGTGCAATAAACGCTACACCAGACAAGATCGTGCAATCATGGGAGGGAACCGCATCGGTTTCGGTGAGATTGTGGCACACGAATCTGGGATTTGGAACTTTCGACAGCGGCAAGCCTGTGTCTCCGGACTATCCTCGCAAGACGCTGTTCACAACCTCTCTGTTGTTATCAGGCGGGTATATCTCGCCGCTGTCCGCATCGCAGGCTAACCCTCCCGTTTACTACGCGACCAACCAAATTCAGCAGGCATATCCAACTGAAAATTGGGGATCACTGGGTACGAGTTGCATGTACACCTCTGGAAATCCGCCATGCTACGTTGCCTTCGTTCCAACCGATAGAGAAAGATTTTACCGGCATTACGAGATGGGATTCCGCTACCGCATCTACGGTGAGGACTTCAACCATAATGTCCTTCGCTTCCCTGGAATTCTGGACCTCACGGTCGGACAAAATGAATACGTTACCGCCGGCAAGCTAAATGGCGTCGTCGTTCATTTCGGAGGAATTCTCCCGATTCCGATTCCGAACGTTGACGGCATTTATGCATTTGGCGCCATGGATTCGGCAATCAATGGTCCCATTGGCGGCGGCGCGCAGCTATTGCTGAACCCTGTGCCTTCCACTGCAAACGTGACGTATCTTAGTCCTAACGTCTACACAATTCCGGTATCACAGCCTAATCGTGACCGATACCGATTCGGTGTCGGAATTGACCTGTATCACCTACTAACCGCCAAGTCCCAGAAACAGGGGACATCGTCTGCCAACGCGACGGCGAAAGAGTAGATGTTGCGGATTGAGGATACGGCGAGGACTGAGCAGTTCGCCTCGAGATAATGTGGATGTTTCACTCCACAATCCTGGCATAAAGGAATCGACCCCTAAATCTCTGATTCTAATGCCAATTTGATGACCCGAAAACAGGGTTAGGGGAGAGTAGAGACCCAGTTGACTATGGACCTCGGGCGGAACTCCCCTATTCTTTAGAGCGGACATTTCGCAAACGCTAACGCAAGTTCCGGTATGATAGAAAGAAATTCCAGCAGGGGTTAAAGAGGAGCAATGGCAGTTCCCATATCTCAGATGTGGACGGTGGCTTCGTATGTTTTGCGCCAGAAATTGGCGGGGCGCGAGCGCTATCCGCTTGTGCTCATGCTTGAGCCGCTGTTTCGCTGCAATCTGGCTTGTGCTGGATGCGGCAAGATACAGTATCCCGCCCATATTCTGAAAACTGATCTCTCGCCGGAGCAATGTTTCAAGGCTGTGGATGAGTGTGGAGCGCCGATGGTGTCGATCCCGGGGGGCGAGCCGCTGATGCATCCGCAGATCGACAAGATTGTTGAAGGTCTGGTCGCGCGCAAGAAATATATTTACCTCTGCACGAACGCGCTGCTGCTGAAAGAAAAGCTGCACCTGTTCAAGCCCAGCAAGTACCTCAGCTTTTCGGTTCACATGGACGGGCAAAAAGAGCACCACGATTTTTCCGTGTGCCGCGAGGGTGGATACGACATCGCGCTCGACGGAATTCGCGCGGCCATTGCTGGCGGCTTTCGCGTCACTACTAATACCACGCTGTTCGATGGAGCCGATCCCAACAGCGTCCGCAAATTCTTCGACGAGATGATGGAAGTCGGGGTCGAGAGCATGATGGTCTCGCCCGGATATTCTTACGACAAGGCTCCCGATCAGAAACATTTTATGGGACGCGCCCGTACGCGGCGGCTGTTTCGCGCCATGCTTTCGAATCGGAAAAAGACCTGGCGCTTTAACCAGTCGCCGTTGTTTATCGAATACCTGATGGGCAAGCGCCACTACAGCTGCACTCCGTGGGGCATGCCGACGTACAACATTTTCGGATGGCAGAAGCCCTGCTACCTTCTGCAGGACGGCTACGCCGAGTCGTACAAAGAGTTGATGGAGACGACGGAGTGGTCGAATTACGGCACCGAATCTGGCAATCCGCAGTGCGCGAATTGCATGGTGCATTGCGGCTACGAACCCTCGTCAGTGAATGATACGTTCGGGTCGCTGCGCGGATTCGCCGACACGGTGAAGGCGACGTTCTCGCTGTATCCCGATAAATCGGCGCTGGCCGATCTGGATCGCGAAGTGCGTCCGGTGCATTCTTATAACCCGCTGGTGCAGATTGCTGACGTAGATGCGGCTCAGACGCAGGTGGAAGAAAGCCACGCATGAGCGGACGTGAACATGGACACGAAGGCGCGCCGTCGCACACCGCGCAAACCGTCGTCGCCGACGCGAAAGCAAGCCATAAACTGGAAAATGATGAGCTGGAAGTAGTCCCAGGGTTTGAGCGCGAAAATCTTCAGGGATGGATTCCGGCGCTTGCCACGGAAGCCGAGGTGCGGGCGGTAATCGAAAAAGCGTTTGATTATCGCGGCGACGTCACGATCACGCGAAAAGATAATTCGGAAATTACCGGATATCTATTTGATCGGCGGGTCGGCCCGACGCTGGAAACTTCTGTGGTTCGTCTGATTCTGGCGACCAGCACCGATCGTCCCGCCATCCCCTATTCCGAAATTGCCGCGCTCGCCTTCTCGGGACGCGACACGGCCGCCGGCAAAAGTTACGAAGCCTGGGTCAAGAAGTATTGGGAAAAGCGCAGCCAGGGCGAGAAGAATATTTCGATCGAGCCGGAAGCGCTGGAGTAGTTTCAACCGACCGGAAAATATCTACATGCTCGTTCTCGCTTCCGCTTCGCCGCGCCGAAAAGAGCTTCTGCGCAACGCAGGCATTGCATTTGAAGTTGAGCCTGCGAACATTCCCGAAGAACCGCTGGCTGGAGAAACTGCGCGACCTTACGCTGAGCGTCTTGCTCGCGAAAAGGCGCTCTCCATTTCACGGAAGCGCCCGAACCAGGCCATTCTCGGGGCGGACACGGTGGTCGTCATCGACAACCAGATTCTCGGCAAACCTGCCGATCAGGCCGATGCAGTCCGTATGTTGCGACTGCTCTCTGGACGCACGCATCAGGTCATCACCGCAATTTGCTTGGTGGTAAATGGCGAAGCGAAAGTAGCCAGCGAAACGACGTCCGTGGTGATGTGTGATATTTCCAGCGCCGAAATCCAGAGTTATGTCGCCAGCGGCGAACCTATGGATAAAGCGGGAGCTTACGCAATTCAGGGCATGGCTTCCCGCTGGATTCCAAGGATTGAAGGGGACTACAGCAATGTGGTGGGATTGCCGGTTGCGCGGGTTTATCGCATGCTGCAACAGGCGGGCGTTGTCGGGGCAGAATCTTAACTGCCCGTGTGGAGCGGGAGCCCTCGCCCGTTAACTGCTCGTGCCCGACTCCGGTTTCGGAGGGTCTTTGGGCTTTTCTTCTTCCTTCATCGACGATTTGAAATTTCGAATTCCTTCGCCGAGACCTTTGCCCAAGTCGGCAAACTTGCTTGGTCCAAAAAGCAGCAGCGCGATGCCGATGATCAACAGAATGTGCAGCGGCGAAAACAGTCCCTCACCCATAAATCCTCCGTCACGCTTTTAAATCGGACAAAGCGGACTGACCCAAATCAAATTCTATGGGAGCGGCAAGCGCAGGTCAAAGCTGGTCGATCTGCTGCCGATCCGCCGTCTAGACGGCCTCAATCAGGCCTGCAAGCAGAGCGGCGCGACGGGGCAACTCCGAAATCAGGATGTGCTCATGCGTAGCGTGGGCGCCGTCGCCTACTCCACCCAGGCCGTCGAGGGTCGGAATGCCCAGGCCCGCAGTAAAATTGCCGTCGGAACCGCCACCGACGGCAGCTTCTTCGAGGTTCCATCCCACCCCGCCCGCAACAGCCACCGCCTTCGCATACAAGTTCGCGACCCCCGCTGTACGCTCCATCGGCGGACGATTGATGCCTCCGCTGACCTCGATCTTGCATTTGCGATTGATCGGACGGAGGCTGCGCATCTTCTTGTCGATCCCCGTTGCGTCTTTGAGATGGGCGATGCGAACATCCACCTGGGCCACCGCTTCGGCGGGAACCACGTTGGTGCGCGAACCACCGCTCACGATGCCTACATTCACTGTCAATCCTTTTTTCAAATCGGTGAAGCTGGAAATCTTCTCGATCTGGCGCGCCAGTTCAAGGATCGCGTTCACGCCTTTTTCGAAATCGAGGCCGGCATGAGAAGCCTTGCCTGTAACTTTGACGAGATATTCACCGACTCCTTTGCGGGCGGTTTTCACCGCTCCATGGGGTCCATACGATGGCTCGAGGACGAGCACTGCGGCGGCTCGTTTTGCCAGCGACTCAGTGATGGCGCGTGAGGACTCGCTGCCGACTTCTTCATCTGAAACCAGGAGCACCGTGACAGGACGCGGCAATTGGCCGTGCAATGCTTCCTGATTCCAGTCCTGCAAACCGGCGAGAGCATGCAGCATCAGGGCGATGCCAGATTTCATGTCGAGAACACCAGGGCCGGTTAACCGATCGTCCACAACGCGGCAGGGCATGGAAGCCAGCGTCCCCAAAGGATAGACCGTGTCGTAGTGACCGAGCAGCAGGACCGGCTTCGCTTTCCTAGTACCGGCAAAGGCAGCGGCAAAGTCGACCTGCAAGTGATTGCCGAAATTTTCCGTGCGATGTACACGCACCTTGCCGCCGAGACGCGAGAATTTCTCAGCAACGACGTCAGCAATGCGGTCGACCGCAGCTTTGTCGTCGCTGGGCGATTCGATTTCTACCAGTTCGCGAATGGTCGAAACGATTTCGTCGCGACGGTCGTTGAAATAGGTGAGACGTCGCTGCGCGTCAGCCGGCAAATCCCTCGGCAATTTTCTGGAAACCGGGTTCACAAGATCCTCTAGACAAACTGAATCGACCCTCTAGAAGCTATCGCATCGTTGCGCGTTTAGTCACGCATTCTGAAAATCCCGTGGAAGACGCGGCTTGCGACCTGAGGTACGAATCGGGCCGCCCTACGGTGTTCGCCCGATGGGGTAATCGAAGTCACCGTCTTACTCTTGATTCACGGCCAAAAGTAAATAAGGAGAAGAAATCATGAATAAGGATCAGGTTGAAGGCAAAGTCGATCAGGTGGTGGGCAAAGTGAAGCAGAGCGTCGGCGAAGCCGTCGGCAGCGATAAATTAGCCAATCAGGGCGTGGTCGACCAGACGAAGGGTGCGGCCAAGGAAACCTGGGGCAACGCGAAAGATGCCGCCAACCAGGTGCAGAACTCGCACAAGGAAACGGCCAGCGAGAAGGCCCACGATGTGCGGGAGAAGATCAGTCAATCGGTAACCGACGCGAAAAACAAAGTCAACGAGAAGATTGACGAGTTCAAGGATCGTCACACAGACGGGTCCGCGGACCGTCGGTCAGCCTAACTTCTTCCCCTGGTGCCGGGTGCTCGTCTTAGACTCGGCACCTTCGCTTCATGCAACGTTCGGTGTACATTATCAATTCGTCGTTGCTCGTCGCTCAAAGCCTCGCCAATGAAACGACCTGTATTGCGCGTTAGCAAATGGCTCGCCGATATACCCGTGGAGGCCTGTTGTTCGCTTTGTGCCGACGCGATATTTCGGCCAGCGGCGAGCAACCATCGCCCGAACAAGATCGAATATCAGCAAAAGCTGCAAGAGGCGTTTGATCGCCACCTCAACGACGCCCACCCGGCCGAATCCTTAGCCAAAAAAGTAATCTGATAAGAAGTGCGCGACTACGACGTACCCCAGATTTCTCCAATCACGCGCTGGAAGTTCGCGCCCAGAACCTTTTCGATCACCGTCGCCGGCTGACCGCGGCTGGCGAGTTCAGTGGCGATCACTTCCATGTGATCCGGGCCATTCAGATCCGGCACATATGGATAGCGATCCTCGCCGGGGGCTCCGATGCCGAGTTTTTTGCGCCGGGCGATGTCCTGATCGAAGGCGGCTTTTTGTTCGGCGGTCAGAACCGTTTTCTGGATCGAGCCATCGGATCCAATGCCAACATGCTCGGCGCCGCACACGTTGATCGCGTGTACGACGTGATCGAGCACATGCTCGCGAGTGGGGACGGTGGGCGATGCGACGAGATAGGGCATCAGATAGACGCCGAAATATCCGCCACGATCGGCGAGTGCCTTGAGAATTTCGTCTGGCTTGTTGCGGGGATGCTGATAGACGGCGGCGCATCCTGAATGCGTAATCAAAACCGGGAGCTTCGACTCGGCGATGCCCTCGGAGGTAGTGCGATATCCGCTATGACTCAAATCAACCGCAACTCCCAGGTCGTTCATCTTCTTGATGGCGGCCACGCCCGCTTTACTCAGGCCGGCATTGCCGGGCTCGAGGCATCCGTCACCGAATAGACTGCGGTTGTTGTAAGTGAGCTGCATGATGCGCACGCCGAGGCGACGAAACAGTTCGATGCGGTCGGGATTCTCCTCTAGAAACGCGGTGTATTGAAAGCCGGGCATGATGCCGACTTTTTTCTCGCGCTTGGCGCGTGCGATATCGGAATACCGCCGCACAATCAAGAATGTGTCGGGATGGTCCTCCACCAGCGTTTCAACCTCGGCAATACTGCCGACGGTGCCCTCGAACGTCGGCTCCGACACGGTGTGGTTGATGGCGGTAATGCCGGAATCTCGCACGGCGGCGAGGGTTTCGACGCTTGGCGCGACATCCATATCGACCAGCGGAGCACAGAGGGAATCGATGACGATCGCGTTCTGATAGAGAGAAGCAATGGCAGACGGGCCAGTGTCTAAGAACGGGGTTCGAGCAAATGCGGGCGCAGCAAGAGCCGCAGCCGACAATTTCAAAAGACCGAAATTAAATTCACGACGATGCAGAGCTGCACCTCCTGCAAACTTTCAAGCTGCGAAATTTCAGATTAGTTCGCGTCCCAGTGTCGAGGCACGTTCACGTAAGTCCGATCGAGTTTCGCGACCGACTCGCACCCTAGCAGACGCAAAGTGCGATCGAGTTCGGTCCGTAAAATTTCGATCGCGCGATGGACGCCGGCTTCTCCGGCCGCGGCCAGACCGTAGGCATAAGCGCGCCCGCACAATACCGCCCGCGCCCCAAGGCAAAGCGCTTTGACGATATCCGTTCCGCGTCGAATGCCGCCATCCATCAGGATTTCCGTCTGTCCGCCAACAGCCTTTACCACCTCCGGCAGCACCCGCAGCGGAGCCGCAACGTAATCGAGTTGGCGGCCGCCATGATTCGATACCGAAATTGCCGCGGCGCCTTCATCCACAGCGCGGCGCGCGTCTTCCGCCGTGAGAACGCCTTTCACCACAATGGGACCACCCCACGCTTCGCGAATCCACTTCAGATCACTCCAGGTAACGGTGGATTCAGCAAGCGCGGCGGCAACATCGACGAGCGGCAGGGGGCCCTTGCCAGGAACTACGACATTGGGAAGCAACGGAATACCGCCATCCAGCAGGAAACCGGCGAGCCATGCGGGCCGCGAAAGTATTTGCGGAAGATATGGGAGTTTTTCAAAGATGCTGCCGCTCACCAGTTCTTTCATGCCATTGCGAACGTCGCGTTCGCGAATGCCGGCAACCGGCGTATCGATGGTGACCACGAGCGCGGAGAATCCGGCGGCGCGCGCTCGCGCTATTGAAGCCTCGGCCGCGCCGCGCCCGCCCATCAGATAGAGCTGGTAGAAAACCGGCCCCGACGATGCAGCTTTTACATTTTCAAGTTTATGTCCCGAGATGGTCGAAAGAATGTAGGCCGTGCCGGCATTGCCGGCGGCGCGCGCCGCGCCCACTTCACCCACGGGATGCATCAGCCGGCTGTAGCCGACGGGGGCGAGAAGAAATGGCAGGGCGAGATCGAAACCGAGCACTCGCGTGCGCAGGTTGGGCTGGGGAAACGCCACCGCATGCCGCGGACGAAAAGTCAGGTCGTCATAAACACGGCAACTTTCGCGCAGCGTGACTTCACCTTCCGCGCCACCATCGAGATAGTCAAATACAGCCCGTGGAACGCGGCGTTGAGCAATGGAACGGAAATCCATGACACTGACAACACGCGGAGAAGCGACGGAGCGGGAAACGAGAGTCATTTGGAATTGACGATGTCAGATTTCGTTAAAACACTCGCTAAAACAATTGATGCTATCACCGAAGAGTCTTACTCTTCCCGTGCCCACCCCTGCGTCCACTGAATAACGGAGCACCCCAGGCTCCGATCGCGAGCAGCGATCCGAACAACACGACCGCGTCGATGCTCGACCGGCCTTCACGCACAAAATAAACGTCCTTCAGATTCAGCCAAAGCGCGAACTCATCCAACGTAAGCGCGGCACCGACTCCATAAAGCACACACATCAAACTACCCGCGAAGAGCGAAGAATTGTCGCTGCCGTTGCCAATTTCACATAGCCATCCATAACCAACGCCGAGCAAAAGGAGAATTCCGGGAACCAGATGATGGACGTGACGGCCGTCCATAATGATGTAGTGAAAGGGCGGAATGTGATGGACGATGCAAAACACCATTCCACGGACAATAGCGAAGGTCAGAAAGAAACTGACCGACGCCATAAAGAGCCGCCGCCGCGGCCGCTCAGCGATGCGCTCCCGCATCAGCGGACCGAGGCGCGTGCGATGCAACAACAGCATCAGCACGGCGATCATCGCCAGCAGAATCAGTAGAAGAATCGCGGCATCGTTCCAATACATTGCTCTTGGCCCTTTCTTAGCCCTCGCCTGCACCCGTCCTCGCTCACAGCACAGTGAAATCGCTTCCCGGGCGCGGACTCGGGCATAATAGCTGAACCCCCCGGGGAATGAAAACGAGGCAGCAAACGAGGCACTATCTGTTGAAATTGCTAGCACGCGGGAACCATTGTTATCGTGTCTTTTTCTTTCTATTTCTGGCCCTAGCGGCGGTGGCTCAGCCCGTTCCTCCGGCATTTCTGAATGGCCTCAAATGGCGGCTGATCGGTCCCTTTCGCGGAGGCCGGGTGGTTGCGGTCGCCGGCGTCCCCGGTGATTCGACCACTTTTTATTTCGGCGCGGTCAATGGCGGAATCTGGAAAACGATTGATGCCGGAATCGTGTGGACTCCGATCTTCGACGGTCAGTCTGTCGGATCCATCGGCGCGCTCGCCGTGGCCCCATCCGATCCCAAGGTGATTTACGCCGGAACCGGTGAGAGCGATATTCGCGAAGACCTTTCGTCGGGTAACGGAGTCTACAAGTCAGCCGACGGCGGGGCCACCTGGACCCACATCGGCCTCGAAGACACGCGGCAGATCAGCCAGATCGTGATTGATCCGCAGAATGCGAACATCGTTTATGTCGGCGCGCTAGGGCATGTTTACGCGCCGAATGAAGAGCGCGGCGTGTACAAATCGGTGGACGGCGGCGCGCACTGGGCCAAGGTTCTCGATACCGGCCCTAAAGTCGGCGTATCCGATCTCGCCATCTGCGCCGGCAATCCTCAACTTCTTTTTGCCGGTGGGTGGCAGACCTGGCGTGCCCCGTGGAGCACCTACGCTACGACCGACGGACCGGGCAGCGGCCTCTACCGCTCACAGGATGGCGGCAAAACGTGGACTCGTCTCGCCGGAAACGGCCTACCAGAAGGCGACTGGGGACGGGTTGGAGTTGACGCTGCGGCCGATGGCAAACATATTTATGCGCTCATCGAAGTGAAAAAGACGGCGAAGGCGTCTGGCCTCTATCGTTCCGACGACGGCGGTAACACATGGACGCTTGCGAATAACGATCCGCGTCTCACGAGCCGCGCATGGTATTTCAATCGCGTGACCGTCGATCCGAAAAATCCGGACGTGGTTTACGTTCCGAACGTTGCGCTCTATCGATCTGAAGATGGAGGCAAAACTATTTCCATCGTGCGCGGCGCGCCTGGCGGCGACGACTACCATCAACTCTGGATCGATCCGAAGAATTCGTCCAGCATGGCGCTCGCAGTCGACCAGGGAGCTTCCATCAGTCTCAATCGTGGACGAACCTGGAGCAGTTGGTACAACCAGCCCACGGCGCAGTTTTACCACGTCACCACCGACAACCAGTTTCCTTACGTCGTGTACGGCGCACAGCAGGATAGCGGCAGTGCCGCCGTTCTAAGCCGCACCGACCACGGCCAAATCACTCCGCGAGACTGGTTTCTGCCCGGCTCGAGTGAGAGCGGATATCTGGTTGTCGATGCAAAAGATCCCGACATCATTTATCTGAGCGGGAGTTACGGGTCCGTCGACCGCTTCAACAGACGAACCGGACTAAGCCAGAACATTACTCCGTGGCCTGCTTCGTCATTCGACATGGAGATCAACGAACACAAATTTCGCGGCCCGTGGACGCCTGTGCTGGTTGCTTCTCCGATTGATCCGGCAACACTCTACTTTGGATCGCAATATGTGATGAAGACCGACGACGGCGGACTGCACTGGGAATTGATCAGTCCCGACCTCACCGGATCGACGCACCATGCGAATGATGCAACAGCGCCCGCCCCCGTAACCGTCGAGAACGCGAAACGGGCCGGCTATGGAGTGGTCTTCACGATCGCGCCCTCGCCTCTCGACCGCAATCTGATCTGGGCGGGAAGCGATTCGGGACTGATTCACGTCACTCGCGATGGCGGCAAGAATTGGAAAGACGTCACGCCGCCGGGCTTGAGCGATTGGAGCAAGATATCGCTGATCGAAGCCTCACATTTCGATCCCGCAGTCGCTTACGCGGCCGTTGATCGATCGCGCCTCGATGACCAGACACCTTACATTTACCGCACTCGCGACTATGGAGCCACCTGGCAACTGATTACGCACGGCCTCGCGGCTCCGGCATTCGTGAGAGCGGTTCGCGAAGATCCGCAGACGAAGGGCCTGCTTTTTGCAGGAACCGAATTCGGCGTCTATGTTTCGTTCGACGACGGCGACAACTGGCAGCCCTTGCAATTGAATCTGCCGGTCAGCAGCGTCCGCGATCTCACGATCCACGGCGATGACCTGGTAGCCGCGACTTTCGGCCGCTCGTTCTGGATTTTGGACAACATTACGCCGCTGCGCCAGACGCAAACGATTGACGCGAAGAAAATGTTACCTTTGCTGTTGCGTCCGGCGACGACTGTTCGCATCGACAATGACGCATTTCCGGGAACGCCACTGCCACCCGAAGAGCCAACCGCGGAGAATCCTCCGAATGGCGCGATGATCGATTATTTTCTTCCTGAGCAGGCTGGCAGTGTGTTGCTCGAAGTTTTTGATGCCCAGCAGAATCGTATCCGGAAATTCTCTTCTGAAGATGCAGTGCCAAAACATCCGCCGCTCCCGATCGCCGAGCGCTGGTTCCCGGAACCCGAAATTCTTGAGAAGACTCCCGGTATGCATCGCTTCGTCTGGAACCTTACGTGGGGAAGTTCCGGCGGCCCGAACGAAGATGAGGACTCCGGCTATCGTTCGCCCAGCGGGCCCAAGATGGTGCCTGGAAATTACCGAGTCCGATTGACGGTGGATGGAAAAACGCAAGATGAATCGCTGAAAGTCGTTATGGATCCACGCTCGCCCGCAACTCCTGAGACGCTCGCACAGCAGTTGCAAATTGGGCAAAACATCTTCAGCGAGACTATAGAAGCCAGGCGAGCACTGGCCGAGATCAACTCGGTGCAAAAGCAGCTGTCTGATATGCAGCAGAAGCCGGCAGCGCAAAATGCGGCGCTTAAGGCAGCGCTGGCTGGGGCGCAATCCGCAATCGGAAAGATTCTCAGCGATAAAGGTGCGGCCGGCGCGACTCCCGGACTGGAAGACGCCTACACGGGTCTGGCCTCAGCTCTGCGTGTAGTCGAAGGCGGAGATCGCGCCGTGCCGTCGCAGGCGCTGGCGGTGTATCACGAATCAAGCGAGCAGATAAAAATCCGCATCGCCGAGTGGGCAGCGTTCAAGAAAACTCAATTGCGCCAACTGAATCAGCAACTGCGCGATGCGGATATCGAACCCATCGCGATCTCTGAAATTGAACAGGAAGTCGAATTTCTGGTGACGCGCTAATAATAGGTCGCGCTGGAAAATCGGCGCACCACGGGTACCAAAATGCAGCGAGATCGTCTAATTACTGCTGAATCCGGAGGCCTTATGCAAACGTTCAAACGCGGTCTTGTCCTCGTCGCTTTTGTGGGATTTCTAGTAGCGTCGCTGCCCGCCCAAGAGCAATTCACGACGCCGCTGATTCCGCGCGAAGTCTTGTTCGGCAACCCCGAGCGCGCCAACCCGCAAATTTCGCCCGATGGCACGCAGCTCGGATATCTTGCGCCCGTCGATGGCGTGCTGAACGTATGGATTCGCACTCTGGGCAAGAACGACGATCGCGCCGTGACCGACGACAAGCATCGCGGCATTCGCAATTTCCTATGGCAATATGACAACCAGCACATCCTCTACGCTCAGGACCTGGGCGGCGACGAAAACTGGCGTCTCTACCAAACCGACATCGCCAGCAAACAAACTAAAGACCTCACGCCCTTCGACAAAGTGCGGGTGGATATCGTCGCCTACGAATGGCGATCTCCAAACACGATTCTGGTGCAGATGAACAAGCGCGATCCGAAGGTGTTCGACGTCCATCGCCTCGACCTGACCACCGGCAAAATAGAGCTTGATACCGAAAACCCGGGGGATATCGGAAGCTGGCAAGTCGACAACGATCTGCAGATTCGTGCCGCACAGGTGCAAACGCCGGACGGCGGCACGATCATCCGGGTGCGCGACGACATCAAGTCGCCATGGCGCGACCTGATTAAATGGGGCCCTGACGAGACTTTCGGCGGAGTCAACGGATTTTCACCCGACAACAAGTCGCTCTGGGTAACGACGAGCCTCGATGTAAACGCGGCCCGCCTGCTTGAGATTGACGTCGCTACCGGCAAACGCAAAGTCATCACCGAAGATCCGCAGTTCGACGTGCGATCGACCATCAACAACCCCAAGACCAATGCGCTTGAGGCAGTCAGTTACACCAGGCAGCGCACTGAGTACGAATTCATCGATCCCAAACTGAAAGCTGATTTCGAAGTTCTGGGAAAGATTCGCAAGGGTGACATTGCCGCGATCTCCCCGAACCTCGATGACACTAAGTGGATTGTGGGATTTGTCGGCGACGACTCTCCTGTGTCGTGGTATTTCTATGATCGAGCGAGCAGGAAGGCCACGTTCCTGTTCAGCAGCCGTCCACTGCTTGAAAAATACAAACTGTCGCAAATGAAACCCATTGAGCTGACCGCTCGCGACGGTATGAAACTCTACGGCTACCTGACCACACCGGCTGGGATGGAAGTCAAGAACCTGCCGCTGGTGGAGTACGTGCACGGTGGCCCGTGGGGCCGCGACCAGTGGGGCTTCGATCGCACGGCGCAATGGTTGGCGAATCGCGGCTATGCCGTGTTGCAGTTGAACTTCCGCGGATCGACCGGATACGGAAAGCAATACGTAAACGCCGGAGATCGCCAATGGGCAGGCACCATGCACACCGACTTGCTCGACGGTAAAGACTGGGTCGTGAAACAGGGCATCGCCGATTCAGCGAAAGTCTGCATCATGGGCGGCAGCTACGGAGGCTACGCAACGCTGGCTGGAGTCACGTTCTCACCCGACGCTTTCGCCTGCGGCGTAGACATTGTCGGCCCCTCGAACCTCAACACGCTGCTCAAAACAATCCCGCCGTACTGGTCTACGATCGTTGCGACCTTCCGCAAACGCATGGGCGACTCAGAAGAAATCCTCACGCAAGAATCGCCACTATTTAAAGCAGACCAAATCAAAGTGCCATTGCTGATTGGCCAGGGAGCCAACGATCCCCGCGTCAACAAAGCCGAGAGCGACCAGATTGTCGCCGCGATGCGCAAGAACGATAAGCCGGTGCAGTACTACGTTTTCCCCGATGAAGGGCACGGCTTTGCGCGGCCGGCCAACAACATGGCCTTCAACGCCGCGACCGAGGAATTCCTCGCGAAATATCTCGGAGGCCGATTCGAACCGGCGTCAGCGGATGAAACAAAACTGCTCGCTAGCATCAAGCACTGACACGCGAGCGCAGTCACAGCGTCTTGAGATACTCGATGATCTGCATGCGCTCGTCTTCAGAGAGCTTGCGGCCGATCACGCCCTTACCTTTCGGGCCATCGTTAAACTCGTGTCCGGCATTCGAATTGCCGGCGAGGTCGGTGCGGAACTCAGTTGCGCCCGGCAGAGGATCGGTATTGAGCCCAAGTTTGACCGGGTCGTACTGTTTGTTCCCCAGATAAAAAAGTGCCGGCCGCTCCGAAACTGGAGACAGCAGCGCGAACAAATTCGGCACCGAACCATTGTGCAAATACGGAGGCGTCGCCCACACGCCGTTGTGAGGCCGCGCTTTATAGGCTAGCGGGGCGATGAGCTTATTCTCCCGATATCCGTTCCACTCTTCGCGCTGCTCGGGTGAAAGCTTCAGATCGTCGTACGCGGAATCGATGACTTTCTGCGTGATGTACATCAAGCCGTCCTGAGCGGATATTCTGCCTTTGCCCAGTGGTCCGCTATCCGCGGTGCGCCTGGCAAAGTTCTCCGCTTCTTTCGGGTCAGTGCCAATTTCCTCCAGCGGAATCATCGTCACCTTAAAGAATTGGTGCCCTTCGCTGTTCGTAAAATTCGTCCAGCGATCGGGATTGCGCCCTTCGTCGGATAACATCGGCGGCTGATGACAATGCACGCACAATTCGGTATACAGCTTCTCGCCTTTCGCCGCCTTGCCGACATCGATTTTTCCTAAAATATCGGCGGGCCACTTTGGCGACCACACGCCTTTTCCCGGAGCATCGCCGCCGAGCAAGAGTTCGATCTCATGCAGATTATCGGCGTGAATCGTGTTCTGGAATTGCGTTCCGGGATAGCCCAGAAGGTTGATGCGCGAGCGCACTCCCAGCGCCTCGCCAACATTTCTGCCCATCGGTTGCTGAATCGAACCGTTGTACTGCACCCAATCCATCCACGAGGCATCCCACAGTGGAGGAAAATTCACCGGACCATCGCCAACCACCAGATTCTTGCTGTTGTTCAACTCCGTGCCAAAAACAAAATTGCCGATCCGCGCCAGAGCATCGGTGCGGCCATAGCCCTCATCGGTAGGAAAAAGATGGCGTGTCGCCTTGAACTCGGCGAAGCTGGTGTCGAGATAGTACTTGAGCGACTGGCGCAGCAGCTTACGGTCCGCGCTGGTGTGATCGGGTCCCAGCACTCGATTGGCAAACCGGTGGAAGCGCAACGGATCGTAATAAGTCCACGTGATCGCCAGGCCCAACGCCTCGGTAAATTTCTGCAGATCGATGAGCGATGGGCCGGCGTCGATGCGTATCGCCTTCCCGCCGTAAAAAAGCTCGCCGGTATGGCACGCTGCGCAAGTAAGGCCGAGCACCACATTTTTCTGCCCGGTGTAAGGATCGACAAAGCGATCATCGCGCGCGAATCCAACCGGCAAACCATCCGGATTCTGCTCGAAAGAGGGATCGGGAATAAATCCAAATCCCTGCAGATACGAATTTTCCTTGAACGCGGGCGCGCCGGTCAGACTGATTCGCGGCTGCTCCAGCGCCAGAAACCACGCATAGGGCAAAAGCTCGCTGCCCTGCGGAGTGTGGTAGTAGGTATGCCGCTGATCGTCCGTCCAATTCTGCGGCAGCCAAGCCACATCTTTCGGCCGATCGATTTTTGGAACTTCCAAACTGTTGTGGACGGTGAAAATTGCGCCAATCACGGCGCACAGCGCAAACACTGCCAGCAATGCCATCGCGGAAATCACGCTGGGGCGGCGAAAGAATGCTGGTTTTGGCGGAGGGGTCGGCTCTTGTTTGATCACGGGTCGCTCGGTCATCTCGCAGGCGTTCTCCTGTTCTGGAAAATATTGCTGCGGGTAAAGTTTTCGGACGATCGCAAAACGCTGTGTCCAGCAAACTGATACCGGGGAAAACCTAGGGAAGTACGGGAGAAGAAGATGACTGTATTCTGCTCCCGCTCAAACGCCGGCGTCAACCGAAAGCGCGGCGGGCTCATATACTCGCGCCAGTCCGGGGATGAATTAGTTGTAGAATACCTGCGCGTTTCCCGGCCCGAGCCACTGGTATGGAAGACTAATACTTCATGACCATCCTCTTATGACAATTCTCGCCCGCTTAGAGCACTGGAAGGAGCAAGGCGCGATATCTCCGGAGCAGCATGCGCATTTGGCGAGCCTTTGCCGGCGAGAACCCTTCTCACTTTTTCTCGAGCTGAACCTTCTGCTCTATGCGGGTGTGTTGGCATTCGTTGCCGGACTGGGCTGGACGATCACCACCTGGTCGCAGCAAATCGGTGACGTGCTCGTCTTGACTGTTCTCTCGGCCATCCTCGCCGCCTGTTTCTGGTACTGCTTTACTCGCGCGAATGGATGGTCCCCGGCTGAAACGCCTGCACCGAGTGTGATTTTCGATTACGTGCTTTACCTCGGCAGCCTGGTTTGGTGCGTGGAGCTTGCTTACCTGGAGAATCGACTGCACCTGCTCTCCGGGCAATGGGATCTCTATCTTCTGACGACCGCCGTTTACTTCTTCTTTCTCGCTTATCGTTTCGACAATCGATTCGTGCTGTCGCTGGCTTTGTCCTCACTCGCCGGATGGTTTGGATTCACCATCTCGCGCTGGCCGTCCTATCAGGAAGAGCACTATCGCGAATACGCCCTTCTGTACTGCCTGCTGGTCGGCCTCGGCGGAGCGGTTCTGAAGCATCGCGGCCTGAAAGCGCATTTCTTCGGGACCTATTTGAATATCGTGGCCAACGTTCTTTTTTGGGCGGTGCTCTCCGGCATATTCGAACGGCAGGATTACGGTGTATGGTTTCTCGCCCTGCTGATCGCCTGCGGCGCGTCTCTCGCCTGGGGCCTGGTGCGCCGGGAGTTTGCCTTCGTTGCTTATGCCGCCATCTACGGCTACGTGGGTGTCAGCTCGGTACTTGCCCGCAACTTTAGTGACCTTACTTTTGTGCTGACCTATTTCGTCATAACCGCAATCGCTATGCTCGTGCTGCTGGTTCAGGTCGCGCGTCGCTTTGGGAGGCAGCCGTGAGAATCTACAGCGCGTCCAGCGAAGAGACTCTCCGTGCCCGCAAACTCCTGAAGGCTTGGGCCGATGAGGGGTTGCTGAGCAAAGAGCAGTACCAGCGTCTGGAGCAAGACGCGGTCTCTGAGTTGCGGACGACCAATATTTTTCTACGCCTGGTCTTGTTTTTCTTCACCCTGATTTGCGTGGGCGCTGGCGCAGCTCTGTTCATGGAGGTTTCGCGGCCCTCGGAGCCAACTATCGGCATTTTCTTCTTGATCTTCGCTGCCGTCTGTTACGCGGCCGCCGAGATCGCCGTTTCCCAAGCCCGTCTGTATCGCTTCGGGATCGAGGAAGCTCTCGCGGTCTGCTCGGTTGCTTTTCTGTGCTTCGGAGTGCAGGCCGCTTTTTTCAGCGGCCCCGATTATTCAGTGAGGCCCAACGCATCCCAGTTCTTCGTTCCCGCTGCCGGCGCTATCTTCTCGCTCTGGATTTGGCGCCGCTTCGGATTCTCATACGCGTTTCTCGCGGCGATGATCTTCGCCATTTTTCTGCCAGACTACTTGACGTCGTCTCACCAGGCGCAGCATGTGATCGTCGCCGTGTTTTATGCAATCGGGCTGATATGTTTAGCTCCGGTGCGCTCCCGCCACCGCTTCGATTATCTCGAGGAGAATTATTCGCTGGTCGAAGCGCTCCTCTGGCTCGGCATTTATCTGGCCATCAATCTCAAGGTTTCGTCGTTGGACCTGCCGGGGCAGTGGTTGAGCGGTACTGGGCAGAGTTCTCCACTATTCTCGAGACCGTTTTACTGGACCACATGGGTGCTTATCTGGTGCCTGCCGCCCGTCATACTGGCGCGGGGCATTCGACTAAAAGATCGTTTCGTCATCGCGGTGGGCGCGATTGCCGCCATCCTGACCATGGTCAGCAATAAGCCTTATCTCGGATGGCCGCGGCATACCTGGGACCCGATGCTGATGGGAATATTGTTGACCGGCGTCGCACTCTTCCTCCGGCGCTGGCTTGCCCGTGGCCCCGACGGAATTCGTCACGGTTTTACGGCAGCGCGCCTGTCGGGAAAAGACAAAGAGTGGATGAACGCCGTCTCCGCCGTAGGGGGACTGGCGTCGCCACAGGCGATAACTCCCAGCCCTCAACCGGGCAGTCAAGACTTTCATTTCGGTGGCGGATCTACGGGAGGGGGCGGCGCGGGCGGCGATTTTTGAAAAATACTGGCGGAGAGTGAGGGATTCGAACCCCCGATACCCGTTAAGGTATGCCGGTTTTCAAGACCGGTGCCATCAACCACTCGGCCAACTCTCCGCATTGATTACAAACATCTTAACACTAACATTACGGCTCCTAAGACGGTGCACAACCGGCTGATGCGGTCGTGGTATCCCTTGAGATGGCTGCAATTACAGGCAGCAGAAGAGTCAACTAACCTTCGTTTTCGTCGTACCGCCATTGATGAGTGGTTGCTGAGGCTGGAAAATAGCAAAACCATAACCGTCATTCTAACAACTTCCGCCCTCGTCGGAATGTCCGTAAAGCATTGATAAACAATGATATAACATGCCGCCCATGTAATGGTTCTTGACAACTTCACGAATTGTGAAGTATTCTTGGCGAGTGCATATCGTTACTCGTAAGCATCTGAGCGAGGCGATGGGGAAGTGTCCTGATGCTGCCGATGAGATCAAATCGTGGATCGCCGTTGTTGAAGGTGTCCGCTGGCACAACTTTACAGAGGTCCGCAGCTTCTTCACGGATGCCGACAATGTAGGTGGCTATGTGATCTTTAACATCAGACAAAACCGATACCGGCTGGTTACTGTTATCCATTACGCAAAGACGACGGAAAAACTGAAGACCGAAGGGCATGTATACATTCGATCTTTTCTGACGCACAAGGAATACGACAATCGCAATAACTGGGATAGGAGGTTTGGAACAAAATGAGCACAGGTCTCACAAATCCGGCAGACATGATTGCCCATGGTGCTCCCCGTGTAATACACAATGACACGGAGCTTGAGGAGTATACCGAGGCTCTTTTCCAACTAACGGCACTGGAAAGCCCCTCTACTTCTGAAGTAGAAGCAATCGAACTTCTAACATTGCTCGTGGAACGCTACGAGCAGACGCACTATTTCATTCCTGCGGCTGACCCGGCTTCGGTCGTGCGGTTTCTCATCGAACAGCAACATCTCAAGCAACGTGACCTGATTCCTCAATTTGGTTCGGAGAGTGCGGTTTCGATGTTCTTAACAGGTCAGCGCAAATTGACTATAGAGCAAGTGCGAAACCTAAGCGCTCGCTTTAAACTTCCCACCGATGTCTTTATCCCGAAGGATGCGGTGGGAGCAAGAGCCTAACACAAGGAAGTACAGGCGAAGTTAGCTGCGCTGCTCGGTCTTCCGAGGCCCTGATTCCTAAGCGACAAACGCAGTACCCCATCCCCCGTTTCACTTCGTTGCCTTCTCAACTTGGCCCTTGAGTCAGGCCGCGCCTATTTCACCCCGTTGGGATAGACCAATATCTTGCTGGCCTCGCCTGTTTTGAGCCGGGCCATCGCCTTGGAAAAATCTTTCATTGGGATGCGGTCCGTGATCACGGGATGCAGATCGAGCCGGCCACTCTTCAGCAGAGCCGTCATCTGATACCAGGTCTGGTACATGCGGCGTCCGTTGATGCCTTGAATCGTGATGCCCTTGAAAATAATGTCTTCCGAAAAATTCAGCGGAATCGGTTTCGAAGTAAGGCCGAGCAGAGAAATGCGTCCGCCACGGCGGACTATATCGAATGCGGTGCGGATCGCGTCGGGATGGCCGGCCATTTCGAGGACAACGTCGGCGCCAAAGCCTCCAGTTTTTTCGGCGACAATCGCGCGCACATCTTCTTTCGACGGATCGAGCACATAATCCGCGTGCATGGCGGCCGCCAGCTTTCGCCGGTGTTCGTTCACTTCAATCGCGAAAATGGTAGTCGCGCCCACCGCTCGCGCCACCGCAATCGAAAATAATCCGATCGGCCCGCAACCCGTGACGGCCACGCTTTTCGCGGCGATCTCTCCCGCCAATACTGTGTGTACGGCATTGCCCAGGGGATCAAGAATCGAAGCGTATTCCTGCGGAATCGCGGGATCGAGCTTCCAGATATTCGATTCTGGAATCACAACATATTCGGCGAACGCGCCATCCGTATCGACGCCGATGATCTTCACGTTCTGGCAAATGTGCGCCTCGCCGGTGCGGCACTGCAGGCACTTGCCGCAAGCGACGTGCATTTCCGCAGATACAAAATCGCCTTCTTTGACGCTGGTGACTTCCTCGCCGAAGGCTGCCACTTCACCGCAAAATTCATGCCCCGGAATGAGCGGCGGATGAATTCGTCCCTGCGCCCAGCGATCCCATTCGTAGATATGCAGATCGGTGCCGCAGATGGAGGCGACTTTGACTTTGACCAGGACGTCGTTGCGCCCATAGGCAGGAATCTTGACTTCACGGATCTCCGCGCCCGGCGCGGCTTCCGCCTTGACTACTGCCAACATCGTATTGGGCATGGAGCCCCCTTATGAGTGCGGAATTGGAAGCACAAACCGCTTATTCTAGCATCCACATTTGGCGGCTGCCGACGGGTTGGAAGGCTGAGGCTGCCGAGAACCAGGCAGGTCTCGGGCTAGAATTAGCCCGGTTCTGTAATAGTGATTGTCAGCTCTTGATCGTCCCGCGAGAATGTGTTTTCGGGTTCGCGATCTTGTACTCCTCCGACTTTCCCCGAGGAATACTGAGCGTCTGCCATTGAGAGGCGCGCAGATGTTTCGCCAGAAAAACGATTTGCCCTATGTGTTGCGCGTAGTGCGCCATCGCGCGATTGAGGGCCTGCATGACGGTGTGCGGTTCCTGACGGATGGTCACGGTCCGTTGCACATCCGCCGGAGTCAACGAATCCAGCGCGGAAAAAACATGCGCCCATCCCTGCTCCCACCAGCGCATCACTTCTTCGGGCGTCGTCTTGCCGGAGACCTCAAATTCCTGATCGCGAAAGCGATCTGGCTTCTCGCCGTCGCTGGTCAGAAAGTCAGTGAATCGTGAGCGAGCATTGCCGGCAATGTGCCTGACGAGGGCGGCCACGGAATTCGATTCCGGATCGAGCGCCACAAAGAAATCTTTTTCTTCCAGCTGAGCCAACGCGGCTTCACCCATTCGCTTGTGGCCACGAAACTGTCGCTTCATCTCTTCGAGATAGTGGGTGGCAAAGTCCGTGGCAGGGTCGGGCATAATCATGAATTTTAGAATATTCCAGCACGGGATGCGGATCGCGGCGGTGCGATCTCTGCGATGCCAGTGGCGTCGCAAGCCACACGAAAACCATAATCCGCATACTTGAACTCCGGCGGGATACTCGACCGAGCCGCGCAGCGTGAGATTTTAACGTGATGGCGCCACGATCCGCCGCGAGAAGCGCGCCGCTCGCCGTCTTCCGGACCACGAGGATTCCGCTCCGGCGATCGCGAATAATAATCGGCCGCATACCAATCACTGCACCACTCATGTACGTTGTCGCACAGGTTGTAGATGCCATATGCGTTCGGCTCACTGCGCCCAACCGGCTCCGGCCCTGTGCTCCAATGACCAGCGCATCGCTCCGCATAATCTGCCGATGCCTGCGGAGGCGCATCGCCCCATAGGTAAAGCGCTCCTTCGCGCCCGCCGCGAGCGGCACGCTCCCATTCCGCCTCGGTCGGCAGACGAAATTTCGCGCCGCGGCTTACGCCGAGCCATTCGCAATACCGAACGGCCTCATACCACGAGACCCCCACAACCGGCTGCTCGCGGTCATTCAACGCAGGATCATTCCAAAATGGCGGTTCAGATACGGTCGCGGCCTCGCATACAAAGCGCCCATATGCAGCGTTCGTAACCTGGCAGGCACCCAGCAAAAATTCGTCAACCCAGACACGATGCACCGGTCGTTCGCAATCCTGCCCCGAGTCACAGCCCATCAGAAACCATCCCGCCGGGATGGGGACGAGCGCCGGATAATATTCTTCCGCGCGTGATGGCGAGATTGCGGGCGAGTTCATAAGTTCATGTCGTCCGCAGCGCGCGGACAACGTCCTCGATCTTATTTTCCTGAAACAGCCGAATGCCGGCGACCCCGGCCGCTCCCGCGTCAAGACATGCTTGCGCATTCTCCAGATTCACTCCGCCTAGCGCCAGCACCGGGATTCGAGCCGTGCAAGCCTCCCGCAAAGCCGCCAGCCCCGCGGGTTGAGTTCCAGATGCACCTGTCTTTCCGAATACCGGAGCGAATACGGCGAAGTCGGCCCCCTCAGCTTCCGCTCGAACGACCTCTTGATTCAAATGGCAAGACGCTGCGACAAGAAATTGCCTGGCGGGCATGGTGCGGTCGGCTGATGCCTTAACTGCCTCGCGAACGTGATGCGGAGCAACATCGTCGGAAGGCAGATGAACTCCAACCGCTCCTACTGCCAGCGCAACGTCTGTGCGCGAGTTGATTAACACTCGCGTCGAGGTGGAAGAAGAAGCCTGACGCACCACACGGAGCACTTCGCGCGCCAAGGTCTCCAGTTCGCGCGCGCTCAAATCTTTTTCGCGGAGCTGGACGTAATCGACTCCGCTAGAAGCGGCTTCGGCAACTTTGTCGAGCAGAGCGCGGCGGCGCGCGTCCACGCCGCCGCGAAACTGACTGCGATCGGTAATGTAGTAGAGCAGACAGCGTTCAGCCATCAGCTCTCAGCCTACTGCTGCGGCGTGAACAACTTCAAATTCTCCGCCTTCCACCGCATGGCCGCATAAATGCGATTCCGGCCACTCGGATGATCGAAGAAAATAAATTCTTCGATCGGCCCCGGACTCATCTTGCGATATTCTCCCAAGTGAATCGCTGCCTGCGCGAATCCATCCGGCTGCCGGCTGGTATTGAGGCCGTACATATCGGCTTCATGCTCCTGCACGCGAGTCTGGGTGTTTGCAATCGGAGTGAGCACAAATCCAAAGACTGAAACCAACAGAATCACCAACGGGACCACGGCGGTGTCGCCCACGCCTCGAATCTGCCACTTCTCTCCCCAGCGCGCGAGCGCCCAGGTCAGACCCCAGTACAAGTATGCGTAGGCTAGCACCACAATGATCGAGATGAACATCAAGTCCTTATAGATGTGGTTCAGGACGTAGTGGCCCATCTCGTGACCCATGACCGCCTGGATTTCCTCGGGCGAGCCACGGCGCAGAAGGTTGTCATTCAGCGTGATGCGCATGGTATTCGCGAAACCGCTCACGTTCGCGCTCATGCGTGTCGTTTGCCGCGACGCGTCCATGGTATAGACGTCCTTCGCCGGGATTCCGTTGGCGCGGGCCATGCTCAAAATCGGCTGTACAACTTTTGGATCGTCGAGCCGCGTTACTTTATTGAACATCGGCAGGATATACACCGGCGAGATCAGAACGACGAAGATCGCGAACAGCAACGTCACTACCGCGCCCCAGATCCACCAGGTTCGCGGCAAGCGTCGGACAATACCGAACAAAATTATCGCCAACACCCCGCCCAGTACCAGATCCACGGCCAAGTCCTTCATCTGGTCGCCCATCCACGGTCCAAACGTCTGGGTGGCGAGCCCATATTTATGCTCGCGAAAATACTCTTCGTAAACCGTAAGCGGGAAAAGGAGGACGGTGGTAAGCACGGTGTAGAGCAGCCAATACACAAACGTCTGCACGGGCTTAAAGCGAGTAACCTTTTCCGACAGATTGCGCATGCCTGCCGACCACCGCAAATTCAGCAGTAGCAATGCCACCACTGCGGCGTACAGAAAGTCCCAAAGTATCATCCAATATCCGCCCTCGAAGTAGGCGTCGGATCGCGCTGTCTTGTCGGCGGGAATCTGTGCCAGATATGCGTTGGTTGCGGCCATAGCATCGAAGTGCGGCGAGGCCTGCGCCTCGGCCGGCACCTGGATCACAGACGGCATCTCGTTCGCCGCCGCCCCAGGTTGGGCGAACGCCGAAGTTGTGAGGAAAGTCGTGAGAAAAGTCGTACTGAAAAAGACAAGGCAGCAAACCGCCATCGCCGCCCGAAGCGTTCGTAAGGCCATCCGTCCTCCATCAACAAAATCGCAGTAAACAATACCGCGAAGAAGTGTATACGGAGTTGGGCCGTCAGTAGTTCAAAATGAGGTTCAAAGGAAGAGTTGAAATGGTCAGTTCCGCGTCTTAGCAATCTCCGGAACCGCGGGTTCCGCGCCTGCACGCTTGGCTTGCTGGGGCGCGAGATGATATTTAGTCAATCCGTCTTTCAAAAACTCGAAACTCTCCTCTGGCGAATCGGACATCTTGAACAGATCCAGGTCGGGAGCGGAAATCACCCCGGCATCGACCAGCGCCTCAAAATTGATGATCTTCTTCCAATATTCCTTGCCGTAGATCACCACCACAATCTTCTTCGCTAACTTATCCGTCTGGGCCAGCGTGAGGATTTCGAAGAGTTCGTCGAACGTGCCGAATCCTCCGGGAAAAATCACCAGCGCCTTCGCCAGGTACGCGAACCAGAATTTGCGCATAAAAAAATAATGGAAGTTGAAGTTCAGCGAAGGCGTGATGTACTGGTTCGGATACTGCTCAAAGGGCAGGGCGATGTTCAAGCCAATCGACTTTCCTCCCGCCTCATGCGCGCCCAGATTCGCCGCTTCCATAATTCCGGGGCCGCCGCCGGTGGTCACGACAAAACGCTGGCGCTTAGCCGGAATCTGCGCCGTCCACTCCGTCAGCATGTGAGCGAGGCGCCGCGCGTCCTCGTAATAGCGAGACATGCTGACCGCGGTTTCAGCGGTTTTGAGATCCTTCGCCTGCTGCTCGACTGGGACGCTGCCGCCGTTGGCGCGAACTTCAGCCAGACGCGCCGCAGCTTTCTCAGCACTCGGAATGCGCGCCGAGCCGAAGAACACGACCGTGTCCTGAATCTGTTCGCGGCGAAAGCGCGAAAGCGGCTCGCTATATTCCGAGAGCAAACGGAAAATTCGACCGTCAGGACTGGTGAGAAATTGTTCGTTCTCGTAAGCAAGAGGAGCAGAATTGAGAATGTGATCAGTCATAGAGTTGAGTCAGTGGAATTGAATCATTTAGACATTAAGGTATTGCGTATTTCGCTTGCGAAGTTATCGAATCGGGGTCTGCAAGTTAACTGCTTCAATGACTAGATTCGTTTCAGTCTTCCTGATACTGAATGGCCTCCCAAAATCCGATCCACACATTCAGCACGCCGAGTCCAGTAGCCGCGCCGCGCGCAAAACCGCTAGCCACGAAATCGCGCAGCGCCGGATAGGACAAAAGCAGCGGGTTATCCGACCACTCCGGACGCCAGGGAAGAATCATCAACATCACGCCGAGCGTGGCGCACAAAAACACGAACAGCAGCACTCCGATGCGCCGCAACCATAAAGAAGCCAGCGAGCGGGCTGGGGCGGGCGGAGCTTCGGAGGACGGCGTTTCAGCGACGGCGATTGGGCGGGCGAAACCGCAACGGGAACCGGCCCTTTAGCGGGAGCGGAGCTTTCCCCGTGGGACTTAAATTCGCCCACACCGGTGGAATCGCTGGCAAAGGGTAGCTTGGGATCGGAAATCATTGCACGCGTCGTTTGTGTGTAAGGCCTTGTCAATCAGGCCGTGGGGCGGCGCGGGATCGCATCGCATCCCCAGCACAATTTCCAAACCCACTTCGTGCATTCTACGACTTCAGAGCCTGTATGCGCTCGGCTACGTCGCGATAATCGATATTTGCGCCGTAAACGCTGGTGAAATGGCGCAGCGCCGCCGGCTTGTCCATCGCCGTTTCGCAAGCCGATCCCAGTTCGTAATTGATCGCCAGGCGCGCTTCCGCGTCCAGTCCGGGGATGGTCAGCGCTTTTTCGTACCACCGAATCGCAGCGTCGGGCACGCCTTTATCGAGGAAGCACTGCGCCAGCCAGGTATAGGTCTGGACCGGCTGCGCAAAGGTCTGGCCACGCTCCATCGCGCTGCACACTTTCTGCAATTCCGCGATCGCTTCGTCGAGCAGCCCCATTTCGCGGAACGCAACTCCCAGGTTGTAATGGGTCTCCGGATCGTCATCGCCGGCCGCAACATCTTCTTCGAGTTCCTGTTTCAACTCCCCAAACATCTCGGAAAGGTCGACGCTGTCGGAAGGATGCATCGCTTGCGCCCCGGCTCCCAGCGGGCGCACCGGCGTCTCGCTGTAGCTCATCGCAGGTGCAGGAGCGGGAGCAGGCGCCGCGGCCGCCCCGCCTGCTGAAGCCGCAACCGCAGGCATGCTTGGCGCAGCGTGCGGGAATTCCGACTTTTGGCGTTGGCGTTGTTGTCTTTGTAGTTGTCTTTGTTTTGGCCACCGGCTGTGGTTCGAGCTCGGGAGCGGCGGGGACGGGTGTCGTGGCGCGCTTGGGAGCAGCAACCGGCCATCCCGGCAAGGGCTGGTCTTTTATAGGACGATCCGCAGCTGGACGATCCGCAGCTGGACGATCCGCAGCTGGACGCTCTGCAGCTGGACGATCGCCAGCAGGACGTTTAGCAGCAGCGGTCTTAGCCGGAGTCGCCTTCGGCGCATCCAGCGGCGGAGCTTGCGGGAAAGAATCGCCCAACGAAGCTTCCAGATCGGCGACAAACGAACTCAACCCGCCAGCTTCCGCGGGAGCCGCTTCCGCGTGCACCGGTTCAGCAGGCTGAGGTTCAGCTGGTTCAGGTTCAGCAAATTCAGGTTGAGTCTCGATCGTCTCGGCGTAGGCCGGTTCCGCGTGCGCGGGCTGCGGCGCTTCCTCAATCGAGGCGTCGACGTGAAATTGTTCATTGGTCTGGCCGTCATATCCAGACATGAGATCGGGCGAAGCCGGAATGGCAGATCCGTCCGACGGGGACATTTCCACCGCGAATTCCGCCGGTTCAGCCGCAGGGCTATGATGGAGACTGCTGTCGTTGAGACTAATCTCATCGGCGTTAATCTCGTCGACGCCAATCTCGTCGCCGTTAATCTCTGTGATTTCCGGCTCGGGCTCAGCCGGAGGCTGTCCAGCCGAGGCAATGGCGGAGCGCAACGACCCCAGAATTCCCGCATCGCTGGTCATGGATTCCAGCTTTTCGAGACCGGCCCGCGCCTGGTCCATCATGAAGTGCTCGAGATAGAAGCGGACTTCCTCAACTGTTTCGGCAATCTCAGGATTGCTGGCAGCGTCGCTCGCGGAACTGCCCGCAGCATGGCCGGCAGGCGAGGCTTTCGCAGGCGCTGGCTGCGCATCCACCGAAAGCGAATCCTCCCACTCGGAGGAAAGATCGGAGGAAAGATCGGACGAGTCCGAAGACGAGTGCGAGGATAAGCCTGAGGAAAGTTCCTGCGACGGTTCAGAAGAAATTTCAGCGCCCGCCTCAGGGAACCCAGCCAGCGCAGGTTCCGCCGCGTCCATAGGGGCTGTCGATTCCTGCATCACGCCAAACTCGGGTGGCGCAGCGGCTGCGTCACTCGACACTTTACTGGTCGGCTTACTGGTTGGCCAGCCCGGAACCGAAACCGCGCGCGCAGCCGGCGCGGCGCTCGCCGCAGCAGCCGCGGCCACCGACGACAATGACGATGACGATGACGATGACGATTTAGCGTCCGCACTCTGCTCGTAACGCGCCGCCAACTCTCCGTAGCGCACGGCTTCATCCGGATAGCCGGCATCGTGGTAAACGCTCTCCAGCGTGCGGCAGCAGACGGCAGCTTCGGTAAAGCGCTGAAAGCGTGTATGCAGCGCGGCCAGCCGCTGATTCAAGCGCACGTCGCGCGGTGCCAGCGGCAGAGCGCCCAGCAGGGGCACCACCGCTTTGTCGGGCAAGTTGTAGGAGAGGAACAAGTCCGCATCCGTAACCGCCGCCCGCACCGCAATCGCAATCTGGTCAGGATAGGATTCGTCGACAATCGGAGCCGTCGCCTCCAACTCTTCGACGATCACCGCTCCTTCTTCTGCGGTAATTCCGATCGAAGGCGATTCTCCCTCCATGCGCGCTACCACTTGCTGGTAGTTCTGCATGTGCATCTGATTTTGCGGCTCGGTGGTGGCGAGCATCTGATACAGATCGCGAGCCCGCGACAGATTTCCGTCTTTCACCGAAGCATGCGCCAGCAACTCGGTCACTTCATTGACGTGGGTGCTCTCGCCTGCCTTATTCAGCAGCAGCAACAGCGTGTCGAGCGCATCCGAATTGTCGCGGACATGGCTGATAATACCGTGGAGACTCGAGAGCAATTTGGTCGAGTCGGTGGCCAGCAGACGATCGGCGTGCCGGTCATAAATCGCCAGCGCTTCGGGATACTGGCCCAGCCGCGTGCAGCCCTCCGCCAGCAGAAACAATCCTTCGGGATCGTTGTGCACGGTCAGCAGTTTCTCGGCAATCGGACCGGCCTGCGCGGAATTTCCAACCTGCAGATAGGCCTTCAGCAGATCGCGCAAACCCTCGGGATGCGAATCAAGGTCGGGCGTCTTTTCCAGATACTCAATCGCGCTCTTCGGATCGTCGCTTTCAAGCGCCGCACGCCCGCGCAGCAGCAGGACGCCGCCGTTGCCCGGATCGAGCACCATCATGCGCTTCAGAACATCTTCCGCCGCCGCCGCGGACCCGCGCGCCCGCAAGGATTCCGCCGCCGCGCCGAAAATCTCCCACGCTTCTTTCTTCTTTCCCAGCCGGACATAAACCTCGGCCAGCTTGATCCGCATCGGCACATTTTCCGGGTCCATCTCCAGGACCTTCTGGAAAAGCCGCACCGCCTGATCCAGATCGCCGTTCTTCATGAAGTCTTCGGCAACCTGCAGATACTGCGCGCGCGCGTCGTTGAATAATCCCTGCTGGGTGTAAAGTTCCGCCAGCTTCAGCGACCCATCCACGCTCGGCGTGATCTTGGTGATCTTCTTGTACATCGCGATGCCCTTGACCGTGAAACCCTGGGCCGCATAGGCATCGCCGACTTTCTTGAAGCATTCAATCGCTTTCGCGCTGTCGCCCAGACGCGCGTACAGATCGCCAATCGTATTGTTGACGGTCAGGTCGTTCTCATCGTGTTTGAGAATCTTGTCGTACTCAGCAATGGCATTCTGCAGCTTGCCCTGCTGGACAAACTTTTCCGCGGCGCTGAGGACTTTCTGTTTGTTGAAGCCAAAACCGAACGCCATAGGTTATGCGGACTCCAGCCTTTTCCCCGTCAAACGCCGGCCACCTCTGCTTGCGTCCGACAACTGCAAAATTCGCCGGGAGATTCCCGGACGAAACCCTGCAACCCGCGCAATCGGGATCGCTGAGTAAGCTGATTGTAAGGCCGGGTAGTGTCAGGACGATGGTTACCAACGATTACCGGGCGTTACCAAAAGGCGTGTACGTCCGGTTCCGGAAAAAACCGCCGCTCCCTCCCGCAATGGTCCAGGTTAGTTCGTGTGGCGCGGGCACCCCGCCCGTGTGTTTGCACCATCACCCAAGATCGATTTTCAGGGAGAGCGATGGGAGTCCTCGCCCGTCCATTCCAGAACCCACCTCAACAAAAAGCAGACGATTCCCCTCCCGCAACATCCAACCTTGCAGATTCACAAGGCACATTGAAGCCAAGGAGCAAATCATGGCAGACACAAAGCTCGCACTGTGGGTTCGTCTTGAAGCCAAGCCCGGCAAAGAAACCGACGTTGAAAACTTCCTCCGTGGAGGCCTCGCCATCGTCCTGGAAGAACCCGCCACCATCGCTTGGTTTGCCATCCGCCTCGGCAAATCATCCTTCGGCATCTTCGACGCCTTCCCCGACGAAGCCGGACGCCAAGCCCATCTCACCGGCCGTGTAGCCGCCGCACTCATGGCCAAGGCCTCGGAGCTACTCTCGCAGCCCCCCTCCATAGAAAAGATCGACATCCTGGCCGCCAAGCTCCCCTAACAGGTTGTGAGAAGGCGTTGTTGAAGTTCTGAGCGTTGCCTTGAAAGGCTGCGGCTTCAGCCGCACCGCCGCGACCAAACCAACACTCTCGATGGAACGACGAGCGTGCTTGCCCGTCCACCAGGAGGCCGCAAACTTCGAAGCCGCGGTGCCCCGGGTTCGCGCCCGTCCTTTGGGGATAACCTGGGGCCCCATCACGAACCACTGCTTTTGAAATCGCTTTCGAAAAACAGGCTAGGAATTTCGAAATTGCACGGCCTGACTACCCCACAAACTTTTTGCTATCTTCAATGCGCTGTCCGGATCGACCAAAGGACGGACCATTCATGCCAGCCAAGAAACCCATCCCCGAAGAAGTTGCCCTATACGATAAACTCCTGGCCACCCGTCCCGAGATCAAGCACAAGGGCGATGCCAATCCCTACACTTCGCTGAACGGAAACATGTTCACCCTCCTGCAAGCCTCCCGCAACCTTGCCATCCGCCTTCCCAAAGACAAGCGCGAAGAATTCATCCAGAAATACAAAACGAAGATCTTCGAAGCCTATGGAGCACTCATGCAGGAATATGTAGCTGTTCCCGATGCCCTCCTGAAAAACACAAAAGAACTTCAAAAGTGGTTGGGATTCAGTTATGAATACGCCAAGACTCTAAAACCGAAACCGACCAGGAAAAAATAGAGGACAAGCCCATGGACAAAATCACGCCGTTCTTATGGTTCGATACGCAGGCTGAAGAAGCCGCAAACTTCTACGTCTCGATTTTCAAAAATTCAAAGATCGACTCCATCCTCCGTTACGGCGATGCCGGTCCCGGCCCGAAAGGGACGGTCATGCTGGTGTCCTTCCATCTTGAAGGACAGAAATTCAGCGCCCTCAACGCAGGCCCGCAATACAAATTCACTCCCGCCATCTCGCTCTATGTAGATTGCGAATCCCAAGCCGAAGTAGACGAGCTTTGGAATAAACTCGTCGCCGGCGGACAAACCATGCAATGCGGCTGGCTGACCGACAAATTCGGCCTCTGCTGGCAGATCGTTCCCAGAGTCCTGATCGAACTGATGCAAGATAAGGACACGGTGAAAGCGCAAAGAGTTCTCCAGGCCATGATGAAAATGATCAAAATCGAGATCGAACCCCTAAGGCGAGCCTATCGCGGCGAATGAAAGGCGTTGGTCGCGACGCCTTCGCCGACAACGAACTTTGTTTTTGAACGAGAGATGAATTGTGAATCTGCAGGTTAGCCGACATATCTCAATTTCAATCACTTACATGGTGTAGGTCTCTGCGATCCAGTTCTAAGTCGAAACGTCCGGTCGCTTCACGCCGCCGCTTTTGTTATTGTCGCTGCACCCACTTTTCTCCCACCGGGCAGATGTAGGAAAAGAAGAAGAGCAACAGATGAGGCGACATGGGACTGATTAACGTTGTTTTCGGACGGCCGCTGGCCTCCTCCGAAGACGAGGGCCAGCGCATCACTCCCACCCAGGGCATTCCAACCTTCGGGCTGGACGCTCTAAGCTCCGCTGCTTACGGCCCCGAGGCGGCACTGACGATTTTGCTGGTGTTGGGTCTGGGCGGCGTGCAGTACATCGTCCCGCTGACCTTCGCGGTGATCGGGCTGCTGATCATTGTTTATTTCAGTTACCGGCAGACCATAGCCGCCTATCCGATGGGCGGCGGATCCTACACCGTAGCCAAAGAAAACTTAGGCAACGGAGCCGGAGTTCTCGCCGGCGCAGCTTTAATGATCGACTATCTGCTGAACGTAGCCGTAGGAATTTCGGCGGGCATCGGCGCTCTGGTCTCCGCCGTACCGAGGTTGCAGCCGCACACGCTGGCCATGTGTCTGGCGGTTCTGGCTATCTTGACGTTCGTCAATCTTCGCGGAGTTAAAGAAGCTGGATCGGCGTTCGTCCTTCCCACCTATTTGTTTGTAGGCACGCTCACCGCAGTGATTGTGGTGGGTCTCTACAAAATTGTGGTTTCAGGCGGACACCCGACAGCCGTAGTCGCACCGCCGCAGGCCATGCCAGCCGCGTTGCAGGCAGTGGGATTGTGGATTCTGGTAAAAGCTTTCGCCAGCGGGTGCACCGCCTTGACCGGCGTAGAAGCCGTGAGCAACGGAGTACAGGCATTCCAACAGCCGGTAGTTCCGAATGCCCGCAAGACCTTGACCGCGATCATTGCCATCCTGGTTGTTTTGCTCGGTGGAATCGCGATCCTGCTGAAGTATTACGGAATCATGGCCACCGACCCCGGCGCTCCGGGATATCAAAGTGTGCTGTCAATGCTGACCGCCGCCGTAGCCGGCAAAGGAATCTTCTACAACCTGACGATGTTTTCGGTCTTGCTGGTTTTATGTCTGTCGGCGAACACGTCGTTCGCCGATTTTCCCCGACTCTGCCGCATGATCGCAAGAGACGACTATTTGCCGCACTCTCTCACGACCCGTGGACGGCGCCTCGTCTTTTCCCAGGGCATTTGGGCGCTGTCAATTTTCGCCGCTCTGCTCCTCGTCCTCTTTGGAGGAGTCACCGATCGCCTGATTCCTCTGTTCGCCGTGGGCGCGTTTCTGGCCTTCACCTTGTCGCAAGCGGGCATGGTCGGCCATTGGTGGAAGACAGCTTCGGGATGGAAAGCTCTGCACAACGGCTTCATCAACGGGGTTGGAGCCCTGGCCACTGGAATCACAGTCCTCGTGATCGTGGCCGCGAAGTTTACTCAGGGAGCCTGGGTGGTGGTGCTGCTTCTGCCGGCAGCCGTCCTGTTTATGGGGCGGGTGCGGTATCACTACGAGAAGGCTGACGAAGAAGTAGCACTGAAAGGAAAGATCGTTCTAAGTGCGCAAAAAATCACGCCGCCGATCGTAATTGTTCCGGTCGATCGATGGAACGCTGCCACCGTAAAAGCGGTGCAGTTTGCGCTCACACTCTCGCCCGATGTGCAGGCCGTGCACGTGACGTGCGATGCCGATCAGGACAAAGCCAAAGGATGGACCGAAGACCAGCCCGCGGGTTCGCGAGTTCCCAAGCTGATCACATTGCCATCGCCCTTTCGGTTAGTGGTGCATCCGATTGTGGATTATGTGTTGAAGGTAGAAAAAGAAAATCCCGACCGCACGATAGCCGTCGTCATCGCCACCATGGTGGAGCGCCACTGGTATCACTACTTCATGCACAACCAGCGCGGACAAGCGCTCACCGCGTTGCTGCTGCTGGGAGGCGACGAGCGCATCAACATCATCAACGTGCCCTGGTATCTGAAAGCCTAGTGGTCGGTGACCAGTAGTTAGCAAAACAAATCTTCACCTTCCGCCGGTGACGTCCAGAATCGCGCCGGTTACGTAACTGGCCTCGGCGGAAAGAAGCCACAGAATAGCGTTTGCCACTTCTTCCGGTTGTCCGCCGCGCTGCATCGGGACTTGGACCTTGACTCGCTCAATGCGATTGGGCTCTCCACCCAGTGCGTGAATGTCGGTGTAGATAAAACCGGGGCGCACGGCATTGACGCGGATCTTTTCCTCGGCCACTTCTTTGGCTAAGCCGATGGTCATGGTATCGATGGCGCCTTTGGTGGCGGCATAGTCAATGTATTCGTGAGGAGAACCAAAGCGCGACGCACCCGAAGAAATGTTGACGATGCTGCCGCCAGAACCGCCGTATTTCGGCGACATGCGCCGGACAGCTTCGCGAGCACAGAGGAAGCTGCCGAACACATTGATGGCAAAGACGCGCTGCAGTCGCGCCGCATCCATTGAGTCGAGGCGCGATTGTCGTTCCACCGTGCCCGCGTTGTTGACGAGCGCGGTAATCGGACCCAGCTGAGCGCTGGCAGTATCGAAGAGACGAACCACATCGGACTCAGAGCTGACGTCAGCCTGAACGGCAACCGCAGAACTGCCTTTCTGACGGACGGCGGAAACCAGATCCTCGGCAGCGCTTTGCTGCCGAAGATAGTTCACGCAAACGCTATATCCGCGAGCGGCAGCAAGACGGGCTGTGGCCGCTCCAATGCCGCGGCTGGCGCCGGTGATGATCAGTACGGGAGGGTTCTCGGCGGTCATGACAGCTGCTTCAGACTCAATGCTTCAAACTCGCCAATTATCAGGCCGCCAATGCTGGATTGCTTTCTTAATGTCAGCCGACGGCAGCTTTTCGTTCCAAGCGCGCGCGGCCAAGGCAGGCAACTCCCCATCGGAAGCGAAGCGCAACGCCACCAATTGGGATTCCGTAAGTTCCGTAACGCGGGAGCGAAGCGCTGGGTCCACCAAGGTGGCCAGACGCAATCGTTCTTCGAGGCGGATAACCCGGTCCTGCACCTTAAGCGGATACAACCGGATCTTGAAAAGTGCAAGCAACGCCGCAATAGCCACGACCACTAACACCGCCGAATGCAGCCCCGGCCGCATGACGAGATGGACGATTGACGCCAGGAGTAGCAGCGCAAATACAGGCAGCAGAAAAAAGTGAAACAGCGGATCGTAACGGGCGTAGTTGGAATAATTCTGAACAGGTTGTTCAGCCATACGGGGAGGCTCCTGACGAAAGTCTACCCATCATCGCACAGGCGCGCGAGCTCACCTCACTCGTCAGTAAAGCCGGAACCTCACTTCGACATTGATCTGAACAGCGACAGGATGGCCGTCCAGCATCGCCGGTGCAAACCTCCATTCGCGGACGGCCTCGATCGCCTTCTCATCCAGGCCCATCCCAAGCGTGCGTGCCACGCGAACATCGTGCGTCTTGCCATCCGGTCCGACGACGATCCAGAGTACGACCGACCCCTGGAATTTCGCCCTGCGAGCCTCGTCGGAATAGTCCGGATCGGGATCGTAAATGGGACGAGGCGCGGAGACGCTTCCGCCCACGCGGAACACGCCACCACCGACGCCAGCGCCATATCCGGGGCCAAACCCAGCGCCGTCCCCTGAGCCAATTCCGCCGCTGTGGCCGGTTCCGATGCCACTGCCAAACCCAGGTCCATTCGACGGCTGGAGAATCGCAGAGAGCGGATTGCCATTGTCAGCCGGCGCCGCCAACGTGGGCGAACCGACAAGCGTCGGCTCTGCGGCCAGCTTCGGTTGTTCATTGCGCACAATGATGGCGGGCGGAGTCTCTTGCACACGCGAGAAACGCGGCAGGTCGCCCTTCGACTCTGCCAACTTGTTCCGATCGCCTCCACCACCCCCGCCCCCGCTTTTATCAATAGCAGGCGGCATCGGATAGGTAAGGTCCGTCAACAGAACGCTCGTCGCGTGGGGTTGGAATTGCGACTTCGCCATGACCAATCCGCCGATGGCAACGATGGCAATCATCGCGGCGTGAATCACGGCTGAAATGGCAAAATTTCCGCGACGGACAGGATATGTTCCGCCGTCCGCTGCAAACAAACTCGGCAGAATCTCGTCGTACGCAGAATTCCGTACTAGTTGTGTTTGTGAATATAGCCGAACACCTTGCACTCCAACCGGGGCCGCGCACTCTTCCAGCAGCTCTGCCTTCAATGCCGCTCTAAATCGCGGGTCTGGCAGCAGCCGAAGGTCCGAGGCAATCCCTAACAGCGCGCCGAGTTTGAGATCGCCCTTCGCGGCGGCGGAATTAAGAGTGGAATCAGGTTCGGCGATCATCGTCTCGATAGCGTCGTCGAGTTGATCTGCTAGAGAAGCGTTAGACATGATTTCTCCCTTGCTGCATCGGCCCTTCGATCCGGTCTCGCAGATTCTGCAGCGCGCGCAGTTGTAGCTGTTTGACGGCGCCTTCACTGCGTCCGAGTGCGGTCGCGGCTTCGCGCAAACTCTTCTGCTCAACGAAACGCCAGAGGATTACCTGGCGTTGATCGTCCGGCAGCGTATCGACCAGTTGATAGAGCATGGTCCGCCGCTCGACATCGTCTTCCACGCCAGGCAGTTCCACATCGTCCGCTAAAACTTCTTGAATCTTGGCGAAACGGCGCCAGCGATCCGAAAGCACGTGGGCCGCAATTCCCAAAAGCCACGCAACAAAGGGCAAGCCCCGCCACTCGAACCGCGATAGGCCGGCGAGTGCTTGATGGAACACCTCCGCAGTCGCATCTTCGGCTTCGTCGCGGTTCGCAACCCGATGCACGATATAGGCATAGACTCGCGCGAAGTTCTCCTCGTAGAGCTCGGCAAAGCGCGCCGGATCGTGCCGCGCGGCCTCGACCTGCAGCCGCTCATCCTTCTTATTTTCCAGCTTCTGATTTTCCAGCGCTTTCAGACAGTTCTCCACCGCTTTGATCTCAATCGCTTCGTTTCTTACTTACACAATCCCCAAAACAGGCGGAAAAGTTACGGTTCCGAGGATGATTTTGGTCGCTTGAATTTGATCGCTGGGAAGTCAGATGCCTGGCTTGAGGTTGCGGGTAGGTTCCGGGCAGGCGAAGTGGCGGTTACTCGTCGAGCAGGCTGCGAATCTTACGGGCCAGAGTATCCAGGGGGAAAGGTTTTTGCAGCACGACGGCAGAATTGTCGACCTGTTCGCTAGTCGAAGAAGCGTGGTCGGGATAACCCGACATGAAAAGCACTTTCATCTCAGGGCGCGGCGAGGTCAGGCGATGCGCCAGTTCTCGGCCTCCCATATTCGGCATGACAACATCGGTGAGAAGCAAGTGAATCGGATGCTTGTGTTCCTTCGCAACCTGCAACGCTTCGTTCCCGTCGCACGCGTGCAGAACGGAATAGCCATTTTTCTCGAGGAACTCGCGGACCAACTCCCTGATTCCATCCTGATCTTCCACCACCAGAACCGTTTCCGTTCCGCCGGCGGCAGCGGCAGGGGACGTCGCAGTCTTCGACCCGGTCTCCGCCTGCATGTCTTCGACTTGCGCCTCGGGAAAATAAATCTCGAAGCTGGTGCCGCTTCCCACTTCGCTGCGAGCGGTAATCCATCCGCCTGTCTGCTTCACGACTCCGTAAACGATGGCCAGGCCCAGGCCGGTTCCTTTGCCAGGATTCTTAGTGGTAAAGAAGGGCTCGAAGATGCGCGCTTGCACGTCGCTGTGCATCCCGACTCCGGTGTCGCTAATGCTGAGGATCACATACCTGCCCGGCGGGATGCGCGCGTGGCTTCCGGCATAAGTCTCGTGAAGATCGATATTCGTGGTGGCAATGGTCAGTTTGCCGCCGCGCGGCATGGCATCGCGCGCATTCACTGCCAGGTTCAGTATCACTTGCTCGATTTGTCCGCGATCGGCTTTGACGCAGTTGGGCGACGCGTCGGGAGCGACCTTTAACTCGATGCTCGCGGGGATGAGGCGATCGAGCATTTTCGCCACGTCGGTTAAGACCGTATTCAGATTCAGCGCCCGCAGCTGCAGAACCTGCCGGCGGCTAAACGCCAGCAATTGCTGGGTCAGAGCGGTGGCGCGAGTAACTGCTCGTTCAATCTCCGCCGCATCCTTATGAGCGGCATCCCCCGGCGCGAGTCGCCCGCGCAGCCGTTCATTGTGCGCTTGAATCAGCATCAAAAGATTGTTGAAGTCGTGCGCTACACCGCCCGCCAGTTGACCGACGGCCTCAAGCTTCTGCGAATGACGGAGCTGTTCCTCCAGGCGCCTGTGTTCGGTGATGTCATAAAGTACGCCTTGCATCAGCGACCGACGATCGTCCGCTGCAGCTTGCAACATGACACCCTCGTCGCGAAACCATAGGATCCGCCCGTCCCGTGCAAACATCCGGTACTCGGCCTGAAACATTTCCTGCGTTTCCAGAAAGCGCTTTTCCGCCGCGACGGCAACCGGACGATCCTCCGAATGGATATGGTCGAGCCAGTTCATCGGGCTGGCCAGCCACTCCTGTGGCGAGAACCCGAGAATCGACTCGATTTGCGGACTGACGTAATGCCACGGTCCGTCCACTCCAAGTTCGGCGATATACGTGATCGCAGGCAGGCGCTCGACCAACGTGCGATAGCGATCTTCGGCCGCGCGAACCTGACTGCGGTCGCGATCGCGTTCGATGGCAAGAGCCGCCAGGTGAGTGGCGTGAGAAATCAGTCGCAGATGCTGAGCGTCTGGGGTACGCGGCTCGCCGTAATAAATGGCGAAGGTGCCCAACATCTTGCCATCCTGGGACGGGATCGGGTTCGACCAGCAAGCCCGCAGGCCGTGAGCCAACGCAATCTGCCGGCCTTGCGCCCACAACGGATCGGTCGCGATATCGGAAACCACTACGGGCTGCTTGCGGTAAATCGCGGTCCCGCACGATCCTGCGCAAGGCCCCATCTTGAGGCCGTCGGCCGACCGGCTGAATTCTTTTGGAAGGCTGGGAGCCGCCGCGCTTCGCAAGGTCTCGCCGTCAGCGTCCAGCAGAAGAACCGAACAGAGCATGCCGGGGTAATGTTTCTCGACGTCCGAGCACAACGTGGCCAAGGTCTTCGCCAGCGGACTTTGGCCCATGATCATGGCCAATATCCGGTCATCCAGCAGCGAAAGGGCCTGCGATGTGTCGGACTCCCCGGGACTTGACGCTTTTTGGGCTCCTACGGGCATGACAGACTCAAAACATATTCAGTGTCCCAAAGCATTACCACCAAGTTACGGAGGTAACAAGCCGAAAGTCAGATCGGGAACCGCGCCGAAGTGAAATTCAGCATTAGGAGAATCCCGCCCAAAAACCCTCTAGAAGACGGCTTTGCAGGTGGACCACACGAATCTTATTATGCCAGCGGCAGTTATTGCACCCGGCACAGTGAAATAACGTGGTGCAAAGATTCAAACTCTTGCACATTTCACCGGTTGACAGGGCATAGGGCATAAACCATACTCTCCGCCGGCGAAACGCTGGGGAAGTAACCCGCCAGCCTCGTATCTGCCAACGGAGGGTATGTCATGACGAAGTCTCGTTTGTTTCAAATCTTTGTTTCCCTTTCGATCGTCTTTGTTTGCGGGCAACAAGGGTTCGCGCAACAAAGCCGGCACCACCTGCAAGCTCGGATTATGCCCGCAACCCATCAGGGTGCCACTAAGAATCTTGTGAAGTTTGACGAACTGTTTCAGTTGTCCCAGGGATTTGGCGTTCTGCCTCCTCTAGACGGTAGTGGAGCCGATGAGTGGCCTTGCTTCGGAGGCAGCGCCGATTGCTCGACTATTGCCCCCGGTGGCGTGGTCATCGGCGCGCCTGCCTACACGCAGTCGCTCGCCGCCTGCGACGCCGATTCCGCGTCGAGCACGAATTGCGGTCAGGTGTTTTGGTTCTACGAAGATGACACCGGCGATAACACCGACGATCTCATCGTATCGATCGTGGTCAAGCAAGGCCTGAACTATATCCTGGACACGGGCAACTTCGATTTCGGCCCCAATCCCTTCCCTGCGGGATCGGTCATCATCATTTCTGATGATGTGGCTTTCGGCACTCTGGGCGAAACGGGCAAGAATAACGGGTATTGCGCGGGCAGCAAGAAAGTGTGCTCAGACCCTGTGGCCGGCGTCGCCACCGTAACCGTAACCACCAAGGTCGGCGCGTCGAAGATCACGGGCAAGTTCAACATCAACCTGCAGTAGCCCGCCACGGGCTGTTCAGATTAGGTGTGCGTCCCAGTCTTCGCTTACTCCAATAGTCTTGCGAAGGGTGGGACGCCGCTTATTTACCAATTTATTTTCCTATGCAGAAAGTCCCAAAGATCAGGTTCAGGATGTCGTCGGTCGTCGTAACCCCGGTGATTTCATCCAGCGGGCGGAGAGCTCCATAGAGATCGAGCAGCAGCATCTCGTGCGGAACTCTGGCATTCACCGCATGCTTCGCCGCAGCCAGCGCGGCCAGCGCGTCGTTCACCAGCTTCTGATGGCGAACGCTGGTCAAAAAGCCGCTCTCGGAGGCGGTCGCAGAATCTCCCGCAATCCGATCGAGAATGGCGGCGCGCAATGCGGGAATTCCGTCGCCGGTCAAGGCTGACGTTGGAATTCGGGTCGCGGCGTGGGGTTCGGGCGGAGCTGCTGGGTGTGACGGGGCTATGCCCCGTCCGCCCACTAAATCCGCCTTGTTCTCGACGACAATCGCCGGACGCCCTTCCACCTGCCGCAGCAACTCCCGGTCCTCCTCGCCCAGCGGCTGCGTTTTATCGATCACAACCAGCACCAGGTCGGCATCGGCCAGGGCTTCCATTGATTTCTTGATGCCGATGCTTTCGGCCTCATCGAGCGCGCGGCGAATGCCGGCGGTATCCACCAGTTCCACAGGAATTCCACCGATCGCTACCGTCTCGCTGACCAAGTCTCGCGTCGTACCGGGCTGCGCCGTCACAATCGCGCGTTCGCGCTCGACCAGCTGGTTAAACAAGCTCGACTTGCCGACATTGGGACGACCCACAATCGCCAGCGTCAGCCCCTGATGAACGATTTTTCCGTAGGCGAAAGTAGCGGCCAGTTGATCGAGTGGCGATTTGACCTCCGCGATGCGATCGAGGATCGTCGCGTCGGGGGCGACAGAAATATCGTCTTCCGCGAAGTCAATTCCGGCTTCGAGCAGTGCGATCAGCTCGATTAACTTTTGCTTGATTGGCTTCAGCCGGTTCGAGAGCGCTCCTTCCAGTTGCTGCGCAGCAACTTTGGCCTGGAACAAAGTTTGCGAATCGATCAGATCTCGAACCGCTTCCGCCTGCGTCAGATCAAGGCGCCCGTTCAGGAAGGCGCGCATGGTGAATTCTCCAGGCTCCGCCAGCCGCGCGCCCCGCGCCAGCGACATCTCGACGATATGGCGCAGCACAACCGGCGATCCGTGCGCGGAAATTTCGATAATGTCGTCCGTGGTGTAGGAATGAGGCTTCGCAAAGTACGTCACGACCACTTCATCGATGCGGGCGTCCGTTCCCTTAACCTCCGGGTCGATAAGCTCGCCGAAAACAGCACGGCCCGGTTCGATCTTGTGCTTCAGCCGAAGCATGGGTGCAGCGATCGCCAGTGCCAGCGGTCCAGCCAGACGCACCACGCCAATCCCCCCGCGTCCCGGCGGGGTGGCGATAGCGACGATGGTGTCGTCGAGATTCACCCGAACATTTTATCTGTGTGACGGTGGTTTCACAGTTAACTGGGCATTAGTGGAGGGGTTCATTGCGCATGAGACACTAAGTCCGCTGCCACGGAGAACACAATCAGTATTGCAATCAGACAGCCTGAGGCGATGAGCAATGGCTCTTTCCAAGCCCTCCTCGCATAACCGTTTTGCCAGGTTTCTCTGACATACATTGCCTGCTTTTTCCCGACGCTCAGATACCATCCGAACAGAAGACCAATGGGAACCAAATCCCACAATCCCTCGGGAATTGGAATGAAAACGAAAATGGTTATGAAAGTGAAACACAGATAGGCAATCAGGAAATAAGCCCACCTTCTGTTTACCTTCGCCTCGTCCACGCGTCCCATCGTGTCTGCATTTCGAGCGTGTAGAAATGCCCCGAATGCTGGGGAAAATATTAGACTCCAATACGCTGCTGCCTGCGGATTCCAAATAGCCGGCGGCGCGCCGGCGGGCGGAGGCGTCGTCTTATAGGTCTCACCTACTCTCGCCTCGCTGGTAAACGCCGCGATGGTGAATAGCACGAGAACGGTCGGAAGCGTGAGGAGCGCGAGGAACCATTTGAAGCGGCCGCAGAAAAGCGCAGCATGAAGAAATATTCGTTCATAACCCGATATTGGCAGGTCCTGTTGTAAAGACGGTAGGTAAGCGGCCGACACTGCGGCTTCCAAGGCAAACACTCCGCCCGTCACCAAAACTAGGGCAACAGACAGAACGGCAGCGGCCCTGTATCGCACATGTCCCTCCACGCCGCAGGATATCGAACCGCACCGGCGTCGAGGCAGCGAGAAATCGAGAGTGGGCTGACGATGGTAATAGTTGGCGGACATCCTACCCCTCCCTCGTTTGCCGCATTCGCTGCGCGTCATTTATACTTACGGTTTGCCTTTAAGCCATCTGATTCAAGTAGGAGCAAGGGATTTTCGATGCCGAAACGTACATTTCAACCCAACAAGCGCAAGCGCTCGAAAAAGCACGGCTTCCGCACTCGCATGAAAACGAAAAACGGAGCTGCCGTGCTGTCACGCCGCCGGGCCAAGGGGCGCAAGCGTGTTTCTGTGGCGCCGGGTTTCCGCGATTAGTTTTTCCCCAACGGACAGCAAAGGCCGTCATTATTATTAATTATTGTGCAGGAATGTGAGCTGGTGAGCGCCGACGCTCCGAAGCCGAATGCTCAGCGACGTGTGGAGCGGACGGGAGCAAGCTTTCCTCGCTCAGCGCGGCTTCTGAAACATTCCGACTTCGAACGCGTCTACAAACAAGGGCGGCGTCATTTTTCGTCGCACCTCACCGCGTTTTATCTGCGGCAGCTCGATGACGTTTCGGCGGATGCTCCAGTAGTACGAACCGCCCGCTTCGGATTCACCGTCGGCCGCGTGCTCGGTGGCGCGGTCGATCGCAACCGGATCAAGCGGCGTCTGCGGGAAGCCGTAAGGATGCGTCGATCGCTGCTGGGCTCGTGTCCGGTAGACATCGTCATCAATCCGAAGAAGTCGGTGCTGAAAGTGGAATTTACGGTGGTCCTCGAAGAAGTAGGCCGGGCGCTCGAAACGATTGAAAAGAAGATGGTGCAGAAATGAAATCCGCGATTCTCGGTCTGCTGCGACTTTATAAGCGCTGGATTTCGCCCATCTTTCCGCCATCCTGCCGCTACGTTCCCACTTGTTCTGAGTACGCCATGGAAGCGGTTGAGCGCTACGGCGCGTGGCGCGGCGGAGCTATGGCTGCCTGGCGAATTTTGCGCTGCCATCCCCTGGCCGCTGGCGGACTGGACCCGGTAGTAAACAGCCAGCCGAATAGCCAACCGGGCAGCCAACCGATGGGCCAAAAAAGAATAGTGAGCTACTGACTTGGCAGAATTCAATAATCCCCAGCAAGAACCCGGAACGGAGCGCAGGCTGTTGATCGTGTTCGCGCTCACCTTCCTGGTCATCATGATTTTCCAGCCGCTCCTGAAGAAGTACGGCCCGCAGCCTCCCGCAAAAACCGAGACCACGCAGCAGGCTGCAGCCAATCAAGTACAGCTTCCCGCAGCCGCATCCAGTGCGCTCGGCTCCTGCGCCAAGCTCGGAGCCGCAAACGGCGCTCGCGCTGCCAAGGCGGCATCGACTCCAGTGCAGGCGGCAACAGAGTCCGACACCGTCATCGAGAACAACGTCTTCAAGATTGTGTTCACCAATCGCGGCGGACGCGTGAAATCGTGGGTCCTCAAAAAATACACGGACGACAAAGGCGGTCCGCTGGAACTGGTGAATACAGCCGCCGCCAACCTGCACGGGTATCCGCTGACCCTCTGGTCGTACGATGCGACGCTGCGCGACAAATTGAATTCGGCGCTGTATGTGGCGACGAGCACCGCGACCACAGCCCCCGGCGAGATCACCTTCACCTACGACGACGGCGATCTCTCGGTACAGAAGACCTACAAGTTTGATCGCGACAGCTATGTAGTCGGCGTCCAGACCGCGGTCTACGAGAAGGGAATTCAAGTCTCTGCATTCCCGATGTGGCCGGCCGGCTTCGGCTCTGACATGACCGGCCCGCAATATGCGTCCGAGCAAATCGTCTATCAGTATGACGACAAGGTCGAGCGCCTGGCGATCAAGAAAATCAGCGGCAACGCGACCATCTCCGGCCCCTTCAACTGGGCTGGAGTTTCCGACCAGTACTTCGCAGCGGTTTTTATGCCGCGCGATCCTCAGAACGCCGCCATGGTCACCCTGCGGAACGCCGTCGAAGTTCCGCATGGCGGGTCCGACTCAAAGCAAATCGACAAGCTCGACGTACTGGGCGCGGCCGTAGGCAGTCTGAAGGGACCAAGCAACGTCCAGATCTATGTGGGCCCGAAAGCTCTGGCCGATCTTGAAGCCGTGAATGTGCCCGGCATCACCGGTGCCGAGCCCGATCTTCGCGCCATCATTGATTTCGGCTGGCTTGGCATCATCGCCCGCCCGCTGTTCCTGTGGTTGAAGTGGATGTACACCCACATCGTGCCCAACTGGGGCTGGGCCATCCTGCTGCAGACGCTGGTGATTAACTTAGCCTTGCTGCCGCTGCGCCTCACGCAGATGAAGTCGATGCTCAAGATGCAGCGCGTGGCGCCGCAAATCAAGTCGATCCAGGAAAAGTACAAAAAGTACAGTCTTCGCGATCCCGAAAAAGCGAAGATGAACGAAGAAATTTCAGCGCTCTATAAAAAAGAAGGCGTGAATCCGGCCGGCGGCTGTTTGCCGCTCTTGATCCAGATGCCTTTCCTGTTCGCCTACTATCGCATGTTGAACGTGGCCATGGATCTACGGCACGCACCCTGGCTGTGGATCAAGGACCTTTCGTCGCCCGATCCGCATTACATCATCCCGATCGCGATCGTGGTGACCATGTTCTTCATGCAGCGCATGACGCCGCAAGCGGGCATGGATCCGGCGCAACAGAAGATGATGAACTTTATGATGCCCGCCATGATGGGCTACATTAGCTTTACCCTGCCCGCCGGACTCGGCCTGTACTGGGCCATGGGCCAGATCATCGGCATCGTGCAGCAGGCAGCTCTGAACAAAAGTTCGCTGGGACGGGAGATGCGGGAAATGATGGCAAAGCGCGCCCGAAAAAAGGAAAAATAACCCTCGGTCGCGAGTCCCTCGACAAGATCCTGGGACCGCGACCTAGCACCTGAGACCTACTCTATGCCTATCACTGATAAAGTCGCTGCCGCCAAACAGATTGGTGAATTTCTGCAAGCCGTCATTTCCAACGGCGGTTTCAAGTTGAAATATCGCATCACCGTCGATCCGCCCATCGCCGCCAATCGCGAGTGGGAGCATCCTGAAATCCTGGTCGAGTTTGCCGGACCGGACTCAACCCTGTTACTCGAGCGCGGCGGAGAGTTGCTGCGCTCGTTCGAGCTGCTGGCGTCGGAAGTGCTCCACTTGCAGGGCAACGAGCACGAAAAAGTCTGGTTCGACTGTAAGAATTTCCGCGCGCTGCGGATCGACGAGCTACAGGCATCGGCGCGGGTGGCTGCGGCGGAAGTGCGCCGCACCAGCGAGCCTTACCGGTTCGGTCCCATGTCGTCGCGCGAGCGCAGAATCGTGCATCTGGCGCTGCGCGAGGAGAAGGACTTACGCACAGAGAGCGATGGCGAGGGCGGCAGGCGGTCGGTGGTCGTCTATCCCGCAAGCCATAAGTCGACGTCTCCCGCGAGACGCGAGCGCCGGATGATTTCCTAGACGGCGCCGATCGGCAGAGAGCGAAAAATACTCGTCTCTCGACGCCACTTTTCATTTTGCACACTTTGCGCGGCAGTTAGTTTCTCGACACTTGACAGCGCGATAAAATCGCGATTCTATAAAGCCCGCGCGCGTAAAAATTTTGCGGAACAGATTCACGCGGCGATTTTTTTTGTGCTAGTATGCCGTTCGTCTCGTAATAAATTTCAACGACAACTCGTACTGCACAACAATAGCTGCTCTGCAGGAAACGACGAATTCATAATTTCCAAAGATCGGGTTTTCCCAGCGTTCTTACGCGGGAGCTTTCGATATTCTTTTAAAGTCATTCTGGTAAACAATGTCACTCTCAAGTTCCGCCATCATCCCGAATCCGTGGGCGCGCATCCTCGACGCCCTGGAAAAGAAAATCAACCGTCATTCCTACGACACCTGGTTGAAACCGACCCGCTACAGCCACGCCAGCAATGGAGTCTTGTTCGTGCGCATCCCGACGGCGGAGTTCCGCCACGTCGGCGACAAATACGCAGATCTCATTCAGGAAGCTCTCGACAACCTCGGCCTCGGCTATGAGGATGTGAAATTCGTAACCGCCGATGACGATCCGTCGAACACGCCCATCCGCCACAACGGCGGCCTTTCCGCCGGTGGCTCAACCTACTCTTCCTCTTTGGCTCACGGTTCCTCTGCCGGATCCGTCGGCGGTTCGAACTCCAGCGCCGGTCCGCAACCTGTTCCCGGCCTCCATCCCTCGCAGGGACGTTTCGACTGGGATAGCGCCGCCCAACTCAATCCGCGCTACACCTTCGACGCCTTCGTGATCGGCAGCGGCAACCAGTTTGCCCACGCCGCATGCCAGGCCGTCGCCGAGCGCCCGTCCAAGGCCTACAACCCGCTCTTTCTCTACGGCGGCGTCGGCATGGGCAAGACACACCTGATGCAGGCTATCGGTCACGAGATCAAGCGCCGGACGCCGCAAGCCGCTATCTGCTACGTCTCCAGTGAAAAATTCACCAACGAGATGATCAACTCGTTGCGCTACGACAAAATGATCAGCTTCCGCGACAAGTTCCGCACCATGGATGTCCTGCTCATCGACGACATCCAGTTCCTCGCGCAAAAAGAGCGCACCCAGGAAGAATTCTTCCACACCTTCAACGCGCTGCATGAGTCGATGAAGCAGATCGTGATCGCCAGCGACCGTCCGCCGAAAGAACTGGCCGAATTTGAAGACCGGCTGCGCAGCCGCTTCGAGTGGGGCCTGATCGCCGACATTCAACCGCCCGATCTCGAAACAAAAGTAGCCATCCTGCAAAAGAAAGCGGAGCAGGAGCGTGTGACTCTGCCCACCGACGTCGCGCTCTTCATCGCCTCGAACATCCGCTCCAATGTTCGCGAACTGGAAGGCGCGCTGATTCGGCTCGTGGCGCACTCTTCGCTCATCGGCGCTGAAATTACGCTTCCTTACACGCAACAGGTGTTGAAGAATTTCATCGATTCGCAGGCCCGCAAGGTGACCATCGAATCCATCCAGAAAACGGTGGCCGAACAATTCGGGCTGCGCCTGGTTGAAATCAAGGCAAAAAATAATTCGCGATCCATCGTCTATCCGCGGCAAATTGCCATGTACCTGGCCAAGCATCTCACCGAAGCGTCGTTGCCCGAAATCGGACGGCAGTTCGGCGGCAAGCACCACACCACGGTTCTGCATTCGGTCGACAAGATTGAACGCACGCGCAAAGACGACAAAGATTTGAACACCCTGCTCAATAAACTGACCGAGCAATTAGGCGCATAAGCGGCGGTTTTCACCGGTTTATCCACGCTTCACCCTGTTCTTCCGCGCTCGAGACTGTGGAGTGTTTGTGGAAGCTGTGGGAGACGGGATTAAAATCTAAGACCAGCCCAAGAATTGCATCGAGCTCCGCTGCCACAGGGAGCAGTAGTTCACACGAAGGATGAACGTGGAAGCTGCTGAAAGCGCAGTGACCTGGACCGGTTTTCCACTTCTCCGAAGCGCCTACGGTTACTACTGGTTTTCTTGCTTTTGTATTTGATATAAGAAGAGAACAGAAGTAGAGTCGGGAGACCCAATATGCCGGTCGCAGTTGCTCCTGAGGTGTCCACCACGACCATGGAAATCACGGTCAGCAAGTTTGAACTTCTTCGCGAACTGACAGCCACTCAGGGCGTAGTCGAGCGCAAGACGACAATCCCCATTCTCTCCAACTATCTGTTCGAGGCCGCCGGAGACAAACTTTCGCTCACGGCCACCGATCTCGATCTCAGCCTGCGCACGTCGTGCAATGCCAAAGTCAAAAAGGAAGGCGCATGCACCATCCCGGCGCGCAAACTTTACGACTACGTAAAACTTCTGCCCGATGCCGATATCACCATCAAGTTGCTGGAGAACCACTGGGTCAGCATCCGCTGCGGACGTTCCAACACAAAAATGGTCGGCATGGCGAAATCGAATTTCCCCGGCCTGCCCGTGTTCCCATCAGCCGGAGTGATCAAGATTCCCGCCGCAGTCTTGCGGTCGATGATCGCCAAAACTGGTTTTGCGATCGCCAGCGAAGAATCGCGTTACACGCTCAACGGCGCGTTGATGGTCCTGAAGCCCGAGTCGATCACCATGGTGGCCACTGACGGCCATCGCCTGGCCCACGTAGAGCGCTCTGGAGAAAAGTTTGAAGGTGTTTCCGGCGAAATGAAGACGCTGATTCCTAAAAAGGCGATGGACGAACTGAAGTCTCTGCTCGATTCAGACGTGGAGACTATCGACTTCGCGAAAGACGAATCCACTCTCTTCTTTCGCGTAGGTCCAAGGCTGCTAACCTCGCGCCAACTCACTGGACAATTCCCGAACTACGAAGCTGTCTTGCCGAAAGACATCACGAAATCGATCGCGCTCCAAGGTGGAGAATTGGGAGCTGCCATCGCCCGAGTAGCCCAGTTTGCCGACGAGCGGTCCCGCGCGGTTCGCGTCCGTCTGGAAAAAGGCGAGCTGAAACTCTCCGCCTCCTCCACCGAAACCGGAGAGTCCGAAGACTCCATCGAAGTGGCCTACGACGGCGAACCGATGGCCATCGGCTTCAACGCCCAATATCTAATGGACTTCATCAAAGCCACCGGTTCCTGCGACGTAAAGCTGGAACTGAAAGACGCGCAGTCCGCCGGCCAGCTCCGCCCCGCCGAAGCCGAAGACTACAAGTACCGGTATATCGTGATGCCGATGCGCATCTGAGCGGCTCGCACTGCAACATTTTTCACCCTCGCAAGTCGGCTCCGGTCATATTTGTACCTTGACCGCTTTGTATCTTGACCGCGGGCCACTTAACGTTTACATTTGTCGGCCATTCCAGTAAGTGGAGGGGAAAATCATGTTATCCGGCTTCAAGCAATTCATCCTGCGTGGCAATGTAGTGGACTTGGCGGTTGGCGTAGTGATCGGCGCTGCTTTCGGCACAGTCGTAACGGCTCTGGTAAAAGACGTTATTAACCCCATCATCGCGCTGGTTGTCGGCAAACCAGACTTCACTGGAATCAGCTTCACCGTCGGCAGCACGGTATTCCCGATCGGCGATTTCATCACCGCCGTTGTGAGCTTCGTCCTGGTGGCCGCTGCGGTTTATTTCTTTGTCGTAACTCCGATCAACGCCTTGATCGCCCGCACCCGGAAAGCTCCGGCGCCGGCCGATCCTACGACAAAGAAGTGCCCGGAATGTCTGAGTGAAATTCCCATCGATGCCCGCCGTTGCGCTCACTGCGCGCAGCCAGTCATGGGTAAAGCCGCATAAAGTGTTGTCTGTGGAGCGCCCGGCCGCCACAATCCTGGCCAAGGCAGAGCGCCCAGAGAGCTGAGACACTTGACGCAGATGCTACAATGAAAAAGAGTCGCGAGGTGCTGAGTCCCTCGCTCCATTGGACAATCTGGAGTAGAGCGGCGCGAGTAAGTCCCTTATTGTCAATATTTTGACTATAAGTCTTTGTTCTTTATAGACCTGGCCCGGAATAGCCGCTAACTCGTTGATTCCGGTATACCAGGGGGGAGGGGGGGTACCCCTGGCGAGAGCAGCCTCCCGACGACTCTGTTGAAATGTGTCCCGATTTCCGCGCGTGGTGAAATCCAGCGGAGTCCTGTAAAATTAATTTTTCGGCAACAAGCCTGGAAGGAAGTTCAGAGTTATGGCACGAGTTTGTGATATCTGCGGCAAAGGGCCGCAATTCGGAAACACCATCAGCCACGCCCACAACGTGAGCAAGCGGCGCTGGAACGTCAATCTGCGCCCAGTTCACGCCAAAATTGGGGCCGCCACCAAGCACATCCGCGCATGCACGTCATGTCTGCGCAGCGGCAAAGTAGTTAAGGCGTAAAACAAAAAATCAAAGCCCACAAGGTTGTGAAAAACCTGTGGGCTTTTTCTTTGTCTCGAGTCACGGTTTCGAGTCGCGCGCAACTACTTCGCGTCAACCAAGCGAACGTCGAAGATCAAAATCGAGTCCGGAGGAATTAGTGTCGTATATCCCTTCGAGCCGTAGGCTAAGTCTGCCGGAATGCGCAACTGGCGCTTGCCTCCCACCTTCATGCCGACAATGCCCTCATCCCAACCTTTAATCACTTGTCCAGCGCCCAGCATGAACGCGTAAGGCTGCCCAGTACCCACGGAGCTGTCGAATTTTTTCCCGTTGGTCAGCCATCCCGTGTAATCGACTTTGACATGCTGTCCGGTCTGAGCGACCGCTCCAGTGCCAACTTTGATGTCCCAGTATTCGAGGCCGCTAGCCGTCTTGGTCGGCTCGCCCGTGACTTTGGTAGGGCCTGCAGCAGCGGGACGCGCCGTTGATTTTTTTGCCGGAGCGGTTTGAGAGTTGACTGCAACGGCCAGTGCGAACAGCGTGATGCAGAAGATTATGGTTTTCATCTGTCCTCTTTTTTAGGCTTCTAGTTTCCAGGATTCACGCGAGCGCGATGACATCAATTTCTACCAGCACATCCTTTGGCAGCCGAGCAACTTCGACGGTCGACCGCGCCGGAGGAGCCTGCTTGAAATATCGGCCGTAAACCTCGTTCATGGCGGCGAAGTCGCCCATGTTCTTGAGGAAGACAGTGCAGCGAAGAACCTTCTCCAGGTTGCTGCCGGAAGCCTGCAAAATGGCAACCAGGTTCTTAAGCACACGTTCCGTCTGCGCGCTCACGTCGCCCTGAATGACCTGTTGTGTGGCAGGATCGATCGCGACCTGTCCGGAAGTAAAGATCAACCCCTGAGCTCGGATGGCCTGCGAGTACGGCCCGATGGCCTGCGGGGCGTCAGGGGTAGCGATAACATCGCGCATGATTGCTCCTAGTGATCGTCCGTACGAAGAGTGCTCGACGAAGAGTGATTAACGCAGATTACAACCGCCGAAGTCAACCTTACTGCGATCCTAGAACAGCGAGCTCTGCCGCCGATTGGGAGTGATCCCGAAATGTTCGTAAGCAAGCTGGGTTGCGACCCGGCCGCGAGGCGTACGGTTGAGAAAGCCGATCTGAATGAGGAAAGGCTCGTAGATTTCCTCGATCGCGTCTGGTTCCTCGGCGAGCACCGCGCCGAGCGTATTCAGTCCGACTGGACCTCCCTGGTACTTTTCGATGATTGTGAGCAGCAGCTTGCGGTCGACTTCGTCAAAGCCGTATTTGTCGACCTCCAACATGCTCAGCGCGGACTGTGCAGTCGGAAGGTCGATGGTCCCTGCGGCGCGAACCTGCGCGTAGTCCCGAACGCGACGCAGCAAGCGGTTGGCGATGCGGGGTGTTCCGCGCGATCGGCTGGCGATCTCAATGGCTCCAGGACGATCGATCTTCACCCCAAGAATCTCGGCCGAGCGCTCCACGATGACGCGAAGATCGTCATGGGTGTAGAACTCCAGCCGCAGCAGCAGCCCGAAGCGCGAACGCAGCGGAGCTGACAGCAGCCCGGCGCGCGTCGTGGCTCCGATGAAGGTGAACGGCTTCACGTCCATGGTGTGCGTGCGCGCCGATGGTCCCTGGCCGATCATGATGTCGAGTTTGTAGTCTTCGAGCGCCGAGTAGAGGATTTCTTCCAGCGCAGGCTGCAAGCGATGGACTTCGTCGATGAACAGCACCTGGCGATCGCGGAGATTGGTCAGGATCGCGGTGAGGTCGCCCTTGATCTGCAGTGTCGGCCCGGAGGTCTGCTGAAAAGCAGCCCCGAGTTCGTTGGCAATGATGTTGGCGAGCGTGGTCTTGCCCAGGCCGGGCGGTCCGTAGAGCAGCACGTGATCCAGCGCTTCGCCGCGGGACTTGGCTGCCTGGATCGCTACGTCCAGATTCTCTTTGACCTTATTCTGGCCGATGAACTCCTGCAGGCGCTGTGGCCGGAGCTTAAGCTCAAACGAAGAATCATCTTCGACGGGAGCGGCGGAGACGAGACGGTCTTTGGTCTGAGCTGTGCGAAGATGCAGCGCGGAATTGTCTTTTGCGGCAGACACTGAAGGCGATGGTAAAGCGAAAAGCGGAATCAAGCAATTGCTGCTCGCGAGTAATTGTAACCAGATCTGACTCGGACGGGACGAGGCCAGTTCTGCTTACTGTCCAATCACACCGATCCGCACGCCCCTCAACTTCGCAGGATCGAACCAGCCTACTTTCTGCCCGAACCAGGGTTTGCCACCGCTAAGCTTGTACTTCTTGGTGGCTGCGGCGAAGTCGCGCGTGCCCAGCAGATAAGCCACCGGACTTTCGCCATATTTGCCCAAACGCTCTGAGAGCCAGCCCCCGCCGGATGGAGCGGCGAGAATCACGGGTTCTCCGGGAAAGTACGCTAGTTTGCCAAAGTCCTTTTGCGTTTCTGTGAGCGGTTCAGCCCAACCGTAAGCTTTGCGGAACAGCGCAATCGCAGCATCGAGATTGTTGACGCCCAGCACAACGTTCTCAACCCCACTGACCGGAGCTCCCTGAACGCTGGCTGAAGTCTGGACGCGCCAGGTGCGTGGTGTCTCGTCCTCAATCATGAAGGGCAGCGTGGATCCAGGCGTCCCCGAACCGACGTCGGCGGTCGTCCACTCGATCGACATGCCGTCGGGGCGCTTGCGGCTGCCGCGCACGGGACTGGTGACGGCAATCCCAGCCTTCTTCAGTCGATCCACTTCCTGCAGCAAGACATTCGTGCCCACAGCCCAAGCGCAGGTGACCGCACTCTCGGACATGAATTTCGCCCACTCGGAACCCTCCGTCACGCCGGGTTTAATCGGGGCAATGAGCTCGATATAGGAAGCGTCATCGAAACCGACTAAGGCCATCTGCGTAATGCCATTGCCATGAGGACCGCCGTTATCCGGAGTCATGCCAATATCGGTGAAAGCCTGACGAAGCGTTTCGAGATTCGATCCGCAGACAGACACGTGATCGATTTCAAGAGTGGTGCTTTGGGTCATGGCTGAGCGGGCGATCACTAGAAATACAAATGTGGCGAAGAACAAGCGGGGACTAATCGGGGAAGTCCGCTTGGGCATCCGTGCCTCCTTAACGAGAAAGTGGAATGGTACGCCAGAATGGGCATTCAGGGAACGATTTTTGCCGTTACTGATTTTTGGCGTTGCTAGATGAGCCAACCGGGAATCGGCATGGAGGACTGTAAGCATAGGTGGTCACATGCGACACCTTGCCTTAGATTGCCAACTCTTATTCCTCTTCTTCCTTAACATCTCCCCTCGCGGCTCTCGCTTTCTCGACAATCTTGTCCTGCAATTGTTGCGGCACCGTGTCGTAGTGGTGCATTTCCATCGAGAAGCTGCCGCGACCTTGTGTCATCGAGGTCAGATCAGCGCCGTAGGTTAGCATTTCGGCCATCGGCACTTCCGCCTTCACAATCGTGTTACCGGCTTTGTTATCCATGCCCTGGATGCGTCCGCGGCGGCTGTTGAGGTCGCCCATGATGGTGCCCGCGAATTCGTCGGGGATGGTGATTTCCACGTGCATAACCGGTTCCAATAGCGTCGGCTTGGCCATCTCCATCGCCTTGCGGAACGCGATGCGGCCGGCCATCTGGAATGAGAGATCGTTCGAATCCACGTCGTGATAGGAACCGTCGTACAGAATCGCGCGGAAGTTAACCACTGGATAACCCGCGAGGTAGCCGCGGGCGGCGGCATCTTTGATTCCCTTCTCTACGGCAGGAATGAAGTTGCGCGGGATGGCACCGCCGAAAATATCGTTCACGAATTCAAATTCGGCGCCACGGGGTAGTGGCTCCATCTTGATTTTGCAATCGCCGTATTGGCCGTGGCCGCCGGTCTGTTTCTTGTGGCGTCCTTGGACATCAGCCTTGCCGCGAATCGTCTCGCGATACGGAACCTTAGGCGCCTTCAAGACAACTTCGGCGTGGTATCGCTTTTTCATTTTCGAGACCACGACTTCGATGTGCTGCTGGCCTGTACCGGCGATCAGGAATTCCTTAGTCTGCGGATCGCGGAAGAAGCGCAGCATCGAATCCTCTTCCATCAGTTTGTGGAGTCCTACTCCCAGTTTGTCTTCATCGGCACGGCTTTTCGGCTCGATGGCGAATGTGATAGCAGGCTCGGGCAGTGACACCATGGGGTAACGGATCGGCGACGATTTGTCGCCCAACGTGTCGCCGGTGAGAGTTTCTTTCAACTTGGCAACTGCCCCAATGTCGCCCGCATGCAGCTCCTGAATGGGAATCGCCTGTTTACCCTGGATTAGAGAAATATGTGCAAACTTCTCCTGGATATTGCGGTTGTAATTTTGCAGCGATGCGTCATTTTTCAATACACCCGAAAAAACCTTGAAGTAGGAAATGCGCCCGGCAAATGCGTCTGACATCGTTTTGAAAATGAAAACGGACGCTGGCTCGTTGTCGGTACCTTTGCGGGTGAGCGCATCGCCATTGCCGCTGGCAGCCTGTCCGGTAATCGCGTGATGCTCACTGGCAGCGGGCGTGTAGTCGATGATGAAATCCATGAGTTCGTCGACGCCGACGTTGCCCAAGCCGGAAGTGAAAAGCACTGGGAAAAGTTTGTCTTCGCGAATCGCTTCGTGCAGGGCCGGGACTAGGTCTTCCTCGGGAATCGTGCCTTTCTCAAAGAATTCTTCCATCAATTCGTCTTTGCCTTCGGCGACAAGTTCCACCAGCTTTTCATGGGCATCTTTTGCGACATCAGCCATGTTCGCCGGGATCGGTCCTTCTTTGCCCTTGCCGTTTCCACCCAACTCGTAGGTGTAGGCCTTCATGCGAACGAGATCGACGATCCCGCTGAAGCTCTTCTCGCTGCCGATCGGCAGCTGCAGCGGGGTGACGGCGCGCCCGAAAGCGTTCGTCAGTGATTCCAGAACACGGTTGGCGTCGGCGCGATCGCGATCCATACGATTGACGACGATCATGCGGGGCAGGTCGATGTCCTGGCAGTATCCCCAGACGCGCTGCGTGACGACCTCGACGCCGGCAACGCCGTCGACGACGACCAAGGCGGCATCAACCACGGGCAATACCATCTTGGCCTCGTGCACGAACATATTGAACCCAGGGGTGTCGAGCAGATTGATCTTGACCTTGTCGGGATCGGTCTTGCCCCACTCGACGCAAGCGATGCCGGTGCCGATCGACATTTTGCGGGCGATTTCTTCCTCATCGTAGTCGGTGGTGGCGGAGCCGTCATCGACGCGGCCAAAACGCGGCGTGGCTCCTGCGGTGTAAAGCATTGCGGAAACTAAAGTGGTTTTACCGGCGTGGCCATGGCCGACGAGGGCCAGGTTGCGGAGATGGGCTCCTTCATAAACCTTCACGGGTTGTCTCCTTCCGCAGGCTTGCGGGAAGGGTTAATGAGGCCCGGAATATGGATGAGTACAGAGTACAGGCCAGCCCAACAACGCCTGCGAAACTCCCGATGCTAGCACAGGCGCGGGGAGTGCTCAAGGAAGGGATGGGTCAAAAGGGCACCCTGAAATTCCCCCGATAGATGGGGGATTTTCAGGGTACAAAAAGAGAAACCTATAACGAGGCGCTTTTTTCCGAAATCAGCTTTTTTATCTTCTCGGCAAACTCCGCCGCATCCATGTCTTCCGTCTTCTCTTTTCCGCGGGTGCGAACGTTGACTTTGTTGCCTTCTGATTCTTTGTCGCCGACGACCAGCAGGAACGGGATTTTCTGCATCGCGTGTTCGCGGATTTTTGCGTTCATCTTTTCGTTGCGGGCGTCGACTTCGACGCGGACGCCTGCGGCTCGCAGTTGCGCCGCAACTTTTTCTGCGTACTCCACGTGGCGCTCGGCGATCGGGATGAGAGCTACCTGTACGGGAGAGAGCCAGACCGGAAACGCGCCTGCGTAGTGCTCGATCAGCACGCCGAAGAAGCGCTCGACCGATCCGTAGAGGGCGCGGTGGACCATCAGCGGCTGCTTCCGGGTACCGTCTTCCGCGACGTATTCGAGATCGAAGCGCTGCGGCAGATTGAAGTCGAACTGGACGGTGGAAAGCTGCCACAGGCGTCCGATGGCATCGACCAGCTTGATGTCGATCTTGGGCCCGTAGAATGCGGCTTCGCCGGGGATGGTTTTATATTCGATGTTCAATTTCTTGAGCGCACTTTCGAGCGAGTGATTGGCCAGGTTCCACTGGTCTTCGGTTCCGAGGAAACTTTTCTTGTCGTTCGGATCCCAAGTGGAAAGTTCGGTCTGGAACTTATCGAAGCCGAAAGCCTTTAAGACGGCGAGAGCGAACTCCAGGCAGCCGACGATTTCGTTTTCGATCTGGTCGGGCGTACAAAATATGTGAGCATCGTCTTGAGTAAAGCCCCGGACACGCAGGAGGCCATGCATCACTCCCGAACGTTCGTAGCGATAGACGGTGCCCATCTCGCCCAACCGCACTGGCAGATCGCGATACGACTTCAGGGAATCTTTATAAATCAGAATGTGGCCGGGACAGTTCATGGGCTTCAGACGATATTCGGCGTCGTCGAGTTCCATGGCGTCGAACATGTTTTGCGAGTAGTAGCCTTCGTGGCCTGAAGTGAAAAACAGCTGCCGGCGCGCGACGTGGGGCGTGACGACCAGCGAATAGCCACGGCGCAAGTATTCTTCGCGCATCCAGTCTTCCATCTCTTTGCGGATGATTCCCCCCTTCGGATGCCAGAAGATGAGGCCTGGGCCGGCGAGTTCCTGGATGGAAAACAGATCGAGTTGTTTGCCGAGCACACGATGGTCGCGCTTTTTGGCTTCCTCGATCCCGGTCAAATATGCGTCGAGGTCTTTCTTCGAGAAAAACGACGTGCCGTAAATACGCTGCAGTTGCTGATTCTTTTCGTCTCCCAGCCAGTAAGCGCCGGCGATGTTGAAGAGCTTGAACGCCTTGATCTTTCCCGTCGACGGAAGATGAGGACCGCGGCAAAAATCGAGAAATTTGCCGGTTTTGTAAATCGAAATTTTTTCATCGGGCTTCGTGAACTGCTCGATGAAGTGGCACTTCATGAAGTCGCCTTCGCCCTTAAACTTCTGGAGACCTTCCGTCCGGTCGACAAATTCGCGCGCGTAGGGAAGATTTTGCTGGACGAGCTCCTGCATCTTCTTCTCGATCTTTTCGAGATCTTCGGGCGTGAACGGAGTTGGGCGATAGAAGTCGTAGAAGAATCCATTCTCGGTTGCGGGGCCGTGGCCGAGCTTCGTCTCTGGAAAGAGTTCGAGGACGGCTGCGGCGAGCAGATGAGCGGAGGAATGCCGGTAGACTTCAAGCGCCTCTGGGTCTTTCTCAGTCAGCAGACGCAGGTCGGTGTCTTTTTCCAACGGACGAGACAGATCGATGAGATCGCCATTCGTTTTGGCGGCTAGAGCGGCGTCGGCGAGACGCGGGCTGATGGACTTGGCGATGTCGAGCGCAGTCGTGCCCTTGGGGACTTCTTTGGTGCTTCCGTCGGGAAGCTTGATTTGGATACTCTCAGAGATGCTTTCGGGCATGGATAGCTTGATCCTTGTATTTCACTGAATCTCTTGAGTTTAGCGAAGGGTAGCGGGAAGGGTCAAACGGGTGGGACCGGAATGTGCTATCCGATGAAAGTACGCCCACAATTTTCGGTTGCTGGAATAAACTATTCGGATTCTCGCGGTTGAGGTTCGTGATGTCTGGTCGCAGAAAAAAGCAGCTGTTGTTGCTGGGCGTCGGATTTATCACTCTGCTCGTCCTGGTTCCGCCTATCTATGTTCTGATCAGGACCGCTTACCACGATCGGGCGGTCGTCGAAAAACTTCCTGCTGGGTATGCAGATGACGTCAGCCGATTGAACAAAACGCAAGTTGCGGAAATCTGGGATATTCCGGGTGATCCTCAAGAAGGCGAAGAGCAACTCCGTGAGTTGCTACTGAGGGCACAAGCCGCGCGTTTACAAGTGTCGATTGCGGGTGCACGCCACAGCATGGGTGGGCAGACGATCTATCCGGGAGGCATAGAGATCAACATGCTTCCTTTCAAGGGAATGAAGCTCGATGAGGACAAGAATTTGCTTCATGTGCAGTCTGGGGCAAAGTGGGCTGACGTCATTCCCTACCTGGACCAGCATGGCCGTTCGGTGTCTGTGATGCAATCCGACAATTCATTCACGGTAGGTGGATCGTTGAGTGTAAATTGTCACGGCTGGCAATATGGCCGACCGCCGATGGCCTCGACAGTCGATTCGTTCCATTTGATGAAAGCGGATGGATCGGTCATAGCATGCAGCCGCACTCAGAATCGAGAGCTCTTCTCTTTGGTTCTCGGAGGTTATGGCCTTTTCGGAGTCATCCTGGATGCAGATCTGCGAGTTGTACCGAACGAGCGATTACGGCTTGAGCAATACGTAGTCCCTCTTGGTCGAGCAATGGAGTCGTTCGCTCGCAGCCTCCGCAAGAATCCGGACGTCGAGATGGTTTACGCGAGGATGAATATCACACCCCAAAAGATGTTTGATGAAGTTCTAGTGAACGTGTTTTATCGGGAAGCCGGACCGATTCCGCATCTTACGGCTGTTGGCTCGCACTGGTTGCCACGCCTCGTGTTTCGTGGTTCGGCAGGTAGTACGTACGGGAAAGAGATGCGTTGGTCAGCGGAAACAAATTTACAGCCGGAGCTTACTGGCAAAGTGTTTTCTCGGAATCAATTGATGGACGACGATGCGGAGTGGTATCTGGATCGGTCGGAGGCAACAACCGACATTTTGCACGAATACTTCGTGGATCGGGAACACGCCGGCGAATTCCTGGCGGCCGCGCGAAAGATCATACGCAAGCACAATGGGGATCTTCTGAATGTTACCGTGCGAGATGTAAAGGCCGACTCTGACACTTTTCTCAACTACGCCCGAAGCGACACGCTTGCTTTTGTAATGTTTTTCAGCCAGCCCCGTACGACGGAGGGCGAAGCTGAAATGCAGGCTATGACCAGGGATCTGGTAGATGCGGCTCTACAAGCTGGTGGCCGCTACTATTTGCCGTATCGGTTGCATGCGACCCCAGCGCAATTTCTGCGCGCCTATCCTCAGGCCGATCAATTCTTCAACTTGAAAAGGGAGTACGACCCTCAGGAACTTTTTCAAAACCAGTTCTATCGGAAATATGGGAAACGATCCGCCGCACCGTCTAATTGACTGCCGCACGGTGGGCGCGGTTGATGTCGAGTGCGCAAACTAATTGACTGCCGCTGCCGATCCGCCTCCACCGCTGTCGAATTCTTCGCCCATCCAAGTCTGGAATGCTTTCATGTTCTGCGGGCGTCCTAAGAAATTCTTCACCAGATCGTTAGCGGAGACAGATCCTCCCGGTTCCAGCACGATGCGGCGGTAACGCATTGGAGCTTCGCCTGCCAGCAGGTTCGAATGGTCGAACTGTTGGAAGAAATCTTTTGCGATCACCGAGTCCCACATGTAGGTGTAATACGCGGAGGAATAACCGCTCAGATGCCCGAACGAAGCGTACATATGTGTGTTGGGTAATGTGGTGAACAGGGTGTAGCGTTTCGTGTCTGTCAACGCGACCGCATCCAGATCGACGTCTGCGGGCTTGCCTTTGTAAATGTCATACGAAAGCGCGGTGTAATTTAACTGCGCTGCCGTTAGTCCAGCTCGTCCGAATGCGGAGGCCCGATTCATGCGCGCCACCAGCTCGGCCGGAATCGGTTCGCCGGTCTGGTAGTGATGCGCGAATGATGCCAGCACTTGCGGACTGCGCATGAATTCTTCCAGCATCTCGGATGGCGCCTCGCCGAAGTCGGCCTCCATCGCGATGCCGCTGATCCCGGCCCATTGTTGCTGGCCGCCGAGAATGTGGTGCATCAAATGGCCGAATTCGTGGAAGAAGGTTTCCACGTCTCCGTACTCCATCAATCCGGCGTCGGTCGCGGTCGGCTTGGGAAAATTACAAATCAGGACCGCTTCCGGCAGTTGCTTGCCGCGCACCCCGTCCAATACCTGCACCATCTCGGCATGGCTGTACTTTCCGGGCCGTGGATGCATGTCGAGATAAAAACGTCCAACCATCTTTCCTTTTTCTGAGCTGTCGGCGCCATTGTCGATTACGTCGTAGGTTTCCACGGCGGGATCCCACGCCGGTACATTCATCTCCTGCCTGAAAGTTACGTGGAATAATTGCGCCGCGGTGTCCATAATGCCCTTCTTCACGCTGACGTAAGGCAAATAAGGACGCACCGACTGCGAATCGAAGTTGTATTCGGAACGACGAAGTTGTTCGCGGAGGTAGCCGCTCTCATACTCTCCAATTTCGGTCGCAGTTGGATCGGTCTTTCGTTTCTCCGCGAGCAGCATGGCAAACTCCCGCTGGGCTGCCGGAGCTGCTGCCGCGTCGAGGTCGCGGATGAAGTTGGCAATGTTCTGGCCATTCACCGCCATCTTGTCAGCTGCGTTGAAGTCCGCCCATGACGCGAAACCGAGGAGGGTTGCGATTTCATAACGTGTCTGCATCATCTTCATCAGCAAATCACGGTTCTTGGGATAAGCCCGGTTGTCGAATTGCTCGTAGAGACGCCGCCGCAGTTCGGCGTTCTTGCCAAACTTCAGTACGGGGAAAATATCGGGATAATCCGTGGTGATGCGGATCTTTCCATCGGCTCCCGGTTTATGACGATCGATGTAATCCTGGGGCAGGCCATCGAGTTCAGCGACATTATTTACTTCGACGCTACGCTGATCATCCGCGATATTGCGCTGGAACAAAGTCACTTCGCCGGTGAGTTCGTCGTTGAGTTCTTTAAGGTGGGCGCGAGTGGCGTCATCCTTGTCCACGCCGGCCAAGCGGAACTCCAGCAACTGACGCTGCACATAGTAACGAGTGGCCGCGTCTGCCCTCGACAAATCGAGCGCTGCCAACGCCTTGTAGACCTCGCGATTCAGAGACACGGCCGTTTGGAAGTCGGTTGCTTTCTGCGTCATTGTCGATGCCCGGTCGCGAAACGCGGTATCCGGATGCACCTGAAACATCAGGTTGGCGAGATAGTTTCCGGTATTTACCTGCTCGACTGCGTTGTCATACGGAACTAACGTATTCTCAATCGTTCGCGGGCCTTTGACCGCGAGCACTTGGTCGATGGACTTCTGGCCCTCGGCAATCTTTGCATTCACATACTTCTCGAACGCGGGGGCATCCGGTTTCGCGGCCCAGACGGTTGGCTGGGACGTTGAGGCGGTTTGGGCCATAACACTTAGGACGGAAAACAGCGGTAGGAGGACAAAACACGAGATTCTGGACATAACAACCCCTTCTTGAGCGACGATGCCGCGGTTTAAGACGGATAGAATCCTCGGCGGTGAGCAGTTTGGCGGCAACTTTTTGATGCGGAACGTTCTAGATGACCCTGACAGTCCGAGGTCGTCGAATTGGAATTGGTTCTACGCAGCTCTTGGCGCCGATTGCAGTGCTTCAATCGCGCTCTTCACTTTGGCGGAAACGCTGTCCGTGTCTTGCAAAGTCAGACCAACGGTCGAGATCGGCTCGCCCACGCGCATCTCCAGCGGCTGGCATTTGATGTGATAGGTGTTCATCGGCAGCAGGGCGAAAGTATCGACGAGCGCGATCGGCACGATGTCGGCCTGCGCTTTGATGGCGAGAAAGAATGCTCCGGGCAGAAAGGGTTGGAGTTTGCCATCGCTCGTACGCCCGCCCTCTGGAAAAATCACCAGCGGCGTGCCGTTACGCAGGCTTCTCAATGCCGACTTGATGGCGCCGATGGAGGCCGCGGGATTCTGCTGATTAATGCAAACTTGGCCCGATCGTTTCAGGTGCCATCCCACAAACGGATAGGCGAGCAATTCGCTTTTAAAAATAATACGGAATTGAAACGGCAGATGAACGTAGAGAATCGGAATGTCGAGTGCTGATGAATGCGTGGCCGCATAGACGCTGGGGCGGGAGCTGTTGAAACGGCTGGCGCCGGTGACCGTCACCGGGGAAAGGATCGTCTTCATGACCAGCCACGACCAGAATCGGGCGAACTTATGCTGGATGCGCCCATTGCGGTCGAACAGCGAGCAGACCAGTGAAGTCGTGCCGAGGAGCAGAGTGTAGGCCCAGATCAGCGGGTCAAAAATAAAATACGAACGGAGGCGACTGAGCCAGCCGTACTTCCTGGCCGGGAACGACCTATCGGTCTTTCCGTTCGCGCCGGTCTTTCCGTTTTTTCCGTCCCATCCAGCGACAACTGAGCCGGGCGTTTCAGCCGGAGGCAGATCGGCCATTTTTTTCTCGGGCTCCGCGGTGGTGGCAATCTTGTTCATGCTTGTTTGTTTAGATGTGAACGCCGAGCGTTCGCATCGCTTCTGCGACCACATATATCGAACCAGTAATCACGACCAGCCCAGCCGGACCGGCAACCCTCCGAGCCTGCTCCAAGGCGGCGGCAACATTTTCGGCATCCTCGATATCGCTGCCGGCCGCTATTCGCGCTGCTGCCCGCCGAATCTCATCAGGACTCGCCGATCGCGGATTATCAGCTTGAGTGACGACGACGTGGTCTGCAATCGGAAACAGTATCTCCGTGATTTGCTGGACGGCTTTGTCGCTCATCACCCCGAATACCATAGTGATCGCCCGACCGTCAGGATAGGCGCTAGAAAGTGTAGACCGCAACGCCCACGCTCCAGCCGGATTGTGCGCTACGTCGAGGACATATTCCGGATTGCCGTTGGCAGCCGGTATCACCTCAAAGCGCCCTGGCCATCGTGTTTCGCGGATGCCTCGCTCGATCGTACTGGCGGTGATCTGGCGGACTCCTTGACCATGAAGTTCAACGGCTGCGGCGATCGCCAGCGCGATATTGCGAAGCTGATGGCGCCCGGCCAACGGCGACTCGACCATGATTTGTTTGCCCATCACTTCCAGCGGATAGCGGTTACGAATGTCCGCATGGTTGGGACCTTCAAAAATAAGGCTGTTCTCACTCGCAGGGGAGATCGGGGGGACGTAAGGCACGGCATTCACCGCGCGCGCGCCCGCATCCAGAATTGCGTTTCCGATCACGTCGTTGGCTTCCGGCAATTGCGGCAATGTGACCACAACACCGCCGGTTCGAATGATCCCTGCTTTTTCGCGCGCGATCTCGGGGATAGTATTTCCGAGATAATTTTGATGATCGAGCGATATGTCGGTGATGATGCTCAGGCGGGGCTCAACCACATTGGTCGCATCCAGACGTCCGCCCATGCCGACCTCAAGCACAACCAGGTCGAGCCGGCTACCGGCAAAGTACTCAAAAGCCATCGCCGTCAGCACTTCAAAAAAGCTGGGATACCACGGCAGATCGCCTTCCGAAACCAGTCGTTCGGCGGTGCGGCTGACCACATCGTGAACCAACGCGAAATCGTCATCGGCAATGGGAATGCCGTCCAGGCGAATTCGCTCGTTGATGCGGACGAGATGTGGCGACGTGTAGAGCCCAGTCTTGAGCCCGGAGGCCTGCAGGATCGACGCGAGAGTCGCCGATGTGGAACCCTTCCCGTTCGTTCCCGCGACCAGCACGCTGGGAAAGCGATTCTCCGGGTGGCCCAGCGCGGCCAACAAAACGCGCATGTGCGCCAGATCGAACTTGTGCGAGGGCGTCTGAGCCAACTCGTGGCCCAACGCGTATATCTGCGCGACTGCGGTTTCGTAGGACAAGGGCAGGTTCCGCTTCAGCTTCACAGCGGTTAGCTTACAGTTTCAATCTTCGATGCAAGACGATCCAGAAAACGACACTCAGGGGTCAAAACAAGCACCGAGCAGAGAATAGCGGAACCCGAGAGGGATTCGCTCAGCCCGAACCCGACGACTGAGAACCGAAGGCTTGCGGCTGCGCTACGCCGCTACTCCGACCATAAAGTCCAAGCGCCCGCGCGATATACGGTTTCAACTCTTTTCGCGGCACGACGGCATCGAGCATTCCATGTTCCAGTAAAAACTCCGAGCGCTGGAACCCAGGGGGCAGCTTCTGGCGAATGGTCTGTTCAATCACGCGCGGACCGGCGAAGCCGATCAGGGCTCCAGGTTCAGCAATATTGAGATCGCCCAACATGGCAAAAGATGCGGTTACGCCGCCTGTCGTCGGATCGGTCAAAACCGAAACATACGGTACCCGCGCGGCATCCAACCGCGCCAGTGCAGCCGAGATCTTGGCCAGTTGCATCAGGCTGATTACGCCTTCCATCATGCGCGCGCCGCCGGACGCAGAAACAATAATGATCGGAGTTCGCGTTTCAATCGCTTTCTCGATTGCCCGTGTGATCGCCTCGCCCACCGCGGCTCCCATGCTGCCGCCGATAAACGAATACTCCATCGAACTCACGATTACGGGACGGCCGTTCAGCTTTCCTTGCGCGTTGATAATCGCGTCTTTCAATCCGGTGTCGGCTTTCGCTCGCTTCAAACGAGAGGAGTACGCTTTCAAGTCGACAAATTTCAGCGGATCGGTGGAGGCGAGGTCGCTGGCAAAAACTTCGTATTGATTGTCGTCGAGGAGCTGGGCGAGTCGGGTGCGAGCATCAATCCGGAAATGTTTGTCGCACTTTGGACAGACGTTGAGATTGTCCTCAAGGTCCTTCTTCCAGATAATCTGCCGGCAGCCATCACACTTCACCCACAACCCTTCCGTGCGGACCTTCTTTTCGCCGGAAGTGTCGAGTTCGCCGGATTGTCGTTTGAACCACGTCATAGGAAATAGGTGTCAGCCATCAGCCGTCAGGTAAACCTCCTGACTGCTAGTATTCGATTCCTCTCTGCGCCATTACGCCTTTTTCATATGCGTGTTTTACTTGGCGCATTTCGGTTACTGTGTCGGCGATTTCTATGATTGCGGGGTGCGCGTTCCTGCCGGTCAGGATCACGTGCACCATGTCCGGCTTTCGGCCCAACGACTCTGCCACTTTTGCTGCGTCCAGCATGCCGTAGGTGATGGCGTAATTGATTTCGTCGAGAACTACCAGATCCCACTCTCCGGACTGGATCGCCTTTTCAGCCTCGGTCCAGGCCTCTTCCACCATGCGCACGTCTTCGGGATCGGGTTTTTCGGCCCCTACTTTCACAAAGCCGCGTCCCATCTGCTTCATGATGAACTTGTCGCCGAAAGCCTTGACTGCGTCGAGCTCGCCGTAATGCCAAGAACCTTTCAAAAACTGCAGCATCAGGACGCGCATCCCCTGCCCGACGGCTCGCAACGCCGTGCCCATGGCCGCCGTGGTCTTACCCTTGCCGGGTCCTGTATTTACGATGATCAGACCGCGGCGAATGTCCGGCATTAGAAGGAATCTGAATAGGGACCGAATCTCATATTCTACGCGGATGGGAATGACCGTGCCAAGCGAGCTGGATTAGAAAATTAAGAAGGCGGACGGTTTTGGTTTCCGTCCGCCTCCGAGTCAAACAGGGGGAAGTAGGTCTATGGCATTTCGATGACCCGTTGCAGCTTGGGCTGACCTTCGCCGTTTGCTGCTCCGGGATCTTCAGCACCCAGCAGGCGCACGGCGATTCGCAAAGCGTCCATTTCTTTGCGGACCCGCAGTAGTTCCTGCTCTTTCATTCGCAATACGTCGTACGGATTTTTCATGGGGGAGGGCCTTTCTTACTAATCGAGCTTACTAATCGAGACTGTCCAATCCAGACTGTTTCGCCTGTTAAGCAATACAGTATGCCTGTTTCGTGCTCCCGTGAAGCTGCCAGAGGTGCATCGGGGTCGGGAATCGAGTCCTCGGTAAAGGCGGCTGATCAGCCGGTGCCCGTTACTATAAAGTTAATGACCCAGGTGGTAGGGATGATTTTTAAGAATGGTGAGTGCGCGATAAATCTGTTCCACCAGAACCACGCGCGCCAGCTCGTGTGGCAGCGTCATCTTGCCGAGCGACAAGGTGAACCCGGCAATCCGACGCGCCTCATCACTGAAGCCATCGCTATCCCCAATCGCGAATAGCAACGGGGTTGCATTCAGTTGCTCGCGCTCCAGAAATTCCGCTAGCTCTTCGGAGGAAAGCTGTTTTCCGCGGGAATCGAGGAGAACCAGCTTGTGCCGCTCCTTCTGGCGGCTGCCATTCGCCAGCGATAAAAGCGCCGCTTCATCTTTCGATGCCAGACCGGCGATCTGAGCGTAACGCGAGATGCGCTTCAGGTATTCGTCGGTCAAACTCTGGATTGCCGGCTCTTTCGTTTTCCCGATCCATGCGACTGTGATTTTCAGTTAGCCCTCAGCTTTCAGCCATCAGGTGAAGCAACTCTGTGGTGGGACACGGGCTTCTCGGCCGTCCCCTAATCTTTGCTTCGTGACGACTTAGTTTGTCACGGCGATGATTGGTTTTCCGTGTGGCCGTACTTGCCCAATCTCGATCGCTGGCACGTCTGCAGCGTGAAGAGAGCGAATCAACTCCGAAGAATGGTCGCTAGCCACCGAAATCAACAAACCGCCCGCAGTCTGCGGGTCGAAGAGAAGAGTCTTCGTTTCCTCAGGGATACCGTCTTCATATTCCACCATACACTCGGCAAACTCGCGGTTGGCATTGAGTCCACCCGGAATATAACCGGCGCGAATGCAATCCAACGCGCCATCGATCACAGGAATCTTGCCGGATTGAAAAACAATGCTGACGTCTGAGGCTAGGGCGATCTCACGAGCATGTCCGATCATTCCAAATCCAGTGATGTCGGTAAGCGCGTGCACCAACCATCCCCGGTTAACGCCAGACTGAATCACCTCGGCCGCAGTCTTGTTCAAAGTGGTCATCGACTTCACGGCAGCGTCGATCCAGGCTTGCTGCGCGACGCCTTTCTTGATCGCCGTAGAAATCACCCCAGTACCGAGCGCCTTGGTAAATATCAATCGATCCCCGGGCTGAGCGCCCTGGTTTGCGAGCACGTGCTTGGGATCAATGATTCCAGTGACCGAATACCCGAACTTAGTTTCATCATCCCGAATGCTGTGGCCACCGATTATGGTGCAGTTGGCCTCCATCATCTTCGACAAACCGCCGGCGAGAATGCGCTCCAGAATATCGAGATCGCCTTTTTCGGGGAAACAAACGAGGGCCAGCGCGGTCATGGGCTTTCCGCCCATGGCATAGACGTCGCTCAAGGCATTGGTCGCGGCAATCTGACCGAATGTGTAGGGATCGTCGACGATCGGAGTAAAAAAATCGACCGTCTGGACGAGCGCCATCTCTGGCGTGAGACGATACACTCCCGCGTCGTCGGCATGATCGAAGCCGACCAGTACATTTGGGTCCTGTTGCCGGGCTAATTTCCCAAGCACTGTGTCCAGCGCCGCCGGACTCAGCTTGGAAGCTCAACCCGCAGCTTTTACGGACTCCGTAAGACGGAATGGTTTGGTGTCAGGCACGAGGAGATTGTACTGCCCGATGGACACCGCTGCTTGCAGATCGCTAGAGTGGATGATGTGGATCGCAGAGAGTTTATTAAGTCCGCAACCGCGTTGGCGTCGCTAGCGGGAGCGCCCGCGCTCTGGGCTGAACACGCGCAACCGGAAATCGCCTTCACTTTCGACGATCCAAGAACCGACGGCGGCGCAGGGTTGTCATGGCAGGAGATCAACCAACGGATCCTGGATGTGCTGGCAAAACGAAAGGTCAAGGCAGTCCTTTTTGTCTGCGGCAAACGCATCGATAGTGCTGAGGGACAAAGCCTGGTTGCGGCGTGGGATCGGGCTGGGCATGATATTGGCAATCATTCCTACTCGCACCTCGACTTCAATGCCAGCAGCGATGTCAGTTCAGGCAGTGCCGCGGTTACCCTGGCCGAATTTGAAGCCGATGCGCTCAAGAACGAGCCCTTGATTCGCTCTTGCTCGCACTTCGTTCGCCTGTTTCGTTACCCGTACTTCAAAGAAGGCGACACAGTGGAGAAGCGCGACGGCATGCGTTCTTTCCTGCGGCAGCATAGTTATCGCGCCGGTCGAGCGACGATCGATGCGTCAGACTGGGCAATCAGCGGCAGGCTCGAGAAACGGGAGAAGGAAAATCCCCAAGCGGATGTCACTGCTTACCGTGGTTTTTTCCTGCAGCACATCTGGGAACGGGCTCAGTTTTATGACTCGCTGGCAAGGCGTGTTCTGAATCATCCAGTTCGCCATACGGTTTTGTTGCATCACAATGCGCTCAACGCGCTATTCCTCGATCCATTGATCGCCATGTTTGTCGCAAATGGATGGAAGCCGGTCGACGGTCAATGGGCTTACTCAGACCCGGTCTATGACCTTGAGCCGAACATCTTGCCAGCGGGAGAGAGTCTGGTGTGGGCCTTGGCGAAACAGACGGGAAAATTTGAGAAGGAGCTTCGATATCCGGGTGAAGACGACGTATACGAGAATCCTAAAATGGATGCTCTCAAGCTCTAGCGGATACCTACTTAACGCTAACCTGTGTGATCACCAACTCCGGATAAGCGTGGTTCCACTGCGCGGAGATGTTTTCGAACGTCAACCGAAAAGGTTTGCTCTCGCCCGGCATCAGCGAAGATAGATTGAGGTCCACTGCCTCGTCATACGGTCCGCCGGTGCGCAGCACCCGGATCGGCAACTCTTCGCGCTGGGCGGTCTGTCCCATATCGTCCTTGAACGTGACTTGAACCACTGCGTGGATGACCGTTTGATCGCCCGCGTTGGTCACCACGCCATCGATATAGCTTACGGTTGCGCCAACGAAATTCTGGGCGGCGCTGGTCTTCATATCGGAAAATTTCAGATTCGCTGCGTAAGGCGGAGGCGGGGCAGGTTTCTTGACCTCCGAGCGTAAAGCCAGCGCGAGAACGCCAACCACAACCGCAACGATCACGATCCCAATCAGAATCGGGCGCATGATCGACCCCTGCTCGGTGGCGGGATTTAGATTTGGCTCGGTCAGGCCATCCATGCCGGGATTGTACTACCGCTGATTGCTGGTGAAGGTGGCACCTGGAGGACTGTGTATGGTCTACTAGCGAGCGCTCGCGGCAGAAGTGGATGGTTTTGCTTCATGGCCAGTTAGGGGCGAAGCCACAATGCGGTAATTCTCGTAATCAATTGTGAGCGTGGCGCGGCCACCGAGACGAATGTAGCTGACCGACTCGTTGCGCCGTGGAAGCCAGAAATCCTGCACCTTCATATACTCGTGATGCACTTCGTTTGTCTTAGTCCAGAATGACGGATTTTGCGCGGGCTCGGCGTCAATCTTAGTGACTGCAAAGTCGGTGGCATCGACCCAAACTTTCCCGCGATAAACGTACTTACTTGCCGTCTTTGGAGAAACGGCCAGCACATACTGGCTTCTTCTATTGGAAGAATTCGCGCCCGACGGCTCGAAAGCGACAAGCGCGAAGTTGTAATTGTCGCGGTTCAGAAGTGTATGAGCCCGCACATCGGGTTCGGCGGCCTCTTTTTCGCCGTCCAGCAGTCGTTTAAATGCGTGCTCAATCATCGACTTCGATCCGCTTTGCGAAAGCACTTTGAAGTTCTTGGTAGAAGGACTGTCATAGGTGGCATCGACGGTCATTTCGGCATCTCGATCGCCAAGGAATCCGCGATAAGAAAGCCGATAGACGCGAGTCGAGTCGAAATGACGCAGAGCCTTCGCTCGCTCTTGGTCTTTTTGGATCAGATTATTCACTACTTGATCGACCGAAAGTGGTGCGGTGGTGATGGAAGGTGGAAGGGGATTGGAATCCGCGCCCGCTCGCGTGACGAAAAAGAGGCTGAGGAGGACACAGAACAATTTCGTTTTGTGTTGAATGAATCTACAAAAGTGGAATCGCATCGAAGGCGCGTTTGCACTGAATGCGGCAAGCATGAATCTTCCGTTGAAGATTGCGGATAGGTTTAGATTATCACCACCGCAATCTGTCTCCGAGTGCCGGTTTGGACAGACTGGGGGTCGGCTAGGATGTCAAGTTTTCGGCATCAAGATTCGGCAGATGGAGCAGAATTCTCGGATTGTACGGCGATTTCACACTATTTCGGCGGGATGGGCTCCATCTGCGGGGAATGTTTTCAAGTACTTGCGGAAAATTGAAAACGGACTGACAATTGCAAACATTTACCAGAAGCAATTTAATTTAGGAACGGACTTTAAGGAGCCCTCCCCCATGTGGATCCGTGAAAGTGAAAGCTATGTGCAATGGAACTGGATTGCGATTTTCTCCTACACCGCGTCGCTGGCAGTTAGCCTGGCGATCTGGCGAGGTGTATTCCGAGCGGTGGCGTATTTCGTAAGGTAAGTTGTCAGCAGAAACTGAGCGCTGGCGGCGAAGTTACACGTCGTAGTGAAGTAGCGAGAAAACGTCGTACTTTGCCAGTTTTTCTCGACCCTTGAGGAAGTCAAGCTCAACCACGAATGCAAGACCAGCGATCTTTGCCCCCAAGCCAGTCGCGAGGTCCGCGGTGGCGACGGCCGTTCCGCCGGTAGCGAGCAGATCATCCACAATCAGAACGCGTTGGCCGGGTGCGATGGCATCTTTGTGGATCTCCAGCGCATTGCTACCGTATTCAAGTTCGTAGCTAACCTTCACGGTTTCCGCCGGAAGCTTGCCCGGCTTGCGAACCGGAACGAATCCGGCGTTCAACCGGTAGGCGAGCGCTGGCCCAAAGATAAATCCGCGCGCCTCCATACCCAACACCAGATCGATTTCTTTTCCGATGTAATTTTCCGAGAGCGCGTCGATCAGCCTGGCGAAGCCGACCTTGTCCTTGAGCAGAGTCGTGATGTCGTAGAACAGGATGCCTTTTTTTGGGAAGTCGGGAACTTCCCGGATCAGCTTTTTTAATCCGTCGCAGTCTACGGCCTTAGTGGGCATTCTGGTCGACATCTTAACGTTAAGCTCCTCGAACTTGAAATGAATCGAGCCCGGCGACTGCCTCAGCTTCGGATTCTTCTACGTTATCTACTCGCGCCGCTCTCGGACCTTGCTGAAGCCGCAAGCGCAAGTCGGCCACTTGCTCGCGCGTTCCGATTGCCAACACCTCCACAGTGCCATCGGGGTTGTTGCGAACCCATCCGGCTAACTTCAAAATGTCTGCCTCACGTTCCACAAACCAGCGGAAGCCTACGCCCTGCACGCGTCCGCGCACCAGAAAGCGACGGGCTTGGGCTGAAGTTGGTTCAGGAGACATTTATGGTTTATAACCCCTGACTTGTAATTACAAATCTCCGACCATTACGCGCGCGACAGATATGTCCCTTCTGCTGTGTCGACTTTGATACTCTCACCTTCGTTTATGAACGGCGGCACCTGCACGACGAGGCCAGTTTCGGTTTTCGCCGGTTTGGTCACGCTGGATGCGGTTGCGCTTTTCAGGCCCGGCTCGACCTCCACGATCTTCAACACCACGGTCTGCGGGAGCTCGATGCCGACGGCTTTGCCATCGAAGAATTCCACTTTGATCTGGAGGTTCGGGGTCAAGTATTCCACCGCATCGCCAAGCGTGTCGCGGGTCAGATGGGTCTGCTCGTAGTTTTCGGTGTTCATGAAGTAGTAGTCGTCTCCATCGCTGTAGAGAAACTCCATGCTTTCCTCATCCACGTTTACTTTTTCGATGGGATCAGGCGAGCGAAAACGATGCTCGAACATGGCGCCGGTGCGCAGGTTGCGCAGCTTTGCCTGGATGAAGGCGCGCAGGTTCCCAGGAGTACGGTGCTCGACGCTGAAAACGGAATGCAAATCATTGTTGTGCTTAATGATCATGCCGGGACGGAGTTGGGTCGCTGGAATCGACATTGCTGTTTTACATCTCCTTCATTCTGCTAGGAATTCTGGGCAGCGGAGCAGAGCCGAATCCCCGGAGAGCCCGATGTTAGCTCGATGGTGAAGTTCTCCGGTGCGTCCGCCGCACGTCGGGTCAAAAACTCATTTTACACAGGGGACTGGAATTGGGGAAACCGCGCCCCATTCGTGCCTCAATCGCGCATCCATCCGATTTCTCATTTGGGGCTAGAATAGGAGTGATTGGGAGGTTCCATTATGCGCGTTGGAAAATATGAAAGTTCTGAAGGCACTACCGGCACTGCTATCACTTTCCTGATGATCGGCCTTGGCGTCGGCGCCGCCGTCGGCCTGCTTTTCGCTACTAAGACCGGCCGACAGCTGCGAAAGGATCTTCGCCGTTCCTACGACGACGTTCTGGAAACCGCCTCTGACTGGACGGACGAAGCAAAAGACAGATTTGGAGACGCAGTCGAGAAGGGTGCGGATTTCGCTGATGGAGTGCGAGCCAAAGCCAAGCCGCTGAGCGATCTGCTGCGCCGCTCTTGAGGTAGATTCCGATAATTGTCGATCTTTAGGTTGGCCACTCGCACTTGTCGGCTAGCACTTGCGCCCCAGGCGGCAAAAGGGTGGGCTCACTCGGGTGAAGTCTCGTCCTCGAGCCTACGCTTTTTCTTGTGCACACTTCGGATGACGAGGCCCACCGAGACTCTGAAGTTGTCCTGCTTTTGTTTGAAAGAGCCGGTCTGCAAGTAATCGGCTTTGACCCGCAATGCAAAACGCGGATTAATTTTGTAGTCCAACCCGCCGCCCGCAACCAGCGCGCGCCCGGCGCTCACTTCCGTATCAGGAGGTCCGGTGGGGAAATTCTCGACACCACGGGTTCCCTGATGCCCAAACATCAGCTCGGCGATCGGCGTCCAGCGCTCGTACTTGCGCCGAGCGAATTGCAGCCCGAAGAGGATGTTGTACTCTCGCGTGTCTACATTGAACGTGGGGCCGGTGCAGTTAGGCTGGCAAGGGTTAACATGAAACGGAAACGGAACCGCAACTGGGATCTTGGACGTCCCAAAATATTGTCCACCGTCAACCACCACTCCCAGCCAACTGACTGCGTTTATAGTGAACGAAGCGTCCCATCCGGGTAATCCTGCCCAGTGTCCGGCGTTGAACAGGCCGGCCTCGGCATACGAACCGCCAGCAAAGAACTCGAGGCGAGGGAACGGGGTCGAGGGCGCCGCTTGAGTCGTCGGGGCGGGAATCGGAGCTGGCTCGGCGGCAGGAATTTGGGCCGGGGTCTCGGCGGGCGTCTGCGCCGCTGCTGCTGGCGTCTGCGCCGGAGCCTGAGCTGGTGCCGAAGCCTGCGCCCACGACATGACACATAGCGCAGCTACACTAGCCAAGATTCCTGCGTATTTCCTCACGATTCCTCCTTGAAAATGTTGTTGAAAGGGCACGGATTGAGCCGAAGTGCCGTCCCTCGACGGATTCAACTTGTCCCCACTTCCGATCCCGGCCTTACGCGCCGGGCTTTCTTGTTGCGCCGCTTCGCGGCTGGAGCGATTCACTTCTGCGCTTGATCCCGCGACACGACACAAACTCCTGAAAAAACTTCTATTGCACACGGGATACTGGTTTTCCGAAAGCCGTGTTGTAGTGAAGGCGGATGTCTCCGCACGTCCCCTGCTCGGGTGAATAAACCACGCAGGTATCGAACGGACGCGAATACACATGAAGGCTCACGGCGCGCGCGTTCGCCTCCCTTGGATTTAGTACCCGGTGCACCGGTTCTCGCGGATCCACGGCGCAAGGGTTGTCCGCCGTCAACTCCACCGTGTTAGATGCCTCCAACCCGCATTTTCCTGTCTCGGAATCCTCAAATCCCACATGAAAATTCTCGACCAGCAACTTTCCTACCGGCGCTGCCATCCAGCAATTCTGATCGCGATGATTGTGCACGGAACTTCCCTGACCAACCTCCCAGCAGATGGCGAGTAGTTCGTATAAGTCGGTCTTGTCGATCAAGTTGCGCGTGTAGTGCTGGCGGTCCCACGTCAGATAAGGAGCGAGGCTGGCCTCATCGACAGGCGTCGTGGCGAGCAACGACCGAACCTCCTCGGTCTGGTCGAAGGCCGACGGCGGCAGGCCGCGAAGTTTCCTGACCAGCTCGTCAATGCGGACTCGCGGTAGCGAAGGTAATGAACTCATAGACAGCTTCAACAAACTATTGAGTATACCTACACCCGCAGGGAGCGTGCTCGGGTTGTTGAAGCGGCAGCCGAGCAAAATTTCTGCGATCACTTTACTATCGTCTGTGAAGTATCGTTCGTGAAGACTGTTTGCGGCGGCGATCGAGAGCGCTGCGACATCAAGGAGAAACAATGTCAGGGAAACTCGAAGGAAAGGTCGCTCTGGTCACGGGAGGCTCACGCGGTATTGGCGCAGCAATCGCAAAGCGTCTCGCGGCCGATGGTGCGAACGTGGCCATCACCTACACCAAGGGCGCGGAAGCGGCCGCCGCTGTGGTCAAGGAAATTGAACGCGCGGGACGAAAGGCCATCGCGATCCAGGCGGATGCGGCCGATGCCGGGGCCGTGAAGGCCGCGGTCGAAAAAACGGTCACCTCTTTCGGACGACTGGATATTCTTGTGAACAACGCCGGCACTGCCATTCCGAAAAAGTTCGAGGACACCTCCCTGGAGGAGTTGGATCGCGTGATCGATATCAACATTCGCGGCACCTTCATAGCAACGCAAGCAGCGCTGAAGCATATGAAGAACGGAGGACGCATCATCATGATCGGCTCGTGTGTCGGCGAGCGATTGATGACGCCCGGATTGGTGCCCTATGCAGCCACAAAGGGAGCGGTGAAGATGTTTAGTCAGGGGCTGTCCCGAGAAGTGGGCGACCGCGCCATCACGGTCAATAACGTTCAGCCGGGTCCCATCGATACGGACTTGAACCCCGCTGCGGGCGATTGGGCGACGCCCCAGAAGGCCGCCACGGCACTCAACCGCTACGGGACTGTCGACGAAGTCGCCGCATTAGTGGCGTTTGTTGCCAGCCCGGAGGCGGCTTACATAACCGGCGCGAACCTGACCATTGACGGCGGGACTAACGCGTAAATCGACCCTTTCTACCTAAGGCGCCATGGAAAGCAAACTTGACGGAGACCGAAGTCCGCGTGCTGGGGTCGCTGATTGAGAAGGACATCACCACGCCGGAGTACTATCCCTTGTCGCTGAACGCGTTGGTGAACGCCTGCAACCAGAAGTCGAATCGCGACCCGGTGATGCAGTTGGACGAAGACGCGGTGCGCGACGCGCTGGATGGTCTGCAACAGCAGCGCATGGCCGGGCCGGCGCGCGGAGCGGACAGCCGCGTAACCAAATACGAGCAGCGGCTGCAGGAGGTCTTCAATTTCACTCGCGGAGAAATTGCCGTGCTGTGCGTGCTCCTGCTGCGCGGTCCGCAGACGCCGGGTGAACTGCGCGGACGGACCGAACGCTTGCATTCATTTGAGAGTTAGAGGATGTGCTATCTGCCTTGCAGAAATTGATGCAGCGCGATCCACCGCTGGCGAAAGTGTTGCCGCGGCAGCCGGGTACGAAAGAATCTCGATATGCGCATCTACTGGGCGGAGATGTGGCGGAAGCGGAGGCGCCGGTTCAGGTCGGCGCAACGCATTCAAGCAATTCGCCCGACCGCGACCGCATCGCCCGACTGGAGGAAGAAATGTCTGAACTCCGGCGTGAGATCGGGGACTTAAGAGATCAAATGGAAAGATTTCGCAGGCAATTCGAATAATGAGAAAGCTACAACACTCTTTCCTGCGAGTATCCAGCCGCTCCGAGCGCTGAAATGATTTCGGCGATATGGTCTGGTCCGCGCGTCTCCATGGTGATTTCGATCGCAGTTTCGCCCAATCCCACTCCGTGGTAAGCACGGTCGTAGTCCGTCTCGACGATATTCGCGCGGTGCTCGGCCAGGATCGATGTGAGGCGATTGAGCGCGCCGGGATAGTCCGGCAGATGTACCCGCAGGCGCACCAGACGGCCATCTTTCACCAGGCCGCGTTCGATGATGCGCGACAGTAGTGTGACATCGATATTTCCGCCGCAGACGAGCACGGCAACTTTCTGCCCGCTCAAAGGCAATTTTTGATTGACCAAGGCTGCCAGAGCCGCTGCGCCCGCACCTTCCGCTAATGTCTTTTCGCGCTCGAGCAAGAGAAGAATAGCGTTGGCAATTTCTTCTTCTTCCACCGTAACGATGTCATTCACATATTTCTGCACCAGCGGCAAGGTGCGGTCTCCGGCTCTTCTCACGGCGATGCCGTCGGCGATTGTGGACGCTGCTTTAAGCGTGACAGGCTTGCCTTCCGCTACCGCAACTTTCATCGACGGCAAGCGCGAAGGCTGGACTCCGAAGACTTTTATTTTGGGATTCGACTCTTTTAGTGCGCAGGCGATGCCACCAATTAGCCCGCCTCCGCCGATTGGGACGACGACCGCCTCCAGGTCAGAATGCTGTTCAAGAAGTTCCAGGCCAATGGTCCCCTGCCCAGCGATCACGGCATCGTCATCGAAAGCATGCACGAAGGTGAGGTTCTCAGCCCGGCTGCGGCGCAGGGACTCCTCAAAAGCCTCGTCGTAGTTCGCGCCGTGCAGAATCACCTGGGCGCCGTAGCCGCGCGTGGCGGACACCTTGATCAGCGGCGTGGTCAAAGGCATGCAAATCTGAGCTCGAATGCCGAGCTTGCCGGCGTGATAGGCCACGCCCTGAGCATGGTTTCCGGCCGAGGCTGCGATGACTCCGCGATCGCGTTCTTCCGCGCTCAATGAGAGCAACTTGTTCAGCGCGCCTCGCTCTTTGAAAGCTCCCGTGCGTTGCAGGTTATCGAGCTTGAGATAAACCTGGTTCCCGGTGGACTCGGAAAACGTTTCAGAACGCGCGCAGGGCGACAGATAGATGGATTTACGAATCCGGCGCAAGGCCGACTGGATGTCGTCGAGAACGATCATTTCTAAACGATCATTTCTGGCTGCGGTTGCGACTGAGTGGTTGCAACATCTTACCTGACCGAAACGAAAGGGCGCGTCCCAAACCAATCAAGGTACACCTTCCGTTATGGCCCATTTGCACGCTGCTAAGACCTTTCGAAACCTATGCAACCGCCAAATAGCCCGTCAGAATGGGATTTTAGAGGAGTTCATCCCCCTGGGACTCATGCCTACAACTACCGGTAGTGTTCTCGCTCCTATTGCTGTTCACCGAAAATCCGTTGCGCGCGTCGCCTTATTTGACCTGCCCGAAGCGTCGGCCCAACTCCTAACCGAGTGCTTCAAGCAATCCGGAATCGAAACGGTTTCGGTTTCCCGCGAACAAGCAGATCGCCTGCAGCGCGAAAAATTCGAGGCTTGCGTGCTGTCTCTCGGAGAAGCGGCCGGCAGCATTATCGAACTTGCGCGTGGATCGGCTTCAAACAATCGGATCATCATCTACGGATTAGGCGGCAGTGCCCAGGACGCAATGCGCTATTCAAAGCTGTGCCTCAACGCTGTCTTTCATGAACCGCTCGAGCGCTCCGCTGCGATGAAGTTGGTGCGCTCCACGCGAATGTTGGTGCTGCACGAATTCCGCCGCTACGTGCGCGTTCCGGTGATGACCGAGGTCGGGATTGCCTTACCCGACGGGGGGCGTATGACCGCGACCAGTCAAGAGATCAGTTCTGGTGGAATGTCGCTCAAAGCCAATCACGCTCCCGAACTGAACAGCTTAGTAGAAGTCTCTTTCACTTTGTTGACCCTGCCGCGCGTATGGGTGCGTGGCAACGTCACCTGGAAGAAGCCGAACAAGACCTTCGGTATTCGCTTCGACTCGTCGGACGAACGTCGACGTCGATTGAAAGACTGGATCGTAGGATATCTGGAAGGATAGCCTGAACGGATAACAGAACAGGCCCTAAGCCGCCAGCCTTCAGCCCGGCTACAATATCGGCGTGAGTTCCTCACCCGCCGCGATCGAACCTGACCAGCCCTCCGCTTTGCAGACGCGGCAATTCTCGTTACGCCAGAGATTTCTCTTATGGCTCATCAGTTGGGCGAGCTATTCGGCCATCTCCTTAATCGGTCCGACTCTTCGCTATTCGATCTCGTGGGAAGAGCCTCCATCGACTGCGGACGTGACTTTCGAAAAGCCGGTGATTTACTCCTTTTGGCATCGCGCAGTATTCGCCAGTGCGTGGCTGTGGAGGAAGTCTGGCATCGCTGTGATGGTAAGCCGCAGTTTCGACGGGGAATACATTGCTCGCACCATCGAAAAGCTAGGCTTCATCGCGGTGCGAGGATCAAGCAGCCGGAGCGGCGCCACTGCTCTGCTCGGCCTAAAAAGTCAATTGGAACAAGGCAACCTGGTTGTATTCACGATCGATGGTCCACGCGGCCCAAAATACATTGCCAAGCCCGGTCCGGTGGCACTATCTCGCGCGAGTGTCTTGCCTATGGCAGCGTTCTACGTAGCCCTCGATAATGCCTGGGTATTGAATACGTGGGACGCGCTCATGATCCCGAAACCATTTTCAAAGGCGCTGGTTCGATTTAGTGCCAAGATAAGCGTCCCTGCGGAAGCCGGTGAGGGCGAGATGACAGGGTTTCATCAAAAGCTGCAAGCCGCGTTAGAACGCGTCACCGGCTTCGCCGAGGAGCATGTGAAGCAAGTAGGATCGGCGAACTTCCCCGTCCTAAAAAAGCGCCGGTAGCAGCAATGGGGCGTCTGGTGTCCCGCGTTCCGGTGTGGACGTTTCTGTGTAGATCAGCGGACGTTTGACTTGCAGCAGACTGCCGCGTAAATTTACCGAACCGTTGTTGTTGCTCTTTCTCAAAATTAGGTTCGCGCAAAAATCATAGGCTGGCGACAACCAGCGCTATGGGAAGCGGGTGCAAATCCCGCGCTGCCGCGCAACTGTAAGCGAGGAAATCGCAGCTGGTCACTGGGTCAAGTCTGACAAGACACCTGGGAAGGCCGGTTGTAGTAGTCGGATGCTGAGAGCTCATTGGGCTGGAAGGCTCATGGGGCCGCAAAGCTCGGATCCTTACTCGCGAAGCCAGGAGACCGGCGTGAACCATCCACACCAACCCCTTTCGCGTGATAAAGGAGACGTGCCATGCGGTTTTCTCGTGTATTTGCCGGTGTTTTTTTCCTCTCGATTTCTTTGTCGGCCGCCTTCGCCGAAATCAAAATTAAAGTAGTCGATCCTCAAGACGCGGTCGTAGCCGGCGCGCAGGTGCAATTGCTCAATGCGGATAAGCTGGCAGGGGTCCAGAACACTTCGGCTGAAGGCCTAGCTATTTTTCACGATTCGCCATCGAAGTCCTACCGAGTCCAAGTCCTGGCTCCTGGCTTCGCGGCCGCGAGTGCTGACCTTTCCCCGTCTTCCGAAATCACGACGGTCCAGCTCCATCTGGCCCCGACTGCGGAAACATTGGTTGTAACTGCGACTCGAAGTCCGGTTGCAAGCGAGGTTGCGGGAGCAGACGTCGCGACTCTCAGCGCCGGACAGCTGGAAGTGATGAACCCGACCGCCGCGAACGATGCCGTGCGCTTTTTGCCCGGTGCGGTGATAAACACGGCGGGCCAACGTGGAGGGCTCGCGAGCCTGTTTGTGCGCGGTGGCGATTCCACCTACAACAAAGTGATTGTCGATGGTGTGACGGTCAACGAACCAGGCGGCACGTTCGACTTCGGAACCTTGCCTCTAACGCAGATGGATCGCGTGGAATTTGCTCGAGGCGCCCAAAGCACCTTGTACGGCACGGACGCGATGACCAGCGTCGTCCAAACGTGGACGCGGACCGGAAGCACGCCGACTCCCGAATTTCGCTTCGGTGCTGATGGAGGCAACTTCGGAACCGCCAACGGCTATGCGTCTCTTGCGGGCGCCAACGGGCGCTTCGACTATAACGTCTTCGGCAGCCAGTACTACACCAATGGCCAAGGCATCAACGATTTTTATTCCGACTCCCTGCAAGGTGCGAACATTGGCATGGCGATTAATAATGACATTGCCTTACGAGTGCGGCTTCGCCACTCCAACAGTCATACAGGACTTCCGGGAGAGTGGGATTTTAATGGCGATCCGCTTCAGCCGCCCGATCCGAGCGAGTGGTCGCAATACAACAATTTACTGGGCAGCGTGGAACTCGCGGTAGCCGAGCCGAGTGGATGGCAACATCATTTCACCGCTTTCGATTATCTCTATCGCTATAACGAACTGAATGTGAATGGTGACCCGGATCGGATCGACGATTTTCCATCCCACGAAGTCGACCGCATCAATCGAGTCGGCTTCGAGTACCAGGGAGATTATTCCGAGCGCACCTGGGCTCATACCACCTTCGGGTATCGGGTTGAAAACGAGAATGGATTTGTTGGCGACGTGAATTTCGGCCAGACGCATGGCCAGCGTCTGAATAACGACTTTTACGGCCAACAACAGCTTACTTTTGGCCGGCTCACGGCCATCGTCGGCGGACGCTTTAATCACAACAGCGCCTACGGAAACACCGGCGTGCCGCGCGTAGCTCTCACACTGTTAGCGCTGAAAGGCGGCGACCTGTTTTCCGGAACACGCCTGCGATTTTCGTACTCGACAGGTTTCAAAGAGCCGCGCCTGGAAGAAACGTTCGCTGGTCCTCCGTACTCGGATCCGAACCCGGCTCTGAAACCCGAGCGCGTGCGCGCTTTCGAAGCCGGGGTGCGGCAGGACTTCTACCAGGGTCGCTATAGTTTGAACGCCACGTATTTTAATAACCTGTTTCGCGACCAGATTAACTACGAAGAAGTAGATCCTATCGATTTTATCGGCGAGTACCTCAATGTAAACAAGGCTTTCGCACAAGGGGCAGAGATTGAGCTGCAAGCCAGACTTCGAAGCCGGCTGTCGCTGAGCGGCGCGTACACCTACACGTCCACAGAGATTCTCGAGAATCCCGCCCCAATCGACAATCAATACCTGCCTGGCATGCCTCTGCTTCGCCGTCCGAAACACTCTGGAAATATTTTGCTTTCGTATCTAGGGACGCGCTGGGGCGCTAATTTAGGCGGAAGCTTTGTCGGCCGCCGTCCGGATGACGATTTCCTTGGCCTCAACATTGACCACGCCGCCGGTTACGCTCGCGTAGATCTCGGCGGATGGTACGCGATCAATTCACGCGTCACGGCCTACGTGAACGTCGAAAACGCTCTCAACGCTCACTACAACGAAGTCGTGGGATATCCAGCGCTGACGGCAAATTTTAGGGCGGGATTCAGATTTCGGATCGGAGGAGAGTAAAACTACCGCCGGCTGCCGACGGTCTCTATTGGTTCATCGTCAGATTGAAGGCCGCTCACTCCGAGGTCCGCAGCAACCGGTCGGCGCGGAGGGACGAAACCGGCCCCACCGATGTACCGGAGCCGTACTTCGTGGAGTTTCTGCACTTCCTTCTCGCCAAGGGGCTGCTCGTTGCCGAGCAGGTGGGTGACCAGCGCGATTTTCGCGAAGTGCTCGACGGTCTCCATTTTCATGTAAGCGCTCTCGACTGAGGATCCGAAAGTCACGACGCCGTGATTCGCCATCAGAATAGCGTCATGGTGAGGAATGAGAGGCTCCAGTGCATCGGTGAGTTCCGGGGTACCGGGTGTGCCATAGCGTGCCAACGGAATCGAACCGAGGCCTACGACGACCTCGCATACGAGCGGACGGTTCAGATCGTAACCGGAAGCGGCAAATCCCGTGGCGGTGGGTGGATGCGCATGCACAATACCCTGCACGTCTGGCCGCAGGCGATAAATCAGCAGGTGCATCCCGATTTCGGTGGAAACCCTGCGCTTTCCGGCCAGGCGTCGTCCGTCCATATCGACGATCACCATGTCGGAGGAGCGCATGCGTCCCTTGCTGATGCAGGTGGGCGTGACGAGCAGGCGTTCGTCGTCGAGTCGAACTGAGAGGTTTCCGTCGGTGGCTGCGACAAAACCGTTTTCGTACAGCATGCGGCCGAACTGCACAATTGCTAGACGATCGTGTCGGTCGCTGCCCATAAGGATGCCCGAGAACCCCGGGGAAACACTGCGCCGCCATGTTACAGCACGTCTCCAAGAGGTTACAACCATTAGAAAGTCAAAATGTGTAAATAGAAGGTGCCAGAACCCTAACAAAACGCGCGTGTGACCCGAAAGGGACGCCTCAACCCTATAATCTGCCCAGTGCTTGGCTCCCAAGATGCTCGTTTCTGACTTCCAATACGATCTGCCGCCAGAACGGATCGCCCAGGAACCGTTACCCGATCGAGCCGGATCGCGCCTGCTCCACTTGATGCGTTCGGATCACAAATGGGAAGACCGGAAATTTTGCGAATTCCCCAACCTCTTGCGCCCAGACGATCTGTTGGTAGTAAACAATACGCGAGTGTTCCCGGCCCGGCTTTATGGCCACCGTGGCGGAGATCGAGCCGAACGCCCTGGCCTCGATAACCCGGCCGCCCAGGACTCTATGCGCGGACGAGTCGAAGTCCTGCTGACTCGCCAACTATCGGAGGATCCAAACGAATGGGAATGCCTGGTACGCCCCGGACGCAAGATCGGGATCGGAGAAAAGCTCTACTTCAGTCGCGCCGTAGCCGGCGCTGATGAAGACGGACCCGAGGAAAGAGCATCCGCCCTGGAGGGGGAGATCACGTCGAGGGGCAGCTTCGGCGAGCGTCACATTCGCTTCACTCCCGTCGATGATTTCTTTGCTCGCATTGATCGGATCGGACACGTCCCGCTTCCACCCTACATCCATCGCGAGAGCGGAAAAGATGATCGGGCTCAGGACCGTGATCGCTACCAGACCGTATACGCTCAAGACCGTGGATCGGTGGCGGCGCCGACCGCCGGACTGCATTTCACGCCCGAGATCATCGATCGAATTCGTAGCCGGGGAATCGAAATCGCCGAAATCACTCTCCACGTCGGTCTGGGCACGTTTCAGCCTGTGCGAGTTGAGAGAGTGGAAGACCACAGGCTGCATCGGGAGGCGTACGAAATCTCGCCGGAAGCGGCGAAAGCAATTAATCGCGCGAAAGCCGATGGACGCCGCGTGGTAGCCGTTGGCACAACTACGGTCCGCACGCTCGAGCACGCCTCGGCAGCAGCGGATGAAAATCTTGTGCAAGCGGGCCGCGGCGAGGCGGATGTCTTCATCTATCCTGGTTATCGCTTCCGCATCGTCGACGCACTGCTGACCAATTTTCATCTGCCGCAATCAACATTACTGATGCTCGTCTGCGCGCTGGCTGGCAAAGACTTCGTGATGGCCGCCTACCGCCACGCAGTCGATTCCGGGTACCGTTTTTACTCCTACGGCGATTGCATGTTTGTGGACTCTTAGCCACTTAAAGATGAATCCGACTGCGACCAACTCCACCCCGGTCCAATTGAAACGCCTGTAAACTTGTCTAACCGTGATTCGAACCGACAGGCATTACCGGGCTATCACAATACTTGTGGTGTTGCTGAACCTTGTCCCGCTGAGCCTTGCGATTGCCCCCGAAGGGCCTGCTCAGACGCAGACGAAGCCAGCCACTAAATCGGCCCCTGCTTCCCCGGACGACCCCCAGCTCTACCGCAGCGCAAAGTTCGGCTTTCGCTTCAAGATTCCCTACGGCTGGGTTGATCGCACGAAAGAGATGCAGCAAGGTACGGAGGCCGGAAAAACGGAATTGCTGCTCGCGGTATTCGAGCGTCCTCCCGAGGCCACAGGGGACAGCATCAACTCAGCTGTCGTATTCGGCTCCGAGAGCGCAGCAGCCTACCCCGGTCTAAAAAAGGCCGAAGACTATCTCGGACCACTCACCGAGGTGGCGACCGCCAAAGGCTTCAAAGCCGAAGGCGAGCCGTACATGCTGGACGTCGAAAGCCGGCAGCTATTCCGGGTAGATTTCACCAAGCCAGTCAACGACAAACTGACCATGCACCAGTGCACGCTGGTCTGGCTGACAAAAGGACAGATCATCTCCTTTACCTTCATAGCCGGCAGCGATGACCAACTGGACGATCTCATGGATGGTCTACATTTTGGCGCGGCCGCTGCCTCTCCACAGCAAAACTCAAGGTAGCGGACAGCAACGTGCGGCCGGCTCCGACGCCACAAAACTACGTCCCTAAGAGCAACAAAAAACGGCGTTTATGTTCTCGGTTCGAGTCTCAAAATGGGCGATTTTTATGGTAAAATAAACACAGCCTTGGTGACCGCTAAATAGCAGAAAATTCAATAAGTTGAGGTCACCAGCGTAGCCCGGAATCGCCCCTCCAGCCAGGTGTCCGATCCGGCGTTTTTTACGGAGCAGAATGGCAACCAAAGAATTGCAACCTGAGCTTCTCGACGCGAAGAACAAGAACGCAAAAGCTCCCAACGGAGACTACACCGCCGACTCGATCAAAGTGCTTGGCGGCATGGAAGCTGTTCGCATGCGTCCCGCGATGTACATCGGCTCGACCGGAGAACTCGGTCTGCATCACCTCGTTTATGAAGTCGTCGATAACTCCGTCGATGAAGCGCTCGCCGGACACGCCGACAAAATCGACGTCACCATTCATCTCGATAACTCCATCACCGTAGTCGATAACGGACGCGGCATCCCGGTCGACAACATGGACATCGACGGAGAAAAAATTCCCGCCGCGCAAGTCGTCATGACCACGCTGCACGCGGGCGGCAAGTTCGACAGCAACTCCTACAAAGTTTCGGGTGGATTGCACGGAGTTGGCGTGAGCTGCGTCAACGCGCTCAGCGAGGAACTCGATCTGGAAATCTGGCGCGACGGATTCACCTGGGAACAGACCTATTCGAAAGGCGAGCCCACCAGCAAGCTAAAGAAAACCGGCGCCGCCAAAGTGAAGACAGGCACCAAGGTTCACTTTGTTCCCGACAAAACCATCTTTACCACCACCATCGATTACAACTTCGACACGCTCTCGCAGCGTTTGCGCGAACTTGCGTTCTTGAATAAAGGTTTGATCATCACGCTCACGGACGAGCGCCAGACCGACTCAAAGACCGGAGAAGCGAAGCGCACCGAATTCAAATACACGGGCGGAATCGCCGAGTTCATCAAGCATCTGAATCGCGGCAAGACCGTTCTGCACGACAAGCCCATCTACATGGAAGCCGATAAGGATCAGGTGCATATCGAGATCGGCTTGCAATACAACGACGCCTACTCCGAGTCCGTTTTCAGTTTTGCCAACAACATCAACACCATCGACGGAGGCACGCACCTCTCCGGCTTCCGCACGGCGCTGACCCGCACCATTAACTACGCCGGACAGCAGATGGGTCTTTTTAAAGATGTAAAAGAAAATCTCACCGGAGACGACGTTCGCGAAGGCCTTGTCGCCGTCATCAGCGTGAAGCTGCCGCAGCCTCAATTTGAAGGTCAGACCAAGGGAAAATTAAACTCCGACATCGCCGGCATCGTGCAGGCTGTCGTGAACGAAAAACTCGGAGCATTCTTCGAGCAGAACACCACCGTCGCCCGCAAGGTTATCAACAAAGCGATCGACGCCGCGCGTGCCAGAGAAGCCGCCCGCAAAGCTCGGGATCTTACTCGCCGCAAGGGCGCGCTTGATGGTGGAGGCCTTCCCGGCAAACTGGCGGACTGCTCTGAACGCGATCCTAACCGCTGCGAATTGTTCCTGGTCGAAGGAGAGTCCGCAGGCGGCACCGCGAAACAGGGCCGTGACCGCCGCTTTCAGGCCATCCTCCCGCTTAAGGGAAAAATCCTGAACGTCGAAAAAGCGCGCTACGACAAAATGCTGGCCCACGAAGAAATTCGCGCGATGATCACCGCGCTTGGCACTGGCATCTCCAAAGAAGATTTCGATCCGACCAAAGTCCGCTACGGCAAAATCATTCTCATGACCGACGCTGACGTGGACGGCTCGCACATCCGCACGTTGTTACTGACTTTCTTCTTCCGCCACATGCAGGAACTGATCAAGCGCAACAACGTCTATATTGCGCAGCCGCCATTGTTTGGCATCAAGAAAGGCAAGACACACCAGTACATCAAGAACGAGCACGAATTCGTCAAAGTGATGGTGAAGCGCGCTTCCGAAGGCCTGATCATTCGCTACGGAGAAGGCGCGGCGAAACTCGAAGGCGCAGCTCTCACAAAGTTCATCACGGTTCTCAACGAATATCTGGGATTCCTCGACAAATCAAACAAGCGCATCCGCGCTGAAGAAATCACCTGTCTGCTTCCCAAACTCGACCTATCCAAGCGCGCTGACTTTGAAGGCGACAAACAGACGCCGTCAAAGAAAATCGAAAAGTTGGAAAAAGAACTCAAGCGTCTGCAAAAAGACTTGAAACTGAAAAGCGTCGAAACCCGTTTCGACGAAGAACACAATCTCTGGGCCGTTCACTTCGTGAACTCCCAAGGTGCCGAGCACGTCATCAACTGGGAGCTGGCCTCATCCCCGGAATGCCGTCAGCTCATCACCAAGTTCAAGCAGATCGAGCAATATCTGGAACCGCCCTTTGTGATCGAAAGCTTGCCGAAAGCCGCCAAAACGAAGTCCACCGCCGACGACAAAGACAGCGAAGACGAAAATGAAGAAGCAGGCAGCGACGACAATGCCGACGCAAATCTGAGCGCGTCCGAAAAAGAAGAAGCCGAAAAAGCGCAGAAAAAATCCGGCAAGCCAGCCCAACGAGGCAGAGCCAAAGAGCCCGAGATCGTCGAGAAGAACACTGCCCGTGAACTCTTCGACTATGTCCTCAACGAAGGCCGCAAGGAATATATAGTCCAGCGCTACAAAGGCCTCGGAGAAATGACGGCCGAGCAGCTCTGGGAGACCACCATGGACCCCGAGCGCCGTACGCTCCTCCAAGTCCGGCTCGAAGACATCGCCGAGTGCGAAACCATCTTCACCACGCTGATGGGAGAAGACGTAGAGTCCCGCAGGAAATTCATAGAAGACAATGCGCTAGACGTAAAGAACCTCGACATCTAGCCGGCTCGCGTGGAGACGGGGCTCTGCCCCGTCTTCGCCGTGTCGTCTGACAAGAGTCTGACGAACGTCTGGTAAAGGCATACCCAGTTATCGTCTCCCGCAATAAAATCTCCCGCAAGTTATAACCCCTGCTCCGTTCTCCCAACTGGAGAGCAGGGCCGTGCTTTGTGCATTCAATACCGATCGGTCCCGATGGAATTTTCCCGGTGAACATAACTAAACGGCCGTCTTGAACGATGAGTAAGGTAGATAGGTCGTTGGGAACAAGGCCATCGGTTCGAACGTCTATTCAGATATGAAACTCGATGCCGGGTTTGGTTGTCCGCGTTCACGGTGGTTACAGCTTTGCGTGTCGCATTCGAAATGCAATATCACGCTCGAAAAAATAAGTTGAGTGCGGGGCAACTTTTAACGACCAACTGAAGTTCCAATCGAATGCTTGGGGAGGCACTATGGTGCGCCGTCTTCGCAACCCCTTCTGGCTGTTCGCTACTGTCCTACTTGTCGCTTTCTCATGGAGGCTCTCCACTGAACCCACGGTTGCGGCCGCGCCGGGCGAAACTTCCGGGTCGCTGCAAATCCTGGGACCGAATGGCGCGCTGACCGGTTCCTGCCCACTCAAGCACACCGACGTTCGCGGCGCCATCAGCGGATTCATGGCGCGCGTCGAGGTTACGCAAACCTTCGAGAACTCAGCTACCGAGAAAATCGAAGCCGTATATGCGTTCCCGCTACCGGAGAATGCTGCCGTCGATGATATGACCATCCAGATCGGCAATCGTAAGGTCCGCAGCGTGATCAAGCAACGCGACGAGGCGCGGCAGATTTACGAACAGGCGAAGCAAACTGGCCACGTAACCGCGCTACTCGATCAGGAGCGTCCTAACATCTTCACTCAGGCCGTTGCCAACATTATGCCCGGCGAGCAGGTGGTGGTGACCATCAGCTATCTGCAAACTCTCCAATACGAAGATGGAGCCTACCAGTTTGTATTCCCCACTGTCGTGGGTCCGCGCTATATTCCGGGACTAGCGATCGGAGCGCAGGCTGGTGGCTGGTCACCCGATACCGACAAAGTACCCGACGCATCGAAAATCACGCCGCAAGTGACACCCGAGGGAACGCGCGCGGGACACGACATTTCCATCGATCTTGCCATCGACGCGGGCGTGCCCATCCAAAAATTGCGCTCTACTTCGCACGAAATCATTGTGAACCGAACCGGTGGCAATATCGCCACAGTCCAACTCAAGAATCTGACGGAAATTCCGAACAAAGATTTCGTTCTGAAATACAGCGTTGCGGGAGACCAAATCGGCGACGCGGTTCTGTCGCAAGCCGCGCCGGCAAAGAGCAACCTCGGACCGGGCGGATACTTTACCTTGATTCTCCAGCCGCCCGCGCGAGTGCCGGAATCGGACATCACGCCCAAGGAACTCGTGTTTGTACTCGACACCTCGGGTTCGATGATGGGTTTTCCGATCGAAAAAGCGAAGTCTTTCATCAACCATGCGCTCGATGAGCTTTATCCGGGAGACACTTTCAACCTGATCACGTTTTCTGGCGACACACGAGTGCTATTTCCCGAGCCCGTATTCCCGACCGCTGAGAACATTGGTAAGGCGCGAGCCGTGCTGAGCGCGAGCCATGGCGGTGGAGGCACAGTGATGATGGGCGCGATCCGCGCCGCCCTAGCGCCCTCAGACTCGCAGGATCATGTGCGCGTGGTCTGTTTTCTAACGGACGGTTATGTCGGCAATGACCTTGAGATTATCGGTGAAGTACAGAAGCATCCGAATGCAAGAGTGTTTGCTTTTGGGGTTGGCACAGCCGTGAACCGGTTTCTGATCGAAGGTATGGCCAAGGCAGGTCGCGGAGAATCGGAAGTGGTCACTCTTGATGACAAAGCTGGTCCAGCAGCCCATCGCCTCTATGAAAAACTGCGGTCGCCGCTGCTGACTGATGTTTCCATCGACTGGGGCAACTTGCCGGTGACTGACGTCTATCCGAAGAATCTGCCCGACCTCTACAGCGGCAAGCCGCTGGTAATCAGCGGACGCTACGCCGCTGCAGTCAGGGGAAGCATTCACATTCGCGGCAAGCGAGCGGGAACCGCTTTCGACCGCGCAGTTCCCGTCGTGTTGAGCGGCAGTCCTAGCGCGTACAACATTCAATCCAGCTTTTGGGCAAGGCGCAAGATCGACGACTTGATGTCGCAAGACTGGGCCGGCTTGCAACAAGGAAACATTAAGCCCGCGGTGCAGAAAGAAATTACTCAGCTCGGCCTCGACTATAGGTTGATGACTCAGTTCACATCTTTTGTCGCAGTGGAAGAACGCGTCGTGACCACGAACGGTCAGCCGCAGCGGGTTGAGGTTCCGGTGGAAATGCCCGAGGGTGTCAGTTACGGGGGAGTATTCGGCGACTACAAGGGCCGGTTGCCCGCACAATCCGCCCAATACAGCTTTGCTGGCACGACCAGTCGAACGAGAGTCATGGGGGGCAATGCCATCCATGGAGCCGGAATCGGAGCCGGCTCCTATGGCGCGGCCGGTGGGACAGGATCAGGAGGGGGCTTCGTCATCAATGGGAACGCGTCGGCGCCTCCGCCATCCGCTTCTCAGCAAGTCGTCGTCTCAGAGCTCTCAACTATCGCCTCTCCCGTTCTCGAGAAATCGACCGGCGAGCGCAAGATGCTCGAATCCAAATTGTCTCCCGCGTTGCTCGAAAAGTTCGATTGTTGGAAGAAATCCGGAAACGACTGCAAACTAGTGAAGGACGGGACAAAGGACGGCACGATGGAAGTTCAGCTCTGGTTGACCGACGATTCCAGCGCGGTTCTCGATCAGCTGAAAGCGCTGGGTTTCACAATCTCCCAAGTTCGGCCTAAAGAAAAGATAGTGGTCGGGCGTTTACCCATCGAGAAGTTGGCCGACCTGGTAAGAATCACCGCATTGCGTTTTGCGTCTCCTGTAAGAGCGTGAGTAACGAGCTAAGTAGACGAGAAATGCAAGGGTGCCCCAGTTCGGGCCTGTTTTTTGTGTGATCATCGGCGCTTGATAACTCCACGGCGGTATTGCATGCTCGCCCTTCGGTTGGGGGGTACCCCCCTCCCCCGGTATACTGGAATCATAGACTTACGTGCTGTGGTCTATGAGCCGTAAAGACTTAGAGTAAAGTCTTGAGCGCGTAGGACTAGAGTACCGCGCTCTTCGATTTTCTTCATTCTCCGCCTTTACAGGGGCAGCTTGGAATTTTCTTTCATTCTATTGTCAAGGAACGACCAGCTCGTAGAGATAACTCCACTAACTTTAATCGTACTCCTGTTAGTCAAGCGAGTTAGTCTGGTGTTTACGAGTCCCTATTCTTCTAAGGAGGCCGCGAAGGAGTCCGCCTTCATCGAAGAAGTGGCGTACTTCGCCGCAGGATAAGCTCGGTCAAAGGCGATCCACAGTCCTACGATAAGGATGAATACCAAGGAGCTTCCTTCCGGTCCGACTGAGCCGCCCGTGAGCCAATTTGGACCGCTCAAATTTGACTTGAGCAAATGTCCGGGCATCATGGTCCCGCTGTCAGGCACGGAGTACAGATAGGTTTCTCCCCAGTCCCATGCCATGTGAAAGCCGACGGCAAACCACAAATTGCCGGTGCGGCGCAGCGTCAGGCAAAGGAAAAATCCAATCAATCCGGCAGCAACAACTCCGGCGGGCGATTCGCCCGCGTTTCCGCTATGCAGTGCGCCGAACATAACTGACAGCAGGATCGCAGCCGGCCAGAAATTGATTCCTCGCGACAGCACCCACAGCGAATATCCGCGAACCAGGAAGTCTTCAAAAAATGCGGTGAAGAGAAAAAACACCAAGTAATAGGCGGCGAATCTCCAGAGGCGCGGACCGTGCACGGCGAGCGTGCCAAACTCGAACGCTCCGATCAAACGCAAGGTCAGCATGAGAACGCTCAACGATGCGATGCCCCAAAACGCTCCCATCCAAAAATTCCGGCCGAACGTAAGCTGCGCCGGTAGCCCGAAGTCGGCGAATGAATGTTTTTCAATTCGCGCCATCGCGAAGCCAGGCAATATGGCAGCGATCGCCAGGCTGGCTTCAATGATCAAATGCCCCCAGGCCGCACCGAGGTAAGGCCGGAATGGCGATAGGAGCAAGCTCTCAACCAGAAAAACGAGTGCAGCCATGGCGAGATAAGCCATCCATCGCGGCAGCACGTAAATTCCGTCAGGGCCAACAAAAGTCTTAGCAAGAAAGGAGTCAGGGGTGGCGGGCGATGCTGCCAAAGTTGTCTCCGCGGAAGGAGGCGCAAGTCTGTTGTCAGCTTTGTCCGAAACTTCGTTCTCACTGGCGGTTGGTTGCCTTTGAGATGCTGTCGAATCTGGCGACAACGGTTTGTTATCCATCATCTTGCTGGACATGGTAAAACACTCGGTCTGGTTGTTCTGTAAAAGTTGCGCCGATTTCTTCAATCCGACGCTTTCCGCGGCCCGCAATTCGCTGCCGCCGCGCTATTGCTGGCCTATCTTTTGCAGTGCGTCTGGCTCGTCCGCGCACAGGCGGTGCATGCGTCTACCGCGGATTCCGATCAGGCGCTGCGTATTTATCAGGGCCTTGAGCAATGGAAAGGCGGGGCGATTGCGGGAACGCCTAAGGCATTGCGCACCGAAACGATCACGGGATTGCCCTCCGCCGGGCGTGAAGGACATCTTCGCGTTAGCGATGGTTACGATCAGGATCGCTCGCCTCTCTATTATCTCGTCGCCGCCGCACCGCTGTTGCTGCGTCCGGGATCGTGGCTGCCGGATTCGTTTCTGCCGTTGCTGGCTGCGTCGCCGTATATATTTTTCGGCCTGATGCTGGGGGCCTCACTCTGGTACGTTGCGCGCCGCCTCTACGGAAATGCAGGAGGATACATTACGCTTGCGCTGTATTGCTTCTCGCCAGCCATGATCGTGAACTCTGCCGGAACGCAGAGCCTGGGCGAGATGGGCGCAGTTTGGGGAGCTTTCGGAACTATCTTTACCGCCATCGCCGTGGCCCACACGCTCTATGCTCCCAGAGAGGTCATTCTCTGGAACTGGAGACGCATTCTGCTCCTGGGCTTGTCCTTGGCGCTTGCCACCGGCAATCAATTTTCGCTGGGAGTGTTAGCCCTGGTCATTTTGCCGCTCATGTTCTGGGTAGCGCCAGTGCGCCCGCGTGCGGTGCTCGCGATCTGGAGTACAGCAATCGCGGTTGCAGCAGTACTGATCTTTGCCGCCTATTGTTTTGAGCCTGCACTCTTCTGGCAAGGGATGCGGCATGCGCGCTGGATGAACTTCGAATCGTCCGCCTTTGGCGTGTCGATTTCGTATCGAAACGCCGCACGAACGATTCTCGCGGGAAGTCCAGCGCTCATGCTTGCTTTGCCGGTCGCGTTGATCACGTATTTTGTGTGGAAGCGCTCCCGCTACTTCGGCAACACAGTGCCCCTGTTGATGGCGCTACTCATGCTTGTGCTGGAGATTGCCGCTCCGAGTTTCCCGGGACAAGGGTTTGGTTTAGCGGGGCTGGCGTTTCTGTTCGTTTTCATCAGCGGCATGTTCGCGGATCTGCTGGAGACGAAATATCGCGCTCAGGTCGCGGCAGGAATGGTGGGATTATTCGGCGCGTCGGCCATCTGGAATGTGCTGCAGTTGTGGAGAGCCTAAATGAGCTGCAGGGACGGGTTAGAATTATGATCATAAACGTAAATCTTTTGAGAGCCGAACCATTATTAGCGAAAACATTAAGAGCCAAAACATGAGCCATGCTTCCATTCCGCAGTCGAAAACGATTTATGTAACGCGCACAGGGCTACCGCTTAGCTTCAACCTGGAGTGGCCCTTTCGCCCCGCCACGTCGGGTGCAGACTTCGACGTGTTGCATACAACGATCACGCTAGAAAACACGGAAGGCCTGCGCGCCCTGGTTGCAGTGAATCTCTCTGCTACGCTGCGAGAAATACTCCCCTCGCTTGAACCGAAAGATGCGGAAGGCCCGGTGATCAATGCTTTGCGCCGGCAGGTCGACCACAAGCAGACGGAGTTTGCAAAGTCGGGCAAGCTGGTGCCGTTGCCGTTCTCCAGTCGGCATTACAACTTCAAACAAAAACGATGGGTCTTCGGCAAAGCGGAAGACGATGAAATCGCGCGCATGATCGAGCGCAAGGTCTACTGGCAGACGCGTCTGGTTGGCGGAGATGTTTGGCTGGGTGATCCGACCGAGGCACTCTACGTGGAGACGACCCCTGATCATATCGTTGCAGTCGCGCAGGGAGTCGCTCAGCGCGGGTTGCTAAAGGTCGCGGGTCAGAATGCTACCGCGACGCCTCTGCTGATGAGTCACGCAGACCGCTTCGAAGCCGAGATGGCTGCAGCGATTGGGGAGTTGGAAGAGAAGCACGCCTTCGAGCGCGGCTAAGTCGTACAAGTGGTCGCGTAACTACCAGCGTCGTACACGGCCGACATCCACATGAACGAAGTCGGAGGTTTCATAGTAGCCAACGCCGCCGCGATGGAGTTGGAGGGCTGCGTCTCGCAGGTGAGCAGAGGTTGTGCCAGGCAGGCGAATGTCGATCGCTTCGGCTTGCATGTGCAGACTGTGCACGGCGACTCCGGTGTGCGGGCTTTTGGAGCGCAGAAATGCATTGGTGCTGGGAGTGCGATATCCGCAGATGACGTTGATCTCGGCGGACGGGCGATGTAGAGACGCGATCAGGTCGTGCAAAAGATCGAAGACACGCGGATCGTAGTGGTGAACGTCTCCGGTGCGGTAGTCGCGCAAGTAGTAGTCTAGCCGGTCAAGCGCCTCAGGAATGTATCGATCGCCCCGCCGATAGACGATATCGAGCCGCTGGTTGGTATGAGTGTGATAAAAGCGCAGGCGGTATTCGACAACCGGGACTGGAGCTGGCGTTGCTACTGCAGGAAGCGCGAGCAGTAGCGCCAGGATCAGATAAGTCTTCCTCATCAATAACTTAGACGCGCCCGGGCTGTATTTAGATGCAAGGAATCGGCCCTGATTCCAAGGGTCCTTGTGTCCCGTTTCTACCCCAACTGCTTCTACCTCTAGAGCTTGGCAGTTGTTACCATACGCGACAGGAATTCTCCCGCACCATGGGCTGGCCGGCCTTACAACCGAAGGCCTCGCGGAATTCCTTCATGTTAGAGACAACGCCGTTGGCCCGATACTTCTCCGGGGAATGCGGGTCAGTGATGGCTCTCAGGCGTTTGTCCTCATCGCGCTCGTTGCTGCACCAGCTTTGTCCGTAGGCGACGAAGAAGCGCTGGTCTGGAGTGAGCGCGTCGAGCGGCTCCAGCTTTTGGTTTTTCGTATCTTCTTTCCAAGCCAGATAGGCCAGCAAGGTTCCACCCAAATCCGCCAGATCCTCGCCGTTTGTGAGTTTGCCGGTGATCTTGATGTTGTCGATGATGGTGTATCCGGAATACTGGTCGACGACGCATTGGGCGCGCTGTTCGAACTCCTTGCGGTCGGCGTCGGTCCACCAGTTGCGAAGATTTCCGTGCGCGTCGAACTGACTGCCTTCGTCGTCAAACGCATGAGTTAGTTCGTGGCCCATGGTTGCGCCAGTGTCGCCGTAGTTCGGCGCCGCGTCAGAGAGCGCGCTGAAGAGCGGTGGCTGTAACACACCGGCGGGGAAGTTAATGTCGTTTTTCTGCGGATCGTAGTCGGCATTCACCGTGGGCGGAGACATGTCCCACTCGGTGTGGTCCACGGGCTGACCGATTTTTGCCAGCCACCTACGAAACTCGAACCATGACGCCCTTTGCGAGTTTCCGATTTCGTCTCCCCGCACGATTTCGAGCGAGCTGTAGTCGCGCCATTTGTCGGGATAGCCGATCTTGTTGCGGATGGCATGCAGTTTGGTGAGTGCCTGTTCTTTCGTGGTTGCTCCCATCCAAGGCAGGGCCTGGATCTCGCTCTGCATGGCTGCTTCAACTTCCTCGACCATTTTCAAGGCGGCTTGCTTGGCCTCTGGACTGAAATACTTGGCTACGTAGGCCTGGCCGAGAGCTTCGCCGAGGTCGTTATCCACATCGTTGGTGCAACGTTTCCAGCGAGGCGGCAGTTCCTCGCGTCCGCGAAGAGTTTTGCCGTAGAAACGGAAGTTCTCGTTTACGAACGCTGCCGACAAGTCGCTAGCCGCCTCATGGGCCGCATGCCAGCGCAGATATGTCTTCCAGTCCGAGAGACTTTCCTTTTCGACCTCTTCGCTCATGAGGTGGAAATAAGCGGGGGTCACGACATTCAAGCTTGCGGAAGGAGACGCGAGCGATCCGACTCCGGTCTTGGCGAAATAGGCATTCCAAGCGAACGCGGGCGAGAGTTTTTGCAGATCTTCGACGCTCATCTTGTGATAGAGATTCGGCGGGTCGCGGCGTTCGACTCGGGTCATCTGGCCCTTGGCCAACGCGGTCTCAATGCGCATGACGGTGGCCGCATCGGCCGCTGCATCGGCAGGTTTCTCCCCCAGCAACTCGAACATTTTGGTTACGTGTGCCACATAGGCTTTTCGCAGTTCTTCGGATTTGGCGTCGTCCTTCGAATAGTAGTCACGATCCGGGAGGCCAAGTCCGCCTTGATCGGCTTCGGCGATCACCTGCGTGGAATCCTTGAAGTCCTGATCTGAGCGGAATGTGAACAGTGTGCCGCCGCCTTCGAGCGAAGGAGGAAATTGAGAGGTTGCGAGGTAGTCCGCCAACTCTTGTTTGGAGTTTAGAGCCGCGATGCGGGCCAACTCCGGCAGCAGCGGCTTGAACACCCAGTTTCTCGATCGCGGATTCATCGATGCAGGACGCGTAGTAATCACCAATTTTCTGGTTTATGGCATCCCGTGGCGGGGTGGTCTTCGCGGCTTGCTCGAGGATCGCCCTGAGCTGAGCGCGGTTCTCGTCCTGGAGCTTGCCGTAGGTGCTCCAACTGGATTGATCGGGGGGAATGGGATTGTTCTTGATCCAGCCGCCGCAAGAATAGGTGTAGAAGTCAACGCACGGGTCGACAGACTTATCCATGGCTGAGACATCGAGCACGGGTTCGGAGGCGGTGTGTTGGGCGCAGACGGGCAAGGCGGCTGCGAGGGCTGCAACGATGAAGATGAGGATTTTCCAGATCATTTTCCAGAGCATAGGGGTCTTAGAAGACGAATCGCCTTTTGAGGTTATCGCTTCGATCGCAACTAATCCAGTGCCGTCGGCCGCTAAAGGCAAGACACAGTTCGCGCATCGATCGCGTGCACACACCTCGGCTTAGGTATGAGACGCAGCTGTGGAGCTTTTGTTAGGGAGGTTCTCCGGTAAAATCCCGTGTTGTGCGGTTAAGGATGATTCACTCCAGTGAGAAAGCCTCCCAGGTGACCGGTGATGGCGACCACGGCGAAGGCTAAACCCTCGAGCAGCCAGCGTGAAGGGGGAAGGACGCCACCAGTGCGTCTGACCCGCCGGTGCAGCCACCAGACGGACGCGATCAGCAGGAGGGAGGTCCAGCCGAAGATCAGATGCAGCAAGAGGATTCCTTTCAATCTTCGTCCTTCCAATTCCCATTGCCAGGCCAGCAACCCGGTCAATACGGCCGGTACGGCCCCCAAGAGCGCGCCGCAGAAGTTGTAGTAGGCCGCCAGCCAGAATTCCTTTCGGCGAGTCCAGGTGGCGATCAGGTCGAAGGCGACGCCGGTGATAAAAAGCGCAATGGGAAAATGAATGATTACGACGTGCTGCGCGTGCTTGGCAAAAATGGCTGTGCGCGGATCCCAGGGATTCATTTGGTCCTCCTCAAATGTGGTGGGTAGGGGCGGACGGAAGTGTCCGCCTCCCTTACGATCATTCCCTTACGATTACTGGACTACAACCTTGGCCGTCATCTTCGGGTGGATGGAGCAGAAGTAGGTGTAGGTGCCGGGCTTAGCGAAAGTGAAACTGAATTTTTCATCGGTGTCGAGGGCGCGTGATTTGAAAGTCGTTTTATCGTCGCTCACGACGGTGTGCGGAATGTCGTCGTGATTTACCCACGTCACTTCGGTTCCCGCAGCGACGGTTAAGACCGCCGGCGTAAAGCTGAAGTTGTCGATTGTGACTTGCGAATGGGACGGGTTCTCCCCGGCAGTTGCTGTTCCATTGAAAGCGATCAGAGCGAAGCTGATGGCCGCGAGTGCAGCTAACCGTTTCGAAGCTTTTACCGTTGAGGAACCTGTGTGTCGGTGCATTTTGTTCTTCTCCTTAAATTTGGTTTTCAATTGCGGGGCCAGAAGTTCGTTATGGAATCAGAGACGGCTAGGCGAGCGACGAGTCCGTGATCGCGAGAGCGTGCTGTCCTTTTTTGTAATGGACCTCGGTGATTCCGAGGACGCTGCGTAATTGATCTGCGGGGACCTTCATGGGGCCCGGTGACGGCGCGGTGCCGGGCTGTGGTTGCGGGAAGGCGGTCGAACACGCTGTGTGAAAGGTCACATTGCCTTCGATTTTCTGCATTGTCTGGTGGATGTGGCCGTTCAGCACGGTGACGCTTCCGAAGCGCTTCAAGTATCCGAGGGCCTGCGCACTGTCGTCGGTTCCCCAACCCCAGTCTGGATAGACCGTCCAAAGCGGGATGTGGGCGAATACAACCACTGGAACGCTGCTCTTGAGATGTTTAACGTCTTTATCAAGCCACTCCAGTTGTTCCGGGCCCAAGGATCCAAGGCCGCCGGCTTTCAGATTCGCCACGTTCACTAAGCCGACGAAGTGCACACCCTTCTTGTCGAAGCTGTACCACCCGGCACCCTGCGTGGCTTTGCCAAAACGATCGCGAAACTGTTGACCGTCATCCCCAACGAGATCGTGTTCGCCTGGAACATAGAAGACATCCTGGGTACGAGCGGACTTCAGAAGCTGTTGCACGTTGTCGAACTGTGCCGGCTTTGCCAGATGGCTCACGTCTCCGGTGTGCAAAATAAATTCGGGAGCCACGGGAAACGCATTTATCTTGTCGATCGCCGCTTGAAAGGTTGCGACCACATCGGGATTTGCTGGCTTATCGAATCCCATGTGGCTGTCGCTGATCTGTACAAAAGTGAGTTCGCCCTTGGGAATCTTGCCGTTGTGATCTCCGCCGCGGCCCAGCGCGTAACTGGTTAATACTCCGCCGTTGAGCACGCAAACGGCACCAGCGCCGGCCCAAGCCATGCAACGCAAGAATCCGCGCCGGTCAATACCATCGTGGTTGTGATCGAAAAGAATCTCGTCTTTCGTGGTTGCCATGAAATCCTCCATACTGGCACTAACCAATGCGCTCGCCGCTTATTCCCGGGGAGAAACATTTTCTTTCTTGGGAATAAAAAGGCGGTTCGCTGGTTTACTCTGTGTGCGTGCCGGAGGAACGCCCAGCAACGGGTTCGTTTGAGCAGCTGGCTTTGCCCCTATTCAGTCACCTCTATAACTTCGCGCACTGGCTCGCTCAAAATCGGGAAGAGGCTGAGGATCTTGTGCAGGAAACCTATGCCAAAGCGCTGAAGGGTTTTTCTTCCTTTGAGGCGGGAACGAATTTTAAAGCCTGGATGTTTCGCATTTTGCGAAACACCTTCTTGAATTCGCGAACCGGACTGAAGGGGGGTGCAATCCACCTCGATTTGCCCGACGACGACCCGGCTCTCCCCGCAGAGCAAAGGACCCCAGAAACCATACTCATAGACCGCGCCAGCGAACAAATTGTTCAGGACGCGATCGGCGAACTGGCCGTTCCTTATCGAGAGGTTCTGCTGCTCTGCGAAGTGGAAGAGATGTCGTACCAGGAGATAGCAAGCGCCCTTGCCATCCCAGTGGGCACGGTGATGTCGCGGCTGTCGCGCGCACGGCGAGCCCTCCGTGACGCGGTCCAGCAGAAATTGAACGGAGGTTGACCGGGACCGAAGACATGACAGAAGAAACTAAACACGGCTCGTGGACGGAAAAACTTGATCTTTATCTCGATGGCGAACTCGATGCCAGCCAGATGAAGGATCTAGACGGGCACCTGCGCGAATGCCCAGCCTGTACGGGCGAAGTTCTTCGACGGCTGCAGTGGAAGCGCGTAATCCACTCTGCGGGACAGCGCTATTCTCCCGACAGATCATTGCGCGAGCGGGTGGAGAAAGATATTTCCCCTCGCAAGGCGGCTTGGTGGCACTGGCGGCCTGCATTCGCTGCTGCGGCCGCGCTCTTGTTGCTCCTGGCTGGGGCGCGGATGGTGCAACTGGAAGTGCACCCGCATACACAGCGCGCGATTCAGGAAAGCACGCTTGTCAGTGAATTGGTTGATGCGCACATATCGACGCTGGCAAGCGCAAATCCAGTCGATGTTGTTTCCACCGACCGACACAACGTAAAGCCCTGGTTTGCCGGAAAGATCCCCTTTACCTTCGACCTGCCGGACTTACAAGGATTGCCCTTTGAGTTGGTTGGCGGCAGGGTGAGCTATCTTGATCAGACTCCCGGGGCACAACTGCTTTTCCGGGTCCGGAAGCACCAAATATCGGTTTTCATTTTCCAGGCCAGGGCGGTGCATTCGGATTTGGTGGAGCGGCAAGCAATGGATGCCCAGTCGTTTCACCTGGAAAGCTGGCAACGCGATGGCCTGCAGTATTTCGCGATTAGCGACGTCGCTCCCGGAGATCTGCGAGCTCTCGCTGATCTGCTTAAGAAATGAAGCTGGGATTGATTTCGTGGTCGCGAGAAATCCAAGAATTCACAAGTAGATACAATTATTGCCTTCATAGTTACTAATAGGTATTGTTAGGTTGTTGCATGCACTTATAAGCTAAGAAAGGTCGCACGCCATGATGGAATCGGCAACCCGCGAAAGCGAAGAAAGAATCTTCGGCGAGTTTCGACGCAAGGTCCGCGCGGCAGAGGTGCTGTCAGCAGCTGTCCAGCGTCTGTTACAGGACATTCAATTCAGTGGGCGTTTATCCGTTATCGTGCAGAACGGGCGAGTGCTAAAATCCGGATACGAGGAAGGTTATTTCCGGCAACGTGAGTCCACGATGACAGCCCAGCTCCGTTAACACCAGCCAGGTTAACAAACGAGAGTCTAACTAAATAGCAGTACAGGCCATCGTAAGAGAAACGAGCCCTGGACCGAGAGATCGGTGCCGGGGCTTTTTCATTTTTGCAAATTGTTCATCCATGACGTGGAAAGGCAATCATGAACTTCACAGACGGCGTAGGGAGCGAGGAAATTGAACTGGACCTAAAGTACTGCGAACGCTGCGGAGGATTGTGGCTGCGGCGGCAGGGAACGCGTGGTGTCTATTGCTCGAGTTGCATCGCTTGTTTGGCGGCGATGCCGGACCCTGGCCAACCGGGGCCGCGAAAACCGCGCCGCAGGCGCAAGTTGAGCATACAAGCCGTAGGGAATGACAAAGCAGGTTTTGCAGGTCCGGTCTGCATTGACTATTTACACGCGGTGGGGACTGTGGAGGTGCGGGCATGATCGCGGGACAAACGACAGGTATTGCAACGGTGCGGCTGTTCGGACAATCTGAGCCGCCGCCTGTGGTGTTTGGCCGAACTGAGGTGGATCTATGGACTTATCGCAAACGAACGGTGGCATTATTGCGACGATACGCCCGCGCATCCGTTGAAGTGGGAAGGTTGCCATCCTTGTTAGGGCGCGAGTTTTTCCGAACCCGGGTGACGTCTTACACCATGCGCAACTTCGAGGATGTGGTGATCTTTGTTGCAGACATGGAGCGCTCGATCGACAAACTGAGTGAGTTTGAAAAAAAACTGCTGGGAATGAACATCGTGGAGGAATATACGATACCGGAAGTGTCCCGGTTGCTCAGTTGTAACCAGAGAATGGCAGAGCGATTTATTCAAGATGCCCTGGATCAGCTCGCGCGAATCATGCTGCAGGATGGGTTGTTGGAGGAGGAAAAAAGCTGTCAAGAGGGTAAAAACTACAAATCGGGGGTAAGTCACTCAAAGCATGGGGAAAATAAAGTCCGGAAATCTGTCGGTACACCCCCCTCTGATTTGATATCCTAAACTTAAGGGTTGAGAAAAAAAATCTGGACTCGGAAGGGCGCGACGCAAATCGCGCCCTTTTCTCATGGTGAGACTCGGCCGGAGACGAGTGGGTTCGCGGCGCAGGCGTGACGTAGAATCTGAATGATGGACATGAGCTGGGTCACCGACCGAATCGCTTTGGGTGGCGGAATCTGGAACGCCCGGAACATGGAAGAAGTGGCGCAAGCGGGCATCACGCACGTCATCGACATGCAATTGGAGTTTGACGACCGGCCGCTGGCGGCGCCGTTTGGCGTCCAAGTGCTTTGGAATCCCACGGACGACGATTTTTTGCCGAAGTCGCCTGAATTGCTTGGTCGGGGGGTTGATTTTGCGCTGCAGGCCCTGGAGGATCCGGAGGTTCGGGTTTACATTCATTGCGCGGCGGGAGTGCATCGCGCTCCGATGATGACTTTGGCGGTATTGTGCGCGCTGGATTTTGAAATAGAGGCGGCTATGGTGTTGATTGAGACGCGGCGTCCGGTGGTGGATTTTGCGGATGTTTACGTGGAGAGCGTGAGGCGATTCTTGGAGTCGCGCGTGCAGAGCGCGGATTGAAGTGAGCTCCCTGCAAGTGGCTTTTGGCTTGGGCGGGTTGCGGTATTGGCGAAGAGACACCCGGATACGAAACTACACTGATATGAGGTCAAGGGCCGCTCGGTTGAGCGGCTTTCTTATTGGCCGGATCATGGGTCGGTTGTGTTTATGAAGAGAGGTCTAGAGATGCGCAGATCGTTCTCGATGAATCACGCGGTAAATCTCGCGGTGAATCACAAACTGTTTCCGACGGCGACGGGTGTGGCGATTTCCCTGGCGTTTGTGTTGGCGATGGGGTTGACGTTTCCGACTACATTGGAAGCACAAGGGCCGGCCCTGACCACGATCAGCGACACAATTTACAGGGCTGATGGGACTCCCGCATTGGGAACGGTGCTGATTTCGTGGCCGACATTTCAGACGGCGGAAGGAGATGCGGTTGCGGCGGGCAATCTGGCGGTGACGATTGGTCCGCTGGGCGCGTTTGTGGCGCAACTGGTTCCAAATGTTGGCGCTTCTCCAGCGGGAACTTACTATGTCGTGGTTTTCCAGTTAGACGACGGGACGGTGCGGAGCGAATACTGGGCGGTTCCGGCGACATCGCCGACTACGATCGCGGCCATCCTGACGACGCCGGGCACGGGGCTCGGGAATCTGGCGGTGACTGAGGCTTATGTGGATGCGGCGATCGCGCCGCTGGCGGTGAACTCGACGGTGGTGCATCTTGCGGGAAGCGAAACCATCACCGGGACAAAACAATTTACGGTGCCGCCGTCGCTTCCCGCGCCAGCCGCGGCGAGCGACGCTGCGAACAAGGGGTACGTAGATACGGCGGTGGGGAATGTGGGTTCGGGAGCTTACGTTCCCCTGGCCGGCGGCACGATGACGGGGCCATTGACGCTGCCAACCGATCCTTCGGCGCCTAACCAAGCGGCGGATCGCCACTATGTTGACGGCGGACTGGCTGTGAAAGCCGACTTGGTAAATGGCACGGTGCCTTCGGGGGAATTGGGCGCAGGCGTGGCAAGTTCCGCGACGTGCTTAAACGGCAACTCTACCTGGGGAACGTGCGGGGGCGGCGCGCCAGCGGGAATCACTTATGCGACGACCGCGTTGAATTGGACGCAGACTATCTCGAGTGGATTGACCGGCAACGTGCAGGCAACCGTCACTTTGACTCCTTGTCCGGTGGGAGTGGATACGGTCAGCGGCTATGGATATCAGGTTCTAGTTTCGGGCAGCGGCAATAGCGAGGCAGTGAATGTAGTCAGCGGCGCTGGCGGGTGTACTTCGGGAGGATCGTCGGGAACAATCAAGTTCACTCCTTTCAACTCCTATCCAGCGGGCTACACGATAAGTTCAGCATCCTCGGGAATACAAGAGACGATCAATGCCGGTTGCGGCATTAACACACTGGCGTATAAGAACAGCCAGTGCAACGTCACGATTCCGGCGAACGGGCCGTTCAGTGCGATCAACACTTACAACGTGCAGGGAACGATCTATCTACATTCCAACCAATCGATTTTGAGCGGCTATGGGACAACGCTGAGCTGCCTTGGCCGCGGCCCCTGCCTGGAGATTGGCGACCTGGTGAATTCGAACGACTTCACGGACAACACGGTGGCCGGCTTGAGCTTTCGCTCGCCGGTGAATCTTGCCGGCAGTCCGGCATTCGCGGGAGACGCGATCACGCATACACAAAGAGCGTCGCAGGTCGCGACCATAACGACAGCGTATCCGCACGGGTTTCGCGTCGGGGATCTGGTGACGATCATGTTTACCGACAGCAGCGGGTTTTGGGGAGACGCTGCAATCACGGCGGTGCCGAGCTCGACTACATTTCAGTATGCACATCCAGGCCCTGACCTTGCCGCGCAGGCGACGCCCGGTGTGGTGGCGCTGGCCTATGTTGCGGTTCTGGACAACGCACAGAATTCGCATTTCACCGATATTTCGTACGACGCGGTGAACGAGAGCGGTCAGTTCAATAACTTTTTCGATCTGTGGGACGACGAGAACGTCACCATCGACCACTTCAACAATCAAGCGATCTCGCTGAACAACAACTTGAACTGGACGGGATCGTTTGTTTTTTCGGCGGGGAACCAGACGGCGCAGATTGCTCCAGTGATTACCTTGCGGGACTCGACCATCACGGCAAATGCGTCGAATGGAGTGACGGCCTATAACTCCAACGGAGTTTATATCGAAAACACCGTGCTGCAGGCGACGGGCCCGTGGGAAGTTTATTCGTCGAACACGACGGGAAATTACCAGGGAGCCTATCTCAAGAATATTTACTCGGAGAGCAATGTTGGATTGAATCCGCTATCGCCGCAGCGGAGTCCGTTTCCGGGCCTTGGCATTGCGGGATTGATTGCGGGTGCGTCGAGCGGGGCGTCGCACTTCCAGATCGCGGGAAGCGGCGGGATGAACGGAGGGTTCGCGGTGGGTGGGACGGGGACGACGCCTTACTCTTACTTCATAGTCGCTAATGACGTGACGGCGGGAACGCAAACGTCTCCGATGCAGGTGTTGAATTGGTCTTCGACCGGCAACGATTCGATTCCGGTTCTCTGGCCACGGGTTGCCAATGGAAATGATGTTATTACGTATGACGTGATCCGGATGGCGTCACCCGGCGGAGTAGCCAGTGTTTACCCTTACAACGGAGGATGCACAGGGGGATCGGGAGGGGCATGCGGATATGTTGCGACCGGCCTTACTCAATCCGCGGCATGCTCCGGCGGCTTAGTGTGCACTTATACCGACAATGGATCTGCCTCTACCACAGCCTACACGATACAACAAGCCACTTATGGCGGGAACCTGGTGTTTTGGCCGGGCTCGGTAGTGACCGTTAACCGGAGCGTGACAGTAGATACGGAACAGTCGAATGTGGTCGGAGTGGGACTATATGGCAATCCCCTACAGATAGCGCAGCAGTGCTCGAATTATGGGACTGCGTCGCCGGGTGGTTACACGACTTGCCTGGCGAGTGTAACGAACGGTCCCGGGAATGGTGGGGCGAATCAATCGGCCACGATATTGACGGATGGAACAGCGGTAGGTGGGGGCCAGAACTTGACCAAAGGGCGATTGAATTTTTCGACGACCGGGGTCGCGACACTAAACGCTCACCACATTATTACTCTGATTGATTCGCAGCCAAACTTGACGCAATCGACCTGGGGATATCGAGCTCCGGCGAGCGCGAATGACACGTGGATCGGAACCGACCTGCCGCCCAGTGGAGCGGGCCTGAACGCGGGACAACTGGCATTCGGGGCTCCGGTGTCGATCACGAACTACATCGCGCAGACTGGCGATGGGGTGAATGCAAACTGGCTGGAAAGACTTAGCGCATCGCTGAAAGAGTTTAACGTTCCAGTTAAGTTCGACCAGAGCGTTACGCTAGCGGGACTGACGGACGGGTGCTTGAATATTGCGTCGGGCGTGCTTGGATCCACAGGAAGCCCGTGCGGAACTGGCGGCGGCGGCGGAAACGTAACGTCGGCATTTGGCCGGACGGGTGCAGTGGTAGCGACCACTGGCGATTACACCGCGGCACAGGTCACGGGCGCGGCGGTGGACGCGACAGTGGTTCACCTGGCCAACAATGAGACAGTTACCGGGGCAAAGACCTTTACGAGCACAGTTACTGCAAGCAGTAACTTGCTGTTGCCGCAGGGCAACGGTTTTGTGCCGGCGGTAGGCGGAATTGGATTGGATACTACGGCCGGATTACCTGTGGTGAACCTCGCCGGCACGACGCATCAGGTCGCGTTCACGAGCTCGAATATCAGTGGACAAGCAGGCACAGCGTTGGCATTAGCGGCGGTGCCGACACAGTGCAGCGGAGCGTTTGCAACTGGCATCGCGGCGAATGGAAATGCGAATTGCACGACTCCGAACGTGATTCAACTTTCGGAGACGACTCCACCGCCGGGGATCCCTAACTGGGGCGTATTTTGGTTTGACTCGGCAACTCATACTCCGCGAGTCATCGAGAATAATGGTCAGGTTATGCAGCTGGGGCTGAGTAACTTGTTCAATACCGATCCTGGCGGAGACGCGGCGGACAACCTGGAAGAGCGTAACGGGACGAATGCAGAAAGCTTGAGGGTGTACTCCAGCTTTACGAATAACACGACGTGGCAGCGGACGTCGCTGGGATTTGATGCGACGGATGGATATGCGGTGGTGCGGAGTGAAAACGCGACGTCGGCTTCGGCGCCAGGGCTGGGTTTGTGGGTGGGAAGCGGGCTGAAATGGGTGGTGGATGCGACGGGCAATCTTAAACCCTGGACGCAAAACGCGTTCAATGTAGGGAGTGATAGCGGGAACGCGGCGAAGAGCATTTTTGCGCAAACCTCATTTAACTCGATCGTGTTTGGGCGAAATGATTTTGAAATTCCGAATGATACTACGACGGGAACTGTAGTCAACCAGCTAGCGGTGTTTAATACGAGCAGTCCGTCGGGTGCAGTCGTTTCCGGCATGTCGCCTAGTAATGGAGTGATCGGCGTGGTGCAGGGGAATGCGGGTAAGACGGGAAACGCGGTTGTTACCTGGCGTGGCTACGCCTATTGCAGTTTTGATAGCGCGGTTACTGCCGGCGATGCAGTCATCGCGAGTACGAGCGTGGCGGGCGATTGCCATGATACGGGATCTGGCGCGCTCCCTAGCTCTCAACTCATCGGATATGTCGACATCACTAACACAGTGTCAGGGCAGACGAATGGGATGCGGGTCAGCCTGCAACCGGCTCCGGGTAGCGGCGGGGGTGGGAGCGTCAGTGCTGTGTTTGGAAGGACGGGCGCGGTTACGGCGTCTTCGGGGGATTACTCGGTCGCGCAGGTTACGGGAGCGGCGGTCGATGCGAACGTGGTGCATTTAGCGGGGACGGAGACGATCACCGGGACTAAGACCTTTTCCAGCACGGTTACGTTCAGCGGCAATTTGAACGTGGCCGGGAGTATCAATCAGACGGGGACCGGTCCGACGCAATGGTCTGGGCAAGAATGGACGGGGACCAGCGTTACCGTGCCAAGCGGGACGGCTTTCTCAATTGGAGTGGGGTCGGATAACACGTTCAGGTGTCAGTTACTGAGTGGAACGTCTTGTATGCCGGTGGCGTCGGTGTTTGGGCGCACGGGCGCGGTGGTCGCGGCTAGTGGAGACTATTCGGTGGGGCAGGTCACTGGGGCGGCTCCGCTGGCGTCGCCGACTTTTACCGGGACTCCTACGGTGCCGGGATATGTGGCGACTTCGACTACAGTGAACGGGCATGCTTTGTCTACTAACGTCACGGTCGCGGCTTCTGACATAACAACCGGAACATTGCCTGCGGCTCAGTTGCCGGCGCCCGCTTGCTCGTGGATCACTGTCCCGACGCAGGGCGGATCGGGAAACGCTTTCGCGGGGACTAATAAGGCGATTGTCTGGGGAGTTTATAATCCTTATCCTTGCGTGACTAATAACGTCGCCTACGTGGTGGGAACGGCGGATAACACTGCTGATAACTATGCGCTGGGGCTTTACTCGGGAACGTCGGGCGGCACGGGCACCCTGATCGCTACTACGGCTGCGACGGCGGGGACCACGTTTGCATCGGCCACTGGCATTAAGCACATTGCGTGGAGTGCCACTAATGTTACTGTTCCGGCGGGACGGGTTTATATTGCGCTGACCAGTAATTGCGCTTCGGCTTGCGCCGCGCTGCTGGGGACTTCGGGCTCGGGAGTGACCTGGGCGGCCAATGTTCAGGCTAGTGTTACTACGGGCGGCGCGGCTTTGCCTTCTACGGTTACCCTGCCGGCGGATAGCTTCAGCTCGGGGGCGTCGATTCCGGCGCTGATCGTTTATTAGTTAGTTCTTACCCGGATCTGGCGACCAGCATAAGGAAAACATGAAGAGATTGGTGTGTCTGCTTCTATTGATAGGAGCGCGGGCGGCGTGTGCTTCGAGTTACTACGTGGATTGTAACTATGGATCGAATGGGAATCCGGGGACTAGCCCGCAGGCGGCGTGGCGTACTTTGCTGCAGGTGGGAATCTCGAGTTTTCTGCCGGGTGACACGATCAACCTGCTACGTGGTTGTACGTGGAATGAGACGCTGACCCCGCCATCGAGCGGAAGCAGCGGGTCGTTGATCAAGATCGATAGTTATGGGACTGGGCAGCCTCCACACTTGACAGGGTATCTACCGCTGGTGGCGCAATGGTGGACGCAGGTAGGAACGACTAATGTGTGGTCGGCACGATTGTACGCATCCAGTAGTGGAGTTACGGGAGTGGTGCAGTGCGGAACGCGCGGGTTCTACTGTCTTACACAAGCGCCCATGCAGTTACAGTATGTACGATTTGGGACGGTGTGGGGGACGGCGCAGGGGAGCCAGGCGGCGGTCGGCCAGGATCGCGACTTCTGGTACGACTCGACTAACTACATTCTGTATGTGTACAGCGGGAGTGGGAATCCGGCATCGCATTATTCGGCGGTCGCGGTGATCGCGCTTAGCGGCCAGACGCTGCTAAATCTGATTAATGTGTCCTGGGTGGAGATCCAGCATTTGCAGATGGATTGGTTTGACGCGTATGGGGCGCAGGTGCAGGGAGCGAGCGACCATCTGTGGTTAGCGAACATCGCGGCGGATAGTGAGGTGGAGAATGGCGCGGTGCCGCTGGGATTTTATGTGCATCCGGGCGGGACGCCGTTGGATATCCATCTATATAACACAGACGCGAACATGAATTATGCGGGATACCGGTTTGATGGGTGCGGGAGTGGTGGATGCGCGTTTGAGCTTAAGAATTGCCGCGGGTATGGGAATCGCGCTTACGGGATTATCGACAATGTGCAAGGGGCGGCGAGTTATGACTACTGTCATCTCTACGCTAACAACATAGCGACGGCGATTACGGTTGATACTTCTGGAACTCCGGGGCCGACGGCGGGATTGCACAATGTGGCGGCGGAGACTCCGCCGTGGATTCGGGAGTGGCACCGGTGGCCGGCGTATACGACGGTGAGTTATGACGATCCGGGGCTGGTGCAGTATAGCGACACTTATGTGAACTCGTTGCTGCCGATTATGGCGGCTAAGGGAATTCCGCTGTCCATTGCGGTGGTCACGGGCGGGAGTTACTCGCAGCCGATTATCGGTGAAGTGCAGGGTTGGATCAATGCCGGGTGGGACATCAATACTCACTCTATCTCGCATGAATATTGGAAGCCGCCGGCGGCTAGTTGCGGTGCTAGCGGGCCGTTTCCGGTTCCTTGCCATGCTTTTGAGAATTTGCAGTATACGGGGAACATTGCGACGAGCGTGAGGCTGAATGTGACTCATCCTTCGCCGGGTCATGCGACTTTGACGGTGACTACCAGTCCGGATGATCCGGCGGCGGATGTTAACTGGAACTTGACGCCGGCGCTGCCGGGGCAGACATCGAACGGGCTGGACACGCTCGGCGGAATTCTATTCACGCTGCAACAGCGCGGCGTGTTTCTGGTGACGCTCGATACGAATGCGAAGAGTACGGCGCGCAGCATTTCACTGGCAAACGTTTCGAATCTGGACATTTTGAGTACGGCGCAGAATCTCGATCTTGACGAAACCCAGATGGAAACGGAAGAGATGAGTTGGGCGCAGGACTGGATGAACCTGAATCTGACGGGGCTTCCGGCGCAACGGGTCTATGTGATGCCGGGGACTTATGAGGATCCGGTGACGGAGAATCTGGCGGCTGGTCTGGGATATGCGGGAGTCCGGGGAACGGGCAGCTTGAAGCCTTGTTGCGGAGCGAACACGACATTGGCGAACGGGTATGACGTGTTCAATATTTTGAGCCAGGGCGTGGTTCCTAATTATCAGGGGCTGAGTTATCAGGCGATGCGCAACCGGGTTAGCCAGGACCTGTTTAAGAATGCGCTCTGGGGGCGTCCGATCGGGTACTTCTGGCATGTGAATGAATTGCGTCCGGATGAAGTGGCGAACTTTATGGATGCGCTAGTGCAGGGAGGGGCGACGCTGGAGTCGAACACGCAGATGGTGAATCTGCTGTTGGGGTGTCAGGCGAATGATGCAGTGCCTGTGGGATATGTAGCGGGGAGTTACTACGTTTGTGCGGGAAGCGGGGCAGCGGCAGATTTTCGGCCGACGGTCAATTCGCCAGTAAGAGATACGGGTGCGAATCTGGGGGCGGAATATCAGTATGACTTGCTGGGGATCAATCAGAATTTGTTTGGGACCGGGTGGGAGATCGGGGCTTATGTGTATGTCCCGGAGGGTTTCAGCGCAACGCATTGAGCGAGGAGTTTCGGGGTCCGAAAAAAGGGCGATTGGTTCCGCTGAGGGTGCGGACCTGGTGTTTTGGAGGGGCGTTTAGTGGCCCCGCCGATCACTTCTGAGTATCTGGAGTCTTTGGGGAAAAACCTGGACAAGATCCGCGTAAAGGTGGAGCTTGGCAGGCAACTTACTGAGCGGGACGGCTTTATTCAGGATCATTTGAAGATCCGAACCAAGACCTCAAATCGCGCGCCGTTCCGGCTCAATCGAACGCAGGAAGAATATTCGTACAAGTGCGGCAAGCAGAACATTGTGCTTAAGGCGCGACAGGTTGGGATCACGACTTACATTGCGGCGAGGTTTTTCGCGCAGACGATTACGCAGCCGGGAACGCTGAGCATGCAGGTTACGCAGGACCGGGAATCGGCGGAGGATATTTTCCGGATCGTGCGGCGATTCTGGGAAAACCTGCCGGATGGCCTGAGAAAAGGTCACCTGCGAACCTCACATCGGAATGCGCGACAGTTGGTTTTTCCGCAAATTGACAGCGAGTACTGCCTGGCTTCGGCGGAAGAGAATGCGGGACGGGGGCGAACGATACAGAATCTGCATTGTTCGGAGGTGGCGCGCTGGGGAAGAAGAGGGGATGAGGCGCTGGCGTCGCTGCGGGCGGCGGTGGTTCCGGATGGGGATATCGTGCTGGAGTCGACTCCGAATGGAGCGGGGGGACTTTTTTACGATGAATGGCAGCGAGCGGAGGAGACGGGATATGTACGGCACTTTTTTCCGTGGTGGTTTGATTCGGCTTACGTGCTGGAGCCGGGCCCGGATTTGTTGCCGCTGACGGAGGAGGAAGAGGAACTGGTTGCAAAGCACCGGTTGACGATGGGGCAGGTGGCGTGGCGGCGGAAACAGTGGGCATCGTTGCGGCGACGCGCGGTGCAGGAGTTTGCCGAGGATTCGGTGACGTGCTTTCTGGCTTCGGGAGAATGTGCTTTCGACCTGGGATCACTGGATGAGGCGATGCGTGGCGCTAGCGAGCCATTAGCGACTCGGGACAACGAGCGAGTGATGATCTGGCTACCGCCGCAACCGGACCGGGATTATGTGATTGGGGTTGACCCGGCGGGTGGCGGGACGGATGGAGATTATTCGTGCGCGGAGGTGATTGACCGGGATCTGGGAACACAGTGCGCTGAGATGCATGGGCACTGGCGTCCGAGAGAACTGGCGAAAAAAGTGGCGGCGCTGGGCAGAGAATACAACGACGCGCTGCTGGCAGTGGAGCGGAACAATCACGGTTTCGCGGTGCTGGCTTGCCTGCGAATACTCGAGTATCCGCGGGTGTACCAAAGTGGCGAGCAGGATGGCTGGTGGACTTCAGCGGTGAGCCGTCCGTCGATGGTTGAGAATTTGGGGGCGGCGCTGATCGCGCAGCCGGGGCTGTTTCGAAGTCTGCGATTGCTGAATGAGTGCAGGACGTTTGTGAACTATCCGGATGGCTGTCCGAAAGCGGCGGGGGGAGCGCATGACGATTGCGTACTGGCGATGGCGATTGCGTTGGGGGTGCGGATGACGGAAGCGGGAGGGATGGCTAAGCGGCGGGCTGTGCTTGCGCGCGCGGGAAACTGAACATTATTGGTGTGCGGGCCGTCACAGGCAGGGAGATTGGCAGCGGGTAGAGTGTGGGGGTGGTTTCGTAGCCGGGAGTGCACGGGGCAGAGCCCCGTCACCACACATGCCTACTCAAGCGGTTCAACACGTGAAAAGGATGCGGGGCGGGGCGCAGGGACATTTGATGCGCTGCGACGACGGGCATTATTACGTGGTGAAGTTTCGGAATAATCCGCAGCATGAGCGAGTGCTGGCGAATGAGTTTCTGGCAACGCGGCTGGCGGAGCGAGTGGGACTGCCGGTGCCGGCGGCGGAGGTGGTGGAGGTTCCGGCGTGGTTGGTGGAGCATACGGCGGAATTGACGATTGTGCTGGGGAATCAGGCGATCCAGGTGGAGGCGGGGTTGCAGTTTGGGTCGCGATTTGTGGTGAGTCCGGTGGAAGGGCAGGTGTTTGATTATTTGCCTCCGGAGATGTTGGATCGGGTGCGGAATCTGGGAACGTTTGCTGGAATTCTGGCGCTGGACAAGTGGACTTGCAATGCGGATGGGCGACAGGCGGCGTTCTGGCGAAAGATGCGGGAGAAGAAGTATTCGGCGACGTTCATTGATCAGGGGTATTGCTTCAATGCGGGGGAGTGGACGTTTCCGGATTTTCCGCTGCGGGGGGTTTATCCGCGGAATGAAGTTTATGCGCGGGTGAATGGATGGGAGTCGTTTGAGCCGTGGTTGTCGAGGATCGAGAAGCTGGATGAGGACGCGATCTGGATGGTGGCGGGGGAGATTCCTCCAGCTTGGTATGGCGGTTCGTGGGACGAACTCGAGGCTTTGGTGCAGCGGCTGATTGAGAGGAAGACGATGGTGCGGGAGTTGATTCTGGCGTTTCGGGGGTCGCCGCGGAGACCGTTTCCGGAGTGGACTGCGGAGGCTTAGGGCGTTGACCACCAAGGGAACCAAGGGAGACGAAGGAAAGTCTTCTGTTTGCTGGAAGTGGAGCGAGATGACGGGTATTTCCTGAGATTTAATGGCGTCCAAGCGACAACTCGAACTTTATTTGTTGCGATTTCTGCCGCACGCTTTGCGGGATGATTTCGTTACGGTAGGACTGTTGTTGCTGGAGAGCGATGGGGGATTTGGCGAATTCCGTTTTACTCGCGACTGGCGGATGCTGCAATGCGTGGCTCCGGAGGTGGAGTTGGAGTGGTTTGGGTTGGTGGAAAATGAGATCCGCGGAAAGATCGGCGGGTTGCGGCGGCGCGAAGATTTGCTGGAGCTGGTGAATGAAAGATTTGGGGCGATGCTGGATGTGGCTCCGGGGAAAGCGGTGTTGACGGAGGATCCGGCGAAAGAAATGGATGTGCTTAGCTCGATCTATTTGGTTCCGCTGCAGCGGGGAGAACGAGTTTCGCAGCGAACGGGGCGAGGGGCGATTGTGAACGTCATGAGCGAGGCGTTCGCTGACGCTGGCGTGCTGGAGCTAATGCAGCGAGACCTGGACGTGGTGCGGTATACGGGGGCGGGCGATCCGTTTCGAATCGATTTTGGATATCGGGTGGGGAGTGCGGTGAAGATGTTCCATGCAGTGTCGGTGGCGGTGAATGCGGACCAGGCGCTGGCGCTGGCTTACCGGTATTCGCGGGTCGAGGCGGGGATGGAGCGGGAGCAGTTGCAGGCGTCGATGACGGCGGTGGTGGATCAGGGGATGCAGGACGAGAGAGTGCGGTTTGCGATTGGGATGATGGAGCAGAGTGCGGTGAGGGTGCGGGCCGTGGGGGATATGGCGGCAGTTGCGGACGAGGTACGACGGGAGTTGCAGGTGTGAGGTTTTGCTGAGGTAACTTTTTGAGCGGTGGCGGCACAGCTAAGAGCTGTGCCGTTTTTGTTTGGGGTTTGAGTAGGGATGGGTAGGGGTCCTTCGACTCCGCAATTACTTCGCGTCTCCGCGAAGTTGTTGCTTCGCTCAGGATGACAGGGTTTTGGTGGAGTGGAGGGGGCTCTGGAGTGGTGCGGCGCTTCGGTTGCGGTGGCGTGGTTCTGAACAGGGGTGAGAGAGACGCAGGGTCCTTCGACTGCGCAATCACTTCGCGTTTCCGCGAAGTTGTTGCTTCGCTCAGGATGACAGATTTTTTTGGGTGGATGACGAGTGCTCGGATGACGGGTTTGGACTTTAAGGAGTGCTCAGGGCACTAGGACGGGGAGAGCAATGAACGTTCGAGAGAGAGTGCGCGGCGCTATGCGCCGGGTGGGAGAGGTGTCTTTGAAGCGAATGCTTTCTGCGAATTTTTTTGCCGGGCGGCGAACGGCGGGAGCGGGGTCGAACCTGGCCCCGTTTTCTTCTCCGAACTTTGCGATGGGCGTGGCGGGGGGCGGGTCGCGGAAGGCGGCGGGACACAATCTGATTCCGAAACCGACGCCGGTGAATCTGCGGCGGTTTGCGGAGACGCCGGTGGCGCGGCGAGCGATCAACATGATTAAGGACCGGATTGTGGGAATGCGATGGCGCATTCAGCCGCGGCGGGGGCGAGTGCTGGAACAGATGCCCGATGGTGCGCGGCGGATCGAGGTGCTGACGGAAAACTTCGAGGCACCGAATCCAGATGATTCGTTTCGTTCGCTGATCGAGCAGGTTGTCGAAGATGTAATCGTTGGGGGATTTGGCGCGATTGAGTTGGACCTTGCCGACGGGTGGGAGTTGGCGGGTGAGGGTGTCCACAATACTCAACTACCACTGACGATGTGGCCGGTGGATGGAGCGACGATACGGATCATGACGGACTGGGATGGGCGTCCGGATTCGCCGCGATACGTGCAGGTCACGGGGCTGAATGGTGCGAATGGGCAAATCGTGCTGAACGATAACGAACTGAGTTACATCCGGCTGAATCCGCGGACGCATACTCCGTTTGGCCTGGGGCGAGTGGAAGTGGCGTTCGAAACGATCAATGCATTTCTGAGCGCGCACCGATATGCGGGGCGGCTGGCTTCAAATTCGGTGGTGCAGTATGCGCTGTGGTTGCAGGATATAACGCCGGCGCATCATGAGCGGTTGATCCGGTGGTGGCAGGACGAGATTGAGGGCACGGGGCGCGTGCCGATTATTTCGGCGGAGTCGAAGCCGGAAGTATTGCGCTTTGGGGCGGGAACGGATGCGGATCTGCGGCTGACGTGGCAGGAATTTCTGATGCGGATCATTGCGGATGCGTTCGATCTGCCGGCGCAGTTTCTGGGGTTGGAGCAGGACGTGAACCGGTCGACGGCGGCGGAGATGAGCGAAATGGCGTTCCGGTCGGCGATTGTTCCGACGGCTCGGCTGGTGGCGGAGTATTTGACGCGGGATGCGATTGCGAAGCGGCTGGGCTGGACGGACCTGGAGTTTGTATTCACGGATGTCGATGCGTCCGATGAGATGGAGCAGGCGCAGATTGACGAGATTCTGTTGCGCAATGGGGTGGTCACGGTGAATGAGGTGCGGCGGGCGCGCGGGTTGGCGGAGATTCTTTAAGAGTTAGTTGTTATCGCAAGTCAGCGCCGGGTTAGTCCGGGGAAAAATCTCGAGGAGATAACGATGGGATTGTCAGTGGAGTCGATGGCGATTGCGATGCCTACGGTGCATGGGCATCCGAACCGGACGAGTTTCCGCGGAGTATTGACGCTGGTCGATGTTGCGTCGGATAAGTCGCCGTCGGGGGCTCGGGGACACCGCGTGATGCTGACGAAACGGGCGGCGGAAGCGGCGATTCCTTCGTTGATGGGGATGGGCTTGGACTATTCTCCGGCGCTGGATCGACATGACGCGCGGCGCAAGATTGGAGTGATTACTCGCGCGGATATTGTGGGGCGCGTGATCGAGGTCGGCGGGTTTTTATATGCGCGGGATTTTCCGGAGGTGGTGAAGGAGATTGGGCGTCCGCGAAAAATGGGAGAAGCGGTCTTGGCGAGTGCGGAGACGATTGAGAGACAGACTCGTAGCAGCCGAGCGGGACTGGGAATGTCGTACGAGATTACGGACGCGCTGGTGGAGGACATCACGGCCAGTGTGTGGGTACTGAACCGCGTGACTTTCACGGGAGCGGCGATTCTTCGGCGGGATAAGGCGGCGTACTTTTCGACTTGGATTGAGCTGGGGTAGGCAAGACCTAGAAAAAATACAGACTACGGAGGAATGAATCGATGAACGAAGAGATGGTGCAGCAGATGATGGCGGTGGCGGAGCGGTTGGCGTCGGCTACCGAGACTCTGGACCGCGTCCTGGGAAAACTGGATGCGCAGCAGGAGATGCTGAACGCGAAGGTCGAGCGGATTGTGGCCGCGGTCGAGGAGAGCGTCACACAAAGCAGCGAGCGCCAGACGAAGGACGCTGGAAGCGAGTTGCGGGAGCGGGTGGTGCAGCTCGAGAAATCGAATGCGGATCTGAAAGCGCAAGCGTCACGGATGGTGCGGAAGACGCTGTCTCCAGTGGTCTCGGCGTTGATCGGCAAGAACGAGATTGATAGCGAACGACTGGATCCGGCGGTGCTGAACAAGACGCTGGCAGCGCTCAGCGTGGAGCAGCGAGTGGCGGTGAAGTCGGAGCTGGCGCGCGCGGGGATGATCGACTAGTCCGGAAGCGCGTTTGGTGATGTGTGACGGTGTTTAGGCGCGAATGGATCGCGCCTTTCTTTTTGGGGGAGACGTCCGCTTATCGCGGGGTGAGGCGATGGGCTGGCGCCCGGCAATACAACTCGAGTGAGGAGAATACATGAAGGCGAATTTTCTGGATTTGCATGCGGCAGCGGACTATATCGGGCCGGGCGCGATCGAAATTGAGCGTTATCAGACAGAGATAACCGACATTGTGCGGCGGCGCGGAGTTTTTGGACAACGGGTGAAGCAAGTTCCGGCGACCGGACATCCATCGCGGTTTTTTGAGGAGACGGCGATTCCATCGCCAACCGCGGCGCAGGCGTTCGTCGATCCGCGCAATATTCTGCCGACGCTGCAGGTGCCGACGCGGGTGGAGCGTAGTGTTCCGCTGAAGGCGCTGGTGTCGCAGATCAACTACAACCTGTTCGACATCGAGGTCGGAACGCAGCAGAGCCAATTCGCTTATTTGCAGGCGAAGGATCTGACCGATTCGGTGGAAGGCGTGCTGCGGACGCATGATGTGGCGCTGTGGAACGGAAACGACACCTCGTTGAGCACTCCGACGACGCCGCAATACTTCGGCGCGATTGGACAGATCGAAGCGGGCGGCAACAGCACCACCATCTCGACCACGTCGAGCATCGTGGACGGGCTGAAGAGCACCATCGCACAGATGGTGTCGAGTTCGTCGTTCGATGTGCGGCCTACTGCGATCTATGCGAACCCGGTACTGCTGGACCTGATCGATCGCGAAATGAAGGCGGAGTTCAACGTCGTGCTTTCGACTGTCCAGATCACGGGCGGGCTCACGGTGAAAGCTTTGAGCACACAAGCCGGCGATTTGCCGCTGATCCCGGAGTGGGCCGTTCCTTACACGGGTATTCCGGGAAGCGGCTCGGCCGTTTTGCCGGCGTACATCGTGACGGAAGACCTGATCGAGTACCACTGGTTGACCGATCCGAATCCCCGCATATTCGCGCTGGGATTGCCGAGCACGCTGATGACGCAAAGCGTTGTCGTGAAGTTTGGCGCCATCGTGGTGAAGGGCGCGAACTATGCGCATTACGAAGTCAAAGTGAACCGATAGCCGATACGATAGCTGGATATCCCCACTCATCGTGAGTAAGGCGCGGTGAGTGGGGCTTTTAACATGTGGTTCTGAGGACGCGAAAGCCATCATGAATTACTTGCAACCATCGGAGTACGAGCTTTATGGGCTGGACGCGACGACTGGCCTGGCGTGGGTGACGGCGGCATCGGCGATGATCGACGCCCATTGCCACAGAGTGACGCTGGCGGTGAATCAGTACACGGAGCGGATACGAACGGAAAGCGGAAAAAGGCCGGTGCGGCTTACGTATCTGCCGTTGAATCCCGTGGCGCCGGCAACATCACCGATCGTGTCGGCGCAGGCGCGGTATGCGACGCCACGGCGTGGCGAGCTGGAGTATGAGGGACTGGCGTGGGATGCGGCGTTCGTTTTCGGAATTCCGGGAACCTGGGTATCGCTGGACGTTACAACTCTGGATTTTTTTTCTGAGACGGGCGAAGTGACGCTACCGGTGAATGTGTTTGGGTGGACGTTCACTGAATTGGAATTCGTATATACGGCGGGTCTGGATCCATTCCCCGACGTGGTGAAAGTGGCTTGTGCGCAGTTAGTGAAGAACGCGCAGGCGACTCCGGCACTGAACGTGAAGAGAAATGTGCTCCCCGACAGAATGCAGTTGATGTACTTCTCGGATTCTCTCCTGGATGCAACGGTGCAGTCGCTATTGGCGCCGTATGTGGCGCAGAAAGTGGGCTGACAATGAGTGGAATTTCTGGAGTAGCGGCGGCGCGAGCGGCAGATGCGATGTTGCAGACTTTGGGTGGCATCGATGTGATTCTGCTGTTTGCGGCAGCGGGATTGCCGGGCGACGGCGAGTCGGAACTGGGTCTGGTGGATCCGGGCGTGGTGCAAGCGTCGATCGGGCCAGTGATTGTGGTTGAGCTGACATCGGAGACTGCTGGTCCGCGGCGGCGAATTGAGCTGCTGGCGGGACAGGGAGCTTTGGCGGCACAAGTGAGTCAGCGGAATGTGGCCTCGGGGGGAGTGTTGTTCGAGACGGCACTGGGATTGTTGTATTGCGGCGAGATGTTTCATATCGAGGGATTTGTGGTTGAGCGAGTTGGTGGAGTGGCTTATTTGTATCGGGTGGCGGCGGTGGCTTAGTTCAGCTGTCAGCCATCAGCCATCAGCTATCAGGTAGACCAAAACCTTAGGGCAGCTTTCGGCTTTCAGCCATCAGCCGTCAGGTACACCAAAACCTTAGCTGTTGGCCCTCGTCGTCGCTCGTCAGCAATTTACTCACTTCCACGTTTAGAGGAGAACTCATGCAGGCGGCCAAAGATAGTTTTTATATGGCGCTTCGTACGCGGCTGGCGGGGTTGAATCCGACGCGAACTATGGTGATCGATGGAGTAACGGTGCCGGCGATTGTGGTCCGCGAGAATCTCGAGCCGCGATTCGTGGAAGCGCAGGCGGAAGCTTTTTATCTGGACTTTGGCGACATCCTGATCGCGGAGAGCACGCGGCCGATGCTCGGCCTGGATTGCCATATCTGGTATGCCAGCGAAGGTAGTGGCGGGACGGGGGTGGATCGCGGGCGCGTGCTGGCGGAGATGGATGTCGAGTTACTGGGAATGTGCGATCCACCGCATACGGAAATGCTGGATTACAGCCAGAATCCGAGCGTCGATTTGGGCTCGGGAATTTTCTGGACGACTCCGGTGATGGGGAATGCGGCGGGAGATGTGGCGATCGAGAAACAACAGTGGAGTGCGGGCGTGGCGCGTGTGGATCGATATGCGCAAGTGCGAATTTATTTCTTTCTGCCGGAGGTGGTGGCGTGACGCGGGCGGGGTTGAGGCCGATCTCACGGCAGACGCGGGCTTACTTCGCTCCGGTGGACAGAGTGAACGGGCCGATGGCGGTGTTTGATCCGTCGAAGGATAACGGCTTTGAGTTGGACGCGCCCTCGGCTCCGTGGATTGATTTGGGATGGATTGAAAATTTTCAGCGCACCAGCACCTCGCAGATTGAAGGGTTGACGGGCGGGGTTGCAGGAGCGGTGTCGGGACAAGCGCGGCATGCTTTGGGGGCGCGAGTGGATTTCGAGTTTCGCGACTGGGGAAAGTTGCAGATGGCCCTCTCGGGGGGCGCGGAGCACATGAATGTGCTGGCCACAGATCCGAGCGCGTCGCGAGCCGGGTCGGGCGGAATTCCGCTGACGGCGGTGCCGTTGTTACCGGGATCGACGGCGGAGGAATTGATTTTGGGAGTGGGCGTCGTTTCTGGATTTCAGGTGGGGGATCTGGTGGCGTGCGATGTCGATTACGCGCAGCAAGTGGGATATGTGGGCACGGGGATTGCGGCGGCGTATGTGAAGAATCCGGCAGACGTGCGGCAGGATGCGAACTACGTGAGACGGGTGACGTTCAACGTGGGGCGGGTGGCGCTTGTGACCGCGACTTCGCTGGTGCTGACACAGGCGTTGCCGGGAGGCGTGCCGGCTAGCGAAGCATCGGTGCAGCAGGTGATGGCTTTTGTGGACCGCGAGGGGGGAGCGTTTCTGCAGCAGTGGTCGGGATTGTTCATCGCAGAGGATGAATCGGGAGGACGTGTCTGTTTCTTTTACCCGATATTGAGTCCGTGCACAGTGAAGGCAGAGTGGGAGCGCGAAAGTTTGGTTGAGATTCAGAAGCCGATCGGCGAGTTGGCGTTGCAGGCTTCGTTTACGGCGCTGCCGACGGTGGATGGCAACGATGGAGCGACGGTGCTTTGTTATCGCAGTTATTTCCCGGACAGCGCGGCGGCGGTTTATTAATCATGAAATTAACGATTGATAATCTCGACGGGCTTGGCGCGCTGGATTACACGGCATTCGTTGACTCGAGCAAAGGTCCGACGCTGGCGCGCAAGTTGAACCTTCCGGGCGAATTCAAGTTTGGGCTGGTTGGTGCACCGGGAGGCTTGGCGGTTCCGGCGATTGGCGGCCGGGTTGTGCTGACGCTGGATAACGGCAACGATTTATTTACGGGATATGTCGTTCAGACTCCGACGTATGTGTATCAGGGGTGGGCGGATCGTGGGTTGGCCTACCGGTACGAGGTCGATGCACTCAGCGATGTGATGCTGATGGACCGGAAAGCGCCGCCTCCGCATGCTCCGTTTGTGGACCGAAGCGCGGGCAGCGCTTTCGAACAGTTGACTACGGATGCTCTGCCAGGATGGTTTGATGTGAGCGGCGTTGAGGCGGGCGATCCTATTCCTTATTACAGCGTGGATCCGGCGAAAAAGTGGACTGCATCGGCGGCAGAGATTGCGCTCTCGGCGCGCTGTGGTTATCGAGATAATGCCGGCAAATTATTTTTCGCGCCGCTGGGGACAAATATTTATGGGCTGGCGGAGGGAGACGCTAAGTTTTCTCCTGCGGATCTGCAACTGGCGAGTGTGAACAGGCTGGTAAATGATCTGACGATTCTGGGGCCGCTGGAGCCGAGCGCCCATGTGAAGGATTATTTTGTCGGCGACGGATTCACCAGCCGGTTCTACATGTCGCAGAAACCATTCTCGCGTAGCAGCCAGGTTGCACTTTATAACCGTGTGATTCTGGATGAGACATACGTTGAGCTGGATCCAACGCATTGGACGGTGACCGATCCGCTGGGTGTGATTTCGGTCAGCAACGGAGAGTTGGTAGTTGCGGGAGGAACGGGAGTCGACGGACAGACGCTGCTTAGCTTCATCGAGCAGTTCGAGCTCGGCGGGGCGACGGTGCTGGAGCATGGGGACGTGGTGTTCAGTGCCGCATCGAACGGTGTGATTGGCGGACTTTATGCTGGAGCGGTTTCGATCGCCGGTTGCGCGGCGGGCTTTCGAATCACGCCGCTGGGGGCTAACAGCAACATCCAGGCGCTGGTGGAGGGATCGGTAACGGGCGCGACGATTGCCACCCAAGCGGGACATCATTACGTATTTACGACGTTGCTGTATCCAACGGAAGTTTACCGAGTGCAGCAGGTTTTTCATTCTTCGTTGCATCCCTCAGGGTCAGCGCGCGGCGGGGGCGCGGTCAGCTGCGATGTGCGGGTCGTATTGGAAGTGCAGGACATCGACCCTACGAATCCCGCGACACAGATTGCGCCGGCTACGGTTTTGTATGACGGCCTTATATCGAATGCCCCGGGATTTTGTCACTACGCGTTGATCAACGCGGGCAACCTGCGGTGTTCGGTGGCGTTCACATATCTCTGGCTGCCGGTGGATGCTCTGGTGCGCAGTACATTGCCGGGAGAAAACACGGTGACCGTTTTGGCGGGCTCGCTATTGGAAGGGGCTCAATGCCAGGTTTCGAGTGAGCCAGCGTTGCAGTTTTATCCGGAGTACATACCGGCGGCGAATGAGCTGATCGAAGTCAGCTATCGCGGGCAAGGCCACGCGACGGCGCGAGTGATTAATTCAGCGAGCATTGCGGCGAACCAGAGTGGCGGCGACGACGGAGTGCGGGGGAGCGTGCGGGAGATTGGGCTGCCGATTCCACGGACCGATGCGGATTGTGAAACGGCGGCGCTCGCTCTGCTGGATGACGCTGGGCAGGGATGGAGCGGCGCGTATCAGGCGTGGAGCGGGTCGCTGCCGGGCGGTGCGTCAGACATTTTTCCGGGAGATGGGTTGGCGGTGAGTGTCCCGTCGCGAGTGGCGACGTTCGCGGCGATTGTGCGAGAAGTGGATGTTGCCGTGGATATAGGCTCCGAAAACAGCCGGTATGCTTTGCGCTTTGTCGATGCGGGGGATCCGTCGCTGGATTTCGCTTTTGTGACGGCGTTAGTTAAGCAGACACAGGTATTGACGCCAGTCGATGTGACTCAAGTGGGGAAGGTTTACATTGCCGATCTTACGGGCGCGGAGATCACGAATGTCACTTCGACGACGGTAACGATCGATGTGGGATTTACTCCGGTGGCGGGCGGCGGGATTGAAGTGCGCTACTCGGACCAGGGTTGGGGAGTGGCTGACAACCGCAATCTGGTGGGACGCTTCACGAGCAGCAGTTTTACGGTTACGCGCTATGCGCGGGCGCAGACCTATTTCTTGAGGAGCTATGACGGGAGTGGGCCGCCGAAATATTCTAGGTATTCTGCGGCGCTGCATGTTGATTATCCGTTGTGAGATATGCGGTTGGCTTGGACGGGCCAGAGGCCCGTCACCACATGGACTGAATCGATTACGGCGAATGGAGCGAGGAGATTGTTTTGACTTTTAAGCATCCGAATGTTCATCGCGAGTTTGTCGAGTACTCGGAGACGAAGAAGCTGCATATCGTTTCTGTGTATTCGAATCCGTATCGCTGGCAACGCAGACGGGAAGCTTTTCATGATTTTCGGCTGCACATGGAGTCGAGTCCGAATGTGGTGTTGCATGTAGTGGAGGTAGCGTTCGGAGACCGCCCGCATGAAGTGACGCGGGCGGAGAATCCGCTGGATTTGCAATTGCGGACGGACTCGAGCCTTTGGATCAAGGAGTGCGCGATCAACGAAGGGGTGAGGCGGTTTCCGGCGGACTGGGAATATGGCGGATATGTGGATGGCGACTTTCACTTCACGCGGCATGACTGGGCGCTGGAAGCGATCCACATGCTGCAGCATCACAGTTTTGTGCAGCTATTTAGTACTTATGCCGATTTGACGGGAGAGACGGCGACTAGTCATCTCGGGCATCGTCCGTATCGGATGAGCGCCAGCTTTGCGTGGAATTACTTGCACCAAGCGGAGTTTCTGAAATCGCGCCAGGCGCGGCGGGGAGGGGCGGATACTTACTATGCTGCGATGCCGCGGTCGGAAGTGTTTCCTTTCGGGCATGCGCCTGGGGCGACTGGAGGCGCGTGGTCGTGGCGGCGGGACGCGTTCGATACCGTGGGCGGAATGTTGGACACTTGCGTTTTGGGCAGCGCCGATTGGCATCAGGCGTTTGGGCTGGTGCAGGCCACTAATGTGGCGGCGGAAATGAAACGATGCACGGGGCGATATGTGGAGGCTGTTCTCCATTGGCAGGCGCGGGCGGCGAAATTAAATCGCGTGGAAGGGCGGTCGCCGATGGGATGCATTGATAATTTTGCGACACATGCATTTCATGGCAGCAAGACGCTTCGAGCGTATGGAGAGCGGTGGGCGTTGCTGCAGAAGTGGGATTTTGATCCGTCGGCGGATATCGCGCGGGATTATCAGGGACTGTGGCGATGGACGGGGAATAAACCGGGGCTGCGCGACGATGTGGCGCGGTATTTCATCGAGCGGTCGGAGGATGGTCCGATGCTGTTGGGGGAGACGCCGTTAGTTTGAGGATGCGCACGATCGGTTGCGCGCGCACGAATCTGGTGGACGGGGCATAGCCCCGTGACCACACCAGCAGATAACTAACCAACTTCTTCGGTCCAGTTTTCCAGGGACTTCTTTACTACGAGCATGAATTGGTCAGCTACTGCGCCGTCGATGATGCGATGGTCGTAGCCGAGCGTCAAGTGAACTACCGAGCGGATGGCGATGGAATCTGCGCCATCTTTGTCGGTGATTACGAGAGGCTGCTTGGTGATGCCTCCGACGCCCATGATGGCCGCGTTCGGTTGGTTGATGATGGGCAAGCCGAAGACTGCGCCGAATTGACCGGGGTTGGTGATGGTGAAGGTTGACCCTTCGATGTCGGCGGGCATTAGTTTCTTGGTGCGCGAACGCTCGCCGAGATCGGTGATTCCGCGCTGGAGTCCGAGGAAGTTGAGTTCGTCGGCGCTTTTTAGGACGGGGACGATGAGTCCCCAGTCGAGTGCGACGGCGATGCCGGCATTGACGTGCTTGTGGTAGCGGATGCTGTCGCCTTCCATCGAACTGTTGACGATGGGATATTGCTGCAAGGCGATGATGGCGGCGCGCACGAAGAATGGCATGAAAGTGAGGCGAGCGCCGTGGCGTTGCTCGAATCCGTTCTTCAGCTTGTTACGCAGGTTGACGATGCGGGTCATGTCCACTTCGAACATGCAGTGGACGTGAGCGCTGGTGCGGCGCGATTCGATCATGCGTTGCGCGATGATCTTGCGCATGTTCGACATGGGGACGAGGTCGCCGGGAATCGCGGCGGGCGGCGGAGTGGGAGCTGGACGCGGCGCGGGCGCTGAAGGCGCGACGGGTGCGGCCGCGCGGCGCTCGACAAAATCCAGGACGTCCTGCTTAGAGACACGGCCGCCGGTGCCGGTGCCGCTGACTTTGGCGAGATCTACGTTCTGCTCGCGGGCGAGTTTGCGGACTAGCGGGGACGAACGGACGTCGGAATCATCATCGTCGTCAGGCGTGGTTGCGGCGGCGGGAGCGGCGGGCGGAGTGTCCTTCTTTGCGATGGATGGCGGAAGCGCCGCCGGCGCCGGTGCGGCCGCTTTGGTGGCGGGAGGCGGAGCGGACGCGCCGTTTCCCTCTCCAATTACGCCAACGACGGTATTCACCTGAACTGTGTTGCCCTCGGAGATTTTGATTTCTTGAAGGATGCCGCTGGCGGGAGCGGGGATTTCGGCGTCGACCTTGTCGGTAGAAATTTCGAATAGAGGTTCGTCGCGTTGGACCTTTTCACCGGGCTTTTTGAGCCACTTGGTGATGGTCCCTTCAAAGATCGATTCGCCCATCTGGGGCATGACTACATCGGTCGGCATAGTTCCCTTTCCATAAAGCGGTGCGCAAGTCGGCAGATTAGCGCAAACAAACATTATAGCGAAGGCGGGAATGACTTCGGGTCTGGCGCGCGAAACTTGGCGCCGATCCAGTGGGAAGAGTTCGCGCGCAAGAATGAGCGGTTATGCAGATTCTCAGGGAGCACAAAAGCGATGAGGATGTTCTTGGCAGTCCCAATTCTTTGCTTGGTTCTTGGCTTGCCAGCTCTCGGACAAACGGGCTATGCAGGAAGCGGGTGGTATTCGGGATCGGCGATTCTTGGAGTGCCCCTTGGGGCACCTGCATTTTATGCGGCGCTGCCACTCAATTGGGTCGACAACACGGTTTGCAATCCGCCGGGCGGCGTTTATGACACGACCGTGGTTCTCGGCACGACCAACAACATCGGCCCTAACAATATCGGCGGACCCGTTGGATCACCTTACGCTTTGACGCCTTCAGGCCTCGAAGACGCGATGAACAACTGGCGTGACAACGCCGATAATGCTTCCCAGACCCCGCACTTCGCCGACAAATGGTGGTTGATTCAAGTTCCTGCACAAAGCACGGGTACCGTTCTTCATGGATCGACGTTTGACGGTAACAATGCACTCGTCAGTCTGCCCGGCAAAGTAAATGGCGGAGTTACCGAGCCGACTAAGTGCCTGGTAATCGATTCCACGACGCCTTTGACGGCAGGAGTGATGGCATGCGGACGCGGGCTACCAGGATTTGGAGGAGCGCGCAATCCAGGATGTTCTTCTCCCAACGACAAAGCGAGCATGTGGAAAGTGCAACTTGACGGGCCGCTTTCGGCCGCAGGACGAAATGGCGTGTATGCCGGCGGCGACTTAGCGACTCCCACGAATTGGGCTAACCACGTGGTCTTGAGAGATGTCGAGATCACAATGGCTCCGGGAGCCGACCAGAGCGCGAGCAACGTCCACGCGCCGTATCTCTTCAGGGCCATTCCGAACATTACGAACGCAGCGCCATGCTCGGTTTCCACACCTTGCATTGTCGCCACCCACCTCGGGCTCGATCGTTACTACGTTCACGGCTGGGATCCTGGCGATCCAGGCCAGCCTTCGGGCGCGTGTTCCGTTTGGACGAATAGTGGGGCCCTCACAGTTGCTCCTGACGGCGGCGGAGTTAACAGTACCGTCACTTACGTGAGCGGGTCGTACTTCGGGATGACGTTTACGCCTGGATCGGCGATCAATATCGGGGGTACTAACTATACGATCGCGAACACCGCGCTGACACAGGGCGTGCTGACGGGATTGTCGAATACAACGCTTTCGATCGTCGGCACGGTTACCGTCAGTACTGCGACTGGGTATACGCAATCGAATCCCCCGGCACAGTATGCTAACGGCTGCGGTGACGACGTGGTGTGGGGGGTTCTGTTCGACTGTGATTCTTGCTGGCGCGAGAACGGCTATATCGAAAAGATTCACTGGTGGGGAAGCGAGTCGCATGCCTCTCAGCAGGGATTTAGTAATGGTCCGTATAAGGATGTGAATAACTGGGAAGAAGGCGGCTCAGCCACTTGGTTTAACGGCGGGGCGCCGGTTGATACCCAAGGCGGGCCGACCGCGGATCAGGAAGTTCGGCGAAATTACTTTGGGCGCGACCTGAACTACCGGCAGCTAACGGGGTCAGCGGGGTCCAGTCCTTCGCCACCGTGGGGATGCGGATCTGCAGATAGCCAGGCATCGCATAACACGTGCCCGTTTAGTTGGGCGGTGAAGAACTCGGTAGAGCTGAAATTAGGTCATCGAGTTCTACTCGACGGCAACGTGATCGAGAATTCCTGGGCTGACGGGCAAACCGGGTGGTGTATCGTCGTTGGTCCTAGATCCTGCTCTGGCGGTTCGGCATGTGGCATCTTTGATCCTACGACCGGCCTTCCTAAGACTGCCATCGATAACATTCGTTTCTCGAATAACTGGGTACGTAACTGCCCGGAACCGTTCACCAGCGGGAGCCGCTCGGGCAAAATCGGTGATGGCGGTGGACTCAGTCTGCCTTCCGAGAATAACGACTACATCAACAATTTGATGACTAACGTGAACGACACCAATCAGACTGGCAATCCTAACGATCAGTGGGTGTGGGGGCTTGGGTCGGTTAACTATCCTTGCGCGATGGCCTATACGGGGTCCGGTCCTTATACAGTTACCGCGTCGTGCTCACCCTACCAGCAGGACATCACGGCCAAAATCAGTGAGATTTCCAGCACACTGACGAGCGGAAATTCTATCGTGTCGATTGCCTATGGGCCGGGGTCATTCGGCAATGGCGAACGCATGGATCCGATGCTCGCGACCAGCGCAACTGGAACGTGTATTGCGAACGGGAACTCATGGACAACCTGCCCGGTAGTCATCGCGAATCATCCTGGCTGGAACGGGTCATTTGCCATGACTGCGACCAGCGGTAACTGGGCGTCAGATGGCACGGGCGGCAACGGCATCACCTATACCGATTTGACGAACAATCCTGGTACGGCGGTGCTCTGCAGCAACAGCGGCTCACCAACTTGCACGGCGCTGCTCGATTCCGGGGATGTGACGTATGCCTCGCTGGGCTTCAAGATGACTGACGTTTCGGTGGGAGATGCAGTCTACATGGCAAATGTCGGGAACGGCGACACGACCTGCACCGCGAACGGTTATGCGGTGAGCGCTTTCGGCAGCGGGATTACATACGCCATAAGCGGCACGGTTCCGACTGGGCTGACGGTGACGTATCAGGTGACAACCCAGCCGTCGGCGAGCAGTGCGAATTGCATTCTTAATAATGGAGCTGGGTTCCCAAAGTTCATCACATTTCAGAACAACACTGTGCTCTCCCCGAACGTCTTCGCTCTGCAGGCGGACAACGGATGGCAGTTCTCCATTGGCAACCAGATGTTCAATAACGTCTTTGCCGATAACGATTCAGGTTTGGACTCGGATCTGAACTGTACAGCCGCGGCGAAGGAAGGGACGTCGTCATTTGGGTGTTGGGACAGTAATACTTTTGAGTTCTATCAAAATGTAATGACTTCGAGAAATTCGACTAACTGGAGCGTGATGAATTGCCCGGGGGGGAGTTGTGTGAACGCCTTCCCACTTTTGGTGAACTGTTCCGGTGCCGCTGCGGATCCGACATGTCTCGGCTATGCGGGGTTCCTTGGGTCGAGTCCGACAGTGACTTATCCTTCTGGAGCGTGCATTTACGATGGCTCTAACCCATTCAACTGTGTTTTGATGGCGCTACCGTGGGCCAACAATTTCGTCTACACGGACGTATCTTATGCCGCCTCCAGTTCTTACCAGACTCAGGGAGTGAATACGACACAGCTTGGCACGGCGATGACGCAGACTAAGTATGTATGCCCTGCCCGCGCAAACTGTGGAACACATGGGCCGTATCCGGACTAACGTGCATTCTTCTTAGTCATCAAGCTAGTCATACAGCGAAAGGACCACCACATGAATCTTAGCTGTCACTTTACTCTGGAGGAAATGACTTTCTCGCAGGTGGCCGCGCGATTGGGTTTGGACAACACACCTGACTCGGCTGCGATTGCCAATCTGGAGCGCTTGACTGCAACGGTAGAGGCGATCCGGACGCTCCTCGGCGATAAGCCCATTGTTGTGCATAGCGGCTACCGCTCGCCGCAAGTAAACCTCGCGGTTGGAGGAGTGGGCATCAGCGCACATTGTCGCGGGTTGGCTTGCGACTTCACCTGTCCTGCATTCGGAGCGCCGGTGGAGGCGGCTCTGGCTATCCTGCGTTCGGATATTGCATACGACCAACTGATTCTTGAGTACGGATGGGTGCACATTGCCCTGGAGGAAGAGGGCTCGTTGTGCCGCCGCGAAGCTCTGACCAAGCGCTCGCCGTCAGCGGGTTACGAGTGCGGTATTAGAGTCTAACCTGTCTGCACTTTGTCGCAGTAGTCAATATAGACAAGCGAGCCATCACTAAGGAGATACTAACTTGCAAAAATATTCTGTGTATCTACCCACGATCATACTAATACTCACCGCGCTGGGAAACGCTGCAACCCCCGCAATTGCAGCCTTCTGGATGCGTCATGCAGACACTGCGGCGGTGGTAGCGCCGCTCGCCGTCCTGGTGGCGCACTGGCTACCATCGCCGAATGCGGGAGCCAAGGCGTGATGATGCTATCGGAGGTAGCTGCCACATTCTGGTCAAACTATGCCGCAGCCTTGATTGCTTTCTTTGGTTTTGTGATCAACGGCATCATGGCATTCGGAGCGGCGCAGAAGCTAGCCGGCCAGCGTGAACAGCAAAGGGATGAGGATCAGGCCTGGAAGAAGGAACACATTGCGCAGTCAAACGTGCGCGACATCGCGATTGCGGCGCTCCAAGCCATGGGAAGTAGCAATGAAGCCACGGTTCGAGGTATTCAAGGACAACTGCGGTTGATTCAAACGGAGCTACAGGAAATTCGGAACCGCTCTCTACGTACCCGCCGGTAGTTTTGTTCCACGAAATCAAAGGAGAAAACGTTCATGAAGAAGGTTCTCGTTGTTGTGCTGTGTGCTGCAATGTTCTGTACTGCGTGCTCGGCTGCGTGGGTTTCAACGCTAGACTCGATTCTGGCGGCAGCTGCGCCGGCACTCATCAATATTTTGCAAATCGTGGCGATCGCTAATGGCCAACCGATGAACAGCGGCTTGCAAGCGAAAATCAGTGCGGATGCGTCGGTCATTAAGACGCTGGCTAGCGATTTTGCCACGGCCTCGTCCGAATCGGGTACAGGAGTTTGCCAGCAACTGCAAGCCGCGGTCAGTGTGTACGAGGCTGATCAGCAACTTGTGCTTCAGGCGGCACAAGTCAGCGATTCGAACACACAGACGAAGATCACGTTGCTGGTTGATCTGGTGGCGGGCGCCGTGAATGCGATCACAGCAGTGATTCCATCGTGTGGGAACTCGGCGTCGTTCAAAGGTATGCCGACCGCGCCGTCTTACGGCATGTCCAATTTTGTGGCTCACTACAACCGCATCCTGGTGGCTCCAACCGGAAACGCGGCGGTGGACACGGCGACACGGAAGCTGAAACTTCACCAACACTCGAAGGCTGTGAGGTCGATGACTTTCGGACTGCTGCAGTGACGAGGTGAAAGATCGAATCGCTACGCCGGCTTTTTGTCGATCTTTTTTTCGACTTTGGCCCAGGTATCTTTCAGCGCCACGGTGCGGTTGAACACCGGATGACCCGGCTTGGAATCGGGATCCACGCAGAAATACCCCAGGCGTTCGAATTGATAGCGGCTTCCGATGGCGGAGTTGGCCAGCGATGGTTCCAGCTTCGCGTTCGGGATGATCTCGAGCGAATTCGGATCCAGGTTCGAGGTGAACTCCTGGCCTTCTTCGACCTGGTTTGGATCCTCTTTGGCAAAGAGTTTGTCGTAGACGCGGACTTCCGCATCGACCGCATGGGCGGCTGAGACCCAGTGGATGGTCGATTTTACTTTGCGTCCGTCGGGAGCGTTGCCGCCTCGCGTTGCGGGATCGTACGTACAGTGGACTTCGACAATCTCTCCCTTATCGTTTTTCACGACTGACTTCGCGGTGATGAAGTAGCCATACCGCAAGCGCACTTCGCGGCCGGGCGACAAGCGGTAATACTGCTTGGGCGGATCTTCGCGGAAGTCATCTTGTTCGATGTAGAGGACTTTGGAGAAGCGCACTTTACGCTTGCCGGCGCTTTCATCCTCGGGGTTATTTACCGCGTCGACTTCGTCGACCTGGCCTTCCGGATAGTTATCGATCACAACTTTCAATGGATGCAGGACCGCCATGACGCGCGGCGCGCGCTTGTTCAGATCTTCGCGCACGAAGTGTTCCAGCATCGCCAGTTCGAGCGTGCCATTCGTCTTTGAAACTCCGATGGCGGAGCAAAAATTGCGAATTGCCTCGGGAGTGTAGCCGCGACGGCGCATGCCGGAGAGAGTTGGCATGCGGGGATCGTCCCATCCAGTGACGTGCTTTTCCTGCACCAGCGTGAGCAATTTGCGCTTGCTGAGCAAGGTGTAGGTGAGGCCGAGGCGATCGAACTCGATCTGTTGCGAGGGGAAAATGCCCAGTTGCTCGATGAACCAGTTGTAGAGCGGGCGATGATCCTCAAATTCGAGTGTGCAGACGGAGTGCGTTACGTGTTCGATGGAATCGGACTGGCCATGCGCGAAATCGTACATAGGATAGATCGGCCACTTGCTGCCGGTGCGGTGATGGTCGGCGTGCAGAATGCGGTACATCACCGGGTCGCGCATGTTCAGGTTCGGCGAGGCCATGTCGATCTTGGCGCGCAGGACGCGTGATCCGTCGGGGAAGTCGCCTTTGCGCATGCGTTCGAAGAGGTCGAGATTTTCTTTCGGAGTGCGATTACGGTAAGGGCTTTCTTTGCCGGGCTCGGTGAGCGTGCCGCGATATTTTCGAATTTCTTCCGCGGTTAGATCGTCGACGTAAGCCTTGCCGTCGTTGATGAGCTTGATGGCCCAGTTATATAGCTCATTGAAATAGTCGGACGCGTAGTGGAGACCGTCCCACTGGAAGCCCAGCCAGTGAACGTCTTTCATGATGGAGTCGACGTATTCCTGCTCTTCTTTTTCGGGATTGGTGTCGTCGAAGCGCAGGTTGGTCTTGCCGCCGAACTCGTGAGCTAATCCGAAGTTGAGGCAGATGGATTTGGCGTGACCGATATGCAGATAGCCGTTGGGCTCAGGGGGAAAGCGGGTCTGGACGGCAGTACCGAACTTCTTGGTCTCGAGATCGCGAACTACGATATCGCGAATGAAATTGGACGGGCGCGGTTCGGACGACGATTTGTCGTCGTCGGCAGTTGGGTTGGGACTCGGCGAAGTGGGATTAGCGGCACACATATCTCTTGTTATTCTATATGTCCCATGGCTAAGTGCGTGCAGTGCGGGCGGGAACTTCCGGCGTTCAGCTTCGGTAAGAAACTGTGTGCGTGGTGTGTGCAGCATGAGGCTGCGCGGCGAGGCGAAGGCTCGGACGTGCAGCGCGTGGAGGCTGCGCCGTGGGCGCGTCCGGATTCGAGTTCAATGCTGGTGACGCAGGTCATTGTGGGGATCAATGTTCTGGTTTTCGTGGCCATGGTGGTGAAGGGTGTTTCACCGGTGAATCCGACGATGGAGGATCTGTGGTTTTGGGGAGCAAACTTCGGACCCCTGACGATCGCCGCCGGCCAGTGGTGGCGTCTGCTTACCTGTGTCTTTGTCCACATTGGGCTCATGCACATCGCGCTGAATATGTGGTGCCTGTGGGGATTGGGAAAGCTAGCAGAATCGATGTATGGACGCTGGACGTTTGTAGCGATCTATCTTGTGACCGGCGTTTCGGCAAGCGTAGCGAGCCTGATTTGGAATCCAGTAGGGACAAGCGCAGGGGCATCGGGCGCAATTTTTGGCATCGCGGGGGCGTTAATCACATCTCTGTATCTGGGCGAATTCGCCATGCCGTCGACGGTGGTGGTTGCGCTTCGCAACAGCATTTTGAAATTTGCCGGTTACAACTTGGTGATTGGCATGCTGATCGGACGCATCGACAACGCCGCGCACATCGGCGGGCTGGTATCGGGACTGATCCTCGGAGCCCTACTCGCCAAATTTGCCCCGATCACGACCGACGCGCCAAAGCGGTTGGCAGCGCTCATGGTAGTGGTAGTGCTGACTTATGGCGGTGCAATATGGGCGCAGCATACTTATGGTCCGATGCTGCAGCGCATGCTTCAGCAGCCCATTCTCCAACGCATGCTTCAACGCTAAAGATTTCACTAAGCAAGTTTGCCTTCCGCTTGTTTGATTCTTTTCAGAGTCGTTTCTTTTCCTAGCACTTCCAAGGTTTCAAACAGGGGCGGCGCATTTTTGCGTCCGCAGACGGCTACACGGATGGGCTGAAACATTTGTCCGGCTTTGAGGCCGAGTTCCTGGGCGGCGGCGCGGAGGGATTGATCCAGAGGATCATGTTTGAATTCGGTGTGCGCGAGTACTTCACGAGCCTTCAGGAGGACTTTTGCCGCCGTAGTCGCGTCACCTTTTTGTGGGATCAGTTCGGCGGGATCGTAGGGCGGGAGTTCGTCCACGAAGAAGAAATCTGCGGCGGTTAGCACATCGCGCAGGAGTTTGATGCGCTCGCGGATGAGCGGAGTGATGACGCGCATCTTTTCCGAAGTGACTTGGAATCCGGCTTGGTGGACGATAGGCAGCAGCTGAGCGCTGAGATCATCGACGGACAGCGCGCGGATGTGCTCGGCGTTGAGCCAGAGGGCTTTGGGATCGAAGGTTTCTTCGGGGAAGTGGAGGGGGTAGGGGTCCTTCGACTCCGGCGAGCGGCGCTGCGCTTGCTCGGCTCCGCTCAGGATGACATTTTCCTTGACGGTGCTTTCCTTGAAGTTAACGACCGCGTTTGATCGGTTGATGCCTTCCAGCGAGAACGCGTCGATCAGATCCTGACGAGTCATGTTTTCACGATCGTCTTTGGGCGACCAGCCGAGCAGGCAGAGAAAATTGATGAAGGCGGCGGAGAGAAATCCCGCATCGCGATAGGTAGTGACACTGACGACCGGACCGTGCTTGCGTTTGGAGAGCTTGGAGCCATCGGGCGCGACTAACAACGGAAGATGCGCGAACTGCGGCGGATCTGCACCGGCGCCTTTGAAAATCAGCACGTGTTTGTAGGTATTCGAAAGATGATCCTGGCCTCGAATGATGTGGCTGATGCGAAGGTCGATGTCGTCGGCACATGAAGCGAGGTGGTAAGTGGGCATGCCGTCGGAGCGCAGAAGCGCAAAGTCTTCGATATCGTCGGCAGCTTTGATCTGCTCGCCATAGACAGCATCCTCAAAATGAACCTGTTCGCCCGCGCCACGGGGAACGCGGAAGCGGAGCGCGAAGGATTCTCCGGCCGCGGCTCGGCGGTCGCTTTCGGCGCGAGTCAGTTCGCGCATGCCGGGGTTGAACAGCCAGGTTTGATTGGTTCCGGATTTTTCGCTGTCGCCGGTGTGAGCGGGAGTGAAGTCGCGATAAGCAAGACCTTTTTGAAAGATGGCGTCGGCGATCTGGCGATGCAGGCCGAGACGCTCCGATTGCTTGTATTCCTCATCCCAGCCAAGATCGAGCCAGCGCAGACCTTCGAAGATCGAGTTGACGGAGGCATCTGTATTGCGCTCGACATCTGTGTCATCGATGCGCAGGACCATGGTTCCACCGTTGTGGCGGGCGTAAAGCCAGTTGAAGATGAAAGTCCGGGCGCTGCCGACGTGCAGAAAACCAGTGGGAGATGGGGCGAATCGAACGCGAAGCATAACGTTTGAGTATAGCGGACGGCGATTGCCGGCTCCGCTGTCGTCAGCTATGGCGGCGGGCTTGGGCCGCCGCGTGGTGACCGGGAAAATCGGGCTGGTTACCGACGTATTACCAAGGTAACCCTCCCTCGGGAGTTCACCCTAGCGTTGCCGCATCTTATTAAAAGATACTCTTTAACAGATTGTTTGAAACGCCGTGCCCAGGGCGGAACCTGCCGTGAGACACCTGTTGTTTCGAGCTGTAGGGTGTGGCAGGATTAGGCTAGGTAAGCCAAAGACATAAAAACAGTCCACCCGGGCCGCAATTGCTGGTTAAGGACCCCCCATGAATAGCGTAGCGACCGGTTTGGTATTGATCCCTGGGGCCGTCGCCCTGCTCGTGTTCCTCGTTTTTACTTACCTGTACGAACAGAACCGTCATAGTTATTTTCGCGCCTGGCAGTTGGCGTGGGCGGCTTACACGCTCCACTACGCGCTGAAGGCGGTGGAATATTTTGAGCACCCTTCCGCGGTGTTGTTTCTTCTCAGCTCACTTCTGCTGGTGGCGATGGCGATTTGCATCTTCGTCTCCACCCGGCTGATGAAGGAACCTTTTCAACTGAAGTGGTACGACGTCGCGTTCACGCTGGCGGGAGTTCTGCTGGCCTACGTCAGCCTGCGGGCGCATATCGCGAGTGGAGTTTTCAGCGAAAAAGCTACTGCGCCCCCGATTTACTTGCAGCTGGAAATCTGGCTGGCGGCAACCCTGTTCTATTGTTCATTCCATTTTTACCGTTACGCGTTTCGAAGGAATTCCGTGGCCTTCCGGACGCTCGCCTTTGCCCTCGCCTTGTGGGCGGCATTGATGGGCGCTGGACAGATGCACCAACCGTTTGTCGATGTGGTGGGGCAGCTGGGTGGATTTCTGGGTCCGATTCCGCAGATGTTGCTGGCCATCGCGATGGTCGGCGTTTTGTTCGAAAACGAGCGTAATGCGGTGCAGGAAAATGCGTTGGAATTCTCGACGCTGGGAGTCGATCCGAGCCGGTTGCTGTCCGCTTCAGAGTTGGTGCCTCGGCTGGAGACTTTTGTCGAACGATTGGTCGCGCCATTGCCGTCGCGGCGCGCCATCTTTTTTGTTGCCCAGCAGTGGCGTGGAACTTTGCCCTCAGTGCAAAAGGGCTTTTCCCCGGAGTTCGTGGAAAAGTTGCAGAAAACACACGCTGGCGATTACATTGCCGAACTCGCCTACCGCCGCGGTGGAGTGGTCACATTCCGGAATCTTCGAGAACTGGAAGAACCTTTGCCGGCCCTTTCAGGGGGAAGATTCGAAGCCTGCAAGCAGACGCTGTTGGCGGAGGGAGTGACCGACCTGATGGCGGTGAGCCTGCAAACGCGGGAGCACAACTTCGGTGTTCTTCTGTTTCCGCATGCGGAGCGCAGCATGTTCGGCTCTTCGAATCTGAGGTTGCTGATCGGCCTCGCGCTGCAAATCGCGCTGACGCTGGAAAACTATGTCGTGATGCATGAAGCGCAGCGCCGGACCAAGGAATACGAACTGCTCACCGAGATTGGCCAGGCTATCAGCTCTCATCTCAATCAAGAGGAAGTACTGCGGACGGTGTATGCGGAGCTCGGCCAGATTTTTGACACCAGCAACTTCTACATTGCTTTTCTGGAAGAGGATGAGATTCAGTTCGAACTGGAGGTTGAAGGCGGCATAACTCTCCCCAGACGTTCGCGCCGAGCCGGCAATGGGCTGACGGAGTACATCCTTCGGACGGGACAGCCGTTGTTAATCGAGTCCGATCTCGAACAGATCCGATCCAAGCTGGGAGTCGACCTGGTGCCTCCGCGGCCGGCGCGATCATTCTGCGCCGTACCTATTTTTCTTGGCGGCCGGGCCGCTGGGGTGATGGCGGTGCTGAGCACGGAACGGGAATCGCAATTCCAGGCCAGAGATCTCGAGGTGATGCAGACTGCGGCCGGTCAGTTGGGAGTAGCGATCGAGAACGCGCGGTTGTTCACAGAAGAGCAGCGCCGGGCAAGGCATCTCGCATTTCTTAACAACATTTCGAAGATGGCTATCTCGAGCGAAGATGCGGAGCAGATGATGGCCGACATCGTGCGCGAGATTCAGAAGAACTTTCACTACGATCACATCGGCATCGGCATCATGGACTACGCCACCAAAGACATCGAGATCAAAGCCGAGGCGGGAATGACTTCGCAAACTCTGGGACGCCGGATTGCGGTGGGTAGCGGAGTTCTCGGAAAAGTCGCCCGGACCGGGGTTAGTGCGTTGGTGCAAAATGCCGGTCCGGGACAACTCGCCGGTGTGTTGCCGGAATCGAGAGCAGTGTTGTGCCTCCCGATCAGTTACGGCGAGACGCTGCTTGGAGTGCTGAACGTGGAGAGCCGCGATGAGAATGCATTTGCCCCACAGGATGTTTTGATCCTGAATACGCTCGCCGATCTTCTAGCGACGGCGTTGCACAATTCGTTCGTTTTCCAGAAATTGCAACAACAGTCGATCACCGATGGTTTGACCGGCATTAAGACGAGGCGCTTCTTCTGGGAAGCGCTCAGCTCGGAGTGGAAGCGTGCATCGCGCTCGGGGCGGCCATTCTCTGTGGTGCTGGTCGATTTGGATAAATTCAAGGAAGTCAACGATACGCTCGGCCATCTGGAAGGCGACCTGGTGTTGGCACGCGTGGGCCGTCTGCTCGAACAGAAGTGCCGGCAATCGAACGTCGTCGCGCGCTATGGCGGAGACGAATTCATCATCCTGATGCCGGAAACCGGCATTGAACAGGCGCAGGTGCTGGCGGAAAGATTGCGGCTCTGGGTGGCGACCGATCCGATGTTGGAAGAGCATCACATCACCGGCAGTTTCGGCGTGGCTAGCTTCCCTGTTCACGGGTTTTCGATGGAGGATCTGATTCGGGTAGCTGATGCTGGCATGTACGTCTCGAAACATGCCGGTGGCAATCAGGTTTCGACCTCCGACGCCTTCGGTGAAGGCACGGCTATGCAGCGCCAGCTGGTCTCAGGCTATATCGAAGGCTTCCTTCAGCGCGAGCTGAACGGGCCAGAGCATCTGGAAGAGCTGGTCACTACTCTGCGCAAGCTTTGCGGGCGTGAAGACGATGGAGGCCACAAGGCAATTAAAGAGGCGATCGAAGCGTTATCACGCGCCGCCGAACTGCGCGAACACAATGCCGCGGGACATGGCGAGCAGTGCGGACATTATGCCGGAATCATAGCGCGAGGACTGAACCTCTCCGCGCAGGAAGTAGACGACGTTATCTTTGCGGGCCGAGTGCATGACGTGGGGAAATTGTTTATCCCCGAGAGAATTCTGAACAAGCCCGGTTCGCTCACGGAAAGCGAATTCGCGGTCGTTAAGACGCACCCGCAAGTTGGCGCAGAGGTGTCGCGAGCGATTCCGGAAATCGAGCACGTGGCTCTAGCCATTGAATCCCATCACGAAGCGTTCGATGGCAGCGGCTATCCGAGGGGACTGAAGGGTGAGAACATACCGCTGCACGGCCGCATCGTCGCCGTGGCGGACGCCTACGTGAATATGACCAGCGACCGATCGTTCGCGCTTCCGAAAAGCGACGAGCAGGCGATGATGGAGTTGGGAAAGTTGAGCGGAACCCGCTTCGACGGCATGATTGTGCGGCTTTTTGCACGGTTGCTCAAGATGGAAAGAGTGTCGAGCTTCGGCAGCTCCAGCTAACTCAACGCGGAAAATTGTTAGTTCGATGTTTGCGGCTCACATCGTTGCTCTAGCTCAGGGTGAGCACCAAGGTTGCGTCTTTCGGCAGATAGCCCTTACGACGAAACCAGTCTTCCATCGCATCGCGTAATTTATCGAGCGGGACTTGCGTTCCGATTTCCAGACAGCCATCGGCCACGGGCAGCGTGTCGTCAAAGACGGACGCGTTGGTGAAATTCCGCATGCTGAAATTGTCGAGCCATTTCAATGGACACGGCAGAAGCTGGCCTTCGTACTGATATTCCACGCGGAGTTTTCGGGCGAACATGGTTTGATTTAACCACTTTGATTTAACCACGAAGATGCGACAGGTTTTCTCCGCGTCGTCTGGTGACGATGATTTCTACTTTTTAGCTTTCGCTTTCGTGAGCCGATCTTCCAGTTGCGCGACTTCCTCGTTCAATCCTTCAGGAAGGTGGCTACCAAATCGGGCAAAGTGTTCGCGGATTAACGGCATTTCCGCAAGCCAGCCGTCCACATCCACGTTCAGGAGCTTGGCCATGTCTGCGGCGGGAAGGTCAAGGCCCTTTGTATCCAGATCGGCTGGTCCCGGAAGCCTGCCAATGGGCGTGTCTACGGCTTGGGCTTTGTCGTCGCAGCGTTCGAATATCCATTTCAAGACGCGGCTGTTCTCGCCGAAACCCGGCCACAAGTACTTACCTTTCTCGTCCCGGCGAAACCAGTTCACGTAATAAATCTTTGGCAACCTGGCTCCGGGTTTCTGGCCGATTTTCAAATAATGAGCGAAGTAGTCGCCCATGTTGTAGCCGCAAAATGCAAGCATCGCCATGGGATCACGGCGAAGTTCTCCTACTTTGCCGGTGATGGCTGCGGTGGTCTCGCTGCTCACCGTCGCGCCGAGAAATGTTCCATGCTGCCAACTGAAGGATTCGGTGACCAGCGGAACAACGCCTCCACGGCGGCCACCGAAGAGAATGGCGTCAATCGGCACGCCGTTCGGATCCTGCCATTCCGGCGCGATCACGGGGCACTGGCTGGCCGGGGCGGTGAAGCGCGCATTGGGATGAGCGGCCTTGCGGCCAGACTCAGGCGTCCATGTCCGCCGCAACCAGTCAATCAATTCGGCGGGATTTTCCTGAGTCATGTTCTCCCACCAGATGTCACCATCACGGCTCATCGCGCAATTCGTGAAAATCGCGTTCTTCGTGATGGTCAACATGGCATTCCGGTTCGACTTCATGTTCGTTCCGGGAGCTACACCGAAGAAACCGTATTCAGGATTGATGGCGTACAGCCGTCCGTCTGCGCCGAACTTCATCCAGGCAATGTCATCGCCGATGGTTTCGATTTTCCACCCTGGAATGGTCGGGATCATCATCGAAAGATTCGTCTTGCCGCAAGCCGAGGGGAAAGCTCCGGTAAAGTATTTGACCTGACCGGCGGGACTGATCATCTTGAGGATGAGCATGTGCTCAGCCATCCAACCTTCGTCGCGCGCTTGCACCGACGCAATCCGCAGCGCGTGGCACTTCTTGCCCAAGAGTGCATTGCCGCCGTATCCGGAACCGTAAGACCAGATCTCACGCGTCTCGGGGAAGTGGCATATATATTTTTCCTGGCTGTTGTTCGGCCACGCTGAATCTGCCTGGTTCGGACCCAGCGGAGCGCCGACCGAATGCAGGCCGCGCACGAAGTCGCCGTTGCTTCCCAGAACATCCAGCACGCGACTCCCAACCCTGGCCATGATGTGCATGCTCGCGACTACATAGGGCGAGTCCGTGATCTCAACTCCGATATTGGCAATCGGCGAACCGATCGGGCCCATGCTGTACGGAATCACATACATGGTTCGTCCGGTCATCGCGCCCGCATATAATCCGCGCAGCTTTTGCTTCATTTCCGCGGGATCTTCCCAGTTGTTCGTGGGACCGGCTTCTTCTTTTGTCCGCGCGCAGATGAAAGTCCGATCCTCGACCCGAGCTACGTCACCCGGACTGGATCGGACCAGAATGCAGTTCGGCCTCTTTTCATCGGAAAGCGGCACCGCGACTCCCGTAAGGACCATCAGCCGAAGCATTGCCTGATATTCCTCCGGCGAGCCGTCGCACCAATGGACTCGGTCCGGCTTGCAGAGTTGGGCCACATCTTCGACCCAGGTCCGCAGGCGGGTATGCTTCGCAGCGTTATTTCCGGCGGTGTTTTTTTGGGTTGTGGTTTCCATATCGGAGATCAGGGTGGACATAACAACGCTCTCCTCGACGAGCGGGCCGCACGAATCCCGCGCTGAAGGTCTCATTGGCGGGTAAGGGCGGGGCAACGCGAAAATTCAACCCGCCGCAAGGCTAGGCGAGTTATTGTCGCTCATTTAGAGGGTTCTTTCCAGTTTAGCGGGTGGTAACGACCGACCGTTCGACCGGGCCGACAACGCCTTGCAGATGACTTAGGGTTTCATCGATGGTGAGCGAATACATTTCCCTGCCCAGGCCTTCGCCTGCTTCGAGAGCCGATTTCAGGAAATGGCCGGCGATTTCCTTTGCCAAGGCGTCGGTAATCATTTTTCCAGTGCGTTTCTTGTATTCAACCCAGGCTGGATGCGGCAGCGCGATCCAGACCGTCCGTCCATCGACGAGGAACTTGATATCTACCGCGTCGGCGTGGCGGGTGGCGAGGGCCACGATCAGGGCCTGGTATAGGCAATGTACGGGCTTCTTGGTCCAGCGATCGGTTGCGATGAAGTCAGTGAACATAAAGAACTCGACCACCAATATTCGACAAATATCTTCCTACAGACTATATCGCCCGATCAAGGAGTGAGCAAACGGTCCAGCCGCCGAATCAAAAAAGTCTACAAACCGCCACCAAGGTTGGGAGACCTCTGCTAGCCTATCTGTATGCAGCTGTCTGTGAAAGAGCGCGTGGGGAAACTGCGAGAAGAAATCGCTGAAATCAGCGAAGCGAACCGCCTCTACTTGCAAGGTGGCAAGAAAGTTGTTGGAGCTTCCGATCAAGAACGGCGATTGCAAAGATTGCAGGAAATCATGGACGAGCTCATGTCCCTTACGGAGTGGAAAAAAACCTGATCGTTGGCAGTGGATTATCCTCCCGGAGATCTGAGCGATCCGGGAATGGCGACCTCTCCGATTTTGCTAATCTGAAGCTTGTACCTGCATGGTTTCGCCGATCCAGAGCTGTGCTGGAGCGCCTTTTGTGGTGCGCGTAGCGGTCGCGCGGAAGCTGCCGGAATTGGTTTCGACGTCGTAGACGTAGGGAGGGCGCTCGCCCTTCATGGTGATGTAGTTGCCGGAAATCAGCTCATCGAGCGAAGCATATTTGCCTTGCGATGCCAGGTATCCGCGTTCAGCGTTGGCAATGCTGATGAGGTCGTTCTTCACGCCGGTGATGGTCGCCACTTCCGCAGCGTTGCTGGGACCGGCGACTGGAGTGAGCGTTTTTACTTGCAGAGAATAGACGTACACCCCGATCGCCATGGAGACGACCGTCGCTAATATTCCAAAAGCCCCTTTCATATCTCGCTCCGGACGCTATTTCTCAAGTCGCTGTTGTGTAGTGGTCTCAAATACGATTCCACCGCGAAATCGGAGTGGCGGCAAGTAACCAGAGTGCAGGTGCGCCTGGGATGATCTGGGAATTTGTTTGTCAGGGATGATCGGGGCTTGGCGTCGAAGTGGTGGTCCCGGAGGGGCTCGAACCCCCAACCCTCAGTTCCGAAGACTGATGCTCTATCCAGTTGAGCTACAGGACCACAGTTATGACTCCAAAATTATAGTCGAACTGCCGGATGCGAACCCTTCTGATTGCTGATCCAGAATCTCCCGGCCGTTGCGACAAGTAGACTGAACACTCGAATTCGACTACCTTCCTTGAGTTGCTTGCCGGGATAGACGCCCTGAACGCAAATCCCACCTCCGCCGCAAAACCCCAACTGGCAAGGCAACTCGGCTTGTTCGATGCCACCATGCTGGTCATGGGCGGCATCGTCGGCGCCGGCATTTTTATCAATCCATATGTGGTGGCGCAGCGTCTGCACACTCCTGCTCTGATTCTGAGTGCCTGGATCTTCGGTGGCGTCATCGGAATCATCGGTGCCTTCATCTGGGCCGAACTGGCGGCGACAATGCCAGCGGTCGGTGGACAATACGCCTATCTCCGCGAGGCTTACCATCCGGCGGTCGCCTTTCTCTACGGGTGGGTTTTGCTTCTGGTGATTCAGACCGGAGGCATGGCGGCAGTATCGATTACTTTTGCGCGCTATTTCCTGGAACTCACTGGACTGCGGACGCCTGACTGGGTGATCGCGATAGCGGCGCTTGCCGTCCTGACCCTGGTGAACTGTCTTGGCGTGAAGACCGGTGGACGGACGCAGAGCGCGCTCATGGTGATGAAAATCGCCGCCATCGCCACCTTGGTGATCGTCGGATTCTTGCTGGCGGGCAAACATGTGACCATAACGACTGCGGCGGAACGAGAATGGTCCGTGAGTTCGTTCGGCGCGGCTATGGTACCGGTGCTGTTCGCGTACGGAGGATGGCAGACTGCCAATTTTCTCGCCGCCGAGGTGAAGGAGCCAAGAAAAAACCTGCCGCGCGGGCTGCTGCTCGGAGTTCTGGGAGTAGTCGTGCTCTACAGCGCGGTGAACTGGGTTTGCGTGCGTTCGCTCGGCCCGCAGACGCTGGCAGCGACGGGCACTCCCGCGACCGCCGTCATGCGGCTAGCGTTGGGCTCCAATGGCGCTAGGTTTATCGCGGCAGCGATTGCCATCTCAACCCTCGGATTTCTCAGCCAATCGATTCTCACGGCGCCGCGGGTGTACTTTGCCATGGCAGAGGACGGACTGTTTTTTCGCGCCGTGGCTTGGCTTGATCCGCGCACGCGCGTGCCGGTGGTTGCCATCGTTCTGCAGAGCGTGTGGACGATCGTGATTGCGCTCTCCGGCCATTACGAACAGATCCTGAACTATGTGGTTTCGATGGATTTCCTGTTTTTCGGTCTGACCGCAACCACGATTTTCGTGTTTCGAAAACGCGCCACATCGGGGACGACCGGAAGCGACAATCCTTATCGCGTTCCGGGCCATCCCGTGACCACGGTGGTGTTCGTCGCGATATGCTGGTGGGTGGTAGCGAATACCATTTATCGTTATCCGGAGAACAGCCTGATAGGATTCGCAGTCCTGTTCGCGGGAATTCCCGTTTATTGGTTCTGGAGCCGGGCGGCTAGCTCGAAAAAGGCAGACCTCTAATATTTAATCGGGACTATTTAATCGGGACATGCGAGTTTCGCGAAATCTGGAGCACAGGGGATGAGCGGAGTGGAATCCGAAGGCGTATCGCGCTATCTAGCTTGGGCCAAACTAAACTCGGCCGCGCGTTTCAACCTTGCGACCAGCGGCGTACCGGATTATCCCCTCGCCGAGTTACCAGTCCAAATCAAAGATCTCGAGATCGGCGGCACCGACGCTTACGGTTTCAAGCCCTTGATGAAGCGTTTGGCTGCTAAAGCGGATGTTCCCGAGGAGTGCGTCGTTTACACCTTCGGAACCTCGATGGCGAATTATCTGGCGCTAAGCGCGCTCGTACGCCGTGGCGATGAGGTTCTGGTCGAAAGGCCCACGTACGATCCTCTTCTGGCGATCCTCGACCACATCGGGGCAAACGTCTCTCGCTTTGAACGACGCGCTGAAAAGGGCTTCCGGCTCGGTCTCGGCGAACTTGAACGCCGGATTAATCCGCAAACAAAGCTGATCGTTCTGTGCAATTTGCATAACCCAAGCAGCACTCTGACCGATGAAGCCACCATGAAACAAGTAGGTGAAATGGCGGCCAAGGTGGGAGCGCGCGTGCTGGTGGATGAGGTCTATCTGGAGTCGCTATTTGACCAGCCGAGCCGTTCGGCCTTTCATCTAGGACCGAATTTCGTTACCACCAACAGTCTTACAAAAGCCTACGGTTTGAGCGGCATTCGTTGCGGATGGGTCTTGGCGCAGCCCGAGCTGGCGCAGCGCATGTGGCAGATCGTCGATTTTACTTATGGGAGTCCGGTGCACCCAGCCGAACTGCTTGCGGTGATCGCGCTCGATCAATCTGGGACGAATCCGCGATCGAGCGCGCGCTTTGCTGGAGCCTAATCGGGTCGTCATCAATGACTTCCTCGCCAAGCAAAAACTGCTCGATTGCGAACCCAGCCGTTTCGGCACGACTATTTTTCCGCGGCTGAAGACAAAAAATGCTGGCGATTTTGTCGCCCTCCTGCGGAAGGAGTTCGAGACCAGCGTGGTGCCGGGAGATTTCTTCGAGCAACCACAACATTTCCGCATCGGCTTCACTATGGAGACCGAAACTCTGCGCGGCGGCCTGGAAAGGATCGGCCATGCGCTTCACGCGTTCAGTCCAGTCGTCTAGCCTGCGCTCTCAGCTATAAGTGCGCATCGGTATGAGCTATCAAGGTTGACAAGGCGTCGTCAGACCGACATCATCGACGGTACTTTTAGTCTTTAAGAAACGAATACCCCGGGAGAAAGAATGAAGTTACTGCGATACGGTTCAAGTGGGCACGAGAAGCCCGGCATTATGGATGCGGATGGAACCATTCGGGATTTGTCGGGAATCATTCCCGATCTGGCGGGAGATGCATTGCTCCCCGCTTCGATTGCCAAAATACGAAGCGCCAATTTGTCTTTATTGCCGAAAGTTGACGGTCGCCCGAGAATCGGCGCTTGCGTCGGGAAAGTGGGCAAGTTTGTCTGTATTGGATTGAACTACTCTGATCACGCAGCCGAATCCGGACAGGCTGTTCCGGTTGAACCCGTAGTTTTTATGAAGGCGACATCATCGATCGGTGGGCCCGACGATCAGGTCGTCATTCCGAGAGGATCGAAAAAGACGGATTGGGAAGTGGAACTCGGAGTGGTCATCGGCAAGCCTGCAAAATATGTGGAAGAGGCCGATGCGCTCTCCCATGTCGCCGGATACTGCGTCGTCAACGATCTCTCCGAACGCGCCTTTCAAATGGAGGGAACTGGCCAGTGGACCAAAGGAAAGAGCGCTGACACGTTTGGTCCGATCGGACCTTGGCTGGTCACGACCGATGAAGTTCCGGACCCGCAGAATCTGCAAATGTGGCTCGAAGTGGATGGGCATCGGTATCAAAATGGATCCACTAGCACTATGGTTTTTGGCGTCGCCCATTTGATCAGCTACCTCAGCCGATTTATGAGCTTGCAATCGGGCGATGTCATCTCCACCGGCACGCCACCGGGTGTCGGATTCGGGCAGAAGCCCCCCGTATATTTGCGTGCAGGGAATCGGATTCGACTGGGCGTCTCAGGACTGGGTGAACAGAACCAGGTCGTCGTCGCCGACTAGCCGTTTTTTAAAGGCCGAGATTTTAGAGATCAAGATTTCAGCTTTCCGCCCCTAGAAATTTTACGTGCCGAAATAACCCGAAGGGATTTTCGCCTCCGTGCCCAACGAGAAACGAACCTATCGCTCCGCTGCATGGTTTGCCAAGACTGACAAAGACGGTTTCGTGCACCGCAGCTGGATGCGCAACCAGGGATTACCCGACCACGTATTCGATGGACGCCCCGTTATCGGCATCTGCAACACCTGGTCGGAACTGACGCCCTGCAACGCGCATTTCCGCCAGATTGCCGAACGCGTTAAGAGAGGCGTCTGGGAGGCGGGAGGATTTCCTCTCGAATTCCCCGTCATGTCGCTGGGTGAGACAAACATCCGGCCGACGGCGATGTTGTTCCGCAATCTCGTCAGTATGGATGTCGAGGAATCGATCCGCGCCAATCCCATCGACGGGGTTGTGCTGCTGTGCGGATGCGATAAAACGACGCCGTCTCTGGTCATGGGAGCTGCGAGCTGCAACGTTCCTGCGCTGGTCGTTTCCGGCGGTCCGATGCTGAACGGTAAGTATCGCGGGCACGATATCGGTTCGGGCACGGCTGTGTGGCGCTTTGAGGAAGAACTGAAAGCTGGCACCTTGAGCCCGCAAGATTTCATGTCAGCCGAAGCGTGCATGTCCCGTTCCGCAGGCCATTGCATGACTATGGGGACGGCCTCCACGATGGCCTGCATGGTTGAGGCTCTGGGCCTTGCGCTACCGCACAACGCGGCCATCCCCGCCGTGGACTCTCGTCGCTATGTCCTCGCCCATAACGCCGGCGCCAGGATTGTTGAAATGGTGCGAGAGGATTTGCGGATTCATCAGATCCTGACCAGAAAAGCCTTCGAGAATGCGATTGTCGTTAACGGTGCCGTGGGTGGCTCAACCAACGCGGTGATTCATCTATTGGCGATCGCGGGGCGGGTTGGACTCGATGTAACTCTCGATGATTGGGACCGTCTTGGCCGGAACGTGCCCACCCTGGTCGACCTGATGCCCTCCGGCCGCTTCCTGATGGAAGACTTCTACTACGCGGGCGGTATACCAGCGGTGGTCCGCGCGCTCGCGGATCGCAACCTGATTCATCGCGACGCCCTCACCGTGAATGGCAAGACCATCTGGGAGAACTGCGAGTCAGCGCCGAACTGGAACCAGGAAGTCATACGGCCGTTAGAAAACCCCTTGGTCGAACACGGAGGCATCGCCGTCCTGCGTGGGAATCTGGCGCCCGACGGTGCGGTTCTGAAGCCTTCCGCGGCTTCGCCTCACTTGATGTGCCACCGCGGCCGCGCCGTTGTCTTCGAGAATATCGAACACTACAAAGAGCGCATCGAGAACCCCGACCTGGATGTCGATGAGAATTGCGTTTTGGTATTGAAGAATTGCGGACCGAAGGGGTATCCCGGGATGGCAGAAGTCGGCAACATGAGTTTGCCATCGAAGCTCATAAAGCGTGGGATCACCGACATGGTCCGCATTTCGGATGCCCGCATGAGCGGCACCGCTTACGGTACGGTCGTCCTCCATGTTTGCCCTGAAGCGGCGGTCGGCGGGAATCTGGCCTTGGTACGCGACGGCGACTTCATAGAATTAGACGTCGACGCGCGTCGCCTCCATCTTGAAGTTGCCGACGATGAACTGGCCCGGCGCCGGACCCAATGGCAGCCTCCGGCCAGCCCAATGAAGGGCGGGTACCAGCAGCTCTATGTGGAGCGAGTCTTGCAGGCAAATACGGGCGCAGATCTGGATTTCCTGACCGGATGTCGAGGTGACGATGTTCCGCGTGAATCTCACTGACGAGAGTTAAGCCGCTCCCGCACTTCGGGGGTTAGAATTGCCGCCCAGGAAAGTCGGGAACCAATTTCTTGTGGTTGGCATCCAAAAGGCTGAACCTGGCAGACCAGACCTGAGATTCATTCTGTCTTGGCATTTTCCTTCTTTCTGGCGCGCAAGAAAAAAAATCGTAGTTTAGGAGAAACGTCGATGGCTAAGAAACCTGTTTCGAGTAATTCTCGCAAAGCTTCCGCTCAACCTCGTTACCACCAGTCAGCCCGCGAGCTCCAGGCGTTCGGTACCGTGACCAGCGCACAGCCGTTGCAGCTCATCGAGCCCGTGCGGCTGGAGATGACCGAGCAACTCAACCAGCTATTGGCTGACACCATGACTCTGCGAGACCTCTACAAGAAGTCGCATTGGCAGGTTTCGGGAGCTACGTTCTATCAGCTCCACCTGCTGTTCGATAAGCATTATGAGGAACAGAGCGAGATCGTCGATACCATCGCGGAGCGGATCCAGCTCCTGGGTGGGATCAGTATTGCCATGGCGGCCGACGTCGCTGAATTGACCCGTATTCCGCGTCCGCCGAAGGGTCGGGAAGAAGTTCCCGTGCAGCTGTCGCGCTTACTCGACGCCCACCAGGTCATCATCACCCATTGCCGCGAACTAGCCGAGCGTGCCGACAAACTGGGCGACGATGGGACCAATGACTTGGTGGTTAGCGATGTGCTGCGGCCGAGCGAACTGCAAGCCTGGTTCCTGAGCGAGCATCTTGTTGATGCGCCGCTGGTTGAAGCGGAGCCACTGCGGGAATCAGCGTAGGGTTTTCCTACTGGAGACTGAAGAGCCGGGCGTTCGCGCCCGGCTTTTCTTTTGAGTCGTGACCTTAATGCCTTGCGGAAAGAATATGCAGAATTTGCTGCAGTTCGTGGCGCAAATGCGCGACACTCAGGGCCGGATTCACAGGGAACGGAAGCGCCGTTTGTGTCCGGTCCGACTTAATCTCTTCCCGCAATTGTCCCCGCGCGCCTGCGATCGTAAAGCCATCGTCATAGAGCAGTTTCTTGATTCGCACCACCGACTCAACATCGCGCTTGCGATACATGCGCTGGCCTGTGCTGCTTTTCACAGGCTTTAGCTGCGGAAATTCGGTTTCCCAAAAGCGAAGCACATAAGCAGGCAGACGGCACAGGCTGGCAACTTCGCCGATGCGGAAGTAGAGCTTGTCAGGAATGATAATTTCAGCGCGGGCTGTCTTCTTCGGCACTTTCTTGCGGAGGCTCATCGAGGCCGATTCCGTATTTCCGGTATACCAGTTTCTAGCATGAGCCGCGCCCCTCGACAACCCCCAAAAGTGCTCCAGAAGGGCAGATCGGGCGCTGCCCAGCCGTTTTGGCGTTACGCGATGCTGAGGCGCGTATCGCTGATCTCGAGTTTACGCAGTGGCACGCACGCTTCGCGCCAGTCCCGCCAGGCTGATTGCCAGTCCGGCCAGCACGACGAGTCCCAACGCAACCAGGGTTGCGGTCGAGACCCCGCCCTTGTGGAGAAACACGAACCAGCGATCCCATCCCAAACCAAGCCGGGCGGGTTCGGTGCTGGTCAAATATTTCCAGAGCAGATGAATCTGCCCGCTCAGCGAGTAGCTCAGACGGTAATTCCAATTTGCGTCGTAGTATCGACCGCGCGGAACCTGATCTTCCATGAAACTGGTGGCCAGCGAGACACATTGCACGAAAGCACCCAGCGCCAGCGCAAACCAAGCGATCTTCCTGGTAGTCGATGTCGCATCCGCTAATAGCGGCCCTAGGCCTAGACACAGCAGGATGATGGATGGAACCAGGTACCTCGGTCCGACGCAGTATCCGCCTTCCCACTGCGTGTAGCGGGCATAGAAAATCAGATAGACCAAAGGGAACAACATCGCCACCGTGGCCGCACCCCGTTCCAGTTTCCAGAGCCGCCGGAATCCGGCCAACGCGAGTATCACTGGAGGCGCAAAAAGGAACACCGATTTGCCCGGAGACAGCAGAAATCCGTAGAGGCCTTTCCACAGTGGAGTATCAAAAGTATTCAGGCGCTTCGCGCCCTCGGCGGCCGTCGGATACCCAAACTCAAACGGGCCGCCAAAAAGGAGTGTGTTGTGGGCGAACAATCCGATAACTCCAATCGCCGACGCTGCACAGAGCGCGAGCGCAGATCGGAGTGCCGGCTTTCCATCCCGCACCAGGACTGCCACTGCGAATAACGGAATCGCAAACACGTTGGTCGGCCGTACGAAAGTGGCGAGTCCCAGAATCAGGCCCACAATGGACGCGGTCCGCCAGGATATCGCCGCACGCCCTCGTCCAAACAGCAGCAGTGCCACGCCGACAAAGATCGCGGAGGATAACGGTTCTGAAAACAACCAACCTGAATACGCGAAAATCGGCGTGCCCAACCCGACCATCATCGTGGCCAACAGGGAAGCTCCGGAGGGAACTCCAATCCCAGCCAGCAATAGGAAGAAGAACGTTACGGTTAAGGCCGAAAAAGTCGCACTACTTAAGCACGAAGAGAACGCCACCACCAAGTCGGTGTCTTCGGGGGGTACGCCCGGCAATCGCGCCAATAAATACTGTCCCATCGCGTACCAGGGAGCGGTAAAGAGCGCTTGCCCCGGAGGATAGGCTGCTCGCGGTTGCCCGTGCAGATCGTACCTGCCGTAGAAATTATGCAACTGGACCGCTTGTGGAACCGCCGTGGACCCGCGCAGCACGAGGCTCTCCGTGGTGTACAGGATGTTGTATTCGTCGGGAGTGCGAACTCTGCCGGTGGAGGTCAGCAGATAAAAGAACTGAAACGCCGCAAACAGCCACGGAGCCATGCGCCGCGACCAACCGGCGAGCGCGCGATTTGCGTTGGAAACGGGCGGGATGTTGGAAATCGGCAAAGTGCCTTCAATTGTCTGCATCGGAAAAGCCTCTCAAGAGGTGCTTCTCCTGAGAGGCTTTGGGGAATTTCTAAACGAGCATCTGTCCGCTTAGTGTTTCTTTTTCTTGGCGGCTTTCTTCTTGGTTGCCATGAAGTGTTTCCTCCGTTTGAACGATTTGTTCTCCCAAGGTTCTCGACAGGGCACCTTGATGCCCGGGCTACTCAACTACTTGTATGAGCAGCTGTCCTACCACAAGATATTGCCATTCGTATGTAATTTGTCAACACATATTTCACTCAGGCGAACGATTTTGGTGAAGTACGTGCGTTATTCACTGCAGCGACCGCCGGAGATTTTCGTGACTGCGGACAAACTTTGGCGTTGTAGCGGAGTCGGTGCGTCATGCCTGTGCGATAATTTCAGAAGAAATTTATGTCAGATTACAAAGTTTTCTGTGCAAAATTGAAACAGGAACTACCCGGACTTCCCGAGCCCCCTTTCGACAGCGACCTGGGAAAAAAAATCTACGAAAACGTCTCGCAACAAGCGTGGGGACAGTGGATGGAACACTGCAAGATGTTGCTAAACGAATATCGTCTGAACCCGGCACGCAAGCAGGATCAAGACGTCATCGTGCAGCACATGGATCAGTTTTTCTTCGGCGAAGGATCCGCTCGTCCCGCCGAGTATGTACCCCCGAAGCATTAAGCGCGTCACGTCCACACAACTCCCATGGCCCACATGGTTCGCGACGGCCGCTTCTTCCAGCTAGTTACCGACCAGTTACCTCCGGGCGCTGGTTGCGTTCCCAATTCATCAACTCGTAACACGGATTGCAGACAATGAAGTGGTGGCGACGCAGGTCATATTTCCGGAATATGACACGTTGATCCTGTCGGATCTGCACCTCGGCGCGGACATGAGTCGCGCGCGAGAGGCGTTGCAGGTCTTGCAGGAAAATAAATACCGCCGCCTTATTCTGCTGGGCGACATCTTCGCCGACCTCAACTTCGGGCGGCTCAAAAAAGAGCACTGGAAGTTTCTCAGCTTCATCCGCAAGTTGTCGAATCCCAAGCGTCATGTCGAAGTGGTCTGGGTGGAGGGCAATCACGACCACGGCCTCACCGAGATCATGTCCCATCTGGTAGGCGTTCGCGTGTACCAGGAATATCAATGGGAATACCAAGGTTTGCGCCACCTTGCGGTGCACGGGCATCAGTTCGACCGCTTTGTCGTGAAGAATGTTCGCCTCCATTATTGGTTTGGCACGCTGCTCTACCTGCAGCTGCAAAAGTGGGATACGAAAAACAAGGCCTTAAGTCGTTTTGTCGACCGCCTCGGCACGCGTTGGCAGCGGCTCTCTGAGAAAGTAGCCGATGGCGCTATCGGACACGCCCGTCATTGCCAGGCGGCGCGTGTTTTCTGCGGGCATACTCACGCTGCGATGGAGCAGCACGATATGGAGCATGGAGTCGACTATTTCAATTGCGGAGCCTGGATCGACGCGCATCCGACCTACATCACCATCGGCGAAGACGGAGTCAATATCCGCGAATTTGTGGAGCAAACCGGCGATGAACAATTAGGCGAGGAACACAATTCGGGCGAGTCCGAGGGCGCCGAATTAACGGCCGACGATGGCATTGCAGAAGACAACGAGTACGAGGAAGTGCGTCACTAACCACATTGCCGCGGTTTTGAAAGGGGCACTTGCGTAAACTAACTATTATTTTCCACAACGCCGGAGGAGGCCATCGCAGCGCTGCTGAAGCTCTGAAGTCGACTCTCGCGTCGCAAGAGTGCCCCTGGGACGTTACCCTGCTCGATATTCAGGGATTGCTCGACCCCCTTGACCTGATTCGTCGCGCCACCGGCCTGCGTATTCAGGACACCTACAATCTCATCCTGCGTAAAGGCTGGACGCGTTTTACTCCACAGCTTCTGGTGGTTCTGAAGGGAACCATTTGGGCCTATCACGGCCCGATTGTTAAATTGCTGCGCGATCACTGGAAGCAGAATCCGGCAGATTTGGTTCTCTCGGTCGTTCCTCACTTCAATCGCGAAATCGCGGAGAGTCTGCAGGTGCCCGGCCGGGCGGAGGCAAAGACGCCTTTTGTCACTCTCATCACCGATTTGGCTGATTATCCACCTCACTTCTGGATCGAGCGCGAATCGGAATACATCATTGCCGGCACGGAACGCGCGCGGCAACAGGCGCTAACCGTAGGCCTTCCCGATGATCAGATCTTCCGAACCTCGGGGATGATTCTGAAGCCAAAGTTCTACGAGAAGACCTCTGTGGATCGCAACGCCGAGAGGACGGCGCTCGGACTGAGGCCTGACTGTCCGACGGGCATTGTCTTGTTTGGAGGTCACGGCTCTCAGGTGATGGTTGACATCACAAAGAAGCTCGATGCGGCCGGCTCCGAGATGCAGTTAATCCTGATCTGCGGCCACAACCAGAAGCTGGCGGAGAAGCTCCAGAAGCTGCCGACTCGGATGCCGAAGCTGATAGTGGGTTTCGCCAAGAACGTCGAATACTATATGGCGTTATCCGACTTCTTCGTCGGCAAGCCCGGACCTGGCTCCATCAGCGAGGCGCTGCAGTTTCACCTGCCGGTAATCGTTGAATGCAATGCCAAGACGCTGCCTCAGGAACGATACAACGCCGAGTGGGTCACCGAGAACGGCTTCGGCATTGTCGTACCGAGCTTCAAGAAGGTCGCTCCCGCGGTTCGACAATTGCTCGAGCCCGCGACCTTCGATGAATTCCGTTTGAAGGTCAACGAATACTCCAATCGGGCTCTGTTTGAGGTGTCCGAGATCCTTGAGCGCTGTGCTCAAGAAACTGCTCCCGCGGTCGAAACTCAGGCGGTTTGACAAGCTGTTGGATTCGCGAATCTGGTCGCGCAAGACACCGAACCGGCGACTTTTTCTGCGTTCCTCTTCTTGTCTTCTTCTTCCCTCTACCTCTTCCCTATAATGAGTGATGGCGATGATTTCCATAGTCCAACTTGGCGTTGTCGAATACGAAGAAGGCCTGCGCTTGCAGAAACGGCTGGTGGATCTGCGCAAGTCCGGGCAAATCGGCGACGTTCTGCTGCTACTTGAGCACTCACCTGTGATTACGCTGGGGCGGAATGCTAAGGCAGCCAATGTCCTGGCGTCGCCCGAACTGCTGGCTGCTCGCGGGGTTAGGGTCTTCGAGTGCGATCGCGGCGGAGACGTCACGTTTCATGGTCCAGGTCAATTAGTGGGATATCCGATATTTGATTTGCGGACACATCCTAGCGCTCAGCCATCAGCCGTCAGCCATCAGGTGGATCTCTTGGATTCGGGCGACGAGGCGCTGCCGGTTCGCAAGACGCTTGGCGCGGTCGATTATGTTCGACGACTTGAGGAAGTGCTGATTCGTACTTGTGGCGATTTCGGCATTCCGACGCGGAGAGTAGCTGGATTGACTGGAGCTTGGACAGAGAGTGAGCCTGCGGCTAAGATCGCGGCGATCGGCGTCCATATTTCGCGGTCGGTTACTTCGCATGGATTTGCTCTGAATGTGAATACCGACCTCAGCTATTTTGACCTGATCGTGCCGTGTGGAATTACAGCTAAGCCGGTGACGTCGATGCGAAAGGAACTTGGTCGGGAGCTGGATATGAATAAAGTAGCGCAGACAGTATCGCGCAGCTTTGGCGGCGTGTTTCAGAGTCAGATGCTTTGGGTCGAGACAATCGATATGCTGATGGGAAACGCAGTTGGGGTTCCGCTGAAAGTGCCCGAAGAGTTGCGGCGTTTGCGCGGCGACGACGAATTATTTCTCGCCTGAGTGTGTTTCGGCTAACGCGCTACTGTTCTGCCACGCTGCAACTTAGCGGGCAAGAGTGTCCGCTCCACACAAGCAGAGGCGTTATTATGTTTCTGGAGTTCCATGCCTAAGAAGCGCATCGCCACGACGCGAGCCGCGAAGAAGAACTCGACACCTTCGCCAAAGGCGCATCCCAAACAGACTCAACTTGACGTAAACGGCGACCTTCGCTCTTACACCATTCGCGATTACCGGCTGGAGAAACCTAACTTCAAGCTGCGGCAGACTCGTGTCGGCGACGAAGTTCGCTACGAGATTGAGAGTGGAGATCTTTCCCGACCTGCGCCTGCGATTCGCGACTCGAAGTATTTGTCGAAGCAACGGGTGATCGAAATATACCGCTGGATGCTGCTCAACCGGCGCCTGGAGACGGCCCTCGAAAATCTCTACAAGCAGGGGCAGGTCGTCGGTGGCGTCTACTTCGGTCTGGGACAGGAAGCCTGCTCCTGTGCCTCGGCGTTTGCTCTCCAGAAGGACGACTGGATGGGGCCGATGATCCGCAATCAGGGATCGTTGCTGGTGCGCGGGTTTTCTCCAGCGGACATCATGATGCAGTACATGGCGAAGGCTGGCTCTCCGACCAAGGGACGCGATGCGTCTTCGCACTTCGGCGATATCGATACGCGCAACGTGGTGTCTCCGATTTCTACTTTGGGGGATCTGATTCCAGTGCTCGCGGGAGTTGCACTGGGCGCGCGGTTGCAGGGAAAACAGATCGCGGTGATGACTTACATTGGCGACGGCGGCCAATCGACTGGCGCAACCTACGAGGGACTGAATTTTGCGGCGGTGCAGAATCTTGGGCTGGTGCTGATTGTCGAAAATAATCTTTGGGCGTATTCGACTCCTTCCGATATGCAGTTTCGGGTGCAAGATCTCGCGGAACGGGCGATTGGCTATGGCATTCCGGGCGTGATCGTCGACGGCACCGATGCTTGCCAGGTCTATGACGCTTGCCACGAAGCTTGCGAACGAGCGCGCCGCGGCGAAGGTCCGACTCTGATAGAAGCGAAAATGATGCGCATGAAGGGACATGCAATTCACGACGCGGCGGATTACGTTCCGAAGTCGTTATTTGAATATTGGAAAAAGCGCGATCCGATTCTGCGGATGGAAAACTATTTGGTGCGTGGCAAGAAGTGGCTGTCGGCGGCGCAGAATCAAGAATTAATTTCTGGTGTTGAAAAACAATTGGAAGCGGATCGGGAGTTGGCAGTGAATTCTCCGATGCCTTCGCCTGAGTCGGCGGGAGTGGGGGCCTACTGCCACGACGGATGCCACACGATTAAGCCGAAGTATGCGGTGCCGGCGACGAGAAGCCGGGCGTCTGCCGGACCGAAGCGTTCGGAATCTGCGGTGCATCTGAAATAGATGACGCCATTCGTTTTTCGCGCCGAACAGTTCGTTCCCCGTCCGCTTGATGAAGTCTTCGAATTTTTCTCCAAGGCTGAGAATCTCGAACAGCTCACTCCGAAGTGGCTCAACTTTCGTATTTTGAGCGTCGATCCTTCTCCGGTGCAGAAGGGAACTTTGATCAAGTATTCGCTGCGCTGGCGGATTTTTCCCATCCGGTGGACTACGGAAATTATCGAATGGGATCCGCCGCATCGATTTGTCGATTTGCAATTGAAGGGGCCTTACAAGTTGTGGCATCACGAGCATCGTTTCGTGGCGGAAGGGAATGGAACGCGGATTTCCGACGAGGTGCAGTATCTATTGCCGTTTGGTCCGCTGGGGTCGATCGCGCACGATTTAAAAGTCAAAAAAGACGTGGAGACGATTTTTGCTTACCGGACGAAAGTGGTGAGTCAGTTGTTCGGATGAGAGATTCCCGGGTCGGCGGCGACGCTTTCCCCCGCGGCCGAAGCCGCAATAAAAAAATGCACGGCCTATGGCAAGGCTTAAAGCCATGCCCTTCTACAACAGTGCCAAAGTCAGCTACTGAAATTTCGCGTACTCCGCTTTGGCTTCTTTGAAAACGGGGACATCGGCGTCGGCATCTTTCCACAGGGCCAGGAAATCCTGATAGGCAGATTTTGCTTTGGCTGTGTCTCCGGTTAATACGTAAGCACGGGCTGAACCCAGTTTTGCCAACGGATGTATGGGGTCGGTCGGAGCGATTCCACGGTGATCGACAATTTTCTGGAATTCCGCCGCAGCTTCCGGTCCCCGCTTCGCCTGCAACAAGGCCAGCCCTCGAACGTATATCGGTAGCATGCTCCCGTTGCTGCCGAATTCATAGGGAGTCGCGGACTGTAGAGCAGTGATTGCCTCTTCGGGCTTCTTCCGGTTCATCGCCAAGAACGCGTTTACCGCCGGGATGTACACATTGTGTAGCAGCGTGTCGTCGGGAAAACGGCGGCCAAGGTCCTGGATGACGCTCTGGGCGCGGGCAGAGTCTCCGGATATGGCGAACGCCAACGCCACCGGCGTCAGATTCGTTCGGCCTTGCGCCAGGGCGAAACTCGCCGCCGCGAGTTCATGGGCCTTGGCGGTATTGCCCATTTCGGCCTGCACCACGGCCCACCACGCTTTGTTATCCGCGGTCGACTCCTTAAAGCCCATGTGGTCGGTCGCCTGCCATGAGCGTTCCATGAATGCGTTGCCTTTCTGCATTTGGCCGTGGGCTGCAGAGAGGGTACCGGATTCATTGAGCAGCAGGTATTCGCTGGGCTTTCCCTCTGCCCACTTCATCTGCTGCTGCATGCCATCGCTGTCGCCGGTCAGGTAGGCCAACTGGAAAAGCTGCTGATGGATAAACAGGTTGTCGGCTTTTTCGGCCATCGCCGTTTGCAAGATGGATCGCGCTTCCTCCAAACGGTTGAGTGCCATATAGCCGGTCGAGGCATGCGCATAACCGAACGGCGCATCGGGTTCGAGGCGGCTGAAGTCGTTGGCCGTGGCAATCGCCTTTTCGTATTGTCCCAAGTAGAGGCCGTAGATCAAAGCCAGGTTGGCGTAGGCGCTGGAGTCGTTGGGATAAGTGCGGATCGCCAACTCGAGCGTTTCCTTGTCTTTCTCAATGTTGCCGGTCGCGGTGTAGAAGTGATCGTCGATGTAGAAGCGTTCTCGCTCACTAACCCGGTCGCGCAACTCAAAAGCCTTCCGGGCCGCCTCTCGCGAACGATCGTCTTCTCCGACGTTTGAATAAATAGCGGCCATGCGTGCGTGGGCCAGCGCAAAGTTGGGATCGAGTTCGACGGCACGCTGAAATAGTGGAAGAGACTCGGCTTCTCCGCCGCCGTTGCGCAAGGCATCGGCGGCTGCGAATGCCTTCAGCGCTTCGAGCGATGAGGTGGTGGCTTCGGTGACGGAGGTGTCGTATTTCTGAATCGAGGCCAGCGACTCGCCGAGCTTTCCGCGGAGGCTTGAGGCAGCCTTACCTACAGCCGGCAGAACGGCTTCCTTGGATGCCGCAGTTACTTGCTCTCTTGCCAGGGAATCGCCGGTGGCGCAATTGGTCGCGTCGATGGCCACGACATACTGACTGCCGAGTGCGGCGATCGATCCGCTGAGCATGGCTTTGATGTGCTCACGCTCGCAGATCTCGCGGGCCACGTTGCCGGTGACGCGTTCGTCGGCAGCTCGTCCCATGAACTTCAGCGCCTGGCGGATGGTCTGGTCGGGAACAATGTTCAGATAGGGCGACTGTTCCAATTGCACGGCCAACGCCTGCTTGAGCGTGCCGTCGAATACAGGATCGCCAGTGGTGTTCACGAAGTCGGCCAGCAAGATCGAGTCCTTTTCCGTGAGTGCTTGCGTGCGATGCGATCGCCAGTACAACCCACCGGCGATAAGCGCAGCCGCGAGCAGGCCAGCCAGGGCGAATAGAAGTTTCCCGGAGCGGCCGTCTGGTCGTGTGGCGACAGACGGTGTGGCGACGGGGCTTTGCCCCGTCCGGGAAGAGATCAGTGCGGCGGATTCGCGGGGTCCGGACACCGCCGCCTGCGCGGAAGATGAAGATGCTGAAGCCGGCACGGATTGATTCGATCCGCTCGATGGCTGAGTTGGACTTTGCGTTTGCGATGGCGAAGAGGATGATGGCGATGGCGATGACGCGGGTGTTTCACCCTCCAAAGGCTGTTCTACCGCGGGTCTTCTGCCCGAATCCGAGTCGCGTTTCAGGCGCTGCAATTCGGCGCGCATCTCCGACGCGTGCTGGTAGCGCAGTTCGCGGTCTTTTTCCAGAGCGCGGTTGATGATGCGCTCCAGTTCCGCCGGGACCTCCGGATTCAGCCGAACCGGAGAAGTTGGCGCCCGCTCCAGAATGGCGTTGAAAATTACGGCGGACGTGTCTCCGCGAAACGGGAGTGTGCCCGTTGCCATCTCGTAGAGCACGGCCCCGAACGAAAAAAGATCGCTGCGGGCATCGAGTGGCTTGCCACGCGCCTGCTCGGGCGACATGTAAGCGACGGTGCCAAGAGCTGTGCCGGGACTGGTGAGATGCTGCTCGGCCATGGTGCCATCCATGGTGGCGAGGGTGGCGTCTTTGGCGTCGCGTGACGGCTGTCCCGAAACTTTCGCCAGACCGAAGTCGAGCACCTTGGCGTGGCCGCGCTTGGTGACGAAGATATTCGCTGGCTTGATATCACGGTGAACGATGCCTTCGGCGTGGGCGGCATCGAGCGCGTCGGCAATCTCCATGCCGAGGGACAAGAGCCTGTCGGTCTCGAGCGGGTGATTGGTGACGAGGTGTTTCAAGGTGACGCCATCGAGAAATTCCATGGCGATGAAGGCGCGTCCATCGTGCTCGCCAATGTCGTGGATGGTGCAAATATTGGGATGATTGAGGGCCGAGGCGGCCTGCGCTTCGCGTTCAAACCGGGCCAGGGCCTGCGGATCCCGCGATACTTCTTCGGGAAGAAATTTAAGTGCGACAAAGCGGCGCAGACGGGTGTCTTCGGCTTTATAGACGACACCCATGCCGCCACCGCCGAGTTTTTCGACGATGCGGTAGTGCGAGACAGTTTGTCCGATCATGCTAGGCCGGTCATTGGTAGAGAGGTCATTATGGGCGTGTCGCGCGTGCGAATCTTACTGGCTGGGTGTTGGCAAGTCAATGAAACTGGAGGGTGGCGTATGCCCGGAAAAAATTCGGCTGTGGGCGGTGATTCCACTCAGCGAGCTCGCTGAATGGCGTAAACTTCAGGCTGGACTTGCCACAGAAGTCCGCGGAAAACTGAATCGCTGCCATAAACAAATTCGATTGGACTTGGACTCCGGCTGCACCTAGAGTTCTCGGGTGCAGCACAGTCGTCCCAGAACCCGAAGTGTGTTAAGACCCATTACGGTGCCGGAATCCACTCGCGCTTTGTTCCGTCCGCCCTTCCGCAATTACCAGTTCGACCTGGCATACGACGAAATGTTTGAGGCGCCGGGGGTTCCGCGTCCTCACTATCAGGCTCTCTTTCAGACACTTCTGGCGCTGCCTCCCGAAGAGATGCGGAAGAGCCAGCAGGCGGCCGACCTTTCGTTTCTTCATCAGGGAATCACGTTTACGGTGTACGGGAACAACGAGGGTACGGAGCGTGTTTTTCCCAACGACTTGCTGCCGCGGATTATTCCGCATCATGAGTGGAGCAAGATCGAGAGCGGGCTGACGCAGAGAATCGCGGCTCTCAATCTCTTCCTTGAGGATGTTTACCACCGCGGGCGGATTCTGGCGGACGGCATCGTTCCGCGTGAGCTGGTATACAGCTGCAAGCACTTCCGGCGCGAGATGCGCAATCTGACGGTTCCCCGGGGAATTTACGTCAGCATCTGCGGCACAGATCTGGTGCGGCTTCCGGACGGGACGTTTGCCGTGCTCGAAGACAATCTGCGCGTGCCCAGCGGCGTGTCTTACATGCTGGCGAACCGCAAGGTTCTGAAGAAAGTTTTCCCTACGCTCTTTCGTGATTACGGAGTTTGCCCGGTCGACCACTACGCGCAGGCGCTGCTTGCTACCTTGCGGGCGCTCGGTTCAGCGCAGTCGACGACGCGGCATGAACCGACGGTAGTGCTGCTGACTCCGGGAGTTTTTAACTCCGCCTACTTCGAACATACATTTTTGGCGCAGCAGATGGGCATCGAGCTGGTCGAAGGCCGTGATCTGCTGGTGCATGACAACGTCGTTTACATGCGCACCACGGCGGGCCTGAAGCGCGTGGACGTAATCTACCGGCGCGTGGATGACGATTTTCTTGATCCGCTGTGCTTTCGGCGCGACTCGAGTCTGGGAGTGCCGGGATTGTTCAACGCGTATCGCGCGGGCAGCGTGGTTCTGGCGAATGCCGTGGGAACGGGTGTGGCCGATGACAAAGCGGTTTACGCTTACGTGCCCGCGATTATCCGCTACTACCTGGGGGAAGAGCCGATTCTGCCGAATGTCGAAACCTATTTGCTGAGCGACCGCTCGCAACGAAATTATGTTCTGGAAAATCTTGAACAGCTGGTAGTGAAGGCTGTCGGTGAGTCGGGTGGTTATGGGATGTTGATTGGTCCGCATAGTACGGCGGAGCAGCGGGAGGAATTCCGCAGACGCATTCAGGCCGAGCCGCGAAATTATATTGCGCAACCGACCCTCAGTCTCTCCCGAGCGCCCTGCTTCCTGGAGGGGGAGGCGCAGGCGCGGCACGTCGATCTGCGTCCTTACATTCTTTATGGGGAGAACGTCACGCTGGTGCCGGGTGGGCTCACTCGAGTGGCATTGCGTCGCGGGTCGCTGGTAGTCAACTCGTCGCAAGGCGGCGGCAGCAAAGATACCTGGGTCCTTCGGGCATGAGCAATGGTATGCAGATGTCCAGACAAACGACGATGCTCTCCCGGGTGGCGGACAGTTTGTATTGGATGAGCCGTTATCTGGAGCGCGCCGAACATACCGCGCGGCTTATCGATGCGGACTTTCAGTTGCGGCTGGACCAGTCCCCAGAGGCGGGATCGGGCCGCTGGTGGCGACTGCTGGGGGCTTTGCAGGCGCCTCCTCCTGAAGATGGCAAGATCGACGCGACTACTCTCACTCACATTCTGACTCTCGACAAGACGAATTCTTCTTCCATCATTTCGTGCGTGGCGGCGGCGCGGGAGAACTTGCGCCAGGTCCGCGAGCAGTGCAGCACCGAAATGTGGGAGCAGCTCAATCGGCTGTATTTACAGGTCAACAGCACGATTTCAAGCGAGGCGTGGCTGTTGCACTCGTATGTATTTTTTCGCGCCGTGCAGGAAGGAGCGCATCTCTTTCAGGGCGTCACCGATTCGACAATGTCGCACGGGGAAGGTTGGCAATACATTCAACTCGGTCGATACGTGGAGAGGACCGACGCGCTGGCGCGGCTGATTGGCGCATATTTCAATCGGCTGCCGTATTCTCCCGATCAAGTGGTCGAGAGCGAGGAATACCTGGAGTGGGTTGGATTGCTGAAATCCTGTGCCGCATTTGAGGCTTATTGCAAGAAATATACAGCGGAGTTGCGGCCTTTGCGGGTGGCGGAATTTCTACTGCTGAATGCGGAGTTCCCGCACTCGGTGCGCTTTTCCGTGGACAAGATTCACGCCGCGCTGCGCTCGATTGCCGAATTGACGGAGCGAAAAGCGGAGCAACCGGTTCGCCTCGCCGGGCGTTTGCGGGCGACGCTTAGCTTCAGTCAGATTGATGAGGTGATGGCGTCGGGGGCTAACGAGTACGTGGATAACGTCCGGCAGCAGTGTGCGCAGGCGCATACGGCTATACACCAGATTTATTTTGACTATCCAGTGGAGTCGGCGCTGGCTTCTTAGTAGATCTACAGATAGGGCCTGCAATATAAAAGAGTGAGGCGACTTTGATTTATTCCGTTCGACACACGACTACGTTTCGCTACGAGCCGGCCGTGCGCGAGAGTGTTATGGAAGTGCGCATGCAACCGCGCAGCGAAGCGAACCAGCGTTGCCTGAGCTTCAGTCTCGACGTGAATCCTCCCGCTAACATCACGCAGTACCGCGATTTCACCGGGAACACGGTGCACCACTTTGACATCGCGGGATCGCACAACGAGGTTAAAGTGATCGCGCAATCGACGGTCCAGATGCAGTCTGTGCCGGCCCCGCTGGCCTCTGAAGCGGGTGACTGGGCCGATCTCGACGCCCTGACCTCGGGCGATGACTACTGGGAAATGTTGCTGCCCAGCGACTTTGCCCATTCCAGTCCGGCGCTCGATCGGCTATCGGCGGAGTTGAAATGCGAACGCCGCACCAATCCTCTCGATCTGCTGACCGAGTTGAATGAAGCTATCTACGAGATGTTTGCCTATGTGCCCAACAGCACCAAGGTGGATTCTCCGATAGAGGAGGCGCTGCAAACTCGCCAGGGAGTCTGCCAGGACTTTGCGCACATCATGATCGCGCTGGTGCGGCCGCTGCGCATTCCCTGCCGGTATGTGAGCGGATATTTATTTCACGGCGAAGAAAACGGACACAAGGATCGCTCGCTTGAAGGAGCCTCGCATGCCTGGGTAGAGGCACTGGTTCCGCGCTTAGGATGGACCGCGTTTGACCCGACCAACAATCTGATCGGCGGCGATCGCCACATTCGGGTTGCGATTGGACGCGACTACGCGGACGTCCCGCCCACGCGCGGCGTTTACAAAGGCGAGGCAGAAAGCGAGCTTAGTGTAGCGGTGACGGTAAGCCCGTCGGATGCTCCTGCGCCGGAACAGACGAGTCCGAGCGTGGTGATCCAGTCGCGGCCGGTGGTTGCGCGCATGAGTCTGCGAGCGGAGCATGAACAGCAACAGCAACAGTAGCCATAAGTTCTTCGGACCATCGAGTACGCCCATCCCTCCATCCGCGAAGTACCTCAGTAACTTGAGGTAACCACGTCACTAGAGCATGATGCCCCCAAGGAATCCACGGGAGAACCTGTGATTTCCCGTCGCGTTAGAGGGGGTACTTATGAGGCAGCTGACCGTTGCGGTTTTGTCATGGGGATGGATCCTCCTTGTAACGCTAAGTCTTTCAGGGTGCGGTGGCGTTTCGAATCAGCCTATAACCGTGGGTTTAACGTCCAGCGCCACCGGCATCGACCAGGCTCAGACTGCTACGCTCGCTGCCTCTATTGGGAACGACTCGAAAAATGCAGGGGTAACCTGGACCGTTTCAGGGGGCGGCACGTTGAGTGGCCAGACCACGAGCGCCGCTACTTACAACGCTCCCGCAACTGTCGCCAGCGGGTTCACAGCAACGGTCATAGCAACCTCGGTCACTGATCCGACGAAGTCGGCTAGCGCGCAAATCAAGGTCAATCCGTTGCCGGTAATCACCACGACTTCTCTAACGCTGACCGCCGGAACCTCTAGTGATGCCGCACTGGGTGAGTCCGGCGGAACCAGTCCGTTCAAGTGGACGATTGTTTCCGGCTCGCTACCCGCTGGATTGGGTTTGGACAGCAATGCGGGGGCGATCACAGGCACGCCAACCGGGGCGGGCAGCAGCTCGGTCACCTTCCAGATCAAAGATGCCGCTGGCAGTTCCGCCAACCAGGCAATTACCATCACAGTCAATCCGCCTCCGGCATTGACGATCGCCACTACATCCCTTGCGCCGGCGACGAGCGGTACGGCATACAGCCAGACATTACTAGCGACCGGGGGAGTTCCTTCTTACGCTTGGGCTGTCACGAGCGGAAGTTTGCCGGCGGGGTTGGCTTTGAGCAGAGCGGGTGTGATCTCGGGTACTCCCACCGGAACCGTAACCAGCACGTCGAATTTCACCGTGACGGTAACCGACTCACAAACTCCGACCGCCGCTACAAAGAGCGCTAACTTGAGTATTACGGTTACGGAGCCCCCCCTTAGCATTACGACCACATCGCTGGCAGGCGGAAGTTCCGGCAATGCGTACAGTCAAGTGTTGCAAGCCATCGGTGGCACTCCTCCCTACACCTGGAGCATAAGTGGGGGCGCATTACCGGCGGGCTTGACCTTAAACTCGACCACCGGTGCAATTTCCGGTACACCAGCCGCAACAGGAACATCCAATTTCACGGTGAAAGTCACCGACTCGACTGCGCCGACTGCGGGTTCTGCGACGGCCGCGCTGAGCATCACCATCAATGCCGCGCTCGCTATCACTACAACGTCGCTACCGGGCGGAAGTATCGGTACGGCGTACAGCGGCACCGTGAACGCCTCTGGCGGAGCGCAGCCTTATACCTGGAGCATCACCAGCGGCAGTCTGCCGGCTGGGCTGACGATTAATTCAGCGACCGGCGTGATCGCCGGGACACCGACCGCCGCTGGAACCTCACACTTTACCGTTACAGTCGCCGATTCGGAGAGTCCTGCCGTTAAAGCGAACGCAGCGCTCAGCATTACGATTGCGTCCGCGAGTTGTCCGAACAACTCGAGCCTCACCGGTCACTACGCGATGCTGCTGAATGGCTGGAGCAGTGCGCCGACGGCATCGACCCAAACAGTGGCCGCTGCACTAGGAAGTTTCGTCGCCGATGGAGCGGGAAATATTTCCAGCGGAGATCTGGATCTGAACGATCAAACCAATGGTCCGGGCGGCGGTACTTTCACCGGGACATACTGCGTAGGCTCGAACAATCTGGCTACCATCAATTTGACCTATGGCGGCGCACTTAGCGGCAGTGACACTTTCGCCGCCGCGCTGAATTCTAACGGAAGCAACGGCAACATCATCTTCTACGACAACAGCGATCGAAAGGCTTCTGGATTGTTGCGTCAGCAGGACACCTCGGCATTTTCGACGGGCAAGATTAAAGGCAACTACGCCTTCGGAATTGTAGGGGCGGATGGCGGCGGTACCGCAGCGCGCTTCGCCATGGCCGGCGCCTTCGCCGCCGATGGCAGCGGCAATCTGACTGGCGAGTTCGACAGTGACACGTACCTGACCGGTTCGGCGAACGCAACCTTAACTTCCAGCAATTTCAGCGTGGCGTCAAGCGGCCGCGGTACTGCAACTATAACTTTCACCGGCCAGAGTAACCTGAAGTTCGTCATCTATGTGGTCAGTGCTTCCGAACTGCTGGTCATGGAAGATGACAGTGCCGGCAATTCGTTGCTTAGCGGACAGGTGTTGCAGCAATCCACTCCGTTCACTGACGCGTCACTTGACGGCGTCGGCGTCATTGAGATTGAAACGCTGAGCGCGGGAACCCCTGCAGCAACGGCCGGGCTGGTCACCACAAATGGCACGGGATCGTCTATCAGCTTCACTGAAGACCAGAACCTGGGCGGGGCGATCAGTTCGCTAAGCCAGTCGGGGAGCTATAGCACGTCGGCGAACGGGCGCGTGACGTTAGTGTTGACGGGCCAGTCCAGCGCGCCGGTTTACTACCTGATCGCGAAGAACCAGGCCTTCGTGGTCGGATCCAATGCCCTTGCGGTCGATTTTGGCGTGATAGAACCGCAGTCGGGAAGTGGCTTTACCAACTCCTCGCTGACAGGGGCGTATCCGGGCGGAAGTTTGCAGCCCGTCGAATCGAGCGTGGGCGAAGAGGTCGACGACCTCCAAGCGAACGGAACCGGCGCTTTCACAGGTATGTCGGTCAAAAACGGCAGCGGTGGGCCTTCCACAAACGCCATCACCGAAACTTATACTGTCTCGCCAAACGGACGAGTCGTCGTGAGCCAGAGTGGGACGCAGGCAGGGATCATCTATATGATCTCGAATTCGCAGTTCGTTTTCCTGCCAGCGAGCACGGCTGACACGGATCCTGCGCTTTCTCAATTTCAGCACTGACGCATCGTCGGCGCTGCATGGGACCGGTGACCGCCCGTCGCCGGTCCGTTCCTCCTTTTCGGCGAACTGATAAAATAGTCCTTCGTCATGTCCGCCTCTTCCCAGCTCATCCAAATCGAACTTGGACCTCGCATTCCTACTCCTAAGCCTTCTTGGCTGAAGGCGCGGGCTCCCGTAGGCGATAACTTCCATAATCTGAAGAAACTCGCACGTGGGCTGGGACTGCACACGGTTTGCGAGTCGGCGCAGTGTCCGAACATTGGAGAATGCTGGGATCATCACACCGCGACCTTCATGCTTCTGGGTGATATCTGCACCCGGCGGTGCGGGTTTTGTGCGGTGCCTAAGGGGCGTCCGCAGGCGATTGACTGGGATGAACCTCGGCGGGTGGCAGAGGCCGTCGCCACGCTCGGGCTGCGTCATGCAGTGGTGACCAGCGTGAATCGCGACGATGACAATGTCGGTGGCGCGCGGATTTTCGCCGAGACGATTCGGCAGATTCGCGAAATGGTTCCGGAATGCCGGGTCGAAGTACTGATTCCTGATTTTCAGGGTCTGGAAGAACCGTTGCGCATCGTGCTCGATGCGAAGCCCAACGTTCTGAATCACAATACGGAGACGGTGCCGCGGCTGTATCGAGCGGTGCGCTCGGGCGCTCGCTATAAGCGAACTCTCGATCTACTAGCAAACGCCAAGAAGTGGGATCCGGCGACCGTGACCAAGAGTGGTGTGATGGTCGGCATCGGCGAGGAGACGGGCGAGCTGATTGATGTCTTTCGCGATCTGGGTGCTTGCGGCGTCGACATTCTTACAATCGGGCAATATTTGCGGCCGTCAAAAGACCATCTGCCGATGACGCGGTACTACACTCCTGCGGAGTTTGTTTCGCTTAAGGAAGAGGCGCTAAAGTTCGGGTTCAAGCACGTCGAGTCGGGACCGCTGGTGCGGTCGAGTTATCATGCCCACGAGCAGGCCGACGTGGCTGCGAGATAGAATCCCTCTACGCGAACAAGCCCGCCTCGAAAATCCTCGATTCGAACTTCTACCAGACCCTGCACGCGTTCTGATTCACCATGGGCGCGGTCGCAGCGCAGTGATAGGCTTCGCGGAACTCTGGCATATTCGAGATGGTTCCGTTTACTCGATATCTGGATGGAGAATGCGGATCCAGACCCACCAGCATCCGCGAAAATGCGGGCGTGCGATTCTGACACCACACATTCGCCCATCCTAGAAAGAAACGTTGCTCGGCGGTCATACCGTCGATGGGCGCCGGCTCCTTACCCGCAAACGTATTGAGCATGGCCATATAGGCGATGCGCATGCCACCGTTGTCGGCCGTGTTTTCTCCCAGCGTCAGCTTGCCGTTCAGCTTGAGGTCATCGACAGCAACAAAGTTCGAGTACTGATCCTTGATGCAGCCGGTGCGTTCCTCGAATTGCTTCTTGTCAGACGCCGTCCACCAATCGCGGAGATTTCCGGCAGCGTCGAACTGGCTGCCCTGGTCGTCGAAGCCATGCGTGAGTTCGTGACCAATAACGGCTCCGATGCTCCCGAAGTTCATCGCGTCGTCGGCTTTATTGTCGTAAAACGGAGGCTGCAAGATTCCCGCGGGGAACGTAATGTTGTTTTCCAGCGGATTGTAGCTGGCGTTGATCGTCATCGGCGGATAGGGCCAGTCTCGCTTGTCGAGAGTAGTGCCGATTTTATTGAGCCGGCGTTGAACGTCGTTCAAATTCGCGCGCTCCGAGTTGCCGATTGCGTCTCCGCGGACGATTTCGAGCTTGGAGTAATCGCGCCACTTATCGGTATAGCCGATGCGATTGCTGATCGCCTGCAGCTTGACCAGAGCCTGGGTTTTTGTTTCGGCGCCCATCCAGGGAAGATTCTTGATGTCTTCGCCCAAAGCTTTTTCGAGTGCGGCCACCATTGCGAGGGTTCGCTCTTTGCCCTCGGCTCCAAAAGTCTTCTGTACATAAATCTGGCCAATCAGTTCACCGAGATCGCCGTTGGCGTAGCCGACGCAGCGCTTCCAGCGCGGACGCAACTCCTTGGTCCCGAGCAGCGTTTTGCTGAAAAAGTCGAAATTTTCATTCACGAAAGCGGCCGGCAGCAGAGGCGCATTGCCGTGCAACGTGTGCCAGCGCAAATAGATTTTCCAGTCATCGAGCGAGTGGGCATTGATGACTTCCTGCATGTTCTTGACGAATTCCGGTTCGACTACGTTGAGCGAATCGAATCGGGGAGCATCCATACCTTCGAAATAAACGTTCCAATTGAAAGCGGGGCTGAAGGCAGCGAGTTCCTGGTTGGTGAGCTTGTGGTAAATCTTCTGCGGATCGCGCCTGCTGGTCTGGTCGAGAGCACCCTTGGCCAAGCCGGTTTCGATGTCCATGACGACTTTCGCTTCGGCGTCGGCTTTTGCCTGATCGTCCCCGAGCAGCGCAAACATCTTTGCGACGTGTTCGACATATTTCTTGCGCAACTCGACTGATTTGGGATCGTCTTTGAAGTAGTAATCGCGATCCGGCATCCCGAGGCCGCCCTGATCAACTTGCCCGATGATCTGGCTGGCGTTCTTGAAATCAGCGCCGGAGTCGAAGCCGAACAGCACGTCGGTGCCTTCGCGATGCAGCCGGACGATCTCCTTCGCCAGGCCGTCTTTCGATTGGATCGCGGCGATGCTGTCGAAATCGCGCTGTAGCGGCTTGGTGCCTGCCTTTTCGACGCCGCTCTCATCCATGCAGGTGGCGTAGTAGTCGCCGATTTTCTGTTCGCTGACGCTGCGGCCGGGACGGTCAACCGAAGACTTCTCGAGGATGTCGAGCACAATGTATTCGCCGCGCTGTTGCAGTTCGTCGAAACGACCCCACCCCGGACGATCCGCAGGAACCGGATTCTTCGCCGTCCACTTACTGCAGGCGTAAGCGTAGAAGTCCGTGCAGGGATCGATGCTCTTGTCGAGCATGTCGGGAGAGAAACTCAAGCTGTCCGCCGACTTGTCTGTAGCTTTATCGTTTCCCTTATCCTGGGAAAACAAGGCAGACACGAGCAGAGTTGAGATTGTCAGCAACAACAGGAGATTGCGCATGAGATCCTCGGCTAAAGATGTATGACTTTGCCTGGCTAAATAACAAACAACACTGGGCCATCGTATTGGACGACGGCCATTGCAAACGGTCAACCGGAGTTGTTATTCGCTAACGGCTAACCGCGAATGACCAGCACCGATTCCCCGCCCTCAGAATACTTTCACGTGGAACGTGAGATATTTCTTGGGATCTTCGCGGATGGACTTAACCAACTGGCGCGTTTCCATCAGCATCTGGTTGCTGTTGTTGTAAAGCGCCGGATCCTTGAACAGCATTCCGGTCGTGCCCTCGCCCTTTTCCAGGCTCGTGGATAACGCTGCCAGGTTGTCTATCAGCGTTTGCAGTCGAGCGGCGAATTCTTGGTCGTGCGCCATCTTGCCGATCGCGCCTTTGCCTGCATTAATATCGTCGGTCAACTGGCGAACGTTCGCCGCCGTCTTGTTCACGTTGTCATAGAGCGCGGGATCTTTCAGCAGCTTGCCGGCTGTCCCTTTGCCTGCCTGCAAATCGTCAACCAGCACGTTCAGCTTGTCTATCGCGGCCATCGCCTTCTTGTAAGCCTCATCGCTCGTCAGCAATGGCCCGATGGAACCTTTGCCGCTCTGGATGTCATCCACCAGCCCCTTGAATTCGACCACCGTCGCGTTGAGCTGGTCGTACAGCGCAGGACTGTAAATGACCTTGCCGATCGATCCCTGGCCACTCTCGATAAAGGCAACGATGCGGTCGACGCGCTTCAGCAGCGAATCCATGTTCTGCAGCGTGCCTTGGCTGGCGCGGACCACGTCCTGGATATCCGGCTGATCGCGGGCCGCCAGCGTGTCTCCGTCCCCAGCCGGTGGACCCTTGGCGGTGGAGCTATCGACGTCAACGAAGGTTTCGCCCAGAATTCCGGCCGTGCTCATTAGTGTCACGGAGTCTTTACGCAGGTTGAAAGCGTACTTGGTGTTGACCTTCATCATGACTTCGACCGGCGCAGTTGGCCTGCCCTGCACAATCCGGATCCCGGTCACGTTGCCGATGTCCACGCCCGCCAAGCGTACGGGGGCGCCCTCACGCAAGCCGCTCGCGTTATCGAAGTAAGAGCGTAGGGTGATCTTGCTCGTGAACCATCCGCCGGTTCCGCTCATTACAAAAATGAGAACCATGAGGGTTATGCTGGCGAACAGGACGGTGAGTCCGACTCGAAGCTGCGACCATTTGAGCTGTTTCTGGCTAGGCAAGTTGGTCTATGACGACAGAACATCATAGCAAATGCCATCAAATTTCAAGCCTGGAGATTTCCGGCGGGGTGGATAGGAAGCTTAAGAGCAGAAAAGTGGCTCCCGCCTCTCTCGCTTCCAGTTCGAGAGAAATCGGGAGCCTTTATATCCCCATGCTCGCGACACTTGAGCTAGCGACGTTCGACGCCCTCTCGTTTCTGGTGTGCTTTCGTCCGAACCCTTGCCATAATGCGGCGTGATGCGATGTGGCGCGATTTCTCAGGCCTCGGAGCCGCTACCTGGCCTGATTACATTTTGCTGGTACAAACCCGGGAGATTCGCGGATGTTGCGGAGATCTTGAAGGCTTGTTGAATCAGGGAGTTAGCGACGACTCCCCAGGCCAATGATGGTGATCCTAGTTTTCCAGGATCACGTGCGCCAGGGCCTGCTCGGTGGTGTGGGTCAGCGAGAGAGATATGTTTCTGGTGCCCAGTTTGGCGGCGATCGCCGCGGCCTCCCCGTGAAATTGAATGGTCGGGCGCTGCCCCTTAGGGCGAATTACTTCGATGTCGCGCCAGCGCACGCCGTGGCTCCATCCTGTGCCGAGCGCTTTCATGCCCGCTTCTTTGGCGGCAAAGCGCGCGGCATAACTTTCGAAACAGGTGATTTTCTTTTCGCAATACCGGATTTCGCCATCGGTGAAAACGCGGCGCAGAAAACGGTCGCCGAAACGCTCGACGCTCTTACGGATGCGCGAAACTTCGGCGATGTCCACACCGGTGCCGACAATCATAGGGATATGTTAATGGCTAATTTGCAATTCGGCGCGGAGCCGTGAGAAAACTCGCGTTAGAAAAGTTGGTCGCCGCGATAAATCAACTGCCCTTCGATCGTCCGCGCATCGGCAGAAATTTTGTGGGGCCGCGTCGGGCCTTCCGCATCGATATGTCGAACTTGGTGGCCGTGGGCCACCAGCCAGTCAGAGACGATCATGCGATGGCAGCGGAAGTAAACGCGCTCGGCACACATGTACGCAGTGGGCGAGGCGTCCGCCATTTGGATGAGTTCGGCAGCCGCGTGCTCGAACTCCGGGGTCAAGGTGTAGTCGGCATAGTTGCGAAAGCTTGGGTTACGCAGCGCGGTGTGCGGAGAATCTTTGCGGGTGGCTTTACGATATCCGCCAAGAGCCTTCATCCAGACGTAGCGAATGCCTTGCTCGGCCAGCGATCGTTCGAGCGACTCGCGATTGAAGTGCGGCAGGCGTCGAGACATCGGGAAAGCGCGGATGTCGACGAGGGTGGTGATGCCATGTGCTTTCAACGCCGAAACCAGTTCGTCGAACGTGCGGGTGGAATGACCGATGGTGTAAAGAGTCGCCACGTCCAGTCTTAATTCCGATCTTAATTCCGAGTCAGGGCCGTTAACGTCGCAGCCAGACTGTCATCCTGCTCTGGGAAAACCGTTCGCAGGTCGAGCAGTACTCGTCCCTCTTCTACTCGCGCGACGATCGGTGGAGTGAAAGCACGGAGTCGCGCGCTGAGTTCGTTGGCACTGAGCTTGTCGTGGGTAAGCGCGATCAAGCGCGTGGGAAGCACCGCGGATGGAGCAGCTCCGCCGCCGACAACGGATTCGCCGTCGAGCAATTCCAGTTTCATTTGCTTTAAAGTCTGGGACAATGCGACACGAGCGACGATCGCTGCCGCACGGCTTGCGATTTCGTCCTTGGAGAGCCGCATCATGCGCAGCGTCGGGATGGCGTCGTGATCGTGCTTCACGTACGCAAGCAAAGTGGCTTCCAGCGCAGCATAGGTAAGCTTGTCGACCCGCAGCGCACGGAATAGAGAGTTCGATCTCATGCGCGCGACCAGATCAGCACGCCCGCTGATCAATCCAGCCTGCGGTCCGCCGAGAAGCTTGTCTCCGCTGTAGGTGACGATGTCGACGCCGGCGTGCAGGCTGTCGAGCACACCGGGCTCGCCGTTGATTCCAACCGAGCGCAGATCAATCAACGCGCCGCTGCCCAGGTCCTCCATCAGCGGCAGATTGCGGCGTTTGGCGAGAGCGGCCAACTCTTCTAATCCCGGCTGTTCGGTAAAACCGGTAATCTCGAAATTGGAGCGATGCACGCGAAGCAGGAGCCGCGTGCGATCGTTGATCGCATTCTCGTAATCCGCGATCCGCGTGCGATTGGTGGTGCCGACTTCCCGCAGCGTGGCATTCGATTTCGACATCACGTCGGGGATGCGGAATGAGCCTCCGATTTCGACCAGTTCCCCGCGCGAGACGATCACTTCTCCGCCTTCGGCTAGCGAGTTCAGCGCGAGTAGCACCGCGGCGGCGTTGTTATTCACCACTATCGTCGAGACAGCGGCCTCTGCGCGATTGACGCTTAACAATTTTTGAAACAGGCGATCGACATGGACGTCACGCTTTCCGCGTTCGCCTGTCTCCAGATCGAATTCGATATTGGAATAGCCTCCGGCAGTGGCCCGGATGTGATCCAAGGCGGTCGCGGCCAATGGTGCGCGTCCGAGATTCGTGTGCAGGATTACGCCCGTGGCATTGATTAACGGCCGCAACGAATACCGTAATGACTGGCGGAGTTGGCGCTCCACCGCAGCGGATAGGCCACCGAGCGCAATCTCTAGCGATTTTTCATCCAGTTGGGCGGCCGAAATTTCCTTGCGAAGGCGCACCAGCACGACGCGGATACTTTCAGTAACGGCGGCGTGACCGTCACTCTCCACCAAGCCATGAATGTTGGGCTGGCGGAGAATCTCATCCGTCGAAGGCAGCTTCTGAAACAGCTCGGATTTGTTGGCAGCAGGCACTGGGGCGATTATGCCACACCAGGTCTGAGCTATAGCGTGTGCAGGTAAGCCAGCAAGTCGTTGATCTGCTGATCGTTCAACACCCGCCCTAATCCCTGCATTTTGGCGCGGCCGAACTTGACGATTTCGGTGACGTGCTCGTCATTGGCAGGCAATCCGCTTACCGATAAGTATTGACGCTTGAAAACGCTTTGCAGGCTTGGACCCTTCTTGTCGCGCGATGAATAAGCTTCGTGACAGCGGTCGCAATAGTCGTCATAGACCTTTCGGCCCACAGCTTGTTGCGGATTGAGTCCGAGCGCGGCGTCGGATTTACGAAACCCCGGATCGCAGCTTTTCATCCGCCATATGGCAAGGAGGACGACGCAGACGACGACACCCAAGGAAACACGGTTCAGTAAGGTCACGGTGATGGCGAAACGGGCTTCAGCCTTTACCCATGCCAGGTCAGACGCAGAAGTAGGATAATACGGAAGACATGAGCGTTGTGGTCAAACGCGTGTACGAAGCGGCTTCTCCGTCCGATGGCGTGCGCGTGCTGGTCGATCGTTTGTGGCCGCGCGGATTGACGAAAGAAAAAGCTGCGATCAAGTTGTGGCTGCGCGATCTTGCGCCGTCGGATGAATTGCGGCAATGGTTCCACGCTAATCCGGAAGCCTGGCGCATGTTTCGTAAACGCTACCTGAAAGAGCTGGTCGGCCCCGAGGCCTCCGCGGCCGTCGAGCAACTTCATCATCTGGCCGCCGGCAAACGGCGAGTTACTTTGTTGTACGCGTCGCGAAATGAAGAGCATAACAATGCGACCGCGCTGAAGGAGCTGCTGGAAGGCACGCCTAAACCTCCGTCGAGCGTGGGGCGAGCCGCGCTCGCGGGCGGGCGTATTCGGAAAGCGAAAACGAGTTTAGGTCAGTCCTCAACAAGATCGCGAACTTCTATAATTCCCTAGTCATGTCCGGTCCCAACAAGAAAATCGAGAAAAAAATCGAAGCATTGCGCGAGAAGATTCGCCATCACGAGTACCTCTATTACGTGCTCGACAATCCCGAACTGTCGGACGCAGATTTCGACAAGCTGATGAATGAGCTCAAGCGGATCGAGGCGGAGTATCCGGAGCTCATCACGCCCGATTCCCCCACTCAGCGCGTTGGCGGCAAGCCGCGCGAGGGATTCGTTAAAGCCAGGCATTCCTCTCCGATGCTTTCGCTCGATAATGCATACTCCGAAGAAGAATTGCGCGACTGGGAGCGGCGCGTGCACGAACTGAGCGGACGAACCGACCTCGAATACATGTGCGAGTTGAAGTTGGACGGGATGTCGCTTGCGCTCGTATACAACGACGGTCATCTCGAACGCGGCATTACGCGCGGCGATGGCAACATTGGCGAAGATGTGACGTTGAATGTACGGACAGTACGTTCCATCCCGTTGTCGGTCTCGAAAGATAAATTGAAAAAAGCGGGTATCCCTGCGGATTTCGAAACCCGAGGCGAAATGTTGATGCCGCTCGCGGCCTTCCGCAAGCTGAATGAAGATCGTGAGAAACAGGGACTAGCAACCTTTGCCAATCCGCGCAACTTTACGGCGGGAACGGTGCGCCAGCTCGAGCCTTCGATCACGGCGCAACGCCGAATGGACTACTTTGCCTACATGCTTTTGAAAGATGGGCAGACTTTCTTCGATCGCCAATCGAAAACCATGGATGCGCTGGAGGCAGCCGGGTTCAAGGTGAATCCGAATCGCAAGCTGGTGAAAAATCTCGATGACGTCTGGAAATTTATCCAGAGCTGGGAAAAGAAGCGTGACTCGCTGCCCTACGAGATCGACGGGATCGTCATCAAGGTCGATCGTACGGCGTGGCAGCGGGAACTCGGTTTCACCGGCAAAGCCCCACGCTGGGCGATCGCCTATAAGTTCGCGGCTCGCGGCGCGGTCACCCAGATCGAAGACATCGTCCCGCAGGTCGGCCGCACCGGAAAACTGACGCCGGTGGCTTGGCTGAAACCCGTGCCGATCGGAGGCACGACGGTTTCGCGCGCGACCTTGCACAACATGGATTTCATCGACGAACTCGGCGTCAAAATTGGCGACTGGGTCGAGGTCGAGCGCGGCGGCGATGTGATCCCCAAGGTAGTGAAGGTGGTCGAAGATAAAGATCATCCTCGCGGTCATAAGCAGTTCGAAATGCCGGAGCATTGTCCGGTATGCGGCGGCAATGTGGTGCGAACGCCAGGCGAGGCCGACCATCGCTGCGTGAACGCGAATTGTCCGGCGAAGTTGCAGGGCACGATCCTCCACTTCGCTTCACGCCACGTCATGAATATCGACGGCCTCGGCGAGGCGCTGGTCAATCAGCTCACCGAACGCGGCCTGGTGAAAAATGTCGCCGATCTGTACAAGCTCAAGCAAGACGATCTCCTGCAGCTCGAGCGGATGGGAGAGAAGTCGGCAGATAACGTATTAGCGGAGATCGAAGCCTCCAAGAAACTGCCTCTCGAACGCGTGATTTACGGCCTCGGGATCCGAATGGTGGGTGAGCGAACGGCGCAGTTTCTGGCCGAACATTTCGGATCGCTCGACGCGATCATGAACGCGAAGGCAGAAGAACTGGAAGAAGTGAATGAAGTGGGCCCTCGCATCGCCGAAAGCATCGTGGAATTCTTCAGCGATGAACACAACCGGAAACTGGTAAATGATTTGCGCAAAGCGGGGCTGACTTTTGCCGGACAGAAAAAGATAAAAGGCACAAAGCTGGCGGGAAAGACTTTTGTTCTGACAGGAACGCTCGAGCGCCACACCCGTGACGAAGCGAAAAAAATGATCGAAGATGCGGGCGGGCGCGTCTCCGGGTCGGTGAGCAAAAAGACCGACTATGTGGTCGCCGGAAGCGACGCGGGATCGAAACTGGACAAGGCTCGAGAATTGAAAGTTAACGTGATTGGCGAAGAAGAACTCGAAACGCTGGTCGGCTAGCTGGCAGCGCTAGTCGTCGCCAGCAATCTCAGAAACAGCAACACGCCTACTACTCCAACCAGCGGGGATGTGATCAATCCGGGAAAGTATCCGCGAGCCGCAGATCGCCAGTATCGGATGCACGACGCCGTTGGCGATCGCGGCAAGCGCGAAGAACCACACGGGAAAGAACGCCACGCGATAACCTTTCTGCAACCCGATTGCCGCGAGAATCCAAACGCAAAACCAGCTTAAGTTGAAGATAACGAAAAAATTGGCGGACCACGGTTCAAGGCCGAACAGGGCGGGAAACCGATCCTGGAACCGGGTGACGAATTCTTCCATGAAATGCAACGATTGAGCGGCCAGCCCAAATAGCAAGAGGCTAACGGCTCGCTCGCGACCGATCGTATCCTGTTCGCTGTCATGATCGAGGGGCTTGCGCACGACAGTTAGAAGAAGCGCGGCAGCAGCAGCAACCGAAAGCCCAATTGTTCCGATGAGCACGCTGCGCAGGCTTTCGTACATAGAGGCTTGGGCCGTTTTAGGACGGGCGAATCGCCCGTCCTTTCACGATTTGTGTCAGATTATTTTTTCGCGGTCGGCGGCAAAATTCCGTTCAGTCGCAGATACATCGCCGCCTCGGCATAGTGGTCTGCCCAGTTACTCGCGATTCCCAATGCAAATCGCGCACGCGAGAGCTGCTGTCCGCCGAAACCAGCGGTCATTTCGCCCAGCTTCGAGTCATCCATTTTAGATAGCGCATCGCCGCAGAAATCGAACGAAGCCTTGAGCGCTGCGACCAGCTTGTCTTTGCCATCCGTGTCAGCGGATTTGTCCACTTTCGGAGCCGGAACCGACGCGGCGCCGCTGCACAGCGCATAGTTCGCTTCGATCATGTGGGCGACGAGATGGCCAAAAGTCATCTGGTCGGCGCTCGGCTTGTAGCTGAACTTGTCGGCAGGCATGGCCTCGACCGCAGCGATGGTATTTTTCGAACGATTGGGATAAGCATCCCGCAGGCCACTGGCGATGGGGTTCTCAATTTTTGTGGGCGCGGCTGCAGCCGTCTGGGCGGGTGTCGCTTGTGGAGCCATGGACTGAGCCGCCGCCAGTACCGCGATCAGCAACGTGGCCGGAATCAAGAAAATCTGCTTCATTTTTTAGTTTCTCCTGTGGGAAAGAAGGATAGCGCGAGAGATGGGATGCGCGCCACCCTTTGGCAAGGGGTTGCGCTATCCTTATCACATGCACTCGCACGCCGGCCACGGACATCATCATGGGACGGGACGCGTCTTACGCATCTCGCTGGCCGTCACCATGCTGTATGTCGTGTTACTGGTAATTGCCGGCATTCGCGCACATTCCCTGGCATTGCTCTCCGAAGCGGGGCATAACCTCTCTGATTTCCTGGCGCTGCTCTTGTCGCTGGTCGCGGTCTTTTTGGAAGGCCGTCCGCCGAGCGCAACCAAAACGTACGGATACCGCCGCGCTGGAGTTCTGGTCGCGCTGGTGAACGCGCTGTCGCTCGTGGTGGTGTCTTTCTTCATTTTCTACGAGGCGTTCCAGCGAATACAGCGTCCCGAGCACGTCCGCGCCACAGTCATGATCTGGGTAGCCGCCGCCGGCGTGGTGATGAACGGAGTGATCGCGCTGATGCTCTGGCGTTCGGGGCGCGACGTGAATGTTCGCAGCGTTTTACTCCACCAGGTCGGCGATACGCTCTCAACGGCTGCGGTCATCGCGGGCGGCCTTGCCATTCTTTGGACGGGACAATATTGGATCGACCCGGCTCTGTCGTTTGCGATCGGCCTGCTGATTTTATGGTCGAGTTTCGGGATCGTCCGCGAGACGCTGAACATTCTGCTCGAAGGCACGCCACGCGGCATGAGCCTGGAGGCGGTGGAATCAAGCATGCGGACGATCGCGGGCGTGAGCGATGTGCATGATCTCCATCTGTGGAGCATCGGATCGGAAAACCACGCGCTCTCAGCACATGTAAAAATCGCCGACATGGCGACTTCCGAAAGCGACACGATTCTGCGCCAGATCAATGAAAGACTCGGGTCGGGATTTGGGATCCATCACACCACAATCCAGTTGGAACATGAAGTTTGCGAGACGGCGCACAGCTGCGTGATTGCGGTGCGAGAAGAGGATAGCGATCACGAGCACGCGGGACACGACCACTCCCGGCACGACCACGCCCGGTGACTGCATCCGGCTAAGCCGGATTCCGCGGTTGATTCTGCTTGTCGAAAATTTCCCGTACAGTTTCGATGGTGTCTGCGTCCTGAGCGAGTTTGTCTGGGCGAAGACGTACGATCCGCGGAAAACGCAAAGCGTAACCACTTTCGTGCCGCGACGATTGCATCATGTTGTTAAAGGCGACTTCCAGAACGATCTTTGGTTCCACTTCCAGCCTTAATCCTTGTTCGCTGACTTTGTGTCCGAGAAACCACTCCGTCATCTCCGCGATTTCCGCGTCAGTCAGCCCTGAATACGCCTTGCCGATATTGACCAGACGGTCGCCATCCCAGACCGCAAAAGTGTAGTCGCTGAGCACGCCGATGCGTTTGCCGTGCCCGTATTCAACAGCGGTCACGACCACATCGAGTGTGGCCAGCTCCCGCTTCATCTTGAGCCACGATTTGCCGCGACGGCCCGGCGTGTAGAGCGAGTCTTGATCCTTGATGATCAGGCCCTCGTTGCCACGCGCGCGTGCCGCGGTGAAGAGTAGTTCAAGCGCCTCTGGCGAGGACGCTGTAGCCACCGGGGCGCGAATGATTGCGGCAGGGTTGGGGATTTCGTTCGCGAAGCTAAACAGGGATTGCTTGTCACTTCCTGTTGCTTCGGCTGCCGAACTGCTTCCTGTTGCGAAATCGCTCCTGTCCATTACCGGACAACCTACCGCCGAAACTCCTACTTCTTTCCGTGGTGCAAGGAGTTCATCCAGAATCTTTGCTCTTTCACTCAAGGGACGTTCCAGCAGGAGTTCACCATCCACAAACAGGACGTCGAAAACAATGTAAGCGACCGGAACTTCGCGCATGAGCTTGGCGCTGACTTTCTTTCGGCCCAGCCGTTGCTGCAGCGCGGAGAACGGCAAGGCTCGTCCCGACGTAGAACTGTTGTGATCGGCCTGGGACGAGTTACGCGACCAGGCAACGATCTCACCGTCCAGAACTACGTCCCTCGTCAGTCCCGCCAGGGCTGGCGGAATTTCAGGGAACGATTCAGTGACTTCGTCCCGCGTACGCGAGAAGACGCGTACGTCCCCATGACTGATATGCGCCTCAGCGCGGATGCCGTCATATTTGTCTTCGACACTAGCGTTCGGAAAATAGCTAAGCGCCTCCTCAGTCGACTCGACCGGACTCGCAAGCATGAAGTCGATGGGACGGAATATCCGAAGATGCGCTTCGGCCAATTTTCCAGCGGACGCCAGCTGTAAGGTTTCTCCCAGATCGCCAAGCAACATGTTGGCGCGCTTGACCTGGTGGAGCGCTGTGTCAAAAGCGCGAGCGATGGCTTCTTCGACAAGACTTTCCTTCAGGCCAATCCGCAGGTCTCCGCTGATAATCTTCACGATGTATTTGGCCTCAAGCGGAGTTGCCCTTCGGAGCAGGCTGGTAAGCAGAATGGCCTTGGACGCCGGACCACGCGCTGTGGCGATTTGCGAAAAAGCCTGCCGCACTTCGCTGAGTAACAGACCCGATTCTGGTTTTTCTGGCAGTGCCTCCTGCGCCACTGATCCGGCGTCGCCATGCTTGCGATAGATCGGGCTGAGTGCGGCTTCGGATTTGCCCGATAGTTCTGCGATCACGCGCCAGAGCAGCGACCCTCCGACTTGAAGAGTGGCTTCTTCGTATACGGGAAACGGCCGTCCGGAAAGGAAAATGGCGGCGATTGCCGCGTTGCCCAAGGGAAGGGTTTTCAGATAGTCGGCGACCAAAGCTGTTTTCTCCAACTTCTTGGTGGTGGCGGCGATCTTTTCGCAGGTTTGAGCGAAGCGCAGCATGGTCCATTGGATTGTATTGTGGGCGCGGGCAAATGTGATGCCAAAACGAACCCTTCAAGCCATTGACCGGCAAGGAGATAAGGAATCCGAGGCCGCCCGCAGCAGGCTCGGGATAGAGCGGATTTATGGTATCCTAGGCCTTCGAGTCTTCCCTCCTCGAAGGACATCCAATCATTATGCGCGGTTGGTTAAAAAGCGTTCGGCAACATCTGCGATTCCTGGTAGCGGTGCAGTTGCTGCCCGCCCTGGAAAGCGGAGAAGAGACCACTCTCGTCGGCGGCCAAGCCGTGCTTGAGGGTGTGATGATGCGCTCGCCGCATGCGTGGGGTATTGCCGTGCGTAAGCCTTCGGGCGAGATTGTGACCCACAGCGAACCGTTGGATCGTCCTTCGGAGCAACATAAATGGATGGGATGGCCGGTTCTCCGCGGAGTGATGACGCTCGGACATGCGATGACCCTGGGGTTCCGCGCGCTGAAGTTTTCCGCCAATGCGGCGCTGGAAGAGATTTCGATCGGCACTACAGGCGATACCGATGTCGAGATAAGCAATGAGCCGGCCAAGAAATTTGAGATTACCGGCTGGATGGCGACTTTGAACATGGCGTTCTCCGTCATTTTCTTTATTGCCATGTACAAATTTTTGCCGTTGCTGGCGACGACGGAGTTGAAGAGGATCAATCCGATTTTTGGTCAGCAGTTCTTGTTTAATCTGGTTGACGGCTTGATCCGGATTGCGATGTTCTTGTTGTTCGTTTGGGGAGTGTCACTGTGGAAAGACATCCGCCGCGTCTACGAATACCACGGCGCTGAGCACAAGACGGTGTTCGCGTTTGAAGATGGCAATCCCCTCAACGCGGAGTCGGTGCAGAAATACTCCACCTATCATCCGCGTTGCGGGACGAGCTTCCTGATGACGGTGATGATCATTTCAATGGTCGTCTACATGTTCATCCCGATAACTTCGTTCTCGGGACGTTTTGCTGAGCGGATTATTCTCTTGCCCGTGATTGCCGGAGTTTCCTACGAGATCATTCGATTTGCCGCCAAGCATCGCGGTTCTCTGTTCGCGCTGATGACCGCTCCGGGATTGTGGCTGCAGCGGATCACGACGCAGCCTCCCGACGATGGCCAGGTGGAATGTGCGACGGTAGCGCTTGAGGCCGCGATGGCGCTGGAGAAACAGCGCGGCGGCGAACTGGTCATTGCCTAGCGGTGCCCGCCGCGAACTCTTGTTTTCTTTCTCATTCCACCTAAAATCATTAAATTAGAGATACGGCTTTGCCGTGTCACCAGCCGAAGAGTGAGGCGGCAATCCCGTCTCCACGGATGAAAATCATGTTTGAACGTCTTGATCAAATCGAGATTCGCTACGAAGATCTCACGCAGGCGCTGCTCTCGCCCGAAATCACCAACGATTCGGCGAAGTACCAGAAGACCGCGAAGGCTCACAGCGAGATTACGCCCATCGTCGAGAGATATCGCGAGTACAAGGATCTGAAGCGGGGCATCGCCGACAGCAGGTCCATGCTGGCCGACGAGACCGATGCCGAGATGCGAACCTACGCCGAAGAAGAGCTGACCAAGCTCGAGGCGCGCATCGTCACCGTTGAAGAAGAACTCAAGGTGTTGTTGCTGCCGAAGGATCCAAACGACGAAAAGAACGTTGTTCTCGAAATTCGCGCCGGCACCGGCGGCGACGAGGCTACGCTATTCGTGGCCGAAGTCTTCCGCATGTACAACCGCTATGCTGAGACGCTGAAATGGAAAGTGGAAGTGCTCTCCACGTCAGAGTCAGGAGTGGGCGGGTTAAAAGAAGTCATCGCGCTGATTGAAGGCGATCGCGTCTTTTCCCGTCTGAAATATGAAAGCGGCGTGCACCGCGTGCAGCGCGTGCCCGCAACGGAGCAGCAAGGACGGGTCCATACCTCGGCGATCACCGTTGCAGTGTTGCCGGAAGCCGAGGAAGTGGACGTCAAGATTGAAGCGAAAGACCTGCGAATCGATACTTTCTGTTCCTCGGGACCGGGCGGCCAGTCAGTAAACACGACATATTCGGCAGTGCGCATCACCCACATTCCGACGGGGACAGTAGTCAGCTGTCAGGATGAAAAGTCGCAGATCAAGAACCGCGAAAAAGGTATGCGCGTCCTGCGTTCACGCCTTTATGAAGTCGAGATGCAGAAACAGGCGGATGCGCTGGCAAAAGAACGCAAACAGATGGTCGGCTCCGGCGACCGCTCAGAGAAGATCCGCACCTACAACTTTCCGCAGAACCGCCTCACCGATCATCGCATCGGCTTCACCATCCACCAGCTTGAGCAGGTGATGGATGGAAAGCTGCAGCCGATTATTGACGCCCTCGTCACTCACTACCAAGCGGAGAAGATGAAGCAGGAAACTGCCGGCGTGGTTTGATGCAGTACCCGGTCGTTCGCGATCTCTGTTCCTCCGTGGTGAAATAGACGCGTGCAACTTCGCCCGGCTCTGAATGCGGCAGTCCAGCTTTTGACGTGTGCGCAGGTTCCTTCGCCGCGTATGAACGCCGAACTCCTCATCATGTTTACGCTCGATTGCGATCGGGCGTATCTCTACGCGCATCCGGAGCGCGAACTCACCAGCGATGAAATACGGCGCTATGATGAGGCTATTTCGCGGCGTATCACCGGCGTCCCGGCGCAATACATTACCGGACATCAGGAATTCTGGGGTATGGATTTGATCGTTTCGCCAGCTGTCCTGATTCCTCGTCCGGAGACGGAACACTTGGTGGAGACGGTTTTGGACTTGGCCAAACAGACAGGAGTGTCCGCTCCACACGAACTGCAAATTGTCGATGTGGGCACTGGCTCCGGAGCGATTGCCATTGCGTTAGCCAAGGAACTCCCCACGGCAGAGATCCACGCCACCGACATTTCTGGCGAAGCGCTCGAAGTGGCTCGCGCAAACGCGGCGCGCCACGGTCTGGCTTCGCGAATCGAGTTTCGCCAGGGCGATTTGCTCGAGGGGTTTTCGCCCGCATCGTTCGATTTCGTAGTTTCGAATCCTCCATACGTCGGCGAGTCGGAGGAAGAGTCGGTCCAGCTCGAAGTCCGCAAGTTCGAACCTCGCAATGCGGTTTTCGCCGGACCCTCTGGCCTGGAAGTCATCGAACGACTTATTCCTCAAGCCCGAGCTGTGCTTAAACCTGGCGGTTGGCTGGTGTTTGAGATCAGCGGCACAATTGTCGATCGGGTGCGGACGCTGCTTTCGAGTTGGAGTGAAGTCGAGATTAGGAACGATCTCCAGAGGATTGCGCGGGTCGCGGTGGCTCGAACAATGCCACCTCCGCGCCGACCGTGAGAGACGGGTCAAGCCCCGTCTCTACAGCGACATTTCCTAGAAGGTCACCCGTACACCCAGTTGCGCGGCGAAGGGAATTCCTACCGTGGTCCCGGGGCCGAAGAAATCTCCCAATCCGCCTGCGGGTATCTCGAGTTGCTTCAGGCTCGTTATCGGAACCGTCGTGGAGCAATCCGGAACTGTGCACAAAGCCGTGACGTTGGTTCCGTCGCTTACAACCGGCAACAGGCTAACGCTGGCCACATAGTTTGCGCCGGGATTGTTGCGGTTGAAGAGGTTGAAGAACTCCGCGAACGGATCAACGTGCATGCGCTCGCCGATTTTAATCGGCCGGCTCACCCGCAGGTCCGCTTGGAAATAGGGTCTTCCGCGGAATTCGTCGAGGCTGGTCGGCACCCCGTTGATGGCAATGCGTCCACTATTGTCTGCGTTCGTAATCGTGAACGGGCGGGCGCTTTCGGCTTGGGTAATCGTCGTCAATTCGAAACCGCCTGGCACGTGCAGCGTGCCGGCGAGTACAAAGCGATGGCGAACGTCTTCGCCCGATGGTCCGTAGTCGCCGCGCGCGAAGGCGTTGTTCGGATCGCAAACGCCGTTTACGTAATCGAAGAGTTCTCCGAGCAGGCATCCCCAGGTCTGCGCTTTCGAGAGCGTGTAGTTCGCCGTCATGCTGAAGCGGCGCGCCACATTGCCCTGCAGGTGCAACATCAGCGCGTTATAACTGGAACGGTTATCGGAACGGAACACTGTCGCATCCGCGTAGGGATAAGCCCGATATCCGTGGTTACCCTGCTCGTGGGTATAGTCGGCGCTTGCGATCCAATGTTCGTTGATAGCGTGCTGCACTCCTCCGGTGATGTGGATGGCGTAAGGCGTCTTGTAGTTAGGATCGATGAGCGATGGCGGAGCGACCGTATTCGGATTCACGGATTGAAATGCGGAGGCCCATCCGTTTTGAGCAAGGTCGTTGTAGTACATGCCAAAGCCCGCGCGAATCACGGTTTTTTCACTGCTGCCGGGCGAGTAAGCGATGCCGAGACGAGGCCCGATTTGCTTCCGGTAATCATGCGGAACCGACTGGGGATAGCCCAGTGAAGTGAGCAGCGGGAAGGAATAGTTGGCGGCCTGGCTTAATCCGGAGGCGTTGAAGAGTCCGAATGTTGTCTGATAGCGCAGACCGTAATTCACAGTCAGATGATGCGTAACGCGCCAGGAATCCTGGGCGTAAAGCGCCAGGCGCTGCACATTTTGCGAAAAGGCGCCGTTGCCGGCGGGAGTGAACGTGCAACCGATGCCGGAGGCGGGATCTGGCGGTGGATCGCACTGCGAACTCGGCGGTGTGTAATAAAACGGTAGAGGAGTCGTTTGGCCATTACAATCCGTAGCCGATGCACTGACGTAACAATCGGGATTGAAAGGGTATGTCGTGAACTGCTCCGCGGTGGCGGCAAATGCGCCGCCGAGCACCGGTTCGTGAATGAAATTGACTCCGAATTTCAGCGCATGGCTTCCTGCAACATGGCTCAGGTCGTAGCGCACCTGATACTTGTCCTGATTGCGCAGGTCGGGAAAAAGTGTGATTGGTGTATCGAACTGATTGTCTCCGAATGTTTCGAAGCCGGAAATAGTTTGCGCCGTAGTGCTGAACGGAAATGCCAATGCAAATCCAAGATCCGAGTTACGGGTCTGGGTCAGATGCAGAAGGCTGGCATCGAGAACCAAAGTCCCAAGCCACGTCGGACTGAATGTATAAGTGTTGCTCAACACGACGTTCCAGTAATTATTGTGGGTTGTCAATCCCGTGGAGGGCAGCGTCCCCTGCTGCACCAGTGCGTTGTGCGTGAGATAGCTGTCCGCTGAGGTTCGCAGGAACCACTGCGACTTTGCCGACTGTGCATAGTCAAAGCGTATTGAGCCGATGTAATCGCGAAACGGGATCGGCACGTTTTGCGGTACGTCGATCGACGGAATGCCGGTAATCAGTCCATCTTCAGCCAGTTGCGCCAGTGCGTTGAATTGCGCCGTGCTCGTCGGGCTGTAGGCGATGCTCGCATTTTCATGCACGTATTCGAATGATGTGAAGACCCAGAACTTGTTTTTTGCCAGCGGGCCACCGATGGTGCCAACGTAGTTCTGGCGCGAGAACGGCTGCTTGGGATTGTGCACGCAGGTTCCGTCGGTGCAAGTTTCGGCCGGATTCTCAATTGGGAAACGAGCATTAAGCCCAGATGCGCGACCGTAGAAAGCGCCGTCGCCATGCCATTCATTGGTCCCATGCTTGGTGGTGATTACCACCGAACCCGCGGTGGTTCCTCCCGTATCGGCGTCTTCATTCGATGTGCGGACGGCAAACTCTTGTACGCCATCCGGCGAGAAGTTCTGCAGGAAGCCGCCGATCCAATCGTCGGAGTTATCGGCGCCGTCGACCGATAGTTCGTTATTCAGGCCCGAACTTCCTCCGGTCGAAACGGCAGTAATGCGTGCCTTGGTGGGATCGGAAGGCTCGACTGGCTCAGTTCCCGCGACGAGGTAAGCTATGTTGGCGAAGCTACGAGCTGCGAGGGGAAGCGTCTCCAGATCACGGCTGCCGACGACGCCTCCGCGGACAGCGCTTGCCGTATCGATGGGCTCGGTCGTTATCGAGGAGGAGTTTCCCCGGACGTTTACCGTCGTGCGCGCATTCTCCGGCTTGAGTGTGACTGCGAGATCTCGTACCACGCTGACTGCAACATCTACATCCGCTGTGGCCGGCGCAAAGTCTTTGGCGGTCACCGTGACGTGATAAGAACCTGGCAGCAGGCCATCGATGCGAAACTCTCCTCGCTCGTTCGCGGTCACTTCACGAGTGATTGAAGATCCGTTGGATTGCGCGATGACCTGCGCGCCCAGAACTCGTGCGCCGCTCGCATCCTGAACTTCTCCTCGAAGCGCGCCATAAGGGTTTTGGGCGTGCAGCAGCGTCGAAGCCGCAAGAGCAACAAGCAGCGGGAGATTCTGACCGATCCACGACGTTAATTTACGTGGCTGAAGGCAGGGAAAGATCGCGTACATGAAAACCATCCACAAAAGAAGGGATTGCCGTAAGTCCAGATTAGCCAAGGAAATGGAGTGCGCGGCGACGCAAACCAGTACAGCGAGAGTAAAAGGGGCGCGCTAGTACTACCAGCGATAGTGCATCTGATTTGCGCTTTAGCAAAAATCTGGAAAATCTAGCGCACGAGCCATTCTGTGAGCCGGTGAGTGAGCACCAGAGTTTGTCCGTAGGTAGCGAGGACAAACGACAGCAGCAGGACAGGGAGTGGAAGCGCGTGCCATGGCCTAAGGAGAAACGTCGATTTTTTGCGCGTTTCGGCTGTGTTCCACGCCAGCAGACGCTCTACGCGGACGCGGATCGATCCGGTCACAAATCCCACCGTACAAACCGGCGCGATTTCAACCGGAACGAAACGAGAAAGCTTGATGAGCGCCGCGGCCAAATCGACAGCGTCTTCTGAACTCGAGACTGCGGCGTCGTCGGCGGCCAACTCTGCCGCTTGCGACCATGTGTGCTCGAGCGCGGACATCCCAGGGAAAGGACAAAAGCGCAAGATAAGTTTCTTCAGATTGTCGTGCGACTTTACGTGCGCGATTTCATGTTTGATCGCGATTTGCAGTTCATCGTGAGTCAGAGCCGCAAGTGTGGGTTCCGAGACCAGCACTTTCGGCTTACTGAACCCCACCAGAGTAAGCGGCGGAGCTTGTTTGGACTGATAAGTCAGGGCCTTCGCATCGGAGTTCAAATCGAGCGGACGCGCGCCTTCCAGCCAACCAGCGACTACGCGTGAAGTCTTTCGCTGGGCGCGGATCACGCGGAAGCAGCCGAGGGTAATGAGCAGCAGAGCGCAAATACCGAGCGCGAGCGGCATGGATCCGATGCCTTCGTGAATATCGACATCGACCGAGCGCGGCTCGAGCCATTGAAATGATGGAATAACGAAGGCAAAGGTGATGATGACGGATGCGATGAACGGGAAAATGCGGAGCGCAAAGAGCAAAGCGGCCAAAGTCCGTTCCGATGCATGGAAGAATTTAAAGGAGGGCCAAGCGACTACAACCAGCGTCGAAAACAGGGAGTAGAGCAGAACGAAAAAGGCGAGCGAGACAGCCGTTTCGCGAAGGTCAAACATTTAACGTTCCCGTACATGGTCCTGCATTTTTTTTCCCGGATTGTCGCGGTTCAGTTCCCTACGTTTGCGTTCTACCAGGAGTTGCAATTCGTCGAGCAGCAGCGCGTCGTGCGAACTGACCGCTTCGACCAGATAGGAGAGCGGAAGCGAGGAAGCTTCGCCCGATCCCAACAACTGCCGTATGCTTTCGATCGCCGAATCCCGTTGCAGTTCTTCGGGAGACTGCCGCGGCGTATAGCGAAAGGCGCGGCCTTCAGCGGAGCGATCGAGTAATCCCTTTTTGTAGAGCCGATCCATCGTGGTCATCACGGTGGTGTAGGCCTGGCGAATCTTGCCATCCGCGAGAAGCTCGCGAACTGTCGCGTTGCCCTGCGCCCAGATCTTTTGCAGAACTTCCTGCTCGAATGGACCGAGTTGCGGTCGGGAGCGAGAGCCGAAGATGGAGAAGGCTTTTGTCATTTGATACGTCGCGGGCAAAGCCCCGCTACCACACAATCAGGGTACCCCCCCTCCCCCTCGGTACACTGGAATCATGGAGTTACGGGCTAAAACCACCTAAGTCTAGGGTTCCAATGACTTAAAAGTCAAAGTCTTGATAACGCGGGAGTTAGGGTCTTTCGATTTCCGAACCGTGGTGCCAAATCGGGCCACGAACCTAGTTGGCCTTTTAACTTTGGCCTTTCATCAATTATACGCCTCGTTGTCAACCGCTTATTTCTGTTTCTCCGAAGCAAGCGCGATGACCTCGGTGGATTGATCGGGCGTTCACGCTTTGCATCCCCTTTTGTCTTAAGATCATCTGTTTCAGGAGCGCCATTGCGACGTGAGGAAGGTTTTATGATCTCGAATTACTTGAAGGCCGGGCTCATTTTTTATCTCTGTCTCTGCGCGCTTGCAATGTCCAGCGCAGCTTTCGCTCAAACGCCCGCTCAAACGCCTGCTCAAACGCCGGGCACGCCGATCAAAAATATTGTTCTGGTGCACGGAGCCTGGGCGGACGGGTCCGGATGGAAGGGCGTTTACGACATTCTTGTCAAAGATGGCTACAAGGTCAGCATGGTGCAGGAGCCGGAGACATCGTTCAAAGAAGATGTGGCCGCAACCAAGCGCATTCTTGCCCTACAGGATGGTCCGTGCATTCTGGTCGCTCACAGTTATGGCGGGGCTGTCATTACGGAGGCGGGGACGGATCCGTCGGTTGTGGGATTGGTGTACATTGCGGCGCACATGCCGGATGCGGGAGAGAACGAGTCGGACGACGGCAAACGATTTCCGAGTGACCTGAGCAAGTCGACTGCGATTAAAAAGACGGCAGACGGTTTCACTTACCTGGATGCGGCGCAGTTTCACGAGTTTTTCGCCGCCGACCTACCGCTCGAGCAAACCGATTTCATGGCCCGATCGCAGGTGCTCAACTTTGCCGACAATTTCAAGGCAGCCATCTCGACGCCTGCGTGGCGAAGCAAGCCCAGTTGGATGGCTGTGGCAACGAAGGACAGAACCATCAATCCGGATCTTGAGCGCTGGTATGCGACGCGCGCGAAGAGCCACACGATTGAAATCGAGGGCGCCAGTCATTCGGTGTACGTCTCCAGACCAAAAGAGGTTGCCGCTCTGATTGAAGAGGCGGCGGCGCACGCGCGATAAATGCGCGTGAGGCGATTTTGCGCGCTCGCCAAGTCGGTAGAGTGGTGACTACCTTTCCATCGTTATTGAGATCAGTCGTCATTCAAATCAATCGAGATTCAGAATTCAGAGGAGGATTTTATGGCAACGAAAAGAGTAGCTCCCATCGCAGTAGCGCGAATGAAGGCGGCGCAAATTACGAAGCCAGGATCAGGTTTCGAGATTGTCGAGCGCGAGATACCCGAGCCGGACGCGGGGCACGTCCGAATCAAGGTGCAAGCCTGTGGCGTCTGTCACAGCGACGCGCTGACGGTAGAAGGCTACTGGCCGGGAATTCAGTATCCACGGGTACCGGGACACGAAGTCGCAGGCGTGATCGATGCCGTGGGTGAGGGTGTTTCGGCGTGGAAGAAAGGGCAGCGGGTGGGTGTGGGCTGGCACGGGGGCCAGGACAATACGTGCCGCGAGTGCCGGCGCGGAGACTTCCGCAATTGCCAGAATCAGAAAATTTGCGGCATCAGTTACGACGGCGGATACCAGCAGTACATGGTCGCTCCGGTGGAAGCGCTGGTGGCGATACCGGACGGTCTCAAAGACACCGACGCGGGACCGCTGCTGTGCGCCGGAATCACGACTTATAACGCGCTGCGCCACAGTGGAGCATTACCGGGAGACGTGGTTGCGGTGCAGGGTATTGGCGGCCTGGGCCATCTCGGAATTCAATTCGCGAACAAGTTTGGCTATAAAGTCGTGGCGATTGGACGCGGATCTGAAACCGGAGTTCTCGCCAAGAAACTTGGAGCGAACGTATACATCGATAGCGAAGCGACGAATGCAGCCGAGGCATTGCAGAAGATGGGCGGTGCGCGGGTGATTCTGGCGACGGCTCCAAACTCGAAAGCGATGTCGGAGCTGATCAATGGGCTCGGTCCGAACGGCAAGCTGGTGGTGATCGGCGCGACGTTTGACCCGATCGAGGTTTCGCCGGTGCAGTTGATTAACGGAAGTAAGACAATTCAAGGTTGGGCGGCGGGAACGCCGGCCGATTCCGAGGACACACTTAACTTTTCGGAGCTGACGGGTGTGCGTCCGATGATCGAGACTTATCCGCTGGAAAAAGCGGCCGAGGCTTATGCGCGCATGATGAGCGGCAAGGCGGAGTTCCGCGTCGTTCTGACGATGTGAAGGCCAGGTCCCGAACGGAGTGAGGGGTTTGCATATGGCGGCGGACTGCGGATCCCTCACTTGGTTCGGGATGACAAGATCGGAGAAAAAATGATGGCAGAATTGAATCAAGTGCGCCCGGGAGCCGACATGAAGTTCGAGGCCGTTGTCATCCCGGTCTCGGATGTCGATCGCGCTAAGAAATTCTATGCAGGGCTCGGATGGCGGCTGGACGCGGACTTTGCTTTCGATAACGGCTTCCGGGTGGTGCAGTTCACGCCGCCGGGCTCGCCGTGCTCGGTTCAATTCGGATCCAACATTACGCCGGCTGCGCCCGGTTCGGCGCAGGGGATGTATCTGATCGTCGCGGACGTTGAAGGCGCGCGGGCTGAACTGGCGGCGCGCGGCGTCAAGGTGAGCGAAGTGTTTCATGCGGGGACGCCGGGCGCTCAGTTCCAGCCCGAGGGCGCGAGCGGTCGGGTCAGCGGGCCGGCGCCGAATCAGGCCAGCTACGGCTCGTTTGCGACGTTCCGCGATCCGGACGGCAACAGCTGGCTGTTGCAGGAAATCACGAAGCGGCTGCCGGGACGCATCGATCCGGCGGCGGAGACGACCTACTCATCGCCCAGCGATTTGGCGAGCGCGCTTCGCCGCGCGGAGGCCGCGCATGGCGAGCACGAGAAACGCACGGGGCAAGCCGACAAGAACTGGCCGGCCTGGTACGCGGAATACATGGTGCGCGAACAATCGGGCGAAGAGCTGCCGCAGTGAACGGTTCGTAAGTCAGTCCGCTGCGACGGTCGCTTGAATCAGTCCGCTGCGACGGATTGGCTTAGCCAGTTTTCCATCTGTTCATGGCCGACTGCGCCGGCCTGCTGCTGGACGAGGCGTCCAGCGCGGAAGATGGCGAAGTTTGGGATGCCGCGAACATTGAAGCGCGAGGCGAGTTCCGGATAACGCTCGGTGTCGACCTTCACCACGACCGCGCGCCCGGCCATGTCTTTCGCCGTCTTGGCGACTTCGGGGGCGGCCATCTTGCAAGGCCCGCACCAGTCGGCCCAGAAATCCACCAGCACTGGAACTTTGGAGTTTTGAATAATCTCGTCGAAGAGTTGGGTGTCGACCTCAATCGCTTCATCAGTGGGAGGCAGCGGAGACTTGCAGGCGCCGCAACGGCCGGTGTCGGACAAGTGTGCGCCAGGAACGCGATTCTTTTGTCCACAGACCTTGCAGGCTCGAACGACTGGCATGATGACCTCGCGATTGCTTGACTATTTTATTATGCCGCAGGCACTCCCGATCGGGAACGACGAGTTTTGCATATTTTAGATTTCCGCGAGCATCTAGATTAATCATGCCTAACGCCAAAGCTTATTCCGCTGCCAGCGCAACATCGCCCTTAGCATCCGCTACGATCACGCGGCGCGATCCGACTGAAAACGACGTACAGATCGAGATTCTTTTTTGCGGCATCTGCCACTCCGACCTTCACCAGGCTCGCAACGAGTGGAGCGAGGTGATGCCTACTGTCTACCCTTGCGTTCCGGGACATGAAATTGTGGGCCGCGTCACCAAAGTGGGCTCGGCGGTTTCAAAGTTCAAGCCCGGCGATCTTGCTGCGGTCGGCTGCATGGTCGATTCTGACGGCACTTGCCCGGAGTGCAAGGCGGGGCTGGAGCAGTTCTGTCCGAATTTTACGTTGACTTACAACTTTCCTGACAAGCATCTGGGAGGCGTCACATACGGTGGCTACTCGGAGAGCATTGTCGTCGACCAGAAGTTTGTGCTGCGCGTCCCCACGAACCTCAATCTTGCCGGAGTTGCGCCATTGCTCTGCGCTGGGATCACGATGTACTCGCCGATGCGCCACTGGAATGTGACCAAGGGCAAGAAAGTTGGCGTAGTCGGGCTCGGTGGATTGGGGCACATGGGAGTGAAAATAGCTCATGCGCTGGGAGCGCACGTGGTCGTGTTCACGACGTCACCCGGCAAGAAGGAAGATGCACTTCGCCTGGGAGCGGATGAGGTGGTCATCTCGAAGAATGCCGATGAAATGACGAAGCACACGGGCAGCTTCGATTTTATTATTGACGCCGTGTCGGCCGACCACGACATTAACGCCTACCTCGGGATGTTGCGACGCGACGGCAATCTCACACTGGTGGGCGCGCCGGAGAAGCCGCTTGCGGTTTCGGCTTTCAATTTGCTTATGGGACGCCGCAGTCTTTCCGGTTCGCCGATTGGCGGCATCGCCGAGACGCAGGAGATGCTTGATTTCTGCGGGAAGCACAACCTGACGGCGGATGTCGAAGTGATCCCGATTCAGAAGGTGAACGAAGCTTACGAGCGGCTGCTTAAGTCGGATGTGAAGTACCGCTTCTCGATTGACATGGCTTCGTTGAAGAACTAAGTGGTGAGTGGGACGAGGTGAGTTGGACGAGGTGAGTCGAAGATGGAAGTTAGAAGAATAGGCTCGCAACCTTCCGCGAAGGGGCCGTCGGAGTGGTTCACTGGCACGGTGCGGATTGATCCGCTTTTTCAGGCGCCAGATCCTGCGTTTGTTCAACTTGCCAGTGTAACTTTTGAGCCGGGCGCGCGGACGGCATGGCATACGCATCCGCTGGGTCAGACACTGGTGGTGACGGCTGGATGCGGTCGCGCCCAACGATGGGGTGGGCCGATTGAGGAGATCCATCCCGGGGATGTGGTCTGGTTCGCGGCTGGCGAAAAGCACTGGCACGGGGCCGCACCGAGTACTGCCATGACGCATATCGCCATTCAGGAAAAAAAGGATGGCAAGGTGGTCGACTGGATGGAGCAGGTCACGGACGAACAGTATCGGGTGTGATCCGCTTTGTTGGACTTTGTTAGTGGCTGGTGGCGCCGCTGTCGTTGCTGACCATGAGACTCGAAACGTTGACGGGCTCGAAGTTGGCCAGGGTAAGACTCGTAATACATGAAAGATCGTTGTCGTTCCAACGGGCGTCGGGTGTGCCGATGAGGCCGCCGCTGTCTCCATTGTCAGCGAGGATGATTCCGTAGTTGCGGAATGCGGTGATGATGATGGCTGCTTGCGGACTGCTGGAGGCGCATGAAGGAGTTGCGACGGACGCCTTGAGTCGATAGATCTCGCCGGCAGGGCCGGTCATGGTACAGCTCACCGGCGGAGTAGATTGCGAAATTTCAGATTCGGTGGGAATCGTACCGCCCCCGCTTTGCGTGCAGCTGCCTACGCCTGCTGTTTCCGTGGAGGGCCAGACCCAGTAATTCAACATGTGGTTGAGCGTGAAGCGGATGGGATGCTGGATGGTTCCATTCGGTGAAGTTGGGGTGCCAGTGCCGATCACCTCGTCGGCATTGGCGAGCAGCGGGCCCACCGGAAGTCCCGCGGCATCGGATGTTCCTTCGCCTTGCGTGGTGAGATTATTCGAGGTTACGTCGGGCCAAAGTGCGTTCGAAGAATCGGTCCACGGACCGCTCTCGTAGATTCCCTGCCACATTTCGTAAAGCGCAGGATCGTTGCCGCCGCCTGCTTCCAGGTAAACCAGAACGTGTCGGTCTCCCGATGAATTGCTCGTGCCTTCCACGGGAGAGTACGCGGGGATAGGTCCAGAGGTGAAGTAGGACTGATATAGGGTCGTCGAAACGTGCACGTCCGCCTGATTGTAGGGAACTTCGATGGCGGGGATTCCATTTGGGAACGTGCCGTTGGAAGTGTTTCCGAAGAACGGCTTTACCGTCGCCGATAAATAGCCGGTATAGATGGGGGCGGCGGGGGACGTATCGACGGGCAAGCTGGTCGTGGCGGCGTCTACGCGATGGTGAAAAATTGACGATGAAGGAAAGATCGTTGCGAGAAATGCGTTGTTGCCATTGAGGGCGATGCTGATGTCTTTCGTTGCTTGCGTGCTGGTCGAGTCGGTCACGATAAATTCGGGCGTGTAGCTGCCTTGGCCGCCGATGAGGGAGCTGGTGATGCTTCCGGTGGATGCGTTGATGGACATGCCCTCAGGCAACGGAGGAAAATTGGCGCTCGTACTCACGGAGTATGTGTAGGGCGGAGAGCCGCCGGTGGCGACGATGGTACAGCCCGCATAGGCTGCCCCTTGCGTTCCGCCGGGGCAGGAAGTCGTCGTGATCGACAATGGACCTCCCGACGATGTCACCGTGACTTTTGCCGTCGCTGTGGTCGAACCTACGGCGTTTGTGGCTGTCAGCGTGTAGGTGGTGGTTGCGGTGGGGCTGACGCTGGTCGAACCGGTGGCTGATGTGGAAGTGAATGTCCCCGGCGTGATGGCCAGGCTAGTCGCTCCAGTGGTCGCCCAACTCAGGGTGCTGCTGGAACCCGATGTGATGCTGGTTGGGTTCGCCGTGAAGGACGTGATGACGGGTTTGGTCGGCGCGTTGATGGTGATGGTGAGAGTCGAGGTGGACGAGCCGGCCGCGTTGGTTGCGGTCAGGGTGTAGGTGGTTGTAGCGTTCGGGCTCAAGCTGGTGGAACCATTCGCGGATGTCGATGTGAATGTGCCTGGGGTGATGGCGATGCTGGTTGATCCCGAGGTGGCCCAACTCACGGTGCTGCTGGAACCGGAATTGATGGTCGTCGGATTCGCCGAAAACGAACTGATCGACGGTGCGGGATTTTTTTGAGAAGACGAGTTTGACGTGCCGCAATTCGCCAGGCCGAAGCAGGCAAGCAGGATCAAGAACAGAATGCAAACAGGGCGTGAGGAAGGGCTGAAATGCCTGGAGTTGAGCTTTCCGCAAAAGTGAGTTGTCTGCATGCGTGACCCTATTCGAACTGGTTACGAAGCGGCGGCAAGTAACTGGGCTACGAAGTGAGTCTAGGGCTGGCGGCGGCGTGGATGTAGCTCTCGGTGGTCGTAGCCCCTCAGACCACGTCCCTACCATTCGCGAGGCGGGTCACTTGTGGAATTCGACGTAGCACCTATGGAGAGGCCAGACGGGATCGGCGGGGCAAAGCCCCGCCACCACACGTTTTATTATTTCCTGCTCCAATCAATTCCTGCTGCGGACTTTGGACAGCAAGCGAATGATTTCGAGATAGAGCCAGATCAGGGTGACCATCAGGGCGAAGGCGCCGTACCATTCCATGTATTTTGGTGCGCCAGCGCGGGCTCCCGACTCGATCAGGTCGAAGTCGAGAACCAGGTTCAAGGCGGCGACAATGACCACAACCACGCTGAATCCGATGCCGATCAGCCCCGAGCCATAGATCGAATTGAAGTGCACGCCAAAAAAGCCAAGAATAAAGCTGATCAGGTAGAAGACTGCAATGCCGCCCGTCGCGGCGACGATACCCAGACGGAAATTGTCGGTGACGCGAATCAGTCCTGAGCGGTAGGCAATCAACAGGGCGAAGAGCGTGCCGAAGGTGAGCGCGACGGCTTGCATGGCAATGCCCGGAAAACGCAACTCGAGCATGGCGGAAATGCCGCCCAGCACCAGCCCTTCGAGCAAAGCATAGACCGGGGCGGTTACGGGCGACCATTCCTTCTTGAAAATCGTGATCAGCGCAAAAATGAAACCGCCGATGCCTCCGATCATGATCCAGGGAGCGACGGTCTCCGGCGACGGCGAAGCTAAGAAACGGTTCCAGGTAAAAGCAGCGGTGGCGACTACGCAGATCGACAGAATGCCCGTCTTGTTAACGGTGCCGGAAACGGTCATCGTCCCAGTCTCCGTGCCGAATGCGCCTGCCTGCGGAGCAAAGACGTCGCCCCGCAATGCCGGGTTGGAGGTTTTCATTAACTGTGCCATGCCGCAAATTGTACGCCGATTTCCGCGGGTAGAAAAACCTGTCGGCTATGCTTAAGTGGTCTCCGATCAGGATGAAATCGCAAATGGCCCAAAAGAAAATCTTCCCCAAAAAAGCGAAGCGACCGAACGCGCTGCTATGGCTCTATGAGCCACTGGAAAAGGACCCGCGCTTTGTGCGCCAGAAGTTTTTCTTTCTGGACGCAGCGTATCTCGAAGGACGGCTTTACCTTGCGTTGGTGGACCGGGAAGAACCCTGGAACGGATTGATGGTCTGCACCTGGCGCGAACATCACGCCTCGCTGCAGGCCGAGTTTCCGCAGCTTGCCCCGCACGCGATACTTGGCAAGTGGCTCTATCTTTCCCAATCCCATGCCGATTTTGAGTCGGTTGCGCCGGAACTGGTCGTTCTCGCTGAAGAGCGAGATGCGAGACTGGGGATTGAGCCTACGAAGCGAAAACGCGGAGCGGGTAAAACAGCGAAAAAGCGTAAGAAATGAATAGCCTTTGGCAGCGCGGCTATCGCGATGCGATGGCCGGCAGAATTTCTTCCACGTCGATCTTGGTGGGATACTTTCCGGTATAGCAGGCGGAGCAGTAGGTGGTTTTTTCGCCGTCGCCGCAGGCTTTTTTCAGGCCCTCGATGGAGAGATAAGACAGCGAGTCGGCCACAATGAACTGGCGAATTTCCTCCACTGTCTTGTTGGCGGCGATCAACTCTTTTTTGGATGGCGTATCGACGCCGTAGAAGCATGGCGAAATGGTCGGCGGACAGGAAATCCGCATGTGGACTTCTTTTGCGCCGGCATTTCGAATCATGCGGACAATTTTCTTGCTGGTGGTGCCGCGTACGATGGAGTCGTCGATCAGAATAACGCGTCTGCCTTCGATCAAGCTGCGAATGGCGTTCAGCTTCAGCTTTACGCCGAAGTCGCGGACCGACTGCTGCGGCTCAATGAAAGTGCGGCCGATGTAGTGGTTACGAATAAGAGCGAGGCGGAACGGAATGCCGCTTTCGGCGGCGTATCCGATGGCGGCGGTGTTACCCGAATCAGGAACGGGAACGACAATGTCGGCATCGACTGGAGCTTCGCGCGCGAGCTGCCGTCCCATGGCGTCGCGGCTTTGATCGACGGAGCGGCCAAAGACCAGGCTATCTGGACGCGAAAAATAAACGTGCTCAAAAATGCAGCTCGATTGCGCCGGAGACGGAGAATAAAAACGTGAGCTGATTCCTTCCGGCCCAACGATGACCAGTTCGCCGGGTTTGACGTCGCGTTCGTAGGTCGCGCCCAGCAGATCGAAGGCGCAGGTTTCGGAAGCAAAAACGATCGTATCTTTTTTCTCGCTGCTCAGCGCCGGGATGCGCCCCATGGCGAGGGGACGAAATCCGCGCGGGTCGCGCGCCGCGAAAATTCGATCGGGGCTGATCATGACCAGGGAAAATGCGCCTTCCACGCGACGCAGCGCGTCGGTAATGGCATCGGGCAAAGTTTGCTCGCGCGAGAGCGCGATCAGGTGAACCAGGACTTCCGTATCGCTGTTGGTCTGGAAGATTGAGCCCTGTCCCTCGAGTTTGGCGCGAATGGCCTGCGCGTTGACGAGGTTGCCATTGTGCGCAATCGCGATCGTTCCCTTGTTCGATTGCACCATGATGGGCTGGGCATTGAGCAGCGCGGAATCTCCAGCGGTGGAGTAGCGGGTGTGGCCGATGGCGAGAATTCCGCGCATGGAAGCCAGCACTTCGTGGCTGAAAATGTCGGCCACAAGCCCCATCGACTTGTGTTGACGCAGGCGCCCGCCGTCAGAGGTGACGATGCCCGCCGATTCCTGTCCGCGATGCTGGAGAGCGTGCAGGCCGAGGTAGGCGAGCGTCTCCGCTTCGGGATGGGCGTGGATGGCGACGACGCCGCATTCATCGCGAAATTTGTCGTTGGTCAGCATTCAGGTTTCCGCCGTCAGCCTTCAGGTAAAGCAACTTTAGTTTGTCACAGCAACGATTGGATCTGTTCGCAGCGCCTTTTCCAGCGCGCCTTCGTAGGCTCCGCGTAACTCTTCGATGCTTGCCGAAACCACCGATGTGCCGTCGATCGCGATCTCGACTCGATCGGAGCCAGTCTCGCCTATCACATCGGCGATTACGTCATATTCTTCCGCTACCTGTTGGATTCGCGCCAGGTGGGTTGGGTCGCAGCTTATGACGACCCGGCTCGCATCCTCGCCAAAAAGACGGAACTCGTGGGCCATTTTGCGCTTGACCAGCCGCACGTTCGCGCCAATTTGCGCCGGCAGCGCCGCTTCCACCAGCGCTACCGCCAGGCCGCCATCGGCACAGTCGTGCGCCGACTCGACCAATCCCGCCTGGATTATGGCTACTAGAGCGCGTTGCAGCGTGGCTTCTTTTTCGAGGTCGAGTTCCGGAGGATAACCCCAAACCGCGCCTAGAATTTCTTTTGCGTATTCTGACGAGCCAAACTCAGACTCGGCGTCGACTTCATCGCCAAATTGATTGGCGCGGAGCAGCACGATTTTGCGTCCGGCCTTGGCGAAATGCATTTTGGCCGCTTTGTGCACGTCCTCGAGAATTCCAACCACCCCGATCACCGGAGTCGGATAGATTCCTTCGCCCAAAGTTTCGTTATAGAAGCTGACGTTACCGCCGGTGATGGGCGTGTCGAGTTCTTCGCAGGCCTTGGTGATGCCATCAATGGTCTGCGAAAACTGCCACATGATGTGCGGCTTTTCGGGATTGCCGAAGTTGAGGCAGTTGGTGGCGCCGATGGGAGTCGCGCCGGCGCAGGCTACTTTGCGCGATGCCTCGGCAACGGCGTGCATCGCTCCGAGACGCGGATCGAGATAGCACCAGCGGCCGTTTCCATCGAGCGCCATGGCGAGTCCGCGCCTGGAGCCTTTGATGCGAATGACGCCAGCATCGCCCGCTCCGGGGGCATCGACGGTGTTGGTCTGCACCATGTGATCGTATTGCTGCCAGACCCAGCGCTTGGAGCAAATGTTCGGGCTCGCCAGCAATTGCTTCAGCTTGCCGGTGAAATCTGCATCCGTCGAAAAATGAATGTGCTCCGGCTTCTCGCGATCAACCGGCGGTTCCCAACGCGCCAGCGGCCGCTTGTACACCGGCGCGTCATCGGTGAGCGCGGCATTGGGAATTTCGGCTACGACTTTTCCGTGTTCGAGTACGCGCATGGTCGCGTCGTTGGTGACGCGTCCGACTTCGACCGCGTCCAGGCCCCACTTCTGAAAGACGCGGAAGACTTCTTCTTCGCGACCTTTTTGGGCGACGAGCAACATGCGTTCCTGCGATTCGCTGAGCATGATCTCGTACGGCGTCATGCCGGTTTCCCGCTGGGGAACGCGATCGAGTTCAATTTCGACTCCGGTGCCTCCGCGCGCGCCCATCTCGCAGGTGGAGCAGGTCAGTCCGGCCGCGCCCATGTCCTGGATGCCGACGATGGCGCCGGTTTGCATGGCTTCGAGGCAGGCTTCGAGAAGCAGTTTTTCGAGGAACGGATCTCCGACTTGAACATTCGGACGCTTCGCTTCCGAGCCTTCGCTGAATTCTTCGCTGGCCATGGTCGCGCCGTGGATGCCGTCGCGTCCGGTCTTCGAGCCAACATAAATTACGGGATTGCCTTCACCGGATGCGCGTCCATAAAAAATCTGATCGCGGCGCACCAGGCCCAACGCGAACGCATTGACCAGCGGGTTGCCGGAGTAGCAGGGCTCGAACTTGACTTCACCCCCAAGATTGGGAACGCCGAAACAGTTGCCGTAGGACGCTACGCCGGAGACGACACCTTCCATCACGGAATGATTTTTGTGGATTTCAGCTTGGGTGGTAGTTGGTTGTGTCGAGGCTGAATTTTTCTCGGTGCTGATCGGGCCAAATCGCAGCGAATCCATCACCGCGACGGGACGCGCGCCCATGGTGAAAATGTCGCGCAGAATTCCACCTACACCCGTGGCTGCTCCCTGAAATGGTTCGATAAATGACGGATGATTGTGCGACTCGATCTTGAAGGCGCAGGCCCAGCCGTCGCCGATATCGACAATCCCGGCATTTTCGCCAGGGCCCTGCACGACGAGTTTGCTGCGCGTCGGCAGTCGTTTCAGGTGCACGCGCGAAGATTTATAGGAGCAGTGCTCGCTCCACATCACGCTGAAAATGCCGAGTTCCGTGCGCGTCGGTTCGCGGCCGCCGAGCAGTTGTTTGATTTTTTCGAATTCGTCCGGGGTGAGGCCGTGCTCGCGGATCATCTCCGGCGTAATGGAAACACTGATCGCAGAGGTGGTCATCAGGGAATCTTTATTGTCGCATCTGGAGAGGTTTTTCGCATGTGGATTCGCTTAATGCAGGGAAGAAGAATTGCTTATGTGGCGCGGGCGGGGGCGGCCGCTGCGCATTACTGCACGCCGTCTATACTGTCGCTGATGAAGTCCGTTATTGTCGGCACGGCCGGGCACATTGATCACGGCAAGACGGCGCTGGTCAAGGCATTGACTGGCATTGATGCCGACCGCCTGGAAGAAGAAAAGCGACGCGGTATCACGATCGACATCGGATTTGCCCACCTCGAACTCACCGGTCCCGATGGCAGCAAAATTAAGCTGGGTTTCGTGGATGTGCCCGGCCACGAGCGGTTTGTGCGCAACATGCTGGCTGGAGTGGGCGGCATTGACCTGGTGCTGCTGGTGATCGCGGCTGACGAGGGTATCAAGCCACAGACACGTGAGCACTTCGATATTTGCAGATTGCTGGGGATTCCACGCGGGATTACCGTGCTTACAAAATCCGACGCGGTGGACGCGGAGACGCTCGAGGTGGTGCGTCTGGAGGTGGAAGATTTTGTCCGCGGATCATTTTTGGATACTAGTCTGGATACGGCCCGTTCCCCGATGGTCGCCGTCAGTTCGCTGAGGGGCACGGGTCTCGAGGAGTTGAAATCGGCGTTGTTTCAGGTCGCATCCGAAGCGGCGGCGAAGAATTCGGCCGCGCTGGCGCGCCTTCCCATCGATCGCGTATTCACCATGAAAGGTTTCGGCACGGTCGTGACCGGGACGCTCGTAGCGGGAACGATCCGCAAAGAAGAAGAGCTTGAAGTATTTCCGACTGGCAAACGAGTGCGGGTTCGCGGAGTGCAGGTACACGGCGCGGCCGCTGAATTTGCGGTCGCGGGGCAGCGTACGGCGTTGAATCTGGCCGGAGTTGCTACCGAAGATCTGGCGCGCGGAATCACGCTCGCGACGGCAGATACTTTTCGCCCAACCCTGCGCGTCGATGTGCAGCTTTCGCTTCTGCCTTCCGCCAAGCCGCTGAAAGACGGCGCGCGCGTGCATTTTCACGCCTACACTTCGGAAGCCTTGGCGGAGGTTCGCCTGTACGGGGTGAAGCAACTGAAGGCCGGCGAAGACGGGTTCGCGCAATTGAAATTCGCGGAACCGATGCTGCTTCTGCCGCGAGACCGGTTTATCGTGCGGCAGTTTTCTCCCGTGGTCACCATCGGCGGCGGCGTGGTGCTCGATGCTTCGCCGCTCACTCGCAGACAACGCGCCGATGACACGACCGCGTTCCTCAAGATCATGCGCGACGGCTCACTCGCAGAAATGCTCGCCGCGCGAGTGGCCCGGCGGGGAGCGGCTGGCCTGCGTCTCGAAGACGTGCCCGGAGAAATGAATATCCGGTCGGAGGAGGTCAAGAAACTGGCTACGGCGACGGCATTAGTTTGGTGCGATCAGGTGCTGGTTGCGCCGTCGATCTTCGCCAAGAGCGAGGGCGATGTGCTGCTGGCTCTCAAGAAGTTTCACGACGCCAATCCTCTTGTGGCAGGGATGAGCAAAGAAGAGTTGCGCGACCGCGTCAAACTTGGCACTGACGTTTTCTATGCGGTACTTGGGCAATTGGCGACGCAGAAAAAACTAGGAGTAGCGGGCGAACTTGTCCATCTGGCGGGCCGCGGCGTGGTGATGAAAGACGAAGAAGCGGAGTCAAAGAAAATCATTGAGCATGCGTTCGCTTCCGCCGGATTAAAAGTTCCGTCGCTGAAAGAAGTGCTGGCGGGTCTGAAGGTGGATAAAATCCGCGCTCAGAAGATTGTGACTCTACTTTTGCGCGATAAGGTGCTGATCAAAATCTCCGAGGATCTCGTCTTTCACCAGGACGCGCTGATCGAACTGCGGGCCAAGGTCGTTGCGCTCAAAGCCACCACTCCGAAGATTGATGTCGGCGGATTCAAGGATTTGACGGGAGTCAGCCGCAAGTATGCGATCCCTTTGCTCGAGTATCTGGACCGTGAGCGGGTAACGCGGCGAGTAGGAGATGAGCGCGTAATTCTTTGATGCATGTGTGGTGACGGGGCTCCGCCCCGTCCTGGCGGGGCAAAGCCCCGCACCACATGCCGCGCAGGTTAAGCCTCTAGATTGTTTCTTCGGGGAACTCGACCTCCAGCCCCAGCGGGTCGGTTACGCGGTTGGTCAGATTTACCAATCCAATCAGCATGTGCAAGTCGACGATCTGTTCGTCCGAAAAATGCTTCTTCAATTCGGTGAAGTCCGCATCGTCGGCGCTGTTCGACTGGCGGGTCAGTTTCTCGGCATAGCGAAGCGCCGCTTGCTCGGCGGCGTTGAAGCCCGAATAATTTCCGTCTTTCAACGCTTTCATTTCTTCCGGAGTCAGTCCGGCCCGCTTCGCTCCCTGGATGTGATGTTGTGAGCAATAAAAGCATCCGTTGATCAGAGAGACTCGCAGATAAACGGCCTCGTACAGCTTGCGATCCAGCGAACGTCCGACGCTGGCATAAAATCCTAAGAAATTCGCAAGCATCGCCGGACGATGTGCCAGCGCCTTCTGAATGTTGCCGGGTTTGCCTTTGAACTTGCTGTCGTAGAGTTCCTTCACTTCGGGATTGGCCTGTGCGGGCTCAATCAAACTTACGCGTGCCATGTTCTCTCCTGTGCTGGCCTCTATAATAAATGCAGAGATTCCCTCATCATTCCGTTTCCATGTTAAACATTCGTGCCGCCACCATCGCCGATGCCGCCCTGATCCGAAGTCTGATCTGGGAACTCGCAGACTTTGAGAAAGAGCCGGATGAAGTCAAGGTGACGGAGGCCGACATCGCACGCGACGGCTTCGGCGCCGATCCCCATTTTCGCGCGCTCATCGCAGAATGGAACGGACAGCCCGCGGGCTTCGCTCTGTTTTTCGGTTACTACTCGACATGGCGCGGTCCGGGATTGTATCTGGAAGATTTATTTGTGCGTTCCGAGTTTCGTGGATTGGGAATCGGCAAGTCGCTGCTCGCGACCGTTGCGCGCACGGCTGAGCAGGAAAATCGCATCTTTCTTAAATGGTCGGTGTTGAATTGGAATGAGCCAGCCATCAAGCTCTATGAGTCGCTCGGCGCCGACTTTTTGGACGACTGGCGAGATGCTTTTTTGATCGGCGATAACCTGAAGAAATTGGCGGACAAAGCTTCGTGACAGTTCGCAACCAAAAAGTACGCATCATTGGCGCAGGGCTTGCGGGATCGGAGGCGGCGTGGCAGTGTGCGCGGCGCGGTGTGGCCGTCGAGTTATTTGAAATGCGACCGGTGCGCACAACGCCCGCGCACCAGACCGGCGATTTCGCGGAACTGGTCTGCTCGAATTCGTTGAAATCCGAGAGTGAGAACACCGCGCCCTGGCTGCTGAAAGAAGAGATGCGGCGGGCCGGCTCGCGTCTCATCGAAATCGCCAAAGAAACGGCCGTGCCCGCTGGACACGCTCTGGCCGTCGACCGCGCCGAATTTTCTCGCAAGGTGACGGAAGCGATTGCGCACGAACCGCTGATCACCATTTGCCGCGAAGAAGTCACGCGAGTCGAAGATGGCCAACTCACTGTGATCGCGACCGGCCCGCTTACGTCCGACGCGCTTTCACAGGAAATTCTGCGGCTTAGTCTGGAGCCTTCACACAACCTCAATCAGAATCTTTATTTCTACGATTCGATCAGCCCCATCGTTGAGGCCGATTCCATCGACATGAGCAAGGTGTATCTGGCGGCACGCTACGACAAAGGGTCCGCCGATTACATCAATTGTCCGATGTCGAAAGAAGAGTACGACCGCTTCTACGATGCCTTACTCGCGGCGCAGTCGGTCGAGCAAAAAGACTGGGAGAACCTTAACTATTTTGAAAGCTGCCTGCCCATCGAAGAAATCGCGCGCCGCGGCCGCGACACACTGCGCTTCGGTCCGATGAAGCCGGTCGGACTGAAAGACCCGCGCACTGGCAGAATTCCGTATGCCGCGGTCCAATTGCGCCAAGAAAATCTGCGCGCCGACTCCTACAATCTTGTCGGATTTCAAAATCACCTGAAATTTGGCGAGCAGGCGCGGGTGCTTGGCCTGATCCCCGGTCTCGAAAATGCCCGCTTCTTGCGCTACGGACAGATTCACCGCAACACGTATATCAATTCTCCGATGCTGCTCAACCCGACTCTGCAAATGAAAGCGCATCCTAACGTGCTATTCGCCGGACAAATCTGCGGCGTCGAAGGTTATGTAGAATCCATCGCGACCGGCCTGATGGCGGGGATGAATGCAGCCGCGCTCGCTTCCGGTGCTCAGCCTGTGCCCCCGCCTCGTCCAACGGCGCTGGGTTCGCTGATTCACTACATTACGCAAGCCGAGAGCAAGAATTTTCAGCCGGCCAACATAACATTCGATCTGCTGCCCGCCCTTGATCGCAAGCTCCGCGACCGCAAGGAACGCCACCGTCTGCAATGCGAGCTGGCGTTGTGGGGATTCGACGAGTGGTTCCAGCATACAAAGAAGCGGAACAAAGCCCGTTAGTTCCGCGTATATAAAACCACGGGGAAGTCCGCGCTTTCATTTCGCGGCTGGCCACGTCGAACCTTCAGATGTCATTTCGCGACCTCATCCAAGACGTTTTTCGGACCCTGTGGGCGCATCGTGTGCGCACCCTTCTGACCATGTTTGGAATTGCCTGGGGGGTCGTGTCGATCGTCCTGATGGTCGCTGCCGGCGAGGGACTTCGCGTGGGCCAGGCGAAGCAGGCGCAAACCCTGGGCCGCGACCTGATGATCGTTTTCCACGGTCGCACCAGCCTGCAAGCGGGAGGAACCCGCGCTGGGCGCCAGGTTCACTGGGTCGATTCCGACCTTCCACATTTGCAGGAAGAAGCTCCAGATTGCCAATACGCTATCCCGGAACTCGAACAAAACGATGTGCGATCGCATACCGCTTTTAATGCGGCGGCATTTACGGTCACGGGATCGACGCCGGAGTTCGCCGAAATTCGCAGCTTGGGCGTGGGCGAAGGCCGTTTTTATGATGAGGACGACATACGCGAGGGCCGGCGCGTGGCATTTCTCGGTTCGGACGCGAAGAAACAGCTTTTTGCGGGTCGTCCCGCGATTGGGCAATTTGTTTATCTCAACGACATTCCTTTCACCGTGATCGGCGTGATGTCGTCGAAGAAACAGGATTCGAGTTACGACGGCTGGGACATCAATAAAATTTTCATTCCATTTCCTGCTATGCGCCGCGATTTTCCCGATAAGCCGCCCGGAACGCCCGAGACTTTCGATCAACTGCTGGTCGTGCCGCGCGACGTGGAACATCACGAAGCCTGCAAGGGACAGATACGCCACGTGCTGGGCAGATTGCACGATTTCGATCCCACCGACAAAGAAGCGTGCCCCATCTGGGACACGATTCAAGAAGCAAAAGCGTTTCGAACCATGACCGATGGCATGAAATATTTTCTCGGCGCGGTGGGAATCGTTACTTTATTTCTCGGCGGTCTCGGCGTGATGAACGTGATGCTGGTCGCGGTCAGCGAACGCACGCGTGAAATCGGAGTCCGCAAAGCTATGGGCGCTCCGGCAAACAGCATCATGCGGCAGTTTTTTCTGGAGGCCCTTTTCGTGGCAATGATCAGTGGCGGCGCCGGTTTGCTGATCGCTTTTGGATTATGCGCGCTGGTCGACTTGCTGCCTATGCCCGACTTTTTTGCAGGCCTGCTGCCGACCTGGCAGTCAGGAACGGTGGCATTAGGCATTCTCGGAACCATCGCCATCCTATCGGCGCTTTATCCCGCGCGCCGCGCCGCCGCAATCGACCCCATTGAAGCTCTGCGTCACGAGGCGGGCGGCTAGCATGGGGATGATTTATCAAATTTTGAACGAAGCGTGGGCCGCGTTGCGGCGCAATCGCACGCGCAGCGCGCTGACCATGCTCGGCGTGGTGTGGGGAATCGCGACGGTCACGTTGCTGATTGCGTACGGCGGCAGCTTCCGCGAGATTCTGGTTGGCAGTTTCAACGCTTTCGGCAAAGGTGCGGTCATCTGCTGGCCGCAGCAAACCAGCGAGCAGCCCGGCGGCCAACGCGCCGGCAAGAAAGTGCTTTTAGAAAAAGCCGACGTCGACATGATCAAAGAGACGGCGACCTACGTTCGCCATGCGTGTCTCGAGACCGTGCGCCGTCCGGGAATCGCCTACGGAGATCGCATGGTCGGCACCGCGCCGGTTCGCGGCGTTTGTCCCGAGTATGGCGATATGCGCAACGAGCAGCCGTCGGAGGGCCGCTGGATCAGTTCGCTCGACGAAATTGAGCGTCGTCGCGTGGTGTTTCTGGGAGCGCGTGTTCGCGAGCAATTATTTGGCGGACGTCCAGCCGTGGGCGAAACGGTGACCATCGCGGGAGTGCGGTTCCTGGTGATTGGCACCATGGATCGCAAGATCCAGCTGAGCAATTACTTTTCGAGTGATGACGAGTCGACTTGGATTCCGTATTCTGCGGCCAGCGATCTGTGGAATACGAAAGACGCAAACGTGCTCGTCTTCGAGCCGATTGCGCCACAGTTCGAAGGTCGCGCTGAGGCCCAGGTTCTGGCCGCCATCGCAACGCGCCAGCAATTTTCGCCAAACGACAAGAAGGCGATTCAGATGTTTGGCCGCGAAGAATTCCGGCCGGTGATCAATGGCATCACCATCGGCCTGCAAGTACTGCTGATATTTATCGGAATTCTCACGCTCGGAATCGGCGGCGTGGGCGTGATGAACATCATGTTGGTCTCGGTCGATGAGCGCATTCGTGAAATTGGTTTACGTCGCGCTCTGGGCGCTCGCAAATGGCACATCAAGGCGCAGTTTTTGGCGGAGACACTGCTCATCATGTTGCTCGGCGGCGCCATCGGAATCATCGTCTCGTATCTGGTTGCGGTTGCGGTTGGAACTTTACCCTTGATGGGCCCACTTTTTGAAGATGAATCAGGCAAGGCCGACATCCATTTGAAAATCTCATTCTTCACCGTGATGGTCTCAACCATCGTGCTGCTGTTCGTAGGCGTGCTCAGCGCGGTGATTCCCGCCTCGCGGGCGGCTAATTTGGATCCGGTAGAAGCGCTGCGCTACGAGTGAAGTCACAACCGCTTCGAGCCTCGAGCTTTAGCAACGATTTTAGATTGCCCGTGCTAGTAGCCCTTTCTTCGTGATACCTTGTCGTCTTTAACCGCGAGGCTCCCTTGCCGATCTCCGCCGTTGATTGCGTCCAACCCGCCTTGCGTCACACTCGAGAACAGCTCTTCACACGCTTCAGTTGGGGACAGTGGTCTCGCTTCGCATTAGTGGGAATATTGGCTGCGGAACTGCACGTCGGCGGCTGCAGCGTGCCGAATCTCGGCGGCAGTTGGCCGCGAGTCCCGCAAAAAAATCCAAATGAGTTTCTGCCGTCATCGAGTCTGCCGTCGTGGTTGCCACCTTTCGATTCCGCGCATTTTCCCGAGCGCATCGGGCAATACATCGGATTGATTATCGTCGCCGCTTTCGCCTTTATGATGTTGTGGTTCTTCTTCCTGTACCTCAACAGCGTATTCCGCTTCATCCTCTTTGATTCCGTTCTGCTGCGGCGTTGCTCGATCGGCGAGGGATGGAAAAAGTGGCATCGCGCTGGCGGGAGATTTTTTCTCTGGCAGATCGTGTTCCTAATTTCTTTATATTTGTCTCTGGCGGTGCTGATTGGGATACCACTCGCGCTCGCGGCGGCTGCAGGCTGGTTTAAAGACATGAACCAGCATGTCGGACGGCTCATTGTGGGAGGGCTTTTGCTCGGAGGTCTGCTCCTGGTGTTCATTTTGCTCGTGATCGCGGTGCAAGTGCTGGCCAAGGATTTCCTGGTGCCCATCATGGCTCTCGAGAATCTGGATTTCGCCGATGGCTGGAGCCGCTTGCTGGGCATTATCCGCGGCGATCGAGAGAAAGGCCGCTTCGCGATCTACCTGCTTCTCAAATTAGTGCTGTCGATTGCGGCGGGTATTCTGTTTACCATTCTCGCTGTCTTCCCCATCCTATTGATTGGTGTGCCCAGCGTTGTTGCCGTGATCGCGGCAAGAGCGGCTGGACTCGGTTGGGATGTAACCACGATCGGCCTGGCGATTATTGTTGGGACCATTCTTTTACTACTGTTGATTTATCTGATTGCTTTGGTGTGTGTGCCCGGCACCGTATTTTTCCCCGCCTACGCGCTTCATTTCCTCGCGTCCCGATATCCGATTCTGGATGCGCTGCTGAATCCCGTTGCTCCTCCAGCACCGGAGTTGCCGCCAACACCAGAACCGCCGCCGCTGTTCGGAACCCCACCACTGCCTCCGTCACCCGAGCCTATCGGCTGATTTCACGACGGTAAATCGCGCGCTGGACGAATGCTCCGGCGGCACACATTCGTCACACATGCGCAGAAGCGCAGTTCGCCGAAGCCGAGCTGTGGAACTCTCTTCACCCCGCGGGTGTCAAAGCATTCAGGACACGCGCGTGCCGATTCTCACTCCCGCAGTCGTTTCAAAGAGAGGAAATTCTCATGGGATTTTCGGCAGGCGGTGGTCCGTTTTCGACCGGACCAAAGATGAACGTCACTCCTCTGATCGACGTTCTGCTCGTGCTCATCATTGTTTTTCTGCTGGTGGTGGTCAGTGAGCAGCCAGTCGGTTTGCAAACGGAAATTCCGCAAAAGTCCAATACAAGAGATGCGTCGATCCCGCCGCCGCAGGCAACAATCGTGATTCAGATTCATCATGCGAAGCCCGGAGCCGGACACCCGCGAGTGATGGTGAACGAAGAAGAGGTGGCATGGGATCACTTGCGCGACCGGCTACGCGATATTTTCGCCATCCGCGTGACGCGCATTGCCTACCTTGAGGCCGACGACGACATTGATTTTCAGGACGTAGCGGATGTTATCTCGATCGCGCGGCTTGCAGGCGTGGACCGCATGGGCCTGATGACCGAAGATGGCAAGCATATGCCGATGGGTTAGGCGGTGTTTGGGGTGACGGCGCAGAGCCTGTTCTAAGCAGAGCCGGGGGCTCGGCGTTCTCTCACGACCGGTTCTTAATCCAAATCGGCGATCCCACAAACCCAAATGCTTCCCGAATCTGATTCTCCAAAAACCGCTGGTAAGAAAAGTGCAGCTTTACGGGGCGGTCGGTAAAGAGCACGAACGTCGGCGGAGCAATACCCGCTTGCGTCATGTACTTGATCCGCACGCGCTTGCTCATTGGGACCGAGGCGCGCTCAAAATCAACCGTCCGCACAAAGCGATTCATTTCGCCGGTGGTGATGCGCTTGCGGCGCTCGGCGGCTACTTTCTCAATCAGGGGCAGAATTTTCTCCACCCCTTTTCCTGTGTGCGCCGAGAGAAATAAAACCGGGGCATAACTCAGAAATTTGAGCCCGTAGCGCAGCCGTTCTTCGTAAAGAGCGCGGTCGTGCGGACGCTTGGCATCCTGAATGCGCGCCGTCTTCGACTGGCTGACCGCGCGCTTCTCGCCGCTCGCCACCAGATCCCATTTATTCACCAGAATAATCACCGACCGTCCGCTCTCGTGCGCGTATCCGGCGATATTGGCGTCGAGTCCGCTCGCGCCTTCGGTGGCGTCGACCATGAAGAGCACGATGTCGGCATCCTCAATATTCTTCCGCGCCATGACGACGGAAAGTTTTTCAGCCATCAGATGAGTCTTGCCTTTGCGGCGAATGCCGGCCGTGTCGATGAAGCGAATATCGCGCCCGTGGTATCGGACGACCTCATCGATGGAATCCCGCGTGGTGCCGGCAACGGGAGAGACGATCGAGCGGTCCTTGCCCACGAGTTGATTCAGCAGCGTAGATTTGCCGACGTTGGGATGGCCGATGATGGCGACCTTGATTTCATGCGGCTCCTCCTCGACGGCCGGCGATTCCGACCCGGAAGTTTCAGCATCGACCTCCGCATCCTCGGGAGGTGTAATTTTGACCGTTGGAATCACCTTCAGGACTGCGTCCAGCAAGTCGTCGATGCCGCGCCCGTGCTCCGCTGAAATCGGAAACATGTTTCGCATTCCGAGGGAATGAAATTCACCGAGCAGCGAATCCTGCTTGTCGGAATCCATCTTGTTGACCGCAAGAAAGAGTGGCTTACCCGTGCGTGCCAGCAGACGCGCCAACTCACGATCGGGACCCGCGATCTCGGTGCGCGCGTCAACCACCATGATGATGGCCGCCGCTTCTTCAAACGCAACCTTGGCCTGGCGGAAAATCTCCGACGGGATGAAATCTTTGTCGTCGGGAATAATTCCGCCGGTGTCGACGACGCGAAACTCGTGTCCAAGCCATTCGACTTCTCCGTAGAGCCGGTCGCGGGTAATGCCGGGCTCGTCGCCAACAATGGCGCGCCGCGATCCCGTCAGATGGTTGAACAGCGTCGATTTTCCGACGTTTGGCCGGCCGACAATGGCGACAAGAGGCGATAACTTCTTCTTGCTCAATGGGTATCTTTTCTGATTCCGAGTCGATGAAGGTCTTGCCGAGAACTGAGAACCGGGAACTGAGATCTGTTAGCTATTATAGAGACTCGGTGCCCTCCTCATCCCATTCCGTTTCTCCGGCGGCGGCCTCTTCGCTCTACCAGTTCTTCTCGCCGGGAGGACTGCTCTCGAAGACGCATCCCGCTTACGAATTTCGCCGCGGACAATTGCAGATGGCGCAGGCGGTAGAAGAAGCGCTGGAACAGAAGCGTCACTTGATTGTCGAGGCCGGGACAGGCACCGGAAAAACACTGGCGTACTTGCTGCCTGTGATTCGCTCTGGTAAGCGCGTCATCATCTCTACCGGCACAAAGAATCTGCAGGAACAACTTTTCTTTAAAGATGTTCCGGCGCTGGAGCGGGCGTTATTTCCCGACGGTGACCGCAAGCTCAGCGTCTGTTACATGAAGGGACGCAACAATTATCTCTGCCGTAAAAAGCTGATGGACCTCACCGATCAGCCGGTGCTCAGCGGACTGGAAGAGATCGAGCACTATCGCGCCATCGCCGCCTGGGAGAAAACCACGCAGACCGGAGACCGCGCCGAACTCGCCGAACTGCCCGAGGCGAGCGCTCTTTGGCACAAAATCGATGCCCGCGCCGACACCTGTCTGGGCCAGAAATGCAAAGAATACGATCGCTGCTTCATCACGGAGATGCGCCGCCGCGCGGCTGAGAGCGATATCGTTATCGTCAACCATCATCTGTTTTTCGCCGACCTATCCGTCAAACTCGAAGCCGAAGGCGCGCCCGATGCCGGGGTGCTGCCGGAGTATGGAGCCGTAGTCTTCGACGAAGCCCACGAACTGGAAGACATTGCCGGTAACTATTTCGGAATTTCCGTCAGCAATCTTCGAGTAGACGAACTGACGCGCGATGTCGAACAGTTGCTGCAGCGCGAAAAACTCTACACACCGCAAATGTCGGGAGCGATTCAGTCGCTCCGAGAACGCTCTCAACTTTTCTTTTCGTTGTTACCCGCAAATGAAGGCCGCTTTGCATTCGACTCCCGCCGCGAATTTCTGGAAGAAAACGGTGAAGAATTTCTCGCGCTCAATCAATCGCTGTACCGGCTAGGCGCGGAACTGGAGCAATTACCGCAGAAGCCCGAAGAAGCGTTCTCACTCATGCGGCGGGCGCAGCAGCTGCAGGTGCAACTCACTTTCGTGATGGAGAACGAAGACCCGAACACAGTCTTCTGGATCGAACGTCGAAGTTTTCGTGGTCCACAAGGATCGCGCCGCAAAAATTCGTCTTCGTCTTCGTCCTTGACTTCAACGACAGCGGAGTCTTCGGGCGGCCGCACCAATGTTTTTCTGCAAGCGACTCCGATCGAGGTGGGACAGATTCTGCGCGAAAGCCTGTGGTCGCAGCTGGAAGCCTCGGTGCTGACCTCCGCGACGCTCGCGGTCGGCGGCGGATTCGAATACATCCGGCAACGTCTGGGACTCGACCATGCGCGCGAACTGGTCGTCCCTTCGCATTTCGATTACGAAAGCCAGGCGATTCTCTACGTCCCGCCGAATTTGCCCGACCCGCGCACGCCACAATTCGCGAGCGAGGCTTCCGGAGTCATTCGCCGCCTGCTGGAGATCACTCGCGGGCGCGCCTTCGTCCTCTTCACCAGCTACGCGCAGATGAACGAAATCTACGATCGGCTGCTCGGTGTGTTGGATTTTCCCATGCTCAAGCAAGGCGACGCGCCGAAGTCCGCGCTGCTAGAGGAGTTTCGGCTTACTCCTAACGCTGTCTTATTCGGCACATCTTCATTTTGGCAAGGTGTCGACGTGCAAGGGGAGCAGTTGAGTTGCGTGATTATCGATCGCCTGCCTTTCGCGGTCCCGAGCGATCCTGTGGTTGCAGCGCGGGTGAAGGCCATCGACGCGGGCGGAGGGAATGCCTTTTTCGAATATCAGGTGCCGAGCGCGGTCATCACTTTGAAGCAGGGATTCGGAAGACTGATTCGATCGTTGCACGATCGTGGATTGCTCGCTCTGCTCGACAATCGGATTTTGAAGAAACAGTACGGGCGGGTGTTTGTAGAAAGTCTGCCGCGCTACAGCCGGACCACAGACTTGAAAAAGGTGGAAGAATTCTTCGGAGCTTCCGGATCTGATTAGCCAGTATGGTGACGGGGCAGAGCCCCGTCACCACACAATCAAAACCTATTCCGCGACCGCTTCTTTATCGACCACAACCTTCAAATGTGTGGTCACGTCCTTATGCAGCTTGACCGGAACAATGAACTCCCCGACCGTCTTGAGCGGTTCGTGCAGCTGAATCTTCCGGCGATCGATGTGGAAGCTCTTCTTCTCAAGCGCATCGGCAATATCGCCAGCCGTGACCGATCCAAACAGATGATCGCCTTCGCCTGACTTGCGCAGGAATTTCACTTCGAGTCCATCGAACTGCTTGGCCAGCGCTTCGGCTTCCGACTTTTCTTTGGCGGAGCGGCGCACCGATGCGGCCTTCATCTGCTCGACGACCGACTTGTTCGCTTCCGTGGCCTGAATCGCCAGCTTCTTAGGCAGCAGATAATTGCGCCCGTATCCCTCGGCGACTTTTACGACCTCGCCGCGGTTGCCCAGCTTGGGCACGTCTTCTTTCAGAATGACTTCCATGCATGACTCCGTGTAGTGAGAAATCTGGTTGTTGGTATCGGTCGCCTACTGCGCTCGTCCTTACTGCGCGCGTCTTACTGGGCGCGTCCAGCGAACGGCAGCAAGGCGATATTGCGTGCCTGCTTGATCGCTCGCGACAGGCGGCGCTGGTGCGGCGTGCAGACGCCAGTCAGGCGTCGCGGAGTGATCTTGCCGCTTTCCGCCACGAACTGCGCCAGCAGACGCACGTCTTTGTAGTTGACCGCTTCGATCTTCTCGACGCAGAACTTGCAAACTTTCTTGCGCCGGAAAAACTTGCGTCCGCCTTCACGCGGACCACCGGGACCGCCAGGACGCGGTCCACGCGGGCCGCCGCGATCTCCGCCACTACGTTCCGGACGGCTTTCGCCGTGAGACGACGATGGTGCTTTTGTTTCTTCTGCCATGGTTCTCCTGCTTTCTAAGAATTCGTTCGTTCGTGTGGTGGCGGGGCTTTGCCCCTCCCTGCCGAGGGTCGCGGCAGTACCCAGCCGCACCCCAAAAAGCCAAGCCCTGGCTAAACCGGCGCCGAGGCTGGTGCTTCCGCAGCCGCCGGTTCCGTTGCCACCGGAGTTACGGGCGCTGGAGTTGCGGACGATGCAGCGGCTGCAACCGGCTGCGCGCTGGCCTTCTTTTTCGAGTCGCGAAGCTTCTTGATCTTGTCGAGGCGCTTCAACTCTTCATCCGTGCGGACGGTGAGGAATTTGATCACCGGCTCGGTCACTCGCAGACGGCGTTCGACTTCGTGCACAACCGCGCCAGTAGCTTCGATCAGCATGAGCACAAAAATGCCGTCGTTGAATTTGCCGACGCGATACGCCAGTCGGCGCTTGCCCCAAACTTCGCTCTTGGCTGTACCGCTGGCCGAAGTCACGGACGATTCCAAAGTCGAAATCAACTTGTTCAGCTCTTCTTCCACCATGTCCGGTCGGACAATGAACATCAATTCATAGTTACGATTCATTCGTTATCTCCAAACTCTTTTACTCGCTCTCCGCTTCCGTCTTGCGGTTAAAACGGTTCATCGCCGCTGCCGGCCCATCTTTCACAATCACTTCAACCGCTTGCGCCGCCGTGTCGAGGATTTCGTCGACCAGTTTTTCCTGCGCTTTGCGGAACGGCGTCAAAACATATTTCACGCCGTCTGACAGTTTCCGGTCGGGCGCAATTCCCAAACGGATCCGCAAAAACTCGTCAGTTCCCAGGGCGCCCAGAATCGACTCCATCCCGTTATGCCCCGCCGAACTTCCCCGCTGCCGGATGCGAATCGTACCCAGCGGCAAATCAAGCTCGTCGTAAATCACAATCAGATCGCGGGTTACATCGACCTGATGTTCCGCCACCAGTTCCCGCACCGAAAGCCCACTCAGGTTCATGTAGGTTTCAGGTTTAGCCAGAACCACCGGCTCCCCGGCTAGCGTGGCCCGCGCAGTCAGCGCGCGGCACTGGCGATTCCTAACTTCAATCCCGAGTCCGTTGGCGATCCGATCGATCGTCAAAAATCCGAGATTATGTGGCGTGAACTGGTACTCGATTCCAGGGTTGCCTAAACCGACGATCAGTTTCACGCTGATTAGCTCTCAGCCGTCAGCCATCAGCCGTCGGCTAAAACCGACGGCCAACGGCCAGCAGCTATTTCTTGTCTTTCTTCTCGGACTTCTCAGCCTTCTCGGGCTTCGCCTTACCTTTGGCATCGCCCTCGGCCTCATCACCCTCGGCATCCTGCTTACCCTTCTTGATAACTTCAGGTTCCGCCGGAGTCGCCGTTGCATCCGCCACTGCATCCGGAGCCGCAACCACTTCTTCTTTCACCGTGGTGATGTGGGCGATCATCTGATTCTCATCGGTCAGGAACTTCAGCTTCGGATCGTGCGGCAGATCTTTCACGCGCACTTCGACGCCGAATACCAGGTGGCTGATATCGACTTCGATATTTTTCGGAATATCGGCCGGCAGACATTCGATTTCGATTTCACGCATCAGCTGTTCGAGAATGCCGCCATCGGTCTTCACGCCGATAGCTTCACCCTTGAGGACAACCGGGACGGTGACGGTCAGCTTCTTGTCCATCGCGATGCGCTGCAAATCGACATGGAGCAGGGTTCCCTTGATCGGTTCGAACTGCCAATCGACGATCATCGCTTTGACGCGGTCGCTATCGACTGCCAAATCAAAAATCGTGTTGTGTCCGCTTTCGGACTTCAGAATGCGCAAAACCTGCCGCGGATCGACCGCGACCGAAGCCGCATCTTTGCCCGCGCCATAAACAACCGCGGGAATTTTTCCGCCAACGCGCACGCGCCGCGCGGCATTCTTGGTGCCTGGTTCGCGCTTCTGCGCTTCCAGAACGCTGGTATCCGTTGCTGTAGCCATAAATCCGTTTCCGTCCTTCTCTACTCGTGTGGTAGCGGGGCTTTGCCCCGCAAAAACCTAAATAAACAATCTGCTGACCGAGGTCTCTTCATGAATGGACTGAATCGCCCGTCCAATCAGCCCTGCGATCGACAGCACTTTAATCTTTGGCACTCGCCGCGCCTCTTCCGACAGCGGGATGGTATTGGTCACCACCACCTCCACAATCGGAGAATTCACCAGATTCTCAACTGCCGGCCCCGAAAGTACCGGATGCGAGCAGCATGCATACACCGATCCCGCGCCGTTGTCGATCAGGGCCTGCGCTACTTTCACCAGGGTTCCGGCCGTGTCGATCAAATCGTCGATGATGAGACAAGTGCGGCCGCTGACATCGCCGATCACGTTCATCACTTCCGCCACATTCATCTCGATGCGGCGTTTATCTACAATCGCCAGCGCGGCATCCACTTTCTTGGCAAAGAACCGCGCTCGTTCCACGCCGCCCGCATCCGGAGAAACCACGGTCAGGTTCGGCAAACTCAGCTTCTTGAAATAATCCACCAGCACCGGCGAAGCAAATAAATGATCCACCGGGATATTAAAAAATCCCTGCAACTGCGGTGCGTGTAAATCGACCACCAGCGCCCGATCCGCTCCCGCGGTCGTCAGCAGATCCGCCACCAGCTTCGACGAGATCGGCACCCGCGGCTTATCTTTACGATCTTGCCGCGCATACCCGTAATAAGGAATCACCGCCGTAATGCGCCGCGCCGAAGCTCGCTTCAGCGCGTCCATCATCAGCAACAGTTCCATCAGATGCATGTCGACCGGACAGCAAGTCGGTTGCATCACGAAAACATCAGCCCCGCGTACGTTCTCCTGAATCTGGACATACGCTTCGCCATCTTTGAAGCGTGTGACCAGAGCCTGGCCGCGAGTCAATCCAAGAAACGCGCAAACTTCGTCGCAGAGCGCCTCATTGGCGGTTCCGCAAAAGACTTTGAACCTGTCGTCGACCCGGGCGCGTTGCGGCTTGCGTTCCGTTTTCTCGTCCGTGATCGGTTTCTTCTCGACCGCCGGCTTCTCGGCAGTCATCTTCTCGGCAGTCGTCTTTTCAGGCGCGGCAACGGTAGCCATAGGTCAGTTCTCAGTTCCTGGTTCTCAGTCCTCAGAGTTGGGGCTCCAGTTTCTCTCGACTGAGAACTGAGAACTGGCAACTGAGAACTGGTTACTTGGCTGGGCCGCTAGGATTCGAACCTAGACAAAGTGCTCCAAAGGCACTTGACCTACCATTAGTCGACGGCCCAACTTCGGCCCGCTAACCGCTGGCGGCTGAGATCCTTCGCTTCGCTCAGGATTTCGGCAGCGGGCTCAGACGCCCGCTAAACGCCTCAACCTACCATTAGTCGACGGCCCAACTTCGGCCCGCTAACCGCTGGCGGCTGAGATCCTTCGCTTCGCTCAGGATTTCGGCAGCGGGCTCAGACGCCCGCTAAACGCCTCAACCTACCATTAGTCGACGGCCCAATCTCTGCGTGCTTCTAGTATGCCGAAGCCGGAACCTCTAGCAAACAAGAAACTGCAAGCAAAAAAGCAACGACTAACCACCAAATCCAAACCACTAACAACTACCGAACCACGACTACCGAATAAAAGACCGTTGCCAATACTGACGCCGGTTCAGCGTGCGGGTCGCGACCGCCTTCAATCCCAGCTTCCGCAGCCTGGCCACTGCCTTCGCCGCTTCCGTCGCCGACCGAAACAGCCCATACAAAGTCGACCCAGAGCCGGAGAGCGAGGCGTACCCAGCCCCCGCGCGTACCAGTGCACCTTTTATGTCTCGCAATTCGGGATATTGAGAAAAGACGACTTTCTCGAAGTCGTTTTCAATCCCGGTACGGACAAGCTCGGAAAGCAAATTTCCGGGCCGGCTCCCGCCTTTTGCAGAAGCACCGGTGTTGGGGTAACTATTCTTACTGCCAGTCAGCCACGAAGAAAGCACGCAGCCAACCTCAAACAGTCTATCGGACGAGTCAGAATGCGTCAATGCTGTGTATCGATTTTGTGTGCCACGAGCGCATCCCAATCGGCAAACGCCCGAGGCGTAGACACTCCCACCTCCGGAGTCACCACCACCATCGCCACCGAATCCAAATCCGGCAAAGGATAAACCTCTTCGCCACGTCCCACGCCCAGGCTAGTTCCACCTACGAGAAATAGCGGAAGGTCAGACCCAACCGCGGCAGCAAGCCGCAACCGCATCGCTCCAGGTAGCTTCTTCTTCAGCGCAAGTTCGAGCGCAAGCAAAGTGGCCACCGCGTTCGAGGAAGCCGCGCCCAGCCCTCCCTGCACCGGCAAGCGCTTTTCGATTTCAATCGAAACTTTGCTCTTAGCGCCAAGTTCATCGAGAACGCGCTCAGCCATGCGATAGCACGTATTCGAAGAATCGAGTGGGACGCGCGGATCCGCACAGAGGATCTCAATCCCGTCACCCCGCGAAATCTCCACGCGGATCACATCATGCAGAGCAATCGTCTGATACACCGTACGCAGATCGTGAAATCCATCCGCGCGCCGCGCACCAATGTAGAGCCCGAGATTAATCTTGGCAAAAGAACGAACCGCAACCGTCGTCATGGAAGCCGCATTATACGTCGGCGGCCAAAGTAGCTCTGGTCGCTGCGGCGGAAACTATTTCGCGTGCTTTTCGAGCACGGCGGCCATGCGCGTTTGATAACCACGGCCACTCGCTTTGTACGCTTCGACCGTGGAGCGTTCCAGGCGCAGAGCGATCAAAACTTTCCGCGGCTTTTTTTGCGGACCGCGCTGGCCGCGTTTGCGCTTCTCCGAATGTGCGACGAGATCGGGAAAGACCTCAGAGGCCGGCTTGGCATTGGCAAACATGGTGTCGGTCCACTCCGGATTTTCCCCATCGATCATTTCAGGATTGGGCTTTTTCATAGCGTTTTACCTCCGTTCGGTGGGCGCGTCGCAAGCTAATAACGCGCACTCTTGCACCGGATTTCGTGAAGACCAGAGCATGAAGGCGGTCGCCGATATGACCGATGGCGAAATATCGGGCTTCGCCGCGCCGGCTCGATCAGGGCCGTGGTCCAATCGAATTCCTCAGCAAGCGTAAATGAGAGGCCTCGATTTTCGATATTCCGGGCATTTTTCGCCGGATCGAACTCGATCTCCATTTATTTAATTGTATATACGAATAAATGGGTTGACAAGGATAATCCCTAGACCGGCACCTGGTGTTACGAGTCGGGGGGCAGAGGGGGGAACCATTTCAACGAAAACAAAAGCAAGAAAACTCCCGCCTGCGCTTTCGTCCGCCGCTCTCTCTGCCTGCACGCAACCACGGAGGAAGCCGTACTAGCTGCTGATAGCTGACAGCTTTTCTTGCTACACTTCCCAGTCGATGCCCGTCGTCACCTACCTCGAAGCCATCCGCCAGGGGATCTGGGAGGAGATGGAGCGCGACCCAACCGTTTTTTGCATCGGCGAGGATATCGGCATCTACGGCGGCGCTTTTAAAGTCACCGACGGATTCATCGACCGCTTTGGTCCCGAGCACGTAATCGACACGCCGATTGCGGAGACGGCCATCGTGGGGGCCGCGTTCGGCGCTTCGCTCACCGGCATGCGTCCGGTAGCCGAATTTCAGTTCATGGATTTCATCGGTTGCGCCTTCAATCAGATCGTCAACATGGTTGCGAAAGCACACTACCGCTGGGGAGCTCCGGCCCCGCTGGTGTTGCGCGGCCCCAGTGGAGGCAATGTCCACGGCGGCCCGTTTCACTCGCAGAATCCGGAGATGTGGTTCGTCCACGCTCCCGGACTGAAAGTTGTTTGTCCCGCCACTGCCTATGACGCGAAGGGATTGATCAAGTCCGCCATCCGCGATCACAACCCGGTGATTTTCTTCGAACACAAATATCTTTACCGCCGAATCAAAGAAGATATTCCAGAAGATGACTACACCGTTCCCATCGGCAAAGCGCGCATCGCCCGCGAAGGGCGCCATCTCAGCGTGATCACCTACGCGGCTATGCTCTATATCGCGCTGGAGGCAGCCGATGTTCTAAGCAAAGAAGGAATTGAAATCGAAGTCGTCGATTTACGCACTGTCTCGCCGCTCGACCGCGAGGCGATTGCCACCACGGTGAAGAAGACGAACAAAGTCATCATTCTTCACGAACATTCGCGCACCGGAGGACTAGCCGGAGAAATTTCCGCCATCATCAATGAAGAGGCCTTCGACGATCTCGATGGTCCCATTGTTCGCCTGGCTTCGCTGGATACGCCGGTCCCGTTTTCTCCGCCGCAGGAAGAGTTTTTTTTGCCGAAAGTTTCGGATGTCGTACGAGAAGCACGCAAGCTGCACGCTTACTGACTTCGCCCTCTCTCACTCGCGAAGAGGAGTATCGGAATGCCGATTCCGCGAATACCGACTAGCAAGGCAACAACCTGCGGCAAGATCTCCTGCTGCCTCACAATCGCCGCCGTTTTACTGTGTTCCAATCCTGTTTTCGCGATGCCCAGAGGCGCTGACAAGGATAGAGAGAAAGAGAAAGAGAAAGGCAAAGACAACGCCGAGGTCAAATTCACCAGCCGAGCCGATCTCGTTCTCGTTCCCACCCTGGTTACCGATAAGGCCGGCAATCACATCAGCGGACTCAAGAGGGAAGACTTTACCGTCCTCGAGAATGGCGCGGAAGAAAAGATTGCGACGTTCGAGGAAATCACCAGCAACGCTCAGCGCTTCTCGCGTCCGAACCGGCCGAACGAATTCACGAATTCTCCCGCTGACTCGTCCGCCAATCGAATCACGATTGTGGTGCTCGACTTTATCAACACTCCTTTCCTCTCGCAGACCTACGCCCGCCAGGAATTGATCAAATACCTCACGCAATCGCTGGATACGAGCGAACCCACCGCTCTCTACACGCTGACTCGCAGTGGACTGAACACCATCCACGACTTCACGACCGATCCCCGCGTGCTGATCGCCGCGCTGCACAAGGTAAAAGGCGACGCATCGCAGATCGTCGATAGCCCCGAAGAGGTCGAAGCACTCACGGGAAGCGCCAGTCCCGATGGCAGCGCGGCTATCGATCCAGGGACCATGCAGAATGCGCCAAAGGGTTCGAAAGCGTCAGCTCAGGTGACTGCACAAGCCGAAGCCGCCAAACTCCAGGCCATGCTCGAAGACTCGGAGCTGAATTTCCAGTCGTTCGAGCAACGACTCGCCATCACCTACACGCTGGATGGACTGCAACAGGTCGCGCAGGCGCTGGCCGGATTCCCCGGACGCAAATCGCTGATCTGGGCGAGCGGCGGATTTCCTTTCAATGTAAGCGACACCACCATGCAACTTGCTCCCGCCGGACGTGACACGCTGAGCGACATCCTGCCCTTGTACGAGCGCACCTGGCAGTTGCTGAACGACGCGCAAATAGCGCTCTATCCTATCGATGTAAAAGGATTGGAAGTCGTCACCATGCCCGGTGCTTCGGTCCGCAATCCGGGCAAGAACTACGGTCGCAATATGAGCTGGCGTCACATGGATACACAAGCCAGTTTTCAAACCTTTGCCGCGATGACCGGAGGGCGCGCGTACTACAACTCCAACGATCTGGTGAAAGGCTTTCACGACGCTGTCAAGGATTCCTCCGAGTACTACATGCTGGGCTACTATCTCGATCGATCGAAGACCAAGCCTGGCTGGCGAAAGCTGGCGGTGAAAGTGAAGCGCGACCATGTGGATGTACGCGCTCGCAGCGGCTTTTTTGTGAGCCCTGCCACCGCCGATCCGGAGACCAGCCGCACGCAGGATGTTTCGTCCGCTTTGCGATCGCCTCTGGATTACACCGCGCTCTCGATGGCAGCGCGCTGGGACAAGATCGAACCGGGCAAAGTTGAGGACGGCGACGAACCCGGCACGAAGCGTGTGAATTATGAAGTGCACCTGGCGCCAAACGCCGCAGAGATCAATGAACTCGACAATAATCACCTGATACTGGAATTCATGGCCCTGGCGAAAACTCCGGACGGCAAAGCGGTGGGTAAGCCGAAAGGCCAAAAAATCGAGAATCATCTCAGCGCTGAAAGACTGCAGGCGATTCGACAAAAAGGCGCTCTCTACAATGGTTTCCTCGCACTCGCTCCTGGTGAATACACCGTCCGTTTCGTCGTTCGCGACGATCTCAGCGGACGCATTGGCTCGGTCGCCGCACCCGTAAAGGTAGAATAAAAGCGGTCGCGTGCCCGTGCACATGCACATGCGGGGCGGTGACGTGAACTGGCGTGACGTGAACTAACTGACCGAGGGTCCGAGATGCGCAACTTCGTTCTGGGGATTGTGATCACCATTGTGGTTCTGTTGATTGGCGGTCTTGGCTCGGCTCTGCTCGGCTTGATGCCGACTCGCGCCAACAAGACTCCTCCAGCGTTAGAGAGTCACATCGCCATGAGCGCCGTCGACAGTTCGGTCGAGCGCCACGCTCCTCGCGTGAACAATCCTGTGCCTCCCACGGATGACAATCTGATCGAAGGTCTGAAGATCTACAGCATGAACTGCGCCGGGTGCCACGGCGGTATCGATCGCCAGCACTCGACATTTGGGGAGTCGTTCTATCCTCCAGCTCCTGACCTCATTCGTAACCCGCCTGACGATCCGGAGTGGCGCCTTTACTACGTGATTCGCAACGGCATCCGCTACACCGGTATGCCCGCATGGGATAAGACGCTGTCCGAGCAAGACACGTGGAAGGTGACGGCGTTCCTTGCTCGCGTGGAAAAACTGCCGCCCGCGGTACAGGATTTTTGGAAGCAGTCGACCGGCACGAATGCGCCGACCGGAGCGGAGACCCACGAAGAACACGATCACAAGTGACAATTGATCAATGATCGCGCCCAGGTGGCTATGGCCCACGCCTGGTCCGACGTCTTTGAGGGCTGGCTGAAGTTTCTGATGCTTCCCCGGTGGTTTCCGAGTTGACGGCTTTGGCGCTATCCGGTCGGCGCGCTGAAGTTGACGGTGATGACGGTTTGCGTAGCCGCGTTATGTCCGTTCAGAGTGTAGGGCTGGAACTGCCACTGCTTGACCGCAGCAATGGCTGCCCGGCCTAATATGAAATATCCGCGAACAATTTTCAATTCCTGCACGCTGCCATCCCGACCGATCAACGCCTGCAGTACGACCGCTCCGTGAAGTTTCTGGGCGACGCCTTCGGGCGGATAGATAGGATCGACGCTGCGAATCAGCATGCCCCGCGCCGCTTCTTCGGTCAGCGCGACGGGTTCGTTCACTTGCTGCATCACCGGGTTCGCTTGCGGCTGCGGCGCGGAAACCGGCATCATCTGCGCCGGACTTACCGTAACCACGACCGGTGACGCAATCGGCGGCGAGTTTCTCATGCTCTCAGGAATCGCCGCGCGTTCCACATGGACAGGAGCTGGTTCCTGATGAATAAACACGGGGATTGACAGCGGGAAGTCGGCGGCTTTTGGCAACGGCGCGCGTGTTTCGGGCAGCGAAGATTCGGTTGCAACAACTCCTAACGCTGGCGTCTGCGTATTCGAAACCGCCGGAGTGCGGCTAAAATAGGCATCCTGCTGCGCGTCCCCTCCAGCCGAACCGACCGGTACGGCTGCGTTTTGGTTCAGGTAGAACAAGGCCGCAACCGACTCCTTCAGCACGCGTACTCTGCCTTCACGAGTGCTCGACAAGTAATGGATGACCTCGCGCGATCTCCACACGCAAAACACAGCCGCGAGCAAAAGCACGGCAGCCACAGCGCCGCGAACTCCGATCGCCGGAGTGCGCTCTTTGGGCTCTTCGTAGCCTCCGTCGCCTCCGTCCGCGGCTTCTCCATCGCCTTCGGCTGCGTTTTGTTCCTCGCCACCGTTTGCACGGTGCTGTTGCTCATGATCCGACAGGTCCGCGCCAGAAGAACCAGCGGTGTTCGCCTGTGAATCGCGCGGCGCCTCAGCCATATCGTGCACGCTGGCGGGCTGCATCTGTTCGCAGGCTTTCGCCAGCACGGCGTCCGCTTCCTCGGGAGAAATAGGACGGTAGATCAGAAAGTCGAGACGATTGTCGCGCATTTCCGCCGCTGTCGGTTCGTTATCGACAATGGCGATGGCGACGGTAGTCCGGTTCGGCCCGGACTCGCGAGCCCGCTTCAGCAGGAAACTGGCTTCCGGCTGGTCCGCCCAGTCGGTGATGATGCAGGAGTAAGCCTGCGTCTTCCCTTTTTCGATGGCGTTAAAGATGTCAGAGCAGGCTTCGGCGCGGATTCCTGTATTTTTGCAGGCAGCCGCCATGGCAGTGCTGGTTTCGGGATTGTTAGAACACAACAGGGCGCGGAATGCCATCGCGGCTACAGATTACCGGGATTACCGCGCCCGCAACAGGTAACCAGTGGGTAGTGTGCCCGGGGAATCTGGCCAGCGCCCTGTTCATCGCTTGATACGAAATTCCTTGCCAGTGTTGGTGACTTCAGTAACCTAAGAAAGGCGCGATCTTAGATGTCAGCCAATTCTCCCGATAACTTGTGTTGCAACTCCCGTTGTCGCTCGCGCAGTTCGCGTTCACGTTCCCGTGTCGCCTGCTGGCGCTGTTGCAGTTCTTGTTGGCGGTCACGCGACTCCTGATGCTTCTGCTGTAGTTCGAGCTGGCGCGCTTGCTGCTTCTTGGCTAGTTCGGTGCAGCGCGCCACCTGCTTCTGCACTTTTTCACTGACGGCTGCGCTGATTTCCGGAGCCAGGCGCGCGACTTCGTCTCCAGCCCGGTTGATGGCCTGTTCCATCTCAGCCGTGAACTCGGGAGCATCAAAGCTTTCTTCCAGAAGGTTGCCGGAGTCTTTCTTGTCGGGCAGAGTCAGCGTCAGGTTCTGTTCGCGCTTCTCGCGCATCACCGTCACGGCAGCGGTCCCGGCCGAGGAGGAACGCAGTGCGTGCGCAAAATCCGACGTATCGTGCACTGCCTGACCATTGACCTTTACCACCACATCGCCGGCGCGGAACCCGGCCTTTTCTCCACGACTGTTTTTGTCCACCGAGCGCACCAGAACGCCTCTGCCGCCTTTCACGCCAAAAAATTCTCCCAGTTGCTCGGTGATGTTCTCCAGCATCAGACCGTTACGCAATGACGAATGGACGACGACAACCGACACCGGGACATCGAAGTCCGGCATATTGGGCATTTCGGGAATCGCCGGCATCGCCATCTTGCCGTTCGGCCACGTCATCGACATCGATTTGTGTCGATCCGCAAGTTGCACTTTGATGGTCATGGCCTGGCCGTCGCGGCTGATTCCGAGATTCACGACGCGTCCGGGCGGAGTTTCCTTAATCATCCGCCGCAATTGCGCTGTGCTTTCGATCGGCGTGCCATTCAGGCTCACGATAACGTCGTGTTCCTGCAGGCCGGCTTTCCCGGCGGGAGCATCCTGGTCGACCATCGTGATCTCAGCGCCGTGCTCTTCCTTAAGTTTCAATACTCCCAGGCGCTCCGCGGATACGTCGGCGATGTCCACACCGAGATACGAAGTACCGCCGCCACCCTCGTCCGTGCCGAAACTCCAGTCCCAGTTTTGACCCATCCGATCGAAATTCGTCGCCGCCGGTTGAGCGCTGGAGACCAATGAAAGGACCAGCGAGAAAGGAAGCATGCACAGCAAAAAGCGATGGATCATAGTCCCTCCCGAAAACAATCAGAATCCATTCGCGGATCGCGAACGACTCGCGACTGCGCTTAACGACTCACGCGCCGAAAATTCACATTCCCAGAATTCGTGCGCACCTTCAGCACCGGTCCGCCACCGTTGAGCTGGCCCTCGGCGGTCACCGTTTTCGGTCCCCACTGCCCGCCTTCACTGGACACGTGAATGTCGGAGAAGTCGCTGCGAATCATATGGCCATTGGCGATTTCGATTTCCGCGCGAACCGAGAGCGCGAGATCATTGGCCAGATAGACAGTGATGTCGCCGGCCGAAGTCTCAAGCGAGGAATTGTTGCGCGCGTCAGGCGACGAAAACAGTTTTACGATGATGCCGCCCGCCGATGTTTCCGCCTGCACCGACGTCGCGCCATCCAATTGGATACTGCCGCCGCCGGTCTGAGCCTTCACTCGTCCCTTGGCCGAAGCCAGCCGGATGCTGCCCGCACCGGTCTCGATCTCCGCCGGACCTCCGATATCGCCAAGGTCGATGCTGCCGCCACCCGTCGTGGCCTTGATCGTGCCGCCGCACTTGTCTGCGCGAACGCTACCCGCACCCGTCTCTAATACCGCATCCTGCGCCCCGGATAGAAGGATGATGTTCCCGCCGCCGCTCTCCGCCTTGATCTCACCCTTCACAGATCCGATCTTGATGTTGCCGCCGCCCGTTTGCAGGCTGACGTCGCTGCCTGCGCTGCCCACATCAATCGTGCCGCCCCCGGTTTCCGCCGTGATTTCGCCGCCAATGTCGTCCAAACGAAGGCTTCCGCCGCCGCTATTAAGATCAACCCGTCCAGCGATTCCGGTGGCGCTAATGCTGCCGCCAGCGGTTTCGATTTTCGCGGACTGCAGATTCCTCGGCACGTTAATCACGAAGTCATCGGAGCACCGGCGATCCTGCGCACCAGACTCGCCTACAAACCACGCTGTGTCTCCCTTGGTCGAAGCGCTGATGCGGTAGGCTTCAAATTCGCGCTGCGCTTGCTGCTCGGAGTTGGTATAAGCCCGGCGATGAATGACGTAGGTGATCCCGGCTTGCGATCCACCTTGCACCTTGATCGAGCCGATCGTGAGCTTCACGCGGAGATTCTTCACCCCCGCCAGTTCCCCTGTCGTTTCCTGCACCCAATTACTGCCTTCGCGATAGACCCTGGTTTCCTGGCAAAGCGCCAGGCATGCCAGTGTCACGACCACCGTCGCGGTGCTGGCGAGTTTGATTGCTTGCTTCAATGAATGTTCTCCTGTACTTCGTAACGGTCGATAAAACTACGGTCCTAATCCATCTCCGGCATCTGTGCCAGCATGGTCCGCGCCTGCGAGCGGATCGAAACATTCTGATCCGTCTGCGACAACCTGGTTAAAACCGAGCGCACATTACTATCCGCCTTGATTGGTTCAACCAGGCGCAAGGCCTGCATCCGGACTCCGGAATTCGTGTCGCTGATCAATGCGCGCAAAACTCCATCGCGCACTCGTGGATCCTGCCGCACAAAACCGCTCAGCCCATCCAATGCCTTCAGGCGTACCCCGGGATTGGTGTCATTCTGCAAGGCGTAAAGCAGCGCCTCGCGCACCCGCGAATCGTCCGGCGCCTGGGTCAGCAAATCGACCGAGTCCATGCGAACCCCTGAGTTGTAGTTATTCCGAGCGGCGAAAAGAAGTAATTGCTGGATACGCTGGTCGTTCAGGGAACCTTGCGCTTCCTGGGTTGAAACCGTGTCGTACTTGATGTTCACCTGATTCGATCCCGGATCTTGCGTCACCGACCGGATGCCGGCGATCGAACCTTCGAGCGGTTGATTGGAATTCACCGCGGAGCCGGCTCCATCCGCTCCGATCGAACTTGTCACCACTCCTCCGCTGCCATGCCCGGAAGCGACAAAGTTGTAAGTGGCCCCAACCCCGCCGCCGAATCCAACCATGAGAATTGCCGCGGCCAGCGCCGGAGACATCTTGATCTGCCGCATCCACGATGCCGGCTCCAGAACCAGACGATGCCAAAAGCCGCCCTGGCTGGTCGTTTCGAGCGCTTCCTGCAGACGCATCCGCGATGCCGCCAGCAGATTCGGAGTCGGCTCCGCCACCGTTTCTGAAAGCGTCGCGTGGAACTTGCGTGTCGCCTTCAACTCAGTGGCGCACTCCGGACACCGCGCCAGATGCTGCTCTACTTCGTAGCGCGCATCGTCTTCCAGTTCGTTGTAGACGTAGAACAGAATATTCTGCCGTACCCAATCACATTTCATTTTCATCTCCCTTAACGGGAATAAGCTCGTAACTCATCGCATTTCCGCCAGCGCGCTGCGCAATTTTTGCGTGGCGCGAAACAAAGTATTTTTTGCCGTTTCTTCCGTCGTGTTCAACATCTCGCCCACCGTACGCAATTTCAATCCGTGATAATGCTTCAGTTCGAAAACCATCCGTTCGCGCGGAGTCAGCCGCGTCAAGGCAGCGCCGATTTTCCGGCCCAGCTCGCGCCGCATTAAATCGCGCTCCGGATTCGCACCCGATCGCACGTCTGCAAATTGTTCGATCCGGCTGTACTCTTCACCCGACGAGTCAACCGCCACCGGAGCGTCTTCCTTACGCACGTTCCGTTTCCGCAGGTGATCGAGGCAGAGGTTGGTGACGATGCGGTAAATCCAGGTATAGAAGGAACACTCGAACCGGAAACTGCCGAGGTTCTTGTACGCCTTGAGGAAGGCTTCCTGATAGACGTCCTGCGCGTCGGTTTCCGATCCCGTGAGGTGCAGAGCGAGCCGCAGGACCGACTGGTCGTAATGACGCACCAATACCTCGAAGGCCGCACGGTTGCCCTGTTGCGCCTCCCGGATCAGACTCGTGTCGTCGATACGACTACTCTGTGATGCCAAAGAGCCCCTCGTCCTTGTGGGGTTCTGGTTGCTGCTATGCTGTGCCGCCCACCTCGGACGGGAATGGCCGCCAACCGGAATTGCTACTGCGTAAGAATCGGCCGGCATTGTCTGTCTCTGTCCCCTGCCAATTTTCAATCCTTCTTCTTGCCTGGCACAGAGATAGACGAGGATGCAACCTGAACGTTAGCAAATTATAAGGAGTTGGCCCTTGGTTTGCTTGACAGTGTGTCTGTGTAGTGCGGCCGCCAAAGCCCGCCAGGTTTTTCAGCGAACGGCACAGCAAGTCAAAATCTTAGCCGCATTTCGTTGGTTGCCGTAAACCCCAGCTTCTCATACAAACGCCGCCCTTCGGCGCTGGCGTGCAAATTGACCGCCCGCAAGCCCCGCTGCTTGATCCATGCCAGAATTGTCACCATGATTTGCCGCGCAATTCCGCGCTTGCGGAACTCCGGCTCCGTATAGACATTCAGAATCACCGCCCGCTCCGTGCAAGCGTCTTTAGGATTCGCCGGCCACGGACCCAGCAGCACCCCACCCCCACCAGCAACCCTGCCCGAACCATCTAAGGCCAGCCAATGTCGATAGGAACCATCCGCCAAAGCCCGCTCCAGCCAAGGCTTGGCAACCACAACCATGCGATCAAGCTCCTCGACAGTCCCTTCGCCCATATCGCGAAACATCGACCGCCGATGATGAAGAATGATGGCCAACTCGCTCGTTGCAGCTTCTCGAATCGTGATGTCAGATTGCATAGCATCCATAGGTTGCATCCGTTTATTAACTCAATTCAACTAAGAATTGTCATCCCGAGCGGAGTGAAGATCCGCATATGAAGGGCTCTGACATATGACCATCCGACGCTGTCATCCCGACCGGAGAAGGTCATCGCGAAGGCGATGATCTGCGGAGTGGAGGGACCTTGCGTCTAGCGTTTGCCCCGAGACGCCTCCGTGAAAAGGCTGTTCCACAGAGGCAACTCCGAGCGGGTGGACCATCCTAGCGCGCTCTTTGCGCTAGGGTGGGATTCCGCCGTGGTGAAAATGGTTAGTCCCCACGTCGCGAAAACAATTTCGTTTATCGTTAGCGCAACGCTCTGACATAGGACCATCCGACGCTGTCATCCCGACCGGAGAAGGTCATCGCGAAGGCGATGATCTGCGGAGTGGAGGGACCTTGCGTCCAGCGTTTGCCCCGAGACGCCTCCATGAAAAGGCTGTTCCGCAGAAGCAACTCCGGATGGGTGGACCATCCTAGCGCGCTCTTTGCGCTAGGGTGGGATTCCGCCGTGGTGAAAATGGTTAGTCCCCACGTCGCGAAAACAATTTCGTTTATCGTTAGCGCAACGCTCTGACATAGGACCATCCGACGCTGTCATCCCGACCGGAGAAGGTCATCGCGAAAGCGATGATCTGCGGAGTGGAGGGACCTTGCGTCTAGTGTTTGCCCCGGGACCTAGCGCGCTCTTTGCGCCAGGGTGGGATTCTACGGACTCCTTTTTCATCACACATTTCCCGTACGGCCGTCACAGACAGGCCCCCACAATCGGTGCAATCATTCATCGTCAGTGCACCATCGAGAACTGCGCCCGCCTCCAGAGACGAACGCATTTTCCGCTGAAAAGATCTTGCAACTCGCTCTTTGACAATCGAAATTCAGCCGCGCCGAGAGTATCAACCCTCCACGCTAAGTCCAATCTTTTGAAGACTTTACTTATAAACCGCTTAGTATCATCAACTTAGCTAGTTTTGATAGGGGGGGGTACCCCCATCCATTTCCCAGTTCCTTATCCCTCAAAAGCGTTCATCCATCATTGAATCATCATCTTAGGAGCAATCATAATGTCTTCTTCTGACCCCAATTTTCCCGACACCATCTGCGCCCAGCGCAAGAATAACGGCGATCCCTGCCAATCTCCCGCTCGTAACGGCGAGAGGTTTTGTCATTATCACAAGGTAATGGGGCCGCCCAAAATCAACATCGACAACGACCAGATCGCCCCTTCCACTCACACCTACCTCCCGCTCTTCGAAGACGGCGTTTCCATCCAGTCGGCCATATCGGATGTTTGCGAAATGATGCTGCACCGCCGCATCGAAACGAAAGAAGCTTCCATCCTTCTCTATGCCCTGCAAGTCGCCTCCACCAATATGGCCCACTTGAATGCGGTGAAAAATCAGCCGAAGCGCCACAGCAAAAAGAAAAATCCAGATTCAGACCCAGACCCGGATTCCAATTCAGGAGGCGCGCTATCTTCACGGGAAGCCTCGACCGCCGATTCCGATGCATCGCCATCCGGGCAATGATAGGCAAGGGCGAAGGTGTCCCATTCAAGCCTGCTTTTGGCGTGAGTGGGACACTCCCAGGGCGTCAAAATGTACAATGAAAACAGCCGAGGCCACTGGATTTCATGTACGAAGTTACTGTCGAAGATACATTCGCCGCAGGGCACTACTTGCGCAACTACAAAGGCAAGTGCGAGAACCCTCACGGCCACAACTACAAAATTCGTGTGACACTGGCGGGCGCGGAGCTCGATAAAGCCGGTCTTTTGCTCGATTTCAAAGACCTGAAAGAGGTCATGAAGCACGCCATTGACCGTCTCGATCATCAGATGATCAATGATATCGAGCCCTTCACGGTACTCAATCCGTCCGCCGAAAATCTCGCGAAGTATTTTTACGACGAGACCAATACCCGCCTCAAGAACGTGACGAATGGCCGCGTGGCAGTAAAAGACGTAACCGTATTCGAGACCGATACAACCACAGCCAAGTATTCGGAATAGCGTGAATTGGTTTTCGCTGAGAGTCGAAAGACGAAAGCTGACGGCTGACAGCTGACAGTTCTCCCATGCAAATCACCGAAATTTACAAATCGCTTCAGGGAGAATCGACCTATGCAGGTTTGCCCTGCATCTTCGTGCGCCTGACTGGATGCAACCTTCGTTGCTCCTGGTGCGACAGCGAGTTCAGTTTCTACGGCGGGAAAAAGATGGCGCTGCAGGAAGTGCTCAACGAAGTTGCGCGGTTGAGTCCGACGGGCGGGCTCGTCGAGATCACCGGCGGAGAACCCATGTTGCAGGAGCGCGAAGTCGTTCCCTTGATGGAGCAACTTCTGGATGCCGACTACAAGGTATTGCTCGAAACCAGCGGCGAGCGTCCACTGGCAAGGGTTCCGAAGCAGGTCATCAAGATTGTCGATGTGAAGTGTCCGCAGTCCGGCGAGGGCGGAACGTTCGCACTCGAAAATCTTTCGGCACTTCGGCCTCACGATGAAATCAAGTTCGTATTGAGTGACCGCACCGACTACGAGTTCGCTCGCGACTTCGTAGCCGAGCATGGCCTCGCGGAGCGCGTCAACGCAGTTTTGTTTTCCCCGGCGTTCAAGAAGACTGCCACTGGATCGCGCGATACTTCGCATTGCCTGCTCGATCCACAAGAGCTGGCGCAATGGATTCTCGATGACGACGTCCCTGCGAGGCTCAGCCTGCAGATTCACAAACTGATATGGGATCCCGCCGCGAAAGGTGTGTAAAAGCAGGCTGGTGTGTGTCAAGCTCACGCGGGGCAGAGCCTCGCAACCACATGACCCTAAGCTGTTTTAGCCGGCATGCGGTTTTCCGCCCGCAGGTGCGCTACGACCAGCCGAATATCGTCAAAGCTGACATAAGGAGGAACAGCCTCTTTAATTTCCTTCAAGCGCTCAACTCCTTGCTTCAGGCAAGCTGCTTCGATCAAAGGCTGCGCATCGGGAGAAATCCACTTGGGATCGAGTTTCAGCTGCCCGGTTTCAACCAGATTCGCCACCGTACAAACCACCGTGGAAACTTGACGCGCCCGAATGCGGCCGATCTCCTCAAAGCTGCGGCCTTCGTTTAACAGGCGAAGAGTTTGTTCCGCTGGACTCGCTTCTTTTGCGACGGTTTGCGTAGCGCGCGCTCCAGCGTCAAAGTTGCGCAGCACCTGCAAGAGTTCGGCTCCGTAAACGGCAGCCTTTTTCTCGCCGATGCCGGTGATTTGTTTCAGCTCCGATAAAGTTTTTGGATTTCGACGACAGAGTTCCTCGAGCGTGCTGTCATGCAGAACCACATAAGCTGGAACTTTATTTTCGCGCGCCATGGTGCGACGCCATTCGCGCAGATAATCCGCCAGCGCTGGATTCGCTTCCGCTGGCGCTGCATCGCGTACCCGCAGTTTGCTAAGTCGTCGCGGCTGGCGCAGATGACGACGAAGCAGAAGCGAATGGAAAAGACGCCTTTCGTGTCAAGACTTCGGGCGCGGCAGCCATCTTGATTTCCTTGTTCAGCCAGTCAGGCCTGACGCCGCAGTTGTCACAGATTCCACATTTCTCCCACACCGGAGTCTCGCCGAAGTGCTGGCAGATCTGACGATGCCGACAGGAGTTGGAATCGGCGAACCGTCCGATAATGCGCTTTCGCCCCGACGCGCGTTCGCGCTCGGCCTCATCCGAAATTTTCCCGATGAAATATTGCAGCAGCACATGATCCCTTTTCTGCCAGAGCAGTACGCAATCCGCCGAACGCCCATCTCTTCCGGCGCGTCCTGCCTCCTGGTAGTACTGCTCGATCGATTGCGGCAATGATAGATGAATTACAGCGCGCACGGCGGGTTTGTTAATCCCGAGCCCGAACGCGATGGTTCCGACCAGCACGCGCACTTCGTCCGACATCCAGCGTTCCTGATTCTGCCTGCGCATGGAGGTTTCCATCTTCGCGTGATATGGGATCGCTCCGATCCCGCTTTCTTCCAGATATTCAACTGTTTCTTCCACGCGCCGAATGGTGGGCGAATACACAATCACGCTTTCGCCCGCATAGGTCTTCAAAGCGCGAACCAGCAAGTCCATTTGTGTGCGTGCTTCGCACTCGTGCACCACATAGCGCAAGTTCTCGCGATGAAAACTGGCGATGTAGCAATCCGGCTCGCGCATTTGCAATTGCTTGAGGATGTCATGGCGCACCTGCCGCGTTGCGCTGGCGGTGAATGCCGCGATTGGAAGCTTCGGAAAGCTGGTGCGCAGGCGGCTGAGTTGGCGATAGTCCGGTCGAAACTCGTGTCCCCACTCAGAAATGCAATGGGCTTCGTCGACCGCGAAGAATCCCACCGGAACCTTCGCCAGCCAGTCGAAAGTGTGTCCCGCAGCCAGGCGTTCGGGAGAAAGATAAAGCAGGCGATACTCGCCGCGCACCGCTTTCGCCATCACTTGTTGCCGTTCCGCTGCGGTCTGCGAACTATTGATCACAGCGGCGGGAATACCCATCTGCGCGAGTCCCGCGGCCTGGTCTTGCATCAGCGCGATGAGCGGAGAAACAACCACAGCCGTCTTGCCAGAAATCACTGCCGGAAGCTGGTAACAGAGCGACTTTCCGCCGCCGGTGGGCATGACGACGCAGGTATCGCGCGCGGCGAGCACGCTCCGGATCACATTTTCTTGCTTGGGGCGAAAATCGTGGTATCCCCAGTAACGCCGCAAGACCTCATTCAAATTTTCTGCATCCGGCATTATTCGGAGTATAGCCTCATACCGAGGTGCGAAGTCTGTGAGCCCACAGACACCAGATTTGTGACAAATCTGCGAGGCCCAGGTAACGATTTGCGATTGAGAAAATGGCGAGACAGGCAATCACTCAAGGCGTGATCATTCTAGGCGTAATCTCCGATACGCACGGTCTTCTGCGTCCCCAGGCCATTGAAGCCCTGCGCGACTCGGACCGCATTCTTCACGCGGGCGACGTTGGAGCTCCCGAAATCCTTGAAGCCCTGGCGGAGATTGCTCCGGTAACTGCGATCCGCGGCAACGTTGACACTGGCCAATGGGCGCGCGCTTTGCCCGCGACTGAGGTCGTCGAGCTCGGCGGCGTATCCATCTATATGCTTCACGATCTCAGGCAACTCGATTTGAAACCGGAAGCGGCTGGATTCCGCGTGGTGGTGTACGGTCACAGCCATCAGCCAAAAATCGAAGAGAAGAAGGGTGCGCTTTATTTCAACCCTGGCAGCGCTGGGCCGCGGCGATTTAGTTTGCCCGTGAGCATGGGGAAGTTGACAATCGATGCGGGAAAAATTCGTGCGGAGTTAGTGGAGTTGAAGCTGTAGTTTTCTGCGACTCGCAGATTCAAACAAAAAGGCCGACTCGAAAGCCGGCCTTTCTTGTCATCAATTTTTCGCGGACAAGAGTGTCCGCGCCACCCAAACTACTTTTTCGGCGCGATCGCATCCTTCGCGGCCTTGGCCACGCGGAACTTTACGACGGTCTTCGCCTTGATCTGAATCGGTTCGCCGGTCTGCGGATTGCGTCCCATGCGGGCCTTGCGGTGCGCTTTCACCAAGCGGCCGAGGCCGGGCACTACGAACACACCGTTCTTCTTCGTTTCTTTGATCGCCGTGTCTGCGAGGTGCTCCAGAAATGCGGCGGCGGTCTTATTGTTCAGTTCTAGCTTTTCCGCCAGGTGGCGGGTGAGTTGAGTCTTGGTCATACCAGATGCCATGAATTCCTCCTTCAGGAACTTACAAATTTGCGTGTATCCTCGCGCATACTACCGCACTGCCCTGTGGAAAAGTAGCATTTTATGCAGATTTTATGCGGTTTCCAGTAAGGTACCCCCCCGAAAAACAGCATAAAACAAGGGTTTCGCCGTTCGAAAGTTCTGAAACCGCCCAGTTCGGGCCAAAACCAGGCTCCGTCGCATAAGAGCGCCGCTAGGAAGAACGCAGGCTGCAAAACGACTTTGCATGGAAAGACGCGTCTTGCCGCGCCTGTTCCATGCCGCGCATCTTCCATCCGCCTCGGGGTCACCTACTAGAATAAAGTAAGGTTCCCGCTGGCATCATGCCCACTTCGTTGGGTACACTGAACACCATTTTCGAAAGGTTGAGGAGGATTTATCTATGGCAGAAGCCGCTCTCACAGGCGTCGACTTCAAGAATCAATTACGCGCCGGCAATCCGAAGTTTGGTCTGTTCGTCAATTCGCACAGCCCAACTGTGGCCGAACAGCTGGCGCACAGCGGCTATGACTGGCTGCTCGTCGACACCCAGCACGGACCGATGAATTACGAAAAACTTTCGGCGATGCTCAGCGGCATCGCGAATGGCGGCGCAAAATCGATGGTCCGGGTTGGCGGATACGACGACCGGCCGGGCATTCAGCAAGCTCTCGATCTGGGAGCGAGCGGCGTTCTCGTCCCCTACATTAATACTGCCGAAGAGGCCCGCCAGGCTATCAGCTGTACTAAATATCCTACGGTTGGAACGCGCTCCGTTTACTTTCCTCAGCGCAGCATGAATAAAGGTGGACTACTCGGCTATGCCGGCAGCTGGAACAACGAAGGCATTATCGCGTTGCAGGTGGAGACAGCCTCCTGCATCGAAAACATCGCCGAGATAGCGGCTGTTCCCGGAGTAGATATTCTTTTTCTCGGACAAAACGATCTCTGCATGTCGATGGGCCTCTACAACAAATATGAGTTCCCGCACATGTACACTTCACCCGAGCTGGGCGCGGCAACACAAAAGCTGGTGGATCACGCTCACAAGAACAACGTGATTCTCGGCATTTTCCTGTTCGGAACGCCTCGCGTCGGCGAGTTTCTGGAAAAAGGCTTTACATTTTTCAGCCTGGGCAATGATCTGCATCACATGCTGACGCAAACCGCCGCCTATGTGGGTGATGTTGAGAAGGTCTCGAAAGAGAAAGGCAAATCCTGGACGAGAAGGCCGACGGCGCTGTTCTAGGCTCGTTTGTCAAACCTGTGTGGTGACGGGGCTATGCCCCGTCATTTTTTTTCGAATCCGATATCAATTATCAATTGTCAATTATCAATGCGGCGCGATACGGCAGGCACTCGAAACCCGGTGCCGATTCCGCGCAAACCATCGATAGCCTAAGTGAATCAACCGGTTAAACCCGGGCAAACTGAAAATTGCATAAAAAGGCCAAGCCCACCAGATTCGCCGCGTCACGTACAAATAAACATCCGCGCCAGAAATCAATTCCCCGTCAGCCGTTAATAATCGAATGTCGCTAACCAGTTCTTCATACGGCATTGCGACCCGCTCGGCGACCCAAGGCTCGTCGAGCGAAGCAATCTCGAAATCCCCGGCGCGCTATCGTGGGCGCCCAATACTTCACCCAACGCGAGCAAAAACCGCATTGCCCGTCGTAGAGGACTACGCCGAGAACAATGCCGAGAGGTACGCCGGGAGCCGCGCCGCGCTTTCCCATTGGCCTGAGATCGATGGGCTCATCGTCATAGCCGCAACCTTCGTCCACGCATGACCGAAACGGCAGATCCTTCCGCCAGAAATGCTGACGCGGGCCTCTCGCGTAAGGCAGGAGCTAGTCCACTCGGGAAGAGCTCTTCGCCATCACCTTCGAACGTCGCCTCGCGCACCTGCCAGACTCTCCACGATGGATGCGTGACTTGATATTCCGCGGAGCTCCCATCGGGCTGAGCCGCATAGCCCCAATAGTGCTCGGTGATGAATTGTTCGAATGAGCCAGCCTCTGGCAACGCACAATCGCCCCCGGTTTCGACGTTAATCGAGTTCCAACCCTTGACAGTCCGCCACCTGTATGTTGCCCGAAGCCCGTCGTCTGCGTTAAACCGAACCTCATGCGCCATGGGAAGCGCGACATAATTTTCGTTATAGAAGGTGCGGGCCACATAGGCAATGGCGCTGCGCGGAACGAGCTCGCGAATAAATACCACACCCCTGCGCACCTCATCCCCGACCTGACGCCGGACATAAAACCGCAGGTTTACTTCTTCGAAGTTTGAGTGTAGCGGAATCGGCAGGAATCCGAGCAGTTTTGTTTTTAGGAATTGGAATCCGATAAGGCTAACGAAAGCTTTCCCATCCCACCGGTCAAGCTCGGTTCCCGCAGGTACAAACGGAAGAAGAAGACCGGCATCGACTTCGTAATTCAGCATGGCCAAGTATCGCCATTCTGCGGTCAGAAAGATGCCATTGGTCTGCACACTATAGGACGGTAGTTGGAAGCGGATTGATTCAGAAACTACGGCACATGCAGCTACGGATCGTACACCAGGGTATGCATGCCCGCATGGCGCGCGGATTCCTGCATCTGGGATAACTTGGCCTTCTGCTCATCCAACTGCAGCTGCATTTGCTGTACGTGCAACAGTTCTCGCCCCTGATAACGGTTGTAGGGCGCGTCATACTGAACGCTGCCGTAAGCGTGGCGAATCGACGCGTTCAGCAGGTCAATTCTCGCCTGGGTTGTCGCGACTCTGTCTTTTTGTGCCAGGATCTGACGCCTCCACCGGTCGGCCTCGCGCTGCTCCGCAGCCCGTTGCTGGGTCGCGCGCGGTTGGACGTGAAAATCTGCAGCCCTGCTGTTGGATGAGACGTTCGGCGGAGTGGGGACGTCGTTCGATGCCCGGTTCGGATTGGGATCTAGCGGGAGATCTTTATTCGTGATCACCCTGGGTGCCGGAGCGGTTGACGCCTCAGCCGCTTTCTTTTCCTGGTTTTTGCGGGCGATATCGGCGAGCGACTGCCCATTAGCGACCGAGGTCGCGAGCGCTATTAGTACGAAGCTCTTGAAGAACATTTTCGGCATAACTCTCCCTTGCTCGCTATGCGGAACTGTTCTTACTATGCTATCTCGATTCACGACGCTTACTAACTACCGAAGTAACCCACTGGACAAACGAAAGTGTCGCCTTTTTATGGCCAACCGGCCATTGCGATAACGTGCTCCGGAGTCATCCCCGCCTCGCGCAGTTGCCGGATGCTTAACGCATCGTGGCGTTTTGCCAGCCGTATTCCGGCGTCGTCGCGTACCAAATCACAATGAAAGTAATCGGGAGTGGCATAGCCAAGCGCTCGCTGCAGAAGCAGTTGCCGGGCGGTCGACTTCAGCAAATCCGCACCTCGGACGACCTCGGTGATCTGCATCGCCGCATCGTCAACCACAACCGCAAGCTGATAGGACGGAACGTCGTCTCGCCGCCAGACGAGAAAGTCGCCAAAATCAATGCCCGCGACAAAGCACTTCCGTCCCAAATGGAGATCCTCAAATTCAACCGCCACGCCGTCAGGAACGCGGAACCGCCAATTCACACCCGCAGGTTGCGTGAACTCAGCCCCATTTCGTTCGCGACAGGTTCCGGGATACACCGGCTCATCGTCGGAATCTGCGTCATTCGGTGCGCTCGCCGAGTGCGCCAGGTCTTTGCGCGAACAAATGCAGGGATACAAAAATCCACGCTCGCGAAGCCGCTGCCAAGCCCCCAGATAGTGCGGCCGGCGTTCGTTCTGCGAGTAAGGACCATACGCCCCGCCGATATCTGGCCCTTCATCCCAGCGGATTCCCTGCCAACGCAAATCTTCGATCATGGCTGAGGCAAACTCTGGCCGCGAGCGCTGGGGATCAAGGTCCTCATTCCGCAGAACTAATGCCCCGTTCCGTTCGCGTGCCCGCTGCGCCGCGATCCAGAAAGTCCGTGCATGACCAAGATGCAGCAACCCCGTAGGCGAAGGAGCCAGCCGTCCACGATAAGGAGCGATCGGAATCATCGTCATGATTCTCTCAGAACCGACGGGCCGTAAAATTCGTCAGCCGTGTCCGACGCCGCACAACGTGTCCGTCGCGGCACATCGCGCCGGAGGTGGACGACTTTGAACCCCAGCAGAATCAATACCCGCTCCATTGGTCTGCCTCCTGCTTCTCTTCCACCGACTGCGCCAGCCGCAGAGGAGGTGACAAAATGACAACGACATGGAAATCCGATGACAAAAAATCAAACAACAAGCCAACTAACAGCACAATCTCTGGGAAGCTACTTTCGTCCTGGTCAAGACAACAAAAATTCGCCATGATCGCAGGATTCGCGATCCTCGGATTGCTACTCGCGGTGAGCGCTTGCTCCACCGAGTCGGCAAAACCGGCACTCGTCGGCATCCCGAACTCAGCGTCGACTGGTGCGACAGCACAGCCGACGGCCGCGCCCGCGAGCGATTCCCAACAACTGGTGGCCGCCGCATCGCCTGCCCCGGCAAAAACAAAGAAGACAGCCAAGAAGCGTCCGGCGGACGTCACCTACAGCGACGCCAACTATGGAGTTTCGTTCCTTTATCCTCGAAAGTACGCCCTCAGCTCGGGCGACAAGGTGTCGGCTGATGTTGCAAACGCGAAGCAGGAATCAAAGGCAACTTCCATGAATTTCGCGCAGCCCGGCGGAGTCGTAGTTGCGACCGTGGCCCTGCCTGCGAGTTCGTATCCCGGCACCGATTTCGCATCCGCATTCTTTAATGTGAACGTCAATCGCAGCGTCTCTGAGCAGGAATGCTCGCACTTCGCCTTCGTCGACACGCGCAATGCCGATGCTGAAGCAGTGGATGCTGAAAAGGTTAAGGTCGGATCGACCGACATGACCATGACTTCTGACTTCTCTGCCAGCGCCGTGAAACAGGTTGAAACGCAGTATTACCACGACTATGAAGGTGGTGCGTGCTACGAATACGTGTTGGGATTGGGGACCGAGGGTTATGGCTCCGACGACAGCATTAAGCATGTGGATCGAGACCAGGTATTCGACAAATTGGAGAAGATTCTGGCTACGGTGAAGATCAGTCCAAAGGCTAATCCAGCGGAGGAACCCGTTGCTGAGCAAGGCAAACTGAGCATTGCCAGTGGCAAGGAATAAGGAATAAATCACTCCACCCGTTTGGGAGGCCACGCCGCCGGGCGTGGCCTTCTTTATTTTGCATCTTTGCCAGATTCGTGAGAATCTCAAACCCTGTCCCGTGTTGAAGTCCTGCCGCTTACGGCAAAATTCACCCTATAAAGGATATGAGTCGTTATGCTGAAAAAAGCTCAACGTGTTGGTATCGCTTCCGTCATCGCTCTTGCAAGCATGTCGGCGTTTGCCCAGACCACCTGGAACATCGACCCCGCGCACTCAACCGCTCAATTCACCGTCCGCCATCTCGGGATCTCAAACGTCACTGGCAGTTTTACCAAGGTGTCGGGTAGCGTCGTGCTGAACGACAAAGACATCACGCAATCGCAGGTAGCGGCTAGCATTGACGTCAACTCCGTCGACACCAGAGTCGAGGCGCGCGATAAAGATCTTAAGAGTCCCAACTTTTTCGACGTTGAAAAATATCCAACCATCGAGTTCAAGTCCAAGAAGATTACGGGGAGCGCCGGTAAATTGCAGGTTATTGGCGATCTTACGATCCACGGAGCAACGCACGAGGTGACGCTTGATGTCGATGGGCCTACGCCGGAAGTTGCGGACCCGTGGGGTAATGCGCGCCGCGGCATCTCGGCAACGACCAGCATCAATCGCAAGGATTTCAATCTGACTTACAACAAGATGCTCGGAACCGGAGAGGCCATGATTGGCGATACGGTTAAGATTCAGATCGATGCGGAAATCGTGAAGAAGAAGTAAATTATCGGGCCATTCGATCATTGAGGCATTGAATCATTGGAAGCCCACGCTCCGTATTTCAATGATTCAATGCCTCAATTGCGTCCATCACCAAATCCATCCTCACCAAATCAGCGCCTGGCTCACGGTATGATCGAATAGTGGTGACTGATCGCGTCGCAAAGAACAAACTACAACTATTGCCATCCAAGAAGCTGAACGATCTTTCCTGGCTGGTGCATGCTTTCTCTACGCGGCACGGTGGAGTGTCTCGCCGGTACGGTGGAGGCGCGCTGAATCTTGGGTTCACCAAAGAAGATTCTCGAGCAGCGGTCGAGCGCAACCGCGAACTCTTTCTCCGAGAGATGGGAGTCGCGACCGGACGAAAAGCCTGGCCACTGGTTTCGCTTCGGCAGATCCATTCGGATTTAATTCATCGCGTCGATGGCGTGCCTGATCAACCACTTGTTGGCGACGGGTTGGTTACCGATACTCCTGGCCTGATGATCGCGGTGCAGACCGCCGATTGCCTTCCCATCATTCTGGTTGACCGTAAGCGCCGCGCGGTTGGCGTCTTTCACGCCGGTTGGCGTGGCACGCTGAGAAGAATCGTTGAAAAGGGTGTTGGTGAAATGCGGTTGCAGTTTGGCAGCAATCCGCGAGATCTTTTAGCTGCGATCGGGCCGGGCGTGCAAAGTTGTTGCTATGAGGTGGGAGAGGAAGTTCGCACTAAGTTCGAGTCGCAGTTTGCATACGCCGAAAGTCTGTTCCACGAAGTCAAGGATTCGGATCCGGTGCGGGAGAAATATCCGCTACTGTTCTTGACGGCGCGGGCACCCGGCCACAGCGAATTGCCGGTGAAACTTTTTCTTGATCTGGTGGAGGCGAACCGGCGGCAGTTGCTCGATGCCGGCGTCCTAGCGAAGAACATTGATAGGTCTGCGCCATGTACGGCGTGCCATACCGAATTGCTGTTCAGCTTTCGCGCCGAGAAAGGCGTGACGGGGCGGATGATGGCCGCGGTCGGGATTAGATCGAAATAAGCGTCGGTACTGTTTGCGCGGGCTAAACCAATGTCTTATCGGGTCATTTCTTTCACCATGGCACAAGTACGGCAAGGAGCGCTCGGATTCCAGCGCGACCTCGGAGCCGTCGTGCGGGAAAATCCGGCGATCAAGGTTTACTCGGCGAGTCCGTTCGACCTCGATGCCCGTCGCAAAATGAAAGACCGTTTTGGCGGAGACATCGTTTATTTTTTCAACGAAGCAGCATGGCAGGAATGCGAGCGCTTAGGCATCAAGCTGAGCTTCGTGGCAGAAATCTCCGAGGACGAAGTCCCGCGCCGTCGAACCGTAGTGGTTGGCATGCCAGAGTCGACTCCAAGAAACGCGATCTGATCTTCTCCGGGAAGGATCCCGAATCATGATTCGATCAGCGCGAACCGCGGCTAATTCTTCTTGTTTTTCTTCGAGGAAGAATCAGACTTAGCCTTGTCGTCCTTCTTCGAATCTTTGCTGTCTTTCGAATCGCTGGAATCTTTCGTGTCTTTATTCGTGTCTTTCGAGGACTCTTTCGAATCTTTGCTTTCTTTGTTGCCTCCGTCGTTGTCCGAGGAAGACGACGAAGAAGATCCGGCGGAGCTGCCTTTCTTGGCGTAGTCGGTCACGTACCAGCCCGACCCCTTGAACTGCACGGCGGGAGCTGAAATCACCTGCTCGATGACGCCGCCACATTCGGGGCATTTCTTGGGTTGTTTGTCGGAAAACTTCTTGATTTCTTCGAAACGGTGTCCGCACTTCTTGCACAGGTATTCGTAGAGTGGCATGTGTGAGTTGATTCTAGAGGCGGGATGGATCGGCGTCAATTTACCGCGCTCAGCGTTTCAGCAGATCCACCGGCTCGCGCACATCGTGCACGCGAAAGTATTTGGCTAGCGCTGGATACTTGGCCGCGACTGCTTCATACATGGCGTAGGCCACGTTGCGGTAGGAGGTGTGTCCCGCGGGAGTTGTGCGTAGCTCTGAGATGTAGACGGCCTCGGCGAAGTCCATCTTGAACAATGTGCGCTTGCGGAAAGCCAGCGGAATCGCGTACTGTGCGCTCTGCCCGGACTCTTCCCCTCCGGCCAAAGCGAGTTTTCGCACTGCTTCGTCGACGCGGTTCATTACCGTTTCGTAGGCCGATCGGACGCCGGCCGCTTCGACTTCCGGTGGTGTGTCGAAGCTATGGGCAGTGGTGAAATCCTGCATGATCTGCACGCAGCGGCGGTGACGGTGCATGTCGCGGAACCCGCCGATATCCATCAGAATGTCGAAGCAGAATTGCTGGCCCGCGGAAAAAGAACGCGGCATCTCGTCGTGGCGTCCGCGATGCCGCAAGCCGAGATCGATGACTTCGCGCCGTCGCGCCTCGCCAGCCGCTTCGACCGTGTGTCGAAGCTGGCGGTAGGAATAATGACAGTGGCCGTAAAGCAAAGTGGTGGCGAGCTCAATCTCCAAACCATCGCTGCCTTGCAGGTTGTCAATCAAATCGACCAGCGGCGCTGGCTCAATGTTAGCGCCGCGCATCAGATCAGCTGCAGCCTGCCGCAGCTCGCGCCGACTTTCGATTTCGTAAAGATTAGGATCGGCATACTTAACCAGCGTGGGAGCGACGCGTACTTCGCGAAGCAGCTCTGACTCTGCGCGATCGGCGATTTCGGGTGACACGGCGCGAATCTCCGCTACCAAAGCGCGGAGCGATGCTTCATTCGCGTTATATGCAGGAGAAAGCGCGGCTTGCTTCAGCAGCGTTCCTAGATTTCGCACCTCTTTATGCGGTTGCGAGAGCAGATGCGCAACCTGGGTTTCCAGCGTGCGGGCGTTGACGATTTCTCCCAGTGAAGTGTTGGTTGCGAGCGGCAACAGATAGCGGGAAATGTCGAAGGCGCGGGCGCGCAAAGTGCGTTCGTAGGCGTCGAGTTTCATCTCGGCGGGTCTCGGCGTGATGCTCGCCAGATATTCGAACGTCTGCTGCGAAACTTTTTCGTAGGCCGAGAATAAAGCCTCAATCGTTTCGCGATAAAGAGTCTGCGATGCTAAATCCTCAAATTTGGGCGTGTAGTAGCCGCTCTTCCGAAAATCCTGATAACGAGTCGAGCGTTCCTGTCCGTCCCAGCGCTGCTCGTCGGCAACCACGATGGCGGCAAGAATCGAAAGCCGCTCGATGGCGAGTGCGATATGCGCAAGGTCGGCGATCGATCGATGCCCGTACTGGAAATAGAAAGTGTTGAGAAATTTCTCGGCCTTCTGCGAGGTAATTTCCCGCAACGACTCTTTCATCGAGAGCGACGACCGGGAATACTTGGCCATCGCATACGCCTGAATCTCGGGCTCAACTCCGTAGACGGCGAATACCTCGACGGAGGGTTCAGGAGCGGCAGCGGGAAGCGAAGTCGAGGGTTCGGGTGCTCCGGGCTCGGTCGAAATAACTTCGGACATGATTGCTTCAGACATAAATAGTTCAGACGGGCGAGTGCAGAAATCCTAATCGGCTGCTTCGCTCTGCGCAATGCGACTCGTGGCAACTGGGTCATTAATTTTTGCGGCGTCTGGAGCCTGCGGCCACTCCCTTGGACGGTATCCCTTTAGAATCATCGAGTTGGACGCCGACGCAATATTCTGCGGGCCATCCTCATTTGAAATGATCCCTGCCGCGCCATTTTCCCGCTACATCCAGTGACGGGCTTTCTGGAGTGTTCGAAGCCGCAGGGCCCGCAAATCTGCTCTCAAAAAAGAGCTCAATTCATGGAGGAGTTATGAAATCAATTACTCGCAATCGCATTCTGAGCGGCGCCGCCGCTTTTCTCTTTGCCACCAGCGCCATGATGGGCGCGCAAGCAACCGCGAGCTACGATCAACTGAAAGCAGAGCACCCGGGCTGGATGCAAATTCCCGGCAAGTTAATCCGTCCCGATTGCGTTCACCAGGTTCCGAGTGGCGCGCAGGTCGAACTTGGCAGCGACGGCCAACCGACCGGCGATGTGAAGATGAACGGCGCGGTCATCGCACACTATGATTCTTGCTCCGAGCAATCGATTGACACCCGTCGCATTTCCGAGGGCCAGGAGGACCCTGGGGGGACCGGCAACGGCTGGGTGGAAGCCGTGCAGTGGGATGTGTCATTAAAATCCACGGACAACATTGCTAACCTCGACGGTTATTTCCACGTTCCGAATCCTCCAACGGCGAGCGGCGCGCTGGTCTATCTATTCAACGGCCTTGAACCCTCGAGCGAGAACTGGATCATGCAACCTGTGCTGCAATGGGGTGACAATGGCTTGTTCGGTGGCGACTACTATGTGTTCGCCAGCTGGCTGGTCGGGCCCAAAGGCTCCGGCATCGCCTTCGTCAGCACGCCCTACGTCGTGACTCCTGGCGACTATCTGCTTGGGATTAACCAGCAGAACGGTGCTTCCGGCGGCAGCGATCTGTCTTATTTCGTAAATTCTTACGATGAGACGACTCACCAGTCGTCGGTACTGAACTTTACCAGTACGGATCTGCATTGGGTTTGGGCATTCGCCGGCGTGCTTGAAGCCTATGGCGTAACTTCATGCTCGCAGTTTCCCCCGAACGACGTAAGTCACTTTTATAAGACCCAGGTTGCCCATGGTTTCCCCTCGTTTGAAAACATCGTCCCAGAAAAGTTCTATGGCGCCATTTATAACTACGGAGGCCCAAAGTGCAAGTTCAACGCGTCGGTTTCCGGCAATGGAGTAAAGGCAGGCAGCACGTCAGCCTTGAAGTACTGACGAAAAGGTTCTGGGTGGCGGCTGACGAAACTCGTCAATCGCGAACTCGATGATCGAATGAAGGGGAGCGCAACTGCTCCCCTTTTCTTTTGCGGTTATGGTGTGACTACCAACCTGCCAGGCTGTTGATCGCGTTGCCAGGCGTTCTCAATATCCGCGAGCGGGACACACTCCGTGTCTATACCCAGTTCCCCGCTGGCGGCATGCGCCATGATTTGTTGGAAGGCATCAGCCAAAATGTTAAGAGGCGGAATCCCGGCAGTCCCGAGAATTGTCAGCGCGGTGCTGCGCAGCACCGCAGCTGGAAGCGAGATGGTCGGCCCCGCGCTTTCCCCAACCTGAAGCAAGCGAATCTCGGACGTGATAGCAGCAAATTCCTTCCGTGTGATCGCAGCCAGAAATGCTTCTGTGGGCGGACCCCACACGTAGTCGATCACGACTTGAAATCCTGAACCGCCGGCCTCGCGCCGAAACGCCTCCGCGAGTTCCTCTGCGGAGGCGTCGAGGTGAATGATCGCGTCCGCGCCCAGCCGATGCAACGTTTGCAAGACCTCCCGGTTGCGTCCGGCAGCAACCACACGACGTGCGCCGAGAAGTTTCGCGATCCTTACAGCCAGCTTGCCTGTGACTCCGGTGGCACCGAGGATGAGGACATTTTCGCCCGCCGCTACTTTTGCGCGGAACGCGAGCGAAAGCCACGCAGAGACACCGGGATTGGGCAGGGCGGCGGCGGTTGCATCATCCACGCTGTCGGGGACGGGAAAGCAGAATGCCCGGCGCACGACGGTGAGTTCCGCCATCGAGCCGTAAGGTGCGCGTGTTCCACCGAAGAACACCCGCTGCCCGTCGTCAAGGTGGCCGACTCCATCCGTACCGCAGACGACGGGGAATTCGCGCGGACTGGCATAGTGCGAACCGCTGGCCAGCTGCTTGTCGATCGGTTTCAGAGATGCGGCGTGAACATGCACGATCACCTCTCCGTCACCCGCACTTGGTTCGAGGAAAGGCTCGCATCGAGGCGGCTTTCCGAGAGCGTGCAGAACAGCGGCCTTCATGGGATGATTTCCTTTCGGAAAAATCTGCAGGCTGCGCCTCGATATTCTAAGCTACACGCACGGATAACACGCTTTCAGAACTCTATTCCCAGAGGTTATGATGGATCGCCTCGTATATCGACTCGGGAGGATCGGGATGAGTTTTCAAAGGCGTGAATTGCTTCGACTGTTGCCGCTGGCCATTGGGTCGAGCCTCATCCTGAGCCGGAACGAATTCGATGCAGCGGCGCAGACAGCCACACAGCCAACGACCCCACCTCCACCGGCGGGGAAAGCGGCTAAGAACGAATTGACCGGAGGAGCGGAAATGGAGAAAGTAACCGGAATCGGAGGTTTGTTCTTCCGAGCTCACGATCCTAAAGCGCTGGCACATTGGTATCAGCAAAATCTGGGAGTCTCGCCCGTCCCCACGAAGGCCGGCGAATCCTCTTGGGAGCAAGAGGCAGGGGCGACGGCGTTTAGTCCGTTCCCCGAGACTAGTGGCTACTTCGGGGATCCCAATAAGGTCTGGATGATCAATTTTCGAGTACGGGATCTCGACAAAATGATCGCCCAGCTGCGAGGGGCAGGGATCGAAGTCAAGGACCCGCAAGACTACGCCGGCATTGGTCGCTTCGCGCGCCTGCACGACCCCGAGGGAAATCCGATCGAGTTGTGGCAACCGGCGAAGTAAGAACAGTGCCGGGGGAATCTTCGCTGCTGTCCGCTCGCAGCGCTCAGTTCGCCTTGTGCATTTTTATTTCTGCTCGAAACGGCTTGCCGCCAGGCAAGAAATCTCCCACAAATGCGAGACCCTCTGGAGTTTTGCGATAGGTAACGTGCTTGCCCAGTTTGTCGCCGGTGCCATCGAACACGGCTGACTGTCCATCGCATTGTGCCAGAACGAACACCATGGGCGATTCTTTGTCTTCCCACGCCCGACTGAGGGAACCGTCAAAATGTCTCAAGTGCATTTCGATTCGGCCGTTTTGTGGCGCAATACTTAGCGCCTCTACGAAGCTGACCGCGGTGCCTTTTACTACCCAGCTGCTGCCTGCGAGAGTGTTCGCTGGCGTCGGCACCCAACGTTCTTCACCAATGGCGGCACCATCGTTGGAATGCCATTCGCCTTGCATGAAAACGAGGTCGCTAACTGTGCAGCCGCTGGACGCGAAGGCAGGGATGATGCCTGAATCGGCAACCAGAATCAGAGCTATAAAAAGACCTACGGTTGACAGCCTTTCCGCCATTCGATCCTCACGAGAATTGTCGGTTGTCGGAGATTGTGTGTACGTAGAGTCGGAATCTTATTCCTGTTCCCTCTCGGCGGCCACCCGCAACGGGATGAATGTTTTGTCAGTCGTTGCCAACAGCCACGGTTGAGGCATCCCTAGTTTGTTTCGCGTCCGAAAAATCGACGGTCAAAGTCCCGCCTTCAGTTAATGACGCCCCGGAACGTATTGCTGGGAAAGTACTTGCCAGTTAAGGAACGATTAAAAACCAGTTTCATTGACCGCAGCCCCGGCTTGCACCATAGTCCGTCGCACCGGAGGTCAACCCGGCCGGGGCGCCGACGATCTAGGCGGTCTTTCCCGAAGAGGGCTCCCTGAAATCCAGCAACTCAAAGGACTCTTTATGACAACCTTCTACAGCAGTCGTCAAACCAACCGTTCGTATTCTCTTCTTGCCGGCATTTTGGCCTTGTGCCTGGGCGCGCTCGCTATGCCCCATGCCAACGCCCAGACCATCCACCAACTCACCTACAACAACTCGACCTGGATCGATCAGGAACTCTCCAGCCAGGCGACCGACCCGCATACCGGAGTCGCCGCCTTCGTCACCACTCCCAACGACCAGATTCACACCTTCTACCTCGACAGCGCCGAAGATGTTCACCAACTGTTCTTCAATGGAACCAGCTGGAGCGATGAAGACCTGACGAACGAAGGCCACGGCGTTCGTGCCATGGCCAAGAGCGCCGTCTCCGGATTCTCCGAGTCGAACCTGCAATACGTGTACTACGTTTCGCAGGATCGGCATGTGCACCAGTTGTTCTACAACAATTCCGATTGGGCCGACTCGGATATCACCAGCCTGAGCGGAGGTCCGCTGACCGAGAAGACGCCGCGCTTGACTGCTTTGGCGACGGGCACCAACGGATTTCACGTGTACTATCTGGCCTCCAACGGCCACGTCAATCAGCTCTACAACGTCAGCGGGAGCTGGGTGAACCAGGACATCACGAAAATGGCGAAAGGGCCCTCCGGCAGAGCCGTATGGATTGCGAGCATCAACGTCGGCAATCTGCAATACGTGTATTACCTGGCTACCACCGGCCACGTTCACGAACTTTATTACAACGATTCCACCTGGCAGGATGAGGACCTGACCGTCAAGGCCGGTGTACCGGTGGCGGCAGCTACCAGTCCGATCACGGCGTTGGTGTTTCCCGGCGGAAATGTTAACGAGGTCTTCTTCATCGATATCAACAAACACTTGTGGCAAATGCTTTCCGCCGACAACACAATATGGGCGAGTGATGACGTCACCGCCCAAGGCGGTGGTCCGGCCGCGAATCCAGCCAACGGCATCGTGGCTTTTACCACTACGCCGAACGACGAACTACATCTGTTTTACCTCTCCGGGAAGCACATCAATCAGTTGACCCTGCCCGCCGGCACCGACGACTGGCAAAATCAGGATTTGACCGCGAAATATGGCGGCAAACCAAACGGGACGAGCGAAATGTCCGGGTTCTCGCTGGCGAACTTGCAATACGTGTACTACGCTTCGAAATAAAACCATGCCGCGTACCGGATGGGGCTGCGGTAAAACGCGGCCCCTTTCCCTGTTAGCGATTGAAGACGGCGTTGAGCGCGTTCGGCGAATCGACTACCATTCCAACTAAGCAAAAAACTCGGCTGAGGGCAAACGAAATCCGATGCAGGCCGTTCGCGAACGGCACGAGCCACCAGCCCCGATAGGCGACAGATTGGATTTGATTCAAGCCACCGGCCCCGAACACATCGAACAAGTTCGAACTCTCTTCCTCGAATACGCCGGCTCGCTCGGCTTTAGTTTGTGCTTTCAGAGTTTCGATGAGGAACTGAAAAGCCTGCCCGGTGCCTACGGTCCGCCGAACGGCAGATTGCTGCTCGCGCTAAACCAAGGGCACGCCGCCGGATGCATTGCGCTGCGCAAACTTGAACCAGGCATTTGTGAAATGAAGCGGCTCTACGTGCGTGCCGATGATCGCGGCCTGGGGCTTGGAAGGATGCTAGTGGAACGCTTGATCGCTGAGGCGCGAGCCGTGGGCTACGAGCGTATGCGCCTCGATACCGTGGAATCGGCAATGAAGGATGCGATTGCGCTGTATCGGAAGCTGGGGTTCCACGAAATCAAACCGTATACCGCGATTCCGATCGAAAGCGCTTTGTGGATGGAATTAGAGTTGTAGACCGCCGTCGGCGGACTTTGATGCGGATGTGTGGGAGAAAATCCACCGGCTGATTCGAAGGGCTGCGGGACCCTCTCTTCTTGTTCTTTATTTGTTGTCTAACTCAAGCTCCATAATCTTGCGGAACTCTTGTGATTCGGTTTCCGTCGACAGCCAGCATGAGTGAGCGCCGCAGAAACGGCTCCTCGACCGGCGGCGAGTTCTCTGTCGAGCGAAACGATGCCTTTGCGCCGCCTGATTACAAATAAAGATCGGCAGGAACCGCGCAGCCAGCGCTAGAGGGGCGCGAAAGGGGTCAATTACTTCGGGACTACATCCGCGGGTGCTTGTGAAAATCAAGCCTGCGCGAGTCAAGCCGATGAACCACTGTGAACGCAATAGGGTTCCGTACAAAACGGACAGAGGTCCGGGAAATCATTTTTATGACCGCTTGCGGCAGAGCATGATCCAGGTGCAATTTCGTCCATCGAAGCCAGGAATCCGGCAGCTCGTCACCGATGTGCTTGCAGTGCGGGAAGCCTGGATTGAAGTTGACCGGCTCGAGAACACAGCCCCCACAAACTCGCCCCGTACTTCCGTTTACGATCCCTCATCCACCGACTCACAGAGTGGCCGCGCCGGCTGGAACGGATGATGTCGTCCGATCCATTCAAAACTTTGCAACAGGTGAATGAAAACCTGCGCTCTGCCCTGATTTTTCTCCGCCCCGAACGAAGGCTTTGTTCTTCCATCAAGCCGCAGGATTTCTCCGGCATACTGCAGCAGATTCTCCGTGCAGCGGAATGCCTGCGCCATCCCCACCATGCGAAAGCAGCGGCGGCATTCGAAAAGGAAGTGCTCGAATATCGCGGCAACCTCGACGCATTGAAGCGTTTCTTGCCCGATTTGCAGGTTCGCATTCTGGCCGAAAAGTCGCGTCTGGAAACTGCGCGCAGCCACCTGGCTGCGGCTGCTTCGTGGGCTCAACTAAGCAAAAAGACGCTTTGACCGGCTGATGACACGGCTCGGGTAAACTGAATCCACGTGGATATGACTGACCAGCTTGGGTTCCAGTTTCGTCCCCCGGAGCGGCGCGTTTGGACCGTTCGCGCATTAGTGTCGGCAGTCCGATCTCACATCGAACGCGAGTACTCCGATTGTTGGGTGGAAGGTGAAATCTCGAACTTGCGAATCCCCGATTCCGGCCATCTCTATTTCACTCTCAAAGAGGAGAGTGCGCAGATTCGGGTCGTGATGTTCCGCTCGTCGGCCAAGCTCTTGCGATTTCGGCCGGAGAACGGATTAAATGTCACGATTCGCGGACGCATAACCGTCTACGAAGAACGCGGGGAACTCCAGGTCTCCGCCGAATTCATGGAGCCGAAAGGCGCCGGCGCCTTGCAACTCGCCTTCGAACAATTGAAAGCGAGACTGCAATCCGAAGGATTGTTCGAGGCTTCGCGAAAAAAGCCGATCCCGCCCTTGCCGCAAAAAATCGGAGTCATCACGTCGCCGCAGGGCGCGGCGTTGCGCGACATCCTGAACATTTTGGCGCGCCGTCATCGCTCGGCTAATGTGCTCATCTATCCCGCGCAGGTTCAGGGCGAGTCGGCGCCCGGCGAAGTGATCGCCGGCCTTCGACATTTTCATCAAGACTTGCGTCACCATCGCGCCGTCGAGGTGATCATCATCGCGCGCGGCGGAGGATCGGTCGAAGACCTCGCCTGTTTCAACCACGAAGGCCTGGCGCGGGCAGTCGCGGATTCGAAAATCCCGGTCATTTCAGCCATCGGCCACGAGACCGACTTCACCATCATCGACTTTGTCGCCGATCTTCGCGCACCCACACCGTCCGCGGCCGCCGAACTGGTGATCCGGTCCAGGCAAGAGATCGAAGCGCAAGCTGAGGATTTGTATCGGCGACTGGAACACGGCATACGCTACCGCCTGCTGATGGCGAAGCAAGAACTGACGGAGCGAGCGCAACACGGAGCTTTCGCCCGCATGATGGACGGCATCCACCGGCGTCAGCAGAGGCTGGATGAGCAACGGTTCCGCCTGGAAAAAGCGGAACGTCAGCTTCTGGAGAGATGCCATCGCCGCTGCGAAAACGTGACGGCCGCAGTCCGGCATTATGACGCCCGCCGCCGCCTGGCCGCGATCCGCCAACAACTGATCGCGCAAACGGCAAATCTCATCTCAGCGGCGCAAACGCGATTGCTGCAGAACCGAACCGCATTCGAGCGGCACTCAGCGACCCTGCAGGCGCTTTCGCCGATGGCAATCCTCAATCGCGGATATGCGCTAGTCTTCGATAGGCAAGGCCAGTTGGTGAAGGACGCGACGCGACTCACTCCCGGAGATGACATATCGGCGCGTGTAGCCCGGGGCAGACTTCGCGCCCGCGTGACTGCAGCTGAGTCCGGCGAGGCGGATTCCGGATAACTGGCCCGATACTCATAGCTGGCACGCATAGAAGGACTGCATCAGAAGCGCTGCATTAGAATGAAGTTCACCTGCGTTTTCGACGAGAGGGTAGAGTGAGAGCGTCGCTGGCCTGGCCACACATTTCGGTCATCTCGGTCGTCGATATTCTGCTGGTCGCAATTCTGGTTTATCAATTCCTCTTGCTGGTTCGCGGCACCCGCGCCGCCCCGATGCTCCTCGGCCTGACCACGCTGGGGTTGGCGTTTTATTTCGCGCGTCTCGGAGAATTACGCACGCTGAACTGGCTCCTCAGCATCCTGCTTCCCTACATTGTCTTCGCGCTGATCGTCGTATTCCAATCGGAGATCCGCCACGCCCTGGCAAATCTCGGCAGCCGAATCTCGCTGATGCGCTCGTCAAGTTCCGTAGCCGATGTTTACGACGACATCGTTTTGGCGGCGAACCTTTTTTCACAAAATCAGACCGGCGCGCTGATGGTGATCGAACGTGAAATTGGACTCCGCACCTACATCGAAAGCGGCGTCGCGCTGGATGCCCGTCTATCCTACGACCTGCTGGCGACCATATTCCGGCCAAGCGCCCCCTTGCACGACGGCGCAGTGATCGTTCAACGGGACCGAATCGCGGCCGCCGCTTGCTTCCTGCCCTTATCTATGAATCCCGTGCTCTCGACTCAACTGGGAACCCGCCACCGCGCAGCCATTGGGATAACCGAAGAGACCGATGCGGTCGCCGTCATCATTTCCGAAGAGACAGGAATTATCAGCATGGCAGTCGCGGGCAGCATTGAACGGGAATTAACCGTAGAGCGTTTGCGCGAACGCTTGAGCGCTCTGCTGCGCCGGTACGCTCCCGCACCCACGCTGCCGACCCCTGTCGAAGAGAGCTTTATTGAAGACGAGCCGCCCAGTTCGCAGTTGTCGCGCCGGCCAGGAAGGGAAGATTGACCGTGCCCGGATTCCGACGCATCTTCGTTCACAATGCCGGCCTCAAGATCCTCTCGCTTTTAATCGCAGTGGCCCTTTGGTTTGAAGTAGCTCGTAGCCCAGTAGCCGAAGTTGAAATGACAGTTCCCATCGAATTCCAAAACCTTCCCGATAATATCGAGATCGATTCCGCCAGCTTCACCGAAGCCCACGTTCGAGTGCGCGGGCCCGAGCGTTCGATCCAGCGACTGCAGGCTTCGGACGTCGTAGCTGCGGTTAATCTAGCCACGGTTCATCCCGGCGAGCGAACCTTTGACTTGGCGGATCGAGTTCATGTCCCGCAGGATCTCGAAGTCGTACAAATCATTCCGGGGCAATTTCATCTCTCGTTCGATGAGCGCATGACCCGCAAGATCGAGGTGCAACCGCGCGTGAACGGAACGTTCGCGGCTGGCTTGCATGTGGCACAAGTCATCGCAGATCCGTCGACTGTAACCATTACCGGACCTCGCCGCCGCATTGAAGTCGCGGAGACTGCCATCACCGATCCCGTCGATGCCAGCGGCGTCATGACGCGAGCTTCCTTTGTAACGCACGCCTACGTTACCGATCCTCTCATTCAAGTCGCGCACCCCACTTCGATTCGGGTGACGGTTATCATGGAAGGGCCGGGAGAAGAGAAGAAATAACCTCGCGCTCTTGCCAAACCATAAATGACGCAAACCAGACAACTTTTCGGCACAGATGGAATTCGAGGGGTTGCAGGCGAATTTCCGCTGACCCACGACAGCGTCTATTGGATCGGGAGAGCCCTGGGACACGATCTCACGCGAACCAATCCGAAGCCACGAGTGGTGATTGGCCAGGACACGCGAACCTCCGGCCAATGGATCGCCGACCGCTTTCTGCAAGGACTGGCGTCCGTGGGAGTCGAGGCGCGGAGCGCTGGCGTGATCACCACCCCGGGCGTAGCGTTTCTGGCGCGGTCGCAAAAATTCGACGCAGGAGTCGTGATTTCCGCCTCCCACAATCCCTGGACCGACAACGGCATTAAAATTTTCTCCGGCGATGGTTACAAGCTGCCGGATGCGCACGAACTGGCGATTGAAAAAGAAATTTTCACTTTGTTGCAGGGCGATGCCCCTGCCGCGCCCCATCCCACGCTATTAATTTCGAGTCTCCCGGGCGACGAAGGATTGCGCCACGCTTATGTTCGCTGGTTAGCCAAAGGTGTCTCCGGGAATTTGAGCAGTCTTCGTGTGGCTTGCGATTGCGCCAATGGAGCGGCCGCTGCCGAAGCGCCGGAGCTGTTTCGGGCGCTGAACATAAAAACTATATTCCTGAACGCTTCGCCGGACGGACAGAACATAAATGATAATTGCGGCGCACTGCATCCCGAGACGCTGGCCCGTTTCGTGGCCAACAGCGCCGCGAAGAATAAAGAGCATTTCGATATTGGAGTGACCTTTGATGGCGATGCCGACCGCGCTCTTTTTTGTGATGCTGAAGGCCGAGTCGTCAACGGCGACGCCGTTCTACTCGTAGCGGCACGTGACATGAAGACCCGTGGGTCGCTCGCCAAAGACACGGTCGTGGCTACGACCATGTCGAATATGGGATTGGAGTTGGCACTCAAGCGCTCTGGTATTCATATGTTGCGCGCCAACGTCGGCGACAAGTATGTGCTTGAAGAAATGCAGCGCGTCGGCGCCACACTGGGAGGCGAACAATCCGGTCATATCCTCTTCCGCGACGGAGAAGCCACGACCGGCGACGGCCTGCTCACAGCGCTTAGAGTGCTGGAGATCATGGTTCGCACAGGCAAGTCTCTGGCCGAGCTGGTGGGCGACCTGAAGGTTTTTCCCCAGACGATCCGAAATATCAAGGTGCGGCAAAAAACTCCGTTCGCGGAAATTCCATCCATACAGAGCGCGATCGATGCGGCGCAGAAGGAACTCAATGGCAATGGGCGAGTAGTCGTCCGCTACTCCGGCACCGAAGCGCTGGCGCGAGTGATGATCGAAGCCGAGTCGCAAGATCAGATGGATCGTCTGGCCAGCTCTATCGTCGCGGCCATTCAAAAGTCCCTGGGCATTTGATTGATCACCCTGTCATCCTGAGCGTAGCGGACCATTCGCGAAGCGAATGACTCGCGGAGTTGAAAGACCCGTGCCCGCCGACACACCGATAACCCCCGCAAGGCTCTCGCGATGCCACCGCCGTTCTCTTGCAGAATGTATATCCCGATCGGATGTACGTCCCTTCGTACGAGCCAGTTATCTTGTCTCTCTTTGCGACCCCGTCGACAATGAGAATCTGTTCACAGAAATCTGACATAGATAAAACTCATGAGAATTCTTATTGTGGAGGACGATGCGGCGCTGTCCGGTTTTATCCGGAAGGGACTTGAAGCGGAGCACCACGTGGTGGATGTTGCCAGCGAAGGGGACCAGGGCCGCGCGATGGCCATGGAGGTTGATTACGACCTCGTCGTGCTCGATCTGAATCTGCCGGGCGTCGACGGTCTGTCGGTGCTCAAGAGTTTGCGGCAGCGCAAGGCGAGCTTGCCGGTGATCATTCTGACCGCGCGCAGCCGGGTCGAAGACCGCGTCCAGTGCCTCGATTCCGGCGCCGACGACTACATGGTGAAGCCCTTTTCATTCCTCGAACTTTCTGCCCGGGCGAGAGCATTGTTGCGGCGCAGTCACCTGCCATCCGAGTCCGTGCTTACGGTTCGAGATCTTTGTCTGGATCGCGTGGAACGCAAGGTCGCACGCGCTGGCCGCCCGATCGAATTGACGACCAAAGAATTTGCTTTACTCGAATATTTGATGCGCAATGCCGGGCGCCGGCTTACCCGGGCGATGATTATTGAACACGTCTGGAATCTGACTTTTGATTCCACTACGAACGTGGTCGATGTTTACATCAATTATCTGCGGCGCAAAGTGGATGACGGTTTTTCGTCGGCGCTGATTCATACGGTTCGCGGCGTCGGCTATCAGATGAACGCTGAAAGCGCATTAGCATGAACATGAATACCAGCGCGCATTCCTTTTCTAAGATGCCGCCGAATCCCGACGTGCTCAGCGAATTACTGCACTCGTTAAGCCAGCCGCTTACCAGCTTGCGCTGTTCGCTCGAGCTTTCTCTCGATCCCGAGCGTGAACCCTCGCTCGATCAAATAGCGGAACGGCGGCAGGAAAGCGTTGCGGCCGCTTTGCAGCAAACGGAAAAAGTGATTGGCATGATCCGGTTGATGCGGGAATATCTGGATGCTGAAAACGCCGGAGGGGAAATACTCGCCTCTCCCTTCGCCCCAGTCGTGCGATCGGTGATCGACGATTTGTCCTCGATTGCCGAGATACGCCACATTCAATTGCGTCTGGTTGGCACATGTTCGGTCACACTGCCTTTGCCGGAATCAAGACTGCGACTGGCGATGCAGTATCTGATTACGGACATGATTGACGCGGAAAAGCCCGACGCGGAAACGCCCGATGGCAGAATTACGCTTCTGCTCGGGGAAGGTCCCGCTGGAGCCGTGCTTCGAGCGGAAAGCGACGGCAGTTTTCACCCGCAAGGAAGAGACCTGCAAGGAAGAAAGAAGACCAGTCCGCAGACGACGTTGTCGAATGCCAGGCTTGCGGTTGCCACGCGCGTGCTCGAAAACGCTGGAGCTTCTTTGGTGTTTAATTCCGCCGAATCTGATCCTGCGGGATTCGTCCTTCGCGTTCCTCGCTAGTTCGCGGTGAGTTCGCGCTCACTAGCTACCGCCCCGAATTCGCGGCACCTGTTTAATCCCTTTACGCCGGTAGTACAATCCTCCCTTTCCGGAGGTTGCGTGTGAAGCATTGGACGGCTTTGCTTGGTTTTCTGTGTCTGATGTCCGTGAGTTGGGCGCAACAGAATACGGCCTCTCCAACAGCGGCGCCCGTGACTGTGATCCGTGCCGGAGTGCTGATCGACGGTGTGTCGGATTCCTCGCGTCACAACCAGATCATCACGATTCGCGGAAATAAAATCGCAGAGATGGCCGATGGCAACGGGTTCAATCCCGCCCAAATCCCCGCCGGAGCGACATTCATCGATCTCTCACAGGCCACAGTGCTTCCCGGCCTGATCGATGCTCACACACACATTTTCCTGCAAGGCGAAGTTCCCGCCGAAGGTGGATACGACGTTCAACTGCTCAAGTATCCGCTGGCATTCCGCGCGGCGAGAGCAACCGTATCGGTGCGGCGTGCGCTCGAACAGGGATTCACTACCTTGCGCGATATGGAAACCGAAGGCGCGGGCTATGGCGACGTTGGCATCAAGATGGCCATCGAAGGCGGATATATTCCCGGTCCGCGCATGTTTGTCTCGACCCGCGCCATCTCGACCACCGGGGGATATCCGCTAGAGGGTTACGCGCCAGAGATTGAAGTACCGAAGGGCGTGCAGATTATCGACGGACCTGTTCAAGCCCGTAAGGCAGCACGCGAGCAGCTCGATCACGGTGCCGACTGGATCAAGGTGTATATGACCCACAGAAGTTGGATCGGGAAGAACGGCGAACTCGTATCGCAGCCGACATTGACTGTTGAGGAACTGCGAGCGATCGTGGACGAAACCCACGGTTGGGGAAAGAAAGTGGCTTGCCACTCCTACAGCGGAGAAGGAATGCAGCGCGCACTCGATGGTGGATGCGACTCGATTGAGCACGGTCTGGTCTTGACCGACGCGCAGATTGCGCAGATGCTCCGTCAAGGTACGTGGCTCTGCGCAACCCTCGCTGTTTACTACGGAGATTGGTCGCCTGCCGACACTGCAGAAGGCCAGCGCGATCGCAAGCGTGCTTCCGAGCACGAAATTTCATTTCGCAAGGCGCTGAAGGCGGGAGTCAAGATTGCCTTCGGTACAGACGTTGGCGGGTTTCCGTGGAGCGAGCCAATCGCTCAGGAGTTTTCGCGGATGGTCGAATTCGGCATGACGCCCATGCAGGCGATCCAGAGCGCGACATCGCGAGCGGCCGAGTTGCTCGAAATGAGAGGAAAAATCGGCGTCATCGCGCCCGGCTCTTATGCGGATGTAGTCGCCGTTTCCGGCGATCCGCTGGCCAATATCAGGATCCTCGAAAACGTTGGCTTCGTGATGAAGGATGGCAAAGTCTTCAAGAACGAGCTGGCGCCCAAGTAATCTGTCCGAAGATTTTATTTCGACGCCTTCTTCAGTTCCTTCTGGCGCTTCAGCGAAACCTCAGCTTCGTTCAGATCAGTCCCCACCCCGAAACAAAAATCGGCGCAGGGGATGGTCGCGATGCGACCATCCAAAGACAGAACGGCAAATGCTTGATTCCTCAGAATCTGTTGCGCTTGGGAGAGTTTGGTGTTCAGCTCCTCGAAAGTCTTTCCCTTGCACAGGAACTCATCGCCTTTTTCGTGGTACGCGTCGACATCGACGCTGAGCAACACCTCCGCGAACCTGCGTATGAGCGTGTCTCCCGCGGAGTAGCCAAATTCGGTGTTCAGCGCCTTCAGGCCATCGACGTCGGCCATGGCGATCCAGGGACTCGGTTCTCCCTCGTCAAAAGCGCGCTTGTTGGGCAGTTCGGTCTTGTCAGAGACCAACAATGCACGTCTCATTTCTTCTGGGGACATCTCCGCGACGCGCTTGCGGGTGAGGTGGTCTCTACGACGCTCGATCATCGACGCTCCTTGTTGGCGCTGTTGGCTGGCCACAACGGAGGTTCTTGTTTCCCGCAATCTAGCGGAATCTCATGAGGAAAAGCTTAATTTTGTCGGAACCAAGTGACCAAGGTAACTAGCGGGCTCTGGATGTGGCTCTCGCAGGGTTTTTTCGCGCGAAGCTTACTGATGTGCGTGCGGGCTTTGCGCAGGGTTCGCGTGAGCAACCGGCGGAGCCTTGGCGATCTTTACGTCGAAGCTGACCGGCAATTGTTTCGGTGGATAGCACGCCTGATTATCACAAGCCTGGTACTTCAAAGTTCCGCGGACGATGTATTTGCCGGGTTGCACGGAACGCAGCGGACGAACCAGCACATCCACCTTGAAATCACCGGTGTAGACATTGAGCTTTTCATCGGGAGCAAAAGCAAAACTCATGTCCTGACCATCCGGGTACGTAGTCTTGCCGATGACGATATCGGTGGTCGCCTCGACCTTGAGGACGGTTGGAATGAGAAACTCCGATTTTGGCTGGTTGGAATTGATGTGATAGCCGCTGGCCACGCGGAAAGAAAGAGGGACCGTCGCCGATTTTCCCTGCACCGCAGTCACCACAGGAGCGGGAGCCATCTTGACGGCCGGACCCTGCGGGCCGATATCGTCTTGCGCCGATACCCGAGCTGGACCCCAGCCCGAGAATGCTACGAGGGTCAATGTCAGTAGGAGTTTCATGTGCCGTCAAATCAAGCCTACTCCTCAACGGACGAGGCTCGTAGTTACTTCTGAGCCTGTACCGCTTTCCCTTCGCCCATTGCCTGTTTGATGTGGTCGACAAACACGCTGCGGCTCTGCAGGCCGAATTCGCGGGCGATGACCTTGCCGTCGCGATCCACAAAGAAAGTTGTGGGCAGCACACTGACTCCGCCATAGCTTTGTCCGACCTCTTCCTTACCCAGCAGGATCGGGTAATTCACTCCCAGTTCCTTGGCAAACTTGGCGATATCTTCGGTGCTGGCATCGTCCATGGCCACGCCGATAATCTGGAAACCTTGCGGGCCGTACTGGTTCTGCAATTCAACAAACCATGGCATCTCGATCTTGCAGGGGCCGCAATAGGTCGCCCAGAAATTCAGCAGAACGGCTTTGCCGCGCAGATCGGACAGCTTGATATTCTTGCCCTCGAGCGTGGGCAGTTCGAAGTCAGGCGCCAAACTGCCGATGAGCTTCCCCTTGACGGGACCGTTCGCCTGATTTTTGCGAGCCATATGAATGCCGGCGAATATCATCGCTGCCACAATCGCCGCGATGAAGAACAGAACTAGCGGATTTCTTTTCACAGTAACCTCAAAACTCGGCCCTTAAAAGGGCTTGGGATGTTGCGGATGTAAGACGCCTAAAGCGCAAAGCGATTCAAGAACGAAAAATAATTCGAAATGAGAGTGAATTTCCCCACGACCAGTAGGATGCCTAACGCAATCAACAAGCCTCCGCTGGCTACTTCGACAGCGTGCATGTGAAATTTAAAGCGGTTGTAAAACTTCAGAAAGCGCTCAATGCCGAGTGAAGTCAGCAAAAACGGCACTGCCAATCCGGCCGAATAAATGGCCAGTAGATAGATACCTTTCCAGACAGTGTCCTGCGCGGCGGCGAATCCGAGAACCACGGCGAGGATCGGGCCGACGCACGGTGTCCATCCAAAAGCGAAAGCGAAGCCGATGACAAAAGCGCCCCAGGCGGAAGAACTTCCTTTGAGATTATGCAGTCGCGTGTCTGCCAGTAGAGCCTTGATCTGAAAAATGCCCGTCAGGTGGAGTCCGAAAAGAATGATGACCGCTCCGGCAATTCGCGCGAGTAGCGATTTGTATTGCGCCAGCACCTGTCCCACTTCGGTCGAAATCGCGCCCAGCGAAATGAAGACGATGCTGAAGCCGATGATGAACGCAGCCGAATTGAACATCACCTTGCGAAAGAGTTCCCCCTCTTTCATCTTCAACTGCTCGACGCCGACGCCCGAGATCAGAGAAACGTATCCGGGGACGAGGGGAAGGACGCAGGGCGATAGAAATGAAATCAGTCCTGCGACAAAGGCGGCAAGCGGTAGCGGCAAACTCGTCATATCGTTAATTGTAACGTTCAAAATCGCAACGATCAGAACAGTAGCGATCAGATCGTAACAGCTGCGGGCCGGCGTTGGCACCGAGGCCGTGACCCAATAGAGCAGATGCTGCGGAAGGCGGGATTGTTACAGGATTTCCCGGCAACCTCTTGGACGGAATCGTTATGTTGTCGTTATCGTCGTTACCGGTGTTTCGGTTTTTGCACTGGTTTTCCGGCCGGAGGTTCGGTCGGAGCGGCAGAAGAAGTAGCCGGCGCAACCGTTTCGAGCGGAGCTTCCGCTAACACCTTCTTTACAAACCCTGGCGGAACGATCGCCGTCAGGATCGTTCGATCTCCAGACTGTTCTACATGCAGACTATCGAAGAATGACTTCACGTCCACGTCTGTGCCATGCACGCCTACGCTGCCTTCAGCGGCGTGAAAGAGACCGAGAAATGCCGAGATCTTGTCTTTGAGCGCCAGTGCATCTTCGTTACTGTCGGTGAAGGCCTCCGCCCGCAGATGCAGGGCACGAAGGTAGCGCGCGGAAATCACGGTGACTGCCGGTTTCGGAAACAGAAAACTCCAGCTCCCCAATGGAGTGAAGGAGTTCATCTCCGGCTTCACACGCAAAATAGCGAAAGCCAGACTCGCGAGCGGGACCTTGCGGTAGAACCTTCGCAACAGCCACGGTCCGCCAAAAGGCGACGCCAGTTTGCGGGACCGATCGAGCACGCCACGAATCACGTCCGGGTTGGGATGGTTCGAAACCGCCACGCTCCCACCGGCCCCCAGCACACCCAAGTCGTGGGAAAGAATAACGACTCGAACCGTGCGTCCTTCGAGCGGTATGGCGTAAATATTGAACCCGCGATAATTCTCGACCGAGGAAGACAGCTTCTGCAGGTACGCGGTCAGCCGGCCGGAGTCGAACCGGCCGACGAAAACCTCCGAGAAACGCGGCTCTGGAGCCGATCCGGCGGTGCCCCCTCCCCAACTTTGCGGGTAGTGAACCGCGAAAGCAGCTTGATCGAGGTCGCGCTCGAATTGAAAACCGGTTTCTTCGACAAACTTCTGGTATTCAGGCTCGCGAGACACAGGTGGAAGTTGGCTGGTAGCGTTGAATGTCCGGATCCACTTCAGATTGATGTAAAAGAACCCGTCGGCTCCCGGCAGCAAACGCGCGGCTTCGGGCGGAGCGTTCTTGCGCAGGGTCACGATCAACGCGACTACCGCAAAAATCAGCAATACGACCAAAAGGATGGGGAGGCGGCGTCGAATGCGCATGAAAGGTCGGGGGGATGCACGGTTCATCCTCGACGAACCAACCAGATAGAAGATGAACCCGATAATCATAGCACCCGCTTCCAGTGAAGTGATTGAACTTGCGCCTCCGGCGATTTGAAACTGAGAATGGCGGTATCGCCCCACGGCCCGCTTCCGGTTGCAGGGCAATTGCCCTTGTGGTAACTTAAACAATTGTCCCGGACTTCAGGACGGGGAAGTATTGTGCCCGAACGGACTTGCTTCCACCTGCTGGCGTAGCTCAGTCGGTAGAGCATCTGATTTGTAATCAGAGGGTCGGGGGTTCAATTCCCTTCGCCAGCTCCAGATAAGCAGAATTTCCGGAAACATGTGTGGACGGTTTGCGCGGCGACGCGCGCTAGCGGCGGCGGTTTCAAGGCATCAGATTTTAGGACACTTCATCGAAGTTATTTCCTGCGAGTGTGGTTCAGGCGGGAGTTCTCGCATAAAGTTTCCCGAACTGAGAAGTGCTAAGCGGTGTCGTTGTGATTTGCGCGCAGCGCAGTGTTTTCGGATTTGCACAGGTGGGTGAGTGGTTAAAGCCAACAGACTGTAAATCTGTCCCTCTCAGGAGGTACGGAGGTTCGAATCCTCCCCTGTGCACCAGTTAGTAGCGAATGACGCAGGGATGCTTCAGTTGCTGACGAGCCTGAGGCGGTAATACGAAGTTGACCATCAAGAAGAAGTTCGTGCTGGCCCTGATCGCGTATGCGGCGCTCGGTGTTTTAGCCTGGACGACGCTGTCAGATGAGCCGATCCGAGTTCTCGATTGGAATGTAAAGCTTCGAACCGGGACGTTGCTGATTCTGGGTGCGTTCGCGTTTCGGGCGGCATTGTATTTTTGGCGCACCCGGATTGAAGAAGAGCGGGAGAGCGCCAAGCTGGCGGATTGACCAAGAGTTTGGTAAGCCGATGTAGCTCAGTTGGTAGAGCACTCCCTTGGTAAGGGAGAGGTCATCAGTTCAATCCTGATCATCGGCTCCAGAAATTTTTCGAGGCTTTTTACTGAGGGCTGACGGCTGATGGCTGACAGCTGATTCACAGGGCGGGAGTAACTCAGTGGTAGAGTCACAGCCTTCCAAGCTGTTGGTCGCGGGTTCGATCCCCGTCTCCCGCTCCAGAAATCGAGCATAGCGTTTGGGTGAAACGGTGAAATTCGAGCAAGGCGAGCTGAAGGTTGAAAAAGAACGCGAGTTTCACGACCTGAAGGCCGCCATTGAAAAGGTATTTTCGGCGGACCGGGTAAAGACGTACCTGAAACAGCTCGATAGCCGCAGCATTCGGGTTCGCAGTCTGGACGCAGTGTTCGCGGCGGATGTCATCGATCGGGCGGCTGGCGACAAGGCGGGAGCGGCAAGATTGTTGCACGGCTCGCTGCCGGTTTCGGATCAGGCCCAGATTCGGGAGCTTTATCTCTCGAAGGTAGAACAGGTCGACCCCGCGCTGCGGGCAAAGTTTCACAAGCTGTATCAGTACTACTGAGTGGATCTCAGGACGACGATTGATTTGCGAAACAGCCGGTAGCAGGCCGGCGCTACAAAGGAAAGAAAATGGCGAAAGAAAAATTTGAACGGACCAAGCCGCACTGCAACGTAGGGACGATTGGTCACATTGACCATGGGAAGACGACGTTGACGGCGGCGATCACGAAGGTATTGTCGAAGCACAATCCGAAGATTCAGTTTCGGTCGTTTGATTCGATCGATAACGCTCCGGAAGAAAAGGCGCGCGGCATAACCATTGCCACGGCGCACGTGGAATATGAGACGGCGAACCGGCACTACGCGCACGTCGATTGTCCGGGCCACGCCGATTACATCAAGAACATGATCACGGGCGCGGCGCAGATGGATGGCGCGATTTTGGTGGTGGCTGCAACCGACGGTCCGATGCCGCAGACGCGGGAGCACGTGCTGCTGGCACGTCAGGTCGGTGTGCCGTACATCGTTGTCGCACTCAACAAGTGCGATGCTGTTGACGATCCCGAACTGCTGGATCTGGTCGAGCTTGAAGTGCGTGAATTGCTGAAGGCGTATCAGTTTCCGGGAGACGACGTTCCAGTGGTGCGTTTGTCGGCGCTCGGCGCCTTGAATGGCGAAGAGAAGTGGGAAAAGCAGGTTGACGCGTTGATGGAAGCGGTCGACAAAGCCGTTCCGCAGCCGGTGCGCGATCTGGATAAGCCTTTCCTGATGCCGATCGAAGACATCTTTTCGATTCAAGGACGCGGCACGGTGGTGACGGGCCGTATTGAGCGTGGCAAGGTGAAAGTTGGCGAGGAGTCGGAGATTGTCGGCTTCCGCGACACGCGCAAGACGGTGGTGACGGGCGTTGAAATGTTCAAGAAGCAATTGGACGAAGGCATGGCGGGCGACAACGCAGGCTTGCTGCTGCGCGGCATTGCGAAAGAAGATGTCGAGCGTGGGATGGTGCTGGCGAAGGGCGGATCGATCACGCCGCACACCAAGTTCAAGGCAGAAGTTTACATTCTGACCAAAGAAGAAGGTGGACGGCATACGCCATTCTTCAAGGGCTATCGTCCGCAGTTTTATCTGCGAACGACGGATGTGACCGGGATTGCAGAGTTGCCGGCAGGCACGGAGATGGTGATGCCGGGAGACAACGTGAGCCTGGTGATCGAGCTGATCACACCGGTAGCAATGGAAAAGGGACTGCGGTTTGCGATTCGCGAAGGCGGGCATACGGTAGGCGCCGGCACGATTGCGGAGATCATTACGTAGTCAGCCGTTAGCGTCCAGCCATCAGCCATTAGGTAAAGCGTGGCGTTTGAAAGCTGAGATGTAACAGCCCCGAAGGGGCGGAATAAGTGAGCCCGGGGCGTAAGCCCCGGGTAAGCCACATCAGAGATTCAAGTCCCGTAGGGACGGCACAGGGGAGTAAGGCAATGCGAGAGATCATTACGTTGCAATGCGGTGATTGCAAAGAGCGGAACTATTCGAAGACCAAGAACCGCAAAACGACGCCGGATCGTCTGGAACTGAAGAAGTTCTGCAACCGGTGCCGCAAGCACACGCCGCATAAAGAGGTTAAATAGCAGCAGTCGGCGGTCAGTCGGCGGGTTTAACTGAAAGCTGACGGCTGAGAGCTGATGGCTGTAGTAGGGGCGTAAGCTCAACGGTTAAACTGTCGGTCTCCAAAACCGAACTTGGGGGTTCGAATCCCTCCGCCCCTGCCAGATTTAAGGGTTAGGTTGAGGCCTGAGAGAGCAGTCGAGGAAAGCGGGAAGGTATGGCGACAGCAGTAGAACAAAACGCGCTTGCAACGACGTTGCGGTCATGGCCCGAACGGATCAGGTCGTTTTACCACGACGTGCGCACGGAGATGAAGAAGGTCACATCTCCCTCGCTCAAAGAAGTCCAGGCGACGACGACGGTCGTAATCATCACCGTTTTTCTGTTTGCGTTGTACTTCTGGGCGGTGGATTTGGTCATCACCAACAGTCTCGAGCGCATGCTGCATTATTTCTCGCACCGTTAAACGGCGAGCGAAAGAAGCAACTAATGGCGGATAAAGAAAAGGACGAGAGCACGGTGGTTGGCGAAGAAGTTCAGCCAGCGCCCACCGCGGAGGCAACACCGGGCGGCGAACCCGCGCGCAATCCGAATATGAAGTGGTACATCATCCACGCCTATTCGGGATTTGAGCGTAAGGTGCGGGAATCGCTCGAATCGCGCGTGCAGGCTTTCGGGTTGCAGAACAAAATCGGCAAGGTGCTGATTCCGACGGAATCAGTGACCGAAGTCCGCGGCGGCAAGAAGTACACTTCCGAGCGCATGTTCTATCCCGGCTACGTGCTGGTTGAGATGGACATGGATGACCATGTCTGGCATGTCGTGAAATCGACGCCGCGCGTGACTGGATTCGTCGGTACCGGGCAGCAGCCGACGCCGCTGTCGGAAGAAGAAGTCAATCACATCGTTTATAAGGTAGCCGACAGCCGCGAAAAGCCGAAGCTCAAGGTCAAGTTCGAAAAGGGCGAAACGGTTCGGATCGGCGAAGGTCCATTCGCAACGTTTACCGGCATCGTCGACGACGTCAACGAAGATCGCGAGACCTTGAAAGTCATGGTTACAATTTTCGGACGGTCCACTCCGGTGGAATTGGAATTTGGGCAAGTCGAGAAGGTGGCCTAGGCGTGGCGACCTTTGCAATCACGGTGAAAGTTTGGAACCCGGCCAATCCTGACCGGTTTGCGGATGTTGAGGCACTGGTGGATACAGGCGCTTCATATAGCTGGATTTCGAGATCGAGACTAGAACCCCTGGGAGTGCAAACGGTACGGCGACTGAAGTTCCGCACAATTGAGGGACGCACAATTGAGCGCGATCTGGCTGCGGTTTTCTTGTCGGCAGGCGGCTACACGGGCGGCGACAATGTGGTAGTTGCTGAGCCTGGGGACATTGAGGTTCTTGGCGCGCACAGTTTGGAGTCTCTGGGACTAGCGGTTGATCCGGTGAACAAGAAGCTAATGCCGCTGGTGGTTGCGTTAGGGCTCTAAGAATCTGGGTACAGAGTTGCAAGGCGCGGAGCCGAAAATCCTAGACTCAGCGCAAGACTAGAAGTTTAAGACAGGTACTGGAAAGGCATCATGGCAAAGAAAGCTACAGGATCGGTAAAGTTGCAGATTGCGGCGGGCAAGGCTACCCCGGCGCCTCCCGTGGGACCAGCGCTTGGGCAGGCGCAGGTCAACATCATGGAATTCTGCAAGCAGTTCAACGCCCGTACCTCGCAGAAGGAACTTGAAGGGCTGATTGTTCCGGTCGTAATTACGGTTTACAGCGACCGCACGTTCACATTTATTACGAAGACCCCGCCGGCATCGGTATTGTTGAAGCGCGCCGCCGGCATTGCCAAAGGATCGGGCGCTCCTAATAAAGATAAGGTCGGCAAGGTCACGTTGAAGCAGGTCGAGGATATTGCGAAACAAAAGATGCCGGATCTGAATGCGGCTTCGGTCGATGCAGCTATCAGGAGCGTGCGCGGTACCGCCCGTTCCATGGGCATCGAAGTAGTTGGATAATAAAATTTGGTAATTAGGTAATTTTGAAATCGTGTAATTTGAAAAGCTCATAGATTTGAAAGTGTCTTAGAGCAGCAGGTTCTCAAATTACAAAATTAGAGGTTGCAAAATTACAAAATCTGTCGAAAATACCACGGCTGACCGGAGCAGCGTTCAGCGGTGGGAGACTGAGGGGAAGATGAAGAAGTCAGGAAAGAATATTGAGAAGGCGCGCAAAGCCATTGAAGCGCGAGCCTACACTCTGCAGGACGCGGTTCCACTTCTGCAGAAAGTGAAATTCGCAAAATTTGACGAGACAGTCGAGGTCACGCTGCGGCTGGGCGTCGATCCCAAGCACGCCGACCAGATGGTGCGCGGCACCGTTGTGCTGCCGCACGGGCTCGGCAAATCGAAAAAAGTTCTCGTGATCGCAAGCGGTGAAAAAGTTCGCGAAGCCGAAGCGGCCGGCGCGGATTTTGTCGGCGGCGAAGATATGGTCGAAAAGATTACCAAAGAAAATTGGACGGACTTCGACGCATTGATCGCCACGCCCGACATGATGAAATCGGTTGGCCGTCTGGGTAAGGTTCTGGGGCCGAAGGGTTTGATGCCGAATCCAAAGACTGGCACCGTCACCATGGATGTTGCGAAAGCCGTCCAGGAAGTGAAGGCCGGCAAGGTTGAATTCCGCACCGACAAGACGGCGCTCGTTCACGTGCCCGTGGGCAAGATTTCGTTCACCCCCGACAAGTTGATCGACAACGCGACCACGCTGATTACGAGCGTGATCAAGGCGAAACCGTCGGTTGCCAAGGGCAAGTACATCAAGGCCTGCTATCTGAGTTCGAGCATGGGGCCGGGGATCTCGCTCGATACGACTCCGATCGAGGCTGCGGCCAAGGCGTAGTTTCGGCATGAACCGCCGAGCGATGCTCGGCTTGACGCGGGCAAAGCCCCGTCACCATACGAGTTTTGAAAGGGTTTGAATATGGCGGTTACCAGAGCTAAAAAAGTTGCGGCGGTTGAGAAGCTTGGTGGCGAACTGAAGAATGCTTCGAGCATGATCGTGGCCACCTACTCGAAGCTGACGGTCACGCAGGATTTCGAATTGCGCAAGGCGCTGCGTCCCACTGGGGCGAAGTATCGCGTCGTGAAGAACACTTTGGCGGAGCGTGCCGGCAAGGGCACCAAGGTGGAAGAGGCGTTGAAGAACCTCACGGGCGTCACTTCCATCGCTTATACCGAGGGCGATCCCGTGGCGCTGGCAAAGGCGCTCGCGAAATATGTAAAAGAAAATCCGGAATTCAGCTTTAAGTCCGGCGTGGTCGAAGGCCGCGTGATCTCGGTCAAGGAGATCGAGTCGCTGGCAACCATGCCTTCGAAGGAAGAACTCTATTCGAAGCTGCTGTTCCTGCTGAACGCTCCATCGCAGCGGTTGGTTACTACGATGAACGCGGTGGGACGCGATCTGGCGGTCGTCATCGGCCAGGGCGTGGAGCAGAAAAAGTTCAAGGAAGCGTAAGCTTCCGAAAAATTTTCTGGACAGCAAACTGTCCGAAAAAAGATTTGGTTATCGGGAAGCGGGGGTTGCGCGGCTGAAACTTGGCGTTGTCTGGCGCTGAGAGGTAGGCCTGGTCGCACTGGAAACCCGGCAACACGGTAACAAAATCGTAAATCTTACATAAAGCGGAGAGATTCACATGGCGGATCTACAGCAGTTGGAAGAGTCGATAGTTGCCCTGTCGTTGCTGGAAGCGGCGGAGCTCGTAAAGAAACTCGAATCGCGTCTTGGCGTTTCGGCGGCGGCAGCGGCCCCGGTTATGGTTGCCGGCGGCGGAGCGGCGGGTGCAGCAGCCCCGGCTGAGGAAAAGACCGAATTTACGGTCGTCCTGAAAGAAGTCGGAGCCAATAAGATCAACGTAATCAAGGCCGTACGCGAAGTCACCAGCCTTGGCCTGAAAGAAGCAAAAGACCTCGTTGATGGCGCTCCGAAGAGCATCAAAGAAGGTGTCTCGAAGGACGAAGCCGAGACCATCAAGAAGAAGTTCACTGAAGCAGGCGCAGTTGTCGAAGTGAAATAATTCTGGCAGCCGGAAGGGGCCCTGCCGATCCACGAGGACCAATCTGGATCGAAGGGGTCCTTTCCCCCTGCAATTATTTGACCGAACAGTGGCTGAATCTTTTAAGCGGTGTTAATATCTAATAAATAACCCGCTTACCCTGGCTTCACTGTGAGGCGACGGCGACCCGCATCCTCCAAATTAATCCCAGGAAGCGGAACTGGGTCGCTGGAATGTAGTATGGCAGCCGGTCTCGCGGGCGGCGGGACGGAACAGGCCTTTTGAACTGGCGTGGAATTATAAAAGTTATTCAAGAGTAAGCGTCGCACGTGGCGCCCGAGGACAGACTTGTCCACGCGGGTGCCTGTCTCTTTTTTCTGCGTTTACCGCTCGCGTTCTGTAACCGTAACAGTAATTTCGGCGCGAACTTTTGCGCCCTCATTCCGCTTGTACTGCAGCCCCGAGGCTGCTGAAAGCAGGAGTTTCCGAGAATGGCAAAGCATAATATCCACCGCAAGCGTTTCGATTTTTCCAAGATTCCCGCAACCATCCAGATCCCGAACCTGATCGAGGTTCAGAAGCGTTCCTACGACCGCTTCCTGCAGATGGATAAACTGCCCAGCGAGCGCGAAGACGGCGGCTTGCAGGCGGTATTTCAATCGGTGTTTCCGATTACCGATTTCCGCAATGTCTCGCAGCTGGAGTTTGTCGATTTCGCGATCGGCAACTGGGAATGCAAGTGCGGACACTTAAAAGGTCTGCATCACCTGCGTACAACCTGTAAGAGCTGCGGATCGACGGTGATCACAGACCCGTTTCATCCGGGTGACGTTCTGTGCCATAAGTGCGGCACGTATAACGCGAACACTCCTGACTTCTGCAACAAGTGCGGCGACCCGGTTGGACTGCAGCTGAAGTATGACGTGGCCGAGTGCGAAGAGCGCGGCATGACCTATTCTGCACCCCTCAAAGTCACGATGCGGCTCACCATCTGGGATAAGGATGAAGCCGGCAATCGTTCCATCCGCGACATCAAAGAGCAGGAAGTTTTCTTCGGCGACGTTCCGCTGATGACGCAGAACGGCACGTTCATCATCAACGGCACCGAGCGCGTCATCGTCAGCCAGTTGCACCGCTCGCCTGGCGTTTTCTTCGAAACGGCTGCGAACCGCACCTACTTCCTGGGAAAGATTATTCCCTATCGCGGATCGTGGGTTGAGTTCGAATACGACCAGAAGAACGTGCTCTATGTGCGTATCGACCGTAAGCGCAAATTCCTGGGCACGATTTTTCTGCGCGCCCTTGGCCTGCGTTCCGGCGAAGATATTCTGAAGACGTTCTACACCACCGATCGTTTAATCGTAAAAGACAAGAAGCTGTTCTGGACTCTCGACCCGGCAAGCGACAAGCCCACCAATCTTGTCGGCATGAAGCTGGCGCACAGCATCAAGTCGAAGTCGGGCGATGAAATCGCGCATTCCGGCCGCAAGATCAGCGCCGCAACCCTGAAGGAAATTCAGAAGGCGAAGATCAGCGAGATCGAAATCGACATGACCGATCTCGAAGGCGCGTGGGCGGCGAGCGATATCGTCGACACGACGACCGGCGAAGTCCTGCTCGAAGCGAATACCGAAATTACGGCCGACAAAGTTTCAAAGATTCTGGAGTCGGGCGTGATCGAACTGAGCGTGTTCTTCCCCGAGCGTGACGACGTGGGTACGGTGATCAGCCAGACCCTGCGGCGCGATTCGGTTACGACGCCTTCAGAGGCGTTGATCGAAATCTACCGCAAGCTTCGCCCCGGCGATCCGCCGACTCTGGATACGGCTACCGCCTTGTTCCAGGGAATGTTCTTCGATCCGCGCAAGTACGATTTCTCGCGCGTGGGCCGCTTGAAGTTCAACATCAAGCTGTTCGAGAACCAGGAAGCAACCAGCCTGGAACAGCGCACGCTTGATCCGAACGATTTCTACGCGACCATCAAGTACCTGCTGAAGTTGCGCAAGAACATCGGCGCGGTGGATGACATCGATCACCTTGGCAATCGCCGCGTGCGCGCGGTTGGCGAGTTGCTCGAGAATCAGTTCCGCATCGGCCTGGTCCGCATGGAACGCGCGATCAAAGAAAAAATGTCCGTGTACCAGGAAATGTCGACGGCGATGCCGCACGACCTGGTCAATGCCAAGCCGGTGATGGCCGCGATCCGCGAGTTCTTCGGATCATCGCAGCTGTCGCAGTTCATGGATCAGACGAACCCGTTGTCGGAAATCACGCACAAGCGGCGTCTCTCGGCCCTCGGGCCGGGCGGCTTGTCGCGAGAACGCGCTGGATTCGAAGTCCGCGACGTTCACCCGACGCACTACGGACGTATCTGTCCGATTGAAACGCCGGAAGGTCCGAACATTGGACTAATCTCGTCGTTGAGCTGCTTTGCGCGCATCAATGACTACGGTTTCATCGAGTCGCCCTATCGCAAGGTGAAGAACGCGCGAGTCGTTGACTACGTCATCGTCGTCAACGCCGGTGACAGCAACTTCAAAGTCGGCGACTATGCCGAAAAGAGCGAGATGGAGAAGGTCAATGCCGATCTCAAAGACCGGAAGAAGAAGCTGGTCGAGGTCGAACCATTCTCCTTTTATCTGTCGGCGTGGGAAGAAGACCGTCACACCATCGCGCAGGCGAACATCGAACTCGACGACAAAGGCAAGATCGCTGGCGAGCTGGTCAATGCTCGTAAGGCGGGCAACTTTGTTCTCGTCAACCGCGACGAAGTCGATTATGTCGACGTTAGCCCGAAGCAGCTTGTCTCCGTAGCCGCATCGCTGGTGCCGTTCCTCGAGCACGACGACGCGAACCGCGCACTGATGGGTGCGAACATGCAACGTCAGTCCGTGCCGCTACTCCGTGCGCAGGCTCCGATCGTTGGAACCGGCATGGAAGGCGTCACTGCGCGCGACTCTGGCGCGGTGATCCTGGCCAAGCGTAACGGAATTATCGATTCGGTCGACTCCGAACGCATCATTGTTCGCGTGGAAGGCGAGCATCACCCGATGCAGCTTTCGCGCGAAGTGGGCAGCGACATCTATCAGCTCACGAAATTCAAGCGCTCGAACCAGAACACTTGTATCAACCAGAAGCCGATCGTGAAAAAGGGTCAGCGAGTGGTCAAGGGACAAGTGATCGCCGACGGTCCTTGCACGGATTTCGGCGAATTGGCTCTTGGACGCAACGTGCTCGTGGCCTTCATGCCGTGGCGCGGTTACAACTTCGAAGACGCAATCCTGGTTTCGGAAAAGATGGTGAAAGAGGACTACTACACCTCCGTTCACATCGAAGAATTCGAACTGGAAGCGCGCGACACGAAGCTCGGACCTGAAGAAGTCACGCGTGACATTCCAAACGTCAGTGAATCGACGTTGCGCAATCTGGACGAAGCGGGCGTCATCCGCATCGGCGCCGGCATTAAGCAGGGCGACATCATTGTCGGCAAAGTTACGCCGAAGGGTGAGACTCAGCTGACGCCGGAAGAAAAGTTGCTGCGTGCGATTTTCGGTGAAAAGGCCGGCGACGTGCGCGACGCTTCACTCTACTGCCCGCCTGGAATCGAAGGCATCGTGGTTGATGTCAAGATTTTCTCGCGCAAAGGCCAGGAAAAGGACGAACGAGCCAAAGCGATCGAAGGCAACCAGATTGCCAAGCTCGAAAAGAACCTTTCGGATGAAATCCGAATTCTGACCGACGAGCGCCTGAAGCGCCTCGAAGGCCTGCTGGGCGGCAAGGAAGTGCAAGCCGATCTGCACGACGAGCGCACCAACAAGCGATTGATCACGAAAGATGCGATTCTTGACCGCGACACTATCGAGCGCATCTCGACTCGCAATCTAAAGCGGATCAAGTACGCCGATAAAGATCCGCGAGTGAACGAGCAGATCGACGAGATCGAGGAAATGACCTCGCGCCAAATCGACGTGCTCAAGAAGATCGTCAACGAGAAGAAGGACAAGCTGACCAAGGGCGATGAACTGCCTCCGGGCGTAATCAAGCTTGTCAAGGTTTACATCGCCATGAAGCGCAAGCTGAGCGTCGGCGACAAAATGGCCGGACGCCACGGTAACAAGGGCGTGATCGCCCGCATCCTGCCCGAAGAGGACATGCCGTACCTCGAAGACGGAACGCCGGTCGAAATCGTGCTGAACCCGCTCGGCGTACCCAGCCGTATGAACGTGGGGCAGATTCTTGAAACCCACCTCGGATGGGCGGGTCATGAACTGGGCGTAAAGATCACGGAATTGCTCAAGCAGAACACTCGCTCCGAAGCGATTCGCCGCGATCTGAAAGCTCTGTTTAAGGACACTGTGCTTGCCGAGACCATTGCCGACATGAGCGAAGATGAACTCGAAGCAGTGGCGCCAACCTTGAAAAAAGGCGTGTTCATGGGATCGGCCGTGTTTGACGGCGCTCGTGAAACGGAAATCAAGGCGTTGCTGACCAGCGCGGGCCTGCCCACTTCGGGCAAGACCAGCCTTCGCGACGGCATGACCGGCGAGATTTTCGAACAGCCCGTCACGGTCGGCTACATCTACATGTTGAAACTGTCGCACTTGGTGGACGACAAGATTCACGCTCGTTCCATCGGGCCGTACTCGCTGATCACGCAGCAACCGCTGGGTGGCAAGGCGCAGTTCGGCGGCCAGCGCTTCGGAGAAATGGAAGTCTGGGCTCTCGAAGCGTACGGCGCGGCGTTCATCCTGCAAGAGTTGCTCACCGCCAAGTCGGACGACGTTTACGGACGCACCAAGATCTACGAGGCGATCGTCAAGGGCGAAGCCGCGATGGAGCCGGGTGTTCCTGAATCGTTCAACGTGCTGATTCGCGAATTGCAGGCGCTTTGCCTGGATGTCGAATTGATCAAAGCCACCACGGGAAAGAAGCCGGTGGCCGTAGCAGCAGATTAAGCCAGTGGCCAGTGGTCGGTGGCCAGCGGGAAGCTCAGCTGGCCTCGACCGCACCCGCTGATCGTACGCGAAAGATTTTGAAGTTTAGAAAAGCGCTTCGCAGGATTTAGGCTCTCGGTCGCTGCGAAGCACAAAAAACTGGCCACTGACCACCATCCAATGGCCACCGAGAGCAGGAAAGCGGAGGAACATGTTTCGTTCGAGCCCGTTCGATATGGCAAACCCCGTGGCTGATTTTGACGCCATTCGCATCAGCCTAGCCTCACCCGAAAAGATCCGTAGCTGGTCGCATGGGGAAGTGACCAAGCCGGAAACGATCAACTACCGCACTTTTAAGCCAGAGCGCGATGGACTCTTCTGCGCGCGCATTTTCGGTCCGGTTACCGATTGGGAATGTCTCTGCGGCAAGTACAAACGCATGAAGCATCGCGGTGTGATCTGCGACAAGTGCGGAGTAGAAGTCACTTTATCCAAAGTCCGCCGCGAGCGCCTGGGCCACATCGAGCTGGCATCGCCTTGTTCGCACGTCTGGTTCTTCAAGGGCTTGCCCAGCCGCATCGGGCATCTCCTCGACATTTCTCTGCGCGATCTCGAAGCGATTCTCTACTTCGAGGCCTACGTAGTCGTTGACCCGGGAGATTCCGCGTCCAAGGACCACGAGGTTATCAAGGACGAAGCGAAGTATCGCGAACTCGATCAGCAGTTCCGTCCCACTGGCTTCAAGGCCATGATGGGCGCGGAAGCGATCAAGGAACTCCTCAAGCGCATTGAAGTCGACCCGCTCTCTGCCGAACTGCGCGAGAAAATGAAGCACGAGACCTCGCTGCAGAAGCGCCTGAAGTATGCCAAGCGCCTGAAAGTGGTTGAGGCTTTCCGCAAGAGCGGCAACAAGCCGCAGTGGATGATCCTCGACGTGCTGCCGGTGATTCCACCCGAGCTGCGCCCGCTCGTTCCACTGGATGGTGGACGTTTCGCCACCTCCGACTTGAACGACCTGTACCGTCGCGTCATCAACCGCAACAACCGGTTGAAGAAGCTGATGGATCTGCACGCTCCCGAAGTCATCGTGCGCAACGAAAAGCGCATGCTGCAGGAAGCAGTCGACGCGTTGTTCGATAACGGACGCCGCGGCCGCGTTCTGCGTGGCGCCAACAATCGTCCCCTCAAGTCACTTTCCGACACACTAAAGGGCAAACAGGGACGTTTCCGTCAGAACCTGCTCGGCAAGCGCGTAGATTACTCCGGACGTTCGGTGATCGTGGTCGGTCCCGAACTCAAGCTGCATCAGTGTGGCTTGCCGAAGAAGATGGCGCTCGAATTGTTCAAACCGTTCATCTATCACCGCCTCGAACAGACCGGCAACTGCACCACCATCAAGCAAGCCAAAGAGATGGTGGAACAGCAGGATCCGATCGTCTGGGACATTCTGGAAGAGGTCATTAAAGACCATCCAGTTATGTTGAACCGCGCGCCCACGCTCCATCGCCTCGGTATTCAGGCGTTTGAGCCGGTGCTCGTCGAAGGCAAGGCAATCAAGATCCACCCGCTCGTCTGCACCGCATTCAATGCGGACTTCGACGGCGATCAGATGGCGGTGCACATTCCGCTGTCGCCCGAAGCGCAGGTGGAAGCCAGCGTTCTGATGCTGTCTTCGCATAACATCCTGTCGCCAGCTTCAGGACAGCCGATCACCGTCCCCACTCAGGACATGGTGCTTGGTCTTTACTACCTGACCAAAGCGAAGCCGGGCGCCAAGGGTGAAGGCCGCTCGTTCGCCAACATCGACGAAGTCGTGCTCGCGCTCGAAATGGGTGAAGTGGAGACACTCACCCCGATTCGCTTGCGCTACACCGGCGAAGTCATCGACCTGACGGCAGCCTACGACGATCAGGACGTGAACCATACCGAGCCCATCCACATTGTGCGTGAGTATCTCAACACAACCGTGGGACGCGCCATTCTGAACGACCATTTGCCGAAGGCAGTGCCCGGCGTCAACATGGCCATGCCTTACATCAATGGTCTGCTCAAGAAAAAGGGCATCGGGCAGCTGGTCAATTATTGCTATCTGCGGTTTGGCCTCGAAGTCACGGTCAAGATGCTCGATGAGATCAAGTCGCTCGGCTTCCGCTATGCCACGCGCTCTGGTCTGTCGATCGGCATCGACGACATGGTCATTCCAGATAACAAGAAGGTTCTGGTAAAGGACGCCGACAAATTGGTCATCGCGGTCCAGCAGCAGTATCTGGACGGCGCCATTACCAATGGCGAACGCTACAACAAGGTCATCGAAATCTGGTCGGCGATCACAGAAAAAGTAGCCGATGAAATGTTCGGCCAGATGCAGACTCGTGACAAGGAAGGCCAGCTGAACCCGATTTACGTCATGGCCGATTCCGGCGCTCGAGGATCGAAACAGCAGATTCGTCAGCTCTCCGGAATGCGCGGACTGATGGCGAAGCCGACAGGTGAAATTATCGAGACCCCGATCACGGCGAACTTCCGTGAAGGTCTAACCGTTCTCGAATACTTCATCTCAACGCACGGCGCCCGCAAGGGTCTGGCCGATACGGCTCTCAAGACCGCTGACTCCGGCTACCTGACGCGCCGTCTGGTCGACGTCGCGCAGGACGTGATCATCAGCGAATACGACTGCGGCACCGTGGACGGAATTTTCGTCTCCGGTATCGTCGAAGCCGGCGAGATCATCGAACCGTTGCGCGACCGTATCGTAGGCCGCGTATCGCTCGAGAAGATCAAGGACTACGAAGGTCAGGTCGTCGTCGACATCAACCAGGAGATCACCGAAGATCTGGCAGGCTCCATTCAGGCTGCCGGTATCGAGCGGGTAAAGATTCGCTCGGTGCTCACCTGCGAATCGAAGCGCGGCGTTTGCGTCATGTGCTACGGACGCAATCTGGCTTCGGGCCGTCTGGTCGAACTCGGCGAGGCTACCGGCGTGATCGCCGCACAGTCCATCGGCGAACCTGGAACGCAGCTCACCATGCGTACCTTCCATATCGGTGGTACGGCATCGCGAGTTTCTGAACAATCGCGTCTTGATGCCAAGAGCACGGGTACTGTGCGCTTCATCAATCTGCAGACTGTGAAATCGAAGGCTGGCGACTTGGTAGTCATGAATCGTCAGGGTTCGATTGCGGTCATCGACGAAAAGGGTCGTGAACGCGAGCGCTACGCTGTCGTCTATGGAGCGAGAGTGAAGGTCTCCGAAGGCGATGCCGTAAAGCTTGGCGACGTGATGGTCGAGTGGGATCCATACACCTTCGCCATCGTCACCGAAATCGGCGGCACAGCGCAGTTCAAGGACTTGCAGGAAGGCATCACTCTGAACGAAGAAGTGGACGATGTCACCGGCCTGTCGCGTCATGTGGTTTCCGATTCTCCCGACGAGAAACGGCAGCCTGCAATCGTCATCAAGGGCAAGGCAAGCAAGCGCTACTTGATGCCGTCGCGCGCTCACCTCATGGTGCAGGATGGAGATACCGTGTTCCCGGGCGACGTGCTGGCCAAGATCCCGCGCGAAACCACGAAGACCAAGGACATCACGGGCGGTCTGCCGCGTGTGGTGGAATTGTTCGAGGCTCGCAAGCCGCGTGAAACCGCAGTCATCAGCGAAATCGATGGCACGGTCCGCTTCGGTGAAGTGGCCAAGGGACAACGCAAACTCTACGTGGCAGCCGACAACGGCACGGAAAAGGAATACTCCGTACCGCGCGGCGTTCACATCAACGTGCAGGAAGGCGAGCGCGTGAAGGCTGGCGAACCTTTGATGGATGGCCCGCTCAACCCGCACGACATTCTGGCCGTCCTCGGTGAAAAGGAGCTGCAGTCTTACCTGGTCAACGAAATCCAGGAAGTCTACCGCTTACAGGGCGTAAACATCTCTGACAAGCACATCGAAGTGATCGTCCGTCAGATGATGCGTTGGGTGAAGGTTGAAGACGTGGGCGACACGCAGTTCCTGCTCGAACAGCAAGTGGATAAGTTCCGCTTCCACGAGGAGAACGAGCGTGCCATCGCGAACGGCGGCAAACCGGCTACTGGGCGTCCGTTGTTGCTTGGTATCACCAAGGCGTCGCTCTCCACCGACTCGTTCATTTCAGCAGCCTCCTTCCAGGAGACAACGCGTGTGCTGACCGAAGCTTCCATTCAGGGAGCAGTCGATCATCTGCGTGGCTTGAAGGAAAACGTCATCGTGGGCCGCTTGATTCCGGCCGGCACCGGCATGGAGTATTACCGCAACGTGCGTCTCTCTCCGGAAATGGAAGAGGCCGCGAGCAAGGTGCAGGAAGAAGTCTCGCAAGCCTACGAAGATGCGGAACGCGCTCTCGAACTCATGCGGCATGAGGGCGAAACCGAAGAACTCGCAGCGGAGTAAACGCAGCAATCCAACAGGGGCGATCGTCGGTAACGACATCGCCCCTGATTTTCTTGATGGCGTTTTTCCCCTGGAAGAAGAGAAGAGGAACTGAACACAGCTGAAAACAATGTCTTTAGCACTTGAACCACAGCGTCTGACCGGGCAGTCTCAGGATCGCAGTCCAACGCCCGAGCCGATTCCTGGCGGGTTGATCCTGGCTCCGGCACTGGGGCGCTTCTGGCGGCTGTTCCGCCTCTCTATCTGGCGTGCCTTCGAGCACGATGCCTTCGGGACCGCCAAAGCCTCTGCCTATTCGTCCATCTTCACTTTTTTCCCGGCCTTGCTGGTATTGGGTTCGTTTCTGGCGACTCTGAATCGAGGCGAGTCCTATCTTCGGGAAATCTCCTACGCGCTCGGAACCATTCTGCCTGCGGGCACCTCGACTGTGCTTTCCTATCTCCGAGCCAGCGCCAATCGGCCGGTCGGCTTGCTCCTCTCTACATCGCTGTTAACTATCTGGAGTGCTTCCGGCGTCATCATTTCCTGGATGGACGGTTTTCGCCGCGCCTACCAACTTCCCAAAACGTGGGGAATCGTCCAGGAACGGGCGATTGCCATTTCGCTCGTAGTGATGGCGGGCCTGCCCATGACTTTTTCCACCATCCTCGTTGGATTTGGAAGCCGCATCGAGACCCGCATTCTGTTTCACATCGGACATGAGTTTGGCCCGCTGATTCTGCTGCTGTGGGGGGCAACGCGATGGGTCATCGCCATCCTCACCAGCATCGCCGTGATCCAGTTGATCTACCACAACGCGGTGCCGCGCACACAGCCGTGGCATACGGTTTTGCCCGGCGCTGTTCTGGCGACCGCCATGTGGCTGATCTCCACCGCATTATTCGGATGGTATCTGCAGCATTATGCCGATTACAGCGTGATCTACGGTTCGCTGGGCGTCGGCATCGCACTGCTTCTGTGGATGTATCTGATCTCGCTGGTCGTGCTCATTGGCGCCGAATTTAATGCCATGCTGTTTCCTCGTTGTCTCGTGAAAGCCGCGCCTCCAAGAGTGAGCGCCGAGTCTCGCTGACCGTAAAGACGCGGCTTGCCGCGTCCGCAAATCTCAACGCCGTCTTCTAGCCTCTCGCTTTTGAAACAGGGCAACCAGTACTTGCTAAAGAAAGGGTTGACGACTTGAAAGAGCGCAAACTGGATCTGATCGAAGGAGATCGGCCAAGTCCTGTTCCGGCCCCGGAACGTGCCACCGAACGCCTGCGCCGCGCCAAGATCATCTGCACCATCGGCCCCGCCTGCGATTCCGAAGAAATGATTCGCGATCTGATGCGCACTGGCATGGATGTCGCCCGCCTCAACTTTTCCCACGGCACGCATTCGGAACACGCAAGACGCATCCAGCGCCTGCGCCGCGCCGCCCGTCAACTGAAGAGAACCATCTGCATTCTCCAGGATCTTCAAGGTCCAAAGATTCGCACCGGCCGGACGAAAGACGGAAAGCCCGTGTCGCTGAAGTCTGGGTCGCGCTTGACGATCACACCGCGACAGGTCATAGGGACCTCGGAACTGCTGGGCACAGACTTTGCCGGTTTGGCCCGCGAAGTCGAACCTGGCTCGCGCATCCTTCTCTCCGACGGCCGCATTGAACTCACCGTGCGTGCGATTCGCGGCGACGATGTCGAGTGCGAAGTTCTGAATGGCGGAACGGTCGGAGAGCACCAGGGAATTAACTTGCCTGGCACCGCTGTGTCGATCCCCGTGCTTACCGACAAAGACAAGCGCGACCTGCAGTTTGGTTTGAAGCAGGGAGTGGACGCGGTTGCGCTATCTTTCGTTCGTTCCGCCGATGACATCCTTACAGCGAAAAAACTGATGCGCGAATTCGGCAAATCGGTGCCGATCATCGCCAAACTGGAAAAGCCACAGGCCATCGAGCGGCTGGAAGAAATTCTCGAAGCGGCCAACGGAGTCATGATTGCCCGCGGCGACCTGGGCGTGGAAATGCCTCCCGAGCGCGTCCCGATCATCCAGAAGCTAGTGATCCAACGCGCCGGAGTGTGGCGCAAGCCGGTGATCACCGCAACCCAAATGCTCGAGTCGATGACCGAGAACCCGCGCCCCACAAGGGCGGAGGCGAGCGACGTGGCGAACGCGATTTTCGACGGCAGCGACGTGGTGATGCTTTCGGGAGAAACCGCTACCGGACGCTATCCGCGCGAAACCGTAGCGATGATGGCGCGCATCGTGATGGAGGCGGAAGCTAGTATCGCTCAATTGCCTCCCGCGCCACGCCGTCGCCGCGAAGACCATCGTTATTCTATTGCGGAAACGATTTGCGAGTCGATCGCGCATGCTGCTGAAGATTTACCCATGCGCGCGATTGCAGTTTTCACGGAGAGCGGAAACACGGCTCGCATGTTGTCCAAACATCGTCCCAAGGTTTGCATCTACGCTTTCAGCCGGAAGCCGGAAGTCTGCAACCGCATGAACTCATTGTGGGGCGTGCATCCTGTCTACAAAGACAAGTGGGAATCGGCGGAGTCGATGCTTCGTACCGCCGAACAGGAGTTGTTGCCAAAGGGGCTTCTCGTTCCTGGCGACGTGTTAGGTTTGGTAGCCGGTACGAAACTGACCTCAGGTGCGACAAACTTTATGCGGCTGCACACAGTCGGGGAAGCAGATCGCACGCGCTCGAATAGCCGCGAGACAAGGCCAAACATGACACGAAATAAGAAATAATATTCCTCATCGCGATGCAATCGAGTGCCGCATTCTCCGACAACTCACTGACGCCAGCTGTGCGTGGGTTCCTGCACTCGCCCGCCGATGATCCGAACGGACAAGCCCTCGTTCTTACTCACGGCGCCGGCGCGAACTGTTCCGCGCCTTTGCTGGTGGCACTTGCCGAAACTTTCGCTGAAAAAGGCTATACGGTTTTGCGCTGCGACCTGCCCTTCCGCCAGGAGCGGCCCACCGGCCCACCATTTCCCGGAAAGGCGGAACGCGATCGCGCGGGACTGCGCAACGCCGTCGCTGTTTTGCGCAAAAGCATTACCGGCCGTATTTTTCTCGGAGGCCATTCCTACGGAGGACGTCAGGCAACGATGCTATGCGCCGAGGAACCGGAGTTAGTTTCTGGCCTCGTGTTACTCTCCTACCCGCTGCATCCGCCGCGCAAACCAGAGCAACTCCGCGTGCAGCACCTGCCCAATCTCCGAACGCCGAGCCTGTTCGTCCACGGAACGCGCGATCCCTTCGGAAGCATTGAGGAAATGAAGCAAGCACTCCGGCTGGTCCCGGCCAAAACCGAATTAATGGAAGTGGAAGCCGCAGGCCACGACCTGGGATTCAAAGGAAAAGTACAAAAACAACAACTCCCCGCAACCATCCAATCAAATTTCGAAAAAATGTTCGCTTAGCGCGAGTCACCGCGAAACACCACGCGTAAGGAACTGAGGAGATTTACCTGACGGCTGATACCTGATGGCTAGTTCACCCACCCCGATTTCGATCCACCGTTCGTCTTATCATCGTCGGGAGGCACGTAGTTGCCGTGCTCGTCGAAGGTGACTTTGCGGTCGTGATCTCTCATGTAGACTTCGAATTTTCTGCCCGCGCGGCGGCGCTTCCAGCGGTAATAGGAATTGCGCAGGCTGAAATAGAACTCGGAGGCTGCGCGGCCGACGCCACGACGCGGCATCAATTTCACCCAGAGGAAGCCGAACAGCAGTCCGCCAAGATGTGCGAAGACCGCCACTCCGCCTTGCGCTGGCTCAAACACTGCGATAATCGCCACCACCACCCAAATGCCAACCAGATACTTCGCTTTGATCCTGAAGGGAAGCGGGAAGAGATACATTTCCTGGTCCGCGTAAAGAATGCCGAAGGCCATCAGCAGGCCGAAGATGCCACCCGACGCGCCCATAGTCAGAGTTCGCGGATTTGCTCCGAGAAAATGGGTGTAAGCGACGGCAATGGTTACCAGCGCCGCACCAGCCACGCAAAAAATGTAGCACTCGATAAACCGGCGATGACCCCAGTCGCCCTCCAGGTAAGCGCCGATAAACCACAGGGTGAGCATGTTGAAAAAGAGGTGGCCGAAGGTCTGGTGCAGCAACGAATACGTGACCACTTGCCATACTCTGCCGTGCATGACGGCGGAGGGAATCAGCCCGAGTTCCTCCTGCACAAAAAGGAACACGTAGGGTGCGAAGACCTTCATCACCGCCTGGAATAGATAAATCGCCGTGCAGGCGATGATGATGCGCTTCACCCATCCGGCAAACGGCGGGAAGCTGAACGAGATGGTTTGTCCGCGGCTCACTTTGTCGGTGATCTCTTTCCTGGTAAATCAGTCGTGAACTTTGTCGTGAAGTCTGTCGTCTTCTCTGACGCTGGATCTATTTTCCCGGGTCGGGTACAACCGGCAGGCTGCGATGTCCCGCTGCATCCACCGCGCGTACACCGAATATCACATTATCCTTCGAAACCTGCAGGGTTGCACGCGTACCGGTACTAATCGGTTGGACGTACTCCCAATCGGCGGCATTTGTCGCGCGCCATACCACTTCATAGCTCGCAGCTCCCACGGAAGGATCCCAGCTCAGAGTCGTGTCGTTATCGAGGTTCTTGGTCTCCATTTTTACGTTGGAAGGCGGCGCAGGGGCGGAGGCCAAAGAGGCGAGGGTCGCGGCGTTCAGCCGCGCGACATGCGACACGTAATCGAAGTCCACATGCTTGGCCAGGTCGCCATAGTCGACGCCATGTTCAGTGCGGGGAGTCTGATGCTGGCGGTTGAAGTCTTCGCGAAATTCGGTGAAACGGACGGCCGTGAAGCCCTCTTTATTGAATGAATAATGATCGCCGCCGCGCAGAAAGCGGTCGAGACGGAAGATCAGCAGCGGCTTAACGCCAGCATCGTAAGATCGGCCGACGTCGGCGATGTAGCGTGCGAGTTCGCGTGAAGGCGAATCGCTTTCTCCGCCTAAGCTGCGAATGCGCTTGATTTCAGCGTCGGTCGCGGCCACGGGCAGCCCTTCAGAAAACACCCGAACTAGGCTCGCGTCCTGACCGGGACCGAGGTTACCTCCCACAATATCGTTGTTCAGGACGGCTTCAATTTTCCACGCTTCCTGCTTCGCCATCTGTGCGAAGTGCTTGCTGCCGTTAAGGCCCTGCTCTTCGCCAGCCACGGTCAGAAAAATAATGGTCGCCGGAAGTTTGATTTTGCCGCTCGACGCCGCTTTACTCAAAACGCGGGCGCACTCCAGGCTCACGGCCGTGCCGCTGGCATCGTCGTTTGCACCGGGCGCTGGATCGGTCACATTGAACGTATCGCTGTTGCGCGAATCGTAGTGTCCGGTGACTAGCACGATGCGGCTAGCTTGCTGCGGATCAGGCCCGCGCAACACCGCATAAACATTGGTGATCACTGTTGGCTTCGGAATGCGATCGGCGGGCTGCTCGGTGAAACTATCGGTCTTCACTTCCAGACATCCGCCGCATTCTTTCGAGTATCGTTCGAATTCGCCTTTGATCCACTCGCGGGCCGCGCCAATTCCTTTGCCCGCCTTGATGGATTCGTCATCCTGAGCGGAAATCGTAGAGCGATTGTTGAAACTTACCAGTTTTTCGATGGTCTGCTTGATGTGGTCGGCGGACACGTCGCGAATCGCGTCTGCGATCTGGCGGTCGGTGTGGTGGTCGGCAGCCAGCCGTGGGGGCTCCTGGGGCGCTTCCCGTGGCTTTTCTTGGGCGGCGCACGGGCCCGCACAAATCGCGAGCATCAAGGCTACGGCCGCGAGGGCCCGGCCATTTGCGCGACCGTCACTGGCAAAACCATTGGCAAAACGGGAAACGGCTGAATTTTCTTGGCTAGCCACTTGACCTTTTCCTCTCGAAGAAACTAAATATAACAGGGTACCCTGAAAGTGGAGGAAAACATGGTGTACTGTCCCGATTGCGAGACGGACCTCGACATCGATGAAGACGAGGTCGATGAAGGCGCGGTCGTCTCCTGCCCGGAGTGCGGCGCTGACTTCGAGGTCATCACAGTGAGTCCGGTCGAACTTAAAAAAGTCGGCGAAGACGAGGAAGAAGAAGACGAGGACGAGGAAGAAGACGACGACGAAGAAGATGAGGACGAGGACTAGGTGACGAGGACTAGGTTCTGAAGAATTCCGCGCAAACCCGCGCATTCCGGCGAGTGGCGGCAACGGCATGCTCCGCGATCTTGCTGGCATCTGTTTTCGCCGCGCTGTTGGCGGCTCTGAGCGAGCGGGGCAGTGGCGGCGAGAAACCACCCCCTCCCTACGCATTAATTTTCGGCACGGTGTGGGATCCCGACGGGCGACCTCTTTACGGAGTGAAGGTGAAAATCCGGCGGGCGGACGAGAAGAAAGTTCGCTGGGAGCTGTATTCCAACCATATGGGCGAATTTGCCCAGCGAGTTCCGGTCGGCAAGGCGGACTTTATTGTCTGGGCCGACACCAAGGGCTACAAGTTATCTACGGGCGCGAAGCTGAAACCGGGCGCCGAGGTAACTGTGCATATTGATAGCGACGAGCGTTCCGACATCGGTCTTCATTTAGACTGGGAGTGACCGCTGGATGGTGATTGAATTGGCGGCGGGGAATACTCAATGAAGAACGCGGTCGTCAAGAAGTTGGTCATCACGGGTTCGTCGCTGCTCCTGTTATCGGCTGCCGTCGTACTGACGACCACCCCGAACTCGGCCTTTGCGGCGCAGTTGTTTGGACGAGATTCGAAGCCGCAGGATAAAACGCGCCTTCTCTCAGGCAAGGTGCTCGACAACGGCGATAATCCATTGAAGGACGCGGTCGTCTACCTGACCAACACTCACACTCGCTCGGTAAAGACCTACATTGTGGGACCCGACGGAACGTACCGATTTCCGGCCCTCCAACCGAACATCGACTACGAGGTCTACGCGCAGTTCAACAATCGCAAGAGTCATACGAAGACAGTCAGCCAATTCGACAATCGCCAGGCGGTCTACATCGACTTGAAAGTCGACAGCAAAGAAAAAGAAAGCAAGTAGTTGGTAGTCCTGCATCACGCCGCACGGTTTCTCTCCATTACAATTGGCCCGTGATTTTTCACGGAGCGTTGACTCATGTCTGACTCGAATCGTCCCATACTCGACCGTCGCGAATTTCTTCAGGGTTCGATTGCGGCTGCCGTGGGGCTGGCCGCTACGAAGCTGGCCGCCACAAAAATGTTCGGCGAGCCGGCGCGCCCGCTCGGCGTGCAGCTGTACACCGTGCGTAACGACGCAAAGCACCATCTCTCCTCCGTTCTTGAGGCCGTGCGCAAGATCGGTTACACCGAAGTTGAAACCTATTGGGATGTTTACAAGCATCCAGCGGCGGACCTTCGGCAAATGATCACCGAACACGGGCTCACGGTTCCGAGCGGACACTTCAATTACGACGGCCTTGAGGGGAAGATCGACTATGCGAAAACGCTGGGCGTGGAATATGTGATTTGTCCGATCCTGCCCAAGAGTATGTGGTCGACGTTAGATGGTTACAAGCGAGCGGCCGATCAGTTCAACCTTTGGGGCGAGAAGATTAAGCAAGCAGGAATGCAGTTTGGATTTCACAATCACAACTACGAGTTTCGCCGCTTTGGAGATACAACCGGCTACGAAACCATGATGCAGCGCTGCGATCCGAAGCTGGTTTGCATCGAAATGGATTGTTACTGGATTGCGCAGGCCGGCGGCGATCCGCTCCAGATGTTTCAACGGTACGGAGACCGCATCAAGTTGCTTCACCTGAAGGACCGTGAGTCCGGGTTCCCCACGAACCAGATAAAGGACGCTGCGGCGGAACACTTTACAGAAGTTGGAGCCGGAACCATCCACTGGCCGGAAATTCTAGCGGCGGCGGAGAAAAATGGCGTGAAGCACTTTTTCGTAGAGCGCGATTCCGGCGACCTTCCGGCCCTGGAGAGCCTGAAGGTGAGCTATCAGTATTTGCAGAAGATCAATTAAGCCGCTATGAAAAAAGCCACCGTTTCCGGTGGCTTCTCAGGTTTTGGTGTACGCAGGACCTAATTGCTGTCCCCGCCCGCGCGCTTCCACGAAATCAGATCGCCGATGGTGGTGCTCTTCGACGATGAAGATGACGGTTGCTTGTAGGATTCAACTTCCTGGCGCGAGGCTTCTTCGCCGACTGCCCGGATGCTGAGGCCGACTTTTTTCTCTTCCTGATTCATCTTGATGATCTTGAAGTCGAACTCGGCGCCCGGCTCCAGGTGCATCGGCTGACCGTTGCCATCGACGGCTTCGGAGTTGTGGCACAAACCTTCGATGCCTTCGGCAATCTCAACAAACGCGCCGAAGTTGGCCACACGCAAAATCTTGCCGTGCACGATATCGCCGACACGATGCTGCGCGAAGAATGAATCCCAAACATCGGGCTGCATCTGCTTGATGCCCAGCGAAAGGCGGCGTTTGTCCGGTTCAATGGCCAAAATAACGGCCTTGACCTTGTCGCCCTTTTTCAAGACTTCTGAAGGATGCTTTACGCGCGTTGTCCAGCTCAAATTGCTGACGTGCACGAGGCCGTCGATGCCATCTTCGATTTCGATGAAGGCGCCGAACTCAGTGAGGTTGCGAACGCGCCCTTCGACGGTCGCTCCCACCGGATACTTGTCGTGTAGCGTATCCCAGGGATTGGACGCGAGTTGCCGCATGCCCAGCGAAATTCTGCGCTCCGTCGGATTCACGCTGATCACCACGCAATCCACCAGGTCGTTCACGTTGACTAGTTTTGACGGATGCTTCATCCGCTTCGACCAGGTCATTTCGCTTACATGGACCAGGCCTTCAATACCCTGTTCGAGTTCGACGAATGCTCCGTAATCGGTAACGCTGATCACGCGTCCGTGGACGTGAGCGCCGACCGGATAACGATGCTCCGCATCGAGCCACGGATCGGGTGTGAGCTGCTTAAATCCGAGCGAGACGCGTTTCTTCTCTTTGTCGTACTTCAGAACCTTTACCTGAATCTGATCGCCGACGTTGACCAGATCGCGCGGGTGCGTGAGCCGTCCCCACGACATATCCGTGATGTGCAGCAAGCCATCGATGCCGCCCATGTCAACGAACGCGCCATACTCGGTGAGATTCTTGACGATGCCAGTAAGGATGCTGCCTTCTTCCAGATGCTCGAGTGTCTTGTCGCGCTTTTCCGTCTGCTCTTCTTCCAGAAGCTGCTTACGCGAAACGACGATGTTGCCGCGCTTCTTATTGAGCTTGATGATGGCGACTTCCATGGTCTGGCCCTTCATGCCATCCAGATTGCGGATGGGACGGAGGTCCACCTGCGAACCGGGCAGGAAGGCGCGTGCGCCCTGAATGTCGATGGTCAGTCCACCTTTGATGCGCTCGACGACAATGCCTTTGATCGGCTTCTTCTCGTTATAAGCGCGCTCGATTTCATCCCATGAACGCAGACGCTGAGCTTTCAGGTGCGAGAGGTTGATGTATCCCTCTTCGGTCTCGCCCTTGTCGCGCATCACGTCGATCTCGTCGCCGGGCTTGAACTTCGGGTTGCCCTCGTGATCGAGAATCTCAGCAATCGGAGCCATACCCTCCGACTTCGCGCCGATGTCGACGACCACGTGGGTCGCGGTCAGCTTGATGACCGTGCCTTTGATCACGTGGTCATCGCTGACGGCTTCCTCGGTCTGGTTCTCAAAGTTGTGCAAGGCGGCGGCGAAATCGTCGCTGGCCGCGGCACTATCAGAGGTTGCGTGATCGGCAGCGTCGTGCGCAGCGATGCCGTGGGATTCGCCGGCAGGCGACTCGTTCTGATGCGAATCGTCATGCTTATCCGAATCATGCCTATGCGCTTCGGTTTCGTGCGATGCGGGGGCGGAAGTCAGTGCTTCCACGGGAGAGGGTTGTGCCTGCTCGGGAGCGTCTATTACGGCCGAGCCGCCGGTGTGAGTGTCGTGTGTAGGTGTCATGGTTTCAAGACTGGATTCAAGATTGCGGGCGGTGCTGTCGTCGAACAAATTCATAGCCTCGATGTCGACGCGCATTCTGGCGCGACTTGCGGGACGTGGCCTGGCGGACTGCTGGTGTGTTCTTTAGGTTGCGTTGAGGCCGACCTGGCGGACGACCCTAGGACAATTCCAGCTGGTTCGAAACCGCGTCCAATAGGGACTCTTCGACTATAGCAACCGCTTCGGAACAGTGTCAAACGCGATTCCGGACAATGACCCAATTATTTACCGAAGGGTCATAAAGGACGCTTCGACCTTACCCTAAGCTCATACTCGAACCTCGGTTCGAAGGCCATACTCGAACCCCAGATCGAAGCTCAAAGCGGTTTTCTGCTACCCTCCCCCCATGGATTATCTCTGGACTCCGTGGCGCTACGCCTACGTTACTGGCGCCGTCAAGGAAAAGGGAAACGAATCGGGCTGCATATTCTGTGATGCCCCGAAGCAGAGTGACCAGGAAGCCCGCATTGTCCACCGGGGACAGCACTGTTACGTAATTCTCAACACCTTTCCTTATACGAACGGCCATGTCATGGTCGTTCCTTACGCGCACCTGAACCAACTGGATAAGCTCCGCGCAGATGCCGCTCACGAGATGATGGACCTCACGCAGCGGATGGAGACAGTTCTGCGGTCTCTCTATAATCCCGACGGCATCAATATCGGTATGAATATAGGAAGAGCCGCGGGAGCTGGCGTAGCCGGACACATCCATATGCACGTCTTGCCGCGCTGGGTAGCGGATGCGAATTTCCTCAGCGTGGTTGGGGAAACGCGAGTGCTCCCCGAGACCCTGGACGTGACCTGGGAGCGAATTCGGCAAGCACTGATATAGCAGGCACTGATATAGAAGACAGCGAGTAGAAGGCAGCCGGACGCGACGATGAGATCGGAGATGATAAGAAAGGATTTGCTGCGAACACATTTGTTGAGATTCAATGGCGCCCTCGAGCGGGATCCGGCCATTGATGCCTGGCTGAATTCGAAGATGCAGAGGCAGAAGAACGACCACGACGCGGAACTGGGAACCATGGCGCATCGATGGTTTGAGGTGATGCGAAAATGCGGGGACGAAGTCCGCGAGCTTCTGCATGACGGCTGTCCGGTGGCCTGTTTGGGGGATGCGCCCTTCGGCTACGTCAATGTATTCACCTCGCACGTAAACGTGGGGTTCTTTCAAGGCGCCGCGCTACCCGATCCGGATCACTTGTTGCAAGGCACTGGCAAGTTCATGCGCCATGTGAAGCTGAAACCGGGAACGCCCACAAACGACGCGGCACTAAACGCCCTGATCGAGGCGGCTTACTCGGACATAAAAGCGCGCGTCGAACACGGCTAGCTCGTGCGGGGCGGACCCTCCCTCCGCTGCCCGGCTATCGCCATCAACTGCCAGCTGTCCTGGCGAATCCGTTCTCGCTCCACTCCTCGGAGCCCACACCGTTATGCGCAAAAAATAATCCTGTCGGGTCGTATTTCTTTTTCACTTCGGTCAGGCGCGCGTAATTGCTTCCCCAGTAGGCGTGCTGCCAATCCTCCTGGAAGAAATTGCTCTCCGAAACGTACGCGCCGCCATTCGGAACGATCGCGCGCAATTCATTTACGCAGTCGTGCGTCGCTTCCCGGGATTTTCGCCCCGCCGCAACATCCGGCTCATGCCCGTGTACGCCGGGATATCCACCGCCTGCGTCTCCCACAATGGCTAGGGCAAACGCATTCAGCACCGCCGGATTCATCGCCGTATCGCGTACCGCTTCGATGGCTTCGCGCGGCCCTCCCGCCAGCCCTTTGTTGAAATGCAGTTCGATATCCATGTGGCGCGAACCTGCAAAAAGCGCCTGCGCGAGCCGTACCTGCGAATCATCTTCGAGCAGCGACGCCGGCATCCAGAGCGATTCATATCCGTACAGGAACCAGGCCACTTGCCCCGAGTCGCCCTTCCACCACGCGTTATTCGAACTCGCTCCCGGCCGCTGGTCGAAATTAAAAACATCCTGATGGTTCTGCTTCCTCCACTCCACGTCCCACCAATGCCGGGCGGGCATGCTGCCCAAAATCGTCTTTCCATCGATGGTGTAAACACCGGGCGAGCGTGCCACCCAATCCAGGAAGGGCTGCCATATTTTTTTCACTTCCTGGGTATTCAGATCGTGGCACACCATCACGACGCCGAGCGTATTGTCCCCTCCAATGTGCGCTTGCTCGCCCCAATGATCGTTGAACAGATTTTCCCGGTAGAAGCCGACGAAGTAGCGCAGTAAACGACGAAAGGCGTCATCGGACGCTGCCCTTACCGAAAGAATCGCCGCTCCCCAAAATTCGGGCAACTCCCGCAACCGCAGCGTTACCTTGCTGATCGCGCCGAATGTTCCTCCTCCTCCGCCCTTAAGCGCCCAAAACAAGTCCGGATTCGTGCACGCGTTCGCGATACGCACTTTGCCGTCCGCGGTGACCACTTCTGCCTCCAGCAATCCGGCCGCCGCGGTTCCATAGTGCTTTGAAAAACTGCCAAAGCCGCCGCTCTGAATCAGTCCCGCCACACCCACCGTGGTGCATCCGCCACCTTGCACATATCCGCCGCTCTTCGTCGTCACCGCGTCGTACGCCTGCATCCAAATCGCACCGGAGCCAAGCGTCACCGCGCGTTGTGGCGCATGGCCGCCCGCGCATCCTTGTGGAACGAATGTTTCGTGCACGGTGATGTCGTGCATGTGCCGTGTCCACACCAGCAGTGAATCCTCGGCATTCGAGGTGCCTTGATAGCTGTGTCCCCCGCCCTTCACCACCAGCCGCAAATCATTTTCCCGGGCGAAGTTCACCGCAGCGGCGATGTGATCGGCGCTGCGGGCCGCGACCGCGTATACGCTGGGTTTGCTCACCCACGCGTCTACCCATCCCAGGGTTTGCGTCAAGCCAGGCTGGTCGCCGACATAATAAGGATTGTGAATGTTGTTGAAGAGATTTTGGCACGCCGCGCTGGCTGCGTCTTTGACGCAAGCCTCGATCGGAAACTCCACCGGAATCAAATTTCCGTCGACCTCGTCATGCAGGCGCTTCCACGCCGTCGGTGAAGGCCAGTTCGCATCCGACGGACGCCGCCGTCGAAACCCGGCGGTTGCTGCATCGCGCACAGGATCGTTTCCGGATCCCCAAAGCCCGCGTGCCCACAACGGACGTGCCCACGCCGGACTCAGGGCCGCCATTCCCGATTGCCTTAAGAATGTTCTTCTGTCCATTTGAACCGTAGCCGACGGCGGCCCATAGTAAAGGATTCTTCCCGCCGGCGGCAAGGTGCTCGCAGCCCTCTTCTGGTGCGGCTGAGGGGACTGGCACCATTCGAAAGGGGTTGATTTCTCTTGTTCCGCCGCCACCAAAAGCGACTACAATATCGTCAATTAATACCAGCAATAAATCCACGCGGCGATCAATAGACCGCGGAGGTAATCAGTGAGCCCAAAACATAGTTGTTGTGCTGCTGCTTTTCTTTGTGTAGTGCTCTTCGCGCTTGCCCCGATTTTATGCGCTCAGCAAGCTACCCCTGCCCGCCACACCGGGTTTCCGCAGGATTGGTCCCAGCACCAAATCGTTTTTAGCCGCGACGCTCTGGCCGCGCACCCCGAAGTGATGAACCGGGAGCCGCGTGTTCTCCATCAAGCCATGCAGCGCTGGTCGCAGGAGTGGAACGTCCTCCAGGGACTGGAGCAGGCACTCGCCCCGTTCTCCGAGTTCTCGCCCGCGTCTCCGCGAGATCCGATCTCCATCTCCAAAAAAGGATTGGGACCGCGCCGTGACTGGAACGTGTCACTGGTGGCGGCCCGTCTCGGTCCGCACGTATTCCCAGCGAAATACTCGTTCAATCCGGCCTCTCCGCCCGATTGTGTGAACGACTTCGTTGTCTACGGGCTGTCGATACCTGGCACCACCAACGGTCAAGCGAATGTCGTGGGCTTCAATAATCTCTACGTCAATGGCCTTGGTAACGGGTTTTGTTCAGGAACGACTCCGAACGTGATGTTCGGCTACAACATCAGCAGCCAACCTACCACCGGAAAAATCGTGACTTCCCCCATCCTGTCAGAGGATGGAACCAAAATTGGTTTCGTGGAGAGTGGCACGGGGACCACTCCTTTTTCCATCTTCCATGTCTTGACCTGGGCTACTGGTCAAGGAGGCATTTCTACGGCCGTAGTGCCCACGGCGATGACTTCCTTGACGCTCACTAACATCGCCAACACCACCACCTCGGCCCCGTGGATCGATTTCGATGCCGATACCGTCTACGTGGGGGACGATACGGGCATCATGTACAAGATTACCGGCGTCTTTCATGGCACGCCCACGCTGGCCGGCAGCCCATGGCCGATCACAGTCAGCGCCGGCAAGCACCTCAGCCCTCCGGTCCTGGATTCGACTCTGGGACGGTTGGTGGTGGGTAGTCAAAACGGGGATCTCTTTGAGATCGCGGTTGGGACAGGCACTCTGATTGGCCCCCTGCCAATCGGAAGCGGGGGCACGACTTCCGGCATCGCAGCGCCGCCGGTGGTTGACGTCACGAACGGAACCAGCTTTGTGGTTAGTCCAAATAATGGAACTTCGGCCGTTCTTGCTGAAATCGACACGCAGACCTTCCTGCCGTTGGCGATCGGACAAATCGGTATGGGCTCGAGTGGCGGGGGCGGCATCGCGCTCCACTTATATGAACCAGCTTTCAGCAACGATTACTATAACGATCCATCCACCGGAGTGATACGTCTCTGCGGAACTGGGACCAGTGATATGTCGCCCTGGCAATACTCCTTCGGTTTCAGCGGCCGCACCATGAACACTCCGTTCTTGTCTTCGTCACAACTCATTCCCTCCATCAATGCCCGCTGTACGGGCTGGACGGAGTTCTTCAATCCCAACGTTGGATTACCGCCCGGCACCGATTATTTCTTCTTCGGACTCACGCAGGACTGCACCGGAGCGGGCACCGCCAATGGTTGCCTCGCGGAGATCACGGATATAAATACCACACCGCTCTTCGTGACTCTTGCCGGCGGCCCGAGCGGGATTGTCGCGGATAACTACAGCAGCGATGCCGAGGCCTCAAGCATTTACCTGGCTGCCGAAGGAGCAAACACGGCGTATAAGTTTACCCAGAACGGTCTGCAATAGGAGAGCTCGAACCGTTCAACCTAAGCCGATTTCCGGTTGTCATCAGGCGGACGGCTGATCCCACGAGGTTTCAACGGAATTGCCTCGGTGCCACGGGGATTCGTTCGGAACCACGACGAGGCAAAGAAGCGCCTCATGCATGCGTGGCACCTTACGCGGCGAAGCAGCAGCAGGAACACAAGCGTGTCGGAGATGCTGCGAGCATGAGATGGAAAGACCCTGTCACTTCCACAATGTGGGCAAAGCAAAGTCGATGGCACAGCCGCCCTCCGCTACCGGTTCGATCCAACTCACGCGATCCAACGACGATACATTTGGTAGGGACAAAACCGCAAGCGAACGAGTGCGGGCGGCGGCGTGTCGGGGGTTCTTACGGCGTGATCTCGAATATAACGCCCTGGTTGTCCTTACCCCCGAGGTTCGTTGTGCCAAATATGTTTCCTTGCTTATCGACCGCCACGCCGCCATAAGGTTGGCCGCCTTTGTTGCCGTTGGGGAAGTCGTAGAGATCGGTAAATTCCCAGTTGCCATTCGCCGGAGTTAGCTTGAACACCAGGCCATAACCTTTTGCGCCCTCACCCTCGGTTGCGCCGTACAGATTCCCCTTGGTGTCGATGGCGAGTTTGTTATAAGGTCCGCCATAGCCGCCGACGAAACTGTAAAGAGTGGAAAACGTCCAACCTCCGCCCGAGGGTGAGAGTTCGTACACCGTGCCGCCGCCATTCACGCCGCCGTCAAACGTACCGCCGTATATGTTGCCGGCCTTGTCCACGATCACCCCGCCGACCGGATTTTGGCCGTCATCCAGTCCCTGGAAATTGTAGAGAACGGCCTCGGTCCAACCGGAAGCTGATGGGGACAGTTCATACACTGCGCCCACGCCGTTCGCGCCGCCAAAAGAAGTGGTGCCGTAAAGATTGCCTTTTGCGTCCAGGGTCACGCCTGCCGCAGGATTCACAGCATCGCTCCCTCCGGTAAAGCTGTAGATCACGCTCTCCACTCCGGCAGGCGTGATTTCGTAGACCGTGCCATTGCCAGAGGCTCCCCCTAAGAGGGTCGTTCCATAGAAATTGCCTGCGTCGTCGAAGACCACGCCACCTATGGGTTCCTGGCCGTCTGTTCCCTGGCCGAACGAGTGCCTGACTTTCTCCGGGCAAGTCTTTTTGCAGGGACCGACTTTAAACGCAACGCCGAAATATCCACCGCCTTCCGTGGTTCCATACAACGCGCCGTTATGGCGCGCCAGCGCACCAAATGCGGGGCCGTCTCCATCCGCTTCGCCCGTAAAGCTGTAAAGGGACGTATATTTCCAGCCAGTGCCATGAGGCGAGAGCTCGTAGACGCTTCCGGCACCGTAGAGCCCACCCGTATACGTGCTTCCATAAAGATTCCCCAGCCGGTCTAAGACCGGACCTCCGAAAGGAGTCGCGCCATCTGAGCCTTGCGCTGTAAAGGTATGAATGACCTTATAAGTTTGCGACTCGGACGGCTGCGACAGACTGGCAAGAAACACGAAAATCGCCGCAAGAACCAAAACGAAACCAGGCGCGCGCTTTACCAACGCAGAAGTAGAACGGACAGCATGCAGCATTACAACCCCCTTGTGATAGACGAAGATGAAGGTGAATTCGAACGACGCCCGATACTTGCGTCGGCACCGGTGTGGGTAAGCTACCCGACAAGGTGGTTGAAATCAAGCCAAAAGCCTTACTGCAAGCGGCATTGGACGATCACACTTTTGCATGCCGCTGATCACCGATCCGGCAATGGCCGATTCTTCGCTTTCAAAATTCGCAGGATCGCGAGAATCGTGTTCCAATTCCGCGTCGTCGCCGGAACGCCAAACAGCTTGTCGATCCGGCCCAGGTAGCCGATCGTCTTCATATGGCGACGGTACATGCCAAACACGAATTGTCCTTGCGATGCCATCACTCGCACCAGCCACTGCCCGCTGGATGGAAAACTGACGGGAAGCGGCGCCCGGACACCCCCGGCTTTCGACAGGATACTCACGAACCGGACAACATCGGGAGCCGACGGCTGATCCGCAAACGGATTCTCGTTTTCCAGACGAAGCAGATCGCGGCCATCGCACAGCACGACCTGCGCGTCGAAAGGCAGCGCCCCGAGTAATGCCGTGCGGAACTTCGCTCGAGACCCAGGCTTACGGACAACGAACGTCCCCGCAGCACCCACATTCACCACGTCGTACTCGCTCAATTCTTGCGCCAGCAAGCTCGGGCGAAAAGTTCTGTGTCCGCCAACATTGACCCCACGGAGGAAAACCACGAGAGCCATGTCAAGATTATGAACCCAAGACAGTGGACGAAAAAGTCCCTCGCTACACGAGGCGCCACGATGGCGAAGTCAACTTCTGCGAAGTCAGCCTCAGGCCGCTGCAGCCTGTTGCGCGCATTTCTGCACCCAGGACCACGCGCTCGCCACGATGTCGCTGAGATCGCGCCGCGCCGTCCATCCCAGAACGCTTTGCGCTTTCCCCGGATCGGCCACCAGAATCGGCGGATCGCCGGCACGCCGTGATGTGAAACGGCGAGGAACCGCGCGGCCTGTGATCCTTTCCACCGCCTTCACAATTTCGAGAACGGAGTGTCCGCAGCCCGTCCCCAGATTCAAAGCCACCGAGTTGCCGCTCTTGTCATAGCTGCTGGGTTGACCGGCACCGCGCTCACCTCCAACTTCGAGATATTGCAGTGCCCTCACGTGGGCATCGGCCAGATCATTCACGTGGATGTAGTCGCGGATACAAGTTCCATCTGGAGTTGCATAGTCTGATCCGAAGACTTGCAATTCCGGCCCGTTTGCCGCCGAGGCTGCGAGCGCCAGGGGAATAAGGTGAGTTTCCGGGTCGTGCATCTCGCCAATCTCGCCGCTTTCGTCGGCCCCCGCGGCGTTGAAATAACGCAACCTCACGGATCGCAATCCATAAGCGCGCCCGTAAGCCTCCAGCGCGTTCTCAAAAAAGAGTTTCGACGCCCCATAGGGATTCACCGGCTCGCGTGGCGTCTGTTCGGTGATCGGAATCCGATCGGGGATGCCATACACGGCGCAGCTGGAGGAAAACACGAAATGTCGAATCCCCGCGTCTATCGTAGAGTTCAGCAGGCTAAGCGCCGCCTCAACATTATTCTGGAAATATTTGCGCGGGTTCGCGACCGATTCTCCGACATAAGCGTGAGCGGCAAAGTGCATCACCGCATCCACGCGCGTAAGCACCCGGCTCAGCTTGCCGCGATCGCCGATGTCGCCCTCAACCAACTCAAAGCCCTCTGCCAGGCGCCGCGAGCCCGTCGAGAGATTGTCGTAGATCAGCACCTCAAAGCCAGAACGTCGCAATGCCCGCGCCGCATGACTGCCAATGTAACCCGCTCCGCCGGTGACTAGGATGGCCAAGCGACCATCTTGCCGCGAAAAGAATTCCCGCGAAGTGACGTTGATCACCCGTCGTTTGTGACAAAGAATCCCGACAGCGACTCGCGCACGATGAGCCCGCGCATGTCTACCCATTCATTTGCTTCTCGTCTTCGCCTGAAGTTCTCGTCATCCCACCGACCTCGTCACCCCACTCAGCATTGTCATCCCGAGCAAAGCGAGGGATCTGCAGTCTCTCGCCCGCGCCCACCGACTCGTGTAGAATCTGATAGTCAACCCCCACGCTGCCTCTCGGCAGCGAATCCCGTCGGGACGTAGCGCAGCCTGGTAGCGCACTTGCTTGGGGTGCAAGGGGTCGCGAGTTCAAATCTCGCCGTCCCGACCAATTTTAAAATGAACAGGTTAGAGGGAAGCCTGCGCCGTGCGGAAAGTCCCACCAGGGTTCAATTCTCGTCTACTTGAATCACCGATTCCATTCCGCCAAACTCCATCCGCGAACAAAGGCGCGAAACTGTAGACTCTTCAGACGGTCGAGCTGCCTATGCAGATTCCCGACGGAGGATCAAAAGCGGGCGATCAGATGGCGACCACGTCGTCAGGCGTTTTCACTCATTGAGATGTGATGAGTGTGGGCGCGATGCTTCAACAGTTAGATGTTTTCAAAAGATGTAGTCACCAGCGAAACCACCAAACAGGTAGTATTGCAGCCAGTACGGCGCTGAGTTGCACGGCAAGAACGAGCAAGGCTTGCTTGTGCTGGGTCGGAAGCCACTTGATGGCGTAGAAGGCGACGATCGGAACCTGTCCCACCATCAGTATTTGCCACATGTGGGCGGCGATTCCCTCGTCAGCCTGAGGCGCAACGCCGAACATAACAGCATAACCAAGCACGATGGCCAAAGCGGTAGCCGACATCACGACTGGAATAAACGCACTCGGTCGATTCAGAAATGCAGCTTTCATGGCATGAGCGCCCCACGGCAATACCTTGTAAAGGATACACAATTTTTATTAGCGGCGATTAAACTAATTGAGAATCGCTGGCCTCAATTGGTGAAATCGGGATTTTGCCACGGTTATCTCCGAAACCCGTTCAAGTACAATTCCGCAATGAAAACTCGGCATCACACACTAACGAATATTTTGTGCTGGGTCTTGATCGCGCTGCTCGCAGTTGCGACGGTGCGCTGGATCGTCTGGGGCGGTCATCAGCCTAGACCCCATTCCGTCTGGGGCGAACCTTCCGAAAAGCCATTGAGCTAGCGGGCTACCAGATTCCCTGTATTGAACACTCAAGGGCTCGGGCTCTAAGCTTCGGTGACATGGGGGCCAATCCGCAGAGGAGTGACGTCGGCTCGGTAGAAGGTGGTCACTATTGAACAGACCGCCCTTAAATTCTGCGGCTATGATGGCCCATTCGTGAACTGGGTTCAACGCGGGGGTACCTGGATCTTATGTCGGAAAACCTAACACGTTGGAAAGAACTCGCGACGAAATGTCTTCGCGAAGAAGACCCTGCGAAGTTGGCAGAACTCGCGAGCAAAATGAATTTCGTCATGGCTGAGGAAATCCCTAGACGAAAAGGAGCAAGACATGCTTGGTACAATTTTGATAGTAATCCTGATCATGGCGCTACTCGGAGTTCTCCCACGCTGGAACCATAGTAAGAGCTGGGGCTACGCGCCGAGCGGAGGTCTGGGGCTCGTTCTTGTCATCGTCGTTATTCTTTTGCTGCTAGGTCGAATCTGACGGCCTTTACCCCACAAAGATGTGCCGCAAAGCGGCGAAGCGCAAATTCGAAGAAAACCGCATAGCGGCGCCAGCCGGAGACCCTCCTCCACCTTCGTACACCCCACGAAAGAGGCCTTGTACCCGCATTTAGAATAGATCCAATGGCAGACAAAGTTTGCCCGGCCTGCGCCCGTTCTTCGACAATTTGAGCACTTCGGTCCCCCGAATCGCGGAAAATAGCCCCCTAACTCCTTATGAATGCGGTATATACGAAATCGGCCCTTTAGAATGCGGTATATAGCTCTAACCCATTGATTCTAATGGTATGAAAAAAGGGGGAGGGGGTAGCATTGATACGAACACTTGCGCCGGCCGCTGGAATTCAATCTCGGCACCTTTCTACCGAGCCATTGGTTTCCTGCGTTGTAACATGAAAACGCGCCCTCTCTGCGCGCCCACCAAAAGTGATGCCGTCCGTGCCTAATCCCGTTTCGCGCAGCAGTTCTCGTCTGCTTGAATTCGAGTCTCTGCGCGAAGTGCTTGCGGGCTATGCGTCTTCGCCGTTGGGCCAGCGGCGCATTGCCGATCTTGCACCTTCGCTGGATTCTGCCTGGATTGAAAATCAGCAGCAGCTCACTACGGAAATCCGCGAGTACCGGCGCGTGGGCGGACGATTTGAATTTCTGGGATTGCCCGAAGTTCAGATGCTGATCGAGAAATCGCGCATCTCTGGGGCTGCACTGGAAACGACCGAAATTCGCGACGTGGTTCTGGTCGCGGATCGGGCATCGGAGTGGCGCGAGATTGTGCGGCAACCTCCGGCGGCGATGCGTTCGGATTGGGGCGCGGTGAATGCGCTTTCAGCCGGCATTCAGGACTTCGCCGCTTTCCTGCGCGTGTTCGCCAACAAGATTCTTCCCGATGGAACGCTGGATGATCGCGCTTCGCCGGAGCTGAGCCGCATTCGCCGCGAAATCGAGAAGCAGAAGCGGCAGATTCAGGAATCGCTGCGCGGATACCTGCGGAAACTTGCCGAAGGCGGAACGGTGCAGGACGAACTCATCACCATTCGCGGCGAGCGCTTCGTGATTCCAGTGAAGGTCGAGCAGAAACGCCGCGTCCAGGGAGTTGTGCACGGCGCCAGTTCCAGCGGGCAAACGGTTTTTGTCGAGCCGCTTGAAACCATCGAGCAGAACAACGAACTCGTGCGCTTGATGGATGAAGAACTGGCGGAGGTCCATCGCATTCTGCTGGAGATGACGCGGCAGATCGGCGAGAACGCTCCGGCGATTCTGGCTGCGGCGGAGGTGCTGGCTGAACTGGAATTGCAATTCGCGAAGGCTCGCTTTGCGGAAGACTACAACTGCGTCGCCGTGACGCTTACCGGAACATCCGCTGGAAAGTCTGCTGGAACGTCCGCTGGAACTTCTGCCGGAAATTCGACGCGGCTGCTGCTGCATCATGCTCGCCATCCGCTGCTGGAACGTAATTTGAAAATCAAGAAAGGAAAGATTGTTCCGATCAGTGTTGAACTGGAAGGCGACCATCGCCAGCTTGTGATCACGGGGCCGAACACTGGCGGCAAGACCGTAACTTTGAAAACTTTGGGTCTGCTGGCTTTGATGGCGCAGTCCGGCGTCCCCGTTCCCGCTGACCGCGCTGACATGCCGGTGTTTGATTCGATTCTGGCCGACATTGGGGACTATCAATCGATTGAACAGAATCTGTCGACGTTTTCAGCTCACGTCACTAACATCGATTTCATTTCTCGCACGGCCACTGCGAACTCGCTGGTGCTGCTCGACGAACTGGGATCGGCTACCGATCCCGAAGAGGGCGCGGCGTTGGCGGTTGCGATCGCCGAACATTTCCGCAAGATCGGATGCATGAGCGTGATCTCCACGCACCATACCTCGCTGAAGGTTTACGGCGCGAACACGCCGGGAGTGATCAACGCTTCGGTCGGCTTTGACGAAGCCACTTTGCAGCCGACTTATGAACTGAAGATTGGAGTTCCGGGAGCTTCGGCGGGTATCAATATTGCACAGCGGCTGGGACTGAATCCCGACATCATCACTTCAGCGCGCTCGCGTTTGGGCTCGCAGACGCAGGATGTGGCACGGTTTTTGGACCGGCTGCACTCCGATCTGCGCGAGCTTGAGAGTGAACGCTCGCGGATGAAAGCCCGCGAAGTGGAACTGGAACGCGAGAAATCGCATTTGGCTTCCGAGGGCCGCAAAGAACAGCAGGCGAAGATTCGCGAGATGGAGAAAAAGCTGGATGCTCTGTTTCGTGATTTTGAATACCATGCGCGCGAGAGCGTGAACGCGCTGCAGGATCGCGCGGCGGCGCAAAAATTAACAAAAGATGCGGAACGCCGCATCGCGAAAATGCGGCGTGAATTCCGCGAGCAATTTGATGCCACTGTGGTCGCGCATGCCACGGGCGCGGATCGCGGCGATCCCAATGCGCAGCCCAGTTTGGTGAAGCATGTCTCCGAAGGCGATACGGTTAAGCTCAAGTCGATGGGACGAGCCGCCGTGGTCAAGAAGAGAGTGGGCGAGAATCATTTTGACGTCGAGATCGGGTCGATGAAGATGCGCATCGGCCGCGATGACATCGCCGAAGTTCTGACGCAGACAGCTGAGTCTCCGGTACAGGCCGCGCGCTCGCGAGGTATCAGCGTGTCGCTGCAGAAAGAGACCAGCCAACTTAATACTCCGACGGAGATTAATGTGATTGGCCGCACCGTGGACGAGGCGACCAGCGAGGTCGAGAAATTTGTCGACCGCGCTTTTCTGGCGGGCATGCCGCGGGTGCGCATCGTCCATGGCAGCGGTATGGGCATTCTGCGCAAGGCCCTGCGGCAATATCTGCAGAAGCATCCGCACGTGGAGTCGGTTACGGAGCCTCCTAATAATGAGGGCGGTGGCGGAGCTACGGTGGTCGAATTGCGCGTGTAGCCAGCCTCTCTGGCGATTGGGACCATCGTTGCTTCCGGCGGTTCGAGCGCATCACAACGAGTGTCGAACAGTGGAGGACTATTTGTTGCCCGCGTCGTCTAACGACCCGATATCCGGAGGATCCAAATATGAAGCTAAATGGAATTTATCTGGCGTTGGTGTTGTTTCTGGTCGGCATGAGCGGAGTCGCGATGCGTGCGACCGCGCAAAATTCGGCGGCTGCCGACCACACGGCTCCGAGTTACGACATGAAGGCGCAGGCGCTGCTGGACCTGGAAGGAGTCGAGAAAAAGTTTGTCGATCTCGCGAAAGTCGTTCCGGACGAAAAGTTCAACTGGCGACCATCGGCGGATGCGCGGTCATTCGCGGAGGTTTTTCTGCATGTCGCCGGCGAGCGTTATGGAATCCTCAGCCTGATGGGCGCCGAGAAGCCAGCGGGATTCGACGGAAAGACGTTTGAAAAATCAACGACCGATAAAGCGCGAATCATCGAAGAGCTGGAAAAGTCGTGGGAGTTCACCAAGAAAACGATCAACGGGATGAGCAACGCTGATTTTGCGAAGCTGGTTCCGAAGCTGGGTCCGCAAGCGAACCAGGGAGACGTGGTTTATATTCTGGTCGGCGATGCGCACGAGCACCTGGGTCAGATCGTGGCTTACGCGCGAGTGAATGGCATTGTGCCGCCGTGGACTGTGGATGCGCAGAAAAAGGCCGCCGAGAAGAAAGCGGTGCGGAAATAAAGGCTTGTCGTGGGCCTCGAGGCTCAGTAGTCCGAAGCTGTGCTAAAGTGTGTTCATGGCAAACACGCGCAGTGCCACCCTCAGCATTCGGCTCAAGCCGGAAACCAAGAAACGACTAGCGCGGCTGGCGAAAGCGTCGGGGCGCAGCTCGAATTTCCTGATCGCGGACGCTGTGGAAGTTTACGTCTCCGATCAGGAGAGAATGCTGGCCGAAATTCGCCAGGCAGACCGCCAGGTCAGCTCGGGACACTACATCAAGAACGAGGACATGAAAGCGTGGCTCTTGTCATGGGGCACTGAGCACGAGTTGCCCGTTCCGAAATGCGTCTGCGGCAAAGAACACGATGACGAGTCGCTGTGCCGGTAGAAATTGTCTGGTCCGCTTTGGCGCGGACCCGACTGCGTGAAATTCGCGCTTACGTAGCCCAAGACAAGCCGCAAGCAGCCGAACGCCTCGCTATCCGGATCGTGGCTCTCGTCGAGACTCTGCGAAATCATCCATACCTGGGGCGGGTTGGGGCTGAGGCTGGGATTCGGGAGTTAGTCATCGGGCGGTCACCCTACATCGTCTTGTATCGCGTCCAGGGCAAACGCGTTGTCATCGGCACGATTTGGCATGGAGCGCAACGCCGGGAAGTCTAATTCCCACCCGCGCTTCGCTTTGCGCATGTTTTCCCCAGGTAGACATTTGCTTTTTATTCGCCTTGTGCGATACTGCCTCGAAGAAATCTATTTTCGGCCTGTTTTGCTGCGACCGTCCACTCACGTCCACAGGCACAAAAAGGTTACGATGCAACGCACTCACCTCAACATCGTGGCGACTCTCGAAACCAGCATCGGACGAATGCCGTCGAATATTGACGCCGAGCGCTCTATTCTGGGCGCGGTGTTACTCGACAATCACGCCTTTAACGATGCGGCTGAGCATCTTAGGCCGGAAGATTTTTCCATCGATTCGCACCGCCGAATCTACTCGCGCATGATGGATCTGGCTGAATCTTCACGGCCCATCGACATCATTACGCTAGTTGAAGAACTCGATCAGAAGAGAGATCTGCAGGCGGTCGGCGATGTCGGCTACATTTCCGGACTGCTGGATGGCGTGCCGGACCGGCCTTCGATTGAGCACTACGTTCGAATTGTCCGCGACAAGTCGATTCTGCGCGGGCTAATCAGCGTGGCTCAGACGGCGATGGCCAAGGCCAGCGAACAGGCTGATCCGGCTGACGAGATTCTTAATGACGCCGAGGCGGCGATTTTCGGGCTCTCCGAGAAGCGGATCGGAAAGGGCTTTCAGGGGATTAAGGAGATTGTCCGCAATTCATTCGGGTCGGTTGACGCGCTGCTGCAACGCGGACAACGCATCACCGGACTGGCAACGCACTACACCGAGCTCGATGAGAAAACCAGCGGATTCCAGAAATCGGACCTGGTCATTGTGGCCGCGCGACCCTCCATGGGCAAGACGGCATTCGCGATGAACATTGCGGAGAACGCTGCCATCGACGATGGCAAAGTGGTCGGTGTGTTTTCGCTGGAAATGTCGAGCGAGGCTTTGCTGCAGCGGTTGCTATGTTCGCGAGCGATTGTCGATGCGCACAAGATGCGCACTGGATCGCTCTGGGGCGACGATATGAAGAAGATCGTCCGCGCCATGGAGGAACTTTCGAACGCTCCGATTTTTATCGACGACACGCCGGGAATCTCGCTCAGCGAAATGCGGGCCAAGGCTCGGCGGCTAAAGCAATCGCAAGGGCGGCTCGATCTGCTGGTGGTCGATTACCTGCAACTGATGTCGGGCGGCAGCAAGCGCTTTGAAAATCGTACGCAGGAAGTTTCTTCGATCTCGCGCGGACTGAAGGCGATCGCCAAGGAGTTGCAGGTTCCAGTGGTGGCGCTGTCGCAGCTGAGCCGCGCCCCGGAGAGCCGAGGCGGCGATCATCGGCCGCAACTCTCCGATCTGCGTGAATCAGGATCGATTGAGCAGGATGCGGACGTGGTGATGTTCATCTTTCGCGAAGAGGTTTATAAGCAGGACGACCCCGACCTCAAGGGGCGCGCCGAGATCATTATCGCCAAGCAGCGAAATGGACCGATCGGCAAGTTTAACCTCGCGTTTTTGCACAATTCCACGCGCTTTGCCAACATGCTTGAGGGGAATAACGAGCCTGGGGAGTAGGGTTCCTCGCCTGCGGATCGGCTGGTCCGGTGGCTTTCCTTGATACGCAGGACATGGGGTTTCGGCTTCGCTCGGGCCACCTCCGGGCCCTATACATAACATTCCTGTCACTCCCACGACGTTCACGGCCTCAGTCAACGTTTTCGACTTTTAGGGCTGTGGAAAAATATGTGGATGCGAAGGACACCGCTTCGCTTTTGTCGGCGGTAATCGATCGCCGGAGCCACCCCGCAGATGTTGAGTTCTTTCCTAAAGCTATGTTTCTAAGTTGGTTAACTCTCGTCGGTGTAACAAAATGCGCAAGCGCTTGCGAATCAGCACTTTCGTCACAAAATGTGAGATTTGCACATATTCGGAAACAAGGAAACCCGCATCGATAGCGGACGAGGCGGCTTCGAGCGTTGGTTGGGCGCGGAAAACGAAGCCAATTTGCCCCCGCCATTTTAGCGAAAGTGCCTTATAGTTGAGCGCGCGTTAACCCTCGGAGACGGCGGTAAACTGCGAAATCTTCGCTCGGCGACTATAAAAGCCAAACTCGTCAAAGAAGAGCACAAGACTTCGTACGATTCTCTCCAGATGTATGAATTTTTGCTGCCTGACAAGAAAACCAGGAGGTTCGTTGTCGTTGGGCAATCGGAGTGAACTTGCTAGCCGATTATCTATGCGCGAATCACGAATGGGCGGGAATCGAGGTCATGCACTCCACGTGGCCCCTTACGCCATCGGCAGTTTTTTCGACCGAGAAATGAAATCCCAGTCGTGTCTCAACCTTCATCGGGGTTCCATCGAGCAGGTAGGGGCGAAAATGGAAGGTCTGCAGCGCATCTTTGCCCGCAGCCACGAGCAGAGTATCGCCTTGCACCGGCTCGCTGCCTTCGATCCTCCCAGTTTCATCGATGTCGATCTTGAAAATTACATCGCCTTGAATTCCTTTTTTCATCGCCTCGTCAGGATAGACCGGCATAGTTTTGTGATCGACCATCCCGAGCATGACTCCGGTTGAAACGCGAACTTTTCTCGGAACGACTTGAACTCGCACGAGAGTCGCGCCCGAACCGGAATAGGATTGAGCAAAACCAAGCATCGTACATCCGGCAAACAGCGTGATGAGTATGGGTTTCAACATGATCGTGTTCCAGAAATAGCTAATTGCTGCCCTCGCCAACCTTCAACACCGCGAGGAAAGCTTCCTGCGGAATATCAACCCGTCCGATGCGCTTCATTCGCTTCTTGCCTTCTTTTTGCTTTTCGAGGAGCTTGCGTTTACGCGAGATGTCGCCGCCGTAGCATTTGGCGATCACGTTCTTACGGATCGCCGGCACGGTTTCGCGGGCGATGATCTTGGCTCCGATCGCCGCCTGGATCGCCACTTCGAACATCTGCCGCGGAATCAGTTCTTTCATCTTAGCTGCGAGCAGACGTCCGCGATCGTAAGCAAAGTCGCGATGGATGATGGTTGACAAGGCATCGACGGGTTCGCCGGCGACCATGATGTCGAGCTTGGCCATCGGCGACGTCCAGTTGCCGGACAGGTGATAGTCGAGCGATGCATAGCCGCGTGAAACGGATTTGAGGCGGTCGTAAAAGTCGAGAACGATTTCGTTGAGCGGGAGTTCGTACTGCAGCATGACGCGCGCCGAACTGACATACTCGAAACTCTTTTGCTTGCCGCGTTTTTCTTCGACCAGCTTCAGGATTCCGCCGACGTATTCTTCGTTGGTTAGAATTACGGCGAGAATCACCGGCTCTTCCACTTTTGCAATCTCGCTCACGTCGGGCCAGCGCGAGGGATTATCGACCTCGATGACTTGGCCGTCCGTCTTGGTGATCTGGTAACGCACTCCGGGAGCTGTCGTAATCAGGTCGAGATTGTATTCCCGCTCCAGACGCTCCTGGATGATCTCCATGTGCAGCAGACCCAGAAAGCCGCAGCGGAAGCCGAATCCGAGGGCTACGGAACTTTCCGGCTCGAAGAAGAATGACGAGTCGTTCAGCTTTAGCTTTTCAAGCGCCTCGCGTAGTTGCGTGTGTTCGTGGGCGTCGACCGTGTAGAGTCCCGCGAACACCATAGGCTTGATTTCTTCAAACCCTGGTAACGCCTGAAGAGAGGGACGGTCGTCATCGGTAATGGTGTCGCCGATTTTTGTGTTGGCGACGTCTTTGATGTTCGCGATTACGAATCCAACTTCGCCGGCTACTAGTTCTTCGATCTCTACTGGCTTCGGAGTCAGCGCGCCTAGCGCCTCCACTTGAAAAGTCTGGCCGGTCGACCATAGCCGGATCTTCTGTCCCTTGCGCATGCGGCCTTCGAAAACGCGCGCCAGCACCACGACTCCGCGATAGGGATCGAACCAGGAATCGAACAACAACGCCTGCAGATGGCGTTCGGGCGAACCCTTGGGCGGAGGAATACGTTTCACAATCGCTTCGAGAACGTCGGGCACGCCTTGGCCGGTTTTGGCGCTGATCAACAAGGCGTCGGTTGCATCCAGTCCGACGGCGCTCTCGATCATTTCTTTCGTGCGCGGAATGTCGGCACTCTGCAAGTCGATCTTATTAATGACCGGAATAATTTCGAGCCCGTGATTGATCGCGAGATACGAATTGGCGAGGGTCTGTGCTTCGACTCCCTGCGAGGCATCGACCACGAGCAGCGCACCTTCGCAGGCGGCCAGCGATCGCGAGACTTCATAGGAAAAATCAACGTGGCCGGGAGTATCAATCAGGTTGAGCTGATAAATTTGCCCGTCTTGCGCCGGGTACAACATACGGACGGCGTGGGCTTTGATGGTGATGCCGCGCTCCCGTTCCAGGTCCATCGAGTCGAGAACCTGGGCCTGCATTTCTCGCATAGCGAGCGACCCGGTCAGTTCCAGCAGTCGGTCGGCAAGCGTGGATTTTCCGTGGTCGATATGCGCGATAATCGCGAAATTGCGTATGTGGGCTGCATCCATGAGGATAGGTTGATTCTAGCAGGGTGTGGAAGGCTCAGATCTTACGCAGAAAGCGCAGGTGTACGGTTAAACTATGATGCGCAACGATAGGAACGAAAAGAAGGCCTTCAAGCTTAAGGAACGGCTCGCGAGCTTCGATCGGGCAACGGAACGCCAGCGGAAAAGAAACCTGCTCGCGGCCAACGCTGGAGTAGGTTTCCGCGTAGGAGGAGGCCGAGGCTGGACGCGCGAGGAACTCTACCCGCGCGGCTGCGGGCTGGCGCCGGATTGTAAATAAAAAAAGGGGCGCGATCGCTCGCGCCCCACTTCTGCAATCTGTCCTCTAACCTCTGACCTAGTCCCTAACCCCATCCATGAACGCCCGCAGTTTGCGCGACCGCGAAGGATGACGCAGCTTCCTCAACGCCTTGGCTTCGATTTGGCGAATGCGTTCACGAGTCACCGCGAATGATTGACCAACTTCTTCCAAGGTGTGCTCTGAACCGTCTTCCAGTCCGAAGCGCATCTTGATGACCTTCTCCTCGCGCGGCGTCAGAGTGCGCAACACCTGCGAAGTCTGGTCTTTCAAGTTGACGTTGATCACGGCTTCCGCAGGAGAAACGACCGCGCGGTCTTCGATGAAGTCGCCTAAGTGCGAATCTTCCTCTTCGCCGATCGGCGTTTCGAGGGAAATTGGCTCCTGTGCAATCTTCAAGACCTTGCGGACTTTCGCTACGGGAATATCCATCCGCTTAGCGATTTCTTCCGACGTTGGTTCGCGTCCCAGTTCCTGCACCAGCTGACGTGACGTGCGAATCAGCTTGTTGATCGTTTCGATCATGTGCACCGGGATACGAATCGTACGCGCCTGATCGGCAATGGCGCGCGTGATTGCCTGCCGAATCCACCAGGTGGCATAAGTTGAAAACTTATAGCCGCGGCGGTATTCGAACTTGTCTACGGCTTTCATCAGGCCGATGTTGCCTTCCTGAATCAGGTCGAGGAATTGCAATCCGCGATTGGTGTACTTTTTCGCAATCGAGACGACGAGTCGCAAGTTGGCTTCGATGAGCTCGCGCTTGGCGTGCTCCGCATCCATGTCGCCCTGGATGATCTCGCGCTGCGTGCGCTTGAGCTCCTGGAACAACAGGCCCGCTTCAACTTCGAGCTTTTCGAGCTCTCCACGGACCGCGCGCGACTGCTTTTTGTATTCCTTCTTCTGCTCTTCGCTGCGCGTGGCTTCGGCCCGCTTCTCCAGGTTCTGGATTTGGCGGTCGAGCGAACGCATGCCGTCGACGGTGCGATTGACACGATCGATGAGGCGTTTGCGTTCGTTGTTGGTGAAGCCCAGCTTGCGAACCGCAATCGAGGTGCGAACAATGGCATGTGCCAGGTGAAAACGGTACCGGCGATGAACGCGAGCATTCTTCTTCACGTTCACCGCGGCCAGTTTTTCCTGGAGCGGAGCTACTTTCTTGTAAAGCTTGTCGAGCGCGTAGATCTTTTCGAGAAACGCCTTTAGACGTTTTTCGACAATCTCTTCCGTGATCTCTTCTTCGTCGAAGGTGACCAGCTCTTTAATGGAGCGGACGCCTTTTTCTAGATCTTCGCCGAGGGCGAGGAGTTCACGAATGACGATTGGCGATCGCGAGAGCGCCTTGAGCACGCGGTTCTGGCCTCGCTCGATGCGCTTGGCGATTTCAACTTCGCCTTCGCGGGTGAGCAGCGGCACAGTTCCCATCTCGCGCAGATACATGCGGACGGGATCGTTGGTTTTTTCCAGAGCTCCTGGAGTGAGGTCGAGTTCGACGTCGTCAGAGCCTTCTTCTACTTCCTCGAATTTTTTTTCCAGATCGGTCGAAGGCCCTTTCGAGCTTTCGAGTACATCGATTCCTTGGGTCCCGATCGTGGTTAGCAGATCTTCCAGGTCTTCAGGAGAGTGCACATCGTGCGGGATAAGGTCGTTGACCTGATCATAGGTCAGATATCCCTTCTCTTTGCCTGCGTCGATCAGCTTTTTTATGTCGTCGTACTTGTCGTCAAGTGCCAATCCAGATTATCCTTCAGACGTTCGCCGGTTTGCGCGCACGCCAAACTATTCAGCGGTGGGAGTTGTTACGGAGTTGTGCGCGATGCGCACAGACTTCAGAAGTATAGCACGCCGAAATTATCTGTAACCGCCGCTAAACCTTTTTCCGCTAATTCTTTAGATGTTACGGAGGCTGGTTTCGTTCCAAGGCCAAAAGAATTAAATATGGCCGTAGAGACGCCGATTGCCGCGTCTCGGGAGCGCCCCCTGGCTCGCGGAGAGGCACTTGCAGAAGAGGTATCAGGAAGCCTGGCTGGTGGCTTCGCCTAGTCCCGGATCCATGAGCGCCCGTTTTAGCCTCACTTTTTCCTGCAAAAGCGCCTGTTTTTCTTCCATTGAGATGCCGGGACGCTGAAACGCCCGCTGCACTTCCTCCTGACGGCGGCGGAGATAAATCCGGCGCAGGGCCTTCACCGCGCCCTCTACCGTCTCGGGAGTCAGGTCTTCCTCCTCGTGCATCAGGATTTGAATCAGGAGCCGGCGGTCGGGCTCGGTCTTCGGCAAGGACAGCACATCGGCAGTTTCCGCTCCCCCGACTAGCAATACTTCAATCAATGACTGCGAGGTCAGCCCCTCGTACAGATGCTCCGATTGCAGTGCGAATTGCGCCTGGCGCGCCGGATCGAATTCCTCGTCGGTGCCTTCCCGGCTTGAAGTGCGGACGCCGTTCGCCTGCATCTGGGTGGCGGAAGCCAGCGCGCGGATCAAGACCCGCTCGGCACCGGTGATTTGGGCCTCAACGGGGGCCTTAACCTGGGTGGCGGCGCGATCGGTGGCGGCGTGCTTCAACTCTTGCCGCACCACGGCGGAATCGATTCCCAGCTTTTGCGAAATCTCCATCGCCAGCTCATCGCGCACAATCCGGCTGGGCACGCGCTGGATATGCGGAAGAAGATGGTTGACGGCTTTGACCTTGCTCTCCGAATTGCGGACGGGGAACAGGGCGCGCGCACGGTCGATCAAGTAATCGAAATACTTTTGCGAAGTTTTCAGGGCCGCGCCATAGGCTTCTTTGCCGTTGCGGCGGATGAAGAGATCGGGATCGAACCCGGTAGGCAGCGTGAGCACGCGTATTTCAAATTCTTCCTCCACCATTAAGCCGAGCGTTCGCTCGGTGGCGCGGGCTCCCGCGGTATCAGGATCGAAATTGACCACGACTTTCTTCGAGAACCTTCCCAGCAACTTCGCCTGCAGCTCGGTGAAGGCGGTGCCGGAACTGGCGATCACGTTGTGGAATCCGGCGGCGTAGACGGAAATGCAATCCATCTGGCCTTCAACCAGAATGGCGTAATCGAGTTTGCGGATCGCTTCTTTGGCGTTGTCGAGATTGAAGAGCACCCGCGACTTTGAGTAGATCGGCGTCTCGGGCGAATTCAGATATTTTGGGCCAGCTTTTTCGTCGGTCGAAAGCGTGCGTCCGGTGAAAGCGATTACTTTGCCTTGTTCGTTCGCGATGGGGAACATTACGCGATTGCGGAATTTGGAATAGATGGCCGCGGTTTGCTGGCCAGTTTGCTGGCCAACGTCGGGCACTTCTTGACCGCTGGTGGCCGACGGCTGACGGCTCTCTTCCTTCCACGAAAACAGCCCGCTTTCGCGCAGCAGTTCTTCGTTGAACTCGCGGCGTAAGGCGTCTCGAAGCAGGAAGCCGGAATCGGGCGCGTAGCCGATGCGGAAGCTCGCTATCGTATCCTCATCCAGACCACGGCTTTTCAGATATTCGCGGGCGTTGGCGCCTTCGGGGCGCTTGAGGCAGTCCTCGAAAAACTGTGTGGCGCGGACGTGAACATCGAGCAGCGCCATACGAATCTGGGCGTCGCGCGCTTCCGCCGGACTGGAGAAACTGACCTTGGGCATGGGCACGCCCAGCTTTTGCGCGATCAGGCGGACGGCCTCGGGGAAGGTGATGTTCTCTGCTTTTTGGATGAAGGTGAAGACGTCTCCGGATTCTCCGCAGCCGAAGCAGTGGAAGAATTGGCGCGTGGCATGGACGGAAAACGACGGTGACTTTTCGCTGTGAAACGGGCATAGCCCGGAGAAATTCTGCGCGCCGGACTTCTTCAGCTTAACGTAATCGCCGACAATGCGAACGATGTCCGCCTGCTGCTTCAGTGATTCTTTGAAGTTGTCGGACGAGGTCATCGGCGGCACAGAGCTAGTTTAAATTGCGCGGACTCGTGAAACTGTAAAATAACGGACTTGCTCTTCCCGGCAGGCACAAATATCTCGGAAAGGCGGGAGGGCTGCAAAAAACAAATGCGGCCCAGGCCAGCCACCCGAGCCGCATTGTTATCGCGGACATTCTGACTGTCGTCTTTTGCCTTAGCAAAAAACCATCGCGCAACGGCACTCCGAAGAGGGCTATGCATTCGATGCTCACCTGAGGCTTGCGCTTCAGGCTTGGAATTCATCGCTTCGATCCCTCTCGGAAGAAGGACACGTAGGAGGCGGTTAAGCCCGGGCACCGGCACACTGGACATGCACCAGAATTCCCCCGATGACTCACTCTCGAAAATCACCGGCAGCGCTGAACTCTTATCGAAACAGGTTCAGAACGTCTCACGCTTTTGACTGAAAGCACTTTGCGGGAGCGGCGAAATTAACGCAACGTTAAAGTGCGTCCGAATTGTGTAAAAACTGTGGAGCGTCGGAACTTCCTGTGGAAGAGGAAGGAAAAGGTGTACTTTTATTCGCTGAGCAGCGCTGCCGTACAATCATTGCGATGATTGCGCATCTTCGCGGAACCCTGCTGGCTAAACATCCGAACCAGGCGATTGTTGAAACTCATGGCGTGGGGTATGACGTCACCATCAGCGTGCCTACGTTTACCGAAATGCCAGCGGCTGGTGCCGAAGTCGCGCTCCACATTCACACTCATGTCCGTGAAGATGCGCTCAGCTTGTACGGATTTCTGCGGCTGGCCGAGAAACATCTGTTCGAGAAGCTGCTGACGGTGAGCGGGATTGGTCCCAAGCTGGCGATTACGATTCTGAGCGGCATGCCAGCCGATGAAATGGTCGGAGCGATTCGCGGCGGCGATCTGGTACGGCTCACGCGCATTCCGGGGATCGGCAAGAAGACGGCCGAGCGCATGGTGCTCGAACTGCGCGACAAGCTCGCGGCCACGGTGGGGCCATCTGAAATGAGTTCTGTGGTGACGACTCCGGTGGAAGAGGATGTTGTTTCGGCGCTGGTGAATCTGGGATATCAACGGGCAGCCGCGGATAAGGCTTTGCTCGGCGCGCGGAGCGGTAAGCCGGCTCAGAGTTTTGAAGTGCTGTTTCGCGAGGCGTTGCGATCGTTGTCGAAGTGATTTGCGTTATTTCCAGGTTATTTCCGATGGAAGAATGAGGTTTTCTCCTTGCGACGAACCGTTCCAATCATTGTGCTCGTTTTGTGCATCGTGGCCGCGTGCTTTTTTCAAATCCCACGGTTGGTGGATGAGAACCAGAACAAGCTGGTGAGGAATCCGCCGTACCCGGCTTCGCAGCGAGCGCTCGATCTGCACAAGACTTTAACCATCGCCGATCTCCATGCCGATTCGCTTTTGTGGGGGCGCGATTTACTGGAGCGCGACACCGACGGTCAAGTCGATATTCCGCGCCTCGCGGATGGCAACGTCGCCTTGCAGGTGTTTTCTCTGCCCACCAAAAGTCCGCATGGATTGAACATCGAAAGCAATGAAGATAAGCACGACGATATTTTCTGGCTGGCGGTCGTCGGTCGCTGGCCGATTTCTACCTGGAGGAGCCTGACGCAGCGCGCGCTTTATCAGGCGCGGCGGTTGCATCAATTCGCTGGCGGATCGCTGGGCGGTTTCGTGGTGATCGAGAGTGCCGCCGATCTTTCCAGTTACCTGGAGCGGCGCCAACGCAACCAGAAGCTCACGGCGGGACTGCTCTCGATCGAAGGCGCGCATGCGCTCGACGGCAATCTCGAGAATCTTGACGTTCTGTACCGCGCCGGATACCGCATGATGTCGCCGAGTCACTTTTTCGACAACGATATCGGGGGATCCTCAGCAGGGGTTCAGAAGACCGGTCTCACCGAAAAAGGCCGGGAGTGGGTGCGGCAGATGGAAGCGCGCCACATGATCATCGATCTGGCGCATGCTTCGCCCAGGACGATCGACGACGTGCTGGCGATGGCCACTCGTCCGGTGGTGGTTTCGCATACTGGCGTGAAGGGAACCTGCAACAACAACCGCAATCTTAGCGACGATCAGATTCGCGCCGTGGCAGCGAAGGGCGGATTGATCGGGATCGGTTACTGGGACACGGCGACTTGCGGCACCGATGCGGCCGCGATCGTTAGAGCGATGCGGTATGTTTCGGACCGCGTGGGCGCTGAACACGTCGCGCTGGGCTCAGATTTCGATGGCGCGGTCACTACGCCGTTTGATACCAGCGGAGTGGTTGAGGTCACGGATGCCATGCTGTCAGCGGGATTTTCCGAGGCCGAAATTCGGGCGATGATGGGGGAGAATGTGATGCGGTTTCTGGCTGCTAATTTGCCGCGGCAGTAAGGGTCGCTCCGCTCACCGCGAAGATGATCCCTTAGTTCCCGACGAAGCGCAGGTATAAATCGCGATCATGCCGGCAGGTCTCGGCCATTTCTTTTACTTTTTCCCACGCTTCTTTTTGGCTGTCGTCTTTTACGCGATCTCTCACGCGTTCCCACTCTTTGAGGAAGGCTTCCATCTGCAGGTGATTAAATACGGTCTTGCCGAAGGGGTCGATTCCACTGAGCAGCAGGAACTCCGTTTGGCTGGAGGCGGGCACCACTCCGTGAAGCATGACCCACTCGCTGCGCTCGCCTAAATCGTCTTCCAGTTTCACCACCAGTGACATGGTTCGCCTCGCCGTGCGTTATCGCTACCGCAAACTCACTGGCGGCAATGTAGCAGCCTTGGAGGGGCGTTGTCCAAACATAAGCTGAAAGACTAGCCGCAGATCGAAACTAACTCTGGGCCGATTCCCCCGACGATTCCCACCGGCTACGCTTCGGCGACATGGGCGCCGTGCTGGAAATGATACTGCAGAATCTTCGCAGCCACAGCGGGGTGCACTCCCTCGGTTTGCGATTCTATGAAGCGGACGATCTCTCCGCGACAGATCACTTCCGTGGCGGCGAGGCCGGCAATCTCGGCCGGCAGCACCAGGCTGATTTCCAGTTGCGCGCTGGGATTCAGCATTTCCTGCGCCTGAAACAGTAATCCGGAGCGGCTGATGTTTTCCGTGGTGCCGGGACGCCAGCTCTTTTCCCCGAGCGGACGGTAGCGCAGCGGCAGATGCATGTTGAACCGGCGCGCTCGAAATGGTGGAACCCTCTTTTCCGCCGAAAGACCTGTGCCGCTTTGCGTGGACATCGCGACCTCCAACGGAATGGGTTCGGAATCCAGCACCTCGCGGACGCGATCTTTGAGCGCTGGGAGGCTGAATGGTTTTTGCAGCAGATTGATACCGGCATCGAGCATGCCATCGTGTCCAATCGCATTCTCAGTGTATCCCGACATGTATAGCACGCGCAGGCCGGGGAGAAGATTGGTAATTTGCGCGGCCATTTCGCGACCATTCATCCCGGGCATGATGACGTCGGTCAGAAGCAAGTCGATCGTTCCCTTATAGCCGTCGACTATTTGCAGCGCGGCGGCGCCGTCGGCCGCTTCCAGAATCTTATAACCCTGCGTCTCCAGATACTGGCGCGCGAGGCGACGGAGATTGGTTTCATCTTCGACGAGCAGAATGGTTTCCTCGCCGTGAGCAGGACGAGGAAGTCCGACAGCATCCGCCGCTGTGGCCGCGTCTTCGCGCGCGTCCACTCGCGGAAAATACGCGCGGAAAGCAGTGCCGCGCTGCGGCTGGCTATCGACAAAGATAAAACCACCGCTCTGCTTCACGATGCCATATACGGTGGAAAGTCCAAGCCCAGTGCCCTTGGCGCCCTTCGTGGTGAAAAAAGGCTCAAAGATCCGCGACTGCGTGTCGGTATCCATTCCCACCCCGGTATCGCTGATGGCGAGCACGATGTAGTCGCCGGGGGGAAGAGGCGTATGGGTACGCGCGAAGTTTTCATCGAGCGCTATGTTGGCGGTTTCGATCGTGAGCTTGCCGCCTTGCGGCATGGCGTCGCGCGCATTGACAGCCAGGTTCATGATGACTTGGTCGATCTGTCCGGGATCGGCTCGCACGGCTCCCAGGCCAGGACCGGGCACCATAACGAGATCGATATCCTCGCCGATCATCCTGGTCAGCATTTTCAGATTTTCGGCCACGACCTCATTCAGATCGAGCACCTTCGGGGCGAGCATCTGCTTGCGGCTGAAAGCGAGCAGTTGACGAGTTAAGGAAGTAGCGCGCTGCGTGGCATTTGAGATTTCCTGCGCCGGACCGCGAAGCCGGGGATCCGGTCCCACACGCTCCAGCAAGAATTCGGAGTAGCCGGAAATCACCATCAGCAGATTGTTGAAGTCGTGCGCAATGCCCCCGGCGAGCCGGCCGATCGCTTCCATTTTCTGCGCCTGGCGGAGTTGCATCTCGAGAGTGCGCGTCTCGGTGATGTCTTCCATGAAAATCTCGAAGGTACCACCTTCCTTGCCGTTAGGAATCGAACGCCCCGAAATTCGAGCCACCAGCGGCGTTCCATCCCGCCGAATACACTCGGTTGTCAGATCATTGAATTCTTTGCGAGCATGAAAATAATCGGCGGTTTGGAACCACTGCTGCGCGTCGGCGTACAGGCTTCCTAAGTGTTTGCCGGCGAGTTCAGCCGCGCTGGTGTATCCGAACATGGCCACCATGGCCGGGTTTGCATCCTGCAGCATGCCAAGAGCGTCACAACGGCAGATGCCATAGGGTGCGTTCATCACCAGCGAGCGAAAATTATTCTCCGACCGGCGGAGGCTCTCCTGCGTAGCGCGCAGAGCAGCATTGAACCAGCAGATCAACAGCGCGACGGCAAAGAACAGGGCCAGATGCGCGACAGCCTTGTGATACTCGCTGGGGGTATGTTTCCCGCTCAGCGAATAGTAGGCACTGACGGTCAAGGCAAAAGAAGTGGCGGCGAGTCCCGGCTTCCATCCGCCATACCAGGCACTGACCATCACCGCGACGGCAAATACGACTAAACGGCTCTCCGCTACATCGGAAAAAAATAGAGTCGGGATCAGCGCCAGGACGGTGCTGAGCAGAGCGACTCCGTAGCGCAGGACGGGAGCGCGCGACGGAGCTAATGCCAAGCTGCGGATGAGGGGGAGTTTCATTCGCATGACCTCATGCTATGCGTTCAACGTGCGCAGAGCGAGTTACGGCAGTCCACCGCAGTTTCCTGACGGCACAGTGGCCAGAGGTACACCCACCCACACTTGGGAGCAACCGGTTAACGGAAGTAAAAGCCTTGTCCACAGCCTAATCCCATACGATGCTTTGTGCCAAACTCGCAGGTACAAAAACGCTGCTGGGAACATACTTACGCAATACGGTCGCAATAAAGTTTTGCCACGGCTTGCTGCGCCACTTGCCACAAGGCCGGGCAAACGACGACACTAGCGGGACGCTACAGCTAACATTACGAATAACCCGCACGTAACATTGCGCGTGATGACGTTGGTGCAGGCAAAATCTCTATGAACATCGGCCTCTTTGGTGGCAGCTTCGACCCTATCCATCGCGGACACCTGGCACTCGCCGAGGCCGCCGCCAGCCGATACTCTCTGCGGCAGGTCTTGTTTGTGCCGGCGAATATTCCTCCGCACAAACAGAAACAGGCGCTGACCGCATTTGTTCACCGTTATGCCATGGTAGCCCTTGCCACGCAAAAAGAACGGGAATTCATACCCTCGTTGCTTGAAGCGGCTGGTTCCGAGATCGGGTCCGGCGAAGTGAATGCGGGCGTCAACTACTCCATCGACACCGTACGACGACTGAAGAAAACGCTCAAGAAAGCGGATCGGCTTTTTTTCCTGATCGGGATCGATGCCTTCCGCGAGGTTGCCAAATGGCGCGAGCCGCGCGCGCTTCTGGCGGAATGCGAATTCATTGTGGCCAGCCGCCCGGGGTATTCGCTGCGCGATGTGGCGGAGTCGCTGCCGGAAGATTTGCGGCCGTCGGCGGCGGTAACGCGTCCGTTTCATAAACAACCGGCAAAAGGAGACCTCGTTCTTCCCGGAGCTTACTCTCCATTTGCTGGAGGGCATTCACCACAGCATCTCTGCCACCGCGATTCGAGCCGCGGCAGCGCAGGGAAAGCCGCTGGGGCGATGGCTCGACACGTCGGTGGCGGACTATATCAAGAAGCAGGGCCTGTACCGGGCCAAACGATGACGAGAGTAAAGACGCGCCGAGCCCCGTCTCCACCGGGCGGGTTACAATCAAGAAGCCTTATGACGAAAAAGAACGACCTCAAACGCCAGGTAAACGAAGCCATCCTGGCCTGCCACGATAAACAAGCTGACGATGTTGCGATACTCGAACTGGAAAAAGATTCGGGAGCATTCACTGACTATTTTGTGATGTGCAGTGGGACGAATCCGCGACAAATCCAGGCCATCGCCGATGCAGTTGACGAACGCCTGGAAGGGCTAGGTCTGCGCGTGACGCACTCCGAGGGCTACAAACAGGCGGAGTGGGTGCTGCTCGACTACGTAGACTTCGTCGTGCACATTTTCTCCGAGAAAGCCCGCCAGTTGTACGATCTGGAACGGTTGTGGAAGTCGGCCAAACGGCTGACGCCAGCGGAATTGATGGATAAACCGAAGCGGGTCACGACGATTAAGCCGGCGACGATTAAGCCGGCGAGGGTTAAGGCGGCGTCCGCCGATGCCGCTCCGAAGAAGGCTCGAAAAAAGCGGGCTTAGGGGATGGAGAGCCGGGCGTCCCCGCCCGGCCACCTGGGACTAACCAGCTTGAATCAGATTCCAGATCTGAGCCAGATGGTGGTCGTCGTGTTCCGCCACAAAATACAAATGGTCGACCAACCGCATGGGTGTCTGCATTCGCGGATGAAGGATTGTCCGCGCGGAAACTTCTGGCGCGACTTGTTCCGCCTGGCTCACCAGTTGTAACCGTGCTCTTCGGAAATCAGCGAGTATTTCGCTGAGAGGACGCTGGTTGTGCTGCGCTTCGTGCGTTTTCCGATTGGTCAAATCCGCCGCCGTGAGTTTTGACGCGTTCCCTTGATAGTCGTCGATACGCGCGATCCAAAGCGGTTCGAGATCGAGCAGGTGTCCGGCGTGTTCTTGGGCTGACCACTTGCCGTCTGGCTTTTTCACGCCCATGTCGCGAGAGACTTTTTGAAATATTTCTTCGAGCCGCGCCGGCGTGCCCCGCAAACGCGCGCATAGGTTGGGATGCAGTTCTATGGGAAACGAAAATTCGAATTTTCGTTCAAACCAAATCGGCGCTGGATTCATAGAGGTTGAGGAAATTGCGACATTTGTTACAGATGCGAGAGCGAGTGGTAACGACGCAACTCGTTCGGCGGCTGCCAGGACGGGAACCTTCCCCTCTGTTGTTGCATCTATAAACCTGGAATCGCAAACATAAATCGTCGGGCTCATCTCGAGCCGTCAACGAAAGGAATTCTCCGCATGAAAACTCGCAATCTTGGCCGTTCCGGCCTCGAAGTTTCCGCGCTCGGCCTGGGCTGCATGGGCATGTCTGAGTTCTACTCCGGCCGAGATGACGCAGAGTCGATCGCGACTATTCATCGCTCGCTCGAACTGGGGATGAATTTTCTCGACACCGCTGACGTCTACGGGCCGCACACGAATGAAGAACTGGTGGGACGCGCCATCAAAGGCAAACGCGATCAGGTCGTGCTGGCCACGAAGTTCGGAATCGTTCGCGATCCCAGCAATCCGCAAGCGCGCGGCGTGAACGGCAAGGCCGAGTATGTAAAGAGATCCTGCGACGCGAGTTTGAAGCGGTTGGGCGTCGATCATATCGATCTCTACTATCAGCATCGTGTCGATCCCGCCACGCCGATTGAGGAAACGGTTGGCGCGATGGCGGAGCTGGTGCAGCAAGGCAAGATTCGCTATATCGGATTGTCGGAAGCTGCGCCCGCTACGCTGCGGCGAGCAGTAAAGGTGCATCCGATCGCGGCACTGCAGACGGAGTATTCGTTGTGGTCGCGCGATCCGGAAGACAAAATACTCGCGACCTGCCGCGAACTTGGGATCGGTTTCGTCGCGTACAGCCCGCTAGGCCGAGGATTTCTTACGGGCCAAATCAAAAAGTTCGACGACCTTGCTGCCGATGATTACCGCCGGTTATCGCCTCGTTTTCAGGGAGACAACTTCCAGAAAAATTTAGATCTGGTTGAAGAAGTTCAGGAGATCGCCCGCGAGAAAAAGTGCGAGCCATCGCAGTTGGCGCTGGCATGGGTACTGGCGCAGGGCGAGGATATTGTTCCGATTCCCGGCACCAAGCGCCGCAAGTATCTCGAAGAAAACGCCGCAGCGATAGATTTGAAACTGACGCCGAACGACCTGCGTCGGCTGGGCGAAGTATTTCCCAGTGGCGTTGCTGCTGGAACGAGATATCCCGAGATCATGATGAACCTGATCAATGGGTAAAAGCTATGGGTAGAAAGCTCTTGTATGGTAGCGGGGCTTTGCCCCGCGTACCGGGGCGAAGCCCCGGCACCACACAGCCTCACCTACCGCGGGCTTTTTCCTGCATGCGCTCGAGGAAGCTCGGGACATGTACCACGGCGCGTCCCACCGTGCCGCGTCCGATTTCTTGCGCGCCGTCGTGTGCTCGCACGTGCATGATGTAAAAGCGCCCGTCGAACGACTCCAGTTCCGCCTCGGCACGAATCCGCATGCCGATCCCGGTGGCCGCGCGATGTTCCACGCGGATGGAGATGCCCACCGTAATTTCTCCCTCATCGCAAAAAGGTTGCAGTGCCTGGAAGCAAGCGGTCTCCATCAGCCGAATCATGTCGGGAGTCGAATAGACCGGTGGCAATTCCGGGTGATGAGCGGCGAGAGTGTGTTTTAGCTCAACAGTTTCAGCCGCTTCGCCACGCACGCCGATGGGGATGTGTCGGGCCATTGCCAGCAGGCAGCATCGCAGAGATCTCAACTTTTTTGCAAGCCTCGGGAACTTTTCAGCGGGTTGCGACATTACCGCTTATGAAAGACACTTCTGGGAACGCGGCTCGACAGAGATGTGGCACCGGTGGAGAGAATGATCGGCGACGAAGCCTTGATGCTGGAGTTCCAGAGCGGATCGCGAGAAGCATTCGAGGAACTCTTTGCCCGCTATCGCGGGCCTCTCTACGGCTTCTTTCGGCGCAGGCTGCATGAAGATCAGCGCGCCGAGGATCTGACGCAGGAAACGTTCGTGGCGATCCTACGCGCGTCCGCGGAGTATGAGGCGCGCGCTTTGTTTCGAACTTACATCTATAGCATCGCGTTGAATCTGGTGTCTGCCGAGCGGCGTAAGCAATTCCGAGACTCGCCCTCGGGCGGCAGCGTTCCGGAGGCCTCGACACACAATGCTTCCGATACTGTGCTGTGGATCCAGCAGGCGCTCGAAAAACTTGACGATTCGGAGAGAGAAATTCTTATGCTCCGAGAGTACGAGCAACTCAGCTACGGAGAAATTTCCGAGTTGCTGAAATTGCCGGTGAATACAGTCCGCTCGCGCTTGTTTCGCTCGCGGATGGCGTTAAAGGGCTACCTGGAGCCGAAGGGCGCGGAGCCTGAGACCAAAATTGCGACTGCGGGCGAAGTGGTGGGACGCGTGAAACTAACCCGGGCGGAAGGCGAGGCCATATGAACAGGATCATGCATCCGATCGAACCCGAAGAAGTGATGGCCTATGTGGATGGCGAACTGCCAGCGGAGCAGGCCGCCGTTACGGCCGCTCACTTGCGCGAGTGCGCAGAGTGCCAAAGCTTGATTGCAGAGTTGGGAAATATCTCTCAAAGCCTGAAGAGTTGGGAACTTGAAGCACCGAAGGTGGCATTGCCGCCCGCACTCGCGGTCGCGCCGACGGGAAGTAAGCCGAAGGGTCGAGGTGTTTTTCTAGCACCGCGGAAATGGCGAGAGGCGTTGACATCGCACCTTCCAGCGGTTGCGTGGGCGGGAGGTGTGGCAGTCCTCTTGTTGGTAATGTTCGGCACGGTTAGGTTTCAGAGAAGCACCCCGGACTCTGTGTTCTCGGAAGTAGGATCACAAATACCACAAGGAGAATCGGTCTCTCTACAGCCCCCCGATCAGAAGGCAAGGTCTCGCATGGCGCCAGCGTCGCCCCGCACCAGCGTGGCAGTGGCCTCATCAGCGCCGACAGCACAATTCGACAGGCTTGAGACGTTCTCACAATTGAGCACTCCGCCGGAACGTACCGGCGAGAGCGCGCCGGCAACGAATGCCCCAGAAGTCGGCGGCCCGAAACCCAGCGGTCCGATGATTATCCGCACGGCAGAATTGAGCGTGATCACCAAGGAGTTCGACAAAGCGCGAGCGAATCTCGAATCGATTCTGAATCGGCATCACGGGTATGTCGGCGAACTTAAGGTTGGAGGCAGCACGGGCAGCGGACGCACGCTGACCGCAACCCTGCGCGTTCCGGCCGACCAACTCGACGCCACATTGACGGAGGTAAAAGCGTTGGGCCGGGTGGAGTCCGAGTCGCAGAGCGGGCAGGATGTGACTTCACAATATGTCGATCTCCAGGCGCGGCTCGCCAACGCCCGTGACACGGAACGGCGGTTGACCGACCTGTTGCGCGATCGCACGGGCAAGCTCTCGGATGTGCTCGATGTGGAACGGGAAGCCAGCCGGGTTCGCGGCGAGATCGAACAGATGGAAGCGGAAAGAAAAACTATGTCGAGCCAGGTCACGTTTGCCAGCCTGAATGCAACGATCACAGAGGACTACAGGTCCGAATTGCAAGTCGTGCCGCCCTCGACCACGACGCGACTCTCGAACGCCGCAATCGAGGGGTATCGCAACGTAACCGATGGGATCCTGAGCTTTGTTCTGTTCCTGCTATCAAGCGGGCCGACGTTGCTAGTGTGGGGCATCGTTCTGTTCTTCCCGGCGCGCCTGGCGTGGAAAAAAGTGCGGAATAGTCTGGCGTCGCAATCCCTCGACGAAAGTGCAACGAAAAACGTCTGACGAAAAAACCTTGCGACCTCTAACCGTCCCTGGCCGTCAAAGATTGCATGGAATTCCGACAACTTGGCAGAAGCGGTCTTAAGGTCCCGGTGCTTTGCTTCGGCACAGGGACTTTTGGCGGCGGGAACGAATTTTTCCGCGCGTGGGGTGAGACGGATGTGGCTGAGGCTACGCGGCTCATCGATCTTTGCATGGAGGCGGGTGTCAATTTTTTCGATACCGCCGACGTTTACTCGCAAGGGCTTTCCGAAGAAATTCTTGGTCAGGCGATCAAGCATCTGCCCCGCGACAAAGTTCTGATCTCGACCAAAGCGACCTTTCAGTTCGGTGAAGGACCGAACAGTTTCGGCTCGTCGCGCGCTCACTTGACCGAGCAAATCGCAGGCAGCCTGAAGCGGCTGAAGACCGACTACATCGACGTCTACCACATGCATGGCTTCGACGCGCTCACTCCCATCGATGAGACCTTGAGCACGCTCCATCAGTTTGTGCGCGAAGGCAAAGTCCGCTACATCGCGGCCTCGAACTTTTCGGGATGGCACATGCAGAAATCGCTCGACATCAGCGATCGTTATGGATGGACCCGTTACGTTGCCCATCAGGTTTACTACTCGCTGATTGGTCGTGACTATGAGTGGGAACTGATGCCGCAGGCCTATGCCGAGGGCTTGGGCGCTCTGGTGTGGAGTCCGCTGGGATGGGGCCGTTTGACGGGCAAGATTCGCCGCGGCCATCCGCTGCCTGCAGTGAGCCGATTGCACAAAGCTGCAGATGGCGGTCCCGTGGTGACGGACGACTATCTCTACAAAGTGGTGGATGCGCTCGATGCCGTAGCCGCTGAGACGGGCAAAACGGTGCCGCAAGTGGCTTTGAACTGGCTGTTGCGAAAGCCGACAGTCGCCAGCGTGATTATGGGTGCGCGCCATGAACAGCAATTGCGGGACAATTTGGCAGCTGCAACTTTTACGCTTACGCCCGCGCAGGTCGCGAAACTGGATGAAGCCAGCACGCCGCCAGTGGCGTATCCGTATTGGCATCAACGGCAATTTCAGAACATGAATCCGTTGCTACCGACTTATCGCTAAACGATATAAGGTTGAAAGTTGGAAGCAAAAAAAAGGGCGGCGCTCGAGCGCCGCCCAATTAGCTAGAAGGGTTAGTCGTTGCTCCAGTAGGAGTCGAGCAGAGTCTCGTACGTGCTGACGGTGCTGTTGACCAAACTCTGGTTCGCGCCGGTTTCATCCATCACATAGATGTCCCACGAAGAGTTGGTGCTATCCCATTGGTCGAAAAGAATGGATTTGCCATACGCCACGGGAGAAAAACTGTAGGTGGTCGTGCTGGTTGTGAGCTGCGTTATCCCTGTTCCGTCGAGATTGACACTGAAAATATTGTCCTCGGTGCCATCGTATTGCGTGAACAGAAGTTTAGTGCCGTCACCGGAGAAAACTGCAGGTCCCCACCATTCCGTGGTCTCATACACAAATGTCGGGGCCGTGTCGGTGAGAGCCATGGTGTACCAGCCATCCTGGGTTGGGGTGGCCTGCGATCGCGCGGATCCACGAGCTTGAGTCTTGGAATGTCGACCCTGGAGTTGCGGCCAGGAAGCGGTTCGCGCATTTCCATGACGGCGCCCTTGCTTTGACGGCCCATCATTAACCGCTACATAGAAGACGAGCGACTTGCCGTCCGGCGAAAACTCCGGGAAAAACGCGTCAGCCGTGTCGGCTGCGGGTAAATACAACGCGGTCTGGTTGCTGCCGTCGATGTTCATGGTGTAGATACCGAAAGCCGACTCAGAAACGCCGCTCACGTAGGCGATAGTTTTTCCATCGGGCGAAAAAACGGATTCGCAGGCGTCGGCGCCAGTGGTCAACTCTATTTCTTTACCATCCATGCCCATGTAAAAAATGTCGTAACCGTTGTCGCCATCGTAGCAATAGGTCACCGCAGTTGCGGTGCTGTTGGAGGAGATATACACCGCATCCGCCGGGATGGGAATCGAGACCGCGGTGGATTTCTTTGTGGACACGTCCAGGGTGAAGAGTTGAGGCGTCGCATCAGGATTGCTGGACGACCGCGAAACGTAAGTGGCCAAAGGTAGTGGGGTGGAATCGGTTCCGCATCCTATCGTTGCAATTGCCATAGTAGCGGCGAGCGCGAGTGTGAGCGTTCTGATAAGCATTTTCTCTCCTGAATCGGTCTTGAAGTATCTGCACGTGTTCATTTTTTCGCTGGGCTAAAGGCGGGCAGTCCGATCCTGAGGTTCAACGGCTAGCCAAAATCGATACACGAATGGCGCAATGCTTTGCCGCCGAGCAGGACTCTACAGTAACCGCCAGATTTTCAGTTTGACTGCAGCACCCAAGCACACTGATAGAGACCTTATCCGACGATCGGCTGATAAATTGGAAAAACCTAGTGAACACGATTACTTTCGTCAGTTACCTTCGGATGTTTACGCAGTCCTGAGATAATCGCCGGTTGCTGCTGCTGGGAGCTTATCCATGCGATTTCCGCAGACTGCTTCTCGACAAATGGTGCGCCGCATTTTCCGCCGTGGGTGCTCGACGGCGGTGTTGCTGTTTTGCGCGACGCTGAGTCTTTGCCAAACCCAATCCCGTAGCGTTCTTTGTGTTGACGGCAACGGAGCGCTGGACACCGAGTCTCGAACCGGCGTCAGAGTTCACGTGGGCGCGGCACGCGACGGACTCTTGGCTACACGCTTCTGCTCAGCAAAGCTTGCATGGGAGAAGCAGGAATTAGTTGTGGCCACCAGCGCGTCGCAGGTCGACGTCGATGCATTCGGGGTGGACTTCGGCGACGGCACCCCGGCGGCCGCTTTTCAGATCAAGCGCGCTGCCGCCGATTGCTGCGTGGACTACCAGATTTATTCGCTGGACAAGGCGCCGCGCTTACTGCGCAAGATCATGGGAGGGGAATTCTTCAGCGCGTCGGACGTCGATCTCGACGGCCGGATCGAGATCTGGACCAACGATGCCGCCGTGGTGAGTGGATTTGAGGGGCATTTCCCTGGGTGAGTTGGACTCTGCTCCGAAACTCGTCCTTCGTTTTGCGCGCGGTCAGTTGCAGGATGTAAGTGCCGAGTTCCCATCGTATTTCGATGACGAAATTGCGAAGAGGCGCGGCGAAATCCAAGCGCAGGATCTGGAAGATTTCAAAAGCAGCGATGGCAAGCTGGCACCGCAGCCTGCGATTTCGCCGGAGCGCATGCACCACCTGCGCATGGCAAAGATCAAAGTGCTGGAAATTGTTTGGGCCTATCTATACAGCGGACGCGAGGCCGAAGCCTGGCATGCGATGGGCGAAATGTGGCCTGCGGCGGACGTGGAACGCGTTCGCGCTGCGATTGTGAATGCGCGGGCACACGGAATTCATGGTCAAGCCGACTCGACGTCCGCCGGTCCGCCTTCTGGCAAGAAAAAGCATGCGCAGATTTTTGACGCGGTGACCAGATCCGGTTCGGGAAGCGGCCAACTGGAAGTAGTCCCGCCGCGAGAGATTCTGCTGCGGCGTCCTCCTACGCCAGAAATTCAAACGCAGGGCCCGGAATCAGAAGTACTTTTGGATCTCGTGATCGACGCCGCGGGAAAAGTGAGATCGGCCGACTCTGCGACGAAAACAAAACCGGTTGATCCAGAACTGAGGAATGCCGCCTTAACCTGGAAGTTCATTCCGGCGCTTCGGGACGATCGGCCGGTGGCAAGCCGGCTGCGCCTGGGAGTGTCATCGAGGCAATAAATAGCCGGCGAGGTTGTTACAATAAAGCCAGCAGTATTGCGGCATTCCTTCCGTGATGCGGTTCTGAATCAACGCGCATGCAGACCAGCAAATGCAGACATTTGACGAACATTTCGACGTAGTCGTGGTCGGGGCGGGGCACGCCGGATGCGAAGCGGCCATGGCCGCGGCCCGCATGGGGTTGAAGACCGCGCTCTTCACACTGAACGTCGATCTCATCGCGCAGATGTCCTGTAATCCCGCCATCGGAGGCATCGCCAAGGGTCATCTGGTGCGCGAGGTGGACGCGCTCGGCGGCATCATGGGCGAAATCACGGATGCGGTCGGAATCCAATTTCGGTTGCTGAATACTTCGCGCGGGCCCGCCGTCTGGTCGCCGCGAGCGCAGTGCGACAAGCAGGCCTATCGGTTGAAGATGCGCGAAGTATTGGAGTCGCAGCCAAATCTGAGAATCAAGCAAGCGGAAGTGGCGGATGTGATTTTGGAGCAGCCGTCAGCTGACCCTGATCCTGCTGAGAATGCCGAACCGAATACAGGGAACTCTGTCATCCGCGGCATTTTGCTGCGCGACGGCCGCCGCGTCTCCGCTAAGGCCGTCATCATCACCACCGGCACTTTTCTCAACGGCCTGATTCATTGCGGCGAGCAGCAATATCCTGCGGGACGTTCGGGAGAGCCGGCAGCAGTTCTGCTCGGCGAGTCGCTCAAGAAGCTGGGATTGCGCGGATGCCGGCTTAAGACGGGAACCCCTCCGCGACTGGATGGCCGGACGATCGATTGGGCGCAGTTTGAGCGCCAGCCGGGCGATGTGGATCCGACTCCGTTTAGTTTTCGAACACGCCGGGTAGCGCATCATGACACGCAGGTTCCTTGCTACATCGCCTTCACGACCGAAGAGACGCATCGCATCATCCGCGAAAATGTGCATCGCTCGCCGATGTACAGCGGGCAGATTCAATCGACAGGGCCGCGCTATTGTCCTTCGATTGAAGACAAGATCGTCAAGTTCCCCGACAAACTTACGCACCAGCTTTTTCTCGAGCCGGAGGGCCTGAACACACACGAGATCTATGTCAACGGGATGAGCACTTCGCTGCCGATCGATGTGCAGCTCGCGATTCTCAAGTCGATTCCCGGCCTCGACAGCGCGGAGATGATGCGGCCCGGCTACGCGATCGAGTATGACTCAATCGATCCCACCGAACTCAGCCGCACCCTCGAGACCAAGAAAATTGCGGGACTGTTTCTTGCCGGACAGATCAACGGAACCTCGGGGTACGAGGAAGCGGCGTGCCAGGGAATCATGGCGGGGATTAACGCGGCTCTGAAGGTGAAGGGCGAGCCTGCTCTGGTGTTGGATCGCACCGAAGCCTACACCGCGATTCTGATCGACGATTTGATTTCCAAGGGCACCAACGAGCCGTACCGCATGTTTACTTCGCGCGCCGAATTTCGGCTGCACCTGCGGATTGACAACGCCGATCGCCGGTTAACTCCTCATGGACGGCGGGTGGGACTGATCACAGATGAGGCATGGGCAGAGTTCGAAGCGAAGCAGGTTCGACACGACGACGTTCGCCAAGCGCTGGAGAAGACCAGAGTGACGGGCGCAATGGCCGAACGGATCAACGCGTCTTCGACCGATCTGTCCTCAACCGATTTGTCCTCGGCAATCGGGCAGCCTTTGGCGCAACTGCTAAAGCGGCCCGAGATTACGATTGAGTTGCTGGCCCCGGTGCTGCGCGATCTGATCCCTGGGTTTTTCGAAAGAGATGCCTCAACGAACTTAGCGAACTCGGCGTCCGCAGCGGTTCATGTTTCTCCGCTCTCATCCGAAATCCGCAACGAGCTCAAGTCAGTCGAAACTGAAATTAAGTACGCCGGGTATCTCGATCAGCAGCAGCGGGCAATCGATCGGCTGAAGAAGTCCGAGCAGCGCCGCATTCCGGAATGGTTCGACTATCAGGCGGTCAGCGGATTGTCTCGCGAGATGCAGGAAAAGCTAGGACATGTCATCCCGCAGACCTTAGGACAAGCGTCGCGCATTCCAGGAGTGACGCCAGCAGCAGTTTCTCTGATCAACGTCTACATCGAGATTCAAGGCCGGCGCCGCGAACAGGCCGCAGCCCTCTAGGCCACTGCTAGTGTGGTGACGGGGCTCTGCCCCGTCCAGTATGAATGTCAACCGTGCGAGAGTCTAGCGTGCTATCGCTTTCTCCACCGCCCCGCGAAGATCCTCATACGACATCGCTCCCGGGTGATACAACGAAACTTGTCCGGCACGATTCAGAACAACCAGCGTCGGTGTGGTGCTCGCTCCATACGCATTGAAGTTCTGTTTGCTCAGCGGCACCGGCATATCTTGCAGCCCGGAGTAGTAGCGGGTGCGCACAGATTCGATATAAGCCTGCTCCTGTTCGGGCGTGGCATCAGCCCCTTGCGCGGCGTAACCGTAGAGTTTGGTCGGACCGATCACCACCAATCCCTGCGGAGCGAATTCCTGCCGCAAGCGCGCGATGATGGGAACTTCGCCTTTGCAGTCCACACACCAGTGCGCCCAGAAGAAAAGCAGAACGGGCGACCCTTTCAGCGACGCTAGGGCCGGAGGCTTGGGCCCGAGATACTGAGTTCCCTGCAACGCGGGCGCGGGCTGACCCACCAGAGCCAGCAGGTTGAGATTCTTCTGGAGCCGCGCCTTAATCGATGTCGTTCCATAACGTGCCAAGGCCGAACGCAACAGGCTGACGGCCTGCGCGTGCTGCCCAGTTGCTTCCTTCGCCTGAGCCAGAACTTCGTAGGCGGCGCCTAAAGCGATCGGCAGATGCGGTTCAGCGTCGAGCTTACGTTTGGTTAATTGCTGTTCGCAGAGAGTGCGCGTCTCGGTAGCATAAGTTGTCGCCTGATCCCACTGCTTTGCGGCCGCCGCGCCGCGGGCCATCCAAGACAAAGCTTCGAGGTACTCCGGCGTCACGCCGTGTTGAGCCTTGTAGCTGCTCAGTTCGGATGCAGCGGAAGAAAACGAATTCTGCGCCAACTTCGTGCGGACATCGCCAACGATGTCAGTTTCAGCGAAAGATTGGGGAACCAAGGGCGAACAAAGAAAAATCAGGGCGCAAACCAGAGCCCAATTCGCGGATCGAATACGCATTCTTCTACGCATTCTTTAATGATGAGTCAGGTCTGCCGAAGTTGCAAATTGCCACGCTCGGCATTCGCTGCCTTCCGCGCGTTCAGGGCATCGTCCAGGCCGTCGTTCAGGCCGCCATGGCGAACTCGCTATCAGAATTCGCGAGCATCACCATCATTTCGTGAAAGCTCGCGATCTCGAAATTGAGAAGGGTGCGGTTATGCACCAACCCCTGCAGCACCGCTTTCGAGGGCGAAAACAATTTCAATTGACTATTGTGGTGGCGCGCCCAGCGCTCCAGAAATGCGAGCATGCCCAGACCCGCGCCGCCGATGGCTCTAATTTCAGAAAGGTCCAGAGCAATCACTCGAGCCGGCGCCTGCGCCTGCACGAAATCGCGGAGCTTAAAAACAGAATCGCTTTTCATGATCGTGCCCTTACATTCGACCACAGCCAGATCACCATGGGTTTCGGTATGGATGGTCAGCATGCATTGCCTCCTGGGCGCGCACTCCCCGCCGCCACCTGTGACAAGAGCAGGAATATCGCCATGGCGATCCGCCTTATTTTTCAGACGGATGCAAAACGGGGCTCCCGACAATCAGGAATTTTCGGCATAGTCTTCTGGAAATCTGTTCCTACATAAAACCCTGTATCTGCGCACTCCGGCGGCGCCGAGTAACTGCCCGGCATTACTTCTGTAAGCAGAGAAATTTCTAGCCATTTGCCCCTGAATATGTAGAATTTTATCTGCGTTTGGTCGTTGCGGTCGTCAGCAGTACCCACGCTCTACAGCATGACCTGCCGGAGCATGGTCTGCACTATCCTGCGAATTACAACGCATACTTCAACAAAAAGGAACACAGCAACATCATGGAAACAGGAACAGTAAAGTGGTTTAACGATGCCAAGGGCTATGGTTTTATCAGCCGCCAGAATGGTGAAGATGTTTTCGTGCACTTCTCCGCGATTCAGGCAAACGGGTTTCGCAGCCTGCAGGAAGGTCAACAAGTTCAGTTCGACGTAGTGAAGGGCCCCAAGGGCTGGCAGGCCGAGAACGTTAAAGGCGTCTAAGCCACAATTAAAATTCGGAAGATTCACTTAAAAAGACGAGCGGCCCGCAAAGGCCGCTTTTCTTTTATGCCGCTTGCTCCGCCTCAGCAATCGTTTCGTAAAAACGAAAGAAGCCTTCCACCCGCGTCACTTCTAACGCCTGGTGAATGCGCTGATTCACGCCGACCAATCCGAGCGTGCGCCCATCTTTCTGTCGCGACACGTAAGCGCCGACCAGCGCCCCGATGCCAGCCGAATCGGCCAACGGGACCGCGCTAAAATCCAAGATCAGTGCTCGGGAGTTGTCGGCTCGTAGTTTGGATTGAAAACCAAACAGATTCTGCAGCGTCAATGGACCAGAAAGACGCAGAATCTGGATTCCCTCACGCGATCCCGGCAGTGGCTCGATATTCAATGGCTGATCAGGCATGCGAGAAATGTTAACGGCTGATGACTGGCCGAATGTTAAAAACAGGTTAATTCCGCGCCAGACGGGCGGAGAGAGGGCAGGCAAGATCGCATTCGCGAAAGTCGATGCGATCGATGTGCCGCCGAATATCGCCGAATTGCAGCGGGAACACGCGCGAGCTGCGCTAAAATGCCTCGTCTCGACTAAGGTATTACTGCCAGGCAATCCGTTCGATCATGATCCACAGGAGTTTCAAACTGCGAATGAGAGAAAAAGCAGAATCGAAAACCCGCCGGGATTTTCTGAAAACCACGGCTGCCGCGACCGCGTCGTTGGCCGCGTTCAGCCCGTCATCGCTCTGGGCCGCATCTTCCGCGAGAGTAAAAGGTTGGACGACGTCGAAAGATCGCAAGTACGCAGCAATCGACGCGCCGCAGTGGAGTCCTGCGCAAGCCAATTCTGCGCCCGGCATTCAGATCGATCCCTCCGCGCGTTACCAGAAGATCCTCGGCTTTGGCGCCGCTTTCACCGACGCCTCCTGCTACTGGTTCGCGAAACTGAACCCGAAGGAGCGTCAAGCTTTGCTCGGGGAATTTTTTGGCCCTGCCGGCCTGCGCCTCTCCGTGTGCCGCACCTGCATGGGTGCGAGCGACTATTCTTTGAACTCTTACAGCTATGACGACAGCACCGAGCCCGACCCCGATCTCAGGAAATTCACCATCGAGCACGATCGCGGGTACATCCTGCCGACATTGCGTTCCGCGCGCGAAATAAATCCCGACCTGTTTCTGTTCTCCACCCCGTGGAGCCCGCCGGGATGGATGAAGTCGGGAGGATCCATGCTGGGCGGGTCCATGCGCAAACAATACTTTTCCACCTACGCCGATTACTTCGTCAGATTTTTGCAAGGCTATTCCGCCGAAGGAGTCAAAATTAATGCAGTCACCGTTCAAAACGAGGTCGATACCGACCAGAACGGAAGGATGCCCGCCACGCTGTGGGGACAGGAATACGAAATCGAATTTGTAGGAAAATTTCTCGGGCCGGCATTCGAGAAAGCGTCGTTGGATACGAAGATCTGGATCCTCGACCACAACTACGCTTTATGGGGAAGAGTGCTGGACGAATTCAGCGATCCACTGGTGAACAAATACGCCGAGGGAGTTGCGTGGCACGCCTACTACGGCACTGTCGATGCGATGACGCGGGTGCACGACGCCTTCCCCGCAAAGAGTGCCTACTGGACCGAGGGCGGCCCCGACTACACCAGCCCGGATTATCTGACAGATTGGGTGAAATGGTCCCATACTTTCAGCGAGGCGTTGCGAAACTGGGCGCGTTGCCTCGTCGGATGGAACCTGGTGCTCGACGAAAAAGGATCGCCAAATATCGGCCCCTTCCCATGCGGCGGCGTGGTCACCGTCGATTCGAAGACCCACGAAATTACGCGTAGCGGGCAGTACTGGGCCTTCGCGCACTTTTCCAAATCCATTCAGCGCGGCGCGCAGGTGCTTTCGTCGCGCGGCGATTTGCACGGCATCGATCACGTAGCTTTTGAAAATCCGGACGGCAGCCACGTTCTCGTCGTCACCAACCAGGGCGACGGACAAACAGTTGCGTGTCAAATGGGAGACCAAGCGCTGAACTTGACGCTCGATTCTGATTCTGTCATGACGCTGGTTTGGTAAAGACAAAATGCGATTGACTAAGATTTTGTCTTAAGGAAGGCGAAGACAAACAAGATCCCGAACAGCAAGTCGACGACTCCGAAAGTCAGATCGGAGGCGTGCAGACGGCCCCGCACATAGAGAGTGATAAGCGCCGCTGCATAGCTGAACTTTTCGAACACGCCGGCAATCATGAGCGGACGATAGCGTACCGGGTTGGTCGCGATAATGAAGAATGCGATCTGCCACGCGAGCGCGGCTCCGACAAAACCATAGTAGAACGCCGGATGAGTAATCGGGGGCGGATCCTTCTCGCCGATCATGTTGAACATGAAATAAAGCGGCGTAAGGATCAGAACGCCCCAGATTCCCGCAATCCAGAAAACAATCTTGGCGAATTTCATGGAAGTAGTTTAGACGAGGCTCTTGCGTTTTCCTCGCGTAGTTTTCCCGAGGAGAAAACCGTTAAAGGATACTGTTCAATACAGACCCCAAGGAAATGCCGGTCAAGCGGTGATACATATCGATAGCTTGCCGTTCGGTCATCCCGGAGATTAGGTCGGCAATCGCGCGAATCGGTAATTTCGACTTCGGGTCTTCTTCCCTCGCCCCCCTCACCATTTCTCTGAACGCCAGGGGGAATATATCGTAGTTCCCGTTGCTGGCCGCGTCATGAAATATGCCAAACAATGTTCGAATGATCGTGCGCTGTCCGTGTTGTTGGGTTGCGAGGGAGGGATTCAAGATCACGTAATGCCAAGTTAGAAGTTTCAACATCCTTACCATCCTCTCGCGCAAGGGATCAATTTGCGCAAAGGGTTGACCAGTTTGTGGTTCGACAAGTTCAAAAGCATCGATGAACTGCTCAATTCGGGCGGAGGCGAAATCGCGCAAATACGAGCGTTGAGCCGTTGATCCGACGTACTTGACGTCTAGCGGAAATCCGATAACAACTTTGTTGAAAGCCTCCATGTACTCCGGAGTGAGCCGTCCGCCGATCATTTGGAGGAGTTCCGCTCTTCGCTCGATGCCGTCGAAGAACAGGGTACGTTCAGCGTCATCTGCTAGAGCAAGCCTATCGAGCGGAATGAAGCCAGCCCGATAGAAGTCGTCCGCGTCATGTACTGCAAATGTGAGGTCGTCCGCCCAATCCATAATCTCCGCTTCCGGACTCTTACGATCCGATCCTTTAGTTGGATCAAGAGAGCGCGCACGATCGAAAGCATCTTTCTCCGATGTATATGCTCCCCACTTTCTCGCTTTCTTAGTCTTTACCCTTTTGTCGGTTTCGCTAAGGGCGGGCACAGTAGCTGGTTTCGATGGGTCATGCGGATCGAGCTCGCGAAACCAGGGGTATTTGAGCATCGCGTTGATGGTTGCAGGCGTGAGATCCAGTCCCGGTGGATGAGGGAGGGGCTTTCGCTGCGCCAGGCGGTTGACGATTCGGAACGACTGCGCGTTGCCTTCGAAACCCTCGGCCAGCCCATACTCCGTCGCGAGGCGATCAAGCTCTTCTTCGGCTACATGGCCAAATGGGGGATGCCCCAAGTCATGCGCCAATCCAGCCGCGGCGGCCACATCGGGGTCGATGCCGCCCAGCCTTTCTGCAAGATGGCTGTCCTTGCGTATCAAACGTTGAGCTAGACGACAGGAGACCTGCGACACTTGGAGAGAATGCGTGAGGCGGTTGTGAAAGACATGACCTTCAGCGGCGGCAACTACCTGCGTGACACCCGACAACCGCCGGAAAGCGGAACTGTAAAGGATTCGGTCATAATCCCGCTCAGAAGGCGACCGCAAGTCGCGGTCCGCTTTCGGCTTTACGGAGAAAATTCGACTAAATCGCTCTGGCGATGTCACATCGTTAAGCCAACTTGAATTATGGGGGCCGAAAAGCTGAGGTAAACACCAGGGACTGACTTCAGGGACAAATTTTAAGGTCTACTTAAGGCGGCAGCCGCCTAGCTTGCTTCGCGGAGATCCCAATTCGCGGTTAATTCCAAATAACCGTCGGAATACAAATCCCAGATCATCGCCTTTACGGACGACCTGGTCACGCGAAGATCTTGGCTAACGTGAGCAATGACTTCAGAAAGCGGAACGCCAGCATGACGTTGATGAAGCAACGCTCGAACAGCGACCTTAGCTTCCTCTTCCGGCGTAAGTGTCGGAAGCGAAATTTCTCGGCAGGCCATCGTTAGCTCCAGTCGACTATCAGGTTCTCCCTGAGAAAGATATTCTACCTCATCAGAGCACACGATAAGCCCCCGTTTCCAATAGCTGCAGAGTTTTCGGACGTGTCGAGACCAGCATTAGCGCCCCGCCGCATAGTCGCAGCATCCGTCCACGCGGGCAAGATAACCAAGGTCACGGCACCCCGCTGTGGCGCACGCGCTATCCCATCAGCTTCGAGGCGCCAGGAGGGGCACCTTCATGACGTGTTACTCGCCGCCGACCGTAAGCCCGTCAATCCGAATCGTCGGTGAGGCCACGCTGCCGCGGAATTCCAAATCGCTTCCGATCTCAGAAATGTTGTTAAACATGTCTTTGAGATTGCCCGCCACCGTAATCTCTTCGACCGGGAAAGCCAGTTCGCCGTTGACGATCCACATCCCGGATGCTCCACGAGAGTAATCGCCGGTGACAAGGTTGGCGCCGTGCCCGAGAAATTCGGTTACGTAGAGGCCGTCTTTGATGTTGGCAATAATTTCGTTCGGCGTCTTTGATCCCGGTTCGAGGAAATAATTTCCCGGTCCAATACCAGGCGTTCCGGCCAACCCACGAGAGGCATTAGCGGTAGTTTCCAAGCCGAGCTTTTTCGCCGTATACGTGTTCAGCAAATACGACTTCAGAATTCCGTCTTCGATGACAACCGTGCGGCGCGTGGGAATGCCTTCCCCATCGAATGGCGTGGTGCCAAACCCGCCCGACATTGTGCCGTCGTCAATCACCGAGACATTGGCTCCGGCAATTTTCTGACCAAGTTTGCCCGCGAGGAATGAGGCGCCGCGATAGATCGAGTCTCCATTGACGCCCTCGAAAATATGCTCGAGCATCGAGGTTGCGACCATGGGATCGAGGACAACCGGCACTTGCGCAGTCTTCACTTTGCGCGCGCCCAGGCGTCGCAGGGTTCGACGCGCCGCTTCTTTCCCAACCAGTTCAGCCGACTCAAGTTTGGCCAAACTGCGCGCCACGGAGTACCAATAATCCCGCTGCATGCCGCCATGCTCGTCCTGCGCAATGGGCACGGCCGCGACTGAGCAATACGAACGGCGATACTCGCCAACGAACCCGTGAGAGTTCGCCAGAACTTTTCTACCGGTAGCGGCGTCGAACGATCCGCCGTCGGAATTCTTAATCCGCGGATCGAAGTCGAGCGCAGCCTTTTCGGCGCGGCGAGCGTATTCAATGCGCGCGGCACCCGGCAGCGAGTAAACGTCTTCGTGATAAAGGTCGAGATTGCCGGAAAGCGACCCAAACTTCCCAGCCTCAGGAATGCCAGAATACGGATCTTCAGACGTGATCTTGGCCAGTTCCAGCGCCGACTTCAGCATGCGCTCGATGCCGGCAGGGGAAAAATCGCTGGAGTAAGTGCTGGCAGCGCGCTGTCCAAAGAAAACGCGAACGCCGATGGATCGCGAGCCCGACTCTTGAAGGGTTTCGACCTGGCCGAGGCGCACCATGGTGGAAAATTCGTCGCCTTCGCGAACGACACATTCTGCGGCCGTAGCGCCGCTCTTCATGGCGCGGCTCACCACGTCGATTGCGAGTTGCTTAAGATCGAGAGCTTGCTTCGTGGCTTGAGTTTCGAGAGTGGTAGTCATTCGATAATTCAGATCTTTTTTAGATTAATGGAGAGCCGGGCGTCCTCGCCCGGCCACTACCTTATGACTGCCGAGACGCCGATCGCCCCACCGACAAGTTTGTGGTGGAGAAATTCCCCTACTGCATGAATCCGCCCGACTCTTTCCTGGCGGTTCCGCCAACCGTCATCCGGTCGATCTTAATCGTCGGAATGCCCACGCCCACGGGAACTGCCTGTCCATCTTTGCCGCAGGTGCCGACACCTTCGTCGAGCTTCAGATCATTGCCGACCATCGAAACCCGCGTCAGCACATCGGGGCCGTTCCCAATCAGAGTCGCACCCTTGATGGGAGCAGTAATCTGTCCATCTTCGATCAGATACGCCTCCGAGGCAGAGAATACAAATTTTCCGTTGGTGATGTCGACCTGGCCGCCGCCAAAATTAACCGCGTACACGCCATTTTTTACTGAGCGAATAATGTCTCCGGGATCGTCCTGCCCCGCCAGCATATAAGTATTCGTCATGCGCGGCATGGGGATGTGCGCATAACTCTCGCGACGTCCGTTGCCGGTATCGGCGAGCCCCATCAGCTTCGATGAAAGTTTGTCGCTGAGATATCCCTTGAGAATGCCGTTTTCGATCAGCACGGTTTCCTGCGTGGGCTGGCCTTCATCGTCGACGTTCAAAGACCCGCGTCGCCACGGCATGGTGCCGTTGTCGACCACGGTGCACTTTTCACTGGCCACCCGTTTGCCGATCAAACCGGCGAACGCCGACGTCTTTTTGCGATTGAAGTCAGCCTCTAACCCATGGCCCACGGCTTCATGCAGCAGCACGCCCGGCCATCCCGGACCGAGCACAACTTCCATATCTCCCGCTGGAGCTTCTCGTGCATCGAGCTGAAGAATCGCCTGCCGCGCAGCCTCTTTCGCAAAGAATTCCGGAGTCTTGTCACCAAAAAAGAAGTCCAGTGCCACGCGGCCGCCTCCGCCGGAAGTCCCGCGCCCCGACGTCGTGTCCGTCTTCGCGATGCAGGAAACATTCATTCGCGCCAGCGGTTGGGAGTCTTCCGCAAACGTCCCGTCGGACCCAACCACAAGAATGGTCCTCAATTCATCGGCATAGCTGGCGCGCGTTTCCGTAATGCGCGCATCGTAGCCGCGAGCGGTGCGATCGGCGCGCATCAGCAGTTCAACTTTGGCCGTGATATCCGCGTCCACCGAAGGCAGGGTCACGGGGTATAAACTTCTCGCCGGCTTCTGCTGAAATCCTGTGACCGTCGTCTTGGCCGGCGCGCTTGCGATCAGTGCGGCCGTGCGGGCGGCATGAAGAATTCGTTGCGGAGAAAGATCATCGGTGTAAGCGTAACCCGTGCGCTCGCCTGAAACCACGCGCACGCCGCAGCCCGCCGAAATCCCCTGCGACGCCGATTTCACCAGCGACTCATCGACCATCAACGAGGTCGAAGTCAGATATTCGAAATAGAGGTCGGCATAATCGCCGCCGGCTGAAAGCGCCGCGGCTAGATAAGTTTCGAGATCGTGATTGGTCAGCCCGTAGTGCTCGAAGAAGAAACGTTCCTGATTTGCAGTCACCATATTTTGATGCCTTTGGGCCGAAAAAGACTCGCCCCGTGGCCCGTAAACAGCGGGACCTGAACACCATTATCCCATGAGTCGAAGGTCGCCAAATCACCACCGAGATTACGTAAGGTGAGCCGGTTGAAGCGGATCCCGAAACCGAACAATTTCGAAGTCCATCGGTCACTGACAGCGATCCAGGCGTGGCGAACAATCTCTACACCGTGACCCCAGACTCGCTCAGCCAGATGCTCTCCGAATTTCTTAACGGCGCGCGTGCCGCCGTCGTGGTCGAAGACAGCTCCATCGCATTCGATCTTGCCGAATCAAAATATTCCATCTCCGGCGAGTACAACAAATGCCTGCTGCATCTCTGGTCGCATGACCGGAACGTGGTGCGGCGTGTGCTCGACGCGGAGGTCAAAGCCACCACGCTGCGTCTGCAGGTGCAGCGCATGGGACAGAACCGCCCCACGCGACTCGATTTTTGCCGCGATCGCGACCAGCGGTCTCCGGCTGCTCGCCGGGCCGCTCGCGTCGCCTACGAGCCGCGACTCCGCCGAGCACTCGAAAGAAATTTTCCCGAATGGACCGTGGTTCGCCTCGCGTCGTCCGTCGATCTCGAACATTCCTTCGGTCCCGCCCACGTGCGCGGGTGGCTTCGCCATGGACAGCGCGCTTTGGCCGTGGTGGGAGTCAACGATCAGGAAACGCAATCGACCGTCGACGCCGCGCTCACCTGCGGAATTCTCTGGCTTGACGCCTGCCGTCTGGCGCAACGGGAACGGCGCGTGGTCGAAGGACTGGTGATGATTGTGCCCAAAGGCATGGGCGTTCTGACCCGGCAGCGCATCGCGCATCTACATCCCACGGCCGCTAAATGGTCCTTGTATGAATTTGACCAGCGCGAAGATGCGCTCACCCCCGTGGATACAAACGATGGTGGCAACATGACGACCCGACTGGTCCATGCCTACGAAGAAGGCGCAGTGCGCGAGCGATTTGCGGGATCGATCAAGCGGATTCTCGAAATCTTGCCGCAGTCGGAAGTTGTGGTGCTCTCGCCCGCGTTGATTTCATTTCGGCGTCACGGATTGGAATTCGCTCAGGCCCGCGTCGCGCACGATCCCAGAACTTTTGAAAGCGGCGAAGAAATCGCGTTCGGAGTGGGACCTGAAGAGCGCATCCTCGATGCCGCGAACGAAACGCAGTTCGCGGACCTTGTACGACTGGCGGCGTCCGTCCGTTGCAAAGATGGTCCCAAGGGTCATGCCTTGTGGCGAATGCATCCTGAGCGCTGGCTCGAGTCGCTGGTCTTCAAGAATGTCGCCGCTCTCGACGGGCGTTTGCGGACGGAGTCGGTCTATGCCCAGGTCCCAGCGTTCGCCGCTGCCGATCGCGCCATGATCGATGTGTTGGCCATAACCCGCGAGTCGCGTCTCGCGGTGATTGAGCTAAAAGCAGATGAGGATATCCATCTTCCCTTGCAGGGCGTGGACTACTGGTCGCGCGTGGCCTGGCACCAGAGTCGGGGAGAGTTTTCAAAATTCGGATATTTTGCCGGCCGCGAAATCTCGCCGCAGAAGCCGCTACTGATGCTGGTCGCGCCCGCTCTGCATGTGCATCCCACCACCGACACGATACTGCGTTATCTGTCGCCAGAGATCGAGTGGGAAGTGCTCGGAATCGACGAACGCTGGCGCGAAGAACTAAAAGTAGTGTTTCGCAAACGCCCGCGCGTACGCCGGTTCGAGCCGCTTAGAACAGGTTGACGCAAATTAAATCCCGATACTCTTTCGCAGCATGGCCAGTTGGCCCAGGTGATACGCGTTATGATCGGCCACCAGCAGCGCTTCGCGCAGAATGGTCTGCCCATCTCCCCACGGGAGCCGCGCATAGAGATCGATCTTTCGATCCGCGACCATCTTCTGAACCGTGCGGAGATCTTTCTTCCATGCCGCCATGCTCGCCTTCCACGCCTTTTCGTCCGGCGGCGCTTCAGACGCGGGCCAATATGCCTCAGGCCATGCCTGAGCCACATATTTCGGATTACGGCTGAAATCGAGAATATCCTCCTGCGCAATACGCATATGTTCGAGCAGCATCCATGCGCTATGCGGGAAGTTGGCCACTTTCGCTCCCGCAAGTTGCAGCGGCCAATTATCCATCACGGCCTCGAACGAAGTATGCGCTCCGCCGTCTTTCAAGAGGTAAAGCACGTGATCGCGAATGGATTGATCGGCACCGTCCCGCCGGGCGACAGACTTCTTCGACGACGATTTCTTAACCGCTTTTCTTTGAAGGTGATTTTGTCTTCTTGTTTTTGGAGGCCATAATTTTTCGTTTCTCTTCTATTGGACTCACCTATTGGACTCATCGCCGGATGAAACAGATCAAGAAAAATAGACGCTCATGCAATCGGCGTCACATTCAAATCGCCTTCGCTAACTTCGCCCTTGTACACGCGACTAATCCCGCGCACCAGGCGTCGCATCGGGAGTTCTCCTCTGGCGTCGGCAAAGAAAATTTCGCCCGCGCGCGTGCCGCGATAGCACCAACGTTTCAGAATGGCGAGATGCTCCATACGCTCAGTAGCGCTCTCAGGAATGTGCGCCGGAAAAGTCTCTAGCGCCGCCTGAATACGCGCTTCCATGGATCGCGGTAACGATCGCGGTAACGATTGCGATTTAGTATGTTCCCCCGCGGAAATTGGGAAATCCAGCGGGCCCGTCAAGAGTCCTGCGTCCGAGCGAAACAACGCGACGCTATCCGGCCGACTCGACTTTTGCACCACGATCGCTTTCGACCGGTCAATGCGCTGAACGAACTCCGGCAACTGCTGCAAGACGGGCGCGAGCTTGTCGAGCCGCGCGTGGATCGCCGCCGCCGTCTCGAACTCCATTTTCGCCGAGGCGTCTTCACGCTCCGTTTCAAACTGCCGCTTCAGCGATTCTCCGCGCGAGTCCAGAAAATCTTCGACCCGCACCACTTCGTCGCGATATTCGTCATCGGTGCAGCCACGAAAACAAGGTGCCAAACACATCTTCATCTCAGAATAGACGCAACCCGGAAATTGCGGATCGGGATGAAGGTCGTCGACGCACCGTCGCATCTTGAAAAAATCGAGAGCGTCGTTCATGAATTTTTCCGCCGCAACCCGCGAAGCAAACGGACCGTAATAGACATTTTTTCCCGACAGCCGTCCCAATCGCGTCGTAATCGACGCGCGCGGAAATTCATTTTCCAGATGCAGCTTGACCAACGGAGCAAAGCGCAACCGCAGCCGGTCGGAGTAAGTCTTAGGAAAAGCGTCGCGCAGCACAAGATAAAGCACAAAACCCGATTCGAAATCCGATCCCGTCAGCGCGTATTCGATCCACCGGACGCGATCGCGCAGATTGAGTCGCTTGGTTCGCTCCTCCGGGACGGAAAGCAAGCGCTGCAACCGCCGCCGTAGATTAGCCGTCTTGCTGACGTACGGTTCGGCGTGCGAATCCTCACCACGCAATAGAAAAACAGCCGGAGCCGCGGCTACCGAAGCGAAGACATCAGCGTCGCCCTCCGGCCGGAACTCGATGCGCTCGGTCAGCACGCTTTGATTGTAGTGCGCCCGGTAGTGCGACCAGCAGTACAGATGCAGGTCCGCCCCCACCCTGTCATCCCGACCGCTGTCCCGAGCGAACGCGAGGGCAAGTGGAGGGACCTTGTGTTTCGCTCAATCATCACAACCTCGATGTGATGGCGAGCACTGCATGCGCTCACCCATTCGTGCAACTGTCGAACGCATGCTTCGTGAATATCGCTTCTACGTCTACATGGTGCAAAGCGCTTCCCGCCGTGCACTCTACATTGGAATGACCAACAATCTTCACCGCCGCATCTTCGAGCACAAACATCACTGCGCGGAGGGTTTTACCGACGATTACAACGCCGTCAGGCTGGTCTACTGGGAGAGCTACGACGATGTGTACAAAGCGATCGCTCGGGAGAAGCAATTGAAGAATTGGCGTCGGGAGAAGAAGCTGTGGCTGATCGCTAGGTTGAATCCGGGATGGAAGGATCTAGCGGCGGATTGGGGCGACAGTTCGACCGCAACCGGCTTGGTTACTGGAGCGCCGACTGCGTTTGCCCGTGCGGAGGACACAAGGTCCCTCGACTTGCCCTCGCATTCGCTCGGAGCGGCGCTCGGGATGACAGGGTGTGAAGGGTTGGAAAAGGAGAAAGCGTAGACGATGCCAATTTATCCGAAACTGGCGCTCTTAAACTTCTGCCGAAAGTCAGGCCCTTCCATCTTCACGATGCGGCACATCTCGTGGAGGCGGGAACGCATGCGTTCGCCGATGCGGTCGCCGAGAGTCTCTTCGCGCGTGGCCGCTCGAGCGGGTGATAGTGATCGCATGGTGCTCGCCGCGGGTTCATCCGCGAAATTCGTGGTGATGATTGTGGTTCGGTTGTCGTTATAGCGGGTATTGAGGATCAGGCTCACTGTGTCCCACACCCATTCACTCGGTTTGACGGCGCCAAGTTCGTCGAGAACAAGTACTTCCGACTCAAATACCGGACGCAGCACCTGTAGCTCGGTCGCTTTGACCGAGTCGTTGTAAGAATTCTGAATCTGCTTCAGCAATTCGCGATAATCGCAAAAAAGACAGGCGCTTCCTCGAGTCGTAATCAATTCCTTCAGAATGCCCACAGCAAGGTGCGTTTTGCCGGTTCCGATGCCGCCGACCAGCAGCAATCCTTTGCCTTCGCGCGGATCGTACTCGCGCACGAAACGCGATGCGCTAATCTGCGCCATCGCCACCGAGCCATCGGCTCCGGGGAAATCGGTGGTGAAGTTCGAAAGCTCGCAATGCTCGTATCTCTTCGGAATCCGCGCCGCCGCGATCATGGCGTCGCCGCGAGCTCGCAACTGGCAATCGCAGCGCGTCACGCCCCGCTCGGGAGCCCCGGCTACTGCTTTCCACCCCGATCCTGCGCACACCGGACAAACTGAAACTTCTGTCTTCATAGTCTTCAACACGATAATTTCAACACGAGAGTTTCAACAACATTTCAACAAAGTAATTTGCACAAATGAAAAGTAATCGCGTCTTTCAACTCTGCACCCGAACCTGCCGGCACGCAACTCGAAAGCATTCCCGCTCTGTGTACATCTTGTGGATGCATGCAATGCGTTGTGGAGAACTCCGCAAGAAGCATCGTAAATGAAAGCCCATAATGCCCGACTTCCGGCTCCGGGTGGCACTTTCGGCTAAGTGTCGAAACCGGCAACAGGCACCTGTTTCCCATTGACAATCCTTCGGCATGGGCGAGAATGGCCATCGCCGGTGCTCGCGCTTTGAGCTTTCCTCCCCGGCTGAACGCGCGGGAACCGTAACGACTAGTGTCAGGAGAGAGCATGAATAAAGCTGACTTGGTTGACCGGATCGCCGGAGCCTGCAACATCTCAAAGGCCCAGGCGACGACCGCAATCGACACCACCGTGGACAGCGTCACCGCTGCCCTCAAAAAAGGGGACCGTGTAGCTTTGATTGGATTTGGCACGTTCTCCGTTTCGCAGCGCAAGGCCCGCAACGGCCGTAACCCCCAGACGGGCGCTACCATCAAAATCGCTGCCCGTAGAGTCGCCAAATTTACTCCCGGAAACGAACTGAAGAAGGTAGTCAACAAAGGTAAGTAGGAGCCCGGAGTTTCAGTACTCGCAAGACGGTACGGGGTCGGCCCGGCCGTCTTCGCTTTTTTAGCCGTCAGCTTTCAGCCATCAGGTACAACCCCTTGGTGCCCGCCTCCGGGCGTGGCCACGCCTCGAACCGGCTTGCTGAATCTTTCCTAACTCCTGTAGAATCTAAAGTCTGGAATCGAGGTATTAGGAACCGCCATGAAAGCAGCTATCCATCCCAATTACAACGAGATCAACGTGCATTGCGCGTGCGGCAGTACATTTACCACCCGCTCTACCCATAAAGGCACCATCAGCGTGGAAATCTGCTCCGCCTGCCATCCTTTCTTTACCGGCAAGCAGAAGCTAATGGACACCGCCGGCCGCGTCGAACGCTTCCGCCGGAAATACGCCAAGAGCGACGCCGGCAAAGCCGAAGCCGCGAAGGCCGAAGCAGCCAAGAAGTAAGTCGCTGCAAAAGCACATTCCAAAAGCCTCCCGAGCAGGGAGGCTTTGTTTTTCCTGGCAAACTTCCAGAGCAAAGAAAGTAAAATCCAGCTGTGCATAAGTTTTGGGACAATCCGGGCGTGGGTTCAGGCGTAGGTTCATCTGGAACGGGGCAACGCCCCGTCGCCGCGGATGCTCGGGCATTTCCCGGCTCATTCATGATCGGCAACGTCCGCATCGCCCCCGCCACTGTTCTTGCGCCCATGGCCGGAGTCACCGACACCGTCTTCCGCCGTTTCATCAAAAACCTCGGCGGATGCGGTTTGATCATGACCGAATTCACCTCCGCCGACGGAGTCCTGCGCGACGAACGCGTTCGCGGGCGATACCTGCATTTCTACGAAGACGAGCATCCCATCTCCGCCCAGCTCTTCGGCAGCAATCCAGCGGTGCTCGCCGATGCCGCGCGCCTGGTGGAAGACCTCGGCTTCGACATCGTCGATCTGAATCTAGGCTGCCCGGCCAAAAAAGTCGTGAAGTGCAATGGAGGCTCCGGCCTGTTGCGCGACCTGCCCCTGATTCGCCAGATTTTCGAATCGGTGCGAGCCGCGGTCAAGATTCCCTTCACCGTAAAATTCCGCGCCGGATGGAGTGACGACGAGATCGTCTGCGTAGATTTGGCGAAGTTGGCAGAGAATTGCGGCTTCGCTGCGGTCGCCCTCCACGCCCGCACGCGCGAGCAAGGCTACAGCGGCAACGCGCGCTGGGAGTGGATCGCGTCCGTGAAGCAAGCAGTCAAGATTCCAGTAATCGGCAACGGCGACGTCCGCTCGCCCGAAGACGCCTGCGCCATCGTGGCCCAAACCGGCTGCGACGCTGTGATGATCGGCAGAATGGCTCCAGCGAATCCCTGGATCTTCCGCCAGATCAGCCAATACGTAGAATCAAACACCTACGATGAACCTACGGAAGCCGATCGCTACCAGATGATCCGCACCTATTTCCAGATGCTGCTGGAAGAAGAGATGGCCGGAGCGGAAGGAAAGATGAAGCAGTTCGCCTCCTGGTTCACCCACGGCATTCCGGGAGGAGCCGCGCTTAGAAAGGCGATCTACGAAGCGAAAAGCGGCGCGCAAATTCTGGCCAGCGTGGAAGAATTTTTCGACGCCAAACTGACCGCACAGACTACTTGACAGCTTTCAATTCAACTTTCCCGCGTTCATCCCGCTGCAAATATCCCCAAGGCGTTTGATCGTCATGCGTGAAGACGGTCAACCATTTTTCGGGAATAGCGGACGCGTAGTACTTCTTGCGGCTTTCGATTGATTGCAGCGGCAACACATCGAACGCCATCACCCAGGTCAAATCCAGATGAGCCGAAGTTGGAATGAGATCAGAGATGTAGCAAGCCTTCTCACCGCCGCTCTCAACGATCACCGCCTGCATGTTCGCCGTGTGCCCTGGGAAAACTTTAACCGAGATACCAGGTAGCAGCTCCAGATCGCCGTTCAACAGCACCATCTGGCCATTCTCCAGCAGCGGATCATAATTCGGACTCATGTAGCTGACGGCATCGCGCTCGAGTTGCAACCGGCCGTGTTCCCACTCGTGCTCTTGCACGTAGTACTTCGCTTTCGGAAAAGTCGCGACGAACTGATCTCCGCGCCGCACGGTATTCCAGCCGCAATGGTCAAAATGCAGATGTGTATTGATGACGATGTCGATGTCCTCCGGCGCCACTCCGGCGGAATGCAGGTTGTCGAGCAACTGTGCCGGCTGTTTGTAAATCTTCGCCATCTTTTCGGGCAGCTTGTTGCCAATACCTGTCTCGACAAGAATGTTTTTCTTCCCCGTCCTGATCAGTAGCGAATTGAGTCCCGCGTCGAGCCGGTTCAGCGCGTCCGGAGTAACTTTCTTCGACCACAGCGTCTTAGGCACCACGCCGAAGAAAGCTCCGCCATCGAGGAAATAAGTTCCATCCGAAACAACGGTGAGCTCGAAATCGCCAAGAGTTGTGCGGCGCATAGGCTGATGGCTGATCGCTGATCGCTACTTCAATTCCTTATTCCAAAAATCTTCCATCATGTGAAACAACTGCATCCGCGTTGCTGATCCCGAAATTCCATGCGTTTTGTCGGGATACACCATCAGCCGAAACTGCTTACCCGATTTGATCAGCGCATCGGTCATCTGGATCGTGTTCTGAAAATGCACGTTGTCGTCGCTCGTCCCATGCACCAGCAGCAGCGATCCACGCAGGCTTCTGGCGGCATTGACGATGGAATCGTCGTAGCCGGCGGCGTTGTCTTTCGGCAAGCTCATGTAGCGCTCGGTATAAATCGAATCGTAGTTGCGCCAGCTCGTCACCGGAGCCACCGAAATTCCCGCCTTGAAGCGATCCGAATGCGTAAGCGCGTACAGCGTCATCGACCCGCCGTTCGACCATCCCCAGATCGCGGTGCGCGTCTGGTCGAGTTGCGGAAACTGCGGATACAACTGGTCGAGGGAAGCGAGCTGATCTTTGAGTTCAATCCCTCCCGACTGCAGGCGGATGGCGGACGAGAATTTCTTTCCTCGATTCGGGGTTCCACGATTGTCGACGGAAAAAATCGCGTACCCCTGATTCGCCAGAATCTGGTGAAACAGCGCAGTCGATCCGCCCCATGCGTCCTGTACCGTCTGACCCGCCGGGCCACCATAGATATGAACGATGAGCGGGATCTTCTGGCCGGCATCGGCGTGGCGCGGCAGAATTAGGTAGCCGTACAAGACAGTGCCATCATCTGCTTTGAATTCCAAAGGCTTCGGCACAATCGGGTCATAGGCAGCGATGCTGCGGCTCTCCCAAACCTTCTGGCACGATCCGCCGACGGTGCACATCGAAATGCGCGGAGGCATCATCGCCGTCGAATGCGTTTCCACAAAATGCCTGGCGTCGTCGGCAAACGTCGCCTCGTAGTTACCGTTTTCCGCCGAGAGGTTTTGCATCCCCGAGCCATCCAACTTCACGGAGAAAAGTTTCTCCTGCCGCGGATCATCTTTGTTGGCCGTGAAGAAAACCGTGCCCGCCGCATCATCCACTCCATCAACCGCAATGACTTCGTAGTCCCCGCTTTCGAGCTGGCGTTCGAGTTTGGCATCGGCCGCCGCCGGATCCCCTCCGTTAAAACTGTACAGATAAATATGAGTGTGGCCATCGCGCCAGCTGGTCCACAGAAAGCGATCGCCCGATTTCAGGACGCGAAAGTCGTCATTTACATTTACCCACGCATTCGGTTCCGATTCGGTCAGCACTTTGCGTGAGCGCCCCGACTTCGCGTCGATAAAATACAAGTCCATGACGTCTTGCTTGCGGTTCAGAACCTCGGCCCAGGCCCAACCTTCCCGAATCCATCCGAAGCGCGGCACGTAGGTGTCCTCGTCGTCGGTGAGCTTGATCCAGCGCACCTTCCCGCCTGTGCTGCTCTCGATACCCAGGCGCACGATGGGATTCGGATCGCCTGCCTTCGGATACTTCTCCTCATCGACACGAGGATGCGTTGGCAACCAGTCGGTGATGGGATAAGTGGGGACGTGCGTCTCGTCCATTTGCAAAAAGATGATTTCTTTTCCTTCCGGAGACCAGAAGAAATTGCTGCGCACAGCCAGTTCTTCGGCGTAGACCCAGTCAACCTCGCCGTTAAGAATGTTGTCTTCTTTTTCCTTGTCGTCTTTATCTTTCTCTTTTTCCTCACGGGTCAGCGCATGTTCACCTTCTTCTCCCGAGACTGGATGTACGTAAAGATGATGTTTGCGAACGTAGGCGAGGCGCTTCCCGTCGGGCGAAAACTTGGGGTCTTGGCTGGCATCGGGAGAAGACGTCAGCTGCACGGCCGTTCCCGTATCCAGGGTGTAGTACCAGAGCTGCCCATGCGAATCGAAGAGCAGATGCTTGGAATCGGGCGACCAGATGTATGCAGCGACGTGGTACCGAGTCACGCGCTCTTTCTCGCGCTCGTCGCTGATCTTGCTGGCCGGAGGCGCAAGCTGCGCCAGTTTGATCTCGCTGGCCAAGATCTTTTTCTCGCCGGTCGCTGCATCGACGTACCAGAGTTCGCCGTGGTCGCCGCTGTCGTCGCGCTGCACAAACGAAACCTTGGAACCATCCGGGCTCCACTGAATCGTCTCGGGAGCGCGTCCGGTTACTCCACCCTCGGCAAAAATCTGTTCAATTGTGAGTTGCTTCGGCGCGGCAGTTTGAGCGCTTAGGGATGAAAGCAGAAACGACAGGTTGATACAGAATACAAAGAGAAGTTTTTTCACAAACGCACTCCAATTCACCATGAGCTATAGCCCGCCAGAGTTATGGCGCGGAAACTCAAAAGTGTACAACTTGCAAGGAGTTTGCGTCAGGTATCGAACTTTCATTTGCGCGACGATGCGGCGGCTTCTCTCGGAAGAACAGATTACCCAGCCAGAATGGCTTTCATCTCGGCCCGCACCGGGTGTTTCGCCTCATACTGCCCAATCTCAGCCTCATGCACCAGAGTCTGTCCGATATCGTCCAATCCGTGCAGCAGGCAATGACGTGAAAAGTCGTCCATGGCGAACTTCGCCGAAAATCCTTGATTATCCCGCACGTGCAACTCTTCCAGATCGACCGTGATTTCGTACTTGTCGACCTCTTTCGAGCGGCGTGTAAGTTCTGCCACGTCTTCCTCGCCGAGCCGCACCGTCAACAGTCCGTTTTTCAAACTATTGTTGGCGAAGATGTCGGCAAAAGATGGTGCAATCACCACGCGAAAGCCGAAATCCGAAAGCGCCCACACAGCGTGTTCGCGCGAAGATCCGCAGCCAAAGTTCTTGCCCGCGACCAGAATGGAAGCCTGCGCGTGGCGCGGCGCATCAAGCACAAAATCGCCCGTCTTTTTTCCGCCTGCCTCTCCCGCCTCCGAGAAGCGCCAGTCGTAAAAAAGAAATTCCCCGAATCCAGAACGTTCGATCCGCTTCAGAAACTGCTTGGGGATGATCTGATCCGTATCGACATTCACTTTATCGAGCGGGGCAACGGTGCCGGTATGTTTGCGGAATGGTTGCATATTTTAATTCTGAAAGTGCCACTTCCGAATGTCCGTAAAGTGCCCGGCAATTGCCGCCGCCGCAGCCATCATTGGGCTAACAAGGTGCGTGCGCCCGCCCCGCCCTTGCCGTCCTTCAAAATTCCGATTGCTGGTCGAAGCACAGCGTTCTCCCGGCTGCAGAATGTCGGGATTCATCCCCAGGCACATCGAGCATCCCGACTCGCGCCATTCAAATCCCGCATCCAGAAAAATACGATGCAGCCCTTCCTTCTCCGCCGCGCGCTTTATAGATTGCGAGCCCGGCACCACCATGGCACGCACCTTCGCATTCACATGCTGGCCTTTCACCACGCGCGCCGCCGCCCGCAAGTCTTCAATGCGCGAATTGGTGCACGAACCGATAAACACTCGATCCACCGCAATCGCTTCCATCGGCGTTCCCGGATCAAGTCCCATGTAAGCCAGCGCCTGTTCCGCCGCGCGCCGGTCCGGGATATGCGGAAAGCTCTTCAACTCAGGAACCCGCGCAGTAACCGCAACCACCATTCCCGGGTTTGTTCCCCAGGTTACAAACGGCGCCAATGAAGCCGCGTCGATCTCGACGACTTTGTCAAATTTGGCTCCCGGATCGCTCGCCAGTGTTCGCCAGTAAGCCACCGCCTCGTCCCAATCTTTTCCTTTCGGAGCAAAGCGCCGGCCGTTGCTATAAGCAAATGTCGTCTCATCGGGCGCAACCAATCCCGCTCGCGCGCCGGCCTCGATGCTCATATTGCAGAGAGTCATGCGGCCCTCCATCGACAGCTTGCGCACCGCATCACCAGCGTACTCGATCACATATCCGGTCGCGCCATCGGTGCCGATCTGCCCGATGATCCCGAGCGCAAGGTCCTTGGCGGTCACGCCTTCGGCCAGTTTCCCGCGCACGTGCACCTGCATCGTGTGTGGTCTTTTCTGCGGGAGACATTGCGTGGCCAGCACGTGTTCCACTTCTGAAGTCCCAATGCCGAAGGCGAGCGATCCGAATGCACCGTGGGTCGAGGTATGACTGTCCCCGCAAACAATCGTCATCCCCGGCAGAGTAATGCCGAGCTCCGGACCAATGACATGCACAATGCCTTGCTCGGCGTTGTCCATATCAAAAAGTGGAACGCCGAACTCCCGGCAATTTTTCTGCAGCGCTTCAATCTGCTTGGCCGCGATAGGATCCGCGATCGGAAGACCGCGCGGAGTGGTCGGAATGTTGTGGTCGACGGTCGCGACCGTACGCAGCGGCTGCCGTACCGTTCTTCCCGAAGCGCGTAAACCGTCAAAAGCTTGCGGAGAAGTGACTTCATGCACGAGATGCAGGTCGATATAGAGCAGCTCAGACTGCCCTTCGGGAGCAGCCACCAAATGGGCGTCCCATATCTTCTCGAATAGAGTGCGGGGAGGCATAGCTCAAGTTTCGCTCACTCTGCACCGATAGTTCAAGCGGGCGGAGCGCAAATCCTTATCCCGATGGAGCGACGAGCATCCTCGCCCGCCCAAACCGAACCTATCACAGCGACAAGCGGCCTAAAAAATAGGTTTAAGGTTATGATTTACACAGACCACTGAGGGAAAATACTGCATGATCAACGGCAAACGCATTGCCGTGGTGTTCCCCGCCTACAACGCGGAAAAAACGCTGGAAGCGACCGTACGTGAGCTACCCGATCTGGTCGATATCCGTATCCTGGTCGACGACCACAGTTCCGATCGCACGCTGGAAGTCGCCCACCGGCTGGGCTTGCAGTGTTTCGTCCACGACCGTAACTACGGCTACGGACGCAACCAGCAGACCTGCTACCGCGAAGCTCTAGCTGCCGGCGCGGACGTGGTCATCATGGTGCATCCCGACTATCAGTACACGCCGCTTCTCGTCACCGCGATGGCGAGCATGATCGCGTATGGCGTATACGACGTGGTTCTCGGCTCCCGCATCATCGGCGGTACTGCGTTGCGCGGAGGCATGCCCCTTTACAAATACATTTCCAATCGTCTCCTAACTGCTTTTGAAAATCTTTTTCTGCGGGTCAAGCTCTCGGAGTATCACACCGGATACCGCGCTTTCAGTCGCGAGGTGCTCACTCGGCTCCCGCTGCGCGAAAACAGCGACGATTTTGTTTTTGACAACCAGATGCTCGCCCAATGCGTCTACTTCGGCTTCCGCATCGGCGAAGTCTCTTGTCCCACGAAATATTTCGAGGAGGCCTCGTCCATCAATTTCCGACGCAGCGTTCAGTACGGACTCGAAGTCGTGCAGACCACTCTGCAATTCGCGCTGCAGCGCGCCGGCATCCTGCACAACCCGATCTTCAGCGAAAAGGGAAAGACCCTCGAAGAAACTGCCGAGGTTTACTACGAAGGCGGCCTGCCGACGGCGTCACCGCGGCGCTAGTTTCTTGGTTCTTGTGTCGCGAGAGCGGCATCAGGTTGGTCAGACTGCGCGCGAAGCTCTCGTTGTGCGGCCGACGTGCGGCCGACGTTATGCGGCCGACGTGATGCGGCCGAGATACGCGGTCACCGCATCCCAATCCCCGGCCTTCGTACTGAGAGCTACATAGCCGTCAGGCCGAACCAGCCACAGTCCGCCATCGCGGTAAGGTTTGCGCAGAGCCGGTTCCAGCAGGTTGGGATACTGCGCCACAAGTTTCGCGAATTTCTCGCTCGCTTCGCCAAATACAGCGAATCGGGGCTTATCGCCAGCGCCAACTGGCTTTTCCCCTTCACGAATCGGCGCACGTTCACCCTCGACAGGATGCAGACCCTTGCGCGCGCCACCCGCATTCAGAGGGCTATCGGGATAGCTGATCGAAACCTCCTCCATCATATCCACCGCGATCTTGCGAAAAGGCGCGAGTCCGCAAAGAAACGAAGCAAGATGATTCCGGACCGACTGCTTTACCGCACCCTTCAGGATGGCGACGTCGGTAAAGCGACCGGCAGCCTTCAATACCTGATCGCCGACGGCACTGCGCTCGGGACTGTAGCTTGCGAGCACCGGACTCTCCGCGCAGGTGCCGTCGATTACCATCGCGAGTTTCCACGCCAGATTGAAAGCGTCTTGCATCCCGGTATTCATGCCCTGTCCGCCCGCAGGACTATGAATGTGGGCAGCGTCGCCCACCAGAAAAACCCGGCCACTTTGATAATCGGCAACCTTGCGCTCGTTGATGTGGAACGTTGCCAGCCAAATGGGATCCGAAATTTTTATGCCGCCGGGACCCGCGTTGATCCAGAACCGCTTGCACTTCTTCGAGCGTTGGGTCGGGACGCGGATGGCTCGGGTCGGCGGGGCCGCTATCCGCAATGACGCGGTAACGCCCCGGAGTAATCGGAAAGATGATTAACACGCCTTCGGAATGCCAGAAAGCGCATATCTCATTTGGGTGGGGCACGCCGCTGATATGAGTGTCAGCCAGTATCCAGTCGCTCGCCTGTGTGCTTCCCTCGAATTCCATTCCGAGCTGATGGCGGACCGTGCTGTGAGCACCGTCGCAGCCGACGAGCCAGGAGCTTTCGACAGTTTCCTCGTGACCGTCGGCGTAGCGAAGAGTAGACGTCACACCGGTCGCAGATTTCGTAAGTGTTGCGAGTTCGACAGTCCTCTCGACCTGCACCCCGAGCTTGTTCAGAAATTCCTCGAGCAAGCGCTCGGTTTCGCTCTGCGCAATCATGAGCGCGAAAGGATAGTGAGTGTCGGCATTCTCGAAACTGATGCGAGCGATCGGTTCGGTGCCAGCCGAGATGTTGGCGGCAGTAGACTTGAGGCCGGCGGCAAGAAAACTTTCCGAGCAGCCCAGCCGATCCATAAGCTCGAGGGTGCGGCTCCAGACCACCAGGGCCTTCGATTTGTCCGTCCGCTGCGCATTTTTCTCCACTATGCGGACCGGGACTCCGTAACGGGTCAACTCGGCTGCCAGGGTTAGCCCCACCGGACCGGCGCCTGCGATCAGTACATCGGCTTTGGAGTTCATGAACCCCTTGATTCTAGATCAGCGACAAGACGGGCGGGAATCTGTTCCCTGAAACGCCCCACCACCCTGCGATCAGCTTGCCCCTCTTAGCTGGGGAAGACAAACCACCTGCCGGACAGGGACAGGTCGTAAAGGTTACTTTGCCGAAGCCTTAGAACGCCTGTAAGGCAAAACGGGCGTTTCACGGGGAGGGGCGCCCGTTCTTTTCAAAGAGTCGATGCAAACCTGGAGTAGATGCAAACCTGACGGGATGGAATTATCTCTTGCGTGACAAAAATCCCAGAATCTTGCTGGCGAACTCATCCGAGAATCCGAAGCGCGCCTTGGCCCGCGAATACATGTCCACCGCTTTTTTATCGAGCCAGATCATGCTCGACTTGATCGGACCATCCTCCGGGCGCGGGCGATAGTTCGTCGAACGCGTCTTGACTTCAGCCTCCGACTCGACGGTGTAGTAATACAGCGCCAGGCTCTTGCGCGATTCGCCTTCCGGACAGCGCAGCGGGTCAGGGAACCCGTGGTAGGAAATTTCATCCGTGCGGAAAATCAGCGCGTCGTTGAACAGCGGCGGCACTTTCGACACGCATTCCCGCATCTCGCGATCCCAGAGTTCAAGCGCGCCGCCCCACTGTTCATCCCAGTTGGGATTGAGATACAGAATCAAATTGACCTGCCGCCGCCAATGTTTGTGGTAGTGATGATTGCTGAAATCAGTATGGACGTTGAGAAATCCACCGGTCGTCGACTGATGCAGTCCGCCGCCCTCGAGCATTTCGTCCGATACCAGGCCGGCAATTCCTGTGAGCTGCGAGAGCCAGTATACGAACGCTTCCGAGTTGAGTTCGTCGACCACCTCACCCAGCAACGGTGGAAACATCGACCGCTTCGCCAAGCCCAGCTTGTTTTCGTTCTGATGTTTGTAGCGAGTCCAGGCATCAGTCGCCATGTCCGGAAATTCACGAGCCATTTCAGCGGCCACGACCGGATCCAGAAAATCCTTCAAGTGGACGTGCGGATAGGGCTGGTTGTCGCGAAACTGCCTGCGCAGGCTGGAGAGCTGGGAAGACCATTTTTCGTACGGAACCAGCGAGCGAGTTACGGGGGTGATGATCGGGGTCGCCATGCTTTGTTGGATGCTGTCATTTTACGCTAAACGCACGGTTGCATGTACCTCAACGAATCTCGCATACTCTAACCGCCGCATTCTCATACGCACACTGCAATCCCGCAGGACCAGGAAGCTGCACCACCACCCAACTCACTCCATAATTCTGCCGCAGACGTGCGAAATCCGATGGTCCAAACTGCTTCCAGTTCTTCTCATCCCCGATTTGCTTCGCCCATTCCACCGAGAGCGGTGGAAACATCGAAGCCGCTCCCTTATCTTTGACCAGGTCAGCTAACATGCTGCGCTCGGCGCGAGCGCGAAATCCATTTTCGTCTTCACCCGGTATCTCCATGTGTCCAGGATCAAGCGCAAACAGCGCATCCACCGGAGTGTTTCGACGGATCCACTCAAAAGCCTGTGCCCACTGATTGCGCGGCTCGGTCCCCGGCCACTCGATATGCTGGCTCGCCGGAAACACTTGCCGCTGCGCATAATACATCCCCAAACTCAGCGGCAGGAACAACGCCATCCAGCGCCAAGCCTTATTCTTCAGCACAAATTTCCCGAGCAGTCCGCCGCCCGCGACCACCAGCACCATGTAGCAAAGTGCCATGCAGCGCATAGGCTGGAGTCGCGTCAGAGCCTCAAAGCGCGCCGGAATGCCGAGGCCAATAGCCGCAACCGCTGCCACCAGCACGAACGGCACCATCGCCCGCGACACGAGCTCCAGATTCTTTAGCCCGCGGCGGCGCGCCCAACCCCCCATCCACAAGAAGATCAGCACCGGCCCCATCACTCCCAGCCACTCATACCACTCCCAGCGGAGAACGAAGTGCGAACGCTGCAGCAGGGCGACTTCGTGATAAGCGGGCGGCGGAGGCTCGAATGTGATTCCAAACGGAAGCGCGGCCGCAAATCCCAAAAAGCGCGGCCGAAGTCGATCAAGCAAAACCACCCACACACAAAACAAAATCCCAAAGCTCGCCATAAACGGATGCATCACCGCGGCAAATGCCAGCCACAAGACGACGCGCACGTATTTCCGGTGCAACACCTCCGCAACCGCGAACAACACGGCAAATGCCGCCAAATTTCGCGGATTCAAGAACTGGTCTAGGATGTAAAGAAAGGTCCCTGCAATCGGCAAAGTCAGCAACGCCGTCATGAGGGCTACCCCGGCCCAGCGCGCCGTTTCGTCGGAGGCAGATTCCGAATCAAAAAAGGCCGAAGCCAACCGCCAGCTCGCTGCCAGCAACAAGAAAATAGAAAGCAGTTGCGAAAGAAACGCCACCCAGGGCAAAGGTAGATGTGACGCGCGCACCAAAAACGCGATCAGATTCGGATACAGCGAATGCCCCGCATGCTCCCCAAAGAACTCCGCATTCGCCGGAAACAAGCTCGGATTCAGGATTTTCAAAACGCCCGGAAGATAAATCTCGGCGTCTTCAGCGTAAGGATGATAACCATGAATCAGCAGAGCGGCGGCGGACAACAACACCAAGCCGCCGATGTGCACAAGGATGCGTTTAGCGTTCAGAATTTACGGTCCAGTGCCAGACATTGATATCGATAAAGAATCACGATCAAGAATTACAACAGAAAATGCTTGCAGCAGGAAGCAGGAAGCCGGGCCAGCGCTTGCGGACCCACTCCGCCGCTCGTAGCATCTAAACTGACACCTGACCAGTAATGAGCAACCCAGCCCAACCGAACGGACGCTCCCACCTCGCCATCGGCGAAATTTTCAGCTTCGCCTACGAGACGTTCACGAGCAACAAGATCCGTTTTGCTCTTACCGCGCTCGGCATGGTCATCGGAACCGCCTCACTCATCCTCGTCACCACCATCGGACTCACCGGCAAACAATACCTTCTTAATCAGATTCAGGCGATCGGATCAAACTGGATCTACGCCGAATACGAAAGCGGCGGCGGACGCATCACTGATACCGGCAACGATTCTCTGACCATTCAAGACATGGAGGCGGTGCAGCGCGAGGTCGCCGGCATTGTCGCCGCCTCGCCAGTACAGCCGCTCAACGAGCGCGTCGCTGTCGGCGGGGGCAAAGAGCGCGACCTGCAGATCATGGGTGTTTATCCCGACTACCAGCAGGTTCGGAACCTGATCATCCTCTCTGGCCGCTTCTTCGACAAACAGGATTCCCAGGCGCACAATAAAGTTGGCGTCATCACCCCGAAGCTCGCCATTGACCTCTACGGATCCGAGCAAGCCTCGCTCGGCAAAACGGTAAAGTTAAGCGGCCTACCCTTCACCATCATCGGCACCTTCCGCGAGCGCGTAGATACTTTCGGGCAATCGGAAGTCACCGACAATACCATGCTCATTCCCTACACCGTGATGCGCTATTTTCATGAGACTCCAACCGTGAAGCAGATTTTCTTTTCCGCCGCGGACGCATCTCTGGTGGTGCCGATCACAGCGCAGGTGCAGAGAGTCATTCAGGCGCGGCATCGCCCCGAGTCCGTATACACAGTAAGAAATCTTAGTGAAATCGTATCGGTCGCAGACAAAACCGCCACTGCCATGACCATGGTTTTGCTGGCAGTTTCTCTGGTCGTGCTACTGGTCAGTGGCATCGGCATTATGAACATCATGCTGGCCACAGTCAGCGCCCGCATTCGCGAAATTGGAATCCGCAAAGCGATCGGAGCCACCAACCGCGAGATCCGCTTCCAATTTCTCTCGGAAGCGATTCTGATCTCCCTCATTGGCGGAGTACTCGGCATCATCATCGGGCTTGCGATCCCGTTTTCGGTCCGCTACTTCACCGAATATCGCATTCCGATTTCCGGCCTCTCCGCCATCATCGCCATCATCGTATCGTCGCTGGTCGGCATCCTGTTCGGAACCCTCCCCGCCATCCGCGCGTCCCAGCTGGATCCGGTCGAAAGCCTCCGCTACGAATAAAGTGCAGCAAGCAGGAATCAAGAAAGTAAAAAGTGGGAAGGGAATCTTGACCCACAAGCAAAAGTGGTCCGCTTGAGTAGAGCGGGCGCCACGCCCGCTCCCCAGGCCACGAATCAAGGCAAGCGAACCACCCCAGTAACAAGTGGAAGAGAACCAGCAAATAAGCAGCCGAAATACGCAGTGAAACGCCACCAGCTGTCATAAAATCAGACGGAACATTCAACAATGCCCTCGACATCCACCAACCAGACCCGCGCCGTAGTCCTGCTCAGCGGCGGAATGGATTCCAGCGTCTGCGCCACCCTGGCCACCCGCGACCATCAGGTCGCCGCCGTCCACGTCAGCTACGGCCAGCGTACCGAGCAGCGCGAGCGCCGCTCTTTCGAAGCCATCTGCGACCGGCTTGAAATCCAAGACCGCCTCCTGATCCGTAACGAAGCCCTGCGAGCCATCGGAGGCTCCGCCCTCACCGACGCAACCATCGACGTTCCCGAGTCGCACCAGATCGGTTCCTCCATCCCCGTGACCTACGTCCCTTTCCGCAACGCACATTTTCTAGCCGTAGCGGTGAGCTGGGCCGAAGTGCTCGGAGCCGAACAAATCTACATTGGAGCCGTTGAGCCGGATAGTTCCGGTTATCCTGATTGCCGCCCGGAGTATTATCGAGCGTTCAACGAAGTGGTGAAGGCGGGCACAAAAGAAGGAACCATCCGTATCGTCACGCCGCTCATCGCCATGCACAAAGCCGAGATTGTTCGCCTTGGCCTTGAATTAAATGCCCCGTTCGATTTAACGTGGTCATGCTATCAACGCGAAGATCGCGCCTGCGGAGTCTGCGACAGCTGTGTGCTCCGCCTGCGAGCCTTTCGCGAAGCCGGAGCGCAAGATCCCATTCCGTACGCCGATGCGGCGGCGAAATGAAGCGATGCGCGCTAGGGCGGAGAGCAAAAGAGATTGTGGTGCCGGGCGTCCTTGTCCATCCAAGACAAGAGATTGCCAGCTGTTAGAAAAATTCGTAAGAGATTCGAAGCCCCAAGAAGGGCGAGTAAATCAAAGTTTCACTGCCGGGAGGCAAAAATCATGAGGAAACATCCTATCCTTCCCCTGCTGCTCGTCATTGTTATTGCTGCCGCAGCGCTGTCTGCTTCCATCGCGTCGGCGCAAACCACGGGCACGGTGAAGGGAGTGTGCAAAGATGCACAGGGCGCCCCGATCGTTGGCGCCGAAGTGGAGTGGGTAGGCACCGAATCCGGCCACACCTACAAACTCAAAACCAATAACAAAGGTGAATATTTCTCGCTGGGCATCGTCCCCGGCAAATACAACGTCTTTCTTCGCAAGGACGGTAAAGAACTCTTTCACCTGAACGGTATCAACGTCGGCCTGGATGAAACAGAAATCCCCTTTGACCTGAAAAAGGAACAGGCGGCCGCCGCGGCCGGCCAGGGCTTGACCCCTGAACAAGCCAAAGCCCAGGCAGACGCAGCCGCCAAAGCCGAAGGCGAAAAGAAGACCGTCGGCACGCTCAACGAGAAATTGAATGCCGCGCGTACCGCCTCCGCCGCCGGAGACTACGATACCGCCATCGCTACCTTGAACGAAGCCAACCAGATCGATGGCACCCGCGATCTCATCTGGTACGCGCTGGGCGATGCGAACCGCCAGTCAGCGATTAAGCAAACGGACCCCGCGGAAAAGCAGAAACGCTACGAAACTGCCGTCACCGATTACCAGAAAGCCATCGACCTGCGCACCGCATCAGAGGCGGCGCAGAAAGATCCCAAGAATAATGAGACGATGGCCGCCTACTATAACAATCTCGCCGACGCCGACCAGCGAACGCACAAAGTGGATGAGGCCGTGGCCAACTATCAGAAAGCTGCCGCGCTTGATCCCGCAAAGGCTGCCGGCTACTGGTTCAACATCGGTGCGGTTCTTACCAATGCGGGCAAGGTGGACGAAGCCATCACTGCTTTTGACAAAGTGATTGCCCTCGATCCCACGAAAGCCGAGGCCTACTATCAAAAGGGCATCAACCTGATCGGCAAGGAAACCATTGGCAAAGACGGCAAGGCCACCGCGCCTCCGGGCACAGCCGAGGCCTTCCAGAAATATCTGGAGCTGGATCCAACCGGCCGATTTGCGGAACCGGCCAAAGCAATGCTCACCAGCATTGGAGCAACCGTAGAAACCGGTTTTGGCAAAAAGAAACCACCGGTAAAAAAGTAACGGCCGTCGGCGGATCGCTATTGGCTCCTTCACCTTAGGGCTTGCTAAAAGCGATTCGCCGACCGCGATACCGTTTTCTGGTTACCGTGGTCTATGTCCTACTTGTCCTTCGCCGTTCCGCCCTTCCAAGCTACATTCAATACATAGGTCCCCCGACGACGCGGCCTTTTGCGCGACGTTCTCCCTGGTTGTGTCAATGCCGGTGTCAATACTGATATCGATAGCTGGGAGTGTACGAAATGGCTGCTCCGGGGAATTCCCCGATCGCAATCGCCTTCGAAGGCCTGAGTGGAGCGAGCACGGGCTCGATCCCCACCTCGGCCTTGCTGGCCGGTATGTTGCGTGCATCCGAGAAAGTTAGCGACCTAATCTTCTCGCCGGGACGTCCTCCCCAGGTTGAAATCCACGGACAACTCACGGGAGTCGAATTCCCCGGCAGCGGCATTCTTTCCGCCGATGACACGCGCCGCATCGCCGCCGACTTGATCGGCACCAATAAACAAGCTCTCACCACGCTTCGCGAGCAGGGTTCCTGCGACGTTTCCTACGGCTTGCCCGGGATGGCGCGCTTTCGCGTCAATGTCTTTATTCAGCGCGGAAGCTGCGCAATCGTCATGCGAGTGATCCCAACCATCATCCCAACCTTCGGAGCGCTTCGCCTGCCGGCGCAACTGGAAGAGACCGCAAAAGTTCGCAACGGAATCATTCTGGTGACCGGAGGCAGCGGCTCGGGCAAATCCTCGACTCTCGCCGCCTTAATTGACCGCATCAACAGCGAATATTGTTATCACGTCCTGACCGTCGAAGATCCCATCGAATTTTTACACCGTCACAAGCGATCGACAGTGCACCAGCGCGAGCTGCACAGCGATGCCCCGAATTTCGCGCTTGCCCTCAGAGCCGCACTGCGCCAGGCGCCGCGCGTGATCATGGTTGGAGAAATTCGCGACCGCGAGACCCTTGAGATTCTTCTCGAAGCCGCCGAAAACGGACATCTGGTTCTATCCAGCATGAACACGGTCGACGCCTCCAAGACCATCGAACGCGTCGTCGGTGCGTTCCCCGCCGGCGAACAGCAATCGGTGCGAGAACGTCTGGCTAAAACTTTCCGCTACATCATTGCGCAGAGACTCATCGCGCGCAGCGACGGCGGCGATCGAGTCGCCGTGGTCGAAATTCTGAAATCCAATTCACGCACCCGCGACTGCGTGGAGCAAGGCGAACGTCCCGGCCGCACTCTATTAGACGCCATCAAAGCCAGCGAAAACGAAGGCATGCAGCACTTCGACGGGGAGATTGCGAAACTGGTCCGCTCCGGATTGGTGGATCTGGAAACCGGCCTCTGCTTCGCCAGCAACGCCACCGTGCTGGGGCAGGAACTGGCAAGGTAAGTCAGGTCTCAGGTCTTAGGTCTTAGCTCTTAGCTCTTGAAACTACAGTTCTCGCTGCGTTCCACAGGCAACAATTTTTATCGTTGTGGAGCACGACATCGGCGACTCATTTTGCCCTGGTCGCATCCCTCATTTTTTCATCACAATCAACTGTGATGACGATCACAGACAGGCCCATCCGCCCGTGCAACGATATCTTTCCAGATCGACGCAGGGAAAGTGTGCCCGTTGCCAGAGACGGGTTAATAATTACTCTTTGATTATCAAATGATAATCAAATGATAATCAATTTCGAAGTGTCCAGAGCCGATCGCCAGGAGCAGTTTTATACCGAAATTGGTAGAAAGTTGGAGGAAATCGACCTAAGTCCTTATTCCGGAATACTTTAAAAATAACTCCTTTAGATCACATACTTTGCTATAGATCACCCCTCGCAACCCCATGATTCCAATAGAGGCTGGGGAGGGGGGTGGTAGTAAACAGGCATTAATATCCAAATAGTAAATATGCGCTGCAAAAGTAGCGCCGCCGTCAAGGTGGCAGGCTCGACCTTGCCCTGAATTTGCCGACTTGGCGTCTCGCCGTCGACACCACCGGTCTCCAGCGTATGATTCCGAAATGTCTTCGGTAGTAAGCTTCGAAAAAGCTCGACGACTGGTCGAGGAACATGCAGAACGCGTGTCCCCGCGTGAGGTCGAGACGATCGACTTGCTGGCCGCGTCGGCTAGGGTGCTGGCGGAAGAGATTCTAGCCGACCGCGATTTCCCTCCATTTCCGCGGGCGACTCGCGACGGATACGCAGTGCGGTCGGCGGACTTGGCCAAGGTCCCGGCAAGGCTCGAGGTCGTCGCGGAGATCAAAGCAGGTGACTGGCCCGAGCAGAGTGCCGTGGTCGTCGGATGCGGGCAAACTGCATCGATCATGACGGGCGCTCCCATGCCGGCGGGAGCGGACGCAGTGGTGATGGTGGAGTACACGTCGCCAACCGATCACGCGGTCGAAGTTCAACGCAGCGTGAGCGCGGGCGAAAATTTTGTTCCCCGCGGAGCGGAAGCGCGCGCTGGACGGCTCCTGTTGAACAGCGGACAGCGCTTGGATCACGCCGGAATCGGCATTGCTGCATCCGTAGGCAAAAGCCACATGAAAGTCTTTCGCAAGCCGCGCGTGGCGGTGCTTTCGACCGGAGATGAATTAGTAGGGATCGACGCCACTCCGGGACCAGTGCAGATTCGGAATTCGAATTCTTATTCGCTGGCGGCGCAGATTCAGAGCGCCGGCGGGGAAGCAGTGATTCTGCCGGTCGCACCGGATGAGCGCGGACGGCTCCGATCTTTGATTGAAGAAGGATTGCACTTCGATCTTTTATTGCTCGCGGGCGGCGTCTCCATGGGGAAGTACGATCTGGTGGAGCAAGTGCTTGCTGAGTTGCAGGCAGAGTTCTATTTCACAGGAGCGGAGATTCAGCCCGGTAGACCCGTGGTATTTGGTTCTTGCGCAGCAAAATATTTTTTCGGCCTGCCGGGGAATCCGGTATCGACCATGGTCACCTTTGAATTGTTTGCTCGACCAATGATCGAAGCTCTTGCCGGCATGGCGCCGAGGCCTCTGGTATTTCTTCGCGCGCGGCTGAAATCAGAAATCAGAACGAAGACTGGCTTAAAGCGTTTTCTTCCCGCGACGCTCTCGGGAGAATTTGAGAACGCCGAGGTGGAGTTGATGCCGTGGCAAGGCTCCGGCGACATCTCCGCGTTGGCTCGGGCAAATTGCTATGTCGTCATTCCTCCGGAGCGCGAGCGCATTGAAGTGGGCGAATGGGTGCCGTTGTTGTTGCGCTGAAGAGCGCACTCCAGCGGGTAAAACAGTTCGCTGAAATACTCCGTTTGGATGAGGGTATTGCGGCGGGGTGCGATAACCTGTAAGCGATGCGTAAGAAACTTTCTCATTACGACGCCGACGGTCAGGCGCGCATGGTGGATGTGTCGCGAAAGCCGCGAACGGCGCGCGAAGCGGAGGCCAATGCGTTTGTCTTGATGAGTCCGGCTGTGCTGCGTGCGCTTCCCCAGAATCCCAAGGGCGATCCGCTGGAGGTGGCGCGAACGGCGGGAATCATGGCAGCGAAGCGGACTTCGGAGCTCATTCCGATGTGCCATCCGGTGCCGCTGTCGCACATTGCTGTGACCCTACGCGTGTGCGAGAATGGCGTTTCTATCGCCACAAAAGTAAAGACCACGGCCGAGACCGGAGTGGAGATGGAAGCACTGGTTGCGGCGAGTGTGGCGGCCCTCACCGTTTACGACATGTGCAAGGCGCTCGATAAAGGGATCGAAATACGCGAAGTGGTGCTGGAGCGGAAGTCGGGCGGCAAGAGTGGAGATTACAAGAGAAGCGCGAAGCGCAAGTAGGATTTTCACCCAGGTTTTATTTTTTATTAATTTATGGCGAGCGACGTCAAAATCTTATTGGTAGATGACAACCCGATGGTGCTCGGGATGCTGCAGCAAGCGCTCGCGACCATGGGCTCGGTGACGGTCGCGACGGATGCGGCAGACGCTTTATTGAAGGCGGTCGATGATCTGCCAGACGTGATGATCTGCGATTACCGCATGCCAGGGATGGACGGACGTCAGTTGCTGGAAAAACTGAAGAGCCGTCCGGCCACGGCGAGTATCGCGGTGATCCTCATGGCCAGCAAAGCCGACATCAGTGAACGTTTATCGATGCAGGATCCGATTGAAGACTATTTGGAGAAACCTTTCTTCCTGAAAGATGCTACGCATAAAATCAAGCGCGTGGTCGACCGGATTGCGCTCGAAAAATTGAGCAAGGCGGCTTCGACCGATGGCGTACTGCGCGGCAATCTGGCGCAGATGAACGTGATCGACCTGGTGCAATCGCTGGAGATGGGTCGCAAGAGTTGCCTGCTCACCATGACGAAGGGCGACGAGAAATGTGAAATCTACTTCAACCAGGGGCAGGCGAAACACGCGGCCTATGGTTCGGTCGTTGGAGACGACGCAGTTTTCAAAGTGCTGCGCTGGACAGAAGGAAATTTCCAGGTTGATTTCAACGGCAAGTCGTCGCAGGAAACGACCACGCTGAATACGCAGGGCCTGTTGATGGAAGGTCTGCGGCAATTGGATGAAGCGCAGCGTGACGCGGCGGCCGAGGGTGAAGATGTCCTCCTCGACACCTGATGCTGCGTCGCAGAAAATAACTGCGGCGGTATTAACGGTTAGTGATTCGTGTTCGCGCGGCGAAAGAGTGGATCTCTCGGGTCCCACCGTGGCCGAAGCGCTGGGACGCCGTAATTTCCAGGTGATGGTGCGCAGCGTGGTGGCCGATGAGCGCGCCGAGATTGAAGAAAAACTAATCGAGTTGTGCAGATCAGCGCGACTCGTGGTGACCACAGGCGGAACAGGCCTCGCTCCGCGAGACGTGACGCCGGAGGCGACCGCTGCGGTTTGCGAGCGCTTCGTAGAAGGCCTTGCAGAGCAGATGCGATTGGTCGGGGGGCGCAAGACCCGCTTCGCAGCTCTGAGCCGCGGAATATGCGGGATCCGCGTCACCAGCCTGATCCTAAATCTACCGGGGAGTCCAGCGGGGGCCGTTGAGTCGCTGGAGGCGGTGATCGACTTGCTGCCGCATGCGCTGGAGTTGATCGCGGGGAAGACGGAGCATGACGGTGCCGCGCACGTAGACTAACGACTTGAACAAGATCAAACATTTCATCCACGCCTATGGCGACTGGATCAAGCACGCTCTCGCGCCCCTCGGACCTTGGGGCCTGCTGCTGTTTGCCGCCGTCGATGGGTCTTTTCTCGGCATGCCGCTCGACGCGATTTTCGTCGGCTATGTTTATAACGATCGCTCGCGCTTTCTGATGTACGTGCTGCTGGCTTCGGCCGGGTCGGCGCTGGGCAGCATCGTCATTTACGTTATCGGTTACACGGGCGGAGAAGTTCTGTTGCGCAAACGGCTGTCGCCCGCGCGGTTCGAAAAGATTCATCAGTCTTTCGAGCGTCATGAATTTTGGGCGCTGATGTTTCCCGCGCTGTTGCCGCCTCCCACGCCTTACAAGATTGTGGTGCTGGCGGCGGCGGCGTTTGAGATGAACTTTGGGCATTTTCTGCTGGCGATTTTCGCGGGACGCTTCGTGCGGTTTTTGATCGAGGCTTTGTTGACGCTATGGTTTGGTCCGGAGATTGTGACGATGACGGTGAGTGTTTTCGCTCACCATTTTGGCTGGATTCTGGCGGCAGTCGCTTTGCTAGTAGTAGGAGTGATCATTTGGCGCGGAGCGAGGCGTCGAAGGTTCGAGCGGCGACAAACGGCAGACCCTTCGGCGTCTGCTTAGCGATGCGTGTCTTTGGAAAAGGTTGGGGAATCAGCTAAGCGGCTGCGGCTCCGTGGGTCTTATCCGCGGAGTGGGCGATCGCAGTCACCAGCGCCGGTAACCCGAACATCACCGCTGTGAAAACCAGATCGCCGGTAAGCGTATGGCGGAAGAATGGCAATCCGGCAGCATAACAAGTCGTTAGTCCGGATGCGGTCTTGGGATACATAGTTCCAGAGGCCCATACCGCGAAGTTACTGATCACGAAGAAAGAGACGGAACTGGCCAACGCTGCGCCGCCGATCCGCAGCCAGTTTGAATTCTCGCGTAGCCGGGTCCCGAGGAGAAGAACCGCGCCGTACCATGCCCACACTACCAGTTGATCCCAGGCGAGCGGATACGAGTACACGAACTTGGTCAAGATCACGTCAGAAGCAGCGAGCAGGGCGAACGGAATCCAGAGCTGGCGGCGCGATCCGCGCGCTCCGAAGTAGAGCAGCGATGCTGCTACCGGAGTGAAATTCCAGGGATGCGGCATGAACGGCATCCGCGACAGGACTGCAAAGATTACGTATAGATAGGCCAGCATGATTACCTCGTTCGCGCTCGTTGTTCGTTGTTCGTCGTCGTGCCTCGTTCGTCGTCATTAGGATTGTTGCGCGAGTGGACACTGGCGTCAAGGGAAGTCGCGAAATGCGTGATTGACGGCGTCGCAACTTGCTCCTAATATAAGTCGCCCGTGTTCCCCCGAATACTAGCGCCACGGGTTGAACCAACCTGATGATCGGAAAAACAGTCTCCCACTACCGCATTGTAGAAATGCTTGGTGGTGGCGGGATGGGAGTTGTCTACAAAGCGGAAGACACTACGCTCGGGCGTTTCGTCGCCCTGAAGTTCCTGCCAGAAGAAGTTGCTAAGGATACCCAGGCTTTGACCCGCTTCCAACGCGAAGCGCAAGCGGCCTCTGCACTTAACCATCCAAATATTTGCACGATTCATGAGATCAGCCAGCAGGATGGCCAGCCTTTCATTGTCATGGAGTTTCTGGAAGGTCAGACGCTCAAGCATCGCATTGCTGGGCGTCCGATCGACACCGAGACATTGTTGAATCTGGCGATCGAGATCGCGGACGCGCTCGATGCCGCGCATTCCAAGGGAATCATTCATCGCGATATCAAGCCTGCGAATATCTTCGTGACCAAGCGCGGGCAAGCTAAGTTACTCGACTTCGGTCTGGCGAAGCAGTCACCCGAAAACCGGATGGGCAGCGCCGAGTTCGCGCTGCAAACGGCGACCGACGGGATGATGATGACCACGCCCGGCTCCACGATCGGAACGGTGGCCTACATGTCGCCGGAGCAGGTTCGGGCGGAAAGCCTGGACCCGCGCACAGATTTGTTCGCGTTCGGCTCGGTGCTTTACGAAATGGCTACCGGAACGCTGGCATTTTCGGGAAGCAGTAGCGGAGTCATTTCCGAAGCCATTCTGAATCGCACTCCGGCGCCGCCTTCGGTTACGAATCCCGCGTTGCCGCCGAAGCTCGAGGAGATCATTTTCAAGGCGATCGAGAAAGAGCGCGAATTCCGTTACCAGACTGCGGCTGAGTTGCGTGGAGATTTGAAGCGAGTTAAACGTGCTCAGGATACGTCTCGCGTGCGTAATGAGAGTTCGACCGCGATCCCAATCATTCCCGAGACGACAGCCGCACCGGTCGGTGTGACGAAAACAGAATCGCGCAAGGGATTGCCGCTCGTGGCTCTAGGGGCAGCGGCCATCGCGCTTATCGCGGGGCTGGCGGCGGGACGCTATCTATTGCAGCGTCCTGCGGAACAGACCGCATTGCCGGTCTATCATCCGCTTACGTTCCGCAGAGGCATGGTTCACGCGGCGCGGTTTGCGCCTGACGGCAAGACGATTATTTATAGCGCGGCGTGGGAAGGGAAATCGTTGCAGTTGTTTACGACGCGTCCGGAAAGTCCGGAGTCGCACGAATTGGAGCCCGCAGGAGCGGATGTGCTGGCGGTGTCGGCTACGGGAGAAATGGCGCTGGCGCTACGGAGCCATCCGGCAGCGCAGTTTCTTTATTCGGGCACGCTGGCGCGCGTACCGCTCGTGGGCGGAGCGCCGCGCGAGGTCATGGAAGATGTGGAGTGGGCTGATTGGTCTCCGGACGGAAGCACGCTCGCGATTGTGCGCCAGGAGCAGGGCCGTCACCGATTGGAGTTCCCACCCGGCAAAGTTCTTTACCAGGCTGATGGATGGATTGGACACATTCGTTTTTCGCCAAAAGGCGATGCCATCGCTTTGATTGACCACCCTCAATTGGGCGACGATGGCGGCGCGGTGGCGATGGTAGATCTCTCCGGAAAACTGAAGACTCTTTGTACCGGTTGGGATAGCGTGGCGGGAATCGCATGGTCGCCGAGCGGCGATGAGATCTGGTTTACCGCGACGCGCACCGGTGGAGATCGGTCTCTGTATGCGGTTACTCCGGCAGGCGCAGTCCGATTACTGGCACGGGTTCCGGGCGAGTTGACGCTGCTCGATGTGAACCGCGAAGGCAACGTGCTGCTGACGCGCGGCAACGATCGTGCAGGAATGATCGGTCTGGCGCCCGGGGACACGAAGGAAGCCGACCTGTCCTGGCTCGATTGGTCAGTGCCGGGTGACTTGTCAGCGGACGGCCACACCGTCCTGTTCGGCGAAACCGGAGAAGGCGGAGGACCGAAGTATGCGGTCTATCTTCGAAAAACAGATGGTTCGCCTGCGATCCGGCTGAGCGAAGGAATTGGGGCGGCATTGTCGCCGGATGGCAAATGGGCGCTCTCTCGACCCAATATCACTCCGTCGCCGTTGGTGTTGATGCCGACTGGAGTCGGCGAATCAAGACCTCTCACTCACGATTCCATCAATCACCTCTGGGCGCGATGGCTTCCCGACGGGAAACGGATTGTGTTTTCGGGGAATGAGGCCGGACACGGATTCCGTCTCTATCTGGAGACGCCCGGAGAGGGAAAACCTGTCGCGATTTCTCCGGAAGGCGTGAACCCGTCGGTCGTGATCTCGCCAAAGGGAGATTTCGCTGCCAGCGTCGGTCCGGACCACAAGATTTATCTCTATCCCATAGGGGGCGGCGAACCGGTGCCGGTCTCTGGCGCCGAGCCGGGAGAAGCGCCCACCGGATGGTCCGCAGATGGGCGTTCGATTTATGTGTTTCGCTTTGGATTGATTCCCGCCAAAGTCTATGAGTTGGAATTAGCAACTGGGAAAAGAAAGCTATGGAAAGAACTGGTGCCGGCGGATGCGGCTGGAATCGATACCATCCGGCAAATCACCATCGCGCCGAATGCCAACGCTTATGTATACGGTTATATTCGAACGCTTTCCGATCTATATGCGGTTGACGGTTTGAAATAATGTTTGCGATCGAGATGACGGCCCTTTGGAATCATTGACGCGAACGTGACTTATCCCTAAGATGAGGCGCTCGGGTTCCCCCGAAAACCCCGCGCAGACTTGAAAAACTTTGATGATTGGAAAAACAGTCTCCCACTACCGCATCGTTGAAATGCTTGGTGGTGGCGGCATGGGAGTTGTCTACAAAGCGGAAGACACTGCGCTGGGGCGATTTGTCGCTCTGAAGTTTCTGCCTGAGGAAGCTTCGCAGGATCCGCAAGCGCTGGAACGTTTCCGCCGGGAAGCGCGCGCAGCCTCGTCATTGAATCACCCCAACATTTGCACCATACATGAGATTGGTCAGCACGAAGGACAGCTGTTCATCGTGATGGAGTGCCTGACCGGCCAGACGCTGAAGCATTTGATCGAGGGCAAGCCGATGGAGTTGGAATCGCTGCTCGGCATCGGCGTCGAAGTGGCCGAGGCGCTGGATGCGGCGCACAGCAAGGGAATTGTCCATCGCGATATAAAGCCGGCAAATATTTTTGTGACGGATCGGGGGCATGCGAAGGTCCTCGATTTTGGGTTGGCTAAGATTGCTCGCGGCCACAAGCCGGGACAAGATGACGCGCAGACGCGCGGCGACGCCAGCGCGCTGGATTTGACGAGTCCGGGGACAGCGGTGGGCACGGTGGCTTATATGTCGCCGGAGCAGTTGCGTGGCAAGGAACTAGACGGTCGCACCGACCTGTTCTCGTTCGGAGTGGTGCTTTACGAAATGGCTACTGGCGTTGTGCCGTTTCGCGGCGAGACCTCAGCCGTGATTACCGACTCGATTCTCAATCGGACGCCAACGACTGCGACACGGCTACGTCCGCAGCTTCCGGTGAAGCTGGAAGAGACGATCAGCAAGGCGTTGGAGAAAGATCGCGAGCTACGCTGCCAGACTGCGGCCGAGTTGCGAGCTGATCTCAAGCGGGTTCAGCGGTCGATTGATTCTTCGCGGACTTCGGTGGTGTCGGAGGCAAGCGCGGCGGCTGCGGATGAACTCGCGGGGAGCCCTCGAACTGGATCATCCTCGGTTGCGTCGCCGGCTTCGTCTTCGTCGGGAACTGCTACTAAGACGTCGTCCGGCACAGCGGTGACCGCAACCGCCGGCGGCAAGGGCGCCATATCGAAGCTAGTATTCGCGGTGTGTACTTTGGCCGCGCTTGGGGCTGGACTCTACGTCGGCAAACTCTGGTTTACGACTACGCCGCCGCCACCGCCGATTTACCGGCAACTTACTTTCCGCCGAGGCAGCATTCGTTCGGCGCGCTTTGCTCCCGACGGCCAGACGATTCTGTACAGCGCGGCGTGGCAGGGCGGCCCAGTGGATGTGTTCACGGCGCGACCGGAAGCTCCCGAGGCGCGGTCGATGGGGCTGAGCCGAACGCAGTTGGTATCGGTGTCTTCAGCTTCGGAAATGGCGGTGCTGCTTAACAGTAAAGCCATCGGCACGTGGGTGAACATGGGCACACTGGCGCGGGCTCCGCTGGTGGGTGGCGCTCCGCGAGAAGTATTGGAGCAAGTGCAATGGGCCGATTGGTCGGCGGACGGAACCAGTCTTGCCGTGGTGCGGGACATGGGCGGAAGAAATCGCCTGGAGTTTCCGATCGGCAAGCCGCTATATGAAACCGGCGGATGGGTCGGCCATCCGCGAGTATCGCCGAAGGGAGACTTAATCGCTTTCATCGACCACCCGGTGCAGGGCGATGACAGCGGCTCGCTCGCGGTTGTGGATATGGCGGGCAAGGTGAAGACGCTATCCGGCCAATGGTTCACGATTCAGGGCGTGGCGTGGTCTCCGGATGCAAAAGAAATTTGGTTCACGGCCAGCAAATCGGGCGTGGATCGGACCCTTTACGCGGTGACATTGGATGGCAAGGAGCGGATGGTGTTGCGTCTGCCCGGCGCGGTGATGATCTTTGACATCTTCAAGGACGGCCGCGTGTTGCTGATGCGCGCAAGTTGGCGGCGCGAACTCGTCGGCATGACGGCGGACGATGCCAAACAGCACGATCTTTCGTGGCTCGATTACACCTATCCCGCTGATCTGTCTGCCGATGGTAAAACGTTGCTGTTCGATGAGGAAGGCGGCGGCGGTTCGCTCGACTACTCCAAGTCGGGTGGGCTATCGTACGCCGTTTATATTCGCAAGACCGATGGATCGCCAGCGGTCCTGCTGGGCGAAGGCGGCGCGGTCGCGTTGTCTCCCGATGGAAAATCGGTGATCGCACAGACTCAGGATTCGCCGTCTCAACTTCGGCTGCTGACTACGGGCGCCGGTGAAGCGAAGGTGCTAACCGACGACAAAATCAATCATTCCTGGTCGCGTTGGTTTCCCGATGGGAAACGCATTCTGTTCACGGGCAATGAGCAAGGCAAGGGCGTGAAGCTGTACGTTCGGGACGTGGCATCAGGCAAGAGTGAGGCGATCACGCAGGAAGGCGTGAACGGGAATGAGTTTGTGATTTCTCCCGATTCGCAGTGGGTAGCCGGCATTGGGCCGGATCAAAAAGGATATTTGTATTCAGTGGGCGGTGGCGATCCGCGCGTGATTCCAGGGTTTAATCCCGGAGAGCAGCCCATCACGTTCAGTACCGACGGCGGCTCGCTGTATATATATCAGCCGGGCGAACTGCCGGCTAAGGTGATTCGCCTTGATCTACATACTGGCCAACGGACTTTGTGGAAAGAATTGATGCCGACGGATCCGGCGGGCGTGGAAACGATCGGTCCGATTCTGATGACGCCCGACACCAAGACTTGCGTATTTGGATATCACCGCATGCTGGCGGATTTGTATCTGGTGGAAGGACTGAAATAGAATCGCCAGCCTTTGATCAGCGCGCGGGATTCGCGCTGTGGCCCCCGAATTCTTCGTCCACGACCTGCAGTTCGCGCGTCAGGAATACTCTCCCACCTAGGCTATTTCGCGCCATGCTCCCGGGATAGCTATAGCGCAGATCGCGAAAGCGGACGACATAAGCGGCGCGGTGATTGTCGACCGAAGTCGTCTTGCAGTTGCTCGGTTTCGACTAGCGGATATGCCGCCCAACTGAGATAGACGCGGCCGAGGTAGGTTTTCTTGGCGGCCAGACTTACCGGTGTTTCCTCGGGTTTGTAGTGAATCTGCATGTCGGCTTCGGGGTCGACTTCGGGCGTCAAAGAATTGACGTTCATGCTGGCGAAGAAGGCTGGTGTTTCGGCCACGGCATACCACCGAAACGGATTCGTCATGTAGGGGTAGGCAGATACGCGGATGGCATCGGCTCCCTGATAATTGCGGGCTTCGAGAGCGGCGATGGCGCGGCGATGCTCGTAGTCGCTGAGTCCCCAGTAGGCGAAGACGCCGAGCAAGGCAAGAGTCGCCGCCAGTCTCCCTCTTGGCAGGCTTGCACCTTTGGTGCGCGCGCCGATTTCTTCGTTAATCAGCGCGAAGAGAGATGGCACGATCAGACCGAGAACTAGAACGACAAGCAGGACGGGTTCAACGATGAAAACGATGTCCCATGAAATCCACCGCTCCGAAAACGGCCACCAAGGTCGAACTCCATAGCTGGTGGTGTAATCGAGGAGAATGTGGCTGAGTCCGGCAAGGCAGCCATAGAGGAAGAGTAGTCCCCAGCGCGGAGGAAGATTCGGATCGCGTGTCTTGCGGCCGCGCAAGCGCCAGATTCCGTAGACAAAAGCGACCACGGCGAGGGCTAGGAGCGGCACTCCCAGGAATGAGTGGGTGAAACCGCGGTGATGGTTCAAAGCAAATGCGGGACCTCCGAAACGACTGAGGACATCGAGATCGGGTGCCTCGGCGGCCAAGGTCAAGGTGGCGGTGGCGAGCGCCGTTTTGCGATTGAGTCCGGCGCGGCCCATGGCTGCGCCAAATAGAAAGTGAGTGACAGGTTCCACAAGAGTTGAAGAGAGTTTAACTGGAGAGGACGGAAAAGTCAGAGATTCGATCGCGGAATGCAGGGGGAAGGGCTGCTATCGATCAGCCGGTTCGATTTAGCATCGCATACCAGCTCTTTCCACCACCAAGGACAAAGGATCACCAAGGATCACCGAGGCCTGTGCCTCAAAGGTTTCCCTGGTGTACTTTTGCCCTTCGTGGTTCTGGCTTCTTGCTCTATGCTTTCGCGGGAATGACTAGCGACAGCGCGTCGGCTTCCATGCTCATGCGGGCCGGGAGGCGGCCCAGCAGTTCTCCGTCGGCTTCGACATAGACGCGGCCAGCGTCGTCGCTGTCTTTCGGCAAATTACATAGGATTTCCGGGCTGCTCACCACATCGATGCCGTCGATCTTCCAGCGTCTGCCTAGCAGTGTTCCGGCCACGTACTGCAAGTAGGCGTGGCGGCTGGCCGTGCGACACATGACGACGCGCAGGTCACCGCAGTCCAGCGACGCGCCGGGAACGAGTTCGCGCAGAACATTTCCGAAGAAACGAATTCTAACTGCCAGCAACTCGGTCAAAGAAGCGCGTTCGCGATGGCCGTTTCCGTTGGAGTACTCGACCTCAAAGCGGCGCATATTATAGCTGGCGACCAGCTGCAAGGCCTTCAAATAGTAAGCCGCCATTCCAGAGCGGTTTTTGAGTTCCGCAGTGAGATTGTAGAAAAGGTGGGCATCGACGCCGACGCCGGCAGCGACAGTGAAATAACGGGCAGCGGGTTTGCCGTTGAAATCTTCGTACTCAATTCGCCCAAGTGGAATGCGTCGAACCGTGCCGTCGACGGCCAACTTCGCGGCGGAGCTAGGACGGAGCGGAATTTTCAAGTCGTGGGCAAGAGCATTGGCCGTGCCGAACGGAAGAATGGCGAGCGCGACCGAAGTACCGGCCAATCCTTGAATAACGTCGTGAATCGTACCGTCCCCACCACAAGCGAAGACCGTGTCGCTACCATCCGCGACGGCGCAGCGCGCGTTATCGGTAGCTTCCTGGCTGGACCGGCACACGGTGAGTTCGGTTCGCACGCCCGCCGATTGGATTACGCCAATGGCATGGTTCAGTTCCGCGTCACGCTTGGGGCGGCCCGAGTTGGGATTGAACAGAATGGTAGCTTTGCGCATGCGTTGGCTAATGTCTTGAGTTTAGCGCAGAGTTTGGCGCGCAATGTTACAGGAGCGTTACCGTGTACCCCACTCCCACATACCGAACGTCGCCTTTTGCGGGATGGGGTGTCCGGCTTGACGGGCCAGCATAGTGATCTGTCCGCGATGGTGCGCGTCGTGGGCGATCAGATAGCCGAAGAAGCCAGCGACATCTGGACGGAAGCCTTTGATGCGACCGTCGGAGGCGAGCGAGGCTTCGAGGACTTGGTGAATTGCTGCGCGGCTGTTTTCCAGCGCCTTCTTTGCCTGAGCTGGCGTGACGGTGAAGCGGTCGAGTTGCTCAGGGACTCTTCCCTTAGTTGCCTTGAGCCACATCACGCGGACGTTGTGCATGTGGGCGACCACGCCGGCAATGTCTCGTCCCTTTTTATTGGGAGGCTCGGCGCGCCAGGATTGGGCAGGAAGATTATCCAACAGATATTGGTTGATTCGGTCGTTGGTGTCAAAGGACGCGAGTAGAGCGTCGGCGAGGACGAAGGGTGCGGCAGTTTTTTTCGGCATAGTGGCTCCCGAGGATTGGCGCCAAATTCGTATCGCTGAGAAACTTGGGGATCAACGCGATAGGTTAGCAGGCGATTGCTTCCCAGTCCAAGTCTGCACTATGCTGGCACGCAAAGACATCGGCTTGGTTGTTTTCCGGAGGAAATTGCTATGAAAATGCTGGTGGCTGCTCGGGCTCTGTTCTGCTCCGCGATCATCATTTGTGTCGGCCATATTTGTGTCGGTCATTCGGTTGTCGCCGTCGCTCAGGATCACGCTATGGGCGTGGCTAAGCCGCCCGCTTCTTCGGTCCACCTAATGACGGGACTCGGTGATTTGCATCATCCGGTTTCGACGAAGAATTCGGAGGCGCAGAATTTCTTCGATCAGGGACTTCGCCTGATCTACGCGTTTAATCATGATGAAGCGGCGCGATCGTTTCAGAAAGCGGCGGAACTCGATCCGAAACTGGCGATGGCTTATTGGGGAATCGCGGAGGCGGTAGGGCCGAACTACAACGATCCTGCAAGCGAAGATCGCTTCAAGCAGGCGCACGACGCGATACAGAAGGCGGTTGATCTGAGTAGCAGCGCTTCGGAGGCCGACCGGGGCTACATCTTTGCAATGGCGAAGCGCTTTCCTGCGGACCCGAAGTCAGACTTGCGGAAAGCCGCGGAAGATTATCACGATGCCATGCGAGAGCTGGTGAAGAAATATCCGGACGATCTGGACGCAGCAACGCTCTTTGCCGAGTCCGGAATGAACCTGCATCCTTGGGGCTTGTGGCATCTCGATGGGACGCCCGCCGATGGCACGGAGGAAGTCGTCGCCACGCTCGAGTCGGTGATCAAACGAGATCCGAATCATCTCGGCGCGATTCATTACTACATTCATGCTGTCGAAGCTTCAAATTCGCCGGAGCGTGCGTTGGCGGGCGCGAATCGCCTGGCCGCGCTGGCGCCGGCTGCGGGACACATCGTACATATGCCGGCGCACATTTATATCCGCACCGGAGATTATGCGGCCGCCGCTAAGACCAACGAAGAGGCTGCGGCAGTCGATCGTGCCTATATCGAGAGAAGCGGTGCGCAGGGTATGTATCCGATGATGTACTACAGCCATAATTTGCATTTCATCGCCGTGTGCGCGGCCATGACTGGGGACTATGCTGAATCCCACAAAGCGGCGGTGATGCTGGCGGCCCACGTCGAGCCGGCGGTAAAGGACATGCCTCCACTGCAAGGGTTCATGACGATCCCGATGGCGGTCGATGTGCGTTTCCACAAGTGGGACGAGATTCTGGCGATAAAGGAGCCTCCCGCTGACATGAAGACCACGGTAGGATTCTGGCATTTCGCGCGCGGGATGGCTCTGGCGGGAAAAGGCAGGATCGCTGAAGCTGAAGCCGAGTACAAGATCGTGAGCGAAGCGGAGAAGGCGACATCACCAGATGAGATCTTCGTGATGCCGGTCAACAACAAAACCAAAGACGTTCTGAAGATTGCTGAAAATGTTTTGGGTGCTCAGATAGCTCTGGCGAAAAAAGATAATGCTGCCGCGGTGAGCATGCTTCGAGAGGCGGTCGCTGTTCAGGACATTTTGAAGTACGACGAACCTCAGGATTGGTTCTTTCCGGTACGAGAGTCGCTCGGCGGCGCGTTGCTGATCGGCGGCGATGCCAAGGGAGCAGAGCTGGTTTTTCGCGAGGATCTGGCGAGAAACCCGCGCAATCCGCGGTCGTTGTTCGGTTTGCAGCGGGCGCTGAAGGAGCAGGATCGCAACTCCGACGCGTGGTTTGTGGAGCAGGAGTTTCGCAAGGCTTGGAAGGGCGGAGGGGTGGAGTTAAAGGTCGAGGACTTGGTTTAGGTCGTACGAACATATGCGGGCGTTGGCGTTCTCTCGATCGAGTAGATGTAGTGGGTGAGCCCACGCCAGCTTACTTCCTTCCAAATGGTCATGCCGTTGCGCTCGGCGACGCGGCGCGACGGAATATTCTCAGGTCGAATCAGTGAAATCAGGCGGTCGGTTTTCAAGTTCGCGAAGCCCCAATCGCGGCACGCGATGGCGGCTTCGGTGGCGAGGCCCTGTCCCCAAAGGTCGCGGCGCAGGTGGTATCCGATTTCGTAGAGCAGTTCGTCGTCGACGTATTGCAAGATGATTCCGCAATCGCCGATGACTTCTCTCGTCTTCAATGACTCCATCGCCCAGAGTCCGACACCGTCGTCGCGGTAGCGCTGTTGACTGCGGAAGATCCACTGCTCCACGCCTGCTCGATCAAAAGGCACGGGATAGTGGCGCATGGTTACTGGGTCAGAGAGAATTTTGGCCAGGGCGTCTACGTCTTCCGGTACGAACTCGCGCAACAAAACGCGTGGAGTTTGAAGGATCGTCTTCATTGGTACTTGGAACACCCGCGTTATCGAGTGGGCGAGCTGCGAGCACAGCGCAACGCGCCAGAGACTTTGCCTTCGGGATCCTGTTTGGTATGCACGATAACGAAGTCGGTGCCCTTTACGTTCGGCATGTAGGTTCCGCTGCGGTCTTTCCAGCCACCGGAGATCCAGTTGATTACTTGCTTGCTCTGGTCGTAGGTATATTTCCCCGTTGCGGACGGGCGATTCGCGGTTAAATCGTCCACCTTATCCGTGGCCTCATACGAACCATCGCCGCGAAGTACCAGTGCAGCGAGGAGAACTGTGGGTTGAGTCTCCCAATCTCTGCATTCGAACTTTCCGACTGGCGGCTGTACCTTCTCTTCGCCGGAGGCAACCCATGTTGCGTTTAGCAACCCGGTTAATGTGAGCGCCAGTAAACAACGAGCTGTCTTTGCAGTCATAGCCACAATGCTAGCACCGGTTGAAGGGAGTTAAAATCGAAGCGTGCTGGACATAGGTCGGCTGTTGGTAATTCTCGGGGTCGCGCTCATCGTGGTCGGCGGCACTCTCATGCTGTTGGGGCGGACCGGTGTGCCACTAGGACGTTTGCCGGGAGATATTCTGTACCGCGGCAAGAGCACTACGTTTTATTTTCCGCTGGCGAGTTCCATCCTGATCAGTGTCGTGCTCTCGATGATTCTCTTTCTGATCGCGAGGATGAAGCGGTAGCTGCTCGAGGTTGCGGCGTATTTTCGATTCTTCATCATTGCGAATAAATAAAAAGATTATTCTGCGAGAACTTGATGATGGCTGCGAGCGCGACTTAGGTATCGGTCTGAGCTTGGGAAAGTTCGTTGCGTCGGCCGCGAGGTCCGCGCCGCCGAGCGTTGCTTCCTGCTGATTGATCTGCAACTTTGCGCTGTTGAGGTAACTGGTTTGCGATTGCGTCTGGTTGCCGCGCTGGCCGGGTTTCTCATTGCCTGGCGGCAGCGCCGCATCAATCTGATTTGTGGAACGGATCCATGACTCGAATCCACGACTCGCCCCGCGATTCGCTCCGCAGTTCGCCCAACAGTACCCGCGCCGTATTCGACTAAGCCTCGGTTCCCGTACCAAGGTGGCTGGCGATGGCTTCGGCAATCTGGCCGGGGGGCACGGAGTATTCGCCATTGCCGATCGCCCGCTGCAGCGCTTGCACTTTTGCTTCGCGAATATCGGGTTGAGCCAAAACCTTCGCTTTTAGTGTCTCGACCTTGGTCGGGTCATACGAAAAAGTGGCCTGGTCAATTCCCGAAGCATTACTCGCACTGCTGCTCGCGGTATTTTCCACATCTTCCGACTGCCCGGCACGACCCGTCTTGCCTTGTTCCGCTGATTCCGCTCCAAAATTGGTGAAATCGAGTCTCATAAGATTTTCCAATCTCCCTGCCTTGTGTATCGGCGGATTCTGAGACCGCCTTAATCAAAGGCTCATCCGCAAACGCATCGCCCCCAACCGCAAGATCGGCAGAGTGTTGGAAAACCTTTAGCGACTTAACCCAAACCTCGGTTCATCCGGTGCCCGGTACCTTTGGTGACTCCAGATGGCGCAAAATAAGTTGCGCGATGCCGATGCCGCCGCGACCCGCGATCGATTGCGCCAGCGCCTGGATTGCCCTGTGTCGATAATCGCTCGCTCCCCGGCGTCTTTAGGTCTTCGGCATCGCCTGAAAACGTCTTTTGCAAACGACCGGCAAGGGGGTCGAGCCCGACCCCTTACCGGCCCGTGCAGAAGGTAGACGCGGACCGCGTCTCCGCAACTGGCTCTTAAGAACTACGGCTGATAAATCTGGACGTTGCCATAAACGGTATCCGCGAACAGCGACCCCGTGTCGGCGCCACCGATGCAATAGAGCTGACCTTTCACCACCGCTGAGGCAGGGACTACGGTGCCCTGCGGAATCGGAGCGAAGTCCGTTGTCCACGCCTTGGTTTTTGCGGTGTAGGCTTCGACGATCGAATCCGGCCCGCCACCATTCGCGGTTCCGCTGGCCACGTAAAAGCTTCCGGAACTGGCGCCAAAGCACGACGCAGACAAACCTGTGGGCATCGAAGGCAGCGTCTTCCACACGTTCTTGGCGGAGCCGTAACTCTCGGTGTCATTCGTAATCCCACCATTGCCGAGTCCTCCGGCGACGAAGATTCCTCCCAGAATGCCGGTCGCGGGGTTCGATCTGCCAACCTTCATGGAAGCTTCTTGCGCCCAGGTATTGGTGGCCGGGTTATAGCTATACAACGTGGCCACTCTTCCCGGACCCTGAACGTAACCTCCGACGACGTAGATAATATTTTTCGCCTGCACCGCATAGACGCTGTCGATCGCCACGGGGATGGGCGCTTTCTCAGACCATGTATTGGTGGACGGATCGTAGGCTTCGACAACCGTGGTGGCTCCGCCACCGCTGGCACACGAACTGTTACAACCGCCGATTACGTAAAGGATGTTCTTGACCACGGCCGAAGCAGGAACGTAGCGGGCGGTAGGGATGGGAGCGCCGCTGGTCCACGTATTTTTTGCCGGATTGTAGATTTCGTTGTTGGTTACGACCGCGCTCGTGGTGGCCCCGCTGACCACGTAGATTTTCCCTTTGATAAGACCAAAAGCCGCTCCGTAGCGAGCGGTGGGCATGGGAGCGCCGCTGCTCCATGTGTTGTGGGTCACGGGAGGCACCTGCGCTTCGTTCTGTTCGTTTTGAGCTTGAAGCGGGTGAACCGTCCCCGCTATCAGGATGAAAAGAGCGAGCATCGTGAGCGCGAATGTGGTGATGCTGGATCCTTGGCTTGCCTTAACATTGAGACACTGCATAAATTTTCTCCTCCAAAATGTTTGGTGCTGAGTCTGACGCTTGTTCCCGTTTCAAAGCGTTCCGATTGCTTCCCGCCACCCGAACCGCTGCAAGTCCAAATGTTTGCAATGTTTTACGTCCGCATTGCTCTGCCCATCAACGGCTAAACCGGACCTGAATACGGTGGCAAAGCATCAGCGACTGGGCTATACTGCGGTGCGGTTCCCTCCCTGGCAACTGACATCTGCGGACATCTGCGGACATATACGGGTGACGCCAAAAGAATGCCGACTGCGGGCAAATTTCAGCTGCCCAATCAGCGCCTCGATTCGTGGAAAGAGATCTCCGCGTTTTTTAAATGCGATGAGCGGACCGTCCGTCGCTGGGAGAAGGATCGAGGTCTTCCCGTGCACCGCGCTCCCGGAGGCGGTGGGAAGGTTTTTGCATACACCGAGGAGCTTTCGGATTGGCTGGCAGCTTCGCGAAACTCAGGAGTGGTCTCGGAGCTCGACAGCGAAGGTGCGCCGCGCGTCTCCGTCGACGAGTCGCCCTCCGTGGAAGGTTTGCCCGCGGAACCATCTGTTCAGCAGCGTGCGCCGGAAAATCACTGGAAGACCGCCGGATTAGTCCTAGGGTTGATCTTCGCCGTGGCCGTCCTGACGCTGGCTACGCTCTACCGATCACCGGGCCTCGATTCCATCGCCGTGCTTCCGTTCGTCAACGGGGGCGGAGACGCCAACACCGACTATCTCAGCGACGGCATTACCGAGTCGCTGATCGACAACCTCGCGCATGTCCCCGAGCTGAAGGTCAGGTCGCGTAACTCGGTGTTCCGCTACAAAGGGAAAGACGTGGATGCTCAGAAGGCGGGCAACGATTTGGCCGTGTCGGCGCTGGTGAGCGGACGAGTCGTGCCCCGTGGGGACACAATCGAGGTGAGCGCTGAACTGACAGACGTTCGCGACAACTCCGTGATCTGGGGACAGCACTATAGCGTCAAGAGCACCGGAATTCTCTCGTTGCAACAGCAGATCGCCGGCGACATTGCCGATAAGTTGCGCTCCAAACTCAGTGTTTCAGAAAAGCAGCAGATCACTCGACAAGGCACGCAGGATCCAGAAGCCTATGAGTTGTATTTGAGGGGACGTTACGCCTGGAACAAGCGGACCGCCGCGGAATTGGAGACCGCGATCTCCTATTTCAACCAAGCCATCGCTAAAGACCCCGGTTACGCGTTGGCGTATTCGGGATTGGCGGATGCCTATTATGTGCGCTTGCCTGTCTACAGTGGCGCTCCCAGTGAAAATGATCCGAAGGCTAGTGCCGCCGCCCGCCGCGCGCTGGAATTGGACCCGAGCCTGGCTCGTCCGCATGCGGTTCTGGGTGGCAGCGAAGTGGAGTACGACTGGGATTTTGCCCGAGGAGATGCTGAGTATCGGAAGGCGTTCGAAATTGATCCCAACGATCCCACGGTTCATGAGTGGTACGCCGAAAAAATCGGCATGCTGGGGGGCAGGGAGCAGGAGGCCTTGGCGGAAGTCAATCGGGCACATGAACTCGATCCGTTGTCATCGGTGATTAGCAGTCAGATTGGGGATGTTCACGTCATGGCGCGGCGATTTGACCAGGCCATCGCCGTCTGCCAGAAACTGGCGAATGAAGATTCGACATTCGCCCGAGCGCATCAATGTTTAGCCCAAGCATATTGGGGCAAACGCATGTACCCGCAGGTTATTGAAGAGCGGAAAATCTTCGGTCAGCTCTCCGGCGACCCGAACGAAGTGAATCTGGCTTCCGCGATGGAGGAGGGATTCCGCACTGGCGGCTGGAAAGGCGCTCTGACCAAAGGCATTGCCGTCAGGGAGGCCGAACGTAAGTCCGGCTATTCTTCTGCTTACCTGATCGCTACCATGTACGCCGACCTGGGAGACAAAGATCAGGCGTTTCGGTGGCTCAACACGGCTTACCAGGAGCGGGATTGGTTGCTGGAGGCGCTAAAGACCGACTTCTTACTGGATCCCATTCGCTCCGATCCTCGTTTTGCCGAGCTGATGCAAAAGATCGGGTTGCCTTAGTAAGTCCAAGCCCAAAAGCGTTAGTCAAAGGTTCGCTGCCGGGCTATACTATCTCGTCACTCTCCCCTAGCGAATGGCGTCTGCGTACACCTGCGGGTAACGCCAAAATTTAAAGATGAATACAGCGGGCAAACCTCAGTCGCCCAACCAGCGTCTCGATTCGTGGAAAGAGATTTCCGCGTTCTTCAATTGCCAGGAGCGAACCGTTCGCCGCTGGGAAAAGGAACGCGGTCTGCCGATCCACCGCACTCCTGGAGGAGCCGGCGGGAAAGTCTTTGCCTACACCAGCGAACTCTCAGAGTGGCTGGCCGGACCTCGAAATGCAGCGGTCGTCTCGAGTCAACCGACCGAGGTGGTCGACTCAGAGCCCAATGGAGTATCGCAGCGTGACAAGGAAAGCGCGCTGGTATTCATTGACGGGAACACGCAGGTAGGGAAGTCGCGTTCCACTGGACCTTCAAGTCATCTTCCCGATGCACCGCTTCCCGATGCAACGCCCAGCCCGCGTTGGAAAACCGCCGTTGTGGTGATGGCTGCGATTTCCGCTATAGCCGTCTTGACCCTGGCGACGCTTTATCGCTCGCCGGGCCTCGACTCCATCGCCGTGCTTCCTTTCAGCAACGGAGGTGGAGATACAAATACCGAGTATCTGAGTGACGGCATCACCGAGTCGCTCATCGACAACCTCGCCCATGTGCCGGAACTCAAGGTCAAGTCGCGTAATTCGGTCTTCCACTACAAAGGCAAGGATTTGGACGTGCAGAAGGTGGGCAGCGATCTGGGTGTTTCGGCGCTGGTGAGCGGGCGAGTGGTGCCTCGTGGAGACACGCTCGAAGTGAGCGCCGAACTTACCGATGTCCGGGACAACACCGTGATCTGGGGACAGCACTACAGCGTCAAGACCTCGGAGATGATCTCGTTGCAGCAGCAGATTGCGGGAGACATCGCCGACAAGTTGCGCTCCAAGCTGAGCGTTTCAGAAAAACAGCAGATCACAAGGCAAGGCACGCAGGATCCACAAGCCTACCAACTGTATCTGAGGGGCCGTTACGCGTGGAACAAGAGGACCCTTCCAGACCTTGAGACAGCCATTTCCTACTTCAATCAAGCGATCGCCCGAGACCCTGGCTACGGTCAGGCTTATTCGGCTCTGGCTGATGTCTACTCCGTGATGCCTAACTATAGAGGCGCTCCCAGCACAAGCTTTCCGAAGTCGAATGCCGCTGCGCGCAAGGCGCTGGAGTTAGACCCCACACTTGCTCATCCGCATGCTGTTCTGGGCGTTAACGAGACGCAATACGATTGGGATTTTGGCGGAGGCGAGGCTGAGTTCAAGAAGGCTTTGGAACTCGACCCCAACGATGCCTCGGCCCACCAATGGTACGCGGAGAGTCTGGACAGGATTGGGGGCAGGCAGCAGGAGGCTCTTGCTGAAATCAATCGTGCGCGCCAGCTCGACCCGCTATCGCCAGTTATCGCCAGGGAACTGGGAGGCATTCTCGGGACAGCACGACAATACGACGAGGCGATCGCCATCTGCCAGAAGCTCGCACACGATAACCCGACGTTCGCCATAGCGCACGATTGCTTAGCCAAAGCTTATTGGGCGAAGCACATGTACGCGCAGGTGGTGGAGGAATTCAAGATCCAGGGCCGACTTTCCGGTGACCCGGAGCAAGTTGAGTATGCCGACGTTCTGGAGATGGGGTTTCGTTCGGCGGGCTGGAAGGGCGCGCTCACCAAAGCGATTGAATTTCGGCAAGCGGAACGAGCTAAAACCGGCTACTTTTCCGCGGAAGAGATTGCTCAGCTCTATTCCGACTTAGGCGACAAGGATCAGGCCTTCCGATGGCTCGATATTGCTTACCAGGAACATGATTGGCTGTTAATCGGCCTGAAGACTTTCTTCCAATTTGACCCATTGCGATCGGATCCGCGGTACACCGAACTGGTGCGCAAAGTTGGATTGCCGCAATAGCCACATCTTCTGGAAATCCGTTATGCTGGTTGCATATCTATGACCCTGCTCGACGCCCAGACCTACGACTTCGCGAAAGCGCGACGACGTAAGATCAAGATCGCGATCACCATTGCCGTGATCATCGTTCTGGCTGTGCTGGGTTGGATGTATCGCAACTGGCCGGAAGAGCACGCTGTCGACAAATTCTTCAGCGCGCTGCAGAACAAAGATTACGAATCCGCTTACGGCATTTACTTCAACGATCCAGGATGGCGTCAGCATCAGCAGAAATATAAGCAATACACTTACGCCGACTTCTATCGCGATTGGGGACCAGGCGGCGAATGGGGTCTGGTGAAATCTCACAAGGTCTACGGTTCCGCCAACACCAAGGGTTTTGGTCAAGGAGGCGTAGTGGTAGAAGTGATTGTCAACGAGCGCAGCGAGCACGCGCGCATGTTCGTTCAGAGGTCAGACAAGACGCTGACCGTGTATCCGTTTTAGGCTGCCACAACCTGCGTTAGCGTTTTTTGCAGCGATGCTTCATCGCCAACGGTTAAACAAGTCTTCGAACGGTCGATCTGTCGCATGAGTCCCCAAAGAACTTTTCCCGGTCCGACTTCGATGAACAGGGTTGCTCCTCGATCGATTAACAGCCGGATCGACGGCTCCCACTGAACCGCGCCTGTTACCTGGCGAATGAGCGCGTCGCGCGCGGCTTCTGCGGAATCGACCACGACTGCGTCAACGTTGCAAATCACGGGACATGAGGGATTCTGAAAACTCAGCGCGTTTAAATCGTTTGCGAGACGATCCTGCGCGGGTTGCATAAGCGCGCAATGGAAAGGCGCGCTCACAGGAAGACTGACCGCTTTTTTCGCGCCACGTTCGAGGGCCAGTTTAATTGCACGATCGACGGCGGCGGCGTGTCCGGAGATGACGATTTGCTCGGGGGAATTGATGTTGGCCGCCTGGCAAATTTCTCCCTGGGCTGCATCGGAGGCAAGTTCGCGGACTTTGTCGACGGGCAGGCCGAGAATTGCCGCCATGGCGCCCACGCCGACCGGCACCGCCTCCTGCATGTACTTGCCGCGATTGCGAACTGTGCGCACGGCATCGGCAAACGTTAGCGTACCGGCGGCTACATGCGCCGAATATTCGCCCAGGCTGTGCCCGGCGACATAAGTGGGCTTTACGCCTTTCTCACTCAAGACGCGCCAGGCGGCGATCGATGCGGTCAGGATTGCCGGCTGGGTGATTTCGGTGAGCCGGAGTTTTTCCTCCGGACCTTCGAAACAAACTTGCGAAAGCTTATAGCCGAGGGTTTCGTCGGCCTCTTCAAAAGTTCGGCGCGCGACTTCGTAGTTCTCGCAGAGGTCCTTCCCCATGCCAATGGATTGCGATCCCTGGCCGGGAAAGAGAAAAGCGATGGAGGGGGCTGAACTCGTCATCCAGCCGACGCCGTGCCCCGATTAGGCAGTCGGGAGGGGTACCCCCCCCTCTGGTCGGTATATTAGAATCATTGACTTACCCATTTTTTGTCCGCAAAGTACGCGAAAATAAAGACTTATTTGTAAAGTAGGCGGGAATAAAGACTTAGCTTCCAGAGAGCCCCCCTGAGACAGCTTTGGGGCAACTTCGATGGGCGTCTGGGTTTCTGGACGCTCCTCGAAACTGCCCCAATACCAGCTTTTATTTTCATGGGTGGTGCGTTCTAAGTCAATCATTTTTGAGGTAGCGTCCCAATTTAGTCTACGGGATGTGGTAAGGGTATTGTGACGAAGCATCAAGGAAAGGCTGGGTGAGGAGTGCGAAAGCAGTATCACTTTCGCGGCGGACCTAACGGACTTCGCGCTTGGGATGTTCATCGGCTCGTTGAACTTGCAAAAGAACTACCTGTTGTTGAGGTGTCTCTCTCCGCTATTCGGGAACTTGACGAGCCTTATTGGTATGAGCATGGGTCAGTTCCAACATGCCGGAGCGTCGCCGAACATGCTAAATTGATCAACGAAACCGACCTAAAATTTCCGCTTATTCTATCCTCGGAGGGGCGAATAATGGACGGAATGCATCGCGCCGCAAAAGCCGCAATGCAGAAAATTGATAGCCTTCCTGCCAAACAGTTCCGTCAGGACCCGGAACCCGATTATGTCGGTGTTGACCCGGATGATTTGCCCTATTAAGTCAAATCAGGACACTATCCATTTTGATGCCTGGGTTTTAGTGTGGACTCGACACATGCGAGCGTTCAGCCATGCCCTTCACGTTCCGACGGCCGTGCTGAGGGCGGCTAGTTCGCGCTCGATGGTTTCGTTTACTTTGCCTTCGGCAAATTCTGCGGCCACGCGCACTGCGTTCTTGATGGCGTTGGGGTTGGAAGAGCCGTGGGTGATGATGCACACGCCTTTTATGCCTAACAGCGGAGCGCCTCCGTATTCGGTGTGGTCGAGGCGTTTCTTGAAATCGGAAAATGCGTTGCGCGAAAGATAAGCGCCGACCTGACTGGTGATGGTCGACTTCAAAGTTTCTTTCAGGACGGCCCGCACCAGCCGCGCCACACCTTCTGAGGTCTTGAGCGCGACGTTGCCTACAAAGCCGTCGGCAACGATTACGTCGACGTGGCCGTTGTATAAATCGCGGCCTTCTACATTGCCAACGAAATTGATGGGCAGGCGCTTGAGCAGTTGAAATGCTTCGCGCGTCAGCTCGTTGCCTTTGCCTTCTTCTTCGCCAATTGAAAGCAGGCCGACCCGCGGATGCTTCATGCCGAAGATGGAGCGGCAATAAATGTCGCCCATCACGGCGAACTGCTCGAGATTATTTGCGGTGCAGTCGACGTTGGCGCCGACGTCCAGCAGAACGGCTGCGGTATTGTTGACGGTGGGAAAAGCCGCTGCGAGTGCGGGCCTGTCTACTCCCGGCAAGGCGCCCAGCACTACTTTTGCCGTGGCCATGGCTGCGCCGGTATTGCCAGCGGTTACGAAGCCTGCTGCGAGGCCCTCGCGCACCAAGCGAAGTCCGACGCGGATGGACGAGTCGCGTTTGCCGCGAATCGCATCCACTTTGTCTTCCATGGTGATGACTTCGCTGGCGTGAACTATCTCGATCGGAAGGCGCGCGGCACCGGGATACCTCGCCAAATCAGCCCGCAGTTGCGGCTCTGGTCCGACCAATAAGACGCGCACGCCGTGATGGCGCGCCGCCTGCAAGGCGCCTTCGATCTCCGGCTTCGGCGCCTTGTCGGAACCCATCGCATCGAGTGCGATTACGCTAGGCATGAATGGTGACGGAGGAAACCTAGGACTTCTCTGCGACCTCTAACACTTCGCGGCCCTTGTAGGTGCCACATTTCGGGCACGCACGGTGCGGCATCTTCTGTTCGTGGCAATTTGGACACTCCGACAGAGAGTGCTTCGAGAGCGAGTCATGCGCACGACGGGTAGCGGTGCGCTTCTGGGAATGTCTTCGTTTCGGATTAGGCATGATGTCCTCTTTTAGCCATCAGCTCTCAGCCATCAGCCCTCAGTTAAAGTCGCTTTCTGAGAATGGGCAGCCGGAGCTGAGAACTTTCTATTGATTCAATTTCGTACGAATCTCTTTCAGCGCCGCCCATCGCGGATCCTCAACCTCATCCACGCAGTCGCACTGCACTTCATTCAAATTCTTGCCGCATTGCGGACAGAGTCCTTTGCAATCGTCGCGGCAAATCGATCGCAACGGCAAAGCGAGAAGCACCTGCTCGCGCAACGTGTCTTCGAGCAATACCCCTTCGCCTTCGTAGTATCCGATCTCGGCTTCGGCGTCTGTCACCGAAAGCTCGGCGTGTCCGGAGTCGGTGCCAATCGGCCGAAACAGCAGGTCGAAAGCGCGATCCACTTTATGCACGACTGGATCGAGGCAACGGGCGCAAGCCACTTCCACGCTGGTATCCAGCTTGCCCTTTAACCGGATATCCTGCACCACTTTGTGCTTGCCGTGGTTCTCTTCAACCAGGTCGGCCCGGCCTTCGGAGCGTAGAACAGAAAGCTGCCGAACATCCGCTCCCAGATCGATCACACCCGGGCCAAACTCCTCCCGGAAATCGACAGGGTTAATCTCCAGATCCTTTAGTTCGATGAACATTGGAACTTGCAACCTCCGCCGCCCCCACTCAAGTTACCGCAAGGCCTGCGGAAGTGCGCACAGAGACGGAAGTCTCTTAGGGAGCAATACATAAGAATAAAGGGGTGAAAACGGGGTGTCAAGGAAGGTAGGGAAGATGGTGGTGCCTCAGTTTCGAGGTTATTCGGAGAGTTGTCCTTTTAAGAGGTCGGTCAAGTAGTCGGACATACCAGAAACATCAAGATGTCCCTCGTCCCACTTTTTATCGGCTGCTTTTAGAGCAGCATAATACGGATCGCGATTCTCCCGTATTCGCTCTGGAACGATTTTCTTACCAGGGAGAACTCGTTTTTGCTTCAGACAGATTAGGTAGTAGCAAGCGGCCCTCGCTGTCCTACCGTTGCCTTCCACGAAGGGGTGAATCCAGTTGAGCCTCCAGAGAGCATACGCGGCGATTCCGGTTGGATGGTCGCCAATGCCCTCTCCGTCCCAATTTTCATGGATGAAGGAGAAAAAAAGATCCATTTGGTGAGGAACTTCTTGGTAACGAGGAGGTAAATGATCGCCGACATAAATCGGTTCTTCTCGATAGCGTCCGCCAAACTGGGCGATATTTGCCACTGCAGCATAGTTCAATGCCCAAAGAGTATATTTGTCGAACGCCTCGATTCCCTTCTCCAGCGCAATTTCTACGCAATTTGTGAGTAAATCATATTGGCGCAAAAGATTTTGCTCTTGGATTCTGTCGTACAAGCCGGGATTGTCTTTTTCGCGGAGAGACATGAAAGGAATAGCGCCACCCAGTGAAAACCACTGGGCCGCGTGTCTAGATGTCTAAAAGAATGTGCTTCGACGCTTTGCGAACGCTGTCTTTCGTGATGCTCTTTGCCCTTGCCGGCGCATTGCCATACGCGAAGCTGATTCTTTGTTCCTGCAATTCAGCCTCCGTTACAGGTGCCCCCTTCGAGGCTTCCAGGAGTTTTTGGAGGTCCCGGTCTACTTTCAAATTTCCCAGGAACGGTTTTCTTTCTGCCATATTTCTACCCTTCTCTTTTTCTTCGGCTAACGTTTCAGAATACCGCGTGAGGGGAGGATGTCAACCGTTTAGCATTTGATTTCTGTGGATTATCCGGATGCCCATAGTGCTAATCGCCCCGATCCTTCGCTTCCAGTTTGAAATTCCCGAGTTTTTCATGTCTTTCATGGTACCAGCCGATGACGAATTATCACATAGGGATATGCTAGACTACGCCTATGCCAACCCTATACGTAGAAAACGTCCCCAAAGACCTCTACGAGGCCCTGCGCGCCCGCGCCCGCAAGAATCGCTCCTCGATCGCCGCCGAGGTCCTTGAGATGCTGGAGCAGTTTGTGCCCACCCCTGCGGAATTGCGGCGCCGGATGCGTGCGTATGAAGAGTTGAGGAAGATTCAGGCCTCCACTCCCCCCGGCCCGGGGCCATTTCAGAGCAGCGAAGAGATGATCCGCGAGGATCGGGAACGGTGACCACCTGCGTGGTGGACGCCTGTGTCGCCGCAAAATGGGTTTTGCCCGCGGCTGGCGAGGGACTCCTCGACCAAGCCAATCGTTTATTGGAACGGCACGTGAAGCGCGATTTGCAATTGCTGGCGCCGGCTCTGATCGAGGCCGAGATCGGCAATGTCCTCTGGAAAGCGGTGCGCCGCAAACGCATCGGCCAGGCGCAGGCCGAGAATTCCCTGCGACGTTTTACTGAACTTGGGATACAGACGATCCCTACCTTCGAACTGCTCGACCGGGCATTCCGGATCGCGGTCGACTGCGACCGCAGCTTTTACGACAGCCTATACATCGCACTGGCGCTCGCAACCAAGACAGAACTCATCACCGCCGACGAGCGCCTGGTGAACGCGCTAGGAAGCCGGTTTCCGGTACGTTGGCTGGGAGTTTACTGACTCGGTTTGGTGGTCACCGAGGTCATCGCGCTGCTGCCAACCCGCTGCGCTATACTGGGCGCAGGCGATGGGGTTCGCCGTTAACCGCCCTCAGGGCTGATAACTCCTACAGAACTCTGTAGGAGGAACTCCATCTTGAACTATATCTGGATCGCGCTCGGCGCCGTTGTCGGAGCCAGCGCCCGCTATTTCCTCAGCACGCTGATTGCCCGTGACTTCGTTTCCGCCTTTCCCTATGGCACGTTGCTGATCAACATTACCGGGAGCTTGATCCTCGGGTTCTTTCTAATATTTTCGACGGAGCGCGCGCTGCTGGACCCGCGCTGGCGACTGTTGATTGCGGTCGGGTTCTGCGGTTCGTACACGACTTTCTCCAGCTACGCTTTTGAGAGTTTCGCTCTCATGGAACAAGGGCAATGGCTGCTGAGCGGCATCAACATTGTAGCCAGCAACGCACTCTGCCTGGCTGGGGTTCTCGCCGGTGCGGCGCTGGCGAGGGGGCTGTAGAATGAAAAACCAAGGAACGCCGGCTGGTGCTGTCATGGCAGTTCAAGTCACCATCTATCTGACGGAGGGTGATTCCTGGAATCATCACCCGCTGCATCTGGAAATCCTGAAATATCTGCGCGAAGAGAATGTCTTTGGAGCGGTCGCCTTCCACGCGGTGGCCGGATTTCTCGGTCGTGGTAAAGTTCGCACCGCGCACCTGGTTGAAGCCGGAGGGGAACTGCCGGTTGTGCTCTCATTCGTGGATACCGATGAGCATGTCAATCGAGTTCTTCCGCGGCTGAAAGAAATGGCTGCGCACCGGCTGATCGTGCGGGAGAACGTGGTGATTGAGCAGGGTAGTCTCGACTGACTCGTTAGATCGTTCGGGGCGTCCGCCATCGGATCGTCCGCGATCGGAACAATAGGAAGCGTAGTCGCGTATTACCTGCATGAACCTCCGGCGTGTGCTCGCTTCCGTCCTTGTAGTCTTCGTGTTGCAGTTCGCGTTTCGGGTGAGGAGCGGTGGGCAGTCCGCCGCCGGGCCGGCGAGCACTACGACTCCCTGCTCCATGTCAGCAGGTGACCGATCATGGATCGAGAAAGCTCTCGATAACTGGCGCATCGCGGAAAAAAGGGAACTCAAACTCCCAACTTCGCCGCTTCCGACCATTGTGGTCATCGATGCGACGTGCGCGTATGTGGCAACGCCGCGCTCGGACGCGAAGTTGGTGTGGAAAGGAGCGCATCATTCGGGGACGATCACCCTTCCGGATGGGAAATTTGTGCCCTTCGGAGTGATCTCATTCGCCGCGCCGGATGACGGTAAAGCCACCACTGGATTTTTCGCCATGAGCTTGCCTTCGGTGTGGAGAGCGCAAGGAATTCAAACCGGCCTGGGGCTGGAGCGATTGATGGACGGCGTCCTTCTGCACGAGATGACGCACACGCGCCAGTTTTACTTTGTCAATCCGATGATGGATCGATTGACCAAGCAATATGGACTTGCCGACGATACAGGCGACGACTCGCTGCAGGACGCATACGAAAAAAATGCCGCGTATGTCGCGGGCTACGAAGCTGAGCGCGATCTGCTTTACGCCGCGGCTCTGGCGCCCACCGATGCCGAGGCGAAAGCATTAGCCGGGAAGGCGTTGACCAAGATTCTCGCGAGGCGCGCCAAGTGGTTCGTAGGCGACTCGCAGAAATGGACGGCGATCGACGACGTTTTTCTCACCATGGAGGGTCTCGGGCAGTGGACGGCATATGCCTGGTTCACGGATAAGAACGGCCTCAATTTAGATCCGGTAAAGGTGCTTCCCGAAGTGCGCAGAAAACGAAATCGTTGGACGCAGGACGAGGGGCTGGCCGTTTTTCTTGTCGTCGATCGTCTAGTTCCCGACTGGCAGAAGTTTGCCTTCGCTGCAAAGCCGGAGCTGGTGGAAGCGTTGCTGGATCGAGCCACTCGTTAGCGGCTTACTTCAGATGCTTACCTCAGCGACCTACTGCAGCGAGCTACTTCAGACCGAGCGCATTTAGCACAGGGTCGTCTGTCGTGATCTTTCCATCTTTCTTTGTCCCCGACTTTGTCACCACGCCAAACGATCCTGAGTAATCCCACATGGTCCATCCGATGCCGTTGTGCTCGAGTGCTGATCGTACGTCGTGCAACCATGCTGCGCGATCCACCGGATCGGCATACTCGCGATAGACGCCAAACTCGTTGCAGACCAGTGGAACCCCACGCTGCCGCGCCCAGTCTGCCGCCTGCTTGATTTCCGATTCGATGCGGGCGGCGTCCCAGTGATCGTAGCCGTAGCGAATCACCTGCAACCGGTCGACAGCATCCGGGACCAGAGCCGCCACGCGCTCGGCCGACTCCGGACTCGACGGATATTTCAATCCCCTGAGCCAGTGCCAGTAGTACGCGCTCCAAGTCGCGCCCTGGTGAGTGAAAATGTGCGGCTCATAAAAATGAAAGTTGTAAATGACATTCGGATCATGCAGCGGCTCCTGAAAAACCAGGTCGTCGTCGTCGGACCAGCGCGCTCCGGCAGCGATGATGGTGTGCGCGGGAGCTCCCTGGCGGATCGCGGCTGCCAGCTTCATTTGCACGCCGAGCCAACGATAACGGTCTGAGAACTCGGGCTCATTCATCACTTCGAGAAACAAGCGATCCGCGTCCCAGGTGGAATAGTGCGCGGCCAGGGCTCGCCAGAAGTCGGCGAAGCGTTCGACAAAGTCGTCGTCTTTCGCCAAGCCGCGCTTTGAAATCGCCATCTGGATGCAGATCGATCACGACCGCCAATCCGTGGTCGAGAATCATTTTCACGGCGGCATCGAGATAGGCGAGATAGTCCGCCGGAATTTTGTTGGGCTCGCGCGCGTCAAAAAACGGTTGCGGATTCACGCTCAAGCGCACGTGATCGAATCCCATTGATTTGATGAGCGCGATGTCGTCCGCCGTGGTCCAGGACTGAAAATGCTCGGCGGTGTAGCCGCGTTTGTCGTACACCTGCGCGAACCACTCGCTGAGGTTGACTCCCCGTTTCAATTTCTCAGCTCGCGCAAACGCTGATGATGAGGGGCGGAACACCGACCCGCTACCACCCGCCTGGCCAGTCTGAGCCGCGGCACCAACAGCCAAGAGAACTGACGACAGCAAGAATGCGATCCGCAATTTCATTCGACTCACCTGCAGGGATCTCATTGCAGACAATTCCTTTCCGATTGATACACTAAGCCAACCAAAGACTAGCCCATGATTCCCTGCCAGCGCCATCTCTTCGACATTCCTGACGATGTCGCGTATCTGAATTGCGCTTACATGTCGCCGCTGATGAAATCGGTGGTTGAGGCGGGAGGTACCGGGCTCGCTCGCAAAGCGCATCCGTGGGAGCTGACCGCTGACAAATTTTTCACGGGCGCGGAGGAGTTTCGCGCGACCGCGGCACAGTTGCTCGACTGCGAAGCCAGTTGCATCGCGATCGTTCCTTCAGCGAGCTATGGCCTCTCAACCGCGGCGCGAAACTTGCCTGTCAAAAAAGGACAGAGAATTCTTGTCCTGGCCGAGCAGTTCCCATCGAACTATTACGCGTGGCAGCGCCGGGCAGAAGAGATCGGCGCGCCTCTGAAAATTGTTTCGTGGCCTGAAGACAACGATTGGACGGCAGCGGTCTTAAATTCACTGACTCCCGATGTAGCCATCGCCGCACTACCGCACGTGCAATGGACGAGTGGCGGAAAACTCGATCTCGTCAAGGTCGGCTTAGCTTGCCGCAAGCTGGGTATAGCGCTCGCGCTCGATCTAACGCAATCCCTGGGAGCGTTGCCTTTCAGCGTGCGCGATGTGCAGCCGGATTTCGCTGTCGCGGCCAGTTACAAATGGCTGCTGGGCCCTTATTCCACCGGTCTTCTCTACGTTGCACCGAAATGGCATGGTGGAATGCCGCTCGAAGAGAATTGGATTCAGCGCGCTAACGCCCGCGATTTCTCGAGCTTGATTCTGTACACCGAGAATTATGACGACGGTGCGAGGCGTTTTGATATGGGTGAGCGCTCTAACTTCGCGTTGCTTCCCGCTGCGGTTCGCGCCATGAAGCAATTGCTGGAGTGGAGGGTTGCCGAAATTTCCGACACAGCGGGTGCACTCAATCGGCGACTCGCAGTCGCCGCCGCGGGGCTGGGATTTTCGTCTCCGCCGGAAAATCTGCGGGCTCCGCATTATCTCTGCCTGCGGAGAGCAGCTGGCATCCCGCCAGGACTTCCCGAAATGCTGGCTCGGGACAAAGTGTTCGTCAGCGTGCGCGGCAGCTCGATTCGGGTCACGCCGAATGTGTATAACTCAGCGGCTGACGCTGAGCGGCTGATCGCTTGTCTCAAGCGGATGGCCGGCTAGTTCCGCAGCAAGCTCAAAGTGACGAAAGGTCTAGGCCGACTAGACAGCGCCCTTTCGGCAACTATTCCGCGGCGCTCCACCTCGCTAGAGTTATCCAATTCGATCGTTGACGGCACTCGGACTGCACGGTTTATAAGAGGACCACTCTGCGATGAACCTGATGCAATGGCTCAGCCAGCACGCCATCCCGTTCACTCTGATTCTGGCCTACGTTCCGTTGATTGCGACGGTGGTGACGACCGTCGTCAGCCTGGTGCTGGCGCGGGCTACTGTGCGTTACACGGAGTCCAGCGACCGAAGTCTCGCGCTGGCTCGCGAACAGTTCGAACGCGAGTGGGCGCCGGAGTTGCACATCAAACTGGAACGTCTGTCGAACCGTGATGCGCGAATCATGGCGACGAATCTGGCCAAAATATCGGTGCTGATGCAGATGGTGCAATTGCGCAAGCTGTCGATGGCCGTCCCGTCGTTGCGCTGTTTTCTCAACGAACCATTGGTCGGCGGCAGCACCTGGAGCGACGATCTCGGCAAGCGCTTCTTTGCGTGCACGGGAGACAATTACGAAGGCCAGATCGGGGTTTCGATCACGTTCTACGCCGCGGGCCGCATGTATCGCACCGACTGGTTCCGATTTCAAGTGCAGGTTCGCAATAACCAGCTGTTGCGGCTGGATCCGGTGAATATTTCGGCCCGCCGGGTACGCGCGATCGAGCCGCGAAACGGCGCAGGGGTGACTCGCCGCGAGATGGTGAGAGATGTGGTGATGGATACGGCCGAAAGCAAAGAGGATGCAACCACAGCCATCAGCTCGGCGGGGAGATAGCCGAACTACGACCTGTTCAGCGGGCTGTGGTCTGTGGGAGACGGGGCATGCCTCGTCTCTGGAGTAGGATTTTTTCTATTTAATTGCGGCTTTTCGACGTTGCGCCAGCGACGCCGCTTCGGTGGATGGATTGTCTTTCGCAATCTGGTCGTAGATTTTCTTGGCGTCGTCCGGCTTCTTCTGAGATTCATAGAAGCCTGCCAGTTCCATTTGCGCGGTCGCTTTGCTGACCACGACGGTGGGCTTATCGATCAGCTGCTTATAAAGATCGATGGCCTGCGTATCTTTATTTTCCGCGCGATAAACCGACGCGAGCGCGAATTTGCCCAGCGCTGCCAGATCTGGATTCGAAGAGGCGGACGTCTCTTGCAGATTGTGCTCGGCAGCCGCGTAGTCGCCAAGCTGCGAAGAAGCCAGTCCGACAAAGTAGCGCGCCATGTTGGCCGTGGGCGTGTGCGGATATTTATCGACAATAGCCTGGAACTGTTTGCGCGCCGCGGTGGCTCGTTCCTGCGATGAGGCGAAACTGTCGAGGCCGGGTTGCGGGGGCACTCCGGCGGGACGCACCGGCGTTTCAAAAGTTCGGACTGCGGTCGAGAGCTCGCCGCCCGCCTTCTCGTCCTGCGCGTTGTAGTAGTACCAGCCGCCAAAGGCAATCGCGGCGATGACTACGACTGCGATAACTCCGGCAATCACTTTCGACTGATTCTCCGACGTCCAATCGGCGGTTTTTCCCGCTGCTTCGAACGTGGCCTTGCTAAAACGGTCTTCTTTCAGTTGATGCCGGGTCTCTGCGCGCACGGGTTCCTTCTTCGCTTAACGGTAGGATGACAATTAACTAGTTTAGCAGGGGCATTTCGGGAGCGTCAAAGCAGGAGGCGCGGGACGAGGCCACGAATCACACGCCCATCCTGGATACGACCCTAGGCTTCAGGTATTGCCCGGAGGCCACTCATCGACCCGATGTCGATGCGAAAAGGCGGTTCCTCAAAATGGATGAACGACTCAGGAACGACCTCGTTTGCTTGGCAAGAAGGATATGGTGCATTTTCAGTGGGAGTCTCGCAACAGGCCGACACAGTTTCCTACATTTGTTCGCAGGCCGAGCATCATCGCAAGCGCGGGTTTGAAGAAGAGTTTCTCGCGTTTCTCAAGAAGCACGGTATCGAATATGACCCGAGCTACGTTTGGGGCTAGCTTCAGCCGTCCCTCCGGGACTGGATCGTTTCTCCGGCTTGGTCCCGGCGCTGAAGCGCCGGGCTATTTTCAGGCGTCCCCTCCGGGGGCTGCTCATTTCGGATCCGTCCGGTAGATCCAGAACCCCGCCATTTTTTCCTGCAAGACGTGGGAAGGCGCCTCCGCAATGGCAGGAACTAATCCTGTGACCGCATCTTCGCGCACGGCATCTTCAATCACGTGGTGCAACGGAGCCAACTCGCATACCGGATCGGTAGCGCTGGCATCGCCGGTGAGCAGAAAAGCCTGGCAGCGGCATCCGCCGAAATCTTGTTGGCGGCGGTCGCAGGAGCGGCAGGGTTCGGGCATCCACGCTTCGCCGCGAAATTTCTGGAAGGCTGCGGAACTTTGCCAGATCCAACCGAGCGCGTGGTCGCGCACGTTGTCGAAGGTCATGCCTGGAATCACTCCGGCGGCATGACAGGGCAGCGCGCGGCCGGCGGGATCGATCAGGAGCAACTGGCGTCCCCAGCCGCCCATGCAGGCTTTGGGGAAACGTGCGTGGTAATCGGGGACGACCATGTCGATGCGAACCTTGCCGTGCATGCGCTGCTGAGCGGCGGCGACCACGATCAGGGCGCGATCCAGTTGCGCGCGCGTGGGAAGCAGGGCCGAGCGGTTCTGAAGCGCCCAGCCGTAGTACTGCGCGTGCGCGACTTCCATGCGATCGGGATGCAGCGCTTCAAGGGCGGCGATCATTTCTTCGAGATGGTCGATGTTCTGGCGGTGAACGACCAGATTCGTGGTGAAGGCGATGCGATGTTCGCGGATCCACGCGGCCAGTTCGATTTTGTGGGCGTGGGCCCGGGTGCCTGCGATCCAGTTGGCGTGGTCTTCGGTTGCATCCTGAAAGCTAAGTTGGATATGGTCGAGTCCCGCTGCAACAATTTCAGCCAGACGTTCGCGCGAGAGCCCGATGCCAGATGTAATCAGGTTGGTGTAGAGACCGGATTTGCGTGCGCTCGCAATCAACTGAGTCAGATCCGGACGGGCCAGCGGCTCGCCACCGGTGAGATGAAGATGCAGAACGCCGAGCGCTGCCGCCTCGCTGAAAACCCGCTCCCAGTCGGCGGTTGAGAGTTCTTCTTTGCGCGAAGTCAGTTCGAGCGGATTGGAGCAATACACGCAATGCAGCGGGCAGCGGTGCGTGATCTCGGCAATCAGGGCTAACGGATTTGGCATTGTGGCTACGTAACTGCGGATCCCTCGCTCCGCTCGGGATGACAACCAAAGGGAGTTTGTCGTTCAGTAATCGATAATCCGCTTGGCGTGCAGTCGCTCGAGAAAGGTCTGGACATCGGCGCGAATCTTGCCTTTCGGCGCGAGCATGAACTGTTCTTCCAGTTTCTGCACGATCTCGGCCAGGGTGAAATGTCCTTCGCAGAGTTCGAGGATGATTCGTCCGGTTCCTCCCACCTCGATTTTTCCCTCGGGGAAAAGCACAACTGGAGCATCAGTCGTCCCACCCCAGCGGCAACCGGCAGCAAACGTCGGAACGCTGGTATCGAGTAACTCAGCCACGATTTCCCTCCGGTGCGGCGATCTGAAACGCCCCAGGCGGCGGCCATCCGGGCTGAACATAGGCGCAGTAGAGGGCATCGAGCTGTGCCCAGAGAATGTCGCATTTTTCTCGGAGCGCGCGGATTGCGTTCTCTTGTTCGGCTCGCGTCGCCGCATGATCGAACACGTATTGAATGGCGAATGCTGCGTCTTCGGGAGCTTCCGTCAATCGCGCTTCAAAATAATCGAGACCGGAGGAAAGCCAGGGATAGTGCTGCCGCAGTTTCTCCATGCGCAGGGTGATCAGGTCGCGCGAAAAAAGTTCAGTCAGGGACGATGCGACGCACTCGAGAAACGGACGCGTCCGCACCAGATTGAGATATTCATTTCCAATGAAGCGCGTGGCCGGCAGTACACCTTCCCAGCGCATGACGCGATCGCGATCGAGCCCGGTGGCTTCGGCCAGCTTGATCCAGCGCAGGATGCCGCCATTTCGCGTTTCGTCTCCGTCGTGATCGACAATGCGCTTGCGCCAGACGCGGCGGAACGAGGGATCGGTAGCGCGGGAAAGAATGATCGCGTCTTTCATCGGAATGATCGACTGGTAGTAGTAGCGGTTGAGCGCCCAGGCCTGTAGTTGTCCGCGGCTGAGTTTGCCTTCGTGCATCAGCAAATGAAACGGATGCTTGTGGTGATAGCGTTCTTCGCCGATTTTGCGCATGGCGGCGCGCAGTTCGTCGAAGGTCAACTTGGGAGCCGTGGGCGTGTTCTCGGGAGCTACAGTTCCAGTTGCCAATTGTCCTCCGCCACTTCCCAGCCGGCTGCGCGTACAGCTTTACGTTCAGGACTCGCCTCGTTCAGAATCGGATTCGTGTTGTTGAGGTGAATAAACATCTTGCGTCCGACTTTAATATCTTTTAACAGACGCAGGCTTTCTTCGACCGGAATATGTCCCATCTGATGCGCGGTTTCGCCGCTGCCTTGGACACGTTGGAGTTCGTCGTCGCTCCAGAACGTGCCGTCGAAAAGCAGCAGGTCCGCGCCGTCGATCTTTTCCATCAACGATTCGCTGAGGCTGCCCACGGCTGGGATATAAGCCACGCGTTTTCCCACTCCCAACTTATCCGAGGAAGACTCGAAGAACAACGCAGCTGATGCCTCATTTCCGCCGAGCTTCGCAGCCTCAGTCTTAACATACTTGGGATAACGCCCCGAAAGGTAGTGGACCTCACATCGCAACCCGGAGTCTGTCCCGTTGGCCGAGAGCAGCGGGAACGCGGCTCCCGAATTAACGTCGGTCCAAACCACTTGCGGCTCGACTCGGTTCAGCATTCCGAACATGCTGTTCTGGTCACGAAGAATCCGCAAGATTGAGGGAGCGGCGTAGACGCGCAAGGGCTGAAGTTCGCGAAGCAGGAGCAATCCCAGCACATGATCGAGATCGCAGCTGGCGAGCACGACGCCGGCGATTGGAGAATCGCGCAAAGCCCGGGGATGGAGGTCGGGGCAGGCTTCAATTTGAGCGGCCAAGTCGGGCGAGGCTCCGGCTAGAAACCAGGAGGAGCCGTCCGCGCTCAAAGCAAGTTGAGCCTGCGTTCGAGCCTTGAACGAAGAGCGGTTTTCAGCAGAATTCCCACGCACGGCAACGCAGTTTCCGCAGCCGCAATTCCACTGCGGGAACCTGCCCCCGGCCGCAGAACCGAGGATCCGAATGCGCATCTTGTGCTTAGAGATTTAGAGTTGCGCGCTCACGTAGGAGTTGATTTCGCAGCAGAGAACTACTTCTTCAAAAACGGGAGTGATCCAAGCCATGACTTCCACCTTAGGGTCCAGACACCTGTAGGGTCCAGAGAATTTCACTCGCCGAGCGGTTGAGCGCGGCGTGAGGATTGAACAAATCATACCATCGGAACGGATGCTTCGTCCCGAGAAAACTGCAAAATGGGATGGCCCGATCAGGCCACTAGTACATCGGGGATGCCGGCGACTGTATCAAGTAAAGCCAATTGTAATCAGTAGAGATAGGAAGATTGCGGCTCTGCAATCTTCGACTGCGAGGTCGGCAAAAAAACCACCCGCCGCAAGGGTCAGCGGCAGGTGGGGGCAGTTACCACACTTTTACCGAATGTCGTTTCGCGACTCGGTTATTGGGTATTGATCACTCCAAAGATGCCGTTGACATCCTTGGGCCCGGCTGTGTAGTAGAGCGAGTTGGTATTTCCGTTGGCTGCGGTGCCCCCGCCGAACTCGATCCCCCACAGTCCGCTGATGTGGATGGGCTTGCCTTCCATTTTCCCCGAGCCATAAACGACCGTCCCGACGAGAGCGCCGGTGGTTGGATTGAAGCCGTTGATGGTGCCGCTGGCGACGTTGTTGCTGATGAGCAGGGTATTGCTGAGGGTACCGAAGTTCGATGGCGCCATGGCGATTCCCCACGGCTGGTTCAGTGGCTTGCCGTGAATCAGAGTCTTCACGAACACTCCAGCTTCAGTAAAGATGTCGACATATCCGCCAGCCTTGCCGGCCGTCGAGGCGTAAGTGACGTAGACCTGGCCGCCAATATCCTGAATGCCGAAGGGAGCGAAACCGGCGGGGATATTCGTATCGGTGAAGGACATCACCAACTTAAAAGTCGAGTTGTAAACGTCCACCTTGTTGCCGGCGACATCAGCGGCGAAGAGCAAATTGCCAGAGGCCTTACTCGTGATGGCCAGTCCGGTATAAACCGCGCCCGGATTTTTCGCGCCGATCAGCGCGTTGTTCGGATCGAAGTGCGACCAGCCGCTGATGGTTCCATCGAGGGTGGAGAAAAGAAACGCGGAAGTCCAAGTCTCGATCTTGAATTCCGAGGAGCCGTTGTAAACGATGCCGGTTGGCGTGCCGACGCCCGATCCGGAAGCGGTCGGAATGGTGACCACCAGGCTCTGCTTGGCGCCAGTTCCGTCGTACAACGTGGAGAAACCCGAACCCTCATCACTAAGCCAGAAGGGAGCGCTGGGACCATACGCAAGTCCCCACGGATTGATTAGTTGTTTGTCGCCTTTTTTACCGGTATTTTTCACGAGCGCGGTATTCGAGTACTGCAAGCCGCAAACAGCCAACGCGGAGCTGGAGAGAATTGACATTGCCAGCACGAGCAGTGCGGCGACAGAGAGGTTGCGACGGAACGCTTGGAACATGGAGACTCTCCTATTGAATCGGAACCGGATGGTGGCGTGGACGAGCACCAAGCCTACCCGCGCAGGATGGGAAAGGTCTGACCTGCGGCGAATCGAATACTATCGGCGATCGGTGGGGTGGGTTGTCAGGTGGAAGTAAGCGATTTGTAAAATTCTTGTCACTGAGGGCTGAGCGAGAGCAGCAGACCTCGGGTCGATGGAACGGATCAGGCGACCACAAATCTATTGCGCGGTTTCGAGCAAACCCTGCTCTGCTTTTTCCTGGCACTCGATGCAGTGGCGAGTCCAGGGCACGGCATCCAGCCGTTTGGCGTTGATTTCTTTTCCGCAGGAGACGCATTCTCCGAAGCTGCCTTCGCGGATGCGGGCCAGAGCGCCATCGACCATGTTGAGAAGTTGCCGGTCGTTGTTGCTTTGGCTGAAGAGGAATTCCTTGTTGTAGGAGCTGGCGGCGCGGTCGGCGACGTCTTGCGTGGCCTCGTCGTCGGCAGTGCGGCCATCCTGCTGATTGCGGACAACCATGTGACGCAGTTCGTTGCGCCGGGTCTCGAGTTTTTTTCTGAACGTCTCTAGTTTCTTCTTATCCATGATTGCTGTCCAAGATTGCTGCCTACCTCGGTTACCGTCTTATGTTGCTGCAATTGGATGCAAGACACCCGACAAAAGTCGCTGCCCCACAGGACTTTATCCCCGGTGAAGTCGAACAAATATCGTAAGCGCGGGAGCGAGCGGGCGTCAACTGGAGGGATGATGTGCGATGTTCATAGCGGCGATTCGATCGCCGTTATTTAAGAAATACTCTGCTAGATTCCGACACTCGTTTCAGGGCGCGCCGGCGCCGAGCGCCGGAGCCGGATACTCCGGCAGTTTCTGCTTTGCGGCCTGCGTCCGCTTCACCTGCAATTCGTCAAACAAAAGCGCCGGGCTGACTACGCTGAACCAGACGGGCTCGGAGCGGTCATCGGTCTCGGGCGCGGTTCCGGCGGCGATCAGGTCGCTGCGCAACGAGCGGACGTCGAGATCTCCGAAGACGCCGCCGCGCACAAGCTCTTCACGCCCGTCTTTGGTCCAGATGCGATAGAGAAGACGCGGCTCGAGTCTTGGCCCCATGGTTTCCACATAGAGTCCGTAGGGCAAATCGCGCTGCTTGCAGAGCTCAATCAATTTGGTTTTGAGATTCGCATCCGGTTGCGGATCGGTTGATTGCAAAACCAGATTTCCCGGATGAGGCGAGGGTGAACCGGCCGAACCAGCGCGGCCGTGTCCATTCGAAGCCGGAAAGTCGCGGATCGGCTGACGTCCGATTAAATAAGACACCAGCGTGCCCTTTTCGATCAAAGATACGCGCTGAGCTTTTACGCCTTCGTCATCCAGTGTGTAGTTGCCGAACAGCGGCTTGCCCGAAATACTGGAGATTGTAGGATCGTCAAAAACATTGATGAAGTCCGGCAACACGCGCGCCTTGTAGCTGCTCGACCATTTCCCGGTCGTGCGCGCATTTTCTCCGAGCCTCGGTTTTCCGCCGAGCACATTCGGTTCCACTAACTCTGTAATAACCGTCGCAGCGGCATCGTTCGAAAACAAAACCGGCCCGCGATATTCCTCGTCCACCACCGGGCGCGTCACGCAACGATTTCAGTGTCTCCAGGATCTTTGCCGTGGTCTTAAGAAATTGCTCGCGCGTCGGGAGTTCCTTCAAGTCCTTTCCTTCGTCGGCATGAGAGCGTTGCAGCAACATGCCGTCGGCCGCCTGAGTGGCGCCCGCCACGGAGATCAGGTAATGCGAGCGTCCGGAACGCGCCACGGTTCCCTCAGAGTTCAGGAAATACCGGTTCTCAACGCTGAAACGAAACGAAGATTCGAAGTTCTCCAAATCCTTGTCCGTACGATATTGTCCGGAAGCTTCTTCGAGCAGATGAATCCAGGGAGTGAAGTCGCTGGTGGAAAAATGCGCGAGAGGTTCGATCGCTTCGACGGGTGGGGCTTTCGCAAAATCGTCGACCGGTTCATCGACTTTCAACTGTTTCAGCGCCGCCTGCTTGGCGGAGAGCGCTTCAGTCGCCGATTTATAGGCGCGGTCAGTCGCCAGCCAGATGCGGTGGCGAATGGCAAAGACGTTATCGTCGGAAGGAACCAGATCGACGGTGCCTTCTCCGGTGCCGAAGAAACTGTCCTGCTTGTAGTCGCCCACGCGGACGACAACGCGCAGCAATCGTCCGGCATCGCGTTGAACGTTGCGCAGCGCGCCGAATACGGCGCTGGCATCGACCTGATCGATTTCCGTGACCCGGTATTCGATGTAGTAGGGGGCGGGCACGTTATCCATTTTCAGGTTTGCTTTGGAGCGCTCCATCTCCTCGCGCAGGGCGCGGAGCACGACATCGCCGGAAGCGGCATTCGCAGCGAAGGAAAAAGTCGATAGGCCGGAGAGCGCGATCACGAATGCGAGAGCAACAAAAGTCTTGCGAAATACAGTTCGAGGTGTCCTCACTTCCCGCCTCCTTTATCTTCAGTTGTTGGAGGAGCGGGAAGAATCGGTGGACGGGTGTCGCCGTACTTTCGTTTCTGCACTTCCATTTCAGAAAACAGCATCGCCGGTGCGGCCGCGGACACAGGAACGCTTCCAGATTCAGCGCCGCAGATTCCGTTGAACACGCTGGTGGTGTCGCCGGTAGCGGCGATCTGGGTCAGAACGGTCAGCGGTGTTCCGACAATGTCTACGCCGCGAACCAGTTGATCAGGACGGCCATCCGCGTAAACTCTCCACACCATTACCGGCAAGACCTGGAACGCCTGCGGTAAATCGCGCGTCGTCAAAGTGAATCCGCCCTGAATATCTTCGAAATACAAACCGTAAGGCTTGCCTTGTTTTTTGATTTCCTCGATAAAGCGCGCGCGCAGTTGCGCGTCGGGGATCGATTTCGACGAAGTAACGATTAAATTCCCCTGGCGCCCGACCGGCATCAACCCCGCCTGGGCGCGCCCGTGTCCATTCGAACTGGTAAAGTTCTTCACCGGCAAGCGGCCCATCAGAAAATTCTTCAGGACGCCGTCCTTCACCACTTCAACGCGCGCTGCCGGCATGCCTTCATCGTCATAGCGATAAAAGCCCGAGAGTTCCGTATTGCCCAAGGTCTGCAGCGTAGGGTCGTCGGTAACGCTCAGGAACTCAGGCATGATTTTTTCGTTCACCTTCTTGGTAAACGTCTGGCCTTCGTCGCGTCCGCGCTGGCGCTGTCCTTCTACCCGATGCCCAAGCACTTCATGAAAGAAAACGGCGGAGGCGCGTCCGGAGAGCAGCGCTGGACCGCTATAAGGTTCAGCTAGCGGCGCCGCGCGCAAGGCAGCCAGGTCATCGGCCATTTTCTTGACTGCGCCCGCGATTTCCGTCTGGGAAGGAACCTTTGACGGATCGGAGAACTGAAAAGTTTCCACGCGCATCAACTGCATGCCGTCGTCGGCGCGAGTTTCCGCTTCGATCATGATTCGAAAGATGCCGTCGCTGGTAACAATCTTTGTGCCTTCGGTCGAAACCAGATAACTGTTGCCACGATCGGCCTGGAGAAACACGAGAGCTTCTTCCACCTGCGGATAACTACGGAATGCGGCGGAATAATTCCGGGCAAGTTCTTCCCACGCCTTTTGCTCGGGAAAAGCGGCGGGCGAAGTCTTCTCTACGAAAGTCGACGGCTTCTCCTGCGAAAAATCGGGAGAATCGTCTTCGTCCTTGGCGCGGACGGCGGTCTTGGTTTTTACGTTTGTAAAGGACTGCCGCGCCTTCCGATACTCTTCGTAAGTCAGCCGCCACAGGACTCGCGCGATGGCGTCGGGGTCGTCCTGCTCGGGAAGCCAACCGAATGTGATTCCGGAGGCCCGCTCCTGATCGTGGGTGTTGTCGAGTCCCGGAGTGCCGATCCGCATGCTGACGTCGGCGGTGCGGTGCCGCACGCGGGATGAGGTGAGGATGCCTCCCTGGGCGCTCATAATCGCAACCGATTCGCCGTCGGTCACGTTGTAACTGATGAAATAGGGAGCCGGGTCCTGCTTTGCGAGCTCAGCCTGTCCGCGATGGAGCTCCTTTTCCATGGTGGCGAGCAGGAGATCATCGGGGGCGGCTATGGGTTTTTGAGCGTCCAGCGGGCTCTGCCCCAAAAGGGCAATCAGGGACAAGAAAGTGCAAAGGCGGGCGGATTTTATGAAATTCATCGGAAACGCTGAGTCTACAGGAGTGGGACGAACAAAAAAAGCGGCCCCTTGCGGGGCCGACGTTTTAAAGAGGCTAGGAGGCGGGAATCAGAGGAAAAGAATTTTGACGCCCGTTATGGGGAGAACGGACAGAGTGAGATGTCGAGAACATTGAGAGTGAAGTGGTTCCAACGGGTACGACCTCTTTGTTGCCCTATAAATGAGCATTTGCGGAACCAAAACGACGAGGCAAAGCGCGTCCGAAGTCCCAATTCGGGAAACTATTCAGAATCAGTTCCTTAGGGGGAAACCCCTAGAAGCGGGCCCCGTGAATTCCCTACCCGCTGGGGATGCCCAAATGCACAATACTGCACTTTGAAAGAAGCAAGCTGTCGGGAGCTGGCAGATCGGCCCGCGCGGTGCTTGTGGTGACTTAGAGGCTGCGACCGGTGGCAAGACACAAGGTCCCTCGACTTGCCCTCGCATTTGCTCGGGCGGCGCTCGGGATGACAGGGTGTGAACAGGGCCTACTTCTGTACTGCTGATCGCACGACAATCACAGCGTACTTACCGAGCACATCGAGTTCCAGCCCGACAGCGGTATTTGCGAGCCATGGGTTCGACAGCCGCACGAAAGGGTGAGCTGATGCGGTGCTGGCGATCACATCGGGACTGTGATGATCGAGCCAACACAAGGTCCCTCGACTTGCCCTCGCATTTGCTCGGGCGGCGCTCGGGATGACAGGGTGGGGGCACGGGCGGGCGAGTGCTCCATGAGCGGTCAGTTTTCGGATGCGCAATTTGGCTCGCGAGATTGCGGCGGATGTCGAAGCGATATTCGCTGGGCGTGCTCCGACGCTTACACAAAAAAGCAAAAGCCCCGGAAGCGGGGCTTTTTTGCTTTTTATCTCTGCTCGCTGATTGTGGTCAGAATCAGGTCTAGCTGTCGCCAGCCACCGTGCGCACCTTCCCAGGCAGGAAATGGTAGGGCGGCCAAGGTCCAGTGACAACCATCTGGCAGTTTTTCAGTTGCTTGGCTGCCGTGCTGTAACGGTTCTGATATTTTTCGATGGATTTGGTGTCGATCAGGTGGGCGATATCGAGAAGCATTCCGTCGGCGTCTACCTTTTTACAACTGACTTCTTCTTCCAGCGGATTGAAAAGTTTATGCACTTGCACCGAAAGCGCGCGCGCTTTCGTTTGTCGTTCACGTTCGCGCGAAGCCTTCTCGCGCAGCTTGGTCAGGTACTCACGGCCAACCGTATCCGGGAGGACAATCTCTTCCATCGCCCCGCGAAGGGAGCCGTCACGCACCACCAACTTGATGCGCATTTCGGACTTGCCTCGAAGCCGTGCCACGCTTTCGCAGAAAGTGCGCCGGTTTGATCGAACCGCTTGTCGAATGGCATCCTCGGTATCGAAAATTGTTCCGAAGCGGAAGGGAAGAACGGTTGCGGTGCGAAAACTCTGGCTGACTACGCGGGCGTGCTCCAGTACCGATTTTTCGTCGAGTTTGGAAGTCGCGCGGTCAAATTCACTGACAATCACCGCGAATTCTCCACTCGGGTAGCTCATGACCGGAGCGGAGTTGACACCTTGAATTCCATCGAGAAGATACGGACGACGGGCGCGAACACCATTAGGAAGGGTCTGGTGTTCTGTGAGGCAGTACGCGTACCACGACATGCATTCTCTCCGAATTGCACCGGGGCTCTGGGCACCCCTTTAGATTTGCTCGCAAAGCTAGGGCTGCGTTTCTACCTGGAAGTTTTGGTTTTTTGGGTTAAGGCGAACGCGAACTGCTGCGTCCAAGGCCATACTACTGCCGCTCTGTGTTATTTGCAACCTTTGTTGTGGTGATTGCATCTGCGGCGTCTCAATTTGCCACAAACTCGTTTTTGGCGCGCTAGCAAGGGGTTTGCGAGGGTTCGACACGCAGGCTTAAACTGTGGAAAACCATCTCCAAGGGTCACAATTCAGGGCCGGATTCTTCGACGAAGCGGAAGGTAAAATCGAGCGCAACTCATTATTATTTATTGCAGCTTCGCATACTCTTCTTTGGCCTGCTTCAAGATAGAAATGCCGGGGTCGGCGTCTTTCCAAAGAGCCAGGAAATCCTTGTAAGCGGCGAGGGCACGCACTCGGGCCGCGTCGGCATCCGCGCCTTGTAGAGGTTTTCGCCTCCAAGGCATTGGCACGCGCTATTTGCAGGCGCGATATGCGCTCCGGTCCAGCAGTGCCAGACCATTCCGCTGTGGTCGAGAATCTTTTGAAACTCGGCTCGCGCCGCGCTCCCCTGTCCCGCAGCCAAATAGGCTTCACCGCGGATATAGGTGGGATAGAGGCAAGAGAGATTATTCAGAAACAAGATTTGTCCCAACTCGATTGTCGAACCGGTTTGCAAGGCACTCAGCGCGGAAGCCGGATCTTTTCTGTCTTTGCCCAATGCCAATTGCCCACGAATCGCTGGCAACCAGAGCGACTGCATCTGGGTATCGAGCGGAAAGCGCTTTTCTAAATCCTGCGCCAAAGATTCAGCCTGCGCCGTGTCGCCACTCATGGCAAACGCGAGCGCCGCTTCGCTCTCCACGCCCGCACTCGCGGGAGCCAGTTTCAAGGCCGCCGCAGCGGCCTGCCGTGCCTCGGCGGAATTTCCATAGCCCGCTTCCTGCAATGCGGCATTCGCCTGCCATACCGCGCCATCTTCTTTGCTATCGGCTCGAATCGCCGACTCCACCGCTTGCTTGGTCAGCTCTCGGGCCTTGGTCACATGACCCACATAGGCCTCGGTATCGGCTGCGAGCGCCAGCCCCCAATGCCCGTAGTCCGGCTTGCCGGCAAACCATGCCTGCTGTTCCGCCATGGTGGCTGCGTCGTCATTGATCGCGGCCACCGCGTAGAGAGCGTTGTGGAACATTGGATTATCGAGTTTCTTCTCCTGGGCTTCGCGAACCAGACGCCGCGTCTCGTCGAAACGCTGCAGCGCCAAGGAATAGTTGGTGAGATTTCCATACCACTCCATATGATCCGGCCCGAGGCGGGCGGATTGCTTCGTAACCTCCGCAGCTTTTTCATACTCGCCCTGCTGCGCGTAAACCAAACTCAAAGCTGTGTAGCCTCCGATTTCGCGAGGATAGTTTTCGATCTCCTCCTGAAAAGTCTGCGCCGCCTTGTCCAGTTCACCGGTCACGTTTTGATAGTAGGAAGCGGTGATGGCCAACTTTTCTCGCTCGCTGGCATGGTCCCGCAACTGGAACGCTTTGGTGTAATACTCGCTCGCCCGTCCCAGTTCGCCGAGACTGGCGTAGTCCCCGCCCACTGCTCGGTAGCCCATGGCAAAATTGGGATCCAGTTCGATGGCGTGCTGGTAGTAAGGCATCGCCGCCGTGAATCCTTTTTCGGTGTTGGCTTTTCTGCCTACGCTGAATGCTTTCAGCGCGTCGAGCGAGGGTGTAGTGGCTTCCGCCAATGGAACATCGAACTTCTGAACCGTTGCGAGCGATTCGCCCAACTCACCCCGCAGCTTGGACGCGGCCTTGCCCAGGGTGTTGAGCACTTTCTCTTTGGACGACGCGGTCATTTGCTGCTCGGCCAGCGTATCTCCGTTCTGGCAATTCACTGCCTTAAGGCCGACAACATATTCGCTGCCCAGGCTGCTGATTGAACCCGCGATGTAGGCTTTGCTGTCCGCCCGTTGACAAAGTTCGCGAGCCACCTCCGGAGTGAGTCGCGTGTCAGCAGGACGCGTCATCAGCTTCATTGTCTTCGCAACCTGGCCGTCCGAGAGCACATTGAGAAAAGGCGACTGCCGCAGAGAAACATTGAGTGCCGTCTTCAGAGTGTCGTCGAACACGGCATCACCGGTGCTGTTGGCGAAGTCGGCCAGAACGATGGTGTCCTTTTCGGTCAAGCGACTGCGTTCCTGCCGCGCTCTATAGTAGAGGCCGCCGGCGACGGCGAACGCGACGAGCAGCAAAGGAATCCCAACTTTCCAAAACTTCGCCCCCGGCTTTGTCCCCGGCTTTGTTCGCAGCTCGTTCGCCGTGGAAGCCGCCGGTTGTTTTGCAACCAGTACCGAGCCGGTAGTCTTCTCCGAAAAGCGCCCGCTCTCGGTATCACGCTTCAACCGCTGAAGGTCGGCTCGCATCTCCGATGCATGCTGATAACGAAGATCGCGATCTTTCTCCAGAGCTTTTAAAATGACGGCGTCGAGCTGAGGGGGTAGCTGCGGGTTCGTGTGGCTGGGCGCAGCCGGGTGCTCGTACAGAATCGCTCCGTAGGTCGCGCCATCTGTGTTGCGATGAAACGGCAGTGCCCCGCTGGCCATTTCATAGAGGGTCACGCCGAACGAAAAAAGATCGGTGCGCTCGTCGAGATTCTTTCCGGCAACCTGTTCCGGCGACATGTAACTTACGGTCCCCAGAGCCATGTTCTTGTCGGTGAGATCTTCGCCGATGGTCGGATCCTCCGACCCTGAGGCTGATTCGCGGCGTGTACCCGTATCCGTGCGTTTGGCTAAACCAAAGTCGAGAACCTTGGCGTGCCCCCGTTTCGAAATAAAAATATTTGCCGGCTTGATATCGCGATGAATAATTCCGGCTGCGTGGGCGGCGTCGAGTGCGTCGGCGATCTCAATCGAAAGCGACAGCAACAAATCGGTTTCCAACGGACGTCCTGCAATGCGGTACTTGAGCATCACGCCATCCAAATACTCCATGGCGATAAATGCCTTGCCGTCCTCCTCGCCGATGTCATAAATGGTGCAGATGTTGGGATGATTCAATGCCGAGGCCGCCTGCGCTTCACGACGAAAACGAGCGAGGGTGGCGGAGTCGCGGGCGACATCATCGGGCAAAAACTTGAGGGCGACGAAGCGCTGCAGTCGCGTGTCTTCGGCCTTATAGACCACGCCCATGCCGCCGCCGCCAAGTTTTTCGACGATGCGGTAATGCGAGATGGTTTGTCCGATCAAGAATCCAGCCGATTAAAGATTTAGCCAATCTGGTTCAGCAGTCCGGTTCAGCAGTCGACGAAGAAGGCGCGCCCTACGCGCGATTATATTCGGAGTCCTAGCAAAGGCGCATCGACGCAGAAAGCATACTGATGCGGACGAGAAGTTCCTAGGCGCTGCCAGCGGCTTGCGCAGCCCGAGTGCCTGCTCCGGACTTCTGGGTGTACCTGTCTCGAAGCCGCAACATGGGTTGCTCAACCAGATAGTAGGAGAGACAAGCGCAAGCCAAGGCAGGCAGTACCAGCACGTATCCCGAATGCAATTTCGCATTGGAGCAAAACAACTCTTGCCAAAGATAAAGGCTATAGCTGATTCTTCCCATCCACGCTACCGGTGACCAGTTCAGAAACCGGTAGGGAATCTGAATCACGTGCAGCACCAATCCAGCCAGCGACACCTGGAGCAGGGGACCGAGGAAAAACAGCATGAAGAGAGTGCGGCGGGCGCTGATCGCCGGGAACCACGGAATCAGGATGGCCGCGAACAGCATCGCCAGGGCGAAGTAGCCGCTGATTTTAGGAAGGCGGGGCGCGAAGACCGCGAGCAGACAACCAATCGCCAGTTGGTCTGAGAATACGGGCAGACTAGAGATCAGGCCGTTATGTACCTTGAAGGCATAAAGTGCCGCCCGGAATAGGGGCGTCGCGAGGAAAGCGCACAGCAGAATCGCGGTTCGGTGACGGTGCCACTTCTTAACCGCGAACGGCCAAAGCAGATAGAACTGCTCCTCCACACTGAGAGACCAGAGGTGTCCGAAAATCCAAGGCCGCGAGAGATCCATATTCGCGACATAAAACACGGCGGCTGCCACGTGATACCAAGTCATCTCGTGCCAGTAAAGAATGATAACCACTGCCAGAAAAACGAATGCTGCCGGGAAGATTCGGAACGCGCGGCGGATATAGAACTCCCGCAGATCAATCGTCGAAGTGCGGTCATACTCGCGGAGCAGAAGTTTGGTTATCAAATAACCCGAGAGAACAAAGAAGACGTTGACGCCAAGCGCGCCGTAACTTCCCAGAACGTCGAGTGAAACATGTTTCCACTTGACCAGATGGCTGAGGATGACCAGCGTGATAGAGATAGCCCGCAGGCCGTCCAGCGATGGTATGCGTTTCATGCTCACGAAGTCAGATGGTTCCGCGGACGGGTGATAGCCGATGTCAGGATTTCTGATGCTTTTGAGCCGCCGCGCGCTCCTGCAAAGCAATCGTAACCGCGCGCAGCATGTCGCCCGCGGGAGCGGGCTTTCCCGTCCAGATCTCAAACTGCCGAGCCGCTTGTTGCACAAACATTTCAACACCAGGGATCACGGAGATCCCCTTGGCGCGCGCGACCTGCAGCAAGTGGGTCTCGACCGGGTCGTAGACCATGTCGAACACTACGCGCGCCTGGATCTCGTCATCTTTCAGGGGACAGTCTTTCGTGTTCCCCATCCCCACTGGCGTCGCGTTAATAATGACGTCGAAAGCAACTTTCTTGAGATCCGCCCGTTTGATGCTGCGCGCTTTCGCTTGCCGGGCCAATTTTTGTCCTTTGACTGAAGTGCGATTCAAGACCCAGACTTCCGCGCCGCGTTCTTTGAGTCCAAACACCGCAGCCCGCGCCGCTCCACCCGCGCCGAGCACCAGGACCTTCGCGTTCTCAATCGACAGCCGTTGCTCCAGCGGACGAATCACGCCCGCGATGTCGGTGTTAAATCCGTAGAGCTTGCCGTCCTGTCCCCGGACCACCGTATTGCAGGCGCCGATCTTCGCCGTATGTGCGTCCGTGTTATCCAGATGCGGAACAATACTCTGCTTGTAGGGCATGGTGATGCTCAGCCCATGCAACGGAATCTCGCGCACGCAATGCAGCAGATCCTTCAGCGTTTTCGCATGCAGAGGAACGTAGACTCCGTTCACGTTCTCGCGCCGCAACGCCGTGTTCATGATGATCGGGGAGAGTGAATGTTCAACCGGATCGCCCGCGACTCCGTAGACGCGAGTCGCCGCGTCCACTTGATCAATGCGATAGATGCTGCGCAGCTCCCGAGCGCTCACCTGTCCCGGAGCAGTCTTCAGATCGGCGCTGATTGCGCCGAAAGTAAAGACGCTTCCCGCACGGACGCTCAGCACGCGGCTGATGATGCCTTGTTCTCCCATGCACAACCCGACCATCGCATACTTGTCACTCTGCGCCTGCAGAAACTTCATCATGGTCACGTTGTCAGAAAGCGTGGTCGCAGTCGAAACCACTTTGTAAAAGTCGGCCGGAACCTTCAGCATCTTCTCCATCGTGTCATCGAGATTGCGGGTGGCGCGAAAATCGTGAAACGACAAGATGAGTCCGGCGCGGCTGCGCAGCCGCGCAATGGCGTCCGGCTTCGCTTTCAAAGCGCTCTGCATCTCCAGATCGACAATCTGGCAACCGGCAGCGTGCGCCTTGGTGAGCACTTCCAACTGAGACGCCAGGGATCCCTTGTACTTGCCGCCGTTCTCGACCCTCCGGCAAGTCCCGATGGCGGTGATGTATTGATGAGTCTCAAGAAAACGATGGATTTTAGGCAGAGCCGCGAGCGGCTGTTTCAGATAGTCCAAACGAAACTCGAGCAGCGGGTTGTCTCGCGCCATGGACTCGGCGCTGGCCAGCATGTCGTCAATCGTGTCGCCACTCAGCGCCAGGCAGACCTTGGGCAGGCGCATGGGCAAAAACCGGGGAGCGAGAGTAGACGAAAAAGCCAAGGCCATTTGTTTTCAACGACGGCGCGATATTACAGGGCTGTAGCCGCAGATGCAACTATTAGGTGGCAATGGGCAAGAATCGCAAGGTGAAACCTCTGATCTCCAGCCTCGAACTCCTAGCCTCCCCTAAACACTTTGGGAGCACAGGGGCTAAACACCCTCGTAACCTTGACCCCTCCCTTCCCCCTTGTTACTTTTTGGCTGTAACCCCTGTCTTCCGAGAGAGATAGCTCGGGCCGGGCGCGGCGGTTGGGAGTTGGAGGTAACATGAAGAAAACAGGATTGTTATTGGTATTGATGGTCACGGCGACCTGGGCAGCGGCCCAGCAGTCAACCACCGCCATGACGCCCGATGCAGATGGCATCATCCATACGTCGGTCAACGTCCCCTTTGTCCGCTTCCAGACGCCGACCGCGGCCGACATTTACTGTGCCGGGTTTCTGACGAAAGAACGTATTCCCGACGCCAAATACGTGAACGGAGGCCTGGACACTCCAAGTTCGACCAAGTTCCAGATTGGCGAACTGGTCTACCTCGCCGGGGGTGGCTACGAGACCGGACAACTTTACTCGATCGTTCGTGAAATTCGCGACGTCAACGAGTACGAACTCTATCCCGGGCAGAGAAAGATACTTGCCGCAGCGGGACGCCCCTACGGCGAAATTGGACGAGTGCGGGTGGTCGATACGCGCAATCACAGCGCTATCGCGCAGGTCGAATTCAGTTGTGATCCGATCAATCCCGGTGATGTCGTGATGCCGTTCGTCGAGAAGCCGCCGGTTGCCTTCCACGTGCCCGGACATTTTGATCGCTTCGCGCCATCGAACGGGAAGCTGACGGGTCGGGTCGTCCTCGGCAAAGACTTTGACGGCTTCCTCGGCACCGGTGAAAAGCTCTATGTGAACATGGGTTCGAATCAGGGCGTAAAAGTCGGAGATTATTTCCGTGTTTTGCGCTCCTACAGCGAAACCCTGCGAGACCCGGTCGACTCGCTGTCGTTCAAGGCGCAAACGTCGGAAGATACGCAGGTTCGTCCGCCGACTTTCGAAGCCGATCGTTTCACCAGAACCAAAGGTCCGAATATTCACGTGGCCGACCTGCCGCGGCGGGCCGTGGCTGAAGTCGTGGTGCTGAATGTTACTCCGACCGCATCGTCCGCCATGGTGGTCTTTGCGCTTGAAGACGTACATGCCGGCGACACAGTCGAAATGGATCAACAGTAGGATTATCATTACTGGGTAATCTAAAGGGGGAGACAAAGTCTCCCCCTTTTCTCTTTATGCAAGGCGAATATTTATTTGGATGATCGGCAGCCGAGGCTTCAGTTGCCGAGTAGAGCTGTTCACTGGAGCGTCAACGATTCAGCGATAAAACTGGACTTTCGGATTTCCGGGAATCATTGCGCCTGCCACAACCACCACCACAATCACAAAAGCGAGTTCCATATTGCCCTCACGATGCGCCTCGATCATCTGGGCGTCAGCGCTCAGATTAGATCGTCTGACATAGAAGGCAAGAGTACTAAAGTGGGGGCGACGACAGCAGTCGTCGAACATCAGTCGTCGAACATCAGCCGCGAATATCCGTCGCGGATATCAGTCGCGAAGTATGGCGTCGCCTTCGACATCCATATCCGAGAAAACTTCCGCAGTGAACGCTTCGACGGTAGCTGGTCCGCGCCACGCATCCAGCGGCAAGCCGGCCTTGCGGCAAGTTTGTTCGAGGAAAGTTTCCCGGTCCCAATCATGCTCGACGGGAACCTGAGGCAGCAGAAGTCCACGCCGAGAGCCTTGCGAGATGACCAAGCCGTGGCGCCCAATTTCCACCGCCTCGGGACGAATCGGAGCCAGCCGGGAAAGTACGCTAAGCGAGACCCTGAGCCGCAAAGCCTCCTCGTGGCTCACCGGCACAAAGCGGGAATCCTCGAAAGCGGCCGCGCGAGCCGTTTCGGCGACTGCCTGATAAAGGGGAACGACGGGTACGGCATAGCCAACGCATCCCCGAAGTGCGTGGTCGAGATAAAGAGTAGTGAAGACCCCACGCAACTCTGACAACTGCAAAGAAATCGGAGGCCCCAAGAACGAAGGGTGTGTTTTCGGTCCCGTTTTAGCGTCGACTAAAATTGCCGCTTTCGCAGGCGTGGAGAATCGCGGAGTGCGCAATACTCAGCAGACTCCGCTGCTGCTCGAGGGAAAATTCCGGAGATAACAAAGTTGAGGGAGCGGCTTCGGATCGGGTCGAACTCGCAGCTGATTTGTCGGATGGTGTTTCAGACAGCCTGGGCATCGCGTTTTCTCCGCCGCGCGAGGACGAAGGACCGGCGCCGCCGCTTTTCCGACTTGCGGTCGATCCGCGACCAGAAAGCGACGAAGTAGTCGGCGGCGGAAACCAGCGATAGCAGAACCATGAACCAGATCGCAACCCAGGCAATCCAGTACACCGGGAAAATATATGTGCTCCCCAGCGGCCACTCATGCCAGCGCCGGGCGAGGATCACCGCGACCACCGAAATAATCTGCACCAGCATCTTGAACTTGCCCAGTTCGCTGGCTTGAATGGTGAAGCCCTCGGAGGCTGCGATCGACCGCAGCCCACTGACTAGGAACTCGCGTCCGATCACGACTACGGCCATCCACGCCGGCACCAGCGCGGGATTGAATTGCACCAGCGTGATGAAGGCCGCTGCCACCAGCAACTTATCGGCTAGCGGATCGAGCAGCATGCCCATGGTAGTGATTTGGCCGCGCTTGCGCGCCAAATAGCCGTCGATGCCGTCGGTGATCGAAGCCAGAATGAAAACTGCCGACGCCAGTATTTCCCGTTCGCCGGTTTTCTCGCCGGCAAAGCGCGGCGTGCACAGAATCCAGATGAGCAGCGGGATCGCGGCAATGCGAGTGAGCGTGATGGAGTTGGGAAGATTCACGCGAAACAAACCTGGGCCGAGAAGGACTACGTGTGATTATCCTCCACATCACAGGCCAAGGCAACGGACAGGACAGAGAAAGAGGAGGGAGTGTTCCATTTTGGCGGTGGGGTCAGAAACACAAAACCACCAAGAGCGGGAAGCCTCACGATAGCTATATTCTTCGTGGATCTTCACGCCTTTGGTGGTTCGGACTTTAGAACGGTGCTTAGGAGGCCTTGGTGCCAAAGTTCTTGAGCATATTGGTCGCCATCTCCAGCACGTTGCTGTGGTCTGGAACCGCGCCATTCGGCGTCAGTTTATCCACAAGAGTCGGCAGCAGCGCAGCGATCGCGGTGCCCGCTATCTCCGGATTGATGCCGGCCTTGGCGGCCAGCGCCTTAACCTGATCGCTACCGAGAACTTGATGCACCTGGTCGGACGAGATAGGTGGGTTCGGTCCGCTGCTGACCCAGGACGATACTAGGCCGCCCATCCCCTTGTCGTGAAATGTTTGTACCAGCCCCTGCAAACCGCCGGGCTGATTCTTGATCATTTGCAAAATACCCGATGCCAGTGGATTGGAGCTGGCATCCGCCGTGTTGCCGGTAAGACTGTCGAGCAGACTCATGATTGCCTCCTGAATATTCCGAAAAAAGAAGAAGTTCGCAAAAAACACGTTGCAAAGGAATTTTCCAGCTCTGCGTTCTCTGCGAACTTCGCGGTTAAGGTTTGTTTACTTTTGTTTCGCGATGATCTTGTCCTTGATCTTGTTGTAGGTGGCCTGCGGGAGAATTTTTTTCCGCGTCAGATCGGTCTTTTTGGCGTAGGGACGGCCATCGATGATCTTCTGCGAATAGGCCGCGCCAATACCCGGCAGTGCATCAAGCTGATCTTTGGTTGCCGAGTTGATGTCGAGTAAATCGGCATCAGACGCTGCCGCGGCGGTCGTCTTGGTCGAAGACTTGGTCGCCTGCGCCATCGCCATTCCGGTGACCAGACTAAGGGCGAAAACCGCCACAAGAATTCTGGTGATGAATTTCGACGACGTCCGGCTTCTGCTTATGTTTAAGGTCATGTTCGTCTCTCCTTATTCTTTCTGCGCCGCTTTGTAGCCCGCCGCCTTCGCGTCGGCTTCGGTCATGAATTTGCCTTCTTTGGTCTTGCCATACCACTGGCCGCTCTTATGGTAGACGCCGCTCGAAGTGTTGACCCAAACCTTGCCGCTAGCCTGGGCGGCAGCAATCTCTGGGCTGGAAGCGGCAGGTGTCGCCGTCTTCGAACTGGTGCTCTTCGTCGCCTTAGGTGCGGGCGCGGCCATGCTATTGGATGCCGGAGCAGGCGCAGCAGCGGGTGCCGGAGGTGCAGCGCTCGAACTAGCCTTAGGCGCCGGAGCCGGAGCAGCCGCAGGTGCGGCGCTCGCCGGGGCTGCACTTGCGTCGGCAGCAGCGGCTTTGGACTTCCTGCTCTTTTTCGTAGTCGTCGCGGGCGCGGCTGCGTCAGCCGGAGCCGCGGTGGCAGCGCTGTTGTCTGCCGTCGCTTTCTTTTTGCGCGACTTCTTGGTGGTCGTGGCCGTCGAATCGCTGGCCGCCGTTTTGTCGGCAGCCGCGGTCTTGTCCGCTGCTGCTGCAGCGTCCTTCTTGGCCTTCTTTTTCGATTTCTTGGTGGTTGTGGTGTCGGTGCTGGTGTCAGTCGAACCGGTTGTACTCGCCTGCGCTTTCGCCAGAGCCGGCGAAATCGCAACCGCGAGCGTTAGACAGAAAGCAAGCATCCATAGGGTAATTTTGCTGTGGCCGTGACTCATTTTTTCCTCGCACGATTTTAAGAGGCCCGAAGCCCCATTTTTTCGAATCAAAAAGCTTTTGGATTAACTAAGAAATAGCGACCTGAGACGCCCCACATCTTACACCGTAGCGACCCACGGTCAACTACAGAAAAATCACAGATTTTTGTTGCAGCATCAGGGAAAAAGTCGGCGAAGATACGAGCCGCGAGGCGGCGCAAGCCGTGGGTACACGCGCCAACGTCTCAGCCTCAGCGAAGCGAAGGAAAATTCCAACCCGAACTCTATGCGTAGATTCCGCGCTGCTTGATGGTGTACGCCACCCGGTCAATCGCCAACATATAAGCCGCGATCCGGTTGTTCACACCATGCGTCTCCGCATATCGGACGACATCATCGAATGCCGTGACCATGATGTCCTCAAGGCGTTCATTGACTTCCGATTCTTTCCAGAAGTAGCCTTGGCGATCCTGCACCCATTCGAAGTAGGAAGTAGTGACGCCGCCGGCGTTTGCCAGAATGTCCGGAATCACAAAAACCTTTTTCTCCGCGAGAATGTCGTCGGCAACTGCCGTCGTCGGACCATTCGCGCCCTCGGCCAGAATTTTACATTTCACGCGATCCGCATTTTGGCTGGTGATCTGGTTCTCGGTTGCCGCCGGAATCAAGATGTCGCAATCGGCCAGCAAGAGTTCCGCCGGATCATACGCCTCAGCGCCGGGGAAGCCGTGAATCACGCCATTGCGCTGGCGGAATTCCCAGAGCGCCTCAACGTCGATGCCATCCTTCTTATATAAACCGCCGCCAACTTCGAGGATGCCGATGACCTTGTATCCAGCTTCCGCCATCAATCGTGCCGCGTTCGATCCCACGTTGCCAAAGCCTTGAATAATGACCCGGGTGGTATCGCGATTCAGTTTCAATTTCTTGATGGCCTGCTCGCAAACCATCAGCACGCCACGTCCCGTGGCCTCGCGCCGTCCGCGCGATCCGCCAATATTGATGGGCTTACCGGTGACCACTGCCGTGACGGTCTGCCGCATGTGCATGGAATATGTATCCATAATCCAGGCCATGGTCTGTTCGTTGGTATTCACATCTGGTGCGGGAACGTCTTTTTCGGGTCCGATGAATTCAAAAAGCTCCGCCGTGTAGCGGCGAGTCATGCGCTCCAATTCACCCTGCGACATCTTATGCGGATCGCAAATGATGCCGCCCTTAGCCCCGCCAAAAGGAATATTCACGACCGCGCACTTCCAGGTCATCCAGCTGGCGAGCGCGCGCACCTCGTCGAGGTTCACATCGGGCCCGTAGCGCAATCCACCTTTTGCCGGGCCACGCGCGATGGAGTGCTGCACGCGGTAACCCGTAAACACCTCCAGGCGCCCGCTATCCAGCATGACGGGAATATGAACGATAATCTCGCGGCTCGGACTCGACAGCACGCGCCAAAGTCCCTCATCCAGATTCAGCTTTTTCGCAGCCAGATCAAAGCGGGCGGCTTGCGCCTGCCACGGATTCGTTTCCTGACCCAGGTCCACTGCTGTCGTAGTCATAAATTCTCCCTATTGCGATCGAGCTCGATCGAGCATCGCATCTATGATTGCCACAAACGCTTGGGCTTCAAAAATACTTCCCAACCCTCGGGTAGGCCTCGCAAAGTATATTGCTGCCTAGCAGCCTAGGCAAGCGCGGGGGAATCCCAAACTGAAACTGCACTATCCAGATTCATCAGAGGTTTACATCTCTTATATCCAACTGTAGATACTGGGCTTGCCCTTGTCTCCCCTCGCCCGGGGGCACGACTTCGTGCGATGCTAGATATCCGACAAAAACTGCCAAGTAAAACAGCGGCAAGGAAAATGATCCGTCCCGACTACAAAGAATTTGCGAAGCTCTCTCGTAACGCCACCTTAGTTCCGGTGGTGAAGTCGATTTCCGCCGACCTTCTGACGCCCGTTTCTGCGTTCCTGGCCGTCGCTGAAGATGAGCCGGACGCTTTCCTGTTGGAATCAGTTGAAGGCGGTGAAAAAATTGGGCGCTACACATTTCTGGGAGTTCGCCCGTTTCTGCGCCTGGAATCGCGCGGAGACCAGATCACGATCACCCGCGGCGGCAGAGTCGAACATCGCAAAGAAAATATTTTCGCCGTCATCAAGGAACTTCTGCAGCAACACCGGCCGGCTGCGATGGAGGGCTTGCCTCCGTTCACCGCAGGCGCAGTCGGATATTGCGCCTACGATATCGTCCGCCGTCTCGAGAACATCGGAGAACACGCCACGGACGACCTCGACGTCCCCGACTGCGTCCTGATGTTCTTCGACCGCGTACTGGCCTTCGACCATCTCCGCCATCAGATCCACATCGTGGCCTCAGCCGATGTCACGCGAGAATCGCCGAAGGCCGCCTATGATCGCGCCGTGAAAGACATCGCTCGAATCGAGAAGAAGTTGGCCGCCGGATGGAAGCCTGCACACTGGCGCAAAGCGACAACAAAATCAAAGTTAGTTGTGCATCCGAGTACGCCAAAGAAGAAGTTTCTCGAAAGTGTCAAGCGTGCCAAGGAGTACATCGCCGCCGGAGACATTTTTCAGGTCGTGCTTTCCCAGCGCTGGGATTTCGAGCCTGGAGTCGCTCCGCTCGATCTCTACCGTGCATTAAGGACGGTGAATCCGTCTCCCTACATGTTCTTCCTCCGATTTGGTGGCGGGAAGTCAGGAAAAAATAAGGGACAGAAGCCGAGCGCGATGCACGTTTTGGGCTCATCGCCCGAGATGCTGGTGCGGGTCACTGGCTCGAAACTCGAGTATCGTCCCATCGCCGGAACGCATCCGCGTGGCCACGATGAAGCGGCCGACGCGGCGCTCGAAAAGAAAATGCGCGAAGATGAAAAAGAACGCGCCGAGCACGTGATGCTTGTCGATCTCGGCCGCAACGACCTGGGACGGGTCAGTGAATATGGATCGGTGAAGGTGCGCGACTTAATGTACGTCGAACGGTATTCGCATGTGATGCATCTGGTGTCGGCGTTAGAAGGCCGCTTGCGGCCGGAACTGGATGCCGTCGACGCATTGGCGGCTTGCTTCCCGGCGGGCACCTTAAGCGGTGCGCCAAAAGTTCGAGCCATGCAGATCATCGAAGAACTGGAGCCAACGCGTCGCGGCGTCTACGGCGGCGCTGTTCTCTACGCCGACTTCGCCGGCAACCTTGATTCCTGCATCGTCATCCGGACGCTGCTGATGAAAGGCAAGAAAGCTTATTTGCAGGCCGGAGCCGGTATCGTGGCCGACTCCGATCCGCAGCGGGAGTTCGAGGAGTCGCAGAATAAATCCGGTGCCATGTTGCGAGCGGTCGCGATGGCGCGATCGGGTATGTAAAGACTTCTGAGAGTAAGATGTCGCGGGCCGCTAACTCCGCAAAAAGTTCGCCACCAATTTCTTGCCCTCATCGGTCAGCACGCTCTCGGGATGGAACTGCACTCCTTCCACGGCAAACTTTTTGTGGCGCAGTCCCATGATGACGCGGGTTCCGTCTTTGTCTGCGGTCCAGGCGCTCACTTCCAGGTCGCTGGGCAGGCTGTCTTCGGCGACGATCAGCGAGTGATAGCGAGTTGCAGTCATGGGCGTCGACAAGCCGCGAAAAATCGTCTTGCCATCGTGCTCCACACGGCTGGTTTTACCGTGCATCAGGTTTTTGGCGCGAACCACTTCACCGCCGAAAGCCGCGCCGATGGCCTGGTGTCCTAGGCAGACGCCAAGTAGAGGAACTTTGTGTGGAGACCGGCCCGCGAAATGGCGGATCAGATCGATGCTGATGCCGGCCTCCGACTGGAGTGCAGGGCCCGGGAGAAACCACGATGCGTTCCGGACGCATCGCTTCGATCTCTCCGATCGTCACTTCGTTGTTACGGCGCACCTCGACCTTAGCGCCCAGTTCTCCAAAATACTGGACGAGGTTGTAAGTGAACGAATCGTAGTTATCGAGGACGAAGACCACGAATTCATTCTAAACCCGCTTTCCAAAGTTTCCGCCGGACGTCCGATCGAATGCGGTCTTAGTGCCTGCTTGACATGCCGACGACTAATTGCAATGCTTACATCCGATTTTCGGCCCCGAGGAGGTTCGATGACCGACACACGACCGAACAATGTCAGTGACGCGGGCGACGAAAGTAGCAGCAGCGACAAACGCTCCACCCGCAGATTCGCTCTGCGTTTGCCAGTTAGCGTCCGCCATGGAGACAAGAAAGCCGAGCAGGTCGCGCAGACTCGTGACGTCAGCGCGCGTGGCATCTGCTTTTATGTTGATTCAGCCATTCAAGCCGGCTCACTTATCGATTTCACTTTGACCTTGCCCCCCGAAATCACTCTGACCGAAAGTATTCGGGTACGCTGCAAAGGTCGCGTGGTGCGGATCGAAGGCGGCACTCCCGCGGCGAAGATGGCAGTCGCCGCCGTCATCGACGAGTACGAATTTCTCGCCGACGCGTAATCTCCTCCTTCACTTTTTCCCGTGAACCTCGAGTGGTATGGTTGCTGTAACACTCGAGTGTTTTGTGAAAGAGTTCTTGCGGAATCCTGGGCTCCGGCACGCGCCGCCTCGCCCTGACTGGCGAAGGCAGTTGTGCGGGGTAATCGCCCCGGGAATGCTCATCTTTTTTTTTGCTCTTGCCGGGACGACGCAGGTTCACTCGCAGACACCGGCTCAGTCTGCTGCGACGCCGACCAAGCCTGCATCCAAATCCTCTGCGTCTGCGGCGAGCAAGATCGCCGCCATCAAGAGCTTCCGTATCGTGCAGGAAAAAGATGGGCAGGCGGTTGAGATTCTCTCGACCAAGCCACTGGTGCCCGAGATCCAGGCCATCACCGATCCCGACCGCCTGGTGATCGATCTTCCAAATGCGCGCCTCGACACGCCGCAGAAACGCATCACGGTTCAAGCCGATCAAATCAGCACCATCCGCGCCGACCAGTTTCAGCAGAACCCTCCCACGGCGCGCGTGGTTGTTGATCTGCAAGCGCCGCGCGCTTTCACCTGGGACGCTGCGGGGAATCGGCTGGTCGTGCATCTTGGAAAAAGTCCCGGCCAGACGCAAGCGAAAACGCCAGAAAAATCTGGAGTTCCCAGTCTTACCTCCACGCCGCAGCCGGCAGTGTCGGTCGTGCGTGCCGATGGACCGCTCGCGCTTGCGGGAAATCATGGCAACGCGGCGTCTTCGGTGACGGCTGGTCCCGACACTGCCATCTTGCGGCTCTCGAGCGGAGGCGAGGTCCATGTTTGTCCGGGCACAACCTTATCGGTGACGCCATCGCAGAATCAGCACAACGTCATGTTCGGCCTGAACACCGGCGCCATGGAAGCGCACTTCGGCCTCGACGCTTCGTCCGACACGGTGATGACGCCTGATTTCCGCATCCTGCTGGTGGGGCCGGGGCAGTTTCATTACGCCATCAGCGCGGATAATCAGGGCAATACTTGCGTGCGCGCTTTGCCGGGCAACACTGCGTCGGCGATTGTCAACGAGTTGATCGGCGACCGTACCTATCAGGTGAAGGCGACCGACCAGCTTGTGTTTCGCGCGGGACAACTCGACCGCGTCGATATGTCGGTGCCGCTCGAGTGCGGATGTCCTCCTCCGCGTGACGCTCCTCTGCGGGCGACAACAAATTTGCCGGTGCAGAGTGAGGCGCGCGATGCGAGTCCGCTTCCCGGAAGCGCGAACGCATCATCGACTGCAGGCCCGCCGAGCTGGAGCTTCACCTCATATCGATAGTGCGCCGGGACCGGCGCCGGCAAGCGCACCCACCACTCCACCTGATACCGCACCAACGCCGAATGAACTTCACGTGCAAGTGGAGGCGCCATTCGTGTTTCATGCCAGCGGACCTCCGCCCGCGCCGGTGGCGGATGTAAGTGCGCTGCCTCCCGATTCGCGTCCGCGGATGGCATCAGCTCCGTCGTCAGTGGCGGCGCTTCCTCCGCCGGCGAGTGGCTCGCTGAAGACGGCGGGCAGCGACGCGGCCGCAGCAAAGCCCGCGCCGCCGCGAGGATTCTTCCAAAGAATCGGCGGATTTTTCGCCGCGCTATTCCGCTGAGCCGCCATTTGACCTTGCGAACAAGAACTTTATCTGCCCAACCGGTTGCGTCCTTTGAGCAAACTCTGCAGGCTCCTTCGCATCTTTCATTGCAATGGTGCTGATCTCAAACCTAAAGCAGTGAAATTCCTGATTAAGGATGAAAGCGGAACAGCAATGCGAAAATTTTGGATTCTTGTCTTCTTATTAATGGCGAGCGCTTGGATCACGAACCCAGCTTGGGCGCAGATCCCCACTAAAGGGAATGTGTTCTTCGGCTATTCCTACGATCGCACTCCGATCGCTTCGAACGACACCAGCAATTTGAATGGATGGGAAGCAACGCTCGAAGGAAAGTTTCTGCCGTGGATCGGATTAGTGGTCGATGTCGACGGACACTATGGAAGTCACAATTTCGACGGCACCAATGCGGATATCACCGCGCACAATGTTTTATTTGGTCCGCGAGTGTCGGTGCAGGTCAAACGCTTTCGTCCGTTCGCGGAGTTCCTGGCGGGAGTTGGCCACATCAGCCGGAGCAATGGAATTTCCGACTCCGATACGTCGTTCACCGATGGCGTGGGTGGAGGATTGGATTATCGCCTCTTCGGTCCAGTCACGCTCCGCGGACAACTGGATTGGATCAACACTCGTTTTTATGGCGAAGGGCAAAATGGGGTGCGGTTTACGACCGGTATTGCATTTCATTTCTGAAACGAGC
>CAWECL010000004.1:0-440739 GCA_963807725.1 uncultured Acidobacteriaceae bacterium
GTCGGAGTAATTCGCGCCGTCAAAAATCGATCCCCCGCCAATCGCAGTTGTCGCCGCCTGGCAGCCAGGACGACCGGTCAGCATTGACGAGTTGGTCAGAACTCCACTAAAGGGCCCCGCGTCGCCAAAGTCCGACACAATGTGCCCGTTTACCGTGTTACTGGGGGAAGGGGTTTCCTGTGAACTAGGCACGCTCACAGCCGGCGACGAAATCCCCTGTCGGATCCGTCTGCCTTCATACGAGGCAAAGAAGAACGTTCGCTCCTTCTTGATCGGCCCGCCAAAAGTGCCGCCAAACTGATTCTGATTGAACTGCGGCTTGATCACAGTCAAGACCTTCAGCCGCAGTAAGGCAATAAGGGTTCGCGTTAAGCGACTTATTCCGGAAGAACTCGAACAGCATTGCCGTGCCAATCGTTGGTCCCCGACTTTGTAACCACGTTAACCACCGAACCCGAGTTGCGCCCATACTCCGCGTCGAAGGTATTGGTAATCACGCGGAACTCCTCAATACTGTCCGGCGATGGTTGCACCGTCGGAAGGTTCGCGAAGAGATCATTTGCGTCGCCTCCATTAACACTGAAATTATTGGCGCGCCCGCGACCGCCATTCACCGAAACCGCGCCCGGACTGTCGCTACCATAAACCAGCGAGTTGCTCGAGCCAACCGTTGACATGACGCCCGGCTGCAATTGCAGAAGTTGATAAGTATCACGAGAATTGAGCGGCAAGGTTCGAAACCGAGCGCGAGTCCATCACCGCGCCCAGCTGGGTGCTGGTGGTGTCAACCAGCGGCGCTTCGGAGGTCACCTCCACCGTCTCTTTCGTCTCGCCGATCTGCAAGACCGAGTTCACCGTCACGATCTGGTTGAGATCAACGTTCACCGCCGCTGCAGGTTCTTCTTGAAGCCGGTGAGGTCGAAATCCATCCGGTACGTACCCACAGCAACCTGCGGAAAACCATATTCGCCGCTGGCGTTGGTCGTGGTCGTTTGCTCACCCGCCCGTGGCTTCATTGCGTCAGCGTGACCTTCACTCCCGCCAGCACCGCGCCGCTCGGGTCAGCTCACCCGCCCCAAAATACGTCCGCCCGTGCCCTGCGCAATCACCAGCGTAGTGCAGGTCAAACACAAGCTCACAATCACGAGCCAGATTGAACAATGGGAAGGCTTCAACATCGGCATGGGAACAGATCCTCCAGATCTCGGGGACAAATTTGTTAGATCCGATTCAGCTTGCACGCAACACAAACCTTGCTATAATCGCGCAAGGTTAGAGACTCCGCCGCCCCCTGTCAAGTAGAAAAGTCAAGTACAAAAGACAAGTGGAAAACACAAGTAGAAAAGTTAAACCGGCAGGGGCAACACCCAAGCGGAAACGTGCACTCCCGAAGCAAGACCAACAGACACATTCGCAAATCGTCTTTTTGTTTTTCGCGGATTTATCGGGGATATGCCGGACAACGGCCAGGTTTTTCTCAAAATCGGCGACGTAGCTCGCTTGGTCGGCATCTCTCCGTCGGCCATCCGCGGATGGGAAGCGCTCGGTCTCACCCGTCCTCATCGCACCGAAAGCCGTTATCGCCTCTACACCAATGACGACGTCCGCCTGCTGAAAAAAGCGCGCTACCTGCGCAAGGTCCGCGGCCTGAACGCCGCTGCCATCGTGCAGATGCTGAAGCGCGAGGGCGCCATCAAGCCGGCGATGTCCAGCGCCAACGGCACAGCCGCCATCGGACCTCGGCTTCGCCGCTTGCGTACGCAGCGCGGCGTCAGCCTCGCTCAGGTTGCCTCCGCCGCGGGAATTTCGGTTGGCTTCCTCAGCGCGATCGAACGTTCGCAGATGAGCGCCTCCGTCGGCACACTGCGCAGGCTAGCACGCTACTACCGCACCAACATCCTTGATTTTTTCGATGCGACGGAATTGAATACCCGATTGGTCCGCCCGCAGAAACGAAAAGTGCTCGAAGCGGGACCTGGCGTGCGCATGGAGCTGCTCGCCTGGGGCAACAAAGTAATGGAGCCACATCTGTTTCGCATTAAGCCCGATGCGGGCAGCGGCGAGTCCTACTCGCACGAAGGCGAAGAGTTTCTGTTTGTGCTGCGAGGAGAACTCAAGATCGCGCTTGACGGTGAGGAGTACCATCTCAAGCGCGGCGACAGCTTCTACTTTGAAAGCGCGACACCGCATCACTGGAAAAATCCTGGCCGCACCGAGACCTGGCTCCTGTGGGTCAACACGCCGCCAACGTTTTAGGCCACGCAAAAGAGGATCACGAATGTTGCGAAAAACATCCTTGGCGCTCTTCGCCACCTTGTTAACCCTTCTCTGCGCATCCTGCGCCCGCAAAACTCCCACTCTGAATTTGCTGGTCTGGGAAGGCTACGCCGATCCTTCTTTCGTCAAAGCCTTCGAAGACGCGAATCACTGCAAAGTCTCGGCTTCTTACATGGGATCCAGCGACGAACTCGTCGCCAAGCTCCGAGGCGGCAGCGCCGGTACCTACGACCTGATCTCCCCGTCGAGCGACGTAGCCACCATGATCGCCACTTCCGGCTTGGCTGCTCCGCTTGATCTCGGCAAACTGCCCACCTATGGCCAGCTTTCGCCGCAACTCACTTCTCTATCGCTCGTCCGCGTGAAAGGCGACGTCTATGGAGTGCCATTCACCTGGGGACCAGACCCGATCCTCTACGACACCACCGCATTCGCTCAGCCTCCCGACTCCTGGAACGTCATGTGGGATCCGAAGCTGAAAGGAAAAGTTTCTGTCTGGGATGACATCTCCACCGTCTACATGGCGGCGCAGGTTCTCGGATACGACAAGCCCGATCCCGGTCATCTTTATAACTTGAGTGACCAAGAACTAGATGCGGTCAAGAAAAAGCTGATCGAATTGAAGCCGAATATTCGCAAAATGTGGTCGACCGGAGGAGAACTCACCAATCTCTTCCAGAACCACGAAGTCATAATCGCGATGGGATGGCCGCTGATGACCAATCAGCTGCGCAAAGCCAATTTCCCCATAGCCGAGACGATTCCAAAAGAAAACACCACCGGATGGATTGACCACCTCATGATCACGTCCGGCAGCGAAAACAAAGACCTGGCCTACAAATTTATCGAATACGTGATTCAGGCCAAGACGCAGAAACAAGTCACCGACATCACCGGATACACTCCGGCAAATCCGCACGCGGCCCAATACATGACGCCCGAGGAAATAAAGAGCCTGCACCTCGACGACGTAGACAATTACCAGAAGCGTCTTTATTTCTGGCAAAATGTTCCGCGCCGATCCAAGTACAACGAAATCTGGAATGAAGTAAAAGCAGCCCAGTAAGTTTGCACCCATAGAGCCAGCGATAGCCGCAAGTGACTGGAGAAAAACAAAGCCGCCAGCGAAAGCTTTACCTGATGGCTGAAAGCTAATGGCTAAAAGCTACCCAAAGCCACGCTGGCAGTGCCAGGAATAGAACCGGAAACGACATCTAGAAACGACAGCCATGGCAACAACCTCAGAAACCGGGGCAATCACCAGCCAACCACCAACCTCCAGACCCCTGCTCTCCGTCCGCTCCGTTGCCAAGCACTTCGGAAAAAACATCGTCCTGCGCGACATCTCCCTCGAAATCGCCGAAGGCGAATTTCTAACCATCCTCGGCGAAAGCGGCTCCGGAAAAACCACTCTGCTCAGAATTCTCGCCGGCTTCGAGCAATCCACCTCCGGAGAAGTCTGGATGTCCGGTGAGCGCCTCGACACCCAGCCTCCCTATCGCCGCCGCGTCAACACCGTCTTCCAGAGTTATGCGCTGTTCCCCCACATGACTGTCGAACAAAACGTAGGCTACGGATTGGCCATCGCGAAACGTCCCGCCGAAGAAATCAACCAGCGCGTCACCGAAGCGCTGGCCAAAGTAAAAATGTCCGCCTACGCCAAATCCAAGCCCTCAAAAATCAGCGGAGGCCAGCAACAGCGTATCGCCCTCGCCCGCGCCCTTGTGAATCGTCCAAGCCTCTTGCTGCTCGACGAACCGCTCTCTGCGCTCGACGCTAACTTGCGCCGCCAAATGCAAGTCGAACTGAAAGCCCTGCAGCGCGAAGTCGGTATCACCTTCATCTTCGTCACCCACGACCAGGAAGAAGCGATGGTAATGTCCGACCGTATCGCTCTATTGCGCTCGGGAGAACTGGAACAAGTAGCCAGTCCACGCCAAATCTACAACCGTCCCGCAACTTCCTACACCGCGCAATTCATCGGACACACGAACTTATTGCAGGCCAGTGTCATGCAGGGCAAATCGACCGCTGGCAAGCTGGAATGGCCCACTTCCCTCCCCGACGGTCCGGCCCTATTCTCGCTTCGCCCAGAATGCATTCATCCCGCCAGTGCAACGCCCGGCAATGCAACAATTCGTTTCCGCGCCCAACTTCGCGACCAGGCCTTCCATGGAGCCACCGACCTGCTGCGCGTCGAAACAGACGACGGACAGATTCTCACCATCCGCACCGCTAGCCGTGATCTGCCTGCGGGTCCACTCGACTTCGAATTCTCAGCCGCGGACGCCATCCCCGTCCGGCCATCGCAGGAGAGAACGTAATGTTCTCACGCGCCTACCGCGCCGTCGTCACCGTCCCGCCCTTGCTCTGGGTCACGATCTTTCTGCTCGTTCCGTATCTGCTGATGTTCTGCTACAGCTTCTGGTCGGTCAACGATTCAGGAACAATCATCCACAACTGGAACCTATCCAACTATCACGAACTCCTGACCAAGCCCGTTTACTGGCAAACGCTCCTCCGCTCCATGTGGATCGCCGCTCGCGTGACCTTCTTCGCCATGCTCTTAGGCTATCCGCTCGCGTACTTCCTTTCCTTCCACGCCGGCGCCAAAAAAGATCTCTACTACCAGTTAGTCATCATTCCGCTATGGGTGAGTTACTTAGTTCGCGCTTATGCGTGGAAAACCATCCTCGGCACCGACGGAGTCATGAACACGCTGCTGCAATACGTTCACCTCACCCGCCACCCGCTGGACTTCCTGCTCTACAGCCCATTCGCGGTCGTACTTACATTGACGCACATCTATACGCCCTTCATCTTCCTGCCCATCTATGCATCGCTCGAGCACATCCCCCGCAACCTGGTCGAAGCCTCCCACGATCTCGGAGCTACGCCGGCGCAGACTTTCTGGCGCGTGATTTTTCCCTTGTCCATTCCTGGCGTCCTCGCCGGAGCAACCTTCGCCTTCGTCCTCAGCCTGGGAGATTTTCTAGCGCCCCTCCTACTCGGTGGCCCCAGCGGCATCATGATCTCAAATATCGTAGTCAGCCTCTTCGGAGCCGCCTACAACTGGCCGCTCGGCGCAGCCATCTCGTTCTGCATGCTGCTGCTGGTCCTGGCGCTCATCTTCTTCTCTGAACGTTTAGAAAAAAAGTGGAGCTTCCAGTGAGCGCGAGCACCGGGTGCGGGTGCCCCATTCCTGCGCGTTCTTTGCGCAGGAGTGGGATTCCCCTGTCACATATTTCAAAGTGTTTTGACTTTGAAGCTCGGGTCCTGATGATGCGTGTGTTGACGGGCCTATGCCCCGTCCGGCAGCACCAGGAACCGCAAAGCCTTCGCGGAATCCTTCTCCGCGCCCTGGAAGGGCGCATTACGTGCTCCACAACCCGGGGCTTTAGCCCTAGCGGTGCGCCCAGATGAAACCACCAGCCGCAGAAAGCCCCCGCTGGCTTCGCGCCCACGCCCTAGCCGTCTTCGCCTTCCTCTATCTCCCCATCGCCATCCTCATCCTCTACTCCTTCAACGGACAAGGCGTAGGCGGCTTCCCCCCGCGCGACCTCACCCTCAACTGGTATCGCATCCTGTTCAACGACGCGCCCATCTGGGATTCCGTCCTCAACAGCCTGCTCGTCGCCGCTTCCGCCATGCTGATCGCGCTCGCCTTCGGAATCCCCGCAGCGCTCGCTCTCGATCGCGCTCAATTCCCCGGCAAGGCCCTGTTTCGCCGCCTCGTTCTGCTGCCCCTGATTCTTCCCGGCATCATCACCGGACTCTCCCTGCTCATGTTCTTCCATGTGGCCGAAGTCAAATCAAGCCTCTTCACCATCATCCTCGGACACGGCACCGCGCTCATCTCCGTCGCCACCACCGAAGTCTTCGCCGGATTGCAAAAACTGAATCGCGCCCAGGAAGAAGCCTCGCTCGATCTCGGAGCCAACTACTGGCAAACGTTCTGGCGCATCACCGTTCCCAACCTCAAACTGTCCATCATCGGAGCCGCACTCTTGATCTTCACCCTTTCCATGGACGAAATCGCCGTCAGCTTCTTCCTCATCGGCCGCGACAACACCCTGCCGCTCGAAATCTGGGGACGCCTGCGCCGCGGCATCACCCCCGAGATCAACGCCATCTCCACCATCATCTTTCTATTCTCTTTGCTTGCCATCCTGTTCTGGTACCGCCTGCGCACCCGGCCCCTCAGCTCCGAGATCTAACTCCCACGTACACTAAGTGCGATGGCTGGTTGCTGGCTCCGCTCATGGACCGGTGGTGGGGGAAATGCCGTCGGTGTTCGATCCCCCGAAAAGCAGCGTGCGTTTCAGATCCATAATCGCGACTGTTGGACGTGACCATTTGCGCTTCCGTGTCACTTCCCATTCCGCTGATTCCACGGTCGGACTACCGGCAGCGTTCTCGGCAGCATTCTCGGCATAGTTCTCGGCATAGTTCTTGGCATAGTTCTCAGCGACGTTCTTACCAACGCTCGCATCCCCGTTCATGATTTCTCCTCCGTCCTTACTATGTTCAGATCGCTGCTTAGTGGCCCCGCTTATATATCGCTGCTGAGGGCTATGCCGTCGAAGATCGATCCCCCGGAAAACATCGTGCGTTTCAGATCGATAATCGCGACAGTTGGACGTGACCATTTGCGCTTCGGGGTCACTCCCCATTCCGCTGCTCCCACGGTCGGACTATCGGCAGCGTTCTTGGCAAAGTCCTCACCCACGTTCGCATCTCTGTTCATGATTTCTCCTCTATCCCTCATCGGGCGGACGCGAGTTTTGTTGAGCTATGAGTCGTCAGAAGGCCCCACACCTGAGGACATGTACGCCCAATTCGGCGTTCCATCCCTTTCTTGAACAGGACTCCGACCCCGCTCCTGTTCTCGTTACCACCTCCGCACCCCGGCCCGCACAGAAAATCACCTTTTTGAAAGACTCGCCACAAAAAGACTCGCCATAAAAGCCTACCCACAAAAGCCTAGCCGAACGAGATCCCCGCGACCTTGCCATCCCGGTCCATCGCCATTCCAAACTTCAGATGGCTCCCGGAACCGAATTTAATCAGGTAATCGAACCATTGCTGATCGCCACTCATTCTCGTCCCTTTAAAAACAAATTCGGTGGCCGCACCATAAGCTGAGAAGATCTCCGCGAAGTGCGCAGCAGCGCCGTTCTTCAGCTTGCCGCCCACCCGCTCGTTAAAGCGGGAGTAGTCCTCCGTGCCAGCTTGCACACTGGCAAAAATAGCCCTGGCCTCGCTCAACGCTTTCAAATTCACGCCCGGGCTGGGATCTGTGGCAGCCACCGCGATACTGGGGAAAAGATCGTCAAAAATCGCTTGCGTCAACACTTCCCCGGGCTCTGGATTGTGGTCCCCGGAATTCGTGAAGGCTATGATCTGCACCCGTTGCTTCGGAAAATATTCATTGGCTCTTTCAGCATCTCGATTTGATGTGGGCTACATTTGAGGCCACAGGTCAGTACAAACCGATCTGTCCCTCGATTTTCGGAGGTGATGGGCTATTATCCGCGAAGGCCGCATTGTTTATGTTCGTGCTTATGGCCTGCGCGATCGCGAGCGAGGACTGATGGTTGGAGTGAACACTCCGTTCGAGATTGGTTTCGGCGGAGGGTAAGTCGCATCCTGGGTGTGCAGCCATCCGACTAGCGAGACGGCGAGCATCAACCGGTTGACAATTCTCCGCACAACGGCAGCCACAACAATACTTCCTTCAGTTAGCATGACCGCAGCACTAGACCCTGATTCCAAACCGAACGCAAGCGCCCACGCCCCGTCTCTTTTTTCATCACAAAGAGGACGTATACCTCGTCACAGACAGCCCACCCCATCTCGTGCCAGCATCATCGAGTCGCGGTCAGTTCCGCGCCCGTCTTGTGAGACGTTTTAAGCGTTCTTTGACAATTCAAGCCGCCATTTCTCCCCTAACTCCTTACGGCTCAATTATGTACATATAAGTGCTTTAGAATCAATTATGTCCTTCTAACTGCATGATTATAAAGGTACAGAAATGATGATTATGCACTTGACACACAAATAGAAAAATAGTAGTCTGTCTTTGTGATTGAGCGAAGCTTTTCATGGTGGCAGTTGGGTATCTTGATTGCGCTGATTGTCTTCGCATACATCTACAACGTTTATCTCAGCAAGGACTGACCGCTATGAACCTGATAGACGTAACCAAATCATTCGCGACCGAAGATCAATGCCTAGACTTTCTTGAGCAGATGCGATGGCCGGATGGCGTCCGTTGCCCTGTATGCGGCAATGACAAGATTTCCCGCGTCACTCGCGAGGCCAAGAGCAAGAACAAGCGCAGCCGAATTTATACCTGCCTAGAGAAGTCCTGCAAGTCTCAGTTCTCCGCGACCGCTGGCACGGTATTCCACAATTCCCACTTGCCGCTAACGAAATGGTTCATGGCGATCGCAATCGTGATGGACGCGAAAAAGGGAATGAGCGCCCTACAGCTTAAGGAGCACCTAGGGATCGGCTCATATCGAACCGCTTGGTACATGGTTCACCGCATCCGCAAAGCGATGGTGGAACTTTTCCCTACTAAGCTTTCAGGTGTCGTCGAAGTTGACGAAACGTACATCGGCGGAAAATCAAAGCGGCGCTTTCGCAAACCGGACAATCGCACGTGGCGACAGAAAAAAGATTTGGTCATCGGGATGCGCGAGCGCGGCGGTCGTGTACGTTTCTTCCACGTTCCGAACCTGAAAGCCGACACGATGAAAAAGTTGCTGGATCGGCATATCGCAGTTGAGACGGAGAAAATCGTAACGGACTCCGCTGTGATTTACGATTTCGCGATGGATGCTGACTTTCAGCAGAAACACGAATCCGTAAATCACAGCCGCGAGTGGGTGAAACCGGGAGACATAGAGATTCACACGAATACGGTTGAATCGGCATTCTCGCTGCTCAAGCGCGGCCTTATAGGCTCATTCCATCGCGTGAGCATAAAGCATCTGCATCGCTATCTGGCAGAGTTTGAGAGCAGATTCAATATGCGGAACGATGCGAACCGATTCGAGCAGACTGTGCGCCGAATGCTGACCACGGAGCAGATGGAATACAAGGAACTCACCGCCCCGGTTGAGGTTTAGGCGGTATTATAGTCGCTGCTTTTTTCTTCTCGCCTGTCTTGAGACTCTCGCGCTTTTCCGGTTTCTGATCCAGCATTTTGCGCAAGACAGATTCGAATTGTTCCTTGTCTACCTTCATTGGGTCAGACTTGAGGGAGCGTTCCCTTCCTTGATCTCAACCTCTGGATTAGCAGCAATAAATTCCTCATAGAGGTCTAGCACTTTCTTGTAAGCTTCTGCGTCATCTGCTCCCGCCTTGAGGCCGAGGAAAGCCTTAATATCATCCGGAGGAGTGGCCAAAATAGGATTTATGATCCCAGGAAGCATCCGTATTCTCCCCACGCGCGCCTCGTGCGCAATTAGCTGAAATCTCAAGAAATAAATAAGAAGCTTCACTTGAGGCCAAGCAAGCGAAATTCCGGTGTGCTGCGTCACATGGTTCAATCCCTTTGATTGATCGGTGCTACCGAAGACAATCTTAAGGTCCCACGCGCTGCTTTCCATGAAGACATTATTCGCATAGCGATCAGTAAAATCAGTCCCTCGGACGTGAGACACCGCCGAGGCTTTCTTCTCGGGTTCTTTGGGTGCTTCTTCGTTCATATTTCCTCTTTCGGTTGGTATTTTCAGTTGGCCAGCAAGGGGCTAGCGACCTTATACGAGCCACTCTCATTATCGCCAGCTAGCAGATGTGGCGGGATCGCGCCAGTGAACGGCTCTTGAGCGCCGATGGTCGAGGCAGACGAAGCGTTGGATTGGAAGGCGAAAAAACTGGTTCCGGTTCCTTGAGCATTCACAACATTCTCTGGCAGGAAATACTTAACGGCACCAGTTTCGAAAAATCCATTTTTCGCAATGTTCCCATTCGGGGCATCGACGTCTACTCCGCCAGAGCATGTTGTCGCCGGTTCAAGCCGTTGTGGCCCATAGGCGACGTGCACTATTGGGGCGAACGAGAAATCAATATCTACCGCTTCGAGAACAGCGGACAAGGTGTCGTAGGTGGGATTTCCATCGGCTGAGAATGAACGATAGACACTTTCACGAGACACTCCCGCCTCTCTCGCAACCTTTGCTACTTCTCGTGCTTGGATCACATTCTTCAAAGCGTGAAGAAATGCTTCCTTGGATTCCTTCTTGGCCGCGTTCAAATATCGCGCGGCACGAGCGGGGTCTGCCAACCTTTCGAGTCGCCATTGACCGTATGTTCTAGTCGTCTTCGCCATGGTTGAACTCTTTATCCTTCCAATACTGCTTGGCCAGTTTAATATCCGCTGCTTGCGTTTTCTTCTCTCCCCCATTTAGGAGCACGACGATATCGCCGCGCTTGCCGATTAACCCATAATAGATTCTGTATCCCGGCCCATCGTTGATTATTAGTTCTGAAACGCCTTCTCCGACGGAGTGGGTTTCTCCCAAGGTTCCACGTTCGACTCTGTCGAGGCGAAGCATGACGGTCTCATAGATATCGTTCCCCTCTAGTGAATCCATCCATTCTGAACACGGACAGCGGTCATTCGCCGTCTGGTAGAAACGGATTTCTTTGGGGAAGACTTGAGGCACAGGGACATTTTGCAGGCTTCCTTTATGTGATTTTTACATCACACGAACAAAGGGTAGCACTGCCTCCGTAATATTTCAAGTGCTAAAATCAACGGCCAAAAGTGTGCTATAAGAGTAGAGCGGAAGCGGTGGGAGTTGAACCCACAGAACCCTTGCGGAGTTTTCGGATTATAAGTCCGGTGGGCCTGACCGATGCCCAACGCTTCCGTAGTGTGATATCTAAATCACACTACCACGTCAGCACGATCCAATGCAAATAAAACAGGAGGGTTAGCTTACCTGTCACGGCAGGCTCAGCCTAATTTAGGGAGTTATTGTGTGTCAAGTGCATAATCATCACAGAAATAGGGGGGGTGGGGGGTACGACCTAGCAAATAACAGCAAGTGAGAATTCATATCGCCACTAATCAGGAGCAATCATAATGTCCACTCATGCCATCGAACTTTGCCAACACATAAAAATATCCGGATCGCGCTGCGGAGCGCCCGCGATGCGCGATCAGCAGTTTTGCCGCTTTCACGAAGCTTGTTTCGCGATCACCATCGACGTCAGCACCTCCGCTGCCGTGCCCCGCGCTCCTTTCCTCTTGCCCGCCCTAGAGGACGCTACCTCCATCCAGGTGGCGATCTCCCAGGTCTGCGAACACCTGCTGCACCGTCGTCTCGACCCGAACAAAGCCGGAGTCCTGCTCTATGCCATGCAGGTCGCATCGTCGAACTTGGGCCGTCTCGCCGCTGACCGCACGGAAGCCAAAATAGAAGTGAAAGCAGAAGACAAAAACCACAGCCCCCATCGCGATAAAAACGACGGCGATAAAAACAGCGAGAGCCAGCCAGCCCCGATCTCGACTGGCCAGATTTCGACCGCCGAGATTTCGACCAGCAACGACGACGCCTCGGGAGCACCCGATCGTCTGCCGCCCGGAACCATTCATGCCTCCCAGCAGCCAAGGCGGCGTCGATCCGCGGTTGGCCGATCCGGAGGCTAACTGTTCCGGAGGCTAACTGTTCCGGAGGTTAACCGATCTGAAACCTAAAAGTGAAAGATCAGATCGCTCGCAGCCGTAAACTGGTTTTGCTTTCGGCCGTTGTCGTAGGCCTTCTGATCCCACGAGCGCTCGAAACGTAGCTCGGGACGCAACTGCACAGTCGACCCGATCCAGTGGCACCACATGATCGTGTTCTCTGAGTATTTCGTCGCGTAGCCGGTGCGCTGTCCTTTTTTGTCGTCGAGAAAGTCGCTGCGAAAGGAGATGAAGCTGTGCGCTGAAATCTCCTTCTGCAGAAAGTTGACCACCGCATATTCAGGAGCCGTGCAGCGCTGTTCTCCCGGATAGCAGTACGCAGCGTTCGACCCGAGTTCGGGCTTGATGCTGCCCGCAAGCGCAGGCACATCGCGCTGATACATGTACCAGGACTCGGTCGCCATGTGCCAGGTCTTCGAAAACTTGTGATACCACGTCGCATCATATTGCTGCAGATTGTTATAAGCGTACTTCGCGTCATTGATGCCGTTAGCGCAGAGATAAAGATTGTCGTTCACCGATTTCGTCGTGTAGCTGACGCACGCCGTTCCCGAAGGCTTCGCGTCCGAAGTCCACGGAGCAACGTCATGTCCAGCCGTGATGCCCGCTTGCACCAGCCATTGGTCATTGAGTTTCACGGTCGCGATCACGCCAGTGTCGGTGAATGGATCGATGGCATACAGAAGCGAGTGGCTGAAGACATAATTGTTGGGCGCGAGTTGCGCCTCAATGCCCGGAACGGAGATGAAACGCCCGATGCGCACATTCATCCCGTCCCCAACCTGCGGAACATAAATGTCGAGATATTCGACAGTCGGATCGAATCCATATTGCCGGTGATCGTTCAGGAGCTGACTGCTGCCGTAGCCTTTCCCGGTGGTGTAACGGTAGTCGCTGCCGAACAGAGCCGTAAGGTGATATCCCCAGTCGACATGATCCTGCTGCACCGAATCGGGCAGGCGTTCGGCATAAAGCACCAATTGATTCAGCTCAAACCGGTTCGAGTAAACATCATTCGCCTCAGGAGCGTTGCTGTTTGAAGACGTACTGAAATTCAATGAAGGATCGAGCCATCCATAAATCTTCGTGCGGCTTTTAGCGCCATTAATAGCAGTCATCAGCGGATAACTGTTACCGTCAGGTTCTCCAATGACAGGCGATCCGCCATAAGACCAGTCAGAATTCGGAAACGGAGGCGAATCCAGCGGCGAAGGCAAACCGCGCCGCGCTGGCGAAGGCCCTGACGAAGCTGGCCCAAACCAGTCTTGACGGTAGAAGTCGGCCCAACGCGCGAAGAAATTCTTCGACGCCGCCTGCGACGGAGCGTCAGGGATCGAGTTTGGAGTTTGAGCCTCGCAGAATATCGACAATCCAAATGCGAGCGCGAGCATCAACAGAAAGAGGAGCGTGCAGCGCGACGAATTGTAGCAGTCCAGCACGACAGGATGAGGTTCAAGTTTACAGGCTTCGCCCCGTTCCATTTCTCCACCTTGCTTGCCTTTATTTTGGTCGGTGTTCTGGAAATCCATTTAATCCGTATACCCCCGACTCTCGTTGACGGGCGACAGCAAGGTCCGTAACATGAACCGACTCGGAACCAGGAACGTCGACTTCAACTGATAAGCTAACCAAATGATTGGCCAAACCATTTCCCACTACCGCATCGTCGAGAAGCTTGGCGGCGGCGGAATGGGCGTGGTTTATAAAGCGGAAGACACTTCCCTCGGCCGCTTTGTCGCTCTGAAATTTCTGCCCGATGATGTCGCGCACGATCCTGCAAGTCTGGAACGCTTTCGCCGCGAAGCCCGCGCCGCCTCGGCCTTAAACCATCCCAACATCTGCACCATCTATGAGATCGGCGAGCATGAAGGCAAGCGCTTTATCGCCATGGAGTATCTGGACGGCGTGACCCTGAAGCACATGGTGACGGGCCGTCCGTTTGGAAAACGAAACGCTTCTCGGACTCGCCATCGAGATCGCCGACGCACTCGACGCGGCGCACTCTGAAGGTATCGTCCATCGCGACATCAAGCCCGCAAACATCTTCGTCACCAAGCGCGGACACGCCAAGATTCTCGACTTTGGACTCGCTAAGGTCGCATCAACCGTTGGCTCATCGACCGACGTGGCTTCTGCCAATACGATGACCCGAACCATGGCGTTGGACGAAGCGCACCTCACCAGTCCAGGTACCATGGTTGGGACGGTCGCTTACATGTCGCCGGAACAGGCCAAGGGCAAAGAACTCGATGCCCGCACCGATCTGTTCTCCTTTGGCGCGGTGCTCTATGAAATGGCGACGGGAATGTTGCCCTTCCGTGGCGATACGTCAGCCCTGATCTTCAAAGCGATTCTCGATTCCGGACCAACCGCCGTGGTTCGACTGAATCCTGACGTTCCGGCAAAGCTCGAAGACATCATTAATAAGGCGCTGGAAAAAGATCGAATGCTGCGCTATCAGCATGCCTCCGAGATGCGGAGCGATCTGCAGCGCCTGAAGCGCGACACGGACTCGGGACGCATGGCTGTGCCGTCCTCCGCGGAAAACGAATCTGGCCAAGCCGTCAGCGGAACATCCAGTTCAGGACGCCGCCAGCCCGTCGCTTCCAGTGGTGCGATGGCCGAACCCAAAGTCAGCCGCTCCTATGGCAAGACTGCAGCCCTCGCCGCTGCGGTTGTGATTGCGGCGGCGCTGGCTTTTGCTTTCTGGATGACCAGGCATCGCGAAGCCCCAGTCGCGAGTTCCGCGAACCCAACAACGGTCGCGGTCCTTCCCTTCCAGAACATGAGCTCCGACACGGGCGTTGATTATCTTCGTTTAGCTCTGCCGGATGAGATCGCCACGGCCTTGAGCTATGCCCGTTCGTTGTCGATTCGTCCCTTTGCCACCACCAGCAAGTACAACGGCGCGACCGTCGACCTGGAGCAGGCCGGAAAAGAAATGCGTGTGACCGACATCGTCACCGGCCACTATTTGAAAGAAGGCGACCAACTCCAGATCACGCTCGAAGCCGTCGACGTGGCCAACAATCGCACCGTCTGGCGCGACACGCTGAATATCGGCGCCGCCGACATGATCGCCATGCGTTCGCAGATTTCAGCCAAAGTCCGCTCCGGACTGGTTCCGGCGCTCGGCGCTGGCGCGGAATCGGAAAAAGGAACTCATCCCCGGAATGAAGAAGCCTACGATCTTTACCTGCGCAGCCTCGCCATTCCGCATGACGGGGTTCCGAATCAAGAAGCGATCGCGATGCTGGAGCGCGCCCTCGGTCTGGACCCTAACTACGCCCCTGCGTGGAGTTCAATCGGCGAGCGTTATTACTACGATTCTCATTATTCCTCCGGCGGAGCTGCCATGTTCGAGCGCTCGATCACAGCCCTCGAACGGGCGCTCGTTCTCGATCCCGATTACAGCGAGGCGGCGAGCCGCCTCATCACCGACCGCGTCGAGCAAGGCACGTATGGCAAGGCTTACAAAGACGCGAAAGCTCTGGTGGCTCGGCATCCGGAGAACGCCATGGCGCATTTCGCTTTGAGCTACGTCTTGCGCTACGGAGGCTTGCCCGAGGAGTCGGCGCAGGAATGCGAAACCGCGCTATCGCTTGATCCTGGAAATTATCAGTTGCGCTCTTGCGCCATTCCCTTTGAGCAAATTGGCAAGGTGGAGCGCGGGATTGATTTCCTCCGCTTGGATCCGGGTTCAGATTGGGCCGCCTTAAACCTGGCTTCCGCCTACGCGAGCCTTGGAAAATATCCCGAGGCCCGTGCAGCCGCCGCTAAAGTCCAAAGTCCCCGCTTCGGCGAATTGCAGTTAGCATGTATGGAGAAGCGTCCCGCAGCCGAACTAGAAACACTGTCACGCGCCGCGGAGGCTCGGATGTTCGGCGATCCCGACCCGGAGAATCGCTTCTGGGATGCGCGCCTGCTCTCTATCTGCGGCCAGAAAGAGATGTCGCTGCGACTGATGAAAAGTTCGATCGACGGAAAATATTGCTCCTATACCGCATTACAAAAAGATCCCGGACTCGCCGCGATGCGCCAGACGCCGCAATACCCTGAATTATTAGCCGCCGCCAAAACCTGTCGCGACAATTTTCTCGCCGAGCGAGCGCAAGAGTGAGGCGAAAGCTTGAGACGCAAGCCTCTAGTATCGCCAGCTGGTTAAATCAGCTCCCTTGGGCGCAGTCTTCTGAATGCGGTCCAGAATCTTTGGCAGATACATCGTGTTGTAATGCAGCCGCGAAAGATAGTTGGGCAACGTCGGATCGCCGTTCCAGCAGTGTTCGGCACGCGGTCCATAAGTAACTTCGCCACCGTACGGAGGATTCTTGGTGGTATTTAGAAAATCTTCCATGCGATAGACCGCGTTGTTCAGGAAATAACTGTCATCGGATCCGACGTAGATGTGAATCTTGCCCGCGAGTTCCGGACCAAGCTTCGTCCAGTCGCGTTCCAGGATTGCTTCCAGATCGTAATTCTGGCGCCAGTAGTCGGCGACTTTGTGATCGATCTCGCCGGTTCGCTTGTTGAAAATCGGCTGCGGATATCCATCTTCGCCAACCGGTCCGTAGACCGCTTGCCAGATGTCGAACTGCTCGCCGCTGCGGCCTTGATCGCCGAGCGCCAGTTCGTATTGATTGATTTCTTTGGTGGTAATGAGAGTGTGTCCCTCATAGTCGCGCATCGCCGGTTGTGCCACCCGCTTGTGTGCGCCTTCGACAAAAAAAGCGTTCTTGCCGAACTCGTTGTCGCGATCGTAAAGATTAATGTTGGTGTAAGCATGAAAGTCGATGGGATCGGGACAAGCGGCGAACGCTCCGTTGTAGTGGTCGGGATAGAAAACTTGCACCGCCAGAGCTTCCCATCCGCCCGTCGATCCGCCATAAACGAAGCGAGCCCATCCTTGGCCGATCCCGCGGAATTTTTTCTCGATCGCAGGAATTAATTCATTCTCAATGGCATCGCCGTAAGGCCCAACATTCGCGGAATTCACCGCATACGAATCGTCATAGAAAGGATTGGCATGCTGAATTTTTACGACCAGGAAACGAGGGAATTTGGGCGAGATCCATTGCTGGTAAAACTTGTAAGCCTCCTGTTGCTGGATGCCGTTGTAGTCCGGCATATGGAAACGATCGCTGTAAACGGGCTTCAGGGCCGGATCGGGAGGAGTGGTGCGAAAATCGTCCATGTCGTCCACAAAATGATCGTGGAAAATCATGAGCGGGAAAGTGGGCCTCGGGATGTTCGTCGAAACCTTCAGGCACCAGAACGATCGCGCTGATCTCCATCGGCCTTCCCCAGAACTTGGTCAGCACCGGACTCTGTACGCGAATGTGCCGTATGTATTTGGTGTCGGGTTTGGGCTCGATCGGCGGAATGATTTCGGTGAGCGATATTTGAATCGGCTCACCGCCTGACTTTATCGTCACCTTCTGCGGCTTGGAGTAGAGATTGCCCGGCGAAATATTCCAGTGTTGGCCTTCGCCCTGGTCCATGTGCATCTTGACGGTTTTCCCGTCGCTGCGATGAAAAGTTTCGTATTTGTTCAGGACGGCCTGTACCGTGTACTCGCCGGCAGGAACGTCCTTAAGATTTTGGATCGGATACCCGAAAGCCGTGGCGTCAACTATCGCGGCTCGGCCCGGCGCCCACCCATCCACCGTTATCCCGAACACCATCTGCGAGCGCGGCGAATCGTCGATCTGCATGCGCGGCTCCGCGCTCGGATCGGTCGAGAGAACCAGCAGCAGACGGCCATCCAGCGGCTGGGCGCTCTTCTCGGCTGGAAACGTCACGGTGAAAGATTGGCCTGCAGCCAGCGTCGCGACACAAAACACGAGCAGCAGCAGAGAGATGAGAGCAATGACGATGCGTTTCATGCTCGATAAATATACAGGGATGCACGCGAAATCGTTTGGGAGCGCGACCACCCTTCGTAGTTTTTGCCAGTTAGTTGTGCCCGAAGGCAGAGACGGAGAATAGGACTCTGCGCTCGGCTTGTTTCTGAATTGCTCGCAACATTCCCCAAAAAATCAGACGGTGAATGGGATAGAGGAGCGACCAATAAAGCTCTCCGGCGAGTCCGCGAGGCTCGAACCATGCGCCACAACGAAGAAGAGTTTGACCCGCCGGCTGGGGAGTGAGTTCGAAGTTGAGCCAGGCCCGTCCGGGCACTTTCATTTCGGCTTGCAGAAGCAGACTGCGCAGGGGCGTTATTTCCTGGACGCGCCAGAAGTCGAGGTGATCGCCGGGCTTGAGCAAGGCTTGAGAGCCGGGCCTGCGCCTCATGCCTACTCCACCGAGAAGAGTATCCAACAGTCCGCGGAGCTGCCATAGCCAGTTCGCGTAGAGCCAGCCCTGTTCTCCACCTAAGGCTCGTAGCACAGCGAAAACTTCTTCCGGCGTCGCGTTCACGGTGGTCTGGCGGATGTCGCTGATGAGTCCCTCGCGGCGGACATAGGCACGATTGCTATTTTCGTCGGGCACGCGCTGAACAGATTCGTCAGGCACGGGGCGATCGAGGGTCGCTCGAACCGCTGCGGTATAGGACATGGGAGATATTGAGGGGAAAATTTCTTTCGCTGCCGGACTGTTGCAGACTACCTCGGTGCGCAATCCTTCGATGAGAGGACGGGCGATGGCGGCGGGAATTGGCGTGACGAGATTCAACCAATAGGACGAGAGCCGCGGCGTGAGAACGGGGACTCGTAGCAGCCATCGCCTCAGGCCACGCAGGCGCGCGTAGGTCAGCATCATGCTGCGATAGGTTTCTACGGTGGCACCTCCGATTTCGATGATTTTTCCCTCGGACTGCGGGACGTCAATCGCGGCGATCAGATATTCGAGCACGTTGCTAATGGCGATGGGTTGAGTTTTGGTGACGACCCATCTCGGACAGATCATGACGGGCAGCCGCTCGGTTAGGTAACGGATCAACTCGAACGACACGCTGCCGTTGCCGACGATAATGCCGGCGCGGAATTCGGTTAGCGGCGGTCCGAAATCGCGGAGGGCTTGGCCGGTTTGTTCCCGGCTCTTCAGATGTTGGGAAATGGCGGAAGTTTGAGACGTCAGGCCTCCGAGGTAGATGACGCGCTTCACCTTCCACAGACTTGCGGCGGTTGCGAAGTTGCGGGCGGCACGTTGATCGCGTTCGGCGAAATTAGGTTGGGCTGGCCTCGTTTTTCCCGACGTCGATATTGCAGAACCCATGGAATGAATCAGGTAGTAGGCAACATCGAATTTTTCATCCAGCGACAGCAAAGTCGGGAGGTGCAATACGTCGCCTTTTAGAACTCGTACTCCATCGCTGTGACGCCAGATGGCGGCCTTGCAGAAGGGATCCCGCACCAGACACGTCACTTCGTGACCGGCCTCCAGGAGTTTGGGGACGAGTTGGCGGCCGACGTATCCGGTGGCACCGGTGACTAGAATCTTCATGACGATTTGCCTGATCGTGTGCGAAGAAAAATTGGGGGAGTTGCATTTGAGCTCCCCCGGCTCATCTTCGCGACATCATCCGTTTTTTAGCTTTTGTCAGCTTCGTTTAGCGGCCGGCAAGAATGTGTTCGTGCCCCCAACGACGTTGGATCGCCTTGAACTGGACGGCTTGATACACGGCCGATAGTCCGACCAGCACATAGACGATCGAGCTGAGCGTGGAGGTCTCACCAAATTTCATACCGAAGATAGTGGCTACAAGGTCGAAGTGAGCGACACCCACCAGACCCCAGTTGAGTCCACCGATTACGAGCAGTATCGCGGCAACTACATCTATATTTTTCATGTTGTTCTCCTCTCATTTAAGTTTCGTTCTGTTAATTACTGGGCAAGAGCACGGCGTCGATCACGTGGATCACGCCGTTGGAGGCGGCGATATCAGCCTTCACCACCTTGGCGTTATTCACCATGACCGTGCCATCGTGAACGCTGATGGATACGCTCTGTCCGTTGAGCGTCTTCGCGGATGACATCTTCATGACTTGTTTCGCCGTAACTTTCCCGGACACGACGTGGTAGAGCAGGATCGCTTTTAATTTTTCTTTGCTCTCTGGTTTGAGAAGTGAGTCGAGCGCGCCCGGCGGCAATTTGCTGAACGCTTCGTCGGTAGGAGCGAATACGGTGAAAGGTCCGTCGGTTTTGAGAGTGTCGATCAGACCGGCGGCCTGAAGCGCCGCGGCCAGGGTCTTAAAGTTTCCGGCGGCAACGGCGGTGTCGACGATGTCTTTTGTCTGGGAACTTGCCATGGTCGGCATCACGCTGGTGAGGACGCCGAGAATCAATGCAAAACCTGCTGTTTTCAAGATAGTTCTCCTGTGTGTGGAACTCTGGTTGGACTCTTTATTTGCAATTGCATTATTTTGCGAAATGCATTGGCATTAACTATAAGGAACAATTATTGTCGTATGGTGCAAATCTTGATAGTTCCGCATTTGGTGTGAATGCAGGTCAAAAATCCGAGTAGTTCTTGTACTGGCAAGAAATCAGAGGGGCGAAAATGCTCAACGCAACGATTGTCGACGGACTGCGACCTTACGCTCTGGGTGAAAAGCTCCGCACGCTGCGGCTGCGAAAAAGCATGGGACTGGTCGAATTGGGCAAGCACACCGGGCTATCTGCGGCGATGCTTTCGAAGCTCGAGCGGGGGAAGCTATTTCCTACGCTGCCCACTCTGCTACGCATAGCCATGGTGTTTGGAGTCGGGCTAGAGTATTTCTTCGCGGATGAACGCAAGCGGCATGTGGTATCGATCGTGCGCAAGAAGGAGCGGCTTAAATTTCCGGAGAGTTCCGGGGCAGGCGGCGGCGCATACACGTTTGAGAGTCTGGACTTCAAGGCCAGCGACCGCAAGATGAGCGGGTTTTTCGCGGAGTTCGAGCCGGTCGCCTTAGAGAAAGTGCGTCCGCATCAGCACCCTGGAGTGGAACTGCTTTATCTGATTACTGGAAGTTTGCAGCTGACGATTGGCTCGGAACTGTTCACGTTGGGCGCGGGAGACGCGGTTTATTTCGATTCGGGTGTGCGACACAGTTACCGGCGCATTGGGAAACGATCGAGTACAGGCGTTATCGTCACGGCCTGAAGTTTAGCCGCGATTCCTGCGAAATCACCCACTCATAGTAAAGTAGTAGATGCCGACAAAATCTGCGGAGTTGGTGGCCGGGCCGGGACGCCCAGCGCTCCACCATCGATGTTGGCTCTCTCCGCCATCTCTTAGGAGTTTTCGATCTGAATTCTAGTATTCGCAATATCGCTATTATTGCCCACGTCGACCATGGCAAAACCACGCTGGTCGACGCCATGCTGCGGCAGAGTGGGACGTTCCGTGAAAATGAAACCGTGGCTGAGCGCGTGATGGACTCGAACGACCTCGAACGCGAGCGCGGCATCACGATTCTTGCCAAGAACACGGCTGTGTTTTATGCGGGCACGAAAATTAATATCGTGGACACGCCCGGCCACTCCGATTTTGGCGGCGAAGTTGAGCGCGCTCTCAAGATGGTCGATGGTGTCATGCTGCTGGTGGATGCCAGCGAAGGTCCGCTGCCCCAGACGCGCTATGTGTTGAGCAAAGCTCTCGAAGCGAATTTAAAGCCGATTCTGGTCATTAATAAGATTGACCGCCCCGACGCGCGTCCGCAGGAGGTTCTGAACGAAGTTTACGACCTCTTTATTGATCTCGACGCGAAAGAAGAGCAGCTCGACTTCCCTGTTCTCTACACCAATGCAAAGGCTGGAACGGCAGCTGTCCATCAGGGAGCGGCAGGCGAAGACCTGCGTCCGTTGTTCGAAGCGATCGTCGATACCATTCCTCCGCCGCAAGGCGAAGCCGATGGACCGTTGCAGATTCTGGTGGCGAATCTTGATTACAGCGATTATCTCGGACGCCTGGCGATTGCCCGCGTCTTTTCTGGCACGATGAAGACCGGCGAAGACGTTGCCATTGCCAAACGCGATGGGTCTTTGCAGAAAATAAAAATCACCAAACTCTTCAGTTTTTCGGGCCTGAAGCGGACCGACATCACCGAAACCGCTCTCGGCGACATCATCGCCGTCGCCGGCGTCGAAGGCATCACCATCGGCGAGACCATCACCAGCGCCGAGAATCCCACGCCGCTGCCGCCCATCATCATCGACGAACCGACGATCGCGATGCTGTTTACGATCAACACTTCTCCGTTCTGCGGACGCGAAGGCACTTACGTTACTTCGCGCAATTTGCGCGAGCGGCTCGACAAAGAGCTGCTCACCAATGTCTCGTTGCGCATGGAAGAGACCGGCAGCACCGATTCCTTCAAGGTTCTAGGACGCGGCGAATTGCAGCTTTCGATCCTGATCGAGATGATGCGCCGCGAAGGCTATGAGCTCATGGTCGGCAAGCCCGAGATCGTCACCAAGCGCATCGACGGCAAGCTCATGGAGCCGGTCGAGCACCTCACCGTCGATGTTCCGGAAGAATTTGTTGGCGTGGTCATGGAGCATGTCGGCTCGCGCAAGGGCGAAGTCGCCAACATGCACAATCACGGTTATGGGCGAGTGCGAGTTGAATTCCGCGTCCCCAGCCGTGGATTGATTGGTCTGCGCTCCACCCTGCTCACGGACACGCGCGGCACAATTGTCATGAACGCGCTCTTTGATGGATACATCGAGTGGCAGGGAGAAATTCCGCACCGTCCCACCGGCGCTCTGATCGCTGACAGGGATGGAGTCACGACCTCCCATGCTCTCTACAATCTGCAGGAGCGTGGAGTGCTCTTTGCCGGCCCCGGCGTCGCCGTCTACGAAGGCATGATTGTCGGCGAGAATGCCAAAGATACGGATCTCGACGTCAACATCGTGCGCGAGAAAAAGCTGACCAACATGCGCGCCTCGACATCCGACGTAGCGATCCGGTTGGTGCCTTACAAGAATCTCAATCTCGAGCAGGCGATCGAATTCATAGCCGAAGATGAATTCGTCGAGGTCACGCCAAAGTCGCTGCGGCTGCGTAAGAAAGTCCTGCAATCGAACAAGCGCAAGCGCTCGATGGCCGAGGTTGAAGGATAAGGATGAGATTCCCGGTCAATCGCGATTGCAGCTCGCGTTGGGCCTCTCTGCAACGACGATGTACACTTGAATGATGCGCCCGTAGCTCAGCTGGATAGAGCGGCAGCCTCCGGAGCTGTAGGTCGGGAGTTCGAATCTCTCCGGGCGCACCAGTTTCCAAAACCCATCAACATCATGAATCGCGTGTTCCCACCTCCTGATTCATTTGATTAGATTTCGATTTCGTTGATTAGTTCGGTTGCCGGGCTGAGCCGGATCGTTCCTGATTCAGGTCGCACCCGTCTTCTATCGATGCGCCGATTGGGCGAATTCTTAAGCCCTGCGAGCGATGCTCGGAACCGCACGCCAAAATCTATGAATAGATTCGTCACACGCTCTGTGCCTACCCTGACCACTGGCGTTTTGCTCGGACTCCGATGCCACTGACAAGCGCGATTACTGAGCACCAAGGATAATCACAGTCTCGGTGGCGAACTTGCCGCGCAGAATTCCGATGCGAACCTTGCCGCTCTTGCCGCTCAGTTCGGCGGCCAGTTCCATCGGAGTCTTTACGGCTTTGCCATCGACCGAGGTGATCAGATCGCCGACGTGCAGCGATGCCATTTCCGCGATGCTTCCGGGCTCGATGGCCAGAACTTTAGCGCCGTCGAATTCCTGCGGCGCGACCTGTACGCCCAGGGAATGAACTGGCATGCCGCGACTCGGCGCAGCTGCCGGCCCAGCAGGCGGACCTGCTTTCGCGGTCTTGGTCGGCGGATGACTCTCGGAAGGTTGCTGACCCTCAGGACAGTCTTTGTGCCACGGACGAAGCTTGGAACGCGTGCAATCCGATTCGACCTTAGCTTCTTTCGGCTCAGCCGGAGGGAAATCGCCGCCAAATCGAAACGCGACGCCGCCGGCAAGGCGGTAGCTGCTCTGGCTGGCAGCGCCTTCGTTGTTCAGGTGGTTGGTATAGAAATAATCGAACGGCCCAAACTGAAGTCCAATGTGACGATAGAGCCAAAAATCAAGGCCTCCGCCCGCTGCCAATGCCACCGAGGTATCGTCGACGGTCGGGTTGGTGCCGGTCGGTTGCAGGCTGAGCAGGGTCGCCCGATCCTGGCCAATGAGAGCATGCGCGAAGTATGTGATCCGGCTGGAACGATCGCCGATCGTATAACGCGGCCCGATCATGTAAGAGAAGTCGCTGCAGGAGATGCCGGAAACGTCGGCGCAATCGCCGAGTGTGTGGCCGCTGAGGTCTCCTTCAACCGAGAGGTGATGGAAGAGAGCGACCGATGCCGAAAACTCCCATCCGTTGAACGAGAGCTCTTCATAGGGAGTCAGACCACTCGACGGCTGATTGAAATGGAGGTAGGAATAGCCGCCGAATAAATCGATTGCGGGAAGGTTTTGCGCATTGGCAAGGCCTGAAAATATGCCTGAAACAAAAAGAGTGGCCAGGGTAAAGCAGACAAGTTTTTTCATGTTCCTCAATGATCAAATTCTCCGAGCGATGCAATACTGACGCGCAAGCGGTCGAAATGCGGGATTCTAACTAGATCAGGTCCGCTAGGAATGATGCAGGTTCCCAAGTCGGGGTTTCCCGCTGGTTAGATCTTTGCTGCTAAAAACATTCACAAGTTATCGCGACAGCCGATTATAGTGGCCGCGTAGAGAAAAAGAAAATCGTAAACAGCGCGGGCGCTGGCAAAGAAATATCTTTCTCGACGAGTTTGACAAACCAGCTTGACGAAGATTGACAAACTTTGACGAAATAATGACTCGATCAAGGCTGAACTCCGGCAAAACCCTTGCCCTGCCAGCAATCTGGCTGTGGAAATTCGGGCTGCCCTGTCGTAATATCCTCTGATTCCGAACGGGAGGGGCACAATGATCGCTGGCATGACAACTTTCACTTTCGTCCACGTCGTCCTCAGTCTGGTAGGGATTTTCTCGGGGTTATTCGTTCTCTATGGCATGATCACCGGGAAAAGATATGACGGGATGACGGGACTTTTTCTGGCCACGACAGTATTGACGAGCATTACGGGATTCATGTTCCCCTATCATGGGTTTACGCCCGCGATCGGCGTGGGCATCGTTTCCATGCTCGCGCTGGCGATTGCTCTGTACGCGCGCTATGGCCGTCATCTCGTTGGCGGATCGCGCCGAGCCTATGTGATCACAGCGGTCATCGCTCTTTGGCTGAACTGTTTTGTTCTGGTGGCGCAGCTCTTCGAAAAAGTGCCGTCGCTTCACGTGTTGGCGCCTAAAGGCTCGGAGCCGCCTTTCCTCATTTCCCAGGTGATCGTAATGGTGGTCTTCATCGGGCTCGGCTACGCGGCAGTCAAGGGATTTCGCGAGCCGTTGGCCGCGGTTCGCGACCGCTCGATAAGAGCGGCCTAATCGGCTTGGTGTGGAGACGGGGCTCTGCCCCGTCTCCGTAGCCGCGATAACTTAGGACTCTTGCGCGTCGTCAGTTGCCGCTCAGGTGTTTGGCAATCGCCCGCTCTTCGGCGGCATCGGTCATTTGCCCTAATTGTTCGTAGGCATCGGCAAGAAACAAATGGGCCTCGGGCGCTTTCGGCCTCAACGCGGCCGCCTTCTTCAAGTTCGGGATCGCGGCGTGGAAGTCACCCGACATTTCCAGAAATCGGCCGAGAATCAAGTAGCTTCCAAAATGATTGGGAAGGAATTGCAGGACGATTTTGCACTCTTTAATCGTTTCCGGAATTTGGTTGGTATGTGCGTAGGCGCTCTCGAGGAAAATGTGCGCGTCGGCAAGCTTTGGCATTTTGGCCACAGCAAACTCAAGCTCCGGCACGGCTGCCGCGAAATCTCCGGATCCCATCAGGCCCTTAGCCAGTTCCACGCGCGCCATGGGTGAATCGGGATCGGCTTCCGCCGCTTTGCGCAACATCGGCACAGATTCCTTATACTTTTTCAGATCCAGCATGTCTGCGCCAATTTTCGCGTAGAGGCCAGGCATGGTTGGTTCTTTGATTAACAGTTGCTGCAGGATCTCGGCTTCTTCCGCAATCCGCCCACTCTGCCGCAGTTCGTTCGTCTTATGGAAGATGTTGCTGATCTCAATTTTGTCCTTGGGATCGGCTCCCTGGTCAACCGGCCCAGCTTTGGATCCGCTGCCCGTCGACGCGTATCCGAGCGCCGCCAGGTTCTGCTGGGCCGCCGGATCCACAGTTGCTTTCGGCGCTTCACGGTGACCGGCCGTCTTCTGCCGAAAATCGACGAGCCTTCCCGCCAGCGTGTCTGCAACCGCGGTGGATGCTGCCGCGAGGTTGTGTTCCGCTTTCGGATCCGCCGCTTCGTCGTAGAGTTCGCGGCTCGGTGCCTGAACATAAAGATACTTCCCGGTTCGCAGCGCTCGCAGAGCGCTCCATCCAAACGCATTGTGGGGATAATCCGTCTCTGCGTAGCCGGGACGGTCTCGCCACGCGTCGCTGGCCGCCGCGTCTCCTTCTCTCTGCTTCATGACCGGCAGTAACGATTGCCCTTGCACTTCCGCCGGCACGGCAACACCAGCAGTCTGCAATAGCGTCGGCATCACATCGACGAGTTGCACGCGATTGTCGATAAGGTTTTCATTTTCGAAACCGCTCGGCGGCTTGATCAGCAGAGGTACCTGAATGGTCTCGTCGTAGAGAAAAATGCCGTGCGTGTCTTCCCCATGCGCTCCCAGGGACTCGCCGTGATCGGCCATGATGGCAATGGACGTCCCGTCGTAGAAGCCGCGCGACTTTAGACCTTGCAGCAGTTTTCCGATGGCCGAATCGACGTAGGCAATTTCACCGTCATACGGCTCCTTGGAATATCGCGTCTTGTAAGGCTCGGGTGGATCATAGGGATCGTGCGCATCGTAGAGATGAACCCAGATGAAAAACGGTCCCTTGGGATGTTGAGCGAGCCACGCCAGGGCGCGGGTTACTACTTCTCCACCGCGGCGCTCGAGGCTGCGGTAGCGGCCTTTTTGGCCAACGTCTTCGGGGTGGAAATCGGAGTCATATTTATCGAAGCCGCGATCGAATCCCGGCGCATAGTTTGTTTTTGCGTCGAGGACCATCGAGCCGATAAAAGCCGCAGTGTGATATCCGTGCGCGTGCAGGAGATCGGGAGCGTAGGGCAGACTCGCTGCCAGCGGCACCCGGAAGTCATTCACCTGATGGAATTGCGGATACGTTCCCGTGAGAATCGTCGCGTGCGAAGTTGGCGTTATGGGAGCCTGGGCGTAAGCGTGCGTGAAGACGGCGGATTGCTGGGCCAGGGCGTCGAGATTCGGCGTGAGGCCACGTTTCGAACCCAGGAAACCCATGCGATCGGCGCGTGTCGTGTCCAACGTGATCAGCACGATATTCGGCCGGGATGGCGAGACCGCGGCTGGTTTGGGGTGGGGTGGATTGGGAGTTGCCGCAAGACCCATTGCGGCCAACCACATCACACACACACAGTGGCGAATCACCTTCATACTGAAATCCTGCGCAGGTAGCGGAGCATTTGAGGCTGGCTGCGCGAATCCGAAGCTCACGGTTCCATGGCGGCGGATTGCCGCAGTTGATCGGCTAGAGCCGTTTCCCGGTCGGCATCGAGTTTGCGTCCCATCTGCTTATATATCTCCGACAGGGCTCGGTGAGGTTCGGCCGATTCCGGGCGAATCGCAGCCGCTTTTTCCAAGTCGGCAATGCCTTCCTCAGGCTTGCCCGTTTTGGCGAGGGATCGCCCGAGAATCATGTAACTTCCAAAATGGTTGGGCATGGCTTGCAGAACCAGCTGGCTCTCTTTGATTGCCTCGGGGACCTGGTCCAAGCGCGCATAGGCGATTTCAAGAAAGAGATGCGCATCCAGCATCCCCGGCGTCTTGGCCACAATGCTCTCGAACTCGGTTGCCGCCCCTTTGTAATCCTGCACACGAATCAATGCTCGACCCAGGTCCATAGCCGCCATGTTCAAGTTGGGATCCAATGCGATGGCCCTGCGCAGCGGCGGAATAGCCTTCTCGTAGTCGTGTAGCTTCATGTAGCAACCTCCGAGTTTGGCATAGATCATCGCCATATCGGGGTTCTTTTCGAGCAATTTCTGCAACTCAACCACAGACTCGTCGAAGCGTTCGTCCTCCAGCAGAAAGTTGATCTGCCGAATGGTATTCGCGGTAACAATCTTGTCTTTGGGATCGGCTCCGATATCGGCATTGCTGATCTTCGAAGCGTTGCTGCCGGCGGTGACATAACCCAGAGCAGCCAATTTTTCCTGCGCCTCAGAGTCAACGGCCGTTTTTTGCAGTTCGCGATGACTGCTTGTTTTTTGCTGAATCCCGACCACCTTTGCCGCCAGGGTATCTGCGACAGCCGTCGACGCCGTGGCCAAGTTGTTGAGGGCTCCGGGATCGGCGGTCTGGTCGTAAAGTTCGCGGCGCGGCGCCTGGACGTACAGATATTTCCCAGTTCGTAGGGATTGCAGAGCGGCCCAACCGTAGGCGAGGTGAGCGTAATCGGCCTGAGAGTAAGCTGGGCGATCGCGCCATTTATCGGTCGACGCTTCATCCTTCTCCTGGATGATCCCAACTAGCGATTCGCCTTGCACTTCAGCGGGGATGGGGACATTCACCGCCTGCAACAACGTGGGCATGACGTCGACCAACTCTACGCGATTGTCAATTCGTGTTTGCGCGGCGGAATATGGCAACTTGATCGCGAGCGGTACCTGGATGGTTTCGTCGTAGAGAAAAAATCCGTGGGTATCTTCGCCATGCGCGCCGAGAGACTCGCCATGATCAGCCATTACGGCGATCACGGCGCCATCGTACAGGCCGCGTGTTTTCAGGTGCCGCAACAATTTCCCTACCGCGAAATCCTCGTAGGCAATTTCTCCGTCATAGAGCTCCGTGGCGTACTTGGTTTTATAAGGTTCGGGCGGATCATACGGATCATGGGCATCGTACAAGTGCACCCAGAGAAAGAACGGTCCCTTGGAGTGCAGATTGAGCCATGCGATGGCGCGGTTTACCACTTCGCCACCTCGGCGCTCGATCGTTTCGTAGCGGGCTTTGTTGTGGAAGTTCTTGGAGTCGAAACCGGCATCATAAGTGTCAAACCCGCGGTCAAAGCCGGGCGCGCCAGCCGCCGGATCAAGGGCGAGGGATGCGACAAACGCTGCCGTGTGATATCCCCGGCCGTGGAGAATATCGGGAGCGTAGGGTACGGTCTCGGACAGCCGCATCGGGAAGTCGAGAACCTGGTGAAACTGCGGATACGTGCCGCTGAGAATCGTAGCGTGGGAGGCCGGCGTTAGAGGAGCCTGGGCATAAGCTCGGGTAAAAACACCGGATTGCTGGGCCAGGGAATCCAGGTTCGGAGTGAGCCCACGCTTCGATCCCAGGAAACCCATGCGATCGGCGCGCGTGGTGTCCAACGTGATCAAAACTATGTTGGGTTGAGCTGCGACGGGATGATGCGGGCTGGATTTATCCGCGACGACCTTATGCGCGACGTGAGGAGCTGTTGTTTGAGGAGTTGTTGTTGACTGCGGCGCGGCCGCCATCGCACTCGCCGCCAGCCACATCCAACAAAATGACCACCGAATCACACCCATGCCGAAACCCTGTCCTTGGAATAACCGGGGGGAGTATTTTGGATTTGATAACTTTGACTTCAAGACTCTCACTACCAGCACTCTAATTTGGGGCATCCGCCGGCGGCGCAGCCTTTGGAGCGCGCGCTGCGGGACGCTTTACCGGGGTATCCTCGGGTGTTGGCAGATCACCACAGTCTCTTGGATAGATGAAAAGCGTGGGATCCTGCGGCCCGAGGGCGACGTTCTTGTATTGAATGACCGCTTTGCCAAGGCCCTTGAGGAGCTGAACTTTGACCGGAAAACCCTGCAAGTCTTCCGCTTCCCAGAATTTCAATTCGATCGGCTTTGGAAGATCTCCGCCAGAGACGGTGACATGTTCGATCTTGCACACATGGCCATCAACGGTTTCCGTGCCAATGGGGAAGTGTTCCATCTTACGGTCAGGACGTGAGAGGGAGAACGGGAAAGCACGGAAATACATGTGGCTATCCTTCATGCACCTCAAGGATGAGATACCGTAGGTCTTATACTTCTTCAGGTCCATCACGAAGAAGCCGTGCCCCTCCGCGCCTTCCGTCCTTAAAAGGTCGCCAGAGCGATAGATGTGGCCTTCACGATCATCCCCCATCTGAACGCTGCCCACCATAATGGCTGAAAACTCCTTGAACTCGTCAAAGGGAAACCCGGCTTTTGCCGGCCCCGTGGGGGTTAGGGATGGGTCAGGTGCTGGAGCCATCGAACCTTTTTGTACCGGTGCCGCCTGGCTTGGCTTTGGCTGTGCCGCATCCTGGGCCAGCAGGCAGCCCGTTAATATTAAGAACATGAGTGCCAACAGGCGAACCAAATGATTTCTCCTCAAGCGGAACTATTGTCAGAATACAAGAAAAAAGCCACGCCGTGAACCGACGTGGCTAGTTTACAAAACTAATGTACTGCTTACTTGCTGGAGCGCTGGGCCTTCAGAGCTTCGCCTTTTTCCCTCAACTTCGCGACGCTCATGTTGCTGATGGTGCTCTTCGCGCCGCGATGGGCAGCGCTCGGAATGGTCGCGCTCAGGAAGCCGTAGTTGCCGAGGAACTCGTAGCCGACTTCGCCGACATAACCAGCCCATCCGAACTTCGTGGTTGAGGTGATTTTCTTCGGGGCCTTGATCGCGGTGAATACGGACCACTGCAGACCAGTCACATAGCCGTAATAGGCATCGTAAAGCTGATCGGCGTAGAAGTATCCGCCACCGGTTACCGGGCCTTCAGCCGACTTCGGGAACGTGGCCTTGATGCCGTTGATGCTTGCTGCCGGTCCAAGTGAATACGCGCAAGCGCTAAGTACGTCATAGCCCTGCAGGTAGAAGCTCGGGGTTACCGGGCCGAATGCGGTAAAAGTCTCGTAGTTGCAATACTCGAGGCCGCCGGTATAGCTAAGGAATCCAAAGCTGTAGCTCTGCCCAAAAGCAGCGCAGCAGCCGAGGACGAGAAGGGTGACTACCAACAAGCTTTTCAGTTTCAAAGGAATTTCCTCCTGGAAGTTTTGTCACAATTGTGAGGTGCACACCCGAAACCAGTGGAGCTCCTACTTGGGGAAGCATAGAGGCATCGCACTGACTGGTGAAGATTAGCGCATCCAGACTTGAAGTCAAGTCCATAATTTGGGTTGGACGGAAATAAATTTCGGGAAGATAAAACTTTTGCGCTCTTTCAGCAAAATGACGGCCAAGGGAGGCGACTCCATTGGCTCGATAGTTGTGTCGAGCGCGGGAAATCGCCCGCCAATTGCCGCGAGTCACGCGCTCATGATGTGGGAGCTTTCTCGTGCCGATCTTGCAATGAACTCGCGAATTCGCCGGGCGACTGGCGATTTTGAAGCGCCGGGCGGTTACGCGGGAAGAATGCTGACGCCGTTCCCGACCACATTTCGCCGGCGTATCAGTGCCAAAAAAAGGAATCTAGAAAGTAACCCTCAGTCCAAACTCGATCTGCCGCGGAGCGGCGTTTCCATAGGTGCCCGATCCCGGCAAAATTCGATCGAGGCGCGACGTGCAGTACGTGGTCGAGCTGCCGCAATATCCGGCAGAACTCGCGTTGTTCAATGAGCTACCCGGGGCACCGTCCAGAATGCCACTGAGTTGATTCCCCGGACCGCCGAAGTTCGCCCAATTGAAAACGTTGAAGATCGCGACCATCGGTTCGAGCCTGAATCGCTCCGTGACCTGGAACGGCCGGGTAAAGCGCAGATCCATCGTCTTTAGCCATGGAGCTTCCGCAAAATGGCCCGGAGGCGGTTGCACCAGCGGCGAAACCGCTCCCAGTGAAACCAGTTGCGAGCCAGTGAACAGGCCGGAATTCACGAGTGCAGACCCGGCCGGCGTCAGCTTCCCGCCAAAGGTCGTGTCGTAGTAGGCGATCGCCTTGGTTACTTCTGTGGTCGAGTATTTCCCCGTACTTCCGATCACTGTTCGCGGCAACAGATCGCCGACCGTTCCGTCACCCGTAAGGTCGCTGCGAAAAATCTCGCCCGGCACTCCCCCGCCATCCGCCTCGGGAACATAAAGGCTAAGAGGAAGTGGCGACGCCAGTTGGGCAATCATCGAAAGCCGCAGCCCATAGGGCAAATCCGCCGTCGGAGTGAAGGTGAGCTGGTGAGTTCGGTCGAGCCCCGAATCTCCCCAATTCCCAAGGTGCGGACGGTTGTAGTCTTCCGCTACGTTCATCAGCGAGTAATCGCCGCCGCTGCCGTTTCGTTCGGCAATATTGCTGCGATAGCGCGAGATGGTATAGGAGAACTCTGCTTCCAGGCGGCGCACCCGGCGAAATGGATTGTCTCCGCTGACGGCGTGATAGGCCAGGTGCACGGCGTTGTACGAGGACCGGCCGCTCGGAAAATACATGATGTTCGCGCCGACTGCGGGATTGATTCCACCGAATGACGCTTGCGCCTGACGCCCGTTGGTCTGAGTTTGTAAAACCGAGCATGGAAACGGTCCGCAGTAAGCGCTCGATGAGTCGAGTCCCTGGTGGGCGAAATCGGTGATGCTCGCGGTAGGCACGGCCGAAAGATAACAACTGACGGCAGCTTGCGAACTGCCTCCCGCGGATGCCGCTTGCGGACAAGTCGCCGACGCCGGATTTGCAGCCAGCGTCGCGTTGATCGCATTCAGTTCGGCCTGATAGGTATTTTTCGTGGGATCGGGATTGTAGCCGTCGGTGAGGTAGGCGGCGCTTCCGGCGCGGTTAGTGTCGATGCCAATCGGAAACTGCGTGCCGAGTTCGCGCACGTAGTCGGCGGAGAACATGCCGCGCTCGCCGAGTTGATGCTGAATTCCGACTGACATGTGAATCACACGCGGCGTTCTGAAGTTCGGCGCTAACAAACCACCGAAATTGGCGAGGCTGTTCGCCAACGAGTAGACGTTAGGGCCGCTGGTCACCGCCGACTGTGCCGCCAAAAAGTCCGACTGCAGAGTTTGAATCGCAGACGCAACCGACCCAATCGGCTGACCGCAAATCTGGGTCGCGATGTCGAGCGTTTGCCCACCGCTAACAACGGAATTCACAACCGATCCGTCGGGAAACAGCACCGATCCCGTCGGACAAAGAGTCAGACTGCGGCTGTATTGCCCGTTGGTCAAACGGTTAATGCGATCCTGATTAAGATTCTGTATCAGGAAGTTGTCATAGAACATTCCGGCGCTGCCCCGGATTACCGTTTTCCCGTTGTGTCCTGGATCCCACGCCAAACCGACTTGCGGCGCGAAATTAAAGTTGGGCTGATTGATGCGCTGACCGAGGAACTGATGCGTCTGGCTCGGGGGAACAACGTTCGGAATCAAACCGAATTGATCCAGGATTAAGCCAGTGGTGCAGGGTGGGGAATGCACGATCTCGGTGTTAATGGCGGAGCATGGAGTGGCCGACAGATCGCTGTCGGTGCGTCCACTGTCACGCACGTAATTCAATCCATAGCTGATGTTTAAGTTCGGAAGCAGATTGTAAGTATCACCGAAATACCCTTCGAGACGCGTATCGAAGTGTCCGCCATTCGGGCGGTTGAAGGCGGACTTCTCGCTGAAATTTCCCAGCCCATTAAAAATGGTGACCGTGCCCACGGGATAATTCAACGGATTGTCGGCCGCTCCGCGTGGATCGTTCGGGTAGAGGGGGAACAGATTCGGATTGTTGTTGATGGCGTTGATGACATCGAGTCCGTTTGAGCTGGTGACGGACGGACCGTAAATTCCGGGATTGTAATAATCCCCCTGGTCGATGCGATGAACCGCGCCGCCGAACCGAATCGTATGCACGACTTTGTAAACGGTGCTGCTGTCGTAGCGCCCGAAGAGGTCGCGCTGAATGGTCTGGCGCGGACCCGCAACACTCGGTCCCGCGGCGTAGGAGCCAATCTGCAGATTGAATGGCGCTCCCGGCGTAATGTACGAGGCGCCGAGCGCGGGGTTCACCGCATTCACCATCTTCTGATAGCCGAAGCGGGCGCTATTCACGAAACGTCCGTGATTCCAATCCAATCCAAATGTGGCGCTGGGAACGTTGATCTGATTACGGAAATCTGACTGGCTGTCAGACGGGCCGATTTGGTTCGCGTTGGCATACCCCAGGCGAACAAAACCTTTCATGTTGTCGCTGAAGTTGTAATCGAGCCGCGCCGTCAGCAGGTTCTGTCGAAAATAGGCGCTCTGGGCTTGGGTCTCGTTGAGCACCGGAAACCCCAGCAGGATGGGCAAAGCTCCGTCTTGCTTTGTACGTTCGCCGCCGATATAGAGAAACGCCTTGTCTTTAACGAGCGCGCCGCCCGCACCAAATCCATACTGCTGCCGGCTGTAATCCGAATCCCCAGCGGGAAAACCGGCAAGACCGAATACCTGGTCGCGCAGATTTCCGAACAGATGACCATGCCATTCGTCGCCACCGGAACGAGTCGTGATGCTGACCGCACCGCTGGCGTTCAATGACTGAAATACTTCCGGCAAAACTCGCGACACGATGACTTCGCGCACCGCGTCAGCCGGCAGGGACGTTGTTGACGCGCCCTTGGTCTCGTCCATAACCTCAACCTGATCCAGATCGAAGTGCGTCGTGCGTCCAAGTTGGCTCTCGACGGAAAGCGATTGCGAACCGCTCTTTCCCGGATCGAGTATCCGTCCATCCACCGCCTGCACACCCGGTTCAAGTCCGCCGGCGTTCAAATAGCTGCGCCCGTTAATCGGCAACTTGTCGGCGATATTGCCGTCGAACTTGCTCTCCAGGCGGACCGGACCGGGATCAATCCACTCCAGCTTGAAATCCGCCGAGACCGCGTTCCCCACTACGACGGTCACGTTGCGATCGAACGGGAAGAAGTCCTTGCCGACGGCGCGCACCACATACGCTCCGGGCGGCAGTGGCTCAGTCACATAGGAACCGTCCTTGCCCGTGCGCGTAACGCCTCTGGTGTCAGTCGTTCCCGAACTGTAGTAGACCCGTGCCCCTTCGACGGGGGTGCCCGCATCGTCCCGTACCACACCTTGAACCGTTCCGGTGAGCGGATTTTCCGAGCTTTCCTCTTGCGCCCACAGCGAGACACTGAGCGTAACCGTAACCAGCAGTAGGGCTATAAACAGGGGACGACGACCACGCAAGCCAGACCAATCAAACAAAGCAACTCTCCTGGGGGCAGAACCTCGAGTAGAACCTGCAAGCGATTCCGCGTCTAAGGGTCTTAAGTTCTATACGACAGTTCTCAATGGCAGTTCTCTACGGCAAAAGGAATAGATCAGTTTACTAGATGCGGGCAGTTCCCCGTCGCGATGTCTGGGAAGAATAGAGGCAATCGGGTGATCGGGTGATCCGCATCGGGTCATTGAACGTCAAAGGCTCGTCAATGACCCGATCGTCCGACGACTCTCTGGTCACAGGAATTTCATCAACGCGTCGATCGTTTCCTTCGGACTTTCCTCCATCACCCAATGTCCGGTATTTTTAAGGACGATCATGGTGGCGTTCGTTGCCACAATTTTCATTTGCTCGCCAAGAACTTCTCCGTTCGCCTTTTCGCCACCGATGGCAAGCACCGGCATGGTGAGCTTGGTCTTCGAGAGTTCGGCGAAATCTTTCGCCGCTTGCTGGAAAGAAACGAAATATTCCCACCCGGCATGCATGCGCCCCGGACGAGAATAAGCAGCGGAGTATGCCGCGCGATCGGCGTCGGGTAGAGAACGCGTCCTGTCGGCAGCGAAATCGTTCCAGAAATAGTCGAAGTAGATTCGCTCGCGCCCCTGCACTAATTTTTCGGGAGTGGATCCGTTAAAGCGAAAATGCCAGATGCCGGGATTGTTGTACACCGCCTCCCATCCGGCAACACCGGGAAGAAAAGCGTCCATCACGATCAACTTTTCTGTCTCCTGCGGAAACTGGGCAGCATAGGCGTAAGCAACCATCAACCCAATGTCGTGGCCAACCACGCGGGCTTTCGTCACGCCGAGCGATTTGGCTAGTCCATGTATGCGAATGGCAGCGGTCTTCATATCCAGACCGTTGCTTGGGATGTCGGAGTCCCCGATGCCTGGCAGGTCGGGCGCAATCACAGTAAATTTCCCGGCGAGTAGCGGGATCAGCGGTCGCCACATGCGCGAGGTCTGCGTGTACCCGTGCAACAGGATGATGGTGGGGCCATGACCAGCCGTCAGATAGTGCAATTTGAGCCCCTCGACAGCCACGGTGTGCGAGGTGATGGGGTTGTCTGCGGCTGCGGCATTCGCCATTCCGGGCGACAAAATAGACGACAACGACAACAACGCGAGACAGAGATGGAAGTTCAAATTCGTTCTCATAATTCTTCTCACATTCCTCTCATCAACGTTTCCCCGGCAACAAAACTAACACGAACGGATGTGAGGGCGGGACGCGCTTTCGGCAGGCTCAGGGTAGACTCCCACGATTGCCGCCGAGAGGGCGGCGGCACTGTCGATGGCCCGATCGCTAGAAAGAACCTTTGTGCGTGTAATATCCGGCGCGATAGTGCGATTGATAGGGGCCACCCGGCGGAGGATTCGTCAGGTCGACTTTTAATTGGCGGAAATCGGACTCTGAGTAGCGCTGCGACGGATAGTATGCCAGCAAATATTGGGTTCGCAGTTCGTCGCTGATCTGGCGGAATGCGTCGTCGAGTTGCGGCAGTGAGGTTGCGTAATAATATTTTCCGCCCGTGTCGTCCGAGATCTGAATCAGAGCGTGCTCGCCTCCGGTGTCGCGTCCGGCACTGGCTTCAATCGGCACGATGATGATGCTGTAAATAATCGCTTCCGACTCCTGCGCAGCGCGCAGGGCTTCTTTGTAATCGGTCTGGCTCATGGTGTCGCCACCGTCGGTGATCACCACCATCACTTTTCTTCCCTGCCTTCGACTAAGGGCGTGGGATCCCAGATAAACCGCGTCGTAAAGCGCCGTGGCCGAGCCGTTACGCACCCGGTCGATGCCTTCGTCGATTCTCTTCAAGTCCGCGGTGAACGGAACGAGTTCGCTCACCGTCTCGCTGAACTTGTAGACGGCGAGACCATCCTGCGGGCGCACGATGGTATGCGCAAATTTCTTTGCCGAGATTAATTCCAGCGGCAGATCTTTTCTCGTGCTAAGGCTGGTATCGATCGCGAGGACAATCGAGAGCGGCAGCGCCGATTCTTTGTCGAAGATGGCGACCTTTTGGTCCTTGCCATCTTCCTTGAGCAGGAAATTCTCTTTCTGCAGGTTCGGTACCGGTGCGCCGTGCGCATCGGTGACAGTAACGAAAACGTTCACCAGTTTGACGTCAACCTTAAGCGTCGTTTCGGGTTCCTGGGCTGCTGCGACAACGCCGGAGCAGCCAAGCAGGATGACTACGGCTCTGAGCACGCCTGCTCGCAGCCCGTAACTCGAAGCTTGAAGCTTACTTGGGATTTTCTTCATTAAGAGTTAACGAGTCGGTTCTTAAACGATTTAATCGATTGGATGCGCGCGGCCCCGGCGTCGTGCCTTCTGGCAATCGAATTTCTTTGGGAAAAGGTTCCCCGTCGGCCCACACCGCACCGTCTTCAAAATATTCTTTCTTCCAGATCGGCACTGTTTTTTTGAGTGTGTCGATCACCCAGCGGCAGGCTTCAAACGCTGCGGCCCTATGCGCCGAGGCGACCACGATAAGAACGCTGGTTTCTCCAATTTCTAGACGGCCTAGCCTGTGGATGATCGACGCGGCCCCCACCTCAAAGCGCGACCGCGCCTCCGCGGCAAGCGCGCGCATCTGTCTCAACGCCATCTCTTCGTAGGCCTCATATTCGAGATAAAGTGTGCGCCGTCCACGCGTGTTATCGCGCACGATGCCATCAAAAATGACGATCGCCCCAGCAGACGGCCGTTTCGCGCGGGCCGCGACGGCCTCCGTATCAATCGGCTCGCGGACCAGACGAACTTCGCCGTCAGAATCAGACCCTCCGCTCACGGGCGGCAGCAGGCCGACTTCGTCGCCGTCGCGGAGCGTTCGGTCCGCGTCCGAATATTCCTGATTCACCGAAATTGCCAGAATCTGCGTCATCGCTTGAAAGCGCGGCGTCCGCGCATAATAAAGGAGAATTTCCCGAACCCGCGCCCCATCCGGCAGGTCAATGGTCTCGCCGGCCCGTCCGAAGACGTCTTTGAGCAAGCCAAAGAAGAGGACATTAATCTTCATCACAGAATTCCGTAGAGACGCGTCTCCTGCGTCCTTAAGTGTAGCGCGCCGCCATCCGCGAGTACCTGTCCTTCCGAGTGCGAAAGGGCTTACGCGGGCTGCTTCGGCGCAATTACCTCCGTAATGGTGCATTAGGTCACTTTCCCGCTTAGTCTTGATGCCAACACGCCATTGTCAAGAGGAGGCTGTTATCGTTCCCGCCACCCAAACCGAAGCCGGCCGCAGCGCGTCCGCTCGGTCTTTCCTCCACAGCCTCAATATCTTGATCAAGTACACGCGGCTCTATGGAGTGAATCACAAGCGCACGGAAGGCCAGTTCCAGACTGCCTGGAACGAACTCCAGCAGGCACTCCCCAAAGGCGGCGACACCGGCTTTTTGCTCGGCGTCTCTGATAACAAACTTCTTCTCGATGGCATCCCGCTCGAAACCGGACAGGCTGAGCGCAGCTTCGCACAGTTGCTGACGGCGGCTGGACTCTCGAGCATCTTGTTTTCGAACAAAGTTACGCTCGATGACTTCACTCATCTGGTGCGCGCTTTCGCCATGGGCGGTTCCAAGGCGCAGGATTTCGCCAAACACATCAAGGAAACTCTCGGCGACAATAAGGAATCTTCGATCCGCATCAATGAAGTAAAATTTGTCGCTGCCGACCCGACAACCGGTGAATTTTCTATCGCCGCGCAAATTGCCGCGCAGGCGCTTGGCCCCGAAGCCAAGCAGTGGCTGAATGATCCGCAAAAGCTTTTGCAGTTGATTGCCGCGGCGCAGGGAGCAAGCAACGGTGGCGTCGCCGGAGGCGCTCCGCTTGGCAGCGTTCCGAATGTCGCGACACCGGGCGCTGAAGGGGCAGTCGCCTCGCCATCAGCAGCGCCGTCCGGACCATGGACGGGTGGTGTGGTCGGTCTACAGGAAGAGGAAGTTATCCAAACCATTCGCCTGCTGACCCATTTCGGCCAGGCCATGCAGGATCCGAATGCCTCGCCGGAAAATCTGAAAGTCGAACTCGGAAAAGCTCCCGAGGGCGCAAAGGTCAATCTCGCGCAATTGCTGGAAGGTCTGGCGTCGCAAGCTTCGCAGAACCTCGGCGATGCCAGCAGCGACACCCCGCTGCTCATGAAAGCGGCGGAGAGCATGGCGATCAAATTTGCCCTCGACCGTTATTCGCGTGGCGAGGTCAAAGTCAACGCGGTCCACGAAATGATGGAGCACATGAGCCGTCAGATGGACACGCTGCGCCAGATTCTGCGCGTGCAAGAAGACAAATTGTCGAAGGCAGGCGTCCTGGTCGAGTCACACGCCGACATTCTCGACCGCATGTTCTGGGCGGAGATTCCCGAGGCGGGCAAGAAGAGTGTGCTGCTATCGAGCGAAGCGGCCTGTGTGCCACCGCGCAACATTCGCCAGTTCGTCGAAATTCTTTTTGAGCGCGATGACAACGAAATCGCCGCCAAAATTCTTTTCAATTACAGCGGCGGCCTCACCGCCAAGGAGGCCGAGCCGCGCCGCAAGACTGCCATCGGACTCTCGCAACTCGCCGACCTATACGCTACTGCGCCGGACGAAGTCATGCCCAATACTCTCGCCATGATCGGTGAGCAGCTCTCCAAAGAGAGCGACAGCGAGATTCAGAGCCTGCTGGGCGCGGCTTTCGCACGCTTCGGGCAGGAAGCCTGCAGCCGCAAGAAATACAAAGCCGTGGCCGAACTTTGCTACTCGTTCGAAGGATTGGCGCAGCAGCGGCCCGCGCTGGTACAGGATCTCCGTTCGCGAGTCGGCCTCGAAAACCGCCTGCCTGAAATGATCGAAGAGGCAATCAATGCCGATCAGGTGGATGAAGATCTGATCAACGTTTTGCAACAGCTTCCCAGAACTTCGGTCGAGCATCTTGCCGACCGCTTCTTCCGCGCTCAGAAGCGCGTCGAATGCGATCGTATCGTCGAGCTCGTCGGCGAGCTTGGACAGCCCGCCATCGACGACCTACGCGACATTCTGCACACCGCTCAGCCTCGGCAAGCGGCCTCGACCGTCGGCCTATTGAGCCGCTTAGGAGTGGCCTCTTTGTTGGAGTTGCTGCCCGCGCGCATGCCTGAGTTCAACCGCTTCTATCAGGACGTCATCGTGCGCCAGATCGCTTATGGCGCCGCTCCCGATCGCGGACGCACCCTGCTCGAACTCCTCGAGTTGCTCGATTCGCTGATTCTGCCGGAAGCGATCGACGAGATTGGTATGAGCCAGGATCGCAGCGCCAGCGCCAGCCTGATTGCGCTTGCTACGGCCGGCGAGGCGCAAAATCGTCCTCCATTTGTCCAGTTGAAAGCCGTGGAATCACTCGGCCGCCTGCGAGAGATTGAAGCAGTGCCCGTTCTCCGCACCATCGTCGAAGACAAGAAACTGTTCGGCTACAGCCAGCACCGCGAGCTTAGAATCGCCGCCATCCAGGCGCTCTCAAAGATCGATCCACGTTACGGCACGCAAGCCCTGGTGGAAAGCGGCCTCGAAGCGGCCGAACTGGCCATCGCTCCGCTCGATCCCGGTCCGGGATGTCCGTGGGTGCGGCAGCGACGATATGAGCGCATCATTTTGTCGCGGACACTATCGGCAACGCTTTCGAGTTCATGGGGAAAATCGAACATCGTGATGCGCGAGATGAGTCTCGGCGGCGGCATGGGCACGCGCAACGACAATCTTCGTGTTGGCTCTGAAGCTCACGTCGAAATTTCACTGGGCGTGAAGAAAATCAAAGGCGAGGTTCTGTTGCGCCGCGCTCGCGTCAACGAAATCGGATTCGAATTCGTCAGCATGGATCTGGACAGCCGCTATCGCCTGCGCCGAGTTCTAGTCGAGGCTCTACAAAAAGTTCCTGACAATCGCGGCGTTAACTGGGATGGAGAACGGAAGAGCTAGGCGAGCTTTCAGCCGTCAGCCTTCAGGTAGATCAAAAGCAAACACCCGACAATTAAGAAAGGCCCCTGCTCACGCAGGGGCCTTTTCTACAATCACGCACAACTTCTACCGTCTACGCTACCTTTACGAAAATAATAACCAGCGTGAACAGCACCAGCGATTCGATGAACGCCAGTCCAAGAATGAGCGCGACCATGATTCCAGGACGTGCCGCCGGATTGCGTCCGAGCGAATCGCAAGCTGCTCCAGCAACTTTTCCCTGGCCCAGTGCCGCCAGTCCCGCTGCAAGGGCAATCGCAAAGCCGGAGGTCAGCGCCACCCAGTTTGTAGTTCCAGCCGCCGCAGCTGAACCTTGCGCAAACGCCGGCACCGCCATCACCGACGCAATCAGCATCATGAACATCAACATCCCAAATTTCCGCATTTGTGTTTCTCCTTATGAATTGCCGCCAGGAGGTGGTTGACGCCGTGCCTTGTGGCCGGCGCCCTCACGCTGAAGCAGCAGGTGTCAGGCACCAGGTCTCAGGTGTCAGGAAAATAGCAAGGCAGTGATTTTCCTGAGACCTGACACCTAAGACCTGACACTGAAGACCTGAGACCTCGTCTTAGTGTTCTTGTCCCGTCGCCTCGCCCAGATACACACAGGCCAGCAAGACGAAGATATACGTCTGAATGAACGACACACCGATGTGCAACCCCTCAAACACCACCGGTATTCCGAGTGGTATAAGCGAGAAGAAAACCAGCGTTACCATTTCTCCGGCGAACATGTTGGCAAAAAGACGAATCGTCAGCGACATCACGCGCGCCAGGTGACTGAAAATTTCAATCGGAAACAGAAGGATAGGTAAAAATATCCGCATCACAAGCGGCATTTCCTTATCCTGCGGACCGATGAAGTGTTTCAAGTAACCAAATGGACCGTTTACCTTCACGCCCTGGTAGTGGTAGTAAACCCAGGTCAGGAGCGCGCAACCGAGCGGCACGATGGGAACCGCGGTGGGCGATTCCAATCCCGGCACCAAGCCAATCAAATTGCAGGCCAGGATGAACATTCCCAGCGTAACCAGATACGGCACGTACTTGCTACCGTGGTGTCCAACAACTTCATCCGCCATGTTGGAGACGAATCCGTTGATCCCTTCCATGGTGTGCTGCAGTCCGCCCGGACGCTCGACCGAAAGGCGCATGCGCACCGCGATAAAAAACAACGTCAGCAGCAGGAACACCAGCAGTTCCATGGCCAGGCTATCCGAGATCGGCGTCGCCGGATGCTTGGGATGAACCCCGATCCAGTTCAGCAGCGCCAGCACCTGCGGGCCGAACAGACGATTTAGGAATGCGGTAAAAGCTAAGTGTTGCATTGTTATGATTTATAACTTTCGGATGAGTTACCAAGCTGCCAGCGCTCGACTCGCGGCCATGTATAGTCACCGCCGGAAGGCCGTGTAACCAGCCCAAACAGCCTCCGCCATCAAGGCTGCCACCGGCGTGCACAAACCCCACAGAAAGCCCCTAAAAGCCGCCGCAGAATTTACAAATATAGCATAGGCAGCGGCTGCCACCAACCCATACCGCAACACGAAGCGAAAGACAATCAGACCGCCTTTTTCGCGGCTGTTCTGGTTGACGATGCGGTCCGCGAGACCTTCAACGCCCATTTTGAGCGACCGGAAATTCAGGTACGAAATAGCTACCCCAAAGGCGAAGCCAAGCGATCCCGCCCAGCCGTAAAACCAGAATGCCGGCCCCAGAAGCAAGGCGCCCGCCACGAGAATGTTCCGGAGTACGCGCGGGATGACACGCTCGATAACTGTGGGGTCGTCAGGCGTGAGGCTGTCAGATGCAAGATCGTCGGATAGAAGATCGTCGGATAAAAGATCGTCCGAGGGCGACCGATTCTCTGGACGCTCAGGCAGCTCGCTCTCAGTCATCATTGGTCTTTGTAAGCGCTCACGGCCATGCGGATCATCTGCCAAAATCCCACTACGGCGCCAAACAAAAGTCCGACGAGATAGAGCCATTTTGTGTGCAGCCAGTAATCCGCAAGTTTGCCGAGAAAGAAGCCCAACAGGATCGACCCGGGAATAATGAAACCTAGCTCGGAATAACGAGCCAGCGTGACGAGAGTATTCTTCTTTTTTTGTCCGGAGGACGGGTCGGGCTCGGAATTGGGCTTCGCGGCCATCGCAAGGAATTCTAACCCACGCAACAATAGGCACCCCCGATCTCGGGTGAACGATTGTTCAGTCCTCAGCCGCGGGAGTCACCTTCTTGCTGATCGCGCCGGCGATACCGCAACCAGAGATAGACCACAGGTCCCGAAGCTAAGTTGAGGAGCCCCCACTTTCGCGTGGCGGCGTCGCTGTAGAACATTGCCCACGCGAAAAGCGCGGTCGGAGCCAGCACGATCAACGCTGCGCCGAACCGGCCTCCGGGCGCTCGGAAAGTTCGCGGCGCATCGGGATACTTGCGCCGGAATTGCCAGAACGAAAACATAGTCAACGTCGATGTCGCCATGCGCGACCAGGCATAGACGGCGATCAGTTGCGGCACCGTGAAGACGGCAAGAGATGCGCTTAGCACCGTTGAAAGCAGAATCGCCCGCACCGGCGTTCCGAGGCGCTCACTCACTTTTCCCAACCCCGGATGAAAATATCCGTCTTCCGCGAGGGCCAGTGGCAGGCGCGACACGGTAAGCAGCGTGCTATCGAGCAGCACGAAATTTCCGATTACCGATGCTGCAAAAATCGCGGTCCCCAGCCCGCTGCCTCCGATCAGCCGCGCCGCCGTCACCAGATATCCTGTCTCCCATTGCTGCCAGTTGCCAAGCGCGGCCAGGCCCGCAGCCATGGTGAGCACGTAGGTCGCAATCGAAAGCGGAATCACGATGGCTAGTCCAATCGGAAAATTGCGTGCCGGGTTCTCCACTTCTTCGATCACCGTGGAAAGCTGTTCGTAGCCGGCATACGTCCAAAGCGCGATGGCTAAGCCGACGCCGAAAGCGCCCTGCCAAGGTTTATCTGTAGGGAAAAACGGATGAAATGGATTGAAGCGCGCGTGGTGCAAACCCAGAACAACAAAAGCCACCAGCGGCACGGCCATCAGCAGCAGGAGCGCCAACGTCAACTGTCCGACGACATGGATACCGCGTATGTTGAGGCAGGCCACGACCAGGAGCAGTAGAAAAGCGATGCCCCAATGCTCCACCCGAGAATGCATCGGGAACCAATCCTCCACGTAGTCGGCCATTGCGACGCCATAGGCCGCACTCATAAGGAAGGTTCCGGTCCAGTTCCACCAGCCGCTCTGGAACCCCCAAAAGTCGCCCAGCGCCGCGCGACTCCATCGATAAAAGCCGCCTTCAACCGGCATCACCGTGGTCATTTCCGCGGTAGCCAGGGAAATCGGAACAGAGAATATAAGTGGAACTACGATGAGAAAAGTCAGCCCAAGCCCAGGTCCGGAGCCGGAAATCATCGATTCCAGCGCAAAGGGTCCGCCGGTGCAGTAGGCGAACAGCAAGGCGACAAACGGCGCCAACCCAATGCGCTTGAGGTTTTTTGTGGGAGCATACACCGTTGTCAGGGCAGACGATGTTTGTTCCTTCACTTCGTCACCGGCGCGTGCCGCGATGGTGCAATCTTCGACGGTGCAATCCCCAATGACCAGTTCACGCTGCGAATAAGAGGCTGCGGATAAATTCCAATAACGATCGTCGCCAATGCGGTGACTGCAATGGCAGATCGCAACGCGACGCCGGCTCGGATCCGCCCAACATCCATCGGAACACGCGTGAACATGATCTTCGCGATCCGGAAATAACACCAGAGTCCGATGAGAGAGTAGATCACTCCGAGCGCTGCCAAAACGCGGTGCCCGCTTTCGATCAGGCTAAGGAATACGTAGTACTTGCCCCAGAATCCGGCCGCCGGCGGAATGCCTGCCAGCGAAATCAGAAACAACAGCATTAGCACCGCTTCGATCGGGGCGCGCTTACAAAGGCCGGCGAGGTCATCGATCTCGTCGCCAATCACGTCGCGCCGCCGCAGCGACGTGACCACCGCGAACGCACCTAGATTCATCAGCGCATAAACCGCCAGATAAATCAGGATCGCCTTGAAACCGTCCAGAAATTCCGGACCGCCAATCTTCGACGTCCCCACCGCCGCCAAAGCCAAAAGCATGTAGCCAACATGCGCCATCGAAGAATACGCCAGGAGTCGTTTTGTGTTTGTCTGCCAGAGCGCGGCGACATTTCCTACCGTCAGAGTTGCGATGGCGATGAAAATGATCACCGGAGTGTAGATAGAACGGAGCGGCCACATTCCGAAGAGAAGAATCCGCAGGAGCAGTGCCCAACCCGCCGCTATCACTCCTGCAGAGACAAATCCGCTAGCGCTGGTGGGCGCGCTTTCGAAAGCAGCCGGTGTCCAGCGCTGCAAGGGAACGGCGGAAATTCCGAACAGCAATCCGGTTAAGGTCGTAAACAGTGCGATCAGAATCGCCGGGTTGTGCGGATTCAATCCGGGCACCGGATTCTGCGAGTTTAGTCCCGAAACCATACGCGCGATCGTACCCAGATTTGTGCCGCCGGAAAGTCCGTAGAACAGCGAAAGTCCATAACCGAGTGTGCCGTACGAAAACGTACCGAGCAGCATGTATTTCAAAGCCGTTTCGCTCGACGGCTTCTCTCGGCGCAGAAAACCGACCAGCAAATAATTACAGACCGCTGTCAGAGCAAGCCCAACATACATCAGCACGACGTCGATTCCCGCGGCCATGCACATCATGCCCACAACGGAGAGCAACAACAGCGCGTAGTACTCGCCCCGGTGTTCGTCCTCCAGTTCAAGGCACTGAACGGACGTCAGAATACAGACCGCCGCCGCCGCGAGAAACAAGTACCAAAAATAGATGGCGAAGCGATCGACGAGCAGCGAGTTGTTGAACCCCAGCAAACCGCGAGGCGGCAGAGCGAATTGGATCCGCGACACACACGCCGTCGCAAACAGCACCCCGACAAAGGCGCCCAAAGCATTGATCCATTTCCATTCCCGGGGAATCAGCAGATCGATCAACAGAATGCCGAGCGCAAAAATCACGAGCTCCATCATCGGCAGCATCAACAAGTAATCGGTTAGCGGCAGACCGTGCACTCAGCGGCTCGCTTTCGCTGCCGGAATATCGATCTCGCCATAGCGCCGAGAAGCCACTGCAATCGCGAGACCCACCACGGCCTGCGCGGCGGCGATGATTATCACGAAGATCGCGAATACCTGTCCGTACAGGTTTCCCCACATGTGCGAGAACGCCACAAGATTCAGGCTAACCGCGGTCAGGATCAATTCGAGCGACATCAACCGGACGATGACGTCGCGCCGCGTGAGTACTCCGGTCACGCCCAACGCGAAGAGCGTAGCGGCAACTATTAGATAGTGGAGCGTCGTGATGTCATTCATAGTATGTTTCGATATTCGATTTTCACCGCTGAACGCCCAGCGATGGTCTTATATCCGGACTTTCCGCCGCCGGGACTTGGTGAGCCGCATCTCTGCGGGAGACTTTCACCACAACGCCCAAAATCGCGACTAGCAAGAGCAGCGAGGCGATTTCGAACGCGAATGTGTACGGACCCGTTCTTCCTGGCTCCCCATAAAGCAAGGTCGCGATCTGTTGTGTGTTCGACTCTTCCCCTAACCCGATCATGCGATCGGGAAACAGTCCCCTGCCCTTCACAAACGAGAAGATGAAGAAGGCCAGCAGCGCGCATCCCGACGGTATTCCGATCCAAGCGATGCGACTGAATCGCGATTCTTTGCGTGAAACTCCAGTCCTCGCAAACATGATCGCGAGGAGAAACAGCACCATGATTCCGCCCGCATAAATGAGAATCTGCGTCCCCGCAACGAATGGCGCATACAACATTAAGTAAAGGCCCGCCACAGAGAGCAACGTCACGATTAGTGCCAGCGCGGAACGTACTGCGCTGCGGCACGTAATGACGAGCAGCCCACCAAGCACCGCCGCGCTGGCGAGCAAATAAAAAAAGAACGAGGTGGCCACTGGAGTCATAAATGCCTCAGCTTCGAATCCGCAACAACTGTTTTGCCTGATCCCATGTCTCGTGTTTCAGACCGACGATGGCAGTCAGCGCCAGCACTGCGAGTGAAACCGGCACCAATATTTTCCATGCCAGACGCGTCGATTGATCGAAAGATAGCGACCGAAACGATTACGCGATCCCGCCGAGCGAAAGTAGAGAAGCATCAATAAAAGGATCGCAACCTTCACCGCAAACCAATATACGCAGTTCACGTTCTCGCGGAGGCTGGACAAAATGTGGCGATCTGACGAACGGCCCGCGACAGCAATCATAAAAAGCAGCAGCGCGATAAGACCGAGTAGCGCTGCAACCACGGCAAGCTGGGTTCGGCGAGGCCTTGAGGGAGAGCCGCCACGCACCGTCATGACAAACAGAATCGCGGTCAGCAGTAAGAATGTGAGACCGGGAAATAGCGAAAAGACATTTTCCCAGGACGACGCGCTCAACTGGTTGCCAAACGGTCGCAGCCATCCCCCCAGCCAGAGTGTAACCGCGACTGACGAGACCGCGATCATGGCCACATACTCGGCAAAAATCACCAGCATGTGGCGTAGCCCACCGTATTTATTCTGAGACCCTTTGTCCAACGACGGTTCTGCCTCGACCGCAACTCTTTCCCGCTTCGTCTGAGCAACCATGCCAATGATAAAAACTACGCACGCGATGAACCCAAGCGGAAAGAACTTGAAGAGGAACCATGTACCCTGATCTTCCTGTGCCTGGACGATGCCGATCATGCTCAGCGTGCCTGTGCCCTTCTCGTTAAGGCTGGTCATCAGGATCGCCGCCACCACGACCAGGCTCATGGGCACCTGAAATAAAACCACCCGCGCACCCGAGTGTAGGGTGGGGAGCATTGCTCCACGCGACTTTGACGCGCATCCCGGCAGCAGAACGCTAAGCACGCTGAGCGATAAGACACCCAGCATTAAGAGCGCACCGATATTCACATCGGTCACAGCCTGGGATGGGCCATATGGAATAACTGCATAAGCGGCGAATGCCGCGAGCAATCCCACGATCGGCCCGATCCAGAATACAGAGCGTACGTCTCTGTTCGAAATGTCATCCGCCTCGGCCAGAGGCATCGCTGACGTGGCGGGGCGCTCAATCCAGTACAGCGCGATCGAAGCTACCGATACTCCCATGAAAATGAAGACTACATAAATCAGCGCCCAAAGCTGATTGCCCGCGGCTCCGGGGCTCAAGGTGCTGCCAAGATACGACATCAAAGAATTCAGCATGCCAGTTTTGCCTCACCCGGCCCGAGGTCACCGGCCCCGAGCTCAGTGACCCGAGGTCGTTGAAGCCGGGTAGTTATTCCCAGTCGAGCGCGCAATTTTTCCAAGCCCATATGTAACCGACGACGAGGATAACCAGAAACACGGCCACCTCGACCAGCCCAAACAAACCGAGTGATTTGAACTTCACCGCCCAGGCGAAAAGGAAAATAATTGCGCCCTCGAAAACCACGAACACCGCCGCGACTGCATAGAAGCCGACGCCGAAGCCACGTCGAGAGCCGTCGTCAGCGCCGACCTCGGTGCTGGTAAGCGTCTCTTTTGCGCCATCCACTCCTCGGCGTCGCCCAATTCTGGCGATCAACAGCGCGACCGAAATCAAGATCCCCACCAGGGCGAGAAAGAAAAACACCGGGACGTAGTTTTGCGGCATGATCCGTCGGCGATTCGCGAAAAATGCGAAACCGAATACTACCGCCGAAGCGAGTGACCTTCAAATCAAATTAGCGGCCCTTTTATCTTCCCTGATCGGGCAGAACAAAAGTGCGGCGAGCTAGTACAGAATCCAGCGTCTCACGCCGATAAAGGGTCTCGAGCACTCCACCTTTCCAGACCAGCAAATCGGAATTTTGCACGGCGAATTCTTCCCAACTCTGGGCGCCTCCGGCACGCTCCATACGCTCACGTATCAAGAGCAGGTACGCCCACGTGATCGTCTCGTGATAGCGGTCAGCTTTGCCCTGCGCAGCGGCGAAACGTTGCAGCGCACTTGAGAATCGTCCCAGGGCCTCGAGCGCCGAATACCGGCGCAGATATTCGAAGGCGAGCCGCACGTGGTCAGAGTGATGAAAAGTCTCTGCGGGAGTGTCTCCGCATTCGAATTGTTGAATGAGCTCATCCCCCGTCATGTTTAGTTCTCGTAAGAGGAAGACGCGGTTGCGATCACCGCCCACGTTGCTGCCAAATAAACAAGCAGCGCTCCCACATCGAACCATCCATGAAAAATATGGATCACAATCGCCAAGGCAAGCACTGCGATCAAGAGCCGTCCGCCGGCGACCATCGTTCGCGGGATAAGAAACAAAATCGCAGCGGCGATCTCCGCGCAGGCTAAACCAACATGCAGAATGTTAGGCAGCCCGGTCCTGGCGAACAGTTGTGTGGCGCCCGGAGAAAACGCAAACCGTAACGCTTCCACCAGTATCACCAATCCCAGCACCCATTGCAGAATGCATAACGGCGCAGGCAAACGTCTGTGTGTCATTTCTTCTTCTCCGAGGCGCGCATACCCGAGCGGCGCTTGATTTCGACCAAATGATGGCTGGCGCTGGAGTCCAGATCGAGATCATAGAATTTCTTCAGGTCGCGAATTCGCTTGAGTGACTCGTCGCTGAAAGGAGTCTTACCATCAAAAGCGTGCAGCACGATTCCTTCCAGCAAGTCGCCCAGCGACATGTCGTGATATTCCGCCAGGGCTTTGAGGACTTTGAGCAGGCGTTTCTCCATGCGGACGCCCGTCTGGACGCGCTCCACCAGCAATTTTGAATCATTGACCATGGTACGATTGTACCATGGTACAATACGCACGAAACTACTCGCCCGCACGAGCCATACCGGAAGGACGCCGGGCGCCCATCGCTCCATTAAACCTGAGCGGGCATGAGAAAATATCCGCAGGAATTTCGCAGTTTAGCTCGGAGGTTTCGCCAAATGTGCCGCAATATTAAGACCCTGTTCAATTTCGATCCGCCGGTGACTGACGAGGAAGTGCGGGCGGCCTCGCTTCAGTTCGTGCGAAAAATAACGGGATTCAACAAGCCGTCGAAGGCGAATGAAGACGCGTTTCTAGGGGCCATCGACGAGATCGCGGGGGTCTCCATGCGGCTGCTTCGTTCCCTCGACACCACTGCGCCGCCGAAGAATCGCGAAGAGGAAGCCGCCAAGGCGAAAGCTCGTTCGGCGGAAAGATTCGGCGCCTAACACGTCCCCGTAGAGACAGGCTTGCCTCGGTGTCACATGCGAAAGAGACACGGCAAGCCGCTTCTCTACTGTTGCTCGGAGTCCGTTCTCGTCTCTTTATGGTGCTGCCGCAACCTCGGTCACTGCCTCAAACACATAACGCACAAATAATCCGACTTGTTTCGTTTCGATACTCTCGTCGTTCCCGTGCACCCCGCGGCCTTCGGCTTCGGTTCTCGGAACGCCAATCCCGTAGGCCTGTACTCCCTTCACTCGCAAGAACGAGGAATCGGTGGCGCCGTTGGTCATTATGGGCATCGTGACGGCGTCTGGGCTTACCGCTTTCTGCGCGTCCTCTAACGCAGTAAACATTTCCGTACCTAACTTGCTCGGAGAAGATCCGGGCATCTCATAAGTCGTATCCACGGCGACAACCTTCACCTGCGGATCGTTGATCACTCCAGCCAGCAGTTCGCGAAATTTCGCCATGTCTTCATCCGGCAGCGCGCGTATGTCGAGCGTCGCCTCCGCGGTCGGCGGAATGACATTGGATTTGATTCCCGCTTTCAGCATGGTTGGGACCACCGACGTGCGCACCATCGAGTAATACTGCGGCTTCTTGTGCTTCAACTCCTCTTGCACTTTGGGATCGAGAATGTTGCGGTACCACGCCGCTTCCTCTGGGGGTGAGATTGTCGCCAGCCGCTCGAAGAATGTACGGGTAGTTTCGTTCAGCCGAGCGGGAGTATCCCAGGTCCCCGCCCTGGCAACGGCCGCCGCCAAGTGGACGACGGCATTGTCAACGCGCGGTACTGAACCGTGACCGCTGCTGCCGCTGGCTTCGAGCGTTGCTCCGCGCGGCATCTTTTCCGAAGTCGCAACCCCGAAATATTTGACCTTGCCGTTCTCAACCAGCGAACCCCCGCCTTCGTTCAGAGCAAATTCGCAGGCAATCTTGTCCCAGTAACGCTCGACAATCGTGGCCATTCCAGCCGGCGAAGACATTTCTTCGCTGGCCTCGGAGAGAAATATGACGTCGCGATCTAGCGGCACACGCATGCGTTTCAGTTGCAGAAAAACTTCGAGATTCGCCGCCACCATCGCTTTGTCGTCGGATACCCCGCGCCCGTAGAGAACGCCATCGCGCTCAGTCGCGGCGAAAGGGTCGACCGTCCAGTGCGCGCGATCGACAGGGACCACATCTTCGTGGCCCATGATGAGGATCGGGCGCTTCTTTCCACTGCCTTTGAGGCGAGCGACGATACTGGCACGGCCAGGCACGGGCTCCAGCAGCTCCGACTCAATCCCTTCGCTCTTCAGCACGCCCTCTATATAGTGGGCGACTTTCGATTCATTTCCGGGAGGATCCTGCGTGTCAATTCTGCACCAGATCAACGAGAAAATGGATCGCCTCGACCTGGGATTTTTCTGGATCGATAGAGAAATGCTTTGTCTGTGACTGAGTCGGGATTGCGGCCCATAGAACGCACGTACAAATCGCCAACGCGTTGTGCCGAAGCTTCATAAAAGAAATCAAAGGTCGCCTCCAAGGAAACGGGATTATAGAGGGTCGATCCGCGGATCGCGAACCGACTTATGATTATGCTCGGAGGAGGAGTGGGCGAATGCGTCCGCCCCTACGTGCTGCATGGTTGTTTATAATCACGCTTCCAGTCATAACTTTTCACTGGGCAAGGACACGCATTGTCACTCGACGAAAATATTTATGAAATCCGGCGCGAGAAGCTGAAAAAGATCGAGGCTCTCGGACATCCGGCATATCCCCGAAAGTTCAATTACAGCCACACCGTGCCGCAGATTCTCGCCGAATATACCGGGCAAACGGCGGAGGAATTGGAATCTCCGCGCGTCACCGTCCGCGTCGCCGGACGCATCATGGCCATTCGGTTAATGGGCAAAGCCGGCTTCGCTCACTTACAGCAGGACGGAAAGCGTCTGCAGATCTACGTCAAGAAAGATGCCATCGGTGACGCCGGATTCGAACTATGGAAGTTGCTCGATCTCGGCGATCACATCGGAGTTCGAGGATATCTATTTCGCACCCGGACGGGCGAACTTAGCGTTCATGCGGAAGAACTGACTTTCCTCTCAAAGGATCTGTTGCCGCTGCCTGAGAAGTGGCATGGCCTTACCGACGTCGAGCTGCGCTACCGGCAACGCTACGTCGATCTGGTGATGAATCCGGAAGTGCGAGAAGTGTTTTTGAAGCGCAGCAAGCTGGTGCAATCTCTGCGCCGGTATTTCGATGGCCACAACTTCATGGAAGTCGAAACTCCAATGATGCATCCGATCGCCGGCGGGGCGGTGGCGCGTCCGTTCAAGACGCATCACAACACGCTCGATATGGATCTGTTTCTCCGCATCGCGCCGGAACTTTACCTGAAACGGCTGACGGTAGGCGGATTCGACCGCGTTTACGAGATCAATCGCAATTTCAGGAACGAAGGTCTTGGCTGGAGATGGAATCCCGAGTTCACCATGCTTGAGGCGTACCAGGCCTACACCGATTATCTCGGCATCTTGGATACTACGCAGGGCGCGATCGAGCAAGCCGTGAAAGACGTCACCGGAGGAATGAAGACAAAGTGGGGAGAGCACGAGATTGACTGGTCGCACTCGAACTGGCGGCGAATGACCATGCGGGAAGCGATCGTCCATTTCTGGCCTGAGAAAGCGGGAGCCAAGCCCGAGCGCAGCAACTTCGCAGCACCGGAGTCGGTCGAGGCATTGGTTGGGCGTATACGCAGCGCGGGAATTCAATTGAAGTACGATGCATCGGCTCCGGTCGGCAAGACCATCGCTGCGATCTTTGAGGCCGTGGCTGAGGAACACCTGATGCAGCCGACGATCATCTACGAATTTCCGACCGCGGTCTCGCCTCTTTCCAAACAAAAGCCAGACGAGCCCGATTGGACCGAACGTTTCGAAATGTTTGCCGGGCAAATGGAGATCGCGAACGGTTTCAGCGAACTCAACGATCCCGTCGATCAGCGTGAACGCTTTGAGGGACAACTCAGAGAGCGCGAGCGGGGCGACGATGAAGCCCATCAGATGGATGAAAATTACATCAACGCGCTGAGCTATGGCATGCCTCCGGCTGGCGGAGTGGGGCTGGGAGTCGACCGTCTCGCGATGCTGCTCACCGACTCGCACACCATTCGCGATGTGATTTTGTTTCCGTTGCTACGGCCTGAAAAACATTCCACCGCCGAGAGCACCGGGAGCGAGGAAAAAGAATAGCCGCATGTCGTCCCGCACCTAAACAATCACTTGAAGTCTCGCCTCCAGGCGATGATCCTGAGGATAGTTTGAGCTTCGTCACGGCAGCGCTGCCGTAGCGCCACTTCAGACGTTGGGTCGGCAGCGCTTTGCTTGACAATCTTTCGTGCGCTCGGCAAACGGGCGGGGCGCCCGGCGCTCTAGTATCCGAGGGGTTGCGTTTCGCCTAGTCGGACTTCTTCGGCTGCGGTTTTGCCTCGCCTTTTTCGGGACCAAAGTTGGCGGTCAAATAATCCAACATCGGCGCTCGATCCGCATCGGCAATCACCGCGCCCAGCCCTTCCATTTTGTCCAACTCGTCGGACCATCGCGGACGGCTCAAGTGCTGCTCTGTAATTCGGCTGACGTTATGGCACGTGGTGCAGGCCCCTTTTACTTTGGCCGCCATCGGTCCTGGAGGAAGCGGCTTGCCCGGAGTTGTAGGCGCCTGCGCGCTCGATAGAACTACCGACACAGCCAGCACCGATGCAAAGACAAAAATCGCCGGAAATACACGTTGGAACAAGCGGGAATCCTCGAAAACACTCACGGCCGTCGCGGCCGATTAGAGTCGCCACACGGGCGCTGCCAATATGGTAGCAAAAGTCATACCGGTTAAGGCTACAGCGTTTTCCCCGCAAGCGAAAAACTAGCCTCGGTTGCAATCCCCCGACCGCAACCGAGGCTCATTTGGTGAACAAGAACGCACCAGGAGGATGCGAGCCTGCTAATCACAACTATATCGATAGACATTATATAGATCAAGTGAAATCTCCCCGGAGCCTCCCGGCGGCCGCCGCTTACTGGCGCTGGTCCAGCATTCGAATGGCCTCAAGCGTCGTATCGCCCACGATTTGAAGGCTCTTTGGGCTCAGCTTATCCATAGTGTCTTGGGGAGTGTGATGGAAGACGTTCTGATAACCGTAATCGAGGTCGATGACATCTGCGCTGGGCACGCCACGCTTTACGAATGGAACGTGATCGTCTTCGATGGGTCCCTGAAGCGTATAGAAGTGCGACTGGTAGCCAAGACGCTCGGCGGCAGAATAAATCAGATCCAGCAGCCAGGGAGCGCCGTTGGTGACGCGAATAATATCGAGGTCGGCGTCGGCGATCATGTCCATGACCATCAGGGCTTTGATTTTCTTCAGCGTGCCGTCCTTCTCCCATTTTTCGGCGAGATGGCGCGCGCCGTAAACGCTATCTGTATCTGACCAGGTCTTAACCGCTTCCTCACCGTCGGTCCAGACCAGCCAGACGCTGTATCCATCACGTTTTTTCGTCGTCGAACCGCCCCTGAGCTGGTTGGCAAATTCGAGCAAAATCGCGGTGGAAGAACCGCCATCGTTTGCGCCAACGTATCCCGTATCGCGCAACGGATAATTGGTGTCATAGTGGCCCAGGATGACGATGATTCCGTCCTTTGTGCCAGGAAACTTCGCAATGATGTTGCGGACGGGAAACTTCCCTTCCACGGTATCCGCGATAAACACATCGTCTTCGACATCGTCGCCTTTGAGGTGGTCGAGAATGTAGTGCTCCAGTTTTTTATGATTCTCGTTCCCCATATAACGCGGGCCGAAAGCGGTAACCTCCCGGGTGTATTCGAAAGCGCGCGCGGCGTCGATGTGGGGTAGAGGCGCGCCATCCGGAGACAGGGGTTGCGCCGGAGCGGACGTCAACGCGGCGGGCTCCGCGGCGGGCGCGTTGGTCTCCGTGGCTGCGGCAACAGCTGGCTTGGCTGAGGCCCCCTTGTTGCAGGCCACGGTGCTTGTAAGTCCGGCGCTCATAAGTCCGATTAAAACCAGACAAGTCAATGCACGTCGCTTCATGGTTTTCCTGTGTGCCTTCGGTGGTTAAGAGTTTTTCTCAGCTCGCGCCTTGCGCTGTGAAGGATGCACCATCCAGGCGATGCCGATGCTGAGGAAATACAAAGCGAGCATGGGCGCGGCAAAGATGCACATATTCATGATGTCGGGGGTCGGCGTGATGATGGCTGCGACAATGAAAATCCCAAGAATCGCGTAACGAATGTTGCGCCACATCCAGCCCGCGCTCACAATGCCCATCAGCGCCAGAAAAAATATCACGATCGGCATTTCGAAAACCACGCCCAGGCCAACAATAATGGAAAGAAATAGCGAACTGTATTCCGTAACCGTGATCATCGGTTGGAAATCTTTTCCAAAGCCGATCAGGAATACCAGTGCCTGGGGCAAAACGATCTTGTAACCGAAGTATCCGCCGGAGATGAACAGAGCCACCGTCGAGAACATGAACGGCCAGACGTAGCGCTTCTCGTTCCGATAGAGACCCGGCGAAATAAAACACCAGATCTGGTAGAGCACGAAGGGCGAAGAAACGAATAATCCAGCCATGCCCGCAACTTTCAAATACAAATTGAAAGGATCGGTCGGATTCAGGAAAACGAGTTTCGCCGTTAGGCCGTTACGCGCGAGCGCCTCGATCACAGGCCGTTGAATCACTTCGTAGATATTCCGCGCAAATCCCCAGCAGACAAAGAAGCCGGCAGCGACTGCGATGATGGAATAGACCAGCCGCTTGCGCAATTCCTCGAGATGATCGAGGAAGCCCATGGTCGGCATTTGTTCTTTATCAGAGATATTCGCGGACGACGAAGCAGCCAGTTCAGGCATCGGGCGCAACTTTCGAAGCAACCGGAGAAGCAGGAACTGTCTCAGCAACGCCAGCGTTCGTACCGGCTGTCTCTCCCGCCGCCGCATTCTCTGCGGCTTCCATCTTTTCCGGCGAAGGCGGATTCAATATGCGGCTGGCCAGCGATCCCAGCGGCTCCTGCAGTGAGGGCAACATGGGCTGCACTTGGGCTGGCTTACCGCTATCCAGAGAATTGATTTCAGATTCGATCTGCGAGCGAAATTCGTTCGAAGCACGCCTGAACTCGCCTAGAAAACGAGCAACCGTACGTCCGATCTCCGGCATTTTCTTCGGGCCGAAAAGGATCAGCGCCAGAAAGAATATGAAAATCATCTCGCCTGAGTAGCCGAAGCCCATGTGTCTATCATAATGCGGGATAGGCGAAGCAGGCCACTCGGCTGGGGCGGCGGACAATGAATTTACATCAGCCGGACGCTTAGATCAGAAAGTTCGCCTGGGTGAGCGGAAACCCGAAAGCGAAAACCCTCCTGCGCTTTCACTGGACAGGAGGGTTCTTCACGTCGCTACCTGCGAGGCTCGAGGGTTAGTGGTGTCCGCCAAAGGTGTAACCGATGGAAGCCCCTACCCGCGTAGCGTAAGACGAACTGAACAACTGGTTGTTGGATACGAGATAGATTTTCGCCTCGGGACGAATGAAAAAGCCGCCCTTCGGATAGATCTTGAGCCCCGCTCCAAAATCGCCCATGAAATGTTTGTCGCTGTCGTAGTTCGTGTTGTAACCGTTGCCGCATTGCGAGCAATAGATGCGCGTGTCCACTGCGCCGATGCCGGCAACGAGTTCCAGGTAAACGTGGCTGGCAAGTTTAGGCGCATACACTCCATTGAAGTCCAAAAACACGGGACGATAAGGAGTCGGGATCAGGCCCGGATATTCGCTTTGGGTCGCTCTCCAGTAGACTTCGCCACCCACGCCGAAATTGTGCCAGAAGAGCACATCGCCGCTGAATCCCGGATAAGTGCCACCTGTAAGTGACGGTCCCGAGGAATTAGCCGAGGGAGCTTCTATTGTGCTGACGCCGAAAGCGATGTCAACTTTCTGCGCCTGCGCAAAGGTCGAACCCGCCACAAATGCAGCGCAGCCAAAACACAAAAGGACGGCGATACGTAATGTCTGTCTCAATCTAACCTCCAAAAGCAGTATTGGTTTAACCACATTGGATGCAGGCTGAGAGGCCCACGCTGCCGGGACAGGAGATATTTACACGAATTTACGGCTCCGGAAGTCCATGTACCACTGCCCACGAACGGTACCGGCGAATCTTGATTATTCGCCTCGTTTGACCCTGGCTGTGGAGGTCCTGCGTCAGAAGGAGGGCCCCGATCATCGGGGCGAACATTAGGCGATACTCCCTATCGTAGACTTCGCCGGCACGTCAGTACGCCAGCAGTATACGCAGGTCGCGAAGATTATTCCCCGTCGGTCCGGTAATAACGGCGTCGCCCAGCTCGTCGAATAAAGGATAAGCCATTAAACTTTGCCAGGCCATCCCGTACCGCTGCGGGACCGTTAGCGCGATCGACCGTGCTGCCGTCGACCACGCCTCCCGCCGCCGGACTATTGCCGTCGATTCCGTCGGTGCCCGCACTGAGCACTGTGATGTCCAATCCCGCGATTCGCTGAGCGCAGGCGAGAGCGAATTGCTGATTGCGTCCGCCAACGCCGCCGTTGCGCACCGTTACCGTCACTTCCCCGCCCGAAATAAGGCACACGCGCGAAACCTTACTTCGCAGATCGCGAAGCCGATTGACCAGATATTCAGCGGCGTCATCGTAAGGCCAGTCGTCGCATGAATTATCCACTTCGACCGCAAAACCCGCGCGCGTCGCGGCAGCCGCAGCCTCGTCAATCGCCACCTTATTGGAGAGCACCGTCCACCATCGCGCACGCACAAAAGCGGGATCATCGGATTTGGGCGTTTCATCGAGCGCATGTTGACCAAAAAGGTCGGCAACTGATTTCGGGAACTGTTCCGCAAGCTTGTACTTTTCGGCGATGCGCTCGCAGTCATGCACCGAAGTTGAATCAGGCATCGTAGGACCCGAAGCAAGCGCGTCAGGCGTGTCGTCCGGCACATCAGAGACGAGAATCGATACCTGCTGAGCGGGATAAGCGGCTTGAGCCATTCGCCCTCCCTTAATCGCAGAAAGATGTTTGCGTATGGCGTTTATCTCCGCAATGGGCGCGCCGGAATGGACGAGCATCCGATAAGTGGCAATCAGATCGGGCAAGGAAATTTCGTCAGCCGCTGGTCTCTCGACAATCGACGACCCACCGCCCGAGATCATGAAGATCGCGAGTGATGCGGAATCGAGCGCCCTCAGCGATTTTAGAATTGCGTCCGCGGCTCGAACCGATTCTTCAGTAGGAGTCGGATGGCCGCCGTGGAAATAGCGGAAACCGCGGATTTGGCTTGGCGGTCGCTGTTTCGAGACGTCGACCGAAGACGCAACGATGCCCTCAAAGCTGCTTCCGCATTGGGCTTCGAGAGCAGCCGCCATGGTGTGCGCAGCCTTCCCGATCGATACAACAAAGATGCGATTGTAAGTATCGAGATCGTGCAGATCGTCTCCGATCCGCAGCACCCGCCGCTCGCAATGTACATTGCGTGCGAAAGCATTTTCAATGGATGCATTCTTCAACGCGGAGTCGAAAATCCCGCGAGCCGTTTCGCGCATGCGAGCGAATTGCTCCATGCGTTGCGAAGAAATCTCCGTCATGCAGCAAGATTATAGAGAAGGGCCGTCTGATGCGAGTGGCCCGCAAAACGAACGCTCGGTAGAGACGCTACTTGCAGCGCGTCGCCCGCAATCGAAACAAGTTAGCGGCGAGAAACGATCTCAACGATGGTCAACCAGCTCGCCCACCCACGCCTCGATCGTCTCTCGCATCTCGCGCAGACGCCCTTCAAAAAAGTGGTCTCCCGCTTCAATGCGGACCAACTTCTTCGGTTCGGCGACCGTGGCAATAAGTGCTTCAAGTTTTCCTGCTGGACCAAACTGATCCCGCGAACCACTCACGAAGAGTTTAGGTTTGGCGCTGTCACGTAGAAATTCGAAATCGTAGATGCGATCCTCGATCGGAACCGCAGGTACACCCAAGCCAATCAGCGCCGTCACGCGCGGATCGTCATAGGCGGCGCGCAGCCCGACCGCCGCGCCAAAAGAAAAACCGGCAAAAATCACCGGCAACTCGAATTCACGCTCCAGCCAGTCGAGGCCAACCCGCACGTCCTCAATTTCACCGACACCCTTCGCGTGTTCGCCCTCGCTAAGGCCCGTGCCCCGAAAATTGAAGCGAAGCACCGGAAATCCGAAACTGTTGAGCGCTTTCATGGCGTGAAAAACCACCTTGTTGTGTAAAGTCCCGCCAAATAGCGGATGTGGATGGCAGACTATGGCCGCGTGGGTCGCAGTGGGTGACCCCGCGTTCAGCAAGGCTTCCAGCCGTCCCGCGGCACCGGCCAGAAAGAACGATCGTATGCTGGACGCTTCGGAACTCACCGGTTCAGAGTACAACAAGTGAGCGCGGCGTTCATCGGCGCGGCAGCGAGTGCAGTAAGAATGATCCGCTGTTAATCTTTTCCTGCATGGACCTGTTCACCCTCACCCGCCGTCTGATCGATATCGAATCCATAACTCCGAATGAAACCGCTGTAGGGGAATTTCTCTGCGACGAGTTGCAGCGGCGTGGATGGGAAGCCCGCACAATGCCAGTCGCAGGTACCCGAGCGAATGTGCTGGCCAACTGGCCGGAGCATGATCGTCCTCAAGTTGTTTTTTCTACTCACATGGACACCGTGCCCCCGTTCATCCCATCGTCTGAAGACGAAAGTCGCATTTACGGGCGCGGAGCCTGCGACGCAAAAGGCATCATCGCCTCGCAAATCCTGGCCGCGGAAAAACTTCGCGAGGTCGGCACCTTCGTCGGGCTGCTCTTTCTTGTCGGCGAGGAACGGGACTCGATCGGTGCAAAGTTGGCCAACCAGCACCCCATCGGCGCGCGCTTCATGATCAACGGCGAACCAACCGAGAACAGACTGGCGCTGGCCAGCAAAGGATCGTTGCATGTCGAAGTGGTGGCGCGCGGGAAAATGGCGCATTCTGCCTATCCGGAATTGGGCGAGTCGGCCATCGATAAACTTGTGGAATCGTTACACCGCTTGCACCAGATAAAATTGCCCGAAGATCCAGAGACAGGAGCCTGCACAAAAAACGTCGGCTGGATTCAAGGCGGACGCGCTCCCAACGTGATTTCCGATTTCGCGAAAGCCGACCTCTTCTATCGCCTGATCGGCCCGACCGACTCCCTGCGCCGCGAAATCACCGACGTTGTCGGCGACCTTGGCCGAGGTTCATTTCGCGCGTGAAACTCCGTTTCTACGGTTACGAACGCTCGACGACTTGCCGACGATGGTAGCGGCTTTCACCACCGATATCCCATCTCTTCCCAACTGGGGCGAACCGTTGCTGCTGGGCCCCGGTTCTATTCACGTAGCACACACACCCGGCGAATTCATCGAGAAGAAACAGCTCGAAGAAGCGGTGGAGATCTATTTTTCAATGGCGAAAAGGCTGACCACAGAGATCCGATAGACTCAAGTGATGACACCCCCCGCCCTCAACGCCCTGGCCCGCGCCTCATCCTCCTACTTGCGGTCCGCGATGCATCAGCCCATCCAATGGCACGAGTTCGGCGAGGAAGCCTTGTCCGCCGCCCGCGCAGCAAACAAGCCTATTCTTTTGGATATCGGTGCCGTCTGGTGTCACTGGTGTCATGTCATGGATCGCGAATCTTACGACGATCCCGAAGTAGCCGCGATCGTTAACGACAACTACATTGCTGTGAAGGTAGATCGCGACGAGCGTCCGGACATCGACAGTCGCTACCAGTTGGCCGTTTCGTCGCTAACCGGCCAGGGAGGATGGCCCCTCACCGCGTTTCTTACACCCGATGGCAAGCCGTTCTATGGCGGCACCTATTTTCCTCCGTCCGACTCCTACGGACGGCCGAGTTTCAAGCGCGTCCTGCTTTCGATTGCCGCGGCCTATCGCGAGAAGAACGGTGATGTGATGGAGCAGGCTCAACTCGTCGAAAGCGCGATTGCACGCTCCGAGTCCTATTCGCCCGGCGGCAAAATATCTGCCAGCATCATCGACGCCATTCTGGAATCGGCGAACAAAATGTTCGACACCGTAAACGGAGGATTTGGACATGCTCCAAAATTTCCGCATCCTGCCGCCCTCGATCTGGTCATGGATCAATACGTCCGCGCCGACTCGCAGCAAAATAAAGGCAAAGATAAAGATAAAGATAAAGACGAAAAAGAGGAACTGCGTACCGTCTTCGGGCATACCCTGGAGAAAATGGCGCGCGGCGGCGTCTACGACCAGCTAGCCGGCGGATTCCATCGTTACTCGGTCGACGAACGCTGGATCGTTCCACATTTCGAGAAGATGAGTTACGACAACTCAGAGTTGTTGAAAAACTATGTTCACGCCTATCAGGCAACCGGGGACGAATTCTTTGCCGGGGTAGCCCGCGACATGATTCGCTGGATGGACGAATGGCTAAGCGACCGCGCCCATGGAGGCTTCTACGCGTCGCAAGACGCCGATTACTCCATGGATGACGATGGCGATTATTTCACCTGGACATTGGCGGAAACGAAAGCTGCAGTAACCGCGGACGAAGCGGCCGTGGCCGAGCCTTACTACAACATTCACGAAGTGGGAGACATGCACCACAACCCGGCAAAGAATGTTTTGCACCTCGCCGCGCCAGAGGCAATCTCGATCAAAAACATTTCGCAGCAACTGCATCTTCCTGAAGATCAAGTGCAAAAGCTTCTGAAAACAGCTCAGAAGAAAATGTACGCGGCGCGTTTGCTGCGCCCAACGCCGTACGTCGACAAGACGGTCTACGCCGCTTGGAATGCGATGTGCGTGTCGGCCTATCTAGACGCCGCCCGAGTGCTTGACCTGGCGCACGCTCGCCAGTTCGCGCTGCGCTCGCTTGATCGTCTAATTTCCCAAGGCTGGAACGCTGAGCGTGGGATGAAACACGTGATCACCTACTCCGATCCCAAGGCCGAGCGGCGCGACACTTCCGGCGTGCTCGACGACTACGCCTTCACGGTGATTGCGTGCCTCGACGCCTACGAGGCAACCTCCGACATCAGCTATTTCCGTTTTGCCAAATCGATCGCCGACGCGATGGTAGCGTCCTTCTTCGACACCGAAGATGGCGGATTCTTTGATACTCCCACTGCAACCGAAAGGTCGGCTTTGGGAATACTCGGCACGCGCCGTAAACCGTTTCAGGACTCTCCCACTCCAGCCGGAAATTCCGCTGCGGTCATCGCGTTGCTGCGCCTGTATGGATACACCAACGACTCTTCTTATTGCGACAAGGCCAAGCAGACCTTGGAAATCTATGCCAAGGTCGCGGGGCAGCACGGAATGTTTGCGGCAACGTACGGTCTGGGTGTCTCTCGATTCCTCCAGCCGCATTCGCAGATCGTCATCATCGGCAACGACGACATAGCCGCCGCCTTGTATCGAGCGGCGGTGCACCCGCTTGCTCTGAATACAGCCGTACTCCGCATTGACGCCGACAAGGCCGTGCCGCAGAACCTGCCCCCAGCGTTGGCGGAGACCATTCCGAATCTGCCCGCTCTGCATGCGAAGCGGTCATTCGCTGTCGTGTGCTCGGAGTTCACCTGCCAGCCTCCAATCTTCGACGCCGATGAAATGGCTCGCGCCCTTCGATTAACCGCTCGCCCAGCCGCATGAGAGCCTGAGCAGTTAGCTTACGTCTCGCCCGAGCAGCCCCGGAAGTTTCCCGCCCCGACTGCCGATCAATCCAGAAGGCGGCGTATCCATGCTTTCGAATCCTCTCGATAATCCGAAGCTATTTCGCCACGTGTTGGAAGACTTGCCTGTCGGCATCCACATCGTCGACGGCGAACGCCGAATCCGATCCAGGAACCACGGTGCCGAGAACCCAACCGACATCACAGGCAAGCCCAATCCCGCGAAACTTGACCCTGGAAAAAAGAGGCCGACCACTGAGGGTCGGCCCGGAAGATTGCTTCGTGTTGCCTATCCTTACTTCAGGTTCTTAATTGTGTTACACAAGCCATGCAACTATAACGCGTCGCATAGCGGGTGAGTGGGAGGACACAGGGGCATCGGTCCGCTGAACGACGGAGCGGCCGCATACGCCAATGTACCCACCAGACCTACCAACAGCAGTAACGCCCTGAGCGAACGTTTCATTTTTTACTTTCTCCTTAGGGTCTGCCGGAGGCTGGCGTCTTAGTGCCGACCTCCAGCGTGGAGGATTATACACACCCTTGCAACTTTGTGATTCATTGGAGGTTATTCGAGGGTGTAAAACTATGCGGCAACGTGCCGAAGACGCCGAAATATAGCAGGGCCTTCCGGCAGGCGTTTTGAAGAGTATTTATGCCGCTTTCCTAACCGAGGGCTGGGATGAAGACGGTTTGGCGAAGGCTCTTGGAGAGGATGTAAACGCTTACCGAAAATTCTTCTTGACACGATTTTACAAATTCCCTTACTTGCCAAAAATCAGGGTCTTAAAAGCTAAGTTGGATTAGCTGAGCTCTGCATCAGGTCACATATCTGAGGTTGCGCCGAACTCCACCCTCAGGGCCGCGACTTCGAGCCCGCCGCGGCAGAGCTAGCTCTACCAGGAATCGCCGGACGATCAAACGGTATATCTTCCGCATTCTCCAAACTCGAACTTCGCGAGAACGCGCGCTCGACCATACCTTCGAACATCGGAATCAACGAATCGGAAGGCACCGTGTGCTGCAGGTCTGCCAAACTCTGCTCCCAGCGCTGCGTCTGTAAATGGTTGACTGCGGCTTCGCGAACTGCTTTGCGCGACAACGAATAACCGATCCAGACGCAAACCGCCACCAGATACGTCAACATGTTGATCAGATTTAAGTTCGTCTGCTTAACAAAACCTCCCGAGTTCAAGGCCATCAGCAGAAGTTCCACACCCGCCAGGAGTCCGAAGCCAAGAGAAATACCGAAACTGATCTGCTTTCGAGAGACTCCCAGGAAACGCGAAAACAAAAGTAAGAAGAGGATAAGTCCAAACTGTACGATGCGGACCGAGCGCTGCAGCGTAGTCACAGCATGCACCATCGGACTCTGATCATAAGAGTTCGAAAACGCAACCACCACAGAGACCAGGAGCATCACTACCCCGGCCCATTTGAACAGTAGAGTACCCAGGTCTTTGAGTGTGTGATAAGGCCGGAATACGTCGACGAAAATCTCGTGGATGACCCTGAAGCCGAGAATCGCGTTAACCGCCTCACCCAGCCAGAAAATCCCAAAATAGACGCTGTATTTCCCGGTGAGCCAAAGCGGGGCAATGACGGCGAAATTCGCCACCTGCGCCAGCAGAAAAACAAAGAAAACGGGAAATTGCTTATGCAGCTTACGACGCCACAGGATCACCGCCACCACCGATTGCAGAATCGGTTGCGCGCACCATAGATAAAGAAAGACGGCGTGGCTGTGTAAGTTCATGTGGTATCAGGCGGTCCGGCGGTAAAGCAAGTTTGCCGGCGACCTGGACCCTCCACCACATCCTCATGCAGGATGCCCCACCGGGTCAACCTACCAAGGTAACCTTAGTAACCATTACCCTTCATGTGGAGTAATCATTACCCTAGCGGCGGCCGAGCCTCGTCTAAACGCGACGGCCCGCGCCCGGAGCAACGTCCAGACAGATAAGATACGAGCGTCCCGCCAAGCCAGCGGGAATCCCATCCCTGCCGCGGGCACTGACGATCACGTTATAGTCGTCGCTGGCGCGCAGACGCTCAAACACTGGGGTAGCTTCCTGGGGCTCAACCAGCGCCAGATAACGCAGGAAGGCAAATACGTCTACCGTCGGCTCCAATCCCGGAGCCACAAACGAAACCTCTACATCCTCATGATGAAAATGCCATCCGAGCGATGCCGCCAGGCCAACCGCACGTTCGTAAGTTTCCACTGGCAATACGCCGGGCGCCGGATTATCGAACACGATGCGCAACTTGCGCTCATCTTCGCGGCTGAATTCGCGCACCTTGAGCGCTCCGGTACGAGCCGTCGCCTTCCAGTCGACGTGTCGAGCGGAGTCGTCAGGCATGTATTCGCGAATGAGATAAAGATCGTTGCCCCGTCCGCGCACAAAAGTTTCAAACTCGCCCGTTACCATCGGGAGAACTTCGAGAAACTGATCGGTCGACTCCACCCGCGGATAGACAATCACTTCGCGAGCCAGATTAATGCGCCGCGTCTTCGTCAGGAAAGCAAAAGGAAACCGAGTGGCCACGCCAAAGTTCCTTTCGCTGAACCGGCCTCGTAACGGGAACGTGATTTCCAGATCGGCACGCAATTCCTGCCCAGCGTCCAGAAAAGGAAAATAGACCGACTCTTTCAGGATCGGTTTTTCCTCTTCCTGCTGCAAACGCCGCCACCGGCGGTCAGGCAGCCGTATCCACTGATTCTGCGGAGCGCGGTTCCGCGGCCAGCCAAAAGTCGCCGCCTCCCACCCCCAGCGCTCTTTCTTTTGTCGCTTGGCCGGAACCACTCTCACGGAGAACGATGGCAGCCATGAGCTGGCATTACGCAGCAGCAGACGGGCCAGCATCGGTCTCTGCGCAAAGACATGTTCCGGCAGATGAACATCCAGCTGCAGGCTGCGGAGCACCAGCGCTGAAGCTACCCCTGAAACTAAAATCGCTGAAAGCAGCGCCGCCACGACTACGTAGAGCAGGTTGTTTCCCGTATTGATGGCTGCGATCCCAATCACCACGCTGATCAGAATGTAGATCATCCCGGCGCGAGTCACGTCGTAATCCATGGCCTCGCGGACCCGGCTGGCAACCACCCGCCGCGCCAGGTAAGGCACGGTAGTCAGGCCAACGAATGTAGCGAGCAACAGCGCCACTGAAGCCAAAACAACCGTCCCCCAAACGCTGCCCGCCTCGCGCGATACTGTAGAAAACAACGCCGCGCCGAAAGCCAATATGAGCCCGACCAGGGCCATCAGGAATCGCACCCAGATCTGCGAGAGTCCGAGCCGCGAAAATCGCGTCGAAGTCGGGTTGTCCGCGGGGTGCGGGTTAGAGACGGCGGAAAGACTCATAATTCGCAATTCTTATGGCGGGCGAAACTGTGCTGATCCCAGCATATGACGACAGGCACCAGAGGGAAAGTGACCGAAGAAACCGCAGAAACGAGGATGGAGTCAGCAGAAGTGATGGAAGAAATGAGGAGTGGTCGGCTATAGGTCCGCCATAAGAAGAAAGCGGCAACGAGCGCACACCACGAAGGGCACGAACGATCACCAAGTTTGCGCCTCATGGATTTCCTTCGTGCACCTTGGTGCCCTTGGTGGTCGAAGGTGTGCGATCTGAATCTTCAGCCGCTCACACTTTACGCAGCTTAGTGACCCGTCCTGATTCCACCCACTCCACAACGAAGATGTTACCCGCGTGATCAAAGCACGCTCCATGAGGGCAGACAAAACGTCCAGCCACAAATGTCCCAGGAGCCTGATTTCGAACCACGCTCCAGTCTTCTTTTGAATATTCAGATTCACCGAGGCTTGCGACCACGTTGTTCTTACGGTCGAGAACGATAACCTTGCTCAAGAGATCCGCGATGACCACGTCTCCATCGTGCTCATCCAGAAAGCACGGCATTTTCGACGTGCCCACAATCGAATCAACATGCTTTCCCTCGAGCGTAAACCGCTGCAACCGGCTGTTGCCTCGATCGGTCACCACCAGCAGCGGAGTTTCTCCGCGCGTATCCACCCACAGGCCGTGCGGACAATCCACCTGGTCATCGCCTTTTCCCAATCCGCCAAAGGTACGAATGAATTCGGCTTTCTGGTTGTACTGGTTGATGAAGCTCGATCCGTATCCATCCCCAACGTAAATGTCGCCGTTCGGAGCGATGGCCACGTTGGTTGGTCGATAGACGACCGCCGACGCGCGGTCTTTAGGCTTGTACGCTTCCGATTCCACCGGATAGCCGAGGGTGAACACTTCTTCGCCCTTCAAGGTTCGTTTCGTGACCATGCCGTGCGAAAAATCGCAAAGGTAGAGAAACTCTTCACTTCCCTCTTTGCGGATGGTCAGACCATGCGCTCCGCCCTTGAATTGGCGTCCCCACGACCGAACAAACTTCCCGTTAGCATCGAACACCACCATCGTGTCCGCGCTGTCGCTCGTCGCGTTCACCGTGTGATGGACGTAAATGTTGCCCTGCGAATCCTCGCAAACGCCGTGCGTGTTGCCGTATTTAATGGTCCGCGGCAATTCGCCCCAATCATGAATCGCTTCGTATCGATGCTCCCCCTGCCCCAGGATGGGAACCTTGCTACCAGCCTTATCCGTCGCGCCCAAAAATACGGGAGCGCACGCCGCTGCAGCCGCCGTGACCACAAAATCGCGTCGAGTGATTTCCATAAATCACGGCGCTCCTTATTGCCGCGGCCAAAGACAGCGTCAGATCTGCTGCGAAGCGCCCGTCATTTCTGCGCAACCGCCGACTTGTCGTTTACCAGTGCAGGATCCGCAAATTGCAGCCAGAATCCCATCATTTCTTCATCGCTCGGTTCGCCCCAGCGAATCGCCTTGGAAGGGTCGGGATTCTGCGGATTGTTCATCGAATTGTCGAAATACGCAGTCGTCACCAGCTTGGTCCCTTTGGGCAGCAGGTACTGGTGTTTCAAGAAGTAAGTCTCCTGCCAGCGGAAGTCGTAGTTCGGAATATTCAAAATCACTTCATGATGGCCATCGGGATAAATCGCCTCGGTCATCATGCTCTTGCCGCGAAAGTGCATGTGCGCCGTATACGCTAGCACCGTCACATCTTTCGGCAAGGTGTAGCACGAGGTCACTTTGTGATTGTCATCATTTGGTGGAATCAGGAACATGTCGTTCCAGATTTCATACTGTGCAATCTCGTGCTTCACTGGCTCTTTGGCGAACACCAGTCCGATGCTGGTTCGATCTTTCACATCCTCGCCAGTGCGGTTGCTGTAATGAATCTGATATTGCAAGTAGGCGCCCGCTGGAATTCGCAGCGCGTAGCCCGCAGGCCGAGTCTCTGCCAAATGCCCGGGCAGATAGATCCCCGGTACGAGGTTGATCATCCCCGAATCCATCCCCGGAACTCCCCCGCCATACGGAGACGCGCACCCGTCGTCGATCACCGGCGCATCCGTCCTCATGTGTAAGACTTTGCCGGTGCGGTAGTGGTACTTGTCGACTCCGGCATCGGCCTTGCCGTGCTCTGCCTGTTCCTTCGCGACCTTGTCAGCCGTGATCACCGAGACGGTGGCGTGATGCACCACCCGCCGGTCACCTGGCATCACTTCAGCGGCTTGTATCCATTTGTCTTCCGTAAAGTTGGTAGGAACATAGACGTATTCGTAGTCATCCTGATTCGCACCCTGCACCGTAAATTCTGGGATGGTGAACACCATGTCGGGCTTGATGTGCCAGCTTTCGGCAAACACCGGAGCGGGAGGCAGATCTTTCGCGTCGCCTTCTTTGGCGCCGGTTCGTGCCCAGGCGTCAATGGTCGCGATATCCGCATCGCTTAGGCGCGGATCGTTCATGAAATCGCCAACTTTGGGATCAGCATGCCAGGGCGGCATTTTGCGTTGCACGACCGCCTCGCGAATCATCCGCGCCCAGGGACGGGCGTCTTTGAAAGTCATCAGCGACATGGGAGCGATGTCGTTGGCGCGATGGCAAACTACGCAGTTCTTGTAGAGAATCGGCGCGACGTCGCGGTTGAAAGTGACTTCTTTCGGAGATTCCTTGGCCGCGGCGGAATTGCTCGCGGCATCCTTCGATGTATTCGTATTTTCTTGACCAGCTCCCAACAACAGGCCACAACCTGCAACAGCAACCAGCGCAAAAACGATTCGACGCGGAACCATCTCTCCTCCAAACACGACGGCTCATTTTAGGCCCCGGCCTGTTCGAGTACAAGCACCGGAGGTTGTAACCGCGGCAACATCTCGCGACTGTCGTCTCGCTTTTGAATTGCTTCGTGTGCATCGGCGGCTACGAGTCGGCATCTACGATAAGATCGAGGGCAAACTTCCAAGGAGCCAGCAAATGGCGTCAGTACTAATCACAGGAACAAGCAAAGGAATCGGGTTGGAGGCAGCTCTGGCTTTCGGGCGCGCGGGATATACCGTCTACGCCACGATGCGCAATCCGGCACAGTCGCCCGCACTGGCGCAGACGGCGGCCAAAGAAAAACTGGCCCTTGCGGTCTCGGCCATGGACGTGGACTCCGATGAGTCCGTGAGTCACGCCATCGCGTCGATCTACAAAGACCACGGGCCCATCGACGTCCTCGTCAACAACGCAGGCGTCGAACGCTCCGGCTCAGTGGAGGAACTCCCCCTCGCTGACTTCCGCGCCGTCATGGAGACGAATTATTTCGGCGTCATCCGCTGCGTGCAGGCTGTCGCGCCGCATATGAGGCAGCGCCGCAGCGGTTGCATCATCAATGTGAGTTCGGTCGCCGGACGTATTACCAGTCCTCCGCTGGCGTCCTATGCCGCTTCAAAGTGGGCGCTGGAAGCCATGAGTGAAGCCTTGGCGGGCGAGTTGAAAACATTCGGTGTCCGAGTATTGATCGTCGAACCGGGCATTATCGATACTGCCATGGCGCGACGCATCGGAGATGCATCCATGGCTTCCCCGTATCCACAGCAGGCCCGTTTCGCTTCTCTTTTTCAGGCTTCGCTCGAAGAACCCGGCCCCGCCGTCTCTGGTCGCGCAGAAAATTCTGGAGATTGCCGGCAACGGAACGTGGCAACTCCGCCACTTGGTGGGGCCTGATGCCGCTCCATTCCTCGAGTGGCGCAAAACTATGACCGACGAAGAGTGGGTGGAGCTGTACGGCAGTGCCGACGAAATCTGGTATAGCCGCATCGAGCACGACTTCGGCATGAATACGCGCCCAGCCAAATAATTGAAGACCGCGTAACGGATGGCTGTTTCACGACAGCCGTTTAGTGGCGGCCGTTTAATGATGGCGGTTCTAATGAACGCCCGGCTTCGCGTCTGCCGCGGGATGGATCGCCAGAGCAGCCGCTTCCGCTGCGCAATCGCGACTGGGTTTCAAACCTTTGGCCAGCGCGACCGCATACTCTGTTTTCGCCGTTTCGAGATCGTCACGAAACGCCGCATCTGCGTGCAGTCTCGCAACCGTGCTGGCTCCCATAAGCCTTCCTTCGGCCACATCGCTTTGCCAATGCGCGTTGCAGATTAGCCGGCTCTCGCCGTATGCGCGCCCACGCGCCAGAACAGCGTCCGCTTTCGCCGGAGCAATCTCCGTGAGAATTAACGCCCATGCCCATCCGGCGGTCGCGTGTCCGGAAGGGTAAGAGCCGTCTTTCACCAGCCTCGCCTCCTGATCTGGCGTGCAAGTGGACTGCTGGTTCTCCACAAACGGACGGCTGCGCTTGTACTGAGCCTTGGCTGCGCTCGTCGAAAGACCGGCATCGGTCAGCGATCGCCGCAACAACATATAGAGGTGCGGCGTCTCGGCCTCACTAATCGGAACGCCGATCGCACAGGAAAAGGTTCCCGCTGCTCCCGGAAACGTAAGGTCCGCGTCGAGCTTTGCTAACTCCCAGCGCAGCGACCCCATCAATGCAAGGTCCTGCCGGCTCACCTCTTCGTCGAGAGCAAACGCCGCAGTTCCCGGCGCAGGCGCTGGTGGAACCAGGACCAGACTATTGGGTAGTTCCTCGCGTCCCAAATATCCCGCCAGGATGCCGGGAAGAATTTCTGGAACTGAGATCAGTCCGTAGGATTTTGTCTGCGACGGCGCGGACGCCGTAGATATCGAACTCGGCAAAACAGGAATCGGCGGTGCCGTGGCTGGACTTTGGGCTGGACTTTGGGCCGCACTTTGGCCCGGACTTTGGCCCATCGACTGGATGGCAACCGCAACGCAAAAAATTGGAACAAAAAGTGCGCTCAACAAATTTGTTTTCAATTCTTATCCTCTACCGAATTTCCCTTACGGGCCGGACTAGGATGCTGGCTTCGATGTTGCGCTCAAGGAACGCTTTCGCCTATGCCAGATGTAGACTCCTAGAATCACCGCCGCGACCAGCACGACGATATTGAAGCGCTGCATGACGTGGATCAGGCTGCGCCAATTCCGTCCAAATAAATATCCGGCGCCCGCGATTGTGGTAACCCACAACGATGCTCCCAGAAAATTATAAAAAGCGAATGCACGCCAGTGCATGCGCAACACGCCGGCCAACGGTCCAGCGAAAATTCGCAAGCCAACTACGAAGCGAGCCAGGAAAACAGCAACCGCGCCATAGTGCTCGAACAGCTCCTCGCCGCGCAGCAAAGTGGCTGGCTTGATCCGGAGCACTCGCTGATAGCGATCCAGCAGCGGACGTCCCCCATAATGCCCCAGGACGTAACCGAGATTGTCGCCAAGCGTCGCCGCCAAGGTCGCAACCACGATAATCCATCCCAGATGAAGTCGATGTTCCGAAGACGCCAGGAAACTCGCCAGCAAAAGCGTCGACTCGCCCGGAACCGGAATGCCGGCGTTCTCGCACAGCAACGCCACAGCCACGGCCCAGTAGCCGTATTCGGCAACAAACGACCGCAGCGATTGAAAAATTTCGTGATGCATCGGAAAGAAATAGTATGGCAGATCGAGAGAAACGGTTAACGACTGACGAATATGGCGCGCCGGGCACTGTAGCTAAGGATGAGTCAAAAAATCTATCAAAGCGCGGTTGAATTCCTCTGGCACCTCTTCGTAAGGCAAATGCCCGACGCCATCGAACTTAACCAAACGTCCATCGCGAAAGTTACGCCGCAGCCCCTCCGCCGATTCAAAAGGGACAGCTCGATCTTTAGTGCCCCACATCAACAGCGTGCGGTAATCGCGAATCGTAGGCAGCACGCGTTCCAGCTCCGCCAAATCCGCCGTCCAACTGCGCACGATGCGCGATCCATGAAGCATGCCGTTATTCTTGAGCACCGGCATGCGATAGCCTTCCAGCGAATCAGGAGGAATCTTAGCCTCGTCGCCAAACAGTCGGCGCAGCCAGAGAGCATCGAGCCCGCGCCACTCCTGAATAGTGTTGCGAAAAAGTATCGAACCGAAACGACTGCCAAGAAACGGAGCCAGCCACTTGCCATGCTTCGACCACGGATTGACCGGCGCGACCAACACCAACCGCCGCAAACGTGAGTCATTTCGTTCCGTACTCTGTTCAGCACAAACCGCCGCCGTCATGATCGCGACACCGCCCCCGTGGGACGTCCCCAGCAGATCGAACTCGCCGATACCAAGCGCGTCCGCAAATTGCAGCAGGCGCTCAGCCGTCCCCCGCATGGTGCAATCCATATCCTCATTCACGGTGGATAACCCCGCCCCCAGATTGTCGACGGCATAGACAGTCGCATGAGCCGCGAGCACGGGCATCGTGAATCGCCAGGAAAACGAATATCCCATCAAACCGTGAACAAGAATTAGCGGAAACCCCGACCCGGCCTTCAGATAACGCATTCGTCCATCGGGGAGCTCAAGCCAATGCTCCTCGACGCGAGTTCGCGCATCGAAATGATTTCTATCTCCAGCTTCACTTCCACTTCCGGTCGCGATGTTTTTCGCAGGATTTTGCGTTTCGGCGGGCAACGAATTCCTCACAGACAGGTTCTTACTGATTGATATCGCCTCTAGCTAAGGGGAGCTGAATTGTGGCTCCCCTATTTTTTGTGACCTGTATTCTTGCCGCGAAACATAACAAATCTCACGCGGCCTTCTTCCGCTTTCGCCCCAACAATTTCTTCAGCACCCGCATGCCTTTGTCGACATGCTTTTCTTCCAGCAAAAATGGAGGTAAGAACCGCAGCACCGTATCCTGGGTCACGTTGAACAGAACTCCCTCCGCCAACCCCTGCTCCACCAGCGGACGCGCCGGAATCTCCAGCACCAGACCCTGAATAAATCCACGCCCGCGCACTTCGCGAGTCGCAGCGTATTTGCCGACCAGTCCCTCTAGCTGACTCCGCAAGTAGCCGCCGACCTTAATCACGTTTTCCAGCAAACGCTCTTCCTCAACGATCGCCAAATACTCCAGCCCGACGCGGCAAGCCAGCGGACCTCCACCAAAAGTAGTGCCATGTTGTCCAGGAGAAATCGCAGAAGCAAAATTTTCCTTCGACAAGAACGCGCCGAGCGGCACACCCGCGGCAATCGGCTTGGCGATGGTCACGATATCGGGAACCACACCAAAACTCTGGAAAGCAAAAAACTTTCCCGTGCGCCCCAGCCCGCACTGGATCTCGTCGAAAATCAGCGCCGCGTGATGGTGGTCCGCAAGCGTCCGGCAAGCCAGCAGGAATTCTTCTGAACATTCCAGAATGCCGCCCTCGCCAAAAATCGGTTCGAGAACAATCGCGCAAGTGTTGGCGTTAACCGCCGCGTGCAAAGCTTCCAGATTATTCTGTTCGACAAACGTCACATCTTCGAGCATGGGCTCAAAGCCTTTGCGATATTTTTCCTGCCCGGTGAGCGACATCGCGCCAAAAGTTCGCCCGTGATAGGACCCCTGCAAAGCCACAAGGTTCGACTTCGCATCGCCGCCGGCTCGATGTCCCGCGAGGCGCGCCAGCTTTATGGCGCCTTCCATTGCCTCTGTGCCGCTGTTCGAAAAGAAGGCACGGTCGAGCCCCGAAAGCCGGCACAGACGTTCGGCAAGCTGCCCTTGATATTCGTTGTAGTAGAGATTCGAAAGGTGAATCACCCGAGCCGCCTGCTCGCGGATCGCCTTCACGATGCGAGGATGCGCATGTCCCAGCGCATTGACACCCAAGCCGGCGACGAAGTCGAGATACTTCTTGCCTTCAAAGTCGTAAAGAAACACACCCTTGCCGCGCTCGAAGGCAACCGGATAGCGATTGTAAGTAGGAAGGAGAAAGCGCTTCTCAAGATCAGAAATCTGTTCCAGGCGAGACATGAATGAATTGTAGAACGAACCGAGCCAAGGCAAGTAAGGCAAGAAAGGAAAGACAAGAACGGTCAGAAATCAGAGACTAGCCACACTGTCAGCGCGTTACCGACCAGAGTTCACTCCCCCGACCGTCCCTTAGTCGTCCCCCGCGGATTTTCCGGATCCAATCCCGCCGCGGTCATGATCGCCCGCCCCAGTTCCTCCCCAGAAACGGCAAATTTGTCGGCGGACACTTGGCCAGCGACCACTTCCTCGGCGTTAGGCGCAACAAAACGGTAGCCGCGGCCCACCACGGTCTGAAGGTAGCGCGGTTCGTCAGCATCATCGGCCAACGCGCGCCGGATCTTTCGCACCGCGGTATTAATTCCCTGCTCGACATCAACAAAGACGTCCTTGCTCCACAACGCGCCGGAAATCTCCTCGCGGGTCACCAATTCCCCCCGCTTTTCGACCATAAACATCAGCAGTTGCAGCGGAAGCCCTTCAAGCCGCACCGGACACCCGTTGCGGCTGAGCTGAAATCGGGCATAGTCCAGCTCAAAATCGTCGAATCGCACTTTCTTATCCGGCAATGCACTGCTCCTGTCGTTTCTCGACGGTGGTTCTCGATCGGCCAAAGGGATGGTAAGAAATTCTGTTCTGCCGCGCCGAACGTGTCAAGCGGGGTCGCGTAAATTTCTTCAGATTGCTTCAGATAGCTTCATTCCGCCTCCATGGACCTTCCAGCGGATCAGGCGCAATATCACACTCACTTGCGGGATTTGCTCACCACTCCTAAGCGAGTCTGGTGAGCCCAGTAAGTGAGGGGTTCGGGAAACGGGGAAGGTTCCCGGACCCCTCAAAACCAAATTAAGGGTTTGGGCACGTCATCCATCTGCATCTCAGAAGCACGCCATTCCTAAAATCCGCTCCGCTCCCTCAAGCAAACCTAGCTCCCAAACCCTTCTTCCCGCCTGGCTTTTCAGCCCCTCGAAGCCATCTCCGGAGCAGAACAAGACATCCCAAAAAGAAGAAGCAACCTTCCATAATTCATAGCCGCTATTCCAAAGCGTCTTTATAATTATGGAAGTCGCTGTGCTGTAGCGACTTACTAGCGCCAAGTGCGAGGACAAGGTGGCAGTGAAGTTGCTTAAGCAAGATCGGCGACGAGTGTCTGGCCCCGCCGCCAAACAGCTGTCCCAGCCCATGAACCGCGAATTTGAGGCTCGGTTTACCGCCATACTGCTGACCCTTCTGACAGTGGCCGCCGTGCTATTCGCCGGATTCAACTACAAAATTGAGCATCAATCCGCCATCCCCGACGACGGTGCTTGGTGGACAGAGCAAAATAGCCACTTGGTGGCCGACCGCCTCGAAACCAACGGCCCCGCTGAACGTGCCGGGGTTCGCCGCGGCGACGAAGTAGTGAGCGTTAACGGCCGCTCGGTTGATACCGCAGCCGCCCTCACCCGCCAACTCTACTATTCTGGCGTCTGGTCAAAAGCTACCTACTCGCTCATTCGCGGCAACGTTCCGCTCGATGTTGAAGTTGTCTTGGTACCGGCCGAGCGCTCCATGAACGACTGGCTGCGCTTGATTGCCCTCATCTACCTCGGCATCGGCCTCTACGTTCTACTGCGACGCTGGACGGCTGTCGGCTCCACCCATTTCTACATCTTCTGCCTGGTCTCGTTCGTCTTCTACTCGCTGCACTACACTGGCAAGTTCAACACGTTCGACTGGATGGTCCTCTGGGCCAACGAAGTGGCGTGGCTCTTGCAGCCGGCCCTCTTCCTGCATTTCGTCCTGACCTTCCCCGAGCGGCGCGAGTTCGTCAGCAAGCACCGCTGGTCGATCCCGGTGCTCTATCTGCCGGGCGCAATCCTTCTCGGCATTCAGATCCTGGCTCTACAGTTCTTGAAAGCCAGCTCTTCGCTGCTGTTCAATCTGAATCGCATCCACTGGGCCTATCTGACCGTGTTCTTTTTTTCCGCAGCGGCCGTTCTGTGGAACAACTATCGCCAGGCGACTACCCCCATCCTGCGCCAGCAACTCAAGTGGATCACGCGCGGCACCATCCTCGCGATCACCCCGTTCACGCTCTTCTACGTGTTGCCCTATCTCTTCGGAGTGATGCCTTCCCTCGCCATGAAGGTGTCGGTCTTGTCGCTCGGACTGCTGCCGCTCACCTTCGGCTACGCCATCTTCCGCTACCGCTTGATGGATGTCGATCTCATTTTCAAGCGCGGTATGGCCTACACACTGGCCGCTGCGGCCATCGTCGGCGCGTATTTCGCCGGAGTAGCCGCCATCGCGGAGTTAGTACACACCCGAGTGCCCAGCTCCGGACCATACGGCCTGATGGTCGCCATCGTCGTTACAGCGCTGCTGTTTGATCCGGTGCGCCGGTGGATTCAGGAAAAGCTCGATAAGTTTTTCTACCGCACCGGCTACGACTATCGCCGCACCCTGATCGAATTCGGACGCGAACTCAGCTCGGAAACAGACCTGGACAAAATGTTGTCCTCGCTGGTCGATCGCCTGGCACGCACTTTGCTCGTGGATCGCATCGCGATTTTCTTAGCCAACAGCGATTCGTCGCGCTTTGAACTGTCGAAATCCTTTGGCCTGGCCCACGTCACCGGGCTCGATCTTTCATTCCTGGCCAAACCGCGCATCGAAGATACCGCCGGGCACATCTTCTTCGAAAACACTCGTCAACTGCCCCGCGAGAATGGACCCGCTCAGGACGCAATCGCCCGCCTCGATCTCAACTACTACATTCCCTGCCACGCTCGGCAGAAGACGATCGCCTTCCTTGGCCTCGGCAAAACCAAAGAAGGCGACTTCCTCTCCAGCGAAGACGTCGAGTTGCTCGAAGCGCTCGCCGGATACATCGGCATCGCCATCCAAAATGGTCGTCTCTACGCCTCGCTCGAACAAAAAGTCAGCGAATACGAGCGCCTGAAAGACTTCAACGAGAACATCGTCGAATCCATCAACGTGGGCGTGATGGCTGTCGATTTACAGGACCGCATCGAGTCCTGGAACTCGCAGATGGAAGTGATGTATGCCCAGCCCCGCTGGCAGGTCGTCGGTCGCTCCTTGAGCGAAGTCTTCCCCGCCTCGTTCGTCGAGGAGTTCTACCGCGTTCGCCAGAATCCAGGCATCCATAATCTCTACAAGTTTCGCTTGACCACGCCCACCGGCGAATCGCGCGTCGTCAACGTTGCCATGGCTCCGCTCGTCACCCGCAAGTTCAGCGTGGTCGGCCGCCTGGTAATCATGGACGACATCACCGAGCGCATCGAACTCGAAGTCCAGCTCACCCAAGCCGACAAACTTTCTTCGATCGGGTTGATGGCGGCGGGCGTCGCCCACGAAGTCAACACGCCGCTGGCCGTGATCTCCAGCTACACCCAGATGCTCGCAAAGCAGTTGCAATCCGATCCGCAAAAGGCCGGGCTGCTCGACAAAATCACCAAGCAGACATTCCGCGCATCGGAAATCGTCAATAACCTGCTCAACTTCTCCCGCACCACCGGTGCGGAGTTAACCGAACTGAACCTGAACAAAGTAATTGCTGACACCTTGGCATTACTCGAACACCAATTCAAAGTGGCGCATATCCAGGTCGAGCCCGAGCTCTACGACAACCTTCCGCTCATTCAAGGGAATGCCGGGCGCCTGCAGCAGGTGTTTCTGAATTTGTTCTTGAACGCGAAAGATGCCATGGCCTCAGGAGGCGGGACTCTCAAGGTTGCGACGACGAATGGAGAATTCGTCAGCGTCCGCGTCACCGACAGCGGCTCCGGCATTGCGCAAGAGAATATTCAACGCATCTACGATCCATTCTTTACGACCAAGAACGCTCCCGCGGAAGGCCAGAGTCGCGGCACCGGTCTTGGGCTCTCTGTAACCTACGGCATCATCCAGGAACACGCGGGCAGCATCCGCGTGGAGAGCCGCCCGGGCGAAGGCACCACCTTCACCCTGGATTTCCCGCTCATCAGGAAGGCAGTCCATGTCTGAGTTATTAGTCTCTGAACCAACCACATTCACCCGACGGAGCATCCCCACGGAAAACACATCCCCCAGCGCGGGCCGAATTCTGATCATCGACGACGAGGCCGAGATTCGCGAGTCGTTGGAGACCCTTCTGCAAATGGAGGGTTACACCGTGGTCATCGCCGGCAGCGGCCGCGAAGGCCTGGCCGAGATCGGGCAGCGCACTTTCGACGTTGTCCTGCTCGACCTCGCTTTACCCGATAAGAACGGGATGGATGTGCTCGCCGAGATTCGCATGCTGCATCCCGATCAGGCGGTCATCATGATCACGGCCTACGGCACCGTGGAGAATGCCGTCCGCGCCATGCAATCCGGCGCGACCAACTTCATTCAGAAGCCGTGGGATAACGAAAAACTGCTCGCCGATGTGCGCGCCGCCGTAGCCCGCCAGAAAGCGGAAGAAGAAAACATCCAGCTGAAGCGAGCCCTGAAGCAGCGCTACAATTTCGAGAACATCGTGGGCAAGAGCGAGCCCATGCTCAAGATTTTCGACTTGGTCGCCCAGGTCGCGCCCAGCCGCTCCACCGTGCTGCTGCAGGGCGAAAGTGGAACCGGCAAGGAACTGATCGCGAAAGCCATCCACCTCAACTCTACCCGCCGCGATCGTCCTTTCGTACCCGTCAACTCCGGATCGACTCCGCCTGACTTGCTCGAATCCACACTCTTCGGACATGTCAAAGGCGCTTTCACCAGCGCGATCGCCTCCAAGAAAGGTCTGTTCGAAGTCGCCGACCGGGGCACGCTTTTCCTCGACGAAATCGGAACCATGACCATGGACACGCAGAGCAAAATCCTGCGCGTCCTGCAAGACCGAAGATTCATGCACCTCGGCGGGATCCAGGAGATTCAGGTCGATGTCCGCATCATCGCCGCCACCAACGTCGATCTGCGCCAGCTCGTGCGCGAAGGCAAGTTCCGGGAAGATCTTTTCTATCGCCTCAATGTCATCAGCGTCGATCTCCCGCCGCTCCGCCAGCGTCGCGAAGATATTCCCATGCTGGTTCAGCATTTCCTGCAGAAATATTCCGACGAAAACGAGCGCCCGCGCCGTCGCATGAGCACCGAAGCATTGCGCCCGCTGGTCACCTACTCTTGGCCTGGCAACGTCCGTGAACTTGAGAACACCATCGAGCGCGCCGTGGTTCTCTCCTCTGACACTGATATCGGACCCGACCTGCTGCCCGATCACATCGTAGGCCGCGGCACCGCCGTTCCCGCCATGGACACCAGTGCAGGCACCACGCTCTTCGGCATCATGGAGGACTGTGAGCGCCGCATCATCGTCGACATGCTGGAAAAATGCGGCTGGAACCAGACCGAAGCAGCCGAACGCTTCCACGTCCCACTCTCCACGCTGAATCAGAAGATCAAGCGCTTGGCCATCGAGATCAAGAAGAAGGGCAACCATCGGGACCAGATCAGCTGATCGAGCCATCGCATTGAAAAATAGTTGAAAAATAAAGGGCGCTCGCAGAAGTTACTGGTGGCGCCCTTCAATTTTTAGAGCGTGACGTAGTAGGCAAGCAAATCGACGTTGGGCGGCTGCACTCCCAAGCCCCGCAGCATCGTTATGATCTGTCCCCGATGCAAGGTGGCGTGATTGACCGAATGAAGTACAACCTGCCAGCGCGGTCCGCAAAGCTTGGAGTCACCCGGCAACAGGGTAGAGCACTCCAAAGCCAGGTCGGCATCCGTCGCCGCCTCCAACCACTCCCTGTAACCAAGCCAGATTCCCGGCCACGACTCCACCAGCGACTCAAACGAAGGCTCGGGAACCGGCCCCTGCGGTAGAGTCCAAGCCTCCGTTTCCAGGCAACGTTCGAGCCAGACCCTGTCGCCATCGTGGATGTGGCGCAGCGTCCGGAGAATACTGGAATGCGAAGCCCCGGCCTCGCGATCAAGCTGCTCGGGCGTGAGACGCGAACAGGCTTCGAGCAATCGTCGAGTCGCAAATTCGGTATAGCCGACTTGGGCAATCAGGAGCCGCTTGAGCTGCGACATGAAAAAAGATTATAAGCAAAACATTTCAGCTAGGTTCTGCAGTCACTCAATGGTTCAGTGACTTAATGCCTCAATGCTTCAATGACTCAATGATTATGCTGTTCTCCTCTGCTATAGTTTCTCATCAGATATGGCGCTCGAAATCGAATTCGTCTCGCCCTTTGATGTCGCCAAGGATTTCGCGGCCGCGGTTCAGGAATACACCCTGCTGGCCGTTCAGTCGGTTGCGAATTTCTTCCGTCGCCCGCTTTACATGGCAGACATGGTGCAGCAAGCCGACCTCATCGGCGTAGGCTCGCTACCCATCGTTATTCTCACCGGACTCTCCGTAGGCGCTCTTCTGGCGCTCAATGCAGCCAGCACCCTGCAGCGTTTCGGCGGCATCACGCTCATCGGCCAACTGGTTTCCATCGGCATGGTCACCGAACTCGGCCCGCTCATCACCGGATTGATGGTCGCCGGACGCAACGCCTCCGGTATGGCCAGCGAACTCGGCTCCATGATCGTGACCGAACAGATCGACGCCATGCGCGCCCTCGGCACCGATCCCACGAAGAAGCTCATTACGCCCCGCATCGGCGCAACCGCCTTCATGCTCTTCTTCCTGACCATCATCGCCGACCTCCTCGGCCTGATCGGCGGCTTCGCAGTGGCTCACCTCATCTTCGGGCTGAACTCCAGGCAATATTGGACGTCGGTCTGGCAGATCCTCGTCTTCCGCGACGTTTTCACCGGACTCATCAAGCCCGTCCTCTTCGGCTTCATCATCTCGACCGTTGGCTGCTACTACGGCATCTCAACCCGCGGCGGCACGCAAGGAGTCGGACGCTCAACCACCCAGGCCGTAGTCGCGGCCTCGGTACTGATTCTGATCGTGGATTTCTTCGTCACGAAATTGATCTTCGCGATTTTCGGCTACAGATAAGCGAATGTCGACGCCCACTCTACCCATCGAGAAATCGGCTTCCGCCATCACCAGCATGCCGAACTTCGCCATCGAGTTCGAAAATGTGTCCATCGCTTTCGACGAACATGTGGTGCTCAATGACGTCTCCTTCCGCCTGAACCACGGAGAAACCAAAGCCGTCTTCGGAGTCGCCGGATCAGGCAAGAGCACGTTGCTCAAAATGGCCGTCGGACTGTTGAAACCCGATTCCGGCCGCATCATCGTGCTCGGCGAAGAAATCACTAGCATGGACGAGCAGCAGCTGTTCGAGCTGCGCCGTCGCGTAGGTATCGTCTTCCAGGAGAGCGCTCTGTTCGACTCGCTCAAAGTCTACGAAAACGTGGGCTACCGTCTGATGGAAGAAAAAACGTCACCCGAAGAAATCGAGCGCCGCGTCCGCGAGGTCTTGCGTTTCGTGGAACTGGAACGCACCTACGATATGTATCCCTCCGAACTCTCCGGAGGCATGCGCCGCCGCGTGGCCATCGCCCGCGCCATCATCACCGAACCCGAAGTCCTGCTCTACGACTCACCCACCGGAGGACTCGACCCCGTCACTTCCAACACCATCGTCGAACTGATCATGAAGCAACGCGACGTATATAAAACCAGCGCTCTCATGGTCACCCATCGCCTGCAGGACGCCTTCACCATGGCCACCCATCAATTCGACCAGGCCACGAACCAGATGGTGCTTCTGCCCAAAGGCAAGAATTGCGACGTGCCCATGAGTTTTCTAATCCTCCGCGACAGCAAAGTAATCTTCGACGGAGACGCCCACCAGCTAGCCGCATCCAAAGACGACTACATCCGCGAATACATCTCGTAACCCTGTCGGGGGAGAGACGGGCGTCCCGATCTCACCCCTTCTTCCCGTCGTTTTCCGTCCTCTTCCCCGGCAGACCCACCGGATTCTCATGTGTCCGTTCCCGGAACCCGCCCTTCATCCCCCTCGCCAACCCAATGGCCGACTCGCCAAACTTGTCCCGCAGATGATCCGCCGCCGCCAACGCCTTCTGCCAGCGCGCATCCCGCGAAGGCTCCAGTAAATCAAGCTGCCCCGACCCTGCCTCGAAATTCGAAGCCTGCACTCCCAACAATCGCACCGGAGCTCCCGCCTTCCAATTAGCGAAAAACAGCCGCCGGGCTTCTTCAAAAATCTGGTTGTCCATCTGCGTAGGTTGCTCCAAAGAATGCGCCCGAGTGATGGTCGTGAAATCCTTGAAGCGCAATTTCAATTGCAGAGTGCGCGCAAAATATCCGCCCTCCCGCAGCCGTCGTCCGACCATCTCGCTAAGCCGCATCAGCGTGGATTGCAGCCGCTCCGCATCGCCTGTGTCTTCATTAAACGTGTGCTCATGGCTGATCGATTTTGGATCGACATTCTCCCCAACTTCGCTGTCGAACCATCCGCCGGCGTCCAGGCCATGCGACTTCCCTGCCAACGCCAATCCCCATTTGCCGAACCGCTGCTCCAGATCCCGCTCCTCGAGCCGCGCCAGATCGCCGACCTTTTGAACGCCGATCGAATGCAGCTTCTGTTCCATCACCTTCCCCACGCCCGGAATATCGCCTACATCCAGCGGGGCCAGAAATTTCGCCTCCTGCCCAGGCAGCACCCAGAGCACTCCGTTCGGCTTCGCCTTGGCCGATGAAACTTTAGCAATCAGCCGCGATGTCCCAATCCCAATCGAGCAATTCAACTTCGTAGTCGACTTCATTTCATCATGCAGCCGGTGCGCCGAACGCAGCGGACGCCCATGCAGCCGCTCCGTCCCCGTCATATCCAGATAAGCCTCGTCCACCGAAGCCATCTCCACCAGCGGAGAAAAGTGGCCCAACACCTCATGCACCTTGCCCGAATATTCGCGATAACGCTCCGGATGTCCGTTCACAAAAACTGCCTGCGGACAAAGGTTCGCCGCAGTCCGCAAAGGCATCGCTGAATGCACGCCAAACTTCCTGGCCGCGTAAGAAGCGGCCGAGACTACTCCGCGCTCGTCGCGCTGTCCGCCGACCACTACGGGCTTGCCTTTCAACGATGGATCGAACAATTCCTCAACCGACACGAAGAACGCGTCCATGTCGACATGAAAAATCGTGCGAAGCGGGGAAGAAGAAGCGCTGCTCATCTGAATGGCGATCGCAGTGAGAGAATGCCAAGCCAAAGTGTACTGCGAAAAGTTCTGAAATTGACGCGAGCTCAATCCAGCGTTTGTTTTAAGTGGCGCAGCCCCGGCTAACCTTGGGCTGGCTCTTTCTTCGCCTGGGATTCTGTGCGCAGGTGCCGCGCCCGATCATAAATTTTTCCGTACTCGCGGGCCGACGCGCCCCAGGAAAAATCACGAGTCATTCCGTTGCGCATCAGCGTTTGCCACGACGACGGATCCTGATAAGCGAGCAAAGCTTGTTTGATCGTTGCGAGCAGCGCTTCGCCCGTGTAATCGGAGAACTTAAAGCCTGTGCCCTTGCCCGTGCGCGCGTCCCACGGCTCGATAGTGTCGTCGAGACCGCCAGTCGCGCGCACGATGGGAACCGTGCCATATTTCAAGCTGTAAATTTGGTTCAAGCCGCACGGCTCGTAGCGCGAAGGCATTAGGAACATATCCGCCCCGGCTTCAATCTTGTGGGCAATCGTGTTATCGAACGCAACCTTGGCAACAATTTTGTTGGGGAAAAGTTTGTTGATCCGCTGGAACATTTCTTCAAAGAGGCGGTCGCCTGATCCAAGCACCACCATGATCATTTCTTCGCGTGCCAATCGATCGATGACCTGGGCGATGAGATCGAAACCTTTTTGCGCCGCAAATCGGGAGACAATGCCGATCACCGGCAGTTTCGTGTCGGCGTTCGTGATTCCGAAGGCGTTCAGCAGGTCTTGCTTGTCTCTCTGCTTGCCGGCCAAATCCTGCGGAGAATATTTTGCGGCGATGAGTTTGTCGATTTGCGGGCTCCATTCCTCGTAGTCGACACCGTTCAGGATTCCAGTCACGGTTGCCGCGCGATTGCGCAGCACTCCTTCGAGCCCAAAACCGTATTCCGTCGTTTGAATTTCCTGACTGTATTTCTTGCTGACGGTGGTGATGTAATCGGAATGCACCAGCGCGCCCTTCAGGAAATTAACCTGGCCAAAAAATTCCATCTTCGAAATCGTGAACAGATCCCAGGGTAAGGTGAGCAGCGGCAAAATGTCGGGCGGGAACATCCCCTGGTATCCCATGTTGTGGATGGTGAAAACCGTGGCCACCTCCCGAAACGCAGGATCCTCCGCGTAAAGCGTGCGCAACATCACGGGTACCAGCGCGGACTGCCAGTCGTGACAGTGAAACACATGCGGGACCCCCAGAATCTTTGAGGCTTCGAGCACCGCGCGAGAAAACAGAGCGTAACGCTCCGCATTATCGGGGTAATCGCCAGCCGGACCACCGTACAGCGCGTCGCGGTCGAAGTAAGGCGGATAGTCGACGAAATAGAAGCGGACTCCGGCGCTCGATCCCGCCGTCACCACAGAACAGAAGCGGTACTCGTCATCGAACGGGATGGTGATGCTGCGAACTACTACTTGCGGGTCGGCCAATTTGGTTTGGCGGTAGCGCGGAACATAGACACTCACTTGGTGTCCGAGAGCCGCCAGGGCGCGCGGCAGAGCGCCGACCACATCGGCGAGTCCTCCGGTTTTAGAAAAAGGCACGCACTCGGATGCCGCGAAAGCGATATGCATTGCGATGGAGCCTCCTGAGCGAGAACCCGACAGGCTCGCTCACGTTATGATGATGGTGCGGGAAGACGCGGCAAGCAGCGTCTCTACATTCAATATAGTTAGCAAAACCGGCTGCGAGAACCTGCCAGTCTAAAGCCGCAGAGAAAGAGGGTCAACGTGCCGCAGGGCGCCAGCGTTAACAAGCCTTCACGCAAGCCGAAGCTCGGCCAGCATTTTTTGGCCAGCGAAGGCGCCGCTCTACGCATTGTCGAAGCGCTGGGTGATGTTTCGCAGTCAACCGTGCTGGAAATCGGCCCTGGTCGCGGAGCAATTACCGATTTGCTGGCGCGGCGCGCGCGGCGTCTGATTGCGGTGGAATTGGACCGCGTCATGTCGGCGCAGCTGCGGATGAAATTCAACATGCATCCGAATGTCGAAATCATCGAAGGCGACATTTTGAAAATTGAGCTGGACACGGTGTTCGGCTTGAAGCCGGGCATGCTCCACACCGGTCTCAGCTTCTTGCCTGAACCGGCGCGCGTGATCGGCAACCTGCCGTATTACATCACCTCCGAAATTCTGCTGCGGTTGCTGGAGTATCACCGGTACTTTTCGACCATTGTGATCATGGTGCAGAAGGAAGTTGCCGATCGACTGGCAGCCTCGGCCGGAGGCCGCGACTATGGCCTGCTTTCGGCCACGGCCCAGCTTTATGGCCGGGTGGAGATGCTGTTCACCCTCCCGCCATCGGCTTTCACTCCGCCACCAAAAGTGCATTCGAGCGTGATTCGGATCACCATCAAGCCTCGGCTGGAGGCGCTTCGAGTCTCGGAGACTGAGTTCATAAATTTCCTGAAACTTTGCTTTGGGCAGAAACGCAAGACGCTCTGGAACAATCTTAAGACGCAGTATGACGAGGATTTGTTGCGCGCCGCGATGGCCAAAAGTGGAGTCAAACCTGCGATTCGCGCGGAGGCGCTGCCGATCGAACGAACCGCGGCGTTGTTTCGTGCGCTGAGTGACGGCGGCTCTTAGTTGCCTGCCTCGGTTGCCTGCGTCGGCGCTATAGATCGTTGACTAATTGGCGGGCGACTCCTGCCATACTCGAGATCTCCATGACTAGCTCTTTGCGCACTCCGGCTGTTGCTGGGCGCTTTTACCCCGCTCGCGCTGACGAACTGCTGCGCGAAGTTCGTCACTGCACTTCTGCGGGGAACACTTCGTCGGCTGATCGGGTCTCCGCCATTGGATGCGTTGTTCCTCATGCGGGATATGTCTATTCCGGAAGTGTTGCCGGCGCCGTGTATTCGCGGATAAACATTCCTCCTCGATGCGTGATCCTGTGCCCGAATCACACTGGCAAGGGATGCCCTTTGTCGATCATGGCCAACGCAAGCTGGCAGACGCCGCTCGGTGAGGTAGCGCCGGATTCAGCTACGGCCACACTCTTGATCGAGCGTTTCCCCCGCTTGCAAGAGGACAGCGCCGCACATCGCGGCGAACACGCGATCGAAGTCCAGCTTCCCTTCTTGCAAACCCTTCAGACGAAATTCCTTCAGCCGCAAATCAAGATCGTTCCGATTGCCATCGGTACCCGCGACTTTGATGTGCTCCGTGGACTCGGCGAGGCGCTGGCGGATGTCGTTGACGTTGGCGAGACTTTGATCATCGCCTCCAGCGATATGAATCACTATGAGCCTGACGCCATTACCCGCGTCAAAGATCGCCAAGCGATCGACTGCATGTCGGCGCTTGACGCTCGAGGACTTTGGGATATCGTGATGCGTGAAGAGATCAGTATGTGCGGATTCGGGCCGGCAATTGTCATGCTCACGGCAGCCAAGCTTCTGGGAGCGACTTCTGCAACGCTGGTGAAATATGCGACTTCGGGTGAGGTCTCGGGCGATTACGATTCAGTCGTGGGATACGCCGGGATCGTCGTAACGTGAGGAACCTGTAACGTGAGACAGCTGTGGCATGAGAAACCCTGCCGGCTAGGCCTCGACGGCCGCGAGCGCCCGTCTCCCCGCTAAACAGAAGCGGCAATCTCTCAGTGAGGGCGCGTGGACGTGCCCGTTGCACGGTGTGATGACATCGTACCGGTCGACGTGGTCGGAGCGGCGCTAAATCCGGTGCCTGAGCCCATCGTCGCCATCGCGGTCGGCGGCGGTTCGATGGCCGCTACTACGGGACGATCCGTCTTATTCATCGTTCTCGCGAGATGATCGAGATGGTTGATGGATCCGCGTGGCACTCCAAAACCGGCCGAATTCGGATTGATCGTCAGGTGCCGCGGCAGTGCCCCAGACGGATTTGCGAATAGACCAAGTCCAACCATCACAGTCTGATGACCACTCGCGGGCACCGCCGGTACTTTCGAGTTGAACCCGGTTCCCGCAACCGTCGGAACCGCATTCCACGAGTTCGCGTAACCGGGTTGCCAGATCCATCCGAAGCCCGGTGCGAATGCCCAGTTGCCGTAGCGATAGGGCATCCATCCCCAGGGATAGCCCGAGGCGAAAACGTAACCCGCGCCCGGATAGTAAGCCCAGCCGCCGTCCTGGAACGGGCTCCAGTTGGCGCCAATAAAGTACGGCTGCCAGACATTGCCGTAGCCCGGCACAGTCATGAAGCTGCCGTAGTAATTCAGGTCGCTCATGCCATAGGCGTAGGGCGAGGCAATACTGGAACCTCCGGCTGAGGCGTAACGATCGTGATAGTCAGACTGCTGGTGATCCCAGGCGTCGGCGGGTTCGGTCTCGTAATTCTTGGCGACCACGAAGGCTTCTTTTTTCGCGTCATCGTTCGTCGCATCGAGCTTGGCTGGATCGATGGTGGCGCTGTGTTTCTCCCCAATTTCGATTTGTCCGGCCGGAGCGGTGGCGTTCACTTTGCCTTTGAAGACCGCCACGACTGCTTTGCTATCGGCGTTGAGTTCCACGCGGAAATGCGCGGGATCGGGAACCGCAATACTTTCCTGTCCAAAATTAAGCACAAACTCGTCGCCTGCTTTTTCTTTTCCGTAAGCATTCTTCGGTTGGAGATTCGCGTAGACGGTGCCGGAGACAAGTTGCACCGTGCTCATCTTCTGGCCGTCGTTTCCGAGCGAAAGCGCGGTGAAGGCCACCTCCGAGCTTGGAGCCAGGCGCAGCGCGCTGCCGTCTTCGAATTCGATCTCGGCGCGTCCATCTTTGCCGGTCTTTACTTTGGAACCCTCGATCACGGGCAGGTTCATGAACGCCTTGTCAAAACCGTCGCCCGCGGCGCGATCGATCTGGACCGTCCCCTGCACTTCACTCAAACGGACAATGCGCGCCTTCGACTGGGCTGATACCGACGCGGCGGTGAAGACTGTGGCCAGAAGGAGGGAGGTTGCCAGCATGGTTCCGAGTCTTCGTTTCGCGATCGTCATAGATTTCTCCTGAGACTTTGCCGAGCCCCCAAAAAGGGCTTAAGCGCTGATTACGCAATTCATTGCCAGACGTTAAACCTGATAGTAAACCCGTTCGTTGCCGGTCTGGTACGAAATCTGGGCTTTGTGGGGACTTGAACGTTAGAGCCTCAAGATCGTTCGTGAGTTGCCCAGCCTCAGCTCCGCGCAAACATCCGCAAAATGGTATCCAGGCCTTGGGGACCTTAAACGTCGCGTGGTCAAGGTCAAGGTCAAGATTCGAGGTTCAATGAGCGCCAGCGCGCCCCAACAGCCGCTGGGCACGGGCCCGGGTCACGTTGATCACCGACGGATCGGCCACGATCTCATCAAGAATCGGCTGGATGGCAGCGACTTCGACCAATTCATTGGTTCGCGCAAGTTCCTCCATCCGCTTCAGATCTTCGTCCAGCGCCAGCTTCTGGTACTGGTGATAGTACTTCAGGCGATGTCCAAATTCTAAAGTCGCGGAGAGGCTCTGCATCAGGTTCGTGAGTTCCTGCACCGTCTGGCTCGCAGAGTAGTTGTAGCTGGCTTCGCCGCTTCGCTGGGCGTCTTTATACGACAGCGTCTTCTTCCCCGTAAACGCCAGACCCTTGTGGTGAGAGTCGACGTCTTTTTGAAAATATCCCGTCTTGGCCGCCAGATCGAAGATTTTTTGGCGCGTTTCCGCTGACAGCGGGAAATCCAGGTCAAAGCTGTCGGTCTCATCGGAATCCGCGGACAACCGGCCGCTCGACTGGTATTGGGCCAGTCCTTCGGATGGCACTCGAATGGAGTAGTGCTCCGGTGCCGACGCGGGGAAATCAAGCGTGAAGGTCACTACCGCCAGAACTGCTGCAGAGTTCGGCGATTGCGACTGCGCGCTGGCAAGTAGCGAAGAAAAAAGGAGCAGGCAGATCAGCTGAAATGGACGCGGCATTGATCACAGCCATCATTGGGGATGGTGCCGGAAGTGTCAAGAGGTGGAAACAAGAAGGGCCGAGATGATCGGCCCTTTTTGCTAATTGCGTCCCTACGTGATTCCAGAAGCCCCTATTTGCAGACCGCTGTGTAGCCCAGAATGTTCGTGCTGTTGATGAATACCTCGCCCGAGATCAGGCCGTTGTTGTTGATGCCGCCCGCCGTGGTGTATTTGGCCCCGGAGTAGACGATGCCCTTGAAGCCTCCGTTTTCATAAATAAATCCCGAATTCTTTTCCGCGGAAATGTGGTTGCCCACGATCACTCCCGAATTGTTCACTCCTGTCAGTACGGTCCCGTATTTTGAATTCGGGTAATTGATGGTGGTGAATTTTCCGTTTTGCCAGGCGAAGCCGTTGTTCGTCACGCCGCTGGAGTACGAACCTACCACTTCTTGCTTGTCGTTCACAGCCAGCGCATTCGTGGTTTGCGAACCGGCATAGGCGATGTTCGTGTATTTGCCGTTCACCAGCATGAAGCCCTTGGTTACATAGGACGCGTTGATGTAGCTGCCCACCGAGCCTCCCGTCATGTTGCTGTCGTAGAGCCAGGTGTTGACGGCGCTCGGATAGTTGACTGCCGTGAAGTTGCCATTTTGCAACTGGAATCCGTGAATGTGTTCCGGGTAGGCCAGGTCTTGATAGGAGCCAGCATTCAGGCCTGTACCGCTTTGTCCGTAAATCCAGGTCTGAACAGATTTCGGGGCCGAGTATTCACTATAGGCTCCGCTGGCCGAGCGCGTGAAGGCCATGAACGCCTGCGTCTTGTTATTGATCAGTTGGCCGACCACAGTGCCGTCATCGCTGACTCCGTTAATCATGCTGAACGTATAGCCAGAAGGCGCGGAAAACGTTTCAAAGGTGCACGAGGCATTCTGCGCCGCATGCCCTGCAACCGCGCCGCCAACCGCATAAGAGAGCATCATGACTACAGCAATAAATACTGAACGGGGAAGGTTCATGATTATCCTCAAGGCTGATTTTTCTCGCTGCACCCCACTCTAGAGGCAGCGGTAATTCTTGTTGAGTATGTGAAGGATAACTTGAGAAGCGTTCGCTGGGAACGTGCCATGCACAAACGAGTGTCCAGCCGGCGCGGGCTTTCAGGACTAGGACGGAGGTAACTTGACCTGAAGGTCATTGGTTCAAAAATATTCGGGGTTCTGGCAGGACAGCGTCAGACCGCCTTGCTGGCTTGGCGTTCGTGGGTGGCGGCAGTGTGCAGATGGCAGATAGCGATGGCCAGGGCATCGGCGGCGTCGGGAGGCTCGGGAACCTCATCCAGGCATAGCAGCCGCGTCACCATTTGCTGCACTTGATGTTTTTCCGCGCGCCCATATCCGACTACCGCGGACTTGATGGAGAGCGGAGAATATTCGGCGACCTCAAGGCCAGCCGCTGCCGCGGCCAGCATCGCCACCCCTCGCACCTGTCCGAGTTTCAAAGCTGACTTCACATTGGTCGCGTAAAAAACATCTTCGATCGCGACCCGGTCAGGACGATGTTGCACGATCAACTCCTGCAGTCCAATTGAAATGCGCGACAGGCGTGTGGCCATCGGTTCGCGCGGCGACACTTTGATCGCTCCGCAGATGATGCACACCAGGCGATCGTTCTTGCGGCCGTCACTGACCAGATCGACGACTCCGTATCCGGTGTATTCAGTGCCGCAATCTATGCCCAGCACTCGCATGGGAGAAGTGTAGCAGGGCAGCTTTCCGCGCTCAGCTATCGGCTTTGAGTCTCTTCTTCGAACCGTCAGCGGATCAACAGCATCTTGGTCTGCGCGATTTTAACTGCTCGTTTTCTTTCTGAAAGATTGCATAGGCGTTGGGCGAGGATTCCAATTGGCTGCGCTCCAGAAAGCGGTGGTAGGCGGACTCGTCGAAAATTTCGCGCAGGGTATCCCGAAACACGGCCACAATTTTCTTGATCCGATTCATCATCCCAGTTCCTCCGCCAGCGTTGTCCTCACGAACGGAGCTTCTTTGGTAGCTGCGGACTTGCTTCCTGAAATAATTCGCAGGCATGCCAACGCTGATTCAATCAGGATCATCGTCACCATCACCACCAGCATCGTGGTGAGGGCTGCGTCCAGCCGGTCGTTGAAGATGAGCCGGGGGTTGGCTCCGGCGGCGCCTATCTGACGGGCGTGAGATAGAAACCCAATCCGCGGGTTTGAATCCAGCACTTTGTGCCACGACGCGGTGAAAGTCACAGCTACCAGCCAGCACAGCGGGATCAGCGTCACAAAAACGTAACCCAGTCGAACCGTATGTCGACCTGTGTTAACTCGTTCTGTTTTCGCGCGGGCCATTTTGACGATGATTGTGGAGGCCACGCAGAGCGCGACCGTGGCCAGCAATTGATTGCAGATTCCGAAGAGCGGCCAGAGCGAATTGATGCCTCCCAGCGGATCTTTAATTCCCTGCCACAGAAAATATCCCCAGGCAGCGACGATCACCGCACTGGTGCAAAGAATCGACGGATACCAACTGGTGCGCCCCAGCGGTTTCCAGATGTGGCCAAGCGCATCCTGCAACATGAAACGGCCAACTCGCGTGCCCGCATCGAGAATCGTCAGGATAAAGAGCGCCTCGAACATGATGGCGAAGTGATACCAGAGCGCCATCACGGCCTGCCCACCGAGAGTATCGGAAAAAATCTCAGCCATCCCCACCGCGAACGCGGGAGCGCCACCGGTGCGGTTGAAAAGCGTCTGCTCGCCCACAGCATGCGCCAGTGTCGCCATCTGCGTGTCCGTTACGGGGAATCCCCACGCGCTGATCGCCGTCGCCGCCGCAGCCGGCGCAGTGCCCACAATTCCAGCGGGGCTGTTAATCGCGAAATAAACTCCGGGCTGTAACGAACAGGCCGCGATCATGGCCATGATCGCAACCATCGACTCGGCCAACATACCTCCGTAGCCAACCATGCGCGTCTCGGTCTCGCGGCGGATCAGCTTGGGCGTGGTCCCGCTCGAAATCAGGGCATGAAATCCACTGATCGCGCCGCAGGCAATGGTGATGAACGCGAAGGGAAAGATTTTTCCCGCGAACACCGGGCCGTTGCCGTCAGCAAAGCGCGTCAGCGGCGGCATGTGCAACGAGGGCCGCAGAGCCACGATGCCAATGGCCAACAAAACAATCGTCCCCAGCTTCACGAAAGTGCTCAGGTAATCGCGAGGAGCGAGCAACAGCCACACTGGCAGCGCGGATGCGGCGAATCCATAGATGACAATGAGAATGGCCAGCGTGGGAGCAGTCAGCGTAAACACAGCGGCCCATGAAGGGGTTTGTGAAACCCACTGCCCGCCAAAGATCGCGGCAATGACCAGAACAAATCCTAAGACAGAGCTTTCGAGAACCTTGCCGGGACGAATGCGCCGCACATAGAGTCCCATCAGTACGGCAATGGGCATGGTCATGGCGATGGTGAACGCTCCCCATGGGCTCGATTTAAGGGCATTGACCACAATGAGCGCGACCACAGCCAACAGAATTACGACGATGCTGAGGACGGCGACGTAAGCGACGATGCCGCCTACACGCCCGATTTCGGTTTTCGCCATCTCGGTGAGCGATTTGCCGTCGCGGCGGACGGACAAGAGCAGAATCACAAAGTCCTGTACACAGCCGCCCAGAACTGCGCCGGCGATAATCCAGAGCGTGCCGGGAAGATATCCAAATTGCGCCGCCAGCACTGGGCCGACCAGAGGTCCGGGGCCGGCGATGGCGGCAAAGTGGTGGCCGAAAACCACCCATTTGTTGGTGGGGACGAAGTCGCGCCCGTTCTCGAGGCGCTCCGCCGGAGTCGCTCTCAGCGGATCAAGCGCCAGCACTTTGGCTGAAATAAACGCGCTGTAAAAGCGGTATGCGACGGCGTAAGTTGAGACTGCCGCCACTACCAGCCAAAGCGCGTTAATTTGTTCTCCGCGATGGAAAGCAATGGTGGCGAGGGCAAATGCCCCCAGGAGGCTGACCGCGATCCAGAGAAGAACGCTTACGAACTTTGGCATAAGGCTAGGGCGAGTATTCTTTCGAAAAGCCGCCGCGTTCGCAAGTATGCTAAGCGCGACCTCGATGCGCGCCTCAGAATTCGGGGTACCCCCCCTCCCCCCCGGTACACTGGAATCAACACGTTAGCGGCTAAAACGATCCAGATCCATCAAAGGACAGGAGTTAAAGTCAAAGTCTTGAAAAGATGGCGGTTAGGTCGTGTCATCCTTCCGAAACTCGCCGGTGGATTTTAGATGTTGATCTCGGGCACAAACTTAGATTTTCGAGCAAATTGGCTGAACAATCCAGCACTGTAATTGGCGCGATTTCTTAGATTTCCGAGTCGTAAGATTCGGGACACGGCGCGTGGGTTATTTTGAAGGGCGGATTCCCCAGCGGGTAAAAGCCTTCAATAGCCCGATCACCCTATCCCCCGTTGGCCGCATGATAATCTTGTACCTTCCGAATCATGGAAGCATGCGATACGAGCGGGCATCCGCTGCGGGCGCAGACTTATATTTCGCGGCGAAAACTACACCAGGAGCGGGTAATGAAAATCGGAGTGCTGACGGGCGGCGGCGATTGCCCCGGGCTCAACGCAGTGATACGGGCGGTAGTGCGCAAAGGCAGCTTCCACTATGCGGATGAATTTGTAGGGTTTCTCGAGGGCTGGCGCGGCGTGCTGGAAAATATGACCACCCCGCTCGACCTCGACGCCGTGGGTGGAATTCTGCCACGCGGGGGAACCATCCTTCGCACTTCACGCACTAACCCTGCCAAGCGTCCCGACGGTCTGGAGCGCTGCGCCGCGAACCTCAAGAAAAATGGCTGTGACGCACTCATCGCCATCGGCGGCGACGACACGCTTTCCGTGGCCAAAAAGCTTTTCGACAACGGAGTCAAAGTGGTCGGCGTTCCCAAGACTATCGACAACGATCTTTCAGGAACCGACTTCACGTTTGGATTCGACACCGCCGTAAATGTGGCGACCGAAGCCATCGATCGCGTGCACACCACCGCCGAGGCGCACAATCGCGTGATCGTGGTGGAAGTGATGGGACGTGATTCCGGCTGGATCGCGACTTATAGCGGCATCGCCGGAGGAGCCGACGTCATCCTCATCCCTGAAGTTCCGTTCGACATCGACGAGGTGGCTGAACTGATCAAGCAGCGCCACGCGCGCGGAAGATATTTCAGCATTGTGGTCGCAGCTGAGGGCGCGAAGTTTGCCGGAACGAGCGAAACTCAGGCGCCGGGTGGCGTTGATGAGTTCGGACATGCGCGACTGGGCGGAATTGGCGCGGCGCTCGCGATCGAGATTGAAAAACGAACCGGCTTCGAATCGCGCTCAGTCGTGCTCGGACACATTCAGCGCGGCGGAACTCCGACGGCTTTCGATCGTGTACTGGCGACCCGCTACGGACTTGGCGCCATCGACATGGTGCATCGCGGAGAATTCGGACGCATGGCGGCCTTGCGCGGAAGCAGCATCATTTCCATTCCGCTGGCCGAGGCCGTGGCCACGAATCGCAAGGTGGATAAAGAAATTCTCGATGCCTCGGTTGGCATTCTCGACAAGCTGGACTTTAAGGCTTCGAAGGTTTCTTAAGCGGACAGGCTACGCGCGCGGCAAATCCTGCAACCAGAACGGGATTTGCTTGGCAGGGATCGAACTTTGGAGGATACTTACTTCACTGGTGAGCAATAGCCGGCAATCGCCGGCCGGGCTTTTATGTTTCACGACGAAAGTCAGAGCGAGAAACATCTGGAGCGTTCCAACCCGCTCCCCTTGCAGCCTGCACAGCCGAATGCCGACGCCAATGCCGAAGTCCAGCGCAAGCGCATGTTGATTGCGCTGGGAATACTGCTGCTGGCGCTCACCGCCGTAGTTCTGAAGGATTGGGATTTCTGGTTTCCTCCCGATACCGAAACGCAGGAAGCCGCAGTACGCAGCCGGATCAGAAATTCGACGCCAGCCGCAACGCCAGCCCCGGCAGCGTCAGCTCCAGCGCGCAAGTCGACCAAGGCGGCAGCTCCAGCACCCGCCGCTGAGGCTCCATTCACGGCAACCACCGAGCGCGCGGCGCTGCCTCCGTTACAGGTAGAAGTCGTCGCCGGAAATCGTCACATCGCGGTTCCCGCAAAAACCTCGGCCATTCATCTCGATGTGGACTCGGGAGCGACATCTCCCGCTGCCGCGCCAAGCGTTGCGGTCGACGCCAAACCTGTCAATGCCGGCAATCGCGTCGAACTCTCGCCGCAAACCGCTCAGAGTGTCACCGTCTCCGTCCCGCCGGACTATCCATTGCTGGCGCGACAGATGAAGGTTCAGGGCGCAGTCAGCTTGCAGGCGCTCATCTCGCGCGACGGCTCGATTCAGGAGTTACAGATTCTGAGTGGTCCAGGAATTCTCGCGACCGCAGCTCGCGAGGCCGTTAAGCAGTGGCACTTCAAGCCTTACCTGCAAAATGGCCAGCCCGTGGAAACGCAGGCCCGTATCACCGTGAACTTTACGATTTCAACAAACTAAGCATCGTTGCACGGGAGTGGAGCGGACTTTCTACCCCAAAAATTAAACGGGCGTCTGGATTCTCGCGAATCCAAAACGCCCGGGCAGCCCTCCCCCAGAACTGCTCAATTGCAATGTAAAACCAGCTGGCAAATCTGGAAATAGCACGCGGGTGCCAAAGTTGCTCCACCAAAGTGCTACCCGTTAAATCACACATTCGGCAAGACTAAATTAGCGCAGCGCCCCTATTCCGAGAGCACCATGCGCCCAGGTGCTCCGACAAGAAACGGCGATCCTGAGAGCAAGGTCAACGCGCCAGTCGACGAATTGTAGGTATAACCGTCAATCCCTTTTCCAGTCTGGCTTCCCATATAGAAGTAATTGCCGATGGGATCGACGAGAGCAAACAGCCCTCCTGCTGCCAGGCTGAAAGGCGAGTTTGCAACGGCTGTGAGCTGACCCGTGTTTGACGTGATCGTGAAGCACCAGATGGAGGAGCTCGTCCCTTCCGACACGGCGTAAACAAACCGGCCGCTGGGGTCGACAATGATCGCGGTTGGGCCGTTCGGACCTTCCGCCGACGTAAATGGCGAACCCGCAATCAGCGTCAATTCGCCAGTACTGGAATTGATGGCGAATCCGGAAATATTGCCGTTGGTTGACTGGTTGGGAGGAGCATTGCTGGCTGAAGGATTGGCAACGTAGAGGAACTGGTCGCCCGCATCCACCGTCAACGCCCCGGCTCCCGCTCCAGAGAGGATCGGGAGATGTGGGCAGTTGCGTGAGCACTCCGCCGGAGAACGAAAAACCGGTGACCATTCCGATACTTGGGTTTGTCACATAGACAAACTCGCCCGAATGCGTGATCGTAATCTGCGTCGGAGTGGTATTGGCGTAAAACGGCGACCCTGCAACTTCCGCCAGAGCGCCGGAACTGGCATCAATGGCGAACACGGAGACATCATCCGAAAAGCTGTTCGTCACCAGCAAGTACTGGCCGGAGGGGTCGATGACGGCTGAATTCGGACTGGAATCGGTGTTCGTGGTCGCGGCGGTGAGACTCAAACTGCCGTCGCTGTTGACATTGAAAGTCGACACGGTATTGGCGCGCGAGTTCACGACATACAAGAACTTCCTCGATGGAGTCAGCGCAAGCCCGGTCGGCGTAACTCCGGCGGTTATTGGGCTCGTCGCCTGGACGGTGATGAATCCGGTTGAACCCTGAATCGACAACTGCGCCACCGCGCCCTGACTCGGAAGAGTTACGTAGGCAGTGTGGTCTGGACCCGGTCCGGGAGAGCTTTGATTGGAGTTGTTACAGGAAATACAAACGACGGCCAGAAACAGAACGAGTATCAGGGCAGAGTTGAGAACGGAGTTGAGAACGAAGTTCGAAACGACAGGCGCGGGAGCCGGATTGAAAATGACACTTCGGTCAGAAGAACTTGGATATGACAGTGCGGCACGCGCCGCCCTTCGAAAGCTCATTTGCAAACCTGCTCCTGAATTTCAAGATGAGACGAAAAAGGTCGTGTTTACTATCGTGCACGAGAAGGCGGGAACTCGCAACTGCGGGCGACGCTTTAGCGCCCCGCAATGAACGAGATCCAGCCGTCAGATTGGATGCTTCCTAAACGCTGTCTGGCTGCACGGTTATCGCGAGGGGGCCATCGGACATTCAATGGCGCAGGATGTGTTCTAATCGCTATAGTCTAAATTCTGGTAGCCACTACGTCGTGATCGACATCCATTGCCACCTTCTGCCTGAGGTCGACGACGGCCCCAAGTCCTGGGATATAGCCGTCGAAATGTGCCGCATGTCGGCGGCGGACGGCATTACCCACGCAGTCGCCACGCCTCACGCCAACGATCGCTACGCCTATGACAGGTCTTACCTTTCTGGCCTCCTCGATCAGTTGCGCGAAAAAGTCGGGCCTGAGCTTCAATTTCAATTGAGCCTGGGTTGCGATTTTCATCTCTCGTTTGAGAATCTGGAGCGCGTTCTCGAACAGCCGAAAACTTACACCATAGGCGACACCAACTATCTGCTGGTCGAACTCAGCAACTTCAGTGTCCCGACGCATCTTTCCCAGTGCTTCACTCGTCTCGGAGATCGCGGTCTTACTCCGATTCTTACCCATCCTGAGCGCAATCCGATCCTGCAGCAAACGCCGCAGCGCATTTTGGAGTGGGCGGAACAAGGCTGCTTGATTCAGGTCACCGGTTCGGCGCTGACCGGCTTCTGGGGAGAACGTCCCGAACTCATCGCTCGCTGGCTGCTCGACCGCTCGGCCGTGCATGTTCTGGCTTCCGATGCTCACGACACGAAGCGCCGCCTGCCAAATCTTTCCGCAGCTCGTAATGTCGCTGAAAGGATCGTGGGAGCTGAGTATGCCGACGCGCTGGTCGAAGGCAATCCCGGCGCGATCGTGGCCGGGACGGCCATCCCGTTCTGTCCACGTCCGGTACTGGACTAGCAATTATTTCAGCGGCGCAGGTTCGGGTTCCGCCGAGCCATCGGCGCGCGCGTCGGAGGCTCCGTAGTTTACGGCGGCCTTGGAGTCGTGCATGACCGCCTGTCCGCGACCCATGGCGGTCGAGTATTCGCGCCGCACATCAAGCTGGTGACCCATCGCAGAGAGTTTTTGCCGCACCTCGGCCGGCACGCGCGACTCGATCACAATATTGCAACCTCGCTTCGGACTGACGGTGAAGCGCGCGTTTTCCAGTGCCGCCTGAATATTCATTCCATAGTCGACGACGTTGGAAACAAATTGCGCGTGCGCCAGTGGCTGGTTCGCTCCTCCCATGATGCCGAAGCCGATGTGCTGATCGCCATGCTCCATGAAGGCCGGAATGATGGTATGAAACGGACGCTTGCGCGGCGCCAGTGCATTCGGAGAAGCGGGATCGATCGAAAACAGGCCGCCGCGATCCTGCAGCACAAATCCCATGCCGCGCACCGCAACGCCCGATCCGAACGCCTCATAATTACTTTGAATCAACGAAACGATGTTGCCTTCTCGATCGACCACGGAAAGGTAGGTGGTATCGCTCATCGGCGGCGTGCCGGCCGCGACCTCGCAATTAGCTTTTGTGGGATCGATCAGTTTCGCGCGTTCTGCCGCGTATGCCTTCGACAAGATTCCCTTCACCGGAATTTTCGCGAAACGCGGGTCGCCGTTGTACCGGCCGAGATCGGCGTAAGCCAGCTTCATGGCTTCGATCTTCTTATGCAGTTCCGCGGCGCTGAGCGGACCATCAGACGACGGTGGAACCGTCTCCATAATGTTCAGCATTTCGAGCGCCGCCATTCCTTGCCCATTCGGAGGAAGCTCGTAGACGGTCCATCCGCGATAGGTGGTTGAAATCGGCTCGACCCATTCTGGCGAAAATTCAGCCAGATCATCGGCGGCCATCGTGCCGCCCAAACTTTGCGAGGTGTTCAAAATCGCGCTGGCAATCTCGCCTTTGTAAAATGCAGCCGGACCCTCTTGCGCCACCAATTGCAAGGCTTTCGCGAGATCGTGATTAACGAATACTTGTCCCACCGCCGGAGGCTTGCCGTTCGGCAAGTAAAGTCGTCGAGCTTCTGGATCGTTGAAAATCTGTTCGGCTGAGCCGCTCCAGTATCCCGCTATGATTTCAGGAACGGGATAGCCTTCGTCCGCATAGAAAATCGCAGCGTGAAATAGATCTTTCCACGGCAGACGTCCGAAGCGTTCGTGGAGCGCGTTCCATCCCGCAACCGCTCCGGGAACGGTGACGGAATCGATGCCTTCCGACGGCATCGAGGTGACGCCCTTAGCTTTCAAATGTTCAATGGTTAGTTTTTGCGGCGCCCATCCGCTCGCATTCAAGCCATAAAGTTTGCCGGATTTCGCGTCCCAATAAATGGCGAAAAGATCGCCACCCATGCCGTTCATCATCGGCTCCGTCACGCCGAGGACGGCATTCGCCGCAATCGCCGCATCGACCGCAGACCCTCCGCGAGCGAGAACCTGCGCTCCCGCAGACGAAGCCTGCACGTGGCTGGTGGCCACGATGCCGTAGCGAGTGATAACCATGGAGCGAGCGGACGAGCGGTCTTGCGAGGACATAACGGATGTCAGCAACAGAAGCGGCAATATTATTCGGAAGGAAATGTTCATGCTAGTCCTGCGGACGCGTATTCGGAATCAACCAATATCGTTGGTGAATGCCGATTGTCGCACAACTTCCCGACACTCCTGGTAAGTCTCTGCGGGTGAAATTTACCATCAACTGTGATCGGCGCCTCCGTTGCCGGTGTCGGCAAGGCGCAATCTTTCATACTCGCGCACAACTGCTTTGCCACGACCTTTCAGGAGATCTTGTAGCGTAATCTGTCCACTGACTCGATGGGTGGCGCGATCGACCACCGGCAAGCTGGAAACGCCCTCGGTAGCCATCATCTCAGCCGCACTGCGGCAGGTGCCGTCTGCGTACGCGAAGATCTCCGGCAATGCGATCTCTTCAGCTGAAGTCACGTTCTCTGAGAGCGGCGACATCAGTTCTCTGACAATCACGATTTCGAGCGGATCGATGCCGTACTCGCGTGTCAGGTGGTATCCGCGGCGGCTCAACTTTTCTGTGAGAATCGAGCGCGGCATAATAAGGGCGGTTACCAGATACGCGCTAACGCAACCCAATGTAAGCGGAACCAGAGCCGACAAGCAATGCGTGACTTCCAGGCTGAACAAGATCGCCGTCATCGGGACGCCGAGTGAACCCGCCAGCATCGCTCCCATCCCGATCAACGCCCAAAACGCATGCATTTCCGAAGAAGCGTTCGAGAGATGCCCGACTAGAGCGCCAACAGCCCCGCCAATCATTAGCAGAGGCGCCAGCACGCCACCCGAAGTTCCCGACCCCAGGGAAAACGCCCACATCAGCGACTTTGCTATGAGTATGCCGAAGATGAGCGTGAGCGGCGCGCTTCCGTGCAGCAGTTCGGCAATGTTGTCATATCCGACGCCCAACCCGCGCGGGAAAAACAGACCGCCTACGCCAATACCAACGCCTCCGATTGCGGGCCACCACATCCAGTGGATCGGCAACCGCTCGAACAAATCCTCGAAGGCGTACATCATGCGGCTCATGCCGGCCGCGAGAACACCGACAACGCCTCCCACCAGCAAGGAACCAGCAGCGAACGGAATCCGGTCTACAGTACCGATTGCAGGCATTTGGAAGAGCGGGCCAGGGCCGAGCAAACATTCACGCAAAACGGCCGCGGTTGCGCTTGCAATCGCCACGGGGACCAGGCTTCGTGGCCTTAACTCGAAAAGCAGCAGCTCCACGGCCAGAAGAATCGCGGCCACCGGAGTGGCAAAGGTAGCCGACATTCCCGCCGCCGCTCCGGCAACCAGGAGAGTGGTGCGTTCTGCATCCGTCAAATGAATCCACTGCGCGATCAAAGAGCCCAAGGCCCCGCCAGTCATGATGATCGGACCTTCCGCGCCGAACGGCCCGCCGGACCCAATGGAAATCGCTGCCGAAATCGGCTTCAAGATCGCTATCTTCGGAGCGACTCGCGCCCGGTTCAGCAGGATCGCCTCGATCGCCTCGGGAATGCCATGTCCTCTGATCTTGTCGGAGCCAAAACGAGCCATGAGTCCCACAATCAGGCCACCGACGACCGGAATAATGACCATCCCATATCCCAACGAACTGCCCGCCGGAGAAACCGGAGCCAAGCTGAACCGTTGATAGTAGAAAAGATTGGTCGCCAATGCGATCAATCGAAGAAGGAATACGGCGAGCAATGTGGCGCCCACACCGATAACCAGGGAAACGGCCGAAAGCAGCCAGACCCTCCTGTCGACGGTGAAATCGCGAAGCGCGGAGGATTCAGATTTCATTTTCCCTCCGAGTTCCTCGCCTACCCAGTTGTCTGTTTACCGTTCTCAGTGCGCTTAACGTCCGGATGAGCTGTGGCGCGAGTTCGTCAAGCTCACGCGCATGATCGATCGAGAGCGACTCGAGCATTTTCCTTCCTTTGGATGTAAGCATCAAAACGACACATCGTCGGTCGGGGCCGTCCTGCCTGCGGATCAACAGGCCTCCTTCTTCACATCGATTGCTAAGTTCCACGACAGTGTTGTGGCGAAGGCCAAGGCGCTCGGCCGCATATCCGATAGTCGGAACTACTTCAGAGGGCGCCCCGGCGATTTGAAGCAGGAGCTGATGTTGCTGCGGTTGCAGGCCAATCTTCTCCGCCGCCACCTCACTGAAATGAAGAAACGAGCGGAGTTGGTGCCGAAACTCGGCGAGCGCCTGAAGTCGCGCGGATTTTCTTTCCTTAGTCATCACCCTGAAGTATATCGTATTACGATACATTTGGATGGACGAGACAATATGGCTTAGGCGGTTTGCAGAAATGAATCGACGAGTGATGCTACAGGTTGGGAACTTTGTTTTCCGACGAGGCCGGCTTCGTCCCTGCCTTGGGTTCTGCTGCAGCAGGCGCGGCGGAGGTCATGGCACTCTCTGGATTGAGCAGATGATCCGAGCTAGGCCCTAACCCGAGTTTGATCAGCGCTCGCGAATCTGGAGTCGTCTTCGATTGCCATCCCTGATCTGCCTGATACTTCTGCATGGCCGCCTGGGTCGCGGCATCCCACGCGCCGCTTGGCTCGCCTTGCATATAGTGCTCGCGGATAAGGGCGGTTTGAATCTGGCGGGCGCGGGTCGAGTCGATCGCCTGCTGGCCGCGCTTTTTTGACACCTGCTTCGAATTTTTCTTGCCGCGGGCGGTTTTGCTTTTCTGCGCCGACGTGTGCGTCGCGGAGTGAGTGGACTTGTGTTTGGTCGTCGTGTGCGCACTGGAGGGATGCTTGGCTGCGGTGGAGGACTCCGTCGAACTTGGCGAGCTTTTTTGTGATTGGGTTGGCGTCGAAGTTTGAGTCGTCGCTGGCGTCTGTGCGATCGCAAGCGCAGCAAGGCCGAGCAATCCGCAGAACCCTATATTGCGCCAACGCCGAATTTGATCAGACCACAGCATGCAGAACGGCTCACCCCAACAATCTTCCGGCGCAAAATCTCTCTGTAGCCACACGGCTTGCCGCGCCAGAAACCATCCGCTCCGAACAAAAAATCGGCGAGACTGGCATCCCTATCGTCCCCGAAATGGGGGCGAAGTACCAGTCCCGCCGGATTATATATCGGTTACGGAAGTGTCCCGGCCAGGAAGATGGTTCCATCCTGCGCCCGTGCTCCTCGCGGACGCACCAGGAACACAACATCCTGTCCACTCTTCAGCGACGATTCGATTTTGGCGAAGTCGTCAGGATTATTTACGGGCTGCTTGTTCACTTCCAGAACCACATCGCCGCGATTCAAACCAAGATCCTCGGCGAACGATCCCTGCTTCACGTCCTGCACCACCACTCCCTTGCCGGCTGGGATGTTCAGGCGATCGGCCAGGTCACCGGTGATGCTGCGCACCGTGACTCCGAACTTGCTGGCCTTCGGAGCTTCTTCGCTCTGGTTCTCGTCGTCTTCTCCGAGACGCGAGGCAAACAGCTTCGAGCGATCGGCAATGGTGACGCTTGCTTCCTCTTTTTTTCCGTTGCGAACGAAGGCGAGCTTCGCTTTCGAGCCGGGCTTGCGCGACGCGATATCGGCTACCAGATCATCGCCACTTTTCACGTCCTTGCCATCGACCGACGTGATGGTATCGCCGATCTTCAGCCCAGCCTCATCCGCCGGACTGCCCGATACGACGTTCGATACCGTCACTCCCGATCCGTAAATATGTGCGATCGCCGGATTCGGTTGCGCCGAGAACTCGATGCCGATGGAACCCCGCGCCACGCGGTGGTCCGGACCGACAAGCTGGTTATAGACCGTGGTCACCGTATTCGAAGGCATGGCGAATCCAACGCCCGCGTACGAACTGGTCTCAGTAAGAATGGCAGTATTGATGCCGATGACCTCGCCGGCCATATTCACCAGCGGTCCGCCGGAATTGCCGGGGTTGATGGCGGCATCGGTCTGAATGAAAGATTGAAACTGCCGATTAGGAACGATATTGCGGCCCTTGGCCGAAACGATGCCAGCGGTCACAGTTTCCTGCAATCCGAACGGGCTGCCGATCGCGAGCACCCAGTCACCAACCTCCATGCCGTCAGAATTGCCAAGTTTCGCGGCGGGTAGCGGATGATCGACTTCAATTTTGATTACGGCGAGATCGGTTTCCTGATCCATGCCAATCAGCTTGGCATCGTGTCCCGGAGAAGCCGGGTTTTCATCCTGCAGCTTTACGCGAATGCGGTCGGCCTTCTCGACCACGTGACGATTGGTCACGATGTAGCCCTTCGGATCCACAATTACGCCCGATCCGAGAGACCGTTGGCGAATGGTGCCGCCATCAGCGCCGCCGCCCTGGCCGCCGAAGAATTTGTCGAAGAAATCCTGAAACGGCGTGTCGTCATCGCCGCCCTGGTCCTGATCGGGGTCGGGACGCACGTTGCGTCCGCCGCTGCGGCGGTGCGGATTCTTAACCGTCGATTCGGTATTAATGTTGACCACGCTCGGCTCGAGCTGCTTGGAAATCTGGGAGAAGGCATTCGAGAGCTGTTGCGGAGCGGGAATAGTCAGCTGAGTCGCGTCCGACGACTTCTGTCCTTCTTTGCCTTTGACTCCGTAAGAAACGACTGTGCCGATAAGAATTCCAACCGTCAGCGTCGCCAGAATGGTAAAAGTGTAGGCCCAGCGGTTGGCCTTGAGGCGCACCCAAAAGGCGCTCTCGCGCGAATCCATTTATTTCCTCCTGAAACTGTCTAACTCGTATTATACCTTCGGCCCGGCAGGGGGTAAGAGCGATGGCGGCCAATTCATTAGACGCACAAGAGAGGCTTGGCGTTAACGGAACATCAAGCTTATTTACTCAAATCACTACAGTTTCAGCGTCATCAACGCCAGAAAAAGCCCCGTGTATCCGGCGATAAATAAGACAATCATCAATGCTCCGAAGCTCAGGACGTTGAGTATGCCCCATGGCTTCTGCACCGCGCCCAGCGCCAGCTTCCAAAGCCCAAAACCACCTGCGATGGCGCAAAACGGCACCACGAACAGCCCGATCACCGGTCCATGAGCCACCCGAGGAAATGCGATCAGAAAGGTCACTGCGGGAAGAAGAATCAGAGCTGGAACAATGGCCAGCGGAGCGCCAACCAGGAATGCGCGTTCCCGCTCCTTCCAACTCGTCAGCTCATCGATCGATCCGGACATAACGAACTGCGATTCCCGATCACCCGATGGTCCGATGACGTGACGCTATTTGGCTTCATACACCGTCTTGCCCCCGACCACCGTGCGCAGAACTTTAATGTCCGAAATTTTTGGCGGCAGCGCTGCTGTAATGTCCTGATCTAAGACAATAAAATCAGCGAGCATTCCCGGAGCAAGTTTGCCTTTTTGCTTCTCGGCGAATTCAGCGAACGCCGACCCCGTGGTGTAGGCTGCGATCGCCTGTTCGATATTCAATTTCTGTTCGGGGTAATAAGTCTTCTTCCCATCTTCGCTGGCGCGCGTCAGAGCCGCGTAGATCCCACGAAACGGCGAGACCGGTTCTACCGGATAATCTGTGCCAAAAGCCACCACCACCCCATGGCGCAGGAATTCCGCCCATGCGTAAGAATGTTCGGCGCGCTTCGGACCCAGCCTTGACTCAGCCCAATTCATGTCCGTGAGCACGTGGCTCGGCTGCATGGAGGCGATCACCTTGAGTTCCTTGAAACGCGCGATCTGCTGCGGATTCGTGACCTGCGCGTGCTCCACGCGCAAGCGGTAATCGACGCCGCCATCCACCGCCTTTACTTTGGCGTCTTTTGCCGCCTTCTCCGCTTCGGCGAAGGCGTCGAGCGCCATTTGCACGCCTTTGTCACCGATAGCGTGGAAGCCAATTTGAAATCCCGCCAGCACGCGCTCTTTCGTCATGGCATTCAGCTTCGCCGCTTCGTACTGCGGCAGGCCGGTGTTCTTCGGATCGTCGCTATAGGGCTCAAGCAACGCGGCCGTCTTGGAGCCGAGCGAACCATCCATAAAGCCCTTGAGCATTCCCGTATGCAGCATGTTGTCGGCTGCGGGATGCGAGTTGCGCTTGTTGTTTAGTACTTCAAGTGAGTCGTCAAACGTCAACCACTCGGAAATTCTCGCGGTCAGTTTGCCGTCGTTCTCGAGCTCTTCGTAAATCGGGAAATTCTCCCAGTCCGAATAGTCCTGGGCCGATGTGACACCATGACTCGCCAGATCCGCTAGCGCCAGTTCGATGGCCTGCCGGCGCCTGTCGTGGCTGGGCTTGGGCATCACGTCAGAGACCAACTGTTTCGCCTTCTCGCGCAGAATTCCATTCGGCGTGCCGGACTCGTCGCGATCGATTTTTCCCCCATCCGGGTCACGGCTCGCCACGGTCACGCTAGCCAGTTGCAAGGCTCGAGTATTGGCCACGGCAATGTGTCCATCTACTCGCGCCAGGTAGACAGGATGTTTTTCGCAGACTTCATCCACATCCCAACGCGTGGGCGGAACCTTCACAGGCCACAGAGTCTCGTCCCAGCCTTCGCCAACCACCCAATCCCCGGGCTCGGCGCTGTCGCACTTGGCCCGCAGTCGATCGCGAAATTCGTCCAGCGTTTTCGCGCCGACCAGGTTAACCGTCATCTTCTCGAAACCAGCGCTTGCCAGGTGCATATGGGCGTCGTTGAATCCGGGCATCACGAAGTGTCCACCGAGATCGACAATCTTCGTCTCCGGACCTTTCAACTTCATGATCTCGTCGCGCTTGCCGACCGCAAGAATCCGGTCACCGACAATCGCCAGTGCCTCCGAGCGCGTGCCGGCGCCGAGCGATGCCGTTAAGTCCACTACCCCACTGTAAATATTGCCGTGCGTAAAAATCACGTCGGCTTTGGGCTTCGTGGCACCCGTTTGGGCGGGAGATTGAGCGGGAGTTTGAGTCGGCACAGGAGCAGGTGGCGCAGCGCTCTGCGCCCCGACCAAGGCCGCAGTCCACAACAAAGTCAGAGCGATTCGCGCCATCATTTTCACCACCATTCGGTTCACTACTCACCCACTCCCGACAATGTCAACATTGTAAGCAGAATGCGCCTCAGTCCCAGCTCTCGTCCATTGCAGTCGAACCATTCTTGCAACGTGTGCGCGCCGCCCCCAGAGCCGCCTCCGCCAATCGCGATGGCCTCGCGGCCCAGTGAAAGCGGGATATTTGCGTCGGTCGACGCCCGTTGCACCTGCGCCGTATTGCCCAGCTGCGCGTCGACGGCGCGAATCACTTTCAGAATGCGCGCATCGCGCATCAACTCCCCTGCCGGACGATTCCCGATCTCAACCACTTCGCTCTGCACCATCTGGCTCAACATTCCGGGCCCTCGGCGCGATTTCTGCTGCGCTGCGGCCGCCCGATTTTCGGCCGCGACCGCCTGATCCAAAGCGTCGCGCAAAGCGGCCTCCAGCCGGTCGATTTCCGCCATCGATGTGGAGCGCAAATCGACCCGCATACTTGCCGATTCCGGAATCGAATTCACCGAAGTCCCACCGCGAATCACTCCGACATTAAACGTTGTCTTAGGAGACGAAGGAACCGGCGTCTGGCTGAGGATTTCCACCGCGCGCGAAATCGCAATAATCGGGTTAGGCGTGCCAAAGTCGCTCCAGGAGTGCCCGCCCGGACCACGCACAATCACTTCAAAACGGCGCGAGCCCAGCGCTTCCGATACCACCGTGTCCGCGCCCGCGCCATCGACGATGACGCTGTATGCGATCGAATTGCTCCACTGCGGAGTGCCGAAAACGTGCCGCATGCCGCGCAAATCACCTTCACCCTCTTCGCCAACATTGCCGATAAAAAGAAACGGCAGTGCGTGCGAGATTCGCGCGCTATTGCAAACGCTGGCCACGGCGAGCATTGCCGCAATGCCAGCGCCATTGTCGGAGACCCCTGGACCAAACAGCCGGCTGCCCTGTTGCCGAATATTCAGCGGGGTTGCCGCCGGAAAAACCGTATCAATATGCGCGCTGAGCGCAACGTAGCGGCTGGCATACCCTGGACGAACGCCGAAGACGTTGCCGACTTCATCCACCTGCACATCGCAGAGACCGAATTCGCGGAAGCGGTCGGCCAGCCATGCGGCTCGCGCCGACTCTCCAAATGGAGGCGCGGCCACGCGCGTTGCTTCCATCTGCCACAACGCAAACTGGGATTCTTGCGAGCGGAAGCGCTCGAAGGCGGCGCGCACTTCCGGCGAACCGGCAAGGCGGGCTACTTCCTCCTGCAGCGGGGGATACAAATCAGAAGCTGCCATGGGGCGGAATCGATCTCAACCTTTGCGCCTATCTTATAACGTCTGCTAACGTCTGCGGCGCAGCGATTTTTTGCCCGTTTCTCAGCGCTTTACCCTAGGATTTTGGTAGACTGATCCCTCGATTCCCAGCAACCTCGCTCTCCCACCTGTCCCAGGAGGTACCGCCGTGAAACCCGTTACAAAAATTATCGCTATTGTGGTTGCCGTACTGATTGTTCTCGATCGTTGCCATTCCCTTCCTCATCAACGTCAACAATTATCGCCCTCAGATCGAATCGAGCCTCAGTTCGGCGCTAGGGCGGCCGGTAAAAGTCGGCAATCTGAGCCTTAGTATTCTTTCCGGGAGCGTGCAGGCCGATCAGCTTTCCATCGCCGACGATCCTAAATTCAGCAATAGTCCTTTTGTTCAGGCGAAATCGTTAAAGGTGGGCGTCGAATTGATGCCGCTGATTTTCAGTAAGCAACTCAACATCACGAATCTCACCATCGAACATCCCGAAATCGCCTTGTTGCGCGACCGCAACGGGGTCTGGAACTTTTCTTCGATCGGCAATCAATCGGGAAATTCAGCTGCTAAGCCGGCCGACAAAGCTTCGAGCAGCGCCAGCCAACGTGAGCGTCGCCAAGCTCGACATCAGCGACGGAACCATCACGCTCGGCTCCACCACCGGAAAACGTAAGCCGGTCGTGTACGACAAAGTCGATGTCTCCGTTCGCAATTTTTCCTTCACCAGTTCGTTCCCGGTAGTCGCCTCGGCTCAACTGCCCGGCGGTGGCAGCCTGAAGATAGATGGCAACGCTGGCCCTATCGATTCGACGGATACTACGCTGACGCCTGTGCAGGCCAAAGTGACCCTCACCAAACTTGACCTTGCCCAATCGGCTCTTGTCGACCCGGAATTGGGTGTAGCCGGCTCGGCCGATTTCGACGGAACTCTCGGCTCCGACGGACACATTGCAAAAGCCGCAGGCACTGTGAAAGCGACGTCATTGAAACTGGTTCCAAAAGGTTCCCCCGCCGCCGTCCCGGTCAAAGTCGTATTCACTCTCGAGCATGACCTGAAAGCTGAGACTGGAAAAATTTCGCAGGCCGACGTCTCGATCGGCAAAGCCCTCGCCAAGATAACCGGCACGTACGACATGCAGGGCGACACGACTTCGATTCACACCAAACTCGACGGCCAAGGCATGCCCGTCGACGACCTCGAAGCCATGCTTCCCGCGCTGGGCGTGGTTCTACCCACTGGTTCAAAGCTAAAAGGCGGAACGCTCTCGCTCAACATCGACTCCAGCGGCCCGCTCGATAAGCTGGTTTCAACCGGATGGGTCAAGATGAATAACGCTGCCCTCGCCGGCTTCAACCTCGGCTCGAAACTCTCGGCTGTTTCCGCGCTGACCGGAAAAGCGCCGTCCTCCGGTAACGACACGGTGATCGAGACCCTGAGTTCCAATGTCCGCTATGCGCCCGACGGAACCCGCCTCGACCAGCTCAACGTCGTAATTCCGTCGATCGGTAGCGTGACTGGTTCCGGGACGATCAGTCCCAGCAACGCTCTGGATTTCAAAGTGATTGCGAATCTGAGCGGGATAGGCGGTGGATTAACGAAGCTCGCGGGCGGCGGTTCCGGCATACCCGTGGCCATCGGCGGCACGACGTCGAATCCAACTTTCACACCGGATATGAAAGGCCTGGCGACCAATCAACTCAAGGGGCTGGCCACCGGCGGCAAAGATTTGGGCAACGTCACAAAGAGCGTGCCGGGATTGGGTGGTTTGCTGGGAAAGAAAAAGCCTAACCAGTAGCGGACCGTTTTCCGCGGGGCGAAAGCCCGCTGCCACACAATTCTAGCGAGCGCCGGACAGCACAGCTTCAGCCGGATGTGTCTCCAACACCTGCATGCCATTCAGGATCGTAGCAATGACGGCTTCATCGCCGACAGCTGTGTTGAGCATCATGTGATACAGGCTCCGCGTGGGCCAGTCGGCATTGAAATAATGCTTGATGTAGGCCATGCGTTCTTTATCCACCTCATTCACCAGTTCGACGGCGTCCTCGCGCCTTCTGCCCAGTTCCACGAGGCGGCGAACTTTTTCATCGTGCGGAGCATAGGTAAAAACGCGAAACGTGTCCTCGCGTTCGCGAAGAAAGAATGGACCGCCGCGCCCAACAATCACCGCGTTGCCTTCCTCGGCGATCGACTGCATGATCTCCTCGACCATGGACATCATCCGGTCAGTATCAAAAGCATGAGACGAGTTGAGAGCCATGCCGCGCTCGTAGCTGCCGCGCCAGAAAGCCTTCGCGAAGCGATAGAGACGGCTGTCGAGACGCTCGTCGCACATTGCTACTGCTGATTCCGCGACTTGAGCGCGCTTGGCAATCTCGCAGGTTAGTTGCTGGTCCCAAATTTTCCATCCCAACTGCCGCGCCAATTCGCAGGCAATGCCGCCGCCCCCGCTGCCAAATTCGCGTTCCACAGCCACAATTCGAAACATCGTGTCCCCCCAACCAACCACGGCTCGCAGGCGTCCGGAGAGCCCGTCCGCTTTTGCCGAGAGTATTGTACGACGATTGTCTAGTGAAGGGGAGGGGGTGAAAATCGGCAGATTTTAGTCGGATTCCGTCCAGTCGCCGGCGAGCACGGGTAACCCGCTATGGAGGGGCTTTCAGCGTCTTTCCGAAATCAATGGGCGACAATCTCGCCGCCGGGCTTGGCCTTCTTGATCAAAAACACGCACGGAATCAGGCAGGCGATCACCACTCCCAGCAGCCAGAAATTATCAATGTAGGCAAGCATGGTCGACTGCCGGATCAGATTCGCCTGCATCATGGCGTAAGCCTTCTGCATGGCGCTGCCCGCTCCGGAGCCGGGGCCTGAGCCGCCGCCCGAGAAGCTATTCGCCATCCCCAGCAGGCGCGACCGAAACTCGGGATTCGCGGCACTCAGATTTTCCGTCAGCCGCACCTGGTGGAAAGTGGCCCGCCGCGCCAGCAGCGTAGTGACCACGGAAATTCCGACGCTCCCGCCAATATTTCGTGCCAGGTTCATCAAGCCGGATGCAGCATTATTCTTATCGCGAGGCAGCCCGGAATATGCGGTCGTGTTGATCGGCACAAAAAGAAAAGCCAGTCCCAGAGCCTGGTACATGCGGGCAACGGTCAACGTCCGAAAATCCACATTCAAGTCGAAATTCGTCATGTGAAACAGAGAAAACGACAGCATGGTCAAGCCAAACATCATCAAATACCGCGGGCTATAGCGTGAAAGCAGAAATCCCACCACTGGCATGGCCAGCATGATGGTAAAGCCACCCGGCATCAGCGCTAATCCCGATCGTTCGGCGGTGTACCCCAGCAGCGTCTGCATAAGCTGCGGCAAAAGCAGGGTGCTGCCGAGCAGCGCAAATCCGAGCATGAACATCAGGAAATTCGCCGTGGCAAACGTACGCTGGCGGAATAAATGCAGATCGATGATGGGATCTTTGTGATTCCACTCCCAGAAGACGACGAAAATCAGCGACACCACTGAGATCGCCGTCAGCCACACGATGAAGCTCGAATCGAACCAGTCGTCGCGCTGTCCTTTGTCGAGGACCACTTGCAGCGTCCCCAGCCCGAGTGCGACGAAGCCGAGCCCGGTGTAATCAATGCGAGTTTCTTTGAGCTTGCGCCGCTTGAAATACGGAGGATCCTGAATCAACCGCGACGTCAGCAGCAAGGAAATAATTCCAACCGGAATATTGATAAAGAAAATCCAGCGCCAGTTGAAATTATCGGTAATCCAGCCGCCCAGCGTCGGACCGATCGCCGGAGCCATGACCACCGCGATGCCGTAAACCGCGAACGCCATCCCGCGTTTGGCCGGGACAAATGTATCGGCGAGAATGGCCTGCTCACTCGGTTGCAACCCTCCGCCGCCCACACCTTGCAGCACGCGAAAGAAGATCAGCATCGGAAGATTGAGCGACAGGCCGCAGAGGAAAGAACTGAGCGTGAAGAGCGCGACGCAGCCCATGTAGAAATGCTTGCGTCCAATGATGGAAGAAAGCCAGCCGCTCAGCGGCAGCACAATCGCATTCGAAACCAGATAGGACGTGAGTATCCAGGTACTCTCGTCCTGCCCAGCGGAAAGACTGCCGGCAATGTGCGGCAGCGCGACGTTGGCGATGCTGGTATCCAGCACCTCCATGAATGTGGCCAGCGTGACCGTGACCGCGATAATCCACGGATTGATCGCCGGCCGCCATTCGGCGGCATCGTTCATGGTGATAGCAGCAGCGCCCATTATTCTAAAACCGCCAAGACCTACGAGCTAAGACCTTCGAACTACGAGCCGCGAGCACCCAGAAACAATGGCTCGAAACGGATAGTTCAAAGCTCGCAGCGCCTCATTCCTTAATCCAGACTTTCGGCACCACCGACATCCCTGGGCGCAATTCGTGTCCCTTGACTGCGTCGTGCTCGAACACAATTTTCACCGGAATCCGCTGCACGACCTTCACATAGTTGCCGGTCGCATTTTCAGGAGGCAACAAGCTGAAGCGTGCTCCACTGGCGCCGGCGATCGAGTCAACGTGACCCTTGTATGTTTTCCCGGTCGCATCGACCGAGATATCTGCCGACAAACCAGGCTTCATCTTCCGGAGTTGTGTTTCCTTGAAATTTGCCGTCACCCAAATGTCGTTCTCATCAAGCGGAATGATTTTCATCATTTCCTGTCCGGGCTGCACATTCTGTCCGACTTCGACAGTGCGGTTGCTGACCGCTCCGCTGACCGGCGCAATCACTTTCGTGTACAGCAGATTCAGTTCCGCCTGATCGAGAGCAGCCTTCTTTTGATCGGCATTCGCTTGCGCCGACTGAGCGCGCGCGTGGATGACCCGCATCGTCTGCGGCGCGGTGTTCGCGGTCCGCAGATCGGCATTCGCCTGTTGCAATTTAGCTTGCGCCTGCTCCACTTGCGCCGCCAAAGCATCCGCATTCGAACGCGAAGCCCGCAGAGTGGCTGCGCTCGATTCGGCCGACGCCACCGCCTGGTCGTATTGTTGCTGCGAAATTTCCTGTTTATCGATCAACTGCTTGTAGCGGACCAGATCGTTTTGCGCTTTGACGTTGTTTGCTTCCGCTTCCGCAATCTGCGATTTCGCCGCTTCAAATTGCTGGCGCGCTGCCGCGATGCCAGCTTGCGCATTGTTGACGCCGCTCTCGGCGCCGCTGACCTGGCTGGCCGTGCTTACGTCGTTTATGGGAACGTTGATGTGCGCGGCATCCGCCTGCGCCTGCGCATCGGCATACTCGGCCCGCGCCTGGGCCACGGCAACCTGATAATCGGCAGGATCGATTTCCACCAGCACCGTGCCCTTCTCCACGTACTGGTTGTCTTCCACGTTGAGCTTCGTAACGTGGCCGCTTACACGTGCGCTCACCGAGTTCACGTGGCCGTCAATCTGCGCGTCATCGGTCGACTCGTAGCTTTCCAGATAGCGCCACAAAAAGAAAACGCCGACCAGAATCAGCAGGCCGACAAAGATAAGGCCCCACTTCGTCCGCGGATTACTCAGGAAGGCGGATCGCCGCTGATAGCCGGCCTCGCCGTCAGCCGGACGTGCGGTTTGAGGCGAAGGAGGTTGCGCCGGCGAAGCCTGGGGTGCCCGTGTTTCGGTTTGCGGCTTATTTTCAGCTACTGCACCGCGCGGTTCATCCATAGTCTTTAAATACCTCTTTTAACTTCGTCTACAAACTCGTCGATCTACTTTTGCCCTTTCAAGTATTCGCGGACGCCCTCTTCGGCTCGTCCCAGTGCGCGGGCATAGGAAACCTTTGCCAGGTTGTACGTGTACAAGCTTGAAATCAAATTTTCATGCGCGGTCGCGACCGCTTCCTGCGCTTGCACAACTTCGAGATTGTCGGTGACTCCGGCGGAGAAGCGATCCTGCGATTGGGTCAGCGCCTGCTCCGAAAGATTGACCGAACTCTGCGCTACTTCCACCTGATCGGCGGAGGACTTGAGATCGAGCAACGCATTGCGGATGTCCTGATCGATCTGGCCGCGCACGTCCGCCATTTGGGCCTGCGCTTGCCGCAGAGTGGCATCGGCCTTGAGAACGTCCCCATGCACTTTGCCGCCCTGAAAAATTGGAATATTCAACACGCCGGAAACCATATAAGTTGGCAGCACACTGCTCGGAGTGGCACCAATCTCGCCGAAATTCGCCGCAACATCAATCGTCGGGAAATATCCGGCCACGGCTGCGCTGCGCTCGAGTTGCGCCGCAGCCAGACGATCTTTCGCAGCCTTGTAATCCGATCGTGAATCGTAGGCCCGCTGCAGACTGCTTTCGACATCGGGAATGGGAAAAGGCCGGTCCGGAGATTTCTCAGCGAGCGCGAATTCCTGACCCATCGCCAGGCCAATCACCCGCGAGAGATTGATTTTTTGTTTCGCAAAATCGTTGGTTGCCGCGATCAACTGTTGCCGGCGCGTCTGAAATTCGACCTGCGCTCGCAGGGTGTCGATGGCCGGAGCAACCCCAGCCTGCTGCTGCGCCAGGGCTTTCTTGTACAACGCCTCAGCCGTATCCACCTGCGCCTGCGCGGTCTCGACGCGAGCGGCCCCGGCGATTGCCTGCAAATAGGCATTCCCGGTAGCGAGCACGACCAGATCGCGCGCATCCTGCAAGTTGTACGTCGCCACCTTTTCGCCGATCGCCGCGGAGCGGTATTTCTGAATCGACTTCCAGTCGAACACGCGTTGCGTCGCCGACGCGCGCGCATCGAAATAAGCGAATGGGCCGATCACGGTCGGAACATTGCCGAACGCGCTCCCGAATTTTTCGAAGCCCAACGCGGCCAGACTCTGCTTCTGAGCGACTTCCTGCACGGCACCATTGACATTCGGTAGCAGTTCGCTGAGCTGCTGCCATTTCTCGCCCCGGGCTTCAATGGTGTTGTATTGCGATAACAAACCAGCCAGGTTCTGACGCAGAGCGCGCTCAATCGCATCGCTGAAAGTCAGCGAAAGCACGCCGGGAGTCGGCTTGGCCTCGGGCACGCTGCCAAACACCGGATTCTGCGACGAACTCTGCCCGAGCGAGGGTATGCCCGCCTGCGAACTGCCACTCTGCGCCGATCCGCTGCCTGAACCCGAGGACGATGACGACGAATTCTGCGCCAAAAGCGGCGATGAGAAGACGTTCGAGAAGATAAATACCGCGCCCAACACGACAACTCCCAATGACACAAGAAGGCGCAGTGATCGGGCGATGGAACAGTAGGATAAAACCATGGAGCCTGAAGTCTCTCCTTGCAAGAGGAAAATGATAAGTGTTTTGGATTGTTTTGGGTAAGGCTGCGATGCAAATTGTTGTGTCCTTTCAGGTGGAGACTGCCAGGCCACACGCCCGCCGCATTTTCACTGGCGTTCGGTGACCTTGGTCATCTTGTGTAACCTCGACCCAAAGTTCAATCTAGTAATCGAGTCAAGCACTTCCCGGCGGGGGCAGCTGCGCGCCTGGGGAGTCGTACGTATGAGCGAAGCCACGAAACTGACGCCTAAAGGATCGGACTGGACCCGCCTGCTCACCGATCCCGACCTGGTAAGCCATCTCGGAAAGCTGCTGCAGACCTATCGTGAAGTGCCCGCGGAAGAGCGCGAAGCGGCACTGCTGCGCGCGATGCGCGAGATAAAAGACGCAGCCGTCAACGCCCGCCAAGGCACGCAAGCAAAACCTGCGACCGCAGCGGAAGTTCCGGCGCCGCCTGCAGTATTGCATCGCCCCGAACCGGTCGACGAAGCGCCGCCTTTTGAACCCGACCTATTCACTCCACAGGAACTCTCCGACCGCCGGCGTTTCCAGCGCATCAAGTGTTATGTCGCGGTAGAAATTCACGTCGAGGGTGAACAGGAGCCCATTTGGGGAAATCTCGCGAATGTAGGGCGCGGTGGTTGTCTGGTCGAAACTGCCACGGCCGTCCCGGCTGGCAAAATCCTAAAGATTGGATTATGGGTAGCAAGCGGCAAGATCTGGGTGAAAGGCGTCATCATCAACGGAGTTGTGACCCGTAGCGCACCCTCTTACGGCGTGAGGGTCAAGTTCTCGGAGTCGGAACTCTCGGAAAAAGAGCACCTGCGGGAATTCCTGAAATTCGTTGAGAGCACAGCCCGTAAGTCGCAGAGCGGAAAAGCCTACGTGGCTCAGCTCAAGAGCTGAACGGCGCCCCTCTCGCCCGCGTTTGCCCAGCAACTTTTCTCGCGATCCGGGTTCACTCTTCATGAGGCCTACTGGATGGGAATGCCGCGCCGCCGCCGTCTATTAGCAGCAACCGTCCTGCTGGCTGCAGCCGCCTGCTGCCCAATTCGCTCTCGCTCGCAAAAAAGACAAGCCCAACACCGGCCCGATGGATGCACACAAACGCGCCGTCCACGCCCTGAATCGCCTGTCGTTCGGCCCGCGTCCGGGCGATGTCGATCAGGTCGCGCGAATCGGAGTCGACAAATGGATCGAACTCCAACTTCATCCCGACAAAATTGACGACTCCGCGCTCGACGCGAAACTGGCTCCCTTTCGCACATTGCGCATGGACACGAAGGAAATTGTTGAGAATTTTCCGCCCAACCAGTTGATCAGGCAAATTGCCGACGGAAAAGCCGCGCTGCCGCGCGATCCGGTAAAACGCGCCGTCTACGAAGCCCAGCTCCAGCGTTACGAAGACAAAAAAGAGAAAAAGGAAGACGCAGCCAAACCCGCAGCGCCAGATCCATCACCCGAAGATGCCGACCAAACGCGCCGCAGCGAACGCCGGCAAGAACGCCGCGAAATCAGCTCAAGAGCCCAGGAACTCCTCGACCTCTCTCCCGACGAGCGCATGAAAGAAATCCTGCAGATGTCGCCCGAAGATCGCCGCACCCTGGCGGCCACCACCAAAGGCGCCAAAGCCGACGCCCTGATGGACGGCATGGACGCCAAACAAAAAGAAACCGTGATGGCGCTCAATAATCCCGAGCAGGTGGTGGTCAACGAATTGATGCAAGCGAAGTTGCTGCGCGCCATCTACAGCGAGCGCCAGCTCGACGAAGTGATGACCGATTTCTGGATCAACCACTTCAACGTCTTCATCAACAAGGGAGCCGATCGCTACCTGCTGACCAGCTACGAACGCGACGCGATCCGTCCGCATGTGTTGGGGAAATTTGAAGACCTGCTGGTCGCGACCGCCAAGAGTCCGGCGATGATGTTCTATCTCGATAACTGGCTCAGCGTGGGCCCCGATTCAGAAATCGCCCTCGGCATCGATCCGCATCATCCCTATCGCCCGAGAAAAAAAGGCAAGCAAGCCAGCGGGCTCAACGAAAACTACGGCCGCGAGCTGATGGAACTCCACACCCTGAGCGTCAGCGGCGGTTACTCGCAGAAAGACGTCACCGAAGTCGCCAAGGTTTTCACCGGATGGACACTCGAAGCGCCAAAGAAAGGCGGCGACTTCCGCTTCGAGCCGCGCATGCACGAGCCCGGAGACAAAATGGTCCTCGGGCATCGCATCAAGCAAGACGGCGAGAACGAAGGCCGCGAAGTGCTGCATCTGCTGGCCCACAATCCAAAAACGGCGCACTTCATTTCGCAAAAGCTGGCCATGCGCTTCGTCTCCGATAATCCGCCGCCCGCGCTCGTCGATCGTATGACCCAAACCTTTTTGAAAAAAGATGGCGACATTCGCGAAGTTCTCCGCACGATGTTCAAGTCGCCCGAATTCTGGTCGCCCGAATCCTATCGCGCCAAAGTAAAAACGCCACTGGAGTTCGTAGTCTCCGCTGTGCGCGCCAGCGGAGCCGAAGTCGATGACACGCGCGCTCTGGTCGGCACGCTCAACAACATGGGCATGATGCTCTACGGCATGCAGCCGCCCACCGGATACTCGATGAAAGCCGACACCTGGGTGAACTCCTCCGCGCTCCTGGGACGTATGAATTTCGCCCTCGGCCTGGCCAACGGCAAAGTAAAAGGAGTGAGAGTCGACTCCTCGACCTTGGCCGTGGGAACCGCGCAGCCGGCGTCGAATGACTCGCAGCAAACGTTAGCCACGCTGGAAAATTCGCTTGCTGGCAGGCGACATTTCGAAACAAACGCACGATACGATCAGCAAGCAACTGGAAGACCCGGCCATCAGCCAGCGCCGCTTGGATGACCCGAAGCGTCCGCCCAACACGGCGGCGATCACGGGATTGATTTTAGGTTCGCCAGAGTTTCAAAGAAGGTAGCCGTCAGCTGTCACCCGTCAGCTCTCAGGTTTGAGCGGATGGTCGACGGCTGAATGCCGAAAGCTGGTTTCTTATGTCGATAACTCGAAGAATTTTTCTCCGCAACGGGGCACTGGCCGTAGTCGGCACCACCGCGCTCCCCAGCTTCCTGACCCGCGCCGCCTTCGGTGCCGCCGATCCAGGCATCCGAAACAAACGCCTGGTCGTCATCTTTCAGCGCGGAGCCGCCGACGGCCTCAACATCGTCGTCCCGCACGGCGAGCCCGGCTACTACGCCATGCGTCCGACCATCAACATTCCCAAGAAATCCGTGCTCGATCTCGACGGCTTTTTCGGATTGCATCCTGCGATGGCATCTTTCCAGCCGCTCTGGCAGCAGAAGCATCTGGCCATCGTTCACGCCACTGGATCGCCCGACCCCACGCGCTCCCACTTCGACGCGCAGGACTTCATGGAGTCCGGCACGCCCGGCATCAAAGTCACCGACGACGGCTGGCTCAATCGCGCCCTCCGCGATCTTCCGTCCGGCAAAACGCAGGATAAGTCCGCCTTCCGCGCCATCGCGCTTGGCCCCTCGTTGCCGCGCATTCTCTCCGGCAAAGAACCGGCAGTCGCGGTCAACAACGTAAACGACTTTTCCGTCGGAGGAAAAAATCCGAACGCCGCGCCCATGTCGAACACTTTCGAAGCCATGTACGATCACTCCGTCGACACCGTGCTCCACGGCACCGGACAAGAAACTTTCGACGCCGTAAAAACGCTGAAAGCCGCCGACCCCGCACACTACACGCCCGCACCCAACGCAAATTATCCCAAAGGCCGCTTCGGCGACAGCCTGAAGCAACTCGCGCAACTCATCAAAGCCAACCTCGGAGTGCAAGTAGCCTTCGCCGACATCGGCGGCTGGGATCACCACGTGAACGAAGGCAGCACCCAAGGCCAGATCGCAAACGTGCTGGGCGATTTCTCGCAATCGATCTCCGCCTTCTGGACCGACCTCGGTGACCTCGGAGAAGACACCGTGGTAGTCACCATGTCCGAGTTCGGACGCACCGCCCGAGAAAACGGCAATCGCGGAACCGACCATGGCCACGCCAACGTGATGTTCGTACTGGGCGGTCCGGTAAAAGGAGGCAGAGTTTACGGCCGCTGGCCGGGACTGGACCAATCCCAACTCTACGAAGGCCGCGACCTGGCCGTGACTACAGACTTCAGGCTGGTCCTTAGCGAAGTAGTTTCCCGTTACTTAGGCAATAAAGATTTAAAAGAAGTTTTCCCAGGATTCGAGCAGCAGTCGCAATTCTTAAAGCTTTTGGCTTAGAAAAAAATCTGTCAAAGATCTGTCATCCCGACCGTTGTTTCCCATTCCCCAAGGGAATGGGAAACGGAGTGGAGGGACCTTGTGTTCCCCGCCGGTATCGCAAACCATTGTTTGAATGCGAACAGCCTTACATGCCGCGGGAAAACTCCACTTAGCGGCGGTTCTTGGGGTGGCGCAGCGGTTCGCCGCGGCGATACCCCGCAGACATCATCGCGGCTCTAGCCGCAGAGGTAACGTGCGATCCATGAAACGTCTAAAAATTCTCTTCAAATTCCGCAGCAATCTCCGCCACTTCAACAAAGAAGCCGCCATCGATTCCATGCGAAACGTGCTCGCGGTACTGGGACTGAGCGTGCTCATCGGGGATTTCGCGACCATGCACCTGACGTACGTGATTCCCGGCGCAGCTCTGTTAATCGCGGTCTGGTATGCGGATTATCTGCGGCACGACTTCCCCAGTCCCGCAGTAATCGAAGCCACCGACCAAGTGGGATCAATCGATCCCATCGACCACCTGGGAAGAGCCTCCTAGACTCACCTGGGGCGGACGCATTCGTCCGCCCCAGCCGGAAACCGTCTCCGAAGAGCCGCGACAAACGCGCGATCCGCTTTGAGCGAGACCATCCCCAGCGGAGAATAGCCTCGCGACCAGGCAAAATAGAAGGTCACCACCAAAAGCAAAATCGTGATCGCAAAGTTCGGCCATGCGTTCAGAGCCCACTGTCCGCGCCAACTCAAATCGAAGGCCCCCGAAAACGGAGCGAGATACGGGATCGGCCACTGATAGTCATCCGGCCCGCGACTTCCAACCAAGTCTTCAAGAAGATGAATGTGGAAACTCAAGAACGCCAGCGCGCCTGTTTTCAAGCGCTGATCTGCCAGCGCAAATGCAATGGCCGCTACGACAGCCGCGAAGGAAAGATTATGCAAGGAGTGATGGTAGGTGGAAAACCATTCCAATGGATGCTGCGAGTGTCGCGTCAAGTAATCGGCAACAATTCCAAGGCCGTCAACATCGGGCACGACACAAGCGAGAGTGACCAGAAATCGGTCCTTCCGAGCTAACGACACTGAATTGGCAAGAACCCATCCGGTGAGGAAGTGCGTTGCGGGACTCATGCGTCACAAATCGATCAGGACATCCCCGCCCTCAATCTTCACCGGATACACCGCAAGCCTCTCGCTCCCCATATCCGTCGTGCCCGTTTTCGGATCCCACGCCCAGCCGTGCCACGGACAAATCACCTTGCCGCCTTCAATCACGCCCTCGCCGAGCGGCCCGCCACGATGCAGGCAGACATTGTCCATGGCACTGATCTCGCCGTTGACGTTGGCGACGCAAATCATCTTGTCGCCGCAGGGGAATTCTTTCGCTTCATCAGCTCCGGGGAGATCGGTTTGCGAAGTTAGTTTGGTAAACATGCCAGTCATTCTATTTCATCCTCTGCGCGACCATGAACACCAGACTAATCCCGGCGAGAGTGTGCCCGTCTTCATAGACGCCGATGCCACTACTCTTTGATAATGGGATAGGCAAACTGCCAGCCAGCTTCCGGGCCGCCAAGACTATGACAATGCGGGGCTAAAAACTCACTGTGAGCTCCTCCTTTCCCGCGATCTTTCCCGCGATCATCAAGACGGTCATTTTCACCCTGTTCGTTCCCGGGACTGTTGCGGGCTATGTTCCGTGGCGGCTGAGACAAGACGCCGCGCCGGTGACCGGTGTCGAAAGGTGGGTGGCGATTGCGATTGTCGCGCTTGGAATCGCCATCTATCTCTATACCGCGTTTTGGGGCTTCGCTTTAGTTGGCGGTGGAACACCCGCGCCAATTGCCCCGACCAGGATTCTCGTCGTGAAGGGTCTGCATCGCTTCGTGCGCAACCCGATGTACATCGGAGTCGGCCTCATCATCGGAGGACAAGCCTTGTTATTTCACTCGTGGCACATCGCGATATACATGGTCGCGATGTTGCTGACTGCCCATCTGTTCGTCCTCTTTTATGAAGAGCCGACTCTGCGAAGGCAGTTTGGAGAGGAGTACGATCGCTATCGCAAATCCGTGCCGCGCTGGATTCCGAAGTTCAGGCCCTAGCGACCCGAGTTACGTGATCAAGCCCGCATTGCTGATTTCCCGGTTGCTCTGCTAGCTTGAATAGTTTGCTAATTCCTGAGGTGTGACCCGATGCCAGCCATCAAATTTCGCGGTGTAGATTTCATCGACTTCGACTCGTTGCTCAGCGACGACGAACGCCTGGTGCGCGATACCGCGCGCAAATTCATCGAAGACAATCTCATTCCCATCATCGAGGAATGCAATCGCGCCGGCCGCTTTCCGCGCGAACTGGTCAAGCCCATGGCCGATCTTGGATTCTTCGGCGCGTCATTGAACGGATATGGATGCGCCGGAATGTCGAACGTCGAATACGGCCTGGTCACCCAGGAACTCGAGCGCGGAGATTCCGGCGTCCGCTCCTTCGTGAGCGTGCAATCGGCGCTGGTGATGTATCCCATTTATGCCTTCGGCAGCGACGAGCAAAAGAATAAGTGGCTGCCCGCGATGCAAAAAGGCGAAAAGCTCGGCTGCTTCGGATTGACCGAGCCGGATTTCGGGTCCAATCCCGGAGGCATGAGAACGCGGGCGAAGAAAGTCGGCAACGAGTATGTGTTGAACGGCGAAAAGATGTGGATCACCTCGGGCACCATCGCCGACGTCGCCGTGATCTGGGCCAAGGTCGAAGACGAAGGTGACACGTACAACGGTAAAGTCCGCGGATTCCTGGTAGAAACCGACCGTCCCGGATTTAAAGCCGATGACATTCACGGCAAGTGGTCGCTGCGCGCGTCCGTGACGTCGGGGTTGTCGCTGCAGGATGTCCACATTCCGCTGTCGAACCTGCTGCCCGGCTCGGGAGGTTTGAAATCTCCACTGATGTGCCTGAACCAGGCGCGCTACGGAATCTCCTGGGGAGCAATCGGCGCCGCCATGGCCTGCTATGACTGTGCATTGCAGTATTCGTTGCTGCGAAAGCAATTCCGCGATCAGCCCATCGCCTCGCATCAGCTAGTCCAGGAAAAACTGACGTGGATGATCAACGAGATCACCAAAGCTCAATTGCTCGTGCTGCAAGTCGGCCGTCTGAAAGATGCCGGAAAAGTCCAGCACCAGCACATCTCCATGGCGAAGCGAAACAATGTCTGGATGGCGCTCGAGTGTGCGCGCCTATCGCGAGACATTCTCGGCGCAAACGGAGTGGCCGACGATTACCCGATCATGCGGCATCTGATGAACCTCGAGAGCGTGAAGACCTACGAGGGCACACACGATATACACACACTGATTATCGGGGCTAGCGTTACCGGGATTGACGCGTTCTGAGACGTTTACTCAGATGCATTCTTTGCCAGCGCTTCGCGCAGCAGCATCTTGATGTATGTCTGGTAGCCGAGACCTTTTTGGGCCGCCAGGCGGCGCGCCGTCTCCAAATCTTCTTTCGGAATACGCAACGTGACAGGTTGAGATGGCTTTGCTCCCTGCAGTAAAGCGCCCAGAGTCAGCGGCCGTTTTTGTTTTATTCGCTGCCGGATTTCGCCCTCGATTTCAGAACGATGGCGATCCCACCACGCCGCTTCCTCTGCCTCGTCCGCAAACTTGGGAATCGCTACCTGCTTCATTTTCGCTTTGGCCATATTTTTTATCTCTGACCCCACTCACTGATGTATAGATCCGCTGTCTCTTTATCCGCGACCCAACCAGTGATGGGACGCATGGCCTCGCCGCGTATGGCAAAAACGATGTTCAGGACGCGCCCAGCGCGGGTTGCGCCCAGTGCAATCCAGCGTTGCTCCTGATTCTCCATCTGGTATTCCAGAAGGATGTGGTCTCCCGACAAAACGTCTTCTGCATCTGAACGGCTGATGCCATGCTTCGCGAGATGATGTTCGTTATGCCTATCCCAGTCGAACTCGCGGGATTCTTCCACTTCCTACAGTGTACATTAAATGTACATACACTGCAAATTCTGGAACAGCAATAAGAAAACCTGAAGCATTAAAGTAGAGGAATGCAATTCGCTCCGCTGCAGACCGCACGCCTGACACTGCGTCCCTACACAGTGGCGGACATTCCCGCGTTCCTGCCGCTCATTGGCGCCCGGGAAATTGCGGCCACTACGCTGCGCATTCCGCATCCTTACACGGAGTCTTACGCTCAGGAGTTCGTCGACGTTGCGCAAAGCGACATGTTAAGCGGCAAGAGCTTGCGTGTCGGCGTAATCGTGCGAGACAGCGGATTGCTTTGTGGCGGTGTCGGAATGCGGATCGACGCCGATCATCGTCATGCTGAACTTGGCTACTGGGTCGGCGTTCCTTACTGGGGCAACGGCTATGCCACCGAAGCGGCCGGCGCTCTGGCGCATTACGGATTCGAGACGCTCAAGCTGCAGCGAATCTTTGCCAGCCATTTCACGGTCAATCCGGCCTCGGCAAAGGTCCTGAAGAAAATTGGGATGCGCTACGAAGGCAGCCAACGCTCTCACATCCTGAAGTGGGGAGAATTCCTCGACATCGATCTTTACGGAATGCTGGCGTCCGATCTTGAGCGCTCGCCGGTCGCTCCGTGAAAATCGCCTCATCCGTAGAGTTCGGTCAGCAATTCATACGCCCGCCGCATGTGCGGAATCACTATGCTTCCGCCAACGATCGTCGCTACATTGATGGCTTCTTCCTGCTCGGCGCGCGTCACGCCCAGACGATAGGACTGAATCACGTGGTACGTAATGCAGTCGTCACAACGCAAGCTTGAGGAGGCGACCAGTCCCATCAGTTCTTTGTATTTCGACGGGATCGCGCCCTCCAGATAAGTGTTGTGATCCAGATTGTAGAAGCGCTTGAGCAGCAAATTGTCGGCCTGGTAGACGTTTTCATTGAGGCGATTTCGCGTGTCGAGAAAGCGCCGGGCCAATTCGCTCTTTTCGGCTACTTGCTTTTCAGAGAATAGATAGCTTGGTTCTTTGCGGTCCGCAGTTTGATGTTCGCCGGTATTTTTCTCAGCACTCATAATTGGCACTCATATTTCATTATTGATGTTCATATTGGCGTTCACATTGAAGACTAGCAGACAAGCTCGCCAGACCATCCCGGCTCCAGTTGGCTATTCCCTGGCTGAGCTGAAGGGAATATATTCCAAGGTCGCATTTATATAGGAGGTCCTGATGACCCATACCCGTCCCGAAGCACGTTCGAAAAACTTCGGCGAAAACATTGAAAGCGATCTGGCGCTCGAATTCTTGCGCGTGGTAGAGAACGCGGCCATCGAGTCGGCCCGCACCATGGGCCAGGGAGATCGCCCGCTGAGCGATCAGGTTGCGACTGAATCCATGCGCAAGACGATGGACACCGTGCCCATGCATGGCACCATCGTCATCGGCGAAGGCGAACGCGATGACGCGCCCATGCTTTACATCGGCGAACAAGTTGGCGGCCCTTATCCCGATGGACGCGATGTTCCGCACGTCGATATTGCCGTCGATCCTCTGGAAGGCACTAATCTCTGCGCCACCGGCGCACCCGGCTCGATCACCGTACTGGCCGCTTCCGAAAAAGGCGGATTGCTGCACGCTCCCGATTGCTACATGGAGAAAATCGTTGTCGGACCATCGTGCAAAAACGCCATTGATCTGGACGCGCCCGTGTCAGTCAATCTGAAAAACATCGCGCGGCGCATGCATCGCGGAGTCGAAGACCTGGTGATCATGGTGCTTGACCGTCCGCGCCACGAGAAGTTGATCAGCGACATTCGGAAAGCGGGCGCGCGCATCAAGTTGATTGGCGACGGCGATCTCTCCGCTGGAATTGCAGCTGCCGTGGTTGGGACCGGAGTGCAGGCCGTGATGGGATCGGGCGGCGCTCCCGAAGGCGTGATCACCGCAGCGGCGATTCGCTGCCTCAACGGATACATGCTGGGCCGTCTGGTAATCGACAAGCCCGAGTTGGAAGAGCGCATCGCAAAGATGGGAATCAAAGACAAGCACAAGATTTATGAAGCGCAAGATCTCGCTCCGGGAAAACAGATGATCTTCGCCGCTACGGGAGTCACCGAAGGCGCGCTGCTGAAAGGCGTCCGATTCTTCGGCGAAGGCACGCGGACGTCCTCAGTGATTCTCACGTTGAAGACCGGCCGCGTGCGATTTATCGAGAGCATTCATCTGGACAATGGGCCCGATGTGAAAGTTAGGTTCGCGTAGTGTCCGCCTAGAGGTAGCCATGCGCCTGCTGTCCGTTTTTGCCCAGCGTTTGCTGGCCAGCATTTTCTTGGTGTCCCAGTTGATGGCACAGGGGCAGCCAATTAGTGATGGGTCGATACAGGCCCGGAACAAAGCCGTGGCAATGCGCGTATTCGATGAGATTTTCAACCAGGGAAAGTTTCAAGCAGCGGACGAAATCTACGCGCCGAATTTCCAAAATCACGGACTTCATCGATCGGTGGACCTGAAGACAGACCAGGAAGCCGTGCACGCGGAAAAGAAGGCATTTCCTGACTTGTGGATGAGCGTCCAGCAAATGGTGGCGGAAGGAGACAAGGTAGCTGTGCTATGGACACTTCAGGGAACCCATACCGGCTCTGGTTATGAAGGTCTTCCTGCCACCGGAACAAGAGTGGAGGTCCGTGGCATCACTATTTGGCGGATGGTGGACGGACGGATTGTGGAGGAGTGGACCAGCTTCAGTGAAACGGGCGCCTATCTCGCAATGTTTGCCCATCTGAAATGGTGGTTCGCGTTTGCGGGGTTGCTCGTCCTGGGCACAGTGATTGCTATCGAACGTCTTGTTTGGACAATGGCCAGGAAAATGTTTCGGCGAGACAATTAACTCTCAGTCGGGATCGACGATTGGCGTCACATCTCCGTCCACACTAGATTGACCTTGGATTAGGCAATTCTCAGTTAGTGAAATCGCCTTCCATGAGAAGGCCGGTCGGAGTCAAGTAGGTTCGGTTGTTTTTTCGTTGGACAAGGTTTTTTCTCCCGCCGAGTGGCCGCTGTCGCCATGCTTCCATCCGCACTCTCGAGGAGCGATTGTTTTCGCTCGGTGCATGTTGGGCGTTCTCGTTTCAGCCGGTGCTGCCATCTGTTTGGCGCCCTGTGGTTCTGCTCTTTCCGAGTGGAACCTGGGCCAGGCGATTAACGCAGTCACCGGAACTCGGCTTTTGGGCTTTTGCTTTTCCTTTCGAAGAATGTTTTTGGTTTTATGCCGCAGCCGGCAATGCTCTCTGCTTGCTGTTGTGCAATGGCTCGTACACTTCTCCGCTTACCCACAAGCGATGGAGCAACACCGCCAGCTTTCTCGCAGTGGCCACGATGGCGCGCTTCTTCCCGCTTCTGCCGCCGCGCTCGGCCAGTTTCAAACCCCAACGCCGCAGATCGCAATCGATGCCGAACGGTCCCAGAATATGCTGCGCTCCCTGCACCAGCAGCGTGCGCAGATACGGATCGCCCTCTTTGCTGATGTGCATCTGCGGCTCGCTCTGCCCTGAGTTTCTACGTCCCGGCTGCAGTCCCAGATAGCTACCCACGTCGCGGCTCTTGCGAAAGCGATGCGGATCTTCCAGCGTCAGCATATAAGTCAGCGCGATCAACGTGCCCACGCCCTTCACCTGCTTCAGCAGCGCCACCTGCGGATAACTCTCCAGCGCCAGATGCTCGATCCGTTCGTTGTACTCCACGATTTGCTCGCTCAGCGATTCCAGTGCCGCCAGCAACGGCTGCAGTGCGGCCTGTAACTCGGGACTGAGTCCTTCGGCCTTTTCCGGATTCATATTCCGCACGTTGCAGCCGCGCAATCGTTCTCCGTAAGACTTCGCCAGTCCGCGCACCGTGTTGACCAGCGCCGTTCGCGCCCGTACCAGTCCGGCGCGCGCCCGAATCACCGTCAGATCGGCTTGCGCCTGCGCGCTGCGATGCTTCACCGGACACAGCAACTTTGCATCAATCCGTGCCAGCCGTGCCAGCGTTTGTGCATCCAGACGATCGTCTTTCTTCCGGCTTTCCCCGATCAGACGTACCCGGCGCGCGTTCGCCACAATCACTTCGTGCCCCAACCCGTTCAGCAACCGGCTGATCCACGGCGAATGCGTCCCGGTTTCGAGCGCGATCCGGCAACGCGGCATCGCACCGAAGACTTCCTGCAACGCTTTCGCATTCGTCCGCACTCGCTGTTCCAGTCGGATCTGCCCGCCCTCATCGACCATGCAGTACCAGCTGTTGCGATCTCCCAGATCCAGTCCAATGGTCAGTTTCGGTTGAGAAATATTCCTGCTCTGCTTCGCCGCTACGGTGCTAACCTTCCTCATTGCCGGTCTCCTTTTTATCTGTGCTAAGAGCACGTCGATAACTTGGGAGCCTACAGCATCCCGTCGGAGACCGGCCTTCTCATCCCATCTGTTATCGCCAGCTATCCGTGGAACTCAACAAAGATTCGGCGTAGAGTGTAGCCGTGAACTGGCGACACTTGAGGATTCCGGCGGCTGCGTTTGTCTGCCTCATGCTGGCAACGCTTGCGCTCACCCAGAGCCGCAGTACGCTTCAAGACCGATACGGCAGCCTTGTCGGTGATGTTTACCGCACATCAAAGGGTCTCCTCGTCAAGCCGACCTTCGCGCCGAATGAAAGTCTCTGTGCCGCGCACATCACAGCCGAACGCAGGACGATGAGGGAAGACGAACTGGAGACGGTCGTGGAAGAACTAGCGCCTAAGGACGCACGAGGCAAGTACGTCATAGGCACTTTTCTCAACTTTAGCTGCCTTGAAACGAACGACGCCGGGCAGGTTACTGGGGCTCACGACTGCGGCGGTGTCTCCGAGGATTATGAGCGGGTCACCATAACCAAATGGGGCAACACGAACGACTACAGCTCTGCGGATGTCGTGTACTACCGGCGTGGGTGCACCAAAAGGCAGCACCACGGGCGGTGATTGATGAAACATCCCCATTACGCTAACGATCGGGGTCAGCCGCCGCGAATGCGCGAAAGCTCTTGCCGCATTGGCGTTCTCGGGCTCCGGACTCCGTACCTATGATTGTTACGGCTTGTCTTTGCGCGGCTCACCTTTATCTCTGCTGCTACAATCGCTAGCTTCATGATTCAACGGAACTTCCTGTCCTACAAAAACGTATTCCTCCTGTGCTGTTGAAGGTGTTGCGGGGTATTGCTAAGCGATACTTCTTTTGAAGCCTAAAGTAACTGGAGTCTGGTTTTGGATGATGCCCAGGTTGTCGGATTGCTCGTCCGTCGCTGCATAGGCGGCGATGCCGCGGCTTGGGAAGAAATCGTACAACGCTATCACCGGCGAATTTACAACGTCTGCTATCGCTTTGCCGGCGACGCCGAGAACGCCCAGGACCTCACCCAGGAGGTCTTTATCAAAATGTACCGGACGTTGAACACCTACGACTCCGGTAAGGGCGCTTTCATGACCTGGGTGACGACCATCACGCGCAACCTGCTGGTCGACCATTTCCGCAAGAGTAAAGGCGATCGGATCACCGATTCGCTCGATACCGCGCCTTCCGAACACGAGGATGCGCAGCCGCTAAGCGAGCAAATTGCGGACCAATCCCTGCCTCCGGATGCCGCTGTCCAGAGCCGCGAAACGCGGGAAATGGTCCATTTGGCGCTGCAAAAACTGTCTCCCGAGCTTCGGGAAGCAGTGATTTTAAGGGATTTACAGGATATGGACTATCGCGAGATTGCCACGGCTTTGCGGGTTCCAGAAGGAACCGTCAAGTCACGAATTAACCGGGGACGAGCGGAACTTGCACGCCTCCTACAACGTACATATAGGCAGGTGATCTGATGCCAGATGAAACAAAACACGGGATCGAATGCACCGAGTTCGACGCGCTGCTCAGCGCGGCCATGGACGATGACGGCCAGCTGACGCCCGCTCGAAAGGAAAGCTTCGAAGCTCACCGGCGAATCTGCGCGGTTTGCGGTCCGCTGTTCGCGGACGTGCAGGCGGGGCAGCAATGGCTGCGATCACTGGAAGAGGTCACACCGCCAGCGCACTTGGTGCACAACATTCTGGTTGCGACTTCGGGAGTGGTCAGCACACGCGCCCAGGCGGCCGCCGACGGTCGCACGACTCCTTTCGGCGAGCGGATACGCGAGCGTTGGGATGCGTTCTTCGCTCCGGTAACGGCGTTTGTCCGCCAGCCGCGGTTCGTGATGTCGTTTGGGATGATTTTCTTCTCGTTCTCGCTGGCGCTGAATGCCGCGGGCGTGAAACCGGCCGACGTTTCGAAAGTGGATTTGCGGCCATCGGCTTTGCGGCACGCGTACAATGACGCGCAAATCAAAGTGGTGAAGTATTACGACAACATTCGATTCGTGTATCAGATCGAATCCAAACTGCGCGAGCTCAAGCGGGCAAGCACTCCCGCCGAGCCCGGGCCTGAACAACCAAAGGAAAATCATAAAAACACGAGTGGACAACCAGACCAGAAACAGGACCGTAACTATTCCGAGGAATACAACCAGCCGGTTTTAGCGGCACTGCGGAATGCACCTGCTGCGGTGACAGGGACTTTGTCCTCAACTGTAAATCGGAGGTTCGTATGAACTGCGCCAATCATGCTGACGCGTCAGCAGTGGCCTATTGCCGCACCTGCGGGAAGGCACTGTGCGCGAACTGTACACGTCCCGTGCGGGGCGTGATCTATTGCGAGGATTGCCTGGGAGCGAAGATGGAAGGCGTTCCCGGAGCGACACCGGAGCAACGACCGGAACAACGACCGGAGCAGCCGCGGGATTTGTCCCGGGCGCGTATACGCCGCCGCCGAGTGGGCAATACGTGCCGCCGCCTATTCCTCAGAACCCTGGCGGACCGAACCCCGCAGTCGCTGGAATCCTGGCGGGATTTTTTCCTTTCGGCGTGGGCGCGGTCTACACCGGGCAATATGCCAAAGGGCTGGCACATCTGGTGGTGATGACGTTGCTCATCGCCGGAGCGAGTGCCAGTGATCACGGCCACAGCGAAGCTCTGGGCGTAATCTGCGGCTTGGGCATCGCGTTCTTCTACGTCTACCAGATCATCGACTCGGTGCGCTCGGCTAAGGCTATTCAATCGGCTCAACCTGTTCCTGATCCGTTTGGATTAGCCGCAACTTTTGGCGGCGGACAGCGAGTCGAGACCAGCCAGATTCCCGCGGGCGCAATTGTACTGATTCTGGTCGGCGTGCTCTTCCTTCTGCACACCCTGGGCTTGACCGAATTCGGGCTCGACCGCTTCTGGCCACTGCTGTTGATTTTCTTTGGCGGCTGGATGTTCGCCCGCCAGTGGGGTGTTCTTCCCGGACGATGTTCTGGTTGCCAATGCGCCCGCTGCCGTACGCGGCGCGTCATGGGCCCGTCGATCGTCCTGACGATTGGCGTTCTGTTCCTGCTGGAGAATCTGCACATCGCGGACTTCGGCCGCACCTGGCCGGTGATTCTGCTCGTGATTGGCGGGTTGAAATTGCTGCAAAGCACCGCTTCGATCGAAGGACATGATCCGCTGTCGTCGCCGCTCGCCGATGCAGCCGCGCGCATTAATGAAAAACGGCAGGAGATAGAGCGTTTTAGAGACGCGGTCAATCCGTCGGGAGCACACATTCCTCCCAACCCGCCGGTTCCACCCGTGCCGCCCGTGCCTCCAACCGGGGAGGTGAACCGTGGCTAGCCCCGTGATGCCGCCACCTCCGCCGTATGTTCCGCGCCCGCGGTCAATTGCCGGGCCGGTGGTTCTAATCGTTCTCGGAATTTTGTTCCTGCTGGGCACGATGGGGATTCTGGATATCCATCATCTCGGCTCGCTGTTCGCGCGCTTCTGGCCTGCTCTGCTGATCCTCTGGGGCATATTGAAGTTGATCGAATACGAGCAGGCCAAACGCTACGGGCAGCCCGCGCGCGGCATTGGGGTCGGTGGCGTTTTCCTGATGCTGTTTCTGATTGTCGCGGGACTGATTGCAACCCAGGTTGAAAAAGTGAACTGGAAGGGCCTCGGGGAGCACATCCAGCTTGGCGATGACGAAGATTGGGACAATATCTTTGGCGGATCTTCATTCGATTACAGCGACGAACTCGCTCAGGAAATTCCAGCCGGCGCGAGTCTGCATGTGAACGACGATCACGGCACCATCACGGTCAACGTATCGGACGGCAAGACGATGAAAGTGTCGGTGCGCAAAAAGGTCCGCGCAGAAAAAGAACAGGACGCCGACAATTACAACCTGAAAACGAAGCCGCAGTTCACCGTCGTCGACAAGATCATCACGCTCGACGCGAACACCCACGGAGCGGGCGATAAAGGCGTCAGCACCGACATGGATATTTACGTTCCACGAAACACCGATCTTGTCGTCGTGACGCGACATGGCGACGTCACGATCAATGGCATGAGCGGGACGGTCGACGTCAACAATCAGCACGGCGAAGTCAATCTGAACGATCACACCGGCAACGCGACGCTGAGTCTCGATCAAAGCTCCGCCCGCGCACAGCACGTCAAGGGCGACGTAACCATCCAGGGCAAGGCCAACGAGGTTGCCGTCGAGGACGTGGATGGCGCGCTGCATCTGAATGGCGAATTTCAGGAAAGCGTGCGCCTGGTGCGCATCAGCAAGACGGTGAGTTTCAAATCGTCGCGCACGGATATGGAATTTGCGCGGCTCGATGGCCGTCTCGATCTCGATTCGGGCGATCTGCGCGCCGATTCGTTGAGCGGGCCCATGCACCTGACCACCCATTCGAAAGATATTGCACTGGAAGGGTTGTCGGGCGATCTTCGCCTGGAAGATCAGAACGGAAGCGTCGAAGTTGGACTGCATAAGCCGGGCAACATTCAGATCGATAATCGCAAGGGCGACGTGCAGGTTTCGATTCCTCCGAATACTCCACTCAAGATTGAGGCGCGGACGCGTGAAGGGGAAATCGAGAGCGACTTCGACGAGATCAAAGTCGATAATCGCGACCGGGGATCGAGCGCCAGCGGTTCGATTGGAACGAATGGATCGAGAGTCGCAATCAATTGCGATAAGGGATCGATAACGATCCGCAAAGGGACGGTAGCTGTCGTGGCGCCGATGGTGCCAGTGCCCCCGGCTCCGCCATCAGTGAAGGCGCCGAAAGCGTTGCCCGCACCGAAGGCGGCTCCGGTGGAGAGTGAGAACTAGGCGCAACGGCTTGGGTTATAATCTCGGCCACTGATGAATCTGGCCGCTGGTACCAAGCTTGGTCCATACGAAATCGTTTCTCTGTTAGGCGCTGGCGGCATGGGCGAGGTCTATCGCGCCCGCGACTCTCGCCTTCGACGCGACGTTGCCATCAAAGTCCTGCCGGCGGCTCTTTCTCTCGACGCGGACCGCATGCGGCGTTTTGAGCAGGAAGCGCTCGCCACCGCCGCTCTGAATCATCCCAACATTCTGGCCGTATTCGACATTGGCACCAGCGAGGGCTCGCCCTATGTCGTCTCTGAATTGCTCGAAGGCGAGACCTTGCGCGACCGTTTGCGCAGCGGATCGATTCCGGTCCGCAAGGCGCTCGAATATGCCCTCCAGATCGCCCACGGACTCGCGGCGGCGCACGAAAAAGGAATCATTCATCGCGACCTGAAGCCGGAAAACTTATTCGTCACCAAAGACGCTCGCGTCAAGATTCTCGATTTCGGCCTCGCCAAGCTGACGCAGACCGATCCCGGCTCGAATCCCTCTATGGCCACCGTCACGCACGGCGGCACCGAGGCCGGAGTCGTGATGGGCACCGCAGGATACATGTCTCCCGAGCAAATACGAGGCATGACGCTCGATCCCCGGTCGGACATCTTCAGCTTCGGTGCAATTCTCTACGAGATGTTGTCCGGCAAACGCGCGTTCCACGGCGATACTCCCGCCGACACCATGAGTTCGATTCTGAAGGAAGAGCCCGCGGAATTGAGCGAGACGAATCGCAACGTTTCTCCCGCACTCGAGCGCATTGTGCAACATTGCCTGGAGAAAAATCCTGAGTCGCGCTTTCATTCCGCGAGCGACATCGCATTTGATCTCGAACATCTTTCGGGGATATCCGGTAGCACGGCGCGGGTAGCGGCAACAGGAGCACACGCAAGCTTGCCGGTTTCGCGCCGAAAACTGCTCACCGGCATCGCTGCAGGTCTGGCGTTCGCAGCCGCGGTCTATGCTCTTGGCTGGTGGCATGGCAAATCCGGCGGCAGCTCGTCGATGGCCGAGTACAAACAGATCACGTTCCGTACCGGCTCCATCGGCAATGCCCGCTTCACGCCCGACGGCAGCATCGTTTACAGTGCCGCATGGGATGGCGACCAGCAACAGTTGTATATGTCGCGCACCGACGATCCCGGAGCGCGCGAACTCGGAATCAAGGATGCCGACCTGCTTGCTATTTCAAAGAACGGCGAAATGGCGATTCGTCTTAAGACGGTTTTTTTATCCGGCTACGCGCGCTTCGGCACACTGGCGCGGGTTCCACTGAGCGGTGGAACGCCACGCGAAGTGTTGGACAATGTCCAGGACGCCGACTGGTCTGCGTCCGGCGAAAACCTGGCAGTCGTCCGTTACCTTCCCGAAAACAATCATTGGCGTCTGGAATATCCCATCGGCAAAGTTCTCTTCGACAGCATCAATTGGCTGAGTCACCCGAAGATTTCTCCCGACGGAAAGTGGATCGCGTTCTCCGACCACGGAAACCCTGCGGGCGATGACGAAGGATCGCTCGCCCTGATTGACGCCGAGGGGAAGGAAAAAGAAAAGATACTTTCTACCGGCTGGACTTCGTTGCAAGGCATTCTGTGGTCGCCGTCCGGTGATGAGATCTGGTTTACCTGTACGAATACCGGCCAGGCCTCCAACCCGCGCGCCGTCACCCTCTCCGGCAAGATGCGGACCATGACCAACGTCCCCGGAGGCATGTGGCTTGAAGACATCCGCGACGGTGCCGTGTTGGCGGTAGCCAATCATCAGCGGCTGGGCATCCGGGGCATGGCGCCGGGTGGAAAAGAAGAGCATGAGCTGGGATGGTTCGGCTGGTCCGAATTGCGCGACATCAGTCCCGACGGTCACAAGATCGTCTTTGAAGAAGAAGGTGACGGCGGCGGCCCGAATTACACCGTCTTTCTGCGTGATACCGACGGCTCGCCTCCGGCGCGCATTGGCGAGGGAGACGCCGAGGCCATATCCGCCGATGCGAAATGGGTGATCACGCGGCCGGCCAAGGGCGGCCAGCTCAATCTGGTCCCCACCGGAGCCGGCGAAGCCCGGCAACTCACCCATGACGCCGTGAGTTATAGCGGAGCTCGGTTTTTTCCCGATGGCAAGACTTTGCTCGCCTCCGGCATTGAAGCCGGACATGGGGGACGCGACTACCTCATTGATCTAAGCACGGGAAATTCCAAGCCCATTACTCCCGAAGGGATTATCGGCCTTACGATCGCGCCAGACGGCAAGAGCGTAGCGGTGCGCGCAGCCGACGGCAAGCGTGGAATCTGGCCACTGGATGGCAGTGGCTTTCGCTCCATACCGGGGCTCGAATCCGGCTACTTGATCGTTGGGTGGACCCCCGACGGGCAAGCGGTTTATGTAGCTCCCATTCGGCGGGGGCGGGGCGCGAAGTCGACGCCCATCTCACGGGTCGATATAGCAACAGGAAAGATGGAGCCGTGGAAGGTATTTGGGGAAATCACAGGTTCCACAGGCGCGAACGTCTCACCACCCCATCTATCCGCCGACGGCAGCGCTTACGCGTATCTCTACAGTCGCACCCTGTCGGAGGCGTATGTGGTTACGGGCCTGAAGTAGGTTTCAGGTTTCAGCCGTCAGCCGTCAGCCATCAGGTAACACGCGTCCTGTAACTCACCTTCCCGTCAGCTATGCCGACCGATTGGCTTCCACTTCTTTGGTGCGCTCCGGTTCTTTTGCCTCTGGACTCATGGCTGACTTGAAGCCGCGAATTCCCTCGCCCAGTCCCTTGCCAAGTTCCGGCAGCTTCTTCGGGCCAAAGACAAGCAGTGCGATTCCCGCGATGATGAGCAAGTGCATGGGTTGGAATAATCCTTCAAACATAAAAGTCTCCTGACTCTTTCTTGTGACTTGGTCATAGTCCTAACGGCGAAAAATACAAGGCTGGCGGCGACAGATTTTGCCGCCAGCCTTGCTTCCAGGATGAACTACGATTGGCAAACGATGGTGCCGTTCATTCCGTCGGGATAGAAACCGCCAGAACACTTTCCACCGCCATAAACGATGTTGAGAACCTGCGACGTGGTGCGCGGGATGCTCAACGAATTGCCGTCGACATCGAACGGAGTAGTCGGCGTCGGCGGAACGTCAAGCGAGTCGACGGCCGGACTGATGACTCCCTTGTTAACGCACTGCGTGCGAAGCGCGCCGGAATGTTGCGCTTCGGTGGCAAGAATTGCGCCAGCCGCTGCCAGATAGGCCGGGTTTGCAATCAGTGGGGCAGCACCCAGATATGCGCTGACGCCCACATCCTCGAACTGCCTGCCGATCTTCAGCAGATCGGCGAAGTTCGCAAAGCCATAGCCCAGGGCATCGAGGTTGATCGTCGGCTTTAGAACGGCTGCGGAGCCAAGCGCAGTAAGCAGAAAAACGACGTGAGTCTGTTCGTCTTTCGCCAACGCGTTGGCCAGCCATCCGGCCTTGTTGTATTGCAAATGAATTTTCTTGCCGCCCGTGGTGGGGCCGCCCACTTGCGATGCGCTGATGATGCCGAGTTCCACCAGAGTCTTTCCGGTGGTAGCCACCGAATAGTACTCAGCTTCGAGAAATTCCAGGTTTAGCGCGAAGTTCAGGATGTCGATATCCGTGATCTGTCCTTTAGGTTTGACGTTTTGAGTTTGATCATCGAAAGCCTTCGCTTGTAGAAGAGTGCTGGCGCCAAGCACACTCGCCGCAGCGACGCCGATTCCGGCGACGCCTACACCTTGCAAAAATTTGCGACGGGCGAGGTTCTTATTAACGAGCTCCGTTACTTTGTCATCTACCATTGGGAGTTCTCCTGAGAAAGAATGAAGTACAGGGTCAGCCCGGGCGTAGCAGTGCCCAGGGCGCTAAAGGAAACTGGCCTCTTGCAGTAGTACGGACGGCACAGGAAAGCGGATTGGTTTTTCCCTAAATTATCCGTGCAAGGCTGGTTTGAAAGGTTTTCTCACGGAAGTAGCCGGAGTTGAGAGGCGCCCTGACTCCGTCTAGCAGAACGGCGTACCTGATGGCTGAAGGCTAACGGCTACCGTGCTAACCTCGAACATGCGCTCCATTCTGCAAAAACGTTCGCTGCGATTTGTTTTTGCGGCCAACGTGATCTCCATGCTGGGCAGCGGAATGAATTCCGCAGCGGTCGCGTGGACGATTCTGCAGCGCACTCACTCCGAAATGTCTTTGGGATGGTTTGCTGCCTTGCAGACGATTCCCGCCATGGTCATGCTTCCCTTCGCCGGCGTCATCATCGACCGTGAAGATCGCCGTCGGCTCGTCATGTGGCTGGACGCATCGCGCGCCGTCGTTATTTGTGTCGTGATGGTGCTGGCTTTTCTGCATCGCGTTCAGGTCTGGCAGCTTTATCTGATGAACACGCTGGTCGCGGCCGGCTTCTGGATGTTCTGGCCGACCATTACAGCGCTGATTCAGGAACTGACGCCCGAGGGTGAGTTTGTCGAGTCGAATACATTGCTGATGGTCGGGGTGCAAGGGGGATGGCTGATTGCCGGCGCGATTGTCGGATTTGTGTACGAACATATCGGACTAGGCGGCGTCCTGCTGATTGATGTGAGCACCTACATTATTTCTTTTTCCTGTTACCTGGCCGTGCGGCAAGGGCGGCATGTAGTTCCCCGGGCAGCGGAACTGCGGCATGATCTGGAGGCAGCGGAAACTGCCGCCGCTCGTTTCTTGCGCGAGATGCGTGAAGGGCTCGACTATTTGCGCGGACAGCGCAGCGTAATTTTTCTGGGGCTCAGCTGGGCCTTGTTTCTGGGCGCCATGATGACGGGGGTCGTCGTGACCGCGCCGCTGAGCGATCGCGTCTTTCACGCCGGCGCAACGGGCTATGGATGGCTGAATGGCGGATGGGGAGTCGGTGCGTTCCTGAGCGCGCTTTGTGCTCCAGTCTTGATCGCGCGCGTGGGAGCGCGGGGATCGATTGCGCTCTCGATGTTGCTGCTGACTTTGACCATGGCGCTGGCTCCGTTTTCGCCCTGGCTGGCGCTCGCCGTGTTTCTCTACGCGCTCATGGGATCGGCGCGCGGCGTCAGTGGCGTCGCCATGAACACAAGTTTGATGGAGCAAGTGCCCAAACATTTCATGGGACGGGTGCAGAACACGTTCTATTTCTTCGGCACGTTCCTGCAGATAACGCTCGGGCTGACGGTCGGTTGGGTGGCATCTCGGGTCAGCTTGACGGCCGGGTTTGCCATCATCGCTGCTGTGTACGCGGTTGCGTTCGGAAGCGCGTGTTGGCCGATCCCAGCGCAGAAGGCTGCCGCTGCCGCGGCGAAGTAATATCTTCTTCGTGTGGAGCGGGCGCCCACGGTTGCTGATATTCTTTTTCTTCTTTGGATTGGGAGACACCCATCATGTTTGACGATTTACGAGGCCGCACCGCGGTCGTCTTTGGAGTGGCTAACAAACGCTCGATCGCCTGGGCCATCGCTCAGGGACTGCACGCAGCCGGAGCCAACCTGGCCATCACCTATCAGAACGAGCGTATGGAGATGGAAGCGAAAGACCTGATTCTCTCCCTGCCGGGCGCCGAAGCTTTTATGTGCGATGTTTCTCAGGATGAGCAAATCACTCAGCTTTTCGAAAAACTAAAAGCTCGTTACGGCAAGCTGAATGTCGTGGTGCACAGCGTGGCTTTCGCTCCCGCTGAGGAACTGAAGGGCGACTTCGTCAACACGACGCGTGAGGGTTTTCGTATCGCGCACGATGTCAGCGTCTATTCCCTGATTGCGGTATGCCGGGCCGCCGCTCCGCTGATGGAAGACGGTGGCAGCGTCATCACCATGACTTATTACGGTGCAGAGAAAGTTGTCCCGCACTACAACGTGATGGGCGTGGCCAAGGCGGCGCTCGAATGCTCCGTGCGGTATCTGGCGCAGGATTTGGGACGGCGCAAAATCCGTGTCAATGCGATTTCCGCGGGACCGATCAAGACGCTGGCCGCGCGCGGCATATCTGGCCTGGGAGACATGTTGCGCTCGCATGCCGAGCGTGCTCCGCTGCAACGCAACGTGGATGTGAGCGAGGTCGGCAACACGGGCGTGTTTCTGGCTTCCGACGCAAGTTCGGGAATCACAGGTGAAGTGATCTACGTGGATTGCGGTTACAACATTATGGGATTCTAAGGGCAGGTCTTAGGTGTCAGGTGCTAGGCCTCGGGGAAAACCTCTTTGCACCATGCAGGTTACTCTCGTCATCCGTTTGACAAACTTTTGACAAAAGTTCCGCGACAGGCGGGGTTAACCTGAGATGGTATGAAGTCTCAGCGAATTCTCTGCCTGTGCGCCTGGGTGACATTGTCGCTCACCCCCTGCTTTGCGCATCACATGGCGGTCGTGGTCGATAAGGATACTAACGTGCCGAACGTGACGTCCGCTCATTTGGCCAAAATCCTCAAAGGCGAAGTCAAGAAGTGGCCGGACGGCAAGAACGTGATGCTGGTGCTGCACAGCTCTTCGCCAGAAGAGATGGTTACACTGGAACACCTGACCAAAATGAGCGCGGCCGAGGTAAAGGCGCTGATCGCCTTGCACAAAGATTCGATCCGGACGGTGGGATCGGATGCGGACGTAATCGATGCAGTCGCGTCAACTCCGGGTGCGATCGGGTTCGTAGAAGAACGATCGATCAACGATCACGTGGTCGTCATACGCGTCGATGGAAAATTGCCCATGGAAGCTGGATACTTACCGCACTAGCCGCCGGCGCCAATTCCTAGAGAGATCCACCGTCACCCGCCACGCGCCAGCCTTCTGCCAGAAATTGCTCAATCGTGGGATGCTGAATCCCTTCCTGCACTCGCAGTTCATCATTCAGAAAATGATAAGAAAGCGTCCCCGCCTCGCGGTCGACATGGTCGATGCGGATGCGATTGCCATCGCGATCGGCACAGATCACGCCGATTTCCAAGTCCGAATCGGCAACTTTTCTGATGGCTAATCCCGTTCTGGTCGGCATCAAACGATTAGATGAACAGAGATTCCATAAAGACGCGGATGTCGAAAATGCCGGAAATACCCGGCCTTGCCACAGTCACCGGCTCGCGTCATGATGTGAATATGCGTTCCCGCAAGTTCGTATTTGCGTTCTTCGCCGCCGCCATGCTGTTCTCGATGATTCGGGAATGGAACGCTCCCGTTGGCTGCCAGCGGCTGCCAGTCTTCCGAAGAACTACTACTACTATTATTGCCCGCTAGGCTGACTCGCCGCGGCTGGCTGATCCGCATGCTTCTTCGTGATTGCCCGGCGAATGTCAGGCCAGAATTCCTTCAGCGTGAATGTGATTGCGTCATACCCCATCTGCGACACCCACACGCTGGCCGTGTTTCCTATCGTTCGATCGCCCCTCGGATGGTAGCTGTAGGTCGAAATTGTGGCTGACATCGCGCTGCCCAGAGTTTCGGAGATATTGAATTCCTTGCGGCCGTTATCACCACGCGTGATTACGATTCGGCTGGCCGCGTAGGCCGCGCGGTGAACGAAACTGCCCTGGCCGGACGGAAAAAAACGCGGGTCTTGACGGAATACCGACGGCAGAATCGCACCCACAAAAAAGTTTTCAATCACGCCGTCGGCCGCGTAAGCACCAAAGCGTTTGCCGTAGCCTTCCCAACCTTGTCCGTAACCGGGTTCGCTGTTTTCGGCCTGGCCGATGCCGGAGAGAATCATGTACCAGGGAATCTGCACTGGATCGAACGCTCCGCGAGCCACAACTTTGAATTTTTGTCCGGCGGTGAGCGGGATGATGTTGCCATTCTTGTCGACGGTAAGAAAATTGGGTAAAGCGAAGAAGAGACGGTCGTTCGAAGTCTGCGCGGTTTTGGCAGCGGGCTTGGCCGCTGTGCCTGGCGTGCTCGCCGTACCCGTCGCCGCCGGAGCGTCTTTGCCGGTGCTTTGCGTCTGATCTTGTTTCGTCTGATCATCTGGGTTCGCCGGTCGGTCGGGAGATGCCTTTGCCGGAGCCGGTGTCTGGTTGCTGGTCGCGGCGGGTGGAGCGCTTTGACTTACATCCGGCGTTTGCGGTGGGGGCGCGTCTTGCGCGGCTCCAAGAGCGGCTATGAGCAACAGGTTAATAAAGGCAAGGTGAGTAAGCTTCAAATTGATTCAGGCTCCGACTTCTTTTGGATTGAACAGCGCCGCAACGTAACGGTGGGCAGTCCGTTATGCAATTCGTTAGCGGTCCGCCAGAATCAGCGGGTGATCACTTGGATGCTGCGCTCTGTCTCCCCGACTCGCTCCAGCGCAATTTCGACGTTCTGGTCGCGTCGCAAACGAGGAAACTTCTCTCCCCACTCTATCAGTAAGATGCAGTCCGGGGCGAGCAGGTCATCGAGGGCGAGCGTTTCCAATTCGCGCTCGGTATCGATGCGGTAGAGGTCGATGTGATAGAGGGTTGCGGCGGGTCCGCGGTATTCGTGGACCAGAGTGAAAGTCGGGCTCGTTACATCGTCGGCCCGCGCCGCCTGGAAGCCTTCGGCGATCCCTTTGACGAGGGTCGTCTTCCCTGTTCCAAGGTCGCCGCGGAGCAGCACAATCAGCGGCGGAGCGAGCGAGGCGGCGAGCTTTCTGCCGAAAGCGATAGTCTCGTCCGCGGAGTGGGTGATGGTCGTGTTGGTGGGCACGCCGGGACAGTATAACGAACGGAAATACGCTGCGAGCTTTGAGCAACGACCTTCGAACAACGACCTTCGCACGAGCAAGCCGGTTGCTGCTGGCTCACAGCTGACCAAGAAACGTATTCGCTCGGCGCTCAGAATCCCGGCGGTGTCTGTAGCTGCGCCGAGACAGGATCGAGAAAACTGCGATCAAGCGCGGTGTCGAGCGCCATGCGCAGCTTGCGATGATCCTCGTCGCCCAGAGCGATGAACCGGAAAGGCTGCAGGCACGCGCTTTGAAACTTGCGCGTCGGATTCAGCATTTCGGCCATGCCGTGGATGGCACCCGATCGCGTGTGGAAGGCGATCTCGACAAAATCTCCGGTGGAAAGCTCATGCTGCAACTGCAGCAATCCGCCATTAAGAGAGATGGATTGTAGTTTGGCGCGCGCCCGTTCTCCGCCTTCAGCGATTACCGCCGCGGCGACGGATCCATTGAGTTTTACCCGGGGTGCACGCTGGTTGACATTGTTTTGGGGGAAGTGAGTCATAGCCAAGGAAACTATGCCATGTCCCATACGGCTCTACGAGATTACGAAAGCGCCTGTACACGGGCGTATGCTTAAGGGCAACGGCAGCGTGGTGCTCCATTCCGGCCGAGTTTGCGATAATAACGGCAGTAACTTTTATGCTCCAGCCGCAAGAGAGTACCTTTGTGCAGCGGAGCGCTGATAAGACGAACCTTGTGGGTCTTGAGGCGGGCCAGTTATGGGTATCGACATGCGTAGTGCCAAAGCATCAACGTTTCGCGTAGGGGTTGCGGCGGTCTGTTTGCTGGCGGCATTGACGACCGGTTGCTCGCGGGATCCGAATGTCCGCAAGCAAAAGTATCTGGAAAGCGGCCAGCGCTATTTCGACAAAGGCCAGTATCGCGAAGCCGAAATCCAGTTCCAGAACGCCATCCAGGTCGATTCGCGTTTTGCCGAGGCGCATTACAAACTGGCGCAGGCCGCGGTCAAGTTGGGGGACGGACAAACCGTCTATCACGAACTGTCGCAAACGGTAGAAATTCAACCCGACAATTACGCTGCCCACCTCGATTTAGCCAACCTGCTGATTGCGGCTCGCCAATTTAACGAAGCCAAAGATCACCTGGATATCCTGGCGCAAAAACAGCCTAACGCCGACTTTTACATCGCGCGAGCCAACTACTACGCCGCTACGAGCGACGTCACCGACGCGCTGGCAGACATGCGCAAAGCGATCGACCTTGATCCCAAGCGGTCCGACGCGTTTTTGAATCTCGGTTTGCTCCAGATCCACGGCGAACAGTGGGACGCGGCGGAGGCAAGCTTCAAGCAGGCTGCCAAACTCGATCCCAAATCGATCGACGCGCAACTCTATCTGGGAAAGTTCTACCAGACGCGTGGGCGGTTTCCCGAGGCCGAACAGTGGTTCAAGAAAGCCATCGAAACCGCGCCGAATGACCCCAATCCGAGACTCTCGCTGGCTGGCCTGTACGTAGCTGAGAACAAACCCGCAGAAGCCGAGGAATTCCTTCGCCAGTCGAAAAAGGATTTCCCCAATAATTCCGAAGGCTATCGCATGTTGGGCGATTACTACTACCACAACGGCGATATCGACAAGGCAACCGCCGAGTACGAGGTTTTGTATCGCGACCATGACAAAGACGCGGTGGTCAAGAAGAACTACATTCAGTTGCTGATCCTGAAGAACCGTCTCGACGAAGCCCGCAAGCTGAATGACGAGAACTTGAAAGCAAAGCCGGACGACGAAGATTCACTGGTCTTCAAGGGTAATATCGAGATTCGCAGCGGCAAAGCCAGCGATGCGGTCAACACGCTGCAAGCCGTAATAAAGAACAATCCCGATCATGCGGTGGCGCATTACCAGCTAGGCCTGGCGTACGACCAATTGGGCAACACGAACCGGGCGGAGTCAGAGTGGCATGATGCGGTTCGACTCGGCCCCGGCAATGTCGAGGCACATCGCGCGTTAGCCGGAGTGGCCATTCACCACAGCGATGCTGCGGCCCTGGCACAGGAGGCGAGCCAGATTATCGAGTTGCAACCGGCCGCTCCTGATGGATACCTGCTGCGCGGCGTGGCTGAAACCGATCGCAAGCAGTTTGCCACCGCCGATGAGGATTTTCATCGGTCTCTCGAACGCCAGCCCAACAATCCCGCAGCTTACGTGCAACTGGGCAATCTGCACGTAGCGCAGGGTCAAAATGTGGAAGCGCAAAAGTTCTACCAGCAGGCCCTCGATCAGGATCCCAATAACACCGACGCCATGGGCGGGGTGCTCAACGTAGACCTGTTGCAGAAGCAGCCGGACAAGGCTATCGCTACCGTCCGGGCGCAATTGGATAAGTATCCCAAGAATCTCGGTTTTCACATCATGCTAGGCCAACTTCTCGTCGAGCAAAAAAAGGATCTGGCTGCAGGCGAAGCTGAGTTTCAACGGGCATCCGATTTAGACAAGAAGAACGACGAAGCACGGATCAAGCTTGGCGTGGTGCAGAGCCAGCGTGGCGCTGTCGATCAAGCGCTGCAGACTTATCTTGAGGGATCGAAGAACAATCCGAATGATGTGGTCTTCTATGTGCTGGCCGGAGACATCTACCGGAACCGTGGACAGTGGGACCTCGCCAATCAGCAGTACAACAAAGTGTTGGCGATTCAACCGGACAATCCGGTCGCCTCGAATGACCTGGCCTATGTGATGCTGCAACAGGGCGGCAATGTCGATATCGCATTCGGCTTGGCCCAGAAGGCCCGCCGCCAGCTTCCCGATAATCCAAACTCAGCCGATACGCTAGGCTGGGCCTTCTACCACAAGAAAGTTTATTCGTCCGCGATCGACCTCTTCAAAGAAGCGGTAAAGAAAGAGCCGGCCAATCCGGTCTTCAACCTCCATCTGGGATTGGCCTACGCCAAGAACGGCCAATTGAATCTTGGTCAACAACAATTGGATCATGTGATAAAGATCAATCCCAACCAGCCTGGAATCGACGAGCTAAGGCAGGCGTTGGTAGAGCTTAAGGGATAGCCGGGCGATAACGCGGGGTGATAATCGCGATAGAGCCGTCGGATCATTGAAGCTCCAAAGCCGGGCGACGTAAGACTCTACTTCTCAGTAGACCTTCCCTCCGGGTTATCGCCTGCGATAACCGTGCCCCGAACCAATCCAGATACGTCCGCGCGGCAACTAACTCGTGCAAAATGGGAAATTCGGGCATGAATCGCGTAATTCTTGCTCGCTCGAGTAGCCTACCTCCCCCGGGCTCGCTCATAACTGCTGTCATTGCAATAAGTTGCTTTGGTGATTCGCTTGCGATCCGAAGAAGGGTCGGAAGAACTCCCTTTATGGCATCTGCAGCCGATCAGGCTCAGCACGAATTCTGGCGGGCGCCCACGCCAGCATCTGGCATCGCGGCAAATCAGGAACGCACCTCGGCTTGCGAGCACTGCGGAACTGAGTTTATTGTCAGTTCTCTGTTCTGCCATTCCTGTGGCGTGCGGCGGCCCGAGTTGGGCGCCGAGCGAGTCATTGAAATCCCCGGCGTGGCCGAACTGCTCTCGCTCAGAGATCGCCTCGGACTCACCACTCCCGCTCTCGTTGCTTTCCTGGCAGGTGCGCTCTGCCTGGTAGGAGCCCTCTCCGTAAGCCTCTTCTTCAGCGTCCGAACGGCCCTGGACTGGCAGGCGATTCAACTCTGGCGGATCGAATGGCTGTTAGCCGCCGTGGCTGCGTTTGTCGCCGGGTGCGTGCTGAAGAAGTAGCTCAGCGCTGACGGCTGATACCCCCTTAGCTTCGCGAATGCGCGGGTTCCCCCTCAGAAACTACCGTCGCCTGCCGCCGTTGCTGGGTCATGCGATAGAGATGGTGTAGAGGGCCGATTCCCCGGCCCAGCGGATGCGCATTCGTAATTGCGGCGGACACGTACGCTTTCGAGAGCAGAACCGCTTCCGGCAACCCCCGCCCATGGGCCAGATGGCAGGCCAGCGCCGTAGAGAACGCGCATCCAGTACCGTGGGTGGAATTCGAACGCTGACGGTCTGCCTTGAATATCTCGGTTTCCGTGCCTCGCCGCGTCGCAAAGCTCAGCAGGTCGGTCGCCTTTTCCAAATGCCCTCCGGTGACCACTACATTCGCCGCTCCCATGGAATGCAGTCGACTCGCCGCTTCGCGCATTTGCTCGAGATTGGTAACCGGCATCCCGGTCAAGACGGCCGCCTCTTCGAGATTGGGCGTTAGGACTTCCGCGAGCGGGAGGAGGCGCTCGATCAGCAGTCGTGTTCCCGCGTCATCGAGCAAATCAGCTCCGGAACTAGATTTAAGGATCGGATCCAGAACCACATGGGGCAGCCCCGCCCCATTGAGAAAATCCGCCACCACCTCGACCACTCCCTTATTTCCCAGCATGCCAATGTGGACGGCATCCACCGCGATATCCGAAATCAGGTCTTGCAGGGTCTCGGCGATGATCTTGGAATCGACCGCCTCGACCCGGCGGACTCCCTGGGTCGATTGAACGGTCAAGGCCGTGATGCAGGAGACGCCAAAACACTCGTGGGCGGCGATGGTCTTAATGTCGGCGGTAATTCCGGCGCCAGACGAGGGATCGAATCCGGCAATCGTGAGAACGACGGGCGGCGTCACAGCCATGTCGTCACTCTAAATCGAAAGGTCAATCTGTGGAACAGCACTTCCGGGTACGCCGATGCAATTTGCTCGACTAGCGGGCGAAACGACAGCGCGCCAACTCTTGCGCCTTCGCGGTTCACCGATCAGTCACAGCATGCCGCCTCAAACTGTTGATTACAAGATAGTTGCTAGATTTTTGGTGTAAGTTGAAGATTCGAAAAGGAGTTGCGAGATTTTCCTCGAACGGCAAATGACCAGGTTAACTATTCAGTTATCAATCCCCATCGACTGCTTTCAATGAGATACGACGAAAAACACGCGTTTTCATAGGGCTAAGTGATTGATTAATTACCACTTAGTTAATTCCAGGCAGGGTTTTCCGGGTTGACACACCCTTACGCCCTCGGTAGCATCATAAGATCGTTCGTTTGACCAAAGGAGCATACGACCAGATAAACGACTTTCCACGATGAGAGGTAACTGAATGCGACGACGTTTAGCTGAAGGTCTGGCGGTGATTTTATCGATCGCCAGTCTGGGAGCCGGAGACGCATCCGGGCCAAGCAGCCTGGAAGCCGCCAAGGTCAATCCGCTGGGCAACCAAGCCAGTGGTCACAATTCACGAAAGACCAACCCGAAGTCGAAGGCCTACCAGGTAGGCACCGCGTCCTGGTATGGAGAGCAGTTCCAGGGCAAACAGACCGCCAGCGGAGAGCCCTTCGACATGAGCGATTTCACCGCCGCTCACCCCAGCCTGCCGCTGGGCAGTTTCGTCAAGGTGACGAATCTGCGGAATGGCAAAGCCGTAGTCGTGCGCATCAATGACCGGGGTCCCGTCGTGGATGGCCGGATCATTGACCTGTCCTATAACGCAGCGCGCGTCCTGGGCTTCAAAGATCGCGGCTTGCAGAGGGTCCGGCTGGATCTTCAGGCAAGAGATCTCCAGGCAAAAGATCTTCAGGCCGCGAATAAGGGGCGAAGCGCGAGTTCCCGGCTCGCAGCTTTAGCTCTGCTGCAACCCGTAGCCAGTCTCAACTAAACCCGATAAACTGGGTAACGATCGAGAAAAGTAGGTCACGAGTATGGACCCGCGCCAGCGACTCATCGTTGCCCTGGATGTATCGACGGCGACGGCCGCCCGGAAGATCGTGGCGGCTGTCGGCGACTCCGCCCACGCTTACAAAGTCGGCATGCAGCTCTATACCGCCGAAGGTCCAGCCATTGTCCGCGACTTGATCGGATCGGGACGGCGTGTTTTTCTCGACCTCAAATATCACGACATTCCCAATACCGCCGGAGCGGCCGTCCGCGTAGCCGCCGATCTTGGCGTCAGCATGTTGACCATCCACGCCTCTGGCGGTGGAAAAATGATCCGCGCCGCGGTTGAAGCGGCGCAAGCCACCAAGCCCGATCTGCTCGTGCTGGCGGTCACCGTGCTCACCAGCCTCGACGACGTCGAACTGGGCAAGTTGGGCGTCCGCGGAGCGGTACTCGACCAGGTCTTGCGGTTAGCCGCCCTGGCGCTCTCGAATGGATGCAAGGGTGTCGTAGCCTCGGCCCACGAAGCCGCCGCTTTGCGCGAGGAGTTCGGTAACGATTTCGCTATCGTGACGCCTGGAGTGCGTCCCGCAGGCAGCGGAGCGCAGGACCAGGCGCGCGTCGTGACCCCAGCGGAAGCGATTGCAGCAGGGTCCTCGCATATCGTGGTAGGCCGGCCGATCACCGATACTCTCGACCCCGGAGCAGAGGCGCGCGCAATCCTAGCGCAAATGGCGTAGCAGTGGGGTTGGGAAGAGAGAAGAGAAGAGAAGAAGCAAAAGACGCGCCACCCGGCGCGTCTCTCAGTTTTGTAACCTTGTTTTCCTGATAGCTGAAGGCTAACCGCTCCCTACAGCTTTTCGAAGAATTCGCATCCCGAACACGAAATATAAATTCCGCCGGGCACTCCGCGCTCCCGATCCTTCATGCGCTTTACGATACGCGTTTCCTTGCCGCATTTCGGACATGCGGTCGACTTCGTTGTGTCCATGACCTTTTTACGGTCAGCTGTTTTCGCAATCTTTGCCATTTACTTCTCCTGACAGGAATGTGCCGTCAGCCCAAAGGCTGCGGTTCTACCTGATATTTGGGAGTATCGTCGCTGGTATCGTCGTAGACTGTATCGTCGAAGACTGTATCGTCGAAGAAACGAAAGCCGGTCTATTTGATATCAGATCGGCAGGATCAACTCACCGAAGCCGTGCACTGTACTCGCCTCTAGAATCTTACACGAACCCCAGCCATTTTTCGTCGCTACCTTGGCGAACCATGCGCCCCTCCAATAAAAAAGCCCCGCATTTCTGCGGGGCCTCTTCGTCCAGTGTTGAGTCTACGTAATTACTTGCCAGTGCCCTTCAGACTCGAAGTCTGCGGACTGCCGACAGCGCTATCGCTCACGCTCAGGGTTCCGGTCCTCGCGCCCGTTGCGGTCGGAGTAAACGTCACACTGATCGTGCATTTCGCTTTCGCGGCCAGGCTGCTGGTGCAGGTCGTTGCCGACTTGCTGAAGTCGCCCGTGGTCGAGATCGAAATGCCTGTCAGAGCTACTGCTTGTTTGTTGGTTAGAGTGAAGGTCGCAGCTGCACTGGTTGATCCCACCTTGGTTGCCGCAAAGGTATGCGTGGCGGGTGTCAGTGTGGCCTGAACCGTTCCGGTGCCCGACAGCGCAACCGTCTGCGGACTGCTCGGCGAGTTGTCGGTCAACGTCAGGGTGCCGGTACGCGCCCCAACCTCAGTCGGAGTAAAGGTGACATCAATGGTGCAACTCTTGCCAGCAGCCAGCGTGCTGCCGCAAGGCTTCGTGCTCGCGATCTGACCGAAATCGCCGCTGGTGGTGATGCTGCTGATGTTCAGCGTCGAGGTTCCGGTATTGGTCAGAGTCACGGCCTTCTTAGCCGCCGTCGCTCCACAACCACATTGCCCCATTTCAGTGAAGCTGGCGTCACCGTAACCGTCGGCCCGGTACTCGCTGTATTCACCGTCAGGCTGATTGTCGTGGTGTTCGTCAAACTACCCGATTTGCCCGTGATGGTAACCGTCACTGTTCCTGTTTTGGCCGTCGCGCTGGCCGTCAGGGTCAGAACGCTGGTTGTGGTGGTTGAAGTTGGATTGAACGCCGCCGTCACGCCAGTAGGCAGGCCGGTTGCCGACAGAGTCACGCTGCTGCTGAATCCACCCGTCGGAGTAACAGTGATGGTGCTGGTGCCGTTGCTACCCTGTGTAATAGTCAGGCTGCTCGGCGAGGCCGAGAGCGAGAAGTTAGGAGAGCCTCCAGGCCAGTTGTTCACCAGATTGGCGGCGTTCACGGTGCCGATTCCGGTCGCAAAATCCCAGCCCGTCGTGGTGCCGTAAGCCGGCTGATACGCGCTATTGGAGGTGGAGAGCACGCCATTCGCGCCCGAAGGCGTATAGCAGTTGTTCGTGCCCGTGCAATTCACGTCCATGTCGCCTTGCGTCACGTCGTAGAAAATACATGAGCTGCCGACCGTATTTCCTTTAGTCGAACTGCAGGAAGCGTCACCGGTGTTGCCGTACTCGGCAGCCGCCAGAGCGTAATACACAACGTTCGGATTACCTTGAGCTCCGCCCGCCTTCTGATTCACCAGCGCCTGGATGCCGGCCATGATTGGTGAGGAGAACGACGTTCCGCCCGCACCCGGCCAATCACTAGGAGGTTGCGAACAAGAAACGCCGCCAGGTCCGCTGAAACAGAATGGATAGTAATGTCCCCAGATGCCATTCGCGGCAAAGAGCGAGACATCCGGTATGTCACGAACATTGTCGTTGGGATTTCCTACCAGCTTCTGATACGACGGCTTAGGCCATCCGGCACAGGTTCCGCTGACAACACCAGATGTGGAAGGACTTCCTGTGGCGCAACCGCTGGGCCCGCCACTGCCTCCGCCGTCACTCAAAAAGTCCGCTTCGCCGGCGCTGCTGTTGCAGAATCCGCTGGTGCCGTAGGTCTGGCTGAATCCCTTGAATTCTGCAATGAGCAAACTGGCGCAGGAGTCGTTCCAGGGAATTTCCGGAACATACGACTTGGCAGATTCAAACGTTGACGTGTTCGATGCATTCCAATAGGTGCTGTTGGTGCCGGCAAACGTATCGCCGAAGTCCGTTCCGCCAACCGACACGTTGTAAGGACTCGATCCCCATCCCGTGATTCCTATGCCATGTGTGGCTTTCGCTGCATCGCGATCGCATCCCGCTGCCGAATCATCTCCGGCGGAAACGAAAACCGATACACCCTCAGTAACCGCCTGTTGAAAAGCGGAGTTAAAAGATGCATTCACTGTGGCGCCGCTTAAGGCTTCGCACTCGCCATAGCTCATGCTCATGATCGCCGGCGGTGTGCTGCTTTCGGCCAGCAGGTTCTGGATCGCGATCAAGCCGCCAAACGTTACGACGCCGCGGCAGGACGCGAGTACGATATTCGCGCTCGGCGCGGCTGCGCTGGCATACTCCGCATCCAGAATCGCTTCCGTATCGTCGCCATTCGCTCCTGGATCGTTGCAGTTACTGCCTCCACCCACCGGGGCAGGATGGATCTGCGTGAATGTGGCTCCGGCAAACGACGAGAGACCGAACACTGAACGGAAGGAAGTCCAATCAGCCGTCGTGAAAACATCGGTGTCTTCGATGACGACAATCGTCTGGCCTTGTCCTGAAATGCCCGTGGTGAAAAGAGGATTCAGGTTGTAGATGGTCGCGAGGTCGCCGGGAACCACTGCATAGCAGGTGCCATTACCAAGGATTGTGCACCCACCGTTAAAGGTATATTGCGATTTTTTCCTATACATCGGATGCGGCTTGAAGTCGTTCAACGACACCACTCCGACCACCGCGGGTGCCAGCGCCGCCGGAATGCGCGGATCACTCATGTTCGCGATGTGGCTCTGACCTTTGACGCTCAACTGGTGAATGTCAGTGTGGAAAGCCGCGCGCACTTGTCCGGCCGTTCCTGAAAAGTCGAAAAGAATGCCGTTCGAGTAATCGACATTGATCTTGAATCCATACGACTGCAGCCAACTCTTGATCACTTCGCGATCCTGCGTGGCCACGCCGAATCTGTCTCCGAATTCCTTGGCCGTGAGCCATTTGTGGAATTGCGGCGACGACTGGTCATGCAGCTGGTCGATCAGCTGTTGCAGGGCTTGTTCCTGCTCCGGCGAGCGTCTCAACAGGAGCATCATGTGATCCAACGCGAAACTGTCAGGCACTGCGCCGCGATCATTCTTGGCGATGGCCTCGGCTCGCGTATTGCCCGCAAGCGTTATCAGCTTATTTGCATCAATGTTCTGTGTGATCAGAAGACGCTGGCCGTTTTCAGCCGAGGCAGATGGAACGGCGAGCAAAAACAGGGAAGCCAACATAGCCACCAGACAGGAGGCGAAGACCAGGTTACGACGCATGAGAGATCCTTTCAGAAAGGGAAGACTGAAGAAATTCCAACCCGCTCCATCGAGCAAACGGGCCAAATAGCGCACACACTTTCCGCGCGTGTGCTGCGCAGTATAGCTCGAAGAAAAATCGACCGATGTCAAATCGATGTAAATAAACCTCACCGAAGTAGAACCGTCTGTCGACTCTGAACTGACTGACGTAAAACATTCCACCGCCCAAGTTTTTACTGATGCCGCAGCAGCCCACCTGGCTGTCGTTCCGGCATCGCAGCCGCAGTGCTATCCCACAGGTGTTTCAAGTGAACAATTGTTTTGTAGAACAGGGGGCGGGAGGGCTCGGGGAAGGGCTCCGCGCACCCAATTTATACATGGGTTCTTATGAAATAACAACGCAAAACCCAGACGCAGAGCGGTTGCAGCAAAGGTGAATTGAATTGCACAGTGCAACGCACATGGCGACGATTGCTGACAAGACGCTCGCCAACGATTGCTGATGAATGAACGCGAAAAATTTCGCAGATCATGAGACAGAGTTCGGCGCCGTGCCTATTTTTACCGTGGAGGTCCCTGCCACGGGCCCCTCGCCTTTTCGAGCTGCGCCGCCACTGCCAGCACAACCTCTTCTTCCCACGGACGTCCGACGATTTGCACGCCGATCGGTAGTCCTTCTTTGGAATAGCCCATCGGAATAACTGCCGCCGGAAACCCGAGCAGATTAAACCACGCGCAATAACTCCAGGCGTCAAGGTACTTCACGATTTGGCCTTCTATCTTCCACTCGCGTTCACCATGTCGAAAGGCTGGCACCGCCGCGACGGGACAAATCAGCACCGGATGTTTCCGCATCTGCACAAGAATTTTTTCGCGCACACTGTCGCGGCCAAGCCACGCAGCCAGCAGTGTTTCACCGGTATGCACAGGAGCAGCTTTGGTCCATGAATAAAACTCGCGCAAGATCGGACTGAGTTCGGATTCATGCCCACACATCTCGGGTTCGAGCATCATGCCGCCCGCGGTTCCGAAGAATTCCCACCACCGCTCGCGCGCTTCATCCAGTCCATCAGGACGAAACGGATCGACGTGAAATCCAGAGCTCGACAACAGTGATGCAGCGCGCCGCACCGCCGCCCTGGTTTCTTCCGTCACCGGAGTTCGCCCATCGTCGTCGAAAAACCCAACGCTAATAGCTCGCACCGTCGTCTCGTCGATCTCTCGCACATCGACCGGTGCCGCCGCCGGATCGCCATCGTCCCATCCGGCCATCACTTTGAACAATATCTCTAGATCTGTAACCGTGCGCGCCATCGGGCCCACAACTCCCAACAGCGCAAATGGGCCGCCAGCTTTCGGGAAATGTCCGGTCGAAGGAATCCGTCCCGGAGTCGGTTTCAACCCGCAGATGCCGCAAAAATGCGCCGGCACACGAATCGATCCGCCGCCGTCGCTGCCCACGCCGCCCGCTGAAAGTCCCGCCGCAATCGCCGCGGCCTCGCCACCACTCGATCCACCGGCCGTGCGCGAGAGGTCCCAGGGATTGTTCGTCCGTCCATAAAGAAGGTTGTCGGTTTCCCAGGCCATCAACATCTCGGGCGCATTGGTGACGCCGAGAATCACCGCCCCCGCCGCGCGCAGACGCGCCACCAGAACCGCATCTTCAGCAGCGATGCGTCCGGCGCGAGAACACGAACCGGTCTCGCAGCGATGCTCCGCAACATCGATGGAAGATTTGATCGACACTGGCACACCATGCAGCGGGCCGAGATCGTCTCCCGCGATAACCGCCTTATCAGCCGCGCGTGCCTGGGCAAGCACAAGTTCCGGATGCCAATCAACGAATGCGTTGAGTTTCGGATTCAGGCGTTCGATGCGATCCAGATGTTCGCGAGCAATCTCGACCGGCGAAACGTCCTTACGGCAAATCTGAGCTGCGATTTCTCCAGCCGAAAGAAAAGACATGCGGTGTGAACTCAGAATATCAGTGCGCGATAACATCTGGCCGCAGAGACCCAGCGCGGCCCATCACAAACCCAGCTGTCGATCCCGAAGTTTTCCAGTAGAGTAATGAGTTACGCCGTACTGGGTTACACACAGTCGTCAGCCAAGGAATCATCGACAAAGACGTAGCGACAAAGACTTAGCGACAAAGAATTAACGACCAAGAATTAAAGACGAGGATCCGCCGTAGCGTGAAGGTTTTCCTAATACTACTTCTTCTGCTCGTGTCGACCGCTCCAGGATGGGCCGGATCGCATAATCATCCTGCCAAGCCGGAAACTCCGGCCGATCCCGGTTACGTATTCGCGCTCGCGGCAGCCACGAACTTTCTGCACGCGTGGCAAACCGGAGATCTGGAAAACGGCATGATCCAGCTCAGTGACAACATCCGTCAGACGCAAAGCGCCGACAAGCTGGAACAATTCTTTTCCAATGGGAGCTCGAACGCGAACAAACGTGCCTTCGAGATCGCGCGGGGCCACGGACATCCCGGTTTCTACAGTTTCCCCCTGGTGCTCGTAACCCTTCGCGGCTCTCACGTGACCCGCAAAACCACCGAGATCACGATGGTCGAAACCGGCAAGAACGACTGGGTGGTTGATAAACTCCCCTAGCAGCGAGGGGTTTGGGCTACAATACGGCTCGTTTGTCGAAGCCATGTAAGGCGTCGAACTCGGCTCGCCAACCCCGGAGCATTCCCAATGCGGTTTCATCTGGCCCTTACGCTGTCCACATCTTTTGCGGTGTCCATTTGCACCGCCGCGACCATTAATGTGCCCGCCGACCAGCCAACGATTCAGGCGGCTATTAACGCCGCCCGCAAGGGAGATCGAGTATTGGTCGCGCCGGGTACGTACAGCGAGAACATCAATTTCTTGGGCAAGGCCATCACCGTAACCAGTTCCGCAGGACCGGCAACCACGATCATTGATGGCGGGAAAGCCGCGTCGGTCGCGACGTTTACGACCGGTGAAGGATCGAGGTCAGTCCTAAGCCGCTTCACTTTGCAGAACGGCTACTCCACCCTGAGTTCCGAATATTCAGGCGGCGGCGTTTATATCAACGCCGCGTCGCCAACCGTGAGGGGCAACATCATTGAAAACAACTTTGCGTGCGGCGAAGGTGGAGGAATTGCCATCTTGGGTGGATCACCAATCATTAAGAACAACACAATTCAGAACAATACGCAGTTCCAGTGCTCGGGCGGTTCAGGAGGCGGAGGGATTTCTGTCGAAGGCGGGGGCGTGGCCCTGATCATCGGTAACAAAATTCGAAACAACACTTGGCCCGGATTTGCCGCTGGCATCTCTCTCAACGGCGGTTCACCGATCATCATGAACAACATCATCAGCGACAATTCCACCGATGGCTATGGCGAAGGCGCGGGCCTATGGCTGGTCAACGACTCCACTGCGCTGATCGTGCAGAATCTGTTTTACGGGAACACGGCATCGATCGGCAGCGCGGTCTATTTCCTGATACCTAGCGGCAGCAGTGGACCAACATTGATCAACAACACAATCATCGGCGCGACCGGCGCGACGCAAGGGTCAGCGGTTTACGCCAGCGGCTTCGACAACCAGGTTCAATTCTTCAACAATCTGATGATCGGACTGTCCGGTCAAAACGCGGTTTATTGCGACGACAGTTACATCGCGCAGCCGCCGCTATTCACCAACAACGACGCCTATAGTCCCGGCGGATCGGGACTGGAAGGAAGTTGCGCGAGCGAAAGCGGCACGAGCGGCAACATTTCTCTCGACCCCATGTTCGTGAAACCGGCCAAGAATAAATATCAGCTGCAGGCAGGCTCGCCCGCCATCAATGCCGGGAACGACGCAGCTCCCGACCTGCCAACGAAGGACCTGAGTGGCAAACCCAGAATAGTGGATGGCACGGTTGACATGGGAGCTTACGAGTTTCAATAACTGCGGAGTGTAAATGGTAAAAGATCGCTCTCGCCCTAGCTCGCGTCGAGCGATGACTAACCGCGCGATGACTAAGATGGACAAGGCAATCGCGGTCACCAGCTACTCGTAACCAGCGACGCGACGGCGATCCTTTGGCAGAACAAGAGTCCACCGAGGTTGCTATCATAGGAGTCCGCACCTATGAAACGCATTCATAAAGTCGCCATTCTGGGCGCCGGTACCATGGGCGCTCGCATCGCCGCCCATTTCGCCAACGCCGGGGTCCCTTCCCTGCTGCTCGACATCGTTCCGCCGAACACTGCGCCCGATGCGGACCGAGCAGCCCGCAACAAATTCGCCGCCGCCGGACTCGACGGAGCCAGAAAATCCAAGCCCGCCGCATTTTTCGAAGCGTCGCTCTCGCGGCTCGTCTCGGTTGGAAATTTCGACGATGACCTCAAGCGCCTCGCCGAGGTGGATTGGATCATCGAAGCTGTCGTCGAGAATCTGGAAATCAAGCGCACCCTGTTAAAGAAAGTCGAAGCCATTCGCAAGCCCGGCACCATCGTCACCACCAACACCAGCGGCCTTCCCGTAGCCAAAATCGCCGAAGGATTTTCCGACGATTTCCGCCGCTCCTGGTTCGGCACGCACTTTTTCAACCCGCCACGCTACATGCGCCTGCTCGAACTGATCCCCACCCCCGAAGCCGATCCCGCGCTGATCGAGGCGGTCACCCAATTCTGTGACCTGCAACTCGGCAAGGGTGTAGTGCGAGCGAAAGATACGCCCAACTTCATCGGCAATCGCATCGGCACATTTTCCGTGCTCAACGTGATGCGCTTGATGCAAGAGATGGATCTCAGCATCGAAGAAGTCGATGCCCTCACCGGACAAACCGTAGGCTGGCCGCGTTCCGCCACGTTTCGGACTATCGACCTGGTCGGTCTCGATGTGCTGGGTCACGTTGTCTCGAACATGAGCCAGATTGCCGACAACGAGCGCAGCGATCTGCAGCTCCCGAATTTTTATCGCCAGATGGTCGAACGCAAATGGCTGGGTGACAAAACCAAAGGCGGCTTCTACAAAAAGCTGAAAAGCACCGAAGGAAAAGAAGACGAACGCCAGGCCATCGACTGGAAGACGCTGGAATATCACGCTCGCCAGAAACCGAAATTCGCCGCGCTCGACATGGCGAAAAACGTGGAAGACACAGGAGCGCGAATTCGAATGCTGCTCGGTCTCGATGGCGGCGCGCCGCCAAAGGCCGACAAGGCCGGCACATTTCTCTGGGCCGCGCTCTCTGACCTGTGGACTTATTCGGCGAATCGCGTTCCGGAAATTTCCGACTCCATCGTGCAGATCGATGAAGCCATGCGGCTCGGTTTCGCATGGGAGCTCGGTCCCTTCCAACTCTGGGACGCCGCCGGAGTCGAACCCACCGTAGCCCGCATGAAAAAAGAAGGCCGCCCCGTGGCCGCAAACGTAGAAAAGCTGCTAGCCTCCGGCCAAAAGTCCTGGTACGCGGACGATCCAAAAACACCATCAGGCCGCCAGTATTGGGATCTCGCCTCCAACAGTTTGAAGCCAGTCACTGTTCCCGAGGGCGTCTGGTCAGTCGAAGTGGCGAAGAAATCGAACGGCGTGGTCAAGAAAAATTCCGGCGCATCGCTCGTCGATCTCGGCGATGGAGTCGGCTGCATCGAGTTTCACTCCAAGATGAACTCGCTCGGCGCCGACATCATCACCCTGATTTCGCAGACGCTCAAGCCCGGCGGCCCCGGCGACGCTTTCGACGCCTTCGTCATCACCAACGACGCGCCCAATTTTTCAGTGGGCGCGAACCTGATGCTGCTGCTCATGTCGGTGCAGGAAGAAGAATGGGACGACGTCGACATGGCCATCCGCCAGTTCCAGGGCATGACGCAGGCCATCAAATTTTCGCCTAAGCCCGTAGTCAGCGCGCCATTCGGAATGGCTCTTGGTGGAGGCTGCGAAGTTTCTCTGCATGCAGCCGCGCGCCAGCCCCACGCCGAACTCTACATGGGCCTGGTCGAAGTCGGAGTCGGGCTGCTCCCCGGTGGTGGCGGCTGCAAAGAAATGTTGCTGCGTGCGGTCGATAGCGCGGCGTCAATCCGACCCGACAGCCGCGGCGAATCGGTCGAAACCCTCGAAGCCATGAAGAAAGCTTTCGAGACCATCGCCACCGCGAAAGTTTCAACTTCCGCCGAAGAAGCCCGCGGACTCAACTTTCTCTCCACGCCCGATCGCATCACCATGAATCGCGACCGCGTCCTTTCCGACGCGAAAGCGCGAGCGCTTGCACTGGCGCGCGCCGGATACGAACCACCCGTCATGCGCACCAATATCCCCGCTCCCGGAGAAAACATTCTCGCTACTCTAAAAATGGGTGTCTACCTGATGCGGCAAGGCGGATTCATCAGCGATCACGAACAAAAGCTGGGTACAAAAATCGCCGAAGTCTTGTGTGGAGGAAACATCACGCCCGGCACTCCGATCAGCGAACAGTACGTCCTCGACCTCGAACGCGAAGCCTTCAAATCCCTCTGCGGCGAAAAGAAAACGCAGGAGCGCATTCAGTTCACCCTGAAAACCGGCAAGACGCTAAGAAACTAGATCGCAAATGCCGCGCACAAATGAACCGACCAACCCGGAATCCAGCGGAGAACCAATCTCATGCAACGAAGCAAGCCATCCTATTTTTTCGCACTAGCCTTGACCATCATCTCCGTCGGCATTCCACCCGCTTACGCCGCCCCCGCTCCCCCGGAGATGACGCCCCTGCTGCTCGCCGTCTCCGACGCACCAATTCCCTTCCACGGCTCCGACGGCCGCATTCATCTTGTCTACGAATTGCAGATGACGAATTTTTCCAGCGGCGATGCGGCCGTGCAAAAAGTTGAAATCCTCGGCGATGGCACCGTCCTGCAGTCGCTCGACGCCGCAGCCATAGCAACTCGATTGCAGCCAGCAGGAGAACGTCAATCCACGAGCACGCTCACCAAGGGATCGCTGGCCACGCTATTCCTACACGTCGTTCTTCCACCGAATGCTTCGACTCCCAAGCAACTTTCACATCGTGTGACCGCGAATTTCGCAGCCGCGCCTCCTGGACATCAGCAAATCACAGCCACCAGCGGCAAAACCGTAGTCGACAACCGCGCAGTCGCAAAGATCGGCCCGCCCCTTCGTGGAGATCGCTACATCTCCGCCGATTCCTGTTGCGATGCCGTCCGCCACACGCGCGCCGCCATGCCCATCGACGGCCGCGTCTGGATCGCGCAGCGCTACGCCGTAGATTGGGAGGAGCTCGATGAGAGCGGCCGAATTTACTCTGGTCCACGCGAAAAACTGGAGAGCTACGCGATTTTTGGAAAGCCCGTGCTGGCGGTCGCCGACTCAGTGGTCGACTCGGTCTTCACGGATCCCGAGGAGCAGACTCCCGGAAAATATCCGACAAATATCACTCTCGCTGCCGCCGACGGAAATTGCGTCATCTTAAAACTGGGCGAACATCAATACGCCCTCTACGCCCACATGCAACCGGGAAGCATTCTTGTTCACGAAGGCGAGAAAGTAAAACGTGGACAAACCATCGGGCTGGTGGGCAACACCGGAAATTCCGTCGCCCCGCATCTTCATTTTCAGATGAACGACGGGCCGTCTTCTCTTGCAGCCAACGGCCTTCCCTACGAAATCGAACGCTTCGAAATCACCGGAGAAACTCCCGGCACCGAAGCCTTCGACAAAGCCGAGAGTGAAGGAACCGTGTTGACGATCAAATCGTTGTCGCCGCCCCGGCCAGTAGAGAATGCACTACCGCTCGATCAGCTCATCGTTTCGTTCAAGTAGTTCGACTCTCTCAAACGCACTCTCATCTCCCCGCAAGCCGCGCCCCCAATGCAGCGTATAATTTGGGCACTAAACTTCGTGAAGGATGGTGCAGGCGAAAATGTCCACAGGCAACGGTGGGGCTGCAAACGGTTCGACGAATGGCGCTAACGGCAGAGCGAATGGCGGAGCTAATGGCAACGATTTGGCCGAGGTTCTAAAGCCGCGGGCCGAATGGCTGGCGAAGCGCCGAGCCGAAAATAAAGACGGCAACTTCTCGCAGATGCACTACGCCCGCCAGGGTTCGATCACCGAAGAAATGAGCTACATCGCTCACCGCGAAAAAATCACGCCGGAATTAGTCCGCGATGAAGTCGCGCGCGGCCGCATGATTATCCCCGCGAACATCAACCATCCTGAACTCGAACCGATGGCCATCGGCGTCGAGTCCCTCTGCAAAATCAACGCCAACATCGGCAACTCCGCCGTCACCTCGCACATCGACGAAGAACTCAAAAAGCTGCACACCGCCGTCCACTATGGAGCCGACACCGTCATGGATCTCTCCACCGGTGGCGACATTCCTACCATTCGTAAAGCCATCCTGCGCCATTCGCCCGTGCCCATCGGCACCGTGCCGATTTACGAAGCCATCTCGCGCGTCAAGCGCGTCGAAGATCTCAACAAGAACGTCATGCTTGAAGTGATCGAAGAACAGGCCCAGCAAGGCGTGGATTACATGACCATCCATGCCGGAGTCCTGATTCAATATGTGCCGATGGTTGCAAAGCGCATCACCGGCATCGTCAGCCGCGGCGGCGCGATCTTAGCGCAATGGATGACGCATCATCACAAGCAGAATTTTCTCTACGAATGCTTCGATGACATCTGCAAAATCTTCGCGAAGTACGACGTCAGCTTCTCCCTCGGAGACGGCCTGCGCCCCGGCTGCTTAGCCGACGCCAGCGATGAAGCCCAGTTCGCTGAACTAAAAACCCTGGGAGAACTCACACGCATCGCCTGGAAACACGACGTGCAAGTCATGATCGAAGGCCCCGGCCACATTCCGATGCACAAGATCAAGGAGCAGGTAGAAAAAGAAAACGAGTGGTGCGACGAGGCCCCGTTCTACACCCTCGGCCCGTTGGTCACCGACATCGCTCCCGGCTACGACCACATCACCTCCGCCATCGGAGCAGCCATGATCGGCTGGTACGGCGCGTCCATGCTCTGCTACGTCACGCCCAAAGAACATCTCGGCCTGCCCAACGAAAAAGATGTGAAAGACGGAATCATCGCCTACAAAATCGCCGCCCACGCCGCCGACGTAGCCCGCCAGCGTCCCGGAGCCCGCGACCGCGACGACGCCCTCAGCTATGCCCGCTACACCTTCGATTGGGAAAAACAGTTCGACCTGTCTCTCGATCCCGAGACCGCCCGCTCCATGCACGACGAAACTCTACCCGACGAGCACTACAAATCCGCCGCCTTCTGCAGCATGTGCGGCCCAAAATTCTGCTCCATGAACTACTCCAGCAAAGTGGATGAGTACAACAAGAAAGTGCACGGGTTGGAGAAGAAGGATTATTCGGACCTGGTGGAGAAGTTAGTGACAATCAAGTAGGACGTGTGGCGCGGGCCCCCGCCCGCGAAATGCCGGATCAAGTCTCCGATTATGAAGCAGCCCCGGAGCTGATCTTGCGCGCGGCCCCTATCGTATGTGATCTTTTAGAGATTCTTCACCATCGCCAAGAGCTCGAGATGCAGTTGCTGCCAAGGCTCAGTCACGGCCTTGCCCGCTTTCAGGTCTTCGATTCGGCGCGCAACTTCCTCGTCCCAAGCCTCCTGGACGGATTCATCCGTAGTCTCAAGACTGTCGAGCGGGATACGGGCTAGCGTTGAGCACTCATCCGCGGACAGGGCCAGCGCGGGTTTGAACGGGTCGGAGGTCTCCGGACTCATAGTCTAATTTTATCCGACACCGCTTCCGTGCGCGATGAAAACCATCGCCGCAACGCTAGCACGGTCGGCTCGACGGAATACTCCAGCAAGATGGATGAGTGCAAGAAAATAAAGTTTCGAATGGAGCTGAAGTACAAATCGGGGCCGGAGTATAAGCTGGCTCCGATTCACTATCGCGTCCGGATCCGCGCCCATGAGCGTGTTCGATATCCGAAGATACGACGTGGACCGCAGGGGTCGTCGCTATCTAGCCCGCATGGCGCCTCTCGCGTTTCCTGCGGCAAACAACAAAACAAAGACCAACGAAGTTGAGCTGAATAGGAATCCAGGATTCGCCACCGCAACGAATTTCTCCTTTAGCCGCTCTACAAAAAATTTGGTTATTTGCTCCTGGTCTGCTTTTCGATAGATGCGTTCAACAGGCTCGTCAGTAATGAGCGACTTCCATGAGGACGTGGAGTAAAACTTGTTTTCCCGTCGTTGATGAAGAGGACGAGGAAACCCTCGCCGCCAAAGACGAGGGTATTCGAGTATCACCAACATCCTGCTTACCGCGCTGCAAGGAAACAGAATCCACAAGTCAACGCCTCTTATCGCAATCGCTTCGACTATCTCCACCACCGATGCGTCGAAGGACACAGAAAAACCACCGCTCTTTGGCGCCTAGTATCTCGTCCCGAAACCATCGGCCAAATTGCCGAGTTTGCATCATCATGAAGCGCCTTGAGGTCGCTGTCTCGAAAATTTTGGTAGCACTTTAGTCGTCGCACATTTTGACTCGTTCTCCCATGGGTGGTAATGATCGAAAACTAGGTCTACTTTAACGCAAGCTACGCTGCCTTTACGAAGTTCTTCCTCCGCCTGGATTAATTCCAAATCCTCCGCAAACATAGCCTCATTTCTCATCTAATATCATCGGTGAAGGTAAACGCATCGAAGTTCTTCAAAAATTGGGCCTTGCATTGCGCATGAAGATCTTAGTGTAGGCGCTCAGATATTTCTTCAGTACCTGGAGCTTTTGATAAGTCCACTGCCCTCCGAACATCATTTGTTGGGTCATGTTGGCTGCGAAAAGTTTATATTGTTTGGTGGCCTCGGACCACGAATTTAGGCTTGGCGAACAAATGGCGAATATTGTATGCTGGATCATGAGGCCATCGTCTCCAATTCTTCGTTCGGTGAGGGCTCATTGTGGTTTGCCGGGTACCTTCGAAGTCGACTGACTGAGTAAACGCTGACGTAGCGGAGATGTCGGGTATCGGTAATTTTTAGCTGCTGGTATGTTCTGTTAAACACGATTAGATTTCTATGAGCGACTACTCCAAGATCGAATGGACAGAACTCCGTTTGAAACGCGGCTCAGGGGTTGCACAAAAATTAGCCCGGGTTGTAAGCATTGCTATGCGCAGACCTTCGCTGAGCGCTTCCGCGGCGTCAAAGACCACCCCTACGAGAAGGGTTTGATTCGCTATACCGATAATTCCGGGCCAAGGTCGAAGCCGACTGCTTCCGGCGACGCAGAGTGATACTCATTGCAGGCCGAGTTTCCGCTCCATCTGAGGGCGCACTTCGAATGGTGTGAAACAAACTTGCCCAACAGGTTTTGATCAAGAGATGCGACTGCCTTTGAAGTGAGCCTCTTTTGCCTCGAACCACAAGAAATGGTGGGCGTAAGGTCAAGGATAAGCGGTATGGCCTACTCGGGTGCAACATCTTCGTTCCGCTCCAGCAGCCGTCAAGTTCCTTTCTATTGAACCTCTACTTGAAGATTTGGGTTCCTTTGATATTTCGGGCATAAGTTGGGCCATAATCGGCGGGGAAAGCGGCCCCGGGGCGCGTCCCATGGACGATCACTGGGTTTTAAAGCTGCTAAAGCTATGCCGGTGCGAGAGTGGATTTCTTTTAAGCAGGGGTGGCGTAAAATCGAGGTCGGGGCGAGCTAAACGGAAGATTTCCAAAGGCCGATTGTAGCGCAGAAATGCCGCCATAACAAATCGGCAATCCGCGGCTCTGCCGTGGAGGAGCAAAGCTCAAAGGTGGATGTCACCTCCGGAATGTCTAAGCTTGGTTCCGCTGCGAGCAGTCGGTTAATCAGCAAGCGGGGTCGACTCCCTGGGCCTAACAGGGGCGCATTATCAAGCTTCGCTCGGGCGGGTCGTCCTGCTACCCTAGCCCGGTGGCGAAGCCGGAGAAATTTGACTTCGAGAATCCCGCTCCCGTCGTCGATGATGAGGACGAGGAAACGCTCGCTGCCATAGACGAGGGCATCCGCGATGCTGAAGCCGGTCGAACCGTGGGTGCGGAGGAAGTCTGCCGCCTCCTATTCGAGTGGTCTGCCGCTCCTACCGAATTCTTAACCTAAGTACGAAACCTTTCCGCCGCCGCTTCCCCTTTTTCACCCCAAAACCATCCCCGTCCGAAATATATTGACTCAACACTCATCGCGCGTAACAATAAAACCTGATTGGGGCAGTTTCACAGTTTCGTCCATCAAGACGACACTAGGAAACTGCCCCAAAGCTGTTTTGAGCGCTTGAAGAAAGGCTAACTCCTTATTTTTGAAGACTTTGACTTTAACTGCCCTGTAATCAATACTTTAGGCAAAAATGGGGGGGGGGGGGGGTACTAACCCTATTCTAAACAGGAACTAGGCGGAATAAGAAACCCAAGCAATCATAAAATGCTGGTTATCCGCAAAGTACCAAGGAGATTAGGGTTTCATGGCGCAGCCGACGTCACGGTACGACGAGCTTCTGGAGGAGTTTGAGGCTTATGGCCGCTCGGCCGATGGAGTGAAGCCGCTGATGCAGCGCATCTCCCAACGCTTGCATGAGGAGATGACTCGCTACAACTGGGTTGGCTTTTACTTGATGGAAGAGCCCGATTTCAAAGCTCTTCTGCTGGGACCGCACTCCGGCAGCTTCGTGCCGACGCCGCGCATTCCGCTCGACAAAGGCTTGTGCGGAGCAGCCGCGTCCTCCGGAAAGACTGTGGTCATCAATGATGTTGCGGCTGATCCCCGATACATAGGGTCGGATCTGGTGAAGTCGAATATTGTGGTTCCGATTTTTGCTAAGCGACGCGTAACCGCGGAACTTTGCATCGAGAGTTACTTTGTGGACGCGTTTGGAGTTCCGGAGCAGAGGTTTATTGAGTCCTGCGCGACCCTCGTCGGACGGTATATAGAGAAGGAAGGGCGCTGATCTACTTCGCTGGCTTTTGTGCGGGAGTGTTGTTGAGATAAGTGACGCTATTGGCAGCGATCACTCCCCCGCTGTGCTTGCCGCGAGTGGGATGTTTGGTCGCCACATGTTTTGTTGAGTTGGATTTCGGCGCAGGCTTAAAGTGCGGATCCAGGTACGTGACCGTGTCATGTGCCACCAACTCGTCGCCGTGTTTGTGCGGCACCCGAGTTTTGGGATTGGTCACGTCTTTGGTCGCAGGAGCTTTGACCGCTCGAGCTTTAGCCGCTGGCCGCTTGGAAACAGGCGGTTCGATCGTGGCGACTGACGGCTGTTGCGGATCGACACCTTTCAGCGAAGTTTCATCGGGATTTTTGACAGTATTATCGACAGCGTTCGGGACACTCAACGAATTCGTCTCAGCGGACGCGATCAGTACTTTCGCGGGCGACGACGTGCCAGAGATAAGAGCAGCTGCTTTGCCGGTGCGGCGCACCAGGAGGCCTAGAATCAGGGCAAGCATAACGGCCCCGGCGAAGGTTAGGGCAGGCTGCCAAAACCATCCGGCGGGTCGGGCACGGTGAGTCTCCGGTCGCGGGCCAACTGTTGGCGCGTCAGGCGTCGGCGCTGAGGCTATCGACTCGAAAGTTGCTGGCTCAACAGCGGCGGACTCGAACCGTTCGGGCTGTGCCGCTTCTCGTAGCAAGGAAACGGTGTCGTCTATCGACTCGGGTATCGACTCCGGGAGGACGGGGACTTCCGGCGCTTCACTAACGCTAGCAAACAACGGTGCGGCCGGGAGTTCCAGATCTTCCGGGATTGGCTCGGCATCCAAGCTGACCGGCTCTTCGACCGGCTCTTCGGGAATCCGAAATATTTCGACCGGCTCTGTGGGACGGCGAACGAAATCCGTCATCGGGGATTTCAGGTGATGAACAAAGTCGATCGACGCGGAACGCTCGCCGTTGTGAGTTTCGACGGTCGCGACTAACTGATCGCCAGGGCCAGCATCGACGCGTAATTCAAGATCGGCTAGATTATCGGGAATTTTATCGGGCGAAACAATTTCTACCGTGTAACCGCGAGCGAGCAAATCAAGCGCCAGCTCTCTAGCGCAGGCATGAGACCGCGTAATGATTCTTGCTAATGCCATAACTCGTTACTGCCACTGCGACTTTACATTTAGATGCGGCGAGCCAGTATGTGCACTGGCAACTGGAACAGTTACTCCAGGGTTTTTACCGCCCGGTTCAAGGCAGCGGCCAGCGCATCGATCTGTTGCTCGGTGCGGTGACGGTCGCCGCGGTCAATTGCTTCGTTCACGCCAGGTATGACAACTGCTGCATATCCTGTGTACTGTCCGGGAGCGTAAATCGCGTGATGAAACCAGGGGCGATTCGGTAACCCCTCTGGAATCAATAGCGCGCGTTCCGCTTCCCGAAGCTTAGCATTCAAGCGATCCGGTACAGCCGGCATCTTCCGCTGCTTTTGGAGCATTTTTGCACCCACGTCCTGCAGGTGGCGCGCCGCTTCGAAGGCTGGCGAAAAGTCGGGCGCTTTCTCTCCGAAACGTTCTTTACTCTTGATTCGCGCGGCGTCGAGATACACAAGCACTTCCCTGCCGTAGGTTTCGTAATCGAAGGGCAGCACGTCCGCGGCCGACATGCGGAGGATTTCTAACCCGAAAATACGCGCCATCTCCTGCTCGTAAAGGAAGTCGGGATCTCCGAATTTCTTGAACCAAGTGAAGTTATCGAACACGGAGTGATAGACGCCGTAGTCGCCGCTGGAACTGATATCGGTAGACGGAACTCCGAGATGTTGCAGAAACACCGTATAGTCGGACCCACTGCCGAGATCGCCGACTGGCACATCATTGTGCATGGCTGCTGGTGGTGGACGGAATGTGCTGGTCTCCTGCGGATGAGAGCTCTCCGAGTTTGTCTGGTTCGACTTTTTCCAGGCGTCGTACACGGTTCCGCCCTGTGGCGATGGCACGGCCTTGGTGATCTCACGGATGAACTCCTTCAGAGTCGGCGTTCCCGAGGCACCGAACTTTTTGCCCGATACGGCGACATCGACATTGAAGTAGGCCGCGGTGTTTGCAAGTTCCTTGGCATGATCTTCGCCCCACTCCGTCGAACCGATCAGTCCTTCTTCTTCGGCGTCCCAGCTTCCGATCACGATCGTTCGCTTGGGCTTCCAGCCGGATTTAATGAGTTCGCCGAACGCGTGCACCGATTCCAGCATGGCGGCTGTGCCGCTGTTGGGATCAACCGCTCCATAAACCCAGGCATCGCGGTGATTGCCTGCGACTACCCATTCGTCGGGCGAGGTCCCGCGAATCTTCCCAATTACATCCCAAATTGTGCGGAACTGATAGTCCTGCTTAAGGTGCATCCTGATCTTTGCGGGACCAGGACCGACGTGGTAAGTGAAGGGCAACCCGCCCTGCCACTCGCGGGGCGAGGGTGGTCCGCTGAGGTGTTCGAGAATCGGCGAAGCGTCGGCATACGAAAGCGGAGTTACCGGAATTTTTGGCAGTTGATCGGACTCCGCAGGAGAAATACGTTTTGAATCCGGCAGATTGGGAGTCGAGGCGATTCCGGGAGTGGTCGGATCGCCGGGAAACTGGAACATGTATCCGACCGATCCGCGCTGCACCCCACTGGGCGGGCGCCACGGACCCTTGGGATAGGGATCGCCGCGGACGTAACCGTCGTCTTTCGGGTCCGAATAAATAATGAGACCGGCAGCGCCGCGTTCTTGGGCGACTAGCTCTTTGACGCCGCGAAAATTTTCGCCGTAACGGACTATGACGATCTTGTTGTGGACGTCGACATCCATCTGCTTGAGTTTGTCGAAATCTTCTGGAGAACCGTAGTTCGCGTAGACGACATCGGCCTCGACGTCGCCGGAAGGCGACATGCCGTTGTACGGAGTTACAACCCTGGGATCATCCTGGAATGGGTCTTCGTGGTCCGGATCGGCTACGTGCTCGCGGTGCGGACCGTGCATTTCTACTCCCTCGGGCGCGGTGAGGTCCACACGGATTTCCGCGGGATAGTTGAGCCAGACTTTGTATTCGACGATTTCGGTGTCGAGTCCCGCGTCGCGAAACTTTTTGGCAACGTATTCGGCGGTGGCTTTATCCTCGGGAGAGCCAGCTATGTGAGGCGCTTGCGTCAGAATGCGCAGATGCTCCTCGGCCTGCTTGGCGTCGGGTACAGCGAGAAACTTCTTTTCGACTTCCAGTTCAGCGGGGACATCGCGGAAGCCCGTGATAACCCAACTCTCGGCCCGCTGCTCATCTTTATCTTTACTTCTGTCGTTATTTTTGCCGTTTGAGTCGAAAGCTTGCAGATTCGAACCGATCAACATGAAGAACAGCACTGCGCCCGAGAGAAGTTTCATGAAGCTCCTTGTAATGACGCTCCTTAATCAAAATCCTTTTCGACCAGCACTCTTTCGAATCGTACCCACTCACGACCATATTCTTTATCTTTCCAACACTGTGAGAATTTCCTCGACCGGCGCCAGAGCGTCATAATCGTGCGGCTCCGAAACAAGACAGCGGCGGGAAACAGAGATTGTATCGTGCTGAGGGCACTGCGGTTTGCAGGGGTTACACTAAAGATCATGAGCAAGGCCCCGACCGCTCGGTTTTCAGATCGAGTGGAAAATTATGTCCGTTACCGCCCGGGATATCCGCCTGGGGTTCTGGAGCTGCTCCGCACTGAATGTGGTCTGCGGCCGAGTGACGTAGTTGCCGATATCGCGTCGGGGACGGGCATGTTTACGCGGCTTCTTTTGGAAAATGGAAACCCGGTTTTCGCCGTCGAGCCAAATGCTGACATGCGAGAAATGGGCGAGCGCCAGTTGCAGGAATATACGCGACTGGTATCGATTGCGGGATCGGCTGAGGACACCACGCTGCAGACCGCATCGATCGATTTTGTCACCAGCGCGCAAGCGGCGCATTGGTTCGATCTGCCGCGAGCACGGGCTGAGTTTGTTCGCATTCTGCGGCCCAGCGGATGGTGCGTGTTGATCTGGAACGAGCGCCGGACGGCCACTACGGCCTTTTTGCGGGACTATGAACAACTCCTGTTGACCTACGGCACCGACTATAAAGAGGTGCGACATGAACGGACTACAGCCACCATCTCGGAGTTTTTCGCGCCCTCACCTTATCAGGAACGCGAGTTCAGTCTTATCCAGCAATTTGATTATGAAGGTGCCGCGGGACGGCTCTTGTCTTCTTCTTATGCTCCGCTTGAAGGTCACGCGAGCCACGCGCCGATGATGCAAGAGTTGCAGCGAATTTTCCGTCTCCACGCTATCGATGGCAAGGTCGACTTTGAATACGCAACCCAAGTGTTTTACGGGAAGTTGAGATAGATTCGGAGAGATTGCGCTTCATGCCCGAACCAAAATCGTTTCACATGTCCCCCGATGAGTTCCGCCGCCAGGGCCACGCTATGGTGGACTGGATCGCCGACTATCATTCCCGGGTCGAGAGTTTTCCGGTTCTGTCGCAGGTGAAGCCCGGAGAAATCCGTTCGAAGTTGCCGCCCAGCGCGCCTGAGCAGGGCGAGGCCTTCGAGAAAATCTTCAGCGATATCGAACGCGTCATTCTTCCTGGCATCACGCACTGGCAGTCGCCTAATTTTTACGCATATTTTCCGTCGAACTCGTCGGGACCAGCCATTCTTGGCGATTTACTTTCTTCGGGCCTGGGCGTACAAGGCATGCTTTGGTCGACTAGTCCGGCTTGCACGGAAGTCGAAACCCACGTACTCGATTGGCTGGTGCCAATGCTTGGCTTGCCCGCTAAATTTCTTTCCACCGGCAGCGGCGGCGGGGTGATTCAGGACACTGCATCAAGTGCTTCGCTTTGTGCGCTGCTGGCTGCCCGCGAACGTGCGACACAATTTGCCACTAATCGCAAAGGCGGCAACGGACACTTGATCGCCTACTGTTCGACGCAGACTCATTCTTCGATCGAAAAGGCGATGAAAGTCGCGGGCATGGGGTCGGATAACTTGCGCCAGATTGAAGTCGATCAGAATTTTGCCATGCGTCCGGAAGCTTTGGCACGACAGATCGAGGTGGATATTAAGGCGGGCCTAGTTCCCTGCTTCGTTTGCGCAACCGTCGGCACAACGTCTTCTTGCGCGATTGATCCCGTGCGCGAAATTGGACGCATCTGCCGCGAGCACAATCTCTGGCTGCATGTGGATTCGGCGATGAGCGGCACGGCCGCGCTCTGCCCGGAGTTTCGCTTCATCAACGATGGAGTGGACTTCGCTGACAGCTACAGTTTCAATCCGCATAAATGGATGTTCACTAATTTCGATTGCAGCATTCTCTATATCGCCGACCGAAAGCATCTGATTCAGACTCTGTCTGTGCTCCCGGAATATCTGCGCAACCAAGCGACCGAATCCGGAGCGGTGATTGACTATCGTGACTGGCATATCCCGCTGGGACGCCGCTTTCGGTCGCTCAAGCTTTGGTTCGTTATTCGGTATTACGGGATGGAAGGCCTGCAGCACCACATTCGCGAGCACGTGAGGCTGGCACAACAATTTGCGGATTGGGTGCGTGCCGATTCGCGCTTTGAACTCGCTGCGCCGGTGCAGCTGAATCTTGTGTGCTTCCGCCTGCGCGCCGGAGATCGGTTCAATCAACTGCTGATGGAGCAGTTGAACAGCAGCGGCGACCTCTACCTAACGCATACCAGGCTCGATAGCAAGTTGACGCTTCGCCTTTGTATAGGCCAAACGCACACCCAGGCGCAGCATGTGGAGCGAGCATGGAATCGCATTCTTGAAAATGCTGAGAAGCTTGGGAGCAGTTGACACCTTGTCGACCATGGCGCGGGAAATCTCGGCGGGCGGCGTGGTGCTGCGAGATATCTCCGGAGTGTGGCATGTTGCGCTGATTGAACCGCAGAAAAGCGATCCGCATAAGAGCGATGGGCAGAAAGAAACTCCGCGATCTGCGAAGACAGGGCGGAAGCGGACTACTGCCGTGCTCGCCCTGCCCAAGGGCCTTGTAGATGCTGGCGAGAAACCTGCGGCTGCCGCGCTGCGAGAAGTGCGAGAAGAGACGGGAGTGGTAGCGGAAGTGATTGCCAAGCTTTCTGACAATAAGTACGTTTACGTCCGTGCGTGGGGCGACGGCAAGCGGGTTTTTAAGATTGTGAGCTTTTATTTAATGCGTTATGTCTCTGGAGAAATCGACGACCTTGCTGCCGACATGCGCGTCGAGGTCAAGCGAGCCCTGTGGGTTCCGCTTGCGGATGGAGCTAAGCAAATGGCTTACGGCAACGAACGCAGGGTACTGCGTCAGGCGCAGGAGTATCTTGAGACGAAGGGCCTTTCAACCTAGTCGGCGCTTCAAAACGGTGGTCGTTGCGGCCTTGTCTCTGTGGCGAATTACTTGATCGAGCGCTTCATCGAGCGCCTTCTTTTCCATTGGCGTCAATCGACGCACGATGCCCTTTTTCAGATCGCCCAGTTCCAGCGGACCTATCGATACTCGTATCAACCGCAAAACCCGAATCTGCAGCGCTTCGAGCAAGCGCCTGATCTGCCGGTTCTTGCCTTCGTCAAGAGTGATCTCAAGCCAGCTATTTCTCGTCCCACTCCTGATGAGGCGCGCCCTTTTCGCGCTCAAATGGTCCCCTGCGATCGGTTCGGCTTGCGTCATTTTCGCGAGCAGCTCAGCATCTGCTACGCGGTCGACTTGGACGTGATATCTCTTATCGAGATGACTGTGCGGGTCGGTAATTTTTGCCGCCCATTCTGAGTCGTTCGTCAGCAGCAGCAGGCCTTCGCTCGCCTTATCCAAACGGCCCACGGGACCCACCCACGGCAAACTTGAGTCGAGCAGATCGTAAACGGTCTCGCGGCCTTGCTCATCGTATGCAGTTGTCACCAAACCTCGCGGCTTGTTCATCACAAGATAGATGGGAGATGCTTTGACGAGCAGCGAACCATCAACTTCGATGCGATCCTGAAACATCCGAACGGGAGTTTCCGGATCACGCGCGACGCGGCCGTTGCGAGTAACCCGGCCCGCAAGAATCAGCAGCGCCGCCCGAGAGCGGGAGCAATAGCCCATTTTTGAAAGCGCACGCGAGAGAGCGATTCGCTGCGGTGGAGTCACGTTCGTATGCTAAATGAAGCGCTGGACAAGTTAGGGCAGTTCGCGGTGTGGGGTACGCCTAAACAGCCGCAGCGCTTCGTGACTCGGCGAGACGGTGGGCCAGGAATTCTAGAAATTCGTCCATGCCGGCGCCCGTCTTTGCGGAAAGTTGGAAAACCTGCATACCTGGCCTGACCGCTTGAATGTTGCGGTGCGTCAGGTGCTCATCGAACTCGACGGCGGCGGCGAGGTCGCTCTTAGTGATGATGGCGGCATCAGCGCTGTTGAAAATCGTGGGATATTTCAATGGCTTGTCTTCGCCTTCCGTTACCGAGAGCAACACGACTCGGAGATCTTCTCCCAGGTCGTAAGATGAGGGGCAGACGAGATTGCCCACGTTCTCTATGAAGAGAAAATCGAGTTGATTCAGATCCCATCTTTCTTCGTCGATGGCGTTCTGCACCATAGCCGCTTCGAGATGACAGAGCGTCCCGGTAATAATCTGTTTGACCGGAGCATGACTGCGCGCGAGACGGGCAGCATCGTTCTCCGTGGCCAGGTCTCCGACGAGGGCGGCGACGCGATAGCTGGAGCGAAGCAGAGTCAGAGTTTTTTCCAAAAAAGCGGTCTTGCCCGAGCCGGGGCTGGAGACGAGACTGACCACGAACACTCCGGCGTTGCGGAAACGGGTACGAAGCGCGCGAGCGATCATGTCGTTCTGTTTGAGCACGTTTTTGCGAACTTCAATCAGCCGCGGTTCGGGACTCATTCGTTTTCTCCACTCAATTCAGCTCCAGCGCGACGACTTCAAGTTCTCTACCTTGAATCACATCACCTGTCGGCGTTCCGCAATCGGGGCAGCAAAATAATTGCATGGAGCTCAGGGTGCGCTGAGCTTCGCACTTGGAACAATAGACGATGATTGGAATTTCTTCGATCAACAGGCGCGAGCCCTTCAGAGGCGTATCGTCGCAGGCGATCTCGTAAGACGAACGCAGAGCGTCGGGTACTACTCCCGAGAGAAGTCCGAGTTTGAGGTGGACTGCGTTGACCTGGGCACCGCGGCGCTCGGCTTCTTCGGTCGCCATTTCAACGATGCTCATCGCTATTGAAAGTTCATGCATGGGATTTTCGGCGAGTCCGATCTCTTTTTGTTTCGCGATCATCTGCGAATGAAGCGATCGCCGCTTGGCCGAGGCTGATGCCGCCGTCGTTTGCTGGCACGGCATGATTTGTCCATACTGAAATTGATTCTTCTTCGAACAGTGATTTCAGGTCCCCCATCAATAATTCGTTTTGGAAGACCCCGCCTGACAATACCACGGTGTCGATGGAATGTTTTTCAGCGATAACCGAAACGGCATCACGCAGGCCGAGCGCCACTCCGCGCTGGAAGGCCCGAGCGATTTCTCGGATATCTCGGCCGCGTAGACGATCATCAACCACGCTCTGCAGCAGCGGGCGGAAATCTAGTTCGTCGCCGATGACGGGGAACGAATAGACGTCGGTGTTCGGAGCGCGGCGTGCCAAGTGCTCGACCCACATGGCGGCTTGTCCTTCAAAAGATGTTTCTCGGGTGAAACCTAGCAAGGCTGCGACAGTATCGAAGAGGCGGCCCATCGATGTGGTGGAAAATATACGTACGCCTTTGTTCACTAACTCCATGGCTCCTGCGAATCGCTCGGGGAAGTTGAAAGGGACGGCCGCCATATCGGGTAAGGCATCGAGTTGCGCCAAGAATCCGGCGGCGGCTTGCACTGGATATTGCGCGGCGGCATCGCCTCCTGCAAGCGTAGCGCTGCGGAGGTGGGCTACGCGGTCGAAGCCGGATTGAATGCTGCCGACAAACAACTCTCCGCCCCAGATGGTTCCGTCGTCGCCGTAACCGGTGCCATCGAAGCTGACTCCAATGACGTTTTTTTCCCATTCGCCGCGTTCAGCAAGCACCGACGCCAAGTGGGCGCGGTGATGTTGTACCGCCAACCTCTTCGAACTTTTAAGTTCTGCGGCGTGAAGCGTCGACGCGTACTGCGGATGATTGTCGTGGACCACTAACAGATCGTCGCAATCGACTTCGTACATTGCGATCAGATCTTTGATGGTCTCGGTAAATGCGCGGAAAGCCTGGTAGTGATCGAGGTCTCCGATGTGTTGGCTTACGAAGGCCTGGCCATCGACGGCTAACGTAATCGTATTTTTCAAATCAGCGCCCAGCGCGAGGATCGGACGCGCTGTCGGCAACTTTGCCACGGCACCGGGAGCGTATCCGCGGGACCGGCGAAGGATCGTGGGACCGAAAGCTCCATTGCGTACAACGGAGTCGTCGACTCTTCGCGCGATGGGGCGCTCGCCGATCAGAAACGCATCGGCAATTCCGGAGAGCCGCTGGACTGCGTCTTCGTCGTCATAGGCGATCGGTTCACTGGAGCGATTGGCGCTGGTCATCACCAGAGCATCTGGCGCTCCGGATGCGAAGAGCAGGTAATGGAGCGGCGTATAGGGGAGGATCACGCCCAATTCGTCGTTTTTGGGAGCGACTTCTCTCAGCTCCGTTATTGCGGGCGCCAGGACGATGGGACGTGCACTGGATTTCAGAAACGCTTCGCTGTCTGCGGAGAGAGCGACTAACTTGCGCACTGCCGCGACATCCCGGCCCATCACGGCGAAAGGTTTTTCCTTGCGAAATTTGCGGTCGCGCAGCGCCGCGACAGCTGCTGGGTTTCGGGCATTGCAGGCCAGGTGGTAGCCACCCAATCCTTTGATCGCCAGAATATTGCCCGCGTTCAAGAGTTCCGCCGCCGCGAGAATGCCGGCTCGTCCCCTTGTCTTTTTCCCCTGCTCCTCGAGGAAATAATTCGGTCCGCATTCGGGACAGGCGACTGGTTGGGCATGAAATCGGCGATTGGTGGGATCGGAGTACTCTTCGGAACAATAATTATCGAGAGCCCACGCCTTCATAGTCGTGTTCGGACGGTCGTAAGGCAGCGCTTCCACTACCGTGTAACGGGGGCCGCAATTTGTGCAATTGATGTAGGGATAGCCGTAGCGCGGATCGCGTGGGTCGAAGAGTTCTCTGAGACAGTCATCGCAAACCGGGAGATCGGGAGAGATTCGAACCGTTGGGCGATTGAGATGCTGGCTCTCTCGAATGGTAAATTCGCTCAGTCCTAGCGGAGTGACTGGCCTTACCTTCAACTCGGAGATGCTTGCCGCGGGCGGGGGCTGAGTTTTCAGGCCGTGGACAAAGGCTTGCAGCGACTGGTCGGCGCCTTCCAAATAAATCTCGACTCCCTGCTCGCCGTTCAAAACCCACCCGCCGAGTGTGTTGGCGCGCGCCAGACGATATACGAAGGGACGAAATCCTACGCCCTGTACCACCCCGCGCACGTGAATGGAGCAGGCGCTCGCCATCGTTTACTCCGCATCCACAATGCAGCTTCGGCCTTGCCAGCCAACTTCGACTACTTTGCCGTCTTCGACGAGGAGCGGGACATTGCGCTGTCCCCCAGAAACGGAGCACATGCGTTTGCGAGCCTCGGGATCGGACTCGACGTCATATTCAACGAATTCGCGATGCCGGAATTCAAGCCAGTCGCGCATTTCGCCGGTGTAGGGGCAGCGCGGGGTGCCGAAGAGTTCAAGCTTGGCCACGATCGAGTACCTCCAGCGTGTCGCGGATAATGTGGTAGATCGAAGCTTGGATTTCTTGAATGCGCGGGATGTAGTCACAGCGCACCACGATAGGAAAATCTGCCAAGCCTTTTCGTTTGATTTCTCCGCCGTCATAGCCAAGTAGCGCGACCGTCAGCAGGTTGCGCTTGCGAGCTTCTTCAAGCGCGGCAATGATGTTGCGCGAACCGCCGCTGGTGGAGATGGCGATCGCAACGTCCTCTGGACGCGCTTGGGCAATCAATTGTCGGAGGAAGATGGCGTCAGTTCCAATGTCGTTGGCTACGGCGGTGATATTCGCGGGCTCGACGGAGAGCGAGACGGCGGGAAGGGGACGATAGCCAGATGGGGGGAGGATGCAATCTATGGCGAAGTCATTCGCGTCTGTGGCTGACCCTCCGTTGCCAAACAGAATCAGCTTGCCGCCGCGCAGTAACCGCTCGCGGATGGCCAGCGTGCTCGTCGTGATCTGTTCAGCTTGCTCCTCGGCGACCTGCGCGCGCAATTTGGCGTCGTCGTCGACCTTCATCAAAATTGACTTTGCAACTTCACCGACTAAATTCGTCGTGCCCTGCTTTTTCTGGCCCAGAAACGGATACAAGAAAGAAGATTCGCCGACGTCGTGGCCTAGCTCGCGGTGCTCGAAGAACACGTGCACCGACTCCCACAGCGTGTGGTAAAGAATCTCGATCATTTCCTGATGAATGAACGGATTCTGTTCTCCTGCATCGACGGAATAGGAACCTTCGAAACCCGGCAGCGCGAAGGTCATCGCGCCTCGAATGTGGGCTTGCTGTAAGGTGGCCCAGACTTCGGGATCACCCTCGGGCGGCCCGAAGCCCATCACGATATCTTCGGCGTGAAGAATGGATTCAATCCACGGGCGAAATGCCATGGAGAGATCGAGCGCAGGCAACGCGCGCTTGCCGACGATTACGGGATGCACGAATTCTACCGATACGTGCTGCGCATCGGTGGCATAGGGCCCTCGGCCGAAGGCCAACAGGCGGCCGCCCTTCAGAAAACGCTCCGACATGTCGCGGCAGGCCTCGGCGAGTCGTGGCGCTTCCTTGGTGAAGAACGCGCCGATGATCCGGTTTCGCTCCAGCAGATGTTCTTCGATCTGGGTTGCCAGGTGATATCCGGTGGCCATAGCGTTCTTCCTTGCGTTCTTTTCTTTGCAGCTTCCGATTAGCAAATTCTCGGCAGTGGATCTCCAACCAGCATGTCGACGATGCGGCTGCCACCGTAGCGGGTGGTTTCGAGCACCCATCCGGCGGGCTGGTCACGCACTTCGCCGATCATTTGCGCTTCTTCTCCTCCGGGAGTTAATCGCAGCGCGTTTAACGCTGCGTCGGCATAATCCGCAGAGACAATCGCCAGGAACTGTCCTTCATTCGCGATATGCAGCGGATCGAGGCCGAGCAGTTCGCACGCTCCGCGAACTACGTCGCGCACGGGAACCTGATCTTCAAAGAGCACCATGCCGAGGCCACAATCGCGAGCCAATTCGTTGAGTGAAGTGGCCGCACCGCCTCGAGTTGGATCGCGCATCCAGCGAATTCCCGGACCGGCTTCTCGCACCAAGGCCTCAACCAAAGGGAAGACCGAGCGGGTGTCCGACTTCAGATCGGCCTCGAAATCGAGTTCACCGCGAGCCAGCAGGATGGTGATGCCGTGATCTCCGATAGGCCCGGAAAGCAAAATCTTGTCGCCGACGGAGACGGACTTCGGATCGATCTTGACTCCCGCCAGCGGACGGCCGATGCCGGTGGTGCTGATATACATTCCATCGGCTTTGCCATGTTCGACGACTTTCGTGTCTCCGCCGGTGATTCTGACGCCGGCTTTGCGGGCGGCGACGGCCATGGCGCGGACTTCGCGTTCCAGTATTTCGGTGGGCAATCCCGCTTCGAGAATGTACGTACAGACCAGAGCTTCGGTTTTGGCTCCCGAAACTGCCAGATCGTTCACTGTTCCGTTGACGGCCAGTTCGCCGATGGAGCCGCCAGGAAACGTTAGCGGTTTCACGACAAAGCTGTCGGTTGTGATCGCTACTTGCGCGCCATTGATTTCGAGATGGGCTGCATCGCCCAAGGGACCGGGCGTGGCCCCGAAGAGGAGCGGCGCGAACAGACCTTCGACCAGACGGCGGCTGGCTTTACCTCCAGCGCCGTGAGCCATTTCAATTTGAGGCTCGCGAAAGCGAACGGGTGAGAATGCATCCGAAGCGAAAGGGGCGATCAGGCCGTCTGGCTCAGGATGTTTACCATTGCCGTTTTGCGGTGTTCGTAATTGTAATAGGCTGCGCATGATCCTTCCGACGAAACCATGAGTGCGCCGATTGGATGCTCCGGCGTGCACTCGCGTCCAAACAGTTTGCATTGATGTGGCTTGAGAACACCTTTCAAAACTTCGCCGCATTGCGCCGCTTTGGGATCGGTCACGCGAATGCCAGGCACGCTGAAACGCTGCTCTGAATCCCACTGGGCATAACTGTCGCGAAGGCAGAGTGCCGATTGCGAAATGAATCCTAGGCCTCGCCATTCGAAATAGGGACGCAACTGGAAAACCTCAGCCATGGCGCGGAGCGCGGCTCGATTCCCTTCCCACGGCACGACTCGTTTGTATTGGTTTTCGACTCTAGCTTCGCGGGCCTTTAATTGACGCAAAATCATCACAATCGACTGCAGCATGTCGAGCGGCTCGAAACCGGAGACGACGATGGGAGTTTTTTCATTCTGCGCGATCCATTCATAGGGACGGCATCCGATCACCGTGGAGACGTGGCCGGGGCCGATGAATGCGTCGAGACGCATGTCGGGCGAATCGAGAATCGCTCGGATGGCGGGAATGATGGTTACGTGATTGCAGAACACCGAGAAATTCGTGAGACCCTCACTTTTCGCCCGCATGATAGTCAGGGCGGTCGAAGGCGCAGTCGTTTCGAAGCCAATGGCAAAGAACATCACGTGCTTCTCAGGATTGGTCCGTGCGAGTTTGAGAGCATCGGAAGGCGAGTACACGATGCGGACATCCATGCCGCGGGCTTTATGTTCCAGCGGACTGCCCTGCCTTCCGGGCACGCGCATCATATCGCCGAAAGCGGCGAAGATCACGTTAGGATCCTGGGCAATGGACAATCCGTCATCGATACGGCCCATGGGCAGGACGCAGACCGGGCAACCGGGTCCGTGAATCAGTTCGATGTTTTCGGGAAGAATATCTTTCAGGCCGAAGCGATAGATGGCGTGGGTGTGACCGCCGCATACTTCCATGAGCCGGTAATGGCGTTTGGGATCGGCGAGGCGGCGAATCTCTTCCGCAGTCTTTGTTATGACTTCGGGCTCCCGGAATTCGTCGACGAACTTCATGACACCCGATCCTTGTAAGCAGCCGGACGGCGATAGTCGTCGGTAGTGTCCGACATTCCATCCACGTCGTGATCATCCAATCCGTAGCCTTCGATCTCCTGCATCGCGCCATCAATTTCACCCAGGGCTCGCAGCGTGTTCATCTGGTCGATTGCGTCCTGCTCGCTGATTTTGCTCATCGCGAAACCTACGTGGATCAGCACCCAGTCGCCAGGTTTGGGCAGATCGTCCTGCAGAAGTCCCAGGTCGACTTTTCGGCGCACTCCCACCACATCGATCAGCGCGGTGGTTGACTGATCGGGCGACATCTCTACGATCTGGCCTGGAATGGCTAGGCACATAGTTGATTTACTCTCCCTTCTTTGCAACGATCTCGAAGGAGAATTTAAGTTCGTCTTTTACTTTGATCGCGCCTCCCGCAACCGAAACCAGTTCTATCTCATAATCACTCTGCAGAATGGAGAAATTACCCGACGCTCGCAATGTGTCTCCACTCAATGAAACTCGGGCGGGAATATTTAAACCGTGAGTAACACCATGCAAAGTCAATTCGCCGTTCAAGGCGGCCCAGTATTGTCCCTCGCCGGTGCTGCTGGCCGAAACCTTAGAACAGTTGTAGATAATCTGCTCGTAGCGATCGGTCTCCAAAACCTTTTCGCGCATGATGCGCTCGACTTCGCCGCGATCTTTGTCGCTGACGTCGCTAAAGACCGTCAACGAGGCTGCGTTGACCCTCAGGCTGAAGGACGATTGGGTGATGTCTTCCGCGATCTGCGCTTGACCGGAGAAATCCGGAATGGAAATCACAGGATTGTGAGCAAAGGCGGATAGAAGTCCGCCGGCGAATGCTTGCACGGTGAACCGGCTCAGCGCACTCTTGATGTCATAGGGTACGGTCACGTTCGTTGCGGTGGTTCCCGATGGATTCGTCATGAAATGCAAGATTGGCACCCTTTCACTCGTCCCTTGGCCCTGTCATTTCTTCTTTCCTATTCTTTCTTTCGCGCCACAATGTAAAACGAACATTTCAACTGGTCTTGCAGCTTCAATGTCCCGCCCGCGATGGAGGCCACCTTAATGCCATACTCGGTCTGCAGAATCGTGAACTCTCCATAAGCGCGGAAACTATCCACCCCGAAAGCCACTTTCGCGGAAAACGAATGGTCGTTAGTCGTCCCATGAAGTGTCAGTTTGCCGTCGACGTCCACCCGGTAAACGTCCTGTCCCTGACTGGTTGCGCTGATGGTGGAGCTTTCAAACACAAACTCCGGATATCTCACCACCTCCAAAACCTCACCTGTCATAACTCGCAGTAGTTCCCGGCGATCGCTATCTCTTAATTCATCCAGAACGTCGAACGAAGACGTCTTCCCTTTGACCGACAGACTGGCATTCGCGATGGACAAAGGAGTAAAGCGCGCATCACCGGTCCAATCGCGAATAGCAATCTTCGGGCTATGGGCCACCACCGCAATCATGCCCGCGGCGAAGGCCTGGACCGTGAATTGGCTTGCACGTGTATCTGCTACGTAATGAACCGTTCGTGATTCTGTCGGCATGCATCACCCGCGGTTGCCAGATTTGACCGATCATTCCGCTTCGGTCCCATTACATGTTGCGCAGTTTAAGATACCGATCAACGTCAGGTAAAGCAGCGGATACCAGATTGCCGACTCCCATTTGCCCCATGTAACGGCGGACGAGTGGGTTGGAAAGGATCAATCCCGCCCCAAATAAGATCAGCGCGGCTCCGCCCAGCATGTACAACGTATCTTTATCGGTTCCAGTCTGGCCGGTTCCGTTGTGGTTTGTTCCTTCAGAGAATTCCATCGCCACGGCAGTCTCCTCTCACTTTATGTCGTTTGTGTTTTGAGTTACGTCATCCCCACTGAGTGTTTTCTTTACTAAAGATTCAACCAGCTTCACCGCGTCGCCGAGAGCAGCTTCAACCGGCTCGCTCAGACCCATCAACCCTTCTTCGGGGCCGAGCGTTGCCGGTTCACAGCCAACCAGCAGAATTCTCTTTAGCGGGCCGCCCATCGATTTCGCCATTCGCAACACGCTCACCGGATTCATAGCGTGGGCATCGACGGCTTCTTGTTCACCGTCGGTGGCAGCGAGATCATTAAGATCGGGTTCGATTACGTAGAGAGTGCCTGGCATCTCGCCGCGCGGGCAGGCATCGATCAGGATGGTCGTGTCGTAGCCGTCGATCAGAGCGTAGGCGAGATCGTAACTCCGAATGCCAAAGTCAGTGACCCGAACATTCTCCGGGAATTCGTGGCTCGCAAGGCGGCGTACGACTTCCACTCCAAAGGCATCGTCGCCGAGAAAGATGTTTCCGATTCCTGCGATCAGAATCCTTGGCAACCTGGTCAGAGTGACGTTGTCGTCGTCATTCTCGCCCTGGGGGAGGGGTTCGACTTCCTCAGCCGTGAAGAAGAAGCGATGACCAGGTTGCCGCATCATGCCGATATCTCTTCCCGGATCGTCGTCGACGACCACGCCGAGATGTACCTTGCCTTCGTAGTCCTGTTCGATCGATTCGATGACGGCGGCCTTGCCAGCGAGCGCGATATCCATGATGTCGCCGCCCGGACGCGGTCGCAGCGTCACGCGGGATCCGCATTTCAACGGAATACCCTTGATCACGAGATCGTCTACCGGTTTTTTGTCTTCGAGAAGCTGCCATTCAAATTCATTCATGGCGTCTCCTCGTTTAAGGCATGCAAGTCTCTTAGCGTGCCGTGGAGTTTCATCAGGTGCTCCATGGGCAGCGACTCGGTGCGTTCGAGAATTTTGCGGGCGCGGTCGTCGGAGTGACGCATTTCGTGCTTCTCGGCATCAGTCATGGTCATGATCCGTAGGGCCAGAATTTCGTCGATTTCGGCTCCGTCAAACAAGTCGCCTGGGCTTTCGGGCGCTATTTGCGGGTAGTCGTAAAGGATGATGGGCGAGGCCAGCATAGTGTCGCGCTCTCCGGGTGCACCGACTAAGACCGGCCATACGCCCACGTTCTGGCATTTACTGACTTCGTCTTTCAGAATTTCCGGAGGATCGAGGAGAGAGACGAATTGTCCATCCGTTACGCCTAGCAGAATGTGCGCCGAGACCAGCGAGTGCATCAAGATTTGATCGCGGCTCGCCGCTTCTCCGTTTCCGTCGAGTGACGTGAGGTTTTCCAGGCGCACTTGGACCTTGAACAATCCGTCAGATAAGCGAGTCGCTTCGATCTTGATCACGCCGCTGACGGATTCCTGTTTTCTGGAAATCTCAACCTGCTCGCCACTCGCATTGAGCGATGATTTGTTTATTTCGTTCTTTTCAAAAACAAACGGCCACTCGAATGGAGTGGCAGCAGCGAGGAAGGTTTCCAGATTATGAACAGGTACGGCTACATCGCATTCGATCGCTTCTTGCCAGGGTTGCGAAGCTTTCTCGTTTGGCTTGTCTTCCGAGCGAGAAACTAACTTTAGAAAACGCGCTCTTACTTCGATGGAAGTTTGCGATGTGCCTTCGACTAGAAATTCGGTCTGCGTGGACCAGGCATCGGAACCACTCTGGGCATCGCTGTAAGTTTGCGGATAAAGGACGCCGAAATTAAAACGCTGCCGATTTTTCACGGAAGAGGGACGATAGGGATACAGCATGTATCCCTCGTAGAGGACGGCAGTCGCGATCGCGTCGATGGCCCTGGTATTCATATTTATCGCTTGACCACCTCGACCTGCGCCGGAAGTATACGCTCCAGAGCCTGCTCCCACGTGGGAATTGCATGCTCTACTTTGTATTGATACAAACGCTCGAAAACGTCGCGGCGCAAACACAGCCACGCGCTATTGGGGTAATAGATTTCCATCATGTTGTCCCAGGCTTTTATGGGTAGACGGAAACGGGCTTCTTTGTCCCATGGAATGGGAGCTACCTGCAATGCTCCCGTCGAGTCGGCGTAGAAGATGGTTCCGCTGAAGAGGAAGTTCAGAGGTACCTCGCCATCGCTTAGCCCATGGAAATATTTGGTTGCGGCCACGTTGAAATCGAATGTGCACGGGACGGGGAGATCGATCAATGCGCGATCTGTAAATGCGGGAGCCACCACGCTGGCGTGAGTCCAAAGCATGTTCTTCAGGGTCTGTCCCCAGCGATCGGTTTCTCCGAAAAGATCGCGGAGTTTGTTTTGATCGGCAAGAGTGTACTGACGGCGAGTTACTTCGAGCTGAATCTGACAGCGCAGGGCGACCGAATGAATGGCTTCGTTCGGCGTGGTGTTGCTCATGCGCAGCTTGAACAGAAGCGTGGGCGCCACCGTGAATCTCTGCGGCTCGGCCGCTTCGATCTGAAAGTTTAGATCAGGCATTTGCCTCTTCCCTGGAAGGTTCTTTCGTTATTACGGTAGCGCGACGTTTCAACCCGTCGAAGAATTTACCGATCTCTTGCCAGACCTCGGTTCCGCCGGAAAGGCCGCGCCAGTTGGCGCGAATTACGCCTACAAGTTGGTAGCAGGCGTCGATCGGGATCACATAATATTCGGGAGCGGAGTATCCGCGCGTGTGGCCTATTCGGTTGACCAGAAGCGCCTCGACGTCCGATTCCATTTCGCGCAGCACGGGATTCGCGTCTTCGATGTCTTTCCAGGTTTCGAGCGGGAGTAGGGATTCGGTCGCTCCAGCGGGACTGGGATAAAAAGCGACTACCCTTTTGTCGGGCGTGCTGCGAAAGAAGAAGGCCATACTGATGGGGACCATCAGGCCCTCCCACTGACTATCGGTGAGATGAAAATCCGGCATCGCCAGCGCGCGTCGAGAGACTCGCTTATATTTTGTGCCTGAATTGCTGAACAGGATGGCGCAGGCGTTGCAGGTACACAGTAATTTTCGGCTGGCCGGTTCGATCAGATGAGGATGATCGTGGCCTACCTCGGCGCTGCATAGTTCACAGCGCTCGACGTCCTTCTTGCGCCGCACCAACTGGCGCAGCGCGCCGAACGCGTTTTCGTATCCCGGCTGGCTGATTTCCATCACTCGCCCCGCGGCAAGTACTCTTCACTTACTACTGCGCGTACTACTGCGCGGCTACGGTCACCCCGCCCAATTTTCCTAGAGGCACAAAGCCAGTGTTGCCGGCCGGCTCCTCGAGCCCTTCCACCACCAACCGGCTCATGTCCGGAGCAGCTTCGTACAATCCGTCTTCGACCATGGTTTTCAGCGTGTTCCCGGTCGAACCGCAGGAGTGTCCGGCAACTTCGATCCGCACCCGGACGATGCCGTTCAGGATGTCCAACAATTCGACCTCGCCTCCACCTTTGCGCACGCGCGGCGCAATTTTTATTACAGCTTGTGTTACACGGCTTTCCAAATCCAGCGGATGAAGGCCATACAAAACCAGAAGGCTGCCCACGAGCGGATCTTCGCCCAGATCATCGATGGTTTGTTGTCCAGTGGCTTCGTTTTTCGAGACGATTTCCAGGACGCGCTCTAAGCCGGTTGAATGCAAATCGAGCAACAGTTGCACCAGAGCCTTTGCGCTGACTCGAGCTTCCGGATCGGTAATGTTTTCCATGTCGGCGACTAATTCGCCGATGCGCTGGACTTTCTTTTGGAAGTCTTTTTTGTCTGGCATAAGTGTCTTTATAGTTTGTTAGTGAAATTGTTCCTCGGAGAAAACGAAGGAGTGAAGGCAGCGACTATCACCTTCACTCCTCCAAAGCGTCGCTTCCTCAATCAACGCTGAACTCCAAACATTGGCGAATGATGCGTTTTTAGCACCTTGCCGCCGCCCAAATACATGTGTACACCACACGGTAGACACGGATCGAAGCTGCGCACCGCACGCATGATATCAATGCCCTTGAATTTTGCCGGCCCGTTCTCTTCGAAGATCGGCGTGTTCTGAACAGCATCTTCGTAGGGGCCGGGAGTTCCATAAATGTCGCGCGGATTGGCGTTCCAGGGCGTTGGCGGATAGGGATGATAGTTCGCGATCTTGCCCTTGCGAATCACAACGTGATGCGAAAGCACGCCGCGAACCGCTTCGTGGAAGCCGCAGCCGATAGCTTCGTCGGGCACTTTAAAATCCGACCAGGTCTTGGTTTTGCCAGCGTGCAATTCGCCTAAGGCCTTCTCAGCGAAATGCAGGGCGCAAGCGGCAGCGTAGGCCTGGAAATAAGTACGGGCACGGTCGCGTTCGATGGCGTTACTCCACTGTGGAATCTTCCACTCGAACTCGACTTCAGGCTTGGAGGCAGTCTTCGGCAAGTAAATTTTTACGCTCTTGCCGGTCGACTTGATGTAGCCGATATCGACCAATCCCGCCAGCGCCGTGGCCCACAGACGGGCGATCGGGCCGCCGCCGGTATCGAGCGCCAGATGATCGCCGGTGCGTTTATCGAGCCAGCGCGGCGACATCACCCAGGTGTACTTGCCTCCGAAATCTCGCTTCTGTGGCCGAGGGATCGTGGTCTGGTTCCAGGGATGATTTTTGTCTACCGGATTTCCGAGCGGATCGGTCTTTACGAATGTTTCCGAGTTCTTCCAGTCGTCGTAATAAGAGCTGCCCAGCAGAATCCGAATATTCAGGTTGATATCGACCAAGTCGGTCGTGACCAGCTTGCCGTCTACCACGACACCTGGCGTGACGAACATCTTTCGGCCCCACTCGGTCATGTTCTTGTAGGTGTAGTCGCAGTATTCCGGATCGTTGAAAGATCCCCAACAAGCAAGAAGGATCCGGCGGCGGCCCACTTCTTCGTAACCAGGCAACGCCTCATAGAAGAAGTCGAACAGATCGTCGTGGAGCGGGAGAACCTTCTTCATGAATTCGACGTACTTCATCAATCGGACGATGTAATCGGTGAAGAGCTGCACCGTGGGCACAGTTCCTACACCGCCGGGATAAAGAGTGGAGGGATGCACATGACGTCCCTCCATCAGGCAAAACATCTCCCGGGTCATCCTGCTCATCTGTAGTGCTTCGAGATAAAAAGAGCCGGTAAACGGGTTCAGCGCGGTCATGATGTCGGCGATGGTTTTGAAACCGTGGTCGTTGGAGTGAGGGGCGGGCGTGGATTGCGCTTTCGCCCAAACCTTCGGATTCGTCTCCTTGACCATCTGCTCGCAGAAATCAACCCCCACCAGATTGTCCTGAAAGATATTGTGGTCGAACATGTACTCCGCCGCTTCGCCGAGGTTGACGATCCATTCTGCGATGTGTGGCGGCCGCACGCCGAACGCCATATTCTGCGCATAGGTTGCGCAGGTTGCGTGGTTGTCGCCGCAAATGCCGCAAATGCGGCTGGTAATGAAGTGGGCGTCGCGCGGGTCTTTACCCTTCATGAAGATGCTGTAGCCGCGAAAGATGGAGGATGTGCTGTGGCACTCCGCGACTTTCTTCGCGTCGAAGTCGATCTTGGTGAAGATGCCGAGGCTGCCCACGATTCGGGTAATCGGATCCCAGTTCATCTCAACTAAATTTTTCGATTTGCTGGGAACATCTTTCGTTGGTGCCGTGATAGTGCTCATCGTGATCGCTCCTTATGAATTGTGTGCTCTCAGCAAAATTCTCAGTAGGATCCTTGTCAGTAGGACCGGGGGTGATATCCGGTCGTTAGCTCCGCGCGCGGATGGCGCCACTTGGGCTCTTTGTTCAGCGTCGTTTGGGAAATTGTCCGTAGCGCTCTGATCGCTCTGCCGTAGACGCTGATGCTGGCGGTTGAAACTCTTGCCCCTGGCGGCTCATCCATGAACGGCATGAATTTGTCGGGGAAACCCGGCATAGTACAGCCGATGCAGATGCCGCCCACGTTTGGGCAACCGCCGATTCCGGCCATCCATCCGCGTTTGGGCACGTTGCAGTTGACCACCGGTCCCCAGCATCCGAGTTTCACAATGCACTTCGGAGAGCCATAGACTTCGGCAAAGTCACCCTGCTCGTAGTATCCGGCGCGATCGCAACCGTCATGCACCGTTTTGCCAAATAGCCACGTCGGGCGCAGTTGATCGTCCAACGGAATCATCGGAGCCAAGCCAGCCACTTGATAGAGGAGGTACAGTACCGTCTCCATGAAGTTGTCAGGCTGCACCGGACAGCCGGGAACGTTCACGATCGGCAATCCAGCCTTGGATCGCCAATCCCATCCGAGGTAGTCTGCGAGGCCCATGCAGCCGGTGGGGTTGCCTTCCATGGCGTGAATGCCCCCGTAGGTTGCGCAGGTTCCGATGGCGACCACGGCCAAAGCTTTTGGAGTCAGGCGGTCGATCCACTCATTGGTGGTAATCGGCTGCTTGGTGACCGGGTCGGTCCCAAGAGCGGCCCAGTATCCTTCTTTCTTAATTTTCTCGTTCGGAATCGAACCTTCGACGACCAGTACGAACGGCTCAAGCTTGCCTTCTTCCGCCATGTAGAAGTGCTTCATGAAGTCGTCACCGCACTCATACGCCAGCACGGGATTGTGTAGATGAACCTTGGGCAATCCCGGGATCGCTCCCAGAATCACGTCCTCGATGCTCGGTTGCGTAGCAGCGGTGATCGAAACGGAATCTCCGTCGCAACCTAGGCCGGCGGTGATCCAAAGGATGTGCACCTCTTTAACGGCTGGTGCCTTCTGCGTAGACCGACCATATGGAACTGTTTCCGTTGCCATCGCGGGATGCTCCTTTTCCAATCAAAATCGCTAACGACACGCTTGCTCGGGACGTGTGCTGCGGAGCGAATGACGACTTTAGGCCACACTTTGCCGCACACTCGGGCCCGAATCGGACGATCAGTAATTACGCCGATTACTCCGATTTGAAATTCAGATCGGAGATCAGGATCAACCCATTACATGACGGTGACAAGGGCAGTCACCCCGTTTTATTTCTCCAAGGAAGTCCTAGGGGCAGCATCAGGGATTCCCCTAGTCGACGCGCCGAACGGACTGAGCGGGAATCTGGAAAGTACTCTTGGGGTGCTCAAGGGATGAAAGCGTAGACCTTGAACTGGTTCTCGGGCTGGCCCGCCACTCCCGATCGAATGGAATACAGGCTGCCAGCCAAACGATCGCCGGGGGGAGCCGCGGCGGTTGCGGTTGTAACATAAAGGGTTCTGCGATCGGGTCCGCCGAACGTGCAGGTGGTGACATTCTTTACCGGCATCTCCACGATGCGGTCAATCTTCGCATTCGGTGCAACTCGCACGATGCATCCGCCAAAGAACCGGCAATTCCAGAGATAGCCTTCAGCATCGACCGTTGAACCGTCGGGCAGGCCTCGCTCAAAGCCCTGTAAGAAATCCCGTTCGTTCGAGATGGCGCCGGTAGCCGAATCGTAGTCGTATTGCCAAATAACATTGGCGAGCGTGTCTCCGAAATAGAAGTGCCGACTGTCCGGGCTCCACGCGAGAGTATTCGAAATTCCTATCTCTCGCCGCCATGTCTGGAACTTGCCATCGGGATCGATCCGGATGAGCTCGCCGTCCTGTCCTCCGGCCTCGCCAGCCGAGCCATCGGGATTCACGTTATTGCGCATCGATCCCACCCATAGTGACCCTCTGGGATCCACTCGCGCGTCGTTCAGACGAACTTTGGGCCAACCATCGAGATGAAAAATAGGGGCGTGCCGGACGTCAGCAGCAGGCTCCCAGAGAATTACCGCTGAACCTAAAACGACTGCGAGTACCTCTGGCCGGTCGGTTAGCGCCATTGCGGTTACCGGTTCGTCGAAAATCCATGTCCGGACACATGGATCGGCAAGCGTGAAACGATGAATAAGGAATCGAGTGATGTCGGTCCAGTACACCGCCGCATGTGCCGCATGCCAAACGGCGCCTTCGCCAACTCGGTCTCCGGTCGGTGCAACGCAAACCGGCGGGCCAAGAATTAACCCGTCGGGTTTTGACACGGCGTTGTCGATCATAGGTCTCCTGTTTTTGCTAGGTATGTTGCACTCAGTCATTGCACAGCGATGCCGGCCAGCAATCCGCCATCGACAAGATAATCGCCGCCGGTGCAGAATGCCGCCTTGTCAGATAAAAGAAATGCTGCCAATTCGGCTACTTCTTCAGGCGTGCCGATACGTCCCAACGGATGAGCCGCGCCGAAACGCTCAAACACAGTTTCTTCGGGCATGTCAGGGGCGAAGTGGGCCGCGGACTTGGCCAGCATCGGCGTTCGTACAGAACCTGGGCTGATGGAGTTGACGCGGATATGATCGGGTGCATGATCGAGCGCCAGGGCGCGCGTGAGACTGTGAGCGGCTCCCTTTGATGTGGCGTAGGCGACCACTCCGCGCTGGCAGGCGAAACCTTGCACCGACGAAAGATTCACGATCGCTCCGCCGCCGCGCTTCTTCATTTCCGGAACGCCAAAATGCGCGAGCAGAAATATGCCGCCCACGTTAACCATCATGACTCGATTCCAAACTTCCGGATCGGTATCAACGGCGTTGCCAAAGGGATGAATCGCCGCGGCGTTGACAATGATGTCGAGGCCGCCGTGATTTACGACGGTTTGGGCGACGACTCGCTGCACTTGATCCGGTTGACTGACGTCGCAATGTTTCACGGACAGCGTCAATCCGCCCGCCTTCGCCTCCTCTTGCATCTCTTCGTTAGCCAAGGTTTCAATGCCGCACGAGACTACGGTGCAGCCCCCGGCTGCGAGGCGTTTTGCGATCGCGCGGCCGATCCCACTGGTGCCGGTTACGATCGCAACTTTACTATCAAACTCTTTCATCTGGATTTTCTCCTTGGGTTCGTATCTTCGACGCGGCTGCCATACTGCAGGCCTTCTATGACCCCGCGCAACTCTGCCAGGCCCTTGAGTCTACCAACCAGCGAATAACCCGGATTGACCGTCTGGGCGGCAGTTCCGTTGATGGACTTCGATATATCGTCGGCAAGCGAGTGCCCGTGATCGGGCCGCATCGGGATCTCGTGATCTGGACGGTTCTGCGCTTTGCGACGCGCTTCTTCCTGCAGCAACAAGTGGATCACGGCGACCATGTCCGCGCTGCCGTGCAAATGTTCCGCTTCGTGAAATGATCCGTCGGTCTCGCGGGCTACCTGCCGAAGATGCGCGAAGTGTATACGCGGCGCGAACTCTTTTGCCATGGCCAGCAGATCGTTGTCGGCGCGCGCACCGAAAGATCCAACGCAAAATGTCAATCCGTTGGCCATGGTGTCGATGCCGCCGAATATCGATCGCACGTCTTCCGCGGTTGAGACGACACGCGGCAAACCAAATAACGACCACGGCGGGTCGTCGGGATGGATCGCCAAACGGACACCCAGTTCTTCAGCGACGGGAACTACATCCCGCAAAAACGTGATGAGATTGGCGCGCAGATCGTGGTCGGTAATGCCTTGATATTCCGCTAGCAAATTCTGAAGGTCGGAGCGACTGTAGGACGCTTCGGCTCCCGGCAGGCCAGCAATGATTGTGCGTTCCAGATCATTCCGCCGGGTCTCGGACATCGCCTCGTAACGAGCGCGTGCTTGCGCGATGCGGGCGGCAGAATAATGCTGTTCCGCACCCTGGCGCTGGAGAAGAAATAGGTCATACGCTGCGAAATCGACGACGTCGAACCGCAGAGCATATCCCGTGCTGGGCAACTGCCAGAACAGATCCGTGCGCGTCCAGTCCACCACCGGCATGAAGTTATAGCAGACGATTTTTATCCCGGCGCCCGCAACCGCCTTCAGCGAGTCTTTCCATGCGTCTGCAAATTTTCTAAAAGCACCCGACTGCAACTTGATCGAATTGTGTACCGGAATGCTCTCGATGACCGACCAGACCAGTCCGCTCGCTTCAATCTGCATCTTTCGCTTCAGCACCTCTTGCGATGACCAGGGCTGGCCGCGGTAGAGATGATGCAGGGCGGAAACAACTCCCGTTGCCCCTGCCTGCTTCACATGATCAAGTGACACGGAATCTTGAGGCCCAAACCAACGCCAGGTTTCTTTCACGTCCAATATCCTAATCTGGATTGCGGTGGGAAAGCGCGCGGGCGAGCGTCCCTTTTTTACGGCGTGCGGACGTCAAGCGGAAAGAGGCGATTTTCAGGCTGTCTTTTCGCGCACGTTCCACCGCACCGCATGCTGAACCAATTCACGCGCGCTTCGCAGAGATAGTTTTTCCTTGATATGCGCCTGATACGATTCCACTGTTTTCACGCTGAGGTGCAGCGCTTCCGCAATTTGCCTCGTTCCGTGGCCCTCGCCGATCAAGCGGAAGACTTCCAGTTCGCGGTCGGTGAGATCGGAGATTGACGAATGTTCCGACGGATTGGCGCCGCGAACATAATGCCGCAGCATGCTGTTGGCGATGCGATCGCTCACATAAATTTCTCCGCTGAGAATACGGCGCAGCGCAATCAACACCTTCTCCGTCGCCTCTTGCTTCATGATGTAGCCGTTGGCTCCAGCGCGCAGAGCCCGTTCTGCGTAAATCGATTCGTCATGCATAGAGAGAATCAGCACCGGCAGACGGGGCGAGGTGAGACGAATATTTTTCAACAGCTCCAGGCCGTCGGGGCCGTTGAGCGAGATGTCCACAATAAGAATATCCGGCTTGATGGCATGAATTGCAGATAGAGCTGAGTGCATTTCCTGAGCTTCGCCGCAAACCGCCAGATCGGCTTCCTGATTGATGAGCAGCGCTAGACCTTGGCGCACGATGGGATGATCGTCAACAACGAACACCATTTTTTTTCTTGCGCCGCCATTGCCGTTGATCTGAGTAACACTCATGAGCAACCTCGTCACTTCTTGGTGACTTCCGGGAGCGGGAACAAACAGGTAATTGTAACGCCGCAAATTTCGTTGCTTTCTACTTTCAGCGACCCGCCAATCATTCGTGCGCGATAGTTCATAATCTGCAATCCCATGCCGGATTCGTTTACCGGAGGCTCGGGCAGACGCAATCCGTCATTCTCTATTCGCAAAGTTCCGGTCTCGTCATCGGCAAACAGGCTGATCGTAATGCTCTCCGCCTTACCGTGCTTGATGGCATTGTTCACCGCTTCTTGAGCAATCCGGTAAAGATGCGTAGACATATTCGCATCGTGAATCAGAACCGGTTCGTCGACCAGTAAACGGCACGAAATATGAAAAAGGTCTTCCACTTCGACGGACCACCGCTTCAGCGCTGACATAAGGCCCTGAGCGTCCGAAATAACCGGCAGCAAACCATGCGCTAATTCTCTGGTTTTATTAATCGCTTCGTTGACGAGGGTGACGATCCGTGCCGCTTCGACTGCTTCAGCCAAACCTTTGTCGGCGAGCTTCTGTTCCTGCACTTTGCTCATGAAAGCGATGCCAGTGAGATGCTGGCCTAAACCGTCGTGGAGGTCTTGCCCGATGCGGCGCTGCTCCTCGGCGCTGATTTCAAGAATCGCTTTTTCCAACCGCTTGCGCTCAGTGATGTCAATACCGGTGGCGATAATGTACGCTTGGGTGTTGTTTTCTCCTGGAAGAATCGTGCTCGACCACGCGATCAATCGACGCGAGCCATCCCGAGCTACCCATGAAGTCTCATATTCCTTGCCACCGTTCTCCACCCGCAATTGCTCGACGATGATCTTGAACCGCTCCGCTTCTTCCGGAACCACGCAAAGGTCCCAAAAGTATTTCTCCTTGACCTCTTCGAACGAATAGCCGGAGACCTCTTCGCAGGCGCGATTGAAGCGCACAATTTTTCCCTCGGGATCAAGCACAACGACCAGCGCCCCGACTGTGTGCAGAATCGCCGATACCACATTGCGTTCTTCCTGCAGCGCTTCTTCCGTCCGCTTGAGTTCGGTGATGTCAAAACCGATGCCGTGAATAAACCAGGGGCGGCCGTTTTTGCGCCGAATCATCTTGGCTTCGCAATGGAACCAGACCACCCGGCCATCCCTTGCTATCACGCGATAGGCGGACCGCAACGCGGTTCCAGAAAGAAACATCTGCGCCGCCTCAACGCTCCAGCGTTCTTTGTCGTCCGGGTGAATCTGGTGATACCAGCGGATGGGGTCTTCGAGCCACTCCTCTTGCGAAAAACCGAGACTCGCCTCAATTTGGGGACTGACGTACGCCTCACCGATTCCACGATCCAAATGCGCCATAAAGATGACGGCGGGAATCTGCTCGACCAGCGCCCGGTAGATCGCCTCGGCGTTCGGTAGTTGCTCTTCTTGGCCGTCGCCGTTGAACGGGTCCAGCGCGTCCTGTTGGGAGACAGAATTGTTAAGAAATACCGCGGCAAGGTCGACAAGGAGCGATTCGGCATCGGCGGGCGTTATGGAGGGAGTTATAAAGGTCGCGGGGTTCGTCGCCGCCCGGGGATCGTGCTCGATCCATTCGGCGCTGTCCGCGGAGACCATAACTGCACCTCAAGAAAAGTCCTGCCGAGCGCAACCATTCTATGCCTTTGGCTTCGCTGCCGCACGCCGCCAAGAGGGCTCTTTGTTAAGCGAAGCCTGGGTGAACCTGCGCAGCGCGTGAATTGCCCTGCCATACGTCATCACCGCATTAGACGACAATAACGAACCCGGCGGCTGGTCCATAAATGGCATGAATTTGTCGGGGAATCCGGGCATCGTGCATCCAATGCAGATACCCCCCACGTTCGGACAACCACCAATCCCGCCCATCCAGCCGCGCTTCCCGACATTGCACTGCACCACCGGTCCCCAGCAGCCAAGCTTCACAATACACAGCGGCGATCCATATTCTTCCGCAAACTCGCCTTGCTCGTAGTAGCCGCCGCGGTCGCACCCTTCATGAACCGTGGCGCTGAACAACCATTTTGGGCGTAGCGCGTCGTCCAGTGGAATCATCGGAGCGCGCCCGGCGGCCATATAAAGAAGATAGAGAAGCGTCTCCATGAAGTTATCCGGCTGGATGGGGCAGCCCGGCACGCAAACAATCGGAATATCGGCTTTCGACCTCCACTTCCATCCCAGATAGTCGGCGAGCCCCATGCAACCGGTCGGATTGCCTTCCATCGCATGGATGCCGCCATACGTCGCACAAGTTCCCGCAGCCACAATCGCCCAGGCACGCGGGGCGAGACGGTCGATCCATTCGCAGGTGGTAATGGGCTGCCCGGTTTCTTGATCGGTTCCCATCGAGGCCCAATAGCCTTCTTTTTTGTTGCTCTCGTCGGGAATCGATCCTTCCACCACCAAAATAAAAGGACGTTCTCGCTTACCGTCGGCAGAAAGATGGAACGGGCGGAGGAAATCTTCGCCATTCTCGATCGCCAGAAACGGATTATGAAAATTGACTTTTGGAATCCAGGGCATAGCGCCGAGGACGATATCTTCAATACTCGGCTGTGTGGCCGCCGTCATGGCAATCGTGTCTCCGTCGCAGCCCAGCCCTGCGGTGATCCAGAGGACGTCGATTTCCGAGATCTTTTCTGGAGCTAGCGTTTTATCTGCGATCGTAGGATTGGCCATCAAAGGATCGCCGATCACGAGCAGTCGTCAAGTCGACAGTCGTCTGCTCGAACCGTCTTTTGCAACCCCGCGTATTCTACATAGTTTCCCACTCGACACTCGATCAATCTGAGAGCTTGTAGTAAATTGGCAGCGGCCCGGTTGGATAGAGGTTTTCAAATCCGGCACGTCGGCTTTCATTCTTTCAGTCGAGCTTCAAGACTTTGAGGCAGCTCCGAGGAGCTGTCAGGAGAAATGATGTCCAAGTCTTCCCGACGTGAGTTTTTCAAAGTTACGGGCACCGCAGCTTTGGGCTCCTTGGCCAGCCCCGCCTTAACTCGGTCCTTATTCGCACAGCAAGCTTCGAATCCGGCCGGAGCAACGAAGGTTTACATTGACGTGCGCCGTCAGCTGGGTGCAATCGACCGAAACTTGTTTGGATCATTTCTCGAGCATCTCGGACGCGCGATCTACGAAGGAATTTACGATCCGGGGTCAAAATTGTCGGACGCGAATGGGTTCCGCAAGGACGTTCTCGCCGAGGTCCGCGAGTTGGGAGTTCCGATCATTCGCTATCCTGGGGGCAATTTCGTCTCGGGATATAACTGGCTCGATGGAGTCGGTCCCAAGCAGGACCGTCCGAAAGTCCTCGACAAAGCCTGGAACTCGCTGAACTCGAATCAATTCGGCACCGACGACTTTATGACCTGGTGCCGCGCCGCCGGGACGCTACCCTTGATGGGTTTGAATTTAGGAACTGGAACTCCCGAGCAAGCCGCCGCGCTCGTCGAATACTGCAACATCGCGAAAGGCACGCGCTGGAGTGATCTGCGGCGAAAGAATGGAGTCGCCGATCCTTACAACGTCAAGTTCTGGTGCCTGGGCAACGAAATGGACGGCCCCTGGCAGATCGGACATATCACCGCGAACGAATATGGGTTGAGGGCGGCGGACGCGGCGCGGCAGATGCGAGATGTCGATCCCTCACTCCAATTGATCGCCTGCGGATCGAGCGGACCGGGCATGCCTACTTATCTGGAATGGGATCGCGAAGTGCTTGAGCAATGCTATGACTACGTCGATGCTTTGTCGCTACATCGGTATTTCGGAAACACTCCGGAAGAAACTGGCGGCGACAGCGCAAAGTTTCTCGCACTGAACCTCACCATGGATCGGCAGATCGAAGAGACACTGGCGGTGTGCGATATGGTCCGCGGCCATAAGCGGTCGCGAAAACAACTGTGGCTTTCATTCGATGAATGGAATGTCTGGTATCGTGCCCGCAGCGGCGATGCGATGAACGGCCATGCTCAGGAGAATCCGCATCTGCTGGAAGAAGTTTATAACCTCGAAGATGCACTGCTCGTCGGCGGATTGATCAACTCCCTGCTACGCCATTCGGGACGGGTGAAGATCGCGTGTCTCGCACAATTGGTGAACGTTATTGCTCCTATCATGACCAACGCGAATGGCCTGTATCGGCAAACCATCTATTACCCGTACAGTTGGGGGCTGCATTTCGCGCGCGGCGCGACGCTGGATGTATTGGTGGATACTCCATCAACCTACGATGTGGCTGGCATGGGTGCGGTGCCGCATTTGGACGTGACGGCAACGGTCGACCCTTCAACCGGAAATATTGCGGTTTTTATTCTCAATCGCGATCTCAAGAACTCTCATCATGTGGAACTCACATGGGAAACAGGCGCTCCAGGAAAACCGCAAGCTGCATGGGTGCTGACGGGCGACGACTTGAAAGCCGCCAATGGCTTCGACGCTCCCGATCGCGTAAAACCGGTGGCCGCCCCAACACCTTCAACTGCCGGCGCGTCGACAAAACTTGAAGTGCCGCCACGATCGTATTCCGTTTTCCAGTGGAGCGCCTCATAGTCGATTCATCGTTGAACGATTCGATGAGATTGAAGAGTATTTGCGCCTGTGCAGTGTGCTAGAGTTCGTCGAGCTTAACTTCCATGCCGGCGTCGCCAGTGTCCTCTGTTCCGTCTGCGCGGCCTGAGCGAGTCGCGAGCGGCGGTCTTCCGGTCGCTGGCATCGTTCTGTTCACTTTTTTGATTTGCTATTTTCGATCGTTTGTTTTTCCCGATGTTCCGCTCTGGCTGACGGGAGACCAGCTCGGGTTCTTCCACGACGGCAGCAGAATTCTGGAAGGCCAACTGCCGTATCGGGATTACTTCCAAATCGTCCCGCCGGGTACGGATTTGACTTACGCCCTTTTGATCAGGTGGTTCGGCCTGCGCGCGTGGATTCCCAACCTCGTCATGGCCTTTCTTGCCGCGGCGACGGCGCTCTTAATCACTTTAATTGCGCGGCGGCTCTTGCAAGGTGTGAGCTCTCTGTTGCCAGCGTTGCTCTTCACCACCTTCGTTCTTTACGGAGGTCTGGATCCGACTCATCACTGGTTCAGTACGGTTGCGGTGATGGGCGCGATGCTGGTTTTGCTTGACGGGACGAGTCGAATCCGCGTTGCCACAGCGGGCGCTCTCTGCGGTCTCGCAGCCTGCTTCACCCAGACGAAGGGAGCAGTGGCCGTCGCCGCCTTCATCATTTACATTCTCTGGAACATGCGGCAGGATTGCGCCCCAGCGAAAGAATGGTGGCGGAAGTGTCTGCTGCTATGTGTCGTCGCAGCGGCCGTATTCTTCGCCGCGAACGGTTACTTCATCGCAGCCGCCGGCCTCAGGCGATGGATCTACTGCATCATCATTTATCCGCTCCGATACTACCCCGCTCCGACGGTTAACAACTGGCGCGTGGTTCTTTACGACTTTGGCTGGCACGGCGGAGCGCTAAAGTGGATTTGCTACCCCTTCATATATTCCGTCACGCCCCTCGTGTACATCGTCTTTCTTCTTAAGATGCGCCGCTGGCGCGAGGCTGAACCAAGTGTCCGCTGGGACAAGCTTCTCTTGCTGACCCTCACTGGCCTAGGCATCTTTTTGGCGGTCGCTTCCGCGCCGTCGATGAAGAGGCTATGCACCGTCAGCGCTCCAGCCATGATTCTCCTTGTCTGGCTGCTTCATAGGTGGCTAAGTCAGTCTCGAACAATCGCCGCGTATTCGCGAGCTCGCTTGACGTTGGCGATAACGATGACTGTTGTCGCCATCGCCCTCGAGCCCGCAATTCACGCGCAGTTGCATCGGTATTCCTACTTAAATCTTCCAGCAGGGCGCGTAGCCTTCCGCGATCGTGCCGATTACGAGGAGTTCAGTTGGGTGCTTGACGCACACTCGTCCGGGACAGTATTTCTTCGGCATGCCGCCCTTCTACACTCCATTTCACCTGCGAAGTCCTGCCCCCACTGAGACCGTCGAAACCACGGAATATACCCGGCCGGAACAAGTCGCCGGATTGATCGCGGCGATTGACTCTCACTCGGTGCCAATTTTGATCCTGCGGGACTCGCGAGACCTTTTGCGTCCTACAAATTCTGCGGCGGATCATGCCGGTCCTTTTCGAGCTTATTTGTTGAAGAACTATCGACTCGTTATGAGTTTCCCGAACGGCGACGATGTGTGGCAAAAGAACTAATGCCGGAAGCGAGAGTGTTCACCAATTCAGGTCGATTCGAGCGATCGCGCTGAGTCCGAGTCCGCGGCCGCAATCGGTCGCGTACAGAAGAGCGCGATCCTGAAATACCGGTGAAGTCGCGTTGCAATCGCCTCGGGTCAGTTGTCGTTCTTCGCCGGTTGCGAGCTCACGGACGAACAAATGCCACGAACCGCCTTCTCGGCGACTGAAAGCCAATAACCTGCCGCCTGACGATAGCGATGGATAACGCAAGGCTCCCTTGATATCGAGCGCCTTCGTCTCCCCCGTGGTGCGCTTGACCCAAGCCAGATGCGGATTCGAAACTCCACCCACCGCAGCAATAACGTCGCCGTCTTCGGTGACCGCTGTTTCCAAAACGCCATCCAATTCTTGCGAGCTCAGAACGGGCGCCGCAGGCGCTCCGTCGTGTGACAGCCAAATCGTGCTTTGTCCCTTATTTTCCGTCAGAAAAGCCAGCCAGTGCCCGTCGCTCGATATCGCCGGCTGTTGTCCATCCGCAAAATATTCGGCGATCCCTTCGGACCTCCCGACTTGATCGGAGGCGAGCCGCACTATATGCGAGCGCTGATCTACCAGTTCGAAATACACAAACGGAGACTGATTGCTGCCCGCAACGGAGAGCACGTCGCCCGGGGATGGCATCGGTACAATTTTTCCGTCTGTGCGATTGACGGCCCTGTACCCCTCACCGAACATTTCAATTGAGACGACACCCTGCCTCGTGCTCACAGGATTTGCCGACGCGTAACTCCCGGTATTGGCGGGCAGCCGATGCAGGAAATCTTCCGCGCGATGGCGCAAGGGCCGCAGATTAAGAGTGATCAGCAGGGCAAACGTGATCGTCGCAAACGCCGCGAGAAGCTTCCTGGAGCCCGCGCCTGCCCTCGCAGGAGCGTGCCTGATAAGTAGAACGTAGTAAACAAACGTAGCGAGTACTCGCCGCAAAGCAAAGTCGTACTCGGCCGGAAGGCTGGCGCACGCGACCGCATACAGAACGCCAAGCAGCAGCGCGCTGCGCCATTCGCCTTTTCCTGCCAAGTAGTCGACTCCCAGGATGGCGCTGAAGATCAGAACGCAATAGTGGTACGGGCCCGGCATCGAGGAGAGAAGCAACAGAAGCGGGACAAACGCGGCCCACTCCCAAGCCGTGGTTTCGGCGTTCTTTTCACGACTGGTTGAAAACAAAAACGCAAATAGTAGCACCGTGCCTGTAAGTGCTTGCGCTGCGGCATAAAGCCACGCTGAATTCACGAGAGGTGACGGATTCAATTCTGGCTCAAAAAGAAACAATCGATGCCAGAGCGAAGTGAAAGAACTCCACTGCAAGGCGTAGGGGCCCACTAAGTCTCCTCGAAGCGCTCGCGGTAACACCTCGGTGAACCACACTCGATGGATGCCGAATCCAAAGATCAGCACTGATGCGGCGCCCAGGAACGCTGTCCCGCACAGCAACCCCGCAATCGCACGCCATTCGCGCTTTCGTAGGAGCAGCAGCAGGAAAACGACGGGAAACAGCTTTAACCATGCCGCCGCTGCCAGCAGATTCCCGGTCGTAAAGCGATGACCGCGCACGAAAGACAAATAAGCGAGGCAAAGTAAGAACAGAATCACCACGTAGTACTGACCAAACATGAAATTGGTGCGCAGGGGTATCACGCACAGGCTGGTGATCAGAATCATGTGTCGCCATGGCAACCGCGTGACGCGGCGCATGATCCAAAGTGAGGCGGCGAGAAGCGCGAGGTTGAACACGATCCAAACTCGCTTGGCCTCAAGTGCCGGAAGCGAAGCTATCGGCAAGAGCGGTGCCGCACAAAGAGGAGGGTTGGGTACGAAGCCGACCAGGGATTGCGCGATCTCGCGATGGTCTTTGTGACGCTGGAACCAGATCCACTCGTACACTCGGTCAACACCAACTCGACCAACAGTTGCGCCTTGCAGTCGAAGCGCGGCGGTCAAGTAATAGTTGGGGAAGTCCGTGTTGAGAACCTGCCAGCCGGGTACCAATCCATGCATGACGAAAAGGAGGAGCAGAACCCCAACCAGCGCCCACTCTCCTGCCACCAGCAGGCGGAAGCGCCTGCCAGTCGTGCTTTCTTCCGAGCGCAAAATCAGTTCCAGGTGGCTGGCCATTTGGAAATCGTGGCTGCTATCATTTATTTGTTATGCCTTTTCCGATTAAAGTCTGCGTTGCCTGCTCGGAAGAGTTCGAGCTTAAGCCCGGCAAGCCGGGATTCGCCAACCGGTGCCCGGAGTGCAGCGAGCCCGAAACGAGTGAGCCCGCGACCAAGCAGCGCATGGACTCAGTCGAACGTAAGGCCGCGAGTGAAGCGAACGAAGCTCGCAGGCAGGCGATGCGTGAACTCCTTTATCGTAAGGATAGCTAGACCCCTTCATCGCGCCTGCCCCAGTCCCCGCGGACTCACGCCATACGACTGCTTCCAGTAATCCTGCACGGGGGTAGGCAAGGTCCCGACCCGTGCAAGAAATGCTGCAACCTTCCAGATATCTGCATCGCTGAGCGTATGATTCCACGCTGGCATGCCCGTGTAGCGAATGCCGTTACGGACAACGTAGTAGGTATGCCACTCCGGATCATCCGACGGATCGAGGATCAGTTGCGGTACGGGCGGGTAAAACGAATGCTCCAGTGTGCTCGGCTGGTTGTCGAGTGTGCCATGACAAACGGAGCAGTTCATGGTGTAGATCTTCATTCCCTCGATCAGGTTCTGGTCATTCGCGGGGACGGGATTGTTTGAGTGCGTGGCTCGCCGGCTCACCGCGGCGTCGACGGCGCTCATGGCAATGCGCTTCTCCAAAGCCGGGGGGCTGGCATCCGCATTCGTCGGCATCAGGCCAAGACCTGCGACAGCCAGCGCCGCAAAACCAAGAATTGCGAATACAGTGACGATTCCTAGAACGTAGTTGCGCATTTCTCTTTCCTGTCTTTGTCCCAAACTTCGTCTGGTCAAAAGCTTTGGGCCTCTCAGAAAATTTGACGACTCAGGTCAAATCCCACAAACAGGCCGCCAGGCTTGTCCGCGGTAGGATCGCCCAGAAACGCCGCGCGCGTCGCATTGCGCTGCGAAACGATCGTGCTCGGCCCGTTGGTGAATCCGAAAGTGAAGGCATGTCTCCAGATCTTTTTCTGGATACCAAAAGCATAGGCGGGACGATGAATCGCCAAATCGCGGCCGTTAATCAACGTCGGGATCGCTTCCGCAACAAGCGCGACGGTGGGCCTGATATCCACTGCCAAACCGGTTCCGATAGAGAACACATTGGCGCATGGCCGCACTCCGGCGGCGACATCCTGCGCGGGAGGAAGGCATCGCGCCACAGGGCTGGTCAATCGGTGCATCTACAATCGAGCTTGCCGACAGTGTGGGCCGTGCGTGGAAGGACAGCGTTGGAACGGCATAAAGTTGGGCGCGCCTCCCCAGGCTGCGCGATACGATTAACTCGAAATTCTCGCTAAAGTTTTTCTCAAAGTCGTTCTGGCCATCAATAGAAAATCGGACAGCGGCGTTTAATGGGCTGTGATGGTGCTCGTCAAGAAAGTTATAAGCCACCATTAATTCAATCGGACGCCCAATGATGCTCGGCGAACGATAAGCCATTACAGAAACCTTCGAAGTGAGGCCGTAACGCAACCCAAATGAAGGAATCGCAAAGTCGTCCAACCCAAGCAGAGTGCCTCCGCGTGACGTTCCTGTGAAAGCAGCTTCATAGGGAAAACGGTGTGTGAAGTTTAAGTAAAGGCCATGCCGATCCAGCGGACGCCCAGTGGGAACACTGAAGATGAGATCATCTCCGGGCCGGTATATACCCCTCGCTGAAGATGAGACGACGGCGGGCTTCACAGGCGCAGGATCGCTGCCCACTGCTTGGTTTGAAACGCTCACGCTGGCATCTTCGGCTTCTGGGGCAGCTTCGCGAATTTCGTGCGTAACCAAGTCGATGGTGTATTTCTTTCCATCGCGTTCGACGACGATTTGTGAGGTCGAATCCTTCACGAAAGCAACCCCAAGGTCGGCTGCTGAAGCCGATTTGGTGGGCTGCGCTGAAGACGTCGATACGGGCAGCGACGTCTGGGACCACGCCAGATTGCCGATGATCAATGCGACGCCCAATATTTCAAACGCCCGTCGCACTAGGTTCTCCCTGCAGTGCATATCGCAATTTCCTCTCTTCCGCCTCATAAAGCAGCTATCGGTGAGAGCTGACAATAGCTCGACGTGCAGACACAGGTTGTCATAGACGGGTTAACTGTTTGTCACTTTTCGTGCTCACGCCTTGGCCATAATTAATCTGCCCCGCCGCGCCTGGCGCGGCTTCCCACGCTTCGCCTCGCCAACGGAAACATGACCGGCACTTAACTCCTATAAGTTGCAAACTGTTTACACGGTCTTGACAAACCGTTGGGTAGCCTCATTTAACTTCACCGCAAGGTCACAACGCTCCGGGGTCAGGAATTTCAAGAATGAAGGACAGAACCATGAGGATCAAGAGCCATTTCATCCGCACTTCCTGCTTGTTCTCTTTCATCTTCATCTCGATTGCGGTCGCGGCATACGCAACACAAGCTGACGGCAATGCTCAAACGTTCACCGGCGAGATCACGGACTCACTATGCGCCAAGGCCGGATCGCACGATCAGATGATGCAGGACATGAAGAGCATGGGCCGTGACAAGGCGTCATGCACCATAAAGTGCATTCAGTTGGGGGCAAAATACGTGTTGTTCGACGCGAGCAAGGGTGTTGTCTATACCCTCGACGACCAGGAGAAGGCGGGAAGACTCGCCGGACACAAGGTGCGTGTCTCCGGCACTCTCAAAAAGCAATCGATCAAGGTTATGAACATAGAGGCCGCCGAGTAAATAAGATGGCTTGATTCGCTGCCACCCAGTCTCCGGAAAGCAACAAATGAAAATTCGAAATCTTTTATTGCGTATCGTGCGTCAGCCAGTTGTTGTGATTGCGCTGGCAACTCTCGGCAACGCTCAAGCGCCCGGTACGGGCGCGATCGCCGGGGCGGTCTACGACCCATCCGGAGCGGTCGTAGCGGGTGCTCGCATATCGGTACTGAGCGAAGAGACGGGTTCGTCGCGGAGGGTACAAACCACGCTCGAAGGCCTGTTTCGCGTCCAACTGCTTCCGCCCGGAAACTATTCGCTTGTGGTCGAGGGCCCAGGCTTTAAACAACAAATCATGCGTTCCGTTCCGGTCGTGGCCAGCGAAACAGCGGTGGTCAACGTGAACCTCGAAGTGGGAGCCGCAAGCGTCAAACTGGAAGTCGCGGGCACACCAGAATTGGCGAAGACGGAGAGTTCAACCCTTGGCTATGTCACCGACCAGAAAATGATTGTTGATTTGCCCCTGGCCAATCGCAACTTCACTCAGATTCTTGCACTCTCTCCTGGCGTGGTAGTGGAACTTGCGAACGCAGCGAACCTGGGATCGAATACTCAGAATGTCTCCGCAAACGGCGGTCGAACCACCGCCAACAACTTCCAATTTAACGGCGTCGACGCGAACAACATTTCGGAAAATTCATTTTCTGGCTTCGATCCTGAGGTCGGTATCGCGATACCGGCTCCTGACACGATTGCCGAATTCAAAGTGCAGACCGGCCTCTATGACGCCGGTTACGGACGAAGCTCGGGCGCTAATATCGATCTCGTCAGCAAAACCGGGGGCAACGGGCTTCACGGAAATCTATGGGAATTCTTCCGCAACGATGCACTCAACGCCAATGACTATTTTCTGAATCGCAACGGGCAAGCCAGGCCCGACCTCAAGCAAAATCAATACGGATTCGCAATCGGCGGTCCCATTCGAAAGAACAAAACGTTCTTCTTCGGTTCTTATCAGCGCACCAAGCAAATCAACGGACAGGCCAGTGGCGCGTTGCAAAGCTCGTTTCTTCCGGCCCTGAGTGGCGATCGCTCGGCGGCGACGCTGGGCCAACTTTACGGAGGACAGTCCGGAGCACTCGGTGGCGTGGCCGTCGCACCCGATGGATCGAACATCAATCCGGTGGCGTTGGCGATTTTGAATTTCAAGTTTCCCAACGGCAGTTACGCCATTCCAAGTCCGCAAACGATTCTTTCACACGGCTTGGGCCAATCGTCGTTCTCCATTCCTGCAGCGTATAGTGAAAACCAGTTTTCGGCCAATCTTGATCACAGTTTTTCCGATCGCAATCAGCTCTCCGGCAAGTTCTTTTACTCACGCGATCCAAAAGATCTACCTTTCTCGCCTTTTGGCGGCACGGTTCCGGGTTGGGGTCTAGGTGAGCTCCAGCAGAACACCATGTTTGTCCTATCGGACACACACGTGTTCACCCCCAACTTGATCAACGTGGCCCGCTTCGGCTTCATGCGATTTAACGGCTTATCACGCGGTGATGAGCCGATCAGCGCCGCGGCGGTGGGGATGGCGACTCCGTCAGGCTTTCCGGAAATTCCGGGCATCGCCGTCAACGGATTATTTACGATTGGTCCGGCAGGAGAGCCCTTCTACTTCGAGAACACCAATACTTTTGTCTGGCAAGATACGGTTTCTCTGACTCGCGGTCGACACAGTTTTCGAATGGGTGGCGAGGTAAAGCGCGACGAACTGGACGTAAACGTTCCGTTTGTGGCGGATGGCTTTCTGTTTTTCCTGAGCTTTCCAGATTTTCTGCTCGGCCAGAGCGGCACCCAGAACGGCAGCGGGCAGAGCAATATTTTTTCCAGCACCGGGGCCGCGGGCAGCTTTGCCAAGGATGAACGTTATACCGATCTTGCGGGTTTTGTTCAGGATGACATCCGCGTAAACCCGCGCCTGACGCTGAATGCGGGATTACGGTACGAATTTTTTGGGGCGCCCAGCGAGATTAACGGCCGCTTGCCGAATTTTGATCCGACAACGGCGGACCGCCAGGTGCCGCCGGGAGGCAGCTATAGCGGATTCATATTGCCTGCAAATTATCGCGGTCCGCTTCCGAGCGGCTACGCCAAGAGCCAATACAGCGGAATGTGGCGTCCGGATTACAAAGATTTCAGCCCGCGTTTTGGTTTTGCATTGAGTTTATTTGATAAGCGCACGACCGTAATGCGCGGCGGCTATGGACTGTACTACCAACGGCTCTCGGGAGAACTCGCGGAACAAGTTGTCGGCGCACCTCCTTTTTCACTTACGCAGGCGCTGCAAGGAGCAGCGAATTCGGCGGCAACTTTCCAGCAGCCCTACAATCCGACGTTGCCACCCGATTCGAGCTTTCCTATTTTCATACCGCGAGTGCCCGGAGGTGCGATCACTGTCCCCTCGATCGCGCAAAACGTTACCAGTCCTTATACACAGCAGTACGACCTGAACGTTCAACACGAGTTCGCGAACGACTTTTTACTTCAGGTTGGTTACGTCGGGTCGAAGGGAACACACCTGACTGGCTGTTCGGAATTCAACCAGGCGTTGATCGCAACTCCACAGAATCCGGTCAACGGAGTGACCACGACGACGGTAGAAAATCTGCCGCAGCGGCTTCCCTATCAGGGCATCGCTGGCGGGGCTACCTACATCTGCCAGACCAAGTTCGGCTCCAACTACAATTCGCTGCAAGCGAATGTGATCAAGAGATTGAGCCACGGTCTAAATTTCCAGGCGAGCTATACCTTCTCCAGGAATCTGGACTATGTGAGCGGTACCGGCGGCCTTTCATCCCTCGATCTCGATTTCGTCAGCAACGATCAGAACAATCCCCGCCAGGCGTACGGATTGGACAATTTTGATCGGGCACAACGGTTCGTTTTGAGCTTCGTTTACGCGGTTCCCAGCTTCACGCGCGGATCGAGCTTGGTCCGCAACGCGCTCTCGCGATGGCAGTTCTCCGGCCTCGCTGTAGTGCAGTCGGGTCTACCGATCACGGCCGTGGATAGCTCAGCCGGATCGGTTTACGGAAACCTGACCGGCTTCACCCGCGCACAATGCACTGGCCTCAATCCCGCATCTTCAGGATCGATCTCGACCCGCATCAACGGCTACTTCAACCTCGCCGCCTTCGCGCCCCCGCCAGTCATCGGGGACGGAACTGGATTTGGAAACTGTGGTGTGGGAATCGTCCGGGGACCGGGACAGCGCAATCTGGATCTGGGGGTCCAGAAGAACTTTACCGTGACCGAAAAGAGCTTCCTGCAATTTCGCACGGAGTTTTTCAATCTCACAAACACGCCGAGCTTTGCGCTACCGGCTAACGATTTTGCTGGAGGATTTAATCCGACTTTTGGAGTGATTACAGCGACAGCCTCCAATCCGCGGATTATTCAGTTTGCTCTGAAGTACAACTTTTGAGGTCGTCGGTACGGAAAAACGCGCATGGATATCCAGGACGAAAACTTACTTCGAAAACAAAGGTCGAAATGTCTGAAAGCAGAGTCCTGGAAAGCCTAAACACGGTCAGTAATCCCGCTCCCCACGATCCTGTGCTTAGCAATCTTCTTTTGCCACTGCGTGCCGTCTACTATCCTTTAGGTTTTGCGATAGAAATTGCCACTAACTCCACCGAGGTACTGGATGCGGCTCAAGAGAGCTGGGGCCGCTTTAGGCACTCTTTTTCTACAACCCCAGTACAGCTTGAAATTGGCGTTATCGGCGATGGCTCAACAGAATGCCCTCCGCCGCCCAGCACTCACTCGCGAAGTCACCTGATGTCGACTTACGCCGACAGCGAAAATTTTAGCGTTTCCGATATGAGCCGTGGATTCGCATTTGCATGGCTCACACAGGCAGCGGTGAAGAATCGAGCCTATCTCCGTTACTACTTTCTCGAAGCCGCCGGCTTGACGATGCTGGGCGCGCTCCACATGACTCCCCTTCACGCGGCATGTGTTCAGGTTGATGGAAAGGGAGTGCTGCTTTGCGGGGAATCGGGAGCGGGTAAATCGTCGCTTGCGTTTGCTTGCGCTCGGGCCGGCTGGAAATTCTTGACAGACGATGGCAGCGCGATTGTGCGGGAGCGGCCAGGCCGTCTGGTCGTCGGAAACCCGCATCAGATGCGTTTTCGGGAGTCTGCAATTGAGCTCTTCCCTGAATTGAAGAACCAGCGCGTCACGCCTCGCGCTACAGGGAAAATGGCAATTGAGGTGGCCACTGAGACCCTGCCGGAAATTGACGTGATCACGGAGTGTCAAGTTGATCACATCGTATTCCTTAACCGTCGCGAGCCGTCTCCGCGGGGCATGTTTCCGGTTGCGAAGGAAGTTGGGTTGCAGTATTTCGAGCACTGCATCTGCTTCGGAGAAAAAGAAGTGCGTCAGGCCCAGATTGCTTCTATTCACAATCTGCTAACCGCGCAAACGGTTGAAATGCGCTACCACGATTTAGATTGGGCGGTAGACCGGCTCGAAACCCTCGTTCGCGAAAGAGCCTGACCCGGCGGCGAATGCAAGTCTCCGCCAAGGATGAAATGACTCGAATCCCCCAACACGTCGAAGCGCTCTTGGCGGCGCTTAAATTCCAAGATGCGCAGCCAGAGGCTCTGCGATCGCTGGATGAGTCCGAATGGCGCGAACTCCTCGAATTCACCGATCTCGCCCACATGACGTTTCCGCTGTGGAGAACCTGCACTAACTTCCTGCCGGATTGGGTTCGCGAGCGGTTAGAACGAAATGCGGCAGACAACGCGCTGCGCTTTCAGAACATTAAAGCGGTTTACTTGGAACTTGCCACTGCCTTGGCTGATGTTGAAGTCGAGCATCTCGTCATTAAAGGGTTTGCCCAATATCCCGGATATGTCGAGGATCCTCGGCTGCGAATGCAGTCCGATATCGACCTCTATTGTCCTTCCGAATCGATTCTATGCGCTCGGGACAAACTTTTAACTCTCGACTACCAACCTCTCAGGGGATTGGAACACCTTCCCATGGATCATCTGCCGGCGATGAGTCGCGCGACGGGCTGGCAATGGCGCGGTAATGCGTTCGATCCCGAGATGCCCCCGTCGGTAGAGCTTCATTATTGCCTGTGGAACGAGTCCGTCGCTCGTTTTATTCCGGAAGGGATTGAGAATTTTTGGACGCGTCGACTGACGCGCAATGTAGGCGACTTCAGCTTCCCTGCCCTTGACCCGGTCGATAACCTTGGCTTCTCTGCTCTTCATCTGCTACGAGATGTACTGCGTTGCGAGTGGGTACTGCCTCGCGTCTACGAGATGGCTCGGTTTTTACAGACTCACGCCGGCGAAAAAGCTTTTTGGTCGCGATGGCAAGAACTGCACAGCGATTCACTTCGCACCCACGAAGCGATCAGTTTTGCTCTGGCCAGAGATTGGTTTGCCTGCACCCTTCCCGGCGAAGTAGAGCAGGAAGTATGCCGCCTGCCCGTTGCTATTCAAAAATGGTTTCGTGCATTCAATCGCTCACCGCTTGAAGGAATGTTTCGCCCAAATAAGGATGGTGTTTGGCTGCATGTCGCTTTACTGGAATCGTCACGCGCCAAACGAGCCGTTCTGTGCGGGGCCTTGATGCCGATACACATCCCCACAGTCGGCGCTCCGGGGCAAGATACGACGAGACAAGGCCGGAAAAAGAAGTTCTGGTGGTCGAATCGATATGCCAAATACGGCTTCTATCTGGCTTCGAGGGTGGGCTATCACGCCTGCACCCTCACCCCAACTCTCTACCGTGGAGCGCGGTGGTGGTTGGCCGCAAACAATCTTGTCCAAGATTTCTGGACCTTCTTCGCCGCCTCGTTCTTCCTGGATTTTGGCATGTCGGTGTATTTTTTCCTGTTCAACTTTTACCTGCTGGGCAACGGATTCACGGATAGACAAGTCGGCCTCGTCACCAGTGCGGTCGCGGTTGGAAGTGTGGCCGGAACAGTTCCGGCTGGCCTTTTGGCTCAACGCCTCGGCTTGCGCAAGACCTTGCTCTTCTGTTTTACCACGGTGTCGTTGTTTGGGGCGGCGCGCGCGTTGGTCGCCTCCGAGCCGATTCAACTTGCCCTCTCGTTTGTTAGTGGAGCGGTCCTCTCGATCTGGGCGGTCTGCATCGCCCCAGCTCTAGCGCAGCTTACCACCGAAGAAAATCGTCCCCTCGGATTTAGCTTCGTCTTTTCCGCCGGCATTGGCGTCGCCGCGTTGGGCGGCATCATCGGCGGCGGGCTGCCGGGATGGCTCTCGCGAACTCACGCGTCGGTCGCGGCAGCTCCGACAAATCGGCTGGCTCTGCTGATCGCCTGCGGAATTACCGCTCTCGGCCTCTGGCCTTTGTCTCGGATTACATTTGGTTCGGCACCCGCTCCAGAAAAGAAACTCCGGGTGCGGAATCCGTTCCTCTATCGGTTTCTGCCGGTGATCGCATTGTGGAGCGTGGTCACGGGCGCTTTCAGTCCCTTCTTTAATATCTATTTTTCGCAATACATTCGGATGCCGATGCAGAAAATCGGTCTGGTATTTGCGATTTCGCAACTCTCGCAAGTTCTGGCAATTCTTTTCACGCCGCTCATTTTCCGCAAGTTTGGCCTCGTTACCGGCATCGTCTACACTCAAATCGCGACCTCCATTGCGCTGGGCACGCTCGCCGGAATGCGCGGCGCGGCCACGGCCGGCTTAGCCTATGTGATCTATATGGCATTTCAGTGGATGAGCGAGCCAGGAATGTACACGCTCTTGATGAACCGGATTGCGCCCGCGGAACGAAATGGCGCGTCGGCCTTGAATTTTCTGGTTATCTCGTTGTCCCAGGCACTGGCTGCGGCGGTCGCTGGAGCCTCATTCACGCGCTTCGGTTATCCAGCGGTGCTTATGGTGACCGCCATCATCGCGCTGTTCGCCGCCGGTTTGTCTGGGATTTTGTTAGGCGGTGTTTCTCTTCCACTATCCACCGCGACAAGCCCGGTACGAGAAGGAGAATCCAGCTCCGCGGCTTGATCGATCACAGACCGAACGAATCCGCGCGACTGGGTTCAGGCTTCAAGGGTAATGAAGCTGCCCAGCGCCGGACTTTCTGCCTTGCACTGTTCAACAATTTCCAGGCGATCGCTGGCGCCGACTTTTCGCAGAATGCGATGGATGTGGTTCTTGACCGTCTGCTCCGATAGGTTCAACCGGTTTCCGATTTCTTTGTTGGATAGCCCGAGGCGAATCAAGCCCACCAGCTGTTGCTCTCTCCGGCTCAATCCAAATTTCGTTTTCTGCGGCGGCCTGAAGGCAAAGCAAATATCGCGAGCGGCACATTGAAACAGGGACGCCGAGAATATCGGAGGGCAAACTGCTTCACCTCCAGCTACCGCACGAATCACCCGCACAATCTCAGCTGCCGAGGCATCCTTCAAGACATACCCCACGACGCCTTCGCCCACGGCCTGCAAGAATGTGGCTTCGTCTTCTTCCATTCCCACCATCACGCACTTGCGAATGTGTCTCACCTGTCGCATCTGTGAGACCAGACGAGGACCGCTCAAGGCAATACTGGTGGAATCGAACATGACGATGTGTGGATTCGCGGACCCGATCTTATCCATCGCGGAAGACGAGAAAGGAATAGCGCCGGCTATGACGATATCTTCCTTGTTACGCAGGACCCGGACGAGAGCTTCGCGGAGCAGGCAGTTCTCGGCTAACAGAAATACGACTATACGCTCGAGAGACAACGTTACCTCCACACTGATTCTTGCTCACCATTGCCCCTCGGCCTATGGATTGGTGCGCGCAGCATACGGTAATTCTCCCGTGAATATCCACATCTAACTTGCCGCCACAAATAAGAGTGTTTCGATCAGATGTATCCCAACGGAGCTCGCTTGTTTCTTGCAACTACATTATTTGGCACAGGCAGGTTCCGTGTCATCAACTGGTCACAATTTTGTAAAATATTAAGCGCGGAAACGGTGTCGATATGGGAATGCTGAGCCGAAGCCTCTCGCAGTCCCCCGATTCAGACGCGAAGTCCCGAATATTCCCCTTGGCCGTTGGCTTAGTTTGCAGGCGGAAAAAGCACGACAATCCCACACAGACGCACATCCCGATGATCGTTTGGCGCAGGTTGCTGACATGGCAACAATTATGAGAGGGGGAACCCAAGTTATTCGCCTGTTAGTGAGACAAAGACCAACGGCCGACCGATCACTTGCCAGCACGCCACGAACGTGAAAGCGACAGACGACACACCCGGCTTAGTCAATCGCGAATCGGCAACTGGCTGTTTGTGAGGGCTAGGCTGGGGGGAGAGGTGGGAGGGGACGTCGACGTAAACCGGCAAGTTGAAGGGCGATTGCCAGTACGAAAGTCGAATTATTGATCAGATAGCGTTTCCATAAACGACGCGGCTCCTGGCAGAGCCGATGCATCCACTGCAAGCCAGCGTTCTTGATCCATGTGGGAGCATCTTTCACGTGGCCGGTATGCATGTCGAACGCCGCGCCCACACCAACCATGATTCGGCATGGGAGGCGTTCCACCGCTTCGGCCATAAACTTTTCCTGCTTGGGCGTGCTCAGCCCAACCCAAATAATGTCGGGCAATGCCATTGCCAACCGTCTTTCAAGTGCGCTCTGCTCGGAGGGTATGAGCGGTCGAAAGGGCGGGGTAAACGTACCCACAATTTGAATTCCCGGAAACTGCCGCCTGAATCGCTCCGCGAGTTCATCGGCAATTCCGGGCTTCCCTCCGTAGAGAAAGTGACTGATTCCTGTACCGAGCGAACGCCGGCAGATTTCCAGCATGAGGTCTGGGCCGTAAACCCGTCTCATCGCGGAATTCCCTTGCCAGCGCCCTACCCAGACCGTTGGCATTCCATCGGGCACAACAAGAAAAGCCCGGTTAAGGACCCCGTGGAATGCGGGATCGCGTTGCGCCTCCATAATGCCGTGAACGCCGGTGACGCACACGTATCCCGTCGTACCCTCACGCACGGCCTTCTCGATCGCGCAGACTGCGCCCGGAAGGTCAGTCGCGTGAACGCCGACGCCGAGCAAGTTGGCGCGCCTACTAGTCGGCGCTGCGAGCGATGTGAAACTCGGAGATACGTCCGGTTTGGCGCAACTCATTCTCGATCCATCGATACGTGAGAGCCAATCCCTGTTCGAGCGATACGGAAGGCTCCCAACCCAACTCTTGTCGAAGGCGACGGTTGTCACTATTGCGGCCGCGCACTCCTTGCGGTCGGGTCAAATCGTGACGCCGCGTAAGCCGCTTGCCCGCGATCCCACCGATCAGGTCGACCAGTTCGTTGATCGAGATCAGGCGATCCGTGCCTAAATTCAGAGGATCTCGATAGTCGGACGCGATCAGCCGTAACAGTCCTTCGACGCAATCATCCACATACATGAACGAACGGGTCTGCTCGCCGTCACCCCAGACATCGATGTCCCCGCCATCCCAGGCGAGAGCCACTTTGCGCGAGATGGCAGCCGGAGCCTTTTCTTTCCCACCTTCGTATGTTCCAAGTGGCCCGTAGACATTGTGGAACCGTGCGACACGGGTTTCGAAGCGATAGTCTTGCCAGTAATAGCGGCATAGTTCTTCGGCGAAAAGTTTCTCCCATCCGTAGCCGGCTTCGGGGTCAGCCGGGTGAGCATCTTCTTCACGAAGCGGAGTCACCTCAGGCAGCCGCTGCTTATACTGCGCGTACACGCACGCGGACGAAGAAAACAGAAACCGCGAAACTCTGTTCAGACGGCTCGCCTCAAGCATGTGAGCATTGATCAGAATGTTGTTGCGCGATATGTCAGCATGAGAGGCAGTAATGTAGCCGATCCCACCCATATCTGCGGCGAGATTGTAGACGTGATCGATTCCTCCCCGTGTCGCGAGCAAAGCGTTGTCATACTTGCGCAGATCGAGCAGCTCGAATTCGTCGGCAATGGACGCCTCGTATTCCGGATCTTTGAGGTCAACTCCCCGAACCCAGTGGCCTTCTGCTTTTAGTCTCTGGACCAAATGGTGGCCGATAAACCCACCAGCACCTGTGACAAGTGCACGTTGATTGCGCATGATTTTTTATCTCCTTGGGCAAGGATGGGTTTTAACGAATGAAAGAGGGGAGGAACCGATTACCGCTCATGCTCTTGTGACTCGACGTGCATGGGCCTCACTAATATTTGATCTGGTACGGATTTCGTGACCGATTCGTAGATGGCTATCAACATTCTGTAATTTCTATCCGCCGTATACTTGGCCTCGAACTCAACACGAGCATTCGCGCCCATCTGGACCATCTCGTCGTGATGTGCACAAGCCCATTGCACTTTGGTGGCAAGATCATTGTCGTCACCCGGAGCAAAATGCAACCCAGTGCGGCCATCTTTCACAAGTTCTTCCATGGCTCCCAGGCGAGACGCGATAACAGGAGTAGCGCACGCATACGCTTCCGCCAACGTCATGGGAAAGTTCTCGTAGCAAACACTCGGCAGGACGAGGAATCTCGCGCCTTGCAACATCTTCATCGATTCCTCGCGAGATAGATGCCCGGCAAGGTGAACAGTTGGCAACCCGTAGCGCTCCGACCGAAGTTCGGCATGGAGCGGGCCATCTCCAATGATGCGAAGATGAAGCCGCGATCCCACATATCTCCAGGCCCGAATTAATGTTCGCAGACCCTTTTCTTCCGACAACCGCCCGATGAAAACGGCGTAGGCCTGATCATGGGTACCAACTCCTGGATCGTCCACAACGAAGTTTGGTTTGACGACAATCTTCTCCTCTGGCAAACCACCGCTAAGGAATTTGGCCCGCGAAAATTCAGAGAGCGCGATATAGCGATCAACAAGATTGGTCCACGTCCCGTAGCGGTGGTGAAAGGACAGCATGGCAACCGTCGCCGAGGTTGCGCTGCGCGATTGCCGAACACATGCGTGACGCACGGCTAGCCAGCGGCTTTTGTCGAGGCATTCCTCGCAGACTCTGCCATCTCGAAAAAAAGCACCTGACGGGCAGAAGATGCGGTAATTGTGCAGCGTCTGCACCACAGGCAATCCCAGGTCCCTGCAAGCGTAGTAGGCCGCCGGCGAAATAAGTGGGAAAGTGTTGTGGAAATGGACGACATCCGGTTTCCACTTTTGAAGCTGCCCGTGCAACCCGTTCCGGGAACTCGACGACCACACCGTACGGACGCCTAGAGCAAGGTTGGAATAAAAACTCTGCGACTCGATTTCATTGTTGTGGCGAAGGTACTGGCTAACTTCATGACCCGCGCGAAGCAGTAGGGATTTTTCAGCCTGAACGACCGCGTCTTCGCCTCCTGCTTTCTGGTAGGCATTGTGAACTATGGCAATCTTCAAGCGCCGCTCTGGCTCCGGTGCCACGCCGATCTCAAGCATGAGCCAAGACAGCCACGATGGTGTCAGAAAGCCACTCGTTTCGACGGAAAATCACTCGCCTCAGCATCGTGTCCGTCGTTTTGAAAAACATCTTTCCCAGTTTCTTACTCGTTGAGTCTTCATGATCGATCGGGGTGGTTACCAAATCCATTACATGCCAGCGGACCACCTGGTAACCATGATGCCTTGCAAGAGTGGTAAGCGTCATCGGGGAGAACCAGGCTGTGTGATGAGGGTGATTAAACTCGTGCCCGATGATCGCGAACAGCGGGTTATACCAGCGGAAGGGGCTGGGAGTGGAAAGCACGAACACCCCATTCGGAGCCAGTCGCGACTTCATCGCGCGAAGCATCGCGCCAGGATTGTTGAGGTGCTCAACAATGTCACCCGCCACGATCGTTTCAAAACATCCCAAGCCATTTAGATTCTGCGGATTTTCCGCATCATCACAAACGACATTGAAGCCGAGGTGGCGCATCCGGGTCACGACATCAGCGTCTAGATCAAGACCGGTCACATCGCGGCCAGTCGAGCAAATTTTCTGGTGCAGGAGTTTCCCTTTTTTCCATATGTCTTCAAATTCCGGCGAATGGCCGCATCCCAAGTCGAGTACTTTCTTATCACGACAATAGTGTTCCACAAGCCATTCCCAGGTCACGTGTGTAGCTCGCGGAAGGCGGTGGTCGAATCTGAAATCGTCCTTTTTAAGCGGAGCATGATCTATCGGGCTTCATTCATCAGGCTCCTCCGCGTCGGATCATAATCGCCGGCGCTGATTGCATCTGTCGAGGTGATGGTGCCGCGCATACTTTTCGACCGCCTTACTCCGTTTCCGCGCAAACAAAATACAGAAGCGGAAAATAATTCTGTGATGACCTTTGGATCGGCTCGAAGACCTAAGCCTTAGCCAATCTAGGTGCGGCTATTTGTTGGATCGCGTATGGAGAGGACCGTATGAGGCTCACAACTCGAAATCCCACCCCCAGAATGATCCAGTAAACGGAGGCGAGGAACGGACTTTCCAGCAGCAGATTCAGACACCCGAAAGCCGATGCGACCAACTGCGCCAGCAGCAACAAGTATAGAAACAGTGTTCCCGGCTGCCCGCGAAACGATCGCAAGGTGGTCCAGCCCTGCCATTGAAATCCGACCAGTAGAAGCATCGCAGATGTGAATCCCACAAGCCCCGTCTTGTAAAGAATCGTCAGAAACGTGTTGTGCGGCCGCACGTCAAAGGAGGTAAGGTCGAAACTGAACGGAACACCAAAGCCCTCGCCCAGCAGGGGATTCTCCTCGAATCTTTGACCAGCTTCCATCCAGGCGAGAAAGCGGAAACCGGCGTTTGGATCGTCTTCATAGTGCAACGTACCGGAAACCAGCTGAGTGGCTGTCGTCTCCAAGAGATCGGCGCCCTCTTTTGTCTGCCATGCTGCCCAAACCAGCACAATCAAAGTCAGCGTGACCGCGGCGCTGAGGCGCAAGGTGCGTTTGGTGATCTGGAGTTTGGCCGATGGTCCAATCATGAACATGATCGGCAGCACAGCACCGAAGGCAACGTAAATCGTGCGCGCATTTGCCAACAACACTCCAACAGCCAACATACCTGAGAGCATCCAGCCCAGAGCCGGACGTATCACTCTGTGCGTCGTTAGAACAAACATCCCCAGTAAAGCTGCCAAAACGAAAGCGCCATAGGGTAGGTAACGCCGCTGACCCGGTTGCATCACCATCCACGCCAACGCATTCACGGTAGAAAACAAAGCTCCCAGAGCGAAGAAAATGAAGATTCTTCTCACCGCGCCCCATGACGTAATTACCAGAAAGCTCAACACCACAAACATTGAGTAAGCGATCAGAGCGAAGTCGCGGAGCACTAGTATCTTGTCTTGTCCGGACAAGAAACCCCGCCACGCGCTAATCGCTCCACTCACAAACAGAAAAATCAGTCCCAACCTCGGGACCGTACCCAGGCCCTTCAGGCCACTCACTAGAGAGCCAATCAGGGCGAGCGATAACCCGCCCAACACAAGGTCAGTTACGAATACCGGAGCACCTGGCACTCCCATATATGCAAAATCCTTGGAATAGGCCACAGTGCACATCACGAACCACAGAAGCAGGGATTCCTTTTTCGATATGCCGACCGCTTTCCCGTAAGCCATCATCAACGGCAACACGACAAGCCCAAAAACAAACGCGGCGTGATAAGGCTCATAGGTCATGGCCTCCGAAGATTCCCAGTCTTCCTCCAATACGAGGGGGCGAGTAAATCCGTCGGCGATAACGATCACTGTGCCCACGAGCAAAATTGCGATCAAGGGCAGGTTGAGCCATGTACTCTTCGTTCGCAGACCGGCCGCCGGCGCAGAAAACGCCAACAAACCCTTAGCTTGCACGGGGCTGAAATCAGATGGACCGTTCATTTGGAGTTGTCGCGAAAACCACCGGCCTAGTCTAATTAAGCCTCGATTGCGCGGTTGTTTTCAGTTGAATCGATACGATGAAAGAACCAGGCCATGGTAATCGCCGCGACCAGGCTCGAGATTAAGAGTGAGCCGGTGGCGCCCAGGACGCCGCCGCGGAGCGTCAACGGAAGGCCCAGCACAATCACGCTTACCGTCGCCGCCGCGTAAGCCCAAAAGATCCATTCCGGTTTCTCTAAGGCGCGCAATGCTGAACCGACGATGATTGCCGCGGCTACCGCGATCGGCACCAGTCCGGTTAGAAGAAAGGGCCAAGTCTCGTATTGCTGGTATTTTCCCGCATATACGAACCGAAACACCAAAGACCGGCTGAACCACAGAGCGACTAGATAAAAAACGGATCCCGGAATCAGCAATATGGTCAACGTTCTCATCGTATTTTTCATCTTCGGGATCCCTCCCTCCTGCAGGCGGCGAACGAGAACCGGTATAAGGACGGCAGCTAACGCAGCCAGGGTTTGCAGCAGCGGGTTGATCAAGTTTGTCAGAGCTCGCATAGCGGCCGCACCCTCCAGCCCGCTTTTGGCGGGGAGCAGCGCATAGTAAATATTTTGTGGAAACCATGAAGCCACAGCGGATGCCAGCGCCCAACGACCATAGCTCCAGTGGTCACCCCACACTTCTTTCAGTGTCAGGCTGCCTGAGGCTCTCTTCCAGGTGAAACCAATTCTCCAAAGTAAATAGACATTGGCTACAAATCCCGCGAGCCCCATGCCCAGAAATGCGGTACTTCCCGAAAGTCTGCCGGACTGACGAAGCCCGACAATCGCCGCTGTCAAGGCGCAGAAATAGATAAAGCCGCCCCACGCCGCGTGGCCCGGGCTCATTCGAGCGTAGAAGCCACCCCGTCCCAACCACATGACCAAAACAAACGGCGACGCGAATGAAAGCGCTACGAAGTCTCGTCCGACCTCGGGAGAAAACAAACGGCCGAACAAATAGGAGGACACGAACATCAGGGCACTGAAGCCTGCGAGTACGAGAATATTGCTTCGGGCAAGTAGCCCAAAGTACTCCTGAAAGCGGCCAGCATGCCTCCCTGATCCAAAGACAATCAGCGGTTCGTACACGCAAGCGCCGTAGAGCATAAGGAACAAAAGGAAGCCCGAATACGCCAGCGCGAAAGCGCCGTACTGATCCGTCGAAAGCCAGCGCGCCAACAAGACGTTCATCAGGAATTGCGCACCGGCAAATAAGCCCTGCCCCAAAATGGCCAGTCCCCCGGCTTTTGCGACCTGGAATATCTGTGGCAACCACGAGGTCTCACTGCGATACTCCGTTAGCTCCGGTTCGACAAGACTGGAAGCTTCGATTGTCTTAGTCATGCTGCGTCGATCGTCACGCTAATCATCGCCGTGGTCATTCAGTATGTTCTTCCGCATTTCGATTCCACGAGCGCGGAGATCTCAATCGCGCAGACACATATCCGAGTGACGAGCGAACACGGGTCGTCCCTTGGTGCCACACATGCTCCACGAAGTGCTTGTTGGGGTCTTGCGGATCTATGTGCTGCCAGTACTCTGACCCGACAATCCACACCGCTGCGCCCACAACCGATAGGAGCGTTAACGCCAGAATGATCAGAACCCTGTGCGGGGAGGACTTCCGTTCCGGCAGGCTCGCCGGATCGACAACGTTGATGGTCGGAATCTCTTTCGCTTCCTGAATCCGCGCCAGCTCGTATTGCTGGTTGAGCAATTCGTAAACGGTTTCCTGAATCTTGGTGCGGCGATAGAGATCGGCCCACTCGACTCCCAATAGGGGTAACTTACGAATAGGCGGATACGCCTGATCAGACTGTGTGCCGCCAGACATCGAACTACCAGGGGCCAGCGAGGCGTCCGTGCCCTCGAGTTTCTGTAACTGGCGCTTGAGTTCGTCTACTCTGGCCTGCAACGACCGGACGCGCACGTTGTTGCTGGTATAGATTTGTTCCAGACTTTGCAGTTCCGATTCGGCGGCAATGAGTTGGCCCTGCAGCAGGCCCGCCGACTCGACCATCGCTTTTGTCTGCTCTTTGATGTCGAGAGTCGAATTCTTGCTGGCGAAAGCGCCGAATTGCTTTTCAGCATCTTCCAGATTGACTCTAACTGTGCTCAGGCGTTGTTCAATAAAGATGCGCTCGCGCCGCGCTGATGAAGTGCTGACTTGAGAGACGAGACGATTCAATTCTTCGACGTATGCCTGTGCGATGTCACGAGCGCGTTGCGGACTCTTGTCGGTCACAGTTAAAGAAATCACTCCGCTCTTGCGATCTTCATTGACATCAGTTTGGTTGTTCAGCCTCCGGCGCGCATCCTCCTTATAACGGGAGTGATAGATCTTCTGCAGGTCCAGCCGATCGACCACAGAGTCCTGCACGCTCCTGCTCCGGAAAAGGGCGGCAAACAATGCGCCCGATCCTCTCATCCCCATCAAACCGCCCGCCATTGCGGCCAACTCGGGAGACGCTTTCGAGGCTAACACCGCCAGCATCGCTCCACTGTTGTTCATTGACTCCGGCGGCATGATGCTCACGGAGGACTCGTAACTATTCGGAATGAGAAATGCGAAAATGGCGCTGGCCAGTATCGCCCACGCAGCGGCGCGCAAGAGGGTTCGGCGCTTTTCCCACGATAATTCGAGGCTCGGAAGAAGGATGGGCTCATTGTTTTGGCGAGAATCCTCTTCGTGGGTCGAGCCCGTCGTGGAAGATGGAAACTCGATTTCCGTGACCGAGTCCATCTCCCGGACTGCTCCGCTTTTTCTCAGGCTTTCCACAATTCCTTCTCGCAGGTGCCGATACTTATTCAAACTCCTCGCATGGCAAACACAGTGGTGTGTAGCAGAATTGCTAGATCCATGAAGAAGTTGCGATGCCGGATGTAGTAGAGGTCGTACTCGATATTTTCGTGGATCAAGTAATTGCGGTCGCCACTCAGTTGCCACAGGCCGGTCAGTCCCGGTTTAACCTGCAACCGCTGTTTGTGGTGCTGTGAATACTTTCCCACGATGAAGGGCATTTCTGGCCGAGGCCCGACCAGCGACATGCTCCCTTGCAAAACATTCAGCAATTGCGGCAGTTCGTCAAGACTGGTGCGACGCAAGAACCTTCCCAGGCGTGTGATTCGGGCGTCGGTGGGCAACTGAGGCGAATACTCGTAAGGATCGCTTATAACGCTCATGGTACGAAACTTGAACATTCGAAATACTCGCCCCTGCAGACCGACCCGATCCTGTTGGAATATCGCCGTACCCGGAGAATCGATGCGGATCAACATCGCGATGAATAGGAATAGCGGCAGTCCCAGCACGATCAACACGATAGCGCCGGCGATGTCGACGATGCGCTTGGCCAGCTCGTAGCCAAATCTCTGTCCCGGTTTTCCGAACGACGCGAGAAGAATTCCGTCGAAGTCCTGATAGACAACGCCAGGATCCGCTGGCAGAAATTGACTCGGTACGAAAGACACCCGCGTCCTTGCTTCGAGAACCTCTTCAACCGTATTTTGGAATTTTTCCGCCGCCATGGAAGGGATGGCAATGATCACCAGGTCAGCACCGTGACTCTCCACCAATTGCTGGCTCACCGGACCTTTGACGACCGGAGCCGACCGCTGCGGCTGGTAACCCATCTCAAAGATCACGCCGCCGGTTTTGGTGGGATCGTCATCGACAAATGCGACAGGGTCGAGTCCAAGTTTGGGCGATCGCCGAAGTGCCGAGAAGACTCGCCGCCCAGTAGAACCCGAACCATAGATCAACACTCGATCGATCCCATGCCCCTTGGAGTGCAGATTGCTGATCAACAAATACATCAACGTCTTTTGTGCGAAGAGTGCGACTGGAACCGAAGCTAGCGACAAGACCAGAAGCCATCGGGAAAATAAAAAGCCGCCAAAGAAACTTACCGCCATCACCATCAGAAAAGCCTGGGCCGAAACTCGCAAAACTAACTCAGTCTCCCGTACTCGCAATAAGCTGTTCGCCCGGGTGTAAGCGCCGGCCCGATCCAGCATCAACACCATGACAATGGCGCATCCAAATGCGACTTCGACAATCGACCGCGCCGAGTATTGAACCTGTTTCCCGAGCGCGTAATACATCAGGCAACCGAAAGTTATGGCGGAAGTGATCGTCAGCAGGTCCGCCAGTCCTTCGCAGAGAACCGCAGTTTTTCGGAAGCGAGCGGCAGTGTTAGGTGTTGGAGTGGCCGATGCCACCAGGCGAAGATCGGCTACGGACCGCTCGTGCACCGCCTCCTGAAGCGGATCTCTTAGTCCGACTGGAGAATGCATTTCAATTTTGTGGGCGTCACTTCTTCAGCTAAGGAGCAGGTTTCGCAGCGTGCCAATGCGGTGCAAATCCCAGCTCGAGAATTGCGGAAACGTTACTTTTCGGCCCATTGAACAGCAGTGGATAACGAGAGATGTGTTCGTATTGCACCTGGCTTTTTAGATACAGACCCGACCGGGCGTAAGTCTGCGTCTGCAGCGCGTAGTCCTGCCAGTCTCCACCACCGGGAATGAAGTTGGCACTCACGCTGCTACCTTTGGCTGAAAATTGCAACGTGGTCGTCGGCGACATCCAATATGTGAGCCAGCCTTGAATGGTGCGTCCCATGCGGCCCACCGAATTACCGATCAGGTTTCCTTCGTTTGTATATCCATCGCGGTAAGTTTGATTCCAGTAATTCAAATTGCCTTTGTTGGGACCGCCAAAATTGAAGAACCCCGGAGATTCGGTTGAAGTGACCTCGACATGCAAATCTAGGTTTGGAACTCCAGGAAAGCGGGTTAGATAAATGCCGGGACGAAACGGATTCTTCGGCAGGTTTTGGATCGGAAGCGGATCGTCGTCGGCATACAACTCGCCATAGAAGACGAGATAGTTTTTTACCTTTGGAACGTGAAACACCCAGTCCATGCTGGTGTGGCTGTCGCCTGGAACCGAGCCGCCTTGCAGTATTCCAAAATAACTATCGATGAAATTTCTGGAAGTGAACGGGGTTCCACCCGAACCGCCGAGCGTGATCGTGCGCCCGAATCCAAGTTCAAGGTTTGGCAGCGGTTTGAAATTGATCTTCTGGCCATAGATATACGGATGCGGAATGTACGAATGGCCATGAAGCACTCCGATAAATTGTTCGATGCGCGCGGTTCCGAGAAGCGGCAGGTGGAAATCTGACTTTACGATGTGCACCATCTCCACCGGGTCGACATTGTCGCTCCAAAGCAACGAACCGCCCGGACCGGGCCCCCAGTCGAGGCTTTGCTTCCCTGCCGATATCTGCCAACCCTCCAGATTAACGGCGACATAGCCATCCAAAAGGTGAGGACGATTCACCGTGGCAAATGGAGTTGCCGGCGGCACTGGGACCATGTCGCGCAATTCGATCACCTCGCGCTCGTCTGGCGTCAGCGCCGGAGCTGATGGCGCATGCTGAAATTCTCCGCGCAGGTAGATCGTAAATGGACCGGCCGCCGCCCACACCGACCCGCCAAATTGTCCGTTGGTTCCACGACGAAAGGGTCTGCCGAAATCGTCAGCGATCGTTTGACCAAAATGATAACTATCGGTCAGCGGCGGTCCGCTGATTGAAACACCGCGTGCATATACGGATTCCAACTGTGCGGTCTTATTTTCGTTGCCGTCCAGCAGCCCCATCTCGTAGCCGAATTCCTGTTCGAGTTGAATTTGAAGCCTGGCAATGTCTGTCGGCGCGGTCTCATCAACAGCTAGATTATCTTTGGCTTCACTCAACAGATTCGCGGTCTCGATGCGCGTCCACGGCTTTAGTCCAAAGATGGCCTTTTTGATATATCCGAGACTCGCGAGTCGTTCTACCGCCTGATACACCCAGCTATCGAGCGGCACGAAAGGCGATCCCATATGCGCAGGATTTCGGACCTTCTCGTCGTCCTCTGGGGCCTTCAGAAAATTGCCCCATCCCGTTCCGCCCAACTCCGGATCGTGATGAGCACGATATACCTGACGGGCGAAGTACCATCCAAGAGCGCTGCCGACCACAACATCCGACGAAAAATGCTGCTTGCCCGTGACCCGCGTTATTGTGACTGCGGATGCCAGACCATATGCGGCAAACTTCGTGAGTGTCCCCGGATATTCGTGCGCCACCACGCTCGCCACCGACCAAGCGATCGCCGAATGCTCCGAAGGAAACGACGCGCCTCCCTGAAAGAACGCTCCGTTGCCGTTGTCGTCCAGCGGCCGCGGACGCTGGGTCATGCTCTTGAACAAATACGTGACGGCCACACTGTTGAGAGCGGCCTCACCCGCGAGAAAGCCCGTCTCGCGCAGATGGTCGTTATGAGTGAAACGCCCCAGGAGATACGAAGCGCCGGCGACACCGACGAAAGAGTAGGCAGCGTAGTCGGAAATTTTCTTGCTCCGATTGATCTGCGTCGGATCGTTGGGGACTTGTCGCGAGATCCAGGAGTCGCCGGCCATCAACCCTCCCGTGAAGGCAAGGAACGGAAAGAGCGTTTCAGCGCCTTGTCGATCCATGTGGAATGGCGAAGTCCAGAACTGCTTTTGATCTAGGGCCAGATGTCGCATGAAAGGAGTTAGCAGTCGATTTTCTGGATCCTGCCCTGCTGGCAAGAATGCAGCCTGCATTTCGTTCGAGTTGGATGGAGAACTCCCAGCAAACGGACTCGATTGATCATGCTGTTCGGATTTCGCTCCCGGCACAGGCACCTGCGATTCGTTCACTGTTTGAGCATTGCTCGGTTCGATCGTCGAGGAAATGACAATCATGAATGAAAAGATCCACAGCCTCATACAGCGGAACCTAGAACGATCGCGCAACCTGAACGGCGATTCCAACTGCGGTTGCGATTTGCGCCGTCTGTAAAGCATCCTTCCATCGCGTGTTCGCGCTGAATGCTTTTTCTGGAACCACGACCATGTCGCCGGGCCTGAGTTCCGCATCCTCAACGCTCCCGCTAAACATTCCGCTGGATTTTCCAACCACGGAGCCGTCGGCTCGGATTACAAAGATGCCTTTTTTGTGAGCGGTATTGCTCGGCCCTCCAGCCTGGCCCAGGTACCATCCCGCTGACTTTCCGGGGTGATAGGAGACCGCAGTCGGGTTATAGACCGCGCCGTCAACCATGATCGATGTCGGTACTTTCGGGACAAAAATCGTGTCCCCGGCGCGAACCTGAATGTCGGCCGACGTATTTGCCCAACGCTTCAAGTCGCCCGAAATATGGACCACGAGACGCCCCGGCGGCGGAGCGTTCTGTAGGCGCTCCATCGTCGCTTGCCACTGCATCATTGCAGCATCTTTCGCCGCCTTCTGGTCAGGATCAACATCCGGAGTCGCTTGCAGAATCGGCCCCTCATTCTGGATAGTTCGCACAAGTTGCGCACGATTGCGTTCGGCGAGTTCGCGAACCTGAACCCGCTCAAAAATAGCACCGTATGGATAAGCGTCCCCGACAAAACCTCCGGCGCGCGCAAGGATGGAACTCAACCGCTCTCCTTCTTGAATTCCGTACGTTCCCGGATGCTGTACTTCGCCGGTAATTGTGATGACGGCGCCAACATCCTTCCAGCCGGCTAGTTGGCGAATCGTGAGCACGTCGCCGTCATGCAATCGCATGTCGGTATCAGGTTCGCCGGCAACCGCGCGAGCGATCGCGATCGTTTCATGTTCGCCGACCACACTCCGGCCCTGCTCAATCGCGTACCGGGTCAGGTCTGCAGTTTCGGTAAAAGCGCCACGCTTGAAACCGCCGGCCGTGCGCACCAACTCGGCGGCGGTCATGTCCTCACTCAACGGATACTTTCCCGGACGCCCCACCTCCCCCTCAATCGTCACTGTAGGCGGATCTACCTTGGCAAGGTTGCGGTGGATGATAAGGCGGTCTTTGCCATCAAGTACGATGTTGTCTTTCTCATCTCCCGCTAGCGCTCGTTCGAGATTGACGCTCAATACGGTCAGCTTGGTGTCGCCGGTCCGGCGAAATATCTGGATCGAATCGGTGGAGGCGTTCGAAGTAAGCCCTCCCGCCAGATACACCGCGTCGCGAACGTGAGTGATCCCGTTCGTAAGATGGTCGCCAGGATCTCGCACTTCGCCCGCCACCGTGATCACCGGCGGATCTTCAAAATCAAAACGCGAAAACACACGCACCGTGTCAAAGGCCTTCAAGGCAACAGGCTGCTCTTTCGAACTCAAAACGGCATCGAGATTGAACGTGATGACTTGCGGCGCGAAGTCGGGCGGATTCAGACGAACAATTTCGGCGTGAACTTTTGATGGCTCCGGTAGCAGATCGTGGTAGGACTTGATCAGATCGGTGATCGTCATGCCATCGCTGAAGGCATATTTTCCGGGCCGAAACACATGCCCTTCCAGGTAGACGGTTTTGTCGGCGTAAGGCAAAATCGGCGAGATCTTGATCTTGTCGCCATCCTGTACCGCGAAGTCGTCCAGTGCCTTCACCACACTGTCCTGATTGTTGTTTTCCGGAATATCAAGGCGCAACATACTGCGGCTCTCATGCGCCTGCACTCGCTCGACATCGACGTGCCGCAGCGTGCCCGAACTAAGAACGCCGCCGGCTAGTTCCAGCACTTCCGTGAGATTCTTTTCACCGCGCAACTCATAAATCGCGGGGCGCCGGACCATCCCCTCAATTGTGACCTCAGCTCCAAGCGGGGGAACCAGCACTGTGTCGCCAGATTGCATGCGTTCGACTCCAGACCGTACGCCATGCAACAGCAGATCGTAAACATCGACTTCCTGAATCAGAGTGTTTCCGCGATAGTGACGCAGCGTGCGCAACGATCCGCGCGAAGTGGGACCGCCGGCAACGAACACGGCGTTCAACGGCGTCGAAAGCGCGCTGATGTCATATGCACCGGCTCGCTCGACATCACCTACGACATAGATGCGGACCGTCCGTAAGCGCGCCAAGGAAACATCGGCTTGCACATCGCGAAACTGGCTCTGCAAGCTGGTTTGCACCAATCGCTGTACATCGCCCAGGCTTCGTCCCGAAACCTGCACAAAACCCGCTTCGGGCAGCGCGATCCTTCCTTCGTGATCCACAACGCGACGCAGTCGTTGCGCGACTCCACCCCAAAGATTGATGTTCACCCCATCGCCTGGTCCCAGCACGTAATCCGGACCCACCGGAAGATCCATGGGCAACTGATCAAAATTTCCAGTGCCATTGCGAAACACATCATCTCCAAATCGCACTAACTCAGGCGAGCGCCTTCCATATTGCGAGTAAAGATCGTAGAGCGAAGGAACGTCCGCATAAGGATTCACTCGATGACGCAGCGCGGCGTGATCGGGACGCGGAGCCGTTGGAGGGGGAATGCGACTGGGCTCCAGCGAAGCCCGTTGACTACTGGAGTCTTGATGAAGCGGATCGGCCAGCGAATCGCCACCGAGAGGCGAAAGTGAGGGATAAGACGACGATGGTAAAGAAAGCGATGATCGGCCGCCGCCCTGCAAACTCGTCGATCCGCTCAAGCCCGATTCGCCCGAACCGGGCGATAGCCGCTGCTCCGAGCGCGCGCGAATAAGCGCCGGCAAATCTTCGGGGCGAATTCGCTCCATCGAGTCTGCGCCACCGATTGAGTCAGTCCCGACAGAGCCACCCATCGGCATGCTGTCGAACTCGTCCGAATCCTGCATCTGGGCCTGCTGCACCGCGCGACGACTGTCAGGCTCAGGATGAGCCTGCGATCGGGGACCGCTTTCTGGAGACGAGGAATCGTCGGAAGGCTGCGTTAGTTGCGGGGTTAGCGTACGGCGTTCATGGACATCCCAGTATTGCTCTTCCTGGCTAGTCGCGCGCAACTTCGCCGGAGCGCCCGGCGCTGACGTGCCCCCCTCCTTCGTCCGAACCACATCGCGCTGGCCCTCTTCAGCGGTAGGCAGCGCTCGGATGTACCCGCGCTTCAACAATTCTTGGGTGGCAAGGACGCGAATGTCCTCATCCTCACGGACAAGCCGGAACAGCGCGTCGTCGGTTAGATCTCTCGGTTCGAGAATTCTTCCCTGCTCAAACGCCTTGCGAACCAGCAATTTCTTCACTTCGAGCAGCAGTCCAGTTTCTTTCTGCAGAAGCAACACTAGCTTGTCCGCCGAAAGCGAGACGGTTTGCTCCGACTGCTGCTCGGCCTGTGAACGCGATTCATCGAGAGCGCGCGTTCGACCATACACCGGCGAATCCTGAGCAGACGCTACCGCCGTGGCGAAACTCAGCAGCGAGATAAGAACTGCCGTTGTGCCAATCAGCGATCGGATGGGGAGAGTAAGTTTTTTCCTAGCGAGAACCATGACGGGAATCAAAATACATCTAGAGGCGTTACGATTTCAGATCGGCTCGACATCGGCCTCATCAACCTCGAGCATCACCGAGCGCGAGATCAGTTCAATCGAGAGAACCAGCCGGAATCCATCTTTGCGGCGGATCATAATTCCTTCGGCATCCACAAGAGGCCCGCTCCTCACCCGTACCTTCCTGCCTTGTTGCAAATACGGATGGGGTTGTGGCCGCGACTCTGAAGACGCGCTCGATTCCAGGGCGCGAATCTCCGAATCTCGAAGTATGGCAGGCTGCCCTTGAAAGGTGACGAAACGCAGCACACCAGGACATCGGAGAACACCCAGCCGCGCTTGAACATCCAGGTTGACGAAGACGTAGCCGGGGAACAACGCCATATCTAACTCTTTTCGGCGGTCCTTCCAGCGGCGCACGCTCCGGTACATCGGCAACAAGCACTTCAATCCCTTTTGCTGAAGATGACGAGTCACCAATTTTTCGTGCCGCGGACGAACATTGACTGCGTGCCAGCGCTCTCGCGCCAAAACGTCTTCGGGCACACACGATGCCGAGATAGGTGATTCAGTCGTTGGCAGTTCGCGATTTTGAAAGGTGTTCTCCAACACTTTTACTGCTCCCAGTTCGTAGCTCCGCCATCTCGGTTACATCCGGAAAATGGATGTAAATGCCTTTGTTCCAGAGCGTTACGTGCCAAATCGTCAAATCCGCGCAACTATTGCCGAAACAATCCCACCAGCGATGGACAGTCCCTCAAAGCGCTCAAGATTCCCGCCTCTGAGCTCTCCAGTGGCTTGGTGCGCACATCGACGCTCGCCCAATAGAACAACCCGCGATTTTGTTCCGGTGCGAGCGCCACGATCTTCATCTGCGGATATCGGCCCAACAGAAATCCACATTGAGCGCTGCGTTTGTCGGCTTCTTCGAGTGCGAGGATTAAAACGTCCGGTCGAGCCTCCTCAACCGCGCTAACCAGTTCGCTCTCTTCTTTAACTTCGCCAACGATCTCAATGTCTGGCTGATCGGCGATCACGGCCAAGACGAGTTCCCGCATCAATCGTGGACGGTTCGCAACCAGAACTCGTACTCTTTTCACCGGCATGCCCCTCGTCCCTCACTTCTACTATCACGCGCTAGCTCGGAACAAGATTCAATTACGTACTCAAGCAACCGGTTCCACAGAAGCAGTGCGGAGTACCATGGTGAAGGTTCCATTCGGTACCAACGACTGGTACTAACAACAGGAATTTGGATGGTAGAAACTCGGCGTGAATCGGTACACTGTCGGCGTTTTGCCTGGATAATCATCCCGTGGCCCAACTTGAAAATTTTCGCTTGAAGGTCTTTCGTACCGTCGCCGAACACCTGAACTTTCGCAAAGCGGCAGAACGTCTTTTTCTCAGTCAGCCGGCGGTAACGCTCCAAATCAAAGCACTCGAAGACGATCTCGGTGTCCGTCTTTTCGACCGCAGCGCTAACCGGGTCACTCTTACTCCACCGGGTACATTGCTTCTGCGCTACGCTGACAGAATTGCCGCGCTCGCTTCAGCAGCTGCCCAGGATCTCGGCTTGAAGGAGGGAAAACTTTCTGGCGATCTTTGTTTGGGTGCTTCGACCACCATCGCGCAATACGTTCTCCCGCGGCTCATTGGTGCTTTCATTGCCGAACATCCGCGTGTACGGCTCTCATTGCACAGCGGCAACACTGAGCAGGTCGTCGAATTGCTCCTTGATAAAAAGGTCGCCCTCGGACTCATTGAGGGCCCCGCTCGTCATCGCGGCGTTCATCTGGAACAGTTCATGCAAGATGAGTTGGTATTGATCGCGCCTCCAGAATTGGTAAACAAATATTTCAGTGTGCAGCAACTCATGGACTCCAATTTGCTCATGCGGGAACAAGGCTCTGGTTCCCGCCGGGTCGTCGAAACCACGTTCAAAAAAGCGGGGCTCAAACTCAAATCCTTTAGGAATGTCATGAATCTCGACTCGACCGAATCCATTAAATCCGCCGTAGAGGCGGGACTCGGCGTCGGATTCGTTTCACGCTGGGCCATCTCCAAAGAGCTTGAATTAGGCGTCCTGAAGGTGGCCGAGGTCCGCGGCCTCAGAATGATGCGTCAGTTTTCCCTTGTCTCGTGTATAGGCCCGGAGCCGCAGGGGCCAGCCGGTGCATTTCGCGCCTTCGCGATGGCTCGCGGACGCCTTCTAGCGAATGGATGCCGAAAACCGCGTCGTCCCGCCGATAAGCTAACCTGATCGCTAATTAAAATTGTTCCTTGGACATCGGCCCGCCCTACCCGCCACACTGTCCTTACGAGCGAGACTTTTTCTCTCGATTCGGGAGTAGCAGCGAGCAATCGTTATCCCAACTCCTTGAAAGCGGCCTCGTGCGCACGGGAAATACTATGATCGAGCGCAGGTTCGCGATCGTGATCGTCGGCGGCGGATTTAGTGGAACCATGCTGGCGGTCAATCTAATGCGGCGGGATCCGTCGCTCAGGATCGCCGTCATTGATAAGGCGGGTCGTCCGGGCCGCGGTATCGCCTACGCAACGGAACACTCCTCGCACCTTCTCAACGTGCCAGCTGGAGGCATGACCGCTCTTCCTGAGGAACCGGATCACTTCCTAAAGTGGGCACAAGCGAACTACGACACCGCGGTCCACGCGGAAAGTTTTCTGCCACGCCCCGTATACGGTCGCTATATCGAATCGCTGTTCGATGATGTGAATGCATTTGGAGTAGATAGAAACCCCGTATGGATTAGAGACGAGGCCATCACCGTCACTCGAAACCAAAATCGCTTCGCAGTGCGGCTAAGAAACGGACAGGAACTTCAAGCCGACGTCGTGGTTTTCGCAACCGGTAATCTGCCGGCTTCGAATCCGAGAATTCCGGGACTCCCCGCCAGAAGTAAGCGCCCTTTGCTTTCAGCGTGGTCGCCAGCCGCACTAGATGGCATACCACCGAACGGCGGTATTCTGCTTATCGGCTCAGGCCTGACTGCCGTTGACATGGTGGTGGCCCTCGATGCGAAAGGATATGAAGGAACGATCCGCGCGGTTTCCCGACACGGCTTGATGCCCCAGGATCACCGGCGAACACAAGTATGGAGGCAGTTCTGGCATAGCGGGTCTCCGTGCACCGCGCGCGGTCTGTTGCGCCTGGTTCGGGACGAGGTCGAATCCGCATCCGCGCTGGATATCGGCTGGCGTGCCGTGATTGACGCTCTTCGCCCCGTAACCCAGAAGATTTGGATGTCGCTCCCACACTCCGAGAGAAGGCGCTTCCTGCGTCATGTCAGAGCCTACTGGGACACACATCGGCATCGCGTGGCGCCGGAAATCAACGGCGTGCTAGACCGTTTGCAGGCGGAGGGAAGGCTGCATCTCCATGCCGGCCGAATCGCAAACTATGCAGAGCAACCTGAAGGCATCACGATCTCCTTACGCCAGCGGGGCCAGGATCAACAAATACATCTGCTGGTCGATCGCGTGATCAACTGCACCGGTTCGGAGTCCGATTGCCGGAGGGTCGATGACTCGCTTCTGAAATCGCTTTTCGCGGAAGGCCTCGCAACCCCAGATCCTCTTTTTCTTGGTTTGAACGTTAACACTGAAGGATTTGTTCTCGACCATCGAGGAATTCCGTCTCATTCGCTCTGCGCGATCGGTCCACCGACCAAAGGCGGTCTTTGGGAGGCGGTAGCAGTTCCTGAGCTTCGACAACAGGCTTCAGCCTTGGCGGAACGGCTTGTGAAAAGGTTTGACTCTCGGTCCCGTGCTCGCAGCGAAGCGTTTGCGACTGCTGACCCTTCACTCTAGTAGCTCATCTTCGATACCGCCTAGAGATTCCTCCAGAGAAGATTCTTCCAGATCGTTGACGAATCTTACCAGCGTGGAGCGCTGAGGGCTTTGCATCTTATCCTCAGATGTCGGAAGCTTGTGGCCAAGGTGTAAGCGCTCATCCCGTGTAACGTTTGTTCCGAGCCAGAATCCAAAAGGACGCGCGCTGCCCTCGATCCTCGCGTTCCTGTTCCACAATATTATTGACACGTAACGAACTCCTGAGTATCTTTCATACCACTGGCGAGGGCCAGCCTGGAAGTCGAATTTTCCGGGTGTGAGGGGGCCTCCTCGCGACTTCCCTGCACAATCTGAACCGACGATCACGCCGTTTTCTCCTCTTGGCGTTCAGGGAGGGTTCTGTCCCGAAACTGGGGGAGATCCGGTCTTTTCGCCAATGTGCCGACTGGGCCGAACCTGGTTGTCGGACGCTAACTTCCCCGGTTAAAAGTCGAATGTCAGAAATCAAACGAACAGAGTGTCAGGGTTGCACACAGTAATCCACCAAGGCTATTTCAAGATTCGGAGCATCTTGAAAATATGAATAACAAATTGGGGTTACCGGAGCCCGCGATTGCACCGGATCCAGCCGCGCCGGGCAGACCTGCTCCGCGCGTTGCAGTGGTTGGAGTCCATGGCATCGGATACCATGCCGCGGGCGCAACCGAAAACGCGATGTCAGACCTGCTGCTTTCGCTACCGGCCAATAATCACTCTGCGCCGCGCGCCTACGATTCGTTCCGGTCGGTCGGAATTCAAATCCCACTCCAGCCGCTCGTCGTCAGCGCCACTGAAAAAGTAGAGAGCAAAACGTGGTTTGGAAAAATGTTTTCCTTCCTACAAGAACAAAGCGCCAACTTTGCCTCCTTGGGCACGGAATATGCCCGCAATAACCCGGACCAGCGCGTGCCACGCGGCGCAGCGGGACGGGAATTTATGCGGCTACTTCTCGAGGACTACGAAGGTGGCGCTGATGGTGATGCCTATGTGACCACGCGACTGGAGGGCAATCGACTCCCGGGTGCGCACGGCAATGCCGCCGAGGTCCACATTTACGAAATGCTTTGGGCTGACTTGGCGCGCCCCACGAATAGCTTCTTGAGTTTTCTGTTTTCTCTGTTTCAGTTGGTTCTTCATTTGGGCAGCTTAAGCCGGCTGGCCATCGACAGCGGCGCGGCGGCGAACTCAGACTTGATATGGAGAGTCTACTGTTCTGTACAGCGCTACGCGGTGCGTATGTTGCAGATCGTCATCCCGCTATTCAAAGTCATTCTTCTCGTATCCTTGCTTGCCTGCGCATCCTCTGTGTCAACAGCAACGCGTGACAAGCTGGGGCTTCCTGTGGCCATGGGCGCGGTGGCAGGGTTGGCCGTCTCATTTCTCATCGGACGTAAGACGACTCGAGCTGTTATCGGCTCACCGGTTTTATGGGCGATGCTTGCGATATTGCCCGCAATCGCCGGAGCAGCTCTAGCGTGGCTCATCTTGCATTTTTCCTGGGTGACACCCAACGCGCTGAGCGCGCTCGAGTGTTGGGTGGTCTTGGGGGTCGGACTTCTTTTTTATGTGCTCGATAAATACGCGGATATCCGGAGGGGGGTCCAGTACGTCGGATATTTTATCTTTGCCTGCGCTCTTTTGCTCTTCACGGCCTATCTGGTTGTGCCTTCAATCAAGGCCTCCTCTGTCCCCGAAGCCAGCCTCTGGACAGCGCAATGGCTCCTGGCGGCGCTGCGAGTCTCATGGATGTTTTTATGGGGATTCGCTGTCGCGGCGATGGTGCTGGGAAGTTTGGCATGGCGCTTAAGTCCGAAAGCTGACTCCGTCAAACGCGCGCGAGCCCGAGCGGCAGTACGCACCAGCAGATTTGCTCTGGGGTTGCCTTCACTACTGTTCTTACTGCTGACGACCCTGTTGTGGACCGGCATGTTTTCCATTGCCCGAGCCATCCACGATCCCTTCTTCGAGGCCAAATATCTTCATCACGCACCTGGCGCGGCTTGGCTGGCAACTTACGATCTGATTCCCGATCCCGAGGCAACCAGGGCCGAAACCGGGAAAACCTGCGGGGATTTCAATCCTGACTGCTCGATGACCGGCTTGGCGAGGATCCAGCCACTACCAGAAAACGCGTATTCGGAATCCTCCCCGGCCGCAGACGAGCAGGGCCAACTGGCCCGCGTTCAACCTGTGCCGGACAGCGACCCGGACAACTCCAAACCTGATTATCTGGTCGCTGTGCTCAGATGGAGCGTAACCAACGGGTTCCCGCTCACTCTTATCTTGTTTGGACTCTCTCTATTCTTGCTCTTCTGGTGGGTGCTGCCCAGCGTGCTTACGGAGAACTTTCCGTTGCGGGACAACAACAAGCTGGAGCCACCGCGGTCTTCCACCAACGCACAATCAGTAAGAATGGGTACGTGGTTGTCACGGGGCCTTGACGCGACCTCGGTGATTACCTTTCTTTTCTGGATCTCGATTTTCGCAGTTCCGGCCATCTACATTACAGGCTTAGACTCTCCGGGCTGGCTTCGACCCACAACCGCCTTTATTGTTCAGTCCTTTGTCACGCTCACGACCGCCGCGTTGCTGGCAGCCCTGCTCAAATATGGCAGCGTAATTTTGGATGCCATTCTGGACGTGGACACCTATCTCCGTACGTCTCCGCAGAAGGCCACCCCGCGCGCACAGATTGTCGAAAGGTATGTTTCGCTGCTGCGTTATATCGCCCGCTACCGTGGACCAGATGGTCGCGGATATGACTCCGTTGTTATCGTTGCGCACAGTCTGGGCACCCTGATCTCCGCAGACCTTCTGCGTTTCTTGAAAGAGGTTGGCGATCCAGAATTGGCGTCGATGGGTCTGGCCGGCCCGACGGTTGACAATCAAGGTGGCATCTCCATTAAGTTCTTGACCATGGGCAGCCCGATCCGCCAGCTCTTGAACCGTTTCTTTCCCTATCTCTACGACTGGGTGCGTGACCAACCGGATAACTCTTCATCGCCTCTGCCAGGGGCAGCATTGCCTCCGCCACCTGAAATCATGGCCGGTGCGTTCCCTGACCCAACCGAACTGGGCGTCAGCGAGTGGGTCAATGTTTATCGCAGCGGAGATTACGTTGGCCGCTCTCTCTGGCTGGATGAATGGTATTACCGGACTGCAAGAGGGCCTGATCAAGGCCGTTATCCCGACCCGATCTATGTCGCAACCGCAGGTCCACGACGAGAAATGTGCATTGGCGCCGGAGCCCATACGCATTACTGGGACGACACCGCGCCCGACGTGGCTGAACAGTTGAATTTGTTGATTTAAGTTCGAGACTCCATTCGGACGCGCTCTCGCCTTCCCCAGGATTGAGGCCGTGTAGTGAAAGACCAGATGAAATGGGGCGTCGCCGCTGCCCTTGCCGTCGCCGCGGCGGTGGGTATTTCTTCGCAATCCGGCAGCAAGCCCGGCGATGCCACGGGCACGGGTCGTCCCGCTCAAGTACAGTCCTCGCAATCAAAAGGCGCCGCTGCGAACGGCTCTTGGAGTCCGTGCGCTGATCTTATCGATCTCTTTCATGCCTTCCTGCCCAATGACAATTGGGCAGCTCCGGAGGTTTGCCACGAACCCGTTGGTCCGGCCAACGCCGACAAAGTGAGCCAAGCGGAGTTTAAACCGAAATTTATCATCGCCACTCTTCCCGATCCGCTGCACACCCATTTCTCACTTCTTTTTGATCGGTTCGTCGAGGCCATCCAACAGGGCGCGCAAGATGAAGGCTACGAATATGATTCCTCGTGGCTCCCGTGGGAGACAGAGGAGTCGCCTTTCGCCCTTATTGGAGATCAGGACAAGTCCGATGACAGAAAGAAAGCGCGTGAGGATCAGCCGGGCGTCATGGTGTTTCGCGGCACCGGACAAGCACCTTATCAACAAGGTTTGATCGTGTTCGTGGTTGGAGAGGAATCAACCCACGGCATTCACCGTCAACAATTCGAAAATGCGTTGGCATGGATTGTCTCTATGACGGGAAGCAACCTAAATGCCCCGGTAGGGATCCTGGGACCGACATTTTCGGGTTCGTTTCCGTCCTTAGCCGAGTTGCTCTCATCTTTCGACAAGTTCGGCGGCCCACTCCCGATTTACAGCGGCAGCGCCAACAGCAAAAAAGACGCGGAACGCTTTGCTACCGATCCGGGCCTTGTTTTTCGTAGCTTTATTCAAGACGATGACACTGCTCTGCATCGCTTCTGCAGTTACCTGAAGGAGGAAAGCGGAGGGAGCAACGATCTGCATATCTCGATTCTCTCGGAAGATGAGACCGCTTACGGTCGTGCCGACCCTTCACCAGATAACGCGTGTAGGGACGCGACCTGGCTCTATTACCCGCGCGATATTTCCACGCTACGCGCGGCTTACCAGGAAAGATCCTTGTTCAGTTCGGGATCCAGTCAACCGACTCAAGGCTCCCCCCAACAAAAAAACCTCCCCACCGACCTCGCCGATCCTAAAGGCAAGGAACATGACACCGTTCGCACCTACGCAGGGAATCAAACGCCCCTCTCCCAGGAAGCGGAGTTGCTCGCCATTGTTGCCGCGCTACGGTCTCACCGGGCACACTACGTCGTCCTTCGCAGCAGCAACACCCTAGACCCCTTGTTCTTGACCAACTTTCTGCGTCGTCAGTACCCCGAAGGCCGCATCGTAGTTCTTAATTCAGATCTCCTTTATCAACGAGGACAGGATGCTCTGCAACTCAGTGGAGCCATGACCCTGTCCACCTATCCACTGTTCCCGATTGAACGGGAGTGGACCGCCCGTAACCCTCGTCTTCACCCTTCCCATCGTGTATTTCCCGAAAACTCGACAGAGGGAACGTACATTGCCGCGCGCTTATTGCTTCGCTCCTTGCTATCAGGCGATCCGAAAGGGCAGAAAATACCCTCCGATGCCCAGGCACGCAAAGGCTGCCAGATTTCGAGCGATGCAGGCGACGAAGTGTTCGTCCCAGCCATATCGTGCGATCTGAATGACACGGCGTATGTGCCGATTCCAGACTATGCCCCGCCGTTCTGGACGGAACCTGCGCCTTGTAACGAAGGTGGACCTCGCGAGGCCTGCCAACCCGCGACATGGCTGTCGGTGATCACCAATCACGGATCGTGGCCGTTGGCGGCAATAAACAACGACACGCTTCGCAAACCCGATCCGAATCGTAAGAAAGAGACGTCCGCGCCGCAAACCGCTAAAGCAAGTGAGTATGAAGGGGAGCCGATCCCTCTGAGTATGAAGTTGTTTTTGGTCGCGTTACTCGGATTCTCCCTCTTTCACGCATGGTGCTGCCACTACCCGTCTCTCACCGCGAAACCAGCCTTCCGCGCCCACTTCGCCACTGACAACGCGTATCACCGTGAACTTATTTTTGCCGGAAGCTTTCTCATAGCCGAGCTGGCGCTGTTTGCCGGATGGGGAAGTGGAATTTTTTGTTGGAGGGAAAACCCCCCATTGAGCCTCTGGCTCATCCGCCTCTCGGTATTGTTCATTTGGATAAGCGCAGGATTCTCCCTCATCACAAACGTCCGTGCTACCCAACGATTGAACGGGGATAAACCAAACCGGATCAAGGGAAGCCGCAGTGATGAACGCTTTCGAAACCACTTGATCTTCCTGGGAATACTGTTTGCGTTATCGATCGTATTGTCTTTCGTAGCGTGGGTAATGCCGATCGAAAGCGAGCTCATTCTCGCCAATCAAGTTCCGGCCTATTGGCGTTCGATGAATCTTGCCAGCGGTGTTTCGCCACTCGTACCATTTTTGTTGTTGATCTCTGGCCTCTATCTTTGGTTTTGGTACGCGCTCCATGGCCTGGCGCTGTTCGGCCCCGATCGACCTCGCTTGCCGCTACGAGAGCAACTGCAAATAGCGATTCCCAAAGTTGAGGGACAAGTCGAGGGAAGTGTTAAGGGAAATGATAAGGGACATACGACACAAGACAAATGCGATGAAAACATCAGCCCTGGTGCCAAGAGCGAAAAATTAGATGTCCTTCCCATGTTCAGCCGCGAGTGTGCTGAGGAACCGGCCGAAGCTGTCGCGGCTCCATTAGTAAAAGACGTGCTGAAGCTAAATGCCTGTTTGTTTTTTATCTTCATCGGATTGGTCTATGTGATTGTTGGCGAAGTGCCAGTCCGCAGTTTGGGGGTTGCCAGGTATGCGCTCATTTTTTGCCTCTGGCTGGACTTTTGTTTCTGCTTGATCCTGGGTGGTTCTTGGCAGCTTTGGTCGACGTGGTGCCGCTTGCGGCAGCTTCTGGTATTTCTCGACCGCTTGCCCTTGCGTCGCACTCTCGGCGCTCTCAGCGGATTCTCGTGGGGATCAGTCTGGAAAATGAGCGGGAATGTGCTCGATGTCCGCTACAAACTGCTCTCGCGTCAACTCGAATGTCTGAATCACCTGCGTTCGTCCTTGCAGGAGTTCATCGGCACCACCCCTCAATTGCCATCTAACTCACTCAAAACCGCCCAGGCTTGCCTGGAAACGGTGGATGCCACTCGGATCGCGGGAATGCAGTTCGCCCAATGGTATTCCACCAGTTACCGCGATCCGAATGCCGCTGGCTTGCAGTGCTTTGAGCAATTTCAGGAATGCATAGCTGCGACCGCAGGACGAGTGCTCACCGAAATTCTGATTCCGGAATGGAGAACGGAAGAGGACTCTCTCATACTGATCCAGAGTGCCAGTGACAGTAAGGACGAAGACAAAACTCAGCGCAAGAATTGTCCGCCGACATCAAACAAACAGCACATACGCAACGCAGAAGAACTCGTCTGTCTCACCTACTTGGGTTTCGTTCAGAATATGCTCGGGCGAATTCGCACCATGGCGCTGGGGGCGATATTTCTCTTCGTGTCCGTAACTCTGGCGGTCTCGAACTACCCCTTCGATCCACGCCCCGCACTGAGCGGTGTGCTCTTTTTATTATTCGTTATATTCGGCGTAGTCATCGTATTCGTCTATGCGGATATGCACCGCGACGCCACTCTGAGTCACATAACCAACACGAATCCTGGAGAATTGGGCTCAGAATTCTGGTTCAAGATCATCGGGTTCGGCGCTGCCCCGCTGCTCGGATTGATCACGACTATCTTCCCTGATCTATCCGGCTTCCTGTTCTCGTGGCTAGAGCCTGGTCTCGCTTCGCTGAAGTAACGATGAAGCAACCTTCGGGAATAATCGGCGCCAAACTACTCAGCGCATAGTAGCGGGCTTGCTGAATCCGAGCGCTAGCGTTTTCCGACTTCAGCCTCATCAACCTTGCCAGCAATGAGCAGGAAGCCTTTCGAGGTAGCATCCTTCTTGAGGGCATCCAGACGTGCATAGCCAGCCGCAGTCTTGCCCGATTTGATTTCGAGTTCGCCGAGCGCCAGCTGTGCGTCGTACTGATGGTAGAGCAGGTTGGCTTTAGTGGCTTCGCTGAGGGCCGCGTCTAGTCTTTTGCGGGCACCGGCAAAATTCCTCGTGGCCGTTTCAATTCGTCCAGAAGTGATTTCAATCGGCAGACGCGCGACATGATCGTCGATCTTCACCAGTTTCTCGGCCTGCTGAATTTCCGCTTTGGCTTCTGCCAGCTTTCCCAATTGGAGCAGGCATCGCGCCGAGAGAGTATGCGCTGCGGATTCGTAATCGGCTTGATTTTGCGCGTTAAAATCGACTGCGACTTTACGCGCGGCGCTCAACGCTTCTTCCGGATTTCCTGCTTCAAGAGTGAGTCGGGCCAGCGAGAGAGTGTCCTGATTCGCCGTTCCCTTTTCCCCGAGCTGAGTGCGGATGGCGAGCGCGTCTTGGTGCGCCTTTCTGGCGCCGGCAAGATCGCCCTCGTAAGCGAGCAAATCTCCCAGTGCGGAAAGAGTGTAGGCCTCTGAATGCCGGTTGTGATTGCTGCGTTTGATCTCAAGCGCCTGCTCAAACATCTTTTTGGCTTCGGGTAGATTGCCTTCATCGAGATAGAGCTCCCCGATATTCCCCATCGTCATCGCTGTCTCAAATTGATCTCCGGAATCGCGAAATATGACGAGTGCCTCTTCGTATTTCGCTCTGGCGCCAGCCTGGTCCCCTTTGTCGGCCAGTACATTGGCGATGCTATTCAACGTGCTGGCAATGCCGTTCTTGTCAGCAATTTCGCGCTCAATAACAAGCGCCTCCTCGTACATTTTCTGTGCGGCAGCAAGGTCTCCCTGATCGTAGAGGATGATGGCGATGTCTTGCATACAGACAGCTGTGCTTTTCTGGGAGCCAACCTCGCGAAACACTGCCAGCGATTGTTCGTACAGTTGCCGGGCTCCGTTCAGATCGCCATGTTGATAGACCGTGGTGGCGAGTCCCAGGGTCGCGCTCGCCGCGCCCCAGCGATCTCCGGCTGCCGTGAATACGGCCTGGGATTCTTTGAAGGCATCGGACGCTTTATCGAACTTGTCCTGATAACGAAGAGCGGCTCCCTCGCGTTCGAGGGCGCGGGCAAGTACCAGTCGCTTACCAGTGGTTCGGGCTTTAGCCGCCGCTCGGGCCGTGGCTTCACCCATGTCTTTCCATTGGGAAAGGAAGTAATAAGAATTCGCTTCCTCGAGATCGATGCGAGGATCGTCCGACGCCGGGGCCGGCAGGCGTCGAAGTTGCCGCAAAGTCGCCAGCGCGTCGTTGTATTTGCCCGCGGAATTCTGCGCCAGGGCGAGGCGTAAACCGTATTCGAGATTGTCCGGGAAAAACTGCGTCAAGCTCCGGTAAATTCCGATGGCGTTGGCCCAATCGTGAGTAGCCTCAAGATAGCGGGCCTGTATCGCCAGCTTGTCTTCTCTGCCTAAGCCGCCGGATAGATCAAAAGCCGTTTTTGCTTCGACGGCAGCCTTACCGTCGTAGCCAAGATTAGTCCATGCCGTGGCCAGAGCCGAGTGCGCCAGAGCAAAATTAGGATCAAGCGCGACCGCCTGCTGGAGCAGATCGCGCGCCGCCAAACTGTCTTTAGCATGCAATCTCGCCAGGCCTTGCGAGTACATGCGCGCGGCTTCAGCGTTCGAAGGCAGAGAAGCCTTCACCGCGGCAGCCTCGGTTGCGGAAATAGCGCCAGCGCCAAGTTTCTCTCGCAACTCAGCACCAGCACGGCTCACCAGATCGTCGATCTGATCTTCGCGGCCTTTTGCCGAGACCGACGCCAGCGTTTCACCGGCGACGGTGTCCTGCAGTCGCAGGTCCAGTCGAATCTGATCCTTGCCGAGAGGAACGTAGGAGCCCACCACAACTTCGTCGGCATTGAGGTTCTCGCGTATCTTGGCCAGTGTATCGCGTCCGTAACTATCGGCGTCGGGCAACGCGAGGTTGACCTTCATCTGAGCAACATTTTCGCCCGCTACGGTTCGCAGTTCCTCACCGGCTCCGAGTTCGGTTGTCAACATTTCGGCTAGCGCCGTAGAGAGCCACGCCCTATCGGCTTGTCCCGAAACATTCTTTAGCCCGAGGACGGCGACCGACCGGCGCTGATGGACTGAACCGCTTTCGGATATGCCTTGCGGAGGCGATGCTTTGCGAGTAGAGAGGCGATCGCGAACTCCGAGAAGGTTCATAGCGATTCCGATGGCTGCAACCACGACCGCGGCGAGCGCAAGAAGAATGACCAGGCGCGATTGGCGAGTTGGTTCAGTGCCCGGTGGCTGTGGAATGTCGCGGCTGCTGGCGGAAAGCCCTTCGAGCGCGACCCGCAACTCGCGAGCCGATTGGTAACGCTGCGAAACATCTTTCTGCAGAGACTTCGTGACTACGTGCTCAAGTCCCGGCGAAACATGGCGATTCACCGAACTCGCGGTTTCCGGCGTCGTGTGCAAGATCGCGCCCATCAACTCCGCGGTCTGCGATTGCGGGAACGCGCGCCGTCCTGTGGCCATTTCGTAAAGAATCGCGCCGACTGCGTAAATGTCGCTGCGAGGATCAGTGGGCATGCCGCGCAACTGCTCCGGGGACATGTAAGGAACCGTGCCGGACATGCCGCCAGTCGCCGCGGTTACGCTGAGGGTTACATCTCCCTTGGATTCGGGGAAGATTCGCTTCGCCAGTCCGAAGTCAAGAATCTTCAAGCGGCCGTCAGGCGTGACAAACAGATTCGCAGGCTTCAGGTCGCGATGAATCACTCCCTGATCGTGTGCCGCCGACAAGCCTTCTGTTAGTTGCGTCGCCAGACGAACAATTTCGGATTGCGCCAGCGGTCCACCTTGCAGCTTGTCACTTAAGGGATGGCCGGGAATCAGTTCCATCGCCAGGAAGTCGATTCCTTCCTGGGAACCGAATTCGAAAATCGTCGCAATGTTGGGATGACTCAGCTTGGCTAGAGCAAGCGCCTCTTTGCGGAACTGCTTTCGCGCGGACTCGTCGGTCAGAGTCCCACTGGGCAGAACCTTCAGCGCAACATCGCGATCCAGTTGCTCATCGAGCGCGCGGTAAACCACCCCCATCCCTCCCGCGCCAATTTTTTCGAGGATACGGTAGTGACCGAGAATCTGCCCGATGAACTCGGAAGGAGGCCCCATCTGCTTGAAAGATGCTAGACCGAGCACAGCGCGCCGGTCAACGGGAATGGAAGCTACGCCATTCGGTCCCCGTGCAGGCTTTCGATCAAGTTGCGGAAATCAAAACACGTTTCGTCGACGCGACGATCCACTCATTTGCTCACGTGCGCGCTTCGCCGCCGGCCCGGGAATTCCACTTAGAGAACCTTGTTGCTGCAGCGATCCCAGGAAGACACTGTCATCGTCTTCGTCCAGCCACAGCAGTTGCCCGCCGCTCGCCTGATAGATCACGGTGGCAAAATCGTTCTCAACACCAGCGACCGTAACCGCCAGCGGGAAGATGTAGCGTCCTGGGTTCGCCCCATCCGCAGTGGCAGTCCCTGAAAACGGCCGTCCGGTAAGCGTTGGAGTTGAGTTGAAAGTGTCGAACGGATCGCTGATCAGTGCGCTTCCCGTCAGCGCGAGGCCGCTGACTGTTCCTGAGCCGGAAAAGTCGAACTCCCATCCGTCACCTTCGGCGATGAAGTTGAAGTCCTGTCCTCCGAAAGCGTACGGGCCAGTAAAACTTGCAGGGGTGGCGTCGGTTTGCGAAATCAGAATTCCGGTTCCGTTCAGACTCGCGTCCAGTTCGGCAAGAACGCCACCGCCCAGCCCAGTCGTCGTGTTATTGGGATCATTCAAATTAAGGTTCGGGTCCGTCAGGTAGATTCCGAACAAACTAAGGTCTCCCAGGGTTCCGTCGGTGATTGTCAGGCTGCCGTATCCATTGCTCGAAACCGAATAAGGACCCGAGACAGCCGCGCCGGTAACAATGATGCCGTTCTCGAGTTCGTCGCTATCTGCAACGCCTGCAAATGTGCCGGCGGTGGAGTCCGTGGAAAACTGTCCCGCCGCTGCATATAGAGCTCCGTACGAGTTGCTCTGGACGCCGAAGATCGCACTCCCGAGCGAGGCATTGGTAAAGCCGCCGCTGCCCTGGCCAAACGCGGATCCGATCCCCGCATCGTTCGTATCGACATCGATGATTCGTAGCGCTTCCGGACCAACAAGGTAATAGGAGAGAAGGAGTTCCTTATCTCCCGGTGTAATGCCGGGAATCGTGCCGCGTCCAAATGCGTCCGGCGGATTGACCGTCCCGGTGAAAGGTCTTCCGATGATAATCGTTCCACTGTCGTTCGTGTCGGCCACGCCCGCCAGTCCGGTCCCAGAGATCGTGAAAACTCCTCCGTAGACGACCGGAATGTAATTGAAGTCGACTCCGGAAAGGGTGAACGCATAGCCGCCGCTCGGCGTCGCCGAGAGCGTCTGCGCATCCATGCTGCCGCTCGCAGTCGATAATCCGTCGAACGTGACGATGAGCGCATGGTTAGTGTTCACAAATTGGACGCCTATAGTTTCCGTTCCCAGATTCGAATTGTTCGTAACCAGGGTGATGGTCCCGCGGCCGGTGTTCGCATTGATCGTCACCGTGCCTCCGCCGATTAGGTCACCCGAAGGCTGGGGAGATGTAATTCCAAAGGCGTCGTTGTAGTCCTGCTCACCGCCGAGCACATTGCCATTTCCATCGATACTGATCGCCCCGGCAAGGGAGTAAAAATTCGTGCTCGCCTCAAGCCCCGTCAAATAGAACGCAAAACTGAGTGCGTTATTGGTCAATGTGAAGTCGGCGGCCTGCGACACTCCTCCAACCGACGCGGTCACCACATAAGTGCCGACGGTTCCGTTGGCTGTGAACGTTGCCGACGTGGCTAGACCATTTGCGTCGGTTGTGGCCGTGACTACTCCACCCGCGAAGGTGCCACTCGCTCCGGAGCCAGCAGCTGGAGCTTTGAAAGTAACAACCACACCGCTTAGAGGAGTTCCATCTGAGTCGGTTACAGTCGCCTCTAGCGGCGCAGCAAACGCCGCCTTCACGGCCGCGCTTTGAGGAGTTCCACCCGTTGCCGTGATCACTTTCGGTTGCCCGGCTATATTGGAAAGCTTAAAGTTCGCAGCCGTGGCCACTCCTGAAACCGTCGCCGTCACTGTATAGGCGCCGTTGCTTCCGTTCGCGGTAAACGTCGGCGACGTGGCTAGACCGTTCGAATCGGTCGTAGCGTTCACTGAATTCGTTCCTCCGGCGAAAGTGCCGCTCGCCCCGCTGGCCGGGGCAATGAAGGTGACCACCGCGCCGCTCACCAGATTTTGCGAACTGTCGACAACGGTCGCAACCAAAGGCTGCGTAAATGCCGTATTGATGGTCGCGCTTTGGGGTGTTCCACTCGTGGCCGTGATTGCGGCGGGAGCACCGGCCGTATTTGTCAGAGTGAAGCTCGCGGATCCGGTCACACCCGAGACAGTAGCGACGATCGAGTACCCTCCCGCAATCGCGTTTGCGGTAAACGCCGGCGAGGTAGCGACGCCGGCAGAGGAGGCGGTCACAGTGACCGAATTAGTTGCGCCCGCGAAAGTGCCGCTCGCTCCACTAATAGGCGCCGTAAAGGTAACCAGAGCGCCGCCAACTGGATTTCCTCCCATGGTGACCGTCCCCACCAAAGGAGCGGCGAACGCCGTATTAATCGGCGCGCTCTGCGACGACCCGCTGGTAGGTGAAATGATCTGAACTGGATTATTGATGCTCGTTTTTCCGCAGCCCGGCAAAAATAACAGGACGACGGAGACCAAGAGGGAGACGATGATCGAACTGCTCGCGAAGCGGACCAGCCTCATAGAGCGGCACCTGCCATTTTCGGGTTCGTTCTCTTTCGCGATTGCGGTGAGACGGGGAATCCATGTTCGTTCCGCATGGTGTAAGACTTGCTGCCGATTTTCACGATGCGGGCTACCAGCACCGGCTTGTCTTTGATCGTCCTCATCACGCCAGTCACTCCAACCTGCTGCCCGGCGGTAACTTTAGGAGCGCCTTCACCCTGCAGTCCGAACCTCCCTAAGCTTGCGTCAACCGGACCGTTGGAAGTCACAAGCAGAAGATGCGCACCCATAACCATTCCGGCGGATGGCTTCGCCAGCACGCTCGACACCGTGCCGGTCAAGGTGATCTCTCGGGAGACGTCATAGCCGAATGACCCGGCTGGCTTGGTCTCAGTCGCCGATTCCTGCGCCAGAACTATCGCGTGCGGCGAGACATAGGGTGAGACCAAAAATACTAGGGTTAGGGCGAATAACCTGGCGATTAGCCGTTTCATCTACATGCCTCCGAGTTCGGTCTTCCAGTTCAAACTTCTGCCTTTCGAATCTTGCATTGCTTAGAACGTCAGTCTCGCCCCCAACTGCCCAATGCGCGGAGTTGCGCCGCGGAACGTCCCTGTTGTGGTGATCTGTCCGAAATCCACACTATTAATATTGGTGGCATTGTCGACGAATGTCGGCTGCGCAAATTCCGTATGATTCAGAGCATTAAAAAACTCCATGCGCAATTCGAGGCTCACACGTTCCGTGATCGCGGTGGTCTTGGCCAACGCGACATCAAGATTCACCAGGCTGGGACCACGCAAAATATTGCGCGCGACTCCATACGTGCGGTCTTTCGGATTGTTGACCGGATCAAGCTGAGGGAAGCAGGGATTCGGCTTGTTATCGTCATAGTAGAAATTATTCTTCAGCGGAACATTGGAAAAGGCGTTCGGGTTGAAATCGAAGTTGCCGGTCACCGGGGTCGTGGTGATTTGGCACGCACCAGTGACGGGATCTGAACCATAGTTATTCACCAGGATCGTCCGCTGGTGACGAGGGTCGAACTGCTGAATGGGACCAACCACCGCCGCGCGGGAAAAGTACGGATCTCCAAGACCTGACGAGCCGGGGTTCACAGGGTCATAGCTGTCAGGCAGGCTCGCGGAAATGTCGAATGGAAATCCGGTTCGCCACGTCACGATAGGGTAGAGACTCCATCCCTTCGTCAGCCGTTTAGGCCCCGCAGCCCACGCGCGATCGAATGGCAGATCCCAGCCGCCGCTGAAGCTGATACGGTGACGGACATCGTTATCGGACGAAGCATAGAACAAGTGCGGCGCATCCGCCGGCACTCCGTAATTACGTTGCTGGAATCCGGAAACGTTGTCGAGGTTGTGCGAAAACGTGTAGGACAACGTGAAATAAGTCGTGCCCACTTTGCTGTTCTTCGCCTGGCGGGTCAAGCTAGCTTCAAATGCGTTGTAGTTTGCATTCGATACATTCTGAAATTCCGGAAGCGTCGCGAAGCAACCAAGGCAACTACTGTCCAGCCTGCGATTCAGGGTTCCAAGCACCATGGGGTTGACGTCTTTAACAGAAGTCAGGCCATGCGATGAACTGCCGACATAGTTCGTCTCCATGACGATATCGGAGAAAAGATTCCGCTGCAGGCTCAGGTTGTACTGGTAGACGTAGGGTGTGCGCAGGTGCGGATCGACCAGAAAAACAAAGCCGGTGCTGTTGATGGGCAAATACGGCTTGAAGTCGATGTTAGACGGCGGCGGCCGCGAAGGAAATGTATTCTGGACACCATACGTGCCAAACGGATCCTGCATCGCGGTCGACGCTCCCGAACCGCCATAGTCGTTGAAATAAAACCCGGCATTGCTCACGAAAGGCGGTTGCCCGTTGTATTGCAGGTTGTCTTCGCCTTTCAGAATGTCGTAGAAAACACCGATTCCACCGCGAATACTGGTCTTGCCGTCACCCTTCGGATCGTAGGCGAACCCAAAACGCGGTGCGAAGTTTTTCTTGTCCGGAAAATTTGTCCCCCAGGGAACGCCCGGATCGCCCGGAAACACCATGCCCAGTGGAGCATTCGTAAAGCGCTTGGATTGTTCGCCCGGAATTACGGTGAAAAGCCGCCCCTGGGTATCGGACTTCGGCGTGTTGTATTCATAACGAAGTCCGAGGGTGAGCACTAGATTTTTCCTGGCGTGCCACTCATCCTGCCCGAAAACATAGGTGGACTTGCTGCGGATGTTCGAGGGAGCGTTGGCTCCCTGAAAATAACCGTCCGGAATACCAAGCAGAAAATCCGCGTAGGCGTTTCCGGTCGCCACACTCGTACCTGTGTAAAAATCAAACTCGCCATTGGTGTAGTAGGCGTACTGCAGATTTTCCTGATAGGGCGAAAACCCGGCGCCAAATTTCCAGTTGTGTTTTCCTTTCGTCCACGAAACCGCGTCCGTCCATGAAAATGTGTTTTCCACGTAGCGCGTGGGTCCGTTTTCGCTGGGTCCGATTTGCAGCCCAGTGTCGAAGTAGAGATTCGTGGGCCCAGTGGCAATATCCGGAGTGATACCGATCCCCATCTCCGGCCCGGTCGGCAGGTGACCCGTAGGCGTGTCCTGGAGAAAGTTGCTGCGATGCGCCACGAAGTGAAACTCGTTGAGCAAGGTCGGCGAAAAAACTCGTGTATAGCCGATGTTGGCGAAGTAATAATTCGCCGTAGTTACGCTCGGGAACCCCGGTACAGTCGCAAATGGAAATGGGTTGGAAAAAGGCGTGCGGTTGAAGCCGACTGTAGCTGCAATCTTGTCTTTGGAGCTAAGGTTGAAATCAAACTTGGTGGTGACTTCATCCGCATTGGTATATTCGCCGAGCGACGTCGAAAGAAGACCGCTGGAACTGGTTGGGATGAAACCATCCTTGATATAGGTTTGCGAAATGCTGTTGATGGCGTTCGGATCGATGATGGCGTTGGCAGCTTTTGTCGGGTCAGACTGAAAAAACGGATTCGATTCCAGAAAAGTGGCAACCCCGGTATCGGGTCCGCCACTCACGGCTTGGGAAAAATCTCCGTTCAGTTCTGCGGGAGTAAAAACAGGAATGGAATTATCCGGCACGGCTTGCACCTGCCGTTGGCCCTGATAAGCGACAAAGAAAAATGCCTTATCCTTAATAAGTTTCCCGCCGAATGTTCCGCCGAACTGATTGCGTTTTAGATCGAGACGCGGAAGTCCCTGCTGAATGTTGAAATAGTCATTGGCGTCCAGCGATCGATTTCGCAAAAACTCAAACGCGCTGCCATGGATCTGGTTCGACCCCGATTTCACCACCACGCTGATAATTCCACCGCCATTGCGGCCGTACTCCGCCGTGTAATTGCTGGTCAGGAGGCGGAATTCAGCAATCGAATCGGGATTCGGGTCGAGCAGGTTACTGTTATCAAGCAGATCGTTGTTCAGCCCGCCATCCAGCAAAAATGTCACGGAATCGCTGCGTCCGCCCGCGATGCTGTACTTCCCGGCCCCGGCATTGTCGTCGTTGCTTTCTGTTACCCCAGGCTGCGTCAAGGCGAGATCAAGCGTGTCGCGGCCGTTCAATGGCATGTTGATCAGGGTGCGACCGGTCACGGACTGGCCAAGAGTCGGATTCACCGTTTCAACCGCCGCTGCTTCTGCTCCGACGTCTACCGTTTGAGTCGCAGCGCCAACCTCCATGCGGATGTCCACGCGCAGCACTTGATTGATGAGCAGCTTGTATGGATCACTAAGGACTGTGCGAAAACCCTCATGCTCGGCCGTCACTCTGTAATTGCCAATCGGCAGAGCGAGAACCTGATAAGACCCGTCACGGCCTGTCGTAGTCGTGCGACTCACCTGCGTAGCCGAATCCGTAACCGTCACGCGTACGCCGGGAAGTACCGCTCCCTGAGGATCGGAAATGGTTCCTGTGATTCTGCCCGTCGCGTCCTGGGCAAAACTTAAGACAGGCAAAAGAAGAATTGTTGCGCATAAAAGCGGGAATCGCGACAATCTCATTGGGGCCCCTTAGCCTTCACTCTCCGTGGCACCGTCAGCGTGAGGCTCCCCCAATAACTGCTGGAGATGCCGTGAATCCAGTGTTTGTACGCGTAGCGGAAGCCGCACATGTTCGAAGGAGCCAGTATTCTACACTGCACCTCCACGTTGAACAGCCAGATTTCATGTAATGTTTCGTATCTGCGCGAGCCATCGAAGGCGAACATTCGACTGTGACTAAGGGGCGTAACAATTACTCGTTGTTTAACCGTCCGGAGATTCAGCTACCGCATCTCAAGCGTGCATCGGACGCGTCCGTTCAAGTACTTGCTCCCCCGTCATTTTCTGGTCAACATGAACTTGACAAGGCAAGCATAAAAGTCTAAGAAATAAGACGTTGATCTTGACGCAATAAAGAGGGCCTCAATGCAGACGTCCCGCAGAGACTTCTTCAAGGTAGCGGCAGTCGGGGGCGTTGCAGCCACCGTCTTCGGATTCGACCTTCAGCCTGCTTACGCTCAACTCAAAGAGCTAAAAATTGCACGCGCCGGTGAAACGCGGTCGACCTGCCCTTATTGCGCGGTCGGATGCGGCGTCCTTATTTATACCCTCGGCGATAAAGCCAAGAACGTGACGCCTCAGGTCATCCACGTGGAAGGCGATCCCGACCATCCCACCAACCGCGGAACGCTTTGCCCCAAGGGCTCGTCGCTCGAACAAGACATGCTCAACCCGCGCCGGTTGACCAAGCCGCAGGTTCGCCGTCCGGGTGCAACAGAGTGGCAGGATATTTCCTGGGATACCGCTCTCGACGAGATTGCGCAATGGACTAAGAAGACGCGTGACAATTCGTTCGTCGAAAAGGATGCGAACGGCCGGACCGTCAACCGGTGCGAAGGCATTTCGTTCATTGGCGGGTGCACCGATACGAATGAGTTCAATTATCTGGCCGTCAAGGCCATGAGGGGGTTGGGCTTGGTTTATTTAGAAAACCAAGCCCGTGTTTGACACGGCCCCACGGTCTCAAGTTTGGGACCAACATTTGGACGCGGAGCCATGACGAATGGCTGGATCGACATCAAGAACACCGACATGATGTTGATCATGGGCGGAAATCCAGCCGAAAATCATCCTTGCGGCTTTAAATGGGCAATGGAGGCCAAACGCCATCGCAACGCCAAGCTGATTTCCGTGGATCCGCGATTCACCCGCACTTCCGCCACTGCCGATCTCTTTTGTCAAATTCGCGCGGGCAGCGACATCGCCTTCCTCGGCGGACTCATCCGCTATGCTATCGAGAACAACCGGATCGCCAAGGAATATCTCGTCAACTACACCAACGCCGCCTTTATTATTAAAGAGGGATTCAAACTTCCTGACGATGGTTTGTACTCCGGATTCAACGCGGCGTCGAGCAGCTACGACAAAACTACCTGGAACTATCAGGAGGGCGGAGACTTCAGCGGCAAGACAGACGCCGCGACGACTCCTTCGCAAGCCGTTCCTTCGGACGCGCATGCCGCGACTCCAGCGCCGCCTCCCGCGTTGCCGCCGAATGTGGCTTACGATTTGACGTTACAGCATCCGCGCTGCGTCTTTCAGTTAATGAAGCAGCAGTACTCCCGTTACACTCCCGAAACCGTGGAGCGCATCACGGGTATTCCGAAGGATCAGTACATCAAGGCCATCGACCTGTTCACGTCTGTTCGCAAAGACGGCGACATGAAAAAAGTCGCCACCATTATCTATGCCGTCGGGTGGACGCAGCATACCTTTGGATCGCAAATCATTCGCACCGCCGCTATGATCCAACTTCTGCTCGGCAACGTCGGCAGAGCAGGCGGAGGCGTCAATGCTCTCCGCGGCCATTCAAATATTCAGGGTGCAACCGACATGGCCGGCCTGTACGACTCACTACCGGGATACCTGAAGGGTCCGGTTCCCGACGACAAAGATATCGCCACGTATTTGAAGCGAACCACGCCGACAGCGTCCAAACCCGAGCCGTGGAATTCGATGAATTATTACGCCAACACGCCGAAATTCATGGTGTCGCTGCTCAAGGCGCTGTATGGCGACGCGGCCACGAAGGAAAACGGATTTGCCTTCGATTACTTTCCAAAACCGGGTCAGGATTGCTCCTGGACCCACATTTGGGAAGATATGTACAACGAAAAGATCAAGGGCATGATGGCGTTCGGCATGAACGGCGTCATGATCGGCCCGGATACAAACAAGAACATCAATGCGCTGAAGAAGGCCGACTGGCTGGTGGTGGGCGAGATCTACCCGGATGAGACCAGCGAGTTCTGGCGAGCGCCCGGGATCACTACCGAAGAACAGAAGAATATCAAGACCACAGTTTACCGTTTGCCATGCGCGGGCTTCGCCGAAAAAGATGGCAGTATGACCAACTCCGCGCGCTGGGTCACCTGGAAATACGCGGCAGTTCCGCCTCCGGGAGACGCGCGCCTCGATCAGGACATCATCGCGCAGATTTTTCTGCGGGTGCGAGATCTCTACAAAAAGGAAGGCGGAAAATTCCCAGACCCGATTCTGAATCTGAGTTGGGCGTATGCCGATGCCGCTCATCCTCCCCTTTCACAAATAGCGATGGAACTGAACGGTAGAGCGTTGGCCGATTTGAAAGACGACGCAACCGGACAAGTGATCAAAGCGGGCCAGCAGTTGCCCGGTTTTGCGTGGCTCAAGGACGACGGCACCACCATGTGCGGCAACTGGATTTACTCCGGCATGTGGACCGAAGCTGGAGCGCAATGCCAGCGGCGTGGCACGGAAGACCCTTCGGGCATGGGTGTTTTCCCGAATTATTCGTGGTCGTGGCCAGCCAATCGTCGCGTGCTTTACAATCGCGCCTCTTGCAATCCCGCAGGAAAGCCATGGGATCCCGATCGCAAACAAGTCTGGTGGAACGAGGCCGCGGGAAAATGGGTCGGTAACGACGTGCCGGACTTCAAGCCTGACTCCAATCCAAAGGATCACATGGGGCCGTTCATCATGAACCCCGAGGGCATCGGGCGATTGTTTGCACCGATTGGCGTGCTCGCGGATGGACCTTTTCCAGAGCACTATGAACCAATCGAGAGCCCGATCAAGAACCTGTTCCACCCGCAGCAGTCGAACAATCCTTTGGTCAAGAAATTTAATTCGCCCTATGACAAATTCGGATCGCCGGAGGAATACAGCATCGTCTGCACCACCTACCGGCTCACCGAGCATTATCACTACTGGACGAAAAATAATCCGATGAATGTGCAGCTAATCCCAGAACCCTTCGTCGAAATTCCTGTAGAGTTGGCCGACGAAAAAGGGATTCGCGGTACCGACAAGATCAAAGTAATTAGCGCGCGTGGAACCTACATCGCGAAAGCGTTTGTAACCCGTCGTCTGAAGCCGATGATGATCGACGGCAAAAAGACGTATCAGATCGGCCTGCCGATTCATCAGGGCTTCCGCGGCATCGAAGAGGATGAAGGAAGAAACGCCAGGACGCCGGCTAATTTGCTGACGCCTGCCGTCACTGATCCGAATGCGCATACTCCTGAATCGAAGGGATTCTTGGTAAAGGTTGAGAAGGCGTAAGGAATAAACATGAGCCAAGCCTCAACGGAAATCGTACGAATTTCAGGCCACGCTGGCAGCGTTGCCGGTGCGGGCCTGAACCGTGAATTCGCGGTCTGCAAATTGGTGGACACAACCACCTGCATTGGGTGCAAAGCATGCGAAGTTGCTTGCCTCGAGTGGAACGGCTATACCTTCACCGAAACGACTTTCGATAACACTTACCAGACCATGCCGGAAACGGCGTGGAATTACTGGAACCTGATCAAGTTCAACGAGCATGAGCGCGCCGATGGCAGCACCATGCTCTTGATGCGCAAAGATCAATGTATGCACTGCGCCGATCCCGGCTGCCTCGCAGCCTGTCCTGCCGATGGCGCGATTGTGCAGTATGCCAACGGCATCATTGATTTTCAGGAAGCGAATTGCATCGGCTGCGGATATTGCATGACCGGCTGTCCGTTCAACATTCCGAAATTCAGTCCAACCGCACGCAAGGTTTTCAAATGCACACTCTGTAACGACCGAGTGTCCCAGGGGCTGGAGCCGGCTTGCATCAAGGCATGTCCAACCGGCTGCCTGCATTTTGGGACAAAACCGGAAATGAAAGACCTGGCCGAGACTCGCGCCACCCAGCTTCGCGAGGTCTCCGGGTTTGCTGATGCCGGAGTTTACGATCCCGAGGGCGTGGGTGGAACCCACGTGATTTATGTCTTGCATGACGCCAAGAATCCGGAGTTGTACGGCGGCTTGCCCAAAGATCCGCACGTACCGTGGTCAGTCCGACTCTGGAAAGGCCCTCTGAAATGGCTGGGCAATGTGGCCATGGTCGGTGGAGTCGTCGGAATGGCGTTGCACTACATGCGATTCGGTCCCAAGAAAGAAGAACCGATCCCGCCCGGTGAATTGGCCGGCGAAGTTCCGAAAAACGAGACACGCGTATGACCACCGACGCTATTTCGCGAAATGTCCCCGATCGAAACCCTGATCGCAGCTCTGACCGCAACGACGAAAAGATCGTCCGTTACACATTCGTCGAGCGCGTCAATCACTGGATCGGCGCGTTCTCCTACATCTACCTGATGATCACCGGCCTCGCTTTCTGGTCGCCCTATCTCTACTGGCTAGCCGCCATCGTCGGCGGTGGTGCCATTGCGAGATCGTGGCATCCCTGGTTTGGCCTGCTGTTTACCGCGTCGCTGTTCTATACCTTCAAAGAATGGCGCGGGGATATGGCGATTACCGACGCCGATCGCGCGTGGGGCAAAGCGATTCCAGATTACATCCAGAACGAAGACGACAAACTGCCTCCCGTCGGACGCTTCAATTTCGGCCAGAAACTTTTCTTCTGGGGAATTTTCTACGGCATTATCCTTCTCCTGCTCAGTGGAGTCGTCTTGTGGTACACGGAGACGCTCCCGTGGAGCCTTCGCTTCGTACGCTACATCGCGATTCTGATTCACTCCAGCGTGGCGCTCGCCACCATCGGCCTCTTCCTGATTCACGTCTACATGAGCGCGGTCCTCGAAGAAGGCAGCTTCGGATCCATGATTACTGGCTACGTCACTCGTGCGTGGGCTTGGACCTTCCACCGCACCTGGTACTACGACGTGATCGGCAAATCCCCACTTAAACCTAAGCAATGACCGAGGCGAAGTGGGATCGCCGCATCCGTCGCGCGAACGAACTAGCCTCATTGCATCCGTCTTCTGCGCAAGGCCTGAAATACTACGCGCTCCTCGCCACCTTTCAGCAAGGCCTGTACGCGCAAGTACAAAGGGCTCTCGCTGGATCTCCAAAAATTCCTGCCGACCGCCCTCTCCGTGACGAATTGGATTTCTTTCTACTCCTGCCTCAGTTCCCCCGATTTCTAGCGACGATCGCGCAAATCGCGCCGCCGCCGCTGGCGCAGGCCGCCACCGATCTCGCGCAAAAAGGCCCGGCAGTTTGGCAGCACGCAATTGAAGATTTCTGGCACCACGATCTTGAATGGACCGCAGACTCTGACCTCGAACCAGAACAGGCCACCGACACTCACCATGCGATTCCAGCCGAAAAATCTCTCGCGTGGATTTTCCTTCAACCTTATGCCGAGTATCTCGCCGACCACCGCGAAACCGCGCCGCCAGATGGAACTCCTTTCACCTGTCCACTCTGTGGCAGCAAACCGGCCGTAGCCGTTCTGCGGGCCGAAGGCGATGGCGCGAAGAAATCCCTGATCTGCATGCTCTGTGCGCACGAGTGGGCTTTCCGAAGAATTTACTGTCCGGCATGCGGAGAAGAAAGAGAGCCACAGATGGCGTTCTATTCGGCACCAGAAATCGCACACGTCCGCGTCGACGTCTGCGACTCTTGCCACACTTACCTGAAAAGTATCGATCTAACCAAGACCGGGTTGGCCGTTCCCGTCGTAGATGAACTAGCAACAATACCGTTGGACCTATGGGCACGCGAGCACGGTTACCAGAAACTGCAAGTCAACTTGCTGGGAATCTGACCAGACCTCTCCTTAACAGGAAGCTCACCTGCAATAGGGAAGCTCAGCAGCGGGCGATGGCCGCTTTGTGGGCGATGAGGAGGTAGCCTTTGGGTTTCAAGACCTCTTTACGATTCTCCACCACTTTTTCCCGCTTGCCCATTCCTTCCCAATTGATAGCGTCGTCTACCTGAGAAGAAAGGCGAGGCGCTCGGGCTCGGCGTTTACGACAACATGAGCGGCGGTGAGAATCAGTTTAAGACCTTTCCAAGTGCAGGCCGCGCCGCTGCCGATAGCATCGCCCATTATTCTCTCTTCATAATTCACGTTGGCGCGAAGGTGAACAATGCCGAGTGAGTACCAAGTAATGCGCTCGATGAACGCCCGATACTCCACAATCACTGAGTCAGTCAGGTGCTCGGTCTTTCGTGGCATAGCAGATCATAGAGCATCGGGCGGCCCTTGATACCGAGTGAGCCAGCGGCTGGCCCTATGAAGCCGGTCCGTAAGAGCGAATGCGTGGAACTTCAGCAAGTCTTTTCGGTCGATCTCTTCGAGATTGAGCTTGCGGCAGGATTCTACAACGTCATCGCGATCATGCGGACAGCATCGATCACTGCTGACGTTGATGCGGGAACAGAAGTGAAGATCTAAAGACGGGAGGATGTGACACCAGCGCGTTGGTTCTCCGCCAATAGCTTCGACATGACCTCAGCATTTGCCGGCGGTGAGAACAGGTATCCTTGCGCCATCTCGCAATTTAGTTGCTTTAGCGAATTGATTTGCTCTTGCGTCTCGGTTCCTTCGGCAACTACCTTCAGACCCAGATTGTGGGCAAGCATGATGATGACCCGGATGATCTCATGATTCTCTGGGTCGCTTTCCATATTTGAAATAAAGGAGCGGTCGATTTTTAAGGTGTCGACGGGAATTCGGCGCAGGCGACTGAGCGACGAATAGCCGGTGCCAAAATCATCGATGCTCAAAGGCACACCGATTGCCTTCAATTGTGCCAACACATGATCAGATTTTTCTTCGTCTGCCATAGCGATCGTCTCTATAATCTCGAGCCGTAAGCAATGTGGATCGACTCCGCTCTGCTCCAGACATCGGCTTATTTCGCTGGGTAGATCCGGCTGGGCGAACTCCTTGGTGGTGATGTTCACACTCATGGTTAGCGGCGGGTTACAAGGAAATTCGGACTGCCATGATCGGAGCTGTGTGCAGGCTTCCCTGAGTAACTGCTGATTCATAGGAATTATAAGTCCGGTTTCTTCCGCAACTGAGATGAACGCAGCCGGCGAAAGTATGCCCTCCGGACGTTGCCAGCGCGTGAGGGTCTCAAACCCCACGAACTTGCCGGTTTGCAATGACACGATCGGCTGGTAATAGACGCGAAATTCACCCTGGTCAAGGGCCTTACGCATGTCCGTCTCAAGCCGCAACCGCTTTACTGCATTCGCATGCATGGCGGCGTCAGACACCTCACAACGCGCTTTCCCCCCACGCTTGGCTCGGTACATGGCTATATCCGCATCGCGCAGTACATCTTCAGCCAAAGAGTGCGGGCTGGTGCTGGAAGCGATCCCGATGCTAGCTGAAACAACGATCTCCTGCTGATTCAGCATGAAGGGAGCGACAAGTTCTCTTTGCACTCGTTCTGCAACACGCACGGCCTCAATCGGGTCTCGAATGTCGTCCAATAGGATCGTGAATTCATCGCCACCAAGCCTCGCCAATGTATCGTCATTGACGAGCCGGCCAGGTACCTCGGCAGGCCGCGGACGAGAGACGGTGTCCGCTCGCCGCACGGAATTTTTCAGTCTTTCTCCGATTTGGATCAACAGCTCGTCACCGGTTGTGTGTCCGAGGCTGTCGTTGATGATTTTGAATTCGTCTACATCGATGAGCAATACGGCAAATTTGTAGTTCGAGTGCTTCTTAGAGAGCGTAAGAGCGTGCTGCAAGCGATCGAGAAACAACGCGCGGTTAGGCAGGTTGGTGAGGGCATCGTGAAACGCATTGTGGATCAGCATCTCCTCGGCTCTCTTCCGTTCGGTGATGTCGCGGTTCACGATTACCAGTTTGTCGGTCAGGCCTCCTGAGCTTCGAATCGCGCACGCGGTCGACTCCAAGGTGCGCCACGAACCGTCCTTGTGGCGTATCCGGTACTCTACTCGTTCTCCTTGGCCGTTTACTCGCGCCTTTGCCGCCGCTTGCGACACGCGCGGGCGATCGTCGGGATGAATTTGTTCTATCGATGACGTGGATTGCAGTTCCGCCGGAGAATACCCAAGTATCCTTTGATAGGCGGGACTGTTATAGAGCCGGCGGCCATCGTGGTCGACGAGCGCGATCATATCGGCTGCGTTCTCACTGATGAGCTGAAATAACTGGTCCCGCTCGGCCAATTGGCTCCGAATCCGCTGAAGTTGCAGGTGCTGATGGATGGCGTACAAGTCGAACAGTAATACTAGAGCTGCCAGGGCGCGTACCCATTCTCTAAGATCGAACCAATACGAAACATTCGCTTGCCTGTTAAACCAGGGGAAAGTGAACGAAATGATTCCTAGCGTCAATGCTAGGGTCACGGCAATGGCAACCCCCCACAGCCACCATTCTTGACCTTCGACCCGACGTACTTCAGTCTTGATCATATCCGGGCTGTTAGTGCTTACCGGTTCAAGTGGCTGTTGGGTTATGCTCCCCACTACTCTCCTTCAATTCCACGATATTTGGCCGTGTAGGAAGCCCGGATCATCACGAACGCGATATCGTCAACCCTCACCAATGTCGTACCCAGGACGGTGTCATTGAGAAAGTCCATGGATTCGCGCCGTTATTCAAACCAACCGAGCGGTTCTTAGGTTTCGGATTGGGACATCGATTTCCTTCTCCCGATGTACGAAGAAGTTGGGATTCGAAGAGCTGGCTACTTCACGATCGCCGCCCGCTCGTTGCCAACGTGCTCAACACGATTCCGGCCTTTTTGCTTGGCCGCATAGAGGCCGCGGTCGGCATCGTTGAGCAACGATTCAATATCCCCGTCTGCATGATCGGTCGAAACTGCGACTCCCATGCTCATAGTAATAGTGCACGAGTCTCTGGCAGACACGACCGGCTTGCTGCCGACGCATGCGCGTAGATCGTCGGCTCTAATCAAAGCAGTCATCAAGTCGCAGTCGGCTAGAACAACCAGGAACTCCTCGCCGCCGTATCTACCCACGCCGTCGTATAGCCGTAGCTTCGAGCGGAGTCTTCTGGCGACTTCTTTCAAGGCTTCGTCGCCAAAAAGATGCCCCAGTGTATCGTTCACTTTCTTAAAGTGGTCCACATCCGACAATATGACGCTAAGAGGTTTCCCACTTCGTCGCGCCCGTTCTGATTCGCGACTTAGAAACTCGAGAGTTTCCCCTCGATTCAACAGGCCGGTCAGGGAGTCGCGCGTGGCGGCGTAACGCATGGATTCCCGCGCGCACACAAGCTCTTCATGCAGGTTGACGATGCGTTTGCCCACCTCGATGCGGGCCTTCAGTTCCAATTGGTCGAATGGTTTAACCAGGTAATCGTCGGCTCCAGCCCGCATGGCCTCCAACATGTCTTTCTTGTCATCTTTCCCGGTCAACAGAATGATGTACGAATATGAGTTCCCAGTACTCGCCAACCGAATCCTGCGGCATAGTTCGATCCCGTCGATATCGGGCAACACCCAGTCCAGCAAAACCAGCCTCGGAGAATCCGGACGCTGAAGCGCCGTCCAGGCCTCGGATCCGTCCTTCGCGACTGCGAAGGGGAAGCCCCAGTCTTGAAGATGAGATGTTAAAAGCTGCCGATAAACGGGAGAGTCCTCAACAATTAGGATCTGCATAGGCGCTATTCTCCAGCGTCGATTTCAGGTACATACCGTGTTTACCGCAACTGATCTCATGAGCAAGGTTTCAACACTCTGAACTAAGGCATCGGCATTCCGCTGGAGGTCCAGCGACGATTTCTCGATATAGGCGGAGGCGCCGGCGCTCTTCATCTTTGATTCATTCTTCTGCGACAACCCCGTCAACACGATCACGGGGATTTTTGCGGTGGAGGCGTCCAGCTTCAACGCTCGCAGGACAGCCGTACCGTCCATTCCTGGAAGCATCATGTCCAGAAGAATGAGCGCCGGAGGACTTGTGCGGGCCACCCGCAACCCTTCGCGCCCATCGGCGACTCCGGTCACGGAATGTCCTGCCTTGGCCAGCACCCGCTCGATAGCAGTACGCAAGAAGCGGCTATCCTCGATCACGAGGATGTTCATCTCATCGTCCGCCTCTCGGTTTGATTTGACGTGCTCTCAGAGTCACTCTACGGCAACCTCTGCTATACCAATAGGCATTTCAGCAGTTTCCAGTTTGGCCAGTTCCATTGCCAGCCAACTCTCCAGCGAGCTCAGATCTTCCTCGGGAACAAAAGAAAAACGAACACCAGCTCGCCCGCTTGCGTTGCCATTGACTATCTTGCCGGTTATTCGTACTGCGTCATTGGTGCCAGGCAGCGAGAACACGAGCGAAACTTCGCGATCGATTTGCAACGGCACCTTACATTGAAGAGCCAGTCCACCTACGCTCAAATCGCTGATTCGCGTTTCAATAATCCCAAGTTCTGTCGTTCTTACCGCCACCGCGATGTCGACGGAAACCCTGGCGGCCCGTCGACGTTCTTGCAGCATCGTCCCATATGCTGCTCGCATGCAACGGCGTGCATGGTCGAGGTCCACGGGTTTGTAAATCATGAAATTAGCTCCCACCAGAAGAGCGTGTGTCTCCGAGCCCGCGTCGACCATGGCCACGATTGTCGAATTGCTGTTTGGGGAAGACTTGCGTGCGCTGCGAACCACCCGGGTTGGATCGTTCGCGGCGTTCCAATCCACAATGACCGCGTCCAGCCTTCGGTGAGTTACTGCCTCAAGAGCTGAACCCACTTCCCTGCACACTTCGGTTTGGATGCCGAAGCTGTCGAGAATCTGATTCATGACACCCAGAACGTGTGCGTCACCGCTAAACAATAGACCGTCGAGTCGTACCGGGTCTTTCATAAATCCGCCTTTGACTGAATACCACGTAGTAGACCTGGCTCAATCGTGAGATCCAGGCTCCGCACTGTGTCGCAAATGACCGGAATCGGTTCCTCCGTTTAGAGCCCATTTGCCGCGTCGGTTTTATAACTGGTGTCGCCGAAGCGAACATTTGGAGCTCATAATGGTGAACTCGAATTGTCTTTATCGGCATTTCGTCTGGCAGGATTAGCTCGGTCGCGAGTACTTTAGTGTTGGCAGGTAGACCGAACGCCATACTTGGTAGCTTTCACGGGCGCGATTCACGATCGAGCGGGAGTGTTTGAATACGCCGATCGCTACACTCCATATCTTGGATGAGACCGGTGACCTGTCGCTTGCTGTTCAGTCGAAGTTGCTCCGTATCCTGCAAAATCAGGAGTTGCAGAGGGTTGGTTCGCCCGTTGCCCGCCCCGTCGATGTTCATTGTCCGTGATTGAGATTCAAACTCCCGCCTCTCGTAGATCGAATCGAAGCGGCGGAAAGTCTGGGTGTCAGTCGGGCGACGGTCTATGAAATGTTGGCTCGGCGCGTTCGCCGAAGTGATTCCAAGAACAACCTGTCAGCTTGATTGCCTCCTGGCTGTCTGAATTCCATACGTTTTCCAGCGATCGTTCACCGAATATATCCCCCATTAGTCGGTCACGGACTCTAAGTGCTTGCATTTGATCGATATCACTAGGCGACTTCAGTAAGGCGCACTAATTGCCGTAGCAGTTCCATGATGTCAGCACGAAAATACCCTCGCTCCGCGATTTCTTTTATGTCCGAAGCTTGATCAGTCTCGCAGAATTTTCACGATTGTTGAATTTGAGTACCAAGTCAGACCGTATGACGCCACCTCAAGCTTCGCATAGTCAGGCAACCCTGAGTCGTACTGAACGTGATGAGCTCGTCCTCAGCCAACTCACCGAAGTACGATTCATTGCTCGCCAAATCCATGAACGTCTCCCTGTGTCTGTACCTATCGAGGACTTAGTTAATTCTGGGATAGTGGGACTGCTGGAGGCAACCGACAAGTACAATTCCAGCAAAAACGTCCGATTTAAGACCTACGCACAATTCCGCATACGTGGTGCAATCCTTGATAGCCTCCGGCAGCTCGACCGAGCCTCTCGTTGCCTGCGCAACAAAAGTCGAAAGTTAAACGAGGCTTCAGAGCAACTTTCCATGAGGCTGTCCCGACGACCCACGGAAGAAGAAGTAGCAGGCGAACTGGGACTGGATTTAACTGTACTCAGAAAGCTCGCCATGACTCTCCGCGGCCTTGAGTCGGTGGATCGGCACGTCGGACCAGGACAGCATGGCACGGAAACTCATGATCTGATCGAGTCCGCAACCGCTGATCCCGTAGGCAGCCCACTCGCCCGGTGCCTGCAGTCGGAAATGAATCGACGACTCGCAAAAGCAATGTCCAGCCTTTCCACGAAAGAAAAAGAGATTCTTTCTATGTATTACTGTGAACAACTGACCATGCAAGAGATCGCATTGAGGTTACACCTGAACAGTTCAAGAATCTCTCAGCTCCACTCTTCCGCCCTGACGAAACTACGTGCTCGATTCGAGGAGAAGAGAGTTAGTAACGACACCAAGCCGTGATTAAGAGCATCATAGGCCGCGATTTGGATCTCAATTAGGTGCTCATAATATTGGTTGGAATCTCATCAACAATTGTTACTAAAGTACTTGCCAGCTGTCATTGTGATCTCAGCTCTTACTTGCCTTGTGCCGATAAGGAGGTGTTGAACCGGCCAATGCTGTCACAGTGGCCTAGGATCCACAGAGAAGGAGCAGCAATGAAAGCGGCAAAACGATCGCTGACCGGACTCACCGCATGGATCGCAATAGTGAGCAGCTTGTTGTGTACTGCCCAGGTCGCTCAGCCAACCCTGACTACACCGCAAACTCCAACCTTGCCCCGTCAGCTTCAGACAGGTTATGCCAAGCTGCCTTTGGCCTTTGAGTTCAATAAGGGTCAAACAGACTCAGCCGTGCAATTCTTCTCACGCGGTGCCGGCTATTCTGTGTTTCTAACCTCGGGCGGGATGGTCCTGTCCTGGCATCCGACAGCACCCGCCGTTCCCTTGGCAAGTGCGGATACATATTCACAAGGCTCAGCTGTAATTGCTACCAAAGGTGTCGGACCAAACAAGACACCTGACAATAAGTCGGGCGACATAACCATGGTCTTCAGCTTAGTGGGCGCAGCTTCACACCCGAAGGCTGTGGGCGAGGATCAACTTGCGACTAAGGTCAACTATTTTATAGGCAACGATCCTGCGAAATGGCACACGAACGTTAAGACTTACGCCAGAATCCGATACAAAAGCGTTTATCCCGGTATCGATCTGCTATATCACGGCAATAATCGGCAGGTCGAATTCGACTTTGTGGTCGCTCCTGGCGCTGACCCTGGGGCCATTCAGTTTGCGGTAAAGGGGGCTGATGCGCTGACCATCGACGCAGAAGGTAACCTTGTACTTACAAAAGGAACCAGGCAACTTCACTTTCAGGCGCCTGGCATCTACCAGGAAGTTAGAGGTTCTCGCGTGAAGGTTGCTGGCAAGTATTCATTGAAAGACAGTACCCACGTCGGCTTCACGGTGGTTCCTCACGACAACTCGAAGGTACTTGTGATCGATCCAGTTCTGGTGTATTCAACGTTTCTTGGCGGCAGTGGCTACGACAATGGCAATGCGATCGCTGTGGACTCGACCGGCGATGCCTACGTGACGGGAACTACAAACTCACCTGACTTCCCTCTGGCGATCCCGGGCAATTTCGATCCGAATCAGCAGCGTATTTTCCTGGTCAAGCTCAACGCCAGCGGCTCGACACTCCTGTACGCCGACTACTTTGGAGGCACAAGCGGAAACGATAGTCCCTTCTCCATCGCCGTGGACTCCAATGGTAGTGCTTATGTCACGGGATTCGCATATTCAGCCGATTTTTCCGTCGTAAATGCTTATCAGCCCACGCTGGCCGGATTCGTGAACGCTTTTCTCACCAAGTTCTCCGCAGATGGTTCGTCTCTGGTTTATTCGACATATCTGGGCGGAAGTCGTGGTGACTTTGCGCAGTCTATCGGCGTAGACGACGCCGGAGAAGCGACGATTGCCGGCTCCGCCACATCTCGCAATTTTCCTCTCGTGAACGCGTATCAGTCTTCAGTTTTACCGGATCAGAACGGCCAGTGGGGCGCGTACAGCTTCTTCTCGCGATTCTCGGCCGACGGTTCTTCCCTTATCTATTCATCCTATCTAGCTGGCAATCTGGATCAGGACTGCTACTACTACAATGATTGCGGCCCGAATACAGACATCACCGGTCTCACGTTAGACAGCTCGGGGAATCTTTACGTTGTCGGCTCCACGAACACTACGAACTTTCCCACCACATCGGGCGCTTTCATGACGACGTATCCTGGCGCATACAATAATTACATCCCGTTCATTTCGAAATTCGACGGTTCAGGTGCGATTGTATATTCCAGCTATTTCGGTGGATCCGGCGACGCGGACGCTACCGCGGTTGCTGTCGATTCAAGCGGGTCCGCGTATGTCACCGGATACGATCAAGGGGAAGACAACTTCCCGATCACGGCGACGACCATCTGCAATCCCAGCACGCAAAATTGCAGTGGAATAGTCGTTGCCAAGTTTAATCCAACGGGGACGACTCTCACCTATTCAACTTATCTGGGTGAAAATAACAACAGCACGGGAGCCGCTATTCAAGTAGATACAAACGGCGATGCTTACGTACTCGCGGCCGACAACTCCTCAGGTCAGTACGCGGTGGTCAATCCCATCGAAGGCTACGTCGGTGGTAGCGACATGCTGATTGTTGAGATCGATCCCGTGGCCAGCACGCAGCTATTTGCGACCTATCTGGGTGGTGGCATATACGACTTCCCGACAGGGATGGTGGTCGACAACGGTGGGGCCATTTATGTCACCGGTGGCACACAGTCTCCGCAGTTTCCGGTAACTCAATCCGCCGTCCAGGGTTTGTTCGGAGGACAGGCCGATGCTTTCATTCTAAAAATTGGGCCCGCCAATGCGCCAGCCGTCGCTATAGAGCCTTCCTCGCTCCAATTTTACGTGGTTGACGTCGGAACTACGAGCTCACCGGCGACCGCCATCCTGCGCAACATGGGAAGTGCACCTCTAACCATCGCCACCAAAACCATTGCCGGTGATTTTGCCGAAACCGATGATTGCGGAACCAGCGTCGCCGCCGCTTCTTTCTGCACTTTCTCCGTGACCTTCAGCCCCACCGTCCCCGGTTCAAGCATGGGGACCATTACCCTGGGAGATGACGCTGCCGGTTCGCCGCATCTTATCAACTTGGTCGGCGACGGCTTCTCGAACGCCGGGTTTGCCAGCATCAGCCCGTCAAGTCTGACCTTCGGAGCTGCGATGGTCGGTACGACCAGCGCGCCGCAGACGATCACCGTTACCAATACAGGCAACAGCCCACTGACCATCAGCCAGGTTCAGGCCACCGGTGATTTTGCGGTCGTTAACAACAATTGCACTTCCGTCGCAGCCAGCGCCACCTGCACTCTTCAGGTGACGTTCTCAGCCACGGCTTCGGGTACCCGCACCGGGACAGTCACGTTCACCGACTCGGCGGCGAATAGCCCACAGATCGTTAATTTGACAGGATCGGGTATTGATTTCAGCATGTCTTCCGGCGGGTCGGCCATGATCCAAGCCGGAGTAACCGCGACCTATTCGCTGGCAGTCGGCTCAGTGGGCGGGATCTTCTCAAACCAAGTGAACCTTGCTTGCGAGGATGTCCCGGCCTACTCGGTCTGCACCATCAATCCGACTTCGGTAGTTCCTGGTGCTGGAAATGTTGCGGTCACTGTTGCGATCAAGACCACTGGGACGGCCGCACGCCTGCACGACCCGGGCGCTGCTACGCGTCCTTTATTTGCTTCGTGGACACTGACGACAGGCATCGGGCTCTTGGGTACGTTCCTGTGCGGATCGAGAAGGCGAAAAAGAGCTGGAATGCTTTTGCTGACCATCGGACTAATTGCAGGAGTCCTCGTCTGTGTCGGATGCCAGGGACTCGGCAGCCCGGCGCAAGGCACGTCGACTCCCGCTGGTACATACACCGTGCTTGTGACCGGGACTTCAGGCAGTGCTCAACACATCAGCTCACTTAAATTAGTTGTCCAATAGGCGAGTCTCATTGCAGCTGGTCGGACTCCTATTTCCGAAATGCCTGCGATCGAAGTGGAGTCCTGTCGAGCTACTGGTCAAGCGCCAATCCGTTGTTGATTGATGACCACTAAAATGAGCAACGTATCTCAAGAACCCGCGGAGCGAAGAAAGTACCAACGACACAGGGTCTCCGTGCAAACCGAACTCACTATTCCTGACCAGGACAGCCCGATGCGGGCCGAGACCTCAGATTTGAGTTTAGGGGGATGCTACATCAAGACTCCGTTCACCATGCTTGTCGGTACGAGGCTCGATATTTCTCTGCGGCTTGGAGACGAAAAGGTGCTGCTCGCCGGTATAGTCGTGACGTGTTATCCAAATATTGGCAATGGCATTCAGTTCCTCTCAATGCCTCAATCCGACCGCGACCGAGTACGAACCTTTCTAGAATCTTCAAGAAGTTCGGATTCGCCCGAACTCTTGTAGCACCGACATTCGATCCCCGGCAGCTCACTACACCCCACCACCAGGTTGTCAGATGAAGTTAGCGCCAGATAAATAAAACCATCATCGCGCGTTCGAAAGGATCTCTTTCCCCGCAGCGCGTTCGAGGCCGCGGAGTTTTCTGAATGCGATATGGGGGATTATGAAGAAGAACAAAATAGCAAGACCGCCGATTGTTCGGCAAGGCGGTTTCGAGAGATTTCTGGACTGATGTCTGCCGTCAGGACACTTTCCTCGGAGGACCTGGAGCTATGCGGCTAATTTCGTGGGCAGTGTTGCGGTAAGAGAAGTGACATCGATGTACCGTTCGGCGATTCTGCTCGATGGGGACATAAGGGTTGGGCAAATCATGGTGGCATTCAACTTCAATAGCGACAATGAGCACCACACTTTCAACAGGATTGCTCGGTTAGTGACGTCGAGGCCCGCCGATACAATTTCCGCATCCGAATGAGTTCGCGCAGTTCGGCCGATGACCATCAGCAGGGTAGCGTTCTTAGAAATTACGGAGATGTACATTGCCGCGGCGCGCAGCCGAGTTCGTTGAATTCTTCTGAACTCCCTGGGCGAGAGATTGATTCGAAGGTAGCGCATCTCTTCCGGATCGGTCAGATTCCGAAAGGCTTCTAAGTCCACTGGGGATAAGTCGTCGACTGCTCCCTCTCTGCCCGATTGCAACCAAACCTGGTAAGACAGAAAGAGAAAAAAAGCCACCGCAGCCGTGGCCAAAGCAATAATTGGAATCACCGCCATGTCAGCTTCCCCAGCTCCACGGCCAATTTACGAGCGTTCAGCACAGAATCGTCATCGGCCGCGGATATAACCCTTTCTTGTCGCATTGCGAAGCCCAGCCAGATCAGGACCGAAACATGGTAAACGCCCATTTGCAGGAAATCTACGGCTTGTGGTTTCAGGATTTGGAAATCTTTCAGAGCGTCCAGCAGGGGCTCAAGTCCGGCGACCAAACCCACCCCCAGCGTGATGCCAATCACAAAATCCTGCATTTTGAGATGCAGAAAACGGTACCACAGGAAAACCAGCGTGAGCAGGCCACACTGCACGATATCGAACGTGTGTTTGACCGCATAAACGGGGAAGATCATCTCGCTAACGTTCCAGGAATACGCCGCCCCGATGAATAAAGCCGCGAGCAAAGCGAGAAAGGCGGTTGCGCCTTTGAGCATCCAGGCTGTCGTTCGGCGCAATGATGGAGAATGCGCAACCGATGCTTCCAGGATCTCCTGAATAATCGCAAAGCGAAAGGCGATGCTTCCTGCGCGTCCGAGCAGATCGACCTCTCGGTAGGTTGATACAGAAACCGAGGCCAACTGGCCCATTGCGAACAGCACGCAAAACTGGAAAATCTCGAACAGGAGATAGGCGAAAAACAGCGGGAAGTCCCGGTGCCGCCGCCTCCAAAACATCGCGGCCGCCACCGCTATCAGCAGCACATGGGGAGCTACCCAAAGATAGACCCAGATAAAATGCTGCGAAATCATGCGCCGAGTGCTCCCGTCCGAAAACTGTATCATCCGAATCCGGCAGCACTCAAGCGCGATTTTGTTGACCATTAGCCCGGAGGTTGGCAAAGCGGGTGGCAGGTCGGGGTCGGGTTTCCGTCGGGCTTACGTATCGGTGGAAGTGCAGCCAGAGTTGTCATTACGAATAGAACCAGGGTAATTCTTGCTACCAGTGTCTTCACAGGGTATCCTTTCCTCAGCAAGAGGCGAATTCGATACCTGCTAGTTTCAGCCTGCGAACTAATTTCACGGAATGGTTTTGAACCGACGGAGTTTTCTGGAAAATGTATCGGACGATGAAAAGGCGTGAGGTATGACACTCAAGTCTGCTTACGATGACCTGCGTCAAAGAACGATGGAGAAAATCCCAGGAATCTTGGAAAAACTTCAATACGTGGCTGGATTACGCTCCTCGAACGATAGCTACAAACACTGGGGATTTGAACGACAGCACGGGAATGAGGAGACGCAGGATGCATTCACCAAGGTCCACAAGACGCTGGTTAGAACAGTTTTGCGGACTCCATTGAATGTGCTACAGGGGGATTTGGAACTGTCCAGCGGAGCGCACGCGGCTAGTCCGTGGTCTTATGCTTCGCAATTGAGCACAGGTTTAGGTCGGCTGTTACCTTCAAAGTGTCCGAAAGAGACTGAGTTGCACTTGGTTTCGGTTCTGCAAACTCTCTTGGTACTTGCAAATCGAGGGGACGAAGGCTCCCGATCCGCATTGCGACCCCGACCACTTGCCCGATAATTTCTGCTTCCTGGGGATGCTTGAGAACTCGTATCGGAGTCGCAGAAAGAGGGTGCGGTTGTAAGACGAGTGAGTTGAATCGGAGTGAGCACCAACAGCAAGTGAATCCGTCCCGTGTCTCCACAAAATAAATTGGCCGCTCGTACTCTGATCGCCACCGTTGGTCCACCACCGCCCTCTTCGACTCATCCACTTGAACAAATGTTCCGGGCTGCAGAATCGGGTACATAGTGAAGTCTTCGCTGCCGATGAAACCGTAAATGTACTTTTGAGAAGCCAACCGGCCCAGCAAAGAGAGCGGGACTGTGCCCCATTGCTGCACCATGCGGCCCAGGTCGGAAGTCTCACGCAAATCGAATCCCGGGTCCAGTTTGACCGGCATTTCGCACACATTCTGTTCGCTCTCTGACGTGACCAAGTGCGTTTTGGCGGGCCGCGACGCATCCCAGTCGGCCCTGGTCTCGTCCAAGTCGAGACCATAGAGCCCTAACAGTTCTCGCGCCGGTCTGTGATAGATCGCAGCCAAGCAATAGAAACGGAACACACTGGGAACAATTCCCTTGGTTTCGATGTCGGAGAGTCTACTCGGAGGGATCAGGTATTCCTGACTGTCACGTTGTTGCGAAATAATCCCGCTGGCGTCCTCCACGTCCCTCATCGTGAGGCCCAGTGAATCGCGAATCTGCCGTAAGAACATCCCAGCTGACAACATTTCAATGCTCCTGGCCTGTCGAAACAGATCAGTAGAGGCTCCAACGTTACAGTTGATTGAGGGAAGGCAAGTCTTGCCACCGTGCGCCAGCACACATCCCGTACGGTTAAGATCTGCGAATTCTTGCGGCGCCAGAACCCAATGCCTCTCGCATGAACTTGTTTGCACACCCCTCTGTTCGCCTTATACCAAGTTTTTGACCGGATTTTCAACCATATTGTTCGGTTTTCGTAACAGAGAGCAGCAGCCTCCTGCTTGCTGTTTCCACATCGCGCTCCTGCCGGGATTCCGGCGTTTGACCGCATAACCTGGCGGATTCACTTGGGCATTTTCCGGAATTCGTAAATCTTAGAAGCCCTGCGCATGAGTCTCACCCTCATCCTGCTAGCTTACGACATCATCGGTGTTGTTGATACATGTGAACGATGCTCTCCCCCGTCGTATCATGCGGCTACAACATGATCGAATTAACGACCGTTGCTCCTGCAATGAAATTGGTCTTCAAAAGGAGCGGCGGTCGTTGACCCGAGCCACCGCCTTTCAAACGGCTGAAGGAACAAGCCTGTTCTGGGGAAGTTCCCGCTCACGCTCGCAACCCAAACACAGATTCCGGCATCTCCGTTTTGCTTATGTCCGACCCCGTTTATTTGGTATTGGTGATTGATCGTGATGTCGTAGTCTCGGAAGAAGTTGGCCGCGCACTCCTGGGGTTGCCGGTGGCTGTGTTGCGCGCCACCGATCGGGCCGAAGGGATAGGCTTTTATCTCCGTTTCCTGCCCCAAATGGTTTTCATGGATTCAGAGTTTGATGACGCAACAGTTCCCTTGCATGATCTATTCGCCGGCGATTCCGCACTCGATGTGGTTGTGATGACGACGAAATGGACCGAGGCTCTCGCTCTCGAGACCGTTGCTAGAGGGGCGAGCGATTTGCTCGCCAAGCCGTTGGATCCTTCGAAATTGCGGCAATTGGTTTCCGGTTTCATTGCGCAGGCCGAAACTCGACGGCAAACCGGAAACCTCGACAAAGACCTCCTGGACGTCTACCAGTTTCAGGGCATGGTGGGTCGAAGTCCTAGAATGCTGGAGGTATTTTCCAGGATTCGGCGTGTCGCCCCCCTATTTCAGACCGTGCTGATAACGGGGACCACCGGCACCGGCAAAGAGCTCGTCGCGAGGGCGCTTCACAACCTAAGTCCGCGTTCCCACGAAAAATTCGTGGTTTGTAATTGTTCGGCATTGACGGAAACTCTGCTGGAGAGTCAATTATTTGGACATGTGAAGGGAGCTTTCACCGATGCAACTCATGATCGAGCGGGCTTGTTTGAATATGCCGATCACGGCACGCTATTCCTGGATGAGATCGGTGAATTGTCGTTGGGGGCTCAGGCTAAATTACTCCGCATTCTACAAAGTCAAGAATTGCAGCGCGTCGGATCGCCCGTCACGCGCACCGTCGACGTTCACGTCATCGCCGCCACGAACCGGGATGTGCGAGACCTGGCGGTGAAAAGGCAGTTCCGGCAAGATCTCTTTTACAGACTGTCAATGATTGAAATCCAATTACCTCCTCTTGCCGACCGAATGGAGGATCTGCCGCTATTACAACAGCACTTCTTGCGATATTTCTCGACCAAATACGGCAAAGAACTTAAAGGGATTTCTCGACGCGCCCAGATTGTTCTGGCTCGCCACCCATGGCCGGGAAATGTCCGGGAACTGGAAAACGTGATTGGGAACGCTTGCATCATGGCGCAAGGCAAGATTGTCAGCGAAGACGATCTGCCAGAGGCCATCCGTGCACCGATTAACCCCCCTAAGGCCGTGGGCTTAATAACGCTACAAGAAGTCCAGGTTCGCCACTTGGAATACATCCTGCAAATCGTCGAAGGCAACAAGGCTAGGGCGGCGGAAATTCTCGGCGTAAGTCGGGCCACCGTATACGACATGTTGGCGCGCCGCATTCGACAATTCGATCCGAAAAACGATCTGTCCGCTTGACGTAAAACCCGCATCCCTTTTCCGTCAGTTGAGGCCCGACGTTGTCTTGTGCTGGGTCTGCGAAAAAGGCGGCAAAACTCGCCTCTGGTATTGAGAGCCAACCCCTCAACAATTTTGATTGAAGACAAAAACGTCGGCGCTGAGCTGATTCAGGAACTCCCATTTGTGGCTCATAGCGGGTCACTCCATGTAGTCCTCGCGAATGAAAATGACCAGCTTTCCCAAAGGCAATGTCACGGCTCCCAAACTACTTCCGCCAACTTCCTACAAGCGCGTTTCTCGGTACTAACTCAACGGGCGAGCTGATAACTTCCGGATTGCCCGTCATCCGCCCGCAATAGAGCCAATTGGTAAAACTCGCGAAACGAAACACAGGCGAGGCCGTGGAACCGCACTACTATTTGGTTACTGCCCGGCACCCGGCAACTTTGACATAATGCCTCGATGGCGCTTTCTTTACCTGACGAGTGGCTGCCCAAGTCTGTCCTCTGTTTGCGCGACTACAGCCTGCAGAAGTGTTCTCACGATCTGGTGGCTGGCGTTACCGTGGGACTGGTCGCCCTGCCTCTGGCTATGGCCTTTTCCATCGCCTCCGGCCTTACACCTCAGGCGGGTATTTACTGCGCCATGGTAACCGGCTTCCTTATTTCCTTGCTGGGTGGCTCGAAAACGCAGATTGGTGGGCCGACCGGCGCCTTTGTTGTAGTAGTCGCTGCCATCGTGGCCGCGCATGGCGTGGATGGATTGTTCATGTGCACGATGATGGCCGGTCTACTACTCGTGATCATGGGCGCGACCGGTATGGGGTCGGCGGTGAAGTTTATTCCACGGCCCGTCATCATTGGATTTACCAATGGGATTGCGATTCTGATTGCCAGCACGCAAATTAGAGACTTCTTCGGATTGCAGATCGACAAGATTCCGGGCGTGTTCTGGCTCCGAATCGAGACTCTGGCCAGGCATTTCGGCAGCCTCAACTACCGGGCCACCGCTCTGGCATTGGTCACGGTTGCCATTCTGGTGGTCTGTCGTCTGGTGTCGAACCGTATTCCGGGGGCGATTGTGGCGCTGCTGGTGGGCACCGCGTCAGTGGTGCTTTTCAAGTTGCGGGTCGAGACCATCGGGAGCCGCTTTGGAGGCATTCCCAGCGGCCTGCCTCATTTTGCCATGCCCCGCTTTCATGTGGAGTTGATTCATGGTCTGCTGGGCCCGGCGGTTACGATCGCCATGCTGGGGGCGATTGAATCGTTGATGTCGGCGGTGGTTTCCGACGGCATGAGCGGTGACCGGCACAATTCCAATGTCGAACTGATCGGTCAAGGTGTGGCGAATATCGTGTCGCCCCTCTTTGGCGGGCTGCCAGCCACGGGTGCGATTGCGCGCACCGCGACCAATATTCGTGCCGGGGCGCAGTCTCCGGTTGCGGGCATGATCCACGCTTTGACGTTGCTCTGCATTTTGCTGTTCGCGGCACCGCTGGTGAGTTTTGTTCCAATGTCGGTGCTGGCCGGGATATTGATGGTGGTTTCGTACAACATGGGCGAGTGGCGTGAAATTCCACAACTGCTCAAACTCACCAAAACCGACATCAGCGTTTGGCTGGTGACCTTTACGCTCACTGTATTCGCGGACCTTACCGTCGCGGTTGAGGCCGGGATGATTCTGGCTGCGCTGCTTTTTATCAGCCGCGTAGCCAGCACCACCACGGTTTTGCAGGTGACCGATGACTACGTGGAAGATGGGCGGGTCCACATCCTGCAAGACAAAGACATCCCCTACTACGCGACGATCTTCCGCATTCACGGTCCCTTCCTATTCGGTGCGACCGAGAAGCTTGCCGTGGTAACGGAGAAGATTCATGAGTTGCCGCCAGTGGTTATCCTCCGCCTACGCAACATGACCGCCCTGGACGCGACTGGACTGTTCGCTCTAGAAGAGGTTGCCAAGGAACTGTACGCAACCGGCCGGACGCTGATTTTATGCGGCGCGAGAGAACAACCTGCACAGTTGATTCACCAAGCGGAATTTGAGGATATCGTCGGTCGGGCAAACATCTGCGAAAACGTGCAGTCGGCCTTGCGGCGGGCTGAAGATGTATTTGAGAAACTGGGGGCGAATGCTGCCCTCGGCAGGAAGTGATCAAGCAGCGCCGCTTCTGCCGGGATTTGGCGTCGGGACGCGATTCCGAAATTGGCGGGTACCCGCTACCGGGCTGTCGCGCAATTGCTTCTGGTTTGTCGGCTAACCGGAAGTAATCCAGATCGGGACATGCGGATCGGTACCGAGAAGTCGGCATGTGGGAAGTCCTCACACCTGTCGGTGAGCGATTCACCGACAGTCAGTCGGCTGAGGATTTTTGTTCAAAAGTCAACTTTGCTTTCGCGACATCATCGACTTCTGATCGTATTCCATTCGCTGGTTGGAAGCATCGAAACCGGACTGCTCATATGCCCTTCGGAGAAAAGGCCGTAAACCTCGCCTCTGGAGACTTCGACAGGAGCCGACGTCCAAGCCTTCGCTCGACTGATCGAGTCGCTCACTCCTTGGCTCGACCAGGTGGTGATTATCGGGGGCTGGGCGCACCGCCTGCATCGTCTTCATCCCGCCGCGCAGACACTGGACTATGCTCCTCTTACGACACTCGACGCCGATGTCGCGCTGCCGATCGAGTTGCAGGTGGAAGGCCAGGAAATCTATCAGCACTTGCAGGCAAACGGGTTTCAAGCGCGGTTTCTTGGCGAGCACAAGCCGCCTTCGACCCAATATCATCTGACTGCGGAACACGGCGAATTCTACGCGGAGTTTCTTACACCTCTGGTGGGCAGCGCCCATAAACGGTCGCTAAGCAGTTTGAGAAAGCCAGGAAGGAGGCCGGGTTGCCAAACGACCTCGTCCTCTACTGCGCGCGTCATGGCTTTGGAACTGAGATGTACCGTGCAACAAAAAACTTGTTTGCGGTCATGAATGTCATGGGACACACGACCGTCAGCACAACCATGAAGTACCAGCACCAAAACATCGATGAGGTGGCCGAAGTGGCCAGCCGTCGAGTCCAGTAAGGACACAAAAAGGACACAATCGGTGGAATGGGGATCGAGCCGAAGCTGCCAAGTGCTTGAAAAGATGGTGAGCGCGGTAGGAATCGAACCTACAACCTACTGATTAAGAGTCAGTTGCTCTGCCAATTGAGCTACGCGCCCACTGCGAGTACAACGGTGGGAACAAACCGTGATTATACCATTCGTGTAGCGCCGGTTTTTTTTGGGGCGCCCGATGCTACTCGACTCTTCCCTTCGATGTGAAGTGCCGCATTCGCTTTCCAGAACTCAATCCGGCGCAACGCGAACTTCAGCCCAACGCAATTTCTAGTCTCGGGGGAAAGACAAGGGGGCAAAATATGAAGTGGAGAAATAGATAGCCGCGAATACAGCGCTGAGGAAATGGCCGGAAGAACCGCCGCGTCCCATCCCCCGTTTAGGCGGAAGCCGCTTCCTGACTCGCCTCCGCCGCAGCCGGCTTGACACTCGAGACCGGCTTTCGAAGTGGCAAGACTTCTACCTGCGCCACGGCTCGTCGCTCGATTCTTCCGATGATCGGCGTCTCGTGCGTGCCTACCGCCGACAACGACACGAAACTGTTCTCGCGCCATAGACGATCGATCAAACGGCGCTCCCACGGCAACAGCACTTGTTGTGGCAGGGAGACAAAATTTCGAAACATCCACATCAGATACGCCCGTTGCACTAGACTCGGCCGCACATATCGCGATCCGATCGGAGTATCCAACTCAATCACGCCATCGGCGAGTTTTTCAATCCACATGAACCTGCTCCACGGCCAGAAGCTACTGCGCTACGCTCTCTCTTCAAAGGCGGCCATTATTGCACCATCGCCTGGGCATTGGGAAGAAATCTTTGCATTCGAGAGATAAAATCGCTTCCCATCCGCCAATTTCAACTGATCTCGGGCAACAATTCGATGCGATCGAAAATGGCTGCGATGCCCAGTCCCTGACCGTCCGATTTCTCCACCCGCACCACCGAAGCCTCGCACAACGTCCACCCGCCCGGACCCAAGCCCACGCCGCCTGGGAGCATGATCACCATCTCCAGCTTCGAGCCTGCTTTCATTTCCGACTCGGAGTAAAGAAAAATTCCTGACGAACTCAGATCGCGAGTCACGCCCTGGTGCTCGCGACCCCGATGCTCGCTGCCCTGTTGACGCACCTTGACCGGCACCTGAATCGGCACGCGCTCGCCCGAACGCCTCTCGTTCGATATGGGTGTAGATGCAGCGGAAGTATTTTTCTCTGTCATGCGACCGTCGCAGTGTACTCCAGTTTGCCGGCACTGTGCGACCCGCTAGCGCCCAAAAAAGCGCTCCTTCCGCAGACTTGCAGAAGGAGCCGGGGAAGAACCTATAGATTCTACTAGAACGAGAAGCGTAGGGAGACCTGAATATCGCGCGGCCCGCCTCCACCAAGAAAGGGATTCTGGGCTCCAACATCCGGTGTCGCCGCAAGCGGGAAAAAGCCCGTGCCGGTGCCGGTATTAGTCACCCCATTGTTGTCCCACAAGACGTTGAAGCTCGGAAGAAGAGGATTCGCAAAGTTGGGGTGATTGAAGATGTTGAAGAAGTCCGCTCTCAACTCCATGATCACGCGCTCCCCAAGCTTAGTGTTCTTGTTTAGTGAAAAGTCCAAATTGCGATAGTGCGGCCCGTACAGCCCGTTGCGCGGCATGCTGCCGAAGTGGTAGCCACCCAGGCATCCGTAGACCGGGGGAGGCCCTGGGTCGGTCACGCCCCAAGTGCACGGCGCCGCGAATGCGCTCAAATCCAGATATTCGGCCGGATTGCTGCTATTGATGGCGGGTTTATGGATAAGGTCCGGACGCTCATAATACTCTCCATTGCCATTGGCGGTGTTGTAACTGTTGTAATCCAGCGGCGTGAAAGGCATACCCGTCGCCAGCGAAGCCACACCACTCACGCTCCAGCCGCTCGTCAACCACTGCATGGTCCTACCCTCAGGAAATCGGTAGTCGAACATCCAACTAAAGCGCTGGCGCACATCAAAGCCGGAATTGCTTCGCTCGTTACGCACGTTAAAACTGTTGTCAGGCTGCGCCTGGAACGGAGCGTAGTCCTGTCCATCGCTGGCCGTATCGATGGAATGGCTATAAGTATAGTTAGCCGTCGAAGTGAAGCCGTGGAAATCGCGTACATTCAGCCGCACTTGCAGTGAGTTATAGTTCGAGATGGCCGTGGACTGGAAATCAAGCACGTAGTAGTACGGCAAACCCAACGCCGTGAGTGGGCGGATTCCAGTGGTCGGGTCGGGCGCCTGGTTCAGGTCGGTAAAGCGAAACAGCTTGCGTCCCGCCGATCCTACATAGGCGACGGAGATCGCCGTCTTGTGTGTCAGATCCTGCTCAATATTCAGGTTGTAATTCTGTACATACGGCGTTCGCAGACGCTGATCCACGGTGAAAACGTCCTCCGGCCCGAATCCACTGAAGATCGGCCCCGTACAGATGCTGCTGTTCGGAACAGGAATAGCTCCGGTCGAATTGCAAGCGGCCGGCTGCAGACCGTTCGGGTCAAGGAAGCCATAGGAAATTGGCCTGGGCCCAATGTCGTTGAACAGCGGCCCGGCGTTCAAAGAAGTGTACGGAATCTGCCCGGCAAAGAAATCCTGGGAAAAAGCATCGTACGCAAATCCGTAGCCTGCGCGCACCACTGTTTTTCCCGTGCCGAAGACGTCGTAGGCGGCGCCAACTCGAGGTGAGAAATTGTTATAGTCCTTGGGGTACAGACTGCTCGGTCCCCCGCCAGTGCCAACTTGCTCAAGGTTGTACGACGAATCCAGAATGCTGAAGAGGTTGTTCTTCTCGCCAATCACGCCGTAATAGTCCCAGCGCAGGCCGTAATTCAGCGTTAGACGGTGGGTCGGGCGGAAATTGTCCTGCAGGTAAAATGCGTAATTGTTCTGATATGTGTTACGCCGGGAGTTGCCCGCAGTTTGATATGTGGAAAACTCGCCATCATCCGCATCGCCCGCAAGAAATTGCGGCAGTGAATCGAAAGTCAATTTCCCGCGATGGTTCAGATCAAAGTATTGGTTCACCGAGGTGCGCCGGAACTCAAATCCAAACTTCCAATTGTGATTTCCACGGTTGTAGGAGAAATTATTCAGGTACTGCCAGTTGCTGTCCACGCGTCCGCGGGGATTGGACTTATTGGCACCCAAGCCGGCAAGCCCGCTCACACTGATCACCGGCAATCCGAAATCCTGTGTTGTGAAGTTGGGATTAGAAGTATTCAGCCCAAGGCTGGCAGGATCGGTTCTTACATCCTGTGCCGAAAAGGTTTCCGCGAAACGATTCCAGCCGCCCCGGAATTCCGCCAGCAACCGCGGCGAGATCACGTGCGTATACGAGAGAGAAACCACCTGCACGCGCGTGGGAACAACGGTATTGTATCCAGGCAGAACGTTACCGCCGACGATCGCGAGTGGAGCGCTCTGGCTGCTGTCGCCGAAATAGTAGCGGCCGGTGAGTAAATCGTCGTGATGAAGATGTTGATCGATCTTGGTGATCAGGCTGTCCAATCGGTTCGTGGACGGCGTATTCACCTCTATGTTCTGCGATAGATCGGGATTGCTCCCAGTCGCGGGCAGCGCACCCCATGGATTCGTGTTCAGGATATTTTGGATGATGGGATTGATGCCACCGACGGGGAGATTGGCGGCAATCTGGGCTTGAGACGGAACCGTAGCCGGTGCGGGGAAAGATACATTCTCGCGCTGGCCTTCATAGGCAACCAGGAAGAAGGTTTTGTCCTTGATGATCGCGCCGCCCAGCGATCCACCAAACTGGTTGTTATGAAATGCATTTTGCGGCGCAGGATCGGCGTTGAAGTAATTCCGCGCATCCAGCGCGTCATTCCGGAAATATTCGAAAACTGACCCATGCAGTTGATTGCTGCCCGACTTCGTAACGATGTTCACGATCGAGCCGGAGTTGCGTCCGTACTCCGCTTCCGTGTTGTTCAGGATAGCCATCTGATCGATAGCGTCCACCGGTAGCAACGTCGCCGGAATTCCGAATACTCCGCCTTCGTTGATGGCGTTGTCGTTGCGGAAGCCGTCGTTCATGTCAGTGCCATCCAACAGAAAATTGTTGGAGCGGCCACGGTTGCCATTCACCGAAAAAACTCCAAATGATCCCGGGGAATCGTTCACCGAACTGGGATCGGCGTTCGCTCCCGGAACCGCCGTCAGCATTTTCATAAAGTCGCGGCCGTTCACCGGGAGATCCTTGAAATCCTCCGCCTGAATCGTGCCGCCTAGAGTATTGCTGCTGGTCTCTACCTGTGGCACGTCGGCTAGCACCTCCACTTTTTCTTCAACCCGCCCCGGCGACAACGTGAGATTCACGCGCTGCGGGCCTTCCACTCCTAACTGGACGTTCGTGGCAAGCTGCGTATGAAAGCCCTGTTTCGTGGCCGTCACCGTGTAGGTACCCAGCGGCAACTCGGTGAAGTTGTAATTTCCGTCCGTATCGGTTGTGCTTTCGCGAATCAGGCCCGTACCGGTATTGGTCGCGGTAACCTTTGCATCCGCGACCGAAGCTCCACTCGCATCGGTTATTGTGCCTAAAATTCCGCCGCGGAAGCTCTGCCCGACCGCCGCCCCCGCCAGCATGATCACAACCAGCAACACCTTTCGCAACTTCATCGACGTTTCTCCTCAAAGCGAACTCATTGCGCGCGCAGCATTACTCGCGCTTCGAAAAACATGGCCACACTTTCACTTGAGATTCGCGGAATTATAAACGAGCACAAGCGAAAGATCAGCGCTTAACGACATCGAAAGAGCGAATGGGCGGGATCAGTGAAGGAAATGCGTTGAGCTGTGAATGGCCCCAACAAGAGAAGAAGGTGAAAACAGAACTCAGACTCGAAAGACAGACTCAGAAGTTAAACGCCACGCCGCCGCGCACCGCTCGCGCCGATTGCACGAGATACACTGTGTGTCCGTCCTGTCCCACCACCGGCACATAGCCCTGCGCCAGAAGATTGCGCAGATCAAGCAGAACGTCCACGTGTCCCGACAGGAAGCTTCCGGGTAGGGGTTGCCGAATGCCTACATTCAAATAAGGATCAGATTGCCCCGCCGACGTATTGAACTCATCCACCGACGTCAACGTATGGGCAGCCGTGTAACGATAAGAGGCGATCCAACGAGTCTTCGCCTTCGGCACCGTCCCGCTGAACTTCGCCGCCACTGCCTGGCGCCGCTCGGCATGAATCCACTCCCGCGCATCCTGCAACTGCACATCGGGGCGCGCCAGGTCCAGCACTCCGCCATAGGCGTAATCCAACGTTGCCGTCAGATCAGAGATCAACTTCCTCTGCAGCACCACTCGCATCCCGCGCGACGAATAATCATTTCCCTGGTAGCTGAACGTGCCGGAGTAATAATCCGGGAGCACTTCGCCCGACTCGGCCGTCACTTCTCCCACACCCGTCAGCACCGGATCGGCAATGCTGTCGGTATAGAACGCTACCTGCATGCTGTTCTTGCCGACGCGCTGTGAAACCGACACTTCCTGATGATGCCCTCGTTCAACTGCTGGCATAAATCCGGTGATGCTCATGCGCGGAGCAGTTTCACTCAGGTCCGCCGAGGCAGATTCGATGCGCTCATCGCCCAGACGCTGAGCCAGCCCCATACTCGGAACCGAACTCGCGTACTGGTACTCGACCACCGTGTTCGGCGTCAGGTGAAGATCAGCCGATGCGAATGGCTTGAAGGCGTTGACACGCCCCATGAATTGAATGGTTTGCAGTTCGCTGCCAACCTTCATCTCCAGCAGGTTGCCCAGCACCACGCGATCGGAACTGGTCATCGAAAGCGCCTGCAGCGACGCGCCCGGCATCGAGTTCGCATCGGGAGAATTCAGCCGCAGAGCCGTGATCGCTACCGATGGCTCGAACATTCCATTGAATCGATTGGTGTAGGTGGTCCGCAGAACTCCAGCGGGGGCGCCTTGTCCGTCAGACCCGTAGCCCACATTCCCCGTAAGACGCAAAGTTCCACTCGTCAGCAGCGAACGCTCCACGTCAAAGCCAGCGTTCATATCCGCTGCACTGCCAAACCCTTGCCCCGGCGACCCCGCCAGAAAAGTTACCGCGCCCTTTAAATCGTGATCCGAGGAGGACTCCCCTGTCTGCGCGACAACTGTGGTCCCATCCTCCAGCATGCGCAGAATCGGCCGGTTCGCGACCGAACGCAGCGTCCACTTCCAGTCGTCATCGTCCGCTTGATTTCTTTGGGGAACGAGCTGGATAGCCTCAAATAAAGTGGTCAACGTGATGTTGACCATCATCTTCGCGCCCGCGCGTACGCCGATTTTTTCGCGCAGTGTAGGAAGGAACGAAGGCGCGCTAACCTTAATACTGTAAGTTCCGGGGAGAAGACTCGCGACCGTGTAAAAGCCACGGTCATCGGTAAAGACCTTCAATACTTCCGCAGCCGAACCCAGCGTCGACCCGAGAATTTCCACCGCAGCGCCCATCTGGGGCGCGCCACCGCCATCGCGAACGTATCCCGAGATCACGCCCGAGCTGCTCCCGCACCACGCCGGAAGAGCCATGCTCGTGACCAGGGCGGCTGCAACTACGAGGAACCCGAGCTTTCGCAACATCTCGCCCATCACCCCTGGAAAACCATGCAACAGCTTACTCCACGGCGAAAGTCGCCGTCGGGCCAACTGTCTGCTTGGAAAGGTTGTCGTTCACTCTAATCTCAATCTTGTACAGCCCCGCCGGCAGATTCGCCGCGGCAAGAGTCTTCTGCAACGTCACCTGGTCGCCGACATTTCCCATCGTCTCGGTCGACTCTACGGTATGGATCACAGCCTTGTTATTCGAGTCCGTGACATTGTACTCGAAAGTGGCCGAAGGTTTGTGGGTCTTCTCGTCCACGCTGAGGTTGTAAACCTGCATCCAGAAATTCAACTTCTGGTTGCGCTTAAACGAAATTGGCTTGCCATCGGACGGTGCCACTCGAGGCCGCACCTTCATCGAACCGATCACGAAATTACCCGTGCCTACGCTCTTGGTTGGCACCGGTTCCATTTGGTCCGCAATAATGAGGCTCGAACTGCTTAGCTTATCCTCGCTGAAATCCGGAATCACGATCGCCTTTTCCCAGCTCCCCGTGCGGTCCCCGTTCACGTCCTTCACCACAACATCCAGACGATAACGGTTCTGACTGATCTTCAGTGGAATCGCCTTCCAGTAAACGGAAGAGTTTTCCGCCATCTTGGGAAGCAGTTCCATCGGGATATCAATTTGCACCGGATCTTCCGCCGTCTGCACGATCTTGCCGGTCAGCGTAGTTACGCGCATGAAGATATTCGCCGTACCGCGTTCTACGCCATCTTTATTCTGGAAAGTTATATCGCGGTTCTTGATCTGCACCGTCACCGGAACTAGCACCGTGTCGCCGGTCACCTTCACGAAGTCCACGCGCACATCAAACGGCATCAGATTGACGCTGATTTTGTGGCTGACTACTTCTTCCAGATCCTTGAACTTCACTGCCGGAGCCGCCTGTAATTTTGCGAAAGTCTCCAGCCGGTCGAATTCCTTGGTCTGCAAATCGTTGGTGAAGGGCGATTGGCCAAGTTGCTCTAACCCGCCTTGAGAAAAGCGGCTGGCCTTGCTGCTCATGCCCATCTGCTCGTAAAGCGTTAGACCGGCATTCGGCGTGTATTTTAGAGCGTCTTTTTCCGAGCGGTCGAGCGTCATGTGGTAGTCGCCGCACATACAGGTATCGACAAACTCGACAATAATTTCCTGTCCAATCCCTTCCAGATAGCGATAGCGCCATTGCTCGAATGGGAAGGTCGAAGTCTCGCCGCCACCTTCGTCCATGGGCCGTTCATAGCTGCCGCCCGAAGGATGGGACTCAATCTCGTCAGCCGGTCCAAACACGATGTAAATTCGCCCGCGATCCGTCTTCCACCCCGGGATGCCCGCGGCAAAGTGTTCGTTCGCGTAAGCGATGCGCCGGTAATGCTCTTCCTTGAACTCGTTCTCTTCCGTGTCCGGAGTGGGATCGCGGCGCTGCCAGAAGGCCTCAATAAACTGATCGCGCTCTTCATCGTTCGAGAGTTGCATGAACGCCGATCGTTCTTGATCGCTGATGATCCAGCGCACATCCTCGTCCAGCCACTTGCGGTAGGTTTTGCTCAACTCGATTTTGAGCGCCTTCGCGTTGGCTTTTCTCTGCTTTTCTGGGATCGCGCGCTTCAGCGGATCGACTTGGCTTCCCTGCTGGGCATTTCCCTGAGCCGGAGCCGCGCTCTTCTGGTCAGCCGCCTTGTCAGCCGCAGCCTGCGCCTCTCTCGCTTTGACCTGCGCCGGATCCTGCGCATTGTGTTCCGGATCGGGAACGGGAATATCCTGAGCGCCGCAGACGGTCGCCAAACCCAGCGCCATCACGCCAGCCAGCACAGCTACAGAGCAACGATTTCCAAAACCTGAGGACAACATAAGAGGGGCCTACCTCACAGACAGACTTCTGTTGCCTAATTCTATGTTCATTGGATACATCATGGCAAGAAGAAGTGGCCTGTCCAAAAAAGATTTTCTGGTCTAACCTCCGCTTCTAAATCCCTTAAGAATCCGCGTTTTGCGATCGACCTCACTCCCAGCCTCGATCGCGGTCGCCACTCGCCCGTCCCTTCCCGGATCCGACTTTCACCGTGACTCCGGCACGATATAATGAAATCGCGCAACCGACCTCCCCTCCTCACTCAGTCTGGGCGACAGGGGAAGACCTGTTTCGCGGAAACCCGGGAACTTTCCTCTTCGTCTGAACGTAACTGTTCTTGCGCAACCGTGGTGTCTTTCACCGTCTATTGCCAGAACCGGAAACTGCCAGAGACGAGGAAATCCCTAACTTAGCACCGTCAGCTGAAATGGCGGTGCTGGGTAGGACGGTCATAACACTTACTTATGAAGACCTGGAAGAAAGTATTGATCGGGGTGGGCGCAGCCCTGCTGCTCGTCATCATCGTCTCTGTGACGGTTTATCAGAGCCGGAAAAACCTGGTCACGGTCCAGACCGGGAAAGCGCTCAAGCAGAACCTGGCCTCGGTGGTCAGCGCTTCCGGTGAGATCAAGCCTAAGACCTACGTGAACATCGGAGCCAACGCCTTCGGCAAGATCATCAAGCTGCACGTCAAGGAAGGCGATCGCGTAACCAAAGGTCAATTGCTGGCGCAACTCGAAAACGTGCAATCGAACGCCGACGTGAACGCGACGCGTGCCTCCGTGCAGTCCGCACAAACCGACGCCGACGCCGCCGATGCCGCAGTCAATACATCGCTCGCCGATCTGAATCGTGCCAAATCTGACGCGGAACATGCCAAGCTCGATTGGGAACGTGCCCAGGGTCTATACAAAGCCGCCTTAATCGCCAAGCAGGACTACGACGTCAAGAAAGCTGCCTGGGAATCAGCCGATGCCGGATTGGCGCAAGCTCAGGCCAAAGTGGTCCAGGCTAAAGCCAACAAAGATTCGATGGACAAGCACATCACGCAGAACGAGGCCAACCTGACTCGCGTTGCGGACGTGTTGCAAAAAACCACCTACGAAGCCCCCTTTGACGGCGTGATTACGAATCTTCCGGTACGTGAAGGCGAGACGGTAGTCATCGGAATTCAAAATTCCCCCGGCAGCACCCTGATGACGCTGGCCGACATGTCCGTGATCACTTCCGAAGTAAAGGTGGACGAAACCGATATCGTCAACGTGCACCTCGGCCAGCCCGCCGAGGTGACCATCGACGCCATCCCCCACAAGGTCTTTCACGGGGTGGTCAGCGAAATCGGAGACAACGCAATCGTTCGCTCAACCGGAGTTGCAACTTCGCAAGCTACCTCAACCAGCGAAGAAGCGAAAGACTTCAAAGTCGTAGTCACGCTCACCGATCCGCCCGCTGACCTCCGCCCCGGACTTTCTTCGACCGCCAAGATCACCACCGCCAACCGCACTAACGTGGTGAGCATTCCGATTCAGGCGCTCACCGTGCGCACGCCGGCCGATCTTGTGCCCAAAGACAAGAATGGCGGCAAAGGCTCCGTACAAGCCGCCACCAGCGCCCCGTCCGACGCATCGAAGCAAAAAGAAGAAATTCAGGGTGTATTCGTTATCCGCAATAAGAAGGCGGAGTTCGTTCCCGTCGATACCGGCATCAGCGGCACCACCGATATCGAAGTACTCAAGGGCGTACAGGAAGGTGACGAGGTAATCACGGGTAGCTATAAAGTTTTGCGTACGCTGAAGCCGGGAACGAGTGTGAAAATAGACAACTCGGCCCCGAAAAAAGAAGAAGAGGAAAGCTAGCGCCTTTCAAGGCCGGGTTTCTAACTTCTTCTCGTTTAGAACGTCCAACACAGAACGGTCATAGGAGCGTGCGTGCCCGAGCCCGATCCGTATAAGGAGAGCAAAATGGCGACTGCCGAAGTATTGCCAATCGATAAGCCGACGACTTGGGCCGCGCCCAACTCCTACATGATCGCCACTGAAGACCTGTGGAAGACCTACGACATGGGCTCCGAGCAGGTCCATGCCCTGCGCGGCATCAACCTCCGCATCCAACGCAACGAATACGTCGCCATCATGGGACCATCCGGATCCGGCAAATCGACGCTCATGAATCTCATCGGCTGTCTCGACTCGCCCTCCAAGGGACAATACTGGCTCAACCAGCAACTCGTCAGCGAACTGGACGACGACGAACTAGCCCGCATTCGCAACAAGGAAATTGGCTTCGTTTTCCAAACCTTTAATCTGCTGGCCCGCGCCACGTCACTCCACAACGTCGAGCTGCCCCTGATTTATGCCGGCATTCCCTCCGAAGAGCGCACCGAACGTGCCAAGGCCGCACTCACCTCAGTCGGCATGGAATCGCGCATGAACCACAAGCCCAACGAACTCTCCGGCGGACAACGTCAACGCGTCGCCATCGCCCGGGCACTGGTCAACAAACCTGCCATCATCCTCGCCGACGAACCCACCGGCAATCTCGACTCGCAAACCGGAAACGAAATCATGGCCCTGTTCGATCGCTTGCATTCCGAAGGCAACACCATCGTCCTCGTAACCCACGAGCACGACATCGCGGAATACGCCCATCGCATCATCTACATCAAAGACGGAGTGGTAGCCAAAGACGAAGTCAAAGAGGGCCGTTGAAGGACGACAAGGACGACAAAAGACGACAGGTAAGCGTCGTTGTCAGTTGTTGATTGGATCGCTCAGGATTTCGGATCACTCCGGACTAACGATAACCTCAACCGTCTTCCCAGCCTCGACCGCCTGGTGCCCGACCAGCTGTCCCTTCTGTGCGCGCACTTCCACCGTCTGTCCCTTGCCTGCGTGTGCGGGCAGAACGAAACTCCCCATTTTGTCGCTCACCACGAAATCCGGATAGCCATCAATCGAAACCTTCGCGCCCGCCACCGCCACCAGGCCTTCGTCCACCACAACCCCATGCAGTTTGGCCGAAGTGTCGGCAACCAGTTGAAGCTTAGCGGTAGGATAATAGTCCTGCGCCAGAACCAATGTAGATGTCCCGTTCAGAAATTCATCCTTAACCGTGGCTGAGAAAGTTATCTTGCCCTCAGCCGGCCGCGACTGCGGAGGAATATCAAGTTCCCATCCGCCATCGACCATCTTCAGTTCGCTGCTACTTGAAGATTTCACCTGGGCAATGTCAGCCAGCGATTGATCGGGTCGAAGCACAACCAGCCGAACTCTGTAAACGCCCCGCGATTGCACCACCCATGAAGCCACAGCCGGAAGCAGCCCAACAATCACGATCACAGCCGCCAATATCCACGCAGCGAACGGCCTTTTTGCGCGCAGCATAACGACCAGCGCAATGACCGCCAAAGCAATGGCGAATATCGCGATCCCTAGAGGATGCGCAATCCGCCCGGCGATCTTAAGAGCTTGCTCCTCCATAAATCAGTTTCCCCTTGAGTCTGATTAGAATTCGCACGGGCCCGTAGGCGCAAGTTACGACTGGAGGAGTCGAGTTACAGCCGGTTGTAGGATGCTGCGTTCTGGACTAATGGCAGTCAGCATCAGGCGACGCAACGACCACGGGAGATGCCGTGGTCACGGCAGTCGCCGCCCGAGGGTGCGAATATTACTGCTGGGTCGCCAGGGTATTCGTCCTCTGCACGGGCTCCACCGGAGCGATTCCCGCCGCCGTCCCCGCCACAAAGAAGTTATGGTCGTAAAGATTGCGATACATGCGTCCGGCAATCTCCGCCGCCTTGGGACCGAACGTAGGGCGTCCGCCCTCAAGGAACACAACGGTCACGATGCGTCCGACATCCGTGTTGGCGTACGAGGCGAACCATCCAAAGCGCGTTCCCGCGTGTGAACACGTTCCCGTCTTGCCCAAGATCGATTCTTCGTTGAAGTTCAAACGCACGCTGCGCGCCGTGCCATAGGCCACTGCCCCAGCCATGCCATCGCTGAGTTCCGGAATGACCGGCTCGATATCAAGATGGCGCTTAACCCGGGGCTGAAAATTAGCAACCTCGTCCGCACCCGCGGGATGCTGCAAGTAGTAAAGCGTGCCACCATTCGAAATCGCAGTAACCAACGCTCCCAGTTGCAGCGGAGTCATCGAAATGCCCTCACCAAAAGAGCACATCTTGCCAACCCCGCCCAGCTTCGACGAAATCTCCGTTTCCGGATAAGCTCCCAACTGTTCGCCCGGAATGTGAAAACCAGCCAGTTCGCCCAATCCAAACTGGTGAGCGTAGTACTGAACTTTCTCAAATCCCAGCTTGCGTCCAACCGCCTCAAAATATGCGTTATTGGAATGCGCGAGTGCCTCGGTAAGATTCATGCGGCTGCGCCGTCCCAGAGCAACTTCCGTTTCTTTATCGATCACGCCTTCGCTCAACGCCGCCAGAGCGACCGACAGCTTGATCGTCGAGCAGGGCTGTGCGCCGCTTGAAAGCGCTAGTTTCTGATTGACCATGGCAAGAACGCGTCCGCTGGTCGGCTCAATCGCAACCACGGTGCCGTTCATGTTGCCGAGAGCGTCGATCGCGGCCTGGCGAACGATAGGATCTTCTCCCGCCGTCACGTCGCCTTCGGTAATGTCGGAAGCAAACGAACTGGTATGGAAGCGCTCGTAATAATGATGCCGCCGAACCGTGCTCAAATGAGCCGTCGTCCCCGCCGGCGAAGCGCTCGCAGAGCTCGTGCTCGCATAACGCGCCCGCGGAGCGCGGCTGCGCGCCAACGTCCGCATGCGTTTTTTCGCATGCTGCGTCTCCGTAACTTTGTGAGTTTTCTTGCGTGGAGTAACCGCACTGGGATTGACGCTGGCCGCGATGCCACTCGCTTCCAGCAACATTGCCAATACAAAAACAAATGCGAGACGAAGAAAACAGGCCCTTGACTTCACTGCACCATCCCCGGTAATTGATCGGCCAATCTGCTGTTTTTATTGACGTTGGCCTGATTTATTAGATGCAAGAGTCTCGCCAAATCGACCTGGATGGGGCCGGCTCTCGCAACTGTCCGATAGTAGGCGATTTACGCGCCCACGCGCAATCTTAAAGTGAAAACCTCCGCAAAGCCGAATCCGGTAGATAACTATATGAGCACCTTGCATTTAGTCCCAGTTTGACTTGGCAGGACAGGCACCTTGGTAATAGCCGAGGTTGTTACGCGTACCCTGCGGTTACCGCAGCACTTTGCACATGGTCGAGGTTATTACGATCGATCACGAGGACGTCGAATTTCCCAGCGCTGCAACTCGCCGCACCAACTCGCCCGCCGCCGCTCGCGGTAGCCAGTCGTATGATATTTTTTGACGGCGCAGTCCAATCACTGCGCGCGGAGGTCCGCATCTTGCGAACGTTGCCCGTGGTCGTTTCACTATTTCTAACCTTCTTCTTCCATCTCTTCGCGCACGCCACCGCACAATCTCTCGAGTCTCGCCGCGCCGAACTCAATCGCCTGCTCGCCGACGAGTGGGAATATACCCTCCGCACTCAGCCAGAACTCGCCACCCAGGTTGGAGACGACCGTTACAACGATCGCCTGAGCGATTTTTCCGACAAAGCCATCGCCGACGACCTCGAGCACACTCGCCAGGCGCTCGCCCGCTTCGATGCCATCGACGTCACCGGATTTCCCGAGCAGGAGAAGCTAAACCGCGCCCTCATGCTGCGCAGCCTGCAAGAATCCCTGGACGGCGCTCAATTCAAAGATTGGGAAATGCCTGCCACCCAATTCGGCGGCATTCATCTCGGATACGCATCCATGGCCTTCGACTCGCCCTTCCGCAACGTGAAAGATTACGAAGACTATCTCTCCCGCCTGCACCAGATACCGCAAGCGCTCGACCAAGGCATGGGACACATGCGCGACGGAGTCCGCGACCACCGCATGCCCCCGAAATATCTGCTGGAAAAAGTCTCAGTCCAGGCGCAGCAAATCGCCGACGACTCGCTCGACAAAAGTCCCTTCACCGCGCCGCTGCGCAAGTTTCCCAGCTCGATTCCCGCAGCCAGCCAAAAGAAGCTCACCGATGGGATTGAGGCCGCGGTAAAGAACGAAGTCGCGCCCGCCTATGCCAAATTCGCGAAATTCGTTCGTGAAGACTACGCGCCTCACGGCCGCCTCGATCCCGGCGTGTGGGCTTTGCCCGACGGAGAAGCGCGCTATCGCTTCGCCGTCCGCCATCAGACAACCACCGATCTGACGCCCGACCAGATTCATCAGCTCGGTCTGAAGAGCGTCGCTGAAATCGAAACCCAGATGATCGTCCTGGCCAAAGCCCAGGGCTTCAGCGATCTGAAATCGTTCAACGATCACATCAAACAGGATCCCTCACTCCACGCCAAATCTGGCCAGCAACTCTTCGACCTCTACACCAAATATCGCGACCAGATGTACACCAAGCTACCCCAGCTCTTCGGACGCTTGCCCAAGAACAAACTCGATGTCGTCGAGATGGAGTCGTTCCGCGCCGCCTCCGCGCCACCCGCCGATTACTCAGCTGGCGCCGGAGACGGCTCCCGCCCGGGCCGCATCAACGTCAACGAATACGCTCCTGAAAAACGGCTGCTGCTCAACGTCGAAGCGATCGGATACCACGAAGGTGTCCCCGGACATCACCTGCAATTTTCCATAGCGCAAGAACTCACAGGCCTTCCGTCGTTTCGCAAATTCAATCTCGACCTGAACGCGTTCACCGAAGGCTGGGCTTTCTATTCCGAACGACTGGGCAAAGAAGTCGGCTTTTACCAGGATCCCTACAGCGAATACGGCCGCTTGCAGAATGAAATGTGGCGCGCCGTCCGCTGGGTAGTCGACACCGGTGTCCACTCCCAGCACTGGACCCGCCAGCAAATGGTCGATTACTTCCATGACCACACCGCCATGGACGACGAGAACATCAACACCGAAGTCGATCGCTACATCGCGTGGCCGGCGCAAGCGCTTTCCTACAAAATGGGACAAACCAAGATTCTCGAACTGCGAGCCCGCGCCCAAAAAGAACTGGGAGCAAAGTTCGACATCCGCGCCTTCCACGACGCCGTGCTCGATCAAGGCCCGCTGCCTCTCGATTTGCTGGACACAAAAATCAACGAATGGATCGCCACTCAGAAATGAAGCCCAAATAAGCGGCAATAAAAAAGAGGGAAGCTGCGCGCTTCCCTCTTTTGCTAAAAATCTCCAACCCAAAAAACCTAGGCAGCAGGAATTTTCAACTCCATCCCCGCCTTTATCTTGTCGGGATCGGCCAGGTTATTCGCCTGTGCAATCTTCCCGTACTTGTTCGCATCTCCATAAAAATGTTTGCTGATCTTGGAGAGATTGTCTCCCGGCTGCACCGTGTAGGTCTTCTCCGCGCTCGCATCCACCTGGATATCGTGATCCAGATCGGCGAACGTAGGGTCAACCGCTTTGATCGCATCCCAAATACGATTTTTGCTGGCTTCCGAATCGGCAACCACGCTGAGATGAAGTTTGTCGCCATTCAGGGCGAGTCCCTCGACGCGAGCTCCTTCTTTCTGTATGACGTCGAGTACAGGCTGGTATTTTTGACGTAATTGATTTAGATCTGCCATGGTTTTCCTCCTGAGGAATTTAGAAACGGACGAGGTGGGAGAAAACCGCGTTGCGGCTTCCAATGGACCAGAGAAAGTTAGCACAACGGGATGTCGGCGGCAAACACGACTGGACACCATTTCGGCGTCCGCTCCAGAGACCGGGACAACCCCCTCTCCCGACCCGCGAACAGCAGCAACCTACATCACTTCGTTGCGCTTCCGAAGAAATGCCGGTACGTCAAGATCCTCCACCTCATAAGTCGGAACCGACCGCATAGCATCCATCGAAATCACCCCCGCTGAATGGGAAGTGCTGGCCGTCGACTCCTGGAACGCCACTGGTGAAGCCTCGGGCTCAAAAGACGGCTCCGGCTCGAAAACCGGCTCTGGTTCGGCAATTGGCGCAGGATCATCGAAGTGATCTCTTCGCGACACATGCTGCGATACATGTCGCGATTCGCGAGACACGATCACCGGGTCGTAACTTTCATGCAGCCTTGGACGCCGCATCTCCGACTCTCTGAACCCAGTCGCGATCACCGTGATCTTCACCGCATCTTTCATCTTCTCGTCCATCACCGCGCCAAAAATAATGTTGGCATCTTCATGCGCCGCGCCTTGAATAATGGTGCAAGCCTGCTGCACTTCGGCCAGCTTCAGCGAATTCGAGCCCGTGATATTGATCAGAATGCCGCGAGCTCCATCGATCGCGCCCGCTTCCAGCAACGGAGAAGCAATCGCCCGCTGCGCCGCCTCCACCGTCCGATGCTCGCCCGACGCCGTCGCTGTGCCCATCACCGCATAACCCATCCCTGCCATGATCGCCTTGACGTCGGCAAAGTCGCGGTTGATGATGCCCGGAATCGTAATGATGTCCGAAATTCCCTGCACACCTTGTCGAAGAATGTCGTCCGCAATGCGAAAAGACTCGAAGAAGCCGGCATTCTCGGCAACCGCCAGCAATTTTTCATTAGGGATCACGATCGTAGTGTCGACCGACTCCATCAATTCAGCAATGCCCCGCTCCGCTTGCTGCATCCGCCGTTTGCCCTCAAATGCAAAAGGCTTCGTCACCACCGCAACCGTGAGCGCCCCCATTTCACTGGCCAGCGAAGCGATAATCGGAGCCGCTCCCGTTCCCGTTCCGCCGCCAAGTCCCGCCGTGACAAACACCATATCGGCGCCCTCGAGCGCCTCAATAATTTTGTCGGAATCCTCCAGCGCACCCTTGCGTCCAATCTCAGGATTAGCCCCGGCGCCAAGCCCATTGGTCAGCTTCACCCCGAGCTGAATCTTCGTCGCCGCGCGCGACATCCGCAGCGCCTGCAAGTCGGTGTTCGCGACAATAAATTCAATATGCTCCATGCCCGAATCGATCATGCGATTGACCGCGTTATTCCCGCCGCCGCCAACCCCAATCACCTTGATACGGGCATCGTTGTGAGCTTCTTCGTTGAAACAAATTCGGAGTCCGCTGTCTTCCGTCATAACCTCACCTCAAATTAAAAATAAAATCGGTCACTGTCCCGCCCAACTGCCCTACGCGCCCTTACGCGCAAACAGCGCCTTCATACGCGACCCAAACCCTGGCTCCTGCAGCCCGCGCGCCAGCCGCGCCCGATGCCCGTAATAAACCATTCCCAACACCGTCGCGAACTCCGGCTCTGCAAAAAATGACGGCATCTTCGCCATCGGCGTCGGCCAAGCCAGACGGGCGGCCTTCCGCAACATCGATTCCGCCACATCAAGAATCCCCGGAAGCCGCGAGGCTCCTCCGCTCAGCACTATTCCCGCGATGCAGTGCTCCAAAACGCCGGCGTGGCGCAGGTTGTCGCGCAGCAACTCAAAAAGCTCATGCGCCCGCGGACCCAGAATCTCGCCCGCCATACGCTGCGGCATCATGCGCGACGGCCGGTCTCCCACTGACGGCACTTCCACTTCATTCCCTTCAGGAATCAGTGTTGGGACCGCGTTGCCGAAATTTTTCTTCAGCGTTTCCGCATCCGCTAGTCCCGTACACATGCCCACCGAAAGATCGCTGGTAAAGTGATCGCCGCCAATCGGAATCACCGCCGTGTGCGCGACTGCCCCCTGCTGAAAAACAATCAGGTCGCACGATCCAGCGCCCAGATCGACCAGACAGACGCCAAGTTCACGCTCATCTGACCGCAGCACCGAATCCGCGCAAGCCAGCGGCTCGAAAATCGTGTCGTCCACGTGAACCCCAGCCCGGTTCACCGCCGTCACGAGATTCTGCGTCGCACTCGATGAAGCCGTCACAATGTGCACCCGCACTTCCAGCCGGGAAGCCATCATCCCCGTCGGATCCTGCACGCCCGGCTGATCGTCAAGAATGAATTCTTGCGGCAGCAAATGCAAAATCTCGCGATCGCTCGGCAAGGGCACGGTGCGAGCCTTATCCACCGCCTGGCGGATTTCGTCGCGGCCAATTTCCCGCGCCCGCGTGCCAAACGTGATGCCGCCGTGGCTATTCATCCCGCGTATGTGCGCGCCCGCAATCCCAATCAGTGCATGTTCAATCGGAATCCCTGCAACGTCCTCCGCATGCTCCACTGCTTTCTGAATACACCCGACAGCCTTGTCGAGTTCGGTGATGACGCCCTTGCGCAGGCCTCGCGATTCGCTGATGCCGTGGCCCCGATAGCGCAACCCGTTCTCGCTGATCTCGGCCACCAGCACGGAAGTCTTGGCGCTTCCTACGTCAATCGCGGTAATAAAATTAGGCTGATGATTAGGCATAAATTCAAAAAAATAATTTTCAGTTCGGCGACGTCCCCTTCGGAATCCCGGCGCTCGGTTTCTTCGCTCCCGTCGTCACCGCAACCGGAGGCGCACTCGGTGCAGGCGCTGCCGATGTATTCGATGTTGAACGTACGGTTCCGGCGTCTTTCGGCGCTGCAGCCAAAGCCGTCGTCGACACCCCCTGCGGCTTCGGAGCGACTTGGTTCGTCGCGGTCGCCCTGGCTGGAACAGTCTTAACCGGCGCCGGTTTAATCGGCGCTGGCTTAATCAAGGCTGCTTTCGCGTGAGCTTTCACATTCGCAGGCTTAGCGGCGCTCGAACGCGGCAGCAGACGGCTTACCCAAAGCATGCGCCGCAGGCTTCGTTGCAGATTTCCCTTTGGGCTTAACTTCCTTTTTAGCCGGAACCAGCGGCGCTGGATGCGTCACATATTTTTCGTAGCTCACAATCGCCGCCGGCTTGACGCCAGCCGCCATCGCCGCTTTCGCCGCCGCCGGAGTCATCGCCACTCGCCGCGGCAGGCCACTCAGATCGGGGTTCACAATGATCTGCCCGTCGTAACGAAGATCTACCGACTCCAGTTTGTCGAACTGTTGCCGCCACTGCTGCACATGCGTCACGTAGGTCTTATAACGCTGCAAGTAATTTCCCGATCCCAAGTGCACCAGCACTTCGCCATTCGCATCGGCGACCAGCACCTTCACATCTTCAGGATCGCCCAGGTCCACTTCGCTGAGTTCCGAAGAGTAATGTGCGCCGCTCGCATCCAGGTCACGGACCAGCGCGTTGTAATTTTTCATCCGCGCCGCGCGAGTCGATAGCGGCTCGCCCGAATTCATTCCCGCAATTACCGGAAACGAATATTTGCGCTTACTGCTCGCACCGGGAGCCACTTCCATCAGCGTGCCGCCCGCATCGATCAGCGAAATATGCGAACCGATGCGCGCGAATGCGACCGGCGTCCGTTCGTGAATCTCAATCCGCAACCGGTTCGGCACAAACCGCATCACGCTCGCCGATTCCACCCACGGAATCTGTTCCAGTTGTTGTTTGCGCTGGCCGAGCGGGACGAAGAAAATGTTGCGGCCAATATCGCCGCCCATGACTTCCATGATCTGCGCGTGCGGAACATGCTCCGCACCCGTTACTTCAATCTGATCGCTGGAATCGACGCGAAATCGCCACGAGTGCTCGCCATAACTGTAGAGACCAAGTCCGGCAGCGCCGAGGATCGCCAGTGCGACCAGTGCGACACCTACCCACATCAATCGATTGGCAGTTTTTTTCGGGAGCGATCCGCGGCGGACCGAAACTCGCTTTTGCCCGCGTAGAAAGGGGGATTCCTGCTCAGCTTCAAGGTCGACAAGGCGCGCATCATCGAACGGCTCGCGCCCATGGCTGTCGTGCCCACGAACGTCGCGTTCGTCATCAGCTCCGGGAAGCGGATACAACTCTTCCTGGACTGCGCTGGAACTTGATTTCCGCGCCACTCTCTCGAGTCAATTGTCGACAGAAAACCGCTGAGCAAAATAAATATAACTGGTTTTCGCGGATAGAGACAGTGCGAAATTGGTTCGGAAGCGAATATCGAGAGAATGTATCGAGAGAAAATTTGTCAGCAGAGACAAGTCGGCTGTCTCCACATATAAAAAACCCTAGAACGTATTCGAGTCCTCAACTTCGGTCGAAACGTCCGCGCCATCCCCATCCAAGCTGACAGCGATCCGCGTACCTGTCTTCGGACAAACAAACACCGTGTGTCGGCGGGTCGTATTTGCCAGCCGGAACTGATCCCGCGTCTCAAACCGCAGTTGTTCGATCCGCGCGCGCTGTACTTCGGCCTGCGCACGCATCACTTCCGCCCGCGCCCGAATCTCATCTCCAACCTGTTCGCGCACTGTCTCGCGAATCTGCTCCGCTTCTTCCCGAGCCATCTCAGCCCGATCTGAAAAATCCTGGTCCGCCGATGCCAGCAAACGACTTGCCGCCAGATCCTTGCGAGTGGTCATCAAGCGAGCAAAGGCTACTGTCTGCTCCGCTCGTGTCGAAAGGCGACATATCGTTGCCCCGGCGCGGTCCACAGCCTGGTGCAATGCTGGAAAATGTCCCTGTCGGTATTCGCTGTTCAAACCCAGCGCCAGCACTCCCACTGCGATCCAATAAGCGGCTTTATTTGTGTCCATGGGGATGGTCCTCACCGTATGCACATTGGACGAGCAGCGTTAAAAAAGGTCAACGAGCAAAACTGTCTTGTTGAGGGGTTCGTTGGGGCTGAAGCTTCTTCAAAATCATGCTCCCGAGTTGGGAAACGCTTCCAGCTCCCAGCGTCAACACCATATCGCCGGGCTTGGCCAGCGCAGAGACCATTCCAACCGCATCCGCGAAAGACCCAGCATGCGTGACACTCACATTCTCAGCTGCGGCAATGCGCTTCACCAGAGCTTCCGCCGTAATCCCCTCGATCGGCTTCTCGTTCGCCGGATAAATATCCAGCAGGCAGAGGGTGTCCGCGTCGGCAAACGCATTAGCAAAGTCGTCCATCAGGTCGCGAGTCCGGGTAAATCGATGCGGCTGAAAGATCACGTGCACCCGGCCAAATCCACATTGCCGGGCAGCCGCCAAGGTCGCCCGAATCTCCGTCGGATGATGCCCGTAATCATCGATCACGCTGACGCCGCCCGCGTTCCCTTTGAGCTGAAAACGCCGGTCCACTCCGCGAAACTCATCCAGCCCCGCGCGTATCTGGTCCGCCGGAATATCCAGCGCCGTGCCCACCGCAATCGCCGCCGTAGCGTTCAGGACATTGTGGGTTCCCGGAACGTGCAACGTGAACTCACCCAAGTCCTTCTCCTTATATGCAACCTCAAACCGCACCAGCGGACCATGTTCCACTCCAGCCGACAACGATCCCGACCGGATCAGAAAGTCCGAGCCTTTCGTGGTCCCATACGTCGTGACCCGCCGATGCACCCGCGGCAGCAACCGCCGCAACGCTTCATCGTCGTTGCAACCCACAACCATGCCGTAAAACGGAACGCGCTCCATGAACTCCAGAAACGTTCGCCGGACATCGCGCATATCGCGATAGCAATCCATATGCTCGCGATCGATATTCGTGACCACCGAAAGAATCGGCGAGAGCTTCAAGAAAGACCGGTCGCTCTCATCCGCTTCCGCCACCAGATATTGTGACTTGCCGAGACGCGCATTCGATCCCATCGCGTCGACGCGCCCTCCGACTACGACCGTCGGATCAAGCCCACCCGCCGCCAGCACCGCCGCTACCATCGACGTCGTAGTCGTCTTGCCATGCATCCCGGCGATCGCGATGCCGTACTTCAGCCGCATGAGTTCAGCCAGCATCTCCGCCCGCTGAATCACTGGGATGTGCTGATGCCGTGCTTCGACAACTTCCGGATTTTCTACCGAGATCGCGGAGCTGGTGACCACAACATCCGCGCCCGTGATGTTCGAAGCGATGTGGCCTTCGAAAGTCTGCGCGCCGAGGCCTGCCAGACGCTGCGTGACTGAGGAGTTCTTCAGGTCCGAGCCGGAAATCTGGTAGCCGAGATTCAGCAGCACCTCGGCAATCCCACTCATGCCGATTCCGCCTATGCCCACGAAATGAATGCGTTGTATCTTGGCGAACATGCGAACCTAATCCCGAATCATCATACTGTGCGATGCGAAGGCAGGATGCAATGGCTCGCGTCGTCAGACTGCACGTCAGAGTGCACCGTTCGCCAACGCTTCATTCCGCTCATTCCACGCGCGCCAGTTTCTCCACCATCTCTGCAATTTCTTCCACCGCCTTGGGATGCGCCAACGCTCTCGCCGCGTCTCCCATGCTCCGCAAACGAGGAGCATCCGCAATCAGCGTTCCAACCGTTTCCACCAGATAAGCCGCGCCCAGATTGCTCTCTTCCACTACCACGGCCGCGCCCGCCCGTTCCAGCGCTCGAGCGTTCACATTCTGATGGTCGTCAGCCGCCGCCGGAAACGGCACGAAAATCGCCGGCTTCGCAGCAGCGGTTATCTCGCCCACGGTGCTCGCTCCCGACCGGCAGACCAGTAGATCGGCGCGCGCAAACGTTGTCGGCATATCGTCGATAAACTTGTGGACTTCGCCCGAGATTCCCGATTGCTGATAAGCGGCCAGCACGCGGTCATAATCGCGTTCGCCGGTTTGATGAATAATGTGAATTCCCGGTATGTTCGCGCGCAATCCGGGCAGCGATTCGATCATCGCGTTATTGATGGCGCGCGCGCCTTGACTGCCTCCGAACACCAGCAGCGTGGGCGCGCCGCTAACCTTCGGAGCGATCGAAAAAAAAGCTCCGCGCACCGGAACTCCCGTTACGCGGCAGTGCGGAAAATACTGGCAAGTCTCTTCAAAGTGCACTGCCGCCGCCGAAACCCAGCGAGCGATCATCCGATTAGCAAATCCAGGGACGACATTTGGCTCAAAAGCCAGCGTCGGCAACCGTCTTCGCAACGCCGCCACCATGGCCGGACCGGAGGCATAACCTCCAACGCCAATCACGACTTCGGGATCGAACTCGGTCAGCATTCGCGAACAGGCCGAGATCGCGCGCGGCAAGTCAAACATGGTTTTCGCTCGCGTCATCAGGCTGACATTCTTCAACGCGCCAACCTGAATCAGTTGGAGAGGAAAGCCTGCTTGCGGCACGAGCCGCGTTTCGATTCCGCGAGCGGTGCCGATAAAAAGAATTTCGGCGCCGAATTGTTTCTTGAGTTGCTGCGCAATGGCCAGTGCCGGAATAACATGCCCGCCCGTCCCGCCGCCCGCGATGATGATGCGCATGAAGTTCTTGGCGACTGTTGTCAGCGGCTGGAATGCTGGACGAAAAATTCGATTGGATCGAATTTCTCAGGCTGGACTTTGGGGGCGACCATTTCGGGATTTCGGCCGGAATGGTTCGGACCTGGGTACCCCCCCCCACCCATTTTTGTTCAAAGTATTCATTCTAAAGGGACGCTTGTAAAGTACGCGTTCTAAAGCGGTTACCTGAACATTGCCGTGTTGATGGTGTTTAGAATCAATGGTTTACGGTAACCATCCCTGTAAAGTACGTGTTATAAACGACTTACTGAAAAGTCATCGTATCACATTGAAAACAAAGAGCGATCTCAGCCAAGCGATTTCTGGTCGCGGGACGAGAATCTTGCCAGTGCGCCGGAAGCCATCCTCACGATTGGCCCTAAGATTAATTATAGGCCTGGGTGTCAATTAGGATTTCCGATTCCGGGTTCAAATCGGCGCTGAGCGCGGCTTCTGGACGTTTCCCCAACTGCAGCGGACACGGCAGGGTTGTGTGCGAATTCCCCGAGCAAGTACAATCCTCAGAGTGCAAAACGCCCTGACTTGAATAGTTGACTTGCGACCCGAATTTTGGGAGCCGATTTTGGCTCCTCGACAGAATCGGACGAGCCCAACCTAATGAACGCCCAAGATTTTCTCAACAGCCATCCCGGTTGGAGTGCTGTGATCTTCTCCACCTATTTCGTTAGCTTGTGGTGCTTCATCACTACGATTATTAGTTTCGTGGGTGGTTGGTTCCAGTTGTCCAGGAAGTTTAAACTCGTTGGCCCGTTCGATGGAGTTTCCCACGGGCTGCGGAGTGGCCAAATGCGATGGCTCGCCCACTACGGGAATTGTCTGACGCTCGGAGCCAACGGTGATGGACTATATCTTTCCATCTTGTTTGTTTTTCGCTTCATGCACCCTCCACTGTTTGTACCTTGGAGGGAGATCAAGGTACGCAGGAAGAAACGATGGATATTTGGCGAATACGTGATATTCACGATGGGGAATGATTTACAAATTCCGCTGCGCATAGGCGGCATATCGGCAAGCATGTTAAAAGACTCTGCTGGAATTCACTGGCCACGGGAAACATGACGAAGAGTGATCCGCCGCTGACTTGTTGAAATATCGCGGGTGCCCTCACTTTATACTTTTGAAATGAAATTTGACGAGCGCGAATTAAAACCCTACGCCGAACCCGTGACAGCAAATCTGCTCGCGGAAGGGAGCGTCTATTTCTCGGTCCAGTTTGCTGATGAGGACATGCTGATTCCGATCATGGAAACGTGGGTTTTCGCAGGCAGAAGACTCAATCCCGAGGATCTGGAGGGCCATCTCTACTTTCAGGATGTCGAGTCGTATCGACACGGCGTCCGTTACGGCTCCGCAAACGCGGAAAACGCGCATTTCCAACTCGCGACGGAAAAGGGTGTTAACCACATCTTTGAGTACGAACATGCCCTTGATCTGTTAATGCTGTGCTCGCTGAGGCGGCGAACAACATCTCGACAGAGGCCTGGCGGTTTCCGCAGCTGACTTAACATTTCCATTTCACATCGACGCGTTCCTGCACCGCGTGACGACGACCCAACCGATTCGAGGCCTAGTAGTATCTTAGGAATCGAGACTCGCTTTATCACGAGTTTTAGAATTAGCGCCGGGGAAGCCTATTTTCTCGGCATCGTGCCTTTGCGGAAGGGTTCTGCGACGAGTTGCCATTCGTCTTCGTAGATCACGTAGCCGGGTTTGTCAGTTCTGATTTTCTTCACGTAGATGCCGTTGCGCTCGAGGATGCGAACCATCTCCCAGATGCGGGAGATGTGCTCGGTGGCGCCGGTCTTGAACCAACAGATGCCGAGGCGAAGTTTGTCGCGCCCAAAGGAAGTTGGCTTTTCCAGGTTATCGCTGAACCATGCTCGCAGTTCGTTGAGTTCGTCGGCGTCGGAGCCCGTGATGTTTTGCCACTCCAGCGCCTGCGCGGCTGCCTGAAAGATGCCCTGCTCGACATTACTATCCTCGTCTTTGCGGCCGATGACGAAGCGGACATATTCGCATTTTTCCAACGCATCATGACGCTCAAGAATGAAGCGCTCGTCTTCTGTCTCGACGAAAGCGAGGAGCCCGGGAATACAGGACAGGACGGTACCCATCCCACGTCCGACGATCTGCTTGAGAGCTTCGACGAGGGGGAGTTCTCTCTGGTCAAGCGAAGGGTCTTCGGAGATTGCGAAGACGATGTTGCGAGAGTGGCGTTTCTGCAGCTCGCGAGCGATGTTGTCAACGAAAAGTTTGTTGCTGGCAAAGGGAAGGCGATACTTAGGATCGAAGTCTGCGAAGTGGGCAAGTTGGTCGGTGAACTTACGGCGCAGACGCGGGTTGGAGAGAATTTCCCGGTAGCGCTCGCGTTTGCCGCGCTTCACGAATGCCGCGATAAGTGCTTGCTCGTGCAAGGAATGAGTGTAGCGCGAAGCCCCAGGTAGCCCGCAACTTGACAGTAGTTGAGGATCGCCTCAAACGCCACCGCAAGTGCGGCCCATTTGACGATTGCCATGCGCATGTTGGATATTAGGACGGAATGGACGTTGAACGCACTATTAACGACATCGAACAGCTAGAGGAAATGTTCGAGACTCCGGACATCAGGCCGCTGAACGCGGCTGACCTCGCGGCTTTGAATCGGCGGCACGACGAAATGCTCGCGAACAGCCCCTGGTTTCGACTTTGGCGGAGCTATGGCGTCTGTTGCCGGGTGGAGTCTCCGGTGGTTCAGCTGGGTGGGGTGGATTAACGCTCCGCGACCTAGCGACTCATCGAAGAGCTTTTCTAACCTCGCCCCGCCAAATCCCGCAGCGACTCCCCATACGGCGCCCGCGCAATCCCGCGCTCGGTAATAATTGCGGCCACATACTTCGCCGGAGTTACATCGAATGCGGGATTCTCAATCCCCACTCCATCGGGAGTCATTTGCCGGCCGCCAATGTGGGTAACTTCTTTGGCGTTGCGCTGCTCGATGGGAATCTTGCTGCCGTCGGGCGTTTCCAGATCGACGGTAGAAATCGGAGCGGCCACATAAAACGGAATTCCGTGCTCTTTGGCAAGAATCGCGACTGTGTAAGTGCCGACTTTGTTGGCGACATCGCCGTTGGCAGCGATGCGATCGGCGCCGACGACGATCGCGCCGATCTTGCCTTGCTGCATCATCACTCCCGCCATATTGTCGGAGATGACGGTGGTGGGAATGCCGTCTTTCATCAGCTCCCAGGCCGTGAGGCGCGATCCCTGGAGAAAAGGACGCGTCTCATCCGCATAAACGTGAATCTTTTTGCCAGCTTCGACCGCCGCGCGAATCACGCCGAGCGCTGTGCCGTATCCGGCGGTAGCCAGGGCCCCGGCGTTGCAATGCGTGAGTACGCCACCGCTCGATGGCATCAGCGTCGCGCCGTGCCGTCCCATCGCCTGGTTCGCCGCGATGTCTTCCGCGTGCATGCGCTGTGCTTCTTCGATCAGCGACTGCTTGATCTGCGGAATGGGACGCACTCGGAGCGCTTCAAATTTCTCGCCCATCCGGCGGATCGCCCAGAATAAATTCACTGCCGTCGGCCGCGTTTGGCCGATGACTTCGCAAATCTGATCGAAATCTTTTTTGAGATCTGCTCCGTTTTCAGCTTTAGAGTTTTGAACGCCGAGCGCGATGCCCATGGCGGCGGCCACACCAATCGCCGGCGCTCCGCGCACCACCATATTGCGGATGACGTCGGCTACCTGCTGGTAGGTGGTGCAGGTCACATAAACTTCTTCGGTGGGGAGCTTGGTCTGGTCGATAAAGACGACGCCGCGGTCGGTCCACTCCAGGGTTTGAATGAGCGAATTTTGAAGGGCTGAATTTTGCGTCATTGGATTTGGGGAAAGTTCTCGGTCAGTGGTTCTTTACGTGTTCTTGCCGCACGTCGTTCGCTGTAAAAATCGAAATAAACTTTGCCGGAGCGGCAGCCTTTTCTACATTCGGACGGCCCTGCGCGTCCTCGCGTTCCACCAGGCACATCGCGCCCACCACTTCGAATCCAAATTCGCGCGCCGCCTCGATCGCTTGCACGGTGGAGGAGCCGGTGGTGCAAACGTCGTCCACGATTACCACCCGCGCACCTTTTTCGCCGAAGCCTTCGATGCGGCGTCCGGTGCCATGCTGCTTCTCCGCTTTGCGCACCAAAAATCCGTTCAGCGTTCCACTTGTGACGGCGACCGCTACAACGATAGGGTCCGCGCCCATGGTCAATCCGCCAATGGCGTCGGCCTGCCAACCTTGCGCCTGGATTTCATCGAAGAAGACTTGACCCACCAGCTGCGCGCCGCGCGCATCGAGCGTAGTGGTGCGGCAATCGATGTAGTAGTCGCTCGTGCCGCCGGACGATAGCTTGAATTCGCCCAGCCGAAACGACTTGCGCGCCAACAAAGTGAGTAGCTCTGGCCGTGCGTTAGAGGTGATATCAGACATGAATTTCGACCATGGTAGAACGCAGAACAACAACCGCCAACTCTATTGATTCAATCTTTATTGACTCAACCTTTATTGATTCAACCTTTCCAAATGCCGGAAGCCGTCCGTGCCAATGAACATGGCCACCGTAATGGTGCCATTGTAGGCGAAGTGCATCAGGACGCAGGCGGCAACTGAATTCTTTTCGGCCCGCACCGTGGTAAGAACAAGGCCGACCAGAAAAATCACCAGCACCGGTCCCCAGGAAAACATTAACTGGTCGCCGTGCATGGCGGCGAAACCAAGCGCGGTCACGACAATTGCAATTGGTACACCGATGCCACGCGCCAGCACCGGATAAAGAAAGCCGCGAAAAAAAAGTTCTTCCATCAAAGGCGCCAGCGTCATGCTGAGAAGCCCGAGCGCCCACGCCTCGGCTGGAGTTCGGAAATAAGAGTCAATCGGCAGATCTTTCGGAATCGGCAAAAAATGCGCCAGAAACTGCAAGGCCAAAGAAAGCGCGAATCCGGCGAACAGGTACACGCCGACATTTGACGGCCAGTTCCAATGGATGGCCTTCCAGAATTCCGGACGCCCGCGCTCGCGCGTCACCAGAAAATACATGTAGGCCAGCACGAGGAAATACGCGAGGCATTGTCCGGCGACGACTACCAAAGGTATGCGGGCGATTTCTCCAAGGTCGCTATGCGGATAAATCCACCGTTTGGCGACGAAGAGCGCGACAAATACGCAGACGATCAGGGCAACCACCGAGATGCAGATCAGCCGGACGATGTCCCAACCATTCCAGGCCGGATCAGCGGACGCCGCAGGTGCTATTTCCGTGCCTGAAACGATCGGCGCGAAAATATTCTGCGCGCCGAGGTCGGACTGGACGTGCGTGGACTGTGGTCCCTCCACAACCGTATTCGTGGCTTCCGGCGTACTCAGGTTTTCGGTGGAATCGCTGCTGGAAAAGTTCACGCTACTCCCCCGTCCCGGTCAGTGCGAGCACGCTCTTGGAGGTGAGGTTTTTAGGCGGCTCATTTTTAGACAGATCAGTTTTAGGCGAATCATTTTTATGGGAAGCAGTTTTGCCCGACCCATTCTTTCCGGCCCCATGGAAGTAAGCCGTGAGCGCCTGGCCCGTATAAGACTTCTTCACTCGTGCCACCTGCTCGGGCGTTCCCTGCGCCACAATGCGTCCGCCTTCTTCGCCACCTTCCGGACCGAGATCGAGAATCCAGTCGGCGTTGCGGATCACATCGAGATTATGCTCGATAATAATGACCGTGTTCCCGAGATCGGCGAGCCGGTGGAGAACATCGAGCAACTTCCGAACGTCATCGAAATGCAATCCCGTCGTCGGCTCGTCGAGCAGGTAAAGAGTCTTGCCCGTCTGCCGTTTGCTCAATTCCCGGGCGAGCTTGATGCGCTGCGCTTCGCCTCCTGACAATGTCACCGCGGATTGGCCGAGGTGAATGTATCCCAGGCCGACGTCAACTAGCGTTCGGAGTTTTTGATTGACCTGCGGAATATTTTCGAGAATTCCGAGTACATCCGACACCGGCATTTCTAAGAGGTCTGCGATGGAATAGCCGTTGTAATGCACCGACAACGTCTCGTGGTTGTATCGTCGTCCGCCGCAGACTTCGCACTGTACGTACACATCCGGCAGGAAATTCATTTCGATGCGACGCTGACCTTCACCCTGGCAGGCTTCGCATCGTCCGCCGGCAACGTTGAATGAAAAGCGTCCCGGCTTGTATCCCCGCTCGCGCGATTCGGGAAGCATGGCGTAAAGATCGCGGATCCCCGAAAAAATTCCCGTATAGGTTGCTGGATTCGAGCGAGGCGTCCGCCCAATCGGCGACTGGTCGATGCGAATGACCTTGTCGATCAGTTCCGCTCCGGTGATGGATTTGTGCTCGCCCGCCTCTTCGCGCGAACGATAGAGCTGTTTCGCCAGCGATCTATAAAGGATGTCATTCACGAGCGTCGACTTGCCTGAGCCCGAAACGCCCGTCACCACTGTCATCACGCCCAGCGGAAACACGACGTCGACATTCTTCAGATTATTTTCACGCGCGCCCAGCACCGTGATCGCCTTGCCATTGGGACTGCGCCGTTGCGGCAGCATCGCAATCTGCTGCCGTCCTGAAATGTAAGCGCCGGTGAGGGAGTTCGGCGAATCCATGATTTCCGCTGGCGTCCCGGAAGCAACAAGCCCGCCACCATGGCGTCCAGCGCCGGGGCCTAGGTCGATGACGTAGTCGGCGCGACGAATGGTTTCTTCATCGTGCTCTACCACCAGAACGGTGTTGCCAAGATCGCGCAGATTCTCCAGAGCCGACAACAGCCGCCCATTATCGCGGTGGTGCAATCCAATCGAAGGTTCGTCGAGCACGTAAAGGACGCCGCGCAGTTTCGAGCCAATCTGCGTGGCCAGGCGGATGCGCTGCCCTTCGCCGCCGGATAAAGTTGCCGCAGAACGCCCAATCGAAAGATAGCCAAGGCCTACGTCATCCAGAAATTGCAGGCGCTCGGTGATCTCATGCGCAATGCGTCCGGCAATCGTCGCTTCCCTGCCCGTCAATTTGATCTTGCGCGCCGCTTCCAGCGCACGCGCAATCGGCAGCTCGGTGAAATCGGCGATCGACATGCCGTTGACCTTCACCGCGAGGCTCTCCGGACGCAAGCGCTTGCCATGACACACCGAACATTCGGTCGCCGACATGAAGTCCAACAGATACTCGCGATAGTTGTCGGAAGTCGTGGCCTCAAGATTCTGCTTGAGATGGCCAAGAATCCCAAGAAATCCAGTCTTATTTCCGCGCTGGCCTGCGCGCTGCGGTTCGCCGTTCAGCAGCAGGTTCTGAATCTTCTCGGGAAATTTCTCGAACGGAGTGGACAAATCAAACCCGTAAGCCTGCACTACCAGCTGAATACTGCGAACCAGATTCTGCGAAGCCGATCCCGGTCCGAGTCCACCATCCAGTATCGGCTTCGACCAATCGACAATCACCTTCGCTGGATCCAGATCGTAGCGGCTGCCTAGCCCGTGGCACTCGGGGCAGGCGCCATAAGAACTGTTGAATGAGAACGAACGCGGCTCGAGTTGGGGAACGCTGATGCCGCAATCCGGACAGGCCAGCCGCGAAGAATAAAGCGTCTCGTCTCCATTTACTACGGCGACCAGAACCAGCCCGCCGCCCAGTTTCATGGCGAGTCCTACCGACTGCTCCAGCCGGTGCTCGATCCCGGGCTTCACCAGCAGACGATCGATGACCACTTCAATGGTGTGATTCTTGCGCTTGTCGAGAGCAAGGTCGTCTTCGAGATTCACCAGCTCGCCATCCACGCGGGCCCGCGAGAAGCCGTGCTGAATGAGCTTCTCCATCTCTTTCTTGAATTCGCCTTTGCGCCCGCGCACAATCGGCGCCATGATCATTACGCGATCATCCGGAGTGAGCGCCATCACGCGCTGCACAATCTGCTCCGCCGACTGCCGGGTGATCGGCTTGCCGCAATTGGGACAATGCGGCACTCCGATCGAAGAATAAAGCAGGCGCAAATAATCGTAAATCTCGGTGATGGTCCCGACGGTGGAACGCGGGCTGCGGCTGGTGGTTTTCTGCTCAATCGAAATCGACGGACTCAAGCCATCAATCGAGTCGACATCCGGCCGCTCCATCTGATCCAGAAACTGCCGCGCATAAGCCGACAGGGTTTCGACATATCTTCGCTGGCCCTCGGCATAAATCGTATCGAAGGCGAGCGAGGATTTCCCCGAGCCGCTTAATCCCGTAATCACCGTCAAGGTATTGCGAGGAATTTCGACGTCGATGTTCTTCAGATTGTGTTGGCGCGCGCCGCGCACCGAAATCTGGGTGATGGCCATTTAGCGCAGTTCTATATGGACTTCCGTAACGTGGACGGGTCCCAAAAAATATTGGAGAGTGGAAATACGCAGTTCGATTCCCGTATCTTATTTGTTAACTGCGGCGGGGGTCAAATGCGGATAAAGTTAAATATTTGCAGCCGCATGGGTTAGAGAGCGGCTGCCAGCAAGGGCCGGTAAAGTGAGCGCACTTTTAGCAGCTTTTTTGCTCAGCAGCACCGCAATCTTAAGCGTAATCCTTGGAATTTTCGGCGCCTATTGCGCCCTGACCGCGCTCCTGGGAGCCTTTAACCCCTCCCGGCCAGCTCCCGTTTTTCGCACGCTGTTGACGAATCAAAGTCAAGCCAGCGGCGACTAACCCCGCCTCAGCCAGTCCCGCTCAATCCATGAAATTGAAGCCTGATAGCTATTGATCCGGAGGCGACGGTTGGGGAGCGCCCGGAAGGGCTCCACCTGGTTGTTGCGCTCGCCGCAACATGTCCATAATCTGCTGCGGAGTCTTCGGTCCGGCGTTCGGATCCGGCTGATCTCCCTGCACCTGCGGCGTCGCGGCATTTGCATCAGGGGTAACTGCCTGCCCAGGAGTTTGCGCCGAATCGTCGTCTTTATCGTCCTTGTCATCCGCGTCCGCGTCGTCGTCTTTATCGTCGGCATCGGCCGTGGCCACGGGTCCGTTCGCAGGCTGGTTGAAGGTTTGCCCAATCGCGCCAGGGCCAGGAAAACGCGTCGGGGCGACCGGCATCGGCGCACTGTTCTGGTAGACGTTCTGGGTGACGGCAGCCATCGTCTGCGGTTCTCCCGCAGTCGACGGTTTCGGAGTCAGCAGAACGCTTGCCACGGCGCTCGGGTCGGAGTTCGAACCCAGCATCACGTAATTAAAGGAGGACCCGTTGAGCAATCCCGCCAGCACATCCCGCGGCGCTCCCGGCCCTAGATGCACCACTACCCGTTCGTTTGCGGCCGAACTCGGCGGAACGTCGATCGTGGCCCCGGTGAGTTTGTGAACATCGCGAAGAATCTCGCCCAGGGTCGAATTCTGGGCCGAAATCGTGAGCAGCCCGTTCTCGAACCCGACCTTCGCCGGAGTGGCGGGAATCTGGTCCATGGGCAACTGGCGCAGCGGTCCGGGTGGCAACGGCGGCAATACCAATGGAGGCGGAGCCTTATGCCGTTTGTGATGCGGGGTGGTCGAGGTCGCCGGCTGCGGAGCAGTCTGAGCGCGAACCATGAGAGGCGACAGCAGCGGAGCCGACAGCAGCAGCCCTAAAGCGATCCAAGTGCGTGCTCTCGCCATCAGCATGTCCCCGATTCCGCGAGCGCCAGAAAAGCCGGAAGGCACTACGCGCTCTTCAATTTTACCACCACTACCAGAACGCCAGAGCCGCTCATTTCTTGCGCATTTATGACGAAAGGGCATGGCGGCATCGCCCTTCCAACCATTAGCACTACTCGATACTCCACCAGCGGGTAAAATGCCAGCGGAGGCTTTCGCGGTGTATCGTCCCTCGTCATCCAAGCCGCACGATCAGGCTCGGAATCCCAACAAAAATCGCGGCCTTTCACGCCTCGTGCTGATTTTGCTGCTCATCATGCTTCCGGCAGCGGCGGCCTCGGCGCAGACCTGCCAAACCGCCGCCGACATGGATGCCCCCGTCCGCAGCGCCCTCGAGACCACGGCCAAACGCTATTTCCAAATGGCGGCGCAAAGCGATTCCGCGTCGCTCAAGCAAAACTCGATCGCTGCCGTGGCCGCCAACTTTACCGGCATCGAAGCCGCCGTGAAAGACAACCAGCCTAACTTTGCCGGAGCGCAAGGGGCGGTGCGTCCACCTTTCTTGCTCGTTGCCGAGGGCCCCGATCCTTTCCCGCGCGCCGAATTTCTCTGCGGCGTGTTCGGCAAACTAGGACAGACGAAAGACAGCGCGGAATTCATCCTCTCCAACCTGCCCCCAGGCAAATACGGAGTCGCCATACTCGACATCAATGGCGGAAACACCGCCATGACCCTGACGCTGATTCTGCAGCAAACCGGTAATGACTGGAAGCTGGCAGGTTTTTTCCCCAGAGTCTCGCAAGTTGCCGGACACGATGCCGCCTGGTTCGCCGACCGCGCCCGCGATTTCAAAGAGAAATCCCAGAAGCACAACGCCTGGCTCTACTACCGCGAAGCGATTTTCCTTTCCGCTCCCGTGGATTTCATGACCACGCTGGCCACCGACAAGCTCTACGACGAGATTCAACCCATTCAAACTCCCGACTTGCCCGCGAGCGGTAAGCCCATGGATCTGAGCGCCGCCGGCAAGATCTTCCACGTCACCGAAATCTTCCCGCTCGCCGTCGGCAACGATCTGGATGTAGTCGTGAAATATCAGTCACCGGACATCTCCGACACTGCCCGCACCTTTCAGGAAAATACCGCTGTAATCAAAGCGCTGGTAGCCAAACTCCCCGAGCTGCGCGAAGCTTTCGCCGGAGTAGTGGCTAGAGCGGTCGATCCCTCCGGCCGTGACTTCGGCACCCTCCTGGCGATGAAAGACATCAAGTAGCTGCGGTCGTTATAAAAGAGTCAGATTCCCCCGAGTTGCCTTCCCCTTGCGCCGGGACTACTATTTTTCTGGGCCACGTCGCCTCAGCGACCTCCCCGCAATCACGTTCCAAGGAGGAACCATGGGAATCGCACCTTCCCCAATCCAAGTTGACTTGCTCGTCAACGACTTCGGCGCCAAGCCGCGCAAAATGCTCATCGACGGCAAATGGGTCAGCGCCATTTCCGGCAAGACTTTCCCAACCTACAACCCAGCCACCGGAGAAGTCCTGGCGCAAGTCGCCGAAGGCGATCGCGCCGACATCGATCTCGCCGTAAAAGCCGCGCGGAAAGCTTTCGACAGCGGTCCCTGGTCGAAGATGACCGCCGCCCAACGCGCTAAACTCATTTGGAAACTAGCGGACCTGCTCGAAGAGCACCTTGAAGAATTCGCCACCATTGAAACTCTCGACAACGGCAAGCCGCTCACCGTGGCTCGCGGCGCTGATGTTCCGCTCGCTATCGACATGTTCCGCTATATGGCCGGATGGGCGACCAAGCTCGAAGGCACAACCATTCCGCTGTCTGTTCCCTATACTCCCGGCGCGTTTTATCACGCCTACACGCTCCGCGAGCCCGTTGGCGTCGTCGGCCAGATTATCCCGTGGAATTTCCCCTTGCTGATGGCCGCCTGGAAACTGGCTCCGGCCCTGGCCTGCGGATGCACCGTGGTCCTGAAGCCAGCGGAGCAGACGCCGCTCTCCGCCCTGCGTTTGGGCGAACTTATCACCGAAGCCGGATTCCCGGACGGCGTCGTCAACATCGTCCCCGGTTACGGCGAGACCGCCGGCGCGGCCCTGGCTGCGCACGATCTGGTCGATAAAATTGCGTTCACGGGATCGACCGAAGTGGGCAAGTTGATCGTCCACGCCGCCACCGGAAATCTGAAAAAAGTGTCGTTGGAGCTTGGAGGCAAATCGCCAAACGTTGTCTTCAAAGATGCCGATCTCGACGCCGCCATCTCAGATTCCGCCAGCGCGATTTTCTTCAATCAGGGTCAAACCTGCTGCGCCGGTTCACGTTTGTTCGTGGAGCGTCCGGTATTTGATCGCGTGGTCGAAGGCGTCGCCGCGAAAGCAAAGAAGATCAAGGTCGGTCCCGGCATGGAACCGGGCACCTCGATGGGGCCGCTCGTCTCCGAGGAGCAATTGCAACGCGTCTGCAACTACCTCGATATCGGCGCGTCCGAAGGTGCAACTGCTGTGACCGGTGGAAAGAAGCTGGGCGACAAGGGATATTTCGTCGAACCAACCGTACTCGTCAACACCAAAGACGACATGCGGGTGGTGCAGGAAGAAATATTTGGACCCGTGGTAGCGGCTATTCCGTTCGACAATCCGGAAGATATCGCCAACCGCGCCAATGATTCCATGTATGGTCTGGCAGCAGGAATCTGGACAAAAGATATTTCAAAAGCGCACCGGCTGGCGGCCTTGCTGCGCGCCGGAACCGTCTGGATCAACTGCTACAACATCTTCGACGCCGCCCTGCCCTTCGGAGGCTACAAGCAATCCGGATGGGGAAGAGAAATGGGCAAAGATGTTCTCAACCTCTACACCCAAACCAAGTCCGTCTGTACGCGCCTGTAACGGATCAATCGGTGGAGCGACGGGGATCCTCGCCCGGCGCTCCACCGTTTTCTTTTGTTCGAAATGCGCGTGCCTTACTCTTCTTCGCAAGTCACGTTGTTATTCCAGTCCACGAACGCACCTTGCGGATTCCCGCGCCAGGCCCAGACATGCAGTTCGAAGAAATCGGCCAGGTTAAAACGGTTCGGCGCAGCTATGAACTGAAAGTCCTGGCCATCGAGTGTGGGAGGGGTATTGTTGTTGTTCTTCAGCCACGTCGCCGCGTCCACGATGTATTCCACGCCCACGAGCCTGCGTTTATTCCCATCCGGTTCGTAGATCAACGCCTCGGGAGTCGCGACATCGAGCAGGCCGTCCCCTACCAGAGTGCCATTGACGTAGTGAATGCCCATGGCCCCATGGTCAGGACCGGTGACGCATCCAAATGCCGGCCCGTAGCCGGCCGCGGCCGCGTTGTTGACATCGATGAATTGCTTGGTTGCTGCGCGAACATCTTCCACCAGCTGCGCGGTCCCTGCGTGCTTCGCGTGCGCTTCCTGCGCGAAAAGCGGTCCCGTAATCAGACCACACAGCATGGCTAATGACAGAACGGTTTCGGTGGATGTGCGAACAAAATTTGTGACTCGTGGCATAAATTCTCCTTTTCGAATTTGTTTTTAATCTTGCTCTCGCGTCTCCGTTCGATTGGAGACACTTGCACGGCCCTGGCAAGGTTGCTCGCTTGCCGCTTGCGCAAAATTGTTCGAGTTAATTTTCGGAATCGCCTTTCGAATCGACGTTCCGGACAGATTCGCAGCTACAGCCGTTCCGCGACTACCGAGACCGGCACTCCCCGCGTCAGAGAGTCGAATACCGGAGAGTGTCCCGTCCCCAACTCAACCAGTTGCTGCAACTGCTCGTCGCCGACGGCTGCCTTCACCTTGAACGTCACTCGAATCCCTTGATATCCCTTGCGTACGTTCTCGTCGAGGTCGAGAAATCCATGCAGGTCGATATCGCCTTCAAATGACGACTCGACTTCATCGATGTGAATGCCGCGCGCCGCCGCGTGATAGACCATGGACGTCGTCAAACATGAGGCAAGTGCGTGCAGAAGATGTTCCACCGGGTTCGCTGCGGAATCCTTGCCCAGCAGAATGGCGGGTTCATCCGCCTCCAATAGGAACGGCATCAGCCGCGAGTGTTCCTGCCCGGCACCGTAAAACGTATCGACGGTCGAGCGATTTCGGCTGGCTCCGTCCCACTGGTTGCGAATGCGAAATTTGAATTTCGCGATGGCAGGAGCCTGTTTGATCGCATCAATGGTTGCGAACAGATCGTTAACGTTGACCCCATTGATATTCCCCGAAAGCTGCTGCGCGGTTGCCATCTGTTTCCTCAATCTCTTACGATTTCATCGAACATTTTCATCGAACGATCGCGTTCGATGACACACAGTAGCCGCAAAACGGGCTTGCCACAAGATGGCAGATATGCCATTGTAGATAGGCTATTCGGCCAGACTTGATTTCGGCGTCAATGAGGCGTGCCATGCGAGAGATCACCGTCCTTCTTCTCGACCAGATGTTTTCCTCGACTGCGATTGGCCCGATGGAAGTCTTCCGTCACGCCGGTTCTTTGTGGAACATTCTCACCGGCACCAAACTTGCTCCCAGCTTCCATGTTCGGACCGCGTCCGCCGATGGACGCCCGGTGAACTGCGATGGCGACATTCAGATTCAACCGAACCTGGCTCTCAAAGATGTGTGCGAAACCGATCTGATTTTTGTCCCCACCACTGGCCTTAGCGTTGACGATGTCGTCGAGCGCAATGCCGCGATCGTCCCCTGGTTGAAGCGGCGCAGCACCAAAGGCGTGGCCATCGCCAGCGTGTGTTCCGGAGTTGGCCTGGTCGCCGCCGCAGGTTTGCTTGATGGCAAACGCGCCACCACGCACTGGGGACTGGCCGAGCGCTTTCGCGAAAAATATCCCAAAGTTAAATGGATGCCGGAGTTGATGGTGACAGAGGACAGTGGCTTTTATTGCGGCGGCGGAGTCAACGCCTCGCTCGACCTCAGTATTTATCTAGTCGAAAGATTCTGCGGACACGACATTGCCATGCAGACCGCGAAAGCCTTGCTCATCGAAACTCCACGCGCGTGGCAATCCGGATTCGCGATCGTTCCTCTCAAGACCGACCATACCGATGACACCATCTCCAGCGCGCAGGAGTGGATGCACCACAACTTCGCCAGGACTTTCTCTCTGGAAGACCCGGCGCGGCGCGTGGGCATGAGCGTGCGCAATTTCGTGCGCCGTTTTAAGCAAGCGACTGGAGATAGTCCGTTGATCTATTTGCAGAAATTGCGCATCGCTGCCGCCAAGCGGATGTTAGAAAGCCATCATCGCTCGATGCAGGAGGTCTGTGACGCCGTGGGCTATCAGGATGTAGCGTTTTTTCGTTCGCTGTTTCAAAGGCACACCGGAGTTTCACCGAGTGCCTATCGTGAACGGTTCGGCGTGTAGTCAGGATTTCGGCCACAAAATCAACGATCAAACTTTATTTGGAGACCTCATGGAAAACGCAGCCACCGATATCAGATCGCTACAGAAGCCTTTGAAAGAGCAGTATCGGCGCGACCCTCAGAGTTCGCGCATCACTCTCACCGCCAAAGGCAGCGAGACCAGCACGCCACTCTCCTGCTCAGTCGACATTGGCCGCGCCATCTACCAGGCTGAAGCCCATACAGGAGTCGGTGGCGCAGGCACGGCGGCATGCTCCGGCGATCTTTTACTGGGAGCGCTGGCCGCTTGCGCGCAGCTAACTTGTCAACTCGTCGCGACGGCGATGGGAATCCAAACTCGACACATCGAAGTGACCGTCGACGGCGATATGGATCTGGCGGGAACGCTGGGAATATCGAAAGAAGTGCCGGTAGGTTTCGAAGCCATTCGCGTCCAATTTAATATCGACGCGCCGCAGGCCACTCCCGAACAATTACGTTCGCTGCAGGAGAAAACGGAGCAATACTGCGTCGTCCTGCAGACGTTATTACATCCGCCGAAGATTGACGCGAAGTGGAGCACCGCCGGTTGACCCAAGAAATCACCGTGGCGGCCTTCCCCGAAGTACGGATGTCTGACCCATCCGGGACTTTTGGCCCCGGCAGCCGCTTTTTTGTTCGGAAGACCTCAAGGTTGAGTTAAATGATGCCATGCAGAATGCGCACAATCTCCTAGAGGACGCGATGGAAGAATTGCAAGCAGCGGGCCTATAATCCAGGCGCGAGGCCACGGCGGGGCCGCCTTGTCGCGGGGCGCGGGCGGCTCCACAGGTGTGGGTTGTTGAATCGAGCGTCTATTCTGGAAATTTGCTCGCAGGATCGTCCAGGACCGACGTATTCGGATTCAGAGCGCGGTTCAAATGCTCAAGGCTGCGGTTCATTTCGTGCGCTAATTCGCAAAGCCTTTCCGGGTCTTGCTCAGTGAGGCATAGGGTCGCTAATTCTTTCCAGCGTTCAAAATGTTTTGACAAGGTGATCCTGACTCGCTAGGTAGGAAACAACTTCGGGACGGACGCCCTAGCAGGCGCGTCCCCGTCCCGAGAAAGAGTCGGTTCCCCACGTTCTTGAACCAAACCCAAAATACTAATGCAGCCAAAATAGGCTCGCGGGCTAAAGAAGTCTGAGCAATATTGAACGCGGCTCTGCTCGCCGGGTTGCAGTGTATTCAAACTCTCGTGCTAATATTCGCGGATCGCGGTGAGCGATACAGCTCAGACGGACGCCGCGCACCACGCATAGAGTTGGGAATCCTTGGGTGGATTCCTAATGGTTGACCTAGAACGCGGTGCGTGGCGCGAGATTGCGGAACAAGCGAGTGCAGAAACTAACCCAGCAAAAATGCGGATTCTCGTTCGTCAACTTTGTATGGAACTGGAGAAAGAAGAAAGCGCGACCGCTTCACACTCGTACGATAGCCGATCTTCGGTCATGCGTGCAGCGTAGTCCGCGCGGTTAGCGAGCTGGCCGCCGTCGGCTCGGCTGTGGTGACGGGCTTTGCGTGTTGGAGGCTAACTCTAATTTCGCAGAAGCGATGCGGCTCTCGATTGCCTTGCGAATACCGCCGTCAGTGCAATCCTTGAGTGAGTGTTCCAACCATTTGATTTCAGCTTTGATTGAGTCATTTCCTTTCGGGTAGGGGTGCATAATCCTCTCTCCCACAAAAGAGGACCTCTATTCTACCTCCGAAATGTGCGGTACCGCACATTCAATTTTTGGGTCCGACTGAGCCGGAAATCGCTCTTTCGCAGTAGACAGTCTCTCAGTCGTTTCAACGCGGAAAAATCTGCGTTCCGCGCCTCATATCTTCAGGGTGCACATTCTTCAGCGGCTCGAAGAGGGCACGATACTCCTGCACGGTCCACTCCCACGCTTCTTGCATAACGTAGTCCTTGTCGTAAAGAATCCAGACTAGCTTGTCCCAATCATAATTTTTTGGTTTGCTCACGAGTCGAACCTTCGATCCAGGTTTACCGCTGGGACGGTTAGCCTTTATTTGATAACGGCAATCGTCGTGTATGAAATCGTGGCCGCGCGACACCGCAGTCTTAGGCCGACATTGATTCTGATAGTCGCAAATCTTCATCCCCAGGTATAAAGCTGCATCAAGTTCCGAAATTGCGGTCGTAATATGCGGTGCGACGCCGAATGCTTCCTGCCATTCGAGTGCGAGACTAACAAGGCGTCCACGAATGTCTTCAGTCATGTGAGGGGCGTTCCTACTTCTGCACGGTGAGTTTTGTAGATCGGTACGGCGTAACCCGGCCGCCGGGTTCAAACTCTCCCTTCAGCCATTGCACAAAGTTTTCCGCCTGCTTCATGTAAGTGCCTTGTGAGCTTGGCGTGAGGTCACTGGCCTCCAGGGCGGTATAGTATGCCCCGAGAGCAACTTCAATCTCGAATAAGGCCGGAGGTGACACCTGTGTGTTTCGCTTGGATTGCCGTCGCTCCACACTAGAATTCTCAACTTCATGTTGCAGAAGAGCGTTCTTTTCTGCCGGTGTGGTCTCGGCGGCAGGAAACCGCTTTTCGAATTCCCGTCTGAGCGAATGGTATCTGGCAGAGGCAGCCCGGCGAGATTTGGTTTTGAGAATCTCGCGCTCTGCTAACATCACCACGAAAAATCCGTGTGCATCTTCAGACAAGTGCAAATCGCCAGATGTAAACGATAGCCTCAGCATAGCCGAAGGATTGTAGCGCGAGGGCAGCGGGAACGAAAGCGCCCCCTTTACCTTGAAGCGGAGTGAATTCTAATTACTTTCAAGCGCCGAAAACGGCGGCTTGGAGCGGTCCATTGCACATTCCCCGGCTCATAATTACCATCGTTGTCCTTGCGACCTAATACCGCCCCTGCCGGTCTGGGACCGATGTCTTCTAGGAAATGCATGAAATCCCGAAAGAGAACGCAAATTCCACGCGCGCCGTAGTGCGGATATTTCGGGTGGTTCGGATTTTGGCAGCGTTGTTTAGCATTGTTGAATGCCGCGAATTCCGCTGAGCCAAACCAGCCGTGTTTCTTACCACGTCTGTCACGCAATTCTGGCGGTACAGACCTGCCCCGCTCGTAGCTAGCTCTCGATGAAGCGTTCTTTTTCTCTTGTCGCGTTAGGGGCATGGTATTGATCCTGAATTGTAGCTCCTGTTGTCCGCGCCATGCCAGCGCATCTTTCTTGGGATCAGACTGTGGAAACCAATCCGTTACCCTCGCTGCCTTCATGCGAGCTCACCGTGGAACGTGGCATCGTTCGACAGCGCGTTGACGATGTGAAAACCGAAACGTCCCACAGGCAGATGACCATAGATGCAGGAGTGCTCGAAATCCTGAAAGCGTGGAAACAGACAACAAAGTTCTCCGCGCAAGAGGATTGGATTTTCGCATCCCCGGTTCCGCTTGGCCGATTGCCGTGGTCATACCCTTGGGTGTTGCGAGTGTATGGGAAAGCAGCGTCAGATGCGGCCATAGCGCACGTCAGCACACATACGATGCGGCACACTCACAGATCGTGGCTTGATGCTGTGGGAACTCCGATAGCCGTACAGCAGAAGCTAATGCGACACGCGGATATCCGTACGACGATGAACATCTACGGGGACGTGGTGACCAACGAAATGGCGGAAGCGAGTGGCAAGGTAGCAGGGTTGGCCCTTAACGGATCACAAGCGGATCACAGAGCCAGCTAAGCTATTGAAAGGTTGGAGGCGCGGGTGAGAATCGAACTCACGATAGAGGTTTTGCAGACCTCGGCCTTACCACTTGGCTACCGCGCCCTGTATAACGGGCCCTAAAACGAAAAGCCCTCGCATCCGCAGGGCTTGAATAGACTCTGGAGCGGGAGACGGGATTTGAACCCGCGACTTCGACCTTGGCAAGGTCGCACTCTACCACTGAGTTACTCCCGCTCGTCGCCTCATTTTACAGCACTCGCCCACTTCATGCCAATTCGGAGCCCATCGTCGCAATCCATCGCAATCCGCCGTAATCCGGCCCTAATCAGGAAGAATCAGAAACCCGAACCCATCCCCGCCCTCATTCCGACGGTGGCGGATTGGCCGCCGTAATCTGATTCCGGATGTCCCACAGATCCTTATAGAGCAAGCTTTCCATTCGTTGCTGCAGGATTTCGACGGGCGTCCCCATCGTGCCCACCACTCGCCCTCCGATGACGCGTTCGGCGAGTTTGAGATGATGAAAGCGAAAGAGCTGCATCCGTTCGTCAAAATCAAGCAGCCGCTCGGCCACGTCGTGCAATCCAAAGAAATCTTCCCAACGCCGGTAGAGTTCTCCTACGGTGATGCCCGCAGCAGCCAATTGCTCGCCAAAGGCTTTCCCCAGCCGCGGCCCGATATGCAGCAGGGAAAGAAATCCGGGAGAATCGAGCCCGCTGCCGTGGCCCAGGCCGGCCCGAATCAGATGGTAGTCATACGGACTGATGGTCTCGAGAATATGCAGCAAGCCAATCGTGGGTTCGAGCAGCGATATCGCCCGCCGGATCAGCCGTGTCGTGTTGCCATAGTCGGCATGCTCAAGCGCCTCGAGGGCGCGGCCAAGTTCGAAAGCCGCCCCCTTCATCAGCAGCTCAGAGCCCTGATGCACGACCAGAAAAGTCATTTCATCTTTATGCAGCAATTCTTCCGGCGCTTTCTGCAACGCCAGAAGTTCATCGGTGCGCAGATAGCGTTCGTAGTCCGTCGCTCCCTTGCCGGGAAGAATCGGTTTCGTAAATTGGTCGCGATAAGCCATTCAAACCCTGTAAACCCGAAATGTAAGTGAGATTCGTTGCAGGGCATGCCTTCGGGCATGCCACCAGTCAATTCTAAAAAACGCCTTCCGGCGCTGAGTTCTTCCCAGATTTCTATCTACGACTGCAGATGTTCCCGCGGCGGATGAAGCTGCGGAGACCACTGCGGATCTTCATCCGGCGTCACGATCTCCCCGTCGCGCATGTGCACGATCCGGTCGCCGAATGCGGCCGCCTCCGGATTGTGCGTAATCATCATCACCGTCTGCCCCAGATCTTTGTTCGATTGCCGCAGCATCTTCAGCACAATGTCGGAACTCTTCGAGTCGAGATTGCCCGTCGGTTCATCCGCCAGCACGATGGCGGGACGATTGATCAGAGCCCGTGCCAGCGCCACTCTTTGTTGCTCGCCTCCGGAAAGTTCATTGGGACGATGCTCCAAGCGTCCCGCAATGCCCAGCATCTCCGTAATTTTCTTGAGGAAGGCGGCATCCGGCTTGCCCAATCCCGCAATGTCAACCGCAATCTCGATGTTCGAACGCGCACTCAGCGTCGGCAGCAGATTGAATTTCTGAAAGACAAATCCAATCTTGCTTTTCCGCAGCCGTGTGCGCTCGCCATCGGAAAGAGTCGCGAAATCCACTCCATCAATCGTCACGCTTCCCGAATCCGCTCGCGTGAGCCCGCCCAGCATGTAAAAAAGCGTGGATTTCCCGCTCCCCGAAGGGCCTACGATGCTGACGAACTCTCCCTTTTGCACGCTGAAAGAAATGCCGCGTAAAGCCGGCACATCGACTTTGCCAACCCGGTAGGTTTTGCGGAGTTCTCTGGCTTCAATGAAGGCCGACATCCAGTGAAAACGATATCACAATGCATCGGCCAATTTGGTCAAACCCAAGCACCGCATCAACGACCGTAGCTTATGCCGTCGCTGCCGCGCGGGTATGGAGTTCCACATGTCGCTTCGGCCCGCGCTTGCGGACCAGCAGCACGCGAACCTGTTCCAGCAATTCGGCGGGCTCGTACATTCCCTTGGACAGAAAAACATCGGCCAGCGTTTCGCGTTCGTAAATTTTCACTCTGCCGGAGATCAGGACACACGGAGTCTGCGGCGAGAGACGTTTCACTTCTTCGATCAGTCGCGATCCATCCACCCCCGACATCACGAGGTCGGTAAGCACCAGATCAATGCCGCCGCGGCGAAAGGCCTCCAGGCCAAGCTCTCCACTGTTGCATGTAATCACGCGGTAGCCGCGGGTTTCCAGGAATGTCTTTCGGATGGATAGAGCCTGTTCGTTATCGTCGACGCAGAGAATTATTTTCTTGGGCTTCATTTTTTTGTTTTTTACTAACCGGGAGCGAGATGAATCCTAAACACAATCAAGATTCTGGTAAAGTAGCGCGCTCGCCAATGCCACTTTCGTGGATGGAACGAACGTGCCATCGCCTCCGGAGCCGCGACTGTCGCGGCATTGCGCGATGCTAGGCAGGAAGTGTGACTTCGCCGCGGAGTACTTCGACACAATTTCCACCGACACGCACATTGACCACATGGTTATCATGCTCGCCGCCATGCCGAGTCGCGCGTACAAAAATGTTGCTCGGCCGGTGCATTTCGAGTCCTTGCTCGATCAATACCTGTTCATCGCTGGCGGCTATACCATGCGCGACCATCCATGCGGAGCAACATCCCGCCGCCGATCCCGTTGCCGGATCGTCGCCATTGTAAAAAATCATGCGCGCATGCAAGCGAGCTTTCGGGTCCACCGTCTCCCGGCAAACGAAGTAAAAGAATTTCCCGCCGGTGCGTGCCAGATAATCTCCGGCACGATCGAGATCGAGTCGCAGCCGTCCAATCGCCGCGAGCGAACGCACCGCAACCATCGTGAATGACAGGCCAGTCGAGACCGTCTGGATGGGCACGGATTCGTCAAAATCGGCCAGACTCAAATTCGTCAGCGGCAGGATCTCTTCCACTTTGCGAATCGCGCCAAATTCCGGATTCTTCTGTGTCATCTCTCCGAACACAGGGCGTGAGCCGTCGGTCGTGAATCGAACCGGCACCGTCCCGATATTCAAATCAAGCCGTATCTCATCACTGTCCGTCTGAGACCTCCGCGCATGCAGAGCAAAAGCCGTCCCCAGCGTAGGATGTCCGGCAAACGGCAGCTCTTCCTGCACTGTAAAGATGCGAACCCGGATGCCGCGTTCTTTTTCCGTAGCCGCGTCGCCCGGTAAAACAAAAGTAGTCTCCGAGAGATTCGTCTCCCGCGCCAAAGCCTGCATCCGTTCCGTGCTCAGGCCGCGCCCATCGAAGAAAACCGCAACCGAATTTCCGGTGAGAGCGCGATCCGTAAACACGTCAACCTGCGCCATCGACAGTTTCAAGACGGAGGAATCTTGCGCCACAGAAGACATATCAGGATTTTATCGCGTAGGGATTCCCGTCCGCATCTCGACCGCAAGCACGCCCACCGCAAAATCACGTCCGATGCGATACCATATTTCTTCAGAGGAACATTTGCGGGAAAGTTGACGGCCGGTGATCCGGCGAATATCTTATTCTCTACTAATGTTGTAGGGTTTAAACAATCATCCGCAATTCTGAAAGAGTACGCGAGGAACTCAACATGTCTCTACGCATCAATTCCGAAGCACCGAACTTCACTGCCGAAACCACGCAGGGCACCATTCATTTTCACGAGTGGATGGGCGATGGCTGGGCCATCCTCTTTTCGCATCCCAAGGATTTCACTCCCGTCTGCACCACGGAGCTCGGCTACATGGCCGGCTTGCAACCGGAGTTTGCGAAACGCAATACCAAAATCATCGGCCTGAGCGTCGATCCCGTGTCCAGTCACGGCAAATGGGCCGGCGACATCGAAGAAACCCAGGGCCACAAAGTGACCTATCCAATGATCGGCGATCCCGAATTGAAGATCGCGAAACTCTACGACATGCTCCCCGCGGAATCGGGCGCAACCAGCGAAGGCCGCACCGCAGCCGACAACGCGACCGTCCGCACCGTCTTCGTCGTAGGACCGGACAAGAAAATCAAGCTGATGCTGATCTATCCCATGAGCAGCGGCCGTAATTTCGACGAAGTGCTGCGCGTGCTCGATTCCATCCAACTCACCGCGAAGCATTCAGTGGCGACGCCCGTGAACTGGAAGCCGGGCGATGACGTGATTATTCCGACTTCAGTTTCCGATGAGCAGGCGAAGCAGAAATATCCCGCCGGCTTCAAGACGCTGAAACCTTATCTGCGGGTGGTGGCGCAGCCGAAGTAGTTCGTTCGAAGTTCCAGAAGAACCTGTGAACAAATTACGGGAGCGCATGCGGTCCGGTGATCGTCCCGGTCTTCAAAACCGGCGAGAGGCGCTTAGCGTCTCTGGTGTGTTCGACTCACACACGCTTCCGCCACAAGCGCCAACGCGCATCGCCACCTTACTCAGTCACGAGGATTTCATGGCCGCACTGATCGACGCTATCAGCATCAAGCGAAAAATGTTTTTTGAGTTTGAGAACACTCCGTTCCATTGCCTCGAATCGGAAGTCTCGACCCCCACTGCTCGCGGCGCCCAGACTCTGGTCCGTCTGAAGATGCGCAATCTCATCACCCGCGCCGTCTTCGACAAGACATTCAAGGCGAGCGATAAATTCAAGGAGCCCGACCTGGAGATGGTCCCGGCCTCCTTCCTCTACTCCGACGCAGATGGTTTTTATTTCATGGACCAGGAGAACTTCGAAACTCTGACGCTCTCTGAAGAAATGATCGGAGACTCCAAGGATTTCCTTACCGAAGGCCTCGTCATCCAAATCCATAAGTACAACAGCAACCCTATCGGATTGCAGATGCCCACCCACGTTGAGTTGGCGGTCACTTATACGGAGCCGGGCGCACGCGGCGATTCATCCGGCGGCAACGTGACCAAGCCGGCCACCCTGGAGACGGGTGTTGAAATTCGCGTTCCTCTCTTCATTAAAGAGGGTGAAAAGGTAAAGGTATCCACCGATACCCGCGAATTCGCCGGTCGCGCCTGACCGTCCCGTCACGGCGAGGTATTCATTCTGTAGTCGCCGCGGCTGCCAAACCTGTCGCCGGATGCGGCGCCCACCCAAACATGATTCCGGTTTCCACTTCCACGGGATTTCCGTTTCTCATCAGAGGTTTGAACTTCCATTGCGAGAGCGCATCGTTAATAGTCTTCGCCTGGTCGGGAAACGCACTCAGAAAATGAATGTGTTTCACCCTACCCGTTTTATCAATGATGATTCGAACCGGAACTGGATTGAATGTGCGATTGCCGAACACGGGATCAACCCGCGCCACCACTCTGTCGTCGCTCGCATAACCTTTGATGCACACCGGAAAAGCGCCCCCGCCAGAGCCGCCCGCGGGATCGGACTCATCGGGGACTTTCATCTTATTCATATCCAGCAACAGGCTCTCCAAAAGCTTCGTGTCGCGGCTGGTCAGCACGATCTCCACCGTATGACACCGAATTTCAGTAGCGGCGACATACCAGTGCAACTCGGCCACCGGCGACCAATAGGCAAAGAAGCGAAAGGAGTGGCCGCCCATCTTTAAATCAGTCGGGGGCAGCTCCACTTTGTAATCCGCCTGGAGATTGTTCTTCATGTACTCAACCATCTCCAGAGCGTTCGCCGCCGGCAGGGGCGAAAAGAACATGTCCTGCGCCGTGATCAAGATGCTCCCCCTACTGGATCCTTTACCATCCGCGGGTCCTATCTGAGCCAGCACATATCGACCGCTGTCCGATGGAGGTGGCCCCTTATACTTTTCGGTCCAACCCGAAGGCAGAGTGTAAGTCATCCCGAAATATTTGTTGGCCAGCACCTCGCCACTAACAGTTCCACCCTCGGGCATCGGAGTCACCGTGTCACTTGCGCTCGACCAGGCTCCCTTCACCAGGATGACTCCCTCGGGCACCTTATTTATAGGCTGTGTGTCTCTTGAGAAATCACCCCCACTCTTGTTACCGCTTTGTGCCACGATATTTGGCGTCGACAATACCAGCGCCAACAAGCACACGAGAATTACGACGAAGCGCATGTCTCTCCTTCGGCAGCTGCCATCCTCATTACACTTCCTTCCATCCTAAAAAGCTGGCGAGATCTCCGCCATCCCGCCAGCACCCGCGACACCGCACTTACAGCGACCGAAGAAAATCCAAAATCTCCTGCTGTTGCGTGGTGCTCAAATTAGAGAAGTTCTGCACCACCCCGCTCGCCTCGCTGCCATGGCTGGCGTGGTCCTGGATGGCCGTGAGCAGATTGGTCGTTCGCCCATCGTGCAGCAGGAAGATCCGCTGTCCGAGTCCCCACAGCGGAGCCGTGCGGAATTGATCGCCGCCCGCACCGCCCTGCGAGACATTGTCGGTCAAGCCGTTGCCCATGTGATGGATCTCAATATCCGAATACGCAGGCACTACGGCATTGCTCAACCCCGGGGCAAAGTTCGACGCTTGCGTCTTGCCGGGCGTCGGATTGTGACAAGTCGTACAGCCAATCGAACTGAACAACGAACCACCCGTGGCGATCGTCGAGGACGATACCTGGTTTCCATTCAGCACGACTCCACCCGGTGGCGGAGGCGCCAGAAACCGCATGAAGTTGGCAAATGCCGAGACGTCATCCAGCACGGCAGTGTTGGGCGACGAGTTAGGATTGGATATGTCTTCCGGATAGCCTTTCCCGGAAAGATTCAGGCAACTCGCCGGCAATCCAGTTGCTTGCTGATCTTCCCCCGGTAGCGGACGATCCTGCGGGAAGAGCATGTTCGTAATACCCATCTCAACGTTGTAAGCCTCGCCGGTAAAGATGTGCAGCGACTTATTCTGTGCCTTCCATCCGAAGCGGCTGATCGTGCCGTCGTTGCCGTTGTGATTGAAAGTGCCGGCAATGCCGAAATTATTCTTTAAATTGTTGGCCTGGTTATTCAACAAAGTTGAGTCGTCAATATTCTCGATCAACCCCGCGCCAAAAGTAGGCGTCGGAATGCGGTAGATGATGTTATTGGCCGACACTGCCGCGGAAAAGCTTGGCTGCGGCAGAGAGTTTGCATTGCTGCATGTGCCGGCATCGGATCGCCCAGTAACTGTGAACAGATCTTCCACTCCTCCATTGGGAGCGTTCATATTCACCGAACCGTTGGGATTGAAGAAAAACGGAAATCGCGCTTCCCGCGTCGGACCGGTCGCCGTTATAAAAGACGGCGTCGTATTCCCCGGCGCGACCCCATTGCTCACAAACTGGAATTGCGGATTGACAGCGGGCCCAGTCCCGCCGATCGCGGGTTGCGCATGGCACGAACTGCAGCTATTCGAATTGAATCTTGGCCCCAGACCGACGTTACCAGTTCCGGAAACTGTCTCCACTTCCTGGAAGCGAGTGAGACCATCCTGAAAAAAAGCAGTAAAACCATTCGGATCGTTTCCCGGATTAATAATGGTTGCGCCCGTACCGCGGCTCGCGCTTTGAACTCCGGGGTCAGTTTGGGCGATTGCCATCCCAGCAGGCAACAGCATCGCCAAGGTCAGAAATGACGCAGCGAGTTTCTTGTTCACGATTCCTCCGTGTAACGTGTTTTTGTTCTGCTTCCCTCCCGATTGTCCCCGGACCCCACACCCCAATCCGCCGCCAGACACGGCCGCGGACCGCTTGTCCGAGGAATACAATGCCACTGCCCTGCCCCTCGCAGACTCGCAGAGACAGAGCTTTCCCAACATTTCTTAGGGCGATCTTGTTAGGCGATAGTGTCGAAGGTTAGCTTCTTCTTGAGGTCAGTAGATCGAAGAAAAAGCATACGACGCGCAGCCCTGTCGATAGGTCAGAGACCCGCGTCTCTCGTTCGTATTGAGCTCCCACATTGCCTTGCAGTCGAAAACTGTCAACGCTCCGGCTGCGGGTTGGGCCTCTCAAACATCGCACGCGGCCCGCTCATATTTGAAATCTGAGGCGCGATATTAGCACTTTGGATTGTGAAGTCAAGATAATTACCGCGATCATGTACTTATGGCGCGAGCAAAAGGCGCGTCCAGCGCGGATTTTGGGGGTCGAGCCCGAGGGCGCTTGGGCGGCATAGCCGAACAACTCGCGGAAAAACTACTATCCAACTATTCACTAAATAAAAAAGCAGTGAGCCGCGCATTTCGCGCTTCTCACTGCTGGGGTAGAGTGTTGCCGTTGCTGTGCTACGACCTACGCCGGAAGACAACCCGGCGTAAATTTATCGCCCATGTCTGCCGCCACCGCCACCGTGCGATCCACCGCCGCCGCCATGTGACGATCCGCCGCCGTGCGACGACCCTCCATGCGACGACCCGCCACCACCGTGGCTACTCGGCGCCGAATGTCCGCCGCCACCGTAACTCGGGGCTGAGTGTCCACCGCCGTAACCGCCTCCATAACCAGGAGCAGAGCGCCCACCGCCATAACCCGGCATCGACCGTCCGCCGTAAGGGCTGCCACCGTAACCGCCTCCGCCGTAAGACCGCGGAGTGACTATCGGCTGCCGCATATTCAGTGAAGGTCGCGAAGATCCGCCGTATCCGCGATTCTCCGAACTGTATCCACGTCCCTGCGAAGTAGAACCGCGCGAGCCATAAGTAGACGATCCATAAGACGACGATCCGCGCTCTCCACCCTGGCCCATCGACGATCGGCCGGACTCGCCGCTTCGTCCAGACTCAGAAGACGATCGCGGAGCCATCGGCGAGAACTTCTGCCATCCGCCACTGCTGCCTTCGCGAGCCGTGGATGAAGACGAGTTGCCCGGTCGTGACCCAGCGCTCGATGTCGCGTGATTCTCGCCGCTTCTCTCCGAACCCTGACCCGAGCGGATAAAGCCACCATTGGCAATGCGCGCGTTCGATACGCCGCCTCCAGGTCGAGCCCCACCACCCTCGCGCCCGTTCACCGCTGTCCGATTGCCTGCCGCACTCACGCCTCGATTTGCAGTCGAGAAGAAGTGCTGGTTCTGCGACACATTCCGCGTCGTCGAACTTGCCGCTGGACGTCCACTAGCCGAGAAGCTCTCGCGCCCCGGACTCATCGGCAACCGTCCTGTGCTGAACCGCGCATTCGAAAACTGGGCATGATTCATCGCTGCAGCATGCATATGTCCGGTACCAAACTCGCGGCCCGAAACCGTTGTTCCACCGCGGAAGTTACGATCCCGCATGGCCAGGTTCACGTTCGAGAATCGCGATCCGCCATGCAGAGGAGCAAATCCGCCGCGATTAAATCCACCCCAGCCCGCCGCGCCGAATCGTCCATAACCACCCCACCAGGGATGGAACCGGTCGCACGGACCCAGCGGAAGCCAGCCCACATTGCCCCATCCGCCGAAGCCAAAGCCGAATCCAAATCCGCCACCGAAGCCAAAGAACGACACATAAGCCGGCGCCCAAATCGGACGATAGAACGGATATCCATAGGCCGGTCCCGGCCACCATCCCCAACCGGCATCGTCTTGCAACCAGCGGCCATAGTGATAAGGAGCCCAGCCCCACGAGTCATACGAAACCCAGGTCCATCCCCAGTAAGGCTCATACACCCAACGCCCATCGCGATAAGGAGCCCAGCCCGCCGCTACATTCGGACGCCACACCTGGCCGTAATCCGGAACCTCCGACCACTGGCCGTGTCCGTCGAGATCTTCGGTGCCCACGTAATAATCGTTGGTGTGCCGCCGTGCAATCGAGTTGCGGATCATGCCGTCGCGATCGCTGTTCCACTGATCAAAATCATCGCGCGCCGGAGCTTCGCCAATCTTGTATTGCTCGTCCGCGCCCGTGCCTTGAATCGTGATGTATTGATTCTGTCCCACCCGCGTTCCGCCCTGCGGAGTCGTCACTTCGATCTCGCCCTTGCGGACGAGCACTTCAGTATGGTCATCAGCCGTAACCAGGATTCGGAAGCTGGCTTCTCGGCGCTCCGTGCGAATCGCCACGTTCGGCGTATCGATTTCCGCGTCCGCATCGCTGTTCTTGAACACGGTGTAGTTAGCCATGCCGTGCCCCAGCTGAATCTGGATCTGCGATTTATTCAGCTGCGTGATGTTGGCCTGCGAATGCTCCGCCAGCCGCAACATGTTGGCGTAATCCAATTGGATTTCCGTGCGCGCCTTGTCGCCGGTTGAAACGCGATCTCCCGCGAGCACCGGGGCGTTCAGCGCCGCCGCCGACCAATCTTTCGAATCGCCGCGCTGCGTGGAAACGTCGCCATGAATCAGACTGATGCGGGCAACGCCATTTTTCTCTTCCGGAGCAGGAGTGTTGTAGCTGGGACCGGCATCGTTAGAACTGGAGTCCGTTCCGCCATACGACGGCGCGGAGTTCAAAGAAGGCTGATTCGTCGGCGCGCCATCGTTCGTATTGGGAGCCATTCCCGGCCCCATCGAGTCCTGATCCGCAGACGGAGAAGAAGATGGATAAGAAGAAGAATCCGAAGGACCCTGATCGTTCGGTCCCTGCTGCATCGCGATATTCGGCGACGGTTTGGAGTATTGATCCTGATCGCCCGTGCTCTGAGCGAAAACCGCCCCCGGAATCGCGATCGTCATTCCTAAAATTGCCGCTATAAATTTGAACTTCATTGCCTACCTCACCTTATGAAAGACACAGAACTCTGGGAGTAACAATGCAGGTCGAATACCAATGCTGAGCGTCCGCGCTGACATCCCACAACTAATCCATTTTCAATAAGTTATCCGGAAATTCACCGAACGAAAAATCGGCAGCTCAGAGCCGCGCGGTGGCCCGCCTCAACCAGTGTGGTGGTTTTCAACCAGATTGCTGAATGCCTCAGCCCGCGGTTGTGGAAGGGCCCGTCTTCAACTCCGCTTGACCCCATGATATATACCATGATATATATCATTCATCGAGGTGAGCCCCATGCCACGCACTGCTAAGCTCTTCCTGAATGGCCGCAGCCAGGCGGTTCGCCTGCCTGCCGAGTTTCGCTTTTCCGGCTCCGAGGTCTTCATCCGCCAGGACGAAACCAGCGGAGACATCGTTCTCTCGCGCCGCCCGGAAACCTGGGACAGTTTCTTCCAGCTCCGCCAGCAGGCAAATGTTCCCAGCGAGTTCATGGCCGATCGTCACGATGAAGCGCCGCAAATACGCGAGCTCTTTTAGTGGCCATCCGGTACCTGCTCGATACCAATATCGCGAGCTACATCATCAAAGGGAACAGTCCGGCCGTCGATCGTCATCTTACAAAAGTGGCGATCGCGCAGCTCGCCGTCTCCGCCGTCACCGAAGGAGAGTTGCGCTTCGGCGCCGCGCGCCTTCCCAAGGCCACAAAATTGCGCAGCCTGATTGCAGATTTTTTTCTACGCGTCTCGGTTCTGCCCTGGGATTCCGACGCAGCCCAAAAATACTGGCGTACTCCGCGCCACTCTGGAGCGAGAAGGCCAGCCCATGGGAAATCTCGACATGATGATTGGCGCTCACGCGCTCGCGCTAGGCGCGACCCTGGTAACCAATGATCACGCCTTTCATCGCATCAAGAAATTGAAATTAGCCAATTGGACAAAAGAGCCGCGCCGCTAAGAACTAAACCGGATTGAATAACAAAAAAATCGCCCAGCGTCATCCCGCAACGCTGGGCGATCAACCTAACTAGTAACGCTATTCGTTAGACCTTACTGTCCTCCGCCCGAATCCGCAGTCTCCTGCTTCACCTGCTGTTCGGTTTGGTCGGCAGCCGTCTGTTGCTCGGTCAAGTCCTTCTCCGCGTCCTTATCCGGAGGAGGAACTGGCACATCGGAAGCCGTCGTCGCCGTATCTGGAGCTTTCGGCATTCCGTTCGTGCCCTGCTTTTCCGCCAGTGTCTTCATGCCCGCGTCCAATTGTTCCTGGAAGTGGTTGCGCATGTCCTGCAAGTCTTCGACGGAAACCGCAACCGACTTGCCTGCTGCGCACTCGTTCTTCTTGCTTGCGGAAACGCTCGCCGTCACCTTCTGATCGGCATCCGGAGTATCCGTGAGCCGGGTGATCACATCGCCTGCGCTCAGTGAACACTCCTGGCCATCGGCAACCACCGTGATGTCGCTTGACACCACAAACGTTCGCCGCGCCGGATCAAGTGCCGGAGGCGCCTGATTGTCAGCCGCTGCCGGTTGCGCTTGTGCATCCTGCGAAGGTGCGGGTTGCGCCGACGCCGATCCGTCTGACGGTGGCGGGTTCTGTGACTGCTGCTGCTCTGCCTCGAGCTGCGCCTTCACTTCTTCCGCAATCGCCTGCTTCACTTCAGGAGTCAATGTCACCGCAGCCGAGGCAGCCGAAGACTGTCCGCCACCGTTGTCGCTGTAATTCTGCGCCTGATCGTATCCGCCCGACACGGCGCCACCGCCGCCAGGATTATCCGCAGCCTGGTTGGCATAAGCCGCCTGCAAGTTCGCCGCAATCAGATAATCCGTGAGCCAGAACGCTGCCGACGGATACACCGGGTACGGATTGAACCATCCGCCGTAGTAGCCATACCACGGCGATCCGCCCCATCCCCAGCCGCCGAATCCAATTCCCCATGCCAGCGGCGGACCCCACGGCCGGTAGGCCCAGCCGTAAAACCCTGGGTGATACCAATACCCTGGATAGTAGCCGTAGTAATGACGTCCGCCCCAGTTGTAGCCGCGATAAATTCCGACGCGATAGACGCCGTGGTCATAGTAAGTTCGCGAATAGAACGACCGTCCGCCGCGCACCAGATAAGGACGCTGCACATAGCCGTAGCCGCGGCCCGTGCTCACGATGCGAACGTTATTGCGCTGCGTCACAATCGTCCGACTGCCGCGCAGGTTGTTATGAATGACCATTCCGTTCCGATTGATGGTACGGATTTGTCCGTTCGGACGAATGCTTGCAGTCCCGCCGCCCCTCAGATTTACATTGCGTCCCGGAGCCGGACGTCCCGCCGCACCACCGCGATTGCCGGCGAAGCCGCCGCGATTACCGCCCGCGTTTCCAGGCCGATTCGCGCCAGGATTGCCCGGTCGATTGCCGCCTGCATTCCCGCCGGGCCGGTTGCCGCCTCGGTCGCCCGCGTTTCCACCAGGCTTATTCGCACCACCGCCCGGGTTATTTCCCGGACGTCCGGCATTGCCGCCCGGACGATTGCCACCTTCCGGTCGATTGCCCTGATTCGGACGGTTTTGGTTCGGTCGGTCTTGGTTCGGTCGGTCTTGATTCGGACGACCCTGATTCGGATGGCTGGCGTGATTCTGATTCTCGCGACTCTGCCCGCCGCCGCGATTCGCATTACCGCCGCTGGGCCGGCTCGGCTTGCTCTCATGTTGCGGGGCCTTCGATTCCTTCGCTTCCTTTTCGTGCTGCCCCCAGGCAAGCACCGAGAACGTCATCAACGCCAAAAACGCCAAAAACGAAACAAAAACTGATTTTCGCGGAACGTATCCGCCCCAACGTTGCATACTCATCAAACCTCCAAATTCGTCTTTCTCCGCCGCATTATATTCTGATGCCGATTCCCGCCCCAGTACCACCGAAGGTGGCAGGGGCGGAATGTTTGCCGAACCGCCGGACGTCAACCGATCGCATTCTCTTTGTCGCAAACGACCGGTGATCCAGGTCCTTTACGTTCAAACCCCGTCACCGCAAAAATGTTCCTATTACGAACGAAACACAAATAACGAAAGGGATGGTGTCCGCGGAACCCCTTCACGAAGCAACCTGCCAAAAATCAATTTCGTCAAGACGGCAGGCTAAACAATTGCAAAAACCTTTCCGCTAAACAATAGACATATAGGAGTTTACTTCTAAGGCCATTGGAAAGCCCGGAGAACATCTGCAGGGCACCAATAAGCCCTAAATCTCAGCACAAAGCCGACTGGGAGAAGCGGAGCGAAAAATCTAGCCAGCAGGATCAGGCCTCCTCGTTGTCATCAATCCCGATCTTCGAGAGTCGATAGCGTAAGGCGTTCCTCGAGAGTCCCAGCAGCCGGGCGGCCTGTGACTTATTCCCATTCGCCCGCTTCAGCGCCTCGCGGATCATTTCATCTTCCCATTGATCGAGCGTCATGCCATCGGGAAGAAACCGGTCGGCCGCACCGCCGCCGCGATTTCGAGGAGAATCCAGTTGAACGTCGCCGACTTCCAATTGGGGGCCACGCGCGAGAGCACAAGCCCGCTCGATCACATTCTGCAATTCGCGGACATTGCCCGGCCAATAATGGCTCACCAGAAGCTGCATCGCCGCCGGGGAAATTCCCGTAATCATTTCTGACCGTCCCGAATCTTTGGCGAATCGCGCCAGAAATAAATTGGCCAGCCCAGGAATATCTTCTTTATGTTCCCGCAACGGCGGAATGTCGATGGGCACTACATTCAGCCGGTAATAGAGGTCCTCGCGAAATGTCCCATCCTCGAGCGCCGCGCGCAGATCACGGTTCGTAGCGGCGACCAATCGAACGTCAACCTTGATCGTGCGCGTCCCGCCCAGCCGTTCGAACTCGCGCTCCTGCAGCACGCGAAGCAGTTTCACTTGTGTTGCTGCCGGAACATCTCCAATCTCATCGAGAAAGAGCGTGCCTTTGTCAGCCAGTTCAAATTTTCCCGGCTTGCTCGTAGCGGCTCCGGTGAACGCTCCTTTTTCGTAGCCAAACAGTTCGCTCTCTAAAAGATTTTCCGGAATAGCGGTGCTATTAATCTTCACAAACGGACCAGAAGCACGCCGCGATTTTTCGTGGATAGCGCGAGCAATCAGATCCTTGCCCACTCCACTTTCGCCGCCCAGCAGCACCGTGGAATTCGTAGGCGCAACGCGCTCCACCGTCGCCAGCACTTCCTGCATCTTCGGGCTGATGGCAATGATGTTGGGATGGCTGTATTTCTGTCCCAGAGCCTCGCGCAGCGATCGATTTTCTTCGCGCAAACGCGAGTGGTCCAACTCCTTGTGCACCACCATCCGAATCTCGGCCAGCGAGAACGGCTTCAGAACGTAATCGCTCGCGCCCGCCTTCATGGCCTCAACCGCCGTCTCCACCGATCCGAATGCGGTCATCACCACGATCGGCAAAGCCGGATTCTGCTGCTTCGCGGTCTGCAGAAACTCCAGCCCGCTCATCCCTGGAAGTTTTAGATCGGTGAGAACAAGGTGAACCGGCTCCGACGCCAGCAGCTTCAATCCGGTTTCGGCGTCGCCGGTCGAGAGCGTCTTGAATCCGTCTTCGCCAAGATTCAGTTCCAGCAGGCGCCGCATCTTGGCTTCATCTTCGATAATGAGAACAGTGGCCATATCTGCTCAGTTAGTGGAGAGCCGGTGATCGCCGCCCGTGCCAGCCGAGTGCAGCTCGGCAGCAACAGGTTCGACGGTTTCCTCCAAAGGAAAGAAGATCGTAAACACCGCGCCACCGTCCGGCGCGTTCTCCACATGAATGGACCCGTGATGTCCATCCACGATCTTCGACACAATGGAAAGTCCCAACCCCACTCCGGTTTTCTTGGTAGTGACGAACGGATTGAAAATTTCTTCGCGCAATTCCTCCGGCACGCCCGGCCCCGTGTCGCTCAAGCGCAGCTCAGCGCCGTCCCGTCCATCTTGCGTAGCCAGCCGAACATCGACGCGCAACAATCCGCCGTCTTCCATCGCTTCATAAGCGTTTTGCACCAGATTGAGAAACGCCTGCTCGCACAGACTCTCATCCAGCGGAACCGGCGGCAGTGCGTCCTCGTAATGCCGTTCCACCACTACGGCTTTGCCAGGTTCTCGATTCGCAAAACGGCCCGCAACCACCTGCAGCACTCGATCGAGCAGCGCAATCAGATCCGCCAGATGCGGCTGTGCGTGCAAGGGACGAGCAAAATCCAGAAACTCAGTCACCAGCGCGCTCAGCCGGTTCACCTCGGTAGAAATATAGCCTGCCAACTCGCGGGCCAACTCATCCGATGCCTGCAACTTCTGTGTCAACATTTCCGCCGAACCTTTGATCACACCCAACGGATTGCGAATCTCATGCGCCAATCCAGCCGAAAGCTGCCCCAAAGCCGCCAGCCGTTCCGAACGCCGCGCTTCGGCTTGAGCCTGTTCCAAGCGGCGATTTGTTTCAGACAGACGTTCAGCCAGATCGCGATACAACTGCGTCTGATGCTGGCTCTGCCGCGCAAAGCGATTCACCACCATCGCCGCCAGAAAGAAAAACATGATGCGCAGCGCCAGATATCCGTACGCATCGGGAGTCAGATCATATTCCTGCAGCGCAGGGTAGAGATACGAGCAGTATGCCGCCGAAGCGAAGGCGGTCCAGAGCAGCGTCAGCCAGGGCCCGCAATAGAGCGCGGCCGTGACCACCGGCACGTAATAAATAGGATAGTAGCTGCTGTTAATTCCAACTTCGCCGGTGTGATCGATCAGCAAAGTTGCCAGCAAAATCTTCAGCAGGATGACGTAAAACACGCCCCGCCGCTGGAACTGCGTAATCAACTTATTCTCCGACAGCTGCACGATTCCAATAGCCAGGAGAATCAGTTGCTTGTGCCACTCAAATTGCGGAGGAAGTACGGCCAGCCCCACCAGAAACAAAAGCCAGATGGTAAGCCAGGCCGCGTCGAGACGGTTAAACCGGCGGGAATCCGGATCGACAATGGCAGGCACAGGTGTCACGTAGCATCCATCCAACCGCACAAACCCCTCCGCCGTCAATCCGACCGCGGCGCCGGCCGTCGCGCTGGCAGGCCGAGGCCGTCACGCAATCGCTGCCATCAACTGAAACCCCATCGCGCCAAAAAAAGCGCACATAAGGATTTCCAATGCCGAATATAAATAGTTTCGATTTCCGCAAGGCCAGCGCAAAGACTATTGTTATGATGCGATTGGTGGATGCCCGCCGAATATAGATCCCGGCAGATCCCGGCCAACGGCATCCATTAAAACGGAACGGACAACAATGACAAAGGTCGAAGCTGTTATTCAGGTCTCCAAACTCGATGCCGTAAAAGACGCGTTGCACGAAGTCGGCGTCGAGGGTATGACCGTTTTTGAGGCCAGAGGTCACGGCCGCCAAAAAGGACACACCGAGTTCTATCGCGGACGCGAGTACACAGTCGACTTGATCCCAAAAGTTAAATTGGAGATCGTTCTGGCCGATGAAATGGTGGAAAAAGTCGTCCAGGCGATCACCACCGCCGCCCGTACCGGCAAGATTGGCGACGGAAAGATTTTTCTGTCACGCATCGACGAAGCCATCCGAATCCGCAATGACGAACGCGGCGACAGCGTGCTCTGACAACAATGATCGTGTGGTGGCGGGCCTTTGGCCCGTCCGGCAGGCTCCCCTGTTCTAGTGCTTGATCGTCCGAGCACAGAACGAACAGAGTGAAATTTGAGTTGCACCGGGCCAACACTTCGGGGAGAGTGTTAAGAAATGAGCACCGTGACCAGCGTCCGTAGCGAGTTGTCGGACCGGTACGTGCGAGAGTCTGCTGCCATTGAGCAGGAATTCTCGGTCACGGGTGAAGGCCGTACAGCACTCGCGCGGCGCACCGCGTTAGTTGATTCGATGGTTCGCCGCCTCTGGGATGAAATCATCATTAACCCTCCGGCGTCGGAAGCATCGGAGCCGGCCAACCTGGATCGCCCCAAAGATTTTGCGCTAGTCGCCACGGGAGGCTTCGGCCGCGGTTGGCTTTTCCCCCACTCCGATATCGACCTGCTATTTCTGCACGGCGGCGGCAGTTCCGAGAGCGAATATAAAGACCGGATCCGAAGCTTCTCGCAGGAGCTATGGGACTTGCGGCTCAAGCTAAGTCCTGCCACAAGAAGCCTGGCGGAATGCGAAAAATTCGACCCGAACAATGTCGAGTTCGCCATCTCTCTGCTCGACTGCCGCTACCTGGCTGGCGATCGCGAGCTTTTTGACAAGCTCCGCGAAAAAGCTGTTCCCCGCCTCGTCGCACGCGAGTGTCAGAATCTGATTCAGAACCTGGGAGAGATAACCCGCGCCCGCCATCACAAATTCGGCAACACCGTCTTTCATCTCGAACCAAACGTAAAGGATGGCCCCGGCGGTTTACGCGACTACAACGTCGCCAACTGGCTGGCGCTGATTTCTGCGATGGAAAAGTTGAAAGTCTGGCCCGACGTGCAAACGCTGTTGCCGGTTTCTTCGCGACGCGCGCTCGATGCGGCGCTGGATTTCCAGATGTCGGTGCGATGCTTTCTCCATTTTCGTCACGGCCGTCACGACAACACGCTGACTTGGGAAGCGCAGGACGAAGCCGCCGCAAGAAAAATCGGCGCAACGGATAGCCCAACCGAAATCACCAACGCCGCCGATTGGATGCGCCTCTACTTCGGCCATGTCCGGAGCGTGCACCGCGTCTGCAACCAGTTGCTGGAAGAAATTCCTGCTGCATGGTCGTCGCTGTATCGGACATTCCAGGGTTGGCGCTCGCGCGTAACCAGCGACGACTTCTCGGTCGTCGACGGATTGATATTTCTGCAGCAACCCGGCGGCCTGCGCGATCCGGAAATGTTGCTGCGCCTCTTCCACTTCATGGCCGAACACGGCCTGAAGTTAAGCACCACTACGGAATATAAGGTCGAGCAGGCATTACCATCGCTCGCGGCAACCCCTCCACGCGGAGCCGAACTGTGGCTGTACCTGCAAGAAACGCTGGTGCAACCGCACGCCGCCGACGCTCTGCGCGCCATGAACGCCCTGCGCCTTCTAACCTTGTTGTTGCCGGAACTGAAAGGCATTGAAGCGTTAGTAGTGCGCGATTTCTATCATCGCTATACTGTCGACGAACATTCATTCCTCGCTATCGAAAATCTGCATCGCCTGAAAGATTCGAAGTCGGAGTGGGACCAGCGTTTCGCGCAGTTGCTGAGTGAACTCGAACAACCGGAACTACTCTACCTGGCGTTGTTGCTCCACGACTCCGGTAAAGCCATACCCAGTGACAACCACATCGATCTCAGCCTGCAACTCACCGAAAGTTGCACCGAACGCCTTGATCTTGATCCCATCGATCGCGATACAGTTCGTTATCTGGTCGCCAGCCACCTGGAAATGTCAGCGGCCATGCGTCGCGACGTTTTCGATCCCGCCAATGTGAAGTCGTTCTCTGAGAAAGTTGGCGTGCCCGAACGTTTGAAGATGCTCTGCCTGCTGACCTATGCCGACATCAAAGCCGTAAATCCCGAGGCCATGACGCCGTGGAAGGCCGATAATTTGTGGCAACTGTACATCGCGTGCGCGAATTATCTGAGCCGCAGTGCGGATGAGCGAGTGCACACCGCCGACGACGGACCCGGCACCGGGCGAGCCAATCTCGCCCATCTGCATTCGCTGGCGCCCGTTGCCGGAAAAAAGATCAACACTTTTCTCGAAGGCTTGCCGCAACGCTACCTGCGCATTCACGGCGCCACCGACGTGCTGGCGCACGCCGAAATGGCCGCCCGCTTGGGGGCGGACGGCGTCCAGCTAAGTTTGAAACAAATTCGTCATTGGTACGAACTCACGCTGATCACCACCGACCGGCCTTTCCTTTTCGCTTCGGTTTCGGGAGCGCTTGCCGCCTGGGGAATGAACATCGTGAAAGCAAACGCGTTCTCCAACACCGCCGGCACGGTCGTTGACACTTTCTATTTCACAGATCGCTTTCGCACCTTGGAAATGAATTTGCAAGAGTGGGAACGTCTGAAACAGAGCATCGCCGATGTGGTCAAGGGGAAAGCCGACCTGGCACGCATGCTCCGCGACCGTTTGAAGTCCGAAAAAATCAGCACCACCAAGGTGAAGATCGAGACACAGATCGAATTCGACGACAAGTCCTCGGCAAACAGCACGCTGTTGCAGGTTCTAACCCAGGACCGTCCGGGATTGCTCTACCGCATGTGCTCACTCGTAGCCAAGCACGAATGCAACATAGAAATAGCGCTGATCGAGACCGAAGGCCAGATGGCAATCGATGTCTTCTATCTGACTTCTGCCGGAGCAAAGTTGAACGCCGACCGGCAAGGAACTCTGGGCCAAGCGTTAAGCGACGGCCTGGCGGCACAATAGCCACGACCTCGGCGGCGATAATGTTCAAAGCGCTTATTCAGTATCGCCATCTTGTCCGTGTGCGCCGACCGAACCGCCGGGGCCAAGCAGTCCAACCCGCACTCACAAAGACAATCCAGCAATGGCGACATGGCTAAGCACCCCGCGACCGCGGCTGCAAACCCAGTCCGCATGATCTTGTTCTAAGCGCTTTGCAGATTTTAAGTTTATCTCTGGTATCGAACCGCAGAATCGAGTATTCTGCTGCCGTCTCCTCCTCGAGGACAGGCCCCTTTGACCACCCTTCCCGGCGCAAACGCGGCAAATTCATCTCTTGCGCCCGCCCCCCTGCCGCGAAGGTTAGGCCTGGTCAACGCCATCTCCATCAATATGTCGACCATGGTCGGCACGGGACCATTCATCACTGTCCCCGCGATTCTGGCAACCATGGGCGGCCCGCAATCGCTGATCGCGTGGGGAGCCGGAGCATTGCTCGCGATTTGCGATGGGCTCGTCTTCGCCGAACTGGGCGCTTCGTTCCCAGAGTCAGGAGGCTCTTACAATTTTCTGCGCGAATGCCTGGGACGCCAACGCTGGGGCCACATGATGGCCTGGGTCTTCGTCTGGCAGTTCCTATTCAGTGGAACGCTGGAAATCGCAACCAGCAGCATAGGGATCGCCGAATATGCCGGATTTCTGTGGCCGAATCTCGTTGCCTACCGCTGGGGCGTCAAGCTGCTGGCAGCCGCCGTCACAGGCGTAGCCATGCTCGCGCTCTACCGCAAAATACAAGACATCGCTCGCCTGATGCTGGTGCTGTGGATCGGCATGTTGATCACTGCCGCGTGGGTGATCATCACTGGCTTCATGCATATCAATCCGAAATTGTTATTCGATTTCCCCCCGGGAGCGTGGAACATTGGCCTGCCCTTCCTGCTCGGCTTAGGCAACGGCACCATGCTGGTGATGTTTAATTTTCTTGGCTACTACCAGATCTGCTATCTCGGCGGCGAAGTCAAAAAGCCGGAACGCAACATTCCTTATGGCGTCATTGTTTCTGTTTTGATCGTCATGGTCATCGACTTCCTTATATCGGCGAGCTTTACCGGAGTGGTCCCATGGCGCGAAATGATTCAACCTGGCTCGCAGGCCTACACCGCGATCGGCGCGGTCTACATGGCGAAAGTCGGCGGCCCATGGAGCTCGCGACTCATGGTGATCATGGTCGAAGTAACGGCATTCGCCGCGGCCTACGCGATGATTCTTGGCTATTCGCGCATCCCCTACGCCGCCGCGCTCGATGGAGCATTCTTCCGCTGGTTCGGCAAACTGCATCCCACTAAACATTTCCCGCACCGCTCGCTGCTGCTGGTAGGGTTCCTCTGCATGATCGCGTGCTTCTTCGATCTGGTGCAGATTATTACCGCGCTGATGCTGGCGCGGATCCTGTCGATGTTCGTCGCGCAAATTGTCGGGCTGCTGATCTATCGCAAAGTCCAGCCTGGCGCGGCGCGGCCGTTTCGCATGTGGTTGTATCCTTTGCCTGCGATCTTCGCGCTGGTCGGCTGGTTGTGCGTGTTCATCACTCCGGCGCTGCAACCCGGCGGATGGCAATATATGGCATACGCTTTCGGAACGATTGGGATTGGATTTGCCGCTTATCTGATCGTTGCATGGCGTAAGCGCGAGTGGCCGTTTGCGTCGCCGGCTTCGAACGCCGGACCGCGCCCCGATTTTCCGGTAGAAACGCGGCTGGCTGCGTCTCCAGCCATCGAATAAGAAATGAGAGGATACCGGTTGTGACTCACAAACTGACCACCGCACAAGCCATCATCCGATACCTCAAAGCGCAGCGCGTGGCGCGCGACGGCCAGGAACATAATTTTTTCGCCGGATGCTTCGGCATCTTCGGACACGGCAACGTGGCTGGGATCGGGCAGGCTCTGCAACAAAATCCAGACTTCCCGTATTACCTCTGCCGCAATGAGCAAGCGATGGTACACACCGCAGCCGCCTTCTCCAAAATGAGCAACCGGCTGCGCACGATGGTATGCACGACGTCCATCGGTCCGGGCGCGACGAATATGCTGACGGGCGCCGCGGGCGCAACCATCAATCGCCTCCCCGTTCTGCTACTCCCCGGCGACATCTTTGCTCGACGCAACGTCGCACCGGTGCTGCAGCAACTCGAATCCACCAACACCCAGGATATCTCCGTCAACGACTGCTTCAAGCCCGTTTCACGCTACTGGGACCGGATTCAGCGACCGGAGCAGATTCTCACCTCTTTGCCGGAAGCGATGCGGGTGCTGACTTCTCCCGCGGAAACCGGCGCGGTCACCCTCTCTTTGCCGCAAGACGTGCAGGCCCAGGCTTTCGACTTTCCCGAAGAATTTTTCGACTCGCGCACCTGGACCGTGCCTCGCGCGCGCCCCGACCTCGCGCTATTAATGCAAGCATCCTCTTGGATTCGATCCGCAAAGCGTCCGTTGATCATTGCTGGCGGAGGCGTGATCTACTCCGAAGCAACAGGCAATCTCGCCCGCTTCGCGACAAAAAGAGGGATTCCAGTTGCGGAGACGCAAGCCGGCAAGGGTTCGCTCTCCTTCGATCACCCGCAATCTGTGGGAGCCATGGGAGCCACCGGCACCTCGGCCGCTAACAAACTCGCGCGTGAGAGCGACCTGATCATTGGCATCGGAACCCGGTACAGCGATTTCACCACCGCGTCGTTAACGGCATTTCAAAATTCGGAAGTGCGATTCATCAACATCAACGTGGCGGAATTCGACTCCGCCAAACACGGCGCTCTGGCGCTCACCGGCGACGCCCGAGAGACGCTGGAAGAAATCTGCGGAACGCTGGGCGCCCACGAAGTGAGCACCGACTACGCTGCGGAAATCGCGCGCCTGCGAGCCGAGTGGGACGCGGAAGTGGACCGAATCTACAACCGTCGCGTTGGCCCGCCATTGAGCCAGGGTCAAGTGATCGGCCTGTTGAATTCGATGTTGGGCGAGAAAGACGTGATTGTCTGCGCCGCAGGAAGCCTTCCCGGAGATTTGCATAAGCTCTGGCGCAGCCGCGATCCCAAGGGCTATCACATGGAGTATGGCTACTCCTGCATGGGTTACGAAATCGCCGGCGGACTCGGCGTCAAGATGGCGGACCCGAACCGTGAAGTCTATGTCTTGATCGGCGATGGATCGTACCTGATGATGGCGCAAGAAATCGTGACGGCATTGCAGGAGCAAATCAAAATCAATATTGTCCTGCTCGATAATCACGGATTCTCCAGCATCGGCGGCCTCAGCCGCGCCTGCGGAAGCGAAGGCTTCGGCACCGAATACCGTTATCGCAAAGGCGAACAAGCAGGCCAACCGATAGCAGTAGATTTCGCCGCCAATGCGGCCAGCCTGGGAGCCTTCACAGTGCGTGCCACAACTCATTCCGATCTGGAGGCGGCGCTCAAGAAATGCCGCCAGCAAGACCGGGTTTCTGTCATCGTGGTGGAAACTGACTACAACGATCGTGTACCCGGCTACGAATCATGGTGGGACGTTCCCATTGCGGAGGTCTCAGAATCGGAGAAAGTGCAGGAAGCGTCCCGCCGCTACGAAGCAGCGAAACAAAAAGAACGCCGGTTCTGGTAGCCGCGCCGTCCCGTCTTACGCCGCCTGGACGGTGGCGCTACCTGGCTTATTTCTTACCATCCGCAATGTCGCGGTCCGCATAGTATCCGTCGCGAGTCTGCACGGTGAGATCGTTTCCTTTCGCCGTCAGCACGACGTGATGATAGCCAGAACTCGTGCTGTCCTTATCCGGCGTGTAACCCATGCTGTACTGAGTTCGGAGTTCCTCGACGATGCTGCTGTAAATGTCGCCGACCGATTCTTTCTTGGTGACTTCAAAGAAACGTCCACCGGTTTCTTTCGAGACCCGCTGTAGAATTTTCTTGCCGTCTACATGCGGACTCTCCGCTGGACGCTGTCCTCCACGCCCTCTTCCGCCTCCGCCACCACCACCCGGGTACCCGCCTCCACCACCAGGCCAACCTCCTCCGCCGCCGGGCCAGCCTCCACCACCACCACCGCCCGGATAGCCGCCGCCGTGCCCTCCTCCACCGCCAGGCCGGTCGTGGTCGTTATGGTGAGAATCTGCGAAGTAGATCGAGTAGATCACCGTGTCGGCGCGTTGGGCGGACTCGATGGCGCCATCCAGATAAGTTTTGCTGCCGCGATCGACGCCATCCGTCAGAATGATGATCGCCTTCCGTCCTGGCTGCTTTTTCAGCAGCTCGTTCGATGCCAGATAAACCGCGTCATAAAGCTGAGTGCCGCCACCACGATGTGATCCCGAACTGGAATCCGAGTCGTTGGGGTCGTTCGACCTCTCGTGGTCCGAAGGCGTCTTCAGCAAATCGAGCGCCGCCTGCAGCTTTTCGTGAGACGCGGTCAAATCCTGCAGTAGTTCCACTTCGTGATCAAAGTGTATGACGAACGCCTTGTCCTTGGGCTGCACCAGCATCTGATCGAGAAAACTGCGGCTGGCGTTGCGCTCCGCTTCGAGGACGTTCGTCTGGCTGCGGCTGGTATCGACCAGCAGGCCCAAGGTAAGCGGAAGATTCGCTTCCTGAGAGAAATACTTGATCGTCTGCGGACGTCCGTCTTCCTGCAGCGTGAAATCGTCCTTAGTAAGATCCTTGACGATCTTGCCATGTTTGTCGCGCACCGTAACCGGCAGCGTAACTACTCTCACGTCGACGGCAATCGTGGCTGCGGCGTCCTGCGCCTGTATGCCAGGGCCGATTTCGGGGATAACAACCAGTGCCGCAATTAATAGAGGCACGATCCAAACGTTCGGGATGCGCCCACAGACGCGCCCCCGAGCTAACTTACCCTCGGCGTTCAGCAGTTTGGTTTTTTTCTCACTTGGCTGGGAATGCAGCCGGGAATCGATCACCCGTGTCTCCTCCACTGGATCTTTAATGTTGGATCGTTGATTTATTTCAAGCGAATCTTAGCTGCACCGAATCTGCACAGAAAGATAGAGTACACGGCAAGGATTGCTCCCGCCCAACTCGGGAACGCAACCGTCAGCCGATAGAGTAGCCCCGCCGCTGGAGACTGCCTCTCGAGACTCGATTTCTCAGCGGACATGGCCACCCACGCTAGCATCCTTATTCTTGACCTTAATACCCGGACGAATACCTTTATGAATACTTATGACTGGATGCGGGCCCTTGGAGTTGCAGTTGCCAGCGTCCTGTAAATGCGGGGTCAAAGCCGGGTAAAACTTCGTAAAGACAACATTTGGCCGCACCCGCCGATGCTAAAGTTAACTATGCGAATCGTTTTGCCCAGGCGGGCGCAGATTTGTCTTTTGAAGTCCTATCTCAAACAGGCAAATCCGCTCGCGACCGTCCCCGGCCTGGCCGTGACCGTCCTGGCCATGCTCGCCCTGATGTTGGCGAGCGCCGGTCGGTTGAGCGCGCAGAACCAGCCCGCGGCTGCATCTTCTGCGGCTCAGGTTTCGAAGGCCGTGGGAACAATCAAGTCGATTCAAGGGGATTCCATCACGCTCACGTCGGAGTCCGGCGGTGAGATAACAGCCCGACTAACCGAAGCCACGAAGATCCTGCGAGTACCGCCGGGAGAAAAAGATCTAAAGAATGCCACGCCCCTGCAGTCGAAAGACCTGCAGCCCGGAGATCGCGTGCTGGTTCGGGGGCAAGCGTCGGCGAATGGCGACGCGCGCACCACCTCTATCTCTGCGCTAACCGTGATCGTAATGAAACAGGCCGACGTAGCGGCCAAGCAACAGCACGATCGCGACGAATGGCAGAAACGAAGCGTGGGAGGACTGGTCACAAAAGTCGATCCCGCGACGGAAACAATCACCATCTCGTCCGCCGGGATCGGCGCGAGCCGTAGCATCGCCGTTCACGTCGCGAAAGACACTGTATTGCGTCGTTATGCGCCCGACTCGGTGAAGTTCGATGACGCGAAACCCGCCCCCATCGATCAGATCAAGACTGGAGATCAGTTGCGTGCGCTCGGCACTCGCACTCCTGACGGAAACGAAATCAGCGCCGAGGAAGTTGTCTCTGGAGCATTTCGAAATATTGCCGGAACCATCAAGGCCATCGACACAGCGGGCAACACCATGACGGTGCAGGATGCCATCGCCAAGAGTCCGGTAGTAGTAAAAGTGTCTCCAGATTCGCAAATGAAAAAGCTTCCCGCGGAAATGGCGCAACGCATTGCAGCGCGGCTGAAGACGGCAGGCGCCAATGGAAGCGGGGACCAGCCAAGCGCCAACGGTGCCAGCCAAAATCAAGCGACAGGCAACAGGCAAGAAAACGTGCAGCGAGCCGATCGAACTGCTGGTGCACTGGGATCAGGGAACGAATCACCCTCCGGGCGCGGACCAGGAGGAAATGGCCCACCGGACATCCAGCGCATGCTGTCGCGTTTGCCCAACAGCACCTTGGCCGACCTGCAGAAAGGCGATGCAGTAATGATCGTCTCGACTACGGGCACCGATTCAGGCGCGGTCACAGCCATCACGCTGCTGGCCGGAGTGGATGCCATTTTGACGGCAGCGCCAAATCGAAGCGCCTCCTCACTGCTTTCGCCGTGGTCTCTGGGCGCTTCGGGTGGAGAAGGTGAATCCGGACCTTAACCTTAGCCAACAATTTGGCTCGACGTTTTCAATCATCGTGTTCTGCCTGGAAAGAAAAAGGTGCGTGTTGAAGTATCTATCAATTTTCATTCGGACGAATCTGCTTCTGGCGACGCTCTCTTTTTGTGCGCTCACCGGCGTCGCGCTAACCAGCCTGGCGAATTCGGCCTCAGCGCAGACGCAGGCTCAATCGTCCGTGCAGTCCTCTACTCAGTCCGCAGCTTCGTCGACTAACACCGGAACCTTGCACGGCCAGGTAACCGATCCTTCGGGTGCAGTAGTGGCGAACGCCACCGTTGCCATCCTCACCTCCGGCGGAGCAACGCATTCGGCAACCACCAGCAAGACGGGTAGCTACGAAATCGGAAACCTGCCGCCCGGCAAATACACCGTCACGGCCAACGCCCAGGGATTCGCCGTTTTTGTGCAGGACGACGTGGACGTACCGGCAGGTCAAGTTACGCAATTCAACGTGGCGCTCGACATCAACGTGAAGCAGGAAAAGGTCAACGTCGAAGCGGAAGGTCCAACGTTGGACGTCAACCCCGCGAACAATGCCAGCGCAATCGTATTAAAAGACAAAGATCTCGATGCGCTTCCCGATGATCCCGATGAATTGCTGGCCGACCTGCAAGCCCTGGCTGGACCTTCGGCCGGTCCCAACGGCGGTCAACTTTATATCGACGGATTTACCGCGGGAGAACTTCCGCCAAAGTCCTCGATTCGAGAGATTCGCATCAATTCGAATCCTTTCTCTGCCGAATACGACAAGCTCGGGTACGGAAGAATCGAGATCTTCACCAAGCCCGGCACCGACAAATATCACGGACAGTTCTCGGTCGTTGGCAACAGTTCCGGGCTGAATACGCGGAATCCTTTTCTCGGCGACGCAGAACAAGAACCCTACGATTCCGTCATCTACCAGGGCAACTTCGGCGGCCCGATCAACAAAAAGTCGTCATTTTTCTTCGATGTGCAGCGGCGCAACATCGACGAGATCGCCGTCGTAAACGCGCAAGTCCTTAATTCAGACTTCATGCCGACTGCTCGTCAGCTGAGTGTGCCGAATCCGCACACTCGAACCAACGTTGGCACACGTTTCGACTATCAAGTCAGCAAGAACAACACGCTGACCGCACGCTACCAGTTTTACCGCGATACGCAGCAGAATGCAGGCGTCGGCGGGCTCGTATTGCCAGAGGCTGGTTATGACACCACCTCCACTGAACACACAGTGCAAATCAGCGATACGCAAATCCTGGGCACAAAGGCGGTAAACGAGACTCACTTTCAATACCTGCGCGAAAACAGTGGACAGAATCCGCTGAGCACAGCACTTGGCATAAGCGTGCCTGGCGACTTTGTAAGCGGAGGAAGCAGTTCAGGAGCGGAGACCGACCACCAGGATCACTATGAACTGCAGAACTACACTTCAATTTCTGCAGGCAAGCACTTCGTGAAATTCGGCGGCCGTCTACGCGCCATCCACGAGAACAATACTTCCAGCGCCGGATTCAACGGCAGCTATACCTTTCCGGATCTCACGACTTACGCTGAAGCGCTGCAGGGTTTGCCCGGCGGCAACCCTCTCCAATATTCGTTATCGCTGAATGGAACCGCTGGTAATCCTGCTGCGAGCGTTCCCGTCACCATGGTGGACGCAGGGCTATATGTACAGGACGACTGGAGGGTTCGCAACAACATCACGTTGAGCGCTGGGCTCCGCCTTGAAACGCAGACCGGAATTCATGATCACGCGGACTGGGCGCCGCGGCTTGGTTTTGCCTGGGGACTTGGCGGAGGAGGAAAGAACGCACCGAAGACCGTTCTGCGCGGCGGGTTCGGGCTGTTTTACGAACGCTTCACCGAGGATCTGATTCTGAACGCGGACCGTCAAAATGGCATCGTGCAGCAACAGTTCATTCTGACCTCTACTCCAACGGATCCGATTGTGATCCCTTTTCCGACCCCACCACCGGTAACGAATCTGCCCCAGTCGATCTATCAGATCAACCCGGAAGTGCGCGCACCCTATATCATGCAGACCGCATTCAGCCTGGAGCGGCAGATCACAAAGATCGCGAACGCTACGGTTACCTATTTGAACGCGCGCGGCGTACACGAACTTCTCTCGTTGAACGCGAACGCCCCGCCGCCAGGAACGCCCTACTCGTCAGGCCCATTGCCGTTTCCCGACTCCGGTCCTATCTATCAGTATGTGTCGGATGGAGTCTTCCGGCAAAACCAGCTGATTGCGAATTTCAACATCCGCGCCGGGGCAAAGCTCTCACTCTTTGGTTACTACAACCTCAATTACGCCAACAGCGATACCTCCGGTGCTTCCGGCTTTCCCTCGAATCAATACGACATTGGCGCTGACTACGGGCGCGCCTCGTTCGATACACGGCATCGGGTTTTCATGGGTGGAACCGTCGGGCTGCCGAAGGGCTTCCGGTTGAGTCCGTTTATGATTTTCAATTCGGGCTCACCTTACAACGTCACGGTCGGTCAGGATCTGAGCAATAATTCGCTGTTCAATGACCGGCCTGCATTCGGCTCGAATCCAGTGTCGTGCCCTTTCCCAACTGCTGCCGCCTGCAATAACTATGTAATTCCCTCGCAGCCCTACACTCCGATCCCCATCAACTATTTGACCGGCCCTAACCACTTCACGCTGAATCTACGGCTATCGAAAACTTTTGGTTTCGGACCCGAAGTTCGCGGCAGCGCTGGGCCCAGGCAAGGTGACGGCCCACCAGGCGGAGGAGGCGGTGGTCCGCGCGGTGGCGGTGGCGGAGGTGGCGGCGGCTTCGGAGGAAGAGGCGGTGGCGGCGGACTGGGACCGGCAACCAGCCATCGTTACAGCCTTTCGTTCAGCGCCAACGCGCGCAATGTCCTAAACAAGGTAAACGCGGCGAATCCGATCGGCACTCTGACTTCGTCCTCGTTCGGACAGTCCATCGCGTTGGCCGGCGGCCCATTCTCCAGCGCCGCAGCCAATCGAAAAATTGAACTGCAAGCGACGTTCAGCTTCTAAGCCGGGTCGGAGGAGAGCATAACTCTCACGTGGAATAGTCGGCGTTGATCCGCACGTATTCCGCGGTCAGGTCCGTGGTGAGAAATCGCAGGCTATGCGATCCGCGCCCAAGCTGAACGCGGACATCGCAAACAGGTTCGGCAAGGTCACGGTGAGCTCGTCCCTCGTCGAACGCGGAACCAATTCCATTGCGACAAACTCGCTGTCTGCCAATAAATATACTTACGCGCGACGGATCGATCGGCGCGCCGCACCGTCCCACGGCGGCAAGAATACGTCCCCAATTCGGATCCGCTCCAGCCCACGCAGTTTTAACCAGCAGGGAGTGTGCGATCGTCCGCGCGACAAGTAGCGCCTCTTCCCTGCTCCGCGCTTGTTCGATCGATAGGCGAATTACATGCTGCACGCCTTCGCCATCACTGATGATCTGTTCGGCGAGCGACTGACAAACCTTTGCCAGCGCGTTCGAAAACTTCTGCCGCGTGCCAGCATCTTTCAAGCGAACACCGCTGGCTCCGCTTGCCAACAACAACAGAGTGTCGTTGGTTGAAGTGTCTCCGTCAATCGACATGCAATTCAGAGACTCGTCGCACGCCCCGCGCAGCAAGGGTTGCAGCTCACGCGAGGTCGCATCCACATCGGTGAACAAATACACCAGCATGGTCGCCATCTGCGGATGAATCATTCCCGCACCCTTGGCGATGCCCAGCACCGTGACGTCTTTCGAGCCGCCCTTCGATAAAATGCGAAAGCGCACTGACGCTATTTTCGGACGCGTGTCCGTGGTCATGATCGCGTTTCCGAAACTGAGAGCGCCGCTCTCGCTCGCAGTTCGCTGCGCGACCAACTCCGCTAATTTGACGCTGATCTTATCCGCTGGAAATCGCACTCCTATGATGCCGGTCGAAGAAGGAAAGATTTCGGTCGCAGGCACGCCGAAAAGCGCTCCCGCCTCGCGACAAATTCGCCGGCAGGCTTGAATACCGGCGCGGCCGGTCGCGCAGTTTGCATTGCCGGAATTCACGAGGACCGCGCGAACGCGGCCATGGCTGGCCCGCAACGCCGCGCGGCCGACTTCCACCGGAGCAGCGACAACTCGGTTTGTCGTAAATAGCGCGGCAGCGTTTGCTCCGCCAATTGCCTCAACCAGCGCAAGGTCAGGGCGGCCACTCACCTTTAATGCCGGCGGCGACCGCCGAAAACGCGAATCCCCGCGGCAGCCGAATTTTTTCTGGAGAACGTTGCAGCGCGATCATGCCTGAATCTTCAACCAGTTTTTGGGCGGAGGCAAGATGGCAAATGTAGGAAGATCCCCGCGCACCATCGCAACCTCGTCGCAACGGTAAAGCCTGGGGCACTTATAACAGTCTTTGTGAATTTTATCGGGGAGGTCCTGGTGATTGGCGACCGTGAATCCCATGCGCGAGAAAAATTCTGGAATACGCGTGAACAGGCAGACACACGAAACTTTGTGCTTTTCCGCCTGCGCCATCAGAGCTTTGATCAGACGCCTGCCGCCGCCATTGCTTTGGCTGCGAGGATCGACGGTGATGGAACGAATCTCCGCCAGATGGGCGCCGTAAAGGTGAAGAGCGCCACATCCGATAATCTGATCGTCGCGCTCGAGCACAACAAAGTCACGCACGTTCTCGCAGATTTCCGCCAGGGACCGGGGCAAAAGCGTGCCGTCGCCGGAATAGGCCGCGATGAGAGCGTGAATCTGCTCGGCATCGGGCAAAACCGCATCACGCACGCGCATGGGTTTCCCCGCGCCGCCGCGTGACCGTTTTTTCTTGCGTGCCTTTGAACTCCGCATTCTTTTCCAACGCCGCGCTCAGCGCCGCATCCAAAGCCTTGATCAGTTGATCGACGTGTTGTTTCTGAATAATGTATGGCGGAAGGAATCGCAGCACAGTTTCGTGCGTGCGATTGATAATGATTCCATCCTGCAGCAACTGTTTGGCTACGGCTTTCGCTAGTTCGGTTGAGTCCAGCTCCATCGCCTGCATCAAGCCTACGCCGCGAACATCGAGAACTGACTTGTGCTTCTTGTCGAGCGCCCGAAGCGCTTTCTGGAAGTATTCTCCCATCGCGCGAATGTGCTTCAGCAATTTCTTCTCTTCGCGCACAAACTCGATGGCGACGGCGCAGGCCAAGGGCCCGCCCCCAAAAGTCGTCCCATGCATTCCCGGATGTATGCAACCGGCAACCCGATCAGTAGTGAGAATGGCGCCCAGCGGCAGTCCGCACGCCAGCGGCTTCGCCACAGTCACAACATCCGGCAGAACTCCGTAATGTTGATAAGCGAAGTGACGGCCGGTGCGACCCAGGCCACACTGAATCTCGTCGAGAACCAGCAACGCACCGCTCTGCTTGGTCAAGCGCGAAGCCAGCTCCAGAAACTCCCGATTGACCGGGCAGATTCCGCCTTCCCCCTGAATCGTCTCGATACAAACTGCGCAAACACTGGAATCAAATTTTCGTTGCAGATCATCGAGGTCGTTGAACTTCACGAAAGTCACACCCGGCATCAACGGAACAAACGGAGCGCGATATTTGGGCTGGCCGGTAGTGGCCAACGAGCCGATCGTGCGTCCATGAAAAGAGTTGTCCATGGCGAGAATGCGGGTCTTGGCTTTGTGCCCGTTTTGATGATTCGCCTGCGCAAAAGCGCGAGCCAGTTTGAGCGCACCTTCCCAGGCCTCAGTCCCGCTGTTGCAAAAGAACGCACGGTCAAGGCCTGAGATTTGCGTCAGCATTTCTGCCAGCTCGGCCTGATATTCGTGGAAGAAGAGATTCGAAATATGAATCAATCGCCCAGCTTGCCTTTTAATCGCCTTCAGAACTGAGGGATGATTGTGGCCGAGCGCGTTGACCCCAATTCCACTGAGGAAGTCCAAGTAGCGCCGGCCCTCAGAATCCCACAGGTACACGCCGTTTCCGCGCGTGAAGAGGATAGGCTGGCGTTCATAGGTGGGAAGCAAAAGCTTCGCTTCCATGCGTGCCACGGAGGCGAGACTCATGCTCTCAACACCTCTGTGCCGCATTCGATCTTGGTGAAATAAAACAGAGGCAGCATTTCGACTTGCGATGCCGGTAATATGCGCACGCGTCCCACCCCTGATTTCAGGGCCTGCGTGCAGGCTTCGAGCTTGGGCATCATGCCGCCGCTGACCACCGATCCTTCAATCAGTCCGGCGACTTGCTTGGTGTCGAGGCGCGGCATCACCTCACCATCGGCTTGCTTCACTCCGGCTACGTCGGTAAGAAATATGAGTGCGTCAGCTTCACAGGCGATGGCACACGCCGCCGCCATCTGATCGGCATTCACGTTGTAGTACTCGCCGTCGCCTCCAAGAGCGACCGACGACAGCACAGGGATGCCACCCTCGGCCCAGATGGCGCGCAGCCATCGCGGATCAGAAAAACAGATTTCGCCCACATATCCCAGGTCATACTCCGCATCTTGCTTCTTGCGGGCACGAAACACACCGCCGTCTCCGCCGCACAAGCCGATCGCCGGTTGTCCGGCGGCAGCGATCGCGGCCACTAGACTTTTATTCACTATGCCCGCGAGTACCATCAACGCAACATCCCGCGTCTCTGCGTCCGTGATCCGCAGTCCGTGAACAAAGTCACTTTTCTTCCCGAGTAGCTGCAACGTGCGAGTCAGCGCTCCGCCACCGCCGTGGACTACCGTTACCTGATGGCCATCGTGCGACAGCTGCACCACTGCTTGCGCGCATTTTTTTAACGTCTCTTTGTCTTCGAGCGCTGCGCCGCCGATTTTGACGACAATTTTCATTGCAAACCCTCCGCCTCGTCCCAGCCATACATCAAATTCATGTTCTGTACGGCTTGGCCGGCCGCGCCTTTGAGCAGGTTGTCCAGACAGGAAACTACGATGAGCCGCCGGCCATCGTTGGCCAGGCTAAAACCGAGATCACAGTAGTTGCTGTGCACAGAGTTTTGGATTTCCGGCAAACTCGGTGCCGGAAAAATACGAACCCACCGTTTTCCCTTATAGAAATCCTGGAAGCCATTCTGAATCTCTTGCGCCGTCATTTCGCGTTTCAGGTAAACGTAGATGGTGGAAAGAATGCCGCGGGGTATCGGCAAAAGGTGCGGAGTGAAGGTCAACTGGCAGGAACTCAGCGCCAACTGCTCGAGGATTTCCCCTGTGTGACGGTGTCCGAAAACGGAGTAGGCGGAAAAATTGTCAGCGACCGACACGAAATGCGTGCGCGCAGTTGGTTCTTTGCCCGCTCCGGATACTCCGGATTTCGAATCAGAAATGATGCCGCGATCGCGATCGACAATCCCGGCCGACAGCAATGGCAGAAGCGCAAGAATGACGGATGTCGCATAACAGCCCGGATTTGCGACCAGTGCTGCCGACGAAATACGATCGGCGTTCAACTCAGGCAGTCCGTACACGGCGCGTTCGGTGAGTTCAGCCGCGGCCTTCGCGTCTACGTCTTCGAAGCCATAAACGGCGCGGTGTTCATCTCGTTTCAGCCTCCACGCTCCGCTCAGATCGACCACGCGCAGGCCGCGCGCAATCGCCTCGGGAACAAGCTCGCGAGAGACGGAGTGAGGCGTCGCCAGGAATAGCAAACTCACGCCGTTTTGCTCCAGCGCGGACCATGAAAAGGGCTGCACTTTGGAATGGCCGTTGCTATTGGCGAACTGCGGCAATCCGCTGTCGCCTTCTTTTGCTTCGGCGTTTCGTCTCAAAAGTAGTGGCTGTGCCGTGCGGGGATGGCGGGCGAGGATGCGCGCGAGTTCAAGGCCGGAATATCCGGTCGCACCGAGAACCGCAGTTTTAAGTCTCTCCGCCATCAACTCTTAGATTTCCTTCAAGCCACCACGATCTACCAACTGCCTCATTTTCTTCGTGGAGGCATATTTATCCATTATCATGCATAAATATTCATCTATAGTAAATGGTCTGACAGCTGTGTCAAGTTAAAATCGGCTCTCGTCTCTCGCGGCGAGTCCTGGGTAAAAGCTAAGGTTGCTCTGACGTTAGACGCAGACGGTTACGGTTCGTGCGGTGCGGAAGACAACGTTCCGTAGTTGCCAAGCTTTTCTGATGGCTGCAAGAAGAAATTTCTATTGGACTCTCCCGATCAACGGCATTTAGTGTGGGAGGGCTATTGCCATCCGCGAGTTGGAGACTTGCAAAGACATTTCATGCCGTGTTTTGCGCTACCCTATCCCTCGCCGCATTTTTCCGTAATAACGCGTGATCTCGTAGAAACCGATCGTATCGAAACAGGAGCAATCTCATGATGAATCAAGCGGAGAGGCGCCTTTTGCGCCGCGTTTCATTTGTATCCGTTCCGGCTTACGTTCTGGCCCTGCTTCTCGCCGCCGGAATGTTTGCGGCGCTGGCCACACCTTGCCTCGCCGACGATGGTCCCAAGCCAGATCCCTCGGGCATCGCGACTGGCGACAAGACGGCCGCCGTTGATGCCGCCGGCAATTCGTTCGTCGTGGCTGAACCCACCGACAAGTCTGCTCCGGATTATGCCGCGAACAAAAAAGCATTCGACGAGTACCAGGCGCAGGCGGCAAAAGAGCCGCTGGCGCTGAAACTGGCCGACACCGTCGGACACGTCCGCGTGGCCACGAACTTTGCCTGGACACTGAATACCGGTTACCTGGTTCTATTCATGCAGGCCGGTTTTGCGCTCCTGACCTGTGGTCTGGTCCGGAAGAAAAATGTTGCTCACCTGATGATGTTGAATTTCGCGGCCTACGTGTTCGCCTTCCTCGCGTACTACGCCGTCGGATACGCCTTCCAGTTCGGGGCGGTTGCCATCAACGCCGCCCCCACCAACCTCGGCGGCATCCCGGTGCTCAATAAGTTTCTGATTGGCAGCGGGCAGTGGGGATTTGTCGGCGGCAAGGGATTTTTTCTAGTCGGTCCAGCGTATGACAGCGCGAGCAATTGCCTGACTTTATTCGAAGTTGTCTTCATGGAAACCGCCGGATACATCATCGTCGGGGCGATTTGCGAGCGGATCACGTTCTGGGCTTTTCTGTTATGTGAGCTTTTCATCGGCGCAATTCTCTACCCCATCTCCGGCTGCTGGACCTGGGGGGGCGGCTGGCTCTCGCAAGTTGGATCGACTCTCAATCTCGGCCACGGCTATGTAGACTTTGCAGGATCGAGCGTGGTTCACGCGGTGGGCGGGTTCTGCGCCATGGCGCTCGCGATCATTCTCGGTCCGCGGCTCGGCAAGTACGGACCGGGAGGCAAAATCCGTGTCTTCCCCGCTCACAACATTGTTTATGTCGTGACCGGGACTTTCATCTTGCTTTTCGGCTGGATGGGGTTCAATCCCGGTTCTACACTCGGCGCAACCGATCTCCGCATTGCAGTGGTCGCGGTCAATACCAATCTCGCCGCCGTGGCCGGATCGGCGGCCGCGATGCTTTTGTGGTACTTCCTGTTCGGGAAACCTGACATCACCATGGCCTGCAATGGCATGCTGGCCGGGCTGGTCGCAGTCACAGCACCGTGCGCGTTTATTTCTCCAACATCGGCGGTCGTCATTGGCTTGCTGGCTGGGCTGTTGGTATGTGGCGGAGTTATTTTCAACGACCGCGTCCTCAAAGTGGACGATCCCTGCGGCGCAATTTCAGTGCACGGCTATTGCGGCTGGTTGGGCGCGGTCAGCGTCGGAATCTTCGCCGATGGCGCCTACGGCGCGGGATGGAATGGCGTCGGAGCGACATCGTATCTGGGCAAAGCGGGCCAGGGAGTCACCGGGTTGCTTCACGGCGATACGCGGCAATTTTTCTGCCAGCTCATGGGTGCGACTTTATATGCCGTGTGGGCGTTTGGCGCGACCTACGCAGTCTTCTGGTGTGTCAATAAAGTGAAGTCCATGCGCGTGGCTCCCGAAGTCGAAGAAGAGGGACTCGACGTGCCGGAGTTTGGTCTGCCGGCGTATCCGGAGGACGCGGTAGTGCCCGCGTCGTACTAGCTCATGCTGGACGGTAGAGCAGCGCGGCTGTGCGCTACAGCTTCAGTCTCGATTCGCTGGACGTCCCACCGGCTGCCGGAACGTAGCACTCGAGCGCGTAGTCCATCACCATGCGATCCGCGTTGAAGCGCCATCCCAGCGTGCGGATGGTGCGCTTCATGCGTTGGATCCACCCTCGCGGCAATCCATCCTGGTCGCGTGAGTAATAAAGAGGAATCACTTCATCACGCAGAACTCGCATCAGATCGTCGCCATCTCGAGTATCGTGAACATTCATGTCGGAATGAGTTCTGCCGTTTCCAATCGCAAAGCCGTTCAGGCCGTCGTACGCCTCTGCCCACCAGCCATCCAAAACTGAAAGATTCAACCCGCCATTCAAAACGACCTTCTGGCCGCTGGTGCCAGAAGCTTCGAGCGGTCTCCGCGGATTGTTCAGCCAAACGTCGACGCCTTGGGTTAAGTGGCGCCCGACGTTGATGTCGTAGTCTTCAACGAACACAAACTTATCCGAGAACTGCGGGTCGCGCATTAATTGTGCGATCTGTTGCAGAACGCGCTTGCCCGGCTCGTCGAGCGGATGCGCCTTACCGGCAAACACGAACTGCACCGGACGCTTCGGATCGTTAACCATGCTGGCAATTTTTTCGATATCGGCCAGAATCAGATTGGCACGCTTATAGGTTGCAAAGCGCCGCGCAAATCCGATGGTGAGCGCATCGGGGCTTAGTATTCGTTCCAGTTGTTGCAGCACTTCGCGCGGTTCCTCGCGGCGTGCAGCCTGCTTGACGGCGCGGCGCCGGACAAATTCGATCATCCGCGACTTCAGATTGAAATGCGTCTCCCAGAGCTCGCCGTCATCGACGTTGTCGATACCTTCCCAGATTTTGGCCTCGCTGCCGCGCAAATTCCATCCCGTGCCCAGATGCCGATCGTAGAGACGAAACATCTGCGGAGCCAGCCACGTCGGCACATGCACTCCGTTGGTCACGTGGCCGATCGGAACCGCGTCTTCGGGCTTTCCAGGAAACAGTCCCGTCCACATGGCGCGTGAAACTTCACCGTGAAGAGAAGAAACCGCATTGGCTCGGCGAGATAGCTTCAAGCCGAGCACGGTCATGCAGAAACGTTCGTCGCTGTCGGGATTTTCCCGTCCGAGCGCCATGAAGCTCTCTTTGGACAATCCCAAAGCCTCGCGCAAAGGGCCGAGGTGTTCTTCCATCAAATCGGCGTCGAATCGATCGTGCCCGGCGGGCACCGGTGTGTGAGTAGTAAAGACCACTTCACGAGCGACCCGCGGCACGGCTTTGTCGAAGCTGATGCCCTCTTCTTCCATACGTTGCCGAATCGCTTCCAGCACGGCGAATCCGCTGTGCCCTTCATTCAGGTGCAAAACGCCGGGTGTGATGCCGAGCGCTTTTAGCGCGCGCAATCCTCCCACGCCGAGCAGTAGTTCCTGATGCACTCGGACCCGGCCGTCGCCTCCGTACAAGCGCGAGGTCATATCGCGATCTTCGGGAGTATTGCCTTCCACGTCAGAGTCGAGCAGAAACAAATCGCAGCGTCCTACTTTCACGCGCCACACTTTGGCATAGATCGGACCATGATGCGTGTCGACCTGCACTACGACGGGCCGGCCATTTTTTCCAATCGCCGTTTCCATCGCCAGATTGTTGACGTCGGTCTCGAGGTACTCTTCGCGCTGCCAGCCGTCGCGATCGAGACGCTGCCTGAAATATCCCTGACCATAGAACAGGCCCACGCCAACCAGAGGGATGCCGAGATCCGACGCGCTCTTGATGTGATCCCCGGCCAGAACTCCGAGTCCTCCGGAATAAATAGGGAGAGACTCGTGCAAGCCAAATTCAGCGGAGAAATAAGCCACTGGACGAGGGCGGAGCACACCGGCGTGGCGCGCCCCCCAGGTTCGTTCCGCGTCCTGATACTCGCGCAGGCGGCGATACGTGTAGTTGATGCGGCTGTGCAGGATGAGTTCAGCGGCTCGCGCTTCGAGCTTGGCCAGCGGATATTCGTTCAGTAGTGCCACCGGATTATGGTTGAGCTGTCTCCAACGCAGAGGGTCGATATCGCGAAACAAGGCAGCCGCGTCGTTATCCCAACTCCACCACATATTACGAGCCAGCGACCAGAGCCGCTCCTGCGCTGGCGCTATAAAACGATCAAGCGTCCGCGCTTCACTGACGACTGGCGCCACCCGATTCGCTGCTTCGGTAAGAAGGCGAATCTCATTCTCAGGAAAAACTCGCGGCTCGATCGTCTGCACCACCAATACACCTTGCAATATGCCGCGATCAATCAGCGGAACACCGAGAAACGAGTGATAATCATCCTCGCCCGCTTCGCTGAAGTATTTGAAACGCGGGTGAGCCTTGACCTGCTCCACAGCCACAGGCCGAACTTGTTCCGCAACCAGTCCGGCTAAGCCCTCACTCACAGCCATTCGAAGCTTGCCCACGCAGTCATGCCGTAGCCCAAGCGTCGCTGCTAAAACAAGGTTGGCGCGGTCCGGCTCGAGAAGATACGCCGAACAAACGTCGGTGCCAAACCTCCGCGCAATCAGCGCGACAACATTCATCAGGGTCTCAGCCGGCTTGCCCGGCTCCGCTGCCAGATTCGCGATTTCGTCCCACGTCAGCACATAGCTGGCATCGACAGAAGAGGCCCCGCTGTCTTGATCCTGTACTAGCTCATTCGATCGATCCAAAATCTGATCTCCGTTGGCCTGAAATTCTTAGGCCCTGCGCAAGTTAACCCGACCGCTTCACCGGCCTGGGGTGATCGGACAGAACCATCCCCTTGAGCCATTCTATCGGTTGAAATCGACCCTACTCCACATCCGCAACTATCTTGTTGATTACCACGGTGCATGTTAACCATGAATGCTAACCAGCCACGTCTTTACAGCCGCCAGTTTCCCTGCCTAATCCCCCATCATAGACACTAGTGTCCGGCACCTGCCAAGTCCAATTCGAATTGTTTATGCAGCGTATTAATTCGACGGAAGGCTTCTCCGCGACTCCAGACCGCACTCTTCTTCTGAGTACATGCTCTCAGACATGTTCTCAAGTACACTGTGCGATTCTGTAAGGTACATCGAAGCGGTGCACGGGAGAACAGACTCACTATGCAATACCGTCAATTGGGACGTACCGGATGGAAGGTTTCAGACGTCAGCTTCGGCGCATGGGCCATCGGCGGATCATGGGGTAGCGTATCCGACGATGAATCCCTGGCCGCGCTCCACAAAGCCATCGACTGCGGAGTGAATTTCATCGACACCGCCGATGTCTACGGCAATGGCCGCAGTGAACGCCTGATTGCTCAACTCAAAAAGAGCACAAAGAGCGAGATTGTAGTCGCCACAAAAGCTGGCCGCCGCCTGCCGCGCCAGACCGTCGAGGGATACAGCCGGCAAAATCTAACCGCGTGGGTCGACGAGAGTTTGCGAAATCTTTCGACCGACTGCCTCGATCTGCTGCAACTCCATTGCCCTCCGACCGCGTTGTATGACGGCCCGGAGGTTTTCGGGATACTGGATGACTTGGTGCGCGAGGGCAAAATTCGTTATTACGGCGTAAGCGTCGAGAAGATCGAAGAAGCACTTAAGGCCATCGAGTCTCCCAACGTACAAACTGTGCAGATCATTTTCAATTGCTTCCGCCAGCGTCCGGCCGACCAGTTCTTCACACGCGCCAAAGAGAAGCGGGTTGGCATCCTCGCCCGCGTGCCGCTCGCCAGCGGACTACTAACAGGTAAATTGCGTCCCGACTCAACCTTCGCTCGAGACGACCATCGCAATTTCAATCGGCAAGGGAAAGCGTTTGACATGGGAGAAACCTTTTCCGGCGTTGACTACAACCTTGGCCTCGAAGTGGTAGAGGAGATGCGCGTGCTGCTTCCACCAGGTGTTTCAATGAGTCAGTTTGCCCTGCGGTGGATCCTTATGTTCGATGCGGTGACCTGTGCCATTCCCGGTGGCAAACGAGCCGAACAGGTTGAGGACAACTGCCGGGCTTCCGATCTGCCGCCACTTACTGTCGCGGCGATGGCGCAAGTGCGGCGTCTCTACGATGAGAAGATTCGAGCGTCGGTCGAGAACCGCTGGTAGTTCACGCCTTTTTATCCCCTGTCTATCGATGGAGCGCTGGGTGTCCCGCCTGGCGACCGCTCCACATGAGGTTCCGCGCGTCGATCTCGTATCGCGATTGACAACGGAACACGCATTTGCCATAGTTTCAAAGCGGTTAGAAATTGACCGGCTCACGCCTTGCAAAGGCCCGAGACGCCCAAGAATGGCGCAGGGGAGGACATGAACGAAAGCGATTTTCTTGTGCATTCCGGGAATCTACCTCCTGGTCAGGCGGGTGAACTTCTTCGCCTGCCGCGCGAACAGGCCCAATGGGAATGGATGAGTTTCTTCGTTCGCCGCCTGCAGCCCGGCGATGTCTGGAGCAGTCATACCGAGCACGAAGAAGCTGCTTTCGTCCTGCTGGGCGGGATCTGCCAGGCCGACTGGGGCCGAGGGGCGGAACGAATTGGACGACGGAAAGATGTCTTTGACGGGTTCCCGTTCACGCTTTACCTTCCCGCCGGAAACGCCGTCACCTTTGCTGCGGAAACAGCCTGCGAGATTGCGGAGTGCAGAGTTCCATCCACAGCGCAACTTGAACCTCGATTGATCAAGCCTTCCGAGGTCGTCAGCAGTCTGCGTGGGGGCGGAAACGCGTCGCGCCAGATCGTGGATATCATGCCTCCCTCTTTTCCAGCCGACAAGTTGATGGTCATCGAGGTCTACACTCCCGGAGGAAACTGGTCGAGCTATCCTCCGCACAAACATGACGTACACAATCCGCCCGTGGAAGTTGATCTCGACGAGATTTACTATTACCGCATTCGCCAATCAGAGGGATTTGCGTTCCAGCATCTCTACTCCACGGCAAACCCCGCCGAGCGCCCCCTGAAGACCAGAGATGGCGACGTGGTTCTGGTGCGCAACGGCTATCATCCTGTAGTCGCGGGACCGGGATACGACGTGTATTATCTGAATTTTCTTGCCGGCTCAGCGCGAGCCTTAACGGTGACAGAAGATTCTCAACACGTTTGGATTCGCTCCACCTGGGACAGCACGGACCCTCGGTTGCCCCTGGTGCGTGAGTGACCCGGTCGGCGGTGCTCTAATCGCTTAGATTCAGGTCAGCTCCGTATCCCATCGTTGATGGGCACGTTCGTTCAAGTTTAAGGAGCAGTACAGGTGCAAATCCACGACGTGCCGCCCGTTAGCCAACAGCTTAACGCGCGGACTTCTGGCGCACCAAAACTCAAACGAGTTCTAGGCCTCTGGGACCTGATCTACTACGGCATCATTCTGATTTCCCCAATTGCTGCCGTTCCGATGTTCGGCGAAGCGCAGGTTCTTTCGCAGGGACACGCCGTCACAACATTGCTCGCGGCCATGGTCGCGATGACGGCCACAGCCGTGAGTTTTGGGCGCATGGCCACCGTCTACCCATCGGCGGGATCGGTCTATACTTACGTGAGCCGGGGCTTTAACCCCTATATCGGTTTCGTGGTTGGCTGGGCCATGTTTCTGGAATATCTCATCCAGCCACTTCAAAATAGTCTTTATGCCGCACTAACCATCCAGCGCTTACTTCCGCACGTCCCGCTAGCATTGCTCTCAGCTGTCGCGGTGGGGTTCATGACTTGCCTGTGCTGGATGGGAATTCGCACGACGGCCCGCACCAACCAGATCCTGCTCGCATTCATGTCCATCATCATGGTGGCCTTTCTCTACGAGGCCTTCGCCTATGTGTGGGCACACCAGCACTGGCAGGGACTGGTTTCCGCGCAACCCTTTTATGATCCACGCACATTCAGCGTGCGAGCCATTACCGCCGGCACCGCATTGGCCGCGACGACTTACATAGGATTCGACGGAGTTAGTATACTGGCTGAAGAAGTAGAGAACCCACGACGTAACGTGCTTCTAGCTTCTGTATTAGTCGTTCTTTTTACAGGGGTCTTTGCCGGAGTGCAGGTCTATCTGGCGCAGCGCGTGTGGCCCGACTATCGCACACTCCACAATCCAGAAACAGCATTCATGGATGTAGCTCAAGTAGTGGGTGGATACCATCTGTTCGCGGCTTTCGGTCTGGTGCTGCTGGTGTCGAGTCTGGCTTGTGGCTTGGCCGGCCATCTGGGCGCAGTGCGGCTGTTATACGGCATGGGGCGCGACAATCTCCTGCCCAAACAAATTTTCGGCCACCTGAACGCCAGCCGCGGAAACCCCACCTATAACGTGGCCATCGTTGGAATTCTCGCCTACATCGGAACCCTTACTATGTCGTGGGAGCGCGCGGTCGAGATTCTCAATTTCGGTGCGCTCTTGGCCTTCATGGCTGTAAACCTGGCGGCTCTGCGCCAGTTCGGTTTCGGCCGGAATCGCACCGGGAAGCGAAACATCCTCCTCGACATCATCTCTCCGATATTAGGATTTCTGTTCTGCCTGGTGATCTTCCGCGGGTTGCAGCAATCTACTCTGGTCGCCGGAGCGATCTGGCTCGGGGTTGGAGCCTTATATGTCATTCTGAAGACAAAAGGTTTTCGCACCAAGCCTTTGGAGATTGACTTCAGCGAATCGTAAAGAAAAGGCTGCAGGCACCGAGCGAAATTAGGAAACGTCCGAGTGCAGTTGCGCTCGTGACACATGCAGCGCGAATCCGCAGGACTCTCGAATACGAAGCTCGGGCTGCAATTTTCTGACGACGGCCTTGGACTGGTCGCCCCCTATGCGTCGAATGAGTAACTCAGCAGCTTCACTGCCAAGTTGATGTTTCGGTAACTCGACGGTCGTCAATCTAGGACGGAATATGCCCAGCCAGGGGTAGTCGTCGAAACTCACAAGCCCGAAATCTTCGGGGCACCTTAATCCCATCTCCTCCGCGGCTTTGAGTAATCCCACGGTCATAAGGTGGTTTGCAACGTAAATTCCATCGGGTCGATGAGAGAGTAAGGCATGCCCGGCGCGAAATCCAGATTCGATCCGATAATCTCCTTCAACGACTAATTCAGGCTCATAGGGAAGGCCCTTGGCCTTCAAAGCATCATGGAAGCCCTGCCAACGCGCTTTCGCATTGCTGATCTTTAGCGGGCCGCTGATCAACCCAATGCGGCGCCGCCCGGCCCGCGCAAGATGACACACGGCGTCATATGCCCCTTGATAGTCGTCGGTGATTACCGCGTCTTTGGTCAATTTCGGATAGGTCCGCATCACCAGGACAAACGGTACATTGACTTCCCCGATCATTTGCCGCAGTTCTGGACGGAAGTCATCGGCTGCCTTAGTAAGCAGAATTCCATCGACGCGCTTTGACAGGAGTAACTCAACCGCCTTCTCTTCTTTGTCAAGGTTATCGTCGCTATTACATAACAAAAGGTTATAACCATGTTTTTGCGCCGCGTCTTCCGCTCCACGAACCACCATTGGGAAAAAAGGGTTCGCTATGTCGGGCACAATCATGCCGATCGTATGGGTGCGTTGTTTCGCCAGGCTACGAGCGATAAGGTTTGGTCGATAGTTCAGCTTCTGAATCGCTGCTTCGACACGTTCCAAAAGCTTCTTGCCAACGTGGCTCTTCTTGTTAACCACTGCCGAAACTGTGAAAACAGAAACTCCGGCTTCGCGGGCAACGTCATAGATGCTCGCAGCTTTGGCAGGCTTCGGTCGCCCGTCTTTTTTTGCAGGGGCCATAACTTGTTGAAAGGCTGGTTAAATCTTAGCTCTCACGATCCGCTCGGCTCAGCCTTTGATTTCGGACCGCTTTGTGATCCAGACCACGCACTTCTTCGATATTCTCTAGCACTTTGTGAATCGCATTCGCGATCGCGTCTACGTCTGCTGCATTGCCAAGAAACAACTGATGGGGAAACCAGACTGCTTCATGGTAGGCGGCGCGATCAGACTCAGGACAAGAATACATGTTTCGCAGGTCCAGCGGCTTTTCTCGTCCCCAGCTCAACGCCGGAAAATCGAGTGGATCAAGGGGAAACAACGAGCTCTTGTAGACGGGCTCGTAGAACAGTCCGTCACATGGAATACCCTCGAGTTGCAGGGCAGCCACGAACTCGGCTCGTGGCACGTCTTTTACCTGCGGCGGGAGATATTTCAGAACGTATCCATACGGTGCTAGACGTGTGATCCGCGGATCCGGCTTCAACAGGCCGATGCCCGGAGTGTTTTGCAACCGGGTCTCAAGGTGCTTCATGTTTTGTTCGCGAACCTTGGCCTGTTCCGGAAGTCTATCGAGTTGAGGGCCAAGGACCGCAGCCTGGAATTCTCCAATCCGATAGTTGAACCCGATGATGCGATGGTGAAACTCGTCTGTAACGCTGGCGCGCCCGGCATTGATGTAGCTCTGCACTATTTCCATGTACTCGAGGTTGTTAGTTATAACCGCGCCGCCCTCGCCGGATGTAATCAGTTTACTCGACTGAAAACTGAACGCCCCCAGATCACCCATCGAACCGGCGCCCTTGCCCTTCCACATCCCACCGTGAGCATGAGCACAATCTTCGATGACCTTCAATTTATGCTTTGCTGCAATTCGCAGAATCTCATCCATGTCGGCGAAACGCATCCCCAGGTGAACTGGAAGAATCGCCTTGGTCTTGGGCGTGATTGCTTTCTCGATGAGCTTCGCGTCGAGGCAGTAAGTATCCGGATCCACATCGACAAAGACGGGCACCGCCCCAAGCAGGAGCACAGGGCCGACGGTTCCTTCCCAGGTGTAAGCTGGCGCGATTACTTCATCGCCCGGACGTATTCCAATCGCCTTCAATGCCGCCTGAATCGCAACCGTTCCGGTACTGACGCATTGACCGTATTTCGCAGTGTGAACTTCGGCAAATTTCTTGGCGAACGAATCCGCGTGCTTGCCAGGGAAAGGTTGGCCGCCCCATTTTGTACTGGTGAGGACATCCTCCAATGCGAGGGCCTCCGCCTTGGTCGCGATCGGCCAGGTCGTAAAAGGAGTTGTGCGTAAAGGTGATCCACCGGTGATCGCTAATTTTCCCACGTGCGCAAGCCTCCAAACATGTCGGTGATACTTCTACATTGACTGCGGATTATCTTCAGACGCGATTGAACGCATCCGCGAGCCCTCAGGCATCAGGGTTGGGCAACATAAAGTCGCGCACTACCGCGTCCAGGTCGTGACAGGCCGCAATAAACTGGCGGAGAGTGCGGCGAGTCGGTGCGAAAGAATCAAATTCGTCCACAGAAATACCACCGTCAGAATAAGCACGACGAAAGTCGCCGAACTTTCGCGATAGCTCTTCAACAATATTCGGGTCGACCGCCCGATCGATCCGCGAACACACTTCTACGTCGCTGGCATTGAAGCGGACCTGCCACGAGTAAGGAGGCGAGATAACCACGTCGCCCCCAATGAACTCGCTCCAATGCATGTGATTACGAAACGCGGCAGAGAGCAGACGGATTCGGTAGCCCCGCTCGCGAAACAAACGGTAAGTCTTCTTGAACACCGCGACGCCTGCCCATTCGAGATATCCCGGATCAATCGTGATATTGTCCTTCTCAACCAACACCTTCAACCAGTCGTCAAGGCGTCCAACCATAATCGTGCATACCGGTCCCATCTTTTCGACGGACTTGCCTTCACGCTCGCGCCGTTTTAGTCCCCGCTCTACTGCTTCCGCTACCGCAACGCATTGCGGCAAGCTGAAACATACGGTCGCGTTGATGCTGATACCTTGATAGGTCGCCTCTTCAATCGCCGGAATGCCGGCCCGAGTAGCTGGGATCTTAACGACCATATTAGGCGCGAGCCCATTAAAATCCTCGGCCTGCTTAACCATCGCCCCGGCATCACGGTACAACCGTGGATCGGTTTGAATCGAGAGCCTTCCGTTCCTTCCTGATTGCGTATCGAAGATCGGCTTCAGCAGTTCAGCGCCCTTAATCGAGATTTCCCGAACCAGTTGCCACGCAATCTCATCTTCGGTCGCCTTCGAGCGCTCTTGAATCAGAGCTTGAATACGATTCTTCCAGAGCGGCAGCTCTTTCTTAATAACTCCGAGGACGATAACTGGGTTACAGGTCGCACCTACAGCCCCGTGCTCGATGGAGTAAGTCAGCTCTTGGATGGAAGCGGAGTCATTCCAAAGACAGGTGGATGTAGTCTGCGTCATCTCATGCAATCGGCTCTTATAAGCTGTAGCGGATGCGTGAGTCATGACGAGGCCGTTTGCGACTCCTTAGGTCGCGTCACGTCTTCGACCTGACACGGCGTACCTTGCAAATGTGAATTCTCAGCGGCAACGGCGATGGCGAGCGCTCGCAGCCCGTCTTCGCCAGTGACACTGGGCGAGCGATCGTGCAGCATATTGTGGGTAAAGTCTCGCACCTCGGCCAGATACGCGTCCGCAAATCTACTCAGAAAGTGGTCCGCAAGTACTTGGGCTCCCCCACCAGCAGTCAGAAAAGTCGCGGGCATCTTATCCAGGCTTCCAACAAAGATCGAGCCCTTCGATCCTACGATTTCTGTACGAACGTCGTATCCATAGATGGCCTGCACGTACGATTCGACGTTACCGATGGCGCCGTGCCGGTACTTCATGTTGACGACGCTGGCCACCACATCATTGTATTGCGCAACCTCCGGACGAATCGCCACCGTCGTATACGCCTGCACCTCGGTAATCTCGTCTCGCATCAGCCATCGGGCCAAATCAAAATCATGGATCGTATTATTGTAAAAAACCATCCCGTTTATGTTGGACTGATAAGCGGAAAGCGGCGGAGCATCTTTATCGCGCCCGACTGATTTGAAGATCACGGGTTCTCCGATTTCGCCCGCCTCCACTCTCTTCATCGCCGCCTCATAGGCAGGGTCGTAGCGCCGCATGAAGCCAATCTGCAGACGCACTCCTGCTTTACTAACTGCGCTCAGAGCCTCGTGCGCATCGTCGAGCGTGATGGCCAGCGGCTTCTCGCATAGGATGTCTTTGCCTGCAGCGGCAGCGTCGCGAATCGCCTGGGCGTGAAACTTGTCCGGAGTAGCAATAAGGACAGCATCGACTTCCTTGCAAGCGAGCAAGTCACCGAGGCTGCCAAACGATTTGTCGATTTCAAGCTCAGCCGCAACTTGGCTGGCCCGGCCGGGTGCCGCGTCGGCTACGGCAATCAGCCGGGCCTCGGGCACAAGGCGACGGATATTTTCGGCGTGCCGCTTGCCCATCTCTCCGACGCCTAACACCCCTATTCCGAGCTTCCGCATCTGACTTTCTCCTACCGTACTTACTAGGCTCGCTTCCCGACTAAGCAAAGGTGTCGATAAGCGATCGACTACCGGGTCGTTGCCGTGAGCTCCAAATCGCCCACGACTTTATTCAGGTACCTCAAACTGGCCGCGATACTTTCTGCCGGAGGAATCACGGTGGCGCCAAATTTCACGTCCTGCTCCACCACCATCCAACCGGAGTAGTTATTCTTGGCCAGCATACGAAAGAAAGCTGGAAAGTCGATCGATCCCTTCCCGATAATCGTAAACGCCTGCCTTTCGATCGCCTGATCAAAAGTTAGTTTGTCGCGACGAGCTTCGTCGATCACCTTCGCGTCCACATCCTTAATATGGACAAAACGCAGCACGCTCTTGAACTTGTCGGCCTCGGCAATTGTATCTCCGCCGCCATAAACGCAATGGCCGGTATCGAGACATAAACCGACGCCCGTGTGTGACGTGACGTCAAAAAATCTCTCCGTCTCTTCCGGAGTTTCGACGTAGGTGGCAACGTGAGGATGAAATACCAGATCGAGTCCAAACTCAGATGAAACCTTGGCTGCCTCCTCCACAACCTTGGCGACATTCTTCCATTGAGCGGCCGTCAGCACCGCGCTTGGGTCAGCCTGCACGCGCCCAGAAATTCGGTCGCGCTCGGTAGACTGCGCGTCCGCAAGCACCAGAAACGGCGCCTTCAAAGAAGCCAGCAAGTTGCCGACCTTCCGTATATGTTCAACCGCAATCGCCCCAGATGCCGGATCGCTCAACACCACCGGAACAAAAGAGCCCAGTAGCTTAAGCTTGCGCTTGTCGAGTTGCGGTTTCAGGATCGCCGGATCAGTCGGGAAAAATCCATAGGGCCCCAGCTCCGAGCCGGTATAACCCGCGGCGACCATCTCGTCGAGCATCTTCTCGTAAGACTGGTTCCACGATGGTCCTGGATAATCAAGCACACCCCAACTGTCGGGCGCGGATGCAAAATGAAAGCGCGATGAGATATCAGTCATAATATTTCCTTAGCTTCGTGATTCCCTAACTTCCGGCGGGGAGTAACCGGGGTTGCTAGATAAAGAAGATTGCGGGGAAGTTCTTGACTTCCCCGCGAGTGCAATCCTATCCCTAAAAACTTAGTTTCAGGGAGAGTTGGCCAATGCGCGGAGGAGCCGCCGCCGTAACCTGCCCGAACGTACCCGACAAAATTCCGCTCGGCGTCACGAACTGAGCGTGATTGAATACGTTGAAAAACTCCGCTCGAAACTGTAGGTTCGCCCGCTCAGTAAGCGCAGTGCTCTTGCTGAGAGCGATATCCCAATTGTTTTGCCCGGGCCCGTGGAAGAATCGCCGCCGGGCATCGCCCTCCACACCGAGCGCTGAGGACTGAAATGCCGCGGTATTGAAGTAATAATGTTGCGGCGTGTCTCGCGGATCCATGATATGAACTGGCGCGATCTGATCGGGAGTGTCCACGGGAAGGATGATCGGTCCGCCAAACGAAGTGCCCAGCAATGAATTATCGTCGGTTTCGACCATTGTTACGGGCAATCCGGTTTCAAAGCGAGTGATCCCGCTGAGCGTCCATCCGTTCGTCAGCCGCTTCGGGCCACCCCATGTGTCAAAGGGAAGCGCGTAGTTGTAACTGACGACGAAATTGTTAGTCGAGTCGAAGGCGGACAGGCCGCGACTCAACTCAGGATCGATTGGATTGATCTGCTCGCCGTATCCCGAGGCATTATCCAGCGACTTGCTATACGTATATCCGAGCAACATCTGCAATCGGCCCGAGGTATGTCGATAGTTCACCTGGAAAGAGTTATAAGACGACTTGCCCGAGGTGATGAAGTAGGAGTCGTTTCCGAAAGGAACGATTTCACCAAGGGTCGGGTCATCGACGCCAGGAAAGTTCAGTCTCGTTCCCGCCTGAAAACCACCACCGTCCGCGGCAGGAATTGCGTAAACGAGATTTTCATTGCCCGGTCCACACAGAGTGCTGGCAGTTCCAACCGCAATTGCACCCTCATTGCGAAGCTGCAGACATAAGGCGGGACTACCCGGATTTGCGGATTTGGACGACAGGAGCCTGTGCCCTTGAGTTCCGACATAGCTAACCGTCACCAGATCCTTGCCCGTTATCTCCCTCTGAAGAGAGAGCTCATAATTCTCGGCATAAGGTAGCCGGTTTCCGTTGTAGAACGCCGGCGAACTCCCGATTCCACCAAATGCTGTATAAAACTCCGCCAACGTGTCGTAGGGCGGACCGCTGGCTGGATGACTCTGCGAAAAGTGTTTCGGCGGCGCCGCAACCGGGAACAAATTCTGGATCGACCCACCAGATGCGCGATTGGTAAAGGGTGCGGCAAAGGTAGACTCTGCCTGCCCTGTGTAGTTGCCAAACGGAGCGTCCCCAATTTCGTTGAAATCCGTCGCCCCTTCAAAGGACGAATACGCAATCGTGTAGCCGGCTCGAATACTCGACGCGCCGGGCTTGCCCAATATCTTGCCAATGACACCGTCATGCTCGCCGAACGAGTATGCCAATCCTAAGCGCGGAGCAAAGTTATTCCAGCGAGTCGGGGCCAGGGTACGGGGAACGTGCGGATCGCCGGGGAACACCCAACCGAGGGGCGATCCCGGGAACACCAAGGATTGTTCGCCCGGAATCAGTGTCTGGATCTCATTGAATTTTTCCCACCAAGGCGAGCTGACATCGTAGCGTAATCCAAAGTTCAACGTGAGATTCGATCGCACTCGCCAGCTATCCTGGCCGAACAATCCGAAGTAAAAGCTGCGCCCGTAGGATGGATAAGACTGCCCCTGCACATACGAACTCGGAGCGCCCAGCAAAAAGTCGACAAAATCGTCGCCCGTTTCGCTTGCCTGTCCACTAAAGTTTGAGCCAAAAAAGAAATTTCCATTGGCTACGTTGGAGAGGTTCTCTTCCAGTTGCTGGAAGTGGAATTGGCCGCCAAATTTTATGGTGTGAGTACCAATGACCTTGCTGAAATTATCCAGAACCTGGTAGATGTTGTCGATTAGCTGATTGGGGCGGCTCGGCACACCAATCACAAAATTGTTGAAGTCGATTTCCGGAACTCCCTCGACACTAGGTGTACCAACAAAAATACCGGGCGCGCCATTTTGTCCAGAGGCGAAGCCCAAGTCGGCGAGTTTTGTCCCCGTGCCTCCGAGAGGTTGATTTAGGGTCGTATTCAACCGGAAATACCCCAGCCGAAATTCGTTTACGGTCGTCGGATTTATAGTTTTGGTGTCGCCAATGTTGATGTTATGAGTCTGACCTTTACCATCGACTGCGAACCCCGGATAAAGCGGAGCGTTCCCCGACCAGTACGGATTAATCAGGTTATATCGATCGAAATAATAATAAGCAGACAGCAGCCCGAAGTGAGAATTGGCGTCCAATCGTCCACTGAATTTGTTGTCACTAAGATTAACCGCACCGGAGCTTGTTGAATATGTCCCTGTGCCGCTGTTCGGATCGATCGCGCCATTTGCGGGCAAAACATACGGCAGCAGATTGCTCGAAATTGGATTGAAAGAAGTAGTCGGAAGTTGCGCGTTAGGAAAGACGCACTGCGTGTAGCTGGTACACCCTGGTATGTAGTAGGGAGTCACACCAGCGGTAAAAGTTCCTGCCGGCTGACCCAGTTGCGTGTCGAGTTGGCTCGCCCACGCTGAACCATTCACCAGGGTGGGCGTCGGGACCCCACCCACCAGTGGATCGAAATTTGAGGCGATCCCCGAAAAATCTCCACCTTCGGTGGCCGCGCTCGGGGCGCCGGCGATAGTCTGCGGTACTGCCTGGATCACGCGGTTCCCTTGATAATCCGCGAAGAAAAATATCTTGTCGCGGACGATCGGTCCGCCGAATGTTCCACCAAATTGATTCTGGTGATATGTCCCTCGATCTCCAACATCGAAATAATTCTTGGCATCAAAATCGGTGTTTCGCAGAAATTCAAAGACGTTGCCATGCCACTGGTTCGTGCCCGATTTGGTGACGACGTTAATCTGAGCGCCGGCGTAGTTTCCATACTCGGCGTCGAAATTGTTGGTCAAAATCCGGAACTCTGCGATCGAATCAAGGTTGGGAATTGCGCCTGCTCCGGAGTAGCCCACCTCTTGCACCAGAATGCCATTCAGAATAAATCCGTTGGCCGATTCCCGCATTCCGTTCACGGAAAGGGCACCTGAGGTTAAGTCTCCTGACACCTGCGGCACCGGAAACCCGGCGGAAATGAACGAACCTGCATAGGCTCCGCTCAACCCCGATGCGGTCGACACCACGCCTGGTTGCAGCGCCAGCAGGTCCGTGTAGCTCCTGCTGACCAGTGGCACGTCCGTCATTTCTTTTCCTTCGATCACTTCGCCCATCTGCGATGTAATCGTTTCGACGTGCAATGCATCCGCGGCTACCTCTATTTTTTCGGTCGTCTGGCCAACTTGCAGGCTTACGTCAACCAAGAGCGCCGAATTCACGTCGAGAATCAGGTCTGTTTGAACATAGGACTTAAAACCTTTTTCCTGGACGTCAATGGTGTACTTGCCGAGTGGAAGCGATTGGAACGAGTAATAACCCTGGCTGTTCGAAGTCTGGCTCTGCGTAATTCCAGTACCGGTGTTGGTGGCCGTTACCGTCGCACCGGCTATCGAGGCGCCGCTGGCATCTTTCACTGTGCCTGAAATGCTGGCAGTCACGCCAGCGAAGAGTTGGCTGCACACGATTAAAACCAGCGCAGCCACCAAAATGCCTTCACGCCTAATCCATCCTGCCAGTCGCATACTCCCTCCAAGGTGAAAAGAGCCTGATCAACATCGCACAGACAGGCTTGGGCTTCGCGGCGGATTGATCTCCCGAGGCAGGATTGAAAATCCAATCCCTCAAATCGGAATTACAAATCTAACCGGTTATTCCCTTGCGTTGGCTTATAGTTTAGCCCCCGGCCTTTGTCAAGATATTTTGCGCACAGTTGTCGGAGTATGAAAAACCGGACGCGGCTGGGCGCCGAGCTATGGGAAATGGAATTGCCCATATTGTAACGATTTAATAGACTCCTCTGCGGACGAAGAGATCGTGGCGATCACCGGTTTCACAGTCGATAGGCACAGCCCGCCCTGCTCATGTCTCGTCATTTAGATCCTGTCAAACCGCTGAGACGGAGCGCCCAAAATAGATAGAGTGTGAGCCGGGCTTCCTGCAGAAAAAAGCGCGCCACAGCCGCCCACTTCCAGGAGGGCGAAACCGTGGCGCGCCACCACTACACTTACACTTTGTTCAGCCACACTCCGCTGAGTTCGTTCGCGTTAGCCCTGTGAAGGATGCAACACGCGGAACGTGCTGCCGCCATTCGACCAGACCAGCACCAGCGCATCCTCTCCGCTCTGCACGCCGGACAACGCCTGCACCGCGTCTGACGCCGATTTCACCGGGCGCCGATTCACTTCCATGATTACGTCGCCGCGTTGCAAGCCGGCATTGTCCGCCGGACTTCCGGGCTGCACCTGTTCCACGATCGCACCATGAATCGACGCATCCGCTTGCAATTCCTGCCGCGCATCCGACGTCAGTTCGCCGAGACCCAGCCCCCAGCGTGCCTTGTGCTCGCCGCTAGCCGTTTCGGTTCCCTTGGTGCCGTTGAGGGCCTCGAGCGTCACCGCAACACTCATCGATTTGCTGTCGCGCATCACGTCCAGGTGGATGGTGTCACCGGGCCGCTTCTGCCCAACGATCATCTGCAATTGTCCGGCATCCGTAACCTGTTTGCCGTCCAGTTGGGTGATGACATCGCCAGTCTTCAGTCCCGCTTTCGCTCCCGGCATATCGGGCTCAACTTCGCTGACCAGGGCTCCCTCGGCCTTGTTCAACTGGAAGAACTTCGCATTGTCAGGAGTGATATCGGAAATCTGAATTCCGATCACCGGGTGCGTCACCTTGCCATCGCGAATCAACGTGTCAACCGTTGGCTGCACGATCTGAGTCGGAATGGCAAATCCCATCCCCGAAAACTGCCCGGTGGATGAAATCAGGAAGGTATTGATGCCAATCAGTTCACCACGCGCATTGACCAACGCCCCGCCGGAGTTTCCCGGATTGATTGCGGCATCGGTCTGGATGAACTCGCCCGGTTTATGGCGATCGCTCGCGTCCGGATTCGGACGGTTCAGCGCACTAACGATGCCGCGCGTCACCGTGAAGCGATAGCCATAAGGATTGCCGAACGCCAGCACGGTCTGCCCCGGATGCAGGTTGGCCGAGTTACCGAAAGGAACACTTGGCAAGTTAGTCTTGTCTACTTTGATGACCGCAAGATCGGTCATCGGATCAGCTCCGATCAACTTTGCCGATAGCACTTCCTTGTTACTCATCGTAACTCGAATATCGACCGCACCTTCGATCACGTGATTGTTAGTAACAATGTATCCATCGGGAGAGATGATCACACCACTGCCCAATCCGTGTTCGACACGATTCTGCTGTTGCTGTGGTCCGTTGAACTGGCGTCCAAACGGGCTGCCACCCTGCCCAAAACCGGGCCCGAAACCCGGCCCAAAGAATTGCTGCATGTCGGGGCCGCCATCTTGACCACCTTGCTGCTGTTGTTGATTCGGTTTCGAGGCAACGGTCACGTTGACGACGGCCGGTGTAACCCGCGCCGCCAGAGTTTCCATCGCTTGGTCGAGCGTGAGCAATGCTGCCACGCTATTGTCGTCGAGTGCAGGCGCGGCAGGAGCCGCTACCGCTGCGGTTGCAGATTTCGTAAAGTTAAGCGTCGCTACCGCCCCGACTGCCACAATCGCAAGCAGAGCTACTGCCAGACGCCGCGCCGCTACTGTCTTGAAACGTTCCACCAACATCTTCATTTCCCTTTCTCCTTTGTTGAATCGATCTGCTGCATTGAGGTGTACAACTAATTATGTAGTTGCTACTGACAAAAATTTTTGGAACTCGGACCGACGGTTAAATTGAATTAACCACCGGCACCGCCAACAGCTCGCGTCCACGCCCCACCAACATCACGCGCCAAACCTGCACTCGCAAAACCTGCATGCCGGATGGTTCGTCGTCCGATTCGTCGATCCCAAATTGCGCAGTTTGGATAAATACGACCGTCCGAAATTCCGGCCGAGTTACTTGATCGTGCGCCCGCATAGGACTAGTCCACGGCAAAGTCAAAGCAGAAGTCAAAGCAAATACCGGCCCCGAAAATTCACCGTCTCGGAGGCTGGTGCGAACGACATGAACCTCGCCTGCCCGGCGAACCCTAGAACCCGCCTTTGGCTCCAATGATTTTGAGGCCGATGATTCAACGTTCAACGAAGACACGCTAGTCCGGTAGTTGGCCGGAATCACCGCCGCAGCCGAGGCCGAAGGATGAAACGAAGCCTGGGTCGTTGCGATCGAATACGGCCGTTCGCTGATAGCTGGATTCGATGGATTCGCCGCCAACCCGCGATCAACTCCTACCAGCTGCGGAGCATGCGGCAGCGCGATCAGGCATACCAACGAAAAAGTCGCAATGATGCCAACTGCCGGCCTCCAAACGCGTGTGGCTACGGGCCGGTTCTTGTCGAGAATCTGCGCCAGCCTCAGAGAGGCTTCTTGAGCGCGATGGACAGCGGCCTGCACCATCGACCATTGCTTCTGCGAAAGCCGGTGCGCCAGGCTCTTTTCGAGCAGCGACACCAGGCAAGTAGCGTATCCATGCGGGTTCGCCGTCTGGGCCAGGACCGCGTCATCGCAAGCCATTTCACGTTCGACGGAGAGCTGCTTCTCGATCCACCAGACCGCGGGATGAAAAAAGAATAGCGCGCGCACGATTTTCTGAACGAGATTGGTCCACTCATCCCAGCGCCGCAGGTGCGCGAATTCGTGCAACAGAATTACATTGAGATGTTCGGGCGGCAGTTCTCGCAACGCCCACGCCGGCAACACGATCATCCGCTTCCAGAATCCAATCGCCGCCGGCACGCGGACTTCTTCCGAAATGGCCACCGTGACCGACCCTGAGGCACTAATCGCCATCAGAGTTTCTCGCACCACTGGATCGAGATCAGCCGCAACGATCGGACTGCAACTGAGACGTAGTCGACCCAAGCGCCACAGCCCGGAAATCAAGCGCATCATTCCAAAGGTCGCGCCCACCGCCCAGACCCAGAACGCCAGGAGCGCCCATTGGGCGGGGATGCTGATCGCCGGACGCATGCTTCCCCATGACATCCGCGACCACCCAGACATCCCCGCCAACAAACTTGTGTTACCGGTAAAAGCGTGGCTGCTAAAACCTCCCAGCGCCGGCAGCGCAGCCACCGTCAGCAACGCCAGAAACCATACCGCGAACCGGGTTCCCGAATTCTGCCGTCGCAAGATGCGCAACAATCCCCAGGCAAAGATTGCGATCAGCAATCCCGCCGGCAGCGCATTCAGAATGCGCTCCACCGAAGCTTGCGCCAGATCGTGAAGCGAGATGCTCTGCAGCGGAAGCCAGTTCATCGCCCGTCACTCCGATCCAGCATCTGCCGCAGCCGCTGAATTTCTTCCGGGTCAATCCCCCGGTCTTCCAACAGGTTCAAAACCAGCTGCTCGTGTGAATCCTTAAAAAACCGTCCCACCAAATGCCGGATCTCCGACCGCGTAGCCTCTTCCTTCGCCACCAGCGGCGAGTAAACGTGGGCGCGACCATCCTTAAGATGTTGCAGGTAGCCCTTGCGCTCGAGCACGCGAATAGTAGTTAGGACGGAGTTGTAAGCCAGAACAGGCTTTTCAGTAATAGAATCAAGGACTTGCTGCACCGTGCCCGAGCCTGTGACCCAGAGCACATTCATGATCCGCAGCTCGGCTTCCGTCAACGTTCCCGATTGTCTCGGTGGCACCGGATGCCCTCCTTGCTCCCTTTAGACGCTGCCGGCAGCGAAAGGTAACTAATTCATTAGTTGCAAACGAGGGTGCAACGGGTTGTATCGGCGACGTGGTAAGGCGGCGAGGTGAGATTTTTCGGAAATTCGCTTACTTTGCGCGTCCGCCCGTTCGGCTCTTGATCGAGATCGGTGCCGTGTCGTGGTCTTCGAAAACCATGTCTCGTTCTTCCATCGGAGACCGCTCTAATTTCTCCAGCAACCGGACGCACCGGTTCCACCGCAGCACCGCATCATCATTATGCGGAGGCCGAATCTTCTCCGCCTCCTCAAAGCAGCGCATGGCTTCATGCAGCGATCCCACCAGAATATGCGCGGTTACTCCCGCGCGAATCTGCGCCTTCGCCCGCCGCTCCAGCATCAGTCCCGTGTAGTAGCTAACCTCGTAAGGATCGCGCAGGCTGCGAAAAATCTTCTCCGCTTCTGCAAAGCGGTCGGAATGGCGTCCCTCGAATTGGTCGGTCAGGGTCAATCCCCACAGCCGCATCGCGAGTTGATTATCAGGATCGGCGGCAAGAATGTCCTGGCAAATCGACTCTGCTTCCTCGGGTTCGTTCAGGAAACGATAGAGTTCGATTTTAGAAACAGCTTCAGGAATGCCGTCTTTCGAAATCGTTTTTAATTTGAGATCCACGTTGACCTCCGTAGAACTGTATTCCGGGGTAGCAGAGAAAGCCCTATATCATCCACAACAAATACCCAGCCAGCGCCGTGCCCAACAACGCTCCGCCATAGCACAACACGAAAAACAATTCATTCAAATGCTTCACCTGCAATCCGTCATAAAGCGTAAACCGAAACCGGTGCGCCCAATGAAACAATGGCAGCGAACACATCACAAATAAATAAAGCTTCACCAGCGGAGAATGCAGCAACCCCATCAAATGCTCATAGCTCGGAGCCGGCAGCCAGCCCAACGGAAACGCCAATCCGAACAAGAACAGTTGAATCGGAATCAACACCGCCGCCACCACTCCACCGGCGCTGAACAGCAGCCAGAAAAAAGCCTCGTCCGACGGCTTGTCCATCATTTCTTTAATCATTTCTTTCTCGAATCATGCTTTCTCGAATCATTTTTTCTTAAATCACGGCGTCCTCAATAGCAACCACGCGACAAAGGCCGACACGCCCACCCACAGCGCGTAATTCGGCGCCGCAACCATATATTCCGGAACCCGCTTCCCGCCCATGCGCACCGGCATCGCCCTCGGAGCAGCATCGAACCATGTGATCGTGTGGAACACCACGAAGGCGAACGCGATAGCATTCATGGCAATCAGCAAAGGCGACGCCAGCCGGCTCGAAAAACGAGCGTACGTCTCGGGCCCGTTCAATAAGGCGCGCAACTGGAAGAGCGTTAGCACCACAAACCACGCCACCGCAATACTACTAAGCTCGCGCAAAATAAAAGTGAGATAGTGCCACTCTCCCAGCCACCACCACGTCGACAACCGCTTGCGATACCACCGCGGATGAAATTCGGTGCGCGCCGCCTGATCCGTCGTTGCGCTCTGCATCATCGTCCGTTCAGTCATGAGCCGCTCCCGCATTCGCGTCCTTATGCCCGCGCGGCAACACCAGCGATTTCACCCAATCGAGCGCGGCCGTCAGTTTGTATTGCTGGATCGCTCCCGCTGGGTCGACATGCTTCGGACAAACTCGCGTACACTCCCCAACAAAAGTGCACCCCCATATTCCATCCGGATGCGCCAATGTGGCCAATCGCTCCGCTGCTCCTTCATCGCGATTGTCGAGGTTATAGCGCTGCGCCAGCGCCAGCGCCGCCGGACCCACAAATTCCTGATCAAGTCCGACCACGGGGCAAGCCGCATAGCAAAGCGTGCAGTTGATGCACATGCTGAATTGTTTGTACAGATCCAGTTGCTCAGGCGTCTGCAAAAATTCGCCCGCACTCAGCGGCGGCTGATTGGGATGAATCAACCACGGCTTCACCTTCTGCAGCTTCACCAGAAAATCGCTAAGCGCCGTAACCAGATCGCGGATCACCGGAAAATAGCGCAGCGGCTCAACCCGAACCGTCGCACCATTCCCATACTTCGACAGAAACGTAGCGCACGTCAGTTTCGGTTCGCCATTCACCATCATGCCGCAGCTTCCGCAAACTCCCATGCGGCACGACCAGCGATAAGTCAACGAGCCATCGACTTGATCCTTGATGTAATTCAGCGCGTCGAGCACCACCCACTCCTTGCGCAGCGGCACCTCGAACTTCTGAAACGACGGTTCCGTATCCCGATCTGGAGCGTACCGCGCGATTTCCAGCACGATCTTGTCAGCCATTCAGCTCACCCGATTCTGCCCAGCACTTACTCTCGCTCAACTCACTTTTGTCTTAGGCGTGCCCTCACCCGAAGCCTCACCGTACTTTCGTTCCCCCGGAGGCCAGCGCGTGATCTTCACCGGCGAATATTCCACCTGCAACGAATCGTCCGATTTGCGCTGCACCAGCGAATGCGCCAGAAATCTCTGATCGTCGCGCGCGGGAAAATCGGTTCGCTGATGCGCCCCACGCGATTCCGTGCGATGCAATGCGCACTCCACAATCGATTGCGCCACCTCCAGCATGAAGCCCAATTCGAGCGCCGAGATTAACTCCGTATTGAACGTCCGCCCGTGATCGTCAAGACTGACATTCTTATAACGCTCCTGCAATTCGTGGAGCTTCTGCACCGACTGCTTGAGCGTCGACTCTGTCCGATAAATCCCAGCCCCGCTCTCAACCGTTTTCTGCATCTCGTCGCGGAGGGTCGAAATTCGTTCCATTCCACCGCTTTTGAATAGATATTGCTTTTCCAATCGCACCAGCTCATCCGTGGCCTGGGCGAGAACGCTGTTGGCATCCGGCTCTTTTTGGCCGACGGCAAACTCGGCCGCCGCCCGTCCAGCGCGCGCGCCAAAGACCAGACACTCCGCCAGCGAATTCGATCCCAGCCGGTTCGCGCCATTGATGCTGACGCAAGCCACTTCGCCCGCCGCATAGAGTCCCGTCAGCGGAGTCGCTCCCTGCATATCCGTACTCACCCCACCCATCATGTAGTGCACCACCGGGCGCACCGGAATCATCTCCTTCACCGGATCGATGTTCTCGTACTTCATGCACAGCTCGCGCACAAACGGCAGCTTCGCGTTAATCAGTTTTTCTCCCAGATGCCGCAAATCAAGATGCACCACCGATCCATATTCGGTTTGGATCGTTCGCCCCTTCTGATCCTCTTTTACAAATGCCTGCGACAGTCGATCCCGCGGACCCAGCTCCATCGAGCGCAGCACCGGCTTCGGCTGCGGAGTGCCCAGGTCATAATCCTGCAGATAGCGGTATCCATCCTTATTAAGCATGTACCCGCCCTCAGCCCGCGCCGCCTCCGTTATAAGGATGCCCGTAAATGGCAGGCCTGTCGGGTGGTACTGCAAATACTCCATGTCTTTCAGCGGAGCGCCAGCCCGCTGCGCCAGCGCCATGCCATCGCCGTTCTTGATGTTCGCATTCGTAGTAAAAGGAAAAACTTTCCCGCATCCGCCCGTGCAAAGAATTACGGCCTTCGCGGTGATGGCTTGAATCCGTCCCGACATGATCTCGATCGCCACCACGCCCTGCACTCGCCCGTCATCGACCAGCAAGCGCGTTACAAAGTATTCGTCATAGCGAGTGATGGGCTGATATTTAAGAGAAGTTTGAAACAGGGTGTGCAGCATGTGGAACCCGGTTTTATCGGCCGCGAACCAGGTCCGCTTTTTCTTCATGCCGCCAAAAGCGCGCACCGCAATATGTCCATCCGGCTCGCGATTCCACGGACAGCCCCACCGCTCCAGCTGCAACAATTCCAGCGGCGCTTCTTTTACAAATGCCTCGACCGCATCCTGATCGCACATCCAGTCGCCGCCAGAAATCGTGTCATAGGCATGCTCGTCGAGACTGTCGTCCGGCTTAGCCACGCCCGCAGCTCCGCCCTCGGCCGAAACCGTGTGGCTGCGCATGGGATAGACCTTCGACACCACCGCAATGCTAAGTTTTGGATTGACCTCGGCGGCAGCAATGGCAGCGCGCAGACCCGCGCCTCCGCCCCCTACTAGAAGAATATCGTGCGACCGTATTTCCATCGTTTGTCCAGTATGGTTCGTTCACTGGCGGCCGCATTTCAAAACAGAGCCACCCCAACTTCTGGATCCAACCACAGATCAACGAGCGTCCGACATTTTGCTCCTAAACGCTCTCCGATGCAAATGGAATTATGGGACCAGGAAGGACGTGACCGGAAAGGACGTGACCAAAAAAGCTCTTTGTATTCGAAGTTTCAGAGGCCAATATGTCCGACTCATGGTTCAACCCTCGGGCGCGGCTCGACCTGAAGACCGGGCGGATTACGCGATTGGCCGGGACGGCGTGAGTGACTTGCATTCGGGGGCTTGGACCCATGATGCAGGAATGGTGGCCAGCCGAACGGGTCTCGTCTCGGCTATATGAAAGTTCACTCCGGATGACAAATAATCTGCGCTTCACTTCCGCGCTTATTTCTCAGCGAAGAAACGGCGTCGCGGGAAACAACTGGCAAACCGGGTTATCCCACAGTACAGTTTTCCGGTCGGATAGGGAACGTTCTGTCGCACGTCCCACAAGCCCGTTTATCGGGACTGATCGTGGCCTGCTTCGGTCGATTTTGGGTCCTTCAAACCACGTCTGAGGTATTCACCAGGGTTAGCCCTGACAACTCGCTTGAACGCCTTACTGAATGCGGCGTCGGACTCGTAACCGACCAATCGAGCGACTTCTGGGAGCTTTTTGTCACGCCGTTCAAGTAGCTGTATCGCCTTCTGCATCCGCCACTCGGTTACGTATTCCAGCGGCGCTTGTCCGAGTAGCTCTTTGAAACGTGCTGCGAATGCGGAGCGAGACATGCCCGCCGCTTCGGCCAGGGATTCGACCGTCCAGGGTGTCTTCACTTTGTCGTGAATGGCACTCAGAGCAGCGCCTATTTTGGGATCGAAAATTGCACGAAGCCATCCTTTGTTGTGTTCCGGTCCCGACGCGATATGCGCCCGGAGTACCTGGATAAACAGAACCTCGGCCAGCCGACTCGCGACGACTTCAGATCCCGGCGCCTGTTCTTCCATCTCTGACGCGAGCGCCTGCACTGTGGTGTGAAGCGCAAGCGTGCGTGCCTGATCGGCCTTCATCAAAATGAAGCTCGGCAATAACTGAGTGATCGGCCTCAGGCTGGCGCGATCGAAACTCAAGGATCCACAGACGATTGTCGTCGGTGCGCCACCGCCGCCACAAAGAACGACATTGCCGTTGGCCTTGGCCCCGATCTCGCGGAAGGTCCACCTCGGATGTGTTCGCGGGCTGTCGCGCAAAACAATCGAAGTCCCCTTAGCCAGTAAAAAGCAATCACCACCGGTGAGGGGAATCGGCTCCGCAATCCCTTCCACACTCAACCAGCAGTTGCCGCGCGAAAGCATGGCGAAGTGCGCCAAATCTGTGGGTGACATCTTTTTGTCAGAAGGCGTGACTTTTTCTTCGGTCTGGTTTTCCTGTTTTATCCCCCACGGGGCGGTGGCTTCGAGCCGGTGCAAACCGAAAGCGGTCACGTGCATCGTCCTGAAGATGTCTGTTATCGGGTCCAAGTTAGCCTCCATATTTTGGACGAATAGACAAAGGATTAGGACTCCTGAGCAGTTCTCGTCCACCGCTAAAGAACTCTACTCTACTGTACCGAATGCTACACATCTACCGAAGGGAGAAATTATGGGAAAGCTTGAAGGAAAAGTTGCTGTCATCACGGGTGGATCGAGCGGCATGGCGCTGGCGAGCGCCAAGCGCTTCGTTGAAGAAGGCGCCTACGTTTTCATCACGGGTAGGAGGCAGGAGCAGCTCGATAAGGCGGTCAAGCTGATTGGCCGAAACGTGACAGGCGTGCGCGGTGACGCGGCCAATCTCGACGACCTCGACCGTCTGTTCGATACGGTCAAGCGGGAAAAGGGCAAGATCGACGTCCTGTTCGCGAGCGCTGGCAGGGGCGAGGCCTTACCACTGGGCGAGATTACCGAGCAGCACTTTGATGAGACCTTCGGCCTGAATACGCGCGGAACGCTGTTTACGGTTCAGAAGGCGTTGCCGCTTTTCAACGATGGCGGATCGATCATCATGACCGGATCCGTTGCTTCGGTGAAAGGTTTTCCTGGTTTCGGCGTGTATGCGGCGAGTAAGGCGGCATTGCGCTCCTTTGCACGCACGTGGCTCAACGAACTGAAGGGCAGGAATATCCGCGTGAACGTGCTGGGCCCGGGGCCGATCGCCACACCGATGCAGGAAGAAGTTCTCACCAAGGAGGCCAAGGAGATGTTCGAATCCCTGATCCCGCGGGGAAAGATGGGTCAACCTGAGGAAATCGCGACGGTCGCGCTGTTTCTTGCTTCCGACGATTCGAGCTTCGTGAACGGGGTGGAGTTAAATGTCGACGGCGGCTTCTCGGCCATCTGAGTCGGCGGTTGGGATCAATATCAACACGGATCGGAGAAACATGATCGGAGAAGCACTATGAGCTATGCGATTGTCGGATTCGGAAAGATAGGCCAGGCCCTCGCTCACGCGTTCGCCCGTAAAAACATCAACGTGACTGTCGCGAGTCGCCGGCCGCCTGAGGCGTTGGCGCCGCAGGCTCGGGCGATTGGACCGACGGTCGTCGCCAGGTCGCTGCAGGATGCACTTGAGGCCGACACCATCATCTTGGCGGTCCCGTTCGGGGAACATCGCGAGGTTGCGAAGGCCCTGCCGAGTTGGAAAGGCAAGACGGTCATCGACGCGACGAACGCGTTCGGAGTTCCCCCTGAAGAGCTGGTTGGTCTCCTGTCCTCCGCCTTCGTCGCGAAGTCCTTCGCCGGCGCTAAGGTTGTGAAGGGTTTCAATCACCTGGGTGCGGCCACCCTGGCTACCGATCCGATCGTCGAGGGCGGCCATCGGGTCGTCTTTCTGTCGAGCGATGACGAGGACGCGATCTCTCCCGTGGCGGATTTGGCCAAACAACTCGGGTTCGCACCCGTCAATCTGGGCAAGCTCAACGAGGGGGGCGCGCTGGTGCACGCACGCGGCCGCACTTGGGGTCAGCTCATCTTCCAGGATCTGTTCAAGAAGCAGCAGTAATCGATCTATGACCGCGCGATTTGGCCCGAGAAGGATGATTCCGAAACGTCGGATTAGATCGGACACACTTGATGTAAGGGAAAAGGAGAGATTTCGATGAGCACCGAAAAGAATGTCCAGATTGTGAAGAATTTTCTTGCGGCACTCGGCCGCCGCGACAAGCAAGGTCTGCTGGCGTTGTCTGCCGAAGATATCGAGTGGATCATTCCGGGCGAGGACTGGCCGCTGGCCGGCACGCACCGCGGGCACGCGGGATTGAAGAATTTACTTCAGAAGGCTAACGAAACGGTGGAAACTTCGTACCCAGACCCCCCCGAGTTCATAGCGCAGGGAGACCGGGTTCTGGTCGTCGGCTTCGCTACGGGGAGAATCAAAGCCACGAATAGGACGTTCGAGGACCATTGGGTCTTCGCCATTACCGTTCGAAATGGCAAAGTGACGAACATCCGGGAGTATGTCGACACGCAAGCACTGGCGCGGGCCTCCGAGACGGCCGCGAGCCCCAGGCCCTGACCCATCGCGCTGTTTCGTCTCGGCGATCTGAATCGGCGGATCTCGGTGAGCACATGATCGCCAATGTACTCTCTGAGTCACGATCAGTAACGATAAGTCGGCTTCTCGGTAGCAATCTGTTGCTGACGAAATGCTGTTTTTGCCATCAGTGCCCCTTGTCATGAGACCCCATACGTTCGAGGCTGACTACCGCTTTGTGAGTTTCATCTGCTTTGCGAGTTCGGCGTCGAGCATCCTCGCAGGAAGAAGTCTGGGCAGAGTCCAGTTCTTGAAACGTTGCGGAATGACCGCATAGCGTGCCTTCGGTTTCGCCGTGGTGAGTGCCACGTGGACGGCTTCGCCCAGACGCTCAGGGGATAAGCCATTGGTACGTGCTTCGGTGACGATGAACTTCTGGAAGTTCTGCACCGCCTCCCAATACTCGGTCTGCTTGAACTCGCTCAGATCTTCTTTTTCGCCCTTGTCGTACATCGCCGTGTTCACGGTGCCCGGTTCAATGATCACGACGTCGATGCCAAATAACATCAGTTCTCGCCGCAGCGCGTCCGACATTCCTTCAAGACCAAATTTGGAAGCGCTATAGGCGCCGAGAAGCGGGATAGCAACTTTTGCGACGCTAGAGGTGATGTTCACAATGCGCCCGGCGGGACCCTGCCTCTTCTTATCCGTTCCCAACAGAGGCGCGAAGGCTTGGATTACGACAAGCGGGGAGATCATGTTGACCTCCAACTGCCGCCTGTACTCGCTGGGCCTCAGATAAAGCAGTGGCCCGCTCACTACAATTCCTGCATTGTTCACCAGGCCAACCAGATTCCTGTCGCCTGTCATGGAGCCGACCTTCTGGGCAGCTTGATGTACAGCGTCGGCGTCCGTAATGTCCATCATGAGAGGCACAAAGCCGTTCCCGAACTCTCTTTGCAAACGATCGGCGTCAGCCTGCTTGCGTACAGAACCGAACACGCGAAATCCCTTTGAAACAAGCACCTTTGTGGTTCCCCAACCGATTCCGGTGGAGACCCCCGTGACCACGACATCTTTGCTGTTCGCCATTGCATTTCTCCTAAGATGACCACTGTCCATCTTCAATATGTACAGCGTACATCTTGGCAACGAGGCATGTCAAGGTGTACAGTGTTCTTTATGCCGTATCCGTCGAAAACAGACCGTCGAAACCATCCTTTCTGCTGCGCTTAAGGAACTCGCCCATGGGGGTATCCGCGACTTATCGCTACGGAATATCGCCGCTTCCCTCGACCTCGCGCCCAACGCAATCTACCGTTACTTTTCAGATCGCCGGGCACTGGAAGCTGCCTTGGCAAACGAAGCTGCCCGGCAACTGGAGCTGGCGCTGAGGAAGGCAGCCGACGGGCGCGAACCGGTTACCGCAATTCGCAAGATGTCATCTGCTTACATCAAGTTCGCAAGGGACAATCCTCACCTCTACGAGGCGATGATGGGTCTCCACGCGCCAGGGCACGATGCGACCTCACACCAAAGCCTCTGGACGTTCACTGTCGAGCAGGTGCAACGAATTGCCGGGTCCGACCGAGCTGCGCAGGCATCCGTCGCGCTTTGGGCGTTCTTACATGGAGCCGTCGCGCTAGAAGCCGCTCAAGTGTTAGGCGAGATCAAACCGGCAAGCGGGCTCGAATTTGGGTTTGAGGCGTGGTTGATGGCAGTTTCTACGCATCGGGAGCCGATAGATACACTCCGAATCAAGCCCACGAAAAAGAGGGCAAACAAGAAGAGAAACTCCGCCAGGATTTCTCTGAAAAAATCGGGAAACCCGCGCCAGTTCGCGATTTTCCAGGTTTGAAACCGGACCGGAGAAAATCGTCTGCATGATTGTACGGGTAGCTATCCCCGCATTTTCTCCCGTGGCCATCTGAGCAGTCCGGTTTCGCGACCCTGCCTTGGCGAATGCAATGCGATCACAAGGCGATAGTGTGGTGATTGCGACTTGACTTCGTCGGCGTAGAGAATCAGCAGCCGTCACATCCCTTCTTAATAAACGCTAGCCGCTCCGTTTTCAGCCCGGAAACTCGCGAATTAATCGAAACCGAGTATTGGCTCTTAGGGAGAGAGTCAATGAGAGTCAGCATCTACAACCGCCAGACCGTGGGCGGACGTCGCCAATACTTCCTCGCAGACAAGAGTTCAACGGGGCCGTTCTATCTCAGGTACGAGAAAGACAACCACAATCACCAGTACCAGCCTGAACCCGTCGATTGTTGGGCAGTTGATCACGGTGCACTTCAATGTGGCATCGCCGGGCAAGGCGACTGGCAGCGTGACTATAAGCGCCAGCAGCGGGGAGACCTGCTCGGGCACGTTGACGGCGGCGGGCACGGGCTCCTGCAAGCTGGGGCTCGGGACCGCAGGATCCATCACCCTTACCGCGACTTACGGGGGCGATGCCAACAACAACGGCAGCGTCTCGGCTGGGTTCACGCAGATCGTGAACTAGGCTAACGTTGCCGCTGCGGAGACGCAGCGGCAACAAAACCAACACGAACCCAACCGCGGCCCAGGGTAACCTGGGCCGCAATTCAATTTGGGGCTCGAATTTTGGAAGTTCGCGTGACCCCGAGCCTCCCTAACGCTTCAATGGGCGTCTGAGCGCCCGATTAGTCCTCACAAACACGTATGGCCATTAGAACTATCAACGTCTATTGGTTGGCCAGAAACGGGCTTCGAGGAAGTTGACCGGATTAGTAACGCGAAGTCGGCTTGTGGGAAGTTTTACCGGACCGAAAAAAAGCAAAAGATCGGATTTTGCTAAAAGGCGAAAGTCAAGTCGCTTTCGCCTCATCATCGATGTGCGATCGCATTCCATTCGTCAGATGGGGTCGTTGAAACCGGACTGCGAGTCTTCCCTCCAGAGAAAAAGGCTTGAAAGCTGGTGTGAGGAGGCGACTACAAGATTTTCTCCGGTCCGGTTTGAAAGCAGGAACTGCGGAATTGGGCCAATATTCCGCGGTTTCCAGAGCAGTGTGGGCGGATTTCTCTGCACCTCAGACTGGTTGGTAGCGCTAACGGGAATCGAACCCGTGTTTGAAGATTGAGAATCTTCCGTCCTAACCCCTAGACGATAGCGCCACTTGGGTTGATTACGGCGAAGTACAAATTATAACAAAGGCTCGTTCGATCCAAACGTGCCTTCGAGCGCGAGAATCCGCCGCATTGCCTGAGGTTCAGCGCACTTCTATCTCCAGTAATTTTCAGTCAGTGCGATAGCCTAAGCTGTCGAGAGCTTTCGCGCGTTGTGCCGCAGCGAACGGCCTTCAGATAATCCGTAGAGCTCTTCGGCCAAATTCTTGGCGTGATCTCCAATGCGTTCCAGCGCCTGGGCAGCGAGTAGGATATCGAAATTCTGGTGGCCGCTTGGGCTGTTCGGCTCAGCCAGATGCCTGTGAAACAGGGTATGACACAACCGGTCTACTTCGGGATCGGATTGCAGTACGGTCTGCGCGTGCGATACGTCGCGTTTGAGAAAGCCCTGATGAACCTGCTCCAGCATTTCGTGAAGCAGGGAGGCCATCTCGATCAGTTGGCGGGAATCCGCGGGGCGCAATTTTTCACGGCGCGATTGCAGTTGCATCACCGCACTGTAGGCGAGGTCGCCGATGCGTTCCAGGTCGGTGATGAACTTCAGACATGCCAGCAATTCGCGGGCCTTGGCTTCTCCGACGCGGGTGATGGCTTCGGGGAGTTGGTCGTCAATTTTGCGCTCGATTTGGTCCAGTTCTTTTTCGCAATCCTTGATCGCAAGGAAAGCCAGCCGCGAACCATCCGAGAGAAAATCCTTCACGTTAAAGACTGCATCGCGGGCGATCAGGCAGCCGCGGAGCACCAGGGCGGAGAGTTCATCTCCTTCAAAATCTTGATCAACGGTTTCAGGGGGAAGGGCGCGGACTGGCGCTGGACGAGAGCGAGTTGCCGCCGAACGGCGCTTGGGTCGTGAGGGTGAAGTCGGTTGTTTTCGGGCCATGGAAATCGCCAGTTGGGAACGAACCACTCACTGGTAATGAAACTAGCATAAAACCGGAATGTGAAAGGAATGTAAATGTAGACGGGGTGCCGCGGCGCAAGTCATCATTTGAGGGAGGATACCTGTTCAACAGCTACTTTTGCCCCAGTGCTTGGGCCTGTTTTTCAATCCGCTTGGCGTCGTCTTCTCTCCCGAGTCCACGATATGCCTTTGCCAGTAATCGCAGGGCCGCGGCATTTTGCGCATCCGACTTGGTGAAGGCCTCCAAGTCCGGCAAAGCGCCCGCAAAGTCGGATTGCTCAATCTGCGCCTCCGCGAGTCCTAGGCGACCGTCAGTGTTGTTCGAATCGACCAGCAGCGCGGCCTCGAACTGATCTTCTGCGTTCTTTGCGTCTTTCAGGCGCAGGTAAACACGGCCAAGCATCAGCCTTGCGGACATTTGGCTGGGCGAGAGCTTCAAGACTCGATTCGAGCGCGTCTCGTGCGCCGGGCCAGTCGCCGGACTTCTCCATCGCCTCGCCCAATTCAAAAGCAGCCGTCGAGTCATCGGGACGAAGTTCACAAGCACGCTTCAAGTGCGCAGCGGCCTTGGTGAAATCGCCAGCGGCAAATTCAAGTTCGCCTAGTTGACGGAGGGTAGTCGGCGAGTTCGAATCAATCTTCAACGCCTTTTCGAGAAACTGGCGCGCATCGCTGGATCGATTGTCATCGCCAGCCAGCATGGCGTCGTGCAGCAGATTTTGTACTTCAACTTTGTCTTTAGGATCCGGCAAGGCCTCTCCGGGTTTGCCGGACTCGCTCCGCGGGGGCAACTTGGCCGTCCACGTCGCCATTTCTGCCTGCATGTTTTGGACTTTCGCTTTGGAACTTTCCGCCGCGTAGAGATTCGTCATCTCTTTGGGATCAGCCTTCAGGTCGTAGAGTTCGGGCCGGGGAGCTTCGATCCATTTAGTGTTTTCGGCGCGTAATGCGCGCAGCGGCGCCCATCCCCAACGGAGGGGATAGTCGGTCTCGCCAAAGAGCGCTCGATCAGACGCGCCCTTCTCGCTTAGTAACGGAATCAGCGATTCTCCATTCAGTTCTGCGGGTACGGCCACGCCAGTGGCGGAAAGAATGGTTGGAAGGATGTCGGTAGTGCGTACTTGCGCCTCGATCACAGCTCCACTGTGAGAGTTCCTCGGCATCTTTAGGAGAAGCGGAATGTGCAGCGTGGAGTCGTAAAGAAACAAGCCGTGGGTTTCCTCTCCATGCTCGCCCAACCCTTCACCGTGATCGCCGGTGACAATGACGATGGAATTGTCATAGACGCCTGCTTTTTTCAGAAAAGCAATCCAGTGAGCGACCGCCGAATCAGCATAGGCAATTTCTCCGTCATAGAGATGGTCTTTGTATTTCTCCGAGAATGGCGGCGGTGGTTCGTAAGGATCGTGCGGATCGTACAGATGTACCCACACAAAATGTGGTCCGGTACGGTGTTTCTCAAACCAGCTTTCGGCGTGGCTAACGACCTCCATGCCGCGGCGCTCGACACGTCCCCAGCGTTCTTTGTTCGTGCCGTCCGCATTTTTGCTCTCGGTTTTGGGGAAATTGTCATAGAAATCAAAACCGCGATCGAGACCAGGAGCGAGGGTGTTGCTGTCGAGAATTACGGCCCCGATGAATGCCGCAGTCTGATACCCGTGTTTCTTCAGCAACTCCGCCGCGGTTGCATGTTGGGGTGAAAGAGGAACGCCAAAATCTGTGACGCCGTGCACGCTGGGTAAGAGGCCGGTCAGGATCGTAATGTGGGAGGTATTCGTGATGGGACTATGAGTGAATGCCTGCGTAAAACGAACACCATCGGCTGCGAGTGCGTCCAAAGCAGGAGTCTCGACTTGCTTGTATCCGTAACAGCCGACGTGATCGGCACGCAGGGTATCAATGGTGATCAGGTAGACGTCGGGGAGAGAATTACGCGGGGAGGGCTTCTCGGCGGAAGTTTGTCCCCAGGCCGATGCTCCTGACGCGATTAAACCTAGAAAGAACTGGACCCAAACGATTACGGGAAGAATAGCTAAACGTCGCATACGCGCCCAGCGTATCACAGAGTTTCCGCCCGGTTGAGCGGGTGACAGCGCTGGCAGGCGTGTCGTCCGTCCGATGACTTACGATAAACTGAATCCACCGATGGCATCTGCTTTTCGTCGATTGATTCTCATTCTCGCGGTCCCCGCCGCGTTTTCTGCGGTGGCGCAAGTTCCCGCCAAGCCAGCACTGAATGTTGTGCTGATCACAATTGATACGCTGCGGGCCGATCACGTCGGCTGTTACGGATATAAGCAAATCAAGACGCCCAATATCGACGCTTTGGCCGGCGATGGGGCCCGCTTTGAACGTGCATTTGCGGTCGTCCCGGTAACCCTTCCGTCACACAGTACGATGCTCACCGGCACTTATCCCATGTTGAGCGGCATGCACGACTTTAGCGGCAATAAGCTTAGCCCACTTCAGCCCACGCTGGCCTCAGTTTTGAAGCAGGCCGGCTATCAAACGGCGGCAGTGGTTTCCGCAGCGGTGCTGGACTCGCGGTTCGGGCTGAATCAGGGGTTCGATTTTTATTACGATCATTTTGATTTTAGCCGACTGGATGAAGCGAACCTCGACGAGATGGAGCGTCCGGGCAACATAGCTGCCGATGTGGCGTTGGACTGGCTGGCAAAAAATTCGCAAAAGAGTTTTTTTCTCTGGATGCATCTATACGATCCGCATTTTCCTTATCACCCGCCAGAGCCTTACAGCCGTGAATACGCGGACCGGCCCTACGATGGCGAGATTGCTTTTGCGGATGAGCAGGTGGGACGGCTGCTCAAGTTTCTGAAAGAGAAGGGAATTTATAAGAATACAGTTATCGTGCTCTGTGGTGACCATGGTGAAAGCCTTGGAGAGCATGGCGAAAAGACGCACGGCTTTTTTATCTACAACGCTACGATGCATGTGCCCCTGATTATTCGCGTGCCGGGGAATGCTGCCACGGAAAATGTCATTGCCGATCCGGTGTCGCTGGTCGATATTATGCCCACCGTTCTAAGCGCCGTCGGCGTGGAGATTCCGTCGCAAGTTCAGGGGCGCAACCTGTTTCCAGAGACCCATCATGCAGAAGCGAATCGACCCATCCAAGGCGAGCGCGACCGCATTCTCTATGGAGAAACTTTCATGCCGCGGATTCACTTCAACTGGAGTGAACTTCGAGCTTCGGAAAATACAAAATATCATTTTATCGATGCGCCTCGACCCGAACTCTATGATCTGGCGAAGGATCCCGGAGAAGTTCATAACTTGTTCGCGGAGAAAAAGGCGGTCGCTGAGGAGATGCGCGCCCAACTCGCGGGTTTGATCCGCAATTACAGCGCGGGCAAGGAAATGGCCGAAAAAACCGGTCTCGACCCCGCGCTGATGGAGCGCTTGAAAGCGCTGGGGTACGCGGGATTTTCTGGGGGCAGCGACCCAACGATAAGCAGCCGCGATTTACCGGATCCAAAAGACCGTATTGGCGCTTATGAGTCGATCTCCGACGCCATTGCCGATAGCCAGCATGGCCGCTATCGGGAGTCGGTCGAAGAACTGAAGAGCGTAATCAAGACTGAGCCCAACTCTGTGCCGGCGCATTATTTGCAGGGGCTGAATTTCTACCATCTGAAGATGTTTGAAGAATCGGTGGGGGAGTTGCAAAAGGCAGTCCAACTCAGTCCCGACTACGCGCTCGCTTTCTTTAACCTCGGTATGGCGCAGGCGCATGCCGGGCAGATCGACGCTGCCATCGTGACACTGCAACGGACTCTCCAACTGGATGCCACGAATTTCGACGCGGCTTACAATCTGGGAGTGGCGTTCCTGCAGAAAGATCAACTCGATCCGGCAGCCGAAGCTTTCCGCCAGTCGGTTGCGGTGAATCCGGAATTTGCGCGCGGGCATCGTGCTCTGGGCGAAACGCTGCTCTACCAGCAGAAAGTTGACGAAGCGATTGTAGAGTTGAGACATGCCGTGGAGTTGGCACCGCAAGAACCCAGCATGCATGAATCGTTATCGAAAGCGCTGGCCGCCAAGGGACTCACGAAAGAAGCGGACGAAGAGGCACGGCGTGCGCAGCAACAGCCTGCGCCGCAATAAACGCCCATGTTTGGACGCCCTTCAAATTATTTGCCTGCGTTTACCACGTTGGTGGTTGCCATCGCTCTAGCATCCGGACTCGCCGCATCGGCTCAAACATCTACTAAGCCAGCTCAGGGAAAGAAGCCGGTACAATCCGGCACCAAGCCTACCAGCGTCATATTGATAACCATCGATACACTGCGTGCCGACCACGTGGGATGTTACGGAGCACAGATGGTCAAGACTCCGACTCTCGACGCGCTGGCTCACGACGGTATCGTGTTCGAGCGCGCTATCTCGCAGGTCCCTCTCACGTGGCCTTCGCACGCGGTGATCCTGACTGGTACCTACCCGTTTCAAAATGGTGTGCAGGATTTCACGGGGCAGCCGCTCGCGGAACAATTTCGTACCGTTTCCCAAGCCTTCAAACAAGCAGGTTACGTTACAGGAGCTGTGGTGAGCGCATTCGTTCTCGACCGGAGTTGGGGGCTAGCGCGCGGCTTTGATTATTACGATGATGCGTTCTCAGCAGAGACTTTCGAGAAAAAAGAAACTGGCCTCGTAGACCGCCGCGCTGGGGAGAGCGTCGAGCATGCCATCTCCTGGTTAAAGAGAAACCCGCATCGGCCGTTTTTTTTCTGGCTCCATCTTTATGATCCGCACAGCCCGTATGATCCTCCGGAGCCCTACCACTCTGAATACCGTACCCATCTCTACGATGGTGAGATTGCCTACGCGGATCACGAACTCGGAAACCTGATCGCTTGGCTCAAACTGAATCATCTTTATGACTCTTCGCTGATTGTCGCACTTAGCGACCACGGAGAGTCCTTGGGGGAACATGGTGAAGACGAGCACGGATTCTTCATTTATAACTCGACCGTGCACGTGCCACTCATCGTGAAACCGCCTGCTGGGAGCGGCATTGCGACTGGAAGACGCGGCGACCCCGTGGAGACTGTAGCTGTGGCTCCCACGCTGCTGAAACTCGCCGGCGTGAAAGAATCGACAGACCCAATTTATGCGCAGTTCCAATCGCAATCGCTACTAGGCAATCCGTTAGACACAAAAATCGCAAATCAAAAGGAGAATGCGGCCCCGAACAGTCAGGCCTATAGCGAGACTTTTTATCCCTTCAGTTCTTTCGGTTGGAGTCCGCTGCACGCGTTTGAGAGCGGACGCTTTCATTTTATTGAGGCGCCCAAGCCAGAGTTATACGATCTGGAAACCGATCCCGGAGAAACTCAAAACATCGCCGCTCAGCAACCTGCTACGGTTGCGGTGTTTCGGCAAAAGGTGCAAGACCTGCTGGCGCATAATCCTTTCGTCCGGCAGGGGGTGAGTGATGGGAATCTGAGTCCCGATGCGCAGGAAAAACTGCGCGCCCTCGGTTATTTTGGATTTCGTGCCGCTGTTTCTCCCGAATCGATCAAACAAGGCCTCGCCGACCCCAAGGATAAACTGCAGGTATTCAATGGAATTCTGAAGGCGGAAGACGCTTTCCATCAGGGCGATGACGGTCACGCTGAGACCCTTCTCCGCCAGATTCAGAAACAAGACACGAATATCTATGTGATTCCTTTTCTGCTGGGAGAGTCGGCATTGCGGCGTCAGAATTGGACAAGCGCGGCTGAGCAGTTGCAACGATGCCTGGAACTCAATCCGAATTTTGACAATGCCATGACTGGCTTGGCGCGAGCTCTGGCCAGACTTGGACGCGTGGATGAAGCAAGAACTTGGTTGCAGAAAGCGCTTCAGAGCAATCCTCAGAACTATCGGGCCTGGTATCAGTCGGGGCTATTGGATACCGGAAGCGACCGTGCCGCAGCGCTATCTTCCTACGAGAAGGCGATTGCGATTCAGCCTAACTTCCCGCCGGGACAGCGGGAGCTGGGTATGGCACTCTTTCAGCAAAAAGACTACGCTGCCGCTGCTATGCATCTGGAAAAAGCACTTGCGCTTGGTCTGAATGAAGCGCCCCTTCATAACTTCCTCGGAATTTGCTACAGCCAGACGGGCCGGTTGTCTATGGCGATGCGAGAGCATCGGCGCGCCATCGAACTCGACCCAAAGCTGGCGGAAGCGCACCTTAACCTTGCGCACGACTACCAACTTTTGCATCAGGCAAAAAGCGCGCATGAGGAATACGCAATGGCGTGCAAGCTGGAAGAAAAATTCTGCAAATTCATGCCCGCGAATTGAGCACCGACAGTCGCCACTAGTTGTTTGCAATGCCTTGCAGACGGTGTGCGGCTGCTTGCTCGCGTTCCGCGTCTGCTTTCTGTCCGAGTTGCGTGTAGGCATCGGCCAGAAACGCGTGCGGCTCGGGCGACTTAGGCTCAAGCTCAGACGCGATCATCAGCATCGGAATCGCGTCGGTCGGATTTCCCGAGAGCGCAAGGGCTCTTCCCATGAGCAGATGCGCGCTGTAGTGCCTGGGCCTGAGTTCAATAACCTTGGCGTACTCCGGGATCGCGTCTTTTAAACGGCCGGCGCGGGCGTAGGCTGTGGCCAGCGAAAGATGCGCTTCCGGCCAGTTCGGCGACCGATCTACGGCGATCTCGAACTGCGCGGCCGCGCCCGCGAAATCGTCCGTTTCAAAAAGCGCCGAGCCTAACTGATACCGCGGAGTCGTTAAGTCTGGACGCATCTCGACCGCTTTGCGCAAGACCGGCACGGCCTTTTCGTAATCCTTCAGGGAACTCAAAGCGGTGCCCAATTGCAAGTACGTGATTGGCAGGTTGGGCTCCAGTGCGATCACCTGCTCGAGCAGGGGCACGGCTTGTTGGAACTGTTCTTCTTCCTTGAACGTTTCGGCGGCGTGCAAGAGGTTCACCACCTGAACCTTGTCTTTGGGATCGGCGCCTGTGTCCTTGATGCCGAGCATGGCTGAAGAACTGCTGTCGGCTGCCAGATATCCCAACGCACTCAGTTTTTCCTGGAGTTCGGGGTCGGCGCTCACTTTCGGCGCTTCCTTGGACGTGCTCGTCTTCTGCCGGAATGCATCGAGCTGGCTGGTCAAAGTGCTGGTCACGGCCACGGAGGTCGCGGATAGGTTATGCTCTGCCTTCGGATCCGTCGATTGGTCGTAGAGCTCCTTGCGCGGCGCCTCAATGAACAGATACTTGCCGGTTCGCAGCGACCGCAACGAGCCCCATCCAAAGGTACGATGCGGATAGTCGCTCTCGGCGTATGCAGGATGTTCGGGAAGCGTTTCGGGAGACTTAGCGAAATTCAAGAGAGATTCGCCTTGTACCGCGGGCGGAACGTCAATCCCGGCCTCCTGCAACATGGTTGGCAGCACATCGACCAGTTCGACGCGCTTTTCTACTCTGGTTCCGCCGGACCGCTCTTGCGGCAACTTAAGCAACAGCGGCACGTGTATGGTTGCGTCATAGAGGAAAAGCCCGTGCGTAGTTTCTCCGTGATCGCCCAGGCCTTCGCCATGGTCGGCCATAACCGCAATCAGAGAGCCTTCATAGAGTCCACTGGCGCGCAGTTGAGTGAGAAGCTTACCTACGGCGGAGTCGGCGTATGCGATTTCGCCGTCGTAGGGAGCGGAGGCGTATTTGCTCTTATACGGCTCGGGAGGATCGTATGGATCATGCGCATCGTAAAGATGTACCCAGAGAAAGACTGGTCCCTTCTGATGCGTGTTTAGCCAAGCCAGCGCGCGCGCTACGACTTCGTCGGCGCGGCGCTCGATGGAGTGGTAACGATCTTCTCCCACGCGCCGGCGATGGAAGCCGGCGTCGAAGGTATCGAATCCACGCTCGAAACCAGGGGCCGAGCGCGTTTCTGGGTCGAGGACCAGTGATCCGACGAACGCCGCCGTGTGATATCCGTTGCCCCGAAAGATGTACGGAGCGTAGGGCAGATCCTCCGCCAACGGCACTCCGAAGTCGTTCACCTGGTGAAACTGGGGATATGTGCCGGTGAGGATGGTAGCGTGCGATGCCGTAGTCAATGGAACCTGCGAGTAAGCGTGGGTGAAAACCACGGACTGGCGCGCCATGGCGTCGAGGTTCGGGGTCAGTCCACGCTGCGAGCCGAGGAAACCCATACGGTCGGCGCGAGTTGTGTCCAGCGTTATCAGAATGATGTTGGGGGGCTTGGATTCGGCACGCTTAGGGGCGGAAGCATCAGGCGCCGTACCGGGTATTGCACCGGCCATTGCCGCGGTCACCAGGGAAAAAAGGCAGAGCAATCCGCGCGTGGGCAAAGATCTCAAATCCATAGCGTATACGCAAAGTTTATCATCGCGATTTAGATCGCAGGGCCGGAGGATGTCTACGGCAGATCGTGGCTACTGCGGGCTGGCGGACGCAGCCGCATCCCCCTGAAGTCTTTTCAACAGGTCTCGTGCTTTGGGAGAAAATGACGAGCCTGGGAAGGCTTTCAGATAAGCTTCCAATTCGCTGATTGCATCCGGCGTTCGTTTCTCCTGCACGTATAGGTTTACGAGTTGCAGATATACCTGCTGCATCTGCGGATCAAGCTGGAGCGCGCTTTGTAACGTTTTCTCGGCGAGTTCGGGCCGGGCGGTAAGCGAATAAAGCCGGCCTTGTAGAAAGTGTCCGAAAGCGGAGTCCGGCCGGCGCTGCAATCCCTCGTCGATCTCGTGTTCCGCGGGGGCATAACGCTGCGTCAGCAGCAGAACATTGGCGAGATTGAAGTAGGCCTGCGCATCATTCTGATTTGCTTTCAGTGCCGCTTCAAACTCGGTTTGGGCCGCTTCCATATTTTGGCGGGCCAGATATGCCGAGCCCAGATTATTGTGAGCCGGATAGAAGTCCGGCGAATAACTGAGAGCCTTCTCGTAATGCTGGATCGCGTCGTCCGCCTTGCCCTGATGGTCCGCCTCTACGCCCTTTTCAAACTCCTTAACTGTTTTCTTGGGAAATTTCTGAAGGTATTCAGCGGGATCGATCAGGTAAGGGTTGCTCCCTCCCACTCTGCCCGGCAAAGGATCCTTCTTGGCGTTGGGACGCGGAACCAGCATTATTTGCAGGAAATTTGTCGCCGAACTTTCCGGATTCACATGCGTCGTTTCGTCGATCGTTTCATAATCATCGTCATTAATCGAAATTTCGTAGTCATTGGCGACCAGGCTATAGAAACCGAATCGCCCCTGATCGTCGCAGTACTTGCTGTCAATCGGAGATCCACGCATTGCGAGCGAGATCAGGACCGGGTGGGGAGGGAAATCGCCCTTCAGCACGCGGATGGTGCCAATAATTTTCCCCAACTGATTCTGCTGGGCACAGAGCTGCGCTGGGATAGCGACGGATATGAGGAGTGCGGAGAGCGCAACAGCGCGCCAACCTCGGTTCATAAGGCACCCGCCAAATAATACTACCGGAAAGGAAAAAAGGCTTGCTGCCGGGAATCAGCAGCAAGCCTTCGAACACAACCAGTTTCGTCTAGAAGCTGAGCTTCAAGCCGAATTGCATTTCGCGGGCGTTCAGAGTGCCCGCGGCCTGGCCGAAGTTGCTGTGGAGGAAGTTATTGTTCGCCCCGCCGCCCGTGGTTGCCAGGATGAAGTTCGTGCGATTGAACACGTTGAAGGCGTTCGCATCGAACTTTAAGCGGAACCTTTCGGTAAGCGTGAACGTCTTCGATACCGTCATATCGGCAAACCAGTTACCTGGGCCAACGAATGTGTTACGCCCCAGATTTCCGGTGCAACCTAGACACGGGCTCGAGAAAGTCGCCTGCGAAAATCCGGCATTGTAAAACCCATTCGCCCACTGACTGTGGTTCGCGCTTCCGTATCTGCTGATGGTCGAGTCTGGGCGATCGTTCTTGCCGGCGTCCAAGTTGAAGTCGCCACCCACATTCGTACACTGACCGGTGTTAACGTCAGCGGCCGTGCACGGAAGGGGGTTGGGAGTACCGACCGTGGGAGTTTCCTCGAGGTGTGAACCAGCGCTCGTAAAGGGCGACCAGTGCGCACCGCTCTGGAACTGCCAGATTCCGTTCAGCGACCATCCTCCCGCAATCGCGCCTGCGACACCCTTCAGGTTCTGTCCAGGCAATTGCCAGACATAGTTGAAAACCAATCGGTGGCGGATGTCATAAATCGAGTCGCCTCGATCTATCCCAGCCAGCGTTGGATCTGTGGTGAATCCTTCACCTGCTGCCGCGCCGTTGGCCGTGGTAGCGCCGCTGTGCCAGGTTGATCCGTCGTCAATCGAGTGACTGTAGGTATAGTCCGCGTTGAAGAGCAACCCATGACTGACCTGGCGCTTCAGTGAAGCCTGCAGCGAGTTGTAGTTGGAGTTGACCGTATTTTCCCAGGTACGCATTTTGCCGTAGTCCTGGTTCAAACGGCCACCCAAACCAGTCAATGTTCGACCGAAATTGTCGACGACGGTTACGTCCCCAATCGCAGCACCCTGTGGAAGCAACGATCCCGCCTGGCGGTTAATGTCCTCCGAACGGAACAGCTTGTGACCGGCCGTTCCTACATACTTCACATCAATGACCGTCTTTGGCAGGATCTCGCGCTGTACGTCCAGGTAGAAGTTGTAGACATACGGATCCCGGACTCCTGACGGGAAGATAATTCCAGTCAGCTCTGCCAGGTTAGGATTGTTCGGATCCCAGCCATCGATGTTGCCCTGAGCCTGGGATTGTCCTGCTGGACCCTGGTGCGGATTGGTTGGAGGACCGGTGAAGGTCGGAACTTGCGTTGGATCCTGATTGCAAACGGTAGCACTACACGTACTTGGTCCATACACAACGTCTGAACCCGTCTGGCCAACGCCGCCACCGATTCCGTTAAAGGAATAGTAGGGGAGGTTCCAGCGGGAGTTTGAAAGCGGGTTGTACAACGTGCCCTCGTAGGCTACACCGAAGCCGCCACGAAGAGAGGTCTTGCCATTGCCAAACACGTCCCATGCGAACCCAAGACGCGGTCCAAAGTTGTTGTGGTCGCCTTGCCCCAAAGAGGCAGATGGGGCAAAGCCACCGGCGGTCGGCGAACAACCGCCGACCAACTGCGCCAGCGCTAGATTCGCGCAATCGTTGGGATTGTTAGCGTTATACAGTTCGTTCGGCAGGGCATTGCTCGGTCCGATGATAAATGAGTTTGGCGTGCTCGGCCCCAGAATGAACGTGGTCGCGAGGTTCGCTTCTTCGTGGTGACGCTGGAAGAGATCATAGCGAAGGCCGAGGTTAAGAGTCAGGCGCTTGTTGACCTTCCAGTCATCCTGGAAATACGTTCCGAACTCGATGTTGCGCCAGTGACGAATGTTACTCGTCAAATTCGCGACCGGGTCTGGATTGTACGAAGAAATCGGGCAGGGTGCTTTGCAAATTCCAGGGTCTACGCCAGCTGCCTGATAATAGGGCGCGTCAGCCGCGAAACCCACCTGGTCGTAAAAGTAGTAAGACGGACGCGCTACGTTGAATTCGCTGTTCTCGATGTTGCGCCGGAAGTCCACGCCGACCTTCATGTTGTGGTTTCCGTGGCTGATCGAAACGATGTCGGAGTAGGTGTAGACATTCTCCTTAAAGGCCTGTGGGTAGCCATTGTAAGAACCAAAAGCCGCTGTTCCGTCGGCGAAGCCGATACGGGGAACGCCGCCGTGGTTGACAGTGATGTCGGTGTTGTTCTGCAAGTACCCAGCGTGGAATGAGTTCAGGATCGTTGAGCTGAAAGTGTGATCGAAGCTAAACGTTGCCGCTGGGAAGTTGTTGCGGGTTGGATTTGCGAAGCCGCGTGTACAAGAAGCTGTGCAAGGTCCAAAATTGTCCGTTTCCCGGAGGTAGTTGTAGGAAATATAGAAGCGGTTGTTGGCATTCCAGTTGTAATCGAGACGCAGCGAAGCTTCCTTGCCATTAAACAAATTACCCAGGGTTTGGGTCTGCGAACCGAAGGTCGCGACACTACTTTCCTGGATTGATGCCGAACGATCAAGCGTACCTGCCTGAACTGCCGGAATGTTGACGCATCCGGCTGTCTGCATCGCCGTCACGTCGGTCGGGGTGACACCAAAAATTGGTACCAGTTTCTGATGTTGCAATGTCGTATAACCGCCAAAGCCATTATCGAGGCACAACTGGCTCGCGTAATTACCACCGGTGTAGCTATCCGCCGTTAGGCCAGTAGGAGTGCCCGGATTGGTTGTCGGAAAGTCGCTGTAGAGCAGGGCGGCCGTTGAGTTCAGTCCACTGGCGTTGTTGGCATTAATAACCGCCGTGCGCCAGGCTTCCGACTCCTGCAGAACGTTGACGGGTGTCGCTTGCGACTTGTAGTGGTCATCCTGTAGGGCGAGGAAGAAAAACAGTTTGTCCTTGATGATTGGACCGCCGAAAGTGAGTCCGAACTGATTGAAGCGGACGGGCGGCTTGGCAACGTCGTTCTGATTCAAGAAGAATTGGTTGGCGTCGGTGGCATCGTTGCGAAGATATTCCCATCCGCTGCCATGCCACGCGTTGGTGCCCGGCTTGGTTACCAGGTTGACGGTGCTGCCGGCGCTGTTGCCGTACTGGGCCGACATGTTCAACTGCAACTGCTGGAATTCCTCGACCGTGTCCTCGATCGGCACGTTCACCACGCCGCCGCTCAAACCCTTGTTCGACACGCCGTTGATGAGGAACCCGTTGAAATCCTCACGCAGGCCGTTGACCACCGTATTGTGGCCGTTTTCCATGTCGACGCCGGACACGTTCACGGCGCCCGAACTCAGTTGCATCAAGTCGAACACGTTGCGGCCGTTCAGTGGCAGGTTGTTGATTTGCGTCGCACTCACAGTGGTGGCCAGCTTCGAATCTTCCGTGTTGACCGCGGCAGATTCGCCAGTCACTTCGATCACTTCAGAGGCTTTGCCGATCTGCAGCTTCACATCGACGTGCGCGATGGTACCTGCATTGGCGGTCACGCCCGTGTCGGAGAAAGTCTTGAAGCCAGCTGCCTCGACCGTGATTTTATAGACGCCTGGCGGTACTTCCCTCACCGTATAGTTGCCACTGGCATTGCTCGTGGTGGAAAGGTGCAAGTCGGTGGCCGCATTGACAACCTCAATCTTGGCGTTTGCGACCGCGGCGCCCGTGGGATCGGTTACGGTACCGGCAAACTGACCATTCTGGACCTGGGCGAATGCGCTGAAGGTTAAAGCCAGCACGGCGAATACTGCGAGGCAAAACTGCAATCTCTTCATTTACCTACCCCCTGAGAACTTTGGCAATTCGTTTTTTTATCGTGCACGAAAAACAGAAACTCTGGTTAGGAACCTATGTCGCCAACTCCGATTTGCGGTCCGGGCTTTTACAATCCCGTGAACCCGAGGTGAAGTGCGCGAAACCCTGCGCCGACAGATAACAACACCTAGTGTGTTTCAGGTAGAGTGGCACTTGTTGCTCCAAACAACATAGTCTTTATTTTCATATATTTAACATAGTACTTGCCATCCTACCTATGAGTAAATGAAGACTGAATTCTGTATAAATACCAAATTTAATAGATTTGGCTCGCCCTATTTGGATGGCGCCGGTTGGGCGGGTGAGTGACTTTCATGTTTCCGTTCAATTACGCCACGTCCTTCTTGGACGATGATTTCCTGATCCGCTGGTTCTGATCCTATTTTGTCGGCTTGTCCGCTCGGCCATCGAACGACGATGGCGTCGACTTTTGTGGCCGTACCCAACCCGAAATGGAGCCGCGGGTCGCTCGAACTCTCAAAGCTGCTCCCGGCCCGAACCTCCGCATACTGGACCGAACCGGCGACCGTGATCTCGATCCGGGCGCCGAAGCCATCGCGATTCGATTTGGTGCCAATGGTCTTGATCTGAAGCCAGTGGCCCGGGGAAGGAACTTCGTTTCGCAGCAGAACGGGCGAAGAGTCGAGGCTGGTCATCAGAAGATCCTGGCGGCCGCGATTCCAGAAGTCGGCAATCAGGGCGGCGCGTCCCACATATTTCTTAGCCAGTGCGCCGCCTGGTTTTTCGCCTACCTCTTCGAACTTTCCAGTCTTCGATTTGGATTTATCCGCAACGGATTGAGACCCTAGATTGTGAAATAGAAATGGACGCTCGGCATACCCCACGCCGAATGATTGACCCTCCACCTGGGGATCGACGTGCCCATTCGCAATAAAGATGTCTGGCCAGCCATCGTTGTCATAGTCGAGAAACTTCGCGCCAAATCCAAGATAAGGATTGCTGATCGGCCCAAAGCCAGACGGTCCGGCTACATCGGTGAATTCACCGTTGTGATCGTTGTGATAGAGATTGTTGTCGTCGTCGGAAAAATTTGTCTTTACAATGTCCGGCCAGCCGTCGCGGTCATAGTCCGCGGAGTCAATGCCCATCCCCGCCTGTTCGAGTCCATCGTTGCTGTAGGCGACGCCGGCCTCGGCTCCGACTTCGGTAAATCCGCCCTTGCAGTTGTTGTGATAGAGCAGGCTTGGCGAGGAATCGTTCGCGACGTAGAGATCCAGACACCCGTCTTTGTCGTAATCCAGCCATAGGACGCCGAGCCCATAGTAGCTGTCTTTATCGATTCCCAGTTTCTCCGTGACATCGGTGAAGGTGCCATCGCCGTTGTTGTGATACAAGCGGTCCCGCGCGCCTTTTAATCCACGCGGCCCGCAATTTACCGGGATGCCCCGATACTGGCAGAACGCACCATTGCCGAACTGAGGCAGGTTGTTGATATCGAGGTCCACGTAGTTGGCGACGTAGAGGTCGAGGTTGCCGTCGTTGTCGTAGTCGCCGAAGGCCGCGCTTGTTCCCCAGCGACCGGCATTGGCCACGCCGGCTTTCGCCGTGACGTCGGTGAACGTGCCGTCGTGGTTGTTGCGGTAGAGCGCCGAATGATTGAAGCCGGTGATGTAGACGTCGTCCCAGCCGTCGTTGTCGAAATCGCCCACAGCCACGCCATAACCCCAGCCGCAAAAATTCAGGCCCGATTTCGCCGACACGTCGGTAAACGTGCCATCGTGATTGTTGTGGTAAAGCCGCGGCGGATGGCATTTCCCTGATTTGAAGTCTTCGATGGTCGAACCATCCACCAGCAAAATATCCATCCAACCGTCGTTGTCGTAGTCGAGCGCAGCGGCGCCACCGCACTGGGTTTCCAGGATGTAGAGCTTTTCCTTGCCGCCGCACGTCAGGTGAAAATCGATTCCAGCAGCGTGAGTGACATCAACGAAAAGCGGTGGAGTTGGCGCGAGAGTCTTGGCTTCGGATGTTGGTGCGGCCGTCACTTTTGCGGCTGGCGCATTATTTTTCGGCGCAGCCGTCTGCGCTGCGCCGGTCGGAATCCAATCACTGCTGAGCGCGATTATCAAAACCAAAGCGGAGGCCACAATGATACCGCGCAATTTCGTCATGAGTTGATTCATCATCCCTATCATTGATCGCGTCCCGTAGCCACTCCCGCCGCGGCTGGTTGCGCCTTCTTCAGTTCCAGGAAACTTGCTCGCTCATTTTGTGCTTCGTCGAGCTTGCCGAGTTTCTCCAAAACGCGCGCCAGTTGATAATGCGGGCTGGGATCCTTCGGATTCAACGCAACCGCCCGGCGTAAAGAAGACTCAGCTTGCGACTCCTGCCCGGCGAGAGCCTGCGCCTTGCCGAGGTTGTACCAAACGTCGGCATTGGACGCGTCCAGTTCCTCGGCACGCCGCAAAAAGTTCACGGCCTCCTCATATTTCCCGCTCTCCAGCAGCGAGCGTCCCAATTCATACACCACCGGAGCACTTTCCCCAGACCGGCGCAACTCTTCCTTATATTCGCCAATGGCATCGTCGTTGCGCCCCAGGCTGAAGTAAGCAAATCCTAGATGGTAGTGTCCAAGCTTGATCGCCGGGTCAAGTTGCAGAGATTTTTTGAATTCTTCAATCGCCTGCAGGCTGCGATTCGAATTCAGATAGGCTCGCCCCAGGAGTGTATGCCAGAGGGCATTCGAAGGGCTGATCTTGATCGCCGCCTCAAGTTCGTCCGCGGCGCTGGGATAATTCGTTTCGCTCAGTAGCACCAGCGCCAGATCAAGATGGATCGCGGCCTCTTTCGGGTTCAATTCGCTGGCGCGCGCAAGTTGCTCTTGCGCTTCCTTGAGATCGCCGCTCTTGAAGTAGGCTAAACCAAGATAGTGGCGGAGTTGTGCATCCTGCGGCCATCGCGAAACGGCCCGCTGGCCAAGCAGCACTGCCTCATGCAATCGTCCGGATTCGATGTCACGCAATAACTGCTGACGGGTTTGCGCCGGAGTCTGAGTCTGATTTTGGGCCGATATTGACAAGCAAAACGATAAAAAGAAAAGGAAGGACGCAATAACAATTCCAGAGCGACCCGTCAGCACTGAAAATGTGCCCTTACTTTGAGGAATGCATCGCCGAGGCTCGACTGTAGTGGTCGGAACATCATTTATCATCTGATTCGTCTGTGCATTCGTCTGTTATCGTATCGTCTTTGCGCAGCCAGTCGCAACGCGCCTGCCGCCCCGCGGAAAGCAGATCTCATCGAAAGGAGTCTCCATGTATGGCAAAGATTTTCTTCGGATGTTTGCTTACGATCACTGGGCGAATCGCGAATGCCTCACCGCAATTCGGGCGGCCGGAACGGCCTCGCCGGATGCTGTAAAACGCATGGCGCACATTCTGGCGGCGCAGAAGCTTTGGCTTGACCGTATCCTGAAACGACCCCAGAGCCTCCCGGTATGGCCGAGCGTAACCATCGAGGATTGCATGGCGTTGGCGGACGAGATGGCGGCGGCGTGGAAGCATTACCTCACGCGGATAGAAAACCAGTTCGCGCCCGGCACCCTCGACGACACAATCGAATACAGCAACACCAAGGGCGAGGTGTGGTCCAGTTGCGTGGAAGACATATTGCTGCACGTGCTTTTTCACTCGGCGTATCATCGCGGGCAGATCGCCTTGCAAATGCGCGCCGCCGGCATGGAACCCGCTTACACTGATTTCATTCATGCCGTGCGCCAGGAGTTCGTGGAATAAAACTCAAGGTTCCCTAAACGCTATGGATCGTGGAACGATATTGCGGGTATGGCTGCCCCTGGCGGGAGGTCTCTTGGGTCTGGGCTGCATATACGAGTTCGGCCCAGGGCCGCACGGACTTGCGCGGTTGCTGGGCTTATTCCTGAGCCTGGTCGGCCTAGCGGGCGTCATCGTCGCCCGCTACACGTTAGGAAAGTCGTTTTCCGTTGCTGCCAGGGCTACTGCGCTGGTCACGAACGGAATCTATTCGCGGATCCGCAATCCTATTTATATTTCTGGAGAGCTTCTTGTCGCGGGTGTGGTGATCATGATTTGGAAGCCGTCTCTGCTGATTATTCTGTTGGCGCTAATTCCTATACAGATCATCCGCGCGCGCCGCGAAGCCGCCGTCCTGGAGGAAAAATTCGGGGACTCCTATCGCGCGTACCGGGAAGGCACCTGGTTCTAAATCGCTGCTATCATTTCAGCAATGAAATCGGCATTCACCAAACTGCTTCCGGCTTTAATCTGTATTTTCCTAGCATCTACTCTTCAGGGTGGCCAGGAACCCAAACTCAGCCCCCTGCCTGCTCCTCTCTCCAATAATGCGGTCGCCATTTCGCATGACGAAGGCGGAGCCAGAGTTTTCTCTTTCATGGGAATTGGCCCCAAGAAGACCTGGGATGCAATCACGACCAGCGCCTATGAGATGGATCCGAGCGATGGCAAGTGGACGCAAAAGCGTCCGGTGCCGGGGGTGGCAGGGCGTGTGGCAGCGTCGGCGATAGCGCTCAACGATCAGGTTTTCATCTTCGGAGGCTACGTCATCGACTCACAGGGTGGAGAAACCACCGTGTCGGACGTAAATGTGTATGTCCCGGTCGAGGATCGTTACTATCGCGGCAAAGATATTCCCGTGCCTGTAGATGACGCCGTCGTTGGCGTTTACCACGACCGTTACATTTATCTCATTGGCGGTTGGTCAACGCAGAAGGACGATGCCGTCAGCAACGTCCAGGTGTACGACACCGAGAAAGACACCTGGATGGAAGCCACGCCGATTCCCGGTACGCCGGTATTCGGGCATGCCGGCGCCATCATCGGCGACACCATCATCTACGTCGATGGCGCTTACAAAAATCCAAACGGCTCAAATCCGAAATACATTGCGTCCGGCGAATGTTGGATGGGCAGGCTTCCAAGTTCGAAAAAGGGAGACGTCACGAAAATCCGATGGAGCAGACTCACTGAACATCCGGGCAATGCGCGCTATCGGATCGCGGCCGGCGCTGGTCCCACGGAAAAACATGGCGGCAAGATTTATTTCTCCGGCGGGACCGACAATCCCTACAACTACAACGGAATCGGTTACAACGGCCAGCCTTCCGAACCTTCTCCTGTGACCTTCGCTTTCAACTCCTACAGCGAGCGCTGGGAAACGGTCAGCGAAAACAATCCCGAGCCCACCATGGACCATCGCGGCCTTCTGGCCACGCATCGCGGACTGGTGATGGTCGGAGGTATGGAAAGAGGTCAGCAGGTCACAGCCAAGGTCACGATCGTAAAGCCCAAGTACTGGAGATAAGCGTCAGGCGAGATCCGTTCTCCCTATTTCGGTTCAAGGCGGAGGGGTAAGCTCTCGTCTTTGATCAAAGTAAGGAAATTATGATAAAGTAAGGAATTGAGAATCGGATATGCAAAAGCAAGCGAAGATCACAAGCAAAGGTCAGATCACGGTTCCCATCGCGGTTCGCCGACTTTTGGGAGTGCGGACCGGGGACCGGCTGCTTTTCGAGAGCGACAATGAAGGTGTGCGAATCCGGCCAGTCCGCGGCAAAAGTAAATTCGCCAAATATAGCGGCATCGGCAATCCAGGTATTCCATCGGGCAAGAAAGCCATCAATCGATGGCTTCGGGAAATGCGTGGCCACAGCGACTGATTCTTCTTACTGATAACGAATGACAACGGCCATCGACACGAACGTCATTGTGGCCCTGTGGGACGAGGACCCGGGGTTGACATCGGCTGCGCGCACTGCTCTCGAAGCCGCCTTTCATCGCGGAAATCTTACCGTTGCCGCCCCGGTCTTTGCCGAACTCGTCGCCGCGCCCGGCCGCTCTGAAGAATTCGTGAATGGATTTTTTGAAGACGCTGGCATTGCGGTTGATTGGCACCTGAACGAAGCTATTTGGCGATCCGCCGGTCGAGCTTTTCGAGCCTATGCGGAACGGCGCCGAAGGCATCGCGATACCGGGGTGCGACGGATTCTTGCCGATTTCTTAATCGGCGCGCATGCCGCGGTCCACGGTTATCGACTGCTGACGATGGATCAACGCCTCTATCGAGTAGCGTTCCCGGCTTTGAAGATCGAGAGCTTATAATCCGGAATTCAATTTCCTACCGGGCTCTCGCCAACACCAGCGTCACATCGTCTGGTTGTTCGCTTTCGCCAATCCAGTCGGCGACGGCTGTCATCACAATTTCGGTAATGCGCTCCAGCGGCAGATGGCGGTTTGCACGCACAAGTTGAATCAGCCGCTCCTCGCCAAACTCGCCATAATCGTTTTCCGGTTCGGTCACTCCATCGCTATAGGTGACCAGCACATCGCCGGGCCGGAGTTGCACTGTCGCCTCGGGAAAACTCAAGTTATCGAAAAGGCCAACCACAGTCCCGCCGCAGCTCAGCAGTTGCGCTGACCCGTCTCCGGAGATCAAAATCGGCTGCAGATGACCACCGTTGGCATAGGTGAGCCGGCGTGTCGCGCCGTCGTAAATTCCCAAAAACAAAGTCGCATATTTTGCATCGGGAGTGCTTTCGAAGAGCTGGTGGTTCAACAGGGAGAGCAGCGTCGCTGGAGACGCGTCTGCGCCCCGCGACTCGGATGCCAGCATCAATCCCACGCCCCCCATCGCAGCCACTGCCGCCGGCTCTCGCAGCACGGGTATGTCTTCAATGCTGTACGCCCGCACCGCCGAGTGGATGGTCGCCATCAGCAACGCCGCCGAAATTCCTTTGCCGCTTATGTCGCCAACTGCCAGCATCAACTTGTCGGAATTCAGCGCGAGAAAGTCGTAATAATCTCCGCTTACCGTGCGCGCTGGACGGCAAAACCCATGCACTTCGAGCGTTTCGAGTTGCCGGATCAGCTTGGGATAAAGCTGCGCCTGCACTTCCTGCGCGATGGCCAATTCGCCTTCCAATCGCTGCTTTTCCTTTTGCTCCTGAACCAGTTTCTCGATGGATGTGGTCATCGAATTAAAAGATGTTGCCAGCGTAGCCAACTGGTCGCTTGACTGCACCGTAATGCGGTGGCTGAAGTCGGCGCGATTGATGTGCTTGGTGGCTTCGTAAAGCTGAGCCACCGCCGAGGTAATGCTGCGGGTTAGTTTGGTGCCGACGAACAGTGCCAGCATTTCAATAATTGCGAATACGATCGCAATCGACAACAAAATGTATTCCACGCCCTTGGCATAATCTCCCCGCGCGGCAAAGAGTCTGGCGTAGAGCACGGAGGATCGAGTCTCGACCTCGGCCAGCGCACCTACGCGCTCGGGCTTCCCCGTGCTCCAATCAATCACTTGAAGCGGAATTCTTAAGGTTATTTCACGATCCATCGCATTGGCCGCCGGCGGAATCTTGCCTGCGGAAAATGCCTGCTCGCGCACACCGCCATCATTGAACACCAGGGAAGATTGCGAAGCTTCTTTTTGCTCGGAAGGAACCGGACTTGAATCAGCCGGGCTCTCGGTTCCATAGACCGCGATCCGGCCGAGTTCGCCCGCAACCTTGTCCACAAACTCATCGTCGAACGGCTCACTCAAGATCACCCGTAAAGATTCGGGCTCGGCCGAGAGCACGGTCGCAGTCCGAAGATAAAGTTTGCCGTGGTCATTGACGACGTCGCGGAAATCCCCCGTAAGGAACGGCGGGAATTCAACACTGGATGCGGCCTTGGGTCCCGAGCAATAAGGCTGGATTTGATTTCGGTACCAGGCGCAGACTTGGCGCTCGGTCCACTCCGGACGACGCAGCCTTGCCCGATCGAGGATAGCGGCGTCCAGTTTCCCCGTGTCCGATATCTGGGTTGAAAGATGATGGGCAATGGCTCGGTTGGATGCTTCCATGCTCTGCAAATGAGTCGTGATGTCGGACGTTATGACAAAGCTGGCGAATTGTCCGGCGAGAAGATAGAGAGTGATCAGTGAAATTACCAGCAGCAGGAAAACCGGAATCACGCCAATGAAAACATAAGTTACGATCAGCCGGTTCCGCAGCCTCCACAACAATTGTGAGCGCAACCAGCGGAATCCGGCGAGCGCGAGCAAAACGATCGCCACCGCGCTGAGAAAAATTACCCAACCTTCCAGGCTGGCGGATATTGATGGGCTCGCGTGCCGGGTCAGCCACTGGATGGTGAAAAGAAGAAGGTCCAGGGTCAACACATAAAGCGCAGCCCACGCGACCCGGCTCTGAGGCCAGAGTCCTTTGTCGCGCAGCCTACTCTCGAGTTCGAGAGAGATGAGTCTCATCCCATTCCCTGATTCGCCAGCTGATCACCAAGTGTCAACAAAGTGTTGCGCACGTTCTTATATTTCAGGATAGAAGTCGAAAAAGGCCGCCAGACTCGTCTTGAGTTGCTTTCTCGATCTCGTCCTTGCTGCCTTCGAGAGTATGCATGGTGACGTGCGCCTCCCGCCCATTCTTCAACTTGATGGGCGCTTCCCCAATCGCCTCGATCTCATCGGAGGGAAGAAGACGCAGACCGTAAACCAATGTCAGTTTTGCCATGCCACGATTGTAAGCCAGAGAAAGTGAGGGGAAGCTCGATATTTGCTGGTGATTTGCTAGAAGAGCGCCGGGCGTTCTTGCCCGGCGACCTGGCTGCCGAAGGCGAGGCGCCCGATGCTTCACAGAAATGAGCTGTCAGGCAGTCCGTCGCAAACCTTTCCTTATCCGGGCGGCCATTGGAGCGAACGGCCGCCAATCAGATGGACGTGCAGATGAAAAACCGATTGCCCCGCGCGCGGACCTACATTCAGCACGGTGCGGTAGCCATCTTCAATCGAACGCGCCCGCGCGATATTTGCGGCCGCGAGATGACAGCGTCCGACCAGATCCGCATCCTCGGCCGTGGCTTCTTTCAAGCCGGCAATATGTTTCTTCGGAATGACCAGCACGTGGGTCGGACCTTGCGGGCTGAGATCCTCGAAAGCAAAAGTGTGCTCGTCCTCATACACTTTCTTGGATGGCACCTCACCACGAATGATACGGCAGAATAGACAATCCGCCATGAGTTAGGCTCCTCTCGCCTGGCATTACGATCCCCGGCAAGTAACAAATCGAGATAAGCTGGTCATCTCTCCGGAAAATACAATATCACTTCGAAAAACATAGCCTGCAAGAAATGTCAGTCGAGCCGCACCAGGAACACAGCTCCCTCTGCAGTCGTAGTCTCGTGGGCCAAAGTGCTTGCGCGCTGGCGGTCGTCGTCGGGCACTCGCACCCGCACCCACCAGTCTCCTACGGGACTCCCAAACTTTACGACTTTGGCTGTCAAGTAGCGCTTTTGCAAACGTTCCGCTAATTCGGCGGCAGCTTGCTGCCCGGTGAAAGAGCCGATCTGAACTGCCCAGCGTCCCCCGGTTTCGAGAGGCGTCGGCGCTTGTAGTACCTCTAGCCGAACTCTTGCTGTACCCGGCAAGTAGACATCGAGCGCTTTTGCGGCTGCCAGCGAAAGATCGACGATGCGTCCTACGACGAACGGGCCGCGATCTGTGATCCGCACTACTGCGGAATGTCCGGTCTTCAAATTGGTGATCCGCACGATCGAGCCCAGCGGCAGGGTAAGATGTGCCGCCGTCATCGCGTTCATGTCGTAAATTTCACCATTCGATCCGCGCCGGTTGTGATACGGAGCGCCGTACCAGCTGGCCATTCCTGTTTCCTCAAATATCGGTTTCGAATCGGTGGGAACGTCGATCCGCTCGTTGCCGCCCGCTGTTTTCGCGGAGGCCTGTGGCGTCGTAGGTTTTTCTTTTTCCTGAGGAAGCGGAGGGGGCTGCGGAACCTGAGCCTCGGTGTGTTTATGTCCGCAACCGCTCAGAAGCATGCAGCTAAGCAATGTCAGAAATAGAACGCACGAAAGCGGGCACACCGCCATCCAGTGCCACAGCCGAGCTACTTGGGGCGGAGAGTTGAAAGGGAACCGATTCAAGAAGTCTTGCGATGGGTTTCCAGAAAGTCCGCGAACTCGGAGAGCTTTCCCGCCGCTGTCCGCAGCGCCTTCGAAGAATGGGTTCGCACCGCCGGCACTACCTCGTCGTTCAGATAGGTCACCAGCTCCGCCGTATCTTTTTCCAGAGTCTCGGCGATATTCGCTACCGAGCGATTGAAGCGCGCGGAAGCCTCTTCCACCTTGCGGTCGAATTCTGTCATACCCATCCTGCCGGTTCGGGTTAATATTCACGCGTGTGTCGCGATTACCAGGCTCCTTCATTATCGTAGGGACGATTCCCCGCAGTCAATCGGCATTCCGCCTTCAGTATCACCAAATCATGGTGGCAATGTTTTCCTTCGTGTACCTTCGTGGCCTTGGTGGTAAACGCTTCGTGCAATCTGCGCCGCCACGGCTGAGCGCATCTCATGCAAATATTGAAACGATCACGGTACAATCACGCCATGCGCCCGAGGATAGCTCTCACGTCGCTTCCCCCAACTCTAAGGTCCACACCTGCTCTCGCATTAATCGCCGCAATCATTTGCTTGCTGCTATTGGGGCCGGCTTGTACTTTTTACGGCGAGCATCCGGCGCGCTCCATGGACGAAGCCACCGGCGGCGAGGGTCTGGAGCGCATGTTCTGGAAGGAAATCCAAGCGGCGAACTGGGTTGAGGTGGAGCGCGCTCTTGCTTCGAACTACACCAGCGTCACTGGAGCCGGAATGCTCGATCGCGACGCCACCATTGCACAATATCGCAGTTGGCAGGTAAAAGATTTCGCAATTGGCGACCTGAAGACCGAACTGAACGGAACCACCATCGTCGTGACCTACACCATAACTCTGAACGGAGTTATTTCGAGTGGAGGCGCCGGCTCGCAGCCGCTTCCATCGGCCCCACAACATATGATGACGGTGTGGCAGCAGCAAAAAGCCAGATGGGTGGCCATCGCACACAGCGCTAGCCAGCAACAGTAAAATGGGCGTTACCGCCCTCGCCGTAGAGACGCGGTTTGCCGCGTCTCAAACTCTTTCGACTCTGGACCAGGTCAATTTCGACATTTCCGTTAGGGATATCGCGGGGTTTCGCCGCGCCCTCCTGCGCTGGTATGACAAGAATCGACGGGAGCTTCCGTGGCGCGAGACTCGCGATCCCTACCGCATCTGGCTCAGCGAAATCATGCTCCAGCAAACGCGCGTGGCCGCCGTGCTCGGGTATTACCGAACTTTCCTCAATCGGTTTCCAGATGTTTATGCGCTTGCCGCAACCTCTGAAGATGCCGTGCTCGCAGCGTGGAGCGGCTTGGGCTACTATCGGCGCGCCCGTATGCTGCACCGTTGCGCGCAACAGATCGTCGAACAACACGGTGGCCTCTTTCCACGGAATTTCGAAGCGCTACTCGCCCTTCCCGGCATCGGACGCTATACCGCCGCTGCCATCGCCAGCATCGCGTTTAACGCGCCCACAGCGGTAGTCGATGGCAATGTAGAACGTGTGCTGCAAAGACTTACCGGCATCAATCTCACCACACCGCAAACTTGGCGGCATGCCCAGGAGCTTCTAGCGAAATCCCGTCCCGGAGACTCGAATCAGGCGATGATGGAGCTCGGCGCAACTGTCTGCGTCCCGCGCGATCCTCGTTGTCCACTGTGCCCCGTGGCAAAGTGGTGCGTCACGCAAGGAGAAAGTCCGCGAGCTACCCGCCTTTCCCCTCAAAGAAAAAAGGAAATCTGGTGTGCTCTCGATTGGCGAAAAGGCAGTGGCAAAAGCAACGGTAGAGTGAGGATGGTGCAACGCCCGGTAAAAGGCACTCTCATGCCCGGCATGTGGGAACTGCCGCAATCGTTCCAGCCCCTGCGAGGCTTGCCAAAGTCCGCGGTCTGGCGCAAGTTTCGTCATTCCATTACCACCACTGCTTACACCGTCCATGTGCTCCGGAATGCGCCCGCCGGAAAGAACAAGACGGGTGAATGGATCTCCGTGGAGCACTTCGCCCAAATCCCAATCACCGGGTTGACCCGGAAAATCCTGAAGGCCAGTGGCATAATCTAACTTTGGAGGCATCTCTCCATGACATGGCTCGAACGTGTATTCGGAGGTCCGAAAGAAATGGCTGCATTACCCGCAGGAACTGAGGCGCCAGACTTTTCTTTGCCGGCGGTCTCCTCAGGCAAGAGCGAGGCCGGCGAATTCTCTCTGCGCGCCGCACTTCAAAAAGGACCGGTGCTCGTCGCTTTCTTCAAGGTGGGATGTCCAACCTGCCAATACACGTTTCCCTTTCTCGAGCGTATTCACAAATCGTATGGCGATAGCAAAATCACCATGGTGGGGATTTCGCAGAATGAAGAAGAGAAGACCACTGGCTTTCTGAAAGAATTCGGGGTCACTTTCCGAGTTTTGCTCGACAATCCTGTTGGTTACGAGGTTTCCAACGCATACGGATTGACCAACGTGCCCAGTCTGTTTTTGGTTGGACAAGATGGCAAGATCGAAATCAGCAGTGTCGGTTGGCTGAAACCGGAAATAGAAATGATCAACCGCAAGCTCGCTGCCGCGCAGGCGACACCAGCCGCCCCTATCTTTAAACCCGGCGAAGAGGTCCGCGAATTCAAGGCTGGTTGAGGTTCTAAAAACTGATCCCGCGGTCGCGGGACAATCGGTCACGAGACAATCTAAAGTGCATCCCCAAAAGTCGAGATCGGCAGCAGGACTCGTTGTGGTCTCTACCCGTCCGCGATAGTGCTCAGGTAACCTCGCGAATCCCTGCCCATCCTTTACAATTCTTGCATCCTTAATCATCACGAATACCGCTTGTTTTCGAGGTGCGCCGCTTGTCGATTCGCAGAATTGTTCTGGTCGCCGTTATTCTTTTTCCAGTTTCCATCCTGTCGGCGCAAAACAAGGCCCCGAAACCCCGCGCCGAATCCCGCTTCGGCTCGCATCTTCCCCCGGCTGCTATCGCCGCGATGCAGAGTATTCGCCCCGAAAACATCGAGCAGCAAGTTCGCTTCCTCTCCCACGACCTTCTCGAAGGACGAGGCACTGGCCAGCGCGGAGGCGACATCGCCGCCGAGTACATCGCTACCCAATTCGCGCTCTATGGATTGAAACCAGCCGGCGACAATGGATCCTATCTGCAAAAAGTCCCAATGGTAGGCATCACGCCTGGCGCCGACACCCGATTCACGTTAGTTCCCGGGAGTGGCCATCCATTTGACCTCAAAGCTCTCGATGAATACGTCGCCTACGATCAGACGCAACAGCCCGAATCGAACGTGGACGCCGATATCGTCTACGTCGGCTACGGTATCGAAGCTCCCGAATACAACTGGGACGATTACAAAGGCGTCGATGTTAAAGGCAAAGTTCTCCTCATGCTAGTCAACGAGCCGCCTTCGGACGATCCGAAGTTTTTCACCGGAAAAGCTCTCACCTACTACGGCCGCTGGATGTACAAGTACGAAGAAGCCGCCCGCAAAGGCGCGGTGGGCGTGATCCTGATCCACAAGACGGAGATGGCTAGCTATAGCTGGGACGTCGTGCGCAACTCAAACTCTGGCGAGAAGTCCTATCTCAAACTCGACGGGACGCCGAAACTAAAAGCAGCTGCCTGGATCCATCTGGATATCGCTCGCAAGCTAGCCTCCGCCGCCGGCATGGATCTCGACAAGATCATGACCGACGCGCAATCGCGCGATTTTAAGCCCGTTCCGATGAATTTTCGCTTGTCCGCGCACATGACCAGCAAAATTCGCCCGTTCGAATCGAATAACGTAATTGCAGTCCTGCCCGGCTCAGGCTCAAACAACAAGTTGAATGAAGAAGGTGTTCTTTACACCGCTCACTACGATCACTTCGGCATCCGCCCCGACATGACTGGCGACAATATCTTCAACGGCGCCATGGATAACGGTACAGGCTGCGGGATTCTTCTCGAACTGGCGCGCGTCTATGCCCAAGCCGCGCAAAAGCCGCTGCGCTCCATTTTCTTTTCAGCAGTCACTGCCGAAGAACAAGGGCTGCTCGGTTCGGAATATCTGGGCAAACATCCCCCAATCCCTGCCGGAAGAATTTCGCTCGGCCTCAATTATGACGATGTAAAGCCGCTAGGTTCGCCGGAGCAGGTGGAAGTATCCGGAGCCGAGCGCACGACGTTCTACGCCACCGTCCAAGCTACCGCAGCCGACTTTCGTTTCGCCATTCGTCCCGACGCCTTTCCCGAAGCCGGACACTACTATCGCTCCGATCATTTCAGCCTGGCGCGAGTCGGTATTCCTGCGTTTTCGGTGAACGAAGGCGTGAAGTTCAAAGGCCACGACGAAGCCTGGGGAGTGGCGCAACTGGAGGACTACACCAAACATCGTTATCACCAACCGAGCGATGAATATCATCCCGGCATGGATTACACCTCCGACGCGGCCATGGCGCGCTTCGGGTTCGCGCTCGGGTGGGAAGCCGCCAACCAGACACGACTGGTCGAATGGAAAAAAGGCGATGAGTTCGAAAAAGCGCGCCACGCCAGTCAATAGATCATGCCGGTCAATAAATCCAGTCAATAAATATGGATACACGCCCGGTCAATCACCGTTACCGCGTATCAACCACCCGCATACACCAGCGTAACTTTTGGGCTGTCTGGCCGCATGCTAGCCTTGTTTAGCATTGCCGTTTCAGCAATTTGCAACCACTCAAAGACTGAAAACGTACCGTTGCGCCCATGCCCAAGCTCCCGATTTTTCGGTTGCGTAATTATGAACCGCCCAGTCGGCCCGATCTTCAGTACTACGGGTTGACCCTGGCGTTTAGCGATCTGCAACTGGGCGTCGATAATCTTCGCTACGACGTTTTTCTAAGCCCGCGCATTACCGCGGACTTGAGCTTTCATCTCGCCCGTTATATACGCCGCTTCGGTGAAGTGGAATCGCTCTTCGAAATGGACGTTCCCTCAGTCACCGAAAACAAGTTCGTGCGCGCCGCTCAGGGCGCCACGAAACTGCGTAAAGCGGATCCCGCCGACCTCAAAACTCTGTTGGTCTCGATTCACCTCGCGATTCTGAATCGTGCCAAAGTGGAAGGCAACCCATCGGTAGACCTGATCGGCCGCCTCGCGGTACTCAAGTTCATTCGCACCGAACTGCAATCGCAATTCGGGAAAATTCTTGAGCAGTGCCGTATGAAGGCGAAATTGCTCGAGGGTGTGCGCGAAACCAAAATGATGCAGACACAGGAGCGCGTCTCCGCGTTCCAGGTGGGCAAGAAGATAATCCTGCGCCGCGCAGGGCAGGAAATGTTTCGTCTGCTTCGCGAAATTGAAAAAGAAACACTCGCCCGCACTCGGCGTTCTCTGCTCGGCGAATTGCCCGCCGATTGTTATCGGCTATTTCTGAATCCGCTGATTCTTACCGAAGATGGGCGCGACGATTATCTCTGTGCCGAACACTATTACATGTTCGGGAACTTCGACAAAGATCCCGACCGCTTTAACACCCTTCGCCAATTTGCGCTAAATTTTCTGCGTGAACTCGGATACGGCGAGGCAGTTGACGACGAGCATCTGGAGCAGGCGCTTAATGTTCCCGAAAATGCCGCCGCGCTGGTTGGCACCGGCAATGGCGAGGACTCCACGCCGGAAGATCGCAGCCGAAAAGATCGTCTCGAAATCTGGACGCGCATGCTGCAACGTGAAGGCGCCCTTTCCCACGTCGTTGCTTCGTATGAAGCTGTCCCCTTGCTCGCCGAATATGCCCCGCGGGTGAATCCGCAGCAGATCAAGAACGCGCTGATTTTCCGAGAAGAAGCTGCGCGCGTCGAAAAAATCATTGCCGAAAGCCGGCTCCACTCCGACCGGCTATTTGCCGCGGTTGGACGCGTTGCCTCGTGCCGGGGATCGGAGCGTAGCCGTTTTGCCGCACGCCTTCTGCACGACCTCTTCAGCTATCACCGTGATCGCCGTGGCCTGGATGCGGTGAGCGCTGGTTTCGACAGTATCAATCTGGTCAGCGACGAGAAAGTCCGCGAACTCTCCTCACTAAACGGCATGCTGTACGAGTTCTTGCCTCCAGAAGACCAGAAGCCCGCCGAGGATCGCGTGGTTCATCACGTAATTCTCAAGGCCGATGTGCGCGACTCTTCCCGGCTTACGCGTTCGCTGATGGAAAGAGGCATGAACGCCGCTTCTTATTTCAGCCTTAATTTCTATGATCCGGTGAATAAGCTGTTGGCGAAATATGGCGCCACCAAAGTCTTTCTGGAAGGCGATGCCATCATCGTGGCGCTGCTGGAGAGGGAAGGCGAGGCGATGCTTGGCGTAGGCCGCACCTGCGTCTTAGCCTGGGAGATCGTGAGCCTGTTGCGCGAATACAACGAGCTGCTGCAACGCTCAGGGCTACCTCCAATGGAAGTTGGCTTGGGAATCGCCTACCAGAATTCTGCTCCGCTTTACCTGATGGATGGCGCGCACCGCATCATGATTTCCGATGCCATCAACGAGAGCGATCGTCTCTCTTCTTGCAGCAAACGCGTCCGCAAGAAACTCGCGCCCGATGCCGGAGTTTTCCAGGTCTACTCGCTTCAGATCGGGGGTCCGAGCAAAAACGATAAAAATGACAACGCGAATGCCGACGCTGGAACGGAAGACATGCGTCTGAACTATAACGTCGGCGGCATCTGTCTCAGCGAGGCGGCCTTTCGCAAACTAAAACAGGAAATCTCGCTCGCCCCTTGGACCGCGGATTCCGCTATCGCAGGGCCTGGTTTTAGGGGCCCATGGGTCGATGAACAGCAGGAATTCTTTATCGGCACTGTGCCCATCGCAAACGGAGTGTTTCGCAAAATTGCCATCCGGAAGAACCGTATCGCCCAGGTCGATGTACGCGATCTATCAATCTTGCACTGGACCGACGTGTGGTATTACGAAGTCTGCGCCAGTTCCGAAGTGTACGCTGCTCTCTCCGGAGAAAAAGCCGCGTCCGTCCAAGGTTAGAATTCAAAAATAAAAAATCGAGCTCACTCGGCTGCACGTGATCTCTCTTGTGAATCTCTGTGCCCCCTGTGGTGAAAAAGAGACGTCGATAGCTCTAGAGAAATAGACGTGGAAGACACTTCCCAGATTTGAGGACGGTTCCGTTCAGAAATTCTTCCGCACCACCCGAAACGGAATCTCCACCACGGCTTCCAACGCCACGGGTTTACCGTTTCGCACCGCGGGAGAAAACACGCAGCGGGCAAGCGCCTTGGCTGCATAAGGATCAAGACGTTCGTCGGGACTATTAAGGACGCGAACGCTGCCCACCCGTCCATCAGCCTGAATAATTGCGTAAAGCGTAACCTTGCCATGCACATTGGCGCGCATCAATTCGAGAGGGTAGCCCGGATCGGACTTTTCCGGGAGGTCGGGAGCCATCAGTTGCCCCTGCTTTTTCCCGGGATCCAGCTCGGCAAACTTTATGACCCAGCTGCCGGTCGACGAATTCAAATTCGGCATGTTCAACGCCATCGTGTGAACAACCTTCTCACCGAAAACCTGACGATCCAAGTCGGTAAGTTTATCGTTCGAAACCGCAGAACCATCGCGGGCGCCCGGCTTGGTTGGAGCTGTTGAGAGACTAGCCATCTCGCGGCCGCTGCTCGCGCTCGGATCTTTCGCTCCCACCTGCAATCCTGTTGGCAAAGAGCCCTTGTTGTGCCCATTGACGCCCGTGTCTTTTCCACTACCTTGTGCCAAATCCGGTGTTCCCGAAGCGCCGGGCTTTCCGTGCGGATCGGCGGCGAATGTTCCCCGGCGATTTCCACTTGGAACGGCCACTGGGCCGGTCGGAGCAACGGGGTGAATCCCTAACGCGATTAATCGTCCATTCCCGCTGGCGCCACTCGCTGCGGCCATGCTCGGCGGAGGGCCAACCGGCTGCATGCCGCCCGATAGCCGTCCTTTGTCGTGCGAAGCTGGCGCATGTTGTTCTTCCAGCGCGAGCCGCGGCGCGGGGGCCACTACGTCGCTCGGCCCAATGTTCATGAGGCTAACGTGTCCCTTTGGCGCGGGCGACAACTCCGGTGGAGGAGCGATGACATCCGATTTCATTGCAGTTCGAACCACCCGGTCGGGCGCAAACTGCACCTCCGGAGCCGGCGCGACAACCTGCATCTCTGGCGCCACGGTGCGGGCCAAAGGTGCGCGCGTTGCATCCAAGGGAACCGAAGGAGTGATCGCTCCGGCGGCAACGATATTGGGCATGGGAACGTCGCGATTGAGTTTGAGATCTGGCGGCGCGACAATCGTTTGCGACCGATTGTCCGCTTCTGGCGGAACCGAAAGAATCGGCTGCTTGGCGAAGGCCGGATCACCCTTTTGCGCCTTAAGCGCCTTGGGAGTGCCGGTATCGAGCGGCGGTAAATATTCTTCCGGTGTATAAGTCACGAGCGATGCGCGGTCAAACGTGGCGCGATCCAGAATCTTCTGTTGGCGAATCCAGGACGCTGAAATTGTCCAGATAAGGGCGACCGCTGTCCCGTGCAACAGCGCGGATTGCAGGAAACGTCTCCACGGCAGCTCCTGCTCGACAAAAACATCTCGCCAAAGGTCGAATTCGCCGGCAGTTGCCACCGGCGATGGGTGCAGGACGTCGCGAACTCCGCTGCGGAACTCCGGACTTGAGGGATCGTGCTCCGTCAACAGTCTCAACAGTTTTTTCCCGCGGAATTCCATCTGACTCCAAATGTTGTCTGCTAGCCAACTTCGACGAAGTTTGTCGCCGAAAGGTGGGATTTGAGGCGCTCTCGCTTGCTCGCCACGAAAGGCTCTTTATATAGCGATTATAACCGACCTCGAATCGGGCGACAGCGCCCCCGGTTTTGCCCGCACCCTCTAAATGGCAGATATACTGGCTGTTCCGAGGTGAGTATGTCGGCCCTAGCAGTCCGTTCTTATGCTCTAAAAATTGTGTGCTTCGTTGTTATTGGTTGGATGCTGGCAGGCGCGCAGGCGAACCCGGATGCCCATAATAAGGATGACCAGACTAAGCCTCCGACTCCGCCCATCCCCGGAGCCCAGTATTCGGGCATGTACAGCTTTTTGCGCGAAGGAGAATTCATACAGATCACCGTCGAGAATCAGGAAGGACGCGTGACGGGGGTGGTTTCACGCTACGGCGATTCGGAAGGGGGCAGCGGCGATTTTCTGGAGCACTTCTTCAAGTCGGGCAAGATCGAGGGCAATCAGCTCGCATTCTCCACCGAGACTGTCCAGGGCGTATCGTTCGACTTTCGGGGGACAGTGGAGCGCGGCGAGGGCAAGAGTCGAGTTGACGAAGGATATTACGTCCTGAAAGGAACTCTGGTTGAGAACATAACCGACGCCGAAAAGAAAACTTCTTCCAATTCACACGCGGTTGTACTCAAAGCCTTCCCGCAGGATGTTGCACCGACTGGCGCACAAAGTAAGTAGGTAAAGGACTTCCGTCTTCATCCCGCTCCACAAAGTCTCGATCCGCCGGTTGCAAATTTCACGGACGACATGGTAGTGTCGGTGCTTCTCAATTCATTCGTGTTCGCCTGCGAAGTGCAAACTGAATCGTGGGCTCCCAGATTTTGCCCTGGCCCGAGCGTTGGCCGCTTGGATATTGGCATAGTCAGCGATTAAAAAGTCGGTCAAGTACTCTCTCAAACCGAAATTACGCATCAAACTTGCACGTCAAAACACAAACAAGGAGCGTTTATGAAGAACAGAATATTGCTGGTAGCCCTCATGTTGACTTGTGTATTGCCCATTTTCGGCGAAGACAAGGTCGCCAAAGAAGACGATCGTATTGCCGAATCCGCCAACGTGATGAAGGAAATCCTGGGCATGCCCGATGGAATTCCGAAAGATCTATTGAATAAAGCGGATTGCCTCATCATTTATCCGTCGGTCAAGAAGGCCGCATTTATCGTCGGCGGCAGCTACGGCCGCGGACTGATAACTTGCCGCAAAGGGCAGGATTTCTCCGGCTCGTGGAGCGCGCCCGCCATGTTTGCGCTTGAAGCCGGTAGTTTTGGTTTCCAGATCGGCGCGCAGGCGACCGACTTCGTTCTTTTGGTGATGAATGAATCGGGCGCAAGGTCGGTGATGACCAGCAAAGTGAAGCTGGGAGCCGATGCAGCCATCGCAGCCGGTCCCAAGGGACGGGATGCGGCCGCAGCCACCGACATCGTCATGAAAGCTGAAATTCTCTCTTATTCCAGGTCGCAGGGTCTATTCGCTGGAGTGTCACTCGAAGGCTCGACGCTGCGCTCCGATGATGGCGCCAACAAGGCACTTTATGGCAGGGAAATTAGCGCCAAGGAAATCGTGCGCGAAGGCAAAGTGCCGGTTCCAGCGGCAGCGAAACGGTTGCTTGCCATCCTCAGGACAGCTTCTCCGAGACACGTAGTTAAGTAGTCTTGCGTCGCTTTGATGGCCGTTCAAGTTGGGAAACAGCGAAGAGAGTCTCTGGAACGCGCTAAGCAGCCCGTTTCAGAGACTTTTTCATTCTGAGACACCCGTTGACTTCCGCACTCTAAAGTCACTTGACATCTTGGGCCAACCGCCGCAAAATATCGAAAATTCGGAGAAAATGCCCCTTCCCCTCGAATCCTTGAGTCGTCTACCAAGTTTATGACGCTGAGCCAGTCGTCGCAGTCTCCCCAAGAGAAAGTTAATCCCGAGCAGTGCAAGCATCCACGGGTGCAAATCGTCTCCCGCGACGAAGAGTCCGAATACGTGGAATGCCAGGAATGCCGGGAAGTTTTTGAGTCCAGCGAATTGAAAGACATGGCAATCGAGGAAAAGAAAGAGCCGGAGGAAGAATAAAACCTTCGATCACTAAGGCGCGATGAGCCCTATTCTGATCACTTCATCTGGATAATAAGATTTTCCGAAGCATCCACCCAAAACTTCTTTCCCACCGGAATCACCGTGGTCGCACTATATTCCGTAATCACTGCTGGCCCCCGCATCCTGTGATTGGCGACAAGGTCGCCACGTTCGAAGACGGGAGTGTCCACCTTTTTGTCGTGATTCTTATCATGAAAGAACACGGACGCGAGCTCGACGGGCGACACTCGTGACCCCATCTTTCCCGTCGCCTCTCGCGTAACTTTCGACCGGGACTGCGGCTGGGGCGCGCGCAAACGCGCTCGCACACGTACGGTGACCAATTCAATCTCGCGTCCCGCGTGGCTATATCCATAGCGTCGTTGATGTTCGTCGTGGAAGCGCGCTTCGATATCTGCGGCCCAAGGCACGTTCAGCTCGTAGCCCTGGCCGCGATAGCGCAGATCAAGACTCCGTTCATATTCAAGGTCACGCTGCAGCCACCGCTCCGCGCGAAATTCCTTCAGTGCCGCTGCCTCCAGCTTGCGAAATTCTTTCTGTAGTTTCGCTTCGAATGCGCTGGATGCTCCACATCCTACAGACGAATGATCGGCAATCCGCCACAGCACCGTCCGCGAATAATCCTTCACCACATCGCTTACCAGTATTCCAAACGCCGAAAGCGCCCCCGGCCGCGCCGGAATAATCACCGTCGGGATCGCCAGCGCCTCCGCCAGTTCACACGCATGCAAACCTCCCGCGCCGCCAAACGCCACCAGCGCAAAATCCCGCGGATCGTATCCCCGCTCGATGGACACGACCCGCAAAGCTCGCTCCATATTCGAGTTCACCACCCGCACCACGCCCGCAGAAAATTGTTCCAGGCTCAAGCGCGAACTTTGCCCCTGCTTCTTCAGCCATTCAGAAGTTACGCGCCGCGTTCTTTCCAGATCGAGCGTAAACTCGCCGCCCAAAAACCGATCGGGACGAAGCCTCCCCAAAAGCAAATTGGCGTCCGTAACCGTAGGTTGCCTTCCGCGTCCGTAGCAGATCGGCCCCGGATCGGCGCCCGCGGATTCCGGCCCCACGCGCAGCGATCCGCCAGCATCGAAGCGCGCCAGCGACCCGCCGCCCGCGCCGACAGTGTGAATCTCCAGCATCGGAACCCCGACCGGCAGCCCAGCCACTTCCGCCTGTCCGCCCGCTCGAACCTCGCCTTGCACCGCCGCGACATCGGTCGAAGTGCCGCCCATATCAAACGTAAGAATCTTGCGGAAGCCGCTCCGCGCCGCCATAGCCGCGGCTCCCACCAGTCCGCCCGCGGGACCGGACAATACCGTCCGCACCGGTTCCCGCGCCGCCGACTCGATCGCGGCGATTCCGCCATTCGACTGCATGACGAAGATTCGTGGGACGAATATTCTCGACGCGTTCCGCTTCCGCTCCGCGCCGGAACCGCGGCCCGATTCTTCGCCATATTCCCGGACGCGTTCCGACAACCGCTCCATGTAGCTCTGCATCAGCGGCTGCAGATAAGCGTTCACCACCACCGTGCTGGTGCGCTCATACTCCCGAAACTCCGGCAGAATCCGATGTGACAAAGAAACTGGTTTGCCGAGCTGCGCCAGCGCCGCAGCCACAGCCAATTCATTCTCCGGATTAGCAAACGAAAATAGCAAAGAAACAGCAATGGCTTCTGGATTCGGCCTCCGCACCGCCGCAAGCACCCGCGCCAGTTCCGCCTCCGACGGACGCTCCAGAATCAGCCCCTCGGCGCTGGTCCGCTCCTCAATCCCAAATCGCATTTCGCGGAGCACCAGCGGCTCGATCCGATCAAAGAAAAAGTCATACAGCCGCGGACGAGCCTGCCGTCCAATCTCAATGACGTCTTCAAATCCAGAGGTAGTAATCAGCGCAACACGAGCCCCTTTTCGCTGGAGCAAGGCATTCGTTCCGACCGTGGTCCCGTGCAGCAAAGTGAGAACGCCAGGCGTAGCGGCACCGTCACCAATCTCCTTGTGCAAACCAATCTTCCGCAAAGCCTCGCCAATCGCGCGCGAAGGATCATCGGGAGTAGAAAAAACCTTCAGCGTCCGAAGCTCGCCGCCCTCCACCCAAACGCAATCAGTAAACGTCCCTCCAGTATCAATAGCCACACGAAGCTCAGCCCGTGTGGAGCGGACACTCCTGTCCGCTGCCTTTGACGTTGACTTTGCTCTTGACTTTGCTTGCCGCGAGATACGCCCAGCAGAACCCATAAACACGCAAGACTACCATCCCGCGCCGCATCCCCAGCAACCCGTGCCCAAACCATAACCGCCGCCGCGCCCCCGCCTGCCGTATCCTGAATCAGTGAACAGCAGCACCTGGAAAGCGTGGCTAGTCCCCGGCGGATTGCTCCTGGCGCTGGCGGCGTCGCTCGTCAGCAGCCCGCTCTTCGCCCAGGTCGCGCCCTCGCTCTCCTTCTATTACGTCGGCGCCTTCCTCGTCGGATTGCTCCTGGCCTGGCGTTTCAATTCCAGCCGCATTCTGTTTTGCTTGCTGACTCTGCTGCTGGCGCATCGCGCGGTAGATTTTTTCTCCGCCGGCCAAATTCATAGCGGACCCGGCCGCACCGCCGTCGCGCTAGCCGCCATCCTGATCCCGCTGAATTTCATCGTCTTCGCGGCCATGCGCGAACGCGGCCTCACCGTCGCCGGAATCGCACCCCGCTTCGGATTGCTCTTCCTCGAATCCGTCATCGTCGCCGTGGCCTGCCGTCCCGAAAATAGTGCGGCAACGGTTACGAGCGCCGCCGCCAATCTGCATCAACATCATCCCAGTTCCGGCAACTCCGCCATCCCGCTCTGGATTCTGCTAACCTCCCTGGCCGCCATCGCCGTCTTCATCCGCCGCTTCTTCCAGACCCGCAAGCCCATCGAGCCCGGATTCGTCTGGTCCCTAACCGCCGTTTTCCTCTGGCTGCAATTCGCTCCCATCGGCAAAATGTCGGACGCCTACGTCGCCACCGCCGCTCTCATCCTGGCCGCCTCGCTGATCGAGACTTCTTACGTGCTCGCCTACCACGACGAACTCACCGGCATCCGCGGACGCCGCGCCTTCAACGAATCCCTGCTCTCGCTCGACCAGCAATACGCCATCGCCATAGTCGACATCGACCACTTCAAAAAATTCAACGACACCTACGGACACGACGTAGGCGATCAAGTGCTCTGCATGGTAGCCAAGCGCCTATCCGAAGTCAGTGGAGCAGGCCAGGCCTTCCGCTGCGGAGGCGAAGAGTTCGCCATCGTCTTCCGCGACGCCTCCGCCAAAGAAACCTACGAGCATCTCGAAGCCCTGCGCCGGACCATCGAAACCTCTTCATTCCACGTGCGCGGCTCCGATAGAAGAGCGGAGAAAGTAGCAGCAAAAGCCGCCGCCGAAAAAGCTGCCGTTGAAGCCACGGAGAAAAGAAGTGATCATCGGGCCAGCGAATCAGATCGCAGAAAGTCCACGAAAAAGAAAGCCCTCACCACAGTCACACGTAGAGGAGAAGACGGACGCATTCGCATGCCAGTGCCGCAGCAAGCCGATCGTCTCTCCGTAACCGTAAGCATCGGAGTAGCCGAGCCCAGCACCCGCTACCGCCAGCCCGAGCAGGTGATCCAGGCCGCCGATCAGGCTCTCTATCGCGCCAAACATAAAGGCAGAAACCGCGTAGAACTGGCCTCCACCGCCCCACTGCGAATCGCCGGAGGCAAGCGCACGAAGGCTTCGCGGTTGTAGGGCGATAGAGCAGAAGCTAATTTCATCGGATTTGGATTTTGATTTTGGGTGGCGCAGCGGTTCACCGCTGCGATAACCAGCCTAACTAGCGCAAAAGTGGTCTAGGCAGAGTTAGTGGGGGACTGATAAATAATTACTCGGACCGAGGGGCTGCAGGAAGACCCGCGCGCGGCCTCTTTCTTGGATGCCGAAATCGTGCCGTTTTGTTTTATCACGCCCGACGCGTTAAAGTAGGGCGATGCGTAAGGCTCCCGTTTACGGAATCGATCTGTTCTGCGGTGCTGGCGGACTAGCATTCGGACTTCAGAAGGCGGGAGTTTCTATTGTTGCCGGCATTGATCTTGACCCGACATCCGAGTTCCCTTTCAAGTGGAACAATCACGCACCTTTTATCAGAGCCGATGTGAGGAATCTTAACGGCGACGATCTCTCGAAAGTTTATCCTGCAGGTGCAATCCGACTGCTAGCAGGCTGCGCTCCCTGCAGGCCCTTCTCGCCATTCCGTCGAGGTACGAATAATTCGAAGGACAAAGAATGGGGACTGCTGGGAGAGTTTAGTAGGCTGACCAGAGAACTGGTGCCAGAATTAGTTACGATGGAAAATGTGCCTGGTTTGGCTTCTAAAGACATTTTTGGCGAGTTCATACAACAATTGTTGCATCTCGGGTACGATGTTGACACAAAGTCGTTGTACTGCCCGAGGTTCGGGATACCACAACATCGGAGACGACTAGTGCTGATTGCCTCCTTGATTGGCCCCGTGGAAGTACCATCTGGCTATCTGACGGCGGGAAAGTATCGGACCGTGAGGGATGCAATCGGATCGCTGCCGAGACTCTCGGCCGGAGAAGTAGACCCGACCGATCGACTCCATCGGGCGCGATCCGTAACAGACACCAACCTGCGTAGACTCCGCGCGTCCCATCCCGGAGGAACGTGGGAAGACTGGCCGATAAGTCTCCGCGCTAAATGTCATCGCAAGAAAACTGGCCTGACCTATCGCAGTGTGTACTCGCGAATGGTTTGGGATGAACCGTCGCCAACAATAACAACCCAAGCATACAACTTCGGCACGGGACGATTCGGGCACCCTGAGCAGGATCGCTCCATTACCCCGCGGGAGGCGGCGCTTCTCCAAACTTTTCCACGCCATTTCCTTTTCGCAAAACCCCGCGAAAAATTGTTCATGGCTCGCGTTGGTCGGCTGATTGGCAACGCCGTTCCTCCGCGCCTCGCTTTTTTCGTTGGTAAAGAAATCGTGCGAGTTGCGAAGGCCCACAATCGATTGGGGTGATAATCCTATGAGGTCGCCTTATCTCTTAACGCTCGATCTTCGAGTGCTTGATCACCTGGGAATAAATCTATACAGCAATGCTGCCGCAGTCCTTTCCGAAGCTGTGGCAAACGCCTGGGATGCCGATGCACAATTGGTTAAAGTCAACATAAGTAGTGCAGAGATAACCATCGAAGACAGCGGCATCGGCATGAGGCTTAAGCAAATCAACGACCGATTCCTCAAAGCTGGATACGATAAACGTTCCGAAGAGGGAGAAACCTCGGCTGCGGGGCGGCCGTTCATGGGGCGAAAGGGAATCGGTAAGTTAGCCCTCTTTTCGATTGCTGAGGTGATTCAGGTCCACACTCGCAGCGGCACGGAAAAGCATGCATTTGAGATGAGAACGTCCAAGATAAGGGAGCCAATTGCTGCGCAGAAGCCATACTACCCGAAACCTATAGCGTTCGCTGGGCCGCCGAAAGGGACAAAAATTATCCTCCGGGGCCTCAAAAAGAAAAGAACGGGAACTTCGGTTGCTGCTCTTCGGAAGCGAATCGCTCGACGATTTTCGGTAATCGGATTGAAATCTTCCAAGGGGGATAAATTCGCAGTAGAAATTAATGATGCTGCAGTCGGCCCGGATGACAGGGAGGATTTGAGAGCGCTCGAGTTTCTGTGGGAGTTCGGAAAGAAACGCCTGCCTGCGTCCGATTGTCCTGGTGTGTTGAAGCGGTTTGTGGTCTCGGACGCCGTGGACTTAGCCCACCCTAAATGGAAAGTTAGCGGATGGTTAGGCGCTGCCGAGGGCCCTAAGAAACTCAAGCACGACGAAGCCGGCTCGCTCAACGGCATCGTCGTCCTAGCTCGCGGCCGACTTATCCAGGAAAACATTCTCGACAAATTAGGCTACAACCGAATTCTCGTAAGCTACCTTACGGGCCAGGTCGAGGCTGACTTCTTGGATATCAAGGGCGGAGATGACATCGCCACGAGCGATCGGCAGCGTCTCATCGAGGATGACGAGCGATACTTGGCCCTGACAGAATTCCTGAGACGCACGCTGGGTTTCCATTCAAGATCAGATGGACCGAATTGCGCAACGAGGCACGTGGCAAGCAGGCCATAGATGAGCTTCCGGCGTTAGCCGAATGGATTGAGGATCTCCATCATCGCAGCGGAAGAATGCCGAGAAACTGCTTGGCCTGATTCGTGGTGTAGAGATCGAGGACCCAGAGGAGCGTAAGCAATTGTATCGTTCGGGCATGCTTGCGTTCGAGCGATTGCGTTTGCGTGAGGAAGGGCATTTATCAGCCCAATCGCCCCAGCTTACCGCAGCTGAGCTACTACCACTACTATCCGATCTGTCCACTCTGGAAGGGTCGTTATATCGGGAGATTGTCAAGGTACGTTTGGATGTTATTAAGGAGTTCGAGAACCTGGTCGATGTGAATGAAAAGGAAAAGGTACTTCAAAAGCATCTGTTCACACACCTTTGGCTTCTTGACCCAGGGTGGGAGAGAGCGACAGGTAGTGAAAGGATCGAACGGATATTGAAAAAGGATTTTAAGGAGTTTAAAGCCAACCTTTCCGACGACGAGAGCAAGGGAAGAGTCGACATTACCTATCGTACGAATGCGGGCGAGCACATTATCGTAGAACTGAAGAGGGCCAAGCGGAGGTTGCACTTGGCGGAACTCGTCGAGCAGGGACCCAAGTATCGCGCAGCACTTCATAAGTGCCTCGTTGCGCAAGGAGTGGCGGAGCCACACATTTCGATCGTTTTCGTTGTAGGGGAACCGATATTTGAACAGGAGGATTTCCAAGGACCAGCCATGGTCAAGGACGCCCTCAAATCGTTCAATGGCAGAGTCATCAACTATGAGGCTCTGATCAACAATGCTCAAGCCGCCTATAGCGATTTCCTCACTGGGTCCGCCAAGGCCGATCGCATCGACAAGATTCTTCAGAAACTGAAGTGAGCAAGCGGCTCGGTCCAAGCAAAGCGAACGCCTCCCCGCCACGCATGAGAAGTCTTCTGATGTCGCGCGTCAGACGATCCGGTACAGCACCCGAGGTTGCTCTTCGCTCAGCTCTTCATCGGGCGGGGTATCGATATCGCATCAACAGTGGGAACGGGCTCCCGGGAACGCCGGATGTGGTACTTCGGCGATTTCAGGTCGCCATTTTTGTCGACGGTTGCTTTTGGCACGGCTGCCCTCAACATGGTTCACTATCGAACACTAAAGCGATTTTTGGACCTCGAAGATTCTAAGAAACCAAAGGAGGGATAAGAAGGTGGATCGGTCCCTAGAAGACTGGGTTGGCGGGTACTTAGAGTATGGGAACATGATATCCGAGTCCCTCTCGGCCGCGTCATTAGTCGAGTTGACAGACTGACACGGAATAAGCGTCAACCACATGAATGACTCTTGTGGACGAACAAGAGAACCACTGCTGTTATGCCCAGCAGTCCATGCGAGCTCATCATAACTTTTCATCACATCTGCGCTGTGACAACCGTCCTATTCAGCCCCTCACCAATACGCGACAATTGCGACGGGCGCAATCCGGAGTATCCGGTCCGCTCGATCTAAGCTCCACCGCTAAGTCCTTATTACGAAGATGTTGAGCTAAGTCCTTATTTCTTAATGCGTTACGCGAAATCGGGGGGGGGGGGGGGCTTAAACATAGAGATATTAACACTTAGGAGTAAACAGGCACGAGTCATCACGTACGCCTATTTCGTCAACATCAGAAACCCACCTACAAAATGAACGGCAGCGGGCGAAGGTGCCCGCTCCACACGAACACTCACCACTCAAAAAGATGGATGACAAACAGAATCACCGTCGCCGCCAGCGGTAGCAACAGGCCGGCGCGAAGGCTTCCGGTGGAATGCGAGATGATGCCGACTAGCCAGGGGATGACGGCTGGTCCGAGCGAGGCCAGGGAAAACATGATTGCGCCGATGCTGCGAGCGGCGACTCCGAAGCGTTGAGAAAGGCGGGCTACGGTGATGGGATACATGGTTGCAAAACTGAGGCCTGTGATCAGCGATCCGGCGATGACTCCCGCGAGCGATGGAGCCCAGAGCATCAGCGCAATGCCGGCCGATCCTGCGGCGAAGCCCGCTCGCAAGACGCCGCGTTCCGAAAAGTGGTGGAGAAACGCGGTGCCCAGAGCCCGGCCCACGGTGAGCGCGGTCCAGAAAAATGCAGGCATGATCGAAGCCATCGCAGCGCCGCGCAGTCCGAGGCGCGAAACATAGGAGCCGACCCAGCCGCCGACCGCGGTTTCCGCTCCGGGATAAAGAAAGAAGACGGCCGCGAAAAGCCAGATTGCCGGACTCTTAATTCGTGACTTCGCCATCGTTATTGCCTTCGCCACCCCGCGCGAAAGGAAGAAGAGGACGACGAGGCCGAAGAATCCGCGGAAGTTTCAGCCGCCGGAAAAGGAAGGTTGCGCATGCCGAAAGCCAGCGTGACCAGCAGCAGCGCGACCGATCCCAGAAAGAAGGGAAGCACTTTATGCGCCGCCGACCAAGCCACCATCAGCGAACAGAACACCGCTCCAACGCCCCAGAAGAAATTCAGCAAGCTGACGGCGCTGGCTCTCGAACCGTCGTTAGAGTTGGCAGACGAGTTCGAACCGGAAGGCGATGCAGACGCAGACCCAATTTCCGCAATCAGCAGGTTGTCAGCCGGGACAATCAGCCCCAATCCCAATCCGAACGTCGCGACCGAGGCCATTCCAAGCCATGCCGATCCCAGATAGAGCCCAGCCGCTCCACCAGCCATCAGCAAGAGTCCGGACAAAAATGCCGGACGGTATCCCAACCGCGCGAGCAGGAATCCAGAAAATTGCACGCCCACAAGCGATGCCAGGAATTGCACCAGAAACAGATAGCCAGCCTGAGTGTCATTCAGAGCCCACCGCATAATAAGGATAGGCAGCATCGGCCCCAGCAGCGTTTGCAAAATGCCCGTAGGCAAAAATGCCAACTGGCCAGCCAGGATCAGTTTTCGGTTCGATGCCGACGGAGAAAGATCGGTTTGAGGGCTAGTCATGCAGAGTGCGTGTCCCAAGCTGATGTGAGGAAAGGTCAGGATAACGCAACCGACGCAGCTTCAGGCTGACAGGGGATGAAATTCGTCGGGCAGAGCACACAAACGGTTTGGCTAAGAAATCCGCGGTTAAGAAAATCGGGGTAACGGAATGGAACCCCGCCAGTGGTAAACTATAAATCCGCAGCGCCGGAGAGGTGGCAGAGTGGCCGAATGCGGCGGTTTGCTAAACCGTTGTACGGGCTAACACCTGTACCGAGGGTTCGAATCCCTCCCTCTCCGCCAGATGTTCTAAGTCCCGCAAGCATAATCAGTTCCGAGTGTAGGTATTTCTTCCGATTACATCAGCCGGGATCTCTGCGCGCCCGAGAGGTGCATATTAGGTGCATATTCCAGAGATCGCCCAAGTTGCTCCATCGCTGCCGCAGCATCCGAGTCGACGGTTTTGATGTAGCAGTTCTGCGTTACTCCGACATTCGCGTGCCGCAAGATCCTTTGAATTATCTTGTCGGATACGCCAAGCCGGTGAAGATTTGTTGCAAGACCGCGACGAAAGGCGTGCCAGCCGTGCCACTCAACTCCTGCTTTTGCTGCGAGCGGTTTGATGACATCTCTTGCCAGAGCATCCATGTTAAACGGCTTACCCGCGGGACTCGGGAACATGAAGCCATTGGCGGGATTGCCGGACAGTGATCGATGCAACTCCAAGCGCTGCGCAAGTTGCTCGATTACTGGAACTGGGGCCTTACTCTTTCGAGTCTTTGGCTCCAGCGCATGGCCCCTCCAGAACGACTGGGAGATCCATACTTGCTCCCCGTCGTAATTCTCCCAGAGGAAACCCCGAACTTCGCTCTTTCGTGCACCCGTGAAGGCGGCTGCCGCCACAATCGTAGCGGCCGGTTCTGGCAGCACATTCACCATCTGCATGATCTCCTCGATCGAATAGGCGTGTGTCTCACCGGGAGGTTTGCCCCTGGGCAGGACAACATCCCGCATCGGGTTTTCAGAATTGATCGCACCCTGACGCTTGGCATAACGAAAGACACCCGAAAGGAATGCCTTGATGTGAGCCAAAGTGGTGGAAGTCAGCGTGCACCCTTTTGCTATCGTTTCGAGCATGCGTTCGCCGTCAACAGTTCTGAAGTCACGGAGAGTAATCTCACCATGCGGTTTCAGGTAGAGCTTCCACATATTGCGATATCCATGGAAGGTACTGATCCGTTTGCGCTCTTTCACAAACGGCAGGTAACGATCTTCTGTGAATCGAGTCAGTGTCATCGTGCTCTCGGGCGTTGTTCTCGCGCGATTGATTGTTTCCAGGAATTCCCACGCGAGATCTCTTGCTGCAGCTTTAGTCGGACACCCCGGCCCGACCTCCGCTAGCCTCTTGGTTTTCTGGACACGTCGAACGTTTCCCTCCGAAGATAATTCGGAGTCGTAGTATCGAAGTAGCCAGAGACTTCCCTTGCGATACAAATATCCTTGCTGGTGGCGGGTTCTCTTCATACTCTCTCCTTTCCGAGAGCCCGTCCCACTTTCCCATTGCTGCTCGATACTATACGCCGTTCGGCCCATCCTTCGAGCTCGGGACTACCCCAGCGAAAACGAACGTATTTCCCAAATCGAACATGGGGGAGTTTGTCCGTTGAGCGCGAGCGCACCTGTTCACGAATCCACGACTCGGGGAGACTCCAGCGCGAAGCAAGTTCTTTGCTGTCGATGAACTCGTACCGGTGGAGCGACTGCGGTGCGACCGCTTCCTGCACTACGCTCTCCCGAGTTGCATTCTGCAATACCATATTCGCTCAAAGCTCTGTATTCGTTCCGCGACCGCCTGCGAGTTCAGTCCAAGTTATGGTTCGCCGGAAATCACTTGCAGTCTGAGTTTGCATTTCCGCTCTGACCTACGGGTGACGCTTGTGACACTTCGACCTATATAGGGCGTCCACCCGCGCGCGAGCGGACGGGGATATTAGGTTGATGCGTCACAAGCGTCACAGAATTGGTTCTAAGCCCGATTCCGAGAAAACCGCGGCCCGTCCGATTTCGTTCCGGAACAAATCCGCGTGTTTCGAGGTCTTGTGCAAACTTCCTTTGCGACCCCTCCCTTTCACCGGCTTGCGTGCACCAAAGCCTCCAGTCACTAAAAAGGCTGCTGGAGGAAGTCCAGTAATGCGAATCGGCGACGCAACGTTCCTCCAACCAGCGTCCCACGGAATCCTCATTCGCAAGGTACGCGGCGGTAGCATCTCGAACGACAGCTGGCGGGTTGAGTCCTTCCCGCTGCCACTCGATGCACCCGGAAACAGCCCATTGCAGAATCCCGCCCCATTCCGAGCAAAGCTTCTCCCTGAGTTCCGTGTCCCGTTCCTGCGCAAGGATCTTCACGGAAAAGGGCAGGAGATAAAACCGGCGACGTATCGCCTCGTCCACAGTCCTCAAGCCTGGTTTGTGGTTTCCGGCGATTACAAGCTTGAATTGAGGCGTAAATTCAAAAAAGTCTTGGCGCATGAAACGAGCTGCGATTCTGTCGCCGCCAGTCAGCGCTTTTAATTTGCTTTCCGCCCAGCGACGCCCATCTTCGGTTTCCACAGCGGTGACGAGCCGTGCGCCTCTCAATCCAGCAAGATCCGTTGGGTGATGCTCGCTGTTGGAGGCAATGAACGCCTCAATCGGGGCTGTTCTCGCATATTCCCCTAAGACTCCGGCAATGGTGGAGAGAAACACGGATTTGCCATTCGCGCCACTACCGTAGAGAAAAAATAGGGCATTCTCGGATGTGGATCCTGTCAGAGCATAGCCAACCACGCGCCGCAGGAACGACTGTAGCTGGGAGTCTCCACCAGTAACACGATCTAGAAAGCTGAGCCATAGTGGGCATTCGCCGCTCGGAGGAGCCCCGGTAATCTTCGTGATATGGTCCGCGCGACGGTGCTTGAGGATTTCCCCAGTGCGGAGATCGACAGTACCCCCAGGTGTGTTCAGAAGCCAGGGATCAGCATCCCACTGCTCGACCAGTGCTGCGTGCCGACGATCAGCTCGAGCGAGCCGTTCAATTGCCGCCACCGTCTGCGCAGCTGCAATCTTCATAGCGGCTCGTTCCTTTGCGTCTCCGCATTCGGCACTCGCGCGTCGGCAGATTGTGCGGCAGAGGTCGAAAACCGCTAAGGTATCGTCTTCGCGCCATCGCGCCCCATCCCAGCACATCCATCGTCCCCAACCAGCGACATAGCGCAGCTCGCCTTCGTATATTCGCGAGAAACGCAGCGCTAAGGCTTCCTCGGAGAACCGTGGCGGCGGAGACTCAATGCCAAGAGCAAGTTCCGTCAAATCTTTGCCGATTTGCGCCAGCACAGTCGTGGAAACAGTCGGATCCCCCGCCAATTGGTGTGCTCTCTCCGTGAGCTTCGTCGCACGCCTGCGATCAGCATTGGCACGAACCATCTTGACGTAGTGCTCGATGCTAGCTCGATCGGGGACACCGTCCAATAAGCTTGCGACATACGCATAGTCTCCGACCGCTTTCAATTCTCGGTGTCGGTCAAGCTCATCGCAAAGAGTGACAATGTCGATCGGCCGAGAAGCTGTTGCTAAGTCAAGCATGCGGCTGTAGATCTTGCGATGCGAATCCAATTGGAAGTCATCTGGACGAAGCTCGGCGCATTGCCCCCAGTGGCTCGGGTTCAGAAACACAGAGCCAAGCACCGTGCGCTCTACGTCAGCTGCTCCCATGCTATTTTCGACCTTCCTCGATTAATCGGCGAATCTCCGCTGGTTCGATCATGATTCGTCGGCCTATGTAAAGGCATCTAAGCTTTCCATGTTTTATGTCGCGCCTGAGCGTCCAATGAGCCCTGCCGATTATCCTCGCGGCCTCGTCGATGTTAAGCAGGGGCTCCACGACTTCAGTGCCGACTGCAAACCGATCATCCATACATGTCCTTTCCTTGATCTTTGGGTGGAACTCGGCGAGCCTATTCATGTCTAGCACCCTAATAAGGTGCCACGGGAATTATGGAGGGTCGAGAACAGATGAGTGCTTGTTTTGAATGGAAAATGTCACTTCGGATGCGACTGGCCAGAGTGGGGAGGAGCCTTGCGGAAACCGTAGGCCTTCGACCGGCAGTACAGCGCCTTTAATGCATCGGAGCTACTGAGCAGCTTCGGAGCGATATAATCTTTTTTCTCCTCCCCGTCACGTCTCGCTGACCGAGAGCGTCCCCCAAGACCTCGCAAGGTCTCCTCTCTGGCTGAAGAGAGATGGCTCAGCAGATCTGCGACTTCCTCATAGTGGGGACTCCCGGTGGAGTTGTCCACGTAACTGAGGAGGTCAAGCACTGAATGTCGAAAAGTGTCATATCTCTTTGGTCCCACATTGCTATTCAGCCACTCGCCTGCCGAGCGGAGATGGTCCGCGAGAAGCCGCAACAAATCGGGCGTGCGCTGATAGACGGCGATTTGTAAACGGCAACGAGACTGGATTTCGTCTGGCCAGTGAGAATTGCCAATGAACTTTGTGCGGAGGTATTGCGCGAGAATCGGATTGATCGATTCAATGCGACGAGAAATCTGTTCTAATTCATCCGGAAGTTTGGTGACTCCTGATTGCGACACCCCAAATATGTCGTACATCGTGCCCTTGTGTGAGGCATTGAAAACGGCAAGGGTTAAGAAAGAAAGTAGCAACTTCGCGTCACACCCAGCGACACACAGGCGCTCGAACTTTTCTCTGGCGGGGCTGCCGGGTGCAAACTCGTCGTCTTTCCACCGGTTGAGCTTTTCCAACTCCACACTAGAGTCCGAAGATGGGCTACTGTCCAGCATTCAAGTTCGAAAGCTTTCCGTATTCGTAGGCTGCGCAGGAACCTCGGGCTTTGTGCGACCCAAGTAGGTTTCAACCGAATGTTGCTACTAGCACTTGGATCGGATCCTAAGGGTACCGCGCGCGGAGGTCATCGGCGCGTCAGGCGGAAAAGAATCTCGTGCTCAAGGCGCTAGGCGCTTGATATTAGCCTCAAACTCTTCGAGTAGTGATATATGAGTATTGGTGGGGAGCGGAGCTTCCGAAAAATACTTATTATCAGAAAATCGCGTTTCAGCCCTCGGACTGATTGAAAATGACGCGATTTGTTGCTTTCGTGCCAGCGGGTCATGAGCTACCACAAGGTTGGCCGGTGCATATTGAATTTTCTCCTGCCATATTTCAGATAAGGCTGCCCCGGTTTTTTCCGCTAGTGTTTTGAGCGCTGGACTCACGCTCAAAATCGGAACATCAGTATAAAAAGTTAAGTCACTGACGTAGGCGAACCTTTTAATCATTCCCTCTTTGTAAGTCAGACCTAAATTCGCGGCTCCCCATGTCAGCATCTCTTCCATGATCTGTCTTGAATCGTTTGTGTTGGAGCGAGTCTCGACAACAATAACGGAATTCCAAATTACGAGCTTCTGTATAACCTTATTTCCGATCTTGCCCTCAAGGAATTCAACGCCCTTCGACTCATCAAATTCCTCAATTTTTTGCGGGAACTTTTGGAATTGGTAGCGTTCTACGACCCTCGGTACGATGTCCGGAAAATAGGATTGCCCACGCGGACTTAGATCAAAGGTTTCAATGAACCCCAGTACTCTGGCGAGAATGACTGCCGAAAGCTGCAATGTTACTACTCCCCTTTACAGCGTCGTTGCTCATGAACCGCTATATGGACCAGATGAGGAATCAGGTTTATTGGCCCCGGTTGGACCAGCCATCGCCATTGCCGGATTATCTTCGGCTCCCTTTGGTTTGTTTCTTTCCTTCGATGGCAATGAATTGACTGCGGCGATGTCAGATCTCGCCGAGTCGCGTGATCGTGCGGCACTGCGAGCCGACAGTATACCTAGGACAGACACGAAGGCTATCGCTGCCAAAAGGCCGAAAATTGCTGTCGTTGGCATCGAATCACTCCTTGAGGTACATGGATATTATACCCGCTACAAACAGACACACTACACTCAGGGCAATGCTCCCGATTACGAGAGGTTTGGTGACATGGGATTTGGGAAACAACCAGCTACTCTGCGGTGGTGTGCAATGCAGGTCTGCGGGTTGAGCCCTCAATTCGCTCCAAATTTACAGTGGTGCCGAGACTCAACTTGCAATCGAGTGGTGGAAGGCGTAGAAAGCTAGAAGCGCGCCGTACCGGTGTTACAAGCACCGACACGGCGCTAACCACAGTCGCCCCAAGGAGGCAACAATGGCTAGACAGCACCGTACCACTACGTCCGCGTTCACTCAAGAAAACCCAACCGCAATCGCTCCGGGTGGCGCTTTACGCCAGAGTCAGCACCCTCAACAATCAAGATCCAGAAATGCAGCTTGCCGAACTGCGGGAATATGCAGGGCGCCGCGGTTGGCAGATCGTCGAGGAATTCACCGATCAGGGAGTATCCGGCTGCAAGGAATCGCGGCCAGCGCTGAATCGGCTGATGTCGGACGCATGCCGCAGGAAGTTTGACGCGATTCTGGTCTGGAAGATCGACCGATTTGGCGAGGTCTTTGAAGCACTTGGTCAATGCTCTGGCGGAACTCGCTGCGCTGGGAGTGGCCTTCATCAGCCTAAGGGACAACATCGACCTGAGCACTCCGTCCGGGAGACTCATGTTCCAAATCATCGGAGCTATGGCCGAGTTTGAGAGGGCCTTGATCCAGGAACGGGTTCGCGCCGGGATACGGAATGCTCGCGCCAAAGGACGGCAGCTTGGGAGACCGCGGGTAATTGTGGACGCCGCCAGAATTGCCGATCTCCGCGCTCGAGGGAGACTCTTGGTCGCAAATTCAAGGCCAAGCTAGGAGTGAGCAAGGGAACTGCGCAGCGAGCTTGCTCAGGGGGGCTGACGAGGGACTGTGGGGCGTTCGAACTCCGTTGCGATACAGTTCTGGGTCAGCCCTGGGCTTTACCCTGGTTGGCCTTAGTCTCCCAAGGAATTGCGCGTATCTAACTCGGCGACCTTTTCCGGAGGTGGCCCGAGACCAACGGGAGGGCACAGCGCAGCTATCGAGCTATCTTCAGAAGTTGACGAGGTTCTCGATATCAGAATTTTTCGCGGAGGGTTCTGTCGAGAACGCGACATAAGGTGCGAGAAGCGATAAATCTCTAACCACCCATTTGAGTTCAACATCCGATAGGATGATCGTCAATGGCTAGCGGTTTTGAAATAAGCGAAAGGTAAGCCTCAAAATCAATGTCGCTACTCTCAGAGACGCTTGTTGACGAATGGCTGAATCGCCAAGGCTTTTTGACGATGCGTGGCATCAAGAATGCCGGAGTCGATGAGATCGACCTGCTGGGTGTTCGTCCGTGTTCGCAGGGGCTTGAAGCTTGGCATGTAGAGGCGCAAATCAGTTTTAACCCTGTCGGTTACATTACTCAGCTATCCAAGGCGGAGCAAAAACGAAGCGGCCGTAAAGCGGGAAGCGCGGTAAGCCGCAGCCCAGAAGTGCTGAAGGACAGTGTCCGGGAGTGGATTCACAAGAAGTTCGATTCTCCGAAGAAAGTCAATCTCCGCGAGAAAGTATGGCCGCACCTCGTCTGGAAGAAAGTGTTCGTTCACGGAGTAACACGTTATTCGGAAGAGCTTACATTGATCGGCGCGAGTGATGTCGAGCTGATCTCATTCCGGACAGTGCTCGAATATCTGAACGCGAAGAAGGGACTTACTGGAGCGTCCGGAACCGATATCAGCGACATCATTAGATACTTCGGCTCCGGCCATGCGATTCCATCACTAGAGACTGTTCACGATGAGTTCGATGGAGCCATAGCTGGACCACAGCAAGACGCTTGATACGGCAGGAGAGAAAACATTGACACGGGACGAAGCCGAGAAGAAATTGCCCGAGTCGAAACCGACGCTTACTAAAGAATCCGAGCGGCGATTCGAAAGGCTCTCGCAGGAGTCTAAGAAAGCCGTGCTGGATGATCTTAAGGCGTGGATGGAACAGGGCCAGATGAACCCTATTCTGAAGCCCTCGTTCTTAGGAATTGATCCTCATTCGTTCGTCTATTCTGATCATAAGGTCGAGGGCATTCGGCTGTCGGAGTTTTGTTCGATTGCCCGGAACCTTCTCGACTGTTTCGCAACGGCTGTGATTTCTGCTCCAGGCATGGAGTTTCCCGCAAGTGCGCTAACCGTTAGATGTAGGCTCGGAGAGGGAGGAAACGACCTGGTGCTCTATCTAACGGCGATTCTAACCACAGCCGAGCAGATCAGCGCATTGGAACTAACGGAAGAGTCGGAGATTTGGATCTCTAGCAACCTTCGCCCACTGGCAAAGACTAAACAAATTGAGCTGGGCAACATCTTCTGGGAAAGAACTGGGCGACATTCGTTCTTCTTCTTTGGCTACCCAGGTCAAATGGTCCGCGACACAGTACATGGAGTGGGGGCACCAGGGGAAGATGGAAAACTCCGCTGGCCAGAGTGCACGCTACTTCTTGGCCTCGTGACTGCGACTCTCCGTGAGACGGCTGTACGGGCAATCGATTTTGTGAACTCAACTCCAGAGAGTCCCATTCAATAACTTAGGTTGTCCAAAAACCACGCCACGTGCGGCTCCGCCAAGTACTTGACTTGCGAGCTTGGAGCTGTGCGATGCTGGCTGCCCACAATCAGGTGTTTGTGAGGAACCTGATAACATTTCCGGTAATCCAGGAAGGCAGGAGCTTCGCAGGGTCCCAGTGCTTCTTGCGGAACTTGGTCACGGCGGTCGTACGGATGAAAGCCTAGAACGCGGCGCTACATGCAATACAACGCTCTGCCTTGCAGGTTTTGCGCCGGCCCAGGCTCTTACCCGCGCGTGTGCCACATCCAACAGGTCATCAAGTTGAGGTGTGATTTCCTTAAATCATACAAACTCCTATGGGTTAGTCAATGGGGAGTGACTTATGGAGAATAGCGAGACAGAGCGACGGGTATAAAGCAACGAGAAAATATCACGAGATGTTTGGCTGACGAGAAATTTCGGTACGTCGTAGCTTTAGCGCGAGCCGTTGATTCGAGTCCGGACTGGACCCTGAAATGCTATTCAATATGTTCGCAAGACGCGTCCTGGCGCGATAGAGAACAGTCGTCAAGAACAGCACGTCCTGTCATGCTCCAGAGAAAGGAAATGACTAAGATTCTCTGTGGGCTTTGTTATGTTGTGACTCAGGGAAGACTTTTGACTAACTGAGATAGCGGGCACCTCCCCGTCGAGGAACTCGGATGACCCGTAAAACCATTGTTGTCCCGAGCCGTCTCGCTTGGCACGAAGAACGTTTTCGAGCTGCCGAGCAGAACGCGCTCGGGTTGCAGATCCTAACACCAGCGCAGCTTGCGGGTCGACTTGCCGGCGGTTTTCTGGAGGCGGCATCGCGGGACACATGCCATTTGCTGGTTCGTGATGCGTTAGCCAATCTTAAGTTCGCTGAACTTGAACAACTCCGAGAAATGCCGGGCGCCGTCAAGGCTATTTCCGCCACCTTGATGAAGGTCTGGGATGCTGACCTGGATCTTCAAGCACTTGCTGCTCGGTCCCCTCGCATCAACGATTTAGCGCAGATCGAAGCCTACGTTCGGGATCATCTGCCGGGCGGGATGATGTTGCAGCGTGAGCTTGTTTCCGCTGCGGTCGCAAACCTGAAGAACGCGGGTTCCGTGTTGGGCTCAGTGACCGTTCGCGGATTTGTCTTCGTGGCTCCCTGCTGGCGTAGGCTGTTTCTCTCTTTGGCTGGGAGCACATCGGTTGAGTGGCATTCGATTGAGACGCTAAGGGAACATTTGAATTGGACCCAAGGTTCCGCCATTCGTCCAGTTTTCAAGTCGAAGGAAACGCCGAGCCAAAGCTCGGTCGTTTGCGCCACACCCAAACACGAAGTGATCGAATCGCTCCGCTGGGCGCGTGAACTGATCGTCTCCGGTCGTGCCAAACCACACGAAATTGCAATTGTCGCGTCTGCGACCGAGGACTGGGATGAGGATTTTCGAGTACTCGTGGCAGACAGCCAGTTGCCTCTGCATCTTGTCCACGGTCGCAGCGCAACCTCGACCTTTCCCGGGCAGCAGGCCGGTTCGCTCGCCACCGTCCTGCTTGAGGGGCTGAGCCATGATCGCGTGGTTCGGGCGTTGCGTCTTCTGCACAACACTTCAAAGCTAAAGAGCTTGCCGAGTGACTGGTACACAGACCTAGACCCGGATGCACCGCTGTTGAAACTTGGTCACTGGCAGGTCTCTCTGGACAAGCTCGCAGAGGATTCCGAGAGACCGGATTTTCGCCCAACCTTGCTACCCATTCTCGAACTCCTGTCGAAAGGCGCTCCGGCAGCGGAGCGAGTTGGGGAGGAACTGCTGTCTGGGCAAGCGCGAGCCATCTGGCGGCGAGCACTGCTTGATGGACCGCCAGAGGCGCTGATGACCACGATCGGGCAGGTTCGCGTCCCGGATGAATCTGATCCGAACGCGAACATCATCTGGGGACCGGCTCACGCTGTTGCAAGTGCTCCGCGTCCGTTCACATTCATGCTGGGCCTAACCAGCCGTAATTGGCCTCGGCAGGGTCGAGAGGACGGTCTTCTTCCGTCGCACATTCTGGACACGGCATTGCTGGAGCCGGCGAGTGTGACCTTGCAGGACAGGACTCACTTCGCATTGGAGGACAGAACTCACTTCGCCGTGTTGCGTGATGCCGCCAACGAAATCGTCTATTCGCGCAGTCGCCGGGACAGCGAGGGACGCCTGCTTGGGACAAGTCCGTTGGCATCTTCCGAAATAGCATCGCGACATTTGCAAAGGTCGCGGATACCACAACACGCTTTCAGCGAATCCGATCGTCTTCTCGCGCGCAGGCAGGAGTTTTCCGAGACTGAGCGCGCAAACTCAGCAGTCGCCTGCTATCGAGATTGGCGCAGTCTTAAGATCACGGCCCACGACGGTCTGCTGAATTCCGGGCATCCGGTGATCGAGGCGGCGATTATGCGGGCGCACTCTGCGACATCGCTCCGCCGAATGCTGACCGACCCCCTTGGATTCGTTTGGGGTTATGCACTCGGCTGGAAGCCGCCATCCCCATTGTCACAGGAGGAGCCGCTCGCTCTCGACAACCCGACCTACGGGATACCTGGTGCACGAATTGTTGCGTCTGACGGCTGCATCCCTCGAATCAAACGGCGGATTCGCGGTGGCTACTCAGAAGCAGGTCGAGTCGGCCATAGCGGAAGCTATCGGCCGAGTCGCGCTTGACTGGGAATTGACGAAGCCACTGCCGCCCCGGCTTCTCTGGCAACGTACATTGACAGAAGCCCGCGACACTGCCTTGTCTGCGCTGATGTGGCCGTTGCCTAAATTCAAAGATCAAAAAACATACGTCGAGGTCCCATTCGGAGGACTAGAGGGTGGCGAAGATAACGCGCCTTGGGATCGAAATGCCCTTGTGGCCATTCCCGGTTCGGATCTCAAACTTCGAGGCAAGATTGACCGCCTCGATTTGGACGCCAAATCGATCAAACGCCCGCGTGATCGACTACAAGACCGGACGCTGTCCGGACGAAGAACCTGGGCTGGACAATGGTAAGGAGTTACAACGCTGTCTGTACGCGGTGGCCGTTAAGGCACTTCTCGGACAAGTTACAGCGGTTGAGGCGGCGTTGCTGTATCCGGGTTCCGAGGGAAATCTGTACTCGCTCTCCGACCCGAGCGTACAAACCAAGGAACTCATACGCTTCCTTCAACTCGCGGAGCAGATGCTTCGGTCGGGGCGATCTGTCTTCGGTATGGGAGCGGAGAGCCGCTACAACGACCTGGCTTTTGCCCTTCCCGCAAACGCGGAGGGTGTGTATTTCTCGCAAAAGGCTGCGGCGCGGGATGCGATGGTAGGAGATTTAAGCAGCCTCTGGGGTGAGAACTGATGCCGGAGTTGAGCGACACAAAGCATCGGCGACGTGCGCTGAGCGATCACTCGGCGACTCTACTCGTGGAGGCGGGCGCTGGAACAGGCAAGACGTCCCATGTTGGCCGGACGGGTAGCGTTGCTTCTAGCCTCGGGAGTCCATCCTCGCAACGTTGCAGCAATTACCTTCACCGAACTCGCCGCTAGCGAATTGCTCCAAAGGATTCAAGAATACGTTCGGGAGCTTGTGAGCGGGAATGTTCCCGAACCCCTGCAGATCGCAATGGCAGAGGACTTCGCGGACGGAGAGTCGGAACCTCTTTCATTGGCTGCATCCGCCGCAGAGGGACTCACGGACAAACAGATGGAATCCCTCTCATCGGCGGCAGCCGCATTGGACGAACTGACGTGTACGACCATCCATGGATTCTGTCAGCGGCTGACTACGCCTTACCCCATCGAGGCAAATGTCGATCCGGGTGCGGTAATGATGGACGAAGGCGAAGCCGATCTGAACCACAAGACGTTGCTGCGGCAGTGGCTCCGAAATCGCTTGGAGGGGCCACAGGCGGACGATCCACTCGCAGAGCTGTTGGTGATCGAAGGGGAGCAGGGTCTAAGGCTGATAGAGCAACTGGCCGAAGCCCGCCGAGCTCGTCGGACCGCACGCGCACCGGAAGCGAAGCTGTCACAGAAACATATCGACGAATTCCGCAAGTCGGTCACTTCGTTTCGAAAATGGTATGCAGGAGCACAGAGTCATGGTCTTCAAGAACCCACAACGGAAGAGTACATCTCTGGGTTCGAGATGCTTGCCGCCCAGTACGCCTCTGGCTATCGCGCTGACACCAGCTTCCGACAGTTGTGGGGTTATGCGCATCCACAGCAGATTTCGGCAATGAAGAAGAATTCCTATGAATTGAGGCAATACAAGTGCAAGGGGAAATGGGCTGCAGCTGCGAAATCTACCGGTCAGTCGCAAGCTAAAGCCGATCGACATAACGACGAAGCGTGCGCGCTCTACGAGAGAGTTGCGGAGTCTCTTCAGATACTGGTTGGCCTGGCTGCTGAGTCCGCGCAATCGCAACTGATTTCAGCCCTCGATGATTTCCAGGCTTCTTTCCGAGCGTTCAAACGGGAATCTGCACTGCTCGATTTCGACGATCTCCTTTACTTTGCCCGCGATCTGCTGCGAACGCATCCTGCCGTTCGCGCCGCGCTCGCAGAATCGCTACCAACATATCTTGGTCGACGAATTCCAGGACACAGATCCGC
>CAWECL010000005.1:0-21484 GCA_963807725.1 uncultured Acidobacteriaceae bacterium
GAGATTCGCGTCAACGCGGTGACGCCCGGTCCCATCGACACGCCGATCTTGGGCAAGATGTTCCCAGATAAAGACGCAGCCGCCCAGCTTAGGGAGAAGATGAGCGGCATGGTTCCGATGAAGCGCTGGGGGACGTCGGACGAGATCGCCAAGGCCGTCCTCTTCCTCGCGTTCGACGCGACCTTCACGACCGGCGCAGAGCTTCCGGTCGACGGGGGATGGTCTCAACTCTAAGGTGGTGGACCGTCCAGGGGGAAAGCCGCATCGAGAAAGGTCTTCAATGACTCGCATACCATTGCGCACTTGATGCAATAGCGAACGCAGTGGCGGCGGCTCGGTCGTCGCCACTGCGCGATCCGCCCAGGAGGAAACATCGCGTTCGGCGCGACCTTCACGACCGGCGCGGAACTCCCACGGTAAAAGGAGGAGCAGCAAGATGCATAACTTGGTAGTGAGCTGTTTGGCGGTTGCTTACCTCTCAGCTAACGTATACGCCATCGTGAAGATGCGGGTGTTTGAGTTAGCCTGTTCGCGCAAGCGTGCCCTACTCTATGGCGTCCTCTTCATATGGTGGGGCTCTCTCATCCTGTTGGGATGCAAGCTCATGGAGATCATGCGCCGATTCGATGAATGGGCTGCCTGACCCGGCGTTCCCAATTGAAGAAAACCGGCCAATGCCGGGTGCCCCATTCATTCGCGCCTTTTGCGAATGAGTGGGCGCATTATCACAATCCCGCTGTTCGCGGGGTCACAGCCACATTCAACCTCTTGTGCCTATTATCGAGCATGCCCAACGGCCTGCGTCGCTATTATGGCGCCAAGCACCTGCATTTCATAACTTGCAGTTGTTATCGTCGCCAGGCTCTCCTCAATACGAGAAAACGACGCGATCTCTTTCTGACCATCCTCGAACAAACCCGCCGCAAATATCATTTCGTCGTGCACGGATACGTCGTCATGCCCGAACACTTTCATCTGCTGCTCACCGAACCAGAAATCGGCGATCCGTCGGTGGTGATGAAGGTGATCAAGCAGCGTTTCGCGCGGCGCTTCCACCGAACGTGGACGCGGTCTGCGGCGGAACAGATGGCGCTCTGGGAGTCGACCACGGATCGAATCTGGCAAAAGCGTTTTTACGACTTCAATGTCTGGAGCGAGCGCAAACGGATTGAGAAGTTGCGTTACATGCATGGCAATCCGGTGAAACGCGGTTTAGTGGAGCGTCCGGAACACTGGGCATGGAGTAGTTTTCGCGTGTACTTTTATGGTGAAGCGGGTGCGGTGCGGGTGAATCATCAGGAGTGGGCGACGGAAATCAAACCCCGTCCGCTAGAGAAGTTTAACGAGAAGAGCCGCTCGCAGCGCCCACTCATTCGCAAAAAGCGCGAATGAATGGGGCACCCGGCCAACAACCACACCACTTACTTTCCTACGACACGATGGGCCGGGTCACGCAGACGACCTTCCCGTCGACGCTCACAGAAACCTACGGCTACGACCAGCTCTACAACCTGACCTCAAAGACCGACCGCAAGGGACAGACGATTCAGTACGTCTACGACTCGCTCTACCGAATGACCGGCAAGACCTATCCGGATGAAACCAGCGCGAGTTACGTGTACGACTTGGTGGGGAAGATTCAGCAGGTGACCGATCCGACTGGAACCTACGCTTTTGCCTACGACAACATGGGGCGTCTGATTGGGACGACGACGCAGTACACATTCCAGTCGGGGCACAACTTCCAGAACAGCTACGCTTATGATGCTGCCTCGAATCGCACGGCGCTGACCGCGCCAGACGGAAGCACGAACTCTTACAGCTATGACACCCTAAACCGATTGTCGACGCTGACCAACTCGCTGACCGGGCAGTTCGGCTTTGGCTACGATGCGCTGAGCCGGAGAACGCAATTGACGCGGCCGAACGGCGTGAACACCAATTACAACTATGATTCAGTGTCGCACCTGCTGAGCGTGCTGCACCAGGCGGGATCGACGACGCTCGACGGAGCCAGTTATAGCTACGACTACGCCGGGAACCGGACGAGTAAGACCAACTATCTCAGTGGCATAGCGTCGAACTACAGCTACGATCTGATTTACGAACTGACGCAGGTAACCCAGGGTGGGAGTACTACGGAGAGCTATTCTTACGATGCAGTCGGAAATAGACTGTCATCCTCGGGTGTGCCGACCTACAGCTACAACTCGTCGAACGAGCTCACCTCGAATTCGTCGGGCAGCTATACGTACGACGCAAACGGCAATACCCTCTCCGACCCCTCCGGCAAATCCTACTCCTGGGACTTCGAGAACCGACTGACACAAGCGGTCGTTCCTGGCACGAACGGGGGCACGACCACCTTCCGCTACGATCCCTTCGGGCGGAGAATCCAGAAATCCGGGCCGCTGGGCACCACCAATTACCTCTATGATCGGAAGAACTTGGCAGCGGAGGTTGACAGCTCAGGAAGTGTTATTGCCAGGTATACGCAAGGCAAAGGCATCGATAGACCGCTGGCCCAACTCCGTTCTGGAACGACGAGCTATTACCAGCAAGATGGGCTCGGCTCAGTTACTTCACTGAGTAACTCGGCGGGTGCGGTGGCCGGGACCTACACCTACGACAGCTATGGGAAGGCGACGGCGTCAACCGGGACGCCCGCCAATCCCCTCCAATACACCGCACGAGAGTTCGATTCCGAAACGACTTTGTTATTTGACCGCGCCCGCTATTTTGATCCGAACGCGGGGCGATTCCTAAGTCAAGACCCGATCCGATTTGTAGGCGGAACGAACTTCTATGCGTACACGCGGAATAATCCCGTAGTTCGAATTGATCCATTTGGCTACGACGGTACATGTAACAACCCGGCATATTGCGTTCCCGGCTCTCCAACGTGGGGCACGATGTATCTTGGGCCTGATGAAGTGTGGTATAACGATGGGCCACCGCCCGATCCCGCGCCGCCCGTTCCTGACGACGGCCCAACCCCGCCTCCAACCCCTCCGTCCCCGAACAAGAGCTGCGACCAGCCGCCGAATCAGCCACCGGACGAACCTCCGCCTCCGCCGGATCCGATCCCGCCGATCCCGCCGATCTTCTCCGAGAGAACATGCGTAGTTTGGAATTTAGCTGACTACTGGATAGACGGATTTGTGGAGGGCTCAGCCCTCTTCGGTCAGGAAGAGTTAGCTATACCAGTAGGCATCGTCGAAGTTGGCTCGCATTTGCTACATGGGGAGTTATGCGATTAGCCCGGTGCTACTCATTGATAGAAAGGGAATAACGGAATGTTATATCAGGACAGAACTGCGGTCCGTAGACTTAATTACTTCTCGCGGCCACCCTGGAGGTCGTATCATTTTCTCGTCAATACTTTCTTCCTCCTCTTGGTTGCGTTGATTCCGATCCAGATCGTCGTGTATTTTCGACTGTCCCCAAACATTTCGGTGATCTGGTCGATGTTTCTGCCGGTAGTCGTCTTGGTCGTACTCTGGGTGCGCGTGTGGAAAGCGCACAGTGATGTTTATCAGGCTATTCACTTAACATCAGTCGACGAGCGCGCCAAAGACGCCAGGATAGCGGTTCCCCTCGATGCTTTGGCTTACATGCTTTATGGTGGTTTCGGTCAAGCATTATTCGCCGTCGGCCTATCTTACGGGGTAATGGCTCATTTCATTAAGGCATCCTTGCATCGGTAAGAGCGCGAGAGTCCCAGGAATGTTCTTTCCTTTAGCCGCTGGTTCGCCGGGTGCCCCATTCATTCGCGCCTTTAGCGAATGAGTGGGCGCAATATCACAATCCCGCTGTTCGCGGGGTCACAGCCACATTCAACCTCTTGTGCCTATTATGGAGCATGCCGAACGGCCTCCGCCGCCATTATGGCGCCAAGCACCTGCATTTCATAACTGCCAGTTGCTATCGCCGCCACGCTCTCCTCAATACGGAAAAACGCCGGGATCTGTTTCTGGCAATCCTTGAGGAAACCCGCCGCAAATATCATTTCGTCGTGCACGGATACGTGATCAGGCCGAAAACTTCCATCTGCTGCTCACCGAGCCGGAGATCGGCGATCCGTCGGTGGTCATGAAGGTCATCAACGGCGTTTCGCCAGGCGCCTCCACCGAACGTGGCTGCGGCCTGTCAGTCGGAACAGATGGCGCTCTGGGAGTCGACGACCGATCGAGTCTGGCAAAAGCGCTTTTACGACTTCAACGTCTGGAGCGAGCGCAAACGGATCGAAAAGTTGCGCTACATGCATCGCAATCCGGTGAAACGCGGTTTAGTGGAGCGTCCAGAACACTGGGCATGGAGCAGCTTCCGCGCATACTCTTAATGGTGAAGTGGGAGCGGTGCGGGTGAATCACCAGGAGTGGGCAACGGAAATCAAACCCTGTCCGGTAGAGAAGTTTAACGAGAAGAGCCGGGTGCAGCGCCCACTCATTCGCCAAAGGCGCGAATGAATGGGGCACCCGGCCGACACCTGCGCAGCTCACGGCGCTGACCGCACCCTGGCTCAGAATTTCGCGGGCAAGGGCGGCTGTGCGATCGGCAAAGTCAGCAGTGCCGGTATCAAGAACGACGTTGCGCACCCGCGATCGAGGCGCAATCGGCTTTCTGGTAACCATCACCACTTCCCGGCATTCCGGAATTGCCAGCAGTTCCTCGACCGCTGCACCACCGACTTGCCCAGTGCCACCGAGGATAATTGCAGCGAAATTCTGATTCATAAAGCGGACCTCTTCTCACGCAAGGATGCGACAGCCCCGTTCATCCCAAGCGGGGGGCCTGTCCTTCCCGGCCGGAGTCCACGACGATCGAATGCGGCTCGGTAGTCCTGAAAAGACTGGACGCTCTTTGCCACCCAGAGCCAGAGCGGTGCGACGTGGTCGAGCATCTCGGACCCAAGGGCTGTGATGGTGTATTCAACCCGGGGGGGAACCTCGGCAAAGACCTCGCGAGTTACGAGTCCGTCCCGCTCCAGTCCGCGGAGCGTCTTGGTGAGGGACTTCTGGCTGATACCGTCGACCTGCTCCATGATGCGGGAGAAGCGCATCGGCTGACCGAATTGGGCGATCACGCTCATGGTCCAGAGCGACCACTTGTCGGAGATGCGGGAGACCATGTCGCGGGTGAGCGCATCTTCGGCTTCGGTCAGCGTCTCGCAGAAATCCCTGATGTCTTCCCATCCGAATTTTGATTTCTTTCCTGATTTCTTCAGTAGTTACCTCCAGGTATGTACGGGAATAAAAGGTGCCTTATTGCCAAAGTATACTAATGGCCTAATACTAGACTCATGAAGACCAAATGGACTACCGAAAATATTCCCTCGCAGGCTGGGCGCAGGGCTGTGATCACGGGTGCAAACAGCGGCATCGGGTTTGAGGCGGCGCTGGCGCTGGCCCACAAAGGCGCCGAGCTTATTTTGCCTGCAAGAACGCAAGGCAAGGCCGACGATGCAGCCGCGCGGATTCTGGAGCAGGTCCCGAACGCACTGCTTCATTCCGAGATACTCGACCTCGCCGTGCTGGATTCCGTCGACGCCTTCGCAGGCCGCGTGAAGAAACGATTCCCCGGCCAGTCGCTCGACCTGCTGATCAACAATGCGGGCGTAATGGCGCTGCCGACGCGTGAAGTGACCGGGGATGGGTTTGAGCGTCAGTTCGCCACGAACTATCTTGGGCCTTTTGCCTTGACGATGCTGCTGCTTCCATCCATTAAGCCAATGGCGGGCTCGCGTGTTGTGACGGTGTCGAGTTCGGTAAGTAACCAGGGCAAAATCGAGTTCGATAATCTGCAGAGCGAGCGCGTCTATAAGCCGATGTTCCAGGCGTATGCGCAATCCAAGCTGGCCGACCTCATCTTTTCGCTGGAATTGCAACGGCGGTTGAAGGCCGTCGGGTCGCCGATTCTCAGCACCGCCGCACATCCGGGATATGCGGTAACAAATCTTCAGGCGGATCATCTTCCGTCCGGCTTGAAGATACTGATAACAACGATGAAGCCTTTCCTGTCGCAGGACGCGGCACATGGGGCTCTGCCAACGCTGTATGCCGCAGTTGCTCCGGAAGCAGTAGCCGGCGGCTATTACGGTCCGGATGGTATCGCAGAGCTGAAGGGGTATCCAACTTCTGTGCCGGTGCCGAAAAGCGCGCTGGATGAAACCGTTGCGAAGCGGCTTTGGGTGGAATCTGAGCGCCTCACACATGTGACGTTCGACTCATTCTCCAATGTCGCGTAGAAGCATATCCGGCGGTGACAGTTAATTGAAAGAGCGACAACCTTATGGGAATCTTGCTGGCATTCGCCCCATTCATCGCGTTTGCAGTCGTTGACAGACTCATCGGTCCAACACAAGTGGTATCCGGGAAGAGATACTCGGTCGCATGCAGGGTGATGGTTAAGAGTCCTATGGAGGCTGCATGTTTCAAGTTATCTTCACGCTAATTGCGGTTGTGGGCGCATCTATTCACCTTGCGTTCTCACCCGAACGCCGGAGCAGTGGAGCGGCAATTGCCGGAACATACCTGCTGTATCTGCTCTTCTTCTGTGTTGGCCTGATGGGAGTGCTCACCGCGTATGCACACGTCTTCCGTCCCGTTGAGACATCGGCGTCCATAGGATGGTCAACAAGCCCGTACGAATACGAAGTCGGGATGGCGGACCTTACCGTTGGCGTCCTAGGCATTTTGTGTCTGCGATTTCGGGGCGACTTCTGGTTAGCGACAGCAATTGCAAATGCGGTCTGGCTGCTGGGCGACGCGGTCGGGCACGTTCGGCAGATGACACTTAACAACAATCACGCCCCCAACAACTCAGGCATCTTCTTAGTCACCGAAATCATCATGCCGCTCGTAATTCTCTCTTTAGCTCTCTACCACCGTCGTCGGGAGGGCAAAGTCACCTGACAGGATAGTTCGCGCTAAATCGCCAATGCACTCATTGACCTTCGTCCATTGCAAACGAGAGTCACGTTAAGGTCGTGGGGCAGGCCAAGCGGCCAGCGCCGATCGTCTGATAGTCTCCCAGACAAGTGATTTATGTGCACGGCCCATCCAACACCAGGCGGGGGCGTTTAACGAGATTAGTAACGACAAACGCGCTCGTGTGGACGAATCCGATCAATTCACGGTTGTCGGCAAACCGAGAAAGCCGGGCAAAGAGCGCGCCAATCCCGCCACTTCGCGAAGGTTTCGTCTCGCTCATGCTTCCTTAGCTCCTTTCTCCAACCCTCCATCCGCCGGAGCAAGAATCGTCGCAAGCTTTTCGAGTTGCCCCTCCCAGCCCATCACCGACCGTTCGGTCCATTCGTCGCTGTGCATGCGGTCGAGCGTAAGAACCATCCGCACACTGTGCTTCTTCGAATGGAACTCGACCACGGTCGCAACATCGTAAGGCTCGACGCCGGGAATGAAGTCTGCCAGATGCGTGTATGCGAGGCGCTTCAGAGCGACAACTTCGGTATAAGCAATTCGCGCCTCGACCGTCAGAGGTATCCCCGCTCTCTTCATGAACTCGATCTGCGCCGGAGCGACCGCCGTCATTTCGTAACGCATTTCACCGCCCGCACGAAGATCGAGCTTCAGCACTTTCGCCGCGAAACCGCCTGGTCCCCACCATGACTCGAAGCCTTTCTTCGTCGTCCATAAATCCCATACATCCTCGATGGCTGCTTTGTACTCCCGTTCGATGGTTATCTTCTGATGTGGCGCTTTCGGTGATTCCGTGTGCTCAGTCTTACCTGTCATTTGATTTTCTCCTTGCCTTTGGAATGGCGGCCTTCTTGTTGTCGATTCAGCGCCTCGCCGAATTTGTCCAGCCGAGCTTCCCAGAAGCTCCGATATCTGCCCATCCACGCGTCGATCTGACGAAAGGGCTCGGGGCGAAGCGAGAAGAAGTGTTTTTGACCATCCGGGCGGACTTCCACGAAGCCCGTCTCGTGAAGAATCTGCAGATGACGCGAGACGCCCGACTGGTGAATATCGACCAAGTCCGTAATGTCGTTCACCGTCCGCTCCCCATTCCTGAGAATCTCCAGGATGCTCAGGCGCGTCGGATCGGCCAGTGTCTGGAAAAGTTGTGCATGCATGATTGTGTATATATACAGAAGCGCATATACGGTGGTCAAGCTCCTCCTTACAGTAGGACGTAGGCGGAGTGCGAAGTCACAGGTGTGATAGTTCTGGCTGGTCTGCTAAACGATTGAAAAATATGGTGGCCAGGGACGGAGTTGAACCGCCGACGCCAGCCTTTTCAGGGCTGCGCTCTACCACCTGAGCTACCTGGCCACTTCCGTTCGCACATCTCTCCACAACCGACTGACGGCTAATCGGCCTTGCTCTTCTGATGCTTTGCGCTTTCACTGGGCAGGATGCCGCGAAGCAAAACAGCCGATGCGCTGGGACCGTGCGGAACTTTCGAATTATAACAACCCTTGGCCGTTCCCTCAAAATAGTTGTCGACAATTGGCTGGCGCGGATTTCGCTCCTTATTTCTCGCCCGGCGAACGGGACGATCCGCCTGGAACTCCGTTCATGATTGTAAGAACGCAGCGATTCGCGCCAAACCAGTAGGGAATCTCCCGATAATCGCTTGCGTCAAAGACTGCCAGGTCGGCGTCTTTGCCCGTTTCCACGCTGCCTTTGCGATCTGCAAGGCGTAGCGCCCACGCGCCGTTAATCGTGGCTGCCGCAATCGCCTCCGCCGGAGACATCTTCATCTGCGTGCTCGCCAGCGACATGGCCATGGGCATGCTCACCGTCGGCGACGATCCGGGATTGTAGTCCGTGGCGAGCGCGACCGCCACTCCGGCTTCAATGAACCGGCGCGCATCTGGATATCTTGCCAGACCCAGAAAATAATTCGCCCCCGGCACCAGAGTCGCGACCGTTTGACTCGCCGCCAGGGCCGGCAAGTCCCGGTCATTCACGTAGTCCATATGATCCAGCGAAGCCGGGTCGTAGCGGAGAATCGCACCAAGCCGCGTTTCAGTGAGTTGTCCCAAGTGCGCGCGCACCCCGAGATCGAATTTCGCGGCGGTCGCAAAAACGTGCTCCGTCTCCTCTGGAGTGAAGGCTCCGCGATCACAGAACACGTCGACGAATTGAGCGAGCTTGCGCTTTGCCACCGCCGGAATCATTTCGTTACAAATCAGGTCCACGTATTCGCGCGAACGTCCGCGATACTCCGGCGGGACGACATGCGCACCGAGGAAGGTGGGTACAACGGTTCCTACGAACTCGCTCGCAGCGCTCCGAATCGCGGCCAAAGACTTCAATTCGGATTCGAGGTTGAGGCCATATCCGGACTTGGCTTCCACGGTCGTGGTTCCATGCTGGGACAGATCAGCCAAGGCCCGCGAAATTGTTTTTGCCAGTGATCCGTGACTCGCTTTGCGGACGCCGTCAATGCTCGAGCGAATGCCTCCTCCGGCCTCAGCAATCTCTTCGTAGCTCGCGCCTGCAATCCGCTTCTCAAAATCAACTAACCGCGGGTGCGTGAAAACGGGGTGAGTGTGCGAATCGACAAAGCCGGGCAGCACGACGCGACCGCGGCAATCGACTTCGACAATCTTCTTTTCGATTCTTCTTTACCCACGGATCGCGGAGCGCGTCTTTTGTTCGACCAACCGAAACGATCTTGCCACCGAGACAAAGCACGGCAGCGTTTTCGATGATCCCGAGTTCGGAAAGGGAAGCGCCGCGCCGCGGGCCTTCCCCGTCTGACCGCAGTGTCAGAAGCTGGGCGATGTTGACGAGCAAGAGCGTCGATGTGCTACGCATTCTTGCTCCGGACGAAAAATACCCACCACGGAGACTCGGAGACTCGGAGAAATGAGAACGTCATAGGACACGCCGTAGAATCCCGCGGTACAAAATAGAAACATTGAAGTTGATCATCAGACCCACTCGCTTCCCGGTCAGTTTCAAGTAAGTCAGGAGTTGGGCTTCGTGAACGTTCAGCAATCGCTCTACCGCTTTCAGTTCTACAACGACCTCATTGGCTACGATCAAATCGATGCGGTATTTTCCGCAAGTTTCCAATCCTTTGTAGATGACCGGCAGTTCTACCTGTCTCAAGAATGGAATATCTCGAAGCCGAAATTCCTGGCACATACATTCTTCATAGACCGATTCGAGCAGCCCCGGGCCTAACTGTCGATGCACTTCAATGGCGGCTCCGATGATGCTCTCGGTCAGCGCCTCATAGAGAAGCCCTACAGATCTCCGTGCCTCCGCGTCTCCGTGGTAGGTGCTCACGATCCCGCCATGGGAATCTTCACGTTCTGCTTCTCTGCGAACTCCTTGGCTTCGTCATACCCCGCGTCCACGTGCCGAATCACGCCCATCCCCGGATCGGTAGTCAGCACGCGTTCGATCCGCTTGGCCATCATCTCTGATCCGTCGGCGACGGTGACTTGCCCGGCATGCAGCGAGTAGCCGATCCCCACCCCACCGCCATTGTGGATCGAAACCCATGAGGCTCCGGCTGCTGTATTCACCAGTGCATTCAGCAGCGGCCAATCGGCGATCGCGTCGGAGCCATCTTTCATGCTCTCCGTTTCGCGAAATGGAGAAGCCACCGAACCGCAATCAAGATGATCGCGTCCAATAACGATGGGGGCTTTAATTGTGCCTTTTTTCACCAGGTCGTTGATCGCCAGGCCGAATTTAGCGCGCTCCCCGTAGCCGAGCCAGCAAATGCGCGCTGGCAATCCCTGGAACTTGATGCGCTTGCGGGCCAGTTCTATCCAGCGGCGCAGGCTGCGATTCTCCGGGAAGAGTTCGAGGACCAAATCGTCGGTTATTGCGATATCGGACGCTTCGCCCGAAAGCGCCGCCCAGCGGAACGGTCCGCGTCCTTCACAAAACAGCGGACGAATATACGCCGGAACGAATCCCGGAAAAGCGTACGCATTCTTGACGCCGCGCTGATAAGCAAATGTACGGATATTGTTGCCGTAGTCGAAAGTGACTGAGCCCATTTCCTGCAAGCGCAACATGCCTTCGACATGCTTAGCCATGGCGTCGAGCGAGCGCTCCTGATATGCATTCGGATCGTTCTTTCTCAACTCCAGCGCGGCTTCGAGCGACATGCCGTTCGGCACATACCCATTCAGCGGATCGTGCGCCGATGTCTGATCGGTCAAAATGTCAGGGACAACGCCGCGTTCGGCGAGTTCCGGAATAATGTCAGCGCAATTACCGACGAGTCCGACCGAAACATTTTCTTTCTTGCGGACAGCGTTTTTCAGAATGCGCAGTGCTTCGTCGAGCGTGGAGACCATGAAATCGCAGTAGCCGGTCTTGAGCCTTTTCTTGATGCGCTCGGGGTCGACATCAATGCCGAGAAACGCCGCGCCCGTCATGGTCGCCGCCAGCGGCTGCGCTCCGCCCATGCCCCCCATGCCGCCGGAGACGATAAGTTTGCCGCTCAGGTCTCCGCCAAAATGCTTGTCGGCTGCGGCGTTGAAGGTTTCGTAAGTGCCCTGCACAATGCCTTGCGAGCCGATATAGATCCACGAGCCGGCCGTCATCTGTCCATACATCATCAGTCCAGCGCGTTCCAGTTCGTTGAACTTTTCCCAGTTGGAAAAATGGCCGACCAGATTCGAATTCGCAATGAGCACCCGCGGGCGCATACTCGTGGGTTTTGAAAACGCCCACCGGCTTGCCCGATTGCACCAGCAGAGTTTCATCATTCTCCAGTTCCTTCAACGATCGGACGATGGCATGGTAGCAATCCCAGTTGCGCGCCGCTTTGCCCGTCCCGCCATAAACAACAAGATCTTGCGGACGCTCGGCCACATCCTCGTCAAGATTGTTCATCAACATGCGCAAAGCAGCTTCCTGCTGCCACCCTTTGCAAGAAAGAGTGTTGCCGCGCGGAGCGCGAATGCGGGTATAAGAAGATGCGGGCGATTCGGTGTCAACTGGCATGACGAGATATGGTAGTGCGGAAGAGGCAGAATCATCAATCGGGTGTCAATTCTCAGCTCCCCGAAGCGCCTTATCTGGGATCGGTCGGGTCGGAGCTTTTCCGTTTACCTGTATCCCCGAGGGCAATCCGCCATTCCGTGCATACACATAATTGTGCTACCATTACACATCGACGCTCCAGGGCTGAGGCATGAGGACGGAGGCTTGAGGACGAATGCGGACCAATATCGATATCGACGACGAGTTGATGCATAAAGCGATGCGGCTCGGTGGCATTGATACCAAGAAGGCAACGGTAGAGGCGGCCCTTCGTTTATTCATCCAGACGCGCTCCCAGGTGGGCATGCGGCGATTTCGAGGCAAGGTGAAATGGGAAGGAAACCTTGAGGAATCCCGACTGGGCCGCAATACCGACTGAGTCGAATGGTCATCGTAGACACAACCGTTTGGATCGACTATCTCGGCGGTAATTCCAATGCAGAAACGGAGTGGCTTGACCGCGAAATGCCACTTCAGCGAATCGGTCTCACCGACATGATTCTATGCGAAGTGCTCCAGGGCATTCGGGACGCGGGCGAATTTCGACGGATACGAGATCAGCTTCTGACGTTCGATGTGTTTCCGACGGGGGGCGCAGAAAATGCGATCGCGACAGCCACGAACTATCGCTCCCTGCGCCAACATGGCTATACCATTCGGAAAACGGTGGACTGTTGGATCGCCACGTTCTGCCTGCTGACGGGGAATCGGCTGTTGCATCGGGACCGGGACTTTGATCCGTTTGAAAAGGTACTGGGGCTTCGGGTGGTGCATGCGTGAGGTATGGGATATTTCGTACCTAAAAATGCGAAAGATCGGGGATCCAAGCCCTCTTCATAAAAGGCGACAGCGACCAAATGAAAACTGTATACGTAATCGGAGCAGGTGCCTCCCACGGCGAATCGATGCTCCCCCTTCGCGGTGAATCTCCAACTGTTGGCCCCCCTACAGATTTTCATCCACATCCACCACCGATGATAGGTGCCTCAGATTGCCGCGGCTTCATCGTCGGAAACCGATTTCCCGCGTACGAAAGAACGCTCAACGAGCGTTTGACGAAAAGCCAGTTCAGCGGACAGGTGTGTGAGTTGAATCGCCGATCAATCTGCGGATCGCCGTTCACCGCCTCGATCTCCTTGGGATCCGAGACCTCGTAGACATCAAGAGCGCCGGGGATGTGATGTCTCCTCAATTCACCCTCCTGAATTAATCCTAATCGCGGCGAACGCCGCACCTGGCGTGCCTTTCACCAAAAATCCTTGACACCATCACCTATAATTAAGCTATCGAGACAATTGATTTGAAGCGAGTCCGGCCCTCGGGTCGAGGTGCGTAGCCAAAAAAGCAGCCAAGAGCTAACTCATCAGGAATCAATACTTTAACTTTAACCCGTTCCCGCTCATGGACCTGGGCCGGAATAGCCGCTAAGTCGTTCATTCCAGTGTACCGAAGGGGGGGGGGGGGGTACCCCTGAAGTACGGCCGAAAACCGCTCCCTCACTCCCACTCAATCGTCCCCGGAGGTTTCGACGTAATGTCATACACCACGCGGTTCACGCCTCGAACCTCATTCACGATGCGATTTGAAATCGATTTCAGGACTTCGTAGGGGAGGGGCACCCAATCGGCGGTCATTCCATCTTCCGAATGGACGGCGCGCACGGCGCAAGTGTAGCCGTAGGTGCGCTGGTCGCCCATAACTCCTACGGACATCACGGGCAAGAGCACTGCGAACGACTGCCAGATTTGTTGATAGAGACCAGCCTTTTTGATTTCCGAAACAACGACCTCGTCGCAGTCGCGCAGCAGGTCGGCGCGTTCTTTGGTTACTTCGCCCAGAATGCGCACAGCGAGTCCGGGGCCGGGGAACGGTTGGCGCTGCAGAATGTCTTCCGGCATTCGCAGGTCGCGGCCGATGCGCCGGACTTCATCTTTGAATAAGTCTTTCAGCGGCTCGATCAGCTTCAGCTTCATCTTCTCGGGCAATCCGCCGACGTTGTGGTGGCTCTTGATGATTTGCGACGGGCCACGCACGGAGCGCGATTCGATGACGTCAGGATAGAGCGTCCCCTGGACGAGCCAGTCGACTTTGCCTTCGGTCTGTTCGATGCGTTGAGCTTCGTCGTCGAAGACTTCAATGAATTCGTTGCCGATGATCTTTCTTTTTGTCTCGGGATCGGTGACTCCCGCGAGCTTCTTCATGAAGCGATCAGTGGCATCGACCGCGATCAGGTGCAGCCCGAGATTGTCGCGCATGTTCTGCTGAACTTTTTCGAATTCGTTTTTGCGCAGAACTCCGTTGTTGACGAAGACGCAGGTAAGGCGCGATTTGCCGGAAGCGTCGCGCATGGCGCGATCGACCAGCACCGCCGCGACGGAAGAATCCACGCCGCCGGAAAGCGCGCAGATCGCACGTCCGTTGCCGACTTGCGCTCTCACCTGAGCGACGGTCGCGTCGATGAAATGCTGCGGAGTCCAGGTGGGCTTGGCGCCGCAAATATTGACCGCGAAATTGCGCAGAATGTCCGTGCCGAGGGGCGTGTGATGGACCTCGGGATGAAACTGCACGGCCCACATTTTTCTCTCGGCGTTTTCGATGGCGGCAATCGCGTTGGGAGTCTTTGCCGTTAGACGAAAGCCTGCGGGAAGTTCCTCGGCGGAATCGCCGTGGGACATCCAGACCGCCAGCAACTTGGGAAGGCCCTGGAATAATGCGGAATCCGATTGCTGGATTTCCACCTTGGCGTGTCCGTATTCGCGCTTATCGGCGGGCAGCACTTTGCCGCCGAGCGCGTAAACCATAAATTGCAATCCGTAACAGATGCCGAGCACGGGTAGGCCCAGCTCAAAGACTTTTTTGTCGGCCAGCGGCGCATCTTTGTCGTATACGGACGACGGACCGCCCGAAAGAATAATTCCTGCGGGCGAGTAGCTGCGAATTTCTTCCAGGCTGGCGTTGAAGGGCAGCACGGCCGAGAAAATCTTGAGTTCGCGGATGCGGCGCGCGATTAACTGGGAGTATTGCGCGCCAAAGTCGAGGACAACGATCGATTGAGAAACGGGGGATTGCGGAACGATGGATTGGGGAATGATGGATTGGTTTTCCACGGATGAGTGTCTCAGATTGACGGCACAGTTGCAACGGGTTCGCGCGTCCTTTTAGCGAACCACGATTTAACGAACCACGATTTAACGCACTACGATTTAACGCACTAAGTTTTAACGCACCACGATTTACCGAACTACGATGTTCACCAGTTTCTTCGGCACCACGATCGTCTTCACGATCTGCTTGCCTTCAATTGCGGTCTTCACTTTTTCGTTTTCGGTCGCAGCCTGCTTGATCGCGTCCTCGCTGGCAGCCGCCGGAACCGTTACCAGGCCGCGCAGCTTGCCATTCACCTGCACGGGAATCTGAATTTCATCTTCCGCCGCCAACGCAGCGTCGTACTTCGGCCAGGGAGCTTTCAGCAGATTGCCGGTCTGTCCTGCCATCTCCCACAATTCGTGGGTCATGTACGGAGCCATGGGAGCGAGCAACAAAGTGATATCGCGTTGCAGGTCGGCGATCAGCCACGGGGGAATTTCTCCGGCAGTTCGCGCAGTTTCGGCAGCGTAGATTTCGTTGACCAATTCCATGATCGCGGCGATGCAGGTATTGAAGTGCCAGCGGCCTTGAAAATCGTCGGTGACGCGCTTGATCGTCTGGTGCAGTTTACGCTGCAAAGCGCGCGCGGATGGGGACAATGGGTCCGTGTCGGCCGCGGGAAACGCGGACAACCGCTTCTCGACGGATGGATTGTGCAGGAAGAAACGGTACACGCGTCCCAAGAAACGCTGAATTCCTTCGATGCCCGATTCCTGCCAATCCAGATCGCGCTCTGGAGGCGCGGCAAATAGCGTGTACATGCGCACGGCATCGGCGCCGTATTGTTCCACCATCTCGTCCGGAGATACGACGTTGCCGATACTCTTCGACATCTTCGCGCCGTCTTTGATCACCATCCCCTGGGTAAACAGGCGTGCGACGGGTTCATCGTTCTTGACCAATCCCATGTCGCGCATGAACTTGGTCCAGAAGCGGGAGTAGATCAGATGAAGAATGGCATGTTCGACTCCACCGATGTACTGGTCGATGGGGAACCAGTAATCGACCTTAGCTGAATCAAACGGAGCCTTGTCGTTCTTCGCGTCGGTATAACGGTAGAAGTACCACGACGAATCGACGAAACGTATCCATGGTGTCAGTCTCGCGGCGGGCGGGGCCTCCACATTTCGGACATGTCGTATTCAAGAATGAAGGCACGCTCGCTAGTGGCGATCCGCCGGCCAGAGTGATGGGAACGTTATCAGGCAAGATCACCGGCAAGTCTTTTTCCGAGAGCGGGACCACGCCATCCTTGTCGCAATACACCATGGGAATCGGCGTGCCCCAATAGCGCTGGCGCGAAATTCCCCAATCTTTTAAACGGAAGGTGACCGTCGCTTTGCCGAAGCCCTTCTCGGCAGCGTAGGCCGACATCGCGGCAATTGCTTCCCTGCAGCCCAAGCCGCTGAACTCGCCCGAGTTCACCAGGACGCCGTCCATGGTCGTGAACGGCAACTCCGGCTCGGCCATGGTTTCTTCCGGATCACTGGACGCGGGCAGGATTACGAGACGCGTTTCCAGGCCGTATTTCTTGGCGAATTCGAAATCGCGGTCATCGTGCGCGGGAACGCTCATGATCGCGCCGGTGCCGTAGTCCATCAAAATGTAATTCGCGACCCACACCGGAACCGCCTCACCGGTGAAAGGATTCTTGGCGAAGCGCCCGGTGAACACGCCGTGCTTCTCGATGTTGCCAATGTCGCCGGCTTCTTTGGCACGGCGCTGCTCGGCAATCAATTCGTCTACCTTCGCGCGAAGAGCTGCATCGCGCGCGACCATGTCGCGGACAATCGGATGCTCGGGTGCCAGTTGCACCGAGGTCGCGCCGAAGATGGTGTCGACGCGCGTGGTAAAAACCGTGATCGTCGATCCCGCCGATCCGATGGTGCCTCCAAGATCGAAGTCGACCAGGGTGCCATCGCTGCGACCGATCCAGTTCTGCTGCATGACGCGGACTTTTTCCGGCCACCCCGGCATGTGTCGCAGATCGCGCAGCAATTCGTCGGCGTATTTGGTGATGCGCAAGAACCACTGCTCCAGTTCACGCTGCTCGACGGGAGTGTCTTCATGCCGCCAGCACATGCCCCCTACCACCTGCTCATTGGCCAGCACGGTGCAGCATTGCGGACACCAATTCACTTTGCTCTTTTTGCGGTACGCCAAGCCTGCTTCGTAAAGTTTCAGAAAGAACCACTGATTCCAGCGGTAGTAATCCGGCAGGCAGGTCGTAACTTCGCGCGACCAATCGTAGGCGAAGCCCAGGCGCGCCATCTGACGCTTCATGGCTGCGACATTTCCGAGGGTCCACTCGCGAGGCGGAGTGTTGTTCTTGATGGCGGCGTTCTCCGCCGGCAAGCCAAACGAATCCCATCCCATGGGGTGCAGCACGTTGTAGCCGTTCATCCACATGTAGCGAGCCAGCGCATCGCCGATGGAATAATTGCGGACGTGGCCCATGTGCAGCGCGCCAGAAGGATAGGGAAGCATCTCGAGCACGTAAAACTTCGGCTTCGTGGGATGAGTCTCGGCGGCATAGAGCGAGGGATCGCTCAGCCAGCGGTCGGCCCATTTCTTTTCGATGCGCTGGGCGTCATAACGCTCGTCCGGACGATCGTCTCGGCTCGCGCTGGTTTGGTCTTCCTGTGACATAGATGCCATAAATCGCAGATGTATATATTAAGGATACCGAAGTAAGGAGTAATCTTTTATTTTACAACGCATCGACCGGGAGCAGGTCGATTTCGGCCCTGAATCTCTCCTCTACTCTGGACTTATCCGAGCGCCAGTCGATGCTTTGTGAGGCTGTACACCAGGGCCGATCGAGGCTTACAATTTCCGCAAGATCCAAAAAACGCAAGATCCAAAAGAGGAGGGTTTATGCTCATACCCCGCCTTTCATCGTTTCCAGCGCTGGCGTTGCTGATATTGCTCGGAGTCGCACCCATGAACGCGCAATCTGCACCCGGCAGGAACTCAGCGTCTGCTGAACCCCAGCTGGATGGGCTCACCGCTCCGGTGGAGTTTCGGGCGCATGTTCCACCACTACCGAAGACTGTGGAGGACAGGTTGCTGGTCACGCCGCTGTCATCGGCATCGCGCCCGGTGCGAATTCTCCGGAAGTCTGAGCAGGACGACGATACCTGCTACTACATTCGAAGCTACCGCGTGACGCGAGACGATCCCGGCTCTGATGAGACTCGGCGCGCGGGTTACACCACCTGCCAACCGGGGAGTCGATTTCAAACTAAAACTGCGGTGGATACGCGAGAGATAAGTCCGAGGCTGACACGGTAAACAGTTAAGGTTCAGGCGTTGACCGTCGAGTCTGACCGCTCGATGATCGGTAGCTCTGCCCGAATTGCCCTTCCCGCGCGGCAAAGCTACACTCGTACTTCGAGGTCCTTATGTTAGTCGTCATGCAGGCGCAGGCCACCGAGGAGCAGGTCCGCGCGGTTTGCAAGAAAATCGAAGCTCTGGGATATCGTCCACACTCCATGCCAGGGGCGCAGCGTACCGCGATCGGCATCACCGGCAATAAAGGCGAAGTCGAAGCCGGATCGCTCGAAGAAATGCCGGGCGTGCAGGAAGTCATCCGGGTTTCGAAGCCTTACAAACTGGTCAGCCGCGACACCAAGCCCGACAATACTGTGGTCAAGTTCGCGCCGGCGAACTCCGCTGCCCAGCCGGTGACGATTGGAGGACGCGACCTGGCGATCATCGCAGGTCCGTGCGGCATTGAGAGTCGCGATCAGGCTTTTACCATTGCCGAGCGCGTAGCGCGCGCCGGAGCGCAGTTTTTTCGCGGAGGAGCTTACAAGCCCCGCACTTCTCCTTATTCCTTTCAGGGAATGGGCGAAGAAGGCCTGAAGATTATGGCCGAAATCCGCGAACGTTTCGGATTGCTGATCGTGACCGAGGCCGTGGACTACGAATCTCTTGATCTGGTCGATCAATACGCGGATATGATCCAGATCGGCGCGCGCAATATGCAGAACTTCTCTTTGCTCAAGCGCGCCGGGCGGGCCCACAAGCCCGTGCTGCTGAAGCGAGGCATATCGGCCACGCTCGAAGAATTTCTCATGGCCGCCGAGTACATCATGAGCGAAGGCAATTACAATATCGTTCTTTGCGAGCGTGGAGTGCGCACTTTCGCTGATCACACTCGCAATACTCTGGACTTGAGCATTGTGCCGGCAGTACAGCGACTGAGCCATCTTCCGATTGTGGTTGATCCCAGCCATGGTACCGGTAAGCGAAACAAAGTAACCCCGCTGTCGCGAGCTGCCGTTGCGGTAGGAGCGGACGGGCTGATCGTCGAAGTTCATCACGATCCTGACCGCGCTCTATCGGATGGCATGCAGTCGCTTTATCCTGATCAATTCGATTCCCTCATGCAGCAGGTCACACAGATTGCAGCGGTGCTGGGCCGCACCGTTCCCAAGCCGATCTCAGTTCATGCCGACGCAATAAGTTCCGCGGACTGATTTTGCGCAAGCTTCTATTCATCACCGTACTCATCCCGCTTGTTTTGGCTGGCGGCTGGTATTACTTTCACGAGCGCGCTCTTCCCAGCTACGGTCCTCTCTACCGTGAATACGCCTACATCAGCAATGGCAAGAGCAACACAGTTACCATCATCGATCTGCGCGGATTTATCCCGGTTCGAACGTTGCAAGTAGGCAACGACCCTACCGGACTAGCGGCGAATCCTAAACGCAACGAAGTGTATGTCGTCAATTCCGGATCGTCGAACGTCAGCGTGATCGATGCTGAGCAGAATAAGGTGGTGGCTACGATCGGAGTGTTCGGGCATCCCTACTTCATCGATGTCTCTCCTGACGGGCGCCGGGCTTATGTCGCGAACTCCGGGTCGGATAATGTTTCGGTTCTCGATCTTGATCGTCGAGCGGTGTCGGCCACGCTTCATGTTGGCGGTAACCCTGGACTGGCACGCGTTTCGCCGGATGGCTCGGCGGTGGTCGTGAGCAATCGCGGCGATAATTCCGTTTCGATTATCGACACGGCGCGGATGGTTGTGCGCTCGTCGATCAATATTTGCATTCACCCGGAAGACATCGCGATTCTTCCGGACTCCAGCAAGGCGTTTGTTTCCTGTTCGGGATCGGGACAGGTGGCGAGCATCGAACTCAACAAGATCGAACCGAATAAGAATGACAGTAAAGGTGACAGACTGCTGGCGCTACTGGACGTGGGAAAGTCTCCCGTGAGTTTGGCTTTGAAGCCGGACGGCGGAGAGCTAATGGCGTTCAACTTCGATGCCGGGAGTATCTCCATTATCGAGACTTCGCCTAACGAAGTATCTGGAAGTTATCTGGTCGGTACACAGCCGACCCGCGGCGTGGTGACGCTGGATAACTCACGCTTGTACATTTCGAATTTCGGCTCGAATAACGTCGCTGTCTACGATATCGACCTGGGAAAAGTGATCGCTTATTTGCCGGTAGGGACGCATCCGGATGCGCTTGCGCTCTCTCAGAACCAGAATTATCTGCTGGTACTGGATACCGGATCTGGGGATATGGCTGTCATTCAGAAGCGGCAAGCACGCAAGCTGGAGCCATCCGAATATTCGTTGCTGACCATTATCCCCGTAGGAATGCAGCCGAATCAGATTGTCGTGAAGTCGTTTCTGGCGACCAAGCAATAGGCCAAGACTCCAGATCATCTTTGACCAAAACACAGCCCACGTTCCGCGGCGTGAAACGTGGGCCGCTGCTCGAGTTCTTATTTTGGAGTGCGCAGAAAGCCGTGAAATATGCCGCTCGCGTCAACATAAACTCCGGTTATATCTTGCGCCGCATTGATGCCGACGGGCACGCTTCCCTGAATCGCGCTCGTGCCCGCTCCCGGAACATCGAATGTGGTGATCACGCCTTTCGCAGGAGTACGTTCGAAGCCGTGAAATACCATATTGGCGTCTTCGTAGGTACCCGTGACATCTCCTGCCGTGTTGACGCCTACGGGAATGGTCCCCTGCAACTGCACGTGGTTTAACGCGCACGCGCCGGTGCCGGCACCGGGAATTTCGAAGGTGGTCATCGTGCCCTTTACGATCTCGAAACCTTGACATCCGGAGCCAGCGCTGTAGGTTCCCGCAACATCCCCGGCGGCGTTGATGCTGAGCGCGATCGTTTCCTGCGCGCTCGGAACATTAACGGTCGTTATCACGCCCTTGGACGTGCGTACGAAGCCGTGAAAGACTCCACTCGTGTCCGAGTAAGTTCCCGTGATGGTGCCGGCGGTGTTGATACTGAACGGTACGGTACCTTGCGTTGAGCCAGTGCCTGCGCCGGGCACATCGAAGGTAGTGATCGCGCCCTTCTTGGCAGCGC
>CAWECL010000006.1:0-1013931 GCA_963807725.1 uncultured Acidobacteriaceae bacterium
TGGCGGCGCAATCGACGTCGATCATCACGAATGGCCGATTCACTGGATATCTGAGTTCGCGCGAAACCGCCCACACTATCGGCGCTGCCCGATCAGGCGGAACTCTGCGCGCCGAGGGTTGGAACCGGCTGCCGATGATCCGAATGACCAACGTCAGCATTTTGCCGGGAGAAAAACCGCTGAGTCTCGAAGAGTTGATTGCCGCGACCGAAGACGGAATCTACATGGAGACGAATAAATCGTGGTCGATTGATGACAAGCGGTACAACTTTCAATTCGGATGCGAGATGGCTTGGGAGATCAAGAACGGCAAGCGGGGGCGGATGCTGAAAAATCCTTCGTATTCTGGGATCACGACCGAATTTTGGAATTCGATGGATGCGATTTGCTCGCGCGAGGAGTGGGCGCTGTGGGGAACTCCGAATTGCGGCAAGGGACAACCGCAGCAGGTGGTAGGCACGGGTCATGGCGCGAGTCCGGCGCGGTTTCGAAATATTCGAGTCGGTTCCGCATACAAGGGGAGTTAGTCGGCCGTCTGCACGCAGAGTCTGGGAAAAATGTTGAGCAAGGAACAAGCCGCTGAGATTTTTGACCGCATTCGCCGGCTCTCGTCTGCCGATGAAGTCGAAGCGAGCTTTAACAGTTCCCGCTTCGCGCTGACTCGTTTTGCCAACAACGTTATTCACCAGAATGTAGAAGAAGAGAACTCTGTCATTTCCATCCGCACGAACTTTGCCGGCAGGACGGCGCGTGCTACCGCGAATCAGTTTGACGACGAGAGTTTGCGGCGGGCGGTCACGGCTTCGGAGAAGCTGGCTCGGGTGCAAGTGGCCGATCCTGATCTGCTGCCGATGCCGACGCCGGAAGAAGCAAATCGGGGAGGCGCATTCGCGGACCAGAGTGTCCGCGCCACGCGGTTTTTCGAGGAAACTGCGGCCATCGCTCCCGCCGAGCGGGCCGAAGTCGTGAGGCGCATCGTATCCATTGCCGATCAACACAAACTGACGACGGCGGGCATTTACTCGAATTCGGAATCGCGCGAGGGGCTATTCAATTCTTGCGGGCTGGCGAATTGGCATCACCAGACATTAGCTGAAGTTTCTATCACCATGCTGGGCGGTGATTCTTCCGGCTGGCAGAAATCCAATTCGCCGGACGTGAATAACCTCGATCCCGCGCGGTTAGCGGAGATCGCGGCGCAGAAGGCGGTTGAGTCCTCTCGTCCACGTGAGATTTTGCCGGGCAAGTACACGGTGATTCTGGAACCGTCGGCTGTCCTCGATATTGTCGGTTTCATGTTTTGGGATTACAGCGGCGTGGCCATACTCGACCAGCGTTCGTTCTTGAACGATCGGATCGGCACGCAACTGTTTGGTGACAACATCAACATCAGCGATGATGTCGCGCACCCTCTGCAAGCGGGGTGTCCGTTCGACGGCGAAGGCATGCAGCGGCAGCGCGTGCAGTTGGTCGAAAAGGGAGTTGTCATTCGCGTTGTCTACGCCCGCGCCACAGAACAGAAGATGAAAAGGTCGGAGTACGCTGGCAAAGTCGGGCCCATCGAGCCGACGGGACACGGATTTCCTCTTCCGAACGAAATCGGCGAGATGCCGATGAATGCGGTTTTCGGCGCGCCGGAAAAGCCGCAAACCGTACCAGAGATGATTGCCTCAACCGAGCGCGGGGTGCTGGTTACGCGCTTGTGGTACATCCGCGAAGTGGATCCTTACGAGAAGATCGTAACGGGCATGACGCGCGACGGGACTTTCCTGGTAGAAAACGGAAAAGTGCAAAGCGGCTTGCGCAATTTCCGCTTCAATCAAAGCCTGATCGCGATGTTGTCGAATGTCGAAGCGATGAGCGTTCCGGTGCGCGCCTCGGGAGAAGAGTCGTTTGACATGGTGGTGCCGGCGATGAAGGTTGGGGAGTTTAACTTCACCGATGTCACTAAGTTTTGAGGATTCAGCGGTCAGCCGTCAGCCATCAGGTCTTAGGTTCCATAATGATCGGCTTCAACTTGTCGCCGACATAACAGCCCACACGGGATGAATGCTGACCGCTTACGGCTGAATGCCAAGGCCTAGGCATGACCGCGGCAGCGCCACCATCACAGCACCCCCGATACGCCCGTAAGTCCCTGTACCACCGGCACTTCGCCGCCTTTGTTCCATGACTTCCGTAACTTTGCAAGCCTGATGCGGGGATGTAATCTGGCCCTGAAATGTGCACATGCTCAATCCGAGTTGTGCGCGGCACGAGCGGGAAGGAAGGTCGTCGCTAACGTGGCTGAAACCGGTAAGGGAACTGTAGACGGTCGAAGGGGCTATACGGACGTGCAGGGCGCGCCACGCTTTCCCATCAAATTGCCAGTCGCGCTGAAGTCCGCGATCAGCCAGTCGGGCGTTGCTGGTACAGGAAGCGCAGCCAAAACAATCATCGAAAAAACCATTGAGACGGAAAACATTTCCGCCAACGGAGTTCTGTTCCGTATGGATGCGGACGTGCCGGTTGGATCGGCCGTCGATTTCACGCTCTCTCTTCCCGCTGATGTTGTGGGTGCGGAAGCCGATGTGCAAGTGGATTGTCGCGGACGAGTGGTGCGCAGTTTTGACGATGGCGGACGTCGCGGAGTCGGCGTGGTCATCGACGAATACCGTTTTGAGCGCAAGTAGTTGGTCAAGTTAGGACGCGCAAGGTCGGGCGGGCCAGTAGGGCGCAACGGACGAAAGCGCGAAAAGAGGACGGATGGGCAGCTCTTCGATCGGCACGTCGATCGGCAATTCGGACACTTCGGTGGGGAACCCGGTCAGCGCTACGATCGGTGTCGAGGCCACTGAAGGCTTGCCGTTCGAAGACGGTAAAGGGACGATCCGCGTTATCGTGGCGGACACGCAAGCCATTTTTCGAGCCGGGCTGCGCAAGATATTTGCACTCGAAGATGACATACGGGTGGTCGGCCAGGCCGAGAGCCTCGATCAGACCGTAGCGGCCATTCAAAAGTTTTCTTCCGACATCGTGATCTTCGAAGCGGCGCTATCTCCGAATCCGGCGGATGCTGTTTCCGATCTGCTCCGCCAGAATGCGGGCTGCCGATTGGTCGTCGTGCTACAAGAACCTGACCAGGAGATGACGCTTGAGCTTTTCCGCCGTGGAGCGCACAGCGTAGTTTCGCGCGAGGTCGAGCCGGAGATGTTGGTGGAATGTCTGCGCAAGGTGGCGCAAGGCGAGCCCTGGCTCGAAAGCCGTTCGGTGGCTTGGGTGTTGCAAGCGTATCGCACACAAGGTTTGCGTCCGGCGGGCTCGCGGCCCAAAGTATCGCTGACGCCGAAAGAGTCCCTGATTGTCTCTTGCGTGACGCAAGGGATGAAGAACAAAGAGATCGCGCTGCGAGTCGGCACCACCGAGCAAGTTGTGAAGAACTATTTGCGCAAGGTTTACGACAAGCTGGGGGTCGCCGATCGTCTGGAACTTGCTCTCTATTGCCTGAATCATCGGGTGGTTGAGGGCGTCGGTCCGAGCAAGTCTGCTTCGTCTACGCCCGCGCAGTCGGGCCAACCGACGAACGGGCACGCTGCTCCGTCTGAAAATGCTAACGCCGCTGTAGCCGGTTCGGGATCCCGCTCCTGACTTCTACCTTGTTTCAGTTCTTGATTCCATCCTTCTAGTACAATTCCCAAACGCAAACGATTCTCAGTTTCGCATTGCCAATTGGTGCATCGCTTTCTTGATGGAGCCATGGAGCTGAGAGGCGAAAAGATAATAACTTTCTTCCGTTGAGAGGCGACCTATGAAGGGCGATCCGAAGATCATTGCCATTCTGAACGACGTATTGAAAGCCGAGCTGACCGCGATCAACCAATACTTTCTGCACGCCGAGATGTGCGAGAACTGGGGATATCAGCGAATGGCGAAGCAGGTGCGCAAGGAGTCGATCGAAGAAATGCAGCATGCCGAGATTTTGATGGAGCGCATTCTGTATCTCGATGGCTCTCCCAATATGACCGATTATTTCAAGATCAACGTTGGGCAGACTTTGAAGGAGCAACTACAGAACGATCTGGAGCTCGAATACACGGCGGTGAAACGTCTGAACGATGGCATCAAGGTTGCGGTCGCAGTCGGCGATAACGGTTCGCGCGAACTGCTGGACAAGATCCTGAAAGACGAAGAACATCACATCGATTGGCTTGAAGGTCAACTGCACGCGATCAAAGAGATGACGTACGAGAATTATTTGGCGCAGCAGTTGCACAAGGCTGAGGAAGCTGACTGAGTACTTGCCGATTGAGGCCGCGCCGGTGGAACGATAGGGAGTTCGCGGCCCATCCGCCACACTGTTAGAATCGATACAATTGTTTTTGTGCAGCGCGGGAGAGATGGCCGAGTGGCTGAAGGCGCACGCTTGGAAAGCGTGTTTACTCGAAAGGGTAACGTGGGTTCGAATCCCACTCTCTCCGCCAGATTTCTGAACCCCAATAAATACGAGCTAAAACACTTTGTCTAAAGAGCCGTCCGAGACTGGCTCTGAGTTTTCCCAATGACACTGGCATTCCTAAAGGCACTTTAGGTAGCCGTTTTTGGGTAGCCGTAACCATAGCGCGGCCACCGGGCGGACGGTACTTCACGGACGTGTGGTCAGTCTGATTCCCACGCGAGATTGTTGTAAGGAGACGAGCTAGCTGCGCCGCTACCCTGCTTCCTCACGTGCATGTCACCAAAGAGACATGCATCGAACGGCGTCCTGCCGTCGGGTGGAGGCATCAAGCTGTCGGGAGGTGCCTTTCCTTCATAGGTGCTAATGTCTGGAATCTTAAATCCAGCGCGACGTCCGATGCTAATGATCGGGAAGTCAGGCAGGTCGAGCCTCACTAGAAGTTCAGTCGGTGCGAGGACCGTCTGATAGCGCACGTTCGCGAATTTGCGAACTGTGCCAAGGGCTGACAGCAGCTTTCGTAAGCCTGCCTCTTGATCCGAATTACCTCGTGTGCGAGCCATCGTCGGCGTCCTCCTCCGAGCGCCTTTAAGAATAAGCCCTCTGTCAATGTGCTTTTATATCGCTGGCCGCTGATCGAGAAGGACCAGCGGCCAGCAAGCGGATATTGCGCTAGATCGGTTTCACATAATGACGTTTAACCAACGCTCGCACGAGTTTGTTGATGGGAATGCTCACACTGACGGTGGCATGCCGAGTCCCGATATGGACACGAGCCTTGCTACCTTTGGTGTGAAGAATGTTTTTCTTGCGGCTGATCGTGGTCTGAGTGCTCATTAGTTTTCTCCTCAAAAAGATAAAGGCCCAATCGGAATTGGGCCTTTTTGCTGCTGATTTAGATTAACTTTGCGGACAGCTTCGCTTGGGTCAATCTTACACCGAAAACAAGGTGGGTGGGCGTGGACGAATGGAAGGCGAAAGTGCTACGATCCAAGCCGTTGCAAAACGCGCTCGCGGATTTGGGATGAAAATCCATTACCATGACCCTCATCGTTTGTCTCCCGAAACCGAAGCGGACGCGATATTTCACGATAACTTTTATGATTTGCTCAGTGTCATCTCATTCTTGAGCATCAACGCGCCCGAAACGAAGGAGACCCATCATTTCCTCGACGCGAAAGCAATTTCATGCTTGCCGCGTGGCGCAATTGTCGTGAACGCTGCCAGAGGTGGCATGGTTGTCGATGAGGATCTGATTGCCGCCCTCAAAAGTGGCCAAGTCGCAGCCGTGGGCTTGGACACCTATGAGGGAGAGCCAAATCTCAATCCGGGATATTTGTCATTGAAGAATACATTCCTGCTTCCTCACATAGGTGCAGCCACGATCGAGACGCGAACGGCCATGGGAATGTTGGCGTTGGATAACATCGATGCAGTGCTCGGAGGAAGGCCGCTCCTTCGCTTGTGATGTAGCTGAGGATTTCCGAGTGAGTCTTCGGATGCTCCGTCAATCGTGTGTCCAATGAGAGTGACGCGTTATTGACACTGACAGATATTCTTGGTTTGCTAACAAAGCCCTTCTCTAGTTGGTTTTCTCTGCCCTATCAATTCAATCATTTACCAATCCCTCCGGTACATCACCGACTTGGCACGCCGCTTGCTTTGGAAAAAATAAGGAGCCAGGTGTGCCATATCGCAGCGTGAACCCAGCGACGGGAGGAGTACTCAAAACATTTCCAGAGCACACCGACGAGCAGATGTGGAGCGCCCTGGCAAAAGCGGACAATGCATTTCGCGCCTGGGCTGATCGTCCGTTCAGCGAGCGCTCGAAAGTTATTGGCAACGCCGCTCAGATTCTTCTTGAACAGAAGGAAGAACTCGCCCGCCTCGCCACGTTGGAAATGGGGAAAAGAATTGCCGAGAGCCGAGGCGAAGTGGAACTAAGCGCTTCCATCCTGCAATATTTCGCGGATAAGGCTGAAGGTTTTCTCGCACCGAAGAAGCTCGACTCTGCAATGGGGGACGCTCGACTCGAATACTCGCCCTTTGGCGTCCTGCTCAGCATTCAGCCTTGGAACTATCCGTATTATCAGTTGGCTCGCTTTGTCGGCCCTCATCTGATGTCCGGCAACGTGATACTTCTCAAGCACGCACCCGGGATTCCCCAATGTGCGTTGGCCTTCGAACAGGTTCTTCAGAGGGCTGGTGTACCCGAAGGCGTCTACACCAATTTGTTCCTAAGCAACGATCAAGCTGGAGCTCTGATCGACGACTCGCGGGTAAAAGGAATCGCTCTTACCGGTTCCGAGCGAGCGGGAGAGGCATTAGCATCACGCGCGGGGAAAAATCTGAAGAAAGCGACGATGGAACTCGGCGGAAGTGACGCGTTCATCGTTTTGGACGATGCCGATCTCGACCATACGGTCGAGATGGCTATCCTCGGCAGGTTCGGAAACAACGGCCAGACCTGCATCGGAGCGAAGAGATTCATCGTAGTGAAATCGATGTGGGACAGATTCCTTCCGCGCTTTATCGCCGCAGCGAAGAAACTGAAGCTCGGAGACCCGCTCGATGAAACGGTAACCCTGGGACCGGTCTCTTCCGATGCAGCTCTGCAGCTCATCCTGCGGCAGATTCAGGAGGCTGTGAGTCACGGCGCGCAGATAGCACTGGGCGGCCGTCGAGCTGGCGAAGTCGGAGCTTTTCTGGAGCCGACGATTTTGACGAATGTGACCTCCGACAATCCCGCCTATAAGCAGGAATTCTTTGGGCCGGCCGCGCTCGTTTTTCAAGTGAAAGATGAAGAGGAAGCGATTGCGATCGCCAACGATTCGCCATTCGGCCTCGGCGGATCTGTCTACAGCTTAGATATCGAAAGAGCCAAGAGGGTGGCAAGTCGTATGGAAACGGGCATGGTTTTCATTAACTACCCCGACGTCAGCCTTCCGGAGTTGCCCTTCGGAGGCGTTAAGCGCTCTGGGTACGGAAAGGAACTCTCCAGCCTTGGCGTTGAAGAGTTTGTGAACAGGAAATTGATCTTTGTTCCAGACGCCAACTTAGGAGCCTAACCGCGAATGCCGCTATATACCGCGATCACCGAAGACGGATTCGTGTCCGACGAGAAGAAGGCGAAGATCGCGCAGGAAATCACGCGGATACACACCACGGTGATGAAAGTCCCCAACAATTTCGTTCGCGTGGTTTTCCTGTCGTACCCAAAGGGTTCGGGATTCGCGGCGGGTAAAGCGGCTTCTACAGTCGCGCTGAACTGTGTCTTGCGGAGCGGCCACACCGACGCCGACAAGACGGAGATGTTGAAGCAACTGTGGTCAATGTTCCAGGACCTAACCGGAGTCCCGACCGATCAGCTGGCCATATCACTGCAAGAAATTCCCTCAAGCAATGCGATGGAGATGGGGCAGATCATGCAATCCGTGGGACACCAATAGGAGAAGATCATGGCTAAGTTCCTGTCAGCTGACCCCAAACGCATCGGCCGTCCGGATGTGCCACCCTGCTCGGATGCTGTAGACGAAGAGCTGTTTGGGGGAACTCCGGAAGAGCTTAAGAGAGAACTGATCGAGATGCTGGGCGAGGATGTTGTACGGCATCGAATCAGCGACCTGGTGCGCTATGCATCGGATGCCAGCCCCTATCGATATATCCCGAAAGTGATCGCGCAACCAAAGAACATCGATCACGTTGCGTCCATTTTTCGATATTGCATTCGCAAAGATCGCCGCGCAACCTTCCGGGCGGGCGGGACCAGCTTGAATGGCCAATCGCAAGGCGACGACATCCTGATCGATGTAAGACAACACTGGAGCGGCTGGAAAGTCGAGGAAAACGGGGAGCGCATTCGTTGCAATGTTGGAACAACACTTGGACGGATCAACGAAGTGTTGAAGCCCTATGGTCGCCGAATGGGACCCGATCCTGCCAGCTATAACGCCGCAACCATCGGTGGCGTACTGGCCAACAATGCGGGAGGTATGCGTTGCCGACCAGCGATCGATTCGTACCATTCGATCGTGGCGATGAAGATCGTTCTCACTACGGGTACGATAATCGATACCGAAGACCCGCGCGTTGAAGAAAGCTTTGCGGCTTCCGAGCCGGAAATGACGGCGGGACTGTTGAAGATCCGCGAGGAGATTCTTGCAGATAAGGAACTCTCGGCCAGAATTGTCAGGAAATATGGCATCCGTAACACCTGTGGATATGCCATGCATGCGTTTCTTGACGGTGAAACACCAGTAGAAATCCTGCGCCGCCTGATGGTCGGTTCAGAGGGCACGCTCGGCTTCGTGGCCGAGGCCGTCTACAAGACCTATCATCTTCCCGCAAAAACGACGGTGGCATGGCTGCCATTCGAAACCATCGACGCGGCAGTCGAGCAGGTCGCAAAGCTGGTCGAACTGGGGGCGCAGGCGGTCGAGCTTATGGTCGCGTCATCCCTAACCGCAGCCTCTAAATTGATGAAAGGCACACCGAAGTATTGGAAAGATCTCGATCCGAAGAATGCGGCGCTGCTGGTTGAATTCGGTTTTGATAGCGAGCAAGAACTTTCTGCTATCGAGAAAAGGATTGAGGACTCTCTACGCGATGTGAAAATGTTGCAGCCGTTGGAATTCGTTCGCGAATCTGAAGCCATTGAACTGGCATGGCATATTCGTGATGGTCTTCTCGGCATTGTCGGTGAAATGCGTCCGCAAGGCACAAACCTAATCATTGAAGACGTTTGTTTTCCGCCTGCAGAACTTGCGAATGCGACTCGTGACTTGCTCGGTCTTCTTGCCAAACACGGATATGAACCTTCGGCCGCGGGGCACGCCGCTTACGGAAATCTGCATTTCGTGATGATTGCCCAACTCAGCGAAGACGCCAGCCGCAAGCAGTACGACGGTTTCATGCGTGATCTGGTTGCGTTGGTGGTCGATAAATATGATGGCTCTTTGAAGGCGGAGCATGGAACAGGAATCAACATGGCTCCCTTTGTCCGGCGCGAATGGGGCGACAAACTCACGGACTTGATGTGGCGTGCAAAACAGCTCCTCGATCCGCACGGAATCCTGGCTCCCAATGTCTTGCTGAGCCACGATCCGATGATTCACCTGAAGAATCTCAAAACCACTCCAGCGATAGAAGACGTTCATTCCGCTTCTCATTGCATTGAGTGCGGCTTCTGCGAACCGGTGTGTCCAAGCCGTAATGTGACGGTGACGCCGAGACAACGCATCGTTCTTCGTCGGGAGATGTCACGGCAGCCCGAATGGTCCAAGGTGCTCACACAACTGCAGCATGAGTACGAATATGACGCGATCGAGATGTGCGCGGGCGACGGTACGTGCGCGGATGTCTGTCCGATCGGAATCAACACAGGAGCCCTGATCAAACACTTCAGGAAGATGCAGCACTCCGCCGGGGCCGAGGACGTTGCGCTCGATGTGGCAAAAAAATGGGCCGAGGTAGAGAAGTTGGCACGTCGTGGTGTTGGAGCGGCCGACGCTGTGCAAACAATAACCAGCCCCCATCTGCTTGAGGCTTTGACGGATGTGGCTCGCAGCATTGATCAGCAAGGATCTGGTTCCAACTGTAGCTGGCCCCATGCCTCACGCTGCTCCCGCTGATCTTCCGCGTACTAGACGCCAAGGCGCGGCAGCCGCGTATTTCCCCGCGTGCATCAATCGCATCTTTGGCCGGGACAACACTAAGCCCGCATCGCCAGCTCTTCCTGAAACGTTCGTGGCTCTTTCTGAACGCGCGGGCAAGCCTCTTTGGATTCCCGATGACGTGAAGGGCCTTTGCTGCTCGACGCCGTGGAGTTCGAAGGGCTACAAGCGCGGGCAGACGTGGATGTCCGAACAAATGAGCGATGGGCTGTGGCGGTGGAGTGACGGAGGAAAATTGCCGGTGGTGGTGGACGCGGCCTCGTGCACGCTCGGCCTCAAAGACGACATCTTAGAGCATCTCGATGACGACAGGAAGAATCAACTGAAACTTATCACCATCATCGATTCAATCGCCTGGTGCAAAGAGCTTCTGCCCTCATTGCGAATTCAGAAAACGATTCCAAAAATTCTGGTTCATCCCACTTGTTCGACGACGCACCTCGGCCTCAGTGATGCTCTCCTGGAAATCGCTAGTGCCCTAGCGAACAGCGCCGAAATTCCTTTGGGCACCACTTGTTGCGGAACTGCCGGCGACCGCGGCCTCCTGCATCCCGAGTTGGTTCACTCCGCCACGCGCGACACGATGGTACAAATCCAAAGCTCCGGGGACGACACCTGCTTCGTGTCTGCAAATCGGACTTGCGAGTTGGGTATGCGGCAGACTACAGGCAAAGTGTATGAGTCATTCATTTACGCACTTGAGGAGTTGAGTCGTCCGCAGGCGGACTAAAGGACCATCTATGCGCATCGCCAATTTTGAAGCACATGGAGTCCCCGGAATTGCCGCGGATGAAGGCTCGGGATGGCACGGCCTCTCGCTGCCAGAGGGTGGATTTCCGGGTACTCTACCCGAGCTGATCGCTCAAGGCGCAGACCTTTTGCGTGTCGGCAGAGCCCTCGGGCAATCGCCGGCAATCGACCTAAACGCTGTGAGGTTGCTGCCGCCAGTGCCTGCGCCGCCAAAAATTCTGTGCGTCGGGCTCAACTACGATGATCACCTGGCGGAGAGCGGGCTGAAAAAGCCGGAGTATCCGGAAATCTTCGCCCGCTTCCCGTCGAGTCTGATCGCTCATCAAGAGCCGATCCGGCGACCCCGCGAATCAACTGCGCTCGACTATGAAGCCGAACTCGCCGTGGTGATCGGCAAGCCGGGGCGCCGCGTCCCTCGGGATAACGCCCTCGATCATGTGGCAGGTTACTCCCTGTTCAACGACGCGACTTTGCGTGATTTTCAGCTTCGCACTCCGCAGTGGACGATGGGCAAGAACTTCGACGGCACCGGATCGTTTGGCCCGTGGCTGGTGACGCCGGACGGCGTGCCGCCCGGAGCTGGCGGATTGCGTATTCAGGGCCGTTTGAACGGCCGCGTTATGCAAGATTCGCGCACCGACCTGCTTATCTTTAGCGTACCGGCGCTGATCGAAATGATCAGCGTCGCGATGAGCCTGGAGCGCGGCGATGTGATTGTCACTGGCACGCCGGGTGGCGTCGGCGTGGCGCGTAAGCCACCCGTTTTCATGCAGCCCGGCGATATCTTCGAAGTGGAAATAGAAAAAATCGGTGTGCTGACCAACCCCGTGCAGAACGACTGAGAAAACATGTAGACGAGGAACCGAAACGGAGCTAGTCCCTTGCCATATTCTGATTACAAATATTTCCAGTTCAGGTTTGATTCTGGAGTGGCATTCGCCAGCATCAATCATCCGCCGATCAATCTTCTTGATGAAGTCCTGTCGCAGGAATTTGACAGACTCGGCAAGGAACTCGAGGCTGACGAGAGCGTACGAGTTGTGGTCATGCAGAGCGCGCTTCCAGATTTCTTTATAGCTCACTCTGGTTTGGGACGCGTTGGAGCTGCTTCCAAGGTGGTTTCGCATACACCCAGCTTTCGCCTCACACAGACGATCGGCGAACGATTCAGGAACATGCCCAAGGCGACTATCGCCAAAGTCGAGGGACGGGCCCGGGGCGGAGGCAGTGAGATCGCGCTGGCCATGGACATGTGTTTTGCTGCCATTGGCAAAGCGATCTTTGGCCAACCAGAAGTGGCGATTGGGCTGGTTCCGGGTGGGGGCTCAACGCAGAGACTCCCACGGTTGATGGGACGGGGACGCGCCTTGGAGGTGCTCCTGGGATGTAGCGATTTCTCGGCGGAGATGGCGGAGCGTTACGGCTATATCAATCGAGCGTTGCCAGCGGATGAGCTAACACCTTTTGTCGAGAAACTAGCTCACCGCATCGCCTCGTTTCCTGCGCATGCTATCGCTCACGCCAAGGTGGCAGTGGATACTGGAGCATTTAGTTCCATGGCAGAGGGACTTCTGACGGAAGCCCATGAGTCCGATTTGAGTGTCGCTAGCGAGGTGACGCAAGCGCGCGTCGCGGAAGCATTGAAGATCGGCGCCGAAACCTACGAAGGCGAGTTGGAGATGGATTTTTTATCGAGACTATCCCCGATAAAATAAACCAGCGACCGATGATTGCTCTCCGATAGCCACACCGGCGCTTTTTATCAGGCTTCGCTGGAAACACATGCCAGCTCCGTCCTTCTCACTCTTCCCCTAATCCGCTAGCGAAGCAGGTTCACTTTTGCGAGATCGATGATTTCATTGCCGCGTCCGCTAAGAACGGCCTTCAGCATGAAGATGCCAAAGCCCCTGACTTGCTCGTAGGTGATCGTCGGAGGCATCGAAAGTTCCTGGCGTGAAACCTGAACCTCGACCAATGCTGGGCCATCATGTTTGAGAGCCTCAGCGATCGCCGGTTCCACTTCTTCTGGAGTTTGGGCTTTCAGTCCTAGGAAGCCTGCGCCCTCTGCAATCTTTGTAAAATCGGGATTCTTAAGAGTGGTCGCAAAATCAAGAAAGCCGTTGGCCTTCATCTCCAGTTCCACAAAGGCTAGCGCATCATTCTTGAAAACGACGACCTTCACCGGCAGATCGTGCTGCCGCAACGTAAGCAGTTCGCCCATGAGCATCGCCAAGCCGCCATCGCCGGACATGGAGATCACCTGCCGGCGCGGATGGCTGACTTGGGCGCCAATGGCTTGTGGTAATGCGTTGGCCATCGAGCCGTGGTTGAGAGAACCGATTAGCCGGCGCTTGCCATTCATACGGAGATAACGCGCGGCCCAAATGACTGGCGTTCCGACGTCGAAGGTGAAGACCGCATCGTCGGATGCAAGGCGATCGATCACGCTCGCGACATATTGAGGATGAATAAGTTTTTCGCTCGGATCGCCGCTGGCCAGCTTGTCCAGGCCCTGCCGTGCCTTGCGATAGTGCTCCAGAGATTCTTTCAGATGGTCTTGATATTGATTCTGCTCGAGCCGTGGCAACAACGCTCGCAGCGTAGCTTTGGTGTCTCCCACAAATCCATAATCCACTTTGCTGCGCCGTCCAATCTGCTCGCCGCGAAGATCGATCTGCACGATGGTTGCATTCTTCGGAAAGAACTGCTGATAGGGAAAATCAGTGCCGATCATCAGCAGCGTATCGCAGCTCATCATGGCGTGATAGCCGGATGAGAATCCGAGCAGGCCGGTCATGCCTACATCGAACGGATTGTCATACTCGATGAACTCCTTGCCTCGGTACGCGTGAACTATGGGAGCCTGCAATTTGCCAGCGAGCGCGACCAGTTCATCGTGAGCTTTGGCGCATCCGGCGCCCCCAAAGATGGTTGTCTTCTTTGAGCGATTCAGAACTTCCGCCAGTTCGTTCAGTTCGTCATCGGACGGGCATACTGTCGGTCGCGGCTCGGCAAAAACCAAGCGCGGATGTTGCTCGACCGCATCTCGCAACGCTACATCCCCCGGGATTACAACGACTGCAACGCCACGCCGAGAAATCGCAGTCTGGATCGCAATCTCAAGCACACGCGGCATCTGCTCGGGCTGTGAGATCAGTTCGCAATAGTGGCTGCACTGCCCGAAGATATGTTCCGGATGGGTTTCCTGGAAGTATCCACTTCCGATTTCCGCGCTCGGAACTTGCGCCGCGATGGCCAATACCGGGACGCGGCTGCGCTGACAGTCGTAGAGGCCGTTGATCAAGTGCATGTTTCCCGGCCCGCAGCTTCCGGCGCATACGGCCAGTTTGCCGGTGAGATGTGCCTCTGCACCGGCGGCGAATGCGCCGGCTTCTTCATTGCGCATGCCGACCCATTCGATGTTGTCGCGAGTGCGAATCGAATCGGTGATGCCATTCAACGAATCGCCTGGAACACCGTAAATTCGTTTAACACCCGCTCCGACCAAGACATCTACCAACAACTCAGCCACTTTCTTTGCCATTGTGGATCCTTCCAAGAGCTATCTTCTCAAATCCTTCAGTGTTTTCAAATCATCGACGACGTAAGCCAGAGAAGCCCGCATTCCTCTTCCACAACGGACGGGTGCGAGGTCGGAGATTTCTTCGTTTCTGCAAATCGGTAGCGTCAAAGAGCCTTCGCCGATCCAGGCTTGCTCGATCTTCACATCGTGAGGAATGTTCTCGACCAGTTCGTGGATGGCTGGATGGTCTTGCTTGTCAGCTGCGAGACGCGGAGTGTGGAGCAGATTGACTACAGGCCTCTGTTTCACTAGCGACAGGTCCGTTACCGGTTCTCTCAACGTGACAATCGCTTCCGCCAGCCGTTGTCCGCTCGACGTGACAGAGCCAGCAAACTTGGATCCGGGAGCGAGGGCTGGCCCCGCCTTTCCCGTCGCGGCGTAATACCTGGTCTGGAAAACCTGACCGAGTCGCTTGGGATAGCCCTGCGTCCAACCGCGGGCAATCGCCGCGTCGTTATCGACGAAAATATATGGGCAGTAAGAGACCGGCGTACCTTGGAATAGAGCATCTACGAGTAGGAAAAACTCACGATACTGATAACGAGCCGGGTCAAGATATTCGTCGTCGTTGCCAGTGAACTGCCAATCGTAGAAACAAGCGTTGGCATGACCATTTGTGGAGCGATCGGGGTCGAGTCCGGGAGGCAAGATCGCCGCCACGGCGGAGGGCTCCGACCAAAATTCAATGTTGAGAAAGTCGGAAGAGTAATACCACGGCGGAGGCGGGTTGAGCGTCGATTTGCCTTTTGGAGTTAGGGGATAATTAAATCCTTTAAGCATTTGTGTTCTCCTTACCTTGCGAGGTCGAGATGGCTCGAAGGGGAACTGCAAGTGCGGCAAGCGTTCCAGCACGCCGCTCAGAGATAAGCAAGCTCACTGCCATCGCGAACTACAATCCTCAGTCGTCGCTTCGTGTGAAAGCGCGGGCTGACGGCCGGGTTTACGCGGCGATTCTCTCTACGCAGGCTCGACCAACAAGGAGCGAGTGAGAAAGAATCGGTGTCATGACAGTGACAGCAATGCGAACGTCAATAGGATGACATCGTTTTCCCAGCTAATCTGACTTCGGTTTTATACACCGCGACTCCCTAACCGGGACCTACAGGTACTGCGCTCCTCTAACATCGCGTCGATTTCGCTCTCGCTCGCGCCCGGCTGCGAATTTTTCTCTCCCGCAGAATCAAATCCCACCGGGCATATAGCTGGAGACACAAACACCAGGGAATTCGAGAGCCGCCGTTCGATCGCCTGGTTGTCGTCGAGAAACATTGAGTCGGCTGAGGTTCCGGAAATTATTTGTTCCGAAGTTGAGTGTCGCTGGCGGTGTCAAGTGTCAAGCAGGACGTGTCACCGCTTGTCACTGCGAAGATAGACTCGTCATCGACTGCGCGTAGTAAACGCCAATTTGCGAGACTTGCGCTGACTAACGGTGTGGGTCGCGATTGGAAATACAGTTGCTTGAGCTCCGTCGTGGGAACTCTTCTGCTTCGAGATCCCACGCCATTTAAGGAGCAAAATCTAATGTCCAGCTCGCCAGTGTCCTCTGGAACCACGACACCCGCGCCGCAATCAGTGCCGCCGAAGAGCCATCCGGATGAGGCGTCTGCTACCGGTGCGAAGTGGCAGAGTTACGTAACGCCATTCCTGGTGGTGATTCTCGCGCTCGCGATTTTGATCACCATCACGCGCAACTGGAACGCGTGGGAAGGTGGCCAGGCCGAACAGGCAACAGATGACGCTTACGTTCGCGGCGACGTAACTCCGCTCAGTACTAAGGTGGTGGGTATTGTGCGCGCAGTGAATGTGGCGGACTACCAACAGGTTCATAAGGGCGATCTCCTCGTCGAGTTGCAGGACGATGATTATCAGGCCCAGGTGGATCAAGCCAACGCTGCAGTTGCAGCTGCGCGTGCGGGAATTGAGGAAAACCTTCGCCAGCGTGAGTTACAAGATTCGCGCATTGCGAGGGCGATGGCCGGTATCGACCAGGCGAAGGCACAGGTTGCAGCAGCCGAGGCTGGCAAAGATGCAGTTCAGGCAGAGTTGACTCGTGCGCGCTCTGAGCGTAAACGCCAGGAAGGGCTTTATCAGACGCACTCGACGACTGCGCAGACCCTGGAGGCCGCAGTCGCTGCCGAAGGAAACCTCTCCGCCCAGTTTGCCAGCCGTGATGCTGATCTCAATCAGGCGCACGCCATGCTACGCAGCAGCGAACTCGCTGCAGAAGTCGAGCGCCGCAACAAATCCGTGGTCGAATCGCAGGCGACGCAGCTTCAAGCCGATCTGCGCGCGAAGCAAGCGAACCTCGCGGCAACTTCGGTCAACATTGGTTACACAAAAATCTATGCTCCAGCCGACGGGATCGTCGGCGAACGTCAAGTTCGGCCGGGACAACTTGTCTCTCCCGGAACGCAGGTGATCTCGTTCGTCGCTCTTACAAAATGGGTGCAGGCGAATTTCCGAGAAACGCAGTTGACCAACGTGAAAGTCGGTGACCCCGCCGAACTTCGCATCGACGAATATCCCGGGCAAGTCTTTCGTGGCAAAGTGGTCGAGATAGCGCCCGCCAGCGGATCACAGTTCGCTCTGCTTCCCCCTGACAACGCAACCGGCAACTTCACAAAAGTCGTGCAACGCGTTCCGGTCAAGATCGCAATCGAGGATTCCGCCTTCGCGGCCAAACTGCGGCCCGGAATTTCGGTGATTGCAACCGTGCGCACGAGACAGTGAGCTAGAACCTATGGCAGCCACGAGCGTCACAGTTCTCCCGTCCCCGATACAGATTGCGCGCGGTGCCGCCGCCGCAATACCGTCGGAGGTGTCGACTAGGCCGCTGCTGGGAATTCTCGGCGTGGTAACTGGCGCAGGAGTCGTCACGCTTACCAGTCGCATGATCTCCCTTGGCTTGGCAGATTTCAGGGGCCTCCACGGATTTGGCTACGACGAGAGCGCATGGGTCGGCAGTGCCTTCGATATCGGCCTCATGTTTATTGGCCCATTCACCGTATATCTCGGCGGTTTGATGGGACCGCGGCGCATCTTGCTCTCCGCCGCCGCGCTCTTCACCATGCTGATGATCTTTCTCCCTTTGGTCCACAGTTACAGCTTGGTGATTGCGATGGTGCTGTTGGCTGGTCTGACTTCTGGCACGTTCTATCCCCTGACGCTTACGTTTGCGCTTCGCAACATTCCGCTGCGATACCTTCCGTTCACGATCGCCTTGTATGCGGTCTTCGTCGACGGTGCAGTAAATGTCGCACCCTCGCTCTATGGCTGGTACAGAGATCATCTTTCTTCGAATTGGATGTTTTGGAATTCCGCGCTCATCACGCCCCTCATGATGATTTGTGTTTATTACGGGATACCTAAGGCCAACGCGGCGAAGAAATCGGGGCCGGAGCCGAGCTTCGCTGGATTTTTGTTCGCTAGCGCAGGCCTCGCGATGCTGCTGGCCGCATTGGAACAGGGGGAGAGACTCGACTGGTGGCGCTCTGGAATGTTCAACGCATTGTTCGCGTGCGGGACATTCTTCCTGCTGTGCGCGCTGGTTCGCAGGCTTCGCGGTCCGAATCCTCTGGTGGCGCTGCCTTATCTGCTGAAGTGGAACACCGTGCTTCTGGGGACGCTGCTCTTCTGGTTCCGTTTCACTCTTTGCACAACTATCATTCTGGTGCCGCAGGCGCTCGCGATCCGCGGGTTTGAGTCCGACCAGATTGGACCTGCGATTATCTGGAGCGCTATCCCACTCATTCCTCTAGCCTTCACGGCAGCACTCTTGTTGCTACGAAAATTTGATCCCCGTCTGCTTCTCGCCAGCGGCCTTGCTTGTACTGCCTATGCTGCCTGGTTGAATTCTCAGTACAGCAGCACATGGGCGGCGGAGAACTTCCATCGCACCGAGTTGCTGACCGGCGTCGGGCAAGCATTCGCTTTCATCGGACTGGTCGGTTGCATCGTGCTGCAAGCAATTTTCGCGGGGGCCTTGGCAAAAGGCGAGTGGGTCCTGACCTTTTCAGCTTTCTTTCACGTCATCCGTATATTCGGTGGCACCGCAGGCGCCATTTACATGGGCCACTTTGTCGCACAGCGTGAAAAGCTGCACTCGAACCTCTTGGGACTTCACGTCGGTGGAGGGGATTGGATCACTGGTCAGAATGTTCACGCCATGACCGCGGGCCTTTACGACAAATCGTCCAGCATGACCGCTGCGGGAACGCGCGCCATCGAGTTGATGGCGGCCCGTCTGCGTCTGCAAGCCTACAGCTTGAGCATCAACGACGGATTCTTATTGATTGCCTGGAGTTGTGCATGCGCATTGATCTTTGTCGCGCTGCTGCGCCGCTCGCCATTGGATTACGGCGATCTGAGCGCGCAACAGCCCGCGCCAGTCTCCGCGAAGAGGTCCAAACAATGAAACGAAATGCCGCAATCTTTTTGCGAACGGCGCTACCCGTCGTGCTAGCGACGGCGCTGCTGCTCGTGACCACATTCTTGCACTGCCCTGCAGAAGCCCAGGACACAGGCAATACTCTACCCCCGCGCCCCATCACCCTGCATGAGGCCGTTCAGTTGGCCCTAAGCCACAATCACAACATTCGCATCGCTGGCTACGGAGTCGAGGCGAAGCAGCACGCTAAGGAAGCCGCAAAGAGTTCGTATTTTCCATCAATACGAAATGACAGCACCTTTATGCACGCGACCGATACCGAATTGATTCAAATTAAGGCCGGTAGCCTCGGCGTTGTCGGAGGAACGCCCATTCCGTCTGCGAACGCGATCATCAATCAAGGCGGCGAAAACTTTATAACGAGTGGAACTCAGATCACCCAGCCACTGACGACTCTGCTCAAGATCAGGCGCGAGAACGATCTAGCCGAAGCGGATTTGGTTGCCTCGCGCGCAAAGGCACAACTTACCGGAAACGACGTGGCACTCGCGGTCCATCAGATTTATTACAGGATCCTCATTGCTCAGGCGCATCGTAGCGCCACCGAGGCGAGAATAAAAGCCTCTGAGGATCTTCAGCGCGAGCGCGTGGAGCAGGTGAAGTTCGGCAGCACGCTGGAACAAGACTTGATCGACAGCCGCGCGCAATCGCTGCAAGCTAAACAAGAAATATTGACTACCGACCTCCAACTGTCAGATCTAAAGCTGAAGCTCAACGACCTGACAGGGCTGCCGCTCAACACTTCCTTGGATCTCGATTCTTCAGTTCCTGAATTTCAGCAGACTTGTCTTCGTGCAGAATGTGTCAGCGCTGCAATAGCGTCGCATCCGGAGATTCTTGCGGCTCGCGCCGAGGCGCAGAAAGCGGAGGCTGCAGTCAGTTTGGCGAAGACCGATATGTGGCTTCCCGATGTCGAGGTATTCGCTCGCTACAGCTACCAGGAAAATGTGCCGTTCCTGGCGCGCAACTTCGGCACTTTTGGCGTCCACTTCGGCTATGACGTGTTCGACTCGGGCCGCAAGAGGGCCGTAACTCACGAACGTCAGGCGCAGCTATCTCAAGCGAAAGAGAACCTCGCGAAACTCACGGATGAGGTGGAACTTGAAGTTGAAACTGCATACAACAAACTCGATCGCACGCAGCAGATGTTAAAGGTGTCCGAAGAAATCGTGGCTCTGCGCGAAGAGTCGAACCGCGTCATGCAGCAGAGGCTTTTGCAAGGCGCCGCCCTGAATTCGCAAGCGGCTAACGCAACCGCCCAACAGTATGATGCCAAGGCTCTGTTACTGCAGTCGCAGCTTGACCTCGTGCAAGCCAACGATGAGTTGCTAAACGCAATTGGCCGCACGCCCAACTGACCCTTGGTCAATCTGACAGTTTAAAAAACAGCTGAATTTAAAAAATGCTTCTTAAAAAATGCTTCAAAGACGAACGTCTTCTCTAATGCCAACCGGGGCCAGAGCAAGCACCTCTGTTTCTTCCTGATTGATAGGTCGAACGATCTCGAGCCTTCTCATCTTGGCCAGCAGGGTGGTTCGCTTCAGTCCCAGTTTGGCCGCTGCGCCGCGAGGTCCACCAACAATCCAGCCTACCCGCTCTAGCGTGTCAACGATCAGGGAACGATCCGAATCTGCCAAGGTCATCGATGATGGATAAGCAGGGAAGGAACGTTGAATCGGGGGCACAACCTCCAGTCGCCTTTTGTGCAAAGGGTTTGGGAGCGTGCCATCCCGAGAAAGGATAACGGCGCGCTCCACCAAATTCTGCAACTCGCGAATGTTTCCTGGCCAGGAGTAACACTGGAAGGCAGCCATGGTTTCTGGAGGAATCGATTCCACCGGCTTTCCCATACGACGGGTAAACAGCCTCACGAAATGCGTGACAAGCGAGGGGATGTCTTCTCGGCGCTCTCTTAATGCCGGCAGAAAGATGGGGAAGACGTTCAGACGATAGTACAAATCACTCCGAAATTGGCTGCGAGCGATCATCTTGAACAAATCCCGATTGGTTGCGGCAATCAGCCGGACATCCACTTTGTGCGTGTGGCCGCTTCCCAGTCGTTCAAATTCCTGCTCCTGAAGTACACGCAGCAGCTTCGGTTGCAGCGCGGGAGGGATATCCCCCACTTCGTCCAAAAACAGCGTTCCTTTGTCGGCCATTTCGAAGCGGCCAATCTTCTGAGCGACGGCCCCGGTGAAGGCGCCTTTCTCATGACCAAACAATTCGCTCTCCAGCAGATCTAATGGAATCGCCACGCAATTTAACTTGATAAAGGGGCGTCCGCAGCGCTGACTGGCGTTGTGAATGGCATGTGCGATGAGTTCCTTGCCCGTGCCGGTTTCCCCTTCGATTAGGACGGTCGACGCAGTGGGCGCAACCAGTTCTACTTGGTCGAGCACAGATTCCAGGGCGGCACTACTGCCGATAATTCGATCAAATCTACGTTCGGCCTGGTTCTCCGCAGGGTACATAGCGGTCGCATAATCTGCCACAGGACACTCCTTTCGAGGCGCACGCCTACAGTTGCAACGATCTGTGTTGCTCACATATCAAGGGCGGCTTTTACCGTTTTGATCAACAGTTGATGATCGAACGGTTTCGTAAGAAACTCGACCGCACCCTCTCTCATCGCCTGAATTCGCATCCTGGCATCTCCTTGAGCTGTAATGAAGATGATGGGGATATCGCATTCCTCTTCTTTAAGGACGGCTTGCAGTTCCGACCCAGACATCTTCGGCATGCGGATGTCAGCGATCACGCATGCCGCGCGACCATGCAAATCTGATCCAAGGAATTCTTCGGCCGATCCAAAGCATCGCGCCACGAACCCCGCCGACTCGACTAAGCCCCTCAGCGAGTCTTGCATCAATTCGTCATGGTCGATGATGGCAATAATCTTGGACGTTGGGTCCCTTGGCATAGCGCAAACCCAATATCGTCTGGATCAATCACAGCGATGCTCGTCTGTTTATCCCAAAAGCGGAACGGCTGTAAATGGAACGGCGGTGACCTTGCGATGAAATGGGAGTGAAATCGGGAAGTTGTTGATTCTTAAACGAAGATGCGTTTCGTTCTGATGAAGTTTGTTCGACAATTCCTAGTGGCGTTGGTACATTTCTTGTTCTGTATTTGCGTACCGCCCCTATGAACAGCCTTCCCTCATCGCGCGTTCGATTCGGAGCCTTCGAACTCGACCTCACCACTGGCGAACTGCTCTTCACTGAGACGACAGATCCTAACAATGGAGATCCTAAAAATAAGGTTCTGCTCAGAGAACAGGTGTTTCAGGTTTTGCAGATGCTTATTGAACGGGAAGGGACGATTGTCACCCGGGAGGAAATCAAGACCAGGTTGTGGGCGGATGATACGGTCGTGGATTTCGACCACAGCATCAATGCGACGATCAAAGCCCTACGCCGCGCGCTGGGGGATTCGGCGGACAGCCCTCGGTACATCGAGACCTTGGGGAGACGCGGCTATCGATCGATGCTCCCGAGCGAGTACTTGAAGCCAGTCCCGGGAACCGCGGACCGACTGGATGACCAGAACCAGGTTCCGCGTGAGGTCAACTCAGCGGCACGTTTAACGTGGCAGGCGTTGACAGTCGGCGCACTGCTCGCAATCATCGCGCTCGGTGTCTGGCGCTACGAAGTACACCGTCATCGCATCACTCTCGCTCCGACGGACACGATCCTGCTGGCCGACGTCGACAACCGAACCAACGACCCTGTTTTCGACGAAGCCCTTAACGCTGCATTGCGGTATGCAATGGCGCAGACGCCGTACTTAAACCTGCTGGGGTTGGACAAAACGTCCGCCGCCTTGGGGCAACTGAAACTCTCACTGGGCACGAAGATCATCCCAGAGATCGCTGGCCAGATTTGTCGGAACACCAACAGCAGAATGGTGATCTCTGATTCCATCGCCGACGCCGGTAACCGATATCGCCTGGAAATGAGGGCACTCGACTGCGTTTCAGGAGCAACCTTGGCCGAAGAGCAGATGGATATCAGTAGCAGGAACGAAGTCATCCACGACTTGGGAGTCGCGGCGGCACACCTTCGCTCGAAGCTCGGAGAGCCCTCAGCTTCGTTGGCGCGATTCAATCAGCCGCTGGAAAAAGCGCTCAGCGCTTCCATCGAGGCTCTACAGGCCGCCACTCAAGGGAACAAGCCATACCTCGCCGGTGACGCTGAGGGAGCGCTCAAACTTTATCAGCGAGCTGTCGAACTAGATCCAAACTTTGCCTTAGGCTATTGGCGGATGGGTGCAGCCTCCCTTTTCCTCGGTAACACCGAGTTGTCAGAGGCTTCGTACACACGCGCGTACCAACTCCGCGATCGGTTAACCGCGAAAGACCGGTTGAATATCGAAATCGACTATAACGCCTGGGTGACTGGCGACTGGGAGAAAGAATATTCTTCTGTACTTCGTTTCTTAGAAATGTTTCCTCGGGATGTCCTCGCTCACGCCAACCTCCGGGCTGCATTTGTCCATCTGGGGCAGCCCGGCCGCGCTGCCGACGAAGCGGCTGAGACTGCACGGCTGCGGCCAAGCCCATATTATTTCGGTAGCGCAATCCAGTCCATCAGGTTCGCAAGCAAATTCAGCGAAGCAAAATCATGGCTCGCCAAAGCGGACTCGCTGAAACTCGACAATTCTTTAATCCGGCGGGAGAGACTAATTGTGGCATTCGCTACAGGCGACCGGGAGAACGTCGCAAAGATTCTCAAGGACGAGGACCGAGGCGCCTATCGGGAAGATTTCCTGCTTGAACATGCCTTGATCGCGATTCAAGAAGGTCGCTTTCGCTCCGCGGAACTTCTGCGCCAGAAAGCTTTGGTGCGAACCTCGAAGGCTAGCAGCGCTAACTGGTGGGAGGTCTTCTCTGCGCTGGAGGATGCTGAAGTCGGAAAGGACATGCAAGCTCGAGGCAATGAAAACAAGGCAGCTCAAAGCCCGCTAGATCGCAATAGCAAGATTGCCCTGGCGCTGGCGCTGGCGCGGTCAGGACGAACAGCCGAGGCCGGTGGACTTGCAGATCAGCTCAGCGCAGAAAGGCCCGAGGACACGCTCGTGCAGCATTACTTCGTTCCCACCATCCGGGCCGCGATCAAACTGCAGGAACACGATCCGGCGGCGGCCATCGAACTGCTCCGCGGCACTGCCAAGTACGATCTGGCGTTTACGGGCGTGGTCGATTCTGTTTATCCCGCGTACATCCGCGGACTCGCATATGTGGGAGTTGGAGATGGCCAAGCGGCCGCGGTTCAGTTTCAAAAGGTGATCGACAATCCCGGTTTCAGCGTGAGACATGTAATCGGCCCACTGGCCCGGCTTCAACTCGGTCGAGCACAGAGGCTGATGGGTGACAACGTATCCGCCCGCAAGTCTTACGAAGAATTCCTTACTATTTGGAAAGACGCCGATGCCGACCTTCCCGTCTATCGATACGCCAAATCCGAGTACGCGCAACTCAAGAATCTAGGCAACCAAGGGCGAGAGCGAGTAAACAGAGTAGAGATTGGGGAGGATCGGTAGTTTGGGGATCGATAAGCGTCCCATCCACCCGCTCTGAGTTCGAGCGCCGGACTGCAGAACGCCCGACAATAATACCGCCTACGACTACCACTCATTACCGGTCGCCAATTTACTTCCTTCCTATGGATCAGGCAATCTTCCGGCTAAAATCAGGAACGAGCGTCGGCGCAGGCCGACCGTTTAGCACCGCGTCCACATTGTCCAGAGCTAGCATGCCCATCGCCGTGCGGGTTTCGATGGTTGCGCTGCCGATATGCGGTAGCAGAAATGTGTTCTTCAATGAAACATATTCGGGGTTAAGTTTTGGCTCACCTTCAAAGACGTCGAGTCCGGCGGCGGCGACTCGTCCGCTTTTGAGAGCGGCGATAAGATCGTCGTCGACTACCAATCCGCCGCGAGCCGTGTTCACGATGATGGCCCCGGCGGGTAGAAGGCTTATGGTTTTAGCGTTCAAGAAATGGCGGGTCTGAGGAGTCTCGGGAGCATGCAGACTCAAGAACTGGCTCACGCGGAGCAGATCCGACGGGTCTTGGTGATAGACGGCATCACCTGCGATTTCCGCGGACAACTCCGAAGCGTTCGAGTAGTGGATCTTCATTCCGAATCCTCGCGCCCGGCGCGCCACGGATTGCCCGACGCGCCCCATTCCAAAAATGCCGAGGACTTTGCCACCGACTTGCCATCCCAACAACATATCGGGGCTCAAGGGTTTCCACGCTCCCGTTCGTACGAGTTGTTGAGCCTCGTAAGCGCGACGGGAAGCACCTAGCAAAAGCAGCATGGCGATGTCGGCGGTTGCTTCACTGTTGACGCCCGGAGTGTAAGCGACTGGAATTTTCCTCCGAGCGGCGGCTTCCATATCGATATGCTCAAAACCCACTGAGAATGTGGCTACGATCTTCAAGGTGGACGAAACTTTCTGGAAAAACTCAGAGTTCAACCGATCAGCCGGAGTGATAAACAGGGCATCGGCTCCCTCGGTCACTGAGAGAAGTTCCTGCTGGTTGAAAGGAACTTGGTTCGGGTTTCGTCGGGCCTTGTAGTCGCGGTCGATTCGGTCTTCGACATTCTTGGGATAGCGGGTCGTTACCACCAGAATAGGTTTGGTGCTCAACATATTCTTCCTTTTTACGCGCCGAGAGGGATGCAAAGGCGGCGCGACCGCATTGCGATAATACGAAACTCACGGGAGGACAGCCTAAACGATTCCCACGTTTCTCTCGATCTCCTTGATCACGGTATCGAACCTCCCGCTCAGCACCTGCTTGGCGAAACTGAGGGTGAACCCCTTGACCGTGTGGAATGGTGAGTGGGACGGCATGGCAAGCGCGAAAGGATCCACAACTGCGTCGACAACAACGGGACCGTCTTTATAAGCGAGAGCTTCAGCCAGCCCTTCTCGAACATCGCCGGGATCTTCGATACGAATCCCTTTCGCTCCCATCGCCTCAGCGACCTTCGCAAAATTCGGATTCTTGAACTCCACGCCAGATGGAATGAAGCCAGCCTCTTGTTGTTCGATATGCACAAAGTCGTACTTCTCATTGTTAAGGATGACTTGAACCACAGGGGTTCGCCGTTCTATCTGGGTCAGCAGATCGCCCATTCCCAGCATCGTGAAGCCTCCATCGCCGCACAAGGCAATGCACTGTCTGCCGGGATATGCTAGCGCACATCCGAACGCGTTTGGTGCGGCGTTGGCCATAGACGCCCACGAAAATGAGCCGAACAGCCGTCGGTTTTTTCCACCGAAGATATGTCTCGCAAGCCAGATACAGGCTGTGCCCGTGTCCGCAAAAAACATTGCATCGTCGGAAGCAAGCTCGCTAAGTGTCGCGGCCAGGAATTCAGGACGGATCGGCTTTACCCCTGGTCCCTTCTCTACATAGTGCTGCAGCTGTTTGTGGAAGGATTGCGTGCGAGCGATCTGCCTCGCCAGAAACTCTCTATCCGTCTTTTCACTTACGGCTGGCAGCAATGCACTGACTGTCGACTTGATGTCGCCAACGAGACCCAAATCCAGCGCTGTGCGACGGCCGATGTGCTTCGGGTTCTTGTCAATCTGAACCTTTTTCACATTGGCGCCGGGAAGAAATTCTGAGAACGGAAAGTCCGTGCCGAGCATGAGCAAGAGGTCGGCTTCATGGAGTGCGTTATACGCTCCCCCATAACCGATCAGCCCGGTCATGCCAACGGCATTGGGATTGTCGTGCTCCAGCCATTGCTTCCCGCGGAAGGCGTAACCGACGGGAGCCTTCAGCTTGCACGCCAGTTCGACGACTTGATCGCGAGCTTCTCGACAACCGTCCCCACCAAAGATCGCTACCGTTTTGGCTTCGTCGATCATCCTCACCAACTTGTCAAAGTCTGTCTCGGAAGGTCGCAGGATAGCCGGGGCTGGGATGGTAACGTCAGTAGGTTGATCCGGAGCATCGGCTGACGCGACATCACCGGGTATGGCAATCACGGTAGGACCTTTTTCCAAAACGGCGGTGAGAATAGCGGTGGTGATGACCGGGCGGGCCTGTTCCGGATTTACCAGCCGTGCGGTATAGAGAGAAGCCGCCTCGAAAAACTTGTACGGATTCATTTCCTCGAGCGTGGATGTATCAAGAAGGCTCGACTCTACATCGCCAGCGATGGCGATTATGGGAGCTCCTTCTTTCCGCGCGTCCATTAATCCGTTGAACAGATGGACAACTCCAGGCCCGGCAGTTCCGCAGACCACCACGGGGTTACCTGTGAAATAAGCCTCCGCGACCGCTGCGAATACACCATATTCCTCATGACGAACAGGGATGAACTCGATTGCGCCATTTCGGCGTAGGGCGTCGATTATAGGGTTCAGGGCGTCTCCTACGATTCCATAACAGCGTTTGACGCCAGCCTTCGCCAGCATCTCCCACAATACATCTGCGACTTTTTTTGACATAAGAACCCTCGTGATTTTCTTTTGTAGCTAATGTTGATGCTGCGAATTCACTCCCAATGCCCAACGCTTGCATCGTCGCAATGCCGACCGGGCAACTCCCGATCAATCGTGTCTTCCACCATTCATGTCACTCGGTCTATGCAATTCCGCTGCCACGGAATTCGCAGACGCAAACCGAGTTCTTATACGCCTGGCTTAGTCACGCGCCAATGATTGGGTGACGACAGGGATGACACTTGACGCGAGAGGCACAGGGATGACAGTAGTTGCCAGCCGTGTATGACTCGTCTCGCGATTAATGGTCGTGATTTCCCGAGGGTTCGGCTGGATCGTGGTTACAATGCGGGAAATATTCAGGGTTCGCTCTTTGGTAGCAGGCTTGCTGTTCCCTGAATCGAATTCCCGAGCGCAAGAATTGTGGCGTGTGCTTTGCAATAGCAAATAGGGAGAGGCACCTGTCCGGTGAGAAAAGAATGTCGACGTTGAGAAAATCTTCGACGGTGCGGGTGCTCGCGCAGACAATATCCCTCTTCGTTTGGTCGACGGTGATGGGGTGGGCGAGCGAGCCGAAAGGATTGTCTTCTCCCGGCACAAATATCTTCGCTCCCGCCTCTACTCCGGCCAAGTCGATTGCCGACTTGTCCATCTTTGTGCTCGTGATCACCGGAATCATTTTTGTCGTTGTCTTTACGCTACTGGCCTATTCCGTCGTTAAGTTTCGTGCTCGAGCGGGAGATGTTGGCCGCGAGCCGGCTCAGGTATATGGCAGTACACAGATTGAGCTGGCGTGGACGATTATTCCAATTCTGATCGTCGTCGTTATGTTCTTAGCCACGGCGCGAGTGATCCACGCGATTCAGGATGCTCCGGAACTGGAGGGTGCCGTTGAAGTGACCGCCATCGGCCATCAATTCTGGTGGGAGTTTCGGTATCCAAAACTGGGAATCGTCACAGCGAACGAGTTGCACATCCCGGTGAGCGATCCTAACCATCCGACGCCAACTTTTCTGCAGTTGCTTTCGGCTGACACCGATCACCGCTTTTGGGTGCCGGAACTGGCGGGTAAGACCGACCTGATTCCGAATCATCCCAACCGGATGTGGATGGATCCGCAGCGCACCGGCGTCTTCCTTGGTCAGTGTGCCCAGTACTGCGGAACCCAGCACGCGAAAATGCTGCTACGTGTTTCGGTGGATGCACCGGGGGGCCTTGGAAGATCAGCAATGCGCGGGGGCGCTGATGTGGACTTGCGTCACTGTTGTGTACTTGATCGCCGCAGCAATCTTCACCGCAGGTTTACTCTCGCATCGATCGGTAGAGATCGCGATTCCTAAGTTGGACACACCATACAGCGCGCCTCGGCATACGGCTCCGCACGAGATGGAGGCCGTCTGAAAATGTCACAAAGGTCCGCACTTACTGAGTCTACTTCGACCGATGTGAGAGAACGCCATTTTGTGGTATCCACTGAGCTATCGGACTACTGGGCACTTACGAAGCCCGAGGTGAACTTCCTGATTTTGATCACAACCCTTGCAGGGTTTTATCTGGCTTCGGTAAGCGATGGGCGGTTTTCATTCGCACGGGTATTCAACACTCTGCTCGGAACGTTGCTGGTCGCAAGTGGGACGGGGGCGTTAAACCAATACCTCGAACGAAACTTTGACGCTCAAATGCGCCGAACAGCTCGGCGCCCGGCCGCTGCAGGCCGAGTTACGCCCTCTGCAGTCTTGGTTTTCGGAACAGCACTGGCAGTGACCGGCACCATCTATCTCGCGACAGCTGTCAACCTGCTATCGAGTGCGCTCGCGACTTTGACGTTGCTGACTTATTTGTTCGTGTACACCCCGCTCAAGCGAAAAACACCGCTATGTACCCTGGTCGGGGCCTTTCCCGGCGCCATGCCTCCTTTGATCGGGTGGGTCGCAGCATCAGGTAATCTCACCATTCAGGCATGGACTCTCTATGCACTGCTTTTTCTTTGGCAATTCCCACACTTTATGGCGATCGCTTGGATGTACCGCGAGGATTATGATCGCGCCGGCTACTTGGTCTTGCCTCACGATGACACTCACAGACCTCGTTTTATAAATTGCCTAACACTGCTGCCGATCTTGGCCCTGGCACTTTTGAGTCTGGTCCCAGGCTCAGCAGGCGCCTCGCGTATGTCTTATTCGATAGCATCCGTGTTCCTGAGCCTTGGATTTCTGTACTACGGAGCGCGGTTCATCCTCAACAAATCAGGCTCGACCGCACGCCAGCTCCTTGGGGCGTCCATTATTTATCTTCTCCTACTGTTTGCGTTGATTGTTGTTCCCAGAGACTGACGAGACACCGAGACGATGACCGAAGATCAAGATACCAGCGGGCACGTCGGTGCATGGATAATCGCCAAGGATCATCCACCCTCTACTGGGTATGCGGCTCAGACTGCAGTCGCCGCGGTCGTGTCTTACCTGATCGCGCATTCATTTTGGTTGCCGGGAGCGTACTGGGCGCCCATGTCGACGTTGATAGTGATGCAGTCGACCCTCAGTGCCGCGCTGCCTGTTTCGGTACAATATGTCGCGGGGACAGCTGTCGGAGCAGCGGTCGGTGCGATCGCTGACGCCTACTTTCCCGTAAACGTCTGGGTATTTGGTGTGGCAGCTTTCATAATCGGATTGCTTTGCGTCATCCTGCGAATCGAGAGAAGCGCTTACCGGAATGCGAGTATCACCCTTGCGATTGTGATGCTTGTGCCGCGATCCGGCAGCGGTCTATTGGTTGCGCTTCACCGGTTTCTTGAGGTGTCGATCGGCATCGCCGTTGGCCTTGTGTTCTTTGGGTTGTGGTCAAAAATCACGTTGCGCTTTGCGGCTAAGGCGCCTTCAGACTCGTCAATGCGGTGAATGCCGGAATGCCTAGGCGGCTGAAATTTGGATCCAAATTGAAATTGATTCTAGTCCGGTAATTACAGAGGCCAACGCCTTCGGGCAATCCGTCGATTTCTGTAATGGTGAAGCCCCTCGAAAATAGCAATCGTCAACGAAAACAAAGCAGGATGAGGTCGGCACCCAGACCCAGATCCAATAAGAATTCCCTCGACGCACTTTCAATGACCTACGGTACCACCCGTACCGCCTAAAGTCTTCAAAGTACGTTCGTTCGTACGTTCGAAACCCAATCTCTCCGCCAACTCCTTTATAATCAATATTTTGGTCTGGGCAATGGTGGATGTTGTGCTTCGAGAAACACAGGAGCACCAAGGCCTGATTCTCGAAAACCGGCACATCCGAGCATGGTCAAGTCGCAAACACCCCCACGCGATCACCCCGCGTTAATGAGGCAATGAACGTCTTGGTTCATGGCAAGTCTGCTACTTTGTTTAGGAATAGCCACACATGCGCATGGCGTCAAACCAGTCCCGCGAACTCCGATTGACGCAATATGAGTTAGGTAGCTCTCCAGCGTCCGAGGGGTCCGCGCTCCGCCTGCGCTCAGTTTTGCGTGTCCGTCTCCGTGCCATTTCCGTGCCGTTAACGCGGGATTGCATCGAACTAGCCGCGTTAGATGCCATCTGCCGCAGTCTAAGTGTATGGAACTACGTTAGGGAGCGTTTTTGAATCCCACTCTCTCCGCCAGTTTTCAAATCCCTTGGCTGAGCTGTAATCCGCAGCGCGATCCATTAAGGGCGTGGCAGAGCCAAACCCACGATCTTGCTGTGTGCCTCTGACTCTTGGTTCGTCACCACATCGCCATAGATAACCTCGCTCCAATCAGAGAAGAACATGATGGATGACCAGATCGCACAGAGTCAGCGTGAGCTGGTTGATCTCGTGAGCGCATGGACGAAGGCCGGAAATCACCGGTCGTGTCGAACTTCAAAGAGCAGTCTTTCCTGACGGTTTGGTATGGGTCACGAACAGGGCTTTTTAAACTCCAAGAATGAGGGCCTCATGAGCGTTGGCATCTTTCGGGTTTGTAAGGGAAGCGAGAACGATGAAACGGCTGACTCGGGGCTACCCTTTCACGGCAGTAGAGTTGCCGCGAGCACTACCACGTTCGGATTACTGGGTAAGCTAATACTCTGCACCGTCTTGGTCGGCTTCAAAACAATTTTGTAGGCATAGAGATTGAACGTCCGCTGATCCTCGGTACCGTCTTTGTAATTCCGGTATGCCATGGCAACGGCTTCGGACTGATTGGCGTACTTTTGTGGAGTGAACCAGTCGCTGAAGTTTCGAACGAAATGCGAATGCGTCCCGTCGGTGTAGTCGATGGTGAGAGTCTGAGCTGTTTGGTTTCCCGACACGCCCGTCGCGAGCAGCACAAGACCAGAAAACTGTCCTGGTGGTAGAGGAATCGTTTGGCCATTGCAACCAACGGCGTCTAGTTCGTTGGCTGGTCCTAAATTAAACAGTTCGCCGTTCAGTGCTCGCGAGGTTGTGAGCAGGTTCGCGGAATACGAGTACCCTAACCCATCAAGACCACCGGTGGAATACTTCGTACCGTCCTGGTAGATTCCGCTAACGTTGAATTCCGAAGACAGATCCACCGGGGTGCCGGTGCCGGTTCCGCCCACGGCCGCGCTTACGGCGACAGAGATAGTAAGGGTTTGTTTAATGTTTTTGGAAGTGCCCTTCACGATCACAGAAGCGAAGCCGGTGTGCGCCGAAGAACTGGCGGCGAAAACAACTGTCTGGCTGTTTCCCTGCCCTGTGACGGTGGCTTGCACACCTTTCGGCAGACCAGAAACATGCAGTGTCACTTTGCCCTGGAACTCGCCGATGTCTGTGATGGTGATCGAGGCGTTGGCAGTTGAATTTTGATTGAGAAATAAGTTGCTGGGTCCCGAAAGGGTAAAGCCGTTTCCGGCGACTGCGGTGTCAATCGCCTCGGCATATTGTGCCGCAAGCCCAGTGCCGACGAAGTCGTCATAGAGCCACATGAAGCCGCCGGTAATGTCGCACTGGCTGTGCCAGCCGCTCATCGTGCTTTGCACCTGGCTGGGGGTGTCATTCTGATCCCAGAGTCCGGGCCACACCGGGACGCTGCCGAAATTCCATCCGGAACATGGGTTATTTCCGGCGCCACCGGCGTAGGCTTGCAGGTGTACGCCATCCACGGTGCCAGGCAATTGACTGTTAATCTGTGAAACGATGTTTGTCCAGTAACTGCTGTTATCGAAAGCGTCTGGCGCCACGCGGTAACCCAGTTGGCCCAGCATCACCCCGAAAGCAATTGTGGTGGGCGAGTCGAAGCTATTCTCATCGTCGAAATCGATGGCGTCCAGCGCCGGGATGGCAGCTTTGAGAGCTTGAAAGTCCTTATAAAGGATGCTGGTTGGGCCCGTGCCCTGCGACTTGACCAAAGCGGTTATGTCTTGCCAGTCTCCGACGTTGGATGAGCCGATGCTGAAGGTGACTCTCTTCACGGTCCCTTGTTTCAGAGTCGCCATGTTCGCGGCAAAATCGGAATGGGTCTGGTCGCCAATATAAGCTCCGTTGGAGGTCAGGGGGAACTCCCCATTGAAATTGAGGTCGCCAGCGCTATTGACCTCGACGCTCCAGACAATCGCTTCCGTGAAACCGGAATTCTCTATCTCGGTGATATTTTTTGCTGCGTTTTTATAAAACGGGCCGCCGCCAAAGATCCCAGTAAGTCCGGTTTGAGCGGCCGCCGTTAGGCACGAGAACGATACTGCCAGGAGCAAACAAAGAAGAATTCCTATGCTGCGGACGACGACCGCTTGGCGGGATGGATATCTTGGCCGCATTTTCTTAGAGTGCTCCACATCATTTCCTAGTGAGGATGCCGGCAATCGTGGATTCCAGGATTCCCTCGTCCAGCGGTATCGCCGCGACCTCGGCTCCCGTCAGAGTGCCAGATTATACACTTTCACTGCGAGAACTCGAGCGTGAGCAACGAGGCCACTTCCCGAAGAGAGGTACTTGGTGAAGGTAATTTCGTCTTGGTCGATGGCACGTGGGAAACCCACAAGGAAGGCGTTTACTACCTTGAATGGCGCGAGGGAGCGAGGCGTGTTGAACGTCAGACTCGGAGTGGTGCGTCCTTTATACTGCAATGACGCGCAGGCCGACAGCGGCTGGCCTAATCGGTTGGACTGCGGAGAGAAGGTGGTTTCGCAAACCTCTGTCGCTACCGAGTACGCCAAGCAATTATCGTCACCTTATCTCGGATGTGGAAAGCGCGACGTAGTTCCACATGAACTCGCACTTTTAAGCAATGTTGATCGACGAGACAGGACACTTAGTCTCCCACGATGGAAATCATGCCAGCGATCGGACTGGACGCAAGTCCGCCGACATAGGTGAGTCTGACCGCTGGTCTGCCGATGATTAGTGGAGTCCCGTTAAAGACTGTTCTGGCATCGTGCTTAACTGAAAACAGCCGATTGTGCCCCGCGTCCATGGCCAAGCCTGAAGGTTCGTCGCAAGGAGCCACGGACCAGCGCTGCACCACTCGCATGGCTTTAGGATCGATCTTTAGTATCTCGTTTTTATCCTCAACATTTACGAAGACATTCCCTTTTCCGTCGCTCACGGGAAACTCCGGCTTTCCGCCTACCGGGATGGTTCCTGCGATATTGCCAGTCGCCGCATCGATCACGGTAGCGTCCTGGCTGCCGCCATTGAAGGCGAAGACGCGCTTGCTTGGCGCGTCGTAAACGATTCCGTCGGGATTGGTACCGGCTCGCACGCGTTGCAGTTCGGCGTGAGATTTCGGGTCGAATATCACGACTACGTTCGCGCCTCCGTCGCTGATGAATCCGCGATTGAGATCGTTTGCGATGGCAACGCCGTGCACCCGGTTCAGGCCCGTGATGCTGGTGATGGCCTTTTGCGAATCGAGGTCTATGACTTCGACCCGTCCGCAACTTTCTTTGACATAAGAACCTTCCTGACTTCCTGGTGGACCTGATATAGATATCATGCAACTTCACTTCCAGCGTTTAGGTCGCCGATAGGGTCACTTTGCAACGTCCATGCAATTCCGCTGCGACGAATTCGCGCCCACAAACGATGCTTCACACGGATCGGTCCGAGTCTGCTTCCACCGATCGCGTGACAACACAGATGACAGTTGACGCGAGAGGCACAGGGATGACACTGCTTCCCGGCATTTGTTGGCCGGCTTGCAAGTGCTGATCGGGATTTCTTGAGCCTTGGCCTTCATCGCAGCTGCTGCGCACAGTAAAAACGAGTGCCCATCTCTTTGGTAGCAGGCTTGCTCTTCATTCATTCGGATTTGGCGGTAGAATTGTCGCGCTCGCTTCTCAATGGAAATATAGGAGAGGTTGCGAAGTCGAGCGATCGCCCGGATTCCGAAGTGGAGAACGGAAGCAGTGAAGGGTAGAAGAACAGCGGAAGAAGAAACATGTCTATTTTGAGAATGAGATCTTCGAGGCTGCGGTTCCTGGCGCAGACGATTCTCGTTCTCGTCTGGTCTGCTCTGGCAGTGTGGGCGAGCGAGCCGAAAGTATCGCCTTCTCACGGCACAAATATCTTCGCGCCCGTCTCGACCCCGGCCAAGTCGATTGCTGATCTGTCTATCTTTGTACTGGTCATTACTGGGATCATTTTTGTCGTTGTTTTTTCGTTGCTGGCCTATTCCGTCGTGAAGTTTCGCGGTAGAGCGGAGGATGCCGGTCGCGAGCCGGCTCAGGTGTATGGAAGTACGCAGATTGAGATGGCTTGGACGATCATTCCAATTCTGATCGTCGTCGTTATGTTCTTAGCGACCGCGCGAGTGATCCACGCGATCCAGGACGCTCCGGAACCGGAGGACGCAATACAGGTCACCGCGATTGGACATCAATACTGGTGGGAGTTTCGCTATCCGAAGCTGGGGATCGTTACCGCGAACGAACTGCACATCCCGGTGAGCGATCCCAGTCATCCGACGCCAACGTTTCTGCAGTTGCTTTCGGCCGACACCGACCACAGCTTTTGGGTGCCGGAGCTGGCGGGGAAGACGGACCTCATTCCCAACCACTCCAACAGAATGTGGATGGATCCGAAACGCACGGGCATCTTTCTCGGCCAGTGTGCTCAGTACTGTGGGACTCAGCACGCGAAAATGCTGCTCCGCGTCTCTGTGGATGGAGCTGAGGATTTTGCCGCATGGGTGCGCTCCCAGCAGAGCGTTGCAGTCGACGACGCAGCCGCTGCTGCAGGTAAACGAGTATTTGAAAACAATGCCTGCATGAACTGTCATGCAGTGGCCGGAACTGTCGCGGACGGACGCTTTGGCCCCGATCTGACGCATTTGATGAGCCGCGCTACCATTGCCGCCGGTGCCGCTGAAAACGATCGAAAGAACCTCCGCGTTTGGATCCAGGACCCGAGCAAGATCAAACCCGGCTCGCTGATGCCCGCCATGCACCTAAGCGATGCTGACCTGGATGCGGTCGTGAGTTACATGGAGACGCTGCACTAGGGCTCAGGAAAACACCTATGTCCTCGAACGCGATCACGATTCCCGGCTCCCAGATCGAAGCCCGGCCCTGGGTCGATGAGCTTCATCAGTGGGTGACTACGGTCGATCACAAACGCCTGGGGATTCTCTACATTCTCTCGGCTCTGCTGTTTCTCGCGATCGGTGGAGTCGAGGCCCTCATCATTCGCATTCAGCTGATGCGTCCGCACAATGACTTCGTTTCGCCCGAAGTCTTCAACCGCATGTTCACCATGCATGGGACGACCATGATTTTCTTCGTGGCCATGCCCGTCCTGTTCGGATTTGCGAACTACCTGGTCCCTTTGATGATCGGCGCGCGGGACATGGCATTTCCACGCCTGAATGCATTTAGTTTCTGGCTGTCGTTTCTCGGCGCGCTTCTCCTTTATTTCAGCTTTATCGGTGGAAGCGGTTTATACGGTGCAGGCAACGCACCGGACGTGGGCTGGTGGTCTTATGCGCCCCTCGGTGCGCGAGCGTTTTCGCCTGGGCATAGTTCCGACTATTGGACTCTCTCTCTGCTGGTCTCCGGGTTTGGGAGCATCGGAACGGCGATCAATATTATTGCGACGATTCTGTGCCTGCGATGCCCCGGCATGAAGCTCAGTCGTATGCCGTTGCTGGTGTGGATGAATCTCGTCATGGCAGGAATGGTTTTGCTTGCGATTACACCTCTATCAGCCGCTCAAATCATGCTGCTCATCGATCGATACCTCGGAGGTCACTTCTTCGATACTCAAGCCGGTGGCTCTGCGGTTCTCTGGATGCATTTCTTTTGGATCTTTGGACATCCGGAAGTCTACATTCTGATCATTCCTTGTTTTGCTTTCATGTCGGAAATCATTCCCGTCTTTTCGCGCAAACCGATCTTCGGATATCCGGTGATGGTTGCTGCAACCATATGCATCGCGTTTGTCAGCATGAGCGTTTGGGCGCACCACATGTTTACCATCGGAATGAATTCCTACGCGAACAGCTTTTTCACTCTCACGACGATGGCGGTCGGCGTTCCCACGGGAATCAAGATTTTCAACTGGATCGGCACCATGTGGGGTGGAAGGATTCAATTCAAAACGGCGATGCTGTTCAGCATCGCGTTTCTATTCCAGTTCCTCATTGCGGGCCTGACCGGCATCATGATGTCCTGCGCGCCCTTCGATTGGCAGCTGAGCCTCTCTTATTTTGTGGTGGCGCACTTTCACTACGTGATCGTCGGCGGGATTCTGTTCGCGCTCTTCGCCGCGTTTTATTACTGGTATCCCAAAATAACCGGCCGGATGCTGAGCGAGCGCCTCGGCAAATGGCATTTCTGGCTTTTTCTGATTGGCTTCCATCTGACGTTCGACGTCATGCATGTTCCGGGCATTCTGGGGATGCCGCGCCGGATCTACACCTATGAGCCCGGCCGGGGTTGGGACACTTTGAATTTCATCATCACTGTCGGCGCGTTCATACAGGCAATCGCGATTCTCGTTTTTTTGGCCAACCTCGTCATTTCTTATTTCAAGGGAGCCCCTGCCGGCAACGACCCGTGGGATGCGTGGACCCTGGAATGGTCCATCAGTTCGCCGCCTCCTGCGTATAACTTTGCCACCGTTCCGACGGTCGCCAGCCGCCGCCCTTTGTGGGATCTGAAGCATCCTGAAGACCCCGATAGCCGTTACGAGTGAACGAACATGAGTGAAATCGAAATTCTATGAGCGCCGCGATAACTTCCTGTCCGAACCCGGCACCCGAGTGGCGTCTGCCGTCTCGCGGGAAAGTAGCGATGGCCGGTCTCATCATCGCGGAGTCGGCGATCTTCACCATCTTCGTCGTTGCCTATCTTTTCTATCTGGGAAAAAGCGTGACCGGACCCACGCCTCGGGAAGTGCTTGAGACACCGATCTTCTACACGGTTTGCTTATTGTCCAGCAGCGTGACCATTCATCTCGCGGCGAAGTGTCTGGCGCGCGGCATTACGTTTGCCTTCCTTGGGTTCTGGCTGCTGACAATCGCACTCGGCGGATTGTTCCTCTTCGGCACAGCAAGGGAATGGCACCGGCTGATCTATGAACACGGACTGACGATCTCCACCAATCTCTTCGGAACGACCTATTACTCGCTGGTCGGGTTGCACGCGTTTCACGTCACCGCTGGTCTGATCATGCTCTCGATTGTTGCTGTGTTCGGACTGATGGGTCGCGTGGGAGAGAAGCATTCCGATCGCATCGATGTGCTCTCGATGTACTGGCATTTCGTCGATGCCGTTTGGGTGGTGGTTTTTACCGTGGTGTACGTTCTTGGCCGTTGAGGCAGACATGTTGAGGCACGCATGTTGAGGCACAGATGACGACAACATCGGCAACGGAACGTTCGAACGGAACTCCTCGGACTCCCCGCGAGATCGAGTTGCCGGCGCCCACGCCGTGGCCTTTCATTCTGGCTTTTGGATCGGCCCTCCTATTCGCGGGGCTGGTGACGAGCATGTCAGTCAGCGTTTTGGGTGCGGTTCTTGTGCTGGCGGGCTGCGTCGGATGGTTTCGCGACGTCCTTCCGCATGAACAGGAAGAGATTGTTCCAATCATTCCCGAAGACACTCGCCTTACCACCAATCGCCCCGTGGTCGAACGAATTCCCGTCCTGCCCGATCAATTGCGAGCGTGGCTTCCGGTCCGCACCTATCCGGTTTCCGCCGGAGTCAAAGGTGGAATTGCGGGCAGCGTGGCGATGGCGGTGGTGGCGTGTGTTTATGGCGTGCTGAAAGCCGGCAGCATCTGGTATCCCATCAATCTTCTCGCTGCAGTTGCTTACCGGGAATCTGAACTCGGGCCCGCGCAGCTGCTTTCGTTTCACGCGGGCAGGTTCATGCTTGCTTTTCTTCTCCACGGCTTGGTCTCTATTTTGGTGGGCCTGCTGTACGGCGCCATGCTGCCTATGTTCCCACGCCGTCCGATCGTGCTTGGAGGACTCATTGCCCCGGTGCTGTGGTCAGCCCTGCTGTACACGATGCTCGGGCTGTTGAATCCCATGCTTGCAACCCACATTGATTGGTTCTGGTTCATCGCGTCACAAGTCTCCTTCGGAATCGTGGCCGGCCTGGTGGTCATGCGCCAACAGAGTTTTCCTACCCGCGAGAATGTGTCGTTTGTTCTGCGGGCCGGAATCGAAGCTCCCGGAATGATGCCGCCAGGAAAGAGCGGAGGGGAGCGACGATGACGATGGGCCGCGTCCGGTATCTCTCTGCGTTTGCGGTTCTGCCTCTGCTGTTGCTCTCAGCTTGCAGCTCTCGCAATGGTCAACCGCAGAAGGACTCGGAAACCGTGGCGCCGAATCAGGTCCTGGATTTCGACACTCTCTACGCCCAGAACTGCTCCGCCTGCCACGGCGCAGTAGGGCGTGGAGGAGCCTCGATTCCCCTGGCCAATCCGGTATATCTCGCCATTGTCGATGAGAAGGCCGTACACAACGTGGTTGCCAACGGGGTCCATGGAACTTCGATGCCCGCATTCGCGCAGAGCGCAGGAGGAGTGCTGACCGACGAACAGGTGAATGTGATAACGAGTGGAATGTTTTCACATTGGGGACGCAAGGGAATTCTCGACGGAGTCAATCCACCTTCCTACGCCGCAAAAACGACAGGCGATGCAGCGCACGGAGATATCGCTTTCGCCACCTATTGCGCATCCTGCCACGGATCTCAAGGTCAAGGTGGATCCAAAGGGAGTGCCGTCACCAACGACTCATTTCTTGCGCTGGTCAGCGATCAGGGACTGCGCACGATCGTGATCACTGGCAGACCCGACTTGGGGGCACCCGACTGGCGCGAAAATGTTTCGGGAAAACACATGTCTGACCAGGAAGTCACGGATGTCGTCGCCTGGTTAGCGTCGCGTCGCGTGCAGAGCCCCGGTCAGCCTTATTCCGCTGCGAACGATCCAGAGAACCCGGAGAAATCAAAATGACGACTAAGCCTGTGATCGCCCCGTCGACGGACACTACGCTTTCCCGGCGCGGCTTCTTCATGAAGCTCGGAATCCTTTTCAACGGAGTCGCAGCGCTGGTGCTAGCCGTTCCGATTGTGCGTTTTGTTATTTCGTCCGTATCTCGTGGTCAGGGGAAAGGCTACCTGTCATGGGTGCACCTCGGCGAGGTCGCGAACTTTCCTGAAGGGCAGACGCGGATGGCTACCTTTCGCAACCCGTTCGTGATGCCGACAGACGGAAAGACCGTAGACACCGCCTGCTGGGTGCGACGCATTTCAGGTAATCAATTCCAGGTGTTTGCCATTAATTGCGCGCATCTCGGTTGTCCGGTTCGCTGGTTTCCCCAATCCGGACTCTTTATGTGCCCTTGTCACGGCGGCGCTTATTACCGCGATGGCGCACGCGCCTCGGGTCCGCCGGAGCGCGGACTCTTCGAGTATCCGTACAAGATCGAAGACGGTGTGCTGACTATCAATGCTGGGCAGTTGCCAACGCCAGGCGATCCGGTGGCGGGACGGTTATCGGCAGAGGCCGCCATGCGCCTGATCAACATGCATACGATCAAGAAATCGGCGAGTGGTTTGACTACCGTTTGCAGCTCGCGGCGCCGATTCGCGAAGCGGTTGAGCATCGCGTGCCGAAAAACACGGCGAGTTGGTTCTACGTCTTCGGCAGCGCTGCGCTCACCGTCTTCCTGCTGCAACTGGTCACCGGTATTCTGCTGGCGCTGATTTATGTTCCCTCGGCGGGCGAAGCATGGAGCAGCCTGCAGGCCCTAAATCATCAGGTGACTCTTGGCTGGTTCATCCGCGCCATGCATGGATGGGGCTCGAACTTCATGGTGGCCATCGTCCTGATTCATATGACCCAGGTATTTCTGTTCGGAGCCCACAAATTCCCTCGCGAACTGACTTGGATCATCGGCGTATTTCTCCTATTGATGACTCTTGGCATGGCGTTCACCGGTCAAGTCCTGCGTTTTGATCAGGACGCGTATTGGGGACTAGGAATCGGAGCCTCGATCGCCAGCCGGGTTCCGATTATCGGTCCTGCGGTCGTGAAACTGATGTTGGGCGGCCCCATCATCGCTGGCGCAACCCTTTCCCGATTCTTCGCACTGCATGTCTTCGTGATTCCAGGAATGCTGATTGCCTTTGTGAGTTTGCATCTCTTGATGGTGCTCAAGCTGGGCATCAACGAATGGCCGATGCCGGGACGCATCGTAAGAAAATCGACCTATGAGGCCGAGTATCACGCCTTGACTGAGAGTGATGGCGCACCGTTCGTCCCTTATGCGATTTGGAAAGACATGTTCTTCGCGGCATTTATCATTCTGGCCGTTGCCGCGTGCGCTTACTACCTGGGCCCATTCGGGCCGACCGGGCAACCCGATCCGACTATTATCCAGACTGCGCCCAAGCCGGATTACTTCTTCCTGTGGCTCTATGCTTTGCTCTCACTTCTCCCACCATCGCTGGAGACGCCATTCCTCCTCATCGTCCCGCCTTTAGCAATTCTTGGGTTGCTGCTTTTGCCGTTTCTTTCGGGAGAAGGAGAAAAGAGCTGGAAGCGCCGTCCCATCGCGGTTATTACTGTGCTCATGATCGCGATCACGCTCGGCACCTTCACTCGCATGGCCCAGTTCACGCCATGGAGTCCGCAGATGAACGCATGGAGCGGCGATCCGGTGCCCGACGGATACATTCACGGCACGACTGCGCTCGAGCGCCAGGGTGCGCTCGTGTTTCAAGTCAAGCAATGCCGCAACTGCCATTCCCTCGGCGACACAGGCGGACAAAGAGGACCGGCATTGGATAGCGTCGCCGTGCGGCTCACGCACGACCAGCTGATCCGGCAGGTGATTCAAGGTGGTGGCAACATGCCTGCCTACGGAAATAACTTGAGTCCGGCAGAGACTACGGCGCTCGTGGCGTTCCTCGAGACCTTGCATCCGGCGACGCAGAGCCCGGCACGTGATGCCGCACGGGATCTCGTCACCAGCGAAATCAAATCGAGGCCGGGATATCAACCCTAAGGCGCGGGTCGCAAAGCGCAAGGCAAAGACCGATGTCACACACTCATCATCCGATGATCGAGTCGTTATGGATTTCCGTCGCTTTGTCTCTGATTGCCATCTTCTACCTGCGTCAATGGCTTCATGTCGCAGGGCTTGTGCCGAACGGTGTCAAGAGTTGGCGCGCGTGCAGTTTTGTTGTGGGACTGTTGCTGGTATGGGCCGCGCTAGGTTCACCTTTATCTTTACTCGATCACGATCTGCTCACGGCGCACATGGCTCAACATTTATTGCTCATGACGCTGGCCCCTCCCCTGATCTTGCTCGGCACACCCTTGAAGCTACTGCCGCAACCGTGGCAAAGATTGGTGGGACCGATTACTCGTTTGCATCCAGCCGTGGCCTGGATGGGAGCTTCCGCCACTTTAATCGTGTGGCATATCCCTTCGATGCTTATGCTCGGATTGCGATCGGAGATGTGGCATGGAATGGAGCAGGGATCCTTTCTCGTGACCGGGCTTCTTTTCTGGTGGCCAGTGCTTGAGCCTTCGCAGAGCGCCGCGAAATGGCCGGAGTCGTCCATACTCTTGTATCTGTTTCTGGCGACCTTGCCGTGCGACATTCTTTCCGGATTTCTCGTTTTTTGTGACCGTGTGGTTTACCCGGTCTATCTATCTTCTTCGCAGCAATTTGGCTTCACCGCACTGGAAGACCAGCAATGTGCCGGCGCTTTGATGTGGACTTGCGTCACCATCGTCTACCTGATCGCCGGAACCTTTTTCGCGGTGCGTTTACTCTCTCCCCGTTGGTCGCCGGACTTGCAATCAGAGTCCCAGGCCATTGCTGCGGCGCCCACGGAACGGCAACGGATGGAAGCGATCTGAATGGCCGGCCCTTAGTTGCCCAGCTTTCCCCGTCGAGTCGGCAGAAGCATCGTCTTGTTGGATCCACGTTGATCGCAGATTATTGGGCACTCACGAAACCGGAGGTCAATTTCCTCATTCTGATCACGACCGGTGTCGGTTTCTATTTGGGTAACGCAAGCGAAGCACGGCCGTTGTCCTCTCCGGACGCCTGCCCGCACTGGGGAAAGCTGTTCACCACATCGCCGAGTGAGCTCAAACGGGTTCACCAGAAAATGCCGCAAGTCATCGAACTTAGCAAAAAGTTCGATCCTCAGGGAAAGTTCCGAAATCAATTCTTGGACCAGAACCTTCAGGCCCGTGACTAGAACTGGCATACGTAGATGCTTCAAGAGTGGCGTTTTGTGGGTTCAATCCCACCCGGTCTACCAGAACCCCTTCGTTCTCGGAAAATTCAAGGGAGGGCCGGACGGTAACGTACTTGTGAGCTAAACAGGTGCTCGAGAGTTCGAATCTCTCTGCGGGACCAGATTTTCTTATTGTCGAATTCGTGCTGGGCGAACGACTACAGTCCGCCCCCCCACGAATTCAGTTGATCCACTCCGTCTGCTCCTGCGCGCGGATGTATTCGATGACTGCCTCGCTCCAACCATCGATGTGCATCCACTTGCGGTAGCCGACGCCGTTCTTGTAGCTGGCCACATTGATCAGGTACCCCTTGCCGCTGGGTGCGGGTACCTTGTCGTGCGCCTGCTCGTCGGTGATCACGATCAGGCGGTCGTACTGCTCGTTGCGTTCCAGTTTCTCGACCGCCTTGCCGAGGTACGTTCCGTTGTGGCGTTGGGACGCGTTAATAGCATCGCGCAGGGCGAAGCCACGCCGCGCCGGCACCTCAACCAAATCGTCAGAGAAGCTGTACACCGCAACCTTCTCCGCGATCTCGCGCAGTAGCACGGCCAAACCGTAAGCTGCGTCAGTGCGCTGCATCTCGGAGCAGCGAGACAGCGGCGCATTCATTGAGCCGGAGACATCCACCAGTACGATGGTCTTTCCCGGCAGCTTCCCGGTTTCAGCTACGCACTTCAGCATCGCCCGCTCAAGCGCTTCTTCCCACTGCGGAGCGTAACGAGCCGCAGCCAGGAAACGGAACGGCAGAACGCGCGCGCTGCTCATCGAACCGAGCGCGGAAAGCACGAGCGACTCGTCCACCACGGCCTCGCGCATATTGCGCAAGTTGCGAAGCAGCGCGAGTGCGCCGAGCTTCTGTTCGCGAAGCAGACGCTCCCAAGCCTCACGCTTGCCGGCACCCGAGCTGAGGGCAACTTCCCACGTATCGGGCGTGGTGAGCCGTCCCCAGATCAGCTTCCGCCAAACGCTCGCCTGTGCTTCATCACGAGGCTTCGCGTGGCAGAGGAAGAGCACGTCCCGCAGTTTGATCGGCCCGCTGCGGTCGTACTTCGCGAGCTGATACTCATCAAACTTCGGGAACGCCGCCGCCAGCCCCTTCTTCACTTGACCGGAAAGCGGCACACGGCCGTCCTTCCAATAAATGGCGATGAACTCGGCGAGTTCATCAGCACGCTGAATGACGTGGGCAAGCGTCTCCGACACAAGGGCGCGATGCGTCTTGTGACGAGCCATCTCGCGGACAAGCAGAAGCGGCGCATGACGGAGCTTCATCTGATCGCGTCCTTTGACTGCCAGCGCAGCCACCTTCTCTGCTGCTACCTTGGGAACGAGTTCGGCAATGCGGCCCGCGATCCCGACTCCATCCTCATAAAACTGGCTCTCCCAAAGCAGGCACGCCATCACCGAGCGCTGCAACTGCAGTTCCGCAGAGATGTTTCGCGCAGGAGCGCCCTCGTGCGTGCGCGCTCCAAAGTTAAGGTTCAATAGATTCAGACGGGCCATTTGCGGCCTCCTTTCAATTCGCAGCCTTTACCGATTGGCTATGAGCTGGAGCAACATTTAAATGGGAACTTGACCTATGCGGCCAAGGTCCAACTTTCCAATATTCACCGGGGAACAAGTCGACGACGGTATTTGTTCCGACGTTCTACCACTGAACTACATGGCTGAGGCCATGGCAGGAATCGAACCTGCGACCTTCGGATTACGAAGGAACCCTCGTCTTCACCACCGGCGAAGCTTATGCAAGGATTCCGTGGCTCGCCGCCACTCGATCCGAGCTTTCTTCTCGCCGCTCGAACGATTTCACCTCCAAGGCAAGAAGCACGCCCTGAAATTCGGCCATGGTTTCCGCTTGCCCCGAAGCTTCTACAAATTCTCGCGCCGCGGATTCCGAAGACTCTGGAAAGAATCTGCGATAGAGCTCCACTTTTTGGCGATCGCTCGCTTTTCCGAGATAAAGCTTGTAATCGATTCTTCCCGGACGCAGAAGTGCTGAGTCCAGTTTTTCAACATGGTTCGTCGTCATCACAAAGAGGACACCCGTGGGCGCAGCAAAACCATCCAGAACATTCAGCAAGCCAGAAAGCGTGACGCCATTCTGGTTCGAAGCGATCTCTTTTGTGGTATCCGTCGCGCCATCATTTTGTCCACGGCCTGAATTTGAGTCGATCCGCGATTGGCTGCTCTTCATGCAATCAATATCCTCAAAGAGCAAAACCGAATTCGCTGGAACGTTGTTGACGGCATTCGTCAAGTTGCGATCGTTGAACTCCGCTAGATTGACGATGTAGATCGACAACCCGAAGTGACCAGCCAGCGCAGAGACCAACGAGGTTTTTCCTGTTCCGGGCGGACCGTAAAGCAAATAGCCACGGTGATAAGGAACTCCCAGTTGCCGGTACCGTTGCTTCGATTTCCGGAATTGGATCATGTCTCGTAGCATGTGTTCTTTTTCTCCCGGCTGCAAAACCACCGATTCGAGCAGGCGCGGCGAATATCCTTCCACGTAGTCCCAGCCGTCGTCGTACGTATACAAATAAGACTGGACGCCTAGTCTCTTGATGTGACACTTCACGATGTCGTCCACGAAGTTTTGGAGGATGAACCGTTTTCTCCCCAAGGTTCGGAACGTGAGCGACTCGACTCGTCTGCCACTCCGCTCGTGCGTGTTTACGGTGCGCGAGAACCAAACCTCGAAAGGTCTGCCTTCGTACCGGAACCAATGTTTTCCCGGCGCCGGAATCATGGCGATGCGCTCGTTGCGAAGCGTCGTGTCCAGATCGAGGCGCCGAATACGTTGAAGAAACTTCTGCTCAAGAAACCATTCCTTCACCCAAACGAACGCGGCGTCTTCATCTTTCACCGTAATCATCATGGTGGTCTGACTGACGATCCAATCCCAAAGAGTTTCTGGCACGGCCCGCAGCCATACGCTCACGCCGCCGATGATCATCAGCAGAAGGCCGCCGGACGCGAACTCGTTGCGGCCGCTCAACACGCTCTTCAGAATTTGATGCATATTCATTTTTCTAACCGGCGCCAGGCCGGAGTTATTCGAGTAACGTGCAAGTGATAGGTTATTGGCCGGGGAACCAGCGACCACGGAATATTAGGCGCTTTACCGTTTAGCTACGCGGGCACGATCCCACGGCAGGATTCGAACCTGCATCTCCCGCTCCCGAAGCGAAGTAACCGTAGTCTTCGCCACCGGCCAAACTTTGTCGTTCAAAAACTCGCCGGGGAACTAATGATGAGAGTTCGACTCGGGGCACGATTCTTCCAGGTACCTTATGCTTCAGGACTACGCCCTCGTCCCTGGAACTCTGATCCCCGGCAAGCCGCCGCCCTGCGCGTCGTTTAATGGCGCGAAGTATCTCTCCTCTTCGCCACCGGCGAAACTGTTTCAATTCTCAATACACGTATAACTTTGGTCAGGGAACAGGCGGCCACGGATGGGCTTTCGCCCATGAGGATTCGAACCTCACTGCCCGAAGGCTGTTTCTACCGGAGAAGTATCCGTGACCAATCACCACTGACCGTTGTGAGTTAGCTGATGGGAGTAAGTGGCAGTGGTGACTCGATTAACAATCGAAGTGTCCCCTACCTGTGCCACACAGCTGAGTTTTTTGGTTTGCGGAAGAGCGCTGAAGGTCGACTAGCGCGACTGGAGCGACGCCCGATAGCAACGAAGCCAAGTAATTGGCCTATGTTGCCCGCGTATCGTTTTGTTAGTTAAATCCGACAATATGGGCGTCCTTTCTTGAAGAAGTTGTTAGAAGATGCCACGATTAAGAAATTTTTGCAACATGAAAGTTGTTAATTTTTCAAATAATGCCTTAGCTTTCGTCAATCACTGCAAAGTTCTCGAGTGTCCGATGAATACAAATCTACACACCGCGATGGCGGGTAGGATGTTTCAACGAAAATGGTCCGAGTGGCAGGGTCCAATTCAGATCTCCCGATTAGGCAGACAAGGTTTGGGCCGAAGCGTCATCATGCCTTAGACCACGCGAGCCCGACAAAATGTGGAGAGGGTGCAGAGAATTGAACTCTGATCTCACATTTCGTGAACCCAGTTCGTAGACTTGTGCCCTCAACTGTTGGAAGACATCCCCACATTGGAAGCGGCAGAGAGACCGGAATGCGTTCCCCAGGCGGCCCGTGACCGTGGACGATCGCCATCGTCTGGAGATCCGTTGCCGTTCAAATTCGCTCACCAGTGTTTTCGTTTTAGTTATATAAAGATCAAAATAGTGTTCTTTTTGGTTGCATTCGATAACTTTCCTTGTTTAGCATGTTTTTGCTATGGATCATGCATTCGCCTTTGTGAACTGGGCCGATGGCGCTCTGAGGGTGCCGGGACTCTGTTCGTCAGAAAAGAAATTGGGACAACTTAAGGGGATTTTTCACGACGAACAAGCCTGGCAACGACTCGATCCAGAAACGACAGTCTATAGAGTCTGGTGGTGGCAAACTGTGCCGCTGGGTACCGAAGGCGGTTTGCTATGGGGAAGGACTGAGATTCTACCGGGCCGAGTTGGCAACGAATATTTCATGACCCATGGCCATCGGCACGTGATCCGCAATCGTTCGGAGTTCTACGGAACTTGTCTCGGCAGTGGGAAACTCTTGCTCACTGACGGTGCGGGACATACCTGGTATGAAGACATGACGCAGGGCAGCCTTCACTACATCGGTGCCGACGTCGCGCATAGAGTGGTCAACACGGGGAACGAGCCTCTTCGATTTGTCGCTTGCTGGCCGAGCGATGCGGGTCACGACTACGACATCGCGGGCTCCCGCGGATTCGGTGCACGCATCGTTGAAGAGGACGGCGTACCAGTATTCATGATGAACGTCCGGAATGAAAAGGACTAACGTGTGACGCCAGGCAGCGAACGAGCGACCAGGCCCGATGCGAAGTTTGATCCAAAGCTTGGAGTACGAAGTCCGGCTGGGACCCTTGAATTCGCCTACGACGACGGTGTTTTCGGGCCGCAACCAGAGTTTCGCCGCTTGGATGATATTCGGCCCAGTCTGCGAGACCGCGGTAGCGAAGGACCCGATCCAGTCTATTCGATTGTGATGGATGTGGGCCGTCAAGAGCATCGCGCCGAACTGGAGCGACGAATGCTTCTATTCGGCGTGGTTGTTTATGCTGCTGGGCAACTAGGAGCGGAACCGGTGCGCAGCCAGGGACACATCCATGCTGTCGCCCCCCACTGCGGGTGGTCCACGCCGGAATTGTTCGAAATCTGGGAGGGGCGCGCGATTATTTACGCCCAAGAAACTGCCGACGACAACCCAGGTCGATGTTTTGCGGTGAGTGCGAATCCTGGCGATAAAGTGGTAGTTCCTCCGGAATGGGCACATTGCGTGATCAATGCGGATCCGGAAAACCGGATGATGTTCGGCGCGTTGTGTGAGCGTCAGTACGGATTCCTCTACGACAAGATTCGCGCCCATCACGGGCTTGCATGGTTTCCTGTATTAGACACACGGGGGATCATCACGTGGGAACGGAATCCTACCTATCAGCCGTCTGATCTATCTATTCGCAAGCCGCGGAATTATCCGGAACTAGATTTGGATCCGAAGATGCCTATCTACGAGCAGTTTGCGACTAACCCTGAGAGTGTCCAATGGGTTTCGGAACCATTGCGCGCCGAGTCACTGTGGCGCACTTTCGAAATGTAAGTTTACGCCGGGTCAGCTGGATGACTCGAGTATGAACAGGCCGGGTTCGGAGCTACGGGCTATGAGTGCGATTTTTGGAGTCGATCGTCGAACATTCTTGAAATTTAGCGCGGCCGGCGCAGCGGTAGCCGCGATGGACCCCGCCGTCTTCGGGACTCCGCCGCTTGCCAGAGGAACGCTGTCGTGTCCTCCGGCCCTGTCGGACATGGCGTCCGATCGGCTGACCTACCGATTGCGCGATCTTTTCAACTGTCCGGTAGCGATGAACGAATTTGGGTACGCGCAGGTGGGAAAGTCGGTGGCTGCGATCACAGCCATTTCGTTCCCCCCATACGCCTGCTGCGGCGTGCCGGAGACCGCGTGGAGTCCTGGGTTTCTGCTCACCTGCGAACTTTTCCTCAATGGCCGATTTCTGGCGGTCGCTGGAGCTCCCGAAGGAAACGTCGAATATCAATGGTTTCCGCATTGTGTTGATCGGAAGCAGACCGCCGAAAACTTGGAATTTACGACTCGCATGTTCCTACCCTCGAAACGGCGCGCGGTTGTGCAGTCGATCGCGGTGAAGAATCTGGGCGGTACGCGGCGCAAGTTTACGCTTGGCTTCGATATGCGTGGCGCAGTTGCGAAGAAAACCACAGCTTGGGTTGTGAACTCACCCGGAGAAGCCGACAACAAGATTAGCTGGGATGCCCGTCGAGGCTGTTTGCTGTTCGAAGCACAACATTCGGAAATCGCCGCGGCCCAGGGCTTTCGCCCGCAGCCCGATCGAGTTGAGCAGAAGCGGATGCTTGTCTTCGATATGGAGCTTGGACCGCGCGAACAAAAGCAGTTGAATTTTGTCGTCGCGGTCGCCGAAAACGGACGCGCGGCCTTTGAACTTTATGAAGGCTTGCAAGCGGGTTTCGCTGATCTGGAAAAAGAAAACGAAACTGTCTTCACCGGCCTGGTTCGCGCGGCGTTCACACCGGGCACCTCCGAATTTAGCGGTAATCTTCCGAAGCTGGTTACGAACAACGAATCCCTTTGGAAGCTTTACCATAACGGCTTTGCCAATTTGCTCTTTGCCCGAAGGCATTCGCCGAATTCGGTTTATGGTCCAACCTATCTGACGTTGAGCGGGCACGTGCTTCCGACCCTGAGTTTTCCGTGGGATACATCCCTTTCCTCGCTCGCACTGGCATTGCTCGACCCTGTCCCGCTTCGCAAGCTCGTCGAAGTCTGGGCCAGCGTTGACATGCACAGTCATCATTCGACGGATTACGTAACCGGAGAGGCGGTGGGACCGTGGTATGCCGTAAACGATAACGCGATCGTCCGCTGCGCCTGGCGCTATCTCTGTGTCACCGGAGACTTCGAGTGGCTGGATCGCAAGATTTCCGAGCGCACTATCCTCGAACACCTTGAAGCGCATGCTCTCCACTGGAAGAAGCTCGATCATCTGGGACACGGTTTGGGAGACTATGGTGCGATCGAGAATCTTCTGGAGGTGGTAAGTACCTATTTACATGAAGTAGCCGGGATGAATGCTGGAAACGTGTTCAGCATGCGGGTCGTAGCCGATTTATATGAACGTCGCGGCAACTCGGCTCGTGCCAGAGAATTGCGCGCCGAAGCGAAGGCCCATGCCGATCGCATCAATCGTTTGCTCTACGTGAACGGGAAGGGGTATTGGCGTTGCGGTCAACCTGACGGCACATTCAATGAGGTCAGGCATTGCTACGACTTTCTAGCTGTCCTCGACAATATGTCCGAGGATCTAACGACTGTACAAAAGAACGAAATGAGCGAATTTTTCTGGCGAGAACTGCGCAGCGAAAAATGGATGCGCGCGTTATCGCAAAGCGACGCAGATGCAACCTGGAACATACGTCCAGATCACAGCTGCCTCGGCGCTTATGCAGCGTGGCCACCGATGACTGCCAAGGGCTTGTACAAAATAGACACCTCGGACGCAATGGTGCCCTGGCTCAGGGAGATCGCGAAGGCCGGTAATCAAGGTCCGATTGGGCAAGGTCATTTTGTGGAGGAAGTCAATCCGCCGGTCAACGGCGGTGCATTCAAATCGTCCGAAGACGCGCCTTTTATTGAAGATTGGTGCTGCATCGCTGGGGGCGCATTCAGTGAACTTGTTATCGATTCGATCTTTGGCGCGGAACTCACGATGTCCGAAGGAATCAAAGTGAATTCACGACTCGCGGCTTTCGATTCCACAGCACGATTGGAAGGCGTGCGCTATCAGGGATCGTTATATACCGTTACCGCCGAGGGAGCGCAACGCCAGAATCCTTGACTCGTCAAACGTGCCGGACCCCGATCGCTGACGTCTCAATTTAGCCGGCGCTGACGAGTCCTTAAACGAAAACAAGGGTTTCGCGAGAAATAAAATGAATACCGTAGATCGCCGTCAATTTGTGACTGCTTTATTTGCCTCTGGCGCGGCTGCCGCATTAGCGGTGCGCGCAGGCGAGGGTTCTCCCACAGTCCCGTATTCACAATCAGAAACCATGGACCCCGCGCCTGAGGTCGATTTCCGATATGCTCCGCACCATTCGCAGTCGACAATCTGTTTTCCTGATGATGCTCTAAAGACCATTGTCGGCCAAGCTGGCGACCTACGCTACGGATTCGCGAAGTCTCTGTTTGTTGGTATGGAAGACTTCACGACGTTCATTGAGTTTTCCCTCGCTGGTTTTCAGGATGACAAGATCCTGCGTCAATGGATCGAGGCTCCCGGCGTTCCCATCGTCCACACTTTGATCGATCGCCCGGCGGCGACCCTGGAGTTGATCGCTTTCGCCACCCGCCACCAGTCTGAGGGGCGCGTTGACAACGTCCTGCTCTCGATCAGGTCGAAGAAAGGACGTGTCGCTGTTATCCCGAAACTGCACATCCGCTCCTGCGAAAAGCTTGAGTTAGAGAGCAATACCGTGCCGACGGCCACTGTCGGAATACGCGACAGCAAATCGCCGCTCTTCGTCGCGGCGCAACTTGGCAGCGAGCTGGGCACGTGCATGCTCTGGGAAGAACAAGGCTTCACGCTCTATCTCTCCCACGGGGAAGCTACCGAAGAAAAGGAGGCGCGGTACTTCGTGAGAGTTCCGCAAGAGAATCAATCGGCGGCAACTCTGCGTGAACACTTGCAAGATCCGGAAACGCTGCTGGCCGAAACTCGCGAGTTTTGGAGCAAGTGGAAAGCGTTCGGAAGCACGGAGTGGTCGTTTCCCGGTCGACATGGAGAATTTCTAACTGCGTGCGCACGCAATATTCAGCAGGCTCGCGAGGTGAAGGATGGCAAGCTGGTTTTCCAGGTCGGCCCGACGGTATATCGAGGGTTGTGGGTGGTTGACGGCAATTTCCTTCTCGAAGCGGCCCGTTATCTCGGTTACGACCGTGAGGCCGATGCAGGGTTGCTTTCCGAATGGTCCAAGCAAGTCGATACCGGACAAGTGATCGCCGCCGGCGGAGGCGAGCACTGGAAAGACACCGCGATTGCCATGTTCACGCTAGTTCGGCAATGCGAACTGAAACAGGATTGGACATTTTTCCGCGACCTGGAACCGAATATGATGCGGGCACTGCATTTTCTGATTGGGTTGCGCGACCGGGCGCGTTCCGGTAAGAGCACAAACGGAAAATATGGCCTGCTTGCGCCGGGTTTCGCTGACGGCGGCATCGGTGGCGTTCGATCCGAATTCACGAATACGGTTTGGACGCTCGCTGCCTTGCGCGCCGTTGCAGACGCTGCGGACCAACTGAAGATGTCTGCGCTGGCGAAAGAAGCGGGCCAATTTTATCGCGAACTCTACGATGCATTTCAACAGATGGCGAAGCAAGAGATGGTGCGCCATCCTTCCGGGTTTGAATACCTGCCCATGATCGCGCACGACGATCCCTCCGTAACGGAGCCGGATGCGTGGAACCGCCCTCGACCGCAGACGGCACAGTGGGCCCTTTCCCATGCCATTTATCCGGGTGTGGTTTTTAAAAAAAACGATCCTATCGTTCGCGGACACATCGCGCTTCTGCAGTCCTGCACTGAGGAAGACGTTCCCATCGAAACCGGTTGGCTTTGGCATGACAGTTTGTGGAATTACAACGCTTCATTTGCCGCCCACGTTTATCTGTGGGCCGGCCAGCGCGACTGGGCCCATCGCACATTCAAAGGTTTTCTCAATCATGCATCGCCTCTGTACTGTTGGCGTGAGGAACAGCCGCTGCAACGGGCTTTGCTCGGGCAAGATTGGGGAGATATGCCGCACAACTGGGCCAGCGCTGAGTGTGTCCGCTATTTGCGTCACATGCTGGTGTTCGAAGACGGGAGATGTTTGCGCCTTCTCGAAGGGATTACTGCGGCCGAGCTCAGGGCGTCCAACGGTTATGCATTGGTGAATTCTCCTACTCGATTCGGAAGAATTGATCTTGAGCTACAGCCTGCGGACAAGCGGGGATGGAGATTGCTTTTCAAGCGGGGCGATGGACCTGCTCCATCCTCAGTATCCTTACCCCGCACTTTCGGCGGATTAACTTTCCAGTCGATAGCGGGCTCGAGTTCGAGGACGAGGAGCGAAGTGGTCGAAATCGATCCTGCCTCTAAAAAGTGGGAAGCGTTGATTTCATGACGTCATCCAGGCCACGGCAGAGCGCGTGACCGGTTGCAGCTGACGGTAATTCTCTCAATTATTGAGTTCGGCCCTGCTAAGCCTCGTATCCGCAGGAAATACTCCTATACATTTCGTATACTTCCAACTTGAAGTGGCACGGGGAGACGATCGGGCCAAATGGAAACCAGCACCAGATCACGGGTTGTTTTATTGAGCCTGTTGCTCCTCGTGTCTGTCTCTCCGGCATTCGCGCAGCTGGATGACTTTTCCTACCGTCTGCAGGCCGGGACGTATGAAGCCAATCAAGGCAATATCTCCGCTGCAATGGCCGACCTGCAATCGGCCGTGAATATCAATCCCAATCGTTCCGATGGCTGGTATCAACTCGGATTATTACTCGGTCAGATATCCGATTTCAGGGGAGCAGAGTCTGCATTTCGAAACGCGATCAAGTTAAAGTCAGACTTTGCCCAGGCGCACTACAGCCTCGCTCTATCTTTGACTGCGAGTCCGAAAAGCAAGGTCGATTGGCCCGGTGCCATTGCCGAGTGCCGTGAAGCGCTCAAATACAAACCCGACTATACCGAAGCGCTGAACCTTCTGGGTACTGGACTAATCGCTAGCGGAGAGACCGACGCGGCGATCGTTGAACTTGAGCATGCGGTTAAGCTGAAGCCGTCGCTCCCCAGCGCCCATTTCAACCTTGCGATTGCGCTCGAGAAAGCCGATCGGCTGGATGAAGCGGCAAAAGAGTATGAACTGGCGATCGCCGGTAAAACTGCATACCCGGAAGCTATTGCCGCCAGGGGAAACTTGCTGCTCCGCATGGGCAAAACGATCGACGCGGAGCAGGAGTTGGAAAAAGCTTTGCGGCTCAACCCCGACCTGGCCGATGCCCACTCTGCCATGGCCCGCGCGCTGCAATCTCTCGGCAGAAAAAGTGAGGCCGACGTCGAGTTCGACGAGGCGGCGGATTTGGCCCAGCGAGAGCCCGATGCGACGCAATCGTCAAATTTAAGCAACTCCGGTCTCCAACTTGCGGCAAAGGGCGATCTCGCTGGAGCGACGGCGGCGCTGCGCAAAGCGATTGCCCTCAAGCCCGACTACGGAGTTCCGCATTACTACCTAGGCCTGATTCTTGCCGACGGCGGCGACCTGGCGGGAGCGGTGGCGGAGCTGACGAAGGGCATTTCGCTTATGCCAAGTCAGGCCAAGCCGTGGTTCGAACTGGGTCGCGTTTTACGATTGCAAGGCGAAGATCAGGGAGCGTTAGAAGCAATTCACTGGGCGGCGCGGTTGTCGCCATCGGATCCCGCGATTCACGCCGAGCTGGTGTCGATGAGATCGCCGGCATTGCCGCTGCCGCAGACGAAGGATTCGCATGCCGGCGCGAAAGCCAAAACCGCGGCAGATATCCTACCCACATTGTCGATCCGCCAGCCCAGAGCCGGGGCGCGCGCTGACACCGCGCCCGAGCACATCGCATTCGCCGAGCAACTTAAACGCTCAAGGAGACTCGTTGGGAGCCGCCGGCGAATTGCTTCGCGCCCTGGCATTGCAGCCGAACGCGATGAATGCCCGACGTCAGCTCGCCATCGCTTTCCGTCGCCTGGGCGATGAAGACCACGCGATTCTCGAATACTACAAAATCCTCCGGGTTTTTCCGGAAGATGTCGACGCTCACCTCGGCTTAGGAGAGGCTCTTCTCGAACGAGGCAACGCCAAAGATGCTTCCGCACAATTCGAAATAGCGCTCACCCGGGAACCAAATTCGACCGAAGCGAAAGACGCACTGGAGCGAGCCAAGAAGGCCTTAAGCGAGCACTGACGGCTCTTTCGCTCGACTAGCGACCGTCCAACGCATAGAAGACCACGCCGTGCGACGGCACGGTGACACTCAGCGAATCGGCCGCGCCCAGGTCCTTGTGTTCCCAGAGATCGCGCACCTTGTAGCTGCCTTCACCGAATTTCAGGTCTTTCCATGAACGATGCACGGTTTGGCTGATCTCGCCCCGATTGAAAACGGCTATGTAAAACTTGCCGGGATCGCTTGCCGAGTCCGCCGCCCAGATCGCCAATTCCTGAGTAGAGAAAGCGACGCGGTTTCCCGCCGAGTGCTGATCGACATCGAGAACCTCGCGATTGGTGAGCAGCGAAACCGTCCAGTCGTCCGCCTTCGTCAAGTCGCCCCCTACCATTAGCGGCGACGGAAAGATGCACCACAGCGATATCAACGTGCGCTGCTCATCGTGTGTGAGCCGCGTACCCCGTGCTTGTCCCCAGCCCGGTGCCGGACCCAGGAATCCCACCGGCAGCATGTCGGCGTCGGGCCAATGTCCTGGGCGACCAACGCCCGCCCACTTTTCCAAGTTGGCGAACTGATCTCCCAAACCTTGTGGATATTGCATGGTGCTGTGCCAAAGGTCCCAAATATCGTCCGAGATTCGCCACATCTGCGCGTACTGGCTCATCTCGGCAGCCTTTTCAAACGGTGCCGGTCCGGGGGAAAGGCTCAACGCGATCGGCCGCCCCGATTTTCGCAGAGCGTCGCTCAACATCCGAATTTCATCTCCCTTATAAGGATGGCTGGAAATGCAGTCGACCTTGACCAGATCGACTTCCCACGAAGCGTACAACTTCGCAATCGAATCGTAATAAGCCTGCCCTGCGGGACTTGTATTCACGCCGTAATTGTCGAAATTCCAGGGGCAAGCGTCCGATTGATCGGCAGCATCCGAGGCGTGATACGCCGTGCCTGTGATGGGGAGATTTTTTGCCACCGCCCCCTTGGGGATGCCGCGCAAAATATGGATTCCGAATTTCAGGCCGAGCTCGTGGGTAAAATCAGCGAGAGGTTTGAAGCCGGCATCACCGGCTGCCGACGGAAAGCGATTCTGCGCGGGAGTGTAACGTCCGTAGTCATCCATGGTGTAAAAAGACGTTTTTGAATTACCCTCCGGCGTCGGGTTGGTCACGAACCACTCCATGTCGACGGTCACATATTTCCATCCGTACGGCTGGAGACGCCTGGCGAGCCACTCGGCATTCGCTTTGAAATCCGACTCTTTGACGGTGGTGCCGTAGCCATCCCAACTGTTCCAACCCATGGGCGGACTTGCGGCGAGCATGCCAGCCGCTGTCGGTTGTTCCGGCGCAACCTGCGCGGGAAGGCGCGGGCTTGTCGAACCAAGCACGCTGAATGCAAATACAAAAAGGGAAACTATCAGTTTCATCGCATCTCCGCACAAGCCAACATCCTAATCATCGCAAAGCTAGGCCAACCAACGGCCGGACCTTTATGCCTGCTTTGCTTCCGCTTCTACATTCCTAGGTCACCGCCGCCAGCGCTTCCACCGGTGGCGGGGTGCTCGATTTCGGCGGCTTTTCGGACGATGAGGCCCAATCCACGTTGTTGCGCTTCGCGTCGGATGGAGGCGATGTGGTCGCGGGCGGTTGCGGGGTGTCCTGACTTCATCTCGATTTCGGCAAGCGCGAGGCGCGTTTCAAACTGATCGGCCAGAAAACCCTGTCTGATTTCGCTTTGCAGTAGCGTTTCAAGATTCGATCTCGCCTCCGCTAAGTTCCCGGACGAAGCAGTGGCACGCGCGGAGGCCAGCGCGAACTTGTTTATGACCGGACGATTCTGATCCTTGGCTGCGACAGCCTCTTCAGCGTCGGCCGTGGCTTTCGCGTCTTTCGATTTCCCCTGAGCGAGTAGAGCATCGATAAGAACGGTAGCTGCCGTAAGCTCATCGTCAGTTTGCTGGGCAGTTCGAAACTCCACCATAGCGTCGCGGGCAGCCTTCTCGGCGTCGCCAGTGTGGCCTTCCTCAATCGCGACTTCGGCCAGGAAGGTTTGAGACTCGGCCGCCGTCTGCTTCTCGCCGAGCGCGTTCCGGATCGCGAAGGACTGCTCGAAGGCCTTTCGCGCCGCTGCCAGATTGCCTTCTCGAAGCAGAGGGTCGCCAAGCCCGGCGAAAGCATATCCCTCTGCCTGTCTGTTTCCGGCCAGTTGGGTGAGGGCGATGCCCTTTTGAATGGTGTCTTCGGCTTCGCGCAAATCCGCCTGTTCGGTCAGCAGAGCGCCGAGATTTCCCAGCGTGTCGGCCTCGCCTTCAATGTCCTCAACCTTGCGATATCTCGGAATAGCCTCGCGCAACAGCTTTTTCGCTTCCGCGAGATCACCCTGCAGAACAATAGCGGATGCGATATTGGCCTGGGTCGCGGCGACTCCCTCGTCGTTGCCGATCTCTTTGAACGTCTGTGCAGCCTGTTGCCAAAGCCTTTTGGCTTCGGCTATGTTGCCTTGCTGCATCTGGGCGTAGCCGGTATCGTTCAACGCTTTTCCTACGCCGTTGCGATCGCCGCCAGAGGCATAGAGACGCATGGATTCCTGACAAGCCGCGACACCGTCATCGATGCGTCCAATATTGATCAAATTGACGCATTGATTGCCATGGGCCCGGGCAACCAGCAATCTCGCGCCAGCCGCCTGTCCTTTTTGGATGGCTTGCTCATCGGCGGCCAGCGCCTTCGCATGGTCCAGACTCGACTGAGCAGCCGCTACTTGCAGGTCGATTCTGGGGTCGCTTCCGACGGGCGGGGGCAGGTTTTGCAGTGTCTGCGCCGTGCTGAGCGCATCTTCCGGTTTGCCGTCCCGTTCTTGAGCCTTGGCCAGGCGCAAGCCATAGTCGAGGTTGTCCGGAAATAAGGTGAACAGCGTTCGATAAACCTCGATTGCTTTGGCGAAATCGAGGGTTGCCATCCGGTAGCGGCCTTCGACGGCGAGTTGTTCCTCATGCCGGAGGTTGCCCGATAACTGAAAAGCCTGTGTGGCTTCCGTTTTGGCTTTGGCGTCATAGCCGAGCGCGGTCCAGGCATCGGCGAGCGCCAGGTGGGAAAACGGATACTTGGGATCTGCCGCGACCGCTTCCACGAGCAAATCGCGGGCCGCGAGCGCATCGAAGACTCTAAGTTTCGCAAGACCCTCTGCATAAAGACGAGCTGCCTCCGGACTGTCCGGTAACGAGGCACGGACGCCTACAGCATCTGCGGGCGAAACAGCATCCACGCCAAGTTTCTGGCGCAGCCTGGCACCGGCCTCAGAGACGACCTCGAACAGCTCCTCCTCTTTTCCCGCTGCCGAAACCTCAGCCAGAGTCTCCCCTTGCGACGCATTCTGCACACGAAGGTCGACGCGTATATTTCCGTTGGAATTTGCACTGAGCACCGTGAACGAACCGAGCACCACCAGATCGCTGCCCGTGTGCTTGCGCATCTTCGCCAGTGTGTCTTTGGAAAGGCTGTCGGCCTCCGGCAAACGCAAATCCAATTTGGCGCGCACGACATCCTCGCCAGGAATCAGACGAAGCTTGTCCCCCGCGGCCAATTCCGTGTTCAACATCTCAGCGATAGCCGTGGACAGCCAGGCATCTTCCGGTCTTCCAGAAAGGTTGCGAAGACCGAGCACAGCCACCGAACGGCGTGAGGGTTTGGTCGTCATTAGAATGGGAGCGACGATGGGCAGGCGACGGTTCCAGGTATAGAAACCAATGAGGGCCGCGGCGAGAACAGCAGCAACTGCGGTCAACCCAATCCAACGACGGTGCCTGCGGAGGAAAGTCGTCGGCGCCCATCGAGAAATCACGCGACGCACGCCCTTTGGGGCGAGGTGATGTTCTTCAGCAACTGCCTGGAGATCGGCGAGCATCTCGGCTGCTGACTGGTAGCGAGCGTCCCGATCTTTAGCAAGCGCTTTGCTGATAATGCCGGCGAATTCTGCGGGGAGCGCGGGATTCAGGTCGGTGAGGGGAGTGGGATCGCGATTCAGGATGGCGTCGAAAACTGTTGCCGCCGCTCGTCCCGCAAAGGCACGCTCGCCGCTACCCATTTCATAGAGGACCGCGCCAAAACTGAACAGGTCGGTGCGGGCGTCGAGATCTTCACCACGCGCCTGCTCCGGCGACATATAAGCCACCGTCCCTATCGCGGTTCCAGGACTGGTGAGTTGTTCGTCGGATTCAGCGCCGGTCAAACTCTCACCTCCGACGCCAAAATCCTGAGTGCGAGTGGGCGCGAGCTTCGCCAACCCGAAGTCGAGAATTTTCGCGTCGCCGCGTTGGGTGACAAATATGTTGGCGGGCTTGACGTCACGGTGAATGATGCCTTGCGAGTGCGCAGCCTCGAGCGCGTTTCCGATCTGTGCCGCGATCCGCACCAGGGTTGCAGTCTCCAGAGGTCCGGAATCGATCATGTGTTTCAGGGTCCGCCCATCCAGATACTCCATAGCGATGAAGGCTTGGCCCTGGGATTCGTCAATGTCGTAAATGGTGCAGATGTTGGGGTGGTTGAGAGAACTGGCGGATCGAGCTTCGCGCCGGAATCGTTCGATCGCGTTATCGTCGTGGGCAAATTGCTGAGGCAGAAATTTGAGCGCCACAAAACGGCCGAGTCTGGTATCGCGGGCGCGGTAGACCACTCCCATTCCGCCGCCGCCTAACTTTTCGACGATGCGATAGTGGGAGACGGTTTGGCCAATGATCGATGCGCTAAGCTCACGATTTGCGGCGTCCCGGTGGTGGGCAATCTGGCGCGCGGCAACTTCGAGGGCGGGCACTTCAATAAAACTCTCGGCCTCCTCGTCGTGAGCGAGCAAGGACTCCACTTCCCGGCGGAGCGAGGCGTCGGGACATTCGCTCTTTAGAAATGCGGCGCGTTCGGCTCCCGCATGCTCCAGGGCAGAATGGTAGAGTTGCTCGAGGCGGCGGGCCCGCTCAGCATCCATCGCCCTCTGCCCCGTTTGCTGCCGCAATCTCGCCGGTCGGGTTTTGTCCGCTCAATGCATGCAACAGCCACGCTTTGGCGAATCTCCAGTCGCGCTTTACGGTCACGGCAGAAATCTTAAGAGCTTCCGCTGCCTCTTCAACCTCAAGGCCGCCAAAAAACCGCAGTTCGACGATCTGACTTTGACGGGGATACAGCGCCGCAAACTCGGTTAAAGCAGCGTCGAGAGCCAGGATGTCGCTGCCTTTCTCGGGAGTGATGAGCATGCCTTCGTCAAAGGAAACCTTGACTGCGGCTCCGCCCCGTTTCTGATAACGGCGGGCTCGTGCGAAATCGGTCAGGATGCGCCGCATCAAGCGGGCGGAAATCGCGAAAAAATGGGCCCGGTCTTGCCAGTTGACGGAGTGAACGTCCACCAGCCGCAGATAAACCTCGTTCACGAGCGCCGTCGTCTGCAGGGTGTGGCCGTGATTTTCCCTGGCCATGCAGCGGTGAGCCATGCGGTGCAGTTCGTCCTCGACGACGGGAGTGAGGCGGCGCAAAGCGTCCTCGTCTCCATCGCCCCAGGCTCGGAGAAGCTGTGTAACTTCAACTTTTGAGGGAACTTCCGCGGATTCCTGCATGGCTACCCCAGTGCCCGATGCCCTGTGTTCAGAGATCAGCAAACTATCACATCGAGACTGCACATGCCAGTCTACAGACGGATCCGAAACTTTCTTACTTGTGCTCAAAAGCACGCCAACAATCGAATCTCGAGCTGGCGAATCTAATGGTTCATGCGGACACAAGGACGCCTTATAGGATTTATTGTCGTCATTCAGTCAGTACTTTTCTTGACCCACTTTCTCTTCTATGAAACGTGGACGTTTTCACCCGCAGAAGGCCACTTGGGCGAAGCTTCGTGGATCAAACTACTTCTTGGTTTCCTGTCGGTGAGTTTTGTCGCGGCTTCGCTACTGGCGTTTCGCTATACGAATGCGGTTGTGCGCGCGTTCTACAAAGCCGCCGCAGTGTGGATAGGGCTGGTAAGTTTCCTCTTCCTGGCAACGCTTTTCTCGTGGATCATTTTCGGAATCACTCGGCTGGCGGGATTGGATATTCCCTTCCACCGGATGGTGGAAGTACTGTACGGTGCGGCCATTGTGGCGGGACTCTACGGGGTCTTCAATGCAAGCTGGACGCGAATTACGCGAACGACGGTCCGGCTCGCGAACCTTCCGGAGGCGTGGCGCGGGCGTAGTGCCGCGTTGATCAGCGATGTCCACCTTGGACACGTGCGCAATGGAAGCTTTTTGCGGCGTATGGTTGCCAAAATTTTGAAGGAAGAGCCGGACTTGATTTTTATCGCAGGCGATTTGTTTGACGGAACCGCCATTGACGCGGCACGGGCGACTCAACCGTTGAGCAAGCTGACAGCTCCTCACGGCGTGTATTTTGTCGCGGGAAACCACGAACAATTCGCGGATGACAGCAAGTACTTGCAGGCAGTCGCTGCCAGCGGTGTGCGCGTGCTTAACAACGAAAAGGTGGAAGCCGACGGTTTGCAGATTATCGGCGTTCCCTACAGGAACGCGACGCAGGACGGACACCTCGCGTCGGTGCTCCATCGCATCGGCGTTGATCGCGATCGAGCGAGCATCCTATTGATCCATGCGCCCGACCGTCCGGAGATCGCGGAGGCCGCGGGAGTTTCTTTGCAACTCTCCGGGCATACGCACCTGGGGCAATTCATTCCGTGGAGTTGGATGGCGCGGCGCATTTATCGGCAGTTTGTGTACGGCCTGAGCCGAATAGGGAAGATGCAGGTGTTCACTTCGAGCGGAGCAGGCACCTGGGGACCGCCGCTGCGGCTGGGGTCGAATCCAGAGATTGTGGTGCTCGAATTTCAGTAAATGAGCTTCAGTAAATCGTGATCGAGCTGGCTGCGGGATTGCAAATGTCAGGTACCCCCCCTCCCCCCCGGTCTACTGGAATCAAGGCTTTAGCGGCTAAAACGAGCAAGATCTATCAAGGCACAGGACTTAAAGTCAAAATCTTGTAAATAGAGAAGTTAGGTCGGGCCATCCTTCCCTCGGCTTACTTCCTTCACCCCGGAACTCGCCGTGGATGTCAGGCATTGATGTCCAGCGGATTTCAGGTGGGAACTTCGATTGTCGCGCATTCCAGCTAAGTAATCCAGAACTCTAAGTGGCGGGAATTCCTAGATTTGCGAGTTCTAACTTTCAAGGCATATTGAAACGGACCCACTACCCAAGTGGATTTTACTTTGCCGAGACGGCGGTTTCGGGAGCGTTCATGATCGTGTAAGCGCCTTCGTCATCGGCGATCTGTCGAAACAGTTTCTTTAAATCTGGGAGTTGCTCCAGTGGCACGCGGACGTCTCTGATCTCATACGTGCGCGTGTAATGCAGCACATTTTTCTCCGCGCGGGTTTCGCTCTTGTAGGCGGCAAAAGGGTACTCGTACTTGACCCCGGGCGGTAATTCGTCGATGGCATAGCCTTCGGGAAAAGAGATCTCGATGACGTCGCTTTCCGAGACTGCACTGGCAAACGCCACGGGCTGCTTGCGGGGCTTGCCTTCCAGTTCATTGCTACTCTTTCGGCCAAGTGCGCACGGATGAAAGAGAAACAGATCTCCGGCATGCTGGGCATAGGCGGGTGCGGCGAAGTCATAGGTGACGGATAGCGAGCCATCGAACTCATTTATGTCCGAAACGCCGGCCGCAGTCAGAACGGCTCCGTCGAGAAGGTCGGTGAGCAGACTCTGGAACACTTTTTCGCGCTGCGATTTTGGCGAATTCAACAAGCGCTCCCGCAACTCAGCGGCAGCAGGGCCAATGCGGACTTCGTTCACGCTGCCCTTCAGATTTCCAGACGTGTCCAGTGTGAGCGTCCCCACGCGCAACAAGCGATTGAGCGAAGGCCGCAAAAGCGGAAGCTGCACGAGTTCACCGTCCGCGTCGGTTACCAGCAGCCCGTGGCTCGATTGCAGACTGGCTGGGAGGTAGCCGATCGGAGTGGAACTGTCCGTCGGGTCGAAAAGCAGGAGCGGCCCCAGTTTCTTGTGCGGAAGAATCGCAAACATCCCTGGGGTATCCCCAGCGCCGGGTAACCGTATGGCAAGGATGACGTGATCGAAGTTGAGGGGGCTGGGAAATTCGGGCGCTAGATAATCGCGATCGGCATTGACCAGCACATAATAGGATTCAATGCCGACTTCGTGCAGCATCACGTTGAGCAGTGTCGCCTTATCTTTGCAATCGCCGTACCCGCTGGCCAATACATCATTGGCGGCATGGGGTTGATATCCGCCAATTCCGATTTCGATCGCGACGTATCGAATATTGTGCTGCACATAGAACGCAACCCGGCGAATCTTTTCCAGTGGATCGGTTACGCCACCGACGATCTCGCGAGCCTTGTCGCGAATGGCCGGAGTGGCCTCGCGTGGGGCCTTCGTCAATTCGCCATACCAGTGACCGATCTGCGCCCACGAATCGTAGCTTGAGCTCGAAGGATTCGGCGTTTGGGCGGCAAATGACAATCCCATGTATCCAGCGACTGACGTCCACGTGGGCATCTGCGGTTCTGGTCGCACTGGCTCAATCTGTGTCAGTTCCCAGGTCCAACGGTTGTCACCTGTCTGTTGGGGAGCAAGCACAGGGTGATTCCGCCAATACGCCGCGTAACTCCAGTTGGCTGGAAGCTGCAAGCTGAAGCGGGAGCGCTTTACGGGAATCTTGTCCTGGAACGACCAGATCGATTGTGATACCGAAGGTCTGCCGCGCTGCTGATATTCGTATCCAATCACGCTCCCCGGTTGAGCGGCCGGAATTTGCAGCAATTTGTAACGCGTATCCTCATACAGGCTTTCGGAAAAGGCACTTGTCTCGGCGGCCTCACCCTCTTTGACCTCGTACTCTTCGTTTCGTGACGTAATGCTCCAGGCTTTGAGGAAGGTAAGCTTGGTGTCACTATCGAAATAAACACGAACGATGGCTCGGTTACGTCCTTCGGGTCGAAGGATCTTGTAAGCCTTTCGGTACGTGGTGTGAACCTCTCCGGCTGGCGAAACCACGGTGACCGTCTCGTCGAGCAAGACGACCGCGTCGGTGTCATCGGGATATGCGGGCAGCGACTCCTGCGCAGCCTGCTTCAGCCAGTCAGGCGTGCTGGCAGATGCCAGACTCCCAATGAGAATGACAACGAGCGCAGCAAGAATCACAAAGCGCACGCCGTCACTGCGCCTGAGCCAATTCGGCTTTACGGAGTACGATCTTTTGCGCATCACTTCGCCTTAGTTGATCAAAGTATTGCCGCAGCGAGCCGTAGAGGTCGAGCGGGAAGAAGTATCGGTTCAACGTGGAATGACGTTCGAGTTGCACTACGTTGGCGTCACTGGTTCGTTTCGCATGGAACTCTCCGAACGAGGTCTTATAGTCGTTTGCCGCGGGCAGAGCCTCCATGCGGTAGGCGTTCGGCAGGGAGATGGTGATCTTGTCCAATACGTCGAAACCGTATCTGTAATACACGGGTTGAAGTCGATGCGTGTAAGGCAAAGGGTTTTTCCTGGTCATCTGAAACACGGCGATCGGGAAAAGCATTCGCTTCTGAGTGAGAACAGCAAACCTTGCCGCGTGAAGATGGCACTTAACGCGCAGCGGTTTTTCCGGATCATCCCAACCTGTTACCGAATCGAGATCGATGGTCGCGCCGGGAGGCGTCCATTGATTGATTTCGTCCTCGATAATCTTTCGACGGCCAGCTTCATCCTCATCCACGGCCGACAAACGCTTGTCCAATGCTTCTTGCCCGGTGTAGACGACCTCGAGTTCACCTTCTAATCCTCCATCCGGCTGTAATTTCAAATCGGCGGTGCGCTCGATGGTGCTGGGCGGGTTGGCGGGGTATACATCGGCGACGTCTCCTCCCAGCCTGGCCCAGGAGATTCCTTGCGTCTCCGACTCGAACCACGGGAGCAGACCAAAAGGGCAAAAACGAGTCGCCGGATCGAAGTAAAGGTTCTTTCCGTTCTGATAAATTCGTACAACCGTTGCATTCAACTGAGATGTATCCAGGACCTGAGGTTCGAAGACTGCCGAAGAGCGGTCGACCACTTCCACAATGGAAGCATCGAAACCAGCTGCGCGGGCTAACGCTGCAAACAGGAAGTTGATTTCGTTGCTGTAGGCGTAACCATGGCGAAGAATATCTTCCGCGCTCTTGTTTGCCGCAAGATGCTCACGTTTTTCTTCCTTTTCGGTTCTTGAGGTCTCGTAACTGAGATATCGGATCTGCTGGACGCGCGCGTACAGCTTGCGCATTCTGGTTTCCGGCGGATCGCTCGGCGGAGTAATCTCATTTGCGGCTTGTTCCAGGTAATGTGTAGGCAGGATGAACTTTTCGGCTCTTTCCGCTTTGGCTCGACTCATACTCTGCCAGTAGTTACCGATGTAGCCCACCTGATAATAAAAATGCACGCGGCTGTTCAGCTGTGATTCAGGCGGCATATCCGCCTCTTTTTCGATGGCCGCGACATTATTCACCTCGAGTCGCATGCTTCCGTCCGGTTGCTGAGCGGGCTTCACTCCGGGTAATCGGACGCGGGCATAGGCGAGTTGCCCGCCGTGAACCGGCCGGATCGAAAACACACCATGGCGCGTGAACAATGTCTGTTCGATGGTCCAGGTGGTGTCGGGGATCGTCCACCCGTCCTGGAAACTATAACGACTGGGGTTGCGCACGTAATCGGGAAGTTTGTCCTTCCACCGCATTGTGTATGCGTATTCGATGATTGAGCCCACCTCTACGCCAGGCAACGTAAAAGTCTTCATCTCGTAGCGGAATCGTTTGTATTTCAGGACGGTTTTATCGAACACCGTTCCGCTAAAGGTGATTACAGTGCCATCCGATCGCACTGTGCGTCCCCGAATGTCTTCGATGGTCGTGCTCTTGGCGAGGTAAGGAATCTCTACATCCGCATAGTCTCGCCCTTCTTCGGTCAAAATTTTGATGCGCAGCCACTCGGTTTGAGCGCGATTCTCATCGTCGGTGGAGACTCGACGCTCCAGAATCATGGCGGCCGAGCCGGGATTTGCAGGATTATCCTTGAGCTCCAGATCTTCCTTCGGCACCGGCTGCCAGTCAGGCGACTGCCCAAAGAGTCCCGGTATGGTCGCCAGCCAGCAAAGAACAAAGAACAGAACCTGCGCCGACTTGCGGAGACTCACCATGAAGGAGACGCCGCAGCCGACCGCCGAGAGACTTAGTCTCGCCGATGTCCGATTTAATGTCTGGGTATCAATACAGTTCACCAGCATTCTGGTATAGCTGGTTTGGCATTGGCGATCAAGCGACAAAGAGCGACACGGAACGAGTGAAGGCCCGGCTACGAGAGCAATGGCCGAAGCATTCACGTCAGGATCTGGAGTCCGTCAGTTTGAAGCGAACGCATCGGTTAGCGAAATAATCTTCAGCGAGCTTTTCAACTGATCGAGCGTGGCCGCGGATTTCAAAGTGATAGTTGCTGGTTCTCCAGGTAGCAGGTCGAAATAATTATCGGAGTTCTCGACCTCGAGGTCTCCAAAAGAGACGTAAACGCCGCGCGCCAATTTCGATGACTGCAGCGTAATTGTGTAGCCTCCGGCGCCGGAGCTGATGGTTGCGTCGATTTTGGGTGCGGCCGGCAGTTGCAGGTTGTGGGTAACGTCGAAAAATAACAGATTCGCAGACACTTTCTTCCCGGCTGTCTCCAGGTCGACCGCCAGAAAGCTGCTATCGAGATCGCCTTTCGCGGCCAGGTCGGCCTTATCAAAGGTGAGATAGATCGCGCTCGATTGCGCGGGAGCTTGAATGTCTTTCGTTTGCTCGAACAAAACTTTGCCCGAGAAATCGAGCAGTCGCACGTGAATCTTTCCAGATAGTGGCTGTAAGTTGTCGGAGATGACATAGATGTCCACTTTGTCATCGTGCAAGTAGGGTGAGATCAAAACGTCATCGTAAAAGCGCCGCGCATAATAATGAAGAGCTTTCCAACGCCCGTAATAATCGATGCTTGCCCACGAAGCGACCGGCCAGCAATCGTTCAATTGCCAATACAGCGATCCCATCACCCGCGGCCGCTCGCGGCGCAAATGTTCGGCGCCTATTTTGATGATCTCCGCTTGCTGCACCTGGCTTAGATAGACGAATGAAGCGAAATCTTTAGGCTCGCGATATTCGCGCAGCATGTAAGTCAGAATGCGTTCATTCCCACCTTTATTCTTCTGGTGCGCCTGCATGACGGTGGAATGAATATCGAAATCCTCAGGCTTGTTCGCGAAAGTTCGAAGGGTCCGCATCTCAGGGAACGATTGGAATCCGTATTCCGACATGAAACGCGGGAACTGCTTGTTATAGTCGCTGGCCGGCGCCTGCTGATGCCACACCGCCCAGTAATGCATGTCGCCGTTGTGTTGATTGTCGGGAGTCTCCTCGAAGTTGGCGCTGGGAGAACTCGGCCAGTAGGGAACTGGATCGGTATACTCTCTGACCGAACTCTTCAGAATGTCGGCAAACATGATCACGTAGTCTTGCCAGACACGATCGCGAGTGTCAGGCGAGATCGCTTCCTTGAATTCCTGGCGATTGTCCCAGTGATGCCAACCGGTTTCAACTTCATTATTTCCGCACCAGAGAACGATGCTGGGATGATCGCGGAGGCGCTTGATCTGATCAATGGCTTCGGCGCGAACATTTTCCTGGAAGGGAACATCGCCGGGTATCATGTCTCCGCCGAACATGAATTCCTGCCACACCATGATGCCCAGTTCATCGCAGATGTCGTAGAAGTCGTCAGACTCGTAGTAGCCGCCGCCCCATTCGCGCACCATATTCATGTGGGCATCGCGAGCCGCCTGCAGAATTTTGCGATGGATTTCGGGCGTCACCCGATTGGGAAAACTGTCGAAGGGAATGACGTCCGCGCCCTTGGCGAACACGGTGACGCCGTTGACCACGAACTCGAAACTCTTGCCCCATTTATCCGCGACGCGGCGGAGTTCGATTGAACGCAGTCCGGTCTTCAGCTCAGCGCGCGCCAGCTCAACCTTTTTATTCAAGCGTATCGAGGCCGAGAAATGGTAACGGTTCTGGGAGCCATATCCGACCGGATACCACAGCTTCGGAGCGGCGATGCGAATCGGGAATGAGACATGATTCATCCCGGCATCGAGTTGCAGGGTCTGTGTCAAATCGGTCGTCTGTGCAGAAGAGAGCTCATCGTGCGCCAAAGTGAGAGTTGCTGCCGTGGGACGGTCGGCTTCGATGTCTAGTTCGGCGCTGAGAATCGCCGCGTCGGCGTTCACTTTTTGTTGATGAATGTGAAAGGTGTCAATTCGCAGCGCGTCCCATGTCTCCAGTCGAACCGGTAGCCAAATGCCTTCGGTCATGTAACGCGGACCCCAATCCCAGCCGTAGTTGTAGGGGGCTTTGCGGGTGTAGGGAGCGGTCGCGATGTTCTCTTCATTGCCGTAATTATGGGTTGATATCGAAGGCAATATGTAAGGCAGAGACTTAGCGTAGGGAATCATCTTTTCAACGGCAGAGTGGAAAACGATGCGGAGCGTATTCGGACCCGGCTTCAGGAGTTTCCTGGCCGGAACCCGCCAGCGGCGAAACATGTTGTCGGCGTGCAGAACTTCCTGATCGTTCACATAGACGTCGGCAAATGTATCCAGACCGTCGAAAATCAGATCGACATGGTCATGCGCGAGTGAAGCAGCGTCCGCCTGAAACACCGTCTGATATTCCCAGTCGGTCAGGCCAATCCATTGCAGACGGAATTCGTTATCCCGATCGAACGGATCAGGGATCAGATTGTTACGCAGCAGGTCAGTCTGCACCACGCCTGGAACCTGCGCGGGATGCCAGGTCTTGACGTCTCCCTTGATCTCAACCGACTTAGCGTCTACGTATTTGTCGGGATCGCCGAGCGCGCGAAATTGCCAATCTGCGTTCAGCATGCGCGAGGAAAGTTCCTCCGCTTTGATCGGCAGGTTCGCTAACAAGAAAAGAAACAAGAGGGAGAATATTGTCGCACCGGGCCGGTACGAGAATTGCGGACGAGGCAATTTCATATCAGTGATTCCTCAAAGCTCGCACAGTATACGCCGCCGATTCGAAAATCGCGGAAAGTTTCCTGCTTCCCGTGACCGGAAATAAACTCGGCGTCGGACGACGGATAAATTCATTGGACGAAAGACAGCGAAACGAGCGAACATTCAAGCATGCAGACTGGTTCAGCGTCCAACGACAAACCCGAGGGCTCCCGGATCAAAGCGGTAATTTTCGATTACGGTCAGGTTTTGGCTTACTCCGCCACGCGCGAAGGATTCGGTCGCCTGGCGAATATATTCAATGTGAGCTTCGACGTGTTTCGCAAACTGTGGGAAACCACGCGCGACACCTATGACCGGGGCGATCTTTCTCCGCAGGAATATTGGTTGATGTTGGCGGCGAAATCGAACACGACTCTCGACTCGAACCAGATTGAGCAGTTGCGCAAGATTGAGATTGAAATTTGGATCAATTTAGATCGCGCCATGTTCGATTGGGTGCGTGCGCTTCGCGCCGCGGGCATCAAGACTGGTTTGTTGTCGAATATGCCAACCGACCTGGCCACGTATCTGCGGGAAAATGCTGACTGGTTGGATGATTTTTCGTTCAAGACGTTTTCCGGTGAAGTAAGAATGATCAAGCCCGACCCAGCGATTTATGAGTACACGTTGCGCGGCCTTGGTGTTTCGGCGGCGGAGTCGCTGTTTCTAGACGACAAGGAAATCAATATTCAAGCCGCTCGCGCGCTGGGGATTCACGGAATCGTGTACAGTTCGCTTGCGCAACTTACCGATGAACTGAAGGCCAGGGGCTTTCCGGTTTTGCCGGCAAGCGTGGAAGCGCGTTCGGCAAAGCAACAAGAGAATGAGATCAAGCTCCAGCTTTAGTGTTGAGGTTCTTCTTTGGTGGGAGCGGGAGCTTGCGGCTGATTCGGTCCACCCTGCGCTTGGCCCTGCAATCTTTGGAACTCCTGCATTTCATGCTGCGCCGCCGTCGTCTTTCCCTGCTTTCGATAAAGACCTGCCAGACCGAAATGCGCCTGCGCCGCCAACGAACTATCTTTTTCTATCGTAAGCAGCCTGGTCCATTGTTTTTCGGCCACAGCAGCGTCCCCTTCCAGCGAAGCAGCTTTTCCCAACGAATACAGGGTCTCCGGCATATCGGGCAACAGTTTGTCGGCGCGCACAAGTTCAGTCCGCGCTTCGTGCACTTTGCCTTGCTCCAATAACGCCTGTCCCAAACGGTAAACCGCCTCGGCATTACCCGGCTGCAGTTTTACTTGCGCCCGAAATTCTTCCTCCGCCTTGGGCCATTGAAAAGCTCCGGCATAAACTTCGCCAAGTTCGAGATGAACTTCCGGCGTGTCCGCCCGCAACTGCAATGCGTCGCGATACTCCTTCTCGGCCTCGGGCATTTGGCGGAGAACGAAGTAGTTTTCTCCCATGGCCTGGTGCGCGCGTGGGGAATCAGGATAAGTGGCCAGCAAAGTATCGATCGCTTGCTTGGACAGCAAACCGCTGGCACGACCGAGGTAGTACAAGATATCCGGATCGTTAGGGCGCGCAGCCAACGCGGCCTGGAGATTGGTGACTGCCTCGGGAAGTTGGCCGGTCTGAATCTGTGCGATTCCGAGTGCCGTTTTATCCTGCACGCGTTCGAGATGCGGAATTGCTTCGGCTGCGTATCCCTGGGCCAGCAGAGCATAGCCCAACAACTGGTGAGCGGGAGCCGCGTCCGGATCCACTTCCAACGCCCGCTTTAGCGGAGCGACCGCAGAACCGAAGTCTCGCTTCTCCATGTAGGCCTGACCCAGGCTGATGAAGCCGTCCGCATAAGCCGGATCGAGTTCGGTAACTTTGCGAAACTCCGCAATGGCCGTGTCAAATTGCCGTTGTTTGTCGGCGTCGATTCCCGCCTGCATGTGTTGCGCGGCTTCCAGCGAAAGATGGTGCGCGGCGTATGACCATGACGCGGAGGACAGTGACGCGAGCAATAACGGCAGAAGTAAGAGAGCCCGTCTCGTCGTCATTTTTTCTCCGGCTCCCGAACTTCCAGAAACTGATCGGCGGGAACATCATTTAGCGTCTGATGAATGCCCGATGGCCACGCGATCTCTACTTTCGCCTTATCCGCCATACCCAGTCCAAAGTGCAGGCGCTTGTCGCTTGAAGAGAGGTAACTACCTGCGGAAGTTGCGAATCGAGTCTGTCCGTTCACCTGTACACGGGCGCCAAATCCGTCGCGGTTGCTGCGTGTGCCGCGCAGTGTAATCGCCAGCCAGTGCGCCTTGACGCCTGATTTTCGGCCAGTGTTCATCAGCACTTGAGGATGGCCACCAAGACTCGTCATCACCACGTCTTGCCATCCGTCATTGTTAAGATCACCAAACGCGGCGCCCCGACCCGCTGCAGGAGTCGTGGTCCCGGAATCAACACGCTCGAACCGGCCATTGTGATTGATCGCCAGCAGCGGCAATTCCAAGTAATGCAGTGACGGATCGATGTGCTCCACATTGTCGAGCACATGGCCTTGCGCAACGAAGAGATCCTTCCATCCGTCGTTGTCGAAATCTTCCAACCCTACGCCCCAGCCGGAGCTTCCACTCGACAGCGTACCAAGGCCAGCTTCGAGGCTGCGATAGCTAAACGACCCGCCGCCGTCGTTGTGATACACACCATAGATTTCTCTGGGCAACTCGGTGACGATTACGTCGGGCCGTCCATCGTTGTCATAGTTCTGAAAAACGACACCCATCCCCGATAGCCGCCGGCCATCCTCGGAAAGTGCCGTTCCGGCTTCGAGCCCGAGCTCCGTGAATGTGCCGTTGCCGTTGTTGTGAAAAAGATATTGCTGCATTCCGTCGTTGGCTACAAAGATGTCGGTGAAACCGTCGCCATCATAGTCGGCAAAGGCCACTCCCAAGCCGCGTCCTTTCTTCGCAGCGATGCCAGACTGCTGGCTGACATCGGTAAAAGTTCCGTCGCCGTTGTTGTGATACAGGATGTTGGTCGTGGCGGGAAATTCCTCGGGCGGACAGTAAGTATGAAAATTCCCGCCGCAATCCTTATTGTGCTTGGTATCCCACTCCATGTAACGCGTAACGAACAGGTCGAGTTTACCGTCATTGTCGTAGTCGAAAAATCCGGCGGAAACGGACCATCCTCCACCAGCTACTCCCGCCTTTGCCGTCACATCGGTGAAAGTTCCATCGCCGTTGTTGTGGTAAAGGATGTTTTTTCCGTAACTCGTAACGAAGAGATCGGGATAGCCATCGTTGTCATAATCGCCGACGGCCACTCCCATGCCATAATTGCCGTCGCCCGCGTCGGCCAGTCCAGCCTGCTGAGTGACATCAGTGAAGCTGCCATCTTTATTTTGACGATAGAGGCGATTCCAATAACGCGGATCATGACGGTCGAAGTTCTCCGGCGTTTTCATGGGATCGGTCACGCGACCGCCGTTGACGAAGAAAATATCCAGCAATCCGTCGTTGTTGTAGTCGAGCAGCGCGACTCCCCCCGGCATGGTTTCGATCAGATATTTCTGAGAAGTTGGCGAATTCTGCAGCGTAAAATCAATTCCCGCCGGCAGCTTCGATTCGAATATAAGCCCGCCGGTCGCTGCGGTCGCGGCGAACGCCGTGGAGATTCCCATTGCAGCTACCAATCCGCGCAGCATTCCCACGATTCCCGACATCTTGAAACTGGTACCTCAACCGGTCTTCAGTCCAATACTAAAACAAGAGCTTCAACGCAAATTGAATGAGTCTGGGATTTGTGCCGGGCGCGGTGCTGGTGACCACACCGAAATTTGCATTGTTCGATGAACAGCAAGTGGTGTTCGGCGGAGAAAACTGGGTGCGATTAAAAAGGTTGAATACCTCCACGCGAAACTCCAGATTTGTGCTGCCCTCGTGATCGAGCGTGAGTTTCTTAAATGCGGCGACATCGAAATTATTCACTCCGTCCGCGCGCAGACTCGAATCGACGCGGGGTTCATTGCCGAACGTGAAGTCCGCCGGAGCCGTGAAACACGCCGTATTAAACCAGTTGTTGAGCCGTGCTGCTCCGCTCGAAGCGGCAAATTTGTCGCATCCCGGCACAACATTCGGGCGCGACCCCGCGCCAAAGAGCGTAGTGTCGTTCGCTTGACCGTTGCGGAGGATCAAAGGAAATCCTCTTTGAAACGTGGTGACGCCGTCGACACCCCAACCTCCGACCAGATAATTCAAGCCGCCTTTCATGCCGGAAAGATATTTTTTACCCTGACCGAACGGCAGGTCCAGCACGTAACTGATGACCAATCGCTGCGGCACATCCTGCGATGACAACGAGCGTTCACCCTTCAGATTGTTGTTGTCCTGCAAGGCGCCCACGCCAGTTTCCAGCCACGACGTCAGCGTGTCGGTATTGCTGATCAGCTTCGAATTCGTATAAGCGACCAGGAGCGATCCGGCGTCGGCAAACCTGCGGCGCGCTGTGATCTGCAATGAATGATATGTGCTCGCGAAGGAGCCTTGGGCCGCGAGTTCGACGCTTGTGTACTGCGGATACGGCCGAAGCAATTGCCCGACCGTGGTCGTGGGAGCGCCCAGCGCCAGCGTTTGCCCATTTGCGACAAAAGGATTGGGCGCAGATTGCAACAATGTGACCGCCGACCGTCCACCCTCCGCAAATTGGGTGGCCGCTTCCGCCAGTAAAGAGTCGGAAATCTGGTTGACCTGTTGCGAGTACTGATCCAGATGCGTGCCCTTGGATCCCACGTAGGCCGCAGACAGCAAAAAACCCGCCGGCAGTTGTTTCTCGATACTCAAGTTCCACTGCTGAACGTAGCTGTCGGGATGCGGTGTGCGATCAACCTCGGTGATCGCCTGCACGACCTGCGTGAGAAACTGTTGCGTCTTTTCAGTTCCTAGACTTCGCCCGGGTGGCGGGGAGATGCCATTCGGGAAGGGAAGCGAAATCGAATTATAAGGATGAGTTCCATCCACGGTCCCGGTGTAAGTTGTGCTGGCGGCGTTGACCATGTCGTTGATCGGATTCAAAGCGAACGACACATCGTTGGGCACCCAGAAGATCCCGTATCCGCCGGTAATTACGGTCGATGGCGTCAAACCGTAGGCAAATCCGACGCGTGGTGCGAAGTTGTCCTCGAGCGATAAATTGTTCCGCGTTCCTGGAGGGATCAAAAAGACGTCCCCTTTGACAGTGGGAGAACCGGCGGGCAGAAACTGGTTCAAATAGCTCGGCGCATTGGGAGCGAAATTCGTGAGCCGGTCGAACCGCTCAGACCATGGACCCTGCAACTCGTAACGCAGTCCGAGGCTGACGGTAAATCGGTCTTTGACATGCCAAACGTCGTTGAAGAAAAAAGCCCGATAGGTTTGCTTTCCGGCCGTGAACGCGGGCACGACCGCCTGCGAGAAGAAATGGTTCTCGGCGTTGCTGAAGTTGTCCGCATACCCCAACAGAAAATCGGCGAAAGGATAGCCGCTGAAGCAGGGCTGACCAGCGGCGCAAAAATCGAAAGCCCCGCTGGCCACATTCGTCTGCACGTAGTTTTCATACCCAGGCTGATACTGCAGTCCGAAATGAAACCGGTGGCGCCCGCGCATCAGAGTCACGCTGGGAGCGAGATTGTATTGCGTGTCGCGGTCCTGAATAAAACTCTGTCCCTGCGTGCACATGATGCTGTCGGCAAAATTCGCAACGCAGGGAGTCGGCGGAGTTCGCATGATGGCCGGGACGGTCTGGTTGTAGCTGGCAGGCCAACCAATCGAAGTCAGATCGAACCCTGAGTTTTCCGGCGACCGGTTGTATCTGAAACGGCTGAGGCTCGCATGAAAATCAAGAGTAGTCGTGGGGTTGAAGCTGTAGTTGTAAGCGATCGCCAGCGCCTTGGTAGTGTATTTTTCCGAGCAGCGGTCCGCGCACAGCCCGGTTTGCAGCGGATCGATGGGTAAGTCCAATACATCCCAATAACTGAACCGGACCAGCAGTCGTTGCCGATCGGTCAGATCCTGATCAACGCGGGCAACCACCTGGTTCTGATTGCCTCCCGTTCTTGCGACAGTATTGAAATTGTTGATTGTGCCGGAAGGAGTTTGAACTCCCGGTCCATTCGCCGCCGGCCACAAATCGAGAAGAGCTTTAGAAGTTGGGCTGATCCGGTCCGCAGGAACGATGTTGCCCGGGAAGGGAATCGGCGTCGCGGTGCTGTTTGGACATGCGCCTTGCGCGTTCACGGAACCGGCGCAAGGATCCATGACCGGAATGTTGATCGCTGAAAAGTCCCCGTTACGCTCGTCGGCTGTCGGAACCGTAGCCGTGAACGGCTGCCCTGTGCGCAAGCGGAAGCCTTCCCAACTCGTGAACCAGAATGTCCGATTACGCCGGTTCGAGTGAGGGAAGGGCAGAGGACCGCCGAGTTCCGCCCCAAACTGGTTTTGCACCCATGTGGGACGAGGTTTTCCAGCACCGTTCAGAAAATAGTCGTTTGCGTTGAACACCCGATTTCGCAGGTATTCATAAACTTCGCCATGAAAGAAATTCGTCCCACCCTTGGTTGTGAGGTTGACCACGCCGCCGGCGAACCGTCCCCACTCCGCCCCCAGGTTGCTGGTTTGCACCTTGAACTCTTGAATGGAATCCTGGGTCGGAATGAGCACCGGCAAGTTGATATAGCCGATGTTCAACGGTTGGCCGTCGAGATACTCCGCGCTCTGGTTCCCGAACGTGCCACTGACCTGGTAATTGCCCCATCCGAACGGATTGACTCCGACAGGCGTGCCCGTGGAACTGCCCTGAGGGATGACGGACGGTGCCAGAACGATCAAGTTAAAAACATTGCGTCCGTTCAGCGGAAGCTCATTGGCTTTTCGCTGCTCGACGACGGTTCCGACCGTTGCCGACTCTGTGTCGATGGGCGACGCCTCTCCTTCTACGCTCACGCTTTCGGAAGTCGAGCCCACGGTCATTTCAAAATTTATTTCCAGCGCATCCTGCACATGAAGGACGATCCCCGACTGGATAACGGCCTTGAAGCCGAGCTTTTCCACTTCAATACGAAATCGTCCTGGAGGAAGGTTGGAAACGTAGTAAGTGCCGGTTTCGTTGGTGCGGCCTTGATAGTGAATTCCGGTGCCGCTATTGATAACCGTGACTGTCGCCCCGGCGATCACAGCTTTTTTAGGATCTGTGATTCTTCCCGTGAGCGATGCATCGGCCGACTGCGCCGCCAGCACCCCGGGAAACAGTCCGGCCAACAACACTGCTAGAAACAATTTACGCATGAGATCCAGACTTGTTTCCGGCAGGCTTGTTTCCGGCTGCGTCCTTCGACGACACCATTTTAAGATTGCTCACTAACCGACGAATGATCGAAAGACCGGAAGCTAGCACAAAGCAACCCGTCGGGGAAAGGAAATCGGTCTAGTTTTTGGTTCTAACGCAGCCTTCCCTGCTTGTCCAACATTGCATAACATCCCTATGGTTTTACGGATAAACGCCCCTTACTTTGAACTAGAAAATCGTTATTCCCTGAGATATGCTCACTCGGTTTGCGGGCCTACACGTGCTAGGATGCAAAGCGTTAAATTGCCGGAAGCCTTAATGGTTTGAGACCAGCAAGGTTTTGCCGTCCGAGTTTAAGAGTGTTGACGTTTCAACCAATGAGTTCTCCACGATGAGTTCTCCACCGAATGGGCGCGCGTTGGTATTCCCCGTAATCTGGGGAACAGGGCGGGATAATCCTGTCGTCACGCAGCAGCCTGTTGAAGTGCGTTCCCCCAGCGATGAAGCTCTAATGGTGGGAATCTGCGCCAAAGACCCCGAAGCCCTGGATTTGCTTTTCAGCAGATACTCGAAGTTGGTGTTCGGAGTTGCGCTCCGTATCCTCAAGAACAGCAACGAAGCAGAGGAGGTCGTGCAGGAGACCTTCCTATATCTTCACCAAAAAGCCATATTGTACGATTGCGACAAGGGAAGCGCTAAAGGTTGGGTAGTGCAGATCGCTTTCAGCCGCGCTCGGGATCGGAAGGCTCATTTAATGAGAAGAGGCTTTTATGCTGGTACAGATATCGACTCTGTGGACGATACTCTTGTGAGCACCGGAGATGTTGAGCACGAAGTAGGCGTCAGACTCGACTTCTCACATCTGCAGTGCGCTTTTGACGAGCTTACCGCGATCCAGCGGCAGACATTGGAGCTGTTTTATTTCGAAGGATTGGAACTGAGAGAGATTAGCGAACGGCTGCATGAGCCTTTCGGCAACGTGCGGCATCATTTCTATCGCGGTCTTGAACGGTTACGCAAGAGCCCGGCTGTTAAGAGGCTTCGAGACGACCACAATGAATAGAGGCGATCGACCGGACGACCATCAAAGATTTCAAGAGATGGCCGCCCTGGCGCAGGGTAAGGAGCTCAGCGACCGCGAAGAGATGGATCTCGCGCGGCACCTGCAGCACTGCGCCGTTTGCCGCAAAATTTATCACGAGTATTCCGTCCTGAGTACAGAAGGCATGGCTTATCTCGCGGTCGCTGGAGGCCATGTTCCAGAATCTGAAACCTGGCATGATGGCCCCACTCGAAGCCGATTGCTTTCACGCATTCGTGGAGTCCAACCGTTAGATTCGGGCCGTGTCGTTTCTATGGCGCCGAACCCCGTCAAGCCGTTTTCCGCCTGGGTAGCTCGCCGGCGCGGGGCCGCTATGGCGGCAGCTGCCTGCCTTATATTCGTGGTCGGAGCAGGGGCTTTTCATCTAGGTAGTCGAATACTGGGTAGTCGAGTACTGGATAGTCGACTCCATGGATCGGCGGTCCAGTCGAGCTCGCCTATCGGGGCAGCGCAACTGCAACAACTCGCTGCGGAAAAGAAAACGGCAGACGACCTGTTCGCGTCCCAGTCCGAGCACATTCTGGAATTGCAGAAACAGATCGCCGGCAATCAGCATGATCTTGTCGCCTTGCACACGGAATTGAAATCTGCCGAAGATCGCGCAGCGCAGCTCTCCGCAGCCAGCACGAAAGAGCAAACGCAGCTTCGCCAAGTCTCCGCTGAGCGCGACACGCTAGCAGATCAGGTTCGCGAAGCAGAAAAAGCCTATCAACTTCTTCAAGCCGAATTCACCAATCTGAAAGCCGAGCACGACCGCGCACTTGTCCATACAGCATCGCTCGAATCCAAGATCGAGGATCTTTCTTCAACGTCCCACGATCAGGAACGCAAGCTCAAGGATGACGAGCAATATCTCTCCTCAGACCGCGATATTCGCGAACTCATGGGGGCCCGCAAGCTCTATATCGCAGACGTATTTGACGTTGACAGCGGTAGCCGCACCCGCAAAGCTTTCGGCCGAGTCTTTTACACGCAGAACAAATCGCTGATCTTCTATGCCTTCGATCTCGATCGTCAGCCGGGAGTCAAGAACGCCAGCGCCTTCCAGGTATGGGGTCAAAGGGATGGCGAGTTGGGTTCCAATCCCCACCCTATGAATTTAGGTATCCTCTACATGGATAGCGAGTCGAACCGGCGCTGGGTTCTCCGCTGGGACGATCCCAAGCAACTGGCCGAAATCGATGCCGTGTTTGTGACCGTCGAACCCCACGGCGGCAGCCAGAAGCCCACCGGAAAGCCTTTTCTCTACGCATTGCTGAGGAAAGAAGCGAATCATCCGTAGCGGGATGAGCCTCGACATTTTTTCTTCCTGTCTTTCTTCCTGTCTTTGGTTCTTCGCCGTTGACTCAACTCATCCAAAATGTTGCTTCTGCCAATTAAATTTTTCACTGCCTTGGTACAAGTCCTTTCACATTCCCGTAAAGGTTAACAAGGGATAAATCTAGAACACGTCGCTATCCGTGTGGATGGTCGACTAATGTCTTTGTGCTATCCCGAATCTGGAATATCCAAAATTCTGAAGGTGGGCAGATATGACGTCTTCCAAGTTGCAGACGCTGCTGTTTTTCGTGGTTCTGGCCTTAGCGGTTTCAATTCCCCTACATGGTCAGAGCACTTACGGAACTGTGGACGGCACAGTGACGGATCCATCCGGAGCCGCAGTCGCCGGCGCAAACGTTACGCTCACCAACGTTGGCACTCAAGAAAAACATACCCAGGCCACGGGCAGCGAAGGTTCGTTCCAGTTTGTCAACGTGATCCCGGGCGTATATCGCCTCGACGTTGAAAAAGCTGGATTCAAGCATTTCGGCCGCACGAATGTAGTGGCCCAGGTGCAGCAGGAAACGCACGTTGACGCAACCTTGACGGTTGGCCAAGTCAGCGAGGTGGTCGAAGTCACCGCCGAAACACCACTGCTGCAGGCCGAGACATCCTCCCTCGGAACGGTCGTCGAACAGCGCAAAGCCAACGAGCTGCCGCTGAACGGTCGCAACATTTTCAACCTGATCACAATTTCTCCAGGAGCAGTCGCGCAGGGTGGATCAGGCGGATCGCCGGTCGGACAGAATCCGTTCAGCTGGGGCAACTACCAAATCGGAGGCTCCTTCGCCAATCAGGGCGCTGAGTACCTCGATGGCCAGCCGTTAAACATCGGCTACATCAATTTGCCGATCATCATTCCAACGCAAGATTCCGTTGGCGAATATAAAGTTCAATACAGCAACCTGGGCGCGGAGTGGGGCAAATTCTCCGGCGGCATCGTGAACCTGAGCACCAAGTCCGGAACGAACTCATGGCATGGTTCCGCATACGAATTCTTCCGCAACAAAGTGCTGAACGCCAACGAGTACTTCAATAAGCAGAATGAACTGGCGAACGGCGAAAAGAACGAAGCTCCACCCTGGTCGCAGAATCAGTACGGGTTCCAGGTTGGCGGCCCGGTGATCAAAGACAAGACCTTCTTTTACGCCAGCTGGGAGCAGTACAGGCAGCGGACCGGGTCGCCTTTTACCACGACCGTTCCGTCTCCTGGGATGTTGACCGGAGATTTCTCGTCAGTCTGCACAGCACCAACCACCGCAGGCGGGGCGGGCGGGAGTTTCGATGCAAACGGTAACTGCAGCGTCGCCGCCGGACAGATCTTCGATCCCTATACCGTGAATCAGACAAATGGGGTGCGCCAGCCTTATTTGCTGGATCCGCTCAATCCAAGCTGCCCCGGAAACTGCATCCCGGCTGTCGAGTTCAGCCAAGCAGCAACCACGATCTGGCAGAAGGTGTATCCGTCCGCTACGGTAGGGTCGGCGGTGATCAACAATTTCTTGAGTGCGGCACCGTCCGGCGGTAACACCAACGAGTTCGTCGCGCGCGGCGACCAAAACCTCGGAGCTAACACGCGACTGTTCGGACGATTTGCCTACTATGGATTGACAGACCTCGCAAGCGATCCGCTGGGAACTGGTATGTGTGATGATCGCTGCGCGGAGCTTTACCACAGCAAATTGCTGGTTCTCGATTTAAACCACTCCTTCACGCCAACTACAATTCTCGATGTAAATCTTGGTGGAACACGATTCGTCTATTCGCGAGCACCCAAGCTTTCAGGCTATGACCTTACTCAATTGGGATGGTCGTCGGCGTACAACACTCCGCCAAGCGCGATCCGCACTCCGCCCACTCCGGCTTTTGCGTATCCAAACGACGTCGGAAGGTCGCAAGGTAATAGCGCCATTGGAGATCACAACACGCAATACAACCTTTCGCCCGCGCTTACCATGATCCGGGGGAAGCATACGATCCAGGCTGGGGCTCAGTTCGAGATTGGGCTCGACAATTACTACCAGACCAATATCGCCAGCGGCGCGTTCGCCTTTCAAGGAAACTGGACATCGTCGACTCCAACGGGAGTTGGCGGATTTGGATTCGCAGACTTCCTGCTCGGACTGGCGCAAAACCAAGGGTCGTTTGTAAACCAGACAGAAGGCGTTGCGCAGGTTCCGGCCGAAACTGCCGGCAAGCAGGTTTACCGTGCCTTCTACGTGGATGACACTTTCCGTCTGACCAATAAACTGACTCTGAATCTTGGGTTGCGATACGATTTGCAAGGAACATGGTCGGAGCGCTTTGACCGCCTTAGTTACTGGAATCCCAGCCTCACCAATTCCACTGTGACGGGGTGTGGCGGAACGGCGGGTTCTCCATGTTCTGGCGATGCGTCGCTGGTCGGGTCGGGCGGCAACAATATCCCGATGGATAAGAAAGCATTCTCGCCACGAGTTGGCTTCGCTTACGCACTGGACCAGAAGACTGTGATTCGCGCCGGCTACGGCATCTTCTATATTCCAAACTATGTCTCGTTTGGAGCCAACCCGGATAATGACATCATAAATCTGGCGACGACTCCAATCATCGCCACGACCAATGGCTACCTAACGCCGAGCGCAACCCTGAACGGCGATAACTGCACTCTGGGCGGAACCTCTTTTGCCACCTTTTCGTGTGCCGACAACAGCGGTCCATTCGGAGCGCAGGGCATTTTGGCGCCCCCCGGACGCGGCCCATTCCCGGCTAACCCACCCACCCTATCGGGTTACGTAGCGGCAAACGGCTCTCCAACATTGGCACCACATGGCGACCCGAAGTACGGATATGTCGAGCAATATAACTTCGATATCCAACGTCAGCTGCCAGGCGGATTCTTTGCGGATGTAGCTTACGCTGGATCGCACGGGGTGCATCTGCAGCAATACTCGACCCACATCAATCAGATTGGGGATTCTTTGGTTGCTAACGCCCAGACTCAATTCAATGCGGCTCTGCCGGGCTGCTCGGGAAGTCTCAATCCGATTAGCTGCGCCAACGGTTTTGTCACGATCGACACGCCGGTTGCGAACCCGTTGCTCGGTTCGCCCAATGGCAACCTAAACCAACCCACAATCCTTCAAGGACAGCTAAATCGCAGGTATCCCCAATACACCGACGTGGACCTGGCGGGGTACGGCTGCTGCAGCAGCACCTACAATTCCCTGCAGGCTTCCGTCACTCGCCGGTTCGCTGGTGGCGGCACCTTGTTGGTCGCTTACACTAACGCGAAATTACTTAGCAACACCGATACCCTGACGAGCTGGTTGGAAGGTCCAACTGGAGGCGTCGGACAGGTTCAAGACTGGAACAATCTGAGTGGAGAAAAGTCACTCTCCTCGCAGGACGTTTCGCAACGTTTGGTCATTAGCTACGTCTTGGATCTGCCCTTTGGCCATGGCAAGCGTTACGCCGCTGGCTTCAATGGAATCGCGGATAAAGCGGTCTCCGGTTGGGGACTCAACGGCATCACGACCTTCCAAAAAGGTTTCCCGATGAAGATCACCTGGGCCGGTCTTGCTACCTCTTTAGAAGGTGCTAACCTGGGTGTCTCCAACGTTCGGCCTGATGTTGTCTCCGGATGCGACAAGAAGGCGGGTGGCGGACACGTTGCCGAGTGGTTCAACACCTCCTGCTTTGCGGCTCCGCCGCAATGGGGCTTTGGCTCCGAGTCCCGTACGGATCCGACCCTCAGGACGCCGGGAATCAATAACTTCGACTTCGCTATATTCAAGCGGACGCCAGTTACGGAGCGAGTAGGAGTCGAGTTCCGAACTGAGTTCTTCAACCTGTTCAATCATCCGTATTTTTCGCCCCCGGGGAACGGCTTCGATGGCACTCCCACAGGCAATGGATTCGGTGCGATCACATCGACAGTGCAGGGTGGTGTGGCTGCCCCGGAGCGTCTGATCCAATTTGCACTGAAGCTGGTTTTCTAACTTACCTCACGAAAGCCGGATCGGGCGATGTGCCCGGTCCGGTTTTTTTGTCCCTCCCCCGCTTCTTCTTCAGACGACAGTCATTAAACGACAATCATTGCAATATTTATGAGTTTCTGTACACTTCTCCGTGTCCTCCGACCCGCATGAGAAATGTCCCCGTCATCGATTACTCCGAAGCCAAAAAAATCATTGACCTGATTGTCGAAAAAGCTACGCAGATGCAGAAGTCTGTGGTGGTGGCCGTTGCCGATCCCCACGGCGAACTGATCGCTCTGGCGCGCATGGACGGTGCTCCCGTCTCGTCGATTCAGATAGCCGCGAACAAGGCGTACACCGCAGCGCGTGATCGCAAGACCACAAAAGAAATCGGCGAAAAAGTACGCCATCCGGAAAAAGGCCACGACATCGCCTACTACGGGGATCCCAAGTTCGTAGGCTGGGGCGGCGGCATTCCCGTTTGGAAGGACGGAACGGTTGCCGGTGCCATTGCAGTCAGCGGCCTCTCATCGAGCGAGGATATCGAGTTGGCCACCCTGGCGCTCGACCTGATCGGCGGCCAAAAGCCGGGCGGCCAAAAGCCCGCGTGAACTCGCATTCCTGTAAACCCAGTTGAGTTGAACTTTATATGGTGGAGGCACGAATGGTTCGCAAGCCCAACAGCATTCTTGTTCTATTAGCTTTGCCTTTGTTCCTGGCATGGTCGCACGCGCAGACCGCACCCACGGATGTCGAGGCCCGCATCGACTCCATGCTCAAGAAGCTGACGATCGAAGAGAAGATCGACCTGATCGGCGGTCAGGATGACTTCTACATTCGAGCCAATGAAAAGATCGGTCTGCCGCGACTGAAGATGGCGGACGGCCCAGTTGGCGTGCGCAACTACGGTCCATCGACAGTAGTATTCGGCGGCATCGGTCTGGCGGCAACCTGGGATCCGGAAATGGCTACCCTCATCGGATCCACCATCGGTCACGACGCTCGCGCCCGCGGCGTTCATTTCATGCTTGGGCCGGGTGTGAACATTTATCGCGCGCCTCTCAACGGACGCAACTTCGAATACTTCGGCGAGGATCCGTATCTGTCGTCGCGCATCGCCGTGGCCTATATCAACGGCATGCAAAGCCAGGGAGTCAGCGCTACCATCAAGCATTTCATGGGAAACAATTCAGAATTCGATCGTCACAACACCGACTCGATCATCGATGAACGCACCATGCGTGAGATTTATCTTCCGGTGTTCGAAGCCGCGGTCAAGCAGGCACATGTAGGCGCCATCATGGATTCCTACAACCTGACCAACGGCGTCCACTTGACGCAGAACGGTTACTTGAATAACGACATTGTGAGGAAAGAGTGGGGTTTCTCCGGAATCATGATGTCCGATTGGGACGCGACCTATGACGCGGTCGCGGCAGCGAATAACGGCCTCGATCTGGAAATGCCGTCGGGAAAATTCATGAATCGCGCGAACCTTCTACCCGCGATCAAGGCCGGAACGGTCAGCGAAGCCACCATCGACGAAAAGGTCCGGCGCATCCTGAGAACTGCGATTCAGTTCGGATGGCTCGACCACGACCAAACCGATTCATCTGCGCCACTTCTAAATCTTGCCGGGAAACAAGCGTCGCTCGAAGCAGCCCGCGCCGGAATGGTTCTGCTCAAGAACGACGGCAATGTTCTGCCCTTGGATAAAGCGAGCGTCAAAACCATTGCCGTTATTGGTCCCGATGCCTATCCAGCGCAGCCCGGTGGTGGAGGAAGCGCCGAAGCCAAGCCCTTTACGCAGGTTAGCTATCTCGAAGGCATCGTGAACGATTTGGGCGGCAGCGCGAAGGTTTACTATGCGCAGGGAATACCAACCCTCGAGGAGATGGCGAGGCAAACGGATTTTACAACCGAGGCTGCCGGAGGCAAGAAGGGTTTGAAAGTAGAGTTCTTTCATAACCTCGATCTCAGCGGCCCACCAGCCCTCACCGAACATGACGATCATCTTCATTATGTGCCGGCGCAAGCGATGGACGGCACGGATCATCCCATATCGATTCGGTGGACAGGCTTCTTCACGCCAAGTGCTCCGGGGGAATATCTCGCGTTCGCGGAGGGCCCTGGCGAAAACGGTGGCTACCGCCTCTATATCGACAAGAAGCTCGTGATTGATTGCTGGACGCAGTGGTATGCATTCGTAAGCGAAGTTCCTGTTGTCCTGACCGCTGGCCCGCACGAAGTGCAACTCGAGTATCGCGTGAAGAAGGGATGGGGCAAGACCATAGCCAACCTCGGAATCGTCCGCCCTGAAACACTAGTCTCGGCCGAGGCAAAAGCGTTAGCCGCTCGCGCCGACGCAGTAATCGTTGCGGCCGGTTTCAACGCCGACAGCGAAGGCGAAAGTGGAGACCGCATGTTCCGGCTGCCGCCCGCGCAAGATGAACTCATCAGTCAGATGGCAGCAGTAAATAAGAAGACTGTCGTTGTCATCACTTCGGGCGGCGGAGTCGATATGGCGAAATGGGTCGATCATGTCCCGACGCTGATTGAGGCCTGGTTTCCCGGTCAGGAAGGCGGAGACGCCTTGGCGCAAATATTGTTCGGAGAATTTAATCCCTCCGGACGCTTGCCGATCTCAATCGAACGACGCTGGGAAGATAATCCAGTCCACGATAGCTACTATCCGAAAAATGGCACCAAGAAGGTCGAATACAAAGAAGGAATTTTCGTGGGCTATCGCCACTATGACAAGTCCACCACCAAACCCTTGTTCGCCTTCGGCTACGGGCTGTCCTACACGTCGTTCGCCTACAAGAATCTGACCGTTTCTCCCGCTTCAACGGACCAGCAAGTCAATCTGACGTTCGACGTCACCAACACCGGTAGCCGCGCTGGCGCAGACGTGGCGCAGGTATTCGTAGGAGATCGTCACGCCGCGGTTCCGCGACCGGTGAAAGAGCTGAAGGGATTTGCGAGAGTAAATCTGAGTCCAGGCGAAACCAGGACCGTCACCGTTAAACTCGACAGCCGAGCCTTCTCCTACTACGACATCGGGAAACATGCATGGACAGTGGCTCCGGGAGATTTCGATATTTTTGTAGCCCGTTCCGCAGCCGATATCCAGTTGACGGGAAAAGTGACGGTGCATTAAAATCAATCATAAGCATCATCGATTCCGTCGTCAATCAATGCCATGAATGCGCATGTCGACTAACTGCTGAATGCTCAGGTTCTGCATTCCGCGCGAACGCAGATCACTGATGTATTCCGGCGTCACGTTGTGGATTCTCATGGCCACAAGATCATCCGGTGCGGGGTGGGAGTAGCCCAAGCCCTGCAGTTTCTCGATGAATTCCGGTGAAACGCCGTGAATCCTGAACGCGATCAGTTCTTCCAGTTCCACGTGATCGTAGCCGCGGCTCTTGAGTTCCGCCATCCACTCTGGAGTCGCGCCGTGAATTCTCATCGCAATCAACGTGTCTTCATCCGGTGAGTAACCGGCGTCGTGAAGAGAGCGCACCATCTGGGGCGTTACGCCGTGTATACGGAATGCCACCAGTTTGTCGCTGTCTGAAATTTTCAGACCGGCCGCGCGCAACTCGTCGATGAACGCCGAATCCACGCCGTGGATGCGAAAGGCGATTAGTTTCCCGGTATCCAGATCAGCAAGATGTTCGCTCTGTATCTGTTTGGCGAACTCCAGGCTGACATCCAGCACCGCCATACTGTACTGCTCTTCTTCGGTGTCAGCCCCATCGAGCGGCAAGCCGAGCGATCGCATCTGCTGCGCATAATTAGGATCTGCCTGAAAGTGGAAGATCCCGGCACCTTCTCCGTTGTCGAGGAAGCCTTCACCTTCGATCTTCCCCGCGTCGCGAGTTATGACGAAACGAACGTCCTGGCGGCCGGCCTTTGAGAAATCGATGCCAGCGAAAGAACTGGTAGGCCAGTCCGACTCGTGAGTGGACCTCCCGCCCGCGTGATGTTCTATCAGAGCGAACTCGACTTTGCCCGCGTCTGCGGACTTGCGGATGGTCCAGTTACCGCTTTGTGTGTCTCCGGCCCGGCCCTTGACCACGGCCGCCAGCAGACAAATGCCAAATACGATGAAGGCAAGAGTTCGACGCATTCTCATAAGAGTCTCTCCTGTAAAATTCAGCGCTAGATTTCGCCGCGCGTATCCAGAATGCCAATGATCTTCAGCTGAATCAGCTTCTGCAGAGTGAGGTGTTCGAATCCGTGTCGACGAGCATTCTCGATAAACTCCGGAGTGATGTCCTGAATCTTGGCGGCGATGATGTCGTCAACGTTGAAAGTAAATCCCGCCGCCTTTAGCGCCTTGATGTACTCCGGCGTCACGTCCTGGATGCGCATGGAAACAAATTCATCAACATTCGGCGCAATACCAAGTGCGCGGATGTCGCGAACGTATTCCGGAGTTACACCCTGTATGCGCAGGCTTAAGAGATGTTCAACATCGGGCTGGAGCCCTTGCGCATGCAGACTTCTTAAATATTCCGGTGTGACATCCTGGATTTTCAGCGCGATGAGTTCATCGATGCTCGGCCGGATTCCAGCTTCGTTCAAGCCACGGATGTAGGGCGCATCGACGCCCTGAATCTTCAGGCTGACAACCTGGTCTGCATCAGGATTGAGGTCCAGGCCGCGCAGGTCGTGAACATATTCGGCAGTCGCGCCCTGGATGCGCATGGCGATTAACTTCTCAGCATCGGGCTGCAAGCCCTGTTCATGCATACCTCGAACATATCCGGGTGTGACATCCTGAATCTTCAAAGCGATAAGTTGCTCGACCGTGAGATTGGCGAGACCCGCCGCCTTCATGGAGTCGATGTAGGAAAGAGTGTTGCCACTAGCGGGCTGTTGTTCATCCTTTGCAGCCGTTGCAGGCTGCGCTGGAGAAGGTTTGGCTGCAGAGGTTGGCGCGCTATCACGGGCCTGCGCCTGACTCGATTGCGGGGAAGGCGATGCGGCGGGCCGAGCGAACCGTATCTCGCTGGCGTGTACGGTGGGTTTCGGATAAGCGACGCTAAGCAAGGCATTGCCAGCAAACAGTGCTGCCGTCAGGCAGAGCAGGCCACCGGTAAGCCCTATGCCGCGCGTTTCGCTGGCCATCGACTTCCGGCCAAGCAGGCGAAAGATTCGCTCCGTTAAAGGACCGCGAGTGGCGGCCATCGCCAGGATGGGCGCGCTCCTCCATTCCTCCATCATCGTGAGCGCCCGCGCATATTCGACAGGATTGCCGCAAACCAAGACCGCAACATCATCGCAGCAATGCTCGCGCTGGGCGCGAATGCGCTTATTCAGCCACCATACCGCGGGGTGATAGAAGAGCAGAGTCTCAACCGCAATCTGAAAAAGATTGACGAATGGATCAAGCCGCTGGATGTGCGCCAGTTCGTGCGCGATCACCGACTGTAGTTGCTCCTCAGAAAAACCGGTGAGAGCGGTTACCGGCAACAGAACAATGGGACGAAACCAGCCAATCACCGCTGGCACCTGCAACCACCCGCACTCGCGGTAATGGATGACACGCTTCAGACCCAGTTGGCGCTGCAGCGTCCGGCACATGGCAAGCACCCGGTCAGTGGGTATCGTGGATCGCTTGCGGCGTTCCCGCTCCAGAAACAGGAACCCGCCCGCAGAGCGAAGGCTTAACAACGCCACGCCCAACAACCACGCTTCTACCAGCCAGGGAAAAGTATCCACCGCGGAAAGTCGAGAGAGCCCGGCCGAGGCCGCCACCGTCACGCCTGCAGAAGCCTTGGCAGGCGCCTGTTTCGCGACCATCGCATCTGTTCTCGAGGGAGCTTCGTCCGAGGGCAGCAGGAAAAAGAATGTAGCAACCGGCGCAAACAGCATCAATACGAGAACACCGACCGCAACCGCGTAACGCGAGGAGGCCTGTCGGCAAAGACTCATTAAAACTGCGGCTAGGGCAGCGAGAGCAGTTCCTTGCCACAAAAAGTGCAGCAAGGTCCAGCCCAGGGAATGCATCGCGCTGGGAGAAAGCCAACTCGCAAGATTGGTCATCGCCGGTTCCTTTCATGTTCGTCCAACACGCGCCGCAATTCGTCAATCTCCTCACGCGAAGCGCGACGCCCCGCCAGAGCATGCATCATCAACTGACTAGCCGAGCCTTCAAAAACGCGCTGCAGCATGTCTCCGGCAATTTGCCGCTTCGTTTGCTCGGCCGGCAGGCATGCTTCATAGACGTGCGCCCTCTGGGTTTCGTTTCGCCGAACCGTGCCTTTTGCCGTCATAATTTGCAAAAATTTCAGAACGCTGGTGTAGCCCATCGCCCGTTTCTCTTTCCGCGTCCCTTGCAGGGAGTCCTGTACTTCGCGAACCGTGGAAGGCCCGCGAGCCCATAGCACGCGCAGAATCTCAAGTTCCGAAGCGGTGGGTTTCTGTGGCTGTTGCTTCATGAAAAGGACCATACTACGAAGATATTCGTAGTGTCAACGAAAATCTTCGTACTTGAGAGATGGCGACGCCCATTTTTGTCTTGGGCGAGCGGAATGAGGCTATAGCAGCCGGTTCTGCTCGATATATTTCCTGCTGTCGAACTTTTTCCCCGTGCTTTGTCCCGACATGTAGCGAATCTGCCCAAAGATCGGACGCTCGAACCAGGGACGATCGAACTTCCCCACAATCGACCAGGCGATCCCCATATATCCATTGGGATCGCGTCCGTCGAGTTCGTACTTGTCATTCAGCCGCACTGCAATCTGAAAAGCCCGCGCGGCGGAGGGCGTCCACTCCAGAATTTTCTTCCCCCAATACATACGAAGATAGTTGTGCATCCACCCCGTCTTTACCATCTGGATCTGCGCCGCATTCCAAAGCGGGTCGTGAGTCTCCGCGTTTTCCAATTGTTGTTCGCTGTACAACACCGGCCGCTTGTCGCGCGCGTGTTTCGACAAAGTACGATGTGCCCACGGTTCGCCGCACTCGAAATTGTCGTAGTTCGGATTAAACCGCACCAGGTTCACCGCTAGTTCACGCCAGGTGATGATCTGATTCAGGAATGCTTCCTTGTCGACCTTCGGAGCAGAGGATTTTTCAACCGCGAGCGCCACAGTCAGCGGACCAATATGTCCAAAGTGCAGATAAGGCGAAAGCCGGCTGGTACCGTTCATCTCAGGCTTATTGCGCTTAACGTTGTACCCGGCCAGTCCGTGCCTGACGAAATGTTTCAGCAGTCGGAGCGCTTCGCCGCTCCCGCCGCGAAAACCCGAAACGGGGCCAACCGACCTGTCGAGCGGCCAGTTCTCCGTGATATCAAGATCGGGTTCGAGCGACTGCAATCGCCTCGGCTTTTTCCAAGCCACTTTAGCCTTCTTGTTTTTCGTCGGCACCAAAAATCGCTCGAGATGTACTCGCAGTCTCGGTCGAATGATGTGCGAAGCGTATTGCGCTTTCAGCAGAAGAGCCGAGGGCACGATCACATCAGCGTCTACCGTCCAGAGGGGTACGTCGAGTTTTCGCGACGCCGAGACTCGCCAGGCTTCGGGTTCGCGCATCGGATTCTCATCCCCCACCACCAGCGACGCTTTCACTTCCGCGCAGAACTTGACCAGGCTGTGTTCCGGAAATCGCCGCAGCACAAAACCGATATTGCGCTTCTGGAGTGACTTCGCGATGTCAGCAATGCCCTCATTCAAGAAACGATAGTGTCGAAGATTGGCGTGCGGATAGAAGGGAACCGGCGCGAAGAATACGACCACCGGTTTTCCCAGCGCATTGGCCACGTCAACGGCCACGTCCAGCGCGGGATTATCCACGCCTCGCTGGGCTCGTTGCATCCAGTAAACGACGCAGGTGCCGGCCGGATCGGGCGATCCGGAGCGTCGCACCAATACCCGGGGATCGCTAACCAGCTCCTCTAGTTCATTCATGATTGGTTGATAGCGCGGTGCTGGAAGGGCAGTTTGACCTCACCATGCCATATCGTAAATGCGCACCGCACTCCCGTGCACGATAGACAAGGGGATGATGCGGCCAGCTCGCGGTTGATGAGAACCCTTTAAGCCGCCAGATACCTTGAGGACATGGACGGCGGGATGCGCGGTTCGAGCTTGCGCTTCCCCGAGAGAGCAGCGAACGGCACAACCCCGCCGCTCGATTCCCGTCGGACCGTGTTCTTCCGTGACCTCACAACCTCGCGCCGCAGTTGCTAAGCTCCGAGTGAGTTCCAGGAGGCTACGTGCCCGCGACTGCGCAAAAAACAGCTCAACAATCCACCATCAAGATTCTGTACGGCGAGTCCGATGAGTCCACGCTCGCGACGCAAGCCGATGCCATGACTAAGGCTGGCCACCATGTCACCACGGCCATTGGTAGGAAGAGCGTTCAGGAAGCTCTGCACCGTGATGCGTTCGATCTCGTCATCCTCGGCGCTACCATGTCGAAGGACGATCGCCATCACCTGCCCTACATGGTCAAGAAAGCTCATGAAGGCACCAAGGTTTTGGTTATGCACGCCGGCACGCACCATCATGAAGTCGATGCCGCGATTGATCCCACCATGAGCATGCACCGGATCCTCGAAAAGATAGCGGCCGTTCTGCGGCCCGAGCCGGTGCGCTAACCGCACCTTAAGGATAGAGGCCCAAGAAAAAAGGTCTGAGCGGGTGAGAGAAATCACACCCGCCAGACCGTTCAGGCTTCCAGGCTGATTCCACTATTCTCGTCACCTCCGGCAAGTCAGTTGTCACTCGAGTGTCAACTTTGCGTAATTAAGTAGAGACGCGCGTAGGCACCAGCGTCCGTTCCACTCAGGAACACCAGGCAAAATTAAAATGGGCCGCCAGCCAAGAAGCGGTGACTCTTCCTTGGCTATCGGCCCATTCGATCCGGGCTGGGATCAGAGGTGATAGTTAATCGTAGCCCCCCAGATGCGATTGTCAAGGAACAACTTCCGTCCTCCTTTCTCATTCCCCATTTCAGGAAAAGTGAACCCAGAAGACCCCGAAATCGTTGACACATCGCCCGCGATAATGTTAATTTTATGAGTTTTAGAAGCGGTTCTTCTTCTAGCAGAACTAGCCAGCAGCTACAGCCAGCAGCATCAGCAAAAAGAGTCGATCGGCAAAGACTCAACCAAGGATTCTACAGTCGGTTCGATCATCAGTTCGATCACCCGGAAACGATCATCAGACAATGGACCAGACACTCCGACAACTAGGCGAATTACTGCTCGGAGCCGTGCCCACCGTCATTCTCCTGGCACTCCTTTATATTCTTTATACGTTCCTTGTCCATCGCCCGTTGAGTGCGGTGCTTGCCGAGCGCCGTAGCCGCACCCATGGAGCTATGGAAAAGGCGCGCGCCGATATAGCGGCAGCCGAAGGCCGTACCGCTGAATACGAACAGCGGCTCCGCGAAGCCCGTCAGAAAGTATTCAAGAGTCAGGAAGCCCGCCGCCAGGAAGCGAATCAAGCTCGCGCCCGAGCCGTGAACGAAGCCCGTGATCGCGCCCATGAACAGGTAAAGCAAGCCCAAGCCGCTCTGGAGAATGATAAGGCGCAAGCCATGGACAAGTTGCAATCCGATGCCGCGAGCCTGGCCACCGAAATCGTTCGCACCGTCCTGCGTCCCGTCGCGTCCCCAAGTCAGGCAGGTGGCCAGTGAGAAAGGAAGATCGCCGCCTGTCGATTGCCGCTCTCGGGCCGGCGCTGCTAGCGCTCTTATTGCTCGCGTTCGTTCCCGCGCAGGCGCAAGAACCGTCTTCCGCTTCCACCCCGGCCCAACCTGCCCGGCAAACCGCGTCCGACCCTAAGGCCGAGCCTAAGAAAGACGCAGCCGCCGCGCCCAAGTCCTTCGGCGAAGAATTGGTCCAGGAGCAACGCGAAGTCACCGGAGCCGACAAGCAAAAGGACAAAGCGCGAAGAAGAGGAAGAAAACGAAAGTCTTAAGCATGCCCGTCCCATTCGCTGGCTGGCGGATCGAATTGGTTGGAGCGTTCATGGCGCTCATCTCTTCCTGTTTACTCTGAACTTCGCCATCGTTGTCGCGATCGTGTTCTGGGCCGGACGCAAGTTCCTGCCAACCATGTTCCGCAACCGCAGCCAAGCCATCCAGCAAGCTCTGGAAGAAGCACGCGCTGCCAGTCAAGACGCCAATCGCCGCTTGGCCGACATCGAAAATCGTCTGCGCCAGTTGGATGTAGAAATCGGACGCATGCAGGCCACCGCCGAAAAAGAAGCGACCGCTGAAGAAGGCCGCATCCAAACTGCGGCCGAAGAAGATATTCGCAAGGTGGTTCAATCCGCCGAAAACGAAATCGCGGCTGCCGCCAAGCAAGCTCGTCGCGATTTGAGCACGCATACGGCAAACCTGGCATTGGCGTTGGCCCGTCAACAGATTCACGTCGATTCCAACGCCGACCAGTTGCTGGTCCGCGGCTTCGCATCGAAACTGGCTTCTAACAACGACGGTGGAAAGGACGGTCGGTAAATGGCTTCCGTAGTCGGAACCTATGCCCGCGCCTTCGCCGATGTTGTCATGAAGCCGGGCAACCACCTCGATTCCGATCGCGCGCTGCGCGAACTGTACGGTATGGAAGCTTTGCTAAGCCAGAGCGACCAACTGCGCCGCGTGCTCGAGAACCCGTCCATTCCTGGTGACCGCAAGCGGGCTGTCCTCGGAGCCATCACCGCCAAACTCGGCACGCTACCACAGGTCAGAAATTTCGTGGATGTAATCACCGATCACCGCAGGCTGCCGCTGTTCAGCGAGATCCTGAAACAGTTAGAACACGAGATCAACGACCGTCAGGGATTAGCGGAAGCGCAAGTCAGCAGCTCGCGCCAACTGACGGATTCCGAGAAAGCCATGCTCGAAGCCGAGATCACAAAAATGACCGGCAAGAAAGTTCGGGCAAGATACGAGCAGGACGCCACCCTGTTAGGTGGAGCTGTCGTGCAGGTAGGCAGCACCATCTACGATGGCTCAGTAAAAGGCCAGTTAGAAAGAATCAGAGAGCAACTGGTAGAAGACTAGAAAAAAGTTGAGACGGGAAACGCTGTTTAGCGCCCAACAGCCGGTGCGCAACAGAACTGAAAGCTGAGAACTGACGCTGAAAGCTAACAAATATGGCTCAAATTAAAGCAGACGAAATTACTCAACTGATCCGCGAGCAGATCGAGAACTACGAATCCAAAATCGCGGTCGATGAAGTAGGCACGATCATCACCCTCGGCGACGGCATCGCCCGTGTCTATGGCCTCGACAAAGTTATGGCCGGAGAGCTTCTAAGCTTCCCGCACAACGTTTCCGGGATCGCCATGAACCTGGAGGAAGACCAGGTAGGCGTCGTCATCCTCGGCGAATACACCGAACTGAAGGAAGGCGACGAGGTGCGACGCACCGGCCGCATCATGAGCGTGCCCGTCGGCGATGCCCTCATCGGACGAGTCGTCAATTCGCTCGGCGTCCCGATCGACGACAAGGGCCCGATCGCCACCGACAAATTTATTGCGTTGGAGCGCATTGCTCCCGGAGTCATTGACCGTGCTCCGGTTCGCGAACCTATGGCCACGGGTCTTAAAGCCATTGACTCGATGATTCCGGTCGGTCGAGGCCAGCGCGAACTGATCATCGGCGATCGCCAAACCGGCAAGACCGCGGTAGCTCTCGACACCATCATCAACAGCAAGGGCAACAACCTTATCTGCATCTATAACGCGATCGGTCAGAAGCGAAGTTCGATCGCGCAGGTCGTAAAGATTCTCGAAGATGCCGGCGCGATGGAGTACACCATCGTGGTCGCGGCTTCGGCTTCCGAACCCGCGCCGATGCAATACATCAGCCCCTACGCCGCTTGCGCCATGGGCGAGTATTTCCGCGACAACGGACGCCACGCCCTTTGCATCTACGACGATCTCTCGAAGCACGCCGCATCCTATCGCGAGATTTCGCTCTTGCTCCGGCGCCCGCCTGGCCGTGAAGCGTATCCCGGAGATGTGTTCTATCTCCACTCGCGCTTGTTGGAGCGCGCCGCCAAAGTGAGTGAAAGGTTAGGCGGAGGTTCGCTTACCGCACTGCCAATCATCGAAACCCAAGCCGGAGACGTCTCCGCTTACATTCCGACCAACGTGATTTCGATCACTGACGGTCAGATTTATCTGGAAACCGACTTATTCAATCAGGGCGTTCGTCCTGCCGTGAACGTAGGACTGTCGGTAAGCCGCGTAGGCGGCAGCGCTCAAATCAAGGCCATGCGCCAGGTTGCCGGAACCTTGAAGCTGGAACTGGCTCAGTATCGCGAATTGGCCGCGTTCGCCCAATTCGGAAGTGACTTGGACAAAGCCACGCAAGCCCAGTTGAATCGCGGCCAACGCCTGGTGGAACTATTGAAGCAAGGTCAGTTCAGTCCGTTACCGTTCTCCAAGCAAATCCTGATCATCTTCGCCGGCACCAGCGGAGTGCTCGATGACATGCCGGTAAACCAGGTGCGCGATTTCGAAAAGGACCTCTACAAGTACGTAGAGACGACGAACCCAGGTCTTCTGAACACGATCATGGAAAAGAAGGTCCTGGACGACAATCTGAAAGCAGAAATGTCACGGGTAATCAAAGAAGCAAAGCAGCAGTTCGTAGATTCGAGGCAAGCGGTAACAAAATAAAAGTGTAAGGTCCAAGCTCTCTGGAATCATTTGAGACCTAAGACCTGGCACCTGCGACCTGACCAATGGCAAACATTCTCGACATCCGGCGCCGAATCCGCAGCGTGGTCAACACGCGGCAGATCACCAAGGCGATGAAGACTGTCTCTGCGGCGAAACTGCGCCGCGCGCAAGAGGCGGCGCTCGCCGCTCGGCCCTACTCGCAGATGTTGACCAATGTCCTGAAGTCGCTGGTCGAGCGAGCCGATATCTACGACGACGTCACCGGAGAGCCGCTGCATCCCCTGCTAGCCGAGCGCGAGGAAAAAACCATTCTCCTGATCCTGGTTACCGGAGACAAAGGCCTTGCCGGGGCGTTCAATACCAACATTCTGAAGTTGGTGTCGAAGTTTATCCAGTCGAACGCCGATAAGAATATCGACATAGAATGCGTGGGCCGCAAAGGCCGTGACTTCATGCGCAGGCGTTTCCCGCTAGCTCCAGCGAGGCCCGAAGAGGTTGTTGGGGATGGGGGCGTTCCGCTTGTCAACCACGAGAATGAAGTTGCTCCCCAGCGCGCAGGCCGGATCCAAATTGTGGGCGAACATGTCGGAGTGCTGGGTAAAGTGGAATACAAATTCGCCGCCGCTCTGAGCGAGAGTGTGATCGTTCGCTACACGCATCACGAAATCGATAGCGTCTACGTTCTTTTCAACGAATTCAAATCGGTGATCGCGCAACGTCTGGTGGCCGAACGTCTGCTGCCGATTCGTGAGATCGGCGAAATTGACGTCGCCCTTGCCGAAGAAGCGACCCTCGAAGAAAAGAAAGAAAGATTAGAAGCGGCGAAAGGCGCGGGAGTAGGTGTGCGTCCAGCGGATACACATGCCTTAGACGAAGATGCTGCGAAGTTCGGCATGTCGTCGGTGGATTACATCTACGAGCAGCCGCCCAGCGAGCTTTTCCAGGGAATTCTGCCCAAGTACATCGGTATCCAGATTTTTCGCGCATTGTTGGAATCCGTGGCCGCCGAGCACGCCGCTCGTATGACTGCAATGGATGCAGCCACCAGCAACGCTAGCGACATGATCGAATCGCTGACCCTAATCATGAACCGGGCGCGCCAGGCCAAGATCACGAAAGAAATTATTGAGATCGTAAGCGGAGCAGCAGCACAATAGAAATTGACGCCCTCTTCAGGGGCTGGAATTGCGACGAAGAGAATTATCGAGAAATTATCTATGCCAGAAAATATCGGACACGTAATCCAAATCGCCGGGCCCGGCCGTGGACGTCCAGTTCACCGAAGCTGCGATGCCTCCCATCTATGAAGCCTTGCGCGTGGTCAGCGATGGCTTCACGGTGCCTTCTCCTATCAACGTAATCCTCGAAGTCCAGCAGCATCTGGGCGAAGGCCGAGTCCGCTGCGTGGCCATGGAAGCCACTGACGGCATGGTTCGAGGCATGAAAGCCATCGATCTGGGAGGGCCGATCTCCGCTCCCGTGGGCCGCGGCACGCTGGGCCGAGTCATGAACGTAATCGGCGAACCGGTAGACAATCTCGGACCGATCGCCTGCGACAAGCGAATGCCTATTCATCGTCTCGCGCCCGCTTTCGACGAGCAATCGACCACCGCCGAAATGTTCGAGACCGGAGTGAAAGTCGTCGACTTGATCCAACCCTTCTTGAAGGGCGGCAAAATCGGTCTGTTCGGTGGCGCCGGTGTGGGCAAGACCGTGGTCATCATGGAACTCATCAATAACGTAGCCAAGCAGCACGGTGGGTTCTCCGTGTTTGCCGGAGTCGGCGAACGTACCCGTGAAGGCAACGATCTCTGGCTAGAAATGACCGAGTCGGGAGTAATCAAGCCAGGCAAGCCCGCCGAATCGAAAGCGGCGCTGATCTACGGCCAGATGACGGAGCCTCCAGGCGCCCGTCTTAGAGTGGCGTTAACTGCCCTCACCGTAGCCGAATTCTTCCGCGACGAAGAAGGCTCAGACACGCTTCTCTTCATCGACAACATCTTCCGCTTCACACAAGCTGGATCGGAAGTATCGGCGTTGCTGGGCCGCATGCCCAGCGCCGTGGGTTATCAGCCGAACTTGGCCACGGAAATGGGTGAGTTACAAGAGCGCATTACTTCCACCAAAAAGGGATCTGTAACATCGGTGCAGGCGATCTATGTTCCCGCCGACGATTTGACCGATCCGGCTCCGGCCACGACGTTTGCTCACCTCGATGCCACCACCGTTTTATCGCGTGCGTTAACCGAAATCGGAATTTATCCCGCGGTCGATCCCTTGGCATCTACTTCGCGCATTCTCGATCCGCGCATCGTCGGCCAGGATCACTACGACGTCGCGCAGATGGTCAAGAAAACCTTGCAGACTTACAAAGATCTGCAAGACATCATCGCCATTCTGGGTATCGACGAATTGAGCGAAGATCAGAAAATTACCGTCGCTCGCGCCAGGAAGATTCAAAAGTTCCTCTCGCAGCCGTTCTTCGTGGCCGAACAATTTACCGGCACTCCCGGACGCTACGTAAAGATCGCCGACACCGTAAAGGGTTTCCGCGGAATCGTGGAAGGCAAGTACGACGACATCCCGGAGCAGGCTTTCTACATGAAGGGAACGATCGACGAAGTGCTGGAAACAGCGGAAAAAATGAAGACCGCCGCGTAGTAACAGCAACCAACGACTGCATGGCAGATACTTTCCAACTCGAAATCGTTACGCCCACCCGGCTCCTGGTCAAGGAGTCGGCGGAGGAAGCGCAGATCCCAGGCCTGAGTGGGTATCTGGGCATTCTCCCAGGCCACGCGCCGCTGCTCACCGAGCTTGCCGTCGGCGTCATTACTTACAAAGCCGGTGGAGCCACGCATGCGCTCTCAGTCGCCTGGGGATTTGCCGAAGTGTTGCCTGACCGAGTAACCATTCTGGCTGAGGCGGCCGAACGCCCACCGGAGATCGACGTGCCGCGTGCGCAACAAGCCAAAGATCGTGCGGAACAGCTCTTGAAGAGTAACAATCCCGATCTCGACTACGCCCGCGCCGAAGATGCATTACAACGTGCGGAAAATCGTCTGACGGTGGCTAAGGAAAAATAGGCTTCCTGATCTTTCTGCCTGCTTTGTGCAGGTCGCCGGCCGCGGCCGTCTGCGTTTTCCGAGCCTGTGCCAACTGGCCCGCCACGCCCGACCATACCGTCTGATGATAAAGATCGTCCATGATTTCAGGTGAGGGAATCGGGTTGCCACCGGTTTTACTCTTGAGACGATCTCCCTTACCGAGCTCGAAGTTCGGACGATCGAGCCACCACACCATCATCGAGAACAGTGATCCGGCGAAGCCGTGTGCCATCGCGGTCCGCTTGGCTCGGTCGAGTGAACGCGATACCTCCAACTCGCCGAGACGCTGATCGATAGCGCGGGCGAAGTATTCTTGTCCCAGCTCCAGAAAGTCACGATGTTTGTCGGCCGCTCTCAAAGCTCCGAGCAAGGGCCGCATTTCGGCGACGTGAGCGAACATCTCCCGCACTGGAGCGACACGATTTGAAGCCTCGCGCCGACGCAGAAGCAGCATCGACATCATTTCCAGGAAATCCTCAAGGTCGCTGAGAAAAAGATCGTTCTTGTCGCTGAAATGCGCGTAAAAAGTGGAGCGTCCAACTCCGGCACGGTCGAGCACCTGCTGCACCGTAACGGATTCGAAAGGCTTCTCCTGCATAAGCGCGATCAGCGCATCGCCGAGTGCGTTGCGCGTGCGCCGGACGCGGCGGTCGATCTTCTTACCGGCCTTGGGGATTAACTTAAGTACTAAGTTCCGGCTCGTCTTGGCGGCTGGCTTGGAGCGCGATTTCTCAGCTGACGACACTGCTTTTCGGGACATTGACCTACCCTTTGTTCAGGATCGTAATGTCCCGAGCGAAAGTGGATTGACCGCTCCCACCGAGCCCTCTAGAGTTCGGTTCATGACCGATAACCGTTTAAGTGGACTGGCGCTGATCGTTGGATCCGTTGGCGTAATTATAACCATGGGCTTGCATCCCACCGGGCACATCGCCGCAGTGGATATACAGCCTATGATCCGGAAGCTGATTATGGTGCATGCCCTCGGACTGGCCTGTTTGCCCGTTCTGTTTCTTGGAGCTTGGGGATTTTGCCGTCAACTGTCCGCTCAAGCCCGCCTGGCGGCGATAGGCTTAGTGCTGTATGCCTTCGCGCTGCTGGCCGTGATGAACGCCGCCGTCGCGGATGGATTGATCGCCCCAAGCGTTCTCCGCCAGATTGTGGCATCGGCGGGCGCACCATCTGCTATCGATAGCTGGCGGATGATCCAGCATTACAACTTTTATGCCAACCAGGCCTATGCGCAGGTATTTGTCGCTGCTTCCTCGATCGCGATAATCGTGTGGTCCGCCGCGCTTCTGCGAGCCACCAGCCGGTTCCGAGGCCTTGGCATCTACGGCTGCATTATCGGCCCGCTGATTTTGCTGGCTCTATTCTCCGGACATTTAACCCTCGATGCGCATGGCTTTGGCGTTATCGTTTTACTGCAATCGATTTGGTTCGGGGCAGCGGGCATTTTCTTGTTGCGCTCCAGCGAAGGCGTAACGGCGGCGCATGAAGCGATAGCCTCGCTGAGGTGAGAGTTTTTGTTTGGAGAAGATGCGCGCCAGGAGCGCCATCTGGCCGCGCCCATCTCCGTCCACTTTATTGTGAGCCGGAAATGCGGTAGCGTATCATCGTGGCGCGGAACCGGATTCCAGTATCGACAATCCCGGGACCGACAATCGCTGCGGGCGTTGGGGTAAAGCTCGAAGTTAATCCCCAGTGGGGGACGCTCGGTGTCTGACCCTACTGCCACTTTGTCCGCGGGAGATGTCGTCGGCAACTACAAGATCCTCGGTCTGGCCGGAGCCGGGGGGATGGGCGTGGTGTATCGCGCGCTCGACGTCAAACTCGAGCGCACCGTCGCGCTCAAGTTCCTCCCTGAGCACATCGTTTCCAGCGAAGAGGATAAAGAGCGTTTTCTTCGCGAGGCCCGCACCGCCTCTTCGCTCGACCATCCCAACATTGGCGTGATTCACGGACTGGAGGAAACCGGCGACGGCCGCTCCTTCATCGTAATGGCGTATTACGCCGGCGAAACGCTGGTGCGCAAGATGCGTCGCGGTCCGCTGCTCATGGCCGAAGCGGTCGATATCGCCATCCAGATCGGCGAGGGACTTGGAGCCGCTCATGCCGGCGCCGTGGTCCATCGCGACATCAAGCCTTCAAATGTCATCCTGACGCAGAGTGGCGTGGCTAAGATTGTCGACTTCGGTCTCGCCCGGCTGGCGGCCACGAACACCACCCAAAGCGTGAGCACGGCAGGAACCATCGGCTATATGTCGCCCGAGCAGACGGTCGGCAAGTTCGTAGATCAGCGCTCGGATATCTGGTCCCTGGGGATTGTCCTCACTGAGATGGTGACAGGAAAGAATCCGTTCTTGCGCGATACGCCGGCGGGCACGATTTTCGCCATCCTCAACGAGCCCCCGCATCAGATGGAAGAAATCCCCATCGATCTTCTACGTGTGATCTACCGTTCGCTCTCCAAGGAGCCTGCCACCCGCTATCAGAGTTGCCGGGAGATGGTGGCCGATCTAAAGGAAGTGCGCGACCGGCTCGATCCATCGGCGACGGCGGCGCAAAGCGGCAGCCGCTCATCTCACGGACCGTCATCCAAGACCGGATCAGGTCTGGCCGCCGGTCTCGGTTCCGGACTCTCCGCGGAATTGCGCAAACAGATCGAGCAAGCCTCGCGTCCCACATGGGGCGTGCCTGCTCCAGCGCCTAAGTGGAGCCGCTGGCTGGCAGGTCTGGGCGCGCTTGCGATCGTGCTGGCCGGGCTATCGTTTGTGCAGTCCGTACGCGAGCGCGTCCTGGGATGGTTCACTCCGGAAGTCGATCACATTGTCGTATTGCCCTTCGAAAATGTGGGCAACGATCCAGCGAACGAAGAAATTTCCGCAGGGTTAATGGATAGTCTGGCCAGCCGCCTTACCAATCTCGAATCAGGCAAGCAGTCGCTATGGGTTTTGCCGTCCAGCGAAGTGCGGCGGCTGAAGATATCCGATCCGGGTTCGGCATTGCGAGAGCTAGGAGCTACCGTCGCCGTCCAAGGAAGCTTGCGGCGTGAAGGACAGACTATTCACATGACCGTAAACCTGGTGAATACGAAGACTCTGCGCCAGATTGGTTCCGTCCCCCTGGAGGATCGTGCGGGGGACTTCTCCGTCCTCGAAGACGAAGCCGTAACTGGCTTAGCCAGGCTCATGCGCATCGAAGTGACTCCCGAGATGCTTCAAACCAAGGGCGGTTCAGCCAACGCCGGAGCATACGAGTTGTATTTGAAGGCGCTCGGTTACACGCAGCGCTACGATAAGGCGGGGAATCTCGATCTTGCCATCTCGGCGCTCGACCGGGCGGTGAAGGCGGATCCTCATTTCGCATTGGGATTCGCGCAGTTGGGCGAAGCCTACCGCTTGAAATACCAATTAGACAAAGATAAGAAGTGGATCGACGAAGCCCTGGCCAACTGCCAAAGGGCACAACAATTGGATGATCGCCTACCCATGGTCTACGTGACGCTAGGCCACATCCACCGCAACACGGGTAACTACGACCTGGCCTTGCAGGAGTATCAGCGGGCTCTGCAACTCGACCCGCGCAACGCCGATGCGGTCATTGGATTAGCCCGATCCTACAACGCGGCGGGACGCACCGCCGATGCCGAGGCGGCCTTCCGCAAAGCGATAGCTCTGCGACCCGATTCCTGGGATGGCTATAACTACCTGGCACAATTCCTGGACGAGCATCAGCGCTACGACGAAGCCGTAGCGCAGTATCGTCATGCGATCCAACTTACGCCCGACAACGCGGCGCTCTATCTCAATCTGGGCGCGACCTATAGTGCGATGGGCGAAAAACGCTATCCTGAGGCTGAGCAGATGTTGCGGAAGTCGATTGCGATTGAGCCCACTTATCCCGCCTACGCCAATCTGGGATATCTCTACAACCAGGAACAGAAGTATGCCGAAGCTGCTTCGGCGACCGAGAAAGCCCTCCAATTGAATGACAAGGACTATCTGGTCTGGGGCAATCTGGAGGAATCTTACGCAGCTCTCAAAGACAGCGAGAAAGCCGCTGCCGCCCGCGACCGTGAAATTCCGTTGCTTGAACAAGCGGTTCTCGATTCTCCGCGTGACTCCCTCGCACAGTCGAAGCTGGGGGTGCTGTACGCTCAGAAAAAAGCTCGCGAAAAGGCTATTTCCCGCATACAATCGGCGCTCGCGCTTTCGCCCGACGATCCCAACGTGCTAGAGGCTGCCGGAGAAGCGTATGAGGACCTGGGAGATCGTGTCATGGCGTTGCAATACGTGGGGAAAAGTCTGCAAAAGGGTTATGATTTTGCCGACCTGAAAAGTTCGCCGGATCTGCAAGGGCTGATCGCGGATCCCCGGTTCCAGCCGGCTAAGAAGTAGTTAGAAACAAGTTTTAAGTAGCCAGATAGGCCGTTTTTAAAATTCTGCCTCAACAAGGAGCCATTCATGGCCGCGCGTGTGATCCCGATCGAAAGCTACAACCAGAATCAGACCATCAATATCGACTCGACGTTAACTCCTTCGCCGCAAGGTTGTATGGTGTCTGGCCCGGTGGGACAGTCGATAACCGTAACGTTCACCAACAACTCTGGAAGCACAATCAACATTTCCTTTACACCCAAAGCCGCCAACGGAGGTATGTTCACCGACGTCACAAACCTCGCGAGTGGTACCAGCCAGGCGCAGACAGTGCCGGGCGGAACCGGTGCGAGCGTGAATTACACGATAACTGGCAATGGCGTAAGCACCGGTCCGTGGGCTATCCAGGCTGGGCTGGGTCCGATGGTCGTCGTGATCGGCGGAAACAATGCATTGACTTACACCCCGAATCCGGTGGCGATTCCGTTGGGCAACAGTTCGCTCGGAACTGGCACGATTCTGGTGAAGCCGGCGGTTGCTGGCGATGGCTACAACATTAGTTGGAACGGGAGCGATCCGTTTACTCCCTTGCTTAAAAGTGCAGACGGGATAAGCCATTCGCTGCTAAATGCCCAGGCTGGATCCTACAACTACACAGCCGCTATGTCCGAGGGCGCGACCCTCAAAATCGCAACCGGTCCTGGAGGCAGGGTGATCGTGGTGGGTTCCTAGCTACTAATAGCGCGGAACTGTTTGTTTCAAAAGAGGCGCTGCCCATCGGCCGCGCCTTCTTATCCCACATGTGCTGTCGGCCTCGGCAAAGCTACGACTCCCCTCTGCTAAACTTTCTAGTTCCTTTTTTATCAATCGAGCAATTGCGAGGTGATGATAACGATGGCGTTTGAATCGGTAGGCGTGATCGGAGCAGGCACCATGGGCAACGGCATTGCCCATGTCTTCGCGCGCAGCGGGTTCGTTGTCGTCCTCTGCGACGTGGAACAGCGCTTTCTCGATCGCGGCCTCGCTACCATCGCCAAGAACCTCGATCGCGAAGTGACGAAAAACAAGATTAGCTCCAGCGACAAGGCCTCGACCCTGGGTCGAATTACAGCCGTAGTCGACCGTGCGAAGCTGGCCGATTGCGATCTGGTGATTGAGGCCGCGACCGAGCAATTTGCCGTCAAGTCCGAGGTTTTTCGAGACCTCGATCGCCTCATGAAGCCGGAAGTAATCCTCGCCTCGAACACATCTTCTATTTCAATCACAAAAATTGCCGCGTTGACCACACGGCCAGACAAAGTTATCGGGATGCACTTTTTTAATCCCGTGCCAGTGATGAAGCTGGTCGAAGTCATTCGCGGGCTCGCCACTTCGCAGGCGACGTACGAAACCGTACGTGACCTCGCCGTGAAACTGGAAAAGACTCCCGTGGAAGTGAACGATGCTCCCGGATTCGTTTCGAACCGCGTCTTGATGCCGCTGCTGAACGAAGCCATGTACACAGTGATGGAAGGTGTCGCCACGGCAGAAGCAGTCGATGAAGTATTCAAACTGGGGATGGCGCATCCCATGGGCCCGTTAACCCTGGCAGATTTTATCGGCCTCGACGTGTGCCTCGACATTATGCGTGTTTTGCAGGATGGTATGGGAGATCCGAAGTATCGGCCGTGCCCGCTATTGATCAAAATGGTCGATGCCGGCTGGCTAGGACGCAAGAGTGGCCGAGGGTTTTACACGTATTCGTGAGCACGAGGCTGCGACCCGCGAGCCTCGTACCGATCCAAACAAATGACCACTGCCTGGGGCGAAATCCTTCCCGACAAGAAAACGAATGGCGACGGTTTCTACTACGCGCTGGCCATAGCGTTAGGCGTGTCGGCGGGCTGGCTCGACATCAAGGTCGGCGACTTGCTCTTGACCGCGATGGTAGTGCTGGCAGCCTGCATGCTCCTGGGCATCTTGAGTCCGCGCAAGCCGTGGCGCTGGGTGCTGTTGGTCGGAGTGTTCGTTCCTGTCGTCGAGTGGCTGGCCTACTTTTTCCTCTCCGAAAAGCCCCAGCGGGCGCAGATATACGAGTCCTTCCTCGCGTTTGTCCCCGGAATTGCCGGCGCCTTCGGCGGATCGATTGGGCGCGGCGTGTTTGACAATCTATTTCCAACTCCAAAGAAGTGATCCGCCGCCCCACCAGCGCAGTTTTTGCGATCACAGGCCCCTAACCGCAATTTGACGTTCCCCGCAGCTGCCAGAACGCAGTAGTGCCACTACGTTGGTTACCTTCAGCCCGCGCCAACGGCTGGCTACAATTTCTCAGTTCTCCTCCCTGTGACTACCCATGCTGCTGAAGCTCACGAACCCATTTGCGCTCAAAGCGCGCGTAGTTCTCGGACTCCTCGTTCTTCTTTCCGCGCCGCGCTTGCTTCATGCCAAGCAGTTAGCCATCGTTTCAGACAAAGCCAACGCGGCTACCAATCTCAAAGCCGCCGATCTGGCGAGCATTTTCAACGCCCGCATGCGGACCTGGCAGGATGGGAAGCCGATTACGCTGGTCATGCGCGACCCCGGATCGGACGACGTTCAGCTCATTTTGCATCGCATCTTAAACCTCACTTCCGATCAGGCGCGAGCGCTGATCCAATCGCATCCCGGAGTGGTCGTAGTCGTCGACACCGATGACGCCGTCCAGCACGTTGTATCGAATACTCGCGGAGCGATTGGCATCATCGACCTCTATTCCCTGACGAACAACGTGAACGTCCTAAAAATCGACGGCAAACTTCCGCTCGAACCGGGCTACATCCTGAAAGGCAATTAGCTGTTTAAAAGACTGAAAAGACGAAATCGAAATAGAACCAAAAAAGAGGAATCAAAAATGACCGCCGGCAAAACTCAACTCCGTAGCCTTCCCATCGTTCTCTTCCTCACGCTGGTCGCGGTGTTGCCCGCGGGTGCTGCTAAAAAGCAATCCAAGAAGCCGGAGCCGCCACCAGTCACGCTTCAGCTCACCACCGGTTCTCCGGAAGCCCGTAAGCTGGTCGAGAAAGCTCTCGCCATTTACCTCGATCAAGTCGAGCAGACCCAGGCTATCGAAATGCTGCACAAGGCCGTCAGCCTTGATCCCGCCTTCGCCATGGCGCACGAGCTGCTCGCGCAGATCAGTCTCGATTCCGCCGAGCAGGTAAGCGAACAAGCCAAGGCTTATACCTACCGCGAAGATGTCAGCGCTCCCGAACGCGAGGTGATCGAGTGGTATCAGGACGCCTACGATCACAAATTGCTCTCCGCCATCACCCGCATGAACGACCTGCTGTCGCAACTGCCTCACGACAAAACCGTCGTCTGGATGACCACCTGGTGGCTGACCACGCAACAGCAATATGACCGCTCCATCGCCATCTACGAGCGTTCCGGCATCAACGATTCTCCGGGATTATTGAACAATCTGGCCTACAACTACGCCTACGTTCACCGCTTCGACAACGCGTTCGAGACCATGGACAAGTACATCGCCGCTTTGCCCAAGGATCCCAACCCGCAGGATTCTTACGCGGAGATTCTGCGCATGGCGGGACGTTACGATGCCTCCATCGAGCACTACCGCGCATCGCTGGCGATCGATCCCGAATTCTACTCGTCGCAGTTCGGCATCGCCGATACCTACGCCCTAAAAGGTGAGGAGGCGCGGGCCCGCCGCGAATTCGAAGCTGGATTCCGCCGGTTCACCGTGCCCGAACAACAGCGCGTCCTATGGCGCACTCGCGAAGCAGCTACGTTCGTTCGTGAAGGCGATTTCGATTGGGCTGACCGTGCCTTCCAGGCGATCGCTGACGACGCCCACGCCCATCACATCAGCCTTGCCGAAGCCGACACGTACCGGCAGATGGCCATGTATCAAGAGGACGCGTCCCACGCGCTCCAACTGCTAAGCAAAGCCGAAGCCGCTGCCGCTGCCGGAGAGAACACGAACCACACTGCCATCCAGCAGGTCACCGCCCAAATTCTTCGCGCTCGCATCGAAGTGGCTATCAAGATGAACAATGCTAACGTCGCCCAATCCAGTCTCGATGCGTTGACCAAAATGTCCGAAGATGCCGGCGACGCGGTGATTGACCTTGCCTACAACGGCGCGCTTGGAGCATTTCTCGTTTCGCAGCAGAAATTCGCTGAAGCCATCCCGCATCTTGAGGAAGATCCCAACAACCCGCTCTCTTTGAAACTGTTGGCCACCGCCTATGGAAAGACTGGCGATGCCGCCGGGGCGGACCGCACCATGGAGCTGCTTTCCAATCTCAACGATCCAACCCTCGAACAGGCCTTGATCGTTCCCGCCTTCCGCCAGTGCGCGCACGACCCTCTGTGCGGCGGCAGCGTGAAAAACGCCTCCATCAAGGTTCCCCATACTCTTTAAATCACTACGTCGTTGGCAAGCCGCTCGGCCTGGTCCGCGCAGCCGTTTCCCTCATCAGCCGTTTCCCTCAAAGGTACCGGCTACTGAAAATCTCTTCACGTTTCCACAGCCCACGGGGTTACCCTATCTAGCATGTGTGTTTCAGTGTCGATGCTGGCGAGCGGCAGTCGTGGAAACTGCGCGCTCGTAGCAACGGATTCAACGCGCATTCTGGTGGACGCTGGTCTGTCCGGCCGCGAAACTTTCAAACGTCTGAAGGCACTGGGCGAACGCACCGAAGAAATCTCTGCCATCCTGATTACGCACGAGCACTCCGACCACGTTGCCGGATTACAGCGCCTGGCCACTAAGCTGAAAGTGCCGGTTTTCATCACCGCGCCCACCCATCATGCCTGGAATCGCGCCATGCGCGACGAGGCGGGTGTCATTCCCGAACTGCCGAAATCGGAACATTTCTCCTCCGGCCGCGGCTTTCGGATTGGCGACATCGAAGTCATGCCCTTCACCATCCCGCATGACGCCATCGATCCGGTAGGGTTCACTTTTCGCGCCGAAGGGATCAAGATCGGCTTTGCTACCGACCTGGGCTATATGCCGACTAACGTGCGGAACCATTTGCGCGGTTGCACCGTATTAGTCATGGAGTCGAATCACGACGTCGAGATGCTGCGCTCCGGCCCCTATCCGTGGTCGGTGAAGCAGCGCGTGATGAGCCGGGTCGGCCATCTTTCGAATGACGCCCTCGCGGAATTCTTCTCGAACGATTATGATGGGGGAGCCGAGTATTTAGTTTTGGCTCATTTGTCTGAACAGAATAACCATCCCGAAATCGCTCGAACCACGGCCGAAAAGGCGCTTGGCGGCCATCAGGGACTCTGGCACAACCGTGTGCTGCTGGCAACCCAGACCGAAGTTCTTGAATCCATCCGGTTGTAACCTCTCGGGCTCCAACATCACGGTCTTTGCCTCGGGTCTTAACATCTTATGAGCGAGTGTGTGGAACCCATCGTAGGGAAAATTCTGGCCGGATGGCGCTACGATATTTCCAGTCTGGCGCCGGAAATGCGCGGAGACTACGAGTTGCATTTCGCCGGCTGCGAGCATTGCCGTGGCCGTCAGAAAGTCCACCGCATCATCGATATTTCGCTGATCGCGCTGGCGTCGGCTTCAGGCGCGGTTTTCCTGCTGGCCTTCGCGGTAATCCGCTACATGGAACCACGTCACGCCTTCTGGCTCGAAGTCGGAGCGCTAGCCGGCTTCGCGCTGTCGGCGCTCATCTGGCTGGTCGTCGCCGTCGCAACTCCAGCGCCTACTGTCATGGTGGACGTGGCCAAATTAGGTGCCCGCCATGTGCACGATCGCCTGCCCGCAGAAATTCGCGAGCGCGTGCCGGAAGAAATACGAGTCAAACTTACTGGGTCGTGAGAACTGGATCGTGAGAGAGACGAAGCCGTGAAATTCGAACGCAGAATCCCGGGCCTTCTCTTAATACTGGCGCTGATCGCGTCACCGTTAGCGGCAACTGCCTGGGCTGATGAAGGCCCGTCCTCCTCGTCAGCGCCCGCTCAGCAAGCAGCGTCTTGTCACGCGCACGACGACCAAACGACTCCTGACTCCCCAGACCATCGTTCCCCGCGGCCGCCTGCACCGTCCAGTTACCGGTGCTGCCTCACCGGACACGACGCAGCCGTAGCGCGGACCCCGTATTCACCGCCGCCCTTGGCCCAATCGGCGGCCGTAGTTTTTCCAATCGATGCTAGTGACGCCAGCCGTTTCGCACCTGATCGGTCTGCCACGCGAGTTCTCTCTACCGATCCCCCCCGCAAACCCCAGTTGCGTATTTAATCCCTCAACTAAAGCTCGGCTTAGAAAAATCCCAGCTAAGAAACGCAGCTCTCGGCGCAAGCCGTGGGTATGCGCGGCAACCGATTCGGTCCCGAAAGGAGCGAAGAAGCAATTGCCGCCATATTCGCGCAATGGTCTGACTTAAGGAGTTCCTAGTGCGTTCGCTCGTAAGTTTCATCTTCCTGCTCGCTGTCTCGACAAGATCCAGCTCCGCACAAGACGTTGTCGCCGATCCCCTGGTCCACACGATCGACGTGAACGCGAACCAAGATCAAAATCCCAACCACCCGTCCGACTCGACCGTCCCGCCGATGCCAAACATGGATATGCCCGGCATGAATATGTCCGCAACTCCTGACTGGCAGCCATCCCCCCACAACGCCTCGGGCACCGGATGGCAGCCCGCCGCCACGCCGGACCGCATGTGGATGAAGTCGCTGGGCACATGGGATCTGATGGCACACGGCGTGATCTTCGCCGACTACAACCAGCAAGGCGGCCCGCGCGGCGCGGGCAAAGCCGAGTCGGTTAACTGGCTGATGCTGATGGAGCAACACAAACTGGGGCGGGGAAGCATCCTCTTTCGCGAAATGTTTTCCGCCGAATCGCTCACCGCGCCCCATCCAGGATTCCCCGAGCTTTTCCAAACCGGCGAAACCTATCACGGTCAAGCGCTGGTCGATCATCAGCATCCCCACAACGTATTTTCCGAACTCTCATTCGACTACACCGTTCCGATCACTCTGGCCGCAAAAGAAAAGCTCTCCTGGGAGTTCTACGGCGCTGCCGCCGGAGAACCCGCGCTAGGTCCCGTCGCGTTTATGCACCGCGCCTCCGCCAGCGAACTGCCCATGGCGCCGCTCTCCCATCATCTGCAAGACTCCACCCACACCAGCTTCGGAGTCATCACCACCGGACTACAAATCACTCGCATCAAAATCGAAGGCTCCGTCTTCAATGGCCGTGAGCCGGACGAAAAGCGCTATAGCCTGCAATTCGCTCCCCTCGATTCATGGTCGGCACGCCTGAGTGTCGCGCCCACTCGCAACTGGACGGCCCAATACAGCTACGGACGCCTGGAGCATCCCGAAGCGCTCGAGCCGGGTAGCCAGCGCCGCCAGACCGCGTCGGTGGAATACGCGCGCCCGTTGCCAGGATCGTGGAAAGGATCATGGGCCACTTCGTTGATTTGGGGTCGGGTGCACAAGGAAGCCGATAACCACAATCTGAACGGCTATCTGCTCGAGACGACCCTGAACTTCAAATCGCGTAACTACGCCTTCTCACGCGTCGAGCTGGTTGATAAGGATGAACTATTCCCCAACAATCCATCCCAGCCCAGTTTTCGCATCGGAGCCTATACTTTTGGAGGAGCGCACGACATTGTCCAAACCTATCTGTGGCAATTAGCTGCGGGGGCTGATTTAACGTTTTACTCGAAGCCCGGAGCCCTCGACCCCATCTACGGCCAAAACCCTGTCTCGTTTCAAATTTTCCTGAGACTGCGCCCAGCTTTGAGCCATCGCGATCACTAGGAAACTGCCCAGCTTACTGCCAGTTACCTAAAGGTGTTCTTCGCGGAGATACCGAATGACGAAGCCCAAGTTTAGGCGCACTATCTAGGGCAATGGGCCCAGCAGTACGCCTGGTGCGACTGATTCAGATCGCCATGCTGGCGAGCATCGCGCTATGCGCGGTGGCCGGGGAAACGCTTTCTCACACCGGTAGGGATCCCGAGAACACTTTGTTTCACGCCTTATCTCTTCTTTCCATCAGCCTGGCCGGCGCGACCGTGGTGGTTCGCCGGACGCTGGTCGTCCCAGCCGAATCGGCGTTGAAAGAAAGATCCGATGACAACCTGGCGATAGGGCAATGGAAAACGGGCTACATCTTCTTGTACACGTTATGCGAAGCCCTCGGAATCTTCGGCTTCGTCCTGCGCCTGGCCGGCTTCACCCTGGCGAACGTCTGGGGCTTCTACCTCGGAGGATTTCTGCTGCTGCTGGTGTATTCTCCGCGAAGTCCGCGCTGATTTCTAAACTGATTTCAGATTACTTGTTCGGTGACCAAGCCGAATCTACGGACTCGCCTGCTGCCAGGGTTCGCTACCCAGCGAATGATAGAAACCCCACACCGCTAGAGCGACAACACTCAACAACGCGAAGATTGACATGCCCACATACCATGCCGAGAAGTCTGCGGTGAAAGGCACGTTTCCCAATAGGTCGACAGAGAAGATGGCGCATGCCAACGAAACCAGGCCAAAGCGGGATATGATCACGGCCGCGATGAGGTAGACCAGAATCGTGAAACCCGCTTCTACCGCGGGATGATTCGATCCAAGCGTTTTCGCCGCCGTAAAAATCGCAACAAAAGCAATCGTGGCCAGCCAGTCTCGTTTGAGCAATGCTCTCAATCCCATGAACAAAAAGAAGAACTCCAGGGTTCCGATAATTGCTCCGGGAAACTGAGAAAACCACATGCCGAGCCCTCGCCGCGTGCTTATCAGATAGTCGACAGAAAAGAGCTGGGGCGACGCTCCCGTTTTCATCAACACCAAGTTGTCGATTTTGAAAACCAAAATCCAGATCACACCCAGCAACACGCCAAACAGGATGTCGCGGCCAACCAGCGGATCACGCACCCGTCCGGTCAACAATCGGGTCCACGAAATAATGGCTTGCGGCCAATAGCGCCGGACATAGGGCTCGACGGCAAGATAGAGAATGAAAACCATACCCGACAAAAACAACGCCGTACTTATGGCAAGAACCAGCAGAAGGGAAGTCTGGAATCCGGCGACCAGGTGGCCGCGCAGCAGCCAGATTACGATCAACACGGCAAACATGATCTTGGCCAGTAGTAGCGCGCCTTCCCGGTCTCCGCGGCCGTGACGGTAGTTACGCCGCGCTAGCCAGCAGGCGCCTACTATCAAAGCGACGCCGAGAATCAGAAAAATGACTTCGCCCGTTTTTTTACCCGCAGATTCCGGTGGCGCCTGCATGCGCGAAGGCTGGGTCCAGTCACCAATCAGTTGAAAAAACACTGGTTTCCCCTGAAACGCCGCTGCCTCAATGCGCAGAGGCCGTTCCGTTCCCGGCCATTTTCCCGTCCAGGCCGAGCGGGTATCGAAAGCTGAAAGAGAGTTCCACGTGGGTGGAACCGTCTGAAACTGTGCCACATCAAGATCGGCAGCGCTGAATAGAGGATTCCAATTGAACGGGAGAGGTGGTGATGCGGATGCTGACGCAGGCGCCGTAAAAACCTGTGGCGGAATTGCCTCGAACTCGATCAGCCTTCCCTGCGGATCCAACTCAACCCGTATCATGCCAGAAAGCGTCGGCGCCGGATCGTTCTGATCCAGGATGCCCGGCGTAAGCAGCCCATCATGAAAGTCGCTGCCGTACAACTGGTCAGGGCTCTGCCGGTACCAGAATTGCAGCAGTGATGGTCGTGAACGTGTGATCTGGTTCCATTGCGGATGCGGCTTGTCGTGCTTCTCAACGTAGCTGACAAAATCTCCGTCGTAATCAAAGTCGACAAAACTATCCGCGGGCCGGCCCTCGTATCCAAAGTGGGCAATCATCTCGCGCGCTTTCTGGGTTAGCACTTCCGGCGATAACTCCGCTCCCATCTGATCGAGAACATTTTGCCGGACGGTGAGAAAGATGGCACCTCCCAGTCCGATCAGAATGGCCGCGAGACATGCAATCGCGATTCGTGGAGCCATGCCGGCAGTTTCGCCCGCCGCAGCCACCATTTCAGGAGAAGGAGTTTCGCCCGCAGCCAGGGCGGCGGCTAGAGGATCTCCGCCGGGAAGCGCACCGGCTACGCTGAGTGCCGATTTGGGACGGCTGGATGGTTCCGGTTCCAGGCACCGAAGAATGACGCGTTCCACAGCGGGGTCAAGATCTTTCACCACTGACGAAGGTTTACTCGGAGTCGAAGCGCCTCCGCCGCGCACCAATTCCGCCAGCGCCTCGGCCGTGAATGCGCGCTTGCCAGTGAAAACCTCATAAAGAACCAGGCCGAGCGAATACAAATCGCTCTGCATAGTGACTTCTTTGCCGGAGAGTTGTTCGGGCGCCATGTAGGCCGGCGTGCCGCTGCGAATATCGGCGCCACGAATTTGATCCGCGAGCCCGGCAAGGCCGAAGTCGGTCATGACTACCTGGCCGCGGCCATCGAGCATGATGTTCGCCGGCTTCAGATCGCGATGCAGCACTCCCTTGGAATGCGCGGCGGCGAGCCCGGCACAAAGCTGGCGCGCGATGTCGAGCGCCTTATCCTGTGGCAGACGGCCGATGCGCCGCAACAACGACGCCAGATCTTCGCCGTCCACGTATTCCATGGTGAAAAAAGTATTGCCGTCGACTTCTCCAACGTCATAAACACGGCACACGTTGGGATGGGAAATCCGGCGTGCGATGCGCACCTCATTGCGAAAACGTTCCAGCAGTGCTTCATCTCGCGAGGCTTCTTCAGGCAAGAACTTGAGCGCGACTGGCTGGCCTAGCGTTAGGTCGTCAGCGCGGTAGACCTCGCCCATGCCCCCTTTCCCGAGCAAGGCAATAATGCGGTAGCGCCCAGCAAGCAAACGGCCAGGAAGAAAGCGACCTTCGTTTAAAGAAAATGCGGCAGAGCTCGGAGGACGCGACGAAGACGATGATGAGGAACGGGCTGGCCGAAGGGGAGTCGGCGATTTAGCGGTTGCAAACTCGAGAGCCGGAAGATCGCGCGCAGCGATAGTTTCGGCGTCGGAGATAGACGTGATCGTCAGATCGTCCGAACCAACCGGCGTTCCGCAAGCCGAGCAAAAACGGCTAGCAGCCGGCACCTCGGCGCTACAAGCTGTGCAACGGGACATGAATTTCTCCGCCGATAGTGTAACTCGGAGCAGCCCATCCACAAATTTACGGTGCAGTCGGCGTCATCTCCGGCGATTGTAAAGTGTCTACCTGTAAGACCCTGTGCTCCCTGTGGCTAAGAGAAATCTAGACACGACGCGTATCCCGAAAGCCAATTCCGCGATACCTTTATTCAGCGCCTCGTAGCGCCGGAGCTATCCGTGAGCATCCAAGACGAGCAAGAATTAATTTCCCTGAAAGCAGTAGGCCACATCGTTCGTCTGGTGCTGGACGCCATGAAGGCCGAAGTGCGTCCCGGCGTCACCACGCAATATCTGGACGACATCGGCACCCGCGTCATGGAGGAGAATGGAGCGCGTTCGGCTCCCGCGATGGTTTACAAATTTCCTGGCGCGAATTGCATCAGCCTGAACGACGAAGCCGTCCACGGAATTCCGGGGCAGCGCCAACTCAAAGAAGGCGATTTGGTAAAGCTCGACGTCACCGCCGAAAAAAACGGGTACATGGCCGATGCTGCCATCACTGTGCCCGTCGGCCGGGTCAGTCCGCAAGCCGAAAAAATAATGGCTTGCGCCGAGCGGGCTTTTCACAAAGCGATGCTCGTAGCCCGCGACGGGTTTCGCGTTTACGAAATCGGAAAGATCGTGGAACGCGAAGTGCGCAAATCCGGCTTCGCCGTCGTCCGCGAACTAGGAGGACACGGTATCGGTCGAACTATCCACGAGGCGCCGCACGTGCCGAACTATCCCGATCCGCATGCCCGCCAGATCATGAAAGAAGGCCTGGTCATCACGGTCGAACCCATCATCTCTGGCGGCTCAGGCCAGGTCTTTACCGACGAAGACGGATGGACCGTCCGCACCACCGACGGCTCGCTCTCCGCCCATTTCGAACACACCCTGGTGATCACCGCGGGAGAGCCCATTCTGCTGACCGCCGGCTAAGAGGGAAGAGGGAACTCGGAGCCGCCACGAGTAAAAGCGCTCGGTTTGCGGCCGGATCTAGTCGATAAAACTCAGTCGGTAAGCAACCCGCCCGTCAAATCACTAAGCCGCTCAATCCGATGCTCCCGGCAGTAAGTGGTTAGCTCTTCGACCAGCGTCTCGGTGGCGACCGGATCAAAGTAACTCACCGTGCCCACCTGCACCGCGCTGGCTCCCGCCAGCATAAATTCCACCACATCCGCCGGAGTAGTAATCCCGCCAATTCCGATCACAGGAATCTTGACCGCGTGAGCCGCGTCGTAAACCATACGCAGCGCGATTGGCTTAATCGCAGGACCAGACAACCCGGCCGTCACATTCGCAATGCGCGGACGCCGCGTGTCCGCATCAATCGCCATGGCCACAAACGTATTCACCAGCGAAATAGCGTCAGCGCCCGCTTCCTGGGCGACGTAAGCCATCTGAGCAATCGACGTCACATTGGGAGACAGCTTCACGATTACCGGACGCGATGCAGTTCGCTTCGCCGTCCGCACCACCTCATCGAGCAAGTGCGGGTCACTGCCGAACTGAATCCCCCCCTGCGAAGTGTTAGGACACGACACGTTAATTTCGTAAGCCGCAATCCCTTCGCCTTGATTCAGAATCTCGATCGTCTGTTCGTAATCGGCGCGCGAGTGCCCAAATACATTCGCGAACACGACCACATTTTTCTTTTCCCGCAGCGCCGGAAGCTTCTCCGCAAGAAACGCCGGCGCCCCAATGTTCTGCAGCCCAATGGCGTTCAGCATCCCCGCAGCCGTCTCATAAAGCCGCGGAGGAGGGTTCCCTGTCATCGGCTCCTTCGACAGCCCTTTAACCACCAATCCGCCAAGCCTGTCGAGATGCACGATATCTTCAAATTCGATCCCATACCCAAACGTGCCCGAAGCCGCGATGATCGGATTCTTCAGCTCAATTCCCGCAAAGCTAACGCTCAAGTCTGGCTGACCGATGGGCGTCATTGCAATCCTCCGGCAGGCGGCGTGAGCGGCACGGCCGCTGCAGATGCCGGCGCCGCGGGCGCATTGGAATGATGCGCAGGTTGCAGTGCCTCAGTCAGCACTCTCCCGGTAGCCGCGGCTGGCGCATTGATTCCGAGTAAAGATGCCAGCGTTACCACGAGATCAACCGGCTCGGCATGCGTCCGGTAAGTTCCCGGCTGAAACGCCAGCCCGTAAAACGCCAGCGGCACGTGAGTATCGTAAGAAAAAGGCGTGGCGTGATCCGTCCCGTGAGCGATTCCAACCTGAAATGGCGGAGGAATCCCGAGCACATACCATCCCCCCTCGGGCGAATAACTGTGAGCGTAGCGCCGTCCGATTTCAGTCGCCGGAGTTTCTCCCCGCGCCAGTTGCGATTTGGTGAAGTATCCCCTCAGTCCTAATTCTTTCATTGCTTCGCCAACGTCTGCCTCGGCATCCGATTCCTTTTTTCCTGTTGTTCCTGCAAATGCCTCTTCGCTAAGCCACGCCGTTGGATAATCGAGCTCCACCACGTACTCCGCCTTCTTCGCGTATTTCTTCGAGAGCAGGGAATCGATCTGCTCCCGCAACGCGTGCGAGTCTACGTTTGCGGCAGGCAGACGAAGCTCCTTCGCGACATTCGGCAGCGGAGCAATGCCGTGATCCGCCGAAAGCGCCATCCAGACATTGGCCAGCCCAATCTGATGCCCAAGGAAATCAAAAAACTCGGCCAAACCCCGGTCCAGTTCGAGGGCCATGCTGTGCATTTGCGGAGAATCCGGTCCAACCTGGTGCCCAAGAATGTCATTTGCCGACAAACTGATCACCAACAGATCCGTCGCCGGCCCCGCGCCCAGTTTCTCGTATAAAACCATTTCCTTGGCAAACTCAAACTGGTAATCATTCGCGAATGGAGTGGACCCAACGATCTCATAGAATCCCCCCGGAGCACCGTCATGTCCGTCACGCGGAGTAGTCGAGCCCATCGTGCTTCCCTCCGCGTCTTTCCACTCCCGATTCCAATACTTGCTCGCGCGATGGCTGCCGTTAAAGTTCTTCACCCACTCCGGAAGTTCGGAACGATAGTAAGTCGAAGTTATCCAATCGCCGGTCCGTGGATCGATCCAATAAGCGCCGTCTCCCGCAAATCCCGCTGGCAGCACGGCAGCCCGGTCTTTCAGCGAGATGCCGAACACGCGCGACTTTCCTCCAGTGGCCAATTTCAATTCATCGCCAAGCGTATCGCTCATCAGATTGTGCGGCGAAGCGCCTACGCCGGCGCTCCCTACCAATTTCGTAGAGTCATCCTCTACTGAGGTCACCCGCTTCTTTTTCTGCGGATCCCACCACTCGTTGGAGACGATGCCATGGCCACTGGTATAGCTTCCCGTCAGCAATGTCGCGTGTCCCGGACCAGTTCGAGTATTCGCATAGTCGTAATTACAGTCCGTGAAATAAGCGCCGCGATCGAGAAACACGCGAAATCCACCTTCACGAAACTGGTCGCGATACCGTTCCAGGTAGTCGCCCCGAAACTGGTCAATCACGATGATGACAACCAGTTTGGGATGCGCGTTGTAAGCCGAAGCGAATAAGCCTGGGAAAGTCGCAAGCAGAAAAAGCGCCAAGCATAGGGGACGGGGAAGTCTCATCGCCGCTAGTTTACAGGAGAACCTCGAGCGCAGAAACACTCGGGTTACAGTCCGGTGGGGGCGAAACAAACCCGCCACCTCTGCGAACCCTCTCATCTCCACGAATCGCCATTTTTCAGCTAAAGTAAAAGCACAATGCTCGATCTGAATTTCGTGCGTGACAACCTGCCGCTTGTGGAAGAAAAACTCCGCCAGCGCGGAATCAATCCTGCGGAACTCCTGAAAAACTTTACCGCCATCGATGCCGAGCGCCGCCAAGCCATCACCGCCGCCGAAACCCTGCAAGCGCGCCGCAACCGGGCTTCCGAGGAAATTGCAAAACTAAAAAAGACCGGGCAGGACGCGTCCGCCCAAATCAACGAAACCAAAGAACTGCGCGAGCAGATTCAAGACACCGAAAAGAAGGCAGCCGAGCAAGAAACCCGCCTCCGCGAACTCCTGACTGCCATCCCGAATCTTCCGCACGCGAGCGTGCCCGCGGGCAGAAGCGCCGAAGATAACGTGGAAGCCCGCCGCTGGGGAGCTCCGCCAAAGTTCGATTTCAAGCCCAAGCCGCACTGGGAGCTCGGTGAAGCGTTGGGAGTACTCGACCTGGAGCGCGCCGCGAAATTAAGCGGTGCGCGTTTCGCCGTGTACTGGGCTCTGGGCGCGCGCTTAGAGCGGGCCCTAGGCAACTTCATGCTGGATCTGCACACAAAGGAGCAAGGCTACACCGAGGTCCTGCCGCCGTTCCTGGTGAATTCCGAATCCATGTACGGAACTGGCCAGCTGCCGAAATTCGCTCAGGATTTATTTCGCGTGCCCCACGGGGACAAAGATCTTTGGCTGATTCCCACCGCCGAAGTCCCGGTAACAAATTTATATCGCGACGAAATCCTCGACGGTGCGCGCTTGCCCATCAGCCTGACCGCCTACACACCGTGCTTTCGCAGCGAAGCCGGATCATACGGAAAAGATGTCCGCGGCATTATCCGCCAGCATCAGTTTCAAAAGGTTGAGCTGGTTAAATTCGCGAATCCCGACACTTCCTACGACGAACTCGAAAAGCTTACCCGTAACGCCGAGACCGTCCTGCAAAAACTCGGCTTGCACTATCGTGTGATGACCTTGTGTGCCGGCGACATGTCGCCCAGTTCAGCCAAGACCTACGATCTTGAGGTCTGGCTCCCTGGACAGAACCTGTTCCGCGAGATTTCTTCCTGCTCGAATTTCGAAGCTTTTCAGGCGCGTCGTGCAAATATCCGCTACCGGCCTGAGGGCAAAAATAAAACGGAATTTGTGCACACGTTAAATGGCAGCGCTCTCGCCGTTGGCCGCACCTGGGTTGCCATCATCGAGAACTATCAGCAAGCCGACGGCAGCGTGCTCATCCCCGAAGCGCTGCAGCCCTACATGGGGACAGACCGCATCTCTCCGCGAAGTCTGTAGAGACCGGGCTTCCCTGGTCTAGAGGTAGTAACATAGGTTTGCTATCACATGAATTCCAAAATACACTGGCAACAACCCGAAGCCTCGGCGGTGCTCGATAGCGCCGTCTCTCCCATGGGCGCGATCTGGCGCACAATCCGCGGATACATTCTCTGGTCGTACGAGCGAGGAAGCCTCCACTACGACATCATGGTCACGCTGATTCTGGTTTTCGTTTTCGTTTCCCCCTATCTCATCAAGTATCGCGACAAACCGGTCGAGCGCAATCCGCATCTCAGCGGCGTGGTTGTGATACCCGGCGATAAGGGAGAGTTCATCTACCAGATCCAGGCCTCAGCCGTGAATAACTCGGCTGGTCAGGATGTGCGCCGGCAACTGGAGCAGATCATCGAGCCGATTTCGGGCGCAGTCAGCATTACGAAATACGATCCCGTCAAGGACGCGCGCGGCAATACGTTGAGTTACAAAGTTTGGGCAGTAAAAGAATGAAATTCCTATTCAGAGTTTTGCTTGCAGGTTGTCTACTGTCGCCCGCCGCGTGGCCGCAGACCGACTCCGCAGACCTCGAGCGCGTTCTCACCCAGATGGACTCCGCCGCCAAGAATTTCCACTCGACCGAAGCCAGCGTAGTCTGGGATGAATTTCAAAAAGTAATCAACGACACGGAAACAGAAACCGGCAAAATCTACTTCCGCCGCGAAGGCACCGAAACGCAGATGGCTGTCGATTTCGCCGCGCCGGACGTAAAGTATGTCCGCTACACCGGCGGAAAAGTGCAAGTCTACTTGCCCAAGGCCGACCAGGTGGACGAATACAGCCCCGGTAAGAATCGCACCGAAGTCGAAAGTTATCTGGTACTGGGCTTCGGAGGCAGCGGCCACGACCTGCTCAAGTCCTACGACGTCAAGTTTCTGGCATCAGAGACCGTCAACGGCGTCAAAGCCGGCAAACTAGAGTTGATTCCGAAGTCCGAACGGCTGCGCAATAACTTCATCGCCCGCATCCTGCTTTGGATCGACCCCGCCCGCGGAATCTCCGTCCAGCAGCAATTCTTTCAACCGGACGGAAAAGGTGGCTCAGCCGGCGACTATCGCCTGGCAAAATATTCCGACATAAAAATCAATCAACCGTTGCCGGATGGAGTCTTCAAACTAAAAACAACCAAGAAGACCAAATTTGTCTCGCCCCAGAACTAAATCTCCGCAAATTGAATTTCCCCTGCCAAATCAGCCGGTTGCGAACCAAGAGAAACAAGCTGAAAAACCCCGTCTGCGGCTATATACTGCACAAGAATCCTGAAAGTTGAGAGCATGGCAAAAGTCTTTACCATCCCTGTCCCTCCAGACTTGTCGCGCAAAAAGCGCGAACGCACCGCTGACCCGCGCTATGTAGACGGCCAGAAAATGCTGGTGGAAGCCATGAGTTACCTGGCCAAGGCCGATCCCATAGCCAACCGCGGCGCCATCGAACTATTGTCCGAACACGTCCGCACCCGCTTCCGCATGACCGACTCGCCGCTCAGTTAGGAAAGCCACCAGCTAAGCAACTACCCGTAAATGTTCCCGTGGAAGCGACTCGCCGCGTCTCCGGCGTCCCCGCATCAGAAAGCAAGCCTCAAAGCAAACTGGATAATGCGCGGTCCCCGGTAGTACGGAGAACTCGAGCCGGTGCTATCGGTCGTCACCTCTCCAAAGTTCGAGCTGCCTCCGACCGCCCCACCATTCGCAGTCGGACCGAAGAATTGCGCATGGTTGAAAGCGTTGAAGAAATTTGTCTGGAACTGGAGCGACTTGTTTTCGGTAAGTGGAAATTTTTCATGAACGAGATATCCCAGTTGTTGATTCCTGGTCCCCGCAAGGTATTTCTCCCCATATTGCCGTAAGTGAAGAGCGGCACGCCGCCCGCGACCAAGCTGGTGCCATTCGGAATTACTGGCACGGGCTGACCCACCGGCGGCCCCGGAGCACATACCAGGTTGGTCGGATCGAAAAAGTAGGATCCGGTCGTGGTTCCCGACAGGCAACTTCCATGCAGCCCATCGGGGTCGGGCTGAACGTACTAATGTTGGCGTGATTGCTGAAACCTGAATCGGTCCCACCACATCGGGACGATCCAAGCCTTCATCGAGAAACTCGCTTGAGTTGTTATGAGAAGAGCGTGAACGGGTTTCCTGATTGAAAGCTGGCGATCCCAGACACCGACCAACCTCCGAGAGCTTTGTGTCCGAATAAGCTTCCGTGGCTTCCGAACGGAAGTTGCCAGATCGGGACTGATCACCAAGCGGTGAGTCGCATCAAAATCGGCCAACCACGGTCGAATGCTGGGTCGGCGGATTGGTATAGGTGGAGGACCGCGCACGAAATCCGAAGTTTGATCGATGGTCTTCGCCAGCGTGTATGCGGCCCGGAATCTTAAACCATGAGTGATGCGCCGGTCGACCGTCAGCTGGAATTCGTTACTCGACGAGTTCGCCTCACTCACAGTTGGTTTAGATCTGTTCGCGCCGAGTTGGAATGCCGGTGAACCAGCGGACTATCGCATTCGGCGAGTGGTCGGGCGCAATCCGGGGAAATGTTCTGATACGGGTCCACTCCGCTTGCCGCGACATAATGTTGTTATTGAGCATCGACAGTTGGGCCGCCTACCACTGGATAGTTTGATTTCCGTCGTGGCGACGCTTTGCGGCTCAGGCTGCCGACATAGACTACCTCCACCAAGGTGTCTTTAGTCAATTGATACTGAAATCCGAAATTGAAATTCTCAGCGTAGGGCGTGCGGAAGTGGGGTGAGACGACATACGCAAACGGAATGCGCCGGAGTAAAAACTTCCCTTAGTTGCCGCGAAGGGAGTATGGATAAGGGTCGGAAGTACCGAAGTTGCCGGTCTGGAAATGGATCCGCACGAATACGAGCCGTACGGGCTCAAGGCAGCCGACGCAGCCCATTGCCGACGAGTAAAGCACGGATAGTTGTTGGCGACATATCCAAATGGAGGTTGGCCGCCAAATTGCAGGTTCAACGCCCCATCTTCGATGTCGTAGAAGATGCCAAAACCGCCCCGCATTACCAATTTGCGGTCCCAAACATGTCCCACGCAAAACCAAAGCGGGGGGCGAAATTGTTGCGATCGGGATAAACCAGGCCGCGGTTCGGTGTCCCAGGGTCGCCCGGGTATAGAAACGGGTTCGGTGCGTCCGGAAAGACGCGTCGACTGCTGTCCGGGATACCAGCCGATGATTTCATTGTCGCGGATCGATCTGCGGCGAGTTGTATTCGTAGCGCAAGCCATAGCTCAGTGTCAGTCTGATTGGTCAGTTTCCACGCATCCTGTCCGAAGAAATAAAGCGATTGCGTGCGGATGCCATATACCGCGTTGGAAAATTGGAAGTAGTTATCCGAGAAGCCGCCGACAAAGTCGGCGAGGACGTTTCCGCGTCGTCCGTGCAGACGTAAACCCAAAATCGAAGAAACTGCCGTTGTTATAGAAATCGTAGTTAAAATTGTTTCGGACCCAGCGCAGGTCACCGCCAAACTTTAAGTCGAATGATGCCCGTGCGTCCATGAAAATGTGTCCTGATACTGAAACGTTACGTCATGAATTTTAGTTGGGCCGGCGGGCGATGGTCCCAGCTCGAACGCGCCGCTGACCGATATTGAGGGAGGAGCCGCCCCGTCGGGGTCATCCGGAGTGACCGTTGTGAAGCCGAGCGACGAGGGTGAAGTTGTATCGTGCGGTACAGCGTTAAGGCTTGCGACCGATTTGCCGCAACTCGCAGCTCGTTTACCATCGTCGGCGAAATAGTCCGCGTCCAAGAGATCGAACCCCTCTGGTACCGGTGATCGTCCGAGAATCCGGAACCAACTGGTACATCGCCTCCGGTGGACGCTCCATTCGATCTGAAAAGGGTAGAATCGCGGATGTCATCAAATAGATAGACCGCCGATAGGGTGTCTTGCTCGAGAGCGTGTGATCCTAGCGAAAAATCCCTTGGTCATCCTGAATGTCGCGACTGGTTCCGCGACAAACTGATTGCTCGGAAGATTGGGCAAAGGCAGGTATTTGTTGATGTAGTTCGCGATCACCGGATCGACCGGAACTTGATTTGCGATAGGGTGTGCGTCCTGCCCATGCAATGTAAGTCTGCCGGTCGCGACCGGATTAAAGAGTTGCCCCGAATCGAACATAGGATCTGAGGTCAGGAGTGGGGCAAGGATCGACCATGTTGCCGGTCAGAAGCTCTGAGAAGTTTCCGCTTCGCTCCGGCTGACTGAGCACTGTAAGCGCCGGTGCCACCTGCCCTTCTCGCCGCCGAGCTCCTTGATAGGACGCGAAAAAGAATGTCTTGTCTTTCACAATGGGGCCGCCGATCGAGCCGCCGAAAAGGTTGCGTTTGAAAACGGGCACTTCATGCAGCATAAAATCACTTGCATTCAACGCATTGTTGCGAAAGAACTCGAACACGCTGCCGTGTACGCTGTTTGTGCCCGATTTAATGACCTGGTTAATAATCCCGCCCGAAGTGCGGCCATACTCTGCGCCGTAGTTGTTGGTCAAAATCTTGAACTCCGACACAGCGTCGGGATTAGGATTTACAACGATATTGTTCCCAAGGAAGTCGTTGTTGTCCGCGCCATCGATTAGAAACGTCATCGATTCCGAACGCTGGCCGCTCACCGAGAACGGATTGTTAGAGCCGTCGTCTTGGTCCGGTGCAAAGACGCCCGCCTGCAGCAAGCCGAGCTGCAACGTGTCGCGTTCCACCAACGGCAAATCGAGAATGCGTTGGGTGGTCTCCACTTTGCCCAGGGTCGCGCCGACTGTGTCTACTTGTGAAAGGTCGCCGCTGACTTCCACCACCTGGTTGGCGGTCCCAATTTTCAAGTCGACATCCAGATGCGCATTTTGGTTGATCTCAAGAGTGATGCCCTTGCGCACGTAGGTGCTGAATCCAGTTTGCTCCACCGACAGTTCGTAAGTGCCGATCGGCACAAGGGTGAACAAATAATCCCCATCCTTATTCGAAGCCACGCTGCGCGCAATATTCGTCTCCGTGTTCCTTAGCGTCACTTTTGCGCTGACCACGATCGCATGTGACGTATCTCGGATTGTGCCGGTGATTTGCGCGGTTGCTTGCTGCCCCGACGCTTGATTTGTTCCTGAGAAAACGAAGGAGAGAACGACGCAAATTGCAGCAGATACGCCAATACCAGGGAAGGAAGAGCGTTTCATGGGGCCCTCGCTGAAAGTTGGGCTTAATATTGCACGTTGTCTTCCGCGAAGACAAGATTGAAAGCAATTGAATTAACGGCAAGTGACTGAACGTCATCTTCCGTCTTTGCGGATTCTTGCTCCGCCAATCGGGATTTCAGCGTCGCCCGCGCATTTTTGTAACACTTTGTAAAAGTGTGCCTACCTTAGAAGTAGGCCGCTGCTAACAGGATGACCACCGGATAGCATTCCAGCGTGTAACGCGGCTCGGGATTCTCGAGCGTTGCCAGGAAGATCGACCGCAGGAGGAGAAAGAGAACGAACAAGCCCATCCATCGAACTCGAGACCATTTGAGAAAAATCACGAGTACCGCCAGTGTCACATAAGCCAGGTTCAGCAAACCAAAACCGACAGCCAACACAGACTGTCTGGTATCGTCATGAAATTCCCACCAGCGCGGATCAGGGGGCAGTAGCTCTGTCCGCGGCCGCAGCCACATATCGGCAACCCGCATCACCGGCAGCGCGACGTAATAACGAAAACGATGAGCGCGAATCCGATCCGCCGCAATGCTCTCGAATCTAGAGTCCAGTTCCGGAGTCATATCCTGGCCTTCGTTATAGTCCGCAATAACGGCGATCGTTGCGTCCCTTTGCGGCGCATTATCCATCGCCCGATTCGGTAGTTTCTGCGCCTCGATCTTGTCCCCGGGCACATTCCAATAGATCTCCTCGACCGAAACATAGTCGATAATCCAGGTTTTGACCCAGCGATTGAACCCGCGTGGGACAAGTTCGTCGCTTTCGTTGGCGTAGCGGGGAGCGAGCGGTTGGAAATGATGCAGCGTCCGAAAGTTACGCAGCGTCCAAGGAGCGAGAGGAGCGAGCGCAAACACAACCACGCATACCGCGGCGACAGCCATCTCGCCAATTCGATTTTGGATGGCGGAGCCGTTCACCCCTTTGACGGTGACGACCGCCAGATAACAAATCAGAGCCGCCAGCAAAATCCCACCATCCGGACGCAACAAGATACAGCAAGCAATCGACAAGCCCGTCGCCGCCCAAATCGTCGCTGCCAAAATTTTGCGCGCGCCCGCCTGCGTCCCGCCGTCAACTGTCTGATTCAGCGCCGCCGCCGCCAAATCCAAAGCCAGCGCCGTAAAGAAAATTTCTAGAGTCTCCGTAAGCGCAGCGGCAGCGTAGTTAGCCAAAAAAGGACACACCGCCGCCAGCAAAAACGCGATTCGAGCCGCGCGCTCAGAAACCGTTCGTCGGGCAAGGTCGGCAACGATCAGGCACGTGCCCAGATCCACAAGTGCTTGCGCGAAAAGCACCGCCTTGAAATTGCCGACGCCAAATAGGAAGAAGATAGCGGCCAAAAATGCGGGATACCCTGGCAACCGCGTATCCGTTGGCAGAATCGATTTCTCAGGATGGCCGCCCTGCGTCTGACCGTAAATGCCGTGCTGCAGCCAATTCGTGGCCAGGTCGGCATAGACGTGGGAATCATCCGTGACTGCAGGAAAATGGAGGACGAAACACAATCGCAAAATCACCCCGGCCAAAGCCGTTCCCAGAAAAAACCAACGAGCGTTGCGAATCAACCTGATCACGTTGGGAATATATCGCGAATCACCGAATTTGCCTCCAACGTCTGCTGGAAGATGTCCAAGCCGAGAGAATGAAGACGAAACTCAAGGGCAGCACAACTTTAAGACCTGACACCTGACAGTGGACCGCTGGGTTTGACCCCTCGCCCCGCTCCCCATAGGATTAAGAAACAACATTAAGAGAATGGCGAAACAGGTCTTTTACGATCCCTTGCAAGCTCGCTGGAGGCGAATTCGCCGCGTTTTCGACGTGGCCGCCCTCGCGTTTTCCTTGCTCGTAGTCTTCTTCATATACAGTGCTTTGCGCAGCGAGCCGCTCCCCGACCTTTCCTGGCTCACTGAAAAACGTCCCTACCACGCCCTAAAAGAAGATGAAAAAACGAAAGCCCGCGAGAAGCGCCGCCTCGCCACTCTTGCCCGCGCCGGCCACCGCCGTCCGCCTCGTAAACATCCTTCCCAACTCACTCTGAATTCCGAACAGGGAGTTCGCGCCGCCTTCTACGTACCCTGGGACGCCGCCAGCTTCTCCTCCTTGCGCGAGTACGCGCGCCAGATCGATTTGCTCTTTCCCACCTGGTTGCAGGTCCTCAGCTCTGACGGACATCTCGAAGCCTCCGACCCCGAAACCAACACGATGTTCGACGTGATCCATGGAGAAAAAGTCCGCACCGTCGATACCAAGGTCATGCCGTTCCTCAAAGCCGAAGACACCGACATGGAAGTCTTTCCGGTGGTACAGAATTTCGACGGCGTCGACTGGGTGACCGGCATCAGCGACTTCCTGAACAATCCGGATTCGCGCGCCCGCTTTCGCCACGAAATCGGACTCTTCCTTGCCAGCGATCACTACCGCGGCCTGATGATCGACTTCGAATCCTTCCCGAAGAAAGGCCAGCCCGGCTACGTCTCTCTGCTGCAAGAACTCTCATCTGACTTGCACGCCAAGGGCATGAAGCTCTATGTAAGCGTCCAGGTGCGTAACGAGGATTTCGATTACAAAGCAATCTCCGCCGCCGTCGATGGCGTCATCATCATGAACTACGACGAACACTATCCCGGCGGACTCCCCGGTCCCGTGGCTTCGCAGGATTGGTTCATGGACAACCTGGAAGCGGCCGTCAAAGAAATTCCGAAAGAGAAGCTGATCGTCGCCATCGCCAACTACGGATATGACTGGCCAGTGAAACCGAAAACGGGCAAGCTTCCCCCGGGTGAGGCTGATAAGACCGTTTCCGTTCAGGAAGCGTGGATTGGAGCGCGCGACTCGGAAGAGGACATCGATTTCGACGGCGACGCTCTAAATCCGCATTTCAGCTATCGCGACGACGACAACTTTCGCCACGATGTCTGGTTTCTCGACGCGGTGACCGCGCTGAATGAAATGCGCGCCGCGCAAACGCTCGGCATCCAGACCTTCGCCCTCTGGAGACTGGGTGCCGAAGACCGCTCCCTGTGGCGTGTCTGGGATATGCCCGGCGAAGCCAATGCCTCCGACCGCCTGAAAGATGTTCCTCCTGGCCAGGACGTCGACATGGAAGGGGAAGGAGAAATCCTCCACATCGAAGCGCGCCCCACCGACGGCGAACGCGAGTTGACCATCGACAAGCAAACCGGACTGATCGACGGCGAGGATTTCAAGAGCCTACCCGAGCCTTATCGCGTCGCTCGTTATGGCGCCAGCAAGAATCAACTGGCTCTAACCTTCGATGACGGCCCCGACCCCGAATGGACCCCCAAGATTCTCGACGTCCTCAAAGAAAAAAATGTCCCGGCAACTTTCTTCCTCATCGGAATCCAAGCCGAAAAATTCGGCAGCCTAACCAAACGCATCTACGGCGAAAATCACGAGATCGGCAATCATACCTTCACTCATCCCGACATCAGCTCGATCGGCTCCCGGTACATGCAAGTCGAGATGAACCTGACCGAACAGCTTTTCGCCAGCCGCCTCGGCATTCGCACCATGCTCTTCCGTCCGCCGTATTCCGTCGACGCCGAGCCTGACACCGAAGACCAAGTGAAGCCGCTCGAACTCACGCAAAGCCTTGGCTACGTCACCATCGGCAACAAGATTGACACTAAAGATTGGAACGACGACCCCGCCTTGTCGCCCCAGCAAATCGCCGCACGCGTGCTCGACCACTTGCCGCCATGCAAACCGAACGATCAGCAATGCGGCAACATCATTCTCATGCACGACGGCGGTGGCAACCGCGAACGAACGGTGCTTGCTCTCCCGCTCATCATCGACGGCGCTCGTGCCCGCGGATATCAATTCGTCCCCGTCTATCAACTGATGGGCAAGACCAAAGCCGACGTCATGCCTCCGCTTCCGCGAGGTCAATATTGGTCGGCGCTGCTTAACTGGATCAGCTTTGCACTCTTCGGTGCAACCATCACCGGCATTACTATCATCTTTTTCCTGGGTGACATCCTGATGACCGGTCGTCTCATTTCCGTCGGAGTGTTAGCCATTTACGACCGGCTGCGGTCGCACGTCTACGGCACAACCGAACAAATCAAGGCCTACCGCCCAATCGTCGCCGTTCTCGTCCCCGCCTACAACGAAGAGAAAGTGATCGAGCGCACCGTTCAAGGCGCGTTAGATTCCGATTATCCAAACCTGCGCGTGATCGTGATTGACGATGGTTCCAAGGATCGTACTTTGGAGATCGCCCGCCGTGCATTCGCCGCCGAAGAAGCGGACGGCCGGGTTCTCATCCTCACAAAAACCAACGGCGGCAAAGCCGAAGCTCTCAACTATGGGCTCGAGCACATCGGTGACGCCGAGATTTTCGTCGGTATCGACGCCGATACCATCATCGCTCCCGATGCCATCGCCAAGATGGTTCCACATTTCCTGAATCCTAAAGTCGGAGCCGTAGCCGGCAACGCCAAAGTCGGCAACCGCGTTAACCTCTGGACGCGCTGGCAAGCGCTCGAATACATCACGAGTCAAAATTTCGAGCGGCGAGCCCTCAACACTATGGGGGCGGTGAGCGTAGTGCCCGGAGCAATCGGATCCTGGCGCACCGAAGCCGTCCGCGAAGCCGGCGGCTACCACGTCGACACCGTAGCCGAAGACGCCGATCTCACCATGGCCCTGCTGCGCAACGGCTATCGAGTGGAGTATGAAGATCAGGCACTCGCCTTCACCGAAGCTCCCACCAGCGCCAATGCCCTCATGCGGCAACGCTTCCGCTGGTCGTTCGGAATCCTGCAAGCTATCTTCAAGCACAAAAAAGTTTTCGCGCGCAAAGGCGCATTGGGATGGGTCGCTCTTCCCAACATCCTCATCTTCCAGATTCTTCTTCCGCTCGTGTCGCCCTTCATCGACGTCATGTTTGCCGTCGGTGTGATCTGGTATTTCATTCAACGGCACTTCCATCCTGATTCCACCGATCCCGCCAGCTTCCAGCGCCTGCTGCTTTTCTTTGGCGCGTTTCTGGTGATCGACTTCCTGGCGTCGTCGCTGGCCTTCGCGCTCGAGCGCCGACACCCCGAAGCCCGCGAAGACGCCTGGTTGTTAAGCCAAGTCTGGTTGCAGCGGTTCGCCTATCGCCAGGTATTCTCTCTGGTGTTGTTTCGCACTCTGAAGCGTGCCATCCAGGGCCTTCCCTTTGCCTGGGACAAGCTGGACCGAACCGCCGCCGTTAAATACGTCCCTGCCGAGCGCCGGGACTCAGTCAAAGTCTGAACTGCAGTCATCGAGTCAAAGCATCATGTACATTCCCAGACTCTTCCACGAAACGGACTGGCCGGTAATCAAGCGGGTTATCGAGGAGAACAGCTTCGCCACCGTGGTCACTTGCAGCGCCGGTCAGCCGACCGCAACCCACGTACCGCTGCGCCTGGTCGAAGCCGCAGATGGCACAGCGAAGCTGCAAGGTCATTTCTCCAAGGCCAATCCACACTGGCGCTCTATTCGAGCAGGCCGAAGGCAAAGAACAAGAAAACGAGAACGAGAACCATCCAGCGCCACGCTCGTTAGTCATTTTCTCCGGCCCCGACTCCTATGTCTCCCCGCGCTGGTACGACCATGTGAACGTTCCCACCTGGAACTATGTGGCCGTCCACGTCTACGGAAAGGCGCGCCTGATAACCGATCCCGCCGAAATGCACGAGATGATGAAAGGCCTGGTGGATCGCTATGAGGGGCATCCTAATGAGGGACAACCCGCGGCCGAAACGGAAGCGGGAAACCGCTACACGCTCGATGGTTTACCGCCAGATTTTCTAGCATCGCAAATGAAAGGAATCGTAGGCTTCGAGATATCCGTCGACGAGATTCAGGCCAGCTTCAAGCTGAGCCAAAATCGCGATCAAAAAAATTACGAGAATGTAGTGGCCGAGTTGCGCAAGAGTGACAATCAAAAATCCCAAGACGTCGCCCAGATCATGTCAGACCGCCGTCCTCCCAAACCCTGACCCTTCACCTCCCAACTAAGCCCTGCCTCAGTTCGATAAGTCATGGTTAGCCTTGTGGTAACTACAGGAAGTGCTGTATCCAATATGGGAAGATGTTCTAATAAATTGAGTCCAGTGGTACCGCGCTAGCCACGGTTAAGAGTAAATTTGAGCTACGTGTACGACGAAACAAAATCGAGAGGAGACTATCTTTGAATCGAACTTTGAATCGAAAATTCGGAAACGCAGCGACAGCAGCCGTAGTTGCGGTAGCGCTTTTGCTATTTGTGGCGACCCCCCTTATCCATGCAGATGACCGCTCACGATGTCAGCATGCGATTGAGAAGGCGGAACTAAACCTGGACAGAGCGATCCACAATCATGGCGAACGCAGCCGCCAGGCAGACGAGCGTCGGCGCGACCTGAACGCCGAACGTGAGCGTTGCTGGGGCGCGTACCATCAATGGTGGAACGGGCACGATCACCGTTGGGAAACTGAGCACAACTGGGATCACTAAACCACTTTCGCGTGGTTAAAAAACCTCAAAGCTTGCAAAAAAGTGGGGCATCCGGCAGAGTCGAGCGACTCCAGGATGCCCCACTAACCATAAGGATCAAACAGCACGATCAAAAAGTAAGAAGCACTTGTTTCGGTGTCGATCCGCCGTAGCCGCATTGCGGAGTCAATCCACCGGAGGCATTCGTTATTTTCCAGTTCGGAGCGGCGATCTGATCGAAGTTCTTATTGAAGAGCCCGATCTCGTTGAACGAAATTGCGTTGCTGCCAGGGTATCCTCCGTTCGAGGGATAGTCGCTGCATTGCGCGATGTTGTAGACCTCCAGCGCACCCGCAAATGCCCAATTAAAGGTCTGCCCGAAATTTGAGGTGTTGATCAGCTCAGAGAAACCTCCCGATTGCAAATCCCACGTGACGATGTCCCACGACGAGCAGGTCTTGACTCCACCACCGCAGGTGTCAAACATATAGCCAAGGATCGTATCGCCGGAATGAACGGGCTGCGGAGCGGCTTCGTAGACGGTTCCGGTGACGCAGCAATTCCAACTCGCGATACCCCACGCTGAGGCGTAATCGGAGTTCCATCCCAAAACTGGCTGAATGATCGTCACGACGTCGTTGATGTCCTCCATGCCGGGGAACATAAACACGGTCTGGCCGTCGTTCGAAGTCGGAGTCGGCGGGACGGTCCATTCGGCATACAAATAGGCGTAGGAGCTACTCGTGGTCACGCCCGCATATTCAATCCAGGAGTGGCCAATCGACGGCTGCTGCTTATCAGGCTTCTGATCCACAGCTACCTTTAATCCGTCCGCTTCATAATGAGCATAGCTACAAACGTGCGCACCCTCGGAGACTCCATTCGCGTGCTTAATGAGCTTTTCATCCTGCATTAGCTCATCGCCCTTTGCCAGGTGCGCGATGCAGCTGGGATGGAAGTAGCCGAATGGTGTGATCAGATAATTCGGCGGAACCGCCGCTGGTCGCCTTGCTCCAGCCGGGACTTGGGCGATGACGAGGCCAGCAGTAAGGGTAGTGAATAAGGCTCCCAGAAACACGTTTCTTATGATGGATTTTCCCTGGAACTTCATTATGAGTCTCCTTTGGCAGGAACTTCTGCCTCGTTCCTATAACGCAGATGCATATTGCGTTAGATCGTCGAGAACGACCATGGAGCCAGTCTGAAGTCGTATGAATTGAGCTGAAGAATTCCGCCAAGTGGTCTTGAAGCCAACGTCGTCGTAGAATTCGAGGCGATGTTTTGATTCGGGGGACCCATGCAGCCAGTTATTCTCGCCGCGTTCTTTGAATTCTCTCGCACCGCATTCTCAATGTCGGCCGCCGGCCTCGCGCTGTTCATCATCGGCCTGTGGGCCGCGAAAAACGAAATTGGCCAAGCTCGCGGCCTCGACAAGATCGTCGCCCTGACCAACTTATGCTTTGCCGTCCCGTTGGCGGTCTTCGGCGCAGAACATCTTTCCGCCGGAGAGTTCATGACCGGCATGGTGCCGCAGTACGTGCCGTGGCATTTGTTTTGGATATATTTCGTGGGTTGTGCGCTGATCGCCGCATCATTGAGCATCGCCACCAGGATTCAGGTGCAATGGTCCGGCCTGCTGTTCGGGATCATGATGTTCCTCTTTGTGGCGATGATTCATTTCCCGGGAGCAATCAAGAGCGGCGCTCGAATCCCATGGACGATTGTTTTCCGCGAGATGTCGTTCGGCGGCGGCGGCTGGGTTCTGGCGGGAATCGCGAGGGGCGGATTGCGCGGGCAAGGCAGAAGTCTCATCATCGTGGGCCGCGTGCTTATCGCGATCACAGCCATCTTTTTCGGAGTTCAGCACTTTCTGCATCCGCTGGCACTTCCCGGAGTTCCGCTTGAAAAACAGATGCCCGCCTGGATTCCCGCTCCCGCCTTCGTCGACTATCTCACGGGTGCATTTCTAATCGTCGCTGGCGTGTGCTTTCTGCTGGCGCGAAAGACGCACGTGGCGGCCACATATCTCGGCGCATGGATCGTGCTCATGGTTGCGGTCATCTACGGCCCAGTCCTCGTCGGCGCACTGGCGGACCCAAGTACCGCGGTGAAAGTCGAAGGACTCAACTACTTCGCGGACACGCTCCTATTCGGCGGAGTGATTCTGTCGCTTGCCCGAGCCACTACCGACTCCGACTGAGCGTTGCACTCAGTCAGCACAAGCGCGAGCACGCTCCAGAAGCAGCTTGCGTTCCCGCGCGTTGCGCGTCAGCGAAGCGGCGCGTTCGAATTCCGCGCGGGCCTCATCCACTCGGCTGAGTTTCTTCAGGAGATCGCCTCGCACACTCGGCAACAGATGATAGTTGGCAATTGAACGTTCCGAAGAAAGCGCGTCGACTAATGCAAGCCCCGCTGCCGGTCCGAATGCCATCGACACCGCGACTGCGCGATTCAACTCCACGATCGGAGAAGGCGCGATCTGACCAAGCTCTTCGTAAAGCAACACAATACGCGGCCAGTCCGTTTCCTCCGGCGTCCGGGCTCGAGCATGACAGGCCGCAATCTCAGCCTGCAGCACATACGATCCGCGGTTCGTCTGCGAATTGTTAACAGCTCGCTTCCTGGGAGGCCGCTCTTGCGAACGCATCTTTTCCGCGCGCACTTTCTCCGATCGCTCCAGCGCCGCGAGTCCGCGACGAATCAGAAGTTGATCCCACTGGGAACGGTTCTGCTCGAACAGCAGAATCGGTTCTCCCGAAGGGCCAACGCGAGCCCTCGAACGCGATGCCTGAATCTCCATGAGTGCAACCAGACCATGAACTTCAGGTTCCTGCGGCGCAAGTTCAGCCAGAATACGGCCAAGCCGCAGAGCATCTTCGCACAGCGATGGACGCAGCCAATCGTCGCCCGCAGTGGCCGAGTAGCCTTCGTTGAAGACGAGGTAAATAACTTCGAGCACCGATGAAAGGCGAGCCGCCAGCTCAGTCCGATGAGGAACTTCAAACGGGACGCGCTTTTCAGCCAATGTTCGCTTGGCTCGCACGATGCGCTGAGCAATAGTGGCTTCAGGGACCAGAAAGGCGCGCGCGATTTCCTCGGTCGTCAAGCCTCCGAGCAATCGGAGCGTAAGCGCCACTCGCCCTTCCGTCGGAAGCACCGGATGACAAGCTGTGAACACCAGCCGGAGAAGGTCATCGCCAACATGATCGTCGAGAGCCGATTCGAAGTCAGGCACGGACATCTCTTTCTCTTCCAGTTCGCGTCCGAGTTCTGCGTGTTTACGTTCCAGCCGGGTGTTGCGGCGGAAGTGATCGATGGCACGATGTTTGGCTGCAGCCATAAGCCAGGCGCCCGGATTATCCGGAACGCCCGACTTAGGCCACTGCTCCATCGCCGCCACCAGAGCGTCCTGCGCGAGGTCTTCCGCGATCCCGATGTCCCGCACAATTCGCATCAGGCCTGCGATAAGCCGAGGAGACTCGATACGCCAGACCGCATCAATGATGCGATGTACAGGTTGGTCGCGATGTGGATCGGTAGCCGTCACAGCTACCGATCACATCATCTTTATCTACTTCTCGCAAGGGAAGTCGCCCGGACCAAACATCTGCCGAACTTCGGTTTCGCCTTCCCATCCTGGCCAATGTTTTTTATGCAGTTCCATGAAGCGAACCGCCCCTTGCACCGCTTCCTCCTTGGAGGCCAATTCGAACTGCGCGAAGCCGCCGATGACTTCCTTGGCTTCGGTGAACGGTCCGTCGGTCACCGTCACCTGCCCGCCGGAGAGCCGCACTCGCGCCCCTTGCGCCGTATCGGTCAGCCCGCCGTTGCCCAGCATGGTGCCGGCCTGTACTGCCTCTTCCGAAAGCTTCGCAATCGCATCCATCAACGGTTTCGGCGGAAACCCCTGTCCCTCTTTGTGTTTAACGATCATCATGTATTTCATGGTTGCATCTCCTTTAAGTTTGGTCATGAGCTCACTGTTGGACGGTGCAGGCCGGCCGGATGTGAGCTCTATCTATACGTCGAACGAAGATCAGGAAAATCGACAAGTAAAAACTTTTTCTCGGGCTGCTTTTACCGTTTCTTCGAGGCTTTTTTCGCGCTTAGCTGCTCTTTATGCTTTTTGACTACCGGATTCGGCTCCAGGCCGAGGTCCGCGATTTCCATGACCTGGCGAATCTCAATCTCGTACTCGCCTTCATGGCATTTCGGACAGCGTTTGACCCACTCCAGTGCCTCATCCATCGACCTGAGCTGCCAAATCCAGTATCCGGCGATCAGCTCTTTGGTCTCGGTGAACGGACCATCAGTCACGGTTCGCTTATCGCCCGAGAAGTGTACCCGCTTACCCTTCGAGCTTGCTTGGAGGCCGTCCGCAGCGAGCAGAACTCCGGCCTTCACCAATTCTTCGTTGAACTTTCCCATGTCCTCCCACATCTTTTGCTTGGGCATGATACCTGCCTCTGAATCTTTTGTGGCTTTAACGATGACCATGAATCGCATTGTTATGTCTCCTTTTGAACGTGGGAGGGTCGGCTGCACCGATCTGCTCCTCACCATAACGTCGAACCGCCGCGACTCGGATCGACAAATTGTTAATTTTTGTTTATGGAAGTCAGTTGCCTTCGTCCGAGCATTTCTGCCCCAACAGGACTGTTCCGGCCATAACGAGCAGCAGCGGCCACGATAATACCAACACATGCTCAATCAGACCGTGCAGAAACCGGTGTTGATCGGCCGCGTAGGCCAGCCAAACATGCCATCCGGTAAGGATGACGGTGGGCATGATGCCCGGCGTCTCCCCGTGGATGCCACCCAAAGCGTTCAACTGCGTTGCCGCTTGAACCAGATTGGCGTGAAATGCAAAGACGCCGAGTCCGACGAGCACCACGCCTGAAATTGATTTGTAACAACTGAACAATTCTTGTCGCATTGCCGTATCCTCTGTCTTCTTTTTCTCTCTATCCATACGACGAGTGGGCAATGACGAAATCGACGAAGACCCCAGATTTTTGTCGCGCTGAATCAGGACAAGACGAAGATCTGATACCTGACACTAAGTACCCGACACCTTGCTCCTCCCGCGCAGGTGTAAAATATTGCTTTGGCAATTCCCGCAATCATCGCTCCCGAAAGGATCGCCCATGGCAACCATGGAAACCCTGCCCAGCCTGCAAATCCGCCTGCATCAAGGTGCTTTTAAGAACGAGGCTTTCGAAGACTTCAGCAAAGAACACAACGTACGCAAGATGCGCACAGCCATTGAGAAAGTGCGGGGTCAGCTTGGCCGCGAGTACGATCTGATCATGGGCGGCAAGCGCAGCAAGACCGCCGACAAGATTCGTTCCATCAATCCCGCCAAGCCGTCGGAAGTAGTCGGTATCCACCAGAAAGCGGGCAAAGAACATGTGGATCCCGCCGTGAATGCGGCGTTGAATGCGTTCACGACCTGGAGCCGTACCTCAGTCGAAGAGCGCGCGTCGCTACTGTTTCGTGTGGCCGATGTAATGCGCGAGCGCAAGCTGGAATACATGGCCTGGCTGGTTTTTGAAGTCTCGAAGAACTGGGCCGAAGCCGACGCCGACATCTCCGAGACCATCGATTTCTGCGAGTACTACGCGCGTGAGGCGTTGCGCTTCGCGAAAGCCGAGCCGTCTGTGCAATTGCCGGGCGAGCGCGATTCTCTGATGTACATTCCGCTCGGCGTTGGCGCTGTGATTCCACCGTGGAACTTCGCCTGCGCCATCATGGCCGGTATGACGGTCGCCTCCATCGTCAGCGGCAACACGGTTGTGTTGAAGCCATCGAGCGATTCGCCCACCATTGCCGCGAAATTCGTTGAGTTGCTCGAAGAATGCGGCATGCCCGAAGGAGTAGTGAACTTCTGCCCCGGCGGCGGCGCAAGCTTCGGCGACGCGCTGGTCGCGCATTCGAAGGTCCGCTACATTGCGTTTACAGGCTCGCGTGAAGTGGGATTGCACATCAACAAAACCGCCGCGCATCAGCAGCCCGGTCAACTCTGGATCAAGCGCACGGTTCTAGAAATGGGAGGCAAAGACGCGATCATCGTCGATGCCGATGCCGACATCGATTCGGCCGTAGAAGGCGTGGCTCAGGCCGCATTCGGCTTCCAGGGTCAGAAGTGTTCAGCCTGTTCGCGCGCTATCGTCGACGACCGCATCTACGACAAGTTTCTTGAGAAACTGAAATCCCGCGTGGAGAAAATCACCATAGGCGATCCCACGTTGAACCCAGGTATGGCTGCTGTGATCAACGAAGGATCGATGAACGACATTCTCCGCTATATCGAGATCGGCAAGAAAGATGGACGCCTGATCACCGGCGGAGCTCGCGATACGAAAGCGGGCGAAGGCTACTTTGTGCAACCGACGGTCATCGCCGACATCCCCGCGAAATCGACGCTCGAGCAGGAAGAAATCTTTGGGCCGGTATTGGCAGTGATCAAGTCACGCAACTTCGATCATGCGCTCGAAATTGCAAACGACACGGAATTCGGATTGACGGGCGCAGTCTATTCAAGTTCGCGCGAAAAACTGGATCGCGCCGTGCGCGAGTTCCACGTAGGCAATCTCTACCTGAACCGCAAATGTACCGGAGCGATGGTAGGTGCGCACCCCTTCGGTGGCTTCAACATGTCGGGAACCGATTCGAAATCTGGCGGCCCCGACTATCTCTACTTGTTCACGCAAGCAAAGAGCGTAGGCGAAAAAATCTCGTAGAGCCAGGTGAGAGGTCAGATTTAAGAGGTTAAAACCAAGGGAACGACGGAACCTCTGCAATCTCACCTCTGACCTCTCACCTCTGACCTCTCACCTCTCACCTCACCTAGCTTTGCCAGTCAGATACATGTCGGCCACATGGTGCGCGATAAGATCAGGTTTCGCCTCAGCGAGATTGGTTAGAACAACCACGGTAAGCTGGTCATCCACGTAGCGAGAGATCTGAGTTTCGAAGCCCTGCCATGCACCTTCGTGTTCAATGACGCGATGACCTTTCGCAGTTTCTATAAACCAGCCGAAGCCGTAGTGCCCGGAGTTCGGTTGACCATTGCGAAGCTTAGCCACAGTCCACATTTGCTCGAGGCTGGATCGCTGCAGCAACTTCTCGGTAGAAAGCGCAGCGTCCCATTTGGCGAGGTCGAGAATGGAAAAATACAAGCTGCCGTCTGCGGTGGTGTTGACCACCGGAGAAACCCATTCCTGATTCTTTAGCTCTCCTTTGACCAACCTGTATCCCGCAGAACGGTTTGGCACAATGTCCGCTTCGCTGATAATGCGAGTCGTGTTCATGCCCAGGGGCTGAAAGATGTGCTCCTGCAGATAGTCTCCATAGAACTGGCCAGTGACCTTGTGAATCACAATGCCAAGCGTGAGAAAGCCAAGATTGCTATAGCTCCAGCTGGTGCCCGGCGGAAATGCCAGCGGGATGCCCTCGACAATCTTGATCATCTCCGCCTCGGTGTAATCCTTCCGCATGTCAAAGCTCTTGGGATAATCACCAAACCCAGCCGTGTGGCTGAGTAATTCGCGAATCGTGACCTCTTTCCACGCAGCAGGAGCATCCGGGAAATATTTGGTCAGAGGATCGTCCAGGCCGATCTTGCCTTGTTCGACCAACATCATCACGGCGGTCGCCGTGAATTGCTTGCCAACGGATCCAGATTGAAAAATTGTCTCCGGCGTGACCGGTACCCGCAACTCCACATTCGCAAGCCCGTATCCCTGTGCTCGGATTACCTGCCCAGCCCGCGAAACGAGGAGCGCGAGTCCGGGAATATGTTGCTTCGCCATTTCCGATCGGACGTAATCGTCGACGGCGTCAGGCTGATCGCCGGCTGAGGCGAGCCCAACCGAGCAGGGAATCATCAGAATAAGCACTGCCAAGTGTAGGAACTTGATGTTGATCTTCATAGGTCTCGGACTATGTTATAGTCTCGGGCCATGCTGGCGAACAGGGTAGTGCCGGTTTGCGCTTTGTTGACGGCCATGCTGACGGCTCCCTGCGCCTTTCCTCAAGCGCCGAATCGCGATGTTCATCGGCAGATCGCGGAGGACGACGACCGTGAACCCGCTCCTCATTTCCACGCGAAAACGCTGGAAGGCGAACAGTTCACCAACGATTCAACGAAGGGGAAGGTGATCCTTTTTCAGTTCTGGACCACGTGGTGTCCATATTGCAAGAGCGAAGAAGCGCTGGTGAATGACCTCACCAAGGAATTCTCCCCAAAAGGTCTGCTGGTTATCGCGGTTGATGTGGGCGAGTCGAAAAAGGTAGTGCAGCAGTATTTGAAGGACCATCCCCGAAAGTGCCACATAGTCATGACGGGAGATACTAACCTCGCTGCCATGTATGCCGCGAACCGGTATCCGATCTACGTGGTAGTCGATCGCGATGGCAAGATTGTCGATACGCAGCGCGGAGCTGGTGGAGAGCGCCGTCTTCGCAGATCATTGTCCGAAGCTGGTCTGGATTCGGGCGAATCGCAGTAGTCGGACCATGAGCAACGTCATGCCAAAACGCATGCCGAAACGAAGAAAGGCCGCCCGCGGGCGGCCTTTTGTTATTTCGCTGAAAGCAGTCTAGTTGCTGGCGCCCGCACTCTGCGCCACCTGCGGCACCGCCGCAGCAGCCGTCGCGGCGGCAGCTTCGTTCAGGATGCGATGGTGAATGGTGAACAACGCCAGTTCGAGTCGATCCGATACGCCGATCTTGTCGTAAACGTTGCGCAGGTAGTTCTTGATAACCTGCTCAGTCGTGCCGAGTTGGGTAGCGATCTCTTTGTTCTTGTATCCCTGAACAATAAGGGCGACGATCCGCAGTTCCTTGGCCGTCAAACGGTCACGGACGCGCAGCCCGACCATATCGTTCTCGGTCAACTCGCTGGGAACGGCCATGTCCTGCACCCAGTTTTCGCCGCGCGCGATCTTGCGCACACAGTCGACCAGCGCCGGACTCGTCACGTTGCGATAGACCACGCCATGAGCGCCCGCCGCCATGTAGCGCTGCGCGCTCTCGCCAGTATCGGCGAGAACAACCACGCGTGTCTTGTTCTTGTTGGCAGCGGAAAGAACGGAGTTGAAGTCGGAGTGGAAACCTCCGGCAATGATGAGCACTGCCGCACGAAATTTGTCGAGCGCCATAAACATCTGCTCGGCAGTTTGCGCTTGGGCCACAATGCGCATTTCGTCTTCTACGGCCAGCACCTTGGCGATGCCGGCGCGAAAAATTGCCTGATTGTCGGCCAGAATTAGCTTAAGCATGGATCGCTCCCGAATTAAACTTTTGCGCGAACTCTTGCGCTAACTATTGCGAACGAATTCGTAAGAATCGATGACACAAGCGACGCCCCGGTTTTCTCCCGCTTCGGCGCTGGCGTTGGGCTCGTCGGTCCGCACCACGCGGCCGCGGCACTGAATCACAACATCGTCCTTGCCACCCGTTACCTCGGGAGGCAAAGTGATCTCAAACTCAACAGGCGAGCCGACCTCGAGCGATGCGTCAGCGCGGATATACACTCCGGCTGCGCTCAGATTCCCGGTCATGCCGCTCATGTCGACCGTGGTATCTTCCTTATGAATCTTGATCGGCAACTGCAGCGGAAACCTTTTCCCGGTACGTGCTTCAGTCACGACTCCTCCTCTGCTCTCGCCTTGCGCTTCCTGTGAATCTCAAAAAAACCGCGTCATTCGCGGATTTTTCAGCTCAAAGCTTCAAAAGCAGTCTATATCCGGGTTATATCACGGGCCACACCGAAAACAATCCCAACATTACGAACGTAACGCGGTTGCTAACAGGCGCTCGCAGGGCAAAGCCGGGCGTTTTCCCCAATTTCCTGCCCCATTCGAGGGAGAATCATCCCTGCAACCCTTGCAAAAGCAAAAAAACCACCCCGATACGGGGTGGTTTCTGGTTCCCAAAATCCCAGGCTACTTCTTCATATCATCTTTCTTCTTGCCCATTTCCTCTTCCTTGGCCTCATGGTAACCAGCCTTGGTGGCGTCGGCTTCGGTCATATATTGTCCGTGCTTCGTCTTCCCGTACCAGGGATCTCCCTCCTTGTGGAACACTTTGGTCGAAGTATTCACCCACACCTTGCCGCCGCCTCCGCCTGGAGCTTGCGCGATGGTGGATGGATCGACCGGTTTTTCTTTCGTCTTTTTCGCCATCTTGTCGCTTTTCATCGTGTCCGAAGAAGTTGCCGGTGCCGCCTGTGCCAGGCACACGCTGGTCGCTACCGCCAACAGCACAGCCAGGGCCATTAATTTCAATTTTGCAGTTTTCAAAGGATTTCCTCCTGAAGAGTAAATTTGGTTTCCGCTCGTCAAACTTTCAACTACCTACCTTTACGGTGGAGGATTATACAGAGGCAGTCCGACCTGGTGAGATTCTTTTGTGCAACCTTCAGCCAAATATCGCGTATTTTGGACGTGCACAAATGGAGGAAGCGTGGTCATCGTGCTCATGGGAGTTTCCGGCTCGGGAAAGACGACCGTCGGACGACTTCTGGCGTCGCAACTGAGCTGGGAGTTTGCCGACGCGGACGAATACCATTCGCCGGCGAACGTTGCGAAAATGCGCAGCGGAATCCCTTTAACCGACGCTGACCGTGCGCCATGGTTGCAGACACTGAGCGACCTCGTTACAACGTGGATCGCCTCGAAGAAAAACGCGATCCTCGCGTGTTCGGCATTGCGGCAAACTTACCGTCAAAGCTTGGCAGTGAGTCCAGAAGTCCAGTTCGTCTACCTGAAGGGCACGCCAGAATTGCTCCAGCAGCGGTTGCGTGCGCGGGTCGGGCATTTCATGACGGCGCGCATGCTGGAGAGCCAGTTGGCGACGCTCGAAGAACCAGTGTGCGTTCCAACCGTTGATGTTGATCAATCATCCGAGAGCATCGCTGCGGAAATTCGCGCCAAACTGCACCTGACATCAAATGTAGAGGCCGGGCTGGTCGCGTCTTCGTCGTCGCCAGCGCTCCCCGCACGTGGGGCCGCTGCACCCGAAACAAGAGGTGAGACCGCCGCGATCGAAGCAAGAGTTTTGAGGACGCTCAGCTGGCGGCTAATCCCTTTCCTGTTTCTTCTCTACATCGTTGCCTATCTGGATCGTATCAATGTTGGCTTCGCTGCACTGCAGATGCGTCAGCAACTCGCGTTTACCGACTCCGTCTATGGCCTTGGGGCGGGGATGTTTTTTGCCGGTTACTTCTTTTTTCAGGTGCCGAGCAATCTAGCCCTGCAACGCGTGGGGGCGCGGCGATGGATTGCCCTGCTAATGATGGTTTGGGGAATCATTTCAGCATCGATGATCACGGTCAGCGGCCAGCGCAGCTTTTACCTTCTGCGTTTCTTGCTGGGTGCCGCTGAGGCTGGATTCTTTCCCGGCGTGATCCTCTATCTCAAGAACTGGTTTCCGGCGCAGGCTCGAGCCCGAACCCTGGCCCGATTCATGACCGCCGGCCCGCTCTCGGGAGTCGTTGGCGGCCCGCTCTCCGGCGCGCTGCTTGGACTCCATCTGACCAAAGGCCTGGCCGGATGGCAGTGGATGTTTCTCATGGAAGGAATTCCTGCCGTCCTCCTCGGCGCAGTGGCATGGGCGTACCTGGTTGATCGGCCAGAGGAAGCGCGTTGGCTCCCAAGCGCCGAGCGAGATTGGTTGGTCGAGACTCTGCAGCGCGAACGCAACAGCGTCGCGGCAGTGACCGGACAATTCGCAGCCCTGCAGAGCGGACGAATCTGGATGCTGGCACTGGTGTATTTCGGCTTGAATACTGTTTCGTACGGCATAAGCCTGTGGTTGCCGACCCTGATCCGAAGCGTGTCGGGGGTGAGCAACTTCGTGATCGGCTTGCTGTCCGCGATTCCATACATAGCCGCCGCCGTCGCCATGGTGGCCGTAGGTATTCACTCCGACCGCAGTGGAGAGCGTCGTTGGCATACGGCGATCCCTGCCTTGGCTAGCGCTTTGGCCCTCACGGGAGCGGCCTATTCGACTTCAGCGGCGCCGGCGATTCTCTGCATCAGTGTCGCGGTGCTGGGCGTGAATTGCATGCTGGGGCCGTTCTGGGCGATGCCGACTTCATTGCTCTCGGGCACGGCCGCTGCGGCCGGAATCGCATTCATCAATTCAGTAGGGAATCTCGGAGGATTCGTCGGTCCGTATGCCATTGGATTGGTCCGTACCTCAACCGGCCAGTTCAAAGGCGGCTTATTGCTGGTGAGTGCGGCGCTCGCGATGAGCGGAGCGATAACCCTCATGGTCAGACTCAAAAGCAGAGAGGGTTTTGCGGCCGGCAACTAGGAGGCGTCAGGTTCAAGAGTTCGGCTGCACAATCAAATTGTGCCGGCGAAGCACCCGTTTTCGTAAAGATTCCTGCACCGGCGCACTCGCAGCAAGTGCGCATAGAACATAGAACAGAGCCGCGTTGGCTGGAATCTGCAAATTGAAGTCGAGGAAGCTGTGCACCAAAATTCCGACACAGCCCAGCAGCGCCGACACCGTCAACGCGCCGCTGGCGGTCTCGGTCCAATTCTTAAGTTTGCCTGACGCTTGCCGGAACATAACCACCAAAAACCAGATTGCAATCGAGAATCCGGCTAAGCCGGTTTCAACCAGCAGTTGAAGATAGTCATTGTGCGCCTGGTTCACGAAGAAGGTGGTGTAGAAGCTGCGAAATTCCGGATAAACGATCGGGAAAGTTCCGAGTCCCCAACCGAGAATCGGTCTCTTGAAGAACATGCGCAGACAGTCGCGATCGATACTCAAGCGGACTCCACCGTTGATTTCTTCGCGCGCTTCCGAGTGGATGCTGATCAACCGGCGCGTGAGTTCATTACCTCCCAGCCAGACCAGAAAAATAACCACCAGCGCCAAAAACATCCCCAGCATCAAGGGTTGTTTCCAGCTTCCGTCTCGCTTGCGAACCAGAAGTATGGCGAGCACCACGATCTCGGCAGCGAACGCGATCATGCCTCCGCGCGAGCCGGAGAGAAAAATGCTCGCCGCCATCAGCGCGGCGATCGCCGCGACTACGATCTTGCGGCTCCCGTTGGTGAACTGGGTCGCTGCCAAAACCATGGGGAAGGGCAGAAGCATCTCCATCAGCCCGGCATAATGATTGCGGTTTACGTAGGGCCCGTAAATCGAGCCGCCCTGTTCCGCGGTCAACCACCAGTAGATCTTTCCGTTGGGCGCCATGCCCTGCAGAATCGCAAACGATGCCAATAAAACTCCGTAACCTGTAAACAACTTGGCCAGCATTTCGAACTGCGAAGACCGGCGCAAGGTCTGGGTCACAACAAAAGCGAGCATCCCGTACGCGGCATACAGCAGTAAGTGAGAGTAGGTCACTTGACGATAGGCGGTTGCGATCACCCATTGCAGAAGGAGCAATGCAAAAAAAGCCGCCATCGGACGGTAGATCGGTTGCTCGAGCAGGTTGATTTCGCGGCTATTCCACTGGCGAAACGCCCAGAGCGATAACACGGCCACGGCGCCGCATTCCAAAGCAAAAATAGACCAGGGTTCGACCGCTCCAAAGGCCAGCGGTCCCAGAAGAAGTACTGCCCCCGCGCTCATCAGCAGCGCGCCGTTGGTGAGCAACGGTCGCGTGGCTTTCGCCACTGGCTTGGGTTCGGGTTGCGTTGCCAGGACTGAACTCACGGTTTGTCCCCGGACTTAGAGGATGTGTCGGAGGATTTACCGGCGGCCCGATCGGAGGGCTGCTCGGAGGACTGAACAGAGTCGTCGTCCGTGGAATGATTCGCGGAGTCTTCCGCTGAACCGCTGGGCGAAAGCTCGAATCCATCGAGCCAAAGTTTCCCACGAATCGGAGAACCGGCAGGGAAGCGCTCGATCCCCAACACCAATAAGGTGGTCGTGGTTGGGACAGTTACCTGGGAGTGAACTTCCTTCCAGAAGTCGGCGTCGTTGAGCGGGTCGCTGGCATATAACGGCGTGCCGGTGTAAGCATCCCGCAAAACGATCTGCGGCCCACCCGCTCCTTCAAACTCGCCAGACTTGTAATACGCGGAGAAATCGTAACTGATCCCGCCGCGCACAGGAATCAGTTGCTGAATCCCGGCGTCGCTGATTCCCGGTCCTTCGAAGGTAAGGGACAACGAACGGTCGCCCTCACGAAAATCGCTTTGATCCAGCAACGGGCGCACTCCGGTGCGATTGACGTAAGTCCAGTCGAATCCGCCATTCAGGATGGGTAGGCCAAAGTCACCGTTCACCACCAAGTTGTCTTCAGAAGGAAGATAGGACGATAAACCCAGCGTGTCGGCGCTTCGCTCCCATGCAGACATCGCAGCGTCAGGACGACGTGCTCCAATCAGAAAGTGCACGTAATCGTAGAGATGGCGGTTCTCGAATTTCTGATGAAGTTGTGTCAGCCGGTCCCACGTCTTGATCGTGGCTTCGGTTTCTTTCTTGCCCATCAGCAAATCGAGAAAGGCCAGCAAGGTGTCGGGACGGGCGGGCACGACGTTGCTAAGCAGTGCATCCGCATCTGGACGGACACGCCAACACTGTGCCAGAGCGGCGTTCATCAGACCAAGGTCGTTCGCGATCACAACGCTGAATTCGCGCAGCGCTCGGTCGATGTCGCCATCGATCAGGAAAAAATTAGCCGCCTCCCAGGCGACATCAGGAGCGGTCGGTTCTGCCTGCAGCGCTCTATCCAAAGCCCTCCGCTGCCCACTGATGTCGCCCGTTACCTGATATGCCGCGGCCAGGTCGAACCAATAGTGGGCATCGTGCGGGTCGAGCGAAACGGCGGCGCTGTAACTGTTAATGGCCGCCTGTGGGTCGCCACTGACAAACGCGAGATACCTTCCCAGGCGGTGACGGTAGTCGGCGTTTCCGGGGGAGAGAAACACAGCTCGCTTCAGCGAAGCCAATTCGCCGCGTGACGCAAAAAAGCTGGCGGCAAACTCTTTGGCACTCAGGCACAAATAAACGAAGGCCAGCAACGCTATTCCGGCCGCAAACTGCGAACGCCGCCGGTTTGATAGAGCTATGATCATGGTCCCGTTGCTAATTGAGAGCTCGAATTGCCAGGCAATTCATTTCTTAATGCCGCAATGTTCGAAGAGTGTACCGCAGTCCTGCTCGCGGGAGCTCGAAATCGGCCTCAAACCGCTTTCGGCTCCACGCTGCTGCCGGTAGGCTCTTCCTGGTAGTAGTGGCTGTACTTCCCTTGATATTCGTAATAGTAGTAATAGTCGGGAGAGGTCAGGTCTACCGCATTAAGCAGGACCCCGGCCACGTGAGCATTCACCTGCATCAATATGTCCCGGGCGCGGCGAAGCGCCTGCTTGGTGGTCTGTCCCGATCGAATGACCAGAATAGTCGCGTCGGCGTTAGGTGAGAGTACAACCGCGTCGGTTACGGAAAGCGTGGGAGGAGTATCGATCACGATGTGGTCATACTGTTCGCGCAACTCCGCAACCAGTTCCCTCATGTTCGCGGACGCCAGCAACTCGGCCGGATTCGGCGGCGGCGTACCGGCGGGCATGATGTAGAGATTAGGGAGGATCGGAGACGTGGTAATCGTCTGCTGCACCGTGGCGCTTCCCGTGAGCACATTGCTCAGGCCGCTGCGTGGACCCATGCCCAGAGTCTTGTGAATACTGGGTCGTCGCAAGTCAGCGTCGATGAGAAGAACGCGGACGCCTTTTTGGGCCAGCACAATTGAAGTGTTGATGCTGGTTGTGGTCTTGCCCTCCTGTGGACGCGCGCTGGTCACCATGATGACCTTCGGCGGAGCACCCAGATTCGAAAGCAGAAGCGACGTTCGCAAGGCTCGATAAGACTCGGCCATCTGCGACTGCGGACGAACCTGGGTCACGGTTTCCACCACTTCTTTCGATGCGGTCAAAGCTAAGCGCTTGGCAGACGCTCCATGGTTCGAAGACTTCGATCCCAGCGGGATCATCCCGAGAGAAGGCAGAGCCGAAATCGCCGTCGCCTGTTCCGGCGTGCGGACGGTGTTGTCCATATTCTCCAGCACGAAGGCGAGTCCGACACCGGAGATGACGCCCAGTACCAACGCGAAAGAAAGGTTGCGGGGTATATTCGGTTCGCTGGGAGCAGTCGGAACCCGCGCCGCGTCGATGATGCGAAAATTATTGGAGCGCAATCCGGCGGTCACGCCCGCTTCTTTCAGCTTTTCAAGCAAGCCCTCGTATAGGGTGCGATTGCTGTCCAGATCGCGTTTCAGGATGCTGTACTCGATCGCGCTCTCGTTAAGTTTGTTGGCTTCCTGCTTTTGCTTCTCGAAGGACTCGCGCAACATACTTTCACGTTGCAGCGCCGATAGATAAAGTCCCTTGAGGTGATCGACGGCCTTGTTCGTCTCCGATTGCAGTTGACGATCAATCTCTTTCAGTTGGTTATTGAGCTGCGCGACCTTGGGGTACGAGGGGCCGAACTGCGTGCTCAGTTCCGCAACCTGGATTTTGAGACCGGCTTCCTGTTCGCGCAATTTATCCAGAAGAATCGAACCCGAACCGGTTTCGCCACCTACCGACTCGGAAATAATGGCCGCCGCGATCGCATCCGGGTCGCTGGTCTGCGTCTGGCGGTAGACCGCTTCTTTCTGCATGCGGTCAGATTCCGCCGCGGTCATTTCCTTGTTAAGTTCATCCAGCTTTTCGGTGATGATGTTCTGTTTTTCGTCGATCCCCAGAATCTCGTGTTCCTTCTGGTATCGGACTAATTTTTCCTGCGAGGTTTCCACTTTCATCTGCAAGTCGACGAGCTGTTTGGAAAGCCAGTCGGAAGCCTGCATCGTTGACTCGAATTTGGTCTTGAAGTTCTGCTCCACGTAAGTCGCCGCAAGAGTATTCACCACGTTTGCCGCAAGCTGAGGATCGGTTGAGCCGAAATGGATCTCCATGATTCGAGTATTCGGAATGAGCGTGACTCGGAGCCTGGAATGAAACATCGACAGCAAAGCCGAGGTCCGATTCGAATCGGTTTGCAGCGGGTCGGCGACGAGGTTGGCTTGCTTTTGGTCGGAATGGCCGCCAAACTCTGGACGCTTGTCCAGATTTAAAGTGCGGATTACTTGCAACGCCATCAGATCGCTTTGCAGAATCCGGACTTCCGTATCCAAGTCGCTCTGTTCGTAAACATAATCGATGTCCGGAGTCGAGTCTTTGAACGAAATAAGGTTCGAATCGGCTTTGTTGACCGCGATGCGGCCAACTGCGTCGTAGCTTGGAGTTTGGCGCAGGCTGGCCACGGCGATAGCCATGAAGATGCCAACGATGACCGAGATGACCATCCATTTGCGCTTAATCAGAACCCGCATGTATTCGCGCAGAGTGGCTTCCTGCGTCGGCAACGCGTTATAAAGCGCAGAACCGATGGGCCTTAGGAATTCGGCGGAACCTGCCGGCTGTATTTCGCGCAATCCGTCGTTATTCCCGTTGTTTCCCGGAACTAAAGGCCCAAATGACATCAAAGCTCCTTGGTCGCCGCGCGCTCAAGTGCGGAACCATTCCCGGCGCGCTCGCCATAAAGGTGTCGGCTCAGGCCAGGCCTATGCAGCAAGCCGGACAGACAGAGCGGACATTATGAGGAATTCGCATGATTTTAACATCGCCGCAGCCAGAATCGCGCAAAATTCAGGAGGTGGCAATATTGTTTTGGGTACGGTGTCCGCTCTTCGGAACCACGCCAGCCAGCCTCGGACCTGACTTTCTCCGCACGCTTTTCTCCGCCTTCTTGGTTGCAGTTAAACTCCAACCTTTTGCAGTTCCCCGCGATCATGGGTAGTATGACTTTTCCATTCCTGAGGGCTTCGCATCTGTGCCAATCTCTACCTTAAGAGTTCAGCCGGACGCAACGCCGTCCGCTACATCGACCAGCAAGTGGAGAACAGAGCCAACCTGGTTCGAGTTGGTCCTCATGGTCATCGTTGGAGGACTGTTTTTCGGCGCCACAGTCATAGCTTTACGTGGCTGGCACGCGCCGCCCCTCGGCTTCGGAGACAATGACGCCTACCTGGAAGTAGCAACCGCGATTCGGCATTGGAACTTTCATGGCTTGGATATTCAGCAGTTCATGGGTTACTCGTATGCGGGGGTTGCCGTCTCCGTGCTATCGCATTTGCGCCTCGGTTCAAGCCTGTGGCTGGTCGCGAGTGGGGCTTCGGTTGTCAGCACCGTCTTAATAGCTCGCATGTTCGGCGCCTGGGTAGCCGGGTATTTCGCTTTATCAAACTTCGCGTGGTTGCAACTGTCGTGGTTGGGTGGATCCGAACCTCTGGCGGTCGCGCTCGGCATTGGAGCGTTCATAAGTTTTCGTCGAGGAAACACGATCCTAGCCGCGCTGCTTGGCTCGCTGGCTACTACCGTTCGACCATTGATGTTCTTTGTGCTCGTCGGCGTTGGCCTCGCTTGTCTGTTGAGAAAGCGTTACGCGAATTTCTTCGGTGCTCTTGCATTGGGACTTGCGATAGGTCTCTTGTATGTATGGCCGCTGGTGCGCTATTACGGAGACCCGCTGCTCACCGTCCACAGCTATACGTCTCGCGACTACGGTGCGGCGAAATTGGTTGGCCCCCACGGGCAACTGTTCGGTTGGCCCTTTCACGGCATCATCGTCGGCACCATCTTGTATCCGGCGCCCTGGACCAATCTGATTCTGAGCTTCTCCTGGATCGCACTGGTCGTCTTGGGAGCCATCGCGATGTTCCGTCGCGACCTCCGCGAGTACTGGCGCGCGAACCCGGCTGAAGCAATTTTCTGCGGGCTATACCTGCTGGCGATCTTTTGTTACGACTATTTGGTATGGGCCCGCGGAACGTTCATTCGTTTTTCGATTCCTGTTCTCCCATTTGTATTCTTCGCCTTGTTGCGCTGGCTGCCGAAAGATCGACGCATACTCTGGTTTCTGAGTGCGCTCGCTCCCATGCTGGCCGCTGCTTCGGCGATCGGAATCAAAAACCTTCATTTCATACACTAGCTAATAAACTAGAGAGTGATTGGACTTCGCATCGTGGAGCAGCCGTGATGGAGCGCCCGTGAAGGTAACGGTTCTGGAGGCGGTTCCAGAAGACCCGGAAATCATTCTTGCCTGGAACAATCTGGTCCTCCAAATGGATCGTCCCGAGGTCTTCTATACCCACCAGTGGGCCTTGGCCGCCAGCCGCGCGTTTTCCCGCAGTCTCTGCCCACTGACTTTTCTATTCCATCAGTCGGGCGACGAATCGAGTCGTCTGGTCGGTGTCGCGGCTTTGGCGGTGGCCAGAGATGCGCCCGACAAAGCCTTTTTCCTGTCCGCCAGCACCGCAGATTACTGCGACATCTTGAGCGAACCGGATCTTCGGGCAGACATCTTAGCGATGCTGTTCCAGGAGATGAACCGGCGCAACCTACGAAATGCTGTTCTCGCCAACGTTCCAGCCGGGTCACCTACTCTCCCCGCGTTAAAAACCATTGCCCAGTCTCAAAATTTCCATGTCCATGAGCGGCCGGGGTACGACTGCGGTGTGATCGCTCTAGGTGACGAGGAGCAAAGGCAAACCGTCCTCCGGTCTGTCGTGCGAAAGGAAAAAGAGAAGCGAGGATTGAAAAAACTCAGTCTCGTTGGCCCCATCCAAGTCAATCATTTGAGCGCAGAAAATTTGGACGCAGGTCTCGATCCGATCTTCGCCGCCCAGATTTCCCGATTTCTTGCGACTGGCCGTTTGAGTCCATTGATCCAACCGCAACGGCGTGATTTCTTAGCCGAACTGGCAAAACTCTTAAGTCCCGCCGGCTGGTTGAAGGTCAGCCAGTTGGAAGTTGGCGGTCAGCCCGTTGCATGGAATTACGGATTCCGATTTCTCGATAGCTGGTTTTGGTATTTGCCGACCTATCAGCTCCAGTACGAGGGACTGTCTCCGGGCTCTTGCCTACTCCGTCTGCTGACCGAGGAGGCATGCGCCGATTCGTCGGTAAAAAGATTGGATCTCGGACTAGGCGACGAGTCTTATAAACAACGATTTTGCAATGCGGTGTCACCGACGCGTTACCTGCAGTTATCAAGAGGTACTGCGCAGCATCTGGTGAATGTCAGTCGTTATAACCTGGTGACCGCCGTTGGAAAGTCAGTTGCGGTGGAGAAGAAACTTCGCGCGGCACGGCAGTGGTTTCATAGTTTGCACAAGCGAATTGGTGCGACTGGCGCCGTCGCGACCGCATCCTACGCAATGGCACGCGCCAAGGGAATGATAGCTTCGGCGGACGAGGTTGCTTTCTTCGAAGCTCCGCCAATCGAAGTGTCCGAGAGCGAAAGCGAAGCTCTGCGCCCGCTAACTTGGGAAGGCCTGGCCGCGGCCGCAATGAGCAACGCCGGCGACGAGCAAACTTTGCAATACCTCATCCGTTGTGGCAAGCGCCTCCGGCAAGGTGGGTCCAGCGGCTATTTCCTAAGTAGTGAAGGAAGGGTCGCGTCACATTTTCTGTGGGTTGACCCTTATGATGGGTTTTACTTGTCCGAGATCGACTCGAAGCTGGAGTCAAATGACCCGAACGCCGTGATGATCTTCGATTGCTGGACCCCCGTGGCGCAGCGTGGTCACGGCCACTACGCGACTGCGATTCGTTTGGCCGCCGCTCATCTGCAGAAGCAAAAAAAACAAGCATGGATTTTTGGCGCCGCCAGGAATGAGCCCTCCGTTTCAGGAATTCTCAAAGCTGGATTTGTGTATCGATTTTCATTAGTGCGGAGCAAGAAATTTTTTCACAACACTCTCTCGCGTCACACGGATCGATCACCCCATCACTAGAGGCCAACCGATGCTCGTGTGGTGGCGGGTCTCCGACCCGCCCTGAACGGAGCCTAGCCCGTCGCGACGCCGATGTTGCCGCCTTGCGAACCGGAACGCCCCCACCAAAACAGTTGCGGTACAATTTCGCCGGCACCGTCGGAAGCAATCTTGAGATTCGTCAGCCCCGCCCTAAAGCACATCGTCTTTCCCGTCCTGTCCCGCAGCGGGTACCTCCGCTATGCCGCCGGGTCCGGTCCGGCAGTCGTGACCTATCACGGCGTCTTCCCGCGGGGATATGAAGTCAGGAATGCGGCACTGGACGGCAACTTAGTGCACGCGTCGTCGCTGCGCCGCCAGTTGCAGCTTTTGAAGAAGCATTACAACGTCATCTCGCCTGAAGACTTTCTTCGTTGGTCGCAGACAGAGTTAAATCTGCCTCCGCGTTCGATCCTGCTGACCTGCGATGACGCGCTGCGAAACACCTTGACCGAAATGGTCCCCATCCTGCAGGAGTACGACGTGTCCTGCTTGTTTTTTGCGACCGCCGCATCCGGCGATGAGGTGCCGTCCATGCTCTGGTACGAGGAGCTTTACCTCATGCTGCTGGACGCGACCGACCCCATCGCTCTGAGCGTGCCCGAGGCAGCCATCAATGTCAGCCAGATCGCGCCGACCGAAAAGCACTCGTGCTGGTGGAAATTAGTCGGGCAGTTGTCGCAATTCGACCCGGCATTAAGGTGGAAATTCCTCGACCAAATCCGAGGGCAGTTGAAGCTTCCGTTGAACTGGAGAGAGCGCTTCGTCAAAGATCCGACACTAGCCGCCAGATTCCTCATGCTCGACCGTGCCGGAATCCGGGAGCTTGCCGCCGCCGGAATGACCATTGGAGCGCACTCTGTCTCGCACCCGATTCTGGCTCGCGCAACTGACGAACAGGCATGGCGCGAAATATCCGATAGCCGCGGCGTTCTTGAGCAAGCTCTGGGTCAGACGGTCTGGGCCTTCGGCTATCCCTTCGGCACGACCGAGACGGTTAAACAAAGGGAATTCGACCTTGCCGAAAAAGCGGGCTTCCGTTGCGCTTTCATGAACAGCGGTGGAGGCCTCGGTGCGAAAATCAATCGCTTTGCCGTGCCCCGCGTGCACGTCACCGCCGGCATGAACTTGTCCGAGTTTGAAGCCCATATCGCCGGCTTCTACCGGAATCTGCGAACCCGGCTGCTCGGCGAAAACGAACTGTCGGCCGCTGAGGGCCTTTGAGAAGATCGTCGCTCATCCTTCCCCCGCCTTCACTCAGCTATACTATCGAGCACAAGAGCTTGTCCGAAAAACGAATAGTCCGCTGAATGCCGCGACTATTATGGATTCTCGTGAGTAAGCCGTCGGCGCATGCCTTGACCGGCTAACGGCAGAAGGACTCTTGAAGGAAATCGAATGGTGGACTGGCGGCAGGAATCGATACTAGTAACGGGCGGGACTGGATCGTTCGGCAAGAAATTCGTCGAGATCATGCTGCGCGACTATCAGCCTCAAAGACTGGTGGTGTTCAGCCGCGACGAGTTGAAACAGCATGAGATGAGAACTTCGGGATTTGACCATCCCAGCCTGCGTTATTTCATTGGAGATGTGCGAGACGTAGACAGGGTCAAGCGCGCGCTGGCAGGTGTAACCGTAGTTGTTCACGCCGCTGCGCTCAAGCAGGTTCCCGCTTGTGAGTACAACCCCTTTGAAGCGATTCAGACCAACATCATGGGCGGCCGCAACGTAATTGATGCCTCCATCGATCAAGGGGTGCGCCGCATCCTGGCCCTCAGCACCGACAAAGCCGTCAATCCGATTAATCTGTACGGCGCGACCAAGCTCTGCGCCGAAAAAGTGTTCGTGCAGGCGAATGCCTACGCCGGCGCTAGAAATACACGATTCAGTTGCGCCCGCTACGGCAACGTAGTAGGCAGCCGAGGGAGCGTCATTCCCGTTTTTCTGGAACAGCGACGCTCTGGCAAAATCACCATCACGGATCCGCGTATGACCCGCTTCTGGCTGACTCTGGAACAAGGCGTTAAGTTCGTTATCCGATGCTTGGAACAAATGCACGGCGGCGAGATTTTTGTGCCTAAGATTCCCAGCATGAGACTCTTGGATCTCGCCGAGACGGTAGCTCCCGGGTGCGAGATTGAGCACATAGGGATTCGTCCCGGAGAGAAGTTGCACGAGGTACTTGTCTCAGATGACGAATCGCGGCAGACGCTCGAGACCGAAGATATGTACGTGATTCAACCTTCGCATCCGTGGTGGAAATCCGACAATTGGATCCATGCCACGCCCCTGCCGGAAGGATTTCGTTATTCCAGCGACACCAATGACCGTTGGCTGACGCCGCGCGAACTGGAAGAACTGGTAGCACCCGAAACCAGCGCCGCGGAGCCCGTTCCCACGCGCGTAGCATGACCGCCTTGCCCACAAATTTGGAAACGCTGGCCATCCACGGCGGCAGACCCGTGCGCGACAAACTATTGCCCTACGGGCGGCAGACAATCGATGATGCCGATCTCTCGGCCGTGGTCGAGACACTGAAGTCGGACTGGCTCACCACCGGGCCTAAGGTCGCGGAATTCGAAGAACGTTTTGCCGCCTGGGTGGGTGCCCTATATGCGGTCAGTTTCAGCTCCGGTACGGCCGCTTTGCATGGTACCGCCTTCGCCGCCGGGCTCGGATCAGGTGATGAGGCGATCACCACTCCCCTTACTTTCTGTGCCAGCGCCAACTGCGTTTTGTATCAGGGAGCGGACCCAGTGTTCGCCGACGTCTCGCCCGACACCCTGAATTTGGATCCCGTCGAGGTTTCCGGAAAATTTACTTCGCGCACCAAGGCCGTCATAGCCGTCGACTACGCCGGACATCCCGCCCCGCTCGCGGAATTACAAGATTTGGCCAGAGCACAAGGTGCGTTGTTGATCGAAGACGCCAGCCATGCCCTGGGTGCGGAATACCAGGGGAAGCGCATCGGCGGTATCGCCGACATGACCGTGTTCAGCTTCCATCCAGTCAAGCACCTCACCACTGGCGAAGGTGGCATGGTCACGACCAACGATCCGCGGCTGGCAGAGACTCTGCGGCGCTTTCGCAATCACGGCATCAGCAGCGAGGCGCGGCAGCGGCAAGATGCAGGACAATGGTTTTACGAGATGGTGCTGCTCGGCTTCAACTACAGGCTGACGGATATCGCCTGCGCGCTGGGACTATCGCAACTCCAAAGGCTGACTCCAAATCTGGCACGGCGCCGCGAGATCGCGTCCCACTATGCCCAAGCATTTCGAGATATTCCATCGCTCGTGATTCCCACGATCCGCGAGGGCGTGAATCCAGCCTGGCATCTGTATCCGATCCGGCTGAAACTGGAAATGCTGGCGGAAGGACGCGCCGAGATTTTCCGCGCCCTGCGAGCTGAGAATATCGGCGTGAACGTCCACTACATCCCCGTACACAAGCATCCCTATTACCGTGAGCGTTTTCCGTCTCAACCAAGTTATCCTGTGGCAGAAGATGCCTATGAGCGGCTGATCAGCCTGCCGATGTTCCATTCCATGACGGCGCAGGATGTTGAAGACGTGATCCACGCCGTGCGCAAAGTGATCAGCTGCTTTGCAGCGAAACACGAATCGAAAGGCGAGCGCTCGCAGTTGCTCGAAGCCAGGCCCTAGAAAAAATTCATGTCAGGAACTTCCGAGTGGGTTGGATATCGATGCCTGGTGGTCGGTTGCGGTTCCATCGGCAGGCGTCACGCAAAGAACCTCAAGTCTCTGGGATTACAGCACCTCGGTTTTTGCGACACCAGTCCCGCAGCGCTGCAGTATTGCCGCGACGAATTCCAAGGTGAAAGTTTTTCCGATTATCCGGAGGCGCTCCGGAACTTTAAGCCTGACATCGTCTTGATCTGCACTCCACCCGTTTACCACGTGGAAGAGGCGCTCGCCGCTCTGCAGGCTCAGGCCCACGTTTTCATCGAGAAGCCTCTTTCCCACGAGTCCTCTGGAATCCAGGTGCTGATTGCCGAGGCGCGTCGCAACGACCGTAAGGTTCAGATCGGTTACAACATGCGTTTCCATCCCGGCTTGCAGATATTGAAGGAGCTGATTGATTCGGGCAAGATCGGGCGCGTGCTCTGGCTACACGTCGAGGCAGGACAATATCTTCCCGATTGGCGGCCATGGCAGAACTACAAGGAAAGCTACAGCGCGCGTCATGAACTAGGCGGCGGCATCATTCTCGACGGATCCCACGAACTGGATTACATCTGCTGGCTTTTGGGACGTCCCACCGAAGTCACCTGCCGGGCGGAACATCTCAGCAGTCTCGAAGTGGACGTCGAAGATTCGGCGTGGATCTACCTGAACTTTCCCGAACGACGCCGCGCCGAACTGCATTTGGATTTCGTGCAGCGGGCTTACACACGCACCTGCAAAGTTGTCGGCGAAAACGGCACTGCGGTTTGGGATTTTAGTGTCCCGGCCGTCCGCTGGTTTGCGGCAGAAGGAGCCACTTGGCACACCATACCGTATGCATTTCAGCCCAACGACATGTACGTGTCGGAAATGGTGCATTTCCTCGAGTCGCTCGGCAGCGGCACCGGGCCCATGGTCGATCTCGAACAGAGCCGCGATGTGATCCGGATCGTGGAAGCAGCCAAAAAGTCGTCTTCGGAAGAAGGGAAGCGACAAACCCTCAATTGGACCAGCGCTACCATCGAAGGACCGGTCGTGGCCATCATTCAGGCTCGGATGGGATCAAGCCGCCTGCCCGGTAAGAGTCTGGCCGAGATCGAAAATCACCCCATGTTGTGGCACGTGATTGAACGGGTTAAGAAGGCGCTGTTGGTGGATCGCGTGGTGGTGGCCACTTCCATTGCTCCCCAGGATGATGCCATCGAAAAGATGTGCCAGGAAAATGGCGTCACCTGCTATCGCGGCAGCGAGAACGATGTGTTGGATCGTTTCTACCACGCCGCGCGTGCCGAAAAAGCCTCTCAGGTGGTTCGCATCACCGCCGACTGCCCGCTGATCGATCCCGAAGTTGTCGATCGCGTCGTACGTCGCTTTCAACGCGGTGATCTCGACTACGCTTCAAACGCGATGGTGCGCAGTTATCCCGATGGACTGGATACGGAAATTTGCTCCTTCTCTGCTCTGGAACGTGCCTGGCATGAAGCGCATAAGCCTTCAGAGCGCGAGCACGTCACCCCCTACCTTCGTTCGGGAAAGTTTCGCACCGCGAACGTAGAAAACGATTCCATCTCGTTGTACCAGCACTATCGTTGGACGGTCGACGAGATCGAGGATTTGGAGTTCATCCGCTCTGTGTACAAAGCTTTTCGCGGATCGGACAGTTTCGGGATGACCGACGTTTTGGAGCTGCTGGAAAAAACTCCCGAGTTGAAACAGATGAACTCAGAGATTATTTCCAACCGCGGCTATTACAAGAGCCTGTTCGAAGATGCCCGGCCAGTGGCAGCGCCGCGCAAGTCGATCGAAAAATCGAAGATGTGGCTGGAGCGAGCGAACAAGGTCATTCCCGGTTCCTCACAGACCTTCAGTAAGGGAGCGAATCAGCACGTCCGCGGCGTCGCGCCGATGTTTCTCGCCAAGGGCAAGGGCTGCCGCGTCTGGGACGTGGACGGGAATGAATATATCGATTACATCCAGGGCTTGCTGCCGAATATTCTCGGCTATGCGAATGACGAGGTGAACGCGGCCGTCACGCAGCAGTTGAATCAAGGACACAGTTTTTCCCTCCCGCATCCGCTCGAAGTGGAACTGGCGGAGCGACTGACTCGACTTATTCCGTGTGCGGAAAAAGTGCGCTTCGGCAAGAACGGCTCCGATGCCACATCAGGAGCGGTCCGTGCCGCCAGGGCCTTTACCGGCCGCGAGCGAATCGCCTGCTGCGGGTATCACGGATGGCAGGACTGGTACATCGGCAGCACCACGCGCAACGCGGGCGTGCCAAAAGCGGTGCGGGAGTTGACCCATCCGTTTGCATACAACGATCTGGCCTCGCTCAGGAAAATACTGGAAGAACATAACGGGGAGTTTGCCGCCGTCATCATGGAACCAGTCAACTTCTGGCCTCCAGCGGCAGGGTTTCTTGAAGGCGTAAAGAATCTTGCACAACAGCACGGCGCCTTGCTCATCTTCGATGAGATCTGCACCGGTTTTCATTTCGGACTAGGTGGGGCACAGAAAAAATTTGACGTAACTCCTGATCTGGCCTGCTTCGGAAAGGCGATGGGCAATGGATTTCCCATCTCGTGCGTGGTCGGAGGCGCCGACGTCATGAAAGTGTTTGAAGATATCTTCTTCAGCTTCACTTTTGCCGGCGAGGTTGCGTCCATGGCAGCGGCCATGCAGGTTTTGGACATCCTTGAAACAACCGACGCGCTGGCTCGCATCCATGTGAATGGCCGCGTCCTGCAGGAAGGATTCAACACTCTGGCGAAAGAGGCGGGACTGGACGATCGCCTGAAGTGCATCGGCTATCCGTGCTGGTCGTTGATCAAGTTCCTGGAACCCGACGGCAAAGACAGTTTTCTGGTCCGCAGCCTGTTTACTCAGGAGTGTGTCAAGCGCGGTGTCCTCTTGCTGGCGAGTCACAATATGACAGCGGCGCACGATCCGCGGGCGATCGAACAGACCCTGGGCGTGTATGCCGAAGTTTGCAAAACCCTGGCAAAATGGCTGGGCGAATCCCACCCCGAAGAGTATCTCGAAGGTGAAATGATTCAGCCGGTATTCCGGGTTCGCTGAAGTTACGATTCTGAAGTGACGATAACGAGAGGGATCCAAAATGCTGGACCATCCTGAGGCTAAGAATTTTCCCGAAACAAAAGAAAGCAATGCCTGGCGAGGAGAATTTGGTGCCCAGTACAGTCAGCGAAACTTGCTCGACCTGGCTGAACTCGACCAAACTTATCTGGGCAAGTATGGCGTCACGCGCACATCCCTAAACGCAGCCTTTCTCGCGGATATTCCAAGATCGGCATCGATCCTTGAAGTGGGCTGTAATCTCGGAAACCAGTTGCTCGCGATAGAACGAATGGGATTCCGGAACGTCACCGGAATCGAAATTCATCCGGATATTGTGAAAGAAGCTAAATCCCGGGTTCCCTGGGCCAATTTGATGGAGGGTTCCGCGCTCAAGATCCCTTTCGGCGAAGCGAGCTTCGATTTGGTTTTCACCTCGGGACTGCTGATTCATATTGCCCCGCACGATCTGCCCTCAGCGATGAGTGAAATCCATCGTTGTGCCAGAACTTGGATTTGGGGACTCGAATACTACGCACCCGAAATGACGGAGATCCTTTATCGCGGCCGCTCCGGCCTGCTGTGGAAGGCCGATTATGCGGGCATGTACACGCACAGTTTCCCCGACACGGAACTGGTCTCTGAGCGCCGGCTGAAGTATTTGACCGACGACAATATGGATGCCATGTTCCTCTTGCGTAAAAAAAGATGAAACAGGGCGTTCTTCTCGTTCGCGCCGACGCCAGCCTCGCGATCGGGACCGGCCATGTCATGCGTTGTCTGGCGCTGGCGCAAGCGTGGCAGGATGCAGGAGGGCACGCTGTTTTCGTCATGGCCGATGCTACCCCCGCAATAGAAGAACGGTTGCGAAAGGAGGGATTCGAAGTCGTTCGCACCGCAGTCCGCGTCGGCAGCGCCGCCGATGCAGAGCAAACTGCCGATAGGGCCAGCGAGCGAGGCGCCTCGTGGGTGGTGGTCGATGGCTACGATTTTGGCTCTGAATATCAAACGAATCTGAAGAGCCGGGGCCTCAAAGTACTCTTCATTGACGACAACGGACACTCCGGACACTACTCGGCGGATATTGTCCTGAACCAGAACCCTCACGCCAAAGAGTCCTTCTATTCCAGCCGCGACGCAACAACTCGGCTCCTTCTCGGGCCACGCTTTGCAATGTTGCGACGAGAATTCAAAGTGCTGCGCGGTTGGACGCGTGAGATTCCCACCGTGGCTCGCCGTATTCTCGTGACCATGGGGGGCAGCGATCCCGATAACATTACGGAGCGTGTCGTGCAAGCGATTCTCGCCCAGCCGGATCTCCGCGCGATCGTCGTCGTCGGCGGAAGCAATCCGCATCTGCCTCAATTACAGAAACTCGTTTCGGGTGCGCAACAGAATGTGGAACTGGTCGAGAACGCAGCGAATATGCCCGATCTGATGATGGCCACGGACGTCGCTATCTCCGGGGCTGGTACGACCGCACTGGAGGCGTGTTTTCTCGGCCTGCCGTCCTTGTTGATCGTGATCGCTGACAACCAACGGCCTGTCGCCGAAGACCTGAATCGTCGCGGCGCCGCGATCAATCTGGGCGATGGCGCGGACATACAATCTTCGAGTCTGTCATCGTCCCTCATCCATCTGGTAAATTCGCCGGACGCCAGGCAAGCGATGTCGCAGCGCGGCAGAGAACTGGTCGACGGCCGCGGAACGGAGCGCGTGTTGCGTGCTTTGAATCGCAGCGATCTGTCCATTCGACGCGCTGTGGCGACCGACTGTAAGGTACTGTGGGAACTGGCAAACGATCCCGAAGTCCGGGAGTCGGCATTTTCTCCCGCCCCCATTCCGTGGGAAGATCATAAGGTCTGGTTCGAGTCGAAAATGAAAACATCCCGATGTTACATCTTGATCGGGGAGTTGGAGAGCGCTGTCGCCGGGCAAGTGCGGGTCGACGAGCAAGCAGATCAAGTAGCAGACCAAGGCCGTCAGGGGGAGATCGACGTGACTGTTGCCCGCGAGTTTCGAGGGAAAGGCGTGGGCAGCCAGTTGATCGATCTGGCAGTCGACGAGATTTTCGCCTCGACCGGCATATCGAGCGTTCACGCCTATATCCTACCGAAGAATATTGCCTCGCAGCGTGCGTTCGAGAACGCGGGATTTCACAAGACGGGCGAGGATCAGGTAAAAGGACATCGTGCCTTGCACTACGTACGGGCCAAGGCAACATGGATTTTTGCGGACTGAAATCAGGAATTTGTGAGAACAAAGACCAAAGGCGAATCGCAATGACAAGTCGAGCTACTCAGGCAGAGTTACTGGAGCAGCGCATCGCCGAAAACCGCGCATCGCAGGAAGTCGATCTGGTCCAATGGATCTTCGAACGGATTCACCTGGGCGAATCTGTTCAGGTGCTGGAACTTTGCTGCGGCACCGGAGGCCAAAGTCAGCGCATGCTCAACGCTCTCGGCGAGCATGGCCGGCTCCACGCTCTGGACATTTCGCGCGACGCATTAAACACGCTGGTAGAACGCGCCGGTCCGAACCAGTCGAAGTTGGTTGCGATCCAGGCCAGCCTTGACGATCTTTCCGCTCCGCTACTTCGCTCCGGATTATCGCGGCCATCGTTCGATCTGATTTTCTGCGCCTACGGCCTCTACTACAGCACCAACGTCCGCAATACTCTTGACGAAGCTTTTTCGTGGCTGAAAAAAGACGGACGTATCGTTGTCATCGGCCCTTTCGGGCCCAACAACGGACAGCTCTTCGATCTGGTGCGTGCCAGCGGAGCCACAATTCCAGACCCGGTGATCTCGTCCAGCGAGCATTTTATGAGCGAAGTCGTCGTGCCTTGGGCGGCGGTGAAATTTCACTCCACTAAAATCGATACTCTGATGAACCCCGTGCGCTGGGCCACTCCTGAGAGAGTTCTGAACTACTGGCAAAACACAACTTTCTATAGCGCCGCTCACCGCGCCGAATTCGAGCGGCGGCTGGCACAGCATTTTGAGCAACATGGCGAGTTCCTGAACGAAAAATGGGTGATGATGGTGGAGATGAACGATGCCCGCTTCTGACTCGATCCTCGTAGTCGCCGCGCATCCGGACGACGAGATTCTCGGTTGTGGCGGCACCATGACCCGTCTTGCCGGTGAAGGCCACGACGTACGCATCGCCATTCTGGCCGAGGGCATGTCGTCGCGATATAAAAACCGCGCCGACACCGACCAGCAGCAGTTGCAGCATCTGCATGGCCGAGCCCAGCAGGCCGCCGACAAAGTCGGAGCGAAAGAACTGGTGCTCTGCAAGCTGCCCGACAATCGGCTTGACACCATACCGTTGCTCGACATCGTGAAGACAGTTGAGGATCTTGTCGCGCGCTTCCGGCCGCATACCATCTACACCCATCATCCCGGAGACTTAAACGTCGATCACGGAATAGTTCACCGAGCGGTGCTGACCGCTACTCGTCCTATCGAAAAGCAATCCGTTCGCGAAATTTACGCCTTCGAGGTTCCGTCTTCGACGGAGTGGGCTTTCCAGCGCATCGAACCGACGTTCCGTCCCAATGTTTTTGTGGATATCGCGAATTCTCTAAACACCAAAATCGCCGCCATGGCCTGCTATGACACCGAGGCACGCGCTTTTCCTCACCCCCGCTCGGCCGAAGCGCTTCGCGCGATCGCTACGCGATGGGGTAGCGTCGTCGGTCTGCGCGCAGTGGAAGCATTCGAACTGATTCGCTCGATCAGGCCAGCGTGAAGCATAGAAACGCAGGATACAAAGACACAAAGATAAAGAGATAAATATGACCGACTTCATCGAAATCGAAGGCCGTCGCGTCGGCCGCGGAAGTCCCGTCTATTGCATCGCCGAACTTTCCGCGAATCACAATCAGAACTTCGATCAGGCCGTTCGGATTGTCCATGCCGCGAAAGATGCCGGTGCAGACGCGGTCAAGTTGCAAACCTACACCGCCGATACAATCACGATCCGCAGCGACAAGGAATATTTTCGAATCAAGGGCGGCACCTTGTGGGATGGCCGCGTACTTCACGATCTCTACCAACAGGCATTCACGCCCTGGGACTGGCAACCGAAACTGAAACAGATTGCCGCCCAACTCGGCATGCATTTATTTTCGAGCGCGTTCGACGACACGGCCGTCGATTTTCTTGAAAAGATGAATGTTCCCGCCCACAAAGTTGCTTCGTTTGAACTGGTCGACATCGGCCTCATCAAAAAGATGGCTCGCACTGGGAAGCCGTTGATCATGTCTACCGGCATGGCGAGTGAGGAAGAAATTTCCGAGGCCGTCGACGCGGCGCGCGGCGCGGGCGCAACCCAAATTGCCTTGTTGAAGTGCACCAGCGCCTATCCAGCGCCGCCCGAGGAAGCTAATCTGCTCACGATTCCAGCGCTGGAGAAGCGTTTCTCTTGCCCGGTTGGTCTGTCCGATCACACGATGGGCACCGCTGCTCCAGTGGTCGCCGTGGCGCTGGGAGCCTGCATCCTCGAAAAGCATCTCTGTCTGCGGCGTTCCGATGGTGGACCCGACGGTGCGTTCTCGCTCGAACCCGAAGAGTTCAAAGCTATGGTCGACGCCGTGCGCACGGCGGAGAAATCCGTTGGGTCAGTACAGTTTTCCTCCGGACCACAGGAGGCCAATAGCCGCCAGTTTCGACGGTCCCTTTTTGTAGTCGAAGACATAAAAAAAGGGGAATTGTTTACGGGAAGAAACGTGCGTTCGATTCGTCCCGCAGACGGATTGCATCCGCGCCATCTCGATGAAGTATTAGGAAGACGCGCTGCCTGCGATGTCGAGCGGGGAACTCCGGTCACCTGGGCGCTGCTGGCGCCATGACAAGATTGCTGCCACGTGTCGCGGACAATTTCGGAGATCGATCAGTCCGCTGATTTAGCGACCTGAAATCCGGTGTCTCCATTCCATGCGAGTTCTCCTCTTACATCCCGACGACGAGTTTCACGGTTCCTGGACGGCTCAGCGTTGGGATTTTGTGATCGACTTGGGGCGAGCCCCAAAATCCTTTTACGACGAGAAAAGTGGCGGGCTGGGCTGTCCGGTGTTCAGCATTTTCGACCTCGCCATCGAAATTGAGGACTTCCAGATTTGGCGCCATCTGTTGGACGCCGGCATGGGACGCGTCGTAGACCGCTATGGCATCGACTGGTGGGACGTGATCACCATGATGCTCCACCCGGAGTTGCAAGCCGTGCGGCTCGCCCTTCGACTGGCCGGGAAGCTGAGTGCATGCAGCACGCTAGCCGCGACCCGCGCGTCTTTAACCACGGACGTGCTGCGGCTTCAGCTCGGAATTCCCCTCACGCTGCTGGACGCAGGGCTCAAGAAGCGACTGGTTCCCCGCGTCATTCGCCGCAGTGCGACTGCCGCGAGGAATCTCAGCTTTACGCAACTGCGGCAGGTCGTCTACGACAAGTACGATCCGCACTACCGATGGCGTCGAACTTTGGCTGGTTCGTTACCGCTGAAATCGGAGCCCGTCGTACTGCTTCCATCGGCTTATTCGAATGTCACGAAAACGGCGCTCAACTATGCTCGCGTCCTGCCGCAGCAGGAGTTTCTACTCGTTCTCGCCCGCGAGTCGGGAGCCGTGTCACCCGTTCCACCCAATGTGCAGACGGCGCGCCTCGCGAGCTTTGCCCCCAAGGATTGCGATCAAAATGAATTGCGGAACCTTGAGACATCCTGGGGGCAATTGGAGCAGACCTTGCAGGAACATCCGGCGTTCAAACTTCCGGCTCAGCTTGGGATTCTGAAAAAAGGCCCGCGATGGCTGCGTTGGGGAATCGCCATTCGCGACGCCTGGAACCAGGTCTTCGCCTCGCGCCAACTGATCGGGTGCCTCAGCGGCGACGATTCGAACCCGTACACGCGCATTCCGTTGCTCTTGGCCGAGTATCGTGGAATTCCAGCTGTCGCCTGTCATCATGGAGCGCTCGATTACGCTATGGCCTATAAGAATCCGAAGTTCACGAATTATTTGGCGAAAGGCGAGATGGAGCGCGACTATCTGCGGCGCGTTTGTGGGATCGATGCCAAACGAATTCGAATCGGCGCCCCCGCTTCGCCATCGCGCGATCACGCCTCGCTCTGGACCGAAAATGCTCCCTGGATCACGTTTTTCGCCGAGCCTTACGAGGCAGACTTCTGGAGGGCGGAAGCCATCTATCGTCAGGTTTTACCACGCCTCTGCGTGGCCGCCCGTCGCTCCGGCAAGACCATTGTCCTAAAGCTCCACCCCTTCGAAAACAAGCGCCACCGGCTGAGACTGCTGGCGCAGACACTGAGCGCCGATGACCGCAAGCTGGTGACCGTCACCGATGCACCGCTCTCGGCCGAGATTCTGAAGAACACCTGGTGCGCGGTAACCGTTGAATCAACCGCAGCTTCCGAATGTGCGTCGGTCGGAATTCCGGCGTTCCTGTGCGGATGGTTGCGCCACGCCTACTCCGGATACGCTCTCCAATATGTCCGCTTCGGCGTAGCACGCATGCTCGAATCTCCCGATGACTTGTTGCAAATTCCAGATTTGGTGCGTGCGGTTATCCCTAGTTCCGATACCGCCCAACGCTTGGTGCAAACGATTTCTCCCGAGGCGCTGTCTGAAATTCTGTGCAAATCGCCGGTTGAGGGATTGAGATAAGCTGGAATGTAATCCGAAATTCGGTTCATCAAAAGCAAAGCGATCTACTTGAACATCCCCGACACCGCCATCGATGCTCCCGACCCGCCGCTCGCGACCGGCCACGAACAGTTTCGCAGCGAGATGGGACAGATTTCTCGCCAGTCGGCAGTCTTCTTCGCAGGAACTCTCTTCACTGCAGCCTCGGGATATCTCTTCAAGATCTACCTCGCCCGAGTCCTGGGTGCAGAGTCTCTCGGCATCTACGCGCTCGGCATGACCGTGGGAGGGGTGCTTGGGCTGGTAGCGGCTCTGGGCCTTCCGCAAGCCGCCGCCCGATACACGGCGGTTTATAGCGGAACCCGAGAGTACGCCAAACTTCAAGGTTTCTTTTGGCGCGCCTTAGCCATTCTCGCTGGCGTGAACTTCCTCATCGCTGCCGTCATGCTCTCGATCAAAGGGTGGGTGGCAAATCGCTTTTATCACACGCCGGCCTTGTCGACCTACATGTGGGCTTTTGCCCTGCTGATGGTCCTCGGGAGTTTCACTGGATTCTTCGGGCAGGCGCTCGCCGGTTTCAAGGATGTCGCTCGCAGAACCGTGATCACCAATTTCATCGGCAGTCCGCTGAACATGTTGTTCACTGTCGGTCTGCTCCTGCTGGGTCTCGGTCTTTCCGGATATCTGTGGGCTCAAGTTTTATCCACAATCATCACGCTCGTTCTCCTGGCCGGTGCGACATGGAAATTCATGCCGCCGGGCTACCGTTCCATGACTGGCAAGTTGCCCGCTTTGCAACGCGACGTGGTTCGATTTTCCGCCAGCTTATTTGCCGTGCAGGTGCTCGAATATGCTTTTGCTCAACTGGATAAGATCCTGCTCGGCTACTATCTTGACGCCCGCAGGGTTGGCATTTACGTGGTTGCTTTCTCGGTGACGGTCTTCTTACCCACCCTGCTGCAATCGGTGAATCAGATTTTTTCTCCCACCATCGCTGATTTGCATGCGCGTGGGCAAATGGCAGTTTTGCAGCGCCTGTATCAGACTCTCACCAAGTGGATACTGGGATTCACCTTCCCCTTGGCGATCGTAATTTGTGTTTTCGCCGCCCCCTTGATGCAAATCTTCGGAAGCGAGTTTCGCGCCGGGTGGCCGATTCTGGTCATTGGGACCCTCGGCCAACTGGTCAACTGCGCCGTCGGTTCCGCCGGCGTCTTGCTGATTATGTCCGGTCATCAGGATCGTCTGGTACGAGTGCAGGTAAAAGTTGTGATAGGGAGCGTCATCCTCAACCTGATCCTGATACCAATTTGGGGACTGATCGGGGCGATCGTCGTATCCACCGCAACCAATATCGCCATCAACCTGATGTACCTCCGGGAAGTAAACACCATTCTAGGGCTGACTCCATATAATCGAAGCTACTCTCGGCTGCTCTTTCCAGTGTTGGGTGCTACCGCCGTGATCGCCTTGGTAAGGATGGAAGCAGGTTTGTTCCACGCGGCAATTCTGGCAATCATCGTGAGCCTGTCGTTGGGCTACCTGGTTTTCACCGTGTTGGTAGTAATCGCCGGCTTGGACGACGATGATCGTTTGGTCGCTCGCGCCATTGGGACAAGACTACGAGGAATGATTGGCATATGAGGCCAAAGCCCCAATGACAAATACCGGGTGGTCTCAACAAGTGACCATTCCAGAGGATCTCTGTTCCGCCGCCGAGAAACTCTACGGAGAGCGGTTCGCGAGTCTGGAAAAACTGATCCTGTTTCTACTGGAGGAAGTCACTCGTCCAGATGCGCTCAAGATGGACCAGGAGGAGCAGCGCATCATCGAACAAAGATTGAAGGATCTCGGCTATCTGTGACGACCGCAAACTTTTTGGTCCGGTCCCTGATCGTACAGCGCGTTGCTTTCGCCCATGCATTTTGAATTCCTTGAACTACAAAAGCTGACGCCCGCTGCCCATCGGGCGATCGAGCAATTTCTGGATAGCCAGAAGACCAGCCATCCGTTCCAGTTCCCCGGCCGGATTAAAGCGAACGAGGTCGATAGTCGTGGAGCTACCTACTGCGCCATCTTGCGGGATAAGGACGAAATAGTTTGGTTCGCTCTCTGTGGTGTGACTTTTCCTGCTGGTCATCGGCTGAAGTCCGTCCGCAGTCTAACCGTCAATCGTGGACCGGCATGTGATGATCCAGAACTCGCGCTTTACGGGCTGTCCATGCTCGTTGAACAAAGCAGAGCGCAGGGTTTCTCGTATATCGAGATCGCTCCCGACTGGATTGAGTCTCCCGAGTGGAACGTCGGTGCGAGTCTGTCGAGCACTGGGTGGCAGGCCGTGCCAGGGCGCAGAAGTTCTTTGCGTCTGCCCCTCACTGCGGGAAATGACGAACTCCTGGCGAGTTTCCGAAAAGCGACCCGGTACGAGATTCGAAGATCCGAGCAGCAGGGCGTTGCCATCCGGACCGCACTGAACGATAGTGACGCGCAGGAATTCCAGCGCATTTATTCTGAAATGGCAGAACAAAAAAACTTCGCGCCTGAAGAATCGACTCAGCTATCTCACGAGTTGCGCTGGATCGTGAGCCAGAACGATCGCGGTGTCCTTCTCCTCGCTTTCAAAGACGCGTCGCTTCTGGGAGGGACATTGGTCATCAGGGCCGCGGGGCGCTCCTGGTACGTTCTGGGCGCAACCACCAAGAAAGATTCTCATTTGAGTGCCGGGCACCTTCTACAATGGCACGCCATCCAATGGGCCAAGGAGCAAGGCTGCTCCGACTACGACTTTGGTGGCTATCGCGAAGGGATCAACACCGGACCGCCTTTGTTCAAGCGAGGCTTCTGCCAGTCCGTTGTCCAATTCTCGCCAGCCTACAGGTATCCTCTGAAGCGTGGGCTCTATTCGATATTAAAAGTTGTGACCACTGCGGGATCGAAGTGACATGATTACCGGATTGAAGAAAATGCTAGGCCGCGTGAACCGCCCGCCAACGCCGCCTGCTTTGCGCTTCGGTCGCCCGCTCATCCTATTCCAGAGCGATGATTGGGGTCGCGCCGGAGTGCGCGACCGTGAAGGCTGGGAGGAAATCTGTGCTGCCGGTTTGAACCTGGGGGAGAAGCCGTACGATTTCTATAGCCTCGAAACGGCCGAAGATCTTCACGCCTTAGCCAATGTTCTGCGGAAGCATCACGACTCGACGGGGCGCATGCCTTCGATGGTCATGAACTTCATCATGGCCAATATCGATTTCAATCAGCCATTCGAGGCCGGTCGGAAACAGATTCCTTTGCGGCCTCTCACCGAGGGCTTGCCGGGGAAATGGCACCGCCCGGGCCTGTTTGAGGCCTATCAGCAAGGAATTCGCGAGCGTCTGTTTTATCCCGCGCTGCATGGGCTTACTCACTTTTGCGAACCGGCCATTGCACGTGAATTGAGCGCCGCTAGTGATCGTTCCCAACTGATCGAAACGTTGTGGCAGGCTGAGACCTCATACATTCACTGGCGAATGCCCTGGATCGGCTACGAGTTTTGGGATCCGGAACGTAAGCCCGCGCAGAGGTTCTTGTCGCAAAGCCATCAAAGCCGAGCCATCCAACGCGCCAGCGGAGTCTTTCAACAGCTGTTTGGTGTGGATCCATTCAGCGCCTGCGCCCCCGGCTATCGTGCGAATCACGATACAAGAAAAGCGTGGCTCGAAAACGGAGTTCGGGTTGCCCAGAACGGCCCCGGCGAGCGCGGGGCGCCCTATTTGGATTCCAATGGCATGCTCTTTACGTTCCGTACAGTCGAAATGGAGCCAGCGACCGAGTCCTGCGACCCAGAAAGCTTGCTGCGGCAAGTGAGCGAGTGTTTCGCAGTGGGCGCGCCTGCCATTATTTCGATTCACTCGATCAATTTTCATTCCACGCTTCGCGACTTTCGAAGCGTAACTTTAAAACTACTGGATGAATTCCTCACCGCGGTCGAACGCAAGTGGCCCGACTTGCTCTACGTGCACGACGCGGATCTTTTTTCCATCGCGACCGAAGGCGCTTATGCCGGAGACAACGGCAGAGTGAAAGTAGCCGCGACAACAGCGGAGGACAGATAGCTTGGCGCAGAACTCAAGTCCCCGCAAACGCTCTCTGATCTTGATCACCGTAGACTGCCTGCGCGCCGATCATTGTGGGTTCTACGGATACTCGCGCCCCACGACTCCGTTTTTGAACGCGCTGGCCTCCGGAAATTTCGTGGTGCCAAATGCCATCGTCGGTGGAGCCCCTACGTACTATTCGCTGCCCGCAATTCTTGCCTCGCGCATGCCGCTTGCCTTGGGCCGCGATGTGGTCGGGCTGGCTCCCGGAGAAAGTACCATTGCGACTGTGTTGCGCGAATCCGGCTATGCAACAGCCGCATTTTCTGCCGGCAATCCGTACATCTCGCCTCGTTTCGGTTACGACCAGGGATTCGACACTTTCCGCGATTTCATCGACATCGAAACCCCGCCGTTGCCAGACACCCAGGCGCAAAATCCTGACAGACATGCGGACGTTCGCGGCAAGTTGAACCGATCGCTCAAGGGCGTTGCCAGCGCGATGGGGCTAGGCGCACTCTACGACGAGCTTTACTTCCAGTACTGCATGAAGGTCGTACCGCCAGCCGCAAGCATCGACGCCCTTAGAAGATTTCCCGCCGCCAATGTTCTCGTGGATCAGGCACTTTCTTGGTTGGAGTCGCTCACCGTCGAAGACCGTCCGTTTTTTCTCTGGCTTCACCTCATGGATCCGCATTCGCCCTACTATCCACATAACGAAGCGTTCCGCGAGTTAACCGGAACAGACATCGAACCTCGCCGCGCCCGCTATCTCAACGAATTCTGGAATCGTTCCGATCTCGAGCCAGCCGGTTTCGAAAAGAAACGCGACCAGGTCATCCAGTTATATGACGCCGGTATTCGCTGGGTAGACAGCCAGATCTCCCGTCTGGTGGCCAATCTCAAGGAAACACACTTGTGGGACGAAACTGTGTTGGCCCTGACCGCTGACCACGGGGAAGAGTTTCTCGAACATGGCGGCCGCTATCACGCGCCCGTGAATTTGCACGAGGAAATCGTTCGCGTGCCGCTTCTCATTCGTGTTCCCGGAGTGCCGGGTTCGAAGGTCCCAGCGTCTCCGATGAGCCATTTGCACCTCGCGCCCACCCTGCTCGACATGATTGGTGCGCAGGCCCCCCCGGCATTTCGAGGCCGGAGCCTGTGGAAGAACCTGCAGCAGGGAATTGCGTGGGATGATCCGGCCCACATGGAATGCGCCTACAACTGCTCAAATCCGTTTCGCGCCGATAGGCGTAACACTCCGAGGCTGATGGGAGTTCGCGAATCTCGTTTCAAATTAGTGATGCGGATTGAGGCCGGAGCAACCGAACAAATTTACGATCTAGAGAATGACCCGTCAGAAACTCGTCCCAGCGCCGACGGCGGCGAAACTAGAAAGCGCCTCCTGCAAGTCGCCCGGCAACGCCTGGACCAGACAATTTCGGCCAGAGATCCAGAGCTTCGCCTGTGGGCGCGACTGCGCGATTTTCGCAATGAGAACTCGCATACAGAATCTTCACTCCAGAATCTCGGCTAAAATAGAAGTCGCTCAATTCCAATATAGATAGCGTCGTTTTTGTACCCTTCGCCAATTCATGATTACGGTTTTCACGCCTTCTTTTGCCGACGAGAACAATACAAATGCCCAGAATTTGACGGTCAAAGAAGTCGTGGCACGCATGGACCCGTCGCGTTTTCGGGTTGTGATGTTCCGCATCGGCACTCCCGATCCAAGGATTGCTGCTCGTCCCAACACCAACCTGCTGCTGTGGCAAGGGCGCGGAAACACACCGCGCGTCATATTTCAAATGCTGCGCCGCAACCCAGACGTCTACTTTTTTCCCAGGGAAAGTTCTCTCGACGCCGCCTTTCTTGCAGCCCGCGCAAAGCTCCACTGGAAATCTGCACTGGTCAGCTACATCGTTTCAGGCGGCATCGAAGAAGACGGGCACTTGCCGATTCTGCGACGCGCCATTCGAGAGGCCGACGTCGTTGTCGGAAATAGCCGTCACATGTCCGAAACGGTGAAGAAGCTCGGAGGCCAGAATGTGGAGACGGTTTACGACGGCATTGACCGGCGGTATTACTACCCGCCCGCCCAGTCAAGAAACATCGGCGATCGCCCGCGCGTGCTATTTGCGGGCTCATTCCGTTCCTACAAGCGTGCCGACCTTGTAGTGCGCGAGGCCGCCAGACATCCCGAATGGGAGTTCCGCTTGGCCGGCATGGGAGAGGAGCAAAGCGCATGCGAGCTCCTGGCGCGCGACCTCAAATGCAACAACGTAGCATTTGTGGGCCATCTGAACGCCACCCAACTGGGCGACGAAATGCGCGCCGCCAGAATATTTTTCTTTCCCAGCGAACTCGAGGGTCATCCCCAGGTCTTGGGCCAGGCTGCGGCCTGCGGTCTCGCGTGTGTCGCTCGCAGTTTCTATCACCCCGACTATGTCGTCGACGGAGTTACCGGCTTGCTCGCCGCTTCCACAGATGAGATGAGCGCGATGCTCAGTCGTTTAATACGTGAGCCCGAGCTGACAGCCCAAATGTCGGCAGCGGCCGTAGCCCACGCGCAACAATTCAACTGGGACCAGATCACCGAACAATGGCAGGACATTCTGGAGCTGGCCGTGAATCGCCGCAAAATCCATCGCACCACGCGAGCCCCGCGCATCGCATGAAGCCGACCGTACTGAACAGACAGAGCCGCGCATTGCAATATTCCCACGGGTCTCGTCAATGACGACCCGCCTCGTGGTTCTCACGGAGATCATCGCACCCTATCGCATTCCGGTTTTCAATGCGTTGGCTATCACAAAGAAAAAGAAAAAGATTGGACCTCCACGTGATATTCCTGGCCGAAACCGACGAAAAACTCCGGCAGTGGAAGGTCTACAAGGACGAAATCCACTTTTCCCATCAGGTCCTGCCGTCCTGGCGATGGCGCCTGGGGGAACGTAATCTCTTAGTTAACAGGGGAGTGGCATCTGCGCTCGGCAACGCGAGCCCGCATGCGATCATCTGTGGCGGATATAACTACCCCGCTTCCTGGCAAGCGCTCCATTGGGCGCGGCGCCACAAGGTTGAATTCGTCTTGTGGTCCGAAAGCAACCGCCAGGACGCTCGTCGAGGATGGACCGGGATAGAACTCCTGAAGTCATATTTCTTGCGGCATTGCGACCGCTTTGTCGTTCCCGGGAAGAGTTCTTCGAACTATCTGCAGTCACTTGGCTGTGGGGCAGCAAGCATAACTACGGCGCCGAACGCCGTTGACAACAACTGGTTTGCCACCCGCGCGGAACAGGCCCGAGCCCAGGCCACCAGGTTTCGTGAGAAATTCAATCTTCCGTCGCGCTTTATTCTTTTCACCGGCCGTCTCGTTCCAGAAAAAGGCCCTTTTGATCTTCTCGACGCCTATGCCAAACTAGAGAGCAGCTTGCGATCGGAGGTAGGTTTGGTTTTTGCTGGTGATGGCGTCTCCCGTCGGGGACTCACAGAGGCGGCGAATCGAATCAGCCCCGGTACGTTCGTTTTCCCAGGCTTTGCCCAGCGTGACGATCTGGCCGGTCTTTATGCGCTGGCCGATGTTTTGGTTCTGCCGACGCACAGTGATCCCTGGGGTTTGGTGGTGAACGAAGCCATGGCCTGCGGCCTTCCGATCATCGTAAGCAATGTCGCGGGATGTTCCGCGGATTTGGTCGAAGATGGGTGGAACGGCTATGTCATACCTCCCCAGGACTCGACGAAACTAAGTTTTGCCATGAATTCTATGCTCACAAACTCGGAACTCAGGCAGCAAATGGGAGCGCACAGCCTGGAACGAATAAGAAACTACTCTCCGGAAGCATGCGCCGATGGTCTGGCCAGGGCCGCGATCTCGTCGCACACGGAGGCTCGGTGAATTCCTCCAAACTTCTGCCGTGGGTGGGCGTCACCGCGGGCCTGGGCGTGGCCTTGTATTTCCTTTATTCCCATTTGCAGATCTTCGGCAATGTTTCTTTCCTTGGCGGCATACTGCTTATCGAGATCATCATTGCCAGTCTCTGGAAATATGAACAGCGTTTTTTTGCTCTCTTGATAGTCATGTTCTTTTGGGCTGGCATGAGCGTTCCCCTGCAGTCGGCTGGGACCGCCGGCCGATGGGTGGTGCTCGCCGCGGGGGCGATCGTGGGCTTCATCGTCTGGACCAAGACGCCTCACGGTCCATTTCGTGCCATGCATCTGATTGCTTTTTTTTGTATCTGCGCCGCCTTTGTTTCGGCCACCGTTTCTTCGTACACCTCGATGGCCTCCCTCAAGGCTTTGAGTCTCACTCTTCTTTTTCTTTATTGTTCAGCCGGCGTCCGCGCGGCCGTTCTCGGTCGGGAAGACCGTTTCTTCAATGGCTTGGTGTGGGGCGTTGAAATCGCAGTCTATGTCTCGGCGGTTTGTTATCTCGGCTTGGGCTCCAATATCTGGGGTAATCCGAATTCTCTCGGCGCCATCATGAGCATCGCAATGTTCCCTATTCTTTTGTGGGGATGGCTCGCCAGCGATGGTCCTGTTGTGAAGTTCCGGAGAGGGGTCGCTCTGCTTCTTTGTGCTTATCTGGTTCGTTTCAGTTTGGCCCGTGCAGGCATGATTTCCATCATGCTCATCACGCTGATTCTCTGCATCTGCCTGCATGAATACAAACTTTTGGTCAAAATGATGGCAGCCGTCCTTTTCCTGGGCGCTATCAGCGGGATGTTGGCGCCCGACAGCTTGAACAAACAGGTGAACGATCTCGAGGATGCACTGCTCTACAAAGGGCACAAGTCAGAAGGGGTACTGGGTTCGCGCCGAACCCCCTGGGAAAAATCCATCGCTTCGATCAAAGAACATCCACTGTTTGGCACCGGATATGGTACGAGTCCAACCGGCGTCGATCCTGGACTTTCCTTTGGAACCACGAGTTCAACCGCTGAGACGGAGCGTGAGCACGGCAGCAGCTACATCACGATTGCAGAATGGGTCGGCCTCCTGGGGGTCGTGCCCTTCGCGGCGCTCCTCGGCATTACGATTGCCAACGTGTGGAAGGTCTGCAAGTGGATGCGACGCACGGCGAACCCGTATAACTATTCCATTCCGCTAGCCATGGTCGTCCTTTCCGGCCTCATTCACGCTAATTTCGAGGATTGGCTTTTTGCCGTCGGCTCTTATCTGTGCTTAGTGTTCTGGGTGTGCGCGTTTCTCTTGGCGGATCTCCTCCCTGATGCTTCTGCGATTCCCGCATCCAACGTTGTTCCCAGAGTCGAGCGTTCCTCGCCCGCTGTCTTCGGAGCCGTCGTGCCCAACCGATGATCAGATTGTTTGTGAATGGCGTCGCGGCCAGCGCGGGCGGAGGCCTGACTTATCTGCGTAACGTTCTCCCGCATCTCTCACGGACAGCTGGCGTGGAAACAACCGTTCTCTTAAACTCTGCGATGCGCGCTGAGTTTGGCCAGCTTCCTCAGATTTCCTTCCTGCAGGCGTCAGAAAGTACGGGTGTATTTCGTCGGTTTCTTCAGGAGCAGACCACGCTTCCGAAATTGATCCGTACCAGCCAGGCCCAGGTGCTGATCTCCACCGGCAATTTTGCCCTTTGGAACTCGCCCGTCCCCCAGATACTCCTTTCGCGGAATTCGCTCTACACCTCCACTGATTTCCTTCGAGACGTACGTGCCCGCCGAGACTACGCCATGTGGGCAGACACCATGATCAAAGGCCGGCTGGCCAGGCGATCCATAAGCCGCGCTGACATCACCGTCGCTCCAAGTGCGGCCTTTGCGCAGGAACTGATCCAATGGAGTGGCAAACAGGTGCGCGCCGTGCACCACGGGTTCGACCCCGCAGCCTTTACGGCCGACGCCACCCCGCTCCCAGCAACCGCGAGAGCCCAGCTCGATAGGGCCGAAGGCGCTCTCCGTCTGCTCTTTGTGAGCCATTACAACTACTACCGAAATTTCGAAACGCTCTTCCGCGCCATGCCCATCTTGAGCAGTCGGCTGAATAAGAAGGTCAAACTCTTTCTTACCTGCCAGTTGAAATCAGGAGAAAACCCCGGAGCCTATCGCGCCGAGTCGGCGGCGGCGGTCGCGAACGATTTAAGGCGAACCGGCGACATCGTTGAACTGGGCGCAATTCCGTACCGCTCCCTGCATCATCTTTATCGCTCCTGCCACATTTATGTAACGCCGGCGTATGCCGAATCCTTTGCTCATCCGCTGATCGAAGCGATGTCGAGCGGCTTGCCGGTAGTGGCGTCGGATTTGCCCGTGCACCGCGAAATCTGCGGAGAGGCAGCACTCTTTTTCCCGAGATTCTCTCCCGATGAATTAGCGGCGCGAGTTCTGCAGGTTCACGAATCGCCGGAGTTAGCCGAAAAACTGGCGACCTACGCTTCGCGCCGCGCGCTCGATTTCAGCTGGGCAAAACATGTCGCCCAACTCGTCGATCTGGCGCGGGAATTGGTGCAATCGAAGGCGGTTCAAACGAAGAGTGAGCGGAACTGATGTCCCCCTCCCAGGAAACCACCTCACTGCTGCACGCGGTCACTCTTACTCCGTTCTTTCCATCCGACCAAAACGAAGTGGACGGCTGCTTCATAGCGGAACCAGTGGCGCAGCTAAGAAAGTTCGGCATTGAGTCCACGGTAATTGCGGCATCCCCAATCTACTATCCTCGAAGGCGGCAAAATCCAGCGGCTCCCGCAAATTGGATCCGATTTCCGCGAGTTCCCGGCAATCTCGGACTTTCAACCTCCGGCTATTTCTTGTATGCGCGTCTGCTGCCCGAAATCTTGAAGTTGCATCGTGAAAAACCGATCTCGGTGATCCATGCCCACGCGGCTCTGCCCTGCGGCCACGCGGCGGCGCTGCTCTCCCGGAGTCTGAACATTCCGTTCGTAGTCACAGTTCACGGGTTGGATGTCTTCAACACTTGCTTTCTCGAAGGAATCCCAGCGGCATGGCGACGCAAGGAATCAATCAATGTCTACTGCGCGGCGCGAACGGTCATTTGTATCAGCGGCAAAGTGCAGGAAATCCTAAAAGCCGGAATGTCGCCCTTACCCGCCAGCACTATCCTGCACAACGGAGTTGATCCAAATCTTTTCTCTCCCGGTCACGCACACGCCAATGCCGATCCCGAGATCCTGGTGGTCGGTACCTTGATACCCAGCAAGGGCCACGAGCTAGTTCTGAGAGCGCTGGCAAATCTTGAGCCATCGTTTCCCCGTCTTCGCTGCCGCATCATCGGAGAAGGCCCGTACCGACCCCAATTGGAAGCCTTGGCGAGCCAATTGGGCGTAACCGAGCGTGTACAGTTTGTAGGAAGACAGACTCGTGCCGAAGTAGCCAGGGCGATGCGCGGTTGTTCCGTGTTCGTCCTTGCCCAGCAGCAACGAAGGCCTGGGATGCGTCTATCTTGAAGCCATGTCCAGCGGCAAACCAGTGATCGGCTGCAGCGGGCAGGGAATTGCCGAGGTGATCGAAGACGGCAAAAACGGCTTTCTCGTCCCCCCCGATGGATTGAACCAACTTGTGCAGGTACTTTCAGCTCTGCTGGAGTCGAAAGAAATGTGCGACCGGATCGGCGAAGCTGCCCGTCAAACCATTCTTGAAAAATTTACGCTTTCTCATCAGGCGCAACAGCTCGCCGACATTTATCGTGAAGCCGTCCGATAACGTCGCTTGAGAAAATGGTTCATGAAACATACCGCAGGCCCTGCTCTATAATGCGGTATTACTAGCGAGCATTTTTCTAGATATTTTTCCGGAGGATTGGTTGCTTCACCAGCGTTACAAAGATGTTGTTTTTTGGGGTATCTCCAAGGCTACTGTACCGAATTATTTCCTCCGTCGCTACGTTATGAGTCCGCGCCTTGCGAACGGCGTCCGTCATCTGCATCTTGGCTGCGGCCCAAAATATCTTTCTGGATTTCTGAACATCGACGGCAATCCATTCAACAAAATTGACCTATGGCTGGATGTAAGAAACGGCCTTCCGTTTCCTTCGAACTCCGTAGATTCGGTCTACTCGACCCATATGTTCGAGCACTTTTATCCCGACGAACTCAAACGGTTGCTCGCAGAATGTCTGCGCGTTCTAAAAAACGGTGGCGGCATCCGTCTGATCGTTCCCAGCCTGGAGAGTGCGATTACTGCCTACAGCCAGCAGCGCAGCGACTGGTTTTACGATTCTTTCCCGCGTCATTTCGATTCCCTCGGCGGACGATTCTCCAACTTCGTTTTCTGCGAAGGCCAGCACCGCACCGCTTTCGATTTCAGTTATCTTGACGAAGTACTTCGCGAAGCGGGATTTCGGGGATGTCGAGAAATCCGCGGAAGGCAAAAGCCGTCTGTATGGCGCAGGCGTACCACCCTACGAACCGTCAGACTCAACCGAATTACCGCACTCGCTCTACGTGGAGGCTTTTAAATAAAAGATGGCTGCGGGATAGCCGAAGTTTTAAAGTCGGCTTCAACTGTCGAGTTTGCGGCGCTCTACCACGGATGATCTAAAGATGATGACCCCAGCGGTGACGATGCCACCGATATGTCCTTAGCGAAGCGAGAAAATATTTAAAATGTGCGGCATCGTCGGTATCCTCGCTCGCAACACCTCGATTTCCCCCGGACTCCTGGAACAAGCCACACTTTCACTCGCGCATCGTGGACCCGACGATTCCGGCACCGTCCTGCTCAAGGAAATTCAGCCGGAGCCGCTCGAAATTGGCTTCGGCCACCGGCGCCTTGCGATTCTAGATCTCTCGCCCTTGGGGCATCAGCCCATGCAAGATCCAGTTACCGGCAGTTGGATCGTGTTCAACGGCGAAATTTATAACTTCCGGGAATTGCGAAGGGAACTCGAAGCCGCCGGCGCAGAATTCCGAAGCCACTCCGATACGGAAGTGATTCTGGCCGCTTACCGCGTATGGGGAGAGTCTTTTCTAACGCGGCTCGGCGGCATGTTCGCGCTCGCCATCTGGGACGCGCCGCGGAAGCGGCTGCTGCTCGCGCGCGACCCCATGGGAATCAAGCCCCTTTACTACCACCAGTCGAACCAGACGTTCCTTTTTGCCTCCGAGATTCGAACCCTGCTCGGAACAGGATTGGTGCCGCGAAAGCTCGATCCTAATGGCGTTCTAAGCTACTTGGCCTTCGGTTCCGTATACGAACCGTGGACCATCATCGAAGGTGTGACCGCCGTTCCACCCGGACACCTGCTTACCGTAGAAAAAGGAAAAGTGAGCAGTCGGGAATACTGGAATCCAATACAGTCCACTTCGACAGCACACGCCGGGAACGGCGACCAGCCCACTTCACTCCCCACGATCTTGCGCGATGCAGTCTTATCAAATCTGGTCAGCGACGTCCCTGTGGGAGTCTTTCTTTCCGGAGGCATCGATTCCAGCGCGCTCGTAGCCATTCTGAGCCACAACGGCGTGCGCGCCAGCACCTTCTCGCTGGTATTTCAGGAAGCAGAGTTTAACGAAGCTCAATACTCACGCGAAGTCGCGGGTCTCTTCCGCACCGAGCACCACGAGATCGCAGTTTCCCAGCAAGATACGTTGAACGTTTTACCGGACGCACTCTCAGCCATGGATCAGCCGACGATTGACGGAGTCAATACGTATCTCGTCTCCGCCAAAACTCGCGCGGCTGGAGTGAAAGTTGCGCTGACCGGTCTGGGAGCCGACGAGATGTTCGCCGGCTACTCGAACTTCCGGCGCGTCCCAAGAATGGAATCGTTTTCCAGCCGCTTTGGCCGCTTGCCAAAATTCGCGCGTCAGCCAGTCTCCGCCTCAGTAGCCATGTTTGCCGGCAAGCGGGACCGAAGCCGCAAGCTTGCCGAGTTAGTGACCGGCCATGAGTCCACCGTGCATCCCTATTTTCTCGTACGCGCCTTGTTCGGAATCACGGAACGCGAAACTCTGTTCGCCCCTGCCGGCTATCAAGAGGCGCAGCACTCGCTCGATCGTGTTCTGGAAAAATCCGTCCGGGCGAGCGAGTCGCTCGATCCTGTCAATCGCGTCTCCTATCTCGAATCTACTTTCTACATGCGCAACACGCTTCTCCGGGATTCCGATTTCATGAGCATGGCTCACGGCCTGGAATTACGCGTCCCTTTCCTCGACCGTTCACTGGTCGAGGCCTGCTTTCGCATTCCAGGTGAACAGAAGTTGAAAGGGAAGTCTCCTAAAGCTCTGTTGTTGGCCAGCTTAGGCGTGGACTTACCCAGTGCGATCGTGAATCGTCCCAAACGCGGATTCACTCTCCCTTTCGAACGATGGCTGCGTGGCGAAATGCGGCCAGTAGTCGAAGAGGCTCTGCTCAAAAGTAATTGGGATCAAACGCCCATCAACGCCGCCGCAGTGCGAGCAGTATGGAACAAATTTCTCGCGGGCGAGACGTCGTGGTCAAGGCCGTGGTCTCTTTTCGTGTTGGCCAAGTGGTGGGAACGGAATCTATAAGCGATTCAACGCGCCGCCGGTTCGCGCCCCGACATCTTGTTTGCCGTAATCAAGAGAAACAATCCCAATCGGGCTCCAAAGCGGCGAACCAGAAATCGCGGGTACAGCCGCCAAATCATCCGGTAAGCGAATCCGCGAAACCGAGCCGACGGCTCATTCAACAACAAGTCTCCCGGAGCGAACTCCTGTCGCAACTCGATCTGTTCAAAGCCCGGCAACATGGCAAGCGCTTCTTCCCGGGTGTAAGACTTCGTGCCCGGACTTTCCAGATGATCATGCACCGACTGCCGCAGTGACTTGCCGCGTAGAAAGCCATAGCGCAACCACAGCATCAGCCCGGTCAGCGATCGGTGATGGTAAATCATGATGCGAAGCGCTCCGCCCGGCTTAAGAACTCGCCAAGCCTCTCGAATGCACTGCGGCGTGTCAGGACTGTGGTGCATCACCCCGTAGGAGTAAACAACGTCGAAAGTATCGTCCGGAAACGGCAGGTGCTCAGCATCGGATACGTGGAGATCGGGCGTGTACCCTGCCATTTCACAGCGTCCCTTCGCCCGCTCCAGCGAGATCGCGGAGAGATCGACGCCGGTCGCCAAAGCTCCAGCCTTCAGCCATTCCAGATAATCGGCGCCCATACCCACTCCAACTTCCAGCACCCGCAGTCCGCGCGCTCGCGTGAAGCCGGCAAATTCGTGGATGTACGGTTCGAGTTCGTATCGTGCCCGCGCATGCGCCTCGAAATCGGCTTGATCGGCCAGATACCGTGAACCGCAGGGATCCGCATTCCAAAAGTCGCGCACTTCCTCTTTAAGCCGTTCGTCTTTGAGCGGTTCAACCAACACGCGGACTGGCGAGGCCTTTGGCATACGTTTGAAAGCGATACTAGCACAGCATTCTTTGTGAAAACGCGCGTCGAAGGCTAAGATAGTAAGACTTTCTACTCAGGATTGAAGCCATCAGGACCGACGTGATCGGCACGAATTCAGAAGCTCAGCGAGCGGCCGCGGCCAGCGCTTCGCCCTCACTGCCTTTGAGCGTGATCATCCCCGTGCGCAATGAGGCGCATAACCTTTCGCGCTGCTTGGAGTCTCTAAAATCGGTGGGCGAAGTCTATGTCATCGATTCACAAAGTACCGATGACACTGCCGCCATCGCCAGGTCGCACGGCGCAAAAGTAGTGCAGTTCAATTACGCCGGAGGCTGGCCGAAGAAACGTCAGTGGGCCATGGACACCCTACCGCTGGCCTACGACTGGACGCTCCTTCTCGACGCCGACGAGGTCCTCACACCCGAATTGGCGGACGAGATAAAAAAAGCAATGCAAGACCCCGCAACAGATGGCTGCTACATCGCATTGCAAATCTATTTTCTCGGACGTCGACTCCGCCACAGCGGAGCCAGTTTCTGGAAACTCTCGTTATTCCGCAAAGGCCTGGGCCGTTTCGAATGCCGCTTGCAAGATCAGGACGCCAGCATGGCCGATATGGAAGTGCACGAGCACGTGGTGGTCAAGGGGGCGACACGCAAACTGAGTCACCCTCTCATTCACCACAATATCGAGTCCTTGTCCCGCTACATCCAGAAGCACAATGAGTACTCGAATTGGGAGGCGCGCGTCTGGCTCCACGGCTCGAGAAAAAATTCCTCGCAGACGAAAAGTCAGGAAGACATTCAGCCCGCCTTCTGGGGCACCCAGGCTCAGCGCCGCCGCTGGCTCCGCCGTCATTTCCTTGAGATGCCCGGTTCACCGCTCGCCTTCTTCCTCTATAAATACATATGGAGCCTCGGATTTCTGGACGGCGTACCCGGCTTGATCTACTGCGTGATGCAGGGTATCCAGTTCTTCCACATCAAAGCCAAAATCTACGAACTGCGCATCAGTAAACCACGGATGAATCAGTCGGCAACCGACCAGCCAATCGATTTACCAACGAACGAGCCGCAGACCAGCGAACTGCGCACGGGGAGAAACTAACTCATGTGTGGCATCAGCGGACTGGCGAATTGCGGCGACCGCGAAACCCTGGCTCGCATGACGAACGTGCAAACCCATCGCGGACCCGACGACTCCGGGCTCTGGGAGCGCCGTTTCCCCGACGGCGGATACATCGGCCTCGGCAGTCGCCGTCTTTCCATTCTCGATCTTTCCGCCGATGGCCACATGCCCATGAGCAACGAAGACGGAAGCGTGTGGATCACCTACAACGGCGAGATCTACAACTTTGCCGACCTGCGGCACGAGCTCGAAGCGAAGGGGCACAATTTTCGTTCGCACACCGATACCGAAGCGGTAATTCATCTTTATGAAGAGTACGGCGTCGAATGTCTCAATCGCCTCAACGGAATGTTTGCTCTGGCGATCTGCGACCTGCGCGGAGCTTCACCAAAACTGTTTCTGGCTCGCGATCATTTCGGCATCAAGCCGTTCTACTACTGGCAACGCGGCCGCCAACTAGCCTTCGCCTCCGAGATAAAGGCACTGCTTGAGGTACCCGGAATCGAAGCCACCATGAACATGGAGGCGCTCGATAAATATCTGACCTTCCTCTGGGTGCCAGATCCGCTAACTATGTTCGAGGGCATCCGCAAGCTGCCCGCAGGGCATTACGCGCTATGGCAAGGCGGCGAGCTAAAAATCGAACAGTATTGGGATTTGACCTTCCCCGAAGCCAGCCATCCATTCGAACGAACCGAATCCGATCTCGCGGATGAAATTCGTGAGCGCTTCTGCGCCTCGGTCGATCGGCAAATGGTCAGCGACGTGCCGATCGGCGCATTTCTAAGCGCTGGCCTCGATTCATCCAGCATCGTCGCCGCCATGGCGCGTAAGCAGCCAGTGCGCACCTACACCATTACTTTCCCTGAAAAATATCGTGTGGGCGAGTCCACCATCGATGATCCCGCCGTCCCGCAGCGCCTCGCAAACAAGTTAGGATGCGAGCATCACGAGATCGTCGTCGAACCCGACGTCGTCGATCTGTTGCCGAATCTAACCTGGCACATGGACGAACCCACCGCCGATCCGGCGATTATCGCCGCCTACCTCGTTTGCCGCGAGGCGCGAAAACAGGCCACCGTGCTCTTGTCGGGAGTAGGCGGCGACGAACTTTTTGCCGGATATCGCAAGCATGCCGCCAGCACGTGGGCCGAAGAGTACCGCCGGGTTCCGGCTTTCGCTCGCTCCGCCGCCGAACACGCCATGATCGGCTTGCCCTCGCTGCGCGGAACGCCGATGAAAGGACCGGTGCGCCTCGCCAAGAAGATGGCCCGCAGTGCCGCTTTGAGCCCGGCCGACGCATTCATCAGAAACTGCACCTACTTCGATACTGAGCAAAAGAACGACTTGTATACTCCGCAATCGCGACAGCTAGCGTATGGAAATTCCGCCAGCCAGCATCACGCGGCATTCTGCCAAGGTGGAGCACGCAAATTTCCTCAACCAAATGCTCTACCTCGATACCAAAATTTTCATGACCTCCCTGAACCTCACCTACAACGACAAAATGAGCATGGCGTCGTCCGTCGAAGTCAGAGTGCCGTTCTTGGATCGCGAACTCGCCGAATTTGTAGCCTGGAATGTGAAGCCAGAGTGGAAGCTGAAAGGGAAGTGGCGTCCCGTGACCAAGCACATCTTTCGCGAGGCGATGCGTAATATGCTGCCGCAAGAAGTCATGCGCCAGCCCAAAGCCGGATTCGCCGCGCCCATCGACTACTGGCTGGCGCGCGATTTGCGTCCGATGGTCGACGATCTCTTATCCGAAACTCAAGTCCGCAAACGTGGACTCTTTCGCCCCGAGGTCGTGCGTCGCTATATAGACGAACACCGTCGCGGTGCTCAAGATTGGTCGATGCAAATCTGGCAGTTGCTCACACTGGAAATCTGGATGCAGTTATTTCAAGATGGCGGAGCGCGTTCGTTCGCGCAACATCAAATCGGCGCACAATTGGCGACCGCCTGAGCGAGAGTCCGGCCCTACGAAACCGCGAGCATGCCAACAGAACATGCAAACATATGACCGACCCCAGCTAAACTTACGCATAGCCAGATGAGCACCACTGAGTCCAGTTCCAACCGAAAATCACCGTTCGCCAAAGCCGGTCGCGCCCTCAGCGAGGCCGGTGGTCTGCTGCGCGCGCCATATCGCATCCCATCGCTGTTTTCCAGGCTGCTTTCCGACGAATTCCAAGCGGCATTCCAGAATCGTCACCTCTATTCGTATGCGTCCACAAACGTTCCAACCGAAGACGCGCTCCGTTCGCTTCTGAAGTGGATTCTCCAGGCTCAAAAAACCGACGGAGGCATCGCAGCCTACTACAGTCTCCTGACTGGATACGCGTGTTCCTATCCCGAGGTGACCGGTTACCTCATTCCAACGCTCTACGATATCGCCGAGAATCTCAAAGGCACAACGGGCGAATCCGCCGCGCGCGAATCCGCTGAACGGGCCACCGCTTGGCTCCTGTCGCTGCAAATGCCATCGGGCGCGTTTCCCGGCGGACTCCACGTCCGATAAAGGCCAAGCCCAGCCCTCCGTATTCAACACCGGACAAATTCTGCAAGGCCTGGTTCGCGCTCACGCCGAAACAGAAAACTCAAAGATTCTGCAAAGCGCCCGTGCCGCGGGCGATTGGCTCGCTGCTATCCAACAGCCGGACGGTTCCTGGTCGGGAGAAGCCGCCTATCAGGCTGCGCCCCACACTTACTACAGCATGGTTTCGTGGTCGCTGGCGCAGTTGGCCGCAGTATCGCAAAATTCAGAACACGCCCTAGCGGCAGATAGAAACATCGATTGGGTCCTCGCGAACGTCAGGCCCAGCGGCTGGTTTGACGGTATCAATCTTCGCGGACATCCCACCTACCTGCACTTTGTCGCCTATGTGATCCAGGGAACTCTCGAGTGCGGAATTCTTCGCCAGCGCGAAGACGCCGTCCAGGCCGCCGCGAAAGCAGCGTGGATCCTGTTGCGTAAGTTTGAAACCAATAAACGTCTCTCCGGAACCTATGAGGCAGATTTCAAAGCCGGCCAATCCTTCGCATGTCTCACCGGAAACGCTCAGATGTCCTGCGTCTGGCTCCGTTTGTTCGAGGTAACGGGTGATCTCCGCTATCTCAACGCCGCCCTGAAAATGAACGAGATGCTCAAGCAGGCGCTCCCGCGCAAAGGTGCTAAGGGAGTCATCGGCGGATTGGCAGGTTCTTCTCCGATTTGGGGAGCCTATCAACCCCTGCGCTTCATCAGTTGGGGGTGCAAGTTCTTGGCCGACGCGCTCCTGCTCGAGCGGCGCCTCACCCACAGACTCGCCCAGCAATTCGAGCAAGACCTTGCCCCTGCCTCTGCCCTTGCTCCCGTTCCAAAGCCCGAGGCGTCCGAATGCGCATAGTCGTTCTGTGTTCTAGTCCCTATAGCGAAACCGGATGCGCCGTCGCCGCCCGCCTCGTCCAACTCGGACACATTCCAATCGGCGCGCTCACGCTTCCTTCCTGGGATCGCCGGACGCTCTTGCGCAAAATTGGACAGTGGGGCGCAAAAGATTCCTTCCGCTACGCCACCGCCAAGCTAACACCAGGCAAGACCTCGACCAGCCAGCGGATTCGCAACCTCTATCTCGAAAGCGCATTGCGACACAAAAACGTATCCTTCCGCAACCTGTACGAAATGTCGCGCGTCGCGAAATTTCCAGTAGCCACATGCGAAGATCACAATTCACCCCGCGCCATCGCGCGACTGAAGCAGTGGTCACCTGATGTATTGATCTTCACCGGCGGAAATATTCTGAAGCAGGAAGTTCTCGACATTCCACGCCTCGGAGTCCTGAATTCCCATCTTGCACTACTCCCCGAAATCCGAGGGATGAGCAGCCCCGAATGGTCTCTCCTCTGCAACGTTCCCCTGGGCATCACGATTCATTTCATGGATAGCGGCATCGACACCGGCCCCATTCTTCTTCGCCGCGAATTTGTGCCCGACAAAAACTGCGACTCGTTCACGGACCTGCGAAATCGAATGATTGCCGAAGGCGTCGAGTTAATCGGCGAGGCAGTAACTGGTCTCGACCGCGGCACGCTTTCGCCGGTACCGCAGACCGCCCGCGAAAAAGACTGCCAGTATTTCGTAGTGCATGATCGGTTGAAGGCGGTGGCGAAGGGCCGTTTGCAGCGAGCGCAAGCAGATACCATCGCCGCAGCCGCAACTACAAAACCGTCAGGCGGGCACCGTGCCTAAGCTCGCTACCCTCGTGCAAATCGGCCGCACCTTCGGCGTGCGCGACGGCCTCTTACGATTGGACTACGAAACCCGCCGCGCGACCGGATTCCTCTCGCTCCGCATGCAATCGGTCCAGGGCTGGGAATTCTGGAGTCTGAAAAACGTCGCCCCGAAAACTTCACCCGAAGACCTTCTGACTGTTCGCCGTCGGGGCGGCCGTCCATTCTTCTTCCCGGATTCGCGGGATCTCAAAAGCGAACTGGAAAAAATCCTCGGCCCGAACGGCCAAGCGTCGACGATCGCCCAGGCGAGCCACATTCTGAAAGGCAACCTGCCTTTCTTCGGACGCCTCTCATTTCCCACCGGTTTTCCTCCCCGATGGTTCGCAAATCCACAGACCGGCCAAAGTGTCTCACCCGACCGGTCGTGGACGACGATGAGATTCGCATCCGCCGACTATGGTGACCTGAAATTTATTCTGGAGCCATCCAGATTCCTGTTCGTCTACCCGCTCGCTCGATCCTATGCGCTCACCAACGACGAACGCTTCCCCGACGCCTTCTGGCAGGCACTAGAGAACTGGGCTGCCAACAATCAGCCCATGTCCGGCCCGCTCTGGATCTGCGGCCAGGAATCTTCACTCCGCATTCTGGCGTGGTCCTTCGCTCTCAACGCCTTCCTCCATTCGCCTGCAACCACGCCGCAAAGAGTAGCCATGCTCGTCTCCATGATCGCCGCGCATGCCTGGCGCACCGAGCAAACCTTGGGCTACGCAAGATCGCAGCGCAGCAACCATCTATTCAGCGAAGCCGTCGGTCTGTGGACCGTCGGCACTCTCTACCCGGAACTAAGCGGCGCAGCCGGCTGGCAGAAAAAAGGCGCACATGTTCTACAAGAAGCCGTTCGGGACCAGATCACGCCCGAAGGTGCCTACCTTCAGGACTCCTTCAACTATCAGCGTATGGTTCTGCATCAATTGCTCTGGACCCTGCGTCTCGCGGAAATTAACAAAATCGAACTCGATCCCGAGATTCACCGGCGTACCTCTGCGGCCGTTCAGTTCGTCACCGAGTTTATCGACAAGCAATCAGGACTGGTTCCGAATCACGGCTCCAATGACGGTAGCCATATCCTTCCATTAACAGCGTGCAAATACGGAGACTTTCGTCCTCTGCTAGCCCTGGCAGCCAGCGTTCTTCACACACCCACACGCCTGCAGCCTGGACCGTGGGACGAAGCCGCGTTGTGGGTATGCCCTGGGTTCGTGGGTGCCAGCTCTGCATACGCGAAGTCCGCCCGCGCCAGCTCCGCGAGACCAGATCACGCACCCGCGAAACCAGAAAATTCCGGCGTCGCTTCTGCCGCGGGCTACCACCGCATCGGCAGCGCAAACTCCTGGGCTTTCATTCGCGCCGGACGTTACACGCGTCGCCCTTTCCAAGCCGATCAGTTGCACGTCGATCTCTGGTGGCATGGCCTGAATATCGCTCGCGACCCCGGCACCTATCTCTATAACGGCGAGCCTCCGTGGGACAACGGTCTCGCCGGCACCGCCGTCCACAACACCGTAATGGTGGATGGAAAGGACCAGATGCGTCGCGCCGGACGTTTTCTCTGGCTCGATTGGGCGCAAGCATCCGGTAGATCTCTCGCGACCGACGGATCGAATTACAGCAACCATTTTGAAGGCGAGCACGACGGCTATCGCTGGCTCGGAGTGAAACATCGTCGGACCGTCCACTGTGTGACCGAAGACGCCTGGGTTGTCGTCGACGATTTACTGGTCGACCATCCAGCGGTCGACGATTCAGCAGTTGACGACTTAACGAAGCGTCATTCGTCACGCGGCGCCCCGTCGCGTAAAGTCGAACATGATCTCCGATTGCATTGGCTGCTGCCAAATCTACCGTTCCAACAGACCCACGACGAACGTGTGGCTGCGGGGCTAGGCCCCGCTCCGACGGGACGAACCACCTCCCCCGCCTCATCGTTCGGCATAACTCTTTCTGCTGAGAAACGGAACTTTCGCTGGCACATCTCTTCCAGTTCCCCCGGAAGCGCAGACATCATCCGCGGTGGCAAGAATCTCGCATCGAGTCCCGCACAAAAATACAAAGACGAAGCCCTGCTAGGCTGGGAATCACCCACCTACGGCGAGCGAATTCCGGCGATTTCGCTCCTCTACAACGTGCGATCATCCTTACCGGTTCGAATCGTCACCGTGATCCTTGCTGGTGAAGCGCTTCGACTCGAAGAACGAAGCCACCATCTAGTCATCTCGCAGCAGGCCGCGCAACTCTATCAAGTGAGTCTATCGGCCGGTGGGGGTGCTCTCGAATGAGGTATCTTCTTCTAACTCCGTTATTGCCAGGCATCGTACAATGACGCTTGCAGTAACCCGTGAGCACTAAGCGTCTTTGCAACAAACTATGAAACAACTCCTCCAACAAGTCAGCGGCGGCGAAGTCGAAGTAGTCGATGTACCCGCGCCAAAAGCCCTTGCCGGATGCGTATTGGTTCGCACCGCCGCCTCATTAGTCTCAGTCGGAACCGAACGAGCCTCCTCGGAATTCGCGCGAAAGAATTTGCTGCAGAAAGCGAGAATGCGTCCCGACCTCGTCCGCGAAGTTTGGAACAAAGTTCGCCGTGACGGCCTGCTCTCCACCATCACCGCTGTCCGCAGCCGCATGGATCAGCCCAGCGCTCCCGGTTATAGCAGCGCAGGAACCGTCGTATCGGTAGGCGAAGGCGTAACCGACATTCGGCCCGGCGATCGCGTGGCCTGCGCCGGTGCCGGACACGCTGTCCACGCCGAATTCGCTTGCATCCCTCGTCTACTGCTCGCCCGCATCGAATCGGCCTCCGTCAGTTTCGATCACGCCGCCGCAACCACCGTTGGAGCCGTAGCTCTCCACGGCATTCGCACCGCGGACGTGAAGCTGGGCGACGTAGTCGGTGTCGTCGGGCTAGGTTTGCTCGGACAGCTAACCGTCCAGATTCTGAAAGCCGCAGGCTGCCAGGTCGTAGGCATGGATATCGACCGCAGCCGGGTCGATCTGGCTCTACGTCTGGGTGCCAATGCCGCTGCCAGTTCGCAATCCGCATTCAAAGATGCCTGCATGCAGCAATCCAGCGGCCGCGGTCTCGACGCCGTCCTCATCACCGCGCAGGCAACCAGCAGTGATCCCGTTAATCTCGCGGCCGAAGCGGCCCGCGACCGCGCCGTAGTCGTCGCCGTCGGCACCGTCGGTATGGAACTCGAGCGCCGAACTTTCTACGAAAAGGAACTCGACTTCCGCGTTTCCCGTTCCTACGGCCCTGGCCGTTATGACGCAGCCTTCGAGCAGAAGGGCGTGGATTACCCCATCGGTTATGTTCGGTGGACCGAAACACGCAACATGGAGGCATTTCTCCAGCTCCTGGCCGACAACAAAGTGGATGTAGGCAGTTTGCTCACACACAGATTTCCTATCGGCCAGGCGCAGTCGGCTTACGACCTCATCAGTGGAAAATCTTCACAACCCTTCCTCGGAGTCCTGATCACGTATCCCGAGCTCGCGCACGAGAATCGGCGAGAAGCAATCATCGCAATCGGCGATAGCCGGCCCATTCCAGCGAAAGAATCGATTGCAATCGGACTCCTCGGCGCCGGCGCTTTCGCCACCAACACGCTTTTACCTGTGATCAGGAAACTCGGTGGCGTAACGCTAATGGAAGTCTGCGCCGCGAACGGCTCTCACTCTCGTCACGCCGCTAAGAAGTTTGGATTTCACAACAACTCCACCGACGAAGATATCTTGCTCTGCAATGCCGCCATCAACACCGTGATCGTTGCTACTCGTCATCATTTGCATGCCAGGCAAGTACTGGCAGCCCTCAAATCCGGCAAGCACGTTTTTTGTGAAAAGCCGTTGTGTCTGAACGAAGAGGAACTGCGCGAGATCGTTCTGGTTTATCAGGACCAGCACTCGAACCAGTCGCCTTCCCATCCCAAGCCGCTGCTCATGGTCGGATTCAATCGCAGGTTCGCTCCGCTCGCCGTCAAGCTCAAAGACTTTCTCGGCCGCATCCGCGAACCGTTGGCCCTGCATTATCGGGTGAACGCCGGATTCATTCCCGCCGACAACTGGCTCAACGATCCAGCGCAAGGGGGAGGCCGCGTCATCGGCGAAGTCTGCCATTTCGTGGACTTCCTGAGTTTTCTCGTAGGTAGCGCACCGGTCGAAGTGCAAGCCCACAGCCTTGCCAACCCAGGCAAGTACAGCAACGATAACGTCATCAGTTCGCTGCGTTTTCCCGATGGCTCGCAAGGCACAATCACCTACGTCGCTAACGGAGATAAATCCTATTCAAAAGAACGCCTGGAAATCTTCGGAGGCGGAGCCGTCGCCGTGCTGGAAGATTTTCGCCGCCTCGAACTCGTGGACCAAGGCAAAAAGCAAGTGCATCGATCCATCGTCGGCCAGGACAAAGGTCATCGCGCCGAATGGCAAGCGTTCATCAATGCTCTGCGCGCGGGCGGCGAGTCGCCTCTACCTGCTTCCGAGATCGTCACCACAATGATGGCGACATTCGCGTTAGAAAAATCGCGCGCCACGGGTCAGCCCGTTTCAGTGGCAGGCTTGTAGATGTTGTTGCCAACGGAATTTCTCTCCCAGAACCCGTGAAAATTCTCTACGTCTCGCAATACTATCCACCAGAAATGGGAGCGCCCGCGGCGCGCGCCGCCGAGCTCTCAACCCATTGGGCGCGCATGAGCCATGAAGCGAGCGTCCTCACCGGATTTCCAAATCATCCAACAGGAGTAATCCCCGAAGACTGGCGAGAGCGTTTCCGGCACCTCCGCAACACCGAAATGGTCGACGGAGTGAGCTTGACGCGCACTTGGCTCTGGCCGCTCCCCAACCGAAAAGCTCACGAACGAATTCGCAATTACGCCTCATTCTGTTTATCGGCCGCGCTCACTGGCCTGACTCTACCCAAGCCAGAAGTCGTCATCGCTACCTCGCCGCAATTACTTTGCGCCCTTGCAGGATGGTGGATCGCTTTCTGGAAGCGAGTTCCATTTGTCTTCGAAGTCCGCGATCTCTGGCCTGAGTCCCTCGCCGCCGTTGGTGCTGGCAGCGAAGGCAGCCTGATGCACCGGACTCTCGCAGCGATTGCCGGATTTCTCTATCGCCGCGCCGACCATATCGTGGTCGTTTCGCCCGCCTTCAAAGACCATCTGATCCGTTACTGGAGCGTTCCAGCGGCCGTGATTTCCACGGTAGAAAACGGAGTCGAAACCGATCTTTTTCGCGCCGACCCCAGCGCAGCCGAGGAAGTGCGAACCCACCTCAACCTTAAAGACCGCTTTCTGATTTGCTACATTGGCACCATCGGCAACGCGCACGGACTCGAGACCATGATCGCCGCTGCTGAAAACCTACAGACAACATTTCCCCAGGCAACTTTTCTGGTCATCGGAGAGGGTGCCGAGAAAGATCGCATCGTTAATCTCGCGGTCGCTCGCGGACTAACCAACGTTCAGTTTCTAGGCCAACAGCCTCGCGAGAAGATCCCAGCCTGCGTTTCGGCAGCCGATCTCTGCCTCGTCATGCTGAAGAAGACGGAACTCTTCAAGACCGTGATTCCCACCAAGCTTCTCGAATACATGGCGTGCGAGCGGCCAGTCATCGTGGCCGTGGACGGCCAAGCCCGCCAAATCGTTGAGCAAGGTCAAGCCGGCGTGTTCGTCGAGCCCGAAGACGTCGAGTCTCTAGTGGAAACGATCGTAAGCTTGGCAAACGATCCCGAACGTCGCCGCAAAATGGGAGTCAGCGGCCGAAAGTACATCCTAAGCAATTTTTCCAGGGAAACAACCGCGCAGCGCTACATCAGCCTGCTTCATGAAGTGGTGAGTCAGAGAACTCGCTAGGGGACTGCCTAGTGGACGGCAACGACAGCCAGCGCCGTCGACATCGACACGGCAGCATCTGCCGTTCGATAGGCTGCAGCCTTCGCCGCGCTTCCCGGTACGAATAAAATATCGCCCCTCAGCATCGCCATGTCAGGAGCTTTCGCGTAAAGCACTTTCTTGAGATTGACAGGAATCTCCTGAATGCCATTCGGAGTCTGTCGCAGGATCCTGGTCTTGGTCAGTGCCGATGTCTTCGTATTGCCACCCGCCAAAGCAAGTGCCTTCAATACGCTGAGATTGCTGTCTTCAATCAGGAACCCACTCGGATGATTCACATCGCCAACAACGTAAATGATCCCGGCGCGCGAAACAATAATCGTGTCTCCCGGATAAACATCCACGTTGTTCTGCGTATCTTCCGCCAGGTTCGACGATAGTTGGAGCTGAATCTTATTGTTCGGATCGCCGCGCCGCTCAATCAGCACACTGCGACCCGCCTTGTCGGAGAGTCCGCCAGCCGCCGAAATCATGTCAAAAAGCCGGCGATCGCCGATCGCGGGATACGGTCCGGGGTGATTGACCTCGCCCGCCATCGTAATCGCCTGCGACGCCGATTCGTCGACGAAGATCGAAACGTGCGGCCCGCGGACGAACCCGCCATCCTCCAGCCGTTTTTGAATCAACTCTTGCGCTTCGTCCGTCGTCAGATCGGCAACGTGAACGTAATCTACCAGCGGAAGGTAAACGTCCCCTGATCCGCTGATCCGCATTTTCGTCGAAAGATCAGGTACTCCGAACACCGCGATCTCGATCAGATCCCCAGGCCCAAGCTTCACATTGGAGTTCGCGAGTAGGCGGGGCGATGTCGGCGACGAGGCTGTGCTTGAAGTTGGTGTACTCGAAGTTGAAGCAGTTGATGCCGAGGCGGCCGGCGAGGCCGCGGCTCCATTCGGGGTCGCAGGTTGCGATGCCTGCCCCACAACAGGTGTTTGCGCAAGAACAGGTGTCTGAGCCAGAAGACGAGCGCTCCAAAAAGCGCAGCACACGCCAACGAGAAACACACCCATGCTTCGCAAAACGAAGCTGCGATTCGGCCCGGACATGCTAAAACTCCTGCATTTATGCGTGCGTTGAGTGTAGCACAGGCGACCCGCGAGAAATTCGCGTCGAGCGCGCCCTTCGTCGAACCGCGATCCCCGAGAGTTAACGACAAAAGCTAACGACAAGAGTTGACGACAAGAGTTGACGACAAAAGTTAACAACTTTACTAAGCCGAGGAGGACTTAGCCAAACGAAATAATCGCGAAGCCAACCAACCTATGCGCGAGAGTCTGGTTCCAATCCACCCGGAGCCGTAGCGGTTGCGGTCTAACCCCAGTCTAATTCGAAGAGAGATTCCTTTGAATACTCCGAATACAGTGAAACGCTGCGCCGAGAGCTCGATTCCCGCCCCAGTACCATCACAGGTACCCAAAGAAACACGCTGGATCGGTTGCTCACTCGCCCGCGCGAGTTGTATAGTTCTTACAAATCAACATTCATCAGCAGTCATTAACAGGGGGGAACCTCGGCTGAAAGTTGGACTGAAATGACCGTAGCGCACGTAGTTTAAGTGCCGCGGGTTTCAGCCTGAAGGGAACGTTGAATTGACTCTCCTTTTTTTTGGGCTATTCGTTTTTTCGTTGTTAGTGTCGTTCATCGCGACCCGCGAAGTAAGAGACGTTGCAACCCGCAAAGGTTGGGTGTCCGCTCCGCGAGATGGACGCCACGTACATCAGTCGCCCCTCCCGCGTTTGGGCGGAGTGGCGATTTTCGTGGCTTTTTCCGTTAGCCTTAGTGTCTGGCTCGGGCTTTCCCTGATATTCCCCCGTCTGCTCGATGGACTAGCCGCACCGACACTCCTGCGTATTTACATTCCCGCTTGCCTGATATTTTGTCTCGGAATCTACGACGATCTGCGCGGCGTCGGTCCCTATCTGAAGTTTTCGGTGCAGGCGATAGCTGCAACCATGCTCTTCGCCGGAGGGATGCGCGTTCTCGATCTGCCACTCATTTTCAAATCGGGCTCGCTACCGTGGTTCGTCGATTTGCCGCTCACCATCCTATGGGTCGTCGCTGTCACCAACGCCTTCAATCTCATCGATGGCCTCGATGGTCTGGCAGCCGGCTCAGCCTTGTTTTCGACGATGGTATTTTTCATTGTGTCGTTGGTCGATCACTCATGGCTTGCCGCCCTGATGAGCGTGACTCTCGCGGGAGCTATTCTCGGATTCCTCCGCTTCAATTTCAATCCAGCTACGATTTTCCTGGGCGACTCCGGCAGTCTCTTCATCGGCTTCGTCTTAAGCGCGCTGGCACTGTCCGGAGCGCAAAAAGCCCCGACCTTCGTAGCCGTAGCCATCCCGGTAGTCTCGTTCGGTTTACCGATTCTCGAAACCTTGCTATCGATCGTTCGCCGTCTCATCAGCGGACGCCCCATCTTCACGGCCGACCGCGAACATATCCATCACAAGTTGCTGCAGATGGGGTTTTCGCATCGCCAGGTGGTGATCGTTCTTTACGCCGTTTCTGCCATGTTTGCCATGCTCAGTCTGTTCCTGCTCTGGCCAACCGGCAGTACACTCGGCCTCGTCCTGGCCGTGGTCGGCACCGGCATATGGCTGGGTGTCCAGCATCTGAATTACCTGGAGTTTGGTGAACTGCGCCGAGTGGCGCAACGGACTATCGACCAGCGCCAAATCGTGATTAACAATCTTTCCGTGCGCCGCGCCGAAGAGGAGCTCAAAGTCGCCAAAGATTTCGACCAGCTCCGCACCGTATTAATCGCCGCTTTCGCCAGCAATGATTTCGATGCCTTCGAACTCCAGCTCAGGTCGCTTCCCGGCGATCAAACGATGTTGAACGAAACGAACCGTCATCTTCATTGGAGCAAGTTTCCACATATGCTGGCGATTTCCCACCAGCCGTGCTGGAGGCTAACCTTGGACCTGGTGACGAACTCCAACCAACATCGCGGCTCGTTGATCGTTCGCCGCACCTACAGCCATCGCGATCTTCAGCTCGACGTCAATCTGTTGACCTCGGAATTTCCCACCATCCTCGCCAACGCTCTGGACAGGGTTTTGAGCGTGCCCGAAGCCTCAATGCCGGTGCCGCAAGAAGCCCCATACCTGGCGGCGAACCTCTAAAAGACGGGACGGCCCCGCCGATCACCCAACGGCCCGATAGCCCTCCCCCGATCGTTCCATGACGCAATCGCGCCGCCAAAGTGTAATATGTAGCCACTATGGATCGCAGCAGCGGCCGATTGCCGGATCCAGTTGCCTGGCCTCCGGAAGGAGACCGACGCCGTCGCGTTCGCCAAAAACTCTACACCCCTGTCTACGCCAGTTTTAATGGCCCGCAGACTGGCATGGTCGTCGACCTCAGCGAACTCCTCGACCTGCACGAAGAAGGATTTGCGGTCCAAACCAGCGAGCGCCTGGAAATGAATCGCGCCGTGACTCTTTGCCTGGATCTCCCGGAAACAAGAAATTTTATTCACGGCTGCGGAGAAGTGGTCTGGAGCGATGACGCCGGTCGCGGAGGCATAAGATTCTCCGCGCTCTCCGAAAATTCCAGGCAGATATTGAAAGAATGGCTTTTCGCTAATTTATTGATCGGTTGTTCGAACCTGCTAGCCAGAACCGAGCAACTAGCTTTACGCAAAGAAGAGGAATCCGCAGCTAGTTCTGCCAAGCCCCTGGACAAGCCGTCAAACGTAGTCTCAATTTCCAGCAGCGTCGTCCCTCCTGAAGAGACGCAGCGTGCTCCGTCTGCCCCAGGGGAAACCGCCGTCAGCCTCGATGCCATCTTCCAACAAATCACGGACCGTGCCGTAACCTTAACCGGAGCCACCGGCGCAGCCTTGGCTTTCCTAACCGATAACCAGATCATTTGCCGCGCCCAAACCGGCGAACCATCCCTGCCCCTCGGATCTCAGGTCGACACCAGGCGAGGCCTGTCAGCGGAATGCATCCACACCGGCGTTCTGGTCTCCTGTGAGGACACAGAGAACGACTCCCGCGTCGATGCGGAACTCTGTCGGGCGCTCGGCATCGGTTCGCTGATGGCCGTTCCCATCGTGTCCGATTTCCGCGTCGTAGGCCTGCTGGAAGTTTTCTCTCCCCATCCGCGCGCTTTCACCAAGGCTCACGGGACAACTTTAGAGCGATTGGTCGAATCGAGCCAACAGTCGGAGATTGAAAAGGAGATTGAAGACATCCGCATCGAGTTTGAGCAGGAGATCGAGAGCGAAGAAGCGCAACTGGCCATCCCGCCAACCGTTACTTCGCCGGACATTGCCTCGCGAGACATTGCCTCGCCGGACGGCGCTCCTCAACCTCCAGTAGTCCAACCCTTAGGAACCGAACCCGCTCGTGCCCCAAAATCGATTACCCCTTTAGGCACCGAGGATGTATCCGCGATCATCGCGATACCCGTCCCATCCCAAGATCCCGATATCCTCGAAACGGCTCCGCCGCTTTCGGAGCACGAACAAGATATCGCCGAAACATCTTACTCGCCAGAACCCGCGCCCTCTGTTCGTTCTCGTCGCCTTCATTGGGCGTTGCTCTGGTCTGCATTAGCCGTAGTATCCCTGGCTCTCGGTTATCTGCTGGGCCCGATTATCGAGCGACGTTTGCCCACCATGTCGCGAGAAGTCACCGCGGCGTCATCCACTGTTTCGCCGCAGAATGTGGCCGATCACCCCCACGAAAAATCCTTAGCAGAGTTGCGAAGTCTCGCCGATCACGGCGACGCCGATGCCCAATGGCAGATGGGTGTCCGCTACCACGACGGAGAAGGCCTGCCCCAGGACGACTCGCAGGCCATGCTCTGGTTCCAATTAGCCGCCGAACAAGGGCATGTCGATGCTCAATCTCACCTCGGGGCGTACTACTGGGCCGGACGAGGGGTTCCGAAGGATTTATCGAAAGCTTACATGTGGTCCGAGATCGCTCTAGCCGGAGGCGACGAGAACAGCAAGTCCAGACTCGAAGGCCTATCCTCGCAGATGACTCGCGCGCAAGTCACCGCCGCCAACCAGCAAGCCGAAGCCTGGATCCGCACCCACAGCCGCGGGACCAAATCCGAAGCCAACTAAACTCGATCTCGGCGCCTCAGCCGTACAATAAAACCATGGCCACGCTGCGCGACATACTCGACGTCCGAGTGCGCGAAGCTGCCCCCGCTCTCTGGGAGAAACTCGATCGCAATCGCGTCCGTTGCAACGCCTGCGGCCACCGTTGCCCGATCCCCGAAGGCCAACCAGGAGTCTGCAAAGTGCGATTCAATCGCGGGGGAACACTCTATGCTCCGTGGGGTTACGTCGCCGGAGTGCAGTGTGATCCGATCGAAAAAAAACCGTTCTTTCACGCCCACCCCGGAGCTCTCGCCTACAGTTTCGGAATGTTAGGCTGCGATCTCCATTGTTCCTACTGTCAGAACTGGGTGACGTCGCAAGCCTTGCGCGACCCGGACGCCATCTCGCCGCCGCTTGAAGCTGATCCCGCCATGCTTGTCAAAGACGCCCTGGCCCAAGGCGCAAAGGTCGTGGTCAGCACCTACAACGAACCGCTGATCACAAGTGAATGGGCAGTCGCCGTTTTCCGCGAGGCTCGTCAGGCAAGATTGATGACTGCCTTTGTTTCAAATGGAAATGCGACCGCGCAGGCGCTTGAATACATCCACCCTTGGATCGATCTCTACAAGGTCGATCTCAAAAGCTTCGACGATCATCACTACCGCCAACTCGGCGGACGACTGCAACCAATCCTCGAAACCATCCAAAGCCTCCATCAGATCGGCGTATGGCTTGAGATCGTCACTCTGCTCATCCCCGGCTTCAACGACAGCGACGACGAATTGCGCAAGCTCACCGAATTTCTCGCTGGAGTTTCACCTGACATCCCGTGGCACGTAACCGCCTTTCATCAGGATTACAAAATGACCTCGCCCGCCGACACGCGCCCGCGAGATCTGCTGCAAGCCGCCGCCATCGGCCGCGAAGCCGGATTACGCTACATCTACGCTGGCAATCTCCCCGGACGAGTCGAAAGTCTCGAAGACACTTATTGCCACGCCTGCGGAGAACTCCTGATCCAGCGTGACGGATACTTGATCCGCAAGTACAAGCTGACTCCCGAAGGCAATTGCCCGTCCTGTCAAACGCCAATTCCTGGCCGCTGGTCACCTTCAAAAGTATTCGACGGTCAGATCGCCGCCTCGCCTTTTCTGCCCCGCAGCCAGTCGCAATTAGTTAAAATCCTCTCGCGACCCTAATCGGCATTGCCTTTGACGCGAACTTCTAAAACGTTGCTGCTGGCAGTCATCTTGTGTTCCATGTCGGCCTGTTCTCCCCGCGATTTCCTCACACGCCGTCTCGCCGCGGACTTGATCTCGACTTCCGAAGCGTTCAAACAGTCCCAGGTTTTCTTGCTGCGTACTGGCACGGTCTCGAACAAGGACTTCAGTTCTCCCGAATCCATGGTTTTACAGCGCCGCGGTTGGATCATCGGCACGCAGCAAAAGTGTCCCGCCACGATCGAACCTCCGCCTTGCTGGGACATCTTGCTCTCGCCGCTGGGAGTAGAAACCATCCGTCCTCTGATCTCAAATGCTCTACCCGATAACGGTCCGATCGCGATCCCGGTCGCGCGCCGCGAACTTCTCGGCATCTCTGGAATCAGCAAGGCCGGCAATTTTGCCGACGTCGAATTCAGTTGGCGGTGGGTATCCCTCAATCAAATCGGGGCCTCTCTCTACGACAGCGGAGTGCATTACCGCTCGACCGTGGGATTCCGCGGCTATGACGACGGCTGGCGCGTCGTTGAGCAAAGCGTCCCCAACAATCAGCCCCTGGACGAAGCGCTGCGCAACGCGCAACCGACCGCTCCATGATCCGATTCGGAGTGGCCAGCACCACCGACTCTTCAACAGCGATAGCGAGTACGAAAGCCTAAAGAACCCTATGCGACAACTTTCCCGGCAAAACACTTCTTTGCAACCATTAACCGTCCTTCTCACCCTCTGCCTGATTGTGACCGCGCTTTCCGCGCACGCCCAAACCCCAAAACCCAAGCTTGGTTTAGACGAATTTTTCAACTTCGTCAGCTTCGACGACCTCAAGATTTCACCTGATGGAAACTCCGTTGTCATCGCAATCGAAAAGGCGGACTGGGCGCAGGAGACCTTCCGTAAAGATCTCTGGCTCTACCGCACCGCTCCCGGCATCCTGACGCAGCTGACACAATCCGGCCACGACACGTCGCCGCAATGGTCGCCCGACGGCCATTGGATCGCCTTTCTCTCGGAGCGCAAAGTCTCCGATGGCAAAGAGAAAGATGATGACGACAAAAATAAGGACACCGCTCAGCTCTTTCTGATTTCGCCCGATGGCGGCGAAGCCTTCGCCATAACCTCGGGCGACGAAGAAGTTCACGCCTTCGCCTGGTCGGGAGACTCCAAGGCCATTTATTTCGCCACGCGCGAGCCCTGGAACAAACAGCAGAACGACGATCATAAAAAAGACTGGAAGGACGTTATCCGTTATCGCGCTGACGAACGCGGCGATGTGATCTTTCGACTCACGCTCGATGAAGCCATGGCGCGCCACGCCGCCCTGGGTGCCGATTCCAGTTCCAGTTTCAAAGACGCTGCCGACGCGGCAAAAGATTCCGGCGCCACCCCCGGAGCCATCGCCGTTTCGCACACTCCGCTAAAGATCGAGCAAATCAGCATTTCGCCCGACGGACGCCGCCTCGTATTTCTCACCTCCTCGGCATCCGGACGTCAGGAAAAAGCCGATGAGACCGAGCTTTTCCTTCTTGACCTGACCACCAGCGCGCCCGGTTCTACACCAACCCGCCTCACTCACAATGAAGCCGTCGAACTCGACATGGAGTGGGCTCCCGACAATCGCCATGTATTTTTCCAAGTCAACCTGGGCTCGGTTGAGCATAAGTATGACGATCCTCAGCCGCGCCTTTACTGGGTCGACGCGGCGGACCCATCCGACAAAAAAGAAGTGCAGCGCTGGTTCGCCGACTTTCCCGGCGAAGTCGTTCGGTACACCCCGCTTCCCGACGGATCCGTGCTCTGTGCCTGCCGCCTCGGGACCGAGGTGCAATTCGTGTCGCAAGCGAATCCGAAGGCCCCCATCGTTAAGCGCGAAGGCTGGCCCGGAACTTACGATCGTGTCGAGGCGGCTGCGTATTCGCAAAGCAAGCACCTGGTATTTACGTATTCAGCAACGCAGCGGCCCACCGAAATCTATCTCGCCGAAAGTCCCGACAAAATGGCACAAGCCACCCCGATCACGTCCTTCAACAAGCTCTTCACCGAGCGCGATCTTCCGCAGGCTAAGCCTTATCGCTGGACCTCCGACGACGGCACGCAAATCGAAGGCATGCTGATGTATCCGCCCGGAAAATTTGAAGCGAAAAACTTACCGACGTTTGTCTTCATCCACGGCGGACCCCAGGATGCCGATGGCAACCGCTTCGCAGCCGACTGGTATCAGTGGGACCGCCTCGCCGCCACCGCCGGATGGCTGGTCTTCGAGCCCAACTATCGAGGCTCAACCGGATACGGCGACAAATTCGCGTTAATGATCGTTCCGAAAATTGTTTCCGCCCCCGGAAAAGATATATTGACCGGTGTCGATGCCTTGGTAAAAGACGGAATCGCTAATCCTGACAAGCTCGCCATTGGCGGCTACAGCTATGGCGGATACATGACCAACTGGCTGATCACCCAGACCACGCGCTTCAAAGCCGCTGTCACCGGAGCCGGCGGCGTGGAGAATGTTGCCGACTGGGGCAATGATGACAGTTCCGTCGACGATGCTAACGTTCTCGGCGGACTGCCTTGGGTTGAGCCCGATCGCTACAGCAGCGAAGCTGCGATTTATCAGATCGATAAAGTCCGAACTCCAACTCACATGGTCGCGGGCGGTGAAGATATTCGCGTTCCAAATCTCGAGTCACACCTTCTCGATCGCGCGTTGCACGAGCTGAATGTCCCCAGCGAACTGCTGATCCTTCCCGGCGAAGGCCACGACTTAGGCAAGAATCCCTGGCACGGAAAAATCAAAGTTCGAGAAGAGCTGAAGTGGCTGGAGAAATACGGCGGAGTTACCAGCAATAATTAGCTCACGTTACAGCAGCCCAAACACGACCACGCTGTTGTTCGTGCTGACATAAAGTTTTCCATTCGCGACCATGAAGACGCTGAAGTGCGGTAACGGGGGCAGAACGTCCTGGCCCTGGGACATTACGTAGATCGGCAGCAAGTTCAGCGCGTTGTAGGCGGTCAGGTTCGTGCCGTTGATTTGCCAGAGAATTCCGTTATCGGCGCCATTCGACGTAATGATGGGGGCGTGCTCGCTCGCTACTTTTGTCGATTCGAAGACTGGACTCGTCGAGAGCATGCCGTTGGTCACGGACCAGGCCATGATTGGCGTACCGACTCCGCTCGAGTAAATAGTCGAGTTCCAATAAACCAGCGCTCCCGACTCGTAACCGACCGATAACAGCAGCTCCTGCACGATCTGGGTGTCGCCTTCGGTGCACGTCGAGCAGTAATGTCCCATATGGTCGCGGTTCAGGACATATACGGTGCCTTCTTTGCCCACTCCCAATGCAAGATGAGGATTCGGGCCCGGTTGATCGGGAAGCAGAAGAACCGGATCGTTTAGATCGAGATCGTGCTGGCTGATATAAGCCTGGTTGTAGGGCGCGAACCAATCCGCCAGTTGCAAGTTCGTTCCGACCTGACTGAGTTTAATAATGTTGCTGCCGAAGTTCGTTCCCGGAGTGAAAGCACCCTCCGCCACTTCGGCATAGATATTCGAGTCACTGTCGGCTGATAAACCGCCGTCCTTTTGCCAGATCGACGCGAGCGCCGCTGCCGGTTCCGTATTGAACACGCCTTCCTGGGCGAGCGTCGCTGCGTTGTAGGAGAGCACCCATCCCTGGTCGGCGAAAGCGTTGCAACCGTTCGATCCGAAGGCCAAGTAAATGTGTCCGTTCGTGAGCAGCAGAGCGGGCCGATTGACTTCCGCCAGGGTGTTGAACACTGAGGTATCTCCGGCCAGCGTGAACGTTGCCGTGATCTCGACTGGACCGCCGAGCTTCTCCTTGCCTGTCGTCACATCGAGCGCGTGCAGACGAAAGATCTGCACATCGCTCTCATAAGTTTTGGCGACGACATAGATGGTGCCCGTTGAAGGGTCGATCACCGGAGTTGAAACTACGCCTTCTTCGGTCCACCCCGTAACGCCGCTGCATCCCTGCACGCTGATTGGGACCGGCGTCGCACCCGCGGGCAGAAGGCTGGATTGCCACAGTGGGCTGGCGTTAGAGCCGTTGTTACTGTCGGCGTCAAAGGCGTAGACGGAGTCGTTCATGGTCGCTGCATAGAGAACGTTGTGGACGCCTTTGCTGGGAATCGAGATGTTGCTGAGATAAAGCGGCTGTCCAATCACGGCTCCGTCGACCGGCAGGGAAAATAGTTCACCGAAGCTGGTGGTGTTAACGTTTGCCAGGGTCAGGATCGATTCGGTCGGGTTGACGCCGGTCCGGGAATTGTCGTAATGCCATGTGGTCACGTCGAATGCCTGGACGTAGAGTTGCAGGCTGGCGGTGGAGTTCGTGTTGCCACTTGTTCCGGTCACAACAAGTCCAACGTTTTGCAGCGTGGCGTTGGATGCCGCCGTGATGGTCACCGGCTGCGAGCCGGCGCCGTCGGAGACGCTTAGCTGTAGCGGGTTGGGGGAAACAGTGACGCCAGAAGGCAGGTTAGAGATCGTCACCGAGACTTGGCCGGTAAATCCATTGCTTGGCTGTACGGTTATCTCGTCCGTGTTGCTGCTACCGGGTATCACGGTCACGGCAGTGGGCGCTGCAGAAACGGAGAATGCAGGGGACTGGGACCCGGATCCGCTAGAACCTCCGCAGGAAGAAAGAATCAAGGAATACAGGATCAAGAAGACAAGGGCTGGCAGAACGCGGGTGCTTCGGACATCCATGGGCGAATCCCCGGTCATCGACTGAGATTTGGTGGAGGTGCATACGTCAAGGCCAGAATTCGCACTGCGGTTAACCATGATTTTACCTTGGAAGCGGCGCCAGTCAACGTATCAGGAGCGGTAACCAGCAGCCGGATACGGTCTTAGCGGCGTGCAGATGTTTGCAGTTGCGCGATTTTCGAGCGCGGCGAAGCTTGCTGGTAGCGGGCGATTCCTTGATACAGAGCCTCGGCGATCTGCTGGCGATAGGTTGCACTCTGCAGATTGCGCTCGTCGGCTGGACTGCTGACGAAGGAAATCTCGGTCAGGATGGCGGGCATGGTTGTTCCCGTCAACACTGCGAATGCCGAGTCTTTGATGCCGCGGTTGCGAATGTCGGGGCTGGCGGCAGCGAGCGTCGCATACAGAGAACGCTGCACACTGGCGGCGAGGCGTTGCGACTCTTGAATTTTTTCGTGCAAGCCGCCGGCGGAGAGCGATACCGGAGTCAGCTTGGCGAAGGTACCGTCGTCGTGCTTCTCGACTTCCTTCGAGCCTGGAGCCGAGAACAGATTCGTGTAGTAAGTTTCAACTCCGCGCGCAGCCGCTGAACTGCTGTAGTTGGCGTGGACCGAGACGAAGAGATCGGCTTGCGCTTGATTGGCCAGATCGGCGCGCTGGTCCAGCGGCAGATAGCTGTCGCCGGTGCGAGTGAAAACTACATCGGAACCGAGACGCGTTTGCAGCAATTTGCCTAGGCGCTGGGTTACATCGAGCACCAGATCTTTTTCGAGCAGGCCTTGGCGCCCAACCGTACCCAGATCCCAGCCGCCGTGGCCGGCATCGAGCACAATGCGAAATCTTCCAGTCCTTACCGGTATCGGAGAATTCGAGGTCTTTACCGGTAATGCCGCAACTGGCGGGGCTTTTGGGGCCAGAGCCGAATTCGCTGATCCTGAATTTGCTGATCCTGAATATGATGATGATGAGTTCAGGCTTGCCGCGTTGCGATTCGGGAGCATGTGGCTCGAGGCCAGATTCTTGTCGCTGCCGTGCAGTTCAACCACCAGGCGATAAGGACTCGATTCCATGCTGACGGAGAAGTTCGATCCACCTTTGGTGTCGAGCACGATGCGGGTTATTCCGGCAACCGGCTGCGCCACTCGAACCCGGGTCAGGGAAGCGTCACCCACATCCATCGTCTTGCCGTCCAAATCGGCCGGTAGTACTGTGTCGTGCAGATCGAAGTAGATTCGCTCCGGCGACATCAGGCGATGTACTTCGTAGGGGACGTTGTCTTCCATGTCGATGACGACAGTGCTTCCCATCGACGACGACCAATGACGAACGCCGGTGATCTTTGGCAGGGCCGCCAGCTTGTTGGCCGGAACTGCGACGAGCGGCATGTCGCCCGAGGCGGTTGCGGGATTCATCAGATTGTCACTGGCGCTATCCGCCACCGTCGCTGTGCCTGCGATCGTGGGGGTAAAAGTATTCGTCGGAGGCGCGGGAGGCGCGGTTACAGATTGTGGCGTGGCGCCTGCGGTCGCAACTCTTGTGGCCGCCGTCTTGTGGACTCGCATGCCCCACCACGCTCCGGCCGAGAACAATGCAGCTACCGCCACTAACCCCAAGACGGCGCTCAATCCCGGTCGAGCGCTCGGTGGGACAGAGACTCGGGTTAGGAACGGCAGTATCTTTGACGATGGTGACGGCGTCGGTTGCTTGAGTTCCGGGTTGATCTCGAAAAAGTCATCGCCGATTTCGAAATCGAGCGCGTCGGTTATCGGGTCGACGCCCGTATCTATGCCAGACTCGGCAGGGGTTTCGGTAATGTGATCAACCGGTGAGTCGATAGTCGATTCCGTTAGCTCTACGCTCGAGTTCGTGATCGAGCTCGTGATCGAGCTCGTGATAAAGATGGGTTCTGCCCAGGTGGGCCGCTCCGGGACCGGAATTGCCGCTGCAATCGGTGTTGACGCCGGGTCCTCGACGGGGGCCGCGGTGAAGCCGGTGAAGACAGACGCTTCCGCCGAAGACGCTGCTGTTCCCACCTCCACCAAGGGTTCGATTTCGGAAATTACTTGTTCCGGTGTTTCGCATGGGAGCGCGGCTGCCACTGAGACTGCGAACACTGGTGGTTTTCGCCGCAGAACTTCGTCGGCTACGTTTGCCAGCCAGTGGATGCGGCGGTCTTGATCTTCCGGCTTCAGGGCGGTAAGAACGAGTTCCGCGAAAAGATCGAAAGAGCGGATATCCTGATCGCTGAAAGCCCAGGGCGTAGTCGAGAAAGCCTGCAGTACGCCTATCTGTTCGCGGCTTCCGCGGAGCGGAACCAGAACCGTGGACCGGGTTCCAATGGCGCGAGCGAAGTCGAGTTCTACGCGCGTATCAATGTCGCAGTCATCGCAGCGAAGAATGCGTCCCGATTCAAGTCCGTCGCGCAGAAACTCGGATTCGCTGATCAGACGGGTTCCGCGATCAACCGCGAGCGCCCCAGCTGAGGCGCGGCAGAATAGCTCCGAGCGTTCTGCATTCGATTCTTCCGAGAGCGCGATCAGGACGCCATCGGCGCGGGTGATGCTTTGAGCGCGATCACAGATCAGTTGCAGCACTTCGTCGAGGATGAAGCGTTCGGTCTCGAACAGGTCACGATCGGTAGAGGATCCTATGGCGGCCCGACGATTGCGTATCTGCTCATGAAGATCGGAGAAAGCGAGCAATGCTCGCAAAGCTTCCTGGCGCGCAATTGACTCGAGGACGCGGTTACCCTCCTGCAGCGGCGACGCAGGCTCGGTCGGGATTGGTACAGCGTTCCAGTCGACTCGGGTTGGATTGGCGCTCATTACCTGAATTTCTAAATCTCTTAGATTTCTAAATCTTTTGGATTTCTAAATCGGACTTCTTAACTCGATTTCTGACTCGTGCTTCTACCTGGCACTCAGGACGGGCGCGGGCACGATCACAAAGACACTGGGTTTATCGTATCTGTGGCGGGCCGGGCGGCTCATTGTTAGTTTTGGTACGGTCGAAGCTCAATTTCGAGCGTAATAGTCTTTGGGGTGGTGCCGCAATGTCCGTTAGTACACGTCCTTCTGCGCGCTGGTAACGTCCTGCGGCTGATGCGGATCAAAACTATCGAGATTGTCCAAAACTGCTCCGTCTCCTTCTACGACCCTTCAGATTTTGCCCTCGGCCGCTAATCGTCCTATGGTTAGGGTTGAGTTCGGAGACCCAACCAGAGATGAGCGACTTGGTCGAGCCGCAACAGCCATCCAGATTTAAGAAGTCCAGTTGGTTGTGGCGCGGGGTTGTGGCGAGCAGCTTGGCGGGTGCGGCGGTGCTGGCGTTCCGAGGCTGCTGGCACAAGCGAATGAGCTGGCCTGTCCGAGCGCAACGATATTCCTATCAAGTGTGTCTGAGTTGCGGAGCGAAAAGGTTGTTCGACGAGGCGACGTTCAGCGGGGTGGGGCCGTTTCGCAACGACCTGAACCAGTTGCTCGAACCGAGACCCGAGAGCACAAAAGGAGTGTGAGAGCGCTCACGCTCCCACGGGCTGAGCCTGGCTCTTGTACCACTCGACGGTCCGCTTCAGACCATCTTCAAAATTTACCAGAACCTTGTAGCCCAGATTGTTTTGCGCCGCGCTGATGTCGGCCAGCGAATGTTTGATGTCTCCGCTGCGCTCTGGAGAGTATTTGACGCTGCCCTTGTATCCGGTCAGGAGTTTGAGAGCTTCGAAGGTTTCATTCAGCGTGACCCGGCGTCCGGTGGCGCAGTTGAAAACGCGTCCCGCACACTCGGCGGCGGGAGCAGAACAGGCCAGTAGGTTCGCAGAGACTGCATTGTCGATAAAGGTAAAGTCGCGACTGGTTTCGCCGTCGCCGAAAATCGTGGGTTGTTCTCCGCGGAGCATCTGCATGCTGAATTTTGCGAGCACGCCGGAATAGGGAGACGATGGGTCCTGCCGAGGTCCGAAGATGTTGAAGTAACGCAGGCATACGGTTTCGAGGCCGTAGCAGCGAAAAAAAGAAATCATGTAAAGCTCGCTCGCCAGCTTGGCTACGGCGTAGGGCGAGATCGGGTTCGGAGTCATGGCCTCGTGCTTGGGCAGGGTCGGAGTATCGCCATAAGCCGAGGATGAGGCGGCATAGACGACGCGCTTCACCTTCGCGTCACGCGCGGCGACGAGAACGTTGACGGTTCCGTCAACGTTGGCGCGGTTGCTGCCGATGGGGTCAATTACGGATTTGGGAACCGACGGAATCGCCGCTTGATGCAGCACGTAATCGATGCCTTCGCAGGCTTTGTGCATGGCCTCCAGATCGAGCAGGTCGGCTTCGCGGAAGTCGATGCGGTTTGCCACTTCGGTCAGGTTCTCGCGTCTGCCCGTGGCAAAATTGTCGATGCCGCGCACCTGATCTCCACGCTCCAGCAGAGCCCGCACCAGCGAAGATCCGATAAATCCGGCAGCGCCTGTTATTAAGTATTTAGCCATATAGATTCGCCGTACATTTTCAACTTTTTCTATGATAGCGGATCGATCGGCGCGCGGGCACCGTGGGCGAGGTCACGAGAGTAACGGGTTGCTTAAAGGCGTCTGGCACGTCTGACGATCTGTTGGAATTCTTCGCGCGAGAGATGCGTTTTTTTCTGAAAGAACTCCGTAATTTCACTGAGAATCGTCATCGAGTCCACTGCCAGCGGAGACACCTTCGCGTTCTTCTCGCCGGCCGATGCGGGACTGGAAAGGCCGCTGCGCTCGGCTAGCGCAGCCAGCAGGCGCTTGAGTTCCACAGCCTGCTTCGGTTCGATCTCGTCGAAGCAAATACCCATGCCCAGCGATGGATAGGAAGTGCGAACCGTGCCCGGAACCTGGATCCGGATGCCGCAGGACTTGAGAATCAGGTCGGCTTTGGTCTGAACCGGGAAAGTGGAGTTCATCTCCACATAGCATCCGTGGAGGCTGATATCGGTAAGGGTCCCCCACAGCCGAGCCTCGTTGCCAGCGGCGCGGAACTCGACGCTTCCTGAGCAGCGAAGGCGCGGACTTTGGCGGCGTTCTCTCCAGATCACGTTGGGTCCCGCCTCGGTGCGTGCGCCTCCGGACGGGTTGCCTCGCAGCCGGCGAAGGTAATTAACGCTGCTATCGTCACCCTCGGATTCCGAGAGCGAGCCGGGCCACGCGGAATAGGTCTCTGAATCCAAGGAACTTCTCCACCCAAAAAACTGCTCTAGCTGGAATCGGCAAAATGCGGAAGAACTTTAGGCTGCCGGAAAATTGGCCAGCGAATCGCGAATCGCTTGCCATAGTTCTTCTTTGCCGGTCCCGCTCTTGGAGGAAAACGCGATGATCGGCGCGCCTGCATAGGCTTCTCCAAGCGTGCGGATTGCCTGCTGCAGACGGTTGCCCGACAAGCGGTCGCACTTGGTGGCCACAACCACGTAGGGGCGTCCTTTCGTGGCGAGGAATTCAAGCAACTGCGCATCGCTTTCCTGCGGAGGAATATTCGAGTCGACAAGCGCCAGGCACAGCGCCAGAGTCGATCGTTGATGCAGGTAAGGATCGACGAAGCGAGCCCAATCAGAGGAGATTTCGCGGGACACTTTGGCGTAACCGTAACCGGGTAGATCGGCGAAAAGTAGTTCGGGCTTGGGCTGCCCGGCGCGGCGGATCTCATAAAAGTTAATGCTGCGAGTGCGTCCGGGAGTGTTGCTGGTGCGGGCGAGTTTCGTGCCGATCAGCGAATTGATCACGCTCGATTTCCCGACGTTGGATCGGCCGAGGAAAGCGATCTCCGGCACTCCAGGGGGAGGGAAGTGGTTCAAGTCGCTCGCTGAAAGCAGAAATCGGGACAGAACTCGCATGGGATAGTTTCTAGTGTTTGGGCTGGGTGTGGCAAGTGCGGCGGGAAATTCTTTTTCGCGAGACTCTATCGAAGGCCGAGAGGGCGTTTCGGATGCACGTCTTGTTCTTTAACGGGGTGCGTCCTGTACCACAGCGTGAGAGTGCCCGCGATGATCAGGCCGATGAGTACGCTGATCAGGAAAAACCACCGGTAGGCGGGAAACATGATCAGCAGGATCGCTACCACGAGGATCGCGACGATTAGACCGGCTGACCCTCTCAAACTAAATCCGAAGCGGGCGTTAGATTCCGGCTCCATCACGATATTTTAGCGCCGCATCCATCGACAGAAAAGCCCGCCAACCAGGCGGGCTTGATGTCTGCGCTCGAGCTAAGCCAGAGCTACTGTCGTGCCGTGGGAATCTCCCCCGTCGGCGGCGTCGCGATGGGAGCCATGGTGTCGACTTCCGACGGCATCTGCGGTAGCGGGCCTTCGAGGGCAACGGCCAGAACCTGGTCCATGTTGTCCACGAAGTGAAGTTTCATGGCCGTGCGCAGGTTTTCTGGAACCTCGGCCACGTCTTTTTCGTTTTCCTGCGGCAGAATCACTTCGAATAGTCCGGCGCGATGGGCGGCTAGGAGTTTTTCTTTCAATCCACCGATGGGAAGAACTTTGCCGCGCAGCGTGATTTCTCCGGTCATCGCCAAATCGCGGCGAACCGGAATCCGGCTCAATGCGCTGGCGAGGGCGGTCGCGATGGTGATGCCGGCGGAGGGGCCATCTTTTGGAATCGCGCCTTCCGGTACGTGCACGTGAATATCAAGGTTACGGTAGAAGTCGCGCGACAGACCGAGGCGGGCCGCTCGCGAACGTATGTAGGACATCGCTGCTTGTGCCGATTCCTGCATCACGTCGCCAAGCTTGCCGGTTAAGGTGAGCTTGCCCTTGCCGTCGACCACGGTGGCTTCCGTACTTAAAATCGAGCCGCCGACTTCGGTCCATGCCAGTCCCGTGACCAGGCCGATTTCGCTTTTTTCGTGGGCTATAGTGTCTCGGAACTTAAGGACGCCGAGATAATCGCCAATCTTTTCCGGGTCAACTGTCGCCGAGTAATCGAGCCCTTCTTTGACTACCTTGCGCGCAACCTTGCGGCAGACGTTGCCGATCTCGCGCTCCAGGTTGCGGACTCCCGCTTCGCGGGTAAAGCCACGAATGATCTGGCGGATGGCTTCGTCGGAAAACTGCACATTTTTCTCGGTCAGCCCGGCCTGCAGCATCTGCTTTTTGACCAGAAACTGTTTCGCGATCTCAACTTTTTCCGGTTCCGTATAGCCGTGCAGACGGATCACTTCCATGCGATCCTGCAGCGCAGGAGGAATGGTGTGCATCACGTTGGCGGTGGCCACGAAAAATACCTGCGACAGATCGTATTCGACGTCAAGATAGTGATCGACGAACATGAAATTTTGTTCGGGATCGAGAACTTCGAGCAGCGCCGCTGAGGGATCGCCTCGGAAGTCCATCGACATCTTGTCAACTTCGTCGAGCATGAACACCGGATTCTTGGTGCCGGCCTTTTTCATCATCTGAATGATCTGGCCCGGCAGGGCGCCGATGTAAGTGCGGCGATGGCCGCGAATTTCCGCTTCATCGCGCACGCCGCCGAGCGACATGCGGACGAACTTTCGGCCCGTGGCCTTGGCAATCGACATTCCCAGCGACGTCTTGCCCACGCCCGGAGGTCCGACAAAGCAAAGAATCGAGCCCTTGGGATTTTTCACCAACTGGCGAACCGCCAGAAATTCGAGAATGCGCTCTTTGATTTTTTCCAGGCCGTAGTGATCTTCGTTCAGGATCTTCTCGGCGCGCGAAATGTTGCGGATTTCTTTCGACCGCTTCTTCCACGGCACGGCCAAGAGCCAGTCGAGATAGTTGCGCGATACGGTCGACTCAGCCGACATGGGCGGCATCGCTTCCAGCTTTTTGAGTTCCTGGATCGCCTTGTCGTGAACTTCCTTCGGCATGCCGGCGGCTTCGACTTTTTTCTTCAGTTCGTCGAATTCGCTCTTCTCGCCCCGGCCCAGTTCTTTCTGTATCGCTTTGATCTTTTCGTTGAGGTAGTACTCTTTCTGCGCTTTTTCCATCTGCCGCTTTACGCGCGACTGGATGGTACGATCCATGTTGAGTTTTTCGATTTCCACATCGAGCACGTCGCCGATCCGGTTCAGGCGTTCGGCGGGATCGAAGATTTCGAGCAGTCCCTGCTTCTCTTCGATCGAAAGCTGCAGATTGGCGGCGATGGTGTCGGTCAGTTTCGCCGGATCTTCCATGCGCACGGCCGCAATCATGGTCTCGTAATTCAACGACTGGCAGAGCTTTACATATTGTTCAAACAGGCTGGTAACGCGTTGCATTCCGGTTTCGATGGGCGCGGTCGTCTCCGTGGTATAACGCGCAACCCGCACCGTGGCCTGCAGGTAGCCGTCGGTTTCAATGACCTGCAGAATCTTGCCGCGTTCGATGCCTTCGACCAGAACTTTAATATTTCCGTCAGGCAGTTTGAGGCTTTGGACAATGTTGACGATGGTCCCAACTTGGAAAATGTCTCCCGCCTTGGGTTCGTCGATCGAGGCGTCATGCTGAGTGGCAAGAAAAATCTTTTTATCGCTGGCCAGAGCTTCTTCGAGCGCACGGACGCTCGATTCCCGGCCCACTACAAACGGAGTCATCATGTAAGGAAAGATGACCACGTCGCGGATGGGCATCATGGGAAGTTTCTTGCTCTCGAACTTTTCTTTAGGGTTCGACACTCAGTCTCCCGTCTCTGGCCGTTTGGGGTCACGTAGGTTCTGGCGTCGCGTCTTCTGCGGCGCCAGAACTCGATCTAACTTGCTGCTTTCTCGATCATCGCCAGCGAGACGTTGCGTTTTTCCACCATCTCGCGGGTCACTTCAAACTCTTTTACCTTCTTCTGGCTGGGCAGACTATACATCAATTCCAGCATCAGCTCTTCCAGAATCATGCGCAAACCGCGGGCGCCGACTTTCCTCGCCATCGCCTGGCGGGCAATCGCCCGGTTAGCATCGTCGCTGAATTTCAGCCGCACATTCTCAAACTCGAACAGGCGTTGATACTGTTTCACGATCGCGTTCTTCGGACGCGTCAGAATCTCAACCAGCGCGTTTTCGTCCAGTTGCTGCAGCACGCCCATAACGGGCAAGCGGCCGACAAATTCGGGGATCAGGCCGAACTTGATCAGATCTTCCGGCTGCGCTTCCGAAACCAGCTCGAAGTTACGCTTGGAAGACGCTACGGTCTGCTCGTTTTCTTCTTCCGCCCCGGTACGGAAACCAAGGGCTTTTTTGCCCACCCGGCGGCCGATAATCTTCTCCAGTCCAACGAACGCTCCGCCGCAAATAAAGAGGATGTTCGTGGTATCGACCGGAGTAAATTCCTGGTGAGGATGCTTGCGTCCACCCTGCGGGGGAACGTTGGCAATCGTACCTTCGAGAATCTTCAGCAGCGCTTGCTGGACGCCCTCGCCTGATACGTCGCGCGTAATCGAGGGGTTCTCGTCCTTGCGTCCGATCTTGTCAATCTCATCTATATAGATGATGCCGGTCTGCGTACGACTCACATCGCCTTCGGCCGCCTGCAGCAGCTTAAGAATGATGTTTTCGACGTCTTCGCCCACGTAACCGGCTTCGGTCAGCGTGGTCGCATCGACGATGGCAAACGGAACGTCCAGCATCCGAGCCAAAGTCTGCGCCAGCAGCGTTTTGCCCGTACCAGTCGGCCCAATCAGCAGGATGTTCGATTTGGTCAGCTCGACGCCATCGCCGGTGCGCTGGCGATTCATATAAATGCGCTTGTAGTGGTTGTAGACCGCAACCGCGAGCTTCTTCTTGGTTTGCTCCTGGCCGATAACGTACTCGTCGAGGAACGTTTTTACTTCTTGCGGCTTGGGCAGTTGGTTGGGAACTGCGGCCGACGGAGTTGCGCTGCGGTCGTCTTCAAGAATTGAATTGCAAACCGCTACGCACTCGTCGCAGATATATGCACGGGGATAGTCGCTCGGCGATGAGATCAGTTTCGCTACTGCGTCCTGCGACTTGTGGCAGAACGAGCAACGCAACATCTCTTCCGAACCCGATCTGGTTTTCACTCGCTCGTACTCCTTTTCTACCTACCCGCGCTGCTTCGTGCGATCTTCTGCCAGAGCCTCGTCACGAATCACTGTCACGAATTGTCGATAATATCTCTATCTCGTCTTGTAGATGATATCGTCGATGATTCCGTATTCCTTGGCCTGCTGCGAATTCATGATGAAGTCGCGTTCCACGTCTTTCTCCACTTTATCCAGCTTCTGGCCGCTGTGCTTGGCCAGTAACTGATTAGTAATCTCGCGCATGCGCAGAATTTCGCGCGCATGTATATCAATATCGGTCGCCTGGCCGGAAAGTCCACCCATGGACGGCTGGTGGATCAGAATGCGCGAATTCGGCAGCGCCAGGCGTTTCTTAGCTTGTCCGGCTGACAACAGCAACGCCGCCATGGACGCGGCTTGGCCGATGCAGATCGTGGTCACGTCGTTCTTTACATATTGCATGGTGTCGTAGATCGCCATGCCCGCGGTGATCGATCCGCCCGGCGAGTTGATGTAAAGCTGAATGTCTTTCTCCGGATCTTCCTGCGCCAGAAAAAGCATTTGCGCGATGACCAGGTTGGCGATGTTGTCATCAATCGGAGTGCCAATAAAGATGATGTTGTCCCGGAGCAGGCGGGAGTAAATGTCATAGGCGCGTTCGCCGCGTCCGGTTGACTCAATCACCATTGGTACGAGCATCAGCTGTCCTTCCTTGGAACTGGATCTCTCACTCGAACTTGAATCGAAATTCACGTTCACCTTTCCATACTCCTGCCCTGTCTTCGGTAGCTCTCGGCTTTAGTTCTCAGGGGAGGATCGAAGGTCCGCGACATAATCACGCAGACTGTTGATACAAAAATTCGAGGGTTTTCTCGTTGCGGATTCTGTTTCTCATCCTATCGAGGCCCCCCTCCTGTGTCAAACGAGCACGCACCGCTTCGGACGTCTGTTTTGACTGCCGGGCCAGCGCTTCCAGTTCGCGATTCAGTTCTTCGTCACTGACCTGAATATTTTCTTCGTCCGCCACTCTTTCCAGCAGCAGAGCAGCCTTCACATCATGCACCGCCTGATCGCGCTGTCCCGCGCGAAGGCGATTCAAATCCATTTTCTTCATCTGCTCGGCCGTCAGTCCCTGTGCAGCCAGCGCCCGCAGTCCGCGCTCGAGGCGTATGTCGATCTGCTGGTCCACCAGCGATTCGGGAACCTCGAACTCGTTGCGCTCGATCAGTTCGCCTACCAGCTTTTCTTTGGCGGCATGTTGCGCTTCGTGCTTGCGCTCGGCCTCCATCTGTTCCCGGATCGTCTTGCGAATGTCATCGATGGTCTGGAATTCGCCGAGCGACTTGGCAAATTCGTCATTCAGTTCGGGCAAGCTCTTTTGCTTGATCGCCTGCACCTTCACCGTGTACGTCAATGTCTTACCCGCGAGCCGCTTGTCCTGCGTATCCTCCGGATAGCTCACATCAAAGGTGCGCTCGTCGCCGGGGTTCGCCCCACGCAGATGTTCGGTAAACTCCGGCATGGTGTTGCCGCCTGCGACTTCGACCAGCACTTCATCCATGTGGACGGGCTGTCCGTCGGCTGGCGCTGTCCCGGCGGCGCCAGGCTTGGGAACGCCGTCGAGCGAAACCTGAGCATAATCACCATCGGCCAAGGGTCGCCCTTCAATCGGATTAAAAGTTGCCTGCCGTTCGCGCAGATCGGATATCGCTTTTTCTACGTCAGCCTCTGAAACTTCGATCTCCGGCTTGTCGGCGCGCAGTTCCTTATAGCCTTGTAGTTTGATTTCCGGGAGCACTTCGAACGCGGCTTTGAAGCGCAGCGGTTCGCCATCGTGCAAATGCAGATCAGTGACTCTCGGCTGCGATATCGGATGCAGACTCAGTCGCTCCGCTTCCTGGCGGAAAAAGCGCGGAATAAGCGCTTCGACCATATCGGTTTTAATTTCTTCCGAGAAACGCTGGCGGATGATCGACGCCGGAACGTGTCCGCGGCGGAAGCCGGGAATGCGCGCTACCTTCTGATATTTCTGGATCAGCGATTCGGTCTGTCGATTGACGTCCGCGACCGGAATCTCGACTGCGATTTCGCGCTTGGTGCTGCTGCCCGGACCTTCTTGAGCAGCGTCTTCTTTTGTTTCAGTGGGGCTCACAATTACCTTTCCAGTGCGGCTGCGGCAGACGAGTCCAGAGAGAATTGCTCGGCTGCAATATCTTCCACCGCAACCCTGAGTGTAAAGACACACGAAGAGCAACGTCAAACGGCGGAGGGTGATTTGCTACCCACTAAAGTAACTGTTAACGAGTGTGGAGCGGACACTCCTGTCCGTTGCCGTTGCGTTTGTTGTTGAAGTTGAACTAATCGTCGCTCGTGAAGTCGATGTTGCAGTTGTCATTGCTGTAACAGCGGGAATGGTTTCGGACTCGTCCGAATACAATCAAGAAAGAATGCCCGTCCCAAAATGGCTCACGGTTCTGAATGCCGAAGTCATCGCTTGCACGCGCTGTCCACGTCTCGTCGAATATCGCGAGCGCATCGCGCGCGAGAAGCGCCGCGCTTACCTCGATCATGACTATTGGGGAAAGCCCGTTCCCGGCTTCGGCGACTGGAACGCGCGCGTGCTTGTTCTCGGACTCGCTCCCGGCGCGCATGGTTCCAATCGCACCGGCCGTCCCTTTACCGGAGACGCATCCGGCAAGTTCATGTATCCGGTGCTCTACGAAACGGGATTTGCCAGCCTCCCGACCGCGACCGCTCGCGACGATGGCCAGGTCCTCACCGATCTCTACATCACCGCCGCCGCTCGCTGCGCTCCGCCCGACAACAAGCCCCTGCCCGAGGAGTTAGCCAACTGCGCCCCATTTCTCGAACGCGAGCTGGAAGGATTGAAAAATCTACGGGTGATCGTAGCCCTGGGAAGAATCGGATTCGAAGCCTATCTCAATTATCTTGCTGCGCAAAAAACTCAATCGCCAACAAAAGAGGATACGATTTCCGTCACGGCGCCGAATACGCCATGCCCGACGGACGCGTTCTGCTGGCCTCGTACCATCCCTCAAATCAGAACACGCAGACCGGTAAGCTGACCAAAGACATGTTCCATCGGATATTCAAGCGCGCCCGGGAAATTGCCGAAGAATCACCAGGGCGGATTCCGAAGTAGCGGACACTTCTGGGCCGGCATGGATGTTCCGCGGCCTCGGGATGCGCCGCCCCTGCTCACTTTTTCTCGTCAAACCCCACCAACACCGGTTCCGCCTCCAGCCGAATCCCCCAAGCTTCCTGCACACCGTTTTGAATTTGATCTTTCAGCGAAATCATGTCGCTTGCTTTCGCCTCTCCGCGATTGATCAACGCCAAAGCATGCTTGTGTGATATCCCGGCGGCTCCCATCTCATATCCCTTAGAAAAACCTGAATGCTCCACCAGCCACGCCGCCGAAATCTTGTGCTGTGCATCCAGACTCGGGTAGCTCGGAATCTCAAGTCCCTTCACAGTCGCCCGCGCCGCCAGCTCTTTGAAAGCTGCCTCGCTGAGAATCGGATTCTTAAAGAACGACCCCGCGCTGCGGCAATCCTCGTCTCCGGGGACAATCAGCATTCCCTTGCTTCGCCTGATCTCGCGCACCGCCTCGCGTACTTCGGCTAGCGACGGCGTCTTTTTTTCGGCGAAATACTTCTGCAGGTCGGCATACTTCAAACTCGGAGCGCCGCCCCGCTTCAACCGGTAATTCACCCGCAGGATGATGTATCGTCCACGTTCGGTGGTGTTGAAGATGCTCGAGCGGTAGCGGAATCCGCACGCCGGCTTCGGCAGCACCACGATTCGGTCATCCTTTAAATCGAATACGCGCACCGATTCGACAGTGTCCGATACTTCCTGCCCATAGGCGCCGACATTTTGCACGGGCGTGCCTCCAACGCTGCCAGGAATGCCACTCAAACATTCGATCCCTGCGCAATTTTGTACGACGGCTTGCGCCACGAAGTCATCCCAGTCCACGCCAGCGCCCACGCTGAAAAGCACGGCGTTCCCCGCAGCGTCAGTCGCAGGAGTCGTAATTCCGCCGATCGCGATTCGCAGCACCAGTCCAGGCCAGCCAGAGTCGGCGACGACCAGATTGCTTCCTCCGCCGAGAATAAAGATCGGCAGCTCACGGCTTTTCGCGAACTGGACGGCCTCCCGAACCTCGTCCTCTCGCTTCAATTCCGCAAAGTAGCGCGCCTTGCCGCCCACTCGCAGAGTGGTCAGCGGCGCCAGCGGAATCTCTTCTTGAATCGTCATAAGGCTAAATTCACTCTATAGTTGATATAAGCAGCTTTCAATGTTGCACGAGTTTGAAACAGGAGAATCCATGTATCCAGAAATTATGGTGGTCCCCATGCGCGAAGAACTCACGCGCCTAGGTATTGAAGAATTACGCAGCGCTGCCGACGTAGATCGCTTTGTACAAAAAGAAACCGGCACGACCATGGTGGTCGTGAATTCGATCTGCGGATGCGCCGCCGGCCGCATGCGTCCCGCTGTTCGTCTCGCCTTGCAGAATGCGACCAAGCCCGCAAAAATCGCGACCGTATTCGCCGGACAGGACATGGAAGCAACTGCCCGCGCGCGTGCCTATTTCACGGGATATCCGCCGTCGTCGCCGTCGATTGCAATTTTGCGTGACGGCAAGCCGATTTACATGATGCATCGCCATCAGATCGAAACCCGCGATGCTGCTAGCATTGCTGCCGACCTGAAAGCAGCGTTTGAGCAGCACTGCGCCGTTCCCGCTGCACAATAGTTTCGCAGTAACAATCTCTCGCGTGGTGGCGGGGCTAAGCCCCGCTCTCCCAATCCTGTCATCCCGACCGAAGCGCAGGCGAAGCCAAGCGCAGTGGAGGGACCTTGTGTCTTCCGCGACCGGAAAGCTTATTCCTCCCGGGGTGTGCCCTTTCGCAACCCCTCGAACGCCTTCACCCCGGCGTTTATGTTCTAATGCCGTCATCCAAAATATGAAACACCTTCTGCTCCTCCTGACCTCGTTATCCGTCGCGTCGTTCTCTGTAACCTCAGAGGCGGCCGAACCCTGGCACACTCCATCCACGCAGATCGATGCCGTCTATCCCCAAGTCGAAGCGCTCTATCTCGATCTGCATAGCAATCCAGAGCTTTCTTTTCACGAAGAGAAGACTGCCGCGAAGATTGCCAGCCAGCTTCGCAAGCTCGGATACGACGTCACAACGAATTTCGGCGGCACAGGTGTAGTCGGAGTTCTCAAGAACGGAGCCGGCCCGGTGGTCATGCTCCGCGCCGAACTCGATGCTTTGCCGGTTCCTGAAAAAACTGGCCTTGCCTTACGCCAGCCATGTCACCACGCACGATGATCGCGGCGTTGAAGTGCCGGTGATGCATGCCTGTGGGCACGATCTCCACATGGCGGTCGGCATTGGCACCGCAGCTCTGCTGGCACAGAACAAAGACCGCTGGCATGGAACTTTTATTTATGTTGGCCAGCCCGCCGAAGAACGCATCGGCGGCGCGAAGGCCATGATCAAAGAAGGCCTGTTCACTCGTTTTCCGAAGCCGGATTTCGCATTCGCCGTGCACGACAGCAACACGCTTCCCGCCGGCAAAGTAGCCTACACGCCCGGTTTCAGCGCCTCAAATGCTGACTCCGTAACCGTCACCGTGTACGGCGTCGGCGGCCACGGATCGGCGCCCCAGGAGACGATCGATCCGATCGTGATGGCGGCGCGAATGATTGTGAGCTGGCAGACGATTGTGTCGCGGGAAGATCGATCCGCAGGATCCCGCGGTGATCACCGTCGGCACAATCCACGGCGGCACCAAAAACAACATCATTCCCGACGAAGTAGTGATGGGCCTGACCGTGCGTTCATATAAAGATGATGTTCGCAATCACCTGCTGGCGTCGATCGAGCGCATCGCCAACGCCGAAGCGGAGGCTGCGGGTGCTCCCAAAAAACCGTTGATCGAACACGTCGAAGGCGTGGGAGCGGTTTACAACGATCCTGCCACCACCGCGCGTATCGCCGATCGGCTCAAACAGGTCATGGGAGATCCGAACGTCGTGCTCGGACGTCCGATGATGGCGAGCGACGACTTCGCCGAGTATCGCTTTGCTGGAATTCCCAGCGTCATGCTCGAACTCGGCGCAGTGAATCCCGAAAAATACGCCGCGGCAAAAAAGGCCGGCGAGCCCCTGCCAGGCCCGCATTCTCCTTATTTCGCGCCTGACCGCGAGCCGAGTCTTAAGACCGGAATGGAAGTCGAGATGGCGGCGATTCTGGAACTGATGGGCAAGCCATAGCCGCGATTCGCCGTTAGCAGCACCGCTAGAAGCGATGCCGTTAAAAGCGATAAAGATAAGACGCCTTTACGAAGAAATTCTTCCCGTCGTTGACCAGCGGTCCGCCCGGATTGTGCAACAAATCGCCATTCACATCCGTGCCTAGCGGAAACAGGACGTTCTCCAGATTGCTGTTGTAGCCCACATATACCGCGGTGCTGGGATGCACAAGATAAGTGAGCAGAAAGTCGGCATTGAAATTCTTGGTGGTCTGCAACGAAGTGAAATACGGATTCGCCAGCACCGTGTTGTACTCCCCGATGAAGCGGAACGATAGCTCTTTCGTGAACTGGTAATTCCACTTGCTGCGCACGATGTGATTGTTCATGGCGCCGAACGGGCCGTCCAGGGCGTGCAGCCGGAACATGATGTAAGTGTTGTCGATCTTCAGAGCGCGGCTCGGGCGGACGGTGATATTCACATTAGCGCTGTTGCGTCGCGCAAGAAACGGAGTGATTGGGAACTGCGGCAGCTCCTGCACATAGGGCGCGTCGTAATTTACTCGTGTGCCGAAGCGATAATCAGCCGAGAACGAAGCTTTGCGCAAAAAGTTCGTTTCGAACCTGAACTCCGTCGTGTGGCGAACGTATTTCTGAATGTCCGTGAGTGTGTCGAAATCTTGCGGGCGCAGGCGTTCCATCTCTGCGGCATAAAGAGCCGTCAAGAAAGTTTGCCCGATTAATTCCACGCGCAGCGAAGGGATGTAACCCTCGTTGATGTGATTTCCTTCGTGGTCGTATGTCCCGTAGGTCTCAAACATCGGCCCCCAGGAAATCAGATGCTTGCCTTCTGGACGAAAAGTGTATTGCAGACGCTGATATAGATTGCGGATATCCTGCTGCTGATCGAATCCGGTCAGCGTACGAAAATTGGGGCTGCGGTCGGAGTAGTCCGCGAAGTAATGCAGCTTGAGGCCGTCCCGCTGCAACACCGCCTCTTCAGCGTTACCGAACTGATATCCGCCGGTCGTGTTGAATTGGTTGTAAAGGTCATCGTCCGGATTGATCGTTGCGCTGAACACGGCCTGCGCGTTCAAGGCCCAGTTATCGTTGATCTTAAAGCGGCCGTCGACGCTCCCCACCCGGTTGAAGAATCCGTTGACCTCGCGATCAGCGTAAAGCACTCCGATTGACGATTGATTGCCGATGTCGCGGCTAACGCGCCCCACCGCAAAAAGTGCGTGCTGCTGGTAGATCGGATTGTTCGAGTCCACTTCTTCTCCCGGCGAATCGGTATCCGCCACCAGAAATCCGACGGCCCAGGGACCATCTTTGCCAGTCAGGCGCATCCCCCATTTCGGGTCGACGATACGGCGCGTGAAAACAAGATTAATCGGTGTCTGAAAAAAATTTGCGTTTTCCTGAAAAAACGGACGCGTCTCCGGGAAGAAAACTTCGAAACGCTGGTTCACCGTGATCTGCGGCTGGTCGGATTCGATCTGGCTGAAATCCGGATTGATAGTCGCGTCGAAGACGAACTTGTCTTTGATCACAACCTTCGCGTCCAGCCCGATTTGGCCGAACAACTCTCGCTGAGAAAAGAACACATCCTCGGGATCGGTCTGGTTAATTTCCTTGTACGATCGCAAAATACCGTAGGGGATAAGCTGAATGTTGCGGCCGGGCGAAATCTGTTCCATGCCCGTCGCTTGGCCCGTCTGGTTTAGCCTTCCCAGAATTCGGCTGGAATATTGCGGCCAGAAAGCTTTCTCATTCTTACGAGGAATGTCGCGCGCCAGCAGAATGCCCCAGGTCTGCGGATCGCTCGAAGCGAATCGCAGGCTGCGGAAGGGAATCGCCATCCAGGTGACATAGCCGCGATCCGTCACTCGTCCGGCAGAATTCCACACGGTGTCGAACGAAAAGTCGAAGTTCGCGTCCGGGTCCGGGCCCTCAGTCCACAAAGCGTCGGCCTGCACGCCCAGAGGACTGGAAAAGAAGGCGTAGGCGCGGCGGTGGTCGTTGAAAGTGTCGAGCATCAGTTCAACAAAGTCGTCATCGAAAACGTCCTCGCGTCGAGACATGCGGGCTCGCACCTGCCGGGGGTCGCTGTCGAAGCAGACGAAAATCGCATAGAGGTTCTTGTCGTCGTAACCGAAGTAGGCCTCGGTTCGTTCGGTCACCGGCGCCCCGTCGCTGGGTACGCGCTGGCGGAAGCCTTTTGCCACCGCGAGTTTTCCTTGCCAGGCCGGCGACGGCCCCATGCTGAGGAAGTCCTCAAGTTTGGGCGGACTTGCGACCCGCGGAATGCGGATAGTCGTGAATTCGGGCGGTTGGGCAACCGCGATACGAGCGGAGGCGCACACCAGCAGCAATAACAGGCGTAGAGAGCTTGTCTTGGTGAGCAACCTTTATTTTGCCTTAGCGTGCGGCTGTGGTGGCTTAGACGGCTTCGGGTTCCGTGGGTGAGCAGGCAAGCGTTTCGCTTGAAAATCCTTTTTCACCGCGGCATTTCGCTTTCAAGTTCATCACGATTATACGTAGGCGGCACACTGCGGGATGCGCGGCCACCACACGATCGGCTCTCAAAACTCGAAATTTGATGTTTAAGCGATTGCCCTTAGCGCTGCGATTGAGTAATCTCTACCGATGCTAATTCGCCAAGGAATTCTTATCTCTGGAGCGCTACCCCTGAAGCGTTCCCATCAGGCACGCTCCGTGCGATCACCATTGTGTGCATTGATTCTTCTCGGAGCGCTGGCTTTCGCTTCGACCACTCAGGCATTTGCCCAGGACACGACGAAACCCTCGCCCTCGACCCCCACGCAGACGACCCCACCGCCGGCCGACCAGACTCCGAATGCTCCGTCGAAAATTCCGCCCGTGGCTGTCTATAACTCGCTCCAGCAGAAGTCCATTTTCTTTCCGGACCTCGCCGTCGGCACCGGGAAACTTTCCACCGGCCAGAAATTTGAATTGTTTGTGGACAACAGTATCTCCTTGCACGCCATAACCTGGTCAATACTCGGCGCCGCAGTGAGCCAGGCAGACAATTCACCGACGGGATGGGGGCAAGGTTGGGACGCATACGCCAAGCGCTTCGGGTCATCCATGGGAAGCAACGCGTCCGGCGAATTCTTCGGAACTTTCGTGTTGGCGTCAGCGCTGCACGAGGATCCGCGTTTCTATCCAACGGTTAATCCAAGCTTCGGCTACGCCGTGAAATACTCTGTACAGCGGGTGTTTGTCACGCGCAACGACGACGGGCGCGATGTAGCGAACTTCCAAGGGTTGATTGGGCCCGCCCTGGGGGAGGGTTTGGTGAACGTGTACCAGCCGGACCGCAACCGCACAGTTGGAGACACCTTTATGCGGTATGGCATCGACATTGCCACCCGGGCCGGCGGAAACCTGCTCCGCGAGTACTGGCCGGTATTCTTCAAGAAGTTCCAGCACACGTCGGGGACGGCCTCGGGGCACTGAGGCTCGGGAAAATGAGCGTCCGGAAAAAAGCCGCTTTCGTTTTCCGGGGACGCATCTAATTCAAAAAACAGCTACCTTGGAAGAAGCAGGAAAGCTGCGGGTTTGCTTCGCTCGAACGGCAGTTCTACGAAACAGGAGAATTAGAGATTGAGTAAGAAGATATTTTTGTTGCTGGCGGTTTGTGGACTGATCGCATCAGCCTCGGCGCAGGAGAATTCGGGGTCAGCGAGTTTCAATCGCTTCACGTACAGCATCGGCGGCCCATTTGGCATTGGCAAAGACGATGTGGCCAGCTACGTCGGGAACTCCGTTCAGGGGACGGTGGCAGGCGGAATCAACTTCACCCGCATGTTCGGTGCTGATGTCGAATACATGTACTACAACCTCGGATTCCGCGACAGCGTGAAAAACCAGCAGTCGCTCGAAAACCAAAGCGGAAGCATGCAGTCGATCAGCGTGGATGGTGTCGTTAACGTTCCCCGCCATCTTGGCAAATTAAACGCATACGGAATTTTCGGCGTAGGTTTTTATCGGCGCAGCGTTTCAATCCCGAGCCGGGTCTTGGCGGCTGGAACCGTTTATCAGCCGGCATGGAGATGGTGGGATATTCAGCGCGACATCTTCGGCAATATTCTCCCCGGCCAGGTCATGTCGTCCAACACCAAGGATGCCGGCGGTTTCAACTTCGGAGGAGGAATCACATATCCTCTCAACCATCTGCATAATTCCAAGCTCTTCCTCGAATACCGTTATCATCGCGCATATCAGAGCGATGGCAAGACCATCGTCATGCCGGTAACCATTGGGCTGCGCTGGTGAAGAAAAAACGTGAAGAAAAAAACGCGAAGAGCTGAACGTGAAGAACTAACGTGAAGAGCTAACCGCTGGCCGCGTTCTTCTTTTCTAGCGGAAGCCCGCGAAGTCCGATGGCGGCCAGTGAATACAGCACTGCGGCCACCACCAGCAAAGCTTTCATTCCCACAATTAAAGACAGGTTTTCGAGCAGTCCGCCGACCACCGCACCGAGCATGTTCGCGCCCAGAGCCGCTGCGGGAGAGTCCGCCCTGCGAAATTCAGAAGCGAACAACAGACCGGCGAAGAAAACTGGGATCGCAAAAACGAACGCAGCGAACGTCCCGACCAGCGCTGCCGATCCGGGGATGCGGGCGAAGGGCACCACGTAGGCGCAGGCGATACCGGCCAGAATTCCGATCACAGTCCAAGCGCGGGGCCATGCGGACTTTTGTTTTTCGATGACGAAGTTGGCCAGCAGCAACGCGGAGAGAATCGCGGCAATCACAATACCGTTGACTTGCCATGTGGTCCCGAAATACAGCGCTAATCGGCTGACGACTTGTGTTTCCAGCAAGAGAAATCCCGCGCCCATGCTGAAGAAGAAAAGCGACGGAACGCGGCTCCGCGCTTCCGGAATCTGCAAATAGAAAACTCCGGCGAGTACGATAACCAATGCACTAAGCAGATAAAAGATACCCGGGATCCAGTGTCCCTGATGATAAAGATAAGGCCAATCGTCGGTGGTGATGGCAACGCGCGGTTGGTCGGAGAAAGTGCGCCGTTCGCCGGTTACAAACTGATTCAATCGAGAATCAGCGTTGAGGCTTACCTCGACCTGTCTGGAAGGTGAGATGACAAAGCACGTCGCGGGCACTGTGTAGCTGGACGGCGCGAAAAAGACCACGGGAGACTTCCCGAACGTGTCAGTGAGCATCTCGAACAGGCGTTGCGCCACAAATGAATGATTGATTTGGAATTTGATGAAGAGGACACCGTCGGGAGCAAGGAGAGCTCGCGCCTCGCGGAAAGACTCTTCGGTGTAAACGAAGTTGTCGAGGCGCATGTTGGCATAGTCGGAGAGCTGCGTGTGGGAATCGAGCAGCCCAAAAAGGATGAGATCGTAACGGGCGGTGGATCGCTTCATGAATGCGCGAGCGTCTGTGAGATGGGCGGAAACGCGGGGATCACTGTACGGGTACTCGGGGTGATGACGGCGTCCTATATCGAGAATTTTTGGATCGATTTCTACGGCATCCACGGTCTGGCTGTCATGGCGCAGAGCCGCAGCAACGTCGTTTCCAGTTCCCGAGCCGACGATCAGAACGCGCGGCCTTGGTGGCGCGAATCGGAAGGGCAGATTGTAGGGGTTCTCGTCCGGTGCTTCCTTCAACAATTGGGGGTGCCGAGCCAGAAAGTCGTGCGAGAGATTCACAACGATTTGATAACCGGTGTGATTGACGCGAATCAGGGTGTCGAGAAGTTCACCGCTGGCAAAATTTCTGTCCTCAACCTCGATCTGCTGGTATGTGGTCCACAGGTTGTAATGTTGCGGGGTGGAAGGGTCGGCAAGAAGAAACACGATCGGCACAACTGCGGCGGCAACCCGGATTCTGTCGTCGCGGGCGGATTGCAATAAGGCCATCCCTGCCAGAACAACGGCGAACCATAGCGCTGGAGGTAGCGCTGCCCAAGACACCGCAAAAAATGCCAGGATGCCTGCCAGACTCCCGGCTAGATTCCACGAATAGCCGTAAAGAGCGCGCGGGGCGAGTTCGATCTGCCGGCTTACGGTCTGTCCGATGGGAATGAAAATATAAGTGATCAGTAAGAGCAGGATAACGGTCACCGCCACAGCCAGCAGAAACCCGATTGTGTCGTGATGAGTGCCGGTGCCCCATATTTCGATATCCTGCGCCGCGCCGAGAGACTGCGAGAGGCCCTCCATGATCTGCGGCCCGCGCCAGGGCAGACGCACAATCAAGATCAACCCAAGCAGCGCGGTCGCTGCTGTTCGCCACCGCGGACGTTGGCGGGCCAAAGCGCAGCCCAGTCCAAAGCCTAAAAAGCACAGCAGGAGTGCCAGATTCTTTACATAGGCGAAGACTCGGACTTCCGTCCCGATCCATCGGATCAGAGCGAGTTCTGCGAACAGCGTCAGGGCGCTTGCGAGAAATAAGATGGAGAGATTCCAGCGCTCGGATGCGTCACCGCTCGGGCGCGGTTTATTGAGTCGGTAGCTGACCAGGAGCACAGCGGCCAGAATGAAGCCCACGATCCGCAAAGACATTGGCGATCCGTTTCGATTGGATCGGGAAGGATATCACGCGCAACTGGGGAGTTCGTGTGGTGACGGGGCTATGCCCCGTCCAGACAGGCCAGCACACCCGTCTCTGCATGAACCTTCTTAGCAGGCCAACTGGTCGCGGTTGAGCTTCAAACCGGTCAGGTTGCCCAGAATCGTGACCGCTATCTGCTCAGTGCGGAAGAATTCCTCGGCAGTTTGTGTCAGATCTTCTACGGTGACAGCTTCAATGCGTTCGATGAGCTCGTCCAATCCGTAGAAGTGGTCGTAGTACATCTCCTGGCGGGCTAGGTTCGACATGCGGGCGGTCGAGGATTCCAGCGACAGCATCAGGCTGCCCTTGAGCTGATCTTTCGAGCGGCGTAACTCTTCTTCCGGCACAGGTGTCTTTTTCAGTTTGCGGAACTCCTCAATCACGCACTCCACCACCTTGATCGCCGACTCCCGCGACGTGCCGGCATACACGCACATCGAGCCGGTATCCCGGTAAGGATTCAAGTCGCTATAGATGGAATAGGCAAGGCCCTGGCGCTCGCGGATATTCTGAAACAGACGCGAACTCATCCCGCCACCAAGTAGCGTGTTCAGAATGTAGGAAGCGTAGCGGCGTTCATGCGCCATCGGATGCGACGGGACGCCAATGCAAATCTGAACCTGCTCCAGCGACTTCTTGTTGCGCAGGTTGATGCGCGAAAAGGTTTTCGGAGCGGGCGAGTGTAGCCCGTTCTTGGCCGGCTTCACATGCTCGAAATGTTTCGCCACCAGGGCTACAAAATTTTCGTGGTCCAGGTTTCCGGCCGCGCTGACGATAAGATTGCCGGGAGCAAAATGGTGACCATAGAAACGTGAAACTACGGGCCGCTCGAATTTCTTCACCGTCTCCCGCGTCCCCAGAATCGGCAAACCCAAAGAGTGGTCTTTCCAGAAACTCTGCGTGAAGATTTCGTGAACCAGGTAGTCCGGATTGTCCTGATCCATTTTTATTTCTTCAAGGATCACGCCGCGTTCCTTCGCGATGTCCCCCGCATCGAATACCGGATGAAGCACTAGATCGCTGAGCACGTCCATCGCGAGCGGAAGATGCTCATCGAGAACTTTGATATTGAAGCAGATGCATTCCTTCGCTGTGAAGGCGTCCATATTGCCGCCGATCGAATCGACCTGGCGCGCAATCGCTTCCGCCGAGCGCGTCTCGGTGCCCTTAAAGACCATGTGTTCGATAAAGTGGGAGATGCCGTTGAATTCAGAACCTTCGTCGCGGGAGCCGGACTTCAGCCAGATACCGATGGAGACGGAGCGTATGTGTGACATTTGCTCGGTGATGACGGTCAAGCCGTTCGGCAAGACCTGACGACGAATGCTGCGCGTTTCCTTTACCATTTAAATTCGCTACCAGATTTCTTTGAGAATGAATTTCGACTTTCGATTTCGATGTTCAACTTTGATGTTCAACTTTGATGTTCAACTTTAATGATCGCGGCTACAACCAGGTATGAATACAAGTGGCAGGGTCGCTGTTACTATTCTCCCATAATCTGAGGCCATCGTTAGAAATCACCGGGTCGGACTCAGTTTCGATCTTATGTTTGTTAGACTTGCGGCACATTCTTGCATCACTAACTTATAGGCTTCAGCGGGCGGCGAGTACGCCGCCAACCACACAAATGCCACGCCAGCGATCAAATTCGTTGTTGGGACTTAGTTTGCAGGAACTTACGAACCTTGCCCTGGAGTCGGCGCAGCCTGCCTACCGTGGTCAACAACTATTTGATGCTCTGTACACCCAAAAGATTGACCGGCTGGATCAGGTGTCAACCCTCCCGCTCGAATATCGGGCTCGCCTGGCCGATGAAGGCTGGATCGTTGGCCTTCCGCAGATCGCTCGCAAGTTCGTTTCGACCGACGGCACAGTGCGCTATCTGGTGGAGCTATCCGACGGCGAGACCGTGGAGACGGTCTGGATGCCCGAGGGCGACGACGGAGAAAGCGGCGACGGCAGCGAAGCCGGCGATGAGATGGAAGCAGGGAATTCCGCCGAAAGCGCGGTGGCCGGACTCCGTCCCGCCAGATTGGGCAAAGTCCCGTCACCATACGCTCGCCGGGCGACGATCTGCGTTTCGAGTCAGGTGGGCTGCGCCGTAGGTTGCAAATTCTGTTTCACGGCATTACTCGGCGTAAAGCGGAACTTGGAGGCGGGAGAAATCGTTGGCCAGATCGTCGCTGTGCTCCGGGATCAAGGAGTCGCGCCGCCTTTGCAACGCGTCAACATCGTGTTCATGGGCATGGGCGAACCGTTCCTGAATTACGACAATTTCATCAAGGCGGCTGCTTTGCTGGCGGAGGGCGTCGGCGTTCCGGCGTCACGGATGACAGTATCGACTGCCGGGATTGTGCCGAGGATTCGTGATTTCGGGCAGGAGGCGTTGCGTCCCAAGCTCGCTATTTCGCTGAACGGATCGAACGACAAGCTGCGCGGCGAAGTCATGCCGCTGAACCGCAAATGGAACCTGGACGAACTAATGAAAGCGGCGCGAGAGTTCCCGTTGCGGCCGCGCGAACGCCTCACTTTTGAATACGTCCTTCTGTCGGGCGTGAACGATGCTGCGGAGCAGGCGCGCGAAGTGGTGGAATTGGTGCGCGGCATCCGCGCAAAAATCAATCTGATCGCCATGAATCCTGGGGCTGAGTTGCCCTACCAGGCGCCGGAGCAAGAGCGGGTATTGGCGTTCCAGCGAATTCTAGTCGCGGCCGGGGTCCCGGCATTCATTCGAAGGCCACGCGGACGCGATATCTTCGCGGCTTGCGGACAGTTGAAAAGAACCGTCGAGCCCGGTTTCAAGGCTTCGTAGTTTCGAGAGCGCTAAGAAGCCCCACGCACCGCGGCCCTGTTGCTCGAGGCGTACGACGAACGGCTGGGACTCTTCGCGGGTTGCAGCTCCATGCGAAAAGCGGGACGGTAAGGAGTCGAAGGCCGCAACAGTCGGCCACCGTGTTCTTCGACAATGCGGCAGCAGGCGCTTAGCGAAAGGGTAGAAGGCTTGTCTCCCCCCTCGGAATTAAGCGGCAACGGGAACGACAATGGCTGCGAAACGGGATCGTAAGAGGAAAAGTCCACCCAAACCATTTTGTCCTGCTTGTGTGTTGAAACAAACAAGGTGGAGTTGGTTTCGCGGTTGAGATGGGCGCTGATCTGTCCCGCCAGGTGAACGCAGACATGAAGAATCTGGTTGGCGTCAGCCAGCACCAGCGGCACCGTGGGAGAGAGATCAAGGCGCACTGAGCTTTCCTGCGCTTCGAGTTGGGGACCGAGCAGACGAACCGCCGTTTGCACTACGGAGTTAATGTCTACTTTCGACAACTGGGCCGGAGCCTGCCGGGCAAAAGTCAGCAGGCTCGCAACCAGCGTAGTAGTGCGACGGACTTGCGCCCCTATTTGTTCCGCCTGGGTTTGTTCCTCGGCCGGCAGGTTGGACGCGCTGAGTAGTTCCGAATATCCAAGCATGGCGGTGAGGGGATTGTTGATCTCGTGCGCGGCTCCGCCCACCAATTGGCCAAGCGACGCCAGCTTCTCGGATTGGATCAGTTTTGCTTGCAGAGACTTCAGGTCGTCGAACGATCGCCGGGATCTCTCCAGCAGCAGGGATAGTTCGGTACGCAGCAGACGTTGCCGCCAGAAGACAACCACCCCCATCACCAGCAAGGTGAGCAGACTCACCGTAATACGGAAGTCCTTCACTTCCGGCGGAATGGTCGAATCGAGTTCAGAGTGCAGCGCGGCCCAGAGCAGGCTGAACAGAGCCAGCATACTCAGGCGTGTGGCCCATATGCCGAGCAAGGGCTGCGACGGTTTGGAATCGGAAAGATCGAGACGCAGCGCGAGCAAAGGAACGGCGGCCATCCAGGCCGTGGCGAAGGTCAGCGGGATATCGTAGACGCTGCCGCTGTAATAGATCTTGTGGCCGATCGCCCAATTGGCTACATAAGAGCTTGAGGCGTACAGCGCGCTGGCTCCGAGCAACTGTGCGTAGAGCTGACGCCATCCGCCGTGAGCCGTGTATGCAATGACAGCGAGCGCTACCAGCAGAACCAGCTTTTCCGTGAGATAAGCAAAGTTAAAATTGGCGATGTATTGCGTTTCATCGACATGCACGGTCTGCCACGGGATCACGGCATACACGTAGACGAATACCCACCAGGTGAGCAGAAGCGTGAAGTCGAGCATTCGAATGCGTTCATCGCGCTCGTCTTCCCGCAAGTGCGGAAGTACGGCGAGCGCGGCAATCATCGGCACAAGATGCAGGAACAATACGATGTCCCCCAGGAACGGATCGGGTACCTCCACTCGCTTCCAGACCTCGAAGTAGTTCCACATCCCCTGATAGGTGAGCCAGAAGAGCATGCCCACCGTCATCAGGATCCAGAACAGTTGGATATGAAGAGTGGGGGATCGCTCCCGCGATAAATTCGGCAGAAACGCCAATGTCGCCACCAGCATTAAAGCGCCCTGGATGAGGTCGGTGACAACCATCAGGGCCCCGCCTCTGGACATGAACAGAGACACCGCCACCTGGGCGAGAACCAGGACGACCAGGAGAGAAATCCAGAGTTTAGTGAGTGCGGCCAAGGCAAACCACCCCAACTCCCATTCTAGAGCCTGAAGTGAGGCAAAAGGGATTACCAGAGTAAGTTCCGCTCGATCATTTCGAAAGCAGGCTTGTGGAGCAAGAAGCTCATGGAGTTTAGCCGAGATTGCCTTTAGAATAAGGGCCTTAACCTTATTGACCTGACTTCTTGATTAGCTCAGGAATTAACTCTCGATTTCGGTTTTAACCACGAGACTCCCCTTGTCCTGGATGATCCCTCGATACCGTGATCTATGGCGCTTCCGGGCGCCGCTCAGTTCGGGCGAAATCCGGCGCACCGAGCGCTGGCTGGCGACGGCGCGGGTGGCGCTCGTCATCGTCGCGGTGCTCACCCTTTGGATGGAGCCGGCGCGTGGCTTTGTCTACTCGCGCTGGCTGTATTGGTTGTTGATTGTGTATTTCGCGAACGCGGTCGTGGTGCTCTTGCTGGTCCGGTTCCGCCCGCAATCGACAACGGCTTTTCGGCTGGTTGTTCACGGAGCCGATATCCTGTGGCCGGTGCTGATCTCGATGTTTGCGACTGCACAGCACGGCCCCTTCTTTCTATTCTTTGTATTCGTCATGGCCGCCGCAGCCTATCGCTGGGGTCTATGGGAAACGGTTGGCACCGCAGCCATCGCCGTCGGACTTTTGGAATTGGAAGCCTACGCGGTTCGAGCAGGAATGGAACCCGTCGTAGACCGATGGCTGCACACCGTCCACTTGCCCCGCCTGGGCCTGAGCATACGGGAGTTGGATCCGCAGCAACTTTTTATGAGTTCGGTGTATCTGATTGTGCTCGGATTTTTGCTGGGCTACATGTCCGAGAACCAGAAGAAAGTGCGGGCCGAGCGCGCCGTCATCACCCGCGTGTTGAGTTCTACCCGTATAGAAGCAGGTTTGACCGGAACCATGCAGCAGATTCTTGGGGAAGTCACTAGCATCTATGGCGCGTCCCGGGTGCTCAGCGCATCGCAGGAGTCGAACAGCTATCGCGTGTTCCTTGCCGAGGTCAAGCGCGGCCCCGAGGGTGCCGAATCATTGCGCTGGCGTGAGGCTCCACCCGATAGCGAAAAAGTCTATCTCTTCGACTCACCAGCCGACGGCATCTACGCTTCTCGCAACGGCAATGGCAAAGGCTTTAGCACGGTTTGCGTGGACCGCGAGGGAACTCGCATACGCGACGTCGACACTCGATTTCTCGACGCACTTGCCAAGGTCGATAAGTTTGACGCTGTCGTTTCCGTGGCATTGCTGTTCGGCACCGAGTGGTCGGGCCGCGTCTTTCTGTTCGATCCCCAGATGATGGGGGATCCCGAAGAGGAATTACGCTTTCTACAGGAGTTCGCGCAACAGGTAGCTCCTGCCATCTACAACGTGTATCTGATGAGGCGCTTGCGCGAGCGGGCGGGAGCATTGGAGCGGTCACGGTTCGCTCGCGAGCTCCACGATGGCGCGATTCAATCGTTGATCGCGGTCGAAATGCAGATCGATGTGTTGCGCCGTAAGTCGGGACCGCAGGTGCCGGTCGTGAACGCGGAGCTGGGAAGAATCCAGAGATTGCTGCGCGAAGAAGTTTTGAAATTGCGCGAACTCATGCAGGCGATGAAGTCGTTCGAGGTGAATGCCGATCGGTTGCTCGGTTTCATTTCCGATACCGTGGAACGCTTCCGGCGCGAGACCGGAATCGCCGCCGAATTTGTCAGTGAACTCGAGCGTATCGACCTGGCGCAGAAGGGATGTCGCGAACTGGCGCGCATTGTGCAGGAGAGCCTCGTCAACGTGCGCAAGCATAGTGGCGCTCATCACGTGCTGGTGCGCTTGGCGCAGCGCTCGGGAAATCTCCAGCTCACGGTTGAGGACGACGGCAAGGGATTTTCTTTCGCGGGAACCATGTCGGACGCGGAACTGGAGACCAGCGGCAAAGGGCCGGCGGTGATTCACGAACGTGTCCGGCTGCTGGCGGGCGAACTCACGATAGAATCGACTCCCGGGCATGGCGCTCGCCTGGAAGTCAGGGTGCCCCCTGCAAGAAAGGGCAGTCATGGATAAATTAGCTGCGGACCGGTTGACTCACGACCGGCTGAATACGGATCGATTGAATGCTGATACTCCCATCATGGATAAACACACTCATCCCATACGCATCGTGATTGCCGACGATCATCCTATTTTCCGCGATGGCTTGCGTCGCCTGCTGGAAGCGGAAGGCGATATGAAAGTTGTGGGCGAAGCCTGCGACGGCGTCGAGGCGGTGAAACTGGCGATGGAGATTAAGCCCGATATTCTCCTGCTCGATCTGGCCATGCCCCACCACACCGGATTAGACGCCCTTCGCGAGTTAAACACGCGCCCCGGCGGCGCAGGCATGGTGCGCATCATCCTGCTGACGGCAGCAGCCGAGAAACGCCAGGTCGTCGAGGCACTGCAGTTGGGAGCGCGCGGCGTTGTCTTAAAAGACTCCGCCACCCAGCTCTTGCTCAAGAGCATTCATGCCGTCATGGCCGGCGAATACTGGGTAGGGCGCGACAGCGTTTCAAACCTCGTGCAGTACCTCCGCAACCTGATGCAGAGCACGAACGAAGAAACCAAGCAGAAGAAATTCGGCCTCACGCCGCGCGAACTGGAAATCGTTTCAGCCGTGGTGGCAGGCTACGCGAACCGGGAAATCGCCGAATATTTCAAAATCAGTGAAGATACCGTCAAGCACCATCTCAGCAATATTTTCGACAAACTCGGTGTGTCCACGCGCTTGGAGCTGGCGCTGTTTGCCGTCAACCAGGGATTGCCGTTGAAAACAATAGTGTAACTATATCGTTATGTGTGGTTTAGCGCGATCTTGTCGCGGACTAAGTGGAATACCTGAGATATGGCACTATCGTGCTATACCCGGTCACTCGCGTGCTATTGGGTCGAATGCTAGATTTACGATACCTTTACATTCATACGACGGCTAACCGTTTCATGCAGTTGTGTATCTTGGGGCTGATCGTTGATTGGGGGAAATATGATTAAAACAATGCGTCAACTGTGGCAGGAAGAGAGTGGCCAGGACGTAGCTGAATACGCGGTGATGCTCGCCGTGATTCTGGTCATTGTGATTGGAACCGTTAGACTGATCGGCGGCAACGCGAACAACGTGTTCTCGCAGGTCGGCAGCCAAATGGCGCAGTAGCAGGAATCTCGCTCGCGAGTCCTGCTGCTCTGCCTCGGTTGTCCGAAATACTCCCCAATTCTCTCCCGCAGTAACCTCTCCGCGAAATCAATTCAGCTTGGGTTGCGAAAGTCTGCGCGAACGTGCGCGTTGGGTTTTGCTTCGCACGCACTCAACGGCAACTGCCCTAAAGTAAAGCGGCAGTTGATTGTGCCAGGGCTGCGGTATCGCCAAACAGGCTGCGGAAAAAGCCGCCCGCGATTCTTATTGTCCCGAGGGCGCCGCTGCGGTCTTCTCTGGCACCGGTGCCGCCTTATCCGGAGCAACCGTGCCTAACCTGGTCAGGAACGGGAAGAACGGCGTGACTTCAAACGGCATCTTCTCCGCTGCCGTCGTAATCGACACCGGCTTCGTCTTGATCAATTCCAGCTGATCGTTCCAGGGCTCGATCTTGACCCGTCCGCCGAGCGGAAGCGCTGCCACCTGATTGGCTTTCTTCGGATCGAATTGCGGTGAGTTCGTCATCAGCGAAGACATTTTGGTGGCGTCGCCGTTCAGCAAGCTGTCGCCAAGGTGAGCGCGGATCAGATTCTTCAACGATGGAGCACGCGACTGAACTGCTTTTAGGAACAAGCCCGCGTTAGCTAGCTTGTCTTTGTAAGGCGAGTTATTCAGCAGCTCGATAGCTTTCTTGTCGGCGGCCTCTTCTTCGCCGCGATCGCGCGCGAAATCCATCCGCTCGAAGGTGCGCTCATCCGGGAAAAACATCCGGTCGTTGAAGGCCAGCTTGGTATTGAGATGATGGCCAAGCACAATATGCGACAGTTCGTGCGTCAGAATCATAGCCAGCGACGCTTCGTCCGGCAGCACGTCAATCATGCCCCGGCTCACGACAATTGTGTGCCCGATAGTGAAAGACTCGAGCGGCGTGGTCATCAGCACGCGGCACCTGACATCGGGTTGAATGTCGAGATTGTTGGTGACCATCATGTTGTTAACGACGGTCTGCAATACCTTGTCGAGCTCGCCTTCCGGAGCCAGCAGTCCGATTTGTTGCAGGCGATCCAGCACGTTGATTTCAGCCTGACGTTCCCATTGGCGCTGCGCTTCGATCGGCGAAGCGTCTTGCGCTTTCTGGCTCTGGTCCTGCACCGACTGGGGAGCATCCACCGTGATCTCGGTGAATTCCGAGTTGCGGCGAAGGTCTTTCAGGTTGTAACCCCAGAGCCGCGTTTGCGCCTTGTAATTGAGCGTCTGACCGATACGATATTTGAGATCGGATTCCTCGGAATAGATCAGGGAAGGCAGCCACTCGCCGGGACGCATGTTCTGGCGCCAGCTGTCAAAGTGCAGGTAATAACTGGCTCGTGGATGCGGGAAGTAAGTGCCGTTGAAGCGGACAATGTTGTAATCCTGATCTTCAATCCAAATACGGCCCAGGAAGCGTCCTTTGCCGGCATCTTTCTTCGGAGCAACATCCATCACAATGCAGCGCACTTCGCCCAGAAACTCGCGGCGAACAAAAGTGAAGTCATAATACCGGCGCTGAAAATCCTGATCGAGAATCACCATCTGCGCGAAACCCAGCGGCAGAAACTTCATGGAATAAACGTTGCTCAACTTGCTGATCATGCGCTTGCCGAGCCCGGCAGTCGTCGGCGAAGTAAAGGCACGGTCATCGGTCCCATCGCTCATATCCAACCGGCCCAGGAAATACACATCACTCACCGGGATAGGCGCGCCGAGGTCTTTATCCTCTTTCAGGTTCTGGAGATAAGTCTCGACCAGCGGATGCAGCACTTTCATCTTGGCCATGAAAAAATGCTCGCGCTCGATCGCCCTGTCGATAACTTGATCAAAGCTGGCCGCATTAGCCGTCGCCTGTTGAGTGTTGGCGTCGCGGGTCGCAAGCTTCGGTTCAGCAGCAGAGGCGGAGGTAGCCACTGGCGCAGCGGCTGCGGGCATTGCTGACGCAGGCGCAGTCTGGGCCGGGACAGTATCGGCACCTGTGGCCGGAGCAGGTGCAGTCTGTGCAGGCGCAGCCTGGGTGGCGTCAGTTTGGCTCGGCGCCGTCTGTGCTGGAGCAACTTGTGCTGGCGTTGCTTGTGCTGGAGCAGTTTGTGCTGGCGCGGTCTCAGTCGGCGTAGTCTGTGCAAGAAGAGTTACACCACTCAAGACCAGGGAGAGCGTGAGAACTGCTAATGGGGGGCGCAGCATTTTCGTGTAATTCATTCTACTATGTGCCTGTCCGGTGCTGGACTAATGATGCTGGACTTATGATGCCAATTGAAACTCAATGTGCAATACCGCCTCGAAGTCAGCCGGATGCCCGTCCCGCAAAGCCGGCTTGAACTGAATCTTCTCCGCCGCGTGCATCGCGGATTCGTCCAGGCCGTGGCCAAGACCCCGCACCACCTTCATGATCTTAATTTGCCCATTGGCCGAAAAGACAACATCCAGCAGAACTTCGCCTTCGATTTTGAGATTGCGTCCTTCGTCGGTATAGACCGGACGCGGCTTAAAAGTAATCTCGACCGGCAACGTCTTCACGACGGCCTCGCTGGTCTTGGGCTTGGCCGAGGCGGTAACCACGTCGGCGTCTCCGAACCCGCTCTGACGAACCGTGCCGCGTGCAGCGGATATGCCAGAACCTTGTCCGGTGGCAACGCCATTGCCAAAGCCACTGCTCGCAACCACACCGCGCGCGCCCTTGGAGCCGCCCGTGCCATTGCCGTAGCCCGGGCCGTCGGGCATGCTATACGAGCCTGCCTGCGCAATGGTTATAGGATGCCCATTGGTGTCCTGCTTGGGCATGCCGTTGGGATCGCCAAAACCGCCTGTCTGCACCTTCGAAGGCGCCGCTGCCATGGTAGGCGTCGCCGAGCTTCCGTTCGAAAATACGTTGGTCTTCACCGGTGCCCGTGGGATGGCTGGTTTCACATCCGGCAAAATGTCTTTCTTAGCCGCCAGAGTAACCTTAGGCGCCTGTTCTTCAACCACCGGAGGCTTTTTCTTCACTATCTCCTGAGGCACTCGCATTGCCTCTGGCCGCGGCTCTACCGGCTCCACAACCTGCGGCTTAGGAACCGGAATCGCAAAATGCCTGACGGGCGCCGGAGCTTGCGGAACCGGAGGCGGAGTGTCGACCAGCGAGACAAAATGGTAATCGCGATCCCGCGGCTCCAGCACATCGGGATTCATGACGCCGTAAATGATGAGCAACACGCACACCACCGACTGCACGCCGTAACTGACAATGAATCTTCCGAACCGGTTGCGTGACTCAGGAAGAAGTCCGAGGGTCAATTGTGTAGCCTGGGAGTCCATTTTCGGCACCTCTATGGAACGATCTGCTCGCACTTGCCTAAGAAGTGGGTCAATCCAACCGGCGTTCCGAAAACCGCTGGGTCTGAAGGACGATCACTCCTTGCCTCCGAAGTGCACGCCGAAGGCCATTTTCGGCGAAGGCTTTACCCCCTTAAGATGCTGCTAAGGGGTGACTTAGTCGGGGAAAAATTCATCGTAACAGACTGCAAGACCCCATCTGCAAGCTTTTTCCTATTTCTGGAAGGGAAAATCGGGTGGCCGAATCGGAAGATTTTGCCCTAAATCCGGCCACCCCAGTGACCAAAGTTCCCTGTGCTCGCCAGCCAACTCCAGCTAGCATGGCGGTAAATGTCCACGCCGCTCCGCTTCTCGCCCTTTCTGCAGCTTAAGGCTGGACTGGAGAAGCCCGCGATCTTCATTGCACATGGACTAAGCGGAACGGTGCAAGTCTCCGAACTTGCAAAACATATTCAAACCGAACGCCCCGTTTACGGAATCCAGGCCAAGGGTCTGGACGGCAAAGAGGATCCATTCGACTCTGTTGAGGATATGGCCGGGTTCTACCTCAACACGCTCCATGAGATTGATCCCCAGGATCCCTACATTCTGATCGGTTATTCCTTCGGCGGATTGGTGGCCTTAGAAATGGCGCAGCGCCTGTTGGAGAATGGCAAGGGTGTCGCGCTTCTGGTGATGCTTGATGCCTATCCGCATCCGCGTTTTATGCCCGCCGCATTACGAGCCCGTTTGATCGCGAGACGAACCAGAATTCACGCGCGGCACATGTTCGATTCGTCGCTGCCTGAAGCGTTCACTTACTTCACCAAGGGCCTCAAACATCGCCTGCAGGTGGCGAAAGCTCTGAATCATTCCGAAGGCGGCGGGGAGACGTCGAGTTTGTCTTCCGAATGGGCTGCGCTTCGGCGCGTCAGCGAGAGAGCCTACGCTGCCTATGCGAACTACCGGCCGAGGTTTTATCCCGGCAAGATCAACTTCGTGACCACCGCCGAGAAGACGTTCTTCCCTGGCGATCCGCGAGAAGTTTGGACGAATCTGTCGAAAGAGATCGCGGTCGAGGTCGTGCCTGGCAATCACCTGAACATCGTGACCACTGAATTCGAGACGCTGGCGTCGGTGCTAACCCGCTATGTGCAAGCGGTGCCTGCTCCACCGCTGAATAAGCTGCCAGCGGACGAATTGCCTCGCTGAGGCAACTCTTGGCTGAGGTGAGTCTTGAACGAAGGCTAATCTTCGTCTTCCGCGTCAAGCTTAATGCGGAGCGACTTCAGGAACTTCAAATCCTGATCGCTGATTTTGAGATCCGGATTGGTGCTGAGCGTCGAGACCAGGGATGTCTTGTCGCTCCCGGTTTCGCCTTGCTTGCTCACCCCGATGGTGGCTTCAAGAACCAGCAAAATGTCGTAGCCGCCTGCTCGAATCCGAGAAAAGACTTCGGCGATCGATTCAGAATCCGAAAGCGACTCGTTGATCGCTTCGCCAAGTTCTTTCATGAGTTGGTTCAGGTGCTGATCCACGAGTCCCCCTGCAATTAGACGCCACTCATGAGAGAAAGTCGCACGCATGTGCAACAGCGCCTGCCGTCATTGTACCCCCCTGCGCTGCTAAAATCGACTGACGGTGAGCGGCAAATGATCCTCGGCCAGTGGATAAAAAAATTCAAGTTGTTCTACAGCGCGGCCGCCAATCTGCTGGAGCGTAGTCGAGTAGGCGCAGCGCTCATGGCCGGCATGCGCGCCACCGGCCAACACTTCGCGCGTGTGCTCCACCAACTCTGGTTGGAAGTCACCGGGCTGGTATTCCTGGTCATCGCTACCATCGGAGTCGTCGCCGGGATGCGCGAGTACGCAAAATACCAGTCGAACCACGCCATCGGCCCCGGAAGAGTAGTGCTAGCCGTTTGCTTCACCCTGACGTTCGCCTGGTTCGGACTCAGTTCGTTCTGGCGAGTAAAAAGAAAAATAAAGAGTTGAAGTCAGATCTGATGTCAGGTTTGATTTTGGGTTTGATCTACCTGAAGGCTGATGGCTGACGGCTAAAAGCTGCCCTATGACCAACGTGAAGACCCCCGAATCCTCCCCAAATCCGGCAACCAGCTCACCGGTCGAGCACACGTCTTCTGGCATACCAGTACGCCCTCTCTACACGCCGGCCGATCTCGCGCGATGGGATTACGATCGCGACCTAGGCTACCCCGGCGACTTCCCCTACACCCGCGGCGTGCAAGCCACCATGTACCGCGGCCGCCTCTGGACCATGCGCCAATACGCCGGCATGGGGGATGCCGAGGAATCGAACAAGCGGTACAAGTATTTGCTGGCGAACGGAACGACAGGCCTCTCGGTCGCTTTTGATCTGCCAACTCAGATCGGCCTTGATTCCGACAACCCCCTCGCCATGGGAGAAGTCGGCAAAGTCGGTGTGGCCATCGATTCCATCGAAGACATGCAGCGCCTCTTCGACGGCATTGACCTCACCGCGATTTCAACATCGATGACCATCAATGCCACAGCGTCCATTCTGCTGGCGTTATACGTTGCCGTCGCGCGCCGGCAGGGAAGAGACATTCGCAAACTTTCGGGCACCGTCCAGAACGACGTGCTCAAGGAATATATCGCCCGCGGAACTTATATCTACCCGCCGCAACAGGCGATGCGCATCATCACCGACGTTTTCGCCTGGTCGAATGAGCACGTGCCCGAGTGGAACACAATTTCGATTTCCGGCTATCACATGCGCGAGGCCGGATCGACCGCCGTGCAGGAAGTCGCTTTCACGCTCGGCAACGGCATCGCCTATGTCGAAGCCGCCATCCGCGCGGGACTCGATGTCGACAAGTTCGCGCCCAGGCTCTCGTTTTTTTTCAACGCCCACAATAATTTCCTGGAAGAAGTAGCAAAGTTTCGCGCCGCCCGGCGCATGTGGGCGAAGATCATGCGCGGGCGATTCAAAGCCAGGAGTCCGAAATCGTGGATGCTCCGCTTCCACGCGCAAACCGCCGGTTCCACGCTCACCGCACAGCAACCGGAGAACAACATCGTGCGCACCGCGATCCAGGCCATGGCCGCCGTTCTCGGCGGGACGCAATCGCTGCATACGAATTCATTCGACGAGGCTCTGGCCTTGCCCACCGAAGCTTCGGCGAGAATCGCGCTGCGCACGCAACAAGTAATCGCCTTCGAATCCGGAGCGCCGCAAACCGTCGATCCGCTCGCGGGCTCCTATTACATCGAGTCCCTGACCAACGAAATCGAGAAGCGAGCCGACGCCTATCTGGAAAAAATCGAGACCATGGGCGGAATGTTAAAAGCCATCGAGCGTGGATACGTGCAGCAGGAAATTCAGAACGCAGCCTACGAATATCAACAGTCCGTCGATCGCCAGGAAGCCATCGTTGTCGGCGTGAACCGTTTCCAGATGCAAGGCGAAGACGAGAAGGCGGTGCCCATCCAGCGCATCGACCCCGCCCTCGAACCAAAACAAGTCGAACGCTTGCAGGCGTTGCGGGCGAAGCGAAACGCCGAACCCTGGCGATCCGCGATCCGCGCCGTCGAAGACACAGCCCGCTCCGGAGAAAATCTGATGCCCCGCATACTGGCGGCAGTCGAAGCAAACGCCACCGTCGGCGAAATCTCAGACGCGATGCGCAAGGTATTTGGCGAGTATAAAGAAGCGGTAGTGATTTAGAGACCAATAGGAATCCATAGTGGGAGGTCTCCGAGTGCCCTTTTTCTAGAACTCTCGCATCGTGCTTCTGGAATGCGTTGCCTTTTCGGCCCTTTGTCTAGGACAAAAATGTCTAGGACAACAACCCGGCTCTATAAGAGTTTCTGTCGTCGACAACACCGGCGCTTCGGTTCCAGAGGCTGAGGTTCACATCGTCGATTTACCCTCTGTAATTGGACTTCCAACTCCAACTGGTGTTGTGTGGCTTCGAGGCGTACCACCGGGCACCTATCAGGTGAGTGCGAAGAGCCCAGGATTTAAAGATGAGACGGTATTTGGAATCAGTGTCTTTGAGGGAAAGACAACCGAGGTACAGACAAAGCTGCAAGTGGCGCCACCAAAGGCATCGGACTTTCGCGCTTACGACTCCTTCGATCCAAAGTTATATTCGCAGCCCTTGGCCGAGATTGGAGAGCCTGTCCTGTGCCCCCCGCATGCCCCGGATCACGAGACCTATCGATTTCTCTGGGCACCAACTTTCGTGCACCCGGTGTTCCTTCGCGTGGACATCAACTCGGACGGCACGGCTAACCTCCTGACCTGCGTCTGGAAGGGCGAAGGAGGCTACGGTTGGGGCAAACCGAAAAAGAACGTCCGAAAACTAACACAGGAAGAAGAGTCGGATCTGTTCGCGGTGCTCGCGGATATTGGTTTTTGGACTCTGCCTACGCGTGTTGAGAATCCCCCGGGCTGGATTATTCTCGACGGCACGGAATGGTTCATCGAAGGATCCAAAAGCGGGAATTGTCACGTGGTCCAGCGATATTCGTCGCCTCTGACGGGATTATTTGAAGAACAGTTCTTAGCAAAAGTTGCGAAGATAAGTCCTTATTACAAGCCGACACGTTGAGATTCTTGCGCTGGTGCCTAGTTCGCCGGTTTGCAGTCGCAAGCCTTGCGGCAGGCTTCGCAGCAACTGAAGCCGCCAGTGCCGAGGCGGATATCCAACTGGGACTGGCGAGGGCAGCAGAACTTCTCGAGCCCAAAAAACCGACAGCTAGCCGCCCAGCCGCTTCCGGGTCCACGACGGATTACGACGACAGTCCAACACCGCAAGAATACGGATCAGATCACCCTCAACCTCGTAGTAAATAGCAAAGGGAAACCGGCGTGAAAGCGCCCGATGATAATCGAACACGATGGGATGGATTCCGAAGAATTGTAGCAACGAGTCGATGTCAGAAAAAAGACAATCGAGAAAATATAAACCTAAGTCTTCGTCCAGATTTTCGTAGAACCGGAAGCCCTCCATCAAATCTTGATTGGCTTCGTCGAGAATCCTGATCTTCACCGAAGTTTGCTGCGAATCTCAGCCTTGGCCGTCTCCCAATCGGTGAAACGGGCAGTACCCTGCGCCAATCTTTGGCTGCGTTCCTCCAGCGTCTTCTTGTGCCAGTCCGGCGATTTCACGGACTGAGCACTCCGCGCCAAATCCTCCCAGAGAGCTTCCAATATCTCCAGCTTCTCCTTTATCGTCATGTCTTTGAGAGGCAATTGTACGGACATAGGCTCACTATACTCTTGCCAGATGCCGTCGAACAAATGCCGATTGGCTGCTGGCTGGTAGATGCTGGTGCCTAGTTCGCCGCTTTATAGTCGCAGGCCTTGCGGCAGGATTCGCAATAATAAAGGCCGTCGACGCAAAGGCAAACGTCGAGCTGCGACTGGCAATAAACACAATATTTCTCGCACCCGCAGCTGTCCTCAGCGCTCTCGCATAAGGCGCAGACGATCTTGCTCGTACTAGGTTTAGCCGACATAGCAAAAGTTTAGTGCGAACCCTGCCTCCCAAGAAACATAACGGAAGTCACGCAAAGGGAGGCCCTCAGCCGCTTTTCCTGATGGCTGATGGCTGACCGCTGAAACCCCGACACCTTCCTTGCTGCCATTCCCGCCCGGATGTTAACTTAATTAGTTCCAACTGCTGAGGTTCTCCTTGTCTGTAGTCGAAGCTGCCCCTGTCATCCGCAAGACCGCGCTCAACGCCGTCCATCGCCAGATGGGCGCGAAGATGGTCGAGTTCAACGGCTGGGACATGCCCGTTGAATATCCCGCCTCCATCGGATGTGGCATCGTGAATGAGCACCTCTCCGTTCGCAGCGGCGCGGGTATTTTCGACGTCAGCCACATGGGCGATATCCGCCTCGCCGGGCGCGAAGCCCTGGCCGCGGTGCAGCACATTTCGATGAATGACGCGTCCAAGCTCGCCGTCGGCCAGGCGCAGTATTCCGCCTTGCTCTATCCCCAGGGAACATTCGTCGACGATGTCATCGTCCACCGCCTCACCGAAAATGAATATCTGCTGGTAATCAATGCCGGAACGCGCGAGAAAGATTTCAACTGGGTGCGGGACAATACCCTCCACTTTGACTGCAAGGTCGAGCATCTCTCCGATGACTTCACCCAGATCGCCATCCAGGGTCCAAAAGCCGTCGATGTCCTCCAAAAGATGACCGACGCCGATCTCAGCAAAGTGAAGTTTTACTGGGTGACGCGCGGCAGCCTGTCAGGCCTGAAAAATATCCTGCTCGGTCGTACCGGCTACACCGCTGAAGACGGATTCGAAATCTACATTCCGTCCGATGAAGCAACGAGCGCTCGCATCTGGTACGAAATTCTGGACGCCGGCAAAGAATTCGGCTGCGTCCCCTGCGGGTTAGGCGCGCGCAACACCCTCCGCCTCGAAGGAAATCTGTCTCTCTACGGGCACGAAATCTCCGACACCATCAACGTCTGGGAAGCCGGACTGGATCGCTTCTGCAAGATGGACAAGCCAGATTTCATCGGCCGCGCCGCCCTGGAAAAAGCGAAGACAGCAGGCCTGACGAAGACTCTGGTTGGCCTCGAGATGGTCGACCGCGGCATCGCCCGCGACGGCTACAAAGTTCTCGACGCGAACGGAAATGAAATTGGCTATGTCACCAGCGGTTCTCCAGCGCCATTCTTGAAAAAAAACATCGCGCTGGCCTATGTTCCTCCCGCCCAGTCGGCGGTCGGAACAATAGTAAAAGTAGAAATCCGCGGACAAGGCGTAAATGCCCGCGTAGTCCCAGCGCCGTTTTACAAGCGCCCCAAAAAAGTTAACACCTAAGCAGCCAGGAGCTAGAAAGCCGATGCCTTATCCGACCGACCGTAAATATACGAAAGAGCACGAGTGGATCACCGCCGACGGCACCATCGGCATCACCGCTCACGCGCAAGATTCGCTTGGAGACATCGTCTTCGTCGAGTTGCCGAAGGTAGGCGCTGAAATTACCGCCGGAAAAACCTTCGGCACGGTAGAGTCGGTGAAAGCCGTGTCCGACTTATACGCACCCATCTCGGGCACAGTCACGGCAACGAACGACGCGCTAGCCACCGCTCCCGAGCAAGTGAATAAAGATGCGCACGCCGCCTGGATGGTCAAGATCAAGCCAAAAGATGCAGCCGAGATGAACGCACTGCTCTCGGCCGCCGACTACGAAAAGTTTGTAAGCGAAGAGGCCGGACATTAAGAAAATTGCAGAGGTCAGATTGCAGATTGAAAATCCAGCCCCAGATGTTTTACCTCTACAATCTCAAATCTCACCTCTCACATGGGCGGCTCCCCATGCGCCAATCCTTTTGACGTGTGACGACATCTAAGGAAAGTTCCCTATGAGATATCTGCCTAAATCTCCCGCGGATCGTGCCGCCATGCTGAAAGCCATCGGCACTCGCTCCGTGGATGACCTTTTTTCGCCGATTCCAGCCGAATACCGTCTGGCTCGCGATCTCGCCATCCCGCGCCAAATGGCTGAGTCCGAAATCGTCGACTGGTTCAAACAACGTGCCAAAGACAACGGCGAAGGCTATACCAGTTTTCTCGGAGCCGGAGCCTACTTCCACTACCGGCCCGTAGTCATCGATGCGCTGGTACAGCGCGGCGAATTCCTCACCTCCTACACGCCTTATCAGGCCGAATTCGCCCAGGGCACGCTGCAAGCCATCTTCGAATTCCAGACCATGATCTCGGAACTCACTGGCATGGATCTCGCCAATGCCTCGATGTATGACGGCTCAACCGCAGCCGCCGAGGCCGTCATGATGGCGGTCCGCGTCACAGGAAGACAGTCGGCGGTGATTGCCAGCAACCTCCATCCCGAGTATCGCGAGGTGCTGCACACCTACGCCACCCATCAGGCGATTCCACAAAAATTAGTCGGATACACAACCTCCGGCCAAATCAATTTGAAGGAACTCGAAAAAGCCGTCACCGACGACACGGCCTGCGTGCTGATTCAATCCCCGAATTTCTTCGGCACCATCGAAGACGTCGAAGCCATTGCCGAGATCGCGCACAAACGCGGAGCATTACTAATCGTCTCCATCGCCGAAGCCGTATCCCTCGGCATCGTCGAGCCGCCGCGTCAAGCCGACATCGTCGCCATGGAGGCGCAGTCCTTCGGAGTGCCTGTCGGTTTCGGCGGTCCGTACTGTGGAGTGCTCGCCACCAAGGAAAAATTTGTTCGGCAAATGCCAGGGCGTCTCGCCGGCCAGACCGTCGACAAAAACGGAAAGCGCGGATTCGTCCTGACCCTGGCCACTCGCGAGCAACACATCCGCCGCGAGAAAGCGACCTCCAACATCTGCACCAATCAGGCACTGGTCGCGCTCATGGTCAACATCTTTATGACCGTCTACGGCAAAGTTGGCCTGCGCGAACTCGCGAAGCAGAACATGGCGAAAGCCGCCTACGCCGCCGATCAGTTCGGCAAGCACGCGAAGGTGCTCTTCGCAGGCGCGCCTCGCTTCAACGAGTTCGTAGTCGAAACCACGGACGATCCGTACACCATCAACTCCCGTTTGCTGGAACACAAAATCGTCGGCGGCTTGCCGCTGAAAAAGTTCTATCCCGAACTGAGCCGCGCCGCGCTCTGGTGCTGCACCGAATTGACCACGCGATCCGCCATCGACACCGCCGTCGGTCTCGTCGCCGAAAGCGAGCGCTCTGTGCTCTCCAAAGACGCCGAGCCGGAAGAGGTGACACGATGAAGCACATCACACGCAAAGCGACGCGCCACATCAGTCAGAACGAAGGCCTGATCTTCGAAAAATCCTCGCCCGGCAAAGCCGCGTGGAAATTGCCCCCGCTCGACGTCCCGGAAGTCGACACAGCGAAATTACTCGGCAAGCAAGAGCGCAAAGATTTAGGCCACATGCCCGAAGTCAGCGAGATCGAAATCATCCGCCACTTCACGCGTCTCTCCACCTGGAATTACGCCATCGATCTCGGCATGTATCCGCTCGGCTCCTGCACCATGAAGTACAACCCGCGCGTAAATGAATTCGTCGCGCGTGTCGAAGGCTTAGCCAACGGACATCCGTACCAGGCCGAGAAAATTTCGCAGGGCGCTCTGCAAATCATGAAGACGCTCAGCGACTGCCTGCTCGAAATCACCGGCATGGATGCGATCACGCTGCAACCCGCCGCCGGCGCACAAGGAGAAATGACCGGATTGCTCATGGTCCGCGCGTATCACGAATCGAAAGGCAACGCGCGCAAGAAAGTTTTGATTCCAGACTCCGCGCACGGCACCAACCCCGCAACCGCAGCCAGTGTCGGATACGCGGTAGAAAATTTGAAATCCAACGACCGCGGCATGGTCGACGTGGCAGCACTCGCCGCGCAGATGAACGAAGATGTCGCCGCCCTGATGGTCACCAATCCCAATACCCTCGGCGTTTTCGAGCAGGAGATTCACAAGATCGCCGACCTCATGCACGAAAAAGGTGGCCTCCTCTACATGGACGGCGCAAACATGAACGCGCTCGTCGGCAAGACGCGCCCCGGAGACTTCGGTGTCGACGTCATGCACCTCAATCTCCACAAGACTTTTTCCACGCCCCATGGCGGAGGCGGTCCGGGTTCCGGCCCCGTCGCAGTCAAGAAAATTCTGTCCCCGTTCCTACCGACGCCAGTCGTCATCACCAAGCCCGACGGCACGCTCGGCTTTGAATACAACCGCCCGCAGTCGGTCGGACGCGTTCGCGCCTTCTACGGAAACTTCGGCATGTTCATCCGCGCGCTCGCCTACATCTTCGCCAACGGCCCCGACGGCCTGCGCCAGACCACCGAAGACGCCGTGCTCAACGCGAATTACATCCGCAAGGGACTCGAAGGGACCTACGATCTGCCCTACGACACGCCATCGATGCACGAAGTCGTCTTCAGCGACAAGCTGCAATCGAAGAAGGGCGTCAAAACCATGGATCTAGCCAAGCGCCTCATCGATTACGGATTCCATCCCTACACCACGGCGTTTCCGCTGATCGTCCCCGGCGCGCTGATGATCGAGCCCACCGAGAGCGAGCCGCTCGAAGAACTGGATCTCTTCATCGAAGCCATGAAGTCAATTGCGGAAGAGGTAGAAGAAGATCCGCAATACGTCCTCGACGCGCCGCACAACACCCGCATCTCACGCCTGGACGAAACTGCGGCCGCACGCAAACCCGTACTGCGCTGGAAGCCGGAGAACGCAGGATAAACATTTGGCTGCCTACTTCTGCTTACCGCCTGGGTGATAACTGGTTGGTACTGGGGGTACCCCCCCTCCCCCTCGGTACATTAAAATCATTAAGTTACAGGCTAAAACGAGCAAGGTCCAACATTCCAAACGATTTACAGTCATATTCTTGATAAGATTGGAGTTACATTTCAGAAGAAGCTTAACCGACCTCGGCACTTACTTGCCGGTGTTGCAGCCATCGGATTATTGATCTTCTAATTAACATTATAGTCCTGGATGTCAACTGCAAAATAGCTGTGAGTATCCAGGGCAATCGCCAGAGCGGAGCGGCTTGTTAGAATCGATTTCGAGTTCGCTTTAAATCCATTCCTGTGCCTTACGATATAAATGTCTGACGATTCGCTTAGCTCCGCAAGCGCCCGCGAGACGGCCGAATCCCACTACTACGCCGCGCTCGACTTGGTTCTCGAAGGCCATCACGAGCAAGCCGTCGAACAGTATCGTCAGGCCGTAGCCGCCGATCCAAAATTCACCGACGCCCTGCACGGACTAAGCCGCGCGCTGCAGGATCTCAACCGTTTCGACGAAGCCATCGAAGCAGCTAAGCAAATCTCCGAAATCGATCCCGACGACATCCTCGCCCACACCAGCCTTTCCATCCTGTATCAGAAAAAAGGAATGGTCCCCGAAGCCGAAGCCGAAGGCAACAAGGCAAGGGTGCTGGGGTGGAAGCAGCAATTGAAGAAACAGTAGCTCTCAACCGGACCATCAAAACAAAATTAAATCGGTAGCCGCCTGCTTTGTAGGTCCTTGACACCTGCCTGCCGCGAGTGGACAATCCCTGCCATCCCGCAGCGACGCAAATTCATTGTCCCGCGCGGGTTTTCAGCGCCAGCAACTCGCATCGGAGAATCTCCATGAGACGCCACCTACCCGCCGCCTTCCTCTTTTGCATTGCAACCCTGTCCGCCGCATCCGCCCAGACCTTCCACTTGCTGCACAGTTTCAAGGGGAATGATGGAGCCAATCCCTATGCGGGCCTGGTTCAGGCAACCGATGGCAACCTCTACGGCACCACGATCGACGGAGGAGTAAACGGGGGCGGCAACATTTTCAAAATCACTGTCGGCGGCAAAGTGACCTCACTCTACGATTTTTGTTCGGCGCCCAATTGCACCGACGGCCAATATCCCGTCACGGTTCTGGTCGAGGGTACCGACGGCAACTTCTACGGCACAACACAATCCGGAGGAACCGAGGGCGGTTTCGGTACAGTTTTCAAAATCACGCCCGCTGGCGCTCTGACCACGCTGCACAGCTTCTCCGGATACGATGGCGCTGCTCCCTACGGTTCGCTGGTGCTGGCGACCAACGGAAACTTCTACGGCACCACCAACGTGGGCACAGCCAATGGCTCAGGCAGCGTGTTCACCATCACCCCCGGCGGCGTGTTAACCACGCTCTATAACTTCTGCTCGAAAACCGGTTGCAGCGATGGCCAATACCCTGTCGGCCCACTCATCCAGGGCAGCGACGGAAACATCTACGGCGCAACCAACGCGGGCGGCGACTATTCTGCCTGCAATGTCGATGGATGCGGCACCGTCTACAAAATCAATCTCAGCGGCAAGCTCACTACGTTGCACACCTTTTCCGTGACCGATGGCGATTACCCGAAAACAGGACTCATCGAAGCCGCCAACGGCATCTTCTACGGAACCACCAGCAGCGGCGGCGTCAACGACGACGGCACTGTCTATACCGTCGATGCCAGCGGCGCCTTCAACTCCCTCTACAGTTTTAGCGGCAGCGACGGATTGAATCCCTCCGCGATGTTGCTCGCCAGCGACGGCAACTTCTACGGCACCACCCTATATGGAGGCACGAATTACGTCCGAGGCTCGGTCTTCGAAATCACTCCCGACGGTACGCTCACGAACCTGCACACTTTCAATGGCCCAGACGGCAAAAACCCATACGGCTTGGTGCAGGACACGAACGGCAAGTTCTACGGCGTGTCCTATTTCGGCGGCGTCGCCAACGGAAGCGATGGCGTGGTCTTCAACGTGTCGAACGGGCTCGCGCCGTTTGTCCAGACAAACCCCGCTTCCGGCAACATCGGAGTGGCCGTCTCCATACTCGGGACAGATCTTAAGGGCGCAACCGCAGTCAGCTTTAACGGGACGCCAGCTACTTTTACCGTCCTATCGACCAATGAAGTCGTAGCCACCGTTCCGGCCGGAGCCAAGAGCGGCTGGGTCACCGTAACCACCCGCGAGAACGTCACGCTCAAGAGTAATATCGAGTTCCGGGTGACAAAGTAGCTTGTGCGAACGCGGGCTGCGGAGCCTATGCTCCCGATTTGCCCGGCCTGGGCGCGGCGGGTAAAACGCTGGACGAAGTGAAAGACCTCATCCGCGAAGCCGTTGAATTCCACCTGGAAGGTATGCGTGCGCACGGCGATCCTATCCCTGCCAAGCGAGCTAAACTGTTGCCTCTGCTCCCAACGTAACTCTAGACATGACATCCCAGAACTGGGATAATGAGCATGGTCCGACCGCAAAGAATTCCCGGTGAAAAGGCGCTGTTTTGGGTCGGCCCGACGAAGGACGACCTCATGGGGTTCCCAGAGGCGGTGAAGGACGAAATCGGAATCCCGAAACAGCGCATCAATCGTGCGGAGCTCGGGGAACGTGTTTGCCGATCTGGGGCTGCACGATGCTGGTGAGAAGCAGACAAAAGTGCGTCTCGCGCTAGCGATTCAGCAGATTATCCAGGCGCAGCGTCTGTCGCAGACGGCGGCCGCGCGGCTGTTAGATATCAATCAGCCCAAGATCTCTGCGCTGGTCAATTACAAATTAGACGGGTTCTCGGTCGAGCGCCTGCTGCATTTTCTCAACGCCCTGGATCGCGATGTCGAGATCGTGATCCGTAAGAAACCGCGATCGCGCAAGACGGCCCGGATCGTGGTGACGGAATCTCAGCTGTCCGCAGTGTAGGAGTAAAATTATCCTATGCGTGAAGTCGTAATCGCCTCCTCCGTCCGCACTCCCGTAGGCCGCGCGTTCAAAGGAACCCTCCGCGCCACTCGTCCCGATGAACTAGCTGCAGTCGCCATCAAGGGAGCACTCGATCGCGTTCCACAGCTTGATCCCGCGTCGAACTACAAAGAAATCGAAGACGTCATCATGGGCTGCGCCATGCCTGAAGGCGAGCAGGGAATGAACGTCGCGCGCATCGCCTCGCTGCGCGCCGGACTGCCCGTCGAAGTCTCAGCCGTAACCATCAATCGCTTCTGCTCCTCCGGATTGCAAGCCATCGCCATGGCCGCCGAGCGCATCATGAGCGGCGGCGCCGAGGTCATGATCGCCGGCGGGACTGAATCGATGTCCATGATCCCCATGGGCGGCAACAAAATTTCGCCGAATCCCTGGCTGGTCGATCATTATCCCGACGCCTACCTTTCCATGGGCCTGACCGCGGAACGTGTCGCCGAGCGCTTCGGCATCACCCGCGAGCAGTGCGACGAATTTTCCCTGCGCAGCCATCAGAAGGCGCTGGCCGCGATCGCCGCCGGCAAGTTCGACGACGAAACGGTTGCCGTGCCCGTCACCTTCACCACTCCCAACGGATCGAAGCCCAAGAAGCAGGAAATCTCATTCAAGGTTGACGAAGGCCCGCGCGCCGACACCTCGCTCGAAGCTTTGGGCGCTCTCAAGGCAGCCTTCCACCTGAAGGGCGTCACCACAGCCGGAAATTCTTCGCAAATGTCCGACGGCGCAGCCGCAACTGTAGTCATGTCCGCCGAACGGGCGAAGGCTCTGGGCATTACTCCGCTGGCCCGCTACGTCTCCTTCGCCACCGCCGGATACAAGCCCGAAGAAATGGGCCTCGGCCCGGTGTTTGCCATTCCGAAGGCGCTGAAGCTGGCCGGTTTGAAGCTCTCCGACATTGACGTCATCGAATTGAACGAAGCTTTTGCCGCGCAGTCGCTGGCAGTTATACGCGAGGCCGGTCTCGATCCCGAACGAGTCAATCCCAACGGCGGAGCCATCGCCCTGGGGCATCCCCTGGGATGCACGGGAGCCAAGTTAACCGCAAGCGTCATACGCGAACTCAAACGCCGCGGCGCACGCTACGGAATGGTGACCATGTGTGTCGGCGGCGGCATGGGCGCAGCCGGAATCTTCGAGAACCTGAATTGATGGTTGTTTGCCGCCGCCCTATAGTTGTGATCTCGGCCAGTTTTGCTGTACTCTTCGTGCGTACAGATTTGCATTTCTGAGAGTCGAAGTAAGTAGAACGACAGGGTTTTCAACCCAGTCGGTGGAGGTGCATCATGCCACTCCGCGCTCTTGTCATCGCAGCCATCCTTTTTCTTTCCACCACACTTCTCGCGCAGCATTCCTCAGCCGGGGGGGTCGGCGGGGGCGGATCGCACGCTTCGTCCGGCGGCGGTTTCTCCGGTGCAAGTTCTGGCTCGTCTGCTTCATCGCACACCAGTTCTGGAAACTCCTCGAGTTCGCACAGTTCCACCACCGCATCCCCTTCATCCCGCGCCGGATCGCCGCGGAATCACGTCGCCGAGCCCACGTCCGCGACGAAATCCGAGTCTCCGAGCAATGAGAAGAAAGGCTTTTGGGGCTTCTTGCACAAGAAGACGGAACCAAAGTCCGACTTGGTCACCCGCACGAAGTGGCCCATCGGCTGCAAAAAAGGTGAAGCGTGCCGGGCTTGTCCAACCGGAGGAATGCACAACGCCGGCGGCGGTTGCGTCTCGCCGGTAAATACGTGTTCCGCGGGCCAGGCCTGGAACGGGACTAGCTGCGGCGCGCGGTCGCAAGCGAACGATTGCAGCCGCCTGGCCGACCAACTCGCCGCCCAGCAGCGCCAGATGCAGGGTCAGTCTGATCCCGGCCAATCGGCGTTCTACCAGATGCTGCGACGGCAATATGAAGCGTGCCTGGCGCGCTCTGGATATCACTCAGCTGGCTACGCTTCGCCATTCGCTAACTTGGGCGACCCGCTCACTACGCGATAGTCACCACCGTTTGAACCGGCGTAATAGGACCCGAGTATCTCAATGCCGGCGCTGCCGCGTTAGAATGAAATTGCAATACGCCCAGTTTCTAGTCGCCCGTTTTTCGATGGCGCATTCAACTGCGAGTTCGACGATCATTTAAATTTTTGAGGTTTAAGAAATGGCAACCACAGCAATCCCCAAAACGAAAATTTCCGGCGGCAGCTTTCTGCTAGAAGAGCGCCAGACCGGCGAAGTCTTCACGCCCGAAGATTTCTCCGAGCAGCAACGGATGATCGGCCAAACGACCGAAGAGTTTGCCGTCAACGAGATTTTGCCCCAAGCCGAAAAAATCGAACACAAAGATTATTCGGTCTCGCGCGATCTGCTGAAAAAGGCCGGTGACCTCGGCCTCAGTGGAGTCGAGGTTCCCGAGGCCTACGGCGGCCTCGAAATGGACAAAGTCACCGCCGCCGTCATCGCCGACCACATGGCCAAGTACGCCGGATTTGCCACCACCTGGGGCGCCCACAGCGGCATCGGCATGTTGCCCATCGTTTATTTCGGCACCGTGGAGCAGAAGAAAAAGTATCTCCCCAAATTGGCCGCCGGAGAAACGGTTGGCGCCTACGCCTTGTCGGAAGCCACTTCCGGATCGGACGCTCTGAATTGCCGAGCCCGCGCCGTCCTCTCGCCCGATGGCAAGCACTACATCCTGAACGGCGAGAAAATGTGGATCACCAACGCCGGATTCGCCGACCTCTTCACCGTCTTCGCAAAAATCGATGGCGAAAAGTTCTCCGCGTTCCTGGTCGAGCGAACCTTCCCCGGATTTTCCACCGGCGCTGAAGAACACAAAATGGGCATTCGCGGATCATCCACCTGCCCCGTCATCCTCAACGATTGCAAAGTGCCGGTTGAAAATCTGCTCGGTGAAATCGGCAAGGGTCACGTCATCGCCTTCAACATTCTGAACATCGGACGCTTCAAACTCGGCGCCATGTGCGTGGGCGGTGCCCGAGTCTCGATCGAAAGCGCCGTCTCCTATGCTAAACAGCGCAAAGCGTTCGGCAAGACCATCGGTGATTTCGGATTGGTGCGCGAGAAAATCGCGAATATGGCCACGTTCATCTACGTCGGCGAATCGCTCGTCTATCGCACTGTCGGCATGATGGACGAACTGCTATCTGAAATCGACTCTGCCAGCCCCGATGCTCCCAAGGGAGCAGCGCAAAGCCATCGAAGAATACGCCGTCGAATGTTCGATCCTCAAAGTCTGGGGATCGGAAATGATCGACTACGTGGTCGACGAAACTCTCCAGATTTATGCCGGCTACGGTTTCGTGGAAGAATATCCGGCCGAACGCGCCTATCGCGATGCCCGCATCAACCGCATCTTCGAAGGCACCAACGAAATCAACCGGCTCATCATCACCGGCTTCTTGCTGAAGCGCGCCATGAGCGGCCAGTTGCCCCTCATGCCCGCCATCAAAAAGTTGATGGATGAAGTATTGAGCGGCCCATCCGTCGGCGAAGATATCGAAGGCCCCATGGCGGAAGAGCGCAAACTCGTCGCGCAAGCGAAAAAGTTGGGCTTATTCGTCTCCGGCTCAGCCACGCAGAAATACATGGCCGCCATACAGGACCAGCAGGAAGTCATGGGCGCGATTGCCGATATGACGATCGAAATTTACGCCATGGAGTCGGCCGTCCTCCGCGCTCAAAAAATGGTCGAGCAAAAAGGCGAGGCATCAGCAGCATTGGCGATCGCCATGACGCGCGTCTATCTCACCCAGGCGCTGGAGAAAATCGAAGCCGCGGCAAAGAAAGTAATCGCCGACGTGGCGGAAGGCGACATGCTCCGGACGCAACTCGCGATTGTTCGCAGGTTGTCGAAGCACGAACCCTTTAACACCATCGCGTTGCGTCAGGAAATCGCGCAGAAAACGATCGAAGCCGGGAAGTACACACTGGCCTAGAAACAACAACCATTTGTCATCCTGAGCGGAGCAGTGTGATGTGGAAATGCAGCAGCCCAATTATGAAGGGCGGTGCGGCAAAGCGCAAATACGCTTACTCGAACCAGCCGCTGCGGTAAGCCATCCACCACGAACCGTAGGCAATCGGAATGGTCGCGAGCAGGCCCCACCAAATCGGCAGAACGACATCGGCCACAATGCCCAGCACAGTGAACGAGATCCAGAAGATCTTGCGCTCCATAATCCCTTAATTGTAGTTCCGCAAGCCTCACCTGCAATCCGTCAAGGCAAATCAAAGCAAAACTTTGGTGTCAAACCCAAAGTCACTCCGTCCCCGATCCCGCCGTACCTGATGGCTGACGGCTGATGGCTGACGCCTTCCCCAGTTCCTCCATCACGCTCTGCATCAGCTCTTTCGCATCGGTGAGATTCTTCATAATGAGCTGGATATCCATCACCGGCTTGCCCGGCCAGCGCTGGCTCTGGCAATAAACACCATGCTGGCCGACCAGAGCCATCGCGTCGGTGACCAGGTCCATGGTGACGGCGAGCCGTCCGCGAGGAACGCCCATGCGTGTTTCGAAATGTTCGAGTTCATCCTGCTTTTCGTGGAAGACGGCCATCAGCAGATTGTAGCGGGGACGTAGGTATAATTCCTGTGCAGCTCTCAACCCTCAGCATCACAGGCGATACAGACGCCGTTACGACGCCGATACAGACAGCGAAAGTTTCGGCAGCCGTCAGCTCGGGCTGAACGCAGAAACGCTGATACGGTTTGCAATCCCTCAGGAGGGAACACTCATGAAGAAATTCGCTTTAATCGCAGTCACAGTTCTAGCCGCAGCCAGCCTGGTTTCGGCGCAGGGCATGGCCGAGGACAAGGGCAAGCGCCCCAGTCCGCCGGCTTCGGCGCAATGCAAATTTTCGGACGGCAAAACCGTTAAGATCGATTACTCCAGCCCGCGCGCCAAGGGGCGCAAGATTTTCGGGACGGAAAGCGAAAAAGCGCTCGTTCCGTACGGACAAATCTGGCGCACCGGCGCCAATGAATCGACCACTTTTGTCACCGACTCGAACATCACCGTCGGCGGCACCGCCGTTCCTGCCGGAAGCTACACCATCTTCACCATTCCCAAAGCCGACGCGTGGACGTTGGTCATCAGCAAGAAAACAGGAGAATGGGGAACCGACTATCCCGGAGAGAAAGAAGATTTGGCTCGCATACCTATGACAGTCGCCAAGACGCCCGCCCCGGTCGAGAACTTCTATATCAACTTCGAATACGGCGGCAGCAAGTGCGCCTTGAATATCGCCTGGGAAAGCACCGTCGCCAGCGTCGAGGTCAAAAAGTAACGAGATCAAAAAGTAACGAGATCAAAAAGTAACGATCGTGTCCGTAGAGACGGGGCCCGCCCCGTCTCGCGGGCGCTATACTGAACCCGATGCGCCCCATGCTGCGTTTTCTGTGGAACTCTACCCGTGGCCACCGTATTGCGCCCTGGCGCAGTCCCTACCTGCTGTGGCGTATCGAGACCTTCACCGGCGTCAAAATGACGCAGATCGGTTTCCTGGAATTTTGGGAATTTTTGTGGATCGAGCGCACCAGCCTATGGCGCTTCCTGAAGTGGACCGCGGAGATGGACCGCTATGTCCATCCCGGTGCAAAAAGCTCCTGACCCAGAGCGGGTCTCTACCGCCCTTCCATCATCACATTAACCTCGCTGCCCTTGCCCGCACCCATCAACTGAAACGCCGACCCCCGATTAGCCGCCACTTCCAGAAACCCCATACTGCCCAGAATCCCAAACACTTCGCCCGGAGCCCCTTCGGCATAGTTGGTGCAAATCCGCGTAGCCTGCGCTTTCGTGCCAATGGCGATCTTGAACGCGGGTGGCGCGGCAGCGAAAAGTTGAGGCGCGTCCTTTGGAGTAATGTTGGTCACCAGGTTTCCAAAGCGATCCACCTTCAACACCACTCCCCGTAAAGTCCGCTCATCCACCGGCTTCGGACGCGGCGCGCCAAAGCGAACATAATCCGTGATCTCTTCGCCAAAGCGATCGGCAGGCACGCCCTTAGCCAGATTTGCCGCCACCGGAGAAAACACATCGCGAGCATGAAATGTATTGCTAAGGGGCTGCAGAAAATAATGTTCGGCCGTGACGTGGCGCACCGAGAGCCGCTCCTCGCGCCCATAAATCAGGGAAAGTACTCCGTTGTCAGGAGCCACAAACATATGGCGATCGCTGGTCAAAATAATGGGCCTGCGAGCCGTCCCCACGCCCGGATCAACGATGACCATGTGCACCGTCCCGGAAGGGAAGTAGGAGTAGGCCTGCGAAATCGTGAGTGCGCCGTCGAGAATATCGAATGCCTGCACCGCATGGCTGATGTCGATGATCTGCGCTTCGGGAGCGATTTCAAGAATCACGCCCTTCATGGCCCCGACGAAATGATCGTTGGTTCCGAAATCGGTAGTGAGAGTAATGATGGGGATGCGAGCCAATTCACGACCTCGTTCAATCCTGAAACACAGGAACTAAACGAAGTATCGAATGTTGCTCAATCAAGAGTCAAGTTACGTAGAGGAAAAGAGCTGTTAAAACAGCGCTAGCCGATCTCATCCGAGCAAGATTTACCTGAAGGCTGACGACTGAAAGCTGAAAGTTAACCAGCCTCCAGTCAGCTCAACGGCGCAAAGCGATCTCCCGCGACCAAGGTTCACCTGATGGCTGAAGGCCGAAAGCTCAGTCCACCTGCACATCCCCCGACCCCGTATGCACCGACACCACCGGCCCCCCGCCGCGAACCTTACCAATCACGCTCTTTCGCGACTCTTGCACCCGGCCTTGCAGGGTCGTCGTCACAGGATGTCCCAGACTAACCGTGCCCGAACTCGTCGAAATATCGACATCGAAGGACGCATCCGACGGAACATTGAGCGTCACATTCCCCGAACCGGTTCTGACGCTCCACGTATTCTTGGGCGCGCCTTTGCCGCGAATGTCGCCGCTGCCCGCCTCGGCGTGAAATCCACCGTTGATGCCACTCACCGTGATGTTGCCCGAGCCCGTCCGGATATCGACATCCCCCACGCTGACTTCTTCAATGTCGATGTCGCCGCTGCCCGCCTTAATTCGCGCTGCACCCGAAAGCTCGCGTCCACGGACGTTTCCCGAGCCCGTCTTGAAACTCATTTCGCCGGTCAGGCGCGCCAGTTTCAAATCGCCCGATCCGCTCTCCAGTTCGACGTTCCCCTTCAGCCCTTCAATCGTCTGATCGCCGCTGCCGGTATGAGCGCGCAGCGTCGTATCGTCAGGAACCGTGATCTCGTAGTCGACCGAAATATTATTTAGATTGATGTAGTCGATGCGGATGCTGTTGCCCGTCTGCCGAATCGGCGGATTGCTCTGCAGTTCCTGCACCTCGGATTTGTGATCGCCACCGAACCACGAAGTGTTCGAGTGAATCTTGGCGTGAATGGTGACGCTGCCCCCGCCGCCGCCGCGAATCGTGATGTCGCCGGAGCGTGTCAGCACTTCCATATCGACTGGCCCATTCACCGGCAAAGTCCGGTCAAAAGTCCCAATCACCCCGGCGAATGCAGCCGCCGAACTGGCCAGAGCAAACATCACCGCAACCACCGCCTTACGACGAATCAAGAGAAAGTTAGTCATATGCCATTCGCCCCCGTCAGCCCTTACTGCAGCACTACCTGATCGCCTTCCTTCAGCCCCGACAGCAACTCCGTCTTCGCCCCGTTCGAGATTCCGATATTGACTGCAAGCTTCTTCTTGCCTTCTTTCGCCTTCGGATCCGGTATCTCCACCGATGCCTTTTTATCTTTGTCGTAAATGATCGAGCCTTCCGGAATCTGCAGCACATTCTTGTGCTCTTCCAGAATGATCTCCGCATTGGCGGTCATCATGGCCTTCAAAACGCCCTCGGGATTATTGATCGACACCCGCACCTCGAACGTCGTGACGTTATCTTTCTCCACGCCCATCGGAGAAATCTTCGTCACCTTGCCCGTGAATGTCTTGTCCTTAAACGACTCCACCTTGATGCGAGCCGGCTGCCCCATATAAACCTTGCCGATATCGCTCTCGTCCACTTTGCCTTTGACGTAGACTTCGCTGGTATCGCCCAGCGTCATCACCAACGTAGCCGTCGAACCGAGCACCAGAATCGAACTCACCGCATCGCCAATCTGCACGTCACGCGACAACACAATGCCGTCCAGCGGAGACTCAATCGTGGTGTATCCCAATTGTTCTTCCAGCTGTTTCAGATTGGCGCGATCCTGCGCCATCTGTCCCTCAGCCTGCCCAATCTTCGCTTTCAAAACCTGCAATTGCGCCTTCGAGACATTCTGCTTGTTCAGCGACATTTCATAATTCTTTTCCGCATCATCGAGCGCCGAAGCTGAAACCACACCATCCTTCGCCATCCCCTGCGCCCGATCGTACGCCCGCTTCAACAGCGGAACATCCGGACCCTCGGCATCCACCTTCGCCCGCTCCAGATCGGCGCGTGTCCCGTTCAAGCTGGCCGTCGACGCTTCCAACTGCGCCCGCGCCTGATCCACCCGAGCCTGAATCTCATCGCGGTCCAGTTCCGCCAGTATCTGACCCTTCTTAACCCGGTCGCCGTAGTCGACATAGAGCTTCTTCACAATGCCGCTCGCCTTCGACTTGAGTTCAACCTTCGTGATCGGCTCGATCTTGCCCGTCGCCACCACGCTCTTCGCGAGATCGCCCTTTTCCACCTTCGCCAATTTTGACGGATCAATCTTCGTCCCGCCGCTAGATGCCAGCACCACTCCGACCACAGCCAGCACCAGCACAGCCGCTGCAATGGAAATGTAGATAATTCGTTTACGCCGCTTCTTCTTGCTGCTGCCGTTACCTTCCACAACTGCCTCCTGCGTATTTGCAAATCTTAGAACGGCCATGCACCACTTGTTACGGAAGAACCTCAGGAATAGTTCCGAGAGATTTCCTGAGAAAGCCTCACTGCCCAAACCGCCAATCCCTGCTTAGACCCCAATCCGTCGAAAAAGAAAGCAATCAGGTCGATGCGCACCCGCCTCACCACCGTGAGGTCGCCACAGAGGTCAGATAGCAGAGTTTCAAAATCTAAAATCTAACCTCTAAAATCTAAAATCCAACCTCTAAAATCTGACCTCTGCAATCCAACCTCCCCAAAGTGTACCGCCACTCCGCACCTCAAACCTCGCAATCGAACTCCCTATCCCTTTCCAAATGTTAGAATTAACCTTCCATGATTGCATCCGTGCTGCTGCGGGTGTTCGTTGTTCTCCTGCTTGTGGCGGTCAACGCTTTCTTCGCCGCCGCTGAGTTCGCGCTGGTCAGCGTCCGCGAAACCCGCATCCAGCAGCTCATCGAAGCCCATCGCGCCGGAGCCCGCACCGTCCTCAAACTTCACCAGCAACTCAGCCGCGTCGTCAACGGAGTGCAACTCGGAATCACCGTTACCAGCCTCGCTCTCGGCTGGCTCGGCGAGCCCGTTCTGGCCCGCCTCTTCGAGAGCTGGATCGGCAGCATCCCGCACGCCACCATCTACGCCCATGCCATCGCCGTTGCCGTGGCCTTCGTCCTCATCACCAGCCTGCACGTGATTTTAGGAGAGCTGGTCCCAAAATCTCTGGCCCTGCAGCGCGCCGAAAGTGTCGCCCTCGCCGTCGCCGCGCCCATGGATGTTTTCCTCACTCTTTCCCGGCCCTTGACCGTCGGCATGAGCCGTGTTGCCGGTCTCGTGCTGCGAGCCTTCGGCACCCGCGAGGTTCGCCACGGCTCCGTCCATTCCCCGGACGAACTCAAACTCATCGTCACCGCCGCTCACACCTCCGGCCAACTCTCGCCCGCGCAAGAAGAAATGCTGCTCAACGCCCTCGAACTCGACGACATCACCGCCCGCCAGGTCATGGTGCCGCGCACCAGAATTTCGTCTTTGCCCTCCGACATGAACCTGGACGAAGCCCTGTCCCGCGTCGTCGACGACCAGCATTCGCGCGTCCCCGTCTACGATCCGCAACGCGGTCCCGAACACATCGTCGGAGTGCTCTACGCCAAAGATCTCATGCGCTGGACCCGGCTGCGCCTCCGCTTCGGCCTGATCGCTCCGCCCTCCGCCGAACGCATCGCGCAAATGAAGATTGGCCAGATCATGCACGCCGTCCTGGTCGTCCCCGAAACCAAGTCGTTGCTCGATCTGCTGGGAGAATTCCAGCGCCGCAAGCGCCACCTCGCCGTAGTCGTCGACGAATTCGGATCGACCGCCGGAGTCATCAGCGTAGAAGATGTGCTCGAACAACTGGTAGGCGAACTGGAAGACGAATTCGACGTAGCCACCACCGAACCGGCCGTAACCGACGCGAACGCCCCGCTCGTTCTCGACGGAGCAGTCAATATCCGCGACCTCGAAACACAATACGAATTGAAGCTCCCGCAAGACGAAGGCTTCGAGACCCTGGCCGGATTTGTACTCTCGCGTTTACAAAAAATGCCCGCCGGAGGCGAGTCCTTCGAATACGAAGGCCGCCGTTTCGTAGTAGAAAAAATGGAAGGCCATCGCATAGCCATGATCAGAATCGAGCCCGTACCCGTACCAGTTCCAGCATCCGCCGCATCAGCCCAAAAAGCAGGAGACTAGTTTTAGTAGCAGGTTGCCAGAGGAACCGAAACAATGAGAAACAACGAATCCAACCCAATGAAAAGTACGACCTGATACCTGACGGCTGATACCTGATACCTGAGACCTAACCCAATGCCGCGCTACATCATCTCCCGCGTCCTCTACACCCTACCCGTAATCTGGCTCGTCGTCTCCACCGTCTTCCTCCTCATCCACTTCGTCCCCGGAGACCCCATTCAACAAATGTTAGGAGAAGGCGCCCCAACCGGAAACATCCAAGCCGCCCGCCACGACTACGGACTAGACCTCCCCCTCCCGCAGCAATATCTGAATTACTGGAAAGGCGTCCTCCACGGAGATCTAGGCAAATCCATCCGCTTCAATCAAGGAGTCACAAAACTAATCGTCCAGCGCTATCCCTACACCCTGCAACTAACTCTGGCGTCGCTCTTCGTGGCCATCATCCTCGCCATCCCCGCCGGAGTCCGCTCCGCCCAACGCCGCAACCAGTGGGATGACCGCGCCCTGAGCGTAGTCAGCCTCTTCGGCCTCTCTTTCCCGAACTTCGCGCTCGGCCCGGTCCTGATCCTCTTCTTCGCCGTCAAACTAGGATGGCTCCCCGTCTCCGGTAGCGGAACCTTTGCCAATCTGGTGCTTCCCGCCATCACCATGGGCAGCGCTCTCGCCGCCATCCTCACCAGAATGGTGCGGACATCAATGTTAGAAGAGTTAGGCCAGGACTACATCCGCACCGCCCGAGCCAAAGGCCTGCCCGAGCGGACCGTAGTCTATCGCCACGCCCTGCGCAACGCCATGATCCCAATCCTGACCGTCCTCGGCCTGCAATTCGGCGCCCTGCTAGCCGGCACCATCGTGACCGAAACCATCTTCAGTTGGCCCGGCATAGGACGCCTAACCATCCAAGCCATCGCCAACCGTGACTACTACCTCGTGCAAGGATGCATTCTGGCCATCGGCCTAACCTACGTCGCCGTAAACTTGCTAACCGACGTGCTCTACTCGGCCGTGAATCCAAGAATCAGACAATAGTCTCGTGTAGGGCGGACGCCCTCGTCCGCCGCCCTTGACGTTGCTGTTTTTCGAATCCAAAGTAGACGCCGGGTGCCCCATTCTTGCGCGTTCTGTGCGCAAGAGTGGGATTCCACAGAATGCTTGGCGCGGGGGATTTTTCTTCCGCCATAACAAGTCCGAGATGTCGGGAGAGACGGCCAGATATCATACGCCGGGTGCCCCACGTCTCGCGGTTGAGACGTGGGTGCCGGCACTGCCATCCATTTCGCGGGCATCAATGCACCAAACTGGTGTATAATGATGCCATGCCCACACCCAAACATGTCCGCCGCAGCGTCTCCCTCCCCGCTCCCATCGCGAAACAAGTAGATCGCCTGGCCAAAAGTCAGCGCCTGAGCGATAACCGCGTCCTGGTCGAACTCATCGAATTGGGTATTGAAGCGCGGAAAGAGAAAGAGAAGGCGTTCTTTGAGCTGGCCGAACGTTTTCGAAGTGCCAGCGATCCCGGCGAAGCGAAGCAGCTAGGCGACCAGTTGGGCCGCATGGTTTTCGGTGAATAGTGCCGCAGCTTGAAAGCTGGCCGCGAATTCCCGCCGCCATCCGCGATCATCTGGCCGAGCGCATGCGTGACCGTAACATCAGCCTGAGCGACCTCAATCAACTTCGGGTCTGGCTGGAGACCAAGCCGATTGTGCCGGCAGGGTCGTGGTACAAGGACTTCGGCTCCTTCAAGCGGTGCGGCGAGGGCAAGTATCCCAAAACATTCTTACTCGCCGGTCAGGCAGCCACGGGCGAAAAACTTTAGCTTCCCCTGGAATGCCTTCAAATCCCTCCTTCCATCTCAAACTTCCAACTCAAGCTTCCGAACCTGTCTGCCGATGCTTCAAGAGTTGCCTTCGAATAACCATTGATCTGATTGTGTGAGTTCAGCCTTTAATCGTGCTTAACAGCGTTGCCCATTTCGCCCGTACTCCCCGTCACAACGTATGTCATGACGCTCAGTTGCCGATGGGGCATACATAAGGATAGGTGACTTGATCCTATGACGGCACCAGGAACGCAGCTGTCCCGTAAAGCCGAGAAAGGCCTCTCCGTCAGCCAGGACGCGCTGAAGGAGCTGGCGGATCTGAAGTTTGCCCTCGATCAACATGCCATTGTCGCCATGACGGACGTCCAGGGCACGATTACGTATGTGAACGACAAGTTTTGCGTCATTAGCCAGTATTCCAAAGATGAATTGATCGGCCAGAATCATAGAATTCTAAATTCAGGCCACCACCCAAAACAGTTCTTCCAGCAGATGTATCGCGCCATCGCCAACGGAAAAGGTTGGCACGGAGAGATCAAGAACCGGGCTAAAGACGGTTCCATCTACTGGGTTGACACCACGATTGTCCCGTTCATGAGTGCGGAGGGTAAGCCGTCCCAGTACGTCGCCATCCGCGCTGATATTACGGATCGCAAGCGGGGCGAAGACGCGCTGAAGGAAAGCCTCGCCATGAGTGATCGCGCGCTCAAGGAATTGGCCGACCAGAAATTCGCTTTGGATCAACACGCTATCGTGGCTGTGACCGACGTCCAGGGAACTATTACCTACGTGAACGACAAGTTCTGCGACATCAGTAAGTATGCCAAGGCCGAACTGATTGGCCAGAATCACCGCATCCTCAACTCTGGCCACCACTCGAAAGAGTTCTTCCAGCAGATGTATCACGCCATCGCCAACGGAAAAGTTTGGCACGGCGAGATCAAAAACCGGGCTAAGGACGGTTCCATCTACTGGGTTGACACCACCATCGTCCCGTTCATGAGTGCCGAGGGTAAGCCACGCCAGTACGCCGCGATCCGCGCCGATATTACCAATCGCAAGCGGGCGGATGAAGAAGTTCAGCGCTTGAGTGATGAAATGGCACGTCGCAACCAGGACCTCGAAGTGCAAACCGTAGAGCTTCAGAAAGCCCGTGACCTGTTGGAAGCGCGGGTCAATCAACGCACCGTAGAACTGGCTGGGGCAAATCAGGTGTTGGAGAGAAGCAACATCGAGCTACAGCAGTTTGCCTACATTGCATCCCACGATTTGCAATCCCCTTTGCGCAGCATTAGCGGATTCGTTCAACTGCTCAAGTCAGAATACGGCGGTAAGCTGGACCAACAAGCCGACGACTGGATTCGTCGCACCGTCCAGGCGATCGGGCAGATGCAAACCATGATCCGCGACGTGCTTGCCTATTCGCTGGTTGACTCGCGCTCCCGGCCGTTCGCGTCCACTGCCTTCCTCGACGTCTTTAACGATGCCGTGGCGCTGCTTGAGTCCTCCATCCATGATGCCGGTGGCGAGGTCACCTGCGGCGAACTCCCGGTTGTCATGGGCGACCGCTCACAATTGGTCCAGTTGTTGCAAAACCTGATTGGCAATGGACTCAAGTACCACGCCGACAAAGCGCCCAAGATCCAGGTTTCCGCCAAACGCGATGGCAACGAATGGACCTTTTCCGTTCGGGACAATGGTATTGGCGTCGACCCCAAATATTACGACCGGATTTTTGAAATATTCAAGCGCTTGCATGATCAAACAGAGTATCCAGGCACCGGCATCGGATTGGCCGTCTGCCGTCGTGTAGTAACTCGCCACGGCGGCAGGATTTGGCTGGAGTCCGTGGTTGGCAGCGGCAGTGTTTTTTATTTCACTCTTCCTGAAGGGACGGACAAAAGTATATGAGCGAACTGGTTAACAGTCGACCGGCGGAGATCCTACTCGCAGAAGACAACGAAAATGACGTGGAGTTGACCCGTCAGGGCTTCAAGAAATGCAAGCTGCTCCTCAACCTGCATCACGTCAAGGATGGGGTAGAGTGCATGGCCTTCTTGCGCAAGGAAGGCAAATACTCCACCGCTCCCACACCCGATCTGCTCCTCCTCGATATGAATATGCCTCGAATGGATGGGCGTGAAGTGTTGGCTGAGATGGTGGCCGACGAAACCCTGAACGCCATACCGGTGGTTGTTCTGACTACTTCCGAGCAGGATGAAGAGATCCTTAAAATGTACAAGATGCGTTGTAGCTCGTACGTCATCAAGCCCATCGATTTCGACCAATTCCTGTACGTGGTTCGGTCGATTGCCGATTATTGGTTCACGGTAGTGGTCTTGCCCCTCGCGAAGTCAGCCGGCAAAGCCGAACGTGCTGGAGCCTGACAGCAGAATCGCAGGGTGCCCCATTTCTCCGCGTTCTGTGCGCAAGAGTGGGATTTGACAGAAGCGTGGCGCGCGGGATTTTTCTTCCGTCTATGACCAGCTGCACCAAACTGGTGTATAATGGTGTCATGCCCACACCCAAACATGTCCGACGGAGCGTCTCTCTCCCCGCTCCCATCGCGAAACAAGTAGATCGTTTGGCCAAAAGTCAGCGCTTGAGCGATAACCGCGTTCTGGTCGAACTCATTGAGTTGGGTATTGAAGCGCGGAAAGAGAAAGAGAAGGCGTTCTTTGAACTGGCCGAACGTTTTCGAAGTGCCAGCGATCCCGGCGAAGCGAAGCAGCTAGGCGACCAGTTGGGCCGCATGGTTTTCGGTGAATAATGCCGCAGATTGAAAGCTGGCCATGAGCCTGCCCCAAGAGTGGGATTCCGCGATCCTATCCTATCGTGGTTTCAGCCGCCCCTATTACTGCAAGATGCGTTTCCCGTGAATCACCGCCGCAACCAGAACCTGGTCTTTTTCCAATCGATAAATAATCCGATACTCGTAGACCAGGAGCTCGCGGATATTTTCATCGTCGAACTCGGGAACCATGCGACCAGCGCGCGCAAACTGTTCCAGGATTCTTGTCTGTCCAAGTATTTTCTTCAGAACGATGCCGGCGTAAGCGGGAGAGTCTGCGCCAATGTAACCGGCGATGGCGTCAAGATCTTGAGCGGCCCGAGTGGACCAGACTACTCGGTGAGCCATTTGCTGAAGCGGGTTTCGACTTCGTCCTGCGTGAGCGTGCCGTTGGCGCGGGCATCTTCCAACCCCCGCCGCACCTTGTCCAGAACGTAGAGATGGTAATGGATATCTTCAACCGAGGCGTTGTCCGGCAACCGCTTCAGCAGCAGTTCGACATCCTGTTTGGTAGTGCTCATAGCTTTTCTCCAAAAAGCATACCACCGACGGCGCGACTCGATAAGTAAATGGGCGTCAAACCAACTCCACCACCACCCGCTGCCCCACCAAAGCCGCCGCTCTCTGCAAGCTCCCCAGCGTAATATCGCGTTTCGGATCGAGTATGCGATCGACCTGCGAGCGGCTCGTCTTCAGCAAGACTGCCATCGTCGACCTCCAAGGACCGCACCGAGTTATTGCCCCTTGACCTGCCTGTTAGAGTAATTAAGCAGGCACCACTTGCCTGTGGGCTCGAACCTTGCTCCTTGACAGCCGAACCCCCTGTTCAATCAGTCGCTTCGGCCGGTCCGAAGCCAAGAAAGCGAGCTAAGTCCTTACGGCTGTATTATGTCCGTATAAGTCCTTTAGAATGAATTATGAGTCGCTAACTCATTGATTCCAAAGGTACACAAATAGGGGGGGGGAGGGGGGTACCGCAGATTTACCCAGAAAAAGACTCGCCCCAAGATTCGCCCCCAAAAAATATTTTTTCCCCGAAAAAACATGGAAACCAACTGGCCCCTGGCCACCGACCGCTGGCAACTAGCTCGCAGCACTCGCATAGCTCGCCACAACCCGCTGGCAGCCGTCGGACTCCTACTGGTCTCCATCTTTGTATTCGCCGCCATCTTCGCGCCGTGGATCGCTCCCCAGGATCCCGCAAGAATCGATCTGCCAAACCGCCTGCAATCGCCGAGCGCGCAACACTGGTGCGGAACCGATGAACTCGGACGCGACATCCTCTCGCGCCTCATCTGGGGAGCAAGAATTTCTCTCTTCGTCGGCAGCAGCGTGGTCGTGTGTTCACTTTTTCTAGGCCTCATCATTGGCAGCTTGGCGGGATATTACGGTGGTGGAATCGATCGCTTCGTCAACGTCGTGCTGATGAACGCGTTTCTTTCCTTCCCCGGAATTCTCATCGCGATCGCCTTCGTGGCCTTTCGCGGCCCAGGAATTTTCAATCTAGTTCTCGCGCTCTCCATCGGCGGATGGGTCGGTTACGCGCGCCTGGTGCGCGCGCAGGTGTTGGCCGTGCGCGAACGCGAATTTGTCGAAGCCGCGCGAGCGCTCGGCGCAGGAGATTTTCACATTCTTACGCGCCACATTCTGCCCAACATCATTCAGCCCGTGATTGTGCAAGCCGCCATCGGAATGGCAGGCGCAGTTCTAGCCGAAGCCACCATGAGTTTTTTGGGATTAGGCGTGCCCCCGCCCACTGCAAGTTGGGGATCGATGCTCAACGATGCGCGTTCGCATCTTTTCGACGCTCCGCATCTCGTCTTGTTTCCTGCGGTAACAGTGATGCTCGCAGTTTTAGCGTTCAACTTCATTGGAGACGCATTACGCGATCTTCTCGACCCGCGCTCGCGAATCGAAGCGGGATTATAAACTCGACATCAAGCTTGTCGCTCAAATTCACAAGCTCTCAACACTCCCAACAAGTCCTTTCGTATCAATAATATTAAAAGAATCGATTTCACCAAACAGATTTTCCACTGATGACGTATCGTCCCATCGAACGTCCAACTAATCGACAACCGATCGGAACTTTTTCCAAAGCAGGTTCGTATGAAGAGAAATATGGAACTCAAATTTCAAGTCGAATGCTTGCAGGATGTAGCAGTAGTGAACTGCTCAGGACGCATGGTTCGCGGAGCAGCGCTCGATCAGTTGCGCCGCAGAATCGAGCAAATCGAGCGCGTCCGCGTTCTCGTGCTCGATGTTTCAGAAGTCGATCATCTCGACGCTGGAGGATTGGGAACGCTGCTTCTGGTGCGTCGTTGGGCGATCCAGAAGTCGGCGAAGTTGAAGCTGGTGAATCCACCTGCCTTCTTCCGCCAAATGCTGGAAGCGACGCATCTCACATCAGTGTTTGAGATTTCGTCGCTGAAAGAAGCCATCTCGATTTTGCGAGCGAAAGACTGCGCTTCGCGCTTCGCCATTGCCTGATCGCTGCACCTGATAAAACCGACTTGCTAAAACGGAGTCATGGACGCGATGCTCTATAATTCGCGTCCATGAGTTCGCTCCCAAAGCGCAAGCTGTCAAAACCCAAGCTCTCAAAGCCAAAGCAACTTTCCACTCCTCGTCCCGAACCTGTCGACGCGCTCGTTTATCCGCGATTTTCCGGAATAACAACCTTCATGCGCTTGCCGCATATTCCACGCGCGCAGGAACTCGACATCGCTCTGATCGGAATTCCATTCGACGGAGGAACAACCTATCGTTCGGGACCGCGTTTCGGCCCGCGCAGCGTGCGCGAGCAGAGCGCCATTATTCGTCCGTGGAATCCTGTGCTGAATGTCAATCCCTTCGCGCAGTGGCGAATCGCCGATTACGGCGATCTTTCCATCAACCCGCTCTCGCTCGACGACACCTACGAGCGCATCACGAATCAGCTGAACGATGTCGCCGACGCAGGTGCCAGAGCGATATGCGTTGGCGGAGATCATTCCATCCTTCTGCCCATTCTGCGCTCCATTCATCGCAAGCACGGACCAGTAGCGTTGGTTCAGTTCGACGCGCATAACGACACTTGGTCAGGTTATTTCGGAAGTCCAAACTCTCACGGAACACCAGTTCGCCGCGCGGTAGAAGAAGGCTTGCTGCTCAAAGGCAGCGTCTTGCAGGTAGGACTTCGAGGCCAAGTCTATTCGAAAGACGACTTCGAGTTTGGCCGCCAACACAAATTCAACGTCATCACCGCCGAGCAATTCCATCGTCAAGGCCTCGCTTCAGTAGATAAAGTGTTGAAGCGTTTTCGCGGCAAGCCTTTGTACTTCACGCTAGACATCGATGCCGTAGATCCAGCATTCGCGCCCGGAACCGGAACTCCACAAGTAGGAGGTTTCTCCAGCTTCCAGATTCTCGAACTCGTGCGTGCTCTAAAAGGCCAGTCTTTCGTCGGAGCGGACCTCGTAGAGGTTTCGCCGTCCTATGACAACGGCAACATCACGTCGCTTCTGGCCGCGAATCTTCTCTACGAAATGCTCTGTCTGTTCTAGTCGGACTCGATAGGCGAAATCAGATGCCTCAACTAGCACGCCAGTTACGCATCACCGACTACTTCTCGCTCGGTTGGGGAGCGATGGTTGGTGTTGGATGGCTCGTCGTCATGGACGATTGGCTGCTGCGCGGAGGACCGCTCGGAGGAGCATTGGGTTTCCTGATTGGCGGAATTCTTTTGCTGCCGATCGGTTACGTATATGGCAAGTTAGTTATGGCCATGCCCGATGCATCGGGCGAAGTGGCCTACACGGCGAAAGTCTTTCCGCGCCCCATCAGCTTTTTCACTGGATGGATGATGATGCTCGCCTACTTCATCGTCTGTCCGTGGGAAGCGGTAGCAGTTGGCCGCATCGCCGCTTATATCTTTCCTGCCCTCGATTCCATCGAGCTATATCGTGTTGCGGGGAAGCCGGTTTATCTGCCGCATCTGGCCATTGGGCTCGGATTGACCGTTCTAGTCACGACAGTCAACTATCGAGGCGTCCGATTAAGCGCAACCTTTCAGAATTGGACAACTTTCGGCACACTCGCACTTTTCGTAGTGTTTGTCGGCATCGGTATCACGCGCGGATCGCCGGCAAATTTCCCGCCTTTGTTTACGCACACTCCATTCCTCTCAATCTTGCTGGTGCTGCAGATTGTCCCTTACTACATGACGGGATATGAATCGGTGACCAAGGCTGCGGAGGAAGCGAATCCGCAATTTCGGGCGCAGAGTTTTTCCCGTGCCATTTACGCAGCCATCGCAGTAGGCGCTGTCTTCTACATCATCGTGATCGCGGCCGTCGGATTCGTAGCGCCTTGGCACGCGCTGACCGGACAGCCGTTCATGACAGCCGTAGCGTTCGAACAGGCCATCGGATCGCGCTGGATTGTAAGCATCATCCTGAGCGCTGCTCTGCTTTCGCTGTTCAAAGTATTCAACGGAAACTTCGTCGCTGCCAGCCGTCTGCTTTTCGCCATGGCGCGCCGTGACTTGGTCGACGCACGATTGGCCGCTATCCATCCCCAGAATCAAACTCCTGCAACTGCGGTCGTCTGGGTAGGAATCGCCACTGCACTCTGCATGTTTCTGGGGAGCGCGATTCTGGTCCCCATTTCCGAGGTAGGATCGGTAGCTTCTGCGACAGGATGGTTCGCGGCCTGCACCGCGTATCTATGGATGAAGCCCAAACTAGCCGACAGAATGATTGCGATTCTCGGCGCAGCGGTCGGATCGGCTATGGTGCTGATGAAGCTTGTGCCATCAGTGCCAGGCAGTTTTTCGGCTTGGGAATGGCTGGTCCTCGTACTCTGGCTCATTCTCGGCGCAGTTCTCGGGAAATCGAGTCGACCCAAATCGAAATTGGGGCCGAATCCAACATAATCTTTGCAACCTGTTTTGCTCTCCGCCATCTATCTCTGTATGGCGAAAGCAATCTGGGAAAACACAGTTATCGCGGAATCAGACAAGACCGTCGAAGTAGAAGGGAACCAGTATTTTCCCGCCGATTCGATCAAGTCTGAATATTTCAAACCGAGCGCAAAACATAGCGAATGTCCGTGGAAGGGAACGGCGAGCTATTACAACGTCGAAGTGAACGGCAAGACCAACGCCGATGCCGCCTGGTTCTATCCCAACCCAAAATCCGCGGCCAAGCAGATCCAGAATCACGTGGCCTTCTGGAAAGGCGTTCAGGTTCAGAAGTAAGAAAGTTTAGAAGTAAGGAATACCGCCGAACGAAACCAGTTTAAGGCTTCGCTGCGTTCGCCTCGTCACGTTTGGCTGCGGTACGCTCGACGTCGTTTTGATTCGCTGGCGTAACCAGCGGTTTTGCGAGAGTGCCGGTTAGAAGCCACGCGCGTTCGTCGCCACGATTGAAGACAAAATCGACTTTGTTGTCCGCGGATACGGTTCCACTGACGTTATAAGCGCCGTCACGCGATTCCAACCTTGCGTTGGCGAGTTGCCATACACCCTTCTTCAGATGCACCTCACCGGTAAAGCTGCGCACCGTTCGTGGCCCTGATGATCCGGGAATTGCGATGTTTGGCAGGCTGCCGTTGCGCATCACGAATTGAACCTTGCCGTCCGAGCGCGATAGCAGGTCGCGGAAGCTTTCTCCCGATGCATCCAGATTGAAAGTACCATCGGCCGTTCCGGTAATCCAGCCATCGTTCATCAGGGTAGCGACCTGCGTGAGCGAGATGTCGCGCAATGTCCCTTGGCCGTGATAGCGCACGGACGCATTCGAGGCGCGCGTCGTCGCCTCAGAAGTTGGGATGTCGCGATTCGACGCGTCGATCGTCCAGTTCCCTCGATGCGTACCCTGCAGCAACTGTGCACGAAGATCATTCAGGATGATTTTGCCTCGATCCACTTCCACTTGGGTTGCAACTTGAGTTGCGACCAGCTTCTTCAATCCGAACCGGCCAACATGCAGTTGGCCACGAGCCCGAACACCGAGCAGAGAAGTGCGATCCACTGCGGCATTGGTGTCTGAATTCAAGATGCGGTACCACGGACGTTTGGTGGATTGAGGCGTGAACCATTCGGCGAGGTCAGCCGTCGAAAGTTGATCAGCTGTCAGGTCGAACTGATACATGCAGTTGGGAGTCACCTCCGCAGCTGTTCCCAGCACGGAGTTTTGGGCCGCGCAGTGTCTTGGCGCAGAAACGTCGCCGGTCCAGTGGGTGTTTCCCGTGCGCGCGGTGAGTCTCTGCAGCAAGACAGCGTTGGGTAGAAGAGTGACGTTGGCTGAACTAATTTCGATCGGTGTATTTAGCCCGCGCACTTCGGCATGCACGTTGTGCAATTGCGCGGTGCCGGATGTTCCGGCCGGCGCAAATCCCTGCCAGGGACCGGATACGCTCGCGTCCAACTTGGCCGCGCCTTCGGCTGCTGGGTGAGCTACCGGCAAACCCAGAAAATCCTCCAGACGAAAAATGTCTTTAAGTTCCACGTCGCCGCGCAGGGAAAATTGATAGCCAGCTGTCGAAATCCAGCCACCGGCGTCAATGGGCGGAGATGAGTTCACGGCCAGTGCGAACGGACCGATCTTCAGATGAGTTTCGGTGGGTTCCTGCTCTTTCGCTGGCGTATTTTTGTCCAAGAATCTCACATTTTCATGCCCTGCGGATCGTGACTTGGAGGGAGTTGCCGAAGAAACCAAGGTCAGAGGAATCGTACCGAAGACAACCTCATCCTTTGCCGAGTCGGAGGACAGGCGAACGTCGTTTGCCGCGCCAGTGCCTGTGAATGTCTCCAAAAACTTAGCGTTGCCGGTAGTGTGGAACTCGGCGTTCAGTAATCCGGTCGCGGCGAGGTTCTCGGGAATCCGCTGTTTCACCTGGCGCAGCAATCGGACCAGAGAAGCAAGCGGCACTTTCTCCGCCTCGAACGCCAGATCGTAGTTAGGTGGTTGTGAGTCCACGGCCAAGTTGCCGCGCAGCCGGATTGTGCCGTCGCCTACCGGCGCCTGGCACAGCAGATCGCTCAATTCACTGGTGACGGCGTCATACAGTCCCGAGCAAGCGGTTGCCAGCCGCACGTTTTCGCGATCGACAATATCGTAACGACGGAAATCTTCAACAACAGTTTGGCTCTCGATGCGGAGCGCTTCGGGAGTTCCCGATAACTTTGCCACGAGATTTACTCCGCCGCGCCAGCCTCGATCTTTGCCACTGAGCAACGTTGTGATCTGCCCAAGTTGCCCTTTTTGCCATTGCACGCTGACCTGGACGGGAGTCAATGACAGGCTCGCAGCGCGCTGCCACGCGGCGTTGATCTGGAGCAATCCCGTATCGGTAAGATGAAAATCGGTTCGGACGGGCTGAGCCTTTATTCGAGAGCCCCAGGAATTTTCGGAATCCTGCCAAAGGGCCAAGTCGGCATCCATCAGCGCGTAGGATTTTTTCGTCTGGCCGATCTTGAAATTCAGGCGAGCGTTGCTGGCTTCGAGGTAGGGAAACGCGGGACGACGCTCGGAAGACGATTTTGCGGTGGGAGCTACAGGTATTTGCGCGTTGCGTTCGAGCAGGCTCGCCAGGTTCCAGCGGCCTTGATTGTTGCGCACCAGATTGATGCTGGGCTCTGTCGCACTCAGCGTGGCGATTTCGAGACGTCCGCGGAGCAAGGAACGAAAGCGGATAGCGGCGAAAACCTCCTGCGCGCGGATCATTGGCTCAGCGCTGAATGCGGGATCGTCATAGATCACGAGCCCTTCCAGATCGAAGCCGGGCTGCGGCAGAAGGCGTAAGCGGACGTTATCGAGCCCGACTCTTCGACCCAAAGCGTTCCCGATGGAAGCAGCGATACGACTTCGAAGTTTATAGACGCCGGGGCGGAAGAGAAACAATGTCAGGAAAAGGGCCGCGAGCAAGGCCAGTCCACGCCATGACCACAGGAATTGTGATCGAAGAAATTTGAACCGCGGAGACTTCACCGCACGATCCTGAAGGTTCGCGACCAGCGCGTCTCGTCAAAGAAGTGAAAAATAGTGTGTGCGAAAAAGGCGACGCGGTCGGCGAGACTCCGCATCATGACCTGGTCGGCCGGAGTGATGAATGACCAGTAGATGAAGAGGGGACGGCCAATCACGTTCTTGCGCGGAATAAATCCCCAGAAACGGCTGTCATAACTGACGCCACGATTATCGCCCATCGCAAAGTAGCTGTCGGGCGGCACCACAAGATCATCGCCTTCGATATGCGAAGGCAATTCCAGGGCCCACTTCTCGTCTTTGAATCCATAAATCTCGGAAGGTGGCACGGCAGGAAAATTATCGCGGTAAGGGTTGTAATTCACCAGCTTTTGCTCGACGTACTTCTCGTAGAGTTTCTCGCCGTTACGGTAGACGACGCCATCGCGCAAGTGGACGCGGTCGCCCGGAATGCCGATGATCCGTTTCACGACGAAGAGTCCATGCTCCTCAGGCGACAGGAACACAACAACATCGCCGTCGTGGATTTCGCGATAGGGCATCAAACGTTTCATCCAGTGCGTTGGCGGAGCGAATTGCTCGCGATCGACGATCACGTGGTCGCCGATGAGTAGCGTGTTTTCCATGGAACTGGAGGGAATCTCAAAGTTCTGTAAAACAAAAGTCATGATGAACAGAACGATAGCCAGCAGGCTCGCCAGGGAGGCGAGGAACTCGACCGGTGTTTCGCGCGGCTTCTCGTTCGAAATGACTTCTTTTTCCTTTGTTGGCAAGTGCGAACCCGTTCTCTTCTTGCGGTAATCGTTAACGCACTGGCTTGAAGGTACGTGACCAGCGCGTTTGATCGAAGAAGTGAATGATAGTGTGCGCCAGGAAACCCAACCGGTCGCCAACGCTGCGCATTTCATACTGGTAGTCCGGAGTCTCGAACGACCAGTAGATGAACATGGGACGGCCAATCAAATTCTTGCGCGGAATAAAACCCCAGAAACGGCTGTCGTAGCTTACGTCGCGGTTATCGCCCATCGCGAAGTAGCTGTCGGGGGGAACGACGATATCGTCGCCCTCGATATGCTTAGGCAGTTCCTCCGTCCATTTTTCGTTTCTAACTCCGTAGTCCTCTGAGGGAGCCACAGCAGGGAAGTTATCGGTGTAGGGGTTGTGCTGATCGCGTTTGTGGCGCACGAACGGCTCGTCGAGCTTTTGTCCGTTGCGGTAGACAACATCGTCGCGCAGATGGATGCGGTCGCCAGGGACGCCGATGATCCTCTTCACCAGGAACAGTCCGGGTTGCTCAGGTGACATGAATACTGCGACGTCATCGCGGCGAAGATCGCGATAGGGCAAGAGCGGTCCAAGCCAATGCGTGGCTGCGGCGAATTGCTCGCGGTTGACGAATACGTGGTCGCCGATGAGCAGTGTGTCCTCCATGGAACTGGAGGGGATTTCAAACGCCTGCAGCACGAATGTGATGATGAAGAGACCAGTGACGAGAACTCCTGCAAGTGATGCCAGGAATTCCACCGTGGTCTCGCGTGGCTTTTCGTCCACCGGTTCTTCGTGGGCTATGATTTTTTCTTTCTTAGGCAAGTTCGATGTCCATTTCAGGGAATTTCTCTATCATCACTTCTCGACTTCTCGCTCAAAACGCTTCTCACCAGAGACTTCCGCTCAGCGCACCAGTCTGAAGGAACGCTTCCAGCGCGCTATCTGAAACCAATGGGTTGCGGCATATGCAAGATGAAAAAGTCTATCACCTACGGTTGGCGAGCCGGGTAGATCGTTATTCGAGACGCCGGAAGACCAATAAATCATCAGCGGCCGGCCGATGATATTCTCGCGCGGCACAAATCCCCAGAACCGGCTGTCCTTGCTGTCGTCCCGATTGTCACCTAAAACAAAATAATGTCCGTCGGGAATTATTAACTGGTGGTTTTCTACCAAGACGCGCATTTCTTTCCACCATTTTGCCTCGACGCCGTAATTCGGAGCAGTCGTCTGGGGAAAGTCGTCGAGATAAGAATTGTGCTGCCCTGGGATGTATTGCACGTAGGGCTCCGGCAGCGGATTGCCGTTGACGTAGACGCGCTTGTTTACCAGACGCAGCCGGTCTCCAGGCAGTGCCACGACTCGTTTTACGAAATCCTGTGCCGGATTTACAGGGTAATGGAAGACGATGATATCTCCGCGCCGAACCTTGCGATACGGCAGCAGACGGTTCCAGCCGGCGCTGCCTCCGTAACAGAACTTGTCCACCAGCACGTAGTCGCCAGTGAGTAATGTCTGCTCCATTGATTCCGACGGAATGGTGAATGCCTGGATGAGAAAGGTCACGACAAAAACCGCGATCACGATTGTGCCCGCAACCGACTGAATGGTCGCAGGCCAATCGCCGCCTAAGATCTTTTCACTCCAGGACATAAATTGAGATCGAGTCTGCCGTTTCGTGGATCGCCTTAGGCTAGCCCAGAAAACGCGGCCAAATGTTCTAGAACCTGCCGTGCGGCTTCCTGCTCGGCGCGTTTCTTGGTCGCACCCTGGGCTCGTCCCACAAATTCAGCCGGACCGGATTGAGTCGAAACGGGCTGCGGTAATCTCACCTCGACGGTAAAAGTCTTCTTATGTTCGGGACCTTCTTCCTTTACAAGCGCGTAAACGGGTTGCGGACCTCCCCGGGCCTGGAGAGCTTCCTGTAAGGCGGACTTGAAATCCATTACCGGGATAGCCGTCGTTTCCAGCTTCATGTGTGCGAGTTCGGGCTCTACAATCACGCGAACGATAAAGTCACGAGCGACTGCCCATCCGGCGTCAAGATAGATCGCCGCCAAAATCGCCTCGAGCGAATCCACCAGCAGGCTCGCTTTGTTGCGGCCGCCACTCTTTTCTTCGCCGCGCCCCAGGCGGATGTAGTTACCAATTTGCAATTGCTCGGCCACGCGCAGCAAGTGACGCTGGCCGACCAGATGTGCGCGCAACTTTGACAGTTGACCTTCCTGGAATTCGGGGAAACGTTGAAAGAGAGTTTCGCTGGTTGCCAGGCCGAGCACCGCATCTCCGAGAAACTCCAGCATCTCGTTGTCACCTTTTGGGGCGACTCCGTCGGCGGCCGCGCCGGCGGAGCTCAAGCTTCCAACTCGCGCGCTTGCGAGCTGTGAGTAAGCGCCTGCTCGAGAAGTTCGGGGCGTTGAAAGTGGTGACCCAGTGTTTCTTCCAACGTCATAATTTCGCGTGACATGATGTTGTCGGAACGCGTCTCCAGCTTCTTATACGAGGCCACTTTCGCATGACCTCATATATCGACTGGAGCTGCGGCTAATTCTTTGGAGGCGTCGTCGCCTGAGCGGGCGCTGCCTGCACAGGCGCACTGCTGGCGGTCAGTGTCTGCAAGCGGTCGCGTTCCCGTCGCGCCGCGGTTCCGACGACGCTGGTTTCCTGCGTCTGCGTCATGTCGACGGCACGATTCGTGACTTTGAGTGCTTCCGCGTATAAAGCCTTCTTCTTTTCCGGGTCAGTTGCCGCGGTTGCCTGCTTATCGATTGCCAGCGCTAGACGGAGAACCACGACTTTGTCGGGATCAGCGGGATACGCGTCGATGGACTTCTGGAGATTCTGCTGTGCCGCCACAAAATCTTCTTTCTTGAAGTCAATCGTCCCGACGATGGAATAAGCCTGCGAGCGCAGAAGTCCCTTGTAGGCGTCGACTTTCTCCTGCGGAGTGCCTTGCGGTACCTGCACGTCGGTGTCCACGGTTTGCGTAGCTTTCTGAGCCATGCCGAGCGCTTCTGCAAAGCGCTGGTCTTTGTCGATATCAGAATCGTGCGTTCTTTCCGTGACGACCTCGGCTACGGTTACCAGAGCTTCTGGATTGTCGGGGTCAAGGCCGAGCATTTTGCGGCCCATGGCTTCGGTCTTCTCGGCATTGTTGGTGTTCTGGTAAGCACGCATCGCATTCTGATAGAGCAGGATGCGAATTTCGCTGTCTGGATACTTGGTGGCAAAGTCGTCGGCCGCTTTTTCGAGCGCAGCTGGATCGGTATTGGCGGCAGCGGCCTTATAAGCGTCAAACTCCGGCTGAGTCTTGGCTTGGGGAGGAAGCTTGGCTTGAGGTCCGGCCGGGGTAGCTCCCGGTGTTGTTCCCTGAGCTGGTGCCGCCTGACCACTTGCCGGCGGAGTCTGTTGCGGGGTCTGCCCGGCGGTCTGAGCGCTGGCCCAGATCGCTAAACTCATTGTGATTCCTGTTCCGATTCCCAGAATGACTGCTGTCCTCTTCATGCTCTCTCCCACAATGCAAGATTTCAAACCTAAGATTTGTTGGCGCACGATGACGCCGGGCGTTGCAAGTTACTCGGGTTGCTTCGCTACGGGTGGCTCATACGGCTGCTGAATTCCGCGTTCCGCAGCTAGTTTCGCTTCCGGAACTGTGCCTGCTGCGCTCAACGCAGCACGATATTGGTCCACTGCCGCTAGCCGATCTTCTTTCAAATCAAAAATGCGTCCCAGATAAATATGGGACCACGCGATAACTTTAGGCTCACGCGCCGACTGCAAGGCTTGTTCAAAGTATTTGCGCGCGCCATCGATGTCGCGATTCGCGGTGGCAACCTCAGCCAGGATAAACAACGCGCGTCCTGAATCTTCTTCCTTTCCATCAAGCGCCTGCTGCGCCAGTTTCTGCGCTGTCTCCGGATCGCCCGCTGCCAGACGCCGCTCTGCCTTCACCAACAGGTTGGAGTTCTGGGGACCGCTGCCATGCAGAAGTTCCGGCGCAGCCTCAGTGGCGTACTGAATCTGCTGCGCCCGCTTTATTTCTTTGCCTATTTCAACGTTGCCGACCAAGTCCACATAAGCATTTCGCATGCCCTCGGGATCTTTGTCGAACTTGCCCAACGCGTCGTAGAAATATCGCGTGAGCACGTAGCCTTCCTTGTCGTCCTCATCGAGCGCGCGGTAGCGCTCCGCGTCCGGTACTTTGCTCAGCCGCTCTTCGATCGCTCGCACCAGGCATTCTGTTACCAGAAGCGAAATATTACTCTTGAACGCCTCGTCCATCGGAGCGTTCTTCACCGGACCAAGCAGGGGCTCCAGCCGTTTGAACGAGCCGCCATTTTTGAGGGCCAGGGGATCGAGAAGATAATGGAGATAAGTATGCCGAATCTGTTGCAGCTTAATAGCGGTGCCCGAGGACGGTGAAATCACGACATAATAATCGGATGCATAGTTGCGCGCGTTCGTCTGACTGGGCGCGCCCATCGCATCCAGATAGACCGTGAATTGACGTCCTAGATAACCCGCCGATGGCATCTTCAGATAGATCTCGGTGTCGAAAGTCATTTTCGACAACGGATCGTGATAGACCTCAGTCAACTCCGCGTAGCGCTTGGCGTGCGCCTGCCAGATCGCGTGCAGGCCGATCTTATCGTAGAAGTTCTTCATCAGCGGCACGAACCCGGCGACCGCATTGGCATCGGGGGGCAACTCCGACTCTTTAACCTTGAGTTTGAAAGCGGGAGCGTCCTCCAGATACAGAGCCAGCGACACATAATGGGAGAGGTCGTGGGCCGCTTCTGGCGACTGATGTTGCCGGTAGAACAAGCACATCGGGGCGATAATATCCTGCGATGCGGCCGGAGTGTTTGCCACCGCTTTAGCAACATCCGCTCGGATCTGTGCCCGCAACGGGTCGGAAACGCCGAGTTCCTGATCATAGCCGCAGGTATTGATCGCGGTCAGCACGGTGAACAGCGTCTCGCTCGTTTCCAGGGCTACGTTTGGTGAATTTTGCGCCCAGCCCGGTGCGGCCAATGAAATCGCCAGAATCCAAGCGAACGTCAGACGAGCGAATTGTGGCCGCAAAGCGATTCGGATCTTAAACATAGACAGATGAGCTAACCAACAGTGTACGAACTGCTGAATTCGGGGTCAAACCGGAAAGGGGTGAGAAACGGTTGATCGGACAAAATCATGGATCAGCACAAGGGGGACCAGCGCTATGCAATCCGAGCTGTTTGATGTGCCCTAGCCTCTTACGCTGATCTTGGAGAACGACAGGATCGCGGTTCCCGTGGTCGGGCGGCCCATGGAAAGCGCGGGTCGGAAGGTGGTGAAAATTAATAAGTTTCGCAGTTGCGGCAACACTGCCTGGGCATCCGCCGGCCGCGATACGATCCGATAATCCTCGACGCGGCCGTTAGCGTCCACGTAAGCCTCAACTACCACCGCGTCATCGCCTATATTTCCAAGCGTGGTGCCAAAGGCCGATTGTTCGAGTTGCGGACCTGTGTACAGCGTGAGCGGAACATCTCCGCTGCTGGCTTGCAATTCGGCAGGCAAGGCAAAAAAGCCCAACAACAAACCGAAAAATAGTACCGCGCTGACCAAGCCCGCCGTGGCCGGAACCATGAACGCGTTTAGCGCATTTTGCAGCCGTACCAACAAACCTTCAAACCGTGGACGGCGCTTTGGCGAGGCTTCGCGCGAAATTGCCAATCGTAGTTTCAGCGCAAGATCGGCGGGAGCCTTCTTTGGACCGAGACCGGCAAGCAACTGCTGTGTGCGCTGCATCGCGGCGTATTCGCGCTCACAATCGGCACAGCGTTCGAGATGGCGCGTCAGAGCGCCCATCTCGGTCCCATTTGCGCGGCCGTCGAGATAGGGCGAGAACAACTTCTTGATCTCAGCGCAGCTCTGCTCAATTCGGCTCATGGCGACACCTCGACTTCTCTACCACTACGCGAATTACCCTGGGGACTTTCATGCGAACCCTGTCGCGAGCTTTGAACTTCGCCAGGAGCCAGTAATCCCAACTCCGGACCCACCTCCTGAACGTAGGCGGTTAACTTCACGCGCAGCGCGTTGCGGCCCCTCGTGATGCGGGACTTTACGGTTCCCAGCGAAATCGCCAAAACTTCCGCGATCTCTTCGTACGACATTTCTTGTAGATCGCGGAGGATCAAGGCTGTTCGATAAGGTTCAGGGACCTGTTGCAGCGCTTGCTCGACCGCCGTGCAGACTTCCGTGTGGGCGAATTTTTCGAAAGGAGACTCACCGGGATCAACCAGACGGTCTTCTCCGGAGAATTTGTACTCATCACCATTGCCGGCTACCACGGGATCGATCGGCGTTTCCTGCGCCTTGTGGCGGAACCACCAGCGCCGGCGGTTGGCCGCCTCGTGCAGCGCGATGCGGTAGATCCAAGTCTTCAGACTGGATTCACCGTGGAAATGCTTCATTCCACGGAACACTTTCAGAAACACATCTTGAGTGGTATCCGCTGCATCGGATGGATCATTCACGATGCGATAGATGAGACCGTAAATCGGCTGGTGAAATTCGCCGATCAGCCAGGCGTAGGCATCTTCCGACCCCGCCTTCAATTCAAGGATGACGGCGGACTCAGCGGTACGGGCCCCGATTGCGCTGGCAAGATCGCCCAATGTCGTAGCTCCCGCCATGGCGGCGTTACCCTCGATTATAGAGTCACTTTGGCCCGAACTACGGGAATCTTCAGTGCCCCATCCAGATTACTCCGGAGCCTGTCCCGCTTGATTAGTTAGACTCCGGCGAGGGCCGTAGAGTTCCAAGCGTAAGTCTTTTGTTTGCACAGAAGTTGACGCCAGAGGTTCCTTTGACGAAAAGCAAACAATGCCCGACATTGAGCTCGCTTTTGTCCACACCCGCGGAGCACAGCAACGCGAGTTACCGCACCACGAGACGAGTAAACGGATACACATAGGCCTGCAGCGTGACCATGATGCCCACCAAAGCGGCGAGCGCTACGCTGTGAAAGAACACATAGCGCAATATGTCGCCTTCGTGTCCGTACCACTCCGTGGCTGTGCTGGCTACAACAATGCTCTGGGCGTCGATCATCTTTCCCATCACACCGCCGCAACTATTAGCCGCCGCCATCAACGTAGGGGACACTCCGACTTGTTCCGCCGAAATTCTCTGCAGGCTCCCGAACAGCACGTTGGACGCGGTATCCGAGCCAGTCAGCGCCACGCCTAACCATCCCAGCATGGTTCCGAAAAATGGATAGAGGACGCCGGTGCGAGCAAAGGCCAAGCCCATAGTGGCGTCCAGCCCGGAATAACGTGTCATATATCCGATCGACAGCATGGCTGCGATGGTTAGCAAAGAGAAGCGCACCCTCATCAGCGTCTTCCCGTAGGTTCGCAACAGCTTCACGGGATTGAATCCCATGATTGATCCCGCGATGATGGCTGCTACCAGAATCCCCGACCCCGTGGCGGACAACCAGTTCAGTGAATAGATCGCGCCTTCCGCCGTCGGCTTACGCACCACCGGAGGGACGCGCTGCACCATCTGGTGCAATCCAACGATCGGATATTTTGGCGCCGACCACTTATCCAGTTGAGCCTTAACCGTCGGTAATCCCCACACAAAGACGACCACACTCAGAACCAGCCACGGAATCCACGCCTTCGCGACCCGCGATGGGGCGTAGCCGTGGGTGCCGCGGGCCGCACGTTCGCCTTCGTGTTCAAAACCCCAGACCCGTTTGGGTTTCCAGATCATGAGGAAACCGATCAATGCCGCCATGGAAATGACAGATGCGATAACGTCCACCAGCCAGGGCCCATGAAAGTTCGAGACTAAAAACTGAGGGATGGCGAAGAACACTCCTGCGACCAGAACCGCGGGCCAAACTTCCAGCATGCCCTGAAATCCAGCGAAGGCCCAAACCACCCAGAAGGGAACGAGCACCGAGAAGAAAGGAAGAATGCGCCCGGCTTGTGCGCTCAATTCGCGGAGGTCCAACCCGGTGACTCCCTGCAACCCGATGAGGGGAGTTCCCAAGGCGCCGTAAGCGACGGGAGCCGTATTCGCAATTAGCGAGAGTCCCGACGCTTCGAGCGGTTTGAATCCCAGGCCAATCAATACCGCCGCTGTGACAGCGACCGGTGTACCAAAACCTGCAGCGCCCTCAAAGAAGGCACCAAAACTAAAGGCGATCAGCAAGAGCTGCAAGCGACGATCCTGCGTAATGCCGGTCAGACTATCCTGCATCACCTTGAACAAGCCGGCCTCGCAGGTAAGCTGATACATGAAGATCACGTTCAGGATGATCCATCCGATCGGCAACAATCCATAACCCGCGCCAAGCACGGCCGTCTTAGCCGCTAAACTCGCGGGCATGCCGAAAATAAAAATGGCGCAAACGATCGAAGTGGCCAATCCGAGCAAAGCCGCGAAATGAGCTTTCATATGCAGCAGAGCCAAACTGCCGAGCAATACGACGACCGGCAAGCGCGGCAACCAGAGCCGAGAGCCACCAGTGTCCCAGCGGATCGTAGCCCTGCGGCCAAGGCTGAGCAGGCGATGGAATCCGCAATATGAGCACCGCGGCAACGATCGCCGCCGCTAGCCCTCCTATCCATACAACTGAGTTGGGGGAAGTCGGAGTAGTGTTGACGGGGGTCGTGGCGGTCACGGGTTCCTCCGGGAACCTGCATTTACTGGGAGTGAGTTTGATTCGCTTCAGATCGGGGCGTGGACCCGCGGCGAATCGAAGGCATACTACACGCTCTTGCTATCCCGCACAACGATCTAAAACGCGATCTAAAACAGAACGGAAGGCAGATAAGCGCCGGCCGGTTCGTTATAAAGCCCCACGGTCATCAGGGTCATGGGCTGAACTACTCGCATGCCCATATCGAGGCACCAGCGGAACAATCCGGCATTACGGGTGGGAACAAGAATTCCAGGTCCGCGAAATTCGGTTGCCGACGCGATGAGTACCTGCAGGTCGTGATTGGTCTCGCCAACTGCATGGCCGGAGAAAGCGATGGAGGAGGCATAGGCTCTTACTTGCCCGTGCCCTTCCGCGACCACGGCTGTCGCCTTGCTGAATGGCGTCGCGAAGTTCGCCGCTACGATTGTGCCCATGCACTCTCATACAGAGGTCGTCGCAGACTGACAGATCACTCAGGCTTGCAGGCCGGACATGATATCCAGGGAATGCTTTTCGAATCGGCTCGCCTTGCATGCAGGCTAGAGGCTCGCGAACGACGAAACCCAGCTTGGCATAGAGTGAGAGGGAGCGACTGTGATATGCCGCCTGCACCAGGCGGATTCCCGGGAACTTCCTTTCCAATGCGCGTGCCATGACGGCCTGCATCAGTTGACGACCCACGCTTCGGTCCTGTGTGCCCGGGTCTATTGTGATCGGCCCCACAGCTGCGATGGCGCTTCTCTCGTCCAGGCAATTGCTACCGATGATCTTCTTGTCCTGTTCAGCGACCACACAGAAGAACGAGGGATGCGAGAACATGCTCAAGAGCACCTGAGTCGCAACCTCAGCGTTTGGGAAGTCAGGCGGGAAGCTGTGCTTACTCGCAAGCGTTGCAAAAGCATTAAAGCAGATTCGTCCGCATACTTCTGCGTCCGGTGGAGTGGCCGGACGAATTACGGTCGATGGACGCTCATTGGTCACTTTCTGACTGTGTGCCACTGAAATAGTCCTCGATTAATTATTGCTGTGGCGGCGTCGTAGCGGGTGGAGCATCTGTTGCTGGCGTTGGCGGCTTCGGCTTTGCCACTTTCTTTTTCACCGGGGGCTTCTTCGCCGGCTCAGTGTCGTCCACGACGATTTTCTTTGGCGGCGGGGGTGGCGCCGCGGACAGCGTTTTGACCTGAGCCCTCAAACGCGTCAACTCCTCTTCCTTGCCGGCAGCCAGTTTCTGCATCCGATCGGCGAAAGCGCGTCGCGCGTTATCGAGTCCGTTGAGATCGTTGCTCAGGTTCTGGAATTCATCTTTGGCGCCGAATGCACCCGCTGATTCCACTACCGAATAAAAGGAATCATAGAGCACGACCAAGTTTCGGTAGAGCTTGAAGCTTGCAGCCAGATCCTCAGGCGCGTTGTTGAGTTGCGTGATGTTGTCGGGCAGGCCGCCCTGAAGATTGCGCTGGATCGACTCCAAGGTCGCAAGGGTCTGTTGCTTGGTCGTATTGTCGGTCTTCCATTTTTCGATGCGTGTCTTCATCAGATCGGTTTGCATGCTCTGCGCCGTCTGCTGCAGTGGAGTCAGAATTCCGTTCAATTCGCTGACCGATGTGTAAGCAACCGGAGGCTGAGTTGGGCTTGCGGCGGGAGGCGCATTTTGCGCCACGGTGAGAGTCGGCGCGAGCAAGGCGAGCAGACCGACGCCGAGAAAGGGGAGTGAGCGAACGAAAAGTTTCCGCGAGTTCGGCATGGCCTCCGAAAATGTAGCTCGGGGCGGAGTGGGCTCCGATGACACGAGTTTCGACAGGGCGAGTTCCGAGGGCATGGGTCCGATTGTGTCCCTTCTTTTTTGGCCACCCTATCCTAGTTGAGTTTGACCACTGGAGTCGAGAGTTTGACGCGGCGACCAAGCTAAGCGAGAATTGAAGAGCAGTGATTGCCAGTGATCGAAGGCTGGCAATCGCCCTCCGGTATCACGTGGGCCTGTGGCGCAGCTGGGAGCGCGCTTCCATGGCATGGAAGAGGTCGTCGGTTCGATCCCGACCAGGTCCACCATATTTTCAATTACTTGCAGATACCCCGCTTTTCAGTTTGGTAGCATTTGGTAGCAAAACGCTCGTCCCGCGCGTGACCACTTCCAAATTAGGAAGGAGTCGAAGCTCGGCACTGATGGCGTCGACCGTCTTCTGCACGCTCTCTGGAATCTCCTGCATGTAAACGTCAGTTGTCGTTGCGATGCGGGAGTGCCTGAGCACGCCTTGAATGTCCTTCACTGTCCCCTTCTTTTGCGCCAGCGTCGCAATCGTGCGCCGGATCACTTGAAAGGTCAGCTTGGGCAACTCAAGTTCCTGCGCCAATCCATGCAGAACCCGATTCCGGTAGTTGTTGCTGTCCATGAACCCGCCTTTTTTGTTCGGGAAGATGAACGCATCCGGAGATGGGTCGGGGCATCGCCGCTTCCAGAGCCAGAGATCGTCCGCCAGTTCTTTCGGAACGTGCACGGCTCCCAAGCTCTTTCGAGTCTTACCCCAGGGTCGGATTCTGCCTTTGTATACGGTTTCCACCAGCCGCATGGTGCATTCGGTGTGGCTGAAACACTGCCAGCGGAGGGCGAACAGTTCGCCGGGACGGAGTGCATTCGTCATGTCAAGTTCCAAGAGAACGCGGTGTCTCAGATCTAGCTTTGAGAGCGCACCTCGCAACTGCAACCAGGTCAAGGTTGTCCGATCAGTGTCGCGCAGCTGAGTCGGGACCGTGACCTTTCGAGCTGGGTCCTTGACGAGAAAGTCCTGATCCACGGCCTCCGCGAAGATGTCGCGGAGGTAAGCCCTGATCTGGAGCACTCTGTCCTTGGAGTTGGTTTTCGCCAGACTGCCTGAATACCGCGCTCCGGATAATAGCAAGCGCGTTTATCAGGGTCTTGACACGGCGGTTCAATGTATACTATTATGTCGATCAATATAGTAGTCTTTATATAATGTCACTGTCGCCCGTTACCAAGCCACTTCTGAGTTTTCCGGGATCACCTGCCGTCCCTTTTAGCCTAAGGGCATCGGCCCTGGTATTTGAAGACGTCAAGTCCAAGGCGCTACTTGAGAGAATGCATTTGATCGGCCCGAGCACGGCAAACGTGCTGGTCACCGGGGAGACCGGTACCGGCAAGGAACTTATTGCCAGACACGTGCACAAGCTGAGCTCGCGGGCTGACCGTCCTTTTGTGGCAGTGAATTGCGGAGCTTTTTCTGAAAGCTTGGTAGAAAGCGAATTGTTTGGTCATGAGCGCGGCTCATTCACCGGAGCGACCGTAGCCAGGGCGGGATGGTTTGAAGCGGCCCGGGGCGGAACGTTGTTCCTGGATGAGATCGGAGATTTGCCGTTCGTCATGCAAGTGAAATTGCTCCGAGTTCTGCAAGAGCGCCAAGTGGTTCGGCTGGGTTCGCGCAGTCCCGTTATTATTGACGTTCGCGTGGTAGCTGCGACCAACTTGAATCTTGAGGATGCGGTTGCCGCGGGACGTTTCCGCGAAGATCTTTATTACCGGCTCCAGGTTGCTAGCCTGCACATTCCGCCGTTGCGCGAACGGCCGGGAGACATTCTGCCCTTGGCGCAACACTTTCTCGGAGTTTATGGAGAACGTCTGGGACTCAAGAGTCCTGCACTGAGCGCAGAGGCTATCGATGTGCTGGTAAGCGGACACTCGTGGCCAGGCAATACCCGCGAATTGGAAAATGTTATTCATCATGCGCTGTTGGTTTGCCGGGAAAATGTAGTTCGACCGGAAGATTTGAGACTTTCTCCACTCGGGCTCCGAACCGCAACAAGCGGCCCGTCGCAGCCCTTCAAAGCGTTGCAGACCGCTTTACTGGCGCTTTTTGAAGATGGCCGTCCCGACTTATACGCCGAGATCGAAACGGCAATTACGAGAACAGCCTATGAATTCTGTCATCGCAACCAAGTTCAGACGGCGCGACTGCTCGGCATCAGCCGGAACATCGTTCGGGCCAGACTGATGCAATGCGGTGAGTTGCCTAGTGGCCGATAGCAACGTCGGAGGGAAACAACCATCCGAGACAACCTAGGGTAATAACATCCGTATCGCAAGGCCCACAACCGCCACGATAAATATCCGCCGTAGCCAAATCGAACTTAGTCGCAAAGCGATACGCCCGCCCAGCATGGCCCCGCAAAACATTGCGACGCCGAGGATTGTCCCCAGCTTGACATTCACAACGCCACGCGACAGAAACACCGCTGTTGCTACGGCAGACGAGACCACATTGATGACCTTGGTGGTGGCTACGCTTTGAAGAAGACTCATGCCAAAGAGCGCCACAAAGCTAGCCGTTAGCATAGTCACATATCCGCCGCTGAAAAACCCGCCGTAAACGGCGAGCAGAAACGTGATGAAGTAACCACTCCGCACCGCCCACTTAGACGCGGGCACTTCGCCGGTGGAGAGGACGATATCTCGTTTTGCAAGCGTGAAGACGATCACTGCGATCATGGCCACCGCAACCGTGATTCGCAACGCTCGCACCGGAACCGTGACCACTAGCAGTGCACCGAGCCCTGAACCAACGGCTGTCAGAAAGATGGACGCTGGCAGGTAGGCACGTTTTATCGCGCCGCCACCTATGAATGGCAAAGAGCCGCCCACGCTCATGAAAGTCAACGCCAACATGTTAGTCGCAATCGCAATGTGCGGTTCCATGCCCAGACTTACCATGGCCGGAACCGTGATGAGAGACGTGCTGCCGGTTACAACGCTGAGAACACTCGTAACGAAGAAAATCGCAATCAAGAAAACTAGTTGTGGGGTTGACATGAGTTTGCGGTCTTCGGTTTCGGGGTCCCTGCTTTGCAGCTGGACCTCTGCTCAAGAGAATGCTATCTCGCGCACCAGCAGCCCAATTGTTACAGAATCAGGCATTATCCGCGATGAGCGGCATAGCGCCTAGCGCAAAGAACTCATCATGAACCGACTTGCGCACTCGCACAAATTCCTGATCCGTCCGATCGCGCGGCCGTGGCAAACAGACCGGCAATACATTCCTAATGGTGCCTGGCTGCGGAGACATGATTACGACCCGATCTGCAAGATATACCGCTTCCTCGATGTCGTGGGTGACCAGCACGACCGTCGTTCGCTCAGCCTCCCAAATCCGCAGGATTTCCTGTTGCATGCGCATTCGAGTGAGCGCATCCAGTGATGCAAATGGCTCGTCCAACAATAGGACTTCAGGACGCCCTGCCAACGCTCGAGCAACGGCCACTCGCTGGGACATGCCGCCGGAAAGCTGGTGAGGATATTCATATTCGAACTTATCTAGCCCAACCAAGCTGATGTAATGTCGAATGTCTCTGCTGCGTTCTTCGCGAGGTAGACCCGCAAGTCCGAAACCAACGTTGTCATGCACTGTGAGCCATGACAGTAGGCGGTGCTCCTGGAAAACCACGCCACGGTCCAAGCCAGTCCCCAGGAGTTTCTTGCCATCGAGAAAAACGGCGCCCTCATACTCGGTCTCCAGGCCGGCGATGATTCTCAACAAGGTCGTCTTCCCGCAGCCACTGCCGCCGACAATGCACACGAATTCTCCGGGGTTGATGGTTAGTACAATGTCTTTCAGCGCCAAGAGAGTGCCCTTTGATCCTGAAAAGGCCTTATGCAGGATTTCAATGTTGAGCGTGCCGCGTCGATCGAAACGATTGTTGACCATAAGTTGAAATTGCTCACGCCGAGGCCGGCGGGATGCAACGCCTCACCGACTGGGCGTCAGCGGGCTCTGTGACCAAGAAGCCTGCGGCCGACCGCGTTCATACCCCAGTCGGTGATCTTGCCGAAGATGGCGAAAAGAATCACGCTGGCTAAGATGATGGACGCGCGGCCCGTCATCTGACCATCGACCATGAGATATCCGATCCCCCGGCTCGCTCCCAGGAGTTCCGCCGCAACAACAAACATCCACGCCAGGCCCAGTCCGCTTCGAAGCCCAACGATGTACTCCGGCAATGCGGCCGGAAGAATGAGTCGGCGAACCATTTGGAAGCTGCTCAGCCGATATAATTTGCCAACTTCAAGCAACTTTGGATCGACGTGTCGCATGGCAACCGACAGATTCAGATAAACCGGAAAGAAAGCGCCTAGAGCAATCAGGGCAATTTTCGAGCTCTCCTGAATGCCCAGCCACAGCAAGAAGAGAGGAACCCAGGCAATCGAGGGAACACTGCGCAGCGCCTGTAGTGTTGGATCCAACAGTTTCCGCGCTACCGGCAAATAGCCAGTGAGGCCGCCGAAGAGCGTGCCTGCGCTTGCTCCGAGCAGGAATCCCACCCCCACGCGCGCTATGGTTGTGCTTGCGTGTTTCCACAAATCTCCCACAACAGCCAGTTGGTAAATTGTTTGGCCGATCGCGGTGGGTGCGGGTAACCAGTTCGGTGGAAGCACTCCCGTCCGCGCGACGATCTCCCACACCAGCAATACACTTAAGGGGATGATCCAGCCGACGAGCCAGTGTGGAATCGAAATTCGTGCGATATTGTTGGACGGTTTAGCGATGGATTCAGGCGTAGAAGTGTTCCAAATCGTACTTCGGTTTTGTTCCGCAGTGCTCATCTCCGCGCCAGGTTCTTGCTGATCACCTCTTGGACGTACTGAGGATCGATCAGATTGGTCACGGTTGCATTGACGTCAGCGCCATTGCTGATCACGTTGTTCTGTTTGAGGACGTCACCAGCGGCAGTTATGACTTTCTTCTGATCGTCGCCGATCATGGAACTGCTCAAGTCCGTACGCTGAAGAACCTTCGTTACGACAGGGTCGTCGAGCTTGGCGTCCGCGGCAAACAGTTTGCGGAATTCCTCCGGATTCTGAATCGCCCAGAGACGGGCTTTCTCATAGGCCGCAAGCACGCGCTCCACATACGCGGGATATTGTTTAGCAAACTCTTCGCGAACGTTGAGCACACCGTAACTGTTGAAGTTCACGTTGCGATAAAACAGCCGGGAGCCACTCTGAATCTCGGTCTGCGCCATCATCGGGTCCAGGCCGGCCCAGGCGTCGACGTCTCCTTTTTCGAGCGCAATTCTTCCGTCAGCATGCTGCAGCACCACGAGCTCAACATCCTTCTCGGTGAACCCGGCTTCGTGAAGAGCGCGCAACAGGAATATGTGGGGATCTGTCCCACGCGTCACGGCTACTTTCTTGCCTTTGAGATCTTCGACTTTCGTAATGGGCGAGTCCTTGCGTACAACCAAGGCCGTCCATTCGGGACGAGAGTAAACATAGATAGCTTTGATCGGATTGCCGTTGGCTTTTCCGATGAGAGCCGCGGCCCCGGCCGTCGACCCAAAGTCGACGCTCTTGCTGTTCAGCAGTTCCAGCGCTTTGTTACTACCCAGGCTCTGTGTCCACTCAACCGATACGCCATCATTGTCGAGATCCTGCTCCAAAAACTTCTTGTCTCGGAGTACCAGGCTCACGGGGTTGTAATACGCATAGTCAAGCCTGATGCCGGTGGGCTTTACGGAAGTCTTGCGGCTGCAGGCTGTCGACATGGCCGCAACGATCAAAACAGCAACGACAAGAGCAAGTTTTGTTCTCTTCTGATTCTTCAACTTTCCCCCTAGCTTTGTTGCGCCGGAACCGGCGTCGCCCCAGCCGTGCGTGGCTGGTATTCATTCGCGACCAGTTCTCCGAATGGGCCGGTGACATTTCCAATTGCTTTTTCCGATCGCAACGAAAGCGGTAGATGCGGAAACAGCAAATCAGCCACGCGATACGCCTCTTCAAGATGCGGATAGCCCGACAGAATGAAGGTTTCAATTCCCAGGGCGGCATACTCCTGCATTCTTTTCGCTACGATGGCCGGATCGCCAACCAGCGCAGTGCCGGCGCCTCCACGCACCAATCCCACGCCTGCCCAGAGATTGGGACTTACTTCCAGTTTTTCGCGCCCGCCGCGATGCAACTCCGCCATGCGACGCTGTCCTTCGGAGTCGAATCGAGCAAATGTCTTTTGCGCTCTGGCGATCGTATCGTCGTCGACGTAGCGGATCAGATCATTCGCGGCGGCCCACGCTTCCTGTTCCGTCTCGCGAACAATGACGTGCAAGCGAATGCCGAACCGTACGGAGCGCCCCTGTTCCTCTGCTAGCCGTCGAACCGTCGCCACCTTCTCTTCAACCGCCTGCGGCGGTTCTCCCCAAGTGAGGTAAACATCTACCTGCCGCGCCGCCAAACCGTAAGCAACCTTGGAAGATCCCCCGAAATAGAGCGGCGGGTGCGGCTTTTGCACCGACGGATACAACACCCTCGCGTTTTCGACATGAAGATGCTTGCCGTTCAATGAAATTGCATTACCCGCCACCGCTTCACGCCATATCTGGAGAAATTCTTCCGTAACCTCATAACGCTCGTCGTGAGTTAGAAAAACACCGTCGCCGAGAGCCTCGTCGGGATCGCCGCCCGTAACAACGTTGATCAGCAAACGTCCATCGGAAAGCCGGTCGAACGTCGCCGCCATTCGCGCTGCCGCCGTGGGAGAAATAATGCCAGGGCGAATTGCCACCAGAAACTTCAGCTTCGTCGTCACCGGGACAAGAGTCGACGCCACGACCCAAGCGTCTTCACACGATCGACCGGTGGGCAGCAGCACGCCTTGAAACCCAAGCTGGTCCGCCGCTTGCGCGATTTGCTTCAGATACCCGTAGTTGACAGTTCGAGCCTGTTCGGCACTGCCAAGGTAACGACCGTCTCCGTGAGTTGGTAAGAACCAGAACACTTCCATGATTTCGGTCTCTTTCCAGAGAGGACTAAGTTCCACATGAGCTTTGGCAATTGTCGTGCCAATAGACAGGTGCGCCTATGTACATGAATTTCAAGTTTTCACGCGGTTACGGCGGATATCAGGTGGTTTGGTCAATAGTGGAGTGCTGTTACAGCAACACCAGTTCAGCAGAAGTGCAACTGGAGCAGCAGTGGGGAACCGCACGGAGTAGGGGCCACAAGCTTGACGATACAGGAGGGCTGTAGTGCTTTCTACGCTGAATCATATCGCAGTTAATGTCCCGCCCCGGCAACATGCTTTCGAGATTGCCGATCAATTGGCAGCAGCGTTTGCTCAAACCGCGGTTGAACGCGATAAGCGGGGCGGCACAGCGAAGATCGAGAGAGACCTGTTGCGCGCGAGCGGCCTGCTCAACGTGACCATTCCGGCGGACCTCGGCGGTTGGGGAATGGAATGGCCGGACACGATGAAACTCATACGAGTCTTTGCCCGTGTCGATAGTTCCATCGCTCATCTGTTCGGTTTTCAGCATCTGATGCTCGCTTCCGTGTCGCTCTACGGATCGTGGGCGCAAACCGAAGAGCTCTTTTCTGAAACTGTCCGCAACAAATGGTTCTGGGGCAATGCGCTCAATCCGCTCGACAAGCGCACTAAGATAACGGCGAACCGTGACAATGGATACCTCATCAACGGCCGCAAGAGTTTCTGTTCCGGCGCGGTCGATTCCGACATGCTGATCGTGTCCGCGATTCGTTCGGTGGATGAGAAGTTCATGGTAGCCGCCATACCTTCCAACCGGCCGGGAATTCGAATTCTCGATGACTGGGATGCTATGGGACAGCGGCAAACAGACAGCGGAACAGTGGAGTTCTCCGACGTCCCCACCGCGCAAGAGGAGTTCCTGAAGACACCCGGTCCGCTAGGGAGCATCAGGGCGTCTTTGCGTTCGTGCATTGCGCAGCTGATTCTCAGCAACATTTTCTTAGGGATCGCGGAAGGCGCGTTGGAGGAATCGCGTAACTACACTCTGGCGCAAACCGGGCCCTGGATCGCTTCAACCGCGCAGAGCGCCACGGAAGATCCCTACGTCCTGGCGAATTACGGCAACTTCTTTGTCAGCCTTCAGGCCGCGCAGGCTCTCACAGATATCGCGGGAGAATCTCTACAGCGAGCCTGGGAGAGCGGAGACGCGATCACTGAAAATCATCGTGGCAAGTGCGCGCTGGATGTCGCCACCTCGAAGGTGATCACCAACAACATCGGCTTGGAGATTACCAGCCGGATGTTCGAAGTAATGGGAGCGCGCGCCGCTGCCGGTCCCGCCAGGATCGATCGCTTCTGGCGCAACTTGCGCACCCACACGTTGCACGATCCGGTCGACTACAAGATTCGTGAATTGGGAGACTGGGCGCTGAATCATCAGCTTCCGAAGCCGTCTTTCTACTCTTGAACCTTATTCGCGAGCATCACTTCGTAAAGCAGCACCAAACAAGGACCCAGAATTATGAGGAATTCTCTAGAGGCAAAGTTTCACAGCACGATCCTGGTGGCTATCTTGATCCTAACGGCCTTCGCACCCTCCACTCTGGCCCAGAATGCCGATAGCGTCATCCGCATCGGATACCAGAAATACGGCACACTGGTGCTGCTTAAGGCTCGTGGCAGTTTGGAGAAGCGGCTGGCTCCGCTACACGTTGAAGTCAAGTGGACCGAATTTCCTGCAGGTCCGCAGTTGCTCGAAGGTTTGAATGTGGGCGCCATCGACTTCGGTACGGTGGGCGAAGCGCCGCCCATCTTCGCCCAGGCAGCCGGAGCGGATTTGATTTACGTCGGGAATGAACCGGCTGCTTCCGCTGCTGAGGCCATTCTCGTTCCCAAGGATTCGCCCCTTAAGACCGTGGCCGAACTCAGGGGCAAGAAGGTGGCGCTCAACAAAGGCTCAAACGTTCACTTTCTGCTGGTCAAGTTGCTGGAAAAGGCAGGAGTGCAATACAAAGACATCGACGCGGTATTCCTCACTCCGGCCGATGCGCGAGCGGCCTTCGAGCGTGGCAGCGTGGACGCCTGGGCAATCTGGGAGCCGTTTCTTGCGGCGGCTCAAAGGCAAACCGGCGCTCGCATTCTCGCCGATGGCAACGGTGTGGTCAGCAATCATCAATTCTTTCTTGCTTCCCGGCCCTATGCCTCGAAGCGGGCAGATGTGGTTGCGATCGTCTTGGAAGAAGTCGCAGCAGTGGATGAATGGGCAAAGACGAATCCGAAAGAAGCCGCGGCAGCACTTTCACCGCAGGTTGGGTTAGATCAAGCCACACTTGAGCTTGCGCTTTCTCGCGGCGGCTACGGTGTCAAGCCGGTGAGCGATCCGGTGATGGCGGAGCAGCAGAGAATCGCAGACACCTTCTATGAGCTCAAGCTGATTCCCAAGCACATTAGTGTCCGCGATGCGACGTTGCAGGGAACGGCAACCGGAACCCAGGCCAAACGCTGAGGCGAGAAACAAAGAACGAAGAACAAATTGCTATGAACCAGCTTCAGCAAAGTTCTACCCGGAAGACTCAACTTCGACCGCGTACTCTCGGGAAGCAAGCGTTGCCCTGGGTCGTGCCAGTATTGCTGCTGATCGCCTGGCAGTGGTCATCGTCCACGGGGATTCTGCCCAGCCGCTTTCTGCCCTCGCCACGGGCCGTATTACGTTCTTTCATCGAACTTAGCGCTTCCGGAGAATTGTGGTCTCATGTGCGAGTCAGTGCTTTGCGGGCGTTCTCTGGGTTCGTCGTTGGTGGCGGGCTCGGACTACTTCTCGGATTGCTCACCGGTTCACTGCGTTGGGCTGAGACTCTGCTCGACACCACCATTCAAATGGTCCGCAACATCCCTCCCCTCGCTCTTATCCCGCTGGTGATCTTGTGGTTCGGCATTGACGAATCGGCCAAGCTCTTTCTTGTTGCGCTGGGTGTTTTCTTTCCTGTCTACATCAATACCTTTCATGGCATTCGCTCCGTAGATCGCGGACTTCTCGAGATGGGGAGGACCTACGGACTGTCCGGCTGGCCCCTGTACCGGGAGATCATTCTCCCCGGAGCCTTGCCCTCCATTCTCGTGGGCGTGCGCTTCTCTCTGGGGCTAATGTGGGTGATCTTGATCGTCGCCGAAACTATTTCGGCGCGCTCGGGCATCGGCTACATGACGATGAATGCGCGCGAATTCATGCAGACGGACGTGATGGTGGTTGGCATCCTGCTTTACGCGATCTTGGGGAAACTCGCCGACCTTCTGGCCAAAGGATTGGAACGCTACTGGCTACGCTGGAATCCGGCATATCAGACGGCGCCGTAAATGATCCCATTGCCTGTCACTTGCAATTCGAGCGAGATCGCGGTCGCGGAAGAACGCGGCTCACGCGGTGTCTCGGTAGCAATCAAGAATGTCAGCATCGCTTTCGCTGGACGCACCGTGCTGGAAAACTTTGACGTCGAGGTCACCGCCGGTGAATTCTTGGCGATTGTCGGCCGCAGCGGATGTGGCAAAAGTACTCTGCTGCGGTCAGTCGTTGGTTTAGAAACCCCGCAAGCCGGAACCATTACTTTGGGCAAAGTTGCAGACAACTTCCCAAAGCACAATGGTAAACCCGATGTCCGCGTCATGTTTCAAGACTCTCGCCTGCTACCGTGGAAGCGAATCCTTCCCAACGTCATGCTCGGTCTGGATCCGGCACTCATTCCCCGTGCGCGAAAAGTCTTGTCGCAAGTTGGTCTTTTAGAAAGAGCCAACGACTGGCCTGCTACATTATCGGGTGGTCAGCGGCAGCGTGTCGCACTAGCTCGCGCTCTTGTCCATGACCCAAGTCTGTTGCTTCTGGACGAACCGCTGGGCTCGCTCGACGCGCTCACACGCATCGAAATGCAGCAACTTATCGAGGACGTCTGGCGGAGCCGTGGTTTTACGGCCATGCTCGTAACTCATGACGTTGCCGAAGCGGTAAGCCTGGCGGACCGCGTCATCCTGATTGAGGGAGGCCGTGTCGCATTGGACGAAGTCGTAAACATACCTCGACCGCGAACCCGCGGCAGCGCCCGCTTCGCCGCGCTCGAAGAACGGATACTTGGCCGGGTGCTGCAACGCCGGACAATTTTTTGAAAGAACAGTGTTTTGAAAGGGCACGACTTCAGTCGTGCCGTTGAAAACCAGTATGAATAGGGCTTTAGCCCCTGAGGGACTGCCCGTTGCGCGAGACGAGGAAGCCTAATGGCGAATGACGCAGCCGCACCGATTACTCTGGACGATGAGCAGCCGATTTGCGAAAGTCCTATACATCCTTTGATTGCCGGTCGGCGAAGCCCTCGGGCCTTCGCCTCGACACCCGTCGAACCAGAAACGTTGGCCTGTTTAATGGAAGCGGCGCGATGGGCCCCGTCTTCCATGAACGAGCAGCCGTGGAGTTTCATCGTGGCCACGAAAGCAAACAAATCCGATTTCGATCGCCTGCTCGGTTGTCTGGTTGAATTCAATGTCCAATGGTCGCAGCACGCGCCAGTACTTCTATTGTCGGTTGCGAAGTTAACATTCGACTCGACGGGAGAACCCAACCGCCACGCATTTCACGACGTTGGTCAGGCCATCGCCAATCTCACGTTCCAGGCAAACGTGTCGGGATTGTTGGTACATCAAATCGCCGGATTCGATGTTGAAAAAGCTCGCCGCGAGTTTTCGATACCTCAAGATCATGAGCCCGTTGCCGCCGCGGCCATCGGATACCCGGGCAACTCGGCAGAGCTTTCCGAAAAATTACGCAAGAAAGATGCGAGCCCGCGTAAGCGAAAGCCGCTGACCGGCTTCGTTTTCGAAGGCAGTTGGGGATATCCGGCTGCTTGCACGCGGAAAGTCTAGACAACATCTGGCTGTCCGACTGACTAGACCAGGTAATACAGGGCTTGGCGGTCCACTCGCATCAGCTCATTCTGTCCGCAATGAGCGCAGGAGTTCTGCTCCAGCAACTCATAAACATAGCGAACAGCCTTGAGGGTCGCAGAAAACTTCTCGTCCTCTTCTGGAAACATACGGTCAGCAGGAAGCCAATCCTGGAAGCGCAGATTCGCCATCGCCTTCGCAAATTCTGGACGAATGCCGCAAAGCAACACTGTTACCCCGCTCGCCCGCATATCATGTAGGAAATGGTCGAAGCGCTCCATCGAAACCATGTCAGGATTTCGAGTGCGTTTGAGCCGCAACACGACGAACCGGATGTTTTCGTCGTGTGTCCGCTGCTTAAGCTGATTGAAACAGCGATCCAGTTCCGGCGCGGCACCAAAGAATAGTTCGCCTTCGAGATCGTAGAGCAGCATCGCTGTGCAAGGCGGGTCGTCCTGCAAGCGCTCGCGAACGACGCGCTCGTTGCTGACGAATAGTTCTGACCAGCGCAGAAGCGCGGCGCGAGGAACAAACATCAGAATGGACAAGGCTACGCCGATGAGTATGGAAAACTCGACGCTGATAAAAACCGCCGAAAATGCGGTCACTAAAACCAAGCCGGCATCGTAACGCGAGGCGCGCATGGCATAGCTCAGCCGTTTCCAATCAACTAGCCTTGCAGCCGTGACCAGGAGCAGTCCCGCCAGCGCAGCTTTGGGAATGTAGCGGGCGAAGGGCGCGAGCGCGACCACCACCAAGGCAACGGTACCGGCGGCGAAGACTCCGGAAGCGCGGCTCACTGCGCCGGCTTGAAAATTGATGGCCGAACGGGTCAACGAGCCAGAGCCCGGCAAACATTGAAAGAATCCGCCGGTAAGATTCGCCAGGCCCTCAGCCATGCACTGCCGGTTGTAATCGAGTGATTGCCGCGTAGTGTTGGCAATGGACTTGGCGATCGCCAATGCTTCCAGAAGTCCGAGGAAAGCGATGGCCAGCGCGCTTCCCGACAGTTCCTTCACCCACCAGAACTTAATCTCGGGAACATGCGGCAACGGCAGGCTGCGCGGCACGCTGCCAACCACCGAGATCACTGTCTTGCCATCGAGCGCAGGTTTCGACCAGCCGAACGCGGCAGCGACAACGGCGGCGACAATCAGGGCCAGCAGCATGTCAAACTGCGGCAGATGATATTTGCGCGCCAACTTTCTGAGCACGACAACCAGGACAATCGTTCCCAATCCGATGCCGAGGGCGCGCGGATTCACATGGCCTCCGCTGAGAGTCAGCCAGAGCCGGTAAAGCACATGCTGCTGTCCGGTTCCGCGGTCGCGAATGCCCGTCAGGTTCCCGAGTTGGGTTAACCCTACGAGAGTGCCCGCTCCCGCCATGAAGCCAATGACGATCGACTCCGAGATATAGCGCGTCAGGTCACCGAGTTTGAAAACTGCGATCAGAATCTGGATACTCCCAATCATGATTCCCAACAGGAACATGGCCTGGTAGGCATCGAACCGAGCGTCGAGATCGAAAAAGGCAAGCGCGCTGAAAACAACGAGTGAAATGGCGTTCGTTGGCCCGTTGATCAAATGGGACGATGAACCGAAGATCGATGCCACCAGCGTAACCACAATCGCAGAGTACAAACCAAAGCGAGGATCAACGCCCGCGATAAGGGCGTAAGCCATGGCCTGGGGCAAGGAGATGGCGGCGACGGTGACGCCGGCAAGCAAATCGTGACGTACGTTTCCCCAGGAGTAGTCGAGCTTCATTGTTTTGTCTGCCCCGGTTTTTCCTGTGACGGTTTGTCTTGCGCTGGATGGATTGAGTCAAAGATGCCGGAGTCAGCAAAGAACTTTTGCTGCGCATCGTCCCAATTCTTGGCGAGGATGGTGACCGGGAAGAGGTCGATCTGCGGCAATCGGTTCGCGTGCTTCTTCAGTACCTCGAGATTGATGGGGCGATAACCGTGCTGGGCGATGGTTTCCTGTGCCTGATCGGTGAAGAGGAACTCGAGGTAAGCCTTGGCATACGCTTCGGTCTTTCGGCGCGCGACATTGGCATCTACCCAGGCAACGCTGGGCTCGGCGCGAATACTGACAGGGGGATAAACAATTTCAAGATCGCCGCGGTACTCCTCCGTTTCAAGAAGAGCCTCGTTTTCCCACGTTAGATGGACATCTCCGAGTTTCTCTTGAGTGAAGGTATTGGTTGCATCGCGAGCGCCGGTGTCGAGAATGGCAACGTGCCGGAAGAGCTCTTTGACGTATTGCAGCGCCTGCATTTCGGTCCCACTGCGGTAAATGACCGATCCCCAGGCCGCCAGAACACTGAGTTTCCCGTTTCCCGAGGTCTTCGGATTCGGCGTGATAACAGAAATACCGGGACGGACCAGGTCAGGCCAATCTCTGATATTCCTGGGATTTCCTTTGCGGACGACGAACACAATCGTCGAAGTGTACGGCTCCGAGTTGTCTGGCAAGCGCTGAGCCCAGCCATCGGCGATCAGCCCCCGCTTATGAAGAGCCTCAACGTCGGAGCTCAGCGCTAAAGTGACTACGTCGGCGGCCAGGCCGTCGATGACCGCCTGCGCCTGCCGTGATGAGCCACCGTGGGACTGTTGGATGGTCAGCTTCTTGCCAGTCTGCTTGGCATACTGCGCGCTGAACTGGACATTTAGATCCCGGAAGAGTTCACGGGTCGGATCGTAGGAGACGTTCAGCAGTTGGTTCGAGGTGTCGCCTTGAATATTCTTGACCACAACCAGGGTCACGGCGACCACTACTGCACTGACGGCCAACGCATTGAGCCAGAGAGTTCGCATGAGTCAGTAGTTCCGCGACGTGCGGGCATCTTGCCTAGCTTGTCTTCCTGAGAATCATGCAGCCTTCCCAACTTCGCTGGCGAACTTAACGTGCGCCAGTATACTACATAGTCGATTGTCATACTAGACATTAGACGGTCGTGACCGAAGTGTTCATCGCCGCCGGTTAGAGCTCGGTGCCGGAAGTGTCAATCCTGTGGAAATTAGATAACGGCGCACCTCCGATTTCGTGGCATAATCGGCCCACCATGGAAACTTCAAGTCTCGATCTCTTGTACTTAGAGAGGGATCCATCTACACAGCAGCCCTCCGCCTGTGTGTGCGTGAAAGCGAACGCCGGTCACGATTACGGGGGTATCGGGGCTGATAAGCTGGTTACGGCCCGGTGCTTGAGTTTCATCGAACTGGATGCGGAAATCAGAAGGCTCCACGCGGAGCTCGACGAGATTCGCTCTCGCGCGAAGAAGAAGTTTTATCGAGCGCATGCTGCCACAGCGGGCGCGTAAGCGTGGGTCTCCGCACCACGCCCAACCGGCATGACCCAATCGCTAGCGACTTTCTCGATGTTCCGGGATTTATTTCTGGATGTCCCATAATGGCGATGTCCTAACTTGACATTAGCCTCCGGAAGCGTTACACCTCATCAGGAATTCTGCACACAACGAGATGTTGCCTCTATCCAACTGCACTCGCAGCCTCTGTGTATCGTATTTGTCCAATCATTCCCCTTTTGCCGCTGAGGAGCTAATCAATGCCTGAGAAAGCCGAAGTCCGTCATACGCTGAGCGAGCAGCAGGCGCGCCAGCTTGCGAACGTCACCAAAACCGTCCCCATGATGGAGGCGATCACGCCGCGCTGGCTGGTCACTTTCCTGTCGTGGGTACCCGTCGAAGCCGGCACCTATCGCGTCAACAAAGTGAAAGTTACACGCCCCGGTACGCGGACCATTGAGTGCAGTCCCGACGAGGAAATTGATCTGCCGGAAATTTATGTTGACTATGAAGAGAAGCCTCGTGAATACACGCTCAACGCAGTAACCACGGTTCTCGATGTACAGACTCGCATTTCGGATTTATACCGCAGTCCACACGACCAGATCCGGGAGCAACTCCGGCTCATGATCGAGAAGGTCAAAGAGCGCCAGGAAAACGAACTGGTCAACAATACCGAATACGGCTTGCTGAATAACGTTGTTGCCGAATTCAAGGTTAAGGCAAGAAAGGGAGCACCCACGCCGGACGACCTCGACGAACTGATCGCGAGGGTGTGGAAAGAGCCATGCTTCTTCCTGGCGCATCCGCGAGCCATCGCCGCATTCGGACGCGAGTGTACCCGCCGCGGTGTTCCGCCACCAACGGTAAATTTATTTGGGTCGCAGTTCCTGACCTGGCGCGGGATCCCGCTGGTGCCATCCGATAAGGTGGCAATCAAGGGTGAGAAGACCAACATCCTACTGTTACGGACCGGCGAGAAGAAGCAGGGAGTCATCGGCCTGTTCCAGCCCGGACTGCCAGGCGAGGTTTCGCCCAGCTTGTCGGTGCGCTTCATGGGCATCAACCATAAGGCCATCGCCTCGTACCTGATTTCGCTTTACTGCTCGATCGCGGTGCTCACGGAAGACGCCATCGGGGTACTGGAGAACGTGAATGTCGACCAATACCACGAGTACAAGTGATCGCGTAGGGGCCGATTCGCTGGCTTCGTCTCCCGCGGAAGAAGGCACGCAGAGGGTCGGGAGTCTGTCGCCCTTCGCGGCAGCACTCCCCGATCCGGCGACCATTGCGCGGCTGGCGAATGAATTTTTCGCGGCGCTGCCGGGAGCGGCCTTGCCCGAAAATGCGGCGTCATTTTTGTCCAGTCACGGAGTCGACATTCCCGCCGCACCAGGAGCAACCGTTCCCGATCATCCTCGGGAGATGTCCTCTTCCTCTGCCGGGCCCAATACAGAAGTGCCGCGGCCGCTTTCGGCGTCGCCCACTGGTGCTCTAAATGAGGCAGATTTCCGTGCGATTGCCGCTTCGCTGGCCGGCGCGCTGCCACTTGCCCCTCAGAGTACGACCGCCGCTCCACCTCTAACGATTCCGGTTTCTTCTTCGGCGGTCGAAACAGACAACGGCGGACCATGGGCTGCCGCCGCACAAATTCCGCCGGCTGCTGAAATGTATTCCTTCCCGGGCGTGCCGGCATTACCTTCATCGCCACCGACGGCGCCTCCGGGTGGTTCGGACATGGCCGGTCTTCCGCCTGCATCTGCATCCGCGCCGCCAGGAAATGCCGCCGGTAGAACTGATCCATGGGCGGAAGACCCGCACTTTGCGGGGCTCAACGACGTATTCTCTTTTCCCCGCGTGCCCGGAGCATCCGCACCTGGCATCCCCGAAGTTGCTAACTCGCAACCGAGTGTGCCGGCGTCTCAACCGGTTCTTGGCACGATTCCCGTTGCGCCGACGGCGCAGGCGCCTGAATCAACTGCCGAAATCCCTAAAGCTATTCCGCCGTTTGCGGTTCCACTACCCGCCACCGATTCCCACGATTCGGTAGTAGTCGTGTATCCCGGTATTGCAAAGAATTTTCCAAACCCCGGCGAAATGTTTTCGTTTCCTGGTGTGCCCGGAGCACAATCGCCTCCCGGAGTGCCGGTTCTCCCTTCGTCGATGCCCACGAAGTCTCCTGACGCTACTGATCTGCGCCAGCCGGCAGGGATTCCCGGCGTCCTGACTCCGACTATTCCAGGATCGTCCACCAATCTTCCCGTCGGCGAGCGCGCGGAGCCGCAATCGGTCTCAACTTCGGGAGTCGGCGAGTCCTTCGAGTTTCGTCCCGATCTGGAGCCGTCGGAGCTCGGCGTCGCCAAGCGTCCACTTGATCCGCGGCTGATTCGCCAGGATTTTCCAATCCTGCAGGAACGCGTCCACGGCCGGCAGCTAATCTGGCTCGACAACGCCGCTACCACGCAGAAGCCGAACGCGGTGATCGACCGTCTGTCGCATTTCTATCAGCACGAAAACTCCAACATTCATCGCGCGGCCCATACGCTCGCAGCTCGCGCAACCGACGCCTATGAGAGCGCCCGCGAAAAGACGCGCCGCTTCCTGAACGCTTCCTCAACCCGTGAGATCGTCTTTGTCCGCGGTACGACTGAAGGCATCAACCTCATCGCCCAAGCCTGGGGACGCCGCAACGTCCAGAAGGACGACGAAGTGGTCATCACCTGGCTTGAACACCACGCCAACATCGTGCCTTGGCAACAACTGTGTTCAGAAAAGGGCGCCCGCCTGCGAGTGGCGCCGGTGAACGATCGCGGCGAAGTGATCCTCGAAGAATACGAGAAACTGCTAGGCCCACGCACACGGATTGTTTCGTTCAGCCAGGTGTCAAATGCCCTCGGAACGATCACCCCAGCGCGCGAGATGGTAGAAATGGCCCACCGTCACGGTGCGCGCGTGTTAGTCGATGGCGCGCAGGCGGTGTCCCACATGCGGGTGGACGTGCAGGCCCTCGACTGCGACTTCTACGTTTTCTCCGGCCACAAGGTCTTCGGTCCCACCGGCATCGGCGCTGTCTACGGAAAGCTGGACGTGCTCGACCACATGCCACCGTGGCAGGGTGGCGGCAACATGATCGTGGACGTCACCTTCGAGAAGACTACCTACCAGACAGCACCAGCGCGCTTTGAAGCGGGAACTGGAAATATTGCGGACGCCGTCGGGCTGGGTGCGGCGCTCGATTATGTAGAACAAGTCGGGATGGAAAGCATCTCCGCCTACGAGCACGAACTGCTGATTTATGCGACCGAAGGACTTCTAACCGTCCCAGGTCTCCGCCTGATCGGAACCGCGCGGGAAAAAGCAGGTGTGCTGTCGTTCGTGCTCGATGACGTCCGCACCGAAGACGTAGGAGCCGCCCTGAACCACGAAGGCATCGCGGTACGTTCCGGACATCACTGCGCTCAGCCTATCCTGCGCCGTATGGGTGTCGAGAGCACGGTTCGGCCGTCATTGGCGCTCTACAATACCCGCGAAGAGATAGACGCATTGATCGCAGCGCTACTGCGGCTGCAGGCGAAACGCGGGGAGATTCGGCGGCCGTTATAACCGCGTTCACGGCGATGGCTGTCGCACGTAACAGGAGAGTTCGCGTTCCTCGCCCACTGGTCCGAATGTGTCTCGTGTCCTTCGTTTTCGCGATGGCGTGGTTGTTACTTGCGAGCCGGTTTGAAGGGAGCTGTCCTTTATAGCTGTCCAATAACGATTCCTTAACGATTCTTGCAAGGTTTTTCGAGGGCCACCTGCGCCTTGCAAGTTGTTGAAATTCCAATTAACCGAGGGCTCATAACCGCTCCGGCGACGACGCGGGTCCAAGGAAATGCAAAGTGACGCCAAGAAGAGGGATGAAGGCAAAAAGGACATAACCGATGAGTGCGCCTGTTGCTGCAATTTCAAAATTGGCAATAGTGAAAACATCTTCGATTGCCCACACTACGCCCCTCTTCGCCCCCAAACCTGAACGCTCAAATTCCCCCATCAGGAGATTGGAATAAAACAGGAAAATGATTCGAACGAGAGTTCGATGCGCAAATGCGCCGCACGGCGCGCCGCCCCGCCGCGGCCGGCCGTATCGAAACGGCGACCGTCCTGGCCTTCGGAGTTGTCCTGGCAGCAGCCGGAATCGGCTATCTTGCTGCCGCGGTCAACCTGCTTGCGAGTTCTGCTCGCGGCTTTAACATTGTTGACCTTTCTGTTTCTGTACACCCCACTAAAACGAAAAACGTCGCTCTGCGTTTTCGTCGGCCATTTTCCCTGTGCCATGCCATCCCTGATCGGTTGGGCTGCAGCATCAGGTCATCTTCCCCTTCAGGCGTGGACTCTCTATGCGCTGCTTTTTCTCTGGCAATTCCCACACTTCATGGCTATCGCCTGGATGTACCGCGAGGACTATGAACGCGCCGGCTACTTGGTGTTGCCCCATGATGGCGGCGCCAGAGCCCGTTTCGTGAATTCCCAAACCCTGTTGCCGCTCTTGATCTTGGCGCTCTTGAGTTTGCTTTCAGGATTGGAAGGTGCACGCACCTTGCACTGGATCGCGGCTTTGGCCTTGAACCTTGGATTTCTGTATTACGGAATGCGGCTCGTGCTCAACAAATCAGGCCCGGCCGCACGCCGCCTCCACGGGCTACGCGCCTCAGACTGCAGTCGCGGCGGTAGTGTCTTACCTGATTGCCCGCTTGTTTCGGTTACCCGAAGCATACAGGGCGCCCATGTCGACGTTGATTGTCATGCAGTCCACTCTGAGTGCCGCGTTGCCCGTGTCCGTGCAGTATGTCGCGGGGACAGCCGTTGGAGCAGCAGTTGGCGCAGTCGCCGACGTTTACTTCCACACGAACGTTGGGGTGTTTGGCGCAGCGGTCTTCATAATCGGATTGCTTTGCGTCATGCTGCGACTAAGAGAAAGCGCTTATCGGTATGCGAGCATTACACTCGCGATCGTGATGCTCGTGCCGCGATCGGGCAGCGGACGACTAGTTGCGCTTCACCGATTTTTCGAGGTGTCGATGGGCATCGCGATTGGTCTTCTATTTTTTGGATTGTGGTCGAAAATCGCTCTGCGCCGTTCGGCCAAGGCGAGCTCAGCCTTGCCTGCGCGCTGAATCTCACGCCCCAGTGACTTCAAGTGTTCCTCATATTTCGAACTCTGACCATTCTGAACAGAATTTCCAGGCGAGATTACGGATCAGATGCCGTCGGGATTTTGGGCGTTTGCGCTGTGTCTTTTTTGTGTCCTTCGCAATTAGATACCGCTCGATTTCACCAACTTTGTCAACGTTTTCGAAAGTCGTCCATGCGGGTCTTTTGATGGTTAAGTTATTGTGGCGACTCCAGTTGACAACGCTGCAGCCGAATTTAGAAACATAACTCTTAATCAGCTAGTAAAGCTGGATTCCTTCCGCGCTCAGATTCTTCATCTTCACCTGTGGACATCTCCTGGTGTCTTGTTGACGACGAATAAAAACTTGCCCGCAGGGTCGGTTGCGGCTGCACAGGGTCCGGTCTTGGTGGAAAATGGGGAGCCAGCGACCGGTGTAAGACTGCCTTTGCTGGTGTTCACCGAAAGGGCTGAGACACTAGCCGAACCGGAGTTAGTTACAAAGAGAAACGCGCCACTCGGAGTGACGGTTGTTCCCGCCGGTTTCTTACCAACCACGACATAGCCGTCATCCCGCAGCAAACCGCTGGTGCCATTAACGGTGTAGATCGAAACCGTGTTGTCGTTGGTATTGGCAACGAAGGCGAATCTCGGGAACACTGCACCAATCGCACAAATACTGAGGGAAATAATAAAAGCGAGAGTAAACACCGCTTTTGAAACTGGCTGGTAGATCCGCATACAACCTCCTGCGCGGCTGACAAGTATATCCCAGTTACCTTTGCTTGAAGCAACCTGCCGCTGCCCCAGTGAAGCGCTGGGAGGGGGTTACACAGTTAGTTGCTCAGATAGAACAAGTTATCCCTTTGGCGCGAAACATACGATCCACGACGGTATTAGTGTCAGATGTGCATTTGTTTGCAATGGAGGCCGAACCATGTCCGGGCTCTAACCGTTTGGCGGACAGCTATGGCTTGATTTCGATCGGCGTTCCGTCTGCTACGAGGTCCCAAATCTCATCCATCTCCGCGTCGGTGACCGCGACGCATCCGTCAGTCCAGTCGTGAACGCGATGCATGGCGCCTATCCATCCGAAACGGTTGGGAAGACCGTGGATCATGATGTCGCCGCCAGGAGAGACTCCGCGTTGTGCGGCTCTTTCGCGGTCGTTTGAATTGGGATAGGACACGTGAATCGACTTGTAGAATCGGCTCTTGGCATTGCGGCGGTCGAGGATGTAACAGCCTTCAGGAGTCTTGTGATCTCCTTCTTGTTCTTTAGCGCCGATTGGCGTGCCCCCGAGCGCGACTTTATATGTGCGCAGAATCTTTCCCTGCGAAAGTAACGTAAGGCTGCGCTGGCTTTTCACGACGATCACTTGATCAGCTTTTGCGACGTTGGCTTCTGTGGGCAGCATCCCGATGAGCAACAGCATGATCATGCTCGCAGTATGTATGTTCTTCTTTTGAAATGCTAGCCTGAACGCGGGTTGAAATTTGAATGCGCCGACGGATTTTCCATTTCGCTGCATTGACTGCGAGCATTTTGCTTGTGCTAATGGCAAATCTGTCCAGCGCAGCTTCGGCGACTTGGATTGTGGTCAGCCAACCCACTCGGCTGGTTAACGGGTCTCCTGTTTTTCTTCGCGTTACCCCGCCGAAGCCAGTGCTCAGTCTTTCGGGAACCTGGCTGGGCCACGACCTTGCATTCAGTTTCGACGCCCGCAGCAAGACCTGGTTTGCGCTAGCCGGCATCAGTCAGGAGACGAAGGCAGGAGCGTATCCACTTCAGCTCCACGCCGAATTTTCCGGCGGTCAAGCTAACGGCCAAAAAGTTTCGTTCGAGAAAAAGATTCCGGTGCAACACCAGCGTTACCCGCGCGTCCTGTTGAAGGTCGCGGCCCGCTATACTGCGCCAAACCCCGAAGACCAGCACGAGATCGAGCAGGACAAAGAAATAAAAGCCGACGCCTTTAAGACCGTCACTCCCGCTCGCGAGTGGACCGGATCGTTCGCGGCTCCCGTGAACGCCGAGATATCAGGCGTGTTTGGAGTCGAGCGCGTTTTCAACGGTTCTGTACAAAGCACCCATCAGGGACTCGATTTTCGCGTGCCGACCGGCACTTCCGTTGCGGCGGTAAACCGCGGGCGCGTCATTCTGGCACGCCCGCTGTTCTTTGAAGGCAACTGTGTGGTGATCGACCACGGGCAGGGACTGCTGACGCTCTATTTGCATTTGTCGAAATTCCGGGTCAAGGAGGGCGACGACGTGAACAAGAGTCAGGAGATTGGATTGAGTGGTGGCACGGGACGAGCTACTGGGCCCCATCTGCATCTGGCGGTACGGTGGCAGGGAGTATATGTGGATCCGCAAGTGCTATTGAAATTGGAGTTGCCGTGAGGAAGGCGGAGGTCAGGCGCCAACAGCTTGAAGCGCGTCCTCTACATCCCACAGGCCATCGCGGAACGTCACGCTTCTGCCGGAGATGGCGGGAATTCTATCGCCGGGCACAATGATTCCTACCAGATTCAGCGGATCGGCGGCGGCGATGACTACCCGCTCGGCGTTTGTATTCGCCGGCAGTTTGCGGTGAGCGCGCAAGCTTTCGACCGCTACGGGGAGCGCGAACTGCTCGCCGATAAACCCGTCGACGAACCGGCCGCCCCGAACTTCACCGCGATCTTCGAGACGGCGGTAGCCGATCTGTAATTCACGCCAGCGCGGTAAATTTGTCTCGCGCACCAGCAGGTCGCGGAATACTACTCCGTAGCGGCGCAATAACATCCAGCAACAAGATTCGACGCTGCGATCGCGATCGGCGCCATCGGTATGCAACAAGCGACCAGCGTCCTGGCGCGTGCCTTGGGCGGCGGACTTTGCCTATGCCGCTGCCCGACAAGTTTTTCGGCGTCACCAGCGCGCGCAGATTTTCGAATCCGTCCGCCGTCACCAGACCCGCCGCCACGAGTTCCCAGAGCCCAGTTTCAATTTCCGCTTTGAGCCGTCCCGTCGCGCGCACCATGTCCGGGAAAAACAGAGCGCCTCGTTGCTTCAAGAGTTCAAGTACAGATTGCGCTACCGGACTCAAGAATGAAGTACCCGAATCCTCAGCGCCCGGATGATGAGATCGCATCCAATCGGCATCCTCGCGTACAAAGAACGCAATCGGCGCGACTCGCGTCGGAATTACGCGACGCCGGGTTTCTCGGCCATTTTCATCAGTCCCCATCGCCTCAAGAGTCGCGGGGTGAGGCGACAACCGGCCCCATCCAACCGCACCAGCCAGGCAGAGTTGATCGAGTTGGGCCGGATCGTAATCGGAGATTCGACGCGCCAGCACAAACCGTTCCCACGAACTCGCGGGAATCTCAAAGCCTTGCAATTGCCGGATGACTTCCAGCGTCCCATGCTCGCCTCGAACCTGGGTGCCGGGCGCGACATGCTGCCACTTCAACAGCCAGCTCATAAACTGCGATGCCGTCACGGGAGCAATCTGCTTCCGCAGCGTTGCAACCGTCAAGCGATGAATGCGTGCCAGCAGCCGACGCTCACACCATTCTGTTTCCGGCTCATGCGTGGCGGACGAACCCGAGCGCGATTCAGCGGGACGAAACCTTCCGCGCAGAATCGCTCCGCTGGCTTCAATGCGAAGTAAAGCCTTTTCAATTTCTGACGCGGGTAATCCCAGCAACAAGCCAATCTCTGCAGCGGTGGTGGGGCCAAGATGCGCGATCCACCCCTGAACCGCAGTCAAAATCGCATCATCAACTGTGACCCGGGAGACGCGGCTAGCCACGTCTCCCGCAGCCGCCACCATTTCTTGCTGAGAGGGTAGAAGCTCAATCCCCGTCGCCGAGGGGTGGATTGCCAGAAACCAATCCATCCGCTCCGCAGCGACCCAATATTGCTTTCCCGCGACTCCCGCCACGAAGGCGCGATTAGCAAGCCGCAGGCGATCGAAAAAGCCCGTCCAATGCGCAGTCAGCTGTGGCCCAAATGGTTGAAGGCCGAATGCTGACGGCTGCGTGCTCTCCACCATCACCAGCGTATGCAGCACATCATGCAGTTCGTCGGCGTCGCGCACATCAGGCCACGCTTCTCGCTGCACTTGCTCGATGGCCGCAGGGTCGAGCGCACCGACTTCCTCGAGAACAGACGCGGGCAATACCCGGCGCATTTCGACTGCCCGGGCCCGGCGTTCTTCGAGCGGCGCATCGTCGAGGTACGCGTATGGATTCGCATTCAGAATCTCGTGCGAGAACTGCGATGGCACCGGCGTGTCAACTGCAAGGCAGCGAATCTGACCTTGTTCGATTCCACGCAACACAGCCGCGAGGCCATCAATATCCAGTGCTTCGGTAAGTACATCTTTCATGACCTCGCGCACAAGAGGATGGTCGGGAATCTTGATGTCGCCTTCGATATTCTCCTGGCATGCCGCCACGTCGGGAAAAACCGAAGCCAGCAGATCGTCCGAGCGCATGCGTTGAATCTGCGGCGGTACTTTCTTGCCGTTTTGAAAACGCAATAGAGCCAATGCGCGGGTTGCGTCCCAGCGCCAGCGGGTTTGAAAAATTGGAGAAGCCAGCGCAGCCTGCTCCAAAATTGGGGCCATGGTTTCGGAGTGCAGGAAGTGAAAAACGTCTGCCAGCGGAAAGCTATGCTGTTCGGCCAATGCAATGTTTAGACCGTTGTCGGTGGCTGCAGCCTGCAATTCGAAATTGAAGCCCCGGCAAAAACGCTTGCGCAACGCCAATCCCCAGGCCTTATTGATGCGTCCACCGAAAGGCGCGTGGATAATCAACTGCATCCCACCGCCTTCGTCGAAGAATCTTTCCGCGATAATCGTTGTCTGTGTCGGCACGTCGCCGAGTACAGCACGGCCTTCGAGCGTGTACTGAATCAGTTGCTCAGCTCCCGATAGATCGAGGCCGCATTCTTCGCGCAGCCAGCTCACCGCTTCAGCGACGACGGATAGATTGCGCCATCCAGCCACCGGAAGCACGCCGGGCAGGCGATCGCTGATGTCCTGACGCAATTGTCCTAACTGCTGCGATAGCTCCGCTGTGCGCGCCGGAGCTTCTCCGCGCCAGAAGGGAACGCTGGGCGGGGCTCCGTGCGCATCCTCGACCAGCACGCGCGATGTCTTGCCTTCGACACGCCGAATGCGCCACGATGTATTGCCGAGCAACATGATGTCGCCCGCCATGCTTTCGACGGCGAAATCTTCGTCGACGGTCCCCACGTTACCGCCATCGGGCTCCGCCACCACTGAGAAAAGAGCGTTATCTGGAATCGCGCCGCCGCTCGTAATCGCCGCCAGGCGCGCGCCCCGTCGTGGACGCAGCTTTCGGTTAACACGGTCGTGATGGAGGTATGCGCCGCGTCGGCCGCGCTGCGATGCGATCCCCTCGGACAACATAGTTACCACTTCGTCAAAAGTCTGGCGCGACAGGTTGCGGTAGGGATAGGCGCGTTTTACAAGGGCAAATAATTCGTCTTCGTCCCATCCGTCGCTTGTTCCCTCACTATTCGATACGGCGGAAGTCGCACAGCAGGCAACGATCTGCTGCGCCAGCACATCCAGCGAATTTTCGGGGAAGATGAGGCGATCGAGTTCACCCAAGCGAATCGCTCGAACCAGGACCGCGCATTCTGCAAGATCATCGCGCGTGGTGACGAAAAACCGACCTTTGGGAACCGCGCCTCGCCAGTGGCCTGAGCGTCCTACGCGCTGCAAAGCAACCGCAATCGAGCGCGGCGAACTAATGTGGCAGACCAAATCGACTGTTCCGATGTCAATGCCGAGTTCAAGGGACGCGGTCGCGACCAGAACTTTGACCTGCCCTTCTTTCAATTTGCGCTCAGCTTCGAGACGAAGCTTGCGTGACAGGCTGCCGTGATGGGCTGCGACATGGTCTTCGCCTAAGCGCTCGCCGAGTTGGTGAGCAATGCGTTCGGCGAGCCGCCGGGTGTTCACGAATACGAGCGTGGAGCGGTGGGTGTTCACCAATTGCACGATGCGCTCGTAAATCTCGTCCCACATTTCGTTCGAGGCGACCGGGCCCAATTCGGAGGACGGGACCTCGACTCCGAGATCGAGCTCGCGTTTGTGTCCGACGTTGACGATCACGGGATCGGGCCGCGAATTCTGCGGATCGGACGTACCGGCAAGGAAACGCGCGACGTCCTCGATTGGTTTCTGCGTCGCGGAGAGTCCGATACGTGCGGGCGGGCGAACCGTCAGCGCTTCCAGGCGTTCGAGCGAAAGCGCAAGATGGACTCCCCGTTTGTCGTCGGCCACGGCGTGGATTTCGTCGACGATGACAGTTTCCACATCGCGCAAAATGACGCGGCTCTTCTCGGCGGTGAGCAGGATGTAGAGCGACTCAGGCGTCGTGACCAAAATGTGGGGCGGACGCTTGAGCATCGCGCGCCGGTCCTTCATCAAGGTGTCGCCGGTGCGCACGGCGGTGCGAATCTCAGGCATCAACAATCCACGATCGCCGGCCATTTGCAGAATTTCGCCCAGCGGAACTTCGAGATTTTTCTGGATATCGTTACCGAGCGCCTTCAGCGGCGAGACGTAAAGAACTTCCGTACGGTCGTGTAGTTCGCCGGCGAGGGCTTTGCAGACAAGGCGATTAATGCAGGCAAGAAAAGCGGCTAGCGTCTTACCCGATCCAGTGGGAGCCGAGATGAGCGTGGTGTGGCCAGCGAGAATGTGAGGCCAGCCTTGTTCCTGCGGTTCGGTCGGCGTAGAGAAGCGCGCAGTGAACCACTCCTGAACCAGCGGATGAGCCCAGGCTAGAGAAGGGGAGACTGCGGACGGCATATGACGATTGTAAATTGGACCTCAAGTTTCGTAAACTGTTCGCCCGCTCGATCAGTTTTGCTGCTCAGGACCGTTTGGATAGGAGTTCGGCAGTCGTTTCAAGGCCGTTCGTTGGTGTCCGTTAGCGAATGCAGTCGAATCGGCAGGATTGTTGCATACCTCTGGAAATCGCGATCCGTGCTGAGAATGCTCCAACCCCGGCGATGGGCGCCTGCGCAGATTACAAAATCGATGGCCGATCCGGCGATGCCCCGAGCGCGGCAACGATTGTTCATGTGAGCTGCTTCCTCGTAGTCCGCCGCTTCAAGCGAGTGATCCGCAAAAGCTCGTAGATGGTCGCGCAACCTGCGAAACTGAGCTTCTTCGCGGATACCCGAAAGCAGTTCTTGACGGATCGGGCCCAGCATCTGAACACGTCCGGCGCGAATCAGTTCGGCTAGGGAATCGGCAAGTTGCCGCTCCGCGGTGCTGAGATGCTCAGGCCTGCGGCGCAATGCCAGGGACCAGACGGGAGTATCGACCAACACCATCATGGGCGGTGCCGGCGATGTTTTCTGGCCGTTCCGCGGCCAGTACGGGTGCGCTCGGCTTTATAGTCGTATACGGGGTCGACCTCGAACGTGCCGAAAGCGTCCAGAATGCGCATCTGCTTGTGTTTGCGTACGTATTCATCTAGCGCGGCATTGACCGCTTCTTTCTTGGTTTTGTGCTTGCCAGCCCGCTGTGCCTCTTCGATGAGGCGGTCGTCCAGCGCCAGGTTTGTCGGCATGTGTAGAGTATTACACATCAATATGTGTGAGTAAACCGGGAAAAATACTGCACCGACGCGATCTGGGCCGCTGCCTGCTAGAATTTCGTCGATGCCTAAACCATCGGCTACCGCCCGTGCCCGCAAGATAAAACTCATAATTTTCGATGTCGACGGTGTCTTGACCGACGGCAAAATCTGGATATTTCCTGCTCCCGGGGGCTCACAACCCGGGGCCCGACAGAGCGTCCTGGAGAACTCGGCGCAACATCCCGTCCAAGGCGGCTTCGGATCGCACAACACCAGCCTCATCGAGGCCAAGGGCTTTCATGCCCACGACGGCACGGGGATTGCTTTGGCGCGAGCGGCGGGGATCAAGACGGGAATCATCACCAAACGCATTTCTGAAACTGTCGCGTTGCGGGCACGCGATCTTAAGATTGACCACGTGCACCAGGGCATTCAGGACAAGGCGTCGGTGTTCGCCCAAATTCTGCAGAAAGACGGAATAACCGCCGACGAGGCCGCCTTTGTGGGAGACGACGTCATCGACCTTCCTGCGATGCGCAAATGCGGATTGGCCATCGCCGTCAAAAATGCCCGGCCTGAAGTAAAAGCTGGGGCTCATTGGAGTACTCCCCATGCTGGCGGCGACGGTGCCGCCCGGGACGCCGTGGAGTACATCCTGAGGGCACAGGGCAAGTGGAAACAGGCAGTGGAAGACTATATTTCAGAAAAAAGTTGATGTTGTCGGGAAGAACCGAGTGCTTGAAGTAAATTACCCACCGGTTGCTTGCTTGGGGCGTGCTCGGGTTTGCAACCGGTGGGTTTTTTCTCCCTACTCACCCTGTTGTTTTCAGGAGCGTTGCCATCTCAAAACACATACTTGCCGCGAAAGTTTCGCAGAGAGTCTAAGTTTTTCTATCTTTTCCGTAACTTATTGTTCATCAATGAATTATCAATCCGCTAATCGGAGATGGATAACGTCTTGGCCGTCATTAGTTCGGCGAAGCGAGGATCCTTCCGCAGAGCCGCGAACTCGTTATCGCGGTAAACATTCTTGATATCCTTATACCCATCCTCCATGGCCTTTCTCAGATAGTGCAAAGAGCGGTCGGCGACTCCCATTTTGGCGTAGAGTTTGGCGACCACGTACTCATATCGAGCCTTGTCTTCGGGAGATGGGAGCATGGCTTGTACCCCGGCTCGCGAGGTGCGCTCAAAGATGTCCGGATCTAGCCTAAGCGCTGCCGCATAGTCGGTCGATGCTGATTCGTACTGCTTAGTGGCGAAGTAAGCTGCGGCGCGGTTGTTGTAGTAAGACGCGTAATCATTACTGATCGTGATCGCCTTGTTGTACAGCTTGATTGCCTTGGTGAAGTCGCTGGCGGAGTGATAGCTGCTGCCAAGTTCGTAATACACCACACCTAAGTTGTTGTATGCATCAGCGTACCGATGATCGGCTTTAACGGCGCGCTCCAACGTTTTCTTACTATCTTTCAGGTGGCGCAGCTGGATTTGGCAGATTCCGAGTTTGTTCAGGAGAAACGCACTGTTTGGCAAGCGTTTCAACGCCGCCAGGTAATAGTCCGAGGCGTCGAGATAGAGTTTGTCCGCGCGCAGTTCGTCAGCACGCTTTTCCAGTTCTTCCGGAGATGCACCCGGAGCTGGTGGCTCGGCGCGACGAATCGGCGGTGGACCGACTTCCAGTTGTTCAGAGTTTTGACCCTGTAGTGGGAAGACGAGGAGCGAAGAGAATACAGCCGAGACTACGCTGATGCGGATCCAGGAAAGCATATACACCCCCGGGCCGAACATACGAAACTTCACAGTTTCTGCGGCACTTTCAGGTGCCGCGTTACATCTTTAGCACGTTTGAGGCCGCAAAACCAGACTGTTCTCAACTGACAATCTAGGGCGGCGGAGAGCCGTTATTGTTCCCCGTTGTCCCGGTGGTCTTAGACGGCGGAGCGGCGTTTTTGTCATTGCTATCGCCCTTGAAAACGCCCACAATCTTGCCGAAGAAGCCTTTCTTTTTCTTCGCCTCTTCCTCTTGGACACCGGCATTGGGCTGCGAGTTCCCATTGGTGGGCGGCGGAAGAGCTTTTTCGGAATTTCCGCCGAAGATGCGCGAGAAGATGCCCTGCCCACTCGACTGGTCGCACGTTTCGCGTGGTTCCGTCCCGGCCACAAAAGCGATCGAATAGTCGTCTGGGCAGGACGGAGTTGCCAGGCGGTTGGTGATCTTATCCAGTTGCACGTCCACCACGCCTTCGGGTTGGGAAAAAGGCTTCACATCGGCATACTGAGGCAGAATAATCGCCTTTTTCATGAACTCTGCCCAAATCGGAGCCGCGGTCTGGGCGCCGCTCAGCCGAATGTCACTGTAGTCGTCGTATCCCACCCAAACGATGCACAGGAGATTACTGGTATATCCGGCGAACCAGCCATCGTGGGAGGTGCCGGTCTTTCCGGCTGCTGGGGCGGTGAATCCGCGTGTCCGCACTGCGGCGGCGGTGCCGAAGTTCATGACGCCCTCCAGCATGTTGGTCATGACAAACGCGACCCGCGGATCGAGAACTTCGCTCTTCTCCGAGCCAAAGTTCACCACGACATCACCCTTCGAGTTGCGCACAGAATTCACGAATACGGGGGATAGCCGCATGCCCCCGTTGGCAAAACTGGTGTAAGCGGCCGTCATATCGACCGGAGTGGCGTCGTAGGCGCCGAGCGCCATCGCCGGCGTGGCTTTCACCGAGGCGATCCCGGCAGACTTGGCCAGTGCCGCGACTTTGTCATAGCCGACTTCCTCGGCTACCTTCACGGTCGCGTTGTTCAGCGAGAGCGCCAGCGCGTAGCGGAGCGTCACGTCGCCGTGATACTCCTCTTTATAGTTACGCGGCTCGTAGATCTGGTCGCCGTAGGTGAAAGTCGATGGCTGGTCCGCGACCGTGGATGCCGGAGTGATCACTGTGGTCGATCCGTCAATCGCTGTGTTCATGGCGGCCGCAAAGACGAAAGGTTTGAAAATCGAGCCCGTCGGACGCTTTGCCAGAGCATGGTTCAACTGGCTCGCACCGTAATTTCGTCCGCCGACCAGCGCCTTGATTTCGCCGGTATGGGGATCCATCGCAACCAGCGCGACTTGTGCCTGCGGACCGGGGGTGATGGTCGTTTCATATTTGTTCTTCCCGACCTTTGTCTTCTTGGTGCGCATTTTCGTAACCTGGTCGTCCACCAGCTTGATGCCGGTTTCGACTGCTTGTGCGGCTGCGCGCTGGAGATCGGGATCGAGCGTCGTGTAAATGCGGTATTCCTGTTCGTTCACTTCGCGCTCGTTTAATTTGTTGACGATGGTGTCGCGCACCATATCCACGAAGTAGGGAGCGTCGCTGGCCTCAACGTTCGGCGGAGCCAGCTTGAGTGGCGCAGCTTTCGCTTTGTCAGCCTGCTCGCGCGTGATGGCGTGGGTGTCGACCATCGACTCGATGACGGTATTGCGGCGTTCCTGTGCGCGCTCGGGATGCCGGTATGGCGAAAGATAACTGGGCGCCTGAATCAATCCCGCCAGTAGTGCCGCTTCCGGCAGCGAGACGTCTTTCAAGTCTTTGTTGAAATAAGATCGCGATCCTTCGGCCAGTCCCGAGATAGTGAACGAACCGCGCTGTCCCAAGTCGACTCGATTGGCGTAGAACTCGAAAATCTGCTGCTTGCTGAACTTCTGCTCGAGTTCCACTGCGATCAGCATTTCGATCAGCTTGCGTTTGAAAGTCTTCTCCGGACTCAGGAAAAACGCCCGCGAAAGCTGCATCGTGATCGTCGAGCCGCCTTGCTGGTGGCGCTGATGAGTGAAGTCGATCCACGCGGCTTCCGCGAGACGCATGAAATTGACGCCGCTGTGCTGGAAGAAGCGGCGGTCCTCGATCGACGTGATCGCATCCACCATCACTTTGGGGATGTCGTCATACTTCACCAGTTGACGCTTGGATCGATCCCCGGCGTCGAACAGCGAAGTCAGAATCTGAGGCTCAAGCTCGTAAGCGGCCAACGATCCAGCCGAGCGGCTGTTAATGTCGGAAACCACGCCGTCGGCGACGGTGATCGTGGCCGGTTCAGGACTGTGATAAGACTCGGGTCCGGGCAGGACTTCGATCGTACCTCCGTGCTGGCGGTAGCTACCCAAAAGAGAGTCGCCATCTTTTTCGGAGTAGCCAGCATGGCGAAGTTGCGCTGCAATTTCCGAAACGGTCATCTTCGTGCCGACACGCACAACCTGCGGCGCGGCGAAAATCTTGGCGGCACTGGCAAACACCGGCCCCCGGAACCGTTGCTCGATGATCCGGTCGTACTTCACGTACCAGAAGACAAAAAAGCCGACGACTAGCAGGGAAAGAGACAGAAAGCCCAGCAGGGCAACCCGCACAATCGGATCGCGCGACAGGAATCCACCCTTGCCGCGCTTCTTTCCGTTCTGGCCATTGCTTCGAGCCGCCGGGATTTTGACTTTGAGAGCCATGAATACCAGTGTGTATTAACGCAACGGAGCAATTTTCAGCCCGAATCGGTTTCCAGAGCTAAGTTGCGTTTATGCCTGATTCTAAATCACGGAGCGCCCCCGACCACCATTTGGAGGCGTGTCAAGGGATGGACGGGTGTGGCAGGCAGTCCGTTCCTCGCAGGGCGATCAGCCTTGTCGGGTACGCCGGTGCCAGCGAAATATGATCTTGAACATATTCTGCTCGCATGTTCCCATGCCTTCACGCAATATTCTGAAGTTTGGGAGAGCGCGAAGTTGAGTTCAGAGGAAGAGTCAATGAGTCCCGCCAACACGACCCGGCGGAAGGTCATGAGCCGCATGGCTATAGGATTAGCGACCGCTGCATCTGGTTGTGGAACCTGGGCCCTCGCTCAAGAGCCAGCGATGAAGGAAAAGCCCGGCTCGATGGCAAATCAGGCGCGCACATCTCTTCACCAGGAAACCGCCCTGAAGGCAAGTGCGCAGCGCATCTATGATGCTCTGCTCGATGGAAGGCAATTCGCTGCCTTTACTGGTGTGCCAGCCGAAATCGATCCGAAGGCGGGCGGTGCTTTTTCGATGTTCGGTGGATTAATCGTGGGGCGTACCGTCGAACTGGTGCCCAATCAGCGAATTGTCCAAGCGTGGCGTCCTACTCATTGGGATCCGGGCGTGTACTCGATCGTAAGATTCGAACTGAAACCTCAGGGATCAGAGACTTTGGTGGTACTGAATCACACAGGTTTCCCAGAAGGTGAATTCGACCACCTCGATTGGGGCTGGCACAACCACTATTGGGAACCCCTGAAGAAGTTCATCGCCTAGGGGCTGATGGCGAGCTCTAAACCTGTGCTTTTAGTACACACCCTTGTTCTTCGATGAAGGATGGAAGTCCAGCGTGCCCGAGTAGCCCGGCAATTCGACAGGAACGCTGTATTCTGCTTCGATCGAAAGCGTGCCCGCACCGAATCCGCCAACGCGCTGGACTTTCACCTGCTTCGGCGTCAGCGGAATGTCGTAACTGCGCGCTTCCTTGATGACGGTCTCGCGAATGTCATCTTCGCTTCGCGTCGTGTATGTCGATTGCGTCGCTTCCGTCTTGATCGCGTCCTCAAGTTCGTAATTCGCGAAGAAAGGCGGGATGACCTTGAGGCCAACCAGGCCCACTCCGCCAAGCAGGACAATCACAAGCAGTAACTTCAAAGTTGCCATAAAAAACAATCGCCAAATCGCCGGTTGCGACTTCCAATTGCGAGTTTCCCGGGATGCGCTAAGGGCTGTTTTTCCCAGCTATGAAGCGGTCGCACGCAATCCCTGGAAATACTCGGTTATGGCAGGAATTTTAACGTCTGCCGACTGTCGAGTCGAGCGCTGAACGACTTCGACGGTACCTTCGGTAACCTTCTTCCCGACATTGATTCGAAAGGGGATACCCACCAGATCGGCATCTTTGAATTTGACTCCCGGCCGTTCGTCGCGATCATCGAGCAAAACGTCGAATCCGGCGGCTTCGAGTTTGTTGGCGATGTCCTCGGACGTGGCCCGGATTGCCTCGTCTTTCGAATTTGTCGACACCACAACTACCTCAAAGGGGGCAATCGAAGGTGGCAGCCAAAATCCATTCTCGTCATTATTCTGCTCGACCGCTGCAGTCAGGATGCGCTCAATCCCAATGCCGTAGCTGCCCATAATCGGAGCGACCTCTTTACCGTTGCGATCGAGCACACGCGCGCCCATCGACTCCGAATACTTGTAGCCAAGCTTGAAGATGTGCCCGATTTCGACGGCCGAATCGATCCGCAGCGGCGATCCACAGTTGGGACAATCTTCGCCCGCGGTCACGCTGCGCAAGTCGACATATGCCGTGGGATGAAAAGTCTTTCCCGGCGTCAGATTCTTGACGTGGTAATCCTCTTTATTAGCGCCGCCGATCAGGTTGGCGCGTCCATCGAGCGCTTTGTCGACGAGCAGGATCGGCTTCATCGGATCGTTCATATCCTTTGCCCAGTCGATCCCCAGCGGCCCGAGATAACCCGCCGGAGACTTAAACAACGCCAGAATTTCATCTTCCTGCATGGGACGCGTCTCTTTGCCACCGACCGCTGTCGAGAGCTTGGTTTCGTTCATCTGGTGATCGCCGCGCATGAGCAGCACGACGGCTCGCGATACTGGTCCTGGTTCCCATTTGGTAGGGGTTCGAGCTCCGGCCTTTTCCGGCTCCTCTGCCGTGATCATCATGGCCAGCGTCTTGATCTTGTTCTTCGGCGATACTCCCAGAAAGCGGGCCACGTCTTCAATCGTCTTCTGTCCCGGTGTGTGCACTTCGAGCGGCTGGCCATCGCCTTCGGGCTTCAAATCTTCGACTAGAGCAAGTTTCGAGGTCGCCTTCTCCATGTTCGCCGCGTAGTTGCACTTCTCGCAGCTCACGATCAGATCCTCGCCTGCCGGAGTGCGCACCATAAACTCCTGCGACTTAGTCCCACCCATCGCGCCCGAGTGCGCATCGATCACCATGTACTTCAGGCCGCAGCGATCGAACGTCTTGCAATACGTGTCGTGATGCTTCTGATAAGAAACGTCGAGTCCGGCCGCATCAATGTCGAACGAGTAGGCGTCTTTCATAATGAACTGTCGCACCCGCAGCAAGCCTGACTTCGGACGTGGCTCGTCGCGAAACTTGGTTTGAATCTGATACCAGATTTGCGGCAGTTGCTTGTAGCTGCGCAACTCTTTCCGTGCGATGTCGGTCATGACTTCTTCGTGCGTCATCCCTAGACAAAGGTCAGCACCCTTGCGATCTTTCAGGCGAAACATGTTTTCGCCCATTACCGTCCAGCGTCCGCTCTCTTCCCAGAGATCGCGCGGATTCAACGCAGGCAGGTAGAACTCCTGGCCGATCTTGTCCATTTCCTGTCGGACGATGCCCATGATCTTCTGCGTAGTGCGGTTACCAAGAAACAGGAAGGAATAAATGCCCGCCCCTAACTGGCGGACATATCCGGCTCGAACCAGAAGTTTATGGCTTGCGACCTCCGCGTCGGCCGGAGCTTCGCGAAGAGTAGGAATAAACAGTTGTGACCAGCGATGCATGAGTATGGTGTCCGATCAAGAGAGAATCTTTGTTGTGAGAATCAATGATTGTAAATGATGGTTCGATCAGGATTCGTGCCGGTGCGCGCTAGCGGCTTGTACAATGGTCGCCTCACTAGCGATCGTTTATTCCCCTAATGGAAAGAATCCCAGAAATAGACGGACTACGTGCGTTGGCGGCGCTGTCCGTATTCGCCTACCATGATTTTGGTTATGCGGCGATCGTCAGGTTTACCCAGGCGGGTTGGATCGGGGTCGATCTTTTTTTCGTTATATCCGGCTACCTCATCACCACAATTCTATTAGGGATGCGCGACGCTCCCGGTTATTTCAAGAATTTCTACATGCGACGCACGCTTCGGATCTTTCCGCCGTACTATCTCTTTTTCTTAATCTGTTTCGCCTGCGCTCTGTTTAGTCGCGAGTACCAGTTTTCGGGACGACTCTGGCTGGCATTTGCGCTGTATGGGACGAGCCTGATCGCGATGCAGTCGTGGTATCCCGGAGCGGTTTCCAGGCTCCCTGGGCCGGTCCGCGCGATCGAGGTCACATGGTCTCTTTCCATTGAGGAATTGTTCTACCTGCTCTGGGCTCCAGCGGTCCGGTTTCTTAATAGAAGGCAGCTTGTTGCCCTGGTGTTGGCGATAATCGTGTTTGCTCCTGTGCTTCGGTGGTATGTGCACATGGCGGGCGAGCGATCCGAGTATTACTTCTTTCCTGCAAGAATGGATACGCTGGCTTTTGGAGCGCTGCTGGCGCTGTGGAGGAGTTCGAAGCTGAACTTCGCCGTCCCTGGCTGGTTGGCGTCGATCAGCTTAATGGCCTCAGCGTCCGCATTGTTGCTCATCGACGACCCGCAGCGGAATAAGCTCTTCGCAGTATTTGGCTCTACTCTGATCGCGGCAACCATGATGCTCATCCTTGCCTTCGTGCTGGATCGAGCCGCCAGCCATAACGTGATTTGTCGCGTATTACGATCTAGCCCCCTGGTACGCATAGGAACAGTCAGTTACATGTTCTACCTGCTGCATCTTTTCGTGATCCGCGCGTTCCGCTACTGGGTTCCGACCCTGCCGCCTTCTTACTGGGCCTTAAACCGTTCGTTGCAGTTGCTCGGGAGTCTAGTCGTAACTCTCGCGCTGGCCGCTCTTTCCTGGAAGTACTTCGAATCGCCGATCCTGCGGCTCAAGTCGCGATTTGGTAACGAACGGATTGCTAAGGTCTGATCCTATTGACCCTACGCGCAAGTGGCTGAAATCAAGCAGGATGGCTGAAATCAACCACTCCATTTTTCGCAACTTTCTTGGCCAATCCGCGTTTAAGCAGGTAGCTACTTCAGAAGGTATCGGAAGCCTGGAGGGCTGGGGATTCGGCGATTAGCGGACAGATGGACGTCGGCAAGTAACCGGATCTGACGAAGGGGGTTCGATATGAAATCGCTCAACAAATTTCGCTCCATGAAGTACATGCGCTATCTGGCTCTGTTCGGAGTGTTGATGATTCTGCCGCTGAGCATGGCGCAGGCGGAAGTCAGAGTGGGAGTCGGCATCGGGTTTGGTCCGGGATATGTGAGTGGACCTCCGGTTTGCGCTTACGGTTACTATCCGGATTATCCATACGGTTGCGCTCCTTACGGGTATTACGGCCCGAGCTGGTTCTCCAGCGGAGTATTTATCGGCGCCGGACCGTGGTATCACGGTTGGGGACATCCGGTTTATCCGGTCTATGGACGCGGCGGATTCTATGGACATGGTCCGTACGTCGCACGAGGTTTTCAAGGGCCGCGCGGTTTTGAAGGGCATGGTCCGGTCGCCAACGTCCGCAGTGGTGGTGGATTCCGCGGCGGCGAGGCTCACGGTGGTGGCGGATTCCACGGTGGTGGACGTCGCTAACCTGACCGTAGCGGTGAGATAACGAACGGCTGGCAGCGTTGATGCTGCCAGCCGTTTTACGTTTGGGACCGTGATATCATCCTCCGCGTGCTTGGCGGACGCACTAACGAACAGTGGATCGCGCAATATGGATCCAGTCATCAGCATCGAGTAAACCGCGTTTGTCATACGCTCGGAATCCCAACAATTCTGCTGTCACTGCCGATCTTCGTCGCGGGCTTTTTCTTTCATCGGTTGTGGATTTATGCGCTGGCGCTTTTTCTGATCGGCTGGATTCTCCAGTTCATCGGGCACGCATTCGAGGGCAAGCCTCCGGAATTTTTTCACGACTGGCGGTTTCTATTCGTCGGCGTCCGCTGGTGGTGGGCGAAGATTCACGGCAAGGCCTGAACATCGAATCAAGCTTGCGCCGTTCTCACTTTGCCAAGCGTGTCAAAATCTCTTTGCCGAGTTTCTGCGCCTCGCCGAAAAATTTCTGGTATTCGAGAAATATCCGGTTCAATTCCAGCGACTGATCGGCGTTGAGTTTGCGCCGCAGCATCATGTCGCGGACATGAACTGGATTCGGCAGGGTAGCGTCTTCGGTTAATTCTTCTAGCGCCGTCGATGGGCTGTAGTGATACATGCAACTGATTCTAACGCCTTCATATCCACTTGTACGGGCACACTCTAGCGCTCGTTCGTGGCCAGCCACGGGATGGCGCGGTAGGAATCCGCGACCACCCACGCGCCGGCCGTTAGGGCGACCGAGAGAATGGTCTCACTCCATACGAAGGCGTTTTTGGAGCCAGCTGTCACGATGGGCACCCACACCAACACCGTGAACAGGCCGATTTGGAAAGCGGCAAGCGTGGCCGCCAGACGTGCGCAGACTCTGATGAGCACGGCCACGCCGGCCGCCAGGAAAGTGAAGCCGAAGAAATAGGCCCAGCCCAGATGCCACGGAAGCCACTTAGGCACCAGTCCGGCGGTTTCTTTGAGATAGATGAAATGGCCCACGCCGAATGGGATCATGGCTAGTCCGTAGGGTATTCTCGCGAGGCGCAGGCCCCAATCTCCGGTGAAAACGAGGTGCTGTTTAGTACCGAACCAGGCACAGAGCACTTTGGCAGCGGCCACGATCACGGCGGTTTCACCCAGGCCAAACCAGGGATCCAGCTTCGCGGGCGCGTGGAAGATGGCGGGCAGTCTGAAAAACAGGATCCAAAGCAGAAGAGCGGCGAGTAGCAGGCGGGCAGCGAGGGCGGCGGTGCGCTTCCAGAGCAGGCCCAGGCCAGACGCGAGGGAGACGAACGCGGAGAGATAAACCAGTACTTCACGGGCGGGAACAGTTTGGGGCACCGGCGCCCATACCGGAGTGAAATCGCCTTTGATCAAGCCGAGGATTCCGAGGGCGACAAAAGTCGCCGCAAAAAACGCATGACCCACGCTCGCGATGCGCATGGCCTGTCTTTCTGTTCTCCTAGTGTTTCGACAAACGACAGAATTGTACAGGGAGATGGTTGTCCGTGTTCATCTGTTACCCCCCTCCTCCCCCCTTTTTTCATACCTTTAGAATCAGCGAGTTAAAGCTATTTACCGCATTCTAAAGGGCCAATTTCGTATATACCGCATTCATAAGGAGTCAGGGATGATTTCCCGGCGATTCGAGGGTACGGGACGATTCAGTTGTCAAAGAACGGGTGCAGACCGGCAAACTTTACTTGCCTTGGATCTATTCTAAAGGGGGCTACAAGGCCTCTTTCGTGGGGTGTACGAAGGTGGATGCCCTCATACGAAGTAAAGGTTCCTGGTGCTCACCTGACGGGCCGTAGCCCCGTCACCAAACGTTTTTTTCGGCTAGCGCCACTTGCGCAGTCACCTGGGATGATTGCAATTGGAGTTGACGATCGGCACGACGAGGTGGCGAGAATGCGGAGTGATTGGGTTAGGGGGTTGAACGAAGTTCGCGGATGGTTGTTCGGAGCGGCAGTCGTTGCCATCGGGCTTGTCTATTTGTTGCGGCGGTAGGCGCTCGCGGCAAGATCCAGCTCCCACGATCTGATCGAGAGTACAAAAAGAAACGGCGGGTATGGACGCCCGCCGCCGTGTTTGGGTCTGTGCGTAGATGAAAGCAGCAGCTAGCGCGGCCGCTTCAGACGTTCTAGGTTCCTTCGCTCCAGCTGGCAAGATATTCTTCCTGCTCTGAGGTTAGGCGGTCGATTTTGATGCCCATCGATTCCAGCTTTAGTTTCGCTACTCGCTTGTCAAGGTCCACGGGGACGATATAAACCTTCTTTTCTAGCGACGCGTGGTTCTTCACCATGTATTCGGCAGACAGCGCTTGATCGGCGAAGCTCATATCCATTACGGATGCCGGATGTCCTTCGGCGGCTGCCAGGTTAATCAAGCGGCCTTCGCCTAGAAGGTTGATACGGCGTCCGTCTTTCATGGTGTATTCCTCGACGAAATCGCGAGTGGTGCGTTTTGAGGAAGAGAGCTTTTCTAACGACGGGATGTCGATTTCTACGTTGAAGTGCCCCGAGTTCGAAATGATGGCTCCGTCTTTCATGTGCTCGAAGTGCTGTTTGGCGAGGACGTTCTTGTTGCCGGTGACGGTGCAGAAAACGTCGCCGAGTTTGGCGGCTTCTTCCATGCTCATCACACGGAACCCGTCCATGACGGCTTCGAGCGCTTTTGTCGGATCGATTTCAGTGACGATGACTTCGGCGCCAGCTCCACGGGCGCGCGATGCCAGACCGCGTCCGCACCAGCCGTAGCCGGCGACGACGAACTTCGAACCGGCCAGCAAGAAATTGGTGGCGCGGATGATGCCGTCAATGGTGGATTGTCCGGTGCCGTAACGGTTGTCGAAAAGGTGCTTGGTGTCGGCGTCGTTGACAGCGATGATGGGGTAGGGAAGCACGCCGTCTTTCGCCATGGCGCGGAGGCGAATGACTCCGGTGGTGGTTTCTTCGGTGCCGCCGAAGACGTTGGCGAGTTCGGCTTTGCGCTTGGTGTGGAGGATCGAGACCAGGTCAGCGCCGTCATCCATGGTGAACTGCGGCTTGTGATCGATGGCCGCCATGATGTGCGAGTAATAGCTGTCGTTGTCCTCACCTTTGATGGCGAAAACGGGAATATTGTAGTCGCGGACGAGGCTGGCGGCTACGTCATCCTGCGTGGAGAGCGGGTTGGAGGCGCAGAGAGCTACGTCGGCTCCGCCATCGCGCAGCGCGATCATTAAGTTCGCGGTTTCGGCGGTGACATGCAGGCAGGCGGAAACGCGGACGCCTTTGAGTGGCTGGTTCTTGATGAATTCCTTGCGGATGATCTGCAGAACCTTCATCGATTGGTTCGCCCACTCGATGCGTTTCTTGCCCAGATCGGCCAGTTCTAATCCTTTGATATCGCTAGTGATTGATGTGGTAGCCATTTTTCTCCTAATCCTTTTTTTCTAATCCCCGGATGATTGCTGGCAAGAGGGCAGAGGTTAGAGGTCAGATTGCAGAGGTTACATCTGACCTCGATCTCGTCCCATGCTTGCTCTTAATTCTTGTCGGTCGCTTACTGGTTTTAGTGGTTCGTTTTTTACTTCTGACCTCTGACCTCGAACCTGTGACCTTATTTACGGGCTCCTACGGGCTCATTTTTTTTAAGGCCAGCATCGGTCGCTAGTTTGTCCGCTTTGTCGGTTGCTTCCCAGGTGAAGTCGGCATCGTTGCGGCCGAAGTGTCCGTAGGCTGCGGTTTTGCGGTAGATGGGACGGCGCAAGTTAAGCGTCTCGATGATCTCGCGGGGCTTGAGCTTGAAGTTTGCCCGCACCAGACCCGGAATCAGCTTCGCATCGATCTTCTCAGTTCCGAAAGTATCCACCAAGACGCTGACCGGATCGGCAACACCGATGGCGTAGGCGAGCTGCACTTCGCAACGCTCAGCGAGTCCGGCAGCCACGATGTTTTTCGCGATGTAGCGCGCCATATACGCGGCCGAACGGTCGACCTTGGTCGGATCTTTGCCGCTGAACGCTCCACCGCCGTGACGGCCCATACCACCGTATGTGTCGACGATGATCTTGCGCCCGGTGAGACCGGAATCGCCCATGGGGCCGCCGATGACGAAGCGTCCGGTGGGGTTGATGTGGTACTTGGTGTCTTCGTCGAGCAGGTTGGCTGGAATGACGGCTTGAATCACGTGCTTCAGAATGTCGGCACGCAAGTCGTCGTTACTCACGCTGTCGGAATGCTGGGTGGAAACGACGACGGCATCAATGCGCTTCACTTTGCCCGGCGCGGAGTATTCGACTGTAACCTGGGATTTTCCGTCAGGACGAAGGTAAGGGCAGGTGCCGTTCTTACGGACTTCAGCAAGTTTTTGCGTGAGCTTGTGTGCGAGTGAAATCGGGAGGGGCATCAGTTCGGGAGTCTCGTTGCAGGCGAACCCGAACATCATTCCCTGATCGCCGGCTCCGCCGGTGTCGACGCCCATGGCGATGTCGCCGGATTGTTTGTTGATGCTGGAGATCACGGCACAGGTGTTGGAATCGAACCCGTAGACGGCGTTGTCATAGCCGATGGATTGGACCACGCCACGAACCAGGTTTTGAAAATCCACGTAGGCTTTGGTGGTGATCTCGCCGGCGATGACTACGAGGCCGGTGCAGGTCAGGGTTTCACAAGCGACTCGGCTGCTGGGGTCGTCGCGCAGACAGGCGTCGAGAATGGCGTCAGAAATCTGGTCGGCAATTTTGTCAGGATGGCCCTCGGTTACAGACTCCGAGGTAAATAGAACACGGTTGGTTTCAGGCAAGCTGGTATCTCCTCAAGGTAACTTCGCGCCTTTACGTCCGATAAGGGAGGCTTTAAGAGCTATGGCTCTTGACCGGGGTTCGGCTCAATCTGTCCTTAAAACGGTACCAGAGTTGAGATCGAAAAGCCAACGGAATTGGGGAGGGACGGCGGGAGTTGACAGCGAGTGGGAGCGGGCCGGGATCAAACGGAAGCTGGGAGCGGTAAACGGCAGAAAATAAAGACGCAAACCTATGGCGTGGCGGGGGAAGCGGGGGCATTTGGCACGATCCCGCTGGGCCCAAAAGTAACCGTTTTCACCTCGCCGTATTCGCCGCCGGCAGCGAGCTTCTTTCCGTTGAAATGAAGGTCGACGCCGCCGGCGTTTCCGGCCTTCACGATGATCTCCTTTCGGGCGTGGTCTGAGCGCTCGCTGCCTGCAGGCAGGAGGCCGGAGGTGATCAGCTTTCCGTCGGCCGTGATTGAAATCCAGGAGTCTTCGCGGACTTGGACATCGACCGTGAACTCGCCGGGAGCGGCGGGGCCTGAGTTTACGACTGTGGGAAGGGCCTCGGGCGCGATGGCGGCTGCGTTCTTCGAGGTGGCTTGGGAGATGGTGGCTCTAGCGCGAGACGCGGGCGAAGTTCCGGTTTCTGGTCGCGACGGATCCTTCGACGCTGGGCTCGCTAACTGGGGTGACGCCGAGGTCTTTGTTGCGGTCGTTTCGGTCTTTGTCTCGGTTTTCGTCTCGGTTTTCGTGTCCGAATGTTGCGGCTCGGCGGAGTGCTTCGCGCGCTCGTGGCGACTCCAGAGGGCGAGTAAGATGGCTACAACGAGGAGAGCGGCGGCGAGTAGTCCCCAAGGGATGTTGCGGGCGGGATTATCGCTGCTGGCCTCGACGCGGTCGACACTTTCCTCATTGCTGTCTTCGCGCGCTTCATCGCGGCTGACAATTTCGGTGCGAGGTGGCGGCGCATCTCCGGAAGCTTGCAGGTACTCGGCGACGGTTTGATCCTCGTCGAGGCCGACGAAACGGGAGTAGGCGCGAACGAAGCCTTTATTGAAGATTCCACCGGGGAGCTGGTTGAATTTGTCTTCTTCGAGCGCTTGCAGCATGCGGGTGCCGATTTTAGTGGAGACGGAAATATCTTCAAGCGAGATCTTGCGTTTCTCGCGCTCCTGTTTCAGCTTTTCGCCAAAGGAAGGCAACCAGATCTCCGCGTGCGTTGGATGGCGAACGGAATTTTACCCTGTTGAGGGGCAAGATCATAGACCATTCGCGAGCAACAGGGTGGGTCGTCCCTTCGGGGCCTCCAGTCGTTTTTTCGAAGTGCTTTGCCGGGTTCGAAGCCGGAGTTGGCGTGACTGGTACCGGTTACCGACGTTCGTTGCCCCGGCGGCACGACCAAACCTATAATTTCCTAGCCACTTCCTGAACGAGGAGTTCATGTCAGACGCCGCGGGCACCTCCCCAATTCGCCTGTCGCAAGAGCTGACGATTTTTCACGATGTCGCCAAGGCGCTGACGTCGTCGCTCAATCTTGATTCGATCCTGCAGACCATCATGGAGAAGATGGCGGAATATTTTCGCCCGGATACCTGGTCGCTGCTGATGGTGGACGAAGAAAAAGATGAGCTGTTTTTTGCCATTGCGGTGGGCGCAGCTGCGGAAGTCTTGTCGAAGGCTCGGTTGAAGGTGGGCGAGGGAATTGCCGGCTGGGTGGCGAAGCACGGGCAAGTGTCTGATCGTGCCGGATGTGCGGACGGACCCGCGTTTCTCGTCCCGACTGGATGAGATGACCCGGCTGGAGACGCGGTCCGTTATCTGCGTGCCATTGCGATCGAAACATCGCGTGTTGGGCGTGATTCAACTAGTGAACGCGAACGCGGAGATGAGCGAGCAGGAGCTGTTCTTTCTGCAGGCGTTGTGCGATTATGCTGCGATTTCGATTGAGAATGCGCGGTCGGTCGAGAAGATTCAGGAACTGACGATCACGGATGACTGCACCGGCCTGTTCAATGCGCGGCATCTGCATAAGACTCTTGAAACCGAGGTCTATCGTTCGGCTCGTTTTGGTTACCAGTTCAGCGTGATCTTTATCGACCTGGATCATTTCAAGTCGGTCAACGATACGCACGGACACCTCGTCGGCAGCCGGTTGCTGGCGGAGGTTGGATACATAATCAAAGCGCAATTGCGGCTCATTGATTTTGCCTTTCGCTATGGTGGCGATGAGTTCGTGATTCTGCTGCCCCAGACCAGCAAAGATCAGGCAGTGGTGGTGGCGCGACGGTTGCAGGAATCTTTGCGCACCGGAGTATTCTGCACGGACCAGGGCATGAGCTTAAATGTGCGGGCGAGCATGGGGCTAGCAACTTTTCCGCACGATGCTCAGACTCCGCACGACATTATTCGGCAGGCCGACGAGATGATGTATGTCGTGAAGAACACGACCCGCGATAATATTGGGATTGCTTCGCGCGGACTGATGGAAACGTAGACCCGCATTCCTTACGGTTTTGTCCCTATCCACAAGTTAGCCGATTGAAGAGCCCGTCCGGCCCTAATTGAACATTTTGAGATCGATTGCATCCGCCATGGCCTGGTAGCCCGCGTCATTTGGATGAAGATGGTCTTGTGAAGCGAACTTTGGCAAAAGTCTGCTGGGGTGATCGGGATCGCGCAAAACCGCGTCGAAATCGATGACGGCATCAAACAAGCCGCTGCTCCTAATCCATTTGTTGACCTCCTGGCGAATTTTCTCCTTGGCTTCGGAGTAGTAGCCAGGAATTGGGACGCCCTCACACGGAGTCAGGGTCGCGCCAATCATCTCGATCCCGTGAGCGTGGGCCCGATCGATCAATTGACGATATGCGTCGATGACGTTTTCCGCAGTCCGGAGATCGGTCGGATCGGCGAGGTAGGTTGCTCCCAGCCTGGCGCCGGGGAAGCCGATATCGTTGCTGCCTTCGAGCAGCACAACATGAGTCACGCCGGGTACGGCGAGCACGTCCCGGTCGAAGCGAGCCAAGGCGCTAACACTGAAGCAGCCAATCTCAACTATGAAGCAGTCGCTCAGTAGACGGTTCCCGACGATGCCTTCATTGATCACCGCGATGTTCGAAGGTTCGGAGGCCCTCGTCAGGCGGCGGATCAGGTCGCCGGGCCAATTGTGGTCAGCATCCACCGTGGACTTATCGCCGTCAGTAATCGAATCGCCGAGGGCCACGACGAGGCGCTGAGACGGTTGCGCGGGAACAAGAACAGCGCTAAGTAAGATAGACGACTCGGAAGTGGCTGCGGCTTCCATCTTGTCGTCAGCAGAGTGGTCGCCATGTTTCGACACGACGGCGCGCTTAAGAGCGAGCTCATGCCAGGTTGGAGTAACCACTCGGCGGGGAAGATAGAGGCTGATGCTAATTTCTTCTCCGGGATCTACTGGAAACGACACGGGGTCGCTCAGCACTGGCGCCCCTGCGGGAATCGTCACCGACTTGCGACCAGAAAACGTGACTGGCTGAATGGAAGTCGATTGCACATTTGCCGCGTCGCTGGGGACTGCGACGGTCACGGAACCGATCACGACCGGCGACGGGCTGAATTCATTGGAAAGACGAATGCGGATTTGCCGCCCTCCGAGCGAGACCCTGACGCGTTGGCGCACGGTTTGGTCTTCGAGGTTCATCAACGGCTCTTCTGGATCGGGAGCCGAGGATTGCGGGCTGGATGCCCAGGCGGCGATCCAGTTATTTTGCCGAGCCGCCGTTAGGTCGGGAACGAGAACAAGAACAAAAATGAGGAGATAATTCCGAACTACATTCAGCGCTAACGGCAATTTCTGGCTTCCTCCATCCAAGAGATTCTCCACCTCCTTGCGATAGACTAGGGGCGGCTTGAACCGTTAGCAAACGCGCTTGAAGATGACTTGCTGACAGGTTTGTCAGCTACTGTTTGTCCCGCTTCTGCAAGTCTCCGGGCTGGTCTGTCTTGGGCGGCGCGGCTTCAGGTTTCCAGGTAAAGGCGTTGGCGGGTGCGTTGGGATTGACTCCGAAGTCCCAGACATAGAGATTGATTCCTTCCTTGCCCAGCAACTCAGCAACAGCATATTCGCCGTTCGCCAGAGGATCGGTGGGAGTTACTTTGACCCAGCCTCCGGTCATCGCGGTCGCGGTGGAAGGAATAAAGCGCTCGTCGGTTTTCATCTTTCCCGTCACGGCGATCTTGAGCGACCCGGCCGTGCGTTTGCCGTTCTTAATTTCGACGCGGATGAGCTTGAAGCGCTCGGTGGGTGGCAAAGGCGCAGGATCTCCAGTTGGCCTGCGCGGTTGCAGGCGCGCCCTGGTTGAGATCGATGTTGATGTAGAGCGGACGGCACGGCGGTGTGCGACTGAACTTTGGAATGAGCGTCGGGCAACTCAATCGTTTGTTTGGTGCCGGCCAGCGGATTGATCATCGTCCGCAGAACATTGGTCTTTGTATTCTTGTCGAGATCACCGCCAGATTGCTGTAGTTCGGCAAGCTGCGCCTGATTTTGGTAAGTGTCCAGGATGAAAACTCCGCCTTCGTCGGGCAGGCGCAGGCCGGGCGCTATTTCTGGCGAGCGGGCTTGCTCGGCTTTGCGCTCGGCTTCGAGCTGCTTGTCGAGTTCGGCTGCTTCGGGCGCGACTTTGCCATCCTGTCGGCCTTGCTCAAACTTGTCGGTTGCATCCCAGTCGATGAGCGCTTTCGGGACTTCTTCCCACTCGCCGCGCTCGGCACTGAAGTAGCGGACGCGATCTCCGTGAATCTCGTATTTGGTGACGGATTGGTAGGTGCCGTCTTTCAGGATTAGACGACGGGCCTGAGGCGTTGCAGTCACGGGCGTCTGCGACAGACACGATATCGAAAGTGCAAGTAGCGCCGCGGCGAGAAAGCTCGTCGTTTGAGCGAACGATTTCATGGGGCGGAACATTATCGGTCTTTTACAGGTGTTGCGGAAGATTAGATGCAGGCAATCCCCTTTGCGGGCTTGATGTTGAGTAGATGGCGAGGACGCTCGTCGACTAATTTCGCGCGAGCAGGGATCCTTATCCCGTATTGTGCAGTCCTGCAGCTATGCCGTTCATGGTTGCGCTGATGGCGTAATCGAGATCGGCGTCGGCATTTGATTCGACGCTCTGGACACCGGCGCGCTTGCGCCGCAGTAGGTCGACCTGGATCAAACTGAGCGGATCGACGTACGGATTACGCAAATGGATGGAGCGCAGGATGACGGGATTTTTTTCCAGCAACTCTTTTTGGCCAGTGACGGCGAGAATGTTTTGTTGGGTGCGTTCGAACTCCTGGTGCAATGTGGCGAAGACGCGGTCGCGAAGGGGGACATCAGTGACGAGTTCCGCGTAGAGGCGCGCGATAGCGAAATCGGCTTTGGCCATGGCGATCTCCACGCTGCGAATCAGACTGCGGAAGAGCGGGAACCCTTTCATCATTTCGCGCAGGAGATCAGGGTGGGCGGCGTTGCGCTTCGCGAAGCGGTCGAGGGCGTAGCCGACTCCGAACCACGCGGGCACGGCGTGGCGGCTTTGCATCCAACCAAAAACCCAGGGGATGGCGCGGAGGTCATCCAAGCTGCGGCTGCTGCTACGACGCGCGGGACGGGAACCGATGCGGGCGTGCTCCAGTTCGTTGACCGGCGTGGCCTGCTCAAAATATTCGAGGACCTCAGGATTCTCTGCGATGTGTTGGCGATAAAACGCGAACGCCTCTTTCGACATCGACTCCATCGCTTCGTCCCAGCGCTGCTTGGTTTCAGTTGAGACTTGCGCAGGCATGGTCACGGCTTCGAGACACGCGGCGATCATGATTTCCAGATTCCACTCAGCGAGCACCGGGTCGGAATATTTCCAGCTCATGACCTCGCCTTGTTCGGTGATGCGAATCTCGCCGGAGAAATCGCCGGCCGGTTGCGCCAGGATAGCGGCGTGGGTGGGGCCTCCACCGCGACCGACGGTGCCGCCGCGGCCGTGGAATACGCGCAGGTTGACTCCGCAATCGCGCGCGGCCTCGTGCAGTTCATGCTGGGCTTTGTGCAACTCCCAGGTGCTGGTGAGCATGCCTCCATCTTTGTTGGAGTCGGAGTAGCCGAGCATGACCTCATGACGGTATCCCCAGGAATCGAGCAGAGTTTTGAATTCGGACGACTTCCAGACGCGGCGCATGACAGCGGCGGAAGAGCGTAGCGCCTCGATGGATTCGAACAGCGGAACCGGCATGACGCCGGGATCGTTTTTGCTGGCGGCGAACGATACGCCAGCTAGAGCGGCCACACGAATGAGGGAGAAAATGTCGTGCTCGGATTCCGTGCCGCTAATGACGAAATTGCGGATGGCATCGGCGGAGTGGGTCTTCTTGAGTTCGGCAACGGCGCGGAAAGTGGCGAGAAGTTCGATCGAGGCGGCAGAAGGATCGGCGGTTGAACGAATAGCGCTTGACGACTGATTTTGCGATGCCAGCTCTAATAGCGCTTGCGATTGCACCCGGGCGTGCTGGCGAATGTCGAGCGTGTGCAGGTGAAATCCGAACGTGTGGACCTGGTTCAAGAGGGGAGAGACAATGTCAGCCAAGCGCGCGCCATGATGGGCGCGAAGACTGTCGCGGACCAGGTTCAGGTCGTCCGCAAATTGCTTAGGAGACTTGTAGGCATTCTTATGTTTGGAAGAGTTGCGGCTGAAACGCAGACGGGCGATCAGATATTCCAGAAACTGGCGATAGATTTCGGCGGATGTAATCTGCTTCCAGCGGGAATATTTCTCGCCTAAATCCTTTTCGTACAACTTGACGCGATGCGCAACCGCATCGGAAATGCCTATACGGCGCGTCGACATGCTCAATTGGCCGATCAGACGGGTGGTCTCGGTGATGTAGTGGTCGACGATGACGTGGCGCGCCATTGCGACGGCAGCGCGAGTGGAGTCGGCGGTGACGTAGGGATTGCCGTCGCGATCGCCGCCGATCCAGGAGCCGAAGGAAAGAAGCTCGCTGACTTTTGCATCCGCACCATAGACATCGTGCACCGATTCTTCGAGTTCGGCGTGAAGGCGCGGCAGAGTTTCGAACAGGACCATGGGGAAGTAGCCGAGTCCCATATGAATTTCGTCGCGGACGGTCGGCTTGTTGAGGCGCACTTCGTCGGTCTGCCACAGCGCCGTGATCTCGGCCGTGATCAGCGATTCGTATTCGCGAGCTTCGGAATCGGGAAGGGGCAACTGGTCCAGACGCTCAAGATACGCGGCGATGCGGCGTCGTTTGAGTCGAACGGTATGGCGCGTTATTTCGGTGGGGTGCGCGGTGAAGACTGGGCTCACCTTGACTTTGCTCAGTGCTTCCAGCATGGTCTCGGCGGAAATCCCGGCGGATTTCATACGGGCGAGCGTGCCCCGGAAAGAGCCGTTTATCGGAGTTGTGCCGGCCAGCATACCGGCGGCGCGGCGGCGGCGCTTGCGGTGATTGGTCTCGGCCAGATTCGTGAGTTCAAAATAGATGGAGAAGGCTTTGGTGACGCGATGGGCGTCTTCGATGGAGAGATGGCTAACGATGTCACGGGCGCGCGCCATGAGGCTGTCGCCATCAGGTATTTTTTCGGAAGAGGCGGGGGATGCAGGAGCCTCGCGGTGCTGGATCAAAAGGCGGCGCAACTGTTCGACGACGTCGAAGAAGCCTTCGCCCTCTTGTTCGACGAGAACTCGTCCGAGCAGGATCCCGAGGGAGCGTACGTCGCGCCGCAACGGAATTTCTTTTGCGGGATCTTCCGTGCCGGCTGTTAGTTCGGCGAGACGCGTGGATTGGGCGCCTTCGCTCCAGAGAGGATTGTCAGCCATGAAGTATTTTAGCGGAAGGAAAATTTAGCTGCAGAAAATCCCATGCGCAGGAATGTAAAAATCCCACCCTTTAGCGAGAAAGGGTGGGTTGCCGACAACTTGCGGCAGTCCGAGTCTCAGGAAACACGGCGAGACGGGGAAAATTCGTGGTCGAGCGGAAACGTTTATTTGTTCTTTACCGCAGGGGCTGATCCAATCCCCAAAAGTTTTCCTGGTCTGCGAGTTCGATTCCGACATGGAATAGCGTTGGCCTGCTTCTCCCAAGCCCAATGTTCTCAGCGCGTTTTGCCTCAACCGCAGTTTTCTTAGCCCATGCGACGATGCCGAGGGTTCGAAGAGGGCTGGTCGTTTTCTGAAGCCAGACTCTCTCGCCGACGAGACATGCATCGATGGTTGCGACGCAGGCTCCTCTTTTGCTGACATTGATGGTGTTCGTTAACTCCTGGTTGCCGACGATACCTGCTTCGCGATAGAGAACGATGGGCACATTCATGGGAACGCGGGGACTTCGTTGGATGCGTTTGTATAACTCCAGTGCGGACCGGGAAAGCTCACGCAACTGATCCTGCTGCCAGGGGCTGAGAAACTTCGCGCGCACGACGAGAGTCGTCGTCTGGCTGATCAGTTCAGACAAAAGTTTTAGAGTAGCGATGCCTAGTGTTGCTGAGTGCTCGACCTGCCGCAAACTATTCGCGCACTGTTTGAGACGCACGGTTGCGACTTCATGGAAGTGGTTTCGGCAGAGCGGACGCCCTTCGAGTGTTGCTTCAGAAGAGTTGCTGCATCCGGCCCGGTCACACGTACCCTCAACCATTTTGCCTCCAAAGCATGTCGCCTCCCAAGCGGCTTGCCTGAGTGCGGTATCGATTCCGTGAAGACGCACAGCATTCCAACACCATCCACGACCAGCAGCGTGCTCGATGCGCGTGAGTGCGCTGCACTAGAAACTGCGAACGCGCTGACAGCACAACTTGAGCAGCTAAAAGTTGTCTCGCTGAAAACATCTATTGGGCGCGGCGTTTGACTAGTTAGCCATGTTGCGCAAAATCCGTCTATCCGCTTTGCGAACCCGGCGACAGTTTCGGAAACGGAGTCCATCCGTTTTGCGAAGGTCGGATATCAGCTTTACGGATTCAGGTCTATCCACTTTGCGAAGGACCGGTCGCAGTTTGCGAAATTTACTTCTGGGGAAGCGGAGAAGATCGTAGTAACTTTCCGTTAGTCATAGAAACATTACTAAGCACCACGAATATTTTTGAACCAGGAGAAGTCCATGCTGAACGCTGACCCGAATCTCTTAACAGTCAATTTCTATGAGCGGTTGCGGTTTTACATTCTGGCCGGCGTATGGAGGAACTTTATGAAAGTCGTGACCACCATTCATACAGAAAGGGGAGTTCCATGGCTGAGGGCGACGCAGATGTTTTGGACAGTGGTTTCTTTAAGCAGTTTGGATCCCAGGATCGATTGCTCATCTCGCGTGACCTTGATGAGACCAGTACTTTTTTGCATCAGAATTCAGGCCCGTATAAATATGAATTGCGAGAGCATACAAATCTGTTCGCCGCTAGACTTGAATTTAAGAAATTGCAGGACATGACAGTAAGTTACGGATGGTTTGGTTCTGCCATAACCGTCAGTTTGAAGCCGGATGCGCCTTATTACTCTTTGTTCTCTCGTCTTTACGGGTCATCGGAATATACGGTTGGGAACCGGGTGTTTATCACCTCGCCGTCGTGCGGAGCATTCCTGCCGGGGACAGTGCCACTGCGGGTTCGGACGCAGGATCAATGGCAGGTATTCGGGACGAATTTTTTGCCGGCCGCGATCCAGCGGGAGCTGTCGCATTTGTTGGGGAGCGAGATTGTTCGCCCGATCGAATTTAATCCGGTCGTAAATTTTGATCACGGTGCCGGGCGGCTTCTAAAACGGATGCTGATGCAGCTTTATAAAGATGTCGCGCATTATGAAATTGAGTCGCCCAACACTGGCATTCGAATACGACAGATCGAACGGTCGATCATTACTCTTATTATCGAAGGGCTGGAGCACAATTATTCAAGGATGGTGAAGGCTCCTGGGAGGAAGATCTCTCCCAGGCAACTTCGGAACGTCGAGGAATTCATTGGTCAACACGCCGAGGAGCCGCTCTCGCTGGGCGATCTTTCGGCGGTTGGCGGGGTTAGCGCCCGGAGCCTGCAATACACGTTTCTTCGCCATAGGGGATGCTCTCCAATGGCATTCTTGAGGTCAGTCCGTTTCGAACGGGTACGGGAGGAGCTGGTAAGGGCGAACGAGAGTACCACCGTTACCGCAGCTGCGTTGCGATGGGGGTTCTCGCATCTGGGGCGTTTTTCGGCCGAATACAGGGCGCGCTTTAAGGAGAGCCCCTCGGAAACGTTGCGTCGTGCGCGCGGGGAATTGTTTTTAGAGTGAAGGATGGATTTTCCACATTCCCTTTCAGAAAGAGTTCTGCCATAATTGTTTGTGCACCCCAGCCCGCACAATTTTCCAAACAAAATTAAAGCGAGGAAGCGATGTCGGCAAAGTACATCTTTGTAACCGGCGGAGTTGTGTCTTCATTGGGTAAGGGATTGGCGGCGGCCTCCATCGGATGCCTGCTGGAGAGCCGCGGCCTCAAAGTCAACCTGATGAAGTTCGATCCGTACCTGAATGTGGATCCGGGGACGATGTCGCCCTTTCAACATGGCGAGGTTTTTGTCACCGACGACGGGGCGGAAACTGATCTCGATCTTGGGCACTACGAACGGTTCACGCACGCCAAACTTTCTCGCGACAACAATTGGACCACCGGTCGTCTCTACGAGCAGATTATCGCCAAGGAGCGGCGGGGAGATTATTTGGGCAAAACGGTGCAGGTGATTCCGCACGTCACCAACGAAATCAAGGCGGCGGCCAAGAAAGTTGCGCAGGATGTTGATGTCGCGTTGATTGAAATTGGCGGGACGGTTGGCGATATCGAGTCGTTGCCGTTTATTGAGGCCATCCGGCAGATGCGGCAAGAGTTGGGACGCGACAATACTTTGTTTGTCCATGTAACGCTGGTGCCGTTTATTGCGGCGGCGCAGGAACTCAAGACCAAGCCTACGCAGCACTCGGTTAAAGAACTACTAAGCGTTGGAATTCAGCCGGACATTCTTTTGTGCCGTACAGATCGATTCTTATCGAAGGAAATCAAATCGAAGATCGCTTTGTTCTGCAACGTGGAAGATGAAGCCGTCATCACCGCCAAGGACGTTGCGTCGATTTACGAAGTACCGGTTGTTTTCGCGCATGAAGAAGTGGATACGCTGGTGCTGCGGCGGTTGCACCTGGAGGCTAAGGACCGCGATCTTTCCAAGTGGAACGATCTGGTGCATCGGGTTTACAACCCTAAGGATGTGGTGCGGATCGGCATTGTTGGGAAGTATGTGGAATATGAAGACAGCTACAAATCGCTCAAAGAGGCGCTTGTACATGGCGCTTTGGCTCACAACCTTAAGCTGGAAGTGAATTGGATCGAGGCCGAGGGCTTAGAGACGGCCGACGACAGTTATCAGGCGCAACTGGAGGAGTACGACGGATTGCTGGTCCCGGGCGGGTTTGGCAAGCGCGGGATTGAGGGGATGTTGAAAGCGATCCAGTATGCGCGCGAAAAGCATGTGCCTTACTTTGGAATTTGTCTGGGGATGCAGACGGCTTGCATTGAATTTGCGCGGAATGTCTGCGGATTGGCGGATGCCAACTCGAGTGAGTTTGATCCAGCGACCCCGCATCGGGTGATTTATAAACTCCGCGAGCTGCGTGGAGTGGAGGAGCTTGGTGGAACGATGCGGCTGGGAGCCTGGCCTTGCAAAATCGAGACGGGGACGCTGGCTTACCAGGTGTACGGACAGAGCGAGATCAGCGAGAGGCATCGGCATCGCTACGAATTCAATCGCGAATATGAGGAGCCGATGGTAGCGGCTGGGCTGAAGATCTCGGGGTCGACTCCGGATGGGACTTACGTGGAGATGGTGGAGATTCCGGGGCATCCATATTTTATTGGCTGCCAGTTTCATCCCGAGTTTAAGTCAAAGCCACTGGAGCCACATCCGTTGTTCAAGGCGTTCATCGGAGCTGCTTACGAGCATGGGCAGAAGAAGAAGGTGCAGAAGGACGCGGCCGAAGTGGAGATGTTTCTAAGGCCGGCTCGGAGATAGTTCTCGCTCCGGGGCGAATGGCGGCCGTCGTTCCGCTCAGCATGGCAAACTACTTTTGAAACGCTTTTGACTCTATCCTTCCAAATCGATAACGTTCGCATCGGGGCGGGCGATCTGTTTCTTATTGCCGGCCCTTGCGTCATTGAGAGCGAGGATCATGCGCTGCGCATGGCGGAGATTATTAAGGGCGTGGTGCGTTCGCTGAATTTTCCGTTCATCTTCAAAGCGTCCTACGACAAGGCCAACCGCACTTCGATTCGCAGCTTTCGCGGGCCAGGGATTAAAGAGGGCTTGCGCATTTTGAAGAAAGTGAAAGACGAGGTGCACATTCCAGTCTTGACTGACGTGCATCAGGCGTCTGATGTGGCTGCGGTTGCGGAAGTTGTCGACGTGTTGCAGATTCCAGCGTTTCTTTGCCGGCAGACCGATCTGGTTGTGGCAGCGGCTTTGAGCGGACGTCCGGTGAACATCAAGAAGGGACAGTTTGTTTCGCCTTGGGACATGAAACATGCTGTCGACAAATGCCGCGATGCGGGAAATAGTCAGGTGTTTGTCACAGAGCGCGGTTCTAGTTTTGGCTACAACAATCTCGTGGTTGATATGCGATCGCTTGCCGTCATGCGCAAGTTCGCTCCGGTCGTGTTCGATGCGACGCATTCGGTGCAGCTGCCCTCATCTTCGCAAGGCGACGGAGAGAAGCCCGCGGTCAGCGGTGGGCAGCCTGAGTTCATTCCAGTTTTGTCGCGAGCAGCGGTCGCGGCGGGGGTGGACGGCGTGTTCATGGAAGTCCACGATAATCCGAAGGAAGCGAAGAGTGACGGAGCGAATGCGCTCGACACGCGGAACCTGCGAGGCCTGTTGAAAGAATTGCAGGCGGTGAAGAAGGCGTTAGACGTGGCGCACGCCACACCATAGATTCATTCTTGAATCTGCTACCATTCCCGCGTCATCTGATTTTATTTCCTATGCATTGGTGGGCATCGATCGGCGGGTTTGTTCTTATCTTTCTCATCCTGATGGATGCGTTTGAGACTGTTGTCTTGCCGCGGCGCATCAAACGCACTTTTCGAATCGCATCCTTGTTCTTTAGGAACTTCTGGGGGTTCTGGACCCGCGTGGGCCGGCATATTCGGACGCCTAGCCGCCGCGAGGGCTTTCTTGCATACTACGGGCCATTGTCGTTGCTCGTGCTGTTGGGCGTTTGGGCGATGGGACTGATTTTTGGATTCGCCTGCGTGCAATATGGACTGGGTGAGCACGTGTCGCTCGGTACGGAAAAAATCACCTTCGGGAAGGTTCTGTATCTTAGCGGCGAAACTTTTTTTACGCTGGGATATGGAGATATCACTCCAAATAACACAGCGGCGCGGGCGCTTTCGGTGATCGAGTCGGGATTGGGTTTCGCGTTTCTGGGACTTGTGGTGGGATACCTTCCGGTGATCTACGGATCGTTTGCTACGCGCGAGGTGGAAATTTCTTTGCTGGATGCTCGTGCGGGATCGCCGCCGAGCGCGCTGGAATTTCTGGGACGCTTGGGTTGCTGTCCCGATCAGAAAGTGCTCGACGGAATTTTTCGCGATTGGGAGCGTTGGTGCGCGGAGGTTTTGTCGAGTCACATTTCCTACCCTGTTCTGCTCTTTTTTCGCTCGCAGCATGGCAACCAATCCTGGCTGAGCGCTTTGACAACGATGCTCGATGTGACGTCATTGATTATGGTGGGCGTGGACGGCATTCATCCCGAGCAGGCAAAGCTCACGTTTGCTATGGCGCGACACGCCGTGGTCGACCTCGCGCAGGTAGCGAAGGCGGAGTACAGCCCGCATGACCCGGAACGGCTGAGCGAAGAGGATCGAAACCGGCTGAAGACGGAACTCGCGTGGCGTGGCGTCACTCTAACTGGCGCCGAGGATGCTTCGGAGCGGTTGGCGGAACTTCGACTGGTGTATGAACCTTACGTTCACGGGCTAGGGCGACGTCTGTTGCTGACCCTGCCACCCTGGATTCACAAGGAGCGTCACAAAGATAACTGGCAGGGCGGTCCCTGGGACCGCGCGATTCAGGCGCGCGCGCTGGAACATCCCGCACACTCAGCTGACGATCATTTCTAGAGCCGCCACTGAGGGCGGCGGAGCAGATCCCTCGCTCTGCTATTCCAGCCCGCGATGTTTCAGCATCGCTTTTGAGTTCGGTGGAGCGCCTCGCCACGTCTCGTACATTTTGGCCAGATCTTCCGTATTGCCGCGAGACAGAACCATTTGGCGGAAACGATTTCCGTTGGCGCGTGTGAGTTCGCCGTGTTCCTCGAACCACGCGTAAGCGTCGTCGGCTAGCATCTCAGTCCACAAGTAGGCGTAGTAGCCGGCGCTGTATCCGCTGGCCCAGATGTGGCTGAAGTAGGTGGAACGATATCGAGGGGGGACGTAGCTGACGTTGAGGTGCGTTTTTTCGAGTGCCTGCTTTTCGAATTCATCAGGATTCTGCAGCGGGGCGTCGGCGGAGAGAAAGTGCCACTGCATGTCGAGTTCGGCCGCGGCCAGCAATTCGGTCATGCCGTATCCCCGGTTAAAGGTGACCGCTTTGTGAATTCGCGCGGCGAGTTCTTCCGGCATGGCTTCGCCGGTTTTGTAGTGCTTGGCGTAGTGGGCAAAAATCGTGGGATAACTGGCCCAGTGCTCGTTGAACTGTGACGGAAATTCGACGAAGTCGCGCGCGGTTGCGGTGCCCGAGAGTGTCGGATATTCGGAGTCCGCGAACATGCCGTGCAGGGCGTGGCCGAATTCGTGGAACATCGTTATAACGTCGGTGAAGCTGATCAGCGCAGGTTCGCCTGCCGCGGGCTTCGGCAGGTTCGCCACGTTGATGACCACGGGAGAAGTCCCCAGCAGGTGCGACTGGCCGACAAACTCCGACATCCAGGCTCCGCCGTTTTTGTTGTCGCGCTTGAAGTAATCACAGTAGAAAATTGCGAGGTGTTTGCCGTTGGCGTCGAAGACCTCAAAGACGCGCACGTCGGGTTGGTAGACGGGAATGTCGTGCCGTTCCTTGAAAGTGATGCCGTAGAGCTGAGTCGCGGCGTAGAAAACTCCGTTCTGGAGAACGTTGTTGAGTTCGAAGTAGGGCTTCACCTGTGAGTCGTCGATGTCGTAGCGCGCTTTGCGCACTTGTTCAGCGTAAAAATTCCAATCGAAAGCCTGAACCTGAAAGCCACCCTTCTGCGCATCGATCACGCTTTGGATGTCAGCGGCTTCGTGAGCGGCTTTGGCGGTGGCGGCGGGGACGATAGCATCCATGAACTGCAGCGCGGCTTCGGGTGTCTTGGCCATCTGATCTTCAAGCTTCCAGGCAGCGTAACTCGGGAAGCCGAGAAGTTTGGCTTTCTGGGCGCGCAGCTGAGCCAGGTGCGCGATGGTATCGCGCGTGTCGTTGCTGTCGCCACGCTCGGCACGATTCCAGGAATTGTCGAAAATGCTCTCGCGGGTTTTGCGATCACTTAGGGAAACCAGGTCCGGCTGCTGCGTGGTGTTCTGCAGAGAAATTACGAAGCCGTCGACCTTGCGATCCTTGGCTGCTTGGGCGGCGGCAGCAAGGCGGGCGTCTGAAAAGCCGGCCAGCGCCGCCTTGTCGGTCGTGATGAAGGCGCCATCTTTTGTGGCAGCAAGAAGCTTTGTGTTGAAGGTATTCGAAAGCGACGAGATCGCCTCGTTGAGCTTTTTTAGTTCAGTCTTGTCAGCCTCGGAGAGGTTAGCGCCCGCATGGACAAACGCATTGTAGGTGTGCTCCAACAGGCGCAGAGATTCGGGATCGAGATTCAGCGTGGCGCGCTGCTGATAGATCGCGGCGACTCGGGCAAAGAGCCTGGTGTTCAGGTAAATGTAATCCTGATGCGCGGCGAATTTGGGAGCTTCCAGAGTCTTTATGTTCTGGAGGGTGGGATTCGTGTTCGCTTCGGTGACTCCATCGAAGGCTGCCAGCGCGCGATTGAATAACCGTCCGCTCTTCTCCATGGCGACGATGGTGTTATCGAAGGTGGGAGCGGCCGGATTGTCTGCGATGGCCTTGATTTCGGCCTGCTGCTGCGCCATGCCCGCTTCGATAGCGGGCTGGTAGTCGGCATCCTTGATCTTGTCAAAGGGCGGCACCTGGAAGGGCAGGGTACTGGGCGCGTAGAACGGATTCGACGGGCCGAAATCGGAGGCGGCGAAAGCTGCGTCGACGGAGCCGACCGCGGCTGGGATCAATGTGCTCATAAATAACACTATAGCTTTTGTGGTGAAGCGATCTACAGTCATCATGGGTTGGTGAACTTTCCTATTCGATTGTAATGCGTGAATTAGACGGTTGAGAGGTCAGATAGCCAACACAATAAAAGATAATTCTTCGTGTCTGCTAACATTTCTCTTTCATGAAGCATGTCGGCGAAAACGTGGTGCGGATCGAGGCGGATGCCTTGCGAGCGCTGGCTGACCGGCTTGCCGGTCCCATGGCTGCGGACTTCGACCGCGCACTCGATCTGTTGTTCGGTTGTAAGGGGCGAGTGGTGGTGACGGGGATGGGGAAAAGCGGGCTGATCGCCCGCAAGATTGCGGCTACGTTGAATTCGACTGGATCGCCAGCCCTTTACCTGCATCCGGTTGACGCGCTCCACGGTGACCTGGGGATGATTGTCCGCGGTGATGTGGTGCTCGCGCTATCGGCTAGCGGGGAGACGGAAGAGATTCTGCAGTTGCTGGCGACTATTAAGCGGTTGCAGGTGCCGATGGTCGCGATGACTTGCGATGATTTTGGGGACAAGACGGCGGGCGGGAGCACGCACTCTACACGAGCTTCTACACTTGCGACGGCTGCGGACGTGGCTCTGGACTGTTCCATATCTGAGGAAGCGTGTTCGTTGGGGCTGGCTCCTACCGCTTCTACGACCACTATGCTCGCATTGGGCGATGCTCTGGCGGTGGCGCTGTCGGAGAAGCGCGGGTTCAAGGAAGAAGATTTTGCCAACCTACATCCTGGCGGGAAGCTGGGCAAGCGGTTGGCGCGAGTCGACTCGTTGATGCACTCCGGCGATGCTATTCCGCGCGTGGCGGCGAACACAAAGATGCCGGATGTGATCTACGAAATGTCGCGTAAGAAACTGGGGATTACTGCCGTGGTCGATGGCGATCGCTTGTTGGGCGTAATCAGCGATGGCGACCTGCGCCGCCTGCTGCAGCAGCGCGGCAAAGACACACTTGACCTGTCGGCTGAAGATTGCATGACGCGGACTCCTCGAACGATCGGTGCGCAGGAGTTCGCCGCAACGGCGCTCGCACGGATGGAAGAGATGAAAATCACTTCGCTGGTTGTGGTGGATGACGCTGCAAGCGGGCCGCGCTTGCGGGGGATCGTCCACCTGCACGATTTGTGGGGCACAGAGATGGTGTAACCGGGTCCAGTCCATATTGATTTTTATGGAAACGATGTTATGGATACTGCCGGGCTTTCCAAGATCGACGCTTTGACCAAAGCCATTGCCGCCTTCACTGCGATTATCGCCCTGGTAACGGCGTATCTGGGGTATCGACTGAAGCGCGCTGAGGCGCGATCCGCAAAACTTATTGAGCCGGAGGATAAGACCTCGGTACGGCTATTGTCGGTCGACTACGGACCGGTCAAGCGAAGCAAGTGGACAAAGATCAAGTGGGTGATAGTTCGATGGGCAATGCTAGTGATTGGCTTGTCGAGCGCGATGGTCACCGCGAAAGGGGTTTACGTTTTCCTGTTTGGAAATATCGCATCCGGCCTCTTCAGCATGTTGTTTTTTGGAGCGTGTACGTACGGATATTTCGTACTGTTTTTCCAGCTACGCGGTGATCCCACGCGGTGGTCGTCGCCTGTTTTGAAAAAAGCTCGGATCAGGGTCGCAGGTGAATACAGGGAAGTGTTTGAGCGCTGTCGCGTCTCGTTGTGCGCGCTGGGAGCGAAGATCGAGACCCTGGATCTCGATCGCGGACGTATTGGAGCGAGAACGCCCATTAGGCTGAGGTCGTTCGGACAGAAGATTAAAGTGAGGATTCGGGGCCTACAGTCCACCGAATGTCAGATTACAGTTTCGAGTGACTCGACTTGGCCGACCACGAGGTGGGATCTCGGCAAGAACCGTTCCAACCTGCAGAAGTTTATCGACGGGCTCTAATTGCGTTGGGTCGCTTATTTCTCAGTGGCAGAAGCGTTGTAGTTTTGGTGGCGGCGGGGTGGGATACTCATCAAACTCTCCGTCCCATCCAGAGCAACCGCGTGCGGTGACGGCACGGATTGCGACTTGTTCCAGATCGCGAGCTTTCGCTTTTGCTTGCGCGATTTGATCTGTGGTGAGAAAGCCGCCGCCGTCCAGCTCGTTGAGGTCGTTATTGGCTGCTGAATAGCCGGCGTCGACCGCGACTGTGAACCAGACATAAGCCGTCAGACGATCCTGCGGGACGCCGCGGCCATCTTTCAAAGTTTTGGCGTAAAAGTATTGCGCCTGTGGCAGTCCTTGATCGGCTGCGATTTTATAGAGCGCGGGCGCCTTGTTGTAATCGCGATCGGCCATCAAACGTCCAAGAAAGTACGCGCCATAGGCGTTGTTGCGATCGGCCGCGATCTTGAGCCATTTCTGTGCAGCGTCGAGGTCGCGCGGCACTGCGCCGCCGAGAAAGTAGAGCCGTCCGGTGAGCCACGCCGCCAGCGGATCTCCGCCTTGTTGCGCCGCTTTGCGATACAAATCGAGGGCCTGGCCCGGATCGCGTGCCAGAAAGCTTCCGGTCTCGTAATAATAGCCGAGCGCGATCTGGGCCGGACCATAGCCGAGATCCGAAGAACGCCGAAAATAGTCGATGCCTTGAACGTCATTGCGCGACGGGCCGATACCGGTGATCGCGTCCATTCCACGCTCGTAAAGGGCGTCAGGAGAAGAGCTTTGCGCGAAAGACCAGGCGCTGAACAATACGAGAAATGAAGACAGGATGGTTCGACGCATGATTGGGTTTCCGTAAAGGAATATCACTTCAAGTATAGGAAATCGGGCTGCGAGTGTAGAGTTACGAAGGTTCCACATACCTGCGGGTATGGCGGGAGGGTAGAACAAAGTGATGAGTCCACAAACAACGGATATGGTGCAACAATCGGCGTTTTATGCGGTCATCTTCTGCTGGTGGCTGTTTGCCTTGACCTTTTGGCTTCGGAAACGGCCGCCGAAAGTGCGCGAGGCGAAACGGGATTGGACCTCACTTATCGGATTGCTGCTGCAGTCTGTGGCCTACTGGCTTGTGTGGTTTAACACTTTGCGGTGGAAGCAATTGCCCCCGCCGGCGAGGTTCGAGGCGCCGGTCACTACGTCAATCCTGGCTATGTTGGCGGTTGTGATCGCCATCATTTCAGTTTGGATGGTGAATTCCGCCGCGCGACGGTTGGGAAAACAGTGGGCATTGGCGGCGCGGCTGGTGGAGGGACACGAACTGATTCAAGATGGTCCCTATCGGCTGGTGAGGAATCCGATCTACACAGGGATGTTTGGTATGTTCCTGGCGACTGGACTGATCGCGGCGCGATGGATTCCGTTCGCTATTGCGACCGTTGTTTTTCTGGCGGGAACCTACATTCGAATTCGAAGCGAAGAACGCCTGCTCCGGCAGGCTTTTGGGCCCGAGTTCGATGCTTATGCGAGTAAGGTGCCGGCGTTCTTGCCGGGGATTTTCTGACGCGCAGAGACGCGATTGTTCGCGTCTGGGCAACCCCCTGGAAGCGGAGCAAACGGGGCAAGCCCGTTGCTGCAGCGGATTCCGGAATCTATTAGTTCACATGCGGAACCTGCGCAAATATTTCTTGAATCGCCCAATACATGTATATACATCGAATTGGCATGAACGAATCTTCACTGCCGGTACTCCCATGTCTGTGCGCTGGTATTCGGCGGGCATCGCGAGCCCTCACGCAGCTTTACGAAGAGGAATTGCGTGTTGTTGGTTTGCGGTCGACGCAGTTCACGGTTTTGCAGACGCTTTCCCTGGCTGGCGAAGTGACTCAACACCAACTGGGGTTCATCCTGGCCATGGACAGTACGACGCTTACCCGGACGCTAAAGATCATGAGCCGGCAGGGTTGGATCAAGCAGCGACGGGGTACAGATCGGCGCGAGTGGCGGCTGCGGTTGTCAAAGGCGGGCGAAGTCCAACTAAACCGGGCGCTTCCTCTCTGGGAAAAGGTGCAAGCGCGACTGCGGGTGCAGTTCGGCGAAACCCAGTGGGATGCGCTCAGGAAATTAACCGACAGCGTGACACTCGCTGCCACAGAACCAGGAGACCAACGATGACGAACACAGGTTATGCGAAATTGACTGCTGGGCTGATCGCAACGTGGTTTACATTTGCAGTGACTGCATCGGCTCTACACTTGTTCAGTACTGACCCGAACCGTCCGCCGCTTCCACTCTTGCTGGCGGTCGTAATTCCGACGGTTACCTTTTTCTTGTGGTATCGCGGTTCCCAATCCTTTCGGGAGTTCGTTCTCTCACTGAGCCCACAAACCCTCACGATTGTTCAGTCCTGGAGAATAGCCGGGTACGTATTTCTGGCTCTGTATACCTATCGCATTCTGCCCGGATTTCTGGCGCTACCCGCCGGCTGGGGAGATATATTCATCGGGGCAACGGCAATTGCTGTCGCGGCGAAATTGGCAAACCCGGACCACCGGAGAAGTTTCATATTCTGGCAGGTACTCGGGATTATGGACCTGGTTGTGGCGATCAGTGCGGGAGCAGTGGCTCGATTCGTAGCTCCGGAGAGCTTCACCGATGTGCACGGAATCACGACTGCACCTATGACTGTGCTGCCGTTAAGCTTGATTCCGACTTTCGCTGTGCCTCTCTTTTTGATACTTCACATCATTTGCATCGTGCAAGCGAAGCGCTGGTCCGGGCAAACACGCAGCCGCATCGGGGCGCGCGCAGCTTCATTGGCGACATAGCCTAGGCGTAGCGTTCGCGCATGAAATCGCTGATCGCGGCGTAGGCTGCGGTCAGCGCTTTTTCTTCCGGCAGGAAAACGATGCGGAAGTGCTTGGTTCCTGGACGCTGTCCGAATCCGGAGCCGTGCACGACCGTGACATGCTTCTGGCGGATCAGTTCGGTGACGAAGACGTCGTCGCCGTCGGGGATATCGATGCTGGGATAGGCATAGAACGCTCCGCGGGGCGAGACACAACTTACACGCGGAGTTGCAGCGCACCACTTCATGGTCAGATCGCGGCGGCTCCGTAGCTTTTTTTTGACTTCGACGAGGTGGTCCTGCGGGCCTTCGAGCGCGGGCTGGATCGCGTATTGCTCGGGATGATTGGCGCAGAGACGTGCCCGCAACAGTTTATTTACGCCCTCAAGGTAGGGCTTGATGACGGAGGCGTCACCGCTGGCAATGCCCCACCCAATGCGCCATCCGGGGGCGAGGTAGTTCTTTGAGAGGCCGCCGAAGGTGATGACTGGCACGTCGGGGGCGACCTCGGCCATGGAAACGTGAGGGTCGTCATCGACTATTAACTTGTCGTAAATCTCATCGGCAAAGATGATGAGGTTATGGCGGCGGGCTAGATCGGCGATTTGCTCCAGCATCTTGCGGGAGCAGACGGATCCGGTCGGATTATTGGGATTGATCAGCACGATGCCGCGCGTTTGCGCCGTGATCCGGCGCTTGATGTCGTCGAGATCGGGCTGCCAGCCGTCATCTTCGTTGAGGTAATAAGCGTTCAATCCAATTTCAATCTTCGCCAGAACCGCCGAGTAGAGCGGGTAGTCGGGGCATGGTGTGAGCAGGTTGTCGCCGGGATTGAGCAGCGCAGTCAGGCAAATGTCGACGGTCTCGCTTACGCCCGAAGTTACGAATACATCCTGGATGGTGGTAATGCCTTTGCGGGTGGCTTCTCCGCGAATGGCGTCGAGGGCTTGCGGAACGCCGGAAGAGGGCGAGTATCCATTCTTGCCGTCGCGCATGGCCTTATAGACGGCTTCGATCATGTGGGGAGGGGTCTGAAAATCAAAATTCAGGGGATCGCCGATGTTGAGCGGTAGAATTTTGTGTCCCTGGCGAGCGACCTCGTCGGCAATGCAGGCCAGGTCGCGGATAGCGTAGCGGACGTTTTCCAGACGCGCGGCAGGGAGAATTTCGCGGGCTTGCGACACGGGCATAAGGGCGCTCGCTTTCCGCCTCGATTGTAGCAAGACTTTCGCGGCGAGACTGTAACCGCAGAGATGATCTCAGTGGGCGTTTCAGTGAGCGTTGAAGTCGAAGGTGATGACCTCGTTGGTGGCTGACGGAGCGGGCTCGAACTTCCATGTCATGACCGTTTTGGCGGCGCTGTCGGCAAGAATCGGATTGCCTCCGCCAATGGAGATGCTGGCCACACTGCCGTTGGCCAACACCCTCACATTCAAGCGAACCACCCCGCCGATACCTTTGGTCTTTAGGACGACAGGATATTCGGGCCTTGGGGCGTTGACGATTCTGCGCGAATGCTTCGCTGCCACCTGCCCAGCAGCCACCTGCGCATGCGTTACAGACACCAGGGCGAAGACCAAGCAGAGCGCCAACAATGCAGGAATGGACAACGTCGAGGACAAGAACGACAAAGCTGTACCCGCTCACAGAGATGGAAAAGGCGAACGAACCCTGAACCCCTAGGGTAGGTGGTCTGGAGAGCGAGTCACAAGATCACAGATGGAGGCGTCCAAAAATTTGGACGTTACGAGCTGCGGAGAAGGCCGAGTGCGGAGTTTTTATTTATCGCTTCTCCGCAAGCTCGATGTTCTCCGCGGTTGTTGTTTCTCTACTCTCCGCGGTCGATCTGCGCCTTTTGCAGGGTGTCGGAGTAATCGACGTAGACAGCCTTCCATTCGGAGTAGAAGTCGATCGCGCCGATGCCGCCTTCGCGATGTCCATTGCCGGTGGACTTGGTGCCGCCGAATGGCAGGTGAACTTCTGCGCCGATCGTGGGGGCATTGATATAGGTGATGCCCGTCTCCAAATCGCGGATCGCTGCGAAAGCTTTGTTCACATCTTTGGTGTAAAGCGAGGACGACAGACCGTATTCGATGTTATTTGAAATCGAAATCGCGTCTTCCAGGTCTTCACACGGGATGATGGCAACCACTGGCCCGAAAATTTCTTCTTGCGCAATGCGCATCTTGGGATCGACGTCGATGAATACGGTTGGTTCGAGGAACCAGCCGTGCTGGTAGTCGCCTTTATCGAGCCGGTTGCCGCCGGTGACAAGTTTCGCGCCTTCGTCCTTGCCGATCTCGATGTACTTCAGACTATTGTTGAGTTGTTTTTCATTCACCGCTGGACCCATCTCAACCGTTTCGTCGAGCCCGTTGCCGACTTTGATCTTTTTTGCGCGCGCGACGAACTTATCGATGAACTGGTGGTAGACGCCTTTTTGCACGATGATGCGGCTGGTCGCGGTGCAACGTTGCCCGGTGGTGCCGAATGCGCCCCAGAGACCGCCCTCCACGGCAAGGTCGAGATTGGCGTCGTCGAGCACCATCATCGGGTTCTTGCCGCCGAGTTCGAGTGAGCAGTGCTTTAAACTCTTAGCCGCAGTGGTTCCGATAATTCGGCCAACCGCCGACGAACCGGTGAACGAAACGGCGCGGACGGCGGGGTGTTCGGTGATGGGCGCGCCGGCTTCGGGACCGTATCCGGTTACGACATTGATGACGCCGTCGGGAACGCCGGCCTCGGTGAGGGCATTCACAAGATTAAAAGTCGAAAGTGGGGTGTCTTCGGCGGGCTTGATCACGCACGCGTTTCCGCAGACGATGGCGGGCAGAAGCTTCCAGGAGGAGATGGCCATGGGAAAATTCCAGGGCGTGATCATCCCGCAGACCCCGATAGGCTGGCGGACGGCCATGGCAAATTTGTTGGGGAGTTCTGAAGGCGTGGTCGGCCCGAACAGACGGCGGCCTTCGCCGGCGTTGTAATAGGCGGCATCGATGGCTTCCTGCACATCGCCGCGGGTTTCCTTCAGCACTTTGCCCATTTCGCGAGTCATGTCGCGCGCGTAATCTTCTTTGTGTTCGGCCAGGATTTCGGCGGCGCGGAAGACCATCTCCGCGCGGCGGGGAGCGGGGACCAGGCGCCACTTGGCAAAGGCGCGCTTGGCGGCATCGACGGCGGCGTCCACATCGCTTTTATTGGAGCGCTGGAAAATGGCGACGACTTCGCGCGTGTCGGCTGGATTCCGGTCTTCGAAAGTCTGCCCGCTGGCTGATTCGACCCATTCACCGTCGATGAAATTCTTGAAAACTCTGGTCTTGGTCGTGCCGCCATCGATCACGGGCTTGGTCATGGTGTCGGTCGCCATCGGAATGCCTCCTGAGGGTTGCTGTAACCTTCAATGCTAACAATGGTGGCGAAGACGGGCAAGGCGCGGGACCCGAGGTAGTGCGCTACTTTCATTTTAGGTCGCTCTGGATTTGATCTTCGGAACCATGAGGAAGTGAAGTTGCGCGTCATCGACCTCAGATCTACCTCACAATCGACCTCGCTGCGAGGTGCAAAATATGGGGTACCCCCCCTCCCCCCGGTATAGTGGAATCAACACTTTAGCGGCTAAAACGAGCCAGATCCATCAAAGCGCAGGGGTTAGAGTCAAAATCTTGACAAGACGGGAGTTAGGTCGTGACATCCTTTCTGAAAGTCGCTGGTGGATGTTAGACGTTGATGTTAGATGTTGACGTCAGGCGCAGCTTAGATTGTGGGGCAATTTCGACAAGTAATCCAGCACTTTAAGTGGCGGGAATTCTTAGATTTCCGAGTGGGGAGTTTCAGGATACATTTTCAGGGCAGATGGAAACTGCCGGCAGGATTAAAGTCGTGCAGCTTTCAAGCTTTCAAAGCAGATTGAAATGGACCCAGTCCCGAGCCCAGATAATTGCCGCACATCCGGCCCCGTGCGATGATCGGAATCCGTTCTTTGAATTCGAATGAGACTGACAAGTTCGCTGGCAACGGTTTTTTTTACCATCGTGCTAGGCGTCGGCATGGCGGACGCGCAGCCGCCGTTTGCCATTGTCACGACCGTGGATGAGGCGGAGATTGCGGGCCGTCCTGTCGAACTTGATGCCCAGGGAAAATTGCTGCCGTGGCCGTTCCCAAATTCTGTGGGAGATTCCTACGCGTCTCATGTCCTCTCGCAATGGGAAATTCTTCAGGATCAATTCGAGCGGCAGCGGCTTCCTTATTTTTATTGTTGCTTCGCGATCGATCCTAATTCCTACGAGCTGATTCCCGATCAAAACTGGGCGAATTCGACGGCGTATCTGCGAGCGATGCTCGAAGGTTTCGTCGAGCGACTCTATCCGTACACGGGCGATCGGCGGATGCTGAAGTACCTCGAAGAATTTGTCGACTATGAAATGGAAAACGGGCTCACGCCGGAGGGGTACACCTGGGCGCGGGTGCCGTATCCGTCGGCGAATCCGGGAGCGAAACGCTACTCCGGTTGGAGTAGCCATGGCGATGATTACGTAGAGCCGCATGTGATCGGCGAGGATGGCTATGCTTATGCGCGCCTGTATGAAATGACGGGTGAGAAGAAATATCTGCGCGCGGCGATTCGTTTCGCCGATGAACTGGTGAAGAATTACAAACCTGGAGATGAGTTGCACTCACCCTGGCCGGTCCGCTGCTACGCGCGGGACGGGCGCGTCGAAGGCAAAGGGATGGGACCATATTCCGCGAATGTGCTGGGACCGGTTTCTCTGTTCGATGAATTGATTCGGCTGAAGCAGGGCGATGTTGAGCACTATGCGAAAGTGCGGCGGGCGGCTTGGCAGTGGCTCGCGGACTATCCGCTGAAAAATAACATCTGGGTGGGATATTTCGAGGACGTGCCGCCGACCATGCGCGACATGAATAATGTAATCCCGCTGGAGTTGGCGCGTTACGTTTTACTGCATCCGGAGAAAGACAAGAATTGGCAGAAGCACGCCAAGAATTTGATCGAGTGGGTGAAGGCCACTCCGAAGTGGCCGAAGTATCGCGTTCATGGAGCCCTCGTGACCACTGAACAAGGCGACGGTGTGACTTTCTGCTGCAACCAACCGAACCAGTGTTGCGACAGTCACACTGCCCGTTTGGCCGCGGTTGAGGCGTTGTATTTTGCGCGCACGGGCGATGAATCGTATCGGGAGGAGGCTTTTCGTTCGTTCAATTGGGTGACTTACTTTCAGGGACTGCCGGGCAAGGCGCATGCTCCGTTTAGCGAGCAATGGTGGTTCACTGACGAATTCGCGGATGGTCCGCGGCGTGTGATGGATGCTTTCTGGGCGGTGCCGGAGTGGGCTCCAGCGGGCGAATCTCACCTGCTGGGATCAAGTTCAGCCGTTAGTGGGATTTCCTATGGCAAGGGGTTGATTTCCTACTCAACTTTTGAGGCTGAGTCGACGGATGTGCTCAAGCTTGATTTTGAGCCGAACGTGGTTACGGCGGGCGGGCGGGCGCTGCCTCGTCGTGCGCTGTCGGGCGTTGATCCGGGGGAAGATTTCCCGGGCGAAGGATTTTGGTTCGACCCGAGCACGGGTGTGCTGAGGCTAAGGCATCGACGATCCGGTGACATTCTGATTACTGGCAAAGGAGGCAACGCGCCCCTGCGGTATGTTTCTTTTGACAATCCGCATCGTGGTGCTGGCACGGTGTTGAAAGGGGAGTATCCGGATGGGATCGTGACGTGGGAAAGCGATTCCTGGGTCATCCACGTCCCTTCGGGCAAGTTCGGAACCTTTAACCTGGCAGCTGCCGCCGGGACTGCGTCGTTTCGATTTCTAGATCACAAGATTTTCGCAGGCATTGACGTGTACAACGCCGGGACTGGCGAAGCGCGGCTGACCATCGCTTGCGCCGCGGCGAAGAGGGAAGAGACGACGGTAGTGATCAAGGCCGGCCAGCTGAACCGGGTTCGAACCGGTTGGCAAGAAGCATGCGACCGAGTGAGTTTCATTTCTACCCCGGATGCGAGTCTGCTATACGACAACCTGACCTACCTGCCGTGAGGTCCGGGATTCCAGACCAGTTTCGTTGGTCACTTTCGTAACCATCTCACCCCCTGACCTCGGTTAAATACCCATAGCAGCGGAGATATGATGATCACAGAGCGAGGCATCCCTCTTTACTCAGAATCTTGAAGTGAGGTTGGCACCGGTTCGTGTCGAATAAACCTAAGCCGGGAGTTTACGTTGCCTGGAAGCAGGTGACGTATCGCAGCGTGATTATGGCGCTGCTGGGCGTTCTATTGATCTTGGGCGCGGTCCTGCACGTCGCGTTTCCTAAATTCACCGACTCAACGGTGAAGGCCGCTGGACAACTTTCGACCGGCATCCTCGAAAAAGTTGCGGGACTTGCGCCTCCGATCAAAGGATCGTCGGCCGCAGTTGCGCAACAAGCGCACTTCACGGCGCTTGATGGAACGATCCGGGTTAGAAAAGGCAATGGCAATAGTTGGATCAACGCCGACTACAACGTGCCGCTAGAGAAAGGCGACGTGGTGCAGACGGGGGCCGAGGGTATGGCCAAAATTGTTTTCAATGATGGAACCAATTACACAGTGAAGCAGGATTCACTGATTGTGATTGAAGAAAACTCCGCGAACGATCAGCAGCAGACGAACGTTTCGGTTGCGGTTACAACCGGAACCGTTGATTTAACCACCGCAACCTTTGTTCAGGGTTCAAAGTCACAGGTGATCGTGGCTGGCGCCAAGGCGTCACTCGCTCCCGATTCGTCGGCCATGGTGCGCAACAATCCCAAGGATGATCAGCACGAAATTCTGGTGAAGAAGGGCAGCGGCGAAATCGAGCGCAACGGCCAAGTGGTTCAGTTGTCGAACTGGGAGAAAGTCAGTTTTCAGAATGAATCGAAGACCATGGAACGGGCGACGGAAATCGGCCCTCCCGCGCCCATCACGCCGGGAAACATGATGCCGCTTTTCATCAACGAAGGTGAGAAGGCGAAGGAAGTGGAGTTTGCGTGGTCCCCGATGACGAATGCGGCTGGATACCGGCTGCGCATTTCGCACAATCCATATTTTTCATCGTTGCTGCTCGATCGCAAGATGGAGATGACCAGCGTGGTCGTGACCGGTCTGCCGGCGGGCGCTTATTATTGGTCAATCCAGTCTTACGACGCGTCCGGCAAAGAATCGGTCGAAAGCGAAAAGAATCGCTTTACCATCGTTGTCAAAAGCAAGGAAAAGATAAATTTATCGCTCGACATCGATCCGCTGGTGCAGCACGGGCACGTGATCGAAGTGACGGGCAAGACCGAGGCGGGAGCGCGCGTCATGGTGAACGGCAAGGAAGTGCCGATTGTAGGCGATGACGGCGCATTTCACTATTTCACGCCGCCGCTGGCGAACGGGGAAAACCTGATCACGGTTACGGCTCAGAACTCCAAGGGCGGGGTGAACACGCATCAGGAAAAAGTGGTGATTCAGTAGAGTTTGCGCAGTAGAGATCGGGGCTACAAGATTTGAGGTTCGGAGTACCGGATTGAGCACCGGTACTTGTGAACATCGCAGTAGAATAGAACAACCGTACAATAATAGAAGAAACAAAGGGTAAAGCGGCTCACACGCAAACCGAGGCCGGACCTCGGAGCGAGACCGAATCCCGGAGAGAGATGTATCGCAATGTCAAATAACGGTTTTCATAACGGATCATCCCGTTCGCACAATCTGCGCTCGCTGTTCAGCATGTTTTCGAGCGACCTGGCAATCGACCTGGGGACGGCGAACACGCTGGTCTATGCGCGTGGCAAAGGCATCGTGGTCAACGAGCCGTCGATCGTGGCGCTGAACAAGAACACCAATGAAGTCGAGGCGGTCGGCAAAGAAGCCAAAGAAATGCTGGGACGCACGCCGGGAAACATCGTGGCCATCAAGCCGATGAAAGATGGTGTGATTGCCGATTTCAAGGTTACGGAAAAGATGTTGAACTACTTTATTCAGAAGGCGCACAACCGGAAGATGCTGGTGCATCCGCGGATCGTGATTGGCGTGCCTTCGGAAATCACACAGGTGGAAAAGCGAGCGGTCATGGATTCCGCCTATCGCGCGAAAGCGAGCGAAGTGCATCTGGTGGAACAGGCGATGGTGGCTGCGATCGGTGCGGGCTTGCCCATCACCGAGCCCAGCGGCAACATGGTGGTTGATATTGGCGGCGGCACGACCGACATTGCAGTCATTTCTTTAAGCGGCATCGTTTATTCGCGCTCTGTGCGCATGGCCGGCAACCAGATGGATGAGGCCATCATGAACTACCTCAAGCGGAAATATAATCTGCTGGTGGGCGAACGGACGGCTGAACAGATCAAGATGGAAATCGGGTCCGCCTATCCGCTCGACAAGCCGCTGACCATGGAAATCAAAGGCCGCAACCTGATTGAGGGCGTGCCCAAAACCATCACTGTCGACGACAGTGAGATTCGCGAATCTTTGAGTGAATGTGTTTCGACCATCATGAATGCCATTCGCGTTGCTCTCGAGCGTACGCCGCCGGAGCTTTCCGCCGACATCAGCGATCGCGGTATCGTGCTCACCGGAGGCGGAGCGCTGATCAAGAATCTCGACAAGCGCATCCGTGAAGAAACTGGATTGCCGGTGTCGATCGCGGACGATCCGCTGTGCAGCGTGGTGCTAGGGACGGGCAAGATGCTCTCGGACTTCAAGCTGCTGCGCAAGATTTCAATCGAGTAGCGGCGCCGCGGGCCAGGAACGAAGAGCAGGTCCTTCGCTCCGCTCAGGATGGCACCTCATTCTTTGGGACCTGACAACTGAGACCTGCCCTTATGGAATCCGTCCTCGGACGCTACCGCAACCTGATCGTGCTGGTGGGAGTGTTGTTCGTGCAGGTGCTGGGCTTGGCGGTGCAGGTCAAGCGCACGACCGACAACGATTCCACGCGGCTGATTCGAATCTGGGCGGTCGGGATGGTTACTCCTTTGGAAAAGGCGCTGGTCTGGACGCAAACCTCGACGGCTAACATCTGGCACAATTATTTTTACCTGCGCGGCGTGCGGGCTGAAAATCGCAGCCTGCGGGCGCAGATTGAGCAGATGCGACTGGAGCAGGTGCGCATGAGTCAGGACGCCGATCAGGCGCGTCGCCTGCAAGCGCTGCTCGGCTTCAAGGAACAATTTATTTCGCAGACGATGGCGGCTCAGGTGATCGGCGGCAGCGGCAGCGATCTGTCGCGGCTGGTTTACATCGACAAGGGTTATAGCGATGGAATCCGGCCGGATATGGCGGTGATTACCGGGGATGGCATCGTGGGCAAGGTTCTCCGCGCCGATCGCGCCGATCGCCACGTGGCGCAAGTGTTGCTCATCAACGACCAGACCAGCGGTGTCGGTGCGATTCTCGATAAGACCCGCCTGCAAGGCATATTGCGCGGTACTCCTGCGGGCGAAGTGGTGCTCGAAAAGGTAATGAGCGACGAAACCGTGCCTGCGGAAGAACAGGTGCTGACCAGCGGTGGAGATGGGATCTTTCCCAAAGGGCTGCTGATCGGCAAAGTGTCGAGCGTGAAGCAGGGAAGCGATTTATTTCTCAATATTCACATCCGGCCAGCCGCCGATCTCAGCAAGTTGGAAGAAGTGCTGGTGGTGACGAAAATCGACGAGAGGCAGACGGAGCCCGATCAGAAGGGCGCGGCTCGCGCCGTAGATATTCTGGCTGAGCGTTTGCCGACCGTTCCTCCAAAGCCGGAAAGCGCGGGGAAGGATGCTGGGACGGGAACTGCCGCGCCGATTACTTCCACGCCGAAGGCTTTGGCACCGCAAGGCTCTTTGCCGAAAACATCGGTGCCGAAGACATCGGAGCCCAAGACATCGGAGCCCAAGACATCGGCGTCGGCGGCTTCTGACGCAAGAACGAAACCCGCGTCTGGAGATCCTTCGGTCAACGGTGGTGCGCCGGTTATCCGCAAAACATCTGGCTCTGCAACTTCTGCCGTTGCATCGTCTGCATCATCTTCAACGACATCTTTGAAAGCCAAAACAGCGCCGGCCGGCAGCGAAGCTACGAGACTTTCTCCCAAATCCGTGAATGCGGCCGTCCCGGCTGCACTTCCTCCGCAAGCGACGGCACCGGATAGTCCACACTAACGTGGCCATTACCTACACATCGGGCGAGCAGGTCGAGGTCTATCGTTTTGGCTGGTTTGCCACGGCGGTGATTTCGGTCGGCGCCGTTTTTTTGCAGGCTTTTCTGCCGTTGCGGTTTCCGTTTTTTACGATCTTCGATCTTCCGCTGCTGGTGGTGATCGGTTTTGCAACCGCCAGACGAAATCCGCTGGCGGGTCTGTTTACCGGCAGCGTCATCGGCATTTTGCAAGACGGGCTCACTCATCAGCCGATCGGTCTGTATGGAATCGCGCTGACCGTGGTGGGTTTTGGCGCGTCTTCGCTCGGCATCAAGCTGGACGTCGAAAACGCGGGAGCCCGTTTCCTGCTGACGATTTTCTTCTATGTGGTGCATGAGATTGTCTACTTTTCGATCGCGCGCGGATTGATCGGCATGCGCATGGAATGGACATGGCCGCACGAAATCTTGTCTTGTTTGGCGAACGCTGTGTTGGGTGTGTTTGTGTTTATGCTGCTCGATCGCCTGAAACAGCGAACCTAATCACAGCTGATTTTAAAGGGAAGGCTCGACTCATTTTCCCCGCGCCGCACCCGATACGCGATCGCGCGTGTGCGAAAGGTGTGGAAGGACGGCTCGACGTGGGTGGCGGTCGCTAAGGCTTGGGGGCATGCCCAGGAGCGTGTGTCGGCGTGCTTACACTACCTAGGCTTGTGTGGCCGACGGTGAATTAAGTGCCACGGGGATTTTTCGCTAACTGACATTATCTGGTACGCGGAAGAAGCTTTCTGGTCACATGCGGCACGGTGCGATGTGGTGCCGCCGGACGAGGATGAGTTCCCGGATTAGACTCTCCTTGGGAGCGACTGCCCACCCCAACGGGACCACGTGTCGGGGAAGCTGACCTCGCGCCCGGTTCGGGGAGTGACGTCAGGTCGACGATGGCGATTCCATTACCCGTGCCGGTTATCGCAATCAAGACGTTGTCCGCGCCATCGTCGGCAAGCGCATCAAAATTCGGCGAGAGCGCCACAGGTAGCGATATGCGATTTCGCAGGTTACCCAGGTTGCCGTCAAGGACGTCGATGCCATTTGTGGATGGCTGGAAGATCGAGTTTCCATCTGTGCTGTATTTTGCGCCGTAGACATAGGCGATGTTCAGGATCTCACGATCGTTCAGCGCGTAGTACGATTCACCGTTCAGGTCGGAATCGTAAAGGTAATCGGTCCCGGTCAAGTGCGTTTGGTCGCTGGCGAGTGCCAGTTCGAAGTTGCCATAGCAGCAGGTGTAACCATCAAGCGCGTAGACCGGCATGTCAGTTGCGGTGTTGATGCTGAACACCTCGCCGTCGTCGTTGAAGAATACTTCGGAGTTGTCTGAACTAATGATGTTTCGCAGGTATGCGTTGCCGTTGAAGTCGGGACCTTCGATCCCGTAGCTGGTGATCCGGCGCGTACTGGTGTCCAGCTTGAAAAACTGGTCGGCTCCGCCAATCCCCTGGCCTACCGTCGTGTAATACACGATCCCGCTGTTGCTGATCGCGACTCCACAGGGAAGCGTTTCGCCATTTGGCTCTGATGCAGTTGAGAATGTTTTTATGGATTTCGGGTTTGCGGGGTTGAGGAGATAAATGGCTCCAGCGCCAGCGTCGGCAACGGCCATCATGCTGCCGTCCGGCGAAAGCCCGATTCCCCATAATCTCTCGATCGTGCCTGGAGGTGGAGTAATCGGGATGGGAGCCAACCATTTTCCTTGGGTTCGCGAGAAAACCTGGATCTGGGTGGTGTCTGTAAAGTAATAAAGGTCGTTGTACGAATCGTAGATGCCCTGCGCGAGCGTTGACCCATTGAGCGGGAATTGCTGAGTTGTCGGTAAATAACTCAGTGCGCTCGACGCCGTCGTAGTCCCCGCGCTGGTGGTCACGGTCACATTGACTGCCGATCCGCTGGTGCCCGGCGGGATGGTGTATGCGAAACTCTGCAACGGAAACGGTGGGTACCCAGCATCGGAGGCGTTTGCGGCAAACGCCGTAATCTGCGCAGTCACCCCGCCTACCGTCACGGTAAGACCAGAGGGAATCGCATTCGAGTTGAGCGGACCGAATCCATAGCCATAGACGTATCCGGTTCCGCCGCCTTCGGCAGTGGCCATGTTTGGCGTGACTTCCAGGATCGTGGGTCCATAGCTAAAGGCTTCGGGAAGCAGCTGCATCCCTCCGTCGGTTGTGAATGCATAGACGTCAGCAGGTCCGGCGGATCCGCTTGGGCTGGTGGCGAGAATGCCCAAGAATGGGTAGGGGTCGTTCGGGCTAGTTGAGATATTGGTGGCTTGTCGGGGGCCGAAGTAGACGCTCTTAAGCGTAAATGAACCTTCATCGGACCATTGCGTCGCCGTACCTCCGGAGGTAGGCCCGGTTGGTGGACTTAACGGCCTCGCGTATGCATTGTCGAATTGCGTCCCCACCGGCCCAGTTTGCAAAACAGAAAGGTCGACGAAACCGATCCCCTCTTCCATAGGGCCGGCAAAAAGGCCGGTCCCATCGTTCGCAAGGAAATAGGGACTATCAATGGGACCCAATGCGGCGCCGCCGCTGGTTGGCTCCATGAAGTGGTTGGGCACCCAGCCCACTAGTTGTTGTGTTGCCAGGCTATAGGCATAAATGATTGAAGTTTGGGAGTCGCCGGGAGTGAACAGTGTTGTCGAATCCGCGCTGACAAAAAAGCCGGAGGCGGAAGAGGTATCGCCCATCACGCTGAATTGACTGACCGTTGCAAGCGTTCGTGCATCAAAGACATCCGCTATCGACGATGGGTCCGAGGGAAGATTGTTGGCCAGAATAATGTATTTGCCGTCCGGGGTCGTGACTATGTGATAAAGAGAGACCCCATCCAGTGAGGCCCCAGTTGCCAGGATGCCCGTTCCGGTAGCTGGATTCATTTCGCAGAGAGTTCCGGCACCGAGAATGATCTGTGTGCGGTCTACGGTGAGCGTGAAGCCGTTATAGCCACTGCCCGAGGGGCCGCACGGAATCGGAGCGGTTTGGTATGCACCGTAAATTGTGATGGAGTTGCTTGTCGGGTTCCAAATTCCAAGGGGGCTCAACCCGCTGTTCTCGGCCCCGAACAGGGCCAATTGGCCATCGGATAGGACAAGGGCGGTGTGTGTCGGAAATCCTGACGGTCCGATTCCAGACGCAATGTATCGCTTTGTGACCGTCATTCCAACCGGATCAACCGAGTACACATCCCCGATCAGCGTTCCCACCCAAAGGGTTGTGCCATCGGGCGTTTGATCGATTCCGAAAGCCCCTGGAACTCCGATGGTCCCAATTTCTGTCTGCGAGGCAGCATCGATAACAAGGATCTGGTTGGAGCTTGGATCGGTGACGAAGTAGCGTCCAGTGTTCGCATGATGGACCATCCAATGCTGATTCAGATAAGCGAAGTATTCTGTCGTCGCATCCGTCCGTAAGTAACGAGTTCTTGTTGGCAAACCTTCGGTCAAGGCGTTCACGGTGAGGCCCAATCCCGCGGCGTGGGTCAAAGACCCAGCGGTGCCAGTGAAGGTCACAGTGACGCTTGCGCCCACTGCATTGGCGGCGGCCGTAAATGTGAGTTGCTGCGGTGTGCCCGGCACCAGGGTGATTGCGGTCGGCGACACAGTAACACCCGCTGGGACTCCAGTCACTTGAACGCTGATTTGGGACGAGAAGCCGTTAAGCGCCGTTGCGGACAAAGAAACCGTGGCTGAGCTGCCAGAGTCCACGGACTGACTCGTTGGAGTAACCGCCAAACTGAAGTCGGGATTCGGAGGTGGAGACCCGGATCCCTGTGAACCACCGCTGCCACACCCGATCAGGCCGAGAACAAACCCCAATGGGAGGATCTGCCATAGTAAAGTCCAGTGCAGGCAAGTATTCCGATCTTTGCGCATATTCCGAACAGATCCACGTCTAACTCCAGATAGATGACAACGCCGCGAGAGAAAGTGGACAGGAAGCATATTACAGAAACCAGATTGATGTAACCAGCAATAACACTAACTACGAAATAGATTCGGAAGCTGCACACGCATCGAGATCAAACGGGTTATCTCCTAATTGTTATAGTCGGGGCGATTGATACCAACTACGAAATATACAACCGCATTAAAGGGTCAACGCCCCGATCTCGCTAACCCACAGATCACTCAGTCACTGACTCCCACCATTTCCGAGCGCCCCTATCGCAGAGGCGTAGAGGCGCTCCCTAGACGCGAAGAAGAGCGTTTCTACCTAAAGAGTTGAGATGGTCCAGGCTATGACTGATGCGGCCAGGGTTGAGAAGAAGTTCACGGACTGATTGCTGATCCGGCCGCGGCGTTGGAGGGTTGCGCCCAGCAGGCTGTCGATTAGCATTCCTCCTAATCCGGCAGCGACGGGAACCCAGATCTGATGGGGCGCAATCAATTGGCCTAGGACCGCAACTATCGCGAGCACTATTCCGGCGGCCAGGCCTGCGAGTGTGCCGGGTATCGTGATGCCGCCGTCGGTTCCCGCGGGGACGCGCTGCCAGGTTGTGATCATGAGCGCTTGCGAGGTTCGATATTGGCCGATTTCGCTGGCCACTGTGTCTGTGGCTGCTTCGGCCAGAGCGGCGACTGTCGCCACGACCCAGGCGGGATTTCCGCTGGCGCTGTAAACGAACGCCGCTACCGCTGCCACCGCAAGATTGGCCAGGACTTGCCAGGCATTACGGCCTTCGCGGCGTTCGGCGAGTCCCAGCGCCTGTTTGCGGCGATATCCGAGCCGGGTCGAAACCCACGTCAGCACGAACAGCGTTACCAACACCCCAAAAGCCGCTGGACCGAGCCCTGCGAAGAGCGAGAAGCAAGCCAGGCCTCCGGCCAGAGCTCCAGAAAGATTGACGCCCCGCACAGCGCGGGCCAGGGCTGCGAAGGCAATGGTCACAGCGACCGCGGTGGCCAGCCGTTCTGGTGAGGACGCCCAAGCGTGTGCGAGGTATGGGATCAGCATTTGTGAGGATAGCTCACGGCCGTCAGCTCATTGTCCGACCAAACAAGGCCTGGACGGCTGAGCGCTGCTCGATAACACTATATTCGGTATCGTCGGATGTTGGACCGCTTCATGTAGTGCTTTGCCTTTGGATTCGTCCGGCATCTGGCGCGGGCAAGATTGCCCTATTTACGCTACACTTTTGTACGCTTGGCGGTTTTGCGGCATCTCACGGTTTCGGGGTAAAGCTCATGGCGGCTTCAGTCTGGTCAGGGTATTTGACGTTCGGATTAATCTCCATGCCGGTGCGCTTGTTTTCGGGAGCGCGCAGCAGCGGCATTTCTTTCAATCAGCTTCATCGCACCGACCACCAACGGGTGAAGCAGCAATTGATTTGTCCGGCGGATAACCAGGTTCTTGATCGCAGCGATATCGTGAAGGGCTACGAATATCGGAAAGGCGAATACGTCATTATCGAACCGGAAGAGATCAAGAAGATCGAGCCGAAGACGGCGAAGACCATGGAAATCCTCGAGTTCGTCAAGGCGAGTGAGGTCGATCCCGTTTACTTCGAGTCCTCCTACTACATGATGCCTGAGGAAGCCGGCCGACGTCCTTATGCGCTGCTCACCAAGGCGCTGGAGGAGAGCGAATATGTCGCGATCGCCAAACTCACCATGCACAACCGCGAGTACACCGTTTTTCTGCGTCCGCACAAGGGCGGAATGATGCTGCATACGATGTATTACGCCGAAGAAGTGCGAGAGGTGGAGTCGTTCGGCGCGCCCGATGTGGAGATTAAAGATGCGGAAATCAAGATTGCTCACCAATTGATCGAAGCGCTGGCGGGGGAGTGGGATCCGGAGAAATATCACGACACCTTCCAGGAAAATCTGAAGAAGATGATTGAGACCAAGCTGGAGGGCGGGGAAGTGCAGGCCGTCGAACAGCCCAAGAAACTGGCTCCCGTTGTCGATCTGATGGCGGCACTGAAAGAAAGTCTGGCGCAGACGAAAAAACCCTCCGCGTCGGAAAAAGTGGCAGAGATGGCGCCGGCAGCCAGCCATCCGAAAACGCGCCGCGGAAGAGGGTAGGAAATATCGAGTTACCTGGAAACCATTCGATTACGAACCGTCTGAATTTTCGGGTGGCGAAATCACCCCGAATCGTCTCTTCGACTGCTTATCGCCATCCCAATTATTGAGAAGTAGGAATTACCGGGCCAACCAAACCGCCGTCTCAGCGCTTCTCACCAATGCGTTGGAAAAATCTCTGAGAAGCGAGCGGCGAACAAACCCCATCGACCTCCTTAATGACTTTTGACGGCCCGATCACTCAATGTGGTGCCATTTCCCCTCGCGACCCGGTTCCCGATACAATGTACGATTCCGCGTAACACTAACTTTCTCTATGGAGTATGAATGAAGAGGTATCACTGGTTGGGGCTGGTTGTGTTGGTCTATGGGATCTGCACCGGATGCGGCGAAACGTTTCGCCCGATCATCATTCCCAATCCTCCCGTGTTTCCCAACCCCAAGGGGGCGCACACGGTTCTGTCGATCAATGACAATGGAACCTCCGTTGCCGGCACCGCCATGGTCATCGACGTTTCCGGGGACACTAACATCAGCGTCGGAAATGTCGGCCTTGCGCCCGTCCATGCCGTGCAGCAGACTGCCACGCAAGTGCTGGTTGTAAACCGCTCGGTGCCGGGCCCGTTGAACACGGGAGATTCGATTACCAAACTTGACTTCCAGAACCTGGTCATCATCAGCCCGGCCACTATCAGTTTGCCTTCGAATTCCGAGCCGAATTTCATAGCCGCGGCGCCGTCCTCTTCGGTGGCGTATGTGACCTTGCCCAATTACGTGCCGGACCCTACCAGCGGTACCGTTGTGCCCTCGGTGGGCGTGGTCAGCACGAACGCCAACAATCTGCAGAACACGGCCGAGGTCGGAAGCAATCCGGTGGGATTAGCGGTTACTCCCGACAACACCAAACTTTATGTGGCGAACCAGGGAAGTGGCACCATCACCGCATTCGACATCGTCAGCATTACCAATCTTTCGCCCCGCGGCCTCAACGGTTCGCTGAGTTCGCCTCCAATCTGGTTATCGCCGCGATCTGACAGCCAGGCGGTGTATGTACTCGAAGCCAGTGGAACCCTCGCTTTCATCACTATCGCATCGACCGCTGGGCCGGATACGCTAGCGGAATCAGCGGTGAATGTGCCGTTCGCGACCACCATGACCTACGATTCCAACCTTAACCGGCTCTACATAGCGGGAGGAAATCCCGGGGCACCGGTACTGGCGATCGTCGATGTCTCGCAATCCGTACCAACACTTCTCGCCACCATTCCTGTTCCGCCGTTTGTGGTCGGAACGTCCTCGGTGTCCGCTACGGCTGTTGCCGCGACGGCTTTGCCCGACGGGAGCCGGGCCTACGTGGCCTCCTACGCGAAGTTGCCGAGCCAGGTCAGTATTTCGTCCGTGGTGGGAGACGGGACCACAGCGACTTATGCTTATTCGTTGACCTCGGGGCACGACCTGACTTCAGGAGTGAGCGTAACTATTTCTGGCACGCAACAGCCTGGGTTTGACGGGACATTTATTGTGTCGGCGGTCGTGAGCGGGACGGCCACTTGCCCGGGTACGTGTTTCCAGGTTCCTAATGTGCAGACACTAGGCTCGACGTCAGTAGCGGCGACGGCGGCGGGCAGCAATATCTTTCCGCAGGTGACGGTGGTCTGGGTCAGCTCGAACACAGTGAAGACAACGGTCGGGATGCCAGGTTTTCCCGATGCGACAGACCAGAGCACTCCCGAATACTATGCGCCGGTTTGCGCTGGTCCGCCAGCCGGGACACCTTATCGCGCGACCTTCCGGTTCATGATGGCGTCGGGCGGCGACAGTTCGCGCGCGTATATGTCGAGTTGCGATGGAGGGTTAGTCGATATCATCGACACCACCAACGATACTTATTTCCTGAACATGCCTGCGCCCGTAGGGACACGGGCGCCGATTCCACCCAGCCCGCTGAACCCGCCGCAGAATCCGGTGTTTCTGCTTGCCGGTCCGTAAGCCGATAGCGCTGGGAAGTATGGTATTGAAGCAAGTGGAAATAGCCTGCGGCAGGTTTAATCAGGTGTAATTTCGAAGGCGAAGGCTAACCGCGAACTGGCGATACCTAACCGGCGGTCCCTACCCGGCGACCGCAGCCCGTTCCGTGGCTCGACGCCGGTGATAGCGCAGAGCGACGTTCATGAAAACGTTTCCGCTGGATGTGCTGAAGCACATGACCAACGCTTCGGTATCCTCACTGCTTTTGGCGCCTTGCTCTGAGGTGTGCAAGACGGGGGGACAAACGTGGAAGTGGAATCCCTGGTCGTTGAGCGAGGTCACGGCGTTGCCGATGATCTGGTTAGCCAGCTCGCAGACAGCCTCACGGACTAACTCCTCGTCGGTCTCGGATACTTCGATGCCAGCCAGACGACTCGCGAGTTGCAAGGCCGCACCGAGGTCGACATCGAAAATAATCCGGCCTTCAATTTCGCCCTTCAGGCAAACTTCGGCGGCGATGCCTTTGCGCCGGTACGCCTCTTCTTCCATGCTCAGATTCTCGATGGAAATTGGCGACTGCAACCCCTGCGCCAGCACGGCGTCGGCCGAGTTAATGAAAGGCTGAATCAGGTCCATCCGCATCGACTAGGCTCCAGCTCCAGCTCCGCGCGCGGCAGTTCCATCGTCGCGCATGACGTACTTGATGACTTCATAGAGAACTTCCGGCTTCACCGGCTTCTGGACGAAGTGGCGGGCGCCGCGCTGCAATGCAGCCACGATGTTCTCCTGATAGCCGACCGACGACACCATCACAATGCGGGCAGTGGGATGATCGCGGACGATTTTCTCGGCTGCTTCGATGCCTTCCATCTGCGGCATGGTGATATCCATTAGAACGATGTCGGGTGTGAGCCGTTCGTACTCGCTGATAGCAGAAACTCCGTCGCCAGCCTCGCCGACCACCTGTCCGCCGAAGGTCTCCACCATGCGGGCCAGGTTCTTGCGGGCGAACACGGAGTCATCCACGATCAGATAGCGCACCGGCTGTCCGTCTTCGCTCCGTTTTACGGGCGCAAACTTTTCCATGGCACTCCTCCCCCATCTATCACTTAATCACGATCCTACGTACGTTCGGTAGATAACTCTAGTTACTTCCGGCACTGCTCGCGCTCTTGACCTCGGCATGGCCGCGGTCGGGAGCACATTGCGTCAACAAGATGTCAGGCAGGTCCTGCAGGTCCGCGACACGCATGGCGAAACCCCGTTCGATAGCGGCTTTTGGCATGCCGAAAACCACGCAGGTTTCCTGGCTCTGAGCCACCGTGTATCCCCCGGCGGCCCGAATCTCGCCTAAACCGAAGGCTCCGTCTTCGCCCATGCCGGTCATCAAGATACCCATCGCTTGCGGACCAAACTCCTGCGCCACGCTATGGAAGAGCACGTCGACTGAGGGACGATGCCCGTTTACCGGCGTGTCTTCGGACAACACGGCGACATTGCCCAGCGGCATTTTCCTGACTTTCATATGCCGATTTCCGGGACAGATAAGTGCCCGCCCGGCAACGAGCAAGTCGCCCGACTGGGCTTCCTTGACGCGGATGGGGCAACATTCATCGAGTCGCTTAGCGAATAGTTCGGTGAACCCGTCGGGCATGTGCTGCACTACGAGGATGCTGCCGGAAAATTCCACGGGAAGATGGGAAAACAGATATTGCAAGGCATTGGGACCGCCGGTGGAAACGCCGATTGCGACAATGTGCGTCGGCGCAATCGGACGCAGCTTGCTGCCTTGCACTTCCTTCATTTCCCCCGGCAGAAATTGCGTCTGCAATCCGCCGCTCTGCGCCGCAGCTTGAATCTTCTTAATCAATTCCTGGGCGATCTCGGGCATTCGTCCAGCAACATCTTTCGGCTTGGCCACGAAATCGAATGCGCCGAGCGCCAGAGCTTTGAGCGTGATGGCGGCTCCAGCGGTGCTGTGCGAGCTGACGACTATTACGGGCAGCCGCCAGCGCCGCATGATTTCTTTGAGCGTATCGATGCCGTTCAGTCCGGGCATTTCCAAGTCGAGAGTCACAACTTGGGGCGAGAGGTCGCCGATTTTCTTCAAGGCGAAATTTCCGTCCATCGCTGTTCCCACGACCTCAATCGAGGCGTCCTGTTCGAGTATTTTGGGAATCAGCTTTCGCATCAAAGCCGAATCATCGACGACGAGTACGCGCACGGGCTTTTTCACGATAAGCCTCCAGCCGTGCTGCGAGCCTGCGCCTGACCGCTTTGCAGACTGTTATTTGCATTTGTTGCGGCTACGACGCTGGAAAGCAACCCCGCCATCCGCGAACTGCCGCCATCTGCCCGTCCGCGAGTGAAGCGATCCATCAGCGCGATCATGTTTAGTATCAAGACCACCTGTCCATCGCCCAGAATCGACGCTCCGCTGACAAGGTCGGTGGTAATCGACTGGTCGTCAAGCGCCTTGATGACCAGTTCGTCCTCGCCTTCCAGTCCGTCGACGACTACGCCGAATTTCCGCTCGCCACTGTTGATCACCAAGACAAAGATTTTTCTTCGGGCACTTTCGGGATTGCTCGGCGGCGCCGAACCGAGACGCAGTAGCGGCAATACATCGTTGCGTAACTGCAACACGTCGTAGTGCTCCACCTGATGGATGTCCTCTTCGAACGCGCGCGAGATTTCCGCGACCGCATTGAGGGGAAGGGCGTAGAGTCGCTGCTCCACGCGGAACAGCAAAGCCCGGATAATCGCCAAGGTCAGCGGCAGCCGGAGCCGGAAAGTCGTGCCGCGTCCGAGCTGGGTTTCGATTTGAACCGTCCCCTTGAGCCGCCCTAACACGCTCTGCACGACGTCGAGGCCAACCCCGCGCCCCGAGAGTTCGGTAATTTCTTCGGCTGTCGAAAATCCCGGCTTCAAAATCAAGTCCAGAGTTTCAGCTTCGGTCATCCGCGCGGCCTGTTCGGCATTTAGCAGGCGCTGCGAGATTGCGCGCTGTCGGACTTTCTCCGGATCAACCCCGCGCCCATCATCGGAGACCTCGATGACGACCTGATTCCCCTGGTGATAAGCGCCCAGCCGCAAAGTCCCGCGTGGCCGCTTGCCGGCCCTAATTCGTTCTTCCGCTGTCTCGATGCCGTGGCCGACCGCATTACGGATGATGTGGGTCAGTGGTTCAGCGATAGCGTCGAGGATGCTTTTGTCGAGGTCGGTTTGGCCGCCTCTAACCACCAGTTCGACATCTTTGCCGCACTGTCTACCTACGTCGCGCACGATGCGCGGAAAGCGTCGAAACAATTGATCGACCGGGACCATGCGGATCTTCATGACGGAATGCTGCAGGTCGTTCAAAACCCGGCCCTGAAACGCCATTGCGTCGGAAAATTTTCCGCGCAGCAGATCTTTCGGAAAGCGCTGGCCAAATTCGAGCAGCGCCTGCTGCAGCATCGATTTCGCCAAGATCAGTTCGCCGACCAGATTGAGTACGCTGTCGATACGTTCAGCATCCACGCGCAGCACGTTGTCGGGGCCGCTAGCCACGGTTGTAGCGGCATCTGCGATCGGAGCCTCGTCATTTTCAACCGCGGCCGCGGTGGCGCTCTCGGCGGCGGGCGAGGCAACTTCGTGGTTGTCTTCGTTCTTACTCTGAACCGGCGCAGCGGCAGCGGGCGGCATCGGCGTTGGCGCAGTCTGCAGGCGCAGCGGGGTGACGCTGACACTCGAAGCGATGGTCGGGATGCTGCATTTGGCTCGAATCTGTTCTGCTGGTTTCTCCGAGGCGAGGGCCGCTTCGACGCTGATCACCGGCTCAAGGCCGCCTTCTACCGGGTAGAGGGCAAGCACTTCACCAAGCCCCGCGAGCGCGAGTTGGATCATTTGCCGTCCGGCGATGGGCATGGCGCAGTGGGGATCGATCTGCACCACCACGTGGTGGATGCGTTTGCCTTCGGCAACGGCACGGGCAATGGCCAGTTGATCGTATTCCGACCAACGGCTGATTTTCGCAGCGGCTTTCTTGCTATTCGCCTTCGTTTTGGTCTTGGCGTTGTGAGACGCGGGACGCGCCAGGCGTGCGATATCCGCTCGTAGAGCTTGGATGCCGGGAAGCTTTGTCTTTTTTCGGTAGGCTTCGAGCAAAGCGGCGAATACATCTGCCGCGCGCAAGGCGATTTCAGGAACCAAGGCCGCGGCTGATGGATCTTCCAGCGTGAGCACATCCTCGAATTCATGCGCTAGTTCGCTGAGTTCACGGAAACCGCACGCCGCCGAGTCTCCCTTCAGCGTGTGCACCGTACGCCGCAGGCTGCGGGCCGTCTCCGCGTCGCCCGGAGTCTTCTCCAGTTGCATGGCTTCGTCGTTCAGCTTCTGGACAAGTTCCCCCGCGCTTTCGAAAAACAGCTGGCGCAGATCGGACATCCGGTCTTCAGGGGGAAGGGTCACATCCTCACCTCAACCCTCCGGTACGCCGTGCCATTGTTGACGTGGACCATCTGGAATTTTTCCGTCAGACCCAGCAGGCTTTCGGCGTGCCCGACAAACAGGTAGCCCTGCGGATTCAAGCAGCGATAAAACTTCTCAACCAGCCGTTTCTGCTCGGCTTCATCGAAATACATCATCACGTTGCGGCAGAAAATAATGTCATTGCGCTGCGGCAAATATTCCGTCTTCAAATTGTGGAAGTCGAAGTGGACCAATTCCTTGACGTTCTTTTTGATTACGTATCGTTCGCCGACTTTGTCGAAATAGCGCAGGCGGTAGCTGTAATCGACGGGCGCCATCTGATGCTCGGGGTACGAACCTTCCTGGGCGGCGCGTAGCACCGAATAATTGATATCACTGGCCAGAATCTCCACCCGCCACGGCGGAGGCACCAGCGGCTTCGGAACCGGCGATTCGATGGGCAGCGGATTTCTCAGGTAGTAATAGGAGAGAGCATCGGCCACCTGCATGGCCATGGTGTAAGGTTCCTGCCCGGTGGAGCAGCCCGCGCTCCAGATTCTCAGGTTGAAGTCCCGGCGCTCTTGCTTGCGATGTAGAAGTTCTTCGAGCACATCTTTCTGAAACAAATCAAGCTGCGCCTTGTTGCGGAAGAAGCTGGTCTCGTTGACGGTGAGGTTTTCAAGCAAACGCGACAGTTCCTGCTTGCCGGGCTGGCTTACCAGCAGGCGGTAGTAGCTGTAGAACGAATCCAGGTGACATTCCTTGAGCCGGCGCTGCAGGCGGTCTTGCAGGAAGGGAGTGCGCCGGTCGTCAAAATGCATGCCGCATTCCTGGTAGACCAGCGTCTGCAGGAGTTTCAGTTCGGCTTCGGTAAGGGCTGGAGCTTCGCTCTGGCTCATGTGGGTTCGGTTGAGGTTGCTACTTTCCGGCCGAGGTAGTTTTCGTCATGGATCCAGTCCCAGCCTTGCCATTGACCGCCGCGGTCTTTTCGACTGCCGTATCGCTTTGCGCTTCTCGTGCGGCCAATATCTTGCTGATATCCAGCAGAATGATCAGCCGACCCTGGTATTTGCCGAGGCCGGTCACACAATCCAATCCGCCCTCCTGCATCATGGCGGGTGCCGCTTCGATCTCGCTCTCGGGAATCTTCAGGACCTCGGATGCCGAATCCACGATCATGCCGGCCAGCCGTCCGCGATGTTCGACCACCAGGATGCGGCTGCGCCGGTCGAGACTGACCGAGGGCTGACCGAAGCGTTTACGCAGATCAACCACGGAGACAATCTTGCCTCGCAGATTGATCACGCCTTCCAGATAGTCGGGCGCATCCGGCACAGCCGTGATCTCGGGCACGCGGACAATCTCATGCAGCGATTTGATGGGGACGCCGTACGTCTCGCGGCCCACCCGAAACCCTACAATGTGTGTTTCCCGGCTCATGAGTGAAATTCCTTCAACGAGAACCCGCCGCTGCGCCGCGGGCCGCATCGTTCGATCTGTCGTTGCGCAAGGCAAAGCGGTCCATCGAATCGAGCAGGCCGCGCGACATCTTCGACATCTGATCGGAGGAAGCAGCCAGTTCCGTCGAACTCGAAGTGGAGGACTGCACCAGTTCGCGCATGCGTTCCATCGCCTGCACCACCGCCTGCGCCCCGGAAGCTTGCTCCTCTACGGCGGAATTGATCTCGTGCGTGATTTCGTTCAGCCGTGTGGTGGCGCGCGCAATTTGCGAAGAGCCATGCGACTGTTCGTTGGTGGCAGCTCCGATTTCCTGAGCGAATTTGTAGACCTCGGTCACCACGTTTGAAATCTTGCGCAGCGCGGCGTTCAGTTCCTGCCCCAGATTCAAGCCTTCGTTTACGATCGTCGTGCTCTTTTCCATGTTGTCGACCGCTTTGCGCGCTTCCTTCTGGATGCTTTCGATCAACTCTGAAATCTCTTTGGTGGACTGCGCCGACTTCTCGGCAAGCTTCCGGACTTCGTCGGCTACGACAGCGAAACCGAGGCCATGCTCGCCCGCGCGCGCCGCTTCGATGGCTGCGTTTAAGGCGAGCAGATTCGTCTGTTCGGCAAGATCGTCGATGACTTCGACAATCTTTCCGATGTTGTCGGCGCGGGTGCCGAGCGCGTCGATGATTTCGCCGGAGGATCGGATCGTGGTGTTGATCCGGTTCAGGCCGTCGGTCGCCTTTTCCATGGTGCCGATGCCACTGTGCACTTCTTCGCGCGAACGGTTGGAGATATCGAGCAGTACCTTAGCCGTATCCGCCACCCGTTGAATCGATGTGACCATCTCGTCGATCGAGGCCGAAGTCTCGCTGACGCTCGATGCCTGCGTTTGCGTGCTCTTCACCATGTTCTGCACGTTGACGCTCATCTCGTGCATCGTGCTCGTCACTTCATCAATGGCCGAGGAAGTCTGCAGGCTGTTTCTAGCCGACTCGTCGGAAGCGCTGGCCACCTGGGTAGAAGCGGTGGCGACCTGCGATGCGGCATCGCGCACATTGCGGACCAGGCCGCGCAAACCCTCTACCATGCGGGTGAAGGCGTTCGCGAGGGTGTCGTTGGCCGAGCGCGGACGGACGTCGACCGAAAGGTTTCCTCCGGCAATAGCCTCCGAAACCGCCGCCATTTCTTTCAGGTACTTGACCATGGATTCAAAAGTCCTGGCCAGCTGCCCGATTTCGTCTTTGCCATGTACGTCGATGTTGTGTTCCAGGTCGCCGGACTGCCCGATTTGATCGGCTACGTGAATCAATCGAGTGAGCGGGCCGGTGATGCCGCTGGCAGTGCGGTAAGCAATGACAATCCCGAGTCCTACTGCGACCAGAGTGCTCAACACCGACATCAGAATCGTCCACGTGGCCGCCAGTTCGTCGGAGTGCCGGCGCTCATCCAGCAACTTGCGATTCTCATGGTCGACTTCGTCCAGTACATCGCTCGAGCGTGACACCCAAGTGTTGGGATCTTTTTGCAGGTAGAAAATCTGCAGTTCGGCCACGGTCGCATTGCCACTGTCAACGGCGCGGCGTTTGTCGACCAGCGGATTTGCGAATTCGGTGCCCCACGACTGCTCCAAGCCCTGCACTTTTTCCAGGTTGCTTTTCTGTTGCGCGGAGTTCGAGAGTTCCTGGGCACGGTGCAGCGCGTCGCTGAGCTGATGTTCGCCATCCGCCATTTTCTCGACATCACGGGTGTCGCCGCTGAGCAGGTAGTTCTGAAGGTGAAGGCGGTTCTGCATCATCTGGAAACGCACGGATGACGTTGCCTCCGTCATGTCGATGGAGCGCTGCGCGGCCGCCTTCGTCTCATGCTCGCGTTGCACGGCGCCCAGATTGATGGCGAGAAGCACCAGCACCGTGGCCAGAATGATGCCGAAACTTATGTACAGCTTTTTTCCGATGTTCATCTTCACCCTTCCTCAACCGACGCTTCGGGCAGCCCTCATTGGGCCGGAGGATCAAAGCGAAATTCAACAATCCCCGTCGCTTCTTCCGGTCCCGCCTCAAAGCGCCACTTCTTCACTGCATCCAGCGCGGCACCCGCCAAAAGGGGGTGCCCACCGACCAGCTTTGTATTCTTAATGTCTCCCTTGGGCGTGACGGTTACCTGGATTCGCACCACTCCGCTCAAGTTCATGCGCCGCGCCAGTTCTGGATACACCGGCGCCACCTTGGTTTTTACCTTGCGAGCGATTTCTTCCTGCCCCCACACTGGAGCGCTGGTCGCGGCCCATCCCCCCAGAAGCAGCAGACCCACCGCGACCGTACGATTCAAACCCTTAAAAGACACGGAACCTCCCTTGTCCCATAATCTTTCCCTATATTCGTGCAACCACCGCATCAGCCGATACCAAAAGTTCATGCTCCGGATTACTTTGGTTCTAACGGCAATCGGATTGAATCGACAATTCTTAGCCGCCCCCGGAATCGGATGGTTGGGTATTCTGTGGGCCCTGGTCCAAGGCAGGGAGCGTTCCGGCTTCATAACTTCGTTTGGGGCTGACGGCTAATTTTCAAATTGAGACAACCATGTCACTTTGGTGCCGTTTCTAAAGTCGGCACCACCTCCGCTATTCTCTTGACTCAATTTGAGAATCCAGCGTAGGTTTTATATATAATTCAATTGTTTTCAATCGCTTAGCTAAGGGATTGGTGAGCACTGACAACCCCCACCGGAAATTCGCGTGCCGGCGGCGCGTCTCAGTCTGACGAAGCCTTCCAGAAACTTCTCCTGGAGTTGTCCCGTGCTGCTTTTCAAAGTGGCGACCCAAGCCAGCTAATCCGATCGTTCTGCGTTCTGACCCGTGCCTTTTTCCAGGCCAGCGGAGCTTATTTTTGGAGTCGAACCCCGGACGGTGAACTGGTAGGAGCCGAGTGTGACGCCACTGCCGAGGGCGGTGACGCTAATTCTTTTCGCGGCACGCGCCGCCGCAGTGGCGATGCATCCATTGCCCTGGATGCGGTGCAGAAGCGGCGACCGTTTTTCGCCAATCATCTCGATGCCGGCCGCTATCCCTGGTTAAATTCTAACCATGCTCGTGCTGCGCTGGCGGCTCCGCTGCTGGTTTCGGGCGAAGTAGTTGGAGCGATCACTTACCTGAAAAGCTCGCCGGGCGAGGGTTTCGACGACGCCGCGGTGGCCCGAATTACGATTCTCGCGGCGCAGCTCGGCACCGCGCTCGAAGCTCTCCGCTTGAACCAGCTCTCCCGCGAAGAACACCGCCGGGCCAGCATTTTGGTCGAAGTGGCGACCGCCCTTCACGGCCTGCCCGACACGGCGGCCGTGATGGAGAGCATCGCCGACCGTCTTCGGGTGCTGGTGCATTCTCCGGCCGTGCTGGTGCTGCTGCAACAACAGACGCAGCAGACGGACAAGAACTTTCAGCTACAAGCCGTTTCGACGGAGTCGCCGCGACTTGCACATTCCATCCGGGATCGTTTCCAGCAGAACCAACTCCGCTCGACGATCGAAATCGCGACACGCGCCGTTGCCGCCGGCGAGCGCATTACGGTCAGCATCGACGGAGCTTCGCACTTCGGAGAAGACTCGCCCGCCGGAGTCCTGATCGCGGCGCCATTTCGCACTTCGCGCTCGCACGGCGCGATTCTGGTTTATCCGCATGCTGCCAGCGCGTTCACACACGAAGATAAAACTCTGGTGTCCGCGCTGGCTGGCTTTGGCGCGGTCGCGATTGCCAACGCCGAGCTGTACGGCATGGCGCGGGCGCAGGCCCATGAGCTACACGAGATCCTCGAAATCTCGTTTGAACTTGGTTCCGCCGGAAAACTAGACGAGTTTATGCAGACGTCAGTGGTCCGGGCGGCCAGCTTTCTCGGCTTTGAGCGCTGCTTCATCGGATTACTGGAAGAAGATGCGTTCCATGTTCGCTGGGGGGTGGAGAAGGGAGTGGCTCGTCCGGTCGACATCCCGCTCCACAATGGCGTGGCAACTGGCGCCCTGAAACAGAAGAATGTTTTCTTCACGGAAGACGCCGCGAAAACTCCGGGAGCGAATCTGGATTTCGTCGCTGCCTTCCACATTCGACAGCTTCTGGCGGTCCCGCTGCTTGGTTCGAGTGGCGACGTGCTCGGCATGTTCGGCGTGCTGGATCGCATCGAGGCCGGCCCCATCAACGACGAAGACGTGCGCCGCGCCCGCGCTCTGGCCGCGCAGATTGCTATCGCTCTGGAACTAACGCGCAACCTGCATCAATCCGAGGAGCACCGCCGCCGGGCGGAAGCTCTCGTCACCATCGCTCTCGAACTCAATAACGTCCTGCATCTGCCCGAGTTCACGCACAATTTCGCGCTTCGAGCCGCCGAATTGCTAGGAGCGCGCTCGGTTGCGCTTAGCCTTTTTCAAACGGTGGAGATGGAGACTGTGATCATCTCCGGCGCGTCAGAAAGAGTTGCCGAGGCGGTTAACGATAAGCCTCTGCTCCGGCGCTTTGGTCAAGTTCTGAGTGCCGCGCTGCCGAAATATCCTGGCGATGTTGCGTTCGCCTCGGCCAACGAAATGCTGGGCGCCGGTCTCGCCGCCACTCTGGGATGGATCGATTGCACCCTGGTCCGCCTGGCTGGTTCCTCAGGAGAACTCGTGGGCGTGCTCTGCCTCGCCGATCGCGGCGCTCCGCCAGCCATTGAAGATCACCAGTTGCTGCGTGCGATTGCCGGCCACGCCAGTATCGCGCTCGAAAACGCCTGCCTGTTCACGCGTATGCAGCAGGCCAACCGTCACTGGCTCGAGATTTTCGATGCGATCAGCGATTTTATTGTAGTTCACGACGAGCATCACAATATTCTCCGCGTCAATCGGTCATTAGCGGATTTCGTCGGCATCGCGCCCGATCAACTGATCGGCATCAACATGCGAGCGCTCGACGCGCTTACCACTGGAGCTTCGCCTCATTTCTGTCCGTTCTGCCGCAGCGGCGAGGGCTTGGACGAATATGTTCATCCTGTTCTTGAACGCGCATATCTGATTTCAACTTCGCGCATTCACGCCGCCAGCAGCCCGCAGTGGCAAACCGTCCACGTGCTCAAGGACATAACCGACCGCCGCGAAGCTGAACGCCGCTATCGCGAACTGTTCGACAATATTCAGGAAGGCATTTACGTTTCATCGCCACAGGGCCGATTCATCGAGGTCAACGACGCACTGGTTCGCATCCTCGGGTACGACACCCGCGACGAACTTCTACAGCTGGACATTCCCACGCAAGTGTATTTTTCCGCCCAGCGCCGGCAGGAACTCGCCGACCTGCTCAAACGCACGGGCGAGATGCACAATCAGGAAGAGGTTCTTCGGCGCAAAGACGGATCGGCGGTCCACGTCTTCATGAACTGTTATGCGATGCGCGATGCGGCTGGTAATGTCATCCAGCATCGCGGACTTATACTCGATGTCAGCGTTCTGCACCAGTCGCAGACCGAACTGCAAAAAGAGCGCGATTTCTCGAGTAAGATTCTCAATCACACGCAAAGCCTCATTCTGGTCACCGACACCGAAGGAATCATCAGCTACGCCAATCGCCGCTGGAGCGGCCTCGGGTTTCAGCAGAGTCAGATCCTGTCGCATCCGCTGCCCGACCTCTGCGCGCCTCCGCGGCGGCCTGCATTGCGCGAAGCTCTGGCTGCCGTCGCGCGCGGGCAACAGATCGACAATTTTGATTTGCCCCTGGTTCGCGGTGATGGCGTCAGCGCCCAGTTTTCCGTGAATCTCAGTCCTATTAGCGGAGAAGATGGCCGAGTCGGCAGCATCGTTGTGGTTATGACCGACGTCACCGATTCCGCCATGCTGCGCGCCAAGCTTCTGCATTCGGAGAAAATGGCTGCCGTGGGGCAGTTGGTTTCCGGCGTTGCCCATGAAGTCAATAACCCGCTTACCGCCATCCTCGGATTCACCGATCTGCTGATGGAAAATCCCGAACTTCCAGAAAGTGCGCGCCGCGATCTGCGCGTGATTCTGCAGGAGGCGCAACGCACCAAACAGATCGTGCAGAACCTGCTGAGTTTCGCCCGCCAGATGCCGCCGCAGCGTCAACCGGTGCAGCTCAACAACATCCTGCAACGCACGGTGCACCTGCGTTCTTACGACTTCATCAGTCACGGGATACAAGTAGTCGAGCTGCTCGACGAAGCGCTGCCGCAGGTGGTTGGAGATTCGCACCAGTTGCAACAGGTATTTCTCAACATTCTGAACAACGCTTATGACGCCGTCCGGGAGGCTACGCGTCCGGCCCGTATTGAAATCAGGAGCGCCGCCGCCGGGTCATTCGTGGAAATATCGTTCCGCGATAATGGGCCGGGCATTCCCGATCCCACTCTCATCTTTAATCCTTTTTTCACCACGAAAGACGTTGGCAAAGGTACGGGCTTGGGATTGAGCATCTGCTACGGTATCGTCCGCGAGCATGGCGGAGAAATTCTTTGCGATAACAATCCTGAATCTGAAGGAGCCACCTTTACGGTCCGGCTTCCCATCGTGGCCGACACGGCTTCTTTCGGAGCGGCCGCAGGAGTGCAACCAAAATGACGGAAGTCGGAACAAAGTTGGGAACAGATTCAGGAATGGAACCAGAGGCGAAAACCGTGCTCCTGATTGAAGACGAACCGGCCGTCATGGCATTGGTGCGCGCGGTGCTCGAAGGCCACGGCTACAGCGTGGTTCCGACTGAGTCTGGCGCCGATGCTCTGCGGCTGCTCGCGGTTGGCGAGTTCCACGGCGTAGTTTCTGATATGCGGACCCCCGGCGGCGTTGACGGAGCCCAGGTCTATGCCTGGATAGCAACCCATCGTCCTGAGCTAGCCTCGAAACTGGTTTTCATAACTGGCGACATCGCCAACGAAGAAACCGCGGCCACATTGCGCCGAACCGGGGCTCCGTGCGTGGAGAAGCCGTTTCGAGTTCACGACTTTCTCACCGTAATCGAGCAAACCATGGGAAGAGCCGAGCGCTAATCCGACAACCCGATGACCCTATCTTTATGAGTCAAGACTTCCGAATTCGTTTACTGATTGTCGATGACGAGCAGACCATCCGCCGGCTCTGCATCACCGTAGGTGAGTCGCTGGGCTTCCATTGTCTGGAAGCTGAAAGTGGTGACGCTGCGCTCACCCTGCTCGAAGAGCAGCCGGTGCACATGGTGCTCACCGACATGGTGATGCCGCGCATGTCCGGGATCGAATTCCTGGAGCAGGTCAAACGCTCCAACCCGCGCATTGAAATCGCCGTGATGACGGGCCACGGATCGATCGAGACAGCCGTGCAAGCCATGAAGCTGGGGGCTTACGACTACATCTCGAAGCCTTTCGCTCCGCTCGACGAACTGCGGCTTTTCCTGCGGCGGATGGCCGATAAGGTTCGTCTGGTCGAAGAAAATCTCTATCTCCGGGAGCGTTCTGAAACGGAGACTTCACTGCACGGCATTATCGGCAACTCCATCGGTATTCAGAATGTTCTGCGCCTGATCTCGCGCCTGAAAGACACACGCACGCCGGTGCTGATCTCGGGCGAGAGCGGAACCGGTAAGGAATTGGTAGCTCGCGCTCTGCATTTTCGCGGCAGCATGGCGAGCCGTCCATTTGTCGCCGTCGATTGCGGATCGCTCGTCCCGACGCTGATTGAAAGCGAACTGTTCGGCTACGAAAAAGGAGCCTTTACTGGCGCCCTGCGTTCGAAGCAAGGTCTGTTGCAATCGGCAGACACCGGGACAATTTTTCTCGATGAAGTGGGAGAACTCCCGCTGGAGATGCAAGCCAAGCTGCTGCGCTTTCTCCAGGAAAAGGAAGTTCGTCCTGTGGGCAGCAATCAGAAAGTCAAAGTGGATGTCCGAATCATGGCAGCCACCAACCGCGACCTCGACACCGAATATCAGAAGGGAACCTTCCGCAAGGATCTCTATTTCCGCTTGAACGTGGTTACGATTTCGTTGCCGCCGCTGCGGGAGCGCCGTTCTGACATTCCGATTCTCGCCGCGTTTTTCCTGGAGCGTCTCGCTCCCGGGCGCGGCGTGCAACTCTCGAGCAACGCGATGAAGGCGCTGCTCTCTTATGACTGGCCGGGCAATGTCCGCGAACTGGAAAATTGTCTGGAGCGGGCCGTGGCTTTGGGCGACCAGCGCATCATCGAGATCAACGACCTGCCGCCGTCGATCGCGCGCGCGGAACTCCGGACAGAACTGCAGGCGACACCAGAATTCTCCGGCCGTGCAACCGATTTGGAAGACATCGAACGAGCCACGATTGAGCGCGTCTTCTCCCAGGTAAAAGGAGACAAGGTTCTAGCCGGCAAAATGCTGGGCATAAGCCGAGCGACTCTTTACCGCAAGCTCAAGCGCTACAACATCGGAGCCAGAGAAGGCTCAGAGCAGTCTTCGACTCTGCAATAGGTTTAGGTTCATTCTCCGAAATGAGACAGCCGTTTCATTCTGAGACACCTTTCCCCGCTCTGGACGTGGCTCGTGGAACGGCGCTCACTCCTGCTCCGGCTAACTCCCTATCCTTCAGTTGCTTGCTCATAAGGACATGGCCTTCAAGGTTTTGGTGCAGCGGGTGCACCAGAGTATCCCGATAAAGCAGATCAAATCTCACTGCATGCTCTTTCCAACCAGGAAGAGGTGAGATTGTTCTGCTCCGATTCCCCCGGGATTGAGGTTTTGGTGCCCAACCAGGCAACGGCTCGTGCACTTGAACAAGAAATTGTAGGCCGCTTGGCGCGCTTCTTCCCCGAAGCAACTCCGGTGCGGATTCCCATCAAGCTCAGCCGTGCTCGAATTAACGGCAACGGCAACGGCAACGGAAACCATGCCGCCGCACCCGAACCGGCTTCGCAGAAGAAAGAAGACGATGCCTTCCTGCAAGAGACCGTCATCGAATTTGGCACCTCGCGCGAAGTGCTGTTCGTAGTGAACCGGCCGCTCGAATTTGCCGATCATGTTGTAGTCGAAAGTAAGGACGGCACGCTCTACGCCGAGGCCTCCGTCGTCGCTGTTCAATATCACACGGAAAGGACGGTAGTCGCCGTCCGCTTCCTACAAAACGTTCCCAACTGGATTGTGAAATCATGACCGCATCCGCCCAAGCTTCCTTTCAAGAGCAGGGAGTAACTCTCGTCGCCCTGCAACCCATTTACTGCGCGCTGGTGCGCGAATTTGTCATCGAAGTCGCCATCTGCCCGGTCGACGAATCGTTCTCGCCGTCGCAAGAGTCGGTCGATGAGGCCGCGGCGTGGTTCCAGCAGGTGGACGCGCAGATACAGGTGCATCAGTTGCGCCAGTTTTTGCAAACCACTCCGCTGGCCAACGAAGTTGTGCTGCGACATCTTCTGGTGCATCACATGCAGAAGGCCGCCAAATCTGCGGGCGATCGCGACAAAACAGATTTTCTGCTGGTGCAATATTTCTCCCTGTGCGCGCCTTCGGGCCTCGAGGACGCTGACCTCGATCTCGAATACGTTGCTCAGGTGCTCGAACCCGTGATCGGTTCGGTCGATCCCAAACTTCCAGCATGGCTCAGCACGCTCGAAACTATCATGCAATCGGCCGGGCGCTGCAAACGACTCAGCGAACTGCTGCACAGCGGAATCCTGGAGCAGGGAAGAAAACTCAAAACGCAAAACGCTACCCGCTATTTTGAACCCGCGGCTATGGTGGCCTTCGCCCGTTTCAGTTTCATGGTCCGCCGCATTTTCTTCCGACTGATGCACGACGATCTCAACGCCATTCAAGACGGACTGCGCGAACTTGAGCGCCGCAATATACCCACGATCGATTGCCGCCGCGCCCAGTTTTCCGCGGAGGAGCCGATCGCGCGTCTGCGCATGATCTGCCAATCTTGGAAGGTGATGTTTCATGCCGAATACTCCAGCGGACAGCCCTTGCGCATGTTGGTTGATCTGAGAGCCGCGGTAGATGACGCGCTCCAGAACGGGGCCCGAAAGAATCCGCTATCTAAGGGAGCGGCCGCGCCAGGAAAACAGAAATAATCTAGTAATTCCCCATTTTCGGTGGAGACCGGGCTGCGCTGTTTAGGCTGAACCTTAGATCAGTTCCTGAAGCTCTGGGCCGTAACCTCTCAGTCCAAGATCGGCACCAAGACACCAAGACTAAGACGCGAAAACGAATGATAACCTCGAACCGCCCGACCGTCCTTATCCTGGCCAGTGACCCTGCCTTCGCCCGCGATATCACTGCGAATTGGCCTCAGGACCCCGCGCCCCATGCCGACGGTCCGGAATTCATCGTGCTCGACGGAGGATTTTCTCGCGGACTCAAAGGGGGCAACTACGATCTCGCCATCGCCGACGCTTCGTCAGTCGACGAGAAGTTTGGCAACGCCGAACCGCCTGAGAGGCCACTTCTCAAGCATGATCTTGACCTGACCGTCAAAGCTCGCCACAAGCGGTTGAATAAGCGATTGAATAAAGATCTGAAGCAATCGCTCGCTGCGGCTGGCAAGCCGGCGATCCTGATTCACTCTGATCCGTCACTCGATTTTTATAATATTCACGGAGCGGTGATCGACCTGCGCCGGGAGCCACTCCTCTGGCCTGCTATCGCGGGTCTGCTGGGACGCGAAATCCTCCGCCGCGTTCGCGCCGAATCGCGCGCGCGTGATGCTGAGAAGGTCAGCTCGACCTCGCAAGCCGAAGCTACTCTGGGACGCTACATGGTCGAGATGCGGACGAACATCAACAACGCGCTTACAACTGTCCTTGGCAATGCCGAGTTGTTGGGCCACGAGCCTGGACTGCCGGGCAGTGTGCAAGTGCAAGCCGACGCCATCCGCAACATGGCGTTGCGCCTCCACGAAGTTTTCCAGCGCTTTTCGTCGATCGAAAAAGAACTCAATGTAGCGGCACGCGAGCCCGGCGAAAAAGCGGCAAGCGCCGCCGCCGGCCGTTAAGCCAATTCACGCAGAGGCGGAACCCTTTGGCCGTGCGCGAAGACAGATCTATTTCTGATGAGTGCGGGGCTTAGCTGACGAACGAAAATCAGTGCGAGATGGGTGTCGCCGAAGCGGAAACGCAGACCCAGTTGCCGTTCTTTTCTACCCAGGTATCGGCGAACCGGTTTCGGCGCACAAAAGGTTTGCCGCCTGCGACGCCCTTAACGTGAAATACCCCGGTCGCGACTCCAACATTGCCGAAGATGTGCACTGAGATCGATTCAGGAGTCACCTGCTCATCGTCCGACGGCTTGGATTCGCGAACGAAGGCCAGAAACACCGATTTTGACTGCAAGCTGCCGTCGTCGTTCACCAGCACCACGGCGTCATCGAGGAGAGCGTCGATCGCTTTTGTATCGCGAAATTTGAAGGCCTGATTCCACGCCTTCTCCAGCGCGATGATCCTAGAGACGTCAGCGGAATTCGCGGTGTTTTGCGCCGATAGCGGCAGTAGCAGAACAGCAACCAGAAAAGCCAGACAAAGAATCTTCATATGGAAGCCCCAATCGGAAAGGCAACACTCGTGGCTCGCCCCACAGTCATACTATTGCGAGTGGCTCCGCTGGTGATAGACACGCTGGTAACCAGCGCGAAGGGGCGGAATGTCAGGAAGGGAATTGCGAGGAAGCCGCAAACCACGTAGGCCCGAGTAGGAGGCCCGAGCAGGAGGCCCGAGTAAGACAGTCAAACCAGGGAAAAGCAAGCGAAGGGGATTAGCCCTTTAGACCGAAACCAGGTCGGCAAAGACAAACTGATCGTGTGCCACGGTGACTCCGACAGACACTGAAAGCGGCGCCTTCAGCATCGGGCCTGCGTAAACGAACGAATGGAACTCGCCTCGTTCGCCACATGGATCGGCTTCAGGCGGCAGCGCGGCCAGCAAATCCAGATCGAACTCACGGCCCGCGAAAGATGAATCGAGTTTCGTCGTGTCCACACAAGTTAACTTCGCGCGCACGCCTGCCGTTATCATCTCCGCGGCCAATGCCATCGTCGGCAGGCCCCAAAGAGGAAAAATCGGCTCCAGCCCCGAGCCCGCCATTTGCTTCTCGCGGTAAGAGCGGACATCTTCGAGAAACAGATCGCCAAAGGCGACCGCTTCGATCCCTGCGGAGACCGCCTTGGCACAGGTCTGCGCCATCAGCGATTCATATTGTTCATTGGAGCAGGGCCATGGCAACGGCACCGCCCACAGCGGCAGACCGACAGCCGCCGCCTGCTGCTCGACCAACTCGCGACGGACGGCGTGCATGGCGACGCGTCCCGCAGCTTCGTTGAAAGTAGTGAGCAGTCCCACGACCTCATACTCTCCCCGCTGCCGGAGGACATGCAGACTCCACGCGCTGTCTTTGCCGCTGCTCCAGGAGAGGAGGATTCGTTTCATCGCTGATTATCGGTGGCGAAGCGATGGTTGTCGAACCGATGCATTATCGACTGCGCGAAGACTGGCGCTTCTTCGACGCTGCGCGCCGCGCCAACAGCTTCGCCTCGGTGTTGGCAGCGACTTCCTTGGTTCTCGATACGAGGTTTTTTGACTCTCTCACCGCTTCTGATTCCTTCGCACCCGCAAATCTGTTGATCTCTCGTCTCTCACCCGTGTTGGCCATAGATTCTCCCAAACTGTTACAAGATTTTGTTGTTCCGGTGGCAGCGGACCGCCGGTACGCCTAACTACGCGAACAAGAATTCTTTGGTCCGCAACTCCTTAATCGTATCCCGCAGCTTGGCGGCCTTCTCAAACTCAAACCGCTTGGCCGCTTCCCGCATGTCGCTCTCTAACTTGCCAATATAGGCGTCCAGCTCTTCCTGCGACTTCATCTCAGGCATACCGTCCGCCTCCGGTCCGGTCAAATCGGTATAGTCGGCGCCGACGATCGCCACCAGCGACATATCGAGCGGACGAATAATCGACTCTGGAGTAATTCCGTTTTCTGTATTGTAGGCTTCCTGGATCGCGCGCCGCCGGTTCGTTTCATCCAGAGCCTTTTTCATGGAATCGGTCATGCGATCCGCGTAAAGAATCGCGCGCCCGTTCAAGTTGCGCGCGCAACGCCCAATCGTTTGGATCAAAGACCCGGCCGACCGCAGAAAACCTTCTTTATCAGCGTCGAGAATTGCGACCAGCGAGACCTCCGGCAGATCGAGGCCTTCGCGGAGAAGATTGATGCCAATCAATACATCGAACTCGCCTTTGCGCAGATCGCGCAGAATTTTTACCCGCTCCAGTGTCTCGATCTCGGAGTGCATGTAGCGGCACTTCACGCCGACCTCGCTGTAATACTCGGCCAGGTCTTCGGACATGCGCTTGGTTAAGGTCGTCACCAACACCCGTTCATTGCGGGCCACGCGGTCGCGGATCATATGCAGCAAGTCGTCGATCTGTCCCTTGACCGGACGAATTTCGACCGGAGGATCGATCAATCCCGTAGGCCGGATGATCTGCTCGACCACCACGCCCGCCGATTTTGTCAGCTCATATGGGCCCGGCGTCGCCGAAACATAAACCAGCTGATTGGTGCGATGCTCGAACTCCTCAAATGTCAGCGGACGATTATCCAGTGCCGACGGCATGCGGAATCCGTACTCAACCAGAGTTTGCTTGCGCGAGCGGTCGCCGTGATACATGCCGTGAAGCTGGGGCACGGTCTGGTGCGACTCGTCGATGAACATAAGAAAATCGCGCGGAAAATAATCCAACAGTGTCGGCGGAGGCTCACCGGGAAGCCGGCCCGTAAAATGCCGGGAATAATTTTCAATGCCATGGCAGTAGCCCATGGCCTTGATCATCTCCAGGTCATACATCACGCGCTGATGGATGCGCTGCGATTCCACCAGCCGTCCCTGCTTCTCCAGTTCCACTTCCCACCAGGCCAGCTCCGCCTTGATCGAAGCTACGGCCGATGCCCGCGTCTCTTCTTTCATCACATAATGGGTTTTGGGATAAATCGGCAGCCGCATGTATTTCTGCTTGACCGTCCCAAACAAGGGATCGATCTGGGATAGCGATTCCACCTCATCGCCAAACATCTCCACGCGATAGGCATTGTCGTCGTAGGTGGGATAAATTTCGATTACATCCCCACGCACCCGAAAGGTTCCGCGCTTGAAATCTCCTTCTGTGCGCTCATAAAGAATGTCGACCAGCTTGCGCGTGATGTCGGCGCGCTTGATCTTCTGTCCCTTCTCCAGGAACAGCATCATGCCGTAATAGGCCTCGGGAGATCCCAAGCCGTAAATGCAACTGACGGATGCGACAATCAAAACATCGCGCCGCTCAAATAGCGATCGTGTCGCCGAAAGCCGCAGCTTGTCGAGCTCATCGTTAATCGTCGATTCCTTCTCAATGTAAAGATCCGCCGCCGGCACGTATGCCTCGGGCTGGTAGTAGTCGTAATAGGAAACGAAATATTCGACGGCGTTGTTGGGGAAAAAGCTCTTGAATTCGTGGTAGAGCTGTGCCGCCAGGGTCTTGTTGTGCGCCATCACGAGCGCGGGGCGGTTGGCAGCCTCGATTATCTTGGCCGCCGTATACGTCTTTCCCGAACCGGTCACGCCCAGCAAAACCTGGTGCTGTTCGCGATCGAAAATACCCCGGGTCAAGGCCTCAATCGCCCGTCCCTGGTCGCCCTGCGGCTTGTAGCTGCTGACTAGTTTGAAGTCCACAGCTCATTATAGGGGAGCCGCAGCATCTTCGTCCGCGCTGCACTTCCGTGTAAATATGATCTTTAGAAGGCGGGAAATTCGGAATTTTGTACTAAGCATTTCACCCTAGAAGCTGAGTAAAAATGCCAGTAGGCAAGTACAGGAGACACCGTAGGAACCATTATTTTCGCGATATTTCCCAGCAAAAAAACGCTGCAACCGGCAATTTTAACAATTAGTTAACGTCCAACCCCCGATTTGGCCGCGCGAATGCAAAATGAGACGGCAAAGACCCCGAATCCAGGCGCGCCGAGGGGGCGTGGTTGAGCGCCACTCGCCACGGCCGAAGCGCATCGGACAGGTGCAGTAATTATGGAAGAGAATTTCAGCCATGTAGGACCCCGGGAACGGCAGATCATCGACTTGCTTCTCCAGGGATGCGACAACTCAGAAATCGCTCGGGATCTTCACATTGCCGAGCGCACCGTCAAAGCACATTTCAACCGCCTCTTCCTCCGTTTTGGTATCAAAGGCGGCATTAAGCGGGTCAAGCTCGCGACTTTGCTCTATAGGAGACAATTATGGTTGGAGAAACAGCAAACCACGGTGGGCCGAGTGAACGGGAACAGCTCATCATTCAACGCGTAGCCGAAGGCTGCAAGAACCGCGAGATCGCTGATTCCTTGGGGACAACCGAGCACGTAGTAAAGAATTATCTGAGGTTGATTTACGACAAACTAGGATTGTGGAACCGGGTCGAACTGGCACTATGGTACGAAGCGCGCCAGCACGAGCAGGTTTACACCAACTAAGAATTGTTGAGCTTTTCGAGGTCCGATTTCGATTTCAAAGTCCCGCTTCCCTAACGCAAGGGAGCGGGATTTATTTTTTGCGGGGAGTGAAGGATTCCGGGCGGAATTTTCAGCGGCGATCGGACTGAAGTCCGACCTTCTCCAACAACTCGACGAACCTCGGATCCTGACGCAACGAATCGAAGCGCGGATCAATCTTCAGATAGATCATCCAATTCGAGCGCGCAGCGAAGGCTTGATCCAGTGCCGCGAAAGCCTCGTCGCTTTTACCCAGGGACGCGTAGGCTGCGGCAAGATAATAGGCCAAGGAGACGTTTGCCTGATGCTTGCGCAAAATTTGTTCCAGTTGGGCACGCTTCTGCGCGCTGCGATCGTCATTTCTATCCGCGCCCGAGCCCTGCGATCGCTCTTCTGCGGCGAGAGTCTCCATTTCCAATAGACTGTTCAACGGATTGTCGGGAGAAAGCTTCTCGGCCTTTGCTGTTTCCTGTTTCGCCAGTCGCCATTCGTTTTGCTGCACCAGCGCCAGTCCCGAAAGCTGAACGGCGGCAACGAAGTCCGGAAATAGCTCCAGCGTTCGCTGGCACTGCTGAAGGCAACGTGGGTAATCGTGCGCCAGATAGTGCACCCATGCCAGGGTCGTGTTAATCGCCGGTGACAAAGGATCCAGCTCCAGCGCTTTCTGCACCTCACGCTCGGCGGCGTCGAGCCTGCCGAGTGCCAGCAAGAGATATGCGTGCGCCTGATAGGCCTCCGCGCTGTTCGGATTGAGCTCAACCGCGGCCCGGAATTCCTTTTCCGCGCTTTGCCAATCCCACTCGTAATCCGTGGCGACGATCAGCAGGGAAACGTGCGGCTCTGAGAGATCGCGATTGATGGCCAAGGCCTGCAGCGCGGCTTGCTTCGCTTTGGGATAGCTTTCGACTGGCGGCAAATATCCGTAAAAACCAAGTAACGCGTAAGAGTCTGCGATTCCCGCGTACGCCTCCGCGTATTTCGGGTCCCGTTCAATCGCCTGCTGGAAAAATCGGATCGCGGTGGTGAATCCGTCTTTCGTTCGCTTGCTCCAGAAAAAGCGGCCTTTCATATAGTTTTGCCGCGCCAGCGGGTCCTTGGTCGACGGGCTTGGTGAGGAGTTGTTGCGAATAGGTGGTTGTGCCGACAGTGCGCGTTCTACTTCAGCCACAACTTTGTCCTCCAGGACGAACATGTCTTCGACGCTGGCGACCGTTTCGTCCGACCAAAGCTCTTTTCCACTGACGGTGTCGAGAAGACGAACCTTGATTCTCACCTGTTCGCCCTCGCGTTGAATGGTGCCGTTGACTAAGGCACGCACTGCCAATTCTCGTCCCACTTTCGCGGCGTCGATATCCGCCCCGGTATAGCCGCTCACTTCATCGATGGTTCGCACCCGCAGATTGGGAGCCTGTCCAAGCTTCGTAATGATCGCGTCGGTCAAGCCAATGCCAAGATATTCATCCTCTGGTTGGGGAGTCAGCGGCTGGAAGGGTAGAACCGCAATCGTTTTCACTCCTCGTTGCTGAAGCAGTCGACGGCGTACTGATGCCCCGGCGAGCAAGAGCGTAGCTACCAGGAGCAAAGCGGAAACCCCCAGCACCATCCATCGCTTCGGCGCTTTCGCCGAACTCGGCGCAGGCAAAGATGGCTCGGGAGCAGTACTTGCCTTCGTGCGGACCTCGGCCACGAACGAGTAGCCGTATCCGGGGAGGGTAGCAATGTAATCAGGCTGTCGGGAATTGTCCTCAAGTGCACTGCGGAGGACGGCAATGCATTGCTTCAAGTTATCTTCGCTGACGGTAGTGTCAGGCCAGATCTGGCGGACCAGTTCTTCACGGCTCTGTCGCGTTCCGTGGTGCTCGACGAGGACTACGAGAGCATCGAAGGCCTTGGGGCTCAGAGAAACAGGCTGTCCGTCACGCAGCAGACGACGGCCCAGCCGATCCAAACGAAATGGACCAAATTCGTATAAGTCCCGTGCCATAAGAGAGATAAATGGCTCTTACAACTTCTTACCTTTTTTGACTGGCGCTGGGGGGAGGGGCCGACTATATCGAGCTTGAGAGAGTGCCTTGGAACACCAAAAATCCTAGCACGTTCTCTCTCCCCCCGCATTGCAAATTTCTACCCCCAGGAGAACTCCGTATGTACTTACGCTCCAACTTTCGCAACCTTCTTTGTGGTCTCGGTTTCACAATCCTTTCCGGCCTGGTGATTAGCCCGACACTCGCAGCCGCACAAGACTTTCCCGATGTCGCCGCCGGCATTCTTGGAGCCAATTCGCAGGTCACTTCCAGCTGCTCGACCCAAAACGGCACCGATATGTGTATCTTCCAAGGCCCCGCTAACAACACGACCGAGATCAAGATCGGTTCCGGTAACGGTTATTTGTGGTACGGAAACGACTCTGCCAACGCCATCGTGCACTCGACCACCGCCGGCGTCACCAAGACCTGTCCCGCCATAAAGACGGCAGGAGTGAGCCCCTTCGGTATCGTACTGGGGCCGGACAAACGCATGTGGTTTACCGAATTTAAAGGCGGCAATATTGGGGCCGTGACCAAGAGTTGCGTGGTCAAGGAATATCCGCTCACCATCGGAGCGCCTGCAGATGCGATTGATATCGTAGTCGGCTCAGACAACAATCTTTGGTTTACGACCGATTTCAACGGTATCGGGACCTCGACAACCGCAGGCGTGGTGAGCTTCCACAATCTGCCTGACAATGCATCTCAGCCTACGTCCATCACCTTGGGCAGTGACGGCAATGTCTGGTTTCTGGAAGCGAACGGCCCCTGTTTCCAGGGACAGAACTACACCAGCATCGGCAACGTCACTCCCGCGGGCGTGGTTACGGAATATAACGTGAAGTTGCACGGTAATGGATTTGGTATCGCGGGAGGGCCCGATGGCCGCATCTGGTTCGCCGATCCAGGCGGATGCGATGGCTTCACATCCCGTATCGGAGCGATCAAAACAAACGGTACCGGGCTTCATTACTACACCAAGAACCTGCCACCATTGGTCGACACCATCATCAACGGCGGAGACGGCAACTTGTATTTCGGTACTTTCAGCAGCCAGATTGGCCGCATCACCACGAGTGGCGTAGCGACCACATGGAATCTACCTTCAAGTCCAGCTTTTGCAGTGTTAGGGATGACGATCGGTCCTGATTCCAATATCTGGTTTGCGGACAACAGCGGCGACAACATCGGAGCGGTTTATATTCATCCGGTCATCGCGAGTTTCACTCCGGCCAGTGGTGCCGTCGGTGCGGAAGTGACGATCAAAGGCTACGGATTCACCGGTTCGACCGCTGTTGCTTTCGATGGAGTGAAGGCGACCAGCTTTACTGTGAACTCCGGCTTCGAGATCACCGCGCAGGTTCCGACCGGAGCGAAGACCGGTAAGATCACAGTGACCAACAAAGGTGGAGTTGCCACCAGCACAAAATCGTTCACGGTGAATTAGTCAGGAAGCGTAGGTGGGAATAGTCGAAGGTCCAAACTTGGGGGTGTCACTTCTCGTGTTCAAGAAGTGACGCCCCCTCTTCATGCTCACAGGCCAGCGTCACAGATGATCCGCGCTACGCGTCGTCATAGTCTTCGGTCAGAGCGAGCAAGAATGCGGTCAACGCATCGATGTCGTCCTGACTTAGCGACATTCCGCTGAACTCCGGCGGTGGATTGCGCAAGAATCCCTGTCGCGCCAGTTGCGAGCTGTTAATGTAAAACTGAATTACGTCCTGCAATTGCAGCTTGCTTCCGTTGTGGAAATACGGACTCGAGTCTTCGAGATCGCGCAAGATCGGAGTCTTGAACCGGGCCACCGTGTTGCCTAATCCCTGATCCACCGAACAGTCCTGCCCGGGGGCGCAAATCACCGATTTCAGATTTGCCTGGGGGTTTGGAATATCCGGATTCAGGTATATGTTCCACAGCCCGAGATCCGCGTACATAAGCTGATTCGCATCAGCCGCGCGCCGGAAGGGCTCGGCTGCATTTGGATGTGTCGTCGAGGCCGGCAGATACGTATCGAAGTTTGCGCTGCGGATGCCGAGAGATGGAATGCTGAGATTCACAAACGCACCGGCTCCGTGAACGCCGTCGTATTCCTCCTGCGAGACTCCGGTATTGTGAAAGGAAAAATCGCTGAAATTCGGCGCTGCATGGCAGGCGGCACAATTACCGGCGTGTTGCGAGCCATCCGTCGGTGAGGTCGCCACTTTAAGAAAAATCTTCAATCCGGCCAGCTCGGTCGGACCAAAAGCAAAGGGCTGCGGATGATATTGGAACTGTCCGTAGCTGCCATCCACCCAGATAGGGTTCGAGAGACCGTTGATAATCCCTGCAAGGCGTTGGTTGTATTGCGGAATACTTTCACCGGAGTTCGGTTGCACCGGCAAATGATTGATGCGCAAAAAAACATCGTAGGGCGAACCGATGTAACGGCCAAATTCATCCTGGGAAAAAAGCAAATCGCCCATATAAGTGCTGATGCACTTCGCCACCAGACTCAAAATCTGGTCGCTCGTCGCCGTATTTACATCGATGCGGTCGGCCGCAGGTATCAGCAGATCTGACGTAATTCTTGAGTCCGTACCCTTAAAAAGAATGCCGTAAGAAAGCCCGTCCGTACGATCAATCGCTAGTTGGCTGGTGCCATCGTCTTGCTGGACGATAAGAGCCACATTCGCTAGCGCCTGTGCGTACTGACCCGGAGCCCAGCCGAAATTGCGTCCAGTCAGCGTTGCCTTGACCAAATCTTCCGGAGTTGCAAACTCTCCATCAAAATGGAGGAACGTCGGCCCGGGATGAGGTTGCAGCGATCCCACCATATGCATGGAGTTTCGTGGTGTCTGGGTGAATCCATTCATTGGCAGCGGAATCGGACTGCGGGTTGTGAAATCGGAGTAGGTGCGATTGCCGGCGCCCGGCACGCCCTGAAATTCCGTAACGAAATGACAGGAACGGCAATTCATCGATTGCCCGGCGAAAGGCCCAGGCAGCGTCCCATTCTCCGTATAAACCTGTGCGACGACAGGATCGCCCACGGCCAGCGGCTGATTCACGCCCGTCATGTGAGTGGCGAAGTATTGCGCAAAGCGAGGATCGAGAAATAGCCGTTCGCCGATCGAGTCAAGCGCAGGCGTGTTGTCGACGTCCGTGGGAAAGTCGGGCGCCTTGCCGGCGCCGCAGCTGATAAAGAAGAGCAGGCCGCTGCAGCCAATCAACAACTTCGCGAATAGGTGTCTCTGAGTGTTTTTCATTTCTAGTGTCCCGGTTGAGTCGTTGCCGGGACTTCGCCCAGGCTTTTTACATACGCGATGATTTGCCACCGCGATGGTTCCGGTATCGCACTCCAGGAAGGCATGCCGTGTCGCAGATCCCCATTACGCAGCAGCCAGAAGATTTCACCGTCAGAAGCATTCTGTACCTCGGGGGCGCGCAGACTAGGCTTCTTTCTGGAGCCGAGAGCGTCGGCGCCGTGACACTTGGCACAGTGATCGGCAAACAATTTCGATCCGGCTCCGATGGCATCGCTCTGCCCGGCATAAGGATTCGTGCGTTTGCGATCCGCATCCGGGACGTGCTGCAGCCAAGCCGAGTAATCTGCCGCGTTCGCCGCGATTGCGCACAACATCCATGCGGAGAAAATCAATGGTCGAAGGAAAAGACGCCGCGCGCTCATCGTCCACCTCTGTGCAGGAATCCGAATACCTGCTGAACCTCGTACGAGACGGTGAAGCGGTAAAGCACGCCGATGCTGTTGTCGTTCAATCCAATGTTGGGTGAAAACGTGATAGTCGGCCCCTTCGGAACATTGAAGCCGATAATCGGACCTAGATAATGTGAAGTTGCTTTCAGTCCGAAGCCGTCCGTCGTGCCGAGCCCGCCATACAATTCAAGGCCGCCAGAAAAATTCTCGCGGCAGAACACACACGATTGAGAGCGAGCGGCCAGCGCGAACGGACGGCTCACTCCGAGCGCGTAGCCGAATTCCCAGGGCTCCGGCTCATTCAAATCTTTCTCCGTGATGAAATTTTCGGAAATATTCCAGCCATGCGTGTTGCTGGAAAGGATCAGCTTCATCTCCAACGAATGTTCCAGCTCCGTTTTAGCCTGAGCGTTGGTCAGTTGAAAATTGGCGATGCTGTCATGTCCCGTAACTTCCAGCAGACCTTTGTCGGCCAGAGTCAGATGTTCATATTCCACATAGAGCACGGGATTAATAAAGTGTTCGTGAAGCAGCGGACGAAAGCGATTCTCCCAGCGAAATCCGGTGAAAATCGTGCTGTCATTCGAAGTGTGCTGACCGGCCAGGTAGACTTCTGTCGTCCACCAGGCGGTTGCGCCGTATTCCAATTCGAGCGTTTGGCTCACAAACGCGTTGGCATATTTGGGCGAAGCCGCCGCGCCTTTAGAGGCAATTTCCAGGTTCCCCGGCTCCTCAAGACTATGGGAATAGGTAACGAAATAAGGTGGCTCTTGCGCGCAGCACATCGATGTGAGGAGCCACGTTAAGATCGCGAAAGCGATTCCGCTATGAAGAATTATTTTTGTCATCTAGTTGCGACCTAGTTGCAACTAAGTTGCAGTAAGAAGTCGAGTGCAATGCTAGAGAAGAAAGTTCTCCCGGTCAATACAGGGGGAAACTTTGTGTTTCAACTTTGTTGCAACCAGTCGCAACGCGCGAGATCCAGGCGCTAGGCGGAAGAAGCGCGCCGGCACGCCGAGCAATAGCCGCCCACTTCCAGGCGGCTCGCGATGATGTGGAACCGGCATTCACGCTGGATCTGGCCCTTAAGGCGATCAAACAGATCACTTTCGAATTCCGAGATCTTGCCGCAACGCAAACAAGCCATATGGATATGGTCACGCTGCGGGCGCCGCTCGTAAAAATGCTTTTCGCCCTGCATATGCATGAGGTCGAGTTCGTCCACCAGGCCGTGACGTTTCAACAGGTTCAGGGTGCGATAAACGGTGACGCGATCAATCTGCGGATCCAACTTCCGCGCCTTGCGCAATATTTGGCTGGCATCCAGGTGCTGCTTAGCGGTTTCTACGACGCTAAGAATCGTGCGCCGCTGATGAGTCATTCGCAGTCCGCGGGACATGAGTTCGGCCTGCAATCGTCCGGGAGCTTCAGTTTGTGGAAAAGGCATAGCGATGTCCTATCAATCCTAGTTGTTACTCAGTTGCAATTATATCGAATCCATAAAACGGCGGACAAAGATGGATGAAGAGTGAAGAAAATGAGCTGTGCCGGCTATCTTGACTGAACTCGTGTTGCAGCCGCGCAGATATTGACCTTTATTGTGCTACGGCCTAGTATCCGCTCAGTGACGGCATCAACTCCCACCATTGGCCAAGTTCTCGGCCATTACCGCATCGTCGAACAGATCGGCGCTGGCGGGATGGGAGTAGTGTTTCGCGCGCGGGACCAACGCCTTGATCGGGACGTAGCGCTCAAAACGCTGCCCAGGCTCTCACTGCTGAGTGAGGCATCCCGTCGCCAGTTCCGCCGCGAAGCCTTGAGCCTCGCCAAAATCACCGATCCCCACGTGGCGATGGCGTTCGATTTCGCGCGCGACGATGGCATCGACTATCTGGTGACGGAATATGTACCGGGCCTTACACTGGACGCCAAACTAGGAGGCCGACCGCTACCTGAGGCCGAAGTGTTTCAACTGGGCAAGCAGATTGCCTCCGGTCTAGAAGCCGCCCATAAAGAAGGAGTGATACATCGCGACCTGAAGCCCGGCAATCTAAGGGTCACGCCCGACGGACGTCTTAAAATTCTGGATTTCGGCCTCGCGTACATGCTAAAGACAGAGACCACCGAGGCAACGGCCACCGCTCCGCTGACCGAAACCTATTCCGATGCTGGCACGCTACCTTACATGTCGCCCGAGCAAGTCAAGGGTTTGAAGCCCGACGCTCGCGCCGACGTATGGTCAGCGGGTGCGGTTCTCTACGAAATGAGCACTGGCAAACAACCCTTCGGAGACCTGATCAAGGCCACACTGGTAGCCGCGATTCTCGAGCACCCCCCGGTGCCTCCGCGCGAAGTGAATCCAAAAATCAGCAAGGGATTGGAGCTGGTAATCCTGCGGGCGCTGCAGAAGGATCCCAAGGAACGCTATCAATCCGCTGGCGATCTGCGAATCGATCTGGCCAATTTAGCGACAGGAACAGCGCCGATTCATCCGCAACCGAAGCCTGCGTCGACCTGGCCGCTGTGGCTGTTAATAGTTGCGGCGGTTGTGGTGTTGTCAGGCGCAGGAGCCTGGTGGATTCGTCATCGCCGGCCAACCCCGGCGCTCGAGTCGCGAATGATGGCGGTTTTGCCATTCGAGTCCGTAGCGAATGACGCACCCACCAACGCCCTCGGCCTGGGCCTGACCGAAACCGTTACCGCCAAGCTCGTGCGAGCGGTCGATGGCGAACATCTGCAATTGGTCTCGACCCACGATTTGATCGACAAAGGGGTAAAGACCTCCGAGCAGGCGCGTCGCGAATTTGGCACCGATTTAGTACTCGAGGGCAGCCTGCAGCAAGAGGGTTCGCGTATTCGAATCAACTGGAGCTTGGTGGATCCGCGAACCCACACACAGATTGCGGCCAATACGCTCACTGAGAGTAAGGACGATATCTTCGGATTGCAAGATCGTCTTTTCGACGACGTGCTGGAGAAATTGCCGCTGGCAATCGATCCGAGCCGATTGCAATCTCTGCAAGGCCATCTTGATACTAAGCCTGCGGCCTACGACTTTTATCTGCGCGGCCGCGGTTATCTGGAGGACTATCAAAACCAGGACAACCTGGAGAACGCACTCACGGAGTTTCAGCGTGCGATTGACATCGACAATAACTACGCTCCAGCCTATGCCGCAATGGGCTTGGCCTATAACTCAGGTTTCCAATTGAAGAATCGAGACAAGGATTGGGTCGAGAAAGCGAAGACCCGATGTGAACAAGCCCTGGCCATCACGCCGCAGCTAGCCGAAGGACACACTTGTCTGGGGAACGTCTTTGTCTCGACCGGACGCTATGAGGACGCGGTACAAGAATTCCAGCGCTCGTTGGAGCTCGATCACAATAGTGATGCAACACTGCGTTCCCTGGCCGCCGCGTATCAGAAAATAGGAAAAGCATCAGCGGCGGAAGCCGCTTACAGCAAAGCGGTTTCCCTCCGACCCAACTATTGGGGCGTCTACAACGACTTTGGGGCGTTCTACTTCGCTCAGGCTCGCTATGCCGACGCGGTCGAAATGTTCAAGAAGGCAATACGGCTGGCGCCACTGAACTCCAGTCTATATTCCAATCTTGGGGGCATGTATATGGCCCTCGGCCAATATCAGAATGCAGTTGACGCTTTGCGACAAGCTATTGTTCTGCACCCGAGGTCAGACGATTATGGAAACTTGGGGGCCGTATACTTTTATTTGCATCGGTATTCGGATTCCGCAGAGAGCATACAACAGGCGCTGAAGATCGACCCTAAAGATGGGCTGAACTGGGGTAACCTGGGCGATACGCTGATCCAGATTCCAGAACGGCGCCCGGAGGCAATGAGTGCCTACCAAAAAGCAATCGACTTGTCCGAGGCTCGCCTAGAAGTCAACCCGCGGGACGCTGTGACCCTTGCTTTTGCTGCGGACTATTACGCCATGCTCGATAAGAAGCCCCAAGCAGAGGAAACAATAGCGCGAGCCCTGGCGGTCGCGCCAAGCGACGCCGAAGTTCTATTTCGTGCGGCCATCCTCTACAACCATTTCGGGGACACTGTAAAGGCTTTAGACTTCCTGACCAAGTCGATCTCGTCTGGGTATTCCCGAGCAACGATACGCGACACTCCTGATTTCGACCGCTTGCGCAACGACCCACGCTTTCGGGCTCTAAATCTTAGTCCAAGCGGCGCTAGGCCCTAATGAGACGAGTTGTACACGGTGCCCGTTTGGGTGACGTGAATTCCAGGATCGCCACATTTGTGGCCGTCCTGAAGTATGTCGTATGGAAAGTAGCAAGCGGTTGCAGCGCTCGTGTGTCCCGGATCATAGCACCGTACTCCGCCCGTTACTGTCTGTTGCGTTGAGACAGGCACAGCTGTCGAGGACGGGGGAGTTGTGGTTGAGCCGAAAGGTGTGTAAGAGTGAAATCCAACCGTATAAGTATGCGTAGAGTCCGGAGGATTCCAAGTTACCGTATCGGTTAGGTGCATCGGTTGCCATTCCGGCGTCACCTTGCATTTATTATCGATATTGAAACTGTAACTCGCGGGAGTATAGGGCGGAGGAGGCGGGGGTTTAAGTTGACGGTCTCGACAACCCAAAATGCCAGCCAGCAGAGCGATCGGCAGGCCGTAACTAAACATTCTTAAGGGTTTCAATGCGTCCCTCCGATTTGATAATTCGAGTGGAAGGCAGGATTGTCACGGATGCGATGCGATTAGTCAAGTGCTACAGGATGAGAGAGGTTGTTGAGATCAATCGGCCGAATGCATCCGCGCAGCGGAAGCCTGGGGTTAAACCATGCGCTGCTATTCCAAGCTTTCCACTCCTCCGATCGTCACCTCCGGGTGCACGGTTGATTTCTGTCTGTCGCCAATCCGCCAAATGAACGCCGGATCTGCAGATCTTCAAATACGTGTATAAGGCGTTCCACGCAAGACGCCGCAACCATCTGCAGCTCTTACGGCTGTGGCTTCACCGTCTTCAGATAGGCGACCACCGCTTGGGCGTCGCTCACGTCCATCCGGAACTGCGGCATGGGTAGACGCAGCCGATTACCGGTGTTCCAGATGCCGGTGGTCAGCAACTTGACCATGTCGGCGTCCGTGCCCGGAGGAGTGCCGCCGATGCGCGGCACCATCTGCGGCCAATCGGAGTTAGGCATCGGCGGCTGGTAGGGAACTGGGCCACCCTGCAGCCATCGCCGCGGATCGAGATTTCCCTGACTGTCTCGCGGAGTGTGGCATTGTCCGCACACCGCTACACTCTCGACCAGATATTTGCCGCGAGCCACGTCACCGCCGGTTCCGGCTCCCCCGCTCTTGGGAGTCTGAGCGATTGCCGAAGGAACTCCAGGTAAAATCGCGATCGCCAAGGCCGTCAACAATACGAGGAATGCTTGCCGGAGTGGCGATGTGGAGCGCGTTGATTCCGAAAGCGGTGCGGGTGAGATTGCCGGCTGCGTTATCGCGGACTTCGAGAATGGGGATCGAGACATTAAATTTTCACCTTCTGAAGATTTAACTTCGCTGCGGTGATTTGCGGTTCGCTCGATATTGTACCGCTTCGTCCTCGCGCGGCGTCTCTTGGTTTTCGCGGGGGTTGCTTGAGAGGGATCGCTCGAAGAGTTGCGCAACCGGATCTATTCGCAGGCGGAGCGGGCGGCAGGTTCGAAGTGATCGATTTGCGCTTCTCGCTGGCTAGCGAAGCGGCCGTCGACAGTCTTGCCGTACTGATCTTCTCCGGGACAGTAATAAACCGCGCTGTGAGGATCGATCCAAACCTCAACCGCTGGATCTCCCAACAGATGGGTCGCTGGAGCTGGAGCCTCGGCAATCCCCAGCGCGATCAGCGTCCGATCCCAGGCGCCAAGCGTGGGCCGTCGCGAAGAAGTTGGCGCGGGCCACAGCAACGCGAGCACAGCTACACAGATGGCGGCTCCCAGATAAACGTCGGCACGATGAAAATGCAAAATCACGCGGAGGTCAGCCGCGCGCTGCAGTAAAGATTTCGGCGGGGCTTCGCTGACATTCGCCGCTATATCGGAGACTTCATCGCCAGTCGTCGCGTCCTGAGAGTCGTCGAGAGTGACAACGGAAGCAGCAGCGTCGCAATAAGTGTCGATCCCAGCATCAGCCGCGAAGCTTGCCCCAGGCGTGGAAAATCCAGTCGCCGGCAAGTGCGACGCCTCGAGAGCCAACTCTGATCCCTCGAGCAGTTCGTAATCTTCGGTCGGATCCTCGCCCGCCGCCCATTTACTTTTCGTCGGGTATCCATCGGGCAGGCGAGCGTCGAGCGAGGGCGTACCTATCGTCAGCTCATGCGCCGCCTCTGTTATTCGTGCCGTTGTTCCGTGATTCGCAGTCGGCAGCGTCTTTCTCGTCGCGGCCGACGACTCAAGGAACCCGGAATTCGCAGACTTGGGGGCGGGACGCGATAACACCTCGCGCCCGCGCGCTCGGGTGTCCTTTGCCGCCTCGCGTTGCGCACCTTCAAGAGGATTCACAGGACGCTCCGGCCATAGCCCCTGCTCCTGACTCATCAGCCACATCGAGGCCCAATTCCGTTGTAGTCGTTCCCCCGGACGAAGCTCATCGTTGCAACTTGGACAATGAGATTCGGCGGCCGTCTTCAGTGCTCCACACCGGTTGCAAACGGTGGCCACCTCCGGTTCGGCGTGAGCCTCCGCCTCGACCGAGGACTGATCGAGCGAGGATTGCTCGACCTCAGTTTCGCGTGCCCGTTTCTTCCGGTCGTTATGTTCCTGAATGGTGAAGGCGGCGGAGAGCAGCTCTTGAAACGATTGCTGGTCCATGGTTAACGGCGACCGCGTCAAATTGGGCTGGTGCGTGGGCATCGCGTTTGGGGGGAGAAAGACGGTCCAAGCTCCAGCCTATTGTAGTGCAAGTCCAGGTCGCATGAAACCAAAGAAAACCGGGGTATTTTTGGCAACCGTTCCCGTTTGCGGGCGCCGTTTTGGAACGAAATCATGAAAACGATCTAACTTTTGACGAATGAAAGTGGAAAGTAGGACGTAAGTGTATGGTTCTACAAGCCCACCTCCGAAGCGAATATTTGGCGAATAGCTTGCTTCTCCATGGCTGGGTCGCGACCCCAAGACTGAACTGAAGGAGCCGACGAAAAGCCAATGATTAACCTGAATGAGATCAAAATCACTCCTCGTGATCAACAAGTACTAAGGCTGCTGGTACAGGGCTGCAGCAACAAAGAGATCGCGAGCCATCTGAATATCAGTCCTAGAACCGTCAAACAGCACTTGCGCACGTTGTTCTTGCGCGCGGGCATCAAAGAAGGCCGGAAGCGCGTGAAACTCGCGACCGCCATGTTCATCAAGGAGCAGGTGCAACCATGCAACCCCGTGATCGGCTAACCGCCAAAGAGATTCAAGTCGCAACCCTGGTCTGGCAGGGTCTCACTAACAAAGACATTGCCGGAATACTCTTGACCAGCGAGCAGGTGGTGAAAAACTACTTGCGCACCGCCTTCGACAAGCTCGGCGTCTGGACCCGGCTCGAGTTGGCACTCTACGTCGCCGGGCACGGCGGGGCCAACTGGCATTTGCAGGTCGGCAACGGCCTGCTACCAGCCGAGCCCGGCTGGAGAGCCGGCTCAGGCGACGATCCGAGGCTCTCGGGAAAAGAACAACCCGCGTCGCTAGGCGCAACCGGTCGGCTGTAGAAGACAGTTTTGCCTTGCACCTCGATATTCCGGCTTCGCCATGATCCTCGCTCTTCATCATGGTCGAGGCACCGTTCTAGTCGTTATCCGATGCCGCCGTTTTCAACGCGTGGCTTGATTTGCGAGGCGCTGCGCTACCCTCGGGCGTGCGCCATTGGAAAAGTGCGAGGCGTCTCAGGAAAAGACCGATGCAGTTTGAGAAAAACCTTTTTCCAGTCCAAATCGTTGCCAACGGCAACAGATTTCACACAGCCGGTTCTGCCCTAGGCTCGCACACGGCCGGCTGGCTCGCGCCACAGTCTCACTAAGCGGTAATGTTTTCAATGAAGTAACTCACCTCGCCTTGATCAGTGCTCCCTGCTACAGGGCGGACGGTCGGACCCTTTTCTCGGTAATCAAATTGCTTAGTTACTGTCGGGTCGTCTGCTCGCCGATCCTCGACTCTTATAGCTGCGTTGTTACACCGAGACTGGGGAAGCCTAATGGATTACAAAGACATTTTCTGGATGGCCTGCGATTCAACCGAGCAGTTGCGGGCCGAATATGGACCCTTCCACACTCGCGAGGAAGCGGAGCTAGAAGCCCGCAAACTCGGTTTCGGATACCTTCTCCGCTACGAGCACATTCTCGGCCCCAACGAAGAAATCGAAGAAGTACGCTGTATTTTTCTCGAATTGAGCGACGTGGACACTCCGCCCAAGCCGCGCGTGACCTTCCACACCCGCTGCGCCAGCTGTGGGGAAGCGGCCACGCATGAGCGCTCATGGCAAGCCGAAGTCTGGGCCGACATCCATGAGTTCGAACATGCACGCCATCGAGTCAGGCTCTTCGAGCACGCCCTCGGAGAAGGCCTAAAAGAAATCGCCGACTGGCGTGGCCACGCCGCCTAGGCGTTTACCCGCTGACGCGGATCTTCAGAAATGCCTCTCGAATGGAGCTGCAAGACTTCGCGTCATGCAAGTGTGTAACCGCGGATGGTAGGCAAGACGGTGGCCCAGATTCGCAACGGGTTCGCGCCGGTTTCGCGGGCGATAAGCGGGGCGCAGTTCCTCACAGCTCGCAGGAATTCGAGCTACCCGAGACTAACCAGTAGATTTTCGGGTAAGTTTTGCGGCGGCGGCTTCGTCGAGCATCCACAATAACTTTCCGTCTGTAGGCTGCACGCTTTGTGCGGGGAGCGGAGGCGTGTTCTTACCTTCCAGAATCTCGTGCACGATGTCCGCTTTTTCGCTGCCACTGGCCAGGAACATGACTTCGGCGGCACGATTGAGCACTGGAAACGTGAAGGTGATGCGGTCGGTGTTGAACTTTGCGACCCAGTTGGAGACTACCAGCCGCGTCTGTTCGTCGAGCGCCGCTGAGTCAGGGAAGAGGGAAGCGGTGTGGCCTTCAGGTCCGGTGCCGAGAAGAATCAGATCGAAGCGGGGGAATTCTCCGGTCTTGAGTTCAAAGAACCGGCTCAGCTGTGATGCGTAGTCGTCGGCAGCGGTGGCGGCCTCCGGATTTTCGGCGTGGATACGAAACACATTTTCAGCGGGAATCTTAATCTTCGAGAGCAGCTCTTCATTCACCATCCGGTAATTGCTTTGCGGGTCGGTTGCAGGGACATGGCGTTCGTCGCCGAAGAACATGAAGACGCGATTCCAGGCGAAGTCGGTGTATTTGGCAGCGAGCAAAGAGTAAAGCGATTTCGGCGTATTGCCGCCGGAGAGCGCGACAGTGAATCGTCCCTGCGCGCCAATGGCAGTGCGGGCAGCGTTGACGAATTCTTCGGCGGCCGCATGAAATAGATCGGCTGGAGAGGCGAGCACTTCGATTGATCGGGTCGAGGGCATATGTTTACCTGGCTGCAACTCTACGCCACGATATTCGCCGCGACGTCGCTTTTTAGTTTCGCATTTGCAATGGACTTGGAATGGCGCGCCCCGTAGTTGGCAGCGCCGAGCAGTCCGGTTTTTTCGTTCGTGATCACCAGCACGGGAATGGATTCCAGCAGCGCTTGCATGCGTCCTTTGCTGAGGAAGGCTTGCATGAAAAGCGGACCGCTCAGTTTGGAAAGAATTTTGGGCGCGATGCCTCCGGCAAGGAAGACGCCGCCGGTCGCCAATACCTTCAGCGCCATATTGCCGGCCTCGGCGCCGTAAATCGAGATCCACAGGTCGAGAGCATGTTCGGCCAATGTTGATGTGCCGGAAAGCGCGGCCTGCGAGATGGCCGCTCCGGGATCGCCAGCTGCGATTTCGTCGCGGAGCCACTGCGGTTCGTCGCCGCGATGCGTGTCTTTGAGAAACAGATATACATTCACCAGGCCGGGGCCGGAAACGATGCGCTCGTAACTGACGTGCCCAAAACGAGTGAGCAGATAGCGGAGAAGTTCGATTTCGAGTTCATTGCGTGGAGCGAAATCGCAATGCCCACCTTCGCAGGCGAAAATAGTTTGACGTTCTCCGTCCCAGATAAGTCCGGCTTCGCCGAGCCCCGTCCCAGCCGCGATGACGGCCTGATTGCCAGCGAAGGCTGGCTGGCTGCCGTTCGAAGAATTCTGATTCGGAGAAATCTGATTGAGCGCGACCGTGTCGGACGGCTCCAGGCACTGGATTCCCCAGGCTTGCGCTTCAAGATCGTTGATCAAACTTACGTGATCAAGTTGCAGTTCGTTAGCGAGATTCGAGGCTTCCACCACCCAGGGTAAGTTCGAGGTTTCGACCCGGCCGTTGCGCACGGGTCCGGCGATCCCGAAACTGGCGATGGTCGGACGCACTCCGGTTTCAGCGACGAACTTGACCACGATTTCATCGAGTCCGCGAAATTCTTTACTGGAATAAACTTTTTCGTGGACAGCCGAAAAATGGCCGTTCTTTTCCTCGTAATCGGTGAGGCGTGCGTGCGTGCCTCCAATATCGCCGGCCAGAATCATTTCTCGAAATTTCTCCAGCGCCGTCCATCGCGCTCCATCAATTCGTCGGCTGCTTCCGGCCCCCAGGTTCCTGAAGCGTAGTTGGGAAAATCGCGCGGCGGCAGCGCTTTCCACACATCGAGGACGGGACTCACGATGCTCCAGCCCGCCTCGACCATGTCCGCGCGCTGGAACAACGTAGCATCGCCGATCATACAGTCGTGCAGAAGGCGTTCGTAACCAGTCGAAGGAGTAAGGCCGAAATAGTCGGAATAGGCAAAATCCATATTCACTTCGCCGAGTTGCATGGCGGGGCCGGGAGTCTTGGCGGCGAAGCGCAGCGAGATACCTTCCTCGGGCTGGATATGCAGCACAAGTTGGTTGGGCATCAGGTTCTCGACCTGTGTCTCGCGAAAGAGCATGAACGGAGCGCGGCGAAACTGAATGACGACATGCGTATGGCGACTGGGCAACCGCTTGCCAGTGCGGAGATAGAACGGAACGCCGGCCCAGCGCCAGTTGTCGATCATCAACCGCATCGCAACGAAGGTCTCAGTGCGCGACTCGGCAGGCACACCTTCTTCAGATCGGTACGCGGGCACATGCTCGCCATTCAGTATGCCCTCGCCATACTGTCCGCGAACGGTTTTGCTGAGCACGTCTTCATTACTGAAGGGTTGGATGGCGTGCAGAATCTTAGCCTGCTCGTCGCGCACCGCATTGGCTTCAAAAGAAATAGGCGGCTCCATCGCCGTGAGCGTAATGAGTTGCATGATGTGGTTGGGCACCATGTCGCGCAGGGCGCCTGCGTTGTCGTAGTATCCGCCGCGTTTTTCGACCCCAACAGTTTCAGAGACGGAAATCTGAATGTGATCGATGTAGCGTCGATTCCAGATAGGCTCGAAAATTCCGTTAGCGAAACGTAGTGCCAAAATATTCTGGACAGTTTCTTTTCCGAGGTAGTGATCAATGCGGTAAATCTGGGTTTCCGCAGCAACTTTCAAAAGTTGCTGGTTCAGAGCCTTGGCCGAGTCGAGATCGTGACCAAAAGGCTTTTCTATGATCACGCGCCGCCAGTGGCCGTTTTCTTCTTTCATCAGGCCAACTTTTGAAAGCCCCTGCACAATGTCACCGAAGAAATTGGGCGCGGTGGCGAGATAGAAGAAATAGTTGCCGTGATATCGGTTGTCATGGTCAAGTTCAGCCAGGGTATTCTTGAGCTTCTCGTACATCCCGGGATCGTCGAAATCTCCGCTCATGTAGTTAATGCGCTTGACGAACGAATCCCACAACGCGGCGTCGACCGGCCCGGTGGCGAACTTCTTGAAATCTTCGGAAGCCTTCTTGCGCACATCCTCGTTGCTCATGGGAGTGCGCCCGACTCCGATGACGGCAAATTCTTGCGAGAGCACTTGCTGCGTGGCGAGATTGTAGAGAGCGGGAATCAGTTTGCGGCGGGTAAGGTCACCGGAAAAACCGAAGATGACCATGACGCATGGATCTCCGGTGCGTGCTACTCGCGGTTTAATGGTGGCTGGCAGAACTTCCGTTTGAGACATCAGTTCCTCGTAATTGAGCTTTGGGCTATGAGCTACGAGCGAACCGTTTATTCGGGCCCACACAGTTCCTAGCTCGGAGCTAACGTGCGATGGTGCGTTGTTCTATGCCGTTTTTGCCGACGGCGGTTTGAGTTCTATGTGCCCGCCAAATTTCTGTCGCATCGCGGAGAGCATTTTATCCGCAAAGGTGTGCTCCTGACGTGAACGGAAGCGGGCATAGAGAGCGGCCGTCAAGACTTCAGCTGGAACCGCTTCGTCGATGGCCGCCTGGATCGTCCAACGGCCTTCGCCGGAATCCTGCACGTAACCGCTGTACTCGGAAAGAGTCGGATTCTCGATGAGCGCCATGGCTGTCAAGTCCAGCAGCCACGAACTGATCACGCTGCCCCGCCGCCAGACTTCGGCGACATCCGGCAGATTGAGATCGTAGCGGATGTCTTCCGGAAGGTCTTTGCTGGTCGCGTTCTTGAAAATATCGAAACCTTCGGCGTAGGCCTGCATGATGCCGTATTCAATTCCGTTGTGCACCATTTTGACGAAATGCCCGGCGCCGGAGGGTCCGCAATAAAGATATCCATCCTCAGATGTGCCGACGGCTGCACCCGTTAGTTTTTCGCGTCCCGCGGTGCGGGGAATGTCGCCGCGTCCGGGAGCGAGAGTTTTGAAGATGGGGTCGAGGCGCTGCACTGCTTCTTTTGGGCCGCCGATCATCATGCAGTATCCGCGATCGATGCCCCAAACACCGCCGCTGGTGCCCACATCGACGTAGTTGACCCCTTTTGCGGCACACATTTTGGAGCGGCGAACGTCATCTTTAAAAAAGGAATTGCCGCCGTCGATAATAGTGTCGCCCGCTTGCATTTTGCCGAGCAAAGTTTGCACGGTTGATTCCGTAGAATCGCCCGCCGGCACCATGATCCAGACGGCGCGGGGTGCGGTCAGCTTGCTGAGGAGATCTTCCAGCGAAGAAGAAGCGGTCGCGCCATCATTCGCGAGAGCCTTGACTGCGTCGGCGTTTAGATCGGAGACGACCAACTTGTGGCCGCCGCGCATCAGGCGGGTCGTCATGTTGGCGCCCATCTTTCCCAAACCTACCATTCCTAATTGCATTCGTACTCCTTAAGATTGTTTGATACGGACGGGCCAGAGGCCCGTCACCACACGATCGACCGTCGCGATCACACAACTTGTTTTACTAATTCGGCCAGCTTCTTGAGACCAGCGTTGACGTCAGCTCCAATGTGTACTCGCAACGCCCGGCGCTTGCGTTCCGCGAGAACCTGGAAATCTCCACGAGCTTGCGCGGCCTTCACGATTCCGAAAGTATATTTCTGTCCCGGGACAGCCAGATCCTGTGCATCATCGCAGGTGATTTGCAGGAATACTCCGGTGTTGGGGCCGCCTTTGTAGGCTTGTCCAGTGGAGTGCAGGAAGCGCGGCCCAAATCCGAGGACCGTTGCGACGCGCTTACGGTCGCGAACAACAGTACGTAATTCCTGCAGTAGCGTTTCGTGCGCGGCATTCATCTGGACGTAGGCGAGCACGCCGAAATAGTCGCCGGTTCCAAGACGCGCGATATGCGCGCGCAAATAGTTCTTGAGTGCGTCGTCGGACGCTGGTCCGGACGCTGCGCCCTTTGCGAGTTCGGCCGCGTTTCGCTCGTCAGTGAAGAGTTTGAAGCCGTCTGCTTCGAGAATCGGTTTCTCGGGCGGCAACGATCCTTTGGTTTCGTATTCCGAGGTGAGTTGTTTGGTCACGATTTTGCTGGCTTCGACATCCGGCTGATTGAAGGCGTTGATTCCAATGATCGAGCCGGCAACGGCCGTCGCAATTTCCCAGCGGAAAAATTCCTGGCCAAGATTGTAGGTGTCGGCAACGCCGATGTGGACGACGGGATATCCAGCCTTTTCGATGGCCGCGACCTTGGCGTCCTGGGTGCCGTCCGGCGCATTCTCGAGGCGCAAATAGGCGAAAATGCGATCGCTGGAGTAAACCTCAGGCGAGCCCAGTGCTTCGCGATCGACGGGAATAATGCCCTTGCCCTGCTTGCCCGTCGATTCGGCGATCAGCTGTTCGAGCCACGCGCCTAGATCTGAGATTCCGGGAGACGCGATGATCGTAAGCTTGTCGCGGCCAAGTTGGTTGGCTGAACCGAGGATCAGGCCGAGCATCACCCCCGGATTTTCGTCGACTGGCGAGTTGGGTTTGCAGGCATCGACCATCTCTTGCGCGCGCTTCAGGAATTTGCCAGTGTCTAGACCCATTCCCGCAGCCGGAATCATGCCGAAATTCGAGAGGGCCGAGTACCGTCCTCCGATCGATGGCAGGCCATAGAAAATGTGGCGGAAGCGATCGCGCTCGGCGACCCCTTGCATCTTTGAGCCGGGATCGGTGATGGCGATGAAGCGGCTTCCCGCCTTGTTGTCGCCGATGGTCTGCTTTACTCGCTCGAAGAAGTACTGCTTGTAGATATTCGGCTCCAGCGTGCCTCCCGATTTGCTGGAAACAATGAACAGACTCTTGGCCAAGTCGATATTCTTTTCGACGGTGCGGATTTGCGCCGGATCGGTCGAGTCGTTGATATGCAGTCGCGGGAAGCCAGGAGTTTGCGGGTAGGTCAACGACAGCACTTCGGGACAGAGGCTCGATCCACCCATGCCGAGCAACAAAATGTCAGTAAACTCGCCGGCTTTGACGTCTGCAGCGAACGCTTTCAGTTTTTCCGAGTTCGCGATCTGTTCCGCGGTGACGCCGAGCCACCCCAGCCATCGCCCTTCATCTTCGTTTGTCCAGAGGGAAGCGTCGCCTTCCCACAGGCGCCTTACTTTTCCGGATGCCCGCCAGTCGTTAAGGTTTTTTTTTACCGCGTCGTCAAGATCCGACGGAAGGGAAGCAGACTGCTTGTTGACCGGCGGGTTGCCGGTTCGCTGGGTATTCTTTTCGACTGCGGCCAGCAGCGTGTCGAAGGCCTCGGCAAATAGTTTTACGCCGTCGGCGGTGAGCTTGTCGGTAGCGTCTTTCATCACGATCCCCGAGGCAGTGAGATCGGCCATGGTTTGGCGCGCGCCTTCCACGTCTTCGGTAAGGCTCTCGCGCGGCTTGCCGTGATCGCGGAAATCGTCGAGCGTCGCGGGTGGAATCGTGTTGACGGTATCGGGGCCGATCAGTTCTTCGACGTAAAGTACGTCGCTGTAATTTTTATTTTTCGTGCTGGTGCTGGCCCACAGCACGCGCTGCGTTTGCGCGCCTTTGGCGGCAAGGGCTTTCCAGCGCTCAGTCGAGAAGATGCGCTGGTAGGCTTCATAGGTCAACTTGCCGTTTGCAATGGCAACTTTGCCAAGAATCCCCTGCAGTTTTGCGTCGCGGCCGGCGTCCGTCTCGGTCTTGATTTTGGCGTCGATCAGAGAATCGACCAATGTGTCGATACGGCTGATGAAGAAACTGGCCACGCTTGCGAGTTTGCTGACGTCGCCGCCCGACGAGCCGAATTTTTCCACGCCATCGATGAAGGCCGCGGCTACTTCTTCGTATACCGGCTGCGCGAACAGCAAGGTCACGTTTACATTGACGCCTTCGCTCAGCAGCTGCCGAATGGCAGGGATCCCCTCTGGAGTGCCGGGAACTTTGATCATCACGTTTTCGCGCGCAACTGTCTTCCACAGGCGACGCGCTTCGGCGATCGTGCCATTGGTGTCGTGAGCGAGATACGGAGAGACTTCGAGGCTGACGTAGCCATCGCGCTTTTTAGTGCTCTTGTAGACGGGAGCAAGCAGGTCGGCGGCGTCCTGAATGTCACGGATGGCCAGCAATTCATAACGCGCTTTGGCGTCGAGATCGGTGCGGCCAGCGAAGGAATCGAGGAAATCCTGGTAGAGAGTCGAACCGGCAATCGCTTTTTCAAAAATCGACGGATTGGAAGTCATGCCACGCAGCCCGTCCTCGTCGATCAGGCGCTGCAGTTCTCCATCCTTAAGAAGATCGCGGCGGATGTAATCGAGCCAGATGGATTGGCCGAAATTCTGGAGCTGAACCAGAGGATTTGCAGCCTTCGCGGCTTCGAGAGTGCCTGCTGGGTTCATAACCATCTCCTGAAACTAAATCAGGCAAAAGGATAAACGCCTGAGGTTAATAAACTGTTACTCGATCCGTTGCTGCGCTTGCTGCCACTGCGGATTCGTGCTCGATATCTACTTGCCGAGCACATCATGCGCGGCTTTCACCACCGCGTCCACCGTGAAGCCAAACTTCTTCTGCAGATCTTTCAGCGGAGCGGATGCACCGTAGCCGTGCATACCGATGATCCGGCCCTTCGGCCCTGTGTATTGCGCCCATCCGAAGGTGGAAGCTTGTTCGACTGCGACTCGCGCCGTGATGTCGGGCGGAAGCACTTGATCGCGATAGCTCTGGTCCTGATGTTCGAACAAATCCCACGAAGGCATACTGACAACGCGCGCCTTTATGCCTTCGCCTTTCAATTTCTCGTAGGCATCGATGCAGAGATACACTTCGCTCCCTGTGGCCAGCAGGATGACCTGCGGCTTGCCGCCTTCGGCATCGGCCAAAATGTAAGCTCCACGTGCTACGCCGGCTGCCGGCGCGTATTTGGTCCGGTCGAATGTAGGCAGAGCCTGCCGCGTGAGCACCAGCACTGCCGGCTCTTTTTTCAGAGCCATAATGATCTTCCAGGACTCGACAACTTCGTTCGCATCCGCGGGACGAAGCGTCATGAGGCCGGGTATAGCCCGCATGGTAGCTAGTTGCTCAACCGGCTGGTGCGTAGGGCCGTCTTCGCCAACGCCGATCGAATCGTGGGTGAAAATCCAGATCGACGGAATTTCCATGATGGCCGAGAGCCGGATCGGCATCTTCATATACTCACAGAAAATGAAGAAAGTTGAGCCGTAGGCACGAATGTCGGACAGCATCATGCCATTGACAATCGCTCCCATAGAATGTTCACGAATGCCGAAATGGAAGTTCCGTGCGTTGTAATTGTTCGCTTCGAAATCGCCTGCGCCGTCAAAGGTCAACCGCGTTTTGGTCGATGGATACAGGTCGGCCGCTCCGCCCATGAGCCAGGGATGATTCTTCGCGATGGCGTTGAGCACTTTGGAAGAGGAATCGCGGGTAGCCAGCCCCTTGGCGTCCGCCGGGAAGGTCGGCATTTCTTTGTCCCAGCCTTGAGCGGGTTGATGAAGCTTCATGCGCTCGTATTCCGCCGCCAAGTCTGGATATTGCGCACTGTACTTCGCGTAAAGCGCATTCCACTGGCTGCTCAGTTGTTTTCCACGTTTCCCCATCACGTCGGTGAAGTTCTGCTGCACGCCGTCAGGAACGAGGAACTTGGCATCTTCGGGCCAGCCGTAAAAGCGCTTCGTCAGCTTTATCTCTTCTTCGCCGAGCGCTTCGCCATGAGCCTCTTTCGTGTCCTGCCGATGCGGCGATCCATAGCCGATGTGGCTGTCGACGATGATGAGTTTGGGACGATCAGTAACTCCTAGCGCGTGCTTATAGGCGGCGGCCAGCGCGACCAGGTCGTTCGCATCGTGAACGTGCTGGACATCCCAACCATAGGCCAGGAAACGAGCGGCCACATCCTCGTCGTAAGCAAGATTGGTATTGCCCTCGATGGTGATGTGATTGTTGTCGTAAATCCAGCAGAGGTTCGAGAGCTTCAGGTGGCCGGCGGTGGAAGCTGCTTCGGAAGAAATTCCTTCCATCATGTCGCCGTCGCCGCAGAACGTCCAAATGTTGTAGTTGAAGATTTCAAATCCTGGACGGTTAAAATGTTGCGCCAGCCATCGTTCCGCGATGGCAAATCCCACACTGTTAGCCACGCCTTGGCCGAGTGGTCCAGTGGTGGTCTCGACGCCGGTAGTCAATCCATATTCGGGGTGGCCGGGCGTTTTGCTGTCGAGTTGCCGGAAATTCCTGATGTCTTCCAACGTCAGCGACGGCGCGGAAAGAATCTTACCGTCGCGAGTCGCTTCTCGAATGCCCGCCAGATATATGAGCGAATACAGCAGCATGGAGGCGTGTCCGTTGGAAAGAATAAAGCGGTCGCGATTCGGCCAGATGGGGTCGGCAGGGTCGTAGTTCAGGAATTGCTGCCATAGGCAATAGGCCACCGGGGCCAGCGCCATTGGCGTACCAGGGTGGCCGGAATTCGCCTTCTGTACCGCATCCATCGATAAAGTGCGAATCGTGTTTATACACAACTGATCGAGTTGCGTACCGGTGGCGGCGATAGACTGGTCACTGACAGCCATCGAATCTCTCCTTGCAAGTCGGCTTAGATCGTCCTGGTCTTTCGGTTACTGGGTGTTGATTTAGATGAAGCCGATGCCAATTAGATACATCTGGCCCGGTTCAAGTTTACATCCTGCTCAGGAAACAAAACGACACGCTAAACGGACTAGCCTGCGATTTTACACCGGGAAGAACCGAAGTCCGGGTTCTGACGCTGGAAAAGAGGTTAGGACAGAATGATTTTGTTCTGGGTCACGCGGTGCTGCAGGGTAGAGGCCAGTTGATCGACGTCCGCTGCCGAAAGGTTCATCACGTCCGGTTCAAGAATTGGGACACGGTTGGTTCCGATCGCGTCGCGCCGCACTTGAATCAGCAGAGCTTGCAGGGCGTGGGGGTCATATTTTTGTGGAGCCATGCGAATGAGTTCCTGAAGCGCCGCTCCGATGGACAAGCGTTGGCGATACGGGCGCTCGCTGGTCATTGCGTCGAAGCTATCGGCCAGGGCGACGACGCGAACCGGTTGCGGCATTTCATCGCCGCGCAGGCCGTCGGGATAGCCCGATCCATCGCTACGTTCGTGATGCCAGCGCACAATTTCCGGAATCTGCGGCCATGGAAATTGCACATTGCTCACGATCTGATGTCCCACGACAGTGTGATCCCGCATCTCCCGGTATTCTTCCGCGTCGAGCTTGGAAGCCTTCTCGAATAGCCGCTTATCGACCGCCACTTTGCCAATATCGTGCAGATAGCCAGCCGACCGAAGGGAGGCGACCTCGCTGGGGTCCATGCCCATGGCTTCGCCGATCGCTTGGGCATAACGGCCGACCCGCAGGGAGTGTCCATGAATGTTGACGTGTTTCACATCGATGGCGGCCGCGAAGGATTCGAGGGCATTGTCGTAAAACCCATGCAGGGACGCCAGCAGCCGCAGATTCTCCGAAACTCGGTGCGCCAGGGTTTGTCCGAGGGTGTGATTTTGAATAGCCAACGAAACGTAGTGACTCAGCATCTGCAACGCTTCGAGTGACTCTTCTTCATACATCGCATCGCCCGGCCGACGTCCCAGGGCGAGCACTCCCGCCAGCTTGCCTCTTACTTTCAGAGCGCAAATGCACTTGAAAAGCTCGGGAGCGACGTTGCCATTCGAACTCAGAAAAACATCGGAGGTGGAACTGTTCAGCAACACCGGACCCGCGGCGGCAGTCAGAGTATGGACGTGGCGAGGAAGCAACGGAATCAGAGACGGTTCCGGAAGCAGGGCGAATCCTTGCGCATCGATGGAAGTGAGAAGGGAAGGCCGCTCGCCAAACGAAAATAAAACGCCTTCGCGTGCTCCCGCCGCCTCCATCACGGCGGCCAGCATGGTCCGAGCGGTTTGGCGGAAGTCGCGGTCCGCCGTTAGTTCGGGGCCAAGATCCGTCAACGCTTCGACTGTTCTTAGAATTTTCTTGAAATTGTTTCCCTGCAATGCCTCGTGCGGAGGTACATGCGAGAAACCAGAGCCTAATCAGCCTAGCATCGCTCCCGGCAGCGAGTTGTTGGTTAGTTTGGTGCGAAAAACGCGGCCGGCGGTCGCGTAACTTGTAGTCTTAATTGCGTCTAAAGGTCATTTTTGAGATCGAGGACCACCCCTCCCAGAGGGCTTGAAGTCTCGATCAGGGTTTGAGGCAGATCTCCTCCTATGCCCTGGTGAATTGCGAATAATCGGCAGATTGAAACTGACCGCCACCGCCCGACGACTTCCCTTGACAGAGACGATTCGTTGGCTCATACTTCGGCCAAATCGCCCGCGCCGCTTGCGTTCTACCGGATTTGCCCGGCAACTTACATACTGAAAGAGATCCCGTGGTAGTGCCCCAGTCCAAAGCTTTTCGCCCCGGTAAAACACTTAGTTCTGGGGAGCGCGGTTCTTCACCTTTGGAACCCTCGGCTGCAAATTCCGACGACAATGCGACCCTATCGTCGCTCAAAGAACTGGTTGCGTCGGGGGATCACCGTCTCGATCCAATGCTGGAAATGATCGCTGATGCGGCCCGCAAGCTGACTGGCGCCTCCGGTGCAGCGATCGCGATGTGGAAAGACGGCGCCATGATGTGCCGCGCGCGAAGTGGCGACACCGCTCCTCCTCTGGGCGCGAGACTAAGCGCGGAGACCGGGATTTCGGGCGAGTGCCTGCGCTCAGAAAAGATTCAGAACTGTGTAGATACCGAGACCGATACGCTGGTCGATATCGAGGTCTGCCGCAGCTTTGGTTTGCGCTCGATCGCCGTCTTGCCGGTGCAGGGATGGCGAGGCATCAACGGGATTCTGGAAGTATTTTCGACTCAGCCCGCCGCCTTCAGCGAACAACATCTGGCGCTTCTCCAGCAGCTGGCAGCGCTGGCGGAGCGCGCGCGCGCATCGCAGCCGCATGGAGCCTCCTCATCCCCGTCGAAGGCTTTATCTGCGATGGCGAAACCGCAATCTGGGGGCCTGCTGCCGGCGTCAGATCGAGTGGGAGATGTGGCTCTTGCTTTCGTCGGGTCTCGATCGAGACCTGTGGTTTCGGGCGTTATTGGACTGGCGGCGATCTCGCTGGTTGCTTTGGTGATCTGGCTAGGCTGGCGTGGCGCAGACGGCGGCGACGGCAGAGCTCAGGCGGCTAGTTCGGCTCCGATTAGCATGGCGGACGTGAATCGCGCTGCCGCACATTTCCCGGAAAACTTTCCCGACGGTCATTCTCTGGATAGTCATTCTCCGGACGATCGTTCTCCCGCTCCCGACAAGTCCAGTCCGGTCAAGCAGGCGCGTGATAACGATCCGGTCTGGAAGCCAAATCCGGGCGGAGAAACCCTCTTCTCATCCACCGGCAAGCCGTCTGCCGGATCTGCCGTGAAGTTTGCGTCGAAGGTAGAAGCGCTTCCGGTGAAGAAATCGCAGAAGGATCGAGCGCCTTTGCTGGCTGATGTTGCCGATAAGGTTGCCGCGGAAGCTAACCCTCCGCATCGAAACATCGATGCCGATTCTCCAGTGGAGAAGCCTTCGGCCGCTCCCGCGTCCGGAAGTCAGTCCATCCTAAGTCAACCCACGCCAACCCGACCCCCGTCGGATGAAGTCCTCACCGCGAAGGCCTCGTTACCCGAATCCCCCGCTCAACCCCCTGTTTCAGTGTCGCAAGGAGTTTCGGGCGGACAACTCATCCACCGCGTGGCACCTGTTTACCCCGCGCAGGCTCGACGCTCGCACATCGAGGGCACGGTCGTTCTGGCCGCAGTGATTATGGAAGATGGCAGTGTGCGTTCGGTCAAAGTTGTTCAGGGTCCGGCAACCCTGGCGCAATCCGCGGTCGAGGCGGTGAGGTTGTGGCGCTACCAGCCTTTCGAACTTGACGGAAAGCCGGTGAAGAACGAGATCCGGATTAACGTCGATTTCAAGTTTCCCTCCGACACGGCATCACGCTGAGACGGGCCTGAGGCCCGTCACCACACGATCTTCCCAGCACCACAGGATCTTTCTAAACTTCGAACTAGACTCCAACCGGGAAGGGCTTGCTGTGGGTTTCGGAGCCTACCGAGAGTCCGGCAAAGCGGCCTTGCAGCAACGACATAAGACCCGTACACCAATAGCCGACTACAAACAGCAAGAGAAACGGGACCGTGAAATAATTTTCGTTGTCGATGGCGTAAAAGACGGCCAGCGCGAAATAAGTTCCGATCAGCAGTTCGATCCAGGGAATCCATCCCAGCCGTTTGCGGTATTTCGCTCCCTGAATTTTGTCTTTCTTCGAAGACACGCGGTATTTGGGAGTTCGCGCGAAAGCCGTCTGCTTGCCCACCAGCGCTTCCAGAACCGCACGCGTATTTGTGATCGTCAATCCGATTCCTAACGACATCAGTAAGGGCAGATAGAGCAGCGATCGAGGCCAGGTTTTTGGGAATAATTCTTTTTGCGAGACGAGATAAAAACTGGAAATCGAGAATGTCGACGCCATGAATAGAGGCAGATCGATGTACAGCATCTGAAACCATCCCTGATAAAAGCGGATGATCATGGCCGGCATCAACAAAACGGAGAGCACGATCATCAGTGGATAGCTGAGATTCGCCGTCAGGTGATAAAAGGCTTCGACTTTCACGGCTCGCGGCACGTCACTCGATAGCACTCTCGGCAAAATCTTCTTCGAGACTTGAATCAATCCCTTCGCCCAGCGTGCCTGTTGTGTTTTGAACGCCGTCATTTCCACCGGCAATTCAGCGGGGCACTCCACGTCTTGCAGATAAACAAACTTCCATCCCTTAAGCTGAGCGCGATAGGAAAGATCGGTGTCCTCGGTGAGCGTGTCATGCTCCCAACCGCCCGCTTCGTCGATTGCGCTGCGCCGCCACATGCCAGCTGTTCCGTTGAAATTAAAGAAGACTCCGCTGCGCGATCGTGCGGAGTGCTCCAGCACAAAATGGCCGTCGAGCAGTATCGCTTCGACCTGCGTCAACAGCGAATAGTTGCGGTTGATGTGCGTCCAGCGGGTTTGCACCATTCCGATTTTTGGATCGGTGAAATGGTGAATGCACTTCAGCAAAAAATCGGGAGGCGGAACAAAATCGGCGTCAAAGATGGCAATGAACTCGCCCTTCGCGGTTTTCAATCCTTCGGCCAAAGCGCCCGCCTTGTAGCCTTCGCGATTGTCGCGATGGATATATTCGACAGGATGTCCCAGCGCCGCGTAGCGTTCGACCAAAAGGCGCGCTACCTCGACGGTTTCGTCGGTCGAATCGTCGAGCAGTTGGATGTCGAGCTTATCCTGCGGATACTCCAGCCGGCACACCGCGTCGAGCAGTCTATCTACGACATATTGCTCGTTGAAAATCGGCAACTGCACCGTCACCCGGGGAAGGGTTTCAAAATGTCCCGGCGGCTCGGTCGTCTTGTTCTTCTTGTTCTTGTAATAAAGATAGACCATCCAATACCGGTGTCCGCCGTATGCCGCCAGAATAATGAGGACGACGAAATAGGGAATCAGCAACGCCAGGTCAAAGGCATTGATCTGGTAAAGGCCGACGAAGGTCTTGTCCAGAAAATGCTGGCGAAGATAAGGCCCCAAGCCCTTGGACGCAAACATGGCGAGGAAAAGCGGGGAAGAAGTGAGTGTCAAATGCATGAAAAGGGAACAACCGCAGTGCTGGTATTGTAACCGAAGGGGCGCTCGTCGTCGGACGCTGGGCGTTGGACGATTTCAGCGCCACTCCGGATCTACTGGACTTGGCTTCAGTTCGACCTTTTGATCCGAACCTTCCTCGACTTTTACTGATACGCCATTCGCTTCCTGTGACCTCAAAAAATTCGGGTCGTGCCAGACACTATCTTCCAGGTCCAGCCAGGAATAGAGCGTGTAGGTGCCGGGAGCGACTCCGCGAATGCGAAATGCCCTTGCTGATCGGTTGTTCCGAAAAGGAATCGATCGGGAAGCTTGCGATATTTCTCTTCAGGAACAGCCACTACCGTGGCGTTCGGAACCGGATGTGGGTCATCCACATCTTTTTCTTTCGCAGCCACGGTCCCCTCGATCATGCCGCCGAGCGTGCTCACGATCAAATTGAGCCCGGCGGGTCCGCTCGCCGTGAATCCGCCCAAGATGTCTTGTCCACCGATGGTGGCGGATTTCAGGAAGAATGGTTGGCCACTACCTCCGAAGATCTGGACGACGTAGTTGCCGGGGTCGACATTTTTCCACGAAAAGTTGCCGATCCGATCCACACTGGCGTTTATCGAAGAGAGATCCCGAGACAGGAATAATCCGGCGTCTTCCGTCATCTCAGCCGGACGAAGTACGGGTGAATAGCGGGTGACATCTTCCTTGCCCTCAATCGAGAGAAGGCCAGAGATAGTGAAAGAGCGCTGCGGAACAAGCTTCACACCATCGACGTCGCCGGCGACGACGGTAATGTCCTGCCGCGCCGTCATCGTTTGCGAATCGGTACCCGCCGACGCCCTCAGGGTATACGATCCCGGACCGACACCCCGTACCTCGAACTGGCCGTCGGCGCCGATTTCGGTCGAGTTAGCTCGATAAGCATCTCCCGTCTTGGAGAACAATTCCACGGACGGCTTTTGACCCGCTGCGATGCCGGTGATAATTCCGCGAACGCGATAGGTTCTTGCCGGTATCAGAGTGAAGTTCACCGGCACTTCATCCGCCGCTTTCACTGCCACTGCTGAGGCCTGCGCGATGTCGTACGTGCCTGGGTAGTAAGTTGTGAGATAGCGCGTCTCTGGCTGGCTGCCATCTTCGTTTGCGCCCTGATCGGCAGCCTGAGACTTCTTCATCGGCGCATAATCGCGGAAGTCGGGTTGGGGAATGGCGACAATCCAATACTGTCCCGTGAACAAACCAGAGAGGCGGTATTCGCCCAGATCGTTGGTAGTTACGGATGCGACGTTCTCGCGGCCTGCTCCGCCGGGCTTTTTCTTTTGCGCCAGCACGCTAACGCCAGGCAGTGGGTCGCCGTCTTCATCCGTGACACGGCCGCTGATAATCGCGGTAGGCAGCATACGAAAGACTAGGGCATCCACAGCTTGTCCGGACTGCACGGTAAAAATGTTGGTATCGGCCGGAAGACCGCGCTCATTCACTCCGACAAACCCAGTCCGCTCGAGGAACACCCGGTAGCGCCCAGGCTGCACGTTGTCGATGAGGAAACGGCCGTCAGCGTCAGTCGATGCGGTGTAGTTCCCACCCTCTTTCTGGTTTTCCGCGATCACTTGAACCAGGACTTTTTTGAGGGGCTCGCTGCCTGGCTCCTTAATCACGGTCCCTGTGATCGAGGAAGGTTTGGCTGCGGGAGAGGGCTGTTGCGCGGTCGCGCACAAACTTGCGCTGAGGAAGAAAAAGACGAAGGCGAGTGAGCGCTTCACTTCAATTCGGAAAGCATCAATTCAGAAAGTACTGCCGGTACAGCGTATCCCGCTGTGCCGGACGGAAACCCGCATCCCGTATGATGCGCCGCAACTCTTCTTCGGTTGTGCAGTTCGTGACGCCTGCAGCGCGGACAACGTTCTCCTCGAGCATGACGGAGCCAACGTCGTTGCCGCCGAAGCGGAGGCCCATCTGGCAGACCTTCAATCCCTGGGTGACCCAACTCGATTGCACGTTCAGGAAATTCGAAAGATAAATCCGCGAGATCGCCAGCACTTTCAAGTATTCGACCGCAGTTGCCTCATCCCAGCGGCGACCGCCGAGTGCGGTATGCTGCGGCTGAAAACTCCACGGGATGAACGCAGTGAATCCGCCCGTTTCCTGCTGCAGATCGTAGAGCACCTGAAAGTGGTTGATCCGGTGTTCGATCGTTTCGCCGACGCCGAACATCATGGTCGCGGTGGTGCGCATGCCGAGTTTATGCGCGGTGCGATGGACTTCCAGCCAGTCGGCAGTCAGACACTTTAGGCGCGCGATCTTGAAGCGGACTTCGTCATCAAGAATTTCCGCTCCGCCGCCGGGGATCGAATCCAGACCTGCATCGCGCAGCCGCGCAATCGTGTCGCGGAGCGTGAGATTGCTGTATTCGGCGATCGCCAGAATTTCGGATGCGGAGTAACAATGAAGATGAATCTTCGGGAAGCGCTGCTTGATGCCGCTGAGCATGCGTTCGTGCCAGTCAATCTTCAGATCGGGATGCAGACCGCCCTGCATCAGCACTCCAGTGCCGCCCAGTTCGACGGTCTCGCGAATTTTGTCGTAAATGGTTTCGAATTCGAGGATGTACCCTTCCTTCGCCGCCGGTCCTTTTAGCGGACGATAAAACGCGCAGAAGGTGCAATATTCGGTGCAGAAGTTGGTGTAGTTGATGTTGCGGTCGATGATGTAGGTCACCGTGCCTTCGGGATGCTTCTTGCGGCGGACCGCGTCCGCTTCCATGCCAATCCCGATCAGGTCATCGGACCGAAACATCTCCAACGCTTGCTGTTTGGTTAATGACATCTTCTGCTGCTCCTCAATCTATTTTAGCCGATGGCGACGCACATCTAGGCGGTTCTGCGACGAACCTGCGGCTTCGCCCGTGGAACTTTCGGACGCTCGCGCTCGCTGTCGACGTTTGTATTCATACAAACCATAGAGAGCGCCCATAACCGAAAATGCGACCAGGATCCCAAGTACCGGCCAGTAATAAATGTCGAAGAACTTCACGATGCTGCGTCCGTAATGGAATCCGAGATAAGCCAGAATGGTGTAACGAATGCCGCGCCCCACCGCCAGCGCAGTAAGAAATTTCTTCGTTGGATACTGCATCGCGCCAGCCGCCAGCAGCATAGGCACGATCGGAAACGGCGGCGGCAGAATCGCCGGAATCGCAACCGACGCGAATCCCCAGCGTTCAAAAATTGCATAGACGCGCTTTACTTTCTTCGCAGAAAACCTCTTCTCCAACGTTTCTTTGCCGCCCTTGCGCGCCATGCGATACGTAATGTAGCCACCAAGAACCGCTCCCGCAGTGGCCATGAATGCGTAGTAGAACCACGGTTCGCGATGATGAGCCGCCAGCAAAATGGTGATGACGTCCACGCTCCCGGGCAGCGGAATAATCGAATTGTCGGCCAGCCCAAGCAAGATCAGGCCAGGGCCTCCAAGATGGATCAGCCAGCGCACGGCACTCTTGTTGGTGACCTGCAGGATAGTGGCGAGCGCGGGCATCATTCAGTTATTGGAGCACAGATTCCGCCGATTAGATGCAATGTTGCGAGACGCGGCCGACCGCTAGAAACACGTCGCTGCAACCGTTTGCAGAGAAGTTACATTCAGGCGGTTGACTGCGGCGTCATGAATCAGCACGCCTTTCGCGGCCACCCGCGCTCCTTTTAGAGCCGCAGGATTGAAAACAGCCGCGCCCAGAATTTCGTACCGTTGACTCCCCGACGGTAGTTGTGCCGCTTCCTTTAGCTCCGCCGCCGACGTGCCCTGAGTCTTCGAAACGGTTGCATCGGTCGCCTTATTCAACGTCCACGTGCCAGACGATGTTTGATCTAAGCACCCGACGACTTCCACGATATTCAAAGCGTCATTCAGCGCGTCAGGCGCTTTTTGCGTCGAAACTTGGCCAGCCTTGCTCAGGTCCTGATCATCAATCGTGTATTGGATAAACGGAGTAAACATCTCGTCCCAACTCTGATTTTCTTCACGAAAGTGAACTTCCTTTTCAGAACCGGCGCCATGCGTCGAATCGGAAGCGTCGCTTCCGTGATGGTGAAGCAAATGTTCGTTCTTCAACGAATTGTCGTAGTGGGCCGTGACAATCAACTTGCTGCCAGCCGGAAGTTTCAGAGGCGTCTCCAGTTCGTAAGCCATCTGCCAGTGAAAATCATATTTCGGAACAGTAAGCAGCGTGACCTCGCGCCCGTCGGGATACACCGCCGCATACGTGAAATCCTTCCCGCGCAAATGGGCGTGCGGCTGGAGCTGGTAAATCGTGACCGGATCCGTGTAAGCCGTCACTCCCACCACTTCATAATTTTCCGCACCGGCCGGAATCGGCGGAATCGCTACCGTTGTGCCCTCGGCTTTTTCCCCCGGAGCGTCGGATAGCAACTGCTTGCCATCGGCAATAATTGTCTCTCCCGAGGCCGGAACGCGAAACAATTGCCGCTTCGGCGGATCGGCCCGGAACCAGAAGCCAACCCTGGTCTGATCTTTTTCCGGCTGCCCGATCGCCTGATAGTGAATGTTGAAATTCAGATAAAAGTTGTTGCCGCCGCGCAGCAACTTGGCACTGCCGTCATAGCTCTCAAACGTCGTCCCCGGCGTATAAACTCCGAGCATGTCGTGCACGGCCGAATTCCCCGGCCCCGGAACCGCAAAACGAGTTGAGTTCAGACCATTGGGAAATCCCAGCTTGCGCGCGACCTGTTGCAGTTTGTCGATATTTTCCGGCGTCACCCCATCCGCCAGTGCCACCTCAGTAATCGCCATGTGATGCACCACGGCGCCGTTTCCCGGTAGCACTTGCATCGCGGTGACCCACTTGTCATCGGTGAAAGGCAGTTTGGCCAGGTGTCGAAGGTAAGGAATTTCCCCATGCGCCGGAACATCAAACTCCGGCATCGAAATCACAACGTCCGGCGGAGTTCCGTTAGGATTCAGCCAGCCTTCGGGAAATTTCGGCAGCGGCGGCAGATCGGCGTCGTTGCCCTTGGGCGCGCCCGCATTTACCCATGCGACGACGGTGTCGATTTCCGCTTGGCTAAGTCGCGGGTCGTTGCGAAACTTCACGCTGCGGTCGGGATCTGCCGGCCACGGCGGCATCTTTCGCTGCGCCACCTGTTGCTTGATCGAGTCCGCCCACGGCCGAGCGGCGTCGTACGACAACAGCGAGATCGCCGATCCGATCTGACCGGCTCGATGACAATTTGCGCAATGCTTGAACAGGATCGGCGCCACTTCCTTAGTGAAAGTCGGCGCAGGCGCAACTGGCGCGGGAGCCTGGGCAGCGCCCGCGATAGCCAGCAAACCGACGGCAACCAGACCAGCCGCGAATCCGCCCAACACACGAGCTTTGCCGGTCACCGCCCGATCCTTCTCAGTTTGCGCACAATCAATTTTGGCTCACCCTCGCTGGTTTGTACACAAAACTGTAGTGCCACCTCCGCAGAGCTACCCGGAACGTTTCGCGCTCTTATAATAGGCGGGCATGGCCAGCTCTCCTTCACTCGATGCGGCGGATCGGTCGGCGGATAGCCCGACAGCGCCCGAGGGTCGCGCGTCCTCCTATCTCCGCGTTCATGCCGTGAACGTTTTCGTTCGCGACCAGGATCAGAGCCTGCGCTTCTACGTCGATCAGCTCGGATTCAGTCTTGCCTTCGATGTGCGTCTGCAGACGGGGCAACGCTCGGTTGGCGTCTCGCCTCCAGACGGCACGGCGGTGCTCACGCTGATCGCACCGTCCGCGGACTCCGAGCAGTACAAACTAATCGGACGACCCACTGGAGTGACGTTCGTAGCCGAAGATGTTGTCGCCACCTACACCGAGTGGAGGCGGCGTGGCGTGCACTTCGGTCAAGTTCCTCGTTTGCGGCGAATTAAACCCAATCAAGCGTCGGACGATCAGGCGAAGGCAACCTCACTCCTCCTCGGCAAGCAGAAGCCAATTTGGGGCGGAGTCTTCACTCGCTTCGAAGACATCGACAAGAACACCTTCGCGCTAGTGAGCTTCGACGAGATGACGCAGGGTGTCGAAGCGCAGCGGCGCGCCGAGGCCGATAAGCTCGAATCCGAACGCCGCGCTAGTCACGAACTTGCCATCGCCAAACAGGTACAGGCGCGGCTCTTCCCGCAAAATTTCCCTCCACTCCGAACATTGGACTACTCCGGCGTTTGCATTCAGGCTCGTCAAGTCGGCGGAGATTATTACGACTTTCTGCATCTCGGAGACGAGCGCATCGGGTTTGTGCTGGGCGATATCGCCGGCAAGGGAATTGCCGCCGCGCTTCTAATGGCGAATTTGCAGGCGAATCTGCGCAGCCAGTGCACCGTCACTTGTCGCGAGCCAGATCTGTTGCTGCGTTCGGTCAATCAGTTGTTCTTTGAAAATACCGCCGATGACGCCTACGCGACGCTGTTCTTCGCCGAATACGATGACCGGGCGCGTCACCTGCGTTATGTCAATTGTGGGCATCTGCCTGCGCTCGTGCTGCACAGTAATGACACCGTGGAACGCCTTAACTCCACTTGCACCGTGATTGGCCTTTTCAAAGAATGGGATTGCTCGATCGGAGAATGCTCGCTTCTCGCCGGCGATACCATCGCTTTCTACACCGACGGAGTCACCGAAGCATTCAACTCCTCGGGAGAAGACTTCGGCGAACAGCGCTTAACCGATACATTACGTCGCCATCGCAAATTGTCTTCGCAGGATTTGCTTTCAGCCATCGTGGATGAAGTGCAGAAGTTCAGTCCCGACGAGCAGAATGACGACATCACTCTGATTGTTGGCAAATGCAACGAATAGCGAATAAGGAATGCTGAGAGTGCGGGGAACTACTTCAGACCTTCCACCAAATACAGGTCTCCAAGAGTTCGGTGAAAACCATAAACGTAAGTTTTGCCATCCGGAGTCATCAGAATGGGCCCAATGGTGGAGACGCCTGTAGGATCGAGCGGAGCGATCTGCTTCCACACGGTTTTCTTTCCCGTCGCTAAATCGAGTCGATAGACTTTGGCCGGAACCTCACCGGTGCGGTAAAGATAAATCGAGCGGGCGTCCTGATTCCAGTTGATCGGGACGTCTCCGGGCTCCATGCCGTTAATTGGTCGCGGATCGCCTCCAGTCGGAGAAAACAAGTAGCCTTTTTGGTCAGGGCCAATACCGACGACAGATTGTCCATCGGGTGAGATGGCAAATGACTGGGCGTCGACTCCCTCGGGAGAAATCGCCTTCGGTTTTCCGCCGGAAACATCCTGAGCGTAGAGTCGCACGCCGCGACCCGATTCATTTCCAGAAAAAACAAAGTGTTTGCCGTCTGGAAACCATCGTGCCCATTGATGATTAATCGTGTCGCTGGTCAGCGATTGCGTTTCACCGGCTCCCGTGGGCAGCAACCGCAACTGCGCCGGTGAATTTGGTGTCGCGATGATTACCCATTTTTGATCCGGCGAAAGAGCGGCAGCGCCACCTTCTCCGAGGCGAATCGCCGGTGCGCCATCGGTGGCGCGAATGTAAACCGCGTAAGTCAGATCCTGCACATCTCCGTATTGCACGCCTCCGCCAATGCCTTCTTCGTCAAAGAGAAGAAGTTTGCCGTCGGCAGAAAGATCAGCCGGATACGAGTAGTCGAGCCACGAAAGGTCGCGTTCTTTGGTCGCGTCTCCGCTCAGAGACATAACTTCGCGCCGGCGGTCGGCACGCGCCAGCAGCACGCGTCCATCGCGCCAGATGTCGAACATTACCAGAGAGCCGGGAACGCGTGTGACTAATCGCTGCTTTCCGTTCAGCGTGACGGCGGTGATGTAATGAAACAATCCCAATTCGCTGGCGGTGAACCAGACCTCGTTGCCATCGGGCGACCATGCGAGCCCCTGCGTTCCGTACCACACCCGCGTGAGTTCAGTCTTCTTGCCGGAAGCGTCTACGACGGCAACCGAACCGCCATCGTCTCCCTGGTTGGGATGGTCCATAAAGGCGACGACGTCGCCCTTGGGAGAAACTCGCGGATAGCTGATCCAGCCGCCGCTGGTTTCGTAGAGAACTTTGCCGATCGGATATTCGAGCCGGTCGCGTCCGTTTACGTTGCGCACAACCGCCAGGCTATTTCCGTCGGGAGACCAATCGGCCCATTCGACATCTTCAAGAACCGGTCGCGGAGCGCCACCAGCCAAGGGTGCTCGGGCCAGTGTGCCGACGTTGATCCAGGTTCCAACCGGATGGCTGCCCAGCGAAAGTGCCATCTCGCCCTTGGACGAAATGGCTAGAAGTTCGGCACGGCCTAATCCCAAAGAACGCGATTCCACCATGCCCTGTCGCGCCGAGAATGTTTCAACCGGATTGCCTTGCCAAGCGGCACTGTACAAAATCGTTTGCCCGTCGGGCGCGAAGCGAGCGGAGCGGATCTCACCGCGGCGGAAAGTGATTTCGTGATACAGCGGCGCACTCGCGGCGGAAGATCCCCAGAAATGTTTACCTGCCCATAATCCCGCCGCCAGCGTCAGTAGAAAGCCGCAGGCGATTAGCAGCGGCAGCAAACGATTTTTCCGTACTTCAGTCGCCGCTTGGCCTCTCGCTTCACTCTTCTGGTCGGTAAGTGGAAGTTCCCTAACGATGGGTACGGCGGTGCTGCTTCTAAGTCCGGCTCGAGAATCCGTATCACGCTTCAGACGTTTGAGATCGGCTCGAATCTCCGCCGCACTTTGACTGCGCAACTCCCGATCCTTTTCCAATGCTTTATTCAGGATCACATCGATCTGCGGCGGCAATCCCGAATTCAACTCGATCGCTGGAGATGGCACTCGATTCAAAATTGCTTCAAAAACGACTGCCGATGTTGTTCCGGAAAACGGCTGCCGGCCCGTTGCCATTTCATAGAGCACAACTCCGAACGAAAACAGATCGGTGCGCGCGTCGAGCACTTCGCCCCGCGCCTGCTCTGGTGACATGTAGCCGATGGTTCCCATCGCTGTTCCGGGAGTCGTGAGTTGATCGGCGCTGACCACGGCGGGCGATCCCACCGTGGCAGCGGACGAGTCTACCGGCTGATTGCCTTGGGGAGTAAGTTTTGCCAATCCAAAATCAAGAACTTTGGCTTGACCGCGCTGCGTAACAAAGATATTTGCGGGCTTGATATCGCGGTGAACGATTCCGCCGGAGTGCGCCGCGTCGAGCGCATCTGAAATCTGAATTCCCAAATCGAGCAATTGCCCCAACTTCAGCGGACGCCCCTCGATCATGTGCTTCAGGGTCGCGCCCTCCAGAAACTCCATGGCGATGAAGGCTTGTCCGTTTTCCTGGCCAATGTCGTAGATGGTGCAAATATTCGGATGGTTGAGCGCGGACGCGGCTTGCGCTTCCCGTTGAAAACGGTTGAGAGCTTGTTGGTCTCGGGCTACGTCGTCGGGTAGAAACTTGAGGGCGACAAAACGATGGAGCCGGCTGTCCTCAGCCTTGTAGACGACACCCATGCCGCCACCGCCGATCTTTTCGATCACTCGGTAGTGCGAGATGGTCTGGCCGATCAGCTCTGGGCGGTTCAATGAAAAGGGCTCGTCCTGTGCGCGACCATATTAGGGGCGACGTTCGAGCAAGTCAATGCGGCGCATAACATTCACATGCAGATGAAACATGAAGACAACAATCAACGCCCCCTTCAACCCATTTCGCTCATTACCAACGCTGTGTGATCTTGGTCACAGACACACTCCTCCACGTCCGCAATAATGAGAATCGACCCAAGGCAGCATAGCCGCGTCTTCGGCGTTCCCTGGGCGACCCTTGTCGGTTCCTTGACAATCGATTTGACAATGTAACGGGCCGATTTCAGCCCCAACCGTGGCAGGATCGATAGCAGAAACGCCGCTAAGTCCCACTCGCTGCGGTATTTCCATATAAGTCCTTTAGAATGCGGTATGTTCCGCGAACCGCATGATTCTAAAGGTATAGAAAAAGGGTACTCAAAAATGCCGGATCAAAGCTATCTTCCGCAGGCCAAGTCGAATAACAACCGCACCGCTATCTTGCGCGCTAAAGCTGCGGCTCACCAGGTTTTGCGCGCTTGCGACGGACGTAGATCACCATGTTGACTCTGGCGATAACCTTTCCCTCGAGATCGGAGACAGTGGCCGAAAATGCTGGCTCGTACTTTGCCCCGTCCTCGGTTGCGGAACGGATTTCGGCGACGGAATCGGCGGAAAGCGAGAACGACGCACGCGCGACGGTGCGGCCGGGTGACAGGAATTCAATCGCTGCGGATTTCGCCCAAACGACGTATTCCGGACCAAGGTTATGTTGCAGCATCAGCGGATAAAACGGATCGGTCATAGCGAACAGGCTTCCGCCGAACATGGTGCCGACCGCGTTCCGGTTCCACCAAGTCAAATGCAGTTCGACCACGACTTGCCGCCAATCCTCCGTAATGCTCCTGACGCGAATTCCGGAAAACAGCAGCGGCGGCCAGAGATTGATCAGTCTTCGAATGTATTTTGGCGACAAGCGGGCTCCTAGAATGCACTTCGCTCAAGCGGTGGCGGAAGCGCGGCTGACGCGAACCGTGATTCCCACGGGCCGGTTCGTGAAGACGGCGTTTCGTTCCATCGCGATTGCGCGCCGCGCATCTCTCACTTCGACATCAAAGTTCTTGAAAAATGTCGCCAGAATCAAGATGGACTCTGCCGTGGCTATGGCATGGCCCGGACAACGTTGCGGCCCGAATCCAAATGGGATGTAGTTTCTGGTTTGTTCGGAATTAAGCGGCCGCGCGAAACGGCTGGGGTCGAAGCGATGGGGATCGGTCCACACTCCACGCCGCATGTGCCCCTGAACGGGCAGGTATCGCAGCGTTGAACCGGGCGGAATACGCACCGCATCTCGGGATTCGGGAGTTATCGCTTGTGGACTTGTTGACTCAGTCTGCGCCGTCACCGGGCAAACTTCGTATTCCTTCTCCGTCTCGCGCAAGAACGTCGGGACAATCGTGTGGCGGCGAAGAGTCTCGCGAAAGACGCAATGAATATATGGGTACTGAATGGACGGGAAGCGCACCGCCGCACTGGGCGCCCGACCAGCGGACTCCGGATCTGGCTGCTGGCGCGCTTCACGCGTCACAAATTCGCGCACCGTAGGGTCGCGCGCAATTTCTGCGATGGCCATGGTCAGAGCCGAGGCGGTCGTTTCAATACCCGCGATGAACATCATGGCGAACTCGGCGGCGATGCAGCGCCGCCTCTCAGGAGCGCTCAGTTCGGAGTATCGGCTTTCGAGACCGGCGAGCAGCGGCGGACGTGGCGCTGTCGGCCCTCTTTCATCGATCTCGTCGATCGCCCCACCGATCCAGCGCAGAATTTCTCCCATCGCCTTGCGCTGCGCCTTGGGAAGAAACACGGGCTGATGCCGGACAACATGCAACGCATTAAACACCGCTCCCAACCCCGCATTTATCCACGGATGGATGCCGCGCCTCACGCCCTCGGTGGCTCGGGTCAATGTGGCTTCCAGCTATTCGGCCTCGTCGAGATGGAGCGCGCGGCCAAAGAGCAGGTGTCCCAGAATGCTCAAGGTGATCTTGCGCATAAGAGGCTCGACCACGATTTCGATCGGCTGAACAGGAAGCGAGCTTTTCGAGGAACGGGATATGTTGGCGAACGCCGCTTCGGCCACGGCCACGATCAGAGGTCCATAGTCGCTCGCCAAAGCCGCCGCTCGCAGCGCAGGGTTGATGGTCTCGTGCGTGCGCTGCCATTCTTTTCCATCGGCAATGATCATGACGCGATGGCGGAGCGCGGTTCGCAAAAGCGCCACCAGCGGTTGGTAACGGTTGGGCGTCCGCTTCGCCAGCAGCTCCTTCAGGGTGTCAACCGAGTGGATATCGAATTCGCATCCGCGCCAGCTCTGATGAACGGAGAATTCTTTATGACGATCGGCGGGTTTCTTCCCTGAACGAAAAAAACGCGGCATAAAGACTTCCGGACTCAAATGTTGCGTCAGGCGCGCAAGAAAGCATAGTGACGGGTTCTGACAGGCTCTGACAAGTCTTGAATCGGCCGGAAATCGATGAAAACGGGACAGATGTGTGATATTGGCTGACCTTGGATTATGAATCTCTGTTACACGAAGCGGAGCGCTGGAGCTGATGGCAGCGCGCCAATTTCCGCGCCGAGGCGGTAATAGAGTGCAAGCCCCTCGAGAGAGGGAGGATCGAGATAGTAATGGATGTTTTGCGTCAGGTAGATGCGGATACTTTCAATGCTGATGCCGAGACGCGGTGCCCACTCCTGCGCGATGGCTTCGAGGTTTTTTGGCGATACGCCATGATCGCGGGACTCTCGGAATGCCTTTGCGATCGCCGCTTTGTCTCGCCCTTCGAGGGATTGCGCGCGAATCGCCCAGAAGGCGAAGACGAACGATTTCCCCGTGCGCGCCACCCACTCTTCCGCCAGATCAAGCGTGAAGTATTGCGCGCGATCGATTTGTAAGGCGGGATCTCCGATGATCAGGGCGGCATCGCAGGCGCTGAGCATGGCGTCGAGATCGGGAGCCATCGGCGTGTAGTCGCGCGGTCCGCCCAGCCATTTTGCGAACAGAATCTTGGCCAGCGCGACCGACGTCATCGAAGAAGTATCGAGCGCGACGGTGCGAATTTTTTCTGGCCACTGGTCGAGTCGAATTTTGCTGACCAAAAGAATCGACCGTACCGCGCGGCGAGCGGCGATGGCGACGTCCGGAATGACTACGAGCTCGGGAACGGTAGCAAAGGCCGCTGCCGGAATGATGCCGATGTCGGCAGTTCTCGCACGCAAGGCCTCGGCGCAGGCCGAAGGGATGGTGTAAGAAACATCACTCTTGAGGTCAGTGCTCGCATCTCCGTGCTCAAAATCCCACATGAGAGGAGCTGTATTCAGGTAGGAAATAGCCGAGATCTTTAACCGGCTCATCAGTTTACGAATTCTACCAAAACTGATGTGCGCTCCGTCCTTGACAGCGTTTCAGCCAGAAGCTAGGGTCGCGCGATATGTCAAAGCTATATGAAGAAAGCGTGGCGGTTGCAGTTGCGAACCTTACGAACGTTGCTTCGATGCAAGGAATTTACTGGCTCGCTCTGTCGCTGACGCAAGGACTCGGCCCCACGCGCATCAAGAAGCTGATTGAACACTACGGCAGCGCGGAGCGGGTGTTTCAGGCGAGCCTAACCGAGCTCGAAGCCACGGGAATGCGAGCCGTGTCCGCGCAATCGATTGCGACGGGAAAGTCGCTCGAACTCGCGCAGCAGGAATGCGCGAAGGCGACTGAGGCGCGCGCGCGGATCATTTCGCTGAGCGATCCTGAATATCCGCCTCGACTAAAAGAAATTTACGATCCGCCGATCGTCTTATTTGTTAAAGGGAGCGTCGAGGTCCTGGCCCAACACGGCATCGCGATAGTCGGAACGCGGCATCCGACGCCCTATGGCAGCGGCATGGCTGAGCGTCTTTCCACTGACCTGGCGATCCGCGGACTGGTGATCATCAGCGGGCTGGCACGCGGCATTGACACGGCCTCGCATCGCGGCGCTGTCGCAGGCAAGGGGAAGACAGTCGCTGTGCTCGGCACTGGAATTGACATCATGTATCCGAAGGAGAATACGCGCCTCACGGAACAAATCATTGCTCTAGGTGGCGCGCTCATCACTGAGTTTCCGGTCGGAACTCCGCCAACTCCGCAAAATTTTCCGATCCGCAATCGCATCATCAGCGGCATGTCGGCCGGCGTCCTGGTCGTCGAAGCCGCCGAATACAGTGGCACGCGCATCACCTCGCGTTTGGCGCTCGAACAAAACCGCGATGTCTACGCTGTCCCCGGCAACGTAACCAACAAAAATTCATGGGGCCCAAACACGTTAATCAAGCAGGGAGCGAAGCTCGTCGCCACCTGGGAGGACGTGTGGGAGGAACTTCCGACGGATATCCAAGAGGCCCTGAGTTCGGGGCGGAATGAATCCGCCGAACCCGAAACCGCATCTCTATTCCCGGACGAAGTCACTGCGCCCCACGAAAAAAAGATTCTGAAGTTGATCAAGCCTGACGAATCAACTCACATCGATCAACTGGTCGAGTTGCTGGAAAACGAAATGTCGCCCTCGGAAATTTTCGCCGCATTGTTTGAGCTGGAATTGAATGGAAAGATACGGCAGTTGCCGGGGAAGAATTTTGTGAAGAGCTTTTAGGTATCAGCCGTCAGCCATCAGGTAAACGGCCGGGTAGAGCGCCGCTGCGAAGACGAAGATCTTGTCGCCACGAATGCGAAAAGCGAACGCTTTACCTGAGGGCTGACGTCTGATAGCTGACAGCTACCAGCCATTCGTGCTAGCTTCAATCCCAATACCACGAAAACTGAGGAACCATTGTCTAAAGGTCTTGTCATTGTCGAATCGCCCGGTAAGGCGAAAACTATCCAGAAATATTTGGGTAAGGGATTTACCGTGGACGCTTCTTACGGCCACGTGAAAGACCTGCCCAAAAGCAATCTCGGCGTCGATATCGAAAACGATTTCGAAACCGAGTACGTTGTCATTCCCGGAAAAGAAAAGGTCCTGGCCAAGCTGAAGAAGTTGGCGCTCTCCGCAGACCACATCTATCTTGCGCCCGATCCGGACCGCGAAGGTGAAGCGATCGCCGCCCATCTTGCCGACGAACTCGGGGAAGAGAACGGCAAGAAAAAGAAAAGCAAGAAAGGCGCAAAAGCGAAAGTTGACGATGTCGGAGACGGCGCCCGCATTCGGCGCGTCACCTTTAACGAAATCACGCAGCGCGCGGTGAAGGCGGCTTTCGAGCATCCTCGCGACATCGATCGCAATCTGGTCGACGCGCAACAGACTCGCCGTGTGCTCGACCGGATCGTCGGATATCAGGTTTCTCCTCTTTTATGGGATAAGGTGCGGCGCGGCCTTTCCGCTGGACGCGTGCAGACGGTCGCGCTGCGCTTGATTGTCGATCGCGAACGCGAAATTAAAGCTTTCGAGAAAAAAGAGTATTGGACGATTGACGCCAATCTTGCCGCCGGTAAACCTCCGGCATTTGACGCGCGTTTTCTCGGCAAGGGCGAAGAGAAGATCGAGGTCACGAACGGGGAGCAAGCGGAACAGATCCGGTTATCGCTGGAGAAGGCGGACTGGGTCGTTCGATCAGCCGAAAAGAAAGAGCGCCGCCGTAATGCGACTCCGCCATTTACCACCAGCAAACTGCAACAGGATTCCTCGCGCAAGCTGCGTTTCAGCGTAAAGCGCACCATGATGATCGCGCAGCGCCTTTATGAAGGTGTCGAACTTGGTGAGGAGGGTCAGGTCGGCCTGATCACCTACATGCGAACCGATTCGACTCGGGTAGCGCCCGAGGCGATCACTGAAGTTCGCGAGTATGTCACGAGCGAGTATGGCGCCAACTATCTGCCCGAGTCTCCCAACACATATAAGGATAAGAAAGATGCGCAGGGGGCTCACGAGGCCATTCGCCCGACTTCCGCGATGCGGCATCCCGACCAAATTAAGCAGTATCTGCAGGAAGATGAATTCAAGGTTTACAAGCTGATCTGGCAGCGCTTTATCGCTTCTCAAATGAATCCGGCCATCTTCGACCAGACCTCGGTCGACATCGACGCAAAGTCGGGCGGCGATGTGTTCTGGTTCCGCGTCACCGGTTCTGTCATGAAGTTCGACGGCTTCCTCAAGGTCTACGAAGAGTCCAAAGATAATAAAGATGAGGAAGACGAAGAGCTAAAGCACAAGCTGCCGCCGCTCGAAGCAGGGCAGAAGCTGACGCTCAAGTCGTTGCTGCCAGAGCAGCATTTCACCGAGCCGCCTCCGCGATTCAACGAAGCTTCGCTGGTGAAAGAGCTCGAAGAGCGCGGCATTGGACGTCCTTCGACCTATGCCACCATTCTGAGCACGATACAGGAGCGGATGTACGCGCAGAAAATCGGCGGTAAGTTCGTGCCTACAGAAATCGGACTAGTGGTCACGGATCTACTGGTCGAGAACTTCAAAGATATTTTCGACTTCCAATACACCGCCCGTCTGGAAGAAGAATTGGACGAAATCGAAGAAGGCAAGCAGACGGGCAACGACGCGCTAACCGAGTTCTACAAAAAGTTTGCCAAGGATCTCAAATACGCCGAGAAGCACATGGAAAACATCAAGCGTATGGAGAAACCGACGGACGAAAAATGTGAACTCTGTGGTTCGCCACTCGTGATCAAGTGGGGTAAGCACGGTTCTTTCTACGCGTGCAGCACCTACGACAAAGAAAATCCGGATACCTGCAAATTCACGAAAGAGAATCCGATCAATCTGCCCGATCTCGATTCCGCCGACGTGCAGGAGACGGCGCAGGAAGAGTATTGCGAAAACTGCGGCCGCGTGATGGTTCTGAAGCGCGGACGTTTTGGCCAGTTCATGGCCTGCACGGGATATCCCGATTGCAAAACGACGCGCCGGCTCGATCAAGGCAAGAAAGTGCCAGACATACCGCTCGATGAAACTTGCCCCCTTTGCAAACGCAATTTGATCCTGCGGCACGGGCGCTACGGTGAGTTCACTTCTTGCAGCGGATATCCCGAATGCAAATATGTGAAGCAGAACTTCATCGGCGTGAAGTGTCCCGAGTGCAAAGATGGCGAGCTGGTTGAAAAACGGGCGCGCAAGGGGAACACTTTCTACGGCTGTGGAAATTATCCGAAGTGCAAGTTCACTTCGGCGGCGAAACCCGTACCTGAGAAATGTCCGGATTGCGGACATGAATATCTCGTCGAGCGGATTCGTAAGGACGGAACCGTGATCGCTTGTCCTAATAAAGAATGCGATTACGAGCGTGAAGTTGCGGGTCCGGTAGAGACTGCGAAGGCCTGATAGCATAGACACTTCGAGATAGAACTTAAAGACATACTTCAAGACACTGGAACGAGGCGAAAAATATGGCGAAGAAACCGACCGTGCAAGACGCGCACTTAATTTTGAAACTCTACGACCTCCGCCGCGAAGCGGAGATGCGCAAGGCGAGAAGCTGGTTCACCACGGAGTTCTGGCCGCAGAGCGCGGACGATCTGATCAAAATCGCGTCCACCTTTGGAAGTCAGGAAAACAATTGGATCCGGCAGGTGGGTGGCTACTGGGATATGGCCGCCACGTTTGTCTTGCAAGGCGTGCTCAACGAAGAACTGTTTCTGCAGCCCGGTTGCAGCGGTGAAATGTTTTTTATCTTCGCGAAAGTCCAACCGTATCTGAAAGAGTTCCGCGAAAAGACAAACAATCCGAATGCCTTCTCGCACATTGAAGAGGTAGCCACAAGAACGAAGACCGCTCGCAAGAATCTCGAGCGCGTCTCCAAGAATATCGAGAATCGTCTCAAGGCGATGGCTAAGTCGGCGAAGAAGGCTTAGGGCGACTTTCCTTTTGCATTCTTTTGGGGTGATCCGTTTCTGCTGCCGCGGAAATCATTTCTGCCGCCATCCATCTGCTATCCTTAACGAGTTGTGCGGATGCTATGGTGGTTTCTCATCCTGGGAGTCAGTACTGCAGTGGTCGTGTCGGTTGCGCTGACGATTTACATGCGGGTCCGGCGGCAAATGAAGCTCACCGCGGCCCACAAAGCGGAACTGGACGGCCTTGACCACTCGTCGCCCGAGGCCTGATTCGCCGACTCTTCCGCCACAAGGGAAAGAAAGCTATGTCCAGATTGGATATTTCAAAAATGAACGCTGAAGTTTTTGGCCAGCCAAGCCGCTCTCAGGAATGGGCGAAGCAGGCAGCCATCGTGGTTGGCGCCAGCCTTTTTGTTGCTTTGTGCGCCCGCATCAGCGTGCCGCTCCCGTTCACCCCGGTTCCTCTGACGCTGCAAAACTTCGGCGTCCTGGCGGTTGGGTTGACGCTCGGCTCTCGTCGCGGATTCGCAGCGCTGCTGCTCTATCTCGCGGAAGGCGCGTCAGGACTGCCAGTATTCAGCATGGGCGGCGGAATCGCTCATTTCTTCGGTCCAACCGGCGGATTTCTTCTGACCTATCCTCTGGTTGCGTTTGTCGCAGGCTGGCTGTACGAAAACACTTCCGGTCGTTTTGTGGCGGCTGCGTGGGCATCATTCGTTGCGGAACTGGTGCTTTTCGCTGGTGGCCTCAGTTGGCTGGCGGTGTACACGCATTCCATTTCTCTGGCTGTCCGATACGGCCTTTACTGGTTCGTTTTCGCGGAGGTCATCAAGATCATGATGGCGGCTGCGGTCGGCACTCGTTGGGGTAAGAAACAGTCTTCTTAGCATTTTCCTAGCATGAGAAGTAAAGAACAGGATTTCGGAATCTTATGAGTACAGTATCTTCTCCAGTCCGCGAAATCACCGTGGCGCATAGTCCGGACTCCGACGACGCGTTCATGTTTTATGGTCTGGCCACGAACAAGGTTCGCGTTCCAGGGTTGAAGTTCAGCCACACACTTTGCGACATTGAGACGCTGAATCGTCAGGCGCAAGAAGGCGTCTACGACGTGACTGCGATTTCGTTCCACGCTTACCCCTACATTCAGCAAAATTACGCACTGATGTCGTGCGGCGGTAGCGTGGGCGATGGTTACGGTCCTATGCTTGTCTCCACGCGTCCCTTCACGGCCGACGATATCAAAGGCAAGAAGATCGCGGTGCCCGGCAAGCTGACCACCGCCTACCTGGCGCTCGAATTGTTTTCGCCCGGCATTGAAGTGGAAGTGGTCCCCTTCGATCAAATCATTCCTCAGATTCTCGAGGGCAAACACGAGGCCGGACTCATCATCCACGAAGGCCAGCTGACCTACGACAAAGCAGGACTGCACCGCGTCGTCGATCTCGGCAGGTGGTGGCAGAAAGTCACCGGCTTGCCGCTGCCGCTCGGTGGGAACGCAATACGCCGTTCGCTAGGCCACGAGACCATGGTCAGCGTAACGCAGGCGTTGCGCGAGAGCATTCAGTACGCCATCGATCATCGGGAAGAAGCGCTCGCCTATGCCATGCAGTTCGCCCGCGATCTCGATACTCAACTTGCCGATAAGTTTGTCGGCATGTACGTCAACGAGCGCACGCTCGACTACGGGGACGACGGCAGGGAAGCCGTGCGTCGCTTGCTCGACATGGGACACAAAGCGGGGATCATTCCCCAAACGCCGCGCGTCGAGTGGGTTTAGCAAGTCCGAACGGTGACCAAGCATGTGCTTGCCGTCTTGGTTCCGTGAAGAAGTTTAAGATTGTCATCCCGAGCGAAGTGATGGATCTTCCGCACGTCCTTGTCGTCTAGTTCGCCAAATTCCGTACAGAACGAGCTCCCACCACATTGCTGCAATCAGCGTCACTACGAACAATCCCACGAATTGCCTTGCGCCAAGGTGGTTCGGATGAATTCCAGCAGAACAGAGTGCCCGAACTGAGGCGACCAACAGGGCGATTGCTGCAACGACGACGAGAGTCGAAAACTTTCGCGCCGCGGGGAGAGTGGCGCCGGAAACCGTGGCGATCTCGGCATGTCGATACCATAACACCAGCCAAATTAGCAGAATCGCCAAGCCAGTTGCTGTACTGGCATGTTGTAAAACCTTGTAGACATGCACCGTCTTGAACAAGGGCACGCTTAGCTGCGCTCGCAGAAGCGGCCACCTGCGATAAAGCCATGTGTTCGGGTGCGTAAAGGAATCCCATAACACGTGGGTCGCCATTCCGACGAGAATCGACACGATGATCCATACAAAGCGAACCACTCCACCAAACGGAAACTCACCGCGCCAAATGGTCAACCTTTGCTCAATACCCTTCGGGAGTAAATCGATCAGAGGAGCTTTAACTACCTTATGGAGCAGCCAGAGAGTGACAAGTGCAAGAGGTAGGGAAAGCACAAGGGAGCCGACGAGAGTGTGACCGTAACCGTCATCTGGAGATAGGCGGAGGAAATACTCCAAGTCGGGCGCGAACGTGCCGATAATCAGTGCCGACCAAACAAGACGTAGGCGTCGCAACGGCAAAGCCGCGGCGGCGTGAGCAAGAGTGAAAGGCACGCTAGATCATTTCTCAAATCAAAGCGACTAAGCAAATCGTCTGTGGCCAACCAGAAACTACGAGAGCCGATTGGAAACGCTATCTCACCTTCAACGGGAACGAAAAAACCGGATCAACATCCACCGGCACATCTGCCGCGGCCTTCAACGAAGTCTTCAGGTCTTCGGGCATCACGTTATATTTCTTAAACCAGTTCTCGGCGCGTGCCCGATCCCCTGTCGCTTCGATCTCGAGCAATTCCTTAGCAAGATCCGCCAAGGCAGCCGACATCTTCTCGTAATGAATAACGTATCGGCCGTTCGCATCGCGAGTGATTGCGCCGCGTTCCGACAGATAGTTGAATTCCATCATCTCCGCCTGCCCGTGTGCCTCGCCAATGCCAAATCGTACGGTCCGAAAAATTCCGCCGACGTAAGATGCGTAATACTCTTCCAGTTTTTCTTTCGGCAGCGCATCATGATCCACCAGCCACTTCAAGGCAAACATTCCAGTGACATCGGCCTTAGCTTCTTCCAGGCCGCTGAATGCTGGCCCGATCGCTTCGCGGATATCGACTTTGCCAGCAGCTGTACGCGCGTACGCCGGACCCAGCCCGTGGCAGATCTCATGCATGACCGTGTCCTGCAAATATCCGTCGCCTGAAACTTTCGCCGCCTGCTCCGGTTCCATTAGCTTGCGCGCGACCGGCAGCACGACATAATTCACCCGCGCATCCATAAAATTCTTAAAGAAAAGTTTCTTGCTGCCCTTTTGTTCATGCACCCGAGGATCGTTCGGCAGATTGTCCGCGACGGCCTGATAGCCATGCGTCAAATCTCCAGCGCGAAACGGAGTATCCATAACCTCCATCGGGCTTTGCAGCCCATGTTTTGACGGACGATCCTCCGCGGCGAGCGGCAGCGAGTCTTGAATTTCCGGCACGTATTTCTGGAACAGCTCCAGCTTTCTTGCTCTCGCCTTCGTTCCGCACCATCACCGCCGCGCCGTAGGAACCTTTTACGCCCAACAAGCCGTCCATATAGGTTTCATAGGGAGCGAAGATGATGTCGAATTTCGGATTTTTCAAGTCCAGCCAGGCCAAATCACTTGGAAAGTAGTCGTCGCTGAGCAACGCGTCAGCCCGGAGTCGAAGAAATTTAGCAAAGCCCGCATCGTTGCTAAGCTGCGCCGCCGCGCGCAGAGCTTTCGCAGCTGGCTCCAGGTAAGCGCGATAGGCAATGTGGAAGGGAACAGCCTCCAGCTTCGACTGATGCCAGCGCACGATCGTGAACTGATCGTAGATCGCTGCTTTTTGTTCCGGATGTTCTTTTGCGTACTGCTCCACCTGCTCTCGCGTCAGCTTCGCCGGATAAAATCCACGTCCTGGCGGCATGGACTCGGTCCCGACAAAAGGTTTGTTCTCATCGATCAGATCGAAGCGTGAAGCGTTGATCCAGAGATAGCGCCGCAGTTGCATGTCGCGCCGGTTCTGGCTCGCAGCCAACGACTGGTAAAGAGCGAGACCCTCGGGATCGCTTTGGCGCCAGTAAATACTTTCCAGATATCCGCAGGCCTCGACAAGTTTGCGGACGAGTTGCTGTTCCCGTGGAGTGAGTGCAGCGGAGTGGAACGGCATTTGCACCCGCTGGAACTTCGCAAGGCGTTGGGCAAGGTCCGGAACCACTTCCAGATTTGCTGGGGCGGCAGCTTTCGCGGCCGACCCGGTCATCGTTTGTTTCTTCTGCTGTGCCGAAGCGAGCGCCGATCCGAAAATCGAAACGATGAGCAAGAGAATGAGTGCGGGCCCGTACTGCGGGAAAAAGCTCGCAAAAAAGCATTTAATACACCGGCTATTCATGTCTCTATGAGTCTATCAAAGCCGCGAACCAGCCACGCACGCGTCCCGACCCGTTATCATATTGCTATGCGTGTAGAAAATGGCTCCCAGACTCTGCTGATCGATGCGGACGACACGCTCTGGGAAAACAATATCTATTTTGAGCAGGCAATCGCGAATTTTATTTCGTTTCTAAACCATCGCGATTACTCGCCGGAGCAGGTACGACTCATCTTGAATGATGTTGAGCGCGATTCCGTCGTCAAGCACGGCTATGGTCTGAATAGCTTCACGTGTTCGCTAGTAGACTGCTTTGAAAAGCTTTCCACCGATCCCGTGACTCCGGAGTTGCACGAGCGCATCTGCGGCTTCGCTCACCATATTGCCGACCATCCGATTGAAACTATCTCTGGCGTTCCCGAGACTCTCCGCTATCTAAGCGAGCGTCATCATCTGATTATGATGACCAAGGGGAATCTGACGGAGCAATCCGGAAAGGTTGAGCGTTCAGGGTTAAAAGAATATTTTTCCGCCGTCGAGATCGTCGCCGAGAAAGACGAATCCACCTATCGTTCTGCCATCGCCAAGTATGGCCTTCCAACGGATTCAACCTGGATGATCGGCAACAGTCCAAAATCTGACATCAACCCTGCACTCGCCGCAGGTCTGCACGCCGTCTTTGTGCCTCACGGCAACACCTGGATCCTGGAACACGAGGATGTCGGGTCGGCTCCAGCAATGCAGCGACTGTTGGTAGTCGATCGCTTCAGCGATCTGAGGAGCCATTTCTAACTCTTCTAATTCTCGGTCGTCGCCAAGTAAAACTGCCCTTGCATCTCGACGAATCGTGGAGACACAAGGGCAGTAACGTGATTTAGCGTGAAATCCTTACTGGACCGTCACACTAACGGCAACTGACGGAATGCCGTTTGCGACAACTACCAATGAGCTGGCGCCAGTTTCCATCGACGCCGGAACGTCGAAGTTGGTTGACACCGTGGCTGAGCCGGTTGCTACGCCCATCGTGCTGTGGTCGTGCGTCCGGGCATAGAAAACGTGCTTTGTCTTGTTATTGACAATGCGTACGAGAGGATAGTTTGTCGCGGTTTGCAACTCGTCCCCGAACGCGGCCGCTTGCGACAATCCGTTGAACTGCGTGCCGGAGACCACGTAGGTCGTTCCCCGAGTTAAGGTGGAGGGAACCGACGAGATCGTCGGTTGCCACGAGGTCTGATAGGTCCCCGTAGCCGTGTAAGTCGACGTGACGCCACCACCGACCAATACTTCACCGGTAGGCAGGACCATGAGACAGCCGGGCGTTCTTGGTCCGGCTGTAAACGTTGTACCGTTCCACACGTAGGAGATTGACGAGTCGCCTTCAACCAATACGTTGCCGTTGGTCAGCAGGACAGCAAAGGAATCGCCAGCGTTGTCGCCGTTCGGGAAATCCGGGCCGACTGTCCATACGCCGGTGAGGCTGTCGTAGATCGCTGTGTGGCCAGCGCCGTTGCCGGTGCTGGTATAAGAACCTGAGACAAACACAGTGCCGTCCGGACGCAGAATCTGGGGACCGATTTCTCCAGGCGGATAGTAGCAAAGCTTGCCGCCCGGGCCGTAGTTCAGGCAGCCGTCGGGTGAAGGCGAATGCAAATCGACAATGGTGCTGCCGGCGGTGGTCCACTCTTTCGCCGAGGGCGAATAGATTTCGGAATTAGGAGCGGCTTTCACGTCGGCGGTCAAGATGGAGCCATCCGCTAACAAGGTCCAGCCCTCTTCTGCGTCGAAGTCTTTCTTGCCTTTCGAACTCACCGTGGTCCACTTCAGGGTCTTGGGATTGAGTTCGCGCAATTGCTTGGTGAGCTTATTTCCGATCAGATAGGTTCCGGTCGGCAATACGATGGAGGGCGAGTCTCCGATATAGAGCCAGTTTTTTGGCGGCGTGACCGCGGTCCACGTATTGGCCACGGGGTCGTAGATGGCGCCCAGGTTCGTGAGGGTGAAGTTCCCGAAATTGTATTCACCGCCTTCAATGATCAAGCGCCCATCGGCCAGCACCGCCGAAGCTTCCGCGTAAGGATCGTACCCGGATGGAAGAGAGGCCATTTGCGTCCAGACGCCGTTGACATAGCTTCCCGTGTTATCGGGTGTCAACTTCCACCAGTCGTTTCCGGAGTTGCCCTGCACTAACACCGTGCCGTCTGTCAGTTGGAACGAGAGTCCGGCTCCGTCCGGGGGTTGGTGCTTAAGCGTTTTTAGGGTTTGCGCCAGAGATGCGGCGGAGACAACCAGCAGAACCGTCAGGATCGAGAGAATGAACTTCTTTGACAAGAGGCACAACCTTTCTTTGAAAGCTGCCATAGTCAGCAGGCACAGAACTTTTCCTCGTCGTCGAGCCACCGATCATTTGCAACCTCTGGGAGGTGTGGTCGAAAAACGCGGGGTGTCCATAGTAGCAAAAGTCGCTGGGATTAGGGGAGAAATCCAAAAGCCCGTCCAGAACGGGTTTTCGGGCTACTCGGCTCTAGTATCGGAATGAACTAAGCCTCAATAGACACGGGCCGGGAGCCCGGAATTTCTTCCGGTCCCGGCCCGCGCTTCTATCAACTTGAAAGCCGATCCAGTTGGCCGCGGATTTAATTCGTCGGCGAAGGTGCGGCGTTGGCTGTGGTGGCGGTTGGCTGCGGTGCACTCGCGGTGGCTGCTGCCGGCATCGTGCCGCCGGTGAAGCGCGAAAGCCGCGGGTAGAAAGGCGTCACTTCGAACGGCATCTTGTCGCGCGCCGAAGTGATGGCAACCGGTTGCGCCTTCACGATTTCCACTTTGTCATCCCACGGATTCAGCTTGACCCGTCCGCCCAGGGGTAACGCAGCGATCTGATCCAGCTTATTCCAGTCGAGCGCGGGAGCTGAGGTAGCGAGCGCGGCCATGCGCGTCACGGTACCGTTATCCATCATGTTGTTGCCGAGATGCGCCTGCAGCAACCCGCCCAAACTTGGAGCGCGTGCCTGGAGAGCCTTGAGGAAGAGTCCAGCCACTTCCAGTTTCTGTGCATACGGCGAAGCCTTCAGCATCTCGATGGCTTTTTTGTCAGCGGCTGCTTCTTCTTCTGGAATGTGTTTGAAGCCGAGGTTCTGATACGTTCCCTCGTCAGAAAACAACATACGGTCGTTGAAGGCGTATTGGCTGCCCAGGTTATGTCCCAGAACGATGTGCGCCAGTTCGTGCGACAGGACCATGGCCAAGCTGCCCTCATCCGGAAGCACGTCGATCAGTCCGCGGCTTACTACGATCGTATTGCCCACACTGAACGTTTCCAGCGGAGACGTGGTCAGCACTCGCGTACGGACCGGCCGCGGCAACTCGATGTTGTTCGTGATTTCGATGTTGTTGACGACGGTCTGCAGGATCTTGTCAACGTCGCCTTCCGGAGCCAGCAATCCAGCGCGTTCCAGTCGCTCGACCACGTTGTCTTCTGCTTGCTGCTGCCATTCGCGTTCGGCAGCCAGCGGAGTCGCATCCTGCGCGGTTGGCGTGTCGTCTTTCACGCTATCGACGCGGATGTTGGTCAGCTCATCGTTGGCCGTTGCGGCCTTCAGGTTGTATCCCCACATACGAGTCTGAGCTTTGAAAGCGATCTTGTTCTTGGCTCCAGCGGTGAAGTCGCCTTCTTCGCTGTAGATGTAAGCAGGGATCCAATAACCCGGAATCAAATTGAGGCGCCAGCTATCCATGTGGAAGTAATAATTGTTGCGTTGCGGGCGAGCGTAGGTGCCGTTGAGCCGGACAATGCTGAAATCCTGATCCTCAACCCAGATGCGGCCGAGGAAGCGTCCGCGTCCGGCATCTTTTTTCGGAGTCAAGTCGAACACCAGGCAGCGTACGTCGCCGAGGAACTCGCGGCGCGCGTAGTGGAATTCGTAATGCTGACGGTCAAAGTCGTTGCGGTCGGCGAAGATCATCCAGGAAAAGCCCAGCGGCTGATACTGGAACTTGAATTTCTTCGTGAACTCGCCGAGCAGATGCTTCTCCATGCCCTCGCCTTTGTCTTTGTCTTTGCCTTTGCCGTCGAGGTAGTCGCTGCGGTCGATCGAGTCGCTCAGGTCCATGCGGCCGAGGAAATAATGATCATCCTGCGGAACCGGCCCCAGCGCCGGATCTTGCGTGAGGTTCTGCAGATAAGTCTCCACGATCGGAGTACGCGGCGACAGGAATTTAATCAGTTCGCGCTCGCGCAGAATCACGCGATCGACAACTTGATCCATTGTGGTCGGCGGTCCCAGATTGACCGAGGCCGGAGCTGATGGAGCCTGAACGGGCTGCGTTGCCGCGACCGGCTGTGGGTTCTGCGGCGTGGACGCCGGCTGCTGGGCTGCTGCCAATGTCGTCAGGGCCAGCAAAGCCAAAACCATCCAGTTTTTGTTGCTCATGACCTTTTGCATAACGCTCCCCGTAACTCTCCGCATGACTCGTATCTCCAAAGTGACCGCTAAAGTGATCAGTAAAGCATCAGTACGCCATTTGAAACATCACGTGCACCACTGCTGTCGAATCCATTGCCTGCCCACTGCGCATTGCCGGTTTAAATCGCATCTTGTTAGCCGCGGCAACCGCAGCTTCATCCAATCCATGCCCCAGACCGCGAACCACGCGATTCACGTGTAACGTCCCGTTCGCTAAGAACGTCACTTCAAGCAGGACTTCGCCTTCCAGCTTCAGACCTCTTGCTTCCTCGGTGTAAACCGGATTCGGCTTGAACGTAATCTCAACCGATGAGGTTGCCGGGCCGTTATCCACGCGTTGAACGTGAGGCGTGTTCTGCGCGACTTCCTGTGAGCCGAAGCCAGAGGTCTGCACATTACCGCGACCACTGCGGCGTCCGTCCCCCTGTCCACCGGTTGCAACTCCATTTCCAAAGTCGGCGCTAGCCACCGTTCCTTTAATCCCTTTAGCCCCGCCGGATCCGTTCCCTTGGCCTTGTCCAACCGGCATGTCGAATCCGCCGGCCACCGAAGCCACCAGTTTCGCGTTCGCCTTGCTGTTGTCACTGGGCTTCAGTCCGTTCGGATCGCCGAATCCGCCAGTCTGCACTTTTTCAATCGGAGCATTCACGGTCGGCGTGACCGAACTCCCGGCAAATTCTCCGGTATGGATCAGCACGGGACGAGCTCCGCTGGTCGCCTTCAAAACCGCCGGCGCAAAGTTGTTCATCGCCACCTTGGGCGGCTCGATTTCCTGCGGTACCGGTTTTGGGCGCGCGCACTTCTTTCGGCACGATTAATTTCGGAGCCTGAAATACCGGATCCGGTGGCAACAACTTCGCATGAATTGGCAGCGGCTTTGGTTTCGGCAGCGGCTCGGGTCTGAGCGATGGTCGAGGTATCAACTCAGTGACGTGATAAGTCACGCCCGGGATGAGGTTGTCGGACGTCATGACGCCCACGATGATCAAGAGCAGAATGAGCCCCGCGAGAATTCCGTAGCTGGTCGCAAAGGTCCGCCAGTTCCACTTCTTTTCAGGCAGCAGGCCGAGTTGAAAACCGCGATCGTACGTAGGCATCAAATGACTCCAAAAGGGGGCCCAGGCTGGGGAGAGCGCTTGGCGTTGGAGTCTTCACCTTATGGGAGTTCGGGCAGGGGGTAAACGTGTCGCTTGCGCCTGTCCTTTGGTAACCCGAGCTAAGATGTTCAGTTTCTTAGTCAGTTACCGGGAGAGGTTTGGCGTCGCCGCGCAAAAAAGTAGAACACTGGAATTCCCGCCAAAATGGCCAGGCATCCACCAGCGGAACTCTTCAAATTATCGGTGAAGGTGTAGTAGAGAAGAGCCGATGAAGCCAGCACAAATAGCGCCGGAACCACGGGATATCCCCAGACGCGATAAGGCCGGTCGAGATTCGGATCCCGTCGGCGAAAAACAAATATCGTGCTCGCCGCAATCATGTAAAACATCCACTCTGCAAAGATAGCGAGCGAAAAAAACTGCTTGAAGCTCCCGCCCGAGCAGCAATAGGACGATCGCCAGCGCGCACTGCACGACGATGGCGGCCGAAGGCGTACGAAACCGCGGATGCACCTCCGCAAGTGTCTTGAAGAAATATCCATCGCGAGCCGTGGCAAAAGGCACGCGCGCTCCACTCATGATGGTGCCATTCAAAGTCACGAGCATCGAAATCGCCATGCCCGCTGAAACCAGGCTCGCTCCGGCGCGACCTAACACCAACGCCACGGCATCCGATGCAGGACGTTGCGACGCCGCCACCGCCGCCGCCGGCAGCACATATTGCACCGCCGCATTGACCAGAACGTAGAGCGCACCCACCGTCGCCACTCCCCAAATCAATGCCAGCGGAATATTGCGCTGCGGATTCTTAATCTCACCGGCGACCATATTGAGATCATTCCAGCCGTCGTATGCCCAAAGCGCCGCGACCAGCGCGGCGAAGAATCCGGCGATGCCGCCCTTGGCTCCGACGAATTCGGTAGCGAAATTCGCCCAGGTTCCTCCGCTATAAGAGAAGCCCACCACAACAATTCCAAGAATGACCGCAACCTTCAGCAACGTGAACACAAACTGAAATTCCCCAGCCCGCCGGATGCCAATATAGTTCAGCCACGAAATTAGCACCGTGGCTAGTATCGCCACCAATTGCCCGTAGTTGACGGTGAAGGGCGAAGAAATGCACGCGTGCGAGAAAAAAGAAAATACGGGGAACGTTCCAAGAATCCGCACCAGTCCAGTAGTGATCGTCGCAATCGAAGCCGGCTTGGCGATCAGAAACCACGTCCACGAATAAAGAAATCCCGCCAGCGGCCCGTAAGCATCGCGGACATAAACATACTCGCCGCCCGCCTGCGGCTTCATGGCGCCGAGTTCGGCGTAAGTCAGCGCGCCAAAAAAAGACAGCAGTCCGCCGACGATCCACGCCAGATAGACAAGGCGAGCCGATCCGACCGCTTGCATCATCTCGCTCGGAACCAGAAAAATTCCGCTGCCGATGATCGTTCCCACGACGACAGCCCCCGCCTGCGAGAGCGTCAGGTCGCGCGCCAGTTCCGGTCTGCCGGTGGCCGCCGAGGCCGTTGAAGATTCAAGTCGGAGTTTCAAGTCCTCCGATTCTATCCTCTATGTGAAAGCAAGCGGTGCTCCGGCACTGCACAGGATATCCTTGTCCCTGACAGCACCTTCGCTCTTATCGAGGGGCACCCGCCGGGCAGTAGGACGCGAGTGTTTGTATGGGACGCGTGAACATGGTGTTGAGTCCGGAGGTGCTCACCCTTCGAAAATCACGAAGGGTGAGGCAGCCTGTTTGGAGATGACGCGAAGGTGGGCCAGCCCCGAACATGATTCGTTCGATCCTGTGCTCGACCCCTTCGCTCTAATAATCCTGAACACGCGACTACTGACCGGCCCAAGAATTACAAGCCGGAACGCACTGTCGCCGAGGCGACTTCTTGTGTCGATAAAATGGAGTCAAACACTCTTCGTCTTTTTACAAAGCAGCCGTCGAAATTGTCTTCTTCGACTATTGCAACTTGGAGTACTCCGTCTCGGCCGCAGTTAGGATGGGGATATCGAGGTCGGCGTCTTTCCAAAGAGTGAGAAACTCCTGATAGTTAACACGGGCTTTGACGGTATCGCCCTGTGATGAATAGGCACGGGCAAGTCCCAGATGCGCCAGCGTTCCTGTCGGGCATGCACTTACTAGCCCTTTGTGGTCGAGGATTTTATGGAATTCAGCGGCTGCGGCGGCGCCTTGATTCATTTCCAGATATGCTTCCCCGCGAAAGTATGCAGGATAAATACAACCGTTCAAAGAAACATCAGTCAATTCATACGGCGCCGCTGTCCGCAGAAGTTCGATGCTCCGCTCCGGATTCTTTCGAGAGAGTTCGATCTGTGCGCGAACGGTCGGCAGCACGATCGTACGCATCAATGTATCTCGTGGGGAGCGCTTCGCGAGGCTATCCACTAAAGACTCCGCGCGCGCTGTGTCTCCGGTCCAAGCCAACACTAGCGCTCCCATCGCCTCGGTCGCCCGGCTTGTTACTGGCTGGCTGAGTGTTGCGAGAGCGATATGCCGGGCTTCAGTTCGATTGCCGTAGGCAGCCTCGCGTAGTGCTGCTCCCATATTCCATTCTGTCGCAGTTTCTTTGTCGCCCGCGCTCCTGGCAGATTCCACGGCTAATTCATTTAGCTCGCGCGACTTTCGAAGATGCCCCGAATAACCCTCTAGGGAGGACTCGAGAGCGAGAAAATCCGGAAGGATTTCAGGCTTCTCCTCAGACCATGCCACTTGTTCCGCCATTTTTTTCTTGTCGCCGGAAAAAAAGGCTAGTGAATAGAGAAAATAATGTAAATTCTCATCATCCAGTTTTCGATCCCAGGCGTTCTGAATGGCCGCGCGGGCTTCTTCAAACCGGTTTAAAGTGATAAGACTCCATGCCAGATTGTTGTATTCAGTCACATCGTTGGGGTTTTGTTTTATCGATTCGCGAGTGAGTTCAAGTGCTTGCTCATGTTGCCCCTCGTCGCCATAGATGGACCCAAGGTTGCCGAGCGCAGCGGGGTCTCGCGGATAACCCGCGAGCCACTCGCGAAAGACGCTTATAGTCTTTTCCAGATCGCCGACTACGACCTCGTAGTACAAGGACTCAATATCAAACTTTTCGCGTTCGCTGACGTGCTCGCGCAAAGAATACGCTTTTGTCAAAGCTTCCTTGGCGCGTTCCTCCTGCCCAGAGTTGGTATACATCTTGCCGAGATAGAGGTAGGCGCTGGCAAAATTTTGGTCCAGTTCCACTGCATGCTGAAAGAACGGGACCGCAGCAGCGGTTCCTTGTTCGCGCAGGGTTTTATTCCCCAGACTTGCCGCCTTCAAAGCCTCCAGAGAAGATGTGGTTGCCTTTGAGAGAGGGACATCAAACTTCTGAACGGTGGCCAGTGATTCTCCGACCTCGCCGCGCATTTGGGCGGACGCGCGACCCAGCGAGTCCAGCACCTTCTCCTTAGAGGTCGCCGTCACTTGTTCCTCGGCCAGCGTGTCTCCACTCCGGCAGTTCACCGCCCTCAGCTCCAGCACATATTCGTTACCCAGGCTGCCAATCGCACCGCTAATATATGCTTTGCTGTCGACTCGTTCGCAAAGCTCGCGAGCGATGTTGGGAGTGAGTTTTGTGCTGGCAGGCCGCGTCATTAGTTGCAAAGTCTTCGTGACCTCACTTTCGGGCAGCACATTGAGGAAAGGCGATTGGCGCAGGGAAACATTGAGCGCAGTCTTTAGCGTGTCATCGAAGATAGGATCCCCCGTGCTGTTGGCGAAATCAGCCAGAATAATGGTGTCCTTGTCTGTCAGCTTGGTCTTACGGCTGGAATAGAGATATCCGCCGAGTAACAACGCCATCACAATCACGGCAGCACTAACAACGGCTTTCCAGTTTTTCTGATCGGACGGAGTCAGAGCCACCGGCGACCGCCCCGGCCGTCCAGATTCCGACAGCGCATCCAAGGCGAACGCTAAGTCCGATGCAGACTGAAAGCGTTGTTCTGGGTCCTTCTCCAGGCAACGACGCACGACCCGCTGAAGCGCCGGGGGAACACTCGTCGTGATCTCTGAAATGCCCGGCGGATCTTCATGCAGAATCGCCGTCATCGTCTCCGGCGTAGTCGGTTTCTGAAATGCCCGTCTTCCGGTCAGCATTTCATAAAGGACTGAGCCGATGGCAAAGATATCCGCGCGATAGTCGACGTTTTCTCCTCGCGCCTGCTCGGGCGACATATAGCTCGCAGTCCCCATTACCATTCCAATTTCTGTCTGCTCCCTTAAGTTCGGCGAGCTTTGTTTCGAGCCGGATTGCAGTTGCGTTAGCTTTGCCAGCCCAAAATCCAAAATCTTCACCCGCCCATCTTTGGTTACAAATAGGTTTTCTGGCTTCAAATCTCGATGAATAATGCCTTTCTCGTGAGCCTCGGCCAGTCCACGGGCTATCTGTGCTCCATAATCCACCGCCTTGCGAACAGGGAGCGGTCCGCGCTTGATTCCTTCCCGCAGCGTTTCTCCTTCGAGGAGCTCCGAGACGAGATACGGCGCACCCTCATGAGTCCCCATTTGAAACACGGCAAGGATGTTGGGATGGTTCAGCGCGGCCGCTGCTCGTGCCTCTTGCTCGAAACGCCGCAGCCGGTCCGAATCGGCAGAAAAGAACGACGGCAGAACCTTGATTGCGACATCCCGGCCCAGCCGAGAGTCGCGAGCGCGATAGACCTCACCCATACCGCCGACGCCGATTCTTGCAACAATGCGGTATTGACCGATCAATCCATCGACTGGAAGTTCGCGCTGACCTTTATCATCTCCGCTAAGTTCTGCTGCGAGAGTTCGAGCAACAACTTCAACCGCCGACCTGTCGAGTGTGCTGGCCGAGCTTTCTGCATATTGCAGAAGCGACTCAACCTCAGTTCGCAGGCCCGCGTCTCGCGCACATACCTGATCCAGGAAAGCGCCCCGCTCGTCCGCCTCCCGCTGCATGGCATCGTGATAGATGCGCTCGACATCACTCCATCGTTCAGGCTCCATCGTTCCTGCTCCCACCGCCCCCGTCAAGTTCCCGCAACAGCCATGCCCGAGCCATGCTCCAGTCGCGCATGACGGTTTCGGAGGATATATGTAATACTTCCGCTGTTTCCTCAACCGTCATACCTCCGAAGAACCGCAGTTCCACAACTTTGCTCTTTCTCGCATCGGTCTGACCCAGGCGGGTCAGCGCCTGCTCCAGTGCCACTAAGTCGACCCCTGGCTGCGGGGATAGGGTGTGAGCCTCATCGATGGAGACGTGGATGGCGCCTCCGCCGCGTTTTTGGTACTGATGAGAGCGGGCAAAATCGGTGAGGATGCGTCGCATCAATTGCGCGGAAACGGCAAAAAAATGGGCTCTGTCTTGCCACTCTACTTCCTTGACCTTGACCAACCGCAGATAAACTTCGTTGATGAGAGCAGTTGTCTGGAGGGTATGTCCTTCCCTTTCACGGGCCATGTAATGCCGTGCCATGCGGTGTAATTCCTGGTAGACCACCGGAGTAAGTTGTTCCAGAGCAAGTTGATCCCCTCGCCGCCAAGCGTGTAGTAGCGATGTAATTTCGGATGACGGTACTCCTGTCATGGGGTGATCCTAATCGGCCTGGGAGGGATTTGGCGGAAAGTGCTGGCCAAATCGAGCCCAGAGGTTATCACATGGGATGCGCTGTTTCCAGAACTAAGCCGATAGTATCGAGTCTTTTCGGAAGCATGACAGGGTTTTCCAGTATTTCCCGCTAATAGTTGTAGGGAGATCTCAGGTGGCCGATATCATCATCCCGAATCGCGCTATTAGGTCGCGGACTTCGGTGTGATTCTAAGACCTTTCCCATTGGCCGCTTAGGATGACGCACTCCCAGAAAGCAAAAACTCGCAACACTCTAAGGAGAATTCACCATGAAATGCAAAATTGTAATGCTGGGTGTGATTGCACTTTGTCTATCCTTAACCGCTAACGCACAGCTCAACGGCCCAGGTGGTCTTGTGTTCGACGGTTCCGGCAACTTGTGGGTCACAAACGGTGGCGCGAATCAGGTACTGGAGTTAAATCCGACGACCGGGGCGGTGATAAAGACGATAACAAATGGATTGAATAATCCGTGCCGTCTGCAGTTTGCGTTAGGCGACATCTATGTCTTGAATAGAGGTAGTAACGATGTTACGGTCTACAATTCTGCCGGCAAATTGTTGAGGACGATCTCGAGCGGCTCCATCAGCCTTCCTCTTGCATTAGCGGTTGACGTTTATGGGGACGTCTATGTTGGCGATAACTCCGCTAACAGCGTTATTGCGCTTAATACTGACGGCGGCCTGATTGAGACGCTCACCAAAGACGATAGCGGGTTCACGTTTATCGCTCCTGGAGTGCTGACCATCCACGGAGAGGACATTTATGCAGGCTTTGGTCCGAACGTCGGCGAGAATGCGGTGATCAGCTACAACGTGGGAGAGTTTCTAACCAACGATCCCGCGGAGATCACCATGTACAACGACAATGTGAACACCGGCCCCACCGGCGTTGCCTTTGATAGCAAGGGCAACGTTTACATCGCGGAGTTCACCAGCGCCACAGTCGCAAAGTATGCGCCCGGTAAGGGCAAGACGCCACTGCTGGTAATCAGTCAAGGCATCAACGGTCCGGAGGGAATCGCGGTGGACAAGAGCGGAAATATTTATGTCTCGAATCCGCCGAACAACAACATCACTGTGTACGGCCCAACGGGAGGCGCACCGATTCGCACGCTTGATTGAGGTTAGGGTGGGTCGTTCGGTGCGGCTACTGCCGTGAAGACCGACCCATTCAAACTCAAGTGGGGGCTGGCCCACCTTTGCCCCCTTTCACCAAACTAGGCTGCCTCACCCTTCGTGTTTCGAAGGGTGAGCACCTCCGGCCTCGACACCATGTTCACGCGCCGCCTACAAACCTTCGGATTCCATTTCACCGACCGTTCCCGTCGCGAAGCCCAAAGCCGCAAATCGGCAAACCAAAGAAGACCGTAGCCCGCGGCGCAAGTCGTCGATGCCCTCCACCTTCGTACACCCCACGAAAGAGGTCTAGTAGCGGCATTTAAAATAGATCCAAGAGGCAAACAAAGGTTGCCCGGTTTTCCCCGTTCTTTGACAATTGAGTCCTCCGCACCCGCGAAATCGTGGGAAATAACCCCATAACTCCTTAAGAATGAATTATGTACGAAATTACCCCTTTAGAATCAATTATGTAGCTGCATCTCTCTGATTCTAATGGTATGGAAAAAGGGGGGGGAGGGGGTACGCCGAATTTCCTACTCGCTGCCGGCGGCTGCCAGACTTGCTATATATCCGATCGCAAACGTAACGGATGTCCCGATAGCCACCCACCAGGTGAACGCAACATGAGACCAGCCCCACAAATAAAGTTCCGTGCCCAGGCCAAAGATCATCCCCACAATCGCCCCATTCTGACTCGCGCGCCGGGTGAGCACGCCTAACAGAAAGACACCTAACAGCGCCCCATATGCAACCGAAGCGATTTGTAGTCCGACTTCGACAACCCGTCCCACTCGATGCAGAGCCAGTATCGCGAGCCCGAACAGCACCATGCGCCCACACAACCGTTGCCAAGCGCGCCATTCGCAGCCGCGACTCTTCGCTCGGTTCCGCACGCGATGCCGGCCGAAATCGCATATAGAAATCCATCATCGAACTCGACGACAGTGAGTTGAGCGCCGCGCTCAAATTCGACATCGCTGCCGCCAGAATCGCAGCGATCAACAATCCCGCGATCCCATGCGGCATGCGAGTCACTATAAACGTCGGATAGATTCGATCCGCCCGTCCAAACGCGGCAGACGGAACTTGGTAGTAGGCAAAAAGCATCACGCCCACAAACAGAAATAATCCAAATTGAAAAAATACCGCCAGCCCGCTCGACAACAGTGCCAGCACCGATTGCCGCTGATTCCGCGCCGCCAGCAATCTCTGGACAATCAGTTGGTCCGTCCCATGGCTGGCCGTAGTAAGAAAAGCGCCACCAATAATTCCTGCCCACAACGTGTAAGGCTTCGCGAGATTCAAGTGAGGCCAGTGTGGCGCAGCCGCACGATCGATAACAGAAGTGTCGAACACCTGGAACTTGTGCATCGTATCCGCGATCTGGTGCACCGCTCCCCATCCGCCCGGTACAAGATGAAGAATCGTGACCAACCCGACCAAAGTTCCGCCAACATAAATAAAGGTCTGCACCACATCGGTCCAGATGACCGCTGCCAAGCCGCCCTCAAACGTGTAGATCAAAGTGAGAAGCGTGATGATCGCAATGGAAGTGACCTCGCCCGTGCCGAACGCAATCGACACCACAATCGATACCGCATAAACCCGGACTCCCTCGGCCGCTGCGCGAGTCATCAAAAACAAACCCGCAGTCACCGTGCGCAGCTCCGGACCAAACCGCCGCTCGATCAACTCGTAGGCGGTATACAACTCGCCGCGAAAATATTGCGGCAGCAGCACAAAACTAATAATGACGCGCCCCAACACATAGCCCATCACCACCTGCAAGAACGTGAGGTTTGAGTCGTAGGCAAGACCAGGAATACTAATAATGGTCAGCGTGCTAGTCTCGGCCGCCACAATCGACAGCGAAATCGCCCACCAGGGAATGTCGCGGTCGGCGAGGAAATAATCGCGCATCGTCCGCTGCCGCTTGCGAAATCGCAGCCCAAACAGCGTGATCCCCGCCAGATAAGCCGCGATAATCAGCAGGTCGAGCCGATTCAATCCCAAGCAAGTCCTTCCATGCGCAGCATTGTACAAGCATGTTCCGGAGGCAACCGCCGCCAAACGAATGACGCGAAACCATGTTAGAACTAGCGCGATGCCCTACTACCTCGGAATCGACGGCGGAGGAACCAAAACCCGCTGCCTTCTCGGCGACGAGACGACTGTCCTCGCCAGGTCAACGGTTGGTGGCAGCAATATCGTCCGCCTGGGAGAGACACGAGCAGGCGAAGCCTTGCACAGCGCCATCACTCAGGCATGCGCCACTGCCAAAATTGCCGCTGATCAGATCCACGCCGTCTGTATCGGAGCGGCAGGGGCTGCAAGGCCCGAGATCGCCGCGATCATTCGGCGCGTTGTCGCCGAGGCGATTCCAGGAATCTCACCGGCCAACATAGAAGTCGTCGGCGACACCGAGATCGCTCTCGAAACCGCCTTCGGCAAAGGAGCGGGCGTGATCGCCATTGCTGGCACTGGCTCCGTGGCCTACGGCCGCGATGCGCGCGGGAAGGTTGCGCGCGCCGGAGGCTGGGGATTCGCCATCTCCGACGAGGGCTCTGGGCAATGGATCGGCCGATGCGCCGTCTCTAGCGTGCTCAACGCTCATGATCGAGGCGTTACGACGGCGCTCACAGCGTTGGTGCTTCAATTTTGGAGGCTGGACGGCCTGGACGAACTCGTGCGACATGCCAATGCGAATCCACCGCCGGATTTTCCACAGCTGTTTCCGGTTGTCCTGCGCGCGGCGGATGAGGGCGATAGCATGGCTCGCAATCTTTTGGAAGACGCGGGAAAGGAGCTGGCGATGCTCGCGGCCATCGTCATCCGCCGCCTTGTGACCGGAGCCTCCGCGCCTCTGCTGCCCATAGCGACGACGGGCAGTGTCTTTCGTCAGTCTCAAACTGTGCGCGAGGTTTTCTACAATGAATTGCAGGCCAAGTTCCCCGGCGTCACCGTCCGACAAGAGCCAGTTGATCCGGTAGAAGGCGCGCTAGCCAGAGCAAGAGCAATGCATCCGTAGAGCCGGGCTTTGCCCGTCTCAGCACCGGGGCCGGGTGTAGACACAGAGGGTGGAATGTCAGAAGGTGAAACGATCGATGGCGACCTAGTTGAATCGCAGATCGCGAACGCTCAGCCGATGACCGGGCCCACGCCAGCCGATCTAGCGCGCACCGCCGCTGATCCCAAACTCACCGAAGATTCAGCTCTCGCTCTCCTCAAGCGAACCGACTTACCCCCCGAAGTCCTGGAACAACTTGCCAGGAACGCCACCGCTCTGAAAAGCCGCAAAGTAAAAGTTGCACTCGTTCGCCACGCCCATACGCCGCGCCATGTGTCCGTGCCGATGGCGCGCCAGTTCTACACTTTCGATTTGATGAAAGTCGCGCTTTCGCTAAGCGTTCCTGCCGATATTAAAGTGGCGATCGATAACGTCCTCATCTCGCGTCTAACCGCCGTGACCATGGGAGAGCGTCTGACGCTGGCCCGCCGCGCCTCGGGCCGAGTGGCCGCTGCGCTTCTGACCGATGTAGCAGCCGTGGAAGGAAAAGCCGCGGATCGTGAAACTGCCGGCAATAAACCAAAAAATGCAGAAAGCACCAACCGCGAGACCAGGGTTATGCGAACTGCGCTCGAAAATCCGCGCCTTACTGAAGCGCTAGTCATCAAAGCGGTTCTGCGCGCCGACGCAAGTGAAGCCCTGGTTGCTGCGATTGCCCAGCACAAGAAGTGGTCTGTTCGCAGAGAGATTCGCGCCGCATTGCTGCGAACTGAACACCTGTCGCTGGCTCGTGCCCTGGAATTCAGTCGGGAAATCCCGGCGGGATTGTTACAACAAGTGCTGGCGAGTTCGCACCTTCCCGGGAAAATCAAAGAGCAACTTCGGCGGCAAGGTGAGTCGTTGCACAACCTCTAGCATAGACACAACGCCGCGCCTCATTTACCCGGAGCGGCAACCGCTTCCGACACGGACGCCCCAGGTCTCGCCTCGCGCATCAGGGCGACAATTTTCTCGTACAACTTTGAGCGTGTGATCGAGCGCTCGTTCGCGCTCGTGATGTAACGGATCTGCAGCTCAACTCCAGATGCAGTCGGCCGCAAATGGATCGACGATGCGGCCGTCAATGACTCGCGATACCCCGCAGATTTTGACCATTCCTGTTCCGCTTGAGCCGTGCTTGCTCGCGTTTCCTCTTCGACCAACCGTTGGATCGACTCCACCAGCGGATAAGGATTTTCGCCCTGCGCCATCTCGACCTGTAGTTCATCCCACAACCACTGCCCGGCCGTCGAAAAATTAAAGAAGTGTCCCTCGATCGCAAAGCCGTTCATGAACGCGACCTTTCGTCCCGTGGGATGCCCCGTGTCGGTCCAGTTTCCGGTTTCGAGCAATACGGTGCGCAGTAATCCAATCTCGATTACTTCTCCCACGACGCCGTTGATCTCAACCCAATCGCCAACGCGAATTCCGTTTCGCCCGAGCAGTACAAACCATCCAAAAAATCCGACGATAAAGTCCTTGAGCGCTACCGTGAGGCCCGCGCCGACTAGTCCAATAATCGTTGGCGCTTCGGCTGGCACGCCGAGTATGACGAACGCAATCACCAACACGCCCGCGGCCTGCAATGCGTAGCGGCCAACCTTTCGCAAGCTGACCAGATGTTTTTGTTCAGGGGCCGCAGCGTGAAAGAGCTGGTCCAGCAGCAGACCACCGGCGTATACCAGCACGATCACAAGCAGCATCCAAAGCATCGAGCGCAACATGCTGTGCAGAACCGTGCGTTGCTGATCTGCCGTCGCGTCGAGCCAGTTGCCATACAATTGCTGCAATTCCTGCTCGTCTTGAATACGTTTGGCGAGGTCGGATAGCGCTTTCTGTTCTGTCGCAAAATGTCGCAGGGAGCTGACGGCGGTTGCAGCGCCTTCGACTGAACCGATCCCTGCAGCGGCCTGCTGGCGAAGCTCGGCCGATCGTTGTTTCGTCTCCTCCTTTTTGGGTTTCTCCTCTCGAACACTTTGTTGAAGAGTTCCGTGCTGCTCTCCGAGTGCGTTCGCCATTTCCTCGGCCTCGTTGCGAGCCGCTTCAAGACGCGCCTTTTTGTTGCGCAGCCACATCCACGCGCGAACCTGCCCAGCCAGATCGCTGGCGTTAAGATCGACCGTTACCGTTGCTGGAGGCTGACTTGGGTGTTGCTCCGATTCGTGCTCAACCGCTTCGTGTTGATCGCGCTGGCGTTGCACCGCTCCTTCTTGATCGCCGCCGGCTTTTACCAAATCTTCTTGGGCATCCTCGATTTCGTCTTCGTCCAACGACTGTTCGGCGGCGAGCAAATCCAGCCGCTCCTGCAGCGGAGCTTTTTCGTTAGGTTTCGCGGCGGCCAGTTTGCCTTTGACTTCTTCCTGCCGCGATTGCACCTCAGCCAAAGCCGTTTGTGCCTGCTGGAGTTTCGCGTTCAATTCGCGATTCGCCGGGTCCTGATTGGCTCGCTTTTGCGCCGCCTGCCAGAGCGCGTCGGCAAAAGCGAGGTCCACTTCATGATCCGCAACTCGTGCGGCCTCTTGGCTAAATCTTTGCTCCTCAGGAGTAATCGCCAGCGCCGCCAGAGCGCGTGCAGTGGGCAACGGCCTCTCGTCAACGATGGGAGCTCGCGCAACGGCAGCCGCACCCTTCGTGCGCGGACGATTCGTCTCCCGCGTGACGATAAAGCCGGCGGCTGCTGCGAGGATCAACCCAATCACCGACGCTTCTACCCAGCGCGTCCTATTTCTCATTTCAAAAAAAGTGTAACAGTCAGGGAAGGACTATCGTTGCAGATGACGCTTACGAAAGGTCAGCAGGGTCCAATCGTTTGTGCCGAGGCACATGCAGCGTTTCCGGCATGATAATTTAATGCCTGAAACGCGGAAGAAACTCGCCGCCGCGGCCGGGGAACTCTAAATGAGACAATTCAGCATCGCGCTTTTGGTCTTACTGACCGCTACTTCCTTTTCCGCCAATCAGAAGCCGGCCAAAGGCGCCGATCTTTTAATTCAGCTGGAAGCCAATTTCGCCGCAGATGTGGCAAGAGACGGCCACGCCGCCTTCATCACGCACTTCGCGGAAGACGGTGTCGAAGTCGTCGACGGGGGCGGATTCGATACCAAAGACGCCATGCGCAAGCAGGCCCCGTGGCCCGAAGGCACATCGCTCACCTGGACGCCCATCAAGGCCGACATGGCCGCTTCCGGCGATCTGGGCTACACCTATGGCAATTTCGTTCTGACCTCAAAGAACAAAGATGGCAAAGTGGTTACCAGCTACGGCAAGTACACGTCGATCTGGAAAAAACAGCCGGATGGCCAGTGGAAGGTTGTGGTTGACGTGGGGAATTCAAGCCCCGGTCCGAAGGCAGGGAAGTAAAGCCCTTTCCCTACGGGCGGCAATTAATGTGATGCTTTCACCCGAATCGCTGCCATCAACTCAGCCGTCGTTGCCACATCGATCGCGTGCAACTCCCCGCCGCGCACAATCGGGCCGCCGATCGCATCCAGTTCAAGCTCGCGCCCAGCCAGCAGGTCTTTCTGCATCGAACTGCGCATGGTCGCAGGCACCGCATCGAAAGCTGCCCGCACTTGCTCCAAGTCGAGTTCGGCACCGCTCGCCTTGGCTACGGCGCACGCTTCAACGATCGACGAATCCAATTTGTGTTTCCACTCCGGGCTCGCCAATATCTCGCCCACATTCAATCCAGATGCGGAGGTGACCAGCGCAAACGGGGCCAGGAAGGTAAGCTTGCTCCACAATAACGTCTGCTCGTTTTCAATAAACTCGCAAGTGAAGCCCAGCCGCCCGAGTTGTTCGATGATGCTGCTCAAAAGTGGTCGTCCGCTGGCCGCGAGGTTCAAACGAACGAACGGAGAGCGCTGGATAAATTGTCCCGCCGCAATTCGTTCCGCCTCGACTGCGATCGTGCCGGGAACCACGCGATCGTTTCCAAATCGGGCTCGCAGCACCGCGACGTGTTCTACTCCGTTCAGAAGAGGAACGACGCACCCTGGCGACACTTTGACACTTTCCAGTGCTTTCACCAATTGGTAAGTCTTAGTAGCGATCCAGAGCACGTCAACCGACTCGGTCAGCGAGGCGACAGCTTTCGCTCGTGAAGTAATGGTTCCCGTCGGACGCTCAAGGGTCAAAGTCGCCGGGTAGCTCGCCAATTTCTCCGGCCGAACCACCACGGAAACATCTTCTCCAATCGAACCCAGCGCAGTTCCGACTAAACCTCCGATTGCTCCTGCTCCGAAAATCGCATGTTTCATGAATTTTGCTCCACGGTTTCGCTCCCAAGTTAAGACACGGTTGTTTTGGATGCACCGGACCGGAAATTCGACCCGCCTTTACGCTGCGCCGTCGAATCTGTCAGACTACTTACTGACCACTAGCACTAACCATCGATTTTACATGGGCAAAATCCACGTCCTTCCCGAGAGAGTTGCTAACCAGATCGCTGCTGGCGAGGTGGTGGAACGTCCGGCGTCGGTCGTGAAAGAGCTGCTGGAAAATTCTCTGGACGCGGGTTCGACGCGAATTCGAATCAATGTTGAAGCCGGCGGCAAAAAGATAATCCAAATTACCGACAACGGATGCGGCATGGTGCGCGACGACGCCATGCTCGCCTTCGAGCGCCACGCCACTTCGAAGATAAAAGACACCGACGACTTGCTCAACATAGCGACTCTCGGATTTCGCGGCGAGGCGCTGCCGTCCATAGCCTCTGTCGCGCGTTTGCATCTAGAAACGCGCGCCGAAGAAGAAGCGGCCGGGACGGTGCTCGAAATCAATGGTGGAAAGATGATCCGGGTGGAGGAGGCCGGCCTGCCGCTCGGGACTTCTATCACCATTCGCGACCTCTTTTTTAATGTACCGGCGCGTAAAAAGTTTCTGCGATCGGAGTCGACCGAGCTTTCCCACATTGCATCGCTGGTAACGCACTACGCGCTAGCGCATCCGGAAAAGCATTTTGAGTTGCATTCCGCCACGAACGCATTGCTGGTCGCCCCCCCCGTGGCTGGTCATCGCGAGCGCGTGTACCAGGTGTTTGGACGCGAAACTCTGGAGCAATTAATACCGCTGGCGGCGATGCAACCGTTGGAGCGTGTCGGGTTGCCGCAACTTCCACCGTGGCGACGGCCCGCGGAGGCTGCGGTACCGAAACCAGCCAGCGCGGGAGATGAGGATTCTCAGGTGGAAGCATCCGCGCCACCGGACTTCGGCGAGATACGGCTCCACGGTTTTGTTTCGAAGCCAGAAATTCAGAAGCTGAATCGCAATTCCATCTATATTTTCGTCAATGGACGCCTTATTCGCGATCGCCTCATTCAACACGCAATCATCGAGGCCTATCGCAATATTCTGCCGCCGACCGTGTTCCCCGTAGTTCTGCTGTTCATCGAGATGCCTACCGCCGAGGTGGATGTGAATGTGCATCCCTCTAAGACCGAGGTGCGTTTCCGCCAGCAAACGGTGATTCACGATTTTGTGCGCGAGTCGGTGCGCGCGGCTTTGATGAAGGCGCGGCCGGTCCCGCAATTTTTGACCGAGATTCGCGCCCAACCCAGTGCGACTCCTGGTCTCTCGAGCACCGGCCTCCGGAATTCTCCTCTCGCCGATGAGGCGCCCGACGGCGACGGAAACACGCTCCGCGCTCCGTCGCGCGATCTCTATGAGCAGTCGGCTTCCGGTGAGTTCGCGCTCCGATCGCCGACGATTCCCGCGGTGACTGCCCATCTCGAATTTGACGGTGCCATCGCTGTCGAGGCGAACGCGGCCGTATCACTGGCGCGAGGACGAGATTCGTCGCCTCTGGCCGGAACGACAGCGACTGACGATCTGCGAATTCCAGATCATGGTTGCGCCCCGCCGATCGCTCAAGAGTCGCAGGCGATTCCGACCCTAGAATCGCTTCGCACGTTGCATCCGTTGGGTCAGATTCGAAATTCGTTCATTCTTGCCGTCAACGAAGACGGTCTCTGGATTATCGATCAGCACGTGGCGCACGAGCGTGTACTCTTCGAACGAATCCTGCGGCAACGTGCAGCGCAGAAGGTCGAGAGTCAGCGCTTACTCATGCCCCTCATCATCGAACTAACTCCGGCGCAGCAAGCGATCTTCAGCGACATAGCCGAAGAACTGGCGCGCAATGGCTTCGAAGCGGAGCCGTTCGGTGCGCGCTGCGTGGCCGTAAAAGTCGCACCGGCCGGCGTGGATGCCGCCCAGATCGAGCACATGCTGAACGAAATCTTCGAGCAGCTAACCCGAGAAGACCAGGCCATCAATCTGGAAGCCGTAAGATCACGTATCGCAGCCTCTATAGCCTGCCACGCGGCGATCAAAGTGAACATGCCACTGGAACAAAACAAGATGGAATGGCTGTTGGCCGAGCTCGCGAAGACCGACCACCCAATGGCGTGTCCCCATGGGCGGCCGGTGGTGCTGCGTTACTCTATGCAAGATATCCAAAAGGCATTTAAGAGGATTTAGCTCATGGCTGACAGCTGAAAGCCAGCCTGTGTTCTAATCGGAAGCATGACCGACACAGAACTTGCGCAGGCCCGGGCGCAAAAGTGGCGTCTCGATGGCCAGCCCGCCCGTACACTTGACGACGCGCGCAGCTTTCTGGAATCGGTCGGATTTTGTCTAATGTATCCCATGCGGCCTCCGATACTGGTGCCGACTTTCATCGGAGCATGGGTCGGCTCCGATGACAAACTCCCGACGCGCCAGCATGCCTATAACGATCCGCGAGCGAAAGAAGCGACTGAGTTGATGGTTCGAGCGCTGCGCGAACGTGCGGCCTATGAGGCTCCGCTGATCGATGAAGACAACGCGTTTTTGCTCGCGGCTTCGGTCTTTCCTTTTTTCTATGCAATAGTCGGCGAACGCAATCCCAGGCTGGCGCCGGCATCGGGGCCCCGCTCTCCTTACTCGCCGCTGGCGTGTGATGCATTCGAAATCATCCGGCGTCGAGGGCCAATTTCGAAATCCAAACTCGGCGAGATGCTGGGAGGATCGGTTTCGAACGCTGGCCTTGATCGCGGGCTGAGCGAGTTGTGGGCGAAACTCCGCATTACGAGGGTCGATTACACAGTGGAAGAGGGATCGGTGTGGGATGAGTTATCCCGCTGGGCGCCCGAGGTAGTACGTGAAGGCGTGGGGATTTCCGTACCTGAAGCGCTTTCCGCGTTAGTCTCAAAATATCTGGATTGCGTGATCGCCGTAGATGAAGGCGACGTCGAGAATTTCCTGGCAAACTTTGTTCCCCGCACACGCGTGAAAGAAGCGATTCATGCCCTGCTTGCAGCGAGGGAACTGAGCTTTGCGCATGTCGGAAGCAAGTCGCTGCTGCAGGTGACCCCGCCGAAGGTAGCATACGTCCCGAAACCGCGGCCAACGCGGGTCAGCTAAGCCTGCATCGGTTGTGAAGACGTGTACAATTCTCCCTTCGTCCCGCGACGACGATATGACCCACTGATGCCCGACCCTTCCCAACGCAAACTAATCATCGCCATAGATGGCCCCGCCGGAGCGGGCAAGAGCACGATCGCCTCTCGCCTGGCGCGCAAACTCGGCTATGTGAATCTGGAGAGTGGAGCCATGTATCGCGCCCTGGCGTTGAAAGCCATCGAGTGGGACGCGTCATTTGCCGACGAGGACGCACTACTGAAGCTGGCGCAAAATTCCAACATCACACTTGATCGCAGCATCGGAGGGAATCGCATTTTGCTGAATGGCAAAGACGTTTCCGCCCGTATCCGCGAGCGCGATGTGACCGAGGCCGCATCAAAAGTGTCGGTGCATCCGAAAGTGCGCGAGTGGATGGTAGCGCGGCAGCGTGAAATGGGTATCGGCGGCGGCGTGGTGATGGAAGGTCGAGACATCGGGACGAAAGTTTTCCCCGACGCCGATCTGAAGATTTTTCTCGATGCGGACCCTGTGATTCGGGAACAGCGGCGCCTCGATCAGTTGCGAGTGAAGGGAGCGCCGGCGCAGGCGATGTCGGCCGAACTTCGCGAACGCGATCATCGCGATCGCACACGAGCGGCATCTCCGTTGGTGGCGGCCGAAGACGCGGTGGTGCTCGACTCTACCAACATGAGCGAGGATGATGTGCTCAATCGAATCGAGGAATTGGTGAGGCACCGACGCTTGGCGGCTAGCTAGCTGTTCTTAGACAGCCCAGCATCTGATTTTCCCGGTTTTCGCGAGTGTTGCTCACCCTGCTGCGTATCTCGCGTCGAATACTCCGAGCCTGCCTATGAAACGAGTCCGTCCCGCCGTGCTTATCTGCGCGATTCTTTACTCGGGAATCACGGCCACCTCCCAAACGCCGACTCCGTCATCAGGAGAATCAGCAGCCGACGAATGGCAAATTGTTGCGGCACCCGACGGCGGCCTCGCCGACACCCGTCTCGGTGCTCTCGCCGCCGCCATTCGTTCCGGAGAATTCAAGAAAATCAGCAGCGTGCTAGTCGCTCGCCACGGCAAACTCGCCTACGAAGGATATTTCGAAGGTGATGCGTCGACTCTGCGTGACACGCGATCGGCAACCAAGAGCATCACCGATGCGCTGATCGGCATCGCGATTGACGAGCACAAGCTCAGTGGAGTCGACGCAAAAGTTCTGGCGCTGCTTCCAGAGCGGGCACGAAAAGTGCAGAATCCCGATCCGCGCAAGTCTGCGATCACGGTTGAAGATTTCCTGACGATGAGTTCGCCACTGGAGTGCGACGACTGGAACGACGCTTCGCGGGGCAACGAAGAGCGAATGTACGTCGTCGAAGATTGGGCGCAGTTCATTCTGGATCTTCCGATCCGCGGACGCATGCACGTAGGTGAAGCGATCGAACCGCCCGCTTATGGACGCTATTTCAGCTATTGCACAGGAGGTGTGTTCACGTTAAGTGAGGTCATAGCGAAATCGACCGGCGCGCGGACTGACCACTATGCGGCTGAGAAACTATTTCGACCCCTCGGGATCACAAATGTGCAGTGGGTGTACTCCCCGATGAACGTGCCACAGACCGGCGGAGGACTTCGCCTAAGCAGCCGTGATCTGCTCAAGATTGCTCAACTCTATCTCGATGGCGGCCAGTGGCGGGGCAAGCGCATCGTGAGCGAAGCGTGGGTGCGTAATTCAACCAAGCCGCATGCGCAGATCGACGATAATACCGACTACGGCTACTTGTGGTGGCTGAAGTCTTTCAAGTCCGGCGAGAAGAGTTATCCCGCTTTCTATATGTCAGGCAACGGTGGAAATAAGGTAATCGCGATCCCATCACTTGATATGGCCGTCGTCATCACCAGCACGAACTACAACACGCACGGCATGCACGAGCAGACGGAGAAGATACTGACGGACTACATTCTCGCCAGTCTTCAGTGAGCCTGCTGCGAGTGAGCCAGCTGCGTGCTACACGCGTTTAACGAACTTCATAGACGCCGAATTCATGCAATAACGCAAGCCCGTGGGCTTCGGACCGTCATCAAAAACATGGCCTAGATGGGCATCGCATTCGGTGCAGGAGATTTCGTCACGGGCCATCCCCAGGCTTAGGTCAGTCGAACTGCGGACATTCTCCTTGGCGATCGGAGCCCAAAAGCTAGGCCATCCCGTCCCCGAATCAAACTTCGTATCGGAGCTGAAGAGCGCGTTGTCGCAGCAGATGCAGCGGTAAAGCCCTTTATCGTGCAGATCATAAGTCGCGCCGGTGAAGGCGCGCTCTGTGCCTTGCTGGCGGGTGACTTCGTACTGTAGCGGCGTCAGTTGCTTCTTCCATTCCGCATCGGTCTTGCGAACCTTCGGAACCTGGACGGGCCCGAGATTTTGCCCAGAATCGCTGAATTGCACGACGGTCACCGGACCCTTGTCTTCCGGCGACTTAGCGCTTGCCACTTCCAACATAGGGCTCTTGGTACATGCTGCGAGACCGACTCCAGCCACTGCCAGCGCCGAACCCGTAAGAAACTGCCGACGATTGACCATGCCATCCTCCCAAACTTCTACTCCAAGGCTTGCCAACAGTGAGATGCGACAGCCGACTGAAAGTTACAGGTTAAGCATACTCAGTCGAATCGAGGCAGCAAGAAGCCGATTGGGTGCTCCAGCACCTTGGTGCCAACCTCTCTTACAAAGCGGAGCGCCTTCGCCTCGCCAATTTCGCGCGCGCGTATGGCCAGCAGGAAGCTCAGCGCGAACGAAGTGAATATATTTAGCAGACCCACGAGCAGGATGCCCGCGAACGAGAGGATCACTTCCGAGCCGTGCAACTCGCCATCGATGCGAGCTGCGTCCAGGGCGTATCCCAAACTGGCCGCGCCGAGAGTGACGTGACGCACCTCTAGTGGAATTCCAAACAGCGAAACGAAAATGGGAACCGCGCCCAGCAAACACCCAAGCACAATGTATCCGACCGAACCCGCGGCGTGATGCTTAACCCAGTGAGCCAAGGCATTGGCCCGTGTCGGTCCTAGCTTCTGGCGAATCCGGAGGCTATGAGAAATTGCGGATTCCATTCGCGTGATAGCCACGTAGTTCGCAACCCACCCCGTAGCGAGCGAAGAGAGCCACAGAAAAACCCCAGTGATAATCGCGAACGGTATCGTCAGCGAGTGCAATGGAAACAGCATGTGTATGCCGTGTTCAGCTTCTTCCGGTGTGAGAAAAGGATGGCCCGCGACGGCGTTCCAAATCCTATCTATCGCAATCGAAACCACGATGGCGCCAATCAAATTGCCGATCGTAACCAACGTCTGGGTTTGCGAAATAGCCTGCAAACTGGCCATATGATCCTTTTCCGGATCTTCCATGGCATCGACCAACGTGGCTGCGGTGGCCGCCGGCATCTTCGAAGCCAGCAAAAATCCGCCCGCCTGCATCAGCAGAAAGCTGATCACGTAGTTCAGAGAGTGGCCGATCGCTACCAGGAAAGGCGCGTGAATCGAAGCTGAAATTGAGTACTTGAAGATGGCAGTGAAAGAAGTGATCACGCCGGCGACAATCGCCCCCCACCCCATTGCTCTCCACTGCGCCGAGTTTTTCGCGATGTAATGCTTGCCGACCCGTCCCGTTTTCTCCACGACACTGCGCGCCAGCCTGCGCGTGGTCGCGCTGATCACACTGCCGATTTTCCGTTGGGTAGCGAAGCCGTGGACGATGGTGACCGCAAACTTCCGCGAATCGGAATCCTTGCGCTGCAAGTTGAGCACTTGTTGAATTCGCCACAGAAGCGATCTCAGCAGTCGGACCCGAAAGACCATGCTGGCCGACGAGCCTCGCTCTTCGATGAGTTCGGTAACTTCGCGTAGCTGCGTTTCGCATAGCTCTCGACGCCCTTCCCACTCCGCTACGTCTGCGCGGTGACGGACGACCTGCTCTACCAGCGATGGCAGATCAAAAAAGCTAGATTGCGTCACTCCTTCATCGCTCGATAACGTCAAAAAGTCTCGTGCCAGCGCGACGTTCGTGGCCCGCAAAGCCAAAAGTTTGCACGAAGCGAGAAGCGACGCTGCCGACGGACGAAAAATGTCCGCCCACCAATCGATCATCGAGTCCGGCAGCGACGCCACCCACTGAGCGTCCTCTTCGCGCAGGCTTAAAGAATCCAGCAACACATACAAGTCGCCCTGTACTTCATCCACCGGAATCAAATGCCGAAGCGCGCGGGCCAGCAACTCGCGCAGAAGGAAGACCTGGTCGGGCAGCCCAGCTTCGGAAATTACGCGTATATACGAATGGTGGGACCAGAAGTCGTGAAATATCTCGCGAATTTCCTGCCGACGCGGATGCGCATCAATCTCCGCGGCGAACTGCACCAGGCGTTCTGTCCTCGACGCCGGCGGCATTTCGAGGAAATGCCGCAACGCGCCGTAGACCCACGTAGCCCTTTCGCGTGACTCGTCGGGCTGGAGCACTACTAAATCGTCAAGCTGAAGAGGAGGCGGCATCTTTGGCGAACATTCGCAGATCTATGGGGTGGATTGTACGACAAGACCTTTCAAGAATTTGTTGCATGTAAACAAAAATGCCGGCGTTTGGCCGCCGGCACGGGTCTTGCAATTCAGAGCTAGAGTTGGCTCACTTCGCCATCTTCAATGACATGACATGGACTTCGCCCTTGTCCGGATAAACATGCGCATTCAGGACGACGTGATGTCCCTCGTGTCCTTTTACGGCATCCGGGTTGACGATGGTCCAGGTCTTGCTATCTTTGTCGCTGACAAACGTTTTGCCGTCGGCGCTAATCTTGCCCGTCACGTCCATGGGCTTCATGTCGTCGGCCTTCATGCTGTCATTCTTCATCGTGTCCTGAGCCGAGACCACTCCAACGGTTAGGAGTGATAACGCGAAACAGAGTGCGATCAGTGTCTTCATAGTGTTCTCCTTGAGATTTTGATCTTGGTCGATTTTGAACGAAGCGGCGGCTCGAACGGGGATCTTCGAAATTTAATCGGGCGAGTCATTCCGCCCCAGTATAGTGCCTCTTCGCCGGTTCCGACACTGAGGTGTTCGCTGTAGTAAACGGCAACGGTTGTCGGCCCCGGTTCATTTATGGCCCGCGGGCAGCTTCACCTGTATCCCCAAGTCGCGCAATTGTGCATCGGCCACGGGCGTGGGCGCTTCCATCATCAGATCTTTCGCGGCTGCGGTCTTCGGGAAGGGAATCACTTCCCGTAGACTATCCGCGCCTGCCAGAATCATCACGATGCGATCCAATCCGAGGGCGATCCCGCCATGCGGAGGTGTTCCGTATTCAAGCGCATCCAGAAAGAAGCCAAAGCGTGATCGAGCCTCTTCTGGTGTCATCCCCAGCGCGCTAAAGATTCGGCTCTGCACATCCTGCCGGTGAATACGGATCGATCCCGATCCCAACTCCGTGCCATTGAGAACGACGTCGTAGGCAAGGGCGCGCACCATAGCGGGGTCACTCTCCAGTTTGTCCATGTCTTCGTCGTGCGGAGAAGTGAACGGATGATGAGCCGCCATCCAGCGCTTGTCGCCTTCGTCATATTCGAACATGGGAAAATTCGTCACCCAAAGAAAGCGGAAGTCTTTTGCTGGATCGCCGCTCTTCTCGAATAGTTTGTGCCGATCCGAATATTTTTGTGCCAGTGCCACGCGCAATAATCCCGCGGACGAGTAGATGGCCATTTCCGCGGGCGTCACCTTGCGCTTGCTGGCAGGATGATCGTCTCGCACCGATTGCGCCGATCCGACCACTAGCACCAGCAGGTCGGCTGCCGCCCCGCCCACTTTTGCCCGGACTTTCGCGCCCGCCTCAGGAAACTTGTTCTCGATGCGCTTGAAGTCTTCAAATACCCGCGCCCCGCCCTTGGAAACAAACAACGGCTTGATGTCATCGCGCTCTTTGCGCGACAACTCTCCAACGTTCGGAGTGCGAATGGCAATCACCGGCAAATCCTTATTGATCGCGAGCTGCTCGAGATCAGCAGATGAGAAGCAATCGCCGACATCGGAAAAGGCCGGCAAGCGCAGATCCGGCTTGTCGATGCCGTACTGTCGTATTGCGTCGTCGAAATCCATGCGCGCAAATGGCGTTTTGATCTCATGCCCCGCCGCTTTGAACGCAGCCGTCAAAAAGCTCTCCACCGTCTCCCAAACCCGCTCCGGTTGCGGATACGACATCTCAAGATCGATCTGCGTAAATTCAGGCTGACGATCGGCTCGCAAATCTTCATCGCGGAAGCAGCGCACGATCTGAAAATATTTATCGAAGCCGGAGATCATCAATATCTGCTTGAAAAGCTGCGGCGATTGCGGCAGGGCATAGAAAGTCCCTGGCGACACACGACTGGGAACCAGGTAATCGCGCGCGCCTTCTGGCGTCGATCGCGTCATAAACGGTGTCTCAATCTCAAAAAATCCCTGTGAAGCCAGATTGTCGCGGATGGCGAGCGCCACCTTATGTCGCAACTCGATATTGAACTGCATAGCGTCGCGGCGAAGATCGATGTAGCGATACTTCAGCCGCATCTCTTCGTTCGCCAGGACTGTGTCCGACGGCAAGAACGGCAGCGGTTTCGACACGTTCAGAATGCGTAGTTCTTCCACCGCGAGCTCCACTTCGCCGGTGGGAATATTGGGATTGATCGTGTCGGCATCGCGCTTTTTCATCGTGCCGATGGCGGCGATCACGAACTCGTTGCGCAGGGCCTCCGCTTTCTGGTGCACCGCAGGGTTCAGTTCGTGATTGATCACGACCTGGGTCACGCCGGTGCGGTCGCGCAGGTCGACAAAGATGATCTGGCCGAGATCGCGCCGCCGGTTGACCCATCCCATCAGTACAACTTTTTTCCCTGCATCGGAGAGTCGAAGCGCTCCGCACATATGAGTTCGTTTCAGATCGCCTAAAAAATCGAGCACGTTTTCCCTTGTGTTGCCGAAAGTTTACCTAGCTGGAACAGAGTGGTAAGCCGAAGAAAAGATTATAAATGGCATGCGGCCGCAGGGAACTGTGGCGGGGAATTGTCGCTTACAGCTATGAGATAAAACTGGAGTCGGCGGGAACCACAGTCCGTGCCGACCCCAATTCATGAGTCAGACTATTTCTTTGTGCATTTGCCGTCCATAACCGGCGTCCAGTTGCCGCCGTCGGACGTCATGGCAAACGCAAACGCGTAAGACGTGGGTGACAGAATCTTCTCGGTGAAACGACCTTTTCCAGCCGGCTTCATGTCACCGATCCAAGTCCAGTTGTCGCCGTCCACCGTGCCGAAGGACTGCGTGGCCTCGCCCATGCTGTTGAACTCGTTATAGGTGTATTTTTTCATGCTCGAGTCGTAGCCAAGGAACGAGGTGCCACTCCCGTTCATGGTGGCGCTCTTGAACTGCGACTGCGTCACCACAAAGAAGCCGCCATCCATCCACTTGGCGTCTTCGCTCATAGTCATCTTGCCGCCGGGACCCATCGGGCCGGGCTTGACGTCGCCGTCACAAGTCCAGTTGCCCGAAAAGTATTCCAGTTTCTTGAGTTCGGGTGGTTTCGCCATATCCATCTGCGCGAAACTGGCGATCGAAAGCGGGAGGCTGAGAACTAAGGCGGTGATGAGAAATGACGGAATACGTGTCAATGCAGACTTCATACGAATGGCTCCTCAGGGTGAGTTTGGGTGCAAAAGTCGCGTGCGAATTAGTCTTCGTCCAGATACTCGCCCGGAACGTCGTCCTCGGGCACTTCGCGTGTGTGGACCTCACGCTCGTCCTCGCCGTCGGCTTCTTCTACGCCCGACACAATTCCGGCTTCGAACGCGTTGCCCTCTTCCACCAACTCGTCGACGCTCTCCGAATCAGCTTCCGCCCGGTTGGACAAGCCTTGCAGAGATCCCGACTGTCCCGCGGACCGTGCCCGGACTTCCTCGGAAGTGAACGATTCGACCTCCGCGCTTTGACCTCGTCCGCGAGGTTTGCTGGCCGGGCGCGTTTTGGCGCGCGCCGCTTTCTTAGCCACCGCCTTCTTGGCCACCGTCTTCTTTCGTGACAGCGCCTTCTTGCCCTTGGATATAGGCTTTTTCTTGGCCGATCGCTTCCAGGTCTTTGCAACCGAACCCTTGCGGGCCGGCCGCTTCGTGGCCGCAGCTTTCTTCGTCCGTCGATTTGTGGTTTTCTTATTCCCGGTTCTCTTGGTGGCCATAGGCGGAAGTTTACCACCGCGAGATGCGTACTCACTAGGGCGGGACGAGTGCGTGGATTTCGCTACCGTAGCGTCGGAGGAAACACCACGGTCGCAGAGTTGCGATCACTCAATTTGTAAGGGTGCTGCAGTGGGTCCGCCGGTGTGCTTGATTGATCGTGAGTGAGAGCTAGTCCAGATCGTTCGCACTCCAGGCATTGGCAGTCACCTGACGAAATTTCAACGACCACCGTCCATCAATCTTCGCCCAGGTGTCGCTCATGTGGCGATAGCGCGGATGTTCTCCCGGGACGATCAGGTTATAAGCCACCACCGCCGATTCGTCATTCAATTTGACCACGTGAAAATCATAAGCACGCATGCCTGCCGGCGCCCCATCATGCGCGGATTCGATGACCTCCTCTCGGTCGTAGAAGTCGCCATTCGTTCCGATGCCTTGGAAATCGTCCGCGACCGCGCGTTCCACGAAGGCAGCGTTCTTCGCTTGAACCGCCTGCAGAAACTGTTTCTGCTGATCGATAAGTTGCTGATCGAAAGCAGGGACCGGTTTCGCAGAAGTCTGCGATAAACCGAAAGGCATGCATCCCAGAATCAAAGCCACGAGCAAAGCGAGACGATACATAACGGCCTCCAAGAAACAATTTCAACAGCGGAAACAAAAGTGCCGGCGGAAACTACTTCTGTAATATCCGGCGCGCCAACTCCGACCGCGGCACCGTAACCTGTTCGCCCGAAGCCAGATGTTTGAGCGCGAAGGCGTTTGCAGCCACTTCGTTTTCGCCGACGATAAGAATGTATCGCGCTCCCATCTTGTCCGCTGCCTCGAACGACTTTTTCAACTTGAAATTGCGGTCACCCAGTTCGATGACCAGGTTTTGTCGTCGCAGCTCGCGGGCTAACTTTGCCGCCTCAATATTCATCCCCTCCCCGAGCGGAGCGATGTAAGCATCAGGTCCCTTCAAGACCGGAGGATTCGTCTCCTGCAGTGCCATGATCAATCGATCTTCACCGATGGCAAAGCCTATCCCCGGTGCTTTCGGGCCACCCAGCAACTCTGACAAGCCATCGTAGCGCCCACCACCGAGAATTGCGTTCTGGCTGCCCAACGCTCCGTGCGTGAATTCGAAAGTGGTGCGAGTGTAATAGTCGAGGCCGCGTACGAGCCGCGGATTGAGTACGTACGGGACTCCAACGGCGTCCAGTATTGCCCGAACCTCGGCAAACTTTTGATGGGATTCGTCGTCCAGAAAGTCAGAAATCGTGGGAAGAGTGTTGATGATCGGTTGGTCCTCAGGAACTTTGCAGTCGAACACTCGTAGTGGATTCGTGACAGCGCGGCGCTGACAGTCGGCGCACATATTGTTGACGACAGGCTCGAGAGCCTTACGCAGAGCTTCGCTGAAACGGGCCCGGTCAGCGACAGAGCCGATGGAGTTGAGCTCAAGAGTCCAGTTCGTAATGCCGATCCGATCGAGCAACGTCGCGAGCAGTTCAAGAATCTCCGCATCGCGTGCGGGTGATTCACTGCCCGATGCCGGTGGTCCGATTACTTCCGCGCCGATCTGATAAAACTGCCGGTAGCGCCCTTTTTGCGGCCGCTCGCGGCGAAATTGTGGCCCAATATAGAAGAGTTTGTTGAGGCCACGATCCCCAAGCTTGTGCTCGATATAGGCGCGCACGACGCCTGCCGTATTTTCAGGTCGCAAGGTGAGCGACTGCCCTTTGTCACTTTCGGCGCGTCCACGATCCTCCCATGTAAACATCTCTTTGGAGACCACATCAGTCTCTTCTCCTACGCCGCGCGCAAATAATTCTGTCGACTCGAAAATAGGAGTGCGAATCTCGTGGAAATTGTAAGCACGAAACACATCGCGCACCGTCGCTTCGACAAAGTTCCACAGCGCAGTGTCAGGGGGAAGGAGATCGCGGGTTCCTCGAGGAGACTTAATCATTCGCTAATTAGTTTAACGTTGAAGCAACCCCTTCGCGCAAATCGACGTGAAGGGGCTTGTCCCGTCGAGAGGAACCGTTCAGAGCCAGCCGAAACAAAAATGCGGCTTCGCCCAATATGGACTAGAATCCCGACGAAGGTGATACCGATACGACACAGGCCCCGAGCACGGTGGCCTTCAACAGCAAGTCCCAATCCAAAAAATGCGCCGCTTCCATCTTATCGAAATCCACGAACAGCCCTGGTGCCCGTCATTAGTTCGAGATTATGTCACCGACGTGCTCCAGTTCGGATTCAGTCTTACCGAGGTCTACGCACCTGCGGCTCCGCTCCTGCAACGCGTGCTCGACTCTACGGGCGGCAGTTCGATCGTCGACATCTGTTCGGGTAGAGGCGGTCCGTGGCTGCACCTCGCCCGCAGGCTGGCATCAAAAGATTCGGCAATAGACGCGCCTGGCATTCAGATTTTGCTGACCGACAAATTTCCGAACGTCGGAGCGCTGCCAAAATCGCCGATATGCGCGAATCAGATCACGCGCTACAAGAATCCCGTCGACGCCATGCTCGTTCCGCATGAATTAAAGGGGATAAGAACGATGTTCACCTCGTTCCACCATTTCCCTCCGGAAGAGGCTCAAGCCATCCTGCAAAATGCCGTCGATTCCGGAGAAGGCATCGGCATATTTGAAGTCACCCGCCGTGCGCTGCCGACCGTCGTTATGGTGATGGCGTGGGCTCTCATGCTGTCCGTCTGCACTCTGTTTATTCGTCCGTTTAGCTGGTCGCGACTCCTTTGGACTTATCTCGTTCCCGTCATGCCCCTGGTTCTAATCTTCGACGGCGTTGTGTCGTGCCTCCGAACCTATCGGCCCGAGGATCTGCGAGAGATGGTTGCGGGGCTGACGGCGAATGAATACCAGTGGGACATCGGCGAGCATTCCGGCGGAAGGCCGCCAGTAACCACTTACCTTATCGGCTATCCGCGCACAACGGCAGAGTTCTTTTCGGTCACTCCGATATAATCCTCACGTTCAGATGACTCTCACTTCTGGTACAAAGCTCGGCCCCTACGACATCCAGTCGCTGTTAGGTGCTGGAGGTATGGGAGAGGTATATCGGGCGCAAGACTCGCGGCTTAACCGCATCGTGGCCATCAAGGTTCTTCCCGCGTCCTATTCGGTGGATGCGGAGCGACTGCAGAGGTTCGTCCAGGAAGCCCGTTCCGCGGCGGCGCTGAATCATCCCAATATTCTTTCTATTTTTGACATCGGAGAGGAGCGCGGTGCTCCTTACATCGTCTCCGAACTGTTGGAAGGACAAACGCTGCGGGAGCGGATCCGCAGCGGGCCGCTTACCAGCCGAAAAGCAGTTGAGTATGCGCTGCAAGTGGCGCGGGGATTGGCTGCCGCGCATGAAAAAGGAATCGTCCATCGCGATCTCAAACCGGAAAACTTATTTATAACCAATGATGAGAGAGTAAAGATCCTCGATTTCGGGTTGGCGAAATTGACCCGTCCGGATGACAACTCCGGCGCGGAAGCCGCGACCGTCCAGGTCAACACCGAACCCGGCCAGATCATGGGAACGGTCGGTTACATGTCTCCGGAGCAAGTCCGCGGAAAACCGGCGGACCATCGTTCCGATATTTTTGCCTTCGGGTCGATACTTTACGAAATGCTCTCAGGGCAACGCGCTTTTCGCGGAGAAACTCCTGCGGACACGATGAGCGCGATCCTGAAAGAAGAGCCAGACGAGCTTTCCGAGACGGCTCGCACGGTTCCTCCTGCGTTGGAACGCATGGTGCGCCATTGCCTCGAGAAAAATCCCGCTCAGCGTTTTCAATCCGCCGGCGATCTGGCGTTCAACCTGGAAGCGTTGACGGACAGCTCGGTAGTCGGAAGGACCAGCAAGCAATCAGCTATCGTCGACGCGGCTATCGCCGAGCCATCGACCTTAGAAAAATCCGCCGAGCAAGAAGTCAAGCCGCGCGGCAGACTACGCGAAGCAGTCAGTGCGCTGGTACTCAGCGCTCTGATGTTGGCAGCGGGATGGTGGTGGGGCAAAAGCAGCGCCCGCGTTCCCCTGCCCGAATATCAGCCAATCACATTTCGTGCCGGCTCGGTGGGCAATGCACGATTTACCGCCGACGGAAGCATCGTCTACAGCGCTTCGTGGGATGGCGGTGAAAAGCAACTCTATATCGGGCATATTGATGACAAAGGCGCTCGCGAACTCGGAGTGAAGAACGCAGAGCTGCTTTCGATTTCGAAGAGCGGCGAACTTGCAGTACGGCTGAATTCCGTGAACCTCGGTGGATATGAGCAAGCAGGAACTTTGGCGCGGATTCCAATGAGTGGCGGAGCGCCGCGCGAGTTACTCGATAACGTGCAGGACGCGGACTGGGCTGCGGATGGCGAGAATTTGGCGGTAGTTCGCTTTATCCCTCAAACGGGTCATTGGCGCTTGGAGTATCCGGTCGGGAAAATTCTTTTTGACGGTATTAACTGGATCAGCCATCCGAAAATATCGCCGGACGGAAAGTGGATTGCGTTTGCCGATCACCAGAATTCCAACGGAGACGATCAAGGCTCGATTGCGATTATCGCCGCGGATGGTAAGGACAAAGAGAAGATACTTTCTTCGGGCTGGTTCACATTGCAAGGGGTCGTCTGGTCGCCAAGCTGGGAAAGAAGTTTGGTTCACCGCGTCGAACAGCGGCAGCGGAGGGAACCCGCGAGCAGTGACTCTATCGGGCCAGGTTCGGACCATCACGAATGTTCCCGGCGGAATGTGGTTGGAGGACATTAGAAACGGAGTGGCGTTGATGCTGACGCACAGTCGCCGCATTGGTATTCGCGGCATGACTCCGGGAGGAAAAGAAGAGATAGAACTGGGTTGGTTTGGCTGGTCGCATAAAGGTGACATGACTCCAGACGGCCGGCAGATTTTATTCGACGAAGAGAGTGACGGAGGCGGACCGAACTACACCGTGTTTCTGCGAAGCACGGATGGATCGCCTCCGGTACGCATCGGCGAAGGCGTGGGTTTAGCGATTTCTCCCGATGGCAAGTGGGCCATTACGCAGCCGGCGAAGGGCGGTCCGTTGAGTCTGGTGCCAACGGGCGCCGGTGAAGTGAAGCAATTAACGCACGATAAAATTGGCTACCAGAATGTGCGCTGGTTGCCCGGCGGCAAAGAGCTGGTAGCTACTGGAATTGAGGCCGGGCGCGGTGAGCGGGATTATCTTATCGACGTGACTAACGGCAACTCGAAAGCGATCACTCCCGAAGGGGTGGAGGGTGAACAACCTTCTCCAGATGGACGGAGCATTGTTGTACAGGAACCGGACGGGAAGTGGGGCATTTGGCCGTTAGATGGAAGTGGCGTTCGTCCGGTCCCTGGACTGGATTCGAACTATAAAGTCAGCGGGTGGTCATCGGATGGCAAGTCCCTGTATGTCGTCCCGAACCGGCAGACTGATAAAACCGAGAAAGTCTATCGTGCGGATACAGCTACCGGGAAAATCGAGTTATGGAAAACGTTTGGAGAAAGTTTACCTGCAGGAGCTAGAAGCGTAGGCACTTTTTATTTGACCGGTGACGGCGGTTCGTATGTCTATTCCTACGAACAGACCCTGTCGCAAGTCTATGTGGTGCGAGGCATGAAGTAAGACGAGCTTCCTGTTCGCAGCCCTCTGTTTGCCATCGCTCAGCATAATAATGGTTTTGTACCCCCCCCCCCCCCCCCCCATTTTTGTACCTTTAAAATCAGCTACTTACGGCTACATAATTCATTCTAAAGGGCCAATTTCGTACATAATGCATTAATAAGGACTTACGGGCGATTTCCAGCGCTTTTCGGCGATTTTGAGGGGTGCGGGCTCTTCAATTTTCAAGGAACGGGGTGGTGCCAGGACAAACTTTGTTTGCCTATGGATCTATTGTAGTGGCGACTGTAAGTCCTCTTTCGTGGGGTGTACGAAAGAGGGCGTGAATTAGCGGGCTGACGGACCGCAGGTTCTCAAAACGTTAGGGGACGGTCTGCCACCCTCGAGTCGAGGCTCAAATCGAAAACTTGGGATCTCCTTCGATCACCTTCATTTCCAATTTAGGCGACTCGCCTTTTTTCCAAAGTTTGGTGCGGTGGGTGACTCGATAACGCAGAGGACCTCCATCTTCGCGATCACTGCGTTCAACCGGGCGGGGAATACAGACGAACTCTGTCTCAAGGGCGTCGCTGGTGACGCGAACCACACTGTATCCGTGGCCGCCCATGTCGACGAAGGAGACATGCGGAGACAAATCAGGATTGGTGAGCGCGCGAGCTTTAACGATGTCTCCACTGGCGGCGTATTCGAGACACGACTTGACGCCGTGACGCAGCAATAGATTAATGGTCGGCTGCGGCATCGCGTCGTTGGGACCTTGCCCAAGAAAAACTGGACGAAGAGGATGCTTCTTGGGAAAGCGGTGTTCATAGGCCTCAACAAACCCAGGCGCAGAAATGGAACCGGTGACAAACGCGATGCCAACCGGCGCTGCGAGCTCAGGCGGCAAAGACTTTGTGGCTAAGCCTGCCCAAAAACTGTGGCGGTCTCCGGCGACGGTAGCGAACCCGGTGATTTCGTGGGCGCGCACGAAGTCGTAAATCTCTCCGCGTTCCACATAGGCGGTGCTGAAATCGCCGCCGCCAAATCCGGCATAGCCCGCACCGGGCCATGGAGTGGTCAAACCGGCGGGAAGATTTTGCGGGTCGGCACGCATGTCGAGCGTGGCAACTGTATTTCCCCAGATCTTCCAGGTCGCTTTCGAACTCCGCAAGCGATCGAGGAACCACGCTTTTTGCTCTGCGCCTAACACCGTCTGCGCCGGACGATCTTTCTGGAAATTGGCAACTTCAGTCTTGCCATACTTGATGGACTCAGGCGGGTGACCGCCGTTGAACGTACGACCGGCGTCGAGTATTTCCATCGCCTCTTGTGGGATTAACTCCACAAAATCGTCGCTGGAAAAGGCGTTGGCTTCCTCCCGATCGGTTGGATCTTCGGAGCGATAACTGCGCTGATCGGTGATGATCAGCTCGACGTTGCGTCCCCAACGCAAGGCGCGGTAGCCCTTGAGGCTGCCGATGGCGGTGAGGTTGTTGGGCTCCTGGCCGAGCCCGTTGTCGTCGAAATGAGTGATCGCGGCATCCTCCACTTTGGGAGGATTAAATTTATCGAGCGAGGAATCCCCCGGCTTTTGTATTCGGGCCGGTTGATATTCAAAGAAGGCCTGATTGGCCGCGATTTTTCTGGTTTGCGCCGGCCGGGTCTTGCCGTCGAATTTCTGCAAACCCTGCCAGCCCTTCCAGCTGAACTCATGGTTGTCCCACATGTTGGCAAACGGCCAGCGGGCACGGGCGTCCTGGAGATCGGGGTCGTGGAGATAGTTTCGATAAATGGCGCGATAGTCGTCGACGTTAGTCGGGACGTGGAAATCATCGATCTTTTCGCCGGAGGGGTAGCGAACGATATCGCGGATCTTGCGATCGTACATACCTTGTGGGCGGTCTTCCGGATACCAGACGATTTCGTAAATAAAGTCGCCGAGGTGGAGCACGAAACCGATTCGATCTTCTTCCTTGGCGCGTTCGTCTTCGTAGATCATGCGGCGATAGGCGTTCTGCGCTCCATCGTTTGCATTCTGGCAACTGACGAAGACAAAGCGCACGGGGCGAGGATCATCGTCCGCGGGAGCGGTGATGGTGCGGCCTACGCGGCTGCCGAATCCTTCGGCATCAGTAAAGCGATACCAATAAACGTGCGCGGGCTTCAATCCGCCGACCAGAACACGGCACGTCCAATCAGCGGCCTCAGAGATCGGCGCCGATGTGGTGGCGATGACGTGACGGAAGGCCTCGTCTTCCGCGACCTCGACGGCAAGGGTTTGCAAAGCTTTGGAAGGTCCCGGTTGTCGGCGCGTCCACAGCAGCACGCTGTTGCTGTCGGGATCTCCCGAGGCCACGCCCTCCGGATAGATGTCGCGTCGTTCTACCCAACTTATCCGCGATGGTCCGCCAAACCGCTTTCCCCAGGCGGCCGTCGCACCAAACATTACAGCCTTTTCCAGAAAGGATCGTCGAGTAACAGTGGGCATGGAAATTAGACTCGTTTCGGGGTAGAGTGTCACCCGCTTGCCGGTGGGAACGTCGGAACAAGAAAAAGGAAGATGGGCGTCCTGTTTCTCGAAGGCCCGAGAAACGGAACGCCCGAATTGACTTAGCGGAGAATAGAAGCGCTTACGCTGCCGCGGGCATTCGTCCCGGGCCAGCTCCGCTTCCCAAAGTCTTGCGCACGGCGAGCGACAGCATCACTCGCGAGACGCCGCTCATGATCAAGCTCACACCGACGAGGGTGCCGATGGCCCAGGCCGAACTTGACGGCCAATGGGCGTAAATCAAGCCACCCAGGAACAGAGTAATGATCCCGTCAATCAGCATCCAACTCGATCCGCCGAGCGAACGCATCTTGAAATACAGAACGATGTCCAGGATGCCTTCGATCAGGAACAGCGACGCAAGGATCAAAGTCAGCGACGCGATCCCCAACAGCGGATGCATAAGTATGTAGCCGCCGAAGCAGACATAAGCCAGGCCGACGAGCAGCTTCCAGATAATGCTACCGGCTCCGTGACTGCGGAACGCGAGCACGATATGAATGACGCCGGCAATGAGGATCAGCCAGGCAATCAACCCGTTGACCGCCAGCGCGGCGAGAAGGGGAGCGCCGATCGCCAGCATACCGGCCACGATCAGCAGGACGCCCCATAGGATGGATCCAGTTGAAGATTGGCGAACGACTTCGACGGAACTTTGCAATGCCATTGAGACCTCCTCGAAAAGACGCCGCAATCCTACATCGGAAAGACGATTTAGGGAAAGGCAATTTAGATAGCCTCCCTAGCGAAGAATCGCCCTACGCGGCCCGTTTGAGCCCTTTTTCTCGATGGCTCGATCCGGCAGTCGAGGAGCAGGAAAAACCCGATTTCCGAAATGTCCATTTATTGATACGATCCTGAATCTTTAAGTTCAAAGAATTCTGTGGAGGAGACGATATTTATGAATAAGGTTTGGTTGGGTGCAGTGTTGCTAGCGGTATGTGCTTTGCCCGCCTTCGGGCAAGATAAAGAACAGGATCGCGTTGAGAATGCAGGGAAAGTTGTGCAGGAAATCATGAACATTCCCGACGACATCCCGCAGAGTGTGATCGACAAAGCAGACTGTGTTGTCGTTTTGCCGTCGGTAGTCAAGTTTGCCATTGGAATTGGCGGCAGCTACGGCCGTGGCGTCATGACTTGCCGTGGCGGCAGGACGTTCCAGGGCCGCTGGGGCGCTCCGAGCATGATGGCCCTCGAAGGCGGCAGCTTCGGCCTGCAGCTGGGCGGACAGGCGACCGATTTCGTATTGCTGTTGATGAGCCCCAGATCAGCGCAGAATATTCTAACCAGCAAAGTGAAAATTGGAGGCGATGCTTCGGCAGCGGCTGGCCCGGTCGGTCGAAACGCTTCCGCTGAAACGGATGTGACGCTGCGCGCCGAAATTCTTTCTTATTCGCGCGCTCGCGGATTGTTTGCCGGTGTCTCACTCTCCGGCTCGACTCTGCGTCCGGACAACGATGCCAACGAAAAGTTGTATGGCAAGAAAGTGAGCGCGTCGGACATCGTGTTCAAGAAGGCAGTCCCGGCGCCTCCGTCAGCAGCGCTGCTAATTTCAACGCTCAACAAGAAGTCGCCTAAGAACATGTCCAAAAATCCGTAACCAGAACTCGAATCAGCGGTTCGAGCGGCAGGGGAATTCGGAGTCTCCTGCCGCCAGTTATGTTCCACGTGAACCGCCGAACCATCCGCAGCAGGAAACGCGCCGCGAAAAACGATGAAGAAAGATCGATACGGATCCCTTCGGATCGCGACCATTGTTCGCGAACATTGTGGCTTGTTTCGCCCACCGGTTCTAGAATGGCTGCTATGACGATGGCTTCTACGAGTAAGAGTGCGTCAATGTTGCTGGCGGTCGCAGTTTTGGTGGGAATGGGCATGAGTGGGGCGGCGCGAGCTCAAGATGAAGGCCCCATGTCCGATTTGAAATTTGTGGTTTTGAAGGATTACAACGGAAAGCCGATCAGAAATGCCGCCGTCGTACTGCATCCGGTAAACAAAAAAGGGAAGCAGGCAAAAGGCGGGTTGGAGCTGAAGACAGATAACGATGGACGTACGAATATTGACGGTATTCCGTATGGCCCACTGCGGGTGCAGGTACTGGCTCCGGGCTTTCAGACTTTTGGCGAAGACTACGAGATCAACAAGCCTGAGTTGGAAATTACGGTGAAGCTGAAGCGGCCCGAAGGCCAATACTCGTCATACGGGGACGGTGCAGCCGCGAAGAAGACCGAGGAGCAAAAACCGGCGCAGCCAACGTCGCCACAGTAGCTGCATGCGACGCGTGTGGTAACACACTGAAAGTCGACGGAAGTCCGCCCCCGAGGAGACGAGAAGAAAATATATGACAGGCAAATATTGGATGATAGCGACCGCCGCGATTGCGCTCGGACTCGGGTTAGCGTGGAACCAAGCCGGGGCCCAAGATCAAGGCTCGATGTCGAGTGTGAAATTCGTAGTATTGCGCGATACCGATGGAAAGCCCGTCAGGAATGCCGAAGTCGTGCTGCATCCGCTGAGCAAGAAGGGGAAGCAGGAGAGCGGTGAGACGGAACTGAAGACAGATGCGGATGGTAAGGCGAGCATTGACGGCATCCCGTATGGCCCGCTGCGAGTGCAGGTTTTGGCGCCGCATTTCCAGACCTTTGGTGAAGACTACGAGATCAATAAGCCGCAGATGGAACTTACAGTGAAGTTAAAGCATCCCAGCGGACAATACTCGATCTACGAAGACAAAAAGCCGCAATAAGCCGCTGGGCGCGGGAAGTTGCGCAGGGGAAATCCATTTGTGACAGGTGACAGGGAGAGCCGGGTGTCCTACAATCGGCAAGCTATGGCATTACAAGAATTAACGGTCGAGCGCTATGAAGGAGTGGCGGACGATCAGCGCATTTTATTATTGCGCGGTCCGATCACGATGGAGACCGCTCCGCAGTTTGATCGCGCGGTGCGCCACGAGCATGCCGAGACGATGATTCTCGACCTGTCAGATGTTCCTTATATTGACTCGGTCGGACTCGGTGCTTTGGTGGCGGCCTACGTATCGCATCAGAAGACGGGCCGATGTTTGGTGCTCACAGGATTGAAGCCGCGCGTACGCAAGATTATGGAAATCACCAAGGTGAAGGATTTTTTCGTAACCTTCGGCACCACGTGGGAAGCTGTGGAAGCGCTGGCCAACACTGGATCGGCTTAATTTAAGCACAATGGTCTCGCGCCTTCTGCTCCATCCGGCTTCTGAATCGAAACCCCGCTAATCCCCATCTAAACCGCATTGCTCGCGTGTGTATAGTTGTGCGCCGACGCCTATGAATCTTCTTTACCAATATTCCAAACAGTACTGGAAGTTGTTTCTGGTCGCGCTTTTGCTGGCTGCGACCAACCAGATATTTTCGCTGCTTGATCCGCTCATTTTTCGCCACGTAATCGATGGCTACGCCACCAAGTACCACCAATTTACGCAAGGGCAGTTTATTCGCGGAGCTGGACTCCTCCTGTTGGCCGCAGTTGGAGTTGCGTTCGTGTCTCGCGTGGCCAAGAATTTTCAGGACTATTTCACGAACGTAGTCGTGCAGCGCTTGGGCGCGAAAATGTATTCCGACGGAATCCGCCACTCGCTCGATTTGCCCTATCAGGTATTCGAAGACCAGCGCAGCGGTGAAACTCTAGGAAAGCTGCAAAAAGTTCGAAGTGACGTAGAGAAGTTCATCACCGCTCTGATCAACGTTATTTTCATTTCGGTCGTGGGCATCGTCTTCGTAATGATTTATGCGTTTCGCGTACATTGGTCGATCGCTCCGGCGTTTCTTATCACGGTTCCTCTGCTGGGGATTATCAGTTCCGTGCTCAGCAAGCGCATTAAGAAAATGCAGAAGACCATCGTCGCCGAGACCACAGCTTTGGCCGGCTCGACGACGGAATCGCTCCGCAACATCGAACTGGTTAAGAGCCTGGGCCTGGCGCACCAGGAAGTTGAGCGCCTCAACGGAATTACTGGGAAGATTTTGGCTCTGGAGCTCAAGAAAGTTAAGTACCTGCGCAGTCTGAGTTTTATTCAGGGCACGGCCGTCAACGCGCTCCGCACGAGCATTTTGTTCTTGATGCTTTATCTAATTTTCAGGCAGGAAATCACGATCGGGCAGTTTTTCTCTCTGATGATTTATTCGTTTTTTATTTTCACCCCGTTGCAGGAGTTGGGGAACGTCATCAACATTTATCGCGAAACCGAAGTTTCGCTGCAGAACTTCCAGCAGATACTCGACACGCCGCGCGATCCCAAGCCTGCCGATCCGGAGCCGGTCGATGAGCTGATGACGCTGCAGTTCAACCGGGTCAGTTTTCAGCATCAGAGTTCTTCGGCGCTGGCCTTGGACGAGATCGGCTTCAGCGCCGCTCGCGGAGACACGATCGCATTCGTGGGTCCGTCGGGAGCAGGGAAGTCGACGCTGGTTAAGCTGCTGGTTGGTTTGTACGCACCGAAATCCGGCGAAATTCTCTACAACGGCATTCCCTCTGACCGCGTGGATCTGGATATGCTGCGGGAAAAGATTGGCTTTGTTACGCAGGACACACAGTTATTTTCGGGCACGATTCGTGAGAATCTGCTTTTTGTGAATCCAAGTGCGACCGATGCGGAATGCATGGGAGTCCTAAACCAGGCAGCCGCTCATGATTTGCTTTCGCGCGCCGACCGCGGGCTGGACACGCTGATCGGCGAAGGCGGCGTGAAGGTTTCGGGCGGCGAAAAGCAGCGTCTGTCGATTGCCAGGGCACTGCTGCGCCATCCGCAATTGCTGGTGTTCGACGAAGCCACCTCGTCTCTCGATTCGCTCACCGAAGAAGAAATCAGCCGCACCATTCGCGAAGTCGCGATGAATCAGGAAGCGATCACAATTCTGATAGCCCATCGCTTGTCGACCATCATGCACGCCGATCGAATCTACGTGCTCGAGAGAGGACAGATTTGCGAATATGGTAGACATTCCGAATTGCTCGACAAAAAAGGTCTGTACTACGCGATGTGGCGTCAGCAGGTAGGTGAGCGCGAGGCAGTCGCAGCGCGCAAATAATCCCAGAGAGGCGACACACGCCCGCTCTCAGCCCGCGAGAGACTCGATCACATCCAGCGCCTCGGCTGGAAGCCGAATCTCTCGGCTGGCAAGGTCCTGCGTCATATGCTCCGCGTCAGATGTTCCGGTCAGGGGCAGCATCCCCACTGTGCGGGCAAACGCAAATATGATCTGTGCGGGCGTCGAGCTGATAGTCTCCGCTAGATTGGCGATCAGCTGATGATGCAGCACTTCCTGATTTGCCGTCAGCAATGAAAAGCCCTGATAGATGATTTTGTGCTTGCGGCAGAAGTGTCGCACATCGCGATCCCAGCCCAGCCGCGCGTAACAGCGATTTTGCACGAAGGTCGGCAGTTCAGCACCCTCGTTTTCCATTTGCTGCAAATGGCTAAGGGCAACGTTACTGACACCGAGTAAGCGCGTACGGCCAGCGTCCCGCTGATCGCGCATGGCTTCCCACACTTCGGCGTCAGCTTCGGTCCAATCGTAGTTCGACGACGGCCCATGCAGCACATAGCTATCGACGTGATCGGTTCTCAAATGTTCCAGCGAGCTGGTCATCGATTGGGCGACCTGTATCGAAAGCGCAGCCGAGGGATCATAAGGCAATCGATGATCTTGACCGTTAACATAGGTAAATTTCGTCTGCAAAAAAAGATCTTCGCGCTTCACGAAACCGTCGCGATACGCCGCCGCCAATCCCTGACCCACGCCTTCTTCGAAATAATGCCGGCGTTGATTGGCCGTGTCGATCCCGCGAAAACCCATGCGCAACGCGAGTTCTGTGAGAGCTGGCGTCCGGTTCGCTTTCCAGGCGGTGCCATAAAGCAAGTCGGGAAATGGGGAAACAGGTTGGGACATTGTGCCGCTCACGCGATCACTGGAACGTTACTGATTCCAGCATTGCCGAAAACGCGCCGGTAGCGTTCGATTTCCGAGGGCGTGCCGAGCGACTTGGCATAATTGTCCGAAAGCTTCACCGCGGGCCTGCCTTCTACCGTGGACACCTTGCAGATCAGGCTGACTGGATCAAATTCGTTCCCTGCGGCAGGGTCACAGCCTCGAAAGTCATTCGTCAACAAGGTGCCCCAACCGGCGCTGAAACGAATGCGCCGGCCCGGGGTCCACTTTTTGCGGTCATTGAAATCAGCCGCGCTTCGCAGGTCGCTCACCGTGACTCCACTCGCCAACGCTCCTCCGAAATAAGCATGCAGGCCGAGGATGTCATCGACGTCCAGCGCGTCCGAGGCGATGAGCAGCTTGTCGTGCGGCTCGCGACCATGCCGCCGGAGCCATGCGATGTATTCATCTCCCGCCACATAAGGATCCTTGCTGTCCACGCGCTGCCCGGTCCAGTCCGCCGCCCAGTCGGGCGCGTCAGCGAGAAATTGTGTGGTTCCAAAAGTATCGGGGAGCATGATGCGAAGCGCTCCATCGTAAGTGGCTTGCCACAGTTCGAGAACCTTATACTGCGAAGCCTTCAGCGCGTCATCACCGTCCGCTAGCGCAGCGACTGCCATCGGGATCTCATGAGCGTTTGTTCCGATGGCTTCGAGATCGTGCTTGTGAGCAAGGAAAGCGTTCGAAGTTCCGGTGAAGGCGCTACCGAGATTGGCGGCCATCGCGTTGACCACATATTCCTGCCACAGAAAACTGTGGCGTCGCCGCGTTCCAAAATCGGCGACGGCGAGATTCGGGACGCCGCGCAGGCGCTCGATCTTGCCCCAAAGCTTGGTCTTCGCTCTCGCATAGAGAATGTCGAGGCCAAACTCGCGCAGTTTTTTCAAGCCGGCCCGCGTTTTCAATTCGTCAAGGATAGAAAGCGCATAGAGTTCCCACATCGTCGTTTCAGTCCAAAGCCCATCGAAAGAAAGGTGGAACTGTCCGTCCTTAATCGATAGCTCGTAGTCGGATAGTCGAAAATCGTGTTCCAGCCATTCCAGAAAAGCAGGCTCGAAGATTCCGCGACGTCCATAGAACGTATTGCCCGCCAGCCAGACCAGTTCCGACCTGCGAAACCGCAGGCGGCGCGCGTGCTCCATTTGATGTACCAGTTCCTCACGCGGAAACATGTCAGCCAGACGCACCGAGGTGGAGCGGTTAAACAGGGAAAACGAAACACGAGTCTTCGGATAATGCTTCCAGATAAACTGCAGCATTAGCAGCTTATAAAAATCGGTATCGAGCAACGACCTCGTGACCGGATCGAGTTCCCAGTTGTGGTTGTGAGCCCGCTCGGCGAAGTTGACGATCATGGTCGTACTATCCTCTGTGACAGTGCCAGGAAAATCAACCACACGCCTCACTGGCCATGAACTAATGAGGCTCGTTTTCCTCAGTTTTGGCTGACTTTGCACGGGCAAACACGTTACTATCGACTCCGCATGAAACTGCCTCGGTCTTTGACCGCAGCCAAAAGTTGCTCATCAATACTGTTTACCGCCGGCCACGCCCAGGGTTGGTGGGAACTCTCCGGCCGCGCCACGCACGCTCTGGCGGTTGCTCTGCCCGCGATTTTTCTTCTGCGCACCGGCCACGACGAGATTTACAACATTCTGTGGGCGCTGGTGTTTGGTTTTGCCACGCTGAATATTTTGAGCCTCGGCGCGCGCAGTTTTGAGCAAGATAAGCGCGGCTTGAACTTCGGAGAGACCGTTGCCATCCTGGTGGTCCTGGTCTCGATCGTCCTCTTGGCTTGGGAGATGCTTTACCTGTTCCATGTTCTGCCGATTCGTCTCACCGCGCGCTAGCTGGGAACGCCGACTGAAACTGCGGTATCATCGGCTGTGGCAAAACGCGAATCCAACTTTGATCTGACCTGCCCGTGCTGCGGCGCAGTTCTGAAGATTGATGCGTCGACGCGTAGCATCATCGCGCATACGGCACCCATTAAGCCAAAAACCTTCAATGACATGGAAGAAGCCGCGCGAGCTATGAAAGAGCAAGACAGTCGGCGCGACTCGATTTTCCGGCAGTCAATGGAAGCGCAGAAGCACGCCTCGGAATTGCTGGAGAAGAAGTTTCAGGAAGCGGTGAAGAAAGCGAAAGAGACACCGGATACTGGACGTCCCATCCGCGATTTCGATCTGGACTAAAAGAGCGTCCGATGAACCCTCTTCTTCTCGGACATCGCGGCGCGCGCGCCGTTCGTAGCATTCCAGAAAATACTTTGGCATCGTTTGAGCTTTGCTTGGAGCATGGCTGCGATGGCTTTGAGTTCGACGTGCGACTCTCGTCCGACGGACAAGCCGTGATTTGCCATGACCCCTCCACGGATGGAATGACGATCGCAAAGACTCCGGCGAAGAATCTGTCATCGGCCCGGTTAGAAGACGTTCTCCGGCAGTTCGCTAATCGCGCGTTTCTCGATATCGAGCTGAAAGTCGCCGGCTTGGAGGCGCAGACTCTCGAATTGTTGCGCAAATCCCCACCATCCAAAGGGTGCGTCATCTCCTCATTTCTCCCGGAAGTGCTCAAGTCAGTACACGATCTCGATCCCGGGATTTCGCTCGGAGTTCTTTGCGAGACGCAACGCCAGGGTCGAGGTTGGCAACAATCGCCCGCGATGTGGGTCATTCCGCATTTCGATCTGGTCGATACCGAATTTGTGGAACATGTCCACAAGGCGGGGAAGAGAATCATGGTCTGGACCGTGAATCGCGGAGGGCGCATGCGCGAGTTGGCCGATCAGGGAGTAGACGCCATCATCTCGGATGAAACGGAATTATTGGTGAGCTGCCTGCGCTAGGTTCATCGCCGTTGCTCGCCTACTCCGGGTCATTTAGATTGGAAAGAATGTCGACCACAGGCGAACGATTCGAACGCGCGGTTCAAATCATGGCAAGGTTGCGCGCCCCAGGCGGGTGCCCGTGGGATCGCGAACAAACCTTTGACACTATCAAGCCCTACACGCTCGAAGAAGCCTACGAAGTCCTCGAAGCGATCGACAATCGCGATTGGCCCGAGCTGACTGGAGAGTTGGGCGACCTTCTACTCCAGGTGCTGTTTTATTCCGAGATGGCGCGCGAGGCTGGATACTTTTCAGTTGATGAGGTTCTCGATCGGCTTTCAAAAAAGCTGGTGGATCGCCATCCGCATGTGTTCGGCGACGTCCAAGCGGATACTCCGGCCGAGGTGCTACGCAATTGGGAAGCGCTGAAGGCGCTGGAGAAAAATAAAAATCGACCAGCAGTGGAAAATGGCAAGAACACGGATCAAACAAACGAGGCGCACTCCGTGCTTGCCGGAGTCTCCTCGAAAATGCCCGCGATCATGGAGGCCTACAAACTCAGCTCGCGGGCAGCCCGCGTTGGCTTCGATTGGCCTGAGGTGGAAGGCCTTTTTTCGAAATTAGAAGAGGAGACGGCGGAGTTGCGAGCAGAACTGAACCCGGGCAACCCCGGTCCTCAATCCGCGACGCCGGGTATCGCCGGCTCAGGAAAACCGGAAGTGTCGGCGGAACTGCACGCGCGTCTGGAAGATGAAGTCGGCGATATGTTTTTCGTTCTGGTGAACATCGCCCGCTTTCTGTCGCTCGATCCAGAGTCGGCCTTGCGCAAGACCAATCGCAAATTCAAGCGTCGGTTTCAATGGATGGAGGAACGCCTTCAGGCCAGCGGTCGAACTCCACAGCAGGCGTCCATGGACGAACTGGAAACTCTGTGGCGGCAAGCGAAATTACAGGAAAAGCCGGCGTGACCATCGAACCCTCCGAAACACTCTCTGCCGCCGCCCCAAAGGCGGTGCACGCTGCAGAAGTAACCATCCGCAAGTGTGAAACCTTAGAAGAAATGCAGGCGTGTTTTGTGTTGCAAAAAGAGGTGTGGAAGTTTTCAGATGCAGAACTCGTCCCCGTCCGCTTATTCGTAGTGGCGGCGAAGATTGGCGGCCAGGTCGTTGGCGCCTTCATGCATAAAAATGCCGAGCGCCACCGCGAACTGGAATTGATCGGCTTCGCTCTGGCGATTCCAGGCATGAGAAATGGCCAGCCGTACCTCCATTCGCAGATGCTGGCAGTTGATATCAACCACCGCAACATTGGGCTGGGCCGGCGCCTGAAATTCTATCAACGCGAAGATGCGCTGGCGCGCGGGTTCGATCTCATGGAGTGGACATTCGATCCGCTCGAGATCAAGAACGCATACTTGAATATCGAAAAGCTGGGTGCAATTTCGCGACGGTACATCGTCAATCAGTACGGTTTGACGTCGTCGCCGCTGCAAGGCGGCTTGCCCTCCGACCGACTGGTTGCAGAGTGGTGGATGCGATCGAAACGGGTCGAAGCCGCCGTAGCAAAGATTCCACTCCCAGCGTTTCAGAGTCGTGCCCAAGTTGACGTGCCAGCCGAAATCTATGAATGGAAAGCGGAGCCGGCCATGCGATCTCGGGCGTTAGCGGTACTTGAGCGCAATCGGGAGAAGTTCGTCCAAAATTTTACCGAAGGGTTGGCTATACTCGGCTATCAACGCGACGAGCGAGGGAACGGGAGATTCCTTCTAGGCGACCTGGACGGCATTTAGCAAGCCGTGACGATAGCCGTGCCCAGTAGCACCCTTGCCCTCAGCACTGACTGCCTTCTATACTTGCGCGTCGCGAAAATCTCGTGGCCTGCTCGGGAAATTCGAGCCATCCAGAAATAAAATCATGAAAATAGAATCAGTCACTTTGCGTGAAATTCATATGCCGCTCGTGCATTTTTTCGAAACGAGCTTTGGTCGAGTCGACAGCCGCCGCATTCTGCTGATCAGCGTTGAAGCAGACGGAGTGCGCGGATGGGGCGAGTGTGTCGCCGGAGAAGAGCCCTATTACAGTCCCGAATGGACCGACACCGCCTGGTTGACGATCAAACATTATCTTGCCCCGCTCCTGTTGGAAAGCGAACTCCCGGCAGGCAGGGATTGTCCCGCGCGCTTCGCTCGTGTACGCGGTCACCGGATGGCCAAAGCCGCGCTTGAAAACGCGGTGTGGGATGCCGAGGCTCGACAAAAACAGGTGCCGCTATGGTCCCTGCTCGGAGGAACGCGCCGGGAAATCGCCTGTGGAGTTTCGATCGGCATTCAAGATACACCAGAACAGCTCTTGCAAAAGATCGAAACAGAATTGGCCGCCGGATACCGTCGGATCAAACTCAAAGTCAAACCCGGCTGGGATCTGAATATCCTGGAGAAAGTGCGGGCTCGCTGGGCAGATATTGTTCTGAGCGTCGACGCCAACTCCGCTTACACGCTCGATCAAGTCGAGCACTTGCGGAAGTTCGACGCCTTCAATCTCCTCATGATCGAGCAGCCGCTCTGGAACGATGAAATCTATCTGCACGCCCGGTTGCAGAAGGCCCTTCGCACAGCAATCTGTCTCGACGAATCGATTCTCAACGCCCGTGACGCCGATTTTGCCTTGGAGACTGGGGCCTGCCGCATCGTCAACATCAAGGTCGGGCGTGTCGGCGGTTTCAGCGAAGCGAAGAAGATTCACGACGTCGCCTCCCGCCACAATGTTCCGGTCTGGTGCGGCGGAATGCTGGAGTCGGGCATAGGACGCGCGCATAACATCGCCCTCTCCACCCTCGAAAACTTTCGCTTGCCCGGAGATGTATCCGCCTCAAAACGTTATTGGAAAGAAGACATCATCGAACCGGAAGTCGAAGTGCGCCCCGACGGAATGATTGCCGTGAGCGATTCGCCGGGAACAGGCTATACCGTCCGCGAAGATCTGGTGCAACAATTCACCGTTCGCGAGGAAACATTTCGAGCGGGCAAGACCTAGCGGAGCAGGCGAGCGGACCCGCCGAAATAACAGCAAGCTATTTGGCTGCCACGACCGAGTTTTCTTTCTTCAGCATTTCTAACGCCTGCGCGAAGGTCAGATCGGCCGGAACTCGCTTGAAGCCGCTAAATACCTCGGTCGACGTGATCGCAAGATTCTTGAACAGCAGAATCTTTCCAGTAAAGTTCAACGTCATGTTTGAAATTTCCCAGAAATCATCGCCAACCTCGCACTGATGAACCAGGAATCGGCCACCGCGATCGAGATGTCCGAGAATTCCCCATCCGAAAGCGACCTCCTTGAATAGTGTCCCGTCAATGCTGGCGATACGATAGTGGACCGCATCTACCAGCACGTAGCCTTGCATTCCGGTTAACACTTCTTCCACGCGCGAGGGCGGGTCGTACTTCGGATTGGGCTGGAACTTCAACTTGATGAGAGTAGATCCGACCCGGCCGATACTTTCGGAACCAGGCTCTTCGCCGGCGTACTCGTACAGAAACGCGTCAGGCATGGCACGCACAATGCGCATCGTGTGCTCGGCATTCTCGCGCTCCTGCTCGCGCTTTTTTCTCAACTCTTCAGGATTGGAGATAAACCGTTCGACGCGCGCTTCCTCATCCCGTTGTTGTTCCGGAGTCAAGCCCTTGCCGTTATAACCGATCACCAAGCCAGCGGTGGCTTCCCTGGTCTCGACATAGATTCTGGTGGTCGATCCCTTCGGCGTGGTTTTGATACTGCGAAAAAGGAAATGAGTGCCTTCTTCGTTGGCCGCTTTGACCTCATTCTGTACAGCCTTGCGGACCAATTCGGCCGGGTCATGATACGAAAGGTCACGAGCGCCCTGTCCCAGACTCAAGCCCGTGAGCACCAGAATCAGGAGGCCCGCAGGGCCAATGCCGCAGACGACAGACCGGCGGCGCATGAACCCAAAACGCATCGTCATAAAAATACGTACATTCATCGCATTCAACTCATGGTAGCAAACCGGGAATGCGATGCCAGAAATCGAAACGGTGTTGTGCTCAGATCCGGCGCGGCCCCGTAAGTTCCTCATGCAGAATGATTTCGCCCCTATCTGCCGCGCCGCAACCAGCAGAATGATTTACAATCGGTGCAGTCGCGGCGAACCCACGCGCGAGAACACGAGGACAAAGACATGGATGCTCCGAACACCGGAGAGTTCGCCCACATCGGCAAGTCGGTCGTCATCAAGGGAGAGTTGTCGGGCTCCGAGGATTTGTACGTTGACGGCAACGTGGAAGGCAGTATTGAGCTTCGTAACCACAGCCTCACCGTCGGCCCCAACGGAAACGTGAAGGCCAGCGTTAGCGCGAAAGCAGTTGTCGTCCAGGGTAAGTTGGACGGCGCGGTGATTGCCTCCGAGCGCGTTGACTTGCGAAAATCGGCGATAGTAAATGGCGACGTAACCACACAGCGCATCGCCATCGAAGAGGGCGCATTCCTGAAGGGGAAGGTTGATATTCAGAAAGAGGCTGGCAAGGCGACTGGGATCGCGTCCTGATAATTTGTGGGACGCGGTGAATACGCCGAGATGCTTATATGTCCTCTGTTTCTGACAACGTAATGAGATTCTTCCGTAGTTCCTCAAACCAGGCCGCGAGTCCGGCAGTCCCGCAGAAACATACCCGCCGTTCCAGCGGCATGGGAGAAATTTCGCGCCTGCTGAATTCACAGGAAGCCCTGTGCATCCTGGATATGGGCGCGACCTCCGCCAACAACATCAAGTTCTTTACAAATAAGGGACACAAGAACTACAGCGAAGACTTGCTGCGCTCTTCACTCGATCCGGCGTTGCGTATTAAAGACGACTCTGGAAACTCCGTCATGGACAGCAAGAAGTTTCTCGACGAGAACCTGGTCTTCAGCAATGCTCAGTTCGACGTCGTCCTGTGCTGGAATCTGCCGGATTACATGGAAGAGAGCCTGGTCAAGCCGACCATCGATCGGTTGTGGTCGGTAATGAAGCCCGGAGGATTGCTGCTGGCCTTTTTTCACACTCGCGATGCCGGACCCGACTCAATCTGTTATCGCTACCACGTCACGGACAGCGACATGCTCGAGATGCAGGAAGTAAAGTTCGCGCCGCCTGGCCGTCCCTCATCTGAGAAGCAATCGCCGCGCCTGCAACGTGTGTTCAACAACCGCCACATCGAGAACCTCTTCCGCGATTTCGCGTCGATCAAGTTTTTTCTGGCGCGGGATGCCATTCGCGAAGTGCTCGTCGTACGCTAGCTGCGCTCCACGACGTTGGTTTCCAGCAAGCTGTTCAGGCGCCGCTGCCCCCGCATATCGGGCATGTCTTCTCGTGCGCCAAACGCGCCTTATGAGCTCTTTGATACGCCTCCATCTCTTCCTTCTGATGCATGCGTTTCGCCTTCTCCGAAAGCCTCGGCTTAACTTCATTGCGATAGAGAAATGAAGTCCACGCTTCGTGGGCGCGTTTTTCGCGCTCTTTCAATTTTTCGCATTCGGCACATCGTGAATCTGACATTGTGACTCGATGATAATCGAAGGACAGTCGAAAACAGTGACTGCGCTTTCCCTTCAATCGCTGATCTCTTGATAAGATGTAGAGTCAGGCATCGGTTCCGCGCGACGTTTTCCCGCCAACCCCGCCAGGTCCGGAAGGAAGCAACGGTAACGGGCTCTTTCGTGTGCAGTGGAGCGCCGGTGCCTGACTTTATCTTTTCCGTTCATCGAATGACGGGCATCTCGCCCGTCATCGCCAACACTTTGCATCATGACGAAACGTCTCTACTACGACACTTCCGACCTGCACCAGTTCGATACAGCGGTTGAAGCCGTAATATCAGGTTCATCCGAAGAACCGCGCCCAGCCGTCGTTCTCCGCGAGACGGCTTTTTATCCCACCAGCGGCGGTCAAATTCACGACACGGGATGGCTAACCCTCGAAGGCGCTGGCCGCCTGCGCGTCACCGAAGTCGCGGACGCAGCCGATGGCAGAATCCTGCACTATGTGGAAGCTGAACCGAAGCTGCCAGTAGTCGGCGCTCCGGTGCGCGGTGAAATCGATTCCGATCGCCGTCGCGAACACATGCAGCAGCATTCCGGACAGCATGTGCTCTCCGCGGCTTTCATCGAGCTTTATCAGATTCCCACCGTCTCCTTCCACATGGCCGACGATTATTGCTCCATAGATTTGGCCACGCCCACGCTGAGTTCCGGCCAAATCGTCGGAGCCGAGAAACGCGCCAATCAAGTAGTGTTCGAAAATCGTCCAGTGACGATTCGCTATGTTTCGCGCGCGGACGCGGAGAAACTGGGCCTCCGCAAACCGCCGGCGGCAGAGCGCGACGAGCTCAGAATCGTGGAAATCGAAGACTTCGACGTATCGGCGTGCGGCGGAACCCACGTAAGCGCCAGTGGCCAGATTGGCTCCATTCTGTTGCGAAAAAGCGAAAAGGTGCGGCAGGGAACTCGCGTCGAGTTCGTCTGCGGAGATCGCGCTGTTCGCTTGGCGCGCCGGGACTATGGCGCGCTCACGGAAGCCGCCGCGCTATTTTCCGCCAAGCTCTGGGATGTGCCAGAGCAGATACGCAAGAGCCTGGAAGAAACCAAATCGCTGCGCAAGCAGAAAGGGGATGCGCTCGATCAACTCGCCGAAAATATGGCGCTAGCTGCGGTTCACGCGCAGCCCGAGAAGAACGGGCGGAAAGTGATCGTCCGCACTTTCACCGACCACGACATCAGTTTCGTCAAGTTATTCGCGCAGAAAGTGACGAGCGTAGCAAACCCAGCCATAGCGCTCGTAGCGAGCACTATAGACCCTCCAGGTCTTGTGTTCGCGCAAACGTCGACGATTGCCGGCACCCAATCAGGTTCAACCGCCGACATGGGCGCGCTGCTCAAGCAGGTCTTGGCGTCCGTCGGTGGGCGCGGCGGCGGCACCCGAGATTTTGCCCAAGGCGGAATTCCTGCAACGAGCAGCGCCAACGTTCAGCAGCTTTTGCAGCAGGCAGCGGATACAATCGAAAACTGATCATCATTTAAGCTGGCCCGTTGGCGCGCCGTCACGGTCGGAATCTGACTCCATGCTCGAAATGCTCGAACCACGCCTCATACTCGTCAATCTGCTCATCAAGTTAGGCGTGGCAGCGGCCCTATCGAGCGCCTTGGTGCGCTCCAAAGAATTCAAGAATTTAATTTTCCGTGAGCATCGCGACACCCGGCACAAAATTTATCTCGCGTTGTGGATGTCGATTCCCATCGCCATCGGAGTGTGGATTCGATTCAGCGCCAAGAGTTTTTTGGCTGGTGACCTATCGCTTGAAACCTCGCTGCTGCTCGGAGTAATCGGCGGACGCCTCTCCGGTGGGGTCGGCGGAGCGCTGATGTCGCTGCCCGCCGCGTGGCATGGCGAGTGGGCCGCGATGCCGTTGAACGTGTTTGCCGGAATCGTTGCTGGCTGGCTCCGCCGCTTCGCTCCCGAGCAGGAAGATATCTGGTCGTTCTCGCCCTTCATCGATCTCACCGTCTACCGCATCATCCGCCGCAATCTGCCGCGTCCGCGTGTCTTCGATTGGCAAATCGCTTTCTTTGCGACTATCGTGGGCCTACGTTTTTTGCAGACGGAAATCTGGCGCTTCTGGCCGAACTCCATCTTCAGTATCGAGAGCCCGGGCCTCTGGGATGGTGGAACGCTGTACGGCTACTTGCTAGAGAGTGCAATCTATCTGACCGTGGTCATGGTGGTTGGGACGGAACTAAAAATCTTCAACAGCGTTCGCATTCAAATTAAGTTGGAAGAACAGGAACGCCTATTGCTGCAGGCGCGGATGGCAGCCCTACAAAATCAGATCAACCCGCATTTTCTTTTCAACACGCTGAACTCCATCTCGTCGCTGGTGCGTTTCGATCCCGACACCGCGCGTGAAATGATCCTGAAACTTGCTACGATTCTTCGCCGCCTGCTGCATAGTACCGACTCGTTTGTACCTCTGCGCGAAGAAGTGGAATTCATTGACAACTATCTGGACATCGAAGTCGTCCGCTTCGGACGCGACAAACTCAAAGTTATTAAGGATCTCGATCCTGCGTCTCTCGAAGCCATGGTCCCAAGCATGCTTCTGCAGCCGCTCGTCGAAAATTGCATTAAGCACGGCCTCGCGCCCAAGGTAGAGGGCGGCAGCATTACCTTGCGCAGCCGTGTTATCAAGTCGCGGCTCGTGGTGGAAGTAGAAGATGATGGAGTCGGCATGGGCCCAGCCCAGGTTTTGGCGCGTCACAATGCGCACGGCTTTGGCGTAGCAGGGATGGGGATTGGGATGGCGAATGTTGCGGAGCGCCTCAAGGTGCTATACGGGGATGCGGCCAGAATGATGATAGAAGACCGCGACGGGGGTGGCACGCTGGTACGGTTGCGGCTCCCGATTCTACCCAATCCGGAAGAGCTTATGACGACTTCGGCTGTTGCTCCAGTACCTTTCGGTAAAAGTCTTCGTAAAGCGGAATAATTTTGCTAGAGCAATATTTCGCCTGCGCTGCGGCTCGCGCCCGTTTCCCCATCGCGCGCAGCGCAGCTTCATCGCCCAGCAAATCGATCGCATATTTCGCCATCGTATCTACGTCGCCCACATCAGCTAGAAATCCGGAGACACCATGCTCAATCACTTCTGAAACTCCGCCGGTGCGCGTCGCGATGGGCACGACTTCGCAAGCCATTCCCTCCAGAGCCGCCAGTCCGAAGGTTTCCAGTTCGCTCGGCATCAGCATCACGTCTGACATGGCAAGTTTTTCACGGATCTGATCCTGCTTCCCCAAAAAGAGCACGTGCTCGTGAATTCCTTTTTGCACCGCCAGCCACTCCGCCTGCGAACGATCGGGACCATCACCAATCAACAACAACTTCGAAGGGATTTGCTTGCGGACACGGTCAAAGATTTCGATTACGTCCAGCACGCGCTTCACCGGCCGAAAATTGGAAAGATGCACCAGCAGCCGCTCGTCGTTCGAAACATACTCTTCGCGTTTCGCCAGCCACTCGGGCTTCCGTGTGTATTCATCGCAGTTTACAAAATTCGGGATGACCTCAATATGGTTCTTGATGTCGAAAATCTTGAGCGTCCGTCCCCGCAAATATTGCGAGATGGCCGTAACGCCGTCGCTCTGCTCAATCGAAAACCGCGTAATCGGAAGATAAGATCGATCCAGCCCAACCAGTGTGATGTCCGTCCCGTGCAGCGTAGTGACAAACGGCAGATTTTTCCGCGGAGGAGTCGCCGCCAGCATTTGCTTGGCTAGCATAGCGCTCACGGAATGCGGAATCGCATAGTGCACATGGAGCAGATCGAGTTCATAAAGCTGCGACACTTCGGCCATCCGCGTAGCCAGCGCCAGATCGTACGGCGGGTATTCAAACAACGGATAACGCGTGACCTCAACCTCGTGGTAGTGAATGTTAGGTTCCGGTCCAGTCAAACGGATGGGCTGCGAATAAGAGATGAAATGAATCTCGTGGCCCCGGCGAGCCAGTTCAAGTCCCAGTTCAGTAGCCACGACTCCACTACCGCCATAGGTTGGATAGCACGTAATGCCGATCTTCATGGGCCTCCCACGATATCACCATTGGATTCGCGGGTACGGCACGGGGATGCAGAGAGGAAGGTAGAGCGGTGAATTGTTGCTGAGTGGGCCGACGAGCTGCTCAGGGACGGACACGCCGTCCGTCCCCGCAACCACGAAAGAATGTCTAGTCTTTGCTCGGTTTCTTAGGTGTCAAATCGCAAGCCTGCTTGATTCGATCGAGATTCAGGCCCGCAGGCGAAAACTCGGCGATCTGTAATCCACTCCGAGTCGGAAGTTGCACGTTGAAAACCTGCGCCCCAATCAGTCCGCGAACCGTCCCTTTGTCCATGATCAGGAAGTGGTCGCGCATCCAGTTCCATCCCTTGCGATAATTCGTGTCGTCAACCCGGACTCTCACCACCAGTTGGGGTTGTCCCCAAAAGCCGGGCCGGTTCGGCAAAGGCAGCCTGACCCCGGGATTAAAGTCGGGGTACTTGAGCTTGCCGTTGTCACAATAGAGGCTGATTCTGGGTTTATAGTCCTGATCTTCGCGGAAGTAATTATTCGATTGCAGCTCAAAGCGCACTCTCTTCGCGCCCGTCATTTTGGCGGTGGAAGTGAACTCCATCCAATTGCCGCCCGCGCTTACGCCGTCGTTCTCGTCCTGATTCGGACTCATCGCGCCCGTTTGCGCGCAGGCCATCGCCGCTGCGAAAAGCAAAAAAGCACCAAAAACGACAGCATTTGCCCAACCAAAAGGTCGTACGTTGCGAAAAAGGCGCGTCACTTTCAAGATCTCCTCCAAAACGAACCTGCCCCTACATACTATTGAACCCGGAGGGATGAAAAAAGTTGTATGGAATGGTTCCGCCAGTTTGTAAAGGGCAAACACACAAATGGACGGTCGTGGCGCATAATCAAAAGCGACTTTGTACCGACCCCAGCAAGGAGTCTCTTCCATGAATCCGGTCGAACAAGACTGGCCTGCGTTGCCCTTGGAACAATGGCAAGCCACATACCAAACTCTGCACCTGTGGACCCAGATCGTCGGAAAAATCCGGCTGGTCCTGGCTCCACTGCAGAACCACTGGTGGAATACCGCTCTCTACGTGAGCACGCGCGGGCTGACCACCTCGCCCATCCCCTATCGCGGAGGCACCTTCGATCTTCACTTCAACTTCGTGAATCACCGCCTGGAACTTCGAACCGCTGACCATGAGCGCGCCCTGGCTCTCTCGCCAAAATCGGTCGCCGCTTTTTATCGTGAACTATTCGCGATGTTGCACGGCGCCGGTATCGACGTCCATATCAATCCCAAGCCGCAGGAACTTCCGAACCCAATTCTTTTCGATCAGGATGAATCCCACGCCTCCTACGATCCCGAAAGCGCCCACCGCCTGTGGCGGATTCTCCGCTCGACCGACATTGTTTTCAAAGAATTTCGCGCACAATTTATCGGCAAGTCGAGTCCCGTACATTTCTTCTGGGGTAGCTTTGATTTGTGCTGTACCAGGTTCAGTGGTCGCGCTGCTCCGCCAAGGAAGGGCCTCATCACTTCCGAAGCCTACTCACACGAATGCAGCAGCGTCGGTTGGTGGCCCGGCGGCGGAGACGTCAAAGGGCCAGCCTTCTACGCCTACACCGCTCCCGAACCGGCGGGTCTGGGAGATCAGCCAATTCGGCCGGCGCAGGCGTCGTATCCCAGCAAGCTCCACGAGTTTATCTTGATGTACGACGATGTGCGCCAAGCAGCATCCCCGCGCGAAGAGATTTTGGAGTTCGCCCGGAGCACCTACGAAGCCGGGGCGAATTTAGCAAAATGGGATCGAGCGTCTCTCGAGCGGAAGATGTTGAAGCCGGAGCATTAGAAATCAGAAACATCCATCGCACGGGCGACCAGACTGGCAGACGCAGCGGACTTAAAATCCCGAGGTGCGAAGAGCAAATCCGTCTTCGGAGCACCAACTACTATTTATTCGCCGACGCCCACGATCACCGGCGTACCCCGCGGAGCTTCATGCGAGCCGCTCTCCGGCTCCAGCGTCACCGCAAAATTCTTAGCCTCGACGCCCACCGGCAGCGGAGGATTCACAACCGTAGCGCTGCCGCGCGCATCGGGCTTGAATAGTCCCGCCGGAATCGGCGCTCCACCATTGGCAGGGAACAGCCACAATTCATAAATCTTTTCGGAAGGCAGAGGCGGCAAATTGCTGGCGAAGAAAATCAGGCTCCGGCTGCGCCGCTGATAGATCGCTTTGCCTCTGGGCTGCGGCTTATTGCCAGCCGCAACCAATTCGATCTTGGTTGCCTCCGGATCGAGTAGCGTCGCCACCGTCTGGTTCACCTGTTCGAGTTGATTGCCTTGATCGGTAAACCGCGACTGAAGGGAAGCCAAATCTTCTCGCAACATAGAGTTTTCACGCAGCACCCCAATGCCCACAGCCACGAGCGCCGCCGCACAAACCCATCGCAGAGCCGGAAATCCAACACTGGCCCACCACGATGACGACCTTGTCGCGGGCGCAGTCCCAGCCTGCGAGGGTGCCAAACGCGGCTCCGCAGCAATAGCCGACATCAACCGCTGCTTCGCCCGGGCCGGAGGCTTGGGCCCCGAGGTAGTCAACGCCATCAGGCTAAGATCGCCGCGTAGCAATTCCAATTCGCGCCGGCAGGAGGAGCACCCCTCCAGATGTGTTTCCAGCGTGTGCAACTCCGGCCCATCCAGCGAGCCGAGAGCGTACAGCGCCAAATCATCCGCGAATTGTTCGTGTGTGCTCATGCGACTAACACTTTTCGCAACGACAGTAATCCTGTGCGAATCCTTGTCTTAATTGTCCCCAGCGGTTCGCCGGTCTTTTCGGCGATTTCCGTGTGCGTCAGTCCTTCGAAATACGCCATCTCAAGTGCGGATCGCTGCGGCGTTGGCATCGTCTGCAGTGCCCCCCGAACCTTATCCATCGCGCGCGACCGATCCGTATCGCTCGCAAGATCCGGTTCAACGGAAACTATGACGTCTTCAATGTCACTCTCCGGGCGCCGTCGCCGCAAGGCATCAATCGCTCGATGCCGCGCGATCACCGCCAGCCACGCCGCCATATTTCCACGGCTCGAATCGAATGCCCCCGGATTGCGCCAAAGTTGCATAAAGATATTCTGTAGCACGTCCTCGGCCGCACCCGTATCCTGCAAGACCCGCAACGCCACCGAGTACACAATGGACGAATAGCGATCGTAAAGCGCCGCCATGGCACCCTGATCGCCGGACCGCACCGCCATTACAAGCGAGTGGTCGGACGTCGTCGTGTTGGTGTCAGCGCTCGGCACCCCGATCCCCATCCTCCTAAAGTACGTCTCACAATGAGCTTTGGATTGCTGCTGGTCCGGTCCCGGTAACCCGCTGTGGCTCAATGAAAATAGCAGTCTGAGCAATGGTAAGCAAGGTCTCACATACAACGACAGGGGTGGAAAAAGAACTAGATTTCGGACTTCGCCGAACGCGTCATCAGTTCTTCAATCGCCTGCTGCGGCCCCTTGCCATTTTCAAGAATGGCAAACATCTGCTCCGTAATCGGCATCTCGACCTTCTTCTTGCGCGCCAACCCAACCGCCGCTTTGGTCGTGAAAACCCCTTCAGCCACCGCGCCGCGCATCCCGTCGATGATGTCGGGAAGTTTGCGGCCTTTGCCAAGTTCAACGCCCACGCTGCGGTTGCGCGACAAATCTCCAGTGCAGGTCAATACCAGATCGCCCAACCCGGCGAGTCCTGCCATGGTATCGAGGCGTCCGCCGCAAGCCACCACCAGTCGCGCCACCTCGGCCAGGCCGCGCGTAATCAGAGCAGCGACGGAATTGTGCCCAAGGCCAAGTCCATCGCAGACGCCCGCCGCGATGGCAATAATATTTTTCAGCGCCCCGCCTAACTCAACGCCGATCACATCATCATTGGTGTAAACGCGAAATCGGGAATCGCTGAATGCTGCCTGCACAAGGCGACTCACTTCGCTGTCGTCAGACGCGGCCGTCACAGCCGTTGGGTCGCCCCGCGCCGCCTCTTTCGCGAACGACGGACCACTCAACGCCGCCACGCGAGGAACAAAGCTTCGGCCGCGCAGAACATCCGCTATCACTTCCGTCATCCGCAGCAGAGTGCCGTCCTCAAGTCCTTTGGTGCAGCTCACCAACAGCATCTCCGGACGCAAAGCCGGCGCCATGCGCTCGAATAAAACACGGCAATGCTGCGAAGGCATCACGCTGACAACCATCTCCGCGGCGTCGAGCGCAGTGCTCAGATCGCTGGTCGCGGTAATCTTTTCCGACAGGACGAATCCCGGCAAGAACCGTTCGTTGATGCGGCTTCTTTCGATACTCTCAACAACCTCAGTCTCATTCGCCCAGAGCCTGATTTGATGCGTTCCTCTACGCGCCAGCACAATCGCCAGGCCCGTTCCCCAGGCTCCTGCGCCAATCACGGCAATTCTGCTCATTGAACGCTTGCTCCTGTTGCCGGCTTGGCTCCAAATTTAGATTCAGTTCCATCCGCGATGCGGCTGATGTTGTGTCGATGTTTCCATATCACCAGCGCCGAAACCAACGAAACGAAAATAAGCTGGCGTGCATCGACGTATTCACGGAAAGCCCAGGCAAGCAGAGGAAAAGCCGCCGCGACCGCAACCGAACTGAGCGAAACATATCGGAACGCCGCCGTGATGATCAGAAACAGAACCAGCATGCAGAGAATAGATTTCGGAGTGAGCAAGATGAAAGCTCCCAGGCTCGTCGCCACGCCTTTGCCTCCGTGAAACTTGAGCCAAACGGGAAACATGTGACCCACCACAGCAAAGAATGCCGCGACTGTCATAATCAGTTGCTGCTGTCCGGCAAAAAAATAGCGAGCCACCAAAACAGCAGCCAAACCCTTAGCCGCATCGAGCAGCAGAGTGGCAATCCCTAGCGCAGGAGACTTGCGAGCCACGTTGGTAGCGCCGATATTTCCGCTGCCGCTAGCGCGAACATCCTCCCCCTTGAAAATGCGAACCAATAAATATCCAAAAGGGATCGATCCCAGCAGATAACTCACCGCAGCGACGATGATGATCGGGGAAGAATTCATGATGCTCTACAACGCAGATCGCAACGGGAATCGCTGAAGCTTCGTATACCGCGATCCACCAGAAAAAACCTGGCTCTGATAGAGGATAAACTCGTGAGCCGTCATCGTGCCGAAATCAATCTCCGACATAGCTGCGAGTCGTTTTTCAAGCACTCCAAACGCGCTATTCGGCCGATCGCCTTTGTGCCATTTCGGCGATCCCGACCGCCCGCCCGCGCGAGCCAGAGTCAGATGCGGACTATAAGGTCGATCCTCACGCGGAACGCCAAGCTCGCCTGCAGCCACGTCAATGCTAGTGGCCAGTTCCGCCAGTTCAGGTCCCGCTTGGATCCCGATCCAAAATACCCGCGGTGCCGTCGCCGTCGGGAAGAACCCAAATCCGCCGCACCGAATTTCGATCTCGTTGCTCTCAATCTGCCTCAACCGCGCTGTTAAAGCCTCAACCTGTTCCGGCGTCTGTTCTCCAATGAACTTCAACGTGATGTGCAGCGACTCCGGACGCACCCAGCGCGCTTCAGATGCAAACCCCTGAACGCCCTGAATGAAGCGTTCAACCCGTGTCCTCACTTCTGGGTCAAGATCGATGCCAACAAATATTCGCATCTCGAGTAACTCGGCGTTACAACAGCGCTCTGCGGATCATCTCCAGCGCCTGCTCGGTGGCGAACTGCCGGACGCGCTTGCGGTCCCCGGGAAAATTACGTTCAACCACCTGCGTACCTTCTTCGCCTGCCAGCGCGATGTAGACCAATCCCACGGGCTTTTGCTCGGTGCCGCCAGCCGGGCCGGCAACGCCAGTAATTCCAACTCCGTAACTCGAAAGGCAGCGCTTGCGGATGCCTTCAGCCATGGCAGCCGCCACTTCGCGGCTCACGGCTCCATGCTGACCGATCAGCGCTTTGGGAACATTCGCAAACTGCGTCTTCAATTCGTTCGAATAAACCACCGCACCACCTAGAAAATAACGCGAGCTACCGCCGATAGAAGTGATACGTTCAGCCAGCAGACCTCCTGTACACGATTCGGCGACGGCCAGAGTCATGCTCCTCATTTGCAGCAGGTAGCTGATGATCTGCTCCATCGTTTCTCCTTTGCGAGAAAAAATGGCGTCACCGAGTTCGTCCTCGATTTTCTCCGCAAGCTCCCCAACCCGCGCCTCCGCCTCGGCCTGCGAATCCTTGCGGCACCGCAGATGGAGCTGAATCTCGCCGCCGCCAGCCAATATCGTCGTCTGCACATCGGTATAAGTTTTGTAAATCGGCGCAACCCGAGCATCGACCTGCGACTCCGGAATCATCGCCATCTTGAGTGTGCGTGTGGCAATATGCTGCACCGGAACGCGAGCCTTCAGACGCGGCATGCACTCCGCCTCAAACATCGCCTTCATCTCGTAAGGAGGCCCCGGAAGCAGCATCAACAGCCGTTCCTGGCCATCATATTTTCCCGCGATCCACTGCCCCGGCGCGCTGCCGAGAGGATTCGGCAAGACCGCAGCGCTGCTGATCACATCCGCCTGCTTAGCGTTGTTGGGAGACATCTTGTATCCACGCTTGGCAAATCGCTCCTCGAGTTTCGCCAGGATCGTAGCATCGCGTTGTAGTGTCAACCCCAGCGCTTCGGCAACCGATTCGCGAGTCAGATCATCTTCCGTAGGGCCGAGTCCGCCCGAGAAAATAATGATGTCCGAGCGCCGCATCGCCAGTTTGGCAGCCGCCGTTAGACCTTCAGCATCGTCTCCGACAATGCACTTGAAGCGCACTTCCACACCAAGTTCATTCAGTCTTTCCGTAAGGTAAAGGGAGTTCGTATCCTGGCGATGGGGAGTCAGCAACTCAGACCCGATAGCGATGATCTCAGCGTCCACGCCTAAAAGTGTAAATGAAGAGGTGTAAATGATGGCGCGTTGGCGCTCCGCAGGGATGGGTCCGAGCCCCACCGCTAAGCCGTTCCAACGTGAATCCCAAGCGCGTCAGCGACCTTGCGAAGGTATTTGTCTTTAGTCCACAAAAGGGTCGAGGGGGTGAGAAACACGGAAGCGATGAGATGCGCGTCGACAAGGCCGATACCCTGGTTATACAACCGGCGAACCTCGATCATGGTTCGCACTTCGTCGAGCTGAGCCATCCGCGCATGGGGCAATCGGTCAAACAAAACAAGGGTTCTCGTGCGTTCCTTCAAGGAGCCAAGTGCAAGTTCAGCAATTATCAACGGATGGATCACAATCTGGCCCCGATTCAGTTGCTCATCCATCTCTACGTTGGCCGAACGCAAGTGTTCAATCCAGATCGATGTATCGGCGAGAATCAATTCGACCGCGTCCTGCGGCGCGGGACGTTTTTCAGGGACGGCATTGTGCCTCCGAGCGACGCGAGCCTGCGAGCGCTTTCGCGTTCTATCAAGGCCTTCAACGCCTCCCGAACGAGCGCCGTTTTTTCCGCCACACCGGTGAATTCCTGTGCCGTGCGCACAAGATCGTCATCAAGAGCAAGAGTTGTTCTCATCGGAAACTCCTAGGCACCAATTATAGCATCAGATGATGCCCAAAGTATGTGCCTATTGACTGCCGATTCTCGGTTGCTGCTGCGTCATGCAGTGCAATGCCCCAAATCCCCAGATCAAATCGCCGCAATATATCGGCACAATCTCGCGTGTCGGAAAAAGCTCGGCCAGCGTGTTCAGCGCGATGCGATCATGGGGATCGTTGAATACCGGCACGAGCACGGCTCCATTCGCGATGTAGAAATTGGCGTAGCTGGCAGGCAACTGACGCCCTTCAAAAATCACGGGACGCGGCAAAGGTATTTCAACAATGTCGAGCCTCTTTCCATCGGACGTGCGCGCGTTTTTCAATCGTCCTAAATTTGCCCGCAAGGGAGCGTAATTTTCACTCGACTCATTCATCTCGATCATGGTCAGCACAGTGTTCGGAGCAACGAAGCGACTGATGTCATCCACGTGTCCGTGCGTGTCGTCTCCGGCAATGCCGCTATCCAGCCAAATCACGGATTGCACTCCGAAATAATCAGCAAACATCTGATCGTAATCGGCGCGATCCATCGAGGGATTGCGCTGCTGCGTGGTCGAGAGCAAGCATTCTTCGGTGGTGAGCAAAGTGCCACAACCGTTCACATCAATCGACCCGCCCTCAAGCACGACGCGATGTTTCTTGTGGAACGGATGAACGATGCGGGCGCCCGCCGACTTGGCCATGCGCTCTCCGATCGTTTCATCGTGCGCGTAATTCGGGTATTTAGCCCAGGCGTTGAACTGAAAATGCAGCGCCTGCAACCCCAAATCGTCATTTTCGCTTTGCGGCACCAGAAAGATGCAGCCAGAATCGCGCGTCCATACGCGATCAGAGCGCCAGTGATGAAAGTGGACGGCGTCAGACAGTGCCTCAGCTTTCTCCAGCACGGCGCTGGCCCGCTTTTCCGCCGCAGCGTCATTGACGATCAGGTCCACGCGTTCGTGGCGCGCCAAATTGCGAATGATCTCGGCATAAACCCACGGGATCGGATCGAACTTACCCGGCCAGTCGCCGCGAAAATGCGGCCACGCCAGCCATGTGGATTCATGCGGCTCCCATTCGGCGGGCATGCGAAATCCCTGAGCAGCCGGAAGAAGCTTGGCGGGAGTGGTTTTCGAACGCGCCGAAGATGATCTAGCCATGTCGCGTCCCGTCACTTTCCGTCAAGCATCCGGCTTGTGATCGGGGCGTAGGCGTCGATCCGTCGGTCACGCAAAAACGGCCAGTTTCGGCGAACGTCCTCAAGGTGGCGCAAATTCACTTCGCCAAGCAGAATCTCTTCTTTGTCGTGCGAACCCTCACCCAGCACGCGGCCAAAGGGATCGCAAAAAAATGATCCGCCCCAAAATTCAAGACCTTTGCCTGGTGCGGAATTGCCGCGAACATCTCCCGTTTCAAAGCCAACCCGATTCACGACGCCCACGTAAACTCCGTTCGCGATCGCATGCGCCCGCTGAATGGTGCGCCAGGCATCGTGTTGTGCCTCGCCAAACTCAGCCTTCTCCGCCGGGTGCCAACCAATTGCGGTTGGATAAAAAAGAATACTGGCCCCCTGCAGCGCCGTAAGCCGCGCACCCTCGGGATACCATTGATCCCAGCAGACCAGCGTCCCGAGTTTTCCAGCCGAAGTATCGAATGCCTTGAATCCCAAATCGCCTGGAGTGAAATAATATTTTTCGTAGTAAAGAGGATCATCGGGAATGTGCATCTTGCGGTAGATCCCGCTGAGCACGCCGTCCGAATCAAAGATGGCAGCCGTGTTGTGGTAAAGGCCCGGAGCCCTTTTCTCAAAAAGCGACGCGACCAGCACAACTTTATTCTGGCGAGCCGCAGCAGAGAGAATGTTCGTCGTCGGACCCGGAATCACCTCCGCGAGATTGAATAGCTCGGCATCTTCCCGTTGACAGAAGTACTGCGTCTGAAACAATTCAGGCAAACACACAACGTCGGCGCCCTGGCGCGCCGCTGCGGCAACCCGATCAAGCGCCTTGGCCAGATTATCGGCAGGCTCGGGCCCGCAAGACATCTGGATCAGCGCAACCGTAAATTTATCGTGCAAGATTAACTCCCAAGGTTAACTTCCAAGGTTAACTCTCAACGCCAGCTCTCAACTCTGACCACAACTCAAGACCCGCTAGCATACCAAACTGTTGGATGCCCAAATGATTGTTACGATTCCGTAACAACGGGCGCAACGCAATCCCCGCTCTTCTAGTAAATTGTTTCTTCGGCAAAAAATCGGTTTCCATTCGGAGGTTCGTCCTTGAAGCACAAGAGTGACACGAAACACACCAGCCATCATGAGAGCAAGCACGAGGAAGGGGCAGGCATCGATCGTAAGCTGCACGACCCCGTAGCTGACCGTCTGATTCCGCTCGAGCCGCTAGACTTAGGCAAAATTAAATCCATCGACGACCTGGTGCGCGCCATGTCGCACACGGCGTTCACCGGACGCCAACTCGGCGAAGCCGCCGACGTGCTCGAAGCCATGGCCCGCGATCAAGACGCCTTCATCGTGATGACATTGGCGGGCGCAATGACCGTAGCCAAGCAAGGGCTGGTAATTGCGGAGCTAATCGATCGCGGCATCGTGAACGCCATCGTTTCTACCGGAGCGCTCATGGCGCACGGTCTGGTCGAAGCAACCGGCCGCGCCCATTTCCGCCACAATCCCGAACTCACCGACGAAGAACTCTACGAAGCCGGATACAACCGCGTGTACGACACACTTGAGCCCGAACAGAATCTCGACGATGTGGAACGAGTAATGCACGCAGTATTTTCAGCGTGGGATGCGGACGAAGTGATGTGTTCGTACAAGCTGAACCGAGCCATCGGCGGGTACTTGGCAAAGCGTTCAAAAAAAGAACGCGGCATTCTGAAGTCGGCCTACGAAAAGAATGTCCCGGTATTTGTCCCCGCATTTTCCGATTCCGAACTAGGTCTCGATTACGCGTTGACCAACCGCGAGCGCGACAAAAAAGGGAAGCCCCGCTTCCGCTTCGATCCCTTTGAAGATCTGGAGTACTTCGCCGCCACACTCTTGAGTCAGAAAAAATTAGGCATCTTCACCATCGGTGGAGGTGTACCCCGCAACTGGTCCCAGCAATTCGGTCCGTTCATCGAACTCCGCCATCGCCGGGGCGGAGAAGACCTGCCGCTGAAGCGCTACCATTACGGCCTGCGCATCTGCCCCGAACCCGTCTACTGGGGCGGCCTTTCCGGCAGTCCCTATAGTGAAGCGATTTCGTGGGGAAAATTCGTGCCTCCATCCGAAGGCGGAAAGTTCGGCGAGGTGTTTGTTGATGCAACGGTAGGCTTGCCGATTATCGTAGCGGCGGTACTGGAACGCCTGAAAAAGAAGCCAGCGGGGAAGAAGACAATCACTCGAATTACGAAATAGGAACGCGGCCTGCGTGATTAAAGCCGGACGCTGGCGCGTCCGGCTTGACGTTTGCGATTCCGCCTACCTGCTTAATCGAATATCAGAACCGCCGAAGCGATGACCGTGGTCCAAAGTCCGCGCTTGTCGCCAACCGCCGACTGGGTCACATTAGCCGTGCGCACAATCTTGTTCGAGATGCGATAAATCTCTTTTTTCTCGTCCCAGGAACGGTCGGAATCAAACTCGACGTTCAGGGTTGTGGCCAACATTTCCGCCGCGAGCTCTTCGGCATAATCCCCGGCTGAATCTTCGGTCTCGCCAAACGAGTGATGTTCGCTCAAGTATCCATAAGTATTGCGATCTGCGGGAATCGCCACTCCGATCGAGGACGCCAACAAACGGTGCGGCTCGTGCGTCGAATTCTCGGCAACCACAGCAAACACGACTTCTCCGGGCGAGAGATGCTTCAGCCCTTGCGAGCGCGGAACCAGTTTGCAGTTTGGAGGAAAGATGGAAGAGACGCGTACCAGATTTTGTGCGGCGATACCCGCATCGCGCAGTGCTAATTCAAAAGAGGTGAGGCGCTCGCGGTGTTTCCCCACGCCTTTGGTGAAGAAAATCTTCTTGGGGACCATGTCCTTGCCCAATTCATTTGCCTCCAGGAAATTTTGAGTTGAGCGAGAAATCTAACACAGCAATTTGTGAAGATTGTATGAAAAAAGAGGGCAGGCCGGTTTTTCCCAGAGTTTTGGATAAAGATTTGGACAAAGAGCCGAGCAGCAATCCGACCCGCCGGAAGCAATGCAAAAGACTCCCCCAGCCGAATCGAAGAGGCAAAAGACGGGAATCGGAACCAAGGACTGTTCACTTTTTGCCGCGAGCGCGCGAAGCCGCGCGCGGGGGAAGGGGTGCTTACGCGGCTTCTTTTGTTACCAGGGAGGCTGCGGCTTCTCTTGTCTGCAATCCGGCCGCCTGCGATCCCACAATTTTCATTTCGTGCCAGTCGTAGCGAAATTCTCTACCGCAATCCAGGCACGCAACATACGTGCCAGCCCGCTGCGCTACCGAACTGCGGCGCGCGCCAGCGCGAACCGTTATCGGAAAGCTATATCGTGCGTGCCGGCAACCAAACACAGCATCCACCAACTTAGAAAACATCTCAAAACCCTCCACAGAACAAGAAGCGCAAAAACTGGTCATTACTATTCATCTTCCCAGTAATAGACCTTTCCAAATTAGATTCCAGTAAGACAGAAAAGGTTCGTCTGTGCGAGTACCGGAATAGGTGCACTCATATGCACCGAGGAATGAGTAACTTGCGAGCAGAATTACAGCTAAGGATCAGAACAGCGATGGCGCGCGCAGACGCAACAGCACCGGCGGATTGCGGCCAAGCTCAATCCCAAAATGTTTTAGCTGGTCTGCGGATTGGATTTCTTATGCGCCGAGCACTTAGTCATAATAGCCGACCGAAGTCGCGTTCGCAGATCGTCGGGTAGCTCATAGAGCTCCGAGTCGCGATAGATTTCGATCGTCTTACGGGTGGTGTCGCAGACGACGTAGCAGTTATGACACCAAGCCAAATGGTCATCCAGTTCGGACTTGGTCCGCGCGTCCAGCATGCCGTCGAGGTAGTTAGTTAACTCGTTTAAGAACTCAGAACACTTCACTGGTCGCCATCTCCACTATCTCCACTCGCTTTTTTCTGAAAGAAGCGATTTAGTCGTTCGCGCAACTGCAACCGCGCTCGCAACAACCGCGACTTCACCGCCGGAATGCTCAGCTCCAACGCGTCAGCCGTCTCCTCAGTCGAGAGGCCTTCTACATCGCGGAGCACGAACACCGTTCGGAATCCCGACGGCAACCCCTGAATCGTGCGAGTCAGAATGTCCCGCAACTCCGCCTGGTTGTACATCTGCTCCGGATTGGGACTCCAATCCGCAACCTCTCGGGGAAGCGAGTCATCTTCAGTTTTTACTTCTTCGTCCAGCGAAACCGTGCGTTCCGGTTTCCTGCGACGCAACTTCATTAATGCTTCGTTAACCGCAATCCGCACCAGCCAGGTATAAAACTTCGACTGCTCCTGAAACTTCTGCAGATTTCCATACGCCTTAAGGAACGCTTCTTGCACTACATCTTCAGCGTCCTCGCGATTCTGCGTGATGTGCTGCGCAATGCGGAAAACGTTGCGATCATAGCGCCGCACCAGTTCTTCAAACGCGGAATCGTCACCGCGTTTGGCGCGCCGGACCAGCTGCATTTCTTCGCTGACCGGTTGCTCTATGTTGGGTTGGATGGTACTCATTCGTAACTTGATGCAGATTTTTCCGCCAGCCGGATTCGATCTGCAAATGCTATTGTACTGGCTGGCGGCGATTCTCGCTGGCTGCTTCAAGACTGTTTGACCGAAAACTCCCCGCTTCGGCGTCAATCGGTTCATCGAGCGTTGACTCGAAGCTCGAAGGTAACCCGCTAGGACAGGTACTCTGGTGTCCCCGGAATGCCTGCAAGCGACCATATAATCAGAGGTTAGAAGGTAACCCCTTCGTCCCCCAAGGAATTCTACTCCGGAGCACGAATGCAGGAGCGCGGCTGGATCGAACCGATTGTGGAACGTGTGGTTGGCGAAGTCTTAGACAGCCACGCTGCGCAACTCCGTGCTGAGATTGTCCGCCGGGTCATGGAAGAAATCGCCGCTGCTCCCGCGGCCGATCGGAATGAAATACCTGCCGCCCCTGCCGCGACCGGCGGAGCAGGAACGGCTGATCTGTCCCGCGCCGTCGCCGAAATTCAGCTCGGCACCTCGCAAAAGGAAATTCTCCGAGCTTTGCTCGATGCCAGTTCCCGCTTTGCGTCCCGCGTGGCGCTCTTTGTAGTAAAGGGCAGCCACGCTACCGGATGGCAAGCCCGAGGTTTCGCCAACAGTGACGCGGTCAAAGATTTCGCGCTCGACGAAGGTGCTCCAGCAGTCGCTCACGCCATCGGCAATCGCGTGGCTGCCCGCGCCGCGGTCGCCGATCTAGACTCGCGTTTCCTGAGCGAGTTCGGAACGCCCGCGAGCGGCGAAGCTCGAATTCTTCCCCTGATCTTGAAAGATAAAGTCGCCGCTCTGATCTATGCCGATGCTGGAACCGAGTCCACCAGCCTGCTCGATGCCGGCTCGCTCGAACTACTCGTGCTCTCAACCAGTGCCTGGCTCGAGATCAACTCGCTCCGGAAGCAAGTGCAAACTCACGCCGACAGCCGGAACGCAGCGGCTGCCGATGCCGCTCCGTCGGCCTCTCCCACAGCTTCTCAACCCGCTCAGCCCTTCAATGATCCTTTCGCTTCGCATGCTCCCGCGTTCGCCACTGGACACGCCATGGCCGCTGCAGCCTCGGCTGGCGATGTATCAGCTCCGGTCGCAAGTGCCGCAGTCGAAGCGCCGGCAATCGTCGCTCAGTCTCACGCTGCCATCGCCGAACCAGAGCCCGCTGTGGTCGAAATCGATCCTCCGCTGGCCGAACCAGAGCCCGTAAGCCACGCGCAAATCGACTCAATACCAGAAACTCCGCCGCCTGCCTCGATGTCGCCCGAAGATCAGGACGTTCATCGCAAGGCGCAGCGTTTCTCCCGCCTCTTGGTCGACGAGATCAAGCTCTACAATCAGGCCAAGGTCGCGGAAGGCCGAAAGAACAAAGATCTATACGACCGTCTGAAAGAAGCGATCGAGAAGAGTCGGGCCACGTACCAGAAACGTTACGGCAACACGGTTGCGGCTTCCGCCAATTACTTCCAACATGAAATAATAAGAAGTCTCGCAGAAGACGACCTATCCATAATGGGTGCCAACTTCCGGCAGTAGGTAGGGTTTAAGTGCGTCGTATCGTAGTCGCGTTTTTCGCAGGAGTTTTCTTCCTGTCCAACTTCGGTGTTTTGCTGTCCGCAGTGGCACAGTCTGGATCTTCCGCGCCCACCGATTCCGCACCTGCAAGAACGGCTCCTGCAAAGCCAAAGACGGCAACCAAGCCTGCAATATCGAAGGCTGCGTCATCCAAGACATCAGCATCCAAGACTTCGGCGGCGAAAAAGAAAACCGCGACTCCGGCGAGTGCCAAGAAGAAACGCCGACCCGTTTCTCCGCGCGTGCGCCGAGTGCGTCAGGCCTTTGTCGCCTCCGCCAGTCTTCGTCCCATGGCGCAGCAACTGCTTCAGGATCGAACTCCCACCGCCTATGCCGGAGTCGAAGCCTACGCTCGCCGTCATGCCAAAAATAAAGACGACGCCGATGCCGCCGCTCTGGCATGGCTGGTCATCGGATACGCCTACACGCTCGATCACGACTACGCCAAGGCGATCGACCCTCTCAACCGCGCCAAAGCCGGAGCCAGCGAACTCGGAGATTACGTCGCTTACTATCTCGGCCAGTCGTACCTGAACACAGCCCGCAACGGCGAAGCCCTGGCCACGCTCGTCGATTTCAGCAAGAAGTTTCCCGATTCGCTTCTTGTTCGCGACGCCCATCTTCTCTACGCCAGCGCGCTGCTCGAAGAAGGCCGCCCACAAGAGGCCGCGTCGCTTCTCGAAAAGGACCGCAATCCACTGCGCAGCGATCTGGAATTCGCTCTCGGCCGGTCCTACGAAGCTGCCGGAGATAATCAAAAAGCCGCCGCTGCCTTTCGCAACATTTATTTCAACCTTCCCAACAGCGCCGAGGCCGAAGGCGCCGGAACTGAATTACACAAGCTTGGAATCTCCGGTTCGCTTGCCGAACGCCGCACCCGCGCTGATCTGCTCTACAAAACGAAACACTATGCCGATGCGGCGCGCGATTACCGCGATCTCTTGAACGGAGATGAACTCGCTCCCGCCGATCGCCCTGCCTCTCAACTGGCGCTCGCAGCGGCGCTGGAAAAAAGCGGTAGCAGTCACGACGCGCGCAAGCTTCTCAGTTCGATGGGTGCTCAAACCGGCGACGCCGAAGCCGAGCGTCTCTATTTGCTGAGCGAGACCGAGCGCTCCACCAGCGACGAAGATGCGGTTCTAACCACGCTGAACGAACTTCGGCAGTTTGGTCCGTCGAGTCCGTGGCTGGAGCAGGCGCTACTCTCCGCCGGAAACATGTATCTCCTCAAGCGCGATTACGATCACGCCATCGACTACTTCGGCGAACTGCAACAGCGCTTTCCCAACGGCAGCCGTTCCTCGTACGCGCACTGGAAAGCCGCCTGGCTGGCCTTCCGCCAAGGGCGCAGCGACCAAGCCCGGCAAGGTTTCGAACAGCAACTCGCGCTCTACCCTGATTCACCGGAGGTTCCCAACGCTCTCTACTGGCGCGCGCGTCTCGCCGAAGAAGAAGGCAATCCGGCGATGGCGCGAGCCTATTATCAAAAACTTTCCGACCGTTTTCGCAACTACTATTACGCCGAGCTCGGGCGCGAGCGCCTGAAAGCATTGCCCGCTGCCGCGCCGAAAGATGCCGCTCCGCATTACGCTCTGCTCGACCGCGTTTCGCCGCTCTCAAGTTCCGGGAAGATCACCGCGACCGCTCCGCCCGACGACAACCTGCGCGTCGAACGAGCGCGCCTGCTTTCGAACGGAGGCCTGGCCGACATGGCGGTGCGCGAACTGCAAGCAGCCGCCGCGCAAGAAGGAGGAAGCTGGGCTCCGCCGGAAATGGCTCGCGTCTACCAGGACGGAGGCCGCTACGACCGCGGCATTCAGATCATGAAGCGCACCACGCCCAACTATTTCGCCGTCGATCTGCCTGACCTGCCTCGTCCTTATTGGGAGGCGCTTTTCCCTAAGGCCTACTGGCCTGACCTGCGAAAATATTCCGAGCTCAACGGACTCGATCCTTATCTGGTCGCATCGCTGATCCGCCAGGAATCCGAATTCAACGCACTGGCGATTTCCCATGCCAACGCCGTGGGCCTAATGCAATTGCTGCCGAAGACCGGCAAAACCGTAGCCAAGCAAGTCAAGCTCAAGGGATACAGCGCGCCGCAACTCTACACTCCGGCCGTCAACCTCGAACTGGGCACACGCTACTTCAAAGAAATGGTCGACAAGTACAACGGACAATTCGAATATGCCCTGGCCGCCTACAACGCCGGGACCGATCGCGTAGGAGACTGGCTGGGGCAAGGCCACTACCGCGATCCGCAGGAATTCGTGGAATCCATCCCCTTCACCGAAACTCGCGAATACGTCCAAGCCATCCTGCGGAATGCTAACGTGTATCGGCAACTCTACGGCACCCCGTAAGCAGACCCCGAAATTAACTTGCCATCCAAGTTAGATTTGCCATTTTGGCTCGGCTGCGGCTCACGTGTTCGCAAAAAGGGTACCCCCCTCCCCCCCCCTTTTTTCATACCATTAGAATCAGATAGATACGGCTACATAATTGATTCTAAAGGGATAATTTCGTACATAATTCATTCCTAAGGAGTTATGGGGTGATTTCCCGCGATTCTGGAGCTGCGGGGCGATTCAATTGTCGAAGAACGGGCGCGGGCCGACAAACTTTGTTTGCCTTTGGATCTATTTTAAATGCTGCTACAAGGCCTCTTTCGTGGGGTGTACGAAGGTAGTAAGGAGTTCTCAGGTCTCGGCTTTTCCGAAGTGGTCTACCGCGGTTCGAGCACGATGATCGTCGAAGTCCCATGCGCCAGTACTTTCCCATCTGGCCCCGTCACCAGCGCCTGGGCGGAAATAATTCGCCGGCCCTTCGAAATGACTTTCCCCTCAGCTCGAACCCGGCCCGTATCCGGCAAAATCGGACGCGAAAAATTCACTTTCGTCTCCACCGTCGTATACCCTGTCCCCGCCGGCAGTAAGGAGTGGCAAGCGCATCCGGTTGCACTGTCAATCAGAGCCATTGCCCAACTGCCGTGCACCGTGCCCAAAGGATTGAGCAACTCTGGATTCGCCTCGCCCTCGAACGCAGCAAATCCATCGCCAACTTCCACCAGTTCAAAAGACAACACCTTCGCAATCGGTGGAGGCGGCAAATGGCCGTCAATCATGGCCTGCAGCGCTTCCTTGCCACTCATCCCCGATGCCTGGGGAGAATTTGCGACGCCATGTTGTTTTTTCGCCATGTCGTTTATTGGAAGTTCTAGGCCGACTGCTGGCTGGGCGATTTCGTAAACATAATCTCAAACACCAGCAGGCAAGCCCCTACCACAATCGCGCTGTCCGCCACATTGAAAGCGGGCCACTGATGCGGCCCCACATAAAAGAGCAGAAAATCGACCACGTGCCGGCTCACCAGCCGATCCCATAAGTTGCCGATAGCGCCGCCAAGAATCAGCGATAGCCCGATTCCGGTCGACGTCATGGTATGGCTGTTCTTCCAAAGCAACGCCGACACGATCAGCAAAGCGATCACAGAAAAGACGATCAGCAACCCGACTTTCCATTCCGAGGGAGAATCCGCAAAAATCCCAAATGCAGCCCCCGGATTCTCGGCGTGAATGATGCGAAAAAAACCTGGAATCACCGTGATGCTGTCATGCAGCGACAGCCGTCGCGCGATCGTAATCTTGGTGATGCGATCGAGAACAATGATGGAAAGTGCAATCAGGAAATGATATTTACGCATGAGATTGTTGTTTTATGTTTGTCATCCTGAGCAAAGCATCCGAGCGGAGCGAAGGACCTATGTATCTGTCCGACAACGGCAGAAATCCTAGCCCATGCGCCGCGCCCCAACCATGTCCCTAGCTTATCGCGTCTGATGAAACTGTAGAGTTCGCCGCAACGTCAATTTCTTTAAGCACCGGCGCGCAGCGTTCGCAAACTGTCGGATAATTCTTATCCTCGCCCACGCGAGTCGAAAAATTCCAGCAGCGCTCGCACTTCACTCCGGGAGCTTTATTGACTTGCACCAGAACCGGCGTGTCTCCGTTGGCTGATCCCTGCTTGAGTTCGACATCGGAGACAATGAAAAAATAGCGCAAGTCGTTCTTGAAACGCTCGAGTACTGAGAACACCGGATCGGCCGCCGTCAAAGTAACTTGCGCCTGCAGGTTTGCTCCAATCAGCTTCTGATTGCGCGCTTCTTCCAGCGCCTTCAGCACCGTCTCGCGCACTGAGCGTACCGTCTTCCAGTTTTCCACATCAACCGGATCTGCCGGCAGAGCCGCACCATTGCCGCCTAGTAGGTCACCCGTTTCTGGAAAAGTCGTCAAATGTACGCTCTCCAACCGTCCCTCGACGGCAGGCAAATACCCCCACACCTCTTCGCAAGTAAAACTCATGATGGGAGCGAGCAGCCGGACCAGCGCTTCGCCAATCCGCCAGATCGCGGTCTGCGCCGCCCGCCGCGGGACGGATTTGCGGCCTTTGGTATACAGCCGGTCCTTCAATACATCGAAATAAAATGCGCTCAGTTCGACGCCGCAAAAATTATTGATGCGGTGATAGATCTTATGAAAGGCAAACTCCTCATACGAGCGCTGCACATCCGCCGACAACTCGACCGTCTGCCGCAGCATGTACTGATCGATCGGCTGCATCTCTTCAAAAGGAACCGCATCTCGCGCGGGATCGAAGCCATCCAGATTTCCCAGAATGTAGCGGAAGGTATTGCGAATATCGCGATAGATTCCGGCCACGCGCTGCATGATCTGCGGCGAGCAGGCTACATCTTCGCGAAAGTCGACCGACGCCACCCACATGCGCACAATTTCGCCGCCGAGCGTATCGGCGATCTCGACCGGATCGACCGTGTTGCCCAGCGACTTCGACATGGCTCGGCCTTGTTCATCGAGCGTCCAACCACTGGTTGCGACCATCCGATAAGGCGCGCTGCCTTCGTATCCAATCGCGCAGAGCAGGGAAGAGTGGAACCAGCCCCGATGCTGATCGCCGCCCTCGAGATAAAGGTCGGCCGGCCAAGGCAGGTTCGGTTCGTGGCCGAGCACCGCTGCATGGCTCGACCCGGACTCGAACCAAACGTCGAGAATGTCCGTTTCTTTCTTGAATTTGGTGCCGCCGCAATGGGCGCACTTGTGCCCATCCGACAGGATTGCGTCCGCCTCCGCCGTGTACCAGCCGTCGGCTCCGTGCTGCGAAATGAACTGCACGACTTTGCGATTGATGTGCGGATCGTTGACGGGTTTGCCGCAGTTGTCACAGAGAAACACCGCGATGGGCACGCCCCACACCCTTTGCCGGGAGATGCACCAATCCGGCCGGGTCGCGATCATGTTCGAGATGCGTTCTTCGCCCCACGCCGGATCCCACTTCACTTTCGCAATCTCATGCAGGGTGCGACTGCGCATGGTCTCGCCCTGGAATTCTTCTTTGTGTTCAGCAGCGTTGCCCTTCGTTTTCCCCGGCTTCATCGGCGTTTCCATGCCGATGAACCACTGCTCGGTCGCCCGAAAAATGATTGGATTATGGCAACGCCAGCAATGAGGATAGGAATGCTCCATCTTCTCGGAATGCATCAGCACTCCACGCGTCTTCAACAATTCGACAATCGGAGCATTGGCATCGAACACTCTCTTGCCTTCATACTCCGGCAATCCGTTGCGCAGAATGCCAGCCTTATCTACGTTGCAAGTCGGATCGATTTTGTATTTCTGGCCAGTAATAAAATCTTCAGCGCCGTGGGCGGGAGCCGTATGCACGACGCCCGTCCCCTGATCCATGGTGACGTAATCGGCGAGCACGCCGATAATTTTGCGATCCAGAAACGGATGCTGGAACTCCGCGTACTCCATCTTTCGACCGGGGAAGCGCGCAATCTCGCGCGCGGATTGCAATCCAGTTTTCTCCTGCACCACCGACGCGAGCCGCGCCCCGACGATAAACACTTCGTTGTTATGTTCAGGACCACTCTCGAGCGCCACATATTCTTCATCCGGATGAAACGCGACCGCCATCGACGCCGGCAAAGTCCAGGGAGTCGTGGTCCAGATGATGGTGAAAACTTTCTTACCGCGCAGCGCGGCATCCAGAGAAGCCGGATCGCCAGCGAAGGCATACTTCACCCAAACCGTAGGGCTGGTGTGGTTCTCGTACTCGACTTCGGCCTCCGCCAGCGCCGTCTCGTCGAATACGCACCAGTAAACCGAGCGCAGTCCCTTGTAGACGAAGTCGTTTTCCAGAAAGCGATACAGAATATCGAGCACTGCCGCTTCGTATTCCGGCGTCATCGTCGAATAAGGACGATCCCATCGTCCAAAAACGCCGATGCGCTTGAACTGCGAGCGCTGCAAATCGAGAAATTTCTCAGCGTACTTCCTGCACTCGGCGCGCACGTCGACCGCGTTCATCTGCAATTTCTTGCCGCCCAGCATCTGGTCGACTTTGATTTCAATCGGGAGGCCGTGGCAATCCCATCCGGGAACGTACGGGGAATCGAAACCCGCCATGTTCTTCGACTTCACGATGAAATCTTTCAGGCACTTGTTCATCGCCGTGCCCAGATGGATCGGCCCGTTGGCGTATGGAGGTCCATCGTGGAGCACGTATGTCGGCGCGCCCTTGCGCACTTCGCGGATGCGGTCGTAGATCCGCTGTTCCTGCCAGCGAGCCAGTATTTTGGGCTCGTTTTGCGGCAGCCCTGCCTTCATGGGGAAGCCGGTTTTGGGCAGATTGATGGTGGATTTCATGTCCATGGGCACTCGAACGGTTCTCCCAACTGATTGAATCTTTTCATTATATAGGGAGCGCGAAAGGACAGGTCTGTTGGAGCATCCGACCCGGAACGAATTCAAAAAGTACTGTTTATCACCGCGAAAAACCGTGTACAATTTTTATCAGATCAGATACTGCTCGCATCCAACCGATTGGGCCAACGAATTGGGGAAGAGCATTGGGGACGTTGGGTCGTTAGAGTTTTTCAGTTTTTTCAAGCGACCTTTGAGCAGCGCTCGCGCATCCAATTAACCGTCTCCACTGGCCGCTAGGGTGAGTCGTGCTCGGGAAAATATGCCAGAACTAGGTACACCACAGAATCCATCAGCCTCGGCTCCTGAGCCAGAGTTGAATCTTCTCCTGAAGAATGAGACGCTGGACGAATCTCTGTGGAAATCCCTTTTCCAGAACATCGACGATTTCTTTTTCCCCAAGAAGCTCCCACCTCTGGTCCTTACATCGAAGCCGGTTCCGGTTCGTGACATCTGGGGTTTCTACAACAACACCCGGCGTGGAGCGTTAGGTTCGACGGCGGTCCACATTCTGGCCGTTCTGATCATCATTCTGGTGACTTACCTCGGAAAGAGGGTCATCGTCGACAAGCCAAAAGAAACCGTCGTGCTGATTGCTCCCGATGATCTCCCGGTCCTCCAGCCTTCGAAGAGCCGGAGCGGTGGTGGGGGCGGTGGTGGCGATCGTGACAAGCTTCAAGCCTCGGCGGGACGTCTGCCGAAGCAGTCCATGCAGCCGTTAGCGCCACCTGAAGCCGTGATTCGCAACCTTCATCCGAAGCTTGAAGTTCCGCCTGCGATTCTGGTTCCACCCGAAGTTAAGCTGCAGCAAGCCAACTTGCCCGACTTGGGCGACCCGCTCTCGCGCATGCCATCTGCTCCTTCCAATGGAACGGGCGGTGGCGGCGGCATTGGTTCGGGTAGCGGAGGCGGTGTAGGTTCAGGCGAGGGCGGCGGATTCGGTCCCGGTTATGGCGGGGGCACCGGTGGCGGAGTATTCCATGTGGGCGGTGGAGTGTCGGCTCCCAAAAAGATTTTCGATCCTGACCCCGATTATTCCGAAGAGGCCCGGAAGGCAAAATACCAAGGTACCTGCGTCCTGTATGTGGTTGTGGGTCCCGATGGAAAACCCCGGGACATCAAAGTGTCGAGAACGCTGGGCTTGGGACTGGACGAAAAAGCGATCGAAGCCGTGAAAAACTGGCGCTTCGAGCCTGCGACCAAAGATGGCAAACCGGTGGCGGTGGCCATCAACATCGAAGTAACCTTCCACCTGTATTGATCGTGATCGCTGCAGCAACGGGCGTCCCAGCGCACAACGGTGACGCGTCTACTCCTTCAAATCCACGTGCAGCACATCTTCTACCGGAAGCCCCAAAAATCGCGTGCCCATCGTCCGAAACTTCTGCGCCGAATCTGTGGCAAAAAACTTTAGACTGGGAGTGCCCGTCCGCAAGACCGTTCCCTGAGCCGTAGCCGGTTTCAGCCCTAGCTGCCGCGCTACCGCCTCGGCGGTCGACTCCGCCGAATCGACGATCGCAATATGCTCCGGCGCAATCCGCCGCAACAATGGCTTAATCAGCGGATAATGCGTACACCCCAGCACCAGCACATCCGCATCATGCGCCTCGGCAGCGTCGGACGAAAACGCCTCCGCTAGATAAATCCGCGCGACCTGCTCCGTAACCGGATGCTCCACCCATCCCTCTTCCACCAGCGGCACAAACAGAGGACAAGCTTTTTCACGAACCGAAATCTCCCGCGCCTCCAGCGCCCGTCGATAAGCGTGACTGGAGACCGTAGCCTCGGTGCCGATGACAACAACTTTGCGCTTCAGACTAGCCGCGGCCGCGGCTTCCGCTCCGGGCTCAACCACGCCAATCACGTCTACACCGCCGCCGCTTGAATCTCCGGTAGCGCGAGCGCTGTAGCCGTATTGCAAGCGATCACCAGCAGGTCTGCCCCGTGATCCTGCAAATAGCGAATGGCCCCCACCGCATAATGCGCAACGGTGGCCGCCGACTTCGAACCATAAGGAAGACGTGCTGTGTCGCCGAAATAAAGATAGTCAGCATCTGGAATTCGATCGACCAGCGCGCGCAGAACGGTTAGGCCCGCCCACTCCAGAATCGAAAACTCCAATCGTGGGTCTGGAATACGATCGACCGGAAGGCGGCCGAAGCGAAGAAGATTCGCCGGAAGATGATGTGTAGGAATCAGCCAAGAAGGTCAGGACTCACCCGAAAAATCCAACCTAAACTCGGATTCTAGCATTACGCTGTTTCCACACGTGGAGATGTCACGGCTGCGATGATTCGATTCGCCCAGAATGCAGATGCAACACGCTCGGCCAGTTGCCTCACCCATCCACCCCCCGTTATCCTTCCCTCCATGCCGAGCACGCTCGTTGAATGTGTCCCGAACTTTTCAGAAGGCCGCGATAAGACCAAGGTCGACGCCATCGTCGACTCCATGAAAATTCCCGGAGTCTATCTTCTCGACCGCGAAATGGATTCCGACCACAACCGCTGCGTCATCACCCTGGTCGGCGACCGCGAGGCCATCCAGGAAGCCGCCATTCGTGGGGTCGGCAAAGCCGCCGAACTCATCGATCTGACTCAGCATCAAGGCGCGCACCCACGCATGGGCGCAGCTGATGTCATTCCCTTCATTCCCATCGACGGCGTCACCATCGAGGACTGCGTCGCCATGGCTCGCCACGTGGGCTCTGAAATCTCGAAGCGCTTCCAGATTCCCGTTTACCTCTACGAGGCTGCTGCCACCACGCCTGAACGCCAAAATCTCGAAAACATTCGCCGCGGCCAATTCGAAGGCATCCGCGCGGACATCGCGACCAATCCCGCGCGTAAGCCTGATTTCGGAGAAGCAAGAATTCATCCCACCGCGGGAGCCACGGTAGTGGGCGCGCGCAAAGCGCTCGTGGCTTACAACGTTTTCCTCAACACGCCTGACGTAGACATCGCCAAAAAAATCGCGAAAGCCGTGCGCTTCTCAACGGGAGGCCTGCGCTTCGTCAAAGGCGCTGGATTTCTGGTCCGCGGCCTGGCCCAAGTTTCGATGAATCTCACCGACTTCGAACAGACTCCGGTGCATCGAGTGTTCGAATTCGTTAAGCGCGAAGCCGCACGCTACGGAGTGATTCCCGTCTCCAGTGAGATCGTTGGCCTCATTCCAAAAAAGGCTTTAGAGCAAGCCGCGGAATGGTTTCTGCAAGTAGAAAATTTCGACTCCTCGCTGATTCTTGAAAACCGCCTCGCTGCCGTCATGGGCGGAAAAATGGCGGTAGGCGGCCTGCGCGCCGGAGTCGAGCCCTTCATTGAGCAACTGGCCGCTCCCACCGCTACTCCCGGAGGAGGCAGCGCCGCGGCCGCCAGCGGAGCCATGGCCGCCGGACTCGCGGCTATGGTGGCGACCATGTCGCGCGGCAAGAAAGCGTATCTGCAATATGAAGCTCCGCTCAGCGAAGCGATCGCCAGGCTGGGCCAGCTGCGGGAAGAACTGAAGTCCGCCATCGACGCCGACGCCGAGTCCTACAATCTGGTGATGAAGGCGTACAAATCCGCGAAATCGTCGGAGGGCGACGCCGGAGACGCCGCCATCAACGCCGCGCTTAGGCAAGCCACCAGCGTCCCGCTAAGTGTCGCGGAAAAATCAGCCGAAATAGTGAAGCTCGCCGCCAAACTGCAGCCCATCACTAATCCAAACATGAAGTCCGACCTGACCACTGCCGTGGCGCTCGCGAAAGCCGCGATTGAAGGAGCGCTCGCCAACGTCAACATCAATCTCGATTCGCTGAAAGACGAAGAGTTTGTCGCGGACACGCGCAAGGTGGCAAACGCGCTTCGGGGATAAAGCAGAAAGATAAAGCCGAAAGTTCAAACGAGGCTCGCAATCCTATGAACAAAAATCTGATGTGGATCTTCGCATTCCTCTTAACCACGCTGCTCACGACAATCCCGGTGTCGGCGCAGCAAACGCCAAAGCAAGATAGCGGCGCAACCGTCACCTTCGTCACCTCCGGCGATATCTCCGTGACCCGCGCAGCCGACGGAAAGGCCGCCGTGATTATCAACTTCGCTGCCGGCAAAACCAAATCCGCCGAGACGCGAATCACGATCACCGGCCCCTATTCCCTCGACGTCAACGGAGGAGTGATAGAAGACAAAGGCCCACAGGGCATCGAGCTTCACGTCCTGAGCCACGAAGAATTACGATTCGAAGCTCCCGAAGTCGTCGCCTGGGAACAATCACACAAATACACCCAATACACCGCCTGCAGCAAAATTCCCACCTACCCCGCTTGCGGCAACCCAGTCTGCGATCAATACGGACATCCCGGAGATCAGTGCCGTTACAACACCAGCACCGGCTGTGCCTGCCTATCCCCAGCCGGCGGTCCCTGTTCCAACGCGGCAAATTCTTCGACTGATAAGAGATAAGAAATGAAATAGGAAGACGACAATGCCAAACGGGTTGTGATGTGGCGACTATTTCCGGGTCGCCACTATAAGCTTATAATGACCCGGCTTGAACAGAACAAAGGGCGACATGATTACACATAGCCGGTCCCTTTTCCAGCGCATGACAAAGGACAATGTCCGGTTGAATAGGCCGCCGCGAATGGTCCTGGATCTCAGTATCCTCGCTTTTTTATGTGCCCTATTGGGTTGTGGCGGAGGAGGATCCGGTTCTTCAACTCCCCCGCCACCACCCTCCCAAGTCATCTCCGTAACCGTCACTCCCAATTCCTCTGCAGTCCTGACTGGAGCCAGCCAGTTGTTCACCGCACAAGTCGCGGGAAACGGTCCCTTCAATTCCGCGGTGACGTGGACTGTGAACGGGATTGTAGGCGGGAATAGTACGAACGGAACAATCACCACCGATGGCCTGTACACGGCTCCGACAACCCCACCTAGTCCGAGCAGCGTCACCGTCACGGCCACAAGCGTCCAGGACACAACCAAACTGGGTACTTCGACCGCAACCATCCTGCTTCCTGTGGTGCTCAACTCGATCACGCCGAGTTCGGCAAGTGCGGGCGAGGTACTAACTGTCAATGCAACGTTCAACATCAACGCCATTGAAACGCCGCAAATGATCTTCTCGGGCGCAAACGGTACGACCGTTGTCATGTCTTGCCAAACGGCGAGCGGTCTTACGGTCGTCGTTCCGTTTGGGGCGACCTCGGGTCCTGTGTACATAAGCGTCCCTCCCCAGCCAGGAGGAACTATAACGGTCGCGGAAACAAGCAACTCAGTTCAGTTCACCCGGCAATCGAATCTTCTGATTCATGCCCCATACAAAGACCTATCGTCGGGCGAGACCTTGCAGTTCCAATATCGGCTCCTCGGGGCAAGCACCCCAAACGTTGTGTCTTGGACGTCGGATTCGGGAAACATTACGGCGTCCGGACTATTTACCGCGCCGACGGTATCGAGTGAAAGTTATTCTCACGTGACGGGCTGCGTACGAGGCACCGACTCCTGCGACGTTGTGTTGCTCCGTATTCTGCCGTTTCGCATTACTCCGTCGGACCCGATCGTGGGTTTGGGGAATACGCTGCAGTTCGACGCCGTTGAGGGCAGCTCCACACTTTCGCCGGCTTGGTCAGTACTGGCGGGAGGAGGAACGATCAACTCGGGAGGTTTGTACACGGCGCCGACTACGGTGGCCGAGGCTGGTGGCGTTCCGGTGCAGGCTCAGAATGGCTCGACGACAGAGCAGGCTGAAGTCGCTGTCACAGGGGCTTTTCCCGGGCTGGTCAATCGTGTCTACGACTACGCCAACTTCAATATCCCCCAACCTCCGGAAGCCAGATTTGTGAAATCAGTGGCAGTCAGTGGCAATCGGGCATACGCGTTGAGCATTGGAAACCCATTCAAGCTGGCGATCACGTATGAGGCGCTCAATGTTTACGACATCACCGACCCGGACCAACCTGTTTGGATTGACGCGGGCGAGGCCGCGAGCAATGCTCCCGCCAACCTGTTTACCTATGGCAGCACCCTGTTCAGCGTCGATTCCGAAGATCTCGTCGTTTATAACCTGACATCGCAGGTGCCGACAGTAACCGCGATTGTTCCGATCGCGACGCCGTGGCAATGGGCGTTTAACGACGGGGTGCTGTACGCCATTCAGTATGTGAATCCCGATGACATTTCGCCGACCTTGCCCGTCGATCTCTACAACATGAGCACAGGAACGATAGTCCATAACCACTACGAACTACCGGCACCGTACAGTTGTGGATACGTAGTGTGCGGTATTTCTGGAACTGGAAACATCGTCTACGTTTCGTGGGAGACTGACGTTGGTAACACTCTCACCTACACGGTCGCGACCTACGATGTTTCGCAGTCGCCGCCGGCTCAGCTGTCTACAATTTCGACTACGAGCACCACCGAATTTCACCTTCAGGTGGTGGGGAATCTGCTTTTCGCTGACTCTGTAGTCTATGACATTTCGAACGTGATACCCGTTCAGCTCGCGACCGTTCCCACGCCGCTGGGGTACGTTTGGGGAACGGAGGGAGACTATGTCCTTGCAACCGGAGGAGAGCTAAACTACGGCGCTTCGGCAAACTACGTCGTGCTAAACACCAAGTCTCCGTCCGGACCCGTCGTGCAGGCCAACGTTGTGGACCTCCCGACTTCGGATTTTTTCAACCCACAAAGTGCGGCGTGGGCCAACCACAACACGTTCTACACCGCCGATGGAACCGGTGGAATCGCGGTATACGACGTGTCGGCGCCAGGCGGTCCGGTAGTTGCGTCGGCGCAGGGAATCATCTCTTATACCTACGCTCAGGCCCTGAGTGGGCAAACGCTGTATTCTGCTTCGCAGTATGGGAACGCGGCCGACTTGGCAGTTCTCGACGTGAGCGGTGGGACTCCTGTTCTCGTAGGCAGTCTTTATTATTACAACAACACGCCTTCTGCCGTTCAGGCAACCGGTGCGACGGTCTTTTTTGGCCTATCGAATTACCTCAAGATCATCGATGCATCCAATCCCACAGCTCCCGTAGAAATCGGAAGCGTAGCTGTTCCCGTGAGTGCCTTGGTTTTGCTGGGCGATGACTTGTTCGTGAGTACGACAGACGGGCGGCTGATTGTTTACGACGTCACAGCTCCAGCGTCACCGAGTCAACTGGCAAGTATTTCGATGCCCGTGGCATCTACAATGTCGATCTCCGGCGCGCTTTTGCTTGTGGCCGCTGGTCAAGGTGGGTTGCTGGTTTACAACATTTCGAACCCGAGCTCTCCCGCACTGCAGTCTCGCTATCTGCCGAGTAACGGTATCCCGGTTTGGGATGCCGTGACCACAGTCAATGGCGTCGTGATCCTGGCTGCGGACAGCGATGGCATCATTATTCTGGATCTGGCGAATCCCTCGAGTCCTCAAGTCTTGAATGAACTGCAGCTTCCTTTCCTGAATCCGTTTCCAGCCCCCGGCAGCGGCGCGGGCATCCTGACCGCATTTAGCCTGGCCTACCAAAACGGGTTGACTTATGTAGGCACCGGCAACTTTGGAGCCATCTTTGTCTACGACACCTCAACTCCTGCTGACCCACGATTGATGGGTTTGAATGTTGTCAGTCCTTACGCTCTCGACATCGTTTCGGTAATCACGCTGGGACAAAACAATTTGTATTCCGCTGTCATCGATGAATTGATTCAGCTCGACACCGCGATTCCGCAAAACTCCATTGAACTGTATTTTCCGCCTGCGGCGCTGTCGAATGCCACGATCATCACAGGGGATCTGCGAACAGCAAAAACTCGCAGGGACGTCATTTCAACAATTGCGAAACGAACGTTTGATCATCGCAATCGGTCCGGAGCCGCAGGCCGTCGGTAGCGACCTCCGAGTCCGCTCCTCCTGGCGTAACATCGCGATGACACCAAGTGACGCCGGTATGGACCATGATCTGGACCAGGTCCGAACTAGGTTCTCTGCATAGTCGTTTAATTTCTGCCTCCATCACAAACAAACATGACGGCCGTCACAGACAGTCATCCCGATCCGCGAGACAATCGATCTTCGGACGCCAGCCAATCGCTGTCGTTGTTAACCAGGTCGATAAATATCAGCCTAGATCTTTGACAACTACAGCCCAAAACGGGATAGCCGAAAGCCAGGAAAGTTAGCCGTAACTCATTATTGTTTAATACGTTACACACAACTCCTTTAACCACAAGATTTTGACTTTTTTCCTCCTAATTCTTTCATTCCACAAGATCGACCTCAAAAAGATCAGCGATTTATGACTTCACTATTACCTTAATAGTAAAGTCGTGGCTGATCCACTTTTTCGCCCTTGAAATTCAAACACAATCGCCGCCCGCCCTCGCAAAAAGCGCAGGCATTGGTCCCCCGGGGGAACGGCGCCTCGGCCTTTTTCCACGCAAAATCTCGAGCCCGAACCGTTCCAATATCGTGCTAGGACATACCTGACTACAGATCGAGGACACACCTTAGTTACGGTCCGCAGGTTCCAATTAGGGGCTAAAATAGAACGAACAAGCATCCAAAGCTGTGTCAGGAATTTCGAACGTGGGTTTTGCATCTAAACTTGCAATCCACTTTGAGCGTTAGTTTGAGGGAGCGTATTTTGAGGAACTCTATGAAGAATGTGTTGGTTGCGTTTCTACTTCTCGCCGTTTGTGCCACTGCGGCCTATGCCATTCCGATGGCGTCGTCGGCGCGTTCCATGGTGCCGTCCGAAATTCAGCAGCTCATCGGAGTTGATTACCGCGCCCTGAAGGATTCGCCTACCGCGCAGGCGCTCAAACAGCAGGTGCTGCCGGACGATTTGAAGCAATTCGAAGTTGCCCTAAAAGGCATTGGCATTAACGCGGACCGCGATCTCGACCAGCTCACTTTTGCCTCTTTCCGCACCGAGAAAAAAGGTATTCAGATCATCGGCGTCGCGCAGGGATCGTTCTCCGCGAAAACCGTGCTCAAAAAGATGAAACTGAAAAAGATCTCCGGCGCCAAGTACGGCACTAACCTCATCTATCCCATGGACAACGGCTTTGTCATGACCTTTATGGATGACAATACTCTGGCCTTTGGCACCGAAGCTTCGCTGCACAGCGCGCTCGACACAAAAGACGGCAAGCGTCCTGCACTCGATACCAACTCCATCATGACCGACCAGATGTCGGCCGTCGACGGAGCGCCCCTCTGGAGCGTCCTCGATCAAAAAGGAACGCAAGCCATGATGCTCTCGGCCATCGGCGATGCTTCCAAGCTGGGCGATTTCGATACGGTGAAGAAAAGAATTCTGGCCTCCCGCTACACCATGAACTTCGCCAGCGGAGTGAATTTTGATCTCAGCGTCCTGACCGCCGATTCCATGACGGCGGCGACGCTTTCCACTCTTTTCAAGGGTGTCATGATGTACAAGAAAATGAGCGCCAGCGTGGCAGAAAAGACGGCTATCGATGCCACCACGGTGGATTCCGACAGCTCGAACTTTCAGCTGCATTTCAAAACGGACGACCAGAAATTCGAGTCTCTGATGCACTCGCCGCTGTTCGCAGCCGTGTCGCGCTAGAGCCAAGAAAGCATTCGCCTGCAAATAAAAACGTCCCGGATTTTCTCCGGGACGTTTTCTTTTCTGCTGAAACCAAGAACTGAAATGCCGTCGCCGCGACCGCGAAAGCGACGACTCGTTTAATATGCCAGAGTGACGATGAAGCTGGTTATCGCTCTGGGACGTTTACTGTTGCTCGGCTCGATCGCCGCGTTTCTTGCCGGTGCGATGGAGAATCCGCTCGTCGCCGCGCAAAATGAGCCGTCCACTTCTCTCGACGCGCTAGCCAACGACTTCTGGCAATGGCGATCGCAAAGTCAGCCCTTTTCGAAAGACGATATTCCACGCATCGAACGGCCCATCAGTGCCTCGACGAGCCCGCGGGATTGGTCCGCGGCTTCGATCGCAAAGCAGAAAGCGAAACTCGAAGACTTCGAAAAGCAGTGGAAGCAACTCGACCCGAAGGCGGGGAGCGTCGCGCGGCAAGTCGATTACCGCTTGATCGGTTCAGCGCTGGCCCGCGTCCGCTGGGAGCTGGAGATCAATCCGCGTTGGCAGCGCGATCCGTCGTTCTACGTCGATCAGACATTGACTGCGCTGCTTGAAGCCCTGGTTGAGCCTCCACCGTTCGACCCTGCGCGCAGGCGCGAGATCGTCAATCGAATGGAACAGATTCCCGCGATCATCGACGAAGGCAAACAGAACCTTCAACCCGTTCGTCCCTTCGCCCAACTCGCCATCGGAGATCTGCAACAGATTCGCCCCGAACTGGAGAGAGTGGAACGTGAAGTCGCGCCGTTGTTGCGGGATGAGGCAAAAGGCAATCAGAAGCCAGACGGCGGCCAAGCGGCAAGCCTCCAAACTGCAAGATTCCAATCCGCGACCGAAAAGGCGATTCTCGCGCTGGAATCCTATCGAACCTGGCTGCAAGCGAAGCTCGATTCCATGCCCGAGGACGCTGCCATCGGACGCGAGAAGTACGAGTTCTTTCTCCGCCACGTGGCGCTTCTTCCTTATAGTCCCGAACAACTGCTGGCTATCAGCCGCCAGGAATGGGATCGCGCCGTGGCCTTCGAGCAATACGAAAAGCAGCGCAATCAGGGATTGCCGGAACTCAAGTTGGCCGCGAAACCTGCAGGAGGAAATCTCGACCGCTAAACGCGACGAGATGGCGATCCGCCAATTTCTGGAAGCGAAAGGCATCCTCACCGTCCCGGCCGAAATCGGTCACTACACGCTGCTGCCGATGCCCGGTTACATCGAGGCGCTCTGCCGATTTCGGGGAGACTGATGATTTCACCGGCCCGTCGAGATTGAAAGATAATGGGGTTCGCTACGCGCTTCCACCCTCAAGCCAACTTGGATACTTCTGGCTCGCCACCGCAAAGGATCCGCGTCCCGATATGGTGCATGAAGGCATTCCCGGACATTACTTTCAAATGTGCTCGTCGTGGCTGCATCCCGACCCGGTTCGGCGCCACTATTACGATTCGGGAGCCAACGAAGGCATCGGATTCTATTCCGAAGAGATGATGTTGCAGGCTGGACTGTTCGACGACAGTCCGCGGACACGGGAGATTATCTACAACTTCATGCGCTTGCGTGCCTTGCGGGTCGAAGTGGATGTAAAGCTTGCGCTAGGAGTGTTCACCATGGCGCAAGCGGCCGATTATCTATCCCAGCACGTTCCGATGGACAAGAAGACCGCAGAAGGCGAGGCCGCGCTCTTTGCCACCGACCCCGGACAGGCCATCAGCTATCAGATCGGCAAGAATCAGATCCTGCACTTTCTGGCCGACGCGAAATTAGCCCAGGGTGACAAGTTCAGCCTGCGCGCTTTTCACGACTCCCTATGGCAAAACGGCAATGTGCCCATCGCACTGCAACGCTGGGAATACTTAGGGAACGACGAAGATATTCGTCGGATCGACACTACGGCCAACACTCCGGCAAATGCGTCGGCCAGTACGTCAATGAAAACTGGAGAAGAACTGGGAACTAGATAGAGGGCTTAAGGATGAGAGTTCTGGTTACAGGAGGAGCGGGCTACATCGGCAGCGTGGTAGCCGACGAGCTGCTGCAGGCGGGACACGAAGTCGTGATCCTCGATAACCTGAGCCACGGCTATCGCCAGGCGGTGCCTGAAGGCGCGGAGCTTGTGGTGGGGGATTTGGCCGATCGTCCGTTGCTCGACCGCTTGCTGCAGTCGTCCGGGACCCGATCTGTCGACGCCGTCATGCATATGGCGGCGCTGATCGAAGCCGGAGAGTCGATGAAGTTTCCCGAACAGTTCTTCCGCAACAACACCGCGAATGCCCTGACCCTGTTCGAAGCCATGCTCGCGGCTGGAGTCAAGCGGCTGGTCTTCTCCTCGACGGCAGCGCTGTTCGGAAACCCCGAGCGCACTCCGATCGAGGAGAACGACCCTCTTTGTCCGACCAACGCTTACGGAGAATCGAAGCTGCTGGTCGAGCGCATGCTTCGCTGGTTCCACCAGATTCACGGCTTGGGTTATGCCAGCCTCCGTTACTTCAATGCCGCGGGCGCGGCCTCTGCGGATAAAGGGGAAGCCCACCAACCGGAATCCCATCTCATCCCACGGATTCTGCAAGTGGCGTTAGGACGCGCGAAACATGCCACCATTTTCGGCAGCGACTATCCCACCCCCGACGGCACCTGCGTTCGCGACTACATCCACGTGCGAGATCTGGCGCTGGCGCATGTGCTGGCCTTGAATGCCTTGGGAAGTAGTGCCGCTCCGCTCATTTACAACCTCGGCAGCGGACAGGGGTTCAGTGTGCGCGAGGTAGTCGAAGTGGCGCGGAAGGTGACCGGCCATTCCATTCCCGTACTCGAATCGCCACGCCGCCCGGGCGACCCAGCAGTGTTGATCGCCAGCTCAGAAAAGATCAAGCATGAACTGGGCTGGGAGCCGCGATTCCCGGACCTGGAGGCCATCGTCGACAGCGCCTGGCAATGGCATCGCGCCCATCCCGATGGATACGGCCGATCTTGAAAGTTAAATCGTAAGAGTTAAATGATGAAAGTCAAATTATGAGCTTCCTCGACCTGGCCTCGCATCCGCACCGCCGCTTCAATCCTTTGACGCGGGAGTGGGTACTGGTGTCGCCGCATCGCACCCAGCGACCGTGGCAGGGGCAAGTGGAGAATGCTCGGCTGGAAACGGCGTTACGGTACGATCCCACCTGCTACCTCTGTCCGGGCAACGCGCGGGCCGGAGGGAAGAGAAATCCCGAGTACACCGAGACGTTTGTTTTTGACAATGATTTTGCGGCGCTGAAACCGGATACGCCCGCAGGTGAACTCGACGAAAAGGGATTGTTGATTGCCCGGAGCGAAGCCGGGCGCTGCCGTGTCGTCTGCTTCTCGCCGCGTCATGATCTGACCCTGGCGCGCATGAGCGCGTCCGAAGTGCGCCATGTGGTCGATGTATGGGCCGAGGAGTTTGCGGACCTGGGAAGCGATGCGCGCACGCGATCGGTCCAGATTTTTGAAAATCGCGGAGCGATGATGGGAGCCAGCAATCCCCATCCTCACGGTCAGATCTGGGCGAATGAAAGTGTTCCCAATGAATTGGCGAAGGAAGTGGCTGCGTTTGGCGACTACCGTCAGTCGCACGCGACGACATTGCTGCAAGACTACCTCGAACTCGAACTCGCAGAAGCAGGAACGAATCGTAGGGGCCAACGAGCATTTCGTTCTGCTCGTGCCTTTCTGGGCGATCTGGCCGTTTGAAACCCTGTTGGTCAGCCGACGACCGGTTGCCTCGCTCGATGCACTGCGCGACCAAGAGCGTAGCGCGCTGGCGGAGATCCTGCAGCAGGCGACCATTCGCTACGACAATTTATTTCGTACGTCGTTTCCTTACACCATGGGTTTTCATCAGCGGCCGACCGATGGCCGCGAGTATCCTGAATTTCATTTGCATGCGCATTTCTATCCGCCGCTGCTGCGCTCGGCGACAGTAAAAAAATTCATGGTTGGGTATGAAATGCTGGCCATGCCGCAACGCGACATCACTCCCGAAACCGCGGCGCAGTGGTTGCGCGACCTGCCGGCACAGCATTACGTAGAGGGTTCGGCAGAAATTCCTTCCGCTTGAGCGAGAACTAGTCGTTGGCCCGACCAGTAGACGGTCCAGAAGATAGTTTCGGGGTGGGCCCGGAGGACGATTCGTCCCACAAGCCGCGATAGGGCGATCGCGGCGTGTTGCGGAGTGGGGGGACTTCCAGCGGAATGATCGCGGAGCGGTTTGCGGTTTCAGAGGCAATTTGATTCGAATCGACGTTCTTCGAATCAACATGGTTCGAACCGGTGTAGCTAAACTGCGGCACAATCTGGCGGAGGCTGGCGAGGATCGAAGAACGCTTCCCGAGCGACACGGCCACAAAGAGCTCGTCGAGGCCACGTTTGAGCGAAGGCCAGGCAAGTTTAGCGCTCTCTGTGCGCGCGATCTTGGCGCAGGCGCTTGGCAAGACGTGTTCCTCGGGATAGAAAAGTTCCTCAAAGAGCTTTTCCCCGGGACGCAGGCCGATGAAAGTAAATTCCTGGGTTGACTTGCCGGAAAGCCGCAGCAGGGTTTTCGCCAGGTCCGCCACTCGCACCGGTTCGCCCATATCCAGCACCATAATGTCACCGCTCCGTCCGATGGCGAAAGCCTGCAAAACCAGGCTGACCGCCTCGGTGATGGTCATGAAAAACCGTGTCATCTCAGGATGAGTGATGGTAACCGGCTGATTTTGGCGTATCTGCTCCTGAAACAGAGGAATCACGCTGCCGTTCGATCCGAGGACATTGCCGAATCGAACCGAAACACAGCGCATGCGCTCCCCCGGCCAGGCGGCCAGGATCAGCTCTCCAATGCGTTTGGTGCAGCCCATGACATTGGTCGGATTCACCGCCTTGTCGGAAGAAATCATGACAAACGCCGCGCAATTCGAATCCTCGGCGACATTCACCAGCGCCAGCAGCCCGAACACGTTATTGCTGACCGCTTCTTCGACATTCGCTTCCATCACGGGGACGTGCTTGTAGGCGGCGGCATGGAAAAGGATTTCGACTCCATAGGTCAGAAATATTTTGCGCATGCGCTCGGGGTTGCAGAAATCCGCTACACAAAATACCCGGCGTTCGTTGTTGGTGTAGGTGTCGTTGTCATTGTCATTGTCATTGTCATAGTCATTGTTGTTGCCGCCGCCTTGGGCCAGTTGATGCTGCAAATGGAAGATGCCGGTTTCGTTCTGGTCGAGGCAGACCAGAAGCTTCGGCTCGCAGTTCTGGATTTGACGGCAGAGCTCCGAGCCAATCGAGCCCGCGGCGCCGGTCACCATAACCACACGATTTCGAATGTGTTCGCGCACCGACTCCAGATCAAGATCGACCGGGATACGGCCCAGCAAGTCATTCAGCGAGACTTCCCGAACCTGTTGTAGCGTGGCCCGTCCGGCGATCAATTCGGCCATTTCGGGGATGGTGCGGAAAGCGATTCCTGTTTTCTTGCAGGCCTTGACCAGGCGGCGCATCTCGACCGGAGTGGCGGACGGGATGGCAATCAAAATCTCATCAATTCTCTGATACCTGGTAATTTTCACCAGAGCTTCGACCTGACCTAGCACGGGCACGCCCAGGATCCTGAGTCCTTTCTTGCGCGGATTATCGTCGACGCAACCCGCCACCACGTAGCCGGTCTTTACTTCCTGAGTTTCGCGAATGATCATCTGAGCGGCATGTCCGGCGCCGACCAGAAGCAAGCGTTTCGAGGCGGAATCGTTCTGCGCTGTTTCCGCCAGCATGCGGGGGAGAATGCGGACGCCGGTCAAAAGCGCGAAGGTTATCAAAGCCTCCAGCGGATAGATGGACCAGGGGAAAATCTTGACCTCCATCACATAACGAAAGGCGATGAGGAACGCAAATGAACCCGTCAGAGTGGCCTTCAGAACGTCCAGCGCATCGCTGATTCCGGTATCACGCCACCATCCATGCATCAGCTTGAAGAACGGCATAACCAGAAGGCGAATGGCGATCAGCACGGGAGCGGCGGCCCACAGAAGCTGGGGAGCGGGAAAGCGAAACTCGAAGCGCAGGAGCCACGAGGTGACCAGCGAGGTCAAAATGAGGCCCGTTTGCGACAGCAGCACCCATAAGGAGCGGCAGCGCAAGAGAGCGGAGGACTTCTTATTGAGTTTTCGCATAGCGCGCGCGGGGAGACTTTCTTCGGTTTGGCACCTATCTGCTTGATCGTCATTCATAGAGCGCACCTTGAGTGAAGGGCCAAAGCCAAAGGCGGGGTTCTCGGGGCGGGGAAAAGCAGTCGCCTCCAGGGCGCTTCTTCGTTAGGCACTTCTCGTTAGTTACTTCTAACGATCGCCACGGAAGGAGAGCTTAGTGTTGGATGTCTTCCAGTCTGAGTACCCTCCAGAATGTAACGGCGAGGATTCTCAGATCCAGCCAGAGCGATTGCGCTTTCATATACTCCGCGTCATAGGCAACCTTGACTGGGATTTCCAGCTGGTCGCGGCCGTTGACTTGCGCCCAGCCGGTGATTCCGGGGACCAGCCGGTGCACGCCGCGATCGGTGCGAAGCGCGACCAAATCGTCCTGATTGAAGAGCGCCGGACGCGGGCCGACCAAACTCAGATCGCCCCGCCAGACGCTGACCAGTTGCGGCAATTCGTCCAGGCTCGCCTTGCGCAGCAGACCTCCGACCGGAGTCAGATAGCGCTCCGGCCGTTGCAGTAGGTGGGTCGCCACCTGGGGGGTGTTGGCTTGCATGGTGCGGAATTTGGGCATGAGAAAAACTTGGTTGTCCTTTCCGACGCGTCGCGACCAATGCAGAATGGGTCCCGACGATGTCAGGCGCACCGCCGCCCAGCAGAGCAGGCCAATCGGACTCAACAGAACGAGCAGCATGCCCCCTAGAACCAGGTCCAGGCTGCGCTTCCACCCCGGCATTCGGTGTTCCGAGGAGTTGTGAGTCGAGGTGGCCATTTTGCGAGAGGGCGACGGACTATTTCGGAGAAAATTCGGCAGAAGCCCGCGCCTGGGGGGAGCGCCGGGTCCCTTGATCACGCGTTTGTCGGGGCTAAGGTAGTGTTCGGCGCGCTTGAAGTAATCCCGAGCTCTTACTGCACAACGAACCGCGAGTTTGCTGGCCCGGCTCTTGCCGAAATAATCGTAGGCGTGGTTGAAAGTGATGAGCGCCTGGTGCAGTTCGCGGAGCGAGCTCTGGGCGTTTTGATTGACACTTTGGCTCCCCAAGTGCACGACCTCGGCACAAGGCGTGTAGTGCACGACGTAGCCCTTCTGCTGCAGCATGAAGTTGTAGGCCAAATCGGAAACAAATAATTGGAAGCGTTCGTCGAGCAGGCCGGCGTTTTCCCAGGTCGAACGCCGGATCACGTACGCGGTGGTGCCAATGCTATCTACCGCCTGCGCTCGGGAGTAATCGAAGCCAGTGGCATAGTAGCGGTCATTGAGGCGGCTGCGCGGGAATAGCTTGTGCCAGTTGAGCGCCTGCAGGAGCATGGTCGCGGGCCCACAAAAACGCCGGATGCAGTGCTGCACGGAGCGGTCGGGGTTCAGCAATTTTGGCCCGCACGCCGCCACGCCGGGATTCTGGTCCATGTACTCGACCAGCGCTTTAAAGGCGTTCGCGATCAGAAGCGTGTCGCTGTTCAGCAGGCAGGCATAGCGCGCCCGCGACATGCGCATCCCGAGGTTGTTGTTTTTTACATAAAACTGATTCGTCTGGTTGCGGATCAGAATGACCTGCGGAAAGGTTTCGGCTACCATGTCGGCGCTGCCGTCGGGCGAATGGTCGTCGATGCAAATGACCTCAAATCCGATGCCATGAGTTTGCTCATAGAGCGACGACAGGCAGTCATGCAGCAGTTGCCGGGTGTTATAGCTCGGAATGATGATGGTGAGGTCCAACGGGTGATTCGGGGTTGTCATAGGGCTGCTATTTCGGTATCGGCGTTTCGACGGTTTCGAGGCCGGTCCGCCGTCGCTTCGACGCGACCCTTCTCGCGGGGATGCCAACGACGGTGGTCCCCGCCTCGACCGAATGAACCACCACCGAGTTGGCGCCGACGGTGGCGTTGTCGCCGATGCGCACGCCCCCTAGAACCTTCGAACCTGCCCCGAGTACGACGTTGTGTCCGATGTCAGGGCGCAAGCGGAAATCAAAATTCATGTCCAGTTCTCTCGCCCCGAGGGTCACGCCCTGGAAGATGGTCACGTTGCTGCCGATCCGCCACGCCCCCACCACCGTCCCCACCGGATGCGGGAAGAAGATGCCCGGTCCGATTTCGCAGCGCGGTGACACTTCGAAACCAAAGAGCACGAGGTTGAGATAGGTCAGCACTTGCGGCAGAAGCGGGACCTGCCCGAGGTGTGCTGCCCGGCTCAGGCGCAGGAGTACGATGGGTAAAAAGCGAGGATGCAGCAGCCGCCGGGCGAACTCGACGAAGCCGGCGGCGCGGGAGCTACCGACCAGCCTCCCCTCCAGCTGCGACTGCCGCGCGCAATCGCTATACAGAAGCTGCTTTAGGGTTGAGCTTGACATCTCTGCAAACTTGATCGGGAACATCGCCGTCATCCGGTGGGCCGTTGACGCGAGACGAATCCGGCATTAGACCCCGCGCTACCAATTCGGCCGTGGCGTGATCCAGCCGATCCGGTTGCACCGGTTGGCGCTTGACCCAATCGGTAAAACGGGTAAGTCCCTCAGCCAAAGAAATCTCCGGCGCGAATTGCAGGCGGATCCGTATCGCCTCCAGGTCAGCGTATCCGTGGCGAACGTCGCCCAAGCGGTATTCGCCGGAAACGATGGGAGGCGTGTTGTTCTCGAAGCGGTCTTGCAGAAGCAGGGCCATCTCTTCGACGGAGGTGGAATGTCCGGAGCCAACATTCAGCGTGGCTCCGTCCGCCCGGTCCGAGGACAGGGCCAGTCCGGCGGCGCGCGCGATATCGGACACGTGCACAAAGTCCCGGCTCTCTCGCCCGTCTTCGTAGAGGTGAATGGTTTTTCCCAAGCGCAGTTGATTGGAGAAAATGGAAAGCATGCCGGTATAAGGGTTCTGCAGCGACTGCCCCTCGCCGTAAACGTTCTGAAAACGAAAGGTGACCGCCGGAATGCCCAGCGCGGTGGCGGCGATCCCGACCAGATGTTCTTGCGACAGCTTGGTCGCCGCATAGATAGAAGCTGGCGCCATCGGCGCATTCTCTGGTGTAGGCGCGGCTTGGATCGCCGCTTTGCAGGTTGGGCATACCGGCTGCCAGCTCGCGGACCGGAACATTTTTTCGGACCGTGCCGGCGGATAAACCAGGCCGCAATCCGGACAGAGATAAGCTCCTTCGCCATACACGGCCCGGGAGGAAGCGAGAACGATTTTGTGAACTCCGTGACGATGATTCGCCAGATAGTCGAGCAGGCGAGCGGTGCCACCAACATTGGTTTCGCTGTACTGTGCGATCGCATACATCGACTGCGCCGTACCCGTTTCAGCGGCCAGATGGATCACGGTGCCGGCGCCTTCGAGGGCGGTTGCCCAATCGGAGGCGCGAGAGACGTCTCCGCGAAAGACTTCGACGCGGGAATTGCGCAGCAGCCGTAGTCCGGACAAATCGGGAACGGCGCCGTGAATCTGCGGGCTCAAGTTGTCGAACAGCAGAACGGGATATCCCTGCTCGACCAAGAGCTTCGCGACTTCGAGCCCGATGAATCCGAGGCCGCCGGTGATCACAACTTTGTCTTTTTTCACGATTCTTAGCCGAAGAGTCTTACCGGAAGGCTCTTGCCTGACGATTCTTGCCTGACGATTCCGTCCGTGGAGGTTCGCTTCGGCGGTGTGGTTGTGCCGAAGAGCCGGAACCTACTGGCATTCGCGGTACAAGCGAAGGGTTTCTTCTCCACACTTCCGCCAGCTGTATTGCGCCACGACTTGAGCACCGCGTTCGCGCGATCGCTGCCGGGCCGGTTCGTCATTTGTCGCCTGCAGCAACATGCTCTCGAGGGAGCCTTGCTCCTGTCGACTGAAGTCAAAGAAAAACGGCGCATCGCGGCAGATCTCCGGGAGGCAGGAGGTGTTACAGACCAGCGCCGGACACCCCGCCGCCATGGCTTCCAGTGGAGGGAATCCGAAGCCCTCACACCATGAGGGATAAACCAGCAGCGTGGCTGCCGCGTACGCTTCGGCCAAGAGGGCGTCCGTCAACTGGTCGAACACGACGAGACTGCGGGTGACTTCGAGTTGCTCCGCCAGAGCGAGTTCCCGCGCCGTGAGGGCGCCGCCGCCCACGGCCAGCAATCGCATGGAGCGGTGCAGTCCACTGGCGCGGAACGCGCGTAATAGATGATTGAAATTCTTGTATCCGGCGCGGGAGCCGACAAAAAGCAGATACGGTGCCGGTACCTGGGCCTGCAGTTGGGCCGCGGCCAGGGCCGATCGCTGCAGGCGCTGGGCGCCGTGATGAATCACCCGCGTCTTGGCTTGGTCCACAGCGTAGAAGCGCAGTAGGTCCTGCCGGGCAGATTCTGACACGCAGATAATCGCGTCCGCCTGCGCATACAGACGGCGCTTGGCTCGAATGATTTGGTTTGCATTCGAAAACGCTTCGGGAAAACGTTCGTGGGCACAATCATGATGCGTGACCACGAGCCGCTTCGCCCGCACCAGCGGCATCCGCCGGTAAAGGGTCGGATGATAAATATCGAACTTGCCCGCAAACGGCGCCCAAGCGTTGCCCAGGACTTCGTTCGCCATGTATCTGCCGTGCCCGCGCTTGAGAAACGCTCTCCAAGTCACAACCTTCGCCCGAGCGTGCGGCAACTGCCGGAAGGGGAAAACTGTGTCGTTCATGCCCAGCCAAAGTTCCATGTGCACCGCAGGCTCGATCGACAATGACAACGAGCGCATCAATTCGTAGTAGTAACGCGAAGCTCCGCCCGTATTTTGTAAGGAAAAAACCTGATGGTCATAGAGGATGCGCATGGCGGCGTGTCGTCATTACTTGGTTACTTCTGGCGCTCAGGAACAGGCGACGGAGTCCATCTTGGGTTCGGTTCGAGCGACCAGTTCTTTCGCTGTTCTTCTCACCAGGCATAGAGCGCCGAGGAATATCGCGTAAGAAAGGAGCGTATTGATGGCTGCCCCCCGGGCTCCGAGTTTCGGAATCGAGGCCAGATTCAAGGCGACGTTGCTGGCCGCGCCGATTCCGGCGCAGAGCACGATTTTTTTCTCCATGCCCCAGGCGATGAAGGCGTTACTCAGGTAAGAAGTCATGAAATCGAGAGGTATCGACCACACCAGCAACAATAGAAGTGGGCTCGCTGCCAGGAACGGATGTCCGAACACAACCGTCAGCGCCACCCGGCGGGAAGCCGAGATGACGGCCGCGAGGAAAATCCCGGCGCCGAGCAATGGCAGTAAGATTCGCGCCCGCAGCATACGGGCACGGTCTTCGATTCCGTGCCGGGCAAACTGAGGATAGAGAACCTGGGTCAGCAGGTAATAGGTGACCAACACTTGATTCAGTATGCGGTAGGCCGCGGTATAGAGACCCACTTGTTCCGGGGTCGACATGAGGCCGAGCATCAGTACATCAATGGTGTTGAAGGTGAAGTTACAAAGCCACGCCAGACCCATCATGCGGGTGCGCCGCCAGGCAAGAGCTTCCCGGATGGCGATGAGATCGTCCTGCTGCTTCGGATGAGGTGGTTGTCTTCGCCACCATATCCATGACAGCAAGCCCTGCACCAGGAACCCGACGCTATTGCCCGCGACCAGATACCACAGAACGCGATTGTCTTGTGGCCTGCCTAGCGCAAGAAACGCCAGAACACTTAAAGGAACCGCAGACTTCGCGATACCAACCAGATAGAGCTTTTCCTGACCCCAGGCCGCCCAATCCAGAGAAATCGCATACAGCGCACCTGCCGCGGAAAAAGAAAACAGAAATATCTTCATGTTCGCCGGCAGTTTTGCGCATGACGAGTAGGCAAGAATCAGCGGCAGGACGGCGCCCGCCATCCATAAGCGGCGCCGCTGTACCCAGGTGACAATTTCGCGAGCTGACCGGGGATACACCGCCAGCAGTCGCGCTCCGACATGCCGCAGACCGAAATCGATTAGAGGCTGCGCATATTGCGAGACACTCTGGGCCAACGCGTACACGCCGAGTATCCCCACCCCATAGCGGCGGCCGAGTAAAACGACAATGGCAATGTTGCTGAGGCGGCCAACCAATTCACCCGATCCGAGGTGACAGGCATTCTTCATTAGCCGGCGGAGTGGGATTTTCATGGATGGTCCGCATCGATGATCAATGATCGACGACCGATGACGGTGGCAGAGATGACTACTTGCCGGCTGGGATGACGTGACGTTTCGGTGGGCTTGGATTGAGCTGGCTGAGATCGTGTTGGTTTAGGTCGTTTTGGGCAGAGTCGTCTTGGGCCAGGTTACCCGGAGCCGGGTTGAGCTGACCTGGGTTGTCCTGAACCAGGTGGCGTTGGCCGGAAACATAGCCAACCAGTTGTCCCGCGCCGCGAAGCGCATACAGTCGTGCCCGGCTGACGTCACCCTGACACAATCTCACCGCGGCTCCGCCCAGGGATCGGAGGAGATGACCTCCCACCTCGTGCAACGGGGAATGATGCATCCGTAGAACACGCCCCATGCCCAACGCGAAAGGGTAGGTATTTTTCTGCAGCCGTTCGATCGAATCAAGGCGCGGGTGATGCACCGTCAAGGAAGCTTCATACCACATCGAAAATCCTCCGGCGAGCGCGCGCAAAACGTAATCCGTCTCTTCACCCGACTGATAGGCGGAGGAGGCACCAACGCCGATCCCCTCATTGAAACCGCCGATACGGGTTGTGACAGAACGGCGCATGAATAAAGCCGTGGAAACGGCGCATCTCCAAACATTGGTTCTGGTGCACGCGCGTGATGTGGCTGGGGAGTTCGGTCCCGAGAGATGGTTCTCCGCCGTCCGCACCCCCGCGCTCAGCAGCCCGAATCCGGGATTCGAGTCGAACCATCCGGTAACCGACGCCAGCAGATGTTCCGGATACCAGCAGTCATCGTCTGGGAAGGCAATCAGATCACCGGTCGCGGCACGGAGGCCGGCGTTACGAGCCCGGGATAACCCGGGTTCGGAATGCAGGTGACGCATCTCCAAGGGCGCGCGACGGCTCATCGCCAGTAATGGACCCAAGCGATGGTCGGAATTCTGGTCGACAACGATGACTTCAAAGTCGCGGCAGCTTTGTGCGCCCAGACTGCAAAGCAAGCGCTCGAGTTCCTGAACGCGGTGGAGGGTGGCGACAATCAGTGAAATCAGGCGCTCGCCTCGCTTGGCTCCGCGCATCGCGCATTTCCATACCTCAGGTTCAACATCGACCGGGACCCGGTGCTGGTGGAGCGATCATCATCGAGTGTCGGGTGTCGAGTGACGGTGTCGAGCGCCTTTCATCGATCGTATATGTTCGATCATCTATATTCGATCATCGATCATCGATCATCCATCAACGATCAACGATCATCGATCAAGGGCCCGGTTACCCAGCCCCAAGACCCCGCCCATCCGGGCTACTGCCTGAAAAAGGTTCCAGCCCACCAGCAGTATTAAAATCGAGATTCCAACTCGTATCGCCGACGATACCCAGTCCAGAAGTCCCCCCCGAGCCATCCAAAGAACGTCCGGAAGAATCATGCCCACCACAAAGAGCCCTGCGGAATTCCGGGCACACCTATGCATTCCATGAAGCAGGACGCCGAGGAACACTGAAATGAGTGCGACTCCCCCGAGTCCGCCGACTACATAAGTTTCCGCGACATACGAAGAGCCGCTGCCAAACCCGAACTGATAGGCCGTCGGATTCAGGAAACTGGACATATCGTCGGCAAAACTCCTTCCCAGAACATAGTTCGTCTGATCGCTGGCGACAAACGCCGAGCGCAACTCGGTGGTGAGGTAGGAGATGACATAGGGCGCAAAATGCCGCCGATAGGCAATCGCGACCTCGGTGACATCGAACGACACGCCCTGGGTCGCGAGGAAAGACACACCCTGGGTTGGGATAAATTGCGAAGGACCGGAGAGCGGGCGGGATTCGCGGTGGTCGACGCGCATTGAGCCAATCAACCCGGCCGCCAGGACGAGCATAGCTGCAAGAATCCCGGCCCGATACAGGCTGGCGTGCTGGCCGGACTTGACCTTGGCCAGGTACCACAGCGAGACAGTCAGGCTGAAAATAGCTCCCCGGGATCCGATCAGCAGGATGGGCGCGGTGATCATGAAGTAAACCATGGCCGCAGTCCAAAGGAACTTCGTCCGGCGCTCCAAAACGAAGATGCCGATGAAGGCAGGCAGGCTGATCAGCGAAGTGGCGCGAACCGCCAGCGGAATGCTGGCAGCCAAGCCTCCATGGTCGACAAAAAAAACGAGGTATCCGCCGTGATCCTGAGCATATTCGTAGTAGCGATAGTTCTTGAAGAGCTGCAGTGGCATGGTCAAGCAGAGCAGAAAGTACAAATAGGGCAGGTAACGATCGCAAGATCCCGTACGTGGCGGAAGAACAGCGGGCGAGAGATCAATCCATCGGCAAGGGGCATAAATGCAGAGGGCGGAGAGAGCGAGCGACAGCAGCGCCATGCCGGACACGTTCCGCGACACGTCGAACTGATACGCGGTCATCAAGGTAACGCGGAATATGTCCGTAATTTCTCCGGCGCAGTAGGCAATCAACCGTCCGGCCTGGAATAGCGTCAACATGCAAAGAAATAAGAAGCAGGGGTGCCGTCCGCCGTCGAAGCGCTTCCAGGCAAGAACAATCAGCGAAACCAGCAGCAGCGCGGTGAGAACGCCCGCTGCCTCGCAGCTCAGCCAGCCCATGACGAAACAGAAGGTCGCGCTCGCGGTCAAGGCGAGGTATACGACCACTTCGATCGCGGCGATCAACTGACCTGCTCCGGCATCAGGGAGATCCGACTGGTCTTCCGTGCAGGATTTTGGGAAAGGGTTCATGTCTCGAACAGCGAGCCGACCGGATCCTGGCCGTTTCAGGCGCGCCGCCCGAAGTAAGGCAAGCCGAACGAGGTCCTCAGTGTCGTCCAACGGAGATCCACGTCGGGGTTCGACCGCATGCGGCGGAAGGTTTCGCGGATCAGAACGTATCCGACGGAACCAAGACTCGCCAGCAGAGTCAGAATCACGATGATTAAAGTCCGTGGCGGAGAGGATTTCCGGTCGGGTTCGATGGCCGGGTCGAGGACCTGAATCACGGCCGCGGTTCTTGCCTCATCCAGCCGCGCCGCCTCGTATTGCTTTGCCAAGAGTTCGAAGAGGGTCTCGGCATACTTCATGTCGCGCACTTTTCGGAGGTACTGCAGGCCGGCTTCCGGGACATGGCTGATGGGAACGTCCCCAGTCTCCGGTTCGCCGCTCGAGTTTCCCAGTCGAGCCAGTTGCTGGCGCAGTCCGGAAAGCTGCTGTTCGGCGAGGAGCAGGTCCGGGTTCTGCTCGGTCGAAAACAGGCGCATAGCGTGTAATTCAACCTCCTTCGCCGCCACCAGGGTGCGCAGGTGGACCACCGATTCGATGATGGCCTTGGCCTGCCCATCCAACTGGATCAGTCCCGTTTTCTGTTCGGTCGCTTTGAGCGCCTGCTCCGCATCCGCCAGATTATTCTTGGCAAGTTCCAGCTGGCGTTCGAAGAAGAGCCTTCGTTGCGCCGCTTCGGTCACGGCCAGACTCTGGGTCAATTGGCGCAACTCATCCACGTAACCGTTAGCGATCTGCGCCGCCCGGCCGCGGTCCTTGTCTTCTACCGAGATGCCGATGAACCCCTCCTTGCCGAGTACGATACTGGTGGCGCTTTCGAGGCGCTTGCGGGTATCCGAAATTCGTCGCGTGCCATAGACATGCTGCAGGTTGAAGCGGCGCACCAAGTCGTCCTCGGAGGTGCGGCTGCGAAGCATGCCCACGTAAAGGTCGTTGGGATTTTTCAGCCCGAAGCCGCCTTGCGCCAGAGCGGCCATGGGCCCGAGGGAACCCAATTGTCCGATCATAGAGGCCGCTAATGAGGGGCTCTGCTGCGGAGGGAGTAGGTTGGCGGTGGCGGTGTAGCGATTGGGTAAGACCAGAACGACGATCATGGCAAGAACAGCGGCGATCAAGGTTGAGCCTAAGATGATGCGCTTTTGCCCGGACAAAACGACGAGCAAATCGAGAACTCGCGCTTCAGGGTTGTGGCTCTCCGGAGGAACGGTTGGCCGCCGCCCGCGCGAGCCAAGACCAGAGCTCTCAAAGTCAGTCGCCAAGCCATCGGCCTCGCGAGCCTCAGTCTCGAGATCGTTCGTGTCGTGTTCGTTCGTTGCATGTTCGTTCGTGTCATGTTCATTCTCGTTCTGAACGTCCGGAGCTACATTCCGAGCGTTGTTACCGTTCATTTTTCCCGTCGGGCTCATTTCCAGCGTGGCTTCGGGCGAGGTCATCCGATTCACTGAATCACCCGCAGAGCCGCCGCGCCCAGGGCAAATTGGGCAAAGACCTGACTCCAGTCGCGCAAGCCTCTCAGAAAGGCACCGTGATTGAGGCGCTCCGGCACGACGATGGCGTCGCCGGGCATCAAATGAAGCGAGGCGAAACCTCCATTCCATAGTCCCCGGACCGATTGTTTGCCGATCACCGAACCATCGGCCCGGATCACGAACATGCGGCTGCCGTCGGCATCGCGGGTGGGGCCGCCGGCTCGCTTCAGATAATCGTCCACGCGAGCCCGAGGATCGTAGAAGAACGCGTTCTGGTTGTAGAGTGCACCTAGCAGCACGACCGTCGATGGCCGATAGGGGACGACCACCCGGTCGCCATCTTCGAGGGCCATGTCGGGCAGGTCGGCGGTTCCGTTCGAATCTGGTTTCAAGTCGAGCACCACGCGGCCGGTCGCCTTCACCTCGCGGAGTCGCTGTACCAGCTGCCGTTGGGCGTCCAAGGTTGCGGCGTGTTGGGCGAGTTCATCGGGATTGATTCCCGAAGGTGACGCTGCATTGTGGATGATGTCTTGCTCTAATTTCTCGACCATCCGATCCAGTCCCTTTTGCTGGTCGATGCGCACCGATTCGCGGGTGAATTCAAGCCCGTAGAGATAGGCATTTGAGGTGAATCCACCGGCCCGTTCCACGAGATGGCGGACGGTTTCGCCGGCTTCTGCACGATAGACCCCGGCGGTTCGAAATTCTCCTTCCAGCCGGACGAATTTGGTCTGCTTGGCCAGCGGCACGGCGAGATCGTTCTGCGAAAAAATGGTGATCATGTCTCCCGGTTCGAGCGCGAGGTTACTGGTCTCATCTCCCCGAAGCACCAGGCCTCCAAGATCGAAGGGAATCAGCCTAGTACTCAGATCTTCCGGATTCAGACGCTGGATCACGGCGTAGTCCCAGTTGATTTCAGGGGCATCGAGCTCGATCTGGTTGCGGAGCTTCGCGGTCGTTGCTCCGGTCGTCGCTCCGGTCGTTGCTCCGGTCGTCGCTCCGGCCGTGGCCTTGGCTGCGGCTAGAGGCCGTTCCGCGGACCAGTCTCGGATCTCATCGCGGTCGGCGGAGCGGTTAGCGGAGTGCCAGTACTCGCGGGTGATCAGTGCGCTCTGATTGGGGATCAAGTCCTTCAGATGCATGCCGCTATACCACTCGGTGCGTCCGGGATGGGCGACGTTTCCGCGTAGCGTTACCGCGTTTTCGAAACGAGGCGAAAGCGAAAAGATGCGCACCAAGTCCCCGTCGTGCAGGGGCCGTGTCCATCCGGCACCGGCTCCCGCTCCATTCAGCGGTCCAGCAATAGAAAGTTCCTCGACCCGGCGCGTGCCGTGATGGTCGATGCGCTCGACCACCGCCTTTTGTCCGTCCGCCGTAGTCGCCAGGCCGCCGGCCATGGCGATTGCGCTGCCGAGGCTGGTGTCGCCCCGCAATTCGTAGATCGCCGGCAGGTTCACACTGCCGGCAACAGCAATCGACGGTCCCACGGCTGGGATGTAAATGACGTCACCGGGTAAGAGCCTCGCGTCTTTGGATTGGTCCCCGTTCAAGAGCAGATCATAAAAATCAAAGTTCGTGATCACGACGTTATTTCGCTTCAATTCGATGCGCCTCATGGAGCCTGTCACCGACGGTCCACCGGAAGCAAAGAGCGCGTTGACCAGCGTGCACAGGGAGCTGACGGTGTAACTTCCCGGACGTGTGGCTTGACCTACGACAAACACCTGAATGGATCGCAGCTGCCCCAGGCTTACCGTCAAATCGAAATTGCGGAACACTCGTCCCATGGCGGTACGGAAATATTGCGGCAATTGCTGGTATTGCAAGCCAGCCACCGACAGTGACCCCACCTTGGGCAGGAAGATCTCACCCTGCCGGTCCACCAAGAGTTTCGCGTTTAAATCGATCTGACCCCAGGCGCGAAGCAGGATCTCGTCTCCGGGGCCAATCCGGTAATCGTCGGTTACGGGGACATGATCGATGGGGGCAAAGGTGGTGGGGACTTTGTAGAACAGACTATGTCCGTATAGGGGCAACCGGCGGCCGATCGAGCTGGCGACAAATTCCTGAAATTCGCTCGGCAGCGGTTCCGTGATCACTTCGGCTTTCGCGGCTGCGGACGGCCTTTCCGGCCGGTCTCGTTCCGCCGCCTGGCCAATCTCGCCACGGCTATCGTTTTCATTTTGCGTAGTTGCAGCACGCTGGATCTTGCCGGTCGGATCCACCATGAGAACGGAAGCGGGCGTCGCACCGGTTGCCGTGGCGGAGGCGCAATCGTTATCCGCTTCCGTGCATCGCGGGTCGTTAGCCGCGGGAGTGCTCAACGTGGTTTGGGCCCACGCCAAACCTGCCGAGTTCATGACCAATGAGCCCGGAACAGACGACGCAGCGACAAACAATGCCAGGAATCCCAGCAGTGAGACGAGTTTTCTCCGCCCGATTAATTTTGCAGATGTGCCATCCGACGGATGGGCCGGTGCGGGCGATTTACGCAATCGAGTTGCTTCGGGACTAAGATTTTTGACCAGCATCATCATTCAGCGTGGTAGCGGAGGTCGGTGCCAGGGTTAGTGAAACTTCACTGTCTGGCGCCATTTCGGACGGTAGGTAACTTGAATCGACGCGACCGTGTCAGGTCCTGCCAGGGGAAATAAGACGGGGAATCTCCACCGTTCATATTGCAGAAAGCCTGCAATCTCTGTTGCGGGTTTCAGTTGCCACGAGGTGCGGACAAAGAAATCCTGAATATCGCCGCCTTCCGGAATAAAATCGCGGTCCACGTGAGCTTTTCTGTATCCCGCCTGGATTCGATTGTGGGGCGAGAGCCAATAGGTGCTCCAGAGTTGAAGACCGTGACCCTCGCGTCCGACCCAGGAACCGAGCAGGTGTCCGTCGTTCGTGTAGGAATCATGGTAAGCGCCGTTATAGTAAACGTATTTCCCGGCGCGGTTGGAGAGCGCCGGCGGGTCCGACCACACTACCTCGGCGCGAAAATCAAGCTTGGGGATTCGCGGAATCTGTGGCACATACATTCCCGGATTCATCAGTGCCCGCTGCGGCGCTCCGAGGGGTGAAGTATCGTCGTCGGTCATGCCGTCGTTGTAGAGTACCAGCCATTTCCGCAGGCCCGGAATGCGATAGCTGAAGTCGAACCCGCCGCGTCGATCGCCGACATCGGCCGCGCTCCCGGGGATCGTAGTCTTGTTGTCGCCGAAACTGCTGACCCCTCTCCAGAACATGCGGAACGTCACCGGACGGAAGACAATCGTCCGTGAGAATCCGAATTCGAGGTTCGGCGTGGGCTTGAAGCTCAGCTTCTGGCCGTCAATGGCGGGATCTGCCGGATAGTGATGTCCGGCCAGCAAACCAAAAAAGAAGTCCCAGCGCATCGGTCCCAGCCAATGGAAAAAACTCGGGAGCCGCCACGGAGATGGGTTGGTCAAGCGCAACATGTCGATCGGCTCGGCGTCGTCGCTGAAGTTCGACGGGCCGCCTTGTCCCGGTCCCCACCATAGACTCTGCCGTCCGGCTGAGATTTGAACCGTGTGAAAGTTCCAGGCAAGGTAAGCATCCAAGAGGCGGAACCGATCGATTGTCGTCGTATGTACGGGATCCTGAGGCGGCGTAACATCGACCGCGCCAATCATCTGCTGTACGGTTTGACTGTAGGGGGGAAGCGCTGCGGCGTGCTGATACTCACCGCGCACGTAAAACGCGAAGGCCCCGGTTGTTCCCGAGGCCGAAACTCCACTCACCACGTTCGAACCTCGGCCATAGAGACGACCGAAATCGTTGATCAGAGTCTGGCCGAAATGATAGCCGTCATCGAGCGGTTGCCCGGCGATACCGAGATAGCGCGTATAGATTCCGTCGACGCCGAACTCTCCGGTGCTGGAATCGTTTCCGGAACCGTGGAGGATCTGCAGATCGTGGCTGAATTCGGCGGCCAGCGCGGCGTACAGTGCGTATGCCTCCGAGGCGTGGACCTTGCCATCACCGAGTCTGACGGTGTTTGTGTTATTGATCTCAGGACCATCCATCTCAGCGCGGTTGATCTGAGAGTTGTCGGTGTGACGGTTGCTGGGACGGTCGATGTGACGGTCGTGGATCTCGAAGACCCCAATCTGCAAGTCGTCGCGAGCGGCGGCGAGAATGCGAGCGCACTCCATGCGCGTCCATGGCCTGAGATCGGCATAAGCACTCGGAGCGTATCCTAGCGCGGCCAGCCGATCGAATGCGGCGTAGACCCAGGAATCGAGGGGAACATAGGGTGATCCAAGTTCGGACGGGCGGCGCGCCCGCGGCGTCGATTCGCGGGATTTGCGACTCGATTTTTCTGGGGACGACTTCGGTCAAGCGGCAGTCGCTCACCTGGCTCGCGTCTGCGAGAAGGCATTGTTTGAGTTGTTCATGATCGGAAGCCCAACCAGCGCCGAGCGTCCAACCTGCTGCCAGACCAGCCGCCACGATTTGGCGCACCCACGCTGCCATGTGATTGATCGTTTTATGGACAACCGTTAAATCGACAACCGTTAAATCGACGACCGTTGAATGGACGACCGTGGAATGGAGGATCGATGATCGGGCCAACCCGGCTTCTAGCTCGGCCTGCAACCATGCGCCTGGGGGCAGCCGCTTCCCGGTGGCGCTGGCGTAGCGCCCACCCGGATCGTGCGAATCCGCACCGGTTCGAGATCAGCGGCGTCGACTTCAACCGCGACGCATTGCATAATCGCGTCGAGGGCGAATACCATCCGAAAATTGTTTTTCTTGCGGATCAAAACGCCTTCCGATCCCGCCATGGATCCGGCCACGATACGGACACGCTCGCCAACCACCAAATAAGGATGCGGCTCAGCTTTCCCCTGTTCGACAAGGGAGCGCAACCCCGCTATTTCGAGATCCGATAGCGGCGTTAAAGTTCGTCCAAAGCCGACCAGCGAGAGAACGCCTGGCACTTCCAGAACGCGCGTCCGTTTGGCAGCCTCGATGCGGACGAATACGTAATTCGAAAACAATGGCAGCGCGAGATTCATGGTGCAGCCGTTTTTCCAACGGCGGCGCGCAGAGTACAGCGGCAGGAAATGTTCGATTTGTCGTTGGGCGAAGTGAAAAGCCACGCGCTTTTCGTGCTGGGAGGTGACATAGACGGCGAACCAATTTGCCGAAACGACGGATGGCTTTGCAAACGGATATATGTTCTCCGGTTGGTCCTTCTTCGTTACTGTAACGATTGCCGGCAAGAATCGACATCTCCGTTCGAACGAAGCTTCGCTATCCTCGCTTAGCGAGGTTGTCTTAGAACTCTCTTACCGAGAGTGCCTATTCGACCTCCATCACTGCACTTACCCTGCCACCATTATTGTGTCGCGGGATTCGTTTAGTCTCTTTGCTGGTTGGTTTTACAGGTTGGTTGACGAAAGTCTGCTCGTCCGTTTCCCGCCTTGGGAGACTGAATTGGTTTTCAGTACTGAATCAGAACAAGCTCCAATCGGAAGTGAGCAATTCTTGAGGGCGCGGCCAACCCAGCCGGGGGCGAGAGAACGAGCCTCGGACGCACTAAGACAAAAACGGAGGCTAAACGCCGAGAGACAAAACATTTACGGTCCAGAATCGATCGACCAAAAATATTCTGATCCGTCGGATTGAAAATATGAATCGAACCGAGTACGAAAGATTGTTGACGGCTGAAAGGCCTCAACCTAGAATGCGACTATGTTGAAGCAGACTTTTTTCGCGGCGGACATGTGCATGTGTTGTTGTTGTGCATGCGTGTGCTCTGGCGCGGGGAGACTGCCGATCTAACGAACTCATTCTAATATCGGCACTTAAAACCCACCGCCAGATCAAACTGGCGGTGGGTTTTGTTTTTGGCGGGAACACTGTAACAGGCGAAGGAAACTCATGACCGATGCAGCGAAAGAAACGAAGGCGCAGAGGGTCGAGCGCCTTAAACGCTCCAAGAACCCGTGGGAGGGGTTAGAGGAGATTCGGCAATTCTCCCGCGACGGGTTCGGTTCGATTCCACCGGAATGGATCGGAACCTACTTCCGCTGGTGGGGGGTATACACCCAGGGCGACGGGGCTGGCGTAACCGGAGGCCAGAACGGAGAAGGACGGGCCCTGCAATGCTTCATGGTGAGAATTCGCATCCCCAACGGCCTCTTGCGTTCCGACCAACTCCGCACAGTGGCCGAGCTAACCCGACGTTACGCTCACGGAATTGGTGATATCACGGTCCGCCAAAATATTCAGTTGCATTGGGTGACGATCGAGGCTCTCCCCGACGTGCTCGATGCGTTGGCGAAGGCCGGTCTCAACACTATGAGTGCGTGCGGAGACGTTACGCGAAACGTGACCGGTTGCCCAGTCGCTGGGGTGGATGCTGACGAAATCTGCGATGCCTCGCCGCTTGCCCTCGAAGCATCGCAAATGTTGGCGGGGAACAACGAGTTCTACAATCTTCCGCGCAAATTCAAGATCTCGATTGCCGGATGCCGCGTGTGGTGCCCGTATCCCGAGATCAACGACGTGGGTCTGACTGCAACCACTCGAGTGCTTCGAGGAGAGTCAGAAGTAGGTTTTTCTCTGCGGGTTGCAGGTGGGCTCTCAACCGAACCCTACCTCGCGGAGCGCTTGAACGCGTTCGTTCGGTGGAATCAGGTTCTGCCGGCGCTGAAGGGGATTGCCGAGCTGTTTCGCGATTCGGAGGTATTGCGGGAACATCGCGACCGGGCGCGGCTGAAATACCTGTTCATGAAACATGGATGGACCACGGAATCATTCTTAGCCGAACTCGAACGCCGCGTTGGATTCAAATTCGATCCTGCCGTTGAGGAATCTGCGCCGGACGACGTCTTCCGCGATCACGTCGGGATTCATGCCCAAAAACAGCCGGGTCTCTGTTATGTAGGGGCTGCGGTGCTTCGTGGCCGCATTACCGCCGACCAGATGCATGCCGCCGCCGATCTTGCGGACCGCTTCGGAAATGGCCAACTTCGCACCACCAACATGCAAAACCTGCTGATCACAAATGTTCCTCAGGCGAATGCGGAAACTCTGGCTAAGGAATTGGACGCCATTGGACTCCGGGTCGGCGGTTCGTCGTTCTGGCGCGGCACAGTCGCGTGCAGCGGTACGGAATTCTGCAAACTCGCAATCACGGAGACCAAGAGTTTTTCCCGTTGGTTGGTGGAGGAACTGGAAGAACGTCTGCCAGGATTTGATCAGCACCTGAAACTGCACGTTACCGGATGCCCAAATAGTTGCGGCCAACACTGGATCGCAGACATTGGCATTGACGGCAAGAAGATGAAAGTCGATGGCCGTCTGGTCGACGCTTACTACTTCTGCCTGGGCGGAGCCCTCGGTCTGCATCAGGCGACGGCGCGACAGACCGGATATCGCTGCCTCGCGACCGAGGTTCCGGGCGCGATTGAGCGTTTGCTGCGCCAGTATCTCGGTGAGCGTTCGTCGGGAGAGAACCTGCGTCAATATTTTGCCCGGCACACCGACACGGAGTTGCGGGAATTTCTGGCTGGCGAACGCCTCGATCCAGTCGCTCGTGATTTGCCCCCGACCGCCGTTGGACGCTTCGTGCAATCCGCAGGAGGCGAAGGTGACTAATTTATTCCCAATGTTCATGAAGTTGGCAGGGAAGCAGATCCTGGTTGTGGGGGCCGGGAAAGTCGGTTCGCCAAAGATTGGCGGTCTGATCGATACCGGCGCTGGCATCGAGGTGGTTGCAATCTCGGCGAGCTCTCAGGTCCGCGAGTGGGCCGATGCGAAGAAAATCGAATTAAAGTTGCGTCCATTCTCGCCGAGTGATCTTGACGGAAAGTTTCTGGCGGTTATCGCAACCGCTTCCAGAAATCTCAACGAGTTCATCTACCGTGAAGCCGAGCGTCGTGGAATACCGTGCAACGTGGTCGACGTTCCAGAGTTCTGCGATTTTTTCTACCCCGCGGTGGTGCAGCGTGGCGACCTGCAGATCGCAATTTCGACCGCTGGGCAAAGTCCATCACTGGCGCAGAAATTACGGCAACAACTGGAACATCAGTTCGGCCATGGGTACACGGACTGGGTGCGACAGCTCGGTGAAACCAGACGGCTTATCCTGGCCAGCGAGCTCGATAAGGAAACGAAGTCGGAATTGCTGCATTCACTGGCAAGTCGAGAGGCATTTGAAGCGGCTCTTGGCAGAACTCCGTCATTGGCGACGGAGGCGAGCGGAGTGTTACGCGCCGAAGGGCAGAGCGCATGAGTGGAAAAGTTTATCTCGTGGGCGCCGGGCCGGGTGATCCCGAACTGTTGACGTTGAAAGCTCTTCGGCTGCTGCAAACGGCGGAAGCGGTTTTGCATGACGACCTGGTCGCGCCAGAAATATTGGACTTGATTCCGTCGACGGCGCAGGTTCACAACGTCGGCAAGCGTTGCGGAAAAAAGAAAATTTTGCAGAGCGACATCAATTGCCTAATGGTCGCCCTGGCTGCTTCGGGATTGCGGGTGGTGCGACTGAAGGGAGGAGATCCGTTGATCTTCGGACGCGTCGGTGAAGAAATTGAAGTGCTGCGCGCGAATCATATTCCGTTCGAGATCGTTCCGGGAGTGACATCCGCTATGGGAGCCGCCGCCGCCGCCGGTATTCCTCTAACTCATCGACGCGCGTCATCGGCGCTGGTTCTTATCACTGCCCATGAATCGTCCGAGAAAAAGCCTTCTGTACGTCGGACCTCCGTTAGCGGAACGTCGCTGCGCGCGACCGACGAACAAGATGGGTTGGATTGGAGCAAGCTGGCGGCGAGCGGTGCGACGCTGGTCATTTATATGCCCGGGAACAATTACCCCGAAATCGCCGCGCGACTGCAATTTGCGGGTCTATCAGGAGAAACGCCTTGCGCCATCGTTTCTCGGGCCACGACGAAGCATCAGCGGACGCATCGCACGACGGTCAGGGATTTACGTAGTGCGCCGCAATTGGCCTCGCCAAAGCTGCTGGTTGTCGGAGAAGTTGTGCGTTTCGCGGATCCAGTGGCGATGGTGGAACAGTTTGTTTCGGCAGATATTTCGTCGGAGAGAGACGTTTCGCTCCGCTTGCCGTTGTTTGAAAATCCCATGGCACAGAATTCGTATTCACGAGCAGATAAGGAGCCGATCGCGTGAAAGAGACGATCGCGAAAGAGAAGATCGCGGACCTACAATTGACGGCCGAGAACTGGGCCCCACAGCGCGTGCTCGCCTGGGTCTTTGACACATTCGGCAACGATGTAGCCATCTCGTCGGCATTCGGTGCAGAAGGCATGGTGCTGATTGATATGGCGTCCCGTGTGCGCAAAGACTTTCGACTCTTCACCATCGATACCGAATTTCTGTTCCCCGAAACTTACGGTTTGATGGATCGAATTGAGCAGAAATATGAAATAAGAATCGAAAGAGTATTGTCGCTGCTTTCGCCAGAAGATCAGGAACGGCTTCATGGCGAGGCGCTGTGGGCGGGCGATCCCGATCAATGCTGCAATTTGCGGAAAGTGGAACCATTGCGTCGAAAGCTAAGTGAACTACGCTCCTGGATCACGAGCATTCGCCGCGATCAAACCTCATTTCGCCGGGAGGCCCGAAAAATCGAGTGGGACGTCAAATTCGGACTGGTCAAGGTAAATCCGATCGCTGACTGGACTTCGAAACAGGTTTGGCGCTATCTGCACGACCACGGCGTGCCTTACAACGCGCTCCATGATCAAGGTTACCCCAGCATCGGTTGCACCCATTGCACCCGCGCCATACGTCCGGGCGAAGATGCCAGAGCGGGTCGCTGGCCCGGCACCGCAAAAACGGAATGCGGCCTGCACATGATCGAACCTCTGCCGCGACTGCCAGTCGCGGATGTGTAACCAAGAAGTTGCACTGAATATCTGCTTTCGAGAGATGGGCTCCCACCCATCGGCTTCATCTTGTAAGTGCCGATCATCGCTTCCGTCTCTGATAAGATTCACCTCGTTCCACGCAAATGTGATCGGACGACGATGATTCTGGCTGGAGATATCGGTGGCACCAAGGGTAATGTCGCGTTGTTCAGGCAAGAGAGGGCCGGGCTGCGGTTAGTCTTTCGGCGCCGATTTGCTACCAGGGAGTATGCAGGGTTCGATGCACTGATCGAGGACTTTCTGCACCACGCCGCATCGGAGGAAACCGTAAAGCCGATGGAAATCGATGCGGCGGGGTTCGGTGTCGCGGGAGTAGTGACGGACGGCCGCCATTATTCGGAAAATCTACCGTGGTTGGTAGACGTCTCCCCACTTAAGCAAAAGCTGAGATTGAAAAACATCGTTTTGCTGAATGACCTGGCCGCGACAGCGTTGAGTCTGGAGCGCTTGCCGCCGAGCGACCTGGTTTCGCTGAACGCAGGTGTGCCAGAACCGAATGGGCCTCGAGGAGTAATCGCAGCGGGGACTGGCTTGGGTGAGGCTCTTCTTTTTTGGGATGGCTCGAAGTACAGGGTCTCGGGGGCGGAAGGAGGGCAGGCGGACTTCGCTCCACGAACCGCGCGCCAGACGGACCTACTCCGTCATCTGCAGACGGAATTGGGTCACGTATCGTGCGAAGAGATTGTTTCTGGGAGAGGTTTCCGCCGGATTCACGAGTTTCTTGATCCCTCCGTGCATCACGAATCGTTCGATGCTGCCTCGGGTAACGCGGCCGGCGATATCACGCAACGCGGATTGGCGAAGTCTTGCCCCGTCTGCATGGAAACGTTGGATTTCTGGACCGAGATATTCGCCGGAGCGGCGGGAAATTTTGCTCTACACACGATGACTCTGGGCGGCATCTATATCGCCGGCGGCGTGCCGATGAAAATTCTGCCGAAGCTTCAGGATCCGGCGTTCTTCAAGTCTTTCCGTGGCAGCGGCAAACTGGCGCAGTTGGTGGCGCGTATTCCCTTATCAGTGGTGACAAACGAGGACGCGCCGATGCTGGGCGCTGCCTATCAAGCTTTGAATTTTGATTTGTAACGCGAAAGGTTGACTGAGTGGCAATCGACTCAAAAGCCGGATACAACCGCTTTTTGCTGCTGGTAGCGGGACTGGGCGGCCTGTTGTATGGCGTGGATGTCGGCATCATCGCGGGGGCTTTGCCTTACCTGGAGGCAACCTCCGGGCTCAACGCAGGACAGCTTTCGATTGTGGTAGCTGCCGTGCTTTTGGGCAGCGTGATCTCAACCTTATTTGCCGGTGTACTCGCGGATTGGATGGGGCGCAAGCCGCTGATGATTCTTAGTGGGTTGCTTTTTGTATGCAGCATTCCGATCATCGCTCTTTCGAGCGGATATGAATCGCTGGTACTCGGCCGACTTTTGCAGGGCATCAGTGCCGGCCTTATCGGGGTGGTTGTCCCGCTGTATCTGGCGGAATGTTTATCGGCGTCGACGCGCGGAAAAGGCACGGGAATTTTTCAATGGCTGCTAACGCTCGGGATCGTCACTGCGGCCATCGTCGGCATGTATTTCAGTTTTCGAGTCGAAGATGTAGCGCGGCTGGGCGATGCCGCGAAGCTCTTTGCGTTTAAAAATACGGCGTGGCGGAGTATTTTCTGGGTCTCACTGCCGCCCGGCGTCTTGTTTGTGATCGGCGGTTTCATGGTATCGGAGTCGCCGCGCTGGCTGTTTCAACGCGGCAACAAAGATGCCGCTCATGCGGCGCTGCTCCGCTCTCGGAGCAGCGAGCAAGCCAATATTGAGCTGGCGGAAATGGAGCAAGCGGCAATTACCGAGAAGGCGCAAGGACAAGGGTCGGCGGCGGGTGTTAGAGAATCACTACTGCGTCGCAAATACGTGATTCCTTTCGTGCTGGCCTGCGTGATTCTCGCTTGCAATCAGGCCACCGGCGTCAATTCGATTATTGGCTACAACACGAACATCCTTTTGCAGAGCGGCCTTTCGGATGTGCAGGCTCATTGGGGTTATGTCCTTTTCACAATCGTTAATTTTCTGATGACGATCGGCGGCGTTCTGCTGGTGGACCGCAAGGGGCGGAAATTTCTGCTGTCGGTTGGAAGCGCTGGCATTATTGCGTCTCTACTTTGTACCGGACTGCTGTTCCGCAGAACGGAAACGTTAAGGGTCGATTCACGCGATGCCGTACAGTCCATGGTCGACGCGGATCAGAAAATTACATTGCGCTACGACGGGAAGACTGCCGATGCACTGCTGGGGGCAAGCGGCGAAGCGGGCCGGGCAGTGGGGGGGCGGCCAACCTCGTTGGTCGTGATCTATTCGTATGGGGGATTTCGCGCCGCGACCAAGGTCGCACGCTCCGACGACTCGGGCGCTATTCCTATCGAGATCACGCGGGAGAGTGCAGTCCCTGCGAACAAAGTAGTGGCATTTTTCTCGAATCCGTTCTCCGACCTCGATGCCGCGCGCCGTGCGCCGCTGAGAATCGATAACGCGTTAATTACTCCAGTGCCGAGCCCACACAACGGCTGGCTGGTTGCGATCAGCCTTTTCGTCTTTATGGCTTTCTTTGCGATTGGTCCCGGAGTGTGCGTCTGGTTGGCTCTTTCCGAGTTGATGCCGACGAGGATTCGGTCGAACGGCATGAGCATTGCGCTGTTGATTAACCAAGCCGTTTCAACCACGATTGCGGCAATATTTCTTCCCACCGTGGGCAAGTACGGTTACTCCACCATGTTTTTTGGCTTTGCCGCTTGCACCGTAATTTACTTCATCACGGCCGCGGTATTTTTGCCCGAGACAAAGGGGAAGACGTTAGAGGAAATCGAAGCGCATTTTGAGGCAGCGACGTAAAAAGTGACTTCCCCGAACTCGGACTATCTGATCCGGCCGGATAAGTGAGAGCAAAGGTCATCTCTCTTTCTCCACACCCCCCAGCCTCACAGTCCCCAGATACGATTTGCGCCTACCACCAGCCCGAGCGTGAGGCAGGCAATCAAGATCTCGCCGAGAGCTCCCACGATGAAAGGTCGCAGCCCCTGTTTTGACATGTCGCGAAAGTTGGTCCGGAGGCCTACGCCTGCAAAAGTCAGGAGGAACGCCCACTTCGAGAGATTCCCCAGTGAAGTGACTTGTGACTTGTCGAAAGCGTGGAAGCCGACCAGCAATGACATGAAGAGGAAGCCAAGGATGAATTTTGGGAACTTCTTCCACAAGAATGCAGCTTTATTGGAGACTGCTTCGGCCTGACCGCGACTGGACCAATAAATCGCGTACGCCAGAACTACGAAACCAATCATCGCGTTGCGCGCTGTTTTGGCGAGCACTGCTACCTTACCGGCTGCGTCCGAATACAACGCCCCGGCTGCTGTAGCTTCGGCCGTGTTGTCAACCCCAAGGCCTGCCCACAATCCGTACGAGACGTCATTCATGTGCAAGCCGTGAGCGATGGCGGGGAAGGTGAAGAGCGCGAGCGCGCCGAGAGCCAGAATCGCGGCCATAGCGAAGGAAGCGTCCTCGTCGTCGGCGTCAATCGCGCCCTTGGCGGCGATGATGGCGGACACTCCGCAGACGGCGGAGCCGATAGCCAGCAACGAGGTTAGTTTCGGTTTGAGTTTGAACAAGCGGCCAAGGAAGGTCATCAGGGCGAGCGAAAGCGTGATTTCGATCACCACCAGGGCCAGGCTGATGCCACCGAGTTTCAACACGTCGGCGAGCACGAAGCGCGCGCCGAGAAGCACGATTCCCAGCTTCAGCCAGAACTCATAGGTGTCGATGCCGGCCTGAAAGACTCTGGGGATGGTCAATGTGTTGGAGATGAAAAGGCCGATCAGAATCGCCCATAGCACGTATTCGATGTTGGGAAACGTCCAATGGTGGGATTTAGCGTAGGCGTTGATCGAGCGCTCCAAAACTTTGGCGGCGTAGCCGATCCCGGCCAGAAGAAGAACGCCGGGCACAATGCCCAGAGCGGTCAGAATGGGATTCGCACGCTCCACAGCGGGTAGGGAAGTCGAAGTTGCCATAATTGTCTTGCTCCGTCAGAATCCAGACTTGAGTGGCCGCCCGACCTTACCAGGGCACATTCCTGAGAACGCCGAATTTCACTACCAGGGCCAGCGCCAGGGCAATCACGACAGCCCAGGCATCCAGCGAGAGCAAGGGGCCTTTGCTGGGGTTCGTTTTACGGGAAGTGTCTGCGGTCATTGAATCATCTCCTGGGGCCAAAATAAGATCAATAGTACATTGAACAGATAGACATTATAAACATTAAGCAGAAGCAATTGGGCGGCCAAACAGAATCGCCAGCAAATCTTGTATAAGGTGATTAGTGCAAATTACATAGGGGACCGGCGCTTTGAGCCTGAAGGTGGCAGGCTGAATTGGTTTGCGATTCGGGTTGCAATCTTTGGGTTTCCATCTGGGTTGCAGTTTTTGGTTGGCGAACAATGAGCACGGGTTTTCGATTTTCGTATTCTCAGGGCGGCAGGAGCCGATGACTGGACAGAGCATGACTCGACGGTGGAATGTAGCGATTTTCTTAGGGTGCATTTCTCTGATATTCGTCGCCAGAATATCGGCGCAAAAGCTGGAAGTAGTCGATGCGGCAGGGCATTCGGTTACGCTTACGGCAGCTCAGATTGCCAATTTGCCGCACGTCCCGGTTGAGGTGAGCGATCATGGCTCGACGGTACGATTTGAGGCAGTCCCGCTGTCCGTAGTGCTATCGACGGGAGGGATGCAGCTCGGGGACACCCTTCGCGGTGGCCGGATGAGCGAGGTAGTCTCGGTAGAAGGCGCGGACGGCTACAAGGCGGTTTTTGCCTTGGCCGAGATTGATCCGGCATTCGCCACGCGCGAGATTGTTATAGCCGATAGGCGAGACGCGAAGCCGCTGGACGCCAAAGAAGGCCCCTTCCGAGTCGTGGCCCCCGGAGACAAGAGGGGCGCAAGGTGGGTCAGGCAAGTGACGACGCTTCGAGTCGTTGCTGTGAAGTGAATATCTCAGATTGTTGAAGCATTCACTGTGCTACATGAGGGGAAAAATGTTCGCGCGTTGCTGGAATGAACATCGCCGTCCGTAGCTGCCGTAAAGGTGTCACCGTGCGAACGGCAAGGGCTGCGCCGAGATAATTCCTTTGCCTTCCTGAACTGTGATGAATTGGTTCGCTTTGACGTTGGACATGGAATCTTTGTGGCCGCTGGGCCAAATGATCTCCATGCTTACTGTCTTGCCGGCCGCCGGCCTGCCAAGACCAAACGTTAGCGGAAGTTCGCTCTGGGACAGGTAACTGGACCCCGTCTTGACCATGGCGAATAGACGAGTACCATCGGCCGTCTTTACTGTGACTTTCGCCCCGATGCCGTCGCGGTTTGAGCGCGTCCCAATCGTCTTGACGCGGAGCACGTCATTTTTATTTCCGTTGTCATTCCGCAACAATCGGGCGGGGCCGTTATTGGCGGTGATCACTAGATCGAGATCCCCGTCGTTGTCGACATCGGCGTAGGCTCCGCCACGGCCGACGATTGGACGAGGCAATGCTGATCCTACCTTCGCTGTCATTTCTTCAAACTTGTTGTTGCCGAGATTATGGAAGAGATGCGGCGGCTGCGCGTACTTGACGTTTGGCTGCACAACGCTGACGTCATCGGAAACGTGGCCATTCACAGCGAGAATGTCGGGAAGTCCGTCCAGGTCGTAATCGAAGAAGAACGTGGCGAAGGTGAGGGACTTGTTCGACACGGTCGCGATGCCCGTTTTGGGGGCTTCGTCGGTGAACAGCCCTGAGCCCTCGTTGTGATAGAGCGACATGCTCTCGTTGGTGAAATTGCCGAGAATGAGACTCTGCCAGCCGGAGTTGTCGTAGTCAGCGGCGTCGGTCCCCATGCCGGCGCGAGCGGTGCCTGCTTCGCCATAAGCAACGCCGGCGGCTAATCCTACGTCTGTGAAGGTGCCGTCGTGATTGTTGTGATAAAGCTTGTTGGGTTCGGTGTCGTTAGAGACGAAGAGATCGAGCCAGCCGTCATTGTCGTAATCGAGCAGGGCGACACCGAGTGCTTTGCCGGTCGGGTCGTAGATGCCGGCTTTCCTGGTGACGTTCTCGAAGGTTCCATCGCCTTTGTTGTGAAACAGCTGTGAGCTTTGTCCCTTAAACCTCTGGGGAGTGCAGTAGGACTTGTTTTTGTTATCGAGAGAACAGTATTGATCGGTATCGACCGACCACTCGATGTAATGGGCGACGAAGAGATCGAGCTTGCCGTCGTTGTCGTAGTCGAACCAAACGGCGCTGGCGGAGAATCCAGGATCGGCGACTCCGGCCTTGGCGGTCACATCGGCAAACTTTCCGTTGTGGAGATTGCGAAATAGGTGATTCGAGCCTACGGTAGTGATGTAGATGTCGTCGAATCCGTCGTTATCGTAATCGCCCACGGCGCAGCCGAGTCCGTACATTTCGAGCGCAAGTCCAGCCTGACGGGTGACGTCGGTAAATGTGCCATCCTGGTTGTTGTGGTAGAGAGCAGGATAGGAGTTGCGGGATTTATGCCCTGGCCAGTCCATGGAATTGACGAAAAGAATGTCCTGCCAACCATCGTTGTCGTAATCAATGAAACAGACACCGCTGCCCATGGTCTCCGGGAGATATTTCTTTCCGAAGGCGCCGGAGTTGTGTTTGAAGTGAATTCCCGCTTGGGCGGTGATGTCGGTAAACTCGATGGGTCCGGAGGGACGCGCTGAAGTCATGGCGGCAGGCATAGGTGGAGTCGATGTTGGGACCGAGGTTTGTGTCGGCGTGGGAGCGGGTTGCGCCTGATGCGACGCATCGACTCGCGCGGCGATTGCCGGCTCATTGGTAGAGGCCTTCTTGCATCCTGCCAGAAAGGAGAGGCTGGCAATTAGGCATAGTGCCCAGCGGCGGGCGGGTCCGAGATTTCTGTTGCCATGCCCGAGGACCACTACGCGGCAACCGCCTTTGCCGCACTCTCGCGGCGCGAATCGAGCCAAATTTCCACTAGCATCGCCGCCGGGCCCACGATGAAGAGGGCGTAGAAAGGGGCGTAAACAACCTGGCGCAGGCGCAGGACCATCTCCAGCAGGGCGACTAGAAAAACTACGACGCATTGTCCGCGTTTGGATCGAACTGTGGTTTTGGGATCGGTGATCATGAAAAAGATGAATAATTGATACATCGGCCCGGTGATGGGCGCGACCTCGGACAGCCAGGGGCTGCCAGTCATCCAGCTGCGCAGGAAGGCAAAGGCGAGAAACGACGCGACATAGGTGCCCGTGATGTGAAATCGATGGAGCCGTGCAATCGTGACCGATCCCAGCACCCAGATAACGAGCATCGGCAACAGATAGTTGCCCCATTGGATGCTCAGGCTAGCGACAGTCTCGGGAGCGAGAAACAGCAGGACCGAGATGCCGAAGTTAGACGGATTCCAGATGTGGTGGCCCTTCACCCGAAGCACATACTTCGATGTAATGGAAATCGCGGCGCAGAGGGCATAGGGCCAGTACGCAGGTGAGCGAACCAGGATGCCGACGCTGATTCCGGAAATGTACGCGCTGGCAGGATTGAGCCACTTGTGCAAGAAGATGCGTCCAAGCGCCATTTCCAAAGCGATGCTGGTGACGATGGCGAGCAGCGTTTTCGGATAACTCTCCAGGATGCCAAACGACAACTGGCCCACGAGCAAAATGCAAGTGATGAGCGCCGGTGCAATGTATCGATTATCGAGAGTGAACCATGGCTTGCGTTGGACCGGCACCTGCGTGGGTGAGAGTGTTTGGGTTGTTGGACTCATGCAGGCTCCTTGATCTTATGCAATTGGTTCGGAGCGGGCCGTTCGATCGTCTGAACTTTGCCCGACGGCCAGCGGATCACAGCCTTTTCGATCTTCGGAGCTTTTCCCAGCCCAAAATGCAGGCGGCGATCATTCTGCGCAGAGAAGCCGGTACCTCCCGACACTTCTTGCGCCTGCTGTTCGCCATTCCAGAATAGAGTAATCTTCGCACCGATTGCGCTGCGATTACTCGCCGTTCCTTCCAACTGAAACTCGATCCAATTATTCTCCTGCACAACGGTATTCTTGTAGACCAGCAGAGGTCCTTTTTGATTGGCGACTACCACATCGAGGACTCCGCGATTCCATAAATCGGCGAGAGCCACGGCGCGCCCGTCGTAAATGTCGGTAACGCCAACCGCCTGGGCGACGTCGATGAATTTGCCGGCACCGTCGTTCAACCAGACGCGCTTGTTCTGATAGCCCGACAGGCTACGGCCTTCGAATGCCGGCCAGTTCCTGGCATCGCCGATGATCGTGCTGTTGCCTCCGGCGACTTTGGAGAAGTCATACCAATAGCTGCGGTTGCGGTCGAGCGAAATGTATCCGTTTGCCAGATAGAGATCGAGCGTTCCATCGTTGTTCAGATCGCCAAACTGGGCGCCAAAACTCCATCCGCCGAGTTCTACGTTAAAGTCGCGTGCCAGATTTTCAAATTCAATGCTGTCTCCAGACGTTCCTTGTTTCGGCACCCAAAGATTGTTTCCCTGAATGAGGACGCCGTCTTCGGATATGTTGGAGACGTAAACCGCGTATTGGCCCCGATTCAAAATATCTCCAAAGGCAGCGTTCATCCCGCTCTTGGGCGCGAAACCTATCCCCGACTGCTTTCCCACTTCATGAAAGTGTTTGCCATCATTCAAATAGAGTTCGGAGACTCCATAATCGTTTGCGACAAAAAGATCAGGATGACCGGTTCCGCGCAGGTCTGCGGCGGACGCGGCCAGCGCCCAGCGATGACTGTCGATGCCAACTTTGGCGCTGACCTCTTCGAACTTGCCGTTGCCCAGATTGTGGAACAGATATTTTCGGCCGCCGTTCTTGGCATACTCAAAACTATCGGGCATGATGCGCGTGGTCGTGAGGTGCCAGAGGTCAATATCTTCGGAATAGTAACCTCCGACGAAAAGATCGAGGAGGCCATCGCCATCGTAGTCAAACCAGATCGCGGTATCGGCATTGATCCAGCGCGGCAGGCCGGCTTGTTCGGTAACGCGGGTGAACCCGTGGCCTTGATCGTTGTGGTAAAGCTCGGGCCGCCCCCACTTGATCAGGAACAGATCTTCGTAGCCATCGTTGTCATAGTCTCCCCACACCGCGCCGGTGGATACACCGGTACCGGGCTGGTTCACATCAGCGATGCCGAGGTCAGGAGCTACGTCTCTGAACGTGCCATCGCCCATGTTTCGATAGAGGCTATTCTTGCTGCCGATTGCGCTGTTGACGACGTAGATGTCGGGCCAGCCGTCACGATCGAAATCGACAATCGACACCGAAGCGCCCATCGAAGCGACTTCCGGCATGATGGGTTCGAGCTTGGGATCGAGTGCCGGGGCCTGGTGAACGAAGTTGATGCCGGCGGAGTGAGACACTTCCTTCAAATAGAAACCGTGACGAGCCAGGGCCGTGGCAGCGTCGAAGCCTGCTCGATTCGGGTCGCGCCGCGCTGACAGCCTCCTGATCACCAGCGGCGTGACGATCAGACCGACGAAGAAAATACCCAGAAGAACTCTCGCGATGCGATTCCCGGTCATCGTGCCTGCGCACTCCCGACAGATTGGCTCGAACTGCGATCGCGCAAGGCATTCTTGAAGACTTCGGGGGTCACGTACCGCGTGTGATAGTTCTTCCAGTCGTCGGGGTGCTGGCGGTACGTCCACTCATCTTCGAGCGCGCCTGGGCGGGCCGTGTATTCATTTTTGGCGTGGTAAGGCAGAGGCAGCACGGTCTTTGAGAAGGTCGAATTGTAATCTCCATCTTTGATCCAGCCATCGCCTTTAATGACGAAATCGCGGACCCAGCCGGGGGGAGGCGGGGGTTGCTCCGTAAAGTGCATGGAGAGTTCGTCACCCGAATTAACGATGACATAGCGGTCATCGATGGCCTTCAGCAGTTCGCGGACATCGCCGTAGCGGGTGTAGTAGCCGATCAAATCGCGCCAGCGCTGCTTGGTCCCTTCGATGACGTTGTAATCGGGAACTTCCGGCGCGCCCGCTCCCACCGGCATGTGCATCACGGAGTAGCCGCGATAGTGCAAGTCGGCCACAGTGGGATCCAGAGTTACCTCTTTCAGCGGCGTGTCGGGCGCGCCTTGCGCCCAATGGATGGCGTCCCAGTATATTTCCAGATTCGTGAGCAATCGCACTCGGCGTGGCGTTCCGGGCCGAAAGATATTCGTGAGGTTGAAAAGAATCGTCTTCTTCCGACCGGCAGGAAAACCGAGATTATCTTGTACCGTAACCCAGCCGCCGTGACCGTCGGGTACCTGGAGGCTCAGCCCGTGGGCGCGCCAGCGGCTGCCTTGAGTGATCGCGACGTTCACCGACGATTCGGTGTCGTGGATGGAGCCTTGCGCAATCAGATAAAGTGGGCCGCTCTTCGGCGCGTCGTCGCCGAGGTCGAGCTCCAGATAGTGGTCACGGGTTACGCCCTGGAACTGACCACGCCCAAAGCTGCTCACTGCCTTGCCGTCAAGACTGCGGACGAGGTCGGTCACGTCCTGGCCGGTGTCGTCCATGGCGTGGACGATTTCATGTGGAGTGGAGACCGTGGTGATACCGAGCTTCGCCGGGGGAATCACGAATCGTTCATCCACGAAAATTTCCGTGCCCACGGGATGATCAATGGCAGTGAGCGCCAGATAATCGTAGTAATAAACTTCCCAGAGTTCCGCCGTCACCCGGATATCGTAATAACCGTCGTGTGGAACCAGTTGCTCGCGGCCGATCTTGTACCATTCTCCCGTCGCCGCGATTTGTGCGGAACCCAGGGTATTGATACGCAACCCGATTGCGGAACCCCAGGGGACCGCGTCTTTCACGAATTCCATTTCTTTTCCGTTGTAAGCGAACAGGAAAGGACAAGAAGCTTTAAGTCGCTGCTCGGTCACGACGTCCTGATCGGCTTTCGCACCAAACTCGGCGCGCACCGTGCCATTCGGCCATACGACGCGTACGACTTCTGCTTCCGTGTGTTCCCCTAGACCGAAGTGAAGCTGAGGACCGGTAATGGGCTGCTTCTGAACGAGCAACCCGGAGCGGACTTCGATTTCTCCGCCGACTCCAAAGGGGTTGATGCGCTGATCACCAACCGCCTGCACGGCGTGCGGGCGAACTATCTGCCAGTGATAATTCTTCGAGCTCTGATTGATGGCCTGAACGGGTTGCCCGTCAGCGGTGAGGCCGAGCAGGTCGAGATGGCCATTGCCGCGAAGCTCCGCGGTGGCAAAGATGGATGCAGCTCCGGAGGGACTGGTTAATAGTGTGAACTCGCCCTTTTCACCGCCGAGCCAGATCAGCGCGCCGCCACTGCCGCTGGTCGAGGAAAGAATCAGATCGAGTGCGCCGTTATTATCGAGATCCGCAATATTCAAGAGAATGTTGCCCGCAAGATTGTGAGCGGCATCCGGAACCCTAGCGATTTCGGAGGTCTCCCAGCTTTCGCCTTCGTTCTTGTCGGAGATTCGCAGGATGGCGCCGTCCGCCTCGACCGCCAGCAGGTCGAGAATGCCGTCATTGTTTGCGTCCGCTACGGCGATTGCTTTTACGGAAGAGACGTTCGTTGGCAGCTGCCGCTCGCGGAACTGCCCCTGCCGTTCATTCATGAAGACGTGAAGGCGGCCCGCTCCGTCGATAACCGCGGCATCAGGGTTGCCGTCGCCGTCGAAGTCTGCCCAGGCGAAACTGCGTAGACCGGAAATTCCAGCAAAGGGATGGATCGCGAGGAACGTGCGGTCGCCATTGTTGCGCAGCACCGTCGGGGTGCCATCTTTCGCTCCGAGAACGATGTCGAGGTCGCCGTCGGCTTCGATGTCAACGGCCCAAGCCCCCGTGTACGAAGCATTAATCACAGATTTCGGCAGTTTGCTTTCGGCCGTTACGTCGGTGAAGGCACTAGGGTTGTCCTGACGCATCAGGCGAACCCCGCCTGCGCCGGCCAGGACCAGGTCAGTTTTGAAATCGTAGTTGAAATCGATTGGGGCAACAGCTTCGGGCTGCGGCGGAGCAGCGGAGGGGCCTCCTGGGAAGGGAAACTTGGCTCCGCTGGAGAGCTGCACTTCGCGCGCGTTGGCTACGGCGACGACCGGGGCACCCGAGCTTCCCAGGGGGATTGCTCCGATCCAACTCCAGCGGGCGCCGCTTGCATTTGGCAGCAACTGCTCACTAAACGACAGCGCCAGGTCCGGCGGCGCAGGCCTGAAGACCGGAGTTTCGAGCAACAAGAAGCGAGTAAAGGGCTCGGCCTCCTCTCCGGGCGCCGCTTTGATGGCCCTGAGAGCAAGACGGTAATCCGGCACGCGCATCAGGACGTTGCGGAGAAAGGTAGTTTGCGTGGCGGCCGAGCGGAGATCACCACCGGAAACCGCCATCTCAACCGCGGCCAACTGTTGCTGCACATCATGTGGCCAGCCCAAAGATTGCGCGGTGATTTGCGCCACCGCAGATTTTGCGGTGGCGGCATCCCCCCGTTTTGCGGCGATACGACTCAACTCAAGTAGGGCGGCGAGGTTGTTTGGCTGCACGGCGAGAATCTTTTGCACAAGTTTCTGAAATTCAGCTTCACTGTTGCCCGCTCCCTGGCGCTCAGTTTCCTCCGCGAGTTGATAGAGAGCCCGCAGATTCTGCGGATTCAGTTCGACGGCTTGGCGCAAGTCGGAAAGCGCCTGGGCCGAATTGCCGCGCTGGATCTCCAAAAGTCCCAGAAGGCTGTATATCTGGTCGTTCTTGGGAGCCAGATCGTGGGCCTGCTGAAATCTCTGCGCCGCAGAGTCATAGTTTCGTTGGCGCAGAGCGAGAATGCCCCAGTTCGCCCATCCAGCGGGCTCCCCAGGCACCAGTTGCGTCACTTCCGAGAGTTTGGCCTCGGCACGAACGTCATCGCCCACCTGCAACGCCGAGAGGCCGATGTAAAATGCCGAGATCACATCGGCATAGGCTTGTGAATTTCTCTCGGGAAATTTGGGCGCAGAATGACACCCCGGAGAAAGCACGATTAGCGCTGCCGCGAGCAGCAGTAGTATTGCGTTTTGAAAACCCACCCGTTTACTTGAGCGCATAGCTAGAAAAGGTGCGCATAGATCACGCAGCCTTCAGGCTCCTGTTCTTGTTCTTATAGCGGTGCCGCCGCGACATGCCCCGAAACCACAAGAAGCCAACCGCCAGAAACGGTAAAAGGTAGAGCAAAAGATCCCATCGGCCGTAACCAGGAGGCGTTGCCTCGACTCGCGAAAGCGTTTCTTCAGTCCCTTGTGCGCCGTGCAACACGAGCCGTACGCGATAGAACTCGTCGCGATCAAACTGGGCTGAAACGTCGTATTCTACCTGCCCGCGGCTATCCTCGCGTGCCGCGGGGTATATTACTTCGGCGAGGCGGTCACTTTCCGGTTGAATCCCGATATCGATCTTCAAGTCGTCGGGAATCTTGCCTCCCGGAATTGGATCGACCAGCACGAAGAACGTCCCAGTGCCGACGTCGGGATGAGTCCACAGGGAGACGGCACATCCCAACATCTTGCGATTTTCGATGATAGGGAAGGGAGGACCGTTGTGCGCATTCGCAGGCAACGCGAGGAGCAGCATCAGTACGATCGTGAGTGGCACTGCTGCAATCGGGATGTGATGAGGATTCGACATTATTGTTCGAGCACCAAGGGCGAAAGTCCCATAGTTCATCCGCTTTTTCGCGGCCCTGAAAGGCCGCTGTTCCACAACCCCTGTCCCGCTCGCATTAACCGCTCATCAGCGTGGCGCGCATTTCCATGGGCTGGAATATCAGCCAGAGTGACGAACTCAAGATCACGGCGCAAACCAGTGCCCACGGAATGAATGCTCGGAGAGGACTATCCAGCGAATCCTCTTCGGCCAATCCGTACGTCACGGACAACGATCCGGCAAAGCCCAGCACGAGAAATCCGATCTCGATCACCTGTACGGCGTTCGCCGGGATTCCGGTCAGGGTCCATCGCGGCTGTCCCAACAGGGGCCACCCAAGGCTCGCAAATGCGTTCTGAGTCACCGGAATGATGGTAAAGAGTCCGGTTAGAAAGTGAAAACCGTAGTGGGCGAGCCACATGCCGAAACCGAGGGGAACCAATCCGTAGGAATAGCGGACGACCAGCGGCAGGAACGCGCGCTTAACCCCGCCCCAGGTGTGCGCCCACCAAGCCGCCGCCCCAAAAAGCAGCACGGGTTCGAGAATCAGAAAGGCCGCAAAGATCACTCCAAGCACCGGAGCTTCATGGCGCACGTGTAACATTCTGCCGAGCCAGTTTTCAACGGCGTACACCGGACTGACCATGCCGAACGCATTCAGCAAAGCACCAAACGTGAAGACAATCACAAGCGCGGCGAGATCTTTGCGCTGGGAGAAATAACCGATCCCCGAGCGCAACGGATCGCTGAGCAGCTCAACCCCTGGCACGCGGCTCAATATCCCGACATTGTCATGAGGACAAGCATGGACACAGTCGAGGCAGAAGGTGCAATCCATGTTGCCGACCTTGCGCGGCTGGAACAGAGCCAGCTCACAACCGCGGATCGATACCAGGTCGGAAGAAGGGGCGTGCCGGCCTCGAATGCAGTCTTTGGTCATGCATGTCGTGCAGACGTCCTGATTTCGCACCTTGACTTCGAACGGAGACAGAGTGGAGGCCAGGAAGTTGAACTGGCCAATCGGGCAAACGAACTTGCAGAACGATGCGTGTTTGAAGAGTCCGTCCACCAGGAGCGCGGCCAGGAAGTAGCCAATGATGAGCCAAGCGGTCCACCACGGCGAAGACCAGAGGTCGAACAATTCGTAGGTGAAGAGGATGAGAATGAAGAGCGCGACCGACAGCCATTTGTTGCGCAGCGCCCGGGGCCAGGTGAACCTCGGTCGAAAGAAGCGTCGCGCCGCCTGACGCACCAGCATAAAAGGACAGGCCAGACAAAAGAAATTCCCGGCGCACAGGAGAACCAGCACGAGAATACCCCGAAAATGTAGCCAACTCAGAGTGGTCGCCAAATTCTTGGGTGCCAGAGGCGGGCCGAATAATCCATGCAGGATCATGGCCACGCTGATGATGAGCAGAGGGGCCTGAAAAAGAGGCCGCGCGTAGCGCCAGCGGAAAAGAGATCCGAGAACTGGCACCTGCATCAGATCGAATGGCGGGAACTCGATATTTTCTTTGGGCGGGATGGATGCTGGATTCACACCTTACCTAGTTTGGCTGGATATTTCTTACATCGAACTGCCGTTCCAGTTTTTCTCCGTCGGAAAGCGTGCCGTGCAACAGTATGACCCAATCTCCAGCCATTCCGAGAGAGAGTTGGGACTGATATCGTCCCGGCTGCACTTCCTTCGCTTCTGCGAACAGCGGACTCATGCCCGCGTGGGCCATGTCGGCTTCGATCGCGACATGCGCCCCTGTCAGTGGATGGGCTGCTGCATCGGCCAACGTGAGGGAGATGACAACGGGACCGACCCGTCGCGGCTCGATCTCGAGCTCGGCCGTCAAGCCGCTCGATCGGACGGACGCTTGGTGACAGCCAATTCCGAACACAACGCAAAGGCCCGCCAAGATCAGGCGACGATGCTTCACGCGGGTATTCCCATGGGGCACAGATCAGGCTGCGCTTTGCAATTCGTCCCCGTGCCAGGCACAAGTGCAATTTGCCCGTTCCTTTTCATGGACCGGCGGGAACATGTGGTAATACATGGCGATCACCATGGGGATGAACACAATCGTGTTGTAGAACAGGTGAAGTTCAACCCGGGGAAAGATCAACTGCAAAACGCTGCAAGGAACCGGCCTTCCCCAGAAATTGTGGTGCGTGGTCGCCTGATAAATGAGAAGGAAATGCTCGATGTGATGCCAAAATTGAATCCAGAATGCCACCATCCACCAAGTGTAAGAAACGCCGGTAAAGCCTTTTCTCAGGAACCAGAGGCAGATCAGCATGACCAGGGCGTAGCCGTAATGCAGGGTCTCAGACTTGATCAGCCACGGGTACCACAAGCCGAGCAGCCCATTGGCTTTCGGGCGCGGCCATCCCATTACGTAGATCTGATAGGCCTGAAACAGGTGTTCCGCCCAATGACCGAGCACAATTAACATGAATACCTGAAGGGCGCGTTCGTGCCACTGGGAATTCAGTTTTTCGAAAAAGGTCTCGCCCCCAGAAGGGGCCAGGGACGCGTGAGGCATTGTGCGACTTGCTGTCATAGGAATCCCACCCCCAATTTGTGGGACTTGCGAAAACGATGGCGATATCATCCCACGGCTGGAAAAGGAGGTTCAATAGTAGATTTGCATTATTGCCTCCTGAGTTGGTCATGGTTAACGTCTCAACGACGAAACAACGGAGAGAGCCGGGATGATGAGGCTGTTAGCGGGGTTGTCTCAAAATAATTACCCTTCTTTGAAGCTTTTTCATCCCTTAACTGCCGATTCTGAATCCGGCGTGTCTCTTTTCCAGCTTGCCAGCCTGCTCGAACAGGTTCAGTGTGCCACGCAGGCCGCCAAGAAGCTTGTACTGGGCCGCTCGGCGAACGACCTCACCAGCACGTTGGAGCCGGGATCTTGGTCCGCTACGGAGTGCCTGGACCATCTGGCACGAACTACGCGCTCGTTTCTCCCGGCGATATCGAAAGCGGTTTCTGCGGCGCCCAGGCTCACCACGAACCGCCCATTTCGGATAGGAACGATCGCTCTCCTATTGATACGCAATCTGGAACCTCCTTATCGCCTTCGATACAAAGTCCTCCCCCAATTGGTTCCGCAGGAGAAGAATTTTGAGGCTGCGTGGTCGCTGTTCGAGGAGTCACAATCACGTCTGTCACAATCGGTACTTTCTGCGACCGGGCTTGCCATCGACAAAGTGAAGGTCCAGTGCCCGGTGAACGCGCACGTGACCTACAACGCCTATGGGGCCTTCCGCATGCTCGCCGCTCACCAACGCCGCCACCTCTGGCAGATGGAGCAGATTCTCAAAGCGATCCACGAAAGACGGGCGGTAAAGCCCGCGGTCTAGGGATAGCAAGACGAGCCTGGACCCCGCCGCCAGCACGAGCCAAATCCTGCGACAATATACGAAACAACCTCATCGGGACTGAACGAATGGACCATCAAGCCCCACCAACTGCTTGCGATGTAGTTGTCATCGGAGGGGGGTTAGCCGGTAAGGCGGCTTCGCTTCGCCTCGCGAAGGCTGGACTGATTGTCACTTGCGTGGAACCGCCAGAAATCAGACCGGCGGTTGGGGAATCCCTCGACTGGTCGGCTCCCGAGTTACTGAAGGCACTGGGGTTGCCGATGGAGCAGTTGATCGAAAGCCGCGTCGCGACTTGGAAGCGCCACGTAAGTCTGCAACTCAGCAACGGGTGCTCGCAACACTACGTCCCCTCGACGTGGCTGGCCGGCGTGCCCTTCCGAGTTGAACTTCGAACACTGCACGTCGATCGAGTGCGGTTGGATGAAGAGTTGTCGAATCTGGCAAGAGCGCAGGGCATCACGGTGGTCCGCGACAGAGTTGTTGGTGTAGAGCGAGAAGGAAACAGGATTCTTTCAGTCAAAACCGTTGGTGGCACGATCTTCGCTGGTAAGTGGTTTATCGATGCATCAGGATTTGCGGCCCCCATCCTGGCTCGCGAATTCAAGCTGGCGGCAATCGAGTTCGGTCCCCCCAAAGTCGCTCTCTGGACTTATTTCACCCCTACGCAAGCCGTGGAAGGCACGACGCTGTATATGGATCCCGAGCCGTCCGAATACTTGGACTGGGTTTGGGAGATTCCAATCAGCCACGACACTGTGAGTGTTGGGTACGTTACTACTGGCGCAGCGACCAAGGTTAAACGGGAGAAGGGATTTTCAGTTGACGAGATTTTTCGACAGCAATTAAAGAAGCATGCGCACTTCGATCCCATGTTGATTGCCGGGCCGCTGGGCACGCTGAACGTAACGTCCTTTCGATGCCGGGCGTATAAAGGAGTGGCCGGACCGAACTGGCTGATCGCGGGGGAAGCCGCGTCAATGGTCGATCCCATCACAGCCAATGGAGTTACCGCGGCCTTGCGGCATGCGGCGGAGGCGTCAGCGCTTATCTTGAAATATGGCAAGCGACGCGAGCTGCCGGTTCTGGCGCGAGCCTTGTACAGCAGCCGAATCCTGCAACTCGCCAAATTCTTTAACAGCGGAATTGAAAGAATCGTTTACGAACCGTAGTGTGAGAACCCGCATCGGAACACGCCAGGCGGGGACCGTATACACCAGTCCGGCTTGGACGATGAATCTTGTCTATGCCCGATTCAAACCGAATGGTCTCGTTTCCACGTTGCTATTCAATTCACTCATCGGCCTGTTTCGCGGCAGCGCCTGGCTCTTCTATCAATTTTGCAGGCAATTCAGGGATGCATCGAGGAAGCCTGGTTCGGACGGCACGGTTGGAGTCCAGGCCTAACGATGAAGACCGATGAGCGGGTTCGCTCATTGACCAGGGTGGTGAGACGCCTCGCTCAGCTCCTTCACCGTGATTTCGTACTTAAAGTTGTCCGGATCGAATGGATCCACTCGCCCTTCTGCAGTTTCCGCCTGAGGGTACATGAAATAAACCAGGGGCGTTTTGGCGGAACCTGGCAGCGCAACGTCGTGAGCGTAGTTGTATGCCATCCAATTCATCTCCCATGAGCCGAACAGGCGCTTGCGTGCCTTCGACACCATTTCATCGCTCAGTGGACGATTCCCAGGGGGCTCTTCCAGAACTACCTTGCGTACGTCGGCCGGGTCCACCGGAACCCAGCCATATTCACGAAGGTATACCTCGGTTCGGCAGTGCTGGCCCTTGGTGGCTTTGTCAGTCGCTAGTCCAAGGCTGTTGTAGCCCAAGTCGGATTTGGCAATCCGCAACCCATAAATATGCCGGGCTGGCAAGCCCACGGAGCGTGCCAGGCCAACGTAAAGGGCATTCAAGTCGGCGCATTTTCCGCCCATGTCGCCCGTCTCCAGCATGGCGCGAATGTCGCCGCGCCCGCAGCCGCGGACTTTTGGATCGCGGAAGGTATTGTCCACCACCCAGTCGTAAATGGCGCGAGCTTTCTCCAAATCAGTAGTCGCGCCTGTGGTCGCCTTGAGCGCGGTCTCTTTCACAATGCCGTCCGTAGGCACATAACGCGTGGGCTGAAGAAAGTAGTCGAGCTCTTCTTTTGAAATGCGCGGCCCTTTGCCGGGCGCGGAGAGATCAACGGCATAGTTCTTCAGCGAAACATTGCTGGTCAGCGTCAGTACGGGCTTCGCCTTAGCCGGGTAGCTCGCCGACACGAGGCCCAGTGCGCTCGGCTTGTCCTTGCTGATCTTTGCCGTGCCGCCATCAGCATTGAACCGATTGGAATGCGTCCGCTGAAATGGCGTATCGCGAATCAGCGCGGCCGGCAGCCAGATGTGGGTTACTCCGCTTGGCCTCAATACTTCTACTCTCGCGGTGACCTCGAAGGTCCGCCAGCCCGGGTCCGTCGGTGTTGGGTCGGCAAAGGCAAAGACCGGTAGAGATCTTGCGAGCGCCATACCCGCGCAGACTGCGCTGGTCGATTGGAGAAAAGTTCGCCGATCCATGGATCCCCCTGTTGAAGAGAAAATCATTCTTGCTGCTAATTCTGACAGAGATTCGTCGCCGAAAGTCCGACTACGGACCTGTGCAGGCTCGTCCGTTATCTCTATACTCCAAGAACTTTTGCTGCCATCGCCGTTCCCTCAACCCGACTCTTGATCTTTGCGAAGGCGGTCTCGCGCGAAGTGGACGTGTCATCGGCGAAAGGTGAGAAGCCGCAGTCGTCCGTGGTTCCCAGCGACCCGATCGGGACCAGCGCAGCGGCTTCAAGCACGCGATCACGCACTTCCTCTGGACTCTCGACTCTGGGATTGATCGGGTCGGTGACACCGACGAACAGAACTTGGCCCGGCCTAAGCAGGCTTCGAACCGAAGCTAAGACGCGCCGGCGGTCCGGTTCGCTGGCCAACTGAATATAGAAGCGCCCCACATTCAGGCGGAACAGGGACGGCAGAAGACTCAAGTAATCCACGTCAGCACTGTGTGTGGAGTCATGATCGCCGCCAGGGCAGGTGTGTACTCCGATGCGCTGTCGTTCAGTTGCGTTGAACCGATCGAGCACCCGGTTGTTCAATGCGATGAATGTATTCAGCACGTCGCCGGAAGGATCGAGTTTCAATGCCAGTCGTCCTTCGGTGAAGTCAATCTGCACGCAGGCCGAGCCAGCTTCCAGACACTCGCGGATGTCGAGTTCCGCTTCGCGAATAAGATCTTCCAGAAAGGCGTCCCGCGAATACCCATCAATGCCATTTTGCGGATAAAGCAGGCTCAGGGCTGACGCCGAAATCACAGCCTGTTTCACCGGCCGGCGAGCGTGCTGCTGAGCTGCCTTCAGGTAGGTCGCGGCGTGGACGCCATAGCGGAACGGTCCCGCCGTCAGCCTAGGAAGTCGCCTTGTGTGCCCATCGGCAAACGGAATGATCACTCCATCGGATGCCAGATGTTCGAGCCCGGAGAGGGGATAGGTTGCGAAGCTGGGCTTCGTTTGCTCCCCGTCAGTGATGACGGGTGAGCCAGTCCCTTCCAAACGCGAGATAGTGTCGCGGAGGGCAGACTCCTCGGCAGTCTTGAGTTGTTCGAGAGAGATCTTTCCCGCGGCATGAGCGCGCATGGCTGCCAGCAGGTCCGCCGTACGCGGGATGCTTCCAATCGATTCGGTCGGTATTGGCATGTCCCTTACTTCGCAGCCCCATCGTATGAGTTGCAAGTTCGCGTTGTTTGTTCGGAGACGGGCTCCCCGGCAGTCCCGCGATGTTTGGATTGGGTGCAACACTAATCGTTGCCGTAAGAGGGCGGCAATAATCGAAAAAGACTAGGAAGAATTAGGTAAGGATGGTGGAGGCGGCGGGAGTCGAACCCGCGTCCGAAAATGTTACTGGTCAAGAGACTACATGCTTATTCGCGTTCATGCCCTGGGCATTACCCCAGGACGTTCGCGACCTCCGCTCAGAACGGACAAGAAACGGGTGCCGCTAGCCTGTAATCTTAGCTTCTCTCCCCAGACGTAGAAGAGAAGAGCAGCCCGCTGTGTGACGTCCGCTCGCAGCCCACGGGCAAAGCTGCGGAAGACGGCTGCCTAATTAATTAGGCTGCGTATGCCATTTGTTGATTGGCAATTATCATTTTGCACGCGATCACGGGTGTGTGCACCCCGGCATGCCTCTTGGCCGCAAGCATCTCCGTCGAAGCCGGGACGCCCCCACTGGTGGGAATTGGCCTTAAAAGAACTACTTCTATTCTGAGCAGTAAGTCGCGGGAAGTCAAATCTCGGTGGATCAGGGAGTGCACGTAATCACGGCCTCTCCGCTCGAAATAGTGATGGGCTGCGAAGACACCGATTTCGTGGGGTCGGTGACCGAAGTCGCGGTCAGGGTGACGGTACCATCGCCGCCCGGAACTGCATCCGGTGCCTGATAACAGCTTGGGACATTGGTTCCCGCGCCCGGCGGAGTAAATGTACCGCATTCCCCGGCTGGCGTATCCGGAGTGCACGAGAAGGTCACACCGGCGTCCTGATTGTCATTGTCAACGACTGCCTCTATCCCGACGGTTGAGCCGGTGGTCAGCGCCGTGGGTAGCGGATAGGTCGAGCTGAATGAAACCGTGATCGGGACCGCCTGCCCCTTGGGATCGCCACAGGCGGCCATTGAGGCGATGATCGCCACAGCAGCCGCAGTTGCCGACGCGAAGCGGAATTTTCGAAAGCTCATTGGAATGCTTGGATGCCGATTGCAATACGGGAGTCTAGCATGGACAAAGGCGTCCCGAAGCAATGAGGAACGCGCTTGAGTCTTGGCGTCCGGTGAGCCGCCAGACAATAAAGTTACAAATTCCTGACTTCGCATTGACATTCCAGATCAGGTATGAAGATACGTTTTCTGCATCGTTACTGCTGCAAGCAGCCGGTGAGACAGCCGGTGACAATGTTGTTTTCTTCGGGGAGGATCAACGGCGTGAAGGTTAAAGACATTTTTGGTGCGCTTCGAGTGACACTGAGCGCGGGGTTCTTCGCGCTGGGACTGCTGATGCCCATCCCGACAACCGCCCAATCATTGGCCGATCCAGCATTGGCTGATCGGACGCAAGGCTCCGGAACGGTGCGGGCCATCGGACCCGGCAACACCATTGTGCACACTCAGTTCGGCGGGCAGATTTTCGGCTTCGACATTGATCAGAACGGTACTGAAGGTGTTTTGAGCGAGGCGCAGGATCTTGGCGGAAACAAAATATTGGCAGCGGTCGAAACCTTCGACCAGGCTACCGGCGCGATTTTGAAGGTCGTCAAAAGGATCGAGACCAAGGATGACTTCCTTACGCTGGGCATTGCCGGCACGAGCATTGGATTGGTCGAGCGCGAACACGTGCAAGGGTTGTATGTGGTCAAACGAATCTACGAGCAACTCAGCCCGGTAAGCTCGAACAAGTTCACGGGAACATGGGAACCTCCGCTGGCGAGCGACGACATCATCATAGGTTTGAGTCGGAACCAGGCTTCGACAACCACGGCCGTGCTGGCCTTCGAGAACGGCGGTACGGATTCCACATTTGTGTTCGCGTCCAACGTGGGGGCAAATACGTTTGGACCGATCATTACTTTGACCGACCCGGTATTTTTCTTCAGTGACTCTCCAGTCGTGGCTTACGACAGCAAGACCAATCAGGCGGTGATCGCCGCTTCGACGGGAGCAGTCGGTGGCCCTCCTCCGGTATTCGCGTTGGTGGATCTGACGACGCAGAAAGTGGTCGAGTTCAAGGGGCTTCCCGGACCGCCTCCATTTCGAGCCGGGTTTGTAAACGGGATCGCGGTCGACTCGGCCGACGGGATTGCTTGCACAACCACGGAACTGGATTTCAGCGTGGAGTTCTACAACCTCAAAAAGAAAACCGGATTCGCGGTGACGCTGCCGGGAGCTTCAAGCCAGCTCCAGAGCGGGTCGGACGTGGAGTTCGACCCGGTGCATAAACTTTTCTTTGTGGCGCAGTCGGTCTCTAGCACGGGCCCCGGAAGCAGCATTCAGGTTTACGACACGAAAGGCAACTTGGTGGAGTCCCTGAACGGCTTCAACTTCTCGAACACCTTCAATGTGGTATCCACCCACATCGCCCTGAATCCGAGTAATCGCTCCGGCTACGTGGATGGTCCAGACGCCGGCGTGACGGAGATTCAGTCATTCACTTACTAGAGTTCGTCGCCAAATTTGATATCTCAAGGTGACCCAGCCCATCCGGAGTGTCGCCCGGTGGCCCCGGGCTGATTCAAAGTCAAAGACTCTCAATGCCACCCGCCGCGTCTATCCCACTTTCCATTTGTCAATAAATTGTCAAATGGATGTCACTTTCTATCCCGAAGTGCGCCATTAAGCCGATATAAAGCTATAGTTTACGGGTATGATTCGTACCAATTACGGCGCGGAGGCGGCAGTGAACAAGAGTGTATCTGCGACGGCTGGAATATCGGCGACAACGATGGAAGGAGTTTCGCCGAGCGCGGAACGTATCCTGGTGATCGAGGATGATCGCGCCGTGCAAAAAGCTCTGAAACGATTGTTCGAAGCCGAAGGCTTTGCTGTGGATATTGCCGGGAACGGGGCGGCGGGTCTGGATATGTTCCGAGCGGTTGCGCCATCCGTACTGTTGCTGGACTTGAGTTTACCGGGGACTCCCGGCCAGGATGTTTGTCGGGAAATCAGCCAAGCGGCGCCGTCCTTACCGATCATCATTTTGAGCGCGCGAACCGAAGTGATGGACAAAGTGTTGCTGCTTGAATTGGGGGCTCACGACTACGTCACCAAGCCGTTCAGTCCCCGAGAATTACTGGCGCGAGTACGCACAGCGATGCGCCGCTCGACGCGAGCTCCGTTGACGGAGACTTTCAAGTTTGGCGATGTGAAGATCGATTTCACGAAGATGGAATTATGGCGTGACGGAAAGCTGGTGCAGTTGACCTCGCAAGAGTTCAAAGTGCTGAAGTTCATGATCCAGAATGCAGAGCGTGTGCTATCGCGCGAAGAACTGCTGAACTTTGTTTGGGGATACCGGAATTATCCGAGCACGCGAACGGTTGATAATCACATTCTGCGGCTGCGGCAGAAACTGGAGAAGGATCCGGCGAATCCGATGCACTTCCGCACGGTGCATAGTTCGGGATACAAATTCGTACCGTAGAGAAGAGCGAGGTCAGAGGTCAAAGGTTAGATTGCAGAGGTAAAAACCTGGTTACGAGGGCCTTAACCTCTGCAATCTAACCTTTGACCTCTGACCTCGCTCCTGAGGTTTTTGACCATGGGCGGAATTCGGTTGCGGACCAAGTTCCTACTGTCCATGGTGGCCGTGTCCGCGGCGTTGACCTTCACGACTTTGTTGGTGGTGCGTCGCACCGTCCAGAGGGAAGTGCGGGAAGGCATCCAGCGCGATCTGCAGAATTCCGTTTCCGCCTTCCACAGTTTCCAAAAGCAGAGAGAAGTAACGCTGGAGCGTTCGGCGGCACTGTTGGCCGACCTGCCGAATGTGCGGGCATTGATGACCACGCACGACCCGGCGACTATCCAGGATGCATCGCGCGACCTCTGGCAACTCGCGGGCAGCGATTTGCTGCTTCTAGCCGATTCTTCGGGCCGAGTGATGGCGCTACAAGCCTCGCCGCAAGAGATCACGCTTCGTCAGGGGCAGGATTTTGTTCCGTCGATTATGTCTCGCGAAGAGACACGCCACTGGTGGTACGTCGAAGGACACCTCTACGAAGTTTTCCTGCAGGATATTTATTTTGGCCCTGCCAGCGGACACCAAGTACTGGGTTATCTGGTTCTGGGCTACGAAATTGACGATCGCGTCGCCCGTGATTTGAGTCGGGTGGCCGCGAGTGAAGTGGCGTTTCGTTATGGCGATTCGATTGTGCGCAGCACGCTGAAGCCTGCCCAGGAATCGGAGTTGCTGCGCGTAGCGCCCAGAACGGCTGCTGGTGGCCCGCCGCAGGGCGACCAGATCCGCCTGGGCGATGAGCGCTTCATGGCGACGTCGGTTGTTTTACCGACTCCGGGCAATCCGGCGCTCAGCCTTTGGGTATTGAAGTCGTTCGATCAGGCCACGGCATTCTTAAGCAGCCTGAACGAGTTGCTGCTGGCGCTCGGGTTGACCGCTGTGCTGGCCGGAAGTGTCCTGGTTTTTGTGATCTCGCATACCTTCACGCGTCCGCTGGAGAATCTCGTGGCCGGAGTTCGCGCGCTCGAGCAGGGGGATTACGCCTATCCCTTGCCGGTTCGCGGCGGAGATGAAGTCGCGGAAGTAACTGGGACATTCGACCGCATGAGGACGAACCTGCAAAGAACACACCGCGAATTGCTCGACGCGGAGCGCCTCGCAACGATTGGCCGGATGGCGAGTTCGATCTCGCACGATCTGCGCCATTCGCTCGCAGCGGTGATGGCCAACGCGGAATTTCTCTGCGAGAGCAACCTCACCCCCGGACAGCGGGAAGATCTTTACGCTGAAATCCGCATCGCGGTGAATCAGATGACGGATTTGATCGAGTCTCTGCTGGAATTCTCTCGTACCCGCGAATCTTTGCGTCCGTCGTACGGAGACGTCCGGTCCGCGGTCGAACGCGCAGCGCAGGGAGTGAAGGCCCATCCAGAATTCCAGCGCATACGTATTCGTATTACCAGCGAAGGATCAACCGAAGGCTGGTTCGATTTCAAAAAGCTGGAGCGTGCCTTGCTGAATCTGCTGCTCAACGCGTGTGAAGTCGTCCCCCCGGAAGCGGGAAAGATCGACATCGGCTTGCGACGCAGCGGAGAAGGCCTCGAAATCAGGATCGAAGATAACGGTCCGGGAATCGCGGACCCAGTGCGGGACCGCCTATTCGAGCCGTTTGTCAGTTACGGCAAAGAAAATGGTACCGGGATGGGATTGACGGTTGTGCAAAAGATTTTGCAGGATCACGGAGGCGACATCGCGGTCGAGCAGACCTCGGCCTCGGGAACCACATTCCGGGTCAGCATACCCCTGAGTCCCTCCGCAGAAAATGCATTGGCAACCCGGCACGCAACGTAAAACGCCATAATTTTGTCGGATACTCCTCGAAGCGTAGATCCACAATATGATCCAGATAGAAAAGTTCATGGTGCCGGCTTGTCGTTCCAGAATGAAGCTCGGCAGATGGCGGGAGGCGATATGAGTCCTAGGAAAATGCGCTGGTCCAGATGGTTGCGAGGGATGATTCTGGTGGTGGGAGTGACGGCATGCGCCGCGGCCCAGGAGACTGCGAACCGAGCGGAGAATTCAGCCGCTGGATCGTCGCAGCCTTCGTTGGCCGAGTCATCTTTAAGAGACTCATCGTCCGCCAAATCACCCGTCATCAACTCAGCCGCCGCGAATTCCGTAGTTGACTCGGTGAACGAATTGCGCGAACAAGTCCGCGAACTCCAGGCAGCCGTCGCCGGAATGCGCTCGGACTGGCAGCAATCGCTCGCCGAGACCGCGGAATTGAGAAGGGAACTCGACGAAGTTCGTGCTCGCGCAGGGGTACGGAATGCCGTATTGAAGGAAGCGATAGCACCAGGTAATTCAGACTCAGCCGCGCAAGCTCGGCAGCTCGCAGGATCGGATTATCAGAAGCCCGAAGCTCGGAATGAAGTAAAAAATGAATTACGGAACGAAGCCTCGATCGATGATCAAAAAAAAGGCGACCGCGACGCCACCCTGGATGAGGAGTACCAGCTACTAAGCGGAAAAGTCGACGATCAGTATCAAACAAAAGTGGAAAGTGCGTCGAAGTACCGGTTGCGTTTATCCGGCATCGTTTTGATGAATCTGGTGAGCAACCAAGGCGTAGTCGACAACATTGATATTCCAACACTTGCATTGCCCCGGCCGGTCGGCGATTCTGGAGGAAGTTTTGCGGCCACACTGCGGCAGTCGCAGATCGGGTTTGAAACTTTCGGGCCAGAAGTCGCGGGCGCGAAGACGAGAGCGGATTTGCAAATCGACTTCGCAGGCGGCTTTCCGGTAGTTCCGAACGGCGTCAACTCCGGGCTGCTGCGTTTACGCACCGCCACCATGCGAATGGATTGGACCAACACCTCGGTTGTCGTAGGACAGGACGGTCTATTTTTTTCGCCGAACTCGCCGACATCGTTCGCGTCGCTGGCCGTTCCTGCGCTTACCAACGCCGGCAATTTGTGGAGCTGGGTTCCTCAGATACGAGTCGAACACCGGATCGCTTTGGGCGATGATTCGAGTTTGCTGATGCAAGGCGGGATACTGGATCCGCTCACTGGTGAAGCGCCGGAATCTGGCGATTACCGGCAGCCCGGTGCGGGAGAGTCCTCGCGCCAACCTGCGTATGGTGGAAGAATCGCCTGGAGCAGAAATGTTTTCGGCCAACTGCTGCGCGTCGGCGTGGGCGGATTCTACAGTCGTCAGGACTACGGCTTCAGTCGGACGGTTGACGGGTGGGCCGGAATGACCGACATTGAACTACCGCTGGGCCGTCGCTTTTCCTTGAGCGGAAAAGTTTATCGCGGGGCCGCCATTGGCGGACTGTACGGTGGCAGTTGGCGCAGCGTGTTATTTAGTGGCGACCCAACGTTGCAGAGTACGGAAGTCAAGGCATTGAATACGGTTGGCGGCTGGGGGCAATTAAAATACCGGCCGGCAAACAAATGGGAGTTCAATGGTGCATGGGGGATGGATAATCCTTTTGCAGCGGACTTGAAGTATTTTCCCTATTCACAAGCCTATGGTCTTGCCTCCCTGGCGAGAAATGAGGGGAGCTTTGTGAACATGATTTATCGGCCTCGGTCCGATTTGTTGTTTTCCGCCGAGTATCGGTATCTGCGAACGTACGCCATCGGCAGTACCGCAAATAACGCGGGACAATTGAATCTGATGATGGGAGTTCTATTCTAAGAAGATCTAAGCGGATGCGGTGAAAAGCATCGAAGTCATGTGCTGAGAGTAGCGGCAACGGTGTGGGCCATCGGCGATGAGCGAGGCAACAAATCGAGCAATCCTAATCTGGGCCGGGCTGTTGTGGGCCAGCGCCGTTGGAATGCACGCGCAGGCCGCAGCGCAGCCAAAGACGACCGTGGTGCGCGGGCGTGTGGAAGTATTCGGTGCGAGCGCCGCTCACCCGCGGCACGCCAAGACGCCCGAAACCGTAGTCTGGCTCACGCCTTTGGCGATGCCGGGCGACGATGCACCCGCGATCCCGGCGGTAGCGCCTGCCCAAAATCTGCGGCTGGTCCAAAAAAATAAGAGCTTCGAGCCCCATATTCTGGTCGTGCCCGCCGGGTCGATGGTCGAGTTTCCTAACCGCGACCCCTTTTTTCACAATGTATTTTCGCTTTTCGAAGGTAAGAAGTTCGACCTCGGATTGTACGAGGCTGGCACCACACGGATGGTGCGATTCGACCGCCCGGGAATCAGTTACATCTTCTGCAATATTCACCCGGAAATGAGCGCGGTTGTCATTACCCTGGCGACGCCGCTCTATGCGATGTCGAACGCGGAAGGTCAGCTGAGTCTGCCGAGCGTTCCCTACGGTCGCTACATGCTCCACATTTGGAGCGAAGGCATGGGGCCGGAGAACGCGCAACCACTCACTCGCGAGATCACGATCGCGGATGGTTCGTCAACATTGGGAGTGATTCGAGTTCCTGAAGCCAATGGACAGCGGATGGCGCACAAGAACAAGTATGGCCGCGACTACGACCAGCCGACCCCCGACAGTCCCGTCTACGGACAAACTCCGCAACACTAAAGGCGTCCTATGAAGATCATTTTATGAAGATCGATAAACTGCTCAAGCGCTATCGGATTGTCAACGGCGAACATTTCCGTCTGAAAGATTATGACCCGGCCGATACTCACGGACTGAACTCGGAGCAAAAGCCACGAGCGAAAGAGTTGCTGGCCGATGGCGCGAAAAAACTGAGCATCCTGCAAAGTGTTCTCGCCGCCCAAGACCGCTGGGGCCTGCTCCTGATTTTTCAGGCCATCGACGCCGCCGGAAAAGATGGGACGATTAAGCACGTCATGTCGGGCGTGAATCCCCAGGGAGTCTATGTCACATCCTTTAAGCAGCCGTCGACCGAAGAATTGCAGCATGACTATCTCTGGCGAACAATGAAAAGCATGCCGCGGCGGGGTCAGATCGGCATCTTCAACCGGTCTTATTACGAGGAGGTGCTGGTCGTGCGCGTCCACCGCGCGATTCTCGAAAACGAAAAAATGCCCAAGCCCCTGGTGACCAAACACATATGGCGGGAACGTTTCGAAGATATCAACAGCTTCGAGCGCTACGCTGCGCGCAACGGTTTCGCGATCGTCAAATTCTTCCTGCATCTCTCCAAAGAAGAGCAGAAGCGTCGCTTCATGGAACGGCTCGATCACCCCGACAAGAATTGGAAATTTTCCTCATCCGACGTCAGGGAGCGGCAATTTTGGGACGAATATCAGGAGGCCTATGAGGACATGATCCGGCACACGGCTTCTGAGCACGCGCCCTGGTACGTGGTGCCGGCCGATAGCAAGTGGTTCACGCGACTGGTAGTAGCAGAAGCCGTCGTGACTGCGTTAAAGGATTTGAAACTGAAGTATCCGCAGTTGAGCGGCGCCGAAAAGACCGCGCTTGCCGAAGCGCGCCAGCAACTCGAAAACGAATGACGTTGCCGGGTCGAGCGTCTCAGCACGGAAATCCAATCGTTCCGGCTTATTTTAAAACCACAGGCAACACCTGATCGTATGGTTGGATGGTGACAACCAGCGATTTGCGCCGGTCGAAATCGTCCTTGGCCACCTTGAAGCTGACTATGATGGTTCCTCTTTGCTGTATTCCCGGCGACAGCTTGGTTTCCGGCGCGAGCGGTGGCTCGGAACCCTCCTTCAAACCCGGAAACGCCTGATAATAGCGGTCGAGATCCACTGCCGATGCAGCTTCGTCGTCGAAAGTCTTGCCGTCCGCGGTGGTGAGCTGCGCTTTGACCGTCTTAATCCACAGTGGTCTCTCCGTGGTGTTCCGCAGAGTCATGGTGATGGCAGTCAGAATCGAGCCTTGACCTGGCACTTCGACCACAGACACCAAATTGATCGCACCAGCCCCTTGCGGCTTAGGTCGTTCTTTGAAAGCAAAGATGCCAAGAATCACCGCAACCGCAGCAATGCAGATCGCCACAATGCGTGCTGGCGGCAGATTTCGTTTCGCAGTCCCGAATTCTTCGCCAATGCGAAAATCCGTGATTTGCGCTTCAGGAGGAGGCGCGGGCGGGCCTGCGGATTCACTGGGAGTTGGCGTTGGCGGAGTCGTTGGGTCTGAAGTCGGGTCGGAAGATGGGTCGGAAGTCTGGTCGAGCATATCGAAATTGTAGATGACGTCCGACTGGTGGCGCATTGTGGCCAATGGCGATGGCTTCCGTACAGGCCACGACAGAGACTCCCTTCAGTGTAATGCCGTGACTTTGGTTACCTTGCCTCATGTGACGGATGCTGCGACGATGCGGAAGATTTCCTTTGGGAGGTACTCGGCGGTGAATCGTAAAACTCTCTTTACCGCGTTAGCTTGCGCGTTGCTGATCTTCAGCATGCTGGGCTGCGGAATGTCCAACAAATTGCAGACCATCCAGGTGACCGCCACTCTGATTAATGGCCAAGCCCCTACCAGCCAGACCGGTGTCTACAGCCTTGAAGGTAACGGAGGCACGATTCAGCTGCAGGCGCTCGGGAGCTACAGTGACAGCAAGACAAAAGACCTGACGAATGTGGTGACCTACAGCGTCATCGTCGATCCGCAGTACAGCGTGGACGCGTTCAACAACCCCTTGCTTCCTCCCTGCGTAGCCCCTTGTCAGACTGAGGGTCAAGGCACGGTCGAATACAACAGCACCGGGTTGATCACTGCTGTGTCACCGGCGACTTGCACCTGGGTTGACCCCGTTGCCGCGCCCGGGACCGCATCCTGGTTCTATGTCGGCGATTACAAGGTCACGGTTAGCTATCAGGGAATAACCTCTCAACCTGTGTTTATCCCTCTCGCGTCGTCGGCTGGAAACCCAGATTACATTTTCGTGACTCCGCCCTTGATCGATAACAACCCGAGCTTTCAGTGCGGGCCTTCTTCCTCAAGCTAGGAAATGCCTGACAATCAACTCTTGATTTATGGGGACAGCTGCAAGTCGGCTGTCCCCGCCTCCGTTTCGATTCAATCCCGCCCCAGCCGTCCTCACGAGCCCCAATTCCGCCGGCCGGTTTGAGTCTCTTGTCTATAGCCCGTATAATGTTAAGTTTGGCCGTGAACGCTATCCATGCCTACCCGTGACATTCCCGCAAGTGAAGCTGTGACCGAATGAACGTCCGTACAGGAATTGAAGTATCGAGCCAGTCCGACATCGGGTGCGTCCGTACCAATAACGAGGACTCGGTTGGTTATTGGGAGCCGGAAGAGGATCAGCAGTTCCTGCGCAAAGGACGGCTCGCGGTCGTGGCGGATGGCATGGGTGGCTACGAAGGTGGTCAGGAGGCTAGCCGCCTGGCTGTGGAAACCCTTGTGGCGGTATATCGCGACGCTGGGGGCGATGACCCGCAGGGAGCTCTAATCGAAGGTTTGCAGGCTGCGCACGAGCAGATCCGCCAGTACAGCTTCGCCCATCCCGAGCTGCGGGGTATGGGCACTACCTGTACAGCGGCAGCCATAGTCAGGACTGCCAATGGAAAGGGCCACTATGACGCCCTCTATTACGTCCACGTTGGCGACACCCGGCTGTACCTGATCCGCGATGGCCAGATTACGCGAGTAACACGAGACCACTCGTATGTAGGCCGCCTGGTAGAGGCGGGAATGATCAGCCAGGAAGAGGCAGAGCATCATCCGCAGCGAAATATTCTGACCGCCGCGCTGGGCACGAACCCGGACCTCATCATGGATTCTTCCCCACAGCCCGAGCCGCTGCGTCCGGACGACGTGCTGCTGATCTGCACCGACGGTTTGTGGGGACAAATGCGCGACTCGGAAATTCTTGAAGCCGTCGAAAATAAAAGCGCGGAGCAAGCCGGGCGTGAACTGATCGCCCTGGCCCGAGAACGTGGCGGACCGGACAACATCACCGTCGAAATCATGCGTCTGCGTTAAAGGGCTTGCGGCAAAACCCAACGCCCGAAACAAACAAGTCTAGCCTTTCAAGTGCAAAACCTTGCACGAACTCCTCACCTCTATGTCGCTCGTACACGGGTAAGTCGATGAAATTACAGGGAGCGGGAAAATCATAAAATTTGGTGCTTTGGCAGAGCGCGTGCATTTTCTATAATGCCTATTAGTGATATAGGGATAGTTGGTGGGGGCGTGCAAAAATGAAGGTTTCGCAAAAAGGGCTGTACGCACTGCAGGCTCTGATGGTGCTGACTCGTCGTCACACCCAGGGTGCGATCCGGATTCGCGACATTGCGTATGAAGAAAATCTGCCCGAAAAATTTCTGGAGCTCATTCTTCTCGAACTCAAGAACGCGCGCATCGTCGAAAGTCTGCGCGGCGCAAAGGGTGGATATCAGCTCCGCCGCGCACCATCTGAGATCCGGTTGAGCGAAATTATCCGCCTGGTGGACGGCCCGCTAGCGCCTTTCGGCGACGCCGATCAACTGCGCGTCCTGATCAATCGGGACGCGGACCATAGCGCTCTCTACAAAGTGTTCCTGGAAGTACGAGACGCTGCCGCAAAAATTCTGGAGAGTACCACGCTGGCGGACCTCATCAGCCGCGGACCTTCGGGGGACATTCGTCCTAATGCGATCAACCGGACGAACCGGAAGACCGGGAAAAAAAAGAAGGCTGAGTCGGCCACCATAGTGCCACTGTTGGCAAGGGCCGGTGAATAACCAATGAATAAAGGAGTCATTTCCGCTTCAGTATCTCTTTTGCTTGCTCTCGTGGTTTTGGCGGGTACTTCGGCTTGGGCCGAGGACGTTATTCGAGTCGGCGCATTTCCCAACATCACGCATCCACAGGCGATGGTGGGAAAGAGCAATGACTGGTTCGCCAAGGCCATGGGACCACAGGTGAAGATCGAGTGGAAGAGTTTCAACGCTGGGCCTTCCGCCATTGAAGCCTTGTTTGCCGGTGCCATTGACATGACGTATATCGGCCCGAACCCGGCCATCTCCGGCTATGTGCGCTCCAACGGAGAAGCGCTGCGGATCGTCGTGGGTGCAACTAGCGGTGGTGCGTCGTTGGTGGTACGCAATGATTCCGGCATTCAAAAGCCCGAAGACTTTCACGGCAAAAAAGTCGCAACTCCGCAGATGGGTAACACGCAAGACGTCGCGCTGCGTCAGTGGCTGAAGGCGAATGGTATGAAGACCACAGACAAGGGTGGAGACGTGCAGGTGATTCCCTTGGCGAATCCCGACCAATTGACGCTGTTCCTGAAAAAAGAGCTGGATGGCGCGTGGGCTCCCGAACCTTGGGCGACGCGATTAATTAAAGAAGGGAACGGCCGTTTATTTCTGGATGAGAGAACGCTATGGCCGAACGGCCAGTTTGTTCTCGCCCACCTGATCGTGCGGACTCAGTTTCTGAAGGATCATCCGGATCTGGTGAAAAACTGGATCCGCGCGCATGTGGAATTGACCGATTGGATCAATGGGCATTTGCCAGAAGCGAGAAAACTGATCAACCAGCAGATTGCGAAAGAGACGGGCAAAGCGATGCCTGACGCCGTACTGGAAGAGGCTTTTGGCCGGATGACGCCCACCTATGATCCGTTGCGAGGGACGTTGCTGATTTCAGCCAAGTCCGCATTCGATGCCGGTTTCCTTGGGCGCGAGATGCCCGATCTGTCGCGCCTGTACGATCTTTCGCTCCTTAACCAGGTCTTAGCGGAAAAAGGGAAGAAGGCCATCCAATGAGCACAAGTCCTCAGAACGCATACCCCGTGGCGGTGCCGCAGATTCCCAGTACTGGAGTCCGCGCAAATGTATTTCACGGAAAGCCGGCTTCGTCCGTCACTACCTTTCCGTCGCGTGTTGCGACCGAAGTAGTTGTCCCCAAAGTAGCGCTCGATGGAATCTCGCTCAGCTATAAGACGACGTCTGGAGAACGTCTTCTCGCGCTCGACAATATCAATCTGCAAGTGAAGCCGGGAGAGTTTCTGTGCATAGTGGGTCCGTCGGGATGCGGCAAATCCACGCTGCTGCACTTGATTGCCGGCTTGCACCAACAGACTTCGGGAAGAATTTTGGTGGATGGCACGCCGGTAGCTGGCCCGGGCCCCGATCGCATTCTGATCTTTCAGGAACTTGGATTATTTCCGTGGCTCAAAGTCGGTGGCAACGTCGAGTTCGGCTTGAAGATGAAGAATGTCAGCAAAGCCGAGCGCGAGGAGAGGGTGCAGTACTACCTGCGCCTCGTGCATCTTTCGAAGTTTAAAGACAGCTATATCCATCAGCTTTCGGGCGGTATGCGGCAACGTGTGGCGCTGGCCCGAGCGTTGGCGACGGAACCTGACGTCCTGCTGATGGACGAGCCATTTGCGGCGCTGGACGCCCAGACTCGCGATCTACTGCATGACGAGTTGGAGCGTTTGTGGGCCGAAACTGGCCGTACCATTATTTTCGTCACACACAACGTTCGCGAAGCGGTACGGCTGGGCGATCGCGTCGCTCTGCTGACTTTCCGGCCAGGACGAGTGAAGCAAGAATTCTCGGTCGATCTGCCTCGGCCGCGTCACATGGAGCAGACTGACGTCGCGCGCACATCCCGCGACATACTCGATTGTCTGCGCGCCGAAATCAACAAGTCGCTGGAAGTGGAGTACGCCGATGAAAAAGTTCGCTAACCAGGTAATCTTTTACTCGGCGCTTCTCGCCATCTGGGCGATCATCGCGAAGCTGCACGTCTGGCCGCCGTATCTTTTTCCTCCGCCGTGGGGAGTGGGACACGCGTTGTGGGATGGTTTCGCCGACCACAGTTTCTGGATTGGCATCGCAGTCACCATGAAGCGCATGCTCATCGGCTACAGTTTGTCGATCGTGCTGGGCATGATTCTTGGACTAGCCGTTTCCAGCAACAAGTTTCTCGAACAAACTCTTGGCGGTTTGCTGGTCAGCCTGCAATCTCTGCCGAGTATTTGCTGGATTCCGTTAGCGGTGCTCTGGTTCGGATTGACCGAGAAAGCAATTCTGTTTGTAGTTTTGATGGGTTCGTTGCTTTCTGTGACCATCGCAATGGAAGACGGCCGCAAGCAGATGCCGAAGATCTATAGCATGGCGGGTCGCAATCTGGGAGCGAGCGGTTTTCGGCTTTTTTGGTCGGTGCTGCTCCCGGCGAGCTTACCCTTCATCGTTAACGGTATGAAGCAGGGTTGGGCTTTTGCATGGCGTTCGCTGATTCAGGCGGAGATGATTTTTCTCAGCCTGGGACTCGGTCAATTGCTGATGATGGGCCGCGATTTGAGCGACATGAGCCAGGTTCTCGCCGTCATGATCCTGATTATCATTCTCGGCTTCCTGGTAGATGGCCTGATTTTCCGCACCATGGAGCGGCGGCTGCAGGAGAAGTACGGTCTGACGCCGGCATAGGGTCGCCTCCCTGGCCCCTTTCTCTTTTCCGCGGATTCGTTTCTAATGCTCCGCTATGGCGCGCAGACTTTCGTGGTGGATCGTCAGCTTTCTTTTTCTCACAACTCTTCCTGTGCTGGTTTTCGCCGGGGATCGCGATTGGGATCGCGATTCTGACAAGAATTCATCCGACCGTCTGATCGCAGAAGCACTCAAGCCCTCACCGCTCGAAACGAATTTGCGCCGCCTGACTGATGAGGTGGGAGGAAGGATTCCCGGCACCCCCGCATTTCAGCGCGCCGTCGACTGGGGTGTAGCAGCCTTCAAAGACGCGGGCGCCGACAGTGTGCACACCGAAGAGTTCACCATTCAGCATTCATGGGCCGAAGGCGCAACCGAGATGACGGCGTCCCTTTATTCGGGCGTGACCTTTCCGGTTCACGCGGTGTCGGTCGCGTGGGCGCCCGCGCTGTTAGCCGCGAAGCATGTCCCCATTGTGGACGTCGGCGACGGTTCGGCGGCCGATTTCGCGAGAGTAGGCGACATCACTGGAAGGCTCGTGCTTGTGCACACCAAAGTACTCGCGACCTGGGACGATCTTTTTGGCGAATACGAGCGCGCCCCGGCAGCGATCGCCCTGGCTGTGAAAGGGAAGGCCAAAGCGATCGCGTTCATGGCCACCCGCGAGCATAAGATACTTTATCGTCACACGAACTCCAATGCGGGAGAGATCGATGCCCTTCCGCAGTTAATCATCGCGCGCGAAGATGGAGAACGCATCGCGCGCCTGCTGGCGTCGGCGCGTCCGGTGTGGGCTGACCTTTCGATCCCGAACAAAATTGGTCCACCGTTCAAAACCTGGAATGTAGTGGCGGAGATGAGGGGTAGCGAGAAGCCCGATGAATTTGTCGTGCTCGGCGCACACCTGGATTCCTGGGAACTGGGCACAGGCGCCCTCGATAACGGCTGCAACGCGGCCTTGGTGATCGATGCGTTGCGGGCGATCAAAGCGTCGGGACTAAAACCCCGGCGATCCATCCGTTTCATTCTTTTTTCCGGCGAGGAGGAAGGATTGATCGGTTCGCGCGCGTATGCCACAGCGCACCGCAGCGAACTCGATAAAGTGGCGGGAGTGGTGATTTTTGACTCCGGCACGGGGAAGACAACCGGGTTCTCGACCGGCGGCCGAAAGGATGTGATTCTGCCCGTCGAGGCGATGGTAGCGCCTCTCGCGCAATTCGGCGTTTCAAAAGCCGAACCAACAGCTGAGTCAGGCACCGACCATTTCGATTTCATGCTCGAAGGCGTTCCCACTTTCGTTGCCGATCAGGAGGCATCTAATTATCTGGAGAATTATCACGCCACCACCGATACATTCGACAAAGTGGATTTCGCGCAACTCAAGAAACATGTTGCCGAAGCCGCGGTGTTAACGTTCGCACTGGCGAATGCGGCCGAGCGCGTGGGACCGCGCCTGAATCGCGCCCAGATCGAGCAGACGCTACAAGATTCCCATCTCGACCAGGAACTCAAAGACATGGGTATGTGGGACGAATGGGCCCACGGAACACGGGGCAGAGCGCGTTAGAACAAGTGTCAGGTGGCACATCCCAGGCAAACTCATGGACCCCCTCGGAATGTTTTTCCAGACCTGACAACTAAGATCTGACAACTGAGACCTGACGCCTATATCGTAAGATTCCCTTGTGCTCCTCTTCTGGATTCTCTTCAACATATTCGTCGCCGCAATGCTGGCCCTCGACTTGGGCGTGCTCAGCCGGCGCTCCGGACGGGTCAGTTTTCGATCCGCTCTAGTTTGGTCTGGAGTATGGATCGCGCTGGCCGGCGGCTTCGCTGTCATCGAATTCTTCTGGCACGGACAGGCGCAAGCCCTTCAGTTCGTGACGGGCTACGTCATCGAACTCTCGTTGAGCGTCGACAATGTTTTTCTATTCCTGGTGATTTTTCGCTACTTCAAAGTTCCGGAACAACATCAACACAAGGTTTTATTCTGGGGAATCATCGGCGCGCTGCTCATGCGGGGCGCGTTTATCGTGGCCGGCGTTGGTTTGCTGTCCCGCTTCAAATGGATCACCTATGTCTTCGGTGTTTTGCTTGTGTATTCCGGACTGAAGCTGCTGGGTCAAGGTGACACAGAAATCAAGCCCGAAAAGAATCCTGTCTTGCGATTGTTTCGACGCTTCATGCCAGTCACTGATGGATACGTCGGTGGCAATTTGTTTACCAGGCGTGATCGCCTGTACGCTACCCCATTGTTCATCGTTTTGCTGGTCATCGAGACCAGCGATCTCCTGTTCGCTGTGGATTCAATCCCAGCGGTGCTTGCGATTACGCTGAACGCATTTATTGTTTACACCTCCAATGTTTTCGCCATATTGGGACTACGCTCCATGTACTTTGCTCTCGCCGGTGTCATGGATCTGTTCCACTACCTGCATTACGGTTTGTCGGTGGTGCTCATTTTCATCGGAGTCAAAATGCTGGGCTCGCACTACGTGACCGTTCCGACCGAATGGGCGTTGGCGACTGTGGTTGTGGTCTTGGGCGTTTCGGTTCTCGCATCCTTGCTGCATCCCAGGAAAACCTCGACCTCGTAAATCCAGACCAGTCTCATACGCTGATTTACATACTCAGGATTCTCATAAGCTATGATGAATATTCATGATTAGCGTTCCTGTTTCCACGCCGTCGCGCTCCTACGAAGTGATGATTGGCAGCGGCCTGCTGGCTCGCGCCGGAGAGCGCCTGGCTAAGCTTCTTGAAAACCGCCGCGCCTTTGTGGTGACTGCCGCGCCGGTCCGGAGGCGCTGGGCAAAGGTCCTCTTGAAATCGCTGTCCTCGGCGAAGATCGAAGCCTCCGTACTCGAAATGCCCGATGGTGAGCGCGCGAAACGGCTTACGACACTCGAGAAGCTTGCAGAAAAGTTAGTAAAGGAAGGTGCCGATCGGGACATCACTTTGATTGCCCTCGGCGGAGGAGTAGTGGGCGACGTCACTGGATTTTTGGCCTCGATCTACATGCGCGGCGTCGACGTCATCCAGGTGCCGACCACGGTGTTGGCGCAAGTTGATGCGGCGATCGGTGGGAAGACGGCCGTCAACTTGATCTCCGGCAAAAATCTGCTAGGGACATTTCATCAACCGCGCGCGGTGTTGATCGATCCCACAGTTCTTGAGACTCTGCCTTCGCGCGAGTATCACGCCGGTCTCTACGAGTCGCTAAAATGCGGCGTCATCGGCGATGCCAGACTCTTCAAACTCTTCGAAGACCGGCGCCGCGAGATTCTCGATCGTGATCCTGTAGTTGTGGAGAAAGTCATTGCCGATTCCGTGCGATTGAAAGCGTCGGTGGTGAGTGCCGACGAACGCGAGGGCGGTTTGCGGCAGGTGCTCAATCTCGGTCATACCATCGGGCATGCGCTTGAGGCTGAGACGCGTTACACACAGATCCTTCACGGGGAGGCGGTAGCGTGGGGCATGATCGCCGTGACCCACATTGCGCTTTCGACGGGCAAACTCGATAGCGTGACCGCGGGGCGCATAACAAATGCCGTCCTCGGGTTCGGCAGGCTGCCGCGAATGAAATTTCAAACCGCGAGCATTTTGAAGCGCCTGCGTTCCGACAAAAAGACGCGGCAGGGAGTGGTGCGTTTTATTCTGCCGCGCGAGATCGGCAAGGTCGAGATTGTGCGTGACGTCCCCGAGGAAATTGTGCGCTCTGCGGTGGACGAGATTCGGCGATTGGCACGGAATTAAGTATGGCTCAAGGAATCAATCAGCGGGTAATCGGGGCGGCTCCCGCCGGCGCGCAAGATCGCGAGTCGGCCGCACAGGCTGTGCGCGAGATGTTCACCTCGATTGCTCCGCGCTACGACCTGCTCAATCATGTTCTTTCCTGCAACATTGACCGCGTCTGGTGGTGGCGTGCGGCTCGTCGATTCGACGACATTCTGAAACGTTCCGATGCCCGCGTGCTCGATCTTTGTTGCGGGACGGGGGACATGACTTTCGCATTGCGCCGCCGTGGAGGCGCCAAGCCGGCACGGATCACTGGTGCCGATTTCTCCCACGCCATGCTGGAACGCGCCGCTTCAAAGGACAAAGGCGCTAAGCTGCGCTGGATCGAAGCGGACGCCCTACGTCTTCCATTCCACAACGGGCATTTTAATCTGGTGACCTCCGCATTCGGATTCCGCAACCTGGCCGACTACGATGCGGGGCTACGAGAAATCGCGCGCGTACTCGCTCCGGGAGGAGAGTTCGGCATTCTCGATTTCGGAGAGCCGTCCGGTTTGCTCGGCTACGGCTACCGTATCTATTTCAAGAAGGTCCTGCCTGCCATAGGCACTCTGATTTCGGGCGTTCGAGGCCCGTATGCGTATCTGCCTGCGTCGGTCGAGCGCTTTCCCGCGCCGGATGAAATGCTGGGACGGATGCGCCAGGTTGGTTTCCGCGAAGTTTCCTGGACCCCGTACTCATTCGGAATTGCTGGTCTGTACCGCGGCGTTAAGTCCAATTGACGGAGTCACTGCGATGCTGGAAACAGTTCTAAAGCGTTTCGAAGAGCCGGACGAGACACGAACCTTCGAAAAAGGAAAATTTGAATTGGTTCATATCGGCGGCATGACCATTGGCCGAGCAACTTACCAGCCCGGCTGGAAGTGGTCCCTTCATGTCGGGCCAAGCCTGGGTGAGTCCCGCTGCAATGTCGAGCACGTCGGTTTGGTACTCTCCGGTTGCGCCACGGCTGCAATGGACGACGGGAGGATCCACGAACTGCTCGCTGGCAGGCTGTTTTACATACCGCCGGGCCCTCCTGGGCATGATAGTTGGGTGGTCGGCGAGGAGCCGTACGTCTCACTGCATTTCATGGGGGCGGATCACTACGCGCGGAAGTAATTTTTGATTGCCGCCGCGGGCGTCTCTCGCGTAGGGTCAGTTTCTCTGAAACGAATCTGCAAACGCCTCGCGATTCGTTTTTGAAATCACGCGCTCGTAGTCGTCGCCGAGAAATTTCTTCAAGCGGTCGGTATTCATGGTGTATTCACCGGTCATATAGGGGACCGCATCCGGCGGAATCGACGAGATTTTCGTGCTCCACAAAAACTGGAGAACCCGACGCATACCCCACAGTCCCGGCACACGCAGCAACTTGGCATGCGCCAGTTCTATGCACTGCTCGAAGGTCAAAGACTCACCGCGTCCGGCAACATTCAGAATCGTCAACCGCTGCGCCTCCGGTTCGCGCTTCAGTATCCACACGATGAATCTGGCCATGTCGTCGACGTGGACGAACTGAATCTTGTTGTCCGTATACTCCTGGCCAAAGGGGAGCATGCAGGGAAGTCGTGTCGCCGATTGGCGCATGCGAGCGGCCCGCGAACTCTTTCCGTTGGGCGTGCCCCGGAAGGCTCCCATCAGATAATTTTCGACTGTGGCTCCAGCAAAAATATGGGGGCGCAGAATAAAAACTCCACAGCCGCGAAGAGAGGGGGCGCGCTGCTGAACCACAAGGTCGCTTTCTCTCTTGTGGATCGCGTAGGGAAGCGTGTGGGCTTCGAGCGGCGCGTCTTCGGCCACCCGATCGGGGAGATTGGATCCATACGCCGATACGCTGCTGAGAAAAATAAACTGCCGAATCGTAGGCGCGGTACGGTTGGCTTCAGTAATTGCTTCCATCACCCGCGCGGTGCCGGCCACATTGATCCGCCACATGCGGTCAACATCCAGGACCCCTGAACGCTGTGGATCGATAACAAACGCCAGGTGAACCACCGACACGGGTTGCAACTCGCGCATCAGCAACAGCAACTCGCGAGTCGATTCCTCGACTCCAAGGTCGAGCGCTACAAAACGGTCAACTGCAGAGTGAGCGGGAGGCGCGATATCGATCCCCACTACTCGGTAATCGGCGAGCTGCGGCAAAAGCCGTCGTCCCAGATTTCCCGAAACACCTGTAACCAAGATTGTGGGTTTCGCCGTGTCCATCTATTCGGGGTCTTTGGATTGAGACTGCGGCTGAGGAACCGGCCTTACTCCCCTGGGAGGAACCGGCATCGCGGAATTCCGCACCGGGCCGAAGTAAGCTTCGCTCAAGTCGAGGCTGGCCGGATTTTGAAAAGTTTGCATGCTGTCGCGATAGCGTTGACTGGACATCGTGTTTTTAATCTCTGGTTTCACAGTGTCCAAAGGCAAGGTCTCTTTGCTGATCATCTTGTAGACGTAATATCCGCCATTGGGGTCCGCAATCACTTCCGATACTTCGCCAACGTTCAGGCTCATGACCGTCTGATGATTCTGGGGCAGTGCAGTGCGGCGTACTTTCTCCATCTTGCTGATCGGAGCATTTCCCGGAAGTCCCGCCGCAACGTGTGCTTCGGTTTGCAGCTTCTCCGGGTCTTCACCCTTCGCCGCCCGCGCGCGCAGAGTGTCGGCGAGTTTCTTCATCGATTCTTCCGCGGCCTTTGTTTGCGCTTCCGTCGGCTGTGCCGGCGTCGCCGGCTTCGCGGCGGTCTTGGCGCCAGCGGCAACCCCAGTCTTCGAACTTGCACTGGACTTTGCCGCAGGATCGATCTGTTTGGTGCGCGGAACAAAAATACGCTCGAAGGTCGCCTGCTCGAAGTTGCCTTCGTTTTTCTTGTAATAGTCCTCAATATCGGCGTCGGTGATTTTTGCCGAATCTTCCTGCATCGCGCGAGTCAGTTCCTGGGAAAGTATCTGCATGCGAGCGATGGCCAGTTTTTCATCGAACATCGGTCCCTTGTCGAGACCGCGCTTTTCGGCATCGGTGGACATCTTTAGCATGCGCGCATAAAACGTAGCTGCCTGGCGGCGCACCGCCGGCGACATATTCGGCTGCAGCGCCGCGGTAATTTTCTCGAACTGAGCGCGAGTGATCACGGTCTTGCACGCATCACCTTGCAGACTGGAGTCGGTGCAAAAGCCTTTCAGCGTGATGACGGTGTCATCGGGCCCGACATTTGCTTCGGGAGCGGGAGCCGGAGCAGCGGGAGCCGCAGTCTGGTCCGCCGTGGCCGCGGCTGCGGCTGCGGGAGGAGTAGCGGGAGCGGTAGCCGGGGGCGCAGCTTGCCCGAAGGCGAAACCGGCAAGCAGAAGACACACGAAATGCTGAAAACGCATGAAACAGGATCCTCCAGAGCGGAAATTACAACGAATCTAATCGTAGCATGGACGGTTAGCATCGACTGTCCAGTGAGAGGATCGGGAACGGCGCAACTCCACACGATAGCTTTTCAAGGTTGGCGGCTGACGAATCCAAAGCGATAATGGCGTGTATGCAAGAAATGCAGTCTGCCTTCAGTTCCGGCTCCATGCAACGGGAGAAGCGCGCCGTCGCCGGAAACTCGGTGCTGGCAGCTCTCGTAGTCACGGCGCTGAAGATTACGGTAGGCGTCGTGACCGGCTCGTTGGGCATCTTGTCCGAGGCTGCACACTCCGCATTGGATCTCATAGCGGCGCTGGTCACGTTTTTTTCGGTGCGGGTTTCCGACAAGCCGGCCGACGCGGATCACCAGTATGGCCACGGGAAGTTCGAAAACTTCTCGGCCTTCATCGAAACCGCCCTCTTGCTGCTGACTTGCGTTTGGATTGTCTACGAATCCATAAAGCGGTTGTTTTTTCACAGCGTTGAAATTGAGCCCAGTGCAGCCGCATTTTTAGTCATGTTCCTGTCGATTGCAGTCGATAGTTGGCGTTCTCGAGCCTTAGGACGTATCGCCACTAAGTACGACAGTCAAGCTCTGGAAGCCGACGCCCTTCATTTCTCCACCGATATCTGGTCAAGCAGCGTTGTGATCGTCGGACTAGCCCTCGTTTGGCTGGGACGCACTTATCAGATCGAATGGCTGCGTCGGGCCGACCCGATTGCCGCGCTCTTCGTCGCCGGCGTAGTGGTATCCGTGAGCTGGCGGCTCGCGCGCCGCACCGTCGACGCGCTACTCGACGCCGCTCCCGCGGGCGTCCGCAGCCAGATCCTCGATCGCCTCAGGACAGTCGACGGCGTCCTGGAAGTGGAATGGGTCCGCTTTCGGAAAGCCGGCAACGGCTATTTCGCGGACGTTTCCGTAGGGCTGGAACGTAATTTCACCTTTCAACGCTCAGAGCAGGTTTCGGACGCAGTAAGAGCACGCGTGCGCGAGGTTCTTCCTAACGCCGACGTAATGGTGCACACCATCCCACGAGCCGGACGAACAGAAAATATCTTCGATCGCATCCGTGCTGTAGCCACTCGCCACAACTTGAACGTCCATGACATCAGCGTGCAAGCCTTGAATGGACAACTGCACGTGGAGCAGCATCTCGAACTCGACGAGCGGCTGAGCATGAAGCATGCGCACGATGAAGTCACCCGCCTGGAAGGCGAGATGCGAACAGAGGTTCCGGAAATCGCAACCATCCTCACGCACATCGAGAGCGAACCGGCCACCATCGAAACAGGAGAGGAGATTGTCCGCGAGCCAGAACTCGAACAGCGCCTCAAGGCAATTGTGAAAGAGTTTCCCGAAGCCATCGACGTGCATGATTTCCAATTTAAGAAAGTAGGCGGCCGACTCTATGTTTCCTGCCACTGTACGCTGCCAGACGATATGCCGCTTTCACGCGTTCACGATGTTCAGACGTCGCTGGAGATTCGCTTCAAACACGACGCGCCGGAATTGTTTCGCGTCCTAATTCATCCGGAACCGGTAACAGATAACCGACGATAGCGAAACCTGGCGGCCACAAACGAAAGGGACAAATGATCGAAGCCTCATTGCGCTGGACCGACCAGGACCGATTCGTAGGCGTAGCAAGTTCGCGGCACTCGATGGTGATGGACGCTGGCGCTGAAAAGACCGCGAACAGTCCCATGGAGTTGGTGTTACTCGCTTTGTGCGGCTGCACGGCCTCTGACGTGGTAGGTATTCTCCGCAAAAAGCGCGAGCCCTTCACAGGTCTCGAAGTCGCAGCAAAAGGCGAACGAGCGGACGGATATCCCGCCGTCTACACGTCGATTCACCTGACGTATCGCGTTCATGGGGCGGTTTCCGAAAAGTCCATGGCTGACGCGGTGCGGCTTTCGAAAGAAAAGTACTGCTCGGTTTCTGCGATGCTCGAGAAAACGGCGAAAATCACCTACACCATTGAGCACCTTGCGTGAGCGCCGAGTCTGCTCCCCGTCTTCTGCTCGGCTACCTGTACATTGGGAGCGCAGCCTTTCTCTGGGGAATATCCGCAACCCTCGGTCGCGCAGCGTTCACCGGACACCTGCTGCCGGGCGGCACCGCAATCGGCAATATCGATCCGCTAATACTCTCCCAAAGCCGGGCAACCTTGTCCCTGGCCGTGCTGTTGCCCGTGCTGCTCGTGCGACGGGGAGCATCCACCCTTCGCGTTCCCGCGCGTGATCTGGCGCGCTTCATCGTCTTGGGGATTTTTGGAGTCGCCGTTTCGAACTACTTCTACTACGTGGCGATCCAACGGACCAATGTGGCCACCGCCATAATCCTGCAATACACGGCTCCGGTATGGGTGTTGTTGTACACGGCGATCCGAGAACGCGAACGGCCATCATTGCGCAGAACTGCCGCCGTTGCGGTGGCGGTTGGCGGCTGCGCGCTGGCGGTAGGGCTTATCGGCTCTGGGCACTTTCGCATGGACGTTCTGGGAGTGACAGCCGCCTTGTTAGCCGCATTCTCCTTCGCGTTCTACAACGTGGGCGGACACAGAGTTCTGATTCGCTACGACCGCTGGAAAGTCCTGCTGTGGGTGTTGGTGGGAACCTCGAGCTTCTGGCTATGTGTGAATCCGCCCTGGAAGATTCTCGCAGCCCACTATGACCGAAGGCAGTGGGCATTCATGCTCGTATTTTCGCTGGTCTCAGTGCTGGGACCATTTTCCTGCTATTTTGCCGGCCTGCAATATTTGGAACCAACCCGAGCGATCATAGTCAGTTGCCTCGAACCAGTCTTCAGCATAGTACTTACCGCACTGGTGTTAGGAGAGCTAGTCCGCCCGATGCAAACCGCGGGAATAGTTCTGGTACTCATCGCGATAGTCCTCATCCAGCTACCGCAACGAGCAAGAGCCGATGAGTTGCTCGTCGAGCCGATCGAGTAAAGTACGGTACAGCGCAGCGTCTCGCCCCAACCCTACAGTCGAGTTTGGCCCGTGCGACCGAGCGAACGACAAACGACGCTGTTCATTCCAACTTCTTCCCCCGAGTCTCCGGTAAAAGCGTAGCCATAAAACCAGCCAGCAAAAAGCTGGCCCCACACAAGAAGAAGGCCCAGCTCAACCCCTTGCCCTGCCCAACTCGCCCAATCACATACGGAGCAACTGAACTCAGCGTACGGGCGCCATTGTAAGTAAATCCCAAGGCCCGCGCGCGCAATCGCGTTGGGAAGATCTCGCTCCCAATGATTCCCGAACCAGAAAAGAATCCTGTAGCAAAAAAGGCGACGACTGCACCGACGACCAAAAGTGCAACCGCTGAACGCGCCACGGCATACAGAGGCACCAGAACAGCAGCCGCGAAAAGGTAGACCATAAAAGATTTGCGCCGTCCCAGATGATCGGCCACCCACCCGAAACTCAAATAGCCGGGAAACATGCCAAACAGGTTAAGCACGATGAGAAGAGTCGTAGTGCCCATCAGTCCGAAGCCGCGTCCTCCTTGTGAGACGGGCAGCGATAGATAAGGAGGAATCCAGGTAAAAAGACCCCACCAGCCAAACAGTCCGAAGAAGTTGAGCAGGAGAAGTGCAATGGTGCTCTTTCCATAGGGGCGGCGAAAAATAGCAAAAAAAGAGTTGTCGAACACAACACCGATAACAGCGACGCTTTGTTTCTCGTGCTCTAACCACATCCCCGATTCCGGCACGCGGTTCTGTATCCAGAGCGTAACGATGGCGGGGAGAATTCCGACGAAGAAAACCATCCGCCAGTTCGCGTACCGCAGCACGATGCCGGCCACCAACGCCGCCAGCGCATATCCGATGGCCCACGAACTTTGAACCACCGAAAGCGCCTTTGCGCGCAATTCGTCCGGCCAGGTTTCCGCCACTAAAGTTGCGCCGGTGTTCCATTCGCCTCCCATCCCAAGTCCGAGGATGAACCGAAACACGGCTAACATGAGCACCGTAGTTGAAAGGCCGGAAGCGAACGAGCAGACCGAGTAAGTCAGGATGCTGAGCATCAGCGCGCGTTTGCGTCCGATGCGATCAGCGAGGAACCCAAAAAAAACTCCGCCGATTCCGGATGCCAGCAGGGTGAGAGTGTACAGAAAGCCGGAGGCCGCCTTCGACATGCCGAGATCGCGCATGACATACGTCAAAACGAGCGCGTAAAGCATGGCGTCGAACGCGTCGAGCATCCATCCGAGAGAGGCAGCAATCAGTGTGCTGCGCTGCGCGGAGTTCGCTTCCTTCAGCAGTTGGATGGGGCCAATCGCCATGCGGGAAGCGATTGTATCAGCGGAGATATTGGAGCGACGGACGTCTGGCCCGGCCCACGATGATACAGGCCGCCAGGGGGAACTACACCAGACCTTCGACGCATGGGTAGATCCTATTCGGCAGCAACTCTCGCCCCTCCCAGCCGTCGCAAATACTTATGCGCCTTCCCAACATCCCGCCCAATCTGATCTTTCAGCGCATCAACTGAAGGGAACTTGATCTCGTCGCGAAGCCGCTCTAGGAAATAAACTTCAACTTCCGTTTCCGGCGAAAGCTCGAGCGGATGGAAATTCAGCAGATGAGATTCAATCGCAAAAGAATCGGCTCCGAAAGTAGGCCGGTTGCCAACATTCGTTACAGAATCAAAGCATTCGCCACCCACGCGAGTGCGCGTGATGTAGACGCCATCTTTTGGAACCAGTTCTTCGTAGCGCGCCAAATTTATCGTCGGCACTGTGTACTTTGATCCGTAGCCGCGCCCGCGTCCCGCAGTGGAGAGAATGCTGAATGGCCGCGCCAGCAGATGGCGCGCTCGGCTGACCTGGCCATGCGATAGCAATTTGCGGATATGGCTGCTCGAAACGTTCTCTCCCCGCAGCCGCATCTCGGGATAATCATGCACTTCGAATCCCATTTCCTGGCCCAGTTCGCGCAACCGTTGAATGTTGCCCGCCGCTTTGTGCCCGAAGTGGAAGTTGTAGCCCTCATGAATTTCGCTCGCGTGCAGGCGCTCCTTCAGGATGTCATGGGCGAACTCATGGGGCGTCATCAGCGACAGGTCGCGCGAAAAGGGAAGCAGCAAAACCGCATCGACGCCGGTGCTTTCCAAAAGCTGGAGTTTTTCCGGCAGCGCAGTCAGCAATTTCAAATTGTGATCGGGTCGCAGAATGCGCGTGGGATGCGGCTCAAATGTAACCACGACCGAACGCGCATTCGCCGGCTTCGCGCGCCGCACGATCTCATCGATAACGTGCCGGTGGGCGCGATGTACGCCGTCGAAATTTCCGACTGTGACGACGGCCGGCCCGAAATCGCTTGGCACGTCGTCGAGATGATGGAAAGTCAGCATCTTAGATCTCAAATTCCAGTTTCATCCCGTCATATGCCAGTTGCACTCCCGCCGGCAGCGCCGCATTAGTCGCTTCGTGCGAAAGGTCGTGACAAATATGCGTAAAAAATGTCCGCCTCGGCTTCACTTCTTCCACGACCTTGAGCGACCGCTCTACCGTCGAATGCGTCGGATGAGGCTGGTGTCGTAGCGCGTCCAGAAACAAGATGTCCAGACCGTGAAGTTTCTCCAGCGTTTCAGCAGGAACTTCGCTGTGGTCGGTGAGATAAGCCGCGGATCCAAAACGAAAACCAAGAATCGGAACTTCCCCATGAATAACCGTTAACGGCTCGAAGCGTGCACCGAAAATTTCCACGGGACCATCCACCGGGTACAAATCGACCTGTGGCAGTCCGCCAAGTTGATGCGCAGGCTCAAAAATGTAGCGAAACATGCCGCGAAGAAATTCGCACGCTTGTGGCGCGGCATAAAGAGGCAGCTTGCGTGGCCGGTGCTTATAGCTCAGCGGCCGAAGATCATCGATTCCGAGAATGTGGTCCGCGTGAGTGTGGGTGTAGAACACGGCATCGAGCCGTTTAATGCCCTCACGCAACATCTGTTCGCGAAAATCGGGAGTCGTGTCGATCAGTACATTACGGTCGGCGTAACTGATCATCACCGACGGACGAGTACGGCGGTCGCGTGGGTCGGTCGATCGGCAGACGGCGCAGTCGCATCCGATGGTCGGCACTCCCATCGATGTTCCACTGCCTAATACCGTCAGAGTCGCCTGCATTAACCGTTCGTACCCGTTACGGGCCCGGGAGTCTGCGGAGGACGCGCCAACGCATTGGTCACTTCGACATATGCCATGCGCAATTCATAAAGACAATTTTGCAGAAACCCTTGCTCTTTCGGCGTGAGATTCCCCTTAGTCTTTTCCGCAATCATTCCCAGCGTGTCGATGGTCTGACGTGCGCCAATCAAGTCGACGCCGGGCTGCCCACCCTGCTCATGCATCAGGCCGAGCTGCATCATGGCGGTCATATAGAGCGAGGCCATAAAGCGCTCGAAACTCATTTCGAGTTCCTTCGCTGAATGCCCGCCCAGTTCAACCTGTGCATCCAATTCGCGCGAGGATTGCTTGTAAGCATCGTGTTGCACCTGCTGTTCGGATGCGGTCGGTGGTTCGGGGATGTCGGATTCAGAACCCGCTGCCGGGACTGTCGTCGAGGCCGCAGCAGGTGCTCCCAGTGGAGCCGCGACCGTTGCCGGTGCAACGGAGGCAGAAGCATCGACCGGCGAGGGTAACGTCGCCGTTGCCGTAACGTTTTCCTCAGTGGAATCGCGCAGCTCTCCTTCAGTGGTGAACAGGCGCCGATCGCTTACTTTGAATTCGCTTTCTTCTCTTCTTTTTTGAGCCATAAGGATTTACCCGATTCTCGTTTTCTAGAAATTCTCTTTACTTGAAACTCTCGCTGAGGTTCAGGCGAGCGGTAGCGATGCGGGCTTAATTCTGGACGCTCCCGCACGCAAATCTTTATCCGCAGCCTCGCGCCGAAGGTAGCCCAGTGCGACCGCTCGTTGACCACCAGCGAAAGGAAGAATCGCGCTACTCGTGATCTCGCCGACCTCTTTCGGTTCAGCCTCTTCGCCAACCAACGCGACAATCTTCATCCCCGGTTCCGGCAGCGCTCCCTCGACCGTAAACGCCGCGAACTGCCGATGAACCGCACCGCGCGAACGAATCCGCTCCACGATCTCCTGACCGAGATAGCACCCCTTGGTGAAATTCAACGCACGAGTCTGTCCAGTTTCCTGCGGCAGATCGCGATCCCGAATGTCCACGCCAAATTGCGGAATACCCCGCGCGATCCGGAACAGATTCAGCGCCGCCACGCCTGTGGGCCGCGCTCCCGCCTTCACCAGCGAATCCCAGAGTTCACTCGCGTGCTCAGGAGCAATCCAGACCTGCCACGACTCATCCGCTTCTTCGCCCGACCGCAGGAGCGTGACGGAATTCCCTTGCCACCCGACCTCAGCAAATTGCAGGTGCCCAAGCTCGGGAGCCGTAATTCCAACGCGCCCCAGAACAAGACGCGACTCGGGCCCTGTCAGTCCAATCGCAGTGAGCTTATCGCTGATGTCAGCAATTTCCACATCATCGGCAATGATGTAGCGATCGAACAACTGCAATATCTTGTCGCGCTGCGCCTGTTCAACGTCGACGAGCAAAGAATCTCCGCGCTGGAAAACGTAGAGGTCTCCCTGAATCCGCCCCTGCGCATTCAACAGGAACGTATAGACTCCATGAGCTAAAGCCAGATCACGGATGTTATTTGTGACCATGCCGTTCATCCAGCGAACGCGATCTCCGCCAGTTACCGCGATCTTGGCGCGCCCCGCGAGATCGTAAACGCCGCAGCCCGAAAAAAACGCCTGATACTCGGCGCGAATATCACCCGACTCGGACGCCGCAATTGTGTCCGTGTGCTCACTCGAATTCGCGCCCGGTAGAGTAGTGGAAGCCATATTCGCCAACATTGCTACAAACTCTGATTATATCGAAGCAAAGTACTTACCCTCACAATGAGCAGATGACTCCGGCGAGCGAAACGTCGCAACACAGGCTGCGCGGATGACGAGGTCGTGTTACCTCCAATCAGCAACGAGTTTATGAACTGTTCAAGCCTGTGCTAACGTTGCGAACGTGGGTGCCAAGAAACGTATTGCCGTGATTGCCGGGGACGGCATTGGAAAAGAAGTCATCCCGCAGGCCATCCTCGCCATGCAAGCCGCGGGAGCCGCGATCGAGCTGACTCCGTTCGATTGGGGAGCCGATCGCTATCTGACCGACAAAGTCACCGTCCCTCCGGATGGCTTCGCGATGTTGGGCCGAGATTTCGATGCGATTCTGGTCGGTGCTTTCGGCGATCCGCGCGTTCCTTCGAATATTCACGCGAAAGAAATTCTCCTGGGCATGCGCACCCAGATGGACCTCTACGCCAACGTCCGCCCCGTGCGCTTGATGGATGCATCGCTTTGTCCACTCAAAGGCATCGAGCCGAAAGACATAGACTTCGTGGTGATTCGAGAAAACACCGAGGGCGTCTACGGCGATCTCGGCGGCGTCTTCAAAAAGGGAACCCCAGACGAAGTTGCCACGCAAGAAGACATCAACACCCGCAAGGGCGTGGAACGTGTCATCCGTTACGCGTTTGAATATTGCAGCGATAATAAGAAGCTCGACGGCTCGCCCCGCCGCCGAGTGCTGATGTCCGACAAATCAAATGCCATGACCCACGCCGGCGGCCTCTGGCAACGCACGTTCAAAGACGTTGCTCTCGAATATCCGCAGATTGAGACGCAACATACGTACGTGGACGCGCTTGCCATGCAGATGGTGCGCGACCCACGAGCCTTCGACGTCATCGTCACCAACAATATGTTCGGCGACATCCTCACCGACCTCGCCGCCGGATTGCAAGGCGGCCTCGGGATGGCCGCCAGCGGCAATCTCTGTCCCGGCCGCACATCCCCGGGTTTCATAGGCATGTTTGAGCCCGTGCACGGTTCAGCGCCGCCGCTTGCAGGCAAGAATATTGCGAACCCGTTCGGCGCGATTCTTACAGCGGCCATGATGCTCGCGCATCTGGGAATGTTGACCGAGGCGCAAAAAATCGAAGCGTCCGTCCTTGAGGCCGTGCAGCAGAAAAAAACAACCGTCGACATCGGTGGAACTCTAGGGACGCGCGAAGCCGGCGAGTGGGTAGCCAATAGAGTTTCCAGTCACTGACAATCGTAAGGCTTCGAATCACTTTTTGGAGACAGAGGGCAAATGAAGTTTTGGAAGTTGGCCGCAATTGTCCTGCAGGTCGTGTTGTTGGCTTGCGATGTTTGGTCGCAAAGCCAAACCCAATCGCCACCAGATAACAATAAAACCAACGTCGACAACCTCGGAATCCAGAATCAAGATCAGAACAAAGACCAGAACAACAAGGCCCAGAAACCAAACGAGCCGCCGCCGTCAGCCGAGCAGCCCGCTTCGCCTGAATCCACAATCTCTTCCAAAGAAGCCAAAGAATTGTTTCGCTCGGTAGACGAGATCCTCCAATTCGCCAGTCAGGACACCGAGCTGCCGATCAAGCACAAAGTGAAGCGCAGGCTCACCAAGCGGGACGAGGTCCAGTCCTACCTCGAGAAAAGCATGAAAGAGGACAAGGACGCGAAGCGACTGGAGCGATCGGCGGCTGTCCTGAAGAAATTCGGATTGATCCCGCATAACTTCGACTTGGGCACCTTTCTCGTAGCCATGCTCCGCGAACAGGTAGCCGGATACTACGACGCCAAAACAAAAACCGTTAACCTGCTGAACTGGCTTGACGTCGAGCAGCAGAAGCCGGTTCTGGCACACGAATTGACACACGCGCTGCAAGACCAGTCGTTCGAGATCGAGAAATGGATGAAAGGATCCGCCGAAAAAACCGACAACAAGAAAGATGAGCCCAGTCAGGCTGACATCAAAAACGACGAAGAAACATCCGCGCGGCAGGCTGTCGTTGAAGGACAAGCGATGGTCGTCCTGCTCGATTACTCTCTGGCGCCGCAGGGGAAAAACGTGCTCGATTCGCCGCAAATCGTCGACGCACTCGAGCAGGGCATGCTGCAGGGCACGGCCGATTCTCCCAAGTTTCGCGATGCCCCAATGTTCTTAAAAGAAGAACTAACCTTCCCGTACCGCTACGGACTCGACTTTACTCGATCCCTCCTCAGGGCCGGCGGCAAAGAGATGGCTTACGCCGGTGCGTTCAAAGATCCTCCCAAGACAACGCGCGAAATTATGGAACCGCAGACCTACCTCACCCACGAGCATCTCGAACCCATGAAGATGATCGACATGGAGAAAGACTTCAAGGCCTACGATCCGTTCGACATCGGAGCAATGGGCGAGTTTGACGTCGATGTACTAGTCGAGCAGTATGCCGGCACCGACAGGGCTAAAGCTATCTATCCTGCGTGGCGTGGCGGCTACTATTTTGCTGGCAAGCCCAAGGCGCAAAAGTCAGCGCCCATCGGCGTCCTATACGTTTCCAGGTGGTCGAATCCCACGAAAGCCGCGGAGTTCGCCGCGGTTTATGCGAAATCGCTGACCCAGCGCTACCAAAAGCGGCAACCGCTGGGTGCCGACAGCAAAGCAGACCCAGACGCGCCAGCGGCGGATTCCTGGCGCACCTTGCGTGGCCGCCACGCATGGCTAACCGAAGAAGGAAAGGTCGTAATCGAAGTCCGGGACAACGAAGTACTGATCAGCGAGAGTCTTGACGACGAGACGACAAAGCGAGTCGAGGCGGATTTCTGGGCCGAAGAAAAAGCTGTTCCCAGCAAGCTAGGACCAGCAAATCCTGAGTTTCAGTCTTGTATAATTACAGGTTCCGCGGGTTCACTCGGGTCCCTACGTTAGCATCCCGGCCCCAACCAATCAGGAGCGCAATTGCAACAGGCAGAGATCGGCATCATCGGCGGCAGTGGTCTGTACCACATGCCGGGATTCACAGACGCGCACGAAGTGCAGCTTCAAACCCCGTTCGGAGACCCCTCCGACGCTTACATCCTGGGCACGCTCGAAGGCCGCCAGGTGGCCTTTCTAGCGCGCCACGCTCGGGGCCACAGGTTGCTGCCCAGCGAATTGAATTTTCGCGCCAACATTCACGGCTTCAAGCAACTGGGAGCGGATCGCATCATTTCGGTTTCTGCCGTAGGCTCGTTAAAAGAGGAACACAAGCCTCTCGACTTCGTGATCCCAACCCAGTTTTTTGATCGCACACGCCACCGCATCGATACTTTCTTCGGTGACGGAGTCGTCGCCCATATCGGATTTGGCGATCCGATATGTGGTGAACTAGCATCGGTTGTCCGCGGCGGCTGCAAGACTGCAGGCGTCGATGCGAAGCTCGGTGGCACGTACATCTGCATGGAAGGTCCGCAGTTTTCTACCAAGGCTGAATCAAACGTCTATCGCAGTTGGGGAGCTGACGTGATCGGCATGACCAACCTGCAGGAAGCAAAGCTGGCGCGCGAAGCCGAAATTTGTTACGTCACCATCGCCATGGTGACCGATTACGACTGCTGGCATCCGCATCATGATTCGGTAACGGTGGAGCAGATTGTTGGAGTGTTGGTAAAAAACGCCGAGAACGCCGCCAAAGTCGTCAAGGCCAGCGTAGCAGCGATGCCAAAAGATCGTGCCTGCAAATGCGGACGAGCCCTCGCGCACGCAATTCTCACCGACCCAACCAAGATTCCAACAGCAACAAAAGAGAAGCTGCACTTAATCTTAGGGAAGTATTTGAAGTAGTCGTTGGCGGAGAATTTTGATGACGACTAAGCAACCATCAACCACTGACCACCAACCACCAACCACTGATTCTGGAGACTCATGAGCATACTCGTAGTAGGTTCCGTTGCCTTTGATACGATCGCGACGCCTTCCGGCAGCGTGAAAGACATTCTTGGTGGCGCCGCAACGTATTTCTCCCTAGCTGCCAGCTACTTCACCGATGTACGGGTGGTTGCAGTCGTGGGCGACGACTTTACCCCGGAAAACGAAGCCGTGTTCAAGAATCGCGGAATCGACACCCGCGGCATCGAGCGCACGAAGGGGAAAACTTTTCGTTGGGGGGGACAGTATCTTGACAACTTGAACGAAGCCAAGACCGACTTCACCGAACTGAACGTCTTCGAACAATTTCAGCCGCGTATTCCCAAGGAATATGGTGACACCAAATTTCTTTTCCTCGCCAACATTCATCCCACTCTGCAAACCACAGTTCGTAAAGAAATGGATGGCGTGCGCCTGACCGGTGGCGACACCATGAACTTTTGGATCACAGGTACTCCCAAAGAACTGCGAGAAACCTTGAAGTTGGTAAACGTCCTCCTGATCAACGACACCGAAACCAAAATGTTAGCGGGAGAAAAAAATCTTCCCCGCGCCGCGCAAAAAGTCCTGGCCATGGGCCCGTCCGCGCTCGTGGTGAAGCACGGCGAATACGGAGCCACCATTTTTTTCCGCGAGGGAGCCTTCGGCATCGGATCGCATCCTTTCCGCGCGCCAGCCTTGCCGATTGAAGAAGTAAAAGATCCAACTGGAGCCGGCGATTCCTTTGCCGGAGGATTCATGGGCTACATCGCTTCGCAAGAAGAAATCAATCGCGAAGTGTTAAAGCGCGCTCTGTTCTACGGCGGAGTGATGGGATCGTTTGCGGTGGAGCGCTTCGGGACCGAGCGTCTGCAAAATCTCTCGCGAGAACACATCGAAGAGCGCTTCGAGATCTTCCGCGAATTAACGCACCTGGAGTAGGGCTCTCGCATCAGATAGGCCCCTTGCGGGGCGGGGGTATCCTTAAGTCCGTAAGGCGAACAGCGAGCGCAAAGTGCCCGTAAAATCAGGAGACATCGAGGACGTTAACATTTTCCGCGTGGCCGGAGTCGCCGTTCTCGTCTCCCTCTTTTCGTTTCTTTATTACGCCAAGCGCGGAGATCTCCTCCTCTACGGAGACGCCGTCGCTCACATAAATATCGCCAGGCGTGTTTTCGATTCCCAAACGCCCGGGCTACTCCAGTTGGGGACCGTCTGGTTGCCGCTCCCTCATCTGCTGATGATCCCCTTTATTTGGTCAGGGACCATGTGGCAGAACGGGACCGGCGGTTCGTTTCCGTCCATGATTGCCTACGTCCTCGGAGTCATGGGAATCTTTCGCCTCGCGCGCGGCTTGCTGAAAACAGATCCGCGCGAAAAGGGAACGGCCGACTCCAATGCCGTCTTGGGCGGATGGGCGGCGGCCCTGGTCTATGCGTCGAATCCGAACCTGATCTACATGCAGGCCACAGCCATGACCGAGTCCGTCTACTTGGCGTTCTTCATCTGGGCGGTGGTGTATTTTGCGGAATTTATTCGAACGCAGCGAACAGAGAGAAATACGCTGAGTCTGAAAACACCGCTCCCCGGATCCCCCTGATGCGTTGTGCCGGGTGCCTAGTCGGAGCGGAACTCACCCGCTACGACGGCTGGTTTCTTGCCGGAGTGGTGGGGTCCATCGTAGTGGTTATGACGTTGCGCCGATGGAAGATCCGAGACGCAAACCAAGCCGTCCCGCGTCAGACCGCCGTGAAATTTATCTTAGCCATCGCGATAGCTCCGATCTTATGGCTTGCCTACAATCGCGTGGTCTATGGAAACGCGTTCGACTTCGCCAACGGCCCTTACTCGGCGCGCGCCATCGAACTGCGCGTAGGCGCGCCCAACCCCGCTTTCCACAATGCCGGAGTCGCAGCCGTTTATTTTCTAAAATCCGCGCAATTGAATATGGCGCGCGGAGACTGGGGTCGACTCTGGCTAATCGCGGCATTGTTATCAACGCTGATCGCAATACGAAAGTTGCGTACCCGATCACTTCCGATTCTCTTATTGTGGGTTCCGCTTTTGTTCTACGCGCTCTCTATCGCCTACGGTTCCGTCCCCGTTCACGTGTACACCTGGTGGCCGTTCGCAACCTTCAACCAGCGCTACGGACTTCAATTGCTACCCATGTTTGCCGTATCAGCCGGCATGTTGATCGCGGGGATCTATCGCTTCGCGCCGCTGAGTTCTGTCGGCCGAAAACTCGTCGCCCCACTGGTAATGTTCACCCTTGTTGCCGCCAGTTACGCATTCGTTTGGAAAGCATCTCCACAATGCTTGCAGGAAGCCCGCAGAAACTGGGACATAAGGCACGTCTTGAACTCCGAGGTGCAGCAAGTGGTCACCAAGCTGCCCCCGAACTCACGCTTCCTGATGGACCTGGGCGAGCACGTGGGGGTCATGCAGCAAGCGGGCATTCCGCTGCGCCAGGTGGTGAACAATGAAAATCATCGTCCGTGGAAAAGGCCGACAGACCCCGAAGGCCTCTGGGAACGTGCCCTCGCCGACCCTCCCAGCTACGTCGATTTCGTAATCGCCTTCGACGGTGACGTCGTCGACCAAGCCGTAAGTAAAGCCAAACTGACCGAGTTGATCGAGATTCACGCCACCGGACAGCCCCACGCCCGCATCTACGCCGCCCGGACTGCCCCGAATCAATCGCGTTAACCCTTCCTCGAAGGCAGCACAAAAAGCAGCGGATGGCGGTGATAGAATCCGCTCAAGTCGGCGCGGTCTATGATCCATTCATTCGTTGATATGTTGCGCCATAACCTCGGCGCGGTGTTGACCTCGACCCTGGCGCGACTGACCCTCGCGGCGATTCTCGGTGGAACCATCGGTCTGGAGCGCCAACTGCGTCACAAACCGGCGGGGTTGCGCACAAATATTTTTATCTGTTTCGGCGCAGCGATGTTCACAGTTCTCTCCAAACAACTTGCTGGAGTAGAGTCCGACAGCGCGCGCATCGCCGCTCAGATTATTCCCGGCATCGGCTTCATCGGAGCCGGTTCAATTCTGCACGCAAAGACTTCCGTAACCGGACTGACCACCGCGGCAACGCTATTTGTAGTGGCCTCGGTCGGAATGGCCGCGGGCGGCGGCCTCTATCTCACGGCATTCTTCGCGACGATCCTGATTCTGATTTCTCTCGTCTTGCTCGGCCGCGCGGAAGCCGCGTTCGCACTCAAAGCCTTTGTCACCACATACGAAGTCACCGGCCGCAATGTTGACGGCATGTTGCGCGAGGTAAATCGCGTGCTGGATGCCGAGCAACTCACCATGCACAGCATCCACATCGCCAACGCCGATCCGGATTTCCGCATGGTGTTCTCGGTAGACGGCGAAGCCGAACAGCAGAGCGTGTTTTCCATCCGCCTGCATGAAGCCACCGCCTTTGCGACCGTCTCAACCCTGGGGTCCACGGAACACGAATGAGTTCCGGGGGCGGCAGCGTTGCGCAAGTCGCAAAAATTCCTTTCACCAAAGCCTCCGCGTGTGGCAACGATTTCTTGCTGGTGGATGGCAGCCACGCCGCGAATGACATCATGGCGCTCACTCGCCGGTTGTGCGATCGTCACAACGGCGTCGGAGCCGACGGCGTGGAATGGTTGTTCGCCGATGCTAAAACCGACGTTCTGGCGCGGCTCATCAACGCCGATGGTTCCGGGGCGGAAATCTCAGGTAACGGCACAAGGTGTGTAGCGGCCGAGATTTGTTCGCGAACCGGAAAGACAGAAATCGTGATTCGCACTGGCGCTGGGTCAAAGACATGTCGGCTGACTGCCAGGCAAGGGTCCACTTTTGAGTTCGAAACGGAAATGGGTGAGCCTGAAGTCGGCGCCCAGATGTCGATCGAGGCTGAGTCGGTGCGCGTCGTAGGAACAAAAGTCTCGATGGGCAATCCGCACTTCGTGATCTTCGTTGAGAATTTTCCAGATGGATGGCAGCGACAAGCCGCCCTGATCGCCGCTCAGCCGTACTTTCCGCAGGGAACAAATGTTGAATACGTCTTGATACGCGGAACCAACGAAATCGAGATCCGCTTGTTCGAGCGGGGGGTGGGAGAGACGCAATCTTCGGGCACCGGATCATGCGCTTCCGCCGTGGCTGCCATTGCGAGCGGCAGGGTTGTCTCGCCGGTGAAGGTGATTGCTCCCGGCGGTCCACAGACCGTGCGCTGGGAGAAGCAGGTTTATCTCCGCGGTCCGGCTACTCTAATCTGTCGCGGAGAGTTCTTTATTTAATGCAGTCCGCCGGCCAAAACTCGCGAATCAAGCCGCGCTCGCTCCGTCGGGGCGACAAGGTCGGAATCGTCGCGCCCGCCTCGAACGTGAAGCTTGAACCGCTGCAAGCGGGATGCGACGCCCTTCGCCGAGCCGGATATGATCCTGTCTATTTCGATCCAATCCTCGATCGCGATCTTTACTTTGCCGGCTCGGCCGAGCGTCGCCAGCGCGAACTAGAGGATATGTTTACGCGCCACGATATCCGCGCCATCGTATGCGCCCGCGGAGGCTACGGTTCCAACTATCTGCTGCCGTCTCTCGATATCAAGAGGATCGCCGCTACCGCAAAAATATTTGTGGGCTACAGCGATCTGACCTCGTTGCTGACAACTTTCACCGGCTCCGCCAATTTCGTAACTTTTCACGGCCCGATGGTAGCTAAAGATTTCGCACTGACGGATGGGGTGGATATCGCATCCTGGCAGAGCGCCGTGTCGGGCGCAACCCACTGGGAAATTGGCGAAGGTTCGGGTGCGGTGCCGTTGGTTGCGGGGGCTTCTGAAGGCATTCTCTCCGGCGGATGCCTTTCTATTCTGGTCGCTGCGATCGGCACTCCTTATGACATTGATACTGCGGGAACGATTCTCTTCATCGAAGACATCGCCGCCAAGCCTTTCCAGATTGACCGCATGCTGATGCAGTTGAAGCTAGCCGGAAAGCTGACGAACGTTCGCGGCATCGTCTTCGGCGAAATGCTCGATTGCCGTCAGAGTCCGACCCAGGATTACACGCTCGAAGAAGTTGTCCTGCGCATCGTCGGCGACCTCGGAATTCCCGTCGCCTTTGGCCTGCGTTCGGGACACGTCTCGCGCGCCAACATTACTCTGCCTTTCGGAGTGAAAGCGCGGCTCGAAGTTGGCAACAAAGTCAGTCTCCAGATTCTGGAGCCGGCAACATCGGAATAGAATGACCACACTCTCCCAATCGAAAGTGCCCCAAATTAAGCCCAAACACATCCATCTCATCGGCATCTGCGGAACTGCCATGGCTTCGCTCGCGGGCATGCTGCAAGAGCGCGGATTTCGCGTCACCGGTTCCGATGCCGCGTCGTATCCTCCAATGTCGACGTTTCTGGAGTCACTCGGTATTTCGGTCGCGCAGCCGTTTGCGGTGGCTAATCTTGATCCGCGACCTGATCTGGTGGTCGTTGGGAATGCACTGTCTCGAGGCAACGTTGAGCTCGAGCGCGTCCTCGACGAGCGTGTTCCATTTTGCTCGCTGCCACAGATTCTGCATGACGAATTTCTGGTGGGCAAAGATGTTCTAGTGGTTGCTGGAACTCACGGCAAGACCACAACCACATCGATGCTCGCCTGGATCTTCGAATCCGCAGGCCTGCAACCTTCATTTCTCATCGGAGGCATCGCCGAGAACTTCGGCCGCAGTTTTGGCCTCGGCGAGGGCAAGCACTTCATTCTCGAAGGCGACGAATATGACACTGCGTTCTTCGACAAGGGTCCAAAGTTCCTGCACTACTTTCCAGATTCTGTGATTCTGACGTCGGTCGAATTCGATCATGCCGATATCTACAAAGATCTCGACGCAGTCGAGACTGCCTTCAAGCGGCTGGTGAATCTGGTTCCGCGACGAGGACGAATCGTCGGCTTCGAGGCGGCAGAAAGCACGTCCGGAGACAACACGAATGCCAGCATCGATCGCTGCCTGCAGAAAGCATTCTGCCCGGTCGAACGTTATGGCAATTCCGATCGCGCGAACTGGAAAATTACAGATCTGAAACTCGGCGAAGATCGAAGTCAGTGGTCTGTCATCCGCGACGGAAAGCCTTGGGCCGATTTCGAATTTGCTCTCGGCGGCGAGTACAACGTCTGGAATGCCACCGCAGCCGCCGCGTTAGCGACTAGTTACGAAATTCCAAAAGATGCTATTGCGCGAGCTTTGAAAACATTTCGCAGCGTCAAGCGCCGTCTGGAGGTCAAGGCCGAAGTCGACGGCATCACCATCATCGACGACTTTGCTCATCATCCTACGGCGATCGAGCAGACCATTCGGGCGCTGCGAGCACGGTATCCGCAGTCGCGGCTCTGGGTGGTGCTCGAGCCTCGATCGAATACGATGCGCCGCAACGTGCTGCAGGATGCGCTCGCTCGCAGCCTCTCCCTCGCCGATCAGGTTGTCGTGGCGGCCATCTTCAAGTCGGACGCCATCCCTGAGGCCGAGCGACTCGATCTGAATCGCGTGGTGCATGAGATCCAACAGCGCGGCAAGCAGGCCCGCATTCTTGCCGACGCCGATGCCATCGTCGACGCGATCGCTCCCGAATTGCGCGAGCGCGATGTGGTTGCCATCCTCTCTAATGGCGGATTCGGCGGTATTTATGAGAAGCTGCCTCAACGTTTGCGCGCGCTGGCTAGCCAACGCTAAGGACGAATACCAGGGTGAACATTTAACTTGTTTCGCACCATTCTCATGTTGCTCTTCTGGGCCGCGGCGCTGCCGTTCGCCGCGCTGTTCGGGATCCCGTGGACCTACATCACCAAAGACATCAGTTTTTTATACAACTCCTGCATGTGGGTGGCCTGGACCGGCGTGCAGGTCGTCGGCGTGAAAGTGCAGACCGTGGGACTGGAAAAAATCGATCCCGCGCGCACTTACATTTTCATGTCGAATCACATCTCGAATCTCGATCCGCCCATTACTTTGCCGCTCATCCCGCGCCGCACCTCGGTGATGGTGAAAAAGGAACTTTTCAAGGTTCCGATTCTGGGCCGCATCATGAACATCGGCTCGCTGGTCCCGGTCGACCGTGGCAATCGCGACGCTGGCCTCGCCGCCGTGCGCGACGCGGTCAAAGCCATCGAGCAGGGACTGAACATGACCATCTACGTGGAAGGGAAGCGCTCCTTCGACGGCAAGCTGCTGCCTTTCAAGAAAGGTCCCTTCTATCTCGCCGAGGAGTGCAACGTCCCGGTGGTCCCGATCACAATTTCCGGCACGGAGGCGGTCATGCCTAAGGCCCGTTTTGCGATTCGTCCGGGGATGGTCACCTTGCAATTCCACGATCCCATCGAGCCCGCCGATTTCGGAGAACGCGATTGCCTGATCGCCAAAGTTCGCGCCGCAATTAACAGCGGCCTACCAGCAGACCTGCGGGAGTAGCGGCGAACCGTCGCTGGTCGTTAGTCGACTCGAAGCTGCTCCGATCACAGATTGATCTGAGTCGGCGGTTCTTGCGTCGTGGTTGAACGGTTATCTCCATCAGCTCGCGGGATGGTGCTGGCCTTTCGGGGAAGTGTAACCGTCAAAACTCGGCTACTGGGTGAAACCCACTCGCCGCACAAGATTCTGGAACCGAGGGTCGGCGCGCAGCGGATCATAGACGGGTTCCACATTGAGCGCGGTCAGGCTATTGGAACGTTGCGCGTACGCTTTCTCCAGCCAAGCTATCGCCTGATCGTTGTTGCCCACCCCCACATACGCCACGACCAGCGCGATCGGATCCACAGGGTTTCGCCGGTTCGAGTCCAACAATTTTGTGAGTTCTCGCTTTGCTTTTGCCTGTTCGCCCGCGCGACCATAAGTGTAGATCAGAGTCGACAATAGCCATGGACCTTCGTCCGGGGACTGCTTGGCGATATCGGCCTCGGCTTCCGCGAACATTCCTTTTTGCACATACGCAGCATAGATGATGGCGGTACGGGAAAAGTTCGGGTCCAGCTCGCGCACCGCGGTGAAGCGCGCAATGGCCTCGTCGTATCGCCGGGCGAAATAAAGAGTCGCTCCGTTGTCGGCGGCGATGATGGGCGAGAGCGGGTCCAACTGGCGCGCGCGTTCACTTTCGCGGAGAGCCTCGTCGAAGCGGCCGAGCCATGTCAGGTGCTCGGCATACCAATGATGGGCCGTGGCGTAGTTGGGATTCAATTCGATCGCTCTTTTGAATTCTCTTTCCGATGTCTGCCAGTCGTAATCGTGGTTTTGTACGATTAGAGCCAGCGCGGCATGAGCTTCCGAGAGATTGTCGTCGAGCTGCAGAGCGCGTAGTGCCGCTGCGCGTGCCCGGGACGTATACTGCGTCGGTGCGCCACTGTAGGCATCCGCTAACGTGTAGGCATTTGCCAAACCTACATAGGCCCGCGCATATTCCGGATCCTTGGCCGTGGCCTGCTCAAAATAACCGATAGCTTTTCTGAATCCTTCCCACGTTCTCTTGTTCAAGAAGTATTGACCCTTGAGAACGAGGTCGTAGGCTTCATAGCCATTAACGGAAAGAGGCGGTTGAATTGTGGGAGCGATCGACTTGTGCTCGCCGAGAGCGCTCTGGATCTCGTCCGAGATTTCGCTCGCGATCTCGTTCTGCATCGCTAACAGATCCTTCGGTTCGCGGTCATACTGCTTGGCCCACAGGTGAGTCTGGTCTCTCATTTGAATAAGCTGGGCCGTGATTCGTACCTTATCCGGATCGCGTCTTACGCTTCCCTCCAGCACGTACTGCACTCCAAGTTCGCGGGCGATCTGCTGCAGCGACTCTTGACTATGCTTGTAGTGCATCATCGAAGTGCGCGCGATAACGCCCATACGACGGGGATCGAGGCTCCCGAGTTGCGTGATCATTTCCTCGGTCATTCCGTCGCTGAAGTATTCCTGGGCAGCGTCTCCGGTGAGATTTTCGAACGGCATCACTGCGAGCATCGTTCGCTCGCCAGGGCTCACAGCCCTCACCCGAGACCTGGACCATCGCAGGTAACCTGCCGAGAGTGCGATTGCGACAAGCGCCGTCCCAAGAATCGATAACGATAACCAAAGCAATCGCCGCCGTCGGGACGGGGCAGATGGCTCCCGGCGGGCAAGGCTTTGGGGCTCCGCCAGAACCGGCCCGGGTTCCACTTCGGGAATCACTTCAGAAGCGACTTCAGAAGGGACGACGGAAGCGACGGCAGGAACGACGGCCGGAGCAGTCTCAGCAGCTATCACCGGCGCGATGAAGCGGTAGCCTCGACCGATCACCGTCTGCAAAAAGCGGGGCTTCTCGGGATCGTCTTTCAGCACCTGCCGGATCTTTCGGATGGCAGCGTTGATGCTGTTGTCGGTATCTACGAAGACATCTTTGCCCCAGATTCTTTCGATAATCTGTTCGCGGGTAACAAGTTGTCCCTGCTGCTCGACTAGGAGCAGCAGTATCTCCGCGGGAATGCGCTCCAGTTTTTGTACCCGACCGGCCCGGCGGAGCTCGTATGAGCGCAGGTCCAGCTCGAAATTCTCCCCAAACCGGGCTCGCTCCGCGATTTTGAGGGGGTCAGACCCCATGATGCGCTCCCCGACTAGGCCCCTCATTCTACATCGCTCGTTTTAATCGCTCCCAAGTCCATTATTGTCTGCTGCTTACGAATTCATGCGGATTAAGGACGCTTCAGGCGTTCGCCATGGTCATCCGGCGATCATTCGGGCAATTATGCACCGCGTCCTGATTCGCGTCCTGAAAACGGGATTCAGCACAACCTTTCCCAGAAACTAGAGGAAGAACCGAAATGAAGAACGCCATCGCAAACGCGCCGTCCAACCACAACTCTTCAACTAACGCTTTAACCATAACCGACGTAGCGAGACCCTCCACCACCTTTCGGAAACGACGGCACGTCCTCAGCATGATCCCTGGCCTGGCAGCCCTGGCTTGCATGACGATCGCCGCCTCCGCGCAAGTCACTTGGGAACCGCCCGCAAAGCAATACGGTTCCGGTTTTGCGCCGCGCATTGCCGCCGACGGTGGAACCGTCGTTGAAGTTCACCAGCTGGATTCCGGGTCGGGACCTCTCGAATACCGCACCGGAGCGATAGGGCCAACGGGAGTAGTTACGTGGAAACCAGTCCACAAATACGACACCGGCTCTGCACCCACGGTCGCCATCTCGGGCACGAACGTCGTTGAGATGCATGTAGGCACGGGTAACGATCTCGTTTATCGCGTCGGCGTACTGAAGGCGGCCGGCACGATTACGTGGTCAGCCGGTGTCATCTTCGATCACGGATTTGCGCCATCGGTAGCGATGTCCGGACCTGAGGTCGTCGAAGTGCATCAGGACACTCAGAGCAGTCCGGCCAACCTGTATATGAGTGCCGCCCAATTAAACTCTGGCAAACTCAGTTTTTCGTTCGCTTTTAACTACACCAGCGGCGTCGCGCCTGACGTTGCGCTCTCCGGTGGAACGATCATTGAAGTTCACGGGGCAGGGGGATCCTCCAATGGACTCTTCTATGAGGCGGGGAAGGTAGCGGCCAGTAACGCTCTCGATTTTCCTGTGACTGGAGCTCAGTATGATAACGGTTTTTCACCGTCTGTCACCATCGCCGGTCCAACCATCATTGAAGTGCACACCGCTACAGACGGGGTAAGTGGAGAGTTCAGCAGCGACGGCCTTTTGCAGAGTAACGGAAGCGTCGTTTGGCTATCGGCCACGCAGTACGACAACGGCAATCTTCCCTCCGTGGCCGCCGCCGGACCCGACGTAGTTGAAGTGCATGAGGGGAACTCCCCGGCGCTCTTTAGCGATATCGGGCAGTTCTAGAGAATCTGGCTGGGCCGTCGTCAAGCGCGGGTTTTAGATTGGGACTCGAAAACTTAGACTCAGGAAACTTTACTTAGGCCTCCGCATTTCGCGGGGGCTTTTTTTATGCGATGCTGGCGTTAGCCGTCACCTCAATTTGTCATTTTGAGCGCAACAGGAACTTCACGAAGTGAAGTTTCCGCGGAGTCGAAAGACCCCTGCACTTTCTCCCAGTGTGCCGATGAGAGTGCGGCTGCGCTCTCGATGGCGACTCATAAGACGGTGCCGAATGCCCACCTGATTCCCAGCTTTGGCGGTTCATGGTACCGTTCTTGCCAAAGATTTTCAGGAGACTTCCCCATGCGTATGCTTCGAGTGGTTTCGGTGATGGTTGTTTTGGCTGGTTTGAGTTTTGCTCAGACTCGCTTTCCCAAGATGACGGTGCAGAATAGCGGGACTTCAGAATTACTGATTACGGTGAGTCCGGTGAATGCGAAGGTGGTCTGGGCGGCTGGAGCTCACGGGACTTTTCTGCTGACCACGGACGGTGGCACGACCTGGAAGAGCGGCGTGGTGCCGGGAACGAAATTTCTCCAGTTCCGCGGCGTGCGGGGAGTGAGCGATAAAATCGCGTATCTGCAGTCGATTGGGAATGACCCGGGAAATTTTCGCATCTACAAAACGGAAGACGGCGGCGATACGTGGACCATGCAGTTCAAGAACGCTACGGATGGAGCATTCTACGATTGCTTCGCTTTCTGGACTCCGACGCGGGGGATTTCGCATAGCGATTCGGTGAATGGGGTGTTTCCGGATATCCGGACGACCGATGGAAACACCTGGCAGAGCATCGCCAGCAATATGCCTCCGGCGTTGGCGGGAGAATTTTCATTTTCGTCCAGCGACACTTGCGTCGCGACGCAGGGCGACAACAATGCGTGGATTGCGACCGGCGGATCGTCGTCGGCTCGCATTCTAGCGACGACGGATGGCGCGAATACCTGGAATGCTTATGACACTCCGCTGGTGAGTTCGGGGAGCGCGGGCGCGTTTACCGTGGATTTCCGCGACCCGTTGAATGGCATTGTTGGCGGCGGCGATCTGGACCCGAGTGATCCGGATAATGCGCGAACGGCGTTTTCAGGCGATGGCGGAAAGACCTGGGCGTTTACGAATGCTCCTCCGGTGACGGGAGCGATTTTCGGGTTGAGCTACGTGCGTCAGGCTCACGGCAACTGCACAAAACTCTGCCAGGCTACGTTGCGTTACGTCGTGGTCACCGCGAATACCGGCGGAGCGGCGTGGACTCCGGATGAGGGCACGACCTGGTACGTGCTGCCCGGGGTGACGGGTGGATGGGCGGTCGCGTTTACGAGTCCGACGGCTGGCTGGCTGGTGGGCGCGGGCGGGGAGATTATCAAGATCGAATTCTGAGGCGAGCGGTTCGACTTCGTCTTTTAATCTTTGCGCGAAATTCTGTGCAGCGTTACTTCTCGGACTTTCTGAAATCCCATGCGCTCGTAGAGGTCGATCGCGCGCTGATTGGCGCTGCCTACGTGCAGCCAGGAGACCACGCCTTCGCGGCGATGATCGCGTACCAACTGCCAGATGAGGCTGGCGGCTAATCCCTGGCCGCGATGCGCGGGATGGGTGCAGAGGCCGCTGATCTCGGTGTAACCATCGTGCATCAGACGCTCGCCTCCCATGGCGATTAATTCTCCGGAGTGGCGTACTCCGTAGTAGCGACCCATTTCGCAGGTTCTTTGGCGGAAGTATCCGGGAAATGCGAGGTCGGTGAGCGCCACCATTTCGTCGGCGTGGGCGGCGTTGAGTTCCAGCAATTCGGTTTTGTCTGGCCCTGGTGGATCGATTGCTTCGGGCAGGACCATTTGCAGGACGCCTACTGTTCCGTCTACGTGGAAGTCGTGGAGCGGATAGGTTTCTCCGATAAGGCAGACCTGCTCGCCAGGGGCGAGGAGCGAGTGAAGACGTTGCAGGGCGTCGGCCGTGGGCTGGGATACGGCTACGAAGGGAGCTACGTCGGCGGGGTAGCGGACGGCGTTCTCAGCGCTCTGCGCGAAATGGCGGTGACGGGATTGCAGGGCGCTCCAGACGGGGTTGGCGAAGATGGGTTCGGGTATGGTCGACATGGCTTCAGATTTCGATTCTTTACTTTCGATATGCTCGCGCGAAAAACGACGCAGTCTTTCGGCTGCTTCGCTTAGGTTCACGCTGCACGAAACAAGTTCAACATGCCAATGTTGAAGCAAGCGCGAGAAGCTACTTGCCGCGCGGGAAGAATTCCCTGAGGCAGCAGTCGCACATGTGGAAGACGCAGGGTCTTTCGACTCCGCAGGGACTTCACTTCGTGAAGTTCCTGCTCCGCTCAAGATGACAGACTATAAAGTGCGCCTCTAGGTGACACAGCAAAAGAGCGGCTACGCCCGCTCGGAGAGTTTCCGTACGGCTTTGGCGAGGTCGGGGAGCTTGGCGTAGATGGCGCAGCATTTCAGCCACAGTTTGTGATCGATGGCGGGAGCGCCGCTGACCATGGCTCCGGGAGGGACGTCTTGCGGGATGCCGCTTTGGGCTATGGCTATGGCGCCATCTCCGATTTTTACGTGGCCGCTGACGCCTACTTGTCCGGCGAGAATCACGTTGTTGCCGATGTCGGTGGTTCCGGCTAAGCCCACTTGAGCGCAGAGCAGGGAGTCGTGGCCGATGGTGCAACTGTGGCCTACATGCACCATGTTGTCGATCTTCGAGCCGCGACCGATACGAGTCTCGCCTATGCTGGCGCGATCGATGCAGGCGTTGGCCTGGATCTCGGCGTCGCTCTCGACTACGACATTTCCGGATTGGACGATTTTGTGCCAGTGGCCGTTTTCGTCTTTGGCGAAGCCGAAGCCGTCGGAGCCTACGATGGCTCCATTTTGGAGGAGGACGTTGTCGCCCAGCTGACAGAACTCCCGGACTACGGCGTGAGCGTGGGCGAAGAAATTGTTGCCGATGGTGGCTCCGCGATAGATGACCGTGTGCGGGAGCAGGACGGCGTTGTCTCCGATGATGACGTCTTCGTCGATGACCACGTAGGCGCCGACGTGGGAGTGCTTGCCGATTTTTGCGGTGTGATGGATGACGGCGGTGGAGTGGATTCCGGGAGCGTAGTGCGGCGGATGGTAGAAGAGTTCGAGCGCCTTGGCCCAGGCCAGATAAGGGTTGTTGCTGCGCAGCATTCCGGTGGAGAGGGCGGGGAAGCTCTCGGAGACGATGACGGCGGAGGCTTTGGTTATTTTGGCGGCAGCGTTGTATTTGGGATTGGAGACGAAGGTTAACTGGCCTTCTTGCGCTTGCTCGATGCCGGAGAGTCCGGTGATTTCGGTGGTGGGAGAAGCGTTGTCGAGCGTGGCATTCAGGGCGGTGGCGATTTCGGCTAGTGTCATGGTGATCCACGGGAATTGTAGCGCGGAAGGGAAATGCGCAGGGCGTGCGCGCTTAGGATCGCAGCTTCGGAGTGCTCTGACGGGTAGTTGTTATTGCTCGAAGAGCGTGACCTGTCTCGTGTCGGGCTGGCCGCCTCTTCTGCGCCGATTGGATGATCCGATTACTGCCAAGACGATTAGGGAACTCAGGGCTTCTTTCGGAACGAAGACTCTTTGCGTGTTGGAGCGGAGGTCGGGAGGGTTCAGTAAGAATCCTTCGTCGGGATTCTGGGTGAGGTCATTGGGCAGGATGCCTTCGATGATCTCGCTATCTTTAAATTTGAGGCGCACCCACAGGCCTTCGGTTCGGGGACGGGTGGTGAAGGTTTTGCGGATCATTAAATCGGTATCGGAAAACTCGCGGACGAAATAAACAGCCTTGATATCGCGCAGATCGATGGCAACTACATTGCCGGAAGTGTTTAGAAGTTCGAGTTTGCCTTCGACTACAAAGTTGGCGGGGGCTACGTAGCCGCTGATGGAGTCGCGGTCGTGTTTCCGCACGATTACTTTCTTGTGAGTTGAGGGCATGTTCGGGTTGTTTAGAAGTGCCGAGTCAGAATCAAAATCAAAACCCTAAAGTCAAATCTACGTCAAACGGCAGCGGACAGGAGTGTCCGCTCCACAGACACCCTAGCTCGTTGGATTCTCGCACCTTATTGGCTAATTCGGACAGATTGTGCCTTCGCAGTAGCCAAACGGTAAACCTTGTGTTATTTTCTACAGTTTGCTGAAAGTGTGGGCTTACGGTATAAGTCTAATGTCTAGAGAGAGTTAGATTATGCCTGCGAAGAGCTCACCGAGTTTCGACCGGGCCCCTGTGGAAATCTTGTGAATAACGCCCCGGCGCAGCGATGTGAGGCTGCCAAAGCGCAAGGCGACTAGGAAGGCATGGCCGATTACATATATACATTGGAAACCCGGCTCTCGCCGGACCAACAGAAGGCAATAATCCTCGTCCAAGACGCCGCCAAGGCGGCGGGGATGAATCTCTACCTCACAGGCGGCGCCATCCGCGACGTCATTACCGGCTTCCCGATCCGCGATCTTGATTTTACCGTTCAGGGCAATGCGCTGAAGCTGCAGAAAGATCTGGAGAAGGCGGGAGCGGTTGTCGGCGACGCTGACAACGAAACGCGGTCTTTGCTGCTGACCCTACCGGGCGGGGTGAGGGCTGAGATTGCGATGGCGCGCTCGGAGCATTACGACAAGCCGGGCAGACCTCCGCAAATGGCTCCGGCAACGATTATTGAAGATTTGCGACGCCGCGATTTTACGGTCAACGCGATGGCGCTTTCCATGAATGAGGGATCGCGCGGGCTGTTGATGGATCCGTTCAATGGAGTAGCGGATATTGAAGCGAAGGTAATTCGCGTCCTGCATAACTACGCGTTTCTGGAAGATCCCTCACGGATGATTCGCGCGACACGTTTCACGACGCGCTTTCATTGGCCGCTTGAAGAGCGCACGCAGGCGCGTTATGAATCCGGGAAAGAAAATGGATACATCGAGTACATACGCACTGCAAGCATCGGATACGAGATCGAGCAGTTGGCTTATGAGGACGACGCGCTGGGCGTTCTGAAGGCCTACGAAAAAGAGGGATGGCTGAAGGTGCTGAATGCGCACTGGAGTTCAGCCAAAGTGGATACGGCTGGCCTGGGCTCGCTGGTGAAGACGCGTCAGCAGATGAACGAGCTGGGGTATACGCCAGAGGTTGCGCCGGCGGTGCTGTTCTTTCTGACGGAGCGGCTCGGCGATAAAGATATTTCTGATCTGCGGCGGGCGATTCCGCGCAAGGATCTGGTCGAGGCCTGGAAAGATTTAGAAGCGAACGCCCATACGCTGGCAAAAAGATTGATGGGCAAAGAGGCGGCCACTCCCGCGCGGACGTGGCAATTGTTGTCGTCGGCGCGTCCGGAGATGATTTTGTTTCTGGCGATCACGGCGCGGCAGCAGTCGGTGCAACAGAAGATCAAGAATTTCTTTACCAAATGGCGACTGGTGCAGCAAAAGGTTCCGTTGCTGGAAATGACGGAACTGCATATCACGCCGCAGATGCCGGAGTATCCGAAGATTGCGCACGATGTGTTCTTGCTTTTGTTAGACGGCAAGCTGCGCTCGCGGACGGAAACGCTGAAATATTTGAAGCCGCTGGCGCCACCGCCTCCGCCACCACCTCCGCCTCCGCCGGCAAAGCGCGGTAGAGGAGCTAAGGCTGCGGCTGCGGCTGCTGCCGCGAATGCTGACGCGCTGCGCTGCGAACGCGGCGAAGGCCGCCGGGAAGGGTAAGGGTAAAGGGAAAGCTGCGGCAGCAATGCCTGTGGCTGCTCCCGTCGCTGTGGCAGTTGCGCCCAAGGGCGCAGCCGTTACTGCTGCGAGCGCGGGCAAAAAGGAAAAGCCGGCTCCATTGGCAAAGACTCCTCCTCCCGCAAAAAACGCGATGGCGGCGAAAACTGTGGTTGCTCCAGTGAAGGCGGCCGCACCCGCTAAGGTTGCACCAGTGAAGGCGAAAGTGAAACCCGCTAAATCCGCCAAGACGACGAAACCAGCACCTAAAGCCAAGGCGAAATCGGGAAAGAAGGGTAAGTAAAGCGGAATCGCGTTTCGGAGAATGCAAGCGGACTCCGTTCAGCAAATTGCCTGGTTTCCCGTTACATTTCTTGACCTTCAATCGAGTCCAAACTGGACTATAATCAAGCCATGCGGCGCTGGATTTACAGAGCGACGTTTAGCCTGATTCTGCTTTCGCTGCCCGTGTGGGCACAACGCGGCGGCGGGGGGCATGCGGTTTCAGGCGGCGGATTTGCTTCCCACTCTTCTGGGTCGTTCCACTCTGGACCGTTCCACAGCTCAGGATCGTTTCACGGCGGAAGTTTCGCCCCCAGTTCAGGCGTTCGTTCAGGCGTTCGCTTGGGCCTTCGGTCCGACGTTCGTTCCAACGTTCGTTCCGGCGTTCGCGTACAAGCGGGGCGTCAGTTCCGCAGTTCCTCCAACCGTCGTCGCGTCTTCATCAACGGCCGCTATTATCCGTATGGATTTTATCCGTATGCAGGCTACTACCCGTGGTACCCGTATTCCTCCGATTATGTGAGCGATTATCAGAACGACGATTATCAGAACGATAACCAACCGACAGCGGATGCGTATGCCAGCGAAAGTTATCCCGGTCCGTATCGCGAAGATAGTGGACTGCAGCGCGACGTGCAGACTTTGAGCGGAAAGATTGATCGACTGCAAGCCGATGCCGAAGCGCGCAATCATCCGAAGACGCAGGAACCGGCGACGGCGCTGGTTTTCCGCGATCAGCATGTTGAGGAAGTGCATAACTACGCGATCTCGGGCGGGACGCTCTGGGTGCTCAACGATTCGGCGGCTAAGAAAATTCCGCTGGCGCAATTGGATATTCCTGCAACCGTCAAAATTAACGATGATCGCGGCGTGGAGTTCCAGGTGCCGGGGCCGGCGCTGTCGCTGAGGATTATGAATTAAGGATCTCGACTTTGCGCAATTTCACGCTGCGCGAACTGCACCAGTTTCAGGCGTTGCGCCATTCTTTCCAGCCATTAGAATGAAGTCATCGGCCGACCAGCCAACGGCCGGGCAGTGGAGTGCTCACTTAAAAATTTTCATGACCCATACTGAATTCGTCCATCTGCATTTGCATAGCGATTACTCCCTGCTGGACGGCGCTTGCGACGTCGACAAACTGGTTGAGCGGGTTCATGAACTCGGCATGCCGGCGGTTGCCATGACCGACCACGGCAACATTTTTGGCGCAGTGCATTTTGTGAATGCGGCGCACAAAGTCGGCGTGAAACCGATCGTCGGATGCGAGCTCTACATCTGTAAAAAAGACGATCACGTCATCACGCGTACTCCTCCGGACGGTGACACCTACAACCATCTTCTCGTGCTGGCCGAAAATGAAGAGGGTTATCGCAATTTGGTGAAGATCACCTCGGAGGCCTCGCTACGTGGCTTCTACTACAAGCCTCGCGTGAGCAAAGCATTTCTGGCGGAGCACTCAAAGGGGCTAATCGGGCTTTCCGGATGCTTGAAAGGCGAAGTGGCGGAGCGTTTGACGGAAGGGAATTACGACGCAGCGCGCGCGGCCGCCGGGTTCTATCGCGATCTTTTTGGCAAAGAGAATTTCTTTCTCGAGATTCAGGATCAGGGTCTGGAAATGGAGCACCGCATTCATTCGGGACTGTTCCAGTTGGAAAAAGACCTCGGAATGCAGATGGTGGCGACCAACGATAGCCACTACCTTTGCGAAGACGACTCGCATGCGCAAGATGTGATGCTCTGCATTCAGACCGGCAAGTCGATCCACGAAACCAACCGGATGAAGTTTGAGGGCAATCAGTTCTTCGTCAAGAACGGCGATGAAATGCTGCGTGTTTTCAAGGACGCGCCGCAGGTGTTGTCGCGCACGATGGCGATTGCCGAGCGATGCAGTCTTCGGCTGGAAAAAGTGCCGAGTCCGTTTCCGCACTTCGATGTTCCTGACGGATTCACGCTGGACAGTTACTTCGAGCATGTTTCCCGCCAGGGATTCGCGCGTAGACTCGAGCCGCTTCGGACTGCGTCGAGTGCGGGGAGGCTCAAACATTCACTGTCGGAATACGAGCAGAGGGTGACCCGCGAACTGGCCATTATTCAGCAGATGAAGTTCTCCGGATATTTCTTAATCGTCTGGGATTTCATCCGCTACGCGCGCGAATGCGGTATCCCGGTGGGGCCGGGACGGGGATCGGCCGCGGGTTCAATGGTCGCGTATTCATTGGGCATTACCGACATCGATCCGTTGCAGCACGAGCTTCTGTTTGAACGGTTTTTGAATCCTGAACGAATCTCAATGCCGGATATCGACATTGATTTCTGCATGAACCGGCGCGGCGAAGTGATCGAGTATGTCACGCGTAAATACGGACGCGAAAATGTGGCGCAGATTATTACGTTCGGCACGATGGCGGCGAAAGCTGCGATCAAAGACGTCGGACGCGCCATGGATATGCCATACAGCGATGTAGACCGCATCGCCAAGATGGTGCCGACCACGCTGAACATCAAGTTAAAAGATGCGCTAACGGAATCGGCTGCGCTGCAAGATGCATATCAGAAAGATCCACAAGTGCGGCAGTTGATGGACACGGCTCTGAAGCTGGAAGGACTGGTGCGGAATTCTGGCGTGCATGCGGCAGGCGTGGTGATCTCACCGCGTCCGCTGACAGATCTGGTGCCTCTGCACAAAACGAAGAACGAAGAAATCGTTACCGCCTTCGACATGAATGCCATCGAGAAGATGGGACTGTTGAAGATGGATTTTCTAGGGTTGACGACGCTCACCATTCTCGATGACACGGTGAAGTTGCTGGCGCAAAAGGGAGTGAGTCTGAAGCTGGACGACATTCCGCTTGAAGACCACACAACGTACGAGAAAGTTTTTCATAAGGGATTGACGTCGGGCGTGTTCCAGTTCGAATCGTCGGGCATGCGCGACGTTTTGCGGCGCTATCAACCGAACTCGATCGAACATCTTACCGCTTTGAATGCGCTGTATCGACCCGGGCCGATGGCCATGATCGACGACTTCATCGAGCGCAAGCACGGGCGCCGAAAGATTGAGTACGATCTGCCGGAGCTAAAAGAAATCCTGGAAGAGACGCTCGGCGTATTCGTTTATCAGGAACAAGTGATGCAGGCGGCTAATAAGATTGCCGGCTACTCGCTGGGGGAAGCTGACCTGCTGCGGCGCGCGATGGGCAAGAAAAAGCCCGAAGAAATGGCAGCACAGCGCGAACGCTTTGTGCAGGGAGCGACGCAGCGTGGGTTCCCGGCCAAAAAAATCGAGAAGATTTTCGATTTGATGGCGCAGTTTGCTGGCTACGGATTCAACAAGTCGCACTCGGCCGCCTACGCGTTGCTGGCTTATCACACCGCCTATTTGAAGACGCATCATCCGGTCGATTTCATGGCCGCGTTGCTGACCTCGATCACCGGAGACACGGACAGCGTGGTGAAGTACATCAACGAGTGTCGCGAGATGGGGATTGCGGTCGAGCCGCCGGATATCAATGTGAGCGACGCGAATTTTACTCCGCATGGCGCGGCGATTCGCTTCGGGCTGGCGGCAGTGAAGAACGTGGGTGGGAACGCGATTGAATCGATTGTGGCGGCGCGAAAGAAGCTGGGCCGGACTTTCAAATCGTTCTATGAATTCTGCGAAGAAGTGGATCTGCGGTTGCTGAATAAGCGCGTGCTCGAATCGCTCATCAAGAGCGGCGCGATGGATTGTTTTGGGAGACGAGCGCAGCTCATGCAAGCACTCGATACGGCGATCGAACACGCGCAGAAAGCGCAACGCGACGCGGAGTCCGGACAGCACGGGTTGTTTGGCGTGTTTGAAGATGAAACCGCGCAACAAGCTAGCGACTCGCTTCCGAACACTCCCGATTGGGATGAGCACACGCGATTGGCGGCGGAGAAGGAAATCCTCGGATTCTTCATTACCGGGCACCCGATGGAGAAATACAAAGAAAAGCTCACGGATTTGAACGCGCTCTCGACGGAAGATATTTCCGCGATGAAGAAGTCGACCGCGAAGGATGAGAACATCACGACGGCTGGTTTGATTTCCGGATTGCGCGTGGCGAAATCTCGACGTGGGGAGTTGTGGGCGCAGGCGTCGCTGGAAGACATGTCGGGGAAGGTGGAGTTGCTGGTTTTTCCCGAGGCTTATAAGAAGCTAGCTGAGAAAGTGAAACTTGAAGTTCCAGTGCTGATTCGCGGTGGCGTTCGTATTGAAGAAGGTGCGAATCCGAAGGTCACAGCGAACGAAATTATTCCACTCGACGAAGCTCGTGTGCCGCTGCCTAAGGCGCTTCGCATAAGAATTCCTTTGGGGAGCGCGACCGACGGGACAGTCGATGCGCTGCATATTCTCTGCAGTGAACACAGAGGCGAAGCGAAAGTCTTGTTCGACGTGGAACGCGACGGTGATTTCATGGTGGTGATGGAAGCCGAAGGCTATAATGTGATGCCGGACCGTGGTTTTTTGGGTCGCGTGGAGCAGTTGTGTGGGCGCGGAAGCGTGCGCGTCATCAGTTGATGGCTCGAAGGGTAAGGATGCGGGATTGCAGATCCGGGCGATGAGACGGGCGAAAATAAAGCGGGTAGAAAAGACAGATCAAAGCACTGTCGCTCCTTCGACAATCGGCGCGACAAATGGCGGAAGCAACGGCGCATCCAACGGCACGGGCAATTCCGTGATCGCCGGTACCGACTTCATGCTTTCGATTGTGGAAGCGCATCATACCCGAAGGAATGGGAACGTTATCAAGATGGATTCTGGATTAAAAGCGCAACAGGAACTGGCAAAAATCGAGGAGCAAATCACCCGCCTGCAGTCGGTCGAGGGACAGAACCCGGAGACACTTCGCCAGATTCAGCAATTGCACGACCGGGTCAATGATCTGCGCCGCGAAATTTCTTCGCACCTGAACGCCTGGGAGCGCACGGAACTGGCGCGGCATCCGCAGCGCCCTTACACGCTGGATTACGTCGAGCGCATTTTCACCGACTGGAGCGAGATTCACGGCGATCGCGGATTCCGCGATGACCCGGCGATTGTTTGCGGCATGGCGCGTTTTCACGGTGAGGAAGTTGTCATTATTGGGCAGCAGAAAGCGCGCGACGCGAAACAACGGGTGTATCGAAACTTTGGTATGCCGCATCCGGAAGGCTATCGTAAAGCGCTCCGCGTCATGAAGATTGCGGAGAAATTCAAGCGTCCGATATTTACCTTCGTGGATACGGACGGCGCTTATCCCGGATTGCATGCCGAAGAACGCGGCCAGGGTGAAGCCATCGCGCGCAACTTGCTGGAGATGGCGCGGCTCGAAGTGCCAATCGTCGCGACCGTGATTGGTGTCGGCGGCAGCGGCGGCGCGCTGGCGATTGCCGTGGCTGATCGCGTGTTGATGATGGAAAACTCGGTCTACTCGGTGATTTCTCCGGAGGGCTGTGCGTCGATTATGTGGCGCGATGCCAGCAAGAAAGATCTGGCCGCCGAAGCGATGAAAATTACGGCCAAAGATCTTAATCAACTCGGTTGCATTGATGGGATTATCCCCGAACCTGCCGGCGGCGCCCATACCGATCACGCGCAGGCTGCAGAGTTGCTGGATGCGGCGTTGCAACAGCATCTCGGCGCGATTCGGCAAACGCCTGTCGCCGCTCTGCTGGAGGCGCGGTATCAGAAGTTCAGGAACATGGCCCAGTTCTTTCAGGCGGAAGCCTAGGCTAAAGCAATCGATCTGACTTGCCGAACTGTTCCTTCGTGAACCCCACCTTTCCATAGGCTTGCAAGGCGGCGGTGCGTCTGCATTCCGGTGGACTGCAATTGGTCAAAGTGATATCATGATATCGTATTTCTGGAAATTCTATGGCCCAACTTGTCGTTCGCAATATCGAAAATACAGTGAAGGATCGACTGCGACGCCGTGCACGGCGCAACGGCCGCAGCATGGAAGAGGAAGTGCGGGATATTCTTCGTAATGCTGCTGTTGAGGAGTCTGTTCCAAGCGGCGGGCTGGGGAAGGAAATCGCCGGCTTGTTTTCTAGAGCTGGTCTCGAGACCGATATCCCGGAGCTGCGGGGACACACGGTTACCCCTTTCGATTTTGGGGGATGAGCTCTTGATAGAAATCGCCAGCCAATGATCTCCAGTCAGTGCGCGGAGCCATGGTCATTCTAGATACTAATGTGCTTTCGGCGCTGATGCGCCAAACTCCAGAGCGGCACGTTGTCGATTGGCTGGATCGCCAACCGCGTACGTCGGTATGGACTTCGGCGGTGACGGTTCTCGAAATTCGATTTGGTCTTCAGACTCTTGCGGCGGGGCGCAGGCGAACTTTGCTGACCGAGGCATTTGACGAACTTCTCGAAAAAATTGATCAGCGCGTTGCTGCATTCGATACTGCGGCTGCTGAACTGTCCAGCGATCTGATGGCGGCTCGGCAAAAAAAAGGGCGGCCGGGGAATCTACGCGACACGATGATTGCGGGAATTGTGCTCGCGCAGCACGCTACGCTGGTCACTCGGAATACGGCCCACTTTGAAGATGCCAAAATTCCGCTGGTTAATCCTTGGATGAACTGATTCGGGGTGAGCTGATCGGGCTACAGAATCGGCAAATGCAAACACGGCTGTACCTGGAAATCCAGAGCATTGATTTGTCGTAACGCCTGTTCTACCAGAGCAGAGTTGCATTCCTCGAGCGTAATCAAAAAGGGCAGGTGCGATTTCTCGCAGCCTGGTTTCTGCACGACTGCGTCGATGTTGATGTGGTAGTGGGAAAGAATGGTGGCCAGGCTGGCGATGATGCCGGGACGGTCCTTTACGAGAAAACGCAGATAGTGTTTGGTGCTGATGTCGGCGGTGACGGTTGGGGTCTGCACGGCGGGTTGTCCGGCGGCGGTGACCGCGCATTGCTTGGAGCGAACGATCGCCAGAATGTCGGAGACAACGGCTACGGCGGTGGGATGTCCTCCGGCTCCGTGGCCGCCGAAGACGGTTTCGCCACCGTATTTTCCTGTGGCTACCACGAGATTTTGGCTGCCTTCCACGCGCGCTAGAGGGGATGAGAGTTCGACCAGCGCGGGTTGAACGGCCGCGAATAAGGCGTTGCTTTCGGCTTTCAATTCAGTCCACGAAATTTGGCGGATAGTGCAACCGAGCTGGTTGGCGTACTCGAAATCTACGGAGTCGATGGCCGAAATCGTACGCGCCACGATTTTATCTGTGCTAACGCTGCAGTGTAGTCCGACTCGCGCCAGAATCGCTAGTTTAGCGCGGGCGTCGAGGCCGTCGATGTCTTCAGTAGGATCGGCTTCGGCGAAGCCGAGTTTTTGCGCTTCTTTCACAGCGCTCGCGAACGGCATTCCGGTGGTTTCAATCTGGCTGAGGATATAGTTGCAGGTGCCGTTGAGAATGCCGCGAATCTTGAAGAGGTCGTCTCCGGCGAGTCCATCCTGCAATCCGGAAATTACTGGCACCCCTCCGGCTACCGAGGCACCGAAGTGGATTTGCTGCTTCATATCGCGCGCGAGGATGGTCAGTTCCGGGCCGCAGCGAGCGATCAGCTGCTTGTTCGCGGTGACGACAGACTTGCCCGACTGGAGCGCGCGACGAACCCAGTCTTCGCTGGGCTGAAGTCCGCCCATCACCTCGACTACGATATCTGCGTCAGAGGAGAGGATGTCCTCGATCTTTTCGGTGCGTTGAACGGAGACGGGGAGCCAGTCGGCTTTCTTGCCCGCGATGTTGCGATTGAGCACGTGGGTCAAGCGCAGATGAGGGTTGCTGCGCTCGCAAAGAATTCTGGCCACCGAAGTTCCGACGGTACCAAGGCCCAGGAGGGCCACTTTGCAGACGGTTGAATCCAGGTTCGATGCTCCGGTCATACTCCATTATGACCGAAACGCCGCAGTCTGCCGTGGGTACTACAGTTATGAGGCTGCGGTTGACCTCAGCGGTTGAACCCGGGCCCTTCCACGGACGCGGCATAGCCCGTCACGACACGAGTGATCGGCACATCAAAATCGAATGCGGCATTAGTCCCCAGCTGGTTTCTCGGATGTTTCCTCGGGGGCTTTCAGGGCGTTTTTGAAACCGCGGATACCGTCTCCGATTCCTTTACCTAGTTCTGGGAGTTTCTTCGGTCCAAATACTAGTAGGGCGATCGCGAAAATGATCAGAAGATGCGTGGGCTGAAATAATCCTTCAAACATAAGTGCTCCTTGAACGTGGCAACTCTCTCGACACTGTAATAACTTGATAAAAAGCGGGCGCCGCGACCTGTTTATCGCAAGCACGGCACCCGTGGGAGCAATCTACACGCTAATGGTTCGCAGCAGTTAGAATCCGCGTCCCGCGGCGTCTGCCTGTTTCGCCAGGGTGGTTAGCGCCTTGAAGAACGCCGGCGTCTGACCGTCAAAAAGGTTCATCGCCAGCAGGAAGTTGACCACTCCCATGGCGATTCCTTTTGGATTGGTCGGGCGAATCACAGCGCAGCGCGGCAGATTCGGGCTGATGAATTCGCAGGGAACGGGGAAGATCAGGTTCGTCTGCAGCAAGGGGTTGCCGGTGGCGTTGAAATCCGGGAAGACGAGGCCGTTGGTGGGATCGGTGAAGGGTGCGACCGGCGCCTGCACTCCATTACCGGCGAAGTCCACCCACTCCAGAAAATGAGCTACTTCGTCTCCGCCGATGCTGGCGACGATACGCAGGACTTCCAGATTGCTGCACTTTTGCGCCATGGCTGAATACAGCGTGCTGCCGCCTTGCTCGATCGTGCCGAAGTGAAAAGCTGCGGTGTTGGCGATGGCCTGGATGTGGTCGGCCGGTGCGAAATCATCGTCGGTGCGAGGAATGGCCGGCAAGTTGACCAAGTTGATCGCCTGCGGAAAAGTGCCGCCCAAATCTGGATTGTCCGTGCTCCGATAGCGGGTGTACCAGCTAGTGTCGACGGTGAGATTCATCAGGTTGGTGAGGCGTCCGATTTGCTGGGCGCCGGTGGCTTGGCTGCTGGGCAAAGTGCGGAAGGCGTCGAGATCGACCGGCTCGGCCCCCTTTGAGAGCAAGTAGGCATTCAGAAATTGCGCATGGCTGAGTTCGTCCAACGTGTTGCTGGTGATGTACTGCATACCATCGCCGTCGAGACGTAGAAAAGCCTTCTGGTAAGTGTTCGGTTTTACGGAGGTGAGTCCGCCGAGTTCGGCATATTGCTGCCACAAGTCAGTCTCAATCAACTCAGCTGCGGCCAGGAATCGCAGGATGGCCGCGTCGCTAGGCGTGAGATTTCTTGGAGACTGCGCGTGGGCTTCGCTTTCGGTCATGGTCGCCAGCACGGAACCGGCCGACAGGGCCGCTCCAGCTACGCCCAGGCCCTTGAGGAAGGAGCGGCGCTTGACGCCCTTCTGGTTGGAAGACTCGGTTGGTTCGGAAGCTGCGGTCGGGACGAGATTCTCTTGTGTCATTTGTGAACTCCACTTCTTTTAATGATTTGTCGGTGCTTCAGTCCCCCGGATCTGGAGTCACCGCAAGACTGAAGGTAGGCCGATCTGGTTTAAGGCTTGTCATGCTTTGGTCAAGACTCTGTCATTTTCTTGTTGGTCGCACGTTTGCGAGTTTGTGCAGTTGAGGAGAGTTGCAGATGGAGTTCCGGTTCCGCTTGCACGCACGTCGGGCGCGTATAATGTAGGGTTTTCACTTCTTGGAAAAACTCACGGTTCGCGGGGTTTGCCAAGGTTTGTCATTCGCAGCGATTTGCAGTTTGTATGGTTTAGACCAGAAAGGTGCAGGGATGGCCACTACCGATATCGTGCCCCAGGAGTCGTCAGGCGAGTTGGGGCGCAAGCGGGTTATTAACGACATGAGCATTCAGGTTGCGACCGTGAATGGCTCAGGATCGCAGAGTTCCAACACAGTTTTGTTGCGCAGTATTTTCCAGATGGGCGTGCCCATCTCGGGCAAGAACCTTTTCCCCTCGAATATTGCCGGCTTGCCGACCTGGTACACGATCCGCGCCAATAAAGACGGTTACATCGCGCGCAAGAAAGAAATTGATCTGCTGGTTGCGATGAACGCCGAGACGGCACAGGATGACGTGAAGACTCTGGCTCCGGGCGCCGCCGTGCTGTACGACGAACCGTTGGCGCTCGATAAGCTGCGCGACGACCTGATTTTTTACGCTGTGCCGTACGACAAACTGGTGGCGGCGGCATGTCCGGAAGCCAAGCTGCGCAAGCTGATCAAGAACATGATTTACGTGGGAGTCGCGGCACAGTTGCTGGAGATTGAATTTGCCGAGATCGAAAAGGCGATTAGCCGGCAGTTCGCGACCAAGGTGAAAGCGGCGAATTTGAATCTGGGCGCAGCCAAGGCCGGATTCGATTACGCAGCCGCAAATTTGAAGAAGCGCGATCCGTTTTACATTCAGCGCATGAACAAGAATCAAGGCAAGATCATCGTCGACGGCAACTCCGCGGCGGCGATGGGATGCATGTTTGCCGGGGTCACGGTGGTGACGTGGTATCCGATTACCCCCTCGTCGTCGCTGGTGGAAACGCTGATCGACTATTTGAAGGAATACCGCGTCGGCGCGGACGGCAAAGCGACTTTCGCCGTGGTGCAGGCGGAAGACGAGTTGGCCGCGGTCGGGATGGTGCTGGGAGCTTCGTGGGCGGGCGCGCGAGCGATGACGGCTACAGCCGGCCCTGGAATTTCACTGATGGCCGAGTTTGCTGGGCTCGCATATTACGCAGAAGTTCCCGCCGTTATCTGGGACATTCAGCGCGTCGGTCCTTCGACGGGACTGCCGACGCGTACTTCACAGGGCGATCTGCTGGCCGTCGCGTTCCTCAGTCACGGCGACACCAAGCACATCATGCTGTTTCCGGCGTCGGTGAGCGAATGCTTCTCGATGGCCATGGACGCGTTCGATCTAGCCGAACATTTTCAAACGCCGATCTTTGTCATGTCGGATCTGGATTTGGGAATGAATAACTGGATGGCGGATCCGTTTACGTATCCAGAGAAGCCGATTGATCGCGGAAAGGTTTTGAGTAACGCCGACCTCGCAAAGCTGGGCGGATTTGCGCGTTACAAAGATGTGGATGGCGATGGCATTCCTTACCGCACGCTGCCGGGCAATGGGAATCCGCTGGCCGCATATTTCACCCGCGGCAGCGGACACAACGAAAAGGCGCAGTACACCGAGCGTCCGGATGATTTCGAGCGGGGGATGGAACGGCTGAATAAAAAGTTCCAGACGGCACGGTCGTTTGTACCGCGTCCCGAAGTAATTGCCGACGGAACTTCGAAGATCGGCATTCTGGCTTATGGCACGACGCATTGGGCGATCGCCGAATCGCGCGACCAGTTATCGCACGAGTACAACGTCGAAACGGATTACATACGCGTGCGCGCGTATCCGTTCACGCGGGAGGTCCACGACTTTATTGCGAATCACGATCGGGTCTACGTGGTGGAACAGAATCGCGACGGACAGATGGCGAGCTTGCTCAAGCTCGATATCAAGGCGGAATTGACGCCGCGTTTGCGATCGATCTGCCACATCCACGGATTGCCGATTGATGCGCGTTCAGTTACCGACGAGCTCATGATGATGGAGGGCAACTAAGATGGCGACCACCACGAACACTCCGGCTCCCGCTCCGGCGCCGAAGACAAATCGCGTCGGGCTTCAAGTGCTCGATTATCGCGGAGGCAAGACGACGCTGTGCGCGGGCTGCGGGCACAACGCAATTTCAGAACGCATTATCGACGCCATGTATGAGATGGGAGTGCAGCCGGAGCGGCTGGCCAAGCTGAGCGGGATCGGATGTTCGTCGAAGACCCCGGCTTATTTTATGAATCGCGCGCACGCTTTCAATTCGGTGCACGGGCGCATGCCTTCGGTCGCGACCGGCACGTTGCTGGCGAATAAAACATTGCTGGCCCTGGGCATCAGTGGCGACGGCGATACGGTTTCAATCGGTGCAGGACAGTTTATCCATCTGATGCGGCGCAATCTTCCGATGATTTACATCATCGAAGACAATGGTTGCTACGGTCTGACGAAGGGACAGTTCTCAGCTACGGCCGATCTGGGGTCGACATTGAAGAGCGGAGTGGTGAACGATCTGCCTCCCGTGGATACTTGCGCTCTGGCGATTCAATTGGGCGCGACTTTTGTGGGGCGGTCATTCTCTGGCGATAAACGTCAACTGGCGGCCATGTTGAAGGCGGCGATTGCTCATCGCGGCACGGTCATGTTGGACGTGATTTCTCCCTGCGTGACGTTCAACGATCACGAAGGCTCCACGAAGTCGTACAAATATGTACAGGCGCACGAAGAGCCAGTGAACGAAATTGGATTTGTGCCAGCGTTCGAGGAGATCGATGTCGATTATGATCCGGGAACGACGCTGGAAGTTAGGATGCACGACGGATCGAGCCTGCGCCTGAAGAAACTGGAACGCGATTATGATCCGACCGACAAGATGCAGGCGGTGAGCCGTCTGATGGAATCGCATGCCAAAGGCGACGTGCTGACGGGCGTGTTTTATATTAACGCCAACGCCCCCAGCTTTATCGACATGCTGAATCTTACGGATGAGCCGCTGGCTACTTTGCCCGAGTCGGTGGTGCGTCCCAGCAGGGAAGTGCTGACGAAGTGCATGGCGGAACTGATGTAAGGCGGTGGTCGGTGGTCAGTGGCTAGTTGTCACTGATCGCCGACCACTGCCCACTGGCCACTGTATCCTTTCGACCCTATTTTTTCTTGAAGGTTCCTTCGAACGAGTGTTCAGGGCTGGAGCCGGGCTCGGGAAAATCACTGTCAGCGCCGTCCTGCATGGGATCGGGATTGCGATGTCCGAGTTGGTCGGTCATGGAGTTGTTGCCACTTTGTGTGCGCTCGTCAGGCTCCTGAGAACCCTTGCCGCGGTCGGCATCATTGCGTAGATGATCGCTGGCACTCTTCGTCATGAACAAGCCTCTCCCGTGAAAATCAGAATGATGGCAAAGTTAGGGTACGCCGAAAGTACGTAGCGGGCAACGGCGCTTCGCCTGCGCGCGTGTGGCTAAAAACGGTTGACGCGGAGCCGACACTGCATCTCCGATTGGACATGTTCGCTAGTAACGTACAAGTTGTTGTAATCGCTAGGATAGGTAAATTTAATAGTCAATTAACGTGGTCTTGAATCTAAAATAGAACATGGCCAACAAATTTCGGAAACAATATCTGTTTGCCAGCGACTTCGATCAGACCCTTACGTTTAACGATACGGGTTACGTGCTGAGCGAGTTGCTGGGAATTTCTGTTGAGGAATTCGAGCGCAAGGCCAAAGGTATGGCCAAGCTGAACCTGGTTCAGCAGGGCGCCGAACTCTCCTATCTGCTGTTGCATGATCCCGAGTTTCATTCGCGCGTGCGCCGCGAAGATCTGATCGAGGCGGGGAAACGCATTCGTCTCAAAGACAATATCAAGCAGATTTATGAGATTCTCGACCGCCGGATCGAGGGCTTCCATTTTGACTTCTATGTGATTTCCGCGTCACCGGTGGAAGTGATCCAATCGGCCCTGGAGGGAATTGTTCCGGAGGATCATATCTTTGGCACCGAGTTCAAATATACGGCTACGGGACAGATCGAGAGCCTGGTGCGCGCGACGGCAGGTTACGGCAAAGTTACGCGGCTGGATCAGTTGGAGGAACAGCTTGGCATTCCGGCCGATCACGTGGTTTATGTGGGCGATGGAAGTTCCGACATTCACGTGATGCTGCAGGTCAACCGGCGAGATGGATTCACCATCGCCGTGTCCGAATCGAAGCTGGTCGCGCAGATCGCGAAAAGAACCGTGTTGGGCGATAACGCGCTGGCGACGCTGGTTCCCATTCTGGAGGAGATTGCGGGCTGGAAGCGGCCACAAATTCGAGCGTTATTTGAGTCGTATGGCTTCCTGATTCAGGGCTGGGACAGGGTGCAGACGGATTGGGTGACGCTGCGTCCGAGCGGCGTGGTGGCGGAGAAGGCGATTGCGGCGGATGTGGTGTGACTTGGTCTTGGCCGTTAGGCAGTGTGTCTGATTTCCCAACCGGAATGCAACTAATTCGGAATCTCCGGGTTCTTACTGGCCATGGAGATGCTGGCTCACGGGTGGCGTAGAATTCTGCCTTAGTATCCCTTCAAAAGTATCCCTTCAAATCATCGAGGTTCTCTATGAAATTATTTCGTATCGCCGTTGCATTTTTAATGATTGTCTCTGCGGCGCAGTTCATGCAGGCGCAGGACCACGAGTTTGTTCCTCACGGCATGGACGCGCTGCGGCAGGGCTCGTCGTCGAAAACCGAGTTCACGCTTGATCATTCCATGCTGGTGTTTGCTTCGAAGATGGATCCGGACAACGAGGATCTGCGCCGCGTCATCGCGGGCGTGAATGGGGTATCGGTTCACATCTATCATTTTCCGCGCACCTGGAGCTACGATCCGGAGGCGCTGAATGCAGTGAAAGATGAATACAACGCCGCGGGCTGGAAGCAATTGATGAACAAGCATGACAAAGACGGCGGCGCGAGCGTTACGTATCTCTGGGTACGGCTCGACAACAATGCGATCAGTAACGTCGCCGTGCTGCAAGCCAAGTCGAATGAGATTAACTTTGTGACCGTGGCTGGGTCGATCAGTCCGCTCGACCTGTCACACCTGGGCGGGCACTTTGGAATCCCTAAGATTGAGGGTGGCGTGACGGTGCCCGTTCCGAACGATCGGCACTAGCTTTACGTCTTGCGGATGGCCGGGTAGGGGCCGCCCGGTGCTCCATTTCCACAGACTAGCGGGCTTTCGGCGCGGGGCCTACTTTGCGTAATCTTTCTCTGGCTTGCGCGGCTTCGGTGGTGCGCGGATAACGCTGGATCACGTGCTTCAATTCTTCTGCGCCTTCGTCTTCTTTGCCCAGCTCCAGAAGCGCGTATCCCTTTTTCAGTTGCGCGGTTGCAGCTTTGTTTCCGCTGGGAAAATTCTGCAGAACCAAATCGTAGCTGGCTGCGGCTTTCTGATAATCCCCGGCTTTGAATTGAATTTCAGCTAAATAGAAATATGCGTTCCCGGCCAGATCGGTGTTGGGGTAGAACTTGATGTAGTCGTTGAATTCCTGAACGGCGAGATCGTTCTTTCCGCCGTTGTAATCGCGCAGCGCGTTGTTGTAGAGCACATCCGGCGGAGGAGCTTGCGCGATGGCCTGCGCGGCCTGCTGCGCCTGGGCTTGCTGCTGCGCCATGGATTGCTGCGCGGCTGACATGTCCTCGAATTGCTTGCTCAGCTTGGCGAGGCGGACTTTGAGCTCGTCCATGGTGTCGTTAAGCGCCTGGATCTGGCCGGAGATCTGGTCGACCTGTCCGGAGCGATCCTGTTGCTGTTTGTTGATGGACGCTTGCAGGCCGTTGATCGCGGTGGTGACTTTATTGGCAGCATCGGTGTTCTGCTCGAGCAGATTCTTCATCACGCCCATGCGCTCGTCGAACGACTGCTTCATCTGGGTCATCTGCTGCTGGAGCTGCGTGACCTGAGTCTGCAGTTCGATGAGATCTTTGTTTACAGCGAGGGCGGGAGTTGCCGCAACGAGTAGTGCGATGGATAGAGCGGCCACGAGCTGAATGCGATTTGAGTTCATAGTTGACCTGTTACGTACAAATTCTGATGCCGCGGCATATCTGCCCGCGCTTACATCTGCTTCGCTGCATGCCCGCGGGCGGGGGCGCCCGCGCCACATGGTTTATTTTTCGTAGACGAAGTGGCCCCGGCGATTTTGCTGCCAGCAGCTTTCGGTTGATTCGGTGCAGAACGGTTTTTCTTTTCCATAGCTGAAGGTCTTGACGCGATCGCCGCTCACACCAGCCTGGATCAACGCGTTCTTTACGGTGTCCGCGCGATTGGTGCTCAGCGCCAGGTTGTATTCGGTCGAGCCACGCTCATCGGAGTGTCCTTCAACCGTGATGCGGATGTTGGCGTGCTGCTGCAGGAATTGAGCGTCGGCTTGCAGCGCTCCCTGCTGATCGGCGCGGACATCGTACTTGTCGTAGTCGAAGAAGATGTCTTTCACGTTTTGCGAGAAGAGTTCCTCTTCGGTGGCATTGGATGTTGGTGGCGGAGCCGCGGTCGCTGCATTGACTGTTACGCGCGCAGTGGCATCCTGCGTGCCGCCGGATCCCTTGGCGATCAGGTGGTACGTGGTTGAGTCCGCCGGAGTGACCTGGCGCGATCCGCTGGAGTCAATGGGCCCGATGCCGTCGATACTGACATCGGAGGCATTCGTGGTCTGCCACGTCAGGGTTGTCGATTGACCCTGCTCGAGAGTATTCGGGTTGGCCGACAGCGATGCGGTGGGAGCTGTTGGCGCGGGCGGCGCTGGTGGTGGGGGTGGCGGGACTTTCTTGGCGCATGCTCCCAGGAAAATGATGGTGCTGAGTGTAACGGCCAGAGTGCACCATTGCGTAATTCTTGACGTTATCGTGGCGTGCTTCACTGATTCCTCCAATTGTCTGTGCGTGTGCAGGTGGCGATTTGCGGATTCACGGCAGGGCGCACTTACAGCCAGCCGCAAAACCGCCCTAACATTGGTATCGCTAATTCAAGTATCGCGAATTCAAATCTTCCCCGGCGCTTAAAGCTGTTTTCACTGCTTACTCTTTTGGCACGCCTGAAAGGCGCGATTCTGCTACAAAACTTTATTTCCAACTCCAGTTAGGCTGCGTGTTGCCTCCCTTGGTCGTCAATTGCTTTACGTTCGTGCCATCGGCGAGCATGCTCCAAATCTGGTCGCTGCCGTTGCGATGAGACTGAAAAACGATATGCCGGCCATCCGGAGACCAGCAGGGGAAATCGTTGCGTCCCGCATCGTGTGTGAGTTGAACCCACTGCTTGCTGGCGACGTCCATCAAATAAAGATCGTTGGAACCGGGTTCTCCGGGACCGTATTTGCGCGTCCACGAGAAGGTAAGAAACTGTCCGTTGGGCGCCCAGTTCGGAGAGACGGCGTAGCCCTGATCAGTGAGGCGCTGCAGGTTGGTTCCGTCGGATTCCATGGTGTAGATCTGGGGCAAACCGGAGCGTCCGCTGACAAAGGCGATCTGAGAGCCAGTTTTGCGATTCCAAGTTGGAGCGATGTCTGGGCCTTTATCGTTGGTCAGGCGGCGAGCGTTTCCTCCGGAGCCATCCATGACGAAGATGTTGGGGTAGCCGCTGCGGGAGGACGAAAAAGCGATCTTGCCATCGGGCGACCATGACGGCGAGAAATTCATGCCTCCTAAACGGGGGAAGCTGACCATGCGGTTTAGGTCGAAGGAGTACATCATAATTTCCCAACTGCTCTTCACAACCGCGCTGAAGGCGAGCCGCGAGCCATCGGGCGAAATATGCGGCGACAGAGAAATGCTGCCTAGATGGGTGAGTTGTTGCTGATTGGCGCCATCGTAATCCATCATCCAGATTTCTTTGTTGCCGGTGCGATTGCTGACGAAATAAATTTTCGTTTCGGCGATTCCGGCCACCCCTCCACCAAGACGGAAGATGATCTCGTCTGCGAAGCGGTGGGCGATGACGCGGACAGCGTCGCTGGTTGCGTTGTCGTTATACTGCTTGCCCAGCACTTGCGGTGATGCCTGATTCTTGACGTCGTAGAGCCAGCCTTGCACGGTGACTTTTCCAGCAACTACTGCGAGATTGCCGAAGGCGAGCATCGAAGTGTTGGGCGGCGGAGAATTCCACGCCGAAAAAGTGACTTCGGACGGCTGTCCGGGCTCTTGCAGCGGATAGAAACTTTTGGAAACGAGGTCGAAGATCCCGGCGTTGTCGAGGTCGTTCCAAAGTACGTCGTTGAAAGTCTTCAGCAGTTCGGCGTTCTTGGGATCGGAGTTCGAGGGCTTGAAGTCGGCGGCGGCGAGACGGACTCGCTCCATGCCCAGGCCGGTGCCAGTGCGAATCCAGTCTTGAGCGGAACTGGCTGTCGCCAGTAAAAACAATGATGCTGTAGTGATTAGAATCATTCGACCGATGCGGTTCGTCTCGTTACTCAATTTGCGCTCCCTTGCTTTTTACCGCTTGAAATCGAACCAAAACTCTACAGATACTTTGCTGCCTGAATAGTTTGGTGGCAACGGTCCGAAGGTATCAATTCGTTGCAGCGCCCGGACAGCCGATTGATCAAGCGACGGTACACCGCTCGACTGTTCGACTTCTACATTCGACGGGTGGCCGTCGCGTGCGATGTCGAAGGTCAGATAGACGCGCTTGGCATCGGTGATCCGTGGATCGACTTCGTACTTCAACCAATTTTCGGTGACTTTTCTTTGTACGGCTTCGACGTACCAGCCAAACTGGCTGCCGAAATCTCCTCCGCTGCCGGTGAATCCGAAGCCGCCTTTGGCTGCGCCCGCATTCATGGTGTAGGGGCCGCTGACAGGACCGCCCTCGCCGTAAGGAATCTCGTTTGATTCGGGCGGCGGGGCTTCGGCTTTGCGCTGGGTTGCAGTCCTCACGGGTGCTGGTTTTGTCTTCGTAGTCTTGTCAGGAATCGGAATTGCGTCGGGCTCCTTCTCCTGTACCGCGGGCTGAGACTTCGCGAGCCCTTTGGATTCCGTGGCCAGCACATTCGTTGTCTCGGCGGGATTGGCGGGCAAGGGAACCGCGCTTACCAGAGTGGCTCCCATGGCGGTACCAGTGCCGCCAGCACCCCAGCTTGACCCGCGAACGCCGTTGACAAAGACGGCATAGAACACCACGAAGGCGGCGAATGCCAGGTGCAAGCCGAAGGACCAGGCTAGAGGGCGGCTAAGCTGTCCCTGGTCGGAGTAGGCGTCGAAATTATTGATGGCCGCCATGGCTATTCCTGCTATTGAGGGGCTGGGTAACGATGCTCACGTTGCTGATGCCCGACTGCTTGATGGCGTCCATCACGGTGGCGAAGGCGCCGAAGGGAACGTCTTCGTCGGCACGCAAATAGATGGATTGATGCTGCGGATCGCGAACCCTTTGTTTCAGGGTCGCTGCGATGCGGTTGATGTTGATGGGATCGTTGCCGAAAAAAACTTTCTGCGATTTGTCAATGCTGATTACGAGGCGCTCTTCGGTGATTTCCTTGACGGTGCGAGTGTGCGGAACGTTGACTTCGATTCCGGATTGAAGAACAGGCGCGGTTACCATGAAGATGATCAGGAGTACGAGGACGACATCCACCAACGGGGTCACATTGATGTCGGCGAGTGCCGTCTGCGTACGTCCATTGGCGGTGGTGAAGGCCATCAGCGCCGTACCTCGGCTGTTTGAGGCGCTTGTTGACGCTCCACCAGATTCAGCATCTCGAGCGCGAAGTCGTCGTTGCGCGAGGCCATTTCGCGGATGGAGCCGATGATCAGGTTGTAGGCGATTACAGCCGGGATGGCTGCGGCCAAGCCAGCGGCGGTGGTGACCAGAGCTTCAGAGATTCCGGGAGCTACAGCTCGCAGAGTTGCCGCGCCTGCAGTGCCCAAGCCGTGGAATGCGTCGATGATGCCCCAGACGGTGCCGAACAGTCCGATGAACGGAGTGACCGCACCCGTGATCGCCAGCCACGGGACATTGCGTTCGAAACGCGTGATCTCTTCGGAGCTCGCGATCTGCATGGCGCGTTGAATGGCCACGGGATTGTGAATGCCGCCGGTGGTTCCCATCTGCCGCTTGAATTCAACGACCGCCGCTTCAAACACTCCGACTAACGGGCTGGGACGGAATTGATCGGCGACAGGGGCGATGTCCTGGAGACGCTGCGCTTTTCGAAAGGCCCGAACGAAGCGTCCGCTTTGCACGCGGGCGCGACTGATCATGCGCCACTTGGAAATAATCACGGCCCAGGAGAGCACGCTGAAGGCGATGAGCAGGACCAGGACCGTCTTTGCGACCGGACCAGTCTGAAGGACGAGATCAACGATTTCGCCGCCGACAAACAACAGCAGGACGGAAGAAAAATGCATCGGTTTAAGGAGAGTCCCTGCTTTGGATTATAGACCAGCATGATGACGGGTTCCGCGGGCGTACCGCATCGGTCAATGCTGTCAAATGCTGTCAGTGCGGATGATCTGATCTCCTGAGGAACGTTTGCCGGTTATGGAATCGTCACCGTCGCTATGTTCGAGTAGCCGCTTTCCTGGCCTTCGGAGTTTACTTCGGTAGCGGCGTAATAGTAGGTGGTTCCGGAGACAACCGTTGAGTCCGTGTAGTTCGTCGATGAATCCAGCGAGGTATTGATTTCCTGATAGGAGCCGCCGTTCACGGTGCTGCGATAAATGTTGTATCCCACCGGGGATGTGCCTTGTCCCGGATCCCAGGTCAGATAGACGCTGTGAGAGGTCTGAGCTATGCCTTTGCCGGTCAATTGTTCGACGGTTGGGGAATCTCCGGCGTTGCTGGTGAATCCCGCCTTGGCGGTAGCGGTGCCTGATTGGTTGGGAGTGAATTGAATCGTGACCGATACGCTCTGTCCGGATGAAAGCGTAATCGGCAAGTTCAATCCCTGGATGACGTATTCAGAACTCGTCGATTGGTCGGAGGAGATGGTCACGGACCCGTTCGAAGCTTTGAGCGTGGCTTGCAGAGTTGCGCTCGATCCAACATTCACGGAGCCGAAGTTCAGAGTTCCCGGAGTGACAGACAGTTCAGAAGTCGTGGAGTGGGAGCCATATCCATTGGCCTTGAGATTTAGCGAGACATTGCGAGCGGTGCTGGTAAGGGTGAAAAGGCCGGTGGTTTCGCCTGACGCGGTCGGAGAGAAAATCATGGGCAATTGCGTGGCCGCTCCGGGCTGGAGGGTCACGGGTAAAGTGAACTTGCCGAATGAAAAGGCGCTGCCGCGAACGGACTTGGCGGTGATCTTAAGCGTTTTGGTTCCGGTGTTTGAAAGTTGAACCGAGAAGTTAGCGGAACTGCCGACCGGAACCTGGCCGAAGTTGTGCCAGCAAGGTTTGCAATGGAGCTCTTGGCCCAACATCGGAGCAGTCGCTAGAAGGATCACCGATGCGATGGCGATCAGGGGGAAGAATCGCATGCGAGCTATATTCACGAACTGTCAGGTTCCGAGGCAAAATCGGAAGTGCATCCGGGTGGAATGTTGGTAACGTTGCAAGTGTGCAATTTGTTTCGCATGGCATGGCTGGTTGGTTGTGCTATGCTGCGCGTAAATTGCAGCTCGTCCTTGCTTTAGATCAGATCGCAGGATTCTTGTGCTGGCCGAACTTCGACTCGAAAATTACGCAGTCATCGACAACGTGGTCATAGGATTCGAGCCGGGTCTCAATCTTTTGACTGGCGAAACCGGGGCGGGGAAGTCCATTCTGATTGATGCCCTGGGATTGCTGCTCGGGGAAAAGGCCTCTTCGGATGTGATTCGAACCGGGGCGGAACGGGCGGTTGTGGCGGCGGTGTTTGAGAACGACGGGGCTGCCGGCCGCGCCATCGAAACGATCCTCGAAACCAACGGTCTCGATGCGGAAGACGGCTCGCTGATTCTCCGCCGCGAGATCGCTCCGGGCGGCAAGGGACGAGTCTTCGTTAATAATCAGGCGGCCACGGTGGCTGTGCTGAAGCAGATCGCACCGCACCTGGCGGTGATCCACGCGCAGAATGAATCCATTTTGAATTTCAACGCGGCGGCGCGACAGGATCTGCTCGACGCTTATGCGGGAGTGGAGTTGAAAGAGGTTGCCGATAAGTTTGGCGGGTGGAAGCGCATTCGCGGACGGATCGCTGAGTTGGAACAGGACGAGCAGGACCGCAATCGGCTGTTGGATCTATGGAATTTCCAATCGCGCGAGATTGAAGAGGCGCGACTGCAGCCCATGAAAGCCGGGTTAAGGGAAAAGGACGCGCTGGGCGAAGATGAGCAACTCGAAGCTGAGAAGCGCGTCCTGGCCAATGCCGAGAAGATTTACGGCGCGGCTATCAATGCTTTCGACCTTCTGTATGAGGGCAACGCGTCGACATCTTCGACCCTGCGGGCGGCGCAAAAGCATGTCGAAGAATTGGTCCGTTACGAACCCAAGTTTGGGGAAGCGCTGGCGGCGCTCGAATCGGCACGCATCAGCGTGGAGGATGTTGGCGCGACGCTACGCGACTATGCAGGCGGGATACAGGCTTCTCCAGAGCGCTTGGCCGAGATCGAAGAACGGTTGGCTTTGTTGGATCGGCTGAAAAGGAAGTACGGTCCTACGCTCGAGCAGACGATTGCTTTCGGCGAGGATGTTCGGCAGAAGCTTTCCGCGATGGAGAATAAAGATCAGGTTTTGCTGGAACTGCGAGAGGAACTGGCGGCTGTGGCTGAATCGTATCGGAAAGTGGCGGCTGCGGTTTCACGCAAGCGGTCGGATGCGGCGAAGAAACTCGAGAAACTGGTGGAGGCGGAGATCAACGATCTCGCCATGCGCGCCAGCTTCCGCATTGCGGTCGAGGAAAGCGACGCGGAGGGGGATTGGACGGCGTCCGGCGTGAATGAGGTTATTTATAGAATTGCCACCAACAGCGGGGAGAGTTTGCGTCCGCTGGAGGAGATCGCATCGGGCGGCGAACTTTCACGCGTGATGCTGGCGCTGAAGGCGAGCGTGGAAGCGGGAACGAATCCGACGGCTAGAAAGAAGTCTGCGGCGGCGCAGCGGACTTTGGTCTTCGACGAGATCGATACTGGCATCGGAGGACGTGCCGCCGAGGCTGTGGGGAAAAAGCTTAAGACCCTCTCCAAGGCAAATCAGGTGCTGTGTGTAACTCACTTGCCGCAGATCGCCACCTTCGCCGACCATCATTATGTGATTGAGAAACGCGAGGCCGGAGGGCGGGCTAAGACTACTGTCCGCCAGATCACGGGTGAAGAGCGTACAGAGGAAGTGGCTCGCATGCTTTCGGGAGCCAAGCTGACGGAGACCTCGCGGAAACATGCCGAGCAGATGCTACGGGCCAATGGGTGAAGAAAGTCCGATGCCGCTCAGCCGTTCGCATTACGCTTTTCCCCATCCGGTGCTAATCCTCACATCCTCAAAGGCTTACATTGACCTTGGGGTGCATCTTTCGATACCCTTGAAGCATCTTTCTTAGCATCGTTTAGCGGGTAGGGATACCCTAAGCCTTGTGGACCGGTGGGAACGACAAGTAGAGAATTGTTTTAGGGGGATGGCATTTGTCTGAGACTAAGACCTTACTGCTGTTGAAGCCGCGGGGATTCTGCGCGGGCGTGGTGCGGGCGATTGATATTGTCCGGATAGCGCTGGAGGCATTTGGACGGCCGATTTACGTCCGTAAAGAGATCGTCCACAATCGCTTTGTGGTGGAAGAGTTGCAGCAGAAGGGCGCGATTTTTGTCGACAGCGTCGACGAAGTGCCCGAGGGCGAACGCGTTATCTACAGTGCCCACGGAGTTTCTCCGGAAGTGCGCGAGCATAGCAAGCGGCGGAAGTTGCGGGTGATTGATGCTACCTGTCCGCTGGTCACCAAGGTGCACGTCGAGGCGGTGAAATTTGCCAAGGAAGGGTACTCGCTGATTCTGATCGGTCATCGCGATCATGATGAGGTGATCGGGACGTTGGGTGAGGCTCCTTTTGTGACGCAGGTTGTGGGATCGCCGGCAGAAGTGGCTTCGGTGACTTTGCCGAATCCCGATCGAGTCGCTTATTTAACCCAGACTACGCTGAGCCTGGATGAGACGCGCGATATTATCGCAGCGCTGCGAAAGCGGTTTCCAAATATTAAGGGTCCAGCGGCACAGGACATTTGCTATGCCACGGAAAACCGGCAGGTAGCTGTGAAGCACGTGGCCTCCGATGCCGATTTGCTTCTGGTGGTTGGATCGGACAACAGCTCGAATTCAAAAAGGCTGGTGGAAGTCGCGCGAAGTTTGGGCACTCCGGCGCATCTAATTGATGACTGTCACAACATTGAACCGGAGTGGTTGAATGGCGTGAAGACAGTGGCTTTGACCGCGGGGGCATCGGCTCCTGAGCACCTGGTACAGGAAGTGGTGGAGTACCTGGCGGGACAGGGCTTTGGCGACGTGCAGGAACTGGAAATTATGCCGGAGAATGTGCGGTTTGGGCTGCCTCCGGAGATCGTGGCGACGATCGCGGCAGCACCGGCGTCCGTTGCTGTGGAGACATAATGGAAAAATCCTCCCCCTTGAGTTCGGCTCATATTTCTGGACAAAATTCGGCCTCTGCGCCGCAGATGCGATTTGGAAAAATTGACGACCTGGGCAGCCGGGTCGCAGTCGGCATCGACGCGGCACGCAACTATCTTTTTTCTCAGCAATACGAAGAGGGTTATTGGTGCGGTGAGCTCGAAGCCGACACTACCCTTGAATCCGATTACATTCTGCTGCACACGCTGCTTGGTACGGGCAACCAGGAACGCTTCGATAAGGCTGCGCGCTACATCCTGAATCATCAGAACGAAGATGGCGGATGGAGTATCTATGCCGGTGGTCCTTCGAACATCAGCGCTTCGGTAAAAGCCTATTTCGGATTAAAGCTGGCTGGATTCACTGCGGATCATCCGGCGTTGGGCCGCGCCCGCGAGAGGATTCTTGCCATGGGCGGCGTGACCGAAGTCAATACATTCACCAAGATCTATCTGTGTTTTTTCGGGCAGTACGATTACGACGCGGTGCCCGCGATTCCACCGGAGATCGTGCTCTTTCCAAACTGGTTCTGGTTCAATATCTACGAAATCTCTTCTTGGTCGCGCGCCATTCTGGTGCCTCTTTCGATTTGCTATGCCAAGAAGCCGTTCAAGAAGATCCCCGATGAAATGGGAGTAGAAGAGCTTTTTGTTGGTGGCCGCGACAAGTCGCGAATGCATCTGCATTGGTCCAAGAATGCGATCTCGTGGCGGAACTTCTTTCTGTGTCTGGACCGGGTCACGCATTGGTTCGAGCGAGTGCACATTCGTCCGCTACGCTCTTTGGCATTGAAGAAAGCACAGAAGTGGATGCTGGAACGTTTTGAGATGAGCGACGGCTTGGGAGGAATTTATCCCTCGATCATGAACTCGATCATCGCATTGCGCTGCCAGGGATATTCAGTGGACGATCCGCAGTTCATTCGTGCGATGGACGAGTTTGAGAAATTGGGAATTGAAGATCGCGACACGTTCCGCATGCAACCCTGCAAGTCTCCGGTATGGGATACGGCGTATGCGCTGTTTGCTCTGGGTGAGGCGGGAGTTCCGGCGAACGATCCGCGGCTGGTGAAGTGCGCGGATTGGATGCTGCAAAAGCAGGTGCGCAAGCCCGGAGACTGGAAGATCAAGAATCCGAAGGGCGAGCCGGGGGGATGGTACTTCGAGTTCAACAATGAGTTTTATCCGGATGTGGATGACACGGCGATGGTCTGTCTGGCTTTGAGCCGGGTTGAACATCCCAATGGACGCTATCAGCGCGAGTCGGTGCAGCGGGCGATCGATTGGATCCTGTCGATGCAGTGCAAGAATGGTGGCTGGGCTTCATTCGACAAGGACAACGACCGAATGGTCTTTCAGCACGTGCCGTTTGCCGATCACAATGCCATGCTTGACCCCGCGACGGTGGATATCACCGGGCGGATTCTGGAGTGTCTGGCGACTTATGGATACGACCAGAGTCATCCTGCGGTGAAGCGTGCGATTCAATTTGTCCGCAAAGAGCAGGAGGCGGATGGAAGCTGGTTCGGGCGCTGGGGTGTGAACTACATCTACGGCACCATGCAGGTACTGCGCGGATTGGAAGCGATGGGTGTGGATCGTAACGATCCGATGGTGCAGCAGGCGGCGGAGTGGATGCGATCGGTGCAAAATGCCGACGGCGGATGGGGCGAGACGGTCGGGTCCTATGACGATCCAAACCTTCGCGGACAGGGCGAGAGCACCGTTTCGCAAACGGCGTGGGCGATCATGGGACTGCTGGCGGTCGGCGACACGCGCAGCGAATGCGTGACGCGCGGCATGGCATACCTTTTGCGGACGCAGAATAAAGACGGTTCATGGGATGAGAAGTTCTACACCGGAACCGGCTTCCCGCGCGTGTTCTATCTGATGTATCACTTGTATCGCGAGTATTTCCCGCTGATCGCGTTGACGACTTATTCAAAGGTGATGGCGGGGAAGAGTGGGGACTGATCTTCTACAGTTCTAAGAGTATGCGGTTTAACTACACAACCGGCGAGCAGATTCGGAAAGGTGACACCGTAAAATTCCATGGAGAGTCTGGTCAGGTAGAGTTCGTGGCTGAGCCATCGATCGATGATCCAAAGACTGCTTGGCACGTGAGGGAGTTCGGCGGTGGTGTGATGATTCTGGAACCCAAAGTTTTCGGCAGGGCGTTTCTAAGCGAGCCAGGCATCACAGAAGACCTGATCATGGTTTCCAGAGCAAATAAGGATTCGCCCGAACAGTTGCGTCAGACAGTGCCAAACCTTGGGAACTGAGACATCCGTTTGAACGCTTTCGTCACCGGTGCCACAGGATTCCTGGGTAGCCATGTTGCTCGCGTTTTAGCCGACCAGGGAGCGGATTTGCGGTTGCTGGTGCGGCCCAGTAGCGATCTCCGCAATGTTGAGGGACTGAATGCGGATCGCGTCCTCGGGGATCTGCGTGACTCGGCTTCGATCGCCAAAGCACTGTCGGGATGTGACGTCGTATTTCACGTGGCGGCGGATTACCGGTTGTGGGTGCGAGATCCGGACGAGATGTATCGGTCGAACGTCGAGGGGACGCGGTCGTTACTTCAGGCGGCTCGGAACCAAGGAGTCCGGCGTGTAGTTTACACGTCGAGTGTCGCGACCATGGGTTTTACTTCAGACTATGCCGCAGTTGCGGACGAAATGAGCCCCGTCGCACTGGCCGACATGATCGGGCATTACAAGCGCTCGAAATTTATGGCGGAGCAAGTGGCAGTAGATGCTGCGAAATCTGGAGTGGATGTGGTGATCGTGAATCCTTCGACTCCGGTGGGCGAGCGAGATATCAAGCCGACTCCCACGGGGCGCATCGTGGTGGATTTCTTGAAGAGGAAGTTCCCGGCTTATGTGGAAACGGGATTGAATCTGGTGGATGCGACCGACTGTGCGCGGGGGCATATCCAGGCGCTAGAGAAGGGAAGATCGGGCGAGCGTTACATATTGGGTGGCGAGAATCTTACGCTGAAGCAGATTCTGGACCGCCTGGCGGCGATTACCGGGTTGCCGTCGCCGAAGGTAAAGCTGCCGTACTTTTTTGCGCTAGCTACCGGAGTCGTGGACGAGGTGGTGACGGGACGACTGCTGGGCCGCGAACCGCGAGCGACGATTGACGCCGTCCGCATGGGCCAGAAGATGATGTTCGTGAGTTCGGCGAAAGCTGAGCGGGAATTGGGGTGGCGTCCCGGGCCGGTCGATGGGGCTTTGCGGCGGTCGGTGGAATGGTTCCGGGCGAATGGTTATGTGCCCAACTAGAATTCCAATTAGGATTGCCATTGTTGCCGCGATGGAACGCGAGGTGGCGGCGCTGGTTCGCGGCTGGACGGTCCGCGTGACTGAGCATGAGGGCCGGCGGTATCGACTGTTTGAAGGGGCGGATGCGGCTCTGATTTGCGGCGGGATTGGAGCCGAATGCGCCCGTCGCGCTACCGAGGCCATGATTCGAGAAGTGAATCCGGTCCGCGTGATCTCGGTTGGGTTTGCGGGTGCGTTGGATGGGTCCCTGCGGGTTGGCGATGTGATCGAGCCACAGACGGTGATCAACGTGGCCGATGGTGTGCGCACGGAGATCGGAGCGGGGGCGGGAATTTTGGTGACTTCCGCCGGCGTGGCCGACGCCGCGCAGAAAGCTCGATTCGCCAAGGCTTATGCCGCGAGCGCTGTAGATATGGAAGCCGGAGCTGTGGCACAGGGCGCACTGGCGCGCGGAGTTGAGTTTGGAGCTTTGAAGGCTATCTCTGACGCCGCTGAGTTCAACCTGCCGGTGCTCGACGGCTTTGTGGGTGCCGACGGAAGTTTTCGGACGGTTGGGTTTGGGTTTTATGTTGCGTTGCGTCCTTGGTTGTGGGCGACGACGATCGCGCTGGCGCAGAACAGCTCCAAAGCCAGCCGTGCTCTTTGCGAGGCGTTGACGAGTTATCTGGCGCGGCAGAATTTTGCGCGTGCGGTCTCGTCGAATGCGTCGTTGGAGGCCGAGTTGAATCCAATAGGGCGTGGCTCAGGGTTCGCTGGCGCACATACAGGGGCCGGCGGGCAGGTTCATACTCAGGCTGAGAGCGAAGCAACGACGCCCCAGCCGCTAATAAAGGAGTAGTTGTTCGGAGACTGAGAGCTATAGGTTATGGCGATTGCTTCAACAACATCGATCATTGGTGAGGTAAAGGATCGCGAGACGAGACGAATTCCTTCCACGATGAGAGCTGCTGTCTATCGCGGCGTGAACGATGTACGGCTGGAAGTGGTGCCGGTGCCCGAAATCGGGGCCGGGGAGATTCTGGTTCGCGTCCACACTTGTGGAATCTGCGGAACCGATCTGAAGAAGATTGCTACCGGTTCTCACTCTGCGCCGCGCATTTTTGGGCACGAAACCTCGGGCGTCGTAGCGAAGGTGGGGGAAGGCGTTCGTAAGTTCGGGGTCGGGGATCGCGTGGTGGTGTTTCATCACATCCCTTGCGGAGAGTGTTATTACTGCCTTCACAAAACTTTCGCACAGTGTGCCACTTACAAGAAAGTGGGCTGCACCGCCGGGTTCGAGCCATCGGGTGGAGGATTTGCTGAATACGTCCGCGTGATGGATTGGATCGTGGACCAAGGGACGGTGCCGATTGCCGACGGCGTCAGTTTTGAGCAGGCGTGTTTTGTCGAACCGGCGAACACCTGCATCAAAGGCATTGAGACACTGCAGCTTGAGGCTGGCGAAACGGTGCTGGTGATGGGACAGGGTCCGATAGGGCTTATTTTGGCGAACTTGGCGAAGCGGGCCGGGGCACGGGTGATTACTTCCGATTTGTATCCTGCGAGGCTTACAATAGCTAATAGCTTCGGCCTGAAAAATACTGTGGATGCATCCAAGGCTGATGTGGGACAAACCGTGCGTGAAATGACCGAGGGACGCGGCGCTGACGCGGTGATTCTGGCAGTCGGCGGGAGCGGCCTGATTCGGCCAGCGATGGATGCGACCCGTCCCGGAGGGCGTGTGTTGCTGTTCGCGCAAACGGTGCGTGGCGAGGCGACGATTGACCCGGCCGCGGTTTGTGTCGACGAAAAAACTCTGCTTGGTTCCTATAGTGCATCGGTTGATTTGCAGGACGAGTCGGTGCGGTTTGTGATGAACCGCGAAATGGACCTGGAACGGGTTATCAGCCACCGGTTCCCGCTCGAAGACAGTGTGGAAGCTCTGAATCTGGCTGCCCATCCTCAACCGGACTCGATGAAGATTGTCATCCAGCCGGGCAGTGCGTGGGAAGGACAATAATTGTGAATGGCAAGATGACAGCGGCCGTCCTCTACGGTAAAGAGGACATTAAGATTGAAAAGGTGCCGATACCGCGCGTAGGCGACGGCGAGGTTCTGGTCAAGGTCCACGTGGCGCTGACGTGTGGTACAGATTTGAAGGTGTATCAGCGCGGCTATCATGCGCGCATGATTGTGCCTCCGGCATTGTTTGGCCACGAATTGGCAGGCACGATTGAAGAAGTTGGCGAGGGTGTCCGTGGATTCAGGAAAGGCATGCGCGTGGTGGCGCTGAATTCTGCGCCGTGCGGCATGTGCTTCTATTGCTCGAAGCACCAGTTGAATCTCTGCGAAGATCTGCTCTTCAACAACGGCGCCTATGCCGAGTACATACGGATTCCGCGGCGCATTGTTGAGACGAACATGCTGGTGGTGCCTGCGAATGTGAGCTTCGAAGATGCCGCCATGACGGAGCCGCTGGCGTGCGTTCTGCGCGGCTTGCATGAGACTGGAGTGCAGATCGGGGACACCGTCGCGGTGATTGGCGGCGGACCGATTGGGTTAATGTTTGTGCAAGTCGCGAAAGCAATTGGTTGCAATGTGATTGCGGTGGTGAAGCGCGATTCGCAAGTCTCGCTCGCGCGCAAGAAGGGCGCGCATGAAGTCGTGCAGATTACGAAAGTGAAAGATGCGGTTGAAGCCGTGCGCGAGTTGAGTCCGGAGAGACGGGGCGCGGATGTGGCGATTGAGGCTGTGGGTCGTCCGGAAGCGTGGGAGTGGGCAGTACAGATGGTGCGCAAGGGCGGCACGGTCAATTTCTTCGGCGGATGCTCGTCGGGAAGCAAGGTGCAGCTCGACACCAACCGTCTGCACTATTCGGAAATCACCTTGAAGGCGACTTTCCATCACACGCCGGAGACGGTTCGCCGGGCCTTTGGTTTGATCTCGGAGAAGAAAGTTCTGGGCACTGACTACATTACCGGCGAAGCGCCGCTTTCGCGCTTGCACGATGTGTTACGCCACATGCTGAACCGCAACGGAGATATTAAGACCGCGATTATTCCGGGCCACTAGTCCGGCGACAACGGGATTCAACGTAGGGTCGGACGGGCGTCTCGTCCGTCTGGCTGGGCGGGGACGCCCGGCGCTCCACTAGCTAAAGCCTCAATGACACTTGCAGCCAGCCATCCATCGACTGTGCCGCTCGCCTCCCTTTGGAGTGCGTTGCCGCCGGAGTACGCCATCCCGGACCATGCGCCTTCGGTCGCTGAAGCGCATGAATACTGCCGCCGTCTGGCTCGTTCACACTACGAGAATTTCTCGGTTGCCTCCTGGTTTCTACCTGGGAAATTGCGGCAGCATTTTTTTAATGTCTATGCGTATTGCCGCATCTCGGATGACTTGGGTGACGAGGTCGGCAATACCGCTGTGTCCCTGCAATTGCTGGATCAGTGGCAACTGGAGTTGGACGCTTGCTATGACGGTTCTCCGCGGCATCCGGTATTCGTTGCGCTCGCCGAGACCGTGCGCAAGTTTGAGATTCCGAAACATGAATTTTCGGATTTGCTCACCGCCTTCCGGCAGGACCAAAGCGTCAGCCGTTATGAAACTTTCGACGATCTGCTGGGGTACTGCCGTTACTCGGCGAACCCGGTCGGTCATTTGGTGCTTTATCTATGCGGATACCGCGATCAAGAACGCCAGTTGCTTTCGGATTACACTTGCACTGCGCTGCAACTGGCGAACTTCTGGCAGGACGTGACCGCTGATTTCGCCAGAGGACGACTCTACCTGCCGCTCGAAGACCTGCGCCGCTTTCATGTACGAGAGCAGTCGATACTCGACTCCGAGAACACTTCGGCTTTTTGCGAAATGATGCGGTTCGAAATGGAACGCGCTCGCGAGTGGTTCACGCAGGGGTTACCGCTGGTGGGGAAGGTCGATCGTGCACTGGCGCTCGACATCGAACTCTTCAGCCGTGGAGGACAGGAAATTCTGAACGCCATCGAGCGTCAGGGTTTTGCTGTGCTGGGCCAACGTCCAGCGATTTCAAAATCAAGAAAGCTGGCCCTGGTTGCTCGCGCGGCGCTGGGGAAGCTGCGATGAGCACTGCGGTGGGAAACGCTCCCTTACAGTTTTCTCCAACCGCTTCGCAGCTGGAAATGGCATATTCCGTCTGCCGGAGCATCGCCCGCTCCGCGGCCAAGAATTTCTATTATGGATTCGCGGTTCTTCCGCGCCATAAACGTAACGCGTTGAGTGCCGTTTATGCGTTCATGCGCCGCTGCGACGATATAACGGACGATAACACGCTCTCGCCGAGCGAGCGCCATAACAAGCTGGCGGAATGGCTGGATAAAGTCCACAGGGCGTTGGCGGCGCAACCTACGGATGATCCGGTGTTGCTGGCGTTAACCGATGCGCAGCGCACCTATCAGATTCCAGTCGGCCTTCTGGATCAACTCGCATTTGGTACGGCTACCGATATCGAGTACGGTGCGTCCGATCCCGCTGCGCCACTGGTTGCACGCTACCAGACTTTCGAAGAGTTGCGGCAGTACTGCTACGGCGTGGCGTCGGTGGTCGGTCTGGTGTGCATCAAGATTTTTGGATATCGCGATCCGGCGGCTGAGCCATTGGCTGAGCAGTGCGGGCTGGCCTTCCAGCTTACGAATATTATTCGCGATGTAAAAGAAGATGCCGCGATGGGGCGCGTTTATTTTCCGCAAGAGGATCTGGCCAAGGTCGGCCTCTCGGCGCCTGATCTGGCGGCTCCCTCTGTCGATGTCGGCCGCATACGTCCACTTCTCGCGATGGAGGCCGAACGGGCTCGCGAAGGATATCGCGCTGGAGAAGAGCTGATTCCGCTGGTGAACGAAGACAGCCAGCCTGCGCTGTGGGTTCTGATCACTATTTATCGTCGGCTCCTGGAAAAAATTGCTTCAAGCCAGTACGACGTCTTCGGGGAACGCGTGCGACTCAGCGTTCGCGAAAAATTGAGCGTCATGGGAAAAGGGATTCTGAAGCGATTGGTGTGATGCCCGCCTCGAACGTTTCTACCTCGACAAATTCAAACGCTGTGAATTCTCCTTCGGTCGCGATCGCCGGGGGCGGGATTGCGGGCCTTGCCGCCGGATGCGCTCTGGCGGAAGCCGGGTTTCGCGTTTCACTTTTTGAGCGGCGGCCTTATCTGGGCGGACGCGCTTCTTCCTATCAGCATCCTGGCACCGGTGAGGTGGTCGACAACTGCCAGCACGTGTTGCTGGGTTGCTGTACCAATTTGCTCGATTTTTACAGGCGGGCTGGAGTTCAGGACAAGATTCGCTGGTATGACCATCTGACTTTCTTGGAGCCCGGAGGGCGAGCGTCTGTGATCTCGCCGTCGGCCCTGCCCGCTCCTTTCCACACCGCGCTCTCATTTCTTCGCGCCGACTGTTTGAGCTTTCGCGACAAAATGGGCATCAGCCGTGCGATGGCAGTGCTGGCTCCGTCCACTCCGGCGGATCGCGGGGAGTCGTTTCTGGAATGGCTTCAACATCACGGACAAACTCCGCAGGCCATCGAGCGTTTCTGGAAAACGATTCTGGTCAGTGCCTTGAACGAGGATCTTGATCAGATCTCCGTGCCTTACGCGGCCCAGGTGGTGCGGGAATCGTTTCTGAAGTCGGCCGATGCCGGACGCATGGGGATTCCAACCGTACCGCTTACGGACTTGTACAGTAAGTCCGGAGATTATATTTGCGCTCGTGGTGGAGATATTCGTTTGCGGGTGGGGGTGGAGTCTTTCCGTTCAGAAAGCTTTGGCGTGACTGTGACGGCTAACGGCCAGGAAAAGAAATTCGACTATCTGGTGATGGCCGTTCCCTTCGATGTGGCGGGGCGTATGTTGCCGAAAGATAATTCTGCTGCGCCATTGGAGGCGGCGATTGGCGAGTTCTCTTCTTCTCCGATTACGGGTATTCATCTCTGGTTTGATCGCCAGATCAGCGATCTTGATCATGCTGTATTGCTCGACCGAACTATTCAGTGGATGTTTCACAAGTCTCGACTGATTGAAGCGCGTGAAAATGAAGCCGGCGGTAACGGCGGTGGGAGCTATGTGGAGCTGGTCGTCAGTTGTTCGCGAAGCCTCGTTGAGAAATCGAAGACAGAAATTGTCGAGATGGCGATGAAGGAAGCGCAGGAGTTTTTTCCGCGCGCGCGTGAAGCGAAACTGATGAAATCGACTGTGATCAAGGAAATTCACGCGACTTATTCGCCGCGTCCTGGAATGGATCAGTTCCGGCCAAAACCACAAACGAACTGGCCTCGCGTTTTTCTGGCTGGTGATTGGACCGCGACGGGTTGGCCTGCAACCATGGAGGGCGCGGTGCGCAGCGGCTATTTGGTGGCGGAAGCTGTGGCACGGTTTGCTGGGGGACGGTTTGCTGCAGAAAAGAATGCCAAGTTTATTGTTAGTGATTTGCCCGCGAGCGGCTTGATGCGCATGTTTGGTTGAGATGGTTTCTTGCGAATTGGCAACAGATATTACTTCCGTTTCACATTCCTCGCTCGGGGGCGCGGGCCGTATCAGAGACGTTCAACCGGTTGTGCTTGAGGTTGATGTAATCGTCTAGAGATAAGAGAAGTCTATATAGCCATCAGCAGAACGCCGGCCGCGACCAGCAACGCGGCGATCCAACGGCGGCGGCCAACTCGCTCGTGCAGAAATATTTTTGCGGCTACTGCGTTGGCCACGAAGGTGAGGGAGGCGGAGGCGGGTACTACAAGGCTCAGGTTTCCCCACGACAGGCCAAAAAGCAGACTGTAAAACGCCGCTCCCATGGCGACGACCCCAAGGGCAAATGTCGGTGTTCCCATCACGCGGGCGATTACTGCAAATATTCCGCGCTGCTTCCAGAGTTCTCCGACGTCGCCGACGCGTTTCATGGAGTAGGAAAGCAGGACATCTCCCGCGGTTGAGGCCAGGATAATTGCGCCGATCGCGGCCCAAGCGTGAACGTCTTTCACGATTTGGCCTCCCGCGAGAGCACGTCGGGTACGACATGGTCGGCATCGGCGAGTGGATGATTTGGCGTGAAGGACGGGCCAGCCGCGACGAAGCCTACGCCAGCAGCGATCAACGCGATACCTAACCAGCGCGTCGGAGAAATTTCTTCGTGAAAACTGAAGTGGGCGATTAGAGCGACAAGGACGTATCCCAGCGACGTGGCGGGAAGAACGTACGTGAGATCGGCCCATGAGAGAGCCGCCATGTAGCAGGAAAAAAATGCCAACAGCAAAAGAATTCCGGAGGCGACCCAGGGATTGAGGATGGCCAAAAGCAGAGCCGGCAAATTGTGCAGGGATGCGGTGCCGAGATCTTTCATACCGCGAGCCAGCAGGGAATCGCCCGCCGTACTGAAAACGGTGACTCCCGCCAGGACTAGGTATTTTCTAAGCGTCACTTAAGTAGTTGAATCGTTGGCCACCGGTCATCGAGTCATAACGGTTGGATGACGCGATGGTTCAATGACTCAATTCGTTCTAGGCCTTGGCCGGTGCCGGGGTGGGCGCTTCTTCCTTGCGCGTGTCTTTGACCCATTTATTACGCTGGGAGCGCAACTTCAGAAAGGTTCGCGCTTCCTTGTAAAGGCGCTTGCGCTCGGAGTTGTTGAAGACAGCTTTCCGCAGAATGCGATAGGCGGCTTTAGGACGGAAATAATACTGGTCGTAGAAATCGTGGACGGCTTCCAGAATTTCCGTTCCCGGCAGTCCCGGATATTCGATCTGCACCATTTGGTGTCCGGCGTCGTCGACCATCTTCGTATCGGTGGTCATGAAGCCATTCTTAAGGGCCGCTTCGTGAAGTTCGGTTCCGGGATACGCGTGCGCTACGGAGACCTGAATCGTTTCGACGTCGAGTTCCTTGGCGAAAGCGATCGTGTTCTTGATGGTCTCGCGGGTTTCGCCAGGCAGGCCGAGGATGAAGTCACCGTGGATGACTAGTCCCAGTTTGTGAGCGTCTTTGGTGAATTGACGAGCACGTTCGACGGTTGCGCCCTTCTTGATGTTCTTGAGAATCTGCGGATCGCCAGATTCATAACCGACGATCAGCAAGCGAGCGCCAGCGTCTTTCATTGCCTTCAGGGTGTCGAAGTCGGTGGTTACGCGCGAGGTCGACGACCACGTTAGCCCAATCGGCTTCAACTTTCCACACAGCTCAATCGTGCGTGCTTTTTGCAGATTGAAAGTATCGTCGTCGAAGAAAAATTCTTTCACGTAGGGCCAGTATTCTTTGGCCTTAGCCATTTCGCGGGCCACGTCATCGGTGGAGCGTTTGCGCCACGGATGTCCGCTAAGCGTCTGGGGCCACAGGCAGAAGGTGCACTGGGCAGGGCATCCGCGGGTGGTGTAGAGAGACACGAACGGATTCAACAGGAACGGCACGTTGTAGCGCCGAACATCCAAGTCACGGCGATAAACGTCGGTGACGTGCGGCAGTGCGTCCAGGTTCTCGATCGTCGGGCGGTCGGGGTTGTGCACGACCTTGCCGTTTTTGCGATAAGAGATGCCGAGAATATCTTCGATCGGTTTGCCTTGCGCGTATTCGACAATCGAGTAATCGAACTCTTTGCGGCACACTACGTCGATCACGCTGGCTTCCATCAAGGACTTTTCGGGAAGCACGCTGACGTGGGGTCCGACGAATGCGATCTTGATGTGGGGATTGGCGTCTTTGATCGCTTCTGCGATGCGAATGTCGCCCTTGAATCCGGGGGTGCTGGTGAACAGCACGAGCAGTTCGTAATCCTTACAGGTGCGGATGGTTTCTTCGGCGGTGATGTGGTGGGGCGGAGCGTCAAGCAGGCGCGCGCCTTCCAACATTCCCGTGGGATAGGCTAACCAGACCGGATACCAGTAAGACTCGATTTCGCGCGTGGCGGGCCAACGAGAACCGGCGCCTCCATCAAAATTCTCAAACGAAGGCGGATTCAAAAACAGTGTTTTTAGGGGCATAGTGTCTGTCTCTATTTTAGCATTCGGCAGCGTGCAAATACCGCCGCTGAGGCTACCATTCTGGTACGGCCCGGGATCACTGGAAAATGTGGAAGCCTTTATGCAAGTGTGCCTTAGCGCGGGTTAAATCGCAAAAGAAGCTGGCTGAACGTCGCTTTCGCGCATTGAGGCGCGAGAATTGGGCGGTGGTTGGATGCGCCCTCTTGCGGCATCCTTATCGATCGTTTTCGAGAGCTGCGGGCGAGGGAGCCCACACTGCACTCGCGATTCATTTTGCAGGTGCGTTTGGCAACGCCCAACTTTCCAGATCGCCGGTAGCCCTTAGAAGATTGAGACGGACGCGTTGATATTCAAAGTCGGCATCCTGAAAAAGCAGATAACGTTCGGCGGCCTGGGTGCGCGCATCGGCGAGTTCGTGCAGAGTTCCGGTTTTCGCGTCGATTTTTGTTTGGGCGGCCTCCAGGCTCGACTGGGCGAGCTGATATTCCAGAAGGGCGACTTCGCGGGCGGCTTGGAGTTGCTCGGCGGCGCGCTGGAGTTTTAGCGTTTCCTCGGCTACCTGGTTCCTGGCTGCTTCGGCTTGTTTCTTCGCTTTGAGCGCTTCCGCATCTGCGGCGTCGGCACGGGAACGCTGGCTGGCATTGAAGATCGGAATCTTGATGCCAAAGCCGATGGTGGCATTGTCAGGCTGAAAAGTCTTGTAGTACTGATCATAGTTATTGAAAGTAGAGAGGCGCGCGTATTGGGCGGAAAAATCGATGGACGGCCACATGGATCGATGCTCCGCGGATGCCCGCATAGACTCGGCTAGCGAACGCTGCTCGGCGATCTTTATGGTGGGGCTTGTCGCAATCGCTTTTTCTGACAGGTCTTCTTGTTCGGCAACGGGCGGCAGAGCGGGCACGGTTTCGGGTACAAGTTCGATGGAAGAAACCGGAAAGCCTGTCAAGGTCGAAAGATGTCGGCGGAGGACGTCGGCCGATCCGCGCGCCTCAGCACGGTGAAGACGCATGCGGGCCACGGTCAATTTGGCTTTGTTGAGGTCCACGGTGCTGTCGATACCTTCTTGTAGACGCTCGGCGACAGCCTGCTCCATTTGCAGTGCTTGAGCGTCGTCTTCTTGCAAGCGGACAAGGCGCGCTTCCCATTTGGCTAATTCAGCGTAGGTTATAGCGACATCCTGGATGACAGCGTTACGCTGATCTTTGTCTTGCAGTTCAGTAGCGTGCCAATCCGCTTTGGCTGCATTCAAGAACTGGTGCTGTGCCGGGTTGAAGACGGGACTCTGCGCAACCGCGTTCACCAATGACGGCGCGGAGCCCTCGATGCTCAGCGGAAATCCGAAGGTATAGCCTAAACCTGAACCGACTGTCACCTGTGGCAAATAGCTGTTGCGTAGTTCACGGTAAGAGGCGAAGGCGCGCTGTACATCGGCGCCGGCGATCGCCGAAGTCGTGCTGTGCGAAAGAGCAAGACGAATGGCACGCTCCAATGACAGCGGCTCGGCCTGGCTTATGTTTGTCACCGACACTATGGCCAGAAATAAGGCGGGCAGTTTTGCGAAGCGCAACCATAGATCGCTCATGATACTCAGGGGGCGACTCGGTTGAGCGCTTGCTGGGCGTTGCCGAAATTCCTGGCCAAAGATAACGAAGCACGGTATTGCTGCGCGGCACCCGCTTTGTCTCCTTGCTTTTCCAGCAGCAGACCGAGCAGATATCGAGCTTTGAAAGCGGGAGCGGCCTCCACCGGGCCCGAGGCCAGATAGCGGTGCAGCAGTTCCGTCGCAAAGGTATAGCTGCGGCCGTTTCGATAGAGCATCTCGGCTCCTTCTACCAACGATTCGGGTTTCGAGATCGGGGCCTGGCTCAGTTTGACGATGGCTTGCTCCATTTCGTCAAAGCGTTTTTGGCGGCGGAGAAAAAGAGCGAGATTGAGCCACGCCTCGGTGTCTCCCTTGCTGAGATCGATGTACTGGTGATATTCACGTTCCGCCGTGACGAAGTCTTTCTTCTTCTCAGCCATGCGGGCGTAGATCCAGTGTTCACGAGCTGGGCTGATTGCGGCAACGTAATGCGCCTGTTCTCGCGCTTTATCTTCGCCGCCTCCGACGATGCCCGGGGCTTCGAGATAGAACTCCGCCAAATCGAGGCGGGCATCGACATCATTTGGATTCAGTTGGACGGCGTGCTCGAATTCTCCGCGAACTTTTCCGGCAAGGCCTGCGGCAGACAAAAAATTCGACCGATCCGCTTTTTCACCGTAGACGCGTCCAAGCCACAGGTGATAACGACCGTTGTTCGGATCGAGCGCGACCGCTTTTTTGCAGGAGGATTCTGCCCGATCCCAATTTTCAAGGGCGAAGTAAGCACGGCAGAGTAAATTAGACGATTCCGCGTCCGATGCGGCAGAAGACAAGCGCCCATTCAATTCGGTTATGGCTTCATCGACTCGGCCCGCGGCCAGCATCTGCTTGGCGGAGTCGGCGGCGGAGTCGGCCAGAAGGGCGGTAGAGGCCGCGATAGACCACAGCAACGCCAGCACCATCTTGAATGGTTGCGTGATCATCTGGTACTGACCTGCGTTCCGTCGCCGATCGGCTTGCCATTCGATGAATTGATGGCCACCACATCCTTCGCCGCGAGGCCGTGGGTCACTTCCACCTGCGTGAGATTGGAGAGGGAAGTCTCCACGTTGCGACGTTTGAGTTCGCGACCTTCTACTCTCAAGACATAGGGCTTGGAGTCGTCCACTCGCACAGCCTCTCGCGGCACGACTAGCACGTTGTTGTGCGATGAGGCGACGATCGTGACCCCAACGTTGATGTTGGGCAACAGCTTCAAATCCTTGTTATCCACGATGCTGGTGGTTTCGCCGACATTGCGCGAACCGCGCAGCTTGACGGTTGATGGAACGGCGCTCACGGTCGCTTGCCAAATGCGGCTGGGAATGGCGTCCCACGTAATTTCAATCGGATCTCCGGGAACCAATCGACCCACATCGGGTTCATCGACAAAAGCTCGGACTTGCACCTTGCGCAGATCGGCGACCTGCAACAGGAGATCTCCGGCGTTGACGAAGCCGCCTTGTTTCGCGGGGAGGGAATATACGATACCGTCGAACGGAGCGCGAACATTTGATTTCGCCAGCACGTCTTGCGCGGCATCGTAGGTGGCCTGGGCTTCGGTTCGCTGGGCGTCAACGCGCGCCAGCTCCGCATTCGAATAGCGTTTGGTCTGCTTTTGCTGGAGAAACTTAAGTTGAGCTTCAGCGCGCGTCAAAGCATCTTGTGCTTCGTGCACTTCCCCCCCGAAGCAGCACCCTTTTGTTCGAGTTTCTTTAGCGCATCTGAAGTGCGCTGGGCTGAGTCGCGATCGGTTCCAGCTTTTGCGAGTTGCGCATCGAGGCTTAGAACTTCTTCTTGCGTTCCGCCTCGCTCGGCAGCGCTCAGATCGGCTTGCGCGGTTCGCAGTTGCGTCTGGGCGCGGGCGGCTTGGGCGCGAGCTTCGGCGTCATCGAGAACGAGGAGTAACTGGCCTTTCTTGACGCTATCACCCTCTTTAACGAAAACGCGGCGCACACTAGCAGGAGCGGGAGCATGGGCTTCGAAGTTGTTGACCGGCTCAATTTTTCCGTTGGTAGAAACCGTGCTGCGAATTGATGTTTGCTCGACCACGGCGGTTCGCACCGGAACCGGATCATCGTGCCGAGAGACGAATGCGGCCAGTATGCCAACGGCCCCAACGAGGACGAACACGGTTAACCACCAGCGTCGCGGCCGGCCCGTCGAACTGTTTCCATTCAATGGCATGCAGAGAAAAGCGCAAGCTTCAATGTATCATCCGCGCACAGCGGGAAGCTGGCAAAATGCACGAACCGGACTTAGCTGTTTAGATGCCTGGCGGCCACCATTTGCTTCAGATATGGAAGCGATTTTCCAGCGGCATATTTGCATGGTATCCGGCGGCCCGGCAAGACGAAATGGATACAATAACGGAATGCCAAAGTCTTCACGTTCTGCCCCTGTTCGCACCAGATCACCCCGCTACACCGAAGAGCACGCGAGCGCCGGTCTCGACTACGATTTCCCAGAAATTGAAACCTGGCCCAACCAGTTTCCTGGTTCCCGACAATCGGGATACGAGATTGTCGTGGATGACCCCGAGTTTACCTCGGTCTGTCCGAAGACAGGTTTGCCCGACTTTGGGCAGATATTGATTCGCTATGAGCCCGATCGTCTGTGCCTCGAACTGAAATCACTGAAGGAATATCTTCAGTCGTATCGCAATCTTGGTATCTTCCAGGAGAACATTGTGAATCGGGTGTTGGAGGATGTTGTGCTCTGGGCTAAACCGGTGTGGGCGGAAGTGAAGGGTGAGTTTCGTCCGCGTGGAGGAATTTCGACCGTCGTGATTGCGAAGTGGCCCAAGGGCAAGAGAGGCAAGAGGTAAGAGGTAAGAGGTCAGATTGCAGAGGTTGCAACCCTTGCGCGGTTTCGATCGCTGAATTGAAGATTGGCTTACTGAAGATTGCCTTACTAAGATTGGTTAACCAAAATCGTCATTCTGTCTACGTTATTCCGGCCATGCTATATTCGCTCAAACTGTGACGCAAACGAAACTTCAGGCTCGCTCCGCGTTGCTGGTGCTGACTGCGCTCAACCTGCTCAATTATGCGGACCGCAATGTGCTTTTCGCGGTTCAGCCTCTGGTGCAAGACGAATTTCATCTGACGAAAACCCAGATTGGATATCTGACCAGCGCGTTTCTGGGTTTCTACATGATTGCGGCTCCATTTGTGGGCCCTCTCGCAGATCGCTATTCGCGGAAGATGATCATTGTGCTGGGCGCGGTGTTTTGGAGTGGCCTCACGCTGCTCACCGCGGTTACGCACACCTACACGGAGTTGCTGATCCGGCATACGCTGGTTGGAATTGGGGAAGCGACGTTCGTCACCATTGCGCCGACGTTTGTGGCGGATCTATTTTCCGAGCAGGTGCGCGGACGCATCCTGGGCATATTTTATCTGGCGATTCCCGTGGGATCGGCTGCCGGGTACTTGTTGGGCGGGAACCTGGCTCCGCATTATGGTTGGCGATTTCCCTTTTATATCGCAGCAGCCCCTGGATTTCTGCTGGCAATTGCGGTGATGTTTTTGAAGGAGCCGCCGCGCGGACAGTTTGATTCGGTGAAAGATACTCCGGAGCGCGGGACGGTTCTTGGTTTAGTGCGTAACCCCGCATTTTTGAGTGCGACCCTGGGTATGGCTGCGATGACGTTTTCGCTCGGTGGTATTCAAGTCTGGATGCCGCAGTTTCTCTATACCGAACGTCACTTCTCGCTAGCACAGGCCAATTTTATGTTTGGCATTATCGTGGTCGTCGATGGAATTCTTGCCGCGGTGGCCGGAGGATGGTTAGGCGACTACCTGCTGCCTAGAATGAAAGGTTCTTATTATCTGGTTTCGGCCGTCAGTATGGCACTTGGTGTTCCGGTGATGATTATCGCTTTGTTTTCCAAGGGCGGCATCATGGTGCCTGCTATCGCGGTGGCAGCGTTCTTTTTGCTGTTCAATACAGCGCCACTGAACGCAGCCGTTATAAATTCGGTAGGTGCGAATATTCGGGCTACCGCAATTGCAGTGAACATTTTCATCATTCATCTTCTGGGCGATGTCCCTTCACCAACCATGATGGGATGGGTCGCCGACCGCCGTTCGTTGCAGACAGCTTTCATTTTGCCGGTGATCGCGATGGCGGTCTCCGCGGTCATTCTCTTTTATGGCATGCGATTTGCACCACCGCTGCGGATCGCCGAAGAATCGGCGTCGCTAGCTCCCTCGAAAGCATCTTCCTAGCAGCATGCATTGGCAAACAATTGATTGGATTGCCGGCACCATCCTCGCACTGGCCTGGTTTTCGCGGATTGTCGAGTCGGCGATCGGTATGCCTCATGTTGCCGATGTTGCCCGGCCGGAATGGGATCTCAGGGCCACGCCTCCGCAGAGCGTGCCGCGAGTGAGCGTGATTGTCCCGGCGCGCAACGAGGAAGAAAACATTCGCGAGACTCTGGTGCGGCTCCTGGCGTTGGATTATCCAAATTACGAAGTGATCGCTGTCGATGACCGCTCGACGGACCGCACCGGCAAAATCATGGACGAGGTGGCTCTGTCGGGTGACCGCCGGCTGCAGGTGATCCACATTTCCGAATTGCCGCCAGGTTGGTTGGGTAAGACCCACGCCATGTGGACTGCCGGCGACAAGGCGACGGGAGCTTGGTTGCTGTTCACTGACGCCGATGTCCTCTTTCGGCCTGATTCGCTGCGGCGTGCAGTCGCTTATGCGGAAGCTGAGCAGGCCGACCACCTGGTGCTTTTTCCACGAATGATCATGAAGACCGCCGGCGAGAAGATGATGGTCGCTTTCTTTCAAGTGCTTTTCCTGTTCGGGCACCGGCCGTGGAAAGTTGCCGATCCCAAGGCGCGAGATCATATGGGCGTGGGCGCCTTCAACATGGTTCGCCGCTCGGCTTATGAGTCGGTTGGAACCTATCGCGCCTTGCGCATGGAAGTCGTCGACGATATGAAGTTGGGGAAAGTGGTAAAGAATGCTGGGTTCGTACAGCGTAATGTCTACGGCCAAGATTTGATTTCTCTGCGTTGGGCCAAGGGCGCTTTCGGAATGGTCGACAATCTGACCAAGAACTTTTTTGCCGTTCTTTCTTTTCAGTGGTGGCGAACCGTGGCTGCTATCGTGGGTCTGGGCTTTCTGAATCTCGGACCGTTTCTTGGCCTGTTTCTGGCGCATGGCTCGGCTCGGGTTCCTTACGGCGTAGCCCTCGGATCGATGTTTGCGATTTATTGCGGCATGTCATTCCGATCGCCGATCGCGCCTTATTACTTCGTTCTGCACCCGATCAGCTCCAGCCTTTTTATGTACACGCTATGGCGGTCGATGTGGCGGACCCTCCGCGATGATGGGATCGTGTGGCGCGGAACGAAGTACTCGCTGGAAGAACTGCGGAAGGGAATGGTTTGAGGGAGTCGTTTAAAGATACGAGAGTCGCCAGCTACTGCGGTTCGTCTGGGTCCTCGATCGACACCGGCTCCCCCTGCTTAGTCGTTTTTGTCTTGATGGTTTTTGCGTGCCGAAATTTTCCTGGGCTGTAGTGTCCAGGACGTTCGACGTCATAGTCGGTCGGCACCGGCGGTACCAGCAGGAAAGCGGCTTCTCCGAGTTGTTGCGTTTTCCGCAAAATGATCTCGGCGCGCCCGCCGTAATCCTGAATCGTGCCTTTGATCTCGATCTGGCGGCCTTCGAGCAGACGAATATCTCCCATCTTTCTCACATCGCCAGGGAACACAATCACGGTGAACGGACAAGACTTAGGCTCTTTGCAGAAGCTGAGGAATTTGGCGCCGTTGCTGCCGTTTGCCACGTGCTGAACAATGCCGGTAACGCATTGACTCGTGCCCATGTGTTTGCTCGCTTCGGTAAAAGAGACGCAGTCGTGCGCAGAAGCAGTTCGTGCAGCCGCGATAGGAGTGAGGGCAAGAAAGATTCCGAGAAGGATGGGGATAATACAACGCATAAGGTACCGAGGCGCTGAGAAGCACGGCCTCAGTTTTATTGTAGGCATGGCAGGAGCGGCCGGACGCAGAGTAATGCTAATAAACTTGCGGCTGTTTCCCAATAAGGAACGTGCGGCGCCGGGGCCAAGCCCCGGCCTGCCACAGTCTGAGCGCAAGATGCGCACACTTACTTCTTGATTTACTTCGTGAAAGATTTTACGGCTGCTGCTTCGTCGTCCTTTACGTCGAAGACGGTGTAGAGCTTGGTGATCTGCAGCAAGTCGTGCACTTTTTTGGTGAGGTTGAGCAGCTTGAGTTCGCCGCCCTGATTCTTGGCTGTGGTGAACGCGCTGACGAGCTCGCCGATGCCTGAGCTGTCGATGTAGTTCACTTCGCCGAGGTTCAGCAGGATCTTCTTCTGTCCCTTGGAAAGCAGATCGCGCACGGTTTCGCGCAGCACGACGCTGCCTTCGCCGAGGGTGATTCGGCCGCTAAGATCAACGATCGTGACGCCATCCACCTGACGAGTACTGGACTTCATGCTCACTGGGGAGCCTCCTTGGAGTCCGCGGCATTGCCGTGGACGTGCTTAATCATTCTAAGTTCGGTGCCCGTTTGGGAGGGGTGGATTTCCACCTCATCCATGAACGAGCGTATCAGGAAAATGCCGCGACCTGACGTCTTCATCAGATTGTCCGCAGCCAATGGATCGGGGATGCGGCTGACATCCAGCCCTTTGCCTTGATCGCGAATGACGATGACCAGATCTTGGTCCGTCCGTTCGAAGGCGAGCGTCACTTTCTTGCTTGGATCGTAGGCATTGCCATGCAAGACCGCGTTTACGGCGGCTTCACGGACCGCCATGGAGATCTTCATGATCTCCTCGTCGTCAAATCCAGCTTCAGCCGCCATGCGGCCAGCCGTCTCTTCGGCGTTATTTACCGTCTCCAGCGTCGAATCGAGCGTGTAGGAGACACGGTCTGCGGACATAGTAGCCTAAATATGAGCGAACAATTCCTGAGTCAGCTTTCGGTCTGCAAGTGACAGTCAAGCCAGCTCGTTATCCTCGCCCGAACGGCATGGAACGGGCGAATGGAGAGTTTGCCTGTAGGTATCGAAAAAGTCAACGCGATACCGTAAGAAGATGCTCGACAGCGCTTATTTTTAAACGGTTACGCATACGTGGGATACTGGGTTCTGATTTGCAGATAGTTGGGATTGCCGGATAATAGCGGCTGAGGAGAGATCGATGAGAGCAGGGCTGCAACGGGAAGTGGGGAAGGCCATCAACGGGTACGCCAGCCATGTCCCGATACCTTACGGGTGCATGAGCCTGTTGGGGCTGATATTAGGCTTGGCGACCGTGGCTATCTTCTCCACACTTGCGATTGGCATGACCATTTTCAAGTAAGTCCCTGCGTTTTTTATCGCCCCGGTTTTCATCGCGGACTGGCGTTACGCACTGCCGCGAAAAATTCTCTTAACTTGACCACATCCAGCTTGCCACCGGTTCTTACGCTGGAACACAGATCGAGCCCAAACGGCCCCACTTGTGCGATTGCCTGAGCGACGTTCTGTGTCTTAAGCCCTCCCGCAAGGAATAATGGGACGGGAATGCGCTCACGGATGGTGCGACTCAGGGTCCAGTCATGCGTCCGGCCGGTGCCGCCTAATTCTTTAACTGCCAGCTTTTGGTTACCGGAGTCGAGCAGTATGGCGTCGACGTGCGAAGCCACATTCGCCGCTTCCTCCACCGATTCTGGTCCGGTGATATGGACGACCTGCACGATCTTGATCCCCGGCAAAGCTCCCCGCAAATCTCGATGCGTTCCGTCGACGAGGTGGTCGCAGATCTGGATTGTGTTGGTCCGGCACAAATGCTGCTGCTCGATGATATCTGCGACTCTCTGCCGCGAGGTGAGTAGAAAGGTGGCGATTGTGGGAGGAACGGTGGCGGCAATTCCTGCGATTTCCTCATCGGCGATTACCCCCGGTCCGCTCGGCATGCTTGAAACCAAGCCCAGTGCGGACGCCCCGCATTCGATGGCAAGCGCCGCTTCGTCGACGCTGCCAATGCAACAGATTTTTACTCGTGGGGTGCGGGTTGGTTTCATGCAGGAGTTGTTGAAACTTTTCTGTAGAGATGCGGCTTGCTATTCGCCGTAGGGAACCCAGATATTCTTCACTTGGGTTGCGTGTTCAAGAAACCAGCGGCCTTCTGCAGATTTTGGATTAAACCAATCGATCACACGGCCTTCGTTTGTCCACACCTGTTTCAAATTGCCGACCGACATCGCCTTGGCGTCTGCCGCGTTAGCTTCATCGCCAAAGCACCATATGGCATCGACGTCATCGTGCTCGGCTAAAGTTTTCAGAAGCTGCGACACATACCCGGTAACAATGTTCAACGCGCCTCCGGGGAGATCGCTGGTGTCGAAAAGCTGGTAGAGATCACCGGTAATCAGAGGATAGGCTTCCGACGGAACGGCGATGACCGTGTTTCCCATCGCAAGGGCGGGCATAACGAGCGAAAGAAAACCGAGCAGCGGCGCTTCGCGCGGACAGATCATGCCAATCGTCCCAATCGACTCATTCATTGCCAGGGCGACATTCCGGAACGGGGGATTGTGGACGGCTCCGTCAAATTTGTCGGTCCACGCTGCGTAGGAGAAAATGCGCTCGATGCTGAGATCGACTTCATGGGCAGCCTGTTTCTCGCCGACGATCTCGGAGAGGCGATACGCGATTTCGTCGCGTCGTTGGGACAGATTCTCGGCGCTGTAATAGAGAACCTGAGCCCGATTGTGAGCGGTGGTTTTTGCCCAGCCTGAGGCCTTGCGTGCGGCCTCTACGGCGTTGCGAATGTCTTTGCGATTTCCGAGCGGAGCTTCGCCGAGCAGTCGTCCGTCGGCAGCGTGGACCTCCATGCTATAGCCCGAATCGGGTCGTGCCTGCTTGCCGCCGATGTAGAGTTTTACGGTTCTGTCGATGGCTGGAATCCCGGAGGCGGTGGAGTCTTCGTCAGATTCCGGGGTGGCCGGTGCGATCTGTTTTTGCGCGGGGAGTTTCGGTGCGTTTTTGAACCAGCTTGGCTCCAGGTACTCGAGCAAGCCTTCGCGTCCGCCTTCGCGTCCGTAACCGCTCTCGCGGTAGCCGCCGAAGCCGCACGAGGCGTCGAACAAATTCGTGCAGTTGACCCAGACCACGCCGGCTTTGATTTGCGACGCGACGTGCAGCGCAACATTGATGCTCTCGCTCCAAACACAGGCGGCCAGGCCATAGACGGTATTGTTAGCGAGCTCAACCGCCTCCGATGGAGTGCGGAACGTCATAGCTGCGAGCACGGGGCCGAAGATTTCCTGCTGCGCAACGATCGATGTCGGATGAACATTGCTCAGCAGAGTCGGCGGATAGTAGAACCCTCGCGCGGGTAAAGTGACTTGCGGCTGCCAGCAAGTCGCGCCGTCCGCGACGCCCTGATCGACCAATTTGCGGATGCGGTCGAGTTGCACCTTCGCGACAATCGCTCCGATATCAATAGCTTTATCTAGCGGAGCGCCGATGCGCAATGTGCTCATTCGGTCTTGAATTTTCGCAATAAGAGTTTCGGCGATGCTCTCCTGCATCAGAAGGCGCGAGCCCGCGCAACATACCTGTCCTTGATTGAACCAGATGCCGTCGACCAAACCTTCGACGGTACTGTCGAGATCCGCATCTTCAAAGACGATGAAGGGAGACTTGCCGCCCAGCTCCAACGAAAGTTTCTTGTGGCTCGTCGCGGTTGCGGCGCGAATGGCTCGTCCCACTTCGGTTGATCCGGTGAATGCGATCTTGTCCACGTCCGGATGTTTGACGAGCGCTTCACCGGTTGCACCGTCTCCGGTGACGATGTTCACGACTCCGGCGGGCAAGTTCGCCTCCTGGCAGATTCCTGCAAAGGCGAGCGCGGTCAAGGGCGTGAATTCTGCGGGCTTCAACACGACTGTATTTCCGGTTGCCAAGGCTGGAGCAATTTTCCAGGCCAGCATCAGTAAAGGAAAATTCCAGGGTATGATCTGGCCGATGACTCCGCATGGCTCGTAGCCGGGAAACTCCTGCTCCAACAATTGCGCCCAGCCTGCGTGGTAGTAAAAGTGCCGCGCGACCAGCGGAATATCAATGTCGCGACTCTCACGAATGGGCTTGCCATTGTCCATCGTTTCGAGCACTGCTAAAAGACGGGAATGCTTTTGCACCAAGCGTGCCAGAGCATACAAATATCGCGCACGGGCATGCGGAGTCAGTGCACGCCATCCTGCGGAGGCGGTTCGCGCAGCCTTCACCGCGGCATCAACGTCCGCTGCCGAGCCTTGCGCCACCGATGCGAGCTTCTCGCCGTTTGAGGGATCGACGGTGTCGAAGTATTCTCCAGCCACCGGAGACCGCCACTCGCCGTTAATGAAATGAGCGAGACGTCGCCCGTGACGGTCGAGCCATGCCGAAGCCTCTTTTGAATCTTCGAGCGCGGGTCCGTATTCCATGCTAACGAATTTTTCGGCGATGCTCATTTTGGAGTGGGCTCGATTCTGCTGCAAGCACTTTTACCACAATAATTTTAACGGTCATCCCGAGCGAAGCGAGGGATCCGCAGTTCTCCGCAGCTACACTTCAGGCTCACAATTCCATCCAACAACTTATGCAATCGGGTGCCGATACTCCGCCGAGTAACGCCCGGTAGCATGATGCTCCAATTGGCGTTCGATGTCGCCGAGCAAGCTGCTGGCCCCAAACCGAAACATTTCCGCGCGCAGCCATGACGGGCTGAGTTCTTCTTTCATCATAGCTAGCCAATCCAGCGACTGTTTTGCGGTGCGGATCCCGCCGGCGGGCTTAAAGCCGACTGCCATTCCGGTTTGCTGCGCATATTCACGAATCGCCCTCACCATGACCAAACCCACAGGCAAAGTTGCGTTGGTGGGTTCCTTACCGGTGGAGGTCTTAATGAAATCCGCTCCAGCCATCATGGCCACCACGCTGGCGCGCGCTACATTTCGCAGCGTCAGCAAGTCTCCCGTGCCGAGGATGACTTTCATGTGCGCCGATCCGCAGGCTTGTTTGAACGCGGCGACTTCGTCATAAAGCGCCTGCCACCGTGCGCCGAAAACATGGGCTCGGGTGATGACCACGTCGATCTCGTCGGCGCCGGCTTCGACGGATCGTCGAATCTCGGCTACGCGTTCAGCGAGCGGTGATAATCCGGCAGGGAATCCGGTGGAGACTGCAGCGACGTGCACTCCGCTGCCTTCAAGGGCGCGCACGGCCGTTTCTACAAATGTGTGATACACGCAGATGGCGGCAACTTTGATCTGTAACGGTTCGATGCCGAGCTTCTGTTCCAGTTCATTTTGGATTGGATGACGGCCTTTGGCACACAAACGGCGAACACGCTCATCCGTGTCGTCCCCAGAAAGAGTAGTCAGATCCATGCAAGTAATGGCGCGCAGAAGCCAGGCTGCTTGCCAATCTTTTTTGACGGTGCGTCGACCGACTTGGGATTGCGCGCGGCGCTCGACCGCGCTGGAATTGATGCGCACTTCACGAACCCAATCGAGGTTGAGCGGGATGCCTTTGTTGGGTAGAAGGGGCTGTCCCGAGAGACTCGCAATCACGCTGCCGCCGGAGTTGGCGGCATGACCTGGCATGGGTTGGAAATCGTTGCGTTCAACTGGCATGGATGGACTCCGCGAAACAGGCGACACAAATTAGATGTTCTTACTTAAAGCCCGGAACCAACTTCTGAACTGTTGCGCCGCCTGCTCTCGGCGGAATGATTGTACGGCAGATGCTGCGGCGGGTGCCATTATGGCGTCCGCCACGAACGACAAAGCCCCGTTTCGTCTTGACACTGTGACGGCGCGCGGCTAGGCTACGGCGCAATTCCAACCTTCGAAATGTGCAAGTGTCTGGAGGTCAATTCTGATCGCTACTATCGATCTTTGCCGAATCCGCTACAAAGTTCTCTTTGCCGGATTCCTGGTTATCTCGCTTGCGACCTCCGTATTCGCCGCCGGTAAGAAAATAATTTTCGATACCGATCCGGGCACTGACGACGCCATGGCACTGATGCTGGCGCTGAACTCCCCGGAACTCGACATTCGCGCCATTACCGTTGTGCCGGGGAACGTCACCGCAAAGCAAGGTCTGGAAAACGCCTTGCGCATGATGTCGCTCGCCAATCGTTGCGATATCCCCATCGCAGCAGGGGCGCAGCATCCACTTTTTCAAAAGTTGATTACGGCGGAATTCTGGCACGGCAAGAATGGCCTGGCGAACATTGAACTGCCGCCCAGCAAATGCAAAGTCGATCCGCGGTTTGGTCCCGATCTCATCATCGAGATGGTGCACGCTTCTCCGCACGAAATCACGCTGGTTCCGGTTGGCCCGCTGACGAATATCGCGCTCGCAATTGAGAAAGACCCGTCGATCGTTCCGCTGGTCAAAGAAGTCATCATCATGGGCGGATCGATCACTGGCGGCAACGTAAACGCCGCCGCTGAAGCGAATATCTATAACGATCCCGAGGCCGCGCAAATCGTTTTTCAGGCGGGATGGCCACTGACCATGGTGGGGCTCGATGTCGGCGACAAGACTTTGTTCTCGGCAAAGTATCTCGAACAATTGGGACAGACCCACGGTCCCATGAACGACTTCATTTATCAGGTCGCAAAATATCTTGTCGATCTGTCAGCGAAATTCGGTACTTCAGGAACTCCGATGTATGATCCGCTTGCCGTTGGAGTGGCCATCGACGCGACTCTGGTGAAAGCTCCGCTGATGCATGTGGATGTAGAAACCCGTGGCGAATTCACCCGCGGGGAGACTGTGGCCAATCGGCACGGTGCGGTGGAGCACAATGTGTTACACGGCGACCGCTACATCATCGAAGGTGTCGATCCCGTCGAGCCGAATGCAAAGGTTTGCGTTGAGGTCGATGCCGACCGGTTCTTGACGATGTTTGTTTCACGACTTCGCGGAAAGTAGATTTTAAGGAGAAACGATGTACACACCCCCGACTTTGGGTATTGCACTTCTGATGATGATCACCAGCGCCATTTGCTGGGGTTCCTGGGCCAACACTTTTAAAGGTGTCAAGAATTATCGTTTCGAGTTGTTTTATTGGGACTACGCCATCGGCATTTTTGTGATCTCGCTCGTTCTCGCCCTAACCATGGGAAGCACCGGCAACAACGCCGATAATTTCCTGAACAATGTGCATTCGGCCGACACCAGCAACATCGTCTCAACCATGATCGGCGGCGCGATTTTCAATCTGGCGAACCTGCTTTTGGTGGCCGCGATCGATATGGCGGGGCTCGCCGTTGCATTTCCAGTTGGCATTGGAATCGCGCTCGTCGTCGGCACCATCCTGAGCTATGGATTGCAGCCGAAGGGAAACGCCGCGCTTCTAGGCGCCGGCGTCATTTGCGCCTTCATTGCGGTCGTCCTCGACGGAAAGGCGTATGGCAGCCTCGCGATCGCTGGCCGCACCGTATCCAGAAAAAGCATCATCGTCTGCGTCGTGTCCGGCGTGTTGATGGGATTGTGGAATCCTTTCGTGGCATATGGCGCAACCCGTGGCAACGTGTTGACACCCTACAGTTCGGTTGTTTTTCTGACCCTCGGCGCTCTGCTCTCTTGTTTCTGCTGGAATCTATATTTCATGAAGCGGCCGCTGGTCGGCGATCCCGTTAGTTTTACCGGCTTCTTCCGCGGACCGGCTTCCGGACACTTGCTCGGACTCTTCGGCGGCTGCATCTGGGGCATCGGGACGGTCTTCAACGTCGTCGCCGGAAAAGCAACTGCGTTCGCCATCTCGTATGCCATAGGTCAGTCGGCGCCCATGGTCGCCGCGCTCTGGGGAATCTTTGCCTGGAAGGAATTCGCAGGCGCACCGGGCAAAGCCAAACTATACCTCGCCCTGATGTTTGTCTTTTATTGTCTGGGCATTCTGTTGGTGGCAAGGGCGAACAGTTGACGCGCATTTGCGTCCCCACAAAAGTCTCTCGTAAGCTCAGGCCGTGAGAATCCGTGAAAACGTAGGCGTTATGAAAAACTGGAATTCCTAGCTTGGATCGCAGGTGTTAACTGCCAAGTCATAAAACTCTTGACTTCTCTTTTCTAATCTATTTATATGGCCCATCGCTAAAAAGAGACGCTCCACGTTTGAGCCGCGAGGAAATCGATCTCAAATCGCCACTCAGTTTAGGGGTGGCTGTCAGGTGAAAAAATCCGATGCTGAAAAGAAGCGCGCTGCTTGTGGCGGTTGTCTGCTCCGTGATTTCCCTCTGTCCATTTCTATATAGCCAATCCAATGGAAGTCTCTCCGGAACCGTAGCCGACAAAACTGGATCGGTAGTCTCCGGCGCGTCGGTGAAAATCACCTCACAGGAAACTGGCTTGACGCGCGATGCGAAGACGGATGACTCGGGCCACTACCTCGTAACCTTGCTGCCGGTCTCGTTCTATACCATCCGTGTGGAGGCTCAGGGCTTCCAGATCACCGAGCAGAAAGATATTCGCCTGCAGGTCAATGAGCAGCGCGAAGTCGATTTCGCGATTGCCCCTGCGTCGGTTTCCGCGACGGTTGAAGTCAGCGCGACTGAGGTGGCTGTTGAAACCACGAATGCGAGTCTCGGCCAGGTCATTACGTCAGAGCAAGTTGCAGACCTGCCGTTGAACGGACGCAACTTCGTGCAGCTTGCCACGTTGACGCCGGGCGTAACTCAGGAAACCAATCCCAACAGCTTTTTTAATAACGGTCCCAGCAGCGAAGTCTCGGCGCGGGGCACATTCTCGCTCTCCGTCGGCGGATCGCGCGCCCAGAGCACCGATTGGCTGCTCGATAACAACGACAACAACGAGCTGACCTCGGGTGGCATTTCGATATTCTCGTCGATCGACGACATCCAGGAATTCAAAGTACTGACTTACAACTATTCGGCGGAATATGGCACGCGCGCAGGTCCGACCGTGCTCGTTACCACAAAGTCCGGTTCAAACAGTTTGCATGGTTCGCTTTACGAGTACTTTCGCAACACCGATCTTGATGCCAAGAGCTATTTCGCGGCTTTCAAAGAGCAATTCAATCTCAATCAATTCGGTGGTTCATTGGGTGGAGCGATCCAGAAAGATAAGACGTTTTTCTTCGTGAACTACGAGGCCAAGCGGCAGCGTCACGGCATTCCTTACAATGGGCAGGTCCCAACACAGGCGATGATGAATGGAGACTTCACTAATGATCCATTCTTTTCGGGGCTTCTAACCAATCCATATTCGGGATCCCCGTTCCAGTGCGACGGGACAGGGAACCCGACAGCTGTAAACTCGGACGGAAGTCAGGTGCCGGGTACCGGATGCAACAAAATCCCAACCACAGGCGGTCCCACGGGTACTGGCTTAATCGATCCGATTGGACTGGCGATGTTGAATCTGTATCCGGTTGGAAACCCCACCGCCGATGCGAATGGGTTCAATTTCTCGAGCGTACCTGTCAGAAAACTTGACGAAGGCCAGGCTAATGTTAGGCTGGATCACAACTTCTCAAGTAAAGACTCGATGTTCGCGCGCTTCAGTTACGATCAGGCGAATTCTTATGTGCCGGGCGGCTCTCCCACGTGGGCTGAGCAGAATCCCTTTGCCAGCAACCAGCTCATTGCCAATCACGGACGCAATGTTGCGGTATCAGAAACGCATATCTTTTCTTCTAACAACGTCAACCAGATCAGCGTGGGTTACAACCGGATATTCAACTTCATCACATCTTACGGCGAGTTCGGCCCTACTCGCTGCGAGGCCGATAATCTTGGCATCGTAGGCGCAGATCTGAACAGTGTGTGTCCGAATGCTCCTCCCGGTCTCACGCAGACTACGAAAGCGTGCTTGAGCTGCGGGTTGAGCTCCACGCAGCTAGCCGGCTACTGGGGTCTAGGAGACCGCGGCTTCGCTCCTTTCCAGGGCGGCACGAATGTGTACACGTTCTCAGATACATTCGACATGATCCGCGGCAAGCACGACATCCGCGTGGGTTTTGGATTCCGTGACAACCAGATGAACGTTATGACAAACGGTTTCCAAGATGGCTATTTCATTTTGAACGGAGGAGGAGGCTCCTTCACCGGGGACGACGCGGCGGATTTGCTTCTCGGTCAGGTTAGCGGTGCCATCCACGATCAGACCTTCGAGGGAGCGACCACGGGGCGGCGCTGGAAGATGTTTCGTCCCTTTGTTCAGGACGATTGGCGTATATCCAACAACTTGACCTTGAATCTCGGCGTAGCGTGGGCCCTAGTAACGCCAATAACCGAGGCCCATAACCGTCAGGCTAATTTCGACTTTGCCACCCAACAGTTTCTTGTCGCCGGAAATATTCCCTTTACGGGTTGCACCAACTGCTCCCGGTCTGGCAGCTCTATTGGAGTTCAGTTCGACAAGACTGCCCTCGAACCGCGCATCGGATTTTCGTGGAAGCCATTCGGTATGCAGAACACGGTTGTCCGGGCCGGATATGCCATCTATCATGATTCGGCTTGGAGTCAGGGCGCCCAGGGAACATGGCAGAATCCGCCTTACTACGCTGAGGTCGACCAGTTCAACTATTTCCCGAGCAATCCATGCCCATTTGGTAATGCGCTGGCGCTCAATGGACCAACACAAAACTGCGGACTTAAGTACGGTTTCACGCAGCCCAACTTACAGCCTTTCACCGCGCCCCCCAATCCGGATGCCTTCACGGGAACAATCCAATCGCAAAACCTGAATTTCAAACAGGGTATGGTGCAACAGTTCAACTTGGATATTGAACGCCAACTTCCAGGCAACGTTGTGCTGACCGCCGGCTATGCTGGCTCTCGTAGCACCCACATTCTTTTTGACGGGCTTAACCTAAACATCGCATCGCCGGGAGCTTGTGCAGGTGGCCCGACTCCAATTCCCGGTTACACCTTCGGCTGCGGCCCGGGCGGATCTTATGTTGGAGCTCCCTATCAGAGTGAGTTCACAACTGTTGCGAATATTACGTCCGGTGGAAGGGCTGAGTACGATTCTCTGCAGATCAAGGCGGAGACAAAGAGCGCGCGACACGGTCTCTACGCGCTTATTGGCTATACCTGGGCGCGCACCTTCGATAGCGGAATGCCGGACGGTGACGGTACCTTTCCGGGGGCCACTTACTGGCCCCTGCCAGGAACGCGGAGATCGGACTGGGGCTTATCGCAAATCAACCTGAATGATCAATTTACGGCCAGCATTCTTTACGAGCTACCCTTTGGCAAGGGCAAGCGCTTCGGCGGCGATTGGGGCGCTTTCCCGAACGCGGCCCTTGGAGGTTGGCAGGTCAATGTAATCGAGAGGGCGACGTCGGGTTTCCCCCTGTTTGTCGTTGACAGCAATAACGGCAATTTCTCAGGTTCGGAAGTCAATTTTCAGTGGAATGGAAGCAGCCTGAATCGTCCTAACCAGGTTTGTAACCCCAACACAAGTCATCACACCGTTCAGGAGTGGTTCAATACTAGTTGTTTTGTCAGTGTCACGAACTTAGGGCTGACGGGCGAACTCGGGAACGCGTCACGGACTCCGGTGAGCGGTCCGGATTTCGTGAATACGGATTTTTCGGCGTTCAAGAATTTTAAGTTCCGCGAAAAGTACGGTCTTGAGTTCCGCGCCGAGATTTTCAATCTGTTTAATCACTCTCAGTTCTACTTGGGCGGCGGCAGTACCGGGATGCAAGACGTTAGCGGAGCAAATTTTGGCGCCGTAACTGGTACCGTCAACAATCCCCGACTGGTTCAGTTTGCCCTGAGACTCGATTTCTAGGGCCATTCTGGAAATCGAACTGAAATATCGAGCTGAGGCAAACTCCGATTTGCCTCAGCTTTCTTTATGATGGTCTGAGTTGAATATTGCAAACGACGTGATATCCCATTCCACAATAAGTTGTACTCGATTCGGTATCAGGTTTCGAAGATGTGCATTTATGACGTTACGGGCCCCTGCTGTCGTGTTGTTACTCGCCATCATCAACTTCGGCGCGAAAGATGCGTTGTTTGCCGACGAATGGAAGCCGCGCCATGACCTCGTCTCCCACACGGGAGTGATGAATTTAACCGAGCCTCCTCCGCCCAGCGAAGTGTTTTTCTTTGGTCCGGCCACTTCCTCAGACGCGCCTGCCTGGCTCGAGAACTTGAAGACCTGGCGCCGCGATCGCCGCATCCTCCTCCGTTTTGATGGCTCTCAATATGATCGGGCTGACTTGCGGTGGGCGCAGTATATTTTTTCTCAGGTGCAATTGTTGATCTGGGACCGCAGTCTTTACGATCCAGAAAAAGGCGAGTACACCGTAGACCGCTTTCTGTCGGAGACCGAGAACCGCATCGGTCCCATTGATGCCGTGCTGATTTGGCCCGTGTATCCAAACCTCGGTGTCGACGATCGCAATCAATTCGATATGTTGCGCGATCTTCCTGGAGGCCTGACGGGCGTGCGCGGCATGGTTGAACAATTTCATAGTCACGGCGTGAAAGTATTTTTCCCATTTCTTATTTGGGATACCGGAACGCGCAACGAAGGCTCGCCTGCATCGACTACGATGGCGCAACTCCTCAAGGACGTCGATGCCGATGGCATCAACTTCGATACCCTTGAAAGCGTTCCCCCCGGATTTCGGGAGGCGTCGGACGCAATCGGGCATCCGCTGGCGCTCGAACCGCAGTTTCAGCCGCGCGATGCGTCGCTGGCGTGGACCAACATCAGCTGGAACGACTGGGTGACGTGGGAAGGGAAGCAGTATCCGTTCATTCCGATGGTCAGCAAGAATAAGTGGATGGAACCGCGCCATAACGTGAATGTCACCGACCGTTTTACGCGCGACAAGACAGACAGCCTGCAGCACGCGTTCTTCAATGGTCAGGGATATGCGACCCTCGAAAACCTCTGGGGCTTCTGGTACGAAAATAATCCACGCGATGCGGAAGCGTTGCTTCGCTTCACTCAGCATCGAGCGCGCCATGGCCGATTATCTGATCAGTCCCGATTGGGAGCCGCATGCTCCGGTGTCGCGATCGGGTGTATTCGCCAGCCGTTTCCCGACGCCTAAGGGAACAGTCTGGACGCTGGTCAATCGCAACGAATACGACGTTGCCGGCGCTGAGATCGAGGTCGCGAACCAGGCGGGCGTCCACTTCTACGATCTGTGGCATGGAACGGAATTGACGCCCACTATCGTGAATGGTAAAGCCAGACTTAGTTTTGAACTGGAAGGCCTTGGGTACGGCGCGGTTCTCGCCACCGACCAAAAGCCAGATGACTCCGTCGAGAAATTGCTCGCTTACATGGCGGAGCGTTCGAAGCGTCCGCTCGCCAGTTACACCCGTGACTGGAAACCGGTGCCGCAAACTCTGGTCGAAATAACACTGGCACCAAACCTGCGCCATCGGCGCCAGCGGGAATGATTGCCATCCCCGAGGGTGATTACGACTTTAGCGTCAGCGGGATCGAAATCGAGGGCGGAAATGATCCGGGTGTCGACGTCCAGTATCCATGGGAGGACTCGGCGCGGCGCTACCATCGGCGGCGCATGCACATGCACAGTTTCTACATGGACCGAGCGCCGGTAACGAATGCCGAATTCAAGAAATTTCTCGATGCCACGCATTACCGTCCCAAGGATGATCACAACTTTCTCCACGCTTGGAAAAACGACTGGAAAAACGGAAGCTACCCCGACGGTTGGGAGAACAAACCCGTGACCTGGGTGTCGATCGAAGATGCACGCGCCTATGCCTCCTGGAGCCAGAAACGGCTTCCTCATGAATGGGAGTGGCAATACGCAGCGCAAAGCGCCGACGGCCGGTTGTATCCCTGGGGGAGCGAATGGAATGCTCAGGTGCTTCCGGCTGTGGATGCCGGTCCGGCGATGAAGCCGCTATCCAATGTTGACGCTTTCCCGAAAGGCGCGAGCCCGTTTGGGATTCTGGATCTGATCGGAAACGTCTCGCAATGGACCGACGAATATCGCGATCCGCACACGCGCGCGGCCATCGTTCGCGGAGGGGCAGCCTATCAGCCGGCCGGATCACTGTGGTATTTTCCGCAAACGTATCGCCTCGATGAACATCAGAAATATCTTTTGATGTCTCCTGGGCATGACCGGGCCGGAACGATCGGATTCCGCTGCGTAGTCGACGCGCAGTAACCGAAACGAAAATCTCATGACGAGGCAGACGCGAGTGAACGAAAACGCATTCGGCGAGACAAGCAAGCCGTTCTCAAGCCAAGCATTTGTGCTGATGTCGTTGTTGGTCGTGTTACTGGCGAGCTTTGCCTCGGCTCAGAAGATCAAAGTGATTGTTGATCAGGACGCGCGTGGCCCCGGTACCAGCGACCAGCAGGCATTGCTCGTTTTCTTACAGTCGGAGAAATTCGATGTTCTCGGCATCACCACCGTAAGCGGCGACCAGTGGGTGAAAGAAGAGACGATGCACACGCTCCGTATGTTGGAGATCGCCGGCCGCACGGATGTCCCCGTGTTTCAGGGCGCTGAGTTTCCCCTGCTCAATAGCAAAGAAGAAACGGAGCGATGGGAAGCGCTCTACGGCAAACTCGAGTACAAAGGCTGCTGGACGGACCATTTCGAGGCGACGCGCTCTACCATCTACGACGAGCCTTACCATGCGCCCGATGTTGTGCCTCCCATGAAAGAAGGCGCCCCGCACACTGCGGCGGCGCCGGGCACGGCCGCTGAGTTCATTGTGAAGATGGTGCACAAGTATCCCGGCGAGGTTGTATTGTGGGCGGGCGGTCCTCTGACTAATTTCGCCCTCGCCCTTAAACTCGATCCGTCGGTGGCGACGCTGGCGAAAGAGTTTGTCATGATGGGTGGCGGACTTTATGCCGACAAAGGCGCTATCGATCCTGGAGCGATCGATGCGCGCCGCGAGTTCAACTGGTGGTTCGATGCCGAAGCGACGCGGATCGTTTTGCGCGCGCCCTGGAAGAAGGTGACCATCACTCCCATCGATATCTCGGTCAAGACCCGCTACACGGCTGAGATGAAGGCCACCATCACCAAGGCGGGAACGCCCGTGACCGACTATCTGGAAAAGTATTCGCTGCCCGGCTATATGTGGGACGAAATCGCTGGCGCAGCGCTGATCGATCCTTCAATTATCACCGGTCAGAAGCGGCTCTATATGGATATCGACGTGGACCATGGCGCGAGCTATGGCAAGACTATCTTCTGGAGTTCGACCGCTGAGGTTCCGCCGTACTTGCATTTGGCCAACGTTCAGTTCGACATTGATGCGGAGAAATTCTACAAACTCTACATCGACCTGATGACGCGGCCGCCGCGAAAATAGCTTAAGAATGCTTAACGAGTAAAGAGACGAGACGCTCCCTGTGAACTTGCCTGTTCTGTGTTCTCCGCTGAAAGAGTTCAGACGCGTCCAACTCGCGGCCGCCAGTCTGGTTCTGCTCTTGACTTGCTTTGCCTCGGCAGAGCCGCGCCGCAAAGTCATCATCAACGAAGATTGTTCCGGTCCCGGCGGCAGCAACATGCAGACTTTGCTGGTGATGATCCAGTCACCGCAGGTCGAGGTGCTTGGCATAACCGTGGTCAGCGGGAACCAATGGCGCGATGAAGAAGTCTCGCACACTTTGCGCCTGCTCGAAATCATCGGTCGCACCGACATTCCGGTTATGCCCGGCGCGACCTTCCCGTTGGTAAGGCGGCGCGAAGACGCCCAGCAATGGCAGGAACACTTCGGGAAAGTGGCTTTCGCGGGTGCGTGGGACGATCGCTGGTGGCACGAGCCTTTCATCGTGCCGACGCTTCCCGAAGGTGCGCCCACCACGAAGCCCGCTGAGGAAGATGCCGCTCATTTTTTGATTCGCATGCTGCATAAGTATCCGCATCAGGTGACGATCTATGAGGGCGGACCGATGACCAATCTGGCGGTCGCCATGGCGCTTGATCCGCAACTTCCGGAACTGGCAGAGGAGTTGGTGTTTATGGGCGGGAGCTTCAGCCCGCAAACCGACAATCCCGAGTTTGCGAATAGTCCGCGCCACGAGTTCAATTTTTGGTTTGATCCCGAAGCCGCTTACGTCGTACTGCGTGCGCCCTGGAAGAAGATCGTTTGCACCTCCGTCGACATTTCCCTGAAGACCAGCCTCACGGCCGCCATGATGCAGCAGATCGACAAGGCGGGCACTCCGCTGGCGCACTACATCGCTCGCTTCTATCAGACTTTTCCCGGTGCCGATATTATGTGGGACGAACTCGCCGCAGCCGCCTGGATCGATCCGTCGATCATTACGAAAAAAGAAACGCGCTACATCAGTGTCGATCTTGATCGCGGCGCGGGATACGGCAACACGTTGACGTGGTCGGAAAAAGACAAGCCAGCCGTTTCCGTGCGGCCAGTCGAAGTGCAAGTCGATCTGGATAAAGAGAAGTTTGACCGGATGTTCATGAATCTGATGACCAGCCCGACACCAGCGCGCTGATCGGATTGTGGTCCGATCAAATTAAAGAGCAGCTTCAACGCTGCTCGGGCGAGGCAGATGTCTGGTCGCGCAGGGAAACCACGAACTCTTGAATCCCGCGCCGTTCGTGGTCAGCATCATCCTTTATTTTGCTCATCAATTGGCGATGTAGTTCAAGCTCTACTTTAGCTTTATCTTTGTCGCCCGAGTGCACATAAACTTGTGCAAGTCGAAAGTGCGCTTGCGCCAGCGTCTCGTCGGATTCAGAGCTGACATCGATTGCTTTTTGGTAGGCCGAGATCGCGCGCGAAAAATCCTGGCGCTGCGAATACAAAATCCCGAGTTGTAGATCGGCCGCCCCGAGCTTCGGGTCGAGAGAGATCGCTTTCAAGAGCAGCGCTTCCACGCGAGCTGACCGTTCCGCGTCTTCCGACCCCGCCGATTCTTTCCACAGAGCGACGGCGTAGTAGTAATTTGCCAGAGCATTTTCCGGCTGCAATTTCGCGAATCGGGCCAGCGTTTCCACGGACCGTGGCGAAGGAATCTGCTCCACGCTTTGCATTCTCCCGAGAAACAAGTACGGCGTCGGGTTATCAGGATCAAGATCGGATGCGCTTACGAGATAGTTCGTCGCTTGATCGTAGGATCCGCGAGCATACGCTGTAACTCCGAGTGTCACCAACATTCGAACCGACTTCGGAAAGAGCCGGTGGCCATTTGTGAAAACCTCAGCGGCTGGTTCTAGCGTTCGATGCACCAGAAGCTCGGTTCCCCAGGCAAATAAATTCGGCTCGCTGGGGTCAAGTTCGGCGGCGCGCTGGTACTCGCGTACCGCCTCCAGAGGATGGTTCTCTTTCTCCTCGATGTCTCCGAGGCGGCGATGAAGTGCAGCATCGTTCGGATTTCTCGCCAGCGCCTTTCGAATGGAATCCTCGCTGACGCTGGAAGAAGCCGGAAGGTTCGTGCTGTAGCTCGATTCCTTGCCAAGTGAAACCGTTGCCTTGGCGAGGGCTTCGGTAGTCCTGCCAACTGTATCGGAACCGTGTCCGCCCGAGTTCGTGGCTTGGGTCACGCCGGCAACCGTGAACTGAGGCTCATCAAAAAAATCTGGGGGATGTGCGGTGGAGTTTCCCGGCTGTGTTTTCGCGGTGCTTGAGGCTTGCGATTTAGTCTCGTTATTGGGGATGAGAACGAGGTCAATCTGTTTCGTTTTTTGGACCGCGGTGTCGACCGGACCGAGCGTTACCGCGCTATACCCGATCATTTCGGCTCGCAGCGTGTACGCGCCCTCGCGAATCGCTGCGAAACGAAATGCTCCCTCCGCGTTCGTGCGCGTGGACTGGGCGGATGTCGCGGTAGTCGTAGTGTCGGTCGCGGATGCCAAGGAGACGGTTGCGTTCGCTACGGGATTGCCCGATGAGTCGCGCACATGGCCTTCGACAGCAGTGCCGGCAGGCTCGGCAGACTGCGCACGAGCATTCAAGGCAAACGCCGTCAGCGCGAGGGCGCAGACGACAAGAACGATAGCTGTTTGCCGAGAGTGGCTGGAGGTCACTAGGATCTGCCCAATCTGGGATGCGGCGTGCTAGAAATTCTCGAACTCAGCCGAGCGTGCACCGTTGCGTGCCATTCTAACGCATACGATGCCGTGAAAAATCACCGACGTTCGCGAATACGTTTTACAATGGCACGCTTTCCATTCGACATCATAAGGGGCTCGATCGTGGATTTGAAACCGGAAGCTTCGGCCATCACTCGCCGGCAATTTGTAACTTCATCAGCCGCTGCTCTTGCCACCGCTGGCTTTGTGCACAATGCGAACGCCGCGACACGAGAGGAACTACCAAGGGAGCAGAACACGTCCGAAACGCGATTGGGACGCGGCCCGTTTCGCGTCATCATCGACACCGATCCGGGAGTCGACGACGCTTTCGCGCTCTTGCTTGCCATGCGCTCGCCAGAATTGAAGATCGAAGCCATCACTCCGGTTGCCGGCAACGTCCCGCTCGACCTGACGCTTCCGAACGCCTTGCGACTGGTCGAAATCGCCGGACGGACCGACATTCCCGTGGCTCCCGGCGCTCGTGCTCCTCTGGTGCGCCGTTTGGTAACGGCGAGCTACGTTCACGGCGAGAACGGGTTGGGCGGCGCAGTCTTTCCCGAGCCGACGACAAAACCGGTGGCCACCCCCGCCGCCGAGATGATCCGCGCGATCGTTCGGAAGTATCCCGGCGAGGTGACGCTCATTCCCCTCGGTCCGATGACGAATATCGCCACGGCGCTTAACTCCGATCCTGAACTGGCGGGCATGGTTCGAGGGCTGGTGATGATGGGCGGCTCTCTTTCTGGAGGAAACATCACGCCCGCGGCCGAGTTTAACGTCTATGTCGATCCGGAAGCGGCGCGGATTGTCTTTCAGTCCGGCATCCCCATCACCATGGTGGGGCTCGACGTCACGCGCAAGACCGCGCTCACTGACGAACATATACGCGCTCTTGAAGCGGCGCAGAACCCGGCCAGCCAGGCCGCTGCCAAGATTGGACGCAAGGCGATCGACCACAACCGCGAGCGCGGATACCTGGCAGGAACGAATATGCACGACTCGCTGGCCGTCGCCAGTTTTCTCGATCCGGGGATTGTCAAATTGCAGGACTATTACGTGGATGTCGAGACCATGGGCGAATTAACGGCCGGCGAAACGCTCGGCTACAGCCCGGTTGCCGGAGAATTGCGACGCCGGCCGGAAATGGAAAAGGAAGCGGCAGCCAGCATGCAGATTCGGGGATCAGCTCCGACCCTGGCGACGACGAAAACGTCTCCCGTGCTGCGCGACAAGTGGGTGCCGAACGCGAAGGTCGCCGTCGAAGTGGATTCTGCAAGGTTTTTCGATCTGCTGATTGGCCGCCTGTCGGGGAGCAAGTAAAATTCGTAGCGGGAAGTTCTAGGGTGAGGAGAAGAATGAGGGAGAAAGCAATGAAGTTGTATCGATTCCGCATTGCAGTATTTTTAGTTCTGAGTTTGCTGACTTGTCTTCAGTCCTTCGGCCAAGACAAACGCAAGGTCATTATCGACCAGGACGCCGCCGGACCCGCTGGGACGGATCAGCAGGCGATCTTATTGCTTATCCAGTCTCCGCAGGCGCAGGTTTTGGGAATCACCGTGGTGACAGGAGATGCGTGGCTCACCGAAGAGATAGCCCACACGCTCCGCATGCTGGAACTTATCGGCCGAACCGACATCCCCGTCGTGCCCGGAGCCGAGAATCCGCTGGTAAGAACGAAAGAAGATACGGAGCTGTGGGAGCAACGCTATGGTTCAGTGGTGTGGCTCGGAGCCTGGACCCCGAAGTATTACCATGCTCCTCGTGACCTGGGACCGATGCCGGAAGGAAAGCCTAGTACCAAACCTGCCGATGAAGACGCAGCGCACTTCCTCGTGCGCACGGTTCGTAAGTATCCGCATGAAGTCACGATCTATGAGGGTGGCCCCATGACGAACCTGGCGCTCGCCATCTCGATCGATCCAGAGTTCGCGAGCCTAGCGAAAGAGTTGGTATTCATGGGCGCCAGCTTGAATCCGCAGACGGACGATCCGGAGTTCGCGAATAATCCGCGGCACGAGTTCAATGTGTGGTTCGATCCGGAAGCGGCTCGGGTTGTACTGCGAGCACCGTGGAAGAAGATTGTATGTACACCAGTAGATATTTCGGTGAAGACACGAATGACCAACGAGCTGATCGACAGAGTTAAAGCGGGTCATTCGCCGGCGGCGCAATATATTGGCAAGTATGCGCGACTGCATGGCTCTTACAACTATTTGTGGGATGAGCTTACCTCGGCGGCATGGCTTGACCCAAGCCTGATCACGAAGAAGGAAATCCGCTTCATGGATGTCAACCTGGACCGTGGCGCGGGCTACGGGGACACGCTTACCTGGACCGACCGGGATAAGCCTGCACGGTCTGTGCAGCCAGTCGAGGTTCAACTCGATCTGGATACGGAGAAGTTTTACAAAATGTTTGTCGACTTGCTGACGGCTGAGACGCCCAAGCCTTAGGGACCCAGTTCGGCCAGCATCTTCCGCGCTGCTTCGTGATCCGGATGCTGCTTGAGTAATTCCTGCAGGACCACCCGGGCTTTTTGCGGCGTATCCTCCAGCGCGTAGACGCGGGCCAGGTTCAGGTAGGCTTGATCGAACTGCGGTGCGACGCGGATGGATTCTTCAAACGTAGTCACAGCCTGATCACGCCGTTGCGTGCGCAAGTACAGGATTCCCAGATTATTCAACGCTTCGGGGTAGACCGGGCGCAGTTGCAGCGCGCGCTGTAATGAATCAAACGCACGGACGGTATCGTCATTCTGGGCGTACACCATTCCCAAGCCGTAGTTTGCCTCAGCATCTTTAGGATTAAATTGGAGCGCCAGTTCGTAAGTTCTGCGAGCATCATCCCAGCTCTTTTGCTGACGATAAGCGCTGCCCAGGTTGTTGAGCGCAATTCTGTGCTCGGGATTTAACTTAAGAGCTTCCTGAAAATATCCGATCGCTTCCGCTGTCTGGCCCTGCCGGGCCGCCAGTAATCCGAGATTGTTCCACGAGTTCGCCAACGTGTCGGGGTAAGTTGCCCTGAGTTTGAGCGCTCGTTTAAAGCTCTCGCGGGCTTCGGCGTTCTTTTTTTGGTCGAGATAAACGCTACCTATTCCGTAGAGAGCCTCGGCGCTCTCGGGATCGTCGCGTGAGGCAATGCGGAATGCGGCTTCCGCTTGGTCCAAATAGCCGCGTTGAAAAAACACCGAGCCATACGACAGGTAGTTCCGCTCAAACTCGCTTGTATCCGTTACTCCGGGGAAGGGCAGCCCACGGGCGAGTCGCTCCGCACTGGTCTGAGGGATATGTCGAAAATCGTAGTCAACGTGATCGGTGTTCACCGGGCCGACATAGACCTTGACGATCTCTCCCTTGGCATTGATCAGGAATGAAGTGGGCAACTCAAGATCGCGATGGCGGTCGAACAGGTAGCGATAGAGAATGTCGTAGATGGCGGCAACATCCTCGGACCCGCGGAGGACGGGGAAAGTGAGATTATGCTTCTGCGCGAGTTCCCGGACGGAGTCTTCTGCTTCGGAACCTTCGCCTTCAGAACCGGCGACATGGACATTGACCCCGACCAACTGAAAACCATTTGCCCTCCAGGCAGCGTGACGCTGATTTAGACCGATCCACTCGTCCATGTCATTCTCAGCTCCGGCGGAGCAGAAGTTGAGCAGAACTGGTTTGCCTCGCATAGAAGACAGCGTGATCGACTTGGCCGCGAGATCGGGAAGAGAAAAGTCTGGCGCCTCTACGGGTGCGAGCAGCCAAGTCTCGACAACAGTGGGAAGGGATTCGATTTCCGGTGGCTTCGCGTGATGCAACGGGACGTGTTCGTTTTCGACCGTCGCCGTTTTGAAAGGCTCGATGCGAGACGGATCGGATCCTTCTTCAACCCACACGCGATGGTTGATCGGCAGATCATGAAGTTCCTGCACCAGGCCGCTGGGCCAGAGAATCGACGCGCGCAGCGGGGCTTTCGAAGATCCGAGGCCAAAGCAAATATCTTTGCTGTGTTGCGAGAGAAAACCCGAGCCCGCCTGCAGAGTCTTGACCTGAAACGTTTGAGACTGGCCGCCGCGATCCGTGTAGAGAGTAACGACCGCACCGATGGCGTCGCGATTACTCTTCGTGCCGCGCAGACGAAAGGCGATCGACGGTGGCAGATTCGCCATCATGTTTTTCAAGATGCGCAATTGCGGACCATTTCGATTCTTGAGAAAGATTTCCTGGCGGCCATCCTGATCAAAATCGGCCAAAGCGAACGCACGTCCATCCTCCAAAAAGTCCAATCCGACCACTCCCGAAATATCGGAGAAGGTTCCGTCGCCGTTGTTGGCGTAGAAGATGTTCCGTTCATTGCCGCTCCAGGTGCCATCGGCGCGGATCAATTCGTTAATCGCACTCCATCCATCTTCATAGTCGTGGGCCGGCCTCGCCTCGTTCGGCGAGTTGGCCACAACTTGACGCCAGAAAAAACTGTTCAGGTCGATATTCGAAGAGCTATCGGGAGAGCCGATCGAGAGATTGTTCGCCGGCCCCGTAACCATTCCATTTGCGATGTAGAGATCGGCAAATCCATCGTGATCGAAATCCCAGGCGTCGCTTGACCACGCCCATCGCCCGATTCCGACTCCGGCGTAACGCGTCGTATCTTCAAACGCGGATTTCTTATTGTGGAAGAGCGAATTGCCCATGGCATGTTTGTGATAAAGTGCGCGCGTTTCCTGTGGCTCGTCTTTTTTGAAGATTTCCTGAGTCGAAATACGTGCCCCGGCAGCTGTCCACATGTCAGCGACGTAGAGGTCTTCTACTCCGTCGTTGTCGTAGTCGAACCAGCAGACGCCCATGCCGGCGCCAACATCCTCGACCCCGGCTTTCGCAGCAATGTCGGTGAATGTTCCATTGCCGTTGTTGCGGTAGAGATTCTTCCTCCCGAAATCGTTGACTACGTAAAGATCGGGCCAGCCATCGCGATTGAAATCATTCCACCCGCAACAAAAGCTGTAGCGCGTGTTGTTCCGGTTTAGTCCGGTTTCAGCGGTCACGTCGCGAAACGTGCCGTCGCGATGGTTGCGCATCATGAAATTCGGAGGCCCATTCTCAGCGTCGTAATAAGGAGAAGGATATTTGTATTGATCCGTGCCCTGGTAATAGACGTATAAACAGAAATAAATGTCGAGCCATCCGTCGCGGTCGTAGTCGGCCACGGAGGCTCCGGTAAAGGTGCCTTGCGGCGGGTTCGCAAATTGAAACGCATTCACCTTCTGGCGAAATGTTCCGCCGCCGGAATTCAGGAACAACATCGGTCCAGTGGCCCGCACGACAATCAGATCCTGACGGCCGTCGTTATCGACGTCGACAAAAAGCGCGCATGCCGTATTTTCGAGCACGCCAACGCCGGAAGCGTCAGTGATGTCTTCGAAGGTGCCGTCGCCACGATTGCGATAAAGTCGGTTCGGAAGGCCTCCAGGCTGGCAAATGTACAGATCGTCGAATCCATCGCCATCGATATCGCCGATGGATACACCGTTGTGCCCGTAGATATCAACGCCGCACGCTCCGTCAAGGATGGTGCGCCAGTAGTCTGATCCGTGCACAAGTTGCGTCGAGTACGACTGATTTCCGCCGAGCGTTGTGGCACTGATGTCGACGTAGGCCGGGGCGATATTGCGGCTCTGCGTTTCGGTGAGCGGACTTCCAATTCTTCGACTCGGAGCTCGCCGGACGCGGCTCGCTCCCAGAGTATTTGCCAATCGCCTACGCGCTGTTCCCGGTAGAAGTCGGGGCCCGTGGCGACAAGTTCGTAACGGACGTTGGTCTGCAGCTCGATGGTCTTGGCCGAGGTCGTATTGGGCACGGAAAACGGGGCATGGAGCGCGGTCACTTGGAATTCGGCAGTAACAATCTTCGAAAAGCTGTGGAACGCAGACTGCATTTCCTCGACGAATGCGCTTCTCCCAAGCGTATCTTCTGTTCCGAACGTGTTGCGGCGAATCTCAATGGGCAGCCCTTCGCGGACCACTTGCGAGTGAGACGGCTTGGGAGACGATCCGGAGAAATTCGGTGCGAGAACGTCTTCGATTGCTTTCAAATCGATTGCCTTCACCTCTTGAGGAGATTGCAGCAGGGTTGACCTCCATCGCGCGAGGACGGCGGCGATCTCGTCCGCGTATTTCTCGGTTACAAAATTATCAAAGCCCGCCTGCGTTTTGAGGAGCAAGGCATCGAGCGGACGGGGCATGCGATATTGCGGATGAAGATGGAACGCGGGACTCGAAGAAACGGCCTCGGCCGTGATGCCTTCGAATGAAGGCCAGTGGAAACCACGCAGAGTTGCCGGAAGCACCGCGGCGGACACGCCCTGACAACAGCGCCACAGAAAATTACGCCGGCGAAGGTCCACCGGGGATGGGGCGGGAGACGGGTCGGACGCATTCCGCATCTTCTCTGATCGACTCAGAACGATGTCTCCCAAATTCCCACGTGTCGCCTGAAATTAACACCCGTGCCTACGACCGTCAAGAATGAGTCGCCCGGTCGTTATATGGGGGTCGTTATTCGGATCGTTATAATGTTCGATTCATTCCAGTAACCGATGGGCAATCATGCTAAACAATGAAAAGTTGCGGTGGCCGAAGCTGACGGGGAGTCCAGTGCTCGAGAGTGTGCGGCCGGTCATTGAGCGCTCTCGCGATGTGCAGACTCATGTCGACAAGATCGTCGAAGTCGCGCACTGGATGGCCTACGAAGAGCTGCCCATGCCCGACTATGCTTTACCGTTCGGTATTGGCGGCGGCAGCGTTGAAGAGACGATTGATTTCATTCTAACCACCGCCTGTATCGACACGGCGTTCACCGATTTTTCAAGTCAAATTAAATTTCAGGTCGAATATGGCGGCCAAAACTGGTCGGACTCCGACGCACTGTTTGCGTGCATGAAGCGAGCTATCGATCGGAACGTCCCTATTCTGGATGGGGCGTTTCTCGCCAAGGTTACGCGCGCGGAGATGGCAACTTTGTTTGCCGGCAATATCGAACTGCCGATGCTCGACGAGAAGACGGAGATCCTGCACCAGGTTGGGCAGGCCCTGGCTCGGAGCTATGGCGGCCGATTCCACAATTTCGTTGCATCCTGTTCCTCTAAACTGTATGACGACGGCAATGGACTGGTCGACCGGCTGGTGGCGGAGTTCCCGCGCTTTCGAGATGTTAGCCCTTACGATGGCCACACCGTAAAGTTTTACAAGCTACCGCAATTGGCCATATGGTTCCTGTACACAAGTCTTCGCAAGAGTGGGAAATTTCACGTTGAGGATCTGGAGGCGATGTCGGCTTTTGCGGATTACATCGTCCCGGTGGCGCTGCGGTTGCTGGAAATTACGACCTATTCGCCCCAGCTCGAACAGGCGATTCATTCTTACCAGATGATTCCGCATGACAGTCCCTGGGAAGTCGAGCTGCGAGCCCATTGCGTCTATGCCAGCGCTCTGCTGGCCGAGGAGATTAATCAGTTGCGGGCCGGCGATCGGCAAGCCGTCGTTCCGCAAATCTTGATTCCACAAATAGATGCCCGCCTTTGGACGCACTACCACACCACCTGGTGGCCGCATCATCTGACGAAGACCATTATGTATTGAGGCGGCGAGCGGTAGCTCGGAAAATGTCCGCTGATGGCTGCAATCAGGCGTTACAATGGCGCACCGCGATTCTCTCTGCGAAATTAGCTTGCATATGCGAAACACAAAAGTCTCTGCGGCCATGCGTGAACGCCTGCTTCGTTCGGCGCGGGCCGTAATGAAGAATGCATACGTGCCGTTTTCAAACTTCAGGGTGGGAGCTGCGATCCTGACCGCGAAGGGCAAAGTTTTCGTTGGATGCAATGTTGAGAATTCATCCTACGGAATGACCAATTGTGCTGAGCGCACCGCCATCTTTTCCGCGGTCGCTGAAGATGGTCCAGAGCTTGAGATTCTTGCGGTCGCCGTCGTCAACGGTCAGGGAGTTCCTTGTTCTCCGTGTGGCGCATGCCGCCAGGTTATCTATGAATTCGGGCCGGATGCCGTCATCTTCTATGACGGTAAGAAAGGCCCGAAGCAGAGCCCGATTACCGATCTTCTGCCGGAGGGCTTTCGTCTCAAGTGAGCCAGGCGAGCGCTTCGCAATCTTCATTTCGCGCGGTTGATCTCATCCGAAAAAAACGGGATGGAGGCGCGCTGTCAGACGCCGAAATTGCCTACCTCATAGCGGGCTGCACCGACGGCAGCATTCCAGATTACCAGTTGTCCTCGTGGCTGATGGCTGTCGTGCTGCGTTCCATGACTCGCCCGGAGACCGCCGCGCTCACGAACGCCATGCTGCATTCGGGCGAGGTACTCGATCTCAGCTCTCTCCCCGCGAAGAAAGTAGACAAACATTCGACCGGTGGCGTCGGGGATAAAACTTCTCTCGTTCTGGCTCCGCTTGTTGCCGCCGGGGGTTTGTACGTTCCTATGATCAGTGGGCGAGGCTTGGGGCACACCGGAGGCACGCTCGACAAACTGGAATCGATTCCAGGATTTCGCGTCGGACTGCCGGTGCCCGAATTTGAGCGCGTTCTCAAGGCGTGCGGATGCTCGATGATTGGGCAGACCGAACAGATCGCTCCGGCTGATCGCAAGTTGTACGCGCTCCGCGACGTTACCGCGACGGTGGAGAGTCCGTATCTTATTTGCGCATCCATCATGAGTAAGAAACTGGCCGAGGGTACGGACGCTCTGGTGTTGGACGTGAAGACGGGTAGCGGGGCTTTCATGAAGAAGGAGGGGGACGCCGTCTTCCTCGCGGAACTGATGGTCGAGACCGGCGAACGAATGGGCAAACAGATGGTCGCGCTGATCACGGACATGAACCAGCCGCTTGGCCGTATGGTTGGCAACGCACTCGAAGTGCAGGAATGCATCGAGGTTCTGCATGGCGGTGGTCCGGCGGATTTGCGTGATCTCTGTTTCGAGTTGGCAGCGTGGATGTTCTACCTTGGGGGCGCGTGCAAAACGGTAGCGGCGGGAAAAAAACTATCTGAGCAGATCATCGCTTCGGGCAAGGCTTTCGAGCGCTTCCGCCAGATGGTGGAGTTGCAGGGCGGCGACGTCAGCGTGATTGACGATCCCACACGGCTGCCGCGAACTAAACTCACAGTCGAGGTCGCAAGTACGCGCGCCGGATATGTGTCGGCGATTCTATGTGAACAGGTCGGCACAGCTTGCGTGATGCTTGGCGGAGGTCGCGAACGGAAGGAAGACTCCGTGGACCCGGCGGTTGGGATCGTGATCCACAAGAAAATTGGCGACAGGGTGGCGCACGGCGAATCGCTCTGCACGATTCATTGCCACTCTGATGCGCAGGCCGTGCGTGTGAAAACCTTGCTCGATGAAAGTTATGAAATAACGGCGGACGCGCCCGCGCAGAAACCGCTTCTAGTACATCGCGTGATCTACAAAGGGGAACACTAAATGGGACGATTCACAGGCATTCTCGGTCTGCTCACGATGTTGGGCCTCGCGTATGCATTCTCCACGAATCGGCGCGCCATCAACAAGAAAACAGTAGCGTGGGGACTGGGGCTGCAGATCGTGTTCGCGATCTTCGTGCTCAAGGTCGAGATTGGCCGCAAACTTTTCCAGATAGCCGGGGACGGAGTGAATTGGCTGCTCCACTTTGCCTTTGTCGGGTCGAGTTTTGTTTTTGGCGAGCTTGGCGCGCAGCGATCGTCGATGGGATTTGTCTTCGCGTTTCAGGTTCTGCCCACTGTTATTTTTATCGCCGCCTTTTTTTCTGTGCTTTACCACTACGGGGTCATGCAATTCATCATCAAACTCGCCGCCAAGGTGATGACGCGCTTCATGGGCGCAAGCGGCGCCGAATCGCTCAATGTCGCGGCCAGCATTTTTATGGGTCAGACCGAGGCTCCGCTTACCATCCGGCCATTTCTTCCAGATCTCACGCGCTCCGAGCTTATGACGGTCATGACCAGCGGTATGGCCCATGTTTCCGGCGGAATCATGGCTGCATATATCGCCTTCGGGATCGAACCCAAGCATCTCTTGAGCGCCGTGATCATGACTGCTCCCGGAACGATCTTGATGTCAAAAATGCTGGTACCGGAGACAGAAGTCCCTAAGACTGCCGGGCGCGTCGTGATGAGCGAAGAGGAAGTGAGCGAAGAGAAAAAAGAAAATCTGCTGGGTGCAATTGCGCGCGGCACAACCGATGGTCTGGGCCTCGCGCTTAATATCGCGGCCATGTTGATTTCCTTCCTCGCACTGATCGCGCTGGCGAATGGCATTATGGGCGGTGTTCACAACTGGCACGGAATGGGGTGGTTTCCTTCAAGCCTGCAGCAGGTTTTCGGGACGTTATTTGCGCCGGTCGCGTGGGTCATCGGAATTCCATGGCATGACTGCCGCGCTATCGGCAACTTACTTGGCACGCGCATGGTGTTGAACGAGCTTGTAGCTTTCTCCATGCTCGGACCGCAGAGGGCGATGCTCGATCCGCGCTCGTTTACGATCGCCACATTTGCGCTCTGTGGTTTCGCCAATTTGAGTTCGATTGGAATTCAGTTGGGCGGCATCGGTGCGCTCGCCCCCAACAAACGCGGGGAGCTGGCAAAGCTGGGAATTCGCGCCATGCTAGCCGGGACCATGGCCAACTTAATGTCGGCGTCGATCGCAGGCATGCTGCTTTGGTAAAGCAATGTCAAGGACGGCCGCTGATCTGGCTGCGCGCCAGCTGATTCAGAATTTCGTCCGTGGTTACGAGCTTTGCTCCCAGCGCCTGTACTTCATTTAGCGTTTTGCTCCCAGTTTCTGGCGCCAAAGTCTCGATCGCATCCCGGACGACCGCTACTCGTCGCTTGCGCTGCAACAGTCCCTTAACCGCGCAGCTAACGCAGAATTCCGTTACCACTCCGAAGACCACATACTCCGGCTTCGTCCCCAGGCGTTCGACCAGTTCGTCGGCATGAAGAGTTTGAAAGATATCGAGCGTCTGCTTCTCCAGAATAATCTGCTGGTACTGTGAGAGATCAGCCGGCAACCTGGCCTGGGCGTCGTTCTCGACCCGAACGAAATGGTCCGCCAGTGCTTCGGGCACAAACTCCGAGCCGGGCGTGCCTTTCAGGCAGTGCGGAGGAAACTGTTGGAACTCGGGGTCATTCGCAGGATGATAGCAGCCGTGCGAAACCAGGAACACTTCGTCGCGCCGCGCCGCGTCCGTCAGCCTGCGGATATTGGGCAAAAGCCGCTCCGCTCCGGGAACATAAAGCTTGCCGCCGGGCAGCATGAAATCGGCCTGCACATCCACTTCCCAGAAAACGAAGTCGCGAGATTGCATTCTTGTCTCCTCATTCATTTGTATACTAGCGGGCACTGAGTTCGCAGCAAATCCGCCAACGAAAGTAACGGGAAGCGGAAACTAACAGGAAAGGAATTATGGCTCACGAAGAAACGTCGAAGTCGGCTACGCCGGCCAAACTGGTGATCCGCAATATTGGCCTGCTGCTCAGCGGAGAACTTGCTCACCCAATTCTCGATGCAGATACCGTGGTCGTAATTGGTGATCGCATCGCTGCGGTGGGTAAATGGAAAGACGTCGACACTTCCGAAGCCAATGTAACGGTTGACGCCAAGGGCGCGGCCCTCGCTCCGGGGTTGATCGATAGCCATGTGCATCCAGTGTGCGGCGACTGGACGCCACGCCAGAATCAACTTGGCTGGATCGACAGTTACTTGCACGGCGGCGTCACCAGCATGATTTCAGCGGGCGAAGTGCACACGCCGGGGCGTCCCAAAGACGTGATCGGATTGAAGGCGATGGCGATTTTTGCCCAGCGCGCATTTCAGGGCTTTCGACCCGGCGGAGTGAAAATTTATGCCGGGGCGCCGGTGATTGAACACGGCATGGTGGAGGACGACTTTAAGGAATTGGCGGCCGCAGGAGTCACGATTCTTGGCGAGGTTGGCTTGGGAAGCGTGAAAGATGGCAAGACAGCGCATCAGATGGTCGGGTGGGCCCGCAAATACGGCATCCAGAGCACGATCCACACGGGAGGCCCATCGATCCCCGGGTCGAGTTTGATCGACAAAGATATGGTGCTTGAAACCGATGCCGACGTGATTGGCCACGTAAACGGCGGACACACGGCGCTTCCGGACGATCAGATTACGGCGCTTTGCGAGCGTTCTGCCCGCGCGTTGGAAATCGTACACAACGGAAATGAACGCGCAGGCTTGCTCGCTCTACGCACGGCGATGGAATTGAAGCAACTCGATCGCGTGATTCTCGGCACCGATTCTCCAGCAGGATCAGGCGTGCAGCCGCTTGGCATCGTACGGATGATTTCAATGTTGTCGTCGTTGGGCGGGATTCCTGCCGAGACGGCGATCTGTCTCGCCACCGGAAATACAGCAAAGATTCGCAACCTCAATTGCGGACTGATTGCGACCGGCCGCGAAGCGTCATTTGTTCTGATGGACAAAGCGCAGCATTCGGCGGGGAAGAATCTGCTCGATAGCATTCAGAAAGGAGATCTCCCCGGGATTGGGATGGTGATTACCGACGGCGTTATTTCGGTCCAACGCAGCCGCAATACGCCTCCAGCCACGGTGATGCCCGAAGTCATGAAATGAGTGGGAAGCAGCTTCACTGCATTCCGAGTGATGCCGCAACGGATTTCTTGTATTCGCGAGCCTTTGCCACCGCTGCCGGCTCGTCGACCGTGAGCAACTTGTGGTCGCGCATCACGAATCGACCGCCGATCATCACGGTTTGCACGTCGCTGCCTTTCAATGCGTATGCAATTTGCGCGTAAACATCGTACATCGGCACAGCGTTGGGTTTATCGAGGCTGATCAAAATCAGGTCGGCTTTCTTGCCCACTTCGAGCGATCCGATTTCTTTCTCCATGTGGAGAGCGCGAGCACCGTCGATAGTGGCCATTTCAACGACTGCCGGAGCGTTCAACGCCAGCGGACTCATCTTCGTAATCTTCGCCAGCTTTGCGGCCAAATCGATTTCTTCCATCAGGTCGAGGTCGTTGTTGCTGCCCGCGGGCCCGTCGGTTCCGAGGCCGACCGCGATTCCCGCAGCCCGCATCTCTGGGACCGGTGAAACCCCGCTCGCCAGCATCATGTTGCTCGATGGATTGTGAACGCAACCCACGTTGTGCTGCGCCAGAAGTTTGCGGTCCGCCTCGTCGACGAAAATGCAGTGCGCGGCAACCACATCCGGGCCGAGCAGTCCGATTCGCTCCAGATATTGCACCGGCGATGCGCCATTGTTCTTCTCGCTGTCCTCCCACTCTTTTCTCATCTCGGCCACGTGAATCAGAATCGGCGCGTGATACTTACGGGCCAGAGCGGCGGCATCCTGCAGTGTTTTTTGCGAGCAGGTGTAAATCGAATGCGGCGCGACTGACGCGTGGATCAGCGCATCGCCTTGCCATTTCCTTAAAAACGCGTCCGTGTAGCTGAGCATCGCGGCATTATTTTTGTTATCCGGCGTGGGAAAGTCGATAAAGGTTTCGCCCAGGACGCCGCGCATCCCCGCTGCTTTGGTTTCTTCGGCGATCGCGTCTTCAAAATAGTACATATCGGCGAAGGTGGTCACGCCCGCGCGAATCTGCTCAGCCGCCGCGAGCCGCGTGCCCCATCGAACGAAATCCTCGGTCACGTTTTGCTTCTCAGCCGGGAAGATGTACTTGTAAAGCCAGTCGTTGAGCGTTACGTCATCGTGCAGCCCACGGAACAGCGTCATGGGGACGTGGGTGTGGCCGTTGATGAATCCGGGAAGCACCAGCGTGTTTCTGGCGTCTACAGTCTGTCCGCTCTCGTACTTCGCCTCGATCTCAGCGCGCGGTCCGACGGCAACGATCGCGTCGTCCTTTACGACGACAGCTCCATCATCGTAAATGTGGCGCTGCGGATCCATCGTGACGACCATGCCGCCGCTGATAATGGTGTCAGCGTGCTGTTTGTTCGAGGATGTCGTTTGCGCGTGGAGAAGCGAAACGGCAAATGGAAGTATGCAGAAGAGCCGGACAGCGCGTCTATTTGTCATTCTTGATTTGATCATTCCTGATTTATACAGTCGAGATATTTTCACCGTAATCCGTCTTCGCCTTTGATTTGATTCTTAGTCAGTCCGCCGACGCGCGGCAGCGGACGGCCGCTGTCGGTGACGGCAATCGCCACCATGATCTCATTGGCGCGCGGAGCATCGTTGATACGCACTTCCATGCCATCGAAATGGCTGCGGACAAACGCGGCATCTTTGTGTCCAAGTGGAATATCGAGCACAACGCCGAGACCGCCGCGCTTCTTGGACGACGGAATGAGCGCGGCACCCTTCCCCAACACACGGCGCACGGGCGTACCCAGCTTTGGATGGAGAATCGCGGCGGCATGCTCCAGTTCACCATTCTCACCGACGGCTGCGGCTTTGCCGTAGCTCTCGGCCGATGGTCCTTCGATTCCAAGCGCCGCTACGGCGCGCTGGGTGAGCAGTTCACCGAGTTCTTCCCCAATCGCCATCAACTCCGAAAGGTCTTCGACATATTTTCCCGCACAGGGATTCTCGATAACAGCGACGGCTGCCGCCCGCCGCACAGGCGGATCGACGGCCCGCCCCATCTCGGTGCGAGTCTCTTCGACGAATATTGCGATCTTGCGAATCTTTGCTGTCATATCTTTTTCATGTCAGCGCTTTCATGTCGGCCGTCATCGCAGCCCGTCCTCTCCCTTGATCTCCGATGCCTTGAGGCCGCCAACGCGGGCATGCACCCTTGCTCCGGTTGTCATCACCAGCGCAAGCAGAATTTCGTCGGCCTTCGGAGCGTCCGTAATACCCACTTCCATGGCATCGAAATGACTCCGGACATACGAGGCGTTGATGTGCGTGATGGGGATGTCGAGACGAGTTCCCGGCCCCCCCACTTTTTTAGTCGATGCAACGATCGCCTTTGCTCCGCCCAGCACCTCACGCATGGCGTAGCCGCCGGGGACGTGCCAGAGCGCGCCGTGTTCCAACTCTCCAGCGGAGCCAACAATTGCGCCCTTGCCGTAGCCCTCCACCACTTTGAGGTCGCCGCCCAGCGCTGCTACCAGCGATCGAGCCATCTCCAGTCCCAAGGGCTTCAAGTCGTCCATGAAGCCTTCGATCTGTTCGACGTATCGGCCCGCGTACGGGTTGAGAATGACCGCGAGCGCTGCCGCCCGACGCTGCGGAGGATTCGCGACGGGGCCGCCTTCATGGAAGATGTCTTCAACCAGCAGAAGCTTCTTGCGAACCTGCACTTCAGGCATGTGCGAAGCTCCTGTCAGCGCGGATCGTGCCGCGCAACTGGGAGCTGCCTTCGACTGCGAACAGTCGTGTCTCTCCCTCGCAGGTTGAGAGCGGCTGCATGAATCAGTCCCAACCTGCCGAGAGATCCCGCAACGTTGATTCCCGTTTCGAGCGCGTCGTAAATTTCACTGAAAGCTAGTTCTCCAACTGCTTGCGTAACCAACCGCTGGCCAAGATCGCTGTCTGGAGCAAGGTCGCAGGCCGGAACGCGCTCGATTCCTGGATGTCCTGGCAGATCCACGGCATTGGCGATTACAGTTGCGGCAGCGTCAGCCATCGCGGCGGTCTCCGCAAGAACGGTGACGGCATCCGCGATGCCCAAAGAGAAGCTGCGCCCGCGCCAGCCGCTGGTGGCAATGCCGCGAATCGGGTCGCGAGATTGAATCGTAGTTGTGCCGAATAGCGATGCTCGCTCGGGACGCTCAACCATGCCGGCAACAAAGCTCTCGCCCGGCGCGAGATGCAAAGCAATATCGCCGCCGTTATTCACATAAGCGCGAGAAAGATTCGCGTTCGAAGTCATCGTATCGAGAATTTCCTCAGCCACCGCACCCGCGACCGCAGCCATCGGAGTGATAAAGCATCGTGATGCGTAGGGTAACACTGCGGCCAGCATTCGGCGCGCAACTACGCCTGAGGGCTGCACTGAATTCTCGCTGGCAGCGCTCCGCAGAAATGCAAGCTCGCCGCATAGCTCATCCAGAATGCTGACGAAGCGCTTCGCGGCCGCGCTATAGGCTCGCTCGATTTCGCGAGCCTCGCCAAAAGCTTCCACGATCACATCGATCGGACCATCCTGCATATGCAGGCGTCGTCCGTCGGGCAGCATGCGAATTAGGGCGCGGGATATCACGCTGTATTTACCTCAACTCCTCTGCGAAGCGAGCGGCCACGGATTATCCGAGCGTGCGGCTAGCCGCTTTCGACCATCGTCGTCGCGATGGATCGAGCTGAGCGGACGCACGTGATCCATATATCCACCCAGCGTGGCGTAATCGGAAAGTTTCAGCGTGAATTCAATGGGCGCGACCAGCGCTGGAGTGGGAACGTATCCAAACGCATTTTCCGGCATGCGGCTGACGTCCACCATGATAGTAATTCCTCCCCCCGGCCAAACGTAAACGGGAGCGCCTCCGCAGGTGACGCGGGTGAGCGCGTCGCGCACGGAATGCGTCAACTTCACCGGATTCTCGGTCACGCCCGCGCGTAACGAGCCGCCCGCACCGCCCATGAACAGCACAGTGCAGAGTGCAGGCTCGCAGTTTTCGCGAATGCGCTCGACCGATTCGCGCAGAACCGGCGGCAATTCCTTTTCCGCCGGACGAAGCTGTTCGTCCAATTCAAAATACGCGGAGTGCTCACCCGTTGTGCTCACCATCAAAAGCCGCAGGCCGGGCCGGGCGGCTTTCGGATTAAACGGATCGAGAATCGAGAGAGGATCGTCAATATTGGTTCCTCCCCATGAGGTGCCTGGCTCGGCTACTCGGAAATAACGCCCCGGTGTCGATCGACGCCCTTTCATTTTGATTCCAGTTTCGGGGACGCCCAAAAGTTTGCCAGCTTGATGTTCTGACCACACGCCGGTGATGTGATCGTCCACGACGACGACCTCGTCAACCTTCCCAAGCCACTGTTTGGCAAACATGCCAATGGTCGCGGACCCGCAGCCCACGCGCATCCGCTCTTCCTGCACGCCGTCCACGATGGGCGGCTTGTCCGCCTGAACGATAACGGTCGCGCCCTCGTCAATCATCAACTCAACCGCTTTGCCATTGCAGAGATTCAGCAGTGTGTCGCACGTAGCCGTGCCTTCATGACGACTGCCTCCGGTCAGGTGCCGCACGCCACCGAGCGACAGCATCTGCGATCCGTACTCGTTGGTGGTGACGTGCCCCACGGGCTCGCCCTGAGCGCGTACCGTGTTGCACTCCGCACCGAGATGGCGATCGGTGTCAATCTTCAGTTTTACTCCGCAGTAGCTGAAAATTCCTTCGGTCACCACGGTGACCATATCCACGCCTGCGACTTCAGACGAAATGATAAAAGGCGCAGGTTTGTAGTCGGGATAAGTTGTGCCCGCGCCAATCGCGGTCACAAATGTTTCCTCGCCGCTCAGCAGCGTGCCGTCCCACTCCCGCGATTTTTCGAGGAAGGGAACAAGCGTGGCGCCGCTCGATACGGCGTGCTCCAGCACGACGTGGGGATCGAGCCGCACCAACTGGCCATCGGCATTCGCATAGCGGTCGCAGGAGCCGGTGCGTCCGGGCTTGATGTAGCACAGTACCGGACAGGCATCGCAACGAATTGCGTCGTCAGTCGCGGGCATTGGTCGACTCCTTCTGCGCTGCCCGAATCGCGGCGCGGACACGGTCAGGAGTCGCCGGAATTCTCGGCAGACGGACACCGATGGCATCGTGCAGAGCGTTCAAAATCGCCGGAGCAGTTGGAATCACGGCTTGTTCACCAATTCCTTTCGCCCCAAACGGGCCAACGGGCGACGGATCTTCGATCAGGATCGATTCCACCGGAGGAATGTCTCCCGCGGATGGGATCAAATAGTCGTGCAGGTTTTCACCCTTGCCGGGAAAAAATTCTTCCATCAACGCCATGCCGAGTCCCTGCGCCACCCCGCCTTCGATTTGTCCCTCAATCAGTGTCGGATTGATGGCGCGGCCCACATCGTGCGCAGCCGTCACTTTCAAAACACGTATTGTTCCCAGTTCGATGTCGACTTCGATTTCCGCCATGTGCGCGCCGAATCCGTAAACCGAATAGGGTATTCCCTGGCCGTTTGCGTCGAGCGGACTCGTAGGCGGATCGAAGGTCGACTCGCTGGTGATTACGTATCCATGTTGATCGAGAGGCAGAGTGTGAAGCGCGAGCAGTTGCTCGCTGTCGCCGTCACGTACCGTTATTCCGACCCCATCGAAGTGAACAGTTGCGCAATCGCAGGCACCGGCAAGTTTGAGAATAGAGAGGCGTAGTTGCTGCCCAGCCATCTGCGCCGCTTTCCCAGTGACCAGCGTCTGCCGCGAGGCCGACGTCTTGCCACAATCTGGAGTGATCGCAGTGTCTCCGGAAAGCAAATCGAATTGTTCAATGGGAGCGCCCAGCGCATCGGCGCAGATCTGCGTCACAATCGTGTTCGAGCCTTGGCCGATATCAACCGCACCCTGGTGTAGCGCGATTCGGCCATCGCGCTTCAGGCCGATGCGCACCGTCGACGGATTGGGCAGGGAAGTGTTGCCGCATCCATACCACATGCCCGCTATTCCTACGCCGCGTCGCAACGGCCCGGTCGCAGTCGCAGTTGCAGTGGCATTGAAGTCCGCGAACTCGCGACGCGCGCTTTGCCATCTCGGCCGCAATGCTTCCAGGCATGCACGGATGCCGACGCCCTCGCCGAGAACCTGTCCCGTGACTGTCGGTGTGTGATTCTCGAGCGCGTTCAGAATGCGGAACTCCAGGCGATCCAGGCCGGCTCGATCCGCCAGTTCATCGTAAAGTTGTTCCTGCGCAATGGCAGCCTGCGGAACCCCGAATCCGCGAAACGCCCCGGCCGGCACCAGGTTGGTATGGATGGCACGCGTCAGCGCCCGATAATGCGGCACATAATAAGGACCCGACGCGTGTACCGGCACGCGGGCCGATACGGTCGGCCCCCACGAGGAATAAGCTCCGGTATTAAAGTCTGCGGCGAAGTCGAGAGCTACGAGTTTGCCTACTTTGGTGCAGCCCCCGCGAAGGCGCATCCGCGCCGGATGCCGTTTCGTGGTCGACACAATCGACTCGCTCCGCGAATACACCATCCGCACCGGTTTGCCGAGATGCCACGCCGCCACGGCAAGAAACGGTTGGACTGAAAGATCGAGCTTAGAGCCAAATCCTCCGCCTACGGCCGTGGGGATGATGCGCACCCGTTCCGGCGCAATTCCAAGAATGGCAGCGATATCATTGCGATCCATGTAAGGAGACTGGGTGCAAGCTTGAATTTCAATCGTATCGCCAACCCGTCGGGCGAATCCGGCTTCCGGCTCAATGTAGGCGTGCTCCACAAATCCCGTTTCATAGTTGGCTTCGGCGCAAATATCGGCGGCTGCTAAGGCTTGATCTACATCGCCTCGTACCACTCGGCCTCGCACCAGAATATTTTCCGGGCGGTTCGCATGGATCAGCGGCGCGCCCATCGCGAGCGCCGCGTCAATGTCTTTCAAAGGCAGCAGCTCTTCCCAAATCACAGGGAAGTCGGCGGGTTCCAGCGCCTCAACCACTGCGGCATCGCCGACAACCGCTGCTATGGCCTCGCCTCGATGGCGGGCTTCAAGCTCCGCAAACACCGGCTGATCGGCGAACGGGCCAATGACTCCGTAGCAGTTTTTCCCCGGAACGTCTTTCACGGTAAAGACTGCTTCAATACCTGGATGATTCCGCACGAACGCAGTCAAATCGCCGAAGTGAAAACGTGCCCGATGATGAGGACTACGAATCGCTCGCACAGCCAAAGCCCTCACCGGAGTTTCGTCGGCGCCAAAAATCTCACTACCATCCACCTTCTTCTTTCCATCCAGTCGCACCAGTCTTGCCCCGACGGCAGCGCCTGACTTCGGGGAAGTCTCGGGTGCGATTGTTTTTGGGGCGGCCACCGTGCCGGCATCAAGAATCGCCGCGATGATCTTGCGATACCCCGTGCATCGGCAGAGCACACCGCCGATCCCGTCCATCACTTCGGTCTCAGTGGGCGATGGATTCTTCTCCAGCATTGCGGTCGCTGCCACGAGCATACCCGGAGTGCAGGCTCCGCACTGCGCTGCTCCATGCTGTAGAAACGCGTGCTGCAATCGCACTCCGACGCTCGTGTCGGCCAGTCCTTCGATGGTGGTGACTTCGCAGCCTTCTACCTGTCCGGCAGCCACCAGGCAGGCGCAGACGGCATCGCCATCGAGCAGGACGGTGCAGGCGCCGCAATCCCCGGCATCGCAGCCGACTTTGGTTCCGGTCAGTCCAAGTTCATCGCGCAGAACGCGCGACAGCCGCTGCCAAGGCGGACTTGAGGTGACGACGGGGCGTCCGTTTACGCGGAAGGCGATGGTCGGCGACTGCTCTCCCGCGTGCGCCAGCGGTAATTGAGTCAATGCCATCAGTGGTTCTCCACGCACGAGTTCAACGCTCGCTGTACGAGTCGTAACGACGCTTCCACACGATATTCGGCCGTCGCTCGGACGTCGTCAATTGGCGAAAGAGAAGCCAAGTGCTCCGGCTTTACGAAAGTCCTCATACCCTCGCCCGCCGTCGTCCCTACTAAATCACTTTCGAGTCGCGGCAGCCGTTGGGCCACGGCTGAACAGGATCCGACGGCAATGCGCGCCTCCTCGACAACGCTTTTGGATTCACTCCTAAATTTCAGCACGACCGCCACCATCGAAATCGATATCACCAGATAACGTCGGGCGCCGAGCTTCAAGAAGGTCGAAGCCGCGTCATCCGCGCTTCTCGGAATTAATACTGCGGTCAACAACTCGTCTGCCTTCCGCTGCGTTCTGCGATTGCCTGTGATGAAAGCAGCCAACGGTAGAGTTCGCACTCCAGCCTGCGAAGTCAGTTCCACTTCCGCATCAAGCGCGAGTAGCGGAGGCACGCCGTCGGCTGCGGGCGATGCGTTGCACAGATTTCCTGCCACCGTGCCGCGATTCTGTATTTGCACGGAGCCAACCTCGCGCGCCGCCAGCTCCAATGTATCGAAGCAGCGGGGGAGCGGAGTTCGTATAACCTCGCTCCAGGTTGTCAGGCCGCCGATACGAAAATGAGTCGCATTTCGCGAGATGCCTCGAAGATCGCGCAGGGCGGAAATGTCGATCACAGTTCCGCGCACCACCCGGTCGCCCAGCGACGGATAGAAGTCAGTGCCTCCCGAGAGAATTCGTGCCTCTCGATAATCGGGTGAGCCTGCACCAGGCAGAGCGCCAAGCAGGGCAACTGCTTCGTCAACTGTTCTGGGTTTGATGTAAGACGCTTTGATGGACAACCGCCAAACCCCGTGAGCTGCCTGCCTCGTTAGAGCGCAGGCTGTCCGCTATTTGTATAGCAACAACCCTCAATTGTACAGACCTGCACGACGGGTTGGGTCGCGCCTGAACGGCCTCTTGGTAGGGCCGCACCAATCCCGACAACGACTCGAAGCACAAATGATTTGCTCCCCTATTGGCGCTGTGTAATGCTGTTCGACGTTGCAAAATCGGCCGGATAATTTGTGCGACTGGCTGGGGGAGTGCGGATGCGATGCAAGCTTGTTTTGGGATCAATGTTCTTAGGTTCAATGTTCATTTCGTTCTCGGTTTTGGCGCCAACCCTGTGGGCTGCTGACAATATTTCGCCCCTGAACGCAAAGGAAGGTCTCTGGGAAGTGACCGTGACGCATTCCATGAGTGGGATGCCGGCTCCGCCGAACATTCCTCCCGACGCGCTCGCCAAGCTGCCGCCGGACCAGCGCGCCCGCATTGAAGGCATGATGAAGGGAACGCCGACCACCGATGTTCGCAAAGAATGCGTGACCAAGGAAAAACTGGCAAAGAACGCTGCTTTTAGCGCCAACCGCGGCGAGTGCACGCGCACCGTCGTGACCTCAACCGGCAAAAAGCTTGAAGCCAAGTTTCATTGTGTGGATAAGGATTCTTCGTCCGATGGCAGTTTCCTGATGGAAATAGTTGATTCCGATAATGTCAAGGGCACCATGCACAGCACGACCAGCGCGAATGGGCGAACCATGAACATGGATTTCACGATCAACTCCAAATACCTCGGTTCGGCCTGCGGGGATGTGAAGTAAGGTCTTTCACACGCGCTCTCACATGCACCTTTTTACCAAGGCCGCGCACTTCTCGACAAATGTGATTTCTTCCGCGCTCCAGGTGTCCTTGAAGAAGCTGTTGATGTCGAACTCGGCCACGACTTTGCCACCCCCGGAAATGGGGACGATGATTTCCGATTTCGTCTCCTCTACTCCCTTGAGATACCGCGGATCTTTGCTGACGTCATTCACAGCGATCGTCTTTCCCAGACTGGCAGCAGCGCCACAAAGGCCCTGATTCAGCAGAATACGTACATGGGGCGTGAACACGCCCGAATGTGGTCCGAGCAACAGACAACCTGGATCTGCGGGATCCGCCAGGTAGAATCCAACCCAGTTGTAGCGGACCAGTTCGTTGTGCAGACGATCGGAAATATGTTGCATGACGTACTCTGCGCTGGCGCCGGGAGTTGCGATCCGTTCGAAATCCAATATGAGCTCTGGATGCCTGTTCATTCCGTCCTCATCGAGACAGTTGATCTACTCGCAGTTGAGCATAACAAGTTTCTCGAGGAGGACCGACGTGAAAAAGCCCCGCCGAAGCGGGGCACGACTCTACTTAGGAAACTGAGAGATAAAGAACTAAGTCGACTTAATTCGGCAGTACAACTGAATCGATCACGTGAATCACGCCGTTCGACTGGAACACATCGGCAATCGTAACCATCGCGATACCGCCTTTTTCGTCTTTGAGTTCGATGGTCTTGCCATCGTGCAACATGACCCAAAGCTTGCCACCTTCCACCGTCGTCAGTTCCGCAGTGCCTTTGCCTTCTTTGATCATTTTGAGCAAGTCGTGCGAAGACAGTCGTCCAGCGACTACGTGATAGGTAAGCACCTTGGTCAGCATTGGTTTGTTCTCCGGCTTCAACAGCGTGTCGACCGTGCCCGCCGGCAGTTTGCTGAAGGCTTCGTTGGTGGGGGCGAAAACGGTGAACGGTCCTGGTCCCTCGAGCGTTTCGACTAGGCCCGCGGCTTTAACCGCTGCCACCAGCGTGGTGTGATCCGCCGAATTGACGGCATTTTCGACGATGTTCTTGGTCGGATACATCTCCTGCCCGCCCACCATCGGATTCTTCATTCCCGCCACGGCCGACAAAGCAACCACGGTCATCAGGGCCACAACAACTAGAATTTTGCGTTTCATAAGTTCCAGATCCTTTCGGTTTGTGTTTGCATCTTCAGGTTGAGTACGCGCGGGCCTGCGATTCGGATTGCCAGATTGTTTTTCAGGCATTTAGGTCAATGGGACCGGGCACGTTGGGCATTTGCGACAAAAAAACGCGCAGCCCGTGGGCTGCGCGTCAGGAGAAGTGCTTGAAGGTTAGCGACTACGACTAACGACTATCGACCGGCCGCCATGGCCATAGTGAGTGGCCTTGTTTGTTCCGTGCGGCTGACGTATGTCTTGTACGACTGATATACGCCAAACAGCACTGTCAGCAGTGTCGCGACCGTTGCCAGTCCCGTTACCGTTGTGAAGGCCGTGACAATCGCAGTCAATCCCGCGCCGATTACATAGTTCGGGAAGGACCACAAGAAGACCTTATGCCACAGGGCAAAAGGATTGCCGCCTTCGGTTAATCCGATGATGCTTGCTACCGGCGCCGTGTTGGCCAGGAAGTAAGTGCCTGCCGCCAGCACCAGAGACATCATGTGCGCTGACGTGCGGGCCGCGAAGAACTGGCTGTGATAAACCAGGTAAGCGAGGCCAGCGGCGTTCAGCAATGTGCATGCGTTGAATAGGAACTGTACCGGTTTGGTTTTATTCCCGCCGGACGTGTAGGACTGCGCGACGGCCGCTGTAGCTGCTACCAGCAGGCTCGCAAACAATCCCAGCTGCGTGACTCCCAGAAGAATGACGGGCAGATTTCCCGACATCGAGCTCGTCATCCCAGGCAACTTCACCTTGAAACGCGAACTCAGTGCGGCTGCCGCTAACAGGAGCACCAACTGTGGCCAGGCTTGCGCTTGCCATCTGACGACCCCGAACGACAGGGCGCACAGACTCGCAACGGCCACCATTCCGATCATGACTTTCGCTTTGATGGGCAATGAGTTTGTCATGGATAGTCTCCGAATATAGTCAGTCGCTGAGTCTAGTTGTCCCCCGGATCGCCCTCGCTCAGTGCTGCCACTGAACTGGCGACCGTTGAAGTTGCACCCCAGACCACGCTGTATCCAGAAACAGAGGTTGACCCCCAGACAACGCTGGTGGCTCCCCAGACTACCGATTGAGCGGAAAGAGCGTTAGAGCCCCAAACCACCGAATTGCCCCAGACCACCGACGTTGCTCCCCAAACTACGCTGCTGCCTGAGAAGGTCGAGTCGCTGGTATTGGTGATCGTTACCGAACCGTTCGAGTTAAAGACCGCGGTCGGCGAGAGTGCCACTCCCGACGCAAGGTCCGTACTGCCGAGGGCGGAGTCGACATCCAGATATCCGGCTCCGTAGGTGAATAAATCGTACTCGTTGTTGTACATGTTGCCCCAACTATCGTGCGAGTACGTGTATTGTCCGATGCTCTTCCAGGCTGTCTTCATCAAACGCGCTTTAACCTGGTCAGGAGTCAACGTCGGTGTCTGTTGCAGCATCAGCGCGACCGCTCCGCTTACGATTGGCGTTGCCATGCTGGTGCCGCTCAGGACGAAGTATTTCGACGTGCCACTGGTCGGCGTAACTTCGTACTGCGGAAAGGCTGTGTCGAGGGTGCTGCCGGCCACCCGCAAAGAGACCATGCGGTTTCCAGGAGCAACCAGGTCAGGTTTCACGATGTGATCGACCGCCGTCGGGCCTTTGGAGCTATAGCTGGCAATCTGATCGTCAACGCGGGTGTTGGTCTGCTCCGTCATGGTCGCGCCCACCGTGATTACGGCAGGGGAATTAGCCGGAACGCCGATGGTGCCAAAGCCGTTCGTAGCGCCGAAGCGTCCATTGTTGCCGGCCGCCACGACGACCACGATGCCAGCCTTCCAGGCGGCTTCAACTGCCTGGTCGACTGGATCAAGGGTGTAGCTCTCAAACACCGGACGTCCCAGCGACATGCTGATGACGCGAATGTTGTAGGTGCTCTTGAGTGCGATCGCTTGCTGAATGGCGGCGATCACCTGGCTGTCTGTGCCGTTACCGAGCGCATCCAGAACGCGCAGGTTGATGATGTTAACGTTAGGAGCCATGCCGGCATACTTAGCGGCATAGCCGTTGCCCGAGCCGGAACTGACGCCAGAGGCGCCGATCAATCCGGCCACGTGCGTTCCGTGTCCGAACTTGTCCCCAGTCGTCGAGTCCAGAAGCACAAAGCTCTGGCTGTAAACTACGCGGCTGCTGCCGCTGGCATTATTCAGATCGGGATGAGCCGAGATGCCGCTGTCAATTACAGCGACGCCGACGCCCGTTCCATCCAGGCCATACTGCGAAGCCGCGATATCTGCCTGAACGGCGGTTGCGAACTCTTCGGTCGCAGGGTTCGACGACATACTCACCGGACGGTCCGGCGTCACATAGGCGACGTTGGGATCGTTCTCGAGCTCGGTGAGCATGCTGGCCGGCACTCGCATCGTGACCGCGCGGATGGCCTGATGTCTGAAGTGGACGGATGCGCCGTGGGACCGAGCCGTATTGAGATAGGCGTCGGTGGGCATCTGGCGGTATTGCACGATTACGGTCACCAGGTTGCCCGAACCAAACCTGCTCTGGAGATCGGCGGAGAACTTAGAGCCGGGCTTGGACATTCCCGTGCCCATATACCCGCCGTCCTGCCCAGGCCTGGCGCCGGCGTAGGACGGAATTGCGGAAAGCATTAGCAATCCCAGTCCGAGAATTCGGCCCCAAGCAGCGCTAAACGCTTGGGAATTGAGCGGACGACCTTCGCGTCCGTTTATCGCTTCTAAGCTATCGTTTTTCTTCATAAATGTCTTGGCGGCTTTTACGAATGGGCATAGACCACGCCCTTCGTGCCTGGCCTATCAGGGGCAATCGCGAGGCCAATCGATTCGTGGTTAAAGCCAATATGTACAGTCACTTATGCGGAAAGCCACGAGTGGTGCGGCAAGGACAAATTGGCCCAAGCCACCGCGCGAAGGTCGCAGATTGTTCTGTAACTGGATGGAAGCAAAGGGTGGGCGGGAGGGGAGCCCATTTCGGGACAAAGTGGCTCATTCCGATAGCCAAATAGAGCCCGGTCGGACGCTTATATAAGGAATGACGCCGGCATCTACTCGTGCGCCCGGGTTGGAGCCAGCACGGCTCTGAGGGGAGCGCTCAACCCCTTCATCACCTGCTCGAACTGAGCCAGGTCGAGAGACTGGGGCCCATCCGAAAGTGCTCGCTCAGGACAGGGATGCACCTCGACAATAATGGCGTCCGCCCCCACCGCAATCGCTGCCCTCGTAACCGGCCCAATCAGACTCTGCTTACCGGTACCGTGCGACGGATCTGCCACCACCGGCAGATGCGAGAGTTCCTTGGCCAGGGCGACGGCAGCCAGGTCAAAGGTATTGCGAGTCGCGGTTTCGAAAGTCTTGATTCCGCGCTCGCATAGCGCAACCTGGTCGTTTCCACCGGCAAGCAGGTATTCGGCGGCCAGCAACCACTCCTTTACCGTGGCCGATGGCCCCCTCTTAAGAAGGACCGGCTTCTTGACGGTTGCGACTCTTCGCAGGAGAGCGAAGTTCTGCATGTTCCGCGCGCCGATCTGCAGCATGTCAGCGTATTCGCAGATCAGGTCCAAGTCCTCGGTACTCATCACCTCGGTTACCACTGGCAGGCCCGTAAGGTCGCGGGCCTCGCGCAGAATCTTCAAGGCTTCGACTCCGAGTCCCTGGAACTCGTACGGAGAGGTACGCGGCTTGTAGGCGCCGCCGCGGAGCATGGTGGCTCCAGCTCGTTTCACACCTCGCGCCGTCTCCAGCAGTTGCTCGCGCGATTCCACCGAGCAGGGACCGGCGATCACCACCACTTCGGGACCGCCGATCTTCACGCCGCCCACATCGACGATGGTCCCCTGAGGATGGGTTTGACGGCTCACGAGCTTGAACGGCTGGGCGATTGCCACGACGTTGTCGACACCGGGCGCAACCGACAGCGCTTCGATCTCGTGACGGCGGCCGCCGCTGCCGACGGCTGCCACAATGGTGCGTTCGGTGCCGCGGGTGACGTGGGGCTGGAAGCCAGCTTCGCGGATGCGTTGAATGATGTGCTCAATCTGCTGTTCGCTAGCGCCGTCGGACATATTCACAATCATGGTGGTGACCCTTTCTGTTCTCCACGCAAAAAACAAAGGCCGCGATTTTGATCGCGGCCTTGGCGGAATCTTTGAGCTTTATTTAATGCTTCAGTGACTGGCTCCGATCCTGCACGTCGGCCGCGAATGAAAACCAAAAGCGGCTAAATAGGCGAAAGTTGCTAAATCGAGTCATAGAAATCAACTTGGACGTTCAGTTCGTAGCTTGCATCTTTCAGAAATGTAAAGCTGAAATTACTGCGGGATCGAACTCGCTACACTGGAGAACACATTATTGGCGTTGCCGCCGATCAAGCGAACCGTGCCGATCACCAACACCAGAATGACTGCTAGCATTACGGCGTACTCAGCAATATCTTGCCCTTGATCGTCCGTCCACACGCTGCGTAAGAACTCAACCATAGAACCTCCGGGCCCCAGGATAAATTTCCCAGGCGAATTGTGTAGGTAATAATGCCCACTCCCACGACGATTGTCAATCGTGGTAGCGCAACTTTTTTCCACTGTTTGCATGCCGCAGTTCCGTCTCAAACTGAGCCACAGACAAGGCTTCTCAGCAGATCGTAAATTCTGCCACTTCCTCTGTGCACAACTGCTCGAAGGGATGGACGATGACCGTTCTGCGTGGTGGTGCTCTAGAGTTACGGTTGTGTCGCGCTCGACTTAGCTGCAGTGATCGCGGCGCTAGCATCGCCGACCAGCGCGTGCGCAGAATTGGCGGCATAATCGAGCACCGGGCCGGGCAGTACTCCTAGGTAGAGGGTAAGTAGTATGCAAACGGCAATGGCGGCGGTAGTCGCTGCGGGCATCGGAGTAACTGGAACCGCGCCCCGCGGCTCGCGCATATACATCATCACGATAATCCGGAGATAGTAATAAGCGCCGATGCCGCTATTCAAGACCAGGATGATCGCCAGGATGTTAAGATCCGACTTCAGCGCTGCGCTAAGAACGTAGAACTTCGCGAAAAATCCGCCAGTGATTGGAATCCCGATCAGCGACATCAGGAAAAATGTGAAAGTAGCGGCGAGCACCGGAGACTTCCTGCCGAGCCCGGCATAGTCTTCGAGCGTAACGTACTTTTCACCAGCGTTCGCGAAATGGCTGACCACCGCGAATGCTCCAACATTCATGGCCGCGTAGGCAGCTGTATAGAACATCACCGCCGACGTACCCAGATCCGGCTGGGCTGCAAATGCGACCAAAATATAGCCGGCGTGGGCGATCGAGGAATACGCCAGCAGCCGCTTAACGTTGTTCTGGACCAACGCTCCCAAATTGCCCAACGTCATGGTGAGCACCGCCGAGACCCAGATCACCCAAAACCGTCCTGGGGCGTTCGCTTCGAACATCACGCGGAGCAGAACTGCAAACGCTGCCGCCTTGGGCCCGGTGGACATTAATCCAACAACCGGCGCCGGCGCTCCTTCGTAGACGTCAGGGGTCCAGACGTGGAAGGGAAAGGATGCAACCTTAAAGCCCAAGCCAACGAACATGAGTGCCGTCGCGACATAAGCGAGCAATGGCACTGGCGCTCCGCTGGAATTGAGCGCGCGACTGATGGTGTCGATGTTCGTGGAGCCCGTCGCGCCGAACATGAGCGCAACGCCGTACAGAAAGAAGGCGGTGGCGAACGATCCCAAAAGAAAATACTTCAGTGACGACTCGCTGCTCGCGGCATCCCGCCGCCGAAACCCTGCCAGCACATAGGTCGAGATCGAAGAGATTTCCAGCGCGATAAAGATGAGCACCAGTTCGATCGCTGACGACATCAAGCACATTCCGACCGTGCCGAACAGGATCAGCGCGTAGTATTCCCCGGCGCGAATCCGCTGAACCTTTAAATATTCGAAAGAACTCAGGATGGCGACGGCGGCAATCGCAATGACGACGACATGAAAGAAGACGCTGAAGCCTTCCACCCGGACCATGTTCCAGAAGGCCGTTCCCGGATACTGCGCCATCCAAAAGGTCGAGGCTAGGGCCGCAAAAGCTCCAACCAACGCAATTGTCCCTAGAGACTGATGACTGTTCTCGGGGTCGAGCAACGGATCGACCACCATGATCAGCATCCCAAAGATCGAGAGCACCAGTTCGGGGAGAACGCGCATGTAGTCGGCTGCCTGCGGCAGGGCCGCCTGCGTCTGCGCCAGCATGGCGGGCAACGAATGCGCGAGCGCGGTCAGGACTGTCATTGTCGTTGTTATCGTCAATGTCCCTGTCACTGGCCCACGACCTTGCTGACGAGTTGTGTGATGGATGGGATGACTGCGAATTGCACCGCCGGATCGATCGCGTTGAGCCAAACCAGCGGAGCCACTCCCATGACGAGAGCGGCAACGGCGATCGGCCAGAGCGCAGCCTTCTCGCGCAGGTTGAGATCCGGCAGCGTGTTGTTAACCTCGTGCGTCACCTTGCCGTAGAAAAGCCGCTGATACATCCACAGCAGATAGCCTGCGCTCCAGATCACGCCCGTGGCGCCAAGAATTCCATAGATGGGCCGCGCCTGAAACGCTCCGCTGAGTACCAGGAACTCGCCAATGAAACCGTTCATCAGAGGAAGCCCGACCGAAGCCAGAACGACGACCAGAAAGAACGTGGCATACTTCGGCATCGGGGTTGCGAGTCCGCCGAATTCGGAGATCTCGTAAGTATGCCGGCGCTCGTAGATAATGCCCGCCAGCATGAAGAGGCCGCCGGTCGCGACGCCGTGCGCCAGCATCACAAAGACAGCGCCGCTCAGCCCAGCGGCAGTGAAACTAAAGATGCCAAGAACAACAAAGCCGAGGTGACTGACCGAAGAATAGGCAATCACCTTCTTCATGTTCGGCTGCACCAGCGCAACCAGCGCGCCGTAGATAATCCCGATAATTGCCAGAACCATGATCCACGGGGCATTCCGGTGCGCCTGCTCCGGAAACAGTCCGACATCGAAACGCAACAGGCCGTACGTCCCCATCTTCAGCAAAACGCCCGCCAGCAACACCGATCCGGCAGTCGGAGCCTCCACGTGCGCATCTGGAAGCCAAGTGTGAAGAGGGAAGAGCGGAACCTTTACCGCAAAAGCGATGAAGAAGCCCAGGAAGAGCCACAGCGAGGCTGCTTCGAAACCAGGCACACTGCCACTACGAATCGCATTCTGGATAACGACGAAATCGAAGCTTCCAGTCTTCGAGTAAAGCCAGATGATCGACGCCAGCATGAACATGGAGCCGATCATGGTGAACAGGAAATACTTCACCGCGGCATACACCTTGCGCCCGTGGCCGTACATGCCGATCAGCAGCGCCATCGGAATGAGCGTCGCTTCCCAGAAGAAGTAGAACAGGAACAGATCGAGCGAGGTGAAGACGCCGATCAGAGCCGATTCCAAAATCAGCAGCAGAATGAAAAATTCCTTCACCCGTTCGTGAATCGAAGTCCACGAGATAAGTACGCACAGTGGTGTGAGGAAAGTAGTCAGCACCACGAGCCAAACGGAAATTCCGTCGATGCCCATGTGGTAATGAATGTTCGGGGAAGTGATCCAGATCTTGTCAATCTCAAACTTAAAAACACCCGTTTCGCGATGCAGGTGTACCGGCAAATGCAGAGAAGCCACAAACGCAAACGTGGAGATGACTAAGGCCCACAGTTTAATGTCGCGGTCGCGACGCGGTATGAAGAGAATTAGAATTCCGCCCGCAGCGGGGATAAACGTCACCAACGTCAGAATGAAGGGGCTGAGGCTTTCCATCAGTGCGTCACTCCCATCCACACCATGTAGGCGATCACGACCGCTCCACCAGCGGCGATCCATCCCGCATACGAGCGCAAATTGCCGGACTGCATCTGGCGCGCGTCATCTGACATTTCGCGAGCGGTGTGTGCCGACTCGTTGACGGCGGCATCGATAACTCCCTGATCGACTCCATGCCACAGAATCGTCGTCGAACCGTCAATCACGGGGTCGACAAACAGCGTGCGGTACAACTCGTCGATGTAGTACTTATGCGCCACCAGGCCGTAAAGACCGCCAAGGCTCGCAGCAATCCGCGCCGGCAATTGTGGACGCCGCATATAAAGGAACCATGCGAGCAGAAATCCCAGAAGGGCCGCACTGACCGAGATCAGCATGAGCGTGGTCTCGCTTCCGCCGCCGGAAGCTTCGCCCGCCGTTTCATGTGCCGCTTCCACCACGCCGCTTTGAAATACCGGCGCGAGAAAGTGCTCGAACCGGTCACCGATTCCAACCCAACCGCCGACCACGGAAAGGATCGCGAGAACGACGAGCGGGCCCAGCATCACCCATGGACTCTCATGAGGCTCATGACCATGACCGTGATCGTCGGAGTGACCATGAGCGGAGTGCGCGTCATCCGCCGCTTCTCCGCGGTAATCGCCAAAGAATGTCAGAAACCACAGACGAAACATGTAGAACGAAGTAAGGAACGCGGTGATCACACCGATCAGCCAATAGATCCAGCTTCCATTGGGGCTGGAGTAGGCCTTCCAAAGAATCTCGTCTTTCGAAAAATACGCGGCCAGCGGCGGAAAGCCTGCGATCGTGAAGGTCGCGATGCTCATCGTATAGAACGTGACCGGCATGTACTTACGCAGGCCGCCCATCTTGCGCATGTCCTGCTCGCCGCCGATGCCGTGAATTACTGAACCCGCCGCCAGGAACAACAATCCTTTGAAGAACGCGTGGGTCATCAGATGGAAAACGCCAGCCGAAAATGCCCCCACGCCGCAGGCCATGAACATGTATCCCAGTTGCGAGACGGTGGAGTAGGCCAGCACCTTCTTGATGTCGGTCTGCGCCATCCCAATCGTCGCGGCAAAGAGTGCGGTCAGCGTCCCGATGATCGCGACCACTGTCATCGCCATCGGTGCGCGCTCAAATATCGCGGACGATCGAGCCACCATATACACGCCAGCCGTGACCATGGTCGCCGCGTGAATCAACGCCGAGACAGGAGTCGGACCTTCCATCGCGTCCGGCAGCCACACATAGAGAGGAATCTGCGCCGACTTGCCCGCCGCTCCAACCATCAGCAGCAAACCGATCGCGGTGAGCGTTCCGATCCCAGCTGTTTCCGCCGCAATTGGATGAACTGCGGCAAACACGTGAGTGAAGTCCAGCGATCCGAAATGCTTGATCATCAGGAAAAGCGCGATCAGGAATCCGAAGTCGCCGATGCGATTGACGATGAAAGCTTTCTTGCCCGCCGATGCCGCCGAGTCCTTGATGAACCAGAAACCGATCAGCAGGTACGAAGCCAGACCCACGCCTTCCCAACCGATAAACATCACCAGGTAGTTCTTCGCCAAGACCAGCGTCAGCATGAAGAACATGAACAGGTTCAGATAAGCCATGAAGCGGTAGAACCCGTCGTCGTCCCACATGTATCCGATGGAGTAAATGTGAATTAGGAAGCCGACGCCGGTGACCACAAGCAGCATAACCAGCGATAGCTGGTCTAAATAAAAGCTGAAATCGACTTGAAAAGTACCTGAGCGGAGCCAATGCGCCAGATCATAGTAATAAGGAGCCGAAGCCGACGAGAATCCCGCTGCCAAAAACAATGCCAAGCCGAATGCCGCTCCGCTGAAGACGAGCGCCACCGCTGTAATCGCGGTCTTCGACGATCGTCGGCCAAAGAAGCCATTGATCGCCGCCCCCGCCAGCGGCAGAATCGGAACAAGCCAGAGATAAGGATTCGGCGTCATAGCTTGAGCAGGTTCACCCGGTCGACATTCAAAGTTTCACGCGTGCGATAGACGGCAATAATGATCGCCAATCCCACCGCCGCCTCGGCCGCAGCCACGACCATCACGAAGAACACGAAAACTTGTCCGCTGAGTGCATGCCACTGCGCCGCGAACGCAACGAATGAGAGATTGACACCGTTCAGCATCAACTCGATCGACATGAAAATCGTGATGATGTTGCGCTTGATCAGAAAGCCGAGTACGCCACAGACGAACAGAATTCCGCTCAGGATCAGATAGCCGGAAAGAGGGATCATTGTCCATCCTTTCTGGACCCGCGGGCGATGACTTCGGGCCGGCTGACAAGCACCACCGCACCCATAATCGCGATCAAAATCAGCACCGACGTGACTTCAAATGGGAGCAGAAAATCGTGGAAAAGAAGCCGGGCGATGCTGCTCGGATCACCCTTGAGCGCGCCGAGCGAAACCGTTGGCAGGTCGGAGCGATGGAGTAGCGTCCAGGCGACCAAGACTCCGCCGATGATCACTCCCGGAACGCCCAGCAGGGTCGCGACACGGCTGCCCTTGGTGCGTTCCTCAGCTCCGGCATTCAACAACATGATGGTAATCAGGAACAACACCATGATCGCGCCGGCATAGACAATCACTTGCACAGCGGCGACGAATTCAGCTCCCAACAGAAGATACTCGACCGCGAGCGCAGCCATCACCACGATCAGCGACAGAGCGCTGTTGATGGGATGACTCTGCAGCAGCAGGTTGACCGCTCCCGCGACGCAGACTGCTCCGAAAAATAAAAACAGAATTAGATGAAGCATTTTCCAGTTCGACTAATGACTAATGACCTATGACTGATTACGACTGACTATGACGCCCGCAAAGCCACAATCAGCGCCGTAACCACAATGTTCGCCATCGCCAATGGCAACAGAAACTTCCACCCGAACGCCATGAGCTGGTCATAGCGAAAGCGCGGCAAGGTCCAGCGCACCCAAACGTACAGAAACATAAAAAAGAAAACCTTCAGGCAAAACCAGGCTACCGGCAGCACCGCTTGCAAGATTGCTGGCCCAAAGATCGGCCCATGCCATCCGCCGAGGAACAACAAAGTCGCTATGCAAGAAGCCGTCACCATGTTGGCGTACTCCGCCATAAAGAACATGGCAAACTTCATCGCGCTGTACTCCGTGTGATACCCGGCTACCAGTTCTGACTCGGCTTCCGGCAAATCGAACGGCGTGCGGTTCGTTTCCGCATAAGCGGAAATCAGGTAAACAAAAAACGCAATCGTTTGGCCGTGAAAAATGTTCCAGCGCGGAATGAAGCCCCAAAACACTCCGCCCTGCGCGTCCACAATCTGGCGCAGGCTCAGGCTTCCCGACATGATCACCACTCCGACCAGCGAAAGGCCGAGCGACACTTCATAACTGATCATCTGCGCGCTGGCCCGAAGCCCGCCCAGCAGCGCGTACTTATTATTCGAGGACCATCCGGCCAGCGCAATGCCGTAGACGCCCATCGAGGTGATGCCGAGAACCACCAGCAGTCCGATATTCAAATCGGTAATCTGCATGTCGGTTGTCCAGGGGCCGAAGCCCGCGAACGGACCGATTTTGACCCAGGTGCCAAACGGGATCACGGCGATGGACGAAATCGCAAAGACCACCGCAATAATTGGAGCCGCGATGTACAACGGCTTGTAAACGTGCGGCTGGGTTAAGTCTTCTTTGAAAATGAATTTGACGCCGTCGGCCATGGGTTGCAGCAGGCCGAACGGGCCGACCCGCGTGGGTCCCCAGCGATTCTGAATGCGCGCCGAAACTTTGCGCTCCAACCAGACGCTATAAGCCACAGCCGTCAAAAGAATAAAGACGACCGCGACCGACTTGATAAGCGAAATGATAAGGAACGCTGTTATGCTCAACTTTTGCCCGTGTGGCGCGGACAATCCTGTCCGCGGCTTTTGATTTAATCTCGCTCTTGTTCTAGTTGATGGTTAGTCCGCAGCAACTTCCGGAACCGCAGATTTATTTTCGAAAACTGAATTCAATGTCTTGGAGTATCGACCTAGCGTCCCCGAACTGAACAGATCATTATTAGCCGGAACGATAAGCGCCGGATCCTGCATCAGACTCGCGCCGCTGTCGGCGATCTCCAGATGCTGATCGTTGCCTGCGAGCAGATTCACCCGCGAAACATCATATCCCGCAACCACGCGTTGCAGTTCGTCAAGAATCGCCATCGGATCAAACGGAGTCATCTTGGGTTCAAGGTTATGCGCCTCAAGCCACACTGCATGGCGATCCGCCTCGCCCGACTGCGCTCCGCGCGATTGACCCATATCCGAGTGGGTTCCGCTTCGGAAGGGAACCAGACCACTCACATCGGAACCCATCGCGTCCGCGATGCGAACAATCATTTCGAAGTCCGGTTTCGCATTCGTGAGTTCGCCCGCCTTCTTGACCAGTTGCAGTTCGCCGCATGTGTTGGTGAACGTCCCGGATTTTTCGTATGCGTTCGCTGCCGGCAAAACCACATCGGCAATGGCCGCAGTTTCAGTCAGGAACATGTCTTGCACGACCACAAAAGTTTTCGCCAAGGCAGCCGGATCCATGTCCAAACGCCCAACCGGATTCGCGCCCGTCACATAGAGCGCCTTCAGTTTCCCCGCCACCGCGGCGTCCATCATCTCCGGCAGGCTCAGGCCTTTTTCGGCGGGCAATGCGCCCCACTCCTCACGAAATTTAGCCGAATCCGAAAGCGGTTCGTAGCCCGGCAGCAGATCAGGATAAAGTCCCATCTCACTCGCGCCACGCGAATTTGCATAATCGCCGAGGCAGATGAGTTTTGCTCCAGCCAGCGTGGAAGCGAAAGCAACTAACTTCTCAACGTCGCGCCCGCGAATTTCGGAACCGAAAATAATAACCAGATTCTGTTCACCGCGTATTTTCTCGCGGAGCCCGGTCCAGGTATCGCGCGTGGTGCTTTCACCCGTAGGCCCGTTCACCAATCCAGTCATCGAATCGAGCAGGGAATTGTCGCCACCGAGAAATGCGATAGCTTTCGCTTCCGTTCCCGGCGCAACCATGGCGAATCCAGTGGCCTGTCGCTGCAGCTTGATATCCGCAGAGTTGATGATGTAAAGCCTCGCCTGATTCAAGCGAACATTGGTCCGAATCTGCCAGGCCAACAACGGATGCTGGTTCGTGGGATCGTTGCCGATCAAAAGAATAGCCGGAGCCTCCAGCACATCGCGCATCGAGGCGGTTTTTCCAGGCTTGCCATGCAGCGCTGCCGCCAGCGCCGGATAGTCAGCCGTCCGATGATGATCGACGTTGTTAGTCTTGAGCACCGATCGCGCAAACTTCGACAGCAGATAATTTTCTTCGTTCGTCGTGCGGTTCGAACCGATCACGCCGATCGCGCTGCCGCCATTCTGGTCGCGCACTTCGCGAAACTTCCGGCCGATGACTTCAAAAGCATCTTCCCAAGTGGTCGGAGTCAGCTTCCCGTTCTTGCGCACCAGCGGCTGCATCAGCCGTTCTTTATTGTGCGCGAAATCGAAAGCGTAGCGCCCCTTCACGCAAAGAAAGTCGCCGTTAATCCCACTCTTGTCGCGATTATCTCCGCGGACAATCTCCGCCCCAGTGTCGCAACGCCGCACACCTAGCGTCGTCTTGCAGCCATCACCGCAATGAGTGCAGATCGTCCCCACATGGTTCATTTCCCACGGACGCGTCTTATACCGATAGGCACCAGACGTCAGAGCGCCGACCGGACAAATGTCGATGCACATGCCGCACTCTTCGCAGTCGAGATGATCTTCTTCGTTCGGCGCAATGATCGATCCCACCCCGCGGTTCTGCACACCAAGCGCCCAAACATCCATGCCTTCGCCACAAACGCGCACGCAGCGGTAGCACAAGATGCATCGAGGACGATCGAAATACACCACCGGAGACCACTGCTGCTCTTCCTTGTGGTTTTTGGCCTCCATGAATTTGGATTCGGCGGCGCCGTACGAGAAAGTCATGTCCTGCAATTCGCACTCGCCACCGGCATCGCACACCGGACAATCCAGCGGATGATTCCCCAACAACAACTCAACCATCGCCTTCCGAGCCTGCCGCACTTCATCGCTATCGGTCGCGACGACCATGCCCTCAGTGACCACAGTGGTGCAGGCGGTCTGAAGCTTGGGCATTTTTTCAATCTTCACGACACACATGCGACATGCGCCCTGCAGCGACAGCCCTGGGTAGTAACAAAAGGACGGTACTTCGATGCCGACGTTCTTGCAGGCCTCAATCAGCAGGGATCCAGCAGGAGCCGTGAGCTTCTTTCCATCGACGATGAGTGTGACGTCAGGCATGATTTTCGTATTGCGATCTTCGTAACGCAGGCGCTAGGCGTGCGCCAATTCTGCCGCCTTCTCAAACGGACACGGCTTCCCATCTAAATGATCTTCGAATTCTTTCCTGAACTTTTGCACGAAGGCCATGGTCGGCATCGCAGCCGCGTCTCCGAGGGGACAAAACGTCTTGCCCAACATGTTCTCGGAAAGGTAGTACATGTTATCGATATCTTTCTTCACGCCGCCGCCAGCGTGGAAACGAATCAGCGTCTTCTCCAGCCAGTCGGTTCCTTCGCGGCACGGAATGCACCACCCGCAACTTTCATGGCGGTAGAACTTCATGGTGCGGAGCGCAAACTTGACAATGCAATTCGTGTCATCAAGCACCACCACGCCGCCGGATCCAAGCATCGACCCGGTTTTTGCGACGGAATCGAAATCCATGGCAACATCGATTTCTGCCGGCAACAACACAGGGGTCGACGATCCGCCCGGTACCACTGCTTTCAACTGACGCCCGTTGGGAATTCCGCCGCCGACGTCATAGATCATCTTCTTCAGGTTGTAACCCATCGGCAGTTCGTACACGCCCGGCTTAGCGAGATTTCCTGCCAGGCAGAACAGGCGCGTTCCGCCATTCTTGGGAGTGCCAAGTTTTGCATACCATTCTGCGCCGCCAAGAATGATGGGCGGCACCGCCGCCAAAGTCTCCGCATTATTAATGACCGTCGGGCCGCCCCACAGTCCGACCACGGCTGGGAAGGGAGGACGAATGCGCGGAATGCCCCGCTTGCCCTCGAGCGACTCCATCAGCGCCGATTCTTCGCCGACTTCGTAGGCTCCGGCTCCGCCATGCCAGTAAATATCGAGATCGTATCCGCTGCCGAAAATGTTCTTGCCGAGAAAGCCCTTGGCATACGCGTCTTTCAGCGCCTTCTGCATGATGACCAGCAGGTAGCGATATTCGCCGCGCACATAGATGTATCCCGTGTGAGCGCCGACGGCGAGCGCGGCGATCATGACACCTTCAATCACCGAGTGCGGATCTTGTTCGAAAATCAGCCGGTCTTTGCAAGTGCCCGGTTCGCTCTCGTCGCCATTGCAAAGCACATATTTCGGTTTTGCCGACTGCTTCGGAACAAAAGACCACTTCAGTCCCGTACTGAATCCAGCCCCGCCGCGTCCCCGCAGCCCAGAATTCTTGACCTCATTAATAATGGCGTCCGGTTGCATCGCAAGCGCCTTCTGGATGGCCTTGTAGCCGTCCAGTTGGAGATAGCGGTCGATATTCGTCGCGCCCTGACCAAAGCGTTTCGAAATGACCTTTACCTCGTCGGGATGTGAAACCAGAGTCGCCATTGCCGTTGTTACGCGCCCCTCTTCCGATACTCGTCTAGAACCTGATCCATCTTTGCGTTCGTCAGGTTTTCATGAAATTCGTAATTCACCTGCACCGCCGGAGCCCAACTGCATCCGCCAATGCACTCCACTTCTTCGAGCGAGAACAGGCCGTCGGGCGTTGTTCCTTTATTGCCGATGCCAAGTTTTTTCTCGCAGTGTTCAAAAAGTTCCTCGCCGCCAACCAGCATGCAGGCAATATTGGTGCAGACCTGCACGTTGTACTTGCCCCGCGGCTTGGTCGTCAGCATGGAGTAGTAGCTGATCACATTGCGGACTTCGAGGTCCGTAAGATCGAGGCGCTTCGCCAACTCGGCAATCACCTCGTCGCTCAAATAGCCAACCTCATCCTGCGCATAGAGCAACGTCGGTACCAGCGCGGAGCGCTTCGTCGGATAATGCGTCAGCATCTCCGCAAACCGTGTCTCGAATTCTGGAGAGAAGCGCATCAGCGGTCGATGTCCCCCACCACCACATCAATGCTCCCAATCGCCGCAATCACATCTGCAATCAGTTGTCCTTCGCACATTTTTGTCAGCGACTGCAGGTTGGCGAAAGACGGCCCACGCATGTGCACGCGATACGGCTTGGCCGTTCCATCGCTGACAATGTAATAGCCCATCTCACCCCGCGGAGATTCGACGGCCTGATAAACCTCGCCTTCCGGAACCGTAAAGCCTTCCGTAATAATTTTGAAGTGATAGATGAGAGCTTCCATCTGCGTCTTCATCTTTTCGCGGTCCGGCAGCACGACCTTAGGTGAGTCGGCCTTGATCGGCCCTTCGGGCATTCCCGCCAACGCCTGCTGCACAATGCCGATCGATTCCCGCAATTCAGCCACGCGGCACAAATATCGCGCGAACACATCGCCTTCCGTTCGCACGGGTACTTTGAACTGGAATTTTTCGTAGCTCGTGTAGGGAGCGTCACGCCGCAAGTCGATATCAACGCCGCTGCCGCGTAAAGTCGGACCGCATGCACCGAGGGCAATCGCGTCCTCCGCGCTGAGGTGCGCAATGCCTTTCGTGCGCATCATGAAAATCGGATTTCCTGTCAGCAGGTTCTCGTATTCATCCACATTGCCCGGGAAGCGGTCGGCAAACTTCTTAACTTTCTCGAAGAAGCCGATCGGCGGTTCGAGCGCCACTCCTCCAATACGGAAGTAGGAGGTCATCATGCGCTGTCCGCTGATCATCTCGAAGAAGCGCAGAACATCTTCGCGCTCGCGGAAGCAATAGAGAAAGACCGTCATGGCGCCGATGTCCATGGCGTGCGTTCCCAACCACACCAGATGCGAATTGATGCGGGTTAATTCATTCATCAGCACCCGCAACCACTGCGCCTTTGGAGGAATCTCCAGCCCCAGCAACTTTTCTACCGCCAGGCAGTAGGCAAGGTTGTTGGTCATCGGGCAGAGGTAATCAATGCGGTCAGTCAGCGGAACCACTTGCTGGTAAAACTTGGCTTCGCAGGTTTTTTCGATGCCGGTGTGCAGGTATCCAATCACCGGCTTCATGCTGACGATGGTTTCACCGTCGATCTCAAGCACCAGTCGCAACACCCCGTGCGTCGACGGGTGCTGCGGCCCCATATTAAGGACCAGTTTGCCCTCTTCTGGGTGGCCCGTTTCCTCCTGGATAAGTCCCGAGGCAAGAGTGGTGGGGAATTGCGCCATGGCTAGCGGTAACCCTCCACCGGATAATCCTTGCGCAACGGATGGCCTTCCCAGTCATCCGGCATCAAAATACGTTCCAGATTGGGATGCCCGCTAAAGCGCACGCCGAATAAATCGAAGACCTCGCGCTCGTAATAGTTAGCCGCGGGCCAAACCGATGTTACGGATTCAATCGCCGGGCTGGAGCCATCCAGTCGAGCTTTCAAACGCACCCGCTCCTTTGTGGAAATGGAGAGAAGATGGTAAACCACCTCAAACCGCGGCTCCGAGGGATACCAATCCACACAGGTAAGGTCAGCAAGAAAGTTAAAGGGACACTCCGGGAAATCCCGCAAAATCGCGCAGGCATCGCGAATCGATTCTTTCGCCACCCAGACGGTTAACTCGTCACGATCAAACTTCACGGCCTGCACCGCCGCTGCATTCCACGAGATCAGCCGGCCCAGTGCGGGATGCGACTTCAATTGCTCGATATCGGTAATCGGGGGAGCGAGCGGCATCAGAAGTCACCTTTCCTGATGGCGGCCAATCCCCAGTCGAGCACGCCCTTTTTCCATACATAGAAGAGGCCGACCAGGACGATGCCGATGTACACCATCATCTCCCAGAAGCCAAACATCTTCAGTTCGCGCAGGATGACCGCCCACGGGTAAAGGAAAACTGCTTCCACGTCGAACAATATAAAGAGCATTCCCACCAGGTAGAACTTGACCGAAAAGCGTCCGCGGGCATCGCCGATGGGCTGCACGCCACACTCGTAAGGCGACATCTTGGCCCGATTGGGTTTATGCTGGCCAATCAGCCACGAAAGGGTCACAATTGCGCCCGCAAGCGCCGCGGCAATGCAGAAGTGCATTAGGAGGGGCAGGTAGCTTGCGAAATAATTGTCCGGCATAGGGGAGCTATATATAATTTTCGCGACGCAGTAGTAAACGTTCTAGATTAGTTTTGAGTTGCAGATGTGTCAAGCTAAGTGCACGTTTTTACGATAGTTTCATCCGGCGGAACCTTCTGTGACAAGATGTCGCGCAGTAAAGACCACAGTGCCGGGGAGAGCCTGAACCGCATGATTTTTGGTTTTAACACCGACATTCGGCACGAAGACACGATCTACCACGTGCAGAGCGAAGCGCGCGAAGCCGAGCAATTGCTGCAAACCCAGGTTTTCGTCCAGGGACGCTGCATTGGTAAGCACGCCATTCCCTACGGGACGGGCGACGGTGTTGCCGCCCCCAAGAACGATCAGGATCGGGAAAAGATGCTGCGCGAGCTTCATCGCGAAGTTCTGGACGCCATTCGAGAAGGCAAGCTCGATTCCATCTTCGATAAGAAAGAAACGCCGGAAACACTGGCAGCAGTCAAAGAACTCGATCTGCAGTGGGTCAACGCCAAATCCGTCCATTCCGGCGGCTCCTTGACCATGCAAATCCGCGTCACCGACGCAGGCGCAACCGTCGAAGGCGCACGGCTGACGCTGCGCCTCACGCGACCCGACGAAACCCCCTACTATGCGCAAGTTCTCACCGACGCCAAAGGACACGCTGAGATGAACGTTCATGTCGATGAGAAAGCCCTGGCCGAATCGTCCGTGCTGGTGCAAGCCAGCTTCGACGGAAGGACAACCACCCGCAAGTTCCAACTCCGCTCAGCCATCTGACGCTCATTTACATGGATTTGTCATCCCGAGCGGAGTGAGGGATTCTGCAGTTAGCCGTCACCACAAAGCCTACTCCCGCACTTCAAGCACGCCATTGCCCTCGTCGGCCAGCCTGGCCGGGCGTCGTGCGACAATCGAACTCATGAATTTAACCATCAACGGCGAAGCACAGCCGTTCTCCGTCGAGACTCTAGGCGCGCTGGTTGAGGCCCTTGGCATGAAGCCCGATCGGGTGGCCATCGAACTAAATCGAGAAATAATCCCAAGAGACCAATGGCCGCAAACTCCCCTGCGCGATGGAGACCGCCTGGAGATAGTCCACTTCGTGGGCGGCGGTTCACCAGAAGAAGGTTTACCTGAAGGCTGATACCGGATGGCTGATACCTGAAGTATGGCATCCCATTTCTCGACCTGCTAACCTTGATTTTGCGGTATCCCGTGGCCCCGTCGTTCAACGGATAGGACTTCAGTTTCCTAAACTGACTATGCAGGTTCGATTCCTGCCGGGGCTACCAGTTATAAGTCGCCATCCCGTCCACACTCTCACTTGACCGCCCGCTTGACTGGGCGCACAATACCCGCATCATCGGCTGCCGTGATACTCCTCCCTCGTCTCAATGCGGCCACGTCCGGCTTTTTCCAGGTAAGGCATTGTCGGGTAGACATTTCTCGATCGGAAAGATTTTCCACGCAAGCCTGATTTCCCAGGAGGACTCCCATGAAGCGCGTCCACGTCATCTGCCTCGTCCTGTTTCTGGCCACGACATCTCTCTTCGCTCAATCAAGCTCCCAGCCGAACTCGCCGCGCTTGAGTCAAAGCGTCTTCTCGTCCCCGGTGGTGTCGGCGGTTACTTTCCAACCGGTCGTCTCCCATGCCCAACCCATGGCCCATGCTCAAATCCTCGCCGACTATGGGAAGTTGCCGCTTGCCTTCGAGGCAAATCGGGGACAGGCCGATTCGCGAGTAAAGTTTCTTTCGCGGACGCGCGCATTCTCCTTGCTTCTTACCGCAGACGAAGCCGTCCTTACGCTGCGCGGACGTCAGGCTACTCCCGATTCTCGGCCCACCTCGCGACTAAAGCCAGACCCGACCCATCCCGACCAAACCCTTGCCGGTGGCGTCCTCCGCATGAAGCTGCACGCCGCCAACTCCGCCGCCTGCCTCGCCGGATTCGATCAGCTTCCCGGTACCAGCAATTACTTCATCGGGAATGATCCGGCAAAGTGGCGCACTGGAGTTCCGACTTACGCCAAAGTGAAATACCAGGGAATTTATCCCGGCGTTGATCTCGTTTATTACGGGAACCAGCAGCAATTGGAGTACGACTTTATTGTTGCCCCGGGCGCGGACCCGCGAACCATTGCTTTTGACGTGAGCGGGGCGCGGCGGATTGTGCGCGACCAGCGCGGCGACCTCATCTTCAAAATAAAGAATGGCGGCAGTGAAGTTCGCTGGCGAAAGCCCGTGGTTTATCAGGAGAAAGATGGAGCGCGGCAGCTGGTTGCAGCTCACTATGTGGTTACGGCCGCGAATCGCGTCGGATTCGAAGTGGCTAAGCATGACGCCGGCCGCGCCCTGTATATCGATCCCCTGGTTTACTCGTCCTATCTCGGTGGCAGCGGCGGCGACCAGTTGAACGCCATAGCTGTAGATGCGGCGGGCAACGCCTATGTCACCGGGAGCACGAACTCGGTCGACTTCCCCACATTGGGATCGCTGCAAGCGTATGGCGGCTATGGCGATGCCTTTGTGACTAAGATCAATCCTTCGGGGACGGCCCTGGTGTACTCCACTTATTTGGGCGGCAGCGACTATGACGCGGGTACGGGCATCGGCATCGACGTTCAAGGAAACGTATACATCAGCGGCGTAACCGGATCACCGGACTTTCCGCTCCAGAATCCCCTGCAGCCAACCTACGGCGGAAATGAAGACGCTTTCGTAACTGAGATCAATTCCACCGGATCGGCTCTGGTTTATTCCACCTACCTGGGCGGCAGCGGTCCTGACGCAGCCCTTCAGCTGGCAGTGGATCGCACCGGCGATGCATACGTGAGCGGTCTGACTTACTCGACAGATTTTCCGGTGACCCCTGGTGCTTACCAGACGACCTATCAAGCTCCGGGCTTCGCGACCAAGATCAGCCCCGGAGGATCGGCTCTCGCTTACTCCACGTATTTGACCGTTGATGGAACTTCGGCCAAAGCCGTCGACAGCTCCGGCAATTCTTACTTCACTCAGGGTGGCGCTGTATCCGAGCTGAATGCGACAGGAAGCGCGCTCGTCTACTCCGCCGTCTTGAATTCTCCGAACGGACTCACTTCCAACGGCATCGCTGTCGACAGCACAGGAAATGCCTACATCACCGGGCGCTGGTTCTGCCGCGGCAAGCAGGACAAACTTTGCGGACATCCTTACAGAAATGAAGGTAACGCCTATGTTGCCAAGTTCAACTCCACCGGCTCGTCACTGATTTACAACGAACTCATCGGCAACGTAAGCGGTTCCGAGGGCTATGTTGTGACCGTGGACGGGGCAGGCAATGCCTACTTTGCCGGAGTGGCCGGAGAGAGCTATCCCACCACTCCCGGTGCAGTACAAAGATGGTGTGGAGGACAAGGCTGCTCCGACGTTTTCCTCTCCGAGCTCGATCCCACCGGAACGCAACTGCTCTATTCCACTTATTTTGGTAACGGTGCTCCGATGGCCATTGCCCTGGACGTTGCGGGCAACGCCTACATAGCCGGCGACACCTCATCGACTCACTTTCCCGTTACGCCGGGCGCGTTTCAGACGACCTGTGGCGGCGATTGTTCACCGGGCACCGGGTTCGTGGCCAAATTTAATCTGGTACCGTTCACTCCAACCAGCATGACGCTATCGTCTTCGCCGAATCCTTCCACCAGGGGGCAAGCGGTGACGTTCACCGCCGTGATCACTTCGGAAGTCGGACCGCCGCCGGATGGCGAAGTGGTCACGTTCCTCAAAGGCAAGGCTCTCATCGGCACGGCCACGTTAAGCGGCGGCTCTGCCAGCCTCACCACGTCGACCCTCAAGCTCCATTCGACCAGGGTCAAGGCGGTGTATGCCGGGGACTCCAAGTTCTCCGGGACGATCGCCAAGGTGACGCAGGAAGTGGTGAAACCTTAGGAGAGAGTGGATGACTCGTGCCGCGGGCCGGGTTGGCGGAAGTAAATCTATATTGCTTTAAATCTATGTCTCTTCCGCCATTACCTTCCGCAGCGCACGGTTAATCCTTGTCTGGTATCCCCGGCCCTGCTTTTTGAACCATGCCAGAACGTCGGCGTCCAGGCGCAGCGTAACCGGCTTCTTGCGGGCCTTGTAGTAGCGATGCCACTCCTCAACCACACCGCTCAGAACCTGCTCGTCGACGGCGGAAGCGTGTATCCGGGCTATCTTCGTTATCTTGCGCGTGGTCTTCCGCCGCTTCCTCGCTGGCTTTCGTTTCTTCATGATGTATGTATATAAGGGTACGTACATTTATGCAAATACAATGTTTCACGTGAAACACTTTGTACGTACATTTACCCGAGGGCCAAACGCTAGAAGCCGGAAATGGGGCCAGCGAAAATCAGACCTGCTAACGCCGTCCCAGCCAAGTCACTACAAAACCTGCCACCTATTCCGTATAATAAAAGTCACTGTGCTCAAATACTCAATCGTAGTGCCCCTCCACAATGAGCAGGAGAACGTGACCGACCTCTACGCCCGGCTTAAGTCCGTGATGGAAGCGAGCGGCGAGACCTTCGAAATGGTGCTGGTCGATGACGGCTCCGTCGATGGGACGTTTGCTCTGCTGCGCGAAATAGCCGCCGTCGATAGCCGTGTGACCATCGTCAAGCTGCGGCGCAATTTCGGACAGACCGCCGGCCTGGCCGCTGGATTCGATCATGCTCGCGGCGAATACATCATCGCCATGGATGGCGACTTGCAGCATGATCCGGCTGACATTCCTTTGTTCCTCGAAAAGATAGCCGAGGGCTACGACATTGTCAGCGGATGGCGTAAGAATCGGGTCGACAATTTCTGGCTCCGGCGCTTTCCTTCGCGCTGTGCCAACTGGCTGATGGCCAAGCTGAGTGGCGTCGACATTCACGACTTTGGCACTACTTTTAAAGCCTACCGGCGCGAGATTCTGGGACAGGTGCCGTTGTACGGGGAACTGCACCGCTTTATTCCAGCGCTCGCATCCTGGCATGGCGCATCGATCATCGAAGTTCCGATCAAGAACGTGAACCGCGAGCGTGGAGCTTCGCACTATGGAATCTCGCGCACGTTTCGCGTCTTTTTTGACCTGATCACCATTCGCTTTCTGCTGAAGTATCTTTCGCGGCCACTCCACTTCTTCGGCACCGTGGGAATGTTCAGCATCATGGCGGGGTGTGCAGTTTCCGGATGGCTGATTCTGCAAAAGATCCTGCATTCCGCCGATGTCATGACCCAGCACGGTCCGTTGATGATGTTCTCGGCAGTCTTATTGCTGGCAGGACTGAACATGCTCGCCGTGGGACTGCTGGGTGAGATGCAGGTGCGGCATTATCACGAACCGGCGCAACGGGCCCCTTACTCCGTGGATCGCGTGCTGCGGGCGCAGAGCGAAGAAAGCACCATCTCGGAATAAGGTCAGAGGGTAGAGGTCAGATTTCAGAGGTAAGTGCCTTTGGATTTTGGACTCAGATTTCGGTTTGGTTCTTTACCTCTGCAATCTCACCTCTGACCTCTGACCTTTCTAGTGTTGTTTTTCCGCAGTCGAGAAATCCAGATCAACGTATTCTGACTGTCCCGTCTTTTTCAGCAAGGCATCCACTTCCTGCGATGAGAGCCGTCTTCCCACCGGCTGATCGGCGTTTGCGATGTAGTACGACGCAAGGGCTAACGCGGCTGTGTCCAGATCGAGCGCTTGCGGATCGATCTTGTCGAACGTGTCGATGATGGTGTGGTGACGATTATCATAGTCGGACGGCACTACTTCCAGACTGAGCGACGGCACGCCGGCAACGACAAAAGTTTCGTCGTCGGAATATAAATCGCCTCCGGTCAAAATGCCGGCCGCGCCGAATGGGCCCATGGGTGCTAGGCGTTGTTTCAATGCCGCTTCTAAATCGTCTCGCCCGTGCAGACTGAATCCGGTTGGACGCAGCGCGCCATTATCCATGATGATTGCAGCCCAGAGATGATCGAGTTCGTTTTTATGGGTTGCGATGTAGGCGCGAGAGCCGAGGCACGCCTGTTCTTCTCCCGCGAAGAACGCGAACCTTATCGTTGCTTTTGTTTTCACGTTGAGCGACTTCAGAACTCGGGCTGCTTCGAGAACGGCTGCGACTCCGGACCCGTTGTCATCGGCGCCCTGAGCGGGATCCCATGAATCAAAGTGCGCTCCAATCAGCACCACATCTTCCGGACTTGAGCCGGGAAGACTCGAGCCGGGAAGATCGGCGATCACGTTGCGTTCTCTCGTTTGACTTTCGTTGAAGGTGTTCTGCACATCGAGAGCGATTTTGACTTCGCCTTTCGCCAGCAGACGACGCAGAAAGAGCGTGTCTTCCTTCGCGACCGAGAGCATTGGCAAAGGAGCCCGGGGATAGATCCCTGCTCCCGAGGTGTAGAGCATGCGATCAGGCTTTTCGGAGGGTATGAGCATGGCGGCTGCTCCAGCACTCTCCAGTTGATGCGCGGTTTTGGAGCGCAACACCACGTAGTCGGCGGCGAACGTGTTTGCAGACGCACCCATCTCGATGGTCACGAGGACCGCCGCTCCTCGCAGACTCGCCGCATCTTTTGACAGCTTGCCGTCGGGAGTCGCGGTCACCGTCACGAGCGGAGCTTCGGTCTTGCCATTGGTTCCGGGCGACCACCCGTAGGAGCCGATGAAGATGGGTTGCTTCACCGGATTTACGATCCACGCAGAGGCTGGTCCGCGTCGCCATGTTGGTGACATGGAAAATTCTTCGAAGTGAGCGTTATCAAATCCAGCAGTGTGCAGTGTCTTCAAAATCAGATCGGCCGCGGCTTGCGATTCGGGACTGCCGGTGACGCGACCTCCGATGGTGTCGGTGAGAGTCTCGAGAAAAGAGATGGCTCCGCCGCGCGTCATGGCTGCGCCCACGATGCGCTCCGCAATATCGTTGGTGTTAGCGCTGGTCGGAATCGTTTGTGCGAAGAGGCCCGGTGAGAGCAGCAGAATCAAGAGCAGCGGAACTACTCGACGGCACATTGTTTTTGACGGAGGCACGTGTAGCTCCTTCTCGACTCGGCAAAGTTCGGGGGATTATACATGCGGTAAAGCTCATCCCTCGATATTGACTTGAGTGATATTGACTCAAAGTATATTAACGCGAAGGTTACCCATTGACTGTCGCCATTGCACGGCGGAAGGCTAACGGGAAACGGATCGAAGGCGATATAATCTCGACGGCCCAGCCATGTCCACAACAACTCAATTCGAATTGCGTCTCGCCGGACGGATGTCGCGCCTCGGCACGGAAACTGCCTTTGAAGTTTTGAACCGCGCCCGCGCGCTCGAAAAGCAGGGCAAAGAAGTTATCCATCTGGAAATTGGCGAGCCCGATTTTGACACTCCCGCCAATGTCATCGAGGCGGGAGTGGACGCGCTGCACAAGGGGTGGACGCACTACGGTCCCGCCGCTGGATTGCCCGAGATGCGGCAGGCCATCGCCGATTACGTCAGCCGCACGCGCAATGTGCCGGTATCGCCTGATGAAGTGGTAGTTGTGCCGGGCGGCAAGCCGATTATTTTCTTTACGATCCTGGCCTTAATTGAATCGGGGGATGAAGTTATTTATCCCGACCCCGGCTTTCCGATTTACGAGTCGATGGTCAATTACTCGGTGGGCAAGGCGATCGCGCTGCCGCTTCGCGAAGAGCGCGATTTTGCTGTGGACGTCAAAGAGCTGGCGTCACTGGTCAACGAGCACACGAAGCTGATCATCCTGAATTCGCCGCACAATCCCACGGGCGGCGTGCTGACGAAAAAAGATATCTTCGAAATTGCCGAGGTCATCGGCGACCGCAACATCATGGTGCTGTCAGACGAAATCTATAGCCGCCTCATTTACGATGGCGACCATTTTTCGATCATGAGCGTGCCAGGCTTCAAGGAGCGTACGATTTTGCTCGATGGCTTCTCGAAAACCTATGCCATGACGGGATGGCGACTGGGCTATGGAGTGATGCGTCCCGATCTGGCGGGACCGATCGCGCGCCTGGCGACCAATTCGACTTCGTGCACGGCGAGCTTCACGCAGATGGCGGGAATCGAAGCGCTGCGTGGCGATCAGTCATCCGTCGATAAGATGAGCGCCGAATTCAAACAGCGCCGCGACGTTTTCGTTGCTGGGTTGAACAAGATCAAGGGCTTTTCGTGCCGCGTGCCCAAAGGCGCGTTCTACGCGTTCCCCAACATCACGAAGACTGGGTGGCCTTCCAAGAAACTGGCGGATGCGCTACTGGAAGAGGCTGGGGTCGCTTGCCTTTCAGGCACCGCATTTGGGGCGCACGGAGAGGGCTATCTGCGCTTCAGCGTGGCCAATTCGCTGGACAATTTGAAGAAGGCCTTGAGCTGGATTGAGGCTTGGGTGGGGAAGAATCTGCACTGAGTTTGACGTAGCGCGCGTTTCATTTTCCGTTGACAATTCATAACCCCGGTTTGGTGTAGACTTTTGCCGCTACGGAAAACCTCGTTATGGCCAACATTGATAAGCACCCTGCCGGTTCCTTCTGCTGGATTGAACTTCACACCTCCGATCAGCCCGCTGCGAAGAAGTTCTACGACTCACTTTTCGGCTGGAACAGTGAAGACATGCCGATGGGTCCGAACGATTTCTACACCATCTGGAAGCTTGAGGGTCGCGACGCTGCGGCAGGCTGCACTTTGCGTCCCGAGGAGACATCGCATGGCGTGCCTCCGCACTGGATGATTTACATCACGGTGGATGAAGCCGACGCTGCTGCGGCGAAAGCTGGACAGCTGGGTGGCACGATTCTGGCTCCGGCGTTTGACGTGATGGATGCGGGGCGTATGGCGGTTATTCAAGATCCGACGGGCGCGGTATTTTGTCTGTGGCAAGCCAACAAGAGTCAGGGAATTGGGATCGCGCAGGTCAACGGGACGTTGTGCTGGGCCGACTTGAGCACGCCGGACGCGAAACGCGCCTCCGACTTCTATACTGGCCTTTTCGGCTGGCAGATCGCGGCTGACCCAAAAGATACTTCGGGATATCTGCACATCAAAAATGGCGAGCATTTTATTGGAGGCGTGCCTCCTGCCGCGCATCGGCAGCCCGGAGTGCCGCCGCACTGGATGGCGTACTTCCAGGTGGACGATGTGGATGCGACGGCTGCGAAGGCAAGCCAGATGGGCGCGAAGCTCTTTCTCCCTCCAATGACGATGGAGGGAGTCGGGCGCATGTCGGTGATTGCCGATCCGCAAGGCGCAGTGTTTTCCGTCTTCAAATCGGCCCGCGGATAATTTGCTTTTCCCGTCGCTTGTTACTCGCGGCCTACTCGATAATCGCCTGCTCCGCTAACGCCATCACTTGGCGGTCGAGGCTCAGATCCCCGGCGGGATGCAGTTGTCCCATGAAGACCACGATCATCTGCTCTTTAGGATCGATGACAAACTTGGTGTAGAAGAATCCTCCCCAGCCGTATTGGCCGGGCGATCCGAGTTCGAGCAACGGTGTCTTCACGCCGTCGATGCCGAAGCCGAGGCCGAAATCCAAGTCGGAACTTACTTTTCCCAGTTGATCATGCGTCATGAGCTCGATGGACTTAGGGCTCAGAAGTTGCGTAGTTCCTGCCTTGCCGCCATCGAGCATCATCTGACAGAAGCGGGTGTAGTCGGCGGCGGTGGAAACGAGCCCTGCGCCGCCGGAGAACAGTTTTCTCGGCGCGTGTTCGGGATAATCGGCTGAATAGGTGAACGGGCCTTCGGTGATGGGAGTGGAGGGAAAACGGTTCAGGCCTTTGCCGTCGTAGTAGGTGTAGGCGGCGGCGAGCCGATCCAGTTTATTTTCTGGTGGAAAGAAATAGGTGTCTTTCATCCCCAGCGGTTCAAAGATACGAGTTCGGAAGAATTCGTCGAGCGGTTTGCCCGATACCACTTCCACCACGCGTCCGAGCACATCGATGCTCAGACCGTATTCCCATTTATCGCCGGGATTGAACAACAGCGGCAGAGCTGCCAGGCGCTTGGTACTTTCCGCAATCGTGCCGTCGTACGATGCGAGTCCACTGGCAACATCGGCGTCTTTATAGAGTGGGCCGAGGTCGGCGTTCCACTGATAGACGATGCCGGAGGTGTGGCGCAACAGGTCGCGAATCGTGATTTCGTGCGTGGCTGGGATGGTGTACGACGGGCCGGAGGCGGGTTTTACCAGCACTTTCGGATTCTTGAATTCGGGCAGGTACTTCGAGACCGGATCTTCGAGAAAGATGCGTCCTTCTTCATAGAGGATCATGACGGCCGTTGTGGTGATGGGCTTGGTCATGGAACAGATACGGAACATCGCATCGGGACGCATGGGCTTGCCAGCCTCGCGGTCGGCCATGCCTTGCGCTTTAACCCAGGCAACGTGTCCGCGGCGCGAGACGAAGGTGACGGCTCCGGCAATTTTCTTGTCGTCGATGTTGCGTTGGACCGCGCTTGCGATTCGATCGAGGCGCTCGGACGACAGCCCAACGCTTTCCGGCTTGACCACAGGCAGGTCTTGCGCGGCAGCTGCGGAAAGGGTCAGCGCAAGGAAAACTATCGGGAATATGATCGTGCGATTTAGCAATTGCGGGCGGACTTTGTGGCTCATCTTGATGAACGCTCCTGGAATATGCTTCAGTGGAATCCGGGACTGCGATTGTACAACCTCACAGGGCGAAACAAATCGTCTATGCGCTGGAGGGACGCCGAGGGCGATGCGGCGGTGCGGCGATGCTGATTTAGAATGCATGGGTGGCGTCTCCGATTCAATGCACCGATCTGCGCAAGACATACGACGGCAAAGTTGAGGCCGTTCGCGGCGTCAGTCTGCGGATTGAGGCAGGGACAATGCTTTGGGCTGCTCGGTCCGAATGGAGCGGGGAAGACGACCACGATTGAGATTCTTGAAGGCCTGCTGGCGCCGACGTCTGGCGAAGTGCGCATTTTTGGGCACACCTGGAAAGAAAATCCGCGGCAGCTGCGGGAGTGGATCGGCATCTCGCTGCAGGAAACGCGGTTGTCAGAAAAATTGAACGTCCGCGAAACGATTGAGCTGTTCGCCAGCTTCTATACCGAGCCGCGCGCGTCGGCTGAGGTTCTCGAGGAACTCGAGCTCACGGAAAAAGCCGACGCCTGGGTTGGCAAACTTTCTGGTGGACAGAAGCAGCGGTTGGCGGTGGCGACGGCTCTGGTGGGCAATCCTCGCATTCTTTTTCTTGACGAGCCGACTACGGGGCTTGATCCGCAAAGCCGGCGGCAGCTGTGGGACATCATTCGCGTATTTCAGAAAAAAGGCGGTACGGTGCTGCTGACCACACACTATATGGACGAGGCGGAACGGCTCTGCGATCGGCTCGCCATTGTCGACCACGGTCAAATTATCGCCGAAGGCGCTCCGGCGGATTTGATTGACCGGTTGGGTGGCCATCACGTGGTCGAGTTTCAAGTGAGCAAAGATGCGGTTAAGGGTGTTGGCGTAAAGGGCGACAACATTGAACGCTGGCGGTCCTTGCCGAGTGTCGAGTCGGTGCGGCGTGAGGATTCGACGGTTTGTCTCAGTGTCCGCGAACCGCACCTGACGATTCCAGCGCTGCTGGATGCGGTGACTCGCGACGGTCATCATCTCGAACATCTGAGCACGCGGCAGGCTAGCCTGGAAGATGTGTTTGTGCAGCTTACGGGACGGCATCTGAGGGAGGATTGAAATGGCAACCACCGAAACCAATCCGCCTGCCTTGCTGACCGACAAGAGCCAGAAGCAGGATTCTGGTTTGCCTGCGCCTCGCAATGGCCGCTGGGCTGGATATCGACATCTGCTTTGGGCGCGCATGCTCGAACTTAAACGCGAGCCCGAAGTCATCTTCTGGATATTTGTCTTTCCGATTCTGTTGGCGGCGGGTTTGGGCGTGGCGTTTCGCAACAAGCCGGCGGACCTGACCTGGGTCGCGGTGATCGATGGGGAGGGCGCGCAAAAGACACTGGCCATGCTGCAAAGCTCGCAGGCGCATTCGACGATTCGAGCTACGGTGCTCGACCACGATGCCGCGCTCAGAGGTTTCCACTTCGGCAAGTACGATCTTGCGATCGAGTCGAATGCCGACGGAACCTACACCTATTACTACGATTCGGCGCGGCCGGAGAGCGTTCTGTCGCGGGCTGAGATTGACGCGGCGTTGCAATCGGCTGCGGGGCGCAAAGATGCGCTCGCTACTTCGTCGCAATCGTCGAGCGAGCCGGGTTCGCGGTATATCGACTTTCTGATTCCTGGGTTGCTGGGCATGAACCTGATGAACTCCGGCATGTGGGGAGTGGGGTTTGCGCTGGTGGAAATGCGGCAACGTAAATTGCTGAAGCGCTTTGTGGCGACTCCGATGCGGCGCAGCGATTTTTTGCTGGCATTGATCAGCAGCCGGCTGGTGCTGATGGTGATCGAAGTGGCGCTGGTGCTGGGTTTCGGCGTTATCGCATTTCACATGCGCGTGGAGGGGGCGATACTCACAATACTTCTGCTGGCGTCGCTCGGAGCGATTGCTTTCGGCGGCTTGGGGTTGCTGACGGCATGCCGCGCGCAGAAACTGGAAAGCGTTTCGGGACTGATGAATCTGGTGATGATGCCGATGTGGATTTTCTCCGGCGTGTTTTTTTCCTATCAGAAATTTCCGGCAGTGACTCAGCCTTTTATCAAGGCATTGCCACTTACGGCGCTGAACGATGCACTACGAGCCACGATTATTGAAGGCGCTCCTCTGGCCTCACAATCGGGGCGAATCGCGGTGCTGGCGCTCTGGGGTGCGGTGTCGTTCATTCTTGCTTTGAGGTGGTTTCGCTGGACTTAGACTGTTTAAGCAAGTCAGAACGCCGGACGTCCCGCGAGTCTCCACGACCACATTAAGAACGATGTCGCGGTCAGATCGATGCCCGGCTCGGTCGTCGTGTAGGACTGCATGTTGTCCTGATATACGGCAAGCTGCTGGCTGTTGAACGCGCCCTCGTTGCCGTTAAATTTTCGAAAAGTATCGACGCCATCCGCTGGACACAGAATCATTCCATCCACCACTCCAGAGGTCGCTCCACCGCTTGGACCTTCGACGGCTGCTCCCCAGAGCACGGGTGTGCCGCCTGAAGTGCCGTCGAGCGAGCCCGCGAGGTTGGCGACCTGGTGCTGGATGCAATTCGGAAAGGTGCTGCCGTCGCCCACGATGAAAGACGATCCCCAGGGATTTGCTCCCAGGATATTCGCGAGCCAGCGCTGGGCGTAGGTATCGTAGCGCTTGGCTTGCGTCACATAAGCGGCTTCGCTGGCCATAACCGACAGGCCGGCGCCGTGCGACGTGCTGTCGCCCCAATTCCATCCGACGCCAAATCCCCAAGCGTCGGTGTTGGACTGGGTGATGGCATCGGCTACCTGACGCAGCAGTTGCTCGCGCATGCGGGCTTCGGAGACGGCGAGGCCCTTGGGATTCCCGGCCATGGCGAGCGCTCGATACAACTCGAAATGAGCGAGACCGCTCACGTCATACAAGTTCAACGTGTCGGAAAATCCATTGTTGTAGATCCGCTTGATGTAGTTGTGGGCGAAGGTGGCGGCTTGAGCCAGATAATCGGTGGCGTCGGTGTGTGGCAATCCTGGCGGCAGATTTCTCGTTCCGCCGGCGGATTGCAGGGCGAAATATAATTCGGTCGCTCCGAGTTCCATGTCGTCGTCCCAAACATTTTCGGGATAGCCGTCGAAGGGAGTGATGGTAAGCAGACACTGGCTGCATGTGCCTCCATATTCGGCGGGAGCGGGATCGGGATAGGACAGGTCGGCCAGCGCGAAAATGTCCTCGGCGTTTTGCAGGCACTGATTTGCTTTCGCGGGATTGGAATTGCGTTGGAGTTGATAGCAGAGCGCGAAGTCGGCGGCGAGGCGTCCCGCGAGATTCGGACTGATGGGCGAGCCTGCGGGTCCGGCCACATATACGGGACGATTGCAGATGTAGAAAGTTGTGAGCGGATCGCAGGCTTGCGGATCGCCCGATTGCTGGAAGTGATCGGCGGCCTGGGGCAAGGTCCAGATGTCGTACTCGGTGATCAGACAATACGGGCTGGGGTAGGTCCCGCCGCAGTAGCCACCGGTGGAGGAGGGATTGCCTTCGCCGTAGTAATCCCAGTCTTGGGTGTTGTCGACCTGGTAGTAGAGCGTCTTCGTTTTGTCATCCCACATTTTGAGCAGCCAGTCGACGCCGAATTTGGCCTCGCCGGTGAAGTCGGATGAACTGGGCGCGCCCGCTCCGCTGTTGCCGGCGTATGACGTCGAAGCGGGCGGCGTGGGAGGGTTGAGCGGGGCGCCAGAGCCCATTTGAGCGGGGAAGTCGCGTACTCCGATTTGCATCAGGGCGGCGGTGTAGCTGACGGTTTCGACATACTTCTCATAGTCGCCGGCATCCCACCATCCGCCGCCGGCGTCGATATTTGGAAGGCCGGCGGGCACCAGCGGAGCCGCCGGAGGCACGTTGTTGATGAAGTCGTCGCCATCCAGCGGCGGCGTGAGATATACGCGGCCGTTCGAGTCTTTGAGATGACCGGGCGCGGTGCGGAGGGCGTTGGGGACGAAATTTCTTCCGTCGCGCTGCGTTTGATAAAAGAACAACGTGTTCAGAAGCAGCCCGGAGTACAGGTTCTGGGCGGAGTCCACGGCGAAGGTCGGTGACGTTGCCTTTACCGGGCTCGATAGCTGGATGGTGTAGAGGTCTCCGGCGGGCACGTTGAAGTCGATGGCGTAGACGCTGTATGTAACTTTCTTGCTGTGTCCCCAGGTGCCGAGAAGTGCGCCGATGGGGCCGGAAGCGGCGGCGACTCCCTTGGAATTGATCACCTGAAAGTTCGCTCCTGCGAGCGGCGACTTCGACATTAAGTAGGCGCGAAAAGGTGGCTTGGAGGTTTCATATCCTGCCTGGTTGACTCGTATGTAGGCGGACTGGGCGAGGAGGATTTGGGTGCAGAACAGAAGAACGATGGCGACGGAAAGGGACTTGTTATATCGCGGAGCGGAGGGTGGCATGGCTTACTCCCAAGGGCTAACGGCCGAGCGGGGGACGGCGTATTAAAACCATTTAATAGGGGAAGATACGCCCGTTGCTTCGAGGTGTCAACGGCTTGCACGTTGTCACGCGGCGCCACAGGCCCCGAGGTACCTGCGCCCTGGCCGAAACTGCAGGAGTAGACCTTTTCTCGGGTCTGGGACTCGCGATTGTCAGTGTCGCGCGCAGCGATACGATTGTGCCTATGGATGATATTCGATCTTTCGCCAAGTACCGGCTTGGGTTTGCGTGGCAAGGATTCGGTGGCGTAGTATTTTGGTCCTTGGAGGAGGAGGCGCAGTATCGCTCCACTCCACGTTGCGAAGAATGAAGAATAAAACATAAGGAAGGTTTCCAAAAATGTCTACGCCAGCCAAACCGAGCATCGTGTTCTGCCACGGACTCTGGGCAGATGGTTCCTGCTTCAGCAAGCTAATCGCTCCCCTACAGGCCGAGGGGTACGAGTGCATCGCCGCCCAGTACGGCCTCAACTCAACGGCAGAGGACGTCGCCGTAACGAGAGCAACCATCGGCCGAGTCGGCAATCCGGTTATCCTTGTCGGACACTCCTACGGCGGAACCGTCATCACTGGCGCGGGAATTGACGATCGCGTTGTCGGATTGGTTTACATTTGCGCGCTTGCACCAGACGCGGACGAAAGTTCGCAGACCCAGCAGTCTAATTTCCCGACAACGGACGTCTTTTCTCACATAGATGTCGTGGATGGGCGTATCTGGCTGCGCCGGGAGGGCACAAAGTTTTTCTGCGGAGATCTTTCGGAGCAGGAGCAGCAGCTCGTTTGGGCGACGCAGGGTGTTCCGAAACCTGACCTGTTCGCGGCAAAAGCCGGGGGTACCGCCTGGAGGTCTAAGCCCAGTTGGTACATCGTTGGTAAAAAGGACCACACGGTCCATCCCGATCTGGAGCGCGCTATGGCCAAGCGCATGAGCGCCACCGTCTACGAGCTCGACAGCAGCCACGTGCCGATGCTCTCCCAACCGGAACGGGTGCTCGATGTAATCCGTACCGCAGCAAGCGCGGTTGGACGAGCTACGGCAGCGTAGAGAGCGTCAGTATCGAATGATGCCGGGCTGCCTGCGGAACTGTGAAACCGCAGGCAGCTTCCACCGCGAGTACAACCGGCGCCGGCACCCAACAGGCTGCTCTGCGCGTCTTTATTGGTGGACGCTATTCTTCTACTACGCTGGTGCGCTTGCCTTGGGTTCCGGCCCAGAGGCGGAAGCCGCCTAGAAATGCCTTGTCGTTGGCACCCAGACGTGTGTTTGGGGGGAGGGTTTTGAGCTTAGTCGCGTTGCCGCCTCCCAGAACTACATACTCTGGATTGAGCGCGGCCTGGAGTTCTTTTACTATTTGAGTCACGTATAAGCGCCACTTCTTTTTGCCCATGCGCTTCAGTCCCCTCAGGCCGAGATAGTCTTCGTAAGTTTTGCCGTTGCGATAGGGGAGATGCGCCAGTTCCATGGGCTCGACTAAGCCGTCGACGATCATGGCTGATCCTAGTCCGGTGCCTAGACCCAGAAAAAGCATACGGCCTCCCTCGTAGTCGCCGATGGCTTGCATGGCGGCGTCGTTGACGATTTTTACAGGGCAGCCTAATGCTTTGCGATAGTCGAATCCGACCCATCCTTTGCCGAGATTGAAAGGTTCGCGGATGGGCTTGCCGTGAATGACCGGGCCGGGATATCCGATGGCAGCGACGTCGTACTGCCAGGCTGCATTTTGCGGCTTTTTTCCGGGAGACGCTTTGACGGCACGGTTCACCCAGCGACACATTTCCTGCGGCGTCATCTTGGGTCCGGAATCGGTTTTGCGCTCGGTCTTGTGACCGGTGGCGAGGATTTTGATGTGAGTGCCGCCGACATCGATTACGAGGACTTTGTGGGGCATGCACGCTCCGTGTGTTCTTGCTTCTGAATTAGTGTGGCTGCTCTCTGATAAAAGTGCCGCGGAAATTAGGGGACTGGGTTGTGCCAGCCTCCGACATCGACGGCGAGGCGATCGGCTTCGACGGGTCCCCAGGTGCCGGGTTTGTAGGTCTCTACCGGGACAGCGTTATCGAGAATGGGATCGACAATCGACCATGCGGCTTCGACGACGTCTTCGCGGACGAAGAGTAATTTATCTCCGCGCATGGCGTCGGTGAGAAGGCGTTCATAGGGACTTTCATTCACCGTGTCTTTTTCGACCGCGCAAAGTTCAATGGGCGCGGCAGTCATTTTTGCGCCGGGGCGCTTCACTTGCGCTCCCAGGCACAATGAGAAATCGGGATTGAGACGGAAGCGGAGATAGTTGCTATCGCAAACGGGTTCTCCCATCGGTGACTTTTTAAGTTTCACCAGCACTTCGGTGGCATCGACGGGCATGCACTTTCCGGCTCGAATGAGAAATGGGACGCCCTGCCAACGCCAGGAATTGATGTAGAGACGCAGGGCGGCGAAGGTCTCTACGGTGGAATCGGGCGCGACGCCGGGCTCTTTTCGGTAGCCATCAAATTGTCCGCGAACAACGTCGGCGGCGGCAATGGGAGGTGTGGCGGAGAAGACTTTGTATTGCTCGTCCTGCAGGGCTCGGGCCTCAAGGTGGCAGGGCGGCTCCATGGCGAGAAGCGCGACTACCTGGAGCAAATGATTCTGGATGACGTCGCGAATGGCTCCGCTGCCGTCGTAGAAGCGGCCGCGTCCAGCGACTCCGAAAGATTCGGCCATGGTGATCTGGACGTGATCGATGTAGTGGCGATTCCAGATGGGCTCAAGGAACGTGTTGGCAAAACGGAAGAAGTAAATATCTTCGACGGACTCTTTGCCGAGGAAATGATCGATGCGAAAGATGGCAGATTCGGGGAATTCGGCGTGCAGCGTGGCATTCAGGCCCTCGGCCGATGCCAAGTTCTGTCCGAACGGTTTTTCGAGGATCACGCGAGGGCTTCCGGAAAAATTGGACTTGCCGAGGGCCTCGACGACCGCTCCGAAAAGGGCGGGCGGAATCGCCAGGTAGTTCACCGGACTTTTTGCCGCTCCCAGAGTCTGGCGCAACTGCTCGAAAGTTTTGGGATCGGCGTAATCGCCGTCGATATAGCGTAGCAAGTGGGTCATTTTGGCGAAGGCATCTTCGTTGACGCCGCCGTGCTGGGTGAGGCTGTCGTGGGCGCGGGCTTTCATTTGCTCGATGGTCCATCCGGATTTCGCAACGCCGATGATGGGGAGATTGAAACCGTCGCGCATGATCATCTGCTGCAGGGCGGGGAAGATCTGTTTATAGGCGAGGTCGCCGGTGGCTCCGAAGAAGACGAAAGCGTCGGCGGGATCGGGCGCGGGCTTGGGAGGATCGGGCTCAGTTACGGGCATTTTCTGGACTTCGGTCGTCATGATAAGAGTCCTTGGACTAGGAAATATTCCTAACTTTTATGCGTCTTCTTATAGTCGTTCTTAAATTCATCGAAGGCATCGAGGAAGCGGTCGATGTCCGGCTTCGATAGATAATACGGGGTTGAGAGGCGGAGCTTGTTTGGTTCGGCTCCGCGGATGCGAATTTTCTTTTCTTTCCATAGCCAGTTTTCGAGATCCATGCGAGGAATGGGCGGCACGTTCACGGTGGCGATGGCGCAACGCAGAGTGGGGTCAGGGCTGGTCCATGAAGTTGCGCCGCGCCGGACCATGGCATTCAGAATGTAGTCGCCGAGCATGCGGTGACGGCGCTCGATAAGGTCCATGCCGATGTCGTTGGCGAGTTGAATCGAGGCGCGCAATCCGTAGAGGGCGGGAACGTTCGAGCTGCCGATGCGCTGGAAACGTTCGGCGCGGAGCTTGGGATCGTCCCAGCCTTCGGTGACGATGGTGTTCCACAGGCGGTCGATCATTTCGTCGCGGACGTAAAGAAATCCGGAGCCTTTGGGCGCCTGCAGCCACTTGTGCGGGCTGGCGGAGTAGAAGTCGCAGCCGAGATCGTGCAGGTTCAGGCGCATCATTCCGGGGACGTGGGCTCCATCGACTGCCGAGATGACGCCCTTGCCGCGAGCCATGGCGCAGAGCTCTTTGGCGGGCAGGACGGCTCCCGTGTAGGTAGTGATGTGGCTGAAGAACAGAACTTTTGTGCGCGAGGTGATGAAGGCGCCGATCAGATTCAGGACTTGATCGCGATTGATGATGGGCTTGGGAAGGCCGATCTTTTTGACGACGATGCCGTAACGCTTGGCGCGCAGGTTCCAGGGGTGCTCGCCTCCGGGATGCTCCTGGTCAGTCATCAGGACTTCGTCGCCCGGCTTTAGATCGAGGCCGTTGGCAATGTAGCTGTTGGCTTCGGTGGCGTTTCTGAGGAGCGCGATTTCGTCGCGGTTGCAGCCTACAAAGGCAGCTAAGGGATCACGAAACTCGTTCCAGGGGCCGTATCCCCAGATGGGATAATCTTCGGGATCGGCCTGGTTGAGCTTTTCGGTTTCTTCGTAGCCCTGGAAGACGGCGCGCAGAACTGGGGCGGGGCTTGATCCGACGGTGCCGTTGTTGAGGTAGATTTCGTTGGCGGGGATGAGGAATTGCTTGCGGATTTCGCTCCAGTAAGCGTCTTCGTTCTTATCGAAAAGGGAGCGCTCGGGGAGCTGGGACGGGAGGGAATCGAGTTGCGCCCAGAGGTTGCGGCGCGAGGCAAGTCCGGCTCCGATGGCGATGGAGGATGAGAGCGAGGAGGACAGGAAGCTGCGACGGTTCAACATGCGGTGGGACGCCCCTTTTGAAAGTTGCGTCATAGTACAACGGCTGACGGAAAAACGGAAAAGGTCGTGGAAAGAGCGCTGTTTGTTGTTTGCAGGTAACTTTGCGGGTCTAATTTGCGTCCAACTGGTAGGGAAATTCCGTCCTTCCCCGTCTTGCTATCGGGGGTATAATTAGCTCAACCTACCGGGTTTCCGCGGGGTGTCCAAATGTCGTTCCGCAAGTCGCTGATCTCCCTGAGTTTACTGGCGCTGATGGCTTTGCCCATGATGGCGCAGAATCAAGATTCCAAGACTCCGAACGCGCAGGCTCCGGCTTCGCAGACGCCGAGCACGCAGAGTTCTGGCACGCAGCCGGCGAACCCACCGGCACCTGCTTCGACGACTCCGACGTCGACGAGCGCGCCGGCACAGAATCCGTCTTCGACGAATTCGACTCCTAGCGCTACTTCTGGCACAAGTGCACCGAGCCCGACTTCACCGAGCGCTACCTCGCCGAGCACGACGGCTCCGACAGCTGATTCGTCTTCGAGCAGCACTGCTGACGCGGCGGTACCGGCCGGTCCCGCTCCGGTGCAGGAGCCGGATGACAGCAAAGTGAAACATGACGGCAGCAAGGCTGACGTGGATGCGATCGGTAATCGCAAGGTGGGCGGACGCGGCCTGGGCGATTGGTATTCGCTGGAGACCGAAATCCGGATGGGCAAGGCGTACTCGATGCAGGTCGAGAACGGTGTGAAGTTGGTGCAGGATCCCGTCATTAATGAATACGTGAACCGGATTGGACAGAACCTAGTGCGCAACTCGGACGCGCAGGTGCCGTTTACGATCAAGGTGATCGACTCGGATGAAGTGAACGCGTTCGCGCTTCCGGGCGGATTTTTTTATGTGAACTCGGGGCTGATTCTGGCGGCGGACGAAGAGGCGGAACTGGCCGGGGTGATGGCGCACGAGATTGCGCACGTGGCGGCGCGGCACGGCATGCGACAGATGACTCGCGCGAACATCGCGCAAATCGCGACCATCCCGCTGATTTTTGTTGGTGGCGGAATCGGCTACGGAATTTATGAAGCTAGCGGACTGGCTTTGCCGCTGACGTTCATGAAGTTCCAGCGGAATTTCGAAGCGGAAGCGGATTATCTCGGGCTGCAATATATGTACAAGACGGGGTACGATCCGCAGGCGTTTATCAGCTTCTTTGAAAAGATTCAGGCAAAAGAAAAGAAGAAGCCGGGCACTCTGGCGAAGGCGTTTGCTTCGCATCCGCAGACTCCGGATCGGATTGAAGAATCGCAGAAAGAGATTGCAACGATTCTTCCGGCGAAAGCGCAATACGTGGTTTCGACATCTGAGTTTGATGACGTGAAATCGCGGCTGGCGACGATCGAAAACCGGCACAAGGTGATCGAAGAGAAAGACGGGAGCAAGCCGAGCTTGCGCCGCACTTCGGGCAGCGACAAAACGAGCGGGACGGATAAGAGCGGCGACGATGACGATCGCCCGACTCTGAAGCGTCGCGACGATAGTCAGGGACAGAACTAAGATTTACTGATGGCAGCGAAAACCGGCGGTTCCCCCGCCGGTTTTTTTATTGGAATTTGCGGAGGACATCATTCCGCTCACGATCCGGCTGCGACCGACTTTACTGTGATGGTTGTGCCGCTTACGTCTCCGGTAACTTTAGCTTTTGCTCCCGCCAGGTCGTTAAGCTTCTCGAGTGCGGCCTTGTCCGAGGTTTCGAGCGTGTAGACTTTGTCTCCGACGACCAGGGCATACTTTGAGCCCCCCTTTACGCAAGTCTTAGTACAGGCTGCGGCGGTGCCAGCCATCCCATGTTTAGCGCCGCACATCGCGTCGCTGACTTCGCCACTCAGGGTTTCTGTCTTGCCGCCCGCTAGCGCCGGAACGGCTGCCATGCCGATCAACATTTGGACTCCGAGAACCGCCGCTGCCATTCGATTTGCTTTCATGGTGCTTCTTCTCCTGGAAAAGAGGGATGGTCCTGAAAATGAGTGATAAAAGATTCTCGCACAACAACAGGCTAGCGCTGCTTGAAATGGACCTCTACGTCTACGGTTTTGCTTTTCGCGTCCAGTGATTCGTGGACGGTTGTGCCCCACTCGACCCCGCGGGGAAGAATCTGCCGGGTATCTTCCAGAAACTTATTCGGGTACTCAGCGTTGTAGGGTTGACCTTCGCGCAGAGTCCACGACGCCATCATGCGGTCTTTTGCCTGCGTGTCGAGTCCGGTGATTTCCAGCTCTCCCATTTTGTATTGATCACCTTCGACGACGTTCAGGTCGTAGTGGACGGTGCTTTTTTCGTCATCGAACTGGGCGTCAGGTTTGGTTTGCACCAACATGTATCCGCGGCTGCGATAGAGCCTGGTAACCGTTTCGAGATCTCGAACAAGGCGCACTCCGTCGGCGGGCTGGCCGAGCGGCAGATGGAGCAACGAAGAAAGTTCCTTGGTGCTGATCACCACGTTCCCTTTCCAAGCGACGGCGGAAGTCGCGTAGATTTTGCCCGGCGTCACCGGTACGATCGCGTCCACTTGCAGATCGACCGGGCCTTGCGTCTCGGTTGACGGAGCAGGCTCGGTCGCGGGCCCCGGGGTCGCGGATTCGTGGACGGCGCGAGCCTCGGAGGGCGCGAACGCGGCCTTCAGATATCCGCGCTGCAGATACACGGGAAGCAGGTCAAACTTGGCGGTCGCTGCCAGGGTGGAGCGCGTGTATTCGGCACCGATCAGGCGGCGGCCGGCGGTGGTGAGGAGTTCGGTCTGCTCTGGGGAAGCTCCGGGAAATTCGAGGTTGCGGATACGGATGCTGACCTCGTCCACTTGATAGGCGAATCCGCTGAGATGTCCGCTCGATTCGTCCCCCTCGCGCAGAAAACTTACGCGGCCGGGAAGTCGCTTTTCGCCGATGATCGCTTGCAGCGCCTCGGAAACGCGGTCGGGAAGACTGCCGGACAGCGGCAGCAACTGCTTGAAGAGCGGGACGCGATGTTGGATGGCGGCGAGGAGTTCGTCATCGGTGAAGCCGACGAAATTTTCGAAGTGAGCCGGCACGAGTTTGCTCTGGTCGGTATCGGCAACCTGCAGTTCGAGCCGCACGCCGCTCGGAGAAGAAATAAATGAATATGAGGCGGAGCTGAACATTCCAGAATCGCCCAGTCGCTGAACCGCCTCTCTGAAATCTCCGTCAGCAGCGGGTTGGCCGATCTGCAGGCCGCCGGCGGCAGCGACTTCTTTGTCGGTGTATCTCGTCGATCCCTTCACCTTGACTGAGACGAGCCTGGCGGCCGCGACTGGCGCGGCTTTGGCGGTGGATTGCCTTTGAGCGGGCGCGGCGGCAACGAGCAGGACCAGGATCGGGATGAAGTGGGCGTTACGCGCGAGCCGCTTCATTTGGTGCGCTTCCCAACTCCGGCGGCGGAAAAATTCTTTTGTTTGACCGCGATATCCATGAAGGCCTTGGCGGCGCGGCTGAGCGATTTATCTTTGCGGAATACGATGGCCAGATCGCGACGGATTTGGGCGTCGGCGAAGGTAACCGCGACCAGCGCTTTGGCGCGAATGTCTTCTTCGATGTTGGAGCGGGCGATGAATCCGACTCCGACGCCGGCGGCGACGAAACGCTTCAGCAGTTCGCTCGAATCGAGTTCCATGGCGAGGTGCGGCTTGAGGTGGTGGTCGTAGAACATGGCGTCGAGCGCGTCGCGTGTGTGGCCGAGTTTTGGAACAACCAGCGGATAGGTCGCGATCTCCGCTACGGTGGCGCTTTTCTTCGACGCCAACGGATGATTGGGCGCGGTGATGACGACGAGCTCATCGCGATGAATCATCTGCGCTTCGAGGCGGTTGTCATTGACGGGGAGCGAGACGACTCCGAAGTCGACGACATTTTCGAGGATTGACTCGAGAATGCGGGCGTAATCGGAACGCTTGATGCTGACGGCGACGTTCGGATAGTCACGCTTAAACTGCGCGAAGACTTCGGGGAGAATGTGCAGGCAGGTGCCTTCGTTGGCGCCGACGACAATTTCTCCGCGAGGGACACGCTCGGTTTCGGCGATCTCGTTGAGGATGGTTTTGCGGCGCTCGAGCGTTTCTTCGGCGTACTTGAAAAATAATTTGCCGGAGGCGGTGAGTGAGACGCGGCCACCGGAGCGATCGAGCAGGCGGGCGCCTACTTCTTCTTCGAGGGCGCGGATTTGGGAGGAGATGGCGGGCTGGGTGCGGAAACGCTTCTCCGCCGCACGGGAGAAACTGGAGAGGCGCGCCACTTCAAGGAAGATTTCCAGCTGGTCAAAGTCCATGCGATGCAGTGCCCATAGGGTCGTTGACCGATCAGACTATAACATCTGCGGTAGGGGTCGGCGGGGAATTATGTGGCGCGGCGGCTTGGCAGCTGGGTGCAAAGAGACTTTGCGCGAGGCGGGTATCAAGAGCGGTTGGCTAAAACTTTGATGCCGGGTGTGCGGATAAGTTTTTCGTCGGCGGTGACGAGGGTTAGGTCGAAAACCTTGGCGGAAGCCACCAGGAACTGGTCGGCGGGATCGGCGTGCGAGAAGCTTAGCGAGGACATCGCCAGCGGCACATCAACCGTAAACGGAGCTTCAATTAGACGGAGCTCAGAGATCGATTTTGCGACCCATGTCTCGATGTCGGGTTGTACACGGAATCGCCCCTCGCGAACCAGGATGACGAGTTCCCAAACGCTGATCGGAGATAGGAACAGTTCATTCTCCGAATCTGCGAGCGTCATGGCTATGCGGCGGGAGAGGCGTTCCGGTTGCAGCGCGCTCCATAGCCAGATGTGCGTATCAAGTAAGTATTTCATTCCCGCCAGGCGTCCCAATCATCAAGGCCGCCGGTGGAACCAACAATATCGCCGAGAATCTCCGCCGTTCCGGCCATGCAGCCGAGCTTTCTGCCAGTCGACTTGGGAGGGGATGGGGGTACGACTTCGGCGACTGGCTGTCCGAAGCGGGTTACACGGATTGGCTTGCGAGTCTTGCGGACCTCTTCGAGGATGCCGAGGCACTTGGCTTTGAACTCGGAGATGGCGATTTCCTTCATGTGGAGATTGTACTATGGTCAGAGACCATGGTCAAAGTGGCGCTTCGGCAAAGCCGGAATCAAAATGCGGGACTTATGGCACGGCTGGAGCCGTGCCCTTCCACGAAGCGGGCCAAGGCTAACGCGAAGGCTTGGAGGTCCTGTGTTTCTGGACGGGGCATAGCCCCGTCACCACACGGGTCGTCAGCACGCGAGGACTTAAACTTTAGACGTTGATTACTGCGATCAACTCTTTGACCGCTGCTGCGCTTTTATCCAGCGCGGTTTTTTCCTCGGGCGTCAGTTTGATTTCGATGATTTGTTCGATGCCTTTGGAGCCTAGTTTTACGGGGACGCCTACGAAGAGCCCGTGGATTCCGTACTCTCCGTTGAGGTAGGCGGCGCAGGGGAGGATTTTCTTTTTGTCTTTGAGAATGGCTTCGACCATTTCGGTGGCGGCGGCGGAGGGGGCGTAATAGGCGGATCCGGTCTTGAGATGCTTGACGATTTCTGCGCCGCCGTCGCGGGTGCGCTGGACGATGGCATCGAGGCGGTCTTTGGGGATCAGTTCGGTGATGGGAATTCCGGCGACGGTTGAATAGCGAGGAAGAGGGACCATCGTATCGCCGTGCCCGCCGAGGACGAAGGCGGTGACGTTTTCGACGCTGACATTGAGTTCTTGCGCGATGAAAGTGCGGAAGCGGGCGGAGTCAAGCACGCCGGCCATGCCGATGACGCGCTCGCGGGGGAATCCGCTCATTTTGTAGGCCGCTTGCGCCATGGCGTCGAGCGGATTGGAGACGATGATTAGGATGCAGTTCGGGGAGTGATGGATCACCTTGCCGACCACATCGTTCATGATTTTGTGGTTGGTGTTGAGCAGGTCGTCGCGGCTCATGCCGGGCTTGCGCGGAATTCCGGCGGTGATGACTACGATGTCGGAGTTGGCGGTATCGGCGTAGTCATTGGAGCCGAGGACGGCGGAATCGCGCTTTTCGATGGGCATGGCTTCGAGCAGATCGAGGCCTTTGCCTTGCGGCACGCCTTCCACGATGTCGATGAGGACTACGTCGGCTAGTTCTTTGGAGGCGATCCAGTGGGCGGCGGTGGCGCCGACGTTTCCGGAGCCGACGATGGTGACTTTGTTGCGCATGATTGTTTTCTCCTGGTAAAGCGAAAAAAGCTTTAACCACCAAGGACACTAAGGTGCACAAGGAAGAACGAATAGTTTTAGCCGGCGGCTACTGCTACGCTCATGTTTTCGATCATGGCGGTGGCGAACTCGCTGGTTTTTACTTTGGTTGCGCCTTCGAGCATGCGCTCGAAATCGTAGGTTACTTTTTTCTGTTCGATGGTGCGTTCCATGCTTTGCTCGATCAGGTCGGCGGCTTCATTCCAGCCGAGGTGACGGAACATCATGACGCCCGACAAGATCACAGAGCCGGGATTGATGACGTCTTTGTCGGCGTACTTCGGCGCGGTGCCGTGGGTGGCTTCGAATATCGCGTAACCGTCGCCGATGTTCGCTCCGGGAGCGATACCCAGGCCTCCGACCTGGGCGGCGGCGGCGTCGGAAATATAGTCGCCGTTTAGATTGGGCGTGGCTAGCACGCTGTATTCTTCGGGGCGAGTGACGATTTGCTGAAAGATGGAATCGGCGATGCGGTCGTTGATCATCAGCTTTTTCTTCCACGCGCCTTTGCCGTGGGTGGCGTAAATGGAGTCGAGGACTTGCTGCACTTCCTTTTCGACCGCTTGCCGGAATTCCGGCGGAGCGAATTCCATGCCGGGCTCGACTAGTTCTGCGTTTTGCGCGACGGTGAGATTTGGATTCTTATCTTTGTTGTCGATGATCCAGCTTTCGCGTTCGGTGATTACTTTGTCGCGAAATTCTTCGGTGGCTAATTCGTATCCCCACTTGCGGAATGCGCCTTCGGTGAATTTTTGAATGTTGCCTTTGTGGACGAGCGTGACGGATTTTCTTTTCTCGTCGAGCGCTTGTTGAATGGCCATGCGTACCAGGCGCTTCGTGCCGGTTATGGAAATCGGCTTGATGCCTACGCCGGAGTCCTGGCGGATCTGTTTCTTGCCGCCTTTCAGCATGTCCTGGTTGAGGAAGTCGATCAGCTTTTTTGCTTCCGGCGTTCCTTCTTCCCATTCGATTCCGATGTAGACGTCTTCGGTGTTTTCGCGGAAGATCACGATGTCCATGCGCTCGGGATGTTTTACGGGTGAGGGAACTCCGGCGTAATACTTCACCGGACGCACGCAGGAATAGAGATCAAGAATCTGGCGCAGAGCCACGTTGAGGGAGCGGATGCCGCCTCCGACGGGGGTTGTGAGCGGGCCTTTGATGGCGACGCGAAATTCGCGGATGGCACTGATGGTGTCATCGGGGAGCCAGTTCTGGAAACGCGCTTTGGCTTTTTCTCCGGCGAAGACTTCGTACCAGGCTACGGAGCGCTTGCCTTGATAAGCCTTTTCGACGGCGGCGTCGAAGACTCGCGCGGAGGCTTTCCAGATGTCGCGTCCGGTGCCGTCCCCTTCGATGAACGGGATGATCGGGTGATCGGGGACGCGGTATTTTCCGTTGCTGTATTCGATCTTCTGCCCGTTTAGTGGAACGGGCACTCCGTTAAAAGATGACATGTAGGCTCCCCGACTTCAAACAGAACGTTCATTATAAAGGCGACGCGGAGTGAGCGCTCTGATGCCCGCTGCACGACTCTACGCGTAAAGCCTTGGTGATTCTGACAACTGCAGATTCCTCGCTTCGCTCGGAATGACAACTTTTTAGGGGGTTCTGCTCCACTCGGGATGACACAACCCCCTAGTAGGTCTAGCGCTCGATTTTTACCGATTTCAGGATGACGTCTTTATTGGGACGGTCCTGGCGATTGCGTGGTGTTTTGGAAATTTTCTCGACCACGTCGTACCCTTCGACCACCTCACCAAAAATAGTGTGTTTGCCGGTGAGCCAGTCGGTGTTGGCTACGGTGATGAAAAATTGCGATCCGTTGGTGTTGGGGCCGGCGTTGGCCATGGCCAGTTTTCCTACCTTGTCGAACTTGTGCGCAGAACCTTTGGTCTCGTCTTCGAACTGATAGCCGGGGCCGCCCATGCCCGTGCCTTGCGGATCGCCGCCCTGGATCATGAAGTCGGGGATGACGCGATGGAAAATGGTTCCGTTGTAAAGCGGATCTTTGACCTTGTTGCCGGTCTTGTGGTGTTTCCACTCGCGCTTACCCTCGGCGAGCTCGACGAAGTTGGCGACTGTTTTTGGCGCATCCTTTTCAAATAAACGGCAAACGATGTTGCCTTCGCTGGTTTCGAAAACGGCGTAGGTTCCGGGTGTGCGGGTCATGGTAACTCCTGAAATTAGTGAATTTAGAAGTTCGAAATTTTGTCTGTACGCGGCGAGCCGCGTTCCTATGTGTGCTTTATCGTTCCGGCCGATGGTTTCGCGATAGGCTTCGCAGCCGCACCGGCGTGGTGGATTTCGATGTGCGTAATTTTTACTGGGCGGACGGGCCGGTCGTTGGTTTGATCGCGCGACATGCGGGCAATCTGCTTGACCAATTCGACAGCGGCATCGTCGCACTGGCCGAAGATTGTGTAATGGCCATTGAGCACATCCGCATGCCGCCCTTCGAGTGCGACTTCCATGATGAAGAACTGGGAGCCGTTGGTGTCGGGTCCGGAGTTGGCGTAGGCGAGACGGCCAGGGACGATCGAAAATGACGTCCGGCGAAACCTCGTTCTTGAATTGGTAGCCGGGATCGCCTTCGCCGTTGCCGGCGGGATCTCCGCCCTGAATCATGAATTCCGGAATCACGCGATGAAAGATGGTGCCGTCATAAAGAGGGACGCCGTGCTTCTTGGCGTGGGAGACGGGACTGGTCCAATCTTTTGTGCCGGTGGCGAGGCCGATAAAGTTTGCGACCCCGATAGGAGCGACTTTTGGAAACAGGGTGCAGTGCAGATCGCCGACCGTGGTATGGATGATAGCTGTCGGCTCGGCAGCGGCGGCGGGCGGAGCAGCTGGAGCTTTCGGAGTGGAGGCAGCCTGCGCGCTGGCTAAGAGGGATGCGGAAATTATCAGGACAAGAGTCTGCAGCAAGGTTCGCATGAACGCTCCTGAGAGTATTTGGGCAAACGTTTATTGTACGACAGGAGATCGCGGCTTGTGGCGCGCCTGCGTCCCTTTGCCGCTTCGTCGGTTAGATTTTCGGTGGCGTGGTTTCTCCAACGAATACCAAGCAATCGTTCGGATCGGAAATATGGAACTCGGTCATGCCGTAGTCGCGATCGAACAGATCTCGAATGCGATGGTCGTTCTTGAAAGTCTTCACATGCTCCCACAGTGAATGGATTCCGGAAACTTCGATATAGATTTCGGTGTGGCCGCGAACACATTTCATCACTTCTTCGGAGTCGGCTTGCTGAAAGTGAATGGTCTGGCCATCGCGTTGCACGATGGCGTATGCAGGCGACTTGAGGAGGGGAGTGAATCCGAGAACGCGTTCGTAGAACGAGAGCGTTTCGTCGATATTGGCCACGGCGAGCATGGGACTGATGCGTTTTGCGATGGTTTTCGTCATTCTGGATCTCGGAAGTGGATGCTGTTTACGGGGCCGGTTTGGTGGCTTGCATCGCTTGCATCTGGGCGCTGACGCGTTCGGCTTCGCGGAAGACACGGAGCAAGTTGCCACCTAAGATTTTGCGGATGTCGTCGGCGCTGTAGCCGCGGTCCAACAGCGCCTGCGTGATCTTCGGCAGGTCGGCGGCGGAGTTGATGCCTTCGGGCGTGGCTCCGCTGACGCCATCGAAGTCGGAGCCGAGGCCGACGTGGTCGATGCCTGCAAGTTTTGCGATGTGGTCGATGTGATCGATCAGCGAGCGTAACGGGGGGCGCGGGATTCGGGCAGCCCACTCACGTTCGATACGATCGTTGTCGAGATAGGTGACGGTTTTTCCGGCGGCTCTTAGCCGGTCGGCGTTGGCTTTGACGGCGTCGTCGCGATCTTTCGTTTGCGCTTCAGCAGCCTTGCGATAATTTTCGTCGATGAAGGCGCTGTAAAAGTTGACCTGGACGACGCCGCCGTTTCTAGCGACGGCGCGCAGCATATCGTCGGTCATGTTGCGGTAATGGTTGGTGAGCGCGCGGGCCGAGGAGTGCGAAGCGATGACGGGCGCTTTGCTTACGGCGACGGCATCGTAGAACGTTTTGTCGGAGACGTGAGATATATCGACCAGCATGCCGAGGCGGTTCATCTCGAGGACGATCTGCTTGCCGCCATCGGTGAGGCCGTCGTGGTGCTCGATTTTGGGATCGTCGATGTCTCCGGAAGAGTCGGCGAATTCGTTGGTGTTGGACCAACTCAGAGTCATGTAGCGAACGCCGAGGCGGTAGAAGTCGCGCAACACGCGAACGTCGTTTTCGATGGAGTGTCCGCCTTCGATGCCGAGAAGCGCCGCCAGTTTGTGCTCGCGGTGCGCGCGCTCGATGTCAGCGACACTGAAGGCCATCATCATGCGGTCAGGATGGCGGGCGGCCTGCTCGTAAACGGAATCGATGAGATCGAGCGTGTGACGGGCGAAGTGGCCCTGGTTGGTTTCAGGTTCGACCCAGATGGAAAAGAATTCAGCGCCCAGGTTCCCGGCCTTAGCTTTGTCGAGACTGATGTGGCCGTTATCGTGGGGATCGGTGGACGCGATGTCAAAATTCTCGTCGAGGAAGCGCTGCGGCGTGTCGGCGTGGGTATCGATGACGATGGCAGAGTTCTGAATGTCGAGGGCTTTCTGGCTGACGGGGGTTTGGGCGTATGAACTGGAGGCGAAGGTGAAACAGAGTACGACGGAGACAACGCATTTGTTCATTTGGCCTGCCTATCGGTATCAATACAGAAGCGATTTTATACGATGCTTGAGAAGGGGCAAGACCGTGCCTAACCTCAGCGGGGGCGTTCCCGGTCCGGCGATGTGCTCTTGGGAACGAGGCGGATTTCGAAGACGCTTGGCCATAACTTGCCGGTGACGAAAAGCCGCTTTCGGATCGAATCGTAAGCGATGCCGTTCAATACTGCGCCAGATTCCAGACGATACATTGGGCTTAGAATTCCTGCGAGATTGATCCAGCCCAGGACGTTGCCACTTTGGGGAGAAATCCGAGCGATGCGATCGGTTTGCCACACGTTGGCGAAGATCTCTCCGTCTACGAATTCGAGTTCGTTCAACTGATCGATGGGAGAGTCCCCGTCGCGGACTTTAAAGCGCCGCTTCTCGGCTAATGTGGCGCCATCTAAAACGCGGATTTCCGATGTCCCATCGCTCATGAACAGGTCACGGCCATTGGTTGTGATGCCCCAGCCTTCCCCTGGGTAGGAGAATTTGCGCAACAGGCGAAAATCGGGCAGGTTGTAGACAAATCCTGTATGCGACTGCCAAGTGAGCTGAATAACTTCGTTCTTGAGCAGCGTGATGCCCTCGCCAAAGAACTCTGTCGGCAAGTTAATGCGCTGAACAACCGCTCCAGTTTCGAGATCAACTTTGCGAAGTGAGGAGCGACCGTTGAGTCCCGTGCCTTCGTAAAGAAATCCGTCACGATACACGAGGCCTTGGGTAAAAGCGATGGGGTCGTGTGGGAAGGTTCGAACGATACTGAACGAATACTCAGGCGGCGGTGCAGGCCGGTGATGAGAAGATTGACCGAGTAGGGATGGCGCGATTGCCGCTAAAAGTATCGCCGCCACAAGTAATCGAGCAGCAAGTCTCATTTTCATGCGCGAGCCATCATTTCCGCATTGCTGGCGGATAGGTGCCATCGCCGAGAGCGGTGATGGCTTGATGGATGCAATGCGCAAGTGGTTGGTCAGTATCGATGGATAGTTTTTGATGTGTGACCGGCTCCCATTGAGCTTTTACTTCCAGATAGAGTTTAAAGTTTCGGTTCTGAGCGGGATGCAGGGGGTCGGGCTCGAAATCGAGCCTCTGGCGGGCCGTTTCATCGGAACAGATGCACTCGATAATTTTCCAGGGCTGCGCGAGTTCAGTGGCCAAGGCTAAAACGCGATCAATCTGATAGCGGCGGGAGAAGGTGCGGCCATCCAGAAAAACCGTACGGCTGTGAGTTTTACGCAGCAGGAAACGGGCGGCTTCGAGCATGATCTGCATGACGAAGTCGTCTTGCTGCAGGGAGTATTCGATGTCGGCGGGGGCGAAGAGTGCGGCGCGGATATCGTCTTTGCTAAGGATCGCGCCATGGGTGGCGGCAGCCAGTGCGCGCGCGAGAGAGGTCTTGCCGGTGCCGGGCAATCCGGCCATGAGCACGATCATTTTCTAGATTGTACTGGGGAGATTGTAGCGGAGCTGAACTTGACAGGAATTTCAGTTCGAGTCGCTGATGATGGTGGCTGCTGCTGCGGCAGCGGTCGATGTCGTCGACGGGGCCTGCTCGTCAGCCGGGGCCGGAGCGACCGGGAAAATCGTCTGGGTCTGGCGCCAGTCGGCGTAATTTTGCGACACCATGACGTGGAAGCACCAGTGGCGGCGCTCTTCTTCGGGTTCGACGAGACCGAGCGAATTTAGGTAGAACAAATAGCGCTCGACGAAACGAATTTCTTCTTTGGTCAATCCACGGCGTTGCAGATCAACGGTGACACCGGCGAGATGCGATGACGCGGTGTCTCCGTCGACAGGAGCCGCGTTGCGATTGTGGCGGCGAAGTTTCTTCTGCACTTTCACGGTGCGGACGGCGGAGTTGACCTGGATCCGGTCGTGGAACTGGCTATAGTAGGCCTCGGAAAGATCCTGCACAAAGTCGCGAGTCCAGGGACGGCAATAGCGGCGCGAGGGATCGAGGCTGGGTTCAATCTTCAGAGAATCGCTGGCCACGATGGGCACCAGATCGCCGGATAATTTGAGGGCTTCGAGTTCATCGTCGTCTTGAATGCGCGGCAAATCGAGGCGGTCAATTTCTTCGTTTTGGCGGAGCAGGGAATCGTGCGTCGGACGGAACAGCGGGGTCAAGAGCACGCGTCGGATGCCGGTTAAACGCAGCGCATGCAAGATGCGATGATGGCGATGGGCAGGCCGCAGGGCGAAAGCCTTGTTGGGCGCGGCGACGGCGAGCAGGAGCGCAAGAAAAATCGCGAGCACGAGGGGCTTCCGCATGATTCGCGCGATGACAGGCTGCGCGGCGGAGAACCTCGATTTGGCGAATTCTTGCGTCATGGTAATAGGTGTGGCGTCCGCTGCAGCCGTCCCCGAAAACCACGTATTTTCGGAGGGTTGCGTAATTGTAAACGAGAGATGAACGTTTTTGTAAAGCAATTCCTGCTAAACCCCCTTACGGAAGGGAGTTACGGGGGGTTACCCCGGCGTAACCTGTTGCTTTTCGGGGCCGGATTGCGGAACGACCATTTTTAGGCCAGGCCAAGCTGTCGGGAAACGGGGCGAAGCCCCGTCACCACACGGCATCTCATTTTGTCAGCAAATCGCTTAGCGCTTGCTTCATCACCTGGCCGCCGACTTCGGCGATCGACGTGGTCAGCGGAATTTCTTTTGGGCAGATCTCGACGCAATTTTGCGCGTAACCGCATTCCTGGATGCCGCCGTCGCCCATGAGGGCGGAGAGACGCTCGCGCTTCAAGGCGTGTCCGGTGGGATGAGTGTTGAAGAGACGCACTTGCGAAATGGCGGCGGCGCCGACGAACCCGGTGTCGTCGTTGAATTGCGGACAGGCTTCCATGCAGCAGCAGCACGAAATGCAACTCGAGAGTGGATAGGATTGCTCCTGCGCCTCCTGCGTGACGCGCGGGCCGGGACCGAGATCGTAGCTCCCGTCGACGGGCACCCAGGCTTTGACCTTTTTGAGATTTTCAAAGAGCACGCTGCGATCGACGGCGAGGTCGCGCACGACTGGAAATTTCGAAAACGGCTCGAGCTTGATGGGCTGCTCGAGGTGATCGAGCAGGGCGGAGCAGGCCATGCGAGCGCGTCCGTTGATGAGCATGGCGCAGGATCCGCAGATTTCTTCGAGACAGTTCGAGTCGTAGGTGATGGGCGTGGTCTTTTTGCCGTCTCGTGTGACGGGGTTGGCCGCGATCTCCATGAGCGCCGAGGTGATGTTCATGTTCGGCTTGTAGGGGATTTCGAACTCTTCCCAGGAGGGGCGAGCGTCGGGGGTCGGTTGGCGTTTGATTTTTAGTACGACGGACTTTGTATTGTTAGCCATGATTTAAGCGGTAGTGGAGTTATTGTCAGATTTCGAGACGTCCTGTTTGGAGAGCCAAATAAGTACGCCCCGTCGAGCGCAGAAGCAATCATCACCATGCCCCAACAGTTTGCTTCCTTCAGTACTTCCTCGGTCGCGGCGGAATCATGTTTGCGTCCACCGGCTCGAATTCAAAGTTTGGCTCGTTTTCTCCAGTACCCTGGGCGACGCCGACCGTGAGCAAGTGCGAAAACAACAACCTCTGCAAGCATTTCCTGATACCGATGTTGAACGGAAACCGATGCAACGTGTAGCGCCTGAATTCTCCGAAGTAATTTGGCCAGCGTTGCGGAGACATTTCGATCACATGTACCGCTTTACTTACCGCCAACTCAAAATCTGAAGCTACTGCTAAACTACGATCCCGATACCAGACGAGTGCCTCCAGATACTCGCGCCTGGCCTCGGGATGGAGCCGAACCGGCTTACTTGCCATCGAGCAGAGAGCGCGCTTCTTTCTGAACCCGGGACCACGAAACTGTGCTTACTTTGCCCGAACGCACATCATCCGCGCGTTGCGCGATTTCCATCTGCCACGCCGCGTCAACGTCGGGATCAATATCTTTATCGAGACTGGCGATCAGACTTCCGGCTAGTTCGGCGCGTTCATTGTCCGGCAAGGAGAGCGCTTTTTGCAGGAGTTCCTGTGTACGTTCGGTCATAACAATATTCTATCAACCCGAACTAATCCGCGATCGGATTTCAATACTTCCTCGGACGCGGCGGAATCAGGCTTGCATCCACCGGCTCAAACTCAAACTTTGGCTCGTCGGCGTCGGGGGCGAAGGTCGCTTTGGTGGTCTTCATCCAGTTTTTGTCGTCGCGGTCGGGGAAGTCGGGCTTGTAGTGCGAGCCTCTTGATTCGTCGCGCATGGCCGCTCCCTGGGTGATGACTCGGGACAACTGGAGCATGTTGTAGAGCTGGCGGGTGAAGGCGATGGTGGTGTTGGCCCATTGCGAGCGGTCGCTCAGGTTGATTTTCTGGAAGCGATTCAGCATGTCGACCAGTTTTTCGTCGGCGGCTTGGAGCTTTTTGTTGTAGCGGATGACGGTGCAATTTTCGGTCATGAGAGCACCGAGTTCACGCCAGAGCAGAAAGGGATTTTCGTTCCCGTCGGATCGCATCAGGCCGGCGTTGATTTCCAGTTGACGTTTGCGCTCGGCTTCGAAGTGTCCGTTGCTGGGCGCGGCGGCTAGATTCCTGGCGTACTGGACGGCATTGGGGCCTGCGGTGAAGCCTCCGAAGATGCACGATACGAGCGAGTTTGCGCCCAGGCGATTGGCGCCGTGGTATTGATATTCGGCTTCTCCGGCGGCGAAGATCCCAGGAATATTCGTCTGCTGCTTGTAATCGATCCAGAGGCCGCCCATGGTGTAGTGCATGCCGGGGAAAATCTTCATGGGGGTGTCGCGCGGATCGTCGCCAACAAACTTTTCGTAGATTTCGAGAATGCCTTCGAGCTTACGATCGAGAATCTTGCGATCGATGTGCGTAAGGTCGAGATAGACCATGGGCTTGCCGTCGATGCCCAGGTTGTACTCGAACACCACTTTGAAGATCGCGCGCGTCGCGACGTCTCGTGGGACGAGGTTGCCATACTTTGGATACCACTCCTCAAGAAAGTACCAGCGATCACTCTCAGGAATGGAGTTCGGATCGCGTTTGTCTCCCGCGGTGCTTCGGAACCCAGACGCGTCCACCTTCGCCGCGGGCCGATTCCGACATCAGGCGTAGTTTGTCTTCGCCGGGAATGCAGGTGGGATGCACCTGGATGAACTCTCCGTTCGCGTAGTAGGCACCTTGCTGATAAAGCGCGGATTGCGCCGACCCCGTACATACAACCGAGTTGGTCGACTTGCCGAAGACGGCTCCGCAGCCGCCGGTCGCGATGATGATGGCGTCGGCGGGGAAGGTGCGGACTTCCATGGTGCGCAAATCCATCGCACAGATGCCGCGGCAGACGCGCTTTCCATCGAGCACGGCCGAGAGAAATTCCCAGTGCTCGTACTTTTTTACTTTGCCTTCGGACTCGTAGCGGCGCACCTGCTCGTCGAGAGCGTAGAGAAGTTGCTGGCCGGTGGTGGCTCCGGCAAAAGCGGTGCGGTTATAGAGCGTGCCGCCGAAGCGGCGGAAATCGAGCAGGCCTTCCGGCGTGCGATTGAAGGGAACGCCCATGCGGTCGAGCAGATCGATGATGCCGGGCGCAGCTTCGCACATGGCCTTCACCGGCGGCTGGTTAGCCAGAAAGTCGCCTCCGTAGATGGTGTCGTCGAAGTGCTGCCAGGTGGAATCGCCTTCACCCTTCAAGTTCTTGGCGGCGTTGATTCCACCCTGGGCGCAGACCGAGTGCGAGCGCTTCACTGGGACGATGGAGAACAGGTCGACCTCGCCGCCCATTTCAGCAATCTTGATGACGGCGGCCAGTCCGGCCAGGCCGCCACCGACGACGATGATTTTTGGAGCTGCCATGCTTTGTGAATCCGATCTTCTGCCAGAAATTGAAAAACTGTTGCGGCGCTTAGCGCATCGCGTTTGAGGGCGATGTTCTGAGAGCGATGTTTTCAGAACTTGAATCCTGGTTCAGCGGCTGCAGCGGGGTTCTGAAGAATCCAGCCATGCTGATGGCGCCCAGCAAAATCAGGCCGAGAGCCAATGCGGCGCAGATGTAGCCGAACCGGCGGCGCGCTATTTCCCCGGTGGTGATGCCCCATTTCGCCGCGAAAAGCCATAGGCCATAGCTGAAATGCCAGGACGCGGCGATGATGCCGAGGCAGTAGAAGGCGATCATCCAGGGATTCTGGAATTCATGCTGCACTTTGGCGAAGGCCTGATCGGGATGCGCTCCGAGCACCGTGCCGGTGAAACGTAGATGGTAGGTATGCTGCGCGATGTAGGCGAAGGCGATGATGCCGGTCCAACGCTGCGCCGTGTACATCCAGTTACCGGCCCACGGATATTCGGCGACATTGGTCTCACCCCGATACCAGATATAGACGCCGTAGAGGCCGTGATACAGGATGGGAAGCCAGATGAAGAACAGCTCCATGAGGAAGACGCCGGGGAGGCTGTTCAGAAACGCGACTTGCTTGGCGTAGGCGACTGGTCCTTTGAAGGCTTCGGCGTTCGAGACGAAATGCTCGACCAGAAACGCTCCGATAGGCACGACGCCGCTGATCGAATGCAGTCGGCGCAGCAGGAAAGAGTTTCCCTGGCCCGCGCGCAGAGGTGCAACGCCCGGTTCAAGTTGGGGAGCGACGGATTGGGGAGCAGATGGACTGGCCGTTGACGCCACTATGACGGATCCTTACGTTGGGTAGTTGGAAACCCTCCATTATCGTTTTGGTAGAGAAGGGAAGTCAAGGGAGGGTGAGGTTCGGGAGTGCCTCAGTTTGAAATTGCTTTCTAATCCAAGTGATGTCGACAAGTTCGGACTGCATCAGCCGCTAAGGCGAGTGCGATAAGGATGCCGACAATGGCTGGGCCAAAGAACATCCAGTTAGGCCATCCGAACTGTGGGCGGAAGAACTGCCTCACGCCGCAAGCCAGAAAATATACGGCTATGAGTATTTCAATCGCTACCCTGAACGTCACTTTCTTGTTCATGCCACCATGCTACCGCATTATTTCTGGCGAGGCTTGTAAGGGCGGCGCTGCAAGAATTGCTAGGTTTAATCAAACTGTAACAGTACCTGAGGTTCGGTAGTGCCTCAATTTGAATTCTTACTTTTCCACAGCAACCACACGCCAAAAAGAACAGGCGCGATCCATCCGAGAAAGAGCACGTAGAACACGGTGAGGAACAATCGAAGCGCAAGGGCAGGGTCATGCTCACCCTTCCAAAAAATGCCGAAACTCCTGTTGGAGTAGAAAAGGCCAGCGCTGATGGCGGCGATTAGCCATGCCGCTCCGATTGCCAGAAACACATACGGTTTCATACCTCAACCTGCTTCACGTCCAATAGTCCCACTAATTCCTCAATATTCCAAACGTGACTGCTGATCCCCGCTTCCATCGCTGGAGTCACGCGTAACGTCTGATGCACGCGGGCAAAGTTGTAGTACATGAACCACAGCGCCACGGCAGCCGCGTGATTCTCAACCTTCTTTGAGAAAGCGCTCGTCAGCCGCGTAAAGCCAGAATACTCATCCTCATAGAAAGGTTCTGGCGCCCAACAAAACTGGTGCTTACATGCTTCGGATCGGGGTTGCCGCTTATGACCTTCATGTCAGCACCGACGCAACGTGCCGGAGAATAGCAAAGCCCCCGGCCCGTAAATCTAGGAATTCCCACCACTTAAAGTGCTGGATTACTCAGCGAAATTGCTCGACAATTAAAGATCCCACCTTAAATCCGCCGGACAACCACGCCTGGCGTTCACGGTGAGTTTCAGAATGAAGGGACGCAAACTGAATGAAGGGACGGCCGGACCTAACTCCTGTGTTATGAATATTCTGACTTTAACTCCTGCGTTTTGATGGATCTTGCTCGTTTTAGCCGCTAACTCATTGATTCCAGTGTACCGGGGGGGGAGGGGGGGGTACCCCTATTTTGTAAGCTGGTGCCTCACAAAGCAGATTGAAACAGGCCTGCTACAAGGAATACAAGGAACGATACCACCCCAGGAAGGCGCGGAAGGCTTGGCCACGGTGGCTGTATTGAGCCTTCTCAACGGCGGTCAGTTCGGCGAATGTTTTGGTGATTTGAGGAAAATAAAAAAGCGGGTCATAGCCGAATCCGTTGCTGCCTCGCCGAGCGTCAAGAATAATGCCTTCGGCTGTGCCTCGGACGGTGTGCAGGAGCTGGCCGTTGCGCGCGGCGGCGAGTACGCACACGAAGCGCGCCGTGCGATTCTTTTCCGGAACGTTCTTAAGTTCGCGCAGCACTCTGGCATTGTTCGCGTCGTCGTCGGTGTTGGATTCTGCGGCATCGGGCTCGACGTTGTGCAGATCTGGAGCGGCGTAGCGGGCGGAATGCACGCCGGGAGCTCCGCCGAGGGCGTCGATTTCGAGTCCCGAATCATCGGCCAGAACCAACTCGCCGGGAACGGCCCGACTGTAAGACTCCGCTTTCTTGCGCGCGTTTTCCTCGAAGGTTGCGCCGTCTTCGACCACGAGCGGCAGAGAAGAGAAGTGGGGAATATTGGTGACGGTGATGCCGAAGGGCTCAGCCGCTCCGGCGAAGTCGCGCAGTTTTCCGGCGTTGGAGGTCGCTACCCATATCGTTTGTGAGGTTGTCGGTGAGGTCATGCCGTTCGTCTTTCCAGGTCCACGGTCAGCAAATTCGGTGTGACTTGCTGGCGCCGTGTCCGCATCCAGGCGACGGCGAAGATGATCAAGCTGATCAGGGAGACGGCGTCTCCAATTTGACGATCGATCGTCCTGCGGAAACGGATGCGTATGTCGCTATCTCCGGCGGCCACTGGGATCACGATCAAGCCGGTGTCGGCCGTTTTTTCTGTTGCAGTGATTTGCCCGTTGACCAGGACCTCAAAGGAGGGATAGCTGAACAGTCGCACGATTACATCCTGGGGCGCGGTGGCATGGAGCGTGAAATGTTTTTCCTGCGGCTGCCATGTAAGGATTTTGCTGGTGCTGGTGAGCGGAGATCCCGACTCGTCGCTCAATAGCGGCAAATCTTTTTTCAGTTCCGAGGCATCGGCTCCGATGGGGACGTACTCATCGGTGCCTTCGTAGCCGGTGCGGTCCACGATGGCGTCATGCATTTCGCGAACGTCGGCGGCGTTGTCCCACCAGGGCGGCTGGATGCGATAGCCTGCGACGATGACGGCCGCCAGCAAGATGGCGCAGGCAACGGAGCGCGAGAGCCAGCGTTTGGTGCACATGGCAAGGAGCATAGCCAGCGCCGCGTTCATGCAAAGCAGCCAGCGAAAGGGTAGCTGCACAAAGCGAAATTTCGGCAAATGTTGCCACAGCGGATTGCTGAGGGAAAACATGACGATGATTGTCGCCAGGCCCCAGGCGGAGAGTAGTTTCCAGGGGACGCGTGCGGGTGATGGGGCGTGTTTTATGCGCCGGAAATAGGAAACAACGACAGCTAACAGGAGCGCCACGATTTCAACCGACGCTACGGTCGATACCAGGAGGTTGAAGCGGTTGTGATCGGGATCGGCGATGGTGGTAAAGAGAAAGTTGTCCTGCGGACGGACTCCGGGGGACAGGACTTCGGCGAGGTTGATCCATCGTTGTTCGTAGATGGCGGGGATGAGATAAAACGAAGCGAGTCCCGCTGCGAGCAGCACGGCTGCGGCGGTCTTCAGAAGCGGCTGCGCTACTGATGAGGTTTGGCCTTGCTGATGGCCATCTTTCGAAACGAGCATGACGGCCAGCAGTAACGCGAGTGCTGAGGCCGAGTAATGGATCATGACGGCCGCGGGCGCGTTGGTGAGCCATGCGGCGGCGAGCGTGAGACTCAGCCAGAGAGTGGGGCGAAATCCGGAGTCGGGATGGTAGACGCGCAGCAGACACAGCACTAACAAGGGAAGCAAAGCGGCCGCCAGCAGTTCGGCGTAGGCGCTGCGCCAGTAGACGATGAGCAGGTGGTAGGGATTGAGGGCGTAGAAGCAAGCGGCAAATAAGGCGTCCGCGGGATTGAGCCACTCGCGAGCGAGACGATACATGCTGGCGGCGGCAAGAGTGAGAACGAGCCAGCAATAGGCGGCGGGAACGAGCGTCCACGGGAGAATCGCACCGAGCGCGGCTCCGAGCGTCCAGGAGGCGGGAGGGTAGAAGAGGAAGCGAGCTTCGCCGTATCCCCAGTGCGCCAGTGAGGCCCATCGCGGATATACGATGCCGTGGCTCCATTGATGATTGACTTCCATCCAGGAAAACATGTGGAACTCAAAATCGTGGCCGGAGGGTATGCCGAACCAGAAAAACGGAAGGATCGCGAGCAGGCAGATGCCGGCGAGAAGGAGCGTGCGGGAAATCGGACTTTGGAGCAATTGGACCCTGGGCTCTGTGAGTCGCTGTAGAGACGGGCGAGCCCGACACTACGGCCTGGGCAATTCTATTGCATAGGAAAAGCGTGCGGGAGAATTAGCGGTGTCAGCTTGTGGGAGGGGTTTGAGTTGCTAAACGGCAGCCGGGGTGCGCTGCCGATGGAGTTCGGCCAGGAAGGCTTCTTCATCGAGCGATCTGCCGGTGCGCAGGAGTTCGAGAAGCGGATCTTCGGCGTCGTTTCCGGTGCTGTTGGTTTCCAGATCGACGGCGTTCGCAACCAGCGCGCGCGGAGAGGTTTCGAGCTGCGGAGTGGCTCCGGGTTGGCCGGTGAGGAACTCGATAAATTCGCCGACGCTCTTGCGCTGCTCTTCGGTGCGGTTGGGAAATTCAATGCCCATGCCGCGTCCGGGATGCATCACTCGAACCAAGCCTTCGGTGTGAATCTCAAGGGCGGTGGCACGCAAGCAGAGATCGACGGCCGAAGATTCAGGGAAGGGCGATTCGGTCTGCACATAGCAGCCGCCCAAACTGAGATCGGTGAGTTTGCACTGGCTGACGGCATCGGGTTCTTCCGGCAAAGCATCGTGGGCCCGGGCCCCCAGCCACTCGCTCAACTCGTCACGCATCTTTGAATCCATGTCGAGAAAGCGAAAGCCGGTTTGACCGTTGGAAGTGCTCCAGGCAACATCGGCATCGCCTTCGATTCCGGCACCGCCGTCGGGCAGTTCGAAAGAGACGCGAACCATCGACCCTCGCGGAAGCGGTTTAGCGGCCAGGACATCCATGCCGCCGGTGCTCAGGTCGAGCAGAATGCCTTCTACGGTGGTGTTGTCGTCGACGCGAATCGTAACGGCTGCCTGCACGGCTACGCGCAGCGATTGCCGGCGTTCCCGCTTGAGCAGGGCTGTCGCGGCGCGCAAGGTGTTTCGAGCTTTTTCGGGAGTGACCGGCTTGGTCAGAATAAAATGGGCGCCTGCGCCGAGAATGGAGCGGATCTGCGAGGCGTCCTGCAATAAAGCGACGGTGATCGGTGGATTGGCGGGACCACCGAGCTGGCGGCAGGCATCAAGCACCGAGGATGCTCCAGCAGGGTCGTCGAAATCGACGATGACCTGATCGAAGCGCTCCTCGGACAGCCGGGTGACGGCAACGTCGAACGCGTTCGTCCGATCGACGGCCACGCCGAACTGCGCCAAGACCTGAATCAGCGTCTCGGCTGTTGCTTCGTCCCTGGACACCAGCAGTGCCTGCAAGATCATGGAACTCGGTTCCTCCTCCTTCGCGTCTAGCTGCCCTAGCTCAGAACCAGCTTTGTCAGCTTTTCAGCTTTCTATGGCCAACGCGGAGTTGTGCTGCGTCCCGCTTTGGACGCGGCAGACGAGGATTGAGCGCTGGCCTTGGCAGCCATCGCGCCCGAATTCTCATCGTCGACTTCGGCCAGCACGGCGCTGTCGTCTTCGGTGTCGGTTTCAGCAAGTAAGGGCGCGACTTCGCGCAGTTTTTCAGCAGCCTGCTGCAACATTTCGATCTGCTTACCCAACTGCGTGTGCTGCGCCTGCTTGCGGCGCAAAACCTCATGGATATCCTTCATACATCCCCCTGCGCCTGACTCTAGTTTTGGGCCACGCCGAAATCAACGGCAAAGCCGTTACAGCCCGTTACCGCGGTAACTGCGGAAAAGATGCTGGGCGGAGCCAGGCAGGGAGTTGCGGGGAGTTTTTTCTAACCCGCTGCCTCAGAACGAGAGGCGGGATGGGTGCCGCGCGGGGAAGCGGGGTGGAATTATCAGATTTGAAAAGACGATCAAGTCGATCAAGTTACTAAAATCAAAAACCCCGCCTTTCGGCGGGGCCATGAGTCGAGTGTTAAGGGCGAAACAATGAGTTAAGGCTAGACTTTCAGCTTGCGGCGCAGCATTCCGGCGATACCGAGCAGCCCCGTCCCCAGCAGACCGAGAGTTCCCGGCTCCGGAGTCGAGATGCCAGTATGGCCAACGTTGACGTGGCCAATGCCCTGCAGCAGCTGCCCAGCGGAGTTGATCTTGATGGTCTGGGTCGTGGTTCCGGTCACGGTACGCCCGTTATACAACATGCCCGTGATGGTGCCGGCTAGAGTATACGTCTTGCTCTGGCCAACCGTGCTCACCAGGGTCCAAGTGATATCCCCGCTGAAGCTACCAGTGAAGATCGTTCCCTTCGGCTCGCCAAAGTTGCCCTTGCCGATGACCACGAAAGATGAACCGGTGGAAGAGAAAACTCCGCCGCCTGCTACCGTGCCGCTTGTCAGAGTTCCGGTCGTGAAGCTCACAGAACCGAGCGAGTGCCCCGGAGGGGCGATGATGCTGTTGTACTGGGTGAGTTCCGAACCCTTCGAAGTGATGGCTGACGAACCGATGGTTCCATTTCCGCCCGTTCCCGCCATAGCAGAAATCGAAATAGTGCCACCCTGGTTAACAATGTTGATTCCGTCCGCGAAAGCCGCAATCGGAAGAGCCAATGCCAATAATGCTAGAACCACTACCACTCGCCTCATATTAATTCCCTCCAAATTTGTTTCTCTTACCCGGATTCACCCTGACAAACGTATCTCCAAGGTGAAGGTCGCCCTAGCTGCTCTAGTGCACGTTTCGTTCCAAAACCAAGAAGCCATTCAATGCTTTAACTATCAGTAACTTAGCATCCATCTTCGCGAATGTCTTTCAACTCGGAATGCAATCTGCTGCACACTAGCAACAATCACTTTCCGAAACTGACCGTCAGTTCAATTTCGCGACCCGCTAATCTGGGGGCAAAACGGAACGCCCTGGAGTCCAAGTCGGAGGGGAATCTCACAACGAGAAATCTATTTGCGAGACCGTGTTGCTGACCGGCTGGGATCGAGTGCGACCGAAGGTAACCAGCCGCAAGGTTACCCATCCTAGCACATCCCGGACGCGGAAGAAGGGCTCTTTCGTGCCATTTTTCAGCTGGCAGGTCCCAGATTTTCATTTCTGGACTTTGATAGCGGGCCTCCAGTGACCAGATTCTTGACCCAGATCTAGAGGGCGCGGATCACTTCGCTCTTCCCGGAGGTGAGACTCCGGTAGGCGGCATCCAGGATGAGCTGGTTGCGCCAGCCTTCTTCGCCTGGGACAGGGAATACTCCGCTGCCTTCCAAAGCGGCCGCGAAGGCGTCAACCTGGTTCGCGTAGGCCAGCCGGTTAGAGACAGATTCCTCGGCGACACGTTGACCGCCGCGCCACAGTTCGATTTGAATCGGATGCTCGACGTTCAGCGCATCGTCCGCGCGGAGGACGCCCGCGTCGCCGACAATTTCCAACGGAGTTCGATATTGGGCGCGCGTCGAAACCTGTACGCTGGCCAGTGTGCCGTGTTCAAACTCCAGCGTCAGGGATGCTGCCGCCTCCACATCGCCCGAGCGTTCGTCGGATCGGCCAATGGTGGTCACGCGTGTGGGTTCATCCTGCAAAACATAGCGCAAGACGTCGATGCAATGGACGCCCACGTCGGCAATCGGACCGCCTCCCGATATCGAGCGGTTGGAGAGCCAGGCGCGGGCATGATTCTGGCCGGGAAAGGAGAACTCCGAGCGGGCGAAAATCGGATGACCAATTTCCCCGGCGGCAACGCGCTGCCGGAAGCCCGCGGTGCTCTCTTCGAAGCGAAAAACCTGGGCCACGCCGAGCAGGACGCCTGTCTTGCGAGCGGCATCGATCATCTCCCGGCATTCCGCCGCATTCATGCCCATGGGCTTTTCGCAGAGGACCGGTTTTCGGGCGGCGACGGCGGTGAGGACATCCTGCAGATGGCAAACATTGGGGGTCGTGACCAGCACGGCATCGACTTCGGGGCAGCGGCTTAGCTCCTCAGTCAAGGAAAAGACATGCGGAATGCCAAATTGAGCCGCGGCTTCGCGTGCTTTGACGGGATCGCGGCGTGACAGGGCTGTGACCTTGCAATTTTTGGCCAAAGCGAAACCGGGCATGAGGCGGCGGACGGCGTGCAATCCGAAACCGGCGATGCCGAAGCGAATCATGCGAAAGTCTCTTTCTGCTTCTCCTTGCGAAGAGTATCAAGTAGGCGCGGGTCGATGTTGCCGCCGCTGATGACAGCTACGTTAATTTGCGTGGCAGGTAGTTCATCGGCATGAAACAGGAAGGCGGCGGGAGCCACTGCGCCGCTTGGTTCGGCGGTAGTTTGGGGATTGGCGCTCAAACGAACCATGGCTTCGTGGATTTCGTCTTCGGTGACGGTGATGATGTCGTCGACATAGGCGTGGATGTGGTTGAAATTAAGTGCTCCGATGCTTTGCGTGCGCAATCCGTCGGCCTGGGTTTGCGCGGTTTGCGCGGCGGGGAAGGACACGATGCTGCCGGAACGCAGGCTGGCCTGGGCGTCGGAGGCGAGGGCGGGTTCAACTCCGATTACTTTGACTTTTGGATTTGTGAGTTTGATGGCTGCGGCGACGCCGCTGATTAAGCCTCCTCCGCCGACGGGGACGAGGATGGTTTCGACGGCTGGTAATTCTTCGAGGATCTCGAGGCCAACGGTGCCCTGGCCGGCGATAATTTTTTCGTCATTGTAAGGAGGCACCACGATGTATCCATGTACGGCGGCGAGCTCTTCGGCTCTCAGGCGGCGCTCTTCGCTGCCGGGTCCAACGGTCACGATTTCAGCTCCGAGGGCGGCGGTGGCATCGAGTTTGTTTTGTGGGGCGTTTCCTGGCATGACGATGACGGCCTTGACTCCGAGGTGGCGAGCGGCATAGGCCACTCCCTGGGCGTGGTTTCCGCTGGAGTAGGCGATGACACCGCGGCGGCGTTCTTCGTTATTTAAAGAGGCGAGTTTGTTGTAGGCGCCGCGCAATTTGAAGGCGCCGATGGGCTGCAGGTTTTCTAGTTTGAGGAAGAGCTTGCGCGTGGCGGAGAGTTCGGTCCATTCGAATAGGGGAGTGCGGACGGCGATACCTTGAAGTAGGGCGCGGGCGGATTGGATGTCGTCGAGGGTGACCATGAGCAGTTCTAAAGGGGAATGGTGCTTATTTGATTGACCCATTCCGCCTTGTCACATACTCTCGCATATCGAACGCCCTCTAGCCACCATCACAGCCTGAGGCGGCAACACAACTAAATCTCCACAATAACAGGCATAATCAGCGGCCTTCTCTGCGTCTGTCGCGAGATATATCTCTTCAGGTCGGCGCGGATTTTTTCTTTGATCACTCCGTAATCGGCTTTTTCTTCGGCGCTGGAGGCGTCGAGCGTTTCGTTCACGATCTCGCGGATGCGGTCGAGGGTCCCGGCTTCTCCAGGATTGAAGCCGCGGGTGACGATCTCGGGCTGCGATTCGACTCGTCCGGTGAGTTTGTTCATGGCGATCACCGGCATCACGAAGCCGTCTTCGCTGAGATGGCGGCGGTCTTTTATTACTAAATCTTCAACCACGTCAGTGCGCGATCCGGAATCGATGCAGACTCGGCCGACGTTCACGCGTCCTGCCTTGCGAGCGCCTTGTTCGTCGATTTCGAGGACGTCGCCGCTCTCGATCAACATCACTTTGCCGACCGCGCCCGTCATCGATCCGGCTAGCTCGGCGTGAAGTTTGAGCTGGCGGTATTCGCCATGGATGGGAATAAAGTATTTCGGGCGCACGAGGTTGATGATGAGCTTGAGTTCTTCCTGGCTGGCGTGTCCGCTGACGTGAATCGGTGGATAAGAGCCGTCGTCGTAGATGACGAACGCTTCGCGACGGAAGAGGTGGTCGACTACCCGGTAAATCGCTTTTTCATTGCCGGGAATGATGCGTGAGGAGAGAACGACGGTGTCGCCCTTTTCAATTTTCGCGTGCTTGTGATTATCGACGGCGGCTCGCGACAGAGCTGACATGGGCTCGCCCTGGGTGCCGCTGATGAGCACGCACACTTTTTCGGGGGGATAGTTTTTCATTTCCCCAGGATGGATGAGCATGCCCTCGGGAATCTGGATGTAGCCCAGGTCTTCGGCGATCTCCGAAGAATTCTCCATGGAGCGGCCGATGAAGCAAATCTTGCGGCCGTGCTCGCGGGCCATGTCGACGGTCAGCTTGATACGGTGAATCGAAGATGAAAAACAAGAAATGAAGAGCCGCCGCTGGGTGCGGACAAAAACTTCTTCAAACTTGCGATGCACGGCGCGCTCGCTGGGCGTGTATCCCTTGCGCTCGACGTTGGTGGAATCCTGCAGGAGGGCCAAGACTCCTTCTTTGCCATACTCGGCGAAGCCGTGCAGATCGAAGAGGCGATTGTCGGTGGGAGTGGGGTCGACCTTGAAATCACCGGTATGCAGCACGACTCCAAGAGGCGTGGTGATGGCGAGCGCAACACAGTCGACCAGACTGTGCGTTACTTGTAGCGGATGAATCGAAAAAGGGCCGACTTTGAAGCGCTCTCCGGGCTTGATCTCACGCAGATCGGCATTGTCGAGAAGCTGGTGTTCGTCCAGTTTGTCTTCGACGTAGGCCAAGGTGAACTCGGTGGCCCAGACGGGAACGTTCAGTTCGCTGAGTATCCAAGGTAGCGCGCCGATGTGATCTTCGTGACCGTGGGTGAGAACGATGCCGCGCACGTACTTGCGATTTTCGAGAAGGTACGAAATATCGGGAACGACGATGTCGACTCCGAGCAATTCGGCTTCGGGGAACATCAGGCCGGCGTCGACCACGACGATGTCATCGCCGTAGCGGATGGCCATGCAGTTCATACCGAACTCGCCCATCCCGCCCAGCGGAACGATGTGCAGTTTTCCAGTTGGCATTAGCAAATTGATGCTAGCACAGCGTGTGGAGACGGAGACGCGGTGAACCGCGTCCCCAGGTAATCTGGGATGGCTGCACTGTCGCTGGTAGACTCGTCTTTGGACCCAGATGCTGGGCGCAGGACGAGCCATGGCGGACGAGAACAAATCGTGGATGCGGCGGCGGGTCGAAGGCGCGATCCGCGGCGGCCTGACTCGAACCTACGAAACCATCCGCGTCGATCCGGGGCGGTTTTTGATGCAACTGCGGATAGCGCACGGCCTGCCTCTGGCCACTTTTCAGGGCGTGTACACCGTACCGGTGGAGCGACTGGATGATGCCGCCGAGTCCGTGATCCGCGCCGGTATGAAAATGGCGGCGGTCGAGGGAGCGGGGTTTGGTCTGGGAGGAATTCTGACCATTGTTCCGGACCTCGGCATTCTTTCTGCGATTACCATGCGGACGATCCAGAAGCTGAGTTTGATTTACGGATTTGAGTTGAACACGGACGAAGAGATTTCTGACTTGTGGATTGCGGCGGCGTCAGCGGCGGGAGTCGATATCAGCCGCGAGCTGCTGGAAAAAGAAGTGATCAACAAATTTGTGCCGCGAGTGATCCAGAGAATTGCGACCAAGGCTGGGTCGGAAGTGGTGGAAAAGTGGGCGGGACGGTTGATTCCGTTTACCAGTTCCGCGATCGGATGCGCCCTCAACTATTACTTCGTGCGAGCGTGGGGGCAGCGTGCGCGAGCGCATTTCCGGGAGAAGCATCTGGAGATCCGGCGCAAGTTTGCGGCGCAACAATTGCGGCTTTCCGGCGCGTCGAACGGGCCTTCGCGACTGTTGTCGTGACCGAGGACATGCAGCAGGATTGGTGCTTCCGGACGGGGCATAGCCCCGTCACCCCACGACCTTAGCTAGTGGTGCGCGACATCCGGCTATCTAAGCCAATCTTCTAATTCAATACCGCTTTCGGTTTTCGGATCGCGATACTTCACGATCACTGGAGTGTAGAGAGAAAGGTTCCAGTTGTCGGAGACGGCCGATTTGCCTTTGGCCACGGCTCTTGATCCGGGGACGACCACCGCATTCTCGGGAACGATGAGCGGTTGATCTTTGGTGGCGCGATGCACTTCGCCGCGCACCAGATCATAAAGCGGAGTCGAGCGCGTCAGAATTGTGCCTGCTCCCAAGACGGCGCGTGCGCCGACCAGGGTGCCTTCGTAGACTCCGCAATTGCCGCCGACCAGAACATCGTTTTCGATAATCACGGGAGCCGCATTGATGGGTTCGAGCACGCCTCCGATCTGGGCGGCGGCGCTGAGGTGCACGCGCTTGCCGATCTGCGCGCAGGAACCGACCAGAGCGTGGGAGTCGATCATCGAACCTTCGTCCACGTAAGCGCCGACGTTGATAAACATGGGAGGCATACAGATGACCGAAGGCGCCACGTAGGCGCCTTCGCGGATGGAAGAGCCTCCGGGGACGAGGCGAATGCGATCGGCGAGGGTCACGCGGCGAGCAGGGAAGGTGTCTTTGTCGACGAACGAGAACACTTCGCCGTCCGACATTTCCTGCATTTCGCCGAGGCGAAAGCCGAGAAGGATGCCTTGCTTGACCCAGGCGTTGACGAGCCAGCTTCCGTCGCGTTTTTCGGCGGCGCGAATCTCGCCGCGGGTCAGAGCGGAACGGAAGTCGAGAAAGATGCGGCGCGCGTCTTCGCGGTCGTTTTTAGAAATGGATTCGCGCGCCGAGAGTTGTTCGATGGCCGATTGCAGAGTGGATGCGATGCTTTCCTCCGGGGAATTCAGCGTGATTTTCGGCGGCGCTATTTTCGCCGAGCTTAGGGTGCGTTCAACTGCACCACTTGGCCGCTGACGGATTGATATTCAGCTTCAATCACTTTGAGTTTGCCGGCGCTGACGGCATCGCTCACGATTTTGCTGTTGGCCAGCAGGTCTTTTGCGCTCTGATGAATATTTTCTTTGATGGCGGATTCGATCAGGTCATCGGGCTTGGCAGATTTTTTGGCTTGCGCGACGGCGGGATTGATTTTGTCCATGATGGCTTCGAGGTTGCGGCTGGGCATCTTGTCGCCGGAACAGGCGGCGCTGACGGCTCCGCACTTTTGATGGCCGAGAACGATCAGGAGCGGACTGTGAAAATGGGAGACGGCATACTCGATGCTGCCGAGGCCGACCGCGTCGGCAACATTTCCGGCGGCGCGGACAACGAACAAATCGCCGAGACTCTGATCGAAAACCAACTCGGGCGAAACGCGGCTGTCGGAGCAGGAAAGAACGATGACGTGCGGCTGCTGTCCGGGAGCGAGGTTTTTACGGAGTTCGACCAGATTGTATTCGGTCAATTTTCCGGCCATGAAACGTTTATTGCCGGCGATGAGATTGGCCCAGACCTGGTCGGCGGAGATCTCAGGGCCGGCGGGCGTGTCGTGATGCTGCGCGAAGGTTAAATTTGCGGAGACAAGGAACAAGAGAACGGCGAGACGGGTCAGAGGACGATTCATGATGGATTCTCCGGAAGGGAAATACCATAACACGGCTGCGGCGGCTAAGGCTTACAGATACTTGGTGCGTCCGGACGCGGCACAGCCCCGTCACCACACGAGTCGTCACCTGACGCGAACTAGGCTACGCACTTGCATTCGCTGCGAATGAGGACGCCGGGCATTTGATGGGTGGCCTCGCGGGCTCCGGTCAAACTGGGGTAGGGGCCATGCCAGCGCGAATGATTGGGATCATGCCCCGAGGGGCGTCCTTTGCCGGAACTGCACTGTCCGCAGGAGGCGCGGTGCAGCATGGCTTTGTGCGGGCCGGCGGACCAATTTTCGTAAATATAAAATTCAGCGGCCGCGGCGGGCTGAGCGGCGGGGCGGGCGATGACTCCGGCGTCGCTGGCTATTCTTTGCAATTTCGAGCGGGTGTCGCGGCGCATGGGCAGCAAAGGCAGGCGATAAACCTCCTCGATTTTGCCCATCATCGCGAGGACTGCCTTCACCGGAAGCGGGCTTGACTCGATGAAGTTCGCCTGCATCAAGGGAAGATATTTACGGTGAATGGCGCGCGCGGTTTGCCAATCGTTATTGAGAGCGGCGCGGGTCATCTCCGACATTTCGCGCGGAATTTCGTTGGAGGCGACGGAAATTACGCCAACGCCGCCGAGCGAGATCACCGGCAAAGTCACGGCGTCGTCGCCTGAGAGCACGACGAAACTTTCAGGAACCGAGTTCAGGACTTCGGCGATCTGGGTCATGTTTCCGCTGGCTTCTTTCACGCCCGCGATGTTCGGAACCTCACAGAGTCGAGCGAGGGTTGCGGGTTCGAGATTCGCGCTGGTGCGTCCAGGAACGTTGTAGAGGATGATGGGCTTGTCGACCGCTTCGGCGATGGCGCGGAAATGCCGGTACTGGCCTTCTTGCGTCGGCTTGTTGTAATACGGCGAAGCCGTAAGGATCGCGTCGACTCCCGGCCGCGCCGCCACTTCTTTTGCCTTCGCGACGGCGTCCTGGGTGGAGTTCGAGGTGGCTCCGGCGACGATGGGAACGCGTCCGGCGGCAACTTCGATGGTCAGGTCGATGACGCGCAGCCACTCGTCGTGATTGAGCGTTGGAGTTTCTCCGGTGGTGCCGCAGGGAACGAGAAAATCGATGCCCGATTCGACCTGCCACGCGACCAGACTACGCAGCGCATTTTCATCTACCGAACCGTCCTGGGAGAACGGGGTAACGAGAGCAGTACCACAGCCTTTCAGTTGCATGGCTTAAGAATAACTCTTCTGGCGGAGGGATGCATGGGAGCATCCTGACGCGTTTTTAGAGTTCGCGCCAGACGTCGCGGAAATCGAAGAATCCCGTTTTTCCCGCGAGCCATTCGGCGGCGCGGACCGCCCCTTCGGCGAATCCGAGACGCGATTTGGCGTCGTGACAGAGGTAGATGCGATCGCCCGAGGAGTTAAACGTCACTTCGTGCATGCCGACGACATCGCCTTCACGGAAGGAAGTGATCTCCAGGTCGCATTCCTTGCCGGAAGCGTCGCGGACAATTTTTTGGATGGTGAGCGCAGTGCCAGAGGGGGCGTCTTTTTTGTGCTCATGATGGCGCTCGAAAATCTGGCCGGAGTAATCGTATTTAAGGGCAACGCCAGCGGTGCGAGCGATCTCGAAGAAAAGGTTCACGCCGATGGAGAAATTTGATCCGTGGAGCAGGCCGGTGTTGGCGGAAAGCACCATTTCGCGCATGCGCGGAACATGGTTGTGCCAGCCCGTGGTGCCGACGACGATGTTTTTGCCGGCTCGCACACAGGCCTCAACGTTGGGGATCACGGCTTCAGGGGTAGTGAAATCGAGAACCACGTTGACCGGGGAAAGCGCATTGGACGTAAGAGCGGCGGCGGCGACATTTTCAGCGGCGCAAAGAACCTGAACTTGATGGCGGCGCGAGCGCGCTACATCGGCTACCAGTGATCCCGTTTTGCCACGGCCGAGAATCAGGAAATTCATGGGAAACTCCGCGAACGCAGTGTACGCCGAGCAGACGGTGCAAAGAGGCTCAGCGGGAGTTTAAGCAAACACTTCGGGATCCGCTTCCGCAAAGAATTCTTTGTGCAGACGTCTTACGACTTCGGCTGCATCGTCTTCTTCGATCACGAACGTCAGATTAATTTCAGACGCTCCCTGCGAGATCATGCGGATCTTTACATCTTCAAGGATGCCGAAAACCTTGGCGGCGATTCCAGGAGTGTCACGTAATTTTTCGCCGACCAGACAAACAATCGCCTTGCGGCCTTCATATTTAACATCTGCCAGTTTGGCCAAATCCGCGACCAGCGCGGGAATGGCTTCATTGGTCTCGGCGGTCACGGAGACGCTCACTTCCGAAGTAGAAACTACGTCGACGGCAACACCGTGATTGTCGAAGGCCTCGAAAATCGACTTCAAATAGCCTTGCACCAGCAGGCGGCGCGGCGAAGCGACTTCGACCAGCGTAATTTTTTTCTTGAGCGCGATAGCTTTGAAAATATTCGAGCAGCGGGGAGCCCTGGCGGTGACTTTTGTCCCTTCGCAAGTCGGGTTCATCGAATTCAGAACATAGACGGGAATATTTTGCTGCACGGCCGGCAAAACCGTTGCGGGATGCAGAACCTTGGCGCCGAAATAGGCGAGCTCAGCGGCTTCATCGAAACTGATGACCTTGATGCGACGGGCGTCGGGACAAAGGCGCGGGTCGGTGGTCATCATTCCGTCGACATCGGTCCAGATTTCGATGCGCTCGGCGTTCAGGCCTGCGCCGAAAATGGCGGCTGAGAAATCGGAGCCGCCGCGACCGATGGTGGTGGTGATGCCGGCACGATTCGAGCCGATAAATCCTCCCATGACTGGAACTTTGCCCTGGTCGAGAAGGGGCTGAACTTTCTTGCGCAGGCGTTCGTTGGTTTCGTCGAACTGCGGAACCGCACGGGTGTAGCTGCTGTCGGTGAGCAGGCATTGGCGCGAATCGACGTGCGCCCCCGGCAGTCCGCGGGCGGCGAAGGCAGCGGCCACAATTTTGCTGGAAAGCACTTCGCCGAACGAGGCGACGTAATCGTAAGTGCGGGGAGTGATCTCTCCGACGGCGCCGATGCCGCGCAGCAATTCGTCGAGATCCTCGAAGTCGGCGCCGAGGTTGCTGTGAAATTCGGTAAAGAGGGCGGTGCCGAGGAGTTCTCCGGCGGTGTCGTAGTGGCGTTCGCGAAGGGCTCGCGCCATTTTGAGGGCGGTCTTGCGATCGCCGGTGCCAGCGGCCTTTCCCATGGCGAGCAGGGAATCGGTGACCTTGGCCATGGCGCTGACCACGACCACGGGACGATCGGCTAGCCGGCCTTGAACGATGTGGGCGACACGCTCAATCGCTTTTGCATCTTGTACGGAGGTCCCACCGAACTTCATTACGATCATGGGCGGGAGTGCTCCCAGGGCTCTCTGTTAGCTTGTGCCGTCACCCGAGATATCCCTTCGCCTTGAGAAGTTCTGCGTTGAGCAGGGCCGCGCCGGCAGCTCCTCGGATGGTGTTGTGCGAGAGCACGGTGAATTTCCAGTCGAGCACGTTGCATTTGCGCAGACGGCCGACGGCGGTGGTCATGCCGGAGCCGAGATCGACGTGGAAGCGCGGTTGCGGATGGTCTGGAGCGGTCATGTATTCGACCGGCTTTTCGGGAGCGGTGGGCAATTTTAGTTGCTGCGGCTCGGCGCGAAAGTCGTTCCAGGCAGCAATGATCTCTTCTGCATTCGTTTTTTTCTTCAACCTGATGGCGATCGATTCTGTGTGGCCGTCTTCCACAGCCACGCGATTGCATTGCGCGCTCATGGCAAACGGGGCGGGATCGATGTGCGAACCGTTTAGCGTGCCCAGCAGCTTCTGCGTTTCCTCTTCCATCTTTTCTTCTTCTTTGGCGATGTAGGGAATCACGTTGCCGAGAATGTCGAGCGATGCCACGCCGGGATATCCCGCGCCACTGACGGCCTGCATGGTCACGGCAGTGACGGCCTCCAGCGTGAAGGCTCGATGCAAGGGAGCCAGGGCGAGCACCAGCCCAATCGCGGAGCAGTTAGGGTTGGTAACTACGTAGCCTCCCGACTTAGCGCGCCAGGATTGCTTGTCGATCAACTTGATATGGTCCCCGTTGACTTCTGGAATGACCAAGGGGACATCGGCCTGCATGCGCAAGGCACTGGAGTTAGAAACTACGGCGCAACCGGCATCCGCAAATTGCGGTTCGAGCTCGCGAGCAATGGAGGCATCGAGCGCAGCGAAAATGATTTTGGGCGCGCCTTTGGGATTGGCGGGCGCGACCGTCATTTTCGCGACGTTGCCGGGGATAGCCGTCTTCAAACGCCACCGCGCGGCTTCGACATAGGGACGGCCTTCGGAGCGATCGGAAGCGGCTAGCCACGCCACTTCGAACCAAGGATGCCGTTCCAGCATCTGGATAAAGCGCTGCCCCACGATGCCAGTGGCACCTAGAATTCCTACGGGAAGTTTATTCGACATTTTAAAGAGGAAACAGGATAAGTGTTGATTTTATACCAGCGAAATTTCCGTGGGGAATGCCGTTGCAGGCACGTGAGGCTAGGGTTGGCTGCGGCCGATTTCGGTCGGGAAGGAATATTCGTTCAGCGGTCCGAATTTTCGTTTTTCCGCGTAGATGCGCCAGCGCCGCCAGACAATGCGCAGGCTGGCCATCACCGGGATGGAAAGATAGACGCCCAGGATGCCAGCGATTTCGCCGCCCGCGAGAATGCCGAACAGCGCCGCCAGTGGATGCAGTTCAACACTCGATCCCATAATGCGAGGAGAGAATACGTAGTCCTGCACCAGACGCCAGACGACCAGAAAAAGCAAGATCCAAGGCCCAATGCTGATATCCGGACAAGACCGCGACGAGCATTACGGCGGCGCCGGCCAGCAACGGACCGGCGACAGGCACGAACTCGAGCGCCCCGCCCAGCGTGCCTAAGGTCAGCGCGTACGGAACCCGCATCACGCCCAGGAAGGCAGAATAGGCGATGAACGATAAAGCCGCCAGAGTCAGCTGGCCCCTAATGAAACCCGCCAGCATCTGGTTGAGATCCTGAAGCACGTCCTGCAGAAATTCACGCTGCGATCGGGACTGCACCATGGCGAGCAGTACTTCGTGAAAGTTGCCGCCGTCACGCAGAAAAAAGATGGCCAGAATCGGGACCACGAAGAGCATCCAGAGTTGCTGCGCGCCTTCGGCGATCCAGATGCCGGCCTGCTGTGCGATGCGAGCCAGACTGTCCCGGCGGCTGATGATGAAGTCACTGATATCGTGCTGTGTTTTCTCGCTCCAGCCGTGGAGGGCTCCGATGCGCTCCGCGATCTGTCCGATCTGTCCGGAGAGTTGGCCGGTATCCGATTTGTCGAGAAGGCCGGGTATCTGTGCGCCGAGGCGAGCGCTTTGATGCGCGATCGTTGGGCCGACAAGAAAGGCGAATACTCCCAGGGCGACGAGAAGCAGAGCGTAAATGACTGTGACGGCCCAAGCCCGGCTATGGAACAGTTTTTCCAAGCGGGCCGCGGCGGGGTTCACGAGATAGGCAAAGAAAATCGCAAACAGGAAAAGAATCAGGGTTCGCCGAGCGGCGTAGAGGAACCCGACACCCACGGCAAACAGCAACGCCGTGAACAACACGCGCGAGGTTCGTGAATCAATGAGGGTCAAGAGTTGTCACTGGTCATTCATTACTAGTCGCGGTCGACAATCGTATTGTCTCCTAGAACGGCGATACGCTGCACTTTGAATTGATCGTGATCGTCGAGCCAAACCTGCCAGACGCCGGCATCGTTCCTTAGTTCCAGTTTAAGCAGGTCTTGGGGCCCATTCTTTAATGTCACCTTATCCCGGCCTATAAACTCCGCGCTGAGCGGAGCCGAAGACTGTTGATGCGGATTCATGGTTCCGAAATCGGACCGCTGCTTGGGTTGGCACTGCATCACGCCTTTATCCTGCTTGCATACCATGCTCAAAAACTTCCATGCCAGCAGTTCGCGATGAATGAAGAAGTAGTCGTCCAGAATGCTGGTCGAGAGCGGCAACAGATAGGGTTTTTCGTGTTCTTTTTCTCCCGCTGCCAGCCTCCACTTCTGGGTCAGGAAGTCATCGTTGGGAATGACCACAGACTCGGCGCTGCCCGGACTCAATTCCTTCCATTCGTAACGCCGGATTTCCCCTTTGGCATTCAACTGCATGACGGAACTCTGCACGGCCTGGGTGGGAGCATTCTCGGTCTTGAACTCCGAGTCAATCACGCTGCCAGAATTGGTTTCGTAGATGGAGAAAGTCTCGGTTCCGACGCGACGGCCATTTTGAAATATGCCAAAGGAACCGCTATCGATTTTCTTTCCGTCGTGCTCCTTCTCTTTCTCTTTTGGCGCGGGGGCGGCCGATGCCGCAACGCACCAGGTCAAAGCCAATACAAAACCGAGCCTTCGATAAGGGCGAGACAACTTCACTGTGATTCTCCTGTTCCACGGCTAACTTTCGGAATACCGGACGGTTGGGCCGCGTCCGCACCCCAAAACTGCAAGGTACGCTCGATCTCGGCGCAAAGGGACGCCGGATCCTTGCCTGAGGTTACGATAGTTACCTTCGCCTGGCGGTAAAAAGGGAGACGTTCCGCGTGTAGTTTGGCGAACTGGTCGAAATTTCCGCGCAACGGCCGCTCAATTTCGTCCGTCTGGCTTCGTTGCCAGAGTTCATAAACCGCAGCGTCTAGAAAAATCGAGGGCCACGTCTCCAGCAATTTGCGGTTCCTTTCCTGCACGAAAGCACCACCGCCGAGCGCCACTACGGTGTCGCGTTGCAGCGACGCGGTGAGCAGATCCTCGAGGGCACTGGTTTCCGCAAGACGAAATCCGGATTCACCGAGCTCGCGAAATAATGCGGGAACACTTTTCTCGTTCGCGAGATTCGATGCGCGCATCCAGATCCACAAAATCCCAGTCCAGACGCCGGGCAAGCTCCTGCCCCACGGTGCTCTTGCCGGACGCCATGAATCCCACAAGAAACACTGCGCGGACTGCCATGGCGTCAAAGGGCGTAGAAAGCGAACTCCCTCTCAGCTCCGCTGAGGCGGTTCAAAATCCCGCGCCGGCTGCTCCTGTTTAGTTTTTGGTTTTGCGTTGCGTCAGGCGGATTCTACCACTGAAAGAGCGCAGCACGACCTCAGATGCTGCCTTGCCGGTAGTGCCAAAGAAGGAATTTCCCGTCTCGGGGTCCCGAGAATGCCGGGCTTGCAAAGGAAAATCATGTTGCACCCGCCCGATCACGGAGTGGGCCTTGAAATCGGCTGAGACGTCCATCGGCACCAGGGCTTCGATGCTACCGCTATGGGTGGTGAATCGATAGTCGCCACCTGATCCGAAATCGCCATCGTAAAAAATCTTGCCGCGATCCGAACTCACTTGTACCAACGGTCCCGTCACGGATATCAAATGGATGTCACCACCGATCGATCCGATTTCAATGTGGCCATTCCGCACGTCGGATACCGTAATCACGCCACGCATGGTCTGAATGTGGACGTGCCCGTTTTCCACGTTGCGGACGTTGACCGTCGTGTCCCCACCTTCGATTGTCAAATCGCCTTGCAGGTGTTCGGCGGATAGCAGACCGTTCGTGGAATGCAGGGTAAGGGAGGCATCGAGCGGAATGAGTAACTCGTAGTTGACCTGGCCAATCTGCTGCTCGGCGCCCTTCAACATATGCGACGCGATTTGAACACGATTGCCATTCTGCTGTTGGTCGACCTCAACGTTATCCGACTTTATGGTAGCTGTTACTACCACTTCATCGCGGTTGCCGGGCTTCACCGTGATTGCGCCTGATTGGGTATCCACGGAAATGTTGGCGTGGGGGCCGACCGTGAAACGGTATTCCTTCTTGGTTTCGGTGAACTTGGTCTGAGCAAATGCCGACGACGACAAACATGTGGCCAGAAGCAGAATCACCAGCGCGGCATTTTGCAAGCCTGCCTGGGTGACACATGCCGGTCGAACACCAGCTTTTCCCAGGCCCAGCGTCGCAAGGCCCGACTTATTAAGACTCGCCATAAAAATGCTGCCCCTGCGGCCGGGGGATGCCGGTCCGCCCCTTCTCCTATTGAATACGATCTAACGCAATTTGGTAAAGCAGTGCTTTCTGTTCGTAAGCATCCATGAGATGTTGCCGAGCTTCGGCGTCTCCCGGATATTGATTGACGTATGCCTGAGTCTCCCGGATATCGGCGTTCACCGCTTCCAATTGATTTTCGTAGGTGGCCCGAATCGAAGGAGCCTGAGTAGAAACGAAGCTCAGAAATTGCCGATCCTCGGCGCTGGGGGGTGCCGCGGTGTGCGGAAGCCGCGATTCGGCCGGCTCATCTTCCACCTTTGCTACCGTGGGCACGACATTCCTGTCGGGCGACTTGCTAACTGGGAGCGACGATTCCTCGGTAGAAGCTGCAGCAACAGTCTGCTGCGGCGTGGTCTCGGGCGCAGGTGTTGTGACGGGAGGCGTGGGCTTCGGCTGCACAGCCACCTGTGGCGCAGGCTTGTGATTTAGGTTGTTACTAACGACGTAAGCTCCGGCTGCCAGGATTGCTGCCGTGATAGGCGCCAGCCACCATGCGCTCCAAGGCCTGCGAGGAGGAGCGGGAACCAGGACGGGACGAGCCGGAAAGGCTTCGGGCTCCTTAATAATTCCTTCGGCGCGCAGTTCCGCCGCGATCCGGACCCAGACTCGAGCGGCGGGCTCATCGCTTGCGGCCAGTTGCCGGGCTTCGGTCGAGATCAGGTTGAGGTCCGAAACCAGGTCCGAACAATCCGGACAAGACTTCAAATGCGCTTGAAAGTCCGGCTGAAGACGAGCGCCCGGCTCGCCGTCGAGGAAATCCGGCAGAACACGCTGTACATCTGAACACGTCATGGCAAAACCCTCTCCCCAAATACCGCTACTTCCGTTTAACCAGTCTTGGCCTTTTCGGCTCTCATGAACTTCAGGAAATCCCGCAGCTTTAACCTCGCCTTGTGGAGCTGCGATTTGCTGTTACCGATCGAACATCCCACCATCTGGGCAATTTCGTTGTGCTCAAAGCCTTCCACATCATGCAACACAAAAACCGTTCTGTAACCCGGCGGCAAACGATCAATGGCGCGTTGCAATTGCAAACGATCGATCGACCCCGTCAACTTTACATCCTTGGTACCGAATTCTTTCCTCGGAGCGTCGTCGTCGGCTTCCAAAGTCTCTTCGAGCGACACTACCGGCAATCCCTTCTTGCGCAGTTGCATGAGGACTACGTTTACCGTCATGCGATGCAGCCAGGTGGAGAAGGCCGATTCGCCGCGAAAGGTACCGATCTTGCGAAATAGCTGAAGGAATGCTTCCTGGGCCAGATCTTCGGCCTGCGCGGGATTGGAGACCATGCGCAAACATAGCGAGTACACGCGGCGTTTGTGCAGATGATACAAGACTTCGAATGCGGATTCGTGGCCCTGCTTCGCCTGCTCGATTGCCTCTGCTTCGGTGATGCGATCCTTAGGGTCGGTCAAGTCGCCTTTTCCGGCCGCTACTGCCTGAGATGCGGCTTCGAACTCTTTTCGTTGTACAAATTTGCCGAGGTGTCTGGGGAAGCGCTCTCGACCGATTGTAAGTCGTCAGAATACCAAAAACCGTAGCTTGATTGGATGATGCGAGCGCCCAAAGTGACTGCTTTGCCGACGCAGGTAGCACCTTCGTAATCACGTCGTGACAGATTCCCCGCGTCTCTACCGAAAATTGGATATTCACTTCAATGTTCGCTTGGATATTCCATATAAACGAATGGCTAAGCCTTCGCAGTAATTGTTTCTAACCCATGTCCGTGGGGACCAGTTTCGCGAATTCTTAAGAGAATTGCGAAAGCTAACCCGACAAATCCGAGAATGGAGAAGATCCACATGCCCAGGCCGTAGCCTCCCGGATTATCAAGTCCTGCATGAGCGTAGTCGTTGGCTTTGCCGATCAGTAGGTTCAAGATGAAGAACCCAATTTGCTGGATCAGAGTCATCAACGCGTAGGCCGTGCCGAGTCGGTTCTGATCAACGATGTAAGCGACCGACGGCCACATGACCGCCGGAATCAGCGAGAACGCGATCCCCATCATGCACACCGGCACATATAACGAGATGTCGGTGTATCCCATCATCAAATAGACCGGCATGAGCAGAATCGATCCGAACATCATCAGGAATGCGCGCTTCCCGATCTTGTCAGCCAGCAAACCGAAGAGCGGGGTTGCGACCATGGCGGAAAGCGGAAGCAGGCTGTTGAAGAATCCGGCGCGCTCGTGGGCGAGGACACGAACGGCTTCTGAAGCGGTTACGCCGCCGTGGGTGGCCAGAATCTTGTTGGTGAAAAAGTCGATGGCAAAAGTGCGGAAAGGAAAGATAGCCGAATAAAACGTGAAACAAAGGCCGACCACGAACCAGTACGACCGGTTGAAACGGAGAATCTGGCCGAACTCGAGTTTGTCGATAGACCCGGCCTGCCCTAATTCGTAGCGACCCTCGGCCCGACTCTCGAGGACCCAGTAAACGATGGAGCAAACAACCGCCAGTATGCCTGCGCCAACCGCGATCAGCAGTGGTCCCTGCCAGCTGGGCTCGCCGGAAGGTCCATTGGGATAGAAAACGCGATTCGCCCACGTCGGCGAATTGTCAGCGGCGACCGACGCCAGGCGAGCGATCAGAAGATTGATTCCGAACGCAAAACTCAGTTCTTTTCCCTTAAACCACTTGGCCAGGACAGTCGTGACCGCGACGATCATCGACTCAGCACCGAGACCGAGCACGGTGCGTCCGGCGATCATGATGCTTGGCTGTCCGCGCGCTGCGGTGAGTAGGGCTCCGAGAAGGCACAGCACAGCAAAGAATGTGATCGCCTTCTTGGTGCCGATGCGGTCGATAATGATGCCGCCGATCAGCAGTGTCAAAACCGCAGCCACGCTGTAGGAGGAGTTGAGCCATCCGAAAGCGGTCGCCGAGAAACCCAGCTTGTCGATGAAAACGCGTTCCAGCGGATTGATGCTGTCGTAGATGTAGTAGTTCCCACCCATCGCCACGCTGACGAAGAAAAGTACGGTCCAGCGGTAGAGGCGGGAAGGTTCGGGGCGAGCGGCTACGGTCAGGGCGGACATCTAAAGCATCATCCTCGGGCTACGGTTGGTTGATCAAGAGTAACCGCACGAAGATAACAGATGAGGAAAGAAACGGCTCAGCCAAAGAGCCAATTCTTCAGGTTTTTGTTTCGCGCAAGGATGCAGAGTAGAATCCTGTCAGGACGAGGGGTCGAGCATGGGTACTGTGAACGAAGTCATCGCGAAAGATCCAGAAGTTCTCGGTGGTGTCCCAGTTTTTCGCGGCACACGTGTCCCGTTTCAAGCGTTGCTGGATTATCTTGAGGGCGGACAAACGCTGACTGAGTTTTTGGATGACTTTCCCACCGTATCTCGCGATGCCGCGATTTCCGCTCTAGAACAAGCCAAGCTGCTTCTGGTAAATCAATTGGGATGAAAATTCTGCTGGATGAGTGCCTTCCGCTGCGGCTTAAAGATCGGATCGTGGGTCACGAATGCCAGACGGTGCCCGAGGCACTGCTCGGGGGCAAGCAGAACGGTGAACTCCTTGCAATCGCAGAGAGTCGCGGGTTTCAGATCTTCTTGACGATGGACAAGGGGCTCGAATATCAGCAAAATCTGGCTGGCCGTCAAATCGCGGTCATTGTTTTCCGCGCCCAATCGAATCGTCTCGCGGACCTCTTGCCATTAATGGATTCATGCCTTACCGCAGTGCGTTCGATCGAGCCAGGCCAGATTATCCGAATCGGCGAATAGCCGCCGGAAACAAAAAGCCCCCGGCCTCCACAAAAGTGGTGACCGAGGGCTGAGCTTGCGGCTGAGAACTGCTGTTAGATCTTCTCCGTTTTGCCGTCGTACTTTACGTTTCCGTTGTTGTCGTTCTGGTGGCTGATGTCGTCGTTGGTGTAGACGTGACCAGCCTTAACCGATCCCTTGGAGCCGTTCGCGGTGGCAGCGGCAGCCGCGCTGGCGGTGTGCTCGTGTCCGCTGAAATAGACCCAGGCTTTCGCTTCCTGCTTCGGAGCGCCTTCTTCACGCGGACGCTCTTGCGGCATCATTCCACCACGCAGCACGCGGCCTTCGCGTCCGATCGGCTCGGGATACAGACGAATATCGGAAGTCAGAGGAGCGTCGCCTCCCTGATACCAAACGGGTGCGGTATAGACCGAGCTGGTCGATCCCTGGACTTGGGAAAGAGTCGAGTTGGTGGCGCCGGCGACTAGTCCGGTGGTGGCATTGGTCGCACCCACTGGATTTGGCGAAACCTGTCCCAGAGAAATCTCAGGCGTGGTGAGGAGCGGGATATAAGGACCGCATGCGTAAAGGCAAGGGCCGGGGTGAGGAAAGGGTTGTTGCCCAAAAGCTGCTACTGTCATCAGAGCTACCGCAGTCAGGAAGAGATAGGGTCGCATGGAGCCTCCACAGGGGCTAACACATCAGCCGTAAGAGTGCAGTTTGCTGGCCAGTCCGTGGCGAGCGAAAAGGCCGAGAATTTCAGGAGATTCGCGGTAAGCTCGGCCAAAACAGGGAGATTTGCGCGGGGTCAGGTTTCGGGCGGTGAAAACCGCTGCGCACAACCTGCAAGGAATTGAGCTGGCAAAAGCGATCCCGGTGGAGAGCTGGGCACTTGCGCTAACTGCCAACGTAGCGCGCGTACAGACTTCGCGCCACGGCGGTATCCGTGGTTCCTTTGATGATGGCTCGGCCGTCGGGGAAAAGCGTCATTTCATAGGGTTCGCGCCAGAACTTCAGCACGAATTCGTTGTGGCGAACGCTGCCGAGAGGCTGAAGGCGGGTGCTCAGCTCGCGAAAATCTACCGGGCGCTCGCGCTCGTGGATCTGCACGGAGTTTCTGCCGCACAACGTAATGTGAGGGCGTCCTTCACCGGCGAGATGAACAAAATCACCGTAGCAGGCGCGGCATCCTGGACGTGGCCGGATGGCCGCCAATTCCGCCCGCTCGTTGGTCCAGAGATCGAACGAAAGCAGGGTTCTTCGCATCTTCGAACCCGCACCCACCAAAAACTTCAAAGCCTCGGTCGCGGCAATCGACGCCACCAGGTTTACGGCCGAGTTCAAAATGCCGGCAGTCTCGCAGGTCTCCACGGTGCCTCGCGGAGAATCGGGAAAAATGCAGGCCAGGCAGGGCGTCTCGCCCGGCAGAATGTTCATGGTCACGGCATAGCTGCCGACGGCCGCCGTGTAAATCCACGGCGCCCGGTTTTTCATTGCGTAGTCGTTGACGAGGTAGCGGGTTTCGAAATTGTCGGTGCCATCCAGAATCAGATCGCAGCCGCGGAGCAGGGAATCGATGTTCGCCGGAATCAAATCGGCGACATGCGGCTCAACCACGATCTGTGAATTGAAGCGTGCGATCTGTCGTGCGGCGGCGATCGCCTTGGGCACGGATTCGCGCGCGTCGCTCTCGTCGAAAAGGGATTGCCGCTGCAGATTACTGGGCTCGACATAATCGCGGTCGAGAATGCGGAGCGTTCCGACGCCGGAGCGCGCCAGTAGCGCGGCCAGGGCAGAACCGGTAGCGCCGCATCCGACGATGACGACGCTCGATTGCGATAGCCTGGTCTGGCCTTCGGCTCCGATCTCTTTGAACAGCACCTGGCGCAAGTAGCGGTCATCCATTCTTGAGACACCACCCTAAAAGCAATAACCTTGGCGATTACCTTTCCTGAGCGATTCAGCCAGTATTATAGGATGCGGTCGTCAAACTCCGTTTTCGTGAGCAACGTGTGCCGTCTTGCGCTTCATCGAACCCGAAAGATTTCATGGTTGAGCGGCTTAAGGTTCGGGAGGAATGGTTGTGGTTTGGCGGCGGCACGCTTCGGCTCAGTTTGATACTTTTTGCAGGGTCGTTCCTATCCCAGGGGGCGGCATGGGCTCAGAAATCGCCACCCACCGCGCCGCCAGTCGCATCTCCCGCTGCGTCCCCCAGCGCAGCCCAGGCTCCGCCAGACGCCCCACTGCTGCCAGCGCCGGCAACCACGCCCGCCACAACCGCCGAGCAAAATTTCGGTTCGGCCTTCGGCACCATCGCGCCTTATGTTGGATTAGCCATCGATCAGATTGAATTTCCGGGCATTGCGCCTGAAGAATCCGCGACCTTGGTTGCTGCCACCACACTCAAGCTGGGCGAACCGCTTACCCGCGAAGGCTTGCACGACGCGATGCAGGCGCTTTACGCTACCGGACGTTTTTCCGATATTCAGGCCGAAGTCGATCGCACCGAGACGGCCGGCGTTCGGCTGCGGTTCCAGACGGTGGCTAATTTTTTTATAGGCATAGTCACCGTCGAAGGCGTTTCCATCAATCCATCTCAAAATCAGTTGTCCAGCGCGACCCGGCTGCAACTCGGGGAACTTTACTCCCGCGAGAAACTCGACCGGGCGCTGACCGGCATCCAAAGAGTTATGGAGGAGAACGGATTTCACAAGTCGAAGGTGACGATCTCCGAGCAGCGCGACGAAGAGCAGCACCAAATCAGCATCGTCTTCAATGTGGTGACGGGGTCGCGCGCGCAGGTCGGAGAAATCACTCTGGAAGGCGATGCCGGTTATTCCGTAGCCGAAATTAAGGAGATCGGCAAACTGCATTCCGGCGACCCGGTGCTTTCCAGCCGGATTACGCGCGCCCTGCAGCGCATCCGCACCCGATATCAAAAGCAGGACCGCCTTCTCGCCCAAGTCGAAGTATCGAGCCGTGTCTACCGTCCCGAACGCAACAACGTGGATTACGTCTTCAAGATCGACCGCGGTCCGGTGGTTGAGATCGCGGCCGAGGGATTCAAGATCAGCCAGCGCATTCTTAAAAAACTGGTGCCGATCTATGAAGAGGGTGCGGTCGACGACGACCTGCTGAACGAAGGCCGGCGCAGCATCCAGAATCACATGCAAACGCTGGGATACTTCCAGGCCGCCGTGAAAGTGAACCAGCACAACACGCAGAACGGCAAAAGACTACAGGTCGTTTATGAGGTGAATCCGGGCGACCGCCACAAACTGACTGCGGTGCGCCTCACCGGAAATCACTTCTTTCCGGACGAACTGATTCGCTCCCACATGCAAGACCAGTCTGCCGGACGCCTCTTCAGTCACGGGCGCTACAGCGAAGCCTTGCTCGAACAGGATGTCCAGAACATTCAGAATCTGTACCGCTCCAGCGGCTTCCGGCAGGCGGAAGTCAGCGGCAAACTCATCGATCATTATCAGAACGATCCGACGCAACTCGCCATCTCGATCACGATCAAAGAAGGACTGCAGACGCGGGTTGCTTGGGTGCGCATCGAAGGCGGCTACACACTTCCACCAGAGCAGCTTCCCGAAATTTCGACGGCGGAGAGCCAGGGCTTCGACGAATCGAGCCTGGCGGATGATCGCGACACGATCCTCGAAAAATATTTCGACAGCGGTTTTCCCAATGCCACGGTGGAACTTGCCTACGTGCCCGTCCCATCGCCAGACAAATTACCGCGCGTAGGTGTGACCTTCACGATTCACGAAGGCGAACAGTTCTTTGTGAATCAGGTTTTTCTCGATGGCTTGCACTACACCCGCTTCGGAGTCGCGCGCCGGGAATTGAGAGTTCAACCTGGCGCTCCGTTGAGCCAACATGAGATTCTCGAAAGCCAGCGCCGTCTCTACGACCTGGGCCTTTTCAAACAGGTCGACACGGCCATTCAAAATCCGGACGGCACCGAGTCGCATAAGAACGTACTGGTGACCGCGCGCGAGGCCGACCGCTACACTTTCGATTACGGCGTCGGTTTCGAATTCCAAACAGGACAACCCACCTACGGAATCAACCAGCCACTCGGGAACACGGGAGTAAGTCCTCGGGTCTCGTTCGGCGTCAGCCGCATCAACGTCGGTGGCCGCCATCAGACGCTGACCATGAAAACCAACGTCAGCCGCTTGCAGCAGAGAGGTCTGATTCGTTACGACGTCCCCAAATTACTGAACCTTGATTCGCTCAGCTTTTCTGCCACCGCGTTCTACGACAACACCGTCGACGTTTCGACTTTTACCTCGAAACGCCTGGAAGGCACGCTGCAAGTGTTGCAAGTGCTATACAAGTTGCCCGGCCGCGGCGATCTGACGACCCTCGCTTATCGCTTCAGCTACCGGCGCGTAGAGGCCAGCAATATTGAGGTTACGGATGACTTGATTCCTCTGCTCTCCAAGCCGACCCGGGTGGGTACACCAAATTTTGTGTACATCCGTAACCGGCGGGACAACGATTTGGAAAGCACCCGCGGCAACTACACCACGGTGGAAGGAGGCGTCGCCGCCAGTGTGTTTGGCTCGGAGGCCGATTTCAGCCGGATCCTGGGCAAGAATTCCACCTACCACACGTTCTTCCGCAATCCCAGCACCGGGCGGGGATACGTCTTCGCGCGTTCCACAACGATCGGTATCGAGAATCCGTTCGGAAGCACGGTGTTATTGGATCCGTCACAGACGGCATCCGCCGACCAGACACTGGTGCCCCTGCCAGAGCGTTTTTTTAGCGGCGGCGGCAACTCTCATCGCGGTTTCGGCTTGAACCAGGCGGGGCCGCGCGACCCGTTCACCGGATTTCCCGTGGGTGGTAGCGCCGTGTTTCTAAATAATCTGGAAGTGCGTTTTCCCAACGTTCTCGTGCCTGTGATTCGAGACAACATTGGGTTCACGATTTTCGAAGACATGGGCAACGTTTTTGCGCGCCCGCAGGAAATGTTTCCGAGCCTTGGCCGGTTCCACCAGCCCAACCAGGATTTCTGCTTCCACGACGATACCCACCTGAAGTGTAACTACAACTATGTCTCGCACGCGGTTGGCGTGGGGGTGCGCTACCAGACCCCCATAGGACCATTGCGCTTTGACTTCGGATACAATTTAAACCCGCCAGCGTTCCCCGCCTTTACCAACATCGTCAGCAATCCGGGGACGGGGCAGCAGGTGGGGCAATTCGGGTACCAGCGCGCCGGGCACTTTAATTTTTCGTTCAGCGTTGGGCAGTCATTCTGATGCGATACACAGTCAGCCAATTCGATCCGATAAAACTTTTGCAACACGGGAGCCTTGCCCTGGCGCTGAGCATGGCGCTCGCGATCTACTGCCTGGGCGGTCAAGTTGTGGATCGAGTGGTAACCAACGTCAACGGCCATGTGGTTCTACAAAGCGATTGGGAACAGGAAGTAGCGTTCGAAGCGTTTGCCAACGGACGGGATCCCGATTCGTTCACATCGGCCGAACGTAAAGCGGCTCTCGATCGCCTGATCGATCAGGAGTTGCTGCGAGAGCAGGTCAAGCCGTCGCAACCCGCGCCCGCCGATCAGGTTGCCGCCCGCGTCGCCGAAGTCCGGAAGCTCAACCCAGAGTGCACCACCGATGAAAGCTGGCGCGCCAAGCTGCAACGTTACGGGCTCACCGAAAGCGCACTCGAGAAACGTCTGGGAAATGAAATCCAAGTGATGAAACTGGTGGAAGACCGGCTCCGGCCCTCCATTCAGATCGATCAGAAGGCGGTAGAAAGCTACTACAATGAGCAACTACTGCCGCAATTGAAGAAGGCGGGCGATCACGCAAAACCGCTGACCGAGTACTTCAGCCGGATCAAAGATTTGCTGGCTGAGAAAAAAATGAACGAACTGCTCAGTGGGTGGCTGGCGAATCTTCGCTCGGGAAGTCATATCGCAGCCCCTGAAACCAGTGCCGGAGACAGCAACCGTTGACCGATGAAGCGGGCGATGAGTCGAAAGTAAAATCGACCGGCTCATCCTCATCTGGCGCGCCCGAACAACCGATTGAGCCGGTCCCGCCGCAGCGCCGGCGTATTTTGTGGAAACTCTTCCTCGGTTTTTGCGTCTTCAGTGTGGCCGGATTCGCGCTTCTTGCCTGGTACGTCAGCACCGATTCCTTCCAACAATTAGTCCGACGCCGGGTGGTGGCATCGGCGGAGAAAATCACCGGCGGCCGCGTCGAACTTGGGGAATTGCATACCATCCCGTTCCGCCTGCGCGTGGATGCGCGCAACCTCACCATCCACGGCCACGAAGCGGCGGATGAAGCTCCTCTACTGCACGTCGATCGGGTGCAGGTGGAAATCAAAATCATCTCACTGCTCACTACCACCATTGGAATGCATTCTCTGGAGCTCGATCACCCGGTGGTTCACGTGATCGTGAACCCGGACGGGACAACGAACGTTCCGGCGCTGCCGGTGAGTGGTTCTTCCTCGAGTAGTTCTCCCTCACGAGGCCCAGTAGAGGAACTGTTCGCCCTTTCGGTAGCGCATATTGAAGCGCAGAACGGGGAGTTTGTGTGGGAGGACCAAAAAATACCGTTTGATTTTGACGCCAATAAAGTCGCCCTGCTGTTGAATTATTCGCTTTTGCGGCGGCGTTACGAAGCACACCTGGCGGTTGGAGAAATCGCCACCCGGTTTCAGCAGAATCCATCGTTTTCATGGCGCCTGGATACCTCGCTGGTGCTGGCGCGCGGACGCGCCGACATTGCCAGCCTGAGTGCGAGTTCCGGGAAATCGGAAATCCACTTCACCGGCAACCTGCTCGATTTTCATAATCCGAAGCTTGACGTCAATTACAAAGGCTTCGCCGATCTCGGCGAAGTTGCCGCGATCATTCGGCAAGCGGATCTTCATCGTGGCACAGTTCAATTCGAAGGCAAAGGCTCCTGGAGCCTGCAGAATTTTTCGACGCAAGGAACGGTCCAAGCGAAGGATCTCGATTGGTCGAACGGGAGACTGTCGATGCGCAATGGTCGCTTAAACGCGGCCTACTCCGTTACTCCGGAACGTTTCGACGTATCTTCGATCAAGGCGAACCTTTTGGGTGGCGACTTGTCCGGCGACGCTCAGATCACAAACTGGCAGAACTCGCTGCAAGCATCTGTCACGTCGGCCGCGGGAGCCGTTCGACCCCCTCGCCGGGTGATCGGAAAAATCCCTCCGCAAAGTATTCAGCGCGGTTCGGTGCGCCTGCAGTTATCGGGGTTTCCGCTGCTGCCCGGCCTCGAGTTCCTCAGTTCGAAAAATCTTCCGCTCGATCATCTCGGCCTTGCTGGAAGCGCGAGCGGGAAAATCGAAATGCTATGGCTGGGCGCGTTTCATGATGCCGAAACTCGCCTGAACCTGAGCGTCACGCCACCCGCCAATCCCGGGCCGAACGAAATCCCGCTGCGCGGCAGCATTGAAGGCATCTATCGCGGATCGCGCGATGAATTGGAGATGAGCCGCTTGCAAGTCTCGACGCTCGGCTCTGAGCTCACCGCCTCCGGTGATCTGGCCGCCGACTCGTCACTCAAATTCACGGTCACGAGCCACAACACGAGAGAAGTGGCGCCACTGCTCGAGGCCGTGTACGGATCGGCGAATCTGCCTTTCAGCGTTCATGGTTGGGCTACGCTCTCTGGAAATGCCAGCGGAAGGCTTTCTAACTTTGGAGTGAACGGTAATCTCGAAGTCTACGATTTCGACACGACCCTGCCTGCGCATCAGCATGTTCCCATTCAGGTCGTTCACTGGGACGCGCTCACGACGGCGATTCAGTTGTCCTCCGCCCACTTCGCCGCGCACAACGGCTCGATACTTCGCGGCCACACCACCGGACACTTCGACGCGCACGCCGCGCTCGCAGGCTGGATTCTCACCGAAGACTCTCCCTTCACCTTTCATGTTGATCTCCACAGTGCGGACGTGGCCGAGACGCTGCAGCTCGCCGGATTGACGCAGCCGTTCGTCTCGGGCACGGCGGATCTCTCAGCCAGCATGTCGGGTACGCGCGCCGACCCGCGAGGGGACGGACACATCGAAATTCGCAACGGCAGTGCTTATGGGGTCGCGATCCCCTTATTGAAGAGCGATCTACACTTGGCCGGCGGCGAACTGGAATTTGACAACATCACCGCCAGTGCTTTCGACGCTCCGATTTCCGGGAGCGCCGCGCTCAGCGTTTCGGACCTGTTTTCTCCTAATAAAAATTTGTCGCAAACCGAATTCCATGCGAATCTTTCTGGACAAAACCTCGATCTCGCCCGTCTGCCGCGTATCCAGACCAGCCGGCTAGCGACGGATGGCATCGCCGACTTTTCCGCTAAAGTCAGTGGTACTCCCGCGCAGCCCTCGATCGACGCTCACCTCCATCTCAAAGACCTCACTTTCGATCAGGAGCGCATCGGCGATTTCTACCTTGACGCGGTCACGCAGGGAAAGCTACTCGACCTCAAGGCGCACTCCGACTTCGACAAAGCCGATTTGACGATTGCAGGGACCGTCGCGCTGGAGCACGACTTCAACGCGGACCTAAAACTCGCCTTTCACCATCTGGACGCTGATTGGCTTCTGCGGACCTACTTGCCGGGAAAAATCACGGCCCACTCTCCCGTGGATGGAACGCTGCAGGTTCGCGGTCCGTTGCGCACACCGCGCGCCTTAAAAGCGCAAGCCGAAATTGAGGCACTCAGCGTTGAAGTCGCAAAGGTGCAAGTGCAAAATGTCGGCCCTATTCGATTTGAGGTCTCAGATCAAGTCGTGCTCATCGAAGAACTCCACCTGGCCGGCAGCGGTACCGATTTCACCGCTCACGGCCGAGCCCACCTTGCCGACGCCAAAGAACTCGACATTCGGGTGGATGGTTCAGTCAACATGGGGCTTTTGCAATCTTTGAATGCAAACATTCTGGCACGCGGGAATCTGGGCGTGAACCTAACCGCCAGCGGCACGATTACGCAACCGGTGTTGCAAGGGCAGCTCGAGGTGAAAAACGTTTTCATCAGTCACAACGATTTTCCCAGCGGCCTCAGCGACCTTAACGGCGTCCTGCAATTCGACCGCAGCCGCATTCAGATTCAGAAGTTGAGTGGCACCACCGGCGGCGGCACGGTTGCCCTGACCGGCTCCGCCACCTACCAGAATGGAGGGCTTCTTCTTGACCTGGGCGCCACCGCGCAGGGGGTTCGTCTGCGCTATCCGCCGGGAGTCAGTTCCACCGCGAATGCCGATCTTCGCCTGACTGGCACGACGAGTGCAGCGCTGCTGAGCGGCGATGTCACGGTCACGAAACTTGCCATCACGCCTGGATTCGATTTTGCCGCCTATGCCGGTAGCAGGCAGCCGATCGTTCTGACCCAAGGCGACAGTCTGCAGAGTCACCTGAAACTCGACGTGCATGTGGTGACTACTCCCGAGCTGCAAATGCAGACGGCGATCGCGAGGCTTTCGGGCGATGCGGATCTTCGAGTGCGCGGGACCGCGGATCGTCCCGCGATTCTGGGTCGAGTGGAAGTGCTGGAGGGAGAGATTTCTTTCAACGGGAACAAGTACAAGTTAGAACGCGGCGATGTCACCTTTGCGAATCCGGCGCGCACTCAGCCAGTGATCGATCTGCGGGCGACCACGCGGGTCCGCGATTACGACATTACGGTGCAATTCCGCGGCGATGCGAGCGTTCCAAACGGGCTGAAAATCACCTGGCAGTCCGAGCCGCAGCTTCCCGAAGCCGACGTCATCGCCTTGTTGGCGCTAGGACGCACACGCGAGGAATCCGCGGCCGCCGGTTCAGCCGGTTCGTTCGGACTTGGCGGCGATGCCTCGAACTTGATTATCAACGAAGCGCTCAACAGCACCGTCAACAGCCGCCTGCAGCGCTTGTTCGGAGCGAGTCGAGTCAAGATCGATCCGCAGGGGTTAGCAAATGAAAACAGCGTGGTTCGGGGTCCGCAGCTCACGGTGGAGCAGCAAGTGGCCAGCAATCTCACGCTTACCTACAGCACCAACGTCTCCGTGTCGACGCAGCAGATTATTCAGGTGGAATATAACGTGACGCGAAATATTTCGATTGTCGCGCTGCGCGATCAGAACGGCGTAGTCAGCTTCGACTTTAAGATTCGCCGGCGGAGAAAGTGATCGCAGGCCATCGATAACAGGCCAGCGATAAGTTGTTTTTTGCGCACGAATGTTCACGGCCATTCAGGCGCCGCCCAATATCTACCTTGACAGAACTCCACAAACCAGCAACTCTATTTGTTTTCCACTCCACGCCCGGAGAACCGGGGGTAGGGACGTCATATTGCGAATGCGGGTGTTTTATCACGACAAGTGCTTCGATGGGGCCTCATCAGCCGCCCTGTTTTCGAGGTTTTACCGCGAACGGATCCGCAGCGATGTGGACTTCGTCTATTCCGGTTTGCTGCACCGAGCCGGGGCGCTTTTTGACGAGAATCAGTTCGACGGTGACGAGAATGCCATCGTCGATTTCAAATATTCCAGCTCGCCGAAAATTACCTGGTGGTTCGATCATCACGAGAGCGCGTTTCTGTCGCCCGCGGACGCGGCTCATTTCGAGCACGATCAAAGTGACCATAAGTTCTACGATCCGGCGTTCAAGTCGTGTACCAGCTTCATCGCCATGATTGCCGAACAACACTTTGGCTTTGATCCGAAGCCGGTGGCCGAACTGATCCATTGGACCGATATTGTCGACGCTGCTCAATATGAAAACGCGAAGTCGGCAGTCGAAATGAAAGCTCCGGCCATGAAATTGACGATGGCCATCGAAGCTTCGACGGATCGCGATTTTGTCAAGAAAATGATCGCGCAGCTGGCGTACAAGCCTCTGGCGACGATTCTTGAAGAGCCCTTTGTAACCGCCGTGCTGCCGCCGCTGCTCGAACGTCACGAGCGATCAGTGGAGATTCTGCGGCAGCGCACCGAAGAAAAAGACGGGACCATTTTCTTCGACATCAGCGATCTCGACCTTGAAGGCTACAACAAATTCATTCCGTACTACCTGCATCCGGATTCGGTTTACAGCGTGGGCATCAGCAAGAGTTCTTTCCGGGTGAAGGTTTCGGTCGGTTCGAATCCGTGGTCGAAACGCGAGCCCACAGTGAATCTCGCCAAGGTTTGCGAGCGCTATGGCGGAGGCGGTCACGCGCGGGTCGGAGCCATCTCATTCGACGTGACGCAAGGCGAGGCCGCCCACAAAGCCGCGCTCGAAATTGTCGAAGAATTACGCGCCAGCGTTCGCAGCCAGAGCTGAAGCATGTTGCGCAAACTACCACATCCCACAATTCCGCATCCTGTCATCACCGATCCCGCTCATATCAAGGGCGTGCGTACAGTGGCGACCATCGAATTCACAAAAGGGATTGTGGTGGTTCTCGCCGGGCTGGGCATTTTTTCAATGCGGCACAAAGATATTTGGGGAGTGGCCGAGAGCTTTTTGGAATTTTTCCACGTCAACCCGCAGCATCATTATGTTGGAGTTTTTATCGATCTGATTTACCGCCTGAGCGATGTTCGGCTGTGGAAGATTGCGGTGATAGCGTCTGTCTACGTGACCCTGCGTTTCATTGAGGCGTACGGACTGTGGTACATCCGTCCCTGGGCGGAGTGGCTGGCGATTGCTTCCGGCGGCATCTACATACCGTTCGAAGTGGTAGATTTCGTCCGTCGTCCGGATTGGTTTCGGTTGCTGGTTGTTGCCACCAACGTCGCCATCGTTCTCTACATGCTGGCCCTGCGACTGGAGGCCGCAAAGAAACGCGGAGCGGCCAGGCACGCCGCCTAGGCAATCGACCGCTCTACTCCTTGAGCGAGCAACCGCAATCCGCGGGGGGCACGTGGGCAATGAGAAAATCTGCAACCCGTTTGTAGGCGTCGATCTGATTCTCGACTTTGGCGAAGCCGTGGCCTTCGTTCTCATAAACTTTGTACTCGACCACGCCACCGCGTTTCTTGACCGCCTCAACCACCTGCTGGGCTTCAGTCTTGGGGCACCGCGGATCATTTCCGCCGGCCAGCAAATAAAGCGGCGCCTTGATCTTGTCCACAAAATTAATCGGCGAACGATCCTCGTATAACGCCTTGTTCTTCTCGGGATCGCCCATGGTTGCGAGGTCGCTTTCCCGGAGGACCGGATCCTCGTTCTGAATTTCGGTGAACCAGTTCACGAAGGGCACAATCGGAACGCCTGCCGCCCAAAGATCGGGAGCCTTAGTCACTCCCATCATGGTCAAGTAACCGCCGTAGCTGCCGCCCATCAAAATAAGTTTCTTGGGATCGACATAACCGGTTTGCTTGATCCAATCGGCAGCGGCGATGACATCCTGTAAATCTCCACCACCCATATCGAAAAGATTGGCCTGCTTAAATTCTTTGCCGTATCCCGTCGATCCGCGATAGTTGGGCGCGATCACGATGTAACCCTGGTTGGCCATGTACTGTATAAAGCGATTGAACGTGTTCGTCGTCTGCGCCGAAGGACCGCCATGAACAAGCACGATGGCGGGATGCTCGGCCTGACGAGGCAAGTTGTAAGGCATGTAGACGAAGGCGGATATCGTCCACTTGCCGTCTGTGCTCGGATAGTGGACGAGATAAGGTTCGACCATGTCCTCAGCGCGGACGCCACCAACCAGCGAATGGGTGAGCGGATGCGACGTACCCTCGGCCCCTTTTTCGCCGAAAGAATAAATCCACAAATCGCCCGGAGCAGTCGGCCCGTTATGGTAGTAAAGCAGCCGAGCACCGTCACGAGTGAAGGGCGAATTCCTGCCCGCGACCCGGTTTACGCCTTTTGACAATAGCAGAGGATGCGCTTTTCCGGTGGCAAGGTTGTAGATGTAAACGTCGGTGCTACCGTCTACGTTGGCGCTGTAGGTCAGCCACTTTCCATCGGGAGAAAAATTCTCGCCGACGAGTTCCCACTTCTCGCGCGTGAGCCAGCGAACTTTCTTGCTTGAGATATCGAGCAGGCCAACGTTGTCATATCCATCCAGCGCATTTGAGGTGATCAGAACGGTCTTGCCGTCAGGAGATACGTCATTGGCCGCGTAGGTCTGTTCGCCCTGATGCGGTGTCAGCAAGGTGTTTTGCCCACTTTCGACGTCGACCGCAAAAATATTCGAGTCAGTCCCTTTTGCCTGCTCCTGCGTATAGACGATGAACTTGCCGTCGGCCGACCAAATTGGCGCGACATTCAGGCGGTCTTTCGCTGTAGCGGTGGTCAGGTGTTTCACATCACGCAACACCGTGTCGTAAACGTCAATCTCGAACACGGACGATGTCTTCGGCTTCACGGTGTAAGCCAGGTAGCGGCCATCGGGCGACCAAGCCGGGCTTTCTTCGGAGATCTCGCGGGTGTTGGTGAGATTTGTGACCTGTCCAGTCTTGGGCGACACGAGAAAGATGTCCCACTGCTCATCGCCGTCGTAATCAGAAATGTAAGCGATCCATTTGGCATCGGGAGACCAGGCCGGCTGCGTCTGACGCTCATTGCTCACGGTCAGCTGCGTCGGCCATCCGCCTTCGGACGGCACCAGCCAGATATTATTCCGGCCGCTCAGGTTGCTGACAAACGCCACCGTCTTGCCATCCGGCGACCAGGTCGAGCCGCCCACCTGGCGCGTCATGAAAAGTTTTTGGATCGAAAGACTCTTCTCCACGCGGGCGTCGGGTTTTGAAGAGATCTGTTTGGGATCGGTAACGACTTGCGGTGGGGCCAGGGTCTGCGACGTTGCGAAGGTATTCATGAGGACGACCATAACAAACAGGCTAAGAGCGCGCATGCTTCCTCGAACAATTGAAAATGGAAGGTCGAAATAATGTCCGGCCATCCTATCTGACGGCGATGCGTATCAGAGTATCGTTTCAGCGCTACCGCCGCCACCAAGCCGGAAGCGCATGCAGGGCGCTGAGAACTAGATAGGAATGCCAAATCGCGCCAGGAGCTCTCTGTGCCCAGCCCTCGTAATCGCCAAAACCCTGCTGTCGAGATCGCGCAGCACCCATTTTTTATTCAGCGCAACTCTTAGGACGGCGGCTCCCAGCGCTCCCCCAAGGTGAGGCCGCCGCTCACTCCAGTCCAGACATGCGGAGGCAAACTGACGCCTGAGCGCGCGGGTCGTCTCAATATCAATGCCAAGAGCCGCAAACGCCTTGGCCCCGCTGGGACTGACATCGTAGGCGACGCCGTCCTTATCCTTTTTGACCCAGCCCAGGGTGGTGAAGCGATCATGCATGGCCACACCCAACGTGCCGGCAATGTGATCGTAGCAGGTGCGCGCGAGACGCAGCCGGCTGGGAGTGTTGGGAACAAACGGACTATGCGAGGCACCCGCCAGCACGCTCAATCCTTCGAGCGTAGTTGCTACGTCAGGCCCTGCGAGGCTGTAGTAGCGATGCTTGCCCTGGACCAGCACCTTCACGAGACGATCAGTCTTCAACCGGGTCAGATGGACGCTCGCCGTCGACGGACTTACATCCGCCACCATCGCCAGCTCGGTGCTGGTGCGGGCGCGGCCATCCATCAGGCAGTAGAGCATGCGGGCGCGAGCCGGCTCTCCGATCGCCGCCGCGATCCTGCAGACCGCGATATCAGGGTGATTGACCTGATTCGGTCGGCCGGCAACATGGCGGCTTGCATCCATAGTTTGATATTAAACGAAGTGTAGATGTCGGACAAGCGGCACAATCATGGGGATGCATTCGATTTTGCCATCTGCCATCGAGGTCAGCGCTGAGATAACCCGGCGCGAAGCCATTGCCGGGATGGCTGCGATCTATGCAGCGATGAGCAGCGCTGGCCATAACCCGTCCACCCCCGAATCGAGGAAGAAAGAGATGAGGAAGAAAGAGATGATGATTACCTGCGTGATCCGCTACCAGATCGATCCGTTCCAGCGCGATGTCTTCAAGAAATATGCCGAGAATTGGGGAAGGATCATTCCTCGTTGTGGTGGGCATCTGGTCGGATATTTTCTTCCTCACGAAGGTACCAACGATATTGCGTGGGGATTGATTGGGTTCGACAGCCTCGCATCCTATGAAGCCTACCGGACGCGCCTGAAGGCAGACCCGGAGGCCCGAGACAATTTCGCAATGGCCGAAAACAAGCGGCTCATTCTTCGCGAAGAAAGAAATTTCGTCGAATTAGTTGACGGAACCTTCCATTTGCCGTCTACATTTTCGGCACCGCTATCGTGAAAGTCAGCATCAATTAACCCTGATGTCCATAAAGACGGGCGAGAAAGACGGGCGAGGCGAATCATGTTGACGCAGGCTGAAAAGGGAAGCCGATTTGGCGCCCTGCATGAGCGTGACCGCGCCTTCATCATTCCCAATCCATGGGATGCCGGCACGGCGCGCTTGTTGGAACATTTGGGTTTTGAGGCTCTGGCCACGACCAGCGCGGGCTACGCTTTCTCCCAGGGGCGGCGCGACAACACGACTGGCCGTGATGAAATGCTGGCCCACGCGTCCGCTATTGTTTCAGCCACCGATCTGCCGGTGAGTGCCGATCTCGAGGGCGGCTTCGGAGACTCCCCCGAAGACGTCGCAGAAACGATTCGACTGGCGGCAGGTACAGGGCTTTCCGGCTGCTCGATTGAAGATATGTCGAGTGATGCGTCCAGCAACGATGCAGGGCATTCCATCTATGAGCTGGAGCACGCGGCCGAGCGTATCCACGCGGCAGCGGAAGCGGTGCGCGGTCTGCCATTTCGTTTCACTCTGACCGCGCGAGCGGAAAATTATCTGGTAGGGAAGCGCGACTTGAAAGACACCATCCAGCGACTCCAGGCCTACCAGGAGGCCGGCGCCGATGTTCTCTACGCGCCCGGCCTGACGACGAAAGAGGAAATCGCCGCGGTAGTGCAATCCGTGGATCGTCCGGTGAATGTGATTATGGGACTCCAAGGAATTCAACTCACGCTAGCTGATCTTTCAGCGCTTGGCGTGCGACGTGTCAGCGTGGGCAGCGCTCTATCACGAGCCGCTCTCGGGGCCTTCCTTCGAGCAGCACGAGAAATGCAAGAACACGGGACGTTCTCATTCGCAGAGCAGGCGGTGAGCTACCGCGATATCAGCGCCATGTTCAAAGCGTGAACCGAGTGAGGAGAAAGTGAAGAAGATAGGAATCGTTGGCGGGGTCGCCTGGTTATCCACCGTGGATTACTACGCCGGAATCTGCCGTCTCAGCGAACAGTGGCATCTTGCCAGGAATCCGCGGGCCACGTCTTCGACGCCGGAAATGAGCATTGAATCCCTGGACGTGAGCAAGGCGATCTCCCTATTCGGAAGGGATGGCGACGAAGAGTCCTGGGCGCAATATGACGAATACCATCGCGGCGCTCTACAACGCATCGAGGCGAGCGGCGCCGATTTCGCGCTGATGGCGAGCAACACGCCACACCATCGCTTCGCGTCGATTGTTCGTGGAATCAGGGTTCCGGTGCTCAGCATTGTTGACGTGATCGCGAAGGAAAGCGCGCGAAGCAGAGTCACCGAGGTTCTGATCCTGGGCACGGCGGTGACAATGAGGTCGGCAGGTTTTCGCGAAGGTTTTGCGAAACATGGAATCGCCGCTGCTGGCCCGCGCGATGACTCAGCCAGAGGTCTGATTGTCGAATTGATTGCAGAATTGCAACTCGGCAAAATTGAAGGCGCCGCCGAGAGAATAGGAAAAGTTGCGCGGAGTTGCTTCCAAGGGCAATTCGACACGCAACCGGCGGTCTGTCTCGCCTGTACCGAATTACCGTTGGCATTTCCCGAGCAGAAGACGCTGCCCAGTTTCAGCCGCGACGGCATCACTTACCTGAATACGGTAGCGGCACACATCAACGCCGCCTTCGATCTCGCCGCCAACGGTTAAACGCCGAAACACTGCTACTCGACAATCACCTGGTAATTCGTGCCTTCCCAGCGTGCGGCAGTCTTCCAATAGAACGTAAAAACAATCTGTCGTCCCGCGGCAAGCGTTTCCGTCGGCAAATCGAGATGCTGAATATTCCAGCCGCTATCGACGGAATCGTTGTCGTTGACGGACTGCCAGTTGTCGAAGCTCCAATGCACCTTCGCGGCATCCATGAGCAGAATCCGCAGCTTCCTGCCGCGGGGCAGGGTTCGCGTTTTATTGTTAAAGCGCCAGTTGAAGTACTTCGCGGACACTTTATTCTTCAAGTAACGCTCCACCGTTTGCGGAGCCTGATCGAATACCTTTCCATCGACCAGCGAGCGCCGGAGTTTGATGTATTCCGAATGCGCCCATACCAGTGGACAGGCCGAGCCCGACGCTTTGCCCGGAAACAGTTCTCGATCAGGGATGGCGCGGCGGTCCCAGACTTGTTCCGGAATCAAGCGAGTCGATCCAGTCGAACTCTCGATTACACCCAGCAGTTCTTCAGCCCTGGCCACGTTTCCAGCGGCGAGTTCGTAGTGAGCGCGTTCGCCCGCCAGCAGCGGCCACGGCCGTCCGATGCCCGTGCCGTCGAATGGAGACCCGTCTTCATGTTCTCCGTAACCGTCGCGGTTGTAGCGATACCAACCGACGCCGTAGGGAAGTTTCACCGAGAGCAACTCGTCGATCACCTTGATCGTGTTCAGAATTCGAGGATCGTCAGGTGCGCGCAAACCGAAGCGCACCAGAGCGAGTGCATCAGGACTCACAATCTCCACCGCCGGCACATTTGGGTCCGTCGCCCGGTTCTTGATGGCCACAAATCCCTGCAGTGGCGACGCCGCACCGTCTCCGTTCGGTGGCGTGATGCGGACGTAGTAACCTTCGACGCCGACCTCATGCGCCAGGTCGCTATTGATAGCGTAGGTCCAGCGCTCGATGTTGTCGTTCCAGGTGTCCGCGTTCTCGCGCAAAAACTCGGCGTGCGATGCTTGCCCCATCGCCTCAGCCAGATCGGCCGCGACCAGTAGCGCGGTAATTTCCGCCGCCAGCGTGAACGGCGAGTAGCCGCCGTCTTCTTCCCACCGGTCCTGCTGGGTTACCGGACCATTGGCCACAATGAACGCGGCCGCTTTGCGCACCATCGGCCACCAGCGATCCTGTTCACCGAAGCAGCGCGGCGATTCCCGGCGCATAAGATCGACCAGCAAAATTGGAAACGCGGTTTCATCCATCTGCAGGCCATTCCAATACGGGCGGCCATCCAGCCACATGTTCTGCGCCCAGTGCCCATCGGCCTCTTGCGTGGCCTCCAGATAATGCAGCACGCGCAGAGCATCGTCGTGCGCGCCCGCCGCCAGCAGTCCACCGGCGCTCTCGACCAGATCGCGAGGCCAAATTAAGTGGTAGCCGCCGAGATCCTCATCCCCTTTGTTGAAGCCCCACGGAATCGATAGGCTCGCGATTATTCCTCCCAGAAAATCCTTGGATTCATGGGAACGCAAAACGGCAACGCTTGCTCGATACAAGTCTTTTTTTCGCGGTCTGTCGTCGAGCTTCCTCAAAGTGCGTTGCCAGTGCTGCCAGTGGGTGACGTAGTCGCTTCTCGTGGCGGCATATGAGGTGAGCATGGTGGAGATGACCTGTTGAGCGGCCTCCGCCCAAATTTGGCCAAAGCCCAGGGCCAGAATGAACTCGCCATCGCAAGCGGCCAGATCGATTTCACCGGTCAGGGCGATATTTCCGTTTTCCGCGCGATCGTATTCCCATGCCATCTGGAAATGTTGCGAGAGATCGTTCCATCCGTCCGATACTCCGGCAAATCCGACGGAACGTCTCAGCCATGGCACCGAGCAACCCAGCGCCAGCGAGCAGGATTTGTGCTTCGCAAAGAGCATGGGATGCCCCTTATACTGGCCCACCCAGCCGGTGTTGCCGTATCCCATATTTGCCAGATGTGAGGCCAGCAGGCCATAAAGGCGGTAGTCCTTTAAAGTCCCTTGCAGCGGAACAAACTTGATTTTTTGCAGCACGACATTTCGCCACGGGTCGGTCAGCACTTCTTTTTCGATCCGATATCGGCCGTCGATGCTGGTGTTAGTCAACATGAAAACCGGAACTCCGGGCTCGATGGGAAGGTTCTCGAAGGTACAATGACGTTTCTCTTCGGAGAAGTATTCGCGGCCGTCGGTAATCAGCAAACCGAAGTCGCGGATGCAGGCTTGATCGACTCGAGGGAAGTAAATTTCGTTGAGAATGCCATGACTCAGCGTGAACCAGACCCGGCTGTGAAGATTCAGGGCGGTACCCACGCCGGTCTTGGCGCTTGAAGTCCAACGCGGCGCAATGCCGGGCCAGCCCGGCGCATAACGGAGATTATTGCTATCGGTCACAAACCCTCGTCCACATGGATAAGCAGTGTGCCAGAAGATGCGAATTGGCGCTCGAAGTTTCAACCTAAATTGGGAAATATGCGTCCAATGCTGAACCTTTTTGGATGCCGTGCGATTCGCGCTACACTCCAACTGGGGAAGAAGATGCTAGCCGCAAACAGGCGGCATGGATGATGCGAGCCATCAGGACAATCATGCGCAAACACACTACGCTCAAACCAATCGGGATCATGCTGGTCATGCTCATCACAGCGAGGCTCTGGGCTGGCGATCCGCGCACCGGCACCTGGAAACTCGTTTCGGCGGAATCCAGTTTGGATCCCCCAAGAGTGCTTTCCATTTCCCATGCAGGGAAGGGAGTGCACGTAAAAATTTCTGGCGTTCACATTGAGTTCACCTCGGGCTGGGACGGGCATGACAACCACGTGCAAAATATCCCGGCGTTTAATCAGGTCGTGATGCGCAGAATCGGCAAAGACCGGGCCGAGATTAAAGAAAAGAAGAATGGGGCATTAGTGGCGACACTCAACCAGAAGGTTTCGGCCGACCGCAAGGAGTTGACGACCACCACGGTCCAGCCGGGACGTGCAGACCAGATCACGGTGTGGGAGCGAAGCGGAGGCGCGCACGACTCCGGCAACCCATTTATCGGCGACTGGACGCAGGACTTCAGCAAGACTCGATTACGGCAAGGGCTGGTGATCAAAATCGAGCCGAGTGGAAACAATGGAGTGCATTTCGCGGGCGAGTTCAGCTACACGGCAAACTTCGACGGCCGGGATTATCCACTGAAAGACTCGCGCAACGATACTGTCGCATTGACCCAAACGGATGCCCACACCGTTAGCTCGACTTACAAGCGAGGAGATGAAGTTGCCGAGCAAGATCGCTGGGTGGTCTCCCCAGATGGACAGCAGATGACCATGACGACCACCGGGACTTTGGGTACCGGAGAGCGACTCAAGGAAAGCCTGATTTTTCGGAAACAATAATGGAGAAGACAAAAACGCGGCCCCATTATTGGATCGCCGCTTTGACCGCCGTGGTGGCGCTGGCGCTTGCTCCGTTATCTTTCCATGTTGAGCGCCGCCTGGATACCGCCGTGCACCTGAAAGGGAGCGAAGCGGAGTATGTTGCCCAACAACTGGCCACGCGCTTCCACTCGCCCTTCGTGGACCGGGTGGTGCTGGTGATCCAAGGGCTGCCGGCAGCGGACTCCGACGAAGGAGCCCAGGCATTGACGACGATCGTCGATGCGCTTAAGGGGCCCGATGTGGCAGCGATCGTGAGCCGTCTCGACCAGCCCGATTCGATCTTTCTCGGAAGAGGCGGCGGCACTTTTATCCTGATCGGGCTGGCGCCGGTGAGCGGCACGCCGGAATCGATGGTTCCCAAGATTCGTCAGCAGGTGCGGGCGATCGAGGGGCAACTCCGGAAACGCTACCCGGCTGTGAAACTGGAACTAGCCGGCGAGTTGCCGCTGAACTTCGATCTTCGCGAGGCCAGCTCGCATGACATCCGGCGGGGAGAGAGTCTGGTTCTCCCAGCTACGCTCGTACTGCTATTGATGGCATTTGGAAGCGTGGTCGCGGCGTTGATTCCGTTGGCCATTGGTCAACTTGGCATCGCGATGGCGCTCGGCCTGGTGTCGATTTTGGCTCAACGCTGGCACCTTTCCATCCTGGTTCAGAATCTGGCGACGATGCTCGGGCTTAGTCTCGGGATTGATTACGCCCTCCTGATGGTGGGGCGCTTCCGTGAGGCACTATGCGCCGGGTGCGATCCCTCGGAAGCTTCGGGGGTAGCGGCGCGACAGGCGGGCCACACGCTGCTGGTCTCGGCATCCACGGTAGCCATCGGATTCGCGGCCCTGCTCACCGTTCCCATCAGTGAGATTCGTTCCATCGGAGTGTCAGGATTCGTGGTGGCGGGAACGAGCGTTCTGCTCGCGACTACTCTTCTTCCGGCGGGGCTGGCGCTACTTGGTAAGAAAATCGATGCCGGAGCCATCTTCTCGAGGAAAAAAGTGAGTGCGGACTCTGCCAGCAACCCGGGTGACGGGTGGAAACGGTGGGGCCGCAAAGTCACGTCGCATCCCTGGATTGCACTGGTTCTCGCTGGCGTTCCACTGCTGCTTTTGGCGTCCCAGGCGGCGCATTTAAGCACCGAGCTTCCCAGGGGAGATTGGCTTCCGCCCTCGGCCGAATCGGTGCGGGGCTTTCATTCACTGGAGAAAATGGGCCGCGGCGGCCTGGTCGAATCGCTCCGCGTCATCCTGGAGCTTCCCTCGGATTCGATTTCGCAAACCGATTCAGGATGGAACGCGGCCACTCGTCTCTCGGCTCGACTGGCGAGCGATCCGCGGGCCGATCGCGTGATCTCGCTGGCAACCCTGACCGAAGACCGTCGTGACTTTGTTGGGTCTCTATCTTCCGAGACTCGCAGAAGCTTTCTCAGAAGCGATGGCAGGGCGACCCTGGTGGAAATCTTACCCAGGTCCGGCGTCATGCCGCCGGAACAAATTCGCTGGGTGAGGGAACTTCGCCGGCTCCCGGTCGCCGATCTGCTGGGCATACCCGGCGCGAAGATCAGCGTCGGCGGCATTCCTGCGTTGAATGCAGACTATGCGGATGCCGTGGGAGACCGGCTACCTCGCGTGATCGCGCTGGTGGTGACGGCGACATTCCTGGCACTTTTTGCCGGCTTCCGCTCCCTGGTCGCCGCCGCGAAGGCCGTGGTGCTGAACCTGATTTCCGTCGGCGCTGCGTTCGGAGCGTTAGTTCTGGTTTTTCAGGAGGGACACGGCTGCCGCTTTCTCGGTGTACCTGAAGGGACGGCTGGCGTCTTTCCCATCGTCCCCATCCTCGCCTTCGCGATTGTGTTCGGTTTGAGTATGGACTACGAAGTGTTCCTGGTGGCACGAGTGCTCGAGGCCCGGCGGAGTGGCTTGGGTGAAAACGAAGCCATCGCCGAAGCCCTGGCAAAAACCGCGGGGCTGATTACAAGCGCCGCAGCGATCATGATTGTGGTGTTCACGGGTTTTACTCTGGGAGACTTCCTGGTGATCAAAATGTTGGGCTTCACCCTGGCAGTGGCCGTCCTGATTGACGCGACGCTGGTCCGGATGGTGATCGGTCCTGCCCTGCTTACTCTGGCTGGCGACTGGAATTGGTGGCCCTGGGGTCTCGCGGGAGAGCATGACGCAGCGGCGCGGAAGTAAAACGTGGTGACCGTTACTAGGGCGGGCCGTTGCTAAGTGCTTGCGAAGCAAAGTCGGTTCATCAGAAATTCACTCCCTTGTAACCTTGCGTTAATATTTTGCCCATACAAAAGGCTTGCATACTTAAATCAATTTCACGAGGGGGACTCGTCTAGTGATAAAACACATCGCTTTTCTGTTGGCAGGTCTGGTATTGGCGCTACCGCTGATGGGGGAGACTACGCAATTAAACGGAGCCGGAGCTACCTTCCCATACCCCATGTATTCCAAGTGGTTCAGCGAATACAACAAGCTGCATCCGGATGTCCAGATCAACTATCAGTCCATCGGCAGCGGCGGCGGGATCCGCCAGGTTCTGAACGGCACGGTTGATTTCGGAGCCAGCGATGGCCCCATGACCGACGAGCAACTGAAAGAGGCCAAATTCAAGATCCTGCACATCCCCACCGTGCTCGGCGCAGTTGTACCCGCATACAACGTTCCCGGAATCAGCGGCGAGGTCAAGTTCACTCCCGAAGCGTTGGCTGGCATTTTCCTCGGCAAGGTTCAGAATTGGAACGATCCCGCAATCACGAAGGCAAATCCCGGGGTGAACTTTCCGAACCAAGCGATCATCGTGGTGCACCGCTCGGATGGCAGCGGAACTTCGTACATTTTCACGGACTATCTTTCAAAGATCAGCCCAGATTGGGAGTCGACGGTGGGCAAGGGAGCTTCGCCGAAGTGGCCCGTGGGGCTGGGAGGCAAAGGCAACGAAGGCGTTGCCGGACAAATTCGTCAGTTGCCGGGATCGATCGGCTATATCGAGCTGATTTACGCTGTCGAAAACAAGATTCCCTACGGATCGGTGAGGAACGCTGCCGGCAATTTCGTAAAGGCATCTCTTGATGGTGTAACGGAATCTGCCGCGTCTGTGAAGACCATGCCGGCTGACTTCCGCGTTTCGATCACCAACGCGCCGGGCAAGACGGCGTATCCGATCTCGAGCTTCACCTGGCTATTGATTCCTGAGGCGGCCAAAGATGCAAAGAAGGGGAAGATCCTTGCCGATTTCCTCGACTGGATGGTCACTGACGGTCAGAAGATGACGGGCCAGCTCAGCTATGCACCGCTGCCGGCGAGCGTGGTGGAGAAAGTGAAAGTCGCGATCAAGAAGGTGCACTAAAAAAGCGAACCGACCCGGATAAGGAGAGAGCCAAAACCGGGCCGGTGGCATTCTGAGGTCACGATAGGGCCTCAGAATTCCTTGGAACTGGAAGTTGAATTATCGAAGTTGCGCGATTGAAGTGAAATGGTCCCGAAGCCAACCAAGCCTCGGGACCATTTATCGTTTACGGCAAGTAATAGCGGAACGAAGAGAAGATCATCCCGTCCAGCCCGTTCGGCGATCCACCTACGCCTGACCACGTATTACGGGTCACGTAGGAGTATTGGGTTCCGTACTGGAATTTGCCCCTGGGACCGCTGTAGAAGCGATACCAGAATCCAACGGTTCCCTCGATCAAAGCGCGGGTATCAGCCGTGCAGTTCGCGAGGGTGCCCGGAGCAAAGCCGCCCGAACCCGGCGCGACCTCCGTATAGCAGCCCGTGTTTTTGAACGTGGGTGCACCGTAGCCGACATTGGCTCCCGCGCCCGCATTCGCCAACGGATCGAAGGCATACGATCGGCCGGCATACTCGCTGCCGCCGTAACCGTACACATCGAATTTCTTGGTATGGAACTCAAGCGTCGCCAGTCCCATCAGGTTCTTGACCAGGTGAATGGTGCCGTCGGGGTTGATGGAAACGTCCGAAAGTCCTCCGGGACCGTAGCGTCCGACTCCGCTGCCCCCGAAGCCCTTCAAACCAAAGGTGACGTGTTTGTCGAAAAAGCCCCAGCGAGCGCTGGCGCCGAAACCGCCGCCTTCTTTGGAAGCATTGAACGCCCCTGTGGCAGGGGTCGCGCCGGTTGCCGTGCACAACGGGTTTCCAGCTTCAAACTCGACGCAAGGGAAGATGCGATCGGTAAATCTGTCGACGAGTCCGAAGACTTCGTAGTGGCCAAAGCCCGGATCGAAGGCGATCTTAGCGATCAAGTCCGGAGAAGGATTGAATGTGTAAGTCGCGGTTGTGTTGTAGCTGTTGCTTGCGCCCGACTCACCTATCAGGAAGTTGCTGGCGTTGCCGTGCGAAGTCAACGTCCCCTGCGCATTTTCCACCGCAAACGCCACCGCAACCTTGTCGTTTAGGGTCTTGGTCAGGCGGATGCCGTACTGACGCGCGAAATTGAATCCCACGTTGTAGGAAGGGTCAATCGTCTTCGGCCGCACGTCTGCCGTTTTGCCCATGTCATCGTCGATCGCAATGCCCTTGGCATCTTCGGTCACCAGACTCCAGCTCTGGCCGCCGAGGAAGCTCCAGCCATTATCAAACTTGGCCTGCGCCCACGCCTGCCGCAGTCGTAGCGTGTAACTGTTGGTGGAGGTCGAGGTAGAGGTTACGCCGGCTGATAAGAAGTCAGCCGACACATAGCTGGAAAGGTCTACATGTCCCACGCGGCCGTCGACAAAGACGGTCATTTTCGACTGGCGGCCCGATCCGAAGAATTCCGACAACTGGCTCTGCGAAGCGCCCGGCATCGTCAGATTGTTAAACGGAGTGGGGACGTCCGCACCAAGTGCTCTCGACCGCCGCACAAATTCGGCAGCCGCATATCCGCCGGGAGTGATGTTGATGCCGCGAAAACGCATCGTGATCGGGCTCTCCATCTGCTTGTTGAGAATTTCCGGCTCCGTCGGTTGGGTCGCTGGATCCTGCAGCGTCCAAACCGCATTCTCCAGTTGAGCATTATTGGTCGCCGGCGAATTGCTGGACGAGACGGCGCTTACCGTCTTGAGACCGGCCAGATCGCTCTGCAGTTCTCCGACCGTTTGCAGCTCTTGCCGTGCCTGGGTTTGAGCTGCGGCAGCCGTGGTAGCGGCAGCCGTGGCCGTAGCCTGCGCTTGCTTCCAGTTGAGCTGTGCCTGCTGCAACTGCTGGTTCAGTTGTTGAATCTGCAACTGCTGTGCCGCGAGAGCGTCTTTCAGTTCCTTCACATCCGCAGCCGTGATCGTGGCCGCGGCGGGAGCTGCCTTTGCCACCGGTTTGTGTTTCTTTGCCGGAGGCGGTGTGGTGGAGTTCGAGGTTTGTGCCCAGGCGCCGGCGCACAATGCCGTCAGCGTCAGAACGATGGGAAAGAGGTGCTTAGCTGATTTCATAAAACGCGATTTCTCTCCTTATTGTTTTCTTGGCGAATCATTTTTCCTGGCATCAATGCTTCGGGGGACTTGCAACACAAGCGTGGGAATTATGCCATAAAGTCTATTGTATTAATGGACTTTATTAACATAAGAGAGATAGCATGAATCGTTCCATTTCGGCGCGCTCTTATTGAATGTACAAATGTTTATTCTTCAATAAGTTACGGGTAGCATTGGAGGCCCGGCATTAGGGATGGTATGCACGATCTTGCAGTTCGAGGAAGAACTGTTGCCTAAGCTGTATTCGTTTTTCCGCGAGTCCCCGCCGGCGCTCAGGCGACGGATGGCCGTCTTTACTCGAGCTTTGTCCGTCCCGCCGACTTGGTATACTATTTTGAGTCGAGCGTTAGAACGCGCGAACGGTCTTGTACTGGCAGCACACCCCAATCCACCACGAATCACCGTACTTAAGAAGTTGCATGGCAGCGGCCGGAGCCGCTGTTTTGAGGAATTACTGAGTACCGAATTAACGCTTACTAGCGAACCGACATGGCTCGACCGACTCCCAGCAACCGCGCCACGCTTCTCAACCGCGAAGCCTCGTGGCTGAAATTCAATTTACGTGTTCTCGAAGAAGCCTTAGACGTCCGCAACCCGCTGCTCGAACGCGTCAAATTTCTCGCTATCTCCGCCAGCAACCTCGATGAATTTTTTGAGGTCCGCGTGGGCGGCCTGTTGCAGCAACTCGAAGACGGCCACAACTCCACCACGCCTGATGGACTCACCATGATGGAGGAGCGCGACCTGATCAAGGAAGCGGCCCACGAGTTTGTCGAACAACAATATTCCTGCTGGAACGACCGTCTGCGGCCGGAACTGATGCAACAGGGAATTCGCGTCCTCGGCATGCACGAACTCGACGACGCGGCCATGGCCTTCGTCGACGATTACTGCCAGCGTGAACTTGATCCGCTACTGACTCCGATTACGGTCGACCCGGCGCATCCTTTCCCGCGCGTCATTAACAAGGCGCTCTGCGTCGGCCTCTTGCTCCGCCGCCGCCGGCGTTCGTCGCTCACCTACACCGGAGTGGTTACGGTTCCGCGCGCGCTTCCGCGGCTGGTACGCCTGCCGTCGCAAGGGACTATCGATTTTATTTTCCTGGCCGATCTGGTGGTTCATCATGCTTCCCGCATGTATACGGGATACGACATCGTTTCTTCGGCGGCCTTCCGAGTCACCCGCAACAGCAATCTCTACCTGCAGGAAGAAGAATCGCGCAATCTGCTGGAATCGGTTCGCACCGAGCTGCACAACCGCCGCAAGGGCGACGCGGTTCGGATGGAAATTGAATCCGGAGCTAATCCCGAAATTATCGATCGCCTGGGCACCGTGTTCGAACTCGATCCATGGCAGATTTTTCCGGTGAACGGGCCGGTGAATCTTTCGCGGCTGTTCAATATTTACGACGAAGCGGCTCGACCGGAGTTGAAGTTCCGGCCTTTTGTGCCACGCGAGTTGCGGCTGACGGCCAAGTCCCACGATTTGTTCGAAGAGCTGCGCCGCCATGACATCCTGCTGCACCATCCTTACGATTCGTACGACGCCGTGCTGTCGTTCATTCAGTCGGCGGCCGAAGATGAGCGCGTGCTTTCGATCAAGCAGACGCTTTACCGCACCAGCGAACACTCGCTGATCGTCCCGTCGCTGATGTCGGCCGCGGCGCACAAGGAAGTCACAGCGGTCGTCGAACTGAAAGCGCGCTTCGATGAGGCGACCAACATTCGATGGGCGCGCGATATGGAAGACGCCGGGGTTCAAGTCTTCCACGGATTGGTGGGCCTGAAGACGCACTGCAAATTAGCTTTGCTTGTGCGCCGCGATCCTGATGGCGTGACCCGCCAGTACGCGCACCTCGGCACGGGGAATTACAACTCCACGACGGCGCGTTTTTATACCGATCTCAGCCTGCTGACGGCCGACCCGGAAATCACCAGCGCGGTGCACGACGTTTTTAACTTTTTAACTGCGTATGCGGAACATCCCGGTTACGGTCCGCTGATGGTGGCGCCCTTGAATCTCGCAGAAAAGTGCCTGACCTTAATCGAACGCGAAGCCGAACATGCGCGAGATGGACGGCCGGCGAAGATCATTGCGAAATTCAACTCGCTGCTCGACGAAGAAATCGTCAAAGCTCTGTATCGAGCTTCGCAGGCGGGCGTGGAAATTGACTTGATCGTGCGCGGGATTTGCTCATTGCGGCCGGGAATTCGCGGCCTCAGCGATCGCATCCGGGTGCGCAGCATCGTGGGACGCTTTCTCGAGCACAGCCGCATTTATTATTTCGAAAACGGGGGCGAGCCGGAAGTTTACCTGGGCAGCGCCGATTGGATGCCGCGCAATCTGCACGAGCGGGTCGAGGTTCTATTCCCGCTTAAGAATCCACTACTACGCGATCGCGTAGTGCACGAAATTCTGGCGGCGTATCTGGCCGACAATGCGAAGGCGCGATTCCTGCAGAATGACGGCCGCTATTTGCGCCCCTGGCAGTCGCCGCGCGGGCGCAGCAGGAAGCCGCCACGCGGGCCCGCCCTCTTTGATTCTCAACAATTCTTTATCGGCGTGGCAGAAGGTGCGAAGACGCCTGAAGACATTCCCGAACCTACGCTGCGCCGTTCCCCCGGCACACCTTTGAAGCGAGCCTCGAATGGACGGGCTTTGGTGCGAAAGGAATAAGTACTCCGAATGTTTCTCTATTTCCTGCGTCATGCCAGTGCCGGCCAACAGCTGAGTTCCGAGAAAAAGGACGAGAAACGCGGCCTCGACAAAGACGGCATCGAGCAATGTGGCTACATTGGCCGCGCGCTGGCCGCGCTTGATGTGCAAGTGGAAATCATCATTGCAAGCCCGCTCAAGCGTTCCACGCAAACTGCGGCCCTGGTCGGAAACGAAATGGGCCACGAGGGCAAACTGGTCACCGAAAACGCGCTGCGTCCGCAAGCTGGCTTCTCGGATTTTCAAAAGATGCTGGAAAAATATGCTCGTCAAGATTCCGCGCTCTTGGTCGGCCACAATCCCAACCTGCGCGAATTTCTCGGGCGCCTGATCAGCGAGAGCGGATGCGAAGCGGTGGTGGAATTAAAAAAAGGCGCGGTAGCAAAGGTAGAAATGCGCCGCAATTCCGGCTCGCTCAGTTGGTGCATCACGCCGCGCATTTTGCGCGCGCTTTATACCGCCGCGACAGAAAGCTCGCGCCCGAAAACCTCACGAAAGTAAGTCTGATCCTTTTCAATCGCCCAGACTTCGAGGTCGACACTGGCTTTTCCTCGCGGCGAAAGCTTCATGGCAACCCGCCCATTGCGCGCCGAGATTCCAACTTTGCCCACCGACTGGACTCTTCCCATATTCAAGGCCCGCGCAATGCGCAACAGTACGGAAGCCTTGGTCGTATTTTCCTGCTCCTCGGGACTCAAAGCGCTCATCGGCCCGTCTCCCGGTGTGGGGCGCGATTTTCCGAGATAACGCGCAATCGAGCCGATGATCCGCCGCTGTTGTGGCGTGTAGCCCAGAATTTCCGAGTTCGCGATGATGTAGTAAGTATGCCGATGGTGTCCGTTGCGATTGACGTAGTCTCCCACCTCATACAGCATGGCCGCTGCCGAAAGCCATTCCCGATACTCCGGCGGAAGCTGGTGCACCGATTTCAGCGCTGAAAATAATTGCAGAGCCGAGTCACGCACGTGCAAAGCATGATGCAGATCGACGCGATAATGTTCGACTGCGCGCTTGATTGATTCCCAGCGTTCCGACTCGATCGCGCGTCCCGATCGAGTGCTGCGATCGTACTCCGCCGCCATTTGTGCCAAAATGCCGTCGCGCAGCCCGAGCGCGGAGTAGCGAAAGCCTGGGAGATGACAGCGTTCCAACAGCTCCGCATACACCAGCGCGCCCGCACAAATGATTTCAGCCCGCCTTGGACCCACTCCCGGCACCTTGCGCCGCTGCTCAAGCGACAGACGAGTAATCTGCTTGGCAATCCGGCGAATCATCTCCCGCGTAGCCGAAGTAGCTGCGCGCCGCTTGCGCGGACGCGTCAAATACCCGGCCACGCCGACCAGCGCCGCCGCTGTCCCTGAGGTAGCAATCACCACTCCGACGCGAGCCGACTTGATGCGATCCTGAATCCGCGTCACTTCCCGCCCAACAAATCCCGAGAGCTGCTTCAACTCGCTCTTACGCGGCGGATCATGATGCAGAAATTCGCTGGTCAACCGCACCGCCCCCAGCGGCAAACTGACCGTGTCGCGAAGTTTTCCATCGCGCGACAAAGTGAGCTCGCAACTGCCGCCGCCCAGGTCCATCAACAAAACATTATGTGCGCCCAGGCGCCCCGAAGAGACGATGCCCAGGTGAATCAATCGCGCCTCTTCCAGTCCTGAAATAATTTCAATCGTCCAGCCAGTGGTTGACCGTACCCACTCCAGAAATGTTCGCGAGTTGCGAGCATCGCGCAGCGCGGCCGTCGCCACCACCTTCACCGAATCAGTCCCGCATTGCTGCGTGGCTCGATGGAACCTCCGCAAGACGCGCACCGTCTCGGACATCGCCTCCGGAGAAAGCAGCCCGCCGCTGAACACGCCTTCTCCCAACCGCGTGACCTCGCGATCTTCATGGATCTCCTTCAACCGTCCTGATTGCAGGCGCGAAATCTTCAACCGAACGGAGTTGGACCCAATGTCGATGGCGGCAAAAGTTGGCATAGAGATGACGACGAGTATTGTGACATACCGGCTCGGAGCTAAGAGCCGGCGGTTTGCTTCAGCTCGAAACCCACAGCTCATCTTGCTTATCGCGGGCGCCGGACATCCTTCAAAATTTAATCGATTTGTAACAACCGTCTGATAGCCTCTAGCGGAATGTCAAACCAAGCCCTGCCCCGGCCGCGTTTCAACGCTCCCGAACCGGAGCGGGACTCAAGAGCCGCTCTGAAAATCGAAACCAGAACGACGCCGCTGTTGCAGGGCAAGGTCAGCGAAGGCCCTGACGCCGTTTTCGGCTGGGCCATGCGCCTGTGCGGGTTGGCAGTAGTTGTGATCCTTGGACTGATCGTTTACGAGCTGGTCATTGGCTCTCAACTTTCGTGGCACGCCTTTGGCTGGAAGTTCTTCGGCCATTCCGACTGGAATCCGGTTGAGGATCAATACGGCGCGCTGCCATTCATCTACGGCACTATCGTGTCGTCTCTGCTCTCACTCGTGATCGCAGTCCCGCTCGCGGTCGGGGTCGCCGTCTTTATTACGGAGATGTGTCCGATCGCGTTGCGCGGCACTTTATCGTTCACCACCGAACTGCTGGCCGCTATCCCCAGCGTCGTCTACGGATTGTGGGCCATCTTCGTCCTGGTGCCACTCTTGCGCTTGTATGTGCAACCCTTTCTCGCCACGACACTCGGCTGGACCGGCCTTTTCAGCGGCCCACCCTACGGCATTGGCATGTTGGCCGCCGGCGTCATTCTTGCGATCATGATTATTCCCATCATCTCGTCCATCACGCGCGAGGTGCTGACGGTGGTCCCGCAACACCAGCGTGAAGCCGTACTTGCTCTCGGAGCGACGCGCTGGGAAATGATTCGCATGGGTGTGCTGAGAAACGCGCGCGCTGGGATCGTTGGCGCGATTATTCTGGGCCTCGGCCGCGCCCTCGGAGAAACGATGGCCGTCACCATGGTCATCGGCAACCGTCCGGACATTTCAAAGTCGCTGTTCGCACCGGGATACACCATGGCCAGTGTGCTGGCCAACGAATTCAGTGAAGCGACCGGCGATCTCTATCTCTCCGCATTGATCGAAATCGGACTGGCTCTGTTTTTCGTGACGATCGTGGTCAACGCGCTGGCGCGCCTGATGGTGTGGAGCGTAACCAGAGGACAACCAGCAAGAAGCGTCGCGTAAGAACGACGAAGTGAAGCAGTAAAGACATGTCTGATACGAACAACAATTCGGCCCTGGCAGTGCCGGCGGTTGCTATTCCGCCATTCAGCATGCGCCGCCGTCTGACCGACCGAATGATGACGGGCGTCGCTGTTTTAACGGTCATCCTGGTGCTCGCGCCGCTCTTCGCGATCTTTGCGTATCTCATCTATAAGGGTATCGGCTCCATCAATATAGCCTTCCTCACACAGACTCCAAAACCGGTCGGCGAACCCGGCGGAGGGATGGCCAACGCCATCGTCGGATCGATGGTGATTCTCGCCATCGCCAGTGTGCTGGGAGTTCCACTTGGCATAGGCGCAGGAATTTTTCTTTCCGAATATGGACGCAACCGTTACGGCGACATGGTGCGCTTTGTTTCCGACGTCTTGAACGGTGTTCCGTCGATTGTGATCGGCATCGTGGCCTACGGCTTGGTAGTGATGCGCCAGAAACATTTTTCGGCCCTTGCCGGAGGCGTTGCACTCGCCATCATGATGGTGCCCACCATCGCGCGGACGACGGAGCAGATGCTGCTGCTGGTGCCGCAAGCGATTCGCGAAGCGGCCTACGGGTTGGGAGTTTCGCGGTGGCGCACAACCCTTTCGATCACCCTCCGCACCGCGGCCTCGGGAGTGATCACGGGCGTCATGCTGGCTTTCGCGCGCGTCGCCGGAGAAACGGCTCCGTTGCTGTTCACCGCCTTCGGAAACCAGTTCTGGAACTGGAAATCCGATCAGCCGACTGCGGCCCTATCGCTGCAAATTTTCACCTATGCGATTTCTCCGTTCGATGAATGGCACCGCCAGGCATGGGCAGGAGCTTTGGTTTTAATTGTTCTGATCGTCGGAGCAGTAGCCGCCGTCCGCCTGGCCGTGAGGCACGGCACGCTGGCCGGAGCATGATAGCCGGAAAACAGATAATTGGTTAACGGTTCGCGCTAATTTCGCGCAGCCAGAGATTCAGGATTGAAGACAAATTATGGGCGTAGGAATCACAGTCGAACACCTGAATGCGTTCTACGGCAAGACGCAAGCTCTGTTTGACATCAACATTACCGTGCTCGCCAATCACGCGACTGCGCTGATCGGACCGTCGGGCTGCGGCAAATCCACGTTCATACGCTGCCTGAATCGCATGCATGAAACCATCCCCGACGCGCGCGTAGATGGCAAAGTGCGAATCGGCGATCTCAGCGTCTATAACGGAACCTCCGCTACTCAATTGCGCCGCCGCGTAGGCATGGTTTTTCAAAAGCCGAATCCGTTTCCGACCATGTCGATCTACGACAACGTGGCCGCCGGACTGAAGCTCAACGGTTTCACCAATCGCAAGCAACTCGAAGAGGTGGTGCAGAGATCTTTGCACAGCGCCGCCTTGTGGGACGAAGTCAAAGATAGTCTGCACAAAAAATCCGGTGCCAGCCTTTCAGGAGGGCAGCAGCAACGCCTCTGTATCGCGCGGGCATTGGCCGTCCAGCCCGAAGTTTTGCTGATGGACGAACCCTGCTCCGCGCTCGATCCGATCTCGACGGGCAAGATCGAAGAACTGATTTTTCAATTAAAAGAGCAATACACAATCGTGATTGTCACGCATAATATGCAACAGGCGGCTCGTGTGGCCGAGTTCACCGGGTTTTTCCTACTGGGTAAGATGATCGAGTTCGACAAAACTGAAAAAATATTCACGAATCCCTCCGACAAGCGGACGGAAGATTACGTGACAGGCAGGTTCGGATGATGCGCACGCGGTTTCAGCAACAAATGGAAGACCTACGCGAGAAACTGCTCCGAATGGGCGGTCTTGCGGAACTCGCGGTGGATCGTGCGTGCCAGGCCTACACCGAGCGCGACCTCACGCGCTGCCAACTCGTCCTCGAGAATGAGAGCCTGATCAACGCAGCCGAGCGCGAAATTGACGAACTCGCTTTCGATATCCTGGCCACGCAACAGCCGGCGGCCACCGACCTGCGATTTATTCTGGCGGTCACCAAGATCAATGCCGACCTCGAGCGCGTGGGCGACCAGGCGGTAAACATCGCGGAGCGCGTCATGGATTTGATCGAGCTCCCGGCGGTGGAATTGCCAGTCGATATCGCGCGCATGGCCACGGCCGTCAGCGCGATGGTGCGCCGGGCACTCGAATCGTTTGTCGAAGGTAAGGCCGAACTCGCCCAAGCCGTGCTCGAGATGGATCACGTAGTCGATCGCATGCGCGACGAAGCCTTTATCGTGCTAGTTCGCAAAATGAACGAAGAGCCGCAGGTAACCCAGCAGGCGCTGGACGCACTTCTAGTGGCCCGCAATCTGGAACGAGTGGCCGACCACGCGACCAACATTGCCGAAGACGTAATCTTCTGGGTGCTGGGAGCCGATGTCCGCCATCACGCCCAAGCCGCATCCTCCATAAGACGACCGGAGCGTACCGAAGCCTAGCTTTGAATCGAGCAGCGGGCATCTCGTCCGCTGCGTTGCGATACACTATCCAGTCTCAAAGAGTCCCCCAAAAATGAGCAAGAGAATCCACGTTTTTGCCACCTGCGACATTGGAGACGCCCTCAACATCCTTCGTCAAAAGGGATACGACCTGGAAGTTTATCCCCGCCCCGAAGCGCCGCCGAAAAGTCTGATCATCGAAAAGGTTAAGGCCGGAGTCGACGGCCTGATCACCACCCTGCGCGATCCCATCGACGCCGAGATATTCGAAGCCGGAAAAAGCACCCTGCGGGTAGTCGCCCAATACGCCGTGGGATTCGACAACATCAACCGCGCCGACGCTAACAAATTTAAAATCCCGTTCACGAACACGGCCGACGTCTTGACCGAAGCGACCGCAGAGTTCGCCTTCTTTCTGATGGGAGAGCTGGCCCGCAAACTCTGGCCTGCCGAACACCTGACCCGAGAAAATCGCTGGGGATACTGGCATCCGTACCTGCCGTTTCTGGGCGACGAAGTCACCGGAAAAACCGTTGCCATCATCGGTACCGGCCGCATCGGATTGGCCATGATCAAAAAGTGCGCCGGATTCGATATGAACATTCTGTGCTTCGATCCCGCGTATGAAAACCATGAGTACATTGCGGCGATTCAGGAGACGATGGACCTCCGATTCAAACGCAGCATCCAGCGCGAAAAGACCACGATTCGTTACACCACGCTCGACGAAGCGTTAAGCGGTGCGGATTTTATCAGCCTGCACGTCCCGCTGCTGCGCGAAGGCGAGAGCGCAACGCCGACCTATCATTTGATCAACGAAACCACGCTGCGGAAAATGAAACCGACGGCCATGATCATCAACACGGCGCGGGGGCCGGTGATCGACGAAGCAGCTTTGGCGCGAGCCCTGCGTGAGAACTGGATCGCTGGCGCCGCTCTCGACGTTTATGAAAAAGAGCCGCTGCCCGCCGATTCACCGCTGCGCGATCCCGCCATCGCGGACCGCTGCCGTCTTCTTCCACATTTCGCGAGCGCCGCGCGCATTACAAGGTTGTCGCCTGATCCTGATAAAGGGATGGCTGGACGTTGCGTGCAGGGATTAATCGATGTGCTGGACGAGAACTACGCGGGCGACGTTACGAAGATGCCGTATGTCGTCAATAAAGAAGCCTTCGCGAAGTAAGGATCCGAATTTCAGACTTCCGCCTATGAATCTCCAGGAATTGAGACTTCGTAAATCGACCGTTGTTAAAGCGATCTGTTTTGCTTGTCTTAATTTGGTTTTCTTCACAACTGCCGCTCAGGCGCAATTGACCGAAACTGCGCGTTCCCTCAAGCTGCTGCCCGCTCCGAAAGACGTGCGCATGGCCGAGGGCAGGTTCTTGATCAAGCCTTCCACCACTATTCTCATCTCCAACAGCGAGGATCGAACCGCGGCTGAGTCGCTCCAAATGGAGATACACGATCGGGCCGGGATCAAGTTGTCCATCGAATCCGTGACTGCAGCGCCGAAAGCCGGCGGAAATATCTCGCTCGGACGCCTGGCTGACCGCGGTCTGCGGGGGTATCTCGAATCGCAAGGAGTGAAAGCGAGCGAACTCGGCGGCGGTGAGCTTGAGAAACAAGGTTACGTGATCCGGGTGACCGACTCGGGCGTGATCGTTGCTGGCGGTAGCGCACAAGGACTCTTTTATGGAGTACAGACTTTACGGCAGTTGCTCCGGGAAGAATCGGCAGCTAGCGCGAACAGCGCCGTCCTTGCCGTGCGGGCCAGGGCGTCCGCGCCACACGAGCAACTGGCGATCCCCGCGTTGACCATCCGCGATTGGCCGAGCATGGAATGGCGCGGTGTCAGCGACGACATCAGCCGCGGCCCCATCCTGACTGTCGATTATTTGAAGACGCAGATTCGAACACTGGCGGAGTACAAGATCAACTTGCTTGGCTTCAACATGGAGCATGTTTTTGATTTCCAGACGCAGCCGCTGGTCTCTCCCAAGGCCGCAGGGTTGACTCCGGCTGCGATAAAAGAACTGGTCGAGTATGCTGCCAAGTACTACGTCACTTTGTTGCCCGAACAACAGGCTTTTGGCCACCTTCATCAATTTCTGAAGTATGAGATTTATTCTGATTTGGCGGAAATTCCGCACGGGCACGTGCTCACGCCGACCAATCCCAAAACCTACGATTTCATCCGACAGGTTTATGGCGAAGTTGTACCTCTGTTTCCGGGGCCGTTCTTTCATATCGGCTCCGATGAGACTTTCGAGCTAGGACTGGGACAGACGAAAGCCCTCGCCGCCCAGGAAGGCCTGGGTCGCGTGTATCTCGAGCATCTGCAAAAAGTTTTCGAGATCATGAAGCCGTACCACAAGCAGCTGATGTTCTGGGGAGACATCGCCGTCAAGTACCCCGAACTGCTCACTATCCTTCCGAAAGACATGATCGCCGTTCCCTGGGATTACGATCCGAAGCCGAGTTACGAGAGCATCATTACGCCTTACACGAATGCCGGGTTGCGCGTAATGGTTGCGCCGGGAGCAGGGAACTGGCGGGTGATCTGGCCTGATTTGGATAGTGCCCTGGTGAACATCCGAAATTTTGTTCGAGATGGGCAAGCCCACCAGTCGATCGGTATGCTCAACACGACCTGGAATGACGACGGTGAATCGCTCACAGACATGACCTGGCCGGGCTTGGTCTTCGGGGCAGCCGCGAGTTGGCAGCCAGGCGAGTCGAGTATTGACGATTTCAAGAAAAGCTATGACTGGGCTTTTTACCGCAACGACGATGCCGACAACACTTTTGCCGCTGTTATTGAAAACCTGGATCGCCCGAACAGTCTGCTCCGAGACCTGAAACTGGACAATGCGAGCAACGAACTTTTCTGGTCTGACCCATTCAGCGAAGCGGGCGAGAACACTGCGGCGAAAGCGCTGCCCGCAACGCACAATCTGCGCATCGCCGCTGAACATGCGGCCGAAACGCTGCTGCGTGATCGATCTAAAGCGCATCTGCATGCGGAGACTCTCGACGACATGCTGCTGGCGGCATGGCGTCTGGACACGCTGGGCCTGAAGCTTCAATTCACCAACGAGATCAGCCACTTTTATTGGGATGCGTACCAGAATCAGACCGACGAGACGCGAGCACAGCACGATCTCGATGAAATCGTAGACATCAACGGCAGGCTGCAAAGTTTGCGCGATGCGATTACCGAAATTCGCGGGATGTACGAGGCAGGGTGGGCGCGGGAGAACCGGGCCTACTGGCTGGCCAACGTGCAGGTCCGCTACGACAATCTTGCATTAGAAGTGCAGCAGAAAATTGTAAGCGTTCTCGCCGCTCAGCGGCAGTACTGGAACACCAAGACGCTGCCGCCTCCGGAGCAGCTTGGATTCTTCTTGAAATAGACAGGATGTTTTCCGATCGCACAAGCTGGAAGCTTCATCCCAACGCACTGGCGCTTGCCATCGAAGGAGCGCGTGCGTCCGGGAAGAAGATCCTCGATCTGACCGTTTCAAATCCGACAGAGGCTGGCATCCGTCCCGATTCCGGTGCCGTGCTTGCGGCGTTGGCGAATCCCGATGCGATGCGCTATGAACCGCAACCACGAGGCCTGCTTCCGGCGCGCGAAGCCGTTTGCCGCTACTATCGCGAGTCACATGAGATCTTCGATCTCGATCCCGAGCGCCTGCTTCTGACCACCAGCACTAGCGAAGCCTATTCCTATGTCTTCCGGTTGCTGTGCAATCCTGGCGATGAGATCTTGGTACCGAAACCGAGCTACCCCCTCTTCGAATTTCTCGCCGATCTTGCCGACGTGAAACTCGTTGCCTACCCGCTCTTCTACGATCATGGATGGCAAATCGATTTCGATTCACTCTACAAAGCGGCGACGCCGCGGTCCCGTGCCGTGATTCTGGTCCATCCTAATAACCCGACCGGCTCGTATATCTCTGCTACGGAAATGGCGGCGCTCAACACGTTCTGTCGCGAATATAACCTCGCGCTGATCGTGGATGAAGTGTTTCTCGATTACGCGCATGATGGAGTGGCGCGCAGCAGTTTCGTTAGCAATGATGAGGAACTTACCTTCACCCTCAGCGGTATTTCGAAGATCTCCGCGCTGCCGCAAATGAAACTTGCCTGGGTCGCGACGAGCGGCCCGAAAGAAATGGTTGCCGAAGCCGGAGCTCGTCTTGAAATCATCGCCGACACTTTTCTTTCTATGAACGCTCCGGTGCAGATGGCTGCGTCTGTGCTGCTCGATCAGCGCAAGCAGATTCAGCCGATTCTGCTCGACCGTTTGCGCGTCAATCTAGCCGAGCTCGACCGGCAGCTGGCGAGCTTTCCAGCGTGCACCAGGCTGCAAGTCGAAGGCGGATGGTACGTCGTCCTTCGTGTCCCGGTGATTGAGAGTGACGAAGAACTCGCCATCCGAGTGTTGAAGACGGCAGGCGTGAGTGTGCATCCGGGACACTTCTACGATTTTCCAAATGAAGGTCACTTGGTGTTGAGCGTGATTACGGAGCCAGCTGATTTTCGGGAAGGCGTCGCGCGATTGCTGCCGGTGATAGCCAAATGAAAGAACCCTGCTGCGCCCGTCGCTCGTGCTATTCTCGCGGGTTCAAACGTACGAGGGATCATGTCCATCACACGTCGTGGCTTCATCGGTTCCGCGGTTGCTGCGTCCTTAGCCGCTAAGGTCAACGCGTCTGGCGCCAGTGGGCAGAGTGCGGGCAAGTTCGATGCGTCGCAGCAGGGCAAACGCCCGATCATCGTCTCAGCCAACAACGGCATCAAGTATATCGAGGACGCTTTCATTTTTCTGAAAGCTGGAGGGGACACGCTTGACGCTGCTCTCCGAGTCGTAAAGGGACCGGAAGACGATCCCAACGACGATAGCGTTGGATTAGGCGGCCTTCCCAACGAAGAAGGAGTCGTGGAACTCGATGCCTGCTGCATGCATGGTCCTACGCGGCGCGCCGGATCGGTGGGCGGTGTTCGCAACATCAAGAACGTTTCGCTGGTTTCGAAAGCGGTCATGGAGCACACCGGTCACGTCATGCTGGTCGGCGAAGGCGCGGAACGATTCGCCGTGGCCATGGGCTTTCCGCGCGAAAATCTACTGACCGAACGTTCGCGAAAAATCTGGCTGCTTTGGAAGGAAACCCAATCGACGAATGACTGGTGGGGACCGGGACTCGCCGATCCCCACTGGAAGCCGCCAGTGCCGACGACATCTCCGCAATCTGAACTTTGGGAGCAACGAATCCGCCGGCTGGACGAGCGCGCCGCCGAACTTGGCATCGAACCGGAATTCCGCAGGGCGGCGCTCCGGCGGGTTTTATCTCCGCCAACGGGAACGATTCATTGTTCGGCCCTGAACGACAAGGGCGAAATATCGGGTTGCACGACTACCAGCGGTCTCGCCTTCAAACTTCCCGGACGCTGTGGCGACTCACCGATCATCGGTGCCGGTTGCTATACCGATCAGGACATAGGTTCGGCCGGCGCGACAGGCAGCGGAGAAGAAAATATCAAAGTCGCCGGAGCCCACACCATTATTGAAAATATGCGCCACGGTATGTCGCCGCTCGAGGCGGGAATGGACGCGCTCAAGCGCATAGCGCGCAATTACGACAACGACATGACGAAGCTGAAGTTCATCGACATGACGTACTACATTCTGCGAAAAGACGGTGCCTACGCTGGCGTATCGCTGTGGGAGGGATACTCGGAAGGGAATCCGCATAAGATTGCCGTCCACGACGGCACTCGTCGATCGGAGGTAACGGTGCCGATGTTTAAAGGAGTCTCACATGAGTTTCCCCCGTTCCCGGTCGCGATGCCGGAAGAATTGACGAGGGATTCGGTCTATGTCAAATAGCGTCGGGTGACGCGCTTGTAGCTGATAGCGTTTTCATTTTCCGCGGGTGTACAATTTCTGTGGTCGGCTACCGCAGCTTCACGGGTTCTTTCTTCCCGCGTCCGAGGCGCGAACATGAATGTCCACGTCAGTTATAAAGTTCATAAGACTCCCAACATCGAAAAAGAAATCAACCACCAGATTGAGAAAATACAGAATCGCCTGCAGGTGTTCCGGCCTGAATTAGTGCATCTGAAAGCCGTCGTCGATCAGAATTCGGCGCGCGAGGGAACGCTCGTCTCGTTGAATCTGCGCTTACCGTCGGGTCAGCTGACGGCCCAAAAAAAAGCTCCGAAGCCGACTGCGGCGATCAAGGCGGCGTTTGACGAACTCGTGCAGCAGATCGGACGGCATAAAGAATTACTCCGCTCCAGCCACAAATGGCGGCACTGGCGTGGAGGATCACCCGAACAACCGGGCCAGAAGTCCGTCGTACCAGGGGTGCCGTTCGAGCAGACGCTCGCAGCGGTTCTTCCGCCAACGATCTCGGTCGACGATATCGGTGCCTATGTGAATGCGAATCTTGGGCGGCTCGAACGGTTCGTGGACCGGGAGCTTTATTTCCGCCGCACCGATGATGAGATTCTCGACGATAGTATCTTGACCTCCGAGGTTGTGAACGAAGCCATCGCCCGCGCTCTCGGCGACCATGACCGTCCTGAAAAACTGTCCCTCGAGCCATGGCTCTATCACCTTGCCCTGCAAGCCATGAAAGAGATGACTAGACACCTTGATGGGCTGGACGCTCCTGGAAACGTTCATCTCGAAGACAGCCGCCGACCCCAGAATGTGAAGGCCTCCGACGAAGTTGGATTGCAATTTCATCAGCCCGACGAGGGTTGGACCCGCGAAAGCACGATTCCAGACAGGCGCGTCTCCACGCCTGAACAGGTGGCTTACTCCGACGAAATGATTGCGTTGGTGCAGAGCGCTCTCCGCGGCGCTGACCGCGCCGACCGCGAAGCTTTTCTTCTCTACGGGATTGAAGGCTTTTCTTTCGACGAAATCGCCGGTATCACCGGTCGGCATGTGGAGGCGGTGCGTGAATCCGTTCAGCGAGCCGGACACTGCGTTCGCAAAGCGCCATCGTTGGCAACTGAGTTTCGGAGGCAACTTTTGGTCAAGACCGGCTCTTAGCTTCGGTCGGAAAAGCATCAGCAAAACAAACGGCGCACCGAAGTGCGCCGCTTGCAGACTTAAGTTGGAGGACCGTATCGATCTTACTTTTGCTTGCGAACACCACCGTCGTCGGTGTTGGTCAGAGCAAAGTCGACCGGATCAAGTTCGGTCACCACGCCAGTCACATTGTAAGTACCCGTCGCGTCATTGGCCGTAAAAGTGGACGAAGTGGCGTTGCCGTTCGCGTCGGTAGTATCGACTTCCTGGGCTGTTCCACTAGTAGCGAAGGTGCCACTCGGCGGCTCTCCGCCGTGAACTACGCCTCCTCCACCTGGAGCGGTGAATGTGACCGAGGCGCCGGACACCGGATTTCCGAATTCATCGAGGACGTTGGCTACGAGCGGATCAGCAAATGCGGTGTCAACCTCCGCGCTTTGTGGGGTTCCGCTGGCTGCAGTGATCGTAGCTGGCGGCCCTGACATATTCGAGACCGGAAATGTGACTCCGGCTGCCGGAAGGGTAGCGGCGCCAGCGATGTAGGACCCAGACACCGTATCGGCCGTGCAGATGGACGAAGTCGCGGTGCCGGTGGAATCGGTGATATCCGTCTCCGTCTCTACTCCGTTCGGGTCAATACTTCCGTTCTCGAATGTGCAACCCGGATCAGCCGGGGCTGTGAAAACCACCGCCACGCCGGTCGCTGGCTGCCCATTGATCGTTACCGTCGCCACGAAGGGGGCTGCAAAGGGGGTATCAACCGTGGTGCTTTGCCCACCTCCGCTCACCGCTGTAACCACTGGGACCGGTGCCACGTGCGTGCTGCTACAGCCGGTCAAGAAGGCGAACAGCAAACATGCCAGCACCGCAGCGATGATTCGTGTAGATTCGGTAAAACAAGTCCTCATGGAGTCGCTCCTTAGAAGTTGGTTCTCGGTTATTGTTTCCCCGTACCGGCTGGGTCGCGTAATCGCAAAACTCCGTAACTGTTCGTCACAGCAACTGACATTCCAAAGGTGCTACGGCATAACCCGTGATATATCTGCTGCTTACAACTAATCATGGGCGGAATCTACGGTTTTATGTATAGTCCAAGTCGTTGAAAATACTAAAAACAGTAAGCCAGCCTATGCTGGGCCAGAGTCCGGAAGGCAACAATATACACCTGTTTGTTGTGCTTACCGTTTAAGGGGAATCCATTTACACAATCAACCTCCCCACCAAGCGCCTGACTTCCAGGCCACTGAGCGAGAATGAAAGCATGATTCACAAAATCCTGCCCGTTGGGCCGCTGCAATGCAATTGCTCGATCATCGGCGACGAGACCACGCACGAAGCCATGGTTATCGATCCGGGTGACGACATCGAAGACGTCCTCGCCATCATTCGCCAAAATAAACTGGAAGTGAAGCAGATCATCATTACCCACGCGCACATCGACCACGTTGGCGGAGCCATGAAATTGCGAGCGGCGACGGGCGCTCCCATCCTGCTCAATCAGAACGATTACGCCTTGCTCAAAATGCTTGACGTGCAGGCATCATGGTTGGGCATGACGACGCCCGGCGAAGTCGCAATTGAAGCGAGCGTTGCCGATGGCGATTCTCTGCATGCAGGGACATTGAATGCGACTGTGCTCCACACTCCCGGCCACACCGAGGGCAGCGTCTGCCTTTATTTTCCTGCGGAAAAATTGCTGATCGCCGGCGACACTCTATTCGCCCGAAGCATAGGACGTACCGATCTCCCCGGAGGGTCGTTCGAGAAGATCATTCGTTCTTTGAGGGATCGCGTAATGGCGTTGCCCGACGATACGGTCGTGATTCCAGGCCATGGCCCGCGAACGACAATCGGAGAAGAACGGGTGGAGAATCCGTTCTTGAAGGGATAGTCTCAGGTGTCAGGTCTCACGAAAATCGGTGTGGGAATAAATACCCGCTCTGCTGGGACCTAAAACCTTAAACCTGAGACCTGCACTCTTACTTCTGAGTGGGCGCCTGATTCTGCGGAACGGTTGGCGGCGCCGTTGGAGCGGGAGTAGCCGGTTGAGATTTTGTCTGGGCTGGCTTCACTCCTGATAAAACGGATGCCGGTCCGGTTTTCCGCGCTGCGAAAATCGAAAGGGTGATCGACGTGAGCATGAAAATGATCGCGGACCAAGTCGTCGCCCTGGAAAGAACCGAGGCCGCGCCGCGCGGACCAAAGGCGGTCTGGCTACCCTGCCCGCCGAAGGCCGCAGCAAGGTCGCCACTCTTACCACTCTGTAACAACACCACGGCTATCAGAAAGAAGCAAACGATTACGTGAACGATCGTGATCAGTACCGTTACCCACATGCAAAAAACTCCAAGGGAGCCGAAGCTCGAATCCGACAAGCTGCGATGGTCAACTTAAGAGATCAGCCAACAAGCCGTCGTTATTATTAGTGCGATGGTGCGGAAGGGGGGATTTGAACCCCCACGCCTTTCGGCGCCACCCCCTCAAGATGGTGTGTCTGCCAGTTCCACCACTTCCGCTTTGAAATCAATTTCTTGCAGACCGGCCGAGGGGTATTCGAAGTCTGCGCGGCACACGCCGGAACGCTTCATTTTAACACCTGATCCGATGGGCGCGCCTTAGTGTTTATACACGGTCAAACGGCACGGTTCAAGTTCACGAGCCCTCACGCGGACGCGTCTGCGTCTTGCGCGTCTGGCGTGATGCGGTTATTGTGAGATGCGTTTGTCGAGTCATCCAATCGTCGAGTCACCCAATCTATGAATGGTCGTGTCTTCTTCTGGTCGCTCACGTCCGCCCTCGCGGGATTTCTTTTCGGTTTTGACACTGTCGTGATTTCCGGCGCGGAGAAAACCATTCAATCGCTTTGGGGATTAAGTTCCGGCCTTCACGGGATCGCCATGGCCTCGGCACTCTACGGCACCGTGGTTGGTTCGCTGATCGGCGGATGGCCGGCTGACCGCTTTGGGCGCAAAGCCACTCTGCTCTGGATCGGCGTTCTTTATTTTGTCGGCGCCGTCGGTTCTGGCTTGGCGACAAACGTTTCGATGTTCATCGTGGCCCGGGTCATCGGAGGTCTGGGTATCGGTATCTCGACCGTGGTTGCGCCGTTGTATATTTCCGAAATTGCGCCGCCCAAATATCGCGGCCGGCTCGCCGGCATGTTTCAGTTCAACATTGTTTTCGGCATTCTCATCGCGTTCGTGTCCAACGCGTTGCTCGCTGGAATAGGAGAAAACGCCTGGCGCTGGATGCTGGGTGTAGCGGCGTTCCCGTCCCTCCTTTATGCGATATTTTGCCTCGGGCTTCCCGAAAGCCCGCGCTGGCTACTGAGCAGGAAAGGTGACCGTAAGGGCGGCATGGAAGTTCTTCAACGGATTCAGCCCGAAGCTTCGAAGGCGGAGATCGAAGCCGAGGCGAACGAAATTATCGCGGCATCGTCTGAAAAAGTGTCGGCTGGACATTTCTGGACGCGACGCCTGCAGAAGCCAATCCTGCTCGCCATCCTGATCGCGTTCTTTAATCAGATGTCGGGCATTAACGCGATTCTCTATTTCGCTCCACGAATATTCGAACTCACCGGACTGGGCGCAAAGGCCGCGCTGCTGCAGTCGATCGGCATCGGCGTCACTAATCTCGTTTTCACTTTCGTTGGACTGTGGCTGATTGACCGTTTGGGCCGGCGCACGCTTCTTTTCATCGGCTCGTTCGGATACATCGCTTCACTCGGCCTGGTGGCATGGGCATTTTTTACACAACACTACTCAATCGTACCCGCGTGTATCTTCGCCTTCATTGCCGCCCACGCAGTCGGCCAGGGAGCGGTGATCTGGGTATTCATTTCCGAGATCTTTCCCAATCGCCATCGCGCCGAGGGGCAGGCATTGGGCAGCTTCACCCATTGGATTTTTGCCGCGTTGCTGACGACGTTTTTTCCGCGCATGGTTTCCAGTTTTTCACCCGGTTATGTGTTCGCATTTTTCGCCTGCATGATGGTTTTGCAACTGATATGGGTCAAGACCATGGTGCCGGAGACGAAGGGTGTGCCACTGGAGCAAATCCAAAAGCATTTGGGCATTGTCTGAATAAGTATTGTCTAAATTGAGATGAGTTTCGCCATGAACTTTAACGTCGTCGGCCTCGGAGAAGTGCTGTGGGATTTACTGCTCACCGGCCCCCAGCTCGGTGGAGCTCCCGCCAACTTCGCTTATCACGCGCACGCCCTGGGCGCGCAGGCCGAGGTCATCACGCGCGTCGGTGACGATGACAACGGCCGCGAAATCATCCGGCGTTTTCGCGGCATGGGCTTGTCCGATCAGTCGGTGCAGATTGACGACGCCGCCCCGACCGGGACGGTTAAAGTCGAAATCTCTGGGAACGGGTTGGCCCACTTCACGGTGCAGCAGAACGTGGCGTGGGATTACATCGCGGCCACCGAGAAAGCGCTTACAGTCGCACGAGAGGCGGATGCAATTTGTTTCGGCAGCTTGGCCCAGCGGTGCGAACAGTCGCGTTCAGCGATTCAGCAAATCGTTAAAACAACACCGGCGGATAGCTTGCGAGTGTTTGACATCAATCTTCGCCAGAAGTTTTATTCGCGGCCCGTGATCGAGGAATCGCTGCAATTCTCGAACGTGCTGAAGTTGAACGACGACGAACTACCGGTGCTCGCTGATATGTTCGCACTGAGTGGCTCGCCTGAAAATCTGATCGAGGGACTCGCGCAGACTTTCGGTTTGCGACTGGTCGCCCTGACGCGAGGTCCGAAGGGTAGTCTGCTCTATCAGAACCAGGGCGACAAGGCGCGATGGTCGGACTGTGCGTCGCGTCCGGTGAAGGTGGTCGATACCGTCGGTGCCGGCGATTCGTTCACCGCCGCACTGGTCATGGGCTTGCTTAGCAAAATGGACCTGGATGAAATCAACTCCATCGCCAATGAAGTAGCGCGATTCGTCTGCTCGCAAGCGGGCGGAACGCCCACCTTGCCGGCAAAGTTCGCCCAAGCGTTTTCAGCCGTTGCCTCGTAGCGAAGACCACGCAGTGACGACACGCGATCATGTCCGAATCACCGCCTCGGCTCTAAAGCATTGGGCCATTGCACAATTACAGGACTCAATAGCGACAGGCTTCCTCTGGTTGCTTGGCCTGTGGATCATCGGTGTGCCCTGGGCTCCGCTCTGGGCGCTGTTGGCGGCTGTAGTGCAGATCATCCCGCACTTTGGCCCCATTCTTGGATTGCTGGGCCCGGTGCTGGCCGCCGCTCTACGCTGGAATGATTGGGAGCACCCCCTCTACGTCTGCATTCTGTATGCGCTGATCGTGGTGGTAGACGGATTCCTCCTCCAGCCGTACATCATGCGACGCGTCACACGCGTACCGATGTGGGCGTCGATTCTCGCGCCTCTGGTGCTCGGCTTTGTCATTCCGTTCTGGGGATTTCTGCTGGCGCCTCCGCTACTGGCGGTGTTTTATGCGTACAAAGCGAGACGCACCCAGAGCACGACCCCGGGTGGATGATTCGAGGGGCTAATGTGGTCGTAACGGTTCGCTATGATCCCAGTTTCAACAAAGCATTTCGCAGCCGCTGATGCCCTTGGGTGAAATGGAGATAGAGCATTTCGTCGGGCTTCGATTTGGCGCGAATGACTTGCAACAAGGCTTTCTTCTCCTCTCGGTTCCAATCGCCGAGTCCGCGCACTTGCTGCAAGACGAGCGCGAAAGTTTCGAAGGCTCCTCTGTCCAGGGTCTTCCATGAGGTCGTTTTGACATCCAACATTTTCTCGAGCCTGCGCGTCGAACGTTCGCGCATGCGAAGGCCATCTCCGCCAAAATCTCGCGCCATCTGCCGATTCACTCGGAATCCGATGTTACGGGTGGAAAACCGATCCCACGCTCCCACCTCGCTTCCGGGCAGTTCGTAGAAGACGTGCTCGGACGCAAGGCGCTTCAGCGTGCGAGCCGGCGTGCGGTATTTTGGATCGGCAGCGATTTTCTTCTCTTCGCGCTCCACCAGTTCACGAAGATCGGCCCGTCCCGGACGAAATCCCAGCTTGCGGTAGAACCAGAAAGCGCCCGATTCGATAGCTTCGTCGTTGTCCTTACCCAATTGATACGGATAGACCGAGATACATGTCGTTCCCATCAGGTGACAGAGACAGCGCAAAGCTTGTGCGTAGATCCATCCCGCCTCGCCGCCGCGAAAGGTGTAAAAAGTGTTGAAGCCGACTTCCATCCACTCGCAGAGTCCGATGGACTCGATGTAGTTAATCGGCACACCGTTTTTCAGCGTCAGTCCAGCGACGTAAGCGCGCAGCGGCAGGCGCCGGTCAGGCGGAAGGTTCCAGAGATAAATCGTTACTCCGCGTCCGACATCCGCTTGCACTACTGACGCGGGATCGCCCAGCGTGGTGCCGTAGAGTTCGCGATAGCGGACGAGCATCACCTCGCGGATCAGGCCGATGATTTGTTCGCCTGCCCGACGCGAAAGCTTCTTTAATACCGGAGGACGACGCGCCAATTCGGTTGCCAGCGAGACCTGGCTGCGGCTGATGAGAGGTTCGCTGTGGTAAAAAATGCTGCGAACCGGCTTCCAGTTTCGCGTCCGCGTTATGGCGGAGTTTTCCAATTTCCAACGCAAAGGCACGCGCAACGATTCGTATAGTTCAGCTTTCTGTTGAGGCGGCAGTGGCAATTGTTCGAAACGCGAAATCAGCCAGGCGGGCGTGGAACTGTTTTTTCCTCCTGTCGCCTCCAGCCATTCGCGCCAGGGCGTATCGGCCTCAACGTACGCGTCGTCTTCGAGCAACGGAATGAAACGCGGGCCGGTGGTGCCCAATTCCCGTCCCGGTTCGTAGTTTTCCCACGCGATTTCAACTCGGCGCGGCATGCGCTGGATGAGCCAACGGGCAACATCAAAGCTGAGTGTGTCTTCCATCTCTGTGCCAGCGATTCCCGAGTCTTCGAAGGTATCGAAGTCGTCCATGTCAGCGCCGACTTTGCGCAAAACCTCAACCTTCTTGTGGAAATTATTGAGAATGCGCTCGGTGGCGCGAACCACGGCCGGTCCTTGAGGAAAGGCGCGCAGAAAAAGCAACGTTTCGTGGAACCGAATGAGCGTGCGCGGATCGGGAAAGTCTCGAGATTCAAGCTGTTTCAGCAGCCTGACGACACGAGCCGTCGCGCCGGGAGCGAAAGCGAAACGGGAGGCCTCGAGTTCGACGAGTTGGCGGCCGAGATCGCTTGCAGTCATTGAATATTCCCAACAAAGAGTACCTCATGCAATTACATACCCGGCAGTGACTCGGTGATGACTTCAGGGTAGAGCAGAGCGTGTACGAGAAGTCGAGGGCAGATTGGCCCCCATGCTATAATTCCGTTTCGCCTGAACGTTTTACGTCGAGGCTGATCCTGTGATTTCCTCCGCGGGCGGATTCAAAAATTCCGAGAATCAGCGCAATTTAAGATCTTTCGAGATGAGGTAGAACCATGTCCGGCCATTCTAAGTGGGCAACAATCAAGCACAAAAAAGGCGCGCTCGATGCCAAGCGCGGCAAGATTTTCACCCGTCTGATCAAGGAAATCGCGATGGCAGCGAAATCGGGTGGCGATCCTGATATGAATCCCCGTCTTCGCACCGCGATCCTCGCCGCGAAAGCCGAGAACATGCCGGCCGACAACATCAAACGCGCGATCCAGCGCGGAACCGGCGAACTTCCCGGCCTGACCTACGAAGAATTTACTCTGGAAGGCTACGGTCCTGGCGGTGTGGCGCTGCTCGCGGAAATCTCGACCGATAACCGCAACCGCACGGTGAGCGAAATCCGCCACGTGTTCGGAAAAAACAATGGCAACATGGCGGCGGCGGGCGCTGTTGCTTATATGTTCCACAAGAAGGGTGACATTGTTATCCCGAAGTCGGCGGCGAAGGAAGACGATTTAATGAATATCATCCTCGAGGTGGGCGGCGAGGATTTGGTGGACGAGGGCGAGAATTGGGAAATCCTGACCGAGCCTTCCGCTTATGAAGCCGTTCTTGAGGCTGTGAAGAAGGCCGGTATCACGCCTGCTTCCTCGAGTGTGGCTATGGTGCCCGATACCTACATCAAGCTGGAAGGGCAGCAGGCGGCACAGATGATCCGCCTGATGGAAGCGCTCGATGATAACGACGACGTGCAGAATGTGCACGCGAATTTTGACATCGACGAAAAGACTCTGGAAGAAGTTGCCGGCTAATCGGCGGCGAGTTTTAATTCCAAACATTCTCAGCGAACATGGAGCCGCCCGTTTGGGCGGCTTTTTGTTGCCGTCAAATTTTTCGGATCACATGCGGCCCAAGATTTTTTGCGCCGGAGTTTTCAACACCACCGAGGAAAAGTTTGTGGAAAACCGGGAACTTAATCTTGTAACCTCCTGTTAACAACTATGGTTCAACGTTCTGCACTGCATCGGGTGCTAGACGCGTGACCACTTCCAGAAAATCTGATCTCGTGAAAACACGCCTCGACAAATTACTAGTAGAGCGGGGACTAACTCCCTCGCGCGAACGTGCTCAGGCGTTGATCCTAGCCGGAAAGGTGCTGGTCAACGAGCAGAAGATGGAAAAAGCAGGTGCGTCGATCGACTCCGCAGCGGTGGTGCGACTACTGGGCGAGGATTTGCGTTACGTCAGCCGCGGCGGCCTCAAGTTGGAGAGAGCTCTCGAACACTGGCACATCGATCTCCGCGGCAAAACTTGCCTCGACGTCGGTGCATCCACCGGGGGATTCACCGATTGCATGTTGCAGCACGACGCCGCTAAGGTAATCGCCGTAGATACAGGATACGGGCAGATGGATTTTGGACTGCGCAAAGATCCCCGCGTCCGGTTGTTGGAAAAGACCAACGCTCGCTATCTCGAGCGTGCGGATCTCGAACTTGCCAAGCCTGAACCCGATCCCATCCGCTTCATCGCCATGGACGTCTCGTTCATCTCCGCCACGCTGGTGCTTCCCGCCGTCATTCGCGCAGCTTCGTCCGCCCACGAGATAGTCGTGCTGGTAAAACCCCAGTTCGAAGTCGGTAGGGAATTAGTGGGCAAAGGTGGAATCGTGCGCGACGAACAGGCGCAGCAAGCGGCGGTGGCGAAAGTAGAGGCATCGCTTGTAGCGCTCGGTGGTCAGCACGCCGAAGCCATCGAGTCTCCGATTCTCGGCGGAGAAGGCAATCGTGAATTCCTGCTCCACGCTGTGTTTTCGCAGCTTGCTGTCCGCTGATTCTGTACAATCGAAACTCCGAAGTCCGAAGTCAGAATCATTTTTACAAGGCGAATCGTTACCAGGCGAACCAACGGAAACCTCCCGATACATGCCCGAATCAGACATGCCCGAACTTCCCCAAAGACCAGTTGAGCAGAAAACCGTTGCCATCATCTCGAAGCCGGGACGCCCCGAGCTTGCCGAAGTGTTGCCCGCCCTCGAAAAGTGGTTGCAGCAGCGCGGCTACTTGCTGGTATTCGATCGGGAAAGCACTGCCTATTTCCCGGCCTCCAACGTAATGGCGCGGAGCGAGCTGGGCAAAAGCTCGCCATACCTGGCGCTGGTGCTGGGTGGGGACGGTACTCTGCTCTCGGCGGCGCGCGCGGTCGCGAAAGTCGGAACATTAATCCTAGGTGTCAACCTCGGAACGCTCGGGTTCATGACCGAGCTCCAACTGGCCGACCTGTATCCCGCGCTGGAGGCCATCGAAAGAGAACGCTACATGGTCGACAGCCGCTCCATGTTGAGTTGTTCGCTGATCCGCGGCGGCGAGACGGTCACCACCCACATTGCCTTGAATGAACTCGTCGTCAGCAAAAGCGCTATCGCGCGCTTGAACCATTTCGAACTTTTTGTCGATTCCGAGTTTGTCTCCAGTTACAAAGCCGATGCTCTGATCATCGCCACGCCTACGGGATCGACCGCCTATTCCCTCGGAGCAGGAGGCCCCATCCTCAAGCCGGATGTAAATGCCTTTGTCATCACGCCCGTTTCACCGCATGGATTGACGCATCGTCCGGTAGTAGTGTGCGACACCGTCGAGATCGACATTCAAGTCAAGACTGGGCAAGAAGAAGCGTACTTGAGTCTCGACGGACAGATCGGCATGCCGGTGCGCGACGGCGATATCGTGCGCTGCGTCAGGGCCGAGCATCCAGCAAAGCTCTTACGTTTCCAGAAAACATTTTTTGAAGTGCTCGCCACCAAACTGAAGTGGGGAGAACGATAATCCTCGCGTTTGGACTTTACGCTGCACGCGATGAGCGGCCCGAGAAAAGATTCCGTGAACGAAACGCATCCAGGTTTGCTGGAACAGACATTCGATACCGGAGAAGTGCGCTTGAACTACGCGGAAGGACCCGCGAATGGTCCTCCGCTGGTCTTGTTGCACGGCCTCGGACGGCGCTGGCAGGTATTTCTTCCGCTGATTCCGGCCCTGAGCCTGCGCTGGCAAATCTTTGCCGTGGATTTGCGGGGACATGGCAAGTCCACTCACGTGGCGCGCCGATACATGGGCGCGCAGTATGCAGAAGATATCGCCGGGTTTCTGCGCGAGCGGGTTTCTGCTCCCGCGGTCATCTTCGGCCATTCGCTCGGTGGCATGGTTGGCATGCTGGTGGCCTCGCGCCATCAGGATTTAGTCCGCGCTCTGATTCTTGGCGACAACCGGATTGTCGTAAGACGCGTGCATCATCCCATGTACAGCGCTCTGTTTTCCGGACTTCGCGACCTGGCGCGTAAAGGCGGATCGGTCGAACAGATCGCGCACGGAATCGGAAAGATCGTGCTGCCAGTTCCCGGCAAAGATGAATTCGTGCAGATACGAGAATTTCCCGGCAACGACGAGGCCTATTTGCTTTCCTGGGCGCGCTGCGTGCAGAACGCCGACCCTGATACCTACGACATGGTGGTCGATGGCTCGGCCCTGCAAGGCTGGGACGGTGAGACGATTCTGCGCGGTATTACTTGTTCGACATTGCTTCTGCAAGCGACGCCAGAATTAGGCGGCTTGATGTCTGATGCCGATGTTGCACTGGCCACGACAGTATTGCCGCATCATGCGCATGTGAAGTTTCGTAATCTGGGACACGCGCTCTTCATCCAACAGCCTGATCCGGTATTGCGCGCGGTGACTAACTTTCTGGAGTCCCTGTAGTGAAGGCGATCGTTCAGTTTTCCATCTTCAGTTGGTCCTGTAACGTCTCTCGTCTGCGGATTACCTTCGCCTTGTTGCCATCGACCAGGATCTCGGCCGCCCGGCCGCGCGTATTGTAGTTCGACCCCAGCACCGAGCCGTAGGCGCCGACGTCGAGAATCGCCAACAGATCACCTTCGCCGACGCGCGGGAGTCTTCGCCCTCGGGCAAAGAAGTCACCCGTTTCGCAGATGGGCCCTACAACGTCCGTCGTCTCGGTTTGGCTGTCCGTCCGTTGCACCGGCACAATCTCGTGAAATGCACCGTACAGGGAAGGACGCAAGAGATCGTTCATGGCGGCGTCGACGATCAAAAAACGTTTCCGATGATTCGTTTTACGGTATAAGACTCGCGTTAGCAATACTCCTGCGGATCCGACGATGGCGCGACCCGGTTCGAGCAGCGAATGCAGGTTCATTCCTCGCAGCGGGCCGATCACAGCTTTTGCGTACGCCTCCACTCTTTTCTCGAAATTATCCTGCGAGCCTTGATAAGAAATCCCCAGCCCTCCGCCCGCGTCAATGTAGCGGATGTCGTGGCCTTGCTGGCGAAGTTGACGGATGAGATCGGCTACCCGCGCGAGGGCCGCTCGAAAGGAACCGACGGCGGTAATCTGCGAGCCGATGTGGACACTCACTCCGGCTACCTTCAAATATCGATGCTTAACTGCCTCTCGATAGAGAGTTCGAGCTTCAGAAATCGGCACGCCAAACTTATGTTGATGAAGTCCAGTCGAAATGTAAGGATGCGTTTTTGCGGAGACGTCGGGATTCACCCGCACCGCAATCGAAGCGTATTTCTTGAGCCGAGCTGCCGTTGCCCCGAGCAACTTCAATTCCGACGCGCTTTCAATGTTAAAGAGCAATATTCCCGAGCGCAGCGCGAGCTCCATTTCCGCTGCCGTTTTTCCTACTCCGGAGAATACGACTTTCTTCGCTGCCTCTCGGTTGGCGCGAAGCACGCGTTCCAGTTCTCCGCCTGAAACCACGTCGAAGCCTGCGCCTTCACTGGCCAGCAAACGCAGAATTTCGAGCGTCGAGTTGGCTTTGACGGAATAGCAGATCGTATGCGGAACAGCGCGAAAGGCATGCTTGAACGCATGCACGCGGGTCCGAATCATCTCAGCTGAATAGACGTAGAGCGGAGTTCCGCACTTCTTTGCCAGGCTTGCGAGCGCCACTTTTTCGCAGTAAAGGTCTTGGCTCTCCTGGCCAGCTTTGGCGTGATAGGCAAATGCTGGAGGACGTAACAATTCTGCTCCGTGCGCCCGCCTCACTTGCGTTTGCTCGGACCAGGTTTCACTTTGATCGCAACGACCGTCTGATCGTCGAATGCCTCGACACCTGCGGCGTGCTCGGTCACTGCTTTGAAGATTTCATTCACCGCGCAGTCCGCCGATTTGGTCGCGCAGCCCGCGACGATTGCCTCCAGGCGCTCCTGCCCAAAGGACTGACCATGCCGATTTCTCGCATCCAGAATTCCGTCACTGATGAAGACGAAGAGATCGCCAGGTTTTGCCTTGAAACTCACTTCGTCGTAGTCCGCTTCGTCGAACAGGCCAAGGGGCAATCCGGTTACTTCGATCATCTCAATCTTGCCGTCGTGACAATAGATAGGCTTCGGCAATCCGGAATTCGCGACCAGCAGCGTGCGCTTCTCGTCATCCCAAACCGCGTAGATGATCGATACAAACTGCGCAGCAATGCGGCGCTCCGCGAGCGAAAGGTTCACAGCCGAAAGCATTTCCGCCGGTCCGGGTTCAATGGGCGCATGGGAACGCAGAATACCGCTGACGAGCGCGGCATAAATGGCGGCGGGCGCGCCTTTGCCGCTCACGTCGCCGATGGCGATCCCGAGACGCGACAGGGAATAGGGGACGAAATCGTAGAGATCTCCGCCGATGGCGCGCGCAGGAACGAATTTCGCCTCCACTTCGAGATGTTGCATCTTGGGACGCGAATGTGGGAGCAAGCGGAACTGCAACTCGCGCGCCAACGCCATATCGCGTTCCAGGCGCTGCTCTTGCCGCGCAATCTCTTCGTACAAGCGCGCATTTTCAATCGCGATGGCTAACTGCGCTGCAAGGGTGGTCAGGGTTCGCTTGTGGTCGTCGGTAAAATAATTCTTGCGCGTGTGCTCCAGATCGAGTACGCCGATTACTTTTTCCTGATAAATCAGCGGAACCGCCAGCTCCGAACGCGTCTCGGGATTCGTCGCGATGTAGCGCTCGCTCTTGCTGACATCCGGCACCAGCACAGCTTCTTTGGCTTGGGCTGCATAGCCGACCACTCCCCGGCCGAGCGGGATATCGTGCTTCAGGTGCAGTCTTTCTTCAAAGCGTTGCGAGAAGCGATGCTGCAACTTTTCTCCCGACGCATCCACCAGAAGAATGCTGAACATTTGATAGTCGATGAGCCGATTGAGCAATTGGGCGACCCGCTTCAGAAGTTCATCGAGATTTAAAATCGATGTCAGCTCGCGGGCAATTTCATTCAGCAAAAGAAGAGTTCGAGCCTGACGCGTGATGCGTGTGTGGAGTCGCGCATTCTCGATCCCGATCGCCATACGCGAAGCGATCAGCGTCAACAAACGGCTGTGTTCTTCGGTGAAGTATCCTTTCTGTGTCGCTTCCAGATCGATAACGCCAATCACACGATTCTTGACGATCAGCGGGATCGCCAATTCTGAATGCACATTAGGAAGCGCCGGGAGGTAGAAATCCTCTTGCGTGGCATCGGCTACGAGGACGGCCTGTCGAGTCTGGGCGGCACGTCCGGTAACGCCTTGGCCCATTTTGACGCGCAGTTTCTCGGCGACGTGCTCCGGGTAGCCAACATTGAAGCGCACATACAATTCCTGGCGCTGCTCGTTCAGCAACAGGATGGCAAAAATTTCATAGTCGATGACTTTGCGTACCAGTTCGGCGACGCGGCGCAGGGTGGTTTCCAGGTCGAGCGTGGTGTTGACCACGTCGGCCACCTCAAGCAGAAGCGGTTCCACCTCGGAAGGACGTAATGTGGGCGTGGTGGGCGTTTTCACAGCCTCCATCATAGCAGCGGAGAAATTCAGTGATTGTTGATAAACGATTGGCGATTAGTGGAAAAGCAAAACCTCCGAAACGGCCGCGATTTACAAACCGCTGGCCATTTATCGGCAACCACTGTTCTAGAGATTCTCCAGAACGCAAACATCCGGAAGATTGCGGTAGCGCTCTGCGTAGTCCAGGCCATAGCCGACTACGTAGGCGTCTGGGATGGTAAAGCCGATGTATTGCGCGGCAATCGGCTGTTTGCGGCGCGACGGCTTATCGAGCAGCGCGGCGATGCGCAGGGACTTCGGCCGGTGCGCGAGCACCAGCTTTGAAATGTAGTTCAACGTCAAACCGGTGTCGAGAATATCTTCGACCAGGATTACGTTTCGGTCGGTCATCGAACTATCCATATCTTTGGTCAAGCGGACTTCGCCCAGAGAATCCCAGGCAGCGTGGCCGGCCGGATCGTCTTTGACGGTGGGGCGACTGCCGTAACTGGAAACTCCGATAAAATCGAAGGTGGCGTCGAGAGGTATTTGACGCGCAAGATCGCTCAGGAAAATAGCAGCGCCTTTCAGGACGCCGACGAGAATGATCGATTGGCCCTCGAAATCGCGCGCAATCTCTTTTCCCAGTTCGGCGACTCGTTTCGCAATCGCTTCGCGTGACAGCAGTACTTTGAGTTCGGGCATGGTGCACCATTTTATACACGAGTTCCGGCATGGCCGAAACGGATTAATCGACCTCGTTTTCGCTGTGATTCGTTTCGCTCGTTGCGCCGTCATTGCGTGACCCTTGCCGACTCACTAAAATGCTTGTTCGCAACTTCGCGCCTGGAGTGTGTCCGTGGATCTCAAAGGAATGCAACTCACGTGGCTGGGCCATGCTACGTTTCGCGTCGTCACGCCAGAAGGGAAGACGCTGATCATTGATCCCTGGATTATGGGCAATCCGATGTGTCCAGAGAGTGAAAAGAACGTCAAGAAGGCAGATGTATTGCTCTGCACTCACGGGCACGGCGATCACATCGGTGATGCGGTTGAAGTGGGCAAGAAGCTGAATCCGATCGCGGTGGGGATTTTCGAACTCTGCGCATGGCTGCAGAAGAAAGGCGTCAAACAGATTTCGCCGATGAATAAGGGCGGGACGCAGACTGTTGCGGACGTGAAGATCACGATGGTGCACGCCGTGCACTCCTGCGGAATTCAGGATGGCGACGAGATTATTTACGGCGGCGAAGCCTGCGGCTACGTTCTCGAATTCTCGAACGGAGTGAAGTTTTACCATGCGGGCGACACCAACGTGTTCAGCGACATGGCGATCATTCGCGATCTTTATGCTCCGAAGATCGTGATGCTGCCGATCGGGGATCATTTCACCATGTCTCCTCGCGAGGCGGCTTACGCCTGCAAATTGCTGCAGCCGGAGACGGTGATCCCCATGCATTTCGGAACTTTCCCAGTGCTTACGGGAACGCCTCGCGAGTTGCAGAAGCTGGTGCCGGGCGTTCAGGTGCTCGAGATGAAACCTGGACAGACCATTTCTTAGGACGACGGTTACGTTCCATTTACAGATGATAGGAGATGCATGACGGATCAACCTGCTCGAACTGATTGGCGCATGGGCGGAATTACCGTTCCTGAAGTCGAAGATTATCTCTACGCGATGTTGCCTCCGCGCGACGAAGTGCTGGCCGAGATGGAGGCTGACGCCACGAAGAACAAAGTGGCCATCGTCGGACCCGCGGTTGCCCGCGTGCTCTATCAGTTGGCGATGATCAGCGGTGCCAAGAAGGTGTTTGAAATGGGGTCGGCAATTGGATATTCGACAATCTGGTGGGCCCGCGCCGTAGGCGATGGTGGACGCGTCGTTTACACCGACGGTGATCCGAAACGAGCCGAGAAGGCCCGGCAATACTTCGATCGTGCCGGCGTCAGTTCGCGGATTTCGGTTCGCGTCGGCGACGCGCTTGAATTTCTTTCGGAAGAAAAAGAAACGTACGACATTATTTTTAACGACATCGACAAGATCGACTATCCGCGAGTGTTTCGTCTTGCCCTTCCGCGCCTTAGAAGCGGTGGACTTTTTATTACTGACAACGTGCTTTGGAGCGGTCGGGTCAGCCAGGCGAACCCTGATGCGACAACCAAGGCGATCCTCGAATTCAACAAGCTGATTTACGAATCGAAGGATCTGTTCACTACCATCTTGCCGCTCCGCGATGGCGTCGCCGTTTGCGTTAAGAAGTAGGGAACTGTCTCCGGCGCTGCTGGTCGCGCTCTCTTCGTGCTGTCGTCGCGCCAAAGCAGCGCTCTGCTAGAATTGTCGCTTCTATTTCGCCTCCGATAAGACGTGATGAAGACTCCAGCCGTTCTGCCCGCTAATCGTTTGTCTAACGAATCGATCTCTGCCCAGCGGATCCCGGAAACGCAGCCCCGCAGCCAACGAGCAAGGCAATCCGAGTCGATGTTCGACGTATTAGTCGTAGGCGCGGGACCGACTGGAATGGCTTGTGCCATTGAGGCGCAGAAGGCTGGATTCAAATCCCTCATCATCGATAAGGGCTGTCTGGTCAATTCCATCTATCACTATCCGCAAAACATGGTGTTCTTCACCACGCCTGAGTTGCTCGAAATTGGCGATATTCCTTTTACTACGGCGTTGCCCAAGCCGAATCGGCAGGAAGCGTTGGAATATTACCGGCGTGTTGCCGAGCACTACCAGCTGAACATCCGGCAATACGAATGGGTGAAGACGATCACGGGTGAAGACGGCGATTTTCGGGTTACGACGACCAATCGCAACGATGCGATCCATGACTACCGCGCGCGCAAAATCGTGATGGCTACGGGTTATTACGATCTTGCCAACGAGTTGAAAATTCCGGGCGAAGACCTGAAAAAAACATTTCATTACTATCGCGAGCCGCATCCTTATTTCGATACCGACGTGGTGGTGATCGGCGGCAAGAATTCCGCGGCCGAGGCGGCCTTGGATTTATGGCGCCACGGAGCGCGCGTCACCATGGTCCACCGGGGAGCGCAGCTGCACAATCACATCAAGTATTGGGTGCGTCCGGATATAGAGAATCGCATTAAGGCGGGACAGATCGCGGCACACTTCAACAGCACGGTCCAGGAAATCGAACCGGATTTTGTGGTGGTGAGAACTCCGTCCGGCTTGCTTCGGTTGAAGAACGATTTTGTATTCGCGCTCACCGGGTATCATCCGGATTACGATTTCTTGCGCAGCGTTGGTATTGAGCTTTCTCCGGAGCAACTTCGTCCGGTTTGCGATCCGGAAAATCTGGAATCGAATGTTCCCGGGATCTATGTTGCCGGCGTGATCGTGGCGGGGTCGCGAACCAGCGAAATATTCATTGAGAATGGCCGCTTCCATGGAAAACTGATTGCCGCTCACCTCAGCCAGAAACTGGATGGCGAGAACAGAAATTTTCCACTGGACGCCACCTAACGGCGCTTTGAGGTTAACAACTTGGTCCCTTATCTGCACTTTCTATGCGGGGGCGCATAGGATGGCGATGACATGACCAGAGTCTCGAAGCTGTGGGTGGTTCTCAGCGGGTACGTTGCGGCGCTAGCGGTGAGTCTTGCCGTTTACCATATTTACGTCCTGCTCCGCAGAGCGACACCGGATTCGGGCGGGATGCAAGGGTTCGGCGATCTTGTTTTGTTTCTCGGTGTCTTCGGGTTTTCAGCGCTCATTCCCACCGCCTTGGCGCTCTACTTTTTGCGTCCTTTCCCGAGATTCTGGACGGTGTTTCCAATTGCATCCTTGTTGGTTGCGGTGCTCGGCCTCGTCGCCGCACTCATGATGGGAAAACCTCCCCAATCTTCCTGGGCCTCGGTTTTGAGTTTGCTCGGGCTTCTTGGAGTCATGGGCTCGCCTGTGCTGGCGCTGGGCTTCGGGTTTGGCGCGTTTGTTGCGCCGAATCGGCGTTCGCGCTGGCTTTTGATTGCGGCCATACTGGCCGAGGTCGCGGTGATCGGATATACCGCCTTCTGTATCTTTGTCGTGGGTCACTGGGTACGGTGAGTACGGTGACGTCGGTCAAAGGGGGCTCAGCGACAGCGCACCCTCGTCGGGCGCGCTGCCTTTGCCATTGGTCCCGCCGGAATTACTTCGTGGTATCGACCATCGGAATCTGCGTGGAGAGCTGCAAATTGATCAGCAGGTCGATACGCCGGTCGATCTGATACCACAAGGCCGTCTTCTTGGCGGAGATGACTTTTTCAAACAGCGGAACATATTTCAAACGCAAGGCGAGCAGTTGTTGGTCAACGGCTGTTGCTCTCTGCACGTAATCGTTGGCCTGCGCATCGGTCATGGTGCTGTAGTTGGCTGCGTAGTCTTTGATCAGCGCCCAGCGTTCGTCGTTCGGTTTGATGGCTTCCTTTCTGTACTCGTCAAAGATCGGCCAGAACTTGGTGGCCTCGTCAGCGGTGAGCGTCATGTTTTGCGCCATGACATCCTTGCGCTGCGCGCGTAGGTCCTCGCGTAGCATCTGAATGTCTTTGTCCGTAATCCCATTCCCTTGCGCGTCTGCATAGGGAGCGCTTTGCGCCGCGGATTCTGAAGAAGCCTGGGCGAGCACCGATACTTTGCACATGAGCATTAGGCTGACTACCAACAGGACGGCGTGCATACGTTTCTTCAGCATTGTTTTCTCCTTCGAGTCTGTTGAGTGTTGTTTCGCCACCAGGCGGGCCCAGGTTGCAGGTTGCGAATCGCGAATCGTTGTTCGGGTGGAGACAGAGTAGGGGAAATTTGCCTGGGGCGCAAACTGGCAAAAGCGCCGGTGGAGGGACGCAATGCGAACCGGTTCGGGGCGGGTCCGAGCTTCAGTGATTTTTTCCTCTTGACATCTTCAAACATGTAACCGTATAGTTACGCATTATGCGGAACCGTTCGGTTACATATCCCTCCGAGAAGTATTTGCCTCAGGCTACGTTTCACGCCCTGGCCGATCCTACGCGCCGGGCTGTGCTTGATCTCTTGCGGAACGGGTCGCAGCCGGCGGGGCAAATCGCCGAGGCGTTTCCGATATCGCGTCCGGCAATTTCAAAGCATCTGCGGCAGTTGCGCAAGGCTCGCCTGGTCGTGGAATCGCGGCGCGGGCGGCATCGTCTTTATCAACTCAATGCCGAGCCGCTGAAAGCGGTCGATAACTGGATTGCACACTACCGCAATTTCTGGCACGCCAATTTGGCCAGTTTGAAGTCGTTTGTAGAAGAAGAGTATGCCCGCGAATCGGAGGGGGCTGGAAATCCGACGCAGGGCACGGGTAAGGAACCAGGCAAGCGCAAATAAAACTACAAGGAGATGAAAATGAAACCAGTTCGCAAAATATTAACCGTCGCCGCTGTTCTCACAGTCGTCCTCTCCGCCGCTTTCGTGGCAGCTGAATCGGATGCGCAGAAGTCATTTGGCTTGTTGAAAGGCCTGGAAGGGAATTGGTCGGGCACGAATCTGCAAGGGCAGCCGATCGATGTTTCCTTCCGCATGACGGCCGGGGGATCGGCTCTGATGAGCGAGATTCATGGCCGCGCTGAAAATATGATCACCATGTTTCATTTGGACGGCGACCGCCTGTTAATGACGCACTACTGCGCCGCTGGCAACCAGCCGCGGATGAAAGTGGTTTCGGCGGATGCCAAGTCGGTCAGCTTCGAATTCATGGATGGAACGAATATTGCTCCTGGCGGCGGGCATATGCAGCATGTCACTTTCAGCCAGCCGGATGCGGACCATCAGCTGGAGGAATGGGTATATCTTGACCACGGCAAAGAGCACAAGGAACTGTTCACGCTCGAACGGGTGAAATAACTTTGCGTGGCTGATCGTCCCCGGCGCGGTCGCAGCCGCGCCTTTCAAAACTTAACTGTTATCAGGTGAGAACTCCTATGCCCAAGGTGATGGTTAGTCCCGATCAAGACTCGATCGTCTCGGAGATCGAGATTGCGGCTCCGGTGGAGCGCGTCTTTAAATCGCTGATCGATCCGCATCAACTCATGCAGTGGTTTAATAACGCGACTTGTCCGGTGAAGTTCTGGAAGATGGATGCCCGCGTGGGCGGCCGCTACAGTTACTCCACCGAAGAGACGAACATCGTGATCAACGGGACTAGTGAATTCGACTGTCACGGCGAGATTCTGGAGATCGATCCACCCCGCCTGCTGGTCTACACCTGGATCGGCAATTGGCACGTCGACAAGAGTAGAAAGACAGTAGTGCGATGGGAACTCTCGCCCACTCCGACAGGCACTTACGTGAAGGTGACGCACAGCGGTCTGGCCGACGAGCCGGCGGCGCGCGGCGACTACAGCAACGGCTGGCCGGGCGTGATTCAGAACCTGAAAGAGTTTGCTGAAGGCAGGCTCGCGAACAAATTCCAGCCACGCAGAAAGGATTAGGCGACTATGGCCACTCTAGCAGTGACTCCCGAGCAAGATGCGATTGTTGGAGAGATTTTTATTGCCGCGCCGCCGGCGCGCGTGTTTCAGGCTCTAACCGATCCGGCGCAGGTTCCGCGATGGTGGGGACACTCGGATCTCTATCGCATCACCGAATGGAAAGGTGACTTGCGAGTCGGCGGTAAGTGGTCGAGCGTCGGCGTGAGCCCGGATGGCAAGTCATTCAGCGTGGAGGGTGAGTATTTGGAAGTGGATCCTCCGCGCGTGCTGTCACACACTTGGATTTCGAGTTACAACAAGCTGCATACCGTGGTGCGCTTTGAGTTGGAGGCGACTGAAGTGCATGGCTTGCATCCTGGTGGTCCGAAGAAAGCTGGAATAGGGACGATCGTAAAAATTCGCCATGAAGGATTTGGCGGGGCGCCACAGGACGCGCAACGACATACAGAAGGATGGAGCCGCGTACTTGGCTGGATGCGGGCGTTTTTGGAGGCCGGCGAGACAGTGGAGACTCGGGCGGCAAGGTGACTCTTTGCCTGAGCGGTGAACCGGATGCTGACGCGGAATCGTAGGCTCCACGATTCCAGAGGTTCACTGCGGTTCCTACTGTTTCGTCACACATTGCCCGTACCACCGTCACAGACAGGCACCACAATCAGTGCGATCATGCGTCGTCAGTGCAGCATCGAGAACTGCGCCCGTCTCCAGAGACGAACGCATTTTTCGCCGAAATGATTTCACTCGCGCTCTTTGACAAGTGAGACAACAAAATTAAGCTCGGCGATGCCGGGGGGGAGATTACGAACCCTCACGCTAAGTCCAATCTTTTGAAGACTTTACTTATAACGTATTTGTTTTCAGCAACTTAAGTGATTTTGATAGGGGGGGGTACCCCCCATCAATTTCCAATTATTATCCGTCGAACGCCATCATCTATCATCGAATCATAGCCTTACCGAACCTCACAGCTTTCATCTCTTCCCGACACTCGTGCCCGATACAGCCAATCAGATTATCAATGGGTTATAACGCGTTCGGCCGGGCACAAGAATACTGATCGCTCACTCGCGGCCTCCTCGCCGAAGGAACGCCACCCGTCAAAGTAAAATTGCTTCTCGGCATGAAAGTGCGAATCTGCTTTCGACAGGTGAACTTCAATTCGCACGTGCCCGTTCTGTCGAAGTTGGTGAATGATGCGCACCGCATCCTTCGCTCGCTGGAACCCTGGTTTATACTGAGGCCATGACGGAGTCCGCTGACAAGACTTTTTATCTGGAGACCTTCGGGTGCCAGATGAATGCGCACGACTCCGAAAAAGTCGTGGGGACGCTTTTGCAGCAGGGATACCGCCAGGTTCCTACTGTGGAAGAAGCGGGGCTGGTGCTTTACAACACCTGCTCCATTCGCGATAAGGCCGAACAGAAGGTCTTCAATCGGCTCTCCGATTACAAAAAGTTCAAGGCGCAGGGAAAGCAGTTTGGCGTCCTCGGGTGCGTAGCGCAGCAGGAGGGCGAAAAGATTTTTGAGCGCGCTCCCTATGTGTCCCTGGTTTGCGGGTCGGCTTCTTACCGGAATTTGCCCTCGATGCTGGTGCAGTTGGAGGCCGGCGGGCAGCGCGTCACCGGACTCGACGATCGGCTGACGGATGAATGTTTTGAGACGGAGTTCACGGCTCGAACCAATCCCCATCGCGGCTACATCACCATCATTGAGGGCTGCGACAAGTTCTGCGCCTACTGCGTGGTGCCTTACACGCGCGGCAAGGAGCGCAGCCGGACTTCTGCTTCAGTGCTGCACGAGGCGCGGCAACTGGCCGATCTCGGTTATACGGAAATTCAGTTGCTCGGGCAAAACGTTAACTCTTACCTGGATCCTGATGGCAAAAAAAGCTTTGCCGAGTTGTTGATTGCGTTGGCTGAAGTTGGCGGCATTCGGCGCGTGCGCTTTACTACCTCTCATCCGCGGGATTTCGGGCGCGACATTATTCAGGCTATCGATGCGGTTCCCGCGCTCTGTGACCACGTGCATTTGCCGGTGCAGAGCGGATCGACTCGCGTGCTGGACGCGATGCAGCGGCTCTACACTCGCGAGCAATACCTGGAGCGCATCTCGTGGATCAAGGCGGCGAAGCGCGATATATCTCTGACCAGCGATTTGATTGTCGGCTTTCCCGGTGAGACGGAAGCGGAGTTTGAAGAGACGCTATCGCTGCTGGATGAGGTGGGATACGACAGCGTGTTTACGTTCAAGTATTCGCCGCGGCCGAATACTCCGGCGCTGAAGCTGGAGGATGCAATTCCAGACGCGGAGAAAGCCCGGCGCCTGGCGGTGTTGAACGACAAACAAAAACAGATTGGCGCGCGGCGCAACCAGCGGCACATTGGCGAGGTGCTGGAAGCAATGGTGGAAGGGAAGAACGCGGCGCGCGGACAGTGGGTGGGACGGACTTCGCAGATAAAAGTGCTGAACTTTACGGCTCCTGCGGGCGTGGAGCTGGCGACGGGAAGTTATGTTCCGGTGCGGGTTACGGGATGCTTCCCAAACAGTTTGATTGGCGAGATGGCTGTCTGACCGGTGAGGTTTTGAGGTTGTTATGGAAGTTGAAATGAAAATTCGCGGGCTGATGATGGATCCGGTTTCGAATATGCCGATTGTGCTGCTGAAGGATGTGGGCAGCGATACGGTTCTCCCGATCTGGGTGGGAGTGTACGAAGCCAACGCGATCGCGGTTGAAATCGAAAAGATGAGTACGCCGCGTCCCATGACTCACGATTTAATCAAGAACGTTCTCACGGGACTGGACGCGCTGGTGCACAAAGTGGTGGTCACGGAATTGAAAGACGATGTTTTCTACGCGGTAATCTGGCTCGAAAGGGAAGGCCACGTAGTGAGCATTGACTCGCGTCCTTCAGACGCGCTGGCGCTGGCGCTGCGGGTCGATTGCCCGATCTTCGTCGAGGATGAAGTACTGAAGAACTCGAAGCAGGCGCAGAATCCGGTTCCCGCCGTCAGCGGCGAGGAGCTTCGGAAATGGCTCGAGAGCCTCGACGACGATGATCTCGGCAAATACAAGATGTAGGATCAGTTCCACGCATTATTTATTTCCACACATTGTTCCAATGGCCGATCCCGCTGAACAACTTCAACGTCTTTACGTTGCCGGATTCGAACTCCAGACCTTTGAGCGTTACCCGAAATGTATTGGCGCGATGCGCGACGAATGCGTGGCACTGCTCGTGCCCGGAGTGGATGGCTTGCAGGTCTTGGGCGCTCCGGGTTGGCGCATGGGCGAAGTCATGGGAGTTCTCACCGAAAAAGACGGACAAGCCGTGTTTCAGGCGAAGTCGGAGGTAGTGGCTGCCACGCCCGAACGACTGGAGCAGTTGCGCCAGTTCAGAGCAGACTTGAGGGAGCTCCTGGCCCCACCAAAGATCTGAGGTTCGGAGGGGTTTGCCTGATGGCTGACAACTGCTTGTTTACATAATACCTGTTATCGGACATTGCATATTGATCCTGACCAATTGCCCCTCTGTATCAGGGCGAAATGTGTAATTGGTCCTTAGGATCCGGCGAACACGATGCCTGGGTGAAAGAGCGTTCCGGCGATGCGCGTGGCGATGGCGATCAGATCGCGCTGTCCATGAAAAACCTTGATCTGCGGGGCCCGCGACATTTCCGGAAGGTTGACGGCACGGCCGCTGCGAATGAGAGCAGCGCTCTCATCGTTGGCGGTGACGCTCGGCAACTGCGGAACCAATTTTCTGGGATGGACAAACAAGGAAGCAGCGCTTCCCTGCCGCATGGCGGCTTCGAGCGCCTCGATGGAATGAGCGTCAGCGATACTAAATTCAGCGACGGCTGTCCGGCGCAGGCTGGCCAAATGAGCTCCGCAGCCCAGCTGCCGACCCATTTCGTGTGCGATGGAGCGGATGTATGTACCGGAAGCAACCCGGGCGCGAAACGTGGCCAGATCGTGATTGGATGAGACGGCAGCGTTTGAAGTCTGCAGAATCTCAAATTCCTTGATCTCTACCTGCACCGGCTTCAGCGTGACTTCTTGTTTCTTGCGAGCCAGCTTGTAGGCGGGAACTCCGGCAATTTTCTTGGCCGAAAACGGTGGCGGCATCTGTTCGATGGTGCCGTGAAAACGCACAGCTAGGGCGCGAACTTCGTCGAGGTTGAGATTAACTTCTTGGGTTGGTGTGGAGGGCTCGCCTTCCGCGTCGTAGGTGTCGGTGGCGAAGCCGAACCGGATCGCACCTTCGTAGGTCTTTTCGGCGTGGAGGTAGAACTGTGCCAGTCGCGTGAGGTTGCCGACGACCACAGGCAGGACTCCAGTGGCCGCAGGGTCGAGGGTGCCGAGATGCCCGACCGAGCGCTGACCGAGAATTCGGCGCACGCGATTCACCACATCGTGCGAGGTGAAGCCGGACGGTTTGTCGATGACGATGATGCCATTCATGAGGATTTGTAATCTGGTAATTTGGAATTGGTAATTTTCTGCCCTGCTACTAAATGATCCCTCTTCGTGACGATCAGCCGATTTTCTCGACGCCCTTCGTTAATTATTTTCTCATCGTCCTGAACGTCGTCGTATTTGGATGGGAGCTGACGATCAGCCACCGGGCGTTGAATTCCTTCATGATGGAGTTTGGTGTGGTGCCTCACCACACCCTTTCGGTTTTGACTGGACATTCCTACGACAGCGTGGCTACGGCAATCCTGCCGCTGTTCACTTCGATGTTTCTGCACGCTTCATTCTTACACGTCGCGGGGAACATGCTGTTCCTGTGGATATTTGGCGACAACATCGAGGATTATCTTGGACACTTTACGTATCTGGTTTTTTACCTGCTCAGCGGAGTCGCCGCGAGCGTGACCCACATTGCGTTGAATACCGGATCGCGCTTGCCCACGGTTGGCGCAAGTGGCGCGATTGCCGGAGTGCTGGGGGCGTATTTCATCTTGTATCCGCGGGCGAGGGTTCTGGTGTGGTTTCCGCCGATATTTTTCTTTCATGTTCCGGCATGGCTAATGCTCGGCTACTGGTTCGTGGTGAACTTCCTGAGTGGAACCGCTACCGCCATTACGGAAACAAGTCAGACGGGCGGGACGGCGTTCTGGGCCCATGTTGGGGGATTTGTGGCGGGGGTGATCATGATCAATGTGTTTCGCGAGCGGCCGCAGCGATATCGGTATGGGACTTGGTAGGTTTCAGCCATCAGTCATCAGGAAAAACAAAGACGCTGATGCGGACTTAGGTTCTGGCTGCCGGAGCCGGGCCGGGTGGCAGAATTTCCGGATCGCCTGAATTTGAATTCGATCGCACCTGCTGGCGGGTTACGAACCAGACGGCGGCCGTCCAGGTCGGGAAAAGATCAGCGCCGGGAATCATTTCGGCGGCCAGCGTGGGCAGGAAAGCCCAGTGCCATCCCAGCAGACGGATGAGCACGAACGCGACCATCATATCGAGCAGCGAGTCGGCAGGAGACACGGCTCCTTCAGCGAAAAACGGGAAGGCGGCGATCTGGAGGGTGTCCGCGGCGATGGCTATCGCCCAGGCCAGGCGGTGCTCCGGTGCCTTCAGCGCGTTGAAGTGAGCTTTGAACTGATCTAGGAATGTCATGCCCATACCCCGTATTTTAGACGCTTGCCTGCGTTGTTAGATGCCTATTCTGGCATTGGGGTGCTTCTATCGTTCGTCGGCATCAACTTCTGAGATGCGCTGGGGAAGGGGCTGAGGCCCGTCACGGCCCGAGAGCTACGCGCCGTTGGTGCGCTGCCGGATCAGGGAGAGGAATTCGGTTCTGGTTTCTTCCTCGCTGCGGAAGCTGCCGAGCATCGCCGAGGTGACGGCGGAAGAATGTTGTTTCTCTACTCCGCGCATCATCATGCAGAGATGGCGGGCTTCGATCACTACTCCCACTCCTTGCGGGTCGATTGCGTGCTGGATGGCTTCGGCGATTTGGGTGGTGAGGCGCTCCTGGATCTGCAGACGGCGCGAGAAAGCGTCGATAAGGCGCGGGATCTTGCTCAGGCCGATCACTTTTCCGTTTGGGATGTAGGCCACGTGCACCTTGCCAAAAAAGGGCAGAAGATGATGCTCGCAAAGGCTGAACATCTCGATGTCTTTTACGATCACCATTTCGTCGTAAGTCACGGTGAACAGAGCTTCGCGCAGGAGAGCTTCGGGATCATCCTTGTAGCCCTTGACCAGAAACTGCATCGCCTTTTCGACTCGCTCGGGAGTGCGCTTAAGGCCTTCGCGGTCGGGATCTTCTCCGAGGCGGATGATCATCTCGCGGACCAGGTCTTCGTAGGTGGCGCTGGTCAGAGTGGGGGCCGCGTCGGTGTCGGTGGATTTCATAGGGGCTACGTTTACTAACGACCGTTCTCTCCCGCATATTCGAACGAATTCATCATAGTCTCTTCGATCCGTATCTTCTCTAGATGAGCCTGACCGAAACTGCGCTTCACAATATCGTAGATCGCCATGCAGAGATTTTCAGTGGTGGGTACCTCTTCTGCGAACTCGGGGAGCAGGTTCAGGTTTTGGTGGTCGTAACGCTCAACGATCTCGCGATGAACGAAGCCGTCCAGATCGACCAGGTTGCAGACCATTCCAGTCTTGTCGTCGACCGGGCCGCTGACCGTGACTTCGACCATGTAGTTGTGGCCGTGTCCATAGGGATTGTTGCATTTGCCATAGGTCAGGCGATTTTCTTCCGGCGACATTTCGTCGCTGTGCAGGCGATGCGAAGCAGAAAACATGTAACGCCGCGTGAGGTGCGCCTTCATCGCTTTGTGCTCATGCTTATCGTTTTATGCTTCCCCATAGAAGTCGACAAAGAGGTCGGGTGTCTCGTAGACGCGGACGCGATGCAGTTGCGCCTGGTTCAGCTTCAGCACAAGCCTTTGCCAGACGGCGATGGCGAGGTTTTCGGTGGTCGGAATCTTGGTGAAAAACTCGGGGACTTCTTTATTCAGAAAACGATGATCGAGCGCATCGAGCACTTCCCTGCCCATGACATCTTTCAGTTGCTTCAAGTCGACGACAAATCCTGACCTGCGATCGACCTCGCCCTTCACCGTGACTTCCAGAGTGTAGTTGTGGCCGTGGCCATTCGGATTATTGCATTTGCCGAAAATGCGCTGGTTCTCCTCGGCGGTGAATTCGGGATTGTGATAATAGTGCGCCGCGGAGAACTCGGCCTTGCGCGTCAAGTAAATCATTCCTGCCTCATATATCAGTATATTATCCGGCGCGGGATGCGGGGTTGGAGGCTCAACCCGCCATCGACTTCGACGCGATGCATTCTTCCAGTTCTCGGAGAAACATTCTTCCCACGACGGGAGCGTCGAAGCGCCGCACGAATTCGCGTCCGGCATTCCCAAGGCTCTCACGCAAAAGCGGATCGCGATAAAGCCTTTCGATGGCGTCGGCCAGGTCGGCGTCATGGTCGGGCTCGGTGAGCAAGCCGTGCTGGACCACTTCTGGTGCGGCAGCTGCCCGGGCCGCGACGATCGGTTTGGCATTTGCCATGGCCTCCAGAAAAACGATGCCAAACCCCTCTTGAACGCTGGGCAGGCAGAAGACGTGGCACTCGCTGTATTCGCGAGCTAACTCCGATTGTGAAATGTTGTGCCGCCAGACCACGATGTCGTCCAGATGTTTTTCGCGGCAGATCGATCGCAGGCGGTCTTCTTCTGGGCCGCCGCCCACGATTCGCACTTCGAGGTTCGGGATACGGGTCCGCAGGCGAGCGGCCGCGGCCAACAGAATCGGCAGCCGTTTCCTGGGATAAAAGCGGCACACGGTTAGAACGATGAACTTTACGATGAACTTGCCAGCGGGCGGCGCGTTGTTTTGGCCGAGGTGTTCAGCCAGTTCTGCCCATGCTTGCAGATCAATCAGCTCCGGAACAATTCGCGGCGCTTCGGTCACTCCGTAGAGATCCCGGATTCGTCCGGCGGAGTAGGCGCTGGTGGTCATGACGAAGTCGGAGTGCCTTACGTGCTTGGCTTCGCAGGCGGCCTGGACGCGCATTGTCAGGTTCGTGAGGCCGGATTCAAAACGCATCTCGTCGGCGATGACACCCTTGATGGAGGCGATGTGAACCGTGTTGTCGCCTTTGTGGTTTCCTGCGATGGTGTAGCCGTCCATGTCAAAGCCAATGGTCGCGTCGTAGTCGTTATTCGGTTGGAATCGCAGCCACTGGTTGAATAGGAGGCGTCGCGCTGTGAAGATCGGAAACTGGAAATGCGGAGAGACAATGTCGACGTGGGCTCCGAGCGTTCGGAGCGAACGGGCCAGAGTTTCGACGCCCACATAGGTTCCACTGCCCTGATTCACGTTCATGGGGGTGGAGGAGATAAAGCGGATGCGCAAGCGGCAGCTCTCAGCTTTCAGTCGTGAGTTCTCATCCGTAAGTTCTCAGCCGTCAGCTCTCAGTGGAATCTTGCTCCGTTGATGATGCGGTCGTCGGTCCGTCCGATTATTCGCGGGGCCTGGGGACGCCATAATTTCCGCTATTATAGGCCTGTGATACGAACTGCTTTTCTGGTTGGACTCTTGATGGTGTTGGCCGGGTGCTATAGCGGGGGGAAACCTTCGCGTATTGGCTCGCTTGCACCCGACTTTACAGTGCAGGATTCCGATCACAAGGTGTCGCTTGGGCAGTTTCGCGGACAAGTCGTGGTGTTGAATTTTTGGGGATCGTTTTGCCCTCCTTGCATCGAGGAGACTCCGTCGCTGGTTCGTATGCAGAACCGCTTGAAAGAAAAAGGAGTGGTCGTACTTGCGGTCAGCATCGATAGCGATGACGCGGCCTATCACAAGTTTTTGAAGGATTACAACATCAATCTGGTTACAGTCCGCGATGGCGACCAGAAGAGCAGCGCTCTTTATGGCACGTTCGGTTGGCCTGAAACCTACATCATCGACCGCCAGGGAGTCATTCGCCGCAAGTTTATTGGGGCGGTGGATTGGAATTCCCCGGAAATTACGGATTACCTGAGCAGGCTGTAAGTGATATAGTCCCTCTGACCCGAAAAGCTCTGGCCGCTAGTGACGCCACACGTCCCGTGGAGGAGCTATGTTTCTCGATCGCTCTCAGTTCAGCTCATCGGTTCGTTCTTTCGCTCGCTCTCTCGCCGATCAACCCATAACTGCGATCACTTCCGTCGCGTGTGCAGCCGTTCTTTTGCTTGGAACGGGGTGCTCGTCCTGCTACGTGAAGCCTGTAACGACGGAGAAAAAAGGTCCCGATCTCGTGCTTAATTTGGTGGATCTCGTGGATTCCAAGAATAATCTAAAAAATATTCCGGCCCAGAGGGCTGACGGATCGGTTCCGGCGCTGAACCTGGCGGAGGCTAACTACAACTATATTTTTGCGATTGTTGCGACCGACCCCGGTGGCATCTCCAGCTTCGACTGGAGCGAATCGTTCGCGACTGGGTGCCCCTGCAACCCCGGTTCTAATTCCTGTCCGGGATCGAACAACAGCGGATCGGAGACGATCACTCCGAATCCGGACGGAACGGTTCCGAACTTTCAACTGGCGATCATCAATGTTTCAGCGGCAATGGAAAAAGCGGCAGTAGGATGCCCCAGTACTTCGCCCAATGTAAAAGGTACTTACACGATCAAAGCCAAGGCCACGAATCCGTCGAGTAAGAAGAGCGCATCTACCTGGGTCATTAACATAACGGGTCCGTAGTCGGCGAGAGCTGCGGCGCGTTATAGCTTGATCTTCCGCAACCGGAGCGAGTTTGCGATGACCGACACGGAGCTGAAGCTCATCGCGGCGGCGGCCAGAATTGGGCTCAGAAGTAGTCCGAAAAAGGGATAGAGGACACCAGCGGCGATGGGCACGCCCACGGCGTTGTAAACGAAAGCGAAGAATAAATTCTCGCGAATGTTGCGCATCGTTGCTTGGCTCAGTTTGCGCGCTCGCAGAATTCCTTCAAGGTCTCCTTTAACCAGGGTGATGCCTCCGCTTTCGATGGCAATGTCGGTGCCGGTGCCCATGGCGATTCCGACTTGCGCTTGCGCCAGCGCAGGAGCGTCGTTGATGCCGTCGCCCGCCATGGCGACGACGCGGCCTTCGCTTTGCAGACGTTTGACGATTTCGGCCTTTTGCGCGGGCAGCACTTCCGCTTGGAAGTCGGTGATTCCGAGTGTGCCGGCAATTTCGCTCGCCGTGGCCTGATTGTCGCCCGTCAGCATCACCAGGCGGATTTTCTGCGCCTTCAGTTCGCGGAGTGCAGTCGCGGCCGATGCTTTCTCGGGATCGGCGACCGCGATTGATCCCGCGTAACGGTTGTCGATGGCTACAAAAATTGAAGTGGATCCGCCAGGACGGAGAACCGCTATCGCTTTTAGTTGCCCGAGCGCGCCGACTTGTTTCATTAACGCGCCGTTGCCCACTGCCACGCTTTTGCCGTCCACTGTCCCGCGGATGCCCACGCCGGGAAGCGATTGAAAATTCGCCGGCTCGCTGAGAGCTAAATTTAGCTCGGCGGCCTTGGCGACAATGGCCGCTCCCAGCGGGTGCTCGCTGGCACGTTCGAGACTTGCTGCCAGCCGCAACAGGTCGTCACTCGAGATTTCTGGCGGATTGCCTTGCGGCGAAATCGAAACGACTCTCGGCTTCCCTTCCGTCAGCGTGCCGGTTTTATCGAAGACGATGGTGTCGACTTTTTCGAGAGTCTCGAGCGCCTCGGCATTCTTGATAAGGACTCCGGCGTGGGCGCCGCGTCCGGTGCCGACCATGATAGCCATGGGAGTTGCCAGACCCAGTGCGCAGGGACAGGCGATGATGAGCACGGCCACGGCGTTCACGATGGCGTGCGCAAAACGCGGCTCGGGTCCAAAGCTGACCCAGGCGATAAATGTGAGTACGGCGATCGCGATCACCGCCGGAACGAACCATCCCGCGACTTTGTCGGCCAGGCGTTGAATCGGCGCACGCGTGCGCTGCGCCTGGCTGACCATCCGGACGATCTGAGCGAGCATGGTTTCGTTGCCAACGCGGACGGCTCGCATTACCAGCGATCCGTTGCCGTTTACGGTTGCTCCGATTAAGCGAGAGTCGGCCGCTTTTTTTACAGCAACGGATTCGCCGGTGATCATCGATTCGTCGACCCTGCTTTCGCCGTTGAGTACGACGCCATCGACGGGAACCCTTTCTCCCGGACGTACGCGGAGATGGTCTCCCACGTTTACCTGGTCAAGCGGAATGTCCTGTTCAGAACCGTCTGCGTTGATTCTCCGCGCCATCTTCGGACTTAGATCGAGCAGCGCGCGGATCGCGCTTGACGTCTGGCTGCGAGCGCGCAGTTCGAGGACTTGTCCCAGCAATACCAGCGTGACGATCGCCGCGGCGGCTTCGAAGTAAATGTCAGGACGGTTGGCCATGGTACGGAAGGACGCCGGGAAAATCTGCGGTACCATCGTCGCCACTACGCTGTAGAAGTAGGCGACGCCTGTGCCCATGGCGATCAGCGTGAACATGTTCGTGCTGCGATTGACGATGGAAGCCCATCCGCGCTGAAAGAACGGCCAGCCGCCCCACAGGACGACGGGTGTCGCGAGCAGGAGTTCGAGCCAGGGCAGGAACGAGGTCAGCGCTATTCCGCGACTTAAATTCCCTGTGTGAACAGCTACGTCGATCATTAACGCGTGCGGCCACAACATGCTGCCCATGGCAATCGCGAGCAAGGGCGCCGTCAGCGCCAGGCTGATCCAAAAGCGCCGCGTCATATCTCGGAGTTCGGGATTGTCTTCTTCGGCCGTGACTGTGCGTGGTTCGAGTGCCATGCCGCAAATTGGACAATGCCCCGGCTCGGATCGAACGATCTCGGGATGCATGGGGCAGGTGTACTCGATCTTTGTCGCGGCCGGCGCGGGGGACTCGCGATCCAGCGCCATTCCACATTTTGGACAAGGGCCAGGTACCGACTGGCGCACCTCCGGGCACATGGGGCATACATAGGCGCCACCTTTTTTTTCCGAATGCGTGACAGGGTTGCCGGCGGTTACGGACCGGATCGGAGCACCCAGAGAAACCAGTTGCGGTCCCATCGGCTGGGGCGGGGACGACAGAATCTTTTCAGGATTTGCGGCGAATTTAGCGAGGCATCCCGCGGAACAGAACGAATAATCCTTATCATTGTGGACGGTCTTGTAACGCGCGGTGGTTGGATTTACATCCATTCCGCAGACGGGGTCCTTCTCTTTCTCTATGTTCTTATTCGGCGACATAGCAGGGTCGACAGGATTCATTGTGCTGGTGCTGATGAAATTCGAATTACGAGCAGCGAATCTAGCTTGGCGGAAACCGAACCTTATTAGATACTGAAATGGTATTCCTGAATCTTATTATTCTTGTTCCCTGGGGGGAATGACCATGACGTACCTCGAAGGCGTTTACCGATACCAGACTCCGCCGGGAGAAGCAGAGTTGCGGGCCATTGACACTGTCCGAGAGGTTTACGGCATCCAGCGCGTGCGGTTTAACGAGAAGGACAGGACAGTGCACGTTTTATTTGACGCCTCGCGCATGAAGACCGATTCAGTCGTCAAACTGTTGCGTCAGTCCGGTATCGATGTGCAGGATCAGCTGGTGCTGGCCTGAAATGGTGCTCGCCTGAAAATAATCAGCGACACATCATCGTTACCACTCTCATCGGAGCATTTGCGAGAAGTTGTGAGCTTGGGGGAGGGTTCTGGGAGAGGAAACACGTTTTAGGAAACCCTGGGCGGGACTCCGTCTCTTCCCTGCTGATCCTGACGTTTCCAGGAGGAACCTCGGGGGAGGGCCGGAAACAAGGAGCGGAGCCCGCCTTGGTCATCCAACGAAGTAATGCAAAGGGGCATTCGGAAATACCTCTGGCCGAAGTTTTTTCCCAAATGCCCCGTTGCGCGCCACTTCGTCTGCCCTCAGGAGAAGCATGTCGGATGCCATCGCTAAGGCATTGCCAACACGCACTCATAGAACGGCGGAGCAGGTAGGTTTTGCGCGAGTCGGGAAACTTTTACGCTACTTTACAAACGAAGGCGGCAGCGTTTCGCCGGAGCTGGCTCGGAAGTCGCAACTTGATACGAATGTTTTGTTAGCCAGTCTGTGTCGGTTCATCTTCGTAAGGCCGAGCCCCGGAAGTTGGGGAAACGAATCTGTTTCCGTTATAATCTGGAGACACGATTTTCTCCGGATGCGCCCGTAGCTCAATTGGATAGAGTGCTTGGCTACGAACCAAGAGGTTGGGAGTTCGATTCTCTCCGGGCGCACCATACTTGCCTTCAGCGCTCGAATTTACGGCCATTCCGAAAGGATAAACCCAACCCATTCGGAACGAGTTGCCCCCAAAGTTGCCCCAAAGTCTAGTAAGTCAGTTGGGAAGCGATCAGGGCGGGAGAAACGCGCGTACCGGGCATCACCGAAAATTCTCAGTGACTGTAATCGCCGTTTTCGCCAGCTATCAATTGCCGTATTATCCGACTCCGTCGTTTACAGGATTCCCTTCTACGAATCGCCATATTCTCAGTTTTCCTGACGGCACATCGAGCTTCAGGTGGTGCGACTTTGCGGAGACTTGGATTTCCATTTCTCCGGCAATCATCCGAAGCCCCGCATGACTGACCCAGCGATCAGTTGGCGATCACCGAGTTCATCATTTCGGTGTCCAAGTGGTCAGATGGAACCGATGCATCTAAGGACTGATGCGCGAATCTCGACTCGATCTAGTCATCAATTGGCGATAAATCATTGCACTGACCGGAGCGATCATGCCGCGCGTTACCGCCTAGCCCAAAAGCACGGAAAGCCGGTTACCCCACCCGGTTACTTCGAATTACCCAAGCTTGACTCGATAGCACCTTCGTGGACTGTACCCACGAATCGCCCCGGTTTACAGTTATTTCACGACGGGACCTTCGTAGTCTCTCCCCGGTAAAGGTCCGGCGTGGGGAGCGATTTTATGAAAATCTGGCATCTGGCATACGCGGTGTTGGGAATTGCGGTGGCGCGCTGGGTTTATAAGCGTCAACCGATGCAGCTAAGCGATCCGGTCAGCCGTCTTCGTGCTTCTGGCCTGTAGGTTGTAATGATTGAGAGGGCATGAACGCGCCCCGTTGCGCGTCCTTCGATCTCAGCGCGTTCATGCCTCTTTCAAAGCACGCCAGGCAAGCACGCCAGTTTCCTATTCCCGGAAGTGCTAGTACCATCGTGCACCTGCCGTAACTCCTTTTCCGTTCCAACTCGCCTAAACTTCTCTTATCGATCTCGTCGTGATTGAACGATCAACGATCAACGATTAACGATTAACGATTAGTGATCGAACTATGAGCCCGCCAATCCCGGCTCGGCAGCCCAAAGCATGCGATCTGGACTCCCCAACTTGCGCTTCGTCGCCCACAGCCTGCTGCTCTTCGCGCTGCTGCCGGCGCCCGTTTCAGCTCAGGACGACACTCCCTCGCTCGGGGACTTCGCTCGTGACCAGCGCAAAAACAAAGCGCTGCAAATGGCGCCGCAAACCACCCCGCAACCGCCCAGCGCCTCCAGCACAGTCATCGACAATGACAACCTCAATCAGATCATGGAGGATGCCAAGAACCTGCACCCCCTCCGGTCCGACAAGACCGTTTTTTCCATCGACTCCGCCACCAGCACCTTAAAAGTCTCGTCTCCCGACGTAACCTGCAGCTTGTCGTTCAATGCGCGCAACCGCTCGTTACTGATCAAGCCCGTTCTAATCGAAGACTTGCCGCTCGCCGAATTACTGAAGATCGACGGACCCGGCTCCATTCAGGACGAAAGCCTGCAACTGGAAGTCTTCAACGGCACCGACTGGGACATACGTGAAATCACGGTTGGCCTGACGCTCGAACGCAAGCCCGGAGAGAACGCCGAACTGGCCGCCCGCGCCCGCATCATTCCCGCCGCCCAGAATATAGGGATGAACGCCCTCACGCCGCCAACCGTGGAGCGGCGTTCCGACGTAACCCTTCTGTATCATTTGAAGGCAGAATCCAAGCCCTTCACCACCACCGCATTCCACGAAAACATCGGAGTCACTCCCGGCCCCGATGAAGATTGGCGATGGTCGATCGTAGAAGCGAAGGGAATCCGGCCATCACAGGCCCAATCCGAGCCTGACGCGATTCAACAGCCGCTCTTCGCCACACCGTCGGTGTTGCTACCGAACTCTGATCAAACCACTAGCGATCAAAAGACGGGCACGCAACTCACCCCGGCGCCAACTGTTCCCTTCGCGCCCCCAACCGACCGCTGAGCGCCAGCCAGGCCTATACTTCAACGGTCGGCAAAAACTGCGGCTTCTGCCTCGCCTTAGTAGACTGCTCGAACGAATAAGCGATCTTCAGCAGCGTCGGCTCGCTCCACGCACGTCCAAAAAAAGAAATCCCCACCGGCAGTCCCCATAGATATCCAGCCGTCACATTTATATTGGGATACCCCGCCACCGCCGCCGCGCTCGAACTGCCTCCCGTCGCGTGATCGCCGTTGATCAGGTCGGTCATCCACGCCGGTCCTCCAGTCGGAGCAACAATCGCATCCAGCTTGAATTTATCCATGACAAAGTCGATGCCCTCGGTACGGCTGAGTTGATGGTTCTGCGCCAGCGCGTCAACGTACTCCTTGGTGGTAAGCGGACCCTTCTGTTCTGCCTTTAGAAAAGTATCTTGCCCAAAGTACTGCATCTCTTTCGCGCGGTTCGCTTCGTTGAAATCAATCACGTCTTTCAGATTCTTGATGGCAGAGCCGCCGCGCCGAGCCAAATATGTCTCCAGATCGGCCTTGAGCTCATAAAGCAACACGTTGAACTCGCTCTCGTCGAACTTGCCAAACGTAGGTATGTCGGCGGGGTCGATGATCTCAGCCCCCATGCGCTTCATGCCGTCAATCGCTGTCTCCATCAGCTTGTCGACCGCATCATTGAAACCAAAATATTTTCGCGCAATTCCAAGCCGCGCACCCTTGAGTCCCGCCGGATCAAGAAATTTCGTATAGTCCGGCTGCACTTTGCCTTGATTTCCAGAACCTTGACTGCCAGAGGTCGCCGGATCCTGCGGATCCGCTCCCGCCATAGCGCCGAGAAGAATCGCGACATCCCGCACCGTGCGCGCCATCGGCCCCGAAGTATCCTGACTGTGCGAAATCGGAATAATCCCGCTGCGGCTGATCAATCCAACCGTAGGCTTCAAGCCAGCCAGCCCGTTCGCCGAAGATGGACAAACAATCGAACCATCCGTCTCCGTTCCCACCCCGGCAACGCAGAGATTCGCCGAAACCCCGGCTCCCGTCCCCGAACTCGACCCGCAAGGATTGCGATCGAGCGCATAAGGATTCCGTGTCAATCCGCCTCGGCCGCTCCATCCGCTGGTCGAATGGCTGGAGCGAATGTTCGCCCACTCGCTCAAATTCGTCTTGCCCAGAATGACCGCTCCCGCCTTGCGCAACTGCGCCACGACGAAGGCATCGTTCGTGGGCTGCGATCCCAAAAGCGCCAGAGATCCAGCCGTCGTGCTCATCCGGTCTCCGGTGTCGATATTGTCTTTGATCAGGATGGGAATGCCGTGCAGCGCTCCACGCGCCCCTTTCGCTTTGCGTTCCTGATCGAGCGCATCCGCAATCTGCAGCGCTTCCGGATTCACTTCGATCACCGAATTGATCTTAGGCCCGGCTTTGTCGATCTCCTGGATCCGCGCCAGGTATTTCTCCGTCACCGAGCGGGAGCTATATCGCCCCGACTGGAAATGACTCTGCATTTCGTCGATCGTGAACTCGTCCAGTTCGAAGTGCGGCAGAAAGCTCTCGCTGGGGGGCTCAGCCGGAGAGTCGACAACGCGAGCCGCCCCGAGCGCTGGGTAAACCGCCGCCCCCAGAGTAGCGGTCGCGCCAGCACGCAGAAAATTGCGGCGCGAGTTGTACTTCGAAGCAAGCGGATCAACGGACATCGGCACTCCTGCAACGCAAAGTTATTTCCGATCAACATCCGGAGCCGGAATGTTACGAACTGCGCCACAGAAAAGCAAACCCACATGCTTCTTGTCGTTTGTCTTGAAAACGGCAGGATGTTAATCTTGCAATGCGGGCGGGAGTAGTTCAGCGGTAGAACGCCAGCTTCCCAAGCTGGATGTCACGGGTTCGATCCCCGTCTCCCGCTCCAATCATCGAACAATCTATTGATTCGGAGTAACGGGTTCTGTGTCATTTCCCGAGTCCTCTATTTACACTGAACCATCGGGGAGAGTAACACCGACGCCGCTTGCGCCTGTCCAGGCTAATTCGGTTTACGGTTGAGAGCGAGTTGAGTCCCCGTTGCCCTTATCGTCGGAAGATTCGGATCGCCGTGGCGCGACTCCATGACATCCATGTGAGAATCTGTTGGCAGAACCTCCTTGAGCGCTTCGGAGATTCTTGCTTGCGAACTCGGTCTGTTGCCCTCAAGAACGACGACTAGCACCTGGGCCGGGGGATCGATCTGTCCCTCAATGTAGATCATTGGCAAATGGGCCTCAACGATCCCAGGGATCTTGCCCAGCGCTGTGCCGATTGCGTCAGATGTTTGTTTCGGGATCGGCCTTGCGGGAGGTCCGATGTAACAGGTCGTGCCCGCCGGGATTTTCATAATTGTCCTGTAAACGTCGTCGGACGCGCGTAAGGCCACCTGGATTCTAATCGATTCATCCGGAAGATGACCGTCAATGATTGGCGAAAAAGCACTCGGCCATTACCTCGGCGGTCACGTCATTGACCAGCCTGCGTACATTGGCATTTATCGGCTGTGTATAAACCCCGAGCGTGGTAGTGATGTCGCTGTGCCTTAGATTGCTCTGGACGCTTTTCACGTCGCCAAACCCTTGGGCGTTTTGGTGGCAAACGTCGGGCGGAGCACCTGAAAGTCGACCGGCACGGTTATCCTGGTTCGTGATTTCACTAGTTGAGAATGGGTCGACCTACACTCACGTTTTGAATGTCGCATCGCTTCCTCCTTTGCTCTTGTCTCTCGACAGGCGATAGGATGTCGGGCAGTCCTGCTTCGCCCGGTTGTGGCAAGCTGGGAGCGACGGTGGCTGGATGAATGATCTCTTCAAATACGCTGTTTCGCTTTCTCTCCTCTGGAAGTGCGTTGCCGCAGTTGTCGGAATCTTTTTTATTCAAGGCACGTTTCGCCTGCTCGAACAAACCCTGCCCCGGCGCTTTGGACGGGCCGATGCGCGCTATAAGGTTCGCAAGTTCATCGTCTTTTCCGGGTACCTTTCGATTCTCCTTTTCCTCGCCATCCTTTTTGAAGATCGCCTGGGCCGCCTCAGCTTTGCCATTGGTGTCGCCGGCGCGGGTGTGGCAGTCGCCCTGCAGGACGTGGTGGCCAGCATTGCCGGCGCTTTCTCCATCGGTTTTTCAAAGCTGTATGGCGTGGGAGACAGAGTGCAGATCGGCGACACTCAAGGGGACGTGATCGACATTGGGCTGCTGCGCACCACGTTGATGGAAACGGGGAACTGGGTCAACCGGGACTTGTACAACGGCCGCATCGCTCGCATCCCCAACAGCGCCGTCTTGCGCGGGTCCGTTTTTAACTACTCGCAAGGATTCCGGTTTGTTTGGGACGAGATTCACGTGCTGTTTAAAATTGCCAGCGATTGCCAGCTTGCCAAAGCGATGCTTTTGCGGGCAGCCAACGAGGCGATTGGCGAGTACCTGGTCGAGGCGCAGAGCTCATGGAAAGTGATGAGTGACAATTATCAGAGCGCAAATCCTCCGCTGGAACCTACCGTCGCACTCGTCGTAAATGCCGGATCGCTGGAATTTACCGTCAGCTACGTGGTCGACTACACGAAACGAACCGCTATGAAAGATCAGTTGTTCACGAAAATCGTAGAGGAAGTCGCAAGTAGCGATGGGCGGCTCGAATGGGCATCGTCGGCAGTGATTCCCATGAGCCCGCCCGGCGATGCCGGACACGAATCGAAGGCGCTTCTCCCGTCATCTTCGACTCTCGGCGCGGGCCACACGGCAGATTCCCATTAGCGCTGGCGCACCCTTAAGCCACCCTGAAGATCGGGGTGGTAGGCCGCGTGGCCCAATCATTCGCGCCTTTTGCGAATGAGTGGGTGCTGCGAGCATCTCTTCACATTCAGATTCCGCATACGGCCCGATCGCATTCAATACCTGCTGGTCTGCCAAGCGGCGTGGCCGTTGTCAACCGCCAAGACCGAAGTCCAAAGGCCGAACGCGAACCGCAAAGCCGCAGACTCTCATCCACCTTCGTACACTCCCCGAAAGAGGCCTTGTGGTCGCATTTAGAATAGATCCAAGGCAAGCAAAGTTTGCCGGCGCCGTACCCGTTCCCTGACAATTTGAATATCTCGCACCCGCGGATCACAGGAAACAGCCCCATAACTCCTTAGGAATGAATTATGTACGAAATTGTCCCTTTAGAATCAATTATGTAGCTGCATCCCTCTGATTCTAAAGGTATGAAAAAAGGGGGGGGTGGGGGTAGAGGTCAAGACACGACGCCAGAGATGACGTAAAGAGATGAGGTCGAGCGGTGATGTAAAGGGAAAACCGAAACGACAACCGACAATCAGATGACGGGTGATGGCGTCAACCGCGAAACGCCGAAACTCGCCACTCGCCACCAGGCCTCAGCGGTGAGCGAGATCGCAAGCGCTGGGAACCATCAACTACTTTGTGGCGCTGCTGGCCGAGGACGACGCGGCCTTCAACTGGATCAGACCGATTCCCAAACCTCCGACCGCTCCCGCAAGCAACCCAAGCATAACCAACACCGGGATGCTCTCCAGAATGCTTTTCTTCATTTTCGCCATGACGCAACTCTCCCTTTGCAACTCGTTTACTCCACTATTTTAGCACTTGCGCTTCCACGCTCCGCCGCAATCAAAGCCCCGCAACAGCTTGCAGGGCCAAGAGATCCTGGCAAAGCACCGAGTAGGAAAAACGGCGTGTGAAGACTTTTTCACCTAAAAGGGACCGAAACCGCGATACCCGCTCGACGAAAACCCGCTGCTTGCCTATGATGAAAATAACTAAACCATCATTCATAGGAGGAGCAATCATGACCGAACCGAGTTACGAGGAGCTAAAAGCCCGCTTGGCGGACCTCGAAAAGCAAGTCGATACCAAGAAGCGAAGCGGCGTTATGGAGTTCCGCGTCAGCGAGAAAGGCGGAGTCAGCGTCTATGGACTCGGCCGCTTTCCCGTCACCCTCTACTACGAGCAATGGACCAAGCTGCTCAATGCGGTTGAAGACCTCAAAGCGTTTCTTGAAGAAAACAAGAGCAAGCTAAAGCTGAAAGAGGTAGCGTAGCTTAGTTCGGGATCAGCAATGCCGGGCGAAGACATCCTAAGCAAGCCGCAGCCTCCGCCCGATATCCGCGTCGCCTACGGGTCCGATCCGAATCAGTTCGTCGAAGTACGGATGCCGCACGGGCGCGGCCCGCACCCAGTTCTGTTGAACATCCATGGCGGATTTTGGCGGTCGAAATATGATTTGGCGCACGCCGGCCATTTCTGCGAAGCCCTGCGATCGGCCGGCGTGGCCACCTTCAACGCCGAATACCGCCGCGTCGGCAACCCCGGTGGCGGATGGCCCGGCACCTTCGAAGATATCCGCTCGGCGTACCGCTTCGTGCAGCAGGAGCAAGCGCGATTTCAACTCGACCTCACCCGCCTAGTTGTAATCGGACATTCCGCCGGCGGCCAGCTCGCCCTCTGCCTCGCCGCGCACGAACCTCAGCTCCGCAGCGTAATTTCTCTGGCCGGAGTGGTCGATCTAAAGAAAGCCTACGCCTTACACCTGAGCAACGACGCGGTCTCGGAATTTTTAGGCGGCGCGCCAGATGCCGTTCCCGATCATTACCACGAAGCCAACCCCATGGAGCTCAGCATCCCAAGAAGCTCGGCAATGGCTTATTCACGGTAGGCAGGACGACGTAATACCGGCCGAATTCAGCCGCGACTACGTAGCCCAGAAAAAGAAGTCCGGCGAATCGGTAGAGCTGCTGGAAATTCCACACGCCGGTCATTTCGCACTCATCGATCCGACATCCGAAGCTTTCAAGCAGGTTTCAAGCGCTGTGCTCAGCGCTGTACCTGCTTGACGACCTGCAGCAATCAACGCGTCAGTTCTGGTTTTCGATCCAGCCGCCACCGACTACGACGTCACCGTCGTAGAAGACCGCTGCTTGGCCGGGAGTCAGGGCGCGCTGCGGCTCGTCGAAGGTGACTAAGACTTCGTCGGGTCCGGCGGACTCGATGGACGCGGGTGCGGGCTGGTGCTTGTGGCGGATTTTGACTGCGACGCGCATCGGCTGGGTTAGTTCTGCTGTCGAGATCAGATTCACACGGCGAGTGCGAAGAGTACGCGAATAAAGTTCCTCGTCCTTGCCTACCACGACCTGACGGGTGTCGTTCTTGATCTGGATGACGTACAGCGGTGATCCGGTAGCAACGCCCAGGCCCTTGCGCTGGCCTACGGTGAAATTGTGAACTCCGGCGTGCTCGCCGATGACCTTGCCGTCGGTCGTGACCATTTCGCCGGCGGTTTCGGTGGTGCTGCTTCCCTGCTCGGCGAGATAGGCTTCGAGAAAGGCCTTGTAATCGCCTCCGGGGACGAAACAGATTTCCTGGGAGTCGGGCTTCTCGGCGATCACCAACTTGTGCTTGCGCGCGAGTTCGCGGACTTCGGGCTTGGTCATCCCGCCCAGCGGGAATAGAGTGCGGCTCAGTTGATCCTGCGTGAGTCCGAAAAGAAAGTAGGTCTGATCTTTGGAACGGTCGGTGGGGCGCTTCAGCAACCAGCGGCCGATGTTCTCGTCGAAGACAACTTGAGCATAATGGCCGGTCGCGATCTGATCGGCTCCAATCTGCCTGGCGACGACAAGAAGCTGGTCAAACTTCAAGTGGTTGTTGCAGAGACTGCACGGAATGGGTGTGCGCCCGGCCAGATACTCTTCGACGAAGGGACGGACCACTTCACGCTCAAAACGCTCCTCGTGATTGACCACGTAGTAGGGGATGCCAAGCGTCTCCGCCACCCGGCGGGCGTCGTAGACATCGTCGATCGAACAGCAACGCCCGGTAACGGTCTCGGGCATGCCGGCGTGTCCGGCGAGTCGGCGCTGATTCCAGAGCTGCATGGTCAGGCCGATAAGATTGTGCCCGTCGGCGCGGAGCATGGCCGCGACGGCCGAGGAGTCGACTCCTCCCGACATGGCTACGGCGATGGTGGAATTCAGCATTTAGGTTTCAGGTGTCAGCTTTCAGGTACTGTTTCTTGCTACTTACGGCACAACTGCTACTTGCGAATCTCTTATTTCGTTTGAGTTTTCATACTTGGACTCGGTGATATATGGGCGACAACTCCCGGAGGCGCGCTACGGTTGCTGGAATCACGTCCAATGCAAACTCTATATCTTCCATCGTATTTTGCTTGCCCAGGCTGAAGCGAATGCTGGCTTTCGCGCGCTCGTGACTTTGGCCCATGGCGGTCAGCACGTGCGATGGTTCGATCGCTCCGGAGGAACACGCTGCTCCGGTCGAAACCGCCAGGCCCTTCAGGTCGAGCGATATGACCAGCGCCTCGCCTTCGATTCCGTCGAAATAAATATTGCTTGTATTCGGAACGCGGGTTGCGCCTTCGCCGTTGAGTCCCGTAGCTTCGATCGAGAGGAATTCTTTTTCCAGCCGGTCACGCGCGGCTGCCATCTTCAGAGTCTCGCCGTTTTGCAAGCTTGCGCTGGCTAGCTCGGCCGCCTTGCCTAAACCTATGATGCCCGGAACATTTTCTGTCCCGGCGCGGCGCGAGCGTTCATGGCTGCCGCCGTAAAGCATCGGCTGAAGCTGCGTTCCCTTGCGAACGTAGAGCGCGCCCACTCCCTGCGGCCCGTGCAGCTTGTGGCTGGAGATGGTAAGTGAGTGGCATCCGATATCGCTGACGTTGATCGCGATCTTCCCGGCTGCCTGCACGGCATCGGTGTGAAAGTAAATGCCGGCCTCGGCCGCGATCTTTCCGATTTCGACTACTGGCTGAAGAACGCCGGTCTCATTGTTGGCGAACATCACCGTGATCAATTTCGTGTTCGGACGGATCGCCCGCTTCACATCCGCCGGATCGACCAGGCCGCGGCCATCGACTGGAACGAAAGTGACTTCGCACCCTGTGGTTTCCAAATGCTTGCAGGCGTTGAGGACGGCGTGATGCTCAACGGTCGAGGTGATGACATGGCCGCCGGCCTTCGCCATCCCGAAAATGGCGAGGTTGTCGCTCTCTGTTCCGCCGCTGGTGAAAACAAGCTCTGAGGCACGGCAGCCGAGCAACTTTGCGACCGACTCACGCGCGCGCTCGACGGCGGCTCGCGTTTGTTGTCCGTGATGATGGATGGAAGACGCATTGCCGAACTGCTCGCTGAAGTACGGACGCATGGCCTCGAGCACCTCCGGGAGCACCGGGGTGGTCGCGTTGTTGTCGAGATAGACGCGGCGAATCATGCTGCTCCTATTGTACTGGAGAGCATAAACACACCGACTGCTCGCGGCGTCGAGATCAGGTCGGCAAGATTATTCTGGCCAAAGCGTGGCGGCCGTCTTGCTCAGTATCTGATCGCGCATTTCTTCACTTATCGGCAGCGCCTTGAAATCTTCAAGGTTACGCCAGACCTCGGTGACACCGGGACTCGGCCAGTCTGTGCCGAACAGAGTCTTGTGAGCGATTTCAGAAAGTCGCGGGAAATATTTGAGCAAAGCCTTGGGCGGAATTCCGCTGATATCGAAATACATATTTGCGTGACGCCGCAGGAGGAAAAACGCCGTGTCCATCCAAATTGGACGCCCGCCGTGGGCCATTATGATTTTGAGTTTCGGGAAATCGACGGCGACGTCGTCGAGATAAATGGGATCGCCATATTTGTTGCGCGCTCCTGGGAAAATCGACGTGCCCGTATGGAACATGACCGGGATTCCGTTGGCCTCGGCTGCGCGGTAGATAATTTCGAGTTCCTTCACTCCATGCAGATAGTCGTTCGGATAAAGCAGTTGATGCGGCGGGTGAATCTTAATCATGCGAAGGCCGAGCCGCAGGATATGTTCGACGTCGGCCATGATGTTGGTGGTGTGCCGCGGATGCAGACTGCCGCAGGAAAGTAAGCGCTTGGGATCGTGTTTCGTGTAGTCGGCGACGAACTGATTTACCGCCGAGGTAAAACCGATGACCTCGGGCGCGACGTAGTTAATGAGGGCGGCACGATCGACGCCGCAACGGTCCAGATACTTTAAGAAAGCAGAAGGAGAGCGGCTGAACTCCACAATCTCGTCGAAATTCGAGCGATTCCCTTTGATCAGCGCCAGGGCCTGCGGCTTGAAGAGCTCGATCGGTTCGATGTGGATGTGACAGTCGGTGATCAATTGCAGCTCTCAGGCCTTTTACTTGTGTGCTCAGTACGTCAGTACAAAGGTATTTTGGGATCGACGGTTCGCGCCCATCCGTCAATGCCGCCGCGCATGGATTGGACTTTTTCGTATCCCTGTTGACGAAGCCAGTTGGTTACGGTCAACGATCGTACCCCGTGATGACACATGACCACGATATGTTCGTCGGGATCAAGTTCCTGGTGAGCACGGGTCGGCACGTCTCCCATGGGAATGTGCTTTACGCCTTCGAGGTGGGAGGCATCGTATTCCCACGGCTCGCGAACATCGAGCAGCGTGAATGCGTCGCCGCGCTTCTGCAACGACTTGACCTGATCGGGAGAAATCTCGAAGTCCATAATTGGTCGATCTTTTTTCGGGCGGCCTTCATTCGGGCGATTCGCAATCAGTCGATCTGCCTGGCGAACAATCAGGGACCGTTGCGGCGGGTGTCGGGGACATTGGCCAACGTCGTGAGGCTGAACAACGCGGCCAGCGCCCACAGCGCGCCGGTTCCGATGCGAGCCGCGCGCACCTCGGCGGGGGAAATGTCATACCACAGGGTCAGCCCGCATCCGATGGCAAAATTCAAGACGAGCACGCCGAAAAACAGGCGTTCACGCAGGCAGCGCGTATCGAGAGCAAGGCCGGTGAGCAGGAGAATCCAGACGACGTACGTTGCGGCGGTCCAGAGATCGTGCGGCCATTCGTACTCGTGGCGAGTGACGTGGCCAAACGAAACCCAGGCAAAATAAGCGCAGCCGATGAATCCGGCCGCTCCCCACAGCGGAGTGCGGCACATGAGGTGGGGGGAACGGTAGCGTTTTAGCCCAATCTTCTCGGTACCGGTTTCTGTAGCCGCGGCGATAGCCCCTGAGTTTTCTATTTGCCTGTCCATTTCGGTGGTCGTTTGTCGAGGAAAGCCATGATACCCTCGCGCGCGTCCGCGGTCGAGATAAGTTCTTCGAGGTAGATTTTTTCCGCTCGGGCGAGACCCTTGTCGAAGTGCATGGCGTCCCAGGCATACAGCGCTTTCTTGGTATGGACCAGCGCGGTTGGGCTGAGTTGGCGGAGATCGTCCAGCGTGCGGGTGACGACGGATTCAAGCTTGTCGGACGCGACGGAGCGGTTCGCCAAGCCCATGGCTGCGGCCTGGTTACCAGAGAATTGCCGTCCGGTGAGGATCAGTTCGGCGGCACGCTTTTGTCCGATGAGCGCGGCTAACGCCACGCTCGCCACCGGCGGAAATGATGCGAGCTTAATTTCAGGAAATCCCCAGGAGGCGTCGCGCGCGGTGTAAACCATGTCGCAGACGGCGGCCAGTTCCGCGCCTCCGCCGAGACAGACCCCGCGAACGGCCGCGATGGTGATGGTGCGCGAGGCGACAATCGCACGAATGACCGCATGGAACGCGGCTAACATTTCGCGAATATATTCGGGAAGATGAGCGTTGATGTCTACGCCTGCGGAAAACGCACGCGCGCTGCCCTGGAAGACAACGGTTGAGACGTCGGCACGGTCTTCTATTTCGGCGAGGGCTTGCTGCAGCTCCAGCGCCATCGGAAGGTCGATTACGTTCAGGGGGGCGTTCTTGAGACAGATGCGCGCTACCGGTGCGTTGATCTCGACGTGGATGCGGGTTGTTGCGGCTCTTGTCATTCTGGTGGAGGTTGAGGTGGGCAAAGACACCCGCCCCGCACCTGCTAAATATTTATCGCAGATTTGCGAGGTTCGGTAATTGTCGACAAGGGATCACGGGCTCCCTCTTTTTCCTTGATCCACTTTTTCTCGTTGCGGATGATATCGAGCAGCAACTCTTTGTCTTTGGCGCTGGGCAGATTTTCTTCACAGTGTTGCTCGTAGGCGCGGTCGTCGAGTGGTTCGCCGGTTTCACAGTGGTATTTCTTTCCCGACCATCGACCGATATTGCGATTGAAGTGGATGTCGGGAGTATAGAACTTCTTCTCGCCAGGCTTGAGGAATGTGTTCAGGCGGTCGACCAATCCCGAAACTTCTTCGCGATAGAGATGGCGATTGTAGTCGTTCAGGTCATCGAGGTCGGCGACTTTATCGTTCTTCAGTTCGTCGTAGCGGCCTTTGATTCCCCAAACATAGGCCCAGTGCGCGGAGGACGAATGATCGGTCCCGAAAAGATCGAACGAACTGGAGATCCATTTGTTTAAATATTTCTGCAGCAACCAGCGCGGAATCACTCCGGCTTCAACTACGCGGCGCAGGCCGTCGTTACCGGTTCCCATGTGGAAGGCTTCTTCGCGCAACATGTAAGACGTCGAGCGGCCGAGGGGGGCGAAGGCTGAATATTTCAGCATCTGGAGCTGGAACTTACCGTCCCGATCCACAAAATCGGTGTAGGTGAAGAAGTCGAGCCAGTTATCGACATCGACGTTAAAGGTGCCGAGCAGGCGCTTGTTTTCGAAGGCACGGCGCTCCAGCATTTTCTGCGCTTCGACTTTGCCAGACGATCCGAAGAAATCGATGAGCAGGGCGCACATCTGCCAGCCGTGGCGCATTTCTTCGATCATGACGCGGGTGATGGCGCGGCGGTCGTATTCCGTGGGAGCGGTCTCAAAAAGATTGCGCTGCTGCTCCACGCTGGCAAATTCGGTGTCGCCCTGATAGATGATCATGTTCATGAGAGCGTCGCGCATGGCCTGGGTTGGGACCTGACGCAGATTCTCCCACTTGTTGCGGCCTTTGTAGGAGCCGAATTGGATTTCCTCAGTTTCGATGGAACCGTAGAGCGTGTCGAAGTGGAAGGCTTCTACGTCGTCTTTGTTGACGCCAACTTCTTTGCGCCATTCGTTGAAGATTCCGACCCACTCGCTGAAGCTTCCGATTTTCGCTACTTTGCCTGGCATGGGACCTCAGGGGCTAAAGCCCTCATAGTTGATGCTCTTGGGCGGCACAGCTAAAGCCTTGCCCTTTACGCTCGGAACGCTTCGAGACTCTTCGTGCATGCTGCGATCTCGTAGAATTCCGAGTTTCTATTTCGCCGTGAAGACGGCTGGACGCTTTTCAACGTATGCGGCCAAGCCTTCTTTGGCGTCATCACTCTGGAACAAGATCTGCTGGTTCTCCCGCTCCACGGCCAACGCGGATTCCATGGGGATTTCCCAGCCCGTTTGAACGGCGCGCTTGATGCGTCCCACGGCTTTTGCGGCTTTGTTCGGCGGCGTGAATTGGCGCGCATATTCCATGATGTTCTCCATGAAGCCGTCGCGCTCGAAGATGTCGTTGATAATGCCGTATTCCTGGGCTTCTTCGAACGAGAAGGTATTGCCCGTGATCATCAGCTCGATGGCCTTGCTTTTTCCTACCAGGCGGGAAAGCCGCTGGGTTCCACCAGTGCCCGGAAGGACGCCAAGGTTGACTTCGGGCAAGCCGATTTTGCCGGCATCTTTGCGAGCGATGCGGATGTCGGCGGCCATGGCGATTTCGAGGCCTCCGCCGACGGTGTGGCCGTTGAGAGCGGCGATGACGAGCTTGGGCGTATGTTCGAGGCGGAGCAGGGTTTCGTTTGCGTGCAAGCAGAAGTAATACTTGAAGGTCGGGTCGACCGAGGCCAGCATCTTGATGTTCGCGCCGGCGGAGAAGAATTTGTCGCCGACGCCGGTGAGCACGATGACGTGGACGTCGTTATCCATGCGCGCCTTAAGGATGGCTTCGTCCAACTGGCGATTCATTTCGTAGGTGTAGGTATTCGCAGGAGGATCGTTCATCTCGATTACAGCGACGCCGGCATCGGTACGATAGTTGATGAGTTGCTTAGTGGTTTCGCCGGTGACCGGCTGCAAGGTAGTTGCCATGAATGTCTCCTTTAGACGCCAAACCTTTAAACGACAAGCCTAAGATTTACGGCGCGTTTTGCCGCCGTGCACAATTCCGTTTAACAAAATATTGCCCATTTGCCCCGCGAGCGCTTCGGCATTGCCGTCGACGCGCGGGTTGTACCAGGTGTAAATCCAGTTGATCATGCCGAAAAGACTCATCACCGCGGTTCGGGCGTTGAAGTCGAGACTCCGTCTGCGTCGCAAGTCTTCCATCAGACCCAGGCAGATGCGGTAGTACTCGCGCTTGATGCCGGCGATCTCCGCACTAAAGCCGTTCTTAAGAGATTCGTCCTCGTGCGAGAGGACTTTCAATCCCCGCTGATTGCTGACGAAGTATTCGAGATGATTAAGGATGAATATGCGAATTCGTTGCTCGGGGTCGGTAACATCCTCGAGGCGCGCCTTGAGCTGTTGCACAATCGTGGTGAAGGTGTGTTTCTGCACCAGGAATAGCAGGCGTTCTTTCGATTCGAAGTAATGATAAAGCCCGGCCAAAGATATGCCGGTGGCGCGAGACAGGTCGCGCATGGATGCGCCTTCGTATCCCTTGACGCAAAACACTTCGGTTGCGTGGTCGAGGATGTGGCCGAGGCGGCGATCGAAACGGGTGACAGGAAGGTGACTTGAGGCCTTGCGCGAAGCGCGGGGAGCTCGGGTTGCGGGTAGCATGGCCATACGTTCGAACGTTCGTTCTAATTATAGGCAAACGCCGCCAGCATAACAACATGCTTTTGAGTGCCCATGATGAGCGCGATCAGTCCGCCGGAGCGCGCTGTGTCAGCGAGATTCGCTTTACCTTATTGCGATCCAGAGTCTGTATGGCGCCCGCTACTCGAACTCGGATCTCCATTCCGTTGATCGAAACCAAGTCCCCGGTGACTAACGTTCCGTCGCGCAACTCCAACGTGTCCTGAGCGGAAGTGCCGAGTTCATAGCTGACACTGCCGCCGGACACATCCTCGGGCGCGATCTCAAGAGGAAAGGTTCCGGGATTGAAGCCTTCTTTAACGAATCCGAGGCTATGTTTACCTGCCGTCACCTGGACTATTTTAGGTGTAACGCCCGCCTCGACCCCGTCCACCGAAAGAGTTGCGCCCTGTGGGACGGAATTAATGGTCATAGAAACTTTTTTCGGGGGAGCGAGTGGTCGGAGTTCATCCGGCACAGAATTGACGGCGAGGTCGATTGAGGCTGGAGTTCCCAGTGCATGAACCGTGGTTTGGAATTTGACGGTTTGTCCGGGTGTGATGTTCTCGAGGGTAATCCAACCGTCTCCGATACGAACTCTGTTCTTGTCGTACAGGTAGAGGTTAAAGCCCATATGTGAAATCGTCTTGCTCCACAAGTTTTCGGCTGTCGTGTCGATGAGGTAGTTGTGCTGTCCGGCGACGGAACTGATCTGGTTGAATTTTCCAACCGTGATGCGGACAATTGTCGGGCCAGTCGTGGGCCAATTAATAATCTGCGCCGGAGTGTCTTTGGCCATCAGTGAGCCGGCGACACAAGCCAGAAAGAGAACTGCTGCGATAAGCTTGGTCATATCGTTTTTGGTAATCGGAGCTGGCAACACAAAGCGTGAACCTTAGCTTTTGATCCCCGCCATAAGCTTCTCTACTTCCACCTTTTCCTCGCCCGTCAGCGGCAGGAACGGCAGACGCGCGGAACCTCCGAAGTAGCCATTGAGATCCATGGCGTATTTCACGCCTGGGACTCCGAGGTCGCCGACCACGCGCTGGGCAGCCAGTTTTACGCGTTCTTGTTTTTCGCGGGCGAGAGCGGTGTCTCCGTCCTTGATAGCAGCGTAGATTTCGTAGCACGCCATGGGCGCGGGTCCGGCGAAGGCGAGGATCGCTCCGACGGCTCCTCGCGCGAGCGATGGCTCCAATTGATGAGCCGCGCCCACCATCACCTGGAAGCTGACTTCTTTTTGACGGGTTTTCAGTTTGCCCACTACCGTGACAGCGGTGGATGACGGCTTGGCGGCGGCAGCGTCGCTATTCTTGACGGGCGGGGACGTCTGTCGCTCCACTGGAGAGGACTGGGACGAGCCTGCCACCGAACCTATGCTTACCAGTTCCCTGCTCTGCTTTTCGCTCTCGGCTGCTGCAGCTTTTAGCATGCGTGGCGTCACGGCATCGAATGTATCGGTCACGGTGACATGCCGTTTCAGCAGCTTCGTGCCCTCAACCATGCCTTGCACTTTGTCGAGATTGCCACTGGATTCCTTGATGCCGATGATGTTGGGATGGGCGGCGAGTTCGATGACGAGCTCGGCCGGCATATCGTATCCGGTGCACTGCGGAAAGCTGTAGATAATGATGGGCAGTGGGGATCGATCCGCGACTGTGCGATAAAAGGCAAGCTGGTTGGCCGGCAATAACTGCTTCTTGAAGTAGTGCGGAGTGCGCACCATGGCCACGTCGTAGCCGAGTTCAGCCGCGTATTCGGTGAGGCGCAAGGTTTCATGTGCGGACTCAAGTACCTGTGCCGGCGATCATGACTTTAGTAGGTGCGGCGGCGGCCATCGCAGCTTTCAGTACGTCGCGGCGTTCCTGGTCCGAAAGCATGACGGCTTCGCCGGTCGACCCCTGCACGACGATGCCGGCGATGGGCGTGCGCGAGTAACGCTCGACGTTCGATTCGATTTTTTTGTAATAGACCTCGCCATCGGGATAGAAAGGCGTGGTGATAGGCGGAAAGATACCGGAGAGGAGCATAAGAGCTCCATTATAAGCACGCCAATCTATGCAACCCAAGCCGCTTAGAGGCGGAGGTGGTCTTGATATTTATCCAGGGTGCGAAAGTCTGGTAACGGCGAGGAGAAGAAAGAGGCATCCGTCGACGATCACGACCAGGCTCCCGATCCAGACCATAGCGACGATGCGCGCCTGCTGCAGCGGCGGCGTGGTGATCCCGATTGATTTATGTAAATAGGCAAGAGCATTCGCAACGCGTCCGGAAGGGACGAGCGGACTTGCGATCGCCACTGCGACAAACAGGATTATGACGTGGAACGCAATGATTCCGGCCAATCGTCTCTCCGATGTGTGAGGAAGCACTCCTGATTATTTTGGGGCGAGACGTTCTGCGTGCAGCGCCTGCAATGCCTGCACACGGACTTCTCCACGTTGCAGAGCGGCGATGCCTTCGGCGGCGGCACGCGCGGCGGAGAGTGTGGTGATGGTCGTGATGCGTCCGGTGACGGCGGCGCGACGGATAGCTTTCTCGTCAAAATAAGGGTCAGGCCCGTGCGGGGTGTTCACGATCAGTTGGATACGATCGGCTTTAATCAGATCAACCGCATTGGGACGGCCTTCTTTCACTTTGTAGACGCGTTCGACCACCAAACCCGAGGCCTCAAGAATGTCGGCCGTGCCATGAGTCGCAACGAGTTTAAATCCCATGTCGACGAAGCGATGGGCGACGTCAACCATCTGGGGTTTGTCATGGTCCGTCACACTGATGAATACAGTGCCCTTGATGGGTAATTTCTGGCCAGCGGCAATCTGGGCTTTGGCGAAGGCTTCGCCGAAATTGTCGGCGACGCCCATGACTTCTCCAGTGGACCGCATCTCGGGACCCAGAACCGTGTCGACTCCGGGGAATTTTGACCAGGGGAATACTGGAGACTTCACGAAAAAGCAGCGGCCGGTATCAAGGTCGGTGCCGCGCTCGATGTTTTCCGGCAGAAACTCTCGCAGCTTGCGTCCGGTCATGAGGCGCGCGGCAATCTTGGCAATCGGGATGCCCGTGGCTTTTGAAACGAACGGCACGGTCCGAGAGGCGCGCGGATTTACCTCGAGCACGTAGACCTTGACGCCGTGCCCGTTACTCTTTATGCCGTTGCCGCCGGCACTGTTGAGGCGTGGGATGGCGAACTGCACATTCATCAGCCCTATGACTTTGAGTGCCCGTGCCAGCTTGAAGGTATAGTCGCGCATGCGAGTCAGTGTCGCTTCCGGTATATCGACGGTCGGCAGCACGCAAGAGGAATCGCCGGAATGGATGCCGGCTTCTTCGATATGTTGCATGATGCCGCCGATTACGACGTCTTCGCCGTCGGAAAGCGCGTCGACATCGACTTCGATTGCATCTTCGAGAAATTTGTCAATGAGGATGGGGCGATCCTGAGAATATTCGACCGCCTGTTTCATGTACTGCTGAATCGTATCTTCGTCGTAGGCGATGACCATCGCTCGCCCGCCAAGAACATAAGAGGGCCGCACCAATACGGGGAATCCAATCTTCTTTGCGGCCTCGACTGCCTCCTCAACCGAAGCGACCATGGCGCCGGGAGCTTGCGGAATATCCAGTTCATCCAGCAGCTTGCCGAAACGTTTGCGATCTTCTGCGAGATCGATGGACTCGGGCGTGGTGCCGATGATGCTCACACCCGCGGCCTTTAGCGGCAACGAAAGATTGAGCGGCGTCTGCCCACCGAATTGCACGATCACTCCCACCGGCGCTCCGCCGGAAGCTTCGTGCTCGCAAACAGCGAACACATCTTCGAGCGTGAGCGGCTCGAAGTAGAGGCGATCGCTGGTGTCGTAGTCGGTGGACACCGTCTCCGGATTGCAATTAATCATGATGGTCTCGTACCCGTCTTCGCGCAGGGCATAACTGGCGTGGCAGCAGCAGTAATCGAATTCAATTCCCTGCCCGATGCGGTTTGGACCTGAGCCCAGAATCACAACTTTTTTCTTTGCCGTGGGTGTCGCTTCATCTTCTTCTTCGTAGGTCGAGTAGAGATATGGCGTGAAGCTTTCAAACTCCGCGGCGCAGGTATCGACCCGCTTGTAGACTGGCTTGAGTTTGTGCTTCTTGCGGAAGTGGCGGACTTTTTCCTGTCCGCCTTTGCCATCCAGACGCCAGGTTCCCGCGAGCCGGCCATCGGAGAACCCCATGCGCTTCGCCTCGCGCAAGACGTCACCTGGGATCGATTCCATGGGGTGCTTCTCCAGCTCAAGTTGCATGTCGTTAATCTCTTTGAGCTGGTAGATGAACCAGGGGTCGATCGAGGTCATCTTCGCGATCTGTTTGATGGGGAACCCCTGGCGGATGGCGTATTGAACGTAGGTCAGACGCTCCGGATGCGGCGTGACCAGGCGTTGCGTCAGAATTTTTGGTTCGATGGGATTCGAGCCGACACGCCTGCCGGTATCGAGAGAGCGAATGGCCTTTTGCAGAGCTTCTTTAAAAGTGCGGCCGATGGCCATCACTTCTCCGACCGACTTCATTTGTGGTCCGAGAGATTCGTCGGCACCCGGAAATTTTTCAAACTGCCACTTCGGAATTTTTACCACGACATAGTCGAGCGTGGGCTCAAAGCATGCGGGAGTCTTGCGGGTGATGTCGTTGGGGATTTCGTCGAGCGTGTAGCCAACAGCCAGCTTCGCGGCAATCTTAGCGATCGGAAAGCCGGTCGCCTTGGACGCCAGAGCCGAGGAACGCGAGACGCGCGGATTCATTTCGATGACCACCATGCGTCCGGTGGAAGGATTCACGCCGAACTGAATGTTGGATCCACCGGTCTCGACACCGATTTCGCGGATCACGGCAATCGAGGCATCGCGCATCATCTGGTATTCACGATCGCTGAGGGTTTGCGCGGGCGCGACCGTGATGGAGTCTCCGGTATGCACGCCCATGGGGTCAAAGTTTTCGATCGAGCAGATGATGATGACGTTGTCTTTCGTGTCGCGCATCACCTCGAGTTCGTATTCTTTCCATCCGAGGACGGATTCCTCGATCAGGCACTCGTGCACGGGAGAGAGATCAAGACCGCGGGCGAGGACTTCCATCAACTCTTCGCGGTTATACGCGATGCCGCCGCCGGTGCCTCCGAGCGTAAACGATGGGCGGATAATGACTGGGAATCCGATTTTGCCGGCGAACTCGACACCATCTTTCAGATTGTTGACCAATGCCGATTTCGGCACGTCGAGGCCGATGCGCTGCATGGCATCTTTGAAGACCAGCCGGTCTTCGGCTTTCTTGATGGCGCTGATCTGCGCGCCGATTAACTGGACGTTGTACTTTTCAAGCACGCCGCTATCCGCGAGTTCGATCGCGAGATTGAGAGCGGTCTGGCCGCCAACGGTGGGGAGAACGGCGAATCCCGCATTCGGCGCCATCTCGCGCTCGACACGAATAATTTCTTCGAGATATTCGCGCGTGAGAGGCTCGATGTAAGTGCGATCGGCCGACTCGGGATCGGTCATGATGGTGGCCGGATTCGAATTCGCGAGCACGACTTCAAAGCCCTCCGACTTGAGGGCCTTGCAAGCTTGGGTGCCGGAGTAGTCGAACTCGGCGGATTGGCCGATGACGATGGGGCCAGAGCCGAGGATCAGGATTTTCGAGATGTCAGTTCGTTTGGGCATTCGTTTAGTCGTTAATGGATTTCAATCTTCGTGGTTCTGCTCTTTCTTCCGGTGCGCTGCCAGCCGACTGCAGATCCCTCACTCCGTTCGGGATGACAATTCTTCTCAGGATGACAAGACTCTATAGAGTATTTCCAGTGCTATCGTTTGCATTCCTCCATCATCTTCACAAAGTCCTTAAACAAATAATGCGAATCGTGCGGCCCCGGCGCGGCTTCGGGGTGGTACTGCACCGTGAACAGCGGAAGATTTCTATGGCGCATGCCTTCAAGCGTGTTGTCGTTCAGATCCATGTGCGTTAGTTCGACTTCGCTTTGCGGCAGCGAATCGGGATCGACGGCGAAGTTGTGGTTGTGGGCGGTGATTTCGATCTTGCCGCTGACTAGCTGCTTCACCGGATGATTTCCGCCGTGATGGCCGAATTTCAGTTTGAAGGTTTTTCCTCCGAGGGCGATGCCAGCGATCTGATGGCCCAGGCAGATTCCGAAGATTGGCTGACGTCCCATCAGACGACGAATGTTGTCGACGGCGTAGGTGCAGGGCTCAGGATCGCCCGGTCCATTCGAGAGAAATACGCCGTCCGGCTTTAGCGCCAGCACATCTTCTGCTGTGGTTTGTGCGGGGACGACCGTTACTTTGCAGCCTTCGCCGCGCAGCTTGCGGAGAATGTTCTGCTTGATGCCGAAATCATAAGCGACCACATGGAAGCGGGTGGGCTCGTCCTTCACGCCGACGATTTCGTCGGGCAAGTGGGAGCGCTCGCCTGTCTCCCAAACATAAGTGTGGTTGGTGGAGACGACTTTAGCCAGATCCTGGCCGTCCATCTTCGGAATGGCGCATGCCTTGGCGACCAGTTTGTCGGTATCAGCTTCCAGGGTCGAGATGACGCCGCGCATCACGCCATTGTCGCGAAGGTGGCGCACCAGGGCGCGGGTATCGATGTCCGCGAGTACCGGAATCCTGAACTGCTCCATGAACTCATCTGTAACCTGCTGCGAGCGCCAATTGGAGCTGACTTTCGAAAACTCGCGCACGATCAACCCTTCGATATAGGGACGCACGGCTTCGTTGTCTTCTGGATTGGTGCCGTAGTTTCCGATTTCGGGGTTGGTCAGGACGACGATCTGTCCCGCGTAGGAAGGATCAGTGAAAATTTCCTGGTAGCCGGTAATGGAAGTATTAAAAACGACTTCGCCGGAGCATTCGCCTTTGGCGCCGTAGCCTTTGCCTCGGAAGACTCGACCGTCTTCGAGTGCAAGGATTGCTTGCATCGCAACTCCTAGGAGTGGATTTTAAAGATTTTAACAGGAGATAGAACGGTGGTGTCAGCTATTTAACGATTCGGCCTGAGGAAAAGTCGGAATAATTTTCAGTCGCGGATGTCTAGCGTAGTCTGCCCAGCTTCTCCATCGGCCAATATCCGAACACGGCTTTGCCGTAGATGTAGCGTTCGTTGACGGCCCCGAATTCGCGGCTATCGCTGGACATGCTGCGATGGTCGCCGAGGACGTAGTAGCTATTCCGCGGCACGACTACTTCGCCATAGGAGCGCGCGTCTGCGTAATCGCCGGGAACGTAATCTTCGTCGAGCGCTTCGCCGTTGACGTAGACCTGGCCGTTCTCGATCAGAATGTGATCTCCGGCGACTCCGATGACCCGCTTGATATAACTCTTGGTGGTATCGCGCGGGTAACGAAAGACGACGATGTCGCCGCGCTGGATCGGCTCCCAGCGATAGACGAATTTATTGACGAAGATTCTTTCCTGGTCTTCTAGGCCCGGCATCATGCTCACGCCCTCGACCTTTACCGGCTGGTAGAGAAAGATGATGATGAATGCGGAGATAGCCAGCGATACCAGCAGATCGCGCACCCACACGGCCACCACTGGCATCGGATGCGGAGCGGGTTCTTTTGCTGCGGGTTGGTGTGGTGTCTGCGGTTGGATCGGTGTATCCGGGCTCGCTACATCTGGCATCGTGCAACCATTCTATCCGACGTTTTGCAGTTGCCAAACCCTGGGCTTTGCCCGTACAAACAAAGCAACTATTTTGAGCTCATTTAACCTATGACCGATTACTCGATCTTCCCCAAGATCAACGCGACTCTTAACGGATGCAGCGCTGTATTGCTGGTGACGGGACGCGCCCTGATTGCGCGCGGCAAAAGAGCGGCACATCGCGCTGTAATGCTCACGGCGTTCGCTACATCGAGCATCTTCCTCGTGTCGTACGTGTATTACCACTGGCCGCATCACGGCGGGATCATTTATTTTCAGGGCACAGGTTGGATCCGAACGCTTTACTTCACTATCCTCATCTCGCACACGATTCTGGCCATCGTAATCGTGCCCATGGTGCTGATCACGCTCACTCGCGGATTGCGCGGGCAGTTCGGGCGCCATCGAGCCATCGCACGCTGGACTTTTCCGATATGGCTTTATGTTTCGGTCACGGGTGTAATCGTGTACCTGATGTTGTTCCAATTTTCCGGGTAAAACTTCAGCCTGATTCGTCACAAATTTGATGTAATGGCCGACACAACTTGCCACCGTCCGATTCTGCTATAGTGAGCGTCTTGGACGCCTGCGCGTCCCGAAGGAGCCCGAAAACATGGCCGGCAAAAGCGTAAATAAAGTCATTCTGATTGGAAATCTTGGCAAGGATCCTGAAGTGAAGTTCACACCTCAGGGGACGCCGGTCGCGAAGATCACGTTGGCCACCAACGAACGCTTCAAGGGCAAGGACGGCCAGTGGCAGGACCGTACCGAGTGGCACAACGTGGTCCTCTGGCAGCGCCTGGCGGAGATCGCCGGCGAGTATCTAAAAAAAGGCGGCAAAGTTTACATTGAAGGCCGGCTGCAGACGCGTTCCTGGGATGACAAGACGTCGGGTCAGAAGAAATACATGACGGAAGTTGTGGCCAACGATCTGGTGCTGCTCGGCGGACGAGGCGAAGGCGGCGGCGATTATGCTGGCGGCTCGCGCGGAGCGTCGGCATCGGGCGGCAACAACTTCGATCAGAGCGCTCCCGAGCCGGAGCATGTGCCTGCGGGAAGTTCTCCGATTACGGATGAAGATATACCGTTCTAGGATAGGCGCGTGAACGGATGTCTTGACTGGATGAAATGCTAGCCGATCGCAATTGCGTTCCCTGTCGAGGCGGAGTTCCGTCGCTGAAGGGCAAGGAGCTGGCTGAAATCCATCAGCAGTTGGCGGATCCTGCGCTGTGGAAAGTCGTGAACGAGCATCATATCTTTCGCGCTTTCAAGTTCCCCGACTTTAAATCCGCGCTCGAATTTGTAAACCGCGTTGGCGAAGTGGCGGAACAGCAGGGTCACCATCCCGATCTTTTGCTGGCATGGGGCAAGGTCGAAGTCACGATCTGGACCCATGCCGTCGATGGCCTCACGGAGTCGGACTTGATTCTGGCGGCAAAGATCGACCAGCTAATCTGATTTCGTAAGTCTCGCGAAGACTCGCGCCGCATTCGGGAAATCGAATCATGCGGCCTTAAGCCTTCTCCGAACTGAAACTCCCCACAGCGTTGCCGGAATCAGCATTAACATGCCAGCGACGCTGGCCACGTGACGCGCGCCGAAACCCCAATCCACGAAGCGTCCTGCCAGATACGCACCCGCAGCGATGGTAAACATGCACAAGCCGAGGTCGGCCGCAAAAACGCGGCCGCGAAACTTGTCATCACTCTGCATCTGCAACAGCGTGGTCGAGAACACCCAGACGATTGAGCTTCCGCAATGCGCCAGCGCCACGCACAAACAGGCTTGCCACAAATGTCCGGAGGCTCCGAGAAGGGTGTAACCGGCGGCGGCCGCGAGGTATCCGAAAAAGATTGCGTTTTCTAAGCGGCGCTGCCAGTGTCCCGCCCAGGACGCCGCGAAGACAGGCCCAAGGAATGCGCCGAGTGCGCGGGCGCCGAGCAGAATACTCATCCCCAGGAACGCGCCGCGCTCCGGCGACATGCCGTGCCAGCGCACGGCAAATTCGTTTTGCCCCATCACGGTGAAAAGCACCCAGCTCGGACCGACGATCAGGTTGCCGAACTTCAGAAAGATTGTGGATCGTAATCGGGCGTGCGCGCGCACATAACGGAACCCGGCCACGATCGGCGAAAAATCCACCAACTCTGCGAACTTAAATGGACGATCGGTGTCGACGTGCGGCTCGGGAAACCGCATCCCCCAAATCAGCGCGGCCGAGACAACAAACGACAGAGCATTCAGCAGGAAGACGGCATTGCGTCCAAAGAACGCCGCGACCAGGCCTCCAAGCGCCGCACCCAGCATCAGATTCACCGACCAGGTCGTGGATGCGAGCGTGTTGGCGACCACGACGTCTTCCCTCTTCACGATGTTCGGGATCACTGCGTTCCGCGCCGGCTCAAAAAACGCAACCAGCAGAGTTTCCGCCATCAGCAGCGGATAGACGAGCCACACCATATCTTTCGAGCGAATGAAAAGCATGCAGAGGACGATCAGCATGCGTCCGACATCGGTCGCAATCATAATTTGTTTGCGTCGCAGCCGATCATTGATCACCCCGGCGGTGGGACCGATGAGAGTTTGCGGCAGAACTTGCAGGACCATGGCCAAGGCGACCGAGCCCGCGCGTCCAGTAAGTTGCAGCAGCAGGTTATAGATGGCGAGGGTGTAGAACCAGTCGCCGATTTCGCTGACAATTTGTGCGGTCCAAAGGCGGCGAAAATTGCGGTTACCGCGCACGAGGCGCGCGTACGACCGCATGGAGACCGGATTGACTTCAAGCTCAGTGATTATTTCCATGTGACCGCGAGATCAGATCCGCGAGATTAAAGATGGATGCAGTTGGCCCGAAAAGCCGCGCCCCAAGCCGGAATTGGGCTGCACCCAATTTGGTCTCCAAAGGGCAAATTTGTGCAAAACGCTGCATACTGACACCCGGTATTCGTAGGAAAAAGTATGCAACTGGCCTTTCCCGGGCCCAATTCGGCTCAACAAAACCATCTGTTTGAACTGCCTGTTTGAACTGATCGTGAAAATCGTCTGGTTGGAGAGCCGCTTGCCACTAAACGAATGATTGAAAGGAGTTTCACCGTGCGAACCATGGGCCCCGTCGTCCTGCTTCTGATACTGGCCACCAATTCTTTCGCGACCACGGCTGTCGCAAAATCCTCGGTTTTTCCGGAACCTGGCCTGCTTGCACTACTCGGAGGCGGTCTGGTTGGAATCGCTGCTCTCATCCGCCGTCATCTTAGCGACTAGTTAAGGCGATTCATTTAAAGCCGAGAGCCCCCTCGGCATTCGTCTACATTTTTTGCTAATTCAGTTTTACTTCTTTCCGTTCGCGACCATATCCAGAAAGTACTTATGGATGCGGGAGTCGTCACTCAATTCAGGGTGGAAGGTCGCAGCCAGGGTTTTCTCCTTGCGCACGAGCACGGGGACTGCGGTTTTGTCTGCATTGTTACCCTCATTGTTGCCTTCGGTGGCGATGACTTGAACGTCCGGTCCGACGCGTTCGATCTTAGGGGCGCGAATGAAAACCATTTCGATGGGTTCGCCCAGAAAACGCCCTTCGCGGATGGAGCTGTCGATCTGGCGTCCGTAGGCATTGCGGCGGACGGTGATATCGAGTGCGCCCAGGCCATTCTGCTTGGGATTTTCAACTTCACTGGCGAGCAGGATGCATCCCGCGCAGGTGCCGAAGGTTGGCTTCGCGCGGACAAAATCTTTCAGCCTGGCAAACCCCTCTTCCCCTAGAAGCTTGAGAAATGTTCCCGACTCGCCTCCGGGAATGACGAGACCGTCGATCTCGTTCAGTTGCTCCGGCTTTTTGACCATGACAACTTCCGCGCCAAGTTCTTCGAGGCGGCGGCGATGGGCGTCGAAATCGCCCTGCAGGGCTAGTACTCCGATCTTCATGAAGATGACAGGTGAAGGATACGTTGTCCTCGACTCGAGGGGTACCCCCCTCCCCCTGATTTTTCTAAAGTCCTGATAGTGGATGCTTTAGCTGGGGGGTACTTGGCAAAGTACGAAATTCAAAGGGTTTAGAGGTAAAGTCCGGAATACATGAGACTTAGCTCGTCGCTTGAATTTTTCCGCTAAAACTGACTGCTCATTCAAGCATCGATTACGTAGCGGCTTATGTCAATTGAAATACTGAAGATGCAAGCAGTCGTAGAATCCCAAGTTTTGGGGACCACGAAACTTGATTCACCCCGGCGTCCACCTCGAATTGTCCTTAGAAGAAGACTTCTGGTGAGACTTGGAAACGGCGGCTGAGTTTCCGAATGTGCTCGACGGTTAGTGCACGCTTCTCTCGTAGCACCTCGGACGCAATACTGGGGGTGCTGAAGATATCGAGCAGATCCTTTTGCTTGAGTCCATTGGATTCGATCAGTTCGCGGAGGACTTCGACCGGGCGCGCGGGCTTCAGCGCATAAGCTTCTTCCTCGAAATCCTCGATCAGGACGGTGAGAAGTTCGGCGAGGCGGCGTTCGGCCGCAGTAAGCTTTTGGGCTTTGCTATCCAGGGTTTCGAGCATGGCGATGCAGCGTTCGTTTTCCTTCTCGCTGTGAATGACGGCAGGCAGGGCTCGAGCCAGCAAGGCGGCGTATTCGGGCTGAATGGTGCTGGTGCTCATCGTTTCCATTTCTCCTGATCGTATTCAGCGTGCGTCAATACCTGGCGGATGTAGATTCGCTGAGAGCGATAATTAATTTCGCTAATGAGCCGGTACCGATTGCCTTTTACGTTAAAGACCGTCCACTTTTCCACGGCATCAGCGCTGGCGAAAGTCTCGCGCACATCTGCCAGATTTTGCCACTGCGCTTTTTTGGCGATACGAAACCATGCGTCCAGTGCAGGCTCCATTTCCGAGTGTCGCAGCGCCGCTTCTTTCAGTTTCTTGCGGCTGATCACGTGCACGGGCGATCGGCAGTTCGCATTATGCGAATATAGTAGTTCGCAGCTTGCGAAGTGTCAAGGGGGGTTCTGGGAACGGGGCGGAAGGATCAAGAGAATCGACATCGCACGATGCAGGGATCGTGGAATCCCAGGTTTCTAAAACCGCGAAACGCGGGCAGCCGCACCAGCTGCCCACGTCGACGCTCGACCCGTGTAGTCTTGTTGGCAGGAAGTGCTAAGAAAAATCGAAATGAGTCGTCTTGAGTATCGCTTTCCCCCGGGCCTGAAACACAACCTCATCTGGTATGCATTCCGGAAGTTTCGACCGGCAGACCCTATCGGGCTTTTCCAGTATCTGACGGATGAATATGGCGACGCAGTCCATTACAAAATTGGACCGAAGCACATCATTTTCTTAAACGATCCTGCGTTGATTCGTGAGGTGCTGGTCATACAGAATTCCAACTTCACCAAAGAGCGCACGGTGCAGCGCACCAAAATGCTGCTGGGCGAAGGGATGATTACGAGCGAAGGCAACGCTCATCGAGCGCAGCGGCAAGCTGCGCAACCGGCGTTTCACCGGCAGCGTATTCAGAACTACGCCGATACGGTTGTAGAAGAAACTTTGCGCATGACCGATAGCTGGCGCGACGGCCAGCAGTTTGATGTAGCGCAAGAGATGATGCACCTCACCTTGCGAATCGTGGCGCGCACTCTATTCAATACGGAATTGAACGAGGAGGTTGGTGAGCTGGCCGACGCCATCAACCGCATCATGCGACTTTATAACTACCTGGTCGCGCTTCCGGCGGTAGAGACGATGATCCACATGCGAGTGCCGGGACTTGCTGGTTTCACCGGAGCCAAGCGGCAAGTGGATGCGATTGTTTTGCGCATGATCGAGAACCACCGCTCGGCGCAAGATCGTCCCGGTCGGGACGGCGGTGATCTTCTCGACATGATGCTGCAGGCGCCCGAGGCGTGGACGGATGAAATGCTCCGCGACCAGGTCATCACCATTTTCCTCGCCGGCTTTGAAACCGTGGCCAATGCGCTGAGTTGGACCTGGTACCTGCTCTCTGAAAATCCTGAGGCCGAGCGCAAGCTGTCGATGGAAGTGAGTGAAGTGCTGGGAACGCGGCTTCCGACGGCCGACGATGTTCCCCGCTTGCGCTACACGGAGATGGTTCTTGCCGAGTCGATGCGGCTCTATCCCCCAGCATGGGCGATGGGGCGGCAAGCTCGCGACGACTTTGAGCTGGGCCCTTACCGCTTGCCGGCGGGCACGACCGTGCTGGCCAGCCAGTTCATTACGCACCGGGATGCGCGGAACTTCACCGACCCTCTGCGATTCGATCCTGAGCGGTTTGCACCGGCGGGCAGGTCGACATTCCCGAAGTTCTGTTACTTCCCTTTCGGAGCCGGCTCGCGGCAATGCATTGGCGAAGCGCTGGCATGGATGGAGGGAGCACTTGTACTGTCGACTATTGCGCAAAAATGGAAATTATCCTCTGGTTCCGGGACAGCGAGTCGAGCCGCAAGCGTTGATCACGCTTCGTCCAAAATTCGGGGTGCAGATGCGGGTGGAGAAAAGAGAGTACGAGGCGCGGCAAAAATCTGCGTGAGTTTGTGTGGAAGCGAGGGCGGCGTCGCTGCGAACGAAAAGGAATTTCAACAAACAGGAATCATTTTTGGTTGTCAGCAGTAGCTCTTACACCATAGTCTGCTTATTCCTTTGGAGGAAAAGAGATGGTCAGGTTTTGGGAACGAATTTTGCCTATTATTTGGTTTTGCTGCATCGCGGCGGGAATTGCGCAGGCTCAGAAGGAGACTCCAACTCTGGTCGTGCATGCTGGACGGCTGATTGATGTGCGTTCGGGCAAAGTTTCCACCAATGCTTACATTTTGATCGCGAAGGACCGCATTCTGGCGATTGCGGATTCGGCGCCGGCGGGCGTGACGGTCGTCGATCTTTCAAAATATACGGTTGTGCCCGGACTGATCGATTCGCATGCCCATGTTTTGGGAAATCCCAAGGATCAGTCTTCGACCAGCGAATTGCGAGCCTCGTCGCCACAGAAAGCGATTTGGGGCGTGCGCAATCTGCAAGTCTGGATTGATCACGGATTCACCGCTCTGCGCGATGCCTGTGAAGGCGATGCGTTGTACGGGCAACTGGCGCTCCGCGACAGCATTAATCAGGGATTGATTCGGGGGCCGCGCATGGTGTCGGCTGGAGGGTGCATCTCACTGCTGGGCGGGCACGGCGACGACGACGTGCTGGCTCCCGATGCCCGATTGCCGCGCGGTCCAAATATTGCTGACACTCCCGATGAAATGGCCAACGTTGTGCGGCGCGACATTAAGTACGGCGCCGACTGGATCAAACTGATGGCGACGGGCGGAGTGATGGACCCGATCAGCGATTATCGCGTGCAGGAGCTGAGCGAAGCGGAAATGGCCATGGCGGTTGAGGTAGCGCATCGAGCGGGGAAAAAAGTTATGGCGCATGCGGAAGGAACGGAAGGGATTAAAGCGGCGGTGCGCGCGGGCGTGGACTCGATTGAGCACGGCACGATGCTGGACGAAGAAGGCGCGCAGATGATGGAAAAACGCGGCACGTGGCTGGTGCCAACGTTATTTTGCTTTCAGCACGACATGGTGACGGGACTCTCGCAGGGTCGCGATCCGGTGAGCTTCGCCAAGGGAGTTGCTATTTTGAAAGAGCAAGGACCGGCGTTTCAGCGAGCGTTGGCGCATCATTTGAAAATCGCTTATGGAGTTGATGATGATCCCGATGTGGTATCGAAAGAGTTTGGCGCGCTGGTGAAAGGCGGCATGACTCCTCTGGATGCGCTGCGGGCCGCGACGATCAATGGCGCCGCGCTGACCGGACGCGCAGATGACATCGGCGCGATCGAACCAGGTAAGTTCGCCGATCTGGTGGCGGTGGACGGCGATCCGCTGGCGGACATCACGGTGATGGAGAAAGTTGTTTTTGTGATGAAGGGCGGCGAGAGTTACGTGGATCGGACAAAGTGAAGGTGTATGCAATAATTGAGGCGTTCGGGTCGTTTTAGAACAGCTTGTGCGAGAAGCAACCGTCAAAAACGCGAGGTGCTTACGGTCGTGGAATCCCACGTTCGAAAACCGCGTAACCCGGGGCCCTGTCTTAGAAAAACTCAGTGAGCGACTACGTGCGATCTTTCCAATACCCAGGCTTCCGTTTGTGATGTGCGATGGCCATAACGCTCACCGTGGCGGGTTCATCCCTATAAACGACAGAAAACGGGAATCGGTGCAATACGAACCGGCGGGTTCCGTACTGATAGAAAGGCCAACGTTGCGGCCATTGCGCCAGATTTTCGAGTGCGTCGTAAATCTCTGAGAGGAATTCGGCACTCGCTTCATAACTTCGTTGCCGATACCACGCCTCGGCTACTTCCAGCTCCTGCCATGCCAGCGGGTGGAGACGGTACGGCTTACTTGGTGACATCCGACATCAGGGTCGCGAGGCGGCGGCGAACTTCTTCGTACGGCATCATTTGAACTTTGCCAGAGTCGATGTCCTCGATACGGCGCTTAATCTCTTCGGACCAAGCCGCTTCAACGCCCTCGACCGCAGGTTCCTCGTCTAGGCTCTCGAACAGCGAAGTTGCCAAGGCGGCGCGAACCTCCTGCGGGAGAGCTAGAGCTTTCTTCAGAAGCTCGGAAACATCGGGACTCATGCCCGTATTTTAGCACCGGGTGGACTTCAAGAACGCGGTAAGGAGCGTTGGACCCTGTGCCCAGTCCTACCAACCCCTGGTCTGCAGCAAATGGGCCTCATCGATCCCGGACACGGCCAGGCCCTTCATGGCTCCCTGCAAATCCGCACTCACCTCAAGTAACACTTTAGGGTCTTTGTAGTGCGTAGCCGCCTGCACAATCGCTTTCGCTCTCTTCTCCGCTTCTATGGGATCGGCGAATTCGCTTGGTCCGTTCATGAAGATGCCGCTGCCTACGAACACAGCTTCGGCTCCGAGCTGCATCACCAACGAGGCGTCGGCGGGCGTGGCGATTCCTCCGGCGGAGAAATTGGGGACGGGGAGCTTGCCGTCTCGGGCCACCATTTTGACTAGCTCATAGGGAGCTCCGTGCTCTTTGGCTTTGGCGTAGAGTTCTTCTTCGCCTAGCACGGTGAGAATGCGCATGTCTTGCACGATCTGGCGGATGTGGCGGACGGCGTGGACTACGTCTCCGGTGCCGGCTTCGCCTTTGGTGCGGATCATGGCGGCGCCTTCGGCGATGCGGCGGAGGGCTTCTCCGAGATTGCGGGCGCCGCAGACGAAGGGGACGGTGAAGGCTTGCTTGTCTACGTGATGGACTTCGTCGGCGGGAGTCAGGACTTCGGACTCGTCGATGTAGTCGACACCCAGTTCCTGCAGTATCTGCGCCTCCGCGAAATGGCCGATGCGGCACTTGGCCATCACGGGGATGTCAACGGTGGACATGATGTCGCGAATGATTTTTGGCGAGGCCATGCGGGCGACTCCACCTTCGGCGCGGATTTGCGCGGGGACGCGCTCCAGCGCCATGACGGCGACGGCTCCGGCGCGCTCGGCGATTTCGGCCTGCTGCGGGGTGGTGACGTCCATGATGACGCCGCCCTTCAGCATTTCGGCGAGGCCGGTCTTCAGGCGGAGGCTGGTGGTGTTGTGTCCGTTATTTTGCGACATGGGTTTGACTCCTGGAGGGCTGCCAGCTTTCAGCCGTCAGCTCTCAGCTAACCCTTTTTAGCTGCGTGGATCGGAGGGTTGCGCGCTGTTGTCATTTTACAGGGCGCTGCTGATTCGCGGTATCCCGGCGAGAGGGATGTGGTTAGGGTTTTCCGAATTTTGCGAACATGCGCTCGGGATCGATGGCTATGAATTTGCCCTGACTGCGTGCCAGGACCTCTCCTTTATCGTTGAGGATCTCGGCCATATTTATATGTACGCGTCCTTTTACTTCGACTTCACGGCCTTCGGCTCGTAGAGGCTGGTGCAGCGGGACGGGCTTCAGGTATTTCACCATCATTTCAGACGTTAGCGCGACCACATGGCGGAGCTTGTTTACCTTGCCCATGGCCTCGTCGAGGATGGTGGCGATGATGCCACCGTGGCAGTGTCCGGGAGGTCCGCTGTAGCGTTCGCCCAGCTTGAAGTGGCAGACGAAGCTGTGGCGTTCTTCATCGTGAGTGAAGTGCAGGTGCATGCCTTCGTCGTTGTCTCGACCGCAGGCGAAGCAGTTGTTGACTGGAAATTTGAGGTCGCGGGTGCTGTGTCCGAGGTCGCGAGTTGCTTTGGACTTTTTCTTTGCTGGATGATTGGCCATCGCCTTCTTTGCGGGCATCGAAAGATTTTACCGTGTGCTTGGGTTGGCACTGTGTATCATGGCGGCGAAATCATTGGGAGAGTGCGATGGCAATAACCAAAACTGCCGGTCTTTATTCGGTTCACCCCGGCGTGGCTCAGGTGCAGAAGTGGATTGAGGAGCTGCCGGCGAAAACCGGGCGGTCATTGGAGGAGTGGATCGCGCTTGCCCGTAAAGCTGACCTTCCGACGGAGAAGGATCGGCGCGAATGGCTGAAGCAGGAACACAAGCTGGGTACGAATGCGGCGTCCTGGATCGCGGAGCGCGTCGATGGCAGGGGCACGGAGGAAGATTCGCCGGAGGCATACTTGCAAACCGCGGCGCAGTGGGTGGAGGCGCAATATTCGGGACCGCGGACGGCGTTGCGTCCGCTGTATGAGCAGTTGCTGAGGCTGGGGTTGTCGCTGGGTCGAGAGGTGAAGGCTTGTCCCTGTAAGACGATGGTGCCGTTCTATCGTCATCATGTTTTCGCGCAAATCAAGCCGGCGACGAATACGCGGATCGACCTTGGATTTGCTTTGGGGAATATGAAGACTCCGAAGCGGTTGCTTGATACCGGTGGATATGAGAAGAAGGATCGGATCACGCGGCGGATTGAAATTAAGTCGAAGGCGGATATTGACGATGAAGTAAAGCAGTGGATGCGGACAGCTTACGAGATGGATGAATAGCTAACGGAAAGGAGCAGTTCCCATTTGCTCGGTGGAGAGAAACGCGGGCGAGTGCGCCCGCGCCACTCCCAAATTACTTCTTAGTCGTAGTACTCCAGCCCCAGGTGCGTGATCAGCTCTTCATTTTTCAAATAGCGCAACGTGTTCTTCAGCTTGATGAGCTGGATGAACAGATCGTGCTCGGGGTACAACCCCGGCGCGGTCATCGGCGATTTGAAGTAGAAGCTGAGCCATTCCTGAATTCCCAGGCGACGCAGTTCTGGCGTTCGCTGCGCCAGGTCGAGGAAGAGGACAAGATCGAGCACGATGGGCGCGGCTAGAATCGAATCTCTGCACAGGAAGTCTACTTTGATTTGCATGGGATAGCCGAGCCATCCGAAGATGTCGATGTTGTCCCATCCTTCTTTATTGTCGCCGCGCGGCGGGTAATAGTTAATGCGAACTTTGTGATACATGTTGCCGTAGAGCTCGGGGTAGAGCGCGGGCTGCAAGATGTGTTCCAGCGCGCCCAGCTTTGATTCCTCCTTGGTCTTAAACGACCCGGGATCATCGAGCACCTCGCCGTCGCGGTTGCCCAGGATGTTGGTCGAGTACCATCCGCTCAGACCCAGCAGTCTTGCTTTGAAGGCGGGAGCCAACACTGTCTTCATCAACGTCTGGCCGGTTTTAAAATCTTTGCCGCAGATGGGGACTTCGCGTTCGCGCGATAGTTCCAGCATCGCCGGAATATCAACCGTGAGATTCGGCGCTCCATTCGCAAAAGGCACACCTTCCATCAGCGAGGCGTAGGCATAGATCATGGAGGGCGCGATGTTTTCGTCATTGTCTTTCATCGCTTTTTCCAGGGCCTTTACGCTTTGATGGGCGGCGCTGGGCTCGATGAAGGTTTCAGTTGAAGCGCACCAGATCGTAATCAGGCGGCTGGCTCCACTCGACTTCTTGAAATCGCGCATGTCCTGGCGCAATTGTTCGGCGAGGTCCAGCTTGTTCTTCCCCTTTTTTACGTTGGGTCCGTCGATCCGCTTGACGTAGTTGTGGTCGAAGACGGCCTTCATAGGAGTGATGGCGCTGAGGCGTCCCTTTACTTTGTCGAGCAGGTCGCGCTCGAGCACGCCGGCATTGCGGGCGGCGGCGTACATGTTGTCTTCGAAAATGTCCCAGCCGGTGAAGACCAGATCGTTGAGCCCGGCGAGGGGAACGAATTCCTTGATTTTTGGCGAGCGGCCGTCGGTGCGTTTGCCCAAACGGATCGTACCCATCTGCGTGAGCGAGCCAATGGGGTGCGCGATTCCCTTCTTGATTGCTTCAACGCCGGCTACGAATGTTGTTGCTACGGCGCCCATGCCGGGGATCATCACTCCCAGCTTGCCTTTGGCGGGCGCGATTTTTCCATCGTGTGCGGCGCTGCCGCGGGTGTCGCTCCGAGTGTCGTTCCGAGTTTCGCTCGATGAGGACTTCACTTCAACCGTCGCCTTGCGTGCCGCCTTTGCGGGGGACTTCTTCAACTTCGCCATGTTTCGGATGCTTCCTTGTAAGAGCTGTGAGATGTATGGAAACCAAGTATGTTCTCGTATCCGGTGAGGCTTTGGCAAACGTCTGCGTCTGAAGCCGCCGGAAATCTACCTCAATGGCAGCAGATGAACATTGGGCGGCGTACGCGGCCAGTTCCACTTCCCTGTCAGATGCCTGCATTACGCGTCGATTTTCCCGCTCTCAGGCGCGCGAATCTGACGGATCGGATTTTTTTGTTGGACGAGATCCGGTGTTTACTTCATAGTTAATTGAGTTCAATTCCCGCCGAGCGGCGAGGCATTGGACCTGATGTTTGCGTTCAGCCCTGTTTGCTGCGTTGCAAATCTGCTAGACCTCGTTGTTCTCCAACTGAATCTAGGCCCACGCCAGCATGATTTTAAGCGGGTGGTGAGCTTCTTAGACCAAGCAAAGGAGAAAAGTTATGAGATCGATTCGCAAATTCGCATATGCCGCAGTTTTGACCGCGAGCATGTTTACCATTCAGCCTACATTGGCTTCCGCGGAAGACGCGCACGGCGTCTTCACTTTGACGCACGAAGTGCATTGGCAGAATCGTGTGCTTCGTCCGGGAGATTACGCTTTCACGCTCAGCAACTCGGGGCGTCCCACATTCCTCACCTTGCGAGGATTGAACGGAACCGGGACCGACGCCGTGGTGCTGGTTATGGATTATGAGCCGTCCAGTCCGGACGACTCGACTCGGCTGGTGCTGGTGTCGAGAGACGGAGAGAGTTTCGTGAGTTCCATGGATCTCCCGGATTTCGACATGAGCCTGCGCTTTGACGTTCCGCCGGACAAAACGCCGAAGTAGGCCGGGTTCACGACTGAAGTAATACGGGTTGAAGTAATACGAGGTGAAGTAAGCGGTTGCGGACGGCTACATAGCGGACGCAACTGGTCTCACCGGGAGCAGATCCTCATCGCAATCTGCTCCCGGTTTTTTGTGTGCAGGGCCCTTTTATCTTTAGATCCTTAGATCGTCAGATCGTCAGATCGTCCGGCTGGTGACTTCCGAGATTCTTTCTGCCAGGATTTTAGTGAGACGTGGTCGAGGGAACTTTTTCGAAGGAATGTTTCACGACTCTCTTTGATTCGCGCGAATTCTCTTTCACTTCATCGCCCAGGATGATGGCTTCGGCAATTTCCTTCATCGGCTTACGCTTTTGCCGGCTCTGTTGCTGCAAAGCAAGGTAGGCTTGTTCTTCGTTCAATCCAAGTTCGCGCTGCAGAATGCCTTTGGCGCGCTCCACGAATTTGCGAGTCTGTAATTGGTCGGCGAGATTGGAGTTCACTTGCTCCATACGCGCCAGTTGAATCTCGGCGCCCACCAGCAAACCGATGGCGGAGATGAGACGAATTTCTTTGCGTTTATAAACGTGGGGAAGACGATGCTGCAGGTTGATGGTTCCGACTACGCGTCCGCGGCACATCAGCGGCACAGAGAGGAACGCTTCGTAGCTGTCTTCGGGGAGCTCATGGAAAAACTGAAAGCGCGGATCGTGTGCCGCCTTTTCTGAAATTGCCACTGGCTCGTGATGTTCGGCTACCCAGCCGGTAATGCCCTGCCCAACGCGGAGTTTGAGGCGGTCAACGATATCGGGGTGCGCGTTTTTGGATGCGCGAAGGAACAGGAAATCGCCTTCGAGCACATAGATCAGGCAGGAATCGCACTTCACCAGCACCGACGCGAACTCGACTACGCGGTCCAGTACTTCGTGGAATCCGTCGGCGCTAGCCAGCTGGCCGCCAATCTCATGAATTAAATCGACAGATGAGTCTTCGACTGCAATTAAGTTTTCCATAAGTAAAGTTAGCGGCATAACAAGACGCTGTCTAACTCCAAATTCTGATCCCAGCTATAAGGATTTCCACGGGATGATTTCATCGGGCGTTAACAATATTGGTTGACGTTTTTTCGGCGCCAAGTGCGTGATCGCACAAACACCGCCTGCATAAACAAAGAGCCGGTCCCTTGCGGAACCGGCTCACTTGGTAGGTCGAACGACTCCAGTCTCCAGCTGTCGCTTATTGCACAGCAAAGATTAAATCGTCATGGTCGTTGTACGCGCCCGTGGTGCACGAAGACGCTTTTCCTTGATAGCGGAATTGCGCTCGCACGGCCTGCAGAGTGCCGGTCGGCAGGGTGTAGGTTGCCGATAAGGTCTGCGCTCCAGCCTTGGTGGGTTTAATGGTCCCGATGAAAACCCATGACGGGCTGTTGGCATTGGCCGCGTAGTAAAGGTCCAGAGAGTCGGATGTGTAGCCGCTCCAGGCCCAAACTGTTGCGCTCACGGTTGCCGTGGTCGCGTGCGTCAACGGCCCGCTGTTGGAGGTGACCACGATGCGGTCGTTGGACTCATCGGAATGGAAAGTTCCGCTGGTTCCATCGGCGCAGGAACTGGCAATGGTATTAGGTTGATTTGGTTCAGCGCCGCCCGACATGTGATCGCGTCCCAAAAGCAGAGACGGACCAGAGTCGCACGAACTACCGACGGTCGAACATTCTGGAGCCTTCAACGTGGAGCTATATGCCGCGGTCTGCGCTCCCGATGATGAACTCACCGTCAAAGCGATAGTCGCGGTGTGGGTCAGCGTGCCGGAAGTTCCGGTTACGGTGATGGTTGCCGCTCCCAGAGTTGCGGTTGCGGAAGCAGTCAGCGTGAGCACGGAAGTTGCGCTGCTGTTCGCCGCAGGAGTTACCGGGTTAGTTGAGAACGCGGCAGTCACGCCACTCGGCATGCCCGATGCGGTCAACGTAGTTGCAGAATTGAAGCTGTTCTGGCTGGTGATGGTGATTGTGCTGGTTCCGTTGGTGCCCTGCACTACGGTCAGCGCAGCAGGTGACGCCGCGATGGTGAAGTTAGGCGTCGCTACGGCGGTGACGGTGAGTGAAAGCGTAGTCGTGGCCGTCAGACTGCCGGAGGTCCCAGTGATGGTTACGGTCGAGGTTCCGGTAGTGGCGGTGCTGCTGGCGGTGAGTGACAGCGTGCTGGTTCCGGTAGTTGGATTCGGACTGAACGCAGCAGTAACGCCGCTGGGCAGTCCGGATGCAGCCAACGTGACGCTGCCGGTGAATCCGCCGACATCCGTGACGGTGATGGTGCTGTTGCCGCTCGATCCACCCTGGCTGATCGAGAGACTGCTCGGTGAATCCGAAAGCGTGAAGCTGGGAGTGGAAGCGCCGGCCAGCGCGTTGATCAGGTTTTGGCCATTCATGCTTCCCCATCCGGTCACCATGTCGTATCCGGTAACGGCGTTATAGGATTTGCCTTTGCCGTTGTTGTTATTTCCGCTGGTGATGTCGTGGAAGTCGCTGTCGTAATTTGCGCCTTTGCCAATGGCGTAAATGGCCGGGTTCACGAAACCGAGCGTGGTGCCTCCGTTAGCTACGACCTGTTGGTTGATGAGCGCGAGAAATCCCGCCCAGCGTGGAGCCGCAAAACTCGTGCCGCCCCAATCTCCCATGCACGATCCGTCGTCGCACAGGTAGTTGTCGAAGTTGCCTTCGGCCGCCACATCGGGGATATCGCGGATCGTCGAGGAAGCTCCATTCGATGAATTGGCAATGCCTGCTTGCCAGCCAGGAATGGCAAATCCGTTATCGCTCGGCCCGCCGCTGCTGTCGGCCCATGCGGTTTCTGATTCCCAAGGGCCGCCTGCGCCATTCGTCGTCAGGTCGGTGCCTCCGACCGCGACTACGTAGACGGACTCCGCCGGATAGCTTTCGTCGGTAGCGTTCGATCCGGTATAGGCTCCAGCATCGCCGGAAGCTACAAACATGTTCTGACCCTGCGCGGAGAATTCCTGGAAGATGGGATCGTCTTGCGTGGTGTCGTCTGGATTCCAACCCCACGAGCAACTGATCTGCTTTGTAATGTTCTCGGTCGCCATCTTGTTGAACATGTCGGTGTCGCCGACGCCGATTGAAGTCGTTCCCGGCGCGATGTAAACGCGAACCTGGGTCATGCCGGGGGCCATGGCAGCCGCCTGCACGATATCCAGTACCTGCTCGCCATCGTCGCCGTCGGAGCCGGAACTGGCGCCGTCGATGAGCACGTTGTTGATGGCAACCGTGTTGGAGTGTCCGTCGAAGGTGCTGGTCACATCGCTCAGGTTGTAGCCGTCAAACTCCACGAGGCCCACGGATTGGCCGGTGCCGGTGAGAGTGCCGCCGGAATAATATGCGGCTCGCATATCACTGCCGAGATAGGCGCCACCCGGGCCCGATCCGGCATGACTCTGGATCGGCGCAATGGCCGGAGCTCTTCTTAATTTCGGCCGCGGGATCGAGTAGTTGTTCAGACCCGCGATATGCGACACCGTCACATTCAAATCGAGCGAGGGTTCGCGATCCGGCGAATAGAAGGTGCGGTTCTCCGTGGGATGCTGGTACACATTCATCTTCACGTGAAAGGCTTTTTCGATCTGGGCTACGGTTCCGTTGACATCGACGAGCAGCCGATTCGGAGGTGTATCGGTAACTGTAAAACCATGGCTTCTGGCGAATTGGACTACGGTTTGATAGTCGTCTTTTGATGGTCCGAATGATTCGGTGAACTGCGCAACGCTGAGAAAATGACGGTAATCGGCACTGGTCGGATCGTAGAGCCGGTCTAATAAGTTAGTGAGGTCGCTTTGATTGCGCAAAGGCAGCATGATCGCCAGGTTCATCCGCTGGGTCGATGGCAGAGCGCCCATCGGAACAGCCTGGCCGCTCGCGACAACTGGACGAACGTGATTGTGCAGTACCTGTAATGATTGCTGGGCTGGAAGGGAGAGGGTGAACGTCAAAAACGCGGCCGCGCAGAGCAAAGCAGCCCGTCCTGGCAGAAGGCGATGATTTTTTCTCATGTTCTTATCCTGTAATTTCGAGATTTCACAACTGGGGAAAGTTGGAACCCAAACCTACACGACTGACGGTCACAGCATATTAACGCACCTCGAATGTTTTGTTTAAGTATTTTGGGCCGGTTATGCGGGGATGGGCCTGGCAGAGACCGTTTTGGGACACGTGGGGCGGTACGCCCTCAACTGCCGCCTTGGTTTTGGCCGCTACTTACTTGGCATCCAGTTCCACGTTCTTGATGGGAACGTCCCAGTGAGCGTCCAGGATCTCGAAGCGGCGCTGCTCTTCTTTGTTATAGGTGGCTTGATCGGGCCAAAGCTGCTTCTTCAAGGAGTCTTCCTCGAAGGGCTCGTTGGCGACGGTCGAATTCTTGAAGACGATGGTGACGCGATAGTCCCAGCGGCCGTCTTCGGTGGAGTGATAGCGTGGCTGATCCATCCAAACCTTGAGCATCCGGCCCATTTCCACTTCTTTCTTTAGTAGCGGGTAGTGATTCTTCTTGAACAGTTGGAGGAACTCGTCGGCGTGTCCCCACTTGGCCTTGTAGTAGTACTCGACGGTGAAAGGCTTGCCGGCTTCCGGCGTGGATTGAGCAGGCAACGAGACTGGCAGCAAGGTGAGTAGTAGAAGGGAGAAGCTTAATTTCATCGATTGCCTCCATGGGAAGTGATTTTCGCACAGGTGTATGCGCAAATGGCCGCTAATGTCCGTTAGTTAGCGTCACCATTACCGACAACGGTGCACCCGAAGTGCAGCGCTCGTTTATTGCTGCTATGACAGTATCGACGAGCCTCCCGTAGGGCATAGGTTGTCGTTGACGAAGACTTGGACCGAGCAGGGGTCGGCGGTAGCGCCGACCCCGATGCTAAAATCATGTGTGCCTGCCGATTCACTCCGCCTTATTGCCATCGATATTGACGGCACTCTGCTGAATCCTGAATTCAAGATTTCCGAGACCGATTTGGCCACGCTCCGCTCGGCGCACGCCCAAGGCGTCGAAGTCGTGCTCGCCACTGGCCGCCGCCATACTTTTGCCCTGCCCATTGCCGAACAGCTGGGATTCGATCTCTGGCTTATCAGTTCCAATGGCGCTATAACGCGATCTTTGGCCGGAGAAACGTTTCACCGGGACTTGCTGCCCAAATCGACCTGCCGCGAGCTGGTCGATGACATGCAAGAATTTCGCGGCCAAACCGTTCTAACCTTTGACAGCACCGGTCCGGGGACGATCGTGGTCGAGCGGCTCGATGAACTGGAAGGCAGCATTCAACGCTGGCTGGAGAAGAATATGCAGTACATCCAGTTCGTGGTTCCCATCGAGAAGGCGTTGACGAGTGACCCGGTGCAGGCCATGTTCTGCGGCCCAGTGGAGCAGATGCGGCTCGCACTGCGGGCGCTGGAGAGCACCGATCTGCCGATCACGGTGTTGCGCACCGAGTATCCCGGCCGCGATCTTTCGATTGTCGACGTGCTCACTTGCGGCTGCTCCAAGGGACACGCGCTCGAGCGCTGGGCCAATTTTCGGCGTATTACCCGCGATCAGGTCATGGCCATTGGTGATAACTATAATGATATTGAGATGCTTGCCTTTGCCGGCCACCCTTTTATCATGGGGAATGCGTCCGCAGAGTTGAGGGGACGAGGCTGGAAGCTGACTCGTTCGAATGCCGAAAGCGGAGTTTCGGGCGCGATCGAACATGTGTTGAACGGAAGAGAGATTGAGCCGGTCCTGGAGCAAGTTGCAGGAACGGCAGTATTGAGCAGTTTGGAATGATGCGGCGAATCCCATTCTCGATCAGGCAAGTCGCAAAGATCGGCATAATCGCGCTTTGCCTCATAGCCTTATTGTTCGTAGCGCATCCAGCGACTGCCGCTGAGCTGGCGATCCTGCGCAATGGTTTCAGCATACGGCACGACCATCGCCTGGTGATGGGATCCACCACTCGTCTCTATCCGGGCGCTGACGATTCCAACTTCACCGATGTGCCCACCGAAGAAATCGCCAGCTACGAGAAAGATCTTTCGCTGCCGGTTCCGAGCGAATCGCATGCGGCTTCTTCGGGTTCGTTGAAATCCGCCTCAGCCATATCCGCGCCCGCTCTCAGTCAGCTGGTGGACACGGCCAGCGCAACCTATCATCTTGATCCAGACCTTGTGAACAGCGTGATCCACGCCGAAAGCGGATTCAACTCGCACGCCGTCTCGCGCAAAGGCGCACGCGGACTGATGCAGCTGATGCCAGCCACGGCCAGTCAACTCGGAGTGAGTGATGCTTTTGATCCGCAGGATAACGTGACGGGCGGAAGCCGCTACTTGCGCGAACTGCTCGAACGCTACGACTTTGACCTGGTAAAAGCGCTGGCTGCCTACAACGCCGGTCCGGAGCGTGTTGAGCAATACCAGGGAGTGCCTCCGTTTCGCGAGACCCGCGCCTACGTCGCGCGCATCGTGCGCGAATACAACACAAAGAAAATCGCGCAGGAAAAAGCGGAGAAGCAAAAGCTTCAATCTGCGAAAATGCGCAGCAAAACCTCCCCCGCCAAGACTGTGCCCACCGCCCAGCATTCCACGAAAGCGGCAGGTACTACCGTAGCCGAAGCTCATTGATTAGACAGCGCCGCCGTTGACGTTCAACCAGCTGACCCACGTTGACCCTGCCTCGCGTCTCATTTACCTTCATTCGGGGGCCTGCTTACCGCAAGCTGTCGCATTCCTCTGTTCAAAGCCGAACGACCGGTAGTCATAAAAATTAAGACCCTCTATCGAATGCACCAAACCTAATGAAGAATAAGAAATACGTGGTCTATGCGGTCGTCTTCCTGGTGCTGGCCGTGCTGGTCTATTTGCAATTCCGCACCTGGCAGAATTTCGACTGGGCTCGCTTTCGAGAAACGCGGCCGCAGAAGTGGTCGCACATTCTGCACGGCATCGGACTCATCTACCTCGCCTATGTGGTGCGGGCATTTCGCTGGAAGATATTTCTGCGTCCCGTGCGGCCGGAGGCTTCGAGCGCCAGTCTTGTCGCACCCACCATTATTGGTTTCACAGGTCTGGCCTTGCTCGGTCGTCCCGGCGAATTGATTCGTCCCTACTTGATCGCACGACGGCAGAATCTGACTTTTGCTTCGCAACTGGCGGTCTGGGCCGTAGAACGCATATTCGATGTGGCCGCCTTCACGTTGCTGTTGGTGAGCGCCATTTTTCTCGCGGCAGGGCCACGATCGCTTCCCTTCTACAACCGCTTTCGCGAAGGCGGATTTTTGCTGATCCTGCTGGTCGCGGGAATCTCGCTGGGAGCGGCCGCCGTTTACTGGAAAGGTGAAGGCATCGCCGATTGGATCGAGCGCCGCTTTTCGCACCTGGCGGCCAATCTCGGACACAAGATCGCGATGCGCGTCCGCGAATTCCGCAGCGGCTTGAATACCATCCATGACCCGTTCTCGCTCATCATGTTGATCCTGCTTTCGGTGCTGATGTGGTTCATGATCATCATGGCCTATCAGGAAGTGGCGCACTCCTATGGCATTGCGATTCTGAACATTCGCCGCTCGCAGGTTCTGGTGCTCATGGGCGCGAGCATGATCGGCTCCATGGTGCAGTTGCCCGGAATCGGCGGCGGATCGCAGTTGGCGACGATCGCGACGCTGCATCGCATCTTCGACGTTCCGCCGGAACTGGCTGCCAGTTGCGGCATTATGCTGTGGCTAGTGACGTTTGTCGCGGTTGTCCCCCTCGGATTAGTGCTGGCGCACCATGAGCGCCTTTCGATACGCAAGCTTTCAGAGGAGACGGCGGAAGCGGACGAAGTGGCGACGGTAGAGAACACGCCGTAGTTCTCGTTACTTAAACTTCTCCGCGGCGGTTGATCCTGTGGCCATCCCTGGTACGGTTATAATTGCGCGCGATGGCACTTAGTCCGGGCACCAAGCTTGGTCCTTACGAAATCATTGCCGTCGCAGGCGCGGGAGGCATGGGCGAAGTCTATCGGGCTCGCGATAGCCGCCTGAATCGCGAAGTTGCCGTCAAAGTTCTTCCTCCTGCGTTCGCTCGCGATGCTGACCGCTTGTCGCGCTTTCATCAGGAAGCGCAGGCGGTTGCCTCGCTGAGCCATCCCAACATCATGGCGGTTCATGATTTTGGCGAGTACGAAGGTGCTCCTTACATTGTGGCTGAGTTGCTGGAGGGTGAAACTCTGCGCGACCGCATGCGGGGCGGCGCGTTGCCCATGCGTAAGGCGACGGAACTTGCCGAGCAGATTGCGCGCGGCCTGGCTGCGGCTCATGAAAAAGGCATTGTCCATCGCGATCTGAAGCCGGATAACATTTTTGTTACGCGCGATGGGCGCGTGAAGATTCTCGACTTCGGGCTGGCGAAGCTGACTCGCCCCGAGGGCATTGCTGCGACCGACGCGCCAACCATGGTTGAGCAAACTGAGCCGGGCCTGGTGATGGGTACAGCGGGTTACATGTCGCCCGAGCAGGTGAAAGGACAACCGGCCGACCATCGCTCCGACCTGTTCAGCTTTGGCGCGATTCTTTACGAGATGATTTCCGGCCGACGCGCTTTTAGAGGAGAGACTTCGGTTGAAACCATGAGCGCGATCTTGAAAGAAGATCCGCCGGACCTAACCGAGACGAATCGTACGGTTCCGCCCGCGATGGAACGCATGGTGCGGCACTGCCTTGAGAAAAATCCAGAAGAACGTTTTCAGTCGGCACGCGATGTCGCTTTCAATCTGCAGAACCTATCGGGGAGCAGCACCCACGCAGCGGCGATCGCTCAAACAACGACAGCGCCGCCAATCGCTTCCGCTCGTCTCGCCACGATCGCAGCTCTGTCGCTTGCGGCGCTGGCGAGTGTTTTCTACGCTGGGTGGCGGCTCAAGCCTGTTTCCGCGCCGATTTTCAAGCCACTGACTTTCCGGCGAGGCACAGTGACTGCGGCCCGCTTTGCGCCCGACGGACAGGACGTAATCTATTCCGCGGCCTGGGAAGGCGCGCCGCATCCGGAACTGTTCTCCACTCATATTAATGGTGTGCTGTCGCGCCCGCTGGATGTCAGTGATGCAGACCTGCTCGCGATCTCGCCGCAAGGAGAGATGGCGTTGCTTCAGCACTGGCACCGAACCATCTCCTGGCAGCGTACTGGAATGCTGGCGCGGATGCCGCTGAACAGTGGTGCGCCCAAAGAGATGCTGGAGGGCATCCAGGATGCGGATTGGTCTCGCGATGGCAGACTTGCGATCATCCGCAGCGGTCTTAAGTATCAGCTTGAATTTCCGGTGGGCCATGTGCTCGCGACCGTGACCGCGAAATGGTTCAACTATCCTCGCATTTCGCCGGATCAAACCCTGATCGCGTTTTTCGAACATCCGCCGGGTGATGACCGTGGAGATGTTTGCGTGGTTGACATGTCGGGGAACAAACGAGTCCTGTCGGCCGGCTGGTCGTCGCTTGCCGGATTGGCCTGGTCACCTTCCGGCGAAGAAGTCTGGTTTGCGGGCAGCAATACCGGCAGCAGCCGTTCTCTCTACGCCGTGAGTCTGGCTGGACGCACGCGTTCCGTTCTGCATGTTCCCGGCTCGATGTTGCTGAATGACATAGCTCCCGATGGCCGCGTGCTCGTGTCACAAGAAGACAGCCGCCGATTGATCGTTGGACTGACGCCGGGAAGTTCGCAGGAACGTGATTTCTCGTGGCTCGATTGGTCTAATCCGCGCGACCTAACTCCTGACGGACGCTGGCTACTGCTTGATGAACAAGGCGAAGGAGGCGGACCTGACTATACGATTTATGTTCGAAAGACAGATGCCTCGCCTGCGGTTCGTCTTGCCGAAGGCGATTCGTTCTCGATCTCGGATGACGGCAAACAAGTGCTGGCCACAACGAGCACGACACCGTCGACCGTAGTTCTGTTGCCAACCGGAGCGGGCGAGTCCCGGAGTATCAAGGCCGGTAATTTGCAAAGTCCGGTTGGCCATTTCTTGCAGGATGGAAAACGCATGCTGGTCCTGCCCGACGATTTCAGCGTCTGGGTGGAATCGCTGGAAGGCGATGCTCCTCGCCGGATTACGCCTCCGGGCGTCACCAGTTTCGGAATCACCACTGCCGACGACAAGTATGTGATCGCTCAGGACGAACGCGCCAATGAAGCCTTGTATCCTTTGGACGGCGGTCCGTCGATTCCGCTGACGAAGTGGGCGGCGGGAGATGTGCCCATCAATCACACGACCGACAACCACAGCTTCTTTGTGGGGAACGGCGATATCCCTGTGAAAGTCTATCGCTACGATTTCGTTAGCGGGACGCGTCAATTCATGCGCCAGTTGCAACCGGGTGATGCCACTGGCATCGAGCGCATTTCCGATATTCGCATGACGCCGGACGGCAAATACTACGTCTATGGCGGCCCGCGGCGGCTCAGTAATCTCTTCGTGATTACGGGCTTGAAGTAGCCCTTGAATAATGCCCGCTGGGAACGCCGCTAGGCAACATATTTCAGAGGCCGGATTCCGCTGCTCTTCCAGAAGTACGCGAGGATGATGATGCTGGCCACGGCTGCGTAGGCACACCACAAAGAAGTGAAGGCATAGCGCTTGACGGCCATCACGGCCAGAAGAATGATCACGTTCGCGATCCCGAAAATCACCATGTCTCTCACCTTGGAGAAAAGAAGCGATCCGCAAGTGGAGATGACATAGAGAATCGCAACGTAAGTATTGTTCGTCGCCTGATTGATATACACAATGCTGTTGCCGACCACCGAAATTTCAGTTGGAAATGCGGTCAGCGCCCACAGGATGTAAAGACTAGTGAGAGTCCCGAGGATCAGAAAAGGCACCATTCGTTTGCGACTGGGTCCGCTCGGCTCAAACAGAAACACGCTGAGCGGGAGCAGAAACGGAAGCAGGCCCTGGGCGTAGAGCATGAAAGCGGCACCCATATCGTGTGTTACCTGGGGTGAGAGGATTCCATCGAGTCCGAGCCAGACGAAGCCTTCGGTAAATTGATGAATCGCAAACAAAACTGGCAGCGAGGCAAAGAGAAGTTCGCGGCGGTGTTTCACCTTGGTTAGGGTCGCCACTCCGATACCGGCCAGGACGCCGCTACCCACAAAATTCGCCACCGCTGAGAAACACATTTAAGACTCCTCTGTCGTGAGCTTGTTGACAGCCAATCGAATCAGGGCTATTTCAAATATCACAAAACGACACCGCTTTCAATAGAATCGCTCTCGCGTGGCATTTCGCCGCGACTCCGTCCCGCCGAGAGTCGCCTGCTACAATCATGTTGAATTTCCGAGTTCATCCAAGCGCATGAAATGCCCCTTTTGCGGGTTTGAAAATGACAAAGTCGTGGATTCGCGCGAGAGCAAGGAAGCGGATTCGATCCGCCGCCGCCGCGAATGCCTGAAGTGCGAAAAGCGCTTCACCACCTACGAGCGCATCGACGAAATTCCTTACATGGTGGTAAAAAAAGACGGACGCCGTGAGCGTTTTGACCGTCAAAAGGTGCTCAATGGCCTGATGCGAGCCTGTGAGAAGCGCCCGGTTCCGATCAGCCGGCTCGAGCAGATCGTCAACGAAGCTGAGTCCTTCGTCATCGAATCCGCCGAGCGAGAGCGTAAGACCAGCGAAATCGGCGAACTGATCATGAACCGCCTGCGCCGCCACGATAAGGTGGCGTATGTAAGGTTCGCATCCGTCTACCTCGACTTCAAAGACGTGCAGGAATTCATGGCAGAGCTTAAAGATTTGCTCAAAGCTAAAGACGTTCCCGAGCCGAAAGGCAAGGCCGTTTCGAAGACCTGAGTTCAGCGCGAGCTTCATTCGCTTAGCGGCTGAGGGCGGCTGTCTCTACCTCGACATTTATGGCACACAAAGTAACCCTAATCCCCGGCGATGGCATTGGACCTGAAGTAGTCCAGGCCACGGTTCGCATGCTCGAAGCTACCGGCGTCAAATTTGAGTGGGAAAGCTTCGCTGCTGGCGCCGAAGCGTTCGAGAAATACAAGGAATATATTCCGAAGGAACTGTCGGAATCCATCGAACGCACCCGCGTCGGGCTGAAGGGTCCGGTGACAACGCCGATTGGCGGCGGCTTCTCCAGCATCAACGTGGAGCTCCGTAAGCGCTTTGAGCTGTTTGCCAACTTCCGCCCCATTCGCAATCTGCCGCACATCGCCACACGCTACCCCGGGGTCGACCTGATCGTGGTCCGCGAAAACACAGAAGGACTCTACTCCGGTATCGAGCACGAGGTGGTTCCCGGGGTGGTGGAGAGCATCAAGGTCATCACCGAAAAAGCTTCCACGCGTATTTCACGGTTCGCTTTTGAATACGCCCGAGCCAACCAGCGCAAGAAAGTTCATTCCGTCCACAAAGCCAACATCATGAAGATGTCGGACGGGTTATTTCTGCGCTGCTCGCGGAACGTTTCAAAAGAATATCCGGAGATCACTTACGGCGAGCACATCGTCGACAACACCTGCATGCAGTTGGTGATGAATCCGTACCAGTACGACATTCTGCTGATGGAAAATCTTTACGGCGACATCGTTTCCGATCTCTGCGCCGGATTAGTCGGCGGCCTCGGCCTAGTCCCGGGCGCGAATTTCGGGCATGAGTGCGCCATCTTCGAAGCGGTCCATGGCTCCGCGCCCGACATCGCCGGGAAAAATATCGCTAATCCCACAGCGGTCTTGCGCTCTGCCCTGCTGATGCTCAGGCATCTTGGCGAACACGACGCGGCCCTGAAGATCCGCAACGCGATCGATGAGGTCTATCGCGACCGTACCAAACTGACACGGGATGTCGGAGGCAGCGCGGGCACATCGGAATTTGCCGACGCGATTGTCGAGGCGATAGAGCGACCGCCCGCCGTTCAACCCGGCCCATAGGCCGCGCCTTTCCGGTGCCAGGTGCTTGACGGATTTGGCAATTGACACATAATAAGGGCGCACATATACTGTGCTCGTGAATATTACCCTATCGATCGACCAGCAGACCGTCGAACGCGCCAGGAAGCGAGCAAGCGTGCTAGGGAAAAGCCTCAATCAATTGGTTCGCGACTATCTGCAAAAGCTGGCGGGCGGAGACGACCCGGAGCGCTGGATTGAGGAATTCGAGCGTTTGTCGGGCACGGGCAATTCTCACGGCCAGCGTTTCAATCGCGACGAGGCTCATGAGCGCTCGTAGTTTCTTTGATACCAACGTCCTCCTCTACGCTGACGACGAATCTGCACCGGCGAAGCAGCGACGCTCGCGCACTCTTCTGGCAGAGCACAGGCGATCCGGGACGGGCGTTCTTTCCCTACAAGTGCTTCAGGAGTATTTCGTGAACCTCACGCGGAAGCTCCACGTCGATCCCCGGATCGCGCGCCGCAAGGTGGAGATGCTGGCCGAGTTCGACGTCGCTGCCCCTGAGGTCGGCGACATTCTCGCCGCCATCGATCTCCATCGTCTCCATGGGTTTTCTTTTTGGGATGCTCTCGTGGTTCGGGCTGCCAAGCAGGCTGGCTGCCGCGTCCTTTTATCGGAGGACTTTCAAGACGGCCGCGAGTTCGACGGCGTTTTAATTCAGAATCCATTCCGCGATCTCGTCTGCTAGACTATCGCGTTTGAGAGACTGATTATGCCGAAAGCCATCGAAATGCACTACCATCGCGGCCTGCACCGATTTGCCATCTTGACCGCTTGCGCCACCCTGCTCCTGATCGTTGCCGGAGCGCTGGTCACGAGCAACGATGCCGGCCTGTCTGTCCCCGACTGGCCGACCACGTTTGGCTCCTACTACAAGATCCCGCGTATGGTCGGCGGGGTCGAATACGAGCACGGGCATCGTATGTTCGCGGAATTTGTCGGGTTGCTCACCATCATCCTGGCCGTCTGGACATGGCGCGTGGAAAAGCGGCAGTGGCTGCGGTGGCTGGCCTTGGCCGCACTTCCAATCGTGATCATGCAAGGCGTTTTGGGTGGACTTACCGTCAGACACTTTCTTCCCCCGTCGATTTCGAGCGCACACGCTGCCCTTGCGCAAACTTTCTTCTGTATCGCGGTCGCCATCGCCCTCTTTACCGGACGCCGCTGGGTTGAAGAACAGCCGCGCGCGGAATTCGATCGACGCCGGCCCGCGCTTTTTACCCTCACTCTGCTTTCGATTTTTGTGCTCTACGTGCAACTGCTGCTGGGCGCCATGTTTCGGCATCATGGCATGAGCTGGTGGCCGCACGTAGTCAACGCCGGAGTCGTAGCCTTCGTTCTGGCCTGGACGGCGGTTCGCGCCATCTCCGTCTACCCTAATGTCGATGCGGTTCGCCGTCCGGCAATCACCATGTTAGGACTTATGGTGTCGCAACTCTGCCTCGGCTTCTTAGCCTTCATCACTCGCGTGATGTGGGGACGAGACGCTGCCCAGCCCGAACTACCCATGGTGATCTCGACTGTCGTTCATGTCGCGGTGGGAGCGCTTCTGCTGGCAACTACGGTAGTGCTGGCGATTCAGGTCTGGCGAAATGTTCCGGTAGCGTTCGAAGAGCGTGTACCCTCTCGCGATTCGAAAGCGGTTGCCGCCTAACATCTACTCGCTGCTTTAGCGATCTCTGTGCCACAAGGACGGCCTATGCAAATACGAGTACTCGCGATCCTGGCGTTCGCTCTGCTGCTAGCGTTTTCGACGAATCCGCTGTCCAGCCATGCTCAGGCGAATGACAGCCAAGCCGCCGACACAGCCTACATCCGTCAGGCCGAGTTGGATTGGGCCGAGTCTGTCGTAACCAATGACGTCAGCGTTCTTGATCGCATTCTTGCCGACGACTTCGTTGGAGTCGACATTGACGGCAGCCACTATTCGAAAGCAGACGAGATCCGAGACTACCGCGCCAAGCCTTCCGAATTCGTCTCTAACCATCTTGATAACTTTGTGACCCGCTTCTACGGCGATGCGGCGGTTGCCCAAGGGAGTGAGAGTTGGAAGAAGAAGGATGGCACCCCGGGAAAGTTCGTCTGGACCGACACCTGGATACGACGAGGGGGCAAGTGGCAGGTGGTCGCCGCGGAAGACCTCGTGCCGCCAAATGCGAACAAGCCCTAGAACGCTCGTCCGCGTCGTAGAATAGTCTGTGACCCCGAACTCTTCAGCTCTCGACTTCGCGCCGCCCGCGCCGCCTCTCAATCCAGCGCATTCTGCCGCCATCATCGCCGTCCGCGATCTGGTTCATCGTTACGAAGATCGCACCGCCCTTAACGGCGTCTCATTCGAGGTGCGGCCCGCCGAACTGTTCGGACTGCTCGGCCCCAACGGCAGCGGCAAGACGACCCTGTTCCGAATTCTTTCCACTCTGATGGTTCCGACCTCAGGCAGCGCGACCATAGCGGGAATCGACGCGGTTCGCCAACCCGCAGCGCTGCGCCGCCACATCGGCGTCGTTTTTCAAGCGCAAAGCGTCGACTTAAAACTGACCGCCTACGAAAATCTGTGGCATCAAGGCCATCTGTACGGATTGCGCGGCCACGTACCTGAAAACCAGAATTGAAGAAATCCTGAGTCGCGTTGGATTGCTCGATCGCCGCAACGATCGCGTGGAAACTTTTTCCGGAGGTATGCAGCGGCGCATTGAACTTGCGAAGGGCCTGCTCCATCATCCCGAAGTGCTACTCCTTGACGAGCCCACAACCGGACTCGATCCCGGGGCACGGCATGACCTTTGGCAATATCTCCACGTCCTGCGCGATCAGGAGCGCGTATCGGTCATCGTGACTACGCACCTGATGGAAGAAGCCGAACGTTGCGATCGACTCGCGATTCTGAATGAAGGGAATCTGGTGGCTCTGGGAACGCCCGAAGCTTTGACGCACGAAATCGGAGGCGACATCATTCTGCTGGAAACGCGCGACCCGGAGGATTTGGCGAACCGCATCCGCAATAAGTTTCAGCTCGACGCGACGGTCATGAGCAACCAAGTCCGTTTGGAAATAGAAAATGGACATCGCTTCGTCCCCGAAGTGGTGGAAGCCTTTCCGGGCGCGATTCAATCGCTGAGCGTGAGCAAGCCGACTCTCGAGGACGTCTTCATCCATCGCACCGGGCACCGCTTCTGGAACGACGATGCGGGGACGACGGGAAAGCTTGAAGGTACGAAAGAAAAGAAACTGGCAAGGCGAGGCTAGGCCCGCGGGGCGGCTTTTCGGATCTCAGTTCGCCGATTGTTTCCACGCCACCGGCTCGATGGGCCCTAACAGGAATGCCCACACGGCTGCGCCCGTCCAAGCGATGGCGCCAGTGATCAGGAAGGGCCAGAAGAATTGTCCTGTTCGGTCGACCAGAACTCCGGTGAGCGCGGGGCCGACCGCTCCCGAGAGATTACCAATAAAGTTCTGTGAGCCTGCCCATCGTCCCGCTGCGCCGGGACCTGCCAGCGTTTGAGTGATCGCCCAGATGTTCGGACTGGTCATGCCGAAACCTATCCCCGCCAGCATCAGCAAAAATATCGAGACGTCGCGAGGGACGAGCACGGCGGCTGCCAGAAATGTGCCGTGCATAAGACTGCCGACAACCATGAAGCCTCCGCGAACGCGCGTAGTAGATGCGCCGTCTTCGATCCAGCGGTCGGAAAGCCTGCCGCTCGCCAACGCGGTTAGCATCGCGGTGAATAGCATCGCGCCGCCGACCTTGGCCATGCCATACATGGAAAAACCGCGCTCACGCACAAGATAGAACGGAAGCCATGTGAGCACAAAATAGTTGGCGTAGTTTGAAGCGAACAGGCCGTACGCTGTGGCGAGCCATGCACGACGGGAGACAATTTCGCGGAGACTCGGCCCGGGCGACTCGCCGGAGCTCGGCATCACTTTCAATTTCGGCATCCACGCAGCCCATGGAACGAGCCAAAGCAAGCTCACCAACCCGAGCGTCACAAAAATAGGACGCCAGCCGAATTTCCCCATGAGCATGCCGCCAAACAGCATTCCGAAACTGGGTCCGAAACAAAGGCCGGCGGCAACACTCGAATTCGCCACGCCTCGGCATTCCACCGAAAAATGATTGGCAATGATCTTGGAATAAGAAGGATAGGAAACCGATTCCCCGATGCCGAGGATGACACGAGCCGCCAGCAGAGCGGCAAAGCCGTGCAGTGTTCCCGTGATTGCGGTTGCAGCCGACCAGATGAAAAAGCCGCACGCGAACACCCATTTCACTTCCAGGCGGTCGACCACCCATCCTGCGGGAATTTGCAGACAGGCGTAGGTCCAGAAGAAGGCGGAGAGCAATACTCCCAGTTGGGTAGCGGAGAGTCCTAATTCGAGCTTTAATTGTGGCGCGGCGATAGAAAGATTGCTGCGATCGATGTAGTTGAGAAAAGCAGACAGCCCAAGTAGAACCAGCACTCCGATCAGGGTGCGAGAAAGTTTCGGCTGGTTCGTGGCGTCGCGGTCGCTCATCAGCGCAGCCCATCCTATACCGGCGGCCTTAGAGTCGCGCGATTTTCTAGAGGTCGCGATGGCTGCTAAACTGAAACCAATGGCAACCCGGACCGCACCTTTTCCCGTAACCTCCACCGCGCCGCAATCGGCCGGAGTCCTGCTTCCGGCTTTCACCCTATGGTGGCGCGAAATCGTGCGCTTCTATCGGCAGCGCGCGCGCGTGGTCGGCGTAATTGCTTCTCCACTTTTGTTTTGGGTCGTCATCGGATCTGGTTTCGGAACATCATTTCGTTCCGGACAAGCCGCCGGTCAACAGAATTATCTCGATTATTTTTATCCCGGCGTTCTCGTCATGATCGTGCTCTTCACGGCCATCTTCACCATGATGTCGGTGATTGAGGATCGCAACGAAGGCTTCCTGCTGTCGGTGCTGGTGGCCCCGGTGCCGCGCGCTGCTATTGTGCTGGGCAAAGTTCTTGGCGGCACGACGCTTGCGGCGGTTCAAGGACTGGTATTTCTGGTGTTCTCCCCTCTAGTGGGAATCCACCTGACGTTGGGCTCGTTCGGACTGATCGCACTCACCGTGTTTCTGGTGTCGTTCGCGCTCACCGCCCTCGGATTCGCCATCGCGTGGCCGATGGATTCGACGCAGGCCTTTCACGCCATCATTAATTTATTCCTGATTCCGTTGTGGCTGCTCTCGGGCGCGCTCTTCCCTCTCTCGAAAGCGTCAGCTTGGATTCGTTGGCTGATGTATGCCAATCCTCTGACCTACGGGGTCGAAGCGCTGCGCACGTTGATGTATCCCGATGCGCCGAGTTCGTTTTCGTTCGACTTCTCGCTGACCGCATCGCTTCTGACGCTATTGCTGTTCGCGCTGTTCATGTTTGGCTTGGCCTTCGCGTTGGCCAGCCGGCGGACGACGAAGCCGGCGGCGTAGAATCGCACGACGATCAAGCAACGACCACCTATGCCAATCGACATCCTGGCCCTGGCCGCCCATCGTGACGACGTTGAACAAACCTGTGCCGGAACTTTGCTCAAGATGGCCGAACGCGGACACCGCACCGGCATCCTTGACCTGACGCAAGGTGAGATGGGAACGCGCGGCACCATGGAAGACCGCGCCCGGGAAGCAGCCAACGCCGCGCGGATACTGAAAGTGTCGTGGCGTGAGGCGCTCGATATTCCCGATGGCCGGGTCGAGAACACCTGGGACAATCGCTTGAAGGTCGCGCAGGTGCTTCGTGATCAGCGCCCGCGTGTGCTGATTCTTCCCTACTGGGAGGGCCGGCATCCCGACCATTACACCGCTTCAATAATCGGATACGAGGCGGCATTCTTGTCCGGATTAGCCAAGCTGCCGGTTCAGGGCACCCCGCATCGTCCGTTCAAGATTATCTATGCGAGCCTTTACCGCGACGTGCGTCCGACATTCGTTGTCGATATCACGGAGCAATTTGAAACTCGCCTGGCCGCGCTGATGGCCTACAAGTCGCAGTTCGATGATCAGGAAGCCGGCAGCAATATTTTTCCCGCGCACAAAGAGATTCGCGCCCGCGTGGAGGCGATGGCTCGGTACTACGGCCTGCTGGGTGGAGTGACCTACGCCGAGCCGTTCATCCAAAAAGAAGTAGGGCTGGTCGACGATGTATTGGCGCTGCCGGTAAAGTCGATCTGACATTGGTCAGCGACTAGAACGTGCGGTCAATCCTGAAGAGCATCTGAGAACGACGAAGACCACCCAAAACGCAACCGCGATATAGAACGTGATCTCTCCCGCCCAAGCGCTGCGTCCAAGCAGAAACTTCGCGCAGGCGGTTGCAAATACATACGCGAAGGCGAGCAGGAGATTCGCCATCAAAGTCTGATTACGAGCAGCCTGGGTGGTCGGGGTGAAGTCTCCTTCTATTCCCACCGCTCGGTGGGATAGGGTGCCTCGCGTATGCCAAGCCCAATTCGCGCCAATCATCACCATGGCGGCGATCCCAAGGACAGAAGAGATGAGCCGGGCCTGATTCAGCGGCGCGAACAGGAAGGATGCAATAAAAACGCTGCCTGTCAAAACCAGCATCCATCCCGCAAAACGCTCGGCGGCCGCAGCTTCGTGGTTGTTTCCAGACGCCGAAAATCTCAGCCCCCGCGTCTTCGGCAAGAAATTTCCGACGAAGATCGCCATGACCCCGATGGCTAGACCGAAGGCGCGTTTTTCATCGGAAATGTCGATGACGCCCATCGCCTGGGCGGCGGCGATCGCCATAGCGATTCCCATAATTCCGACGAAACCTAACACGACCGTCTGCACGGGGCGGGAACCAAATACCAAGGCGCAGCTCTGGCGATCGGCTTGGTGGTCGATCTGCTGGTTCGCTACTTGTGCGTTCATTTCTGTATTCATGGATTGAAAGCCTCCCGGACATGGTGCCGCGATTTCAGTTTCTTGCTGCCGCGCAATTCCCAACCGAAGGCTTGCGCAAAGCTCAACAGCGCATCTTCTAAAACGGACATTTGCAATTCGTAGACGACAGACTTGCCGTGTTTTTGTGAGGCGACCAGGCCCGCTTCGCGCAAGACTGCGAAATGGGCTGACATGTTGGACTTCGATACGTCGAAATGTTCGGCCAGATCCCCGGCATTCATCGGCCCCTGCCGCAGCAACTCCAGTACGCGGCGGCGGGTTGGATCGGACAGGGCTTTGAAGACCAGGCTCATACTTTGTTGCTCACTTCGATAGTTAACCAAACATCGAAATGACTGTCAAGCGGCAAAATGAAATATCCAGCGAACCGTCATGTCGACCGCCCTGCTACCCCTGGAAGCTGCGCCGTATAATACTCGGTTCGTCATTCAGCCAAAGACTTGGCAGATTCCACTCTGCTCTCGTCCGATGCCGAGGAGATTCCCCTATGTCTGCGCTTACAGAAACTGCCGCACCGATCAAAACCCGCACCGAATCCGACAGCATGGGCAAGATCGAAGTCCCGGCGAACGTTTACTGGGGAGCGCAGACGCAGCGCTCGCTGCTGCATTTTGATATAGGGCGCGATGTGATGCCTCCGGAACTGATCCGCGCTTTTGGGATTCTCAAGAAGGCTTGTGCGCTGGTGAACCAGGACCTCGGAAAACTCCCTGCCGAAAAAGCCAAGCTGATTTCGGCTGCGGCGGACGAAGTGATCTCGGGCAAATTGAATGACCAGTTCCCGCTCCGTATTTGGCAGACCGGCAGCGGCACGCAGACCAACATGAACGTGAATGAGGTCATCTCGAATCGCGCGATTGAGATGGCCGGCGGCGTCATGGGTTCCAAGAACCCGATTCATCCCAATGATGACGTCAATATGTCGCAGTCATCGAATGACACCTTTCCCGCAGCCATGCACATTGCGGCAGCCGAGCGGGTGAAGAATGCCTTGATCCCGGCGATCAAGACCGTGCGCGAGGCGATCGCGGCCAAAGCCCGGCAGTTCGAAAATGTGGTGAAAATCGGGCGAACTCATTTGCAGGATGCTGTCCCCCTGACGGTCGGGCAGGAGTTTGGCGGCTGGGCTGCCTTGCTCGGACGCGACATCGAGCGACTGGAACAGATTCTGGGCGGTCTTTACGATCTGGCCATCGGCGGCACGGCGGTGGGTACCGGGCTTAATGCCCATCCCGAATTTGCCGAGCGTACCGCGAAAAAAATTGCTGAATTGACCGGACTTCCCTTCCGCTCGCATGGCAATAAGTTTGCCGCGCTGTCCGCACACGACGAGATTGTGTTCGCTCAGGGAGCACTAGAAACTCTTGCCGCATCTTTGATGAAGATTTCGAACGATATTCGCTGGCTCGCCTCTGGTCCGCGCTGCGGGCTGGGTGAGTTGATTATTCCTGAGAATGAGCCGGGGTCCTCGATCATGCCGGGCAAGGTAAATCCAACGCAGTGCGAAGCCATGACCATGGTGTGCGTGCAGGTGCATGGAGCGACGGCTGCAGTCGGCTTTGCAGGATCGCAAGGGAATTTCGAACTCAACGTCTTCAAGCCGGTGATCATTTACAACTTTCTGCACTCGGTCACGTTGATCACAGACGCTTGCCATGGCTACGTCGAGTACATGGTCAACGGCATCGAAATCGATCGCGCCAAAATCGACGGATACGTAAAGAACTCGCTAATGCTGGTCACGGCCGTAGCTCCGAAGGTGGGATATGACAAGGCAGCGCAGATTGCGCACACCGCGCACGTCGATCACAGCAGCCTGCGCGAGGCGGCGGTAAAACTAGGCCACCTGACCGAGGAAGAATTCGATCAACTGGTTAAACCGGAGCGAATGACCCGCCCCTAAGAAGCATGCCATGTGGTGGAGGGGCTTTGCCCCGCCGGGGAGGGAGCTGGTCACCACATAGCCCACACCCCGCGCTGGGCGCGGCAAACCGTCGAACGACCCTCACGCCGACTACGCAGAATCCCACATCCGAGCGCAACGATTGACTTCGGGTCTCACTTACGAAAGTAACTGCTGACACCTAGTTTCGTGTTACGTAGGGACGTACGTCCAGCCTATGCTTTCTCTGATCGAGGCCTATGGTACTGCTCCGCTCATGCTGGCGACGGTTCGCATTGCTATGTGTTTTTTGCGCGTCGGTGTCTGCGTTGGCTTCAAATCTGGGTTCGGTTTCCGGCAGTTCCTCGATCCCTCGTGAGGCGGACAATGTTTCCTGCCGCTATCGACTCCAGGGGCTGGGCAGCAATTCCGCGGCGGCCGACCTGCGCGAGTCGCAATCTCCCTCTTTGCCGGCCGGACAATATACGCTCCAGTTGATCTGTGATTCTCCGCAAGCGCGAGAAAGTCAGGCGGCGGCATTTTCGTTCACGGTGCTGACTCCGTGGTGGCAATCGTGGACGGCGCGAGTGGCCGGATGTATCGGCTTCGCATTGCTGTTCTGCGCCGGTCTGTGGGCGCGCCAGCGCCATCATTCACGCGACAAGGAACGCCTCGAGCGCGCAGTCGCCGAGCGCAGCGTGGAGTTAGCCCAGGCCAACTACGAATTGCAGGAAGCTTCCCTGCGCGATCCGCTGACCGGGGTTCGCAACCGGCGATTCTTCAACAGCACGATTGGAGCCGACGCGTGCCAGGCGGTGCGATCGTATCGCGGCGTCCCCAGCGGGACAGTCGATCGGCGCGACCTGATATTTCTCCTGGTAGACATCGACCATTTCAAGAGTGTGAACGACCAGCACGGGCACGACGCTGGAGATCGCGTGCTGGTGCAGATCGCGCAGCGGCTCAATAACGTCGTGCGCGAGTCCGATTTCCTGATCCGTTGGGGAGGCGAAGAATTTCTGGTCGTCTGCCGGTCGTCGGAACGCGGAGACGGCGAGATTGTCGCGTCCCGAATTTTGAAGGCCATCAACGGACAAGAGTTCGATGTCGGCAACGGGGTTCGCCTCGAACGGTCTTGCTCGGTTGGATGGGCCGCGTTTCCCTGGATTCCATCCGCGTTGAATCTTTCCGTAGATGAAATTCTCCGCTTGGCGGATCGAGGGTTGTATGTGGCCAAACAAATGGGCCGAAATCAAGCGGTGGGTTTGGTACCGGCAACGGACGGACCGCTCCTCAAGGAAGGCCAGGAATATTGTCTGGAACAATTGCTGGAGGATAAGCTGATCAAAGAAGTTCACACGCCCAACGAAAAAAGTCTCGCAGCCGCCGGGGCCCGCTAACTTTCCACGCGCCGTATGCCTAAGCACCCAATACAAAAAAGCTAGGGTTTCTTGATGAATCGCCGCCGGTTCAGGTGGGTTGACGCCGAGGGCTCGATGTCGTCGTACTTCAACACGCTGATGGAGCCATCCACTTCGAGCACCGCCAGCGCGGCTTCTTTGTAGGTCGCGACTCCGTGTTCCCGCAGCGCGCGCTGCAGTTCATCCATGCTGACGTGCTCTTTCGCCATGTGCGCTTCCATGACTTGGCCGTCATGCACGAGCAGGCTGGGCTCTCCCTGAATATATTTGCGAAAACGGCGATTACCGCCCGAGAGCTCCGCCACCAGATAGTTCAGGATAAGCAGCGTGGTGGCCGCGACCGCACCTCCGGCGAGCGACGTGTCGGGGCCGGTCATCGCATTTTGGACGGAGTTTGAGAGCAGCAGCAGCAGCGTGAGATCGAACGGAGTCATCTGTCCGACCTCGCGCTTGCCGCTGATGCGAATTCCGATCAGCACGAGGCAGTAGACGACTCCAGTTCGGAGTGCGATTTCAAGCAGCGTGTGCGCGCTCGCCGGCAGCATCGCGATCGTTCGCTAGCGCTACTGGGCCGGCGATGCGGTAACCGGCACTGGCGCGTTCTTCGGCGTGCTCAGGTAGCCGGTAATCTTGTTCTTGTCTACCGTCCAGACGACGAGTTCATAAAGCATGTGGTCGCGTCCCGTGTAGAACTGCACCGGCTCACTCTGATTCTTGTCTTTCTTCTCGAGGGTCTTGTCGTCGGCGGTAACGTTCAGGGTATATTTGCCCTTCTTGGGATCGGTCTTCTTCAGCTGCAGCGCCACGGTCGAAAAGGCTTGCGGCTGAGCGCCCTTCAATAAAGTGAATTCGTAGTATTGACGGTCGCCTTTGTGCTTGAGCGCTTCAAGATCACTGCGCGTGTTGGCGATCAGTCCGCTCTGCACGCCCAGGTCGCCGATGGTCCCCTGCAATTTCGAAATGGTAGCTTCGAGCGATGCCTTGGTGGCGGCCACGTCGGTCTTGACCCCGCCAACGTCGGTCTTTACCGATCCCACTTCACCGGAGACGGCGCTCACGTCCTTCTTCTCTTCTTCTGCCTGTGCCGCAATGCGGGCCGAAGCGGCTTGTTGCTGACGCTGCAAGGCGTCGGCGCGCGTCGCCAATTCCTTCTTGGTCATGCCCACCTGCTGGGCGAGCGTTTCGGAATCGGCTTCGGCAGCCTGCATGCGCTTGGTGAGATCGCCAATTACTTTTTGGCTGGCGCTTTGATCGTCGGTCAGTTTCGCAATCTTGCCATGCTGGTCGTAAATAAAGTACGAGGATGCGCCGGCAAATGCGACGGCCAGAACGATGAACAGCCATTTGCCCATATTGCTCTGGGGCTCGGGTTGGTAAACGTGCGTTTGCTCGCCATCAGCCATAGTTGTTGTTCTCCAGGTTTTAGTGGACTGTAGACACTCATTGTTTGTGAGATGCGGCCTGATGTCAATTGCGTTTCAGGTGCATCCCGAGATTAGGAGGACGACTAGGGCGGACGTAACTTGCGGCTAGAATGTAGAACGTGAAGAGCTGGGACGCAATCATCGTCGGCGCCGGGATCATCGGGCTATCGCTCGCAATCGAATTGCACAAGCAAGGCCTGCGGGTGCTGGTGGTGGAGAAAGGCGAGCCGGGGCGCGAGGCATCCTGGGCGGCGGGCGGAATGCTGGTCGATTTCCCGCCTGAGACCAAGCCAGGGTTGCGGGAACTCGCGACGGCGAGCGCACGCATGTATCCCGAGTTTGTGCACGAGCTTCAGGATGAGTCGGGCCTGAAGATTGATCTGCGCTCCGCTGGGAACACTGTTCTTTCTGTGATTCCAACGTACTTTCCATGCGAATCCCCGGCCCGCGGCCCTCTTATCAGTTTTTCATGCCCGCATCAGGCCTTACTTGGACGCTCCCCGAAGGGGAGCCAGCATTGCGGGCGCCACATGAATCCTCGGCACATCTCACAGCAATGTATCTGGGCGAACGTTGCGTCGATCCGCGCGATGTGACCGCTGCCGCTATCGCCACCGCAAAGCATCGCGGCATCGATTTTTCATCCGGCGACCATGTGCTCGCCCTGGAAATAGCCGAGGGCAAAGCGTCCGGTGTCCGCACCAACAAGACACGGTTTGCCGCAGGCGTGGTTGTGAATTGCGCTGGCGCCTGGGCGGGACAGATCGCGCCCCACATCTTTCCGACCCGCCCCGTTAAAGGACAGATGCTCTGTGTCGTGATGCCGGAGAGAGAATTGGTACGACACGTGGTGCGCGCACCGGAGGTTTATCTGATCCCGCGTAGCGATGGGCGCATGCTCATCGGCGCAACCACGGAAGAAGCCGGTTTCGATAAGCAGACCGTGCCGGACACGATCTTGAAATTGCGCCAGGCGGCGATTGAGCTGGTTCCTAAACTGGCCGACGCGCGGATTCTGGAAGCGTGGGCAGGGCTGCGTCCAGGCACGCCGGACGGATTGCCGATTCTAGGCGCAACCTCGACTCCAGGATATTTTGTCGCGACCGGACATTTTCGCGATGGAATTCTGCTCGCACCCGTGACCGCGCGAGTCATGGCTGAGATCATCACCGGGAGGACGCCGGAATTTGATCTGCAGGCTTTTGGCGCGGAGAGGTTTGCAAGCTCGACGGTCGAGGATGGCAACTAGCTTTCGATCGACGAGGCTCAGGCCGTTGCCCTGAACGGTACCTACCGTGATTCGGGTATATACTGGGCTGTTTTCTGCAATTATCTTGAGCTAGTTTCCGCGTCCAACACGCGTTCGAAAGGTACCAGACAATGGGATCCACCGCAGTCGATTTTGCCCGCAGTAATCAGCCGCGTTTTCTTAACGAGCTGAAGACCCTGCTCCGAATTCCCAGCATAAGCACGCTTACCGAGCACAAGAGCGACGTCCAAAAAGCTGCGGAGTTTGTGGCGGCTGAGTTGCGCCGCATTGGTATGGAGCATGTCGAGATCATTCCAACCAAGGGACATCCACTGCTTTACGCTGACTGGCTTCATGCTGCTGGCAAACCAACTGTCTTGATGTACGCACATTACGATGTGCAACCGGCAGAACCCTTGGACGAGTGGCACACGCCGCCGTTCGATCCTACTGAGCGAAACAACAACATCTACGCGCGGGGAGCGGTCGACGATAAGGGCCAGCTTTGGATGGAAGTAAAAGCGCTGGAATCGCTGATGCAGGCGCACGGCGGCAAACTACCCATCAACGTCAAAGTTATTTTTGAAGGCGAAGAGGAAGTGGGAGGCGAATCGATCGCCGCGTACGTTCGCAAAGAGAAGGCGAAGTTGAAAGCGGATTTCGCACTGGTCTGCGACACGGAACTGTTCGCGCCTGATCTTCCCACTCTGTGTGTCGGGCTGCGTGGCCTGGTGTACACCGAGATCGAAGCGGTTGGTGCCAAGACGGATCTGCACTCCGGCATGTACGGCGGGGCGGCGCCGAATCCGCTGTTCGCGCTGGTCGAGATCATCAGCAAACTGAAAGACGCGAAGGGCAAGATACAGATCCCCGGTTTTTACAAAGGCGTCAAGTCGCCCAGCAAGGATGAGCTCAAGGCGTGGAAGCGCCTGCCATTCAACGAAGAGCACTATCGCAAGACGGAAGTCGGTTCGAAAGTGCTGACTGGCGAGGCGGGATATTCGGTGCTCTATCGGACGTGGGCACGTCCGACACTTGAAGTGCACGGCATGCCAGGAGGGTTCGTGGCTGCAGGGGCGAAGACGGTGATTCCCGCGAAGGCCTCGGCCAAGGTGTCGATGCGGCTGGTGCCGAATCAGGATCCGAACGACATTACGAAACGCTATACCGAGTTCGTGAAGAAGCACACGCCGAGAGGCATCGAAACGAAAGTCAAAATTTGGAGCAAGGGGCCGGCGTGCGTCGTGGGGACCGACAATGAATACATCCAGGCAGCGACTGAAGCTCTGCATGACACCTTCAAGAAAGAAACGGTCTTCATTCGCTCCGGTGGCTCCATTCCGATCGTGACCGACTTTCAGGATGTCTTGAAGATTCCCTCGGTGATGATGGGCTTTGGATTACCCGACGACAATCTGCACGCTCCGAACGAGAAGTTTCATATTCCGAATTTCCATCGCGGCATTGAGACGATCTGCTTGTTCTTTGAGAAGTTGGGGTAGAGTCTTGCGACTCGCAGGAGCTCCAGTCACAGCTTGTCGCGGCGAACCCGCGCGGTAATCCCCAATCGCACGCCTTCAGGTAAAATAGGGTGTTTGAGGTTGAGGGGCATGCGCACAAGGGTTCTCGCGTCGGCAGCTATGTTTTTGATGGTCACCTTGGCGTCCGCGCCTTGGCTTCAGTCAGAAACCGATCTGGATGTGCCGCATTTCAACGCGGCTCCTCCGCTGGCCAGCGAGAAGCTCCCGGCGATCCTCACAAGGGATCAACTCTGGGGAGGGAACGGTCAACTTCCTTATCAGACGCACGCGTACGAACTGGCGGCTAAGATACCGAAAGTGCTCTATCAGCAGCCCTGCTACTGCTACTGCGATAAAGGAATGGGACATAACAGCTTGCACAGCTGCTTTTCAGGAACTCACGGCGCACAATGCGCCACCTGCCTGAAGGAGCTTTATTACACCTACTCGATGTACAAGAAAGGCAAGACGGCGCAGCAGATTCGCGCCGGAATTATCAAGGGCGACTGGAAGCTGATTGATCTGAGCGCTGCCACCAGCATCAACTGAGGCGTGCACAAAACTTTTGTAGCGGTTCGATTTCAATTCTGAACTAAAGGCGGTTTGATGGCTTTAAAGCTAACTCCCAAGCAGAAGATAACGGAAGATCCGCGACACACGCAGGCAGTGCAAAGCTATGAGCTGGGGCTTCGCGCCTTGCAGGAGCATAAGTTCGAGAAGGCCAAAGGGCATCTGCAGAAAGTATTGATCGGCCCGAACAAATCCCTGGTCGACCGCGCGCAAGTGCATATCCTGACCTGCGATAAACACATGGATGTGCCCGCCATGCAGTTCAAGACCACCGAAGAGCATTACGACTACACCGTCTCGCTGATCAATGCGGGCGACTATGTTGCGGCACGCGAACATCTGGACAAGCTGCTTAAGCAGCAACCGAAGGCCGACTACGTTCTCTACGGATTGGCCGCGCTCCATTGCCTGACGGGTCATGTCGAAGAATCGCTCACCATACTGAGCGAAGCCATTCAGGTGAGGCCGGCGCTGCGCTTTCAAGCCCGAAACGATACCGACTTCCAGAATCTGGCGGAAGATCCGCGCTTTACCGAATTGCTGTATCCGGATCCGGGCGCTGGAGAATCCGAGCCGCAGGAAGAAGAAGCGAGCGCGTATTAACGGCACGCCCGCTCATCTGCATTGAGGCGGTATGCTTCCCCAGTTACATTCGAATCCATCTGACACCGGCAAGGCCGGACCGGAGCTGCGCGTGGTCGCCATTGGCGGCGGCACCGGCCTGTCTACGCTGCTGAAAGGATTGAAGCGCTACGTCATGGCGCCTTCGCTGGCCGTCTCCGGTCAGCCGACCATTCGCGAACTGTCGGGGATCGTAACCGTCAGCGACGATGGCGGATCGAGCGGGCGTCTGCGTAAAGAGTTCAACATGCTTCCGCCGGGCGACGTGCGCAACTGCATCGTCGCTCTCTCCGAAGATGAGGCGCTGCTCTCTCGACTTTTTCAGCACCGTTTCGAAAAAGGCTCCGGGCTTGAAGGTCACAGCTTCGGAAATCTTTTTCTCGCGGCGCTGACTGAGATCACCGGAGACTTTGCCGAGGCGGTACGGCTTTCGTCGGAAATTCTGCTGACGCGCGGCCATATTTATCCTGCAACCATGTCGAGCGTCGAACTCGATGCGCTGCTCGAAGACGGAACGCGGGTGCGCGGCGAGACACGTATCACGGCCAGCAAAGGGAAGATCCGCGAGTTGACACTCGTGCCTCCCGACGTTGGGCCTCTGGCGCAAACCTTGGCCGCCATCGCCAGCGCCGATCTCATCACGATTGGTCCCGGGTCGCTTTTTACCAGCCTGATTCCGAATTTACTGGTCCGCGGCATTCCCGAGGCGATTCTGGCTTCGCCTGCCATTAAAGTATTTGTCTGCAACTTGATGACCCAGGTAAATGAAAGCCTTAGTTTAACCGCGTCCGATCACATTCGTGCCCTCAATGACCACGCCGGAGTGCGGCTCTTCGACTATGCCCTGCTCAATCGCAAGCCGGCGTCGGCCGCAATGAAAGCCAAGTACGCCGTCGAAGGGGCTTCCCAGATTGTCGTCGATCTGGATGCAATCGAAGAGATGGGAGTGTGCCCTGTGCTCGGCGATTACCTGGAAGAGGTTTCGGTGGCGCGGCATGCTACCGATCGGGTGGCTCATGATTTGATGGCGCTGATGGCGCAGACTCCGGACCGGAACGCAGTTCGCAACTAATCTCTCGCGGTATATTGGCTGTGCATGCGAAAGAAGCCGAAAGCCGAGTCGAAAGTATCCACATCACATCCTCATCCAGCGCACATTGCCATCGCGATCATGGCGGCGGGCAAGGGCACGCGCCTGAAGTCGAAGCATCCCAAGGTTCTGCACGAAATCGGCGGCAAGCCGATCCTGGCGCACGTCATCGCCACGGCTAGGAAAGTCGTACCCGCAAAAGACATCTTCGTGATCATTGGCCATGAAGCCGACCGCGTTCGTGAAGCGGTTGAGGCCACCGGCGTTAACTTCGTGGTGCAAGCCGAACAACGAGGCACCGGGCACGCGCTCATGGTGGCGCGCGATGCGCTCGCTGGCTATGACCATGTAGTCGTGCTCTCCGGCGACGCGCCCCTGATGACCGCCGAGACCATCAAAAAGCTGAGCGACTTCCACACCGCGCAGAAGGCAACCATGACTCTGCTGAGCGCCGACCTCGAGAATCCATTTGGATATGGACGCGTCATCCGCAAAGGTGGACCATCCTCAAAGCGCGCCGAAGTCCTGGCGATTGTGGAGGAAAAATCTGCGACGCCGCAGCAAAAGAAGATTCGCGAGATCAACTCAGGCTTCTATGCTTTCAACGGCCCGGCGTTGTACAAGCATATCGACCAGCTCTCGACCGCCAACGCGCACGGCGAATACTACTTAACCGATATGGCCGGAGTCTTTCATCGCGCCCGCCAGAGAGTGGTCGCGATCAAAACCGAAGACGCCGGAGAAGTGCTCGGCAGCAATACACGGGCGGAGATGATGGATCTAGACGCGCGGCTGCGCCTGGCAAAGTGCCGCGAGTTGCTCGACGCCGGTGTCACGATCTTCTACCCGCAGACGTGCGTGATCGACAGCGACGTCGAAGTCGGCGCCGACACGGTCATCGAACCGTTCGTTCAATTGCTGGGCAACACAAAAATCGGCGCCGATTGCCGAATTCGTTCCTATAGCGTGATCGGAAATTCGGTTCTCGGCGATGGCGTAATCGTGAAACCCGGAACAATTATGGAGGGCTCGCGCGTCGCCAGCGCTGCGGTGCTCGGGCCTTACACTCACATGCGCCCCGGAACCGAGGTGGGCGAGGGCGCTCACCTGGGCAATTTTGTGGAGACGAAGAAAATCAAGATCGGCAAGGGTTCAAAAGCGGGCCACCTGACTTATCTCGGAGACGCGGAGATCGGAGAAAACGTGAACATCGGCGCCGGCACTATCACCTGCAACTACGACGGCGTCAATAAACATAAGACAACCATCGAAGACGGTGTGTTCGTCGGCAGCGATTCGACGCTGGTGGCGCCGGTGAAGATTGGACGCGGTGCGTATGTCGCGGCCGCCAGTTGCATCACCGACAATGTTCCAGCGGATGCCCTGGCTTTTGGACGAGCGCGGCAAACCGTGAAAGAGGGCTGGGCTCGAGCCAAGCGCGAACTACAGAAGAAGCACAGTTAGCGAACTGGCCCGACGCTCCACCCGCTCCATTTAATTGGACTACACTAGTCGCGAAGCGAAACCATGACAGCTAAGCCGCCTACTCCAACTCAGGAATCTCCGGTCCGCTATGACGTGTCCCTGCTCACTGCCGAGGATTTTTATTTATTCAACGAAGGCAGCCACTATCGCATTTACGACAAGATGGGCGCGCACGTTGTCGAATCGAAGGGCACCAAGGGAACCGTCTTCAGCGTCTGGGCTCCCAACGCCCGGCAGGTGTCGGTGGTCGGCAGTTTCAACGGGTGGAATCCGCAATCGCACAAACTACAGGCGCGCGGATCATCCGGAATCTGGGAAGGTTTTATCCCTGGAATCGACAAGGGTGCGTTGTACAAGTTCCAGATCGATTCCGCCCAGGATGGCTACAAAATCGAGAAGGCGGACCCGGTAGGAATCTTTGCCGAGAACCCGCCGCGCACCGCTTCCGTGGTCTGGGATCTTGACTATAAGTGGAACGACAGCGCTTTTCTTGAACAGCGCGCGGGCATCAACTCGCTGCACTCACCCATGTCGATCTACGAAGTTCATCTCGGCTCCTGGATGCGCATTCCCGAAGAACACAACCGTTCGCTTACCTACAGGGAGATCGCGCCGCGCCTGGCCGATTATGTGAATAAGCTCGGGTTCACGCACGTCGAACTGCTCCCCATCATGGAGCATCCCTTCTATGGCTCCTGGGGATACCAAACCACGGGATATTTCTCTCCGACGTCGCGTTATGGCACTCCGCAGGACTTCATGTATTTTATGGATTACCTGCACCAGCGCAATATCGCCGTCATTCTCGATTGGGTGCCGTCGCACTTCCCTTCCGACGGCCACGGTCTTGCCTTTTTCGACGGCACACATCTGTTCGAGCATTCCGATTCGCGGCAAGGATTCCATCCCGACTGGAAGACGTTCATCTTTAATTACGGACGCAGCGAAGTGCGCAGCTTTCTGATGTCGAGCGCCATGTTCTGGCTCGACAAGTACCATGCCGACGGCTTGCGCGTCGATGCCGTGGCTTCGATGCTCTATCTCGATTACTCGCGCAAGCAGGGCGAGTGGATTCCCAACAAATTTGGCGGACGCGAAAATCTGGAAGCCATCGACTTCCTCCGACGCTTCAATCTTGAAGTGTACAAAGAGCATCCTGATATTCAAACCTACGCCGAAGAGTCAACTTCGTACCCCATGGTTTCGCGCCCCACTTATCTCGGCGGCCTGGGCTTCGGCATGAAATGGGACATGGGCTGGATGCACGACACGCTCGAATATTTCAGCAACGATCCCATTCATCGCAAGTATCACCACAACAAGCTGACATTTCGCATGTTGTATTCCTTCCACGAGAATTTTGTGCTTCCGCTGAGTCACGATGAGGTAGTGCACGGCAAAGGTTCGCTGGTCAACAAAATGCCTGGGGACGATTGGCAGAAATTTGCCAATTTGAGGCTGCTCTTCGCCTACATGTTTGCGCAACCGGGCAAGAAGCTGCTCTTCATGGGCTGCGAGTTTGGACAGTATCGCGAGTGGTCGCATGATCGCAGCCTTGACTGGAATCTGCTGGAAGGTCCGTTGCATCGCGGGTTGATGACGTGGGTCGAGCAACTCAACCGTGTTTATCGGAGCGAGTCGCCACTGCACTGGTTTGATAACGATCCCAAGGGATTTGAATGGGTCGATTGCAACGATGCGCCCGCCAGCATTGTCTCGCTGCTGCGTCATGGTCGGGATGGCGAAAATCCCATGCTCATCGTCTGCAACTTTACCCCCGTGGTTCGCGTGGGATACATGGTTGGCGTTCCGACGGACGGCTACTGGAAAGAACTACTCAACAGCGATGCGCGCGAGTACGGCGGCAGCGGCGTCGGCAATATGGGGGGAGCCGCAGCCCTGCACGAAGCAAATCACGGGCGGCCGTATTCTCTGCGGCTGACCTTGCCTCCTCTGGGCGCATTGTTTTTGAGGAAAGCCTAAAGGCTGACCGGCTATGGTTTCCAGACGCCCACGTTTACCAGCAAGTCGTCTAATTTTGCCTTACTTAGAATTTCGCTCACCGCGTCGTGATCGATGTGTGGAGCAATCGGCGCGGCCGTCTCGGCAATAGCGTAGGCGGTGACAGCAACAATCGCTTCCCCGCCTTTGAAATCGAGCGAATCGACTTTGTCGAACGTGTCGCTCGCTTTGTGGTGGACCTCAAAATACTTCGACTCATCCACCCACAAATCCAGCGCCGGAATTCCGTACAACATGAACGGACCGTGGTCAGTATCGTAGGTCGCCTCGGTCGATAGATCGCCGCCGTTCAGATTCTTCAGCAGCGCGTCGCTCCACGGTTGCATCGCCTTTTTCAAATCTTCGCGGCCCTGCACTTTCCATCCTTTGGGATGTCCAGCCCCGTTATCGGTGTTCAACACGGCTACGCACTTGTCGAGTTCTTTCCTGTGCGTTTGCGTGTAAGCATAGGAACCGAGCACGCCTTCTTCTTCCCCGCCCCACAGCGCGAAGCGGACGCTTCGCCTCGGCGCTTTGCCCAGGGTCATCATCGCGCGGGCCGCTTCAATCACGCTGACAGCGCCCGTGCCGTTATCCTGCGCGCCGGTGCCAAAGTCCCAGGAGTCGAGATGCGCCCCAATCAGGATCCATTCGTCGGGCCGCTCGCTGCCCCGAATTTCGGCGACCACGTTGTTGACGGTCATCTCGCCGGAAGTTTTGTTCTCGATCGTCAAATGGATGGTCACCGGTCCGCGCTCGAGTTCACGCATGATCAATTTCGAATCTTCCATCCCCAACTCGGCGCCCGGAAGCGGCACCAGCTTCGATCCCCACAGTCCACCGTGCGCATTGATTACATTATTAGGAGTGCGATCGGACCAGATCACCGCGAGAACTCCGCCTTTCGCGAACGTCTGCCACGCGGCCTGCAACTTCGGGAAAACTTTGCCGTAGTTCTCAGCGAAGATCCTGGAGCTATCCAGCAGAACGATCTTTCCGCGGAATTCGCTGGCTCGGGAAGGTAAAGTCTCGGGAGAAATGTCGCCGACCACGACGACAGAACCCTCCACCCCTCCCGCTGGAGTTGAAGGCGCCCAGCCCAATGACGCGACATGCAGTGGCCGCGACATCGGAGTCAGCATCACCGCGCTAGCCATGCCGCGCTGCCAGCCTGCATCCATCTTGAACGGTTCGAGGTTCGACATTCTGGATGCCAAAACTCTTAAACTTCGCCACCGCCCATTCCGTCGCGCGGACGTACTCTGGGCCACCTGTAAGCCGGCCACCAATACTGTCGGTGAGTTCGCCCAGGGTCTGCATCGAGGGTCCGTTGTAAACTGAAGCCGCCAGTTGGTCGGTAGTCGACCTCATCTCGGACGGTTGCTGCGACCGTGCGGGGCCAGGAATCGCGCAACACAGGACCAAAACCAAGCCAAGACGGAGATTCATTTTTCCTCTACCCATTCTTCCTCCGGCTCCGAGATCACAACTAGCTTCGCGCTCCGCAGAGCGAAGGGGCATTCTCTACGAACGGTGCCGCCATTGCAACCAGGAGCCAATCGCCCTCCGCGCTCTCATGCTAGACTCGCAATGAGTCCAACCTTTGCGGATGCGCATCCTCACCCGCTACATTTTGGGAGAAGTCGTCTCCCACGCCCTGATCGGCGCAGCCGTCTTTACGTTCGTTCTTTTTACCCGCGATCTCGGTCGCATCCTCGAACTTGTTGTCCGCAATAGTGCCCCGCTTCCCAGCGTCGCTGAAGTCTTTTTCTTCACCGTTCCCGTCGCTCTTACCTACACCATTCCTATGGGCGTGCTCGTCGGCATCCTCATTGGACTGAGCCGCCTCGCCGCCGATAGCGAGATCACTGCCATGCGCGCCAGCGGGCTGGGCGTATGGACTTTTCTGCGTGTGATCTCGATCTTTGTGATCGTGGCGTGGCTGCTCGCTCTCGGAAATAGCGTCTATCTTGCGCCTCGGTCGCTGGCTGCCCTCGGCCAACTGCAGGACAACCTCAAGTCTTCGCAGGCATCGTTCGAAGTCCAGCCCCGCGTTTTCTACGAGGGATTTCCGAAGATTATTCTTTATGTGCAGGACGTCAAGGCGATGTCCGGCGGCGCGCTTTGGAAGGGCGTGTTCCTGGCCGATCTGACCGATCCGGCCGCGCCGCGTATCAGCCTGGCACGCGAGGGCCTGCTCGTGAGTCAAGGGCCTGACACGCTCGACCTTCATCTCACCAACGGTTCGACGCACGAGACTGATCCGAAGAATCCGGATCAATATCAGATCTCCACTTTCGAGACTACCGACATTCCGCTTCAGCTCCCTGCGACGCAAAATAATCAGGAGCACGAGCCTGTGTCACTGGCGGAAATCAAATTTTCCGACTTGCTGAACACCGCGCGAACCGCTAATCCCGTGACTCGCCGCTGGAATCTGATCGAATACCATCGCCGCCTCGCCCTGCCGACGGCCTGTATCGTACTGGCGCTGGTCGGCATACCGCTCGGCCTGTCCTCGAAGAAGGGTGGCAAGTCCAGCGGATTTGTTCTCACCATCCTGTTGGTCTTTGTTTACTATTCGCTTTCATTAATCGGAGTTTCATTCGCGCGCCAGGGAAAGCTCTCTCCCGCCGCCGGAGTGTGGCTGGCGGATTTTGTGTTCTTGGTGGGAGGAGTTTTTCTGCTGTGGCAATCGGAACGCCGCCCCATTGAACTGGCTGGCCTCCGTTCGTGGTTCAAACATTCGAAGCTCACCTCGTGGTTCAAACCTTCAACGTTCAAGCCTTCAGCTACGAACGGATCGTTAGCGCAGAACGGGGAGTCAGGCCGCGCCGCCTCAACCGAAAGCTTCTTCACTCGCGCGCCCCGGCGCCTGCGCCTGTTCAATCTGCAGTTCCCGACCATCCTCGACGATTATGTGCTGCGCGGTTTTACTTTTTACCTGGCCCTGATCATCGCCGCTTTCCTGATGTTGCTGCTGGTATTCACCCTGTTCGAGCTGCTGGGCGATATTTTACGGAATCAAATCTCGCCGCTCACGGTGGGAGAATACTTGCTGAACGTGGTGCCCTATTTTCTTTACACCACAACTCCGCTCAGCATGCTGCTTGCTGTGCTGGTCACATTCGGACTGCTGCAGCGTACCAATGAAATCACCGCCATCAAGGCCACGGGCATCAGCCTGTATCGCGTGATCATTCCGGTGCTCATCGCCTCCATGCTGGTGGCCGGGGCGCTGTTTCTCTCGGACCAGCTCTATCTTCCCTACACCAACAAGCGTCAGGACGCTCTGCGCAATCAGATCAAAGGCAAGCCCGCCCAGACCTATCTCCGTCCCGACCGCAAGTGGATATTCGGCCAGCATTCCGACATTTACTACTATCAATTTTTCGATCCCGACCGCGATGTGTTCGCCGGCGTGTCTGTGTTTCAGTTCGATCCGAAGACCTTCCAGATCACCCACCGCATTGCCGCCGACCGCGCGCAGTGGTCGAAAGCGATGGGGCGCTGGGTTTACGAGCAGGGGTGGGAGCGCAGTCTGCGCGGCTCCGCGATCGATAATTACCGCAAGTTTGATGTCGCCACCTATCCCGAACTGGCGGAACAGCCGGCCTACTTCAAGAAGGAAATCAAACAATCGTCCGAGATGAGCTACGACGAACTCCGCAATTACATTCACGACCTGGAGCAGAGCGGCTTCGACGTGGTTCGTTTGCGGGTTCAACTGCAAAAGAAAATTGCCTATCCGTTGATCACCTTGGTCATGGCTGTTCTTGCCATCCCCTTCGCGCTCTCGGCAGGCAAAAGGTCGGCGGTCGCGGGTGTGGCAACCGCGATCGGAATCGGCGTGGTTTATTGGACCATTAACGGATTGTTCGAGGCGATGGGCAATCTGAGCCAGCTTCCGCCGGCAGTAGCCGCCTGGTCACCCGACCTGGTCTTCGGATTTATCGGCGGCTATCTGATCTTGCGAATGCCGACCTGACCCGATCTTTCCAGTGCACAGTCAGTCTAGTGCACCGTCATCCCGCTCGGCGCCGACGGTGCCAGCACACTGATCGGATTGCTCATCGCACCCGACGTCGTACCCAGCGTAAAGCCCGAAATATTATCCGAAGTGCTGTTCGACGTGAACAAGAACTGGCCGGTATTGTTAACACTGGGGTGCATCGCCAGCGAAACCGGTTGCGATCCCGTCGACAGGTTCGCCGGACTTAGCGGACCCAAAGTTCCGGCTGCCGAATTGATTCGGAAGGCGAAAATCTGGCTCGTGCCTTCTGCCATCACGTAGAGAAAATTATTCGTAGGATCCACCACCATTCCGATCGGATCTTGGCCGACCGAGCTTGGCGGGACGTCGCAAGACGGTTCCGTACAAGTTGCCAGCGGAACCAGCAGGTTGTTATCCACATCCTGCTGCGTGGGGCAATTGGTCAAATTGACCGTGGTACATATTTGAAAAGGATACAAATGTCCGCCGGTCGAGTCCTCGCTTCCCACATACACAAACAGGCCACCCGTATTTTGTTGAGCCGGGTTCGTGTTGACGGACTGAACCGAGATGGGATCGGCTGCGGCGACCGTATAAGGAGAATTCGTTTGCTCGGCGAGCAGGCCTGTCGAACTCACGACATACACACTCACGGTATCGTCATTCGGAGGAAATGGCCCGGTAGCGCCGCCAGGTTGCTGGCATGAGACCGTGCAGAGGTCGTAATTGTTCGTGGCGAAAAGAAGTTCCTGCGAAGAAGCGCCGGCCAGTGCCGAAAGTGCCGTGGGTGTCTTGCTCAAAAATAGCGGACTTGTAACCGTCGCGCTCTGGCTTACAAGAGTCAGCGTGGTCGGCGAACCCAACTTCATGGCAAACACCCAAATCGACGGGCAACCCGTGAACTGGTCGAGTTGCGCCTGATTCGCGGCTGCGGTAGCAATGGCCGGGCATGCGGTTGGCGCAGGGTACAAACCGGAATCGATCACGAACAAGAACTGTCCGGCGGCATCTCTGATCATTTCAATGGCTGTGTCTGGAGCCGTAGTCCATGAGACTGCCGTGCCGGGTGCTGAAAGGCTGCCATCCGAGTTCACTGTGTACGGATAAATCGTCGGTGGGATAGAGGAAGATCCGCTCACACAAACAACACCCTGGTGGACGCATGGTGTTCCCTGATTCAGGACGAACGCGGTTGCGCCCGCCGGATCGAGCAAAATATCCAGAGGAAGTCCGCAAGGCGCGGGATTACCCTCCGTCGCCGCCGTCGGGCAGGTGCTGGCGTTCGAGTTGACCAGGGCCAGGTTTCCAGTGTCCAAATCCATGGCAAAGGAACTGATGTTGTTCCCCAGTCCGTTGCTCCCCTGGGTCAGCACATAAAGGACTCCCGAGGGCCGGGACGACGAACTGCCACAGCTGATCAGAAACAAACTCAGGGCACACATGGCCACGAGCGCAAGAACTCCGCCTAATTTCTTCGACATCAATTCTCCAAGGGGTGGTCAGCCGCTTCCCGTCCGCAAGCAATGTCCCTGCTAGCTGTTACGGCGATTGAAGCTTGTGGCTGAAATATATTTGTGTATCAGGAACGAGCGGGAAGAGCAAACCCAGGAGCTGCCGGAATCCGGATTTCAACCTCTAACCCACCCTCTTTTCGGTTGGATGCACGAAGCTGCCCGCCATGCAGCCTGATAGCCCGATCCGCGATCGACAGTCCCAGGCCCGCACCCCCGGTTTGGCGGTTGCGGGCATCGTCCAGCCGATAAAAGGGCTCAAATATCTTTTGCAGCTCTTCGTCGGGAACGCCAGGACCGGAATCGAGCACGCGCATGATGATTTCTTCCGCGCCGCCACTCCCCGCCTGCTGCCGCTCCAGTCGCACTTCAACCGTAGTGCCCTCAGCAGTATACCGCGTGGCGTTCCTTACGACATTCTCCACCGCGCTCCGTAGCAGCTCGGGGTCGGCTTCGACCAGGAATTCGTCGACAGTATCGGCGACTTTGTCCGCGGATTTGTCCACGACGACCTGGCACCGCCGTCCCCGGGATTCGTACTCGGCGTCGTGCGCCACCTGCTCGACCAGTTCCCGTAGAGACACCGTCGACTTCCGCAAACCATCGGTTCCCGACTCCAGCCGCGCGATGGTGAGCAAACGCTGAATCAGCTGATTCAGGCGGTCGGCCTCGAGCTCAATGCGATTCAGCGGACCTTCAATTTCCGGCGTCGCCTTTTGCCGCGCCAAGCCCAGCGCAACACTCAGTCGCGCCAATGGAGATCGCAGTTCATGCGAAACATCTTTCAGCAGTCTCGATTGCGAATCGACCAATCCTTCAATCCGCTCCGCCATGCGATCGAAATCGCGCATGAGCCCGGTGAGTTCGTTGCCGCTACCGCCCGCCGGTGCGCCGGTACGGGCGGTCAGATCGCCAGCCGCAAGGCTCTGCGCCGCAACCCGCAAACGCGTTACCGGACTGGCCATCGACCACGCTAACAAATAGCAAATCAGCCCAGAGGAAAGAATTGCGATCGTGATGCCCAGCAGCGGCAGGTCATGCCGTCCAAAGAACACTCCCGGTCCCGGCGGCAGGATCAAGACCAGCGTGTATCTTTTTCCGTCGAGCGTCAGGCCTTGCCGGATTACCCGGTTGGGAAGCAGGAAATCTAACAAGCCGTGGTGACGCGGAGGAATTCCTCGCAGGGGACGGTCGGGCGGCGGGTCGCCCTCGTGAAATTCGTCCATCCTTGGACTTGGCCCCGGCCGTCCGGAAATTTCATGGCCTGCCGGATCAAACACCAGCGCCCACACATGCTGCGTGCGCCACAGCTCTTCCACGTAGTCGTGAGCAGCGTGTTCTCCGCCACTCTGATAGGCGTTCACCACTTCCGCCAGAATCTGCGGCCCTTCGCTCTCGATGCCATGTCGCGCCGGACTCAGCGCCATCGTAGCCAGAATCGCCAGCACGACAAACAGTGCCTGCGCCGCCCAGAACGACAGGAAAATTTTGAGGAAGAGGCTTTTCATGGTGACGAACTAATGCGTTTAACTAACTCGTTCAGCGCGGTGGTCGTAGCTCAAGCCCGCAGCGGCACTTCACTTTTTCGCCTTCGGTGCCGGACGCGCAAACATGTAACCGACGCCGCGAATCGTTTTGATGTGATCGCCGTTTTCCTCGGAGTCGCCTAACTTCCTCCGTACCTTGCTGACGTGCATGTCAATGCTGCGATCGAAGGGCATGAACTTGCGGCTGAGCACGGCGTTCACCAGGCGCTCGCGTGTCACCACTCGTCCTGCCTCGCGCAGCAGAACTTCAAGCAGATTGAATTCCACCGAAGTCAGATCAACCGGTTGACCGGCCCGTTGTACGTTGCGCGTCGCGGGATCAAGTTCCACGTCGCCCACTGTCAGTACTTCCGGAACGCCGTCCGAGGGCTTAGCTGGTTTGGTACGCCGCAGGACGGCGCGAATGCGCGCGACCAGTTCACGCGGATTGAAGGGCTTAGGAAGATAGTCATCTGCGCCGATTTCGAGTCCGACGATGCGATCGACATCCTCGCCGCGCGCGGTCAGTAGCAATACCGGAATTTTCGACACGCTTCGAATGCGCCGCAGCACTTCGAAGCCGTTGATCCCCGGCAGCATCACATCGAGCACCACCAACGAGTATTCGTTGGTCAGCGCCTGCTGCAGTCCCTGTTCGCCATCGTGGACGGCCCTCAGGCTGAACCCTTCCGCCGTCAGATACTCCTGCACCAGGCCGCACAACTCGACATCATCATCGACTACTAATACGTGATCCATTCTTCTAATCATTCAACACCTTTGAGAGAGGGTTCGCGGTAAAGAATTGTAGAAAGATATCGAATCATCTGGCATTTGCCATCATAGGCTCTTCAGATGACGCGATAACTCGCCGGCCCAATCACCCGACCTCTTTACAAAACTTTACCGCGCTTGACTGACTCTTTACCTCATCTTTTTGAAAACGGTGTTCTTATCAGCATAGATGTTCGGGCTGCCCCGAACCCCCTAAAGATCACGCTACAAGGAGAACCAATGAAATCGACTCGTACTCGCATTATCACAGTCGGCGCCGCAGTCCTGCTGGCCGTGGCAGCCGCGATTGCCCAAGGCATGCATGGTCATGGCGGCCCCGATGGCGACATGCACCGCATGATGGGATTCTTCACTCATTACCTCGATCTGACCACCGATCAACAGGCGCAGGTCAAAGCGATCTGGGCCAAAGAGAAGCCCAGCCTTCAACCGCTGATGCAGGCCATGCACCAGAACCATGCCGACATGCGCGCCCTCGAAGCTGCTGGTCCTTTCGATGAAGCTAAGACTCGCGCCCTGGCCACGCAAAATTCGCAGACCATGATCGAGTTGCAGGTGGCGCACGCCCGCATTAAGTCCGAGATGGTACAGATTCTGACGGCCGATCAGAAAGCTAAGCTCGCCGCTTTCGAAGCGAAGCATGCAAATCGCATGCACGACCACAACGCTCCTCCGCCCGAGGAATAGATTTTTCTTAGGTGTCTCTCCTATCCGTGGTGAGGAACGGAACCTCCAACCTCCGCCCTCACCCGGTCTTTTTACAGAGTCAACTGGAGAAAGCCGATGGAACGCGCTGACCTGCTCTATTCGGGATTAATGTTCGCTGCCGGAATGCTCTCGCTCTGGACCGCTCTTCTGCTCACGGCCACCTTCATCGCGCTGGCGCCTTCCTTTCGAAAGTCCGCATCTGCCACTGCTACAATCTCATCTAGAAGTAGTCGCGTTCTAACGGATCGTCGATCAGAAGATCTTCGATTCGACGATCGTCATTTAGACGATCGTCATTTAGAAGACATTCGTAACAAAGACGTTCGTAGTTGCAAAGACGATGGTGCCCAAGAACCTACGCCCTCTAGTCCCGTACCTCAAGCGCTATCGCAGCGGACTGTTCTGGGGCGGCCTCTGCGTCTTATTTAATAACGGCGTCTGGATCCTCTTTCCGCAAGTCCTGCGCATCGCCGTCAACGGCCTCAACGCCGGAGTCACCCGCCACAAACTCACCCTCTACGCCGCCGGCATCATCGGACTAGCCTTGGCGAAAGGCGTTTTCCAGTTTCTGACGCGCTGGGTTCTCATCGGCATTTCCCGCGACATCGAATTTGATCTCCGCAACGATCTGTTCGCGCACCTCGAACGCCTGTCCTACTCCTACTACCAGCGCAATCGCACCGGCGACATCATGGCCCGCGCCACCAACGATCTCAATGCCGTGCGGATGCTCCTCGGCCCGGCCATCATGTACTCGGCCAACACTCTCGTCTTCACCGCCGGCGCTCTCGGATTCATGCTGGCCATCAGTCCGAAGCTGACCATCTACGCATTTCTTCCGCTCCCTATTGCCAGCATCCTGATTCAGTATTTCGGACGGCGCATCCATGAACGCTTCGAACGCATTCAGGCGATGTTTTCCGACATCTCGGCCCGCGCCCAGGAAAACTTCTCCGGCGCCCGCGTGATTCGCGCCTATGTGCAAGAGCAATCCGAGATCGCCGCTTTCGAGGGCGCCAATCAGGAATACATCCGGCGCAGTCTCGGCCTGGTCCGCTTGATGGGGATGCTCTGGCCCACGCTCGAACTCATGCTGGGTGCGGCCGTGGTCATCGTTCTTTGGCTCGGCGGACGCGAAGTGTTGATGGGCAAGATGAACATAGGTGCTTTCGTAGCCTTCAACACCTATATGGTGCAACTTACCTGGCCAGTCATCGCCCTGGGATGGGTAATCAATATCTTCCAGCGTGGAACCGCCTCGTTAGTCAGGATCAACGAAATCCTGACCCAGCAGCCGGAGATCGCCGACGTAGCTGGCGCCGCGACCACAGAAATAAAGGGTGAAATCGAATTTAGAAATCTCAACTTTGCCTACAACGGAGTCGAAGTCCTCAAGGACGTCAGCCTGCGCGTTCCCTCTGGCTCGAGCTTAGCGATTGTCGGCCCGACAGGTTCCGGCAAAACGACGTTAGTGAATCTGATTCCGCGCATCTACGATGCCGAGCCCGGAGCAGTCCTGATCGATGGACGCCCGATCCGCCAGTTCCCTATCGATTCCCTGCGCCGCCACATCGGCTTCGTTCCGCAGGAGACATTCCTCTTCAGCGACACCATCCGCGAAAACATCGCCTACGGCATCGCGAAAGAGGACGGCGAAGCGCTACTCGACGACATCAAAGCCGCCGCCCAGGCCGCCAACATCGCCCAGGATATCGAAGGCTTTCCGGAAGGCTACAACACCACCGTCGGCGAACGCGGCATTACGCTTTCCGGAGGCCAGAAGCAGCGCACCGCCATCGCCCGCGCTCTCCTGCGCAGCCCCAGCATCCTCATCCTCGACGACGCTCTTTCCAGCGTCGACACCAACACCGAAGACAAAATCCTCAATCACCTCCGCGAAATCATGCGCGGGCGCACCACCATCTTCATCTCCCACCGCGTTTCTACCGTCCGTAACGCCGACGCCATCGCCGTCCTCCACCAGGGACGCATAGTAGAACTCGGAACCCACGACCAACTAATCGCCCGCAACGGTTATTACACCGAGCTATATAACAAGCAGTTGCTGGAAGAAGAACTGGCCGAAGTCTAAGAAACGAGTCTAAGAAGCCAGTTGAAACCGCCCTTGAGCGGAATCTTGGCCTCTGGAAACGTGCTTTATACCCATCTTTGCCCCTGCCCCTGTCAAGGCTGTAATAACCGATTGGTACTTAATTGACAACTAAATGACAAAAATACCGGTTGTCCGCCATACAACCCCGCATTTAATAACTTGATCAGACAAGAAGAAGTATAGATAATGCTCCCCGGGCTTCCTCACAATTCAAATCTGCACGGAGTGACCATGTCACGTTCGAGAAACGCCTTGCTGCCCTCGTCCCACCTTGCCACCCTCATCCTTTGCATCCTGATTTTGTCGGTGCTGAGTTTCGCCGCTGTGCCCGATCGCATTACGCAACCGATCGTCCCCAGCCAGACTGTCCGAATGAAAAGCGGTGTCGCCATGAAGGCGCGCCCGGAATTCGACCGCGGTCCAGTCGACTCCTCGCTCAATCTCAGTTACATCACGTTACTCACCGCGCCATCGGCCGCGCAGAAGCTGGCCCTGACGAAACTCCTCGCGGACCAGCAGAATCCGCGCTCCGCGTCCTATCACAAATGGCTGACGCCCGAGCAGTACGCCAGTCGATTCGGCCTCAGCGCCAATGACATTCTAAAGATAACCACCTGGCTGCAATCGCAGGGCTTCAACGTGGTGAAGACAGCCCGAGGCGGCAATTTTGTTGTCTTTAGCGGAACCGCCGGCCAAGTCGAAAAGGTATTCCAGGTGGAGATTCACAACTTCGAGTCGAAGGGGGAGAAAAATTTCGCCAATACCACTCCTCCCGCGATTCCTGCGGCGCTCGCCGGCATCGTTACCGGATTTCGCGGTCTGAATAATTTCCGGCCCAAGTCCCAACTCAAGCGCTCCCAGCCCAACTACACCTTCGCGTTTGGGGGTGGAGATTACGTCTTCCTGTCGCCCGGCGACATCAAGACCATGTATGACATGACTTCGCTCTACAGCGCGGGCGTCGACGGCACCGGCCAAACCATAGCGGTCATCGGCGAAACCGGCATTTTTCAGTCCGATCTCACCAACTTCCGCCAGAACTTCGGGCTTTCCGCTATCAGTTGCACAGTCAGCAGCGACATTATCACCGCGTGTAACACTCCCAACTTCAAGTACGTCCTGGTAAACGGTAACCCTCAGGACATCTTCGGAGACCTGCCCGAAGCCGACCTGGACATCGAGTGGTCCGGCGCCACCGCCCGCAACGCCCAGATTATCTTCGTCACCGCCATCGCCACCAACGTCTGGGACTCCTGGTACTACGCCGTCGACAATAACGTCGCACCCGTCATCACCATGAGCTACACCGCGCCCTGCGAACTCGCCGAGGCCGGAGTTGGCGGCGAGGGTGGCATCATCTCCGATGAAGCCGAACTCGCCCAGGCCAATTCTCAGGGCATCACCTTCATGAACTCCACCGGTGATACCGGAGCTGCCGAGTGCGATAACTTCAATATCACCGGGTCTAACATCGCTCAGTATGGGTACGCAGTCGGTTATCCCGCCAGCAGCCAATACGTGACCGGTGTTGGCGGAACGTCCATTCCCCCCTCGGAATACAACCCGACATATTTCGGAACTGTAAACGGTAGCGATGGCGGTTCCGCTCTTTCCTATGTTCCAGAGCAGGCGTGGAACGATTCCCTGTCGTTTGCCTACGAATGCGAAGCCGACAAAACCAACGGCTTTTGCGAGTACTACGGTCTGGGCAACGGCCCGCTGGCTACCGACTGGCAAAGTGCGCAGAGCCAGCTCGGAATCTCCGCCGGCGGCGGCGGCGTCAGCAACTGTGTGGACGTCGATGCCAATGACGTTTGTACAGACGGCTTCCCGCAGCCTGCTTGGCAATCAGGCTTGTCATTCAGCTCGGTGAATCCCCTCGGATTGGGCCAGGCGAGTGCGACCCATACCCGTTTCTCGCCCGATGTTTCGTTGCCAGCCTCGGCCAACTTTCCCGGCTATCTGGTCTGCACCCAGATCGATGGCGAGGACGGCGGCGGTAGCAGTTGCGATTCCCCCACTACCGGCATCGCCGACATGCTCACAGCTTGTCTCAGCAACACCGGACCGTGCACGATCTTTGGCGGTACGTCCGTTTCCACGCCTATTTTTGCCGGCATGGTCGCGCTGCTAAACCAACAGGTCGTCGCTACAGGTATTCAGCCCGCTCCGGGCGTCGGCAACATCAACCCGACTCTCTATCAACTTGCCGCAGCCAATTCTGTCAACGGCGCCTTCAATCCCGTGACCACCAGTTCAAGCGGCACCTATTCGAACGGCGCATGGTGCGATCCGGGAACGCCGGACTACGGGCTGCCCGGAGATCCTTTTCCCGCCGCGATGATTTGCCCGACCACCGGCTATGCCTTCGTAGGCTTTAACAGCTATAACTTCGATCCCACGACCGGGTACAACCTCGCCGTTGGCCTAGGCTCCGTCAACGCCGCCCATCTGATTTCAGCTTGGGTCGCCAACAACCTTCCCACTACGACCACTACCCTCGTATCCAGTCAGAATCCCTCGCGTTACGGAGCGTCGGTGACCTTCACCGCTACGGTCGTAACGACGGGCTCGAACTTGCCCACCGGCACCGTGACCTTTAACAACAATGGCACCTCGATCGGTACAGGCAGTTTGAGCACGGTCGGAGGCAATCAGGTAGCAACATTTTCCACCTCCACGCTTCCAGCGCCTCCTGCCACAAACTCGATTACCGCGGTCTATGGCGGGGATCCGAGCAACGCGGGCAGCACCTCTAACGCTATCAACCAAGTCATCGTTGCTCCGACTTTCGCTCTGTCCACTCCGACTGCGTTTAGCCCAGCAACGCCGCTTTCCGGACAATCCACAACCACCACCTTTACTGTGACGCCCGGCGCCACAACGCTGGTGCCGATCACTTTCGCCTGTAACGGACTTCCCGATGCCACCGTTACCTGCACCTTTACTCCGGCGCAAATCGCGGCCGGTGCCACCGCGACACCGCAACCGGTCTCGGTTCTAGTGACAACCACCGGCCCGAACGCGGACCCAGGAAAAGCGCAGCGTCGCAATCGTGCGGATAATCGCTCTCCGTGGCTCCCGATTGGGTTGCCGCTCGCCGGCATCTTCATGGTTGGTTTCGCGGGACGGAAAATGTCCAAATACTCAACCGTGGCCGGATTGTGCGTCTCGTTGATGATGCTCGGCCTTCTCGTCGCCTGCGGCGGCAGCAGCCACCCGCCGGTAACCATCGCCGTCTCGCCTTCCGGCGCGACGATGTTCCCAAATTACGCGACTGATTCCTGGCCAAGTCAGGGAGTCACGTTCACCCCAACCGTCACGAACTCGAGCAATACGGCCGTTACCTGGAGCCTGAGCAGTTCGGTGTCTTGCACCGGCGCGTCAAATCCGTGCGGATCGATCACTTCCGGCGGCGCGTACAGTGCTCCCACCATCCAGACCGGTCTACCGGCAAGCGTAACCGTCACCGCAACCTCGCAAGCGGATACCACCAAGACGGCCACGTCCACGGTAACGCTCACACCCACAACCGTTCCGACAGCTGTTATCGGCGCGCCTTACAGCATCAGCGTGACCGCAACAGAAGGCCCGACTTCAAACACGACAGCGGTGGTTCCGCTGACCGTGAACTAAAGAATGTTGAAGTAATTGGTAGGATTGTTTCAGGGCGCGGACAAATTCCGCGCCCTACTTTTTTGCAGACTTTGAATCACCCGGCTGCTCACTGCAAGTGAACAATCCAGATATCCGTCCGCGGGTCGCCGTCCGGATCCGTCCCCACCTGATTATCCCAACTGGATGTGAAGCTGAAGTAATGTCCGTCGAGCGAGATATTGCCGTAGGGCTGGCTCCGGTAATACGCCGGATTCCAGACCGCGCGATTATGCGCGAACCGCCAGATCGATTGTCCCACCCCGTCGGTCTCAATGCAGAAAACCTCGCCGTCGTACGGCTGCTTGACATCCTCATCTCCCGACGGACTAAATAGCGTGCCGCATGCCGGCGGCAAAGCATTGCCGTCGAACGCGCCGTTGCTCCACGCCCAGCTTTTCTGCATGCCGTTGTAGTACGGCTTGGGCAGCGGATTGATCAACTGTGTCAGGTCCGTAACGTCTCCGAGCGGCCGCAGAAAAGTGTTCAACTCATCATGCGAGCCCGGAGCATTCAGGAAGGTGTCGTATCCCACCGCACCGTATCCACTGCACTTCGGCCCGGTCTTGATATTGCAGTATTGCAGATTCAGCGAGGTCACATCCCAGACATAGAATCCGATTCTGTCCACGCTGATTCGTACGTACTTTCCGTTCCCGGAAATCTTGCAATGATGGGCTAAGAGGCACGAAGATAAAATTGAGATCGTTAAGGCTGAAAACACTAGGCGGGAGAACATAGACAACCTGCAGTGGCAGAACACCTAGGGAAGGGCGTCATCGTAGCACGAACGGAGGACGCCCCGTCTCAACAGATAGAATCGAATCGCAGCAAAGGTGTAACATCGCCGGACGGAGCGCCCCGAATACACCATGGTTCAAACATCTCATCATCCTCCGACGCTGCTCAGGCGGCTGCGCGTCTTGACGCGGCACAACTTTTTTCTGCTCTTTGTTCTCCTGCTTACGACCCTCTTCCTGTATCCCTATGTCCAGGACGGCGGCTTCCGCTTTCTGGCATTTCGCTTACTCGGCAGCGCCGGAATTCTGGCCGCCGTCTATGCCATCCGCATGCGCCGAACGCTCTTGCTGATCGCGCTCGCACTCGCCGTCCCAGCGGTCTTGGAACGCATGCTGTCTCTGCGAGCCGACGCCGGGTTCATATCCGCTTTCAACATCGTTCTTAGTTTCGCCTTTGACGTATTCGTAGTCGTGGCTATCTTCCAGCGGGTCTTCACAAAGGAAACACCCACCTCCGAAACTATTTTTGGAGCGCTCTGCATTTATCTTCTGGTTGGGTTCACCTTCGCCAGCGTCTACGGGATGGTGGCTACGATTCAGCCCAAGGCCTTCTACCTCGATCCGCTGACCAATCACCACATCATCCCCAACCGTTTCGATTTAATTTATTACAGCTTCGCCACCATGACCTCGCTGGGCGCAGTGGGCATCACTCCGGTTTCGGAGCAGGCCCGGTCGCTCTCCGTCATCGAAGCGATTCTCGGCGTTCTCTATCTGGCCGTGTTGATCGCAAGATTGATGGGTTCGTACCGCCATCCCTCGGTCTCGGGGAATTCGTGACCCGCTCACGCTTCAGCGGCCGACAACCCCGCAAGCAATTATTAATTTCCATAGGCTACGCTGCTCGCAACCTCTATTTATCGTAGAGCCACTCACGCTGCGAATTTTCAGAACCCATCCCTCCCGCGTAACTCGCAATCTGATGAGTCGTGGCCGTCCCGTTGCCCACGGTGCTCGTCCCACAGCAGCGAATCACGATGCTTTTGGCGTGCCAGCTGCAACCTCCAAAGCGCTCGGGTAAGTCTGTTTCAATTCGCCAACAAGTCTGTGCCCCGGAGGCCGTGCCATGTCACTACGACACTCAAAAGTTGTTCTGTGCATGCTATCTGTACTGCCGTTGCTGGTTTCGCTGTCTACCGCGCAGGTTCAGAACGGTCAATTTTCCGGCCAGGTAACGGATCCCTCCGGCGCGGCCATCGCCGATGCCAAGGTCACGGTCACCAATCCCAGCACGAACTTTACCAACGCGACCACGACCAACCAGAATGGCTTATACAACCTGAAAGAGCTGCCGATTGGCGTCTACAAAATCACCGTGGAAGCCTCCGGCTTCAAAACCACCTCGAACTCCGGCGTGCAGCTGAATGCCGGAACCATCGCTCACGTCGACTTCAAGCTCACCATCGGCAAGACCTCCGAAGTGGTCGAGGTCACGGGAGAGGCATCCGCGGTGAACACCGAAGACTCCCGCCTCGCCACCACCGTAAGTTCCACCCAAATCAACAATCTGCCTCTCAACGGACGCAACGTCTTCGACCTGATGCAACTCAGCACCGGCGCCGTCAACGTGATGGGCGTCGACTTCGAAGCCGGTCACAACACAGTCGTCAACGGCCTGCGTGAAGACTTCAACGGATTCCTCGTCAACGGCGTTTCGAACAAAGATCTGAGCGGCGGTCCCATCAACATTCCAATCCAGGATTCCGTCGAAGAGTTTCAGCAGCTGCAATTAAATATGTCCGCTCAATACGGCAACAGCGCCGGAGGAACCGTAAATCTCGTGACCAAGTCAGGTACCAACGCCTGGCACGGCAGCGGGTGGGAATACATCCGCAACGATGCTCTCGACGCCAACGAGTTTTTCCTGAACCAGAACGATGTTGGCAAACCGGCCCTCCGCTTTAATCAATTCGGACTGACTCTCGGTGGCCCCATCGTCAAAGACAAGCTTTTCTTCTTCCTCGCGTTGCAAGGCAATCGATTCACTGCCAATGCTTCCCCGCAAACCATTCTGCAGGAGTCTTCCGCATGGCGAACCGCAGTGATCACCGCCGATCAAAATTCCGGTTTGAACTCGACCGCTGCCCTTCTCTACAAAGATTTCCCGACCCACAATCCCGGTACTCCAACCGGTCTCACGGGAGATAGCTATGCCGCCGCCCACGGCGGTTATGCAACCTTACTCTGCCAGGACAACGGCTTCGGCGGTCTCACCACATTGCAGCATCAGAAGCTTATCCCAATCTTCGGCGTGACCGCAGCCGATCAAAGTGCGATGGCAACGGCAGGCTGCAGTTCCATCCCGGGGATCCAATCAGGCACGCTCGATCGCTCGGCGTCAATCCAGGAGAACAGCGTCGCCACCGTCGGCACCCAGACACAGACGCTCGGAAATCTAGTCAACGGAAACGAAGCATCCCTTCGTCTCGACTACAACTGGAACGCCAACAATCGCTTCTATGTGAATTACAACTATCTGCGGACCACCGATAATTTCGGCCTTTGCCCAACCACTTCCTGCACGCGCGGCTTCGCCAACCCATTTCGTGGACTCTTCCCACAAGGTTCCATCAGCTTCATTCACACCTTTAGCCCAACCATCTTGAATGAATTCCGCGCCGGCTACGCCGACGACAACACCTTGGACAAAACCAACCAGGGCGGCGTGCCGGCGATTGGCTTTGCCGACGGGACGGCCTTCTTCGGTTCCTATAGCGGCTATCCCCAAACCTTCAAAGACAACATCTACACCTACTCCGACATGGTTTCGATCGGCCACGGCAACCACAACATGAAGGCTGGCGTGGATTTCCGGCGAAACATCGAGAACAGCGAGTTCAACGTCGCACGTCCTTCCTACTATTTCTACGACCAGGTGCAGTTTGCCGCTGACGCTCCTTACCTGCAGGCATCGGGCGTGGACCCCGGTATCTGCAAAGCTCCGTGCCCCGCGTCTTCCTACAATCCTTCGCCGTCGGCTCAGCTCAGCGACAACCTCCGGCATTGGCGCAATATCGAATTTGGAGCCTACTTCCAGGACGACTGGAAGGTCTCGAAACGCCTCACTCTCAATCTCGGTCTTCGCTACGACCTCTACCAGCGTCACCACGAAGAAGCCAATACCGCGACCACGTTCCTTCTCGGACCGACCACTCCGAATTCAATGATCCTCGGGCCGAGCGACGGCGTACTCAACAAGCTCTACAACGCCAACGTGCTCGCCGGGTCGACAGGCACCATCAACGGCGTTCCGTACGATTGCACCACCACGTTGGCGATTCAGTTAGCCCAGCTCGCCGGAGTCTGCGGACCCGGTGGTTTTGCTCCCTCGAATACTCTGGGCGCCGGCGACCACAACAACTTTGGACCGCGCGTCGGCTTTGCCTGGGACGTGTTTGGCGATGGCAAGACTTCCCTGCGCGGCGGATTCGGCATTGCTTACGAAGGCACGCTCTACAATCCGCTCTCCAACTCGCGTTGGAATCTTCCCTACTATTCGTTCAATCAGGTCATCGGCGGCGTCGGCGTGCCGGGCAAAGACATCGTCTACGGACCGAGCGTCTGCACCGGCGCTCCGCCCACCGGAGTCTGCACCCAGGTTTCAAACGTCGCGCCCACCTTCACCGGTCCGCCCACCAACCCGAATCAGGGCCCCGCCGGACAAGCTCAGGCCCAGGGCAACCTCGATGGATGGGATCCAAGCAATCCGAACTTGGCATTGTTGACCGGTATCATCTTCCCGCAAGGCATCAAGGATCCTTATGTCTACAATTTCCACTTGGGCATCCAGCGCGAAATCTTGCCCAAGACCGTGTTGGACATTAAGTATGTCGGCACCGCCGGCCACAAGTTATTCCGCTCCGAAGATATCAATCGCGAACCTGGCTCCGAATTACCTTTCGGAGCGCAGGTCGTCGACAACTTTGGCCGCACTTTAACCGGCCTCGGCGGCCGTTTGAACCAGAACTACGGCCGCCTCCGCGAGTGGGAGAACTCCGTCAACTCCAACTACAACTCGCTGCAAGCATCCGTGAAACGGCAGATGAGTCACGGATTGCTGTTCAACGTCGACTACACCTACAGCCACTCCATCGACAACGGCTCAACCTGGCATAGCGGCGCGACAACCGCGAACGGTTCGGCCGCCGGAGAAGGCTTCACTCTGGATCAGACTCTGCCCGGCCTGGATCGAGGCGACTCCATCTATGACATCCGGAATCGGCTGGTGGTGAACTACGTCTGGCAATTGCCCGGTCAAGGTCTGAAGGGTGTTGCCGGAACCATCGCCAGCGGCTGGTCTCTGAACGGCATCTGGGCCTTCCAGAGTGGCGCGCACTTCGAACCTTACACATCAGCGCAGCCCAATCTGGTGGAACCCGGCACCGTGAACTTGCCCAATCCGGTCGCTTGCACCGCCGGTGACGTAGCCGTTGGCAACTGCGTAAACATCGGCGGCGACTTCAATCTCGACGGAGGAACGAACGACCGCCCGAATTCCACCATCTCAAGAATCGGTGGCGTGAGTCACAGCATGTGGGCGAACGGCTGGTACAACGCAGGCTTCGCTCCATCAACTTTCTCCAATCCGTGTCTCGGATGCACCTCCAATCTCGGCCGCAACACCTTCGTCGGCCCGGGCAACTGGAACGCCGATATGACCTTATCCAAGACCTTCAGGATCACGGAAAGGGTCAACATGAAATTCGACGCCAGTGGCTTCAACGTGTTCAACCGCGCGAATTTCGTTCTCGCAACCATCGGCGGAGGAGCGCACAACAATTACACCCGCGCCAACTTCGGAGAAGCCGCCGGCACATTAAACGCTCGCAACCTGCAATTCGGATTGAAACTCAGCTTCTAAACCGCACGACGAGCGCAGGGGCTCGCCCGAGCCCCCGCTCTGTCATCGCGAGCCCCCACCCTGTCATCCCGAGCGCAGCAGAAAGATTCGCAAAGCGAATCTTTCTGCGCAGTCGAGGGACCTTGCGTTCTCCCGCCGCAACCCCAACGATGAACCAGCCTCACGCGTGAACTCGTAGCCAATCGCCCCGGCAAAGTTATATTCTTCCCCCATGCAAAAGCGACCCATCTGTTATCGAGTAGCGAAGGTTCTTTGCCTGGGAGCGGCCCTATCGATGGCACTAGAAACGGCATCAGTAAAAGTAAGTGCCCAAACATTACTGGTAGTCAACCAGGGCGACAGCACTCTAAGCATCATCGATCCAGTTCTGGGCGCGCAGGTCGCCACCATCGCCGAGAACACCCCCGGAGTTCACGGCCATGAAATCGCCGTCTCCGCCGACGGCCGCACCGCCTTCATGCCCATTTACGGCAGCTCTGGCGTCGGACTCCCCGGCATCGACGGACACGAGATGCTGGTCATCGATCTGCCCTCGCGCGCCATCGTCGACCACATCGATTTCGGTCATGGAGTACGACCGCATCAGCCGGTTCTCGACCCGGCCAGCGGCTTGCTCTACGTCACCACCGAGTTGGACAAGACCATCACCGTAGTCGACCCGCGAACCAGAAAGATCATCGGCACCGTTCCCACCGGCCAGCCCGACTCGCACATGCTGGCCCTATCGCACGACGGCCACCTCGGTTACACCGCGAACGTCAGACCGGGCACCGTTTCCGTGCTGGACCTGAAGGGCCGCAAGACACTAGCTGTAATTCCCGTCTCGAAAGAAGTTCAGCGGATTTCCATCTCGACCGACGACAAGCTGGTGTTTACCGCCGATCAATCGAAACCGCAGCTCGCCGTGATTGACACCGCGACCCGGCAAGTGAAAACGTGGGTGCCGCTTCCCGCCACCGGTTACGGGTCGGCCACTACGCCCGACGGCCGCTGGTTGCTGATCGCAATCCCTTCCACCGACCAGGTGGCAGTGGTCGACTTGAGCAACATGAAGGTTGCGCGAAATATCGATGCCCCCGGCGCGCCACAGGAAATCCTGGTTCGTCCCGATGGGAAGTTCGCTTATGTCTCCTGCATCAAGGCCGGGAAAGTTGCCGCGATTAATCTGTCGCAACAGAATGTCGACAAATGGACTGTCGAAAAGCAGTTCACCGCCGGCAAGAACGCGGACGGTCTCGGCTGGGCGAACTGACCAGCCGGCCAGCCGCATAGCAACACGATTCCCAGCGAGAACGAAGTTCGATGTTGGAGAACACTGTGCCAAATACGCAGATTCGTAACATAGCGATCGTCGGTACCGGATTGATCGGCGCCAGCTGGGCGGCGCAGTATCTCGCCCGTGGCTTCGACGTCATCGCGACCGATCCCGCGCCCAACGCCGAAGCCAACTTACGCAAGTGGGTCGACGAAGCATGGGAGTTACTCACCGTCGTCGGCCTTGATTCCGCAGCCAGCCGCGACCGCCTGACCTTCACCGCCGACCTTGCGCAGGCAGTGTCGAAAGCCGACTTTGTCCAGGAGAGTGTTCCGGAACGACTCTTATTGAAGACCAGAGTCTTCGCCCAAATGGATGAGGCCGCTCCTCCGGACACGATCCTCGCGTCGAGCGCGTCGGGCCTCACCATGGACGCCATTCAGTCCAGCTGCAAGCATCATCCCGAGCGCTGCGTCATCGGCCATCCCTTCAATCCTCCTCACGTCATCCCTTTGGTTGAAGTAGTAGGCGGAGCGAAGACATCGGAGGAGACGATCGAAAGAGCCATGAAGTTTTACGCCTCCATCGGCAAGAAGCCGATCCGCCTGCACAAATCCGTCTCCGGCCATGTCGGCAACCGCCTGCAAGCGGCGCTCTACAAAGAGGTTCTCTACCTCATTCAGCAAGGCGTAGTCAGCGTCGAGGATGCCGACATCGCCGTGTGTTACGGCCCAGGCCTTCGCTGGGGAGTGATGGGTCCGAACCTCCAATGGCATCTGGGCGGCGGACCCGGCGGAATCCAGCACTTTGTGAATCAGTTCATGGATGGTTTCGTAGGCCTGATGAAAAAACTAGAAATGCCCGACGTCACTCCAGAACTGCGGCAGACGATTATCGACGGCGTGCTGAAAGAAGCAAACGGCCAATCCGTCGAGCAACTTGCTCAAGCCGAGAACAAGTTAGTGCTGGATCTTCTCGCCCTACGCGCAAGGGCTGGAAAAATGATCCCGTAGAAGGTCAGAGGTGAGAGGTCAGATTGCAGAAGTGAAACCCAAATCGTCGAGATGATCCAAGGTTTAAAATCTACAATCTCAACTCTCAACTCTAACCTCGTTATAACCTCTGCAATTGCTATTGACACCTAATTAAGTAACACGAGATACTAACTCATCTAGTTGGGGCAGTTTCGAGAGGCGTCGGTCGACTAAGACGCAGTTCGAATCTGCCCCAATACCTTTTTCAGCGCTCTTTGACAACATAAGTACTTATCTTGGAAGACTTTCCATCTAACCCCTTTAAACACCTGGACCTGGGCTGTTTTAGCCCGTAAGTCTATGATTTCATTGTACCGAGGGGGAGGGGGGGTACCTACTTCAACCCTCCGACCGACGTAATCGCACAAACCTCATCATCACGCTGATCGGCAACGGGAGCTAGCCTGCATTCGTTAGCTTCGCCCCTGTTGTGCGACGGTCACGAGTTAGAATGAGTGAAATCAGTCCTGGAGTGTTTATGCTGCGCTCATCCAGACCGTGGTGGGACAGGTTCGCATTCTCAGTAGTCGTCATCTTCGCAGGGCGAGGAACGTACTGGTACCTGAGTCAGCACGGTTCATGGGGACTAGGCTTCCGAATCGTCTTTGCGCTTTTTGTGGCTAGCCTGCTCGCGGTGGGCTGCTCGCTGCTGCTGGACAGGCTCCATCGACGGCTCGCTCAATGAAAGTAGTCGCCCGATTCTAGCAATCACGCCGCTTCACTCCTTCGGAGAGGTGTTAATTGCTGGAGCAGCGGTCTGAGCGTGCACGCTTATTGACGAAATTGGTGGGCGGTGAGGGACTCGAACCCCCGACTTCCTGCGTGTAAGGCAGGCGCTCTAACCAACTGAGCTAACCGCCCGCATGGCGGGAACTGCAAACTTCTTTTGAGGATACTGGAGCCTTCCTCCACCGGTCAAACAGCGGTCAAACCAGCGGCCAGACCACGAGCAGCACCCGATGATCTCCACACCTCCTGCTAAACTTCCTAGGTGCGAAAACTCATCGTTAACGCCGATGATTTCGGCCTGACCGCTGGAGTGGACCGCGGCATCGCGGAAGCCCACAGCCACGGAGTCGTAACGTCGGCCACGTTGATGGCGAATGGTCCTGCATTCGCGGATGCGGTTGAGCTGGCGCGATCCACACCGAATCTTTCCGTTGGATGCCACGTCGTGCTGGTCGATGGCACGCCGGTGTCTCCACCAGAAACGGTCGACACTTTACTGGCGATTCGCTCCGCCGAGCCGGGCAAGTTCTACTCCAGCCTTTCGGCGTTCGCCGCTCGCGCCATGTTGGGAGGCTTCGATCGCGACCAACTGGTCGCCGAAGTCACCGCGCAGATTCGAAAAATCCAGGCTACCGGACTGCAGGTGACGCATCTCGATACGCACAAACACGCACACCTGTTTCCGGAAATTCTGGCCGCATTGTTGCGAGCAGCGCGCATCTGCGGAGTACGCGCCATCCGCAATCCGATTGTCCCGGTAAAAGCATTGCCAGCTCGGCTCTTCAAAAAGAAGCCCGAACTCTGGAAGCGCTACGGACAGGTCCGCATGCTCCACACTTTCTCCGGACAATTCCTGAAGGCCACGAAGCGCGCCGGACTGCTCACTCCCGACGGCGTAATCGGAGTGATCGAAACCGGACACAGCGACAAAAACGCTGACGATGGCTACGGTTCCCTGCTGCGCCAGACCCTCGCCAGCCTGCCGAAAGGCACGTGGGAACTGGTCTGCCATCCCGGATACAACGACGCCGATCTCGGCGCAGCCGGCACTCGCCTGCTCGATTCCCGCGACGAAGAACGCCGTCTGCTCACTTCCCCGGAACTGCGCCAATTCCTGGCGGAGCAAAAGATCGAGGTGATCAGCTATAAGGATTTCATAGCCACCGCCGCGAAAGCCACTCCCGAAACCGCCCGTAAAGCCGTCCCCGCGCGCTAACGATACAAGACGATAGGTACCGAAGTTGTGCTTCGCTCGTTACTGTCCGTGACGCACTTTGTAATACCGCCTTCGGGCCAACCGGAGGTATCATCGCATCATCCGGATCCGAGGATAGGGCATGGCCGCACATCAAACCGAACCGCGCCTCACGGTCGACCTTCCCGTGCGCATATGGGGGATGAGCGCCGACGGGCGCCCATTTTCGCAGCAGGCGCGCGCCCAGAACATCAGTTCTGAAGGCGCTTTGATCTCGGGCGTCGAGAACGAACTCAAAGTCGGCGATGTCGTCGGAGTGCAGTGCGAGGAGAGGAAAACCCGCTGCACCGTCATCTGGGTGATGAACGCAGGCCCGGCGAAAAAGAATCAGGTTGGTATCAAGCTGGTCGCCGATCAGGAGTGCCCATGGAAAAACTTCTTGCCCATGGACGGCGCAACCATCAAGATCGCGTCCTCATCGAATCGCCGCCGCTGGTACCGGCACAAAATTTCGCTTCCGCTTGAAATTCGCGACGAGCGGGTCAATGCGCCCAGCCGGATCAGCGCCACCGACGTGAGCGGCAACGGCTGCTACGTGGAGAATATGCTGCCCTTCCCGCTGGGTACCGTATTGCGTCTGGATTTCTGGCTCGACTCGGAACACATCAAAATTACCGCCGTGGTCCGCACCTGCGATCCGGGAGTAGGCAACGGAATCGAATTTACCGGCATGCCCGCGGACGCCAAAGACCGCATGCAAGCCTATCTCGACACGATTGACCCGCAGCGAAAAGTTTCCAGCGCGGCCTCGGAATAAGACCTTAAGCCGACGGCTCCGCGTAACGCGCGAGCACAATCGCGCGGATCAATCCACCCATCGTGAATTCGCGGGCCTCGATGTCAACGGGCATTTTCAAATCCCGCAGCGTGGCGGACGTCACTGGCCCAATCGAAGCGAACTGCACATTCTTCAGCGAGCCCGCTTTGCCATTCCCCAGCAATGCAGCAAAATTCTTCGCCGTCGAAGAACTGGTGAATGTGACCAGGTGCGGCCGTCGAGCGCTCTTCATCAGTGCACGCAACCGCGGACGCGACTTCTCTGGCACCACAGTTTCGTAAGCTTCAACTACATCCACATGGGCTCCAGCGGCGCGCAGTTCTTCAGGAATCACGTCGCGCGCGACCTTAGCGCGAATCAGCAATACCCGTTTACCGCTGATCTTGTCGCGCAGCTTCGCCACCACCGCCTCAGCGATGTATTCCTCCGGAACCATTTTTACCTTCAGGCCGCGCTTCGTGATCGCCTTCTTCGTGGCCGGCCCGATGGCGGCAATCTGCAGACGCTTGAAATTCCCCCGCTGGATGCGAAGGCTTCGAACCCGTTCCCACATCGCATCCACGCCATTGACGCTGGTCTGGATGAGCCAGTCGTAATTCTTAATACTCTTCAGCGAGTCGTCGAGTCGCTGATAAGACTGCGGTTTGCGTATCTCAATAAAAGGTATCTCGACCACAGCAGCGCCGAGCGCGCGCAGGCTTGTAGAAAGGCTGCCCGCCTGATGTCGAGCGCGTCCCACCAAAATGCGGGTTCCTGCCAGCGGGCGATTTTCGTTAGGCTTCATTTTCGGATTGTCGACACCAGACACCTTCAAACTGAGACATGCCTCACGGTTGCTGCGGTATCGCGAAGCCCTCACCGTAAACTTGTTCGAGAATAACATCGGCACCGTTGCGAAGCAGCCTTTCGCCGACCTCTTGCCCGAGCCGTATAGGCATCGTCGCCCACGCCTGTCTCGCGAATTACACGCTTGCCCTCAGGATGAGCGACGACCGCACGCAAGTGAATGCGACCCGCGTCTATTTCGGCCAGCGCTCCAATCGGAACCTGGCATCCGCCTCCCAGCTTGCTCAACAAAGAACGCTCACAAGTGGTAGTCGCGCGCGCCGAAGCATCATCGAGAAACGCGACGAGTTCGCGTGTGGCCGTGTCGCCGCTGCGAATTTCGATTGCCAGCGCGCCCTGTCCCGCCGCCGGAGTCATCACGTCCACAGGAATAATCTGACGCACCAGCTCCGTCTTGCCCAGCCGGTTCAAGCCGGCGGCAGCGAGAATGATGGCGTCATAATCGCCCGCTTCGAGCTTGCGCAGGCGAGTATCCACGTTCCCTCGCAGCGCATGAACCCGCAGATCGGGACGGAGCGCTTTCAGCTGCGCTTGACGCCGCAAACTGCTGCTCCCCACGCTGGCGTGATGCGGCATCGCCTCGATGCTGGAAAACTTCACCGAACAGAAAACGTCGCGCGGATCGGCGCGCGCCGTGATCGCCGCAATCTCAAAATCGGGGGCTAGTTCCGTAGGCAAGTCTTTCAAGCTATGCACGGCGAGATCCACGCGATTCTCGACCAGAGCTTCTTCAATCTCTTTGGTGAACATGCCCTTGGTGCCGACTTTGGCCAGCGCAACATCGGTGATCTTGTCGCCCGTAGTCTTGATGATCTCGATCTCAACGGTGTGCCCGCGGCCACGTAGAAGATCGGATACATGGTTAGCCTGCCATAACGCGAGTTGTGAGCCACGGGAACCGATGCGCAATCGTGCCATCAGTCCCCTGCTCCTCGTTTTCCTGATCCGCGCTGCTGCGCGGGCTTGACCACGTGCGGCCCGCTTTCTTCTTCATCTTCTCCGGAAACGGTGCTGTGTTGGCTGCGATCCGAAGCATCTTGCAAATTGTCCTGCAGATTAAACAGCCGCCGCACCAGATCAATAACCGTAGTCGACTGAGGATCGCGCGCTGCCGTCTTCAACGTGCTGATCGGCGTATGCATAATCTTGTTGACGATTCCGCGAGTCAGCGTTTCGACGGCCAACTCCTGATCGGCCGTCATTGAACCGAGCCGGCCGCGCACGCGATCAATCTCAGCTTGCCGAATGGTCTCAAGATGGTCCTGCAAACTGACGATCGTGGGAACGACATCCAGCGTCTGCAGCCGCGTCTGAAATTTTTCTACCTCGCTGTTGACGATGGCCTCTGCCTTTTCCGCTTCTTTCCTGCGATCGGCCACGTGCGAACTCACCGCCTGCTGCAGGTCGTCAATGTCGTAGACAAAAATTCCGTCGATCTTATTCATCGCCGGATCGACATCTCGCGGCACCGCAATGTCAATAAAAAACATGGGCTTGTTCTTGCGCAAAGACATCAACTTTTCGCCGTGCTCGGGGCGGAAAATAAACTTCGGCGAACCCGTCGATGTAATCACAATGTCGGCGCGATCGCAGGTTTCATAAAGACGGCCGAATTCGATCGCCTGTCCACTGAATTTGTGCGCCAATCGAATGGCACGGTCATAGGTTCGGTTCGCCACAAAGATCGACGCCGCTCCATGTGCCAGCAGATGCCGGGCGGCGAGTTCGCTCATCTTCCCGGCTCCGACCAGGTAGACGCTTTTGCCGTTCAAGCTGCCAAAGATTTTCTTGGCAAGTTCCACAGCCACGGATGCGATCGACACGGACGACGACCCGACGGCGGTTTCCGTTCGAACCCGCTTGGCGACAGCAAAGGCGCGCGTGAGCAACTGATCGAGTTGCGCCCGAACCGCTCCGACAGCACGCGCCGTGGCATACGCTTCTTTCACTTGCCCCAGTATCTGCGGCTCGCCGACCACCATGGAATCGAGGCTGGAAGCGACTCGAAAGACGTGCCGGATCGCTTCATCTTCGCGAAATTCGTAAAGATGATTTTCAAATGGCCCAAGATCGGTCGCGAAATATTCCCGCAGAAATTCGCGCAAGTCGCCGGGACCATTTCGCATATGGGCGATGAATTCCACACGATTGCAGGTCGAAACGATCATCCCCTCAGCCACCGCCGGATGCTCGGCCAGCCTCTTGCAAGCCTCTGCCAAGCGCGATTCCGATATCGCCAAGCGCTCTCGCACCTCGACTGGAGCCGTCGTGTGGTTCACGCCGATGAGCTGAAATTTCATGAGGCCACAAACCTGTGCATGTCGCTGAAGTAGTTGGCGACCCAGGCCACGATCGCCGCAGCGAACGCAGCACTGGCCAGTACGGCGGCGCGACGGCCGCGCCATCCCGCATTCAGTCGCGTGAATACCATCAGCAGGTACACCGCCCACATCAGAACCGAGAGCAGAATTTTAGGATCGAGAAAATCGATGCGCCCGTAAGTCGACTCTGCGACCACCAGGCCTGCGATCAGGCCCAGCGTCATGAACGGGAATCCGATCATCAGGCAGCGGTAGCCGATCTCGTCAATCACCTGCAACGACGGAAGGCGCGAAAACACGCTGCTGGAACTTTTCGACTTCAGGGCCCGCTCCTGTATCAGGTAAAGAATGCTGGCGCTGAAGCTGAAGAAGAGCGCCGCGTATCCCGCGAAAATCGTCAGGATATGCACCGCCAGCCATCCCTTCTTCACCACGTCAGACGCGAAGACCAGCGGCTGCTGCCCGGTAGCCGCGACGAAAGTCAGAAGAAAAACCAGCGGGAAAACCACGATGCCCGGTGTCGTCGTTTTATAAACGAGATACGCGAGCATAAAGACAACCATGATCAGAAACGCCAGCAGCGATTCCGCGTTGTGAACCGAAGCCGACGCTAGTTGTCCGGATTGCACGACTGCTTCCGTAAGCGAAACGAAGTGAAACACCATCCCAAGGTAAGAGGCGTGGAGCGCTACTTTGCTCAGTATTTCCGATGTGCGCGTCAGCGCGACCAGGGCATACAGCAGGCCCGCCGCGTAAAACACCAGCGCCACGCGCAGCCAGGTGAGGGTCATCATTGTTATTGTTCGAGCTTCTCTTTGACGCTTCCAAAGCGGGAAAATAGCCCCACATCCCGCATGGCTGATTATAGTTTGCCGGGAGGTAGGAACGTGTCAGGGGAATGTCTCAATGATTACTGCTCTTAGTGACATCGGAAGAGCGCGCGGGCCAGTCCACACCTTCAGATCTTAGCTTCGCGCAACCGTTTAACCGCCGTCTCCGAAGTGACGGGAGAATAATAGATTTCTTTAAACGTGTACGACCTCGCCTTCGACTCGAGAATCGGGAGAATCTCGATGTGCCAGTGATAATCGTCATCGAGCGTCTTCCAATATCCCAGAGTGGCCGAGGGATGCTGGCTATTCGGCGAAGTATGCAGCACGAGATGGAAATTCTCTGTCACGCTGCGAATGCGTTGCAGCGTGCGCTTCAATAGCCCCGCCAGATCAGTCACGCTGCCCACGCGTGTCGATCCAGTCCGTTCAAAAGAGGCCTCGTGGTTGCGCGGCATAATCCAGGTCTCATACGGAACTCGCGGAGCGTAAGGACAGAAAGCCACATAATCCCCGCGGGCTTCGACTATACGCAGGTTTTGACGCTCTTCTTGCGCCAGAATATCGCAGAACACACAGCGTTCTTTGCTCTCGAAATATTCACGCGATGCGCGCAGTTCGTACAGCACCCGCCGCGGCACAAATGTCGTCGCGGTCAATTGCGAAGTCGGATGGTCGAATTCCTGTCCCGCCCCCGTGCCATGATTCTTGAAAATGCTGATGTACTTGAATCGGCTGTCGCGTTTCAGATCCTGCAACCGAAGTGCCGCCAGCCGAAGAAATTGCTCCACTTCAGCGTCGCTGGCGCTCCACAAATGCCCATCGTGGCGCGGGTTTTCCAGTAATACTTCATGAGCGCCAACCGATCCCATGCGGTCGTAAAGGCCGTCGCCGCGCCGTGCGGCCTCGCCTTCAATGTGGTAAAGCGCCTGCGGATGCACCACCGATCGCGCCGACCACGCGTTGCCATCCACGCCAGGCAGATTCGCAATGACCTGTCCAAAGTCGGCAGACGGCCCGCAAAACCGGCACTCCTGTGAACGCGGAGTAGGCTCAATAACATCGTCGCCCGTAATCACCCACGATCGAGTGATCGGATCTTTACGCAATTCCATGCCACCAAGAAGAACAAAAGAATCTGTAATTTGCAATTGTGATTTGTAAAGTAGAAGCTTGCCGATTTGTGAAGCCAACCTGCGAAACGGTTCCGGCATAGAATTGCAAAATACGAAATTACCAATTACAAATCACTGATTACGAATTCCCTCATGTCCGAGCCCTCCACGCCGCTAATGCGGCAATATTCCGCCATTAAGAAAGAGCATCCCAACGCACTGCTCTTCTTCCGGCTCGGGGATTTTTACGAGCTATTCTTTGACGATGCCGTGCTGGCGTCACGCGAATTGCAAATCACTCTGACTTCGCGCAACAAAGAAAAAGGTATTGCCATTCCGATGTGCGGAGTGCCCTACCACGCCGCGGAAGGCTACATCTCTAAACTGATTCGCCGCGGATACAAGGTCGCGGTCTGCGAACAAACAGAAGACGCGCGCTTGGCAAAGAAACTAGTACGCCGCGAAGTTACTCGCGTAGTCACGCCAGGAACAGCGGCAGATACCTCGCTCAATGCCGAAGAGAATAATTTTCTAGCCGCCGTAGCCACCGTCGGAGATCGGGTAGGTTTCGCCGCGCTCGACCTCTCCACAGGAGAGTTTCGCGCTACTGAATTCGCCGGGGAGTCCGCCGCCAGGCGGGTTCAAGAAGAACTCGAACAATTGCGTCCAAAAGAGATGCTGTATGGATCTTCCGCCCCACTGTTCGAGAGAACGAATGGTGGAACGACGGGCGTCTTCACCCCTCCGGCGGACCTGGGCCCCGCAACTCCCACGCCGCGCGTCTCCAGCAGTGGATGGGCCGAGACCCCGCTCGACGACTGGATCTTTGCCCCGGATCACGCCATCCCGCTGTTGGAAAATCAATTCGGCGTCTTGTCGCTGGAGGGCTTCGGCCTGGCCGCCAAACCCGCCGCCGCTTCAGCCGCCGGAGCGATCCTTTATTACATCCGCTCCACGCAGCGCGGCACGCTCGATCACGTCGATCGCATCGGCTTCTACGAGCGTCAGAATTGCCTCGTGCTGGATGCGGTCACGGTCCGCAACCTGGAGTTGATCGAACCATTATTCGCGAACACCGACGCCGGAGTGACTCTGTTCCGTTGCATGGACGCGACCGTAACCCCGATGGGCAAGCGCTTATTGCGCACCTGGATGCTGCGCCCATCCCTAGATCGCGTCGAGATCGAAGATCGCCTGGATTCCGTCGAGGTGCAAGTCAAAGATACGGTGCGCCGCGAAGAGTTACGCCGGTCGCTCGACGGAATCCTCGACCTCGAACGCTTGCTGAGTAGAGTGACGCTTGAAACCGCGAATCCGAGAGACGTTCTAGCGCTCGCGGCATCGCTCGGAAGAATTCCCAAAGTGCGAAGCGTGTTAGCCGGACTGAACGCGCAAGCGTTTGTCCGCTCTGCAAACCGCGATCGACGATCTCGGCGATCTGCGCGAAAAGATTGATCACACATTAGTCCCCGAGCCTCCACTAACCCTAAGCGATGGTGGCGTGATCGCCCCCGGCGTCGACAAAGATCTGGACGAACTCCGCGAGCTGAGCCGGAACTCGAAGCAGTATCTGGCGCAAGTGGAGACGCGGGAGCGCGAGCGTACCGGCATCGGCTCGCTGAAAGTGAAATTCAATTCGATTTTTGGCTACTACATCGAGATTTCAAAAGCGAATCTGCACCTCTCGCCCGCCGACTACGAGCGCAAGCAGACGCTGGTGAACGCCGAGCGCTTCACCACCCCCGAACTCAAAGAGTACGAGTCGAAAATTCTCGACGCCCAGGAAAAGATTGTAGAAATCGAGCGCCGGCTTTTCGCCGAGTTGCGTTCGGCGATTGCCGCCGAAGCCAAACGAATCAGGCAAACCGCGCTGGCGCTGGCGGAAGTCGATGTCCTCGGCTGTCTGGCGCATATCGCAGCCTTGCGAAATTACTGTCGTCCTCGCTTCGACGAATCCGGACAAAATGAAGACGGCGGCGATCTCGAAATCGTCGAAGGCCGTCATCCCGTGATCGAACTGCAGGAGCTGGTCGCAGGCAGCGAGAACTCCCGCTTCGTTCCGAACGACCTTTTTCTCGACTCTTCGAAGCAGGCGACGCAAAACATAATCGTACTGACCGGCCCGAACATGGGCGGCAAAAGCACCTATCTTCGGCAGGCAGCGTTGATCGTGATCATGGCGCAGATGGGATCGTTCGTTCCGGCGCGATCCGTGCGCATGGGCGTTGTCGACCGCGTCTTCACCCGCATCGGAGCGAGCGACAATGTGGCCCGAGGCCGCTCCACCTTCATGGTGGAGATGACGGAAACCGCCGCGATTCTGCATACGGCAACGGCGCGCTCGCTACTCCTGCTCGATGAAGTCGGACGCGGCACATCGACCTACGATGGCTTGGCGATCGCGTGGGCGGCCGTCGAATATCTGCACGCCCGCGTTCACGCCAAGACATTATTTGCCACCCACTATTTCGAGTTGACCGAGTTAGCCGAACAGCTAAGCGCGGTGAAGAATTATCACGTCTCGGTAAAAGAGACGGGCGGAAGCGTAGTTTTTCTAAGAAAAGTCGAACCGGGTGCAGCCGATCGCAGTTACGGAATCGAAGTAGCCAAGCTAGCCGGCCTCCCGAATGAAGTCGTGGTTCGAGCGCGAGAAGTGCTGGCTGAACACGAATCGTCCGAGCGCCGCCTGACCGGACATCTGGCGCCCGGGTCCTCAGCGGCGCCCGAGCGTCCGACGCAGTTGACGATTTTTACGCCGCTATCTCAACCAGTGCTGGAAAAGCTTCGCGAAGTAGATTTGAATCGGCTCACGCCACTAGAGGCGCTAAACTTATTGGCGGAGTTGAAGAGGCAGATCGACTAGCGATGCCGAAGATCGGCGACACCCTTTCACAAATCGGCCAACTCCTCATCATTGGCTTCGAAGGCACCGAGATGTCGCCGCGCCTCGCTTCCTTGCTTGCGAAAATTCAGCCCGCGGGAGTGATCCTGTTCGCGCGCAACATATCCGGAGCCCAGCAAACGCACGCCCTGCTCCGCGAATGCCGGAACCACGTCGCCACGCCGCTCCTCACCTGCGTCGACCTTGAAGGCGGTACCGTCGACCGCTTCCGCAACCTGCTCGGTTCGACGCCCTCGCCCGCAGAGGTCTTCGCCACTGGCAGCCGCCCGCTCTTTCGCAAGCACGGCCGCGTGATCGGTGAAAACTGCCGAGCGCTGGGCTTTAGCGTCGATTTTGCCCCGGTTCTCGACCTCGCATTCCAAGCGTCACGCGCCGTGATGAGCACGCGAGCCGTTTCGGACGATCCAAAACAGGTCATCCTCTACGCGCGCGAGTTTCTCCGCGGACTCAGCGACGCGGGCGTGCGAGGCTGCGGCAAACACTTTCCCGGCTTAGGCGAAGCGAAGTTGGATACGCACCACGAACTTCCCAGCGTCGAAAAGCCGCTAAAACAACTGTGGGAGCAGGATCTGGTTCCCTATCGCACGCTACGTCGCCAATTACCCATGATCATGGTGTCGCACGCCGCGTTTCCGGCGGTAACGAAGACGCAAACTCCTGCGTCGCTCTCGAAGAAGTGGATCACCGATATTCTGCGCAAGAAGATCGGATACCGCGGCGTCATCTGTTCCGACGATCTGGAGATGGGAGGTGTGCTGGCCGCCGCTCCCATCGAGCAAGCCGTGGTCGAGCACATTCGCGCCGGAGGCGATCTCGGTCTGATCTGCCATCAGGAAGATTTCATTCTGCGCGCACACGAAGCCCTGATCCGCGAAGCCGAACGCGACCGCAAGTTTGCCGGTCGCGTCCAAGAGTCGGCCACGCGCGTACTGGCATTCAAGAAACAAACTTTGACCGGGCGCGGTGCCCCGCTGCCGTCTTCGTCGAGGGTGGAAAAGCTAAAACGCGAGCTAGCAGACTTCAGCGATAAAGTGCGCGCGACGATCGCTCACCAGGAAAAAAGAAACGAAGAGGCACAAGCATGATCGTCGCCGGCGTCATGAGCGGCACCTCGGCCGACGGCATCAACGTGGCCCTGGTTAAGTGTGGGTGCGGGCACCTCGCCGCGCGCCGCCAACTCCTCGCTCATGCCGAGTATCGCGTTCCCGGCTCCTGTTCGGCGAGCGATTCTGAAAACGATGAATGCGAAAATGGCGAGCGTAGCCGACCTGGCGCGCCTCAACTTTCTTTTAGGAGAACTCTACGCCGAGGCAGTAGCAAGAACCGCGAACAAGCATCGTGTAAGGCTGGATCTGGTCGGTTGCCACGGGCAAACCATCTATCACCAGGGAACCCCCGCCCGGTTTCTAGGCCGGCAAATAGCAGTTACCTGGCAAACCGGCGAAGGCGCTGTCATCGCCGCACGGCTTGGCGTGCCGGTGGTCTCCGATTTTCGTCCCGCCGACATGGCCGCAGGAGGCAAGGGCGCGCCGCTGGTCCCGTTTCTCGACTACGCCCTGTATCGCGACCCACGCATCGGTCGCATCGCACAAAACATCGGCGGGATCGCGAATCTCACCGCGATTCCCGCAGCCGCATCGCTGCAGCAGGTGATCGCCTTTGATACCGGACCCGGAAACATGGTGATTGACGCCGTGATGGAAAAGCTATTCTCCAAAAGCTACGACCGCGACGGCAAAGTCGCAGCTACGGGACGAGTCCTCGACGAAATAGTCACAAAGTTGCTGCGTGCGGCATTCTTCAAGCAGAAGCCTCCCCGAACCGCCGGCCGCGAAGAGTTTGGACGCGAATACGCCACTCGATTTCTTCAAGCGTGCCGCGGCGCGAGCAAGCCCGACATCGTAGCGACCGCAACCGCATCTGACGGCCAGATCAATCAAAGACGCGGTGCAGCGCTTCGTGCAGAAGCCGCGCCAGAATTATCAGGAACTAATCGTCTCCGGCGGAGGCGCGAAGAATCCCACGCTCATGGCGATGCTTGCACAATGAAATGTCGCAACTGGGAATCGCCATGCGCTCCTCCGACGAATTCGGAATTCCCACAGAAGCCAAAGAAGCAGTCGCCTTCGCCCTGCTCGCCTACGAAACCTGGCATCGCCGCCCCAGCAACGTACCCTCCGCAACCGGCGCAAAGCGGCCGGCAATTCTAGGGAAGATTTCCTATGCATAGTAGGCTGAGACACAGGCTGCGAAGTACGCTGCCGTGCAGGCGAGCCACACCCACCGGCAACCTTGTCATCCCGAGCGAAGCGAGGGATCTCGTTCTCATCGGCGCCAGCCGCGTTCCCCGCAAGGTAGTCACAGCAGTCCTGGCCTGTCTGCTCCTGTTAGCCTTGCTCTCCTGCTCGCAACCCCCCGACCCCAACACGCTCGTCATGATCATCGAGAGCAGCCCCACCAATCTCGACCCGCGCGTAGGAATCGACGGCCAGTCCGAACGAATCGACCAGCTGATCTTCGACGATCTCCTCGGCCGCGATGAGCACTTGAATGTCACGCCGGCACTGGCTGAACGCTGGGAAAACCCTGATCCCCTCACCTACATCTTCCATCTCCGCCAGGGAGTCAGGTTCCACGATGGCCGCGCGCTCACTTCTCGCGACGTGAAGTGGACTTTCGATTCTCTGCTGCAAGGAAAAATCCGCAGCACGCGCGCCGCCGCTTACCGCTATGTCGATCGCATCGACGCTCCCGACGACTACACCATCATCTTTCGCATGAAGGAACCGTTTTCACCGCTGCTGTGGAATTTGTCCGCAGGAGCGATGGGAATTGTGCCTTATGGTTCGCTCGGCGAAATGACGACGCATCCCATCGGATCCGGCCCCTTTCGCTTCGTCAGCGCCGAGCAGGATAAAGATGTCATCGTCGAACGCAACGACGACTATTGGGCCACAAAAGCGCGTATTCCGCGAGTTCGCTTCGCGGTTGTGCCCGACACGACGACTCGCGCGCTCGAACTCCGCAAAGGCAGCGCCGATATTGCCAGCAACGCCCTTACCTCCGACATGGTGCTGGCGCTCGAAAAAGAACCACGCCTGGTAGTGCAGCATGCCGCCGGAACCGTGCTCAGCTATCTTGCCTTCAATTTGCGCGACCCGATTCTGCGTGATGTCCGCGTGCGGCAGGCGATCGCCTATGCCATCGACCGCCAACCTATGATCCATTATTTGTGGCGAGATTTTGCTCAGCCGGCCGACAGCATTCTTCCGCCGCAAAGTTGGGCTTACAACGCCGATGTTCCGAAATACTCGTACGATCCCGAAAAGGCGAATCAGATTCTTGATGCCGCCGGATATCCCAAAGTGAACGGCGTGCGTTTTCATATCGCTATGAAAACTTCCACCGAAGAAACGACGCGCCTCATGGTCGCCGTCTTACAACAACAACTTCGCGATGTCGGCATCGCGCTCGATATCCGCACTTTCGAGTTCGCCACGTTTTTTGCCGATGTCACCAGTGGTGCTTATCAGCTTTACTCACTCCGTTGGATCGGCGGCAATGAAGATCCCGACATTTTCGAGTACGTCTTCCACTCCGACAAATTTCCGCCCAACGGAGCCAACCGGAGCTACTACGTGAATCGGCAACTCGACGCGCTCATCAAACAGGGACGCTCAGTAACTGACCTTGTCGCGCGCAAGGCCGCCTACGATCGGATTCAAACCATTCTCGCCACGGAATTGCCGTCGATCAATCTCTGGTTTCTCGACAACGTAGTCGTCCACACGCAACGCGTGCGCAACCTAACGCTCAACGCGTCCGGCAACTACGATTTTCTCAAGACAGCCGAAATCAGCACCCAGTAGCCAGTTTTCAGCGTGATACCATCAAACTTCGGAACGAGACTCGCATTTTGAAAATTCTTTTTATCGGTGACATTTTTGGACGCCCCGGACGCATCATCGTCAAAGATCGTCTGCCCGAGCTCCGCAAGAAATATTCCGTCGACCTGGTCATAGCCAACTGCGAAAATGCCGCCGCCGGATTCGGCATCACTCCTCCGCTGGCGGAAGAACTATTTGACCTCGGCATCGACGTCATGACTACAGGCAATCACGTCTGGGATAAACGCGAGATCATCGAATATTTCCAGATGGCGGACGGCAATCCCCACAGTCCGGCGCGCCGCCTGTTGCGTCCGGCAAATCTTTCCCAGGGCTTGCCCGGTTGGGGAGTCTACGAAGGCCAGAAAAACGGTATCAATTATGCCGTCATGAACCTTCAAGGCCGCGTCTTCATGGGCGCCAGCGACGATCCCTTCCGTTACGTCGATCGTCTCCTCGAACAGATCAAATCAAAAATCATCTTCGTGGATTTCCACGCCGAAGCCAGTTCCGAAAAAGTTGCCTTCGGCTGGTACCTCGATGGGCGAGCCACTGCCGTCGTAGGCACCCACACGCACATTCCTACGGCAGATGAAACGGTGCTGCCGAAGGGCACCGCTTACATCACGGACGTGGGCATGACCGGCCCGTATGACAGCGTCATCGGGGTAAAGAAAGAGTTAGTCATCGAGAAATTCCTGAACGGAATGCCAGCACGCTTCGAAGCCGCGAATGGAGACGTTCGCCTGTGCGCGGTGGTCGTCGAGTGCGACGACCAAACCGGCCGCGCCACGGAAATCCACCGCCTGACCCTACGGTAAGTACAAGCCGTGGGTGCCGCGCGCTAAACGATCAAGCCTCGCAGGGGCGAAACCGCCCGTTACGACCGTAGTTCCCTTCCGAGTATTTCCCTTGCAAGACACCCGCCGCGGAGCATTCTATAGTAGTTAATATGCGACAACTGGGCGTCTTTCTGTTGCTGGCCGGAGTCTGTTTCGCGGCAGACACGCCCCTCACCTCGCCCTGCTCGAATTCCGGAGGCGCGCCCGCCTGTTCAGGCTCCTCGAAAGATCTCAAGGCCGCTCGCCAGGCCTTCGCCCGCGGGCTCAAACTCGAAAAATCCGGCACTGAAAATCCGCAAAATCTAGACCAGGCTCTTTACGAATTTCAGGAAGCCTCGCGCCTGGTCCCCCAAAACGTCGAGTATCTGACTGCCCGCGAAATTGCGCGAGAGCATCTCGCCGGACTCCATCTCGAGCACGGAAACGCTGACCTTCTTGAAGGCAAACAAGTCGAAGCCCTGGCGGAATTTCGAACCGCGTTGAATCTCGATCCGCAAAACGAATTCGCACAGCAGCGCATCAATGATGCCCTCGGACCGGCGCCGGTTCACGCCCCTAGCCCGCCGCAATTGATCGAGAGCTCTGACGCGCTTGCTCTCAAACCGATCGACGCCCGTCACGATTTTCACTACCGCGGAGACTCGCGCGGTCTAATCACGGCGGTAGCATCCAGTTACGGCCTCACGGTAGTTTTCGACGACAGCGTCCTCAGCCGGCACGTTAGGTTCGACTTAGACAACGCCGATTTCGCAACCGCTATGCAACAGGCGTCCGCCGTCACCAGGAGCTTCAGCGTAGCCCTTGAAGATACGGTGATTTTTACCAGCGCCGACACGCCTGAAAATCACAGGCTCTTCGACCGCATGGGCCTGCGCACCTTTTACATCCCGGGCGTCAGTGGTCCGCAGGATTTGACCGAACTCATGAACTCGCTGCGAACGCTTTTTGAATTCAAGTTCGTCAGCCTCAACGCGTCCGCGAGCACCATCGCCATACGCGCGCCCCGGGCGAGCCTTGAAGCCGCAACCGAATTCTTGGGACAGCTGAATGCCTCGCCTCCGGAAGTAATGCTCGACCTGAAAGTTTTCCAGATCAGCCACACCTACGCCCGGAACATGGGCCTGCACGTGCCAGACAATTTCAATCTTTTCAATATTCCGGCAGCTGCCTTGGCCGGCCTCGCCGGCGGAAATATTCAGGACGAGATCAACCAGCTCATCGCTTCAGGCGGCATCAACCAGGCCGGCAATCAGACCATCGCCGCGCTGTTGGCCCAGTTGCAAGGCCAGGCAAATTCCATCTTCAGCCAGCCGCTCGCCACCTTCGGCGGCGGACTCACGTTCATGGGACTCAGTCTCGATCAGTTGAGCGCCGTGCTCTCTATGAATGAGAGTTCGGTGCGATCGCTGGAACACGTGCAACTGCGCGCCTCGCAGCAGAAAGAAGCAACCTTCAAACTCGGATCGCGCTATCCGATTCTCAACGCCAGCTTCTCTCCGATTGCTAACAGTCCGGCGATCGCGTCCGTCATCGGCAACCAGTCTTTCACCGCGCCCTTTCCGTCCATCAACTATGAAGACATCGGACTAACCATGAAGGCGAAGCCGCTGGTTCACAACAATTCCGACATAGCTCTCGAACTTGAAATGCAATTTCGCACTCTCGGAAGCACGAACACAAACGGCATTCCCGACATTCTGAATCGCGAATTCAAAGGTGGGATTCTGATCAAGGAAGGCGAACCGGCTGTAGTCGCCGGAATGTTATCCCAGTCGGATCAGCGGAGCCTGAACGGCCTGCCCGTGTTTTCCAACATCCCCGGATTCGGCGTCCTGACCTCGCAAAACACTCGTCAGGAAGAGGACGATGAGCTGTTGATACTGATCACTCCCTATATAGTCCGGAGCTCGGAGCGCACGGAAGCGCCAGAAATCTGGATCAACAAATAACACCCTGCCATCGAACCATCGAGTTGATCACTGGATCTATTTCTGGCTTGCCTCAAAGTCCACCATCTTCTTCAACACATCGACCGGTTCGCCGCCCGGCACGCTGCGCCCGTTAATCAGCAATGTCGGCGTTCCCGTAACCCCAACTGACTTACCGAGCGCTACCGACGCTTGCACACGGGCCTTGGTGTCGGGCTTCGCCGCACAGGCTGCGATCTCGTCGCCGTTCGCGCCCGACTCGATTGCGATGGCTTTCAGCTTCTCATCCGCGTTGGCTTCGGTAATCGTGGTCTGTGCGTCAAACGTTTTCTGGATAAACTTCCACACCGCATCGTTCGACGCGCGCCCGACACAATCCACATAAGCCGCCGCCTTCTCGGCCCAGTTGTGCATGGGCAATGGGAAATTCTGGAAAACGAAGCGGGCATTCGGTTCCAGCGCCACCAATTGCTCGATCACCGGAGCCGCCTTCTGACAGTGCGGACACTGCATATCGCTGAACTCGACAATCGTTACCGCCGCTTTTTCAGGTCCCTTCGCGGGTCCGTTGACGCCTTTCTCCACCTTGGCGCGCGCCTCGTCGAACGGCTTCGCGCCAAACGGCATAATGTCGCCGGCAATCGCGTGCTTGCCGTCGGAACTCACCAGCAACCGGTTCTGGCTCGATCCCTGCGCATTCGTAACGACGACCGAGACCTCCGCCAATCCCGGCACTTCCGATGGACGAATATCAACCACCTTCCAGGTCAAAGTAGGCTCGTAGCCGAACATCCGAAATAAGAACGAGTTGACGGTATCTTCGCTGGGAAGGACCGTTGCCACTTTGGTGGAAGAAGCCGCCTCGGTAGGTTTGGCTGCCGCTTTTGTGGCAGGAGCACTTTGACCGTGAACCATGCCGATACCGATAAACAGAGAAACGCTAAGTAAGTTCCATCGCAAGATTGTCATAAGGATTCGGAGTTCGATTGTTACAAAACCGAAGCGAATTGTCATTTAGAACAGAGACCCACAAGCACGAAGCTTTCAACGCCAGCCGCGAAGCGGCGCGACACGAAAGCCCACGGCTTAAGCGGCGGGTAGCCCCGCTAAAAAAGAAGAAGCCCCGTCGGGGCGACACCCACGCCCGCGCGGAACTAATCCTCCGCCTTGGCCGCAATCGGAAATCTTCTCCCATACCCAAACGCCTTGGCCGATATCTTGATCCCGGGTGCCGCCTGTTGCCGCTTGTACTCGCTGCGCTCCACCATCCGGATCACCCGCCGTACCAAATCAAGATCGAACTTATGCACAAACGCAATTCGTTCCGCCGAATACGAATCCTCGACAAAATCTTCAAGGATCACATCCAGCACATCATAAGGCGGCAATGAATCCGAATCCTTCTGATCCGGCCTCAACTCCGCCGAGGGCGGCTTGGTAAGAGTAGCCTCGGGAATCACTTTGCGTTTCGAATTCACGTACGCGCTGAGCCGATACACCAGCGTCTTCGGGACATCCGAGATTACCGCGAGCCCGCCGACCATATCGCCATAGAGGGTGCAATAGCCAACCGCCAATTCGCTCTTATTTCCAGTTGAAAGCACCAGCGCCCCAAACTTGTTAGAAATCGCCATCAGGAGCATGCCGCGCGCCCGCGACTGAATGTTTTCTTCCGTCACATCTTCTGGCATCCCGGCAAACATCGGGGCCAGCGTTTGGCGTGCAGCCTGATAAATGTCGTCGATCGAGAGCACTTCGAAACGAATCTTCAGATTTTTCGCCAGTTCACGCGCATCATCGATCGATCCCTGCGAGGAGTAGGGCCCCGGCATGCCAACACCGATGACGTTCTCAGGCCCAAGGGCATCCACCGCGACCGCAGCCGTAAGCGCAGAATCGATGCCGCCGCTGAGTCCGATAATCGCTCGCTCGAACCCGCATTTGTGGACGTAATCCCGCGTCCCCAACACCAGCGCTCCGTACGCGCTGCCTTCTTCCGTTTCGACCTGCGGATGCATGTCTCCCGTAAGCTTCTCCGGGTCGAAATAAATCAGGTCTTCCTCAAACGACTTCCCCTGCGCAATCACCCGTCCGTCGGGAGCAATCACCAGGCTCGATCCGTCAAAAAGTAGGCTGTCATTCCCGCCCACCTGGTTCACCATCGCGACCGGCACTTTCTGATTTCTGGCAATCGCCTCCAACATGTCGCGCCGCAGCTCACGCTTGCCCAGCCAAAACGGAGACGCCGATATATTGAGCACGAAATTGCCGCCCGCCCGCACCAGTTCATCTACCGGATCGACGACATACAGTTGCTGATTCCAGAAACGTTTGTCATTCCACGCGTCTTCGCAGATGGTCAACGCCATCTGGCTGCCGCAAAAATCAAATAGTTTCTGGCTCTTGGCCGGAGCGAAATTCCGCATTTCGTCGAAAACGTCATAAGTCGGCAGCAGCATCTTCGACTGGATAAAGTCCACGCGCCCATCGCGGAGCAGCGCCGCCGAGTTCATCACCTTCTTGCCAGACTCAGCTTCCGCCGGAGTCACCGTTCCGCAAATCACCGCAATCCCCTGCGTCTCAGCCGCGATCTTCTCGATCGTCGCCTGGCAGCGCGCCACAAAGGACGGCCTCTCCACCAGGTCGCGAGGTGGATAACCGCAAACAGCAAGTTCGGGAAAAAGGATCAGGCCAGCGCCGGCATCCCGCGCTTGCAGGGAGTAACTAATAATCTTGGCAGCATTGCCAGAGAAATCCCCCACGGTGGGGTTGATCTGGCCCAGGGCAATCTTCACATCAATAGTGTAAATCGACTGGGCCGTCAGAGGTGTTGACCTTAGATGACCCGCTCCTCATTACATTCCGCCACTAAAATTCGGTCCCGGCGGACTCCCCGAAGGCGGCGGCACCGGCGCTCCGATCGGCTGGGTGTGGGAAGGGTTTTCCGGATCAGAATCCGGCATCTCTTCTCCCGGTCGCCGCAGCGTCGGCGCAGTTGCGGGGCGAAGATCGTCTTGTTTCTTGGCGACCGTCGGAGCGCCAAGATCCACTTCCTTGTCGACGCGCACGATTTTCTGCCCATCGACTTTCATGGTCTCCACTCGAATCACTTCGTCACCTATGAAGCGCACAAAGTCCACATCCTGCGGAGGCGCGCCGTAGATCCATTCCTCGAACCCAACCTGTTCCGGGTCGTCGCCGTCCGTCGCGGGCTTTTCCATATTCTCGCGAATTTTCCTTGGTGGACGCCCTTTGGCATAAATCACCATCTCGCGATTCATCCCCACCAGCACATGATGATTCTGGATGGCAGCTTTTACCGCCGGCGAAACCGTCTCCAGATACGCATCCAGCGCCGACTTCGCGTCGAAATCAAATACCGGATACAGGAACTCCTTCAGCTGCGGCCCCGTCATCTCCGGAACATACTTGTCAAAGTAGAGATCGACAAATGAGCCGCGAGCATTGGCCTGCGAATCGCCCGGAGCGACTGGAGTAGATGAAGCCGAGCCTGAAATTTGAATGTGTTGATACCACTTCTGTTTCTTGATCGGACCGCCGTTGATCTCGAAACGTATGTGGTCGTCCTTGATGATCACGTCGCTGATGCGGGCGCGGTCGCCAGGCTTTGTAGCCGGACCCCAAAGCGCCATCAAATGCTGCAACTCCACGCCGTTAGGACTCACGACTCCGTTCTTAATTCTCAAACCCGTCTTTCCCATCGGAAAACTGGTGCGGACATAAACCAGCTCCTCATCGAAAGCGTGCATGATTTCGTCGCGTGTTTGCTTGGTAAGCCTGGGAGGTGGAGTGTTTCCGGCAAAAGCCTGCGAGGAAATTCCGAGAAAGCCGAACACAAAGATGATGGCCAGCAACCGACCACCAATGCGGGAAACGTGGAAGGACCGCATGCAGCACCCCAGGACAACAATGCCAACATTATAGCCCTACTAGAAACACAAGGGTTTACCGATATTTGTCCCGCTGAGACCTGTCCTCCGCTCGCTCACCAGTGTGGGTACTTCAGTAACGGACAGCTGTACTTTGAGCACCTGAGGTCACCCGCGCACCCCGACTTAGAATAGGAAGCACGGACCACCTCATCCCCGACTTGGGCCGACAGGATTGCCTTTTGCCGCTAAAGCTTCCCATCCCCGCGCGCATTCCGCTCCTCTATGTGATCCTTGGCGTGCTGCTCGCCATCAGCGTCCTGCCCATGTATTTCTATTCGGCGCAGATCGAACACCTGAACCGCGAGCGCCTCAAAACCAACGAAAAGTTGCTGCAAAATACGGTCACGCGTTCTCTGGCCGGCGACATTTCCCAGCATCAGGAAATGCTGCGCATGATGCTCTCGAATCTGTCGTCCTCCATGCAGGTCATGATGCTGGCCGACCCCAACGGGACCGACGTTAACAGCGACAAACTCTTGACGCCCGAACTGCGGGCCATGCTCGAGAATTTCGTTTCCTCCTCGAACGACATAGCCTACGCGACCTTGCTGAACTCCGACGCCAAAGGCGTTTCCGCCGGAAGAATCGAGCCCGACGCTTTTCTTCAGCGCGAACTCGAGCGCGCCTATCAAGCCGCTCGCGAAGGCCGCGTCTATAGTGGACAGCCCTTAATGGTCGGCAGCGGAAAATCCGCGCACATCGTCATGCTGGTCAGTTCGCCGATCATGTACGGCGGCCACTTCCTCGGAATGATCGGCTCGGTCGTCGACATGGACTACCTCATCCGCCGCCTGCAACAAGTCAGCCTTAGCGGATTGATGCCCTACGTCGTCGACAGCCAGGGCCGCCTCGTCGCCGCTGCCACCGGACAATACGCCACCGGACAAGACATGACCCACTTCGACATCGTCCGCAATTTTGTGGAGCAAGGTTCAAAAGCCCAGCTATCCGCGACCCGCGAATTCACCATCGGCAAAGGAAAAGAAGCCACTGAAATGCTCGGAACCTACAGCCCGGTTACCTCGCTCGACTGGGCCGTGGTGGTGCAGAAGCCGAGTGAAGATGCCTATGGCGACATCTACCAGATGCAACACATCGGGCGTCTGTTAGCATACCTGGCGGTATTTGTTAGCGTGGGCCTGAGTATCTTTTCTGCGCGCCGCATCACCAGCCCGCTGCAAACGCTGGCGCATTCCAGCCGGGCGATGGCTCGAGGCGATTTTTCGCAACGCGTACACGTGAAAACCCGCACCGAGATCGGCGAACTGGCAACCACGTTCAACACCATGCAAGAAGAACTCGAACAATTCGTCGAAGACCTCAAGCGCGCCGCCGACGAAAACAAGAACCTGTTCATGGGGTCGATCCAGATGTTAGCCGGAGCGGTCGACGAAAAAGATCCCTATACTCGCGGCCATTCCGACCGCGTGACGAAGTACTCGCTCCTGATCGCGACTGAAATGGGGCTGGATCCGGGTTTCCTTGAGATCCTGCGCATCTCCGCCCAACTGCACGACGTCGGCAAAATCGGTATCGAAGATCGCATTCTAAAAAAGCCCGGCGCACTGACTCCGGAAGAATTCGAAATCATGAAGACCCACACCACCAAGGGAGCGAACATTCTTCGCCCGGTGCCGCAGCTCCGCGAGATGCTGCCGGGTATCGAACTCCACCACGAAGCGCTCGACGGGCGCGGCTATCCCTACGGCCTGAAAGGCGACGACATCCCGCTGCTGGCCCGTGTAATCGCCGTGGGCGATACATTCGATGCCCTGACGACGAACCGCCCGTATCAGAAAGCCTACGATCCGGTAGAAGCTCTACGCATCATCGAGAATCTTTCAGGAAAGCGTTTAGATCCCCGCGCGGTCACCGCGCTGATGGCGGTGTTCTATCGCGGAGACATCCGCATTCCAAAAGCTATCGTTCCAGGCACCCCTGCCGCTCCCGCGGAACAGGCCCCGCCGATCCACGTGTCGCCCACACTCCCCGATTCGCTAACCGTAGAAACCACCCGAACGTAAGGTAACGTAAGCAGCGCTACGGGCCACCACCAAACTGATTGCCCGTAGCTCGAAGCCCCCAAGGCTCAAAGCCCGCGCCCCATCGCCCTATATAATCTCCCTACGGACCCTTCATGATTCAAACTCTCTTCGGCAGCCTGGACGAAGTCCAGAAACCCAGTTTCATCGATCGCATGAAAGAGGCCGTCTCGCGCACCCGCGAGAACCTGGCCGAGCGGATCGAAGACGTCGTCTCCATCGGCAAAGAAATCGACCGTTCTACGCTGGACGATCTGGAAGCCACTCTCATCGGTGCCGATCTGGGCACCACCACCACGCACGAAGTTCTGGAAAAGCTGCGCGACAAAGCCGACCGCAAGCAAATCAAAGATGTAACCGAACTCAAGCGCCTTCTGAAAGAAGAATTGCTCGCGATTCTCACCTCCTCGACCAACTCGCGTCCTCTAACCAAAGTGAACGCCGGTCCTGAAGTCATCATGGTCGTTGGAGTGAACGGAGCGGGCAAAACAACCACCATCGGAAAATTGGCACAGGTATTTCGCGCGCAGGGCAAAACCGTGCTGATGTGTGCCGCTGACACCTTTCGCGCCGCTGCCATTGAGCAACTGGAAATCTGGGGACAGCGCACCGGCACCGAAGTGATCAAGACAAAAGCTGGAGGAGATCCCTCCGCCGTCTTATTCGACGCGCTGCAATCCGCCACCGCCAGAAAAACCGACTACGTCATCGTCGACACCGCCGGTCGCCTGCACACCAAGCAAAATCTGATGCAGGAACTGGAAAAAATGAAACGCACGGCCCAGCGCATCGTGCCCGGCGCGCCGCACGAAACCCTGCTCGTCATGGACGCTACCACCGGCCAAAACGGCCTCCAGCAAGCACGCCAGTTCACCCAGTCCTCCGGAGTCACGGGAATCGTCCTGACCAAACTCGACGGCACCGCCAAGGGTGGAGTTGTAGTCGCCATCTCCAGAGAGTTAGGCTTACCCGTGCGCTTCGTAGGCGTAGGCGAGAAAGTCGGAGATTTGCTGCCCTTCGATCCCAAAGAATTCGTGGACTCGCTATTCGCTTAACTCGCACGCGGAGCGCCGGGCGTCCTCGCCTGTCCAAAAAATGAACTCGAGTGAAAATGACTGAAACGTCGCCCGAGAAACATCTCGACGAGCGTCACATGCGAAAGGCTTTGGATTTGGCCCGAGCTGGCGTCGGCTTGGCGTCGCCAAATCCAGCCGTAGGCGCCGTCATCGTTGACGCCGCGGGCCGCGAAGTAGGCGCAGGCACGCACACCTACGATGGCGTAAAACATGCCGAGGTACTCGCGATAGAAAAAGCCGGAGCGCGAGCCCGAGGCGCAACTCTCTACCTGAATCTAGAACCCTGCTCTCATCAGGGCCGAACCGGCCCCTGTGCCGATGCGGTAATCGCCGCCGGCATCAGCCGCGTCGTTTGTGCCATGCAAGATCCGAATCCGCAAGTAGCAGGCAAAGGATTCGCCAGGCTCCGAGCCGCCGGCATCAAGGTGGAAATCGGCCTGTTTGAAGCCGAAGCCAAAAAACTGAACGAAAGTTTCACGAAATACATTCGTCAAGGCAAGCCGCTGGTCACATTGAAATCGGCCATGACCCTCGATGGAAGAATCGCCGACGCCTCGAAACCCGACTCTGAGAAAACAAGATCCCAGACAGGCTCATCCCTCCCCGCAACCGAAGGCGCGCGCAGCGGCTACCACTGGATCACCGGTGAAGCCGCACGAGCCCACGTCCAACAATTACGCCATCAAAGCGACGCCATCCTGGCCGGAGTCGGCACGGTGATGGCCGACGATCCTCTGTTAACCGACCGCAGCGGCCGTCTCCGCAGGCGCAAACTGCTGCGCGTGATTTTGGATTCCTATCTCCGCATTCCCCTGACATCGCGCGTGATCCAGACCGCCGAAAACGATGTATTGATCCTCTGTTCCACCGGCGACGCGCAGGCCATGCAGGCTCTGGAAGCGAAAGGCATCCGCGTCCAGCAAATCCACGCAACCGGCGACGGGCGCCCCGACTTCGCCGCCATCATGCAAGCCCTGTCGAAGTTAGAAATCACCAGCCTGCTCATCGAAGGCGGAGCCCTGGTCAACGGCGCCGCCCTGGCTTCCGGCGAAGTAGATAAAGTGTTCCTCTATTACGCCCCCAAGATTTTCGGAGAAGGCGCAGTTCCCTTCATCGCCGGCGAGAGCCTGCACGGAAAAGCGCAATGCGTAAAGCGTTTCGAGCTGCACCGCTTCGGCGACGATTTCGCGGTAGAAGGTTATCTCCGCGACCCTTACGCAGGAACTTCCCCCACATCGTCGTCATCTACATAGTGCCGTCATCCTGAGCGAGCGAAGGATCTCATGTTCACCGGAATCATCGAAGAAGTCGGGACCGTAGCAAGGATCAACCAAGAAGGCGAGAACCGCCGCATCACCGTCGAAGCGACGAGCACGCCCAAGGAATTGAAAACCGGCGACAGCGTCTCCGTGAGCGGAGTCTGTTTGACCGCGCTCGACATCCAGCCAAATTCGTTCTCCGCCGATCTCGCTCCAGAAACCTGGATGCGCACTTCGTTCTCGAGGCTCCACGTAGGCGCGCGCGTGAACCTGGAATTATCAATGCGAGCCAACGGCCGCTTCGGCGGCCACATCGTGCAAGGCCACGTCGACGGAGTAGGCAAGATGATTTCCCTCGATCGGATCGAGGATTCCGATAACTGGTGGCTGAAAATTGAAATCCCCGCTGAGATCGAGAAGTACACAGTATTTAAAGGATCGATCTCAATCGAAGGAATCAGCCTTACAGTCGCGGATCTAAGTAAGAACAACGCAGGGTCGACAAGCGTCTGCAAGATCGCAGTGATACCCCATACGGTCGCGATGACCAACCTCGGGTCGTTAAAACCAGGAGATGCGATCAACCTGGAAGCGGATCTGATCGCCAAGTACGTCGAGAAAATGATGAAGCGCGATTCCTTATCATCCGCCGTATCATCTGCCATCACCATCAAGGAGTTGGTTCGGCAGGGATTCTAGTCAGGAACCAGCAACGAAGCCTACCCGGTGCGTTGAAATCCGGAAGTTCCTATGTGATGGCGCAGCCACTCCGGCGATCCATTCCGCGCCTTTTCTATTTTTGCCGCGCTCAGTTCGGCCTTCTGTTCGTCCAATGTCACACCGACCGTTGCGCCAATTCCGAACGAGAAGTCAGCCCCCTCGATGGTCTGAATTCGTCCCTCCGCATAGAGGGGAAAAGGTCTGCCGAAAATCCGCCGAGCCTCGGAAAGTTTGGCGTTCAGCTCCTCACGCGTCTCTCCCTTACACAAAAATTCATCGCTCTCGCTGTGATAAGCGACGAGCCCGAGTGCTACAAGTGTCTTGCCCAGTCGTCGTAAGAGCATGTCGCCGGCGATAGGTCCGAAAACGTCGTTAAAAGCCTTCATCCTGTCGACGTCGCAGATGGCCAGGAAGGGGCTCGGCTGGGCCTCATCAAAAGCTCGCCGATTCGGCAGGCCAGTCAGCGCCGAGACTAAGACAACATGCCGAACCGGCTCCGGAATCTGCACCGCCGGTAAAACCGGCCGGCGCGCCACCACCCGAGCCTTCGCTTCCTCCAGGCTTGAAGAAATTCCACTCTTCACCAAAAACGCGACCAGAAAGCCCGGAGAACGTGAGATCCCGTGCATGCAGTGGATCAGAATCCTCTCCCCTTTGTCGGTCTGTTCCTGCAGCCAAAGCAGAGCTTCCTTCGTGTGCGCCGCGGAAATCATCCCGCTATCGGGAGCCGGAATCCACTTGTAGGCCTTACCAAAATGTTCGGCGGATTGATCTCGTCCCGGAGGCTGGTAATTGTCGGGCCCGCGAACGTTAAGAATCGCCGTAATTTTTTCCGGATTATTACGAACGAGTTCGTTGGCGTCGTGTTGACTGCCGAGCCACAGGTTGTTCACGATGTGGTTCATAATCTGTCTGCCCAGTCTTGCCGAAGCCAAGCAAAAAACAAAACGTCCTCAGCTCAAAACCTAAAGAGCTGAAGGACGTTGTTAACAGCCCTCCCCCGAAAGCTGCTGATAAACATCCTAAAATCGATATGCGTTCTTGGGAATGGCTCCAATGGGCTACGCTTCCAGCTTCAACTCATCCAACTCCAGGAACTCATGAATAATCGGTTCCTTCGAATTTTCCATATCCTTATACGGACCAAAGAAAATCGCGCGCCCTTCATAGAGAAACACGAGCCTATCCGCCAACTTCTTAGCCAGCCGCATGTCATGCGTAACCACAACTGACGTCAGATGCAATTGCAGTTTGAGCCGCGCAATCAGATCCCCCAGCAGATTCCCCATCATGGGATCGACCATCGTGGTCGGCTCGTCATAAAGCACGCACTCCGGTTGAGCCGCCAGCGCTCGCGCAATCGCGACCGACCGCTTCATACCCGTCGAAAGGTCAGACGGCAGCAGATCGCGCATCTCCTTTACGCCAACCATTTCGAGCAAGCCATCCACCACCTGATAAATCTGTTCCTCCGACAACTCTCTCTTTTCGCGCAACGGAAATGCAACGTTCTCACCGACCGTCAGCGAATCAAAAAGCGCGCCGTTCTGGAACACCATCGTCACTTTCTTGCGGATCTCTTCCATCTGGACTTCGTTGTAATCGGTGATGTCCTGGCCCGCAACAATCACGCGCCCGGAATCCGGCTTGAGAAATCCCATAATGTTGTGCAGCGACACCGATTTGCCCACACCGCTGCGTCCGAGAATGCAGACCATCTCTCCCGGCAACACATCGAAGCTAACGTTCTCCAGAATGACGCGATCCCCAAATGCCTTGGAGACATCTTTGAATTCAATGTAAGGAGCCACCGTGCCCGAAGCAGCCATGCCTAAGAGAATGGCACGAGAGGCCCATAAGGCTCAAGCGGAACCTATAAGGTCTTGCCTTCAGCCGTCGCGCGGTCCTGCGGAGTATTTACGTTAAAGAAACTGCGCTCTGAAAAGCCGCCCGCCGCCAGTTCCTCCGCGCCGATCACCCGAACCTCCACCCCAGAAAACGCCGCGTCGATCTTGTACTTCTCTGCCCGCAGCGCGCGCTCCGCAACCGCGGAAAAGCCCCGTCGATAAACAGCACACAACGGCTGCAGCCGCTCGCCGGCGCGAGGAACCGTTACCAGCGCGTCGCTCTGTTCCGCCACCACAAAAAGCAACTGCAGCAATTCCGACGAAACAAAAGGCATGTCCACCGCCAGCATCAGGTTCAGCTCAGCCGTCGAAGCAACAAGCGCCGCATGAATGCCTCCCAGCGGCCCGCATCCAGGAAAAATATCGGCGACGACGGCCATTTCCTCGCCAACTCCATTTCTCCGAAATTTAGCCGGATCACCCACAATCGCTGTGTAATCGCCGTCGCAAACGGTTCCCACCACCGCCAGCGCCCGTTGCAACAGCGTCTGTCCCTCAAATTCGAGGAACGCCTTGTCCGTGCCCATGCGCGAGCTCTTTCCTCCCGCCAGAACGAACCCCGCACGCGTTGCCTTGCTCCCAGCCATATGGAAAAGCATAAGGCTTAGCTCTCAATACACGAAAGTAACCTATTCAGATCGCCCGACCCGTCAGAAGATGGAGATGTCGCACCGGTCGGGGGCTCTGCTCGTCATCATGCCGCAAAAACTCATGGATGTTCTTATGCTCGGACGCTGTTCACACGAGTTTTCCTGGCCGCGCCGCGCGGCAAGTGGAGAGTATTACCAGGTCTGTTTGGTGTGCGCCACCGCCTATCAATATGACTGGAAGACGATGCGTCGCGGAGATCGGGTCGATGAGCCGGTCGCCGATACCACCACCGTCCGCCGCCGCACCAACAAAAAGCAGCCGACCTGGATGCCCCGCGCCCGCCGCTTGCGCTCGAATATTCCGCTGCGCTATCGCGGCAAGAATCTCAGCACCTGGTACGAAGGCAAAATTCAGAACATCAGCCAATCGGGAGTGATGTTTTACGGCCCGCAACAACTACCCGCTAACGCCCTGGTGGAACTGATCTTTGAAATGCCGGAAGAAATCTCCGGCCAGAAAAACAGCAACGTCCTTTGTCAGGGACGCCTGATTCGCGTCAAGGATGCAGTGGATAATGTCGAAGACGCGTTCGGGCTCGCGGCGTCCATCCTCGACTACAAATTTCTGCACAAGAACTAGCTCAGCCGTACATCCTATGCCGTGCCGCGAGCGGTTGCCGCCTGCTCCGGCTGCTGCTACAGTTTTCCGAGGGGATTGCAGGGGAACGGTGACAGTTTACTGTCCAACCGGTAACGCGTTCATCAGAGCAACATGCAAGTTAAAGACAGACTGCCGCAAAATGCGCGGCCAGCATCGTCCGTAACAAATGCCCGACGCCATCACCAACCTAAAGCGCTGGATCGTCCGCAACCGGCACTCGACTTGGGGCCATTATCTCGGAGCCGCCATTGCCGTCTGGGTCGCGCTCAGTGTCTGGACTCTTTCCCCCGTGCTGCACCGCCATCTTTTTGCCCTGCTGTTGGCAGCGGTTCTCTTCACCGCACGTTTCTTAGGCTTTGGTCCCGCGGTTTTTTCCTCGCTTGTTTCCACCGCCTGCCTCGATTTCTTCGCTCTGCCTCCCATCTTCGCTTTTCGCATCGGCACCACGGGTGACCTGGAAAAGTTGCTGGCTTTTCTTTCGCTCGCTATGTTCGCCGGCAGTATGGCCCGTCAAAAAACGCTGGCGGAATCGCGTGCCGACCGCAGCATGCGCGAGATGGCAGCTATCGTCGAATACTCTTGCGACGCAATTTTCAGCACCGACAAAGAGGGCACAATCACGAGTTGGAACCACGCTGCCGAGGTTCTCTACGGCTACTCCGCCGAAGAAGCAGTGGGTATGTCAGTCATGCGGCTTGCTCCACCCGAACGCCTGGAAGAAGTGCGGCATAACGGTGAAGTGCTCAATAGCGGCGGACAGGTCGCCTCCTACCGTACCGAGCGCATTCGGAAAGACGGCGCGCACTGGCCGGTACTGCTCTCCATCTCTCCCCTGCTAAACAAGCAGAACCAGGTTGTCGGAGGTTCAGTCATCGCGCGCGACATCTCGGCCGAGAAACAGTCCGAAGAAGCTGTTCGCCGCAGTGAAAAGCTGGCGACCGCAGGTCGTCTGGCCGCATCGATAGCCCACGAGATCAACAATCCACTGGAAGCCGTACTCAACCTGCTCTACCTCGCGCGTCACGATTCCAGCCACGCCGGAACTTACCTGAACATGGCGGAACAGGAAGTGGGCCGAGTCGCCAAACTTGCCCAACAAACTTTGGGATTTGTCCGCGACGGCAGCTCGCCTGTTTCCATGAATCCCTCCGCCATCATGGATGAAATTCTGCAGTTGTATTCCCGCAAATTGGAAGCTCGCCGTATCCAGGTGTCACGCCGTTTCCAGGACGTTCCCGAAATCAACGGATATTCCGGCGAAGTGCGCCAGCTGTTGGCCAATCTCCTGGTCAACGCCGTCGACGCCATGGCCGAGGGCGGATCGTTGCAAGTCCGCGTCACACGGAGTCGCGATCGCTCCAACGGCCACCAAAACGAAGGAGTTCGCATCACCATCGCCGACAACGGCAGCGGAATTCCCCGCGCCCATCTCCGCCAGATCTTCGAGCCCTTCTACACCACCAAAAAAGACACCGGCACCGGTCTGGGCCTATGGGTATCAAAGGGCATCGTCCAAAAGCATGGAGGATCCATCCGAGTCCGCAGCCGAGCCGACGGCTCTCCAACCGGAACCGTATTTTCGGTCTTCCTGCCCCGCCAGCAAAAAATCAGCCAGGTAGCGTGAGCATCACCAGACATTTCCCCCCTGCTCACAACAACTTACAGCCGCATCCAGCCCAGCAAAGGGTCAATGACTTTCGTGTTTAGAAGCCCCGCCGGTAGCGGCATATAATCATTCCAAACCCAAGCGTAATGGGCACTTAGCCAGAATTTAATCCAACGTGGAAGTCTTTCTAGCAGTTGCGATCTTCGCCTACGGGCTGTGCTTTGGCAGCTTCCTGAACGTGTGTATCTACAGGATGCCGCTCGGCCGCTCCGTCGTGACTCCGCGTTCCGCTTGTCCCCATTGCGGAGATCCCATTCCGCTCTACCACAATCTCCCCGTAGTCAGCTGGCTGCTGCTTCGCGGAAAATGCCGCGCTTGCCATGCGCCCATCTCGCCGCGCTACCTCATCATCGAGTTGCTCACCGGACTGCTCTTTCTCGGCTGCTATCTCCATTTTGGCCTCACGTTTTCAGCCCTCAAATGCGCCGTCCTCGGCTACCTTCTGCTTGGTCTGATTTTCACCGACGCGGAAACCAAGCTTCTTCCCGACGCCCTCACTCTGCCCGGCCTGGCGCTGGGAATCGCTTTCAGCCTGCTCGTTCCCGTCAACGACCTGGCCTCGCGAATCATTCCCGGTTTCGTCTCGCCCGCCATGCGCGGAGAAATTTCCTGGCGTTTGTGGTCCCTCTCAGACTCCTTGCTGGGCGCGGCCGTTGGCGCTTCCTTCCTCTACGGAGCCGCCGCCATTTATCTGCGCGCCCGTGGCGTCGAAGGCATGGGATTCGGCGACGTCAAATTGATGGCCATGATCGGCGCTTTCCTCGGCACCAAACTCACGGTCTTAACCATCTTCGCCGCGTCGCTGGCCGGTTCGGCATTCGGCCTGAGCACGGTACTCGCCATCTGGATGAAACGTGTCCGCCGCTTCGATGCTCGCCGCGCCGCGTCTAAAATTTCCTCCGATGAAGCTCATCGCCGTGCCTGGCATTCCGCGCGGCTCGCGCTGCGCTATTACGAAATGCCTTTTGGCGTTTTCCTCGGCGGCATGGCGCTGTTCTCATTCCTCTTCGGAAACCGCCTTCTGCATTGGTATTGGAGGGCGCTGTGAACCTGCTCGCCAATCCAGTCGTCCTCCGCATGGGACTGCTTTTCTTCGCCGCCGTCGGCGCATTCGGCTTTGCGCTCTTTGTCATTCGCCGTTTGCGCTCCAGTCTGGTCGAAGAGCCCGAATCGCTCAATCACGCTCCACTCGCCGCCGAAGGCCTGCCCGTGCACGCCTACCACGCCGTGATCCAGCAACTGAAGCAGCAAAAGCATGAACTCGCGACCCAACAACTTTCGGAGCGCCGCAAAGCCAAAGCCTCCGACACGCTGAGTTCCGCGATTCTCTCCAACCTTTCCTGCGGAGTTCTCTTCTTCAATACCGCGGGTCTAGTGCGGCAGGTAAATCCGGCAGCTCGTGAATTACTAGGATTCGCCTCGCCCGTCGGACTCAGCGTCGCGGATCTGTTTCGCTCCGCCTCCTTGCGCCCGTCGGGCGATGGCCTCCTGAATCCCGAAGTCACCGTCGAACAGGCGCTGGCGCCGGCTCTCTCCGGCAAATCGGCGATCCGCGGGCTGGCGCTCAATTACTTCACGCGCAGCGGCGAAAATCGAGTGCTCGAAGTGACCGCCTCTCCCGTACTTGCCGAGGACGCGAGTCTGATGGGCACCACTCTGTTGCTTACCGACAAAACCGACATCGAGCGCATTCGCCACGATCAAAAAATGCACCAGGAAGTTTCCTCCGAACTAGCCGAAGGATTGCGCGCTTCCCTGACCACGATTTCGGGATACGCCCAACAACTGGCCTGCAGCCGCGACGCCGAACTGGGGCGCCATTTGGCCGACGACATCGCCCACGAGGCAGCGCAATTGGATCGAACCATCGGCAGCTTTCTGGGAGGATCGTCGTCGCAGGCGGCGACAACAGGTTCTTGACTTGGATGACGATCAATTTTCGAAACCGTGAATTTTCGAAGCAGTGACCATCTTCAGAACGAACGACACCAGCACCGGCAAGCCGCAAGAAAAATCGGTTTGCGAAAGGATGATGACATGAAGCACTCAAAACTTACCGCCATCGCCACCTTGCTTTTCCTGGGGTGCAGCTTGGCGCTCGGCGCAGCCTCCGCGCAGTCGCTCGGTGACTACGCGCGGACGGCTCGCAAGAATAAACCCGACACCGCTTCCGCAAGCCACCACTATGACAACGACAATCTTCCCACCAACGAAACCTTGAGCGTGGTCGGCCAGGCGCCCGACCCAAAATCAACTACCGCCGCAAGTGGAACGGCTCCTGCCGTTGATCCCGCAGCGGCCGCGGCTGAGCAGAAGAAAACTGCCGACGAGTGGAAGAAAAAGCTCGACGCCCAGCAAGCGAAAATCGATGGCTTGAATCACGAACTCGATCTCGAGCAGCGTGAATATCGCTTGAAGGCTGCCGCATTCTACGCCGACGCCGGTACGCGTCTTCGGAACGCCGCCCAATTCGATAAGGACGACACGTCCTACAAGAGCGACGTCGAACAGAAACAAAAATCGCTCGATTCCGCCCGCCAGGAACTAACGGACATGCAGGAAGAAGCTCGCAAGGCCGGTATAGCGCAAAACAAAGACAACGACGCCGACAAGTCCGCTGGAAAATCCGGGGACAAAGACAACGACGACAAGAACAACGACAAGAAGTAACTCAGTCCGAGTGGCGCGCCGGGCGGCGCCGCCCGGCCGCCGCTCCTACTTCCTTATCCGCTCCCGAACCTGCCGCAAGTGATGCCGCCCGTGCACCCAATGAAATTTCCGCCACTGCTGCACCGTCAAAGCCCCTAGGATCGTATGATCCAGAACCTTAACCCGCGCCCCAAACCGCCGTTCGCAATCATCCAGTTTCGCCGTCATCCCCCGCAACTCCGCCAGAATCGCCTGGCGAATCTCCTCCGCCCCCATCCCGCGAGGCACCGTGCGTGCCGGAGCCGTGCGCCCAGTCGGCATATAACCCACACCCACAACGAGCAAAGTAGCCACGCGATCTTTCCACTTCCGTGGCGTAACCAAAGGAGCGTCCTGGTCCAGGCACTTCTGCAACCCCAAATTGGTGCCCTTATACGTCAGGAAGAGATGTTCCAGAATCTCCGTGGAATTCCACTTGCCCGCAGGAGCACGCATCAGCCCGTCTGAACTGACGCCCTGTATTGTCTCTTCGAGTTCACGACCCAGACGTTCTAGATAGGAATCCATGGGCGTCCTTCAGTACAATGATTTCCAAAACGACGATCCGCAAAACTCAGAAAGAATTTCGTGGACCACATGAAAAACTTGCTCGTCAAGAACCCGCTGGCCATAAAGACTTTCGCCGCAATTCTAGCAGCCGCGTTGCTGTCGGCCTGCTCGTCGGAGCCTGCCAAAACGCCTGCCTCCGAAACCGCGCAACCAAAGCCTCCCGAAGCCATCACCGGAAGCAGCGCGCTTTTCAAATGCTACATCGCCGCCCGCGGCTGGGCGCCCGATGCGCAACCCTACCGCGCCGAATCGGCCGAGTCGAAAGGTAAAGACGGCAAATCCGGAGAATGGCGTGTGGGTTTCGCCTCTCCAAAGCTGCACTCTACCAAGGTCTACACCTGGTCGAACGAGGACATTGCCCACGGCGTCGACGATACCTACAGCCCCAGCAATTCGAGCACGCAGGTTTTCAACGTTCAATTTCTAAAAGTGGATACCGACAAAGCCTTCGCAACCGCGCAGGAGCACGGCGGAGACAAACTTCTCGAGAAGGAGCCCGACACACCCCTCCTCTACGTCCTCGAATGGAACCACCTCGAGAATCAACTCCAGTGGCACGTAATCTACGGAACCGACCGGACCACCGCCAAACTGCGCGTAGCCGTGAACGCATCCACAGGCGAGTTCATACGAGTAGAAAAGTAAGAACGGAAAGGACTCAAGAACGGGAAGGGTACGGCTTCAGCCATGCCGTAAGCTTCGCATTTGGAGTGCGACCTTAGCCGCTGAGGGCCCGACTCTCGCCCTCACTGCGCCTTCGCCATCTTCTCCAGGGATGCTCTCGCATCCTTAGCCAACGGCCCCTCCGGCAGAACCTTCAAATACTGTTCGAAATTCTTCTGCGCCTCGGCCTTGTTCCCCAATTTCTCCTCACACTCCCCCACGCGAAAAGTAGCAACCGCGTCGCCCTGCTTGTAGTAGAGAGCTTCCTTGTACCGGTCAAGCGCGGCCTTGTAGTTCTTCCGCTTGAAGTAAAAATCGCCGATCTGCACATTCTTCGAAGCTTTCAGAGGATTCCACGGATGGAATTCCTGCACGTCGCTGACATCGGGATTGTCCGTGCCGTCCAGACCCGCCACCGCTGCTTTGCTCTCCGGGTGGCTCTTGGCATCATCCTTGGGAGCGCTCACATCAATTCGAGTTTCACGACTCGAACTTTCTCCCGCCTCGCGATCCCGCTCCGCGGCTTTCTCCGTAGACGCCTTGTCGGAAGCCGCCTTATCCGTAGGCGACGGGCTAGAAGCGTCCTGTGCCAGCGCAAGAGCGGCCGGCAGCGCCAAAACAACGATCAAAATAAGACGACGCACCCCAGTATTGTATCCCTTCCCAGCGCGCCGGAGCGACGGGCATCCTTGCCAAAGAAATCAGGGCAAAAAAAATCAGGCCATCCACATTCGGGACGGCCTGCTTTAGCAATCCTCCGGGGAGGAGGGAAAAATCTAAGCGAAAATTACAGCGACGGCGGCGTAGCGCTAGCCGTTCCCGAGGCCGCGGGAGCCTGTGCCGGAGTCGCACCCGCACCGGTATTCGTCATCAGCCGAATATCCACGCGGCGATTCTTCGCGCGGCCATCAGCCGTCTTGTTCGAGTCCACCGGCTTGTCCTTGCCGAGGCCAATCAAATAGATCTTGTAAGCCGGAACGCTCTTCTCCGCCGCCAGATACTGAATCACGGCGTTCGCGCGGCGCTGGCTCAGATCGTAGTTGTAATCGGAGCTGCCGATTGAATCCGTCGCGCCTTCCACCGTAATGATGTATCCCTTGGTGGTGGCAACGCTCGCCGCCAGCTGATCAATCGCGTCCTTCGCGTCCTTGGTCAGATTGTCTTTATTGAATCCGAAATGAACCGCGGTCTCGACCACTGGACGATAGTTATCCAGATTCACCACCGCATTGGTCAGCGTATCTACGCGCTGCGTGGCGCTATTGGCGGACATCTGCGCCTTGTCAGCCTGGCTTCCCGCCGCCAGAGCCTTCTGGTCCACGGCTGCAGCCTGAGCCTGCACGGCTTGAATTCCAGCCTGCGCGCGCTGATCGACGTCCTTGATGTCTTTCGAATTCTTGGCCGTCATGTCGTCCAGCTCATTCGTCTTGGTGATGAGCGGCGTCGTCTGCTGACGCACATAGTTCTTGGTTGTACATCCAATAGATGCGACCATCGTCGCGGCCAGCATTAGGGTCAACGAAGTACGATTCATAGTAGGGTTAGGGCTCCTTGCCCGAAATATTGCTCAGTTTTGAAAACTAATCCCGCGTTTTAAAAGCCGTCCCTGAACTGGACTCACCCATATCCAATGCACGGGGGATGCCATTCGCCATCTACGGGGAAATTGGATAACTCATTCTATATCAATATCTTGAGAATTCACTGTGGGAAACGTACCGGGGTAGTAACAAGGCAATCACGATACCAACCGTAGAAATTTTATACGGTCGCCAAATTAGAACAACGAACCTACATCACCGGAGGAACATCAATCCCCATCACCGCCAGCACGCGAATCAATTCCCGCCGCACCACCGCCGCCGTCGTCAGCAGAAACCGTTTCCGCCCCTCATCCGCCTCATTCAATATGGGATGCCGGTGATAAAAAGCGTTAAAAAGCTGCGCCAGCTGAAAAGCATGCTTGGCCAGATAAGCCGGCTCCGTCGTAGCGATGCACTGACCCACCACGTAAGAAGTCTTGGAAGCCGCCACCCAAAGCTCCCAGATATCATCTGAAAAATATTCGTCAATTGAGACGCCCTTGGCCGCATCCCCAACAAACGCCTCCGGATCAAATCCACCCTTGCGGAAAATATTCGAAGCCCGCACCACCGCATACTGCGCGTAAGGCCCCGTGTCTCCCTCGAAACTCAGCGCGTCCTTGAAATCGAAAGCAATCACCGAAGTCTTCGTAAACTTCAGCATGAAATATCGCAGCGCGCCGATCGCGACCTGCGTCGCAATGCTGGCGCGTTCTCCATCACTCAACTCCGGATGCCGCGTCTCCACTTCCCCGCCCGCCGAAGCAATCAGCGCGTCCAGCAAATCATCCGCCTTAACACCAAACCCCTTACGCCCCGAAACCTCGATCCACGATCGCGCCTTGTCCTCATCGCTCAGCGCGTAACCCAGGTCCGCCGCGCATCGCGGAGTCAGCGCCACCATCTCGTAAGAAAAATGCGTATACCGATCCGCCGCCTCGTCATGTCCCAACCCGCGCAAAGCCTCAATCACCGTGCTCTGCGCCTCCGACTGCCGCGTATCGATCACGTTATAAATCTCCGCCACATCGCCAAAATGTGGATGCTCCTTGTCGCCGTGCGTCGTCGAAATCCAGCACTCATGGGCATTCGGATAGCGAAAGAATTTCCGGTATCCAAAATCGCGTCCCAGCAGCCCAAACTTCCACATGTGATAAGCGATGTCTTTGCCGACGTATCCCACGGTCCCGTTCGACCGCACAATCACCTTCTGATCTTCTTCTGAAATCTCCGCGCCCTCCGCGGTCGAAGCCGTTGCAGTCCCCGCCCGACGCATCACCCAGCAGCCGGCATTCTTACCCGCGCTCTCATAAGTCAGCACTCCAGCTTGCTTGAGCTTGCCAAATGCCGCATCCCAAAAATGGAGATGAAGAATCTCGCTCTCCCGCGGCAGAAAGTCATACTCAATATCGAGCCGCTCCATCGTCTCCAGATGCCGCCGCAGCACCGCGACCGAAATCAGATCGGCTATCGCTGCCGTCTCGTTGTTGCCTTGCTTCAATCAAATGCAGCGTCCGCGATCGCGCCGCTAGATTCGCCTTGTCCGCGTCGTACCAATGCGAGACGCGCGCATAAAGATCCCAACACACATAATCAAATCTCGGAGCAGCCGCCAGCGCCTCGATCTCAGCCCGCGACTTTTTCTCGATCTCCAGAAATCCCACGACGACATCCGCGACCTGCACCCCGGTGTTGTCGATGTAATTCTGAACATCCACATCCCGGCCCGCAAAACGCAGCAACCGGACAAACGTATCCCCAAGAATGGAATTGCGCAGATGTCCGATATGCGCGGCCTTGTTGGGATTGATACTGGTGTGCTCAACCAGCACTTTTCCGGCAGGAACGGAAGTTGCAGGTTTCTCGTCCACGATCAAAGCGGCGGCTAACTCAGCGCGCCTGACCCGAACATTGATGTATCCCGCGCCCGCGACCTCAAACTTGTCGAACCCCGGAATCGGGCCAACGCCCGCAACAATCTCCTCCGCAATTTTTCGCGGAGCCTTGCGCAGCTTCTTCGCCAGCTCAAAAGCCAGCGGCAGCGCAAATTCGCCAAACTCAATTTTTGGAGGCTGCTCGACCACGATGTTCGCCGCTTCCACCCCGTAATTTCGGAGGAGAAACGCGCGCAAATGTTCGATCAGCCGAAGTTCCAGGTATCGATACAAGAATGCCCCTGAGTGATTGAGGAACTGTGATTAAAAGAATAGTGATTCTAACAAACTCACCATTGAAGCCGTGTTTGACGCGTCTGGCGGCCTTCCCTATGATGAAAACTGAAAACGACGAGCGACCAGCAAAGATTTCTCCCATGCGCCTAGCCTACCTCGACTGTTTTTCCGGCATCAGCGGCGACATGTTTCTGGGCGCTCTAGTGGATGCCGGAGTCCCACCCAAACTCCTGGAAGACACGGTCGCAGCGCTAAACATAGGCGCACGCCTGGAAATCTCGCGCGTAATGCGCAGCGGAATCGCAGCTACTAAAGTCGATGTCTACGCCAACGGCGAAAAAGACGCGCCTCGCGAAGTGTCAATCGCACAGCATAGCAAGCATTCACACAGTCATTCGCACCATCATCCGCGAGCATGATTCGCATGACCACAAGCATGAACACGGTCGCGGCCTGAACGAAATTCGAACAATCATAGAAAAAGCGGCTATCAGTCCCGGCGCCCAAGCCACCGCCATCAAAATTTTCGAAGCCCTTGGCCAAGCCGAAGCCGAGATCCACAACACGACCATCGAAAAAGTCCACTTCCATGAGGTAGGCGCAGTCGATGCCATGGTCGATATCGTCTGCGCCGCCGTCGGAGCCGAGTCACTCAACATCGACCAATGGATCTGCTCGCCGCTGAACGTCGGCGGAGGCACCGTAAAATGCGCCCACGGCACCCTTCCCGTCCCCGCGCCGGCGACGCTGAAGTTGCTGCAAGATGCACCCGTCTACTCCTCTGGCCCGCAAGTCGAACTGGTCACACCCACCGGAGCAGCGATCGTAAGAACGCTGGCCACGCGCTTCGCCAACTTTCCATCCATGACCATCGCGAAAGCAGGATACGGCGCAGGCACCCGAGATTTCCCCGATCACCCCAACCTCCTGCGCCTGACTATAGGAGAGTCAGCGGCAAGAGTAGATGCGAAGCACGATGCCAGGCACGATGCCCACTCGTCGACCGAGACGATCACGATTCTGGAAGCGAACCTCGACGATCTAAGCCCGCAAGTCCTCGCTTACGCCATGGAGCGCCTGCTGGCCGAAGGCGCGCTCGACGTTTTCAGCGTGCCCATCCAAATGAAGAAAGGCCGTGCCGGAGCATTGCTGACCGTCCTGGCAATAACAGAAGACGCGAATCGTCTGACAAAAACAATCTTCGCCGAGACCACGACGTTAGGTGTCCGCCGCCGTGAAGAGCGGCGCCAAAAGCTCTCCCGGAGATGGCAAACGGTCGACACCAGCTGGGGCCCTGTGCGTATCAAGATCGCAAACATGAACGGCACCGTCTCCAACTACGCTCCAGAATACGAAGATTGCCGAATTCTAGCGGAGTCCAAGCAAGTCCCCCTCCGCACCATCATGCAGGAAGCAATCCAGCAATATCTTCGAAGCGAGCCAAAGCCGTGAACTGGGATTCACTATCAAGGCATTCGCCACGAAGGCATCAATGATGAGAAGCTGGTTTGAGCCTGCTCAAGCAAGTTTTCAGTCGCCCGCGCAATTTCAATCAGGAGAACGAACAAAGTGAAAGTCTTACGAACCTTAGCACTCTGCATCACCCTCTTCGCGCTAACTGTTCCGCTCTTTGCGGATTCAACTCCCGCCGTGGGATCGACGGCGCCCGAATTCACCCTCACCTCGCAGGAGGGCGCACCGGTCAGCCTGAAAGACTATCGCGGCAAATGGGTCGTCCTCTACTTCTACCCCAAAGATTTCACCAGCGGATGCACCATCGAAGCGCACAACTTTCAACGCGATCAAGCGCAATACGAAGCGAAAAAAGTCGTCGTCCTCGGAGTCAGCGTCGATAGCGCCGATTCGCACAAGCAGTTCTGCACCAAAGAAGGATTGAACTTCAAACTGCTGGCCGACACCGACCACAAAGTATCCACCGCCTACAACTCGGTAATGAGTTTCGGAACCACGCAGGTCGCCGCCCGCCACACCTTCATCATCAATCCCGACGGCAAAGTGGTGAAGGTATTCACGGAAGTGAATCCTAACCAGCACAGCGCCGAAGTACTGGCAGCACTGACGGAGCTGCAAAAGTAGGGAGGACGAATGCCAGCCCTCAACTCGTTGCGCGAATTCCTGCAGCGCGTGCCAATTCGTCTTGAGAGACTTCCAAAAGACAAGGTCGAAGGCAAAGCAACGCCTTCGGCCTGGTCTCCGAAAGAAGAGCTCGGGCACCTGTTAGATTCGGCGGCGAATAATCACCAACGCATCGTTCGCGCGCAATTCGAAAACGACCTGGCCATGCCGGGATACGAGCAGAACCGCTGGGTCGCCGCGCATCGCTATCAAAGCCGCGACTGGAACGAACTCATCAATCTTTGGAAAGCTTTCAATCAACAATTGCTGGCGGCCGCCGAGTCCGTTCCCGATTCCGCGTGGTCAAATACGCTGCGAGTGGCCAACTCCGAACCGATGACGCTGGAGTTCGTATTCGACGACTACCTCGCCCACATGCTTCATCATCTGGCGCACATAGGAATCGAAACTGCCGATCTGGCATCGAATGCAACAACGCCGAATCAAGCTCCCGCCGCGTAATTTGCCGAGCGAAAATTCCGATCCCACTCTCGGCTGTTAAAATCACTGATTCACCGGCTAGCAAGGCATAAGGCAGCAAGGCATAAGAATGAGCAAGAAGTTTTACATCACGACCCCGATCTATTACGTAAACGCGCACCCGCACATCGGCCACGCCTATACCACGATCGCCTGCGACACCATCGCCCGCCGCCATCGCATGCTCGGCGACGACACCTGGTTCCTCACCGGAACCGACGAACACGGACAAAAGATCGAGCGCGCCGCCCAGGCCGCCGGCAAAACACCGCAACAATTCACCGACGAAATTTCCGCCGAGTTCCGTGCCCTGTGGGATCGCATGGGCCTGACTTACGACGATTACATCCGCACCACCTCCGATCGCCATAAGCAGGGAGCGCAAGCCCTCTGGCGCAAAATTCGCGATAACGGATTCATCTACAAAGGCACCTATACCGGCCAGTATTGCGTCTCCGACGAAGCCTATGTCGACGGCATCGGTCCCGGTGATCCCTGCCCCGATTGTGGACGCATCACCGAAACCGTCCACGAAGAAAATTACTACTTCAAGCTCTCGGCCTTTCAGGATCAACTGATCGACCTCTACACCAAGCATCCCGATTTCATCCGTCCTGATACCCGCCGCAACGAAGTTCTCTCCTTCGTTCGCGGAGGCCTCCGCGATCTCTCCATCAGCCGCTCCACCTTTACCTGGGGCATCCCTGTGCCGGACGATCCGAAGCATGTCATCTACGTCTGGCTCGACGCGCTCGCCAACTACATCACCGCGCTCGGTTATGGCCAGAGCGATACCAGCAAGTTCGAAAAATACTGGCCCGCCGACGTCCACATGATCGGCAAAGAAATCGTTCGCTTCCATTGCGTCTACTGGCCGGCATTTTTGCTCGCCGCCGGATTGCCGCTGCCCAAAAGCATCACCGCCCACGGCTGGCTGCTCTTCGAAGAGAGCAAGATGTCGAAGTCGCGCGGCAACATCGTGCGCACCGAAACCATCCTCGACGTCCTCGGAGCCGACGCGCTCCGCTATTTCCTGTTGCGTGAAGTAGTCTTCGGACAGGACGGCTCGTTCAGCTTCGACGCGCTTGTGCAGCGCTACAACTCAGATCTGGCAAATGGCCTCGGCAATCTGGCCAGCCGCACCCTGACCATGATCAATCGCTACTTCAAGGGAGAAATCCCCTACCCTTCGAACACCGCGCACAGCGCAGCCGACGCCGCGATCGCCGAGGCGGCGAAGAAAACCATCGCCGACTACGGCGCAGCCTTCGATCAATTTCAATTCTCGAAAGCGCTGGAAATAGCATGGGGATTAGTCGCCGCCGTCGACAAATACATCGTGGAAAACGAACCCTGGGCCCTGGACGAAAAGAAAGATGAAGAAAGCCGCGCCCGGCTGGCGACCGTGCTCTACACCAGCGCCGAAGCCCTGCGAATCGTCACCGCCCTGGCTCATCCCGTCATGCCCGAAGCCACCACAAAAATCTGGGCGCAGATCGGCCTCGGAGAAATCAAGAATCTCGACCTGAAACAATTGCACTGGGGACAACTCCCCCTGGGCACCAAACTCGGCGAAGTAAAAGCCGTCTTCCCCCGAGCCGACAAATCAGCCATAGAGAGGATGCAGAAAATGGAAGAACGCCCCGCCGGAACTGTGGCGTCGAGCACTGAACCGGCCGCTCCAAAAGCCAGTGAGGCCGCCGCAGCAGAAAAAACCGCGAAGCCACCAGCCCCAATCCCCGACGGCAAAATCACCATCGACGACTTCGCGAAAGTAGAACTCCGCGTAGCTCAGGTAAAAACCGCCGAGCGAGTCAAAGGCGCAGACAAACTCCTACGTCTGGAAGTCGACCTGGGAACCGAAGTCCGTCAGCTAGTAGCCGGAATCGCCGAGGCCTACGACCCCGAAGCCCTGATCGGCCGCAAGGTAGTCATCGTAGCGAATCTGGCTCCCAGAAAACTCCGCGGCCTGGAATCAAACGGAATGATCGTTGCCGCCTCGCCCGAAGGCGGTAAGCCAGTGCTGGCCAGTTTCCTGGAAGACGTGCCCATAGGCACGCGCCTCAAATAACAGAAGCTAGTGTACATCGACTCCCACGCCCACCTGGAAGGCACCCGCTACGACCCCGATCGTGACGAAGTCTTGGCTCGCGCCAAGCAAGCAGGAGTCGAAGCCTATCTAGCCATAGGAAACGGCGAAGGCCCCGATACGGCAAACTGCGGCATCAACCTAGCCGAAAAGTACGACGGAAAAAAAGAATACCCAAAGATTTACGCCAGCCTAGGAATCCATCCCCACGAAGCCCATCTAGCCACCGAAGAAGCCTACGCACAACTGGCGACATGGGCGCAGAATCGCAAAGTGATCGCCTGGGGAGAAATCGGCCTCGACTATTTCTACGATCACTCCCCAAGAGAGATACAAAAAACAGTCTTCCTGCGCCAAATGGAATTAGCGAAAGCAGAAAATCTCCCCATCATCATCCACTGCCGTCCCTCCGAAAACAGCGAGAACGCCTGGGACGACTGTCTAACGATGATCAGCGACCACTGGACCCCAACCGGCCTAGCCGGAATCCTCCACTGCTTCACCGGTACCGTCGCCCACGCGAAGCGAGGCCTCGATCTAGGCTTCCTGATCTCCTTCGCCGGCAACATCACGTTCCCAAAGGCCCAAACCATCCGGGACGCCGCTCAAATCGTCCCTCTCGACCGCATGTTGATCGAAACCGATTCACCCTACTTGGCCCCCATCCCGCATCGCGGAAAGCGCAACGAACCCTCGTTCGTAAAAGAAGTAGCTCGCCAAATCGGCGAACTGCGTAATCAATCAGCCGAAAAGATAGGCGAGCAAACCACAAAGAACTTCAACAATTTCTTCAACCTCTAGAAATCTCGCACCAGATCTTGTCATCCCGGGCGAAGCGAGGGGGATCTCCCGCTCCCACTCTGTCCTCGCGACGACTTGCCGCGCAATCTTTCCTAAACCTGTCATCCCGAGCAAAGCGAGGGATCTCCTGCTCCTCTGCTCACTTCCGCCGCAACTGCGCACTCCACCCTGCCCATAAAATCCCTCTTCTGTTACTCTCAAAGGTACACATTCGGGGCTAGCGATCCACTGATTTTGGAACCTCAACCAGGCATCGCTCGACGCCTTTAATCGTGATATTTCCATGCCCGATAACAGTTTCGATATCGTCAGCAAAATCGATCTAGCCGAGGTCGGAAACGCCATTCAGCAAGCGACCAAAGAAGTCACCACCCGCTTCGATCTGAAAGATTCAAAGTCGACAATCGCCATGGAAGGCACCGACGCCATCACCCTGCACTCCGCCGACGAATACAAGCTCAAAGCGGTAAACGACATTCTGCAGGCCAAGCTGGTGAAGCGCGGAGTGTCGCTCAAAGGCCTGACTTACGGTGCCGTCGAACCCGCCGCGGGAAGCAGTGTGAAACAGAAAATCACCCTGCAGCAAGGCATCCCCATCGAGAAGGCGAAAGAAATCGTGGCCTTGGTCAAGAATTCGAAGAAAAAAGCTCAGGCCTCGATCCAGGCCGACGTAGTCCGCATCAGCGGTAAAGACCGCGACACGCTGCAAGAAGTAATCGCGATGGTCAAAGGGCGCGATTTCGGCATCGACCTGCAGTTCACGAATTACCGGAGCAACTGATTCACCGGAGCAAGCACGAACTTGGCTACTACGACGACCATTAACGGGAAAGAAATCTTCGATCTTCTTCGCGACGACATCGTCGCCATCGAAGAAGAATTCGGACGCGACACCGTCTCGAACGTAGCCGCGATCACCGAGATCGGCGAGTACCTGCGTGCCGGAGGCGGCAAGAGAATCCGTCCCGCCCTCCTGCTTCTCTCCGCTAAACTTTTCGATTACAAAGGCGAAGGCGCCGTCAAACTAGCCACGGTTGTCGAGATCATCCATACGGCGACCCTGGTTCACGATGACATTATCGACGAAGCTCAGATCCGCCGCGGCCGTCCCGCCGCCAACACGCAGTGGGGAAATTCGATGTGCGTTCTCGCCGGCGACTGGCTCTACATGCAGGCCTTCAAAATCGCCGTGCAGGAGCGCAACTTCCGCATCCTCGACGTCCTCATCGAACTGACCCAGCAAATGGTCGAAGGCGAACTCCTCCAAATGGAGAAGCTCGGCCAACTCATCTCGCTCCAGGAACATCTCGACCTCATCTACCGCAAGACCGCATGCCTGTTTTCGGTGTCGATGCGCGTCGGAGGAATTCTAGGCGGAGCCACCGAACAAGAGGAAGACCGCCTCGGCCAATACGGACGCCAGCTAGGCCTGGCCTTCCAGATCGTAGACGACGTACTCGACCTCACTGCATCCGAGAGCGTGCTGGGCAAGCCCGTAGCCAGCGACTTGCGTGAGGGTAAAGCGACGATGGCCGTTATTCACGCGCTGGAGCGTTGCACCCCTGCCGAGCGCAAGCAAATTGAAACCGTCCTCCACGACCGCGCCTTCAACGGCGTGACCCACGCCGATATCCTGACCATCCTGAATCGCTACGGCTCCCTCGAATACGCCACCAAAGAAGCCACCAGATACGCCGAATCCGCCCGCCAGGCCATCTGCACCTTCCCCGACTCCGAAATCAAGCGCGCCCTCCTCTGGGCCCCAGAATTCGTGGTAGCCAGAGAAAAATAGTCGGTCGGTTTTCTGATTGCTAGCTTTGTCATTCTGAGCGGCGCGAAGGACCCATGCAACCCGCGCCCCGAACCAGCCATTATTGCGTCCCGATTATTGCGTCCCAACCAGGTTAATTTGAATCAAACAGACTGAATCACAGCGCTGCCACCGTTCGCTATACTAAAAAAGTTCCCCGATGAACGATCTCCTGTCCATCATCTCGCGCCACGGCTACATGGTCCTGGCCATGGTTTGCTTCGCCGAGGCCATCGGTCTCCCGCTCCCCGCCGCGATTGCCATCCTCACTGCAGGAGCCGTCGCCGCCTTCGGACACCTTCACCTCTACCTGGTCGTTTCCGTGTCCGTTGTCACCCTGGTCTGCGGCGACCTGATTCTCTATTTCACCGGCCGGTATAGCGGATGGGCACTCCTGGGCTTTCTCTGCCGCCTTTCCGCCAATCCAGAAACCTGCATTCTGCGCTCGGCCGAATATTTTTACCGTCGTGGCAAGCAGACGCTGCTCTTCGCCAAATTCATTCCCGGCATCAACAGCATGTCTCCGCCCTTGGCCGGAAGCATGAAGATGCGACTCAGCGACTTTCTCGAATACGACGCATTGGGCGCACTCTTCTACGTATCCGCCTATGCTTTCGCCGGATTCCTCTTCAGCGACGCCCTTCGCGCCATCACACGCGGCCTGCGCTCCGCCGGTTCCGCCGCCGAAGTCATCTTCGCCATCGGCCTGGTCGCCTTCATCTCCTATCGCTTCTGGATTTACCGCAAGTATCGCCTGCTCGACGTTATTCCGCGCGTTCCCGCCGAAGACCTGGCCAAGCGTCTGGCCTCCGATGCAGCGCAGAACATGCTGATCGCCGATGTCCGCAGCCACGGCTACTACGACGCCGATTCCGAACGAATCGCCGGATCCATCCGCCTCGAGCCCAACAACCTCGTCGAAGAAATCAAGCACCTCCCCAAGGAACAAGAGATTTATCTCTACTGCACTTGACAGCGCGAAGCCACCAGCGCCCGTGTGGCGCAACAATTACAGCAACTGGGATTCAAAGTCTTCGTCATCGCTGGAGGTCTGCGCGCCTGGCGCAAAGCCGGCAACCCCGTAGAACGCGTCCCCAACGATGACCTCGTAAAACTCCCCACCTTCAGCTGACGCCGACTCCTTGGCATCGCTGCCTCACTTTGCTATCGTCCAAGCATGCCCCAACCGCCCGACCTCTGCGGAATCATCCTCGCCGCCGGCGAATCCACCCGCATGGGACGCGACAAAGCCCTTCTGCCCTGGCCGCCAGAATCGGCCGCTGGCGGCACCTTCCTGTCCGCCGCCATTAAATTATTCTTCCCCTACGTGGACGTAGTCCTCGTAGTAGCCGGAAAAAATAAAGACGCAATCGCGCCCATTGCCTATGCCAACGGCGCGTCCCTCGTCATCAATCCCGATCCCGACCAGGGCCAATTCAGTTCGCTGCGAGCCGGACTGCAAGAGGTCCGCAACCGCGGACGCGACGCCGCCATGATCACGCTGGTCGATCGCCCTCCCGTAAGCCCCGCAACCATCGAACGACTGCAGGAAGCATTCGAGCGAGCTATCGCGAAAAGAAAGTGGGCCGTAATTCCCGAATATCAAGCCCGCCACGGACACCCCATCCTCATCGCCAACGAAATGCTGGAATCATTCCTTGAAGCGCCTGCAACTTCAAACGCCCGCGAAGTCCAGCACGCCCACGAATCCGAAATCGAGTACGTCCCCGTAAATGACCCGTTGGTCGCGATGAACGTCGACACCCCAGATCAGTACGCCGCCCTGTCGACGATTCCCTCGCCCTAGCTGCCAAGCTCGTTGTGAAAGTCGAACCCATTCGTCATTTACACTTTTATTAGTTTGAATTGTCATCCCGAGCGAAGCGAGGGATCCGCAGTTGGCGACAATCCACAAAACAAGGCCCCATAAAAATGAGCAGCCTCACTCCCCAGCAATCCGACTTCATAAAAGCCGTCCTAACCCTCCGCCCGAAAACCGCCACCTTCGATTGCGACGGCACCCTCTGGTCCGGAGACGCCGGCGAAGGCTTCTTCTCCTGGGAAATGCAACAAGGCCTTGTCTCTCAGCAGATCGCCGACGCGATGCGCCAACGCCACGCCGAATATCGTGCCGGCAAAGTCGCCGAAGACGTCATGTGCGGGGAGATGGCCACCATGCATCACGGCCTGCCCGAAGAAGTAGTCCAAAAAGCCTGCGACACTTTCTTCGCGAAAGCCATCGCCCCCAACATTTTCCCCGAAATGCGCGAACTAATCGAACGCCTCCACGCCAACGCCTGCGATGTCTGGGCCGTCTCTTCGTCCAATCATTGGATCATCCGCTCCGGCATGAAATATTTCGGCATCCCAAACGATCACATTCTCGCCGCCGAAGCCGTTGTAGAAAATGGAATCATCACCGACCGTCTATTAAGAGTCCCCAGCGGTCCCGGCAAGCCCGAAGCCATCCGCTCCGTCCTGAAGTCCCCGCCCGATTGCGCCTTCGGCAACGCCATCTGGGACCGCGAAATGCTAGCCCTGTCGAAACACGCCTTCGCCATCAACCCAAACCCCAACCTAAAAGAAGTCGCGCTAGCGAACGGCTGGACCGTCTACCAGCCGAAGTTAAATCACACGTAGCGCCAGCCAACCACCCTGTCATCCCGAGCGAAGCGACAGGTTCGCGAAGCGAAGCAGTCACACAGTCGAGGGACCTTGCGTCTAGCCCTTGCCACTCTGCGCAAAGGCACGAAAAAAGAGCGGTCCCTTGCCTGTAGCCAAGGGACCGCCCGCCCATTACATCGGACCTTATAGAGACCTCAAAATTTCGGAGGCTTCGCTTCCCGCGGAGCGCTAGCATGTTCCGCCGGAGCGGCATGCTCCGCCGCCTGCGGTCGAGATTCATGCTCCACCGGAGCAGGCTTCGACTCATGCATAGGTGCCGGCTTCGACGCTCGCGCCACTTCCTGCCGCGACTCAGTCTTCTCCGGCTTGGCAGCACGTTGCTCCACTGGCTTCGATTCGTGTGTCTGAACCGGTTTTGAGTTGTGTGCTACCGTCGGCTTGGTTTCACGCGGCTTCTCCGGCTTAGACGCATGCGCCGCCGTCGGTTTCGACTCATGCTTCGCTACCGGTTTGGAGGCATGCTCAACCGCACGCTTCGATTCTGCCGACTTCGCTTCTGCGGATTTCGATTCGCGCGCAGCAGACTTTTCCTTACGCTCAGCGGCCGTATTCGCCTCACGTGCAGATGCCGTCTTCGCCGCGCTGCGCTCCGCAGCTGGCTTCGTCTCATGCGCAGAAGCAGTCCGCTTAGCCGTGCGCACCGGAGCCGCCTTCGCCTGCCGAGCCGCGCTGGGCTTAGCCGTTGCTCTAGCCGCTTCCGTCCGAGCCTTAAACTCCCCCGGCTTCGCCGATGCCATCACCGCCGGACGCCCATGATTCACCGAAGCATACTGACTGCGATCACCGCGAGCCATCTCCTCGTGCTGGCGTTGCGCCGCCGTCGCTTCAACGTGGTGTTCGCGAGCAAAAGTTTCCTGCTGCGCCGTAGGACGCGCCGTGATCCCGCCGCGCCCGCCGTTATACGCCACGCGGCTGCCACGATCTACCACCGTCTTGCTATAAACGTTATGAATCACCGTGACGTTTACGTTATTCACGGAGCGGTTGTAAAAGAAATTATTTCCACTCCAATATCCACCCGCATAGCCCGAGCCTGCATACCCGAATCCATAATTGATGCCACCGTAGAAGCCAACTTCAGGCCCCCAATAGCCGGCGTTCCACAGATACCCGCCATTGCCCCATCCCCAGTATCCTGGAGTCCACAGAAAGCCCACTTCAGGAGCTTCTACCCACGTGCCCGGGACCCAGTAGTAGCCCGAGCTATAAGCCCAATATCCCGGAGTCCAGATGTACCCCTCACCGGGGCAAACCGGCTGCGTATAAACCGGCAGCACCGGAGGCGCGACCGTAATCGATACCGCTACTCCGCCAAATGAAACTGCGGCCATCGCGCACATAAACAAAGCCACCAAAGCCGACCGAATTGCAATATGACGCATCATGTTCCCTCTCGACGTTCGACTGAGCTCTCTCGCAGCACTGAATTCTCTCTCAGACGACGATCTCAGCGACGATTTGTACTCATCCACATATCCGGTATAGCGGTTCCCGCCGCCGCCTTCGATACCCTGCATCGTGTATTTTCGAAACAAAGAACACCCGATCCAAAACTTTGCACACACACCACAGAATTTGACCGCGCCGTGCGCCGAACTGCCTTCTTTTCATACCGCGTTCGTGGGGCTGAGCAGAGGCTTCCTCGTTCCAAGGTGTTGGTCGGAGAAAGCGCCTGGCTCCGCACCATCCTCAGCGACGTACAGATTGATCTTTAGTCGCGGTGCTCAAGGTCGTCTATCGCAGAATGTTGCAGATTGACAGCTCCTGACACGGGGGAGACAATCTTATCCGTCCGACGACGGGTATATGACACCAGCGCACTCCTCGTAGCCAGCCTGCTTTCGTTTCTGGAGTTTTGGAGTTACGTGAATCGTTGAGACTCGCACATAGAGAATTCCCAATGATCAAGCTACGATCTCTAAGCTCACTTGCGGTGGCCTGCGTGGCCCTTGTGTTGTTTGTCGCGGCGGCGATTGCCTCCCCTGCTCAAACCTTCACCACGCTCACAAATTTCAACGGGGAGAACGGTTCTGCACCCTGGGCACCTGTCATCCAGGGCACTGACGGAAACTTCTACGGGGTCACCGAGTATGGCGGCGCCAACAGCGGAGGCACCGTCTTCAAAATCACACCCGAGGGCGCGCTCACCACCCTGTATAACTTCGCCAATGATGCCTTCCCTTTTGGCCCATTGGTACAAGCTACAGACGGAGACTTCTACGGGACGACTACCCAGGGGAACACCTGGGGCACGGTCTTCAAGATCACCGAAAAAGGCAAGCTAACCACCCTTTACACCTTCAGCGAAGCCGATGGCTTTTCGCCATACGGCGGGCTGATTCAGGCCACCGACGGAAGTCTTTACGGAACCACCTACGATGGCGGAGCCAACAATCTCTGTCCCGATGACTACGGCTGCGGCACGGTATTCAAGATCAGCAGGAAGGGCAAGCTGACCACTTTGCACAGCTTCGGTGGAGCTGACGGCGAATTTCCTTTCGCCGGATTGTTACAAGCCGCCGACGGCAATTTCTACGGCACGACTTCCAAAGGCGGGGCCAACGGTTATGGCACGGTTTTCAAAATCACCAGCAAGGGTGCGCTGACTACTCTCCACAGCTTCGACGGAACCGACGGCGAATCCCCTTCTGCCGGACTCATCCAGGCCAGTGACGGAAATTTCTACGGGACAGCTGCTGTGGGCGGCAACGGCAACGGGACGGTCTTCAAAGTCACGCCTGCGGGTACGCTGACCGTGTTATACAGCTTCGAAGGCACTGACGGCATCGGTCCTTCCAGTAACTTGATACAAGCCACCGACGGCAATTTCTACCTGACAACCGAATTCGGCGGGAACGCCGTGCCCAACTGTAACTTCGACAGCTGTGGCATGCTCTTCGAACTTACACCAGGTGGCGCGCTGACTACTCTCCACAGCTTCGACGCATCCGACGGCGCGAACCCCTATGCAGGGCTGCTGCAGTCCACCAATGGGAACTTTTACGGGACGACACTGGCGGGGGGCTCTAGCGGTTCCGGCACGATCTTCAGCCTGGCGACGGGCCTCGGCCCATTCGTTGAGACAGAGCCAACCTCCGGCAAGCTCGGGGCCAAAGTTATTATCCTGGGGACGGGTTTGACGGGCACGACCAACGTCAGCTTTAACGGGATTGAGGCTACGTTCAAGGTCGTGTCGGGTTCCGAAATCAAAACCGTGGTCCCGTCCGGCGCCAGCACCGGCACCGTCGAAGTGACGACACCAACTGGCACGCTCAAGAGCAACGTTGCATACCGGGTGATCCAGTAGTCCGAGAACGTCGAGCGTTCTCGCCCGCGACTCCAGATACGTCGGTTTGCCCTTTGGAATCGCGGCCTCCCTTTTTTGCACAAGCCGATGTGATCTAATGGGCGGGCATTCATCGAGTATCAATCGAGTGTCGAAGGAGTCTTCTGTATGCCTGCTATCACCACCAAAGAAGGCGTTGAGATCTTTTACAAAGACTGGGGTTCGGGGCAGCCGATCGTGTTCAGCCATGGCTGGCCGCTCTCGGCGGATGACTGGGACAACCAGCTGATGTTTTTTCTCAGCAAGGGCTATCGCGTCATCGCGCATGACCGCCGTGGGCATGGGCGCTCGTCGCAAGTAGCCGACGGCCACGATATGGACCACTACGCCGATGACCTGGCCGCGCTTACGGCGCATCTGAATTTGAAAAATGCGATCCACGTCGGGCACTCCACCGGCGGCGGTGAGGTCGTGCGTTATCTCGCCCGGCGTGGGCAACAGGATGTGGCCAAGGCCGCGATTATCAGCGCCGTGCCGCCGCTGATGTTGAAGACGGATGCCAATCCCGAGGGCTTGCCGAAGTCAGTGTTTGACGATCTGCAGGCGCAGCTTGCCGCGAATCGATCGAAGTTCTATCGCGACCTGCCGGAGGGCCCTTTCTATGGATTCAACCGCCCAGGAGTGAAATCCGTGGAGGCCACAATCGCAAATTGGTGGCGGCAAGGGATGATGGGCGGCGCCAAGGCTCACTACGACGGGATCGTGGCCTTCTCGCAGACCGACTTTACCGAAGACCTGAAGAAGATCACGATTCCGGTGCTGGTGATGCATAGCGAGGACGACCAGATCGTTCCCTATGTCGCGGCTGGCCCGAAGTCGGCAAAGCTGCTGAAGAATGGGAAACTGATTACATATAAAGATTTTCCGCATGGCATGCCTACGACGCACGCGGACAAGATCAACGCCGACCTGCTGGCATTCCTCAAGAGCTGAGGGTATCGCTTTAAACGCTCGCAGACAGCACGAACGGTCTAGAGAAAAATGTTTGTAGTGACTGGAATTACTGGCAATGTGGGCGGGGAGGTGGCGCACAACCTCCTGGCCGCTGGCCAGCCCGTCCGAGGTGTCGTTCGCGAGACCCGCAAAGGCGAGGCCTGGGCAAAACGGGGCTGTGACATCGTCGAAGCGGACATCAACCACGCCGCCGCGCTCTCGGCGGCGTTTAAGGGAGCTGCTGCTGTCTTCGTGCTCGTTCCACCGAACTTCGATCCGTCGCCTGACTTCCGCGAAGCACGGGCCACGGCCGCTGCATTGCGATCGGCGCTAGACGCCTCGCGCCCCGGTAGAGTCGTATACTTGTCGACCATCGGCGCGCAGGCGACCCGATCGAACCTGCTCACGCAGCACTCCATCATTGAACAAGTACTCGGAGATTTGTCGATTCCCATTTGTTTTCTGCGGCCAGCCTGGTTCATGGAGAACTCAAGTTGGGACGTCGATCCGGCGGCCAAGAACGGCCTGTTCCCCAGCTTCCTGCAGCCCCTCGATAAGCCAGTACCGATGGTTGCGACCGCCGACATCGGACGTGTGGCAGCCGAACTCCTCAAGGCTGCATGGAGCGGCCGCAACGTGGTCGAATTAGAGGGGCCGCATCGAGTAACCCCTGAGCAGATCGCAGCCACCTTTGCTGACCTGCTCGGTCGTCCTGTGCGAACAGACGCCGTGCCACGCGACACTTGGGAATCGCTGTTCCAGTCGCAGGGCATGAAGAATCCCATCCCCCGGATTCAAATGCTCGATGGCTTCAACGAAGGTTGGATCGAATTCCAGAACGGAGAGGCCGGCTCTCGAAAAGGAAAAGTCGAGCTGCGAACGGTGCTGCAACGGCTTGTCGACCAATATTTGAAGTAGCCTCGGTGCGGGCCGGCCAACATCCCAAATTTAACTCCAGCAGTACCGCGAAAAAGGCTGCCCCACTCGCCGCGCTTTTCGGCGAGTGGGCACCACGGACTATACTGCTTGATGCCAGCTATCTCGCGTCATCTCACCCGGCGCACCCGCATCTCCGCCTTCTGCGCTTCGTTGGTCAGCACTGGTCCATCCTCTCCCAGAGCGCAATGAATGACGGAAGCTGCGCCAGTTCCACTGTTCGGGCGCCAGCAACAGACTGCGGACAACGGGGTTGCGGCGCATGTAGAGCAGTTTCTCCACTCGCTTCTTCCCAGTGAACACGACGAAATCGTAGAAGCGATGCTGCCAAGCGTGTCCGATGCCAGCAGTTAAGAATTACACGAATGAACTGGTTCAGCGCTTCTCGTAGGGGTGGAAGATGTAGTCTTTCGCTTTTACGGCGGTATGGCACGCGTTGCCGCAATCCGAGAGGCTCTTGGCGTCGGGCGTGAATTTGTCGGACGCGACATCGTAGTTGAACACCGCGTATCCCCAGCCGCCGGTTTTTGGAAATCTCTTGCTGTCCTTTTCCATGACAAAAACCTGGGTGAAATAGTCGGGGACATTCACCGCAAATTGGGCCTCGGTGCTCTTCTTCTGCTTCCATTGTAGTTTCACGATCTTGGAGCCATCCGGGAAAGAGCTGGCCATTGCCGGGAATGCCGGCCTTGTATGCCGTGATCATGGCCGGGTTCGCTACGATGACTTTCAGGATATCGTCCTGGCGGGCGGAAGACGCTGTCGCCCAGTCCTCGTAACCCCGGAAGTCGGAGAATGCAATCCCGCTGGGTGACACCAGCGAATATTTGTCGTTATCGTGGCCTGGGTTCTGGCCCTGCGCGTGAGCGGATGCGGTGACGAGAATAGCGAGGAGCGCTAGAACTGCTAAGGCCGTCGCAACGATGGCAACACCTGCGACACGTTCGACGGCGGTACTCGTTTTCGGCTGCTGTTCTTGTTGCTCCAGTTGTTCGAGCTGTTCTTGCGCCAAACATTTTGTCGAAGGCTTAAGCATGGTCCGTTCTCCTTAAAGTAAAACTTTTTCAAAGCTTCGTGAGAGCTACCGAGCGGGCGACTGTGAGTAGACCAGAGGCGGAATCGTTAAAACAATTGGACGATGGTATTGGTGCACCGATTGATGGAACGGCGGGTG
>CAWECL010000007.1:0-230294 GCA_963807725.1 uncultured Acidobacteriaceae bacterium
CCCGCCAGGTTCTGCAGGAGTTGAAACAGGGCGGCTAGTGTGGTTCGCCATGTTCTGGCTGTTGGCGCTCGGTGCTCTCCCGGCTCTTCTGGTTTTCTCGATCGGTATCGAGTTGCTGAAGTCACGCTACAGGGAGCGGAAGGCGCGCCAAGACCTTAAGCAAAAATACCAGGGCGGCTACCACCAGCCGCGTGTCACCTTCCTGGATCATGCCGGTCACCGGATTCTCCTATTAGACCTCACCTATTGCACGCCCGAAGAGGTGACCCGAAGCCTGCAGGAGTTTAAAGAAATTCTCTCCAACCAGCCTTCTGGCTCGATACTCACAACCCTCGCCACCATCGATCTCACGGACGGGCGATTCAGCCCCGAATGCATAGAGGAAATGAAACTTCTGATCATGGAGAATCGGCGCTTCTTCGCCCGTCTCGCTTTCATGGGACACTCCACCCTGGATCGGAAAGACAAGCGCGCGATTTTGCAGTTCTTTCCGCGTTACTATCCTTTTTTTCACCATCGAGACGACGCCCTCGATTTTGTTGAGCACGACGATCAGTACCCGATTCCTTTTTCACTGCCGCCAACCGAAGGCACCAAGGTTTTTCACTATGACGAAATCGTTCTCGCCGAGCTCTTCAGCCGGCTGTTGAGATATCCCGATGACGAGTATCGGGTTACCACAGAGCGCTGTTTAACATACTTCGACGGTGCCAAAACCAGGAAACGGCGTCTGATAAACGACTTCTACAATGAGGTCAGGGGACTTTCGACGAAACAGCTTCAGGCTCTCTTTACCGATACCTTCGAGCGCGATCCGGCGTGTTCTCTTGATATGAGCTGCCAACTGGGCAATTCGCCAAAGGACAAGCAAAGCCTGATCGATTGGATGGAGAGAAGGTTCCTCGACCGCGGGATTGTTTTGCCCGAACCCCTGTTGCCCACCGACCACATCAGCACTGGCCTTTTTTTAGAGTCTCGGCTCGGCACTACCAGCGCATACGGTGAAGATCTTGGTTCTGCGCTCTGGCTGGCAATAGAGAACTTGGCCCGTGTGCTAAACGGGCGCAACAATCCCTACGGGAAACTTTTGACAGTGATCGTCCTGGCCCTCGATTCAGGCGAATCCAGGTACATCGTTCGACGAAACTGACACTTGGAGTTCTTTTTTCCTCGGTCAAGCACTGCCCGGCTGGATAACATTTACCCACCAGTCCCAATCATGTATGTACATATCTGCATGCACATTTGGTCATGCACAAAATGTTCCACGCGAAACACTTTGAGGTTCCCAAATGTTTGTAACCTGCTAGGTCGTTTCGAGTGATCCGGATAGCTCTTCCCATTCCTTCATCAATCCTTGCAGCACGCTCCTGTGGCTACCCAGCTCCAGGCTCTGGCGCTGCGTTTCCTCGGCGCTGACGAAACTAAGCAGCCCAGTCTCACAAGACGCAATCGCCGCCTCCGCCCGGGCGATCCCCTGTTCCACCTCATCCAGACGATCCTTCATTTGCTGGCGCTTGATCGGATTCAGCCGCTTGCCTTTAGCCTCGGCCGCCTCAGTCACTCCGGCGCCATCCCCGTTCCCAGGCGCGACGGCGGACGCAGAGGCAACATGCGAGACTTGACCATGGAACGCCTTCGGCGCTTCCGAGGTCACCGCACTCCTTCCATTGCTTCTCCCATCAGCTCGCTGCTGCTTGCGCCACAGATAGTCCTCATAATTCCCCGGATATATCTCGACCTTGCCTTCGCCAATCTCAAAAACGCGCGTGGCCAGATTGTCGATGAAGTACCGGTCGTGCGAAACGAAAACGACCGTACCCGTGTACTTCATCAAGGCTTCGAGCAACACATCCTTAGCGCGCAGATCGAGATGGTTCGTGGGCTCATCGAGCAACAAGAAGTTGGCCGGATGGAGCAACATCTTGAGCAGCGCGTAGCGATTGCGCTCTCCGCCAGAGAGAACGCCGATACGTTTGAAAACATCGTCGCCAGAGAAAAGAAAACATCCCAACAGACTGCGGAGTTCGGTCTGGGTGGAGGCGCCTGAGAGCTCAGCGAGGTCGTCGAGGATGCGCGCCTCCGGATCAAGCTCTTTATATTGATCCTGCGCAAAGTAGTCGAGATGAACTTCGTGGCCGAGTTTGTATTCCCCGGCACTCAGCTTCTCCTGCTGGGCCAGCAACTTGATCAGCGTAGACTTCCCTGCTCCGTTGACCCCCACCAGCGCGATGCGTTCTCCGCGCTCGATCATGAAATTCACTTTGTCGAAAACCTTGTGCTCACCGTAGCGTTTGGCAACGCCGGTAAACTCCGCCACAATGCGCCCGCTCGGCTTCGGCTGCGGAAAAGAGAAATGCACTGTTTTCTCTTCTTCCGGAATCTCAATGCGCTCCATTTTCTCCAGCTCTTTAATTCTGCTCTGCACTTGCTTGGCTTTGGTGGCCGTATAACGAAAGCGATTGATAAACACTTCAAGCTGCTCAATGCGGTCATGCTGCGTCTTGTAGGCTGATTCCAGTTGCTCTTTTCGCGCAGCTTTACCCGACAAATACTGGTCGTAATTTCCGGCGTAAAAATGCATTTGCTTATTCCAGATTTCCACGATCCGCTTCACCGTGATGTCGAGAAAATATCGGTCGTGTGAAATGAGCACAAAAGCATTTGGGTAAGTCGTCAGATATTCTTCAAGCCAATTGCGCGCCTCGAGATCAAGATGATTCGTGGGCTCGTCGAGCAACAGCAATTTGGGTTTCTGGAGCAGAAGTTTCCCGAGCGCGATCCGCATCTGCCAGCCGCCGGAAAACTCGTCCGTCTGCCGCGTCCAGTCGTCTCGATGAAATCCGAGGCCAGTCAGCACTTGACCAACCTGCGCCTCCAGCGTGTAGCCATCGCGAGCGACGAACTCATGTTCCAGCTTCTGATAACGATCGGCCACGTTAGCGTATTCAGTTCCCGCGTGGTCGAGTTCCGACATGCTGCGGGTCAGCGCCTCCATTTCCTTTTCCATGGAGTGGAGATCGTCGAACACCGACAAACACTCGTCAAATACCGTGCGGCCGGTCATGGTCAGGCCGTCCTGGGGAAGGTATCCAGTCGAGATTCCTTTGGCGCGCGAGATGGTGCCGTAATCGAGCGACTCGCTGCCGGCCAGAATCTTCATGACCGTCGATTTGCCGGTGCCATTCGCACCGACCAGACCCATGCGCGATTCAGGCGTAATCAGCCAGTCGGCGTCTTCGAACAGGAGTTTGTGGCCATAGCGCTTGCCAGCGCCGGAAAGTTGAATCATAGGGCTGCATTTATCGTCTCACGAGAAGGTGTGTCATGTGCGCGAAGGTTAAGGGTTGGGTTAGTGTGACTGACCTTCAGCGGGCTGCGGTCATGCGCGCCGCTCCCAAGTGTTCGAGCGCGCGATCAATCACCGCCTGAAGTTCATGGGCGTACTTGACCTCGCGCCCTTTGGCGAGCACCACGCGCGCACGTTCCGCGTCGAACCAGGTAGGATTGCGGAAGTCTTCCTCAGGCGTGCGTGTGTCCCGCACCTCCATTAAGAAGGCCTTGACGACATATTCCTGCACGCCGCCGGGTTGCCAGAAGACGCCCTTGGAGTGAACATAGATGTGAAAATGGCGCGGCTCAATGACGCCGATGGCTCCAGCTTCTTCCCTGGCTTCGCGCTCGGCCGCCTGGCTGTTGGAGAGGCGGGGTTCGGGGGCTCCCTTGGGAAACGTCCATTTGCTGCCGCCGTTGGTGTTGACCAACAGAAACTCGACGCGCGCGTTCACCCGCCGGTAGCATACAGCCGCGACCTGCAACGGCAGCGCGAAGCGAGAGACTCGCGGCAAGCTCATGAGTGCAGTTTACGGCAAAGATATTTCAGGAATGTTAAATGCAGCGAAAATGGTGCACACCTTTGGTACCCCGTACTTTAGTGTTTGTGAAGCTGCTTATGAGGCACCCAGGGCGCTTTAGGATCTAGTTGTGAGCGGCGGGAGCCTTGTCATCGGAAGGTTTCTTGCTCTGAGCAATCATGTCGTCGGTTTCCTTCTTCAGGCGGGTCTCGATACTCTCTATGTGCCTGGTCATGATCGGCATCATGTCCTGCATGGCCTCCGCCATCATAGCCGGCATCTCGCGCAAGACTTTTTCGCCGGTCGGCGTGGAATAAAACGCCACCAGGTTGTCGATGTCGCCTTTGGTCAGGTGCTTTTGATAGGCCGGGACCATGGCCTGGAACATTTCGTCCCAAGGCATATCCGCGAACATGTCGTGCATCAACTTGTTCATTTTTGATTCGTAATCCGCGGGCAGCTCGTCCTGGTGCTTCAGATATTGCTCGTGCAGCATCTTCTGGATCGTCCCGGCCATCGCAGACGTCATCTTTTTCATCATGTCGTTGGTATTGATCATGTGAAAATATCGCTCGACATCAGCCTTGGTCGCGGGAGAATCATCTGTGCTGGTCTGAGCGAAGGAAGACAAATTAAGGCAAATGGCGAAAGCGATGACGGGAACGATGCGCTTCATATCTAGCCTCTGGAACATAGCTTCAGTATAAGGTAAACGTCCCCACGGACAACGCACTAACTAACGCGAGGACGGCACTTAACCCGACCTATCGCCACTCGGTAACCCGCTCCTGGTATGCCGCTATCCGCCTAAGCCGCCATCCGCATCGGATTGCCTTCGGCGTGGAAGAGGCGCTTGATCGGGGGCATGGCCAGATAAAAGATGCACGCTGCATTGATGATCGCGAATAGAAGCGAGAAAACGCTCCCGTGCAGGGCTCCGAACAGCACCAGCACAAATCCAATCGCGGAGAACAGCAGAGTGAGCAGGCGTCCCCAGTTCTGCATTTGTAGAACACCGTAACCGGCGAGTATGTGGACGAAGGCAAATACGATAATGCCGAGACCGGCGGCATGGCCGAACCGGCGCAGCAGATTTTCGACGGCGTTGCCTTCCGCGGCCATGGAAGCGAGCTTCGCGGTCAGACCGGTAAAGGCCAGCACCGAGAGCCCGAAGAGCAACCCGAGCAGACCACGCAAAATCTGATAAAAACCGACCAGAGTGACACCAAGTGGGCGCATGAATCCTCCTGCAATGGGGAGAAATATAGCACAAGAGAGCGGGTCGAAGGTGTGAGGATCCGAGGTCTCAGGAGAAACCACGGGCAATGCCTCCGAGCCTAAGACGTGAAAACTAAGACCTGAGACCCTGCTCTATTCATAGCGCAGAGCTTCAATCGGATCCAGCCTTGAGGCCTTAATCGCGGGGAGCATCCCGCTGATCACACCGACAAATCCAAGAATCAGCGTAGATGCGATCAACGTAGTGGAATCGATGGTCAGCCGTATATCGCCTTCACTGCCATTCTCGATGAAGGCGCTCCACAGGGTGAGCGAACCGACCGACCAGGAAACGATATAAGCAAGAATCACGCCGGCCAGGCCGCCGAGAAGAGTGATGACCAGAGCTTCGGTCAAAAACTGTACGAGAATATGCCAGCCGCGAGCGCCAAGCGCCTTTTCGACGCCAATTTCACGGGTTCGCTGGGTCACGGAAACCAGCATGATGTTCATCAGTCCTACGCCGCCGATGCCAAGCGTGAGCAATCCAATGAACCCAAGCAAGATTTTGATGGCGGTCGTGATCACTCGCAGATCGAGCAAATCCGCAAACACATCGAACACATAAATGGCGCGGTTATCCTTGGGATCGAAATCATGGTGGAAAGCCATCGACCGCCGCACCGCCTCGGCAACTTTTTCGTGGTCGCCCTCGTACTCCATGGCAACCGCGTTGAGGTAGTAAGTGTTGGTGAGGTCGCTCATGGCGCTGAACGGGATATAGACTTTGCCGTTCATGTTGTCGTCGCCATCCTGAATCACGTGCTTGAGCACGCCAATCACTTCGTAAGAAATGCCGTCGACGCGCACTTTTTGCCCGAGCGCGATCTGGCCGGAAAACAACTTCTTCTTGACGTCTGCGCCAAGAATAGCCACGCGGCTGCGGGTATTCTCATCAAGATCTGTAAAAAAACTTCCGTCTTCCACATCCATGCGCCGCATGTGCGAGTAATACGGATAAACGCCGCTAATCCCGTAACTCCCGCTCCGGGTGCCATAGGCGACAGTGCTTTGCTTGGCGGCCTCAGGCGAAATGCGCTTGATCAGAGGCACCTCTGCCTGTAAGTAATCGAGATCATTGACCGTGAGTTTGATCTCGCTTCCCGCCTTCGTCCCACCCGCCTGCAAAGATGTGCGTCCGGGAAAAATAAAAACCAGATTCGTTCCCCACGACCGGAAAGCGACCCAAAGCCCCCGCTCAAAACCGGAGCCGTACGCCAGCAAAAGCACGACCGTCGCGATGCCCCACGCCATTCCGAGCATGGTCAACACACTGCGCCGCCGATTGTGCCGAAGCGCGTTATAAGCCTGCCGTCCGAGTTCAATGATCATAAAATCCATCAGTGGAGACGCGGCCAGCCACCCCGCGTACGTCGCTAAAACGCTTCTGAACTTATTCCTGCCGCAACGCTTCCACCGGCTGCAACAACGCCGCCTGTCGCGCTGGATATAATCCCGCGACCACGCCCGCAAGCGCCAGCGAGAGAATCGCAATCGCGGCCGACGAAGGAACGATGCGCGGCGTGTCGAATCCTTCCGGAGAAGGCAACGCCGCAAGCCCCGTAACCAATGCCGTGGTGATCGCCAATCCGATTCCGCCACTGAACGCGGTCAAGAATGCGCCCTCCACAAAAAACTGCGTCATGATGGCGCGATGAGTCGCTCCGAGAGCCTTGCGCAGCCCAATCTCCCGCGTCCGCTCGGTCACCGAAACCAGCATGATGTTGATAATTCCAATCGCGCCCAGAGCCAGCGTTACCACACCGACGACGCCAAGAAAATAGTCCATGCCATCAAAAATCTTGGCCACACGCTTGTTGTTCTCGATCGTATCCCAATCTTCAAACGATTCTTCAAGCTTCGGATCAAAGCCATGGTGCCGCGCAATAATCTCGTGCACTTCCTGTTTCGCGATCATGTGATTTGCCGGCAGAAACGGACGATAGTTGAGAAATGAAATCGCATCTTCGCTGTTCTGCTCTTTCAGCCGGAACAGGTTTCGCATGGTCTCGATCGGAATAAAAATGCGCGCATTGGTGCCGCTGTTGCCGTCCCGCCCAACCTTGCTCAGCACGCCGATGATTTCAAATCGAACGCCGTTCAGCAGAATCGGAGAACCAACAGCGGGCCGTCCCGGAAATATGTTTTTCAGTAATTCCCAACCGACAACCGCAACTCGCCTCGTCTCCGTGTTGTCCTCATCGTCAAACCACCGCCCCGGACCAACCGGAACATTGCGAATCTGGTTGTACTCGGGGGCAACGCCGAAAACCTGCCCATTGGTCGATCCATAGTCGCTGACTGCGCGAATATCCTCCCGGTTGAGCACCGGCGAAAGGTACTTGATCGATCGGGACTCATTACGAACCGCGAGGTAATCCTCATACGTAAAGTGATAGGTGCGCCCCGACTGTGTGCTGCCTTCGACCGCCGGAATCCGCCCTGGGAAGCTGAACATGATGTCCTGGCCGAGATCCTTGAGCCGGCGCGCCTGGCCGCTGCGAAATCCTTCGCCCAGGCCGACCAGCAACAGCAGCGACCCCACGCCCCACGCGATCCCAAACATGGTGAGAAACGAGCGCAGCTTATGCGCCCAAAGCGTGGCCAGCGACTGGCGAACGATTTCGATCAGCATCCGCATAGGGACAAACCGCAGTGTGACTTCTTCGGTTGTGCGAGACTCTCCGCCGCCTTCTGCTGCTAGATACGGCAAAAGAAGGAAACGGGTTCCCTGAAAGTGAATTTTCCCGAAGGGTTAGACGTGGAATGAGGCTATGAAGTTAGCTGCCGGCGTTAGTTCTGCGCGAGCTTCTGAACATGGCCGAACAGCGGACAGTCTGAGACCGGCGGCTTTAGGGGTTGCGAAGGAAGTCGTGTCGACGCGAGAGTTGGGCCCACAGCGGCTGTAGCCGCAATCAAAATGCAGAGCTGAGGGCACGGCTGAAGCCGTGCCCTTCCGCGAAGACCTGAAGGCTTAAAGGATTCTGGGCGCTTCCGGACGGGGCCTAGCCCCGTCACCACCCGAGTCATTAACGCGCGAATCGTCAGCACGCGAGTCGGCGTTGCGAGTGAAAACTACGGAATCGTCCCCAGGACCGCACCAGCAGGTAGCCCGTCGACGTTGATTCCCTGCCAGCCGTCGACGCCATTTACTGCCGCCGAACAGAATAATCTTCCTGCTAAATTTGGGAGATCTTTCCCTGTTCTGAGTAAGATCCTCCGCACAATGCTGCTCACCGCCGCGATGGCAGCACGTCTAAAACGCCGACCAGGACGGCCCGCAAGCTACCCGCGTTGCAGAAGACCCGAGGTTTGGCGGGCATGAGTCAGAACATTCGTGAGTCAGACTTTGCGAGTCACACATCTGAAGGAGGCATTCCCATGTTTCGACGTGCTCTACAAGCATCTCTATTTTGTCTGCTGCTGGCATCTCTGTCAGTTATAGGCGCCGCTCAATCGCTCACACTCGATCTGCCTCTGCCGAGCCAGCAGGCGGAAATTTCTCAACGCATCGGGATCACCGACATCACCATCCGCTATCATCGCCCGCTGGTCAACGATCGCAAGGTGTGGGGAGATCTCGTCCCCTACGGCAAAGTGTGGCGCGCTGGTGCCAACATCAATACGACGATCACGTTTAGCGATCCGGTCACCATCGAAGGCAAACCGCTCGACAAGGGAACCTACGGCTTGCACATGATCCCCAACGCCGACGAGTGGACCGTGATTTTTTCCAAGAATTACACCTCCTGGGGCGCCTTCACCTATGACCAGGCCGAAGACGCGCTCCGGGTGAACGTAAAACCCAAGGCTGCGGACATGCACAACGCGCTGACCTACGATTTCGACCAACTGCAACCAGACTCGGCAGTCGTCGAATTAGAGTGGGAAAAAATCGCGGTTCCGTTCAAAGTCTCGGTGGACGTACATGACATCGTTCAAGCCAGCCTGAAGAAACAGCTGCGCAATCTTTCGCAGTACACCTGGCAAAGCTGGGACGATGCCGCCAACTATTTGCTGGCGGAAAAAATCGCCTATGACCAGGCGCTGACCTTTGCCAACAAATCCATCGAAAATGAGGATCGTTACGACAACGAACTCACCAAATCGAAGGTGCTGATCGCGCTCAATCGCAAGGATGATGCCGACGTTGCGCAGAAAAAGGCGCTCGAACTGGCCAGCCCGCTGCAGGTGCATCTCTTCGCGCGCGGGCTTCAAGCTGAAAAGAAAAACGAAGAAGCTTTTGCCATTTTCCGCGACAACGCGAAAAAACATCCCGACCTGTGGTTCACGCACACCGGCCTGGCTCGCGTTTATAGTTCGCAAGGAAAGTTCGATGACGCCGCCAAAGAAATGAAACTGTCGTTAGCGGTTGCTCCAGACAACCAGAAGAGTTATTTGGACGGTCTGGAGAAACGCCTCGAATCGAAGCAGGATATCAACCAGTAACCGAGAGGCAGCATCCCTCGGGAGAGACCAGGCTGCCGGCGCAGGCCGACAGCCTTTTTCTCTGATCCGGGTTATCTGATCTAACTTTTCTTATCTAGTTTAAGACGCGGCTGGTAATCAAGCCGGGCGATTCTTTGATCACGACAACTTCCTTGCCCATGCGCCGGCCCACTTCGACGGCAGCCGCCAGCGTGTCGTCATCGGTCTCGAGGGCGCGCACAATTTCCAGCAGTTTCATCGTGTGCACGGGATTGAAAAAGCGCATCCCCACGCACTTTTTTGGGCGGTAAGTAACACTGGCAATCTCAGTTACGCTGAACGAAGAAGTATTCGAAGCAAGAATCGTAGCGGGACGGCAAATCTTGTCGAGCATCGTGAAAATCTCGACTTTTGATTCCATCTCGTCGGGGACGGCCTCAATCACCAGATCGGCGTCACGCGCGGCTTGGTCCATCGATTCCGCATATTCCAGCCGCGAAAAGGCAGCATCGGCATCCGTCGGTTCGACCTTACCCAGTTCAACCGCTTTGTCTAGATTGGCGCGGATCTCCGTCTCAGCCTTGCGCAAGGCGCTGGGAAGGATGTCTTCGAGGATGGTTCGATATCCGCCGAGAGTTGCGGCGTGGGCAATCCCGCGGCCCATGATGCCGGCGCCAATGACGGCAACCGTGCGGACCTCACTCACTCTTTGCCCTCACCCTTGCCGGCCTGTTCGAGACGCAGCACAACGCTCTCGTAGCTCGGTTCAGATTTGCGAATGTATTCGGCAAGGCGCGCGCTCTCCTCTTTAGTCATCGCCGGAATGCTGGCGCTGATGCGGCGGAGAGTGGTCGCGATGTCATCGATGTAATTCATGTGGCGGATAAGTTCTCCAGTAGCGGGCATGAGAGCTCCTTGCAAATTTATTTGGCGACGGCAGACACGAACGCAACCGCCGGAACCCAAGTATCTCTTCATTGTTTAACACGCGGCGGGATTTGGCAAAGGCACTTCAGCGGATCGAGGTCGTCCGCGGGTGGGAGAGGCTTTAGGACTCGAGTTTGTAGCGAGTTTCGGCGAGGCGGTACAGCCGTCTCCACACCAAACGATTGGTGGTGACCACCACGGCGGCCAAAGCGATGGTGCTGGCGAGCAGCATATTAAAGTTCTTGGCGTCAGTCGCGGCGGAAATCATCGCGCCAACGCCGACTGTCGAATACGTCTGGCCCTTGAAGTGAAAATATTCCGCCACGATGCTGGCGTTCCAAGCGCCCCCGGAGGCCGTGACCATCCCCGTCACCAGAAACGGAAATATCCCCGGCAGGATAAGTTTGCGCCAGCGATACCACCCGCCTATTCCAAAAACACTGGCTGCCTCTTTCAAATCGGTCGGAATCGCCATGGCACCAGCGATCACATTGAACAGGATGTACCATTGCGTTCCCAGCAGCAGCAGGACAATCGAGCCCACGCCCAATCCCCCGCCCAATCGAATCAAGACCAGCAGAACAACGGGGAACAAAGCCGTCGCCGGAACGGAAGCGGCAATCTGGGCCAGTGGCTGTGCGATGCGGGCCAGGCGCGGGTTAAATCCGATGGCAACGCCAACTGGAATCGTCCACAACGCTCCCAGCAGAAGGGTAAAGTTCACGCGCAGAAAAGTCGCCAATAGGCCCCAGCCCAGTTCGCGGAATTCCGAGGCCTGCAGTCCTACCAGGATCATTACCACTCGCACCATCGCGTAGCCGATCGCAAGGAGAGCGGCTGCGCCCACAATGCGCCATATCCACAAGGCGCCTTTGTTTTCGTCCGTCGATTGCACCCGCGCTTCGTTCTGCCGCGCGAAATAGTGAATCATCTGCTCCCGCAAGGGGCGAATGGCCCGCTTGCGAAACATGGCAACGCCACGCGAGCGCTGAAGAAAATCAAGCACCCACGAAGTCGGAGCATTCGCACTCTCGACCTGCTCCATCTTGAATTTTTCCGCCCATGCAATCACCGGACGCCATACAAACTGATCGATGAGCACAATCACCGCAACCATGGTGAGAATTCCCATCACAATCGATCGGGTGTCACCGTTGTCTGCGGCGGTTTGAAGGTATGAGCCGAGACCGGGGAGCTTGAAATCGCTGAACTGCTCGCAAGCCATCAGGAAAAACCAGGCCCCTGCAACCGACATCATCGAATTCCAGACGAGGCCGATCGTAGCAAATGGCAATTCGATCTGAACAAATCGCTGCCACCAGTTGAAGCGGTAGATCGAGGCGGCCTCACGCATCTCGCGGGGAATGCTTTTGAGCGACGCGTAAAAACTGAAAGCCATGTTCCAGACTTGTCCGGTGAAAATGAGCAGCACAGCGCCCATTTCGACGCCCAGCTGGCGCCCCGGGAAAAGCGCAGCCATCGCCAGCATTACGCCCGGAAGAAAACTCAGAACTGGGATGGATTGCAGAACATCCAGCAGTGGAATCATGAAACGTTCGGCCCCAGGCCGGTAAGCCGCAATGTAGCCGTAACCAATGGCGAAAATCAGACTGAAAACATAAGCGATTGCGATGCGCAGCAGCGAGTACCCGGCATAAGCGGGAAGAGCACTAAGCTTTGGGCTGATCTCGACATGCGGAGTAAAAGGCCCAAGCCAGTTACGGCCAACTTCCACTACGCCGTAGAAGAGCGCCAGGCCGCCGGAAAACATGATCAGATCCGGAAGACCGGCCGCCGTCGGACGAGGCAACACCGACCAGATTCGAACCAGCGGACGAAACGCGACCCGCTGCGGACGCTTCACGACTGCACCGGAGTTACGGTTGGAGCATGCGGCTCGGAGACCGGCTCAGCCAGAATCAACCGGTGCGACTCACGATCGAAATCGAAAATTTCAGCATAGCGGCCCCAGTTCATTGCCGTTTCGAACTGGCGCTCCACTTCATCCTGACTGAAGTGCTCGTCGAGAATGTCATAGAAAAATTCTTCTGAAATCGAGTGATCGGTCTTGGCGTGGAGAATGCTATCGATCTGCTGCAAGATGACGATGTGCTTGAGCGCGGCCTGACGGAAAAGAGTCTTGCGGGTAAGAATATCGGCCTCGGCGAAGCGCGTGCCCTCAGGCGTAATTTCGACATCGCCTTCCTTTAAGGTGGCATATCCGAGAATCACCGATGCCTCGATAATCGGCAGCAAATCTTCGGCGTCCATCACCAAATTCTCAGCCAGTCGATAAAGATCTTCTTTTCCCCCGCGGTCCTGGAGCAACTCGAGCAGGCCGGCAATTCCGCCAACGCGGGCGTGAGGAATCATCTGATATTTCTGGCGCGCTGGTTTCTGCACGGAGGCGGCTGTTCCAGGCGCGGCTAACGCGAGATCCGGCTGCGTCATGATCTTGTAGATGTAATCGACAAGTTCGACAAATCGCGCCGACTTGCGGTCGCGAGGACGAGGCAACTCGACATGAAAATCAGCCCGTATTCGCGCCGGATTCCTGCCCAGCACAATGACCCGATCCGCCAGCAACACCGCCTCTTCGATGTTGTGGGTGACGATGAAGATCGCCTTAGTCGGCATCTTCTTGCTTAGCCAGAGTTCCAGCAATTCGTTGCGCAGGCTCTCAGCGGTCAGCACATCGAGCGCCGAGAAAGGTTCATCCATGAACAAGACTTCGGGCTCAACCACCAAGGCGCGCGCAAAGCCGACGCGCTGCTTCATGCCGCCGGAAAGTTCTTTTGGATATGCGCTCTCAAACCCATCAAGTCCGACGGTATCTAGAATGCGCAGCGCCCGCTTATGCCGTTCCAAAGCGCCAACTCCGCGAGCCTCGAGCGGAGCCTCAACGTTATCGAGCACGGTCAGCCACGGGAACAACGCGAAACTCTGGAAGACAATGGCAACGCCGGGGTTTTGCGAAGTGACCGGTCGTCCGTGCCAGAGTACTTCGCCTGATGAAGGCCGGCTAAGTCCGGTAAGCATTCGCAACAGCGTGGATTTACCGGAGCCAGAGGGCCCGAGCAGAGTGATTATTTTCCCAGGTTCAACATCGAGATCCACTGGCGCAATTACTTCAATGCGATTGCCATCCGGCTTCAGATAGAACTTTTCGACAGCTTGGGCGCGAATGATCGGCTCGGTCACGGAATCGTACTCCAGAAAGTTCTGTCAATTTGCTTTGCCAGCGAGAATACACCAATCAGGCTGCCCAATCTTCGTCGCCGGTCGCGGAGTTTTGCTTACTCTCAATCTCCTTTGCGCCGTCACCCGCTTTCGGCGGCCGCGAAAGCCGGTCCGAAACCTCCGCAAGCGTTGCCAGCTTTTTGGCCAACTCCGGACGCAACGACTCCGCCGCAAAGCGCCATCGCCAGTTCCCGGATTCGCTGCTGGGCACATTCATGCGCGCATCGCTCCCCAACCCGAGCACATCCTGCATGGGCACGACGCACAAGCTGGCGACCGAGTCGGACGCGGCGCGAATCATTGCCCAATTGACGCCATCCTCGCATCGGCCCAGGTAAGCTACGACCTGCTGACGTTCATACTCGGTCGCCGCCGACGCCCACCATCCAAACAGCGTGTCGTTGTCGTGCGTACCCGTATAAACAACTTTGTCGGCCGTGAAGGTATGCGGCAGATGAGTATGGGCACCGGCATCCCCAAACCCGAATTGCAGCACGGCCATGCCAGGAATCTTGAGGCGTTCGCGAAGCGCGTGGACGTCAGGCGTGATGTATCCCAGATCCTCCGCAAAAAACGGAAGTCCGCCCAGAGCCTCGCGCAACTTCACAAACAAATCGTCTTTTGGACCATCGACCCACCGGCCATTGATGGCGGTTGGTTCACTCGCCGGAATCTCCCAATACTGCGAGAAGCCGCGGAAATGATCGAGCCGTATGTAATCGAAGCTCTCCGTGGCCCAGCGCATACGGTCGATCCACCAGGCGTATCCCTTCTGCTTCATGACATCCCAGCGATACAAAGGATGGCCCCAACGCTGACCGTCTTTGCTGAAAAAGTCCGGCGGCACACCCGCGACAACTTCAGGTTCGAGCTCGGGACTCAGATGAAACAGATCGGGATGCGTCCAAACATCGGCGCTGTCGAAGTTAACAAAGATCGCGATGTCACCCACTACTCGAATGGCGTGACGCGCGCAGTAACCACGAAGCGCCTGCCACTGTTCGAAGAAGAAAAACTGCACCGCGCGGCGGATGTCGAGTTCGGCGGCCATTTCGGTGCGCGCTTTTTCGATCGCCGCCGGATCACGATGCGCCAGTTCGCGCGGCCAGTGGTTCCAGCTTTCCAGCTTAAAGCGCGCCCGTAATCCATCGAACAGCGCGAAGTCGTCGAGCCACCAGCGATTCTGCCGGCAAAAGTTGTCAAAACGCGAGCGAGTGTCGGGCGGGGCAGATCGTATGAAATTACGAGCCGCCTCAAACAGCAAAGGCAATTTCTGACTGAAGATGGTCGCGTAATCCACCGGCTCTGCGCCAGCCGCCAGCGCGGCGACCTTGGCATGGTCAATCCAGCCGCGATCCGCCAGCCGTTCGAGGCTGATGAGCAGCGGGTTTCCCGCGAACGCGGAAGTGGAAGAATAGGGAGAGTTACCGAATCCAAGCGGCCCGAAAGGCAAAACCTGCCACAAACCTTGCCCCGCGGACGCCAGGAAATCTACGAATGCGTATGCCGAGGGACCAAAGTCACCGATCCCGCCGCGCGATGGCAGTGAGGTGGGATGAAGCAGAATTCCACTGGCGCGCGGGAATGACATTCAAAATCAGTTCTCTGTAGAGACGGGGCTTGCCCCCGTCTCGCCTCCTGAAGGGAACAAAGCAGGCCACGTCTCTCCGTCATGGCGTCTACAGGGCTACGAACCTTCTTGCCCACCTTGCCGCGTCAGGTTCTTCATTTCTTCCTGATTGACCTTGAGCTTGTGGGTATTCTCCATATCCTTGCGCAGGTTGGTAACGAACAGGCCAAATAGGTCGTTTTGTTTTGCCTCGAGCAGGCCCTGGCGAATTTCGTCTTTCTTGGCCGCGAAATCCTGGTCTGTCGGCGCCTGCTTTTCCAGAAGTTCAGCGACCACGCCATTGCCCCCGGCAGTGATCGGCCCGCTGATGTCACCCGGCTTTAGCGCAAAGATCGCACTCGCGCTCGCCATGGAACCAATGTCAGGAACCTGGCCGTCGGGAGCAACCAGCTCGCTAGTCTTCACCGTCGCACCCAGTTCTTTGGCCGCCTTTTTCAAATCGTGCTCAGCCTTCGCCCGGTCCGACAATTCCTGCGTCTTTTGTTGCAGTAGAAAACCAGCTCGCTCGTTCTTGAACTGGCTCTCGACCTTGGAACGAATTTCTTCAAAAGTCGGCGTTGCCGGAGGCTTAATCCCCATCAACTGAAAAACCACGTAACCCTGTGGGACCTGCGTCATGTCCGGCGGAGCCTTGTCGCTTTCATTGAACACTGTTTCCATGAACTGCGGATTCGCGGCCAATCCCGGCAAGCTGTCGCCCCGGCCAAAGAAGTCGGTGGTGACAACGGCGTCGCCTTTAGCGGCAGCGGCCTGATCGAAGCCCGCGGTACGAGCCTGGCTGAGCAGAGCGTTAGCTGTCGCCTCGGTGGCGCGCGCGGTCTTATCCTGCTTGACCTTTTCTTCGATTTCGCTCTTCACTTCGGCGAGCGTCTTCACGTGAGCTGCCTGCTTGTCCTCGATGTGAATGATGTGAAAACCGTAGCTGCTTTTTACAAGGTCGCTGGTCTGTCCCTTGGCTAGCGAAAATGCAGCCTTCTCAAATTCTGGAACGGTGCGGCCGCGGCCGATCCAGCCGAGATCGCCGCCGGTCTTTGCGGTCCCCGGGTCGTCCGAATATTTTTCGGCGAGTTTCGCAAAATCTCCGCCAGCCTTCACCTGCTTCAAGACATCCTCAGCTTTGGCGCGGGCATCGGCGATCCCTTTTTCGTCTTCCTTTGCGCCCGGTGCCGGCAGCGGAGTCTTGATCAGGATATGGCTGACCTTTACCTGTTCAGGGACGCGATACTCTTCGCGGTGCTGATCGTAATACGTCTGCAGATCCTGATCGGTGACGGTGACGGCAGAACCGATTTTTGAACTGTCGACGACGACGTATTTAATCTGCCGCTTCTCTGGGATGGAGTTGTTGTAGCTAGCCTTGTTGCGTTCGTAAAAAGCTTTGAGTTCTTCGTCGGTGGGGTGCAGGCCCTTCAAAATATCGGCCTGGGTAATCACGGCATATTCGAACTTTACTTTGGTGTTGCGCTGTTCGAATTCATCGCGAACCTCGGTGTCACCCACGAAGGCGCTGGAGGAAACCAGAGCGCGCAGTTTGCGGACGAGAATATAATTCTTTTCCAATTCTTCGAACTGCGGCACAGTCATATCATTGCGCTGAACGAAGTTCTCGTATTCTTCCTGACCAACGAACTTGCCATCCGGAAAGAGCATGGCGCCGAGCTGGCCATGTTGCAGCTCGTCGCGAAGTTCTTCGTCGCTCACGTGCAATCCCATGCGGTGCGCCTCGGCAACCAGCGCCTTCTCATTGATGAGTCGCTCGGCCGCCTGACTGGCGAAATAGGGCATCAGCATGGCAGCCTGCGGCCCGCCCCGTGGCATCTGCTGCCGGATCATCGCCCGCGCTTCGCGCTGAACTTCGGGCACAGTCACGGTTTGGTCGCCAATGGTGGCGAGAACGCCCGCGGGCGGCGCGCCAATGCCCAGGCTGGTCCCGATGCCGCCGGGAATCAGGGTAATCGCCATTGATGCGCAGATCAGGACGAGCAGGCCGCCGAGAATAAACTTGGTGGCGCGTCCCGCATTTTGAAGAGTTCGAATCATAGCTCAGATAACTCCGTATTCAGATAACACCGCAGCAGACGATTCCGTCAGATTGCTCTGCGCTAGCAGCTAGAATCCTTGATTATAAACTACGAGTGGGCAACGTATGTTCGTTCAGCGGAAGCCTCTATGTTCAGCGGCGAAGGCCTCTATTGAAACGAATTAATAAAGATGTTATGAACGTAAGGCGCGTAGCGACTGGACGCTTACTGTTCCCCAACTTTATCGGTTAAGGACAATTTATGAAGGCATTGCGGCTGCTCACACCATTTGCTTTGCTCGCGGTTGCGGCCGCTCAGCCCAGCTACCAACCGGCTTCTGCCCCGACTATGCCCTTGCGGGATGGATGGGCCTTGCAGTCGTCCGCGAAAGTGACGGGAACGGGCGAGGCGATCTCCAGCGCCTCATTTCAGGCCGAGAACTGGATGGCGGCCGACGTTCCGACAACCGTGGTTGCGGCACAAGTTAAGAGCGGCGCTCTGCCTGATCCCTTTTTTGGCATGAACATCCGGCAGTTTCCGGGCGTGAACTATCCCATCGGCTTTAATTTCTCGAATGTTCCGATGCCTCCCGACAGTCCTTACGCGGTGTCGTGGTGGTATCGCACGGAATTCACGGCGCCCCCTGCGTTCATTGGCAAAAACATCTGGCTCAACTTCCGCGGCATCAATTACCGCGCCAACATTTTTCTCAACGGGACGCAGATCGCCAACTCGAACGATGTTGCCGGAGCCTGGCGGACCTACGAGTTCAACGTAACGTCTGCGGTCAAGGCGGGCAAGAATGTACTTGCCGTACAAGTTTGGGCACCCACTGAGAACAGCCTGGCGATCACTTTCGTTGACTGGAACCCGTCACCTCCCGACAAGAACATGGGCTTGTGGCGCGAAGTGTATCTAACCACCAGCGGACCGGTAGCGCTCCGGTATCCTGCGGTGCTCTCCCAAGTGGATTCGCCCGCGAATAACGCGGCTCATCTGGCGGTGGCGGCGCTGCTCAAAAATGGCAGCGACCATCCGGTGAAAGGCACGTTAAAAGGCCGTATAGAAGACGTAGAGTTCGCGCAGCCGGTGGAGTTGGCCGCTGGAGAATCGAAGGATGTGGCGTTCACGCCTGCTCAATATCCCCAACTAAATTTCGCAAATCCGCGTTTGTGGTGGCCGGCGCAGATGGGCACACCGAATCTTTATGAACTAAAGCTTGCCTTCGAAATAGACGGCGAGCCTTCTGATGTGTCGCGAACGAAATTCGGCATTCGCGAGATCACATCCGAAGTCAGCGAACAAGCGCCCGATCGCCTGAAGCGACTGTTCAAGATCAACGGCAAGAACCTCCTGATTCGCGGTGGTGGCTGGACGCCCGACATGATGATGCGCGAAACGTCCGAGCGCCTGGCCGACGAGTTTCGTTACGTGCGAGACATGGGACTCAACACGGTGCGCCTCGAAGGCAAACTTGAGACGGAAGAATTCTTCGAAACGGCCGACCGTGAAGGCATTCTGGTGATGGCCGGATGGTGCTGTTGCGATTTCTGGGAGCATTGGGGGAGTTGGAAAGATGAGGATTTCGCCATCGCGAAAGCCTCTCTGCGCGATCAGATCTATCGCCTGCGCGGCCATCCCAGCATGGTGATGTGGCTGAACGGCAGCGATAATCCGCCGCCGCCGGATGTAGAAGAGATGTATTTGAAAATCGAATCTGATCTTCGGTGGCCCAATCCGATCGTGTCGTCGGCGACGGCTAAACCAACCACGGTCACCGATGGCAGCGGCGTGAAAATGAGCGGCCCGTATGAATACGTGGCGCCATCTTACTGGACCACAGACACCCATCTCCGCACACAAGAAAAATCCTGCAACGCAGGTGGATGCGGCGGCGCTTACGGCTTCAACACCGAAACCAGCATGGGACCGGCTATTCCGCCGATTGAGAGCGTGGAGCGCATGATTCCGAAAGATCATCGTTTGGACTGCGCAAGGTTCGCTCGACGAATATTGGAATTTCCACGCCGGCGGAGGCGCTTTCAAAACCACGCAAGTATTCACCGATGCGTTAAACGCCCGCTACGGGAAAGCCGACAGCGCCCAAGACTTTACCTACAAGTCGCAGCTCATGACCTACGAGGGCGTGCGAGCCATGTACGAGGCCTACAGCCGCAACAAGTACACCTCGACGGGGGTCATCCAGTGGATGCTGAACAACGCATGGCCCTCGATGATCTGGCATCTCTACGACTACTACCTACGTCCCGGCGGCGGATATTTCGGCGCGAAAAAAGCGATGCAGACGCTCGACCCGATCTACGGCTACGACGACCACGCCGTTTGGCTGGTGAGCAGTCAATACGTGGATGCCAACGGATTGAAGCTGACAGCGCGCGTCTTTAATCTCGATGGAACCCAAAAGTTTTCGAAAGAGACGCCGGTGGATGCGGCCGCCGACAACACCAGTAAAGTATTCAGCATGCCCCAGATCGATGGCTTGTCTCCGGCGTATTTTCTGGATCTGCGCGTGACCGACGGGGCGGGCAAGTTGGTCGGCTCGAATTTCTACTGGCTCTCGACAAAACCTGAGACGCTCGACTGGTCAAAATCGAACTGGTACACGACCCCTACCGCTTCCTATGCCGACTACACGTCGCTGGCCCAGCTACCCAAAACAAAGCTGAATGTGTCGCACCGCAGCGAAACAAAAGGACAAGATTCTATCACCTACGTAACGATCGAGAACCCAGGCAAGACGGTCGCCTTCTTTGTCCGCCTGAAAGTCAACAAAGGCAAAGGTGGAGAGGAAATTCTGCCGGTCGTGTGGCAGGACAACTACATTTCGCTTCTGCCGGGTGAGAAAAGGGAAATCAAGGCGAGTTACCGAACTGCGGGTTTGGGAACGGCAGAACCCGAGATTGAAGTTAAAGGCTGGAACGCAGATTGATTTCTTGTTGAGACCTACTCGTCCGCGGGCAGATCAAAATTCACCAAGTCTCCGCGGAAGCCCCGCGTCTTCCAGGCGCCAAAGGCGATTCCAACGGCCATCCAAATTGTGCCGGCGATCATCGCTGGCTTGCTGAGGCTTACCCAGAGCAACAAACAGATCACGAAGCCGAGGACAGGTGGCAGAAAGTACGATGGGTTCCATTTCTTATCCCGGACGACGTAACGCATAAAGGCCGCAGCGTTCACGCCCATAAATGCGATGAGCGCTCCGAAATTCAACATCTCCGCCCCCAGGCCGTAGCTCATCACGAACGCACCCACCAGCGCCACGAAGCCGACGAACAAAACGTTGTTCCGCGGTACGCGATGTTTCGCGTCAACGACACCGAAAAAAGATTTCGGGAGCGCGTTACTGCGGCCCATCCCGTAAAGCAGCCGCGCCGCGCCAATCTGTGATCCCATGCCTGAGCCGAAATTCGCGACCAGCAAAGTAAATCCGATAATGCCGAACATCGGCTTCCAGGCGCGCCCGGCGACATGCACAAAAGCAGTGTCAACGTCCGGAAAAGGCTGCGACGCGGGCCAGATCAACTGCGCGGCATAGACTTCAACCGCGGACAAAATGCCGATGACCACGCAAGTCAGCACCGTGGCCAGCAGAATATTGCGGCGCGGATTTTCCGCTTCTTCTGAGAGCGTGGAGATGCCGTCAAAACCGATGTAGGTGAGCACGGCAATCGAGGTTCCGCCGAGCACGGCTTTCGTGTTCCACATGCTGGGATCGTAAAAAGGTCGCGTATAAAAGTCCGCGCCGTCATGCGGATGCCCGAAAATATATCGCGCGGCAACCACAAAGAAGATTGCGATCACCACGCCCATCCCCACGGCCAGCGCCGAGTTGACGCGCGCCGAAGTCTTTACGCCCTGCACATTCAGCATCGTAAATACCAACGCAAAAAATACAGCCCACACCCAATAGGGCACCGCCGGAGCAAACACATGCGCCTGCTGGCTGCACCAGATGGTGCAAATAATCGGATTGAGCATGTAATCCATCACCATGCTCCAACCGGTGACGTACCCAAGTGCCGGATTAATTTCCTGCCCGACGTAGGTGAAGGCCGACCCGGCGCTGGGATAAGCCCGCGCCATGCGTCCGTAGCTGATGGCAGTAAACAGCATGGCCACCATCGCGATAAGAATGGTGGTAACGACATGCCCGTGTCCGCGATCGCTGAGGACGCCGAACACCGACATCGGCGCTACTGGCTGAATGACGATTACGCCATACAGAATCAGGTCCCAGAGCGTCAGCGAGCGCCTGAGGCCGGGGGCATTGACTTGCGATTTTTCCGGCGAACTCATTCACATCCTCAAAGCAAAACCCCATTATCCTGCGGAGATAACGGGGCACGGGGAAGGGTAGTCGTGGCTCGCGGGGCGTCAAACAGAGCCACCCTGCCGCAGTTCCACAAAATCCTCTCGAATTCTATACGGAAGGGATATTCTGTCAACGAAAAAAGCTTGGCATTAAAACGATTCTCGCCAACTTTTGACGAAATGGAATAAATCGGTGAAATCCAGCCGAATTCAACGAAATCGAAACGGAGCGCGACTGAAAAATCATGAACCGAAACATACGTAATCTAATTCTTTCTCTGCTCATCGGCGCGCTCCCCGGCCTGGCGCAGGATGCCAAGCCAGCAATCGCACAACAAAAAAACTTTTCCGAGAAAACCGTTCAAGAACGCCTGGGCTATCCGGCCAACGCGCGGCTCCTCGTGATCCACGCCGACGATCTGGGTATGAATCACTCGGCGAACCGTGCGATTTTCGAAGCTCTAGAAAAAGGATGGGTGACTTCCGCCAGCATTCTCGTTCCTTGTCCGTGGTTTCCGGAGGTCGTGAAGTGGGCCAAAGAACACCCCACCGCCGATCTTGGAATTCATCAGGCCCTGAACAGCGAATGGACAACTTTGCGCTGGGGACCCGTCAGCTCGAAAGACAAAGTTCCCACCCTGCTCGACCCGGACGGCTATCTCCCACTCGAGACGCCCGCCGTCACAAAAAATGCGGCGCCTTCAGAAGTTGAGACTGAGCTGCGTGCGCAAATCGATCGCGCACAATCTGCCGGCATTCACCTCACCCACCTGGACAGCCACATGGGCGCGCTGTTTGGCACGCCCGAGCTATACAAGGTCTATCAGAAAATGGGACACAACTACGACCTGCCGATCCTGCAGGCGTGGACCGGTTCGCACGCACCCGAAGGCGTATCCCCGCCGGCGGAAGAAGTACTGGTAGAAAAAGTGATCGAAATCAATCCCGGAATCGCCGCCCAGGACTGGGCCGCATGGTATCGCGAGCAACTCAAAAATTCAGGCCCCGGCGTATATCAAGTCATCGTCCATCTCGCCTACGACGATGAGGAAATGCGCGGCACTACGTACGATCATCCCGATTGGGGCGCGGCATGGCGACAACACGACTTCGATATGGTGAGGAGTGATGAGTTCCGCCAATTTTTAAAAGACCAAGGATTCGTTTTGGTGGGATGGAAAGACTTGTCTAAGGCCTTGCCCAAAAACTACGGTCATTGAGAAAAACAGGAGTGTAAGAATCAGTGAATCGGAGGATCGTTGAACGGCGCAGATCCCTTGATTCCCTGCTCTTCGACAATGGTGTAGATCTTATCGGCAGCAACGTCCTTAAAGTCTTCGACCTTGCCGTTAGGCCAGCGCACTTGAACCAAGTCAATCCTGGTCGCGGCCCCCAATCCAAAATGCAGTCGCAGATCATTCTGTGAAAGATAACTTCCCCCGCCTCGCACTTCATCGAACTGCATGACTCCGCCCGCATGAATCGTAACGCGAGCGCCAATCGCGGCACGATTGCTCTTTATTCCGACAAGATGGAAGAGCACGCGATGGTTCGGCGCCTTGTTGGTGTTAAGCAGCAGCGATGGCGGCTCACCCACGTTCAGCACCACGATATCCACATTGCCATCGTTGAAAATATCCCCAAACGCCGCTCCCCGCCTCGACTTCAGCGGCATGTCTGCCAATCCCGCGGCCTTCGATACTTCTTCGAATGTTCCATCGCGCAAATTGCGATGCAGCAGCATAGGCTCGGCATAAGCGGCGCTTCCCTTCACCGCATCCATCTGCGGATACACGTGCCCGTTCGCGACAAACAAATCGAGCCATCCGTCGTTATCCATGTCGAAAAAAGCCGTGCCCCATCCCACCAGCGGCAAACTCGGCTGACCCAATCGCGACGGCATGGCAACATCTTCAAATCCACTCGAACCCATATTGCGATAAAGCGTGTTGGGCTGATCCGCAAATTCAGTAATGAACATGGAGAGCCGTCCGCTGTGATCGTAGTCACCCCAAGTCACGCCCATCGATCCGAGCGCCTGCCCCTCACTATTCAGCGCGATACCACCTACCATCGCGTCATCCGTGAACGTCCCGTCGTGATTGTTGTGATAAAGATGGTTGGGAGTCGCGTCGTCGGCGACAAACAAATCGGGCCAGCCATCATTGTCATAATCGCCCCAGGTCGCGCCCAGTCCGTAATACTTTGCCGGATCGTCAACTCCCGCTTTTTTCGAAACTTCTTCAAACGTGCCATCGCCGCGATTGTGATACAGAAAGTCGGTCTCGCCTTCCATGCCCCAAGGCCCGCATTGCACGGGCGCACCTTTGAACTGACAAAACTTAGTCGAACCAAAAGCCGGCAAGTCGTTCATATCCACGTGAACATAACGCGAGACAAATAAATCGACATTTCCATCGCGATCGTAATCCGCCCAGGCGGCGCCCGTAGACAAGCCGCCTCCGCGCACTCCAGCCTTTTCAGTGACGTCCTCGAAAGTGCAGTTGCCCTTATTGCGATAGAGCGTGTTGCCGCCGTATCCGGTGACAAAAAGATCGAGGTTGCCGTCGTTGTCGAAGTCAGCAACGGCTACGCCCATGCTCCAACCCTTGCGTGTGAGGCCAGCTTTCGCGGTGATGTCCGTAAATTTGGATCCCGCATCCTGATGCCACAACGTGACTAGCAAGTCTCCGCCGCTTTGCTTGTAGCGATCAACGGTCGATCCATTCACCATGACGATGTCCAGTTTGCCGTCGTTGTCGCAATCAAAGAGCCCCACGCCACCGCTCATAGATTCGATCACGTAGTATTTTTGTGCCGAAGAAATATGAGACGCGGTTAGCCCGGCTTCGGTGGCGATGTCTCGGAAAATGGGGACGGGAGCGGTAGGCTTCGGAAGCGACGACTTTCTCGTGACATGGGCCGGTGCGGGCGGCGATGCGGACGGTGCACTCTGAGCTAAGAGCAGGGCCGAAAAAGCGATTAAGAAGAGGAAAATCGTGGTCGAGCCGACTCGCATGCAAAACGATTGTAGCGCGTTCTCTCGACCATCAATCCGTCATGAAACTTCGGCTGATGCGGCTTTATTGCTTGGGATACTGGAACGAATAGCCGCTGGGCTCATTCCCCGACATGAACCGAGTGTTGTACTCCAGCAGGTAGTTCAAATGCTCAGCATCTGAAGGGAAAGACTGCGCCGGATATGGATAAGTCTTCATATCGCGAAACGGCAACGGATCAACCGAGGCGCCGCGATAAGCGTAAAAGTCCATATCTTTTTCGTATCCGTTCGCGACAAAGAAATAATCGCGCACCCATCCGTGCGGCAAGTGGGGCAAGTGGGCTGGATCGAAATCGAGAGCAACCTCATCCCCGGACCCAAACACGGCAAATTTGTCGTCGATGGAAGCGAGCAGCGGGCGCACATCTCCGTAGCGCGTGTAGGCGCCGGCCGGACGTGTATAAGGTCCGGTTGCGCTCGTCTTCTCGTAAATATATTTGACGTTGCCCGGCGGCTTGTCTTCGATCTTTAGCGGGAATCCATGGAAGTTCAGATCAGCGCGCGACAGCGGCACGGACGTCACGCGCGCGCTCTGATTCTGCTCAGTCCGGCTGATCAAAATGCTGTCCCAGTAGATTTGCAGATTGGTCGTGATGCGGATTCGACGCGTGCCTAGAGGAAGCTTGCCGCCAAGATCCGCCGTCATGGTGCGAGCGCCGCCAGCTGGAAATCCCATGTCATCCGTAACAAGAACCCACTTTTCTTTTCCGTCGGGTCCAATCATTTTCGCTTCAACACGCGGAGCAATCGGGCGCAGATGCGCCTGATCGGCCGCATACATGCTGGTCGCCGAATAATATTCAATCTCGCCATCCATCAGCAGCCAAAGCGGGCCGCCACGATACGCGTCGCCCAGATCGAGCTCCAGTGTATGAGGCTCGGCGAATCCCATGAACGAGAGCACTTTGAAGTCGCCGAAGAAGCGATGCGCCAGCAAATCCGGCAATACGTCGTGACCATGCTCATCCCAGGCTCCGGCCGGCGGACGCGCATCATGGCTGAACACGACCTTGAACGGCGGATATGGCGGGTTGCTCGCAAAATATTCGTTGGGATAAACCTCGACATCAGCGGGATGATCGACCGCGAGCAACTTCACCTGATCGAGATAGACAGATTCCTCCAGCGGCTCCATGAAACGAAAACTGACCTTGCCATCTTTCTCGCTAAGAGAGCTACGATCAATCTTGATGGCTTCGGTAGGCCGGGCAATATTGCGCTCCACTGTTCCGCCGCCAGCGCCGATCCAGTGCCCCACGACGCCCGCGCCCAACATATCTCCAACAAGCTTGTACTCACTTCCATCCCATGCAAATAATGTCGGACAAGAGCTACCGCGCCGATCAAGCTCGGTAATCGTCTGCTGCTTATTGGCGACGACTCCAATCTCATCCTGCAGAACCCCCGTGGGCCAGAGCATCCGGACTACGTCCGCTTCCTTCGCCTGCCCCAGCCCAATCGTCAGGTAGGGCGAGTTCTGGCCCAGGTATCCAGACGATCCATAGACCTCGAACTTCTGCCGAATGCCATCCGAAAAAACTTCGACCTTGGTGCCGATGGCGCTCTTGTTATCGTTCAGCCCCTTGAGCGCTAGCCGGAGGGAGTTGTTCTTGTTGCCGCCTTCGTTGCGTAGCAGCACGGCCGGGCCGTGGTTCTGCGTGATGAGCAGATCGACCGCACCATCGTTGTCATAATCGCCTGCGATGATGGCGCGCGGCTCTTTGAGTTGAATTTTGTCGAGCCCCGTTTCGACGGTGACGTCTTTCCATCCGTCGGGCCCGAGGTTGCGGAAGAGACGGATTTCACCTTTGCCTTCTTTCGTTTCGCCCACCGCGACGAGATCGACCCATCCGTCGTTGTCGTAATCGATGGCGGCTAGGCCGTAGGCACGGGCCCAATCGGTTTCAGGGAGCGTTACCTGATTGAAGGACTTGCCGTGATTGTTGAGCCAAAGGGTAAGCGCTGTACCGCCCGAATGCGTAAACGCAAAATCCATCCAACCATCGTGGTCGAAATCCAATACCGCAACTCCCGTAGTTCGACCGACCAGTGTGTCAGAACCGGCCCAGTAGTCCAGCTTCTTGAAGGTCCCCTCACGCGGGTTCTCGAAGATGTTCGATATGTCACCTGTGGTCACTAGATCAACCGCTCGATCGTTGTTGTAATCGGTTCCAACCGCACTCCAAACATGGAACGCCTTGTCAAAACCTGTGGCTGTAGTCACATCGGTGAACGTGCCGTTTGCGTTATTGCGCCACATGGCCGAGTGAAGCAAGCCTACGTCTCCTTGCATCGTCCAGGCTCTACTGACATATAAATCCAAGTCACCATCGTGATCGTAATCAACAAGGGACAAACCGGCGTTGTCATGCGCGCCGATTATCCCCGCTGCACCGGTCGCGTCCTTGAACGCGCCGTTCTTTTCGTTGTGCAGCAGGAGGATGCGATCGTGAAGGGCAACAACCAAATCGGCTGCACCGTCGTTGTCGTAATCTCCTGCCGTACAACTAGTGCCGCGTATTTCCGGGTCGAGCCCTGCCTTCTTCGTAACGTCTTCAAACTTGCCATTGCCAAGATTGTGATAAAGCGATATTCCACCTTGAGTACCATTGTCTGGGAGAAAGATATCTATGTTTCCGTCGCCGTCGTAGTCGACGAAGCAAGCTCCTGGACCGAGGTGTGAGCGGACGTAGTCGGGCGTTTCTTGCCCTGGTCTTGTTGTCAGCCCCGCCTCTTTCGTCACATCCACAAATTTCACATCAATCTGCGCCAGCACCTTAACCACCGCCGCCGGCGACTCCTCCGCCCGCGAATATTTCCCTTGCTCGCCGTACGCCAGGCTGATCGGCGATCCCAACTTGTTCTGGGTTATGTATTGAAACTTCTTCATCGCGTCATGCGCCGGGTCCGCCTGCCCGGACTGCTGATAGGCCCGGGCCATCCCAAACTGCGCCGAAGCATGCAGCGGATCAATCTTCAACGCATGCTCAAAGGCCGCGATCGCCTCCGGATACTGTTTGAGCTGCGCATAAGTCGATCCCAGGAAGTACCAGGTGTCCGCATCATTGGGATCAATTTCAGTCACGTGGCGGAAGGCATCTACCGCCGCACTGGCATCGGCTGAATTCTTGTAATAGAGGCCAAGGTTGTACCAGGCGTGTGCGTCTTTTGGATTTTCTTTGATCGCCTTCTCGAGCAGCGCCTTCGCTTCATCGAGCCGTTGCAAATTGAGCAGCGCCACACCGCGATTCACGGTGGCAACCGCCAAGGCCGGATCACTTGCCGACGCCTGCTCAAAGTTCTTCAGCGCCTTTTCAAACAGCTGCTGATTCATGTAGGCCACGCCGATATTGTTGAGGCGAGCCGCTTCCTGCGGATTCGGAGCATTCCCACCGGCAGCGAGTAATACGCTAAACAGCGCCAGAAAAGAGGTGAAGACCAGCGTGATAGAGAGCGTCCGAGTCATTTTGAATAAGGAGTCGTGGGTCTGGAAAGATTCTATCCGAGTGACGGCTGCGCCAGTATTGTCCGCTCCGCGAAGCGGGCACCTAACCGAATGACGCTAGTGAAGCTCACTAGCGTGAACGGACAGATCGAGATTCGTCACGCCAGCGACAATCGTCCGCTGAGCCACGCGCAGAACCTGGAGCGCGACCGGCGCAGGGACGACGATGGGGATAAAGACAAAGACGATGATGACGACGAGATCTAGCACAGGTCGATCAAGCATCCCCTCCACTATTGTCATCCCGAGCGGAGCGAGGGATCTGCAGCTGACGGCGCTCCAGCCTAAGCCGGTTTCGATGCCATCAGCAGCAAAGCGCCAACGCGCTTGAACGCGCGCAGATCATCCAGCGAGTGGAACGACGTGGTCTTGTAATCATCCGGCGTCGGAGTGTCGTCCGGAATCAACTCATACTCCGCCTTCTGAAACCCGTGCTTCTTCAATAGCTCGACATATTCTGCCGCCGACCGAATGTGCACCGGAACCTTCAACTTCGGCACCCACTGCAGCGAATAGGGATTGTCTTTGTAGAGGTTAATTAAAATGAACAGCCGTCCTCCGGGAGCCATCACGCGAAACAGCTCGCCCAGAGCCACTTCCTGATCGGGATAGTAGTAAAACGACTCCACCGACAGCACGCGATCAAAACAATTTTCTTCCGCTGGAATCCGAGCCGCTGATCCGACCGCGAAAGTCACGTTCTCAAAGTCCTTCGATGACGCCCGAGCCTGCCGGATCATCTCATCCGAAATATCAATGCCAACCACCGACCCCGAATCTTTTTCACCAGCACCAATCGCACGCGCAAGCAGCAGAGTCGCCCAACCCGATCCACAGCCAAGATCCAGCACACGCTGTCCCGGACGCAGATCCATCCGCCGGATCGTTTTCTCGGTGATGTCAAGATGATGCCGCTCCATCTTGGCGCCCTCGCCATCGTCGGCCCAGCGATTGAACTCCTGCTGCAGTCGCTGGTCAGCGGATTGGAGTTTCTCGCTCGTCATACTTTCCATTTCTTCCATCTCTGTCGCCATCAGTACCTCTTCCAGCGGAGTTACCGACTGGCAACCGCTTCCAACTCGGCAAAAAACGTTGGATACGATACCCCCGCCGCATCCGAGTCAAGAATCGTAGTTTCACCCTCCGCGCGTAGCGCAGCCACGGCAAACGCCATTGCAATCCGATGATCGCCAAACGAATCCAATTCGGCGCCGTGCAATTGTTGCCCGCCGCGAATCTTCATTCCATCGGGAAGTTCTTCAATCTCCGCACCCATTTTTCGCAAATTCGTAGCGACTGCGGCGATGCGGTCCGACTCTTTCACGCGCAACTCTTTGCCGTCGCGAACCTCGAGGCCGCCCTCGGAATAAGGCGCAACCGCCGCCAGAACCGGGATCTCGTCAATCAAGGCTGCCGTATCTGCGCCGGCGATAACCCCTCCCCGCCAAGCAACTCCTCGCGCCTCAATCGTTCCCACCAGTTCGCCCTGATGCTCCTCCAGGTGCGCCACCGAAACCTTTACTCCCATCTGCAGCAGAATATCGAGCAGCCGCGCTCGCGTTGGATTCATCAGAATTCCCGGCAATGTGATCTGCGATCCCGGAAACAGCGCCGCGGCGCAGAGAAAAAATGCTGCACTCGAAAGATCACCCGGAACATGCGCCTCAATCGCGCGCAGTTTTTGTCCGCCTACGATCCGCGACACATTTCCCGCCCGTTCGACCTCGACACCAAACGCTCGCAGGGCAATCTCGCTATGATCGCGGGTTCGAATCGGCTCTTCAACTACGGTTTCTCCGTCGGCAAAAAGCCCAGCAAACAGCACGCAGGATTTCACCTGCGCGCTAGCCACTTCGGGCCGGTAGTGAATCGCCTTCAGCGAACCGCCGTGAATTTTCAGCGGAGGCCGACCGCCATCTGTAGATTCGATCCGGGCGCCCATCTCGGCCAGCGGCTTCATAATGCGAGCCATCGGGCGCCGCGAAAGGGACTCGTCGCCAAAGAGCTCGCTCGTAAATGCCTGCCCGGCAAGAATCCCGCTGAGCATGCGCATGGTCGAGCCGGAGTTCCCGCAATCGAGCCTCTCGTTCGGAGCCTGCAGCCGCAGCCCCACGCCCTGCACTTCAATGGCTCCATCCTCCAGCCGCTTCCAGGAGCAGCCGAGTTTGCTCATGCAATCGAGCGTGCTGGCGCAGTCGCGCGCGGCGGAAAAGTTCTGGAAACGGCTCGTCCCCTCCGCAATCGCCGCCAGCATGCCATAGCGATGCGAAATGGATTTATCTCCCGGAATGCGCACCACGCCCCGCACGGAGCGAGCAGGACGAACAATCACTTTCGAAACGTCGACGGTCGAACCATCAGCCATGAATTAAATATAACGGAGATTTTTTGACCGAGCGTCGAGCGGAGACCCACGCCAAAGCGAGAGCTACTTCAATGTGACCTCATCCAGGAACTGCCGCAGCAGAGGGCCCACTGCCTCCGGTTGCTCCCAAGGCGCGTAGTGTCCCGCCTTCGGAATCACCTTCAACCGGCTGTTACGAATATTCTGCCGCATCAATTCCCCGTCAGCCAGGGACGAGAGCGCATCTTGATCTCCCATCACGATCAGTGCAGGCACATCGATCGACTTCAAGTCGCCCACCGAATCCGGCCGTTCCGCCATCCCGCGCTGCACCAGATTAATATTCTCCGCCGACATCGAGCGCATCATCGCCAGTGCGCCATCCACCAAATCCGGACGCGTGCTCACCGTGGTGCTTCCCATCAGTTTCGGAACCATCGTCTCGAAGAACGGCTCCGTTCCCTGCTCCAACACAGCCGCGGCCCCGCGCAATCGATTCGCTCGAGCCTCGGCAGTATCCGCTTGAGGACGAGTGTTGCAGAGCGCCATCGCGGTCACGCGCGAGCGATAGCGTCGCCAGAACTCGAACAGAATGTAGCCGCCGATCGAGCATCCGACGAATGCCGCCTTGCCAATATCCAGGGCATCGAGCACGCGGGCTACATCCATCAGCATGCTTCTGCATCAAAGCCGGCCCATCGCCGATCTCCGACGCGCCGTGTCCGCGGAGATCGGGAAGAATCAGCCGATAGCGCGAATCGAGCGCACCCGATACGGGATTCCAAAATTCGTGATGACAGGGAAAAGGATGAAGAAGAACGACCGGAGGGCCCTTGCCTCGAACCTCGTAGAAAATTTCAGCGTCGTCGCTGCGCAGACGTTCCATGCGACGAGATTACAACATCGCCAACTTAAAAAGCGGGGCGCTTGGACCGGTTTGTCGACCCAGTCTTAACCAGCAACCGTCTGCCGCGACGCCACTACCGGAAGCATATATGGCTCCTCGGGAATGATGATCCATGCGATCAGATAGACCACGATGCCCGGAAATATTCCGCAGGCCAGCGTGATAAAGAACCACAGAATGCGCACAAGTGAAGTATCGAGCTCCAGATACTCCGCCAGACCGGCGCAAACTCCGCCAATCTTTCGGTTCGAGCGCGACCGCATCAGTCTCCTGGGCATCGGCGCGATTCCCACCAGGTTTCCGCAATAGGAGCAATACCGGCCTTCTTCAGCGATGGCCTTGCCGCAGGCATTGCAGTACATAAGTTATGTCCTCTGCTCTAGGATACGACGACTGCCGGTAAAATGTTCCCAGGCGGGGCGACTGGCGCGCCGCTCACTCCCGATAAGCGTCTTTGATCCTCTTCCGCGCCCGATCTGCTGCCGCATTGTCGGAATTCATCGCCACCACTGCTTCATACTTCTTCATCGCCAAATCCCGCTTCTGCAGCTGGTCATACATCTCGCCCGCTCCCAGGTTCGCCTTCTGCAGCAATTCCGGATCAGCCGCCGCAACCTCGCTCACCATTTCATACGCCGCCGCCGCATCCAGATACCTCTTCTCGCTGCGCAGCAGATCGCCCAACCCGACGGCGGCGATCTCATAGTGCAGATTGCCGTACTTTCCGTCGCGCCCGTTCTGCCATATCTTGCGATACTGTTGCTCGGCCTCGGCATTTTTGCCCGCGGCCCGCGTCAGGTTGGCTGCCTCCAGCGGCAACAGATAGTTCCGCGGAAACCTCGGACCAATCTCGCCGGCAATCCGCAACGCGTCGTCATAACGATGCTCGCGCCGCAGGAACACCATCAGCACAATTCCCGCATCGATGCTGGCCTCGCCATTCCCGTGATACGCGTCGTACAGATACTGCAATCCTTTGTTCTTGTCTCCACTCAATCCCGCCAGCGCCACCGCCATTCTCACCGCCAGCGACAGGTTTCCCATCACATAGTTGTGCGCGCCCACAATCAGCTTCGCATCCGTGTAATGCGGATCCAGTTCCAGAACGCGCTCATGATCGTGCCGCGCTCCAACCGCGTTTCGAAGCGCCGAAAACCAGGCGCGCTCGATCAGCGCCGTATAAAGCGCGAACTGGCCACGCGTAACTCCCCGAGCGTAGAGCGCGTCGACATCGTTCGGATTGCGCTCAAGTTCCGCATTTTCCAGTCCCTCAGCCCGCGCCACGAGTTCCTTGATGCGCAGCTTTTGCGTCGCGTCCGCGGAACGATGCGCGACGCCGATAAAGTTGTCGTTCGAATAATCGCCCGAATTCATTGCGCCCATGCGATATAACTCGCGCACCTGAATTGCCGAGAGCAGATGATTCACCGCAAAAGCATCATTCGGATGCCGCGCCAGAATCTTCTCAAAATCCTGGATCGCCGCATCGTAGTCGAGGCTGTAATAGTGCTCGTAAGCCGCAGCATTCAGCGGATCGGGAGGACGAAACGGGCTTGAAGCCGGAGCGTCCGCGGCCAGGCAAACCCCGCCGAGGCAAAGCTGCGCGACAACCAGCGCCGCGATGGCAGTCCAAACAAGGCGGTGCCGCAAAAAGGAGGAGAGCACGCTCGTCCATTTTAACTGATTGTTATCCGGTCGGGGATCCTTCGAGGGTTCTGTAGCCCCAGGGAGCGTCGTGAAAAGACGCCGACAATTGGGCAAATCTAATTCGCCAAGCGGTGATTCCACTCTCCGCAGGCAAAGTAGTATGATAGTGGTATGAAAGAGAAGACTTCTATCACACTTTCAAAGGATGTGCTCAAGAGCATCGACCGCCTCGCCGGATCTTCCCGATCCCGGTCGGCTTTTATCGAAGCTGTGCTGCGAGACTACTTGCGGAAACGGGCGCGGGCTCAGATTGAAGCTCGCGATCTCGATCTCATCAATAAGGCTGCGGACGAGTTGAACGCCGAGGTGGAGGACATTCTCGGGTATCAGATAACGGAAATTTAGCCGCCAGGCCATACTAGATGAGACGAGGCGAAATCTATCGCGTTCACCATCCCGGCGGCAATCCCCGTGCCCGGTCTGGTACCACCCGTCCGGAAAACGATCCTAAGCTGTACCGCTGCTTTGTCGTGGTCAGCCGTCAGGTCGTTATAGATTCCCGATTTCCTACCGTGGTCTGCGCGCCGATACTTAGTCGCGGGCATGGTTTTTCCACGCAGATTTCGATTGGCATCGATGAAGGATTGAAGCATGAAAGCTGGATTCTGTGCGACAGCCTGGTCAGTCTCCGCAAGGTGCAACTGACGCAATTCGTGGGATCGCTGACGCGGGACAAAATCGCGGAATTGGATCGCGCCCTCAGGATGGCGTTGGCACTGGAATAGGAAAGGCTTACCCTCGGATACACTTCTAGTGACCACTCGAGAAAGCTGGCTGTCCGAGGGCATTTTGATCTTCCCCGGTCAGTGAAGGCTCATCATTCAAAGGCTCATCAACCGCAAGACTTCGCGTAAGATATCCGGCATGACTTTGCGCCCTTTCGCTACTCTCCTCCTGTTGTCTGCACTGTTGTTTTCCCTTTCCGCCGTCGCCCAGAGTGATAAGCCTGCCACGCCTCCGACTCCTCCCGCTGATGGCGGAGCTCCGAAGCCCGGCGATCCGATGAAGAATCCGCTGCCTGCCGATAAGTCTGCTCCGCAGACGATTACGGTGAATGGCAAGACCATCCACTACACCGCGACCGTTGGCACCATTACGCTGAAAGGCAAAGACGACAAGCCAACTGGCGTTGTGATGTACACGGCTTACACAGTGGATGACGCCAACAAAAGTGGAGCGCATCGTCCTGTGACGTTTGCGCTGAACGGAGGACCTGGAGCTTCGTCGGTTTATCTCAACCTCGGAGCGATTGGTCCCAAGCACATTACGTTTGCAAATGAAGGTGATTCACCTTCGGATCCCGCCACTCTCACCGACAATCCTGGAACCTGGCTCGACTTTACCGACATGGTGTTTATCGATCCGATCGGCACGGGATTTTCGCGGTCGCTGGTCGATGAAGCGGAGACCAAGAAGCTGTTTTACAGCACCACTCCCGACATCGAGTATCTATCGATGGTGATTTATAAATGGCTGGTGCAGAGCGATCGCTTGCTCGACAAGAAATATTTCGTAGGCGAAAGCTATGGCGGATATCGCGGTCCGCGCATCACGCATTATCTGCAATCGCGTCTTGGCGTGGCCATGAATGGTGTGGTGCTGGTAAGTCCGTACCTGAATCCGGAGGCTGGCGATGGGAATCTATCGCCAATTCCCTGGTTGACTACTTTGCCGTCGATTACCGCCGCGCATCTGGAGTCCGAAGGAAAGTTGACTCAAGCCGCTATGCAGCAAGTGATGGCTTACACGCGCGGAGATTACGCCGAGGCGCTTCTCAAAGGCCGCAGCGACACGGCAGCAACGGACGCGATGATCGCGCACGTGACGGAGATGACAGGACTCGATCCGAAGTTTGTGAAGTTCGCAGGCGGAAGGCTCGATATTGGAGCGTATCTCCGCGAAGTGCATCGCACCCAAGGTCTGATCGGCAGCGTGTACGACTCGAACGTAACTGCACCCGATCCGTTCCCTTACGCGCCAACGCAGGAGAGTGGAGATCCGATTCTGGAGAGCATCATAGCGCCGACGACGACCGCCATGGTCGACTTCATCACGCGCACAGTCGGATGGAAATACGATGGACGCTACGAAGCGCTGTCGTATGACGTGAACCGGCAATGGGACCACAACAGTGACGATCTGCGCAAAGGCGCGGTGGGAGATCTACGGGAGTCGGTGGCGGCGGATCCGAAGCTGCGCTTGCTGATCGTGCATGGATGGAACGATCTGTCATGTCCATTCATGGGGTCTGTGTTGACCGTGGATCAGATGCCGGTTATGGGCGACGCGAACCGCGTGCAGGTGCAGGAGTTTCCGGGTGGGCACATGTTTTATACGCGTTCCGTGAATCAGGGAGAGCTACATAAGCTGGCGGAAACTATGGTGGCAACGCACTGACGTATTCAGGGGCGGCCACTTCTCGAAAATCGCGAGAAGTGGCCCACCCCTGATTATTTCACTTCGATCGTTTACAGTTTGCCGTCGTAGGCCTGGGTAACCGAGGTTCCGGTTGGAGTGAAGTGGCCGACGATCTCGTTTGTGTCGTTGATGCCGTCAGCGTCCGTGCCTGCGCCGAGGCTGGGCGGCACATCGAAGATGTAGTACGCGCCTTTGCTCAGGATCGCGCCGTGGAAGTTGTAGGCTGGATCTCCCCACAGGAACACGACATCCCCAGCTTTATTGATGGAGTGGGCGGCGGAGAGATAAGCGCCCGGAACATCGATGGTGGTGTAGGTTGATCCGTTGTAAATCGAGGACTCGATCAACCCCGCCGAATCACCCCACTGACAGGTGACTTGCCCCGAGTCGTTAATCCCCCAACAACCGGTGAACTGCGCGCCCGGGACATTCAAGGTGGTGTAAGTCGAGCCGTTGTAAGTGAAGCCGTGCTCGGTTCCGCCGGAGTCTACCCAGGCTCCGGCGATCACGCCCGAATCGTTGATGCCGGTAGGATTCGTGTAAAAGGAGCCTGAGGGCGCAATGTCTGTGTAGGTTCCACCGGTATAGTAGAAACCTACGGTTATGTTGCCTCCGTTGGTATAGCTGCCAACGATGTCGCTTGCGGTATTGATGCCGTAAGCAGCGGTTGATCCCGCCTGAGCATGTGGATCGTCGATGTTTGTGACCTTGCTCTTGGCGTAGAGAAGTCCGTGGGTTGCGCCCGAGCTATTGGTGTAAACGCCGACCATCGCCTTGGTGTTGTTGATAGCGTAGACGGCGCTGCTCTGCGCCCCGGTTATCTTGATGCTGGCATAGCTGGCAAACGTCTTCGGGAGAGCAAGCAAGCCGTACTCGATGGCACCGGATGGCCCGGGTCCGGCGTAGACGCCGACCAGATCCCCAGCATCGTTGATGGCCGTATTGGCGTAGAACGACTGCGAGGTGTAGGTGCCCGCCGAGTACAGGAAGCCATGCGGTAAGCCGGTGCTATCGGTGTAATAGCCGGTGACAACTCCCGAGTCGTTGAGGCCGCTGACAGTGGTTTGGAGCGATGCGGGAAAGTTGATCAGTGTGATCGTGCCGGTGGAACTGCGGTAAAAGCCATGGGCGTTGTTTGAGGAGTCGTAGTAGGTACCCGCTACATCGTTCGAGTTGTTAATAGCGTAGACGAAGGTGCTGTCGCTTCCGCTGGCGTAGAAAAGGGTCACATTGTTGCCGATGTTGATGAATCCCTGATTGGGCTGTCCGTTGGAGCCGATCGAACCGACGAAGTCGCCGGCGTTGTTGACTCCGAAAAGCGAGGTGGACACAACTCCCAGGTCATAGTCGTATTGGGTGTATTTGCCTTTGCTGTACTTGAACCCATGGAACCCGTTGTCGCTGCTGAGGTAGAAGTCGCCAACTATGAGGCCAGCGTCGTTGATGCCGTTGGCACGGGTGAAATTACTGGATCCCGGGAAGACCAGAGTCGTGTATACCCCTTTTTTCAGTTGAAAGCCTTCCGTCGCTCCACTGGCGGCCGTGAAATCGCCGACTACAGTCTTTGTTTTGTTCAAGCTTGAGGTGTAGGTGTAGGTTGCCCCCGGGGGAGCAACTTGGGAAACCTCATAGGCGGTTACGCCCGAAGCTGCATGCAGCAGCCCGGGGAAAAGGCAAAACAGGGCAAACACGCCGGCGATGGCGCGCAAAGGGCGAGTAACTGTCTCTAAATTCATAGCAAAGACCTCGGTTAGGAACTTGGGATTGCGGAAGCGACCGAGGCTTAATTTCGAGCGCTCTCGAGCGATCCACGCCGCGTATCATGTCCGCCTTTGCGTTCTATGGCAACGGACAAGACCGGGCATTAGCGGTCATTCGCGGTCTGGAGGCAGGTGGGCGATGTCCACCCTTCTATACCCAACTTATGGAAGCCAACTGCCGGGGACAATGCCGAATATTCGGCGGGCGGGCGGGCGCGACCGGGAGAAAATCAGACCGGGAGTTCTTCTTGCAGCCATCCGCCGGTAGTTTCGGGCTTGGGTTCGCTGGCTAGATCGAGGATTAGCTTTTCCAGCAGCAGGCGTTTGCCGGGAGGATTCGACCGCAGGGCTAGATCGGCCTTTGCCACCAGGCGGATGGACCGGGTCAGGTCGCGCTTAGATTTGTAGCGTCGGGCTTGGCGGATGATGTCATCGGCGGCGAAGGGCGGGACCCGGAATCCTTGCCAGAGGGCGGCCCACAGCATGCGCTGGTCGCGGACGTTGCGCTCCAGAATCACCAGCATCTGGCGGAAGGTTTTGGCCAGCATGTAGAGATGGCCGATGGCGGCGTCGTCGCCGTCCCCGGTGGAGAGCAGGCCGTCCAGAATTTCGAGGGCGCGGACCCGATCTTTGCTCGAAATCGCGTCGGTTAGTTCGTAGAGCGAGCGCTGCTTGGCCGCCAAAACCATGGTCTCCACATCACCCAGCGTGATCTTCTTCTTTTCTCCCACATAGAGGATCAGTTTTTCCAGTTCGTTGGAGACCATCATCATGTCTCCGCCCAGCGCGTCGACCAGTTCACGGGCGCCGTCGGCATCCATTTTGACTTCTCGCGTGGCGCAGTATTCGGCGATCCAGCGGGCCGCTTCTCCTTCTTCTACGCGGGAGAGTTCGACGATGCCGCAGAAGGGGCCAAGATCTTCGCGGATTTTCTGATAGCGGTCACGATCGGTCATCTCCATGCGACGGGCATCGGCAGGGATGCTGATGTGGTCGGCCACAAAAACCACGAGCGCGTCGGGATTGGGATTCTTGCAGTAGGCTTCGATGGCTCCAATTTTTTCTTCGTTCGAGCCTCGACCAAAGAGGGTTTTCACTCCTCTTACGAAGAAGACCTGGAAAGGCGCCATCAGCGAGGGCGTCCGGGCGCGGTCCAGAACTTCGTTGAGTGACGTTTCGGCCAGGTCGAACTCGAAGAGTCCGAAATCACGCGAGTCGGGAGCGACCATGTGCTCGAGGATGGCGTCGCGGCAGCGCTTGCGAAAGAACGCTTCGTCGCCGACCAGCACATATGCGGGCTTTAGCTTCCGCGACTCCAGTTCGGAGAAGAAACGGTCGGCTTGGTTGAAGGCACGCACCTTGTCATTCTCTAACAGGGACACGTTGAGGGCAAGGTGTTGTGGGGGTGCGCCTCGCGGGGATGACAGAGTTTGGAAAGATGCGGACTAATAGGCTTCCAGGATGTTCGCTACTAACGTTCTGGCGAAATCGCGGGACAGTCGATCGACGGCGGGGGAGTCTTCCTGGAAAAAGCTGTGCAGATCGCTTGAAAGTTCGTATTGATCGTGAAACAGGTAGGAGGGATTTTCGAATAGCACTTTGCCTTGGCGATCGGTCAGGGTGACTTGGACGTTTACTGTGACAAGGGCACTGACGGCTCGTCCGGTTTGGGAGTCGTAGGCTAGCGGACTGGCAGAGGCCGACAAGACCGTCGCTTTTAAGGTTGCGTCCGCATCTTCATGCGTGTTGTGGATGACTTTGTATTGCGTGCGGGCGTCGAATTCCCGGACTACGGCGTCGGTCAGGAGTTGCTCGACGCGGAACGTCTGGCTGCGGCTTACGAAGCCGGGAATGGCTATGGTGTGGATGTTTTGTGGGAGTTGTACTTTGCTGCCGGCGGTGTGGTAGCCGCAGGCGGTGGCTAGTGCGGCCAGAAATAGTGCGACCGCGATGCTGCCAGGGGTTCGAGCGGGTTGGGCGGGCGAGACGCCCGTCTGCTTACTATCCTGCCGCGCTCCACTCATTGAATCTGGCCTTTGGGGCGGGACGTTGTCAGAGTCTCGGCGCACTCGACGGCGGTGAGGGCGGCTACGCGCAGGTTGTCAGTGGTGGCCCACAGCCAAACGCCATTTTTCTTGTTCGCATCGGGAGTCGCACTGACCAGGATGTCGCCTTGTCCGGCGGCACTCACGCTGGTCGGCATATCTTCTTTGCTCGCGCTCACTAGCACGTGTTCACCGGCCAGGGCCTGTGAGACGTCCGATATCGCTACTGGTTTTTCTGTTTCCAGATAAATCGAAAATCCGTGGCCGTGGAAAACCGGGGCTTGCAGAACTTGCAATGAGAGCTCGGCCGCGGCTGGCGCGATTTGGCGGTAGTGCTTCCGGATGCGCTGCGAGACAGCTTCCAGCGCGAGCTCGGATTTTTGGCCGAACCGCGCCACCATGTTGAAAGCTATCTGGATGTCGAACACATTTTTAGGTAACTCCTGGAAGGACAAGAGATTCACGGTTTGCTCGTGAAGTTCGTCCATTCCTTTTTGGCCGTTCTCGGATGCGGGTTCAAAAACGGTCGCTGCCATGGTTTTAATGGTGCCTGCCTGGGCACTGCGCAGAGCTAATAACGCCAGAACGGTCGCGGCTGGATGCGCCACGACTACGGGACCGGGGTGCAGTTCGGGAGGAATGGGCTGGCCAGTCTGGCGCTCGATCCAGCGCTGGACCCAAGGAGAGCGAATCGATGCTCCCGGTTCGCCTTCGAGGGCATAAGAGAGATCAATAATAGTGTCGCCCAGATCGCGAGCGACTTTCCAGTTGCCTTGCGTTGAGCGTTGATCGGCAGCAAAGAAAGCAAAGTCCACTCGCTCGAATTGCTCGGAGCGGATGCTCTGGATGAAATTCATTTCGTCGCCTACGGCTTCGAGGCGGCCGAGCGATTCGTCGTCATCGAGTAAGCGGACATCGACGGCGGGAAAATTTCTTTCGCGCAGGATTTCGGCGATCTCTTTTCCCTTGAGAGTGGCAGCGCCCACGATCGCGACGCGATACAGATTCGCACTGCGAGCGTCGGCTTGCGCAGCTATGGATTTAGACGGGGGAGTTTTCGACACAGAAGTCATGGAGTGTGAGATGCCTCTCGGTACACCGGGGGTGCAGGAGGCGATTTGCGGCGGAAAATCCATTGCAAGCGCCAGAGAACTCCGGAGGCCATGTAGAGAATCGCGATCGCAAAAAGCACGGGGCGGGAAAAAAGCCAGATCGACGCGCCGACCACGCCAAATATCACAATCAGGCGGAACGGTTTTCGCGACCGGAAATCGATGTCTTTGAAGCTATAGAAGCGCCACGTGCTCACCATCAGATAGCCGACTACGACGACCATCATCAACCAGCTCATTGAGGTCCACCACGAAATCACCGGTTCTCCGGCGGAGAAGTGGACGATGGCGGCGATAACTCCCGCACCAGCAGGAATGGGCATACCGACAAAATATTTTTTCCCGGGGCGTCCGGGATTCGAGGGTTCGGGATTCTTTGCGATATTGAAACGCGCCAGGCGGCTTGCGCCGGCCATAAGGAATGCGAAGCAAGCAACCGAGCCGAGATCGACAATCTTCAGGCGCAGGTCGGGCGCGAGCGTGATCGGCAAGAAGTGAAATCCCCAGATCCAGGCGAGCAGAGCCGGCGCGACCCCGAAGGTGATGACGTCCGCGAGCGAATCAAGTTCTTTGCCGAAATCGCTGGAGGTGTTGGTCATGCGCGCGATGCGTCCGTCGAGTCCATCGAATAAAACGGCGAAGCCGATGGCCTTGGCGGCGAAGTCCATATGCCAATAGTCGCCGCTCGCGCCATGGACGGTCTGCAGAATGGCGTAGAAGCCAGCGGCGATATTTGCGGTGGTGAAGAGCGAGGGCAGAATGTACATGCCTTTGCGCATCTTTCCGCGCGGACGATCGGATTCACGACGACGTTGGTCTAGGTCGTCCATTTCAACGATTCTCCCGGTTGCCGGTTACGTTGGCGTGGATGGGCTCGGTTGGTTTACTTGTTGGTTGCGACACGGGTAGGACGGCCAGGATCGTCGCGCCGCCTTTAACGCGGTCGCCACGTTTGACCCGGATCGCAGCGTCGCTTCCAAACAAAATATCCACGCGAGAGCCGAACTTGATTAGACCCACGCGCTGACCGCGGGCGAGTTGATCTCCTACTTTGAAATTGAAAATGATGCGGCGAGCGATGAGACCGGCAATCTGTTTGAAAACTACGGTTCCGCGCTCGCCTTCGACGGTGACGATGTTTTGCTCGTTCTCTTCCGCGGAGTTCTCTGACATGGCATTCACGAACTTGCCGCGCTGATAGCGGATTTCGCGGATCACACCTGCAATGGGTGAGCGGTTTACGTGCACGTCGAAGACACTGAGGAAAACGCTGATACGGGTTTGCGACTTGCCGCCAGCGGTGACGGTCGAGACATCGGTGACTTTTCCGTCCCCCGGAGAAACGATTGCGCCGGGCTGGCTCGGAATCTGGCGTTCGGGATCGCGAAAAAACCAAAGGAAGAATGCGGCCAGCAGAAGCACTGGGATGGCGTAGGGCCACGCAGTTAGCCACACGATTGCTCCGGCAGCCACGAGGCAGCCTATTCCGTAGAAGTAACCGTCACGAACCATAGGAGATGAGTTGAGAATAATTATATGGGACGGGATACCGGGTCTGGGGTGACGAGGGCGAGACGCCCTCGTGACTGCCGCCGGGGACACCGCGGCGCCACTTTGCGGCGGCGGAGATGGAGACAGAAACTACCTGCGGCGTGCGATTCCGGAGAACCGGCTCCAACGCGCTACTTTCCTAAGCCGACCGCTTTACGCCGACTGCCTCTGGAGTTGTTGCATACCCTGCATCTGATCTTTCAAGCGCAGTTTCAGCTTCTTCAGCCGCACTTCTTCCAATTTTTCGTCTTCGGTGAGGTATCGCTTTTGGGTGAGGGATTCGAGGCGTTGGGAGTATTGCGAATGTTCCAGGACCAGCTTTTGAAAATCTTCAGGACCGGTCAGTATTTGGTCTCGGGGAGTCAGCATTCTTGGCTAGACCTCCTGCTCGATTTATTACTGCACGGTTAAAAAGTAGCACAGGGGACGGTCGGGTTCAATGAGTTTTCAGGGACCAGATTTCCACCGCTGGGCCGTGTCCTAAGGCAGGCGATTTGAACGGAAAATGGTGCAAAAGTACGGCCTTTCGGCCAAGGTCAATCGTTCAGTTGCAGGGCGTACAGGATCGCGTCTTCGAGTGGGCTTGAGTAGTAGCCGCGGCGACACCCTACTTCGCGAAAGCCATGTTTTTCGTAGAGGCGGCGGGCCGGTGCATTCGATTCGCGGACTTCGAGGTGGACTTCGATTAAGACAGATTGGGCCTTCTGATTGGTTACGCGCTCGATTAGGGCGCGCACTAATGCGTTGGCGACGCCGCGCCGCTGGAACTCGGTGGCTACTACCACGTTTTCGATCTCCCACTCGTCGGCGACCGACTGGGCGCAGAGGAATCCGCGAAGATGGCCTGCTTGTTCCGCGACCAGGACGATGCCGTTGCTTAGCAATTTTTCGTATTGCGCCGACGTCCAGTGGGCTGCGGTTGGGGCCAGCTGATCGAGGGCTTGGATCGCCGGTACGTCGTTCAGGGCCGCGGAGCGGATCGTCACATCAGTCATGCTTTGTCAGTCATGATTGCGTAGGCTTTGAAAATATTTCGGCGTCGGATCGACGGATGTAGTTGGCTTCCAGTTCTTCGGGCCGGACTGTTTCGCCGCGGCGGAGCAGATCCCAGCCGATGCGGGCGATTATGGTGCTGTTCGGATAATCGGCCTGCTCGGCGCGAATTCCGGCGAGCTGCAGGGCTTCTGCTAACAACCTGTCGGGCGTGATTACGGTTTTTCCATTGGCAACGCTGACTAGTTCTTCCCTGCTCAGGAGGCGTTCGCTGTGCATATGGAGCTGCTTGTTGGGGAGCGAGTTGATTTCGTAGTCGCCTACGTAAAGGTCGCCTCTACCCGCGTCCAGCACGGTTAGAACCCGTGTCTGACAGGCAGCACTGTTCCATGCCATAGCTGCCAGTACGGAGATGCCAACGATTGGTTTTTGCAGCGCCTCAGCCAGGGCTTTTATGGCGGCCAGGCCTACGCGTAGTCCGGTGAATGAACCGGGACCGGTGGCCACGGCAAATGCATCGAGATCGGACTTCGCGTATCCGTGCCGTTTTAGCAGTGCGGCAATTTGCGGTACAAGTTCGGCGGAAAAAGCGCCACCGGATAAGGGGATGACTTCGAGCAAGTCAATTTCAGTTTCGCCTGGGCGCATTCCACACAGAGCCACGCTGCCATTTTTCCCCGAGGTGTCGACGGCTAGTAGAAGAGAGGACATTCTTGAGTTAGCTACGAGGCTTTTCCTTCTCGGCGACGCTTTCCACCAATTCGAGCAAGACTCCACCGGCGCTTTGCGGATGGATGAAAACGTAGCGATGGCCGCCCGCGCCGGTCTTGATGTCGTTTGATACCAGCCGGACTCCGTCGGTCTTTAATTTTGCCACTGTCGCTTCCAGGTCGGGGACGCGCAAGCTGATGTGGTGCAGGCCTTCGCCTCGTTTAGCAATGAATTTGGCGATGGTTGAATCCTCGGAGATTGCTTCCAGCAGTTCCAGCCGGCTCTCGCCGACGGGGATCATCACGACTCTCACTTTTTCATGCTCAACCGTTTCTTCTGGAGAGATGCTGAGGCCCAGCTTTTCGTAAATGGATTTCGCCGCGGTCAGCGACTTTACGGCTATGCCGAGATGGTCGATTTGGAACATGTTCCTGCTCCTCGTTTTGCTCCTGCACTGGCAACCTTAGGCGCTTCGTAGCTGCGTCGGCCCCTAAGCGGGTCTGGCTGGCGCATTCATAATTTCCTCAACAATTTCCTCTACCAGCGTATATGGATCGCGTTTGTGGTTGGCGATTTCAGCAGCGTAGCGCTCCAGACTTCCACCTTCCATTTTTGCTCGCGCTTTTTCCAGCATGGCATCACGCAGCATCTCTACCAGCCGCTCCTGCCAGTTTTCTACATTCTTTTTGAAGGCCAGGTTGTCTTTCTTTAGATAAGCCTTGTAGTCGGTGATGGTCTTCGCCAGTTCATCGGTTCCCGCGCCTTCGCTCGCCACGGTTTTTACGATGGGCGGTGTCCAGTGGTCGTGCCTCGTCGCCAATGATTGCATGGCGCGGATCTCCCGCTCCACGCGCTCGGCTCCGGAGTGATCGCTCTTATTGATAACGAAGATGTCGGCGATTTCCATGATGCCGGCTTTGATCGTCTGCACATCGTCGCCCATGCCGGGAACCAAGATCACGATGGTGATATCGGCGAGCCGGACAATGTCGACTTCGTCCTGCCCGACGCCCACGGTTTCGATCATGACGATATCGCGGCCGGAGGCGTCGAGCACTGTGGCGGCATCGGCGGTGGCGCGCGCCAAGCCGCCTAATGATCCTCTTGTGGCCATGCTGCGAATGTAGATTCCAGGATCGGCATGATGATCCTGCATGCGGATGCGGTCGCCTAAAATCGCGCCTCCGGTGTAGGGGCTGGTGGGATCGACGGCGATGATGCCTACCGTTTGATTTTCTTTGCGGTAGTGCTTGGCCAGTTGATCGACAAGCGTGCTCTTCCCGGCTCCGGGAGCTCCGGTTAGACCGAGGACGCTTGCTTTGCCGGTGTGGGGGAAGAGGGCTTTCAACAGATCAGACCAGCCGGGCGCGCGGTTTTCGACGATGGAAATGGCTCGCGCTAAGGCGCGCGGGTCGCCCGAGCGAAGCTTTGCGATCCATTCCTGGTCAGCGATGTCCAAGTTGTCAGTGTAAAGCAGGGCCGTTAGCGGCGGCATTGAATGTTGGTTCAATTTCGAAGTTGCGGTTGCGGTCAGTTGCCGTTCACCATCGGGTTCGAAAAGCTTTTCGCTGCCGGCGCGGTTGGGCTTCCGTGGCGACCGACTCCGCGGAGACGCAGTATGCGGTAGACATCGAAGCAGACGATCACCACGGTCACGACGATGGCCCAGGGCAGCGTTCTCGCGATCCAGTTGCTGATCAGGCTAGTCAACGCGATGCCTTTGGCTTCCGACATATTTGGTGCTGAGATTCCGAGCACAACTTGTGCCTTTAAAAGCCAGCAGAAGAGTCCGGCTCCCAGGGTATCCAAAATCAGGCGGAAGGCGGCGCGTCGTGACGTCCAGTAGCCGCGGAACAGATTCACGCCCGCGAGCACGATATTCGCAGCCGCCACCAGCAGAAAGCTCCAGAAAAACAATTGCCATTGCGGAGCCAGGGCGATTTTTACTGCGCCCAGATCAAGCGAGGGCCGGGGCCAGAGCGCGGTGACAAACCAGAGGTTGAAAATGATGGCGATTGCAATCTCGGCCAGCGGAGCGGAACGCGGTATCCGGTTGGGATCGCGCACAGGAGGTAATTTGCGCGGGTTCCAGGTGTTGAGCTCCAGCTTTACGCCGCTTCTTTCCATGATCGCGAAAGCGAGAGTGGTAAAGAACGCGAAATACAAGATGGTTGTTCCGAGGTTCTCCATGTGCAGGTAGCCGCGATGTGCGGGATCGATTAACAGGAAGCCGAGCCAAAGCAGAAACCGCGGCACGATGCAGCCAACCAGCAGAACTCCCAGGACAAAGCGGTAGATGGGAAATAATGTGGGACCGATCAGGAATTGCTGCGGACGATAGCGCGCCGCTACGGTCGCCGGCGCGCCGCAGCGGTTGAGGATTTCTTCGACTTCCGCGTCATTCAGTTTGCGCCCAAGTTCCGCTTCTTTTTCTTCAATCTGCGAACGAAGATCTTCGGATAATTCCGCGATGATGTCCTGCCTCTGGCGTTTGGGCAACCAGAATTCGACAGCTTGCAGATAACGATCGAGTAATTCCATTTTCAGCTCCTTAGAAACGTCGCTTTATAGAATTTCTTTCAGCGACGAGTTGATCCTTTGCCACTCTTCACCCAGTTGTTTGAGCATCGACTTGCCCTCGGGAGAAAGACGGTAGAAGCGTTTATTTCGCTTCTCTTCTTCCCGCCAGACGCTGGTCAGCAGGCCCTGATTTTCCAGGCGACGCAGAAGTGGATATAGCGTTCCTTCGTCGATATCCAAACCTTGCTCGGCAAGGGCTTTGCGCAGCGTGTAGCCGTAGCGTTCGGTCTTCAGCTGCGAGAGAACGGCCAGACTCAGACAGCCGCGGCGCAGCTCCAGGCGAAGGTTTTCGAAGAGGTCGTGATTTCCATTACTCTGCGACATACAGTGTATGACATACACTGTATGATACACAGTACTGGTTGTCAAGAGAAATTTGGGAGGCGGCCGGCCTTCGCCAAACCAGCCCGGGGGCTCATCGTTTTTTATTTAACTTTTATCTAACCTTGACTAACGGCGATCGCGGTGTTCCACGCTTAGTCTTTGAGCAACTGGCGCGCTATGACTAATCGCTGGATTTCGCTGGTTCCCTCGCCGATGGTACAGAGTTTTACGTCGCGATAAAACTTTTCCGCGGGATAGTCTTTGATGAAGCCGTAGCCGCCGTGGATTTGCACGCCTTCATTCGCGCATCTTACGGCTACTTCGCTGGCGTAGAGCTTGGCCATGGACGATTCGAGCGTCGTTTTCATGCCGGCATCTTTCATGGATGCAGCGCGCAGCGTCAGCAGTTTTGCCGCTTCGATTTCGGTGGCCATATCGGCTAGCTTCCACTGAATCGCCTGGAATTCCGAGATAGCTTTTCCGAATTGGTGGCGCTCTTTCGAGTACTTGAGGGCCGCTCCGTAAGCTCCTTCGGCCATGCCCAACGAGAGCGCGGCGATGGAAATTCGTCCGCCGTCCAATACGCGCATTGCGTCGCGGAATCCGTTGCCCTCGCCGCCTACCATGTTTTCGGTGGGCACGAAGCAGTCTTCGAAGATGAGCTCGGCGGTGTCGCTGGCGCGCAGTCCCAACTTGTTTTCTTTTTTTCCGGCGCGGAAACCTTTGGTTTCTTTTTCCACGACGAACGCGGAGAGACCGTGAGTGTGGGCGGCGCGATCAGTTACAGCAAGTACAACGATGACATCGGCGTAGTGGCCGTTGGTGATAAAGGTCTTGGTGCCATTAAGGGTCCATCCACCCTTGGCCCGAGTGGCAGTCAGGCGAGCGCTGCCGGCATCGGATCCGGCGGAGGGTTCGGTCAGTCCCCACGCGCCGATCCATTCGCCCGTGGCCAGCTTCGATACGTACTTTTTTTTCTGCGTTTCGTTGCCCGCAACGAAGATGTGATTCGAGCAGAGAGAGGTGTGCGCCGCAACTATGATTCCGACCGAACCGTCGACGCGGGAAAGTTCGGCGATGGCGGTAACGTACTCCACGTAGCCCATGCCGGCGCCGCCGTATTCGGGCGGGAAGATGATGCCCAGCAGGCCCAGCTTGCCCAGCTCTTTGATGGTCGACAGGGGAAATTCGCTGGCTTCGTCCCACTTCATGACGTTGGGGGCGATCTCGCGTTCGGCGAATTCGCGCACCGTTTTCTTGAGGTGCAGTTGTTCTTCGTTAAGCTGGCAGTCCAAGTAAATCTCCTTGCTGGTTCGAACTTCAGATCCCTCGCTCCGCTCGGGGTGACAATCCAAAAATTTAGGATTGCGCGCGGAGTCTTTTGGGCCAAGTGCGCTCGGGGATGGTGCAGTTTTATTTAAGCATGGTGGACGGCAATCAACGAAATAGTGTTACCGACCGGTTGGGTTGGGAGAAACACGGAGGTAACCGCCGTTGAGCGGGTCCCTGAAACGCCGGAGGCCCAATCGACACTATGATGTAGGGGTTTCCCTGCTTTCCCGCAAGGTGTTTTACGGGGTATACTCACGTTGCATATCGGAGCGCTCGGTTTTCGACCTCCCCTCGACAACCTGAGGCGAACGCTGCCTTCGTCTATGGGACCGAGGAGCGCTCCCCTCGCTGCTTCTCCGAGTTCGGCCAACCATGGATGAGCGCGACCGCAGGGGCCATGACGACGATAGTCCGACGCTGCCGGGTACCGGTTTGCCCGGGGATGCGGTTGGCGCCGGGGCGTTAACGCCTCCACCTCTTTCTAACGCACCGGTTTCCGACGTCGCTACCCTGCCGCACGGAACTCCGATTCCAGGAGCTACGGCGGCCCTTCCTTATGCTCGCGGGACACCTCCGCCTTCCCTTTCGTCGCTTTCGACGGCTTCGATCACCAGCATTTCAGCGTTTCAGGGTTTGCGGGCGGGCGTGCTTTTTGGCGGACGCTACGAAATTATGGGCGTCCTCGGGCAAGGTGGGATGGGCGCAGTCTATAAGGCGCGCGACCGTGAACTTGACCGACTGATTGCGCTTAAAGTGATCCGGCCTGAATTGGCGAATGATCCCGCGATTCTACTGCGCTTCAAGCAAGAGCTGATTCTCTCGCGCAATATCACGCACAAAAACGTGGTCCGCATTTTCGACCTCGGCGAAGCGGATGGCATTCGCTTCATCAGCATGGAGTATGTGGACGGCGAGGACCTGCGGACGATCTTGCGGCGCGACGGGAAGTTTTCGACTGCGGATACGATCTCGATCGTGGAGCAGGTTTGCCGCGCGCTGGACTCGGCGCATTCGGAAGGCGTGATCCATCGCGATCTGAAGCCGCAGAACATCATGCGCGATAAGCACGGGCGCATTGTGGTGATGGACTTCGGGTTGGCGCGCTCGCTCGGCGATTCGGGCATGACGCAGACGGGTGCGATTGTCGGGACCATCGAGTACATGTCGCCCGAGCAGGCGATGGGCAGCACGCTCGATCAGCGCTCCGATATTTTCAGCGTGGGATTGATCTTCTACGAACTGCTCACTGGCAAGGCTCCTTATGAGGCTGACACGGCGATTGCCAGCCTGATGAAGCGGACGCGAGAGGAAGCAAAGCCGGCTTCGGACATCGATGCTTCGGTGCCGAAATCGCTGAGCGCGATTGTCGCGCGTTGCCTGGAACGCGAACCGGCGAACCGGTATCACTCGGCGGTCGAACTACTGCAGCAGCTCACGACCTGGGCGGCGAATCCGAACATCAGCGCCGAAACGCTGTCGCAGATGATTCCGCATCCGATTGTGCGGCAGTCGCGTTTCAACCTTGATCTGCCCGGCAAGAGTTGGATGTGGATTTCAGGAGCGGTGCTGGTGGTTGTGCTCGCAATTTTTGCGGGCCGCACTTTGCTGGATCACGCGCCGGCCGCGATCGGGATCACCGCTCGCGGGATTCCGCCGCTGAGCCGCGGCGCTTATGTCGCGGTCATGCCGATGAAGATTCTGGGCGATGAGAAAACGCTGGGCTATGTGGCGGAAGGAATTCAGGAAGCGCTGGCTACGAAACTTTTCCAACTGAAGGAAGTGCACCTCGCTTCTGCCGCAGCGACCGAGGAAGTGGCGAAGAGGAATCTCTCGCTCACCAAAACGGCTCAGGCGCTCGGCGCGAATCTGCTGGTCCAGGGCAACGTGCAGGGCAGCGGCGACAAATTGCGAGTCGTGCTTACCCTGACCGATGCAACCGGAGCAGGGGACAACGGACGGCTGCTGTGGAGCAAGGACTTTCAGGGAGTACCGGACGATCTGCTCGCTCTCGAAGACCAGATTTATGGCGAATTAGCAACGGCCCTTGCCTTGAAGCCGACCGATGAAGAACAGGCTCGCATTGGCGCCCAGCCGACGCAAAACGTCAAAGCTTACGATTTGTACCTGCAAGGACGCAATACGCTGCACAACGGCCACACCCAGGAGGCCTATCATCAGGCCGTCGGATTGTTTGAACAGGCAATCGAGAAAGATCCTAATTTCGCTCTAGCCTACACCGGGCTCGCGGACTCGAGCGTCCGCATGTATGGGGAGACCAAGGAAAGCATTTGGGCGCAGAAAGCCACACTGGCGGCGCAACAGGCCGAGCGACTCAACGCGAATTTGCCCGAAGTTCATTTGTCGTTGGGCAACGTTTATACGACCACGGGAAAGAACGCGGAAGCGGTCTCTGAATTGAAGAAGGCGCTCGAACTGGCTCCGAACTCAGATGAAGCGTATCGCAATCTGGGCGAAACCTACAGCCGTAGCGGCCAAAGCAGCGAGGCGATCGCCGCCTATCAAAAGGCGATTGCCGCCAATGCCTATAACTGGATGAATCACCTCTCGCTCGGCAAAGTTTATATGGACCTGGGCGACACAGCGAAGGCGCTTCCGGAGTTCCAGAAGGTGACGGAAATTGCGCCGGACAATCCCACCGGCTATATGGACATCGGCACACTCTACTTACGCGAAGGCAAGTGGAGCGAATCGATTCCTCAATTTCAAAAGGCGCTCGCGATTGCCCCGGACTCGGCGACTTATTCGAATCTTGGCACCGCCTACTTCTTCCTGAAAAATTACGACCAAGCGACGAAAATGTACGAAAAAGCAGTCGAGATGGCCCCCAACGATGAAGAACTGCTGGGCAATCTGGCCGACTCTTACCGCTGGTCGGGACATTCCGATAAGGCAGGAGAGGCGTACAGCAAAGCGATCTCGCGGGCATTTCAGGAGCTGCAGGTGAATCCGCGATCGGCCGTCATTATGGGCGATCTTGGGCTGCTCTATGCCAAGAAGGGCGATGCTGCGAATGCGCTGCAGTACACAAACCAGGCCCGCGCCATCAAGCCTGACGATCTGCAATTGATGTATTCCGAGGCACAGGTCATGACCATGGTCGATAAGCCCGAAGAAGCGCTCAAGGCGTTGCGGAGGGCTTTGGAGAATGGAGAGAATGCGCAGGAGGCCTGGAACGATCCTGAGCTACAGAAGCTTCAGGCCCTGCCGCAATTCGGACAACTGGTAAAAGAGTTCTCGAAGAAAACCACAACCAACTAATTCTGCTTAACTACTACTGCCTGACAGTTTTCCCGTAGCTAGCTGTTCCAGCGGTTCTTCCACGTCTTGCGCCGGGAGATAAGAGCTCCCAGTCCAGTCACCATGAAGGCAATCGTGCCTGGTTCCGGGACCGCGCCTACGTTGGCATGGGCGCTGAAGGTCAATCCACCCGGCCAGCAGCTCTGTTTGACGCAGGAAAATGCGATCGAGAAGCTTTGCCCGTTCGCGATTCCGCGGTCACGATTCAACGCGCCGTCCCTAACGCCGGAAAGGAATATCTCGACCGATCCATTCTTCAAAGTCTTCGTCGTGCAGCTGGAGAAAAACTCCGAGTTGCATTTCACGTCGGCAGCCGGAATTCCCTTCTCAATCAAGGCTAGAGATGTCCAATCCTGGCCACTCGTATTGGTGAAGAAGAGCGAGCCCGAGCCACTTTCTGGAACGGTGAAATTAAAATTAAGGCCTACACCCTGGCACTGCTCACAGCGTCCAGCCACCAGACTGCCACCGGCGCCCCTGACGATGATTTTTGGATCATTGATCCCGTCGGCAAAAGCCATCACCGACGCCAATACAAAGAGCAGCGCGACTGCACAAATCCGGGAGATTTTCATCTAGGTTTTCCTGTTCACCAAAGGAATTTTGCTGGGTGATCTTTTTCCCAGCTTTCGGGGGTTTCGCAAAGTTAGCTTGTCCCGTGGCTTGGGTCAAGCGGAAACCAGTAAACTCCTGAAAAAACTGGGGATAACATGCAAAGTCTTGCGCATATCTTGCTTAAGTGTGCACGTTGATTCATTGCAGGTGCATCGGATTGCCAGTGAAGACAATCCCACGAATGAGTTATTGAGGGCTTTGAGTTTGGAAACAAAAAGCCGGAACCCGAAGGCCCCGGCTGTCCAGTTGGTTGTGCGCCCGGATAAAAAGATAAAAATTAAGCCGCGCCGAGTTACATGTCTAAGCGCTGCGACGCGGACGCACCGTCAAGTCTCGCACCTGCGCGAGAATGCTCGACATTTGCATTCCGTTAAGCTGCGAAAGAAACGGCATGACTTCGGCCACGAATTGATCTTCCATCAACTCGCGCACTTCTTCCTGCCGGTTGCGTTCTCCACCGGAGAGCAGATCGGGCACGCTGACCTCGAGCGCACGCGCCAGCCGTTCGAGAGAAGAAAGAGTCGGCGTCGCCTTCTCGTTCTCGATTTTCGAAACGTAGGTGCGCGGCACGGACATGCGAAGCGCCAGCTGACGCTGACTCAAACCGTTGCGCAGTCGCAGGGATCGAATCGAGTGTGCCAGCCTTAGATGTCCTCGACCGGTAGAATTAATACTGACGGGGAGGGCTTCTGGAGTTTGCGTTAGTGCGGCGATCTCCGCCTCGTCCTCATCCAATGACAGATGGCAACGGCGGCAAAGACTGTTAGATGTGCGGAATTGCACTAAAAGACAGTGGTCGCATCGTACGACTTCCCGTGAGTCCACGGGGGTTAGTGTGGTGGCCATTCAGGTTTTGCGAGTGCCAGAGCGGGCTACTCTCAAAGCCAACTGCTGTGTACTCTCTTGGATCGGGCCTGTGGATGTCAAGACAAAAGTGCAGGAAATAAGACGGTTATCGTCTTCAGATATTGTGATCAACTCCGGAGTGGCGCGGAAATCAAAGGGAAAACATGAATCAACGCGAAGCGGCGTGGTGTTTACTAACTGAGTTCACCCAGTCTGAAAGTTTACGAAAACATGCTCTCGCGGTGGAGGCATGCCTCCGCGCTTACGCCCGCAAGGCTGGAGCGGATGAGGAGTTGTGGGGCATGGTGGGGCTGCTTCATGATTTCGATTATGAGAAATATCCGAGCGCCGAGGAACACCCTTCTAAAGGATCGGAGATTCTGAAGGAGCGCGGCTATTCGGAGGAAGTCCGTCGCGCCATCCTGTCGCACGCGCAGTACAGCGGAGTGGCACGCGTTTCAGCTTTGGAAAAGACTCTGTTTGCCTGCGATGAACTCGCGGGTTTTATAACAGCCTGCGCTTTAGTGAAACCGGGAAAATCTCTGGCCGAGGTCGAAGCTCCGTCGGTGCGCCGAAAGATGAAGGATAAGGCTTTTGCCCGCAGCGTTCATCGCGAAGACATCGTGGAAGGCGCGGCCGATCTCGGACTCGACCTTGAACAACATATCGCCTTCTGTATCGAAGCAATGAAGACGATCGCCAAGGAACTGGGGCTTTGAGTTTGCGTTAGATCGTGTTGCAAGAAGAGTGCGCCACCTCTCAAACGCGAGAAGTGGCGCACCGATCCGGTTTTGCTTATTGGGCGTAGAAGAAATCGGCGAACGCTTGCGCGTTTGGCGTTCCTACACCGGTTACGTTGTCCCAACCCGTCGCTGTTTTCAGCGACGAATCGGTGCCGAATGAAATCACCAGCGCTGTGTCTGCTAGAGAAAAGTAATCCCACAAAGCACTGACGAAGGCCTCTTTTGGATTGCCTACCAATTTCTTCGCACTGTATTTTTTCGTTCCGGTGGAGTCCTCAATCGATCCTGTCACGTCCGTCGCGGACGTGACCGGAACGATATCGTACACGGCTCCCGCCGGTAGTGAGTAGAGATAGGGCGCGGCTTGACCGAGTTCCTGTCCACCACCAGCGAGGGCTTCCTGATTGGCGATGGCCCAGAGTGCCGAGAACATTGGAGTCGCGAGACTCGTGCCACCGAAAACCTGCCACACCTGTTCCGGAGTTTGTCCCGGAATGCTGATCAAGATAGCGGCTCCAGTGTAGGGGTCTGCCAACCACGAGACATCCGGGAGTTGGCGAAACTTTCCTTTAAGTGGCTTTTGGAAGGACGGCTTAGCGAATCCACCAGTGCACAAAGGTGGACGGAAGCGAGTGTTTTTGGTGACACATTCACTCTCACCACCGCCTGATCCGCCAAAGAACCCTATTTCTGGTGGATCGTATACCGTTCCCTCTTCCGCTAACAAAACTCCGTTGTTACCCCAGCCAGACTGCCACGCGATTGAGTTGTCGGAATTGAGCGCCAGGCTGACGCCACCGACTGCAGTTGACCAGGGAGAATCCGCGGGTGCACTGACCGTGGTGCGAATATCCTCAAGCTGGTAGTCGCCATGGTCGCCCGATGCGAAGTTGTAGGAAATGCCGGCGGCGGCACCGATTTCTGAAATCAGGTTCTCGGTGTCGAGTTCCGTTGTGTCGGTGTAAAGCTCGTCGGAAGCGTAGCTGCCGGAAAGTACGTTGCCCCAGGCATAGTTCGCAACGTCGAACTCAGCCTCATCCACATCCTGGAAATCGGCGGAAGGCGGAACGACTAAGTTGATGCTGGCGCCGGGTGCGATGGCGTGCGCCCACTCCACGTCGATGTTGATTTCGACTTGATCGTAGGCAATACATGTGCTCGGAGAAGTGTAAGTAATGGCGAAGTTCGATGACGTCAGCTTGGGTAGTCCGAACTTCTTGGAAAATTTATTGGCATCGTCCTCGATCGAATAAGAGCCGCACCAATCGACAATGGCAATTGTCTGACCCGTGCCGTCATACCCTTCGTTGTACAGGCCAGTGAGGTTGTATGCAGTCTGAATCACCGGCGGCGTATAGGCGCAGCCGGGGCTGCTCTGGCTTTGGAGATTCAGTTTGTTACCCGTGTAAGTGCCGATGGGCAACTCGCCATCATCATTGGTGGAAAACGTGTCCGTCTCGGTGCCGGTGAAACATTGTGACGAAAAGAAATCGGCCTCGCTCACGGCCACCACTTTATTCGGTGTGGCGGACTTGGAACTTGCCAGGCCTGCAGGTTGCGCAACTAAAGTATGCTCAAACTTGGCGTTGTCGAGTCCGGAAATCGCTCTCACCAGGGCACCTGCCGCACCTTCGACGTAAGGGTCGCTGGCGTTAGCGCGGATGGTTTTCTCGCCGAGTTGATAATTGTTGAGTTGCACCTGGAACGCTTTCTGCACATCGCCAACAGTGCCTCGAGCTCTGACGTAGAAGTTGTTCGGTCCCGTCTTGACGACTGCCAGATTGTGGGCCGCGAAAAACTGCTGCACCGTCTTCGCTTCTTGCGCGGTAGGCGCGAAGCGGGCGATATCTTTCGCCTTCAGCCAGTGATGGTAGTTGGGAGAACTGCGATCGTAGAGCGACTGAGTCAGCGCATCAAATTGGCTGCGATTGTGCAACTGCAACCAGATACTGACTTCGATAATCTTGGATGGATCTTCCGCTCCCAGATTTTTCGCCGCATCTGCGTAACTCGGCGTGTTGTTTGCGATCAGTTTGCCCGCCGGACTGGCCGGTGAAAACACTGAGCTCAGTGTGATCAAAGCTGCAACGCACAATACTTGTTGAAAGACGATGCGTGCTTTTGATGGGTCATTGCTGCGGTTCATTACTTCCTCCCTGGGGAAAAGCAACTGAAGTCTAAATAGAACGACCGATGCGCCTTCGAGGGCGCGGGCGTAATTAGAACCTCAGGTGCGATGAGAGTTGAGACATGGACCTGCGTTGTCTCGTGGAATGCGGGCCCCGTGGCGATTGTATCTACTGCGTGAAACCCACAATGGTAGCTGGTTCTCGGAACCTTCGCAACGGAAAGACTGTCTTGGTATCGCTCATCAGCTACGATTCTTACTTCTTCTTCGCCGGCGCTCCGGTAAGTCCGAAGATTTGCAGTTGCTTGTTGCTGGCTACGAACACCTGGCCGTTGGCAACCACTGGAACAGCATTCGAGTTGCCACCCAAGTTTGGCCAGTCCCCGGCGGTCATTCGAACCAGCTGCTTGACGGTGCGTTGTTTCTTGCCGGCGTCGGGATTGTAGGCGACGAGATGGAACGGCGCTTTACCAGTGCCCACAGGACGCGACAAAGCCCAAATGATGGGATTGGCTGTTCCGTTCGATGAGATCGTGGTGAAGAAACCTGGATCCTGTGCGCTTGCGCCCACCGATGGCGCGTTTCCGAGCATGGTCAGGCTCACTTTGGGCGATGTCTGCAACTTCCAGACTTCGACCGACGTGCCTCCACTGCTGACTACGCGGGTCGATCCGTCGGTGGCATCGATGTAATAAGACTCGCCACACCAGCAACCGCCAATGTTGTAGGTGGCCAGCACATTGTTCTTCGTCGGCGAATATCCGCCCAGACTGTCTTCGTTCATGAAGTACATATTTCCGTCTTTACCGGCAGCTACGGCCAGATGCGGAATCGATCCCGGTTGATCGGGCAGCACCATGACCCCACCGGAGCCGAAATCCACATCCCCATCGTCAAGGCCCACCTGGTTATCCGGAGTGAAGATATCGAGCATCGTGGTGAGCGTAGGTGACATCTTCACAACGCTCTCCTGCACATTGGTAACGCCGTCGTAGCTGTTGGGATCGGAATTGCCGGTGACGAATAGAATGTTGCCCGCGTCATCGGCGGCGGGGGCATAGCCCGACATCCAGATCGAGGAGAGGAAGAAATCGTCTCGATCGTTCGCCTGTTGGTCAAGGAGTTGATTCGAAGGAAAGGGCGTGAGCGATCCAGCCGTCCATCCGAGCAGCCACCCGCGCGAAAGATTGGCGCTAAAGTCGCAGAAGCTGCCAAAGGCGGCGTAAATACTGCCGTTTGCCAATAACAATCCAGGGCGTTGCCGTTGATAGGTCGCGTTGAAGTTGAAGGTTGTTCCGTTGTTCAACAGATGCGTTGCAGTGACGACTTGCGGCGCAACCTTGTCGGTCAGGCTGCCGAGGTCGAGGGCGTGCAGGCGGAAGGCCGGGCCACTTTTATCCTGGGTGTAGATGATGACGTAGAGAGTATTACTGCTGAGATCGATTACCGGCGTGGAATTGATGCCCACATTCGGGCCGTTGTTGCCGCAACCTAGCGGGTATGACACAGGCGTTCCGAAATTCGGATTCAAGAGCACGGTTCCGGTGTGAACATCGATGGCATAAATCGTGTTGTTTTCGGAAGCCACATAAACCACATCGTGCGTTCCCTGATTATTTCCAGCCGTGATGACTACTCCGGGAACAACCAACGGTTGGGCGTCAACCTGGTCATCGATCTTGACGTTGTGCAGCAAGCCGAACGTTGCCTTCGCAACATTGGCAGGCGTTAGGACTGACTCATTCTGATTCCATCCTGTACGGAAGTTGTCGTAGTGATAGGTCGTCACCGCGACTTGGCCCGCCGCCAGAAATGCATACGCGCTGAGGAAAAGGAGAAGGGCTGCTCCGCGTACAGCGGTGGCGGGAATCGGGCAATTCCATTGACAACTTCGGGGCATGGTTGTGGTCCTTATGAGTCGGGTTTTTGTCGGCACTCTTGTCGGTACTACAGACGGCGGTCCGGCGAGCTTGGCGAGTTTAATTTAATTAGCAGCCGGCTGCAAACAAACATTTCTGCCGCGCGGAAAGACTGCAGATGGACTAACAATATGCAGTCAAAGTGCAGAGTTCAGTACAAAGCCTAGCGCACTAATTTTGCCAGCTCGCGACTGGCGATGAGCTCGGAAATATTTGCGAAATCCTTGTACATGACCCGGTCTTTGTCCATGGTCGCGCAGACGCTTCGAATCGCCGCGTGCGCCTGCTGCAGCGGCTTGGACGTTTTTAGGGGAGCAAGAAAATCGATGGCTTGAGCCGCCGCCATGGCTTCGATGGCCAGCGTGTTGCGCGTGTTTTCCACCACTCTCTTCAACTTGTTCGCGGCCGTCATACCCATGGAGACAAAGTCTTCCTTGTTCCCCGAGGTGGTGATCGAATCGACCGACGCCGGATGCGCCAGCACTTTGTTTTCGCTTACCAGTGCGGCAGCGGTTACTTGCGGCATCATGAATCCAGAATTCATTCCTGCGCCTGGTGCGAGAAATGACGGCAGACCTTCGCTGAGGGCAGGATTGACCATGCGCTCCAGCCGGCGCTCGCTGATCCCGGCCAGCGCACTGAGCGCGATGGCCAGAAAATCGAGAGCGAAGGCCAGGGGTTCGCCGTGAAAGTTTCCGCCGGATAGGATGTCGCCTGCGCCTTCGTCATCGCTGTGTCTTGCTTTCGGACTCTTTACGAAGACCAGCGGGTTGTCGACGGCGGAATTCGTCTCCGTTTCGAACACCGCGCGGCAATGAGCAAGCGTGTCGCGCACCGCGCCATGCACTTGCGGGATGCAACGTAATGAGTAGGCATCCTGTACCCGGCCGCAATCGCGATGCGACTCTCGAATCTCGCTGTTTTCGAGCAGGCGGCGCAAATTGGCGGCGGTTTTGATTTGTCCGGGATGGGGACGGGCGTTTTGAATGCGCTCGTCGAACGCGACATTCGTTCCCTTTAGAGCGTCGCAGGACATGGCCCCGATGACGTCGGCAGTATCGACCAGTGTTTCGGCAGCCAGTTGCATCAGCGCGCCGATGGCCAGCATGGCTTGCGTGCCGTTGATGAGCGACACGGCTTCTTTGGCTTCGAGGACGAGCGGCTTAATCTGCGCGCGCTTCAGTGCTTCAGCACTGGCGATGCGAGCGCCTTTTTCGTCGAAGCATTCGCCTTCCCCGATCAAGGCCAGGGCGAGATGGGCCAGGGGCGCGAGATCTCCGCTGGCTCCGACGCTGCCTTGCGACGGAACCATCGGCGTGACTCCACGATTGAGCATCTCGCAGATAGTGTCGATAGTGATCGCGCGGACACCCGAGTGACCCTTCGCCAGCGAGTTGGCCCGCAAGAGCATCATGGCGCGAGTGTCCGAAATCGCAAGCGGTTCTCCGACGCCTACCGCGTGCGAGCGGACCAGATTGATTTGCAGTTCGCGGACTTGCTCTCCCACGATGTGGACATCGCTCAATTTGCCGACGCCAGTGGTGATGGCATAGGAAATCTTGTTGTTGGCTACCAGTGCGTCAACCACGTCGCGGGCGCGATCGACGGCCTCACGTGCATCGGGGGCAAGCAGCACAGACTGCCGTACGTCGGTACGCGCTACTTCGCGAACGGCTTCCAGGGTGAGATCGTTTCCGTTGATGTGTAAGGCTTGCAAGGTCAGCTCTCGGTTTCTAGTTCTCGATTTTTAGCTTTCGGTATTTAGCGCGGCGCGAAATGCCTTCAGATATTTTCCCGGAAGTTTGCGCGATTTCATCTCCGCATCGGCGACGATGTGCGTCGTCTCGCCTTCGGCTAGCAACGCGCCCGTTTCAGCGTCCTGGAGTTCATATCCGAAGCGAATCACTTTCTCTCGCACATGCTTCAAATAGGTCCGCACCACGACCTCGTCATCATAGTGCACGGGCGCCTTGTAGCGGCAACTGGCGTCGACTACCGCGATGAAGCAGTTGTCTTCACGCTCCATATCCTTATAACTGAAGCCGAGCTGACGGAGAAGCTCCACTCGTCCCACTTCAAACCAGATGAAATGATTGGCGTGATAGACGACGCCCATCTGATCGGTTTCGGCGTAGCGAACTCGAATGCGGGTTTCGTTGACGGTTGAGCTTTGATCTACGGACCGAGTCATCGGCCCGTCCACTTCGGTTTGCGCTTCTCCAGAAACGATTCGATTCCTTCGCGGAAATCTGCGCTCTCGCGAATGCCTGCGTTTTCGCGGATGGCGGATTCAATCTGGATGTCGAGTTCGGCGCGGGCATGTTCGGTCAGCAGGCGTTTCGTGTGCAGCAGCGATAGGGGGCTGTTTTCCGCGAGTTGCGCGGCCAGTTCCCGGGCCCGCTCGAGCAGCTTTTCCGATGGGACGATTTCGTTGATCAGACCTAGCTTGAAAGCCTCGGCCGCATCGAAGATGCGTCCGGTGAGCAAGAGATCGCGGGCGATCTTTTCGCCCACCTGGCGCAAAAGAAAAGTGGAAACGATGGCGGGCACAAATCCGATGCGGACTTCGGTATAGCCAAACTTGGCTTCGGGTACGGCTAACGTGAAATCACAGAGCAGGGCAAGACCAGTGCCGCCGGCGATCGCTGCGCCATTCACCGCGGCAATGGTTGGTTTGGGAAATTCGTAGAGCGAACGGAAGAGGCTCACCATGGTGCGCGAGTCTTCGAGATTTTGTTCGCGCGTGCGACCGATCAGGGCCTTCAGGTTGTCCAGGTCCATGCCGGAGCTGAAGGCCTTCCCCGCCCCGGTAATGATCAATATCTGGGCGGCAGAGTTTTTGACTTCGCCCAGCGCGCCGATCAGATCGTCGATGAGCTCGTAGCTGATGGCATTGCGTTTGTCTGGACGATTGAGAGTTATCGTCGCGACCGCAGAGTCGTAGGCGAGTTGGATGGTTTTATAGGTCATGAAATGCAATCAGTCGGCCGCTGTCGAGGCGGTATATCTCGCGCCGATTTCGGCGGACGCTCTTAATAGTGCGTCCAACGATTTTAGCGGCGGCAATTCCGCACCGCGACCACGGAGAGCCTCGATTACAGTTTCTGTCGGAATATTGCCCACGAGCGCATCTTGGGCGAATGGGCATCCGCCCAGGCCGCCGATGGCGGAATCGAATCGGCGGCAGCCGGCGTCGTAGGCGGCGACCACTTTGGCGGCGGCCTGGTCGGGGCGACTGTGCAGGTGAACTCCAATTTCCAGATATCCGTATTCGGCCATCACCGCCGAAACTACTTCCTGAATTTTTTCGGGCGACGCTGCGCCCACCGTGTCCGCTAAAGAGATCGTGCGAATTTCCTGGATCTCGAGCAGGCCTACTGCCGCCACAACTTCGTCGGCACTCCAATCGTCGCCATAGGGATTGCCAAAGGCCATGGAGATGTATACGACGGTGCCGAGTCCGGCTTCATCGGCCTTTTTCTCGATTTTTTCGAGCTCTTCGATGGCATCTTCAAGCGTCTGGTGCTGGTTGTTTTGTAGAAATGTCGGGGAGATCGAGTAGGGAAAGCCGAGAGTGTGCACGGCCTCGGTTGCGATCGCCCGCTGCGCGCCTTTTTCGTTAACCACGATGCCGATGATTTCCACGTCGTCGGGCGGGTCGAGTTCTTTCAGCACTTCTTCTGAGTCGGCCATCTGCGGGACGGCGTTAGGCGAAACGAAGCTTACGGCGTCGATGTGCTTGAATCCGGCTGAGATGAGAGCCTGAAGATAATTAGTCTTCAGATCGGCAGGGATCTGCCCCTTAAGGCCTTGCCAGGCATCGCGGGGACACTCGATGAGTTTGACTGGATCTGACATTCCAACCTTTTTACTACCCGCAAACGGAACTAGGTCTGCAGAACTCCCACCTTAAATTCAGGTACATCAGGATTCAGTGAAGCTGCTTCAAGAGCGGTTGTGATGGCGTGTCGCGTTTCCATCGGATCGATGATTTTGTCGATCCACAACCTTGCAGCACCATATCGCGGATCGGTTTGCTCGTCATAGGTCTTCTTGGTTGAATCGAAGAGTTCCTTTCTCTCTTCTTCGCTCAATTTCTTGCCGCTGCGTTCCAGTTGCTTGACTTTGATTTCTACCAGGGTGCCGGCGGCGGCGTCTCCGCTCATCACGGCGTATTTTGCGGTGGGCCACGCGAAGACGAATCTTGGATCGTAGGCTTTGCCGCACATGGCGTAGTGTCCGGCGCCGAAAGAGCCGCCTACAATCACGGTAATCTTCGGCACTATCGAATTGGCAACGGCATTCACCAATTTTGCTCCCGCTTTGATGATGCCGCTCCACTCAGCGTCGCGGCCCACCATAAATCCGTTTACGTCGTGGAAAAAAACCAGCGGGATCAGATTTTGATTGCAGTCCATGATGAAACGAGCGGCTTTCTCGGCGGACTCGGTGTAGATGACTCCCCCGAACTCGACGCGCTTGTGTCCTTCATGATCGGTCTGCTGGGCATGCAATTTTTGATTCGCGACAATGCCAACCGCGAAGCCACCGATGCGCGCATAGCCACAGATTAATGTCTTGCCGTATTCGGGCTTGTACTCGTCGAATCGGCTCTCGTCGACGATGCGCGCGAGAATCTCTTTCATGTCGTAAGGCCGCGCGGGCGACGCATCGTACACGCCATATATTTCTTCGGCCGGCGTCGCCGGGTCGAGAGGCTTCTTACGATCCCACAATGATTGGCGACGATAACCCCATTTGTCGACCAGCGAACGGATGCGGCCAATGCACTCTTTGTCGTTAGGCTCGCGGAAGTCGACGGTGCCGCTGATGGCGGAATGCATGGCAGCTCCGCCCAATTCTTCGGCAGAAACTTTTTGGCCGATGGCGGCTTGTACCAGGGCCGGGCCGGCTAGAAAAAGGCCGCTGCCGTCGGTCATCAAAACGTGATCGCACATCACTGGGAGATACCCTCCGCCGGCGACGCACATACCCATGATGGCGGCGATCTGCGGGACTCCCATGGCAGAAAGAACCGCATTGTTGCGGAAGACACGGCCGAAATCGTCGGTGTCAGGAAAAACGTCTTCTTGCAACGGTAAAAAAACTCCGGCGGAATCGACGAGGTAAATCACCGGGATGCGATTCTCGATCGCGATATTTTGCGCCCGGATGACTTTCTTCGCGGTCATCGGAAAGAATGCTCCGGCTTTCACGGTGGCATCGTTCACGATCAGCATGACCATGCGGGTATGGACGCGGGCAAGTCCGGTAACCACGCCAGCGGCGGGAGCTCCACCCCATTCTTCGTACATTTTGTGCGCCGCGTAGAGGCCGAGTTCAAAAAACGAGCCGGGATCGGCCAGAAGATGGATGCGCTCGCGCGCCGTGAGACGCTTTTTGGCGTGCTGGCTTTCGATCGCCTTAGGGCCTCCGCCTTCGCGGATTTTTTCTTCCTCGTTGCGCACCTGAGCCACCAGATCGGCGAGCGCGCGCATGTTGGATTCGAAGCGAAGAGAACTGGGATCAATTTTGGTGGGTAGGACGTTATTGATCGTGATGGATGTGGAATCGATGCGTTCGCGCATGAGAGCTGACTTCGAAAGTACTTACTATATCAGTGGAGAAGAGGATGGGTTCGCGTGGACGCGATGAGAAGCAGGTGTCGCCTGCAAGACAAACCGCCCGACGGCGCCAGGATCTAACGCTACAATCTCAAGGATGTTAACGAAACCCGCGCGCCGATCGGATTGGAAAATAGCGCTGGTGATGACCGTCGCTCTGCGTGTATTTTTCTCCGCATGCGCCGCCGTGGCCTCCTTCTTTTTGCATCCGGATCCAGCCCTCATCCGAAGCAACGAGCTGACCCAAAATCTGCCTGCGCCGGGGACATGGTACTACGCCCTGCTCGGAGTGTGGGAGCGCTTCGACACGCTTTGGTACTTGCGAATCGCGTCGCACGGATATGACTTGCCGCTTTCCGTAATTTTCTATCCTCTGTATCCCGCGGCGATCCACGTTTTGAGTCTGATCATGCCGGCAATGGTGGCGGCGCTCGTGGTTTCGACGGCTGCGACATTTTTCTTTTTTTGGGGACTGCTGCGATTGGCGGCGCAAGATCCCTCGTATTCGGGAGAGCTGAGGATGGTCTTGCTGGTGGCGGTGTGGCCCACCAGTTTCATCCTGTTTGCGGGCTACGCAGATTCGTTGACCTTCGCCCTCGTCGTATGGGCCGTCGTCTTTGGGCGCGAGGGCAAGTGGTGGAGCGCGACCGCGTTGGGAATTCTTGCGGGACTGAGCCGTCCTTCAGGCGTGCTGGTCGCTGTCCCGCTATTTGTGTTGGCTTTGCGCAGCCGAAGGGCGCAATCGCTCGTGGTAATGCTCGCCCCGTTGGGCACGCTGGGTTATTGGGGATGGCTTCACTGGTCAGGCCGGTCTTCGGTAGTGGGCGCCTACGGAAAGTATCAACACATGATGCTGGTTCCTCCGTGGCAGGGATTGACGAAGGTGCTGCAGTTAATGGTTAGCGGACATGACGCCCTGCTCGGGATCAAGCTTGCACTTGTGATCCTCGTGGTTGTGCTGAGCCTTCGCCGCCAAGTCAGACTCGAAGACAAGTTATTTTCCCTGGTTGTGGTCATGCAGATTCTGATGTACACGGGGCGACCGCTGCTGGGGGCGGCGCGCTACCTAATGCTGGCCTATCCGGCGTTCATTGCGCTTGGCACCTATGCGGAGCGACGCTGGACATCGCGACAGTTCAGCTTCTACGTTGCTGGATTTGGATTCCTGAACCTGGTATGGATGTGGTCGTTTCTGGAGTGGTCGCTGCTGTTTTAGCCAACCTTGACCTTTTTGGTCTTTCGATGGTTCGACGGGTGGTCACACCGAAAGCGGGGCAACGCCTTGCGGCTTCACGTGCTCGCGGATGAACTTGACGATGTCGTCCATCGGAGTGCCGGGTTGAAAGATGCCGGCGACGCCGATCTTTTTCAGGTTTTCAATATCCTGATCGGGAATGATGCCGCCAACCAGCACCAGAACGTCATCCATTTTATTTTGCTTGAGTAAGTCCATCACTCGGGGAACGATGGCGTTGTGCGCACCCGAGAGTATCGAGAGTCCGATGACCTGCACATCTTCCTGCAACGAAGCGTTGACGATCATTTCCGGCGTTTGGCGTAGGCCGGTATAGATGACCTCCATGCCGGCGTCGCGAAGCGCGCGCGCAATCACTTTGGCGCCGCGGTCGTGGCCGTCCAGGCCGGGTTTCGCTACCAGCACGCGAATTTTCGGATCAGCCGTCACGGTGATCATTTAACCACAGGCCGCACCCGAAGCCCAGCGACGGCCTGCAAGCGAAGACGTCCGCGCCTCCGAATCACGGTTTCATCCCTAACTGCCAGAATAAGAATGAGTACATATCGGTACTCTCCTCAATCTGCTTGGCCACGGGCTTGCCTTGGCCGTGTCCGGCTTTTGTTTCGATGCGCAGCAGAATCGGCCTGTCTTTGCTGGCTCCATTCTTTGCGTCGGCTTGCATGAGCGCGGCCATTTTTTTCGCGTGCATCGGATCGACGCGCGTATCCGTGTCGCCCGTCATAAAGAGGATTGCGGGATATTCCTGCCCGGCTTTCACATGATGATAGGGCGAATACGCGTACAGCCAGTCGAATTGCCGGGCATCCTCGGACGAACCGTACTCGGGAATCCAAAGCTTCGCGATCTGGAAGCTTTGATAGCGCAACATGTCGAGCAGCGGCACGGCGCAGATCACAACCCTAAACAGTTCCGGACGCTGCGTGATCATCGCACCCATCAACAGGCCGCCGTTCGATCCGCCATAGATCGCAAGATGATCGCGGTCGGTGTATTTCTGCGCGATTAAGAACTCGCTCGCGGCGATGAAATCGTCAAACACGTTCTGCTTCTTCTCCAGCATGCCCGCGCGATGCCAGTCTTCTCCGAACTCGGCGCCGCCGCGCAGGTTGGCGACTGCATAAATGCCGCCATGCTCCATCCAGAGATACATGCTGCGGTTGAAGGCAGGAGTCATCGAAACGTTAAAACCGCCATAGCCGGTCAGCAAGGTCGGGTTGGCGCCATTTTTCGCGATTCCCTTCTTGCTCACAACGAACATCGGAACCTTCGTGCCATCCTTCGACGCGAACCAGATTTGTTGGACATCATAGGCTGAAGGATCGATGGAAGGCGCGTCGACTTTGGCCCAGAGCGCGCTCTTGATGTCGCTCAAGTCAACCCGGTAGATGGAAGGGGGAACCGTGAAGGACTGGAATCCAAAAAACATTTCGTTGCGGTCGTAACGGGCGGAGGTACCAAAGACGGATCCGATGGCCGGCAGCGGAATGTCCGCGATTTTCTTGCCGTCGAGGCCGAATACCTTCAGCTCCGACGTTGCGTTGTGCTCGTACTGCACCAGCAGTTTGCCGCCGCTGACGGTTGCGCCTTGCAGTACGGCGTCAGACTGCGGAATGATCTCTTTCCAGTTTTCGCGCTTAGGATTGGCGGCGTCGACGACCAACACGCGATAGCGCGGAGCGTCTTCATTCGTGGTGATATAGATTTTGCCTTTGTAGATATCCGCCCGGTAGAGAAAATCCTTTCCCGTCGTGATTTGTAACAGTGGTTTCTTCGCGGCTTGATCCGACGTCAGATCCTGCAGGAACATTTCCGTTTTCGTCCAGCCCTGCTCCTCGTCGATCAGCAGCCAGCGGCCGTCTTCAGAAAGGATGACGTTGGGCCATGCTTCGGGATTGCGCCCTTCTCCAAAAATCAACGGATCGCTGCCCGGATCGGTGCCGAGCGCGTGGTAGAAAACGCGCCGGTGGTAAACCTCCTGCCCCTCGGCAACTTCTCCTTTCTTCGGATAGCGTGTGTAAAAGAAACCTGAATTGTCGTGCTTCCACGCGAGGCTGGCGGCGCGCGTGCGCTCAATTGAATCGGGCAACAATTTTCCGGTCGCAGTCTCAATCACGCGCAGCGTGCTGACCTCGGAGCCGCCCGGCGACGTTCCGTAAGCCACATACTTGCCGTCGTCGGACGCATACCACCAGTCAAGAGCAACGGTGCCGTCGGCAGCCAGACTGTTCACGTCGAGCAAAACGCGGTCATCGGCACTGCTCAGCCCGTCTTGATTTGGCCCTCCCCGCACGTAGAGCACCGGCTGGTTCTGATTTCCGTCGCGCCGTGTGTGGAAATAATATTTGCCGCCCATCTGCGGCGCTCCCACCGTCCCGATCGCCAGCAGCTCCGACAGCCGCGCATGGATCTTGTCGCGCCCCGGCAGCGGGTCGAGAATGCTGCGCGTGTACTTGAGTTCCTGTTCAACGTAGAGTTTCGTATCGGGATCGTCAGCGTTTTCCAGATAACGGTAGCGATCAACAATCTTGTGACCCTGCACCGTCTCTTCCACCGGAGCAACCTTGGCTTTGGGAGGGCCGGATGGCGTGTTCGAGCCGGAGTCGCCCGAGCTCGAATCGTCCGTAAAAGCAAATGCACCCACACCCAGGAACAAGATCAAAAAGAAGATGAGCAAACGCGAACCTCCGAACATGAACACCCCGCTTCGGTCGTCATCAAAACTGGCAAGATCGAAAATGGAAAAGATCGAAGAATGCCAAGATCGAAACTACTTAAGGATGAGGTTAGCAGAGCCTCCAGGCGAGAAGCGATTCGCGTGGCAGCCAAATTTCCAATCTGCTGTGGCCTCTGATATGATTTTGTTGTTCATTCAAGCGCGGAAACAAGCGTGCTCCCACTCCTCAGTAGCTCAATGGCAGAGCATCCGGCTGTTAACCGGAGGGTTGTAGGTTCGAGTCCTACCTGAGGAGCCATTCTTTTCAGTAGTTTGCGAATCCTCACCTGCTGTTCACCTCGATTGCAGAGCCTCAGAGGAGCCATGCAGTATCAACCAGAGCAGTAGAAATTCAAATGCATGAGTGATTCAACAATTAAATAATCACGCGGCGCAGGGGAGATTTTGCTTGGACCTTGAAGCGGTTACGTTTCCAGCTTTAGTCGTGGCCGACGATGGATGGGTGGGCCAACTCGGAAGCAAAGAGGAGCTCTCGAACATGACGTACACCGCGCTTAAGAAATATGGCAAAAGGCGGGTTGTGCTCTACGATTCCGGAGACCACGCGTGGCGGATTGATAGCTTCAGACCGCTACGGCGCGAGGGCATAATTGCGAAGCTGTTCGCGGCATTGTCCAATGCCAAAATTCCCGTCCGTGTAGACTTGCGGCCCATAACCGAAGCCCCACTGGAAGCGACCCGGGCCGCGCTTGCGGCTGCGATTGATGCTGATGATGACATTTTGACTCAATTCACAGGAGCAGCCGAACTGAAGAACGCCATTGGCCAGGCGCGGTCATTTGAGGGCCTGCTTGGCATATTGAAAACAACACGCGCGATCTAGTCTTAGTAGGCTTCGTCGTCTTTCACCACAACATGCTCGACGTGCAGCTGGGCGCCGTGTGGCAAAACCTTTCCCAGTTTGACGAACGTGCTGGCGTAGTCGGCCCTGCTGCGGTAGTGACCGGCCAGTGGGTGCCTGCCCATCACGGTCCAGTCGACGTCGTCAGCCACGTGGGCGAAAAAGGCGGCGCCATCTCCGGTCTCAAAAATCTCGCGGATGCGGTGGGGGTCATGGTGTCGCTCCTTCATCTCCGTTGTTAGCCGCCCAGCGGCTTCTTGGGTGTCGTCTGCACCGCAGCACTGCGGCGACCGCCAGCCTTCTTCCGGGCGTCAAAAAATTCAATCCAAAACGCGCCATCATGACACCACCACCTACGCCGCGGAACAATTAGACGATGGTATGGGTCGATACTTTTGTATAACGGCTGTCCCCGACCGCGGTCGATTCACGTTAGGTCCGCCAACTGATGTCCTGGCAGTCGGCTGGCCCCACCTTTGCATCATGTCGAAACCGGCTGCCACCGGTCGTGGTTTTCGAAGGGTGAACACCTCCAGCCTCGGCACCAGGTCCACGCGTTCCCAACATTCTTATCCACTTTCGTACACCCCACAAAGGAGGCCTTGCAGCCGCATTTACAATAGATACAAAGGCGAACAAAGTTTGCCGGCCCGTGCCCGTTCTTCGACAAATTGAATACTCGGCACCCGCGAATCGCGGGAAATAACCCCATAACCCCTTAGGAATGAATTATGTACGAAATTGTCCCTTTAGAATCAATTATGTAGCCCTATCCCTCTGATTCTAAAGGTATGAAAAAAGGGGGGGGTGGGGGGGTAGCGCATGGCAAGTGATTTCGATCCTTCGAACTGCCTGGCTAAATTCGGGGCCATGCAGTTAGGGCGCCCCTCTGCGCTAGATTTCGAATGCAAACCCGAACTCTACCGAAAGGAACGCCCCTGCCGAACTCAGGCGAGGTCCAACTCAAACGAGGTATTAGTGGACTAGATCGTAGCGGTCAAGACTCATGACCTTGTTCCAGGCAGCCACAAAGTCCTTCGCAAATGCCTTCTTCGAGTCGTCGCATGCATAGACTTCGGCGATGGCCCGTAGTTGCGAATTGGAACCGAAGACCAGATCAACCCGTGTCGCGGTCCACTTCACTTCCCCCGTTTTGCGATCGTGACCTTCGAACACTCCTGCCGAAGTCGTGGAAGGTTTCCACTCCGTATTCATGCTGAGCAGGTTGACGAAGAAGTCGTTCGTCAGTGTCTCCGGCCGGTTCGTGAGCACGCCGTCCTTGGATTGTTTGTAGTTCGCATTCAAGACACGCAAGCCTCCGATGAGAACTGTCATCTCGGGAGCAGTCAGGGTCAGCAACTGCGTCTTATCGACCAATAGTTCTTCCGCAGATAGATTGTGTCCGATCCGCAGATAGTTTCGGAACCCGTCCGCAGTCGGCTCCAGTACCGCGAATGAGTGCACATCGGTCTGCTCTTGCGATGCATCGGTGCGACCCGGCGCGAAGGGGACCTTCACATCGTGTCCGGCTTTTTTCGCCGCTTCTTCAACCGCCGCGCAGCCTCCAAGAACAATCAGGTCAGCCAGCGAAACTTTTTTGCTGCCGGTATTAAATTCCTTTTGGATCGCCTCCAGCTTGCCTAGCACCTTCCCCAATGCCGCAGGCTGATTTACGTCCCAATCTTTTTGCGGAGCCAGTCGAATCCGTGCGCCGTTGGCTCCGCCACGTTTATCGGAGCCGCGGAAAGTCGCCGCCGAAGCCCACGCGGTTGAAACCAGTTGCGAGATCGACAATCCGGAAGCCAGTATCTTCGCCTTCAGAGCAGCGATGTCCTGCTCGCCGACTAATTCGTGATTTGCCGCGGGAACAGGGTCTTGCCACAACTGTTGTTCCTTCGGAACCAGCGGGCCAAGGTAGCGAGCGACAGGACCCATATCGCGGTGCGTCAGCTTGTACCAGGCTTTAGCGAATGCGTCTGCGAACTGCTGCGGATTCTGGAAAAACCTGCGCGAGATTTTTTCGTAAGCAGGGTCGAAGCGCAACGCGAGGTCCGTTGTCAGCATCGATGGCGAGTGCCGCTTGGCCGGATCGTACGCATCAGGCACCGTACCCGCGCCCTCGCCGTTCTTGGGTGTCCACTGGTTCGCGCCAGCCGGACTCTTTGTCAGCTCCCATTCGTAGCCGAACAGATTTTCGAAGAAGTTGTTGCTCCACTTCGTCGGAGTGGTAGTCCAGGTAACTTCCAGTCCGCTGCTGATCGTGTGAGTGCCGTTGCCGTTGCCGAAGCTGTTTTTCCAGCCGAAACCTTGCTCCTCGATCGGAGCGCCTTCAGGCTCGGCACTGACATACTTCTTGGGATCGGCAGCGCCGTGGGTTTTGCCAAAAGTGTGTCCGCCGGCAATCAGCGCAACCGTCTCCTCGTCGTTCATCGCCATGCGGCCGAATGTCTCTCGAATATCGCGCGCCGCAGCGATCGGATCCGGCTTTCCATTCGGTCCTTCTGGATTGACGTAAATCAGTCCCATCTGCACCGCGCCCAGAGGATTGTCGAGTTCGCGATCGCCTTTATAGCGCTTGTCCCCCAGCCACTCGGTCTCAGGTCCCCAGTTGATGTACTCTTCTGGCTCCCAGACATCCTCTCGTCCGCCGGCAAAACCGAAAGTCTTGAAGCCCATCGATTCAAGGGCCACGTTGCCGGTGAGAATCATGAGATCGGCCCAGGAAATCTTCCGCCCATATTTCTGCTTGATGGGCCAGAGCAACCGTCGCGCCTTGTCGAGGTTCACGTTATCGGGCCAGCTATTGAGCGGCGCAAAACGTTGTTGGCCAGATCCTGCTCCGCCGCGCCCGTCGTGGATGCGGTACGTACCAGCGCTGTGCCACGCCATACGAATAAAAAGTCCACCGTAGTGGCCGAAGTCCGCCGGCCACCAGTCCTGCGACGTCGTCATCAAGGCATGCAGGTCCTTGATCACGGCATTCAGATCGAGGCTCTTGAACTCTTCCGCGTAATTAAATTCCTTGCCCATCGGATCGGATAACGGCGAATGCTGGCGCAGCATGTTCAGGTTCAGCTGATTCGGCCACCAGTCCGCATTCGTCGGAGCCCAGTTGGTTGCATTCGTGCGAGCGCCGTGCATTACCGGGCATTTGCCTTCGGGTGATACCTCTGGCTCTTTATTTCCTGGGCCAGGCACGCCAGCGAGTACTTGCTTTTCTTCAGACATAAATCCTCTTTCGTTTTTCGTTGGTGTAATGGTCTTCAAGCCTTTGCGCTTCGCGTCTTTCGGACCTTATTTCTTGGCACGACAACGCGGGCAGAGGCCAAATACCTCGATCATCGGTTCACTTAAATCAAAGCCGCCAGGGGCTTGCCGGGCCAGCTGTTTGAAGTCAACAAAGTCACCTGCAATGTCTTGCACCGACTTACAGCGGGTGCAGACGAGATGATGATGCGATTTGAGGTTGCCGTCCACTCTCAATGTGGAAGCGTGCGGCGTCACCTCGCGCAACACTCCCTTCTCTACGAACAGCCGCAAATTGTTATAGATCGTGGCGAGAGAGACTGACGGTATGCGCTGCTTGACGACGGCGTAGATCTGTTCGGGTGAGTAGTGTCCAGGAGCAGCCACGACGGCTTCAAATATGATCTCGCGCTGGTGCGTGGCTGCCAAGCCATGCTTCCAGGCAAGGTCCCGAAATTTTTCATGGGTCAAACGCATGGGAACGAATGAGAATGATTATCAAACAGTTTGATTTATTTAGCAATCGGGAATATGCCAGTTAACCGTTAAGGGTCGCCCGACCTTCCCCCTGATCCGACCTGAGAAAGTCTGGACCAGTACGTCCAAAAAATATTTTGGACCCATGATCAGATTTGTAACGCCTTTGCGCTGTTAGAGACAAGGGATGGAAGCTCCCGGTAAGAGCCGAGGCCTGCTGCCGGAGCAATTCCTAACCCCCAGGAGACCCCAAATGGCGAAACACGTTTTTCAATCCATGGCATTTCTCGCGGTGGCGTTCCTGGGAATGCAGAGCCTGACTTTGAGTGCGCAATTGGCTCCCGCAGACGACGGGCCCAGGTCGAAGTCGTCGGGAGACGTTCCGATTACGAAGGATTTTATTGCGAAGATCCACGCGAGTGTTCGCGCGCTCCCTGGCTCAACCACTGAATCTGCCAATTACGCCGTCGCTTTGGGTTTGGCCAAACAGAAGATTTACAAGTTCAGATCCATTGATTTTCCGGGGCAATCCAAGTCCACGGCGTGGGGTTACGACGATAGTACGGCGGTGGGTGCTTGGAGTGACCCCGACGGTGACGATTTTGCCTTCTATTTTCGCGGTGCCTTTTACTCTCCTCTGAATGTCCCCGGCGCCGTTTCAAGCGATGCCTTCGGCATCAACGCGACTGGCCAAATTGTGGGCGGATACTACGATGCTTCATCCCAAGGTCATTCATTTTTGTATGACAAGGGATCTTTCACCATCGTTGATCCACCAGGTTCGACCTTTGCTGAAGCGAGGGGGATCACGGATTCCGGCGTGATTGTCGGGGACTACGCCGACAGCCACCACCATCAGCTCGGTTTTGTGGACACCAAAGGCGTGTTTACGACCGTCGCCTATCCCCAGGCGAAATACACCATCAGCACCGGCATCAATGCTAGCGGAGATGTTGTCGGGGCCTACGAAGACCATGCCGACAACGGTCACGGGTTCGTTCTGAGCAAAGGCATTTATTCGTCGATTGATTTCCCGCTCGCCATGACTACTTTTGCCTTCGGGATTAACGATGCCGGCGAAATCGCCGGTATTTATTACGACAGCAGCAACGCGGAGCACGGCTTCACTTATTTCGGGGGCGTCTTTTACCAGGTAGACGTCCCGGAAGCGGCCTTCACTGGGTTGTCCGGGATCGCGAAAAACGGCAACGTGGTCGGGTTTATAGGGGACAGTCTCGGCGAAGTTCACGGCGTCATCGGCCAGTAGGCGGCCATGACCGATGGAGCGCAACCTTGTTCGATTTTGGCAGCAAAACGCTCAAAGCAGCAGGGCGATTTCAATTCTCAGGAGGCGGTATGAATAACGGTACGCCTAGCGGTATGACTAACAAATTCCTTCACTCTCTGGCAATTCTTGCGCTGGCATTGTCCGCCGCGCAAGCGCAGCAATCAATGGCGCAGTCGGATCCCGCCCACAAAGGCGTTGCGTTGAGTCCTCTGGCCCGTCGGCAACGATTGCAGGCTCGTTTGCACCTGGGTGCGGACGAACCGAACCAGTCTCCGAACGCTCCTCCGCGTGCCGAGGGCGTCGAGTCGCCCAAGAAGGCGAAAGTCTATAACTTGCGGACCGTTGATTATCCCGCGGCAACGAGATCGGAAGTGTTCGATTACAACGACGGATCCGCAGTAGGTTACTTCCAATTCGATTCCTCCCCGTCTACCGCCTTCTACTTCAAGGCAAACGTGAACCACCTTCTGGAAATCCCGGGCGCGGTCAGCAGCACCATCTATGGCATCAACGCGTCGGGCAAAATGGTCGGAACTTACACCGAACCGACAGGTAATGACCATGGCTTCCTCTACTCTGGAGGAGCGGTCACCACACTGGATTTTCCCGGCTCCAGCGGGACATACGCCTGGAGTATTAACGCTTCGGGCGTGATTGTGGGCCAGTACAAAGACTCCAGCTCTACCACGCACGGCTTCATGTACAAGAATTCAACTTACACCAGCATCGATGTGCCGGGGGCAAGCACAGGTTTCGACGCCGGAACCTTTCCTGGCGCGATCAACTCCGGCGAAGTGATCGTCGGATATTACACCGTTAACACCGCCCCGTTTCTTCACGGATTCACCCTAAGCAATGGAGTGTTTACAAGTTTCGACTATCCCGGAGCCGACGGAACGGTTGCCTACGGCATCAACGATTCTGGCTCCATCTCAGGCATATTTCTGAACAATACCTTTACCGCACAGGGATATGTCGAAATAGGCGGCGTATTCACGCTGGTAGACGTTCCGGGAGGGACGGTCGACACGAACTTGTATCGCATCGAAAACAACGGATACATCGTCGGCTCTTATATCGATAGCGTCGGTGAGTACCACGGCATTCTCGGTCACTAAAACGAGCCCCAGGAGATTTCACGTGATCAAGAAGCTATTTCACCTTCTAACGATTTTCGGGCTGGCGTTCTCTTGCGGGCTGGTGCCGATGCTGATAGCTCAGACAACGCTACCCGAAGTCCAAGACCAAACGCCGGCAAAGCAGAAGGTTTATAAGTTTCGATCACTCGACTATCCGGGCGCGAATACCTCGTATACCTACGACTTCAACGGCAAAATAGCCGTCGGCCGTTTTGTCGAACCCAACGTTAGCGGGTCTTTTTATCTTAACGGCACTTCGTACTATCCTCTAAACGTTCCTGGCGCGACGTCGAGCGAGATCGATGGCGTCAACACGTCAGGCGAAATGGTGGGAGAGTTCACCGATTCAAGCCACCAAACCCACGGATTTCTCTATGACGGGAAAACCTTCCTCACTCTCGACTTTCCGACGGCCGGATACACGGACGCATGGGATATCAACGATTCCGGTTTGATCGTCGGCAGCTACGACGACTCCGATGCCATCACTCACGGGTTCCTCTACAAGAAGGGCTCCTTTACAGCCGTAAACGTGCCCGCAGCAAAATTCACTTATGCGACGGGCATCAATTCCACCGGAGAGATTGTGGGGTTCTATGCGGACTCGGAAGGGGTAGAACACGGATTTCTTCTACGCAACGGTATCTATTCGGCGTTTGACTTTCCCAACGCAGCCTACACTTTCGCGCTTGGCATCAACGATGCCGGTGCAATCGCGGGTGGCTGGGGAGATTCCGGCGGCAGTGTGATCCATGGGTTCATATCTTCTGGCGGTGCGTACACCCAAGTGGACGTCCCGGAAGCCGGGAATACGGAATGGTATCGCATCAAGAACAACGGCACCCTGGTCGGTTTCGTGCAGGATAGCCTCGGCGAGGGCCACGGCATCATCGGCCATTAAAAGCTAAACAGGACCGGAGGCCATCGTTCATTTCAGATTGCCACGAAAACGATTTCGAGATGGTGAAAGCGGAAGATATTTATCTTTATTGAAGACATTTATTTTGGTCGCTGTTTCCGGCTCGGCGCGCTTTTCGAACTTTTATCGGAAGTGCGGTTCACAGACGACGCAGTGGTCAGTTCGATGGCCGCCTGAAGATATCGCCGGACAAAGGGACGGTCTAGATCGCTCTGGCTCCGGATGGTCATATGGCGAATCGCCTTACCCGTACCAGCCAGGACTCGGTTCGGGTCCGAAAGCAGCGCGCCACGATTGAACCCAAGGTTCACGTGACTGCTATACGCCACGATATGGCAAAAACCATCCTTTAGCGGTTTTCCCGTGAATGAGAACCCAATCGCCACCGCGTAGCCTTTGACAACGGATTCAATCGCGTCTGGCGCCTCCTCCAGCACGATCTCGCGTAGAGCCAAAGTGAGGTGTGAGATGTGCGGATCGTAGCGAGCGAGGTGGGCCAGCAGTCGACGATCCGGCGGTCTCGTCATTCTTCGAAAGGCTAGCACAGCCCAATCTAGGATTTTGCGCACAAAAAAGCGCGACCCGAATAATTGAGTTCCGTTGCGTTGGATGACAGGTTGAATCGAAGTGCGCGGAGTATATAATTCCGCGCATGAAAAACGGGCGGTCCCTGATTCGATCGTATTTAGAGGTTTTCAAGCGGATCGGTTCAAGGTAAATTCTTGCGATACCTGTTGAGGCCAGAGCAACCTGCCGGAGATCAACATGACGGGTGATTCGAAAAGAAACGTAATGCGAGCGGGTGCGGGAGCGCTGTGCCTGATCGCCGTAGGCCTGATTGTGTGGGCGCTATGGCCGAAGAAGGTCTCAGGAGCGCAGGCTGGTCCGGCTGTTGTCGAGGTGGTGCAGGTCGAGCAGAAGGATGTTCCAATTTACGGCGAGTGGATCGGCACCTTCGACGGCCTCGTCAACGCCGACGTCAGAGCACAGGTTTCAGGTTACCTGCTAAAGCAGGGCTATCAAGAAGGCGGGTTCGTTAAAAAGGGTCAGCTTCTTTTCGAGATCGACCCCAGGCCATTTCAGGCGCAGCTCGATCAGGCACAAGGCCAACTGGCGCAAGCGAAGGCCTCGCTTGCTAACGCCGAGGCGGTGCAGCGCCGGACGGAACTCGACGTCAACCGTTACGTTCCTTTGGCGAAGGAACAGGCAGCGAGCCAGCAAGATCTCGACAATGCGGTGCAGAACAACCTGGCCGCGAAGGCAACTGTCGCAACGGCCAGGGCGCAAATTCAGAGCTCCGAGGCGGCGGTTGAAACCGCGAATATTAATCTAGGGTTTACCCGGCTCATCGCACCCATCGATGGCATCGCCGGACAAGCCCAGCTGCAGGTAGGCGCACTGGTCAATCCCAGCAGCGGGCCGGTCACTTCCATTTCCACGGTTGAACCCATCAAAGTTTATTTCACAGTCAGCGAGCCTCAATACCTTGCCTGGCGAAGACGCTATCCCACCGATGCCACTCGTCTGGAGGCCGACAAGAACCTACGCCTGCAACTCACTTTGGCGGACGGCTCCATCTATCCGCACGACGGAACATTTTATTTTGCCGACCGCCAGGTGAGCGAGAGCACGGGTGCCATTCGAATCGCAGGGCTTTTCACCAACCCCGGAAACGTTCTACGTCCCGGCGGCTACGCTAAAGTGCGCGCCGTGATTCGTCTGCAAAAGGACGCACTGCTCGTACCCCAGCGCGCGGTTTCTGAACTCCAAGGCAGTTTTCAGGTTGCCGTGGTGGATAGCGACAACAAAGTGAATATTCGAACCGTCACAGTGGGCGATCGTGTCGGTAATCAATGGGTGATTGCAGATGGTTTGAAGCCAGGAGAACGGGTCGTTGCCGAGGGAGTCCAGAAAGTCCGCCCGGGTGCGCTCGTAAACCCCAAGCCGTTCGGCGCGCAAGCTGAATCAGGTGCGGGCAAGAGCAAGGGGTAAAACTTAAGAGCTAGAAACTAAGACATGTCAAAGTTCTTCATCAACCGCCCGATCGTCGCCATGGTGATTTCCATCGTGCTGGTGCTGGTCGGCGCCTTGACCATCGTGAACTTGCCGGTCGCGCAATTCCCCAACATCACTCCGCCCGAGATCCAGATCATTGCCACCTACGTCGGCGCCGACGCGCAAACCCTGGAGCAAGCAGTAGCCACTCCACTCGAGCAGCAGATGAATGGCGTCGACAACATGAATTACATGTACTCGTTGAACGCCACCGGCAACTCGAGCACCAGCCTGATTGTCGACTTCGACGTAAAAACCGATCCCAACACCGACTTCATTCTGGCGCAGGCCCGTGAGACCCAGGCCGCTTCCCAGCTCCCCTTGGACGTCACTAATTACGGAGTCACGGTTCGAAAGTCAGTGACTGCTCCCTTGATGTGGGTTGCCCTTTATTCTCCGCACGGCACGTACGATGCGAATTTTTTGGCAAACTACGCCTACATCAATCTGAACGATCCTATTCTCCGCTCTCCGGGCATCGGCAATGTCCAAATATTCGGTTCAGGCCAATACGCCATGCGGCTTTGGGTGAAGCCCGATACGTTGGCCAAACTTGGAATCACGGTCCCGGAGATCGTTAGCGCGATTCAGTCGCAAAATACCGTCAACCCGGCCGGAAAAGCTGGCGGGGAGCCTGCGCCCAAGGGCCAGGAATTCACCTACACGGTTCTGGCGCAAGGTCGTCTCGTCTCGCCGGAAGAGTTCGGCAACATCGTGGTTCGTGAAACTCCGGATGGCGGAATCGTCCGGGTCCGCGATGTGGCTCGCATCGAACTGGGTTCGCAGGACTACAGCATCGCTGGCCGTTTTAACGGGAAGCCGAGCGCCATCATCTCCTGCTACCAATTGCCCGGCTCGAACGCGGTCGATGCTGCCGCTGGCGTCAGGAAGCTGATGACGCAGATGAAGGATCGATTTCCCGAGGACATGGACTTTGTCGTCACGCTCGACACGACTCAGTCGGTCACGCAAGGTATCAAGGAAATTGTTGAGACGCTGGTGATCGCTCTCCTGCTGGTAATCCTGGTCGTCTATATTTTCTTGCAAGGCTGGCGAGCCACGTTGATTCCGCTGCTAGCCGTACCAGTTTCGCTTGTCGGAACGTTCGTCTTGTTCCCGCTTTTCGGTTTTTCCATCAACACGCTTTCTCTTTTTGGTTTGGTGCTGGCGATCGGTCTCGTCGTTGACGACGCGATCGTCGTGGTCGAGGGGGTGGAACGGCATATTGACGAAGGGCTCACTCCAAAGGCGGCCGCATTACAAGCGATGGAGGAACTTTCCGGCCCGGTCGTCGGAATCGCGCTCGTTCTGTCCGCGGTATTCATTCCCACCGCGTTCATACCTGGCATCACCGGCAGGCTCTATCAGCAGTTTGCCGTCACCATTGCCATCTCAGTTCTTCTCTCGGCGTTCAACGCGCTCACGCTCAGCCCCGCTTTGGCTGCGCTGCTGTTGCGTCCTAAGGAACCTAGTCACGGACTGTTGCAGCGATTCTTCAACTGGTTCAACCGCCGTTTCGAGCAGGCTACGGATGGCTACGTTCGTTGGAGTGGCGTGTTGCTCCGAAAAACCGCGGTTGTGGTCGTGCTGCTTGTGGCCTTTAGCGTAGCCGCAGGGTTTTTCGCCAGGCTCGTGCCTTCGAGTTTCCTGCCGGACGAAGATCAGGGTTACGCCTACATCAATCTGCAACTACCCAACTCAGCGTCGCTCGAACGAACGACTGCGGTCGCCGCTCAGGTTGAAAAAATCATCCTCAACACTCCCGGCGTTCACTACTCCACTGCCGCGGTGGGCTTCAGCCTCCTCAGTTTTGTTCGCACGAGCTACAACGCGTTCTTCGTTGTCACCTTAAATCCCTGGGACGATCGCACCTCCCGAGCGGAGCAATTTCAGTCCATCAAAGCGCACCTCAACCAAGAATTGAGCAAGTTGCCCCAGGCGGTAGCCTTCAGTTTTTCTCCGCCCGCCATTCCGGGTGTCGGCACCTCCGGAGGTTTTACTTTTAATCTCGAGGATCGTTCCGGCGGCGATATTCAGTTTCTCGCCAAGAATCTGGCCACTTTTCTGGAAGCTGCTCGAAAGCGCCCGGAAATCGCTAGTCTTAGTACGACCTTCTTGTCGAGCGTTCCGCAACAATTTGTCGATGTGGACCGTGACAAGGTGCTGAAGCAGGGAGTCAGCCTTAGCGATGTCTACCGCACGATTCAGGCGTTTATGGGCGGCTATTTCATAAATTATTTCAATCGCTTCGGCCGGCAGTTTCAGGTGTACATCGAAGCCGAAGGTGAATACCGCGCCCGCGCAGATAACGTTGGACAGTTCTACGTCCGCAACAACAAAGGAGAGAACGTCCCCCTCTCCACTCTAACGACGGTCAAGCCGCGGCTTGGTCCGGAATTCACCCTGCGCTTCAATGAGTTTCGTGCCGCGCAGATCAACGGCAGCGCCGCACCCGGCTACAGCGCGGAGCAGGCCACCGATGCGCTAGAGGCGGTTTTCAAACAAACGATGCCGCGCGAGATGGGCTTCGATTACTCGGGGATATCGTTTCAGGAACAAAAAGCCCGCGAAGGGGTTCCGCCAGCGGCGGTCTTCGCGCTTTCTCTGTTGTTCGTGTTTTTGATCCTGGCCGCGCTTTATGAAAGCTGGTCGTTGCCGTTCAGCGTTTTGCTGAGCACACCGGTCGCCATTTTTGGCGCCTTTTTTGTGCTGTGGCTGCGTCGCGTCATTCTTAGCGCTTTCTTGCCGCCCTACCTGGTTCAGATCGAGAGCGACATCTATTCGCAAATCGGCTTAATCGTCCTGATCGGATTGGCCGCCAAGAACGCCATTCTGATTGTCGAGTTCGCCAAGGATGAGTTTGAACACGGAAAACCTATCGCAGATGCGGCGTTAGAAGGCGCGAAGTTGCGGCTACGCCCGATCCTGATGACCTCTTTCGCGTTTATTCTCGGCTGCGTCCCGCTGTGGACCGCAACCGGCGCGGGTGCCGTAGCGCGCCGCATCATGGGAACGGCGGTGATTGGCGGGATGATAACCGCCAGCGCGATTGGGATTTTCTTCGTGCCAGCGATCTTCTATATGGTGGAAAAATGGTCAGGCGCGGGCAAAGAGCCTGCTTCCGGACCGTTGCCAGCCGAGCCCTCACCGGCGCCGGGGGATTGAGATGCCCATTCGAATGACGCAACTTCGAATCATCAAGCATGCAAAATTCCCGATCGCGATGTTGGTCTGCGCCATGCTCGTCGGCTGCATGGTCGGTCCCAACTATCATCGGCCCGCCGTTCAGACTCCGCCCACATATCGTGATTTGTCGGAAAATCCACAGATTCAAAGTCAGGTCGCCTCATACGCAGACCTCCCCTGGTGGCAGGTCTTCCAGGATCCGAAGCTGCAAGAACTGATTCGCATCGCGATTAAGCAGAATTACGATTTGCAGCTGGCCACGGAGCGCATTGATGCCGCGCGCGCCCAGGTCGCGGTCACTCGCTCCAGCCTCTTTCCTCAGGTCAGTGCAAACCCCGCCTTCGGCGGTGGAAAAGAAAATGTCGCGCAGAGCAGGTACAACTTTGGGCTCATCACAGCCGATGCCGCGTTCCAGCTGGATTTCTTCGGACGTCTTCGTCGCGCCACGCAAGCTGCCCGCGCTCAGCTTTTGGCTACGGAAGCCGCGAGGCAAACCGTCATCCTTACCCTGGTCAGCGACGTTGCCAGCAACTACTTCACTCTTCTGCAACTCGACCTGCAACTCCAGATCACGCGCGACACGGTTAATACACAAACTGATTCGGTCAAGCTCACCAACCTGCGGCTCGATCATGGTGTAGCTACGAAACTGGACGTGCTCCAGGCACAGCAAGTCCTCGACACGGCGAACTCGCAGGTTCCGGATCTGGAGCGCCAGATCGGTCAAGAGGAAGACGCCATCAGCATCCTCCTCGGCAATTATCCGCAGGATGTCGCGCGCGGGCTTCCTCTGGTGCAGCAACCACTTCCTCCCGATGTGCCGCCGGGCCTGCCGTCGTCAATCCTCGAACGCAGGCCCGATATTCGCGAGGCCGAACAGAATCTAATCGCCGCCAACGCCGAAATCGGAGTCGCCAAGGCTGCGTTCTTTCCACAAATTTCGCTAACCGGCTCAGGCGGTGGGGCCTTCGGGCGAAGCACCGCTTTCTCCGGCTTGATGTCCACGCATCTTGGTATCTGGTCATACGGTGCGCAAGTGAGCCAGCCGATTTTTACCGGCGGCGCGCTGCGCGGCAATCTGAAACTGGCTGAGGCCGAGCACCAACAAGCGCTCACCGCCTACCGCGAAGCTATCCAGCACGCTTTCGGAGACGTCTCCGATGCGCTCATCGGCTACCAGAAACTTCATCAGGTGCGCGTTCGCCTGGAGGACACTGTTGCCGACCTGCTAGAATCTGTTCGCCTTTCCAACATGCGCTACAAGGGAGGCACGACCACGTATCTCGAAGTGCTGGACGGACAGCGATCTCTCTTTTCCGCCGAACTCACGCTCGCGCAGGCCCGGGGCAACGAGTATCAGAGCCTCGTGCAGCTCTACAGATCACTCGGTGGCGGCTGGCAGCAATAGTCGCCTCATTCCCCTGATTTGACCTATACTCCGCGCATGCGGCAGAGCCTCTCAATCGTTTCGTGCCATTTGATTCTCTTCCTTGCAGCCGTGCTTGCGACTGCCGGCAGTGTCCTCGCCCAGCCCGACCCAGTGTGGACCGAACCGTTCCCACCGTTTCGCATAGCCGGCAATCTGTACTACGTCGGCAGCAAGGGGCTCGCGAATTATCTGATTGTCACGCCGAAGGGCAACATCCTGATCAACAGCGATCTGGAAGCCAATGTGCCGATGATCAAGGCGAGTATCGAGAAACTTGGATTCAAGTTCGAGGACACGAGGATTCTGCTCATTAGCCACGCGCACTTTGATCATGACGCCGGGAGCTACCTGATCAAGAATGCCACAGGTGCACAGTACATGGTGATGGATGCGGACGTCTCCGTCGTCGAATCCGGCGGTAAGACTGATTTTCAGTATGGCAACACCCCGGCAAATCTCTATCCGCCGACCAAAGTCGATCGCATATTGCACGATGGCGACCAAGTCAGGCTTGGGGATACGGTGCTCGTCGCGCACCTCACTCCAGGACATACCAAGGGTTGCACCACCTGGACGATGAAAATCACCGCGGGCGGCAGAATCTACAATGTGGTGATAGTCGGCAGCCCTAATGTGAACCCTGGCTACAAACTCGTCGGCAACGCAGCCTACCGGCAGATCGCAGAAGACTACGAGCGCATGTTTCGTGTTCTGAAGTCACTGCCGTGCGACATTTTCCTCGGAGCCCATGGCGGCTATTTCGGGCTGGAGCAAAAGTATCCCCTCTTGAAGGACGGTGGCGCAAATCCGTTTGTCGACCCTGATGGCTACAAAAACTTCGTCGACCAAAAAGAACGGGATTTCCGAACGGAATTGGCGAAGCAGAAACTTGCGGCCAAATGAAGGCAGCAAACCAAGGGGTCGGGCTGAGTATGAAACGTATTTTGCTTTTGGCTTTCGTCGTTGTGGCGATCGGACTTGCGGGAAATTCTGCGAACGCGCAGTCCTCGACAGGATCGCAGCGGAAAACCAGCACGCCCTACACCGGTGACCTTACGATTTTCGACGCAGCAGGGCGCGAAGACCGCCTGCAAATTAATCGGGTGATGGACATATTGAAAATCGCACCGGGGAGTTCCGTGGCTGACATCGGCGCCGGATCGGGATGGTTTACGGTGCGCGCTGCGGCGCGGGTTGGAGCCCGAGGTGAAGTTTACGCCGTGGATATCAATCCGGAGGCGATTGCCTACATTCAGAAGCGCATCGCGAAGCAGAGTCTTGGTAATGTGCGAACGATCCTCGGCAAGAGTGATGACCCTCTTTTACCCGCAGGAAAGATCGACGCAGTTCTCCTCCTGAAGACCTATCATGAAGTTGCCGAGCCGGTCGCTCTGCTGAAAAATCTTCGAGCATCGCTTGCCCCCAACGCCCGAGTCGGCATCATCGATCGCAAGGGGAATGGCGAGGACCACGGGGTGGCCGAAAAAATCGTAGTCGCCGAGGCGCAAGAAGCGGGCTATGAGTTGTTGGAGCGTTACGACTTCGTGAAAGCGGATGGCATGGATTACTTCCTGGTCTTCCAAATCAAGAATGTGCATTAACTGCCGAGAACCTGCTCGATAGTAGTCCACCGGCACGTCTTTCGATGCTTTAAGATATGGGGCCATGGGGCAAACGGAAGAAGAGCTAGCCTTCGATTTGATCGAGGCTCAACTGAAGGCGCAGGCGCTATTTGCAGAAGTCGAGACGCAAAATCTCATTCGTCCGGGCATGACAGAAACCGCAATCAACGAGAGCATCTACGACTTGGCTCAGCGCATGTACGGAATCAAGCGTTACTGGCATAAACGTATTGTTCGCGCGGGACGCAATACGCTGGCTCCCTATGACGAGAATCCTCCCGATTTGACGGTCACTGAAGATGACATCGTGTTTCTGGACCTCGGACCCGTCTTCGAGGAATGGGAGACCGATTTTGGCCGCACTTATGTGGTGGGGAGTGATCCGCTAAAACAGAAACTCTGTCGCGACATCGGAGAGGCTTTTGCCGAAGGCAAGAAGTATTTTCACGAGCACCGGGAGATCAAAGCATCGGAACTCTACGCCTACGCCCAGAGCCTGGCCAAGCAGCGCGGGTGGGAATATGGTGGTCCCATTGCCGGGCATTTGATCGGGGTGTTTCCGCACGAGAAAATCGCGGGAGACAAAGTCACGCTGTATGTCCATCCTGAGAATCACGCCAAAATGCGCACACTCGACGCTTCCGCGCGAAAGCGCCACTGGATACTCGAGATTCATTTTGTGGATCGCGAACGACAGATCGGCGGTTTCTATGAAGAGTTGCTGACGATTTAGCAATCAGTGGAATCGCCTACGGGTCGTTTCCTTGACGCGGACTGCGCCCATCGGCTATAAACAACTCTCTTCACTTCGCAGAATGAGTTGGCTGACGCTCATGCCCATCCGCATTAATCGCCCCTTTACTTGACGGTAAACCTCCTCGACGCCGGTCGGTCGTTGCTCTTATTGCTTTCAAAGCAGTAGGCCCATTCACTTTTCGGCGCGTCCTCGCTTAGCCAACGTTCAAGTAAACTGAGAGGTTGTGATTTCTATGCAAGGTCACATCAGGTTCACTATTCTGAGCTTGTTGGCCGTCGGGGTCATTCCGATCGGCGTATTGCTGGGTGATACTGCCAAGCCAGCGCAGCCCGTAGAAGCCTCGTTCCGCGTGAGAAACGATTTCAAAGTAAAGGTTCCCAAAGGCGCCAAGACACTGCGGATGTGGTTCAGCGTGCCGCAAGAAGACGGCGTGTCGGTGATTCGTGATTTCAACGTCACCGCCGATTTTCCGGTTCACTATTACCGGGATGATTGGGGAAACCGCGTAGGATATGCGGAAGTCAACGGCCCTGGCGAGCGTCCCGTCACCATCCGCGAAGAGTTTGGCCTAGCACGAGCGGAAATTCGGAACAACCTCGATCCCTCCAAAACCCGGCCATTGACGGCGCCAGAGCGCGCAGCGCTCTTCGCTTATCTGCAGCCTTCGAGCCACGTGATGATCGATGGCAAGATTAAGGCGCTGTCCGCGTCGATTGTCGGCGGCGAGAGTAATCCGATTCTGGCGGCTCGAAAAATTTATGACTGGACTCTGGAAAATATCGATTACTGGGTGAAGGATCCCGATCACCTGAAAGCTTCTCCCGTGGGCGACGCGCAGTATTGTCTGACGACGAAGACCGGAAACTGCACGGATTTTCATTCGCTATTTGCGTCTCTGTCGATGGCAGCCGGGATTCCGACGCGAATGGTTTACGGTTCGCTGCTAAAACCCACGTTGAATGGAGTGCAGATCGACGGCAGCTATCACTGTTGGATCTACTTCTTTGCGCCGAATTATGGCTGGGTGCCCCTTGATGTTTCGCTGGCAAATATTTACGGCAAAGAGTTTCCCGTCACCGACAAGAATGAGAAGCTGGTCGAACTGACCACCGCGACTGGCTACAAAGGCCTCGATCCGAGCAAAGTGGATTACTATTTTGGAAACCTCGATGAGAGGCGAGTGACTTGGTCCACGGGGCGAGATCTGATTTTGCAGCCGCCGCAGAATGATGGACCAGTCAATGCACTCGCGAAGATTTACGTCGAAGTGGACGGCAAACAGTCTTCGGATTGGACTCGCGAGTTCACCTATAGCGAGGTCAAGAAATAGGACCCTGCGTAATTGGCCGTTGGTGGTGGGAAAAAGACCAGATGTCATTTCGATAGAGGAGAACGCACGTGGAACTCTGGAAACCCGACCCTACTTTTTACCCTTCAGCGAAAATGGCGATGAAGGCGCCCGCGGAAAAGCTGGCGTATGTGGCCATGCTGAACGCGGACAACGATGGCCGTCCCGACGCGCTGGGTGTCGTGGATCTGGATCCGGCCTCCAAGACTTACGCTTCGATTGTGGGTCGCGTGGACATGCCCAACGCCGGCGATGAATTGCATCACTTCGGCTGGAACGCGTGCAGCGCTTGTCTCTGTCCCTATATGCCGCATCCGCATACGGAGCGGCGATATTTGGTCGTTCCCGGCATTAAGTCTTCGCGTATCCATATTATTGATACAAAGCCGGACCCGCGGAAACCGAAAATTGTCAAAGTGATTGAGCCTGAAGTGCTCGCCGAACGTACCGGTTATAGCCGGCCTCACACCATCCACTGCGGACCGGAGGGAATCTTCTGCAGCGCACTTGGCTCAACAACCGGCGACGGGCCAGGCGGCATCTTTGTTATGGATCCGGACAGCTTTGAGATTTTGGGGAAATGGGAAATCGATCGCGGCCCACAGTATCTTGCCTACGATTTCTTTTGGCACCTGGGCCAGGATACTTTGATTTCCAGCGAGTGGGGGACGCCGAACATGGTTGAAAACGGCGTCAATCCCGAGATACTTCTTAAGGGAGGCTATGGTCACTCGCTTCATTTCTGGGATCTGCGAAAGCGGCGCCACATTCAAGCGCTGGATTTGGGCGCGGAATACCAGATGGCTCTTGAACTTCGGCCGGCACACGATCCGAGTCGAGCTTACGGATTTCTTGGCGTGGTCGTGTCCTTGAAGGATTTGTCCGCTTCCATCTGGGTTTGGCATCGCGAGAATGGGAAATGGGGCGTGCAGAAAGTCATCGAGATCCCAGCCGAAGCTGCCGATCCCGAAACGCTGCCGCCGCTGCTCCAAGGATTTAAAGCCGTGCCTCCGCTCATCACGGACATCAATCTCTCGCTCGACGACCGCTTCCTTTATATCTCGTGCTGGGGAACGGGCGAGTTCCTGCAATACGATGTCTCCGATCCGTTCCATCCCAAAAAGACTGGCTCGATTCATTTGGGTGGCATCGTGCGGCGCGCGGCGCATCCGAAGAATCCCGGTGCGCCTTTGAACGGTGGCCCGCAGATGGTTGAAGTGAGTCGCGACGGGCGTCGAGTCTATTTCACGAATTCTTTGTATGCTCCCTGGGACGCGCAGTTCTATCCCGACGGAGTTCGCAGCTGGATGGTGAAGATCGATGCCAAGCCCGAGGGTGGCATGGCGATTGATCCTAAATTCTTCCTGGAGTTCGGCGATCTTCGCGGCCATCAGGTGCGTCTGGAAGGCGGCGACGCCTCGTCAGACTCTTACTGCTACTCATGACCCATTTTGCGCTGTGGCCCTGGGCCGTTTTGTTTCTGCTCGGGGCTTACCACGGCGTCAATCCGGGGATGGGCTGGCTGTTTGCCGTCGCTCTCGGCCTGCAGAAAAAAAGTGCCGCCGCAGTTTGGCAATCTCTGCTGCCGATTGCCGTGGGGCACTTCGTCGCGATCGGATTGGTTCTGGCGGGTGCGGTGCTGGTAGGCGCAGTTTTGCCCTTGCTCTACATCAAGATCGCCGCCGCTTGCATTCTTCTTGCCTTCGGACTTCGCCAACTCATCCGCAAAAAACATCCGCGTTGGGGCGGGATGCAGATTGGATTTCGCGATTTGTGCATTTGGTCGTTCCTCATGGCGTCCGCTCACGGTGCGGGCTTCATGCTGCTGCCCATCTTGCTAAAGATGTCGGCACTGCACAATGTGGTCGATCACGGCGATGCCCCGCATCCCATTCATGACATGCATCTCCATGCACTCGGCTTTGCGGGACCATGGACTGCGCTAACTGCCTTGCTCATCCATACGTTCGGATACCTCCTTGTTACCGGGCTCATTGCTTTTGTCGTTTATCAGAAAGTCGGTCTCGACGTTCTGCGAAAGGCCTGGGTGAATTTAGACGCGATCTGGGCTGTGGCGCTCATCGCCACTGCGATCTTTACTTTGCTCATTCCGACCTAGATTGGCCTCGCGTCCCGCAGGCTACCAACAAATACCCTTACAATGATGGAACTCCACGCGCCGAGGGCGCGTACTATAACCCGGGACAGGTATGGAATTAAGAATCGAAAATCTATCCAAAACATACGCCAACGGCGTGAGAGCGCTGGATAACGTTTCACTCACCATCCCGCACGGCATGTACGGGTTGCTTGGCCCGAACGGTGCGGGCAAAAGCACACTGATGCGGACCATCGCAACCTTGCAGGAAGCCGATTCAGGCAGCGCGCGCCTCGGGGATATCGACGTCCTGAAGCAGAAGGACGAATTGCGCCAGCAACTTGGCTATCTGCCGCAGGAATTTGGCGTGTATCCGCGGATTTCGGCGCAGGACATGCTTGATCATCTCGCGATTCTGAAGGGAATCGGCGGCTCCAAAACGCGCAAGGAACTCGTCGGCGCGATGCTGAAGCGCTGCAATCTCTACGAGGTAAGAAAGAAAGCTCTGACCAGTTTCTCGGGTGGAATGCGGCAGCGTTTCGGCATTGCGCAGGCGCTGATCGGCAATCCCCAGCTCCTTATTGTTGACGAGCCTACGGCCGGTCTCGATCCCGGAGAGCGCAATCGTTTCTACAACCTCCTGGCCGAGGTGGGAGAGCAGGTCATCGTTATTCTTTCGACGCACATCGTCGAAGACGTGACCGACCTATGCACCAAAATGGCCATTATTCATGAGGGACGCGTCCTCTATGAAGGCAAACCAGACGAGGCGGTCGAGCAACTCAAGGGCCGTGTGTGGCAGCGTTCTATTGCAAAGACCGATCTCTCCAGCTACGAGCAGCGCTATCGCGTGATTTCCAATCGGCTGGTGGGCGGCCATCCGCATCTTCATGTTTTGAGTGCCCAGTCGCCTGAAGACGGGTTCATACCGAGCATTCCCGATCTTGAGGACGTTTTCTTTACTCGTATCCGAGGGTGGAACTGAGCCGCCATGTTCCTGCACATTGCCTGGTTCGAAATTCGCTACTGGCTGCGTTCCATGATGCTCTGGATTTTCACCCTGATCATCTCAGCCATGATTTTTGGCGCGGCGAGTTCCGATCACATTCAGGTCGGCGGCGCCCTCAGCAACACCTACCGCAACGCGCCCTATGTGATCGAGAACTTCTACGCCCTGATTGGAGTGTTCACGCTGCTGATGGCGACAGCATTTGTGAATTCGGCCGCGGCGCGCGATTTCAGCCAGAACACTTATCAGATTATTTTCACCACGCCTCTGCGGCGCCGCGACTTTCTTCTTGGCCGCTTCTTTGGAGCAACGCTGGTCTCCGTCATTCCGATGCTGGGGGTGTCGATTGGAATCCTGCTGGCAAAATACATGCCGTGGGTAGACGCCGATCGATGGGAGCGCGTGATCTGGAGCGCCCATCTCAAAGGCATTCTCGTTTTCGCGCTGCCGAATGCATTTTTCATGGCGGCGATTCTTTTCACCATCGCGGTTCTGGCACGAAATGAGATTGTTTCCTTCGTCGGCGCGCTCTTGCTGGTCACCGCCTACGGCGTTTCCGACGCCCTCCTGAGCGATATCGAGCACGAGCGTATCGCATCCCTGCTCGATCCCTTCGGCATTCGGACGTTTACTCTAGCCACTAAGTACTGGACGGTGGCTGAGAAAAACTCACTCTCGCTCGGCTTGAGTGGGATGATGCTATGGAACCGCCTGCTCTGGATTGGCGTCGGCATTTGCTTTCTGATCTTTGCCTGTTACCGCTTCAGCTTCTCGGAGAAGCGTCAAAAAGTCCGTAAGGCTTCCGCTGCTCCCGAAATCGAGCCAACATCGGTTGCTCTTCCGGTCGTCGCGACCAAAGCCAGTGCGTGGGAGGTGTATCTCTCCTCCGTCAAAGTTCACCTCGTGGGCATCTTCAAAGGCACCGTCTTTATCGTGATACTGGTGGCGGGTTTGTTGAATACGGTCCCGTCCGTTGCCTTGAGCGCGCGCGAGGGCTTCGGGAACAGCACCCTGCCGGTCACCTACTGGGTGCTGGAGATGATCGCAGGATCGCTCTACCTGTTTCTGGTCGCTCTCATTACCTATTACGCGGGCGTGCTGATCTGGAAAGATCGCGACGCTCACATGGACGAAATCGCAGACTCGCTGCCCGCACCGGAATGGATCTCTTACGCCTCCCGCTTTACTGCACTCGCCGTCATGGTGATGCTGGTGCAATTGCTGGCCATGATCGCAGGAATCGTGGTGCAGACGTGCTACGGCTACCATCGCTATCAACTGGGGCTCTATCTCAACCAGCTTCTGGTTCGCGACCTTGCGTTCTTCTTATTCCTGGCCGCGCTTGCCTTCTTTATTCACGTGCTGTCGCCCAATAAATACGTCGGCTATTTTCTATATATCGTTTTTTTTATCGCCAATCTCTTCATCTGGCGGCCGCTCAACGTGGCTACCGACCTGGTCCAATTCGGATCAACACCCAGCGTTACCTATTCAGACATGTTCGGCGATGCGCCTTACATCACCGCCTGGCGTTGGTTTGCGTCGTACTGGATTCTGTTTTGCGGATTGCTGGCGATTGCCAGCATCATGTTCTGGCCGCGCGGCAAGCAGCTTCGTTGGAACGAACGGTGGCGAATTGCAGGGGTGCGGTTCTCTCGTCCTTGGCCGGCTCTGGCGGTCATTTGTCTGGCGCTGTTCGTCGCCAGTGGAGGCTGGATTTTTTACAACACCAAGATCCTCAACCGGCAGATCGGCCCCACGGATGCGCTGGTGCATCGCGCGAACTACGAAAAGAACTACAAACAGTTCGATCGAATAGCGCAGCCTCGGGTTCGCAGTGATAAGTACTGGGTGGACATCTTCCCCGAGACTCGTAACGTGACAATGCGCGTCGAGGAAGTGTTCTATAACCCGTTTCCGCAGCCACTCGACGAGATCCATTATTCGGTGGATCAGCACTACGACACCGACATTCAGGTTCCCGGCGCGATCCTTGCCAAAGATGACAAAGACCTGAACTATCGCATCTACCGTTTCACCACTCCGCTTCAGCCTGGCGAATCGCGGACTGCGGTATTTACCGTAAAGAGCAAGAACCGGGGATTTGAGGACGGAGTCAGTAATGCCGAGATCACGCAGAATGGCACCTTCTTCAACAATTCGGTTGCTCCGCAAGTAGGCTACGACATATCGCGTGAACTCACGGATCCCAACGACCGGCGTAAGTACGGCCTCGGCGAGCAGGAGCTAATGCGGAAACTGGAGCGCAATTGCACCGACGACTGCCGCGAAAGCTATATCCGCGGTCACTCGGACTGGGTGGACCTGGAGACAGTGATCAGCACTTCGCCCGACCAGATAGCCATTGCACCGGGATCGCTGCTGCGGGAGTGGCAGGAAAACGGCCGCCGCTATTTTCAGTACAAGCTGGATCATCCAGCGCTTCGCTTCTGCTCGTTCATGTCCGCCCGCTACGAAGTGCAGCGCGAGGAATGGAACGGCATCAAGCTTGAGGTGTACTACGACAGAGATCATCCGTGGAACGTGCCGCGCATGATGAACTCGCTGAAGAAGTCGCTCGATTACTACACCAAGAATTTCGGCCCCTACTACAACAAAGAAGCTCGCATCATCGAATTCCCTCGGGTGGCGCAGTTTGCGCAGGCCTTTGCCGGCACAATGCCTTATTCGGAATCGATCGGATTCATTGCAAACCTGAATCATCCCGACGATATCGACATGGTGTATTACGTCGTGGCGCACGAGATGGGGCACCAGTGGTGGGCGCATCAGGTGGTGGGAGCCGACATGCAGGGAGCGACTCTCCTTTCGGAATCCCTCGCGCAATACTCGGCGCTCATGGTCATGGAAAAAGAATATGGCCGCGACACGATGCGGAAGTTCTTGAAGTACGAAATGGACAATTATCTCCGCTCGCGAGGTCGCGAGAGACACAAAGAACAGCCTCTGCTAACGGTCGAATCCGAGCAGGGATACATCCACTACCGCAAGGCGAGCGTTGTGCTCTATTACCTCAAAGAGATGATTGGAGAAGATGCGGTAAATCGGGCGTTGCGCAAAGTGATCCAGCAATATGCTTACAACGCGCCGCCCTATCCCACGTCTTACGCGTTGGTCGATGCGTTGCGCGAAGAAACGCCGCCGAACTTGCAATATCTGATCAAGGATTTGTTTGAAGACATCACTTTATTTTCAAATCGAACCATGGATGCCACGGCGGTGAAACGCGCGGATGGAAAATACGACGTCACCATCAACGTGGAAACCCATAAGTTCAAGGCCGATGCCAAAGGCAACGAAACCGAGGTTCCGGTCGACGATTGGATCGACATCGGTGCCTTCGCCAAGCCGGAAAAAGGCTTGAAGTACGGCAAGACGCTCTACCGGGATCGCGTCCACATCGCCGGAAATAAATCGACCTACACTTTCACCACGGCGGAAATGCCGGAGCAGGCGGGAGTCGATCCGTTCCTGCTGCTGGTCGACCGCATTCCAGACGACAACACGAAAAAAGTTACCATCGCGGATGCGTCGCCTGCTGCCGCGAATCAAGTTCACCGATAAGTTGTCATTCTAGCCTTGAGATTCAGCCTCGAGATTCAACCTCGAGATCTGGCATCGAGATCTAATTTCGGTTGAGGACCGGCAGGCCAGCCTTGGACATAAGTTGCTGGAAAGCCGGCAGGTCATGAAGATTCTTGAAGGCTGGGTCCGCAACTATATTGACCATCTCGTCGGAGTGCCGGTCATAGCAGGCTTCCAGATACTTTAGCGTCTCCGGTGTGTCGCCGAGTCGCGAATAAGTCTCCGCCAGATAGAAGGGCGAAAGCTTTCCTTGAGCGTAGGCCTTTTTCTGCTGCTCGACCTGGCCCTCGAGCATTCCCTGTTCGCCCCGAGACGCGAGGCCTTTCGCCGCGTTCTCCTCGATTTCTAACTCCGAGCTGTCGTGAAGCAGTAGCGCCTCTTTTTTCAATTCCGAGAGGTAGTCCGCGTTGTCGCCAGTTTCGAAATAAGCGAATTTCAGGTAGCGGTGGGGAGAGACGTTATTGGGGTCGGCTTCTTCGAGTTGGCGCAACAGGCGCAGCGCTTCTTCGTGGCGCCCGGCCGACCAGAGATTTCTAGCTTTGTCCGACAAAATCGAAGCCGAATTGGGATCGAGCGCCTGGGCGCGGCTGATCTCGTTCAGCGCTTCATCGAAGCGTCCAATCGACCCCAGATAGTTCGCATACCAGTGATGAGCCTTGGCGTTGTTGGGATCGAGATTGATGGCGCGGCGAAATTCCTCGTCAGCCGTTCCCACGTCCCACATCCCGAAAAAAGAAACAAAGGCCAGTGAAGTGTGGGCTTGCGAGGAATTGCCGTCGAGCTCCACCGCTTTTTTTGCTGCCGCGTACGCGCGCGGATAAGCTTCCGTGGCCGGCATCATGGTGTATTCGCGCAGCAGGTTGTAGCAGTCGGCCAGGCCGACGTAAGCATCCGAGTAACCGGGATCGTGAACGATGGCCTGGGTAAAAGAATCGACGGCCTGGTTCAGGCTTTCAGGAGTGCGCTTGTTCCAGTAGAAGCGGCCTTTCAGATAATAATCTTCCGCCTCCCGATTGGCCGCGTGGTGCAGACTGCTCGACGAAGTTGCCGCCTTCGATTTTTCACTCGCTTTGGCGCTTCGATAAACGGGACGGAATATCCAGACGGCAAACAGCAAAGCCAAAACCGGGAGAGCAAAAATCAACTTCCGCCACGGAGAAGAGACTGGCTGCTGCGGGAGCTCGGTCGCAATCTCCGCCTCTTTTTTTTCTTCGCGTTTCTCCGGCGAAGCAGTTGCAGGAAGATGCGTGGGCGCAATCCAACGGTAGCCGCGGCGCTCAACCGTCTCGATGAAGACTGGATTGTCGGCGGAATCTCCCAAGGCCTCCCGCAGGCGGCGAATCGCGCTGCTGATGCCCTGGTCAAAATCTACGAATACATCCTCGGGCCATAGAGCTTGCCGAAGTTCGTCGCGGCTGACCACGTCTCCAGGACGGCTAAGCAGAACCGTGAGGGCGCGAAAAGGCAGGTCCTGGATGCGAACCTTAATGCCGCTTCTGCGAAGTTCGCCCGCGCGCAGGTCGGCTTCGAATATGCCGAAACGAACCTCCCCCGGAGACACTTGTGGAAAACCCATAGAAGTTGGACGCGTGGGGGATGCCCCTGATTTTAGCATCCAAATTTTTTAGCATCCAATTCGTCCCCTGAACTGGCACTTACGGGCTTTCTCGCCGCGGCCTTCAGCCAGGCACTAAGTCCTCGCAACTCACTAACAAAAGGCTACTTACACCGTCATCCACGGATCAGTTAGGGGTCATCGCCAGAGCATTGACGGGCAGGTCCAATCCGCGCGACATTCGCGTTGCATTTGCGGTCGTTCCTGCCGCCGGTCGGCGAGCGGGCCCCACGAACCTCAAAGCATGCTCGACCAAGTATGGCTAGACGAATCCCCAGGACGTAACCGAGTGCCGCCACCCACTTCCAGGAGACAGTAATGAATTCGCTTCAACGCAAAATTAAAAAATATTCCCGCGCGGTTGCTGTTGCGCTTACCGTGCTCGCCGTCATCGTCATTCTCGCCGGAATTACAAGTCCGGCTCAGGCGCAGACTTATCCCGTTGCTTTCCCATCGCCCACGACCTTCGATTTGCACCCAGTTCCCAGCTATGGGATCACTGGAGTCGCTGTAGGAGATTTCAACGGGGATGGCAAACTCGATGTCCTCGGCGTTTCTGAGTTCCAGTTCATCAACGTCGCGCTGGGAAACGGGGACGGTACCTTCCAGGCCCCGATCACGACCACGGAAGTGATCACCAACACATTTTTCTATGCCTGCGCAGCCGGCGACTTCAATGGCGATGGGCTACTCGATGTAGCGATATGGGCTACAGATTCAACCGGCGTTACCAAGGTAGTCGTCCTTTTCGGCAACGGTGCAGGGTCGTTCACCTACAGCAATACATACGTCGCTCCAAGCAGCAATAACTTTAGTCCCGGTCCTAGCAGCATCATCGCGGTCGATGTAAATGGCGACGGCAAAACCGACCTGGTTGCTTTGACTCCCTACAACGGCGTTTACGTTTTCCTGAATGACGGCAACGGCACCTTCGGAACTCCGGCAAACTATCCTCTGAGCACTGTCTCGGGAACAGCGCTCGCGATCGCGGTTGGGGATTTGAACGGCGACGGCAAACCGGACATCGCAGTTGATGTAGACTCCGGCGCCGGCGTGCTGCTGAACGCCGGTAACGGCACCTTCGGAGCCGCCTCTTACTACGCGGCACCCGGTAACTTCGGCGGAGGCAACGGAATTGCGATCGGCGACGTCAACGGCGATAAGAAGCCCGATATCCTGATTCCCGGATCGCTCGCTGGCCAGGGCGCTGTATTCCTTTTTCTCAACCAGGGGAGCGGCACCTTTGCCTTTAAGGACGCTATCGATGTGCCCGAGGGCACCGACATGGTGGCCCTGGTGGACCTCAACGGTGACAAGAAGCTGGACATTGTCGCCAATGACGCTCTCGGGGAAGTCTTTATTCTCCTGGGCAAAGGTAACGGAACCTTCACCGCGGGAGGGGGTTATCCGTTCCAATCGGGCAGCTCGGCGACAGCCCTCATCGTCGCTGACTTCAACGGGGACGACGCCCCCGACATTTTGGAACAGGTCGCAGCTGAACCGCTTGCCCTGGTGGTTCTCGGAAGAGGCGATGGAACGTTCCAGACCAGCCAGTTCTACGCGCACCAGACACTAAGCCAAGGCAACAACATTGTCACCGCCGATTTCAACGGTGATGGCATTCCCGATGTCGCCTATTCGTATGCAGCCCCGGCTGGAAAGAACGCTTCGGATTTCGCCGTCATGCTGGGAACCTCTCATGGAGCGCCGGGAAACCCCGCCTATATCGCCGCGAACAGTTGCACCAACGGCCCAGTGGAGTGGATCGCTACCGGCGATGTGAATGGCGACGGCAAAGCCGACATCGTGGCCACCGTCAAACTCTACGGCGGTACCGGATGCCAAAACAACCACGTTGCCGTCCTCACCGGCAAAGGCACGGGAAAATTCAACAAGCCCGCCTACTATCCGACAGGAACGACAGCGCAGGAAATGGAAGTCTTCCTCGTCGATGTTAACGGCGACGGCAAGCTCGATGTCGTTACCTCGAACTCGGACGGCAGTATCAGCGTCCTCCTGAACAAGGGTACCGGCACTTACAACGCCGCCATACTGACTACCTCCATGACCGCGATCAACGCAGCCGACAACCAACTCGCGTTTGGCGACTTCAACGGCGACGGCAAAATGGATATCGCCGTCACCACCGGACGCGTTCTCGCCGACGTGTATGTGCTGCCTGGCAAGGGTGACGGCACATTTGGAACTCCCATCCAGAACAGCATGCCTTACTACACAGGCGCAGCCATCGCCGCCGATTTCAACAAAGACGGGAAAATGGACCTGTTGGTTACCACTCAGGGAGACGGCTGCAGCGCAGGCTACGGCGAGGGCTATGCCTTCCTGCAGGGTAACGGGAAGGGCGGGTTCACACCTGGTCCGGTGAACTGCACTCTGGGTGGCTACGTTGGATATCCCGTAGTGGCCGATTTCAATGGCGACGGGAAGCTCGATGCCTTCATACCTTATGCCGCATCGGGTGAAAGCGGATGCTGCAACGCCGGCCCGACCATCCTGCAGGGCAACGGAGATGGCACCTTCACCCCACTCGCCGGACCTTTCTATGTGGGTCCAGAGAGCAGGGGCGCTGCGGTGGCCGACTTAAATGGCGATGGCGCGCCCGATGTCGTAGTGATAAACAACGACGGCAGCGGCGAGAACTTCGTCACCACGCTTCTGAACAGCGGACTTCCAGTGAGCGTCTCACCGCTGCTCGTCAACTACGGATCAATCACGGTTGGCGCGAAGAAGGCGGAGACGGTGATTCTTACCAACGATCAGAGCACGACGCTGGCAATCAGCAGCGTGACGATCGGCGGCGCGGACGGGGGCGACTTCACCGAGAAGTCAGCCTGCGGGTCGAGTCGCAAGGCCCACTGGGATTGCACCATCACCGTGACCTTCGCACCAACTGTAACCGGCGCCCGGACGGCAACATTGTCGATCAAGGATGCAGTGGGGACGCAGACCGTGCAACTCAACGGTACGGGCAAGTAGCAAACTGCAGGTCTTAGGTTCACTTGGGCCTCCGGAGTGCGACGGGAAGGTCGCACCCCGGAGTCCATTTTTTGTTTGTCTGATTGGCCGGCGACTCACGCGGCGTGAGTGCTGACGCGATTCCGCGCCAACCCCACCCAGACAACGCACCCCATATAGACGCGCCCCATTGCGATCTTGTCACCCCCTGGAATCGGCCCTAGAGTGAAGCCGTGGTTCTCCTGCGCGTGAGCCCATCTTTGTGACAGGGCGTGCATTACGCCAAATTGTGAGTGAGGAATCATGAGCGGGATTTTTGGCATCGTGCACCGCACCGACGCCCCTTTGGATCCTTCTAACATCGAGCACATGCGATGCAGTATGGCGGATTGGGGACGGGATGGAGCGGGCTTATGGCGCGACAGCCGCGCTGGACTGGGGCAAGCGCGGTTGTTCAGCACTCCAGAGTGCCATTACGATCAACTGCCTCGACTCGACCCAGCCAGCGGCATTGCGTTTACGGCGGCGGCGCGAATTGACAATCGCGCCGAGTTGGGGCGTCTTCTTAATATTTCTGTAGCAGAACAGGCCGAGCTTGCCGATTCCGAGTTCTTGTTTAGGGCTTACTTGCGGTGGGGATTGCATTGTCCCCAACACGTTTATGGAGACTGGGCTTTTGCCGCCTGGGATCCGGCGCAGCGCAAGCTGTTTCTGGCTCGTGATCACTTCGGCAATACGTCGCTCTACTACTACGCCGACCGACAAACTTTTGCCTTTGCCTCCAGCCGTGGGGCTCTGCTGGATCTGAATCTGGCTCCCCCCGAAATGGATGAGCTGTACCTGGCGCAGGTCTTGGTATCTTGGCCCGCTTATCACGGCGACCGCACGATCTACCGCTCGATTCGGCGCCTGCCGCCGGCCCATACTCTGATGGTCGGGTGCGGCGTTCTGGCCGATGCCAATGATCCGGTTGTGCGCCAGTACTGGCGCCTGGAAGACACTTCCGAACTCCACCTGGCCCAGCGGTCCGACTATGTGGAAGCCTTTACGGAAATTTTCGATGAGGCCGTACGCGCCCGGTTGCGCGCTCCGTCGGATGGGAATGAATCTGGCAATCAAATAGCCGCAACCCTGAGTGGCGGATTGGATTCGAGTTCTGTAACCGCGACCGCCGCCGGGATGATGCGTAGCCGCGGCTCGCGTCTTTCGGCCTACACTTCGGTGCCGCTCTCCGATCCCCGAGTTTACGTGGGCGCGCGCTTTGGTGACGAGTTCCCCTTGGCCGAAGCGACGGCGCGATTTGCGGGCAACGTCGATCTGCACACGGTCCCGGGCGCCGCTGCCAATCCGATGGATGCGATCCGCCGGGTGTTGCAGATCGTCGACGAACCCGGGCATGCCGCCGGCAACTTTTACTGGATATTGGAACTCGAGCGCCAGGCACGCGAGAATGGCTGCCGGATTTTGCTTACGGGGCAAATGGGAAACGCGGGCATTTCCTGGATTGGCGATCCATTTTCGCAGAGCATCGCATTCCGCGCGCGGCATTTGGGACGGCGGGGATGGATTACGGCGGAGATGCAGCGCATGAAAGACTACGTCAAGCGCGCTGCGCCGGCGGGGTTGATGGCGGACTGGCATCGCCGGCGCCTTGGGGCCCAGCAATGGTATCGCTCGTCCGCGATCCACCCTGATTTTTGCCGCCGCTTGCATCTACTGGATCAACGGCTAGCCAGTGAGGAATTTCGGCCTCCGGCGACTGCGCTCGATTACCGCTATCAATTTCTGATGCCGGGGCGTTCCTTTGGCGGCGCCCTGCACGCCGAGATGGGCGCAGCTTACGGTCTGGAAGTCCGCGACCCCACGGCGGACGCGCGAGTGCTGGCCTTCACGGTTTCCGTGCCTGACCACATCTTTAGAGACCCCGCCACTGGCATCGACCGATGGCTGATCCGGGAAGCGATGAAGAACCGCGTGCCCGACGAGGTGCGCCTGAACCAGAGGCGCGGCCGGCAAGCCGGAGATCTGGTTCCGCGTTTGCGGGCGGCTGCGACCGATGTAGAGGCAGCACTCGACGAGTTGGCCAAAGGCCCGGCAGCCGGGTATCTCGACGTTGTCTACATGCGCGAGGTCTGGCGAACCATTGAGCAGCGGGATACGCCAGACGCGTTTCACAAATGCATCACGGTCCTCACCCGCGGCATCATGGCCGGTCTATTTGTAAACCGGTTGGCAGAGCCGAGTGCCGTCCGAAGGTCAAGCCAGTTGCTAAATGAACGCACGCATCCGCCCGCCATGGTTTTGTCGAGTCGGGCCCAGGCTACATCATGACTGGTCACACTCTGCTTTCTGAAATCTCTTCCCCGCGATCGCCGGAGATCGTAACGCTAGCCAACCAAACTCTCGCTCTGCGGCGAAGGTCAATGCTTCCCGCCTTTCTGGACGAGGTACAAATCAATACCGGCGTGCTCGCGGAGAGTTTGCCGGGTGCAACCAGCGCGGGGGTGCTCTGGGAAGCCGCGCCCGGACGGTTCCTGCTACGGGTGCCGGAAGTGGGCCGCTTTTTGGTGGAAGCTGGGAACAAGATCATCATTGATCCGGCGCCCCATTCGAAGCTTTCCGATACCGGCCGTTTCTTGCGCATGACCCCGCTGGCCGCTCTCGTTTATCAGCGCGGGTGTTTGGCGTTTCACGCGGCTGCTGCCTGCCATTCGGGGGGCGCAATTTTACTCGCTGGCAACTCAGGTGCGGGCAAGTCTGCTTTGCTAATGGCCCTGCTCGAACGCGGCTGGGCCATGTTGGCCGATGAAGTGGCGGCGGTCGATCTCGACTCCAGCGGACGACTTCAAGTCTGGCCGAGCTTTCCCGAGATTCAATTCTGGCCGCATCCGATGCTTAGAGCGGGAGAACAACCGGAGCAGGAGATCACTCAACCACTTACGACAGGGCTGCGCTCAATGGCGGTCGCCGAAAAATTTCTCACCACGCCTCGGCCCTTATGCGCCATTTTCTGGCTGTCCGCACACAACACCGGTCAAATTGCGTTGCGTGCGATTGAAGGCATGGCGCGGTTTCGCGCGAGTGGAATCCTCGCGTACAACGGCCACATTGCAGATGTTCTTCTCAATCGAAGTACCTATCTCTGGCTGGCCTCGACCCTCGCTCAAACCGTTCCCGTGCAGCAACTGCGGCGACCGCGCGGAGGATGGAACGTGGAAGAAGTGGCCGACAAAGTGGAGGCGGCGTGCAAGCGTATGGGGTGGAACTGCACGGAGCGCAAGTGGAATGTGAGCAGTTATGAAAAGCAGACACGAGACGAAGCGCGGGTTGCGAGAACGGCGGAATGATCCACGCCCACACTGCCTACGGCCTCACTTTTCATTTGCCGTTTCTTTGTCCCCTTTTGCCCGCGGCAGCTCTGGACGCGGAACCCGATGTGACCGTCGTGGAAGGGCCGGTGCCGCAACAACTGGATGCGCCATTGGCCGAGCAAGAAACCTGGCAGGCGGAACCGGGGCGCTTCCTGTTCAAGGCTGGACGAAATGCCGGACGGTATCTGCTGGAAGGCGGCAACAGGATTACGCTCGAACGCAGTCCCAAGTCCGATGATGAGACCCTCGCCTTTTATTTTCTCGAAGCGGTCCTTCCGGCCGCGTTGCGACAGAATCGTTTCTTGGTTTTGCACGCCAACTCAGTTGCCACGCCGCGAGGAGCGGTCGCGATCGGCGGCGAATCGGGCGCAGGCAAATCGACAACCACCGCAGCTCTTTTGCGGCGGGGCTGCTCGCTACTGGCCGACGATGTTACCGTCCTTCGCGCCGGTCCAAACGGCGGAGTGGAAGTGTTGCCGGGCGCTCCTCAATTTTCTTTGTGCGCGGACGCAGTAGACAGCCTGGGCCAGGACCTGACGGGCCTGTCTCGTCACCGCCGTCGTAGTACAAAATTTGTGATCCCGGCCCACGCATCCATGGCCGCAGGTCCGTCGAATTTGAAGGCGCTGTATTTTCTGCGGCCCTATAACGGAAGTGAGGTCTGCGTGCGCCAGCTCCGGGGCGCAGAAAAATTTGATGCAGTGCAGGACTCGATTTATGGTCCCATGCTTCCGCACGAACATTCCATTCACTTTCCCCTGTTTGCCGCCTTGACCGAGCTGGTAAAGGTGTTTCGTCTGGACCGTCCCGCGAACCGATGGACGGCGGACGCGGTCGCAGAGGTGCTGCTCCATGTTTAGGGCTGGACCCCAATCCCCTCTATCCCAGGTGCTCTGTGGCTAAGATTGTCTGGCTCGCGTCCTATCCCAAGTCGGGCAATACCTGGATGCGCATCCTGCTCACCAATTATTTGCGCGATGCTGACGTCGCTGCCGATATCAATCGGCTGGACACCGGGCCGATCGCGAGTTCGCGGGTTTTCTTTGACGAGTGGGTCGGCGTTGAGGCATCGGCGTTGGGTGATGAGGTCATCCGACGGCTGCGCCCCGAGGTTTTTCGTTGCCTGCTGCGCGAAGCCACCGACACGCTCTACATGAAGGCTCATGATGCTTGGGGGCGGACGGATCGCGGCGATGCGTTGTTCCCCGCCGACATCACGGCGGGCGTGATTTATATCCTGCGGAACCCGCTGGATGTGGCGACTTCCTGTGCTCACCATTGGGGAGTGAGTACGAACCGTGCAGTGGAGAACCTGTGCTCTTCGGAATTTTGCGTGGCGAGTTCAGGTGAAGCCACGTCTGATCAGTTGCGGCAAGAGCTTCGTTCATGGACGGGGCACGTGGAAAGCTGGTTAAACGAATCGGGTTTGCGGCTTCATGTCGTTCGCTATGAAGATCTGTGGAACGATCCGGAGAACTCGTTCGCTTCGGTTGTGCGTTTTTGCGGTTTGCCTTGGGACGCGGCACGCGTGCGCAAAGCGGTTGCCTTCTCCCAATTCTCGGAGTTGCGCCGCCAGGAAGAACTGAACGGATTTTGTGAACGGCCGACGCGCTCGTCCGACAAGTTTTTTCGCCGGGGCGAAGCGGGATCGTGGCGTGAAGAAGTTTCACCCGAACTCGCCGAGAGGCTGATTACGACTCATCGCGAGTGCATGCGGCGTTTTGGTTACTTGGATGAGAACAACCATCCTATATAAGTCCGGATCGTCGCCATGCAAAACCACGTCGGCCATGGCCGGCAGTGAAATGGAATCGAAGAACGGAATCGAAGAACACAATCGAAAAGAGGAATCAACCATGCCCTTCGAATTGAACACGCGGGTTGTACGAACCCATGGACTCATGGCCGCACCCGTTGACAAGGAAATTGTTGTCCTGAGCCTGGCCAGCAATCATTATGTGGGCCTCGACGAGATTGGACGCCGCGTCTGGGAACTATTGGAAGCTCCCCATCGCACTGATGAGATTTGTCAGGCGTTGGCGGGGGAATTCGACGCACCCTTCGAGCAGATCACGAGTGATGTACTTCCCTTCCTCGCCGATTTGGAAAGTGAAGGACTGGTGCATGCGGCTGAGGGATGACGTCGCCGATATACCTTCGCTTCCGAGTGACTGGCAAAAGATTCGCGTGAGGTCGTCGATGGAACGCCGATTACTGATCGAGGCCGCGGTTTGGCTGGGGTTGGCGCGAGTGGCGATTGTGATGATTAGCTTCCGCAAACTGGCGAGTTTCCTGGGGCTGGTGCAGCGCAATTCGGCTGCAGCGCTCGGTCAGGCTCTGGTCAAGCAACACCATGAAGACGCCTCCGCTCTTTCTACCAAGATTGGCTGGGCAGTGCGTTCCGTCGCGCTTCGCATTCCGCGGCAATCGACATGCCTGACGCAGACTTTGGCCGGAGCCGCGATGTTGCGGCGGCGAGGTCTTCCCTGTTCGCTTTCACTGGGTATCGTCAAAGATACAAATGGGATCGCGGCGCATGCGTGGCTGCGTTTTGGCGATGTCGTTCTTACTGGCGCGAACGGACACGACCGATTCACTGTGATATCGGACTTTGTCACCTCTCGACCTGCCCGCGCCGGACTTTCTCGCGGACAACAGCCGATCGATTCGCCATGAATACCTCCTCATCCTCTTATGTTCTTTCCTGATTCGGTACCCGCATTGCCGGCCCGCTTTCCGCTGACTCCGGAGTTCCGGTTGCTGGTTGCTTGTTCGGCGGCTCAGCGGGCTTCGCGGGAAAACCCTTCTACCTCGACAATCGCTTCTCTCTGCGGATCCAAGATCAATTGGGATGCTTTCGTTACCCTAGTGGATCGGCATCTCATGCACGGACCTACCTATGCCGCGCTCTGCGAACATGGGGCAGACTGCTTCCCGGACGACATAAAACAGCGGCTCAAAAGGCGAAAACTCCAAGTGTGCGGCGAGGCGCTTCGCCATGCTGCCGAGCTCGCACGCTTGAATCGGGCTTTCGCCGGCCACGCCATCGACGTGATTTCGCTGAAAGGCGTGGCATTGTCGCTGCGGTTGTTTGGCGACGTGGCCATGCGACATGTTCGAGACATCGATCTCATGGTCAAGCCTGAGGAACTGGGACGCAGCGACGAGTTGCTCAAGGCCTGTGGTTACAAATGCACCTTTCCGGATTTCAAACTGACGCCGAAGACCGAAAAAAAGATGCTGTCGCAGGATCATGATCGAACCTATGTCCATGATCAGCTCCATATGATGGTGGAACTGCATTGGCGCATCGATCGGTGGACAGCCGAAAGCATTTCTGAGCTCTGGCAAAATTCCACGAAGATGGACCGGCTAGGAACTACCACCCGGGAATTGGATGACGCGGCGTTGCTTCTCTACCTCTGCAGCCATGGAGCGGGGCACAAGTGGGGTTGCCTGAAATGGCTGAACGATGTCGCAGCGCTGTTGCAACAGAAGTCTCTGGCGTCGGACTGCCGCTCAACTTGGAGTGGCATCCTGGAAATGGCGGCTCGCTTCGATCTGAAGCGGGCGCTGGCCCAGACCGCTCTGCTGGTGCACTGGCTCTATGGAACTTCTCTCCCGGAACCCCTATGCCAGCTGATCGAGACCGAGCCCCCCGCCGTCGATTTGGCGTGCCAGGCTCTACAAGTGATGCTCATGGATGAGCTTCACCTGCGCGCTTCGGAACATTTGGGGCAATGGAAATATCTGCGATACACACTGCGACTCCGCCGGCACTTGCCTTTTCATGTTCATCTGAGCCAGGTATTGATTTCGTCGTCTTACTTGAATGAGGTCTCACTTCCCGATCGATTGTTCTGGCTACACTACCCCCTGCGACCTCTGATCTGGCTGACGCGGCGATGTCGCGAAATTACGTTAATCTAGTCGCGTGTACAAATCCGCGCAAATCTCACCCAATATCCCCTCGCCGGCTGACAATTACTCACCCGACGATCGCAACCCGGGCCTGAACAGCGCGCTGCCGCGGTTCGCTGTCGGGGCGATGATCGCGCTTTGCTCTGCAAAATTATTGATCCATATCTTCACCAGTTTGCGCCACTACGGATATTTTCGCGACGAGCTTTACTACCTCGACATGGCCCGGCACCTCGACTGGGGTTACGTCGATGCCGCTCCGCTGGTCGCAGTCTATGCCAAGATCGCTTTGCTGATGGGCGGTTCACTAGCTGCGTTGCGCATTATTCCTGCGCTGGCTGGCGCTGCGCTCATCGCACTGACTATGGCGATCGCACGTGAACTGGGTGGCGGACGCTACGCTCAGTTTCTGGCCGGGCTGTGCGTCCTTCTATGCCCCGCTGTTTTGGTCCTGGACAATTTTCTGAGCATGAATGCGTTCGAGCCACTGATTTGGATGGGCTGCATTTGGGTGATCGCTCGCATTTTGCGCACGGGAGATTCGCGGCTCTGGATCTGGTTTGGTGTGCTTGCGGGTCTCGGACTAGAGAATAAACACTCGACGTTGTCGTTTGGATTCTCGGTAGTGGTCGCTTTGCTGCTGACTCATAATCGCCGCGAATTTGCCAGGCCTTGGATTTGGATCGCAGGCGGAATCGCAGTCGCGATTTTCCTTCCTAACATCGTATGGCAGATTCGGCATCACTTTCCTACCATCGAAGATCTCTCCAACGTTCGGCGCGAAGGCAAGAACGTCATCCTCAGTCCGTTGGCGTTCATCCGGGAACAGGTTTTCGATATTCATCCGATTCTGTTGCCGGTCTGGCTATCGGGTCTGGTTTGGTTCTTGCGCGACCGTCGCTGGCGCGTGCTGGGTTTAACATTCGCCGTCTTTTTCGTGCTGATGGAAGTTCTGCACGGCAAACCGTATTATGTGTTCCCGATCTACCCAATGGTCCTGGCCGGGGGCGCGGCGGTGATTGAGATTTGGTTGGCGAGGCGAGCGGTTTGGACCCGTGCCGCTGTGGCGATCGTAATCGTGCTGGCTGCAATTCCACTCATCCCGCTCATGACCTGGATGCTGCCACCGGAGCGAGTGCTGGCCTATCAAACCGCCCTTGGGTTCAAGCCGGCAAAAGACGAGGTTCATCACGAGTCGTTGCTGCCGCAAGTGATTGCCGACCAATTTGGCTGGCCCGAGATGGTGAGCGAAGTCGCGGGCATTTATAACTCGTTGGCACCGGAGGAGCGCGCTGAGACTGGAATCTGGGCCGGAAACTATGGCGAGGCAGGAGCAATTAACGAGTTCGGTCCGAAGTATGGGTTGCCGACTGCTTACTCACGACATCAAAACCATTGGTATTGGGGTCCGCCTCCACAGGTTTACAGGAACCTGATTGTGATTCAATGGGATCTTGATGACGTGCGTGACAACTGCAATTCATTTCAGGCGTTCGATCATTATGAGCGCTTCGGCATGGGCGAGGAAAATAGACCGATCTATCTCTGTCGAGGCGTCAAGTTCGATATTCAGAAAATCTGGTCGCACTCTCATCATTGGAACTAGCGACCAGCAAGTCGATCATCTTCCCGGAAGATCGCTCGCTCTTCGTCAATGAAAACCTCTAGGCGCCAGACACAGCCTTCACCGGGTGTGGCGGCAGCAGATCGCCTCAGCTGTCCAGCCCCCGAACACTACCGTAACTTGGCGAGATCGGAACATCTATAAGAGAATCCGAAAGCATGCTGGATGGAGTTGTAGGGAGTTAGATAGCCAACGCGCGTCCAGGCTTCTATGAACATTCGAAACGTAGTGATTGGTCTAATCACGAGAGAGAATGACTACCAAGCGGAGCAATCTGCATCTGCTCTGCAAGCCGCGTCCCGCCTAGGCGTGAAGGTCACCATCGTCTACGCGGACAACAACGCCGTCAATCAGTCCCAACAACTGGTCAAGATCATTCAGGACAAGAATCAGCGTCCGGATGCGATTCTGGTCGAGCCGATAGGAACCACCATGCATCAGGTCGCGAGAGCGGCGGTAGCGGCCGGCATTGGTTGGGGCGTACTGAATCGCGAAGCCGACTATATTTCTGAACTTCGCCGCAGCAACTCAGTCCCGGTTTTCGCCGTGAGTCCCGATCAGGTAGAAGTTGGACGGATTCAGGGTGAACAAATGTCGATCCTGGCCAAGGAGGGCAACATCCTGTATCTCGAGGGTCCTTCTAGCAGCAGTGTCGCCAGTCTTCGAACTCGGGGGATGCTTTCCAGCAAGCCTAACGGAGTCGAGCTCAAGGTAATAAAAGGGGACTGGTCCGAACGCAGTGGCCATCATGCGGTGAGTTCGTGGTTATCGCTGAGTACGTCAAGTCAGATTCAACTCCGTGCCGTGGTGTCGCAAAACGACGCGATGGCCATGGGCGCAAAGAAGGCTTTCTCCGACCTGGGCGAAGCGACCCGCTCCAAATGGTTGAACACTCCATTTATTGGCTGCGACGGGGTGCCCGCGACCGGCCAGCGATGGGTGCGCACCGGCCAGTTGCGAGCGACGATCGTGATTCCACCCATGGCAGGCATGGCTCTCGAAATACTCGCAAAGGCGATCAGCAGCGGCACCATGCCTCCCGAGCGGACGCTCAGTGCACCGCATTCCTTCCCCGACATGGCCGAGATCAAGGCGCAGGCGGCAACAAAGTACTCGGAAAGCCTCCCTCATTCCATGGGGCGATAACGCTTTAACTCCTTCACTCCTCGCTGTTTCATCTCGACCCATGGTCCCGACGGCGCGAGCCTCTGCCGCATGTCCCATCTTTCGCAGGATGTGTGCGAGTGCCTCTCGCTCGGAGTGATCGAGACTGGAGAGCGCATCGTCCGTGTCCCGCGCGTGATCCGCTAGCACTTTATGGATCAGCTTCGGTCCCTCCGTCGTCAGCGCATTGACCGGCAAAACAACGAAGAAATAAACAGCCGTGGCGACCAGGAAGAACCAGACCATGGCATTGATGAAATCACCAAGAGCAAAAACATTCCCGTTCAACGTAAATCTGATCGCCGAAAAGTCGGGTTTGCCGGACGAGCGCTGCGATCAGCGGAGTCAGCAAATCCTTTGTAAGCGCAGCCACAACTGCCGCGAAGGCTCCACCAACCACCACACCAACCGCCATATCGACCACGTTGCCACGCCGAATAAACTGCTTGAATCCGTTGAGCAGGGATATCCCCCCGAGACATGCTGGAAAGTATCTTGCAAAAGATACGACCACACAACTCTAAGAATCCGCGGGCGGAGGGTCAAGAAGTGGTTGGCAGCCAGAAGTGACAGGTTTTAGATCACAACGTTCTGTTTAGTGATCCGCCTCTCCGTCCGACCACGACCGCACCGGAATCAGGAACGTAGTCAGATGTTCCCAGTTGTCATCGATCTCGATTAAGGGGGAACCTTTCAGGCTTGCTCCCCACGCCGGAGCATCGCCTTGTGAAAAGAAAAACATCAGGTGTGGGCGCCAGTGCCCGTTGCCATCGCCCAAGTAGCCCTGCTTCGACAGCATGTAGCTCATCGCCCCGTGTTCCATCGGGGGCAATTCCTTCTTGTCGATGGCGGCTTTGACGGTCTCGATCATTTCGGATTTCGTGCGTCCCGCGAGTATCAAATCGGTCTTCTTGATCGTCCGTGGCAAATAGGAGAGTGCGGCTGCAGCGTTAAGGCACAGCGGACCTCGAAGCTTCGGATTCCAAAAGTTAGGGTCATCGATCGGGGCAGTCCACGAGCGTTCGACGAGGCATACAAAGCCGTTCTTCCCTTGAATCGCCGTTTCGTAACCGTTACGTCCAAGAACCCGTACCTCCGCATCACGCGAGATCGATTCCGGCGCCGCACTCCGAGCCATTGCGATTTCTGAGTCACGGTCCATCAGATATTGCTCAACTGGCGCCATGCTCGGATAAGGCGCCTTAGCATCCTGCGCCGTCGCGTGCCACGCGCTACCAACCAAAATGGCCATAGCCATACTCTTCCATGCGATCGTGCCGGCCTTCTTCTCCTTCATCATTTCCTCCTGATAACGAGTTCACCCCGATGGATTGATATCAACATACATAGCAGAAAGCTTCTTGGCAAGATGCGTTGATATCAATATTATCTGGATATGGCGCTGGCTACGAAGCCAAACTTTGAGACGACACTAGAGGTCCGGGATGCCTGTCTGTGCCTTCATGTAAAACGTGCGGCCAGGGCCCTGGCGCGGCGCTTTGATGATGCCTTGCGCCCCATCGGACTCACCAACGGTCAATTCTCGTTAATGATGTCCCTAAACCGTCCCCAGCCGCCGGAGATGGGGGCAGTAGCGTCGCTACTCGGGATGGATAGGACCACGCTGACCGCAGCACTCAAACCATTGCAGCGCCGCCGTCTGCTCAAGGTCAGGGTGAACTCGGAGGACCGCCGCGGTCGTGCCCTGACGCTGACGCCCGAGGGGCGCAGGTTGCTTGCCCGGGCCGTTCCTGTCTGGAGAAAAACCCACGTTGCGGTTGAATCTCTTTTTCCCGATCAAGACCCTGAGCGATTCCGAAAGAATCTCCAAGCCATCTCCTGATCGCCAGCGACACCGTCGAAGATGACCTGGACCAGGTCGAAAGAGATATGTGGCGACGAGGTGCTTTCCCGGCGTGTCTACCGAAGGCTACGACGGTGGTAAAGCGTCAAGCCGAGAATGACAAGCGGCATGATGATCTCGGTCGCCAAAAAGATGCCGGAGTTGTTGGAAGCGTGGTCGTTGTAAAGCGTCATCTGACGAATATGCCCTATAGCATCGCCGAGTAACCAGACTGCATTTGCAATGGCTGTCGCCAACCAGAAGTCGCCACGAAACTTCAGACACAGGACGCCCAACACGCCAACGGTCAGGTCGGCCATTCCAACTTCATATTCGTACGGGCTAGTCGACCATCCGATCGATGCCGATGTCTGCACGGGACGAAAGACGTGGGCGTAGGCCGTGAGCAACCCCATCAGACCGACATAGAAGAAAAGCAGATACATCAGGTAGGTTCCGGCGATTGCGGCTCCGCTGCCCCGCCGCTGGGGCGAGAATGCCAGGTGAACAGACGCAGCCACAACCGCTAATAGAGTAAAGAAAACTTGGAACATGCGCTCCCCACAGTAACAGTGGCGTGTACACCACAGTTAGGATGGAATTGGGTGACGCACGGAACAAGCTCGCAAATCGTTGACCGACATCACCCAAGTTCCTCAGCCAAAAGAAGACAGATTTATTTCCGCTGATTGGCGGAATCTGCGGCCAGTCGTATTTCTTCACTAGCCTGAGAAAGAAGTTCCTTTGCCCGGGTCGCGTGGCCCCCCAGATCGTAATTGTTGTCGTGCTGGGCGGCGTCAATTCTTTGCCAGGCCTGTTGGATCAACTGTTGGGCAGATCGCATGTTTCCGTGGCGTTCCCCAACGTCAACTCGGGGACCTTGCGCGAGGGCGATCACACAAAGTGCGATGATGGCTAGCAGACTTTTTCTGAGCATGATGTTTCTCCTGGTCGCGATTGCGGTTTAAACCGCTTCTCTGAGATTGCGATACGGCGAAACTATAACGCCTCAGAGGGGTCTTTGTCAGCCAAATCGTCGGGCCGGCGCGTTATTTCGCTGTTAGGTCGACTACGCGGGAACAGGATTGGCATTCATCGCGAGATCGCGCCCGCAATGTGGACAGAATTTGCACGAGGGATCTACGCCGCGCTGGCAATGCGGACAGACGGGATTCAAGCGGCATTGGCATTGCGGGCAAAATGCGAAGCCGGGTTCGACGACCGTGTTGCATTGCGGACAATTCGCGGTACGCGGTTTCCGCAGGACGAAATATAAGACGATGCCGAGCGCGTGCGGGATGAAGATTGCAATCAGGGTCCACAGCAAGCTGCTCATTCCGCGTCGACCGGCGTCACGGCTGACGTAACCGACCAGCAGAATGTAACAGGCGACCAGCGCTGCTGCGAGAATTCCAAAGGGCGTCAGCACAAGCGGCGTAAAAAAACGGTCACCGCTCTTGTCCGTGACCAGGGCGAACACCACCGCCACCGCGACCAAAACACAGCCAAGCGCCGCAACGACGAAAGCCCACGGAGAGATGATGCGGACCTCATCCATAAAGCGGGTTGAAGCTTCACTCCTTACCGGCATACCGAACCTCCCTTAACGACTACTGCTTCTCCCCGACTCAAGTGACGGGCAACCGCGTTACGACTCACTCCTGATAGCGGCCCGTGTCATCCGCCAGAAAAGTCCCGCGCGCTAGCAGCAAAATTCCCGCCAAAACAGCCGGCATCAGATAGAACACGACGAAGCTGCTTTCCCAGGCCGGTGCGGAAAGCCTTGCCTGCCGGCCCATCCATTCGAACCCGTGCCACAGCGCGGCGGCGCTAATCGCGGAAGTGAGCGCGACGGCGGCGACGCAGGCGCAGATGACCCAGAAGTGTTCCTGCTGACGCTGCAGTTCTCGCGCTCGTTGGCGCACGCGCATTTGCGTGGCGGATACGAGACTTCCGGTGGCCGAGATTGGGTTGGCGCGCAGTGAGCGAATCGTCTCTCGCGAATTTTCCTGGAACTCGCGGCAGGATGAGCAGAACTCCAAATGCGCGGACAGCCATGATTGCTCGTTGGGGGCGAACTCGGGACCGGAAAGTTCTTCTGCACCCGATAGAACAATCAACAATCGTGCGCGTTCATGCTGTGCAGAATCATTCTTAGGATCAGTACTCTCATTATCGGGGTTCACAGTCGGACTCCTTTTACCCACGGTTCCAGGGCGCTCAATCCGCGATAGATCCTCGACTTCACTGTACCTAGGGGTGCGCCCGTGACATCGGCAATCTCTCCGAGCGACATCCCTTCTTGAAAGCGCAGCACGAGAGTTTCGCGGTATTCGATGGCGATGTTTTGCATGCCAGCAGATATCTGCTGGTTCTGCTCGCGCTGAACGGTGGCATCGAATGGCGTGGGCTGAGCCGTGTCGGGGATTTCGAACGTGGTCGCATCGTTGCCATCGTTTTCACGATCATTCAGGGTTTCGAGGCTCGTGGGGCGCTTACGCCGCGTGTGATCGATGAACTGATTGCGGGCGATAGTGAAAAGCCAGGTGCTGAATTCATGACGGCCGTCGTACTGGCGACCGCGTTCGAGGACGCGGATCCAAGTCTCCTGAAAAAGGTCTTCGGCGAGATCGCGCCGGCCGGTGAGATACACGAGATAACGCAGCAGCCGATGCTGATACTTTTCGATCAGGCGATCGAGCAGGTCGGGATCGCGACGTTGAAGTCCACGAGCGATCTCGGTGTTTTCATCCGGCATCGAACTCACGAAATAGCAGGCGATCGCGTTCATGCTAGCGATAGATACGCGCGAATAGCGAAAAAAGACGCAGGCATGGACGACAAGATTTTGTGGGCTTGTAAGTTATTGATGGGATTGAGGAACTCTCGCGCGACGGTCGGTTCGCCTACTTCTCTGCGAGCGCGAGAACTCGCGCCACTCTTCAACCTGTCCATTAAGCCGCGAACTGAATACCTTTTTTCTCGCGGCCTGCCGCTACTACAATCGCCGCGAATGTGAATACCGCGCCTGCCGTTAGGGCCATGGCGTTGGCGTAGCTGGTGTGCTCCGCCAGCAGAGGTTCTATGTATACGATCGGACTCGCCAGTAGAACGCCGCACTGATAAGCGAATCCGGGCAGAAATCCGCGTACAGAGTCGGGAGACAATTCCGACAGGTGGGCGGGAATAACGCCCCAGGCCCCTTGCATCATGAACTGGAGCAGGAAGGCTCCAACGACTAACAAAGTTAAAGATGGGGCGTAAGCCCACAGCGGGACAGCCGCGATGGCGAAAATGAAAGCGCCGACCATCGCGCGACGACGTCCGAACCGGTCAGAGAGAAAGCCGACGAGCGTGCCCCCGCACAGAGCGCCAAACATGGAGATGGCGGTGATCGCAGAACGCTGGGTTGGCCCCATGCCCCAGTGGCGTTGCAAGAAGGTTGGGAACATATCCTGTGTGCCGTGCGAAGACAGGTTCATGCCCATCATCAATAAGGTCAGGTAGAGAAATAGTTTCCAGTGTTTGACGATTTCGCGGCCCAGGCTGCTCCAGTTGGGCTGTTTCGCCTTTTGCCAGACTTCCGACTCTTTGACTCTGAAGCGCACGAAAAGCCCGAGCAGTGCGGGCAACCCTCCGATAAAGAACATGGGACGCCATCCCCATCGCGGAAAGACGAAATAGAAACAACCGGACGCGAGTAGAAAGCCGAGCGCGTATCCCTGTTGCAGCAGGCCTGAGAGAAAACCGCGAATCTTAGGCGGGACTTTTTCCATGGCCAGCGAGGCGCCGACACCCCACTCACCCCCCATGCCAATGCCGAACAACGCGCGCAGCACCAGAAACGTGGCGAAGCTATGCGCGAAACCTGTGGCGACTTCGATCACCGAATAAAAGACCAGGTCGATCATCAAGGGAATCCGGCGGCCGTAGCGATCGGCCAATAATCCGAAGATGAAGGCGCCCACAGGACGAAAAGCCAGGGTTAGCGTAATAGAGAAAGCAATTTCTTTGTCGGAGCGGTGGAACTCTTTGGCAATCGCGGTGAGGCAGAGGACGACCAGGAAGAAGTCGAAGGCGTCGAGTGTCCAACCTAAAAATCCGGCAAAGACGGCGGCGCCATGGCCTTCTGCGGTGGGTGGTTGACTCGGTGAAACTAAATTTGTCGGTACTGGGTCTGCAAGATTCGCGCTACCTACAGGTACATTCGTATTCGGCATGGCGCCCCAGTGGAGTCAGCGAAGTATCGTAGAATCTACACGAGCGCGACGGACGGCGCAATGCTCTTGCGCCTTGCCGCACCGCACTCTTCGTTTCTTTGTGCTTCGATTCTGCAATTTTCCCGTGGAGGAACGCTCTTGACTCGCAAGGTCCTGACTCGCAATGTGACTTTATTTCTGGCGGTAGTTTTTAGCCTCACCGCCTTTACCTGTGCCCAGACTTCAACTCAGACCGGCGATCGCAGCTGGATTGCGGCCAGCAACAAGTACGCCGATCTACTTACACAGGTCGAGTTCAAGCATCGTCCGGAGAGCGCTTCGTCGCAGGGATTGAGCGCGTTCGATAACAAAATCTCGCAGCCTACTCTGGCGGATGAGGACTTGCAGCGGCAGCAGACTGCGGCGGCCCTCGATAAGTTGAAGAGCGCGGCGGCGGAAAAGCAGCCTGAAGAAGTTGCGCAGGATCTGCAGATCATGATTCGCAGCGTGGAGCTGGATTTTAAGCAGGAAGATTTTGCCCGTGCTCATGAGGTGCCATTTCTTAACGCAAGCGCGATGGTGTTCCGCGGATTGCGAATCTTGCTCGATGAGCAGACGCCCTCCGATCGGCGTCCCGCCGCAGTGGTTCGCATTCGCGAATATGCGGGGCTGGAACCGGGCTATACGGCAATCACCGAGATTCTGAAACAGCGCGTCATTGAGCAGATGGCGAAGCCGGGGGTTATTTATCCGGCGCGGACCGAGATTGAGACCGAGATGTCGCGGAATTCGAATTACATCGACGGAATTAACGCGCTGATGACGAAATACAAACTCGAGGGCTGGCAGGAACCTTTCGGCAAACTGAAAACCGAACTTGCGGATTACGACGCGTGGGTGCGGGCAACGGTGCTACCCAAGGCTCGCAGCGATTTCCGCCTGCCTCTTGAGGAGTACGCGCTGAATCTGGAGGCTTACGGCATCGATATTCCTCCCGGCCAAGTGGCAACCATGGCTCACCAGGCTTTCATCGAGATTCAGGGCGAGATGAAATCGATCGCGCAGAAGATTGCTCAAGAGCGCAACCTGCCTTCCAGTGACTATCGAGATGTAATCCGCGAACTGAAGAAAAAGCAATTAGTGGGCGACGCGATTCTTCCGTTTTATGAAGACCGGCTGAAGCAGATCGAGAAAATTATCGTGGAGCAGAAGATCGTGACACTACCAGAGCGTCCGGCGCAGATCCGTATTGCAACTGCCGCGGAGACCTCTCAGCAACCGGCCCCGCATATGCAGCCGCCTCCGTTTCTGCACAACACGGGTCAGAAGGGAGTTTTCGTGTTGCCGCTGAATATTCCTGCCGGGCCGGGGCAGACTTCCTCGGAAAAGTACGACGACTTTACTTTTGACGCAGCGGCTTGGACGCTGACGGCGCATGAAGCTCGTCCGGGGCACGAGTTGCAGTTCGATTCCATGTTAGAGCACGGAGTTTCTCTGGCGCGCGTGCGTTATGCCTTCAACAGCACGAATGTCGAGGGCTGGGGACTGTATTCGGAATACCTGATCAAACCGTACATGCCCCTGGAAGGACAATTGGTGTCGCTCGATTATCGGCTGTTGCGGGCAGCCCGGGCGTTTCTCGATCCGGAGTTGCAGGCCGGCCAGATCACTCCCGCTGATGCGTACCGAGTATTGGAGCAGGACGTCGTTTCGTCGCACGCGTTCGCTCAGGAAGAAGTGGAGCGCTACACCTATCGCTCTCCGGGGCAGGCCAACAGCTATTTCTACGGCTACACAAAGCTGATTGCCTTACGTGAAGACACGGAAAAAGCGCTGGGGTCGAAGTTTGATCAGAAAAAGTTCCACGACTTTATTCTGGCGCAAGGATTGCTGCCTCCGGACCTGATGCGCAAGGCAGTGATGGGAGACTTTGTTACGGCGTCGATGAAATAAAGTCGAGGGAACCATGAATCTGGTGATCACGTTTCTCCTGGCCGTGCTCGGATTGTTCGCCGCGATGCTGGCCCTGATGGAGGTGGGCTGGCGCATCGGAGTGTACCGGAAAAAGCGCGACGCCAAGGGAGCGCATTCCGGACTGGGCGCAATTGAAGGCGCCGTTTACGGGCTCATGGGCCTGTTGGTGGCATTTACATTCTCGGGGGCGGCGTCTCGCTTCGATGCGCGCAGAGAATTGATTGGCCATGAAGCGAACGACATTGGCACTGCCTATCTACGAGTCGATTTGCTGCCGCCAGATCTGCAACCTGCGATTCGCGAAGACTTCCGCAACTATGTCGATGCCCGGCTCGGTTACTACCGGGATGTAGGATCGGACGCGGCAGCAGCCAAAACGCAATTGGATAAGACGACCGCGCTGCAAGGGAAAATCTGGTCGGAATCGGTTGCAGCATGCCAGAAAACCAGCGTTCCGGCCACAACGTCGCTCGTCCTCTCATCTATCAACAGCATGATCGACGTGACCACGACGCGGGCTGTGGCGTTTGAGACGCATCCTCCAGCGGTAGTGTTCTGGGGGATGGGAATTCTTGTGCTCGCGAGCGCGCTGCTGGCCGGCTACAGCCTGGCGGAAGCGCAGACGCGGAGCCTGGTGCATATGTTTGTGTACTCGGCGATATTTGCCATCGCGGTTTATGTGATTATCGATTTGGAGTTTCCGCGAGTGGGGCTGATTCGGATCGACGCCGCTGATCACTTCCTGGTTGATCTGCGCAATGGCATGCACTGAGAGACACCGCAGACGAGACAACTAACTGGAAGTTGGCAAAATGGCGCCGGTGCAACTGCCCAGGCCGATGCGGCGGAATCCTTCTCGTTCGCAGAATCCTCGAAGAATGACCTCGTCTCCGTCCTCCAGAAATTTTCTCTGTTCTCCGGTTGGAAGCGTGATCGGATCCTTGCCTCTTGAGGTCAGTTCCAGAAGGCATCCGCGGGCGGTTATCTCGGGGCCGGAGACTGTCCCACTGGCGAGCAGATCGCCTGGGCGCAGATTGCATCCGTTGCTGGCATGATGGGTCAGCATCTGGGCCATGGTCCAGTACATTTCGCGAAAATTGCTTCGTCCCAAAACTGCAGGAGCCATTCTGGCTTCGCGCATCTTTGGCGACAGCAGAGAAACTTCCAGCCACAGATCTAGGCCGCCATATTGCTGATCGTCTCCGTCAAAGAGGTAGGGCAATGGCGCTGGATCGCCTGCTGGGCGGGAGAACGCAGGAACGCGAAACGGAGCGAGCGCTTCCATCGTGACGATCCATGGTGATAGCGACGTCGCAAAACTCTTTCCCAAGAATGGACCTAATGGCTGATACTCCCACGCTTGGATATCGCGCGCGGACCAGTCATTTAACAGACAGATTCCGAAAAGATGATCTGCGGCCTCGCGGATGGGGATGGTTTCTCCTAATTTATTCCCCGCACTCACGAAGAAACCGAGTTCCATTTCGTAATCGAGCGATTTGGTGGGTCCGAAGTTCGGAGCAGTAGCCGGATCGGCTTCCGCAGCGCGCGTTTGACCGGATGGGCGACGAACGGGAGTGCCTGACGGGACGAGCGACGAGGAGCGGCCGTGATAGCCGATGGGAATGTACTTGTAGTTTGGCAGCAGCGGGTTATCGGGACGAAAGAGCTTCCCGACATTCGTGGCATGGAAGATCGACGCGTAGAAATCGGTGTAATCCGGCCTTGGAACGGGCCGCAGCATCTCGACATCAGACTGCGCGATGAGGTAGCGCTCTGCGAACTGGCGGTCGGAGGCGGATGCATCTTGCCGCAAGAGAGCGTGAATCCTGCGACGGAAGGCGCGCAGAGACCCGGCGCTAAGCGCCATCAACATCTGCAGAGAACCGTTGGCGCATGACACCGCTGCCATACGCACACTGTCGTCGAAGATTTTCGCGTTTCCGTGCATGGCGCCGATATCGAGCAGGCGGTCGCCGATGGCAACGCCTACTCTTCCGTCGATGTCGGTATCTCGCAATGCAAAAACACCGAAGGGCAAATTCTGCACGGGGAAATCTGAGCCGGGGACGTTGGCCGATTCAACCCAACTCTGCGTGGCGGGATCGTGCGTTTCGTCGAGAACGGGCTTCATAGCAACTGGAGGGACCGCAGGTCGTCGATCGGCTCGGTGAACGAGCAGGAACCGAATGAAATTGCGAAATTGTGACGCGTGGCTGCGATCTCGCGCTGGCCGAGGCGGTGGTCGCGCCAGGCGACGCCATCCGAATCGAAGTTGAACGCCTGCGGAGACTTTTCTTCAAGCAATTGCGCGGCCAGTTTCCCATCCATTCCCGATCGCAAGAAGGCGGCGGCCAGAAAGACATTTAAGAAACCGTGCATCATGCCAAGCTGACTGTCGCTTTGGTACGTGAAACGGTGCATCGACCGCAGCGGATGATGCAATCCCGCAGTCGCCTTGAACGGCACGTTCAACGTGGCACAAAGTCGCATGAACTCGATCACGTCTTCGGGAACGGGAATTTTATCAGTGGTCTCGCCGCCAGTGCGCAGTTTGGCTCTACGTCCTGATGCGGCCAAAGCAGCTATGCAATCCGCACAAGTGGAATTCGATAGTGGGATCTCAAAATAGGCCTCAAATCCCGACGGGATGATGCTGGATAGATGACCGATCTCCTCGGGACTCGCAGCTTTAACTTCGACCGATTCGACAGCTGCTCTCTTCAAGGCGGTTTGGCTCATTCGCGAATTGAATTCGTCAATACTCTGGAGATCGGCAATCGGATTTGCGCCGAGTAGAGCGGATATGCGCCACGCTGCTGTTTTGGAAAGCAGCTGCGATTCAGCGTGCGCTTTTTCGAACTCCAACAGGCGCGAGACTGGCACGATCAAGCGACCGAGAATCCAACTCCACTCGGAGAAGGAGTATTCGTCGTAGTTGGCCACGGTTTTTCCCATAGCCAATGACGCCGGTGGAAATAACCCTGCGTAATCGATCAGCCCGCGCAGCAAAGTGCTAGCCGCGTCGAACTGCTCCTTTGAATTTTGCGCGGTTGATAGCGTTTGAAAATTCATCTTCAAATTCGATTTTTTTCCGCCCCTGCTGACAGCGCTTCTACTTCTTGAACTTCTTCTTCAATCCCTGCCAGCATTCAAAATACATCTCGTCGAGTTGCGATGTTTCCAGCGCGAACTTCGTCGGCTGACAAACGAAGCGTGTCTCGAACATAAAGGCCAAAGTATCGGCCAGATAAACCGGCTTCAATTCAGCATTGCTGGCCTTCTCGAAGGTTTCGGAATCGGGGCCGTGCCCGGCCATGCAATTGTGCAAACTGGCTCCTCCGGGGACAAAGCCTTCGGCCTTGGCATCGTATTCGCCCTTGATCAGGCCCATGAATTCGTTCATGAAATTGCGATGGAACCACGGCGGACGGAAGGTGTGTTCCGAGACCATCCAGCGCGGCGGGAAAATTACAAAGTCCGCGTTGGCCGTGCCCGTAATTTCCGAAGGCGAGGTCAGGACCGTATAAATCGACGGGTCGGGATGGTCGAAACTCACCGTGTTGATGCAATTGAAATTTGCCAGATCATATTTATACGGAGCGTAGTTTCCATGCCAGGCAACGACGTTCAGCGGCGAGTGATCAATCGCGGCAGCCCAAAGTCTTCCCTGAAATTTGCAGACGATGCGGTAGTCACCTTCGCGATCTTCGAATCCCGCCACCGGAGTAAGGAAATCACGCGGATTCGCCAACCCATTCGCCCCGATCGGTCCCAGATCAGGCAGACGGAATAGAGCACCGTAGTTTTCGCAGATGTACCCGCGAGCAACTTTGTCGACTAGCTCTACCCGAAAACGAATTCCTCGTTGGATGACCGCGATCTCACCAGGCCCGGCTTCAAGAACTCCCATTTCTGTTCGCAAGAGCAGACGGCCTTGCTGCGGGACGATCAACATCTCTCCATCGGCGTTGTAGAAGAAGCGATCGGTCATCGACTGGTTGGCGACGTAGATGTGAATGCCAACCCCAGAGTGCGTATGCGTGTTGCCGTTCCCTGCCATCGTGATCAATCCATCGATGAAATCGGTAGGCTGAGAGGGAGGCGGGACTGGAATGGGCATCCAGCGCAACTGGTTTGGCGGCGTGGGAACCTCGTCGAAAGGCGCGCTGCGCAGCATGTTTTGCGCGATGGGCTCGAAGGGCTTGTGCGCCACAGAGGGGCGGATTCGATAGAGCCATGTCCGCCGATTCACACCGCGCGGCGCAGTGAAAGCCGTCCCGCTTAGCTGTTCGGTATATAACCCATGCGCCACTTTTTGCGGTGCGTTCTGTCCCTGCGGCAGAACTCCTTCGACGGCTTCGGTTGCGAATTCGTTGCCGAAGCCTGATTGATAATGGAAAGCCAAGGATGACTTTGCTTTCGGCGATGCCACTTTTGCTTGCACCTTCTTTGCGTCAGCCATACTTACAGATTCCCTCGTCGCGCCTGCTCCATTTCAATCGATTCAAATAGAGCTTTGAAATTTCCTTTGCCGAATCCGCGGCTGCCTTTGCGCTGGATCACTTCGAAGAAGACAGTCGGACGATCTTCCACCGGTTTCGAGAAAATCTGCAAAAGATAGCCCTCATCGTCGCGATCAACCAGGATGCCTAACTCGCGTAACTCTTCGATCGACTCTTCCACGTCTCCAACCCGCGAAGGAAGCGCGGCGTAGTAGGTATCGGGTACACGCAGGAAATCAAGCCCATTGTCTTGCAGTTTGCCGACCGTGTGCACTACATCCTTACACTGCAGGGCGATGTGCTGCGCGCCAGGGCCGCCGTAGGCTTCCAGATATTCCTGTATTTGGCTTTTGTTGCGGGCAGTGGCTGGTTCATTGATAGGGAATTTCACCGAATGCGAATCGTCCGACATCACGATGCTCATCAGTGCACTGTATTCCGTGGAAATATCTTTATCGTCGAAGGTGATGTACCGATGGAATCCAAAAACGTTCGTATAGTAATCCGCCCACTGATGCATCTTGCCCAGTTCCACATTGCCAACGATATGGTCGATGCGAAGAATACCGCAGTCGTCGCCGGCGACTGGAGCCGACATATATCCCGGTAGAAACGGGCCTTTGTAATCTTTGTAGGAAATCAGCGAATGAATCGTGTCGCCATAAGTGTGCACGGCGGCACGGCGGATGGTGCCGTGCTCATCCTTCTCGTCGTGCGGATGCTCGGCCGGCTTCGCTCCGCGGCTCACGGCTTCGGCAAAGGCCTGGTCGGCATCGGCCACTTCCAATGCGATATCGCGGACACCGTCGCCGTGCTTCCTTATGTGCTCGGCCGCCACATCGTCTGCGGTGAGCGGCGTGGTAAGAACAAAATTCGCCTTGCCCTGACTCATCGCGTACGAAGTGCGCTTACGATGGCCGGTCTCAAGTCCGCTGTAGGCGACTTGCGAGAAGCCGAATCCTTTGCGGTAGAAATAGGCTGCCTGCCTCGCATTGCCGACCCAGAATTCGACGTGATGAATGCGTTTTAATTTAAGTGGGTTTTCCATCCGCTGGCTCTCCCGGAATCCATCTTCGCACATTTTAAAGGTGATGAGGCGTGTCTCCACCTTCTCAGATTCCGCCAGCAGGCCTCTCCTCTTCCACTACAATTCACCGGTGCGCCCACCAATGTCGATTGCCCTCATTTCTGCCGTTATTTTTGCTGTCTCTGGCGCCGCTTTTGGGTGGCAGCTTCAGTCGACCGGCGTCGATGCGAATCTACGGGGTGTCAGCGTCACCCAGATGCGTACAGGCGGTTATGCCATGTGGCTCTCCGGCACAAAAGGCACGGTGCTGCGCTCGCCTGATGAAGGCAAATCCTGGCAGCAACTCAAAGTTGACGGCGCGGCTGATCTCGACTTTCGCGACATCGAAGCTTTCGGCGACCAGGTCGCTTACCTGATGTCGAGCGGGGATGGCGATAAATCGCGGATCTACAAAACTACCGACGGCGGCCAAACATGGTCGTTGCAGTTCACCGACAAGCGAACGGGATTCTTTCTCGATTCGCTGGCCTGCGAATCCATCGATCGCTGCTTCGCTCTGAGCGATCCGGTCGACGGAAAATTCCTGGTACTTTCGACCGACGACGGCCAGCATTGGATCGAATTGCCTCGTGACAAAATGCCTGCTGCGCTCCCCTCCGAAGGCGCATTCGCAGCGAGCGGAACCTCTATCGCGTCATGCGGCGGCCAAATATTTTTCGGAACGGGCGGTCCAGCGGCTCGCTTGTTCCGATCCGCGGATCGGGGTCTCTCCTGGACCGCGACCAAGACTCCTATGGCAAGCGGCAATCCTTCCAGCGGAATTTTCAGCATCGCTTGCCATGGCCGTTCGGTTGTAGCCGTCGGAGGTGACTACAAGGACCCGGCCGCCGCAAGCAAAGTCGCGATCTATTCGAAAGATTCAGGAGCGACGTGGCGCCTCGCCGAACAGCAACCCGGAGGCTACCGCTCGGCAGTTGTGTTCCTTTCCGACGGGCACGTATTGACAGTAGGCCCGAGCGGCAGCGACGTGAGCCGCGACTCCGGTGTGCACTGGGCGCGCGACGGCTCGCTGAATCTGAACGCTGTCAGCGTAGTTGGCGACGCCAGTTGTTCGGTTGGGCCAAAGGGCGCGGCCTCATGCCTGGTGCGGCACACGCATTGATTCTGGAAGGATGTTTCATAGCAAGTGCTTCAACGCACTTCGATCGAAACCAGCTCCCCTTCGCGTTTGCCCGCTGCGCGATAGTTCACCGAGACCAGCCGATTTGCCCAGTCACAGGAAAATTGATCTTCCCCGATCACAGGCAACGATTTGAAATCCGAGGCATGAAATTTATAGGTTGCCATTCCGCTTAGCACCGTCACCGTCGCCTCCGGGGCCTTGGAACAATCACTGCTTACGATTTTGCCTTTTAGAAATTGCACCGGTCCGGTTGTGCCGGGTTTAGGTGGAGCGGGTTTCGCTGGCTTGTCGTCATCCTCGTCATCGCCTTCGCTCTGCGCGGCTTTGGCTGTGGTCGCGGGCGCGGCCTTCCCTACTGCGGCTGAAGGAGTACTGGCCGCTCCTGCTGGCGCCTCGCTTTCTCCCGCGCGTGCCGGACGAACTCCATATTTTTGCAGCGTGTCTAGATCGGCCAGCTGTTGTTTCGCGGCGGCCGCCGCGTCGCGGTCGCTTCCGGCTTTCAGGCGAGTGAATACAGTTCGCGCCTGCTCCCATTTTTTCCCGGCAACATAAATCTGGCCGAGGTTGAACTGATACTCCGGATTCCGGGGCGCCAGCGCAATCGCCTGCTTTTGCGCTTCCAGCGCAGAGTTGATTCCGCCACCTTCCACCCGCGCCATGCCCAACATGTTGTAAGCGTCCGCCAACTCGGGATACCAATCCGCAGCCGCGCGTAAATCCTGCATCATGTTGGCCAGGCCTTGCATCTCCTGCCGCGTCATTTGCGCCTTCTGATATTTCAGCGCAGCACGGTAATACCAAATCCACGGATCATGCGGATTCAGTTCGGTTGCCAACTCCAATTCTTCCGAGGCAGCATCGAATTTTTTCTCGCGCAGATATTCCCGCGCCATCCCACGATGCGCTTGCTCATTGTCCTTCGGATCCAATATCAACTGCTTCAAGTCGTGGATCGCTTGATCGCGGTGCTCAGGAATTCGCGCCATCACGTCCCCGATCGCCGCATTTGCTTCCGGTTCTTTAATCGGAGTCACAACCATTGCGACATCATCGCCCTCGAACGGAAGCGCGAGATGATCGGGTTGTGGCCTGTCGATCGGATTGGCGATCGGCTTTTTCGATTGATCTAACGCAATGCCGAGCCCGCTCAGCGATTTGAAATAATCCTTGACCGCCTGCTCCATCTGTGTCGGCGACATATCAAAGGCCTGAATCATCGCCTTATCCACCGACACATTCTGGTTCTGTACCAAGTCGAAATACTTGCCTGCTTCGGGCAGCTTCTTTTTGTTCAGCAAATAATGGACGACCATCCACGACTGCGCGTAATAAATCGTGTTATGCGTGCCCTCGCGTGCGGACGCGTCGTGCTTCATGGTGAACAGGTCCTCCATGGAAAGCCATACCGGCGAACTCACCAACTGAGTCAGCGATTGCGGCACGTTCGCATCGCGGCGCATTCCCACCGCGTCGTCGAAGGCGTCTTCGTGCCAGTCGGAGATCAGTTCCGGGTCGCCACCGAGTTCCACCTGCTTGCCGATATAAACCGAGCTGAAGTATTCAGCCAGACCTTCGTCGAACCATCCTGCTGCTGGGGGATAGTTGAAATTCAACAAGTAGTGGGCAAACGGATGAGCCACGGCACCCCACGGGTCGGCTTCAAAAAGATTTAAGACGATATAGATGCGATCCCAACCGGGCACATAAAAGCCGCCCGTCATGCTCTGCTTCGTCGGAGCCACCAGACCGTATTGCTTGTCGCTCTTGAGCGCGATGACGGTTATGGGAATCGGCATTTTCAGCTTGTCCCTTAGAAGGAGCTCGCCAAATACCGACCGCATTTGCTCCATTCGTAACGCCACTTCACGTCCGCGCTTGTCACCGCCGTCGGTAATCACGGAAAAGTGCGCCGTGTGGATTTCGAGCCACTTAGATTCGTCTTTGTCCTTGTCTTTAGCGCAGGCGAGCGGCGAGAAACAGCCAACGATCAGCAGGATCAGCAAACCGAAAACGACCGTCGCGGCTGTTACGCCCAGTTTCACGTGGAAATTCCGTTCCGACAAAATGCTAGCACGTTCATGGATTTACGATGCTGCGGCTTGAGACTGTGGTTGTTCTGACGACGAAACCGGCGCGCAATATAGAATTGTCTCGACTTTCGCAGCCGTTTGATCTCAATCGATCAGGAGATGTCATGCAGAACCGTATTCTGGGCACAACCATGCCCGTCCTCGAATTTGTTCTTGAAGCGAACGAGTCGGTGATCTCCGAAGCCGGAGAACTTTCGTGGATGACAAGCTCGATCCAGATGACCACCCACACGCAGCTGGGCGGAGGCGGAGGCCTTTTCGGCGCAATTCGCCGCGTGGCCGGGGGCGGAACTCTTTTCATGACGGAATACCGCGCCATGGGCGCACGCGGGGAGCTGGCTTTCGCAACCCAGCTTCCTGGCCACATCGTGCCAGTCGAAGTCGGCCCCGGTCATGACTACATGGTTCATCGCCACGGCTTTCTTTGCGCCACCCCGCAGGTTCAAATCGGCGTGGGATTCCAGCAATCCTTGGGCGCAGGCATTTTTGGCGGTGATGGATTTCGCTTACAACACGTCAGCGGACAGGGAACGGCCTGGCTCGAGCTTTCCGGAGAGCTCGTAGTCAAAGATCTTCAACCGGGAGAAACCTTGCGCGTACACCCCGGACATGTCGGTGCGTTCCAGTCGAGCGTGTCATTTCAAATCACGACTGTTCCGGGGATTAAGAACATCATTTTCGGCGGCGATGGACTTTTTCTGGCCGCGCTTACCGGGCCAGGCCGCATCTGGCTGCAAACTTTGCCGATTTCGAAACTTGCCCACAAACTAATGGAATATATGCCGCGACCATCGAGTGACGCAGCCAAGGGTGGAGTGGTCGGCGGTATTGTCGGCTCGATCCTTGAAGGAATGAAGTGAAGCAGAAATGAAGTGAAGCCGGACACGGGATGTAGCTGAACGAGAGACGGACCTAAACGAAAGAGAATGGCATCTACAACCGTAAACGCAGCTATTGTCGCGCCCGTTGCGCGGTTTGCATGGATCGACTGGATGCGGGGCTTGGCCTGCATCCTGATGTTCCAGACCCATTGTTACGATGCCTGGCTGGGCGGCAACGCACGCAACGGCAGCTTTCTTAAAGCATCGCAACTCTTGGGCACACTGCCGGCTCCGCTTTTTCTTTTTCTGGCTGGAGTTTCGTTCGCTCTGGTCACAGCCAAACTCATCAGCAAGGATCTAAGCCCCGGGCGGATCACCCGCACCATGGCCCGTCGCGGAGCCGAAATACTCGCCTTTGGACTTCTTTTTCGCTTGCAGGAATTTCTTATTGCCTGGGGATGGGCCCCGTGGTCAGACCTATTTCGCGTCGACATTCTCAATATCATCGGCGTGTCGATGATTTTGATGGCGCTGGTTTGTGGTATCACGTTGTTCTTCTTTCGCGATAAATCTGACTCCAGCCGCCGTGGCCTTGTGATTTCTGCGGTGGCTGTCGCGGCCTCGGCCGCGATAGCCCTGTTGACTCCGCCGCTCTACACCACATGGCGGCCGACCTGGCTGCCCTGGCCTCTCGAATCGTACATCGACGGATGCCACAATCTGGGATCTCCGCAACCCTGGCTGTTCCCGCTGTTCCCGTGGGCAGCTTTCGCCTTCGCCGGTCTAGCCGCCGGATTCGTCATCTTCTCCGACCAGGCGCGAGAGCACGCCACCAAAACTCTGGCTCTTTTTGCCGCGCTTGGAGCGATAGCGATTCTGGCTGCGCGCCAATTCGATCACTCTTCTTTTCAGCTTTACTCCACTTACGATTATTGGCACACCAGTCCTAACTTTTTCATGATGCGCGTCGGACTTCTGTTAGTGATCGCGTTTCTTAGTTATGCCTGGTGCCGATGGGGATTGGCGACTCGTGGATTTAGCCCGATGATTCAACTGGGGCAAACGTCATTACTGGTTTATTGGGTGCATATCGAGTTCGTCTATGGACGTTTTTCACTGTTACCGAAACGAGCCGTGTCGACCCTTACGGCATCGAGGGGATTGCTGGAAATCACAGTATTTATGCTGATTCTTTCGCTGCTGCGCACCGGAATTGACTGGAAACAGATCGACTGGAAAAACTTCAAGTGGAAAAAGGTGCCCTTTCAGCCGGCTTGACCCTTGCTATCAGCGAGCACGACTCCAACTACTCAAGGATTGCCTTCATCTCCCCGCTCTTGGCGAAGTTTATCCGCAGTACGTTTTCGCGTCCGCTGATGAAGTCTCCTGACACAGCTGCCAAACCTTTATAGCCCGACGCATCGGATGTGACTTGCACTCTCAAATGGTGCTTGCCGGGCGAGATTTGCATGGCATGGAATTCGTGACCCTGCACCTGATGAAACAGGACGAGATGCTTTTTATCCGTTCCTTCCAACAGGTGTTTGTACGCCAATCGATCGTCGACCCAGATCGACAGCTGAGCTTCCCCGAATTTGTGATCCACTTCGATCATCAACGACACCGGGGAAGTTGGGTGCGCAGCAACGTGGATAGTCTTTGCCGGTGGTTGCGGGTGCGGCGAATCGTTGACCTTGGCCGCTGACGTTGAGGGGGCGGAAGACGTCGCCAGAGCCAGCGGTTGCGCAGTCGCCTGCGACATCGCCTGTACCGTCGCGGGCTGGCTAACATTTTGTTGCGGCCCGGAAACCGCGACTGCGGCTGCGGTTTCAGCTTCAGCCTTGACTGGGGCGGCCAGCTGCCTGGCAAGCACCGGTCCGCTGGTTCTCGGAAGCATTCTGTGGGTAGCGAAGGAAATGGCCCACACTCCGAAAAGAAGAAGAGCGATTGCAAGAAACCGCCCGGCAACTGACTTTCCCCGGATTTTCCGCGCCAGGCTTACACTGCGCGCGCTTTGTAGAAGTTCCGCTAGCGTCCAGGGTTCGCCGAGAGCGACTCCACCCTGTTCCTTCGCGGCTTTCGCCGCTGCACCTCTGATCGCAGGCGAAGCGGGCAACTTTGCCTTGCTCCAGGGCTCTCGCCCGGCCCGTAGTTCCTGAATGTCGAACACCAATTCCATGCCCCGCTGATACCGCTCGGCCGGATCCTTCGCCATGGCCCGCGCAATGATGTAATCGAGTCCCGGCGGCAACTCTGTATCCAGAAGGGTCGCGGCGATAGGCTCACGGTTGACTACCTTGAACGAAACCGTAACTGCGCTATTGCCCTGGAAGGGCCGGTAGCCAGTCAGAATCGTGTACAGCACCACGCCCAGCGAAAATAAATCGGATCGGCCATCGACCGGATCGCCATTCAATTGCTCGGGCGACATGTAAGCCGGTGTGCCCAACGCCCGTCCGGCCAGAGTCTGATTTGCCAGGTTAAGCTTGGCGATACCGAAGTCGGCAATTTTGGCGTGACCGTCTGGAGTCAGCAGAATATTCGCAGGCTTAAGATCGCGGTGAACAACACCCTGGCCGTGAGCGCAATCCAGCGCTTCTGCGAGTTCGAGCGTCAGTTGCAGTGCTTTCTCAACCGCAAGCTTGTGATCATGGTCGGATAGAAATTCATCGAGGGTTTGTCCGCCGACAAATTCCATCACGATGTAAGGAGAGCGCGTGTTCGGCTCCTCTCCGACGTCGAATATGGTTACGATTCCAGGATGAGACAGACGCCCTGCCGCTTCCGCTTCGCGTATGAAACGCTCACGATATTCCCGTTCTTCTTCGGGAGGTTGGCCGGCAAGTGAAACGGTTTTTACCGCGACTACGCGGTTGATCTTGGGATCGCGCGCTTTATAGACGACGCCCATGGCGCCGCGGCCGAGCTCGGAGAGAATCTCGTATCGTCCAAAACGTTCGCTTCTGCGATCTTCCGTGGGTGCCATCTGAGGTCGTGGATACGGAGTTTCGATTTCAATGCAGATGTTTCGTTATCGCCGCATTAGCCCGACGCCGCTTGCGTCTTGTCGCCGTCTGACGCGGAAGTTGCGCGCATTCCGATTACGGTCTCGTTCAATACGTCGAGAATCTTCTTGGCTTGTTGAGGCGTGGTTCCGTTCAGCAATTCGAAGTCGATACGAACGCCCTTCAGTGCGCCAATCGTGTCATGGTGAAGACGGACTTCGATGACCACCGGCCCACCCTGTTGGCCAACTCCAAAACCGACCCCTGCTCTTTCGATCTTTTCTCCAGCCATCTTTTCTCCACCCATCGTCCAGGCACGACTGCCACCTGATTTGCGATGTAATTTCTTGTCTGAGGGGACTTAGGTATTTTCTGCTTTTAGCCGCATGACTCCAAGTTACTAACGTGCTCGCTGGAGAATCCGTCGGAGCACTCGGGCATGGCGAGGCGATTAAGCGGATAATCCGCCCGCCGATAACTGCAGCAGCGCGTTCGCCACCAACTTAAGGCCAACTGCCCAATTTTGCCGGGCATCGGCTTCGTCGTTTCCATAGCCGCTGACATAAAGGGTGCAGTAAAAACCCTTCTGGACGCCCCTTTCGCCGTTGAAATAGCACCGCCGTATACATACCTCCGCAACCGATGGAATGTCGGGCGCAAGGCGCAGAAGATCGACCAGCTTCTTAGTGAACTCTTGGTGAACGGGTAGAGACAGGCGACTCTCGGCGTCGGAAAATATTGTGTCCGCATAACTCGCGAACTTACTCGACGCCTCGTAAATCTCTTCCTCGGGATTCAGGTCAGTGCGTTGCCCACGCATCGCACTTAGCCGTTTCTACTTTGCTGTGGGGCGAATTGGCGGTTCGTAGAAATTCCCTTATCTCGGGGAATTCCTCTGCCTCTGGAATCGCGGACATCAACGCCGGATGGCGCTTCACGTCCAGATAGGCCAACTTACTTTCCGGATCCTTCCAGGGAAAATCCAGCACTGGATCGTCGTTGCCCAATTCGACCGAGAAATCAGCGTCCATGGCAATCAGAACTTGCGCAGAAAGTGCACGATCTCAGATTCGGCCCAATAGCCATCGTCATGATCATGGTGATGACGGCCGTTGCCCGCGCTTGCGGAGGAATTCGAATTTCCCCGTACTCCAAGAAAGGCGCAGTGGCCGCCGTCCGGCGTCTCGACAAAGGTTATGTTCCCGTTCGACGCGATCTTGCGCCTCGTTTCGGTAGTAATACGAATGAAAGGATCGTTAGCTGCGTGCAGCAGCAGCGTCGGCACCGCGATCTGCTGCGACGACATGCGCGGCAGAGGCGCGGTCGTAGTAATCGGCAACGCCGGCGAATCCGCAGTAGTAGGCGGTGATTTTGTCGTCAAACTCGCGCAGACTTTGAATGCCCTCAAGTCGACTTACGTCGAAATGATCGGGAAAGAGGCGCGCTTTCTGAGTCATTCGGCGGCGCAGCGCCCACAAGAAATATTTCTCGTAAATTCGGTTTGATGGTTCGTGCAGTGTGTCAGCCGACGTGGCCAGATCAATTGCGGGACAACAGACTGCGACGGCTCGAAACTGCGGCGGGGGCTGCGACGCCCACTCTCCCGCCAGCTTGAGCACGATGTTCCCGCCCATGGAGAAGCCGACCAGCGCCACCCGCGAAATCCCATCGCGCGCGATAATCTCATTGGCCACCGCGGCAACATCACTCGACAAGCCGGAGTGGTAGAGGACCGGGGCGAGCGCGTCCGTGCCTCCGCAATTGCGCTGGTTGTACCGGATCACGTTCATGCCGGCCGCAAGCGCCTTTTCGGTGACGCCCAGCATGTATTGCGACTCGCTCGAGCCCTCCAGGCCGTGGACGACGATAATCGTAAGCGCCTTGGCGCGGTCTTTTTGCCAGTGGCAGTGGCACAGCACCTTCACGCCGGGCGCAACTTCGATGAAGCGCTCCTCGGCGGTGGGAACTTGAAACCTTCGCTGGATTAAGAAGCTGGCCAGGGTCTGAACATGGCCGCCACTCAGCCAGCGGCGCGGGGCGAAAGTGCGCGTATGGTCGTTGTTATCCAAGTCGTTCTGCCAGTCACCTATTTGCGGATCGGCCACGCTTTGATTTTAAATAGAAGCTAATTTCTACGCGGAGTTTTCTTCATGCCCATCTTCGAGTACGTCTGCAAACAATGCCAGCACGAGTTTGAGGCGATCGTTTTCGGCCAGCAGAAGGCCGAGTGCCCGAAGTGCCAGAGCAAGAAACTGGAGCCGCAGCTATCGGTGTTTGCAGTGTCCGCCAAGGGCGCTGCAACTTCGTCGCCTTCATATTTCCCGAATGCACCGGCCGGAGCCTGCGGGTCGTGCGGCGATCCTCGTGGAGCAGGAGCCTGCTCAATGAAAGACTTCGACTAACCCTGACCGACCAAAACGCCCGGCGCGCACCCCACCATCCGATCGACAATCAGTTGTCAGCCGTCAAGTGCCCCGGTTTACCTGATGGCTGAAGGCTGATGGCTGTATTCGCAACGTAACTTCAGGAACTCCCGATTGAGTAACCGATGTGACGTTTCCCTTCCGCCCGATCCTGGTTATGATCCGCTTGAGTTTGGGAGTTCTCAGGAGCTTTTAAATGGATCGGCGAAAAGAGCGCAGACTGAACCTGGAGTTGCCAGTGCGGATCTGGGGAGTCGACCGACTGGCGCGGCCTTTCGCAGAGATTGTGCGGGTGCGGAACATCAGCAACGGCGGGGCGGTTCTGATCGGCGTCCGGTCGAAGCTGCACACCGGCGAAGTGCTCGACGTGCAACTGGGATCGTCCCGGGCCGAGTTTCGCGTGGTGTGGATGAGCCTTTCGGGAGAGGCCGGGGTTCAGGCCCTGGCAGCGGAACATCCTGCTTTTGATATGGGCATGGGTCCCGAAATCGGCCTGCCCAAAGTTTTTGAGATGGTGGGGACCGGATAAACGACCAACGCCGAACGGCATTTATCGGTCAACTAACGTGGATTCACGTTACCGGTTCCCACTTTTGTTTCCTCCGCTTCGTCACCTAAAAATCGGGCAAACACTTCGTTGGAAAGAAGACGCCCGCGCGGCGTTAGCCGGATGGTTGTCCCCTCTCGCTCCAGCAGCTCATCCTCGATGCATTGATCGATCGCGCATTCATGGAGGACGTCGCCGCGTTTTTCAGCCTGATCGACGCCGCCGTTCAACCGTAGCCCCAGAAAAAACGATTCCTCTATGGCTGCCTGCTGTGAGACCGGCGTCACGGTCGGCGGCGTCCGGTTCATGTAAGCATCCAGCGAGTCGGCCGTCGCGAAGCGGACGGCCTCGGCTTGCCCCGCTGTCTTTTCCAACATCGAATGGGCGTCGACTCCGAAGCCTATGTAGGGTTGGCGCGTCCAGTATTTCAGGTTGTGAATCGATCGCTTACCGTGTGACCCGGCAAAGTTAGAAATTTCATACTGCTCAATGCCACTCGACTCGAGCATCTCGCACGCCTGCTGGTAGAAGTCGGCGGTCGCGTCTTCATCGGGGACGAAGTGGGCGTGATAGCGGGCGCCCCCGGCGATCAGTTCCCTGCCCAGGCGTGATTCATTGTCGACCTCCAGCATGTAAATGCTGGCGTGCGGAACGCCTGTGGCGATCGTCTCAGAAACGGAGAACGCCCAGCTTTCCGGCGTCTGGTGCGGCAGACCGGCGATCAGGTCGAGGCTGATGTTGTCGAGTCCGGCCTGGCGCAGGCGGGCAATCTCTTCGAGGACAACCGCGCGGTTATGCAGCCGTCCCACTGCCTGCGCTTCCTGATCGACAAACGACTGCACGCCCAGGCTCACGCGGTTCACTCCGCATTGCACCAAGGTTTCAGTGAGTGCGGGAGTGATTGTGCCCGGAGCGCATTCCACCGTGATCTCGGCGTCAGGCGTGACCGTGAATGCTTCGTGCACGGCCGCAAAAATTCGCAGCAACTGCGGCCCATCGAGAATCGAGGGAGTCCCTCCCCCGAGATAGATGGAGTCGGCGGTGGCTTCCAGGTCGCATCCCAACTCTTTCGCCAATGGTCGCGAGTGGCGGACATCTTCGATCACGCGGCCAACATAATTTTCGTAGGCGGACTTCGAAAAGACGTCAGAAGCGAAGTTGCAGAAACTGCACTTGGTCCGGCAAAACGGGACGGAAATGTAGATACCAACGGCCATGCTCTTACTCATTGTATGGGACGCCGTGACCCGCTGATTTCGATGCACGCCTTTGGTGGCTTAAAATGGATACTCAGGCCGGCAGCGGTTGCCAGGCAGTTCAATATGAGAGTCAGGACGAAAGATACCGAGGACGAATATGAGCCAGGAAAAAATTGATCTTTTGTGTCACGAGTGCGGAAAGACGTTTTCCGCTTTCTTGCTCGAGATGGCCGAACAGAATGCCAAGGTGCTGTGCCCCGCGTGCCGCGCCAACAGCGACTGCAGTCCAACGCAGGCAGCTAAGCCGTCGCTAACGAATTAGCGCGTGATTCATAAGCTCTGACCTCGATCCCGCACGGACCTCAGCGGTTAGTCGCTTCGCTTTCCCGTGAGCGCATTGACAAAACAATCTTCGTCGATAGGCTTTCCGTCGCCGTCGGTTCCTCGATCCGATCTTTCATGCTTTTCGAAATGTACCGGGTGCCGAAAATAAAATAAGCCAGGCAACGATGAAATCGTTGCCGGCCATTGGCTAATTTGACTCTATAGAGCGTTTCTCAGCGCCCGCGTGCGGTCCGTTGTCACTCCATCAGCGAGGCTTTTCTGCAGACGGACGGGGCTCCGCCTTCGACGCGGTTTGCCGCGGCGCTTGACGCTGTTGCATCTGGGCCTGTTGGGTAGCATGTTTTTGCTCGACCTGTTGCGTTTGCTGAGCGTGGTGCTGCTCCATCTGCGCTTTTTGCGTGTCGTTGTAGTTTTTCTTAGTGGCTTGTTGGTGTTCTTTTTCCTGCTGCTGCTGGAGCTTCTGGTGATCCTGGGTTTGCTTGGCAGCTAGCTGGTCCTGCTGGTGCTGATATTTCTTGTCGGTTGCGGCATTGCCAGTGTTCGGTGCCGTGGTTTTATGCGGCTGCAATTCGCTGGCATCCTTATTTGCAGCGGGACGAGCTTCCGTGGTATTTTCCGGGCGATTTTCGGCAACCGGGCGTGCCTCATTGCCGCGTGCAGCAGTCGCTGGAGGAGCTTTGTATGCGCCGCCTGCTTCTTTGGAGGACACGACCCCTGTTTTGAAATCGCCAGGTTTGGCAGTGGCCGCTATTGGGGGTTTGCCCTGGTTGGCGGAGGCACGCAGCTCGGGATTGCTGCGGGCTGCCTGAACGTGCTGCGTCTGCGCCGCCACCGGACCGACATGGCGCTCGGTCGCGTAGGACTCTTCTTTCGCGGTCGGACGCGCTTCGACTCCACCGGTGCCGCCGTTGAAGCTCACGCGACTTTCGGAGACGTTCGTCACCCTCGTGTTATAGGTGTTGTGAATAATGGTGGTGTCTACGCGATTTACGGACGTGTTGTAGGAGAACCGGCCACCTTCCCAACGGCCGCCCTGATAGCCATCGCCGCCGTAGCCGAAACCGTAATTAACGCCTCCGTAGAAGCCAACCTGCGAACCCCAATATCCTTCATGGAAGAGGAATGCGCTTCCGCCCCAGCCCCAATAACCTGGAGTCCAGAGAAAGCCGACCTGGGGTGGTTCGAACCACGTCCCCGGCACCCAGTAGTAGCCATCGCCGTCGTCATAAGCCCAGTAACCGGGGGTCCAAAGATAGCCGTCTGTGGGGCAGATGGGCTGCTCGTAGACGGGAAGTGCCGGAGGGCCGAAGTTCACCGAAATGCCGACTTGAGCGAATGCGACGGGTGAGAAAACCAGCAAGACGAACGAAAACAAGAGCGAGCAAACAGCAATCGTAGTACGCATTATGGATCCTTCTGCCTGCTCATCCTTATGGTTTGTGACCCGGTACGGCAAGAGGCTCGCGGGCGTGAATGGGAGCGCAGGACTTGTGCTACCTAGTCAGGATGGGGCTATTCGGAGAAAAAGAATGGTCAATTTTGCACAGCGCTTCGGCGGCGAGGCCTTGCGCGCATTTTGCCGACGATTGGTGGGCAATCCAGTCGGAGAGCCAGACGTTCTTTAGACCCTGTCTAGGTTTTTCTCGTCCAAGCAGCCGACTGTCCCCAACCGCTCAGGAATCGAAAATTCGCGGTGCGCGAACGTCTCGGCGCTAGCCCGGTTTCTTGATAGATGAGTCGGGTACCCCCCCTCCCCCCCGGTCCACTGGAATCATTGACTTACAGGCTAAAACGACTCAGGTCCATGGAAATAAAGGGGTAGCAGCTATAGTCTTGATAGCAAAGGGTGAACTCATCGACTCATCGACTTCAGTGGCGGGGGCAGGCGATTCAGTTGTCAATGAACGGACGCAGGCCGGCAAACCTTGTTTGCCTTTGGATCTATTTTAAATGGGGCTACAAGACCTCTTTCGTGGGGTGTACGAAGGTGGATGACTCAGAAGAGGCGTCTGGCGCATGGCTTCGGCGAGTTGGAGCGGCGCGAGTCAGTTCGGGAGTTGACTCAGAAGAGCTGTTGGCAGCACCCGGCCATTCGCTGTATGCGGTCTATATCAGAACCGAGAGCGCCCGGACTCCCTGACGGACTTTTGTTTTCGTGAGTACCGGCGGTCGCATTCACTTGGGAATGCGACCGCCGGAGTCGTGTTGAACTCTCTGCCGGACGCCAGAAGCTAGCCGGCGCTCAGAGTCATGGTCGCGACGGTGACGTGCGGCCAGAGAATGTTGTTGAAAATCAAAATCACGAGCTGCGAGTACTGCAGTTGCAGGTAGGTCGAGTGTTCCCAGAACGGCTCGAGCTCAAGGATCGGCCCCGCCGGCTCACCCCCACCCTTATGCAGCAGGACAGGAGGCGCGCCGGGATTGCGCACCCACTCAATCCAGAAAGTTGCGCTGGCCGAGTAGACATACGCGTTAGGAATGGGGTCCGCCTGAGCAGCCACGGTTGCCGGTTGGCCTGGAAGCGGGTTGGGCAGAGCCTGGTTAGCCACGCCGAGGAATGGGATGTTATTGACCGTCTCGAATAGGCTGCCCACGCCAAGTGTCGGGATGCCATTCAAGGAAAGTGTGTCGGTCGTGAGATTGATCTGGATGAAGCCAAGGATGTCCTGATCTTCGATGGCTTCCCGCAGAACGGAGTTGGGATCGTTGATGAAGTGTTGGAAATGCTCCGGGTAAGGGCCGGTGCTCTGAGATCCCGGCGCCAAAGTGTCCAGAGCGATGTTGATCTCCGGGATGACATGCTGGGCACCGAGGGTGGTTATGGGCTGGATCCCTACAGCCGGTGGATTCGGTCCTGGAGGAACCGGAGGTGGTTGGAGCAAATCCGGGAGCGGTGGCGGAGCCGAAGGAGGAACAACGTAAGGGCCGGGAAATGGTATGGGAGCGAGACCGGGGTATGCGTTGCCCGCGGTGCTGAATGGTTTGAGATGCGGAATGTGCGGTTTACCCAGGGTGGGTTTAGAACCCGGATTCGGTCCCTGCATCAGCACCGTGGTTCCGTGCGGGATGCTGCCCATCCGCACGATGGCGGGCTGGTTCACGATCGTGCCCCCGGTTGCGTTTGCGGGTTGTTGGCTGGCGGGCACGTTCATAAACAGTCCGGGCTCGATGTGCAGTGCCTGTCTCGCGGTTGTCGAGTATCCGGGCGGCTTAACTTTGGGGCCGGGAGAGGGATCGGCATCGCTCACCCGCTGCAGGTAGTGCAGTCCGTAGAGATCGAGATCGGGCTGGTTGTTGAAGCCACGGTTGGGAACGACGCCCGGGATGATCTGAAAGTTGAAGCTGTCGTTGGTGAGATTGAGCTCAAGAAATCGATGAATAGCGCTGTTCTCTGGTGCCTGGTCATTGTCGGGACGCCAGATGGCGTTGAAGCCGGGTCCTCGCCAGCTGCCCGCCAGAAACGCGAGCGGACCCAATTGCAACGCGGTGGTTAGTGGACCCTGCTGGAAGCGGGGCGGGGTATAAGCGCCCGGGTTTTTAAACGGGCATGTTGGACGCGGGGTATCGCTGCTCATTTGTAGTTCTCCTCAACGAAATTCGGACGGATGGCTCCGCCATTGGAGACGACCCTGGGAAAACGTGCTTTGGTGAACGGAGCAACTGTCTTGATGGGGATAGTGCTGCGAGACGCGAAAACGTTTCACGGCTGCAAGCGCAAGACGATCGGACTGCTGCTTGAAGAATTCCCGATGGGCAGCAAAGGGAGCTCGACGAAAGATGGGTTCTCCTGAGAAATTCTTAGGAAGGAAAATGTGGGAAATTGGTCGGCCCTAGAGGACGATTTTCGAACCTTCCTGTTGGTGCCAGGCGGCTCTGCATCTATTTTTCAGCACCTTACGCCATGAATCGTGCTCTACCCAGAAGTCAATGAGTGTTATAGATTTTTCATCAGTCTGCGAACTTTCCAAGAGTGTACCATGGTGCCGCTTTTCGGGTCCGATCGGAATTCCGAGTTAGACCACAGAAAGGGTGACGCATGTCAAAGGCGGCGTATCCGGCCATTTTCTTGTTCCTCAGTATCTCTCTGCTCTTTTCACAAGATATCAGGTTCGAGGGCGTCAAAATTCGCCGGCACAAGAGCGCGGAGAAGCGAGAACTCGTAGATAAGATCGGCGTACTCAGCTTCGACGATGGCAATCAGAAACTGACATTTCGCGATGGTGTAGGCGATCAGTTCGCAACTTCATATTCCGACATTACCAAGGTTGTCTTCGATACGGATACCCACGGGAGCGAGTGGATTCATGACGTTCATGTACATGATCGCTGGCTCTATATGGAGTACCGTCAAGGAGACCACACGGAGAAGATTCTGCTGGTCGTGCCGAGAGCCATTTACGATAAGGTAACTGCCAAAAGCCAAAGTCTGTTCGGCGATCGTATTCCGATTGCGAATTATTCCGAAAAAGTAGAGCCGCTTGTCGGCAAGAACGGCGGCATTGACAAGAGCCGTATGCCGGACTGGAAGTCGAAGTATTCGATCACGCTTGACCGGACGGCTCATCCCTTGCCCGAGGTGAAATCGGATAAGGCAACCATCATTGTCGTCTGCCCCCCGCTGATGGCGTGGGAAACCGGGGCTGGAGTTCCAGTCAAGCTACATGCCAATGGGAAGGTCATCGCTGTAAACGAGTTTGGTTCATACAGCATCGCCTACCTCGATCCGGGAAACTATTCGCTCATTTCACAGTCTGACAATGCGAACGGACTTAAAATGGCTCTCGAAGCTGGCAAGGCGTATTATTTCATTCAGGAAACTGTCTACGGAACCCTCAGAGGATATCTGACGATTCTCTCTCGCAACAGCCCCGAGGTCGTCATGTATCTCGTGGATGGTGCGTACCTCTCCGATTGGAAGCGAAAGAAATAGGGTTTTAAGTCGCGTGCTCATTACGCGGTCCCTCGCTCAAAGACGCCCCTTCCCGCATTACTCCAGATTGACCAAGGGAATTACGCTCATTGACCAAGTATCCAGTTCAAAAATGAGGGATGGGTATTCCCGCAAGTTCCTGAAAAGACGTTACGAGAATGATTGGTCGGGGCGATAGGATTTGAACCTACGACCCCCTGCGCCCAAGGCAGGTGCGCTACCAGGCTGCGCTACGCCCCGACTTTCAATGACTTACGCCATCGTTTGTTCTGCATGAATCGTACAGGCAGCGGCGCTACTGGCGCAAGGCTCGCGGGCGAAGGATCCGGTGATTCGGTCTGACGCTTCTCTCGATCGATCGCTTGTATACATCGTCGCGGCTCTCCCGGCAGACCAATATTCACGAGCCATGGGTTCGACAAGTCGCACGCATGGGGGAGCTCATGCAGTGGTGGTCACATTGAGGCTGTGAGGATGGAGCCCAACGCAAGGTCCCTCGACTTGCTCTCGCGTTCGCTCGAGACGGCGCTCGGGATGACAGGGTAAGGTCCCTCGACTTGCTCTCGCATTCGCTCGAGACGGCGCTCGGGATGACAGGGTGTGGGAGCGGGCCTGCGTCTGCACTGGTGCTTGCACTACAAACAAAAAACGTGTGACTGAGAGTAGCGGTGGCGGCGCGGATTATTCAGTCTGCCTATTCGGTTCGCGCACGAGCTATAATTTTCGTCGAAAGTCATGGCCAGTTCACGCTACGCTTTGGTGACGTATCTTCGGAGTCCGGTGGGCGAGTTTGTGGAGCAAGTCCGCCGGGAACTGCACCCTACAATTGCGCATATGTCGGCCCATCTCACGATTCTTCCTCCACGGAGTCTGGCGGGAAGCGAGGCGGCGGCGCTGGAATTTCTGGAAGAGGTTTGCGGGCGCGTGGTGCCGTTCAGCGTTGAACTGGGAGATGTGGAGACATTTTTGCCGACGACTCCGACCGTGTTCATCGAAGTGAAGCGAGGCGCGTATCGCATGCGCGAACTGCACGATCAATTGTGTGCGAATGGATTGAACTGCGACGAAAGTTGGCCTTACATACCCCATCTGACCATCATGAAGACGGGAACGGATGAGGAGGCGCGAGCGGCTTACGCGTTGGCGAAGGAGCGCTGGGCGCAGTTTACGGGCAAGCGCGAAGGTCATTTCGAGGAGCTGATGTTTGTCCGCGAAACCGACGGGTGCTGGCAGGATCTTGCGCCCGTGCCGCTCGGCCATCGTCAGCTGTCATCGAAGCGGTAGTTCTTGCAAAGATCAGAAAACTCCATCAGTGAATCGGCGGCCTCACCGGCCGCAAGTCACTCCGAAATGCGCTCGAAGAAACCCCGTAAAACCCTTAATTAACAGGTTGTTTTGCGGTGCTGCGGTACATGTACTTTCCACCCGTTGCCAAGTCCATTGGCCGGATTACCATGGATGTAACGGGCCGCCAGCGCCGGATCCCAGGCTGCGGGTTTGATCGCGAGTCGATGGCTAGTTCGATCGCGAACTCGAACGGAAGAGAGCAAATGCAAATTGGAGTGTATGGATCCGGCTATCTCGCTACGGTCATTTCTGCCTGCCTTGCCGATTTCGGCACGCCGGTTTGCTGTTGTCATGCCGACGGCACCCGCATTATGGAGGTCGCCAAAGGCAACATCCCTTTTTTCGAAAAGAATCTGCAGGAAGTGATTCGCCGTAATGTGCGTTCAGGGCGGCTGGTGTATTCGGCGGATCCTGAGGAATTGGCGCGTAAGGCGCAGGTCATTTTTCTGGCGGAAGATACCGCGCAGGGACTGGAAGAGCTCGTGGTGCGTTTGTCGTCCGCTGCGGGGCGGTTTCAGGTGTTGTCGATCGTCACGCCGGGCCGAGTCGGTTCGACAACCAAGATCGAGAAGATACTTAAAGAGAAAGGGCTGAAGAGCCTGCTGGTATGCCAGCCGATGTTCTTCACCAACGGGTGCGCGGTAGAAGACTTCAACTGGCCCGATCGGATCATTCTCGGAACGCCTTCGAGTGAGGCGGTGTCGTCGCTGAAACAGATTTTTCATCCGCTGGTGATGCGCGGAGTTCCGGTACTGGTGACGAATTACGAAACGGCGGAGTTGGCGCGCGAGGCTACGACGGCGTTTGTGGCGACAAAAATTTCTTTCATCAATGAGATTGCGAGTCTCTGCGAACATGTGAATGCCGATGCGGTCAGCTTGTCGCTGGCGCTGGGCTTGGACAAGAAAATTGCTCCGCGTTGCCTGCAACCGGGCGCCGGGATGGGTGGAATTTTCGCCGAGACGGATATGGAATCGCTGACCGGCCTGGCGCGTGAGAACCATGTCGACCTGAGAGTTCTGGACGCGGCCCGGCAGGTGAATCTCGACCTGGCTACCCGCCTGATGCAAAAAGTGTCGCAGGCGATCGATACGGTGAAGAACAAAGATGTGGGCATTCTCGGATTGTCGTTCAAGCCGCACACCAACTCCGTGGCCGGCTCTGCATCGATTCAACTTGCGCAGAACCTGCTGGCGGGAGGAGCGCGGGTGAGAGCCTACGATCCTGTAGCGATTCCTGATGCGCGGCTTCAGCTCAATGGCACGGTGAAATATTGCGATTCGGCGTACGGCGTGGCGGAGGGTGTGGACGCCCTGATCGTGGCTACGGGTTGGCCTGAGTTCCGGACGCTGGATTTTGCGAAGATCCGCCATCTGGTGAAACGGCCGATCATCCTCGACACCAAGAATTTGCTCGACTCGTCACGGCTGCGCGCGATGGGATTCCAGTACATGGGTGTGGGCAGGCCGTAACCAAGTGAGGTCTGACACTCTCACGAGACGCTAGCGCTTCCGCGAACCTAGCGCTTCGCCGAGCCTTAGCGTTTTCCCGAGCCCAGCAGGGCCCGGCCTGGAAGCACATCCGGCGTGATCTTGCCGTTGTCGACGACCACAGTTCCTCCGACGATCAGGTAGTGCACGCCAACGCTCGGCTCCATCGGCTTTTGAAAAGTTGACTGGTCGGTAATTGTCGCGGGGTCGAATACAACGATGTCGGCGTCTGCGCCCTCCTGCAATCTACCTTTGCGGTTCGCAGCTGGGGTGGACCGCTCCAACATTTCCGCCGGCATGAAACTCATCTTGCGGAGAGCATCCATCAAGCTGATGGTCCCCTTTTCACGGACGTATTGTGCCAGCACTCGCGAGTAGGTTCCGGCGTTTCGCGGATGCCCCTCGGCGCCATCGCTGGCGATCATCACCAGGGGATGAGGAATGACCTGGTCGACCACTTCTTGAGTGTTGGCGAAAACCAGCACCCAGTGGGTTGTGTTCGAACTGTGCAGTTCTTCGAAGCGCTCTTTGGTAAGGCGCTCTCCCGTCTCCGGGAGCATCAGCTCTGCATAACTGACGCCAAGTTTTTGCTGCCAGCCGGGGTTGAATAATGCGGAATTCACGGCGGTCATGCCCGCGATATAAGGATAGGCTTCGGTGGAGACATCGAGTCCGCGGGCGCGCGCTCCTTCAATCAGAGAGAGACACACCATTGCATCGCGCTGGCAAGAGCTGTTGATGTGCACAATGTGCAGGGAAGCGCCGGTAACGGCCGCCGCCGCTATGACCTCGCTGACCGACTCGATGGAGGAACCGGGCTCGACACGCCCGCTGCTGCGCATGTGGGTGTAGACGGGTAGCCTCCTTTCGGCAGCGAGACGGAACATGTCGATCACCTCCAGGCGCGTGGCTCCCGGCGTGTACTGTATGCCCATGCCAATAGCCAAGCCGCCGGCATCCAGTTCCGCCCGAAGGCGGTTTTGAATGGCCTCAATTTGCTCAGGTGTTGCGGGTCGATCGGTCGCTGGCCCGGCCTTTGGCAGGATCTCGGGGATGCCGGCGTGGGCTTTGGTTTCGCTGGTCAGCGGCGCACCGAATATCAGTGCTCGGGCGGCCACATGGCTGGCTGCGGTGCCGTAGTTGATGAGCGACTGACCTGCTTTAGCTTTCAGGAACTGCGAAACGTCGGGGACGCCTATTTCCATTTCCAACGCCGTGGTTACACCGTCCAGCGCCTTGACGCGCTGGCTTGCCATGTCCTGCCCGTGTTGATGCAAGTCAATGAATCCCGGAGCGACCACGAGTCCAGCCGCATGAATGAGGCGACGTCCGCTCAGTTCCTGGGAAGAAATGCGGACAATCTTGCCGTCGAGAATTCCGACGTTGCGTACTGCATCGAGGCCAGTTTCAGGGTCCATGACGCGTCCGCCTTCGAGCACCAGATCGTACTGCTGCGCGGTTAGGATGTTGGCGGTAAATAACGAAATAGCGAGTAGGAAGATAGCTTGGCGCATCGACGCTCCTCTAAGCGGAGCGATGATATCAGGAGGCGTCGTTAGAGAGGCGGCTGCGGTTTAAGCAGGCGATTGGGATCACTTGGCGGGGATCACTCGGGGGATCATTCCGCCGGCAGTCACGCAAGAGCGGGAGTCGCGCCGTAATTGCTATAATCTTGGTCTGCGGTGGGAGTAGCTCAATCGGTAGAGCATCGGACTGTGGCTCCGACGGTTGCGGGTTCAATTCCCGTCTCCCACCCCAATCTTTTAGCTGATCGCTCAGCCTTCCTTGCCGTTTCCTATTCTGTGATCCCATGAGCTGCCAAAATGAACCAGGCCAAAAGCAAACAGAAATAATTGACATTCGGGGGGTTGGTGCTTATGGTTCGGTGTGATCGATTGCATTGATACCGGATATTTTGGACAGCCGTAACGGGTTTATCGGGACTCATCATGGAAGAAAAAGGGTTGGCCGAGCAATTCAAGGGCTGCTTCGGTGTGGAACCCTCCATTTTCGGCGCTCCGGGGCGGGTCAATTTGATCGGGGAGCACACCGACTACAACGATGGCTTCGTAATGCCCTGTGCCATCGGTTTGGGGACTCGGGTTGCCATTTCTGCCAGAGAAGACCGTCAACTGGTTATCCAGTCCAAGCAATTTCCGGGACAGGTCGCATTCCATTTGGACGCTCTGCCGGAACGGGGTGCCGGGGCTTGGTTCGACTACGTGCTGGGGGTCGCCGTCATTCTGCAGCGGGACGGCCACGTATTGAAGGGTGCGAATCTGTTGGTGGACGGAGAGGTACCGATCGGGGCGGGACTCAGTTCTTCGGCAGCGATTGAAGTAGCCAGTTTGCTGGCGCTGCTTAGCGTCAACGGATCTAAATTGCCGATGGCGGAGGTCGCACAACTTTGCCAGCGCAGCGAAAATACCTTTATTGGCGCCCATGTCGGAATCATGGATCCGTTTGTTTCCTGCATGGGAAAGGCGGAACACGCGCTCTTTCTGGACTGCCGCTCGCTTGATTTCGAACTCATTCCGATTCCCGATCGGGTGCGGATGGTGGTCTGCAACACCATGGTCAAGCACGCGCTCGCGAGCGGAGAGTACAACCGTCGTCGCGAAGAGTGCGAAGAAGGGGTTCGGATTCTGGCAAAGTGGTATCCGGAGATTCGCGCGCTCCGCGATGTTTCGATTGATCAACTGTTCTTGCATCGAAAAGATATCCCAGAGACGATTTTCAAACGTTGTTGTCACGTGGTGGAAGAAAACGAGCGGGTGCGCGATGGAGCTCGACGACTTGGCGGCGGTGATTTGGAGGGTTTCGGGGAACTCATGCGACAGTCGCACCGAAGTCTTCGCGATCTGTACGAAGTCAGCTGCCGCGAACTGAATATCATGGTCGAGGCCGCCGATGGCCTGCCTGGCTACTACGGGGGGCGCATGACGGGCGGAGGGTTTGGTGGATCGACCATAAATCTGGTGGAAGCCACCGATGCAGAGGCCTTCGCACACGAAATCTCGGATCGCTACCTGCAGGCGACCGGTATCAAGCCGGACGTCTACATCTGCCTGGCGGCCGAGGGCGCGGGCGAGGTGAGTCAAGCGCACTAGCTGTCATCGATTGGACTCCAGGATTAAACTCCAGGTCACTTTGTGCGAAGACGAGACTTCATCAAAACAACGGGCGCCGTGATCGCTGGGATGATGGCGGAGAACGCGATGGCTCAGACTTCGAAATCATCTTCTGGATCGGAGGCGGGCGGGAGGCTCGTGCTGCCGATGAACCGGAATTGGCGATTCAGCCGCGTGGCGACACCTGAGGTGCGCGGGCCGGATTTCGACGATTCGGGATTTGAGCGAGTCGTGGTTCCTCACGCCAATATTCGGCTGCCCTGGCACAGCTTCGACGAAAAGGATTACCAATTTGTTTCGGTATACCGGCGCCACTTCAAGCTTCCACAAGAGACGCGGGGCCGAAGGGTCTTCGTCGACTTCGAAGGGGTGATGACCGCTTCTAACGTTTGGCTCAATGGAGTGCACCTCGGCGAGTACAAGGGCGGATACACACCTTTTTCCTTTGAACTGACGCCCCACCTCGACTTCGATTCCGACAATGTACTGGTGGTTGAGGTTGACTCGACCGAACGAGCGGACATTCCGCCATTTGGACATCAAATTGACTACCTAACCTTTGGCGGCATTTACCGCGAAGTCGCGCTGCGTGTTGTTCCCTCTACTTTCATCGAAAACATTTTCGCTAAGCCGAAAGACGTGCTCAGTGCGACTCCAAGTCTTGAAGTGGATTGCTTCTTGCAGCATCTGGAGCCCTCACGCGAGCCGCTCTCTCTTGAAGTCACGCTATGGGATGGGGAGCGCGCGCTGGCCAGAGGCGGTCAACAGGTTGGGATTGCAATTGCACCGACCGCGGCCGCAAACGATCCGATCGCGCACACCGTGCGATTGGAAAAACTGGGGCCGGTGGAACTTTGGGAATTGACACGGCCCAAGCTCTATTCGGTTAAGGTTCGCCTGCTGAACGGAGCACGACTCATCGATGAGGATTCCCGCAAGATCGGCTTTCGCGAAGCGCGCTTTACCGACCATGGCTTTGAATTGAATGGCAAGGTCGTCAAGTTGCGCGGGCTGGACCGCCATCAAACATTTCCCTTCGTGGGTCAGGCCATGCCGGGACGAGTGCAAAGGCGTGATGCGCAAATTCTTCGCGATAGATTCAAGTGCAACATCGTACGCACGTCGCACTATCCGCAATCCCGGCATTTCCTGGATGCTTGCGACGAACACGGACTGTTGGTACTAGAGGAAATCCCGGGCTGGCAGCACATCGGCGATGAAGCCTGGAAAGACATTTCGGTCGACAACGTGCGCCGCATGATTCGACGAGACTGGAATCACCCATCTGTCATCCTGTGGGGAGTGCGCATCAACGAATCGCGCGACGATCACGATTTCTACACCCGCACCAATGCTCTGGCTCATCAGCTCGATCCGACGCGGCCCACCGGAGGGATTCGGAACTTTCCCCAATCTGAATTGCTCGAAGATGTGTTCACGGTAAACGACTTTGACTTTCCGCTGCGGCCTCCAAACCATCCGCTGTATCTGAATACAGAATTTGTCGGACACACGTTTCCGACCAAGACGATCGACAACACCGAACGGCTTACCGAACATACGCTGCGCCATGCCCGGATTCACAACCAGTTGGCGTCGAACCCGCAGTACGCCGGGGGCATCGGCTGGTGCGCTTTCGATTACAACACCCATTTCGATTTTGGCTCGGGCGACCGGATTTGCTATCACGGCGTGGCTGATATTTTTCGAGAGCCCAAACCTGCCGCGGGCTTTTATAAGTCGCAGTGCGACCCCGAGGAGGAGGTTGTGCTGGAGCCGGCGTTCCGCTGGGCGCCGGGGGATGAATCCATTGGGTTTTCGAATGCTGTCATCTGTTCGAATTGCGACCACCTCAAGTTCTACATCGATGGCAAGCTCATAGCGGAGGCTGATCCCAATCGCGGCGAATTTGGCAACCTTCGCTATCCGCCTTTTTTTCTGCACTTCGAGCCCTTCCACAACGCTTGGGGAGAGCTGAGGCTGGAGGGCTACATCCGAGGCAAGCAGGTGATCGAAAAAAGGTACTCGGGGAAGGGGGTTGACCAGCAGTTCTCTGTTTTGCCGGATGACACCACGCTCATCGCCGATGGGGCCGATACAACCCGGGTGGTTCTTCGCGTCACGGATGAATTCGGTGCGATACGTTCTTTTGCCAACGACGCCATTCAGTTAGAAGTCGAGGGGCCCGCGGAAGTGATCGGTGACAATCCCTTCGCCCTGACCGGCGGGACCGGCGCCGTATGGCTGCGAAGCAAAGAACAGGCCGGAAAAGTTCGGTTGACGGCGGTTCATCCTACTCTCGGCAAGCGGGTGGTTGCCTTCGAGATTGGCGCTGCTCAGGCGGAAACAATCTGATGACGCCGTCTAGATGACAGGGCGACTTGCGCCGCTGACCTCTAGTCCTTCATATCCTTAAGAATATCTTCCGGCGATACATCCAGAACAAGATGAGCCAGAAGATAAGAACTACGGCAAAACCCTGGAGCACTGGCTGAAAAATGGGTCCGCCAAGATACGCGATCGCGTTTCCCAAATGGGTATCTAAAGCTCTGCGGAAGAAGTCCTCCATGGTCCAACTCATCACGTACACGGCGATAGAATTCATTCCCACTACGATCATGGGAAATGCCCAGCGTCGCCAGCCCTTGCATTCGATCAGCGCGTAGAAGGCGGCAAGGATGAGCAGCACCCAGCCGCCGCTATAAAGCGTGTAGGACGAGGTCCAGACTCGTTTAACGATGGGGCAAATGCCCGCCCATTGACAGGCCAGCCCTGCCAGAATCAGAGCGATGCCAGCGAGCACGAGTCCGCGCAATTTCTTCTCTTTCGTGTCTTTCGATTTGTTGGCCTTGAGCCATTCTCCGGTCAGCAGACCGAGGATCATGGTGGCCAGGGTGGGAATGAAACTCAACGTAGACCAACCGCCTTCGTTGAAGATAAACGGATGCTCTCGCGGGAAAAGATTCAAGAACCAGACATCGAAGGCCCACGAAAGATTGGAATTCTTGTTCCAATGAGAGAGAAATCCGGAATAAAGGTGCGGCCAATTCGATGGAACTCCGACACGAGCGTAATCGAACAGCGGACCTGGTGCGGGGTAGAGCGCGAAGGCGGCCCAGAAACAAATCAGGATCAGCGCGAATGTGATCACTTGGGTTCGCACACGCGCGAAGCCCAGCAAAAACAGGAACACGTATCCCAACCCGATCTGGGTGAGCGTGTCTTCGAATGTGTAGTAGGTCTGAGCGGAATGCAGCGAACGAAGAAAAATTCCGATAGCGATCAGAATGAACGCGCGCCGTATGGCGTGGCCGAGCATGGGCCAAAAGGTTTGGCCCTTCATCAAGCGGCTGGCGATTGAGAACGGTAGCGCCGCGCCCACCAGAAAAGAGAAAGCCGGCTGGATGAGGTCATGCAGCGAGCAGCCTTGCCACTCCACGTGCTGTGTGTTGAAGGCGATTGCGCGCCAGAAGAGGCTGTGCGGATAGGAACGCGCAACGTCAAACAAGCGCATGGCCTCCCCGAGCATGAGAAGCATCACCAGTCCGCGGAATGCATCGAGCGAAATCAACCGGGTCGGCGCTTCTGCTTTGCGTTCGAGTTCGGGTGCAGGCACCTCTGCTCCGGGATGGTCCAGTTGCGCGTTCTCGATCATGGATGGCTCCTGGTTTGGTGAAATTCCGATTTTGACGATCTCACGACGAATGCCAATCTCTTATGTTTGATTGGCGGCTTCGTGTTGCCGGAAAAACTCCTGCATCCGGGCTGCGCCGCGAAAGGCTTCTGTGCCGCCGGAAGCGGTGGTGGAAAATGCGCCGCACAGGTTTCCGTAGGCTAGACACGCTGCGAGATCGGCTCCGCGCAGAAATTGGTGGAGGAATCCGGCATCGAAGCTGTCGCCTGCTCCGATCGGATCGACGACCGTTACGGGCACAGAGGGCGCGGTGAATCGCCGCCCATCCCGAACCGCAACGGCTCCCTTTGCCCCCATCTTGATGACAACGGTTTCCACTTGCTGAGCGAGCCGCGCAATCGCGGTCTCTACATCATTGGACCGCGACATCTTCATCGCTTCGCGCTGGTTCGGCAGGAGGATATCGACATGAGGGAAGATCTGCTCCAAAATGTTGCCCCATTGGTCGTCGGGATCGTCATTGGTATCGAGTGAAGTGGTGAGTCCGGCGGATTTCATCCTGCGAAAGAGTTCGGGAACGCGGGGCAGCAATTCGCGTTGTAAAAATAGCGACGACATATGGAAGTGACGCGCGGATGCCAGGTAATCGAGGTCGAGGTCTTCAAAGCGCAGCTCGGAGATGGTGCCGGGATAAGTGAGAATATGGCGATGCACTCCGTGGGGAAGAATGACCGTTACGCCAGACTTGACGCCGCGGACGACGCGAGTGAGATCGACGCCCGGCTCACGCAAGCGTTCCATGGCCAGGGAGCCAAAGGAATCGTCGCCAACCTTAGTGACGAAGCCTACGCGGTTGCCGAGAGCGGCAAGGTTGTGAGCCAGAATGGCGGAGGAGCTGCCGAGGGTGACTTCGAATCCGTCGGCCAGCAACTCACTCTCAGTCGGCATCTGTTCGGGCAAGCCATAAAGGATCAAATCGAGATTGATCTCTCCGGCGATGCTGATATCGAGCGCAGGCATGGGTGCCATTTGGAGGGACTCGCTTACACCAGCGTGACTTTTACTCCCGCCTCTTTTAGCGCCTGTAAATCGGACTTCGGTATCTGCTTGTCGGTTATGACTTCGTGAACTGCGCTGACGGGCATGATGTTGCACAGACTGCGCCGTCCGAATTTGCTGGAGTCACATACCGCGACCGTCCTTCGGGCGATGTCGACCATGGCCCGGTTCACTTCAGACTCCAATAGATTCGGGGTGAAAAGGCCAGCCTTGGTATCGAAGCCGTCGACGCCGAGGAAAAGGATATCGGCGCTGAGTTGTCGCAGCGTTCGCTCGGCCAATGGGCCGACCAGCGAAAAAGAATTCTTGCGCAACATACCGCCGGTGAGAATCACTTCGATGTGGGTGCCTGCCAGCTCCGCTGCGATGTTGATTGCGTTGGTAATCACGGTTAGTTGCGCCATGTCTTTCAGCGCTCGTGCAATGGCGGTGGTCGTGGTTCCAGAATCGAGCAACACGGACTGGCCTTCTTCCACCAGACGTACAGCTGCTGCCGCGATTTGCGTTTTCTGTTTCCGGTGGAGCTTCTCTTTCTCGCGCAATGACGGATCGAGCAGAGCGCCGGCCTGAACGGGCAAAGCTCCGCCGTGAGTCCGTTGGATTACACCTTGCTCGTCGAGAAACTCCAGATCCTTGCGGATGGTGATCTGCGAAATGCGAAAATGCCGCGCGAGGTCTTTGACCAGGACTCGGCCATCCCTTTGAAGGACCGAAAGGATTTCACGGCGGCGTTCCTCGTTGAGCATTCCATTCGAAGGCATGTGGTTTCGATTTGTTTCGAATACTGAGACTCCCAATTACTGTCGTCGATAGGGCGGTCGCTGTCAAGCGCGGATTTAGCACCGTTGCATCGACCAATCTGCCGTATCTAAGTCGTTTGGCAGCCAACAGGATAGTACATGTCGAAAGAACGCGAAAGAAGTCGAAATGATAGTGTTCTGCGGGCTTTCGGTACCGCAAACGACGAGGAGGATATCACAGAAAGGAACGAGGACGTCGGACTACAAGTGAATCCACTTTGAACTCGGCTAACGCGCGCCGACTTCTTCCCGCTCTCGAACCGCGTAGTGCGAGTTCACGTAGTCGTCGAGGATCTTGATGAACTCGGCTACGATCTTGTCGCCTTTGAGAGTGGTGAAGAGGCGTCCGTCTACGTAGACAGGAGCCTTCGGTTCTTCGAAGGTTCCAGGCAAAGAAATTCCGAGGCTCGCGTGCTTGGACTCTCCGGGGCCGTTGACTACGCAGCCCATGACCGCGACTTTCATTTCCTCAACGCCGGTGTGGGTTTCTTTCCAGACTGGCATCTGGTCGCGCAGGTAGGTTTGAATCTGCTCCGCCATTTCCTGAAAGAAAGTGCTGGTGGTGCGGCCGCATCCCGGGCAGGCGGTGACTTGCGGAGTGAAGCTGCGAATTCCCAGTGACTGCAGAATCTGCTGCGCTACGCGAACTTCTTCGGTGCGATCGCCTCCGGGAGCGGGAGTCAGCGAAACGCGAATGGTGTCGCCGATGCCTTCCTGCAGCAGGACTGCGAGTGCGGCGCTGGAAGCGACGATGCCTTTCGCTCCCATGCCGGCTTCGGTGAGTCCGAGATGCAGCGGGTATTCGCAGCGCGAGGCGAGAATGCGATAGACGTCGATCAGATCCTGCACGCCGCTGACCTTCGCGCTGAGGATGATCTGATCGGAGCGCAGTCCGAACTGCTCCGCTAACTTTGCGGAGTTTAGGGCGCTGGTGACGATGGCTTCCATGGTCACGTCACGCGCGTCTTTCGGTTCGGGCAGACGAGAATTTTCGTCCATCATTTTTGTGAGCAGGGCTTGGTCGAGCGAGCCCCAATTTACGCCGATGCGGACAGGTTTTTGGTGCTTAACGGCAACCTCGATCATGGTGCGGAAGTTATCGTCGCCCTTCTTTCCAATACTGGAATTGCCGGGATTGATGCGGTACTTGGCCAGGCCCTCGGCGCATCCGGGATACTTGGTGAGGAGGAGGTGTCCGTTGTAATGGAAGTCGCCGACGATGGGAACGCGCAGGCCCTGTTTGTCGAGCCCTTCGACGATATGCGGGATGGCCTTGGCTGCGTCGTCGTTGTTGACGGTTACGCGTACGACCTCGCTGCCAGCTCGCGCGAGCGCGGCAACCTGCTTGATGGTGCCGGGGATATCCGCAGTGTCGGTGTTGGTCATGGACTGCACCATGACGGGTGCATTGCTGCCGACGCGGACTCCGCTGATGGAGGCGGTGTAAGTTTTTCTGCGGACGATTTGGGCCATAGGGAAAGTCTATTTTAGCAGGGAAAGCTCAGGTTTCAGTCGTCAGCCTTCAGCCATCAGCCATCAGGAAAAGCGAAAAGCGGGGTGGGCCGCTTTTCCCGGTTTCGACTAGGGATTCGACACGAGCCGATCAACAATTTGAGACAACCGCGAGGGGTCGTGGCGGGACAACGCGGGCGAGGGCGCCCGCGCCACACATGCGGGCTAGGGCATTCTTGCTAGACCGGGCAAGGTCTTGACTATGTCGTTGTAGATCACTGTGACTGCGAAAAGCACCAGGAACACGAATGCGGCCTGATAGATTCGTTCTTTGATGGGCAGGCTGATTTCCCGCTGCATCAGGCTTTCGATCAGGAGGAGAAGAATCACACCGCCATCGAGGATGGGGATGGGTAACAGGTTCATCACGCCCAGGTTCAAGCTGATGATGGCGCTGAGGAAAAATAACGGAGTCCATCCTTTTTCGCGGGCCGCACTGCCTACGGCGCTGCCGATACCGATGGGGCCGTCGACCTGCTTGATAGAGACTTTGTGTTGCACCATTTTCCGCAACAATTCAACGATTAGGGACGAATTCTTGACGCATTCACCAGCGGACTTGCGCACGGCTTCGCCGAAAGGAAGTTTCACAACTTTAGTCGGATTGCTGGCGAGTCCGATGCGGTAGCGCATTTCTCCCGGAGGATTGCCGGCAGAAAATTCCGGCTTAACCTGAAATTTCATTTGCTGGCCGTTGCGAAGAGCGACGATTTCCAAAGGCTGATCTTTGGTGCGGCTCAGAATATCGACGAGCGCGTCGGTTGCAGGAATTTCCTGGCCGTTGACGGTCAGGATCTGGTCGCCGACTTTGATTCCGGCTTTGTCGGCGGGCATTCCGGGCTCGACAATGGAAGCCGCGAAAAAGGGCTCTTTCGGCACCAGTCCGACGTCTCCCGACTGATTGCGCCCCACCGGCTGAGGGACCAGTGTGTGGTCCGTTATAACGCCGCTGCGCAAGATTTGGAACTTCAGTGGCTGATTGGGGCTAAGCGCTTCTTTGTAGAGGATCTGCTCCCAATTGGGATTCTCAATGTCATCTACACCGATGATTTGGTCACCGGGTCGAATTCCGGCGCTAGCGGCGGGAGTGTTGGGCAGAATCCATCCCACGAAGGCTGGGCCCTCGATCACAGCTGGATATTCGTAGTGCACCATGAAAACGCCCGTCCACAGGCAGAAGGCGAGCAGGACATTCATGAACGGGCCTGCCAGGGCGATGATGAAACGCTGCCAGCGGGGATGGGACAGGAACTCTCCCGGATCGCCGGTGCGGTCATCCATGGGGTTTTCGCCCGACATCTTCACGTAGCCGCCCAGGGGCAGAATGTTGATGCGATAGTCGGTGCCGTTCTTGGTGAAGCCAATCAAACGCTTGCCGAACCCGATGGCGAATTGTTCTACCCGGACGCCAAAAAACTTGGCGGCAGCATAGTGGCCGAACTCATGAATCAGAATCATGAATCCGAGCACAATGCCCATGTCGAAGACGGTATGAAGAAGGGACAAAAGCTGGGGCATATTAATTGAGACTACTCCCTATTTACGATTACGAAATGGCCCTGATGGGCGATCCCTTTCGGGTATGTTGTTTTGTTATTTCGCTTGCCAGAACCCGGGCCTCGGTATCTAAGGCGAGCACCTTATGTATAGATTCCAAATGACCGGCTGGCGTTGCAGACATGGTTTCCTCGATAATCCGGGGAATATCCTCGAATCCGATCTGCTCGTCCAAGAACGCGGCTACCGCGACTTCGTCGGCCGCATTCAAAGCGATGGTTTTTGAGCCTCCTGCCTCGGCCGCCTCGTAAGCCAAACGGAGACAAGGGAATTTAGCCATATCCGGCGGGCAGAAATCCAGATGCCTGAGGTCACGAACCGAGAAACGCAGATCGCTCGGGATGCGTTCCGGGTGGGTCAGGGCATACAGAATCGGCAGACGCATATCCGTCACCGAAATTTGAGCAAGTATGCTGCCATCCACGAATTCGACCAGGGAATGGATGGTAGATTGCGGGTGCACAATGACTTGCACGCGCTCGGGCGGGACGTGGAACAGGCGGCAGGCCTCGATAACTTCGAAACCCTTGTTCATTAATGTGGCGGAGTCGATGGTGATCCTTTTGCCCATTTTCCAGGTGGGATGGTTGAGCGCCTGTTGCACCGTAATGGAGGCAAATTCCGACTTGGGAGTTTTCAGGAAGGGGCCACCGGAGGCGGTCAGCCAGATGCGCTCGACTTCGTCCATTCGTCCGCCGCGCAGGCATTGGTGGACGGCGTTGTGCTCGCTATCGATCGGGAGCAGCGGCTTGCCCTGCTTGCGCGCTTCGGCTGTGATCAGTTCGCCTGCGACCACGAGACATTCTTTGTTGGCGAGGCCTACGGTTTTGCCGGCTCGGACTGCTTCGTAGGTCGCCTCTAATCCTGAGACACCGACGATGGCGCTGACTACGAAATCCACTTCGGAGTGGGTTGCGACTCGGACGGTGCCGGCGGCTCCGTGCACAACTTCGATTTGAGAGAGGCTGGCGCTGCGTAGTTTGGCGCGGACGGTGTCAGCATCTTGCTCATCGGCTAAGGAGAGAATTTGGGGCTTCCAGCGCACCGCTTGCTCGAAAGCGAGGTCGGTGTTTTTTCCCGCGGCCAGAGTGGCGATTTGAAAGCGGTCGGGATAGCTTTCGACGACGCTCAGCGTGCTCTTTCCGATTGAGCCGGTCGACCCCAGGATGGCGATTCGTTTCATGCTGCTTTCTTATTGTAAGGGACGGGCGGGGCTGGCGCTGACCGGATACAATATTGGCAGGTTCCCTCGAAGGATCAAGAAGCCCCAACCAAGGCCGCCGGCAAATTCGAATGGGAACTCCGCTGGAGCGATGAAGATACTCTCGGTAAACACTGGACTGCCGCGCGAAGTGATCTGGCATGGGAGACGCGTGCTGACCGGAATTTTCAAGCAACCAGTCGCTGGGCGCGTGGCTTTGCGGAAGCTCAATTTGGATGGCGACCGGCAGGCCGATCTGACGGTTCACGGCGGGGAGTTCAAGGCGGTTTATTTCTATGCGACCGAGCACTACGAGTACTGGAAAAAAGAACTGCCTGGGAAAGAATTGCCAATCGCTATTTTTGGAGAAAACTTCACCACCGAAGGCTTGCCCGAGGAATCGGTTCATCTGGGCGACCGGTTCTCCATCGGTTCAGCGGAAATGATCGTGACTCAGCCGCGGTTGCCTTGCTACAAACTCGGTGTGAGATTTCAGGCCGATGACATGGTGAGGCGATTTCTTGCCAGCGGACGGATGGGCTTTTATATGGCTGTTACGCGAGAGGGCGACGTCGGCGCCGACGACGAGATCAAGTTGCTGGCTCGCGACCCGAACCGGGTGCCAGTTTCGGAAATTACTCGACTCTATCTCAGGCACAAATACGATCGCGACGATGTGGCGTCTTTACGTCGTGTTCTGCAGGTGGCCGCAGTGCCTGACAGTTGGAAGGACTATTTTCGGGAGCGACTTGAGGGTGCGAGCGCGGAGGCCGACTAATAGACGGATGCCCCAGTTTGCGTGCTACTAATTTTTCCCTGCTCGACGGAGAGCTCATAGGATGTCCCACCGTCGCCTTTCCAAGCGACGAGATCAAAATGACCTCCGGCGGGTACGCGGTAGACGCTGATATCGAGAAATGTAAGCGGAACATCTTTTTTGCAGATTGCGGGCGGCCTAGACGGGCGCAAAAAGTACGCTCCTTTACCACCACCGACTACCACTGCTTTGCCATCCGCATCCACCAGCACCGCGGACCTCTCGTCGATGGCTACTTCACGAGGAGACTGCGACCAGCCATCCTGCATGATTCGCGCGAGAAAGCCGAGAGTTCGTCCCATGCGGTCGCGTTTGGCGAAATGCGAATCGGTGAGCAGGGTTTCCAGATGCGGAACTTTCAAGAAATTGCGGACTAACGTCACCCGGTCGAAATATGGATTCGGCAACACGTCGGTCGAGGCTAGATCCTTGTCATCCGGCTTATCTTTCATGCAGCCGTAGACGAATTCCCCAAGCACGGCGAGGCCGGCGCTGGTTCCGCCAATCGGCTTGCCGGCGGCTATGTTGGCGTTGATGGCGTCTTCCACGGGCGTGCCCTGCCATCCGCGAATGTAGTTTGATTGGTCTCCTCCGGCAATGAAAACGGATTCTGCTTTGCGGATAATCTCGGCGACCATCGGATCCTCAGCCGCTTCCCGGTCGGGAATGATGAGCGTAGCCACAGAGTTGGTTTTGCATAGACCCTTCACGTACGGGTTGTAATCGTCATCGCCGGTGGCGCGGAGAATCAGAAAGTCGCCGCCGTTGCCCTTGTCGCAGAGCCAGCGGAAGGCTTCGTCGAGATCTTTGCCTCCGCCCATCATGGCGATGCCGAATGTCGGCTTGGTTTGGACGTCCTCCCGGTTGCCGACTCTGAAATATTGGAAGGACTTGGCGTGAGCTGTGCTGGCGACAAAACCAAAACACACTGTAAGGAAAAGAAGAGCACAGAAGCGGCTGATCGCTGTTTTTTTCATGATTAACTCGACACGCTAGACCCCGAAACCGTCGCTCACTGCATCAACTGCCAGGTGCGCCACGCCCAGACTATGGGAACTGCGAAGAGCATGGCGTCAATGCGATCGAGCATGCCTCCGTGGCCGGGAAGAATTGTGCCGGAATCTTTGACTCCGGCGCCGCGCTTGATCAGAGACTCGACCAGATCGCCTAACTGCGCCGCGACATTGACCACGGCGGACAGAAAAAGTATGGGCCACAGACTCGGTTGTTCCAGACCGAACATTCCGTCGCGACGATCGATCAATCCCACGCGCAATAAAGCTGCACTGGTCGCAGGCGCGTATCGAATCCACAGGGCGCCGATGATGACACTGGCTGCGATCGACGCGATCGCGCCTTCCCAGGTTTTCTTCGGACTGATCTCCGGCGACATGCGATGACGGCCGATTGCTTTGCCTACGAAGTAAGCGAAGATATCTCCCGCCCACACGGCGAGCAGGGTGTAGATGGTCCAGATTGCGCCGGCGGGTTGCTGCCGGATTTCGACCAGCAACGCCATTGGGATCGCGATGTATCCGAAGGCAAATGCAGACGCTGCGGCCGCCGGATAGCCAGTTCGGAGATCGGAACGTGCCATCGCCAGGGTCAGAAATACGAAGGGAGCCAGCGCGGTGGCGAGCGCAATTCCGTAGAGTACGGCTGTGGTTTCGAGCAGTGGCGTGCGATTCGTGGATGCGCTAACGAGAAACGCAAAGAAGATCGCAACAAACGCGTAGGTGCCGATGCCGATCGTCTGGATTCCGTAAGGGGTGACCAACTTCAAGAATTCGGCGATGGCGAGTAAGGCGACCGCTCCGGCAACGATCGCGAGAATATACAGCGGCGCCTTCAGCACCAGCAAAAGAACGAAGGGAATTAAAACAAGAGCGGTCGCGATGCGCGTGATCATTAAGAGCTACGCTTCGCCTCGGCGTGAGAGCGATGCTTGGCCGACTGGGGAGCGTGTCCGTCTTGTCCGAGTCCGCCATAACGGCGATCGCGCTTCTGATATTCCTCGATGCCTTCGAGCAATTGGACGCCGCGGAAATCGGGCCACAGCGTTTGTGTTACGTAAATTTCCGCGTAAGCCAGTTGCCATAGCAAGAAGTTACTCAGCCGCATCTCACCGCTGGTGCGAATGACTAAGTCGGGATCGGGTAAGCCTCGCGTGTAAAGATGTTCGCTGATTAGCTGCTCATCGACTTTCATGTGATCGAGGCCGCCATTGCGCGAGGCGGCGTCGGCCAGGGAGCGAAAGGCGTCGACGATTTCGCTGCGCGCGCTGTAATTCAGCGCCAGGGTCAGCAGCATGCCGGTATTTTTTGAAGTGGCGCAACTTGCCTCGGCCATTTCGCGCTGCACCGATTCCGGTAGTTCGTGCTGGCGTCCGATGTATTTCAGGCGGATATTGTTGTCGTTGAGGGTCTTGATTTCTGCCTTGAGGTAACGACACAAGAGGCGCATCAGGAAGTCGACTTCGGTTTTGGGACGCTTCTTCCAGTTCTCTTCGGAGAAGGCGTAGAGCGTAAGCGCCTGAATTCCGATGCGGGCGGCGGTTTCGACGGTGGAGCGCACGGAGGCGACGCCGGCGCGATGTCCGGCGATGCGCGGCATATGCCGCCGCCGGGCCCAACGCCCGTTTCCATCCATGATGATGGCGATATGTTGAGGAAGACGGGTGGCGTCGAGCCGCAGGTAAATATCGGATTCCTTGCGGTCCAACTTCATCCCTGCCGGGACCGTGTGTCGCAAACGGAACTCTCCGAGTCGAAGCTAACACAGGAAATCTGAGGAGTGCAATTGGCGGGTGATTTACCGAACAATAACTGCACGCAAGAAGACTACGGTCTCAAACGAGGCCCGCTCTATGCTCCAGGGACAAACATGGGGTTGCAGATGGGGACAAATCAAGATACACTCGGTGATCAAAGGCCAATAAAATGTCGTATGAGATTTTCGAAAAATCGAGGATCGTATTCGACACGCCAACCTTGTATATAGCACCCGGCGGGACAATAACCACGAATGCGGCCGCCACACGCATTCTCGCGGATCGGGGGATACGATCCATTCTCCTGCTCTGGGACGTAGAGAGCCGCAAACTCGCCTTGAAAGCAGCGCCTAAAGGAGATCAAAACTCATACCGGTTATCGGTAATGCGTGGAAGCTCTGGGCGAATTAAATCGAAGATGTTCTTGAGCTACATCTGTTGGAACGGTACTCAACGCGAAGCGGTGCAAGTTACATGGAACGAGAAGATGCGGATGTTTGAAGGAATATTATCAGCTGAGAATCTGGGGAAAAGATCGAAGTCAAAGGTCTAGTGCGTTTCAAAGTTCAATGACATTTGGGAGCGCTACAAGCAATGGCCAAACGCTGGAAGCCGCCGAAAGAGGATCGAACTGACGCGGAGACTGTCCGGCGGAAGAAGGAGCTTGCGGAAAAGCTGGCTTTCTCCGTGGAATACGGCACTGAAGAGGAGTTCATTGCGGCTGTCAAAGAATTCAAGCCAAACGCCGGGAGGGAAGAGCTAAAGTCCTGGATCAGGCTGTTTCACGATGCCCGGCGCGCGAAGCGCGGGCTTTAGCTTTGTCGATAATCTTGTCGAATTTCTCTTCCGCCTTTTGGAATTCCTGTGGGGACATGCGTTTTCTCGCATCCTCAATCAATTCGGTGAACGAGTCGACGAGTTGATCCATTGCGGCGGTTGATTTTGGCGCGGACTTGGCCATCGCGCTTTTAGTATAAGCCATGCTGGCTCCTGGGCAATAGTTACGGAAGATACCGAAGTCACATCTGCCTGGTTACCAACGATTGGGCGTGTTCCGTAGCTGGCCCAGCGGGTGCGTGCAGGCGGTCCTCAACTTTATTGCTAATTATTGCTTTGTGCCTCTTCCGGAAAGATCGGCAGCGTTAACCTCTCGGTGTATCGGATAACGGTCAGCGTGCAGCGGGCACCCACCTGGGCGTCGGTCAGCAGGCGATGAAGGTCATCCACGCCGGCTACAGGCCTATCGCCAAGCGCTACAATCACGTCGCCTTCGCGCAATCCCGCTACTCGCGCCGGACTGCGATCTTCAGTTCCGACCACGACCACACCCGTTTCTTGGGGCAAATTGTAGAAGCGCACCACGCGCCTGTGAATCGGAACGGTTTGCGCCGAGATTCCGATGTAGCTGCGGCGGATTCGTCCGTCGCGCAGGAGACGGCTGGCTACGAATTTTGCGGTGTTGATGCCGATTGCAAAGCAGATTCCCTGTGCCGGCAGAATTGTTGCGGTGTTCACACCGATGACCTGGCCGCGCGAGTCAACCAGCGGGCCTCCGGAGTTTCCAGGGTTCAACGCGGCATCGGTTTGAATTACGTCTTCGATCAGGCGTCCTGAATAGGAGCGCAGCGATCGTCCCAGAGCTGAGATCACGCCGGCCGTGACCGTGGACTGGAATCCGTACGGGTTGCCGATGGCGATGGCCATCTGCCCTGGCCGTAGTTGCTGAGAGTCTCCCAGCGGAACGGCTTGCAGTCCGGAAGCATCGATTCGAATCACGGCGAGATCGGTGGCGGGGTCGTCTCCGATGGTGTGAGCGGGAGCGCGTCGGCCATCGGCTAGCGTCACTTCGATACGGGTCGCGTCGTGGACGACGTGGCTATTGGTAAGGATCAATCCATCGGGCGTAAATACAAAGCCGGAGCCGCCACCACGGCGCTCGCGGGGTTCTCCGGGACGCGGTTCAGGCGAGCGGCCGCGGTCCGGTTGTCTTCGGCAACGCATGGTGCACTTCTACGTTCACTACGGACGGGCTTACTCTTTCTACCGCTGCCGATAACGGCACGCGAATAAGAGTCAAGCAGATCGGCGTCGCTGTTTTCGCGCGTGGGGCGGGATTCTGCCGCCAGATCACCGGTGATCGAAGAGTACGAAGAGAGAGGTTCGACGAAAACGCTATCGAGATCGACGTCTATGTTACTGGGGCCCATGGAACATAGATGAGCGTCGATGCAATTTGGATTCCGAGCCACGCCGGGCCTCGCCGAGCCGGCTACGCGCCTTCGCGAGGGCTCACTCCGTAGGCCTTCAATACGTCGCGGAGCGTGACGACACCTTCCAGTTGGTGCGCATTTGCCCGGTTCACCACCGGCAGCATTTCCAGTTGATGCCTGCCCATACGCTCCAATGCAAGATCCAGGCCCTGGTCCGAATGGACGTGCGGAAAGTCCATCGGATCCACGAGTCCGCCGATTTCCTTTTCGCCGTTATCTGCCATTTCCTGCTCTATTGCCGATTGCGCGAGAACGCCGACCACGCCTCGGCGATCTGTGACCAGCAAGGTCTGATGCTTGCTTGACCTGACTTTTTCCAAGGCTTCGCACACCTTGGTCTCGATCGGCACGAAGTCGGTTGACATGGTCTGCATTACGGTGACAACCTGACGCTGACCCAGCCGCTGGCGCGATTCCGCGCTGGGGAGATGTATGCCATCCTGTATCGCCAACGCTTCGTAGATAGGCTCGTGTTGAAACCGCGAAGCGATAAAGAGGCTGATCAGATTTGCGATCATCAGCGGGACGATCACGGCGTAGTCCTGTGTCATTTCAAAAATCATTAGCACCGAAGTCATGGGCGCACGGACCACACCTGCGAACACCGCGCCCATGCCAACCAGGGCATAGGCTCCTGGAGTGGCGATGTATACCGGCAAAAAGTGATGCGCGATGGTACCCACGGAACCGCCGAGCATGGCGCCGATAAACAGCGACGGACCAAAAATGCCGCCCGCGTTTCCGGACGCATAGCTGGTGGTCACCGCGAACAGTTTCAGGACCACCAAAAGCAGCATCATCTTCAACGCCATGTTTCCGTTCAGGGCATCGCCGACGAAGCCGTAACCGACTCCCATGACCTGCGGCACAAACCATCCCATCAAGCCGACCAGTAATCCGCCGGCGACCGGTTGAAACCAGACCGTCTTTTCAGGGAACCGCGAGAAACGCGCGCGAATGCGAAGCAATAGCTGGGTGAAAGCCACTGAGACGAAGCCGCCCACGATTCCGAGCAGCGCATAGAGGGCAAACTCTCCGGGATGCACCAATTGATATTGCGGAACTTTGAACAGCGGATTGTTGCCCAGAAATACGCGGAGCACTGCCCACGATGTTGCCGAGGCAAGCACCACCGCCCCCATCACGGGCGCGTTAAGGTCGCCGACGATCTCTTCCAGCGAAAACAACACCGCCGCCATCGGAGTATTGAAAGCCGCGGCAATCGCGGCTGCCGCGCCCACCGGGATCAGCCGTTTTACCTGCTCGTTGGGAAGGCGAAACAAGCGACCGAGTATGGAAGCGATGCCTGCGCCCACTTGCACCGACGGTCCTTCGCGTCCGAGCGGGATGCCGCTGGCTAATGTCGCTGAAGTGCAGAAGAATTTCCCCAATACGGTGCGCAGCGAGATACGGCCCTGGCGCGCAAAGAGGGCAGCCTTCGTCTGCGGCACGCCGCTGCCCCGCGCATTCGGAAAATAGCGGTAGAGCAGGTAGCCAATGCCGAGGGAGCCTGCCACTGGAAACAGCAGGCGCCGCCACGGCGCGCCGCCCATGGGATACAGCCGTAGCCCTAAACGCTCAGTCAAAAGGATGAATGCGACCACTACCGTGCCAGTTAAAGCACCGATGACCAGGGCCAGCACGAGAAAAATCTGGCCTTCGCGTTGCCGCAATTCCGCGATGCGACGCAAGAGCACACTCTTCCACGAACTGGTGTTAACGGCTTCGGCGGCTTCTGTCATCTCTTGAGTGTCTCTTTCCAAAAGCATATCTGACTGGCTGACGCGTGTTGTCATAACAAACAAAAGGTTGGAGAGCTAAGGCGAAGGAGACTCTTAGAGACTCGTCGAGAGTCGCCCTCGCCTCGAACGCCTATCTATCAAATGCAAAGTGGTCAACGCGATTTTCTTGCCAGCATTGTTCATTCTCCTGGGTGCAGAACGGTTTTTCTTTGCCGTAGCTGACGGTTCGGATGCGATCGGCTGGAATTCCTTGTTGCACCAGGGTTTGCTTAACTGTTTCGGCGCGGCTGGCGCCCAAGGCGATGTTGTACTCCTCGGACCCGCGGTCATCGCAATGGCCTTCCACGAGTACCTTGATGGCTGGATGTTGTGAAAGGAAGGCCTCGTTATTCTGGACCGCCGGCACCTCGTTCGTGCGAACGGTGAATTTGTCGTAGTCGAAGAATATGTCTTTCACGTTTCGACTGAACAAATCCTCATCCGTTGGTGAGGGCGTCGCATCCGCGACCGGAGTATTGACCGTAATTCGCGCGGTAGCCTGGTTCGATCCGCCTGAACCCTTGGCCATCAGCGTATAGGTCGTAGAGGCAGACGGCGTGACCGATCGCGAACCAGAGGCTGGCACGGTTCCGATACCGGCGATGTTAATTTCGTTGGCGTTGCTGGTTTGCCACGTCAGCGTCGATGCCTCTCCCAGTTTGACTACGCTGGGATTGGCCGCCAGAGTGGCAGTTGGAGCGGGCGGAGCCGGTGCCGGTGGAGGCGGTGGCGTTACGGTGGCTGTTTTCTTGGCACATCCAGCAGTCAATAGCACGGCAGCCAGCGCGGCTACAAAAACGAACGTTTTTAACTGATTGTTCTTCATTGCAGTAAGTCCTCCTGATTGGGAAGAAAAAATCGAGCTATCGAATAATTAGAAACAATCTCCGCACAGCCGCGCACCAAAGCGTCTGCGGCGCAGATTGAAACGGGCTCAAGAAAGGAGGATCAGATTAGCAACGCAGAACCACTGTGCTCTCTTCCGGACTGTAGGGATAACGGACTTCGCCGAAGAGCGAAATCAACGAGAGGATTACCAGCGAAATCGGAAGGTTGCCGAGAGACTGGCACGCGCTCTGCACGATGGCGGTGCGCAGCCGCAACGCCGATCGCGCGGACTGAAGTGCGGTGGCGGGTCCGTTTACCGCGGAGTAGGGACCTTGCATGGCTGGAAAGAGGAAGATCGCCAGAACGCAGAAAACCGCCAGCACAGCCAGTTCGCATTCGATGGGGCCAGAATTCATCGACAAGTTCGATTATATCGCATTGGGATGGTGGTGATTTTGCGTCAATCATTCGTTTGCTCGGCAAAGTGCCTATTTTCCACGTAGATAGCGACAACTAGACGAAAGTTCTAGAACGTCCGAAGGCATAAAAAAATCCGCGACCGGATGGCAGGTAGCGGCAAAAATAAGGGCGTCCCACTTTCGTATTGAAAATCGCAGGATGCGAGACGCCCGCTTTTGTGTCCGGCGACGCTACTAGCGTCCCAGGCCGCGTGCCATAGCCTTGACCAGGCTGGCATGAGAGTCGTCATCTTTGAAGGCCCAAAAGAATGCCCCTCCGAGGCCTCCTGGGACGCGCGTGTTCACATAGTTCATTTTGAAGCGCGCAGTATTTGTGGTGTCGTAAGTCCAGAACGTCAGAGTGTCAGGGTTGTAGATCCACTGCGCGATACTCACTTTGTCGAGGTAGTGCGTGAATCCGGGCTGAGCTTGCAGTGTTCCGAATGTAGCCACGCCATCCGTTGCCAGAACATCGCCCGCCGGAGAAGGCGCCGGTCCAGTCGAACTCTGGTAGAGGCCGTGGTTGATATTCGGGACACCCGTCCAGCCGTAGCCGTAAAAGGGCACGCCGACCAGCAGTTTGCTCGCCGGCACTCCACCGGAAAGATAGGCGGCGATTGTGTCCTCGATATCGTAGCCCTGGCCGTAGGAAGGATCCTTCGGGCTGTCATAGATCGGGGACGCGTGGTTGGTGGTGGTCTCCCAAGTGCCGTGCATGTCGTAGCACTGGACATTCAGGAAATCCAGATTGTCTGCCGACGCTGGCTAGTTCAATGTTGGAATAATTCTGCGAACCGGCGGGAGCGTAGATCGAGAGTTGATAGTGAGTGTTGTTGGCGGCGCCCAGCGCGTCAAGTTGTTTGCGAAACTCGCGCAGCAGGAGGGTGAAGTTTTGCTTGTCCGCGGCAGCTGGAAATTCCCAATCGATGTCGATGCCGTCGAAGATGCCGGCGGCGGAAATTCCCGGAGCCAGGTTGCCGTTGATGAAAAGGTCGATGCACGACGATACAAGTTGCGAGCGCAGCTGCGGGGTGCTGGCGGCATAAGAAAAGCCTGCCGCGTTCGTGGCCGACGCTCCGCCAAGAGAAATCATCACCTTCAAACCGGGATGCAGCTGTTTGAGTTGCTGCAAGGCTGCGAAATTTCCGTAGAGCGGACCGGGATAGGGTTTGTTCTTGATGACCGACGGCAGATAGGGCGTTTGATAATCGGCCCAGGCGTCCGCCAATTGGCATGTGGCGTCGGGCGCGCCCGAAGTTGGAGCGACGTTGCCGAAGGCATAAATCAGATGGGAGATATGGTTGGCTGCGCCGTTCTGCTGCAGGTTGGAGATGTTGTAGTTAGCGCCGTAGATACTCCACTCCTCGAAATAGCCGGCGAGAATTTTGCTTTGATTTGTATCTTGTGCGATCGCGGGACTGGTAAATGCCACGGCTATGATCAAACTCGCGCAGAGGGTGAAAAGAAAACTTCGTGAGCTATGAAGAGGAGAATCGAGTGTCATGGGGAGGTGCCTCTGTGGCGGAGTATAGATCACGATACGGAGGTCAGCAAACGGCTGGAAGCCGCGTATTCAGCGGGGATGTATAGCACTTTGCGCTGCGAGACGTATAGCACTTTTGCGGCTGAAATTAGTAAGGATGCGTTGGCATTGATGGTTAGCATTGTTTAGAAAAGAGTGCTTCCGGCGGCATCCTCGATCTCAACTATGGCACTTAGCGCGGGATAATGCTTCACGAGCGTCTGTGGAGCGCGAACTTTTTTCTCGCCGAGCAAGTGACGCAACTCCAGTGCGTTGACAGCAGCCTTGGCCTGAAAATGATTGTTGGCGATTACGTAAGTTGATTCCGCCCGACGCGCGATGACTTCGATTTTTTCTTTCCACTTCGCCAGTTCTGCGGGTTTATAGAGATAGTTATAACGGTCGTCGCGATTATCGCCGTCGCCTCCCGTATCAAACCAATGTTCGTAGTTGCGGCCATGCAGGCGGACATAGCCCACTCCCGAGGTGACGTGTTCCGTGGGTGCGAGTGATCGCCCGAGCTGCGGTTGGTCGATGTTGCAGAATCCGATATTCTGGCGCATGAATTCGGCGATCGTCTCTGGGTTATCCCAGCTCTCATGCCGCACTTCGACCACGCGCGGGTATTCGATAAACTGCCGCAGCAGTTGCTCGAGATACTCGCGATTCAGACTTGTGTTCTTGAAGGAAACCGGGAACTGGATCAGCAAGGCTCCTAACTTTCCTTCGGCGGCCAGCGAGTCGAGGCCTTCGCGAGCGAGACGCTCATCCTTGTCGTTCGGACGGATACTGGCCGCCGAAGTCGGCTCCATTACCGCCAGCGGAGAATGTGTGAACGAGCGATGCAGTTTGGCGGTGAAAACAAAATTCGGATTGACTGCCGCGGCCTTCCGGCACCACAAACGGCCGAGCTCCGGTCGTATGTGTCCATAAAACGAAGTATTGATTTCGACGACGTCGAAGAATCGCGCCAGAAATTCAAGCGGATGAATCTTTTTTCGCGTCACTTCCGGCGGGTAGAGAATTCCGTCCCAGTCTTTGTAAGACCAGCCGGCAGTCCCGACGCGGATTCGCGACGCATTGTCCATGCGGGAAGGCCAGATGTTCGCAGGTTAGCACAGGTCCGGAATTTTCATTTGGCGTGGCAAGCGGACAGGAGTGTCCGCTCCACACGAGCTGTATGGACGGCTCAGTAGAGCAGAATGGCGACCCAATACATTCCGGTAGGATAGGTCGCATTGCGGGCGTAGCACGATCCAACCGCGTATTGACGAACACCAGGATCGCGAAGCATCGTCGCCGCCGCCACTGGCAGTATCTCGGGACGGCTCTCGGTATAGGTGATGATTTTACGATTTTCGTAAGCGGTGGCCAGCAGGTGGGCGCTCGGACGGTTCTCGTTCGCCAGCGAGCACGCCGCTTCGTCAAGATTCGGCGCTGCAAGTTGACCAAGCTCGGGAAGCCCCGCTTTTTGCCTTATGGTATCGACGGCGCGCCCGACCAGTTGCGCGCTCTGCCGAGGTGAGTACGAAGGGACTTCGTGCGCGAAATCCTGGACTACATAGAGTTGGCCATGGCTCCAGATGGCCGCGATCCCTGCGATATTGAATCCGCGATCGAGCAGATTCTCGCGGTGCGGCGGGGAACGCATGAGGGCCGTATTCACGTCCGGGGCGCAGTTGGCATAGGCGATATTTTCGCCGGCGCGATCCATTTTTAGCGGACTGACCAACGCAATCCTTTGCAGCAGACCGGCCTCGCTGGGGAACTGGTGATCCAAACGCGCGTGTTCGATCATCAGGCGTGCGTGCGCCACGGCGGCTTCTCGCAGGCCTTCGTCCGCACGCAACGGAGGCGCGCCGGCGAACGCCCGGCTCTTGTTGGCTTCTTCGAGGAGTTCGTTCTCGGCGGCGGAGTCCTCACCGGAGGATGCTCCGGCCGCCGAGTTCGAGTGGGGGGTGGGCTGCCTGGTGTTAATGTCCGTCTGAGTGGTGGCTGTTGGAACTGTTTGCGCTGCGGCTGTACTTCCGCATAGACCGGCATCTACCGCCAGGAACACGAATAAAATCGCCGCGAAGCGAAGCATAATTGGGTTGGGTGGCGTCGCGGCGAGGGGGTCGCCGGCGGACTTCAAACAAAGTTCCGCTTTCCATCTCCCACGCTAGCTTCTAGAATTCAGATCAGCCACTTACTATGGGGACCCTATTGCTGGTTACTGTTCTCGCCGGAATCCTTGTCCTGCTTGGGTTCTCGGCTGTATTGCTGCGCCGGGTTTCGGCTGCCTCGCAAGTGGATGTAAAAGCGGAAGTTGCGGAGCAGCTCGAAAGGTTCAATACCGCCCTTGGCCAGAAGATCAGTGTCAGCACTGCCGATATGGCCACTCGCCTGGAGCAGACTAAAGGGGACCTGCGGCAACAGGTCGCAGACCGTATCCAGCAAGGCTTTTCGGAGATTCGGAGTTCGGTCGAGCAGCAACTTGCCGCTGGCAGGGATGAGCAAAACCGCAGTTTGAGCGATGGCCGCAGCGAGATGACGACTTCTCTGCTGCTGACCACGCAACAGCTCAAGAGTGAATTTCAAAGCCTGAATCAGCAGACGGCGCAGAGCCTCGACTCAATCCGCGATCGCGTGGATTCGAAGCTGATGGCGATCACCGACCAGGTGCAGCAGAAGCTTGACCAGAACATCAAAGAAGGCTTTGCGCAGTTCGAAAAAGTGCAGCAACACTTGCGGAATGCGGAGGAACAGTTGCGCGAGGTCGGCGCACTCGGTCACTCGATCAATGATCTGAATAATCTGCTTAAACTTCCACACCTGCGCGGCCAGTTTGGCGAGGCTAGCCTTGAGCGCCTGCTGGCGGATTTTCTGCCGGCGCATATGTTCGCGCTGCAGTCGTCGCCCGGCGAAGGCGGAGGACGGGCCGATGCGGTTATCTATTTTCCCGATCGCACCTTGCCGATCGATGCCAAATTTCCGCGCGAACAGGTGATTGCCCTGTTTGAAAGCAACGATAAAGCTGAAATCGAATTAGCGCGCGTCGCACTGGTGCGGGTAATGAAGGTGGAGGCTAAGCGTATTCGGCAGTACATCCAGCCGGAGAATGGCACCACCGAAATCGCACTCATGTATCTGCCCAGCGAGACGCTCTACATGGAAGTGATCCGCAACCGTGAACTAGGCGACTGGCTGAATGCGCAACAGGTCTTTCCGGTTTCGCCCAATACGTTGCTCATGACTTTGCACACGATTTCGCTGGTGCACAAGTGGTACGAGGTAGCCAAGGGCTTCGAGAAGAGCCGCGTCGAACTGGCGAAGGCGCAGAAGTCGTTCGACTTTTTCCAGAACCAGTTTGAAAACGTCGGCAAGAACCTGAACAAGGCGCAAGAAGCGTTCGAAACCGCGCAACGACACCTAAAGAATTATCGTGGAAAGGTTTCCGCGCTTAGCGGGCAGGAACAGTTGGAGCTGGAAACATCGGCGCCCTCCACAACCACCAACGACAGGCCATTGCCGCTGCTTGATAAGGCTAGCGCCTAGATCCAGCCCTAACTTGATCTCTCTTTCCATCAAAGGCTCGTGGGTATATATCATCGATCTATACTTAATCTCTATTGTTGGTATATACTCACTCTGGGAGCATTTATGGCCGAGACTGGGATTGCGAAGCTGTTCCAAAATGGACGGAGTCAGGCGGTGCGGTTGCCTCGCGAGTTCCGCTTTGAAGGCGGCGAGGTCCGGGTGCGGCGCGTAGCGGAAGGAGTGCTCTTGGAGCCTCTGATTGCCGATCCTGCGGCGTGGTTCGCGGAACTTGATCGCGTCAGGAAAGGGTATTTTCTCCAGAAGGAGCGGAATCAGCCGGTTACGCCGCGTCGCGAGATTTTTGAGTGAACTATCTGCTGGATACGAACGCCTGCATTGCGCTGATCAATGATCGGGCACCTGCGGTTCGAGTCCGCTTACAAAAGGCGCTCGCCGCGGATGCGACAGTACTGGTGTCGTCGGTGGCGGCATTTGAACTGTGGTATGGAGTGGCCAAGAGCAGGCGGCCCGACGCCAACGCCCGCTTGGTGGAAACGTTCTTCGCCGGTCCTGTGCGTCTGCTCGACTTCGAAGCCGAAGATGCAAAAGTTGCGGGTCGTATCCGCGCCGGACTGGAAGCGGTGGGAAAACCGATTGGTGCTTACGACCTGTTGATTGCCGGTCAGGCCGTGCGACACCAGTTGACCCTGATCACGGCGAATGCGAGGGAGTTTGCACGGGTAAAGGGACTCGATTGGGAGGACTGGGCTAAAGCTTGAAATGTCCGTGGACGACGCAACGCCTGCTCTGAACGACTTAAGCAAAGCTCTTAACCGCTTCACTCATGCCTTTCTCATAAGCTGCGATCAGCTTGTCCTGATAAGTGTTGACCTGCTCGTCAATTTCCTTCCGCGAAGGGTTGGCCTCGAACCAGGCGAGAGACCTGCGAACGCCTTCGGCAAAGCCTGTGGTGGCGATATATCCGGGCACAAAGCGTTTGATCTTGGAATTGTCAAAAACCACGCTGACCGACTTGTCGCCAATCAACGTTCCTTTCTTTTCCGGCAGGCAAGCGTAGATAAAGTCAGACGGAATATGGACCAGCTGCGGTTCTGCTCCGACGGCCGAACCCACGATGCGAAACAACTGGTCCCAGGTAAGCACTTCATCGGTCGTGATGTGAAACGCTTGTCCGATCGCTTGTTGGTGGCCGAGCAATCCGACAAGGCCTTTGGCAAAATCAGTATTGTGGGTCAATACCCATAAAGATGTGCCATCCCCGGGCACCACTAATTTCTTTCCGCGAATCATGCGGTCCACGGCGGTGTAAGACTTCTGCCAACTGTTGAGCACCAAGGGAACGAGCGTTTCTCCGTAGGTGAGCGACGGCCGGACGATGGTGATCGGGAAGCCCTCTTCGCGATAGGCCTGCATCAGGCGTTCTTCGCAGGCGATTTTGTTTCGCGCGTAATCCCAGTGTGGATTCGCCAGCGGGGTGGACTCTGTCATCAGGTAATGCGTTTGCGGCTTCTGATATGCGCTGGTGGAGCTGATGAAGACGAACTGTTTGGTGCGTCCGCGGAACAGCTTGAGATCGCGTTCGATGTCCGCGGGAGTGAATGCGATCCAGTCAACGACGGCGTCGTAAGATTCGTGCTCGAGTTTCTGAACGGTCGAGGGATCGTTGATATCCGCGAGCAAAGTTCTCACTCCGGGCGGAAGCTGCGACGGATGCTGACCGCGGCTTAGCAGTGTTACGTCCATGCCGCGCTGGGCGGCGAGCACGGTGCTGGCCGTGCTGATGATTCCGGTTCCACCAATGAAGAGAATTTTCATAGGCACTATTTGTAACAGGAATCAGTCTGAAATCGTACGGCGGCGGGGGTGGATTTCGATAAGAATTCTTTAGCGGAACATTCTCAAATCGAACTCGAAGGGCCTCGGCTTGTCGATCTTAATTTTGCGGAAGTCGCCGTGTTCGGGATTCAGCAGCACGTTCCATTCGCCGTCAATGGCCGCGGATGGCACATGCAGAGCGATAGTGCTTCCGCCTCGTGCCCAACGGTCGCCAAACCTTTTCAGCGATTCGTTTCCGAGCTCGTGCCATTTGCGGGGAAGGGCTTTCACGCTAAGGTGTTCCGCGGCGAGGTCATCGGGAACCTCGGCTTCGATTGAAACCAAGTCATCGGGTTGCAAATTCGGTTCGAGATGAACGAAGGTTTCGATTGCAGCCAAGGCGAGCGAAGTGGAAGTGTAAACAACTTTTATGCCCTGACTATTCCAGCGGCCGCCGTACAGACGAGCGCCTTCGCCGGAGAACGCTTCGGCAGCATGAGTCTGACGGCAAATTCTCCACACGCGCATCAGCTGTAAACGCCGTAGGCGATTCGCCCGAGGATGTTTTCGACTTCTTTTGCGCCCAGGTCGGTGTCGAGTTCATCAATTGGGACGGCACCCGCCAGGGCGCGGTTCGGGGTGCGAAGCCACAGCGCGGCTTTCTCGATGTTGCCAATCATTTCAACCGCGGTGGCATAAACTCGCGCCAGGCGAACGGTTCGGTCGGACTCGGCGGCGGTCAGGCGCGAGTGGCGGCTGAGGCGCCGGGTTAGCGTGCGTTGCGGAATGCCAAGCTTCTTTGAGAGCACGGCATTCTTCAGATCGAGCTTTTCGCCCAGCACGACCAGCGAACCGGACGGAAGACCCTCCCGAATCAACTCAGAAAGCTCGGCGAAGCTGTGGATCGAACGTCCCAGGACTTTCTTGCCGCCCAATACCTCGGCGATCAGCGCGGAAGTCATATTGGCCTCTTGGCTAATAATGATACGCCAAATGGCAGGCCCAGGCAAGGTGCGTTAAAAGGCCGTGTTGCCCCTTTCCTATGCGACTACGGGGGCGGTTCCCGACTTTTTTATTGGCGAAGACTTGGAGTTCCGGAGCCTTTCACTTCCCAGATTCCGTCAAACTTCACAAAGTATGGTTCGACAGAAATATCGGGGAAGTTCGAAGTGAGGAGTTCCGCGGCGCGCAGTAGTTCGCTGCGGTGATGCGCAGCTTCCGCTTCGCGGTCGCCTTTGAAGTGGGCCAGACCTCCGTAGGTAGCGCAATCTGAGTGGCTCATGACCATCACCCGTTTGGTCTGGTGCAGGCGGATCGACATTCGGACTTGTTCGAGGATGAAGTCCTGTTCAAAGTCATTGCGCGGCGAGGCCAGGGTTTTTGCCCCTCCGGCGACCACGATCATGTCGACCCGTTCGATCTTTTGATTCTTCAAGAATTTGCGGACGGCCGTCCCGATGCGGTGGTCGAAGCAGCAAAGGACGGCGGCATCAGCCACGTACGGCGTGGCCGGTGAGTCGAAATGGAAGACTTTACGCATAGTAGGCACCGTCTCGATTTTAACTTGTCCGTTCTTCGCTAATTTCCAGTCGCGGGACGGACCGTTCGGGAACTGGAAATTCAGGTCACTTAACGCCACACGAAAGCTACGCTCCCCGCTTTGTCTTCAGCTCACTCAGCAGTTGCTCGATGCGATCTTCTTTTTCCAGGGCTGCGATTCGGTCTTCAACATTGTCGGACAGGAGTTGAACTTTGGCTTCGCCAATGGCTTCCTCGCGGTCTACTTTTCTTTTCATGCGATCGAACGTGGCGGACTTGCTGTTGGCGCTCATGCCGGCCCTCGCGTCGGTTGCCCTGCTTGCGGCGCGGGCACGGCGATGCTGCGCGATCAGTAGATCGGCTTTGGCATTCGCTTCGACCAGCTTCTGATCGAGATTGCGCAGCGCCGACTTCAGATTCTCAACCTGCGCTTTCTGATCGTCGAGTTGCTGCGCGAAGTTTGCACTCATGTCGCGGTAGCTTTCCACGCGCAACAAGGCGGCGCGGGCGAGGTCGTCCTGCTTCTTGTCGACGGAGAGCTCTGCCTTGCGCATCCATTCTTTTATTTTTTCGTCGTTTTCGTTTTTCTTTTTTTCGAGCAGGTGCTGGTCGGCGATGGCGATCGCGACCTGCGTTTTTACCTGCAAAAGCTGGTTGTGCATGTCGAGGATGACCTGCTTAATCATCTTTTCGGGTTCCTCGGCTTTGTCGATCAGGTCGTTGAGATTCGCTCGGACTAAGGTGGAAACACGTTCTAGTAATGCCATACGGGACTCCTTTGTGTTGGTCGTTCGTTGCTAATCGTTCGTTGCTAATCGGTTGGTCTTTTTTTCCAGGCGCCGCCTACCAGAGAGATTGCGATGTAGGCTCCGATTCCGGCGGCTACCCAAACGCCGATGTGTCCGGTTGCGGCTCCCATGGCTGCGCCTAGAGCGGCCCCGAGGGCTACGGACAGGCCGAGTGATCTGGCGTGGTGTAGTTCTTCTGACACGGTTCCTCCTTAGTCCGTTGTTAGTCGCGGTGTCGCCAACAATCCCATGATTGCGGCTGCTTCGGATCCCACTCTTGCGCACAAAACGCGCAAGAATGGGGCACCCGACTTTTATTTAATGCTTCTCCTCCGGCTTCGGGGCTTTGTCGCCGATCTGGCGGACTTTGCCTAACAGTTCTGCCAGTGGCATGCCGCTCAGCGTCTCGAACAGGGCCGGCACTTGCGCGGCCATTTTTGTGATGTCGCCGGTGATCTTGCTCATTCCGGCAGTGTCGCCATTGCCGGTGGAGACGATGGTGATTTTGTCGACGTTGGCTAACGGGGCGGCCAGCGCTTTTACGATTTCGGGCAATCCGGTGATGAGTTTGTCGACGACTGCTGCCTGGTTGTACTCCTGATAGGCGGCGGCTTTTACGTTCATAGCTTTGGCTTCGGCCTCACCTTTTTTGAAGATGATCTCGGCCTCGGCTTCTCCCTGAGCGCGGATGGCAGACGCTTGGCCTTCGGCTTCGGCGATCAAGCGCTGCTTTTCGGCGGCTGCGAGAGTTTCTATTCGCTGCCGTTCGATCTCGGCACCTTTCAATACGGTTGCGATCAGCTCTTTTTCGCGACGCGCGATTTCTGCGTCCTGGACTTTGACTTGTCCTTCTTTTTCTACCTGCTGCACGCGCACGCTTTCGGTGATGACCTGTTGCTGCATGACATTGCTTTGGATGTCGTACGACTTATCAGCCTGAGCCTGCTGCTTCTTGGTGACTTCGAGGTATTGCGCTTTCTTGACCTCAAGATCGCGCTGCGATTCGGCTTGTTTGGCTTGCGAGAGGGTCTCGGCTAAGACACGCTCCTGATCGGCCTGCGCTTTGGCCACGGCGGCTTCTCGCGTGGCCATCGCGCGTTTGATGGCGGTGTCGCGTTCGGCCTCGGCTGTGGCAACGTCGGCGTCGCGCTTGATGCGGGCGACATCCGGCTTGCCCATGTTGGTGATGTATTCGTTCTTATCGCGAACCTCTTTAATAGTGAAGGAGATTACTTCGAGGCCCATCTTGTTCATGTCGTCGGCACAAGTGCCGCGCATGCGATCTCCGACCATCTCGGGCTGCTTCACGATTTCTTCGACAGTCAGTTGTCCGATGATTCCGCGCAGGTGGCCTTCCATCACCAGCCGGATCAGGCTTTCGCGCTCCTGGTCGGTTTTGGTGAGGAATTGTTCGGCTGCGGTTAGGATCGACTCCTTGTCGGACTTTACTTTTATTTGGGCGACGGCTTCGACTGTGACAGCTACGCCCTGCTTGGTGTAGAGATCCTGTTGTGGGGCTACGTCGAACGACATCAGCTCCAGCGAAAGGTCTTTGCAGTTTTCGACCATCGGAAAGATGACCGTGCCGTGTCCCTGGACGACGCGCGTTCCGCGAAAGCCGTAGACGATCAGCGCTTCATGCGGTCCAGCCTTGCGGTATAAGCGGGCCAGCATGCTCACGAGGAACAGGATGGTCAAGACCATCAGTCCCGCGAAGACCAGAATTTCAATTCGTATGCCCAAAAACATATCGCCTCCTGGAAAATCCAAAACTCGAGTACAAGGTCTCAGGTGTCGGGTCTCAGGTTTTAGCCTGTGAGTCCGTCACCATGTCGAGATCGCGCACTATGCGTTGCGGATCGTCGTGGCCTAGAAAAATGTCTCCGTTCGTCGTCTTGATGTGCACGACTTTGTTGCTCCATACGTAGGCCCTGGTCTTGCCAATGCCGCGGATGCCGTAACCGCGGATGAACGCCCAGGGCTCGATGGCATAACTCACGATTGACGATCTTGGAATCGATCGCAGATGAAAACCCAGCATGCGGATTTCGACTCCGTGTCGAAGAAAACGATATTGGAAGCCGCTCCACGCCATTGCTCCAGCGCCTAACGCGATGACGCCTACCAGAGCCGCTGCCCACACCACCAGCGTGGTACGGGCGATGGTCAGCGAGATTGCGGGAGCGATTAGTGCGACCAGAATGATCACCACCCACACGCGGCCGGTATGCGTCTCCTCGGCTAACAGGTCGATTTGGGATGAATCGGTCATATTCGCTCTGAATTTCAACTCGCGAATGTCAGTTCCTGGTGGTGCGGTCCTGGCTGCTAATGTCGTCACTGCTGATCTCATCCCACAGGCGCACATAGGCCAGGCCCTTGTGATAACGCGTCACTACGATCTCCGCTCCTTTTTCGAGGGCGGTGCCGTTTTCGCTGCGGGCTCCGCAGGTACGTCTGGTTCCGGCTTGCGAATAGATCATCTCGCCCGTCCCGTCTTCGCGGATAGGCATGGAGAGTCTGCCCAACACTCCAACCATTTCGTAATCTGCGGCGTCCATGTTTTCTTCGTGCGAGATCAGGACTCGGGTGAGGAACAAGAAAACGATGGCAGCGCCGAATAATCCTGCTCCGAGGGCGATCAATAGGCCAAGCGCGAACCAGATGCTGGAGAAGCGCGTGACGAGATAACCCGTGCCTCCAAACCAGGCGAGAAACGCGGTCAAGGTGACGAAGTTGAACGGCGATACGGAAGAGTGATTTCCGGAATGAGCGCCGGTGTCGGCAGAGCCGCCGGCATGGACGTGTCCTGCTGCCACATGGCCGCCGACGGCGTGGCCACCCGCGTCTGGGAAGTGCGGGAAATGCAAATTCCAGCGCACTCCGCCAGCGATGAACGAGATCGCGCTCAGCAGAAAACCCACGACGAAACAGATCAGGTAAAAGTCAGCCCAAGTCATATATTTCGCCTCTTTGACGCTGCGGCTACGCGCGCCAGCTCCGGACGCAGCGCTTCGAACAGCCGGTCGGCGAGCCCTGGAGTGTTCAGGATTTCGCCTAGCAGCAACAGCGCTCGTCGCGTGTCTTTATCGCGCGCGACCTTGATCAGCACTTCGCTTACTTCCGGGTCGTTCGCGAAGCGCTCCGAGCCTTGCAACAGCCAGACATCCAACTGGCCTTCGGTGGTGCGCAAATCTGAAACCAGTTCGGTGTGATAGCCCTCCGGGTCATCCACCAGAAAGCCCGGATGCACCTTAAAGAACCGAGCCAGTAAAGTGCGCGACGACTGCGTCATATGCGGACGCTTGCCACGCTCGATCTGCGAGAGGTAAGACTGGCTGATCTTTTTCCCGGTTTCGGCCTCGATGCCCTTCATTAACTCCTGCTGGGTCAGCGGGCGATTCAGGCCGCGCAGCGATCCTTCCACCTCGCGCAGATAGCGAATTTTTTCGCCCAATGTCATATGCCAGATCGCAATAAGATTATCGCAATATGAAATATTGTCAAGAACTGGATCGCGCCTGTTTGCAGAGGCTTACGAGAAGCACTTAGAAACACCAAAGAAAAAGCCTCCGCCGAAGCGGAGGCTTGAAAGCGCAGCTAAATTTCCGGTGCTAGTTCACTTGCAGTTGCACGGGGATATTCCGAGAGGCTCCCGAACCGGCGGAACCCGTGATGGTGATGGTGTAGACTCCAGCGGCCGTGCCGCCGCTGACGTTCGCGCTGGTGCTCGACGAGCCGCAGCCCGACTGCAGCACGATCGCGCCTGCGATCAGGCAGAGAACAAGTCCGGCCAACCATCGGCGTCGCTTGCGGCCTGCACCCAATCCCAAGCCGACCAGGCTGAGTCCTGCCATTGGGAGCCATGTGGCATAGAACGATCCGCTATGACCGAGGCTGCCGGTGGTCACCGGACGGGCTACGGTCGCGATGCTCAGTGTCGTTGTGCCCGGACTACTTCCGGAAAGTGTGATGGGCGTCGGGTTAAAGGTAGGCGTAACTGCCGTCACCATCGCCGGAGACGTGGTCTGGCTGGGTGTGATGTTGGCGCTATAGCCCTGATTGCTGGTTGGAGTAAAGACGACTTGGAAAGTAGCGGTATCCCCGGCGTTAATAATCGGAGTCTGGGTTGACGCGCTGATGTTGAAATTGACGATGTTTGCCGGAGGTTGCGCCGGATTGCATATCGCCACCACGTTGCTGTTGTTGGCGACGGCCTGGCCCGTTAATACGATCTGCTGCAGGGTGGTCGTGATGGCAGGTGTCACATTGACCTGGACAGTTGCCGAAGTGCATGGCGTGGTCGAGCACACCGACAAAGTTGGAATGATGCAACTGATCGTCGTTGCCTGGCCCTGGGGAGGAATGCAGCTTCCTGTCGTACTGGTCACGGTTGCCGTGGGAGTCTTTGCCAGTTGCCCGCTATTCGGCAAACCCCCAACTGTGAAGACAACCTGCGACGCAACGTCCGGTCCATTATTGGTAATGTTGAAAGTAAACGTGACCTGGGTGCCGGCGGCGACTGGCTGAGGCGATGGACTGGAGGTGGCCGGAGTCACCAGGAGCTGACTGTAGGCTCCGATTTTGCTCACAAAAGCGTTCTGCACGCCGTTCAAGGTTCCTTGAAAGGGCGGTACGGCGGGAGCCGGGGGAATAGGAAAGTTCGTAGATTGGGTCGTACCGGCGACATAGGTAGTGCCAAAGACATCCAGCGCCACTGCGGTGCCTTGGTCCGTGCCACTACCACCAAGATAGGTGAGGAAGTCGCCGGCGCCGCGCCCCCCCAGGGTCGTGACAATCAAAGCGGCGAAAGCGTCTTGTCCCCCGCCGTTTGTCGATTGATAGGTGAGCGGCGTGACCAGAAGGTCCGTCGAGGTGGTCCATCCAACTACACGGACAGTCTGCGTTGAATCTACGAGTATCGCCTGGCCGACGTCGACACCTGAACCACCCAGATAGGTAAAGTAGTTCAGTGGATAAACGGATTGCGATAAGTTACCGATTTTGCCGATGAACGCGTCCTGGTTCCCACCGAACTGAGTCTGGAATCCGCTACCCGCGCTAACCCAATCGTCAGAACTGGTCGTGCCTGTGACGTAGGCGTTTCCCGTCGAATCGACGGCGATGGCGTAACCAATGTCGTTGCCAGATCCACCCATATAGGTGCAGTAAACGGGAAGGGTGAACCCGGGCTTGGGAGTGATCTTGGCGACAAACGCATCCAGCGCCGTGGGATTGGAATTACTGCACTGGGTTCGACTGGCTTCGTCGAGGCACGCTTGGTAAGCAGCATTGAGCGGGAACTTTGCCTCGCCGTTCGGCCCAGTCGTCTGCAGAAAGTTCGTTCCACCCGAGATGTACATGTTACCGGAAGGATCGACCGCAATGCCTCCACCGACCGTCTGCCCTGACTGCGGGTTTCCACCCCCCAGGTAAGTGGAATAAATCATGCTCAGCGGGCCTGAACCCTTGGTGTTGACTTGGCTGGCAAAGAACTGATTGGGGGCGTTCGATACAGTCTGGAAGCCATCGGGGTTCGCGGGGAACCCATTGCTCGGAGCATCGGTCGACGTAGTTGTTCCGGTCACGAAGGCATTGCCCTGATTGTCGATCGCGAGTCCAGTGACCGTATCCGTCCCATTGCCTGAAAGGTAGGTGGAGTAACGGATGGTGGTGTTGGTCGCGGTTCCGATATTAAGCCGGGTCAAAAAGCCGTGCATTCCCGATGTGCTCGGCGGCCCGCCCTGGAAAGGGGTAAAGACACCGTTCGTGGGAAAGTCCGGCGACGTGGTCGAGCCGGCGACATAAATGTCAATATTGCTGCTTGGCAACCCCTGGTCGATGTTGGTGCTCACGGCAACTCCAGCCGCGCTGTCACTTCCCGAACCGCCGAGATAGGTCGCGTACAAAAGTTGCGTATTGGCGGGAGTGAGATTGGGATTGAGCACGGCGATAAATATGTTCTGCGTGCCCGAGAGTTGCGTCTGCAGCGGCAGGATGGTTGGAACCGGAACCAGCGGGAAATTGTCGGACGTGGTCGAGCCCACCAGGTAAATCAGGCCGCTCGAATCGACCGCCATGTTCACCAGACTCTCGGTAGCGCTGCCGCCGATGTAGGTCGAATAGCTGAGGACGGGATCGATTACCAGTTCGCGGCTGTGATCGTAATTTCCAATCGTGAAGCCGATTTTGTTGTCGGCGAGCTGGCGGAAATTTCCTGCGATCGCTTTCTCGCCGTTCCCGGCCGACTGATAGATCCGCGGGGCGCGGAAGCGAACGTCTCCGTTATCGGTAGAGAGGATAAGGTCGCCGGAAGCGCCCGAATCGATGCGCGCCGAAGCGCCATCGAAGGTCATCGCAATCTGCTCGGGCGCAGCGCCTGGCGCAACCCGGAAGTCGTATTCCAGCTGTCCCTGGTCACCGTAATAAACCAGGTCGATGCCGGGGTAGACGCTGCTGTATTGCACGCGTCCAAATTGCGGAATGTCATGGTGCCATTTGGTGGAGTCGTTGCCGATGAAATAGCTGCTCTTGCCGGGAAGGGGCTGAGCGCCGGAAACGCTGGCGGAGGAATTGGCTCCCTCCAACTTCATGCGGATTACCGAGTTGGGTGTGGGTTCGGGTGAGGCAACCGGCGTACGCGGCTTGGGAGCGATGCGATGAAGATCAAGCACCGCTTCGTCTGCGGTCAAAAATAGCCCGTAGCCCGATCCGTGCGCGACAAACTTGACCTGAGTATCGGTCTGGCCCTCGTTGGGCTCAAAGAACATGGGCAGCGATATCCGCCTTGTGGGAACCGTTCCGCGGGCGGCGGCGCTCTGCGAGCTGGCCTGGGAGAGTAGTGTTGAAGAGATGATCGAAGATGATGGCTTTTCAGAAGATGCTGACGCCTTCTGCGCGGACGCGCTTTGCCCGATCGAAGGTTGTACCGCGGGTCCGATCCCGGTGGTCTTGACGAAGTGTGCAGCAGCGGCAAAGTGAAATACGACAGTTCCGGCGAGCACCACCGCCATCAGTATCAATCCATTTCCTGCTTTAATCCCGGTTCTATCCTTTGACAGCGAACGTCTCACCAAGCCTCCTACCGACACAGGGCAATTCCAATTCACGAAGCTCCTCCAATTTCCCAATTTCGTGGGGTGAGAACCAGAATGGCACACAAACACCGCTGCGGCTCGACGCCCTAAGGAAGCGGATGCGTACCTGTCACCAGAACTGGGGTTAACCCAAACAAATACTTTTACATCCAACAGATACGCTGTCAAGCCGGACCGACGACGAGGGCCGCATAGTGAGAAGCCGAACCGGGCTGAAATGGTTGTAAGGAAAAGCCGTCAGCCGTCAGCCGTCAGCCATCAGGTAAAGCAAAATCTTCGGCTGCGCCGGAAATGTCTTCTTTAAACTCTTCTAGCTTCGCAGCTCAAGAGCTCGAAGGTTTTCCGAACTCGCGCTTGCAAAGCAATCGAAGGTTTTGCTTTACCTGATGGCTGATGGCTGATACCTGACGGCTATTTCTTCAATTGCTCGATTTCTCGCTTCAACCGTGCATAGCGGGACAGAATCGTCCCAATGTACGTGATGTGAATCACCCAGGTGATGGCATATGCGGCAAAAAGATATCCATTTCCGTTCATCGCGCACCTCTCATCGCACACCCCCACGCGGAGCCAAAAGAGATTGCATGGCATGCGCTTCGTCGACTTCGCGTTGCAGTTTTTCCAGACGATAGCGCGACCAGCAGACCATAAAAGCAAAACAGGAAAACGCCAGCCAGTTGACCAGCAGTGCGTGCCACATGCGCGGATCTATCGATCCGCCTCCGCCGATCACAGGTTGCGGGTGCTGGGTACGAAAGAACCAGATCGAAAAGTAAACAAACGGCACGCACAGCGCACCCAGAACAGCCAGGGCGGCGGCTAAGGTCGGCGTCTGTCCTCCGGACGAAAAGCGCCGGAGCAAAAGATAGCTAACGTAAATCAGCCACATCACCAAGGTCGAGGTCAGGCGCCAATCCCAAGTCCACCAGATCCCCCAGACTGGACGCGCCCATATCGGTCCAGTGACCAGGTTCACGGTCAGAAAGACGACGCCGACTTCGGCCGTCGTAAGCGCCACCATGTCGGCAGCGGAGCGGCGCTTCGTCAAATAGAGAATGGAGGCACCGAAATTGATGAAGAAGAGGATGAACGCAGTCCAGGCCGAGGGCACGTGGTAATAGAAAATCCGCTGCACATCGCCCATGGTCTGTTCGGTGGGCGCAACCACCAGCGCCTGGTAAAGCCCGTAGCAGAGCAGGATCGCGGTCAGAAGTCCGAGGATGGGGAACAGTCGTTTCATTTAAGCTTCGAGATTCGAGCTATGGGCTCACTCCGCATTCAGTATGGTTTCAAACAGCAGCAAGCACCCCGTAGTAAACACCAGATCATATGTCGCCAGCAAGACCATCCAAAAACGCGCTTGTTCACCACTCAGGATGGCGGTCGTTGCTTGCACCATGGCAAGAAGGGCCGGGATCGATATCGGAAACAAGAGCAGGGGCAGCATGATCTCGCGGCTGCGCGTCCGCAAAGACATGGCCGCGAAAAAAGTTCCGTTTACTACCAAGCGCCCAAGTGCCGAGCACTCCGACCACTAGCAGTTGCCAGGCCGGACCCAGCGCCCGCAGGCGATAAAACATGATGAAGAGCGGCGTCATTAGCGCTTCCAGAATTAAGCACGAAAATAAAATTGCCCAGCGCCTTGGCGATGAACAGTGAGTTTGCCGGAGCTGGCGAGACCCGATAAGCATCGAGCACCTGATTCCGAATCTCTCTAGCCCAGGTCTGGTTGAGCGCCACGACTGCCGCAAACAGAAAAGCTACCCAGATCAGGCCGCCCGCAATCTGGCGCGACTCCTCCGCGCTGGGATCGAAAGAAAAACTGAACACCACTACCACCAGCAGCGAAAAGAACAGCATCGAATTGATAGCGTCTTTCGATCTCCATTCCAGGCGCAGATCTTTCAGGAGAGTCGCTCCTACGATGCCTGAAGGCTTGCTCATCGTCCGCTCTCCGTCGAAGCCGGAGATGCCGAATCGCTGGACCGTTTCAGGTTTCGTGTGCGCTCTACGATCTGACCGAACTCCATCCAGACGTACTCGTCTGCGGCGCCTTCCAGCAGCGACGCCTGGTGCGTAACGATGAAGATAGTTTTGCCGAGATCGCGGAGACCGGCCAGCAGGCGGACCATCTCATTCGCCGAATGAACATCGACATTCGAAAACGGTTCATCGAGTAAAAGAATCCTGGGGTCGTTGAGTAGAGATCGCGCCAGAGACATCCGCTGCCGCATGCCTTGCGAATACTGTCCCACCGGGCGGACGAGGTCAGGATCAAGCCCGACGGCCCGGATCACTTCCGCGCAGCGAGTGTTGCCGCTTATTCCGTAAAGGCGGGCAAAATATTGCAGGTTTTCCATCCCGCTCATCTCGTCATAAAGAAGAGAAGGATGCGCCATGTAGCCCACGTTCTGGCAGATATCGCGAAACTCTCTCGTACCTGCATTCGTACCGAGGATGGAAACCTCGCCACCAGAGGACTGGTTCAGTCCAGCCAAGGTACGCAGCAATGTCGTCTTGCCGGCGCCGTTGTCGCCGAGAATGGCATAGAGCTTGCTGCCGGAGAATTCCGCGGTAATGCCACGCAGCGCGGCAAAGCGGCCAAATTGCTTGATCAGATTTTTTACAGTTACCACGGGCGGGAGCGCGGTTTCAGTCAATGGAATTCGGAGTGAGGGCTAGTTCGACATTCCGCTAGATCCGGAATTCTGATTCTGAGACATGCTGCTTGCGGGCTGAGCTGCCGGAGCAGCTCCCGGCTTGGGCGCGTACTTCGAAGCGCACTTGGCCTGCAGTCCCTTGGCATGGAATACCCCATCGCGCCCGAAGCTGCCATCGGCCAAAGCCTGCGAGTCATCCTTAAAAGTGTCGGGAGGAGCTTCGGTCCCGGTATAAGAAACCGGCAACACCAGATCGTTTTCTTTCAACACAAAATCGACCCGCGTTCCCGAGCGCTTGATCGAACCCGGCAGCACATTTCCCGCCACGCGCAGGCGCTTGGAATAAGCCTCATTCCCCATGCCGTTCAATTCTTTAATGGTGACGTAGTAGCTCTTGCTGTCCTGCACTCCGGTGTAAGCGAGGTACGCGAGCGAGACGAGGATCAGCACGGTGACTGAACCGAATTTCAGATATTTGCTGGCTTCGCTCGACATGGGAAACTACACCTGACTGAAAACTGTACGCGCAGGCAGAGAGCGGGTCAAGACGCACAAGTCCGCGGGCGAGGGCGCCCGCGCCACACGATCACTTGGGCTGCATTTACAATCTTTATTAGTATCAGTATCAGTACCAGCATCAGCCGCGCGCATGAGCTCAAAGGCAGGCCTAATCGCATGATTCATCCTTGGCACGACGTAACTCCCGGCAGCAAGCTGCCGCAGGAGTTCAATACGGTTATCGAGATCCCGTTTGGCTCGAGCGTGAAGTACGAACTGGACAAGACCAGCGGGCTCATTAAGCTGGACCGCATTTTGTATTCGGCTGTTTATTATCCTGCGAATTACGGATTCATACCGCAGACTTTGGCCGAAGACGATGATCCCATCGACGTTCTGGTGCTGTGCCAGGAAACCGTCGTGCCGCTGACCATCATTCACGCCCGCGCGATTGGTCTGATGACGATGATCGACTCCGGTAAAAAAGATCACAAGATCATCGCGATCGCCACCGAAGATCCGGAATTCAATCCTTACCGTGAGGCCGCGGAAATGCCGCCACACCGCCTGCTGATGCTGCGCCGCTTCTTCCAGGATTACAAATTACTGGAAGGAAAGTCGGTTGAAGTTGACCAGATCCAGCCTGCAACCGAAGCCTATCCCATTATTGAGGATGCGCTACACCGTTACAGTGAGCAGCGCCGAAAAGGGTTCGACGGCGTGAAAGCCTGAGCGCCGGCGTCTTGCCGCAGTTCAAATCTATTTGCTGGCGGCTGCCTTTAACTTTTCAATCTGTTGCAAGTGAGAAGCGCCGTGGGCGCTGATTCTTTCCACCAGTTCCGCCACCGTCATATCCCGTTGCATTTCGGGATGAAAGGCGGACTTGGAAAGATCCGACACCTTCAGGCTGCGCAACAGACGCAGATTGTGATGGCGTCCCAACCCGTAGAACGCGACCAACTCCGAAGGCGGCGAAGACATGTAGTTGAGATTGCGGGCCCATGCGTCCACCTGAATCGGCGCCATTACTGGCTTGGTGTCGGCCAGCATCTGCCGTAGACGGTATCCGTAGACGATCTCGATATCGGCGAGGTGGCCGAGAATTTCGAGCACACACCATTTCTCGGGAGAAGGCTTGAAGCGCAGAGTTTTATCGGGCAAGCCGGAAACCGCGGCCGCAATTTCCTTGGGGCTCTTCTCGGCTGCATCGAGATGTTTTTTTAATTCTTGTTCCGTCACAACAACCCCTCAAGAGACCTAATTCCTATTCAGTGCTGCAAGATTGCCTAATTGAGCGCTTTACCGCTTCCCCAGGGGTACCCCCCCTCCCCCTCGGTACACTGAAATCATAGACTTACAGGCTAAAACACCCCAAGTCTATGATTTCAAAGGGGATAAATGGAAAGTCTTGAGAGACTAGGGCTTATGTTGTCAAAGATCCCTGAAAATGGTTTTGGGGCAGATTCGAAGCGCGTCTGAAGTCGACGGACGCCCTTCGAAACTGCCCCAATCAGAAGTTCAAGTATGTGGTGGGATGAGTTGTAAGTCAACGATAAAAGGACACTATGATTTCGGGTAAATCCGGCGACTGGCTCGCCCGTAAGGTGGGGCAAAAATGCCGTTTGAATCTTACCTTTGATTTTAATAAATAAAGTCCATAAACTTACTTGACATTGATTCAGAACTGCCTTATATTGTGAATCGTTCCCTCCTGGCCTGTACCGCCATTCGCCTGGTGGTACGGGCCCACTTTTTTCCCGCTGGGTTTTACCGCCTGATTCTTGCTTAGGTTCCCTTTTCGCGCTCGAAGGGTTTTTGCATGTAGCGGCGCGCTTCTTCGAGTGCACCCTGGGTATTGTCGTTGGTCTGGACGGCCTGCCGGTATTCGTTGATGGCGCGTTCGCGCTGTCCGGTTACATCGAAAATCTTGCCCAGTTGCAAGTGGCTCCAGACCTCGGTCCAGCGGGGCTCCCCGTCGCCGTTCAGACATTCGCGATACGCGTTGGCTGATGCCTGGTAATTTCTCTGCAGATAAAAAACTTCGGCAATTCGATAATGAGCGAGCGAGCTGCTCTTGTTGACTTCGAGGGCTTTATTGAACTCGCTGAGAGCTCCGGCCAGGTCGCCTTGCTGGGTCAAGCCCTGTCCGCGAACGATGGATGCCCGCAGCTTGATGTCGCGGGAATTTGTGAGCACGCGATTTTCGGGATCGATGGAGATTCGCCGCGGCCGTCCAAAGGTTTCGACGGAGAAGGGAGAATCAGTGCCGACGACCTCGATGCGCTTTTCTTCGGTGCGGCCGTCGGTATCGATGCGCAAATTGATCGGCATACGAAAGAGATCGAGATCCTGGGCGATCGCGCCGACGATCCGGAATCCCTTGTTGTTGCCGAGCCGGTAGACCGTGTACTTGGCCTTAAATTCGGGAGCGCTGGTGGAATCCATCCATTGGGAATAGAACCAAGTGAGCTGCGAGCCATACACTTTTTCGCTGAGTTCGCGGAAATCGTCAGTGGTCGCGGACTTGCCCGCATATTTGGTGGCGAAGTCGCGCATGATCTTCAGGTAGTCCTTTTCGCCGACGACCCAGCGCAGCATATGCAAAATCATGGCGCCCTTGTCGGTGACCACGGACTGAAATTCCGGAGAAAAATAATCGAGCTTGGAGGCACTTGACAGGGGCACGCTGTCATAAGCGAGCGCACCGACCGACATATCTTTGATCATTTCGTCGAGTCCGGCTTCCCCGGCTGCGCTCTCGACGTAGCGAGCCTCGGAATAACGCGAGAAGCCATCGCTGATCCACCAGTCGTCTTTCGATGCCGGGCTCACCGATATGCCCCACCATTGATGGGCGATGGTATTCGCGAGCAGCCGGTAATTGACTCTCTCGGTGACCGCGCGAGCAGCCATGGCGGCGATCTCGGGTGCATAAGCGGTGGGGACGGTGTCGTCCGGAATTTCAACGATTTTCAAATTCGATGTGAGCGCCGGTCCGTACTGGGTGACGAAGTAGGTGAAGATCTTGACCGCCGTGGTGGCGTACTCCGCGCCGCGATCTTTCTTATCCGGCTTCAGATATACGTGCAGGTCAATGCCCGCCTCATCGCTTTTGTATTCCTGAAATGTGCCGGCGATAATCGTCCCCGGAAAACTCGGCTTATCGAATTTGAAACTGAACGTCTTGGAGTTGGCGAGCGTAACCGGGGCCGCGGGCGCGGTCTTCTTTGAATTGGAACCCGCGGTCGCACCTGAGGATTCTTTGCCGCTGCCGATCACCACCATGTGCGATGGGACGGTGACGTTAATGGTCGAAGTGAAGCGGTTAACACCGTAGCCCGAGACCGGAAACCACAATCCCGAGTAAAGCAGATAGCTCGTGTCCGGACCCACGTAGGCGAGCTTTAATCCCTGAACCGGGCTGTCGTCGGCGCTTTCGAGCGTGCCTTCATATTCAAAAGTAAAAGTCGTACTGGCATTTTTTGTGAGGCCGCTGTTGAGCGAAAAGCGGACGGTTGAATCCTGGGTGTTGCGTTCGGGAGTGAGCGGCTTGTTGCCGGCGTCGGTAAGTTTCGTAATGCGCAAGGCATTGTTCAGCTGGAAGGTGACGACGTTGATGTCTTCGAGCGCGGTAACCTTGACGACGGCGCGAGCGGTCAACTTGTGGCTTTGGGGCAGGAGTTCGACGTCGATCTGATAGTCGTCCGCGCGCATGCGCGTTTTTTCGACCGCCGCGAGCGCAGGCCGGTTGGCAACTGCGGCAAAAAGCAAGCCCAGAAAAACGATAACCGTGGAACCGAGCGCGCGGCGCACCGGTCGAGAGTGGCAAACCTTCAAGTAGGGTCTCCTGGCAGGGCTACAAATCGTAAGATGTTAATTTTCCCGCAAAAGATGCTGTGCCGACAAGGGTTAGGGAAATTTGTTTCGAAGTCATAGGGCAGACCAAGCGCGGGTCTGTTGTCGCAGCGGTTGTGCGACGCGGTGTACTCCACTCACCAATAGTGTATCCGCGAGGGACGTTTTTATTAGAGACGCAATTCTTTTCCTACTTGTTTCGGTGTCGAGCGTCCCTTGCACGAGTGTGGAATGTGGGTGGTGTCGGTACTCCCGGACGGGGCATAGCCCCGTCAGCACACGGTTTTTTCCCCAACGCTCCAAAGCCGTGCCCTTCCACAGGCAGATTGAGTCACCCCTGGGATGAGTTCCGCAGGATGATTTCTGCCGCGGCATCTGCGGGATGGACCCCGCTATCACCGCTATTGCCGCGACTCAAGCGCGCCTTTACCGCCGCCAATCTCTCGATCATGCGGGCCCGGGGATCACCGTCAGGAATAATTTTGATCATCTCGGTCACAATATTTTCGACAGTAAACCTATGCTGCACCAGCTCTGGGACGATCTCCTGCTCAGCGATCAGGTTGACCATGGCGAAGTACGGAACCTTGACCCGGGGTTTACCCAAAGCGTAAGTCAACGGCGAGACACGGTAGACCATGACAAAAGGAGTGCCCATGAGCGCGGCCTCCACCGTAGCCGTGCCGCTGGCGACGATGCCGGCGCGGGAGTGAAGCAAAGCGGGCAAAGACTCGGGAACCAGATGAATGGGCGGCAGAGACGTAGCTTTCCGGGTCTCGCGCTGCTGCGCGATCAATTGCTGAAGGAACGACGAATCCAGGGTGCGGGCGACGGGCAACAGGAATTCGTATTCGCTTCCCATGCGGTCCGCGGCTGCCAGAATCGTCGGCAGATTCATGCGGACCTCTTTGCGACGGCTCCCCGGCATTAGCGTGATCCAATATTTTGCGGCGTCGATCCGGTTGGCGGCGGCGTAATCGTTGCGGCTGATCGCGGGCGCCGGCAGGTCGGCCAGTGGATGGCCAACGAAGGTGGCGTCGACTCCGCGATCGCGATAGAACTTTTCTTCGAAGGGAAAAATGACGAGAGCTTTATCGACATACTTGCGCAGCAAGCGGACGCGTCCCTGCCGCCAGGCCCAGAACTGCGGGCAGACGTAATAAACGACGGGTATGCCGCGCTTATGCATCTGGCGCGCCACACGCCAGTTAAATGCGGGAGAGTCGATGACCACCGCGAGGGCCGGACATTTTTCATCGGCCGCGCGAATCAATTTCTGAAAGAGCGCATAAATCTTCGGAAGATGACTAAGAATTTCGGTGATGCCGACGACGGCGAGGTCTTTGGCGTCGACCACGATGTCGCATCCGGCGGCGCGCATGCGCTCTCCGCCGGCTCCGAAGAATGTCAAGGAAGAATCGCGGCGGCGCAAGGCTTCGATCAGCTGAGCGCCGTACATTTCGCCCGAGGCTTCGCCAGCCGAGATGAGAATTTGCACAGAGGGATTGTAACGGGCCGGCCGGTCGACGAGGGTGAGCGTGAGTGCGAGCGTTTAGTCGTCCGCGTTCGCGGTGACGGGTGGGGTTCCGGCGGGCAGTTCTTGATCTTTGTATTGCAGCTGATACAGCTTGTAATAAATGCCGCGCTGGGCGAGGAGTTGCTGGTGGGATCCCATCTCGCGTACCTGGCCCTTGTGCATCACGATGATCTTGTCGGCGCGCTGGATGGTCGAAAGCCGGTGAGCGATGATGAGAGCCGTCCGTCCTTCGACCATGCGGCTGAGGGCATCACGAACCCGGAACTCGGTTTCGGTGTCGACGCTCGATGTCGCTTCATCGAGAATGAGAATCTTTGGATTGTGCGCCAGCGCGCGGGCAAAAGAGATCAGCTGCTTTTGGCCGGTGGAGAGGGTCGAGCCGCGCTCGCGCACTTCTTCTTTGAATCCTCCGGGCAAAGTGCGGATGAACTCGGCGAGATTGACGTCTTCGGCTGCCTGCTCTACATCCTGATCCTGAATGCGAGCGGTCCCCAGCCTGATGTTTGTGGCAACCGTGCCGCTGAAGAGAAAGGGATCCTGCAGAACGACGCCGAATCGTCCGCGCAGTTCGTCGAGATTCATGTCCTTGATATCGACGCCATCGATGCGAATCGCGCCGCGTTGCACGTCGTAAAACCGCATCAGCAGCGAGATCAGAGTGGTCTTGCCGGCTCCGGTGTGCCCGACGACAGCGATGGTTTCGCCCGGATCGAGCACGAAGTTTACGTCGCGCAACACCCAATCCGGCTCTGGATTTGCAAGGTTGTAGGCAAACCAAACGTGATCAAACTCAATCCGGCCCGGCCCCTGCGGCTGTTTCGTAACCGCCGGCGAAGTCACCTCGACCTTGGTATCCAGCAGTTTGAATACGCGCTCGCCGGCGGCCATGGCCGATTGCAGAATGTTGAACTTCTCGCTCAAATCCTGAATCGGACGAAAAAAGCGCTGGGCGTATTGCATGAACGCGACCAGCACGCCGATGGTCATGACGTTCTGTGCGGACTGGAAGGTCAGCAGAGTCTTCTTGGAAAATCCGATGGCGATGGTGGAGACGGTCATGTGCTGAAGGATCTGGCCTCCGCCGAACCAGATGATGCTCGCGACCGCCAGCGACGACAATATTTCGACGGCCGGATAGTAGAGCGAATAGGCCATGATGGCGTCTTTAAACGCTTCCATGTGCGAGGCGTTGATCTCGGAAAATTTGTGGTAGGCGCGCTTCTCGCGATTGAAAAGCTGGAGCACCAGCATGCCCGAGACGGCTTCCTGCAAGTAGGAATTGATGCGCGCGATGGCCGTTCGTATGCGGCGGTAGGAATCGCGCACCTTGTCGCGGAAAACCTTGGTGGCATAAACAATCAGCGGCAGGACGGCAAACGTAATCAGCGCCAGCTTCCAGTTCATGGTGACCATGATGGCGATGATGCCGGCCAGCACGAAGACATCCTCGAAAATCGAGACCACGCCGGCGGTAAACATTTCGTTGAGCGCGTCGACATCGGTGGTTACGCGGGTTACGAGGCGGCCTACTGGGTTCCTGTCGAAAAACGCGACGTGCATTTGCTGCAGATGGCGGAAAATCTGGCTGCGGAGATCGAACATCACTTTCTGTCCGGTCCACTGCATGAGGTAGGTCTGGATGAACTCCAGGGTAAAGGTGAAGACGAGGATGCCGACGTAGAGGCCGCCAATCTGCGCGATGCCGGTCAGGGGAGCGCTGCTCAGGCGGTCGCCGATCCAGGAATGGGAGTTTGGGGACTTGGCCAGATATTTATCGATGGCAACTTTTGTCAGGTAGGGGCCCAGCACGTCCAACCCGGACTTCAAAATGATTGCCGCCAGCGCGATCACGACGTGCCATTTGTAGGGACGCAGATAGGTGAGCAGCCGGCGCATCAGCCGGCCGTCATACGCTTTGCCTAATACTTCCTCTTCCTGATTGGAGGCCATGGGAGGCGCAAGAAAACCCGAGGTAAAGACTAACCTAAATAGATGGCTGAACCGCCGCTAAAGATGGAAAAGGTGAGCCGGGCAGGGCGGACGAGCGGAGGACCCAAATGTCATTCTAAAGGCTGGGTCGGCAGCTGACACTTCGTTAACGCGACCGGAGGTGGAGCGTGGCGGGGTTTAGATCGACAGGGTTAGATCGACACAACCTTCTTGACCGATTTTCTCGATCGGACCCGAGCGGGCGGCTTGGCGGTTTTGGGAGGAACGTAGGGGTGATGTTTGCCGCATTTCGGGCATGCCGTGACCTTGGCGTTGTGATCTGCCATTTCATGCAGGAAAGCCGAAAGCTCTACCCCGCAGTCCTCGCACAGCCCATCGATCTTGTCGCCCTTGTCGTTGCTCACATTTGTTTGCATGGCAATTGGATGCCCCACACTCATAAAAGTACCGGCTTCCCGGCGAAACGTTTGGACGTATTAGAGAGCGAAAGAGCTAAAACTGTTGCCGGGGTTCGTGCTGGGTGATTTGAGGGAATTCGATTCGTGCGAAGGAGTTCGGCGCTTCGGCCACCGTCGACCGGGCTATGTTTCGAGTTACCGCCATCATTGCGGCTTTGTATTGGCGGTGTCAGCTTCGAAAGTGACTTGAACTTCTGAATCTTTCTTCAGGCTAACCTTTTCGCCGTCCTCGGTGGTGAGGGAGTTTTCCATGCGGAGTTGGTTGTGCTTTGCATCTGCTCCTTGAATGACAATTTGGACCAGATCCGGCTGGCCCGGAGACTCGACGATTTTCTCTACCGTTCCGGCCAAAGTGACGCTGCTCTTGTCGACCATCCTGTGTCCCTCATTTCAAGGTTGCTAGTCAAAGATTGTTGGATTGACGCTAAAGAAATGCTGCTACTGCACACGGCCCACGGACTCATTTCTCATCACAAGCTGAGTGGAAACGCAGGCTGACCGGATCAGTGACGATACCGGTCAGCCCGCGAACCAATTTTCGGAGCATGGCAACTATGTCAGCGAATTATTTCTTGTCTTCGCTTACTTCCGCGATGTGGGCCTGCTCGCCCGCATCCGACACGGCTCTCACGAAAGCTTCCGCGCTGTGTGGCGTGGGTGCCCTGCCCGACAGAATGTTGCGGAAGCTCATGTCTTTTCCATAAATGGCTTCGGTGGAGTCATTGTCCTGTTCCACCACCGCACCTTCCAAAGTCAAGCCGGCGAATACGCCTTTCGATCTGGAATAGGTCAGCAATTCGGTGTTCATCTTCCAATCGGTGCCGGCGGACGCATGACGGCCAACCGGGCCCGCTGCGACCGAGCCTTCTCCGGTCAGTTCGAACTTGCTGGAAAGCAGATGCTGAAGACCGCGATCATTCATGACCAGCATGACCAGGTCGACGTCTTCGATTCCGATCTGCAATCCCCAACTGCCGCCGCCGACGGAAACGAATGCAGGCGCACTCCAACCTTCAGGGGTACGACAAGTAGCTACGCCGCGACCGTGCTTGCCGCCAAAGACGAAACCGCCTTTGATCAAGTCGGGCACTACCAGAACGCATTTCGCGCCATTTAATACTTCTTCCGGAATGCCTTTGTCAGGTGTCGACATAATGGAATGGAGGACATTCACCGATCTGTCCATACGGTCCACGGAGTCTTCACGGGCCGAGCCTGCCCACGCAAGGGCCCCCGACAGACCGATCGCGCTCATCATCATCAACGACAATAGTTTTTTCATTTTTGTTCCTTTGAGTTCTGGTTTACGAAACTAAGAGGGGAGGACTTCAGATGGGCTGACTTAGCTCAGATAACCTGAAAGAGAGAGAAGACGTGCTCATCTCACCTTTCATTTTCGTGGAACCAGCTTCAAAAAGATGGTCTGGATTGCTCATTCTCCCGGCGAGTAGATTCCCGCCCAGATGAGCAATCTTGCTCAGATTAATCTCGAGACGGGTGTCACCTTTGGACACAGCCAGCATGGATCAAGGGGCGAAGATTCCACTCCGTGTTATGCAAAGCGGCGTTACGCAAAACCTCCATCACGAGATGACCCGTGAGCAGGAGAACAGGGTCCTGAGTAGAAGAGACATGAAGCCCGGCTTTCGTCAGATACGTGACAATTTTCGAAGAAGCGATAGCTTCTGCCGCTGCCAGGTTGTCGAATCTGTTCTCCTCATTTTCAGCCTCGGCGAGGCGCGTCCCCGCTCCACGGATGTGTCCTTTCTGCGGATTAATCACACCCCGGCAGGCGACCTGCGTGGAGTGTGGGAGGGAGCTTGCTCCCGTGCGGTAGTTCAGTCCCGGATGTTCAGTCCCATATGTTCATTTTTGAAAAATACGCGTTTTCCTGGTAATTTCGGACAGCGCAGGAGATCAATATGCTTTGGACGATTTTCGTGATCCTTCTGATTTTGTGGCTCCTTGGCTTCAGCCTGCATATCGCCGGCGGCCTGATACACCTGCTCCTGGTAGTGGCGCTGGTGGTACTGGTGATCAACCTGGTCAGCGGTCGGCGCGTCGTGTAATCGATACGTACTCTTTTATCGGGGGTCCCACAAGAAGATCGGGATCGGTGGGGACGGGCGAGAAGAAAATCTCGGAGAACCTGCGAGATTTCGCGTCAAAAAATTTCGCGTCAAAAACTTATCGAGAGTTCCTCAGTCGTGGAGCACAACGCTCAGCAACGAACTGTGAACCTGGAGTCCGCCTTCCGGGCCGCCGGAATAATCGACGAATCCCAGCTTGCGGAAGCGGTTCATAAAGAAGCTTACTCGTGAGCGGGTCGTGCCCACCATCTCCGCTAAACTCTCCTGGCTGATTTTAGGGACAACGGTTTCGGGCACGCCGTCTTTACCGAAGTGGGCGAGCAGCAGCAATACGCGAGCCAGCCGCTTTTCGCTGGAATTGAATAGCTGGTCCACCAGATCTTCTTCGTAGCGCACATTCCGGGCCAGCAAATAGGCAACGAACAACTCCGAAAAAGCAGATTCGCGATGTAGCGCTTCCATCATCGCTTTCTTGTCGATGCGCTGGATTTCGCAATCGGTCATCGCCCATGCGGATCCCATGCGGAGTGCCTGCCCAGCCAACGCGCCTTCGCCAAAAAAATTCCCCACGCCGAGCACACCAAGGGTTGCTTCTCTGCCGATCTTAGAAACTACAGTGAGTTTGACTTTGCCGCCCTGGATATAAAAAACTGCGTCCGCCGCATCACCCTGCGCGAAGATTCCTTGCTTCTTAGCGAAAGTGAGATTTTTTCGTCCTTCCCCGATAGTCGCAAGAAACTGGCTGGGATTGAATTCAGAAGCCTTTTTGCGCGCTGTTGGCGGGACCGGCATTGCGGAGGATTTTAGCCCTGAACGCCTCTTTTTTAAAGCCGCCCGCAACCCGCGTGCCTTCGTCCCCAAAAGAGAAGCTGGAAGCCCGTTCCCGTGATTCATCCGGTTCACCATAGACTGAGGTCTTTGAGATTCATCATTTCTTTTTCTCCCCGACGGCGCGGGCCGGGTGCGGCTCCGAGCGCGGCATCCCTGAATTTAGCTCACACCTCTCACCAGGTTTCGCACCGCACGTAGGACAACGAACCAGCAGGGTCTTGTCCTTGTCGGCTTTCATGACGCAAGAATGCAACTCGGCCAGGAAATAAACTGGTCAATTGTGATCAATTTTGATCAATTTTGCATTCCGCGTACAGCACGAATTCCGGGTTCAGAACTTGATCGTTCCGGTTCGAATTTGCCGCCAGACTCTCGGTGGGAAGGGCGCATCCATCTCGGCCGTGAGGGCAGAGACGTCTCCGTCGGATCCGTCCGGATGCCTCGGGGCTCTGGGTTTCTTGAGCCTCTGTTGGCGCTGAACTGGCTTTACATTGAGAAGAAAATGGACCGTGGCCCATAGAAAATGATCCCCGTCGGACTTGGCAACGAGCGCGTCAGCGGATTGCAAAGCGTCCCCCGGAAGCTCCAGATGTTCCACCAGCATGATGATGGGCAGGTGCGGCCGAAAATGTTTGATCTGGTCGGCCAGCCCCGCACCCTCTGACTGGCAAAGCTCATAGTCGATCAGCACCGCGTCGACGGGTCGCGCCTGCAACAGCCGCAAACCCTCGGAGGTGTTGGTGGCCATAGCCAACTCGTATCCATTTTTGTGGAGCAAGGAAAGTTCCGACGGCTGATGATGAATGCAAAGTAGGACACTCCTGCAAGACATGATCACTATGAATACAAGGGAACCGGCATCGCGGTCTGTTCGATTTTGCTCAGGCAGGCCAGCATTACCGCGTTGCCGGCATTATTGCGCATGATCGAAATAGTGTGTCGTTTTGCACAGACAAAGGAATTCCAGCGGCGATAAGCTTGTCACATCGATGTAAACCGTCACGGAGCTACCACCTCCCCCGTAAATCCAAGTTACGGCTCCGAAGTGGCGCAGCAGGGGCTGCGCCATGTTTTCCCATCCCACTTCCTCGCCACTTCCCGCTCGCCACTTCCCCGCCCCTCGTTCTGCCAGAGCGATGCGATGCGGAGATGAGCAATATTGACCATTCCTGAATGGCCTCCTGGGCGAATACTGGGAAGAGCCAGATTCCACGTTTTTACCTAACCCGCTTTGGAAACGCGTCGGGCCGTCTGATCGCCAACCGATTCGCTCGCATAACCACGACTTGGAATCAAGGAAGGGAGGGTGGGATGTCTCTGCCAATCACCGTATTTTCGAAAGGCATTCTGGAAGTCGTCCCGCCGCGTGTGGCCGTCCCGGAAATTTCGTCATCGGCTCGTTCACGGTTCCGAGGGAAGCCTTCCATGCCAAGCCGCATCGCGGTGATCGGCAATCACCTGCCGCGTCAGTGCGGTATCGCCACGTTTACCACAGACCTGTGCGCGGCGATTTCAGCGGAGTATGGCAACGCTCGATTGCTGGCGCTGCCGGTAAACGATACCGAAAAAGGGTACGACTATCCGGCGCGGGTGCGGTGGTCGCTTGCCCAGGATGACGTTCAGTCGTATCGGGACGCCGCCGAATTTCTGAACTTCAACAACATCGACATGGTTTGCCTGCAACACGAGTATGGAATCTACGGCGGTCCGGCCGGAAGCCATATTCTGCAACTGCTCCGCGCCCTGAAAATGCCGCTCGTCACAACCCTGCACACGGTATTGCGCGAGCCCAATCCTGACCAGCGCAGAGTCATGGAAGAGATCGCGGAACTTTCGGATCGGCTCATCGTCATGAGCCAACTCTCATCGCAATTACTGCAGGAAATATTCCAAGTTCCGGTAAGCAAGATCGACATGGTGCCGCACGGCGTTCCGGACCTGCCCTTTCTCGATCCCAATTTTTACAAGGACCGTTTCGGCGTCGAAGGCAAGGCTGTGCTGCTCACCTTCGGCCTGCTTTCACCGAACAAGGGCATTGAAAACGTGATTCAAGCGCTGCCCCAGATTTTGTCCAAGCACAAGAATGTCGCTTATATCGTGGCCGGCGCAACCCATCCCCACGTTCTGCGCCGCGAGGGCGATAAGTATCGGGCCAGTCTGCAGGCTCTGGCCAAAGAAGTAGGCGTCGAATCGCAAGTGATCTTCCACGACCGTTTCGTCAGTCCGGAAGAGATGGCCGAGTTCATCGGCGCCGCCGACATCTATATCACTCCTTACCGCTTTGAGGCGCAGGTCGTTTCCGGAACGCTGGCTTACGCGCTGGGCGCGGGCAAAGCGATCATCTCGACTCCGTACTGGCATGCGATTGAGTTGCTGGATGGGCAGAGGGGCGCGCTGGTGCCCTTTCAAAACCCGGCCGCGATAGCAAATAAGACTATCGAGCTACTCGATACACCGGCCGTTCGCCATGCCATGCGCAAGCGCGCCTACCTCTTTGGGCGAGACATGGTTTGGAAACGAGTTGCGCAAGGCTACATGGAGAGTTTTTCCCATGTCCGCAGTGACCGTATGGAAACTCCGCGGGTTCAGTTCTCGGCTCGCGAGACGCCGAAGGAGCTCAACCAGCTTCCGGAACTGAACCTGGATCACTTGCACGCGTTGACTGACGATACGGGCATTCTGCAGCACGCGATCTTCACCATCCCCAATCGCGGCGAAGGTCACACCACCGACGACAACGCGCGCGCGCTTATTTTTACTACCCTGCTGGCCCAAGCGGGACGCGGCGGAGCTCAGGAAAATAGCCCCGCCGTTACGGACCTTTCTTCGCGTTATCTGTCATTCCTGGAACATGCGTTCAATCCGGCCACCGGCCGCTTCAGAAATTTTCTCAGTTATGACCGACGATGGAACGATCCCGTTGGTTCGGAAGACTGTCACGGACGAGCGTTATGGAGCCTGGGCACAGTTCTCGGCCGCTCCGCTGATCAGGGACTGCGCAGCGCGGCGGCCCGTCTGTTCGAGTTCTCTCTTCCAGCGGCGCTGGAAGCCTACAGCCCGCGCGCCGCGGCGTATACGTTGCTCGGTATCCAGGAATATCTCAACGCTTATCCTGGCGACCGCGACGCACAGAAAGTGCGATCCGTTCTAAGCCGGCGATTGCTCGAGATGTATGAGTCGATCCGCCGTCCCGATTGGAAATGGTTCGAAAACGTCGTTGCCTATGCCAATGCGAGGCTGCCGCACGCTCTGTTAGTGGTCGGCTCCGCTTCGTCCGACGACCGCATGATTTCAGCCGGGCTCGAATCCCTGGAGTGGCTCTCGCAAATCCAACGTTGCGAAACCAACCATCACTTCGTGCCGATAGGTTCACAAGGCTTCTATCGCCAGGATGGGGAGAGAGCCCGTTTCGATCAGCAGCCGATCGAGGCCGCGGGCTCGGTGTCCGCTTGCCTTGCCGCGTATCGAATCACGGGAGACGAACTTTGGCGCAAAGAAGCCTGGATCGCGTTCAACTGGTTCCTGGGCGACAACGATCTGCAATTGCCTTTGTATGACTCCGTCACCGGCGGCTGCCGCGATGGTTTGCATCCTGAACGCCCCAACCAAAACCAGGGTTCGGAATCCACGTTGTCGTTCCTGACGGCGCTTATAGAAATGCGATCTCTGGAGGATTCAAGCTCGGCTCTTTTTGGTAGGAATGTTGATAGGAACGTTGGTAAGAACTTTGGAAGGAACAATGATGACCGCTCCTGACACAACACTGATCAGCGCAGATCGCACGCATTACCCGTCTCTTCTCACGCGCCACCCATCCAATCCAATTCTGACGCGTAAGGATTGGCCGTACTCCATTAACAGCGTGTTCAATGCCGGAGCTACGTTGCTGCCGGATGGGACTACCCTTCTGCTTTGCCGGGTTGAAGATCGTCGCGGGCTGTCGCATTTGTGCGCCGCACGATCTAAGAACGGAGTCGATGGGTGGGAGATTGACCGCGAGCCCACGCTCATGCCAAGTCCGAAACAATATCCGGAAGAGATCTGGGGAATCGAAGATCCGCGCATTACTTTTGTACCGGAATTACAGCAATATGTTGTGACTTACACCTCTTACTCGCGCGGTGGGCCTGGAGTATCTCTGGCACTTACCAAAGATTTTCGGAGCTTCGAACGTTATGGCGTCATCATGCCGCCAGATGACAAAGACTCGGCACTTTTGCCGCGCCGAATTAACGGCTATTGGGCTTTGATCCATCGTCCTATGACTGCGCTCGGAGCCCATATGTGGATTTCCTATTCTCCCGATCTGCGCTATTGGGGCCGCCATCGACTGATGCTCGAAGCACGCCGGGGCGCATGGTGGGACGCCAATAAGATTGGCTTGTCGCCTCCACCGATCGAGACCTCCCGAGGGTGGCTGGTTTTCTACCACGGGGTCCGGCACACACCGTCCGGCTGCCTCTACCGTTTAGGCCTGGCGCTTTTCGATCTGGAGAATCCAGAAAAATGTTTGTCGCGCGGCGATTCCTGGATCTTTGGTCCGGAAGCCGAATATGAACGCCATGGCGACGTCGACGATGTGGTCTTTCCCTGCGGATACACGATAGATCCGGACGGAGATACTCTCAACATCTATTACGGAGCGGCGGATTGCTCGATCGCGTTAGCCCGCGCCAGCGTGCAAGCGCTTCTGGCGTGGCTGGATGTCAACGGATGCTGCGAACGCAGACAGAGAGCGGAGGATTTGTAAGGCCTCTATAAACACGTTGCGCCGGCTGTTATCCTTTTCCGGTGATGGAAGCCAAAGGGCTGACTCCGATATTGAACGTGTCCGACATCGCCAGCACGTTCGCGTGGTTTGAGAAGTGGGGATGGAAGAAATTGTGGGACTGGGGAACACCTCCGACGTTTGGCGCGGTGGGCTCGGGTAAGGAAACTTGCATCTTTCTTTGTCAGGGGGCGCAGGGAGGCCGCGGCCGCGGCGCGAACACCACCACCTTTCAGCAGGATGGAGACGAAGCAGGCGACAAGGGCGTCTGGATGTCGGTCTGGGTAGACGACGTAGACGAGATGCACAAGCACTGCGTGGCCGCCGGGCTGGAGGTCACATTTCCGCCCACCGATATGCCGTGGAACGTCCGCGAGATGCACCTGCGGCATCCGGATGGGCATGTGTTTCGGGTGGGGCGGGGGTTCGAGGCCGAAAAGTAGAACGGGCTGCCCTGCGGCGTCGATGAATGTGATCGAGATTCTAACAAACAGTTGTCCTGCACAGCGATTTCAACGTGCGAAACTGTGGAGCGCGAATATTCTTCCCGTGAAGGGGTCCACAGTAATTTGTAAGATCCTCCTCGTGCCTACCACTTTCGCAGAGATGTCCCATTGCAGTTCTGTGAACCACCACTCTGCATCCTTCTCATGCTCCCTCATAAGGCTGAATTCGGCATGTTGAATGCGGAGAGGCCCGTAAATTTCCGTGAGTTCTTTCAGAGGCAAACCCTGCAGCAGCTTCTGTTTGTCGTTTGGGCCAAAGCGCAGTCCAGCCTTTTTAACCGCCGAAAGCGCATCCTCAGCACTCCACGCAGGATGAGACTGCATCAGTTGTTCCGCGTTATAGCGTTCATCGCTCGGATGGTCATTTAGGACGTCTGGTAGGCAATCTGGAATGTCTCGCGGGGGAGGGTTGAAATCGAATCGTAGGTGAAAAGGAAGTTCAAGGCCTTTGTCGCTAAAATACTTTTCTATTTCAGTATCTGGCTTGCCAAACACAAGCCAACTATCCCTGGCGACCGTAATCATGACAGCACGAGCGTCAGTGGGGCATGAGGGCGGGCCGCTAAATCCGTTCCCGAGGGAAATATCGAATTCTCGACTCTTCGTCTCTGGATAAATGGCTTCGGTCAGGCGCAGTGCGATTTTGATTCGGTCAGCCGAACCACATCTATCGGATGCCCTTGCGAAACTGGATAAGAACAAGCAAACCAATGACAACATGATGAAACAACAATTACGGGAACGTAATAGGCATGGTCTGAGCTGGGATGATTGCATGTTCGCATTTGAAATCCTCACCCTCTTGGCCTGCAAGTGACTCTCGGGGGGGAATCCGTTGACTACCGTGAGAAGGCGTTTGTACTCATTGAACCCGCATCGCTGCCCCGCCGCCTGCCTCGGCCTCCCGAAGAACAAGACATAGCCGTCCGGATCACAAATCTCGAACCCGCGAAGACCATCGTGGATATTCTTAAGGCCGTTTGGCGGTTGGCTATTCCGCTGCCAAGAGTACCTTGGGATGCTTGTGGGCGATAGTAAGCAGCTTCAGGGTTGCTTCTCGCGGGTGTCGGACACCTTGCTCCCAACTTTCGACTGCATTGGGACTGACATTGATGATCCGCGCGAACACCACCTGACTGACATTGAAGGACTTGCGGATGGCCCGGATCTGACGAGGGGTCAGCGGCTTGGGTGGAGGCGGCAGTTCCGTCACTCGCAACCCTGCATCATTGCCCTGTTCGAAACTCACGGCTTCCTGCAGCGACTGTCGCAATTCGCTGAAAATCTTTATCTTCTTCTTGTTTTTGTTCTTGGCCTGCTTCATAAAGATGTCCTTTACCTCGATGCCCTGACTTGGCTTACGAGTACACGCAAGGCTTTTCGTTCTTCATTCGTCAACTCTTCCTGCTCATCCTTGTCGAGCAGGTACAAGAGGTGGATATGATGTCGGCTTTCCAAATAGAGGTAGAGGAAACGATATCCGCCCCGCTTCCCTTTACCTCGAACGGGATTCGAGCATCTTGCTTTGCGAATCCCTCCGAGCCCTTGCACGAGGTCACCACGGATCGGATTGTCGAGAAGATCGGCCTGAATGAGGCTGAGCACATCCAGAGCCGCCGCTCCAGCCATCCCGTGCAGTCGCTTCGTGAAAATACTGGACTCGATGTATACCACTGGGTGGTATATACCACATCGTGGTATGTTAGTCAACTGTGAATGGTACCGGGTCTACACCTAGTGACGTCCGCGCATCATTGCACCGCCCTCTACCTTGGTCGGCCGAAGAACAGGACGTAGCCGTCAGGGTCCGAAATCTCGAAGCCGCGAAGACCGTCGCTAGTATCCTTAAGGGGCACGCTGAAGGATGCTCCGCCATCGGCAAATCGATCGGCAAATTCGGCGGCGAGCGCATCCGGGTCTGGGGCGTAGACGAAGGCATCCCAGCGCATGTGGGGATGACGCTTTGGGTTTGGCAGCGGCGGCACGTTTTTCTCGGACTTGACGAAGATCTGCGCTCCGTCGCGGCCGATGATGGCGGAAAAAGGGTTTCGATCCGGCTGCCGGAATCTTGTCTCAAAGCCAAGCTTGTCGCGATAGAAAGCGATGGTTTGATCGACATCGCTGACGATGAAGAACGGTGAAATCGCGGTTGTCGTTGGTCGCGTCATGGGCGTGGAGCCTTTTGCAGTAGCATCGTTCGATTGTCGTTCAATTGTCGTTCGATTCTTGGGCGATTCTTGGGCGATTCTCGGGCCGTTTCGAAATGCGATCTTCCTGATTTAGGGGACCTGAGCCCCTTCCGTCCCCACGTAGAGCGCATACAGAGACTGGCTTGCGGCCATGAACAATCTGTTTTTCCTGGCCCCTCCAAAGCAAAGATTGGCGCAGGTTTCCGGAAGATGAATCTTACCGATAAGCACGCCATCGGGCGCGAAAACGTGGACTCCGTTAAAGCCTTCACTCGCCCACCCGGCGGCGGACCACACGTTGCCGTCCACGTCGCAGCGAATGCCATCGGACGCGCCCGGCGCCAGATTTGCAAACATCCGGCCGTTTTTCAGCCGCATTCCATCGACGACGTCATACACGCGGATCGGATGAGGATCACCGCTGTGCTTTGGAGTTCCCGTATCCACAATGTAAAGCAGTTTTTCATCGGGCGAAAAGCATAGGCCGTTGGGCTTATCCATATCACTGGCAACAACTGTCGCCTGCCGCGTGCTCGGATCGAACCGATAAACGTTGGCAGGCAGCTCGAACGCGGCTTTGTGGCCTTCATAATTCGACAGGATGCCGTAGCCCGGATCGCTGAACCAGATCGCCCCGTCGGAATGAACCACCAGGTCGTTGGGCGCGTTGAGCTTCTTGCCCTCAAAACTATCCATCAGCACTGCGATGGTTCCGTTGTGTTCGGTTCGGGTCACGCGGCGCGTATCGTGTTCGCAAGTGACCAACCTGCCTTCCCGGTCCCGATAATTGCCGTTGCTGTAGTTCGAAGGACTGCGGAAAACGCTGACTTCTCCCGTGTCCTCGAGCCAGCGCAAGATTCGGTTATTAGGAATGTCGCTGAACAGAAGATAGCGACCGTCGGCGACCCAAACCGGCCCTTCCGCCCAGCGCGCACCCGTGAACAAGCGCTCGACCGCGGCATTGCCAATTTCATACTTGGAGAAACGCGGATCGATCACTTCCACTGCGGGATCGGGATAGGGGACGGGACGCTTCGGTTCTTCGCTGGCGAAAATTCCGGGCGCAAAAACAAGAGCCGGCGCCGCGCTGGCGGCCATCTTGACGAATGTGCGTCTCCGCATCGATTTCTCTCCCGGCGGAGAAATCCGCCGCGGAGCACCTTATCATGCCCTCGCATGCTCTGGTGTGAATGCTTATTTTGTCGCAGCCGCTTTTAACACTGCCGTATTCCGCTCATCGCTCGCGATCATACGATAGAACTTTTTCAGCTCGTCCATTTTGTCAACCGGAACGCTGAGTTCTTTGATCTCCAGACTGCGTGTGTAATGCAACACCTGGCCGCTGGCTTCGGTCTTACTGTGATAACTGCCAAAGCTGTACTCCACGTCCATCGGTGGCGGCAGCTCGTCCACTTCATAGCCGGGCGGCAGAGTGATTTCAAAGCTATCCGTATCTCGCGACGGGCCCGCGAATTCCAGCGGGAATTTTCGCGGTTCTTTCGTTTCCAGCACGCCCGACGACTTGTTACCCAAAACTCGCGGTCGCACCAACAACAGATCTCCGGCAACTTTTGCATAGTTGTCGGTTTGGAAACTGTAGTTGAAGCCGAAAGGCTGGTCCGTGTGTTCTAAATTGACCAGAGTCGCCTTCGTAATTTGAAAACTGGGAAGCGACGCCGCTAACAAGCTTTCGATGGGCTCAATCCGTTTCTTGTTCGTCGTGACCGTGCGCTGCCGATGTCTCTCCTGCGCGGCTCGATCTCCCAGCCGCACTTCTGTCACATCGCCTTTCAATACCCCGTTCGCGTCGAGTGACAGTTTCCCGACTCGCTGGATACTGTTCATTACCGAGGGTTGCTGCGGCAACTCCACCAATTCTCCGCCGTCCGGGATAACCAGCAAGCCGTAATTCGCCTGCAGGTATCCGCCGATCTCGCCAAACGGCGTCAGCTCATTGGTCGGATCGAAGAACAAAATTCTTCCGAGTTTAGGATGCGACGTCACCGCAATCAGTGAAGGATCCTTCAAGTCACCGGGCAACTTGATAGCCAGAATTACGTGATTAAACCCATTATGCGCAGGGGTATCGCGGGTCACCGAACCGCGCTCCGCATTGATCACCACATGATAGGAGTCGATGCCGATCTCGTGCAGCATGGTGCGCATCAGGGTCGCTTTGTCTTTGCAGTCTCCATAGCGATGCGAAAATACGTCGGGAGCGGCGTGCGGTTGCCATCCACCAATACCCAGTGAGATCTCGACATAGCGAATGTCGTGTTGCATGAATGCGGCGATAGCCTGCATCTTCTCGAGTGATGTAGTCTTCCCTGCCGTCAGACTCGTAACCTGTTGTTTGATCGAATCGGATGCGTCCATGCGGCCGTTGATCAGACTCTGATACCAGATTCCCATGTCTTGCCAGGTGGCAAACTCGTTTTTCCGCTGCGTTCCGCCGGAAGGAAAGAACGAAACGATCATCTGGCCAGCCACCCCGCTCAGCGGAGGCATTTCCGGCTCGGACCGAATTCCTTTCACATCTTTGAGCGACCATTGCAACGTATTGCCACTTCCCTCATCCGGCTTCACTTCGGGATGCGCCAGCCACGATGCCTTAAAAACCCATCCCGGAGGAAGCTGTAACGAATAGCGGCTCTCCCGCACAGGATCCCTTTCTTGAAAGTCCCAGACGTCTTGTAAAAAGAAAGGCTGCTCCTCTACTTCGTATTCGTAGCCCACAATGTTTCCGACATCGGGAGCAGGAATGTGCAGCACCCTGAACTTTGTGTCCTCGAACAGGTAACCGCCCTCGGAGGGATTGGCAACATCCACCGAGTCCTTGTCTTTCACTTCATAGTCTTTGCCCTGCGCCGGAATGCACCAGGCGTGAAGGCTTGTAATCTTCCGACTGGGATTGAAGTAGATTGCTACCGTGCCTCGTTCTCGCCCATCAGGCCGAAGAATCTTGTAGGCCTGGCGGACATGGGTCCTGATTTTATCCGTCGACAGCACCGTCACGTTTGTCTCGGAATAAAGTAGAACGGCGTTGTCCCGTTCGTCGTAGGCAGGCAATGTTGCGCCGACGAGAGCGTGCATCCACGCGGGAGCATCCCCACCGGCTGCAGCTGGAGACACGTTGCTCGTCACAAACACAGCGATCCAAAACAAACGCAGCAGCGCTCGCCGCCCGATTGCTGCCTCAATTGCTGGCATGGATCTCCCCAGGTTGCAGTACGACTTGTTCGCCATCGCCGGTTCTTACCGCCTGAAAAAAGGCGCGCAAAGCGCCGTAGTATTTTGGATCGAGGATCATGAAATCCACGGATAACTTCCGCGAAAGCCGCAGGTCCCCAGCATTCTTTTCAACCTTCAAGTTATAGAGGATGACGTGCGCATCTCGATTTTGCTCCGCCGGCATGCTGCTCACTTGCCATCCAGCAGGCATCTCCAGCGTTACATCGTCCGCCTTCTCATAGGGATATTCGAAATAGATCGGGTGAACTCGGTCGGTATGTTCGAAAATCCCTTTCTCGCCGGCGGTAAAGACCGCCGCGGGAATCATGACTCGCGAGCCTGCATTCGAGGCCCAACCTGGAATCTTGAGGTTGAACTCGGCGACCAACGGCGGTTCCGAGCTGGTCCAGTCCGGTTTGTTGATAAGTTCCGCCTCCGCGGCCGCTGCGATAGATCCAGTCGCCCGCTCTTCCAGAAACTTCTTGCGCTCTACGTCGTCCGCGTGCCGTTCCCCGAGCCGAATGTACATAGCCTCCAGGCCGGTGTAAGTGATGGTCAGCTTGCCTTCCATATCCCCCGTATCGGAGAGCTTCAGCTTGCCCACCCGTTCGATGCGTGACTCAGCAGCGTGCGGGAGGGTTGTTGTAATCCAGGTACCGCCGTCCCGATCCAGCCGCAAGCCGGGAACTCCCGTTTCCGCCCATTCCAGCAATCCGAACGGCGTGAACGGGTCTCCCGGATCTAAATAAAGATCCTTGCCGTTCAACTTGACAAGGACTACATTTTGGTTCAACTTCGCGCTTTGCATCGTAACCGGGCTGAAGAAATATTCGCTCCGGCTTGAGACCCAGCATCCGTAGGCTTCAAACCCAGCCGCTCGCGTCAAGGCAAGAAACAGCCAGGTCAACTGCTGGCCGTTGCCATATCCTCGCTTCCAGATATCCTCGACATTCGCCATTTCCTTTTCTTTGTCGCGTTTTTGTTCCTGCTCGGTTTTGCGCACTTCGAATGACGTGTTTCGAAGCTTCTGCACCCGATCGTATATTTTTCGCAGTTTTACGTCCTGCGAATCGCTCGGAGAGACAATCTGGCCCACGGCCGCCTCCATGGCGTTCCGCTTGTTGATGAAGCTTTCCATCTGTCCGTTGCGCTCTTTTCCAACGTGCTTCCAGAAGCTGGCCTGATCTTTCTCGCCGTTGCCCTGTTCGTAGATAAAATCTACACGAGCTTTCATGTCATCCGGCGGAGGCATGTAGTCCTCCTGCGGGAACGCGGCTATATTGTTAGACTCCATCCGGATGATGTGATCGGGTCCTTCTTTTGGAGGCGCGGTACCGGCGGGAAGGGTATTCCAACTCCAGCGCAGGGAATAGTTACCGTAGTAGCTATCGTTGAAGGGTTTCAGCGAGAATTGTGCTTTCTTTGTGAACAGTTCGTCGCTGAGCGTCCAATGGGAATCGAAGAGCACCATCTCGTGGTAATCGATGGTGTAGTAGTACTCGATGATCCCGCCCACCTGCACGTCTGGAAGAGTAAACGTCTTCTCCATATATCGCAGGCCTCTTCCTTTAACCAGGTTCTTTTCGAAAACCTTGCCGCCGAAATCCGCGATTGATCCGTCGGGCCGGATGGTTCGCGCCCTTATGTTGACCACATCCGCTGCCTCTTTCAAAAAAGGGATCTCGACGTCAGCGTGCTTGCGCCCTTCTTCGGTCAGAATCTTGATCCGAAAGTAATTGTCCTCATGGGGAGTATGAACGTTGTCGTCCCGATCGACCTGGCGGAATAAGATGATCGCCGGAACCCCCGGCGCCATCGGTTCGCTGGTCATCTTGAGTTCTTCCTGCGAGGGTGGCTGGAATCCCGGTCCTGCCTGTGCTCGCCGCGCGGCTAATAGGCATATAAGCCCTAACATCAACCACTTACCGAACCGGATCGCCGTCATCTTCATTCCCCCCAGGGTAAACACCAAATCGCGCGTGTTAAGACACGGTTAGGAGTCAAAAAGCAGGATTTACTGCAGGCGGGAACCACCAAACGGCAGAGGGACACTAAGCGGTCTCCGCGGCCACGGTAATTCCGCCTCCTCCGAAACTCCGCGCCCCCTCAAGCTAAGAGTCCGGTTTCAAACGTAAACGCTTGAGTATAGCCCGAAGTCGCAATCAGTCAATTAGGAAATTAGAGCCGTGATTATCCGTAGGTAAGCAATGGAAAAGTACGATAGGAGTGCATTGAGAGTAGTTAGAGGGCTCTACAACAGAGCAACCCTACAACTCATACTTTTTCATCAAGTGCCGAAACGACCGATAGGAAATACCCAACACATCGGCAGCCCGCACCTGGACACCGCTGGTTTGCCCAAGCGCCGATTGCAATAACGAACGCTCGATCTGTGCGACGTAGTTTTCCATGTTTACGCCCTCTGGAAGAACCGCACCCGCGGCCAGCGTTGTGGTGGTGGCACCGTCGGCCCCAGCGGCCGCAGCGCGAGCCTTGGGACGCTCCGCCGGCAACTCGACGTGAAGTTCGTTGGTGCTCTCGAGCGCTACCGCGCGTTCGATCGTGTTCTCCAGTTGACGGACATTGCCCGGCCAGTCATAGCCAGTAAGGGATTCGAGCGATCCGGCGGCTATGCCGTGAATGCTCTTCCCTGCCCCAGGCGCATATTTCTTCAGGAAATGATTCGCCAGTAGAGGAACATCGTCACGCCGTTCGCGCAAGCCGGGCACGCGAATCGGAATGACGTTCAGGCGGTAATAAAGGTCTTCGCGGAACGTCCCCTCGGTCACCTGCCGGTCGAGATCACGATTGGTGGCGGCAATCACGCGCACGTCCACGGGAATCTCGGTGGTCGCTCCGACTGGACGGACGGTGCGCTCCTGCAAAACGCGCAACAGTTTCACCTGCATGGGCATGGTCATCTCGCCGATTTCGTCGAGAAAGATCGTGCCTTGATCGGCAACTTCGAACAGGCCGCGGCGGTTTTGATTCGCGCCCGTGAAAGCGCCCTTCACATAGCCAAAGAGTTCGCTTTCGAGCAGAGTTTCAGGGAAGGCGCCGCAGTTGACCGAGACAAAAGCTTCGGCCGCTCGCGGCGAACACGTGTGTACTGCGCGTGCGACCAGTTCTTTACCCGTCCCGCTTTCGCCATAGACCAGGATCGTGCTGCTGGTGGTCGCGACGGTTCGGATGGTCTGCTTGAGTTTTTCCAGTGCTGCGCTAACACCAACAATATTGTCGAGCGAGTTGCGTGTGCCTGCGTCGCGGCGCAGCGCGAAGTTCTGCCGGCTCAGTGAAACTCTGGTGAGCGAGCGCGCAATCGCAAGTTTGACCTCGTCGACCAGTCCCGGACTCTTTCGGATGTAATCAGTCGCGCCACCCGCTTTCACCGCCTGCACGGCCGCTTCATAGTCATCCACCGCCGTCATCAGGATCACCGCCGATTCAGGTGAAATCTGATGCGCGTGACGCAGGACTTCGACTCCATCCACCCCCGGCATCTTGATGTCGGTAACAATCACGTCGAACAACGCGCTGTCGATTTTGCGCTTGGCCATTTCTCCGCCGGTAACGGTTTCCACCTTGTGGCCATCGCGGCGCAGGGCGATATCAAGGAGTTCGCAAATCGAGCGCTCGTCATCGCAGACGAGAATGTTACCCACGCGCGCCTCCTCCTGTTCCCGCACCTGCTCCTAGGGCTGCCAATGCAGTTCGCGTGGATTCCGGAGTCGAAGGGTCTGCTCCGACTACGACCGGAACACGATCGCGGCCCAGCTCGTGCGAGCGAACACGGTCCGTACTCCGCAGCCGGACTACGAAACTGGTGCCTTTGCCAACTTCCGAGCGCGCCCACACCTTACCCTCGTGCGCCTGCACGATCTGGTAAACAATCGCGAGGCCGAGACCGGTTCCGCCTTCAAAGTTCGACTGAAACGGCTCGAAGATTTTTTCCGTCTGCTGCGGATTGATGCCCGGGCCGGTGTCAGTGAAACTCATCTCCCAGTCGGAGCCGCGTTCCGCCATAGCCACGGTCAGGGTTCCGCCAGTCTTCTTCATGGCGCGCACCGCGTTCTCGCAGAAGTTCCAAAAAACCTGTTTCAGTTTGTCGCCATCGGCCAGCACCCAGGCTCCCGACTTCGGAAAGTTGCGCTTGAGTTCGATGCCCGCATTCTCCGCGGTAAGCCGGTGTTCGAGCAAAGTGAGGGTATCCTGCAGCAGGGGGATGAGGTCGACGCGCTCAAAGCGGTATTGCTTGCCCCGGGAGTACGCCAGGAAATCGGTGATGATGTTATTAAGCCGATCAGATTCCCGGATCACAATCTGCAGCAAGTGCTTCTCTTCCGCGTTTAAGGAGGGAGCATCCGACAACATGCTGACCGACCCCGCGATCGAAGTGAGAGGATTGCGGATCTCATGTGCGATGGCCGCCGCCAGGCGCCCGACCGCAGCTAAGCGATCCTGCATCCGCACTTCGCGCTCCAGGCGACGGATTTCCGTAAGATCGTCGAAGGAGTAGACAAAGCCCAGGTCCGTGCGGGCGCTTACACTTACACTGAGCGCCGATACCATAACCCGAAATGTCTTGCGGAAGCCGTTGCCGGCCACGTAGCGGACTTCGGCATCGCCGCGGTTGCCTCCAAAGTGGGGCAACGGATCCTGAAAAAGATCGGCAACCGAGCGCCCGCGCAACTCCGCTTCTGAAATCTCCAGCAACTGTTGAGCGGCGCGGTTCACCAGCGTGATGCGTCCGTCGAGACCAGTGGTGATCACGCCGCCGCTCATCGACTGCACGATATTTTCGTGGAGCGCCTGCAAGTTTTCGAGGGCCCCGCTCGCGTCTTTTAACTGCACATCCACCTGGCGGAGCTTGCTCATCAGCAGGCCTGCCAGGTAGGCGATGGCGAAATAAGCAAATAAATTGACGAAGATTACGACCTGCAACGCCTTGAGCTTCGGATGAGTCGTGGAATACGAGGTGATTACCAGGTAGTAATCGAGCTCCAGGATGGTGCCAAACAGAATGAAAGCCAGCGCCGCGCTGAGGTAGCCCCAAACCCGCGGCAGCAGCATGCAGGCGACGACGATGACCAGCGGGTAGAGGAAGTTCAGCGAACTATCGATGCCGCCGGTGACATGGACAACCAGCGTGACCATGCCCAGATCGGCGAGCACTTGCAGGATGGCCTGTAAGCGGTGCTCGTTCCAGACCGAAACCAGAAAAAGGAAAAACAGCGAAAGCACGAACCACAGCACCATCGCCGTAAGAAACGGCATGATCGGCAATGGGCTGGGGGTGAGGCGAATGACGGCCAGTTCGATGGCAAGCAACACCATCAGAATCAGGATTCGAACCTTCACCAGCCAGGTCAGCCAGTTTCGCTCATCGGAGATGGAGTGCATGAAGTTAGCTGTCAGCCTTCAGCCATCCGAGGCCAGCCAAACCGTAATTGGATTGGCTGACGTCTGACGGCTGAAGGCTGCTTTTTACCTATCCCGCCAGTTTTCCGATCATTGCGAACAACGGCATGTAGAGAGAAATAACGATGCCGCCGATGCTGACGCCCAGCAGACCGATAATCACGGGCTCCAACATAGCCAGCATGTCTTTGGTAGCAGAGTCGACTTCGTCTTCGTAGAAGTCGGCAATCTTCTGCAACATGGAATCCATCGCGCCGGTCGCTTCGCCAACGCCGATCATCTGGGTGACCATGTTGGGAAATACACCGCATTCGCGCAACGGATCGACGATGGTGCGACCTTCTTCGATCGCCTTGCGAACTCTCATCAGCGCTTCTTCGAGCACCTTGTTGCCCGAGGTGCGGGCGGTGATCGCCAGGCCTTCGAGAATCGGCACGCCAGAGGTGATCAGCGTTCCCAAAGTACGGGTAAACCGGGCGACCGCAATCTTTTTCAGCAGCATTCCGATGATGGGAAGATTGAGCAGCATCTTGTCGAAGTAATAGGCGCCCCGGGGATGTTTGCGAATCTGCTTCACCCCGTAGAACCCTCCAACGCCGCCCACGATAAAGAACCACCAGAAATGGCCTACGAAATCGCTGAGTCCGATGACGCAGCGGGTCGGCAACGGCAGCGCAACGCCCAATCCGACAAACAGGTTCGCGAAAATCGGAACCACCCACTTGAGCAGCGCGGCCACGATCAACACGGCCAGCGACACAACAGCGACGGGATAAATCAACGCCGACTTGACGGCCGCGCGCAGCTTGACCGCCTTTTCGACGTAAATCGCCAGGCGTTGCAGAATGATGTCGAGAATACCGCCGGTCTCGCCCGCTTCGATCATGTTCGTAGTGAGGTCATCGAAGATAATCGGGAACCCGCGCATGGCGTTCGCCAGCGTCGCGCCGCCTTCGACCGTCGTACGCACCCCGAGCAGCGTCTTTTGAAACGCGGGATTTTCCTGGTTGGCGCCAAGAATCTCCAAGCACTGCACCAGCGGCAAACCGGCGTCAATCATGACCGAGAACTGGCGGAAGAACACCGCCACTTCCTTTACCTTGACCTTGCCGCTGCCAAAAGTGGGCATGGAGAATTCCTTGCCCTTCTCGCGGATGGAACCGGGTGTGATGCGTTCCTTCCTGAGCTGCGAGGCGAGTCCATCTTTGTTCGGAGCTAAACGCTCTCCCTGAACCTTCTCGCCTGAAGCGGTCTTCCCTGAAAATGTAAAAACCGGCATGGTTACCTTCTCCTTATCAACCTTCCGTCGGCGTCAGCGGCCAATTTCTTGTGCTGCTTTCGCCTTAGTGTTTCTGGTCCTGTTTCTGCTATTGCCTTAGCGAATCTCTATCTTTAATTTCTGCGATTTCTGGCCGCGCGGCCTACCGCTTGGCCGGTACTGCACCTTTAACGGGCCCGGTGGTTACGCCGCCCCGGTTCACTATCGTCGCGCCTCGCGCAATCATTTCCTGCAATTCATCCTGATTACTGGAGCGGGTGATCGCCGTTTCGATCGTGATTTGCTTTTGGAAGTAGGCATTCGCCAATGACTGGTTGAAAGTCTGCATGCCAAATTTCTCCTGACCCGACTGCATTGAAGAGTAGATCTGGTGAATCTTGTCTTCACGAATCAGGTTGCGCACGGCAGCGTTCGGCACCAGAATTTCCATGCACATGGCGCGTCCCTTGCCGTCGATCTTGGGTAACAGGCTTTGACACATGATGCCTTCGAGCACCAGCGAAAGCTGGGCGCGAATCTGTGATTGCTGGTGCGCCGGGAACACGTCGATCACACGGTTGATGGTCGAAGACGCTGAGTTGGTGTGGAGCGTGCCGAAGGTGAGGTGGCCTGTTTCTGCGATACGCAAAGCCGATTCGATCGTTTCCAGATCGCGCATTTCGCCGATCAGCACGACGTCCGGGTCTTCGCGAAGCGCGGCGCGCAACGCGTCGGTAAAGCTCTTGGTATCCGAGTGCAATTCGCGCTGGTTCACCAGGCAGTTCTTATTCATGTGCACGAATTCGATCGGATCCTCAATCGTCAGGATGTGATCGTGACGTTCGGTATTGATTTTGTCGATCATGGCGGCGAGCGTGGTCGACTTGCCCGAACCTGTCGGTCCGGTCACCAGTACCAGTCCACGTGGCTTATCGCACATTTTGCTGACCACCGGAGGCAGCCCCAACTGATGAAACGACTTGATCTCGAACGGAATCAGACGGAAGACGCAAGCCGTCGCCCCACGCTGGTTAAACACGTTAGCGCGGAAACGAGCCAGGCCTTTCAGTCCGAAGGAGAAGTCGAGTTCCAGGCTCTCTTCAAAACGGTGCTTCTGCGAATCGGTCATCACGCTGTAGGCCAGCTGCTTGGTCTCAGCCGGCGTCAACTGCGGCAGATCAAGCGGCACCAGATGTCCGTGCACGCGAATTTGCGGCGGAGAGTTGGTGGTGATGTGAAGATCGCTGCCATTCATCTCCAGCATGCGGCGGAGCAAATCGCTGAGTGAGAGAGCCATAGTTTTCTTTCTTCCTTCTTTATCTGTAAAACTCGTTTCCTAGTGAATCGTTTCGCGCGCCACTTCTTCGAGCGTGGTCCATCCCAGCGCAACTTTGGTCAACCCGCTACGTCGCAACGTGATCATGCCGCGTTCAATCGCTTTCTTCTTGAGTTCAAGCGCCGAAGCGCCGACCAGCACCAGTTCGCGAATCTCGTCGTCGACTTCCATCACTTCATACAAGCCAGTACGGCCCTTGTAGCCCGTCTTGTTACAAGTGGCGCAACCCTTCCCTTTCATCACCTGAACCGTCTTCGCTTCCTCGGGAGTAAAACCTTCATCGATGAGCGCCTGCGCGGGCATTTCGACGGGCTCGGCGCAATCCTTGCAAATTCGCCGGATCAGACGCTGAGCGCAAATCAAGTGCACCGAAGTCGCCACCAGGAACGGCTCGATGCCCATGTTCATGAGTCGCGTAATCGTCTCGGGCGCGCCGTTGGTGTGCAGCGTCGATAAAACAAGGTGGCCAGTAAGTGCGGCTTTAATTGCGATTTCTGCCGTTTCAAAGTCTCGAATTTCGCCGACCAGAATGATGTTGGGATCTTGCCGGAGGAAAGCGCGGAGAGCAGCCGCGAAGTTCAGGCCAATCTGTTCCTTCATCTGGACCTGATTCACGCCCGCGAGTTGGAACTCGACCGGATCCTCGGCCGTCATAATGTTGGTGTCAGGCTGGTTGAGCTGAGAGATCGAGGAATAAAGAGTGTTCGTCTTGCCCGATCCCGTCGGCCCGGTCACCAGCACCATGCCGTAGGGCTTGAGAATGGCTTTCTGAAATTTGTCCAGCGACTCCTGCTCGAAGCCGAGCTTGGTCATGTCGAGCCGCAGATTTTCTTTGTCGAGCAACCGGAGCACGATTTTCTCGCCCCAAAGTGTGGGGAGAGTTGAAACGCGGAAGTCGAGCTGCTTTTTCTTGCCGCCAATCTGCATCTTCAGCATGATGCGGCCGTCTTGCGGCAACCGCTTTTCGCTGATGTCGAGCTTGGCCATGATCTTGAGGCGCGACGTGATCGCGTCCTTCAATTTCAGCGGCGGATTCATGATCGACTGCAGAACACCGTCAATACGGAACCGAACCCGAAATTCTTTTTCGTACGGCTCCATGTGAATGTCGCTGGCCCCTCGTTTCACAGCGTCAGTGAGCACCAGGTTCACCAGCTTGACGATTGGAGCTTCGTCAGCCGCTTTCTCCAGTTCCTTGAGTTCAAGTTCCTGCTCTTCCGCCTGTACTTCGACATCTGTGCCTTCGCCGAGTTCGTTCATCGACTGCATGACGCTCTCGAGCTCTTCTTCTTTCGAAGTGCCGTAGGCCTTGTCGATGCCCTCGATAATCGAACTTTCCGACGCGACCACCGGTTCAATATTGAAGCCGGTCATGAACTTGATATCGTCCATCGCAAAGACGTTGGTCGGGTCGACCATGGCGATGGTGAGCGATGCGCCGACGCGGCTGAGGGGCAGAATCTGATAGCGTTTCGCGGTTTCGTATGGAATCAGCTTGACGACGGCAGGATCGATTTCAAAATAAGAAAGATTGATGGCGGGCACGCCATACTGGCGCGATAGAAAGTTGGTGACATCTTCATCCGAGAGGAATCCCAACTTCACCAGCGCCGACGCAAGGCGGGTGTGGGAGTCTTTCTGGAGCTTCGTCGCCTGTTCCAACTGCTCTGGGGTGATGACCTTTTCTTTGACGAGCAGGTCACCCAGCCGCTGAGACATATCTCTCCTGTATTCCCGGAAACTCCGGGGGCAATACCCATGCGAAGCCGCTGATTTCCGGGGGGATCAGCGAGGTGGCTTGCGCACTGACACAAATTGTCAACCCAATGGGAATTCCGAAAAAGTAACTTAGGTACTTGTACTTCCCGTGAGATCGGGTTTACGCAGGTGATTGGCGATTTTTCTGCCAGAAATCCATCGTATTGGCACAAATCGGCACGCGGCAGACCATGTTCTTCGGTGTGAGGCAGCGACGACCCACTGACGGGGATGTCGCCACCAGTCTCTGGCTCGCCCAGGCAGATCGCGCAGCCTCGCTGTCGCCTGCAAGTTCTGGCTACGTCACAAACAGACTGTGAGCCGCGTCCTTTGCGGGATTTTTTATCTAAGGCAAAGTTGGACAGCACGATTCCAGAGAAAGAGGGAGTGGAGTGCGAAGAAAGAACCAAACATGAGATGGCATGCGTTCGTCTTCACTCTGACTCTCGCAGCCCTCCCGACAAGCTTCCCAGCCGAGCCGCGGGAAAGATCATTACGTGAAATTGCTCAAGCTTCCGCCATGTTGATCGGAACCGCTGTGCGTCCAGGCCCGCTTTCCGAACTCGCCTATGCGGACACGCTCGCCCGGGAGTTCAATATGCTCGAACCGGAAGATGCGCTTAAGTGGGAGGTAGTTCATCCGGCGCAGCAATCCTTCGATTTCACGCAAGCCGACCAGATTGTCGATTTCGCGCTGAGACACGACATGAAAATTCGGGGCCATACGCTGGTGTGGCACCATCAAAATCCGGCATGGCTAATCGAAACCAGATTCAGTTCCTCGCAACTCGAGCAGATTCTCGAGCAGCACATCAAGACAGTGGTCGGCCATTACCGCGGCAAAATATTTGCGTGGGATGTTGTGAATGAGGCTTTCGACGAATTGCATCCGGGCGAACTACGAAGCACCATCTGGAGCAACAGGGCGACGGTGCCCGATTACTCTTACATTGAAAAGTCTTTCCGCTGGGCGCACGAGGCCGATCCGCAAGCGCTCCTGTTCTACAACGAGGCTGAAGCTGAAGTCGTCAATCCCAAGTCCGACGCGATTTACGCCATGGTCCGCGATTTTCGCCGGCGCGGCGTCCCTATCAACGGAGTGGGATTTCAAATGCACATCGCAAATCTGCACCCCGATGTCGGCTCCATTTCCGCCAATATCAGCCGCTTCACTGCTCTGGGAGTACAAGTCCAAATCACAGAAATGGATGTGGCTCTGCCCGTCGATCTCGAAGGCAACGCTCGCCCGGAAGACCTACAACAGCAAGCCAACATCTATCGCGACATAGCCACAGCGTGCCTGTCTTATCCGGGATGCACCGCCATCCAGACCTGGGGATTCACCGACAAATACTCCTGGATAGGGTCGCACTCGAAGCACACACAAGGCGCAGCCTTACCCTTTGATAAGACTTATCGATCCAAACCCGCGTATGAAGCGCTGCGAAACGCCTTGGAGAACAGCGCCCATCGCGCCCGCCCATAGCCGCATTAGCCTGAGCCGTCGCCGGTCAGCGGTTCTATAATGTCCTCAATCCGTGGCCGCCTCCGGTCCAATTCGCGAAGAACCCAAGACCTCGGGCCGCCGTAAGGCCGTCATATCGCTTGCGATCAGCGCGTTTCTGTTGCTCGCCATCCTGGTTGCGCAAGCGTCGTTCAATCTGAAGTTCATCAGTCCCGACAACAATCAGGAAATTCTCTTTTTCGCCGGACTCACCGGCCTCATTTTCTTCGCCTTCGTTGCGCTTACCGTCGTCCTCGGACGCAACCTGCTAAAGCTCTATGCCGAACGCCGGGCAGGCGTTCCTGGTTCCAAGTTCCGCACGCGGCTGGTGGTCGTCAGCCTGCTCCTGTCCTTTCTGCCCGTCATCGCGATGTTCTGGTTCTCCTACGGACTGATGAACCGATCCATCGACAAATGGTTTTCCCAGCCAGTCGAAGAAGTCCGCGCCGATACCGCCGCCATGTCCGCCCTCCTTTTTGACTATGCGGGTCAGAATGCTTCTTCTGAATCGCAATCCATCGCCCAGTCAGATGAGTTTCAGTCTGCCTACCAGAGTGGTAATTTCAACGCAGTCACTGAGGAACTTGAGGAGCACGTCCCGACGCTCGAAGGCGGATTCGTTCTTGCCCTGAAGGACGGCAATGTAGTCGCCAGCCTGAACCCGCCCGCACACTGGCCAGACATGAAGGAGAGGTTTCCGGCGCAGGCCGCACTTCGTGGCGAACACCCTCATTTTCAATGGGGCCAAGCGGACTATATTGTGGCTGCAACCCCCATGAAAAACGGCGCTGTGTTTGTCGCCATGCCTCTGCCGCCGAAGTTCGCGCAAACCGCGCGGCAGATTCAGGCAAGCCAGGAGCGTTACATAGAACTGGCAGCGAAAAGAAAATTGTTTAGGCGCACCTATATCGGATTCTTGTTGTTTCTGACCGTTGTCGTTTTATTCGCTTCCACCTGGCTTGCGCTGTTGCTATCGAAGCTGGTCAACCGTCCCGTAGCCGCGCTGGCCGCCGGTACGGAAGCTATTTCCAAAGGACAGCTCGACTACCGCGTCGATATCCGCGCCACCGACGAATTGGCCGAACTGGTCCAGTCATTCAACAGCATGGCGGAGCAACTCGAATCCAGCCGCCATCAGATCGAAGCCTCCAGCCGCGAACTCGGCCATGCGAATGAAGCACTCGAACGAAGACGTCGCTACATCGAAACCGTGCTCGAAAGCCTTCCCACCGGTGTCATCTCGGTCGATGCCGCGCGCCGAGTCACGCTCGCCAATGCCGCTTTTTCCCGTATGTTTTACCTGGAGCGAAGTGAATATGTCAGCCCGGCAACCCTGACGAACCTACCCCTGCGAGACGTGATCCCCGCCGACGTGCTCGCCGATCTCGAACCGCTGCTTCGCCGAGCCGACCGCATGGGCATCACCGCCGCTAACATCGAACTGGCTCTTCCTCGCGCCCAATTGAATGTTGCGGTAACAGTTTCCGCGTTGAGCCACGCCGCAGAAGGCTTGGGCTACGTCTTCGTGTTCGAAGATCTCTCAGACCTGCTGCGAGCCCAAAAGCAAGCGGCCTGGCGTGAAGTAGCAAGACGCGTAGCGCACGAGATTAAGAATCCGCTAACCCCTATCGCTCTTTGCGCCGAGCGCATCCATCGCCATCTAGCCAGGGGCACTCCGCCCGACGCCGCTTCGATCGACGTGATCCGCACTTGTGCCGAGACCATCGAAAGGGCCGTCGAAACTGTACGTACACTGGTGGACGAATTTTCGGTGCTAGCCCGTTTTCCTGCTTCCCGTCCTCAGCCTGCAAGTTTGAATACGCTGGTGGACTCCGCCCTCCTCATGTTCAACGGGCGATTAGATGGTATTCGCGTGCGCACGGAACTCGCTCACGATCTGCCATCCGTAATGGCCGATCCCGAAGCGATCAAACGCGCCGTTGCCAATCTGGTAGACAATGCTGCGGAGGCAATGCAAGACGCGATGCTCAAAGAAATTACAATCTCGACATCGCTTGTGGCCAGTCGCGACGCGGTCGAGTTGGCCGTCTCTGACACCGGGCACGGTGTGTCGCGAGATGCTAAAGAAAGGCTTTTTCTGCCCTACTTCTCAACCAAGCAACGCGGAACCGGACTGGGTCTAGCCATCGTGAACAGAATTATCGAAGATCATCACGGTTCGATTCGAGTGGAAGAAAACAAACCCTTCGGCAGCCGCTTCGTGATCGAACTACCCGTCGTGGTTGAGGCTATCAGCTCTCCGGCGGCGAGCTAAGCGTTAAGCTAACTCATGCCACATATCCTGATCGTTGATGACGAATCCGGCATCCGTGAATCGCTGCGCGGCATCCTCGAAGACGAGGGCTATAAAACCAGCGTCAGTCCCAGCGGAGAAGACTGTCTCGATCTACTTCGCAAAAGCACCTACGATCTGATTCTGCTCGACGTTTGGTTAACCGGAATCGACGGCCTCGAAGTGCTGGAGAAGATCCGCGAGATGGATGATCCTCCGGAAGTCATCATGATCTCAGGCCACGGCACCATCGAAACTGCCGTTCGCGCGACCAAGTTAGGCGCCTATGATTTTGCCGAGAAGCCACTCTCGCTCGAAAAGACACTGATCCTCGTAAAAAACGCTATCGAAGCTCGCCGCCTGCGGCACGAGAATCTCGACCTCCGCAAGCAACTGCAGGCCAAGAGCGTAATCGTGGGTGACAGCGTACCTATGAAAGCGCTGCGCCAGCAAATCGCACTCATGGCGCCGACCAACGGACGCGTCTTGATCTATGGCGAATCGGGTACGGGCAAAGAGTTGGTCGCTCATGCCATCCACACCCAGAGCCAGCGCAAAGATGAGATGTTCGTGGAGATGAACTGCGCCGCCATCCCCGAAGACCTCATCGACAGCGAACTTTTCGGCCACCGCAAATCGTCGTTTCCCGGAGCCACCGCCGACAAGGAAGGCAAGTTTCACAAAGCCGATCGCGGAACGCTGTTTCTGGACGAAGTCGGCGACATGAGTCTAAAAACACAGTCGAAAGTTCTGCGCACACTCGAACAGCAGCGCTTCATTCCCGTCGGTAGCGACGATCCCGTGACCGTAGACGTTCGCGTAATCGCCTCTACCAACAAAGACCTGGAGGAAGAAATTGCCAAAGGCAATTTTCGCGAGGATCTGTTCTACCGCCTGAATGTCGTGCCCTTCGTCGTACCGCCGTTGCGCGAGCGCAAAGAAGACATCCCTCTTTTTGCGCGCCATTTTCTGAAGGAATTCGCCTCCGCTTACGGACGCCGCCCGCGAGAGATCACGGATGATGCCATCGATTCCCTGATGCGATACGCGTGGCCGGGGAACGTCCGCGAATTGCGGAATGTGATCGAGCGCATCGTGATCATGAATCCGACGACCTCAAGATTCGAACGCAAGCATCTTCCTCCGTTGGTCCACCGCGATGCCACGCGCAGGGTTTCTGGCACCGAAGGTTCGACGCTCCACCAGGCCCGTGACGCCTACGAGCGCGACTACATTCTAAAAAAATTGGATGAGAATCACGGCAACGTCAGCCGCACTGCGGAAGTGTTGGGCCTCGAAAGAAGCCATCTCTATCGCAAGATGAAAAGTCTTGGGATTGCAGCCAAGGAGTAAAACGCGGCTAGTCTTATCTTTTCAGCATCCGAATCTCGGTCCCGTTTTTGTGAAACTGGACTTCATCCATCAACTGATTGATCAGATAAATGCCTCGCCCGTGATTCGAGAAAATATTCTCACCCTTGCAGGGGTCGGCGACCTGGGAGGGATCGAAACCGGGCCCGGGATCACGCACAATAATCAGCATCCCGTGGTTGTCGTCGCATGCCACGTCGCACTCTATGACCTTCGAAGGGTCGCTCTTCGCGCCGTGCACCACGGCGTTCGCGAGCGCTTCGGTTAACGCCAGCTCAATATCATCCTCGCGTCCGGGAGCGCAATTCATCTCCCGCACCACTTCCATCACGCTGCGGACCACGGGGTCGACCGCATCGCGGTCCCCGGCTAGCGTGACGCTCAACTTGAGAGAAAGTTTATCCGCGTCGAATTGACACGGCGCGCAAGACGCCGGAGTTTCCGGTGATGGGGAAGAATCTGCCATAAACGGCTGTAGGCTTGGTTCTCGCCTCGCTACTTGAGATGCAACAAGGCGCTGTCAGATTCTAGGGACTAACCCGCTAAGAATGCAAATCTATTCTCATCCTCAAGGAGTTTCGCGCGTTACCCTGGGCGGGTTACTCAGGGGATCCGACCACGCTCCGCTGCACGGCGAAAGCCAGTCTCCAGCGCCATCTCACGACTCTGAATCGACCGCGCCACCGATCTGCTGCAGTTGGCGCCGCCAATCCAAGTCCTCCACAAAGTTGCGGGAATCGCGCCAGCCCGCCTTGATTTTGACAAATAGTTCCAGAAAAACTTTGCTCCCCACCATTTTCTCGATGTCCAGCCGAGCCGCAGTGCCAATCTTCTTGAGCATCTGTCCGCCTTTGCCGAGCAAGATCGCCTTCTGCCCTTCGCGCTCGCAATAAATCACGGCCGCAATCCGCGTCATCCGCGGACTCTCCTCAAACTGCTCAATCATCACCGACACCGCATGCGGCACTTCTTCATGCGTCGACATCAACACATGCTCGCGAATCAACTCCGCCGCCATAAAGCGCACCGGTTGATCGGTAATCTGATCCTCGGGAAAATACCGCGGGCCGTTCGGCAGAGCCTTCAAAACCAAGGCCAGCAATTCGTCGAGACCTTTTCTCTTCAGTGCAGAGATCGGAACGATCTCCTTGAAATCGTGCAGCGCCTGAAACTGAGCGATCAGCGGCAGCAGTTTGCTCTTATCGGGGATCAGATCAATTTTGTTCAGCAGCAGAAAAACCGGAGTGCCCGCCTTTTTCGCCAGATCGAGAACGAAACTGTCCTCCGCGTCCCACTTCTTCTTGGCATCGACAATCATCAGAATCAGTTCGCACCCCTCCAGCGCCTCGCGCACCTCGGACATCATCTTCCGGCCCAGCGAGGAGCCGGACTTATGCACTCCCGGAGTATCGATCAGCACGATCTGACCCGTCTCGCGCGACTTCACTTTGGGGACGTTGATGATTCCAAGAATGCGATTGCGCGTGGTCTGCGGCTTGGGAGAAATGATCGCCAGCTTCTCGCCGACCAGCGCATTCAGCAGCGTGCTCTTGCCCGCATTAGGGCGGCCCAGAATGCAAACGAATCCGGAGTGGAAGGACATGTGGATAGGGTACTAGCTTATGGCTCCTGGCAGCTAGCCGCGAGCGCCGGTCCTGATATCACGTTCCTTCACTCGCGCTTGCCTTGCCTGGAAAATTCGCTCTCGGCTTCAGCCTACCGGCTTGAGGTCGTTACCAATCAGAGGCTGCAGCCGAGGCATGGGAAAACGGCGTGCTTCATGATCGGGAGATGGGTGATCCACGCGAGAGAGTTTCCCCTCAGCGACCAGATGTTCGTAGGCTTCCGGCCAGGTGGGAACGGAAGAATCCGTAGGAGCCCAATGCGCGTAGGAGGCTTCGTCGCACCAATGGGCGAGGCGAGGCATGACTCGTGCGTGCGGCCCGGAGCCGCGAAAGGACTTCATCGCCCGTTCGCTCTCCCACACCGTCAAAGTCCAGAAGGTGAGATGAGCGTCGACCAGAAGGCGTCCACCCAAAAACCCCGCCGCACGGCTGACCTGCCGGTTCGTCTGAAATGTCCGCAAAACAAATGGGAGAAAATACCGCAGCGATTGGACACGAAGGCGAGTCACGGAGGCTAACATAGTCCCTATCTTAAAAGAGAGGGCGGGCGCGCGGCATCAGGGTTGGGGACGAATCTCGTTTCAGGCGCCGGCAGACTAAGAAGCTAGTACCCTTTGTACCATCAGTAAGGCACCCACCCTTCGCAAAAACCCGCGAAGGATGGGCCAACCGCCGCTCTGGGAGTCGACCACCGATCGAGTCTGGCAAAAGCGTTTTTACGACTTCAACGTCTGGAGCGAGCGCAAACGGATTGAGAAGTTGCGTTACATGCATCGCAATCCGGTGAAACGCGGTTTGGTGGACCGTCCGGAACACTGGGCATGGAGCAGTTTTCGCGCGTACTCTTATGGTGAGGTGGGAGCGGTGCGGGTGAATCACCAGGAGTGGGCGACGGGAATCAAGCCCCGTCCGCTAGAGAAGTTTAACGAGAAGAGCCGCCCGCAGCACCCACTCATTCGCAAAAAGCGCGAAGGAATGGGGCACCCGGCCCGCGGTGACCCGAGAAGGAGGAGCGGGAGCAAGCGTGCAGAACATCCCATCGTCCGACAACAGAGGGTCCGGGGCAAGCATTGGAAATCAGATAAGGGATGTGCCCAACGGCGGGCAAATACGGGTAGTTCCTCAACCGCCTCCTCCGCCTCCACCAGAACCACAGCCCCAGAATAACTAGCTATGACAAGTATCGAAAAACTTCTCTCGATCAGCTCTGAATCACTGGCAGCCAAGCCCAGTGTGTCACCAGAGTTCCTTCGGGAATATGCTCTGGGCTCAGAACTGTTTCACATGCTGGAGCAAAAGAACGGTTTCTATGCTTTTGAATTTGCTCTCCACGTGTTCCCTCTAACCTCCGATCCCGAGACGGGCTTGGAAGCTTGGAATGCCGGATCGCTGTGGCGAAATGAATACGGGGATCTCGCCGAAGGCCTGCTCTTTTTTGCCGAGGACATCTTGCAGGATCAGTTCTGCTTGTCTGAGAAGAGAAGCGGCGTTCATCGCTTTCACGCAGAGACAGGTCAAATCACTTTCATGGCCGACTCTGTTGAGAGTTGGGCCGGAGTGATTCTGTCGAACTATAGAACCGAAACAGGCTGGCCGTTCGTACATGAGTGGCAGGAGAAGAACGGGCCGCTGCCACTCGGGAAGCGACTCATGCCTAAGACGCCCTTTTTCCTGGGGGGTGAGTACAAGATCGAAAATCTTTGGGCGGGCAATCCTCTGGAGGGGATGCGATTTAAAGCTGACCTCGCGATGCAAACGCGAAATCTGCCGGAGGGGGCACAGGTAAAGCTGAACATCGCTCCAAAGCCGGAGTAATCCAGACCGCCGAGCAGAGTGCCTGCCGGTTGCGCTACTGGGCGGCTGGGACGCGCGATTCGGGAGCGGGTGAGGGTCAGGGTAGAAGCAGTTCTTCCTTAGCCGCTGCCGGGTGCCCCATTCATTCGCGCCTTTTGCGAATGAGTGGGCGCATTATCACAATCCCGCTGTTCGCGGGGTCACAGCCACATTCAACCTCTTGTGCCTATTATGGAGCATGCCGAACGGCGTGCCGCGGAACAGATGGCGCTCTGGGAGTCGACCACCGATCGAGTCTGGCAAAAGCGCTTTTACGACTTCAACGTCTGGAGCGAGCGCAAACGCATCGAGAAGCTGCGCCACATGCACCGCAATCCGGTGAAACGCGGTTTGGTGGACCGTCCGGAACACTGGGCATGGAGCTGCTTCCGCGCATACTTTCATGGTGAAGCGTGTGCGGTGCGGGTGAATGATCAGGAGTGGGCGACGGAAATCAAACCCTGTCCGGTAGAGAAGTTTAACGAGAAGAGCCGCTCGCAGCGCCCACTCATTCGCCAAAGGCGCGAATGAATGGGGCACCCGGCCCGGATCGGAGCTGGATTGCGAGAGGAATCGGCGCGGGGAAGGCCAGCGGATCGACGGCTTACCCTTTGCTCGCCGGGACAATCTCAATGGCCCAAACTCTGTCCTTGACGATCACGAACCGAATCCCTGAGTAGCAGAGTATTCTGTCCCCAATCGTGCCGATCGGCACGTCACCCTTCGAGAGCGTTCCCTTTTCCACCGTACCCGTGCCATAAACTCGTTGTACTTGTTTTTCCTCGTCGCCCGGATGTATGCCGAGGTTCGTCTTAAAGTCCTTGCCAGTAGCCACTATCGTGTCAAGGACCTCACCTGACCGGAAGGAGAAGGTGAGGCCGTCGGTCGCGTACCGCTTCTCTGCCTCAGCATCGGCAAGGAAATCGCTACGCCTTGTCTTGTTAAGGATCAAATTCCCGCAGCCGACTCCCGCTACGAGAACACAGCGCGTTCCCCCAGGACTCTCAGATTGGGCAGAAGCAAGCATCACGATCAGAACGAGCACAAACAACAGTTTCATTGATCCTCCTTAATCGCTGTCTGGGGTATTCGCATCAACCTTCTTTTGATCCGTGTTGGCCGGGTGCCCCATTCATTCGCGCCTTTTGCGAATGAGTGGGCGCATTGTCACAATCCCGCTGTTCGCGGGGTCACAGCCACATTCAACCTCTTGTGCCTATTATGGGGCATGCCGAACGGCCTCCGCCGCTATTATGGCGCCAAGCACCTGCATTTCATAACTGCCAGCTGCTATCGCCGCCAGGCTCTCCTGAATACGAAAAAACGACGCGATCTCTTTCTGACCATCCTCGAACAAACCCGCCGCAAATATCATTTCGTCGTGCACGGATACGTCATCATGCCCGAACACTTCCATCTGCTCCTAACCGAACCAGAAATCGGCGATCCGTCGGTCGTCATGAAGGTCATCAAGCAGCGTTTCGCCAGGCGCTTTCCCCGAACGTGGGCGCGGTCTGCAGCGGAACAGATGGCGCTCTGGGAGTCGACCACCGATCGAGTCTGGCAAAAGCGTTTTTACGACTTCAACGTCTGGAGCGAGCGCAAACGGATCGAAAAGTTGCGCTACATGCATCGCAATCCGGTGAAACGCGGTTTAGTGGAGCGTCCAGAACACTGGGCATGGAGCAGTTTCCGCGCATACTCTTATGGTGAAGTGGGAGCGGTACGGGTGAATCATCAGGAGTGGGCGACGGAAATCAAACCCCGTCCGCTAGAGAAGTTTAACGAGAAGAGCCGCCCGCAGCACCCACTCATTCGCCAAAGGCGCGAATGAATGGGGCACCCGGCAATGCCGGGCGTCCTACTCAGGCGACCGATCTGACTACGAATTATGTAACGGGTGCGACTTACGCGCCGCATGGTGCACCAGCCGTCATGACAAATGGTGCTGTGATCTCCAGAGGTATCGCCTACAATGACCGGCTGCAGCCCTATGCGATTGCCGCTGGTATTCCGTCGAGCCCTCAACGAACCGTGTTCTTTAACCTATGCTACGACTTCCATCTCGGTATCTCGGATACACAGGCTGTAATTTCAGCGCTTCTACCACTGGCGACAACGGGAATCTTTTCCAAGTCGTCGATGCCAACGGCCTCACCAAGGTATTTAGTTACGATCCCCTGAATCGCATCACTCAGGCGAACACGACAACGACAGGTACGGGATGCTGGGGGGAAACCTACACCATCGACCCTTGGAGCAACCTAACAAACATTTCGTACCCGTCTGGTTATAGTGGATGCTTCGGGGAAACTTTGAATGCGGCACCCGCCACCGCCCAGAACCGGCTTACAGGTTTCTCTTATGACATCGCCGGGAACACTATGACCGATAGCTTCGGCAATACCGAGACCTACGATGCGGAGAACAGAATCGCGAGCGATGCCGGCGTGAGCTATTATTACGATGCCGATGGGTTCCGCATGGCAAAAACTTCTGGAACGCTCTACTGGCCCGACGTGAGTGGGAAAGTGCTCTCCGAAAGCGACCTGAGTGGGAATATTAACGAAGAATACATCTACTTCAATGACGATCGTATCGCTCGCGTAGACCGACCCAGCGGAACCGTTCATTACTACTTTTCCGATCATCTCGGTTCTGCCAGTGTCATCACCGACGCCTCAGGCAACGTACAGCAACAGGACTACTACTATCCGTACGGCGGGTTGATACCCTCCACGGTTGGCAACGATCCAAATCATTACAAATTCACCGGCAAAGAACGCGATACCGAATCTGGGCTGGATAACTTCGGGGCCAGATATTACGGATCGAGTCTTGGACGGTTCATGCAGACTGATCCGATTTGGGTTAAGGCTGATCGCATGCTGGACCCGCAAAGGCTAAACCTCTATGCCTATGTGCGGAACAATCCCCTTAAGCTAACCGATCCATCCGGTATGGATGTCGTTTTGCGGACCTGTAGTGGCTCCGCCACTGTGACCCAGTGTTTCGCGCAAGTGCAGAACGGTCTCAAGAAGGAAGATCGAAGCCACGTTCATCTGGTTGAGGGGGACGGGAAAAACGGATTCAAGAAGGGCCAGTACGGAATTACGGTAGACGCTGATTACAAGGGTTCGGCGGGAAATTTTGCGACTCTGCAAAAGCTCGCCAACGACCACAGCGCGACTGCGAATATCGACGTACTGAAACCCACGGACTCCTTCAATGTAAGGGTGAGCGTTAGTTATGACGCGAAGAAGGGATACGGGGATCTGAGCACCATGAGCATGACGCCAGGTGACAAGGACGCCAGTTTCGAGGGCTACACGTTTTTTCCGCCTGGAAAGAATTCGCCATCGCCGTTCTCTGCCGACGATGACACTGATGTCGTAGTGAACAACTCAACGGATGTGCCAGCAACTATTCAACACGAGCTGCGGCACGTCCTGCTTGGCGATTTCGGTCGAATGGGAAACAACGCGAAGCATGGCCTGCCAGAAGTGGAGAAACAAACCACAGACGCTGAAAAGGAAGCACACCAGAACGAGAAGGAGCAGTGAAAATGCGTGCCATGCTTTTGTTTCTAGTCTTGTTCTCTTGTTTCTGCTGGTCGCAGTCATCTTCTGAGAGCAGCAGACCGGAGCCGCAGTGCTGCGAGTGCTCAACTCACTCCGAGGGCGACGATAGCGCTTCGATATTGTGCCTTTCAGAAAAGCAGATGCGCTCCCATTTGGTTCATATTGTGCCGCTAAAGCTTGGCGAACCACGTGCCAAGGCAAGTGGAATTCTGGTGTTGCGGGTGCGATTCCAGCCCGATGGGACCGTGGCTTGTGTAAGAGGAGTTTCCGGGTATCCTCTCGCCCTTGCCTCAGCGATGGAGGTGGTTCCGAAGTGGACGTTTCGGGCGGTTGAGAAAAAAGACAAAAAGTACGGCGGTTGCGGCTTGGTCAAGGTGAAATATCGGCTGAGTGACTCGGAGCAAGTAACCACCGCTCAATAAGGCTACGATGTACGCCTCTTACGACTATGACGGTGATCTGCCGCAAAACTACAAGTACACCGGCAAAGAACGCGACAGCGAATCCGGCTTAGATAACTTCGGGGCGAGGTACGACGCGAGCAGTTTGGGAAGGTTCATGTCTCCTGATCCTGGCAACGTCGGAGTCAACCGTCTTAACCCGCAGAGCTGGAATGCGTACAGCTACAGCCTGAACAACCCGCTGAATCTCACCGACCCAACCGGACTATACGTCTGCGAGGACAGCACGAAATGCGACTCCAAGAACGATCAGGCTTTTGCGAAAAGTCTGGCGGATGCTCAAACTGCGGCGAACAATCTGACTGGGGATGACAAGGCTGCCGCTCAACGTGCCATCGATTCCTACGGGGCTCAGGGCGTCGATAACGGCGTAAATGTTCGCTTCGACGCCAATGTCACAGGTGGAGTTACGGAAGTGAGCGGGGGGCTGGCCCACCTTTGCACCCATCGCGGAATCGGCTGCCTCACCCTTCGTTTTCGAAGGGTGAGCACCTCCGGCCTCGACGCCATGTTCAGGCGTCACATTACAAACACCGGGATTCTATTTCATCGACAGTCCTCTAAGCGAAAGCCCAAAGCGGAAAATCGAAGGAAGACGGCAGCCCGCGGCGCAGGCAGCGGATTTCATCCACCTTCGTACACCCTGCGAAAGAGGCCTTGTACCCGCATTTAGAATAGAACCAAAGGCAAACAAGGTTTGCCGGACGGCACCCCGTTCCTCGACAATTGAACCGTCCGCACCTGCTTTTATTTTCTCGGTGGGGCGGGACTGGTGCAAGTGAATAAGGGTTGGGGACGAATCTCGTTTCAGGCGCTGGCAGCGTAAAAAGCTACTTCCTTTGGGAGCGATGATTCCATGACAATGAATCATCGGGAATTGCGGCCGTCTCCAGAGACAAACGCATTTTCCCCTTCAACTTTCTGGCGGTCTTTGACAATAAACGCAAGCAGCCGGCACTCCGCAAGTGCACGCCAATCCGCGAAATCTCTAACTAAGTGCAATCTTTTGAAGACTTTGCCTTTAAGTTATTTCTTATCATCAACTTAACCTATTTTAGGGGGAGGGGGGTACCCCCCATGAACTTAACGAACACTTCGGGCCTGGCCCCGGTATTCCTGAAGAAATTTTCGCTATGAACGAAGCGCGCGCCTTGCTTTGGCGAAATCTCCGGTCGCGCTTCTCCAGTTGCTGGAGAATGTTCCGATCGCCCAGAACGCGGCGAAGATGAGAAACATCTGGCTGCCGGGAACGGCCGCTCTCCAGGCGCAGACCGCGCCCAGGCTCGGCAATACGATCGACGACGTAACTCCAGCCATCCACATCATCGCTTTGGCTCGTGGACTGGCTCGCTGCATCGAAGCTTTCTCGGTCTGGACGCCGAAGAATGGAAGGCGCTCGAAAATCCATCGCATGGCGACGGGATATCCGGCGGGATTGCCGGTGCCTCCGACGGTATAGAAAGCGAAACGAATTCCGAGAATTCGGCCGACCGCCCAATGCGCGATGCCGTGGCAGAAAAAGTACAGGAGAATCCAGGCTGCGATCATGGCCGCGACGGCTGCGGGTTTCGAGTGAATAAATCGGGAAGCATACAGGAGGAAGATCGCAGCCGCGAGTCCAGAGATTTGAATCGTATTTCCGGCGACGATGGAAAGCCGCCTGAATACCTTTCGCTGTGCAGTCGGAGTATCAGCGCTCACATCAAATCAACTTCAGTTGCTTGGGCTCGGCGGTTGTGATGCGGACGCGCTCCACGCGGCGGTCGGTAGAGTCCAGCACTTCGAACTTCAGGCTTTCGTCTTCGATGACTTCGCCCTTCTTCGGAATCCTGCCGGCGATTTCACTGACTAAGCCGGCGATCGTAGAAGATTCGTGGCCTTCAGGACGCAGGCCAAAGAGTTCATCGAGGCGGTCAACGTCCATATTGCCGGGCACGACATAGGAGTGGTCATTTTCTTTTACTACCTGCGCTTTTTCATGTTCGTCGCCGATTTCGCCGACGATTTCTTCCACCAGGTCTTCGATGGTGACAAGGCCAGCTACTCCTCCGTATTCGTCGACGACAATCGCCATGCGGATGTTACTGCGCTGCATTTCGCGCAACAGGTCGCTGACTAACTTGCTTTCAGGGACGAAGTAGACATCCTTGCGCATCAATGTTGCAACGGTGCGCGTGTGCGCCTCGGAGTCGGGAACTTGCAGCACATCCTGCGTGTGCAGAACGCCTTTGATGTTGTGGATCGAACCGTCATAGACGGGAATGCGAGAGAAAGGTTTGACGCGCAATAACTCGACAATCTGTTCGACGGTGTAGTCGACAGGGACAGCGACCATTTCCGGTCTCGGCTTCATCGCCTCACGGACGGTTTTGCCGCTGAACTCGACCACCGACTGAATCAGGTCGCGATCGCCCTCCTGAATGATGCCTTCTTCCTGTCCGGCTTCGATGAGGGCATCGACAGCTTCGGTTGAGGTTTCGGGTTGAGCGTCGGCGTGTTCACGGGTTAAGGCAGCGACGGACTGGCAGAATCCGAGAACGAGAGTGACGGGAAGAACGAGATAGATGAGGGTGCGCAGAAGCAGCGTCCAGTGCGAGAGCCATCGTCCGGTGGAGCGCGAGAAGAAGACGAAGGGCAGCAGACGGTTGAAGATGATGATGATTAGAACGAGGCTAAGTGTTGCTTCGAGGACTTCGTAGATGCTCCAGGCGCGGTCGCGAAAGACAGTGAAGCCGACGATCATGGCGATAGCGGCGGTGACGAGTTGAGTCAGAATCGCCATGGAGAGCGAGGCTCTTTCGCGGGTGACTCCGAGGCGCGGCTCGACGATCTGTTCGAAGGCGTCGATGTTGTCCTGAAATTCGCGCGAGAGAAACTTGCCGATTTCCTGGTAGAGGCGGTCGACGTAGGAGACCAGGGTCAGCAGGCCAAAGAGAAGCGCGAGGATAATGCCGACACCGATCATTATTTGTTCTTGATCTGCCTATTCTTGATCCGTTTGGTTTCTTCCTGCGCGTTTGTTCTCTCGATCAGGCCAACCGGCAAGTGGAGTTTTGCGCGTAATTGTTTTTCGCGCTTCGCCATCTGCCCATTGTCGCACTCGTGATCGTAGCCGCGCAGGTGAAGAACTCCGTGGAGGATCAGAATCTTAACCTCGTCGGCCAGAGAATGTCCCAAAGCGCGGGCATTTTTAGCGGCGATTTCGACTGCGATGGCGATCTCGCCGGCGAATGGTTTTTGGCCAGGTTCGGCCGGGAAAGAAAGCACGTCGGTGGGCTTATCTTTGCCTCGAAAACGGCGGTTCAGGGATCTCATCTCGGCGCTCGAAGTGAGCAGCGCGTTGACCGAGCCTTTTAGCCCAGCGGCTTGGCGGGCGCGGGCGAGGAAGCGGCTCAAGGTTAGCTCGGTGAGATCCGCGACGCGCTTTTGGAAGATGACCACTTTTGGGCCTGACCCCTGATTAGTTACGCAGGTGCGGCTCCTCGGGCGACGGCGGCAGCGCGGCTGACTGCGGCGTGCTTGGCTTTGGCTCCAGCAGCGACAACTGCTGCTCCGCTAGATGCGTCTTGTGCTGGTCGTAGGCGCGGATGATTCTCTGCACCAGGTGATGACGCACTACGTCACTCTCGTCGAAGTGCACGAAGGAGATGCCGTTTACGCCTTGCAGAATATCGACTGCTTCGATCAGGCCGCTGCGGCGGGCATTCGGCAAATCGATCTGCGTCACGTCACCGGTGATTACTGCCTTTGAACCGAATCCCAGACGGGTGACGAACATCTTCATCTGCTCAGAGGTTGTGTTCTGGGCTTCGTCGAGGATGACGAAGGAGTCGTTTAGAGTGCGTCCGCGCATGAAGGCTATGGGAGCGATTTCAATTATGTTTTTTTCAAGATAACGCTCGACGCGTTCGGGATCGAGCATGTCGAAGAGGGCGTCGTATAAAGGACGGAGATAGGGATCGATTTTCTCCTGCAAGGTGCCGGGCAGAAAGCCGAGACGCTCTCCGGCCTCGACTGCAGGGCGCGCAAGAATGATGCGGTTGACCTGCTTGTTGAGTAGCGCCGAGATCGCCATGGCTACAGCTAGATAAGTTTTGCCGGTTCCAGCAGGGCCGACGCCGAAGACCATATCGTGGTGCTCGATGGCTTCGAGATAGCGCCGCTGGTTGGGGCTCTTGGGCTGGACGGTACGTCGTCCAAATGAGCGCTGGCGGCCGGCTTCGGCTAGTCCGCGGAGAGTGGCGTTGGCGTCGCTGACTACAACGCGCAACATGCTGCTCAGGTCGCCGTTAACGAACTGGTGGCCGGACTTCCGCAGATGCTCGTAGTCGGCGAATAACTGTTCGGCTCGGGCGACGTCACGCGGCGCGCCTTCGAGGTCAATGTGGTCGGAGCGGATATCGATGTTGATATTCAGACCGTCTTCGAGCACGTGGAGGTTTTCGTCGCGGGTGCCGAACAGGGTCTCGATGTTTGGACTGAGTTCAATGCTTTTTTTCATTTTTTAGGATGGGATTAGGACGCCGCCTCCTGCAGCTTGGACTGGGCTCACTCTTGGATGTTCTTTGTCGCGATGGGTTGCACGGGAAACGTCTACGTTTTTTGCAGGCAAATAGCCGGGTGAGGAATGATCGCAAACCGGATTGCACACCCCAGCTACGGGGCAAATGACTGCCATTGCTGAAAGCGTAGCCCGTGCGGGCGCTGGGAGTCAATGACTCGAAATCCACAGGAAGCGATTCTGCGGAAGGTCTTAAGTTCTTTGGAACATTTTCGCCGGCCCGGTCTTTATTGCGTCTGAGATGTGCTTGCCCATACGGCGCGGTTCTTGGCCCAGTTCCGTAATTCGGCAATCTCCTCGGCTCGAGTGATCGAGAGCGGTACGGTGGAACCGAGCGCGGTTAGCAGGTCTTCGGTGCGCACGTCTGGTCTCGGTGTCGCGGGGGAAACGGGGTTAGCGGCGTCTCCAGCCACAGCTCCGTTTCTGCCAAAGGCGAGGTAGAGGGCGGTTTGGACGGCAGATTCGATTTCTGCTCCGGAGAAGCCTTTGGCCGCTTCTGCAATTCTGTCTAGATCGTAGTCAGCGGGATTGCGTTTGCGTCTTGTGAGTTGGATGGAGAAGATCTGCTTCCGCTCTGCCTGATTCGGCAGGTCTACGAAGAAGAGTTCGTCGAAGCGCCCTTTGCGAATCAGTTCGGGGGGCAGCACGGTTACGTTGTTGCATGTGGCCGCTACGAAGACGGCTGGTTTACGCTCCTGCATCCAGGATAGGAATGACGCCAGCAGGCGCGATGAAACTC
>CAWECL010000008.1:0-55237 GCA_963807725.1 uncultured Acidobacteriaceae bacterium
GTACAAAACCGTGACGCACCGCATTCTCATCGTTGTAGACCCCAGTGATGGCCCCCGCCGTGTTCATGCTGATTGGTGTCGTTCCACGATGCGCGGTCGTGCCTGCCCCGGGAGCGTCGAACTCCGTGACAACGCCTGCCGAAGTGCGCACGAAGCCGTGATATACATCGTTGGCGTCATGGTAGCTGCCCGCGATGGTACCCGCATTGTTGATGGTGGCGGGGAACGTGCCCTCATTCTTCCCGGTGCCCGCATCCGGAGAGTCGAAGGTGACGATCGCGCCACCGGTCCCTGCCCGGACGAACCCGTGAGCCACTGTCTTTGAGTCGAGGTAGAATCCCGTGATATCTTGCGCCGTGTTGATGCTCAGACCGAGCGTTCCCTCAAACGCACCCGTGCCCGCGCCTGGAGCTTCGAAGCTGGTGTAGGTGGGCGTATTCTTACCCTTCACGACAGCCTGCTGACCGCTCGACGCAGCGGTCGTGCCGTAAGCCCCGATGCGCTGCGACTTAGTTGCCACGGCAAAAAACAGGCAGAGGCAAAGAACGGCAATTCCCCCAACCCACTTTGCATCGAAGTGCGGAGCGGACGACTTACTTAGAACGACCGAACTGGCACGCCATGGAATTTTCATTGTGTGTCTCCGAGTAACGGCCTGCAGCACAACAGCAGGTCCTGCAACCTTGAGAGTGGGGGTCTCTCAAATAAAAGCGGGCATAACATTAGCATAAGATCGCGCTCATTACGGAAAAAATCGAAGCTGGTGGCAATTAATTGCACTTAGTGCAGCCGGGATTATCATCGCTGGCGACTAAGCAGTGAGACATCCGCTAGATGCGGAAGCGTAATTAGGGACCCACCTGTGCGGTGACATGACTGGGTCGCGAAAGCATTGCGAAGTGCTTTTACGCTTAACGAAAAGCCTTTGGTTAGTGCATCACCAGATCCGAATATTCAGGATGCTTCTCAAGAAACGCGGCCACGAAGGGACAGACTATATCGACTTTCATTTTCTGTTCTCGCGCCCAGTCCAGAGCGGTCTTGGCCAAGGTTGTCGCGACTCCGCTGCCACGCAGGGGCTCGGGGATTTCGCTGTGGATCAGGGCCAGTACGTTTCCGGCTACGGTGTATTGCAGGGTGGCAACTTGGCCGTCGCGATCGAGTTCGAAGTGGCCGGTCGTCATGATTACGGAAGCGGGTTTTTTCTTGCCGAATAAGTTCATGGAAAGTTGCTCAAGTTTTACTTGCTAATTTGCGCTGCTACTTTTGAAATGCTCCAGTATCGCTTGCGCTTGCACCCGGGTCACGACCGCGGAAAGAGCGGCTACATCCGCTTGTTTCACCGCTTGCAGGCTGCCGAAATGCTCGAGCAGCCGGCGGGTGGTGGATTCGCCTACCCCGGGGATTTCCCTTAATTCAGTGGCTCGGTCACGGATCTGCCGCCGCTTGCGATGGAAGGTTACCGCAAAACGATGGGCCTCGTCGCGGATCATCTGAACCAGATGCAGGACGGGAGAATGATGATCCAGAACTACGGGGTCATCTTCCTGTCCGTAGACGTAGATGATCTCTTCTCTTTTGGCGATTGCGGCTAACGGCTGGTTGATGATTTCCAGCGCTTCGAGTGCTTGCGCGGCGGCGTGGAGCTGGCCCAGGCCGCCGTCAATCAGGACCAGGCTGGGCATGGGCTTCTTTTCTTCGCAAAGACGTTTGTATCGGCGGGTCACTACTTCTCGCATGCTGGCGAAATCGTCGACGCCTGCGACCGTTTTGATAATGAATTTTCGGTAGTCGGATTTCTTCATCTTGCCGTCTTCCCACACCACCATCGAGGCCACAGTTTCCGCACCTTGAATGTGGCTGATGTCGAAGCACTCGATTCGCTTCGGCGGATCGGGCAGGCCCAGCGCGTCTTGTAGCGCTTCTTGCACGGCTTTGGCGTTGGGCTTCATGATTCGGAAGCGCTGGTCGTACGACTGCTTTGCGTTGGTGCCGGCCAGATCGATCAGTTCGCGTTTTTCTCCGCGTTGTGGGCACGTCGATGTGGACTCTCGTGGCTCGCCCGCCTTCGCCGGCCAATTGTTCGCTTAGCGCTTCTTCCAGTTCCTCGCGGTCTTCAAAGCCGACCGGAACGTAGATGTTGCGCGGCACGTAGGGTTGGGCCAGGTAGAGTTGCTTCAGCAGCGCGGAGAAGAATTCCGCAGGGTGGAAGTTGTCGCCTGCGGGACCGGCTTGGACGCCCGTCTCTTGATCGGTGTTTTCGGCCTGATCGGCTTGCTGAGCGAATTCGGGGAGATCTTCCCAGAAGAATTCTCTGCGATCGAGTACTTTTCCTCCTCGCATGTGGAAGAGGTTTACGGCCAGCATCTGATTTTCATAGTGGTATCCGAAGACGTCGGCGTCGTCTCCCTCGACGGAAGCGATGCGTTGCTTCTCTTGTAATTGCTCGACGGTTGAGATCAGGTCGCGATAGCGGGCAGCACGCTCGAACTCTTCAGCGGCGGCGGCTTCAGACATGCGCTCGCGCAGAGATTTGACCAAGTCGGTCTGGCGTCCTTCTAGAAATAGCTTCACGTCGCGGACGGCTTCGGTATAAATCTCGGGCGTGGTCAGCGCTTCGACGCATGGCCCGAGACAGCGCCGGATGTAGTACTGCAGACATGGGCGGGGATGGTAGCGCGTGAGATCCACCTTGCACGACGGAATCATGAAGTGGCGGTGAATGAGATCGACGATGCGATAGGCCAGGTTGGCAGGGAAGTACGGTCCGTAATAGGCGCTCCCGTCTTTGCGGAGACGGCGGGTTACATACACTCTGGGGAAACGCTCGCTTAGGGTCAATTTGACGTATGGATAGGTCTTGTCGTCGCGCAGCAGGATGTTGAAGCGCGGCTTCTTCTGCTTGATCAGGTGGTTTTCGAGCGCCAGCGCTTCTTTGTTGTTGGCTACTACGATGTAGTCGACGTCGACCGCTTCGCGTACCAGCGTCCCGGTCTTTGCGTCGTCCCAGCGGCCCTCGTGGAAGTACGAAGAAACGCGCGAGCGCAGGTTCTTGGCCTTGCCTACATAGATGACTTCGCCTTCGGCATTTTTGTAGAGATAGACGCCGGCGGAGGTGGGCAGGGTACGGATTTTGCTGGGGAGATCCATTGCGAGTTTAGCGATAGCTCTATGATAGGGCCTGGCTCGGAAAGGATTCAGCGCGATGGCGAAGCGGAACCGAACCGTGACAGTAGCTCACAAGAGCGGGTATCTCCCTACCTTAGATGGCTGGCGGGCGATCGCGATTGCCGCGGTTTTGCTGGACCATGGCTTGGGGTACCCGAAACTCGGGCATTATCCAAAGCTGATGAGGTTCACGCATGCTGGACCCAACGGCGTGAGTCTGTTTTTTGCCATCAGTGGCTTTCTGATTTGCTCACGCCTTCTCGAGGAACATCGCGCGCACGGAAAGATCAACCTTGGCGGGTTTTATGTTCGCAGGGCGTGCCGAATACTGCCTCCGGCGCTGTTTTATTTGATCGCGATTGGAATCCTTTCCTTTTGTGGCCTGATCCTGGTTAGTCCGTGGGAGTGGTGCAGTTCGCTCTTTTTCTTTCGCAACTACTTGCCGCCAAGCCTGATCCGCGAAGGCTGGGGCGGATACACTGTTCACTATTGGTCGCTCGCGGTCGAAGAGCATTTTTACTTGCTGTGGCCGGCAGTTCTTGTCTTTGTGGGTAAGGCACGAGCCCGTTGGGTTGCTCTGTCGGGGGCGATTTTCGTTGGCCTGTGGCGAACCTGGGATCTGCATCACCAGTCGTTTAATCGATGGATCCCAGGGCTATTGTTCGGTTGTCGCACGGACGTGCGGCTCGATGCGCTCCTGATCGGTTGCCTGGCAGCATTGCTTTTGGACGACGGGTCCATTCGCACCGCATTTTCGAAGAGCTTCAAGCCATGGATGTGGTGGTTGTGCGTGGCAGGGTACTTGGCGATCCAGGTGGCCTACCTGTCTCGGCAATCGCGCGGCTACTCTCTGGCGGAATCGTCCTTGTTGCCTCTAGTCATCGCCGGCACGGTTTACGGACCGACGACCTTGGTAACGATATTCTTGGAATTGCCCTTCATGAAATGGATCGGGCGTCTTTCCTACAGCCTTTACCTCTGGCAGCAGCTGTTCACGGTTTCCGTGCCCGCATTTTCCATCCTTCGACGTCCCCTGTTCGGAATGGGCATGACGTTCCTTTGTGCGTGGTTGAGTTATCGATTTATTGAACGTCCTTTCATTCGTTGGGGGCACCATCTTGCGCCGCCGCCCACAGAAGGACGCGATGATCTTGCCTGGCCTCGGGGACTGGGGCAGCCTGGGCAGGACAAGGGGAACGACGGAACCGAACTGGTCGCGCTTTAATCGCGATCTGGTTTTCGCCTCGGGTCATCATCCACGGCAGGATTTCTACTGACTCCATCCTTTTATGAATTCCACCAGGCTCCGCAGAGCAATTCCCGACGGCCCTTTGGCTATCCAGGGCTTGCTCTCTTCGGTCCATGCCGTGCCGGCTATGTCCAGATGGATCCACGGCGTATCTTCGGCGAATTCTTTCAGGAACATGGCGGCGAAGATGGCTCCTCCCCAGCGGCTGCCGGCGTTGGTCATGTCGGCGATGTTTGACTTGAGCAGCTCTTTGTATTCGTCATCGAGCGGAAGACGCCACATTTTTTCGCCGGCTTGATTCAGGGCTTTGGCAAAACGGTCGTACATTTCGTCGGTGCTGGCGAAGATTCCGGCGTTTACATATCCGAGCGCTACTACTACTGCGCCGGTGAGGGTGGCGGCGTCTACCAAATGCGTGCAGCCGAGTTGGCGGGCATAGCTCAGGCCGTCGGCCAGAATCAGGCGTCCTTCAGCGTCGGTGTTGATGATTTCGATGGACTTGCCGGACATTGCGATCTGGACGTCTCCGGGCTTTTGCGCTTTGCCGCTCGGCATGTTTTCGGTGGCGCAGATGATGGCGGTGACTTTCACTTTCGGCTTCAGTAGCGCGATCGCTCGCATGGTGCCGATCATGGTGGCGGCTCCGGCCATGTCGTATTTCATTTTCTCCATGCCATCAGCGGGCTTGATAGAGATCCCCCCGGTGTCGAAGGTGACGCCTTTGCCGACCAGACCGAGATGCACATCTTTGGCCGCGTCTTTGGGCTCGTAACGCAGGACGATAAGCGCGGGCGGTTCGTCAGAACCCTGAGCGACGCCCCAGAAAGCCCCCATCTTCAGTTGCCGGATTTTGTCGGCACCGTAGTCTTCACACTTCAGGCCGACTTCTTCGGCCATTTTCTTGGCACGCTCGGCAAGAATGGTTGGAGTCATGCGGTTGGAGGGTTCGTTGACTAAGTCGCGGGTGAAGTTCTGCGACTCGCCTACGATGCGTCCGGTTTGCAGGGCGCTTTCGAGGGACTGGATGTCGCCGGGCACCACGATCGTAAGCGTGTCGATCTTTTGATCTTTGTCCTTCTCTTTGCGATCGCTTTTGTAATAACCAGGATCGAAGTCTCCTACAAACGCCCCTTCGACGATGGCGCTCACGGCCTCCGCGGCAGGAACGTTCTCGGGCAAGATCAATGCAAAATTACGGACGCTCTTACCTTTCAATGTGCGGACGGCCGCTCCGGCCAGCTTGCGCAGTTCGACCGCGGAGAAACTCGCCGCTTTGCCTGCGCCCAAGACCAGCAAGCGCTTGGCTTTTAATCCCGCGGGATGGTGGAGAAGCGTAGTTTCGAACGCCTTGCCGGTGGCTTCTCCGCTGGCGATCACATCTTTGGCGGCTTCGCGGACTGCGGCGTCGGCGCTCTCTACGGTGGGCAACTCCTTATTCTGGTCGCGTTTGCTTTTCTGGTTTCGATCTTTCTCGTTTCGATCCTTGTTGCTTCGATCCTTGTCGTTTTCATTTCGATTGTTTTCGCTTCGATCGAGCGCGATCACTACCAGGCAATCGGTTTCCAGTTGCGACGGGGCGGAGGAGGATAGATTTGTTTTCATGATTGGGCTTTATTCAGTATCCACGGAAGGTGGGGAAACGTGCAACTGAGTGGACGATAAGGTCAATTTCAATCGCGCACCGTGTCCGAGTCTCCTTCTCGCAAATCTAGGAATTCTCGCCACTTACAATCCTGGATTTCTGAGCCAGATTGCGCGAAAATCGAAGTCCGCCCCGAACATGAATGTTTCGCGTCCACGGCAAGTTTCAGGAGCGACGGAAGCAAGCTGGGGGGAGCTATGGCCCGACCTAACTCCTATCTTGTCAAGATTATGACTCTAACTCCCGTGCTTTGATAGATCTTGCTCGTATTTGCCGCTAAAGCGTTGATTCCAGTGTACCGAGGGGGGAGGGGGGGGTACCTCAGATTCCGCAGCCAGGTCGAGTATGCGGAACGTCACCGCCTCCTCTGTCCGGAATGAATGTCCGGAATGAAATTCAACATCGATGTAGGACTCTGGGTGAGCAATGGAATCCGGATACCGAAAGAGGTGCCAGCGAGGCCCTAAGCTTTTCTTGCTCTGGACACGGCTTCGCGGGCTTCTTTGTCGGCAGTGCGGCGGCGCTCGGTTTCTCGCTTGTCCCACTGCTGCTTGCCTTTGGCCAGGGCTAGCTCTACTTTTATTTTTCCATTTTTGAAATACATGCGAGTGGGGATGAGGGTCAGTCCCTTTTGCTGCGTCTTGCCGATTAGCTTTCGGATTTCCTCTTTGTGAATCAGGAGCTTGCGAGTGCGGAGCGCGGCATGATTAGCATAGCTCCCGTGATCGTAAGGGCTGATGTGAGCGTTCAGTAGCCAGAGCTCGCCGTCTTTGACCAGGCCATAGGCGTCTTTCAGATTTGTCTTGCCCGTACGGGCGGACTTGACCTCGGTCCCGGTCAGAACTACGCCAGCCTCGAATTTTTCCAGCAAGAAGTAGTTATGGCTCGCGTTCCTGTTTACTGAGACATCTTTTTCGCCAGATGCGGTGGGCTGGCGGCGCGGATTTTTCTCCCGATTCGGCTGGGTCTGATGGACGGTCTGCTTGGCCATGGGTGCGTAGGAGCTCTTGAAGAAAGTACCACGAAGGCAGGTGTAAGTTCCTGGTTCGTAGTCTCCAGCTCGGGGTAGGTTGAATCAGCAGCGAGGACCGGGAGCGGAACACCAAGAACGCACTTTGGGACCTGTACCAATGAGTGTAAACGTCCGCACGCCAGTCACTTCGGACGCATGTTACCACGATGCTATAATCCGATTTTCCGGTACTTTTTGCTAGGAATAGCCCGGTCCTACCCGGTCGGCTGTGCTGACTCGGGTGTCGGGGTGAGTTAGGGCGGGTGTGGCCGCCGGCTGGAGATATTTTATGAGGACTGTTTGATGAAACGTGTGATCCGTCCGGCTCTGTTGGTTTTGCTGCTGCTGTGTCTGAGGCTTCCTGATTTTGCCAAGACAGTGGATTCCGCCAAGGTGCTTTACGACAAAGGCGCCGATGCTGAGGCGCGGCAAAATTACGAGCAGGCCTTTGACTTGTTCAAGCAGGCCTACGATCTAAAACCGAAAGACCTCCGATATCGAACCGCTTTCGAGCGGACACGGTTCTATGCGGCAGCGTCGCTGGTGCATCGGGGACAGCTCATGCGCGACGCTGGCAAACTGGACGAAGCGCTGGTGCAGTTCCAGAAGGCGTTGGAGATCGATCCCTCGTCGTTTATCGCGCAGCAGGAGTTGAAGCGCACGCAGCAGATGATCAAGGAGGGACAGAATCCACAGCCACAGGCTTTGGAGAAGGCTACGTCGGGGCTGCGCAAACGGCTGGAATCGGCGCAGGGACCAGTGGAGTTGGCTCCGATTTCGAACCTGCCCATGACGCTGAAGTCGACCGAGAAATCGAACGTGATTTACGAAACGGTAGGCAAGCTGGCGGGCATCAACGTACTTTTCGATCCCGACTACACGCCGCGCCAGGTGCACATCGAACTGAACAACGTGTCGCTGGAAGATGCGCTGGAAATTATTTCGTTTGAAACCAAGACCTTCTGGCGTCCGGTAACGCCGAACACAATTTTTGTCGCGCAAGACAATCCTGCGAAGCGCAAAGAGCTGGAACAAAACGTCATTAAAACTTTTTATCTTTCGAATCTTTCCCAGCCGACCGAATTGCAGGATGTAGTGAACGCGATGAGAACGATCCTCGAGGTCAGCCGCATTCAGCAGTTGCCCTCGCAGGGAGCGATCGTGGTACGCGGCACGCCGGATCAGGTGGCGCTGGCGCAGAAGCTGGTGGACGATCTCGACAAGGCGAAACCGGAAGTGCTGATCGAGGTCGCGGTCATGCAGGTCAGCAAAGACAAGATGCATACGCTCGGCATCAATCCGCCGACCAGTGTTTCGGTGCAGCTGCAGCCCAATATCACAACCACCCCGACGACCACCGGCAGTACGGGAACGACCACCACCACCACGGGTTCAACCGGATCCGGCATCAACCTGAACACGCTGGCCAGCCTGAATGCGACCGACTTTCAAGTTACGATTCCGCAGATGACGGCGACGGCGTTGCTGAGCGATACCAATACGAAGATCGTGCAGAATCCGCAGATTCGCGCTTTGGACGGTCAGAAAGCTACTTTGAAGATCGGCGATCGCGTGCCGGTGGCGACGGGATCGTTCCAGCCGGGTATTGGCGGAGTAGGCATCAACCCGCTGGTAAACACGCAGTTTCAGTACCTCGATGTCGGCGTGAACATCGACATCACGCCGCGGGTGCATGCGGGGCGCGAAGTTTCGTTGAAGATGTCGCTGGACGTCTCGGCGGTAACTTCTTATGTGAGCATCGGCGGCATCAGCCAACCAGTCATCGGTCAGCGCAAGATCGAGCATGAAATTCGCCTGAAGGATGGCGAAGTCAACTTGATCGGCGGCATCATGGAAGACCAGCAGACGAAAGCGTTAACCGGGATTCCGGGGCTGGCATCGATTCCGATCTTGAAATATCTATTTTCGCAGACCAACACCGACCACTCCGAGAACGAAATTGTATTCGTTGTGATTCCGCACATTATTCGCGGGCCTGAAGGTTCGCGTGGCAATGTCGATGTGATCGATGTGGGTACGGCGAATGCAATTTCACTGAGACGCTCAAGCGCGCCTGCCACCCCGACGCCCGCAGCTGCTCCTTCGGGTGCTGGCGGGGCAGCGGCAGGTCCACAGACTGCTCCAGTTGCGGTTCCGCAGTCACCGGCGGCAACGCCAACGATGCCGGGACAGGCGGCCGCGCCGGTACAGACTCCGCAAAGTCCAGCGGCTGGCGGAGCTTTCATGTTTGATCCTCCCACCATGAACCAGGCTAAGGGCTCAACCTTCACCGTGAATGTAATGGTTTCGGGCGGACAGAACGTTTATTCGGTGCCGGTGCAACTGAATTACGATCCGAATCAATTGCAGGTAGTCAATGTTTCCAATGGCGGATTCCTTTCGCAGGATGGACAGCTGGTCACGGTCGCGCATCGCGAAGATCCGCTGACCGGGACGATGCAGATCACGGCCTCGCGGCCTCCGGGAGCGGGCGGCGTTTCGGGACAGGGCGCGGTGGTGACCCTGACATTTATGGCGAAGGGTCCGGGCCAATCGGCGCTGACCATCACCCGCGGCGGAGCGCGAGATCCTGCGATGCAGCCGATTGCCATGAGTGGGGCGCAGGCGGCGATTACGATTCAGTAGGCGAGCAAGTCTTACGTCTTGGGTCTTAGAGCCTCGAGACGGCTGAAATGCTCTTTGAGAGAGTTCGGAAATTGACTGTGAATTTGATGATGGCAGGAAGATCCAAGCTCGTGGGTGCGCGGCGACAACGCGGTTTTACGTTGCTGGAGTTGATTGTGGCAACCGGGATTCTGGTGATCCTGGTCGGGATGGCGGTTCCCCTTGCAAAGAACACGGCAAAAAGAGAGCGCGAGCACGAACTCCGCGAGAACCTCTGGATGATCCGCGACGGGATTGATCGCTATAAATCTGCCGCTGATCTAGGTGCTTTCCAAACTAAGGTGGGATCCGAGAACTGGCCACCGGATCTGGACACGCTGGTTGCGGGGGTGGACGTTGGCGGCAAGAAACTGAAATTTCTCCGCAAGATTCCGGTTGACCCCATGACGGGGAAGACGGAGTGGGGCATGCGCTCCATGCAGGACGACAAAGATTCGGACTCCTGGGGCGGGCAGAACGTGTTCGACGTTTACACCAAGTCGGATCAAGCTGCTTTGGACGGCACAAAGTATAAGGACTGGTAGATGAGATGCACGTCCAAAGCCGGTAAGCGCAAGTTACGCCATCGCAAGTTTCGTCAGCGTGGGTTCACGCTGATCGAAATGGTCGTGGTGATCAGCCTGATCCTGGTGCTGATGTCGATTGCGCTGCCGATGTACAACCAGAGTATTCTTCGCGCCAAGGAAGCCCGCCTTCATCAAAATCTGGCCACGCTCAACAAAGTGATTCAGGAATATTCACTCGACAAAAAACACGCTCCGCAACAACTAGAGGATCTCGTGCCGGGATATATGAAATTTATTCCGGATGATATTACCGGCCGAGCAGATTCCTGGCATACGGAAAATGAAGATCCGCAAGATGCGTGGGATCCAAACAACACAGGCATTGCGAGCGTGCATAGCGGCTCCGATGAGCTCGCTAGCGACGGTACTCCCTACTCGAGCTGGACGCATTAGATCAGGACAGGGCCAAGAACCGCTGATGAAGAGCATAGCTATCGAACGAGATCGCGGATTCACGTTGATCGAGATGATGGTGGTAATCAGCATCATTCTCATCCTGCTTGGAGTGGCCATGCCTATTTACAGCCACAGCATGCAGCGGGTGCGTGAAGAAAATCTGCGCAAGAATCTGGAATCGCTCAACAAAGTGATCTTTCAGTACACACAGGACAAACAGAAGGCGCCGGAGTCGCTGGATGACTTACGGACGGCGAAGTATTTCAAGGAGATTCCGGAAGACATTACTGGCCGCAACGATACCTGGGAGACGGAATCGGGAGATGGCGTCATCATGTCGCTGGATCAGAAAGATGGGGGCGGGATTATCGGCGTCCACAGCGGGTCGAATCAGATAGGGAGCAATGGGAAGGCCTACTCGACCTGGTAAACGGGTCTCGAGGCGACAGGTCTTAGCTTTCAGGTGTCAGGTATCAGGAAAACAGGTTAAGAGACGGACAGGCAGGAGGCCTTCGCCCCACCGGCGGCAGATTTTCGTCGGGACCTGAGACCTGACAACCGCCATTCTGCTACCTTATCCGTTCACTGATTTTGGGGGTGAACTTGGATTTTCTGAACCGGATGCAGCCTCTGGCGCTGCTTGTGATGCGGATTGTTTTGGGCGCGATCATGATTGCGCATGGTTATCACAAGCTGTGGGGCGGGTTTCATCATCACATGGACATGGTCGGATCGCTGGGCCTTCCCCGCTGGCTGGCGTATCTTTCGGCGGGGACGGAATTCTTTGGCGGGATCGGAATCGTGCTGGGATTGTTTACTCGCTTCTTTGCGCTGGCTTTTGTGATCGAGATGGGCGTGGCGATCTGGAAAGTTCATTTCAAGAATGGCCTGATGGGCGCGGGCGGGTATGAGTTTCCGCTGGCACTGGCCGCGATGGCTTTTGCGTTGGTTTGTTTTGGCGGCGGCCCTTGGGGATTTAATTTTGGGAAGGGCGGAGGGTCCGCAAGGGCCCGGAAAGCCTGAGTTTGCGCAGGATTCGGAACCTAGAATTCCGCCAGTTCTTTCATGGCCCGGAATATGTCGCTCGACTGGGGCAGGATTGCGTCTTCGAGGATTGGCTGATAGGCGACGAATGTATCGGTTGCAGCCACTCTTTTTACCGGGGCGTCCAGATGATGGAAGAGTTGGTCAGCGATGCGGGCGGCTATTTCGGCGCCGTATCCCCAGCTTAGGCAATCTTCGTAGGCGATCAAGGCGCGATTGGTTTTCTTCACGGACGCCGCGATTGCATCCCAATCAAACGGACTGAGTGTACGCAGGTCGATCAGTTCGACGCTGACGCCATGCTCGCGCTCGAGTTTTTGCGCGGCTTGCAACGCGCGTGGAACGACCGCGCCATAAGTGATCACAGTGAGATTCGTTCCCGGTTGCACGACTCTCGCTTTGCCGAATGGGACCATGTAGTCGGGGCCGGGATAAGGTGCGCGTCCGTAGGTTTCGCGGTAGAGGCGCTTGTGCTCCAGAAACAAAACCGGGTCGTCGCAGCGGATGGCGGTGCGCAGCAGTCCAGCGGCATCGAGCGCGTTGGATGGGAACACGACTCGCATTCCCGGGAGTATGGGTGAAGATGCTCTCGCCACATTGCGAGTGATAGATTGCGCCTCCCGTGAGATAACCGCCGATAGCGACGCGAATGACCATGGGCGACGAGAAGGCGTTGTTGGAGCGCCAGCGGATGGTGGGGAGTTCGTCGCGCAACTGGGTCATCGCCGGCCAGATGTAGTCGAAAAACTGGATTTCGACGACGGGCTTTAATCCGCGCGTGGCCATGCCCGTGCCGCGGCCGACGATATTCGCTTCGGCCAGGGGAGAGTTGAAGACACGGTCGGAGCCGAATTCCATTTGCAGGCCTGACGTTAGTTTAAAGACTCCACCTTTGCCTTTGACCAGCTTGCGCTTGAGGTATTCTTCGCGGCTGGCATCGGCTACGTCCTCGCCAAAGATTACGATGCGCTCATCGCGGCGCATTTCATCGCGCAGAGTGGCGGTGATGAGATCGGCCATGGTTTTGTTCTGGGCGGCAGGACGCTTACCGTCGGCGCCAGCCTCGGCCGCTGGAACGGCGGGAGCGGTATCGAACGCTGCCGACTTTGGATCAAGGTCGGGGGAATACACGAAGTTGTAAATCGATTCGGGTTGCGGAAGCGCCGCGGCCAGAGCGCGATCGGCATCGGCCTGGATCCCCTCTTCGATTTCCTTCTCGATTTTGTTGATCCCTTTTTCGTCGAGAATGCCTTCCCGGAGCAGAAACATCTGCAGTCGCGGGACGGGATCGCGGGCGGCGTCGGCCTGGCGTTCGGAATCGGGGCGATACAAGCGCTCGTCATCGGAAAAGGAATGTGAGTAAGGGCGGATCACGTGAGCGTGAACGAAGGCGGGTCCATGACCAGCGCGACAATGATCAGCTGCACGTTTAAAGGCGGCGCAGGTCACGATAGGATCCGTTCCCTCGATTTCCTCGAAATGGAAGTTGGGGAATCCGGAGACGAGACGCGAAATATTGCCGCCTGCGGTTTGTACTTCGACGGGAACTGAGATCGCGTATTCGTTATCCTGCACGCAGAAAATCACGGGCAGGCGCAGGTTGGAGGCGGAGTTCAGAGCCTCCCAGAATTCGCCTTCGCTGGTGGTGCCGTCACCGAGCGAGACGTAGGTCACTTCGTCCCCGTGAAACTCGACGTCTTTGAACTGGCGATAATCGCCATCAGCTTTTCGAGCGGCGTTGGGGTGCTTCGAAAAATATCGTCCGGCTTCGGCACAACCGACTGCCTGGAGAATCTGGGTTCCGATAACGGAGGATTGCGTAACGACGTTGAGTTGTTTGAAAGCCCAATGCGAGGGCATCTGACGGCCGCCGGAACTGGGATCATCGGCCGCGCCTACGGCACCGAGCAGCATGTCGTAAGGAGTAGCGCCCAGAGCGAGGCATAAAGCACGGTCGCGATAATAAGGATAAAACCAGTCGTAGCCAGGTTTCAGCGCAAATGCTGCGCCCACTCCGAGGGCTTCATGGCCAGCGCCTGAGATCTGGAAGAAAACCTTTTGCTGAGGCTTGAGGATGATCTCGCGGTCATCCACGCGCCGCGAGGTGAACATGATGCGGTAGGCATGAATGAGTTGCTGGCCAGTAAGGCCCTGGTAGGTTTTGGCCTTCTTGGCGATACTCTCGTTCAGCTTGGGATCGACTTTGGTCGTGGCCATGCTGCGTTGTTCACTCCGCGGAGGCTGAGCCCCGGATTATTGTAAATCAGGTCGCAGGTCCAAGGTCTCTGGAAATCTCGGCAGATCGAAACCTGACAGCAGATAGCCGGCAACTGATTTATCCTCAAATTCGATGATTCGTTTTTCGCGCCGGTTTGATCCGCATCTTATTCGCCTGTTGATCTTTGACTTGGATGGCACCCTGATTGACTCGCGGCTGGATTTGATTCATTCGGTGAATGCCACGTTGCGGCATCTTGGCCGGCCTGAGTTGGATGGCGACATCATCGCCAGCTACGTGGGGGACGGAGCTCCAGCGCTGGTGCGGCGTGCGCTGGAAAATACCGATGACGAGGCGCTGCTGCGGCGCGGGCTGGAATATTTTCTCAACTACTACCGGGCGCATAAGCTGGACCACACTACGGTTTATGAAGGGATTCCAGAGGTACTGGCCGGCTTAGCTCGACCTGAAAATGGAACTCGCCGGCTGATGGCCGTGCTCTCGAATAAGCCGGTCAATCCTTCGCGGGCCATTGTTGAAGCGCTCGGTCTGGCGGACTACTTTGGATCCGTGTATGGAGGCAATAGTTTTGCTACCAAGAAGCCGGATCCGTTGGGAGTGCGCGTGATCCTCGAAGAAACGGGCGTGGCTGCGGACGAGGCGTTGATGATCGGCGACTCGTCGATTGACGTTTTGACGGGACGCAATGCGGGGATGTGGACTTGCGGCGTGACTTATGGATTTTCTCCCGGATCGCTCGGGGAAGTACCTCCCGATGTAATGATTGATAGCGCCCGGGAGCTGAGAGAGATATTTCAATAGAATCGTTGCTGTGAGGAGCTCTTTGGGATGAAGTCGCGTTGTATTGAGTCAATGGATGATCGACGCCGAGGATGACTAAACGCTCCGACACGAACGTTCCTGGCTTCGGAGGACTGACTCCCTCCGAACTCCGTAAGCTTCGCAGCTTGAAGACCCCTTATGGAGTCCAGCGGATGCTGGATAACATGCCTTATCACCTGGCGGATAGTGCCTGGTCTCCGCGGCGTGTCCTGCGCGAGAATACTTCACATTGCTACGAGGGAGCGCTTTTCGCGGCGGCTGCGCTGCGCGTGATCGGGTATCCTCCGCTGATTCTTGATCTCGAGGCTGAACACGATACCGACCACGTAATTGCCGTGTATCGCGTTGACGGGCACTGGGGAGCTTTGGCGAAGTCGAACTATACCGGATGCCGCTACCGCGAGCCGGTCTATCGCTCGCTGCGCGAACTCGCGATGAGTTACTTCGACACTTATTTCAATCTACGCGGGGAGCGGACTCTGCGGACGTTTTCTCGGCCGGTGCATATGCGGCGGTTCGATTCCATGGATTGGATGACCACCGAGGCGCCGGTTTGGTTCGTGGCGGAATATCTGTTGACGATTTCTCACTATCCGCTGCTGAGTGGCGCTCAAGTGCGGCGGTTGCATCGACTGGATGGACGGTCATTCCGGGCGGGGTGCCTGGAGCGGGCGGAGAAGAAGCGTTAGCAGCGCGCGGGTATGGAAATACCCCGGTTTCTCAGGAACCTCGCATCGTTTTGACTCGTAGATCACATTATGCGTTTTTGGCTTTTCTTCGCGATTACTTCGACTCTGCTTACGCACAGTGTTCTTGGTCAGGACGCGGCATCTTCTACCTCGCTTCTGGCCCCGCAATCTCGGTCTTACCTCCCCTTGATCTGAAGCCCGATGCAGCGGGAGTTGTTCCCTCGGAGCAGATTCGTGAACTGCTGCGACGGGCCGAAGAGAAAGACATCCAAAACGACAAGCAGCAGCGCGATTACACGTATATCGAGCGTCAAGAAGAGCACACACTCAACGGCCACGGCGAAGTGAAGAAGACTGAGACTCGAACTTCAGAGGTTCTGGAAATATATGGCGAGCCCGTCGAACGGCTGACTGCAAAAAATGACAAATCGCTTTCAGCGGACGACGTGAAGAAGGAAGACGAGAAGATCCAGAAGGTCATCGACAAGCGCAAGAACGAGTCGGATGGCGATCGGCGAAAGCGCCTGGAGAAAGAAGCAAAAGAGCGGGAAGAAGATCGGAAGTTTGTGCTGGAGGTTGCCGACGCGTTTGACTTTCGGTTGATTGGCTCCGAGGTGCTGAACGGACGCGACACGTGGGTGCTCGAAGGTGAGCCGCGACCGGGCTATCAGCCGAAGAATTCTGGCGCTCGGATTCTGAATCGATTCCACGGACGGGTGTGGATCGACAAGGCGGACGACGCGTGGGTGAAGTTGGACATCACTGCGATCGATACGATTTCGGTGGGCTGGGTGCTTGCGCGAATTCACAAAGGCACTCACGTGGTGGTCGAGTTGACGCGGGTGAACGATGAAGTTTGGCTGCCTAAGCATGTGCAGGTTCACTTCGACGCGCGAGTCGCATTATTCAAAAGCTATTACGAAGATATTGAGCAGACCTATCGCGATTACAGAAAATTCAGGACGGATACTAAGATCACGGTGATCGGGGAGCAGCCATAAAGCTTGGCGCCGCGAACTGAAGAACGAGATTTGAGCAAGCTTCACCAGTGATTCTCCGAAATCACAAGGGAAAACGGCGCTGAATTGTGCCGGTCATCGAATAGCAACGATCGGCTTCCCAGTTTTATTTTCAGTGAGTTGCGCGCCCGTCCAAGTACTTCCGTACCGTCTCTAGTACCTTAGTTACTCAAACTGGGGTGACTGATGACCTAGTTGCGTGCTGACTACTACCTGTAGATCCCACCCGCTCGACAGATACAACCAGTAGACTCCCGCTGAAACCTCGTTTTTTGTGAAATCCAGAAAAACCCCATAAAACCCAACAAAACCGGGAGATTCGCTTGGAGAGGCCCTCTGTTCCGGTTGAGATATGCTCAGCACACCAAAATACACACGAACGCGCAGGGAAATATTTATGGCCGACTCGCGAGAAGTAATGAATATTCGCCAAGCTTCGCAATATCTGGGAGTGAGTCCGGACACGCTTTACAAGTACGTGAACGAGCAGAAAATTCCGGCGTTTAAATTGGGCAATCGCTGGCGCTTCAAGAAATCGAAGCTGGATCAGTGGATGGAAGAGCAGTCGATGGAGATGGAACCGCGGGGCAAAAAGAAAGTCAAGGCAGCGGTGAAGGCTGCTGGTACTCCGTAGGCGAATTTCGTAATCGCAAAAGCAAAAGAAGGGCGGGCACATGTTTGGAATGGGATCGAAAACGATAGTGGGTCTGGATGTAGGTTCATCGAGCATCAAGGCCGTCGAACTCAGAAGGACACGGGCTGGGATCGAAGTGGCGCATTTGGGTCTCGAGCCGATCGCTCCCGACATCGTCGTGGATTCGATGATCGTGGACTCGGGCACGGTTTCTGCCGCCATTGCCAAGCTCTTCACCGACACTGCGATCAAGTCGAAAGCTGTGGCGACGGCGGTCAGCGGACACTCGGTGATCGTGAAGAAAATCTCGCTGCCTTCGATGAGCGACCAGGAATTGGCCGAGACGATTCAGAAAGAAGCGGCCCAGCACATCCCCTTTGACCTGGCCGATGTCAACCTTGACTACCAGATTCTTTCCGACGACGCGACCAGTCCACAGATGGACGTGCTGCTGGTGGCGGTGAAGAAAGACAAGATTCTGAATTACACCAACGTACTCTCGATGGCCGGCAAGACTCCGGCTATTGTGGACATCGATGCTCTCGCTTTGCAGAACTGCTACGAGTTCAACTACGAGCCGGCGCCGACGCAGGTTGTCGCTTTGCTCAACCTGGGCGCGAGCGTGATGAACATCAATATCGTCAAGGGTACGACGCCGCTGTTCCCGCGCGACGTTTCGGTGGGTGGACATCAGTACACCGATTCGCTGCAGAAGGAATTGGACCTGAGCTTCGACGATGCAGAATCACTGAAGCTGGGGCACAAAGTGGGCACGGTGCATGACGACGCGAAGACGCCGATCCTGCAGCAGGTGACGGAAATTATCGTGCTGGAAATTCAGAAGACGTTCGACTTCTTCCGTGCCAGCGCGGCGGGCGAGCATATCGAGAAGATTTATCTGGCCGGCGGTTCGGCCAAGGTTCCCGGCCTGGTGGAAGCACTGCGCCAGGAGTTCTCAATGCCCGTTGAATTGTTCAATCCGTTTCAGAAGGTTTTGGCTCCGGCGGAAGGTGCTGGGGCGGAGCTGGTCGAACAGAACGCCGGCCAGTTAGCAGTGGCTGTGGGTTTGGCCCTGAGGAGTTTTGAAAAGCTATGATCCGAATCAATCTGCTGGGTGGTGCGAAATCGAAAAGCAAGAAGGGTCCCGCGTTCAGCATGCCAAGCTTCGATCTTGGCAATCTGGGCGGACCGATTGTGCAAGTCGCGGCGGTGTTGGCGATCGCCGGGGCGATCAATTTCGGATACTGGTATCAGCTGGATCGGGAAAAGAAAGCGATCGAAGTGCAGGCCCGGCTGGCGGAACAGAAGAATCGCGAACTGGCCGACATCAAGGTGCGGTATATGGAGCGGCAGAAGCAAGCCGACAATTACAAGCGCCGCGTCGATGTGATTGACCAGCTGCGCGCCAACCAAACCGGCCCCTTGAACCTGCTCTCGATGATCGGGGATACGGTGAACGGCACCGAGGCGGTGTGGCTGAACAGCATGCAGGATCAGGGCGCGAACGTTGCCATCGACGGCACGGCGCTCTCGAGCGATGCCGTGGCCAATCTGATTTCGAACCTGCAGAAGACTGGTTTCTTCCGCAACATCGAAATCAAGGAAAGTTATCAGGACGAAAGCGTGAAAGACATGCAGGCGTTTCAGTTCACGCTGACCTGCGAAAAAGCGACCGATAAGGCGAAGTCGTAAAGGCGGAACCGACTATGAATCTTGGCGAACTCACAGGTGTAAAGCTGCTGGGCGTACTGATACTGGTGGCGGTTGTGGCCACGGGCGGACTTTATTACACCGTCTATAAGTCGCAGCGCGACCAGAACGACGCGGCGAAAGTGAAGCTGAACGCGAAACTTCGCGAGAACGCGGAGCTTGAAGCCTATCGTCCGAAACTGGCCGATATCGAGCGTCAGCTGGCGAGCTTGAAACAGCAGCTGGAAATCGAGCGGCGCATCGTGCCGGATGAAAAAGAAATCGACAACTTCATGCGCATGGTGAGCGGCGAAGCCCGCAAGGCTGGGGTGGAAGTCCGCCGCTATACGTCTCGTCCATACGTTGCCAAAGAGTTTTATACGGAAGTGCCCTTCGAGATCGAGTTCGACGGTCCGTATTACTCCATGCTGGGGTTTTTCGACCGGCTGGGCAAAGTGGAACGCATCGTAAATGTCTCGAACTTGCTGGTGGCCTCGACCCGCTCGCCGGGACAAGCAAAGGCGAAGCACACCTATCAGTACGCACCCGGTGAGAGCGTGGTAGCGACAGCTCTGACCACGACGTATTTCAGTCACGACCTGGATCCGGCTCCGCCGGCCGCCGGCAAGCCCGGAACGCCGGTTGCTCCGGTAAAGAAGTAGGAGGGACGCAATGAAGATGAAGCCAGCGATCACGATTACGACGTCAATTCTGAGTTGCGTACTGGGGACGGGTGCGATCTTGGCCCAGAATCCGAGCATCATTCAGAACACGCGCAGCGCGATGAACGGTGTGAGCAGTCAGCAGACGGCTGCTTCGAACCAGGCTTTAGGCGTTCAGCCGTCATCCGTTCCGGCCGCGAGCCCCGCTCATTCTGCCGCGCCGCATTCTGCCGCGCCACACGCTGCGGTCCAGTCGAGCGCAGTTGGGGTCAAAGCGGTTCGGGTCGCGAAGCATCCGGTGCGAAAGCCCCGGGGTGCAGCCGTTCTTGTAAGCGGCGCAACTTCTTCAGCACCAGCCACCGCATTAGTTCCTGAAGCCGCTCCGAGTGTTGCAGGCAACAGCGTTGCATCCGGCGTCGAAGGCGACAACGGTCCGAGCGAACAGTCGGTTGTTCCGGACAGCAAGTATGCCGCGAACGGACGAAGAGATCCCTTCATTAGTCCGGTGGTGAGTCACGCCAGCGGTTCCGGTTGCAGCACGGGCAAGAAGTGCCTCGAAATTGGGGCCATCAATCTCCGCGGCGTTGTTCACTCCGAACAAGGTTTCATCGCAGTAGTGAGCAACGGACTGAATAAGGCTTATTTCCTGCGGGAAAACGATCCGGTATTCAACGGTTATGTGGTGAAAATCACGGGCGACTCGATTGTGTTTCAGGAAACACTGCAGGATCGGTTGGGCAAGAGCTTTACGCGGGAAGTAGTGAAGAAGATTACGACTCCGGCAGTGTAGTCCGGAGAAGAGCAGGTTTTTTCGAAAGACTTTATCGGAAACACATGGAGGCGAAACGGCCTCGCATGGGGAGACAGGGAAATGCGAAAGCAACTGCTGGGCATCTTGGTTCCGCTGATGGCGTTCGTACTGATCGCATCAGCGGCTGACGTGACGGGCAAGGGGGCGGCGAGCGCTGCGTTGCAGCGGCTCGAGGTTGCCAACGGCCAGGACGGATTACGAGTCGAGTTCAAGGCGACAGGGACGCTGGCGCCTAAAATGACGACGCTCGAATCTCCGTCGCGCATTGTCGTCGACTTTCCCAACACCGTAATGGCGACGGGGCAGAGCCGAATCAGCGTTGGGCGTGACGGCGTCAAAGACATCCGCGTCGGCATGGACGGGCAAAATCCGCCGACAACGCGCGTAGTGGTTGACCTCACCGACAGTCGCCAGCATGAGCTGATGGCCGGTCGAGAGGGCGGCGGCTTCGTGCTCCAGATCCATCCCCAGCCGACCAAGGACGCCGTAGTGGTTCGTCGCCAACCAGCGACGGCCGCGAAATCGGCAGCTGTTAGCGCCGCGCCGAAACTGACGCTGGCTTCCGCTGCGACCACTTCGGTCTCTCCCGCTTCAACCATCTCAACCTCGACGATCTCCGTTCCGACGACCTCCGCTCCGGCAACTCCGGCTCCGGTCGCGTCGACGACGACTCCTGCACCTGTGGCCTTGGACAATACCGCGAAACCTGCGGCTTTTGCTTTCGTCGAACCCAAGTATTCCGTGAAAGACGACAAGGCAGCTGAGCCAGCGGATAAGGCTCAGGAAGCGGCCGGCCGGTTTGCCGACAAGACTGCGGCCGAACTGGTTGCGACCACTGCCAATGCTGCTATCGGGCAGGCTGGCGCCACCACCCCGACGATTACTCCGGCTGTGAACCTGGCGGCTGAGCAAAAAGTCCAGATGGAACAGAAACCGGCGGAGCGCGGGGCGAAATACACCGGCGAACCGATCTCGGTCAATCTGAAGGATGTCGACCTGAAGGATTTCTTCCGCCTGATTCACGAGATCAGCGGACTGAATGTTGTGCTCGATCCTATGGTTCATGGCAACCTGACGATCGTGCTCGATGACGTGCCGTGGGATCAGGCGCTGGACATCGTGCTCAAGAACAACGATCTCTCTCGTCAACTGGACGGAAACGTACTGCGCATTGCTACCGTTGAAACGTTGAAGAAGGAAGCCGAGAACCGCCGGGCGCAAATTGACGCAGAGGCGTTGGCGGTCGACAAAGTCAGCATCACTCGTTTCCTGAGCTATGCACACGCAAAAGATGTCCTGCTGCCAGTCAGGAAATTCCTGAGTCAGCGTGGGGACGTTGTAGCGGATGAACGAACCAATTCGCTGATCGTCTCTGACATTCCCGCAGTTCTGCCTCAAATTGACCGCATCATCCAGCAGATGGACCGCAAGACGCAGGAAGTGGAAATTGAAGCCCGCGTCGTGGCTGCCACGCGCAGTTTTGCTCGCGACATTGGCGTGCAACTCGGCTTTGGATGGGGCAACGGCACGACCGGTCTTGGCGGCGTACAAGGTGTCGGAGCTTCGCCGATCATAGTCGGCGGAGGAGCGGTGCCAAATCCTCTCTACCCCGTAGTGGGTACGCCGAGCTCCGGAACACAAGTTCCGCTGTTCTCGAACCTGGGGGCCACTGGACCGACCAGCGGTCTGCAGTTTACCAATTTTTCGAACAACATGCGGGTAGACGTTCTGCTCACCATGGCCGAGTCGCGCGGCTTGTTGAAAGTGCTTTCCCGTCCGCGAGTGGTTACGCAGAATAATATTCAAGCAGTAGTAAAGCAGGGTGTACGCGTCCCCGTGGTGACGGCAGCGCAGTTGGGTGGTCCGCCGACCGTTACCTACGTAGACGCCTTCTTGCGACTTACCGTGACTCCGCAGATCACGTCAGAAGGGACAATCTTCCTGAACGTGGATGTCGAGAACACAATTCCTGACTTCGGCAACGAAGTCGGCGGCAACCCAACCCTGATCACACAGCAGGCGACCACGCAGGTGCTCGTCACCGACGGCGGTACGGTTGTGATCGGCGGCGTAATCGAGACGCAGAACTCGCTGAGCGTAGCGCAGGTTCCGCTGCTCGGTGATATTCCTTACCTCGGCAACCTCTTCAAACACCGTACGGTCCAGACTTCAAACCAGGAGCTGATTTTCTTCATTACTCCGCGCATCATTCAGACATAGGCGCGAAGTTCGAACCATCCAAGCCGCCGTCCTACTCGGAGAACCCGCCGATAGGACGGCGGTTTTGCTTTTGCACCGTGATCGAGGTTTAGTAGCTATTGCGCGAAGCTAGCTGCTCGAGGAACTGCGGACTGGTTCTTGCTACACTCCTCTCCATGAATTACGCCGGCCGCTTGCGTCGACTTCGACTTGAGATCGAAGAGAATAATCTGGATTGGCTGCTGGTTACTCATCTTCCGAACATCCGTTACCTTTGCGGTTTTACTGGGAGTGCCGCGGCGTTGCTGGTTGGTGGACGTGGCTCCGTGCTCATCACCGATGGACGATATAGAACCCAGGCGAAACAGGAAGTCAGAGGGACCCGCGTGGCCGTCGCTCGTAAGTCTCCGCTGGTGGCCGCGGCAGAGCTTCTTGCGGCCCGGCGACGGCGTTCTGCTGCGAAATTGGCATTAGTAGGCATTGAGCCCGATTCGATTACCGCGGGCGTGCGCGACAGATTTGCCGCGACTCTGAAAGGGAAGGTGCGTCTGCGGTCCGCGCCGCCGCTGATCGAGCGTGCCCGCATGGTGAAAGATGCGGACGAGATATTGCGCATTCGGCGGGCGGTCGAACTTGGCGCCAGCCTTTTCGCGATCGCTTGCAAAGAGATTCGCCCCGGAGTGCGTGAAGTTGAGGTCGCCGCCGCTATGGAATATACGGCCCGCTGTGCCGGAGCGGATGGAATGTCGTTCTCGACGATCCTCGCTTCGGGAGCGCGCTCGGCAATTGTGCATGGCCGGGCTTCGAGGGCTCCTATCGCTCGCCGTGGGTTCGTCGTGTGTGATTTTGGTGTTATACTCGCCGATTATTGTTCGGATCGCACTCGTACTGTGCATGTGGGGCGTGTTTCCACGGAAGCGCGACGGTTGTATGCCGCAGTCCTGGAAGCGCAGTTGGCAGCTATAGCTGCGGTTCGTCCCGGCGTGAGTTGCGCCGAAGTGGACGAGGCGGCGCGCGGCATGCTTCGACAACATAAACTAGCCCGGTACTTCACGCATTCCACAGGGCATGGTTTAGGATTAGAGATACACGAAGGGCCTCGACTGGCAGCCGGGCAATCCCAGAAACTGGAGCCGGGGATGGTTATCACCATTGAGCCGGGCGCGTACGTTCCTGGGAAGTGGGGCGTTCGGATCGAAGACGTCGTGGTGGTTACGGCTTCGGGCTGCGAAGTCTTAACGCCTGGGGACAAAGAGCTGGTGGTTATTTAGCAGTCCAGATTTCAAGTTGAGACGCGGCAACCCCCGTCCCCGCTTACGACAAAAGTAGCGTTACGGAAACAAAGAGTAGCGTGACCGAAAACGGAAACCCGCCGTATACATGAATCAAAAAGAGCTTAAAGAGCTAATCGAGTTTTTAATCGAGAAGGACATTGCCGAGTTCGAGTTGGAACGCGGCGATGTCAAGGTGAAGATCAAGCGCGCAGCGGAAGCGCCGCCGGCGTTGTTGCCGGACTCTCGGTACATCGCGGTTCACCCGGCGCCGGTTCCGACGGGCCCGGCCGTTCCTTCGGCCCCCGTACCGATCAACTTGGCCGCCAGCGCCAGCGCTCCCGAGCCAGAGAGCGACTTGCATATCGTGAAATCTCCGATTGTAGGCACGTTTTATGAGTCGCCCTCGCCAGGATCGCCTCCTTTTGTGAAAGTTGGGGATAGCTTGGAAGTGGGACAGCTCTTGTGCATCGTGGAAGCGATGAAACTGATGAATGAAATCGAATGTGACGTGGCTGGAGAGTTGGTCAAGAAACTTGTCGCCAACGGCCAGCCCATTGAGTACGGCCAGGAATTGTTCGCCGTCCGTCCAAAAAAATAAGCTCTTAACACTCAGCCGTCAGCGCTCAGCCATCAGGAAACCCCTATGTTGGTGGGCAGCCGGTTGATCTGCCAAGAGCCGACTCCTGATAGTTTTCAAATTTATGTTCAAGAAAATTCTGGTAGCGAATCGCGGAGAGATCGCTTTGCGCGTCATTTGCGCGTGCAAGGAACTCGGTATCCGCTCAGTTGCCATCTATAGCGAGGCAGACCGGAATTCGCTGCACGTGCGTTTTGCCGATGAAGCGATTTGTATCGGGCCGCCGCAACTGGCGCAGAGCTATCTGAATATCCCAGCCGTGATCAGCGCGGCCGAGATCGCTAACGTGGATGCGATTCATCCTGGGTACGGCCTGCTGTCGGAAAATGCCAACTTTGCCGCCGTCTGCGAGGCTTGCCATATCAAATTCATCGGGCCTACGCCGGACGTCATCCGGTTGATGGGCGAAAAAGAAAAGGCACGCGCGGCCATGAAAGAGCATGGTGTACCGATTCTTCCGGGGTCGGACGGTGTCGTGCAATCCGAGGCAGAAGCTCTGGAGTGGGCGCGGAAGGTCGAGTTTCCGGTCATTCTGAAAGCAACAGCCGGCGGCGGCGGGCGTGGCATGCGGATCGTGCGAAACGAAGATGACTTGCCGGGTTTGTACCGCGCCGCGCAGTCCGAAGCGTCAGCCGCGTTCGGGAACGGTGACCTTTATCTCGAGAAGTACGTCGAGCACCCACGCCACATCGAATTCCAGGTTCTGGCTGACGAGCACGGAAATGTTGTTAGCCTCGGAGAACGCGAGTGTTCCATTCAGCGGCGGCACCAAAAGTTGCTGGAAGAGTCGCCTTCGGTGCGCGTGACGCCCGAGTTACGCAAGGAAATTGGAGACATCCTTAGCAAGACGCTGAGCAAGGTTGGTTATCACAACGCGGGCACCATCGAATTCCTGATGGACCAGAAGAGTCGTCTCTACTTCATTGAGATGAACACGCGTATTCAGGTAGAGCATCCGGTCACCGAAATGGTTACGGATGTTGATTTGGTCAAGAGCCAGATCATGATTGCCGCTGGCGCTAAATTGGCTGATGTGCTGCAAGGACCGATCGTTCATCGCGGACACGCCATCGAGTGCCGAATTAATGCCGAGCATCCGGAAAAATTCACACCATCGGCGGGCAAGATCACGACGTTCAATCCTCCCGGCGGAACCGGCGTACGCATTGACACGGCCGCTTATGCGGAGGGCACGATCCCTCCTTATTATGATTCGCTGATCGCGAAGCTGGTGGTACGCGGCAAAGATCGCAGCGAAGCGATTTCGCGCATGAGCCGTGCTTTGGGAATGTTTATTGTGGAGGGGATTTTCACCACGATTCCGCTGCACCGGCGCATTTTGGCCGATCCGGACTTTCGCGCGGGGAATTTTGATACGGGATTTATTGAGAGATTCCTGGCGAAAAAAGAGTCCACGAGCTGAGACGGTCATCTCAGATATTACTGTTGGATGACTCGGTGGCTCTCCCTCCTTCTCCAGCAGAGAAATCCATGAAGCCGACGCTTGCCGCTGCCGCGCTGATCTCTCTGGCTCTATTGCTTTCCTGTCCCGTTAATGCCCAAACGACTGTCGGCAAAGACGAGATCCCATTGGAGCGCTGCGATCGCTTGCCGGTGGTTACGGCAAAGGTGGCTGGGGTGAATCGGCGGTTTCTGCTCGATACCGGCGCGACCACAATCCTCAATTTGAGTTCCTTCGCATTGGGCGAATCAAAGTCGGTCCAAATCACTTCATGGAGCGGAACCGCCGCGACCAGCGCCAAGGAAGTGTTTTTGCCTGAGGTAGATCTGGGCACGCACAAACTTCTCAATCTGAAACTTCCGGCTATCGATTTGAGTCCCATCGGCAAGGCTTGCGGCGGGGTGATCGACGGCATCCTCGGAGTGGATTTACTCGATCGGATGGGAATGACGATTGATTTCAAACGCCGAATCGCGGCGCCTGCAGGTGAGCCGCCGGACTCGGCGGGCGCATTTGCGGAAATGCAACGGGATATGGGGTTCTGCAATACGGCGTTCAATCAGGGTGATGGGAAGGCAATCACGGAGTGTTTCGATCCTGAAATCATCTTATACACACCGCATGGCGAGTTTCGGGGGCGACAGGCAGTGATGGTTTATCTGACAGATCGCTACTTCAAGTTCGCTCCGAAATTGCATTATGAAATGAAGCCGCATGACGTGCGCAGCTTTGGCGATGCGCTTTGGTATTCGTACGATTACAGCATTGAGACGCCTGCGGAGCACATCTCCGGCCACGGGATGGCGATGTGCCGCAAGGATGCCGCGGGGCGTTGGCGCATTCTCAACATGCACAATTCTTTGATGGAACCGGCGGTCGCCGCCGGCGGGGTAAACTGATCTCAGAGTCTGAACTCCGAAAGGTAGCCTATAGCCGTGCTATTGCTGCCGCGTCTCTACCCGATCCTCGATCGCTCGTGTTTTTCCGATAGCGAAAGCTTGTTGGTGGCAAGCCGCGAACTCGCTGCGGCCGGTTGCACCTTGATTCAATATCGCAACAAATCAGGCAGAGCGCGGCAGATGCTGGATGAGGCTCGCGCGCTTCGGGAATGTCTGGGGTCTAGTGTCAAGCTCATCATGAACGATCGTGCCGACCTTTGCCTGGCGGCCGCTTTTGATGGGCTGCATGTGGGACAGGATGATTTGTCGGCGGAATCCGCCCGGTCGATTATCGGATCGTCGCGTTGGCTCGGCGTATCCACCCACAATTCAGGGCAGCTTGCTGATGCCGATAAAACATCTGCCGATTATCTAGCCATTGGTCCCGTCTTTGAGACGGGCAGCAAGGCGAATCCCGATCCTGTGGTTGGGATCGAAGGTGTACGCCGGGCGCGGGGACTGACCCGCAAACCTCTGGTTGCGATTGGCGGAATCACGCGCGCCAACGCCCGTGCTGTGATCGACGCCGGTGCCGACTCCGTGGCGGTGATATCTGACTTGTTACGGGATCCGGGCAAATCAGCAGAAGAATTTTTCAAGATATTGAGGTAAAGTCTTGATTCGCACAGGAGACTCGTGAGTACAGAGGTTCAACCTCCAGTTCCCGCTTCGAACGCCACTGATTGGGAGCGGCATACCCATCAGGATAAAGATCTCGTCAAAGGCCTGGGCCTTACCAGCGCCACCATGCTGGTGATGGGGTCGATGATCGGTTCGGGCATCTTTATTGTTTCTGCCGAAATTTCCCGCGAGACTGCCTCGCCGGCGCTGCTGATTGGCGCCTGGCTGATTACCGGTTTTCTCACAATTGTGGGCGCGCTTACCTACGGCGAACTTGCGGCGATGATGCCGCGGGCTGGCGGGCAATATGTTTATCTGCGTGAGTCGCTCGGGCCGCTATGGGGATTCTTATACGGCTGGACTCTATTTCTTGTCATTCAAACCGGCACGATTGCTGCTGTCGGCGTGGCTTTCGGTAAATTCCTGGGGATCTTCTGGCCGGCGATTTCCTCAAGCCATTGGATCATCCACATCTGGAAAGTACCGACGTTTACGCTAGGGCCCGTTCCGCTGGGCGGTATGGATGTTGGTTTAAATACTCAAAATCTGGTCGCGATCCTGGTGGTGATTGTGCTTTCGATCATCAATATCTTCGGGGTGAAGACGGGCGCGATCATCCAGAATATCTTTACTACGGCTAAGGTTTCAGGGCTGCTGGGGCTGGTTATTCTTGGGGTTTTTCTTGGACGTAATGCCCATGCAGTCGCCGCAAATTTCGGCGCCAATTTCTGGAGCCATTCCGGCCTCGGCACTCTGCACGATCTCGGTGGGGGCGTAGTGGTGGGCACACTCACCGTGCTGGCAATAGCGCAGGTCGGGTCGTTATTTTCCGCCGACGCCTGGAACAACGTTACGTTTACGGCTGGAGAGGTGAAAAATCCGAGCCGGAATCTGCCCTTGTCATTAGCGCTGGGCACTGGCGTGGTGATCGCGCTCTATATCGCTTGCAACTTTATTTACCTGGGTGCGCTGCCGCTGATCGGCAGTCCGGAAGGGACAACATTATTTGCTCGCGGCATACAGTTTGCTAAAGAGGATCGCGTCGCAACGGCCGTCATGACGCAGATGTTCGGTTCGATTGGCGGATCGCTGATGGCCGTCGCCATCATGATTTCTGGTTTTGGCTGCTGCAACGGCCTGATTCTTTCCGGCGCGCGCGTCTACTACGCAATGGCGAAAGACGGCTTGTTCTTTCGCAGCGTCGCGCGGTTGCATCCCGGCTACAAGACGCCTGCGATTTCACTAATGGTGCAGATGGTCTGGACCGCGCTCCTTTGCATTTCGGGAACCTACAACGATCTGCTGAACTACGTGATTTTTGCGGTGCTGGTGTTTTACGTTCTGACAATCCTCGGCCTTTTCGTTTTGCGCCGCACGCATCCTGACGCAGAGCGTCCCTACAAGGCTTTCGGATACCCGGTTTTGCCGGCAATCTACATCGTAATGGCTTTGTTTATAGACGTTGTGCTGTTACGCTACAAACCGCAATACACTTGGCCCGGGCTGATCATCGTGCTGCTTGGCATTCCGGTGTATTTCATCTGGCGACCGCGGACCGACGCGAGCGCGGTTAAATAAATGATGGAGTGACAGGAGAGACGCTATTCATGACTGACCTCTTTGCGAAGAAGCCACTTGACCTGCTGATCAAGGAGGCCGAGGAGACTGGCAGCCACAGCCTCAAAAGAACGCTGGGAGTATTTCAGTTAACCGCGCTGGGCGTTGGCGCGGTGATCGGTGCGGGAATTTTTGTCCTGTCTGGATTGGGCGCGCATTATGCCGGGCCGGGGCTGATGCTTTCTTTTGTATTGTCGGGGTTGGGTTGCGCCTTTGCGGCTCTGTGCTACGCGGAGTTTGCGGCCATGATTCCGTTGGCCGGCAGCGCTTACACCTACGCGTACGCAACACTCGGCGAGATTTTCGCCTGGATCATCGGCTGGGACTTGACGCTCGAATATGCCATGGGCGCCAGCACTGTCTCTTCTGGCTGGTCGAATCACTTTATCGAGCTTCTGAATATCTTCCATATCAAGATGCCGCTGTGGCTTGCTTACGATCACTGGACCGGACTCACCCAGGCGCAAAAGGTAGTTGCTCAACAGATGGCGGCAAGTTCGGATTCAACGCTGGTTCCAGGAACGCAGGCTTTCCTGGATAAAGTGATGACGATCACCATGCAGCAATCTCCCGAGTTGCTGCGGCGTTCGCACGATCTGTTGAACGCGCCACATCTCTTCGGATACGAGATCGGATTCAACCTGCCCGCGTTCATCATCGCGCTGATTATCACGGCGATTCTGGTTGTCGGCATTAAAGAGAGTGCCCGCTTTAACGCGACGATCGTCGTGATTAAGGTTGCGGTTGTACTTTTTGTCATCGGATTGGGAGCCCATTACGTCAGGCCAGGTAATTGGGGGATGGATTGGGCGAGTTTCGCGCCGTTCGGATTTTCTGGCATCGGGGCGGGCGCGGCTTATATCTTTTTCGCCTACATTGGATTTGACGCAGTTTCTACCACGGCGCAGGAAGCCAAGAATCCGCAGCGCGATCTTCCGATCGGAATCATCGCGTCGCTGCTGATTTGCACGGCGCTGTATATCGCCGTAGCTGCGGTTCTCACGGGCATGGTTCCATGGCGAGAGATCAACATCGAAGCGCCACTCGCCGTGGCTTTATGGACCGCGGACTTGTGGGTGCATCTCAAATCATCACCCTCGGGGCCTTGGCTGGCTTAACAAGCGTGATGCTCGTGATGCTGCTGGGCCAGACTCGTGTCCTCTACTCGATGGCGAATGATGGACTGTTGCCGAAGAAGTTCTTCGCGGCCATCCATCCGCGTTTCCGGACGCCCTGGAAGAATACGATTCTCGTGGGAATTCTCGCAGCGATTGTCGGCAGCGTTACGCCGATTGATGACATCGGCAAGATGGTGAACATTGGGACGCTATTAGCATTCGTTATCGTTTGCATCGCTGTCATGGCTCTCAGACGCACGAACCCAGGCCAGCCGCGGCCATTCCGGACGCCTTGGGTTCCGTTTGTGCCTGTAATGGGCATCATTTTTAACGGCTACATGATGTACAAACTGGGCTGGATCAACTGGGCGCGTTTGATTATCTGGTTGGTGATCGGGATGGTCATTTATTTCGCCTATAGCCGCAAGAACAGTCGAGTGCAGGCCGCTTTGGAAGGCCGCAAAATTTCGTAGCGCTTACTGTTTTTCTTCTTGGATCTTGCGGGCGATTGCAGTCACCAATCGCCGTGGTGAGATGCGCACGGACTGCGCTACCAGCCAATTTTTGAGTCCTGAAATCACTACTGGCTTTCCGGCGATCAATCCACGATAGCCGTCTTCTGCCACGGTGCGGGCATCCATCGAACCCATCGCCAGGAGGCGCATGCCGGTGGCGTTGGCTCGCTTGTGGAATTCTGTTGCTGTTGCTCCGGGACATAAGCACGTGACGATCACGCCCGTGCCGTTTAGTTCGTTTGCCAGCGCTTCCGAAAAATGCAGGACGTAGGATTTTGTGGCGAAGTAGACGGCCATCAGTGGACCGGGCTGAAACGCGGCGGTGGAAGCTACGTTTAGGATGCCGCCGTTTTTTCGTTCGATCATTGCTGGAAGATACAGGCGTGTTAGATGGGTTAGCGTGGTTATGTTTAGTTGGATCTGACGGAGGCATTCTTCGAGATCGTTTTCAGCGAATAGGCCGTATTGGCCGAAGCCGGCGTTGTTTACTAGCACATCGATTGGCAGATCGGCGCGCGTGGTTTGATCGAGGACGTAGGCGGAGGCTCCGGGCTCGGTCAGGTCGACGGCCAGGATTAGCGATCGCGTTCCGTGCGACTTTTCTAGTTCGGATGCTAGTTGGCGGAGTTTGTCGGCGGTGCGAGCTACTAGAACCAGATTGTAGCCTTCTCGCGCGAAGATTCGCGCGAGTTCCAGGCCGATGCCGAAGGATGCGCCGGTGATGAGAGCGGTTTTTTGGTCGGGCATGGGACTCGCGGCTTTGGGCCAGCGGCTATGATTTCAGGTCCACTGTTGCGGCCGGGCTTTGCTCGGCTGGACGGGGCAAAGCCCCGTCACCACACGAGCAACTACTTCTACACCAAACTTCTACACCAAGGCTGGTTCTACTTCGTAGATCGAATACCAACTGGTGGCGGCTTTTAATTTGTCGTTTACGTTGTGGATGTTTTTTACGCCTTCCGTTTCCAGCCAATTGCGGAAGGCGGCTGCACCTTGTTTCGCGTAGATCGGGATGCCATCTTTCCAGGTGGCTCGTCCGCAGAGGACGCCGTTGAATTTCACTCCCGATTCTCCAGCCAGCTCCAGCGTTTCGCTGAACTCCGCGTTGCTGACTCCAGCGGAAAGATAGATGAAGGGCTTGGTCGCGACATTGGCAGCGCCGTGGAAAAGGTCGATGGCTTCTTTTTTGCTGTAAGCCTTCTCGCCTTTGTAGGATTTCGTGCCTTCGACGAATTTCATGTTCACGGGCACTTCTACTTTGAGGACGTCGACGCCGTATTGCGGCTTAGTGAATTCGCGCATGCTTTCGGTGACGATGTACGGTTTCTTCTTGGCGTATTCCAGGCCTTTTTCGTCCGCGCCTTCTTCATAGCCTACAAACTCGAGAAAGTAGGGGATGTCGTTAGCACGGCATTCATCGCCAATGCGCTCGACCCAGGCGTGCTTCTTGTCGTTCGTATCTTTTGGATCGTAGGGGCTGTAGTAGAGGAGAATTTTTACGCAATCGGCGCCCGCATGCTTCAAGCGCTGGGCGGACCAGTGATCGAGCAAGTCGCCCAGGCGGCCGGGGCCGGTCTTGTCGTATCCGGTCTTCTCGTAGGCCAGGAGCAGGCCGGCGTTCTTGGCGCGGCGTTTCGAGGCGGGCAGTCCCCATTCCGGGTCGAGCAGGATGGCACTGGCGTGCGGCGTCAGGACTTCTGTCACCAGGATCTTGAACTCTTCCATCATCTCGTCGGAGACGGATGAGCCCTTCTCCTTGGCCAGAGCTTTTTGGAGTGAACCGCGCTGGTCCATGGCGGCTGCGGCGATGACTCCACGTGCGTTGGATACGGCTTTCATGCCGGCCAGTTTGCCGGGGGTGAGCTTCATATTGCCTCCTATGAGTGCGGTGCGACAGGACATTCTAAACTACGCTGTGGTGAAACGTGAATGCTCGCGTCTGTCGTTTTTGCGAGCGGGCGACTGAGAGAGCCGATTAGATGGAGATCCCTCGCTTTGCTCGGGATGACAAGAAAGTGGAAGTCATTGGCGCAGGGCTAGTGTGCTCAGCAGGGATTGCTGTTTGGCTATTAGCTGGTGAATGCCTTGCCTGGCTAAGCCGATCATCTTTGCTAGTTGGGCGTCGTCGAAGACGTGGTGTTCGGCGGTGGCTTGCAGTTCTACGATTTTGTTGCCTGCGGTCATGACGAAATTCATGTCGACGTCGGCTCGCGAATCTTCTTCGTAGTTGAGGTCGAGCAGGACTTCGCCGTCGACGATGCCTACGCTGATGGCGGCTACGAAATCTTTTATGGGGGCGGCGGTCAGGGTGCCGGCATCCACCAGGCGTTGCAGGGCGAGGCCGAGGGCTACGAAGGCTCCGGTGATGGAAGCGGTGCGGGTGCCTCCATCGGCTTGGATCACGTCGCAGTCGATCCAGATGGTGCGCTCGCCTAGACGCTTGAGGTCGGCTACGGCGCGGAGGGAACGTCCGATGAGGCGCTGGATCTCCTGGGTGCGGCCGCTCTGCTTTCCCTTGGCCGCTTCCCGCGCGGAGCGGGTGAGGGTGGAGCGGGGAAGCATTCCGTATTCGCTGGAGATCCATCCTTTGCCGGAGTTGCGCAGGAATGCGGGGACGGTTTCTTCGACCGATGCGGTGCAGATCACGCGGGTGTTGCCCATCTCGATGAGAGCCGAGCCCTCGGCGGTAGAGATGAAGTCGGGAATGATGTTGACGGGACGAAGCTGCTCGGGAGTGCGGTTGTCGCTGCGAAAAATCATTGGAGAGAAATTCTAACAGTCGTCTATCAGTCGCCGGAAAGTTGCTGGCTGCAAGTTGGATGGGAGATTCGTGGAATTTGTCGACTGTTTAACTTCTAGTTATTAACCCGTGTTTACTACCACCCCCCTACCCCTGCTCTCATGGAATCATGAGGATACGAGGGGTTGATCTATGCAAAGTATCGTGCCTAGCGGGGCAAAATTTAAAGTACTCCCGAATAAGGAGTTAATCTGATTCTCGACCATTTTCTATTGAAATCCGTAGTTTACTTCGCTTTCCTGGTGCGGGCGATTTTGACCCTAAATTATTATCAAAGAGTAACTAGATGCTGGATGACACGCTATGTGGCACACTGCATTGTGCCGTCAGACGCGCCCCTCTGTCTGTGACGGTGATCACAGATTGATGTGATGAAAAATTAGAGAGTACGGAGAGAACTTGCCTGGCTCTGAGATTAGGCCTTCGATGAGGCGCAGGCGCGAAGTGGGGACCAGATGATCCTGAACCACTGAATCTGGTCGCGCGGCACGCGATACGAGATCTGTACGAACGCGTTCACGCGAAGGGAATTATTGGCCGGGGGTAGTGAGCTGATGCATCATTCCGGCGAGGTCTTCTACGGTTAGCAGTTCGACGAGTTTGCCTTCTTTGTTGAAGGTGAAGAATTCGATTCCATCCATTTTTATTTTTCGGTGAGTGGCTAGCAGGACGCCGGTGGGGGTTTGCAGATCTCCGTTCTGGGTTCCGGTGATTACGAAGCGGATGGCGGCTTTGTTGCCGTCGACGATGGTGTCGAGATCGGTGATGTGCACGTCGGGGAACGGGCCGGCGAAGCGGGCGATGCGCTTGATGAATTCGTCGCGTCCGTGTACTGGGGTTCCGTTCGAATTCACAAAAAGATTGTCGGCTACGAGCGGGCCGTTTTTGGTCCATTCATGCTGGTTGTAGTTCTGGTGGAACTGGATGACGTTGTCGTAGACCATCTGCTCGTATTTGGTGTAGGTGTGTTTTTCTTGCGGCGGTGCGGCGGGATCGGACTGGGCTTGGGTGGTGATGCTGAGTGCGGCCAGGCAGGCTAGCGCCAGGGCTGCCAGGCGGGACGATTTCATGGGGGAGTCTCCTCTTTTTTCTGGTCGCTGGCTGGTCGCTGGGTGTTATTGCTGGACGCCCCAGCGGAACCAGTCTAAATGTTCTGGCGAAGTTTCGGAACCGGGTGGTGAAAACAGAGTAACTTGGTTCGCTGGTACCTCTGTAATCTTTCCCGGATTGGACTTCCCTTAGATTCTGTTGGATATGAAGACTCTACGGCTGCGCCTTGCTGGGGCGCTGCTGCTTATGGCCACTTTTCTTGTTCCTATCAATACTCCGGCACAGGACGCGGCTGGTAAGCGCCGACTGTTGGATCATGCGGCACCGGCTTATCCGCCGCTGGCTCGTGATTTGGGATTGTCGGGAGTGGTGAAGATTGAAGTGCTGGTGGCTCCGGATGGGAGTGTGAAGTCGGGGGATATACGGGGCGGGCATCCGGTGCTGGCGCAGGCGGCGATGAACGCGGTGCGGCGGTGGAAGTGGGAGCCTGCGGCGCGGGAGTCGAAGGAAGAGGTGCAGGTTAAGTTTTCTCCGCAGGATTAGTGGGCCTAAGGGCAAGTATATACTAGACACACGTGGAAGGGTGTGTCACGATGGCTTCGTGACAGTGCAGCCGCGTGCTCAGGGATTTTGGGGTTTGGGTTTGTCTATTTGGTTGTGCTCGGCGCACTTTGTTTGGTTCTTTCCTACCGTTCCCAAGAGCGGCGCATCGGCTTCTCCAATTCTGACCGGAGGGCTGCTGTACTCACAGAACGTAATCCAGTGCGCGTCCCCGAATACATCCGCGTAATCAAATCTGCCGTAGGTTACAAAAATAATTTGCCCATCCTTGATTCGGTCGAGCGTTGGCGGCAAAAGTATTCTCTCTCCTATCTGCCCAGTAGATGGATTTTTCCACAACAATGCGGAAGGGAACACATTTTTTTGAGCCGGAAACAAGGAATGGAAGGATATGTTTATGCGACCTTCCTTCGCATCAAAGAGGAGATTGTCCGCGCTCTCAATAGACTTGAAGACGTAAAATCCATGCAGTTCGGTGGCTGGCGTTTTGCCGGTATTGGAAAGTTCAATCTGGTTGGTGATTGGTTTACCAGAGTAAAGGGTTCCGGGCTGAAAGGTAATAGTGAGCCAAGCTCTTTGATCCAGATGGAAAGCGTTGACCGTCGCGGCTATAGATTCCTGAGTCGCTCGAACCTGTTCTTCGGAGGCAGCAGCGTTTCGTTCGGAGGCGGCGGCGGCTTTAGCAGCTATTCCCACGGTGCGCACGGTAACAATCAATTGCATGATTGTGCCGCCAGCGAGAATGGCACCGATGACAAGTCCAACCACTTCTACTTGCAGTCTTGTTACATCGCGTCCTTCGTGGCGGCCTGCGCGGGCATTGTCCTCGTGTACTTCGGCCTCAGGACGAGTTAGTACAGCGTTCACCACTGGCGCGGGTTTTTCTTTTGCGTGCTCGGTCTTATAATCAGTGGCGGCGGATTCAATTTGGCGGCTTATTTTCTGTATATCACCATGCAGCAAGCCCAGGGATCGGACTGCTCCGGATATTTTTGTGAAGAAGCCAGCCATGTGTATCAAGTATCTAATTGTCCTGCCGTGACAGGGCTACTTTATCCAGTTCAACTTAGAGCAGCTTCCATCGGAGGGGGAGCTAATCGGCAACCCGCTGGCATTTATGACAGCGCAATATGCGGTTTCGTAAGGAGCTTCACGCCTAGGAGAGAAAACATCTCTATATCGAATCCTCGCCAAGACATAGATACGCTTTCTTTCTGTAGCAATATCATTCAGAAAGTCATCAGTAATCTCGAAGGGGTCGGGACTTCTCAGCGCCCTCGATTGATTAGGAGGGATGTCGTCTCTTCCGCCGGGGAGAAATTCGGGAACATATCGAGCTACCCGTCTCTTTGCTTCCTCGGTTCCATCAAAGATAATCTCAGTTTTGGTGGACTCGAACTCAATTGCTGGAGAATGTCCTCCGTTCGTCACCTGCACGTTAAGTATGAGCTTGAGTCCTCGTTTTCTCAGATCAGGCAACGACATTGCGGAGATGAAATCGGTAGTAGTTGCCGTGCCCGCCGTGAGCCAAACATAAGGTCGTTGTTCAATCCTAAAGTGTTCCACGCTGAATTCCAGCGTCGAGCTGGCGGTTACGGCAGCACTTTCGGCGGCACTGGCGGATCTCTTGATCTCGGGATACTGTCTGATCATTTCTTGGACTTGAACCCCCGCGTAATACGTGTAACTAGCGACAATAATGAAAGTCCCGAGGCCGATCATCGCGGAAACGATGAAAGCCAGCCAGTCTCTTTGGACTCTAACTCCAAGGGGAATAAATGGGGATATTTCACGCTTGCCTTTGTTTCCATCCTCACTTTTTTGGGCGGGTTCTGCTTGATAAATTTTTCCGACGGGATCATATACGTAGGTGGTCCCGTCAATAAAAAATGGATCGTTTGTGGGACCGCGTTGATCGTTGTGGCCTTTCTTATCTTCCATGCTGCACTAGACCTGAGGTATTTTGGCCATATCTATATCGAGCACTTGCTATGAAGCGACCTGAATATACGGAAGGCCCAGAAGCACTAGAGAACTTTGAACGGGGGATGAAAGCATTGTTCAAGGTTCCTAGGACAGCAACAAAAAAGGGGAAGCGGAAGCATACACCTACCGACTCCCCGAGGAAACCGAAATCTTCCGACAAGGACTAGAACGGGACTTGCGTTTCCCGCGCCCCTGTCGTGGACGTGTGGAGCGAGTCTGTGTCCTTGCCAGTCAGTTCGGCATAAGTTAGGCGACGGCCAGCAACTTGGCTCATGGCAAGCGTGAAGCGGTTTGAATCGTTTAGTGGGTTGTCTTTTGTCGCACGATTATTAAAACGAAATACTTGTTCATCGACATAACGACCAAGATGAAAAGGCTCAACAGCAACGTAGGTTCCGCGAAGGCCGCGCTTCAACAGCGACCAGAAATTTTCAATGCCTTGGGTATGAACCTGTCCGCGTACATACTCCTGAGCATGATTGATAATCTCGTGCGCGAATCCCTCAGACAGCGCGTAACGGTCCCCTGTCGCGTCATTGGTAATGACGGTCGAACCGCCAGCAACGTTGTTGAGAATCTGCTCTTGCAGTCTCGCCCGTTTCACGTTCGGAATGACCGTCGCCCGAACCTGTCGCATCTCGCGGTCAAGCATTCCCATAACAATAGTTTTCCCGACTGCGCGGCTGCTCGCGCCGTAAGTGTTGCTGACGACTTGCTGCATCTTCGCCCTACGCGACTTGTGCATCTTCAACACGTTCGCGCCGACAAAAGTCTCATCGGCCTCAATCGTTCCACCTTCGCCGCCCATCTTCACAACCGTTTCGTTCTTCATGGCAGCGCGAAGACGATGCAGCATGAACCAAGCCGACTTTTGCGTAATGCCAAGAGCGCGATGGATTTCCATGCTGGAGATTCCGTTCTTGCAATTGACCAGCATCCAAAACGCTGTCATCCACTTGTCCATCCCAAGCGCGGAATCTTCAAAAATCGTGTTCACTTTAAGCGTGAATTGCTTGTCGCATCCACGGCAGAGCCACAGTTTGCGTGTCTTGATGAAGTAGTTGGAATGGGAGTCGCAACGGGGGCAAATAACCTTCCCATCGGGCCAACGAAGTTTCACGGCATAGTCGAAAGCGCGTTGCGGATCGGAGAAGTAAACGATGGCCTCTTGTAAAGTTCGTGGCGGCTTCATAGAAAAACTATACGCCCGATGTTCGCGTGTGTCAAGTATATATTTGCCGGCCTAAGCCGTAGACATTACTGGCTTCCGGCTTGCATTACGGTCAGGGCGTCGAAGCTGTCGGTTAGGTCGGCGTGTCCGGCCAGGGTATCTCGGGTTTTTCCTTCCACCAAAATATTGACGCGCTGAACGCCGGGGACATTTACGGCGAGGGTTTCGACCAGCGAGTTGACGGTGAGTTGCTCGCTCAGAATTCCGGAGCGGTGCTGGTCGGCGAAGGCGGCGTTCAGATCGATGACGGCTGATCCGGGATCGACGAGGTAGATGGCGCGTATGTCGGCGGCGGCCGGCAGCGGGTGGGTGGCTCCGGGTTGCTGGTAGATGCGAAGCAGGGTGCGCAGTAATTCTTCGGCGCGTTGCTGGCGTCCTCCGGGGAGTGGGATTTGGGCGGAGCGGGCGCGAAGCATTCCGGCGGCATCATCGGCGACGTAGAGGGTGACGGTTTCCGTGGGTCCGGAGGCGGGCGGGGCTACGGGGAGTGCGCTGGAGACGGATTCCAGTTGCTCGGCTTGCAGGCGCATGTGGCGGAGGTAGATTCCCATGGAGACTACCAGCGCCAGGAGCGCGGCTACGCCGATGAGGAGATAGCGCGGGATCATGCGTTGTTCTTCATTGAACCTATGAGTTTATCGTTTGCCGATCATTGATCGCTCGACATAATTCACGGGACATTTCATCGTGAGAACTCCCTGCGGGGTTCGTGGGGGTGATGAGGGGCATGGGGTCCTTCGACTGCGTTCGGCTTCGCCTCACTTCGCTCAGGATGACAGTGGGTTGAGATCATTGTTGGACTCCCAGGCGGTCGCGGACGGAGAGGACGGCGTCTGCGATTGCGGCGGCGGCTCGCTGCTGATAGTTGGCGGAGGTGAGATCGGTGAGTCCGTTCGATCCGGGAGCCAGTTCAACGGCTATGGCCGGCATGAATACGTTGTTCAGTGGGCGGAGAGAGGCGTAGGACGCTCGCGCGGGAAATTGTTTCTTTTGCAATTCGGTGACGATGGCTGAGGCCACGATGCGACTGATAGGTAAGGCTGGAGTTTGGGCGGTGTTCCAGGCGTGAAAGATGCCTTTGCTTGGTCCTTCGACGGGGAGCAGCGCGGAGTAGACGCGGGCTCCGGTGCCTTGGGAGACGGCGTGGAGTCCGATGTAGATGGCGGCGCGGGCGGTGTTGGCGGCGGCGGCTCGTTGGTCGAGAGTGGATGTGGTATCGGCGTCGCGCAGCATGGCTACGGCGAATCCGCGGATTTCAAGTTCGTGACGCAAGAGGCGGGCGAAGCCGAGAGTGACATCTTTTTCGGCTAGCTTGTCGGAGAGAGCTGCGCCTCGCTCATCGCCTCCGTGAGCGGGATCGACAACGGCGAGGATTCGGTTGGGACGGACGGGTGCAGGCGCGGTTGTGTTGGCGTTTCCGTTTCCGGCGACGGGGTTTGAGGGCGCGGTTTGCGGAGCCTGCGTCGTGGTTGGCGGTGGCGGGGTTGTGCTGGTTGCGGTGGTTGGTGGCGTCGCGTTGGTTTGTGGAATGGCAGAGACGGTGATGGTTTTGCGATCGGGGCTGAAGGTGGCCATCAGCGGCTGGTTGGATGAGACGTCCAATTCGGCGTTGCCGTTGCTTTCGGAGTAGGTAGCGTGGGTGATGACTTCGTTGTCGAAGGAAATGGATTGGCTTCCAGGGGAGACGACGGGGTCGCGCTTGAAAACCAGGTGCAGCTTGCCGGGTTCGGTGGAGATGGTGGGATTTACGGGCGCGGTGAAATTTATCGCCAGCTTTGGGGGAAGAGCGGCGTCGAGTTGAAAACTGAGTTGCACGCGGACGTCGCCGATGAAGAGACGGTGCGCGGATTCGCGGAAGTCGACGGGGGCTCCAAGAAATCTGGGGAGCAGGGTGGTTAGCGAGCTGAGCGGGACTAATCCGCGAGAATTTTCAAGCAGGAACGGGGCAGGGAAGTCGAAGTCGCGGCCGTGAATTTTGGCGTGGGTTCTGCCGGAGATGAACTCGGCGTCCACGGCGTTGTAGCGGAGGGTCCAGTGCGAGGCTTGCGATGCGCTGCTGACGCGGCCCAGGGGTTCGAGGAGTTCGAGGAGTCCGATGTACTCGCGGCCCGAGCGCTCGAGAATTGGGAGGGTGTAGGTGGCTACGGGGGAGTAGACGGAGATGTGCCTGTCGTTCGCTGAAGAGACGGCGGAACGAGCGGCGGACACGGACAGGATGGCCAAGAGCAGGGCCAGGGTTTTTGTTGTCGTTATCCGCTTTCGATTTTTAAGGTTGAGCACTTGTCCTAGACTTTAAACCGAGTTCAGGGCATTTGCAGTTGTAACTTCGGGCGCTCGCGCGGACAGGCTGGACCGATTAACCGACCAGTGAAACCCGCTGATCTTCCGGACATTAGTCCAGGGCGTAGATGGTTAGGCCGCTTAGCAGCTTGGGGTAGAAGTCGGTGGATTTTTGGGGCAGGACTTCTCCGGCGAAGGCTACGTCGCGGACTTGTTCGATGCGCACGGGATTCATCAGGAAGGCGATCTGGACTTTGCCGCTGCGTACTTGTGCGAGGGCTTCGGCGGCTTCGCGGCAGTAGGTTACGTTCTCTTGATTGCGGATGGCATCTTCGGAAATCTTTAGAACCCCTTCGAGCAGGCATTTGTGGAGTTGCGTTACGTCGAGGGCTTGTTGGCGGAGGGAAAGCTTGCCGAAGAGGCTGGTGCCGATGGCTTTTGGCGTGTGCAGCAGAAAGGCTCGGTCGGCAGTTACGGCCAGAAGAGCGGTTCCGGCGTGTCCGGCTTGTTGCAGGATGGTCGTGGCGCGGACGGCATCGATTCCGGGGTCGGCCTCTTCCACGTTGAAGAATTTCTTCGCTTCGGCCTGGAATTGGGCGGCGGAGAAAGACGGCAGGTTGAAGACCAGGCGGTGCGTGGGCAGGATGACTAAGCCGGTGCTGGCTGGATTCGGGCCATCTGTATTTGGGAGATCCATGTTCGGTCGATCCATATCCGGTCGATCCATATCCGGTCGATCCATATCCACGAAGGTCATCATCAGCATGTCGTAGGGAGCGGGGATGCCGGAGCCGGTTTCGGCGGTGGCGCGGCGCTCGTCGCGATAGGCCAGGGCGGTTTCGTAGCGGTGGTGGCCGTCGGCGATGATCAATTTGCGATCTTTCATCTGCTCGCGGACGGAAGAAATGACGGCGGGATCGGAAATCTTCCAGACGCGGTGAATGACTTTGTACTCGTCGGTGACTTCGATATCGGGAGCGGTAGTTGGGGCAGTCGCGTTGTGGAGCAGAGCATCGATTTTGCCCTCTCCGCTGTAGAGCATGAAGATTTGCCCGAAATGGGCGCGCGTGGCGCGGAGCAGGTCGAGGCGGTCGGCCTTCGGCTTGGCGAGGGTCTGTTCGTGGCGGAAGACGACTTTGGCGGAGTAATCCTCGATGCGGCCCAGGGCGATGAAGGCGTGGCGCTCGGACTGCTTCTGGCTGGCCGCTCCGGCTTTGCTGACTGTGAAGGTCTGGGAATAGCGATAGATGGAGGGTTCCGGGTCGCGCTTCAAAACGCCCGTCTGGCGCCAGTTCTCGAAGGAGGCGGCGGATCGGGTATAGACATTTTCGGACGCGGTATCGGCGGGCAGGCGCTTTCCGAGAATGATCCGCACCAGGTTATAAGGGCTGGTCTGGTAGTAGCCATCCTGCATGGCGGGCGTGATTTTGTCGTAGGGCTGGGTTACAACTTGCTGGACGGGCACGTGCTCGGGGTCGTAACGCCAAGCTCTAAATGGGGAAATGATGGCCATAGGACGAAGGCAGAATTGTAGCAGGGAGAGCGAGGCGTTCGTTGAAGGCTCGCTCGGGTTGAAAATGACGTCCTACATTTAATGGTATATGAGAAAAAAGATGCGCACTCATCAGCGCGTTCCTTTGGCTTTCTTCAAGCTTCCTTTTAGTTGGTCGATGAATCTAACGTCCGGTTACGAAAAAGTGACAATAGTTTACTAAGACTGTGCTACCATCCCGCTCATAGAGCTTGGTGGTCGCGGTCTTTAGAGATGCGCAACGCGGGTTGCATCTGCAAGACCCGGATTTAGTAGGGCCTATGCTGTACGCGAAACAGTTCTCGGCTCGCACTTCCTGTGTAGTTCTTCTGATCTTTGCTGTGTGCGGTACCCTTCCGGTTTTCTCTCAGAATTCAACTGAAGATGTTCACATTCAGCCGCGGGTGCAGCCGCAGGCTCCGAAGGAACCGGAGATTGATCCGGCGTTCAAGACGCACACCAAGCCATATAAAGTGGATGTGGATATGGTGCTGGTTCCGGTGACGATTACCGATCCGTTGAACCGGTTGGTGACGGGACTGGACAAGCAGAATTTCAATCTGTTTGAAGGCAAAGATCAGCAGGAGATTAAGACGTTTTCGAGCGAAGACGCTCCGGTTTCGATTGGCGTGATTTTCGACATGAGCGGCAGCATGGGCAGCAAGATCGATCGCGCGCGCGAGGCGGTGATCGAATTTTTTAAGACGGCGAATCCGCAGGACGAATTCTTTATGATCACGTTCGCCGACAAGCCGGAAGAGATTGCCGATTTCAGCACGTCGGTGGATGACATTCAGGGACGGCTGCTTTATACGGTTCCGAAGGGGCGCACGGCGTTGCTCGATGCGATTTATCTGGGCGTGAGCAAGATGCGGGCGGCGAAGTATCCGAAGAAAGCTTTGCTGATTATTTCAGATGGCGGCGATAATCACAGCCGGTATACGGAAAATGAGATCCGGTCGACGGTGAAGGAGGCCGACATTCTTATTTACGCCATCGGCATTTACGATCACTATTTTCCGACGGATGAAGAACGGCTTGGGCCGGCATTGCTGAGCGATGTGACGGAGCTGACCGGTGGGCGAGCGTTTACGATTGATAACCCGAACGACCTGGCGGACGTATCCACAAAAATTGGTATCGAGTTGCGCAACCAATATGTGATCGGATACCGTCCAAGGAACCCAGCGCGGGATGGCAAATGGCGTAAAATAAAAGTAAAGCTCTTACCGCCAAAAGGATTGCCACCGCTCCGGGTCTATGCCAAGACGGGTTATTATGCGCCAACAGAATAGAGTTGCTGGGCCGATTTTCTTCTTCCTGGCGGCGCTATTTCTGGTTGCAACTCAAGCGGGCATTGCCGCACAAGCGCCGGTTAGTTCGCAGCCGCCTTCTAATTCCGCATCTTCTTCCAGCACTCCATCCTCCAGCACACCATCCTCCAGCACACCATCGACGCCAGCGGGGGGGCAGAATCCCACGCCTAGCGCGGCTGCGAAAAATTCTGCTGGGCAGGATCAGGATGCCGATAGCGGCGTGTTTGTCTTCCATAAAGAGGTGGAAGAAGTGGTGCTGCATGCCACGGTGGTGGATGACAAGCAGCGCATCGTGACCAGCCTCGATAAGAACGACTTCAATGTTTACGAGGATGGGCATCCGCAAACGATTACTTCGTTTCGACATGAAGATATTCCGGTGGCGCTGGGGATTGTAGTCGACAACTCCGGATCGATGCGGGAGAAGCGGGCGAAGGTGAATGCGGCGGCGTTGAATCTGGTGCGGGCTTCGAATTCGAACGACGAGGTGTGCATTGTCAATTTCAACGATGAGTACTACCTCGACCAGGATTTCACTTCCAATATCAATAAGCTGAAACAGGGGCTTGAAAAAATTGAGACGCGGGGCGGGACCGCTTTGTACGATGCGGTGGTGGCTACGTCGGAACATCTTAAGAAGGATGCGAAACTCGAAAAGAAAGTGATTTTTGTGGTGACGGACGGAGAGGACAACGAAAGCTCCGAGACACTGGAGGCGGCGGTGCGGCATCTACAGGTGGATGGCGGACCGACGATTTATGCGATTGGAATTCTGGAGAAGGAAGAGCATCCGAAGCATGCCAGGCGGGCGCTGCAGATTCTCTCGGAGAGAACGGGCGGCATCGCTTTTTTCCCGCAGACGCTGGATGAGGTTGACGCCATCAGCCGTACTGTAGCGCACGATATCCGCACCCAGTACACGATTGGATATAAACCGACGACTCCGAAAAATCAGGGCGGCTATCGTCAGGTGAAGGTCGACGCGCGATCGCATTCTTTTGGGAAGCTGACGGTTCGCACAAAGAGTGGTTATTACGCGGGGACGGAACCGGCGGCCGGGGCGCAGTGACTTCGGTAATTTCGGTCGTTCTTAAATAAACCCAGCTTAAACGAACCCAGCTTAAACGAACCCAGTCATTACCAATGACCATAATTTCGGCGTCTTTGAATTGACGTAGGTGGTTTCCTTTCTTACTCTGTAGTGTGCCTCTTACAACCTTGAACTCGCGCCTGCGCGTCAGCGACGACATCTCGAAACTCGTCGGCGAAACTCCGATGCTGCAATTGAAGAAGCTGGCTCCTGCGGGATCGGGCGATATTTTTGCCAAGCTCGAATACCTGAACCCTGGTGGCAGCGTGAAAGATCGCGCCGCGATCGGGCTGATCGATGAGGCGGAGCGCGAAGGCAAACTGAAGCCCGGTGGGACCGTCATTGAGGCTACGGCTGGGAATACGGGCATTGGATTGGCGCTGATCGGGGTGAGCCGCGGCTATAAAGTCCGGCTGTTTGTGCCGGAGAAATTTTCAGAGGAAAAAGTGATCATCATGCGCGCCTTGGGCGCCGAGGTGACTCGCACTCCGGACGCCGAGGGTATGCAAGGCGCAATTCAGCGGGCCAAAGATTTGCTGGCCACGCTGCCAAACGCATTTCTCGCCTCGCAATTCGACAATCCCGCCAACACCGATTACCACTACGAAACTACCGCCCGCGAGATTTTTGAGCAGATGGAAGGACGCGTCGACGCGATCACGATCGGCTGCGGCACGGCGGGAACTTTCACTGGCGTCGCGCGCTTTTTGAAGGAAAAGTTGGGGCGCGTACACGCGGTTGCGGTGGAGACGCAAGGCTCGATTCTTGGCGGGGGCAAACCTGGTCCACACAAGATTGAAGGCATTGGGAATGCGTTTATACCGGGAAATTTTGACCGCTCGGTTTGCGACGAAGTGATGATGGTGACCGATGAGCAGGCCTTTGGCATGGTGAAGGAGATGGCGGCGCGGGAAGGCGTGCTCGGCGGATCGAGCGCCGGAGCCAATGTTTACGCCGCGGTGACGATCGCTAAACGGCTGGGAGCGGGGAAGCGCGTGGTCACGCTGATTCCTGACTCGGCGGAACGATATTTATCGAAGAAGATTTTTGAAGGCGGAATTTAGAGTTGGCGGCGGGAGACGCGGCTAGCCGCGTTTCTGCAGAGAGTTTCACGAACATCGCTGACAGTTGTGCCCCTTCCCAGGAGAAACCTTGACCCCTAAACAGTCGGGTTTTGCGACCCGCGCTATCCATGTTGGACAAGAGCCCGATGCTGAGACCGGTGCGATCAGTCCACCTATTTATCCGACCTCCACTTACGTCCAGGAAGAAATCGGCAAAAATAAAGGCTACGAATATGCGCGGGTGACGAATCCGACTCGCGACCGGATCGAGAAAAACCTCGCTTCGCTCGAGAACGGCGTCGACGCAAAGGTGTTTGCCAGTGGGATGGCGGCGATCAACGCCATCACTTCGATGCTGAAGGCGGGAGACCATGTGGTTGCCGGGCACAATCTTTATGGCGGCACGCCGCGGCTGTTCAACCAAGTGCTGGTCAATTTTGGTCTGACATTCACGTATGTCGATACGTCTGACCTGGCCGCAGTTGAGCGCGCGTTTCAGAAAAACACGCGACTGCTTTTTCTGGAGACGCCGACCAATCCGCTGATGGAGCTTTGCGATCTGCGTGCGATCTGCGAACTCAGCCACCGGCATGGGGTCGAGGTGGTTGTCGATAACACTTTCATGTCGCCTTATTTTCAGCGTCCGATCGAGTTCGGCGCGGATATGGTTGTGCACTCGACCACGAAATTTCTTAACGGTCACAGCGATGGAATCGGCGGCGTGGTGGTTTGCACCAAGCCGGATCAAGCGGAGAAGCTGGCGTTTCTGCAGAAATGCGCGGGGGCTATTCTCTCTCCGTTTGAATGCTGGCTGATTTTGCGCGGCGTCAAGACGCTGGCGGTGCGGATGGAGACGCATGATCGCAGCGGGCGGTTGGTCGCGGACTATCTCGCGAAGCACAAGAAGGTGCAGAAGGTTTTTTATCCGGGATTGAAGGAGCATCCGCAGCACGAGCTGGCGAAGCGGCAGATGTCGGGCTTCGGATCGATGATAGCGTTTGAGACTGGGTCGCTTGAGAACGCTAATAAGATGTTGCGCAAGGTGCGGGTTTGTTCGCTGGCCGAGTCGTTGGGCGGGGTTGAGACGCTGATTTCGCACCCGGCGACGATGACGCACGCGGGCGTGGGCGAAGTGGTGCGCCGCAAGATCGGGATTACGGATGGCATGGTGCGAATCTCGGTTGGCATCGAGGATGTCGACGATATTCTTGGTGACTTGGAACAGGCACTGGCTGCGATCTGATGGATGGTCGTTAGTGGGCACCGCTTCGTAAATGTCCGTGAATGTCTGATCTTCCAAAATCCCGTGAGTGGAATGCGGCGGAATATGATCGGCTTTCCGCTCCGCAGTTTCATTGGGGGCAGCGCGTGCTCGGCCAGCTTCGTTTGCGTGGCGACGAACGTTTATTGGATGCAGGCTGCGGTTCGGGAAAACTAACTCGCATTCTTTTAGAGAATCTTCCGCGCGGTTATGTCGTGGGGCTTGATCTTTCTACCAACATGGTGCTGCATGCGCAGGAGACTCTTCGTCCGGAGTTTGGCGGGAGGGCGCGGTTTGTTGGGGGCGATTTTCTGCGTATTCCGTTTCGCGAGACCTTTGACGGGATTGTCAGCACGGCGGCGTTCCATTGGGTGCACGATCACGACGCGTTGTTTCGAAGTCTCTATCGCGCGTTACGGCCTTCGGGTTGGCTGCATGCGCAGTGCGGCGGGGGGACGAATCTGGCTCGGTTGCGGGAACGGGTCAGGGCGCTGGCGCAGACACCGACATTCGTGGAGTGGCTGGGAGAGTTTGCTGAGCCTTGGTTCTTTTCCGATGCGGAGAGTGCGGCATCGCGGCTTCGGACCGCTGGATTTGAAAACGTCGAGACGGATCTTGAGGAGGCGAGTTACAGGGCGAGCAGCGACGGGGAATTCCAGGAATATCTCCGTACTTTTATCTTGCATCGGCATTTGGAACGACTGCCCAGCGAAGCGCTGCGCGCTAGTTTCGTAGGGGAACTCGCGAGGGCGGCGGGCGGCGATGATCCGCCGTGGACGCTTGATTACACGCGATTGAATCTTCGTGCGCGCAGGCCATTTGCTTAGAGCAGACGAGGCGCTGCTAAGAGGCAAAGCATGGCGACGCAAATGAAGTTCGGAACGTCTGGGTGGCGGGCAGTGATGGCGGAGGAGTTCACTTTTGCCAATGTCCGCCGGGCGGTGCATGGGATCGCACGCTACGTGTTGTCGCAGAGAGCCAGCGCAGCGAAGGTCGTTGTGGGGCGCGATCCGCGTTTTTTGGGCGAAACGTTTTGCGCCATGGCGGCTGACATATTGGCGAGCTATGGTATTACCCCGCTGGTGATCGCGGAGCCGGCGCCGAGTCCGGTGATTTCTTTTGCCGTGATCCAGTCGAAAGCGGACGGCGCTCTGAACTTTACGGCTTCGCACTATCCGCCGGAATATAACGGTATTAAGTTCTCGACGCCGGATGGCGCACCGGCGTCGCCGGAAGTTACGAAGGCGATTGAGGCGCAGATCGCGGCGTTTGATGCGAACCCAAAAGCTGCCGGCGAAGTTAAGAGTAAGACTCAATCTCATTCTCCATCTCAATCGATTGATCCGCGGCGCATGTATCTCTCTCGCTTGCGCGAGATTGTCGATCTTGACGTAATCAAAAGAGCGGGCGCGACAATTGTGTTTGATCCGATGTGGGGTGCGGCCCGCGGGTATTCGGATGCATTTCTTCGTGAGGCTGGGGTGGCGGTTGCCACCGTACACGATACTCGCGACGTGCTTTTCGGAGGACACGCGCCTGAGCCGGACGATCATCGGTTGGAAGATTTGCGGGTCAAGATGCGCGAGCTGGGGGCCGGCATTGGCATTGCGACCGATGGAGATGGCGATCGCTTTGGGATTGTCGACGAAGACGGAACATTCCTGCAGCCGAACTACATTCTTGCGTTGCTCTTCGATTATCTGGTCGAGACGCGCGGATGGAAGAACGGCGTCGGCAAACCTGTCACGACTACGAATCTGATTAATGCGCTCGCGGAAAAACATGGAATTGAACTGCATGAAACTCCGATGGGGTTCAGGTACATAGCGGATCTGATCAAGCAGGACAAAATTTTGATTGGGGGAGACGAAAGTGGGGGTCTTTCTATCCGAAAGCACGTTCCGGATAAGGACGGAGTGCTCGCTGGACTGTTGTGCTGCGAGATGGTGGCTCGTCGAGGCACGTCGCTCGGAACCCAATTGCAGCAACTATTTGCCAAAGTTGGTTCCTATTATCCTTTAAGGGAGAACTTTCGCTTGACGGAGGACGCGGAACAGAAGTTTACTAAGAAGTTACGTCTCGATCCAGGCGAGTTTTACGGCACTAAAGTTGCCAGCGTAGTCAGGACGGACGGAGTAAAACTGGTGCTCGCCGACGGATCGTGGGTTTGCTACCGGCTCTCGAGCACGGAGCGGCAAGTGTGCGTATATAGCGAAGCGCGGAGCAGGGAAGGCCTCGCGAAGTTGAGCGCTGCGGCGAAAGCCTGGATTTTTAGCTAGATGGAATTGATGGCGTGGATCTGCAAATAAAGAAGCTTCGACTGGGAGCAACTCCGCGACTGCGCATCCTGCCGCGTTCGGAGGAAGGATTCCGCGCGGTCGTCGATAGTGCAATGGATCAGGCGAAGGGGCAGGCTCCGAAAGCGGAAGCGGCGGCAGCGCGTTGGATCGAGCGGACGCGTCCGGTGTGGTCGTGGCTCTCGGTCGAATGGCGGCGTTTGGGAACCGTGGCTGCGGTCGTTGTCATTGTCGGAGTACTCCTGCATGCCATGTTTGGAGCGAACGGCATGGTGGTCTATCGGCAGAAGCGCGCGGAAATGAAAACGCTAGAGAGCGAAGTGAATCGGTTGCAGCAGGAAAATGCGCGGTCGGTGGATAAGATCAAATCGCTGGAGTCCGATCCGGCGGCGATCGAAAAAGAAGCTCGCGAGCAGCTCCACTACACCCGTCCGGGAGAAGTGGTGTTTGTCGGGCCCCAGGCTCCACCTAAGCCGGCTACCGGGCGGGCCAAGAAGTAGGTTCGCAAGAGCTGCGCCGGGAAAGCCGCCTCGTTTTTCGCTCGGTTCCCCCCGGATCTCGTTTTACTGGCTGTAGATGGCGTGCGTGCTGTCGAGCGCGCACCTTGGATTCACGGGTGCTTTCGAGTCAGGCGTATGTTGCCCGCGAAGAGCCTTCCACCATTGCAGCAGCGGTTTTATCTGTGATTCGTAAGGCTTCAGACTCCTGCTATCCAGGAACTCCATATTCTGAAAATTATTGTCGCGCGCCACACTGATTGTGTAAGGGTGGGTATCCTGCATGACCAGCGGCGGGACAGTTTGCGGAAGTTTGAGGTCGCGAAATTGCGGGCTGTCGATGATTGCGGTCAGCCCGTTCCATTGGCTATCAGAAAGCGGCCCTTCATAGATTTTGCGCTCGGTGTCCTTCGCGCTCTTGATGTTTGCTTTTTCGGAATGAAACGTGTGATCGGCGAACACCAAGGTGCAGTATTGCTGAGACGACATGGCGCCCGGTTGGACTTCGTTGATGAACAATTTGAGACTCGCGTGAGCCGGCTCTTGCGCGAGACCCAAGGTGACGGCGAGCGTCCAGTGAAGCATGAGAAAAATTACATTTCGCGTCATTTTTGTTCGAGTCATGGTCATCCGATCCTGTTCATCCAATGTTTAATGGCGCGCAATATTGCGGCTTAGCCTCTTTGAAGTCCGGCTTGCTCTTTTTCTCGAGGCCGTCGAACCATTTCTGCAGCGGGTTGAGCGCTTTTTGGAAGGGGTGTCCATTGTCGAGGTAGGTGTCCAGTCCGGTTGTGACCCCTCCCGTTTCGCTTGCGCCTGTTTTTATCCGCTCTTTGACGGTTGTGAAATGTTGCTCGGTTCCGCCGCGGTCGATTTGCGCATCCAGGCTCTCAATTTCGCGAATCGTAGAGTTGTCGGGAAGGGTCAGCGGCGCCGGGGTTCCGATTTTCTTGATGCCTTCATCGTCAAGAATTCCTTTCAGATGCTGGAGATCATCCGCGCTAAGCGTTCCTTCGGCTACTTTCACTTTCGGTTTGCCTACTGTTAATTCGTCTCGCTTCTCGATGACAAATTTGCCGTCGCCATAAACGACCAGGCAAGAAAGAGAATTCGGGTAAGAAGACACGTCGCCACCTTTTCCGTAGGTGATGCCATGCAGGCCCTGGGCATGGACGACATTGGTGTCGAGATTCAGGTCCGCCCTTGATCGTTGCAGCTTGAGCAACGGTATTTGAGCGGCGACTATAGGGGCGAGCAGCAGGATGAAAAGAAAAGTGAGCAGCGTCGATGATTTGGTAATACGAAGTGGCACGGTCATTTCCGAGTTCCTCGGGACTGAGAATGATTCAGATTCTGCCCGCCATGATATATGGAATCGCAGCGAACTGCGATGCGTTTGTACCGTTCTGGCGATGGTTCCCAGAGTTGGAGCGCGGTCGCAGCCTTGGTTGCGGCTATGGTAGAGTGCAGGGGTCACTTCATGTGTGGGAACTAATTCCTAGAACGAATCCCAGGAGGATGGCATGCGGAAACTTGTATTGTTGTTGCTTGCAGGCGCATTCATTGTGTTGATGGCATCGATATCATTTGCCGGCGACACTCAAATGGTAAACGGTTGGGTCAGCGACTCGAATTGTGGCGCCAAGGGAGCCAACGCGGGCGCGGCTGCATGCACGAAAAAGTGCATTGACGGCGGAGCCAGCGCGGTCATCGTTACTGATACCGACCAGAAGGTGCTGACGGTGGATAATCCCGATGCGGTCAAAGGGCACGAAGGGCATCACGTGATCGTGAGCGGACATGTCACTGGGGACAAGATTCACGTCGACAGTTTGAAGATGCTGTAGGGCGTTGAATGTGAGATTCAAATGGCGGCCTTTGGGCCGCCTTCTTTTTGCGGCGAGAACTAGTCGCGATTGGGTGTGAAGTCCCTCCACCCCAATATTCCGTAATGATTGCGGCACGCGGACAGGAGCGTCCGCGCCACGGTTTCAACTATCGGACTACGCCTTCTAATGGCGAACTGGCGGTGGCGTAAAGCTTGCGGGGCATTCGTCCGGCTAGAAAGGCCTGGCGTCCGGCGATGACGGCGTGCTTCATGGCTTCGGCCATCAGCACGGGTTCCTGGGCTCCGGCGATGCCGGTATTCATGAGAACGGCGTCGTAGCCGAGTTCCATGGCGATGGCCGCGTCGGAGGCGGTGCCTACACCGGCGTCGACGATGAGTGAGACTCCCGTGATCAGTTCGCGCAGAATTTTAAGGTTGGCGGTGTTCTGAATTCCCAGGCCGCTGCCGATGGGCGCGCCTAACGGCATGACGGCGGCGGCGCCCGCGTCGACGAGGCGCTTCGCAAATACGATGTCGTCTGAGGTATATGCCAGGACGGTGAATCCTTCTTTGGCCAGGACTTGCGTGGCTTCGAGCGTGGCTTGCACATCGGGGTAGAGCGTCGCTTGATCTCCGATGACTTCGAGCTTGACCCAGTCGGAGAGTCCTACTTCGCGCGCCAGGCGGGCGGTGCGGATGGTTTCATCGGCGGTGTAGCAGCCGGCGGTGTTTGGCAGAAGGAAATATTTCTTCAGATCGATGTAATCGAGAAGAGACTCTTTGCTGCGATCGAGATTCACGCGGCGGACGGCAACCGTTACCATATCCGCGCCGCTGGCTTCGATGGCGCGGGCTGTTTCCTGAAACGATTTGTATTTGCCGGTGCCGACGATCAAGCGGGAACGGAATTGGCGTCCGGCGATGGTGAAGGAGTCCGTCATGGTTTTTATTGTAATGGCGCGGCGCTATTGGCGGGGGCGTCTCGATTTTTGGCGATGCACCCAAACCTATTCTGCGGGTGCCTCGGCTTTCGCGTACATTTCGTCTATCAGCGGTTTATAGCGTTCTTCGATGCCGCGGCGCTTTACTTTCATGGTGTGGGTCAGCGTGCCGTCCGCGGCTGAAAATTCTTCTGGAACCACTAGCACTCGCTTCAGTTGTTCGAAGCGCGCCAGGCTCTGGTTTAGTTCTGCGATCATGCCTTCGTACAGGGCCTGCACTTTGGGGTTGGCGACCAATGCCTCTCGTGATGAGCAGTCGATCTGGTTCGCGCGAGCCCATTCTTCGAGAGCGGGGAAGTTCGGCGAGATCAGGACGGCGGGAAATTTACGCCGATCGCCGAGGACGACCGGCGTTCCGATGAATGCGTTCAGCTTCAGCGTGTTTTCGATCGGTTGCGGCGCGATGAATTTTCCGCCAGAGGTTTTGATCAAATCTTTCTTGCGGTCGGTGATCGACAGGTATCCATCGCTGTCGATGTGGCCGATGTCGCCGGTCTTGAACCATCCGTCAACGAATGCGGCTTGGGTTTCGTCGGGGCGATTCCAATAACCTTTAAAGACTGATGGACCACGGGCGAGGACTTCGCCGTCTTCGGCAATTTTCACTTCGATGTTTGGCAGTGGCTTACCGACAGTTCCCAACTTGCACGCTGCCGGCGTGTTGACTGCGATGACTGGAGAAGTTTCGGTGAGGCCATAGCCTTCGTGGATCGCGATCCCGATATCGGCATACCACTCAGCTAATTCGCGCCCGAGCGGAGCGCCTCCGGAAATAAATTCTTCGGCTTTGCCTCCCATACCGACGCGCACTTTCGAAAAGACGAGACGGTTGGCAATTTTCCAGGAGAGCGCGGTGGGCTTATGATCGGCGACGATTTCGGCGCGATGAGCGCGACCTATTGAAACGGCCCAGCTATAAACTGCGTTTGCAGGGAACTTGGCAGTTTTGGAGATCACCTGCTGACGAATTTTTTCGTACACGCGCGGCACGGCAATGAAAATGTTGGGCTGTACTTCGGTTAGAACCTGCGCCAGTTGTCCGAGGTCGGGACAGTAGGCGAGGACTACTCCGCGATACAGGAGCGCGAAGTCGACGTGGCGCGCAGTGACGTGCGAGAGCGGCAGAAACGATACGCTCAGCTCTTCTTTTTTCCCCCAGCCGAAGGCTTCCATCGAACACGAGATGTTCGACGCCATGTTGCCGTGGGTGAGCATCGCGCCCTTTGACGTTCCCGTGGTGCCGGAAGTGTAGATGATGGTGGCGAGGTCTTCTGGCATGATCGACTTCGCTTTCGCGTCGAATTCGGGATCGGCTTCGCTGGGGCCCTGCTGTATTAGCGCTTTCATAAGCACGACGTTCGCGGGGACGTCGGTGGTGGCTTCGTCCATTAATATGATTCGCTCTAATGGAGTTTGCGACTGAATCGTCAAAACTTTTTCCAACTGCTTTTTCGTGGAGACGGCGATGACGCGCGCGCCCGAATCGCGCAAGAGAAACGCGGTTTGGTCTGCGGTTTGCGTGGCGTAGACGGGAACGGTGACGGCTCCGATGGCGAGGGCGGCGAAATCGGTGATGGTCCACTCGGGACGATTTTCACTGAGGATGGCGACGCGATCGCCTTTGCGAATGCCCCAGGATTCAAGGGCGCGCGACACGCCGACAATGCTGCGGTAAAACTCGGCGGAAGAGATGGGCGTCCAGCCTGACGGCTGCCGGTGCAGCATGACACGGTCGCGGCGGCTTTCGCGGACCGCGAACAGAATGTCGTTTAGAGTCTGAAGGGGCATCGGCTCCGATCAGGTCGGTTTCTATGTTTATTGTACAGAGCGGAGAAAACATCGGTCGTCGGGTGATCGGGAGTCAACGGGCTTTTCGATCCTGATCCTTATCTTTGACCTTGGCACTTGCGGGCGAGTAGGCTTTCGGCAAGTTGGTCCCACAAATCTTCGGAAGGAGTTCGCATGAAACGGAGCGGCATTTCAACGATGTTGGTAGTTTGGCTGGCGACGGTAGCGATAGTCTGTCCCCAGCTTTTTGCGCAGAGCAAGGCCGAGCCTGCTGCCATGAAACTGAAGGTCGGAGACGTCGCTCCGGACTTCAAGCTGCAGTACTTCGACGGTAGCGACCTTAAGGACGTCAGTTTGAGCCAGTATCGCGGCAAGAGCAACGTGGTTGTAGCTTTTTACATTTTTGCATTCACCGGTGGTTGAACTGCGCAAATGAAGGCGTTCCAGGCGAATTTGAAACAACTGGAAGCAGCCGACACTCAGGTTCTGGGTGTGAGCATGGACAGCCCCTTTGCTAATAGAGCTTTTGCCGAGCAGATTGGAGTGACCTTCCCGCTGCTGAGTGATTGGGGAGGCGATGTTACCCGCCAGTACGGAATCTACCTCGATAAATACAAAGCCGCGCGCCGCGTCAACTTCCTGATTGGTAAAGATGGAAAAATTCTGGAAGAGCAAATTGACAAGGACGCGATTGATCCGAAGAAAATTGTGGATGCTTGCGAACGGAAGAAGGTGAGCCGCTAAGGGTAAGTCAACTTGCTTCAGTGCGGGGGCTAGACGCGCTCAAAACTGAAAGACAATATCGAGTCGCAAAACTCATTGCGCGAGTTGGCGGTTCGAGACTGCTCCACTACGCTGTGTTATGATTTTTATGCGGGGTGGAGCAGTCTGGTAGCTCGTTGGGCTCATAACCCAAAGGTCGGTGGTTCAAATCCACCCCCCGCAACC
>CAWECL010000009.1:0-191663 GCA_963807725.1 uncultured Acidobacteriaceae bacterium
AAGTCGGCTTATGAGAAGTGATGGGAGCGGGTAGGATTTCAAGCAGGTGTTGAACGACCCGAAAGGTGTGTATGAGTGCCGTTGTTGGAAAGAGGATCGCCATCGTCGGCGGGGGGCCAGGCGGACTCACGCTGGCCCGGCTACTGCAGCAAAGCGGTGCGCAGGTTTCCGTATATGAGCGTGATCAGAGCCGCAGCGCGCGAGTCCAGGGCAGCGCATTAGACCTCCATGAGAACTCCGGACTAGCGGCACTGGAAGCTGCCGGCCTGATCGATGCGTTCTGGGCCAATCATCGGCCGGATCTTGATCGTCTTCGCCTTACCGATGCCAAGGGAACGGTTCTCCACGATCATTCCCGCCGGATGTCCGGGGCCGGGAAACGTCCTGAGATCGAACGTGGTCCATTGCGCGATCTTCTGCTCGATTCGCTTCAACCCAACACAGTGCAGTGGGACTGCAAGCTCGAGTCTGCGGAGTTGCAGGGCGAGCAGGTCTTGTTACGTTTTGCGAGCGGACAGATTGCACTGGCCGATATCGCGGTCGGCTGCGACGGCGCGAACTCCCGCTTGCGTGAGCTGGTCACTCCCATTCGGCCAGAGTACGTCGGGGTCTCGCTCGTCGAGGGTCTCGTTCCTGCAGCAAAGCAGATGATCCCCGAGTTGTGGGATCTTCTCGGCGGATCAGCACTGATCGCTCTGGGAGGCGAAAGAACCATCGGCATGGGAACCAAGCCTGACGGCAGCGTGCTGCTCTACGCAGGAGTGAAGACCCGTGGCGACTCCGCGAGGCGTAGCTTCGAAGAGGCATGCGGCCCGGACCAGCGAGTGGAATGGTTCCACGCCAACTTCCAGGGATGGAGCGAGATATGGGATCCTCTTTTCAAGCAAGCCGCGTCTATGGTCTGGCGCCCGCTACTCGTTTGCCCGACAGATCAGCCTTGGGAGCCGAAGCCCAACGTCACCTTGATCGGCGATGCCGCGCATGTGATGCCGCCGTATGCAGGCGAAGGCGTAAATATGGCGATGCTCGATGCCCTGGTGCTGTCACGGCTCCTTCTCAGCCAGGACAAATCCTCTGACGCGATCGCGGCGTATGAAGCCGAGATGTTTGCCCGCATGCGGCACATGACGGAAGACACGATGGTGAACACAGAGATGTTCTACGCACCCGATGCCTCCGATCGCGTTGTGGCTCTGTTTCGCAGCTTTGGCGCAGCCGAGGCGGTTCCGCCAGCCGCAGAAGCTTGACGCGAGCCGTTCATCTCAGGATGCGGAGCAGCAGTTCAACAAGTCCTTAAAAGCGTATAATCCGCTGGCCGCGAGTCTGACCAGAAATTCTGGGTCTAATCTAAATCTCAGCTAGAACAAGGGAAAAAAACCATGTCCCACCATTATTCCGGACCCGACTTTGGATTCCCCCACGGGGATGCCCGCCTCGACTTCACTGATCTGTATGCTTTCCCGAAGCCTGGGGATGCTGGCAAATCGATCCTGATTATGAACTCGCATCCGTCCGCCGGCGTGAACCCGCCGGGGAACACTACCGATGTCGCATTTTCACCCGAGGCGGTTTATGAAATTAGGATTGATACGAACGGCGATCACGTAGCCGATATCGCGTACCGGGTGCGCTTCAAGTCCTCCGAGAACGGGACGCAGACCGCGACGCTCCGCCGCGCCGAAGGCGCGCAAGTGGCTGCGTTGGGCGATGAGGGGCAAGTCATCGTCGAGGGAGCGCCGGTCTCGACCGGGGCGGAGACACACGTGGTGGACGCCGGTGACTACCGCTTCTTCGCCGGGTGGCGCGGCGATCCTTTTTTCTTCGACGTGCAGGGAGCTCTGAACAACCTGCAGTTTACCGGTGACGATGGCTTCGCCGACAAGGACGTGTGCAGTATTGTGCTGGAAGTGCCCAACTCTGCGCTCGGCGGTGGAAAGATAAACCTGTGGGCTCGCACGGTCGACGGCGCAAGCGGGAAATGGGTGCAGGCGGATCGCGGTGCGCGATCGAATCAAACTCCCTTTCTCGCGGGCGAACAGAACGCTGCCTATCTCGCTGCGGAGCCGGCGGACGATGCCCGTTTCATTCCCGTTTTCGCGCACGCGCTGGAGCACGCCGGCGGATACACGCCAGCTGACGCAACACGAGTCGCAGCAACCTTGCTTCCAGACGTACTTCCTTATAATCCCGCAGCGCCGGCAGTCTACCCGACAAATGGCCGCACGCTGACGGACGATGTCGTGAATTTCTTCCTGCCTCTGCTTTCGAATGGAAAGGTAACGGATGATAAGGTCGGTCCCCACAAAGACCTGCTTACGCAATTCCCTTACGTGGGCCCGCCGCACCAGGCTCGGAGTACGGAACGAGTCGCCGCTTAAACCACATCGACGATACCCAAAAACGAGACTCAACGAGAGTCAGCGATGCGGAGCAATTTCCTTACTTTGATTGCTGCGGAATCGTTGTGCGTATTATGCTTACTGGCCCAACGTCCCAGACGACACAGGTGTAAGGTGCGCGTTGTGGGATCTGGGCTAGGAAGTGGTGTGTCTCAGTGAAAAGCCGGAATGCGGCGCTGGAAAGCGTCCGATCTAAGACCTTCGACGTCTGTGTCATTGGCGCCGGCGCAACCGGATCAGCATCTGCGCTCGACGCGCAATTGCGAGGAATGAAAACGGCGCTGATCGATGCTGGTGATTTTGCCAGCGGAGCCTCATCGGCTGCGACCAAGATCATTCATGGCGGCGTTCGCTATCTCGAGGAAGCCGTCAAGCACCTTGATCCCGCCCAGTACGAGGTGGTGAGCCGCGCGCTTCATGAACGTGTGCGCATGTTGCACAACGGCCTGTTTCTTTCGCGGGAGTTGGAGTTTCTGATTCCCTGCCGTGGTTGGCTCAGCGCCGGTTACATGGGATTTGGAATGAAGCTCTACGAGTGGATTGCCGGTAAGGATAGTTTATTCCCCAGCAAATTTCTCGCGAAGGGCGAAACGCTTCAGCGGATGCCCGGTCTCAATCGAGGGGGATTGATCGGCAGCATCGTCTATGCAGATGGCCAGTTCGATGATGCACGTTACAACATCGGCCTGGTCAACACCTTCGTCGCTGCTGGCGGCGAGGTATTGAATTATGCGCGCGCGCTAGGCTTCACGAAGGATGCAGCCGGACGCCTTGAATCCGTTGAAATCGAAGACCGATGGTCAAAAGAGCGGTTTACCATTCGCGCAACCAGGTTCGTAAATGCGACCGGGGCACGTGCCGATACCATTCGCGGACTCGCGACTCCCGGTGTTAATCCGCGGATGCGTCCTAGTAAAGGCGCGCACCTGGTCCTCCCGCTCGAGTTATTTCCTACCAATGATGCTCTGTTGATTCCGAAAACCGACGACGGCCGCGTTCTGTTCGCCGTCCCTTGGTTTGATCGCCTGTTGGTGGGCACGACGGATGAAGAAGTAGGTCCCGAGGATGAGCTGTATCTTTCTAGAAAAGATGTCGAGTATCTGCTTGACCACGTCAACCGATATTTCGCGGTGAAAATTCGTCCCGACCAGATCGTGAGCGGATTTGCGGGCGCGCGCCCGCTCCTGAGCGCCAGAGGCTCACGCGATACCAAGAAACTTGCGCGCGACCACGAAGTTGAGATCGACACAGCAAAGCGGATTAATCAGCATCATGGGTGGCAAATGGACCACGCACCGCGCCATGGCGGAAGACACCATCAACGCTGTGCAGAAATCCATGGGACGGAAAGTGACTACGGGAGTCACTGTGGATCATCCACTCGACGGCTCGCAAGGGTACACGACCGATTATTGGTCATCGCTGGTTCGCGACTACGGCGCAGGAGAAAAGACCGCGAAACATTTGTCACAGAAATTCGGAACCAACGCTGCCAAGGTTATTCAGATCGCTCGCGACGAACCGGGCTTAGCAGAGCCCATCGTGCCCGGTTTTGCCCCGATCCAAGCCGAGATCGCGTATTGCGCGCGCAACGAAATGGCAATCACCATCGAAGACGTATTGATGCGGAGAACTGGTTTGCAGATCTTCAGTTGGCAAGCCGCTATCAGCGGTGCCCGCGCAACTGCCAATATCCTCGCGCGGGAGCTCGGTTGGAGCCCCGCATTCGAGAAATCTTCGACCGAAGAATATGAGGCTCGTATCAAGCGATGGATTCGGCTGGCGGGTTTACCTGAACCGGCTGCGGTTGCGACTGATTAGTTGCTGTCGCTTTTATTTTCATTTCAAAATCGGGCATGAAGGGAAATCGCGGTGACAGCATACCTCGGCGCTATTGATCAGGGAACCACGAGCACGCGATTTATTGTTTTCGATCGTTCTGGACGGATTGTTTCCGTCGCGCAAAGGGAGCATCAACAGATATTTCCCAAGCCCGGCTGGGTGGAGCACGATCCTGACGAAATCTGGCGCCGCACTCAGGAAGTAATTGCCGAAGCCATGGCGGCCAATGGCCTTCGACCGAAAGACCTGGCTGCGATCGGAATTACCAACCAGCGCGAGACCACGATCGTATGGAATCGTAGAACCGGGCGTCCCGCCTACAACGCTCTGGTGTGGCAGGACACTCGCGTGGATGACGCGGTGGCTGAGTTCCTGCGGGCCGACTGGAACGACCGCATCCGCGAAAAAACTGGGTTGCCACTCGCCACTTACTTCAGTGGTCTGAAGATTCGCTGGATTCTGAAAAACGTTCCGGGCGCCCAGAGCGCGGCTGACGCGGGAGATCTGCTCTTCGGAAACATCGATTGTTTTCTGGTCTGGAAGCTGACCGGCGGCACAGAGGGTGGCATTCATGTCACCGACGTCACCAATGCCAGCCGCACTCAATTGATGAACCTGTCGACTCTTACCTGGGACAAGGAGATGCTTGAGATTTTCGGCATTCCTGAAAGCACGCTTCCCAGGATTGCGTCGAGTAGTGAAATCTATGGCCAAGCGCAGCTGGAAGCGATCCATGACGTACCGATCGCGGGCATCATCGGCGATCAGCAGGCGGCACTCGTTGGGCAGGCCTGTTTCGATCCAGGAGAAGCCAAGAACACGTATGGCACCGGCTGCTTCATGCTCGAAAATACCGGCACGGAAATTGTGCATTCGAAATTCGGCTTGCTCACCACGGTTGCCTATAAGCTCGGCGATCAACCCGCCCACTATGCTCTCGAAGGCAGCATTGCGATAACTGGTGCGCTGGTGCAGTGGCTCCGCGACAACCTCGAATTGATTCAGAAGAGTTCGGACATTGAGCCGCTGGCGCGCACGGTCAAAGACAACGGGGGCGTTTACTTTGTTCCCGCGTTTTCAGGACTGTATGCGCCCTATTGGAAGGCGAGCGCGAGGGGCGTGATCACTGGTTTGACTCGCTATGCCAACAAGGGTCATCTGGCTCGCGCGGTATTGGAGGCCACGGCGTTTCAAACTCGCGAGGTGGTGGAAGCCATGGAAAAAGATTCCGGAATCCGACTCAAGGTTCTCCGTGTCGATGGCGGAATGGTCGAGGACGATCTGCTGATGCAGTTTCAATCGGACATCCTGAACCTTCCCGTAGTTCGCCCAGCTATCAAGGAAACTACAGCGTTAGGCGCGGCGTATGTCGCGGGCTTGGCAGTGGGTTTTTATCGAGACCTCACTGACCTGCGCGCGAACTGGTCCATCGAACGCACCTGGAACCCGAATATGGAAGAGCCGGTTCGTGAGCATCTTTACAAGTCGTGGAAGAAAGCGGTGACACGTTCCTTCGACTGGCTTGAAGATTAGCAGCTAGACAAGACTGCGTTTGCGCAGCAGGCAGGAGGAAAAATGGGTTCACCGTTTCTGGGCGAGTTCATGGGCACCATGGTGATGATTCTCTTGGGGAACGGCGTCGTTGCCGGAGTTCTGCTGAAGCGATCGAAAGCCGAAGGCGCGGGTTGGATGGCAATCACGAGCGGCTGGGCATTCGCGGTCATGGCCGGAGTCTTCACCGCCATCGCGTGCGGCAGCAAGGCAGCCTATCTGAATCCCGCGGTGGCTTTGGGTTTTGCCGTTTCCTCAGGGAATTACACGAACCTGCTATCGAATTGTGCAGCCCAATTCCTGGGAGCCTTCGCAGGCGCCACGCTGGTGTGGCTGCAGTTCGGTCCGCATTGGAAGGAAACGCCCGATCCCGCGCTCAAGTTGGCGGCGTTTTCCACGAATCCGGCAATTCGAAGCGGCCCGTGGAATTTTCTCAGCGAACTCATCGCGACGGTGGTGCTGGTGTTTGTCGTGGCTGCTATTTTTTCGAAGCAGGTGGCCGCGACAGGCCCGGCCGCCGGACTCGGTCCCTATCTGGTCGGCGCACTGGTTTGGGGCATCGGTCTCTCGCTGGGGGGGACCACAGGATATGCCATCAATCCCGCGCGAGATTTAGGTCCGCGCGTTGCGCATGCTCTGTTGCCAATCGCAGGCAAAGGAACATCGGACTGGGCCTATGCCCCGGTTCCAGTGTTCGGGCCGCTCGCTGGGGCGGCGATCGCCGGGCTATTGATTCGGTGGATCCAGTTCTAACATCCGAGATTCAACCTCTAGGCGACAATTTTGTAGGGCCGCATCATTTCGTTGTCCTCATGTTCAAGGACGTGGCAATGCCAAACGTACCGGAACTCGTCGCCGGGTTTGGTTTGCGTTCCCGCAGGTAGATCGAACTTGGCGATGACGCGGGTCACATATCCCGCATACGTCTTGATCGTATCTTTCCACGCCGGGCGTTCGTTCGCTTCGGGAGGCCGGGGAATCCCGGTGAAAACCAGCTTGCCGGTTTCCATGTAAGTCTTCGGATCGAAGGGCTGTCGATTCAGAACCTGAAACTGAACCAGATGGATATGGATGGGGTGAACATCGCCGGTGGCGTTGGCGAATGACCAGATTTCCATGGATCCCGCCTTGGGATCTTCTGTAATCGGGTCGTCCCAATGTTTCTGCCCCAGCAGTCCGATCATGGTGTATCCGTCGGAAGGGCGATCCATCTCGCTGAGCGCCAGGGTGCGCTCACGAACTGCATGCGCGGGGTCGAGCGGAATCCAGGGTACCAGCGTGTCAGGCAGCGAACTGGTGTCCTTGCCCGCCAGCGGCTTGGTCACCTTGAATTGCATTACGTCCGCAGGGACAATCTCGCCACCGCGCGCGTACGGCGCAGGAGCATCGTTGATCAGTGCGAAGTGTTCGCCCTTGTGCTCCGAGAAATCGATGACGAGGTCGAAGCGCTCACCCGGAGAAAAGATCAGATAGTGGGTCAGCAACGGTGCGGGCAGCAGGCCACCATCGGTGCCGATTTGCCGAAAAGGTGGCGCGTCTACCGGCTTGCCGTTCGGCTTGCCGGCTGAATCCGTGGGGATTAAGGTCAGGTGATAGAAACGTGAGTTCGATCCGTTGACCATGCGGAAGCGATATTTGCGCGGCTCCACTTCGAGAAAGGGAGTGGCCTTCCCATTCACGCAAATCGTGTCGCCAAAAAACTCCTGCATCCACATGGGATGAGTGCCATTTTTCGGAGGAGGGTAGAGTACAGAACCATCGACTCCAAACTTCCGATCCTGAATCATCAGGGGAATTTCATAAGCGCCGCGAGGAAGATTCAGCGCATCCTCTTCCGGATCGCGAATCAGGTAGAAACCAGCCAAACCAGCGTAAACATTCAAGCGCGTGATGCCCAAGGCATGGTCGTGATACCACAGCGTGGTAGCCGACTGGTCATTCGGATAACGCGCAGGATTGGCCGGGGCGACAGAACCGGACCGACCATCCGCCGTGACCCAGGCATCCGGATAACCATCGCTGTCGGGCAACACTTGCGCGCCGTGAACGTGGGTGACGGTTCGAACCTCGGGCACACCTTCCTCAGAGCCGTGGATGGTCGGGTCGATGGGAAGAAAATGCCTGGCTGGAAGGTGATTCGACCATTTCACAAGAAGTGGCTGGCCCTTGCGAACTTCGAATGTCGGGCCCGGCCACGTGGAGTTGTATCCCCAAAGAGTGGCGGCGGGCAGATCGCGATGGGCCTTGTGACGAAATGGGACCATACGGATATTTACAGGCCCGGCACCTGGATTCGGACGGATCACTGGCGGGATAGCCAGAGGCGTGACGTAGCTAGGCAGTACGCCCGCGGCTTGCGCTTCGTGAAACTCGGGAACGGCGACCGAGTGCGCAGCGTCCTGTCCCATCTTCATGACCGCGGCGGGCGCGGAACTCGAGGGCGTTTGTTGGGACAGCACACGCGGAGGATTCGCGACAAGGCCCGCGCCTGCACAAAGGCTCATGCGCAACCAATCACGCCTGCTGAGGCTCAAAACGAAGTTCTCCCGAGTAGATGTCTAAAATTCTCGCACCGATCGAACCGCGCAACGGGCGCATCTTGTGAAAATCTGATGAAAAGATGGTTTACTTCCCCGACTCTGGTGCCAAACGAAAGCCGATCAGGGCAAGCATACCCTGATCGGCCGGTTCGCGTTGATTCGAAAAACTACTCTTCTCTAAGGCAGCCTACTTGCCAAAGTTAAACGCGTCAAACAGATCGCCAATCGCCGGACTGTTTGATGGCACATAGGGATTCGTTTTCGACGTTTTCGGATTTGGCAGGTTGTCGCGGCTGCGTCCGGTCAGAGGTCCAAGGCCGAAGTTCCGTTCGATGAACTTCGTGATGGAAACGTGATCGGTATAGGTGTGCGTCATGTGTCCACCGGTTGAATAGGGAGAGACAATCAGCAGCGGAATGCGGGTTCCGTCTCCGAAGAAATCCAGGGGCTGGATGTAGCCTGAGTCGTAGTAGCCGCCGCCTTCGTCGAAGGTAATGAAAACTGCCGTGCTCGCCCACAACTCAGGGTTGGCTTGCAGAGCGGTGACGATGTTCTTGGTGAAGCCCTCAAACAGTTCGATCTTCGAAGACGCTGGGTGTCCATCCGACGGCCAGCCTGGCTTGACGATGGAAACGGCGGGCAGATCACCTGCTTTGATGTCTTCGTAGATGTTTTGCGAGTCGTTGATATGTTGGGTACGATTCGAGGCGCTGGTCATGATATCCGTTGCATATTGAAACGGATTGCAGATGTTGCAGTAGGTGTCGAAGGGGTTGCTGAACGTCGGGTCGGTCAGGTAGACGTTCCACCCATCGCCGTAATACTTCCAGGAAACATTCTTCGCCGAGAGAGCGTCGCCAATGTGGCGAACCGACGACCCGGGGATCGTAAACGGAGACAGCGACAGCGACGAAGAGCCGTCGCCATTGAAGCCAGGGTTGTAGTTGTTCAGGATGTAAAAGTGTCCGGTGTCGCAATTCGGGTTAACCGGGCGAGGTAGCGATTCCAGGTAATTGGTAATGGCCGGAACACCGGGCTGACTGAGATCGGCGCAGCCGACGTAACTGCCGCCGCCGGAGCCGCCGGAGCCGCCGTATCCATCGTCGTCATACCAGTTGTTGGTTCCGGGCTGCGGGTTCGGATTTTCAATCTGATTGCTCGGCGGCGTCAGAGCGTTTCCGTTGCCGTCGCTGTACCAGATGGAATCGGCGTAACCGAACTCGATGTGGTTCGCCATCGTTCCGCCCATCACTGACTGGTGAAAATTGTCGCTCAAAGTGTAGTTGTCGGCGAGTGACTTAAGATAAGGAGCATCACCGTGTGAGACGTTGTAGAACTCCATCGACGTCGACCCTTCACCGGTCGAGAGATAGCTTGTCGGCGGGGTGGTATATCCACTGGAGCCATCGCTACCTGCGCCAATCGTAACTTCCACCCACGGGAAGAGATCGCTCGCGCAACCGCTGGGGTTCGATGCTGTCGACGTCGCGGCGCTGCAATCCGCTTGCTGCCACATCTGATAAAAGCGGTGAACCGGGCTGTTAGCGTAATCGTTGTAGGAGACCGCTGGGGTCAACTGGAAGGCGCCCTCCGGCAGCGACAGGTCATTCGGAATCCGGGTGTCCGGAACAGTGTAGGCCTCCAAACCGGTGCCCCCGATCGTCAGATCTTTGTAGTAGCCGGGCGCTAACTGCCCGGGTTCGATTTCCTTTGCTAATTGAACAGTAGGAAGATACGGCGTGGTGGGACCACCCGCTACGACGGGAGGAATGTTGGTGTAAATGGTTTTTTCGGCGGGGCTGATGGAGTACACGCCAGATCCCACATCGGTGCTATCGACCGCGCTGTACTGCGCGGATTTCGAGTAGTTCGGTCCAGGCTGCCCGTTTAACTTGACAATTCCCTCGGAGAGCAGGTTCCAGACGGTCTCTCCGTTCTTGGGCTGATAGGTTGCGAAAACGTGATCGAAGCTGCGGTTTTCACCAATGATCACGATAACGTGCTTGATAGGCGAAGTCGTATGTACAGGTTCAGCGGCCGCGGCGGTTGCCGGGGCTCCAAAATTAGCGATGAGCGAGAACAAGCTCAGGCCGACGGCAAAACGCTGCCGGGCTTGGGCAAATACACTCTGAGGAGACATAGCTTTCCCTCCTGGGGACGTTCGGAAAGACGTACCCATTCTCCACAGTCGGATTGCCCTTTGTGTAACGCAGCGATGAATTTCAGGTTAAAAAATATCCACAGGCTAAGGATCAAGACTCAGCGAATTCTATCGGTTGGCCGGACCATCGGTCCCATGTTTATCTGCCTGAGGCATATCCGGTTGACGAACTGCGGTCCACGTATAACTCGTGGGATGCGCATTCTCTCCATGCCAGTCGTAACCATCCGTCATCCCTTTTATCTCGAAGTTCCCGGCCATCTTATCGCCATCCATGGTTCCAGTGAAAATCAGAGTGAAAGGTTTCGGCGGACCCTGGAAAGCGAGGTCGAACGAAACCTTTTTGCCGTCGACCACTCCTGTCACTTTCGGAGAACCTACGCGCGCCTGCAGGCTGCCGCTGAGTTTCGAGTCGGCCTGCTCGAACTGAATCGTTCCCCGTTCGGTTCCAAAGCGGGCTTCCCAGGATATCTGCCATTTGCCGGCCACAGTCGCGGACTTGTCCTGGCCCAGCGCCGTTACACAGAACCCCGCCAACAAAAACGGAAGAAACAACGCGAGTAACCTGCTTCTCATTTTCTCCTCCAATTCGCTCCTCCACTAATAAGGATTAGTGAAAGCCGGCCAACGGCGCGAAGCCCGTGGCCGGCCATCGATTTGAAACCAACTTACAGACTCACTAAGCTACTTCGTGAATGTAAATGCGTCGAACAAGTCGTCCAGTGCAGGACTATTGGTCGGCACATAGGCGTTCGATCCAACCACGGGATTCGGGAAGTTATCACGCGACGTAGCCGTGATGGTTCCCAGTCCCCAGTTGCGTTCGATGAACTTGATGATGGAGACGTGGTCGGCATAGCTGTGGTTGACTACACCACCAGTGGAATAAGGGGAGACGATCAACAACGGAATACGCGTGCCGTCGCCGAAGAAGTCAACCGGCTGAATGTAGCCGGAGTCATAGTATCCGCCGCCTTCGTCAAAGGTGATGAAGATGGCAGTGCTCGACCATTCCGACGAAGCCTGCACCTGATTAACGATCCGGTTTACGAATCCTTCGAACAGATCGAGCTTCGACGAAGCCGGATGTCCATCGAGGAATCCGCTCGGTTTCACGATCGAAACTGCCGGCAGATTATTGGTAGCGATGTCTTCATACAGGTGATCGGTGTCCTGAATGTGAGCTTCGCGCTGTGCTGGGTTGGTCATGATGTCAGTTGCGTATTGGAAGGGGTTGCAGATGTTGCAGTAGCGGTCGTAGGGGTTAGCTCCCGTCGGATCGGAGCTGTAGAGATTCCAGCCTTCGCCGAAGTAAGTGTAGGAAAGGCCGGCCGCCCCTAATACGTCACCGATGTGCGGCTGTGAAGTAGGTGGAATGGTGAACTGTGTGTACTGGCTATCGAGCTGGCCATCGCCGACAAATCCAGGGTTGTAGTTGTTCAACAGGTAATACGCGCCCGGAGCGCAACGCGGACTAATGGCAGGCGTCAACGACTCGAGGTAATTGTTGACTGCGCTTACGCCATTCTGGGTCGAATCGGAGCAATTGCTGTAGCTGCCGCCCGAGTAACCGTCCTGGTCGTACCAGTTATTCGTTCCGGACTGCGGGTTGGGATTTTCGATCTGATTGGTTGGCGGAGTCGCGATGTTGCCGGCGCCGTCGCTGTAGTAGAGGCCATCGGCGTAACCAAACATGATGTGATTGGCTCCGGTGCCACCCGCGACGGATTGATGCATGTTATCGCTCAGGGTGTAGTTATCGGCGAGGAACTTCATATAAGGAGCGTCGCCCGTCTGGATGTTATACATGCCCATGGCGGTCGAACCCTCACCGGTCGTGTAGTTCGTGAACGGATTGGGCTGAGCGTTTCCGTTGCTGCCTGCTCCGATGGTCACTTCGACCCAGGGAAAAAGATCACTTAAGCAACCGCTCGGATTGTCTGCCGTCGCGTAGGAGGCGGAACAGTCTTGCTGCTGCCACATTTGATAGAAGCGGTGAACCGGGCTGGCTGCGTAGGCGTCATACTTGATGGGCGTGAGACGGAACACGCCGGAAGGAAGCTTCGCCGCGTTCTTAATGCGCGTATCAACCACGCCGTGAGCCAAACCGGTGGCGCCCGTGGTCAGATACTTGTTGTACTTGCCAAAGAGATCGGGCTCGGCAAGCTCCGCCACGGCCAATGTCGCGAAAGGAGCGGGGCTCGTATCGCTGGCGGTTGTATTTCCGCCGGCGAGCGCGGGTGGGAGGATCGGATAGGGCTGCTTGCCGCTTGGGCTGATGGAATAAGTGGTGGCATCCAACGCACTGTTCTGCAAGGTCAACGCGTAATTCGGACCCGGCTTCCCAGCTCCCGTAACGATTCCTTTGGAGAGCAGATTCGATACCGTCTGACCGGTTTTGGGCTGGTAGGTTCCGTAAACGTGATCGAAGCTGCGATTTTCTCCGATGATCACGATAACGTGTTGAATGGGCGTAACCGCGGTGGCCTTCTTGGAATGCGGTTCGGTGGCGGCGGCCGATGCCGGCGCGACAAGATTGGCCATGAGCGCTAACAGACTCGTGCCAACCGCGAAATGCTGTCTGGCTTGCGCCAGCAGAGAGGGCGAAGACATGAAATTCCTCCTGAAGAGTTGTGAAGATGGAATTTTCGGAGCTCCAGACCGCAAGATAGTGTGAGTGCGACTAAGTAAGGTGAATCAGAGATGAATTGTTGAAGAACAGATATTCACAGGTAAGGTATTCAGCGGAAGAAGCCGGCGACCTATCACGCGGAGTCCGAAGAAACGATTCGTACAACCGAACAGGAGTCTAGTTAGTTAACAATTCCTGCTTGCTTGAGCGTCTTCTTTTTTTCTTGTTCGTTGCAGCGAATTCGCTTTTCTCTGTTCCAATAGTCTGTGGGCCTACACTTCGGTCAAGCCATCTTCCTGCTGTGCGCGGCGGCGGCGGCAGGCGCACTCAACGCGCTGGCGGGCGGAGGCAGCTTCATCGCCTTTCCAGCGCTGTTGTTCGTGCGCGTCCCTCCCGTGCAAGCCAACGCCACGAACACGGTCGCGCTGTGGCCGGGATTGGCGGCCAGCACGCTCGCTTATCTGAAGCGACTCAACGCTCCGGCGCGCGTATTGCTGCCTTTGCTTCTTACGAGCGTCGCTGGTGGTTGGGCTGGAGCTTTTCTGCTGTTGCACACGCCGCAACATGTTTTCCTGCGCCTTATCCCCTGGCTTCTGCTCGGTGGCACGTTGCTGTTCGCCTTCGGTAATTCGATTCGCGCCGTCTTCGGCAAGACAGCATCCGTGGACGATCTGCGGAAACTATCGTGGGGAACGATCGCCGCGGGTTCAGCGGCAGAACTGATTGTTGCCGTTTATGGCGGATACTTTGGCGCTGGCCTGGGGTTCATCCTCATGGGCATGCTCGCGATGCTGGGCATGCGCGACGTTCATGCCATGGCTGCGATACGGACTCTGCTTGCGACTGCAATCAACGGGATTGCGGTGATCACCTTTATCGCGGCTCACGCTGTTTTATGGCCGCAGTGCCTGGTGATGATCGCAGGCTCGCTCACCGGAGGCTGGTTCGGCGCGCATTACGCCCAGAAGACCGATCCCAAGAAGATGCGAGCCTTTGTTATCGCAGTCGGAATCGCAATGACGGTGTACTTCTTTGTGACCACGCAGTAGCTTTCGGTGGGCGCTCTGGAGATTGTCGCCAGCGTTGCCGTAATATCTACCGTAACGTCTAGATGACTGATTCGATCTCTGGCAGGAAATGAGGGCCACGTCTTATGACCGTCACCGAACAGCAAACTGCGGGAGTTCACTTCCCTGCTCTCCAACCGCCTCGTCGCTATCTGTTCGGACCCGGACCCAGCATGGTGCATCCGCGAGTCTACGAGGCGTTGTCGAAACCCATCGTCGGACACCTCGACGCTTACTTCATCCAGGTGATGAGCGACGTCCAGCAGCTACTCAAAGCCGCTTTCGGAACCGCCGACGCAGCGACGCTGGTGATTTCGGGCACGGGCAGCGCGGGCATGGAAGCTGCAGTCGCCAACTTCACCGAGCCTGACGCCAAGCTCGCCGTGTTTGCCAACGGATATTTCTCCGACCGACTTACAGACATGGCAAAGCGTCAGGGCGCGAACGTGGTTCGCTTTGAAAAAGCCTGGGGTGAGACGTTCACGGACGATGAAGCCAGAGAGTTCATCCAGCGCGAGAAACCGAAGCTTGTGGCCTTTGTGCACGCCGAAACATCCACGGGAGCTTTGCAATCGGGCAAGGCGATCTGCGCCGCCGCGCACGAAATTGGCGCTCTGGTCATCGGCGATTGCGTCACCTCGCTTGGCGGAGTGCCGATTCAATTCGACGAGACTGGGATTGACATCGCTTACAGTTGCACGCAGAAAGGACTGAGCTGTCCGCCAGGATTGTCTCCGATGGCGATTTCTTCGCGAGCGATGGAGTGGCTGCGCGCTCGCACTTCACCGGTGCGCAGTTGGTATCTCGACCTGAAACTGATTCACGATTACTCGACGGTATCGCATCGTTATCATCACACGGCTCCGATTTCCATGTTCTACGCTTTGCGCGAAGCGCTGATGGTGATTGCAGACGAAGGCATCGAGAACCGCTGGGAGCGGCATCGCCGTTGCAACGCGCAGTTCGTAAAGGGTATCGAGGCTCTGGGTCTGCATTTCCATGTCCCCGAGAAACATCGCATTGCGACACTGAATACGGTTTGCGTTCCAGCAGGTGTGGACGAAGCAAAAGTGCGGCGTCGACTTTTGGATGGACCTGGAATTGAAATCGCAGGCGGATTCGGCCCGCTAGCCGGAAAAATTTTCCGCATCGGGGTTATGGGCCCGTTGGCCACGGAAGAAAATGTGGAGTTTTTTCTAAAAGAATTCGGCAAGGCGCTGAAGGCCGAAGGCTAGGTTCGGTCGTTGGCCGTTAGCAGGTCGTTTGCAATCAGAGTTTGCCAGCGACCGACTACTAACGACCAACGACAATTTTCTTACGTCTCTCCGCGTCGAATCAATTCCGGAACATTTTCGTTGTCCGAAGTATTGTCCGAGCCGGGCGAACTCACATCATCTGTTCCGGGCGAGTCTGAGCTAACAGACGACCCTTTGCCTGATCCGCCATCCGGCGCTGCTGTCGGCGCATACGGCGGAGGATTGTCGGACCAGTCGTAACTGTAATCCGGGTACGCATAATAAGGATAAGCGTAAGGAGGTCCGTACCAGGAGGCGCCATACCACCAAGGACCCCAACCGAAGCCCCAGGCAGGTCCCCAGTAAGCACCCCAGAACGGCCATCCGAAACCGAAGGCCCAACCTCCCCAGCAACAGCCTCCGCCAAAACCCCAGCCGAAACCGCCTCGCCAACCACCACCCCAACCGTAGCCAGGTCCGCGGAATCCGCCGCCTCCAAAGCCCTCTCTGGTTCCATTGAATCCGTTTCCGTTAAATCCGTGCCAATTGCCATCGGCCATTCCGGTATTGTGCGCGGAGAGCGTAGCGCTGGCTCCGTGGGCGGACGTACCCGCATTTCCGAATGAATGCCACTGGCCATCGTTAATCGCTGGACGAATATTCGACGAGCGACCGTCGGCCGACATTCTTCCATCCGCACCTCTGCCGGCCGAACCTAAACCGCGGCCAGTTTCAGATGCACCGCCTCGTCCATAGCCCGCAGGACCAGAAGAACGCCCGCCAGAAAATCCCCCGCGGGATTCTCCGCCGCCAGGATTGCCATGAAATCCGCCACCGCCGGAGCTACCGTGGTAGCCCCCGCTGCTGCCGTGAAATCCGCCGCCGCCGCCACCACTGCCGCTGTGGCCTCCACCACCGCCGTGCTGGGCGAAGGCTAAATTTGGGATTAGAGAAATGCCGACGAAGGCAACGAAGGCTGTAAGGGACCTGACACCGAATCGATTCATAAACCTATACCTCCCTGAGAACGTGGGTGCTCTCGAAAGAGGATTTCCCATGGTCCCGGTCTGGCGCGCCCCTATTAATCAGATTCTACCGCGATACGAATGGTTGCGCGAAGTGACATTTGGCCATCGGGTCATGATGCGACGCTCGTTACGGATGCCCGTTACCGATATTCGTTACGAGGGTAAGGGGCGGCCTTTTGTCTCCACGCCCAGCGGAATCAGGAGCAAGCCTAGCGCGAAGGCGATGGCAGTCAAGGCCACTGGCGTCCCGACGGATCCAAAATGGCGGACGCCCGCTCCAACCAGAAAGGTGATTCCGGCTCCGGCAAAACGGGCAAACGAGGTGGAAAACGCGAAGGCGCTGGCGCGGCATTCGGTGGGATATTGCTCCGGAAGCCACAAGGTGTAGACGGAGAAATTCGCGCCGCCAAGTCCGAGAAAAAACAGGCACACAAAAAACCATGGCAGAGCATTTGCTCCGAGATAGTAGACCTTGCCGAAAGTAAGCGCGATGAACACCATCATCAGCGCGAAGAAAAATGCGAGCGCTCCGCGGCGGCCAAAGCGCTCGGCAATTTTCGGCATGGCGAGGCATCCGAGGATGGTTGCGACTGCGACCAGCATGGTCGCGTACGAAGCCAGCTGTGCGGCTTTCGGCCCGACCCTTCCCGTGGCTTCCGCCAATGCAGTGACGGCGGTGGGGACGTACACCGTTCCCGCCCACAGTCCGCAGATCGAGACCAGCATGAATAAAGAATTCAAAACTGTGCGGCGGCGCAACGCCGGAGTGAAGAGGGTTGCCAGCGGACGCCACCACGACCACGCCTGAACAACTTTTTCTTTCTGCACCCAGCGCGACGGCTCGGTCACGCCGTACCGTATCCAAGCCAGTAACAATGCGGGCAGTCCTCCAAAGGCAAACATGGCGCGCCAGCCGAAGTGGCTGCCGATGCTGTAATTGGCCAACGCTGCCAACAGGAATCCGAAGTAGTATCCGGTGTGCATGAAGCCCGCGCCGGCGACGCGGCGATTTTCCGGCCATTCTTCGGCGACGAAGGTTCCACCCATGGCCCACTCGCCGCCGATTCCGATTCCCGCCAGCAAACGCAGAATGGCAAGTTGCCACACATTGACTGCGAATGCGCTCAACAACGTGAAAACGGAATAGCAGAGCACCGTCAGCATCAAAGTGCGGACGCGACCGAATCTGTCTCCAAGCGGTCCCCAGAGAAAGGCGAATCCCCATCCGATTAAAAAGAGGGCGAAAAGCAAGCCACCGTAATAGCCAATATTTCCCTTGGTCGCTTCAATTCCGGACCGCGGCAGCAGTTCCCGCAGCGAGGGCACCAGCACCAACGCGTAGATGACGGAATCCATGCCATCGAGCGTCCATCCTCCCCAAGACGCCCAGAAGCCCCGGACCTGATTGCGGGTCAGGGTGCGGCTGGTTCCAATGGGATTGATTGACTCTCGAGCGTTCATTGAAGCGGCCACTTCAAGCCACCGCAGCATACGCTCGTCGGGCACGGTAAGTCGAGTTATCCCGCTGCAGATTGTAGGTACCCCCCCTCCCCCCCGGTCTACTGGAATCAAGGCCTTAGCGGCTAAAACGAGCCAGATCCATCAAAGCGCAGGAGTTAAAGTCAAAGTCTTGACAGTAGGGGACTTAGGTCGAACCAGATTCCCTCGATTCTGAAACTCGGCGTAAAGGTCAGGCGCATCGATACACGAACCTAGATTGTCGAACAACTTAGCTAAGGAATCCAGCAATGTAAGTGGTGGGAATTCTTAGATTTCCGAGTCCGCGGATTCAGGAAGCTACGCGGTAGACACGAGTCGCTCGGTTTTGATGGATAGGTGACGGCACGACTAAGAAGTTGTGCCCCCTGAAATAAAGTTGCGCCTTTCAAGGCCGCGGGTGGCGTCGGGGAACACAAGGTCCTTCGACTTCGCGGGTCATCCGCTTCGCTTCTGACCCGCTTCGCTCAGGATGACAGGTTAGGTGAAGTTGCATTTAAAACCCCTCCAGTCTGGGCTTCGCTCAGGATGACACGGTTAGGGTAGGGCGAGCGAAGGTCGATTCACGGAATATTCAACAAATTGTCACCAATTATTAACAAATGGGGAACTAGGCTAGTGGTTCACAAAAAATGACTGCGAGCATTAAACGTTGTCATAGCTACGTCTGGAAACTGGAACGCCTATTTCTCAGGAGATGGAACAAAATGAAACGAATCATGGCCGTGATGCTGTCCATGGCGCTGGCTGGGGGTGTGGTCTCGGCGCAGGACCAAAGTACCTCTACCGCAACTACAACGACGAAGACCGCTCACAAAAAAATGGCGGCCAAAGGACCATCCGTCTCAGAGCAACTCAGTGAGATGAAACAGGCGATTGAGGCGCAGCAGCAATCGATCCGGCAATTGACCGACCTGGTGCAAAGCCGCGATCAAAAAATCCAGCAACTGGAACAGCGGCTGGATCAGAGTCAGGCTGTGGCGACGCAGGCGCAGACTAAAGCTGACACCGCGGTCAGCGAATCGAACGAGCAACAGCAAGCGATCATGGCGCTCAAGGGCGACGTGGTCGATTTGAAGTCGAACGATACGAGCTCCGCGTTGAATCTGCAGGAAACGCAGAAGAGAATCGGGGATCTGGAGAGTCCGCTGTCACTCCACTTCAAGGGCATTACGCTCACGCCGGGAGGATTCCTGGCGGGTGAATCGGTGTATCGCACCCGATCAACGGGCGGCGATATTGCGACTCCCTTCAACAGCATCGCCATGCCTGGCAGCGGGATGAACGCGGTTTCAGAATTCTTCGGTTCGGGCCGCCAGTCGCAAATCAACTTGAAGGCTGAGGGCAAGATCGCCATGGCCAAGCTCACCGGTTACTATGAGGCTGACTTTCTGGCCGGCGCGGTAACCTCAAACAATAACCAGACCAACAGTTACGTTTTGCGACAGCGGCAGGCGTGGGGTCAAGCGGCCTTTAACAATGGCTTGACCTTTACGGGCGGCCAAATGTGGACCATGGCGACGGAGAACAGGAAAGGCATCGACAACCTGACCGAAGCCCGACCGATGACCATTGACCCGAACTACAATGTGGGCTTCACGTTTGCGCGGCAGTGGGGCGTCCGCCTAGTGAAGAACTTCAATAATCACTTCTGGCTGGGAGCGTCGTTAGAAAATCCACAGACGACCTTCACGGTCACGAACAATGCCAATAACTTCGCACTGGGCAGCCCTGGCGTTGGCGCTGGTCTCTATCCGAACACGGCCAACTACTCGTTCAACTCGATGCCTGATTTCATACTCAAAGCAGCTTTGGAGCCGGGCTTCGGGCACTACGAAGTGTTTGGAATCCTGAGTCGCTTCCGTGATCGTGTTTATCCTTGCGGCGAACCCACTCAAAATCCTGTGTTGTGCACGCCGCCGGGCGACACGAGTCCAGTGGCCTCCGCCGTTGGAGCTTTCAACGACTCGAAGGAAGCCGGGGGTATCGGCGGAAACGCGCGTTGGAGCTTCATGCAGAAACACGTTGACTTCGGCTTGCACGCTCTTTACGGAAAGGGCATCAGCCGATACAGCGCGTCCGGTCTGCCGGATGCTACTGTGAATCCCGATGGCACGCTGGCACCATTGCGCAGCTACCAGGGATTGGCAACATTGGAGTTCCACTACCCGAAGTTTGATATCTACTTCAATGGTGGCGAGGACTATGTGGGACGGCACTTCTCAACCGACGCGGCTTCTGGCCTGGTTGTCGGTTACGGTGCGCCAACCTACGCTCAGTACGGATGCTACACAGAAACCGTTCCGGGCGCTGGTGGATACGCTTTTGGAGGACTGGCCCATTGCAGCGGCCAGACCCAAAGCGTGGTTGAAGGCACATTTGGTTTCTGGTTCAAGAGCTACAACGGCCCCAAGGGCAGAATCCAGTGGGGTCCGCAGTACTCTTACACCAGCCGAAGCGCGTGGGCTGGCGCTGGGTCAGTGGCCGACACCAGCCTCTCGCCGCACGGAATCGACAACATGCTGTTAACGTCGTTCCGCTACTACTTGCCGTAACGCATTTCGAAGCCGTATCAAACTCAACGCTCCAGTCCGGGTGACCGTGCTGGAGCGTTTGTTTTTTCCCGGTGTTCTCTATTGGGATCTCTACTCCATTTCAAAGGCGAGCCACTGTAATCCGCCTTGGCGCTCGATCTGCAATACGACCGAATCGTGAGGCTTGACTTGACGCAGCGCGGTACGGAGGGAGGTTACAGAATCGATAGGTACCTGGTTGAGGCTGTGGATTACGTCTCCGGTCTCGAGACCGCTGGCAGAACTTCTGAAGTCTGCTACGCGCGCTACTACGACCACGCCCGAGCTTACGCGCAGGGTGCCGAGCCGGGAACGCAAATCATCATTCAGCTCGAGACCTAGTATTCCGAGCCGGGGGACAAGGTTGTCGTTCGAGACGAGGTCGGATAGAGAATCCATGGAGTCTTTCATTTCCAGCACGGGAATGAAGAGGGTTTTGCGCTCGATAGTCTTTTGTGGGGTGAGGCGGAGAATTTCGAGCTTGAGCACCTCATCCAAAGGATGGAGATAGAGTGCGGAGGTGAACGCGGGCAAGGTGCTGATGGCGCGGCCATCGGCTCTTACGACGATGTCGCCGATCTTGAGGCCAGCGGCTTCGGCCGGCCCATCGGGCGTCACGTCGTCGATCACTACTCCCCAGCTTTGCGGAAGACCTAAGCCTTTGGCCAGATTCTCGGTGATGGTTTGCGCTCCGGCTTTGATCTCGATGCGATGGACGTGGCCGTATTTGCGCAGGCTGTCATAAACGAAGCGCACGATTCGCGCCGGGATGGCGAAGCCGAGACCTTCGCTTCCGCCGGCCTGGGACAGAATGAAGGTGTTGATGCCAATGACGTAGCCGTCGGTATCCACGAGCGGACCTCCGCTATTGCCGGGGTTGATGGGCGCATCGGTTTGAATGTAGACGAGCGGACGGTTGGGATCGGCCTGGCGCGCGACCGAACTCACTACTCCCATGGTCACAGAGTTTTCTAGCCCCTCGGGACTACCCATGGCGAAGACCAGCTCTCCTTGATGCACGGGGCGGTGGGCGCCGAGCGACAGGGTGGGAAGGCCGGTCTGATCAGGCTTCACGTCGATCTTCAGGACTGCGAGATCGGTCTCTTTGTGAAGGCCGATAAGTCTTGCATCCACGATGTGTTGCTTGCCGACGGGCGCGATCTTATCGGGGAAATCGACGGACGGCAAGGGGAGCGCGACGCGGATGCTTTGTGCTCCCTCGACGACGTGCGCGTTGGTGATGATGTAGCCGTCGGGATCTACGATGACCCCGGAGCCGATGGCGTGCTCTCGGGTGACGTACGCGGTTTGACTGTGGCTGCTTTCCTCCACAGCGCCGTAGCCCGTCACTAGAACCTGAACGACGGCGGGAGAGATTCTGGCGGTTAGCTGCTGGATGGCGGAGTTGAGTTGCTGCAAGACAGGAGGGGCTTCGGCGGGCTTGGTGCCGGCGGCTTTGGCTTTGTCTTTTTCGGTGGCTTTGTCTTTTTCGGTGGCTTTGTCGGTAAGTTGGTCCGAGTTGGGCTTGGTTGTTTCGGTCCTGGTCGTTTCGCTGGTAGGTTTTTCGCGGCTTGGGGACAACTGAGTTGGCGCCGGCACTTGCTGCGCGAAACTCGAGGCTACAAAGGGCGAACAAAAGCAGACCGCCAGACTGCAGAGCGAGAAGCGGAACTTAAATTCCGTGATGAAAGCGGGTGAGAGCACCGGACACACTCCTTAGGAGTAACCTTTATACGCTTCGTATTTGATTCCGCAGGGCAGCGTTTTGTTCGGGAATCTATCCGATTTTGCCGGAGTAGAGCGCCATGCCTACGACGGCGTCAATTCCCAGGGCGTCGAGGGTATCGATTTCCTGTTGCCCGGTGATGCCGCCAGCGACTACGAGATGGTGATTGGTGGCGGCCCGAATGGCGCGAACCGTCTCCATGGGAATCCCGCCCATCAGGCCCTCGGTGTCGATGTGGGTGTAAAGAAAACTGCCGCAGAACGGTTCTAATTCGCGAATCATGTCGAAGGGAGTGAGCGCAGTCTGCTTGCGCCATCCGTCGATTGCGACTCGGCCTCCTCGGGAGTCGAGGGCAAACATCAGCGCCTTTTTGGGGATGGCGCTCGCGAGCGCGCTGGCATGCTGCCTGTTAATTTCGCCATTGTTAGTTTCGCTGCGGGTGAGGAGGGCGGAGCCGATGATCACCTTGCGAGCGCCGAGGCTCAGAAGTTGCTGGGCAGTTTCAACGTCGCGGATACCGCCGCCCACCTGGCAGGGCAACCGTCCAACGATCTGCCTGACTAACTGACGATTGTCTCCGACGCCGCGCGCTGCATCGAGATCGATGAGCTGAACCGTGGGATATTTCGAGAAGCGATCGATCCAGTATTCGAAGTTATCGAACTCCAACTTCTTTTTTTCGCCCTGGACTAACTGCACGATCTTGCCGCCCATCAGGTCAATCGACGGAATCAGCATGGCCACCTCACAGGAACTTTGGCGGCGAGTAGTTCGCGTTTTAGTTGGCCGATATTCTCGATACCGAAATGAAAGATGGAAGCGGCCAGGGCGGCGTCGGCGCGGCCGTTCTTAAAGACGTCGATGAAATGCTGCGGGGAGCCGGCGCCACCTGAGGCGATCACGGGGATGGAGACGGCGTCGGCGATGATCTGGACGAGTTCACAATCGAAACCCGATTGCGTGCCATCGCGATCCATGGAGGTGAGCAGGATTTCTCCTGCGCCGCACGCGGCGGCTTCGCGCGCCCATTGCAGCGCGTCGCGGCCGGTGGGAGTTCGGCCTCCGGCGACGAATACTTCGTAATGGCGGTTGTGGTCGTGGTCATGGTCATTGGCGGTTTTCACTCGCCGGGCATCGATGGCGACCACGACGGCCTGCGAGCCAAACCGCGCTGCTATTTTTCCGATCAGCGATGGGTCTTTCACGGCGGCTGAATTGATCGCGATCTTGTCGGCTCCGGCTTCGAATACGGCTTCGGCGTCTGCAAGCTCGCGGATTCCGCCGCCCACGGTAAACGGAATGAACAGGCCGCGCGCGGTACGGGAGACGACATCGAGCATGGTATTGCGCTGGCCGCTGGTGGCGGTGATATCGAGCAGCACGATTTCGTCGGCTCCGTCGCGGGCGTGGGCGGCAGCACACTCGGCGGGGTCACCGGCGTCGCGCAGATTGACGAACTGCACGCCTTTGACGACTCGACCGGCATCCACGTCGAGACAGGCGATGATGCGCTTGGTGAGCACTATCGCACTCCACAGAAGTTCTTGAGAATTTGCAGGCCTACGGTCGAGGATTTTTCGGGATGGAACTGCACTCCGAAAATATTGTCTCGTTCGACGACGGCAGAGAAAGGCGCTCCGTAATCGGTGGATGCGGTGGTGCCGGAAACGACTGGCGCTTGAAATGAATGCGTGTAGTAGACGAAAGAATCAGCTGCGACATTGCTGAGCAGCCGCGAGCTTTTGTGAAGGTCCAACGAGTTCCATCCGACGTGCGGAGATTTCACCGAGGACGCGAATGCGCGGCATCGACCCGAAAACAAACCTACCCCGGCAAACTCGGGAGCCTCGGCTTCATCACTGCCCTCAAACAACCATTGCATGCCGAGGCAGATTCCGAGGAACGGTTTGCCTGCGGTGACGGATTGCAACACGGCTTCTCGCAAACCCAAATTGTCGAGCGCGCCGAGTGCGGAGAAGTGTCCGACGCCGGGCAAGACGACTTTGCCGGCGGCTGCGACGGCTTCAGGGCGCGAGGTAACGACGACTTCGGCGCCGAGATGGTCAAATGCCTTCTTCACCGAATTCAGATTGCCGGCGCCGTAATCGACGATGACGATTGTTTCCGAGGTCACAGTAGACCTTTCGTGCTTGGCAACATGCGTCCCAGGCGACGATCACGGGAGCAGGCTACGCGCAGAGCGCGCGCGAAGGCCTTGAAAAGCGCCTCGATTTTGTGATGGCTGGAACGTCCGTATAACACGCGCGCATGAACATTCGCGCGCGCCCCACGAGCGAAGCCCTCGAAGAAATCGTCCACCAGTTCGGCTTGAAGATCGCCAACACGCCGGGCGCGGACCTTGGTCTGAACCACTGACACGGCGCGTCCGCCGAAGTCCACGGCGGCGAGACCCAGAGTCTCGTCCATGGTCATCAGGAAATATCCGGCGCGCAGAATGCCGCGACGGTCGCCGAGAGCGCGGTCAAAGGCCTCGCCCAGACTGATGCCAACATCTTCCACGGTGTGGTGCTGGTCGACGTCGAGATCGCCGACGGCGGCGAGTTTCAAGTCGAAGCCTCCGTGACGAGTGAAGAGTTCGAGCATGTGATCGAGAAAACGGATGCCGGTGGAAACTTCGTACTGGCCGCGGCCTTCGATGGTAAGGGTGATTCTGATTTCTGTTTCTGCGGTCTTGCGATGCAGTTTTGCCTTCCTCATGGCCGCACCTCTCTTCGCGAGCAGAGTTTCGTAGTAATGACGAACTCACACATGGGAGGACCTCACTCGGAATGCCTCGGCATGCCCCTTCAATCCCTCCGCAGTTGCGAGTGTGATGCCGGCTGGCGCAAGACGTCGCATTCCGGCGCGGGATATTTGCTGGCAGCCGATGACGCGAACAAAATCCAATACGCTGAGACCACCGCGCACACGGGCCATGCCGCCGGTTGGCAGGACGTGATTCGGCCCGGAGACGTAGTCTCCGGCGGCCTGGGGAGTGAATTCGTTGAGGAATACCGAACCCGCGTGCCGGACGGCGGACGCCATCGCCGCCGGGACGGTGAGATGTTCGGGCGCGATGCGATTCGCGAATTCGACTGCCTCTGGCAGCGATGCAGCCAGAAGAATGGCGCCACGACGAGAGAGCGACTGGCGCGCGATAGGGTTGGTGCGGGTACGCCGATGGAGTTCTTTCTGAACTCTTGCCGCCAGCGGGCGTGAACTGGTTATGAAAACGCACAGCGCGTCAGGATCATGTTCCGCTTGAGCTACCAAGTCTGAGGCGATGCAGGAGGGGTCGCCGTTTTCGCTGACTACGACTGCTTCGGTCGGACCGGCCAGGAAATCGATGGCGCAATCGAACGCGACCATCTTTTTTGCGGCGGTGACGTAGCGATTGCCAGGCCCGACTATTTTGTCGACGCGCGGAATCTCATCCGTTCCGTAGGCAAGGGCTGCGACGGCGTGCGCGCCTCCGACGCGGTAGAATTCGCGGACTCCGAGAAAAGCAGCGGCCGCCAAAGTTGCCTGCGCCGGACGCGGCGACACTACGCAAATTCGACCGACACCCGCGACCTGGGCGGGAATCACGGTCATGAGAACTGTCGACGGTAAAGGATAGCGGCCGCCTGGAACATAGCATCCGACAGATTCCAACGGCCGTATTAGTTGGCCCACGCTGACGCCGGGCTCGATGTCACGCTGCCACTCGGTGGCGGCCATCGCTTGCCATTCGGCGTAGCGGCGGATATTTCCGGCTGCCTGTTCGATGGCGCTCTGCAATTTCGGATCGGCCTGCTGCCATGCTTCGTGCAGTTCGCTCTTCGTCGACACGAAGCGGCTGCCTCTTGTCTTTATCCAAATCCAGTCGATCAAATTTTGTAGCGTAAGCTCGTACGGCGCGATCACCTTTGCGCTTCACGTCGTTCACAATCCGGCGCACAGTGGGTTCGACCTCTGCTAGGTCGGTCGCGCCGCGCACGGCAAGGGTATTTACGAAGCGATCGCGCGGGGCACCTTCCAAAATACGCACGACGCCGTTCCGCGACGCTGCCCTGCGCTTCCGCTTGGGCATCAACTCAGCCATTACATCACCACCTTGTTGAGGGGATACTCAACAATCCCCTGCGCATTCGCCTGCTTGAGTTTTGGAATGAGAGACCAGGCGGTGGTTTCTTCGATGATGGTGTTGACGGCAACCCACTGCCCATCGGCCAAGGGCGCGACGGTCGGATTTTTCAGCGCAGGAAGAAGGCCGAGCACAGCGGGCAGATCGGACTTGAGCACGTTTAGCATCAAACCAACGCGTCCCTGGGCGGCGATCGCTCCACTCAACATGACGGCCAGGTTTTCAATCTTCTGACGCCGCAAGGGGTCGGCCCACGCGGTGTGGTTCGCGACCAATTGCGTGTTCGACTCAAGAACCGTTTCGATGATGCGCAAATGATTAGCCCGCAAGGAACTGCCGGTCTCCGTCACTTCTACAATGGCGTCGGCCAAGAGCGGCGGCTTGACCTCGGTGGCTCCCCAGGAGAATTCGACACGCACGTCAACCTTGCGATTCGCAAAATAATTGCGGGTGAAACTAACCAGTTCGGTGGCGATGATTCGACCGCTCAGGTCTTCGAGTTTGTGGAAGCGCGAGTCCTCGGGGACGGCGAGCACCCATTTGACTCTCCCCATACTCTGTTTCGCATAGATGAGATCGGTGACCTTGACTATGTCAAGTCCGCTTTCGAGCACCCAATCGAGGCCGGTCAATCCCGCATCGAGGGCGCCGTGTTCGACATAGCGCGCCATTTCCTGCGCACGAATGAGGAGACATTCGATATCGGGATCATCGGTGGCGGCGAAATAGGAGCGAGCGTTGGTGTAGACGCGAAGTCCGGCGCGGGCGAACAGGGCTAATGTCGCCTCCTGCAGACTGCCTTTGGGGATGCCGAGACGCAGCTTCATCGCTCAGACCTTTCTTTCGAGGGGATCGTCTGTAAAGGTATTTCTTGCGTAAAGCAGGAGCGTGTTCCGTTGTGGCAGACCTTACCTTCGCCGAGAACGCGGACGCGAAACAGGACCGTATCCCGATCGCAGTCGGTGGAGGCGGTCACCACCTGCAAGCGGTTGCCGGAGGTTTCTCCCTTGGTCCAGAGCTGGTCGCGGGTGCGGCTGTAGAAAGTGACAAAGCCGGTGCGCAGCGTGATATTCAGAGCTTCGCGATTCAGGAAGCCGAGCATCAGCATTTCTCCCGTCTCCGAATCTTGAATGACGGCTGGGGCTAATCCCTGCATCTTGTCGAAGTCGATTTCGATATCGATTTCCATCGAACCCTCCCGATCCTTATTGAACCCTCCCGAATCGTTTGTGAAAGCAAAAAGCCCGCTGGGCGAGTCTTGCGCCAGCGGGCCTGGATTTCCTATGAGTGCTTTGGTTATCCGATGTCCCCCGCCGACACGCTTATCGCATGGTGATGATGGTGATGGCGATGGGTCAGCGGAGTCATTGCGAGGTAAATCTTAAGGCAGAGTCGACGGGGATGTCAATCGGAGATAGCGCTGCGTAGTGGCTGTTATCCTAGATGACAGGGGCAATGACAGGGGCGTAGTTCGATCGCTTCGAATTTATCTCGATGCAGATGGTAGTGGACGTTTTCGCGCAGATTTTCGGCACCCTTTGGGCGCACAAGCTGCGCTCATTCCTGACCATGTTCGGCATCGCGTGGGGCGTTGGTTCCGTTCTATTGCTGGTGGGGCTCGGCGAAGGCTTTCAGAACTGGCAACAAGCGTAACCTGTCGGAGATCGGGGAAAACATCATGATGATTTTTCCTGGCCGCGCTCCGGTGGTGCAGGGGAGCATCAATTCCGCCCGCCAGTACCATCTCACTTATCAGGATTATCTCGACATCGTTAAGGAGGCTCCGCATGTTCGCGCGGCCACTCCAGTGCTGGCCACGACAGACGTGCATGCGGTGAGCGAATTCGCGAGCGCCAGCGGGCAGCTCACCGGAGCCGAGCCGCAATACAACGGAATCCGCTTTTTGCCGGTCAAACTCGGGCGCTGGCTGAACGATCTGGACGAGTCACAAAAGCGCGACGTGGTTGTGCTGGGCGATGAGATGACGCGCAATCTTTTTCCGGGACGTCCGGCTGTCGGCTCATTCATTCTGCTTAACGGTCACCGTTTCGAGGTGGTAGGAACTTTGCGCCGGGTGGGGCGCGGAGACGAAAATTCGACGAACACTCGGGCATATATTCCGTTTCAAGTGATGCGCAGCAATTTTCCGCTGAAGGGCGAGGAATCGTACGACGCTCTCTCCTCGATTAATTTTCAGCCTCGGGTTGCCGACGAGCACGAGATTGCTCTGGATGAAGTTCACCGCGTGATCGCCCGCAATCACGGGTTCGACTATCACGATAGTGACGCGTTCGAAGGATGGGATACGGTTAAACAAGCGCAATCGATGGGTAGCATTTTTGATGCGATGAACGAATTCCTCGGCACCGTGGGTCTGGTCACGCTGGCTCTGGGCGCGATCGGCGTGGTGAACATCATGCTTATCGCGGTCACCGAGCGCACCCGCGAAATCGGATTGCGCAAGGCTCTCGGCGCCACCAATCGCAGCATCATGTTGCATTTTTTCGCCGAGGGCATCGTTCTCACGGTGTGCAGCGGCCTGATCGGGATGGCTTTTGCGGGCGGCTTCATGGCGCTGCTGGGCAATTACAACGGTCCGGGCGGATTCGATCCTCCGCGGCTTGTTCCAAAAACTGCCATTCTCGCTATCGCCAGCCTGACAGTGGCGGGAGTTGTTGCCGGCTTGTATCCCGCGCGCAAGGCAGCGCGGCTGGAACCGGTGGAGGCTCTGAGGCAGGAATAGGCCTGCTGTCAAATCGCCCTCTAATGAAATAATCGGAAGAAGATGCTTCGCGACATACTGCAGGAGTCTTATGATGCCATGCGCCACAACCGGCGGCGCACTGCGCTGACCATGCTCGGCATGGCCTGGGGCATCGCGACTGTGGTTATGCTGCTGGCTTATGGTGACGGATTTGGGCAGGCATGCAGCAACATCTTCGCAAATTTCGGAACGAAGCTGTTCATCATTGTGCCCGGCCGGTCTTCGATGCAGGCGGGTGGTGAAAAAGCTGGGGCACAGACGCGCCTGACGCTCGATGACGTCGATCTTCTGGCCACCAACATCTCGCAGATCACGCACATCACGCCCAGTTCCGAGAAGCAAGCGACGCTGCAATACGAGGCTCGTTCCTTCAGCATGAGCGTGAACGGCGAATACCCGAATGCAACCACAATCCGGGCGCTTAGCGTCGCCCAGGGCCGCTTCTACAATCCTGAGGACGAGATTCAGCGAGCTCGGGTGGCAGTCATCGGGTCAGAAACGAAAGAAAAACTTTTCTCAGGACGGAATGCTCTGGGAGAGCATATCCGCATCGACGGGGTTAGCTTCGAAGTGATCGGTGTGCTCAGCCCGAAGATGCAAGGTGGGGACGACGATATCAATCGCGTGGTCTATGTTCCTTTCACCACCATGAGCGACCTGCAGGACACGCACTATCTTAGTTCGATTTGGTTCAATTACGAGAGCAACGACTACGAACGGATCGAGCAATCGGTGCGTTACGTGCTCGGGACGCAACACCGGTTCAATCCAGCGGACCGCCGCGCCATCTACATCGCGAATCTGATGGTGCAGGTGCACCAATTCGAAATCATCACGATTGGGCTTAAGATTCTGCTGGCCATCATCGGGACGCTGACGCTGGGGATTGGCGGGGTCGGACTGATGAACATCATGCTGGTCTCGGTTACACAGCGCACCCGTGAAATAGGGGTTGAGAAAGCGCTGGGGGCGCGCCGCCGCCACATTTTTCTGCAATTTTTGGCTGAAGCCCTGACGATCACTCTACTGGGCGGACTGTTCGGTATTGTTTTGGCGTACGCGGTTGCGTTTTCGGTGGGCAGGCTCACTCTTTACAGCGCCATGGCAAAGCACGCCGAGGCTGGAGACATCCGGCTGATGATTAACCCGCTCACGCTCCTTGTATCCGTGCTGATCCTGATTGCGGTTGGGTTGGTCAGCGGAATGGTCCCGGCGATCCGCGCGTCGCGCCTGAATCCGATTGAAGCGCTTCGCTACGAGTAGTGGCTGAGGGAGAAGATGACCGGAGTTTCTGAGGAAGAGACAGGCGTGGAACCCGTCTCTTCCCCAGACGGAAACAATTACATTACTTCTTTTCTTCGGCTGGCTTGGCGTCTTTTGCCTTGTCTTCAATCGAGAGAAGTTCGACATCAAAGATCAGGGTCTCATCCGGCCCAATATCTCCACCTGCGCCGCGCTCGCCGTAGGCCAAGCTCGACGGGATGTAGAGCTGCCACTTTGATCCAACCGGCATCAACTGCAGCGCTTCCGTCCAACCTTTGATTACTTGACTGACTCCAAAGGTCGCGGGTTGCCCGCGCTTGTAGGAGCTGTCAAATTCCGTACCATTGATAAGCGTGCCCTTGTAGTTGCATTTGACCGAGTCGGCGGCTGTGGGCTTCGGTCCGGTCCCTGCGGTGAGAATCTTGTACTGCAAGCCGCTAGCTGTAGTGACAACGCCCTCTTTACTCTTGTTGGCGGCCAGAAATGCGTCGCCTGCCGCTTTGTTCTTCGCTCCCGCTGCCGCTTGCTTTTCCTGCTGCTGCTTTTGTACTTCTGCCTGTTTCGCAGTCAGCACGGTCTTCATTTCTTCCTGCGTTAAACGCGTCTTCGTGCCCACAGCAGAATCCTTCATCCCCTGGCCCACCAGGTTCCAATCCACATCTACATTCTGCTTTTTCAGGTTGGCGCCGAGACCGCCGCCGATCTGCATTCCCAATGCATAGCTAAACTTTTGTTTTGCCGTGGTCAAGGGAGCAGCAGCCGTGGCGCTCTTTGCCGCTGTTCCTGTCTTCTTCGCCGCAGTGGCGGTTTTCGGAGTTGTGGCTGCTGGAGCCGCTGGTGTCGTTGCCGCCGGAGTGCTTGGTGCTGGAGTCGTTTGAGCATAACCGGCTCCGGCCAGCATCGTCGCTGCGGCCAATAGTAGTGCTGTGGTGAAGGTTCTTTGCATCCTTATATTGTCCCATTGCTCCAGATTCTGCGCCATAGCTGAGTGAATTCGGTAAGTGCGGCCACAGCGGCCGGATTAACGAGACGTTAATGTGCTAACAGGGGCGAATTTCTCAGCCCGGATTTGGTTATAATCGCGCTATGAAAATCCCCCGCTTGCTCTATCTCGCACTTTTCATTGCAGCGTTCGCATCGTTCAGCTCGGCCAAGATTCTGACGCAGCTCAAAGATGCTCAAGGTAAGGTTGTTGGAAGCGCGATTCTGTGGGAATCCGGCACGGGCATAGAAATGGAAGTGAACCTCGAGAATATGCCGCCCGGCGAACATGCTATCCACTTTCATCAGGTCTCGAAGTGCGAAGGGCCCGACTTTAAATCCGCGGGACCGCATTTCAACCCCGATGGCAAGAAGCATGGATTGGAAAATCCGGAAGGACACCACGCGGGCGACAATCCGAACTTCACGGTTGGGGCGGACGGCAAAGCGCATTTCAAGTGGGTGGATAAGGACGTGAACTTAGGCAGCGACAGCCATTCTCTCTACAGCGATGGAGGAACGGCACTGATCGTTCACGCGAAAGCGGACGACCAGAAGACCGACCCGGCAGGCAACGCCGGTGATCGCATTGCCTGCGGCGTAATCAAGAAGTAGGTTGCTTTAGTCTTTAGTTCTCTCCGGCACGAGTTTTTTCCGGGACGTACAGAGCGGGTAGATTCTGCTTGCTCACCATCTCGTTCAGTGCAACCAGATCTTTCGACATTAGCTCGTGATATTGCGCCAGCAATGGTTGAGCTTCTTTTTCCAGATCTTCGAAGACTTCGTACTGTTGCCGGGTAGGCGCGGCATCGGCCGCATCGACGCTGAAGAGCAGCGAGTGGAGGCGCTCGTCGATCAGCACCGGGTAGTTCAGATTCGCCTCCGAACTTTTCGCGTTCACCTGCACTAACTTTGATTCCACGTCGTAACTCTTCTTGTCGAAGTCTTTGTTGGCAGAAACCAGAGGAGCATAGCGCGGATTGTCGCCGAAACGCCGGTTGAGTGCCTTGGTCTGCACGCGGATTTCGCGGATGGTTCCGACTGCTTCGTGAATTTCGGTAACCTCAGCAATGATTTTCTTTCCGAGCTCAGTTTGCTTTTGAACATCTTCGCTGGAGGCTTTCACGCGAGCATCGAGCTTTAGCTCGAGCGGAGCTGTGAACGATTTTCCGTCCGCGGTCAGCCGCACCTGATAGGCGCCGGGCGGCACCATCGGCCCACGATTACGAAACTCGGCACCGGGCTCCCCTGCAAGCGGCGTCGGCCCTTCGGTGCGGAGATCCCAGGCAAAGCGGTTGACTCCGACATTGGTTGGAATCTTCTCGTCGGGAGGCGTCTGATCGGGCCACTCGGGCGGCGTTTCTGCTTCTTTCTTTTCCTCGTTCGAGTAACGGCGCACAACCTTGCCGGACCCATCGAGAAACTCGAGCGCTACGACGCCCTTCGGCGCAACCGGAAAGTAGTAATAGACGATGGTGCCCGTTGGCGGATTCTCACCCACCGGCTGCGCGCGTTCGAAGAAATCGGGCCAGCGCATTCGATAGGTAAGCCGCGGTTTGTAAAGAACGGCCTCAGTGGCGGCCTGCGCCGTCGTTGAACGCAGGGGCGTGAGGTCGTCGAGTATCCAGAAAGCTCGGCCGTGGGTGGCTACGACCAGGTCGTCATTCTTCACGATCAAATCGTGGATGGGAGAATTCGGCAAATTCAATTGCAAGGATTGCCAGTTTGCTCCTCCGTCAAATGAAACGTAGAGCCCGGTCTCGGTGCCTGCATACAGCAGATTTTTTCGAGCGGGATCTTCGCGCACGGCGTGGGTGTAGGCGCCATCTGGGATGCCGTTCGTAATCTTGGTCCAAGTTTTACCGAAATCGGTGGTCTTGAAAATGTACGGCTTAATGTCGTCAAGCTTGTGCGTATCGACGGCGGCATAGGCTGTGCCGGCATCGTGCGGCGAAGCTTCAATCAGGCTGACCAGACTCCATTCCGGTATCCCTTTCGGGGTGACGTTCGACCACGTCTTGCCGCCGTCGCGCGTAAGGTGAATCAGTCCATCGTCTGTTCCGGCCCACAAAAGATCTTTCTGCACGGGCGACTCCGCGATGGTGAACACGGTGTCGTAGTACTCGACCGAAGTGTTGTCCTTAGTCAGCGGGCCGCCAGAAGAAACTTGCTTGCTCTTGTCGTTACGCGTCAGGTCGGGGCTGATCGCCGTCCAGCTCTTGCCTTCGTCTGTGGTTTTGAAGACGCGTTCAGCTGTGGTGTAGATCACATTCGGGTCATGTGGAGAAATCAAAATCGGCTGAGTCCATCCCAAGCGATAGTGCAAATCGCCGACGCCGTGCCCGGAGCTATCCTCGGGCCAAACAGTAATGTCCTGTTCTTGATTACTGTGGCGATCGAGGCGAGTGACAGCGCCGCCGCCCGATCCGGCATAAATAATGTTCGAATCGCGCGGGTCAGGCTGAATGTAGCCACTCTCTCCGCCGCCGGCGTCGAACCAATGCTGGCGGCCGATGTAGCCCTCGTCGGTTCGGCTCATGATGCCAACGGTCGTGTTGTCCTGTTGCGCGCCATAAACCTTGTAGAGAAAATCGTTGTCCGCGGCAACGTGGTAGAACTGCGCAGTCGGCTGGTTGTATTCCGTCGACCAACTCTTGCCGTTGTCGACTGAGATCGACGCGCCGCCGTCGTTACCGTTGATCATGCGATTCGGATTTTGGGGATCGATCCAGAAACCGTGATGGTCGCCATGCGGAGCCGGCAGAAGATTGAGCGTCTTGCCGCCGTCGGTGGAACGAAAGACGCCGGTGTTCAGCATGTAAACGGTGTCCGCACTTTTGGGATCGGCAAAAACATGGGTGAAGTACCAGGCGCGCTGGGTAAGGCGCTGATCATCGTTGACGCGCGACCAATTCTCACCGCCGTCGTCGGAGCGATACAGTCCGCTATCTTTCGACTCGATCAGGGCGTAAACGCGATTGGAGTCAGCGCCTGAAACGCTGATTCCGATACGGCCGAGAATTCCGTCGGGCAGACCTTTGCCTTCGAGATGGGTCCAGGAATTTCCGCCGTCGGTCGAACGATACAATCCGCTGCCCGGCCCACCGCTGTCCATGCCCCAAGGCGATCGTTGTATCTGATAAAGGGCGGCAAAGACCACGTTCGAGTTGTGCGGATCGACAGCCAATCAATCGCTCCCGACTTGTCATCCTTGTAAAGAATCTTGTCCCAGGTCTTACCGCCGTCAGTAGTACGGAAAATGCCACGCTCGGTATTCGGACCATAGGCATGACCAAGCGCGGCGACGAGAACATGATCGGGATTCCGGGGGTCAATCCATAGGCGGGCTATGTGCTGCGTGTCATTCAATCCGATATGTTGCCAGTTCTTGCCGCCGTCGGTGGATCTGTACATTCCATCGCCGTAAGAAATATTGCCTCTCAGGCACGACTCTCCCGTGCCGACATAAATAACGCTGGGATTGGATTCCGACACGGCAATCGCGCCGATTGACGAAATCATGCCCTTATCGGAAAGCGGCTGCCAACTCACGCCACCGTCGGTGGTTCGCCAGACGCCGCCGGCAACACCGCCGAAATAATAAGTAAAAGGAACGCCCGGAACTCCGGTCACCGCTATGACGCGTCCTCCGCGAAAGGGGCCGATGTCGCGCCACTTCATTCCTTTAAACTGCGCTTCGTTATACGGTTGTGCGGCCGCCGAAGCTGCCAGCCCGACGATTACGGCACACCACCACATCCAACCACGAACATTCATGGGAGCCTCTGAGCTACTAGCCTGAGTAGAAGACTGATAATGATAGCTGATTTGAGGTCAGAGGTTCGAGTTCAGAGGTGAGAGTTGAGAGGTGAGAGGTCAGAGGTCAGAGGTCAAGAACCAGAGATCGCAGCTCATGGCTTCCACCTGCAAGTTCTCTAGGCACCGAACAAAAATTCCAGCGCTTCTGGAAATCGGGCCGCCCACGCGGCTTCGCTGTGGGTTGCCGCTTCATCGACGCGGACTCTCAGCCGTTTCTCGTCCAAGCCGGCGGCTTGCAGAGTCGATTCCAAGGCGCGGAGATCTTCGACAACCATTTCATCTTTTTCCGCATTGCCGACTTCTCGCGTCCCCATGCCAAGATACATGCGCTGCGGCCAGCGCTGGAATCGCCGGCTGTCTTCCAGAATTTTTCGATTCGCCACGAATAACGAGGGGCTTTCGATGAGCAACCGCCCAAACACTCCGGGTGCCGCGATCTGCGTATATAAGGTAATCAATCCGCCCAGCGAAGAGCCACCCAGTCCCGTATTTTCTTCGCCTTTTAGAACGGAGTAGCGATCTTCGATCAGGGGCATGACTTCGCGCTGCAGAAAGTCGGGGTAGTATTTTCCCGTGGGATTCAGGACCCTGGGATCCTTCGATTTATAGGGAATGTACTCGCAAGCCCGGTTCTTGGTGTTGTCGATGCCCACAATGATGAGCGGCGGAATCTTCTGCTCAGATATCAACCGCGCCGCCGTCTCGCCCACTCGCCAGTCCACTCCGGCAAAAGCAGTCGCAGGCTCGAAAAGATTCTGGCCGTCATTCAAGTAAAGGATGGGATAGCGAGTTGCACCCCAACCGTCATAATCGGCTGGCAGCCAAACCCTTACCAGCCGCATGTTGCCGAAGATGCGGCTGCGAAGTTCATGTAGCCAGAGGTTGCCGGTCGAAACCGGCAAAGCAGCCGTGGCTGCAGCCTTCGCCTTTATTTTTGATTTTCGCGTTCTCGACTGCGCCATGGAGGAAGTCGGTTTCGTTCCAGAGTACCGGTCAGGGATCAAGCAAGCTCTTTAAATCTTCACGCTTCAGGAGCCAAGGGCTGTATGGCTGCGGTTATGCCACCAGATGACGGCCGTCAAGATAGTGGTCACTGAAATCACCGCCAGCGAACTCAGACACAAAATGCACCACACACCCAGCACTTGCCCTTCAATATAGGTGAGGTACAAAGCGAATGCGAGGCCTGCTGCGGCCCCGCCAAAAAGCATGGCGGGAGTTTCACGCCGCCCTCGATACACCGTGGCCAATCCGGCAAGGGCTGCATACCCGAGCATTCCGATCAGCGCAACCGGGATCCCTAATATCTTGGAATATGCGCTGCGATTCACGATATCGCAGCTGAAGTTTTCTGCAATATCGCAATATGCGGTCTTGGACTTCGCATAATGATGTTGCAGGGATACCGAAGAAATGACGATTCCACAGACTGCCAGTACAGCTACTCCGCTCATCAGCCGGTGCGTTAACGAGCTCACGGGAGCTCGCATCCGGTACGGTCGCGCAACTCCTCAAGCGGGAAAACGCGTTCCACCCTTTCGCCGGTGGGAGGAAACTGCCAAGTGGGATAGTGTTTGATGCTTTCGTCTTTGCAAACCTGCGCCAGGCCGTGGGTATCGCCCTTGATGCCGCACTCCACGTAGGGAGCGTACTCAAACGATGCGCCGAATAATTCTTTCTGCTCCTGGCAATGCGGACACCAGTACGCTCCGTACATCTTGACGCCGCGACTTCCCAGACATTTCGCGAACGCGTCGTATTTGTGTTCACTGCGATGAACAAAATAATAAGCAACGCCGATTACGGCCGCGATGATCAAAGCATACATCGCGATCCGGCCCGTACTGCGGCTTGAAGCTGTTGTCCCCGATCGCTCTTTTTGTCGTTCTCTTCGTTCTTGCGACATGGAATTTTTATATCACGATTATTCATGCACCGAGACAGCTTGCGACGCGTCACACCACCACCCGTAGCGCGGAAGGCAACACATCAATCGATTGACACTCGAGGGTCAGAACCTCGCCATCGACCATCACGTCAACTGGGCCGCTGAGTTTGAAGTCGACACGCCGGACCGCATGCCGCTCGGCCAGCGGGTGCTTGGTGTGGGTTCCGTCATAGAGCGTTCCCAGGTTGCGGATCAGCCCGAGTCGCCCAATCGGTCCCCAGCGCACATACTCAATGAAGCCATCGTCGGTGACCGCGTCCGGAGCGATCATCATGGTGCCGCCGGTAAACTTGCTATTGTTAAACGTAAGAAATAAACAGGGACGGGCGTCGAAATCGCCTTGGCCATCCAGTCGAACGGGAAACGGCCGTCGATTGAGTCGTGCCAAGCAAAGAAAGATAGACAGCAGATAGCCGAACTGTCCCAGGCTTTGAAAGCGTCGAATCCGCAGAGCTGCGACGTCCGCCGTAAAGCCCACGCTCAGAAGATTGGTGTAATAGATCGTTCCCTGCTTGTGGATGAGCCGCAAAACATCGCAGGGACGCGAGCGCCGTTCTTCCAAAGCTCGCAGGGCATGGTCCAGGCCAGGTTTACCGGAGCCTAAATCCTCGAAATCGCGCAAAAAAGAATTGCCAGTGCCTAGCGGGAGGAATCCTAAAGTTGGGATCTGATCTGGCGCATCAGCTGCCAACTTTTCAGATTCCGGGAATAATCCGTTGACAATCTCGTAAGAGGTTCCATCTCCCCCCACAGCCAGAAATTTCCGATAACCACGCGCATAGGCGTCGCGCGCAATTCTGGTCGCGTCGCCAGCGGCGCTGGTTTCCGCCGTGTCTAGAGCAATTCCGGCACTACGCAGGCGACCGAGCGTCGCACCGACGCGAGCGCCGCATCGTCCGCCTCCGGCTGCCGGATTGATGATGGCGAGAAATTTGTCGTTCACGTTGAATGTTTGGTTTTACTGATGGCCGACAGCGTTCTAGATCTCCACCATTTCCGTTCGGGGCGTCGACGCGCCGATTTCCGCGGCCAAATCTCCGCGCTTGATCTTCATCGACGCCGTCCGCGGGAAATCCTTCCCCGACACCAGATATCCGCCGACCCGCTTGAAGTCCGGAAGACGACGATTTCTCGCAGAGATCTCTTCCCGCAAGCGATCATCAAACTGTTGATTCTGCTCTAATCGAATCACCAGCACCAGCATCTCGTTGCCCAGGGTTTTTTGTGGCCACAAAAAATTCGCCGCGAACACGCAGAATTCCTTTACGGGCAGGCCGTCGAATGTTGCCTCAATATCTTCAGGATAAATATTTTTCCCGCCGGCGGTGACGATCATATTTTTCTTGCGCCCGAAAAGCTGCAAGTGTCCGTGGGACTCAAAACGGCCCTGATCGCCGGTCAACAGCCACCCCTCAACAATCGTCTGCGCAGTCAGCTCGGGATCATCGAGATAATGCGACATGACGGCGCGGCTCTGCACCGCGACTTCGCCAATCCCGTCGTCATCGGGACTCAAGATGCGGACCTCGCTTCCCGGCAGCGGCTTGCCGACTGTGTCGGCACGAAACGGCTTGAGATCATTGAGCGTGACCGCGGTGCAAGCTTCGGTGAGGCCATAGCCACACGTGACGGGAATGCCGAGATCGTAGAAAAACTGCATGGTCGAAGGATCTGTAAACGCTCCGCCAACGATGAGTGCCTTTAAATCACCGCCGAACGCTTTGTGAACTTGCGGCAGGAGACGCCGGCTCAGTTCGACTCGCGGACGTCCTCGGGTCAGCGCCTTGTTGATGCCGATTAAGCGGTCGAGCATCCAGCGCTTGCGCGGGTTGAGTTCATCAAACTTGGCGCGCAGGCCGCGCTCGAGATTCTTCAGCACCATTGGTACCAGGCTCACGTAGGTGATGCGATAACGAACGAAGGCATCGCGCACAAACTCGGGGCGCAACGTCCGCAGATGAACCACACAGGCTCCACATACAAACGGGCCGATGAATCCGACCATGAAATCGATCGCGTGATTGGTGGGCAGAATGCTCAGGTAGCGCACGCCCGGCCAAAATGGATACCATGCCGTCAACGCGGCACACTGCTCCAGATAACTGTCGTGAGTCAGCACGCAGCCCTTGGGACGTCCGCCGGTGCCTGAGGAATAAACGATGCAGGCCGTGTCTTCGCGCTGCCGCGCCACAAACTGCGGCTCGCCTTTTCGCTTGAATTCTTCCCACCGGTAGGCACCGCGCAGATCAGCGCCCGCCGGAGCTTCGGTGACCAGCACGATCTCGGCGGTGAGTTTGGAAAACTCCGGCGCCTGCGTAATCGCCCGCCACAAGTAGTACTCGACGACCAGGAATCGTGCTTTGGAATGGGCCAGGAGTTGCAGGTGCTCGGTTGCGGTTAACTTGAAATCGAGAGGAACGACTACGCCGCCGCAAAAGAAAATGGAGTAAGCCGAGATCAGCCACTTGGACTGATTGGTCATGATGATGGCAGCGCGATCTCCTGGTTTGAAATCGGCGTCTTCGAGGGCACGACAGAGCGGCCGCGCCAAGTCTTTAAAGTCGGAATAGGTGAGGCGGACTTTTTCGCGGTCGCGATCCGCTTCAATCAGGCAGGTTTCATTCGGCCAGCGATCCAGGGCGTCTTTGAGAGCGGCACCGAGGCTGGCATATTGGCTGAGATCAAGCATTCAGGAGTTCTGTCTTACGAACTTCGCTTTTCGCGGGGACGTAGACAAAAGCATGAGTTTATCAGAGGCGTGCTTGAATTCGATTCGCCAGAGTCCTGAAATCGGAGACGCCTTGTAATTCGTAATCAGGCAATTCGATGCGGAAATGGTGCTCCAGACGAGTGAGTAGATCTAACGCCTGCAGGCTGTCGATTCCTAGCGTTTTGAAGAAGTCATCGTCGGGTGTCAGTTTTTCTCGTGGCACTTTAAAATGCGACGCCGCGAGATTCAAGATCTCGTCGAGCGTGTGGTCGATGGTTGGCGCTGGCATAAAATGACATCCTAAATATCGAAATACTATCTACGGCAAATAGGGCTGCGCAGTCTCGTTCTCGACAAACTTCCGCAACCCTTCTTCGACGGCGGGACGAGCATAGAGGTCGCAGAAAATGTCGATCTCGCGCTTCAACTCGCCGTAGGGGATGGGCTTTACAAATTCCTTGGCGGCGGCGGCCGTCTTGCGATCGAACTTACCCACCTGACTTGCGGTAGCCCGCGCTACGCGCAAGGCTTCGCCTTCGGCTGCAATCTGGCTCACCAAACCAATTTGCTGCGCTTTCATTACGTTGAAGCTGCGCCCGGTGAGCAGCAGATCGCGCACGACGGCGTTGCCTAAATCCCGCTTCAGGCGGGGGATCCCGCCGAAGCCTGGAATCAGCCCCAGCCTCAATTCCGGAAAACAGAAGCGCGCCATGCGGTCCGCAACAATAATGTCGCAAACCAGCGCCAGCTCAAATCCACCGCCAAAGGTGACGCCGTGAACCGCCGCGATCGTCGTGAGCGGAGCCCCATCGATGGTGTTCATCACTGCATGTATACGCTCCAGAAAGTCGCGCACGCCGCGCAGCGCCGCCTGCTTTTCCATGGCTTGGCCGCGCTGAAATAACTCGCGCAGGTCGGCTCCAGCGGAAAACCCGGCCTTAAGGGTCGAATGGACGATCAGCGCGTGACTTTCAGTCTGCCAGCCCCGGCAAGGCTGCGGCGAACTTTTCCAATTCGCCGAGTGTGAGCGATCCGATTTCGTTGCAGGGGTTGCGATGAAGAGCGAGTTCGACCGCTCCATTCACAATTTGCCACGAAAGCGTCTGGCCCTTGAATTCTTTCATGCCGTCTTCACAGTGCGATCGGGCGACGCCGGGCCGCGCGAGGTCTGATCGCTCGTCTGGTCGTTCGTTTGGTCGTTCGTTTGGTCATTCGTTTGGTCGTTCGAGGCTCGACTCTTCGAGGCCTCGTACATTGCGTCGATCTCATTTCGATAGCGCTCGGCTATCGCGTCACGTTTAAGTTTTCCGTTGGCGGTGAGCATTCCGCTCTCAATAGTGAACGCGTCTTCTATGAGATGAAACGCGCGCACCTGGCGATAATGGGGCAGCTCAGCATTCACAGTCTCCAATGCAGGCGAAGTTTTGTCGGCACTTACCTTGCCCGTGACCAGCGCCGCGAGATATCCCCGGCCGTTGCCGATGACTACCACCTGAGTTGCATTCGGCAACTCGCGCGCAATCCTGTCTTCGATTGGCTCGGGCGCAACGTTATGCCCCGAGCTGAGAATGATCAGATTCTTGATGCGGCCGACAATTCTCCAGTTGCCGTTGGCATCCACTTCGCCTTGATCGCCGGTGTGAAACCAGCCGTCCCGCAGCACTTTTGCGGTCTCTTCCGGACGCCCCCAATATCCCGGAAAAATATTTGGCCCGCGCACGACGATCTCGGCATTGTCCGCGATTTGCATCTCGACGCCGGAGACTGCCGGCCCGGTGCGCCCCGGAACTACCGGCACATCCGGATCGTCCATGGTGCAAATGGCCGTCGTCTCGGTGAGCCCATAGACTTGCAATACGGGAATGCCGAGCATCATAAAAAACAGCTGAGTCTCCACGCTCAGTGGAGCCGAGCCGCAAATCAGCGCGCGGAGTTTGCCACCGATCATCTTTTTGCGGATGGTCGGGAACACCAGCCGGTTTGCCAACCCCAGCCAAAGGCTGTCTCCTAGCTGCGATTTGGCTTCCTGTCGCCGTACCCACGCGCCCTTAGCCTTGGTGTAGACCTTGAGCGGAAGTCCGCCAGTTTTCCAGAGTTGCTCGTCGACAGCTTTGCGCATTCGTTCCAGGAGCGCCGGTACGTTCAGAAAATAATCCGGCGCCGCTTGCCGCATCTCTGCGGCAATCTTTCCCAGGTCGGTGTTCAACGTGAGCTTGCTGCCACGCAGCAGGCACGTCAGCATCAGTATCCATGAGCCGGCGAAGCTTAGCGGAAGGTAGTGAAATACCGTGTCTTGCGTGGTACTCGCCGATGCTGAGGGAGACTTCATCAGGTGATCGAGCCGGTCGGAAGTGCAGCCCAACATGAAGGCGACGTTGCTGGAGTTCAGCATCACTCCTTTCGCTTCGCCGGACGTGCCCGAGGTGTAGATGATGGTCACCACGTCTTCCGCCGTAATCTTGACCACCGGATTGTCAGCCGGTTCGCGCGAGGGTGAAAAAACATTTTCGAAGGTGAAATGAGGCGGCGCTTCCGGCCATGCTGCAACGATGGAATCAGCCAGGGAATTGTCGCCGCAAGCGATCACGGATGGCCAGCAATCTTTCATCATGGCGACCAGTTCAGCCGGGGCCTGCCGCGCGTAAAGCGGCACGACCGTCAGGCCCTCAGCCATGATGGCCAAATCCATGGCCACCCATTGCATGGAGTTGTGCGCCAGTAGAGCACATCGATCACCCTTCTTCAGGCGGAGTCGCCGCAGATAGGCGCGTGCGGTGAGAACCTGAGCCAGCAATTGACGGGCGGTAAGTGAAATTGCCTGCCCATCGCGCATTTCCTGCAGCACAATGGAATCACCGGCACGGTCCAGGCTTGCGAAAATCTGTTCGGGGAAGGTCATACGATCGTTTCGTTCAGATCTGTACCGCGGTGAAACCGTTGTGTTGCTGGCGGCACTCGCTCAGCGTATCGCCAGCTAACTGTAAGCCGAGATGAGTTGTTTCAGCCCTTCGCTCATGGTTGGAAGATAGTCTTCCCAACTCCACTCTCCGCGCCGGGTTGGGAATTCGGGATACCGGCGCTGCACTTCCTCTTCGAAATAGACACCCATGCGTGCCATGAGCTTCAGATTTCGCACTACCGTGCGTGCGATTCCATCGGCAATGCGCTCGCCATCACGATCCAGAATTTCCAGGGCGGCCAAAGTTCGGGCCTCGAGGTCGGGGTCGTCTACATTCATCAGCAACTCTTTATGACCGCGCTCATTCATCAGATTCCGGATTCGTTCATCCATGGTGATGCCCGCCGAAGGTACCAATGCCGGCATAGAGGTCACGATGCCGTGATAGCGCGACGAAACCATCATGCGGCAGGCCCGCAGAATGCTAACGAGTTGGTACATGTTGTAGTCGTCGGATGCGATTACCGGAACGCCGCCGAGTTTCTCTGAGATACGCTTGGCCGGACGCGCATCCATGCGTTCGGTTGCCGCCATGATGACAAAAACATTTTTCTTCTGCCGGAACGCTGCCACCGCATTCGCAATCGACGTCAGGTAGTGTTCATAGGCTCGATCAGCGGCAGGTCCGGCGTTGTGAAAATATGGCCCGCGGTAGTGGCTCTCTTTATAGGCCCCAGTGAGGCTGTGCAGCGCGGCTTTTGCGACCGACGCTTTCACGGGCCACTCGAAGGGATTAATCGGACACACGACGAGCACTGGGGTCTTGCCATCCCAACCAACGTCGCGCAAGGCTTTCTGTCCGTACTCGGCGCCCAGCGGCTCAAAAGTCCACGCCGTGTCGGTGCCGAGTTCTGTCGGCACACCGAGCTCCCGCAGAATGGTGCGCGACTCGTTGTTACGAGTGATGACTAATGAATTCTTGCAATAGCGCCCGCACATCTTCGCGACCATTGGATCCATCTGGCCCGCTTCAGCGCCATAGCCGACCGACAATTTGTTCTCGGCTGCAGCGATGCCGAGGGAGCCAATCATCATGGTCGCCAATGCGTTGGCGAATTTTGATTTGAACATCGAGCCTTCGCAGGCTACGACGCCGTGGTGTTTCGGCACTTCATTTGCCAGAAACGGGGGGAAAATATCGGGCAGCCGGACTTGAGATGTGCCGTCGAAATATCCGCGCGAGCGGTCGAAATTAAAACTCATCATGCTGAGGTCGACGTTTTCCGGCCCCAGAATTCGCCGGATCTGCCGCAGTATTTCTTCTACGCGCACGTCGGATCCGGTATTACGTGTCCCGTTGTAACCGGCAAACAGCAGCTTCAATTTTTCGCCGGGTTGCCAGGGCTCGCGCTTGCCCATCATCCATTGAAGCTTCTTGCTCTCGATGATGCCGGAGACCCACGCCTCTAGAACAAAATCCATCATGCTGCCGACCCTCCCGCCGATCCTTCCGCCGCCGAACTCTCGGCTGATCTTTCTGCCGACCTCTCAACTTTAGTGCTCTCGGGCCAAGGCTGATAGGGATACTCGAAATTGTGCTCTCGGCTAAACCGTAGCAACGGAAAACTGTACTGCGAAAACGGAACTGGCTTGCGGCCGAGTTCGGACGTTGCCCGCGTGTTGTCGAAAACCGTATTCCAATTCAGGTACGGCAGGAAGACTTTCATCAGCGCAGCGCCGTGTCCAACGGGGCCTTTGCGGTTCGCCAACATGTTCACGACGGACTCGAAGGGCTTTTCAAGCATGGGCAAGAATACCGGGCTGCGCTTGTTTTGCTCGGCGGCCAGGGCCCTGGTCAATTCCTGAAAGGTTTGCGAATGCCTGCCAGAGGAAAGATGATAGATATCGTGCTCGGGATTCGCCTTCATGTGCAAGCTGGCTATAGCGTCTGCGACAAAGTCGACATTCACAATGTCGATTTTGTCCTGCGGACGAAATGGCAGCACCGGTAATCCCGCCAAGAACACGAATGATCGCACCATATCGAACTGCGTCGTCTGCGGATAACGGCTGTCTCCCAACACGATGCTGGGACGAAACATGGTCAGCGGCACATCGGGAATCAACTCGCGGATCATATGCTCGCAGAATTTCTTGGTGCGCGCGTAGGGATCGTAGTCGGATCGTTCCCACTCGATCGAGTTGTCTTCTGAAACAACCTCGTCGCTGCGCTTGCCCGCTACCGCCACAGTGCTGACGTTCGAGAATCGCCGCAGGCCGTGATAATACTGCGACCGGCGCGCCAATTGGATGACTTCGAGGGTCCCACGCAGATTGACATTCAGGCAGCTTTTTTCGGATTTCCGATTCAACGACGCCGCGCAGTGGATCACGGAATCGGTGGTGTGTACGAGGCGGTCGTAGTCGCCGGGCTCCAAGCCAAAGTGAGGATCGGTAAGATCGCCGCGAAAAATGCGTATTTTTGCTTGCAGGTATTCGTAGAACCTGGGAAACGGAATATGTAACTGCAATGCCCGCCAGAGGCGGAGTTCGGCGTCGCGCGGATCGCGTCCACGCACCAGCAGATTAAGAGTCGCGTCGTGCTGATCGAGCAGATTGGCGGCAACATGCGCGCCGATGTACCCGGTCCCACCGGTCAGGAATATCGCCACGTTGCTCCGTTCGTCCCCGTTTTTATCGCGTCGCCGTTGTCATCCGGCCTTCTGGACTCGGTCGCTGGACTGGCAACCACTGCTTGTGGTTGTGAGGGCATCGGCATCTCCAATACCCGCGGCGTTCGCGCTTCGAGCGGGCGCCCCTCAATCAGCGGATACGTCCACCGCCGCAAGGCCGGAACGTGGATATTGATCCAATACTCCCACCAATCGAGTGCGGCTGTATCGTATCCGAAAATTTCTCGCTCTTCGGGCGTCAAAGCCTGCGACAACTTCTCAACATTATCTGCCACGAAATCGTGTTCGTTGTGCAGAATAAATGGCTCGAACAAGCCGACTAATTTTTCCACACGCTCCAGGCTACGTTCTGTCTTGGCCAGCGGCTTTTTCATCGCGGATGGCAGCGGAGCCATCACCCGCTGAATCGACTGAATAATCATCCGCTGAGCTGGCGCTGACATGCGCTGATAGCGTTCCTTGGAAACCGGAATCGCGTCCATCCGCAAGCGCAGCCAGTACTCGAGTCCTTCCTGCGCGCGGTAGTGACGGCGGTGCGCAAGCGACGTCAGCTCGATCGACCGCCCCATATCGCACGGATTCGTCACGGAAGTGGCCAGTTGATACATCGGATCGTGCCGCCGTTCGACCAGCGCCGCGCCGATCAGAGTCATGCCGGCGCAGACCGCGTCAACGGGAATAATGTCGAGACGCTTGCGTTCGTTCGATGGAAGCTGGCGGAAGGCCGTGCCCAGCAGATACGAAAGCGATGCCGAAGTATTGATGCCTTCATTCCATCCGCGAAACGGTTTGCTCACCGATGTCTCAACAATCGCCGGACGAACGATCGCAATGGGCAGCCCAGCGCCATATTTCGCAATCAGCGACTCTGCCAGGCTCTTGGTGAAGGTGTAGGTGTTCGGCCAGCCCAACTCATTGGCGCGCCGCGTTCCTTCTTCTGTCAGGTAAGTCTTCAGCCAGCGAACTTTGTTCTTGCGAATCTGATTTTCGAGGGCATGGCCGCTCAATCCCTTGGCGGCGTGCTCTTTTCCCAGCGCTTGCTTTTTCAATTCTTCGGTGACTTCCGGCCCTTCCACTCGCGCTTCAGCCGACTCGACAAGATCATGCAGTCGACGCCATTCTTTTTCAGAATCGAAATCTTTCAAGTGCGCCGGAGTGTAGTTCATGCGAACGCGTTCGCTGACGCGGCCATCGCGTTGCCCGGCGACGTAGCAAGTGGAAAGATGCAGCAAGGCCGCATGATCGGAGGCGCGAATAAATTCGATGAGATGATGAGTGGAGTCGACGTTCACCGCTAGAGCGTCGCGAAGATCGGGATTGAAGTCGGTGAGCCCGGAGCTGTTGATGATCAGATCCAACTCCTGACGCAGCCGGGCGGCGACGTCCGGATCCATTCCGATATCGGGCAGCGATACGTCGCCTTCCACTACTTCAATCTTCTCGGCCAGCAAAGCGCCCAACCGATCGCCATACTTTTCAAAAAGAGGATCAAACACCGGCGAATTTTCGATCGTCTTTTCGAAGCGCTTCTGCGCCGGACTCGATTTCTGCCGCCGAATCAGCAAATAGAGCTTGCCGATCTCCGGCAGATCGAGCAACGTGTTGGCCAGCCAAACTTTGCCGATAAATCCGGTGACACCGATGAGCATCACGCGTTTTCCAGCTAATGCTTTGCGAACTGAAAAGGGCGCCCGAGAACGCTTCTCGTCAAAATAGACAATCGGACGAACCTGCGGCGTCTCCACTCGTGCGGCCGGCACAATCGCCGCCTCCAACGCCTTGGGGCCGCGCAATCCCAAAGCCCGCACCCATCGCGCCGGACTCTGCTGGCCATCCGGGCCAGCCTCGCGTATCCGCGCAAATATTCCGCGCGGCCGGATCACCGGACTCAGCAACCGTCCCGTGGCCACGCCATCGCGAAAATCGAGGCGGTTGGCGATCATCCACTGCACACCTAAATGACGCGCCAGTGGCCGCATCACCTGCTCAAGGCCCTGGCTTACCAGCACCACTTCTGCGCCTGTGGCCTGCAGCGCTTTCAGCCGTCGGACGCCTGCTTCCTTGAGTAGCGGCTTCAGTTTGTATTCGAATTCTTCTTCGCCTAAAAGATCGAGCCGGTCGCGAGTAATTCCGCGCAGAACAGCATGGACGATTCGGGTCGCAGCCACACGATTGATCGCATAGAGGAATGGCCGCAGCAAAGCCATCACCAGCACGAGACTCCGGCGCACGGCTCGCGCAATAAATGTCTGACTGTTCCAGGTGAAAAACGCGATGGGACGGACCGTCGTCAGTTCCAGCAGGCTGCCTTCCACTCGCCAATAGACCGGCGACGTGGGATGCGGTCGGTCGATTAGCGAGGGATCGATCGGCGAGGCCTCGGGAGAAACGGCAGGATCAGGGGTCACCTGCGCTCCAACCGTGCGGGGATGGTTTGCTGTTTCCAATGGGCAATCGACGTAACAGTTCAGGCTCCGACCACGGCATCAACTGGAGGCGGACCCCAACCCTCCATTTTAACCCGTTCGCAACAAAGCACGAAGAAGCAACTGTGTGGTTAAGAAATAGCTCGAATCCTGCGCTGGAAGGCGGTTGCCGACGGACGAGGCGAACCACGCCTTCAGATTTGCACCGATCGGACATGGCGGAGTTCGATTCCCTCCATATTGCCGAGACCGAAGCGCGAGCATACTTACTTGACCATTCAAGTAATTCGTGGTTCAATCTCTGGAAGTCATGCCGCGCCCTGCTTCCACGACCCGCGACCGCATCATTCTCGCCGCCGTCGAACTCTTCTATTCGCAGGGATATGAAGGTACTGGCATGGCCCAGATTCTGAAGAAGTCGCGGGCCAACAGCGGCAGTTTCTATTTCTTCTTCAAGAGTAAAGAGCAGTTGTTAGATGCCGTTCTCGACTGGTACCTGGCTCATCTTGATCCCATCATCCTGCAGCCGGTTTACGCCGCTACTCAGGATCCCATCGAGCGCATCTTTGTCTTGCTCGACAACTATCGCGACAAGATCCTGATGACCGACTTTACTTTTACCTGCCCCATTGGGCGTCTCGCACTGGAAATCGATCCGGGCCGCAAAAGGATTCACGATAAGATCGCCGCCAACTTCGATGGCTGGACGGCTGCGGTACGTCAATTTCTCGAGGACGCCTCGCAGCGCCTTCCCTCCGACACCGACCTCGACCAACTCGCTCTATTCGTTCTCACCGTGATGGAGGGCGGCGTGATGCAGGCGCGCGCCCACCGCAGCATTGTGCCCTACGACAGTTCTGTCGCACAGCTGCGCCATCACCTCGATCACCTGCAAAAGCTCGTCGGCAATAAGACAAAATCCCACCATACATCAGGAGATAAACCATGAAGTTTTTCGTCAGTATTCTTATGTTGGCGCTATTCGCAACCCTGCTCACTCAAGCTGGAACCGCTGCCACGGGAGCTACAAAGGATGGCGCCGGGGCTCCGGCGAAAGTTGCCGATCTGCATTTTCTGGGCGGACACTGGGAAGGCAATGTAGACAAAGCCAAAATCGAGCAAACCTGTTCCACGAGCGACCCCAACGTCATGGTGTGCATGTTTCAAATGATGGACGAAAAAGGCACACAGATGGTCGAGTTCTACACCTTCCGCAACACACCCGATGGCGTGGAGGAACGAATCCGGTTTTACTCACCCGATCTGAAGGCAGACCCGGGGGACGGCGTGACCATGACGGTCACCAGCATTTCTCCCACAACCATCGTTTTCGAAAACCCCAACGGGACCTATCCGAAACGGACCACTCTTACGCACTCTACGGATGATGCGTTCCACAACCACATCGAACTGGTAGACCCGAAGGGGAAGGCGAGCACCATCGACGCCGATTGGAAAAAGACAAAGTAAAGTTGGACCAATAAAGACAAGCCCACTCGTCGCGCCGGCGACGAGTGGGGATTTATCTGTCTGCTCGCTTCGCCAGTTCCCGTATTTGATTGAGGTAACCGATATACACCGGGATCGGAATGTCGGGGGAGTCGCCATCGTTCAAGAAGTGCGAAAGACGTATCTCCATGGGAATCCCGGTGATGACCTCGCGGAAGCGCGCCATCTTCAGATATTTCGCGTGCCATATCTCAAGCATCAATGATCTAAATTCTTCACTGATGAAACCCATGCGCCGATCGCCGAGATAAACCGCATCAAAATGGCGCGCCTGCAGGTCTTTTCGAATGGGATCGTCGGGCGGCGAGAAACGCATAGACGAGATGGAAAACATCGGCGAGATCGCCCCATAAGACTTTCTCCTCAAATGCGGTAAAGCGAAACGCGGCTGATCCCCGCTGTTGGACTGTCCGCGGATGATCGCTAGCGACCACCTTTTGGCGGTTCAACTCGTCGCGGAACCATTTGAGCCGCTCACGGGTGAGATTGTGGCGTAAGAATTCCACGGCGTAGGCATTCGGCAGATAGATCTTTGGATCGGCATCGAGACGTGCGAGCCAGGGAGCCCAGTCTCTTTGTTCCAAAACGCCAAGTAAATTTGTGAGATCCGCGACCGTCAGATCCGGATGATATTTAACCGCCTGCCAGAAATGCTCGGTTGAATCATAGGTCGCGCCGTAAAGCTCGATTCCTTCTTCAATCGGATACCAGTTCGACAACACGCGTGCAGGAATCGACGGCGAGGCGCTCCAGCAATTCAACGAATGCTTCCATTTTTCCTGCACCGCGAGAAAGCCTTCGGCATATCCGGGCGGAACCGGTTCGTTCACCTGTGCGATGGCGTGTTGCAATTCTTTGCTGGTATGCGTGATCAAAGTTTCCAGAGGCCGTTCATCTTCCATCGAAATCACACGGCTCTCGATGCCGCGCCGGAGTAGTTCGCCGGCCAGTTGCCGTCGCTGGGTTTCATCAAGTCCTCCCGGGACATTCCAACGGCGGGTTTGCGAGTCGATGTAAGGAAATAATTCGCTCAGCGAATCGAACTCGATAAAACCATGCACGGCAAACTTTACCGGGCGGCCATCCTTAAGAATTTTTGTGGAAGGTGTGACCAGCGCTTGGAGAGATAACGGTTCAGCCGCGACGGCCGAATTCGGGGCGATGACCATCAGCAGCAAACACGCCGCTGCGCTGGCAAGACTTTGCATTTGTCGCGATCGTTTTTTCTTTAAATCCTCTTTCACCCATTCCTCCTTTCGCCAACTCCTCGGACGATTCTGAATCCCTAACCTTAGCCGTCTTATTTTTAGGCGGCCCGCTCCGTCCAGCAGACATCCCAATACTTGCCGAATTTGCGGCCATTCTCGCTGAATATGCCGACCCTTTTGAATCCGAATCGCCGATGCAACGCTTCGCTGGCATCATTCGGCAGGGTGTAGCCCGCGACATAGCGATGTATGTCTTCACCTTGCAACGCGTCGAACAACTCCGCGTATAAGCGCTTGCCGATATTTTTGCCGACCGCTTCCGGCGCACAGTAGATGGTGGTTTCTACCGTCGTTTCATACGCGGCCTTCGGACGAAACTTCGTCGTCCCCACGTAACCCACGACGATTCCATTTTCCTCGGCGACCAGAAGGCGATGCCGGCCGGTCTCGGCAAATTGTTCGAACCATGGTTCGCGGCGTTCCAGAGTGTAGGGCTCAACGTCGAATGTGATGGGAGTGTTCAGAACATAGTGATTGTAGATTTCCGTGATCCGCACCAGATCAGCTCGCTGCGCGTTTCGAACTCGCAACTCACTCATCATGCCCTCGCCTACCCCCTGTCTATTTTGCAATAAAAAAGGGCCACGCATGGCGCGGCCCGCTTCTCTCATCCGTCTCTCTGCTTACGTCGTCTTTGCCATCTGTCCCTTGATAAGGCCTACGATCGCCATTAGTACTGCTCCACCGACTGCGGAACCTCCGACATCGGCCACCGTTCCGCCACTCTGCAGCATCCCGGTCATCGAGAGTAATTGACCGCCGAGGCCGCCGCCGATTAGCCCCACAATTGTGTTGCCGATCGGACCCAAACTGAAATTTTTCATAATCGCGCCAGCAATATTTCCGCCCACACCCCCACTGATCAGGCTCACTATGATCTGCATCATTGTGCTTCCCATACTCGCCTCCATAAATGGAATTTTGAAAGGGCCCGTAAAACGCGCCCGGAGCATATGTCACGGGGTCACATTTGTAAAGCGCAAAGGGCGAGGTGCAGCTACTCCCCGAATATCGCGCGATACACGCCCCCTGCGAGCGCGCCCCCTGCAATTGGAGCGAGCCAGAAAAGCCACAATTGCGACAGCGCCCATCCACCGACAAAAATCGCGGGACCGGTGCTGCGCGCGGGGTTCACCGAAAGATTCGTAACCGGGATACCGATCAGGTGAATCAGCGTCAGTCCGAAGCCGATCGCGATTGGCGCGAAGCCCGCCGGAACTCCTCGCCGGTCCGTCGATCCCATGATGATCATCAGGAAGAAAAATGTAAGCACCACTTCCGCGACCAGGCAGGACAGCAGCGTGTAGCCGCCCGGAGAGTGCTCGGCGTATCCGTTCGAGGCAAAGCCGCCGGCCAGGTCGAAGCCTGCTTTGCCGCTGGCGATTACGTAGAGGGTGCCAGCGCCGGCAATTCCCCCGAGAACCTGCGCCACCACATAGGGCAAAAATTCAGACGCCGGAAACCGCTTCCCAACAACCAATCCTGCCGAGACCGCTGGATTCAGATGACATCCCGAAATGTGCCCGATGGCAAAGGCCATAGTCAGCACGGTGAGACCGAACGCTAACGCCACGCCCAGAAATCCGATGCCCAACTGCGGAAACGCCGCGTCCAGCACCGCGGCGCCGCATCCTCCAAATACCAGCCAGAAAGTTCCAAAGAATTCCGCGATAGCCCGTTTCGATAAGCTCATAACCGCCTCCTTAATTAATGTATGGCGACAAATCGTGTTTCGCGACTGAAAGAATTACCGGTCGTTGATTCCACGTCCCCACTGCGAAGTGCCCGCGATTGTATCGCAAATATTTGGAATTGTCGGGAGCGTGAGCGACGACCGAAGAGAACTTGGTAGGATGGTGGCCGCACCGGGAAGGCAGGCAGTGAACGCTCTAACGTTATTTGGATTATTCGCCGTGACTGCGATGTTGGTCACCTACGCGCTGGAGAACCGCAGCCACTGGTTTGTTCTGGGGTTCGCCGGAGCTTGCGCGCTTGGCTCCGTCTATGGCTTTCTGCAAGGCGCGTGGCCCTTTGGAGTGGTCGAGGCCGTCTGGTCGGTGGTAGCCGCTAGACGCTGGTATACTGCGCGAAAATGAAGCAGCTCAGAGTTTATTGAGCCCGTCGAGGGCTGCGACTTTGTAGGCTTCCGCGAGCGTCGGGTAGTTAAACACCGTATCACGAAAGTATTCGATCGTTCCGCCCATGGCCAGCACCGCTTGGCCAATGTGGACGATCTCGGCGGCGCGATCGCCAATGATGTGGACGCCCAGCAATTTCAAAGTATCCGGATCGAACAAAATCTTGAGCAGGCCCTGATCATCGCCCAGCATCTGTCCCTTGGCGAGTTCCGAATAGCGCGCCAGCCCACTTTCATACGGAGTTTTATGCCGCGTCAACTCTTCTTCCGTCGCGCCCACCATGGAAATTTCCGGAATGGTGTAAATCCCGTACGGAATAAGATTGGGGATCATGCGGCTGGGCTTGCCGAACATATGACATCCTGCGAGCCGACCCTGCTCCATAGAGGTGCTGGCTAAAGCCGGGAAACCAATCACGTCTCCCGCCGCATAAATGTGCGGGACCACCGTCTGAAAATGTTCGTTCACCGCCAGCTTGCCACGATCGTCCGGCTGCAGGCCGGCCGCTTCGATCTTCAATTTGTCGCTGTTGGCCTGGCGCCCGATGGTGTACAAGAGCGCTTGTCCACGCACTTTTTTGCCGCTCTCGAGAGTAGCAAAGACTTTGTCGCGGTCCTCGTCAAAGCCGACCGAAATGACCTTCTCGCCGACGCGAAACACCGTTCCCAGTTGCCGCAACTGGAAGCACAAGCTCTCGATAATCTCGCGATCCACAAAATCAAGCAGCGTGGGACGTTGATCGAGCAGCGTCACTTTCACTCCAAGCGCCGCAAACATCGAGGCGTATTCGAGCCCGATAATTCCCGCGCCCACCACGATCAACTCGCGCGGTATTTCCTCCAGGCAATGCACCTGATCTGAATCAAAAATGCGCTTCCCGTCGACAGGAATGCCATCGATATGAGCTGGGCGAGTACCGCAAGAAATAAGAATCTTCTCCGCTCGAACCTGTTGAACTCCATCTTCGGTGACGATCTCGATTGTGTTCGGATCGACGAAGTGGGCGTCGCCTTCGAGAGCGGTGACATAATTCCGGCGCAGTTGCGCTTTAATGACGTCTACTTCGCGCGTCATCACGGCGTTGGCCCGCATCACGAGATCGACCATCGCAATTCGGTCTTTCACCACGTATCCGCGACCGTAAAACGTTCGCTGCCGCAGTCCGCTCAGATAGAGCACGGCTTCTCGCATGACTTTGCTGGGGATGGTGCCGGTATGAACGCAAACTCCGCCCATCGCCAGCCGACGGTCGATGATGGCGACCTTCTTGCGCATCTTGGCAGCGCAAATCGCGCCCTTCTGTCCGGCTGGGCCGCTGCCAATGACCACCAAATCGTATTCGTTAGCCTGCATCGTCGTGAACTCTGCCGAAGCAAAAAGTTATCACCTCCTGAGCGAGGGAGGAAGCGATCTTTGGTATCAAACCGTCATCGAGCGAAAAAATTAAGAATTCTTTAACAATCATCATCGCAGAGCGAACGTGACAATTGTGCTGCCCGTTATTTTGCGGGCCTGCTCGGATTTGCGCACCAATTCGGACTCCAGTTCGCCTGTATTCACCACCATCTCGCATGCAGCGATCTCGTCGTCGGTAGCGCCGTGGTAACAAAGTTCGCAAACTCCCAAGCCGCCCTCGGACCGCACGGGAGGACCAAAAGTACGGCAGGTCATGGGACGGGCATCATACAGGTCACATAATCCGGTCGATGGATCGAGCACCGGACAGACCTCATCATTCGCAAACTTTGCAAAGCGTTCTTCCGCCGCCGGCCCTTCGTCCAACACCCCGCTGCGCGCATTCCCCGGAAACGAAGGCGCTAGCCGATTGATGGAATCGCGAGTCCGCGCTCGAATTCGCGTGGCCCGCGGCGAGTCGACCTTCTCCAGTTCCGCGAGTCCGCGCCGCAGTCGCAAGGCGTCCAGCTGATTGATGGCAAACACGCCGACGCAACACTGCGTGCATCCAGGACGACAGACCAGCCACTCGCCGCTGCGCCGAGCCGCGTCCGCCAGAGCGGCATTCGTAATCTGAATGAGCCGGGAATCGCCGCGTGGCAAACGCGTCGAAGTCGTCGTTGGGGTCACGGACGAAGCATATCGCAACTAAGGACACCCTTGCGCTCCATCGCCAAATACGCTTTCATAATCCCCATGACAAAGACAATCTCGCGCCGCGGGTGCCTGCAAGTTCTCATCATCCTTCTGTCGCTGGTTGCTGGGGGACACGGCCAGAATTCCACTGTGAAAGACTCGTCGAAAGATTCATCCGCCAATTATTTTCTCTATGTCGGCACTTACACCGCAAAAGAGAGCAAGGGCATCTACGCGTATCGATTCGATGCCAAGTCCGGTGAGTTGACTCCGATGGGACTTGCAGCCGAGACTAAGAATCCTTCGTTCATCGCCATCGACCCGACCAATCGTTTTCTCTATGCGGTGAATGAGGTTCCGGATTACAACGGAGCCCGCAGCGGTGCGGTGAGCGCGTTCTCCATCAACCGGCGGACGGGCAAATTAACGCTGCTGAACCAAGTCGCTTCGCGCGGAGCCGATCCCTGTTACATAAGCGTCGACAAGAGCGGCAAGTACGTATTGGTTGCGAACTACACGGGAGGAAACGTGGCCGTATTTCCGCTTCAGCCCGACGGCCGGATCGGAGAAGCGACGGCATTTATTCAACATACCGGGTCGAGTGTGAATAAGGAGCGGCAAGAAGCACCGCACGCTCATTGGATCGAGACCACGGCAGACAATCGTTTCGCGGTTGCGGTCGATCTGGGATTGGATGAGCTACTCGTGTACCACTTCGGCGCTAAAACGGGAGCCCTGGCAGCCAACTCTCCGCCGTACGCCAAACTCGACGCCGGAGCCGGGCCGCGTCACCTGGCGTTTGATCCAAACGGGAAATTCGCCTACGTAGTGAACGAATTGCAATCGAGCATCACGGCGTTTGCTTACGATTCGACGCAAGGGACTTTCCAGAAACTGAAGACTGTTTCAACGCTACCCAAAGATTTCTCCGGCAAGAATGACACCGCCGAAATCGAAGTGCACCCGAGCGGCAAATTTCTCTTCGCCTCGAATCGCGGACACGACAGCATCGCCGTCTTTTCCGTCGACGGCCGGACCGGTGAACTGATTTCGGTGGGGGACTATTCGACCCAGGGCAAGGTCCCACGCAACTTCACCATCGACCCAACGGGCGAATTTCTATTTGTCGCGAACCAAGACACGAACAACATCGTCAGTTTTCGAATCGATGCCGCCAGTGGGAAATTAACTCCAACGAACCAGAACGTGAATGTCCCGGAGCCGGTGTGTTTGAAATTTATGCGGGCCGAGTGACGGCTCGACAGATCACTGATCACTAGAAAATAAATTTAGCCCCCAACTGCACCAGGCGCGGGAGGGTGGCGGTCTGGACTTGTCCGAAGGTAGTTCCGAGATTCGCGATATTCCCGTCAACCGAGAGTGGCCCAAAGAATTGCGCGTGGTTGAATGCGTTAAATCCTTCGACTCGGAACTGCAACGATTTGGCTTCTGACACTCGCACACTCTTCAACAACGCAATGTCGAAATTGTTCGATCCGGGTCCGTAAAAGAAACGTCTTCGCGCCGTACCTGGCGTCCCGAGCGCATTCTCGGTGAATTGCGAGGTATCGAAGTATGAATTTCCATTGCGCGGGTTGTGATTAATGTGGAGCGGCCCGCCGGCATAATCGGGCTCATCGATACCGAAATTGTTGATGCCGTTCGGCTCGGCTCCAATCAGCGAGTTGTCGCCGAAATTGACCAAAGTCACCGGCATTCCGGAGTTGAAGTGGGTGATTCCAGAGAGCTCCCATCCTCGGGTTGCTGCGTTCGAGGCATGGAAGAGACTTTCGAACGGAAGCACGTAGTTATAGCTGACAACAAAGTTGTGCTTCACATCCCATGACGAGAGAGCTTTGCTGAGCGAAGGATCGAGCGGATTCACGGCTTCGCCCAGGTTTGAAGATTGATCCTGCGACTTGGAGTACGTGTATCCGGCGAGAACGTTCAGCCGTTTGGTATTGTGCCGCAACGTCACCTGCAATGCGTTGTAATTGGAATTGCCGATTGTCGCCTGATTCGCATTACTGCCAAAATTCGAGCCGAGTGGCCCGCGTGTACCGTTGTATACCGTGCCCGTCGAAGTAACGTAGGTGGTATCTTCGCCGAATGGACCGCACGGAGTTTGTCCGGGAGCCAGGTTGGCGGGATTGCTCAACGTCAGGCATAGCGCTGGGTTGCCGGGATTCGATTCCTCGAGCACCAGAAGGCGATGACCCTGGTTGCCGACGTAATTCACGCTGAGGACGGTGTTCGATCCAATGCCGCGTTCGAGGGAGAGCATGTATTGCTCGGTATACGGAATGCGATTTGTGCCGGAATAATTGGGCAGCCCGGTGATCGGCTCGAATTGCGACCAATCCACGTTGGGATCGGGATGTTTCGCGGTTGAATTTAACGGAGCGAGAGTGACAGGGAAATATTGGCCAAGATCCTGGCCATTCGAGGCCGTGATAAATGGAGTGGAGAACAGCGGGGGCGCTGGGCTGGTATAGGTGGTGCCATAAGGAGCGTTGGCGGCCATCACTCCGATGCTAAGAGCCTCGATTGCGGTGTAGAAGATTCCATAGCTTGCCCGGATACTGGTTTGTCCGGGATTACCCAATATCTTTGCGAGCCATCCGTCGCCCGATGCACTCGGGGAATAGGCAAGGCCGATGCGCGGGGCGAAGTCGTGGTTTCCCGGAGGCGCAAGGGTTCGCGGTACGCCCGGATCGGTGGGATACAGGATTCCCGCCGGTGCTCCGGGAAATACCAACGACTGCTTTCCCGCAGCGAAGGTCGCGATCTGGTTGTACTTTTCATACCAGGGCTCGATGCGATCCCAGCGCAGTCCGTAATTCAATGTCAGGTTGTGCCGGGCGCGCCAGCTATCCTGCGCGAACAGGCCGACGTACTTGTTGCGGCCGTAAAAGGGCTGCAACTGGCTCTGGTTATATTGGCTCGGAACTCCGAGCAAGAAGTCGGCGAAGTCCGATCCCGTTTCTGTCCCAAAAAAGAGGAAGCTGCCGTTAAACTGCGCGATGGCGTTGACGTTCACCTGGTCGTAGTGGAATTCCCCGCCCGCTTTCAGCGTGTGCGTGCCAATCACTTTCGAGAAATTGTCAAGCCACTGGAAGGTGTTGCCGATCTGCTTCAGCTCGTTGGTGTTCGTTCCGAAGTTAAAGCTGTTGAAGCCGATGCTCTCGACACCAACCGTGCCCGGCGAAAGCGCCACGATTCCAGGGGTTCCCGGTCCCGTCACAAAGCCCTGAGATTCAAGGCTGACGCCAACTCCGCCAACCGGTTTGCCGAGATCATTGGCATCACGCAGATAGCTGAAGTGGAATTCGTTGACCGCGGTCGCGCTGATGGTTTTAGTGTTGCCGATGCCATATAACTGGGCGCGGCCAGTGTAGAGCGCATTAAATCCGGGGACATTCGCTCCGCCCTGCGCGATGGGATAGGGATTATTTTGCGCCCAGTCGTCCAGAAAATAATAGGCAGACCACTGGCCCCAGCGCGTGTTGGCGTCGACACGATAAGCGCCCTTATCGTCACGCAACGTGAGATTCTGAGCGGAGGTCGCGAATTGATTCGTCCCGACGTTAGCAGCCGGAATATATTGCAGAAGATTCTGAGCGGGCGCAGACCAAATGGCTTTGGGAATCACTCCATTTGAGAAGACTTGCGCGTACGGTTCCCCTGGGCTGACGGGATAGCCCAGTTCGTTGGTTAGAAGCGACGCGAAATAGGAGCCGCCGACGCTTCCGGTGAGGGTGTTGAGGCCGGTGATCGGATCGAGGAAATTACCGCTGCGCTGCAGGTCGGATGGAATCGGTATCCTTCCGCTATCGACGCCTTCGGTCGATCGCGTGCCCTGGTAGTCGCCGAAAAAGAAGATCTGATTCTTGCGGATCGGACCGCCGAAGGTCCCGCCGAACTGGTTCTGGTCGAACCTTCCTCGCGTAGGAGAAAAATAATTGCGGGCATCGAAATTCGTGTTTCGCAAGAATTCGAACAAGTCCCCATGAAATGCGTTGACGCCGGATTTGGTGACGACATTGATCTGTCCGCCGCTGAACTCACCGTATTCGGCGTCGAAATTGTTCGTGATGATGCGAAATTCGGCGATGGAGTCAAGGTTGGGGATGATGGCCGCACCCATGTTGACGTCTTCTTCTACGTCGCTGCCGTTCACGATGAAGCTGTTGGCAAACTCTCGCTGGCCGTTGATTGATACCGTTCCCGGATTCAAATCTCCCGACGGAGAAAGCACGCTGGCACCCACGTCCTGCACGGTGTCGGCGGTGATGGAAGTGGCCGGCGCAACGCCTGGTTGTAAGGCGAGCAGATCGGTATAGCTGCGCCCGTTGAGCGGAACAGCCGTCATGCGCTGTGCGCTGATGACTTCTCCCATCTGCGTACTGGTTGTTTCAACCTGCGCCTGATTTTCGATTACAGTAACGGCCTCTGAAGCGTTCCCTACATTTAAGACAGCGTCAACCGTCAAGGAACTGTTGGCATCGATGACGACTCCGGTCCGCTGGTAGGGCCGGAATCCATTCTTATCGACGGCGATGGTGTAGCGGCCGACAATCAGCTGTTGAAAGGAGTAAAACCCGCTGCCATTCGTAGTCAGGTTGGCGCGAACGCCCGTGTCGATATTCGTTGCGCTCACGTTCGCAGCGGGAACGACCGCACCGGAGGCGTCGGTTACCGTTCCTGAGACGGTCCCTCCAACGCCAGCCCACAAAATTGTGGACCCGAGGAGGAAGAAACCTAGAAATAGGTATGAGGCAATGCGCCCAAATAGGCAGGAAAATAAAGTGGAAGTTCTCATCAACGACCAGGACTCGTTCGATTTGTCATCTCGTGGATACATTTAGACGATTCGTTCACTTTTACTCGTGCACTTCATTTGTTCTTGTTGCGACCTGGTCGCAACTAGAGAGTATAAAAAATATCTTCAATTCGTTCCCTTGCGGCATTGTTTACATACCCCGCCGACTTCGAGCCGCACCACTCGTATCTGGAATCCGCTCTGCGTGGCGATATCGTGTTTCAATTTCTCGAAAACCGAACTCGTGTATTCCATGATCGCGCCGCAGCGAAAGCACGCCATGTGACAGTGGTCGCGATTCGTCTTGGCTTCGTAGTAATGTTTTTCGCCCTCGATGTGCATCAGGTCGAGTTCATCGATCAAGCCGTGGCCCTTGAGCAGCGCCAGCGTGCGATAAACCGTGGCGCGGTCGATTGCAGCGTCGCGTTTCTGCGCCAGTTCCAGCAGTTTGGCGGCATCCAGGTGACGCGGCGAATCCTGAATGATGCCTACCAACAGCCGGCGTTGCGACGTCATCCGCACTCCGCGCTCAGCCAGTTGCTTCATCAACGAAGGACGGGTGATGGCCCCGGAGTTGCCGTCTGGCTTGCCGTTTTGCGCTCTTCCCAGTTGCGACTCGGTCGCAACTAACGCCCCGCCTGCCATGCTGTCTGCCCTCTTCACTGAATTTTTGGATTGACGTTTTCTGGAACCGAAAGCTAATTCAACTTGATTCGTTCCTGACTGTCAAGGCTCGCGGCCCAAACCGACCGTATTTCGTTTGAACTGCGCCGGAGGCGAGTCGAACGGTAAAGCCCGCGCTGCGACTGGGCTTGCCGCTACATCGTCACCTGTGAGCAGCGCCCGTTGCGACGCGCAATTTTAACCGTCCATTTACATTCTGGCGTTCGAAACCCTCGCAACGATCGCAAAAAAAAGGCCGCTCTTTTCAAGCGGCCCTCAATTCTCGAAGCCGATGACCCGGATCTAGTCGCCAGCTACTGGCTCGCCAACATCACTGGTTTTCGGAGCGCTGTTGCCGTTTGCCGGAGCAATCGCCGCCGTGATCGCGCCAAGCGGAATGAATCCGCCTTCGTTCGAAGTGGCCGGCTTTTCTTTCAGCACGACCTCGCGATAGAGCTGCGCCATGCGAGCATCGTAGGCCGCATCGTTCTTAACTTTGTTGCTCTCGGCCTTGGTGTCGCGAGCCCGCTTCTTCTCTTCGCGCGCGGTCTTGGCAATGCCCAGCTTGTCAAGATCGTGCTGCACTTCGTGAGTGACAATCTCCTCGCGAAGATACAGCGCGTGTTCCTTGTCTTCCATCTTGACCTTTTTGCCGCCGGCAAAAATCTCGTGACGTCCATGCTCTTCGTACCACTTGGTTAGCGTCGAAGTCATGTGCATCTTCTCGATGATGTTGCGCCAGCCCACGCCCGTGTTGTAGGCGCAGAAGCTGATCTCGCCTTCCTGTGTGGCGTAAGGAATAATGCACTGCTCGGTTCGGCGGAAGTCATAATTGAACAGATCCTGGAACCACATTCCCGCAATAAACAGGAAGTTCCAGCGATCCTGGCGGCGCTTCATCACGTCGTCAATCGTACGATCCGGACCCACCTTGCCGTAGTTGCGGCCGGTAGCGTTAAAGTTCTTATCGAACTTCTTGAGCAAGTCCATCATCTTGAAATGCGTCGGCGATTGGAACGGGTCGTAATTCTTCATCAAGCACAGCGCCATGCCGAACGCCGTCCAGAATTTCGACCGCGCGGCGTCGTTGACCTTGGCAATATCCTTGGCCAATTGATCGCCCTTCAGGAAAGCCGTAACCGGAACCGCTTCCTTGGTTTCCTTATCGATCATCATGGCCATGCCGGTGCCGCAGTTGGGATGGCATCCGCAAGACAACTGTCCCCAATCGTTGTTCGCGTCATTGGTGTGCAGCACATCGGCCCAGTCGGAGAACGTGCTCATGAAGCTGATCGGGAACCAGTCGCGCGTCGGTTCGCCAAATCCCGTCTGATTTTTGACGTCGTGCGCCAGGTGCGCCAGCGTGTAACGCTGCGCCTGACGACGCTCGTCGGTGATCGCTTCATCGCGGCCAGTGAATGACACAGGCTGGAACGACAGGAAGCCGATCTTCTTGGGATTGTCGAGCGCAAACTGAATGATGCGTCCAACCTGCTCGTTATTGATGCCGTTCACGATGGTGACCACCGGAACAATTTCGCAGCCGGCGCGATGCAGATTGTCGATGGCTTTCAACTTCACGTCGAACAAGTTGCCAACCGCCCGGTGATCGTTGGCGGCGTTTCCGATTCCATCGAATTGTAGATATGCGTAACGCATACCGGCTTCAACCGCCTGCTGCGCGAACTCAAAGCTCTTGGCAAATTCGATGCCGTTGGTGGCAGCCTGCACGCTGTTGTATCCAACCTTGCGCGCGTAGCGAACCGCATCCAAAAAGTACGGCGACAACGTGGGCTCGCCGCCCGAAAACTGCACCGACATCTGGCGGCGCGGCTTAATCGTGATGGCGTTATCCAGAACCGTCTTGATCTCTTCCCAAGTCAATTCGTGGACGTAACCCACTTGATTCGCGTCCATGAAACAGGGATCGCACATCATGTTGCAGCGATTTGTCAGATCGACAGTGAGCACCGATCCGCGGCCATATTTCACGGTCGACGAGCCATGATGATGCAGCTTCTCGTCGTTGTGAGCCTTGATATCGCGGCCAGGGAAAACGTCTTCAAGATGCTTCGAGAATTCGGTGTCGATCGACATCAGATCTTCGAAGTGGCCGTGTTTGGGGCAATCCTTCACCATCCAGATCTTGCCGTCGCGTTCCACGATCTGGGCCTTGATCTCGCCGACTTTTTCGTTCATCAGCACATCGACGGGAAGATGGCCATCGAGAATCTGTTGCCGGATCTCGGGCACGCACTTGGGGCAAAGCGAATCAGTCGAGCGCGGCCAGCCGAGAGGCGGCTTCGACTTTTCCCATGACTTGAGGAGCGGCTTGTCGGACCACTTGGGAGTTGGCGATTCATTTCGCGAAATCCGGTTGAGGCGCTCGAAAACTGCCCATGCGCCAGTGGCGGCAACGGTCACGGCCTTCTCAACATACTTAATCGGCTTATGCATTTATGCTCTCGCTCTCCTAAGCTAGAACTATCCAAACGATCCCGCGAACGGGATCCTGTGCAAAAAGACTTGTCCACGAAGAAACCTGGAAGTTTCGATGCGTGGAGTTGGTCACTGTGATGCTATTGAATTGGTTACGGTTACGCACGCAGAAGGCAATGAAGGGGAGAAAATCGGGGTTAAGCGGTGATTTGGGGCATTTTATGGAGCTAAGTTATTGAAAAGATAGGGGGACGAGAGAATCGCCGGAAGGGTTTAAGGGCGATCATTGCTCCCGGCCTGTTACCATCGCGGCATGTTCAATTTTGGAAAGCCGAAAACAGCTGGCGATTGGATCGTTCACATCGCGGGGGCGATCGTCGCGATCTTCCTTGTCTGGTGGATGCTTCGGATCTACGTGCTGTGAAAGGACTCGGGTAAGACGAAAGCACGAATAGCGCTTCCCGCAATGCTGTTACTTTCGGAGCCGCTGCCGTTCCGATGTCGAACGAATGAACCAACTTGTCTCGAACTGAGTTGCCAAAGGGCGGGTCGGCTTGCGGCTCGGCGGCATCGATCAACTCCTCAACTTCTCGCCTGCTTATCCACGAACGCCGCTGACCAGCCTTGCTGCCGCGTGGATAAGGACGTCGATAACTTGGGAGCCAACGGCATCCCGTCGGAGACCCGCTATCTCGTCCCATCCGATTCTAGCAACTGCCGGAAGCTGATACCGTCATGGGCTAAACTCATTCACGTGAAAAAGTCACCCGTCCGCATAGTTTAGGCATGTCGACCAGCATTTCGATCATCGGAGCTTCGGGCGCCGTCGGCGGCATGCTTGCCGTCCACATTCTTCGCGGTGGTCTGCTGAAAAGTGCGGATCGTCTGCAGCTCGTCGGTCACGGCAATCCTTCGAGCTCGGCCCACCTCCTAAGCAACCGGATCGATCTTCTGGACGCCTTCGATGAAGAAGGAGTTGACGTCGAAGTGGTCGCGAACATTGAAGATGTCGATGGCGATATTGTCCTCGTCTGCGCCGGTGTTTCTCTGCCGGGAAAACTCGCGGACCGTCGCGACTGGGGAAAAATCAATCTTGCTCTGTTTGAGCAGATCGCAGAAACATGCCGTCGGCGCGTTCCAGATGCTTTGTTCATTATCGTCAGCAATCCCGTGGAGCTCGCTGTCAATGTCTTCTCTGAAAAACTGGGGCGGGAGAGAGTCATCGGGATGGGTGCAGAACAGGACTCATTACGCTTTGCCCGCGCGATCGCTCACGACTTGGGCATCAGCCGGCACTATGTCGTGGCTACTGTCCTCGGAGAGCACGGCCAGGCGATGGTTCCCCTATGGAGTTCCGTGCAATTGAAGTCAACAGAACATGACCTCTCGAACGACCTCGCGCCCATGCTCGCGCGAATGAAAGACCAGAGTGCCTGCGTTCCCTTGCAGGAGCGTGTTACGAAACTTAGAGCAAGCGTGTTGGAGTTGATTGAAGCACAGCAAGTCAATGAAGCCTACGCGGCTTCGAGACAAGCGCTCCCAGACGCCAGAATCTTTGTGCAGCCATTCATCACCTGGCACACCATGCACTCGACCCCGAACGCAACCGCGAATTCCACACTGAGATTCCTGATGGCTGCTCTGGCCGACCAGGCGACTCCCCTTCATGGGCAGGTATTGCTGCGTGGAGAGTTTCTGGGAATTGAAGGCGTGTGTGGCGTCGCTCTCACTGTGAGCCGTCATGGTTGGAAGGTCGACGCAGGAGAAAGCTTATCGCCGGAAGAACAACACCAAGTGCTTCAGGCCGCGAGATCGATTGACACTTATATCTCTAGTGTCATCCTCGGTTGAATGTCAGGCGGCTGACCCACCCATTCCTTACTGTGCCAGAAAAGACGGCGGGGGCCCAAGCTGTGGGCCCTCGCCGATGGATACTAAAGCTGCATTGCAACTGCAACCACACCAGTTACAGCGTGAAGCTGAGTGCGAGGTTCACACCTGGATACGTCGGGTTACAGAGGTAGTACACGCCGTTGATCTCCACCACGTAAACGTTTTGCGTGTAGAGCCAGTTGCTGGGCCACGGGTCGACGAATCCGAAGGAATAGCCTCCGTATTGGAAGCGGCGATTTCTGTAGTCGCCCTGGCTGACGCGAAACGAGTGTTCCCGTCCAAAATTGGCCTTGAAACGGTCTGCGGGAATGCGGCCACCACCGTTACCACCGGCGCGCTGCGCAGGCTTCACCTGCCGTTGCTGCGCGTTCTTCTGTGCCGCCTGGTTATTCTTGCTTTGTTGCTGTGGCTTCTTTTCTTCCTGCTTGGCGTTCTTTTCTTGCTGCTGCGGCTTCTTGTCGTCTTGCTTTGCGGCTGGTCGTGCTTTTTCTTCGGGTTTGTTTTTCTGTTCTTCCTGCTGATCGTGCGGCTCCTGAGCATATATGGAAGCCGTGGTTGCGAGGGTCAAAGAGAGAACTGCGGTGGTCATAAATCCGAGTAGTTTCATGTGTGTTTCCTCCGTGTGTCCTAAGGTTGCGTGCGCTTAGCCCGCCGCAAGCCTGGGTGTCGGCCCATTTGTGATGTGGGATCTTGTTGGACACCGGAACGGCTTAGATACAGTGTCGGCTCGCTTCAGAGAAATGGCAAAAAATCTGAACTTCACTGCCTGCTGCCCTCCGCCGGCCTTCTGAGACTCTTCGTCTTCGATGGTCCAAACTTCGCCGACCTAAAACAAGATCGCTCCACTTAAAATCCTATAGACCCGGATGCGATCCGACTGTTCAATTGTGATCAGTCGTACGGTTCATAGGCGGCATAGTCAGTACAGGTCGTTGGCAGGTCAGAGGTTAGAGGTCAGATTGCAGAGGTGAAAAACGGTAGAACGCGGCGCCCAGTTCGCCTTTTTTGTTACCGGCCAATGGGTTCTTCCGATTACACTGCTCCCGCCGTTGGCATGTGTCAGTTGCAACCCGAGGAGGACGTGCATGGGACGCGATTTGGTGTGGGCTCGAGGGGTTGCGGTTCTTATCGTTATCGTTATCGTTGGGCTTGGGCTATCGATTGGAAATGTCTGGGGTCAGAAGCTCGATAGTATTGATCGGGGCCGGGCGCAGGATATGCTGCACGAAATCTCAGGGGACATCAAGAAGCACTATTACGATGCGAAATTACACGGCGTGAATTGGGACCAGAAGGTTGAGGAGGCCAAGGAAAAGATTAAAACTGCCGATAGCATGAACCTCGCCATGTCGCAGATTGCGGCAACGCTGGACTCCCTGCACGATTCTCATACTTTCTTTTTGCCTCCTGCCCACAACAATCGCATGGACTACGGATGGAAAGGGCAAATAATCGGAGAGCGCTGTTTTGTTATGCGCGTGCGCCCGGGGAGTGACGCAGAAAAGAAGGGTGTCAAGCCGGGCGACCAATTAACGGCGGTGAATGGTTTCAATCCCAATCGACAGGATTTCTGGAAGATCGAATACGTATTCAACACACTCCGGCCACAGCCTGCGCTCCGGTTGGACTTGCGTGACCCGGCCGGCAAGCCGCGTCAACTGGACATCATCACCAATATCGTCGAGGGGAAAAAAGTTCTCGACCTGACCGGTGGCGACGGAAATGATATCTGGCAACTGATCCGCGAAGAAGAAACTGAAGACCATTTGGGGCGTGTCCGCTATGTCGAACTCGATGGAGACGTCGGCGTGCTGAAGTTTCCAGGGTTCTTTTTTAACCCGTCTCAAATCGACAATATGATCGGCAAAATGCGAAAACAGAAAGCCGTGATTGTCGATCTGCGCGGCAATCCTGGCGGCAGTGTCGAAACGCTCAAATCTCTGGTGAGCGGATTCTTCGATAAAGAAATAAAGATAGGAGACCGCGTCGGCCGTTCTGAACTTAAGCCCATGGTTGCCAAAGAGCACGGCCATCCCTTCGAGGGCAAGCTCATCGTGCTGGTCGATAGCAATTCGGCGTCGGCCTCCGAGTTGTTCGCGCGCACCATGCAGATCGAGAAACGAGGCACGGTGATGGGCGACCGCAGTTCGGGAAGCGTGATGGAGGCCAAGCGATTCAGCTACAAGACGGGAACCGATACCGTGGTTTTCTACGGAGCATCGATCACCGATGCGGACATCATCATGACCGACGGCAAGAGCCTGGAACACAACGGCGTAACTCCGGACGAACTCTTGTTGCCCACCGCGGAAGATATCGCCAACGGTCGCGATCCTGTATTAGCCCACGCCGCGCAGTCGGCGGGCTCGAAACTGACGCCAGAAGCAGCCGGGAAGCTGTTCCCTTACGAATGGCCACCGATTTAATCAGGGTGGGTAACCCGCACCGAAGTGGGCGATAGCATTCACGCTTCGCCTACTTTGCTTTAAGAATGCCCTGAAGGACGCCGAGCTTCCCGTCGATCGCACCGGTTTTCAGGCCCGTGATATCCAGTCCCAAAATTTTGGCGATGAGCGGATAGAGATTCACGTTCTCGAAGGGCGCAACCACAACGCCCGAACGTATATCGGGCCCGGCGGCGAAGAAGATGGCTTTCATCTCGGGCATCCGCGCGGGATCGTATCCGTGAGCGCCCACGGGCGGATGCTCCGGTATCTTCGGGTCCGCGCCAGCGGTGATGAAGTAAGGGCCCGTCGGAACGATTATGGGATCGCCCTCGCGCGGATTACTGTCGAAATGCAGACCCGCAGGCGCCTGCGCACGCCGGTAGACGTCAAACTTGTCGCTTTTTCCCTTGAGCGCGAGGTAGGCCTTTTGCGCATCGTCCTCGGACTTCGGGTAAAGACTCGAGCCCACGATCCGCTCAAATGACGATGGCTGCAAACCGTAATCGTCGAGGTGAATGGGAGGGCCTTCGACCTTGGCCATGCCATGATCCGCCACCACGATCAGATCGACGGGCAGCTTCGATTCCTTGATGCCATCCATCAGTTTCCCGATGTCGTTGTCGAGTTCGTGGACGGCATCGGCGACTTGTGGACTGTCCGGACCATACTGGTGTCCGGCGGTATCGGTGTCGGAAAAATACAACGTGATGAAATGGGGACGCTGCTCCGGCGGAAGGCGCAGCCAGGCCAGCACTTGCTCCACGCGCTTTCCGTTGGGAGGATTATTGTTTTTATCGAACTTAAGATAGTAGCTGGGCCGCACTCCTTGAATATCGGCTTCTGAACCTACCCAAAAGAAAGAAGCGGAGCGCATACCTTGCTGCTCCGCGAGCACCCAAAGCGGAATGCCACCGTACCAAGTGCCATCGGCAACGGTCTGGTCATCGTGGTAGCTATAGATCGCTTTTCGCGAAGGATCATAGAAGGTGTTGCCTACGATGCCGTGATGTTCCGGGTAGAGGCCGGTGATCATGGAGTAATGGTTGGGGAAGGTGATGGAGGGATAGGACGGAATCATTCCGTCGGGAGCGGTGGCCCCGTGGGCAGCAAGGGCGATCAGGTGATCGGCGTGATAGAGCTTCGGGTAATCGTAACGAAAGCCGTCGAGCGAAACTAAGATGACGTAGCGTTTTGAGAGTTGCTGTGGGGTATTCGGGCCGTGTTCTACGGTGATGACGCCGGGATTGATGGAGGAGACTGTCTGCCCATAGCACGCTACGGCGAGCAAAAAGGCCAGAAACGTGTAGCCGAACAAACGGGCGAGCGAGCGATACATGAAAGTCTCCACCGGCCTATTCATAACCGGAAATAGTCCTCAATCAATTTTGATTCCGGTTGCTGCCGCAGGTCTTCGGCGAAGGTTATCGTTCGCGGGAGTACCAGATCGAGCCAGGCGTCCAGTAGTTTCGCCCTTCGCCCCACACCGCATGCGTGATGCCGAGGTTGTCGATTCCCAGCGAAAAGAGGTTGCCAAAAGGAAAAAGAAAGCCGGAAGGCCGGATGTAATCGTATCCCCGAGCGGGGCCGGAGAGCTGCGATTCCGCCGACCAGTTCGCTCCTCCATCGGTGGAAGCTCGATAAAAAGTGTTCCAGAGAGGATGATCCTTCTTATCCTTTATCCTCGTATCCATCCAGGCGATGCGCACATCTCCGGCTCTGCCGGCGGAGACGGTTGGGAAGCAGTGCTCCACACCAGTTGCGGCGTTCCCGACGTCCACTTTTGGCGACCAGTTTCCAGCACCGTTTGTTAAAGACGAAAAGTAAATGCGCTGCGGTCCCCCTGCGATTAACCCCGCATTCCAAACGGCGTAAACAGTTCCTGAATCATCGGATGCCAGAGCAATCTGCGAGGCTAGAAATCCGGCGGAACAAGTCTCGGAAGAGCAATTCGGCGCCGCGCTTGAAAGGTCCATCAGGGTTGTGCTCCAGCTTCGACCACCATCGGCCGACCGGCTTACGTACACGCTCGTGGGTTGCGTAAGCAAATTCTTTTTCGGGTAGGCCATCCAGGAAAAATAGACATTGTTCGAAGGATCCACGGTGGCGCCAGCGGCGAGCGACCATCCCGGAGCCTGGTCAGGATTCACGACTGTGGAGCTAAAGGTCTGCGCGTAGTCGTGCGACGCCGCTATGGAAAGTGTCTGCTCACGGTTAAAGCTCACGTAGACGCCAGCACCGCGGACGGCGAGAACAGGCTTATCGATTACTTTGTCGGGAGACCGTTCCGCAACCGCAAAGTTCCACGATCGGCCAAAGTCCTGTGATCGTCCAACGATGATATCGTGCCGGCCCTGCATCCATGAGACATAAACGGTTTGGCCATCGGCCGGATCGACCTTGACCTGTGCATCAAATTGCCCGGAAGACAAAGACAGTAAGACTTGTGGCGGCTGCCAGGACTTACCATTGTCATCGCTGATCAGCAAAGCCATGGTCGGTGTGGTGCAGGCAGGACAATCGGAGATATGGCCGTACTGCGGAAATAAAATGTAGATATGTCCTCGGGCGTCGGTAGCCATGGCGGGTTCCCATTGATCCCCCTGGGTATAGCCAAGACGGAGTTGCGGAGTAAAAGCTGACGCGGCAAAAGCTGATTGGGTGCTCAGGGCTAAGGCGAGGCAGAACGCCACCGTCCGAACATTCCTCAAGCAGCTGATTCTGAAGACCACGGACGCTCCGATGCCAAGGCTGGGGGCAAGCCTAGTTAGGTTTTATCACCATCCTTCTAATAGGGTCAAACCGATAGGACCGCCAGCACATGGCGGGTGGAGTGCGAGTCACTCACCCCAAAAAAGCCGCGGGTTGACGTATGGGCAACTACGGTTACCCTGATCAACCGGAAGCGACCCGGTCTATCTTTCGATGGTTTCCAGCAGCGGATCGGACTCCGCTTCGGGCGCCCGAGATGGCACATCCGACATTTTTAATTCGAGGTTGCCTGGATTCGTGGCATAGGCCAGTCCGGTCTCGCGATCGATGACGCCGGCGCGAATGAGTCTCTCGATATCGCCGTCGAAAGTCTGCATACCTTCCTGGTCGCCGACATCCATGGCGTCGAGCAAACTCTTGCCTTCGGTTTCGCCTCTTTCCACGTACTCGCGAGTACGAAGGGTAGATTTCAAAATTTCAATCGCAGCCACTCGTCCGGCGCCATCTTTTCGTGGAATGAGTCGTTGCGAAACGATGTAACGAAAACTCTTGGCCAGGCGGTTGCGAAGGGTGTGCTGTTCCGACATGGGGAAAGCGCCGACAATTCTTTCAACCGTTTTCGAGGCATCGATAGTGTGCAGGGTGGAAAGAACCAGGTGACCTGTTTCGGCCGCTTCCATCGCGATTTCAATCGTCTCTTTATCGCGCATCTCGCCGACCAGAATCACCTTGGGAGCCTGCCGCAGCGCCGCTCGCAAGGCCAGCGCAAAACTCGGCGTATCGCTATGTAATTCGCGCTGATTGACGATGCAGTTTTTGTGGGCATGTAGAAATTCGATGGGATCTTCGATGGTGAGCACGTGATAGCTCTGCTCTTTATTAATCTTGTCGATGATGGCCGCGAGCGTCGAGGATTTTCCAGAGCCTGTTGGTCCGGTGACGAGCACGATTCCATTGAGCAAGTCGACAATCCTGGCCAACTCGGCGGGCAAGCTGAGCGACTCGAACGATGGCACGTTGAAAGGAATCACGCGCATCACGATCGCGTGAGCGCCGCGCTGCATGAAGATATTGACTCGAAACCGATTTGCGCCCGGCAAACTGTACGACACGTCACAGGATCCGCGTTCTTTCAAGTTGTCGAGGGCTTGCTGGTTGGTGCCAATCAGCTCGAAGGCAAGTCGTCGGGTGTCCTCGATATTCAAAGCGCGAGCGATGCCCGCAGGAGCCAGCTTCCCACTGATTTCAACCATCGGCGGCTTGCCGGGCGTAAAGAAAAGGTCGCTGATCTTCGTACTCGCCTTGAGCATTGCCGCCAGTAATGCCGGTGTGGAAAAAGGCGCTGGTGCAGGCGCAGCGGCGGCGGCCGCACCAGCCGGGCGTGGAACAGGTGGAGCTACATTCGGCAAGCCATTCGGGGGTAAAGACGGAGAAGACATTGTGTTCGTGTCCTTGTGTTCGTGTCCTTTTGTGTTTCGGTGTCGTTGAGTCGGTGTCGTTGAGTTGGTGTCGTTCGCTTAAAGCCAAATAATTGGGATCTCAGGCAGAGACATGGTTTGCGATTACGCCACAGATTTCGCCGGGTCAGTGGTCACGTCGAGATTACCGCGGGGCTGGGGACTAGAAAAGTTACGAAGGACTCAGTCTCGCCGGGTCGTCATTGCGGATCAAAATTGCCGATCAACCCGAAGCGGTTTTTCGGGTTATACTTCCGGGCTAGATTTCAAGACTGATTCGCAGACTAAAGATTTGTAGACTAAGGAATGCCCACCCGAGTCGAGGAGAGCTGGTGTTCGAAACGGTGTTCGCGACTATGTTCGCCAAAATCCAGAAGTTCACGGTCATGGTGCTGGCTGCCATGCTGGTCATCGTGGTCTTGCTCTCCACGTTGGATCTGGGCGAGCTGATCGTCAAAGCCGTCTGGGCGCCTCCGCGATTTCTAATTTCAGAACATGGCCTGCTTGAGATATTCGGTTATTTCTTACTGGTTCTGATCGGTGTGGAACTGCTCGAGACACTCAAGACCTACATGAAACAAGACGTCATTCATGTGCGGGTCGTGCTGGAAGTTGCGCTGATCGCGATGGCGCGAAAAGTCATTATTCTCGAACCGCATGACGTCTCCGGCTGGACCATGGTTGGGGTCGCCGCCCTGATTCTCGCCTTGGGAATTGCCTTCCATTTCGAAAGGCAGACACAAAAGTAAGGCTGAAATTCTTCAGATCAGTTCAGATCGCTTCATGCCCGCTCCATGGACGTCTTGGCTGATGCGGCGCATGATGGCAACACTTCCCCGATTGAGCCGAACGGCTCTCGGAGGCTCCTATGAAGTTTGCAAAATCAGCAGTGGCGGCGATGTTGGTGGTTCTGTCGAGTCTGGCAGTTGCCCAAATGAACAGCGGCTCCAGGATCGTGTCAGAGGTACCGTTTCAGTTTACGGTCGGGAACAAGGTCGTTCCGGCCGGCAAGTGCGTGATCCAAGCGAATGTTACCGCGGATGGCAAGACCTTGTTGATCCGCAACGCAGAGGGCACGGTGGGTCTGTTGTCTTCATTTTCGCGGTCGGAAACTCGTGAGAACGCCTCGAATTACGAGCTAGTGTTCAACCAATACGGGGACCGCTATTTCCTCTCAGGAATCAAGTTCGAGGGCAGCAAGATCACCTACCGGCTGCCGGAGGGCAAAGTGGAGCGTGAACTCCAGTCGCAAAATATGACTGCGACAGAAGAGACGCTGGTTGCCTCTCTGAAATAACGAGTCGGGCGGGTGAGCCAGCGATGCGCCAGGTTCGCCCGCCCGTTCATTCCACGAAAACATAGGTAGTCTGCTTATCCAGTTTGAGATTGAAACGCCTTGCCGTCAGAGTGACAATTCCGTCTCGATTCCGCGTAGACTCCACATCTTTCATCGGAACTCTGTATGGCGCACCGTCAGAAGAAGGTGACTCCTTGCCCGGATCGCTGTCCGCCGTAGGGAAATGCGAAGGCGCTGGAGCATTGGGATCGGGAAGAGAGCCGCCTCCAACCGACCTTCTTGACACGCGGGGCTGAGACATCGGATCGGCCGAAGGTTCTCCGAGGGTGAGCGGCGTTGCGGGGTAACACCACTTGCTCAAATAGACCTTCAGCGCCGCGGATCCGTTCTTCCATTGCGCGGAGTCCAGGCGGATGGAGAGTCGTGACGGATTGGACGAGGACTTGGCAACCGACTCGACCACCTCACCCGACAACACGGCACCCTCCGGTACGACGACTCCGTTCACGAGCGTAGCGATGGTCAATTTGGCCTGAAGCCTGGTTCCCACCGAAGTGCTGCCCGCAGTGACGCTCTGCCGCATGATCACGGGAAACTCCAGCCCTGCCAATGAATGCGGGCTGCTTGAGGCGGTTTGGCTGAGCACTATTACCGACGCAAGAAGCGCAGGTACCAGCTCGCGATAGATTGGCTTGGGGAGCATCCAGGTCACCTTTGGCAGTTAGCCCCGCATACGGCGAGCCATCCACCATCCCACCAAATGGTATCGGTGCAGGTCCAGACAATTCTAACGCTCTCGCATGTGGCGGCCCAGTCTCGGGAGAGATAGCTGGGTCACCATTGAAACCGAGCGACGGTTTATAAGGTCGGCTCGAAGGTCTCATAAGGTGGCACAGAAAGGCCAGTCGTCTCCAACAGTTATTGTGTTACTGTGTGAGCGTAGTTCCATCAAGTTACTAGCTCGCGGGGTTTCATCGGGCCATCTACTCGGCAACTCACAGCACACGAGTCTTACTAGGCGAGACGTAACAGTCCGGTCTTGGAGGAGCCTTTAGACAATCCTCCAGGAATAAAAGACAGTGCGACCGCTGGGATTCAACGGACCAAACAGAGTTCTGCATTTCCGGCGGATCGCTTGTGGGTGAGGCATGGGATTGAACCCTGTAGCACCGAAGCGCCGCTTCCCGGAAGAATTACCCGTCACGTGGGATCTGCCCCGGCAGCACCCGGAAGAAAACGAAGACTGGTATCGCGATCTGGTTCAGCACAGCCAAGACCTCTTATGTGCCCACGACCTTCAAGGTCGATTCCTGGCGATCAATCCCATTCCAGCACGCCTGCTGGGTTACACCGTCGAAGAAATGATGGAGAGGCCGATGCGCGAGTTCGCGCCTCCGCAATACCGCGCAAAATTCGACGATTATCTGTGTGAGATTGCGGTCAAGGGTTCGGCCAGCGGGCTGATGTCGGTGCTGACCAAATCTGGCGAAGAGCGCATCTGGGAGTATCACAACACTCTGCGCACCGAAGGCGTGTCCGAGCCGATCGTGCGCGGCATTGCGCATGACGTCACCGAACGGGTGCGTGCCGAGGAAAGGCTGCGCGAGTTCGAAAGAGTGGTTGAGAATCTGGATGAAATGATCGCGGTGGTAAGTAGCGACTACCGCTACGTCATCGTAAATCGCGCTTTCCTGATGCATCGCGGAGCCACCGAAGAGCAGATCCTGGGGCAACTGGTGAAGGACGTGGTGAAGGGGGAACGGTTCGCGATCGTGAAGCAAAAGCTGGATGAGTGCATGCAGGGCAAAGTCGTCAACTTCGAACTCGAATATCCGTATTCGGTGCTCGGGAGACGGGACCTGGCCGTCACGTACATTCCGGTAGAAGGCCCGGCGGGCATCGATCGCGTGGCGGCTGTGATGCGCGATATTACGGATCGCAAGCGCGCGGCGCAGGACTTGCGCGACAGTGAGGCGCGGGAGCGGGCTAAGGCGACCGAGATGCAAGCCGTGCTCGATGCCGTTCCGGTACCGGTCCTGATCTCACACGATGTCGATTGCAAACGGATCACCGCTAACAAGGCGGGATACGAACTGCTGCGAATTCCCCAAGGCAAGAACTTTTCCAAGAGCGGAGGGTTTGAGGACCAGCCTCCCTTCCAAATATTGCGCGACGGAAAGGAGATTCCACACGATTTGCTTCCGATGCAGCGGTCCGCAGCCACTGGAAAATCCATTTACGGTGAAAACCTGACAGTGGTGTTTGACGATGGCACAACCCGCGAGACTGTGGTGAATGTTGTTCCGCTGCGTGACGCGCAAGGCATTGTGCAAGGAGCGGTCGGTGCCTCCATCGACTTGACGGAACTGAAACGAACGGAAAAAGCTTTACGCGAAAGCGAAAGACTCTTCCGCGGTGTCTACGAACGCTCTCCTATCGGCATCACCCTGGTCGATTCGGACAGCGGACGATACGTGCAAAGCAACGCCAAGTTTTGCGAAATCGTGGGGCGCACAGAGGAAGAACTTCGGCGGCTCACCACAACTGATATTACCCATCCTGATGACGTCGCGCGGGGCCTTGCATACCTGAATCAACTGCTTGAGGAGCAGCGAAAGGGCTTCGAACTGGATAAAAGATATGTTCGGCCGGATGGATCGATCCGCTGGGCAAGACTGCGGGTGGCGCCGATGTGGAATCCGGGTGAATCACCGCGATGGCACCTGGCTTTGGTTGTAGACATCACCGACAGCAAATACGCCGAAGAGGCTCTGCGCGAGAGCGAGGAACGCTTCCGGGTGGCGCTAAAAAATTCTTCGACAACGGTTTTCAATCAGGACCGGGACTTGCGCTACACCTGGATTTACAACTCAAAACTCCCAACGGAGATGAACGAAATGCTGGGAAAGACGCCCTGTGACTTATTCGGTCCGGTGGAGGGCGCAAACATGATGGCGGTTGGAAGGCGCGTGCTCGAAACTGGGATTGGCGTCCACGACGAAATGCAGATCAGCATTGGCAGCGGCAAGCGTTACGTGGATACGAGGATCGAACCTGCCATCGACTCGACGGGAGCGATTGTCGGACTCACCGGCGCGAGCACGGATGTCACCGCTTTGCGGGAAATAACTGAAGCTTTGCGCGAAGCGAAGAAAAAGCTTACGGAGGAGAAGCTCTATCTGGAAAAGGAAATTAATAACGAACTCGGCTTCGGCGAAATCGTCGGCGAGAGCCAGGCCCTGCAAAATGTGATGAAGCATGTGGGCAAAGTGGCAGCCAGCGATGCCACCGTACTTCTGTTGGGCGAAACCGGAACCGGCAAGGAGTTGGTGGCACGGGCCATCCACCGTTTGAGCGGGCGCGCCAAGAACAGTTTCATCAAATTGAATTGTGCGGCCATTCCTTCAGGGCTGCTGGAGAGTGAACTCTTCGGCAACGAAAAAGGCGCATTCACGGGAGCAGTGAGCCGGAAAATTGGACGCCTGGAATTGGCCGACAAAGGGACTGTGTTCCTCGACGAGATTGGGGAAATTTCCCTGGACTTGCAGCCGAAGCTCTTGCGAGTTTTGGAGGACCAGGAATTCGAACGTCTGGGCGGAACGCAAACTCTGAAAGTGGACTTTCGTTTGATTGCGGCAACCAACCGCGATTTGGCGGATCTGGTCCGGGAGGGCGAGTTCCGAAGCGATTTGTATTATCGCCTTAACGTGTTCCCCGTCCTGGTACCACCATTGCGAGAACGGAAAGAGGACATCCGGTTGCTGGTTGAACATTTTGTGCAAAAGTGCGCGTTGCGCATGAAGAAGTCGATCACGAGTATCCCAAAGAGAACGATGGACGCGCTCATGAACTGGGACTGGCCCGGGAATGTGCGAGAGTTGGAGAATTTTGTCGAGCGGTCGGTGATTTTGACGCAAGGTTCGGTGCTCGTGTCTCCCTTGGGCGAAATTGAGTCGGCAGCGCTTGAGTTGGACACGACCGACGAAACCCTGGAGGCAACCGAGCGCGAACACATTGTGCGCGCGTTGCGTGAAACCCACGGACAGATTGGCGGCATCCGGGGAGCGGCTAATCGGCTAGGTCTGAAGCGGACGACTTTGCAGTCGAAGCTGAAACATCTCGGAATCAATCCGCGGGCGCACTAGAAAAAGGACCACTGAAGACTCAGGGACGGGTGTCTCCGCCCGTCCCTGTGCTTCTTCAAGCCTTTTTTATCGCGTGATAGACAAACAGCACCACGATCGCGCCTACCACCGCGACCACAAGACTGTAGACGTTCACGCCGGTAACTCCATGCGCCCCGAAGAAGGTAAACAGCCATCCCCCGACCACCGCGCCAACAATTCCGAGAACTATATCGAGGAAGAAACCTTCTCCCGACTTGTTGACGATTTTGCTTCCGATAAAACCAGCAATCAGACCTAGCACGATCCATGCCAGAATTGACATCGCAGCATCTCCTTTGGATCAGGTTTTTCCTGTAAAAATCGAGGGCTGACTATAGCAGAAGGAAGACCTCGTGGGAATCAGGTTCTTGACGTAGGTGCCGAAGGTTGGGCAGTTCAGTTACAATCCTGGCGCACATGAATCGCGAATATCACAATCAATACAGCCACGAATTAGGACGCAACATGGAGTCGCTGGTGTTCGGTCACGCCGGACAACCGATCCTGGTTTTTCCAACATCCATGGGACGTTATTTTGAATATGAAGACGCGGGCATGATCCGCGCGCTGGCGGGAAAACTCGAGGCCGGCTCCATCCAGGTGTTCTGCGTCGACGGAGTGGATAGCGAGAGCTGGTACAACAAAAATGTCCATCCGGGAGCTCGAATCTGGCGCCATGTGCAATACGAGCGCTACGTGATCAACGAGTTTGTCCCGTTATTGAAGTGGAAGAACTGGGCGCCGCAGATCGCGGTGACGGGATGCAGTTTTGGCGGATATCATGCGCTGAATTTTGCCCTGAGGCATCCGGAGATGACTTCGGCATGTGTGACGATGAGCGGGTCGTTCGACATCAAGGGCCAGCTCGATGGCTACTACGACGACAACGTTTATTTCAACAATCCTCCGGACTACTTGCCGAACATGAACGACGATTGGGCACTCAGCCGCTTGCGGCAGATGAAGATTGTGCTTGGCACATCGGATTGGGATATGTGTCTGGACGCCAACATCAGGATGGACGGACTTCTCAACAGCAAGGGAATTTCGCACTGGCTCGATATCTACGGAGACAACAGCAAACACGATTGGCCGCTCTGGCAGCGGATGGCGGCCAAGTATTTTTAGGTGAGGATCGAAGTTTATGGCGAACAAGAAAGTCGGAATTCTTTTTGGGATGGAAAACACTTTCCCTCCCGCGCTGGTTGAGAAGATTAATGGGATGGCGGATTCGGGTGTCACTGCGGAGTTCGTGAACATCGGCGGTATCCGGATGGATGAACCGAAGAAGTACGACGTCATCCTCGACCGCATTTCGCAGGACATTCCTTTTTACCGTGCCTATTTGAAAAACGCGGTACTGCAAGGGACAACAGTGATCAATAATCCCTTCTGGTGGACGGCGGACGACAAATTTTTCAATTACGCGCTCGCGCATAAGATGGGCGTGGCCATTCCGCCAACCGTGATTTTGCCCCATCACAAGCATCCGCCGGATACGACGGATAAGTCGATGCGAAATTTGATGTATCCGCTGAATTGGGACGAACTGTTTGCCTACGTTGGATTTCCCGCATTCTTGAAACCCTATGCTGGCGGCGGCTGGAAGCACGTGTATAAAGTGCACTCACCCGATGAGTTTTTTCACAATTACAACCAGACGGGCGACCTCTGCATGACGCTACAGCACGGCGTCGAGTTCGAGGACTACTATCGCTGCTACGTCGTGGGGCAGGAAAAAGTGCACATCATGAAGTACGACCCGAAGGCTCCGCATCATGAGCGCTATGTGAAGGGAAATCCGCAGCCGGGGCCGGCATTGAAAGCGCGCATCGAGAAAGACGCATTGGCCTTGTGCCGAGCCTTGGGTTACGACCTGAACACCGTCGAGTTTGCCGTCGAGGAGGGCGTGCCTTACGCCATTGATTTTATGAACCCGGCGCCGGATGCGGAAATTACTTCCGTGGGGCAGGAGAACTTCGATTGGGTGGTGGACGCGGTGGCCGAGATGGCGGTCGAAAAAGCTCTGAGCGAGACCAAACCCTATGACGAGATGCGGTGGGCGTCTTTCTTGAGCGGCCCGAAGTGGGTGGAGATCCGACCGCAGAAGGTGCGGAAGAAAGCGTAGACCTGTGTGGTAGCGGGCTACGCCCTGCTGGGACGGGGCAAAGCCCCGTCACCACACAACCCTCTAGTTGGTATACTAGACAGACTCTGCCAGAGCTTTATCCCGCCTGGCGGCCGCGGATTCGCGATGAAGCCTACGTTCACGCTAGGAATCGAAGAGGAGTATCAAACAGTCGACCCCGAGACTCGGGATCTTCGGTCGCACATCCACGCCGAGATCATCGAGAAGGGCAAATTGATCCTGCAGGAACGGGTTAAAACCGAGATGCACCAATCGGTGGTGGAAGTAGGTACTTCGGTTTGCGCCAATATAAAGGAAGCTCGCGAGGAGTTGAAAAGCCTTCGGAGTCATATGATCCGCCTGGCGCGGGAGAACGGATTACGACTGGCTGCCGCTGCGACGCATCCATTTGCCGATTGGCGGGTGCAGGAAGTCACTCCCGGCGAGCGTTACAAAAATATCGTTGAGGACATGCAACTGGTGGCCCGCGCTAATTTGATTTTCGGGCTGCACGTTCATGTTGGCGTTGAGGATCGCGAGACGCTGATTCACCTGATGAATCATGCGCGCTATTTTGTACCTCACCTTTTGGCGCTCTCGTCTAATTCTCCCTTCTGGCTCGGGATGGATACGGGGCTGAAGTCGTATCGCTGCAAAGTATTCGATAAATTTCCGCGGACGAATCTGCCGGACTATTTTCCGAGCTGGGGAGAATACGAGAACTACGTCAAACTATTGGTGAAAACGAACTCGATCGACAATGCGAAGAAAATCTGGTGGGACATTCGACCGCATCCATTCTTCGACACGCTTGAGTTCCGGGTATGCGATCTACCCATGCGACTGGATGAGACGATTGCGTTGGCGGCGCTGATCCAGGCCACGGTGGCGAAACTGTATAAGCTTTATTCGCAGAACCAGGGATTCCGCCTGTACCGCAGGTCGCTGCTGATGGAGAACAAGTGGCGGGCGGCGCGCTATGGAATCGACGGCAAGCTCATCGACTTCGGCAAGTCGACCGAGGTTCCCGAGCGCGATTTGATCGAAGAATATCTCGAGTTCGTCGACGACGTGGTAGACGAACTGGACTCGCGAAAAGAAGTGGAATACATCCGCACGATTATGAAGATGGGCACCGGCGCCGACCGGCAACTGGATGTTTACCGCAAGACCGGCAGCATGAAAGCCGTGATGGATCACATTATTAAGGAGACTGAGGTGGGCGTGGACGAGGTAGAGAGTTTGCCCACCGCGCGTGCCGTCTGATGAGTTTGATGAACACTGCCGAACAATCCAACCGACAACTTAATCAAATGTCTTTCGATCCGGAACTCACGCCGGGCGCGCGTAATGCCGTGCGTGTGTGTCTGCGGGTGCAGCCTTCGGAAAAAGTCACCGTCATCACCGATGAGGTGAGTCTGGAAATTGCCGCCGCGATTGTGCACGAACTCGAAGCGGTCGGATGCCCTTACCAGACTTGGGTGCTGGAGGATGTGGCGACTCGTCCCTTGAACGATTTGCCGTCAGTCATTGCGGCAGATCTTCAAACGAGCCAAGTCAGTATTTTTGCTGTGCAGGCGCAAATGAACGAATTGAAATCGCGCATGCAGATGACGGATATCGTGAACCGGCGAAAAATCCGTCACGCCCACATGGTCAATATCAACAAGCGGATCATGATGGAAGGCATGCGCGCCGATTTTGCGAAGGTCGACCGCCTGAGCGTGAAGGTGCTGGAAACGGTGAGCAAGGCGAAACAGGTTCGAGCCACAACCGCCGCCGGCACTGACATCGTTGCGGATTTGAATCCCAACTACCGCTGGGTGAAGACCAGTGGAATCATCAGTCCTGAAAAGTGGGGAAACCTTCCGGGCGGCGAAGTGTTTACCACTCCCGGGGAAGTGAACGGAACCTTTGTGATTGACGGAGTGGTGGGTGATTATTTATGCGCGAAGTTTGGAGCTTTGAAGGCCGAACCACTCACCATTCAAGTGAAGGGCAATCGCCTGATTGAGGCGCATTCCGCAAATAAAGAATTGAAAGACGATTTTTGGGCCTACACGCATACCGATGAAAACAGCGACCGCGTGGGCGAGTTTGCCATCGGAACCAACCTCGAATTGAAAGACGTCATCGGTCAGATTCTGCAGGACGAGAAATATCCGGGCATCCATATTGCATTCGGCAATCCCTACGGCGCCCACACCGGTGCAGAGTGGTTTTCCGGAACTCACATCGATGTGGTGGGCCGGAATTTCGATATCTGGGTCGATGGCGAGCAGATCATGCGCAGCGGGCAGTTTTTGATCGAGGGTTAAGAGCAGCAAGGCCGATGATTCCCTCCTATCGCCAAGACTTCAACGCGCGCTTCACTTCCGAAAAATATGAACGCATGCGGAGCGAGATGACCGCGCGCTGCGGGATGGAAGTTCCATTTGCGCTTTGCGAAACTCCCTGTTTTTTTCCCAATGGCCTAGTCGAGCAGATGGGGGAAGATGGCAAAGCGCTGATCCAGCAGTTAGTGGAAAATCCCGACTATCTCGCTCGTTCAGAAGCGTCGATTCCCGCAGAGTTTCGCGTGCCGAACGAAACGCCGCACCCGATGTTCATCCAGGTGGATTTCGGCCTCGTGCGTGACGCGGCAGGTGAGTTGCAGCCGAAACTCGTCGAATTGCAGGCCTTCCCTTCGCTCTACGCGTATCAGCCAGTGATATCGCAGGCGTATATCGATGTCTTCGGCCTCGACCCTAAACTTCGCTATTTCTTGAGTGGACTGGATTCGCCCGGTTACAAGCAGCTCATGCACGACGCGATTGTCGGCCGACACGATCCGGCCAATGTCGTGCTGATGGAAGTGCATCCCGAGGAGCAAAAGACGCGTCCAGATTTCCTGCTGACCGAGAAGCTGCTCGGAATACGCACCGTTTGCATCACCAAGATTCGGAAGCAGGGCCGGCATTTGTTCTATGAAGAAGCGGGCAAGCAAATTCCGGATCGAGCGCATTTACAACCGCACCATCGTCGACGAACTGGAACGCAAGGACATCAAGCTGCCTTTCGATTTTCGCGATGATCTGGATGTGGAATGGGCGGGCCATCCCAACTGGTATTTCCGGATCAGCAAATATTCGATTCCATATTTAAAGCATCCGTCGGTGCCGCGGACCTGGTTTCTGGATCAACTTACGGACGTTCCGGCTGATCTGGACAATTTTGTTCTCAAGCCGCTCTATTCTTTCGCGGGACTCGGCGTGGTGATTGCCCCGTCGCGGGCTGACATTGACGCGATTCCTGCGGCAAAGCGCTGCGAATACATTCTGCAGGAGCGATTGAATTTCACGCCCTTGGTCGATACTCCCTACGGCATGACTAAGGTTGAGCTACGAATCATGTATGTGTGGCTCGACAAATTGATTCCTGTGCTCACGATTGTTCGTATGGGCCGGGGGTTGATGATGGGCGTCGATCACAACAAGAACATGGCATGGGTGGGATCGTCGGCCGCCTTAATTGGCGCTTAGTGGTTGCTTAGTGGTTAGTGATTCGCCTTGACAGACACAGTAGTCCGTCCCTCAAACACGCTGCTCTTCGCCGCCGATATGGCCGGAACTCTCCTCTTCGCGATCGAGGGCGCCGAGGCCGCGATTCCCGGCAATCTCGACTTGCTCGGACTCATGGTGCTGGCCTTTTCCACGGCGCTCGCTGGAGGAATCTTTCGCGACCTGCTCATCGGAGCCGTGCCTCCGAGTTCCCTGCGTGATTGGCGTTATTCGGCGATGGCATTCACGGGTGCAGCTATCGTTTTCCTTTTGTATCGGTTTGTTCAGGGCATCCCGGCAAATGTGATTCTTGTTCTGGACGCTGCCGGACTGTCGCTGTTTGCGGTGGCCGGAACGGAGAAAGCTCTTCTCTACAAAATGCATCCGTTCATCGCCATTTTGCTGGGCACGGTTACCGCGGTCGGCGGAGGCACGATTCGCGACCTCTTTCTGGCTCGCGTTCCGCTGGTGCTCCGCTCCGATATTTACGCAACCGCAGCCATGGCCGGTGCGGCGGTGATGATTCTGGCTCGCAAGTTGAAAATGAATGCCACTTGCGCGGCTCTTCTTGGCGGCGTGTTCTGCTTCACGCTGCGCATGGTCAGCCTCTGGCGGCATTGGAATCTGCCGAAGGTTATGGGTTGACCCGCCGAAACCACCGCCTACCAGGGCGCCTTCACAAACGCCAACAATCTTGGAAGCGGGTCACGTAAAATCGAGAACGACGGTAGCGGACCAGGTTGTCCGCGCCAAACGGCTGCTATGGAGATAGTTGGGCAAACGGTCTCCCATTACCGCGTCCTGTCGAAGCTTGGCGGCGGCGGGATGGGAATTGTTTACGAGGCGGAGGATCTCCGCCTGGGCCGCCATGTCGCTCTGAAGTTCATCCCCGAACATCTGGCGAAGGATCCCCGTTCGCTGGAGCGCTTTATGCGGGAAGCCCGCGCCGCGTCGCAACTGAATCACCCGAATATCTGCACCATCCACGACATCGAAGACAACAACGGCCAGCCGTTCATCGTCATGGAGAAACTGGAAGGCGAGAGCCTGAAACAGCGGATCCATGGCCAGGCGATGAACCTCGAAGACCTGCTGGATATCGCCGTGCAGGTAGCGGACGCGCTGGCGGCGTCGCATGCCAAGGGGATCGTCCATCGAGACATAAAGCCGGCGAACATTTTTCTGACTCCGAACGGGCAAGTCAAGATTCTCGATTTTGGATTGGCAAAGTTGGCCAAGGATGGAAGCGTGGGCACCACCACGGATTCGTCGCTGGAGGAATCACTGACGCAGGTCGGAGTGATTCCTGGGACGGCCGTCTATATGTCGCCCGAGCAGGCCCGGTCGGAAGACCTGGACGTACGAAGCGACATATTTTCGTTCGGCGTTGTGCTGTTCGAGATGGCTACCGGCAAGAAGCCATTCACCGGAACGAATGTAGTGATGACGCTTCACGCGGTGATCAACTCCAAGCCGGCATCCCCGAGGTCGATTAATCCGGATGTACCGCCCGAACTAGAAGCCATCATTGGAAAAGCGATGGAAAAAGATCGCAACCTGCGTTACAAGAACGCCGCCGAAATGAAGGCCGACCTGGTGCGGCTGCAAAAAGGAACGCAACCTACGCTGCGAAGTTCGATCCGGAATGCAACCGGGATGCACACAGTAACCCACACTTTTCAGAAATCGGGTTCGAAGTCGAGGTGGGTCGCCATCTGCCTGGGGCTGGTTCTGTTAACCGTGCTGACGGCGATCGGCGCGTGGTGGGTTAAACGTGGAACTCCCCTGATTGAGGTAGGTAATCACACCATTGCGGTACTGCCGCTAAAGAATATTAATAACGATGAGGAGAGTGAATTTTTACGCTACGCCTTGGCGGATGAGATTGCCAATGCTCTGACCTATTCGCACTCGCTCGAGATTCGGCCGTCAGCTTCGACTCAAAGATTCAGCAACGGAGAAGCCGATCCGGCCAAGGCGGGAAGCGAGTTGGGTGTAGGAACAGTCGTGGTCGGACACTTTCTGCGTCGAGACAAGATGGTGATGGTGACGCTCGAAGCAGTGGAGGTAAAAGACAACAGGTTAATTTGGACCGGACAACTGGCAGCTCCGGCGGATAATTTGCTAGCCCTGCGGAACCAGATGGCGACCAAGGTCCGTCAAGAACTGGTGCCGGCGCTGGGAGGCTCGAAAACACAGCAAGCAGCCAGCAGCGCGCCCGCCAATCGTGAAGCATATGAGTTGTACATGCGCACCGTCACCATGCCGCATGAGGAAGAAGCGAACAAGACCGCGATCACGATGTTGAAACGAGCGGTGGACATGGATCCGAATTACGCGCCGGCTTGGGAGGCTCTCGGACGCCGATACTATTTCGATTCCGCGTACTCGGATGGAGGAGACGCAGCCTACCAGCAATCCAACGTGGCCTACAAGCATGCGCTCTCGCTCGAACCAGACCGAGTTAGCACCGCCGGCTTCCTGGCCACGAATGAGGCAGAGGGCGGATTTCTCGACCGGGGTTACAACGACGCTCGGGCGTTGGTGCAAAAACATCCGGACAGTGCGTTCGCTCATTTTTCGATGGCGTATGTTTTGCGCTACGCGGGTCGCCTGGACGAAGCCCAGCGTGAATGCGAGAAGACCTGGAGCCTTGATTCAGGTAATTACACCTGGCGTACGTGCTCGCTCGCATTCGCCGAAGCAGGCAAACCAGCACGGGCCATGGACTTTCTCGGTTTAGACACAAATTCGGAGTGGACGATCGCCACGCGAGTCGCCGTGTTTATGCGGGAAGGCAAGACGGCGGAAGCACAACAGGCCGCGCAGCAGATGACGGCAAATCCCAACTGGATGCGCGGTCTGGTGCAGGCGTGCCTTAATAAAAATCCGTCGGCCGAGATCGACCAGATGGCGCAACAAGCGGCCAAAGATTTGTTGCCGCAGCACGATCCTGAGTTGAAATATCTGCAAGGTTCGATGCTGGCCGCTTGCGGCGCAAAACAGACTGCATTCAAATTTTTGCACCAGGCAGTGGATGGGAACTACTGCGCATACGAGGCGCTGCAGTTGGACCCCCTGCTGGCGGGTGTCCGCGACGATGCGGAGTTCCATCGAATTGTGCAAGCGGCGGGCGAATGCCAACAGAAGTTCGCGGCGGCGCAGGGGATGACGAAGTAGTAACTGACCAAGTGAGGATCGGTTAGCGACGAACTGCGGGAGCATCGTGAGAACGCCTTGCTGGGTGGCTCTTGCTTCGGCGGGTATGGGGTCCTTCGACTCCGCGGATTATTCGCTTCGCGAATGATCCGCTGCGCTCAGGATGACATGGGTAAACTAGGGCATACCTAATGCGTGACGCGCCGCACGAACATCTAATTATTTGGTCCGTTCTTTAAGGAAACTCCATCAGATGGGCATGCTTGGAATGAAGAAATCGGGATTGGTTTGCGGTTGGTGGGCCAAGGCAGGGTTCGTCGTGCTGGTTGCGACGTTGACAGCCGCGTTGAGCTGCGCTCAGACGGCCGAGAAGACTCCGACGAACCAGACCGCAGGACATAGTGGCGATCATTATTATGAGCCGTTGCCCCAGGACACGGGGGCGGCGGGTCTGAAGCTGATGTTGCGGAAACTGCAGACCACCGGCAGGCTGATGCAGGTGGACGCACATCCCGACGACGAAGACGGCGGCATGTTGACGCTGGAGGCTCGCGGCAAAGGCGTCCAGACGCTGCTGATGACGTTGACGCGCGGCGAAGGCGGACAGAATAAGCTTGGCAGCAATCTGTTCGACGGCCTGGGTGTGTTACGCACACTGGAAGTACTGGCAGCCGATCGGTATTACGGAGTGGAGCAACGGTTTTCGCGGGTCGCGGACTTTGGCTACTCGAAAACTCCGGAAGAGACTTTTCAGAAATGGCAAGGGCACGACATAGCCCTGGCGGATATAGTGCGGGTGATCCGCACGTTTCATCCCGACGTGTTGATCGCCCGTTTTTCGGGGACGGATCGTGACGGACACGGTCATCACCAGGCTTCGGCCATCTTGACCAAAGAAGCATTTCGCGCGGCAGCCGATCCGGCGCGCTTTCCCGAGCAGATTAAAGAAGGACTCGATCCCTGGCAGCCCAAAAAACTCTACATCGGCAATGTATGCGGGTTTGGGGCGATGACCTGTGACGCGGCAAACTATACGGTGCGACTGAATACCGGAGCCGTCGATCCCGTGCTGGGGACTTCGTATGTCCAGTTTGCTTTGGAGGGTTTGCGTCACCAGGAGTCGCAGGGATTGAGTGACGTCAGTGTTCCACCGGGCGACCGATTTACTTTTTATAAGCTGGTCGATTCGGTGGTGGAATCGCCGAAAGATAAAGACGGGCACGAGCAGAGTTTTTTTGATGGCATCGACACCAGTTTGCCGGGACTGGCTGCGCGCCTGGGAGAGGAAGAAAAAAAAGTACCTTGGCTCAAGCCAGATTTGATCGCGCTCAAGGAGAAAATCGATGCAGCGACAGCGGCGGCGGAGAAAGATCGATTAGCGGCAGCGGCTCCTCTCGCTGAGGCCTACGGAATTCTGCCAAGAGTCTTCAATGAGATTATGGGTACCGAACTCTCAGCCCAGGCAAAAAAACTCCTTCAAGTGCGAATGTGGCAAGACCTGACGAGTGAAATCAGCCAAGCACAAGCTCTGGCGCAAGGTATAAGCCTGCAGGCGGTGGTGGACGCTCCCGTCGGATCGAACCCCGACGACGCATTTATGGCGATGCCAGGTCGAGGCTTTGAGATAACAGCGACCCTTTCCACCGGAAAAGGCGTTGCAGACGCAAGCGACGATATCGAAATACGAATTCCGAAAGGGTGGGATTCGAAGGTTCTCTCAAAACAGACCAGAGCGAATGGTGTGGTCAAGCGGTTCAAGGTCTTCGTTCCCACAACGGCTCAGATCACGAAGCCGTACTGGCACAGAGATAATCCTGAGACGGAGGCGCTCAACACGATCGATGATGCAGAGTATCGGGGACTTCCGTTCCCGCCACCGCCGGTAACTGTTGTCAAGGTCGGCAAGAGCGCAGAAATGGTTTCGAGCATTTGCATGGTGCAATACAAAGATGCTTCGGGCGCAATCTCCGAGCGCCCTCTGGCCGTGGCACCGGCTTTTTCCGTCTTGCTGAATCCGGGTGAGCAGGTCATCCCGACTAAGGATGGTCCGCAACCGGCCGTGAAGGTGGATGTGTCGAGCAACCTGGATTCGAAAGACCAAGGCACGCTGCGCGTTGCGGTTCCCGAGCAATGGCGCGCCGAACCAGCGGACCAGCAGCTTCAGTTTCTCAGCCGAGGCGAACGCAAGAGCGCGGACTTCAAAGTAATTCCGGGAAATCGCGCCGAAGGACGAAAAGAAATTCGAGCCACGCTGAAAAGCGGCAGCCAGAGCTATCAGGAAGGCTATTCGGTCATTACCCGGCCAGATCTAGCGACTTTTTATTACTACCAACCCGCTGTGCAGCGCGTCAGCGTGGTTGATGTGAAAGTCCCAAACAATCTGAAAGTGGGCTACATCATGGGCGCGGGCGACGAGATTCCTACTGTGCTGGAGCAGATCGGAATCGATGTAACGCTCATTCCCCCTGAGAAGCTCGGCAGCGAAGACCTGAGCCACTACCAAACCATCGTCCTAGGCATCCGCGCGTATGACACTCAGAAAAATGTCATCGCGAACAATAAGCGCCTGCTTGATTACGTCGAGTCGGGCGGCAGGCTGGTGGTGCAATACAACGCTTCGGCCGGAGATTTCAATAGCGGGAAGTACACGCCATATCCGGCAACGCTGAGCCGCGCGCGGGTTTCCGTTGAAGAAGCTCCGATCACGATTCTCGAACCGGGCAACGCGATTTTTCACTCTCCCAATGAAATCACAGCGAAAGACTTCGACGGCTGGGTGCAGGAGCGCGGTTTGTATTTTATGTCGCAGTGGGACAGTAACTTTAATCCACTTCTCGAATCACACGATCCAGGCGAATCTGAACAAAAGGGTGGCTTGCTGGTGGCGCATTACGGCAAGGGCGCTTACATCTACACGGGCTACGCATTCTTTCGGCAGCTACCGGCGGGCGTGCCGGGGGCGGTGCGCCTGTTTGTGAACCTGATTGCCAGTCGTTAGTCGTTGTCGTGACGAATGAAAAATTGCGAAGCGTCGGAATTGTTTGATCGCGAACGACCGAGGACCATCGACCAGCGACACCCCTCATGACATCTCCGATCGAAGGCGAACCGACAACCAAGCCGCAACTGGTCCGGGGCATCGGGCTCGGCTCCGCCACCGCGCTGAACATGATCGACATGATCGGCGTGGGTCCGTTCATAACCATTCCGCTGATCGTCACCGTGATGGGTGGCCCGCAGGCCATGCTGGGCTGGGTGTTGGGAGCCATACTCGCGATTTGCGATGGCCTGGTATGGGCGGAACTGGGCGCGGCAATGCCAGGATCGGGCGGGTCGTATCGTTATTTGAAAGAAATCTACGGGCCGCAAAAATTAGGCCGCGCTGTTTCTTTCCTCTTTATCTGGCAACTCTCCTTCAGCGCTCCACTTTCAATCGCTTCGGGAGCGGTTGGGCTTTCGCAGTACGCGGCGTTCTTTTGGCCAAACCTGGAGCGGGTTTGGTCGACGCGGACCTGGAGCCTCCATTTTCCGCTTTTCGGCACTCTGCAAATTACCTGGGTAGCCATGCCGGCCACGATTGTGGCCATCGGTGTTTGCGCGCTCACCGCCTTTTTGCTTTACCGCCGGATCACAGCCATCGCGCGGCTCACAAAGGTTCTTTGGCTCGGCGTGATGGGGACGATTGGGTGGATTATTTTTGCAGGCCTCAGTCATTTCAACGCACACCAGGCGTTCGATTTGCCTCCGCACGCTTTTTCGTTTTCTATCGGTTTCTTTCAAGGGCTTGCCGGCGCGATGCTGATCGCGTCCTATGACATCGGCGGATACTACAACGTTTGTTTCCTGGGCGACGAGGTCAAAGACCCGGCCAAAAATATTCCGCGGGCGCTCTTGCTATCCATTCTCGCGGTGGTCTGTCTATATATCGTGATGAACGTCAGCATTCTCGGCGTCATTCCATGGCGTGAACTGACTCATTCCGGAGCCGCAAACAGCAAGCTGTACGTGGTGTCGACGGTAATGCAGAGAGTCTACGGACAGGGAGCCGCCTCGGTCGTCTCAGTTTTGGTCATGTGGACCGCGTTTGCCTCCGTGTTTTCGTTGACGCTCGGCTATTCGCGCGTGCCCTATGCAGCGGCGGTTGACGGAAATTATTTCAAGGCCTTCGCGCGGGTGCATCCGAAATACCAGTTTCCGTATGTTTCGCTACTGGCATTGACCGGTGTTGCGGCACTGTTTTGTTTCCTGCGGCTGGCCGATTTGATCGCTGCGCTGGTGGTGATTCGCATCGTTCTGCAGTATTTGTTGCAGGCGATTGGCGTGATTCTGCTGCGGATTCAGAGACCCGACTTACCGCGCCCGTTTCGCATGTGGTTCTACCCCGTGCCGGCGCTTGTCGCCGCTGCCAGTTTCGTTTTTATTCTTTTTTCCCGGCATGACTTTCAAAAAGAGATTCGTTACGCAGCGGTGATCTTGCTGTTTGGGATCGTGATTTATGGCGCGCGAGCATGGCGCCGCCAAGAATGGCCGTTTGATAACGCCAAATTAGTAATGAGTGATTAGCGATTGGTGGTTTGTTCCACTTGATGGTGGAGAGACGGGCGTCCTCGCACGTCTAAATTCTGATGCGGATTTCTTAAGAGCGAACTCATGGCGGAAATGACCAAACTACCGTTCGCGGATCCGCTTCCACGAAGCCGCGCCGAATCCCCTTGGGCGCCGCTGGGCGAGCCGTTGTTTCGATCGCTTTGGATTGCCTCCGTCATTTCCTACACCGGCACTTGGATGCAGAACGTCGGCGCGGGCTGGCTCATGACGCAGATGACCATGAACCCGCTGATGGTCGGACTGGTTCAAGCCGCGGCAGTGCTCCCAGTCTTTCTTGTGATTCTGCCCGCAGGCGCGCTAGCCGACATGGTGGATCGGCGCCGCTTTTTGCTGCTCACCCAGGGATGGATGGTGCTGGCCGCTGGCGCGCTCGGCATCATGACGATCACTTGTTGTGTCGGCCCCTGGGTTCTGCTGCTATTTACTTTTCTGCTCGGGCTCGGCGCCGTGATGAATGATCCGGCATGGCAGGCGATCACGCCTGAATTAGTCCCGGCAAAACAGCATGCATCCGCGGTCGCGCTCAATTCGGCTGGCTTCAACGTGGCGCGGGCTGTAGGGCCGGCGTTGGGCGGCATCATCGTAGCGGCGGTCGGATGCGGCATGACGTTCATGTTGAACGCGCTCTCGTTCCTGGGAGTGATTTTGTTTCTCTATCGGTGGAAGCGCCCCGTTGAACCTCCGATGAAGACGCAGCGCCTGCGGTCTGCGATTGCCGACGGGTTTCACTATGTTCGTGACAGTGGACTCGCGAAATCGGTGTTGCTCCGCACCGGAACTTTTAGTATTGCTGCGGTTGCCATGCTGGCTCTGCTGCCGATCATCGCCCGTCCTTACGGCGCTCGCGGATACGGCGGGTTGCTGGGCGGATTCGGATTGGGCGCTTTGCTGGGCGCGTTAGCGTTGCCGCGGTTGCGGGAGAAACTTTCGGTGGATGGCGTGGTCGGAACTTCTATCTTGATTTTTGCAGGCATGACCTTCGCGGCTGGGCGCGCGCAAAACTTCCCGCTCTTGTGCATCGTGATGGTTCTGGCGGGGGCGGCATGGATTGGGATTCTCGCTTGTTTGAACGTGGCCGCACAGACCATGTGTCCGACGTATGTTCGAGCTCGCGCGCTGTCGTTTTATCTTCTCGTCTTGCAGGGAGGCATGGCCATTGGAGCGACGCTGTGGGGTGCGGTGGCGCAACGGATCGGCGTTCCAGATGCCCTCACATCGGCCGCTCTGGTTCTCGCTCTGGGAGTATTCGCCCTGCGCGGCCATCGAATCACCGCGAATGAACTGGAACTGACCCCAGCGGTTGTGAGAGATTGATCCGGCCCCTATTTCGACTTGAAACAACTTGGAGAGAACATGAAAAAGATTTTTAAGGTGCTGGTGTCGTTGATCGTGTCGTTAATGGTTGTGTCCAGTTTTGGCGTGTCCCAGGCGATGGACGCGAAGAAGACCGCGAGCCAAGTGCTCGACGGCGGCATCAAGAACATTGAAGGCGAGTTTGTATCCGCGGCGGAAGCGATGCCCGAGGATAAGTACGACTTCGCCCCGACCAACGGCGAATTCAAAGGCGTTCGCACCTTCGCTCAACAGATTAAGCATGTGGCGGCTGTCAATTACGTCTTAGGTGCCGCCATTCTCGGAGAGAAACCTCCAGTCGACGTGAACGAGGAAAAGGGCCCCGACAGCTTGAAATCGAAAGCCGACATACTCAAGTATCTGAAAGACTCTTTTGCATATGCCCACAAATCTGTAGCGACAATCACCGAAGCGAACCTGGTAGAGCCAATTGCCACGCCGTTCGGCAAAGAAAAAGGCACGCGACTCGGCATGGCCACCGTCTTCGTGTGGCATGGTTTTGATCACTATGGACAGATGGTGGAGTATCTCCGCATGAATGGGATTGTGCCCCCGGCCAGCCGCGGATAGCGTTGTGGCTGCGCGCTCGCGATGGCTATGAATCAGGTAGCGCGGGATTCCCGCCAGCAGCAAGCTGGCGGATTTCGCGCTTATCTTTTTGCCGGCGGATGGTGCTTCTTCCAGTCGACTCCGTCGCGTCCGCCGTGTTGGGCGATCTGAGTGAGGATGAGTTCTGCGGTGAGCCGACGCTTGGTGAGGTGGGCGGCGATTCTTTGCTTCGCCCTTTTTGCAGGAACCTTCGGGTCGAGAAACACCAGCACCGACGGGCCGGCTCCACTCAGAGCAGCGCCGAGAATGCCGGATTCTCCCGTAAGCTCTTTCAACGCCGGAAGTAGCGGTGACAACGGCGCGCGATAGGGCTGATGGATGCGATCTTCCAGCGCCGATGGAAGCAAATCGGGACGATCCTGCGTGAATGCCGCTAGCAGCAGCATCGAATTTTGGATATTCGTTACAGCGTCCGCGCGCGAATATTGGAACGGCAAGACGCGACGCGCCTGCTCGGTCGAGAGAGGAGCGTCAGGGAACGGCAAGCAACAGCGGCCACTTCCCTTTCGGCTTCACCTCCACGACCTGTGCCTGAACCTGGTTGGCCATGCGCGCCACCGTCAACGCGCCCATCCAGCAGGCGGAAGCGTTGTCAGGATGGTGCTCTCGCATGGAAGCCTCGCCGACGATGCGATCATCTTTCCAGCGCAGATGTCCGAAGTGTACCGCCAAAGCGATGCCGGCCAGGCGAGCCGCAGCAGACGATCCGCAACCTCTGCCAATGGGAATCTCGTTCTCAAGATGAATACGCAGCGGCGCGATTTTGCGGTTCTCTGATTCGAGCACCTCGCAGTAAGTGGTGACGATCAGATGGTTTTCCATCCGGCCGCAAATCTGCGCGTCGCGCCCCTGAGCGGTAACGAAGAAGTCAGGCGCACGCTCGGCGCGCAAACGGAGATGGAAGTCCAGCGCGAGGGCCGCGGCATCGAACGCGGGGCCCAAATTGGCCGAGGTCGCAGGCAGCGCCAGGCGCAACGAGCGGTCTAAAGATGCAGGACGTGAAGGCATAGGTTCGAGCGCAAACTCCTCGGCAGCCAAATCTGGCGAAACGGGCCGAAACAATAGAAATGGAAGGCTTTAGCCCAGTCCAGCCTGGGAAGAATCCCTTAGAATCGGCAGCGACAAGTGAACTGTGTTTTATACACGAGTTTGGGGCGGAGTGCTACGAATTTCTGTCGACGGCGTTTTCGACGCCCGGTTCAAAAGTGGGCAGGATCAAGTAATCCTGGAGCCTCTGGCGGACTGATAATTCGTTGCTTGAAGCATGCAGCGTGGCAAATCCACACCTGCCACCTGCCCCCAGCCGTCGACACCTGTACCCGGCACGGATCAATTTCAGACGGCCGAACATCAAGCCCGCAGAAACAGCAAGGATTGAATTCAATTTTGAGCATTTGATTCTTTCTCGGCTGTCTCGAGTTTGGAGATAACGGCTGCGAGATTGGCATCGAGCACAACCGGTGCCCGTTGGAAGGACTTCGTCTCGGCCGACTCGCTTTTGTTGGATGCTCCCGCAAACAGATCGCCACGATGAAACTTGATGGTGAAATCGGGATCCTTAAGAAGATGTCCGGTGAGAATCAGAACCACCGACTCGCGGGGCTTCACAAATCCTGTCCGCAGGAATTTCTTGAGCCCCGCGAGCGTAACCGCGGACGCAGGTTCGCAACCAATTCCATCTGCGCCGATTTGTGCTTTGGCAATCGCGATCTCGACCTCCGAGACTTCTTCGACTTCGCCGCCGGTTGCTTGCAGTACCCGCAAAGCCTTTCTCCACGATGCCGGATTTCCGATGCGTATCGCCGTCGCCAACGTGTCGGCAGTCATCGGTTCAAGTTTCTTTCCACCGAATTCGTGCACGCACCGATAGAAAGGATTCGCGCCCTGCGCCTGGATAATCGAAAGCTTCGGCAGACGCGCAATCAGTTTCAGTTCGAGCATCTCAATCAATGCTTTGCCAATCGCTGAACTGTTCCCTAGATTGCCTCCCGGAACAATGATGTGGTCGGGAGGCTCCCACGCAAGCTGCTCCATCAGTTCGATGGCGGCCGTTTTCTGGCCTTCGATGCGATACGGATTCACGGAATTCAACAGATAAACCGGCTTCTGGCGGACGAGATCGTTGAGAATGCGAACGCATCCGTCGAAATCGGTACGGAGCTGGCAAGTGAGGGCTCCATAATCGAGCGATTGCGAGAGCTTGCCCCACGAAATCTGACCCTCGGGGATCAAGACCAGACTATGCATGTTTCCGCGTGCAGCGTAAGCCGCCATGGACGCCGAGGTATTGCCGGTCGAGGCACATGCAACCCAAGGAAATTTCTTCTGATGCGCCGACGAGGCGGCAAACGTCATCCCCGTATCTTTAAACGAGGCGGTCGGGTTCATCCCCTGGTGCTTGGCGAGAAGATTCTGCAACGCCAGTTGCGCGCGCGCACTGCGGCAGGGAATACAGAGGAGTGTTCCCTTCCCGCAGGGTAATGGCGTGCTCCTCCGGAATATGGGGAAGCAGTTCGCGAAAACGCCAGACGCCGCTCTGGTCAAGGGAATCGGGCGAAGTTCGACGGCTCAGCCACAAAGACTTGAGCGCAGCGGCGTCAGGTGCGTCCGAGGCCCATCCGGGAAAAACAAATTCAAGAAGATCGCCGCAGGCGGCACAACGAAAATCCTGGGCGGCCGAATCGGGCGTGGCGGCGCAGGAAATGCAGCGAAGGCTTGCGATGGCTTCCGTTTTTTGAGCAATCGACACGTAGACTTTTCACTCACCAAACCAACTACTAACAACGATATAAAGAAACGCTTTCGCTCAAAGATCCGCTACTCACCGCAAATACGCGTTCGTGCGATTCATCCAGTCGGCGCGTGGGGGATCGAAAACGTCGAAGTCCACGGTATCTTCCAGGGCTTCGGCCTTGTGCGGCACGTTCGCGGGAATCGTCAGTACCTCTCCCGAACGCACGACGATTTCACGGCCGTCGATCCAGAACTTCAGCGCTCCGTCGAGCACAAATGTCAATTGCTCGTTGGGATGGCTGTGCTCGGGCACGATACATCCTTTTTTTAGCAGGACGCGGGCCAGCATGATCTTTTGTCCTACGACATAGTGCAGCCCGAGCAAGGGGTTCAGCGCTTCGACTTCGACGGAACTCCACGGGACATGACGCACCAGTGGTTTAAGCGCGTTGCCTTTCGAGACGGTGCCTTTCAGTGCGACTTTACTCTGGGCGCTGGTTGCCTTTTTCGTTTTGCTTTTCGAGGTCGTCTTTCGGGCGACGACTTTTGTCTTTTTGCTTTTCATAAAAATATCTCGACCGTAATTCTACAGACCTTTATATAGTCCGCCATCGACCAATATGGTCTGGCCGGTGATATACGAAGCGCGCTCGCTGGCGAGCCACACGATCGTGTCGGCAACCTCGCGCGGCTCTCCCAAACGCTTCAGAGCGGTGTCCGCCGCCCACGCATCGAACATATGTTTCTCGCCCCTGTCTTTCTCACCCATGCCGAGAGTGGCGGAGCGCGCCCGGGCCAGCTCTTTCAAGCGATCGGTCGCAGTAAAGCCGGGGCCGACGTTATTCACCAGGATTCCATCCTTACCAAATTCATTGGCCAGGCTTTTGACCAGCCCAACCACGGCGGCGCGCGCGGCGTTCGAGTAGACGAGGTCGGCGATTGGCTGCTTGGTCGTGATGGATGTGATCGTGATAATGCGTCCCCACTTTTTCTTTTGCATGTGGGGGATAACCTGATGCGCGAAGTAAACCGTGCTCATGAAGTTTGCTTCGATCGCCTGTTTCCACTCGTCTACCGTGGTCGACAAAAAGCCCTTGGCCGGCGGGCCGCCGGCATTCGTAACGCAGATATCGACGCCGCCGAACGTCTGCACAACGGCGCCTACAAATTTCCCCACGGCATCAGCATCGGTAACATCGAAAGCTTCGGCCAGTACTTCGACCCGATACTGGACGCGAATCTTCTCCGCGACTGCGTTCAAAGCGTCGCGGTTGCGCGCGCAGATGGCCAGACGGCAACCCTCGGCGGCGAAAGCCTCGGCCGTCGCGCGTCCAATTCCCTGACTCGACGCAGCAACGATCGCTACTCGATCTCGCAGTCCCGTTTCCATGGCAAGCGATTATATCGTCTGCACACGACCGTCTCCCGCACCCAGATCCATCCTTGCCCGCGCATCGGTGCGCAGGTAGTCTTAATGAATGGGTGCCGCTCGTTATATATGGATTCACGATGCTTTAAGGCCCGCCAGCGAAGGCGTGGTTCCGTTTCTGAGTGCTGGAATGCAATTCGGCTTCAGCGTATTTGAAGGCATACGCTGCTACTCCACCGACAAAGGTCCAGCCGTGTTTCGCCTCGACGAGCATGTCGAACGCCTGCTGGATTCCGCTCACATCGTCGGATTTCGCGAACTGCCAGTCAACGCCCAGAAGGTAAAGAAGGCCATCCTCCAGACCATCGCGGCGAACGAATTTTCCGCGTGCTACATCCGCCCGATGATCTATCTCGACAGTGCCATGATGATGACCATTGAGGATGGCGAGCCGCGTTTCGTCGTCGCAGTGTGGGAGTGGAACAATTTTCTCGGGGCCGAAGCCAAAGAGCGAGGCATCCGCGCCAATATTGCGTCGTTCACGCGCCTTCATCCAAACATCATGATGACCAAGGCCAAGGTCTCTGGAAATTACGTGAGCTCGATTCTCGCCAAAACCGAATCGAAGCGAGCCGGCTTCGATGAAGCCATCATGCTTGGTCCGGACGGCTATGTGGCCGAGTGCACTGGAGAAAATCTTTTTCTGGTAAGAAACAAGATCGTTTACACATCGCCGCGCGCCGGAATTCTCGAAGGCATCACCCGCGATACTCTGATCACGCTGGCGCGGGATTTAAACTACACCGTCGTCGAGGAGCCGATTTCACGCGATCAGCTTTACATAGCCGACGAAGTTTTCGTTTGCGGCACGGCCGCTGAGGTTATTGGCTTGCGCGAAATCGACTTCCGGGTGATAGGCGACGGCAAAGCTGGCCCGGTAACGCGCGCCCTGCAACAGGAATTCGAGAAGTTAGTGAACGGCCGTCACGCGCGCTCAGGCCAGTGGCTGGCGCCCGTACCCGCGCTGAATGCGGCCGCAGTAAAGTAGAGACGGGGCTTGGCCATCTCGCCGCGGCAAGCGCGCATCGTCAGGAGCCTTCAAGAATGAAGAAGCACAAGTTCCGCCAGGAAACTGAGGCTGTGCACGGCGGCACCAGCCTCCACAAAAAGAATGCTCCGCTGGCCACACCGATCTACCAGACCGCGACGTTCGAAGTCACGGACATGCAGGAGCAAGTCCGCGCTACTCCCACCGACAATTACTACACGCGCTATGGAAACCCCACGAACACGGTCGCCGAAAATGCCATCGCCGAACTGGAGGGCGCAGAAGCGGCCCTATTGTTCTCGTCGGGCATGGCCGCGATTACGACTTCGATCCTGGCGCTGGTAAAAGCGGGCGATCACATCGTCGCACAGCGTGACATCTATGGCGGCGTGCGTCAAGTTTCTGTCGCTATGGCTGCCGAAGTTGGGAGTCGAAACCACGTTCGTCGACACCAACGATATTGCGCAACACGAACGAGCTATTCGTCCGAACACCAAGCTCCTGCATATCGAGTCGCCGACCAATCCTACAGTCCGCGTGGTTGATCTGGAGAAGATTGCCGCGCTCGCCCGCAAGCACAATCTGATCACGACGATCGATTCCACGTTTGCGACACCCATCAATTGCCGTCCGGCGGAGTGGGGTATCGACGTGGTGCTACATTCCGGCACAAAATATTTCGGCGGACACTCAGACTTAATGTGCGGAGTAGCTGCCGGACACCGCGATCTGATCGAGCAAATCCATCATGCACGCACCATCTTAGGCGGCTGTATGGACCCGCACGCGGCCTTCCTACTTCTGCGCGGCATTAAGACGCTGGCCGTCCGAGTCGAGCGGCAGAATGCCAGCGCGCTTCGGATCGCGCAGTTCCTCGGCGAGCATCCAAACGTAGCGGAAGTGCATTATCCGCTGCTGCCGCAACATCCGGACTACGCCATCGCAACCCGGCAAATGTCCGGTGCGGGCGGAGTCTTAAGCTTCGAAGTAAAGGGCAGCGGGGCCGATGCCTGCCGAGTTGCCGAGGCTCTCAGCCTTTTTACGCTGGCTCCAAGCCTGGGCGGCGTAGATTCTCTGGTTACGATTCCCGTGTTGACGTCGCACTATCTGATCGATCCAGCTGTGCTGAAAACAATGCACGTGACCGAGCAGATGATCCGGCTCTCGGTGGGCATCGAGCATGTCGACGATTTGATTGCCGATCTGGAAAAGGGATTGGCCGCGATCGGATCCGCGCGAAAGCAGGCGTCAGTAGCCGATTAAGAATCCCGGCATCGACGGGCATAAAAAAAGTCCCGGCTCATGATAAGCCAGGACTTTTCTCTGGGTGTTCCCTCTGGTGCGCTTCCACTAGAAGATAAATTTCAATCCCAACTGCAGAATTCTGTTAAGGTGCGCCCCACCTGAGCGGAACAGAACGGTAGAAGCGCCAGACGCGGCGCAAGCCGGATCGCCTGCCGAATTGTTAGCACCGCCATAGCAGGTGACCTGGTTTGCGTTCGTCCTGGAGCCGACTCCGTTGTCGGCTGCCGAACCCGCATCGCCGCCAAGCCACGCGTACTCGGTATGGTTGAACACGTTGAATGCCTCGGCTCGGAATTCGAAATACTTGCTCTCGGTGACGGCGAATTTCTTGAGCAAGGCCATGTCGAAATTAGTTCTCCACGGATTTCTGAGAATATTTCTTCCCGCGTCGCCGAAAGTCAGCCCCTGCGGAGCAACGAATGCCGCAGGATTGTAAAGCACCGGCCCGAAACCACCTTGCGGAGTGTTCTGCACTCCACTTTTGGGATTGGCAACAAGGTCGGGATAGGAAGCTCCGGTCGAGAAGCTGTTGCCTACGCCGGCGTTGTCCTCCGGCGAGAGCACGTTGGTTCCCAATGAGTTTCCTGTGTTGTAAACGCTGAAGGGCGATCCGCTCTGAATCAACGTGATGCCGGACCACTGCCACCCTCCCAGAAGCTTGGTCGCCAGTCCTTTGCCCCGAACAAACGGCACGTCGTACACGTAGGCAAGGTCAATCGTGTGTCTTTGGTCGAAGTTGGAATCGGCGCGATAAGCGTTCAGGTTGTACGAATTGACGAAGCCAAGATCGTTGTAGTCGGAGGAGTCGTCTATGGAATGGCTGTAAGAGTAAGCGCCGCTAAGTTCCAATCCGCCGATGCTATGGCGTACCGAAATCTGTAGTGCGTTGTAGTTCGAAGATCCGGTCTGGTCCTTGCGTTCGATGCCGGCGATACCAGCGAAGGGTCGATAGAGATTTGCAGTAGATCCGCCCGATGTCGGCACTTGGTAACCGCAAGCTACTGCAAGGTTGTTTGCCCAACTGCCGGTGGCGGTAACCGGATTTGCTGTGTCCGAGTTGGCCGTCGCAGTTGCCAGACCCGTCGTGCCGTCGACTGAAACGGAACTGCAGTCATCGTTGGTGATCGTCTGGCCCGGAGCATAGGGATTCAGGTTAGAAGGAACGGGTTTGATCTGATTGTATTCATACGAGCGCGTCAGATGAACGCCGCCGCTCCCGACGTATGAGACGGTGGCAACCGTTCCCTTTCCCAGATCATGCTGAAGATCAAGGTGCCATTGCTGCACGTACGGCCAAATCGCTTTGTTCGGCAACGACACGAAAGTTAACGGTGTCGTGCCGCCACCGAGAAGGCTTGGATTGATATTGTCGTATCCCGAGACTTGGCCAACGCTGGTGGTCTGGGTGTTGATGTTGTAAGGCTCCAAGGCTTCGGTGTTGGATTCGTTGCCGTTGGTATGCTCGAAGAAAATTCCGTACCCGCCGCGGATCGCCCACTTGCCGTCGCCGAAAATGTCATAGGCAAAACCGATGCGTGGCGCTGGATTGAACCAGTGGTTCGCCATGCATCCCTGTGGTACTCCGGGTGTCACGCCGCAGTCGACCCATCCGTTGAATTGAGGATTCGCGATCGTTCCTGTGACCAAGCCTGTTGCCGGGTCGACGCCGCTTGCTCCGGCAACGTATTTCGACGGATCAAAATTCCACGCTAGATTGTTCTTTTCGCGGTAGGTCCCAAAAAAGCTGAGGCGCAGCCCGAGATTGAGCGTTAACCGCTTGGTAATGTGCCAGTCGTCCTGGAAGTAGGGCTCGTAAATATTGTATTGCTCGTGCATCTTCAGGGCATTCTGTTCCTGGGTGTAGCCACTGATATTTCCGAGCAGCAAATCTGCATATGCGTTGCCGGTCGAATTGGTGTTGCCGCCGCCTCCATTGGTGAAAGAAAGCTGTCCATTCACGCCGTAGGTCGGCTGGGGGATTTCGTTTTTGTGAGCGAGCACGATATAGCCGCCCATTTGAAGATTATGCGTACCGACAATCTTGGTAACGTTATCGCGAAGAGTTATGGTGGGATTTGAGTTGAGCGGACCGTTCGGGACGTAGCCAGGATCTTCGGCGAAGTTATAAATGCCGTCCGTCAATGCGATGCCGGGAACCTTGCCCCCGTAACCGTTGGCATACAGTCCGATCGCCGGAAAACCGTCCGGGCGCGCCCAAGGGCCAATCAGCTGGGTTGTGATGTGATCTGTCGTGTAGCTGGCGACGAACTCATTCAGCAGAGTCGGCGAAACGGTGGCAGTCACGCGTGCCACCAGGCTGATGCCAGGACCGCTGAACTGGGTCTGGACAGTCGGGAAGCTGGTTCCGTTCGTCCACAATGGAACGGGATACGTTTGATCCCACGAGTCATGGATATACCGGAAGCTCGCGCGAACCTTATTCGACACATTTTGATCGATTCGGAAAAGCTCTTCGCGAAAGTGGGTGGGAAGAGTGGGGGGAAGGAACCACTGATCGAGAGTGCTGCCAAGATTTCCCGATGCCTGGTTCGGGGCAGGAATCAGTGCCGTAAGCGCGGTAGCGGCGGTTGTATCCAGGATGGGCACCTGGTTGTCAGGGAAGGGTTGGCCGGCGTCAGCCTGAGGTACGCCATCGATAAAATTGGGAATAACCGGACACTCAGTGTTGCCCGGAATAGAACACTGGTCGGAAAAATCACCGGTCCGGTTGGCCATGGTTGGGACCAGGGTTGAGCCGAAGAAGTTGGTGGCTGGAACGAGCTCGCGACGCCATTCTTCTGACCAGAAGAAAAATGTCTTCTGCTTGGTTGTGTTGTAGAGCCCGGGAATATACACGGGCCCACCGATGGTAAAGCCAAAATCGTGCTTCTTATATTCCGGGACCGAACTGAATCCAAACTGCACCGCATTGAAAGCATCATTTCTCAGGAACTCGAAGGCGTCGCCATGAAATGCAGCCGTACCCGACTTGGTTTCGATTTCGACCGTCCCCGAACCGTTTCGTCCGTATTGAGCTCCGTAGTTAGAGGTAAGCACCTTAAACTCGGCAATGGAATCGACGCTCGGCGTTACGTTCAGAGAGGTGTTGCTGCCATTATCCAGAGCGTCCCCGCCGTCGATCTCCCAGTTGTTGTATTCCGTGCGGCCGCCGTTGACACTGAAGGCAGCGCTCGCCGCAACACCAACGCTCCCTTCGTCAGTTCCGGTTTGATTGCTGACTCCAGGCACCAGCGTGATCAATTGCTTCACGTCCCGGCCATTTAATTCAAGCTGCGTTACTTCTTTGCCGCTGACGGTTCCGGCGAGTTCCGAAGATTGGGTTTCGACCTGGGCGACTGTGCTGCCGACAACCTCGACTTCTGTGGTGGCAGCGCCAACTTGGAGTGCGATGTTGACGCGGCTCTTCTCTGCGACGCGGAGAATGACTCCCTTAGCTTGGTATTTCTTGAAGCCTTGGGCAATGACAGTGATGTTGTACGCTGCGGGAGCGGGCAAGGCGGGGGCGCTATATTCGCCATCCTGATTTGTGGTCAGATCGCGATGAATTCCGCGCTCGGCATTGTCAATCAGGACCTGGGCGCTGGCGACGGCCGCACCCGATGAATCGGTGACCGTTCCATTCAGTGAGGCGCTATCCTGAGCCTGGAGGCTCGCCGCCGAGAACAACCCCAACAGTGCCACGACTCCAAAAAAGTGACGGATTCTCATCGAAAGCTCCTTCGCCGATTCAACACGGAACAAATCGCAGACGCTCTTGCAAACACTCTGACTGGCGCTTAACCCTGAAAAGCAGCTGAAATGCCTTTATTAAAACGTATCAATACTGCTTGAGCGGTTTCGCCGTGTCAAGAGAAAATACTGCTTTTCAGCTACTTTACGCTGCGGGTTGACTCGCGCACGATCAGCTCCGGGACAATCCTGCGGTGAATGGTGCGAGTGGGTTTCTTTTCGATTGTGGCATTGATGGCTTCGAGCACCAGCGTGGCCGCCGTTGTTCCCATGACTTCCATCGGCTGCCGCACCGTGGTGAGCGATGGAGAATAAAGCGCCGCCGGAGCAACATCGTCGAAGCCCACCACCGAACATTGATCGGGAACGCGAATGCCGGCTTTGCTGAGCGCGCGAATCGCGCCGAACGCCGACATGTCGTCAAACGCCATGAGCGCAGTGAAGGGACGGCGGCTCCGCAGTAGCTCCTCCGTTAATTTGTATCCTTGTTCAAAACTTGAAAGCGGATCTCCAGATTCTGGAAGATCGACAATCAGCCGTGAATCGAGTTCGAGGTCACGTTCGCGAGCCAGTGTTCGAACGCCGCGCCATCGAGGTTCGGTGTCGGAAAGCTGGCGCGGACCGCGAATGAACGCTATCTTTCTGTGGCCAAGCGAATGCAGATGTTCGAGCGCTGCACGGGCCCCAGCAGCATTGTCGACGATCACAGAACTGATGTTGTCGTTTTTGAGTTCGCGACCCACGGTCGCGGTCGGAATGTTGTTCTTTTCAAGGTCGGCGAGCACGTTGATATCAACAAACAACCAGTTCGCCAGGACGACGAGCCCCTCGATGCGGCGGTCGAGCAGCATTTCGAGATACCGTTCGAAGCGGCTACGCTCGTTGTGGACATCGGTGAGTATGGGTAGGAACGACGACTGGTAAAGCGTGTTCTCGATCCCGCGCAGCACCAGCGTGCAGTAAGGATCGGTCATGTCGAAGACCATGACGCCGACGGTGTGGCTGCGCCGCCCGCGCAGCGAGCGCGCAAATAGATTGGGGCGATAGCCAAGATGCTGCGCCGCCTTTTGAATGCGCTCCTTCGTGGTGTCGGGAATGTAACGGGCCAGCGGAGCATTGTTCAAAACGATCGAGACGGTAGCGGAAGAAAATCCGCTGCGCTCGGCAACGTCGCGGATGGTCACGGCGCTGGAACGTGAACGCTTTCGGGTTGGTTCAGCAGCAGCAGCGGGGCGATTGGACGTGCGGCGGGGTTTCGCCGATGAGGCATTTCGCGTAGGCTTCGAATCGGCAGGTTCCATGGACTCCTTGAATTTCAGCCTTGTTGGCGGACACTACAGGACGATGATTCGAGTGTCAAGCATCTGGCTAAGCTGCGTAATTTTTGTCTCAGTTGTTTTTTCGATTCGTGCGGCCAGCGAAATCAATCCGTCAGGCGCACCCCAAACCAAAGCGGCAACTGAAACCACCCGCGATCCGCAAAAGCTTTTTGAGGCTGGAGAAGCGGCTCTCCGTGGGGGAAAGTTGGATGAGTCCGAGCGTTCGTTCCGGCAGGTGCTCGCGATCGATCCGAGCGTGGCGGGAGCGTATGCCAATCTCGGCGTGATCTACATGCGCCGCAAGGAGTGGCCGCAGGCTCTCGAAATGCTCCACAAAGCAGAGAAACTCGCGCCAGAGCTGGCGGGTATTCGGCTGAATATCGGGTTAGCTTATTACCGGCAAAAGAATTATCGCGCAGCCATCGAGCCTTTCAAATCCGTCGTACTGCAAACACCAAGCTCGTATCAGGCAAGATACCTTCTAGGTTTTTGTTACTTCTTCAACAGTGACTGGGCAGATGCAGTGGCAACGCTTGAGCCACTCTGGGATCAGGTGCGGCCAACTGACCAGTTGAACTATCTCTATGTGCTCGGGCGAGCCGCGGAAAATGCGAAGAACACTACGCTCGAAGAAAAAGCTTACGCGCGAATGGCGGAGGTCGGACAAGGCAGTCCTGAATTTCGAATGATCATGGGCAAAGCTCACCTCAACCGCGGGGAATACGACGATGCCGTTCGCGAACTCGAAGCGGCTGCACAGGCTGATCCGAAGTTGCCGCTGGTGCACTATTACCTCGGGATGGTTTTCGCCAGCAAGCAAGACTATCAACGGGCTCGCACGGAATTTCAGAAAGACCTGGCCTCCGAACCCGACGCAGCCTTCGCCTATGAACAGTTAGGGAAAGTCGAATCCACGCTGCAAGACGATTCATCAGCCGCCAAAGATTTCAGCCATGCGGTGAAACTTGATCCGCATCTGGTCGAGTCGCGCATGGGCTTGGCAAAGATTGAAGAGACGAAAAAAGGAATATCCAGCGGCCCTGGCACAGCTGGACGAAATCGTAACCCTCGACAAAGAAAACGCCGCAGCTCGTTATCTTCGCGGACAAGTCTTACTCCGCATGGGACGCGCCAAAGAAGGGCGCGAGGAGTTGGCCGTGGCTACGAAGATGTTGAACGACAAACGCGCGGCGCGGCAAAAAGAATTGGAAGGGGAACCGGTCGCCAGCCCGGAACTGGCGCGCGAGCCACAATAAAAAGACGCCTTTCGCAAATTATCTCGATCACAGAGGTTGCTGGGCTGGTAGCAGGTCAGGGCAGAGCTAGTTTTGAGCTTCCACGCAATCCATGATCTCGGCTTCGCTCAACGTGTGATCGCTGGACTTGGCGCGCTGGTAAATTCGGTCGACCACGTCATCGTTCGCGGGAAGTCTGCGACGCTCCAGCCAGAAAAGAACATTCGATTTCCCGCTCATCGGACCGATGTCGATTACCTGTTCAAGACCGAAGTGGTGCGAGGGCACACCCGAATAGACGGTATTGGCGAGCTCGACATCTTTTTTCTTGTACGCTTTGATGACGGCGGCGGCGTGGACACCGGTTGCGGTGCGAAACGCATCTTCTCCGACCACCGGGTAGTTCGCCGGAATCGGAACGCCAGTCGCGACTGAGACGACTTCGCAATATTGCTTGAGTCTGGTTAGATCCTGGCGGTCCCACGGCGGAACTTCCATCAGCTTCAGATTGACCAGCATCTGATCCATCTGCGTATTGCCCACACGCTCTCCGATGCCGAGCGCGGTCGCGTGCGCACAGTCGGCGCCTGCCGCTAACGCCGCCAGAGAATTAGCGACAGCCAATCCGCGGTCGTTGTGTCCGTGCCAATCGACTTGAATCTTGTCTGCAGCGGGCTTGACCACTTGTTCAAGGACGAATTTGACCAAAGCTGTCGCGCCTTGTGGCGTAGCGTGTCCAGCCGTATCGCACAATACCAAAGTCTGCGCGCCGCAGTTGATCGCCGCGGCATTCAATTCCTTCACCATCTTCGGATCGCAGCGCGTCGTGTCCTCGGTGACATACATCACTTCGAGGCCAACCGAAAGGGCATACTTGACTGCTTTCTCGGTGGTCTGCAGCAGAAAGTCGTCATCCCAACTTTCAGCGTATCGGCGTATCGGGCTCGATCCAATGAACGCGGCAACCTTGATCGGAAGCCCGGTCTTCTGCATGATCTCCGCGACGGGCCGAATGTCGTTCTCGACCGTGCGGGCGGCGCAGTATGCCGTGATCTTCATCTTGTTGGCGACAATTTCACGCGCTAACGCAGTGACATGTTCCACCGCGCGCGCACCGGCTCCCGGAAGCCCCAAGTCAAGCGTGTGGATGCCGAGCGCTTCCATCAAATGCAGAATTTCAATCTTCTGCTCGATGGAAGGATCGCGGACGGATGGCGATTGCAGGCCATCACGCAGGGTTTCGTCGGTGAGACGAACTGGCTTCGAGTGCACCGATGGCGTAAGCGCGTGGCGATTCCAGTCGTAGATGAGATCGGAGGTATTCACGGATTCGGTCGTCGATTGTCGTCGCTGGTCTTTGATCGATGGTCGCTCGTCGTTCGCTGACCCTATCGCTTGCCATTTTACTCGCTCACTTCTACCGGCGAGGCCAGCCATAAGACGAGGGCGGCAAGAAAAACAAATTGTTCCTGTCTGACCCTAGATCTGACGCTAAGTCATGTCGACAGCCACCGCTCCCTAAGCGCACAATGGCCGCAAGCGAGGATTGCAGCGAATGAGCGAGAAAGACAGGGATAGGGCTAAGGACCATGAATTAGGGATGGGCCGCGAGATTACGCGTCGCGATTTTTTGAATGGAGTCAGCGTCGCGGTGGGAGCGTCTCTGGTCGCTACCAATCCCACGTGGCTGGAAGCGTTCGGCGTACCGGAATCCCCGTTCGCTCCTGAGAAGGACCCGAGTTACTATCCACCGGCGAAAACCGGTATGCGCGGAACTCATGATGGCGCATGGGAAGTGGCACACCAGTTGCGCGACGGTGAAAACGAAACTTGGGCCACATCCGTGGACGATGGCGAATCCTACGATCTGATTATTGTCGGCGCTGGCATTAGCGGATTGGCCGCAGCATATTTCTACCGCAAGTTGTCGGGACCATCCTCGAGAATTCTTCTCCTCGACAACCACGACGATTTCGGCGGGCACGCCAAGCGCAACGAATTCCAAGCCGGCAATCGACTCCTGCTGGGCTATGGGGGCACGCAGTCGATCGAAGCGCCCGGTAATTACAGCAAAGAGTCGATGGGCCTTTTGAAGGAATTAGGAATTGAACCGCGGCGTTTTTTCAAATACTACGACCAGAAATTATTTGACTCGGCCCATTTGAGAGAAGCCGTCTTCTTCGACAAGGAAACATTCGGCGCGGACCGACTGGTACCGCAGAACGGACTCCACTATTTCGGCGTCGACTTCGCGCTTGAAAATGTTTCGCAGCTACCAATCGCGGACGAGGCTAGAAAAGACTTGCTGCGCCTGCAGCACGCCAGCGTCGACTACATGCCCGATCTAACCCCCGCGCAGAAGCGGGCGAAGCTGATCAAGACCAGCTATAAGGATTTCCTGCTCCAGTATGTAAAGGTTCATCCCGACGTGGTGAAAGTTTTCCAGACTTCCACGCATGACATTTTTGCTGTGGGTATCGATGCAGTTTCAGCAAACGAGTGCGCCGGTGAAGGATTTCCCGGCTTCAAGGGAATGACTTTCTCGAAAGGCCATGAGCAGAATAACGAAAAAGACGAGCCCTACATTTTTCATTTTCCAGATGGCAACGCCTCGATTGCTCGAATGCTCGTCCGACGACTGGTGCCCGGAGTTCTTTCCGGCCACACCATGGAAGACATCGTCACGGCACGCGCGAATTATGCGCGGCTCGACGACGTGGCATCGCCGATTCGCATCCGTCTCAATAGCACCGCGGTAAAGGTGAAACACACCGGAGATCCCGCAACAGCCAAGGAAGTTGAAGTGACCTACATGCGCGGCGGACAGGCACACCGGGTTCGCGGCGCAAACTGCGTGCTGGCCTGCTACAACATGATCATTCCTTATCTGTGTCCGGAAATGTCAGCGCCACAAAAAGAGGCGCTCGCATACGCGGTCAAGATGCCGCTGGTCTACACCAACGTGCAAATCAAAAACTGGACGGCGTTTCGAAAACTCGGCATCAGCGCGATCTACGCGCCGGGCGCCTACTTCAGCAACATCACACTCGATTTTCCGGTTTCTATGGGCGACTACCATTACCCCAAGTCACCCGATGAATCCTGCCTGCTTCACCTGCTTCGCGTGCCGTGCCGGCCGGGCTTGAATTGCAAAGATCAATATCGCGCAGGACGCGGTCAGTTGGTGACTACGACATTTGAAACCTTCGAGCGAAATGTGCGTGACGAACTCGGCCGGGCGCTAGCCGCGGGAGGATTCGATCCGGCTCGCGACATCGAGGCCATCACAGTCAACCGCTGGCCCCATGGATACGCCTACGAATACAACGAGCTATTCGAGCCCATCGGCCGGCCCGCATCAGAACGTCCGTGCGTAATTGGCCGGAAGCCTTTTGGCAGAATCAAGATTGCGAATTCCGACGCCGACGGCCACGCATATACGAATACGGCTATCGATCAGGGCTATCGCGCAGTGCAAGAAATTGTCGCGCCAAAGAGTTAGCCGCTAGCTGAATGACTTACGCGGAGTTGCTTGGTCGGCGCCAACTCGACCGACAGTGATTTCCGCCACAAAATAATTCTCGCCTTTCATCGGACAACCAGCCATTCGCCGCAACATGGCAATCTGCCCGACGTGTGTGAGTGCATCGGCGATCGGTCCCTGAAACAATTTCTCGGCGGAGACCTGCAGCGGCTTTTCTGATGCCAGGTAGTCATCGAATTTCTTCATTGCCGCGAAGAAGCGCTCGCATTCTTCGTCCCACGGGAGCGGAAGCGAGTCGCTCCAGTCACGGCGGCCTTCGGACATGGCTAGCGCCCAGTCCATCAAGTCTCCAATGTGCGCGAGAATCTTCGCCGGCGTGCGCGATGTCTCGGCCGCGCCGTAGCCGGCAAAGTCGGGGCCGGCATCACGGACGGCTTTCGCTCCTCGGTAGGCAAGAGTTGCGAGGGTGTGGCGCAGGAAATCGCGGGATTCGCTCATAAAATGCACTTCCTTGTTTTTAAGTTCCGATCCAATTGCGGGTTGTCATGCCAAGCGACGCGAACGATCTGACTCAAAAACTACAATTTTCGACGCCACAGCGCGCCGGCCGCGCGCACTCCGGCGCTGAGACGTTCTCTCAGTGGGCGCGCGTACAGCATGTCGACGAAGCCATCCATTTCACTGGCGAAGGCGCCGCCGTAGCCAAACCACCAGATTTTCTTCATCCGCGGCATCAAGTCGCTATCGACATATTTCACTCGCACCATTTCTTCAAGACCCCAGCGTCCGTGCGTGCGCCCCAGTCCGCTCGACTTGACGCCGCCATGTGGAGCCTCGCTGATGCTGAAACAGGACACGGTATCGTTAACCATCACCGTGCCAGCCTTAATCTGCCGAGCTAGACGCTCGCCGCGGGCGCGATCGCGCGTCCACACGCTCGCAGCCAATCCGAAATCGGAATCGTTGGCGAGATGCACTGCCTCGGCGTCATTACTGAAAGGAGCGATCGGCAGCACGGGCCCGAATGTTTCTTCTTGCATCACACGCATGCTGTGGTCGACATCCGCCAGAACCGTCGGTGCGAAAAATGTCGGGCCAAGATCACGCAAACGCATGCCACCAGTCAGGACACGGGCGCCGCGCTGCTTGGCATCTTCCACTTGCGACTCCACCACGCGCACTTGCCGTTCGTGAATCATGGGACCGATGTCGGTTGCCGCGTCCATGCCGTTACCAATGCGCAGCTTGCGCGACTTTTCAGCGCAAGCATCCAAAAAAGCCGGGTACAAACTCTGATGGACGTAGCAACGTTCGACCGAGAGACAGGTTTGCCCAGCGTTAACGAAAGCTCCCCACACCGCGCCGCTCGATGCGACATCGACGTCGGCGTCTTCGAGCACAATCATCGGATCTTTGCCGCCAAGTTCGAGCACCACCGGCAGCAAACGCTCGGCGGCAATCTGGGCAATTCGCCGGCCGGTGGCAACACTCCCGGTAAAGAGCAGTTTGTCAATTTCGCTCGCGACCAGCGCAGCGCCAGTTGCGCCTTCACCGGGGAGCACCTGAAAAATGTCATCGGGAAGTCCGGCGTCACGCAACAGCGAGTGCAGTTCGAGGGCGATCAGCGGCGTCAACTCAGATGGCTTTAGCACCACGGCGTTTCCCGCAACCAAAGCCGCCATGGTCTCGGTCGCGGGAATCGAAAACGGATAATTCCACGGCGAGATGATTCCGATCACGCCGTAAGGCTCGTGCCAAATGCGGCCTGACTTCGTCTTCATCGCAAGATTTCCGTGGGAGAGCTTTTCCTCGCGCAGAATCCCATAAGCGTTGTCGATCAGGAATCGCGCCGCATCGAGCACGACGAAAACTTCCGTGAGCAGCGCCTCGACCACGGGCTTGCCCGCTTCCTGGGTGATGCGCCTCGCGATATCGTTCTTGCGCGACAGCAGAATCTTCTGGAAGCGGCCCAACAATCGGAGACGATCGCGAATATCCGAGGCGCCCCAAGCCGACTGCGCGCTGCGGGCTCGGGCGACGGCAGCACGTACTTCGGTGGGACCTGCGCTATCCAGTTCGCCGAGAACTTCGCCCGTCGCAGGATTCACAGAAGCGATGCGAGAGACCGCGAATTCGACGCCGATGGCCATCTGCGAAGAAGTGTAACCGGGCCGGAACGGGCGCGCCAGAGCGTGTTTGGGTCGCGATTCAATGGCTTTGTTTTTGCATCTCAGGACGGCCCCCAGATGTGCCAGATAGTGGGTGCGGTGTCCCGTTCGATAAAAACAGACTTGAGGTGATGCTCGACGGATTCGAGATCTGACTCCATGTTTCCAAACTCGACTGATAAAGGCCGCGCGCTTCATCGACCAAGCGGGAACGCTCCTCCGGATGCTGGGAGATCCGAGCGGCAGCGCTCGCCGCCTCAGCCTTTCCCGCCTGCGCTTCCGCAATCACATAAAGAGCAGGCGCGTCCTTATGTTGTAAGCCGAGCGGAGCGTCTACCGCATCCAGCGCTCTTTGGAATGCTACCGACGCTTGCTGCGGATTGCCCAGCCTCAAGTACACCTGCCCTGTTCTGGCCAACGCAGTCGCCATCTCGCAACGTTCATCGTCATCGGGAGGGCCATCTTTCTTGCTCGCCATCATTGCGATCGCATGCTGAAAATGTTGCAGCGCGAGATCAAGTTTTGACTGGCGAGCAGCCGCATCTCCCAACCAGATATAGACTGCCGCGGGTCCGCGCGGATATTCGTCAGAAGCGATGGCCGCATCTCGAATTTTCTCGAAGCTCGCAAGAGCAAGTTGCAGAGAAGTGTTCGCCTCACCGTACCGGCCCAGCACGGTCGATGCTCTTCCCTGGTAAAAATGGTTGTCCGCGAGATCGATCTGCAGCATCGTGTTTGCGGGGTCGGGTTTGGCCAGTGCTTCCAGGTCATGCTGAGCTTTCTTATAAATTGCCAGGGCTCCAGCCGCATCTCCATTCATCAACAGGATGTCCGCGCCCTTCTGGCGCGAAATGATCAACTCGCGCCTTTCATTGATTCCCTTCCCGTCTTTAGTCAAAGACTCGTAGAAGCCGATGCCCTGCTCAATGAACTTCGCTCCTTCGTCCCGCGACCCCATATGAGCGAGCGCCTCGCCCAACATCACCATCGAGATGCCCATGCCGTGGACGTTCCCCCTGAATTGAGGATTGTTTTTCCATAATCCCAATTTGAGTTCGTAATTTCTGCGATAGGCATCGATGGCTCGAGAACGCTCTCCAGAAGCGTCGAACATGAAAGCGAGGTTCTGTTGTTGAATCGCGCTTTCGCTCAGCGCCACGGTATTTTTCGGGTCGATTTGCAGAATGTGATCGGTGATAGCGATGGCGCGTTCCAGATCCTTTCTTCCCGCCTCATCGTTCAACGCGCTGAAAGAGAGAATGCGATACAGCATGGCAACATTGATCTGATCTTGCACATTACGAGGATTCGCCGCCGCCACAGCTTCGAACAAGGCCAGCGCTTTACGATCGCTCTTTATACCGGCTTCCACTTCGCCAAGATTCGATTCCGTCGCGTTCCCCTGCACGACCGCAAGCCTCTGATAGCCCTTGGCGAGTTCTCGCTCAAGATCGGGATCGCCAGCGGCATCCTGCGAAACGCTGTCCAGATACTCCAACGCGCGATCCAAGAGCAGTTTGCGAGCAGGCGTAGAGCCAGGCAAGTCTTGAATCGCATCGTGAACGTCAAAAATGAGGGAATCGGAAAGCTTGCGCACGTCATTGAAGCGCTTTTCCGCCCGTCTCTTCTGCATCTCCGCGATTGCAGCCTGCTGACGGGCAATTTTCGCTTCACGGGCCGTCAAGGCCACTCCGACAGCCAGCGCTAGCAGGACGGCCAACGAGGCAACCATGCCAACCTTATGCCTTCTGGCAAACTTCGCCGCGCGATAACTCCACGACCCTGGAGTCGCCATAACCGGACGGCCTTCGAGGTGACGGCTCAAATCCTCCGCCAACTGTTCTGGCGATGGATAGCGTCGATCGGGCTCCTTGCGGAGCGCCATGAGAATGATGTTGTCGAGGTCCCCGACCAGACGCCGCTGTAATTTGGCGGGGCTTTGTTCTCCAATTCGATTCGCGAAGTCCTGATCCTCGCCGGCAGAATTGGCCCCCTTTTGCGACTCGGTTTGCAGCACTGCCGAACTCGGCCGGGTCGGCTCGGTCTCACACACTGCCTGCGCCAGTTTGTGCGGCGTGCGCGTGTCCGCCGAATATGGCGAACGCCCTGTGAGTAGTTGATAGAGCACCACTCCCAGCGAGTACACATCTGTTGCGGTGGTTATCGCCTCGCCTCGTATCTGTTCGGGACTTGCGTATTCGGGCGTCATCGCTTGCGTGGCGGTGAAGGCGGTTTCGGCGTCATGGGCGGGCGTAAGGATCTTAGCGATCCCGAAATCGAGCAGCTTGGGCGAGCCGTCTTTCGTGACTAGAATGTTGCTCGGTTTAATGTCGCGATGAATCACGAGCCGCCGATGCGCGTACTGCACCGCCGAACATACCTGCCGAAACAGTTGCAGCCGATCGGCCACGGTCAGCTTGTTCCGGTCACAATAGAGATCGATGCGTTCGCCCTCGATCAGTTCCATGACCAGGTACGGCATGCCGTCGGCGGTAGTGCCGCCATCCAGCAGCCGCGCGATGTTGGGATGGTCGAGCGACGCCAAGATCTGCCGTTCGTTGCGAAAACGCTCGTTCACCGATCGGCTGTCGATGCCGCCGCGAACAAGTTTGACCGCCACTTCCTTGGCGTATTGTCCGTCGGCGCGAACCGCGCGATAGACCTCGCCCATACCACCTACTCCGATCCGTTCCAGAGTTTTGTAGGCGCCCACGCGGCGGCCAGCACTCGACTCAGCCGAGAAGATGTCCGCGGCCGCATCGGCAAAAGCAGTGTCGTCCAGGAACCGCGAATTCATCTGCTTTTCCTGGTTCAGCAGGAGTTCGACTTCGCGGCGCAGCGACTCATCGCCGGCGCAAAGTTGTTCCAAGCAAACCAGGCGGTTCGCAGCCGGAGATTCCAACACGGTTGCCAAAGCGTCTTTGACCTGCTGCCAGCGTTCGGGAGTCATGGAGTGGGACTGCTATTGAGGGCGCGGTGCAGCCACAGGCGCGCGGTGGCCCACTCGCGCTTGGCGGTGGCTGGGCGAGATTTTGACCGCCTCGGCCGCCTCTTCAATGGAGAGTCCTCCGAAGAAGCGCAACTCCACGATCTTGCACTGGCGGGAATCGAGCGCCGCCAACTGAACCATCGCATCATCCAGGGCGAGTAGATCGAGATTGGTTTTCTTGCCCGCGGGATCGGGAGCTTCGTCGAGAGTTACCGTAATCGCATTGCCGCCTCGCTTTGCGGCCGCGGATTGTCGAGCATGATCGATCAGAATCTGACGCATCATCTGCGCCGCCAGCGAAAAAAAATGAACGCGGTCTCGCACCTGGATGGAATCGCTGCGGACCAGGCGCAAATAAGCCTCGTGAACCAATGCCGTCGGTTGCAGGGTAATCCCGGGTGCTTGTCCGCCAAGGCACCGGCGGGCGATGCGGCGTAATTCGTCGTAGACGAGAGGAACGAGTGCGTCGCGCGCGGAAAGGTCTCCGTCGCTCCAGCGCACGAGAAGCTCAGTAACAGGATTAGACGGCGACGACGTACTTCCCCCAAGCAGCCAGCCAGCCTGCGCTAGAAGCTAGCGGGGTTCTATACGAAAGTCAATCCGTCGGAAGTCCCTTCCGATGTGTGACTTAGCGCCGCCGTAAGTACGCCGAAAGAAAAATTATTAATTTCCGTGAGCCAACTTCTGCCGATTTTACGTTTCCATCTATAAGGACATCTCAGGCGATCCGACCAACAGCGTAACGGCGCGAGATCCCAAGTAGAGATATAGCGGTCACCTGTGAAGGAGAAAAATATGAAGTGCAATCGATTTTTCGTTCGTAAGAGCGCAAGAACCCTCAGAAGTATCCCAGCCAACCGCAGGTTAGCTCTGGGAATGTGTCTGCTCGTGCTGGTTCTAGGCGCAGCCAGCGGCGCTCAAACCTATAAAGATATCTTTGAATTCGACGGAACCACGCACGGCTGCTGTCCGCAGTATCCGGCGATCCTCGCCCAGGCGCAGGACGGAAATCTCTACGGCACGACCCCGACCGGCGGCGCCAGCAATGTCGGCGTCGTGTTCCAACTCACACCCACCGGCACGGAGAAAGTTCTGTACAGCTTCGACATCACGCACGGCAGCAATCCCAATGGCGGCCTGGTTCTGGGCGTAGATGGCAGTCTCTACGGCACCACAGAACACGGAGGCGCACATGCTTACGGCAACATTTTCAAAATCACGACCGCGGGCGCGCTCACCGTACTCTACGACTTCACCGGCAATGCGGATGGCGGCTACCCACTCGCTCCTCCGACCCAGGGCACGGACGGAAATTTCTACGGCTCGACCTATCCCGGCGTCGCTTACAAGATTTCCACCAAGGGAGTGTTCAAGGTCATCAAGAAAATTCCTTCCACTCCGTACGGCCCGTTCGTCCAGGGAACCGACGGAATATTTTACGGAGTAACACCGATGGGCGGAACCGCTGGCGTCGGCACGATCTTCTCCATCTCCGGAACAAAAGTCACGACGCTCTATAACTTCGACACCATGCATGGCAGCTTTCCTTACGGCGGATTAACGCAGGGAGCCGACGGAAATTTCTACGGAACCACTTCCGCCGGTGGAAGCGGCAACGGCGGAGTCATTTTCCAGGTGACTTCCAAGGGCGTGGTGAACGTGCTCTATAACTTCGACGCGACCCATACCGCCAACGGATATCAATCCTTCGGTGGACTGGTGGCAGCCACCGATGGCAACCTCTACGGTTCAACGGTCTTTGGAGGCAGCAGCGGCAACGGCGTGTTGTTCAAGATCACAACGGGCGGCGCCTATTCCCTGCTCACCAGCTTTGATAATACGCATGGGTCGGCGGCGTATCCAACTCCGACGCAATACACAAGCGGCAAATTTTATGGCCTCACGGGCAAAGGCGGGACTGCGGGCAAAGGAGTCGCCTATAGTCTCGACAACAGCGTGGGTCCGTTCGTAGCGCTCGCGTCGACGCTTGGCACGGTCGGCAAGACGGTGGGAATTTTGGGTAACGGACTCTCCGGAACGACAAGTGTGAAGTTCAACGGAGCGACTGCCACCTTCAAAATCGTCTCCGACACCTACATCACGACGAAGGTTCCCTCAGGCGAGACTGGAACCGTGACCGTCACCACTGCGAGCGGCACACTTTCGAGCAGCCAGAAATATCGGGTGACTCCAAAAATAACGTCCATCACTCCCGAGACCGGCCCGGTTGGTACCTCTGTCACCGTCGGAGGAACCGGCTTCATTCAAGCCACTTCGGTCACGGTCGGAGGAGTGAAGGTCGCAGCTTTCACCGTGAACTCGGATAAGCAAGTGACATTCACCGTGCCCAGCGGAGCGAAAACCGGCAAGGTCGTGATCCTCACTCCGGGCGGAAAAGCTACCAGCGCAGCCACCTTCACCGTGACTTAGCTGATTTCACCTGTTGTTCCGGCTTATTCTACTGGCTTCCAGTCGCCGTCGGCGGTTGGAAGCCAGCGTCGGCCGTTCATGTCAAGCCACTCCCCAATCGGTTCGTCATTCTTTGAATCGGAACCCAGGCGCAGGACGTTTCCATCGAGATCCTCCACCTGCATTTCATAGGCCCACGAATAGTTCGTGGGCAGGTGCCGGATTTTAGCTCCGCTCCGGCGGTACTCTTCCAATAGAGCACCCGCGTCTTCGACGCCGATCCAAACCCACGTCCCGAAATTTCCCTGATCCCCACAGCTCAGAAAAAGAGCGCATTTGCCTCGCGAGACCGACGCAAAATATGGATACCGCCAGTTGATCGCGAACCCGAGCATGCCGGACGTAGTAATCAAGACTGGCGGCAAGATCGCGCACCCGAAGGATGGGCTGCACGCCCTCGAAGAAAACGGCGGCGGGCTTGGCCGACTCGGTTGACGACATATTCAATCCCTCCGGACATCACGCTTCAATATTCCACCTCAACCAGATACAGTCCGCTGGCGGGCGCGGTCGGCCCGGCGGTCGATCGGTCTCGCGCCGCCAGAATCCGGCAAAAATCTTCCCGGCTCAAAGTTCTCTTACCGATCAGCAAGAACGTGCCGATCAGATTCCGCACCATATGATGAAGAAATCCGCTGCCGCGAACGGTGTAAATCAGTTCGTCGGCTTCACGTTTCCAATCCGACGAAAAGATAGTCCGAACGTTTGTCGTGCGAAAATCACCCAACTCGAAATTCTCCTCCGCAGCCATCCGCTCCACGCGCTCCGGATCGACCGCGGCGAACGACGTAAAGTCATGCTCGCCCACCACCACATTGGCGGCCGCCATCATCGCCGGCTCGTCCAGCGGAAAAGGATAGTGCCAGACATACCGCGCTAGAAACGGTGGACAGATCGCTCCACGGTGAATGCGATAGCGATAGGTCTTGCCACGCGCCGACTTGCGGGCGTGAAATTCGGGTGCAGATTCGGTTACCTCGAGCACTCGGACCGACGCCGGCAGTATGTCATTCAGAGCTCGGACCCAATTTTCCGTCGGAACGGCGGACGCGGTGGCAAAGCTAGCCACCTGGGCCAAAGCATGCACGCCCGCATCGGTGCGGCCAGAGCCCTGCGGCAGTACATTTTCCCCACTCAACCGTCCAATGGCTGAAGACAGCGTGCCTTGCACGGTCATCCGGCCCGGCTGCACCTGCCAGCCAGCGAACTCGGCGCCGTCGTAAGAGAGGATCAATCTGAGATTTCGCACGTTCTTTTCGAGTCCTCTGTCGGCTCAGCATCATCCGTAGTATTTGCAAAGTCTTGGCACAAGCGCCCCGGGGAGCGCACGGAAACCGTCAGCTATACTATTTTATGAACGATCCATTCCACCACTTTTACCAGCATTGCGAGGAGAAGACTGCCGGGAAAAGATTGCAAGGAACTCGCGCCCGTCGTTCTGCGTATTAACCAGGGTAAGTGACAAAGGGTAGAGGAAAAACTGCGGATAACCACGTCCGTTCCCGCATTGAGCTTGAGCTTGATTTTGACCGATCCTGGGGTGACTGATCTTCAATTAGATCGATCTTCAAGCTGATTGATTTCGAGTCTGATCTTTATGGAGATGATGCGAATGCAATGTTCTACACTGCCGACTTGGTTTCAACGGGCCGCTGCCCTTGTCGTCGCCGCAACTATGGTAACCGCCGGGTGGGCGCAGAATTCTTCGTCCGTGCCCAATGCCCCGTCTTCGCAAGCACCGGCGCAAAAGGCCGTATCGTCATCGTCGCAGCCCTTCGATGTGAATGAATACGCGAAGCCGGCTTCAGCCTTTCCCAACGTGATCGCGCCCTACAAACCGCGCCACGTAGCGCCACCGAACCTGGCCAACACGGCGCGTATCGACCAGTTGATGCACGACGGAAAGCTCTATATTTCGATGAACGATGCCGTCGCGCTGGCCCTCGAAAATAACCTCGACATCGCCATCGCTCGCTACAACCTGAATATTGCCGATACCGACATCTGGCGTGCCAAATCTGGCGCCAACTCCATTCTCGGTGTCAACACTGGAGTGGTGCAGAATACTCCCGGCGGCGGAGTTGGCGGTCTTGGCACGCAAGTTGGTTCTGGACAAGGTGGAACTTCAGTTGGTGCAGGTGGGGCGGGCGCCGGAACCAGTGGCTTGGTTCAGTCAACTTTGGGCAGCGGCCCGGCCATCAACAGCTTCGATCCTGTCCTCTCCGGAACCTTCCAGGTCGATCACTTGGGGTTAATATGCACAAGCCCTTTTTGCGGACCCCATCAGAACACAACCACCGGCAATTTCGCGTACACCCAGGGATTTCAGTGGGGCACTAACATGTCGGTCGGATTCAATAATACCCGGGTGAACGCCGACAATCCGTACAATGCGTTTGCCCCGGTCTTGAACTCCAGTTTTCAATTCAAGTTAACGCAGCACCTGCTGCAAGGATTGGGATTTGCCGCGAACAACCGCTTTATACAGATTGCCAAGAACGATCGTGAGATTTCAGACGTTGGCTTCCGCCTGCAAATAATCACCACCGTCGACCAAATCGAAAACATGTACTGGGACTTGGTGTATGCCTATGAGAACGCGAGAGTGCAGAAAGAGCAGTTGGCTTTCGCGCAAAAGACATTCTCCGACACGCAGAAGCAGGTGGAAATCGGTACCCTCGCTCCAATCGAAGTAGTTCGAGCGCAGAGTACAGTCGCCAGCGACCAGCAAACCCTTACGGTGGCGCTGACCAATCTTCAGTTGCAGCAACTACTCATGAAAAACGCGCTCAGCCGTACCCTGGTCGACCCAGTCCTGGCTGACGCGGAGGTCATTCCGACATCGACCATGGAGTTGCCACCACAGGAGCCGGTTGTACCCATCCAAGACCTAGTGAATGACGCGCTCGGTCATCGTCCCGAGTTAGCCGAACAGCGCATCAATCTTTCGAATACGGCGATCAGCAATAAGGCAATCCGGAGCGCGCTGTTACCTTCGGTGGACCTGTTTGCATACTACGGCGGCGCGGGCGCGGGCGGTGATTCGAATCCTAATTACATATGCGTTCAACAGCCGACGGCTTGCGGTCTGACTTCACCTCCGGCCACCATACCTCCTATCTCCTACGGGGCGACGCTGAACCAGTTGGTGAATTCCACTGCCCCCGACAAAGGCGTAGGAGTGAATGTAAACATCCCTCTTCGCAACCGGGCTGCTCAATCAGTGCAAATCCGGGGAGAGTTCGAATACCGCCAAGCGCAATTGCGCATTCAGCAGATCGAGAACCAGGTCCGCATCGAAGTACGGAACGCGCAGTTTGGCGTACAGCAGAATCGGGCTAGCGTCTCTTCCGCGCAGGCGGCGGTTGACTATGCGCGACAGTCGCTTGACGCCGAGCAGAAGAAATATGCGCTTGGCGCCTCTACCTCTACTTTGGTGCTGCAGAATCAGACAGCCTTAACACAAGCCGAAGTCACGCTCGTTTCCGCCAAGGCGGCTTACGAAAAGGCGGAAGTCGAAATGGACCGGTCGATCGGATTGTTGCTCGATCATGCCGGCATTCAAATCGCTGAAGCCGAGCGAGGCCAGGTCACGCAGTTGCCGAATATTCCACATGTGGCGCCACGTCCAACGGAGCAGACGACATCGGTGAACCCTCCCGCCCAACAGTAGCGGAGGCTTCGTAGTCAGGAACGCCGGGCACCCCGCTCGGCGTTTCCCTTTTGTGCTCAGTCAACTCTCGCGTATCCTCTCCCAGTGAAGCTCTCAGCTATCGCAACTTTGGATTGTGCTGCTGTGGGGACGGGCGCTCACGCCGATCTAAGCCGAGCAAAGCTCAGCAAGCTCTCAGCCGCCGGCAGGACCTCCGCATGATCCTCTCCGTCGTCATCATCACCCACAACGAAGAAGCAAATATCGGACGCACGCTGGCCAGCGTCCAATCGCTGCTCGCAGACGGCAAAGGCGAAATAATCGTCGTCGATTCGGGATCAACCGATCAAACCGTCGAGATCGCAAAATCATTCGGGGCAAAAGTCTTCGTCGAAGATTGGAAGGGCTACGCCGCTCAGAAGAACTCGGCCATCGACAAAGCAACGGGAGATTGGATCTTAAGTTTGGATGCGGACGAGCAAGTAGGGCCGGAACTGGCAGGCGAAGTCTATTTGGCAATAACCGGTCGCCTCGGAGCTGATTCGATAGAAGGAGACTCGCTCGATGTCATTGAGAAAGTGATGGCTGTCGAAGAAGCTCATGAACGCAGCGTAACAACCGCCTCGGTTGGATTTTGGATTCCACGAAAGAATTTTTTTCTCGGCCGTTGGATCAAACACGGCGGCTTCTGGCCGGACCCCAAACTGCGCCTGTTTCGCAAAAACGCTGCACACTTCGAACCACGCCTCGTCCACGAAGACGCCACGCTAAAGGACGGAATTTCAGAACGACTCAAGCACGCCATCATCCACCACTCCTATCCCACCCTCAGCGACTACATCGACCACATGAACCGCTACTCCTCCCTGGGCGCGGAAATGGCAATCGCCAATGGCCCACGAGGCTTCAGCTTGTTCAACATCGTTCTGCGCCCACTCGCAACGTTCGTGTACAACTATTTCTTCCGTCTCGGATTTCTCGACGGCCGCGAAGGCTTGTTGCTCCACCTGTACCACGCCACCTATGTGTCCTGGAAATATGCCAAGGCGTGGGAACTAGGACACAAGAAAAACCCGCTCTAGTGACGGCGCTCGCCGCGTCTCGGGCAGCGTCCATCACTTCCGCAGCGTGATGCGCATGATGTCGTACTTCACCTCGACCGATCGCTCGAGAAATGTCGACTCCACATAAGCCTTCACATCCTCAACCGAAGGAATCCCATCTTTCCCGGTCAATCCGCGCGCATCGTCGAGCAGAATCACGTGCCGGTAGGGATGGCTCAGAATCATTTCCAGTTCCGCCGACAGCCGCTGTTCGTTTGTGCGAACACCGACCCAGCCGTAGTACCCGGCATCGAGCCAGAAAAGGGCCGGACCCTGCAGCAGAGCGAGCACATCGGGTATCACGACGCGACTGTCGCCGCGGAAAATGCGAATGTGTGAGTTACCCGCGAACTTGCGCTTCGCCCGATCCGCAAGAGCAGCCACAAATTCGATGGAATAAATTTGGTCGAAGCGATTCTTCATGGCCGCGACCATCTCGCCGTAATACGTTCCAGTCTCGACCAGCGTCCTCAACCCGAATTTCTCGCCGTACTCGCGTACAACTTTCTGCTTCAACAAATGCGGAGATCGCGACGGCCGCCCCCGCAAGATCCAATACCAATAGTCAGGATAGTGGCCTATCGCCTTGTAGGCGCCATACACCGGAGTCCGCTGCAACAACCGCCGGAATGCTTTCAGAGTGTCCTCCGCGAATCAAAAGCATAGGGTCGCGCACGGAGCGGGTCAAGGAAGGAAACATTTGCACTGCACCCTCCCTCTCACCAACCACTTGGTCGGTTGGTAATCTTGTCGCTGCTTGGCCTGTCCTCTATCATCACCTCAGCGTGGTGCGCTGAATGCCCGAGAAGCCGAAACATGATCCGCTCAAAACCGTAACGGAAAGCCCAATTTCCGATGTCTTCGAAGGCCGTCATCCCGCCTCTTCTGAAAAAGACTGGGCGGAAAAAACTTTGGCTCCCACGCTCGAAAAGGCCCCCGAAAAGCCAATCGGCGCTGCGACCGGCACGAATCTTGACGAGCACGGCCACGCTCGCTTCAGCACCATCTCGAACGAGCCGATCCGGCGTCTCTACACGCAAGCCGATCTTCCCGCCGATTGGAACTACGATCAATACCTCGGTTATCCCGGCCAGCCGCCCTACACGCGCGGCATTCACTCCACCGGTTACCGCGGCAAACTCTGGACGATGCGCATGTTCTCCGGCTTCGCTTCGCCCGAAGAAACTAACCAGCGCTACAAATATTTGCTCGAGCATGGCGGAGGCGGACTGTCGGTTGCCTTCGATCTCCCCACGCTCATGGGCTACGACTCCGATCACCCGGCCAGCGAAGGCGAGGTCGGCAAATGCGGTGTGGCCATCGATTCGCTCGAGGATATGGAAATTCTTTTCGACGGCATCCCTCTCGAAAAAATCACCACCTCGATGACGATCAATTCTCCCGCCAGTGTTTTATGGGCCATGTATTTGGTCGTCGCGGAAAAACAGGGCGCCGACTGGAAGAAAATCTCGGGCACACTGCAAAACGACATCCTCAAGGAATACATCGCGCAGAAGGAATACATTTATCCCCCGGCGCCTTCGATGCGCCTGGTCATCGATACTTTCGAATTTGGATCGAAATTTACTCCGCGCTTCAATACCATCTCCATCAGTGGCTACCACATTCGCGAGGCCGGATCGACCGCGCTACAAGAACTCGCATTCACCATCTACGACGGCGTCGAATACGTGGAATGGGCACGCCAGCGTGGCCTCGATGTCGACGACTTTGGACCACGCCTCAGCTTCTTTTTCAACGCGCACAACGACTTCTTTGAAGAGATCGCCAAATACCGCGCCGCGCGCAAAATCTGGTATCGGCTGATGAAGGATCGCTTCGGCGCGAAGAACGATCGCACCCGCCTGATGCGCTTCCACACCCAGACTGCCGGAGTCTCATTGCCCGCACAGCAACCCATGAACAACATCGCCAGGGTCGCTCTGCAGGCGCTCGCAGCCGTTCTTGGGGGCACGCAGTCGCTCCACACCGACGCCTACGACGAAGCGCTGGCCTTGCCCACCGCTGAAGCCGCGCGCATCGCACTCCGGACGCAACAAATCATCGCCTTCGAATCGGGTGTCGCACAAACAGTCGATCCGCTCGGTGGCAGCTACTTCGTCGAGAAGCAAACGCTCGATATGGAAAAAGGCGCATTCGAGTATTTCGAAAAACTCGACCAAATGGGCGGCATGGTCAAAGCCATCGAACGCGGCTACCCGCAAAAAGAAATTGCGGAGGCCAGTTATCAGTACCAGCGCGCCGTCGAAGCCAACGAAAAGATCACGGTCGGAGTAAATGATTTCGTGATCGAAGAAGAGTCGCCGCACATTCTCTATATCGACGAGTCGGTAGGACGCGCTCAGGAGAAGAAGTTAAAAGCGCTGCGCGCCCGCCGTTCGAACGAAGAAGTCGAACGCTGTCTCGAAGCACTGAAGAAGGCCGCCGCCAAAACCCCGACTGCTGGCAGCAATGGCAATATCTCCGACGCCAACACCATGCCTTACATTATCGACGCCGTTCGTGCCTACGCCACGGTGGGCGAGATCTGTGAAACGCTGCGCCAGGTATACGGCACTTATACCGAGGTAAGCGTCACCTAAAATTTCGCGAGAGTTATTTCTTCATTCGATTGCGATACAGGCTTCCGTCGACCTGCCCGACCATGGCATCGATGTTGAGCGGCAGTTGTAAGAATGCGGCTGTTTCCTCCGCCACCGGGCGCGGCTCCCGCAGCACGCGATGATAGTGGACGCGCAATACCTGGGCATTGGCCTTGCCGGCTAGCCATCGATTTACTTCCACCAGGTGGCGTTGAAACGCTTCCTCGATCGCGGCTGTTTGCGCGGCTGAAGTCGTTATGGAATCCTCGTTGCCGCGGCGTCGCAACATTTCGTCCTGCGATTTCATGACCTCGGGCAACGGCCGCTGCATGAAAATGACGCGATAGTCATGGCTCTCCGGCAGCGAGAGAATCAGTTGCGAGATGACCTTCACCACCTTGCCTTCCGCCTCCGCGATCAACGCAGGATCCTTTGGAAGCTGCTTGATGCGCTCCCATTCCAGATATCCTTTGGGGTTGTCGGTGTCAGCTTTGCGCTCACCATCGGAGAGAACCGGCAGACCGCCTGCATCGAGCATCTGCATCATCAGCGATGTACCTGACCGCGGCAGTCCGGAAACAATAGTAATCATTATGGCCTTTCAAAAGTGACGATTAGGCGGGATGAATTCACGATCCCCGTTTTTGAAATCCTACATCGAATAACAATGGACCTTACCCGAGCGCAAAACATTGCACAAAGGCACAACGCTTACAAATAAATTACAGAGTTATACTCGTAATCCCTTTGACACAAGCACTCGGGCACGGCTATTGTTACATGCACGGAGGCCCCATTGAAGCGAGGATTATGGTTGTCCATTTTGCTTCTGCTGGGCGCCGTGGTTTGCGCTTCCGCAATTCCCCAAACTGATCTTCCCGAAACCTCCTATAACGAAGTCGATACTCCGATCAACCAGGCTCCTCCGGTAGTTCCTGGAGTCAAGTTCGTCCGTCCGAGCATCTCTCCGGTTATTTTGCCACGGCAGGTTTGCGAAGCGTTGCGTAGCGTTGGGGCTCAAGTGCATGAACTGACATCAGCCTGCACCACTGTTCGCCGTACCGATTCTCTCCAAGATATTCTCTGCACCTTTCTGATCTGAAATCCGCACTTTCGCCCGACAGCTTTGCCGGATTCCGCGCGTCCTGATTCTTTGACGTTCATGGTTTTCGGCCATGTGCGCAGTAACTGGTGCGTGCGCTGGTTTTTGGCAAATTGATCATTTTTCGCGCGACTGCAAAAAGGAAGGTAGCGATGGACAACAAACGGCTTCCAGATCCGCTGGCAGATCAGATATTACCGGTCCGTGAGGCCGAAACAATTCGTCTCGGTTCCAGGTTTCATGTTGCGGACAAGAGGGTCGCTCAACTGCTGCTGGTGTTACATGAACTTGATAAATCCCTGGAAGGATTGCAAAAGCTGCCACAAGCCGATCTCAGTGAGATTGTCTCCAGCGCGATTGTGGCTTGCGGGTTTGTGGATGGAACGGAAGCACGATATGCAATCGGTGCCGTTTTAGCGGCCATCGAAACACGCGATCCTATGCCCGAAAGTTCCTGATCGCGGAACGAGCCAATTGCGCTCGAAAAAAATAAAGTTTGCCCGTCGCCGTGTTTTTGATCTCCGTTAATGGCGTCGGGCGCGGTGATGTGTCCGATCGTTTTGGAGTGGACGCGCTTAACGCGGGGGACGACACCCTTGAGCGGTCGGGCACAAAAACCGTCTATGCATTTGCAGAAGTTCCTGCTCTGCGAATCGTCCTGCCTCGAAGCATCGCAAAATTTCCGCCTCCACAATGGCCGCCAGTCGAGCATTTCCATTGCGCACGACCCATCATTCTGCTACCGTGCCCTGTCGTCATTTAAGGAGGCCCCCTGTGGCGTTTTGTCCGACCTGTGGAACCCAGATCGCGGATGGCGCAGGCTGTCCAAAGTGTGCCGGAGGCGCTGTGGCGGCCGCTCCGGCTGGCGCTGGACTTGCCGATAATGTGGCTGGAGCACTAGCGTACGTGACCATTATTCCGGCGATCGTGTTTCTGGTCGTCGAGCCGTTCAACAAGAAGCGCTTCGTCCGCTTCCACGCCTTCCAGTGTCTCTTCTTCGCGGTCGCGTGGACCGTCCTCTGGATCGGCCTATCCTTCATCGCCCACATCCCATTCCTGGGATGGGCCACAGTCCTGATTTGGCCCCTGGTTAGCCTGGTCGGCTTTGTCATCTGGCTGATTCTGGTCCTCAAGGCCTATCAGGGACAGATGTTCAAGCTGCCCGTAATCGGCGACATGGCCGAGCAGCAAGCCGGTTCCTAAGACGCTTACGGGGACGGTTGGTAACGCCGTCCCCACAAAACCTTTTCACTCCCGGCACGTCAATCCAGTAGACTGAAGGTTGACGTGTTTACTGGTCTGCAACCGACGAATTCGAGGTTACGCCGCTATCGTGCGGTAGAAGTGTCGGTCGCCGCGCATTTGCTCGTCCTGGCCGTAATCGTACTTCACAATCCTCAACTTATTGACGTCACTCCAACCTGGCTCGCCTATGGCGACGGCTCTCATACCTATCAACTCGTCTACGTTCCGCCGGACGCGAGCGACAACAGCTCTCCAGATCCCGCGAAGCTGCTCTTTCCGCGCGCCAACAAACAGCGACCGCAACCGAAGCACCAGTTGCCACGACCTGCTCCAGAGCCACAACAGCAGCAGGTGATCGCTGATGCGGACTCAGGCGACCGCAACTCGCACGCCGGATCTCCGCTCGGCACCGTGCTGGACGGCCCGATTACTGGTCACGAGGTGCACGTCGCTTATCCGACCATCTATCCAGATCCTCCCGTCGATCGCGCCGAGTTGCCCCACGATCTGGTGGGAGACGTTGTGATTGAAGTGACGATCGACTCCACCGGCAAAGTCGTCGAGACCAAGATCGTGCAGGCGATTGGCCACGGCATCGATGAAAAGATCGAGGCCACGTTGCGCCGCTGGCACTACCAACCCGCCACGCTCGATGGCACACCTGTCGCCTCGCGGCACGATGTGCACTTCCACTTTCCTTCGTAAATTGAGTCACTACCAAAGTGTTCAGCCGCGGACGAGACGATTGTCCGTCGTGATTACTTCGTGCCCTTCGTGGTCCCCGCTTTTTCTTTGCGCCACTTCTCCACGGCGGATGTTGCAGTATTCGCTTTACCTTCGCCCATATGCTAAGCTTTCCGACGATCTTTATCGGGGAGCAATCAACCTTGGCCCAAGCGAATCACCGCAAAGCCGTCCATCATCTGAAGAAATCCGACCCCGTCATGGCCGCCATCATCGAGCAGGTCGGCAGCTACCGCGTCCAATACAACGAGCCTACATTTCACACTCTGGCGGAATCGATCCTCTATCAGCAGTTGAACGGCAAGGCGGCGGCCACAATTTTCAAGCGCTTCACGGATGCAGCAGGCGATCCGCTGACGCCCGAAGGCATCCTGAAGCTAACCGATGCCGAGATGCGCGCCGTCGGACTGTCGCGCCAGAAGACATCGTATCTTCGCGATCTCTCGGAGAAGACCGCGGCTGGACTAATGGAATTCGAGCGCATGCCCGACTTGCCGGAAGAGGAAGTAATCGCGCACCTGACCCAGGTCAAAGGAGTAGGAGTGTGGACCGCACACATGTTCCTGATGTTCTCGCTGCGGCGTCCAGATATTCTGCCGACCGGCGATTACGGGATACAGGCCGCGATAAAGAAGCACTACAAAAAACGTAAGTGGCCAAAACCAGCCGTGATGGAGAAGATCGCGAAGCCGTGGTCGCCTTACCGGTCCGTGGCTTGCTGGTATCTCTGGCGGAGTCTGGATATCAAGACTGTTTAAACGGCCAACCGAACCGCGAACCGCTGGAACAATCAGCGTGGCAGGGTCGCGGATTGACTCCAGGGGATCAATCCGACTTTTTTCACCAAGTCGAGATAGCGCGGATCGGAACTCACAAAATCGAAGACGGCATCATGTGTCAAAAACACCATGTTCGGGCAGCGTTCTCGATAAGCCGTTTCCAGATATTTTAAAGCCTGTTCTTTTTGTCCGGCGTAGGCATAGGCACTCGCCAGTTCATAGGAGCCGACGTGTTCTTTGGCGACGTGGTTTTTTGCCGCTTCGACTCCCAATCTTTCGACCGCTTCTTCACCGCCGTGCTCGAACGCGATGTGATATGCATCGGCCTCTTTTGACCTGCCAGAAGTGCTCAGCGCTTTTTCGAGTTCGTCTTCTGACTCCTTCCACATGCCCTTCAGCCAATAAGCTTTCGACAGGCCGAAATGAAGAAATGCGTTGGTGGGCTGCGCCTGCACCCGCAACTGAAAATCGTTGATCGCCGCGTCGTACTGGCGGAGCGCGCTATACATCTCCCCGAGTGTTTCGGGGCGTTCAAACGGATCGATCTCCGTGGACCGTTTTTGTTCCTCGAGTGCGTCGGCGTCGCGGTTCAGCGCCAACAGAATGTAGGCATGGATATACCGTGCCTCGGCGTAATTCGGATTCAATTCGATCGCCCGCCGTGACTCGGCGTCGGCCCGTTGCCAGTCCCACTTATCAAAAAAGTAAATCGCCGCCATGGAGTTGTGCACCTCGGGAAGAGAATCGTCCAACCCCAGTGCCTTGCGGACGTCAGCCTCGGCCTTCGGGAAACCTTCCTGAGGGGTAACACGTCCGCTGACCGCCATCGCCGCGTAACTGTCGCCGAGGCCGTCCCAGGCGGCGGCGTAGTCAGGTTGCAGCTGGATCGCTTTTTCGAAGTATTTCTTGCTTTGCTCGAAATCATACGTTGCAAACCACAGATAACGTCCATGCAAATAGGCATCGTGCGCCTCTGGGTTGATGTAACGCTGCGGCTTTGCGGGAGCCGTGCCGATCTTGGCCCGAGTGGCGATGATCTGCGAGACCTCCTGAGGAAGGGCGAGCGCTCCGTTCAGGTCGCGGTCATAACTTTGCGCCCAGACGTGAGTATCGGTGGGCGCATGGATCAACTGCAGGTTGATATGAACGCGATCTGCCGAACGGTTCACCGAACCTTCCAGAATTCCATCCACGCCAAGTTCGCGGGCGATGTCACGCAAGGGCCGATTCACTCCTTTGTACTGCATGGCAGACGTTCGAGAGACGACGCGGAGAGAATGATTCTGGGCGAGTGCAGTGATGAGTTCATCCGTCATACCATCGGCGAAGTAATCCTGCGACGCCTCGCCTGAAAGGTTCGACAGTGGCAGCACAGCAATCGAGTGGATGGGGCCAACCTGATTCCTGGCGAACAGAAAATCGCGCACGCCCCCGAAATTGAGCGCGACCGCAGCTGCTGCCAAGAGGCATACAGCAATCAGCGCAATGGTGAGAGGCCGATAAGGAAAACCAGCCCGCGGCTCAATCCATGGGCTAGCGGGAGACGCCACTGGCGGCGTCGACGGATCGATCGCGGGCACGGGCGCGATAGCGGAAGCCGGTGACGCCGAGATTCCAGAGCCGTTGGATTTTTCTTCCGCCGGACTGGCCACAAAGCGGTAGCCCTTGCCGGTAACGGTGAACAAGAAACGTGGCTGCTCGCCCTCATGCGTGAGGCCATCTTCGGGATCATCCTCGATCACCTGCCGGATCTTGCGTATCGCCGTGTTGATGCCGTGCTCGGTGTCGACGAAGACTTCGCGGTCCCAGAGGCGCTCGGCGATTTCGGCGCGGGTGACGAGATGTCCGTTTCTGGCCGCCAATAGAATGAGGAGTTCCATTGGCTTGCGTTCCAGCTTTACGGGACGGCCCGCTCGGTACAGCTCAAAGCGATCGCAATCGAGCTTAAAGTCCCCGAACTCATACACGCTGACCACGACCGGAGACGCCTCCCGCCCCGAAAGTATAGCAGCGCGGATCGAGTTACGACTCAGGAGCCACAGGCATCTTATTCCCCTTCAGTAAGTTGCGGTTCTTCACCTCTTCTTCACCTCGGCTTCACCGCCTGTGCATTGCGTCCATTGGCTGAACGGGGTTATCTCAGTGCGGCTGGCAACGCTGGCTTACAAGGAGAACGACATGAAAACAATTTTCGGAAAATTGGCGGTTTCATTCGGTGCGCTGGGACTCGCGCTCCTGCTGGTGCCCAATTCTTTGGCGCAATGTGGCGGCGTTAGCCAGCCTAAGGCGCCTCGCAATAACAACGGACACACCCGCGCCGGTCGGGCGCACCTTCTGCAAGCCGACTACATCGCGGTCAAAGACTCGCAAGACGACACGGATCCAATCGTCGGATTCTGGCACGTCCACTTCATCTCCGAAGGCAGCAAAGGCATCCCCGACGGCACCGAAATCGACGCCGGATATTCACAATGGCATAGCGATGGCACCGAGATCATGAACTCCGGCGGCCGGTCGCCAGTCACGGGAGACTTCTGCCTCGGCGTCTGGAAGAACACAAACGGCAAATACAAACTGAATCACTTTGCCGCCGCCTGGGACGGCACCGGAAGCAACCTGATCGGACCCGCCAACATTAAAGAGACTCTGGCGCTTGATCCTTCCGGCGACAGCTTCTCCGGAACATTCACCATCACGCAATATGACGAAAACGGCAACAAGCTGGGTCACGTCCAGGGCAACATTACTGGAACCCGCATCGACACCACCACCAAGGCCGACAGCATTTTCTAAAACGTCAGATCGGCACAATTCGCGGCCTTCACTCTGAAGCAGGGGAGCTTTGGAGTGACGGCCGCGGTGTCGTTTTGCGAGCCGCTGCTCGCTTTCCATGGCATGCACTCCTTATGAATCTCGCGCTCGCCACTGTTGGCGGTGTCAGGGATGCGCCCGGTCTATTCTGTCAGGGATGCTCCCGGTCTGTACCTGTACCCCCCACCCCCCCCTTTTTTCATACCATTAGAATCATAGAGATACAGCTACATAATTGATTCTAAAGGGGTAATTTCGTACATAATTCATTCTTAAGGAGTTATGAAGTTATTTCCCACGATTTGCGGGTCCGGGCTACTCAAATTGTCGAAGAACCGGTGCAGGCCGGCAAACTTTGTTTGCCCCTTGGCTCTATTTTAAATGCGGCTGCTAGACCTCTTTCGGGGGGTGTACGAAGGTGGATGAAACTCACCACTTGCGCCGTGGGTTGCCGTCTTCGTCCATTTTCCGCGTTGGGCTTTCGCAATAGATAGAGCCCGGTCTTGAAGTGTTTCAACATGATGGATGAACGGAGCGTCGAGGTCCTAAAGAGGCGCTGGTGTCTGGCCCCTTGCGGGCTTTGACGGAACCGGCAGTGTGAGCGGCCTCAACCTTCGTGCCCTTCGAAGGGTGAGCAGCCGATGGCATCATGCGATTTTTCTTTCGCAGTTCGACCCTCTGGATTTTGATGGCTCAAAGGATGACCTGCCCCACGTGAAAATCGATGGCATAGCGAAATTACCGCTGGAAGCGGCTAAGCAGACCGTTTGCCGAAATCAGTCTTTCTGCGCCTCAACATACGATCGCAAAACCGCGTTCATCCGCGTGAGATGCCCTTCCCCCTGCTTCTTGAACCACTCGAATACATCGCTGTCGATGCGCAGATGCACGGAGGTCTTGCCACTCGGCATAACGACTCGGGCGCGTTTCCAGAAATCTTCACCGACAGCCGGGGCTTCCGGAACGTTGGCGCGTGTCTTACTCGCGCCGCGGATGGCTTTCCTTTTTATCGCGCTAAGTGAATATCTCACGGTAGTATTTTTTGGCGTCATAACGGTTTGCTTTCCTGGCACTAATGATGCGGATGATGTTCTCGCCGCGCCGGCGTATGCGCCATGTGTAGACGACTTGCAGCACCGTCTCACCTGATAACCCAAACGCGATGTATCTCACCTCGCCGTAGTCTTCTCGATCGTCGATCGCCTCAAGCGTCGGGTTTTCGAAAATCAAAGCGGCATCCAAAAAATCGATCCCGTGATTCTTGATGTTGGCCGCGTTCTTTTCTTCGTCCCATTCAAAACTCCGTTCAGCCATGACACCAAGGTACCAATGATACACAACTGTGTACACATAGACAAGATTAATAGTTAGTGATTAACTCATTGGTTAACGCGCAGAGAATGAAGTCCACCTTCTTGCCCCCAACAAAAAACCCTCTCTACACATCTGAGAGGGTTTGCGAACTGGTTTGGAGAAATCTTACGCAGCCGCTCGTACTACGTTGCCCGCCTGGAAGCCTTTTGGGCCTTTGAGCAGATCGAACTCGACGGTCTCGCCTTCATTCAGCGAGCGGTAGCCGTTCTCCTGGATGGCCGAGAAATGCACGAAGACATCCTCGCCGGTGGAGCGCTGGATGAATCCGTATCCCTTCGCCCCGTTGAACCACTTCACAGTACCCTTCTCTCTCACAAAGAAACTCCTTTCGCCTCGTCGCTAAGAATTATTCTTCCGCCGCTTGTCTGTTTGCCCTGGATCCTGAATCACCACACGGATCCAGCACACCCCCTCAAAGGGCGGTAAGAACCCGGGTCGACGCCGCCGCGAACTGGACTATGCCGCACCAACAGAAACGGCTCCCTTATATTTCGTCGGACGGTTAGCCGCGACGAAATATTGTGGAGCCGCGAAGACGAAGGCGCGATATGGAACCGCTAACACAGATAACGTCAATCCTGATTGCTCGCCAGCCGGGTCCGGCTAACGAAGCACCAGATAATAGCAGGAAGATTTCGATTGGCAAGCGCGAAATGTTCGAAAACAGAGAAAAATCAAATGTGACCTTTGGGTCCAAATCAGCGCTTAGCGAACCAATGGACTGAGCCTTGCGTGCCTCGACGACCGGCCGTAAGTGTCTGATAATATTTGAGAAACCAGTGTCATCTCTCACTCCCATCACGATTGTGGAGCGCCAGGGTGCGGCCGAGTTGGTGCCCGCTCCGGCGGGCGGTCTTCTGCGCTCGACCGCCCAGTACCTGCTGCGGACCGAGGTCCACACCTTCGCTTTTTCGGTGGCCGCGAACGCGATTCTGTCGTTTTTTCCGTTCCTGCTGTTGCTGATGACGCTGATCCGCTACGTGTTTCATTCCCAGGTGATGTATAGCGTGGTCGAAAGTTTGTTGCGCGACTACATTCCGACCGGGCAGGAATTCGTGATTCGAAACCTGAATGCGCTGGTCAGCGCGCATCATCGGGCGCAGGTATTTTCACTGGCCATGCTGCTGATTACGTCCACGGGAATTTTTATGCCGCTCGAAGTGGCTTTGAACCGTGTCTGGGGATTCCGTAATAACCGCTCTTATTTCAAGAATCAACTGATTTCGCTGGGGCTAGTGTTTGCCTGCGGATCGCTCGCGTTACTCTCGGTTGGACTGACGGCGGAAAACGTTCCGCTGGTGAAGCGCTTGCTTCACGGTTACGGCGGCTGGTATGTGACCCTGGCGGATTTTGTGACGATGAAAGTCTTCTCGATCCTGGCCAGCATCGCGATCTTCTTTCTGGTGTACTGGCTGTTGCCAAACGGCAAGGTTCCGGCGCGCGCGGTGCTGCCGGCGGCGGTGATCATGGGATTGCTGTCAGAAGCGCTGAAATACGCGTATATTTACGCGCTGCCACGCCTGAATTTTGCGGAAGTCTATGGGCCCTTCGCCATCTCGGTGAGTTTGATGTTCTGGGCGTTTTTATCGGGGATGCTGCTGCTGACGGGAGCTCATTTGTCGGCGCGACGAATATCGCGACGCCCCTCGCTGTAGGGGACGGATCCCGCGCCTCACCTCTCTTATCTTCTCTTATCTTGGAACGAATCGGCCCATCATCCTGTAAATTGATATTCTCGCAATCAAGAACACATGTACTCCTGGAAAACTAACTCGGGAATGTGGAAGACGATGCCCCTCTCATCGTCGATCTTGTTTTTCGCGGGAGTGTTCTGCCTGTTCGGATCGCTGGTTCTGGTCGGTTCGACCATGAGCTTTCGAGCACAGTCGATTCCCGACATGATCCTGACGGTCGTGATTGGCGGCGGGATCGCGATCATGTGGGCGTATGCGGGGTTCAGCAGAACGGGCTGGCTGATTGCGGTTGCGGCGGTAATTCAGCTTGTGGTGAATATCGTTCTAGGATCGATCGCGCAAACCCGCCCGTCTCTGGAAGGTAATCCTGCTGAACTGCATCACAAACTGGTGCTGCTTGGATGGACGGAAATCTCGCTCATCGTGCTGGGCTACGCCTCGTTCGTGATCTTCTCGATTCGCGAGGGCAAACGCTATTTTAGAACGCAGACCGAAGTGAGGCTGGCGGGGGAAATACATCGCGCGCTGGTCCCGCTGAAACACCAGACAATCGGCAATTTCGAGATCTTTGGCAGCTCGGTGCCCAGCAGCGAAGTTGGCGGCGACCTTTTCGATATCGTTGAGAGCAACGGAATCTGGCACGCCTATGTGGCCGACGTGTCTGGCCATGGCGTGGCGGCGGGCATCGTGATGTCGATGATCAAGAGTGCGGCCTCTATGCAACTGACCAAACTGCAGCGGCCCGAGGATCTTTTGCGCGACTTGAACGACGTTCTGCAGCCCGTCACCTCGCCGGCCAATTATTTGACGTTTGCCTACGTTAGCGGGCCGGCCGGAAATGCAACGAGTGGAGATCTAAGTTTCGCGCTTGGCGGGCATCTGCCGATTCTTCATTATCAGAAACAGGGCAGGAACGTCGCCGAACTCTCCGATTCCAATGTTCCGATCGGAATGTTTAAGGATCAGAATTTTGCGATTTCGAAAGTTCAAGTGCAGCCCGGAGATTTGCTCGCGATCATTACCGACGGATTCACTGAAGTCTTCGATTCCGAGGAACGAGAAATCGGGATGGATGACTTCAAATCGGCATTAGCGAATTGCGCGGAAAACCCGCTGCCGGAGATTTATAGTGGACTTCGCACCCGCACTCTAAAATTCGGCAAGCAGAGCGATGATCAGACGATGCTGCTAATCCGGCGGCTGGCGTGATCGGCGTAGACTAGAACGTCCATCGCGTGGCCGACTTCGGAAAACTCTTCTCGATGAAGCCGAAGACCTTGTTGGGACGCAGGTAAAAAATCGGCTCTTTCATATCGCGGGGATCCATCTTGTATTTCTTCTTGTAGGCTCGCGCGACGCGCTCGAGCGTGGAAGCATCTTCCATTGGCGTAGCTATTCCCTCCACAATCACAGCTTCTTCCCCATGATCATTGGCAACGGTGCAAGCTGGATTGGCAGCGAGATTTTGTCCTTTGCGTGATTTGCGTCCGGTCGAGAAGAAGAAAGCGCCATCGACCCAAACTCCCCAGACCGGCATCACATGCGGCGTTCCCTGTTGCGCGTGAATTGTGGCCAGCCAGAACGTGTGGCACACGTTCATCTTCTTTGCGACCCACGTCCACGTCAAAAGGCCTTTGCCTTCTTTTGCTCCAACAATGCCGTAGCCGGGTGCGAAGGGACGGCTTGCCCGCGGCTGCGACTTTGCACGTTTCACCATGACAATCTCCTGAGATTCGTGTGGTGCGGGCACCCCGCCCGTGCGCCACGCCGCACTAGCTCTTTTTCAATTCCTGTACCGCGCGGTATGCGTGATCAATCGCGCAATCGGTGTAGGCGTATGCGCCGGCGTCGGCGTTCGCGATCGCGAGGCGTCCAAACGGCTTGCGTGCCAATTCGCACGGCGTTTCCGTGCCGTTCAACCAGAACTCGTCGAACAAAGAATTGTATTCATAAGCGTAACCGTGCGGCCAGCGGTTGACGGTGATCTCCAGAATGTCACGCGCGGGATCGAATCCTCCGGGACCGAGGATGCGCTGCAGCTGATCGCGGATATTGCGCTCGTAAGTTTCGAAGGTCGTGCTGTAGAGCTGGATGCGTCCCATTCTGTGCTGATCGCGGGCGGGCAGTCCGGGCTTGCACGCCGCTTTCATCATATGCACCACGATCGGGATCGTCAGGCTTCTTGGTGCATTCATAGCCGCCGATGCTGACGGGGAGATCCAGATTTACGCTGGTGTGGTACATGCCCGGACAATAGACCGCGCGCGTACCGAGTTTCTGAAATGCGGTCCAGTTGCGAATCAAAACGTTGGTATAGAGCAAAGGGACTTTCTGCGCGGACGCGAGCGCTTGCTTCTGCGCGTCAGGCAATTCCGCCGCGATATAAGGGATCACCACATGCCAGCACGCGAGGATGCAATTCGCGGCGCGAATAGTTTTGAGCTTGCCGGCTGTGACATAGCTGACTTCGACTTCTTTGGCGGTCGCCGGATCACCGCGATGATTTACTTTGACGACCGTGCTGTTCAAACGAATGCGCACCGCGGATGACGGCTGGTCGAGTTTGGAATAATCGGCTGTGGCCGTGATCACATCTGTGACTGAATTTCCGGGAATCGCGGCCGGAATTAGTTTGCGCACCAGCAAACGAGCAATCGACGCGTTGCCGTCGGGGAAATGGAAAAAGTATTTCTCCGCCTCGGCGTTCGGAATGCAGTCCCGATTCATCGCCTTGCCCGGCGCGGGATCGAGTTGAAGCCCGCTGAATCCGGGCAAACCGAGGCCCCACGCGTCCTGCGCGGCGACGGCATCGATGCCTACTCCGAAGAGCGGATGCGGGAAGGCCTGCAACAACTTCACAATTTCATCGCTCACGCCCAGCGTTCCGGTCAGGTATTTTGCGTAGCTGACCCGCGCCAGACGAGTCTTCTTCTCGTCAGAAGTCAGACCGGGGAAATAATCTTTCTGTTCGGTATGCAGGCGCTGAAAATCCTGCTTGGCTTTATCGGACAGCGGAGCGTCTTTGAGAAAATCTCGGAGGTCGGCGGACGCAGCGGTATCTCCGAGCCCGCTTTCATCGCCTCCGGTATGCACGGCGTTCGCGACCAGTTTGTCGGCACCGAATGTTTCTTTGTCGAAGAAAATTCGCGGCTTCAGATCGAATGACCTGTAAAGATCGTGGCTGACATATTTGGGATAAGACGGTACGTCAATTCCAAGTTCTTCGATCAGGCTTTTTGCGACCACGCTATAGGGCGCCGGGCTTTCGATGGAGAACGTTCCGCCGAATCCCAGCCGCATCGGGCCAGAGCCGTGGAATTCGTTGCGCTTGGCATGGCCGCCGAAGTCATCGTGGTTATCAAGAATCAGAACGCGCGCTTGGTCGCCCGCTGTCTTCCGAAAAAAATGGGCCGCAGCCAGCCCGCTGATGCCTCCGCCAACGATCACCAGATCGTAGGATTCGCCTGTATCTGTGGGCTTAGGAGACTCGTCCCAGAAGACTCCGTCGCGAACCTTGTGCATGGTTTCAAACGAGCCGACGTGGCTTCCGCGCAGGCCGGTTTTGGCGGGAGGATAGTAGCCGGGAGCGTCTTGCTCTTCCAGATCGGGGGCAGCCGCAGCCCACATTTCGGGCGGAATCATCGCCGCTCCGGCGGCAATGGCCACTCCGTTTAGAAAATCTCGGCGGGTGATCTTCGCGCCCATGCCAAGCGCGCGGTCATGTCTCCTGGACACAAATTCGTCGGACACAAATGCCTCCGGCGAGGGAGTGTATCACTAGCTGCGCAGCTTTAGCTCGCCGACACAAAGTCGGCGTGAGACGGTTGGTATGGCCAATTTCTCGAACTTCACGGCGCGGACCCGGCGTCGTTCCCGCGCAGGTTCGCCAGCTCCAGCCCGGACTGGGCGGTCGCGTTGAGGATTTCATCCCAAAAGGAAGTATTCGGATCGACTGCGGCAACTCCGATCTGGCCCGCTTTCGGGGTGTCCTGCGCTCCAACCCACGCAACTCGAAACTGCTCTTTCTTCTGCACGCGCGTAAGAGAAACTTTGGCTCCCGGATCGAGCATCCCGTGGATACCGACCAAAAGCGCGCCGCGGCGGCTGATATTGAGCGTAGTCACGCGCTGATCCAAAGGACGACCCGTGACATCCGTGCCCGTCAACAACACGGGCAAGGTTAGATCGATTCGAGGATCGCGGCGCTTACCCAAGCGTTGGGCCCGCAAGTCGTTCTGAAACTGCTCCACGTTTAACGACGCGCCCTGGCGAATCAACTCCAGCAAGGGGTCGGGAGCGTCGGGAGGCACGTCATTCTCGCCTGCGCCGTTCGGGGGACTGGTCGCCGTTACTGCGCGCCGATTCCCTTTGGCGTCTTCCTTGCGTCCAACAAAAATTCGCGGAACTTCACGGGAGCTGGTGAGGCGGGCGATCAGCCCTTCCACTTTTGTGCTCAGATCCTCCTCTGTTGTTAGATCAGATGTGCGATCAAACTGGATTCCCATGCCAGTTTGCGGATGCGACACCCGCACCACTCCTTCAAGAAGACATTCTTCGTTCGCTGCCCGGATGCTCAATAGAACGGGGATGTTTGCGGGCAACGGATCAGCTGTCTCCAGATAGCACGCGCCGGCGCTGATGTCGGTCAGCCTCCAGCGCCGGGAACGGGCCGGAGGCGCAGTGGCCGGGGCTTTGTCATCGGTCGATTCTTTTGTCGACTGTTTTGCGGGTGGTGTTTCGGGAACTAAGTTCGCCTCTTCGATCTTCCAATCGGAAGGCGCGTATTCGATTCCCCAGAAATTTCCGGGAACATCAAGTTCCAAACCGACCAGCCAAGTCTCGGGGTTGCCACCGAGCGGCACAACTTCGGCTACGCGCGCCGTAGTGTGGCGCATGGCGGAAACAATTTCGAGCCTGACCCGGATACCCTGGGGAATGGCGCGGGCCACAATCATGCCGCATCCGTGCGCGTTCACCAGAGTGGTGCTGCAGCGCTCCGAGAACGGCTGGCTGTCATCGAGGCTCGTGACCAACACCGGAACCTCGAGCGGCAAGCGAGTGCTGCGCCGAATCGCGTGCTGTGGTTTGGTCGATGGGCCCATAGAGTCAGCGCAGGCGACACTTCTCCACCGACTATGCTAGACCACAAGAAAATCTGGAGCACGGGTATTCGCACAGCGCGTTACCAGTTAGGTAATAGCTTCGAGTATTGAGGCGAAGCGGGAAGCAGTGCTGCAGCGAGAACCTGTAGATCCCTCGCTCCGCTCGGGATGAAAAGTAGAGTTTGAGTCTAGACCGTACGGAGATCAGCCGCCAATCTTGACCGTTGCGTCGGGCGCCGGTGTAGCGATTTTGTGGCTGCCATCGCAAAACGGTTTATTGGCGGACGCACCGCAGCGGCAGAGAGAAAATGCAGTTTTGCCGGTCAGATCGTACTTCTTGCCGTCGGCGTCTACCATATCGATCACGCCGTCAGGATCCTCGACACGCAATGAACCATAGGGGCGCACCGTTATCGTTACTCGAGCCATGAAACCTCCAAGAAATTAGAAGAGCTCTTAGACTATCGCACAAGCGCAGGAATCGGTCATCGTATCGGCTTACTTCCAGCGATCCACCGCCTGCCACCAGATCAACTTCGTCCATTCGTCGAAAGTGGTCTTAGCCCATTCGCGATTGGTCCACCAGGCATCGCCGAATTCCGAGGAATTACGCGCTCCTGCGGTGCTGAACTGATATTGCGGCAGGCGATGACGAAAGATCATCGAGGCGCGACGCGTGTGATAGTCGGAAGTGACGATCAACACGCGATGTGCTCGCATCACTTGCAAGCAGCGGCTCACGTCCTCGACCTCCGCATTGGTGGAGAATCCATAGATAGGACACACCGAGACGCGGCTCGACTCCGGCAAGCTGTCTAAATATCTTTGCAGGATGTCAATGAGTTGCTCGCCGTAAATCAGGTTGCGCTGTTCGGCATCGATGAAGACGTGCGGCGCAATTCCCTGGCGCAGCAATTCGAGAGCGCGAGCGGGACGAACATGAGTTTCTCCGGCCAGAACAATGATGACATCGGATGGTTGCGGTTCGTCGACCACCAAAAAGCGCGCTGCCCGGCTGGCAAACGCGCAGACAACAATAATGACCACCAGCACTAAAGCAAATCGCCGAAAAAAACGCATCTCATTTCGCATCTCATCCGCATGTTACTAAGGAAACCGTTCCACACGCGAATTCGATTACCAGAGTAATCAAGGTCGCAATCTGGAGCATTAAGAACGGGCATAAACTGCGTGAAAATCATGTGACAGTGGCATTTTCCGCGGCCTAGCGGCTGGGTTCGAGTGCTAGAATTAACGTTCGATTATGAATACTCAGCTCATCGCTTCTTCCCTTTTTACCGACCTGAAAGGCCGCATCGATGCGCGCCAGGCCCGCGTCGGAATTATCGGCCTCGGCTATGTCGGATTGCCGCTGGCTTTGCTCTATAGCGAGCAGAAGTTTCCCGTCACCGGGTTCGATATCGATCAAAAGAAGATCGACACCCTCGACAACGGCGGCACCTACATTTTCCGCATCACGCCGGAAGAAATCGCGGCGGCCAAGGCCCATGGCTTCAAAGCCACCGCCGATTATTCGAAGATCACGGCCATGGATGCGATCATCATTTGCGTCCCGACGCCCCTGAATGAGTACCACGAGCCGGATCTCAGCTACATCACCGATACTGCGCGGTCCGTCGCGCCGTATTTGCGCGCGGGGCAGATCGTCATTCTCGAGAGCACGACCTATCCAGGTACGACGGAAGAAGTTCTGATTCCGATTCTCGAAAAAGAAAACAAAGCCGGCCTCAAGGCTTCGCGCAAAGGGTACGGCCGGCGACAACGAATTCTGGGTCGCGTTCTCACCCGAGCGCGAGGATCCGGGCAACACCACCGTGGCTCGTCACGATATTCCCAAAGTAATTGGCGGACTCGATACCCAGGCCAGCGAAATCGCGGCCGGACTTTATGGCTCGATTTTTCGCCGCACCGTGCCTGTTTCTTCGCCAGCGGCTGCGGAGATGACCAAGTTGCTGGAGAATATCTATCGCTGCGTCAACATCGCGCTGGTCAATGAACTCAAGATGCTCTGCCTGCGCATGGATCTCAATATCTGGGAGATCATCGACGCGGCTGCCACCAAGCCTTTCGGATTCCATCCGTTTTATCCCGGCCCGGGACTGGGGGGACACTGCATTCCGGTTGATCCTTTCTATCTTTCGTGGAAGGCGAAGGAATTCGATTTCCGCACCCGTTTCATCGAACTGGCGGGCGAAATCAACGTCGCCATGCCCTACAACGTGATCGCTTCGACGATCTCGGCGCTCAACCGCCAGAAGAAAGCGATTAACGGATCCAAGATTCTGGTGCTCGGCGTCGCCTACAAGAGAGATATTGACGATCTCCGCGAATCGCCCGCACTCACCATCATCGAACTGCTGCAAAAAGAGGGAGCCACGGTCAGCTACAACGACCCATACTTCCCCTTCGTCGGACGCGGCCGCAAATACGATCTGCAGATGAAATGCACTTCGCTCGACAATCTCGGGCAGTACGATTGCGTGCTCATCGTCACCGATCATACTGACTACGACTACAAGAAGATCGTGAACGATTCGAAACTGATCGTCGATTCACGCAACGCCACTCGCGGCATCAAGAGCGATAAGATCGTCCACTGCTAGGTTTGGGTACTGCAGAGCCGGGCGGATTACGCCCGGCTCTCCACCACTGCTGCTGAAGTTCTTCCTACCGTTAAATTTTCACCCTTGTGCTAGTATTTCGCGTTGACCCTGGGGCAGCGTCCCTGTTAAGCGCTGCATCTATAGGGTGTGCCGATAACGGTGTCTCAATGAAAGATACGCTCGGAATCCTGCTCGCCGGAGGCGCCGGAGAGCGCCTCTATCCCCTCACCCGTGACCGCGCCAAGCCTGCTGTGACGTTCGGCGGCATTTACCGCATCATCGATATCACGCTTTCAAACTGCGTGAACTCCGGCCTGCGCCGCGTTTATATCCTGACGCAATACAAGGCGCTCTCGCTCAATCGTCAGATTCGCGAAGGCTGGAATATTTTTGGACGCGAGATTGGCGAATTCATTGAAATTCTGCCGCCGATGAAGCGAGTCAGCGAGAACTGGTACATGGGGACCGCGGACGCTGTTTATCAGAACATTTATTCGATTGGCTCTGAGCAGCCGAAGTACGTGATGATTCTTTCTGGCGACCACATCTACAAAATGAATTACGGACGCATGCTCAAGCAGCACCAGGAAGCTGGAGCCGATGTCACCGTTGCGACCTTGACCACCGATCCGTCGGAATGCCGCCATTTTGGCGTGGTTGACATCGCGAGCGATCATCGCATCGCGAACTTTGTGGAGAAGCCGCAGACGACGGAGCTGCGATCCCCTTACGATCCGACCAAGATTTCAGCATCGATGGGCATCTATATTTTCAATACGGATGTGCTGATTCCGGTGCTGCTGAGGGACGCCGAAGATCCTAATTCAAGCCACGATTTCGGCAAGAATATTTTGCCCAAAATGCTCGAGAACTATCGCGTCTATGCGTTCAATTTTGTCGACGAAAATAAAAAAGAAGCCCTCTACTGGCGCGACGTGGGCACACTCGAAGCTTATTACGAAGCGAACATGGACCTGGTTTCGGTGTCTCCGGTGTTCAATCTTTACGATGATCAGTGGCCAATTCGCACCCATCAGCGCCAGTATCCCCCGGCAAAATTCGTATTCGCCGAAAGTGGACGCACTGGCCGCGCGCTGGATTCCCTGGTCTCCTCCGGGTGCATTATTTCCGGAGGATCGGTCCAGAGCAGCGTCTTATCGCCCGATGTGCGGGTTAATTCCTACTCTGAAATCGAAAGCAGTATCTTGTTCTCACACGTTAATGTGGGACGCAGTTGCCGCATCCGCAAAGCGATTATCGACCGTGACGTTCATATCCCGGAAGGCACAACGATCGGCTACGATGTGGAAGCCGATCGCGAACGCTATTTCGTCACGGAGACTGGCATCACAGTGGTGACGCGGGATTACTCGCTGTTTGAAAATCCCGTCACGGTGGATTACTTCACGAGTGAGTAGGAAGCGGTAAAATTCTCTCTACAATGTCCCTCAGCCTTCGCCGCCTTTTTAAAAAAGAGAAGCAGGAGCGCCGCATCCTGCGCCAGATCGAGCGCAGCGGCGATCAACTGCAGCCGGAATATCATCGCCCGACGCCGGAGTGTCCGCACCCGGACCGCTGGCAGATGTTCGATTCGATGACGGCCGAAGCCGAGGTGCTGGAATTTCTGCGCACCGTCGTCACCACGATCAAGCCAGAACTGGTGGTCGAGACCGGAACGTTCAGCGGCATAAGCACACTTTGGATCGCCGAGGGATTAAAGGCGAACGGACGCGGGCGCGTCATTACCTGCGAGTATGACTTTGAAGTTTACGAGAACGCCAAGGCCCGAATTCAGGCCTCTGGGTTAGCTGATTGGATCGAACTGCGTAATCAATCGAGCCTCGAAATGAAAGTCGAGGGCACGATCGATCTTTTTTTCAGCGACAGCGACATGCCTATCCGCGAGCAGGAAATTCGCCGCTTTCTGCCGCAAATCAATCCCTACGGATTAATCCTGATGCACGACGCCAGTTCGCATTTGAAAATCGTGCGCGAGGCTGCGCTCAAACTTGAGCGGGACGGACTGGTTTCGGTAGTGTTATTGCCTACGCCGCGCGGGTTGGTCGTAGCGCAAAAGCGCGAGGGACGAAAGTAGAGACGAGGCTCGGAATGCTCGAGCTAGTGCTTCGCCAGATCGTCCGCTAGCAGATGCGCTTTCTCCGCCAGGGTGTTGGCTCGCCCCACATTGCCCTCTTTCAGGGCGGCGCGCACTCCGTTCATATAGTTGCGGATTTGCCCGACTGTCTCCTGCTGGCCTGCGTCCAAGGTGCGTCCCGCCAACCGCTTTAGCTCGTAGTCCGTCGAGGCCAGCAACTGCACTGCATTTTGGCGTTTGCGTGCGGCTTCCTCGGGAGTGATGTCGGGCTCAATCTGTGCGTCGGGTTCACTCGCCCCACCCTCGCGCACCACAATCTTCTTCGGAGCGCCATCTGACGCAGGCGGGGGGCGTCTTCGCCGCTTCCTGGCTGCGGTTGTCGAACTGGCGGTGCCTTTGTTTGGCGCGGGCGGCGGTTTTTCCTGCACGGTTTGAGCTTCAGCTGGAGCACTCTCGCTGGGAGCTGGTGCGGCCTGAGTTTGTCCGGCCGGATTCGCAGGACCAGTCGTCGGCTCCTGGTCAGCCACCGCAGCGGCCGGCGAACTTAGTCCAGCAAGGATGAGACAAAGCACAACCGCAAGTCGGCAGAAAGTGGACATAAGATGTCAACAGAATTGTTTCCCACCGCCGGCAGTAACGCAAGCCGCGCCGCAATGCAACCAGCCGTCCGCCACAAAGAAAAACCGGGAAGGCGTCTCCGCCTCCCCGGTCACTGTCTAGGTTGAATTCAGTCCTACTCGGTGCTGCCAGCCTCGGCCGCAGCGCTGATGGACTCATTTTCCGGTTGCAGGATGACGCCGTCAAACGGAGTCGCGCCCACGAACCGGCCGCCGATGACGCTAACCCGGCGCAGCGGGAATCCGCTGTCGGGACCGCGCTGCCAGGAACGTCCGCCGTCGCTGCTTTCGAAGATCACGCCGGTTGCGTCGCTGGTGGCTAGCAAACGCTTGTGCGTGGCATCGAAGCTGACAGAGCTGATGTCCTTGCCGGGGATGCCGTTCACTACGTGCTCCCAGGTCGCGCCGCCATCCCCACTGCGGAACGCGCCCTCGCGGGAAGCAATCATGATCTGGCTGCTGGACGCGATAGCCGCGCTACGGATGCTGACGACATAAGCAGGCAGAGCGGCCAGCTTCCAGGTCGATCCGCTGTCATTCGAGACCAGCACGCTGGAGTGCGTGGCGGCCACCCATGTGGCCCCTTCGGCTCGCACGGAGACGAAATCCGTCTGGGCCAGAATCTGTCCACCCTTCCAGGTTTTACCCTGGTCGGCGCTGGTGTAGACCCCGGTACTGGTTGCCGCAAGCCACTTTCCGGAACCGAGTTCCAGATCATTGACTCGCGATTCAAGATGCGACTTCTGGATGCTGGTGGTGGTGCGTGCCTTGCGCGATCCCTTGCGTGGAACGATCACGCTCGACTCGACGACCAAAACGTTCATGGGATGCCATTCGCTGCCATTGCGGTCGAGCGAATACATGCCGTGGTTGGTGCCGGCAACCAGCGTTCCGCTGGCCGCCTGCTTCAGAGCGAATACGTCTTTGCCGCCCAGTCCGGCCGCTTTCTGCAGCCAGTGCTGTCCGGCATCTTTCGAATAGAACACGCCGCCGAATTCACGATCGTTCACGACGCCAACGTAGAGCGTGTTGACATCCTTGTTGTCGGCGAGGATCGCAGACACATAGCGATGCGCGTAGCCCTTGTTGGAAGGGCTCCAGCTAGCGGTGCCGTCCACCGAGGCCATAACGCCGCTGCGGTCGGTCGCCAGCAATACTTTTTTGGAATCCCGGGGATCGATCATCACGTCATTGACGACGACATCGGGACTGCTGACGCGCTTCCAGGTCTTGCCGAGATCCATCGTCTTCCACAGACCTTCAGTGGTTCCGGCATAGACGATGTTTTCGTTCGTCGGATCCTGCCTCAGCACGCGGGTGCGGCGGGCCGAAAACGGAATGCCCTGTATCTTCGAGAACGAGTTGCCTGCGGTCTCGCTCTTGTAGATTCCCGAGCAAGCGCTCGCGAACACGACCGAAGGATTGTCATGGTCGACGATCACCGAGAACACATCGGAGTCGTCGATCATTCCTTTATTAATGTGCTGCCAGTTGGCGCCGCCGTCGGAAGTCTTCCAGGCCAAATGCCAGGTTCCGGCATAGACGGTGTCGGAATCCTTGGGATCGACCGCGATGGATTCGATATTCTTGATCTCGGCGGAGTTTGCGGGTGACAGTTGCTGCCAGGTATCGCCGCCGTCTTTGCTGCGGAAGACGCCATCGAGCGCGCCGGCCACGATGACGTTGGAATTGCCCTTGAACAAGTGCATGGCGCGGATTGACTTGCCGTGCATGGCAGGCAAGGTCTTCCAGTTAGCGCCGCCGTCAACCGAGCGGAAAATTTCGCCGACCTGCTGGCCCGACGAACTCCACGCCGAAACATAAATGCGGTTGGAATCCTGCGGATCGATGGAAATGTGGTCGAGCACAAATTCGTCGCCGCCCAAACGAGCCAGTCGCGACCAGTTGCGTCCGCCATCATTCGAGGTAAACATCTGGCCGGTGCTGGTACCGAGCAGAATGTGGTCTGGATTGTGCGCGTCATAAGCCAGGCTGCGCGCATCGCCTCCGTCCGGCCCTAACACTTGCCACGGCCCCGAGGCCAGCAACGCGGTGCTTAACAGACAGACCGCGAAAACCAGCAAACTTGTTCTGAGTAACTTCTGTTTCCCTGTGGAATTCATGCGCGTAGATTGCCCCCAGCGAATAATATTCGCCTGCGTTTCACATTAGATAAGGCTAGCACGGCCGGGACAAGGTTACTGAAGGCCAAAGTGAAAAAGGCCGGCGGGGTAAACCCCACCGGCCCTTGGTACTTTCTCACCTCATTGTTTAATGCGCCTTTTTTACCGCTTTCTTGGCCGCCGGTTTCGGATGATCCGGAATCGCCATCACCTTCGTTTCGTCGACCGGCGTGGTGCTGCCAGCCTCAGGGAAGGTCGCACCTGCCGGAACGATCCACTGTTCCGAAGTCATGGTGCCGGCATTTCCAGTGCGGGTCTCGATGCGGCTGGCGTCGATGTTCTGTTTCGCTTCGCCTCCCGAGAGATAGGCCTTCACGTCGACCGCGCGTTCAGCCGCCAAATTCTTGTGCTTCGATTTGGTGACTTCCGCCGGATCAGCGTTGCCGACCACAACCAGTTTGGCGTCCGGATCCTGCTGCAGTTTCAATGCAACATCGTCCAGCTCAGCCTTACAGGTGTTGTCCACACGCCACGGCTTCTTGACGTTCGGGTACGCGCACTCGTTAACCTTGCTCGCTTGCGGCGGCGGGGGTGGCGGATTTTCAACCGTCACGGAGCTCGAAGCCGAAGCAGTGAGGCCGCGCGAATCGGTACAAGTCGCGCCTATGGTTATGGGGCCGGATGAGGCGCCGGTCGTATTCAGGGTCGCGGTATTGCCGCTGCCTGAAATGCTGCCGCCGCTCGCCGTCCATCCACCCACCGTTACCGGAACGTTGTCCGGGCTGGTGCAAGTGCAGGAGATGGTGGCCGGGGTTCCGGTCTGGACCGTCGTCGGGCTCACCGAGCAAGAAATCTGCGGCGGGTTCTTCGGCGGTTCTTTCACCGTGAAATTGCCGGTACAGCTGGCGGTGTTGTTGGTCTTGGACTTCGGATCGGTGATGGTCGCGGTGACCGTGTAGCCGCCTCCGCTGACACCATTCGTGTCGATGCTGGCGCCCGTGTCCTTGCCCTCGATCTTGCCGCCGGTGCTGGCCCAGGTGTAGGTAAGCGCGTGCTTAGGATTGAAGTTGCTGCCGGCGACGGTCGCGTGTACTGGTTCGCCGACCATCACTTCAGGATTCGCCACCGTGCAAGCCGCCGCCACCAGAGCCGGCGGAGCCAGACTGCCGAAATTGAAAACCAATCCGGTGGTCAGACGGACGCCATTGAAAGTCTGGCGTCGCAACGCGCTGTTATCAGGACCGACTTCAGCCGAGAAATTTTCGCGGCCCAGCTGGTAATCAGCTTCAAACAGTCGGAGGGTAACCTGCGGCCACAATTTCAGATCCATGCCGCCGCCGAGAAGTGCGCCGACGCCAGTGGTGGACTGGTTGAAATCCGAATTCAGGCGTTGCACGCCAACCAGCGTGTGCACAAAGAAGTCGACGCCATCGCCACGATAGGTGACCTTTGGTCCGAAGTTGAAGGCGTTTTCCAGATATCCCGTGTTGCCGTTGCGCCAGTTCACGCCGTAGTTGCCTTCGAGGGCAAGATACTTAGTGAAGTTGTAAGAAAGATTAGTACCGAGTCCGCGCGCGGACGACGGCGCTTTTATGGCGTCAGGCGGTGTGTTGCCATCGGGAATGTTGCCGCCCGGGTTCCACCACTGATAACCGACGAACCACTCCCATCTCGGCACGGTATCGTCTGATGTCCGCAGGGTTTGTGCGCTCACCAACGCTGGTAGCGCCAGCAGAACGATGGCCAGGATGAGCGCGGCACTCGCGCACCTCCGGAAATTTTCGCGACTAAGTGACATTGAGTTCCTCCGAATCAAATCCACTGCAATCTATTTAAGAAAACTGGAATCAATAAAGTCTTACGGCACGCACGGATAGGTGCACCCTAGGAAACACCGAATTCTACAGCAAGCGGCCACTTTTGCAAAAGAGGAACCATAAATTTGTGCATTTTTTTAGGATAGTTCACTAGGCAGGTATTCGTTTGCTCAACAGCAGAGCCATCTCAAATTGATATTCAACTTTCCATAGACGAGTTGCGGGGCGGCGCGCTTCCCTGAATAATGTGTTGGGACCATCGTCGAGGACGAACAAAGAGAGATATGGCACAGGAACGCGTGTTGATTGTCGAAGACGAAGAAAACGAGCGCACCGGACTTGCCGAACTGGTCTCGGGATGGGGTTATCGTACCGACACCGCCGCCGACGGCATGGAAGCCCTGGAGAAAGTTTCCGTTTTTGGGCCGTCCATCGTGATCACGGACGTGAAGATGCCGCGCATGGGCGGCATGGAGTTGGTTGAGAAACTGGGCGACCTATCGCAATCGATAGCGGTGGTTATGGTCACTGCACAAAAGGCGACCGACACCGCCTTCCATGCCGGCCGTCTCGGGGTTCAGGATTACATCGAGAAGCCCATCGATTTTCGGCGGCTGCGCTCGATCCTGACCAACATCGGCGAGATCCTGAATACGCGAACCGAAAACGAATCGTTGCGCCGCCGTCTGCGTGATAAGGGAGCGCTCGGCCTGCTGGTAGGAGCGTCGGTCGAAATGCAGGAAATATTCCGCCTGATCGAGATGGTAGCGCCGAGCACGGCATCCGTTTTGATTACGGGTGCCAGTGGAACCGGCAAGGAATTGGTGGCGCGCACCATCCACGATCTCAGCCCGCGGCGTACCAAACCGTTTATCCCGATCAATTGCGCTGCCATCCCCGAGAGTCTGATCGAGAGCGAAATTTTCGGTCACGAAAAAGGCGCGTTCACCGGAGCGGTGGAGCGACGCGTCGGCTGCTTCGAATTGGCGGAGGGTGGAACCTTGCTGCTGGATGAGATCGGCGAGATGCCGGTGGCTACGCAGGCCAAGTTGCTGCGTGTGCTTGAAGATCACAAGCTGCGGCGGTTGGGCAGCAAAGTCGAAACCTCGGTCGACGTCCGGGTGCTCGCGGCCACCAACAAGATTCCTAACGAAGCTATTTCTAATGGCGAACTGCGTGAGGATCTCTACTATCGTCTGAACGTTTTCAACATCCACATGCCGTCGCTGCGCGAGCATAAAGAGGATATCCGCGACTTGGTAAAAAGCCTGCTCGCGGACATGAACCGGAAACATGAGCGGAAGGTATCGGATGTGAGTGAGGCCGTACTGAACATGTTCCAGACTTATTCGTGGCCAGGAAACGTGCGCGAATTGCGCAACACGCTGGAACGCGCTGTAATCGTCTGCGAAGGCGGACTCATAGAGACCAAACACCTGCCTCCCGGCTTTGGCCAGACGGTGCGGCAGGTGTTGAACGATCCTGACGCGGTTCATCTGGGCGTGGGCACTACTGTAGCGGAGGCGGAGAAATTGCTAATCCTGAAGACTCTGCAGGCAACCAGCAGCAATAAGACGAGAGCCGCAGAGATGCTTGGCATCAGCCTGAAGACACTGCATAACAAGATCAAGGAATACGACCGCGCCCCGGATGCCGCGCTGGCTGTCGAACAACTGGAGGCGCCGGAACGCCCGCCACAAGTTTCATAAGGGCTAACTGTGTGGTGAAAAACCAGGGTTCGTGCCGGAGTACTTGCTGCCCTTTCGCCTCAGTTTCAGCAAACTGTAAAGCAAGCCAGGTGTCTGCAACGGAAGAATGAGTCGCAAATTTATCATCGTGCTCGTGATCACCACGCTGTTCACCGCGCTGGTGGTTGGCTTCTGCTGGGTCTACCTGTCGCAACTGTTGCGGCAGCGCCTGCTCTGGGCCGAGGAAACGGCGAACCAACTCAGCAATCAATTGGACTACGCCGCATCCAAGGCCGTCCCTGATCTCACCAGCACACGCATCGATACGAACAACCCCAAAGCCATGCGCGCAGCCATTGCAGGTTATCTTCAGACCGACGCTACGCTCAACGAGACTCTGGAATCGCTGGTCGGCAATTCCTTTATCATCTACGACGCTGCCATCGTCGATCCGAGTGGAGTCGCAGTCCTCGATACCAATCCGGAGAAGAATGGCAAACTTGTTCCAGAGCGTCCGCGTTTAAGTACCTTGCGCGATGCCCCATTTCAGAAGCAATTGACCCTGCTTTACGGCCGTGCCACGGTCTATAACGTCAGCACCGGACTCCTGCTGGATGGCCAGCCTTTCGGTAGTGTTCGAGTCGGCGTGAACACCGCGTTTTTGCGCAACGAGCTAACCCCGAAATTGCAACAAGCCTTGTTCTTTTCGGTGGTCTCGATTTTCTGCTCGCTGGTGCTGGCGGCCGTCGTTTCGAACGTCGCGCTCGGCCCGTTGAAAGCCATCGCGCGCGACCTCGATGACGCCAGTGCCGGCAATGTCTTACCGGAAGAAGAGTCTGGAGCGGAAGACGAAGTAGGACTCGTGTCGCTTAAGATTGCCCATCTCGGACGCCGGATTCGCGACACCAATCAGATTTTCACCGCGCTGAAAGACAACGTCGATCACGTGATGAGCAAGCTGCAAGATGGTCTGATGCTCTTCACTCGCGACACACGAGTCGTGCTGGTGAGCGCTTCAGCGGAAAAATTTCTGGGCCGTCCGCGCAGCGAGATTTTGGGCCGCACAGCCGAGGAAATTTTCTCGGACGGAACCGTTCTTGGGGCGGTAGTTCTCCCCGCTTTTCAAAAACAGCGTCCCCTGGTGCAGTACGAATTCGAAGCCGCCGATGGCCACCGGGTGCAGGTGTCGCTGGATTTCATTCAGGAGAAAGGCACACCGATTGGCGCGCTGCTCACCATGCGCGATGCCGAATCCGTCCGCCGGATTGAAGACGAAATCGAAATTTCGCGCCGCTTATCGGCCAGCGGGCGCCTCACCCGAGGCGTGGCTCACGAGGTGAAGAATCCGATCAATGCCATCGTTCTGCACTTGCAGTTGCTGCAAAACAAGCTACGGGAGGACGATCCCGACACCCGCCGTCATATGGACGTCATCGGAAGCGAAATTCATCGCCTCGATCGGGTCGTGCAAATCCTGGTCGACTTCACCCGCCCCCTCGACCTGCGACTGGAAGAAACGGACCTGCGCAAAATTCTGGACAGCGTATCGGCGCTGGCTGCACCCGATGCCGCGCGCCTTGGCGTGCGCATTGCGCTCGAACTGCCGGATGGAGGTGACGCCCTGATGGTTCGTGTCGATGCCGATCTGATGAAGCAGGCGATCCTCAACCTGGTGCTCAACGGCGTGCAGGCCATGTCGCAAGGCGGAACGCTCACTCTGAAGGCTCGCCGCGACGACGAGATGATCCTGGCTGAAGTGCTGGACCAGGGTGGCGGCATCCCTGCCGAGGCACAGGAGAAAATTTTCGAGCTTTACTACACAACGAAAGGCGACAAAGGGGGAAGCGGAATCGGGCTGGCGCAGACCTACCAGATCATGCAGTGGCACTACGGCTCGATCGAGTTCGATTCCATTGTTGGGGCCGGCACCACATTTCGACTGCGACTCCCGGCAGTTGGGGGAAAACCGGATCGCGCCGACGAAGCACATCACAAAGCGAACGAAGAGATGACCGCCTGAGGCTCGACTCGGGTTTTGCAAGTCACTGGTTCCATCTGTTTGAAACTCCAACCGTTAGCCGAGCATCCAGACTTTAAGCCATGAACATTTTAATTTTCGGCGCCACGGGAATGGTCGGCCAGGGTGTGCTGCGCGAATGCCTTCTTGACCGGGATGTGCAGCGCGTTCACACCATCAGCAGAAGCGCCAGCGGCGCGACCGATTCGAAATTACGCGAGATTGTTCACCAGGATTTCTGGAACTACACCGCCATCGAGCCGGAACTCTCTGGCTTCGACGCCTGTTTCTTCTGCCTTGGAGTGTCGTCAAGCGGCATGAAAGAAGGGGACTATGAACGCGTGACCTACGACATCACACTGGCAGGCGCCGAAGTTCTCGGCCGCCTCAATCCGAGAATGACATTTATCTTTGTATCGGGCGCGGGCACCGATAGCTCCGAGCGTGGACGAATCATGTGGGCCAGAATCAAGGGGAAGACTGAAAACGCGCTCCTAAGACTGCCTTTCGCCGCGGCCTACATGTTCCGCCCCGGATTCATCGAACCGCTCTACGGATTTCGCTCCAAGACTACTGCCTATCGAATCTTCTACGCGCTGACCAAGCCGTTGCTGTCGCCGCTCCGATTCGCGTTTCCCAATTACGTTCTGACCACGCAACAGATTGGTCAAGCCATGCTTAACGTGGCTAGACGCGGTTATCCGAAACGAATATTGGAAAGTAAAGATATCCGTGCCGCTGCGATTATTTCTTAACCAGCCGCATCAGCCAGAGCAACACGATGGCTCCGATCACCGCCATCGCCAGCCGGCCGATCAGCCCATACGCCACGATCCCGAGCAAGCTAAACAAGAAGCTTCCCAGAAGTGAGCCCAGGATGCCGACAATAAGATCTCCCAAAGTTCCGAAGCCGCTTCCTTTGGTAATTTGTCCCGCAATCCACCCCGCTAAAATTCCGATCAGAACAACCCAGAGCAAATAGATCATTACGACCCTCCTGCCGTGGCAGCGGCATTTTCCATGTGTGAGTTAAGAATGTGTGCGTTAAGACCCAAGAGGTTATTGCAGATCGACGGTTTGGGCAAGGCGGAAGTTGAGGCGGCGATCGACGCTGAACTCGATATTTTTGCTGCTTCTATCTTTCTGGTTGGCACCTTTAGCAAAGATGCTGGAGGTGTAGACCATCACCTTTTTATCGCCGACATCCAAACTCACCAGCACCACTCGCAGATAGCCGGGGTCGGTCGAAGACCCCGTCGTACCACCGCGCGAGCTTGCCGCAGCCTTAGCCTCGAGTACACGCCCGGTTGCGGATGTGCCGCGATCCAACAAAGTCTGCCCATCGATTACGACCGGCTCCTCGATGGTAGCGCTGAAAGTATCGCCCGCATGCGCCGACGCGCTGGAAAGCACGGTTCGCAGCCGAACCGCAATAGGCGTCCCCTCCGGCAGTTTCGTGGTGGATGGAATCAGGGACTGGCTCGGCGAAACTCCGTTGGGGCGCGGGGAGCGATCGAAGGGAAGCTTTTGGGTATTGGAGTCGGCGGCGTTCTCGGCGGGAGGCCGGCCGCACGCACTGAGAAGACCGAGTGTCAGGAAAACGACTGCCGCGCAACTGTAGCGGGACGACATGAGCTTCTCGTTTCTCTCTTCTGCGCTTCTCACGTCCCCGTTTCTCGCCTGCGCAGTTCTCACCCGCGAACCGGAGCAGAAGAAATTTATCACGGTGCGCTAGAATGCCTCAGCATTTTGCCGGATAACTTATGCCGCCTTCTGCAATGTCGCCTTCCTCACTCCGGAGAGGGCAACAACTCGACTCCATCTGGAAACTCGGCGGCCTGACCGCCTGGCAACTTACACGCAGAGTAGTAAATAGGATGCGGGAAAACGACCTCACAGGGCGCGCTTCTGAACTGGCCTTCAATTTTCTACTGGCCCTCTTTCCGCTTCTCGTTTTTATGCTGTCGTTATTTGGATTGTTCGCCTCGCGCAGCTCTCAATTGCAATCCGGTCTGCTCTCTTACTTTTCGGATTTCCTTCCGATCGGTGCTTTTCAACTGTTGCAAGGGATCACAACCGAGTTAGCCGCGAACGCCGACAGCGGCAAGCTCACACTAGGCATCGTCCTGGCAGTCTGGTTCGCATCCGGCGGCATGAGTTCAATGATTTCGACTTTGAATGCCGCTTATCGCGTCCGCGAACCCCGTTCCTGGCTGAAGGTTCAGCTCATCGCCCTCGGACTCACCCTCGTTATTTCGATCTTACTTCTTGTTGCGCTTTTCCTCGTCTTGGCTGGTGGACATTTAGCGGATTGGATCGGCACACAACTTCACCTGATGCCTGCCGCCGTCGCGATCTGGAAGGGCGTACAAGGGATTGCCGCCGTGTGCTTCGTTATTCTTTCGTTTTCGTTGGTTTACTATTGCGGGCCGACCCTTAGCAAGCGCAACTGGTACTCCGCCACCCCTGGTTCCGTATTCAGTGCGCTACTCTGGCTGGGCGCAACCACGGGATTTCGTATCTACCTGCATTTCTTCAATACCTACTCTGAAATCTATGGATCTCTGGGAACGTTTATGATTCTGGTGGTCTGGCTCTACGTCGGCGGTCTGGCGTTCCTCATGGGCGGCGTGATCAATGCAGAAATCGAGCGCGCCGCAAGCGGCGACACCGCAGAAGACAAATGGCCTACCGGCGTTCTCCCCAAAGACCGCAAAATCATAGATGAATCGGGGGTTAGCACCAAAGAGTGGAGCCAGCACCCTCGCCCCGAATTGTCACAAACGCACTGTGATGGCGCGCACTTTCTGGCCATCGATTTCGCTCTAGACTTTCCCTAATCAGGCTTGCCGCGGTCCATTCGCGGAAAGTCGAGACAGCTTTTCCCGGCTTGGTGTTACCAAGTTGCGGTTAGTGGATTAGGAGCGGAGTGCCCGATGAACGTGTTGGCCCAATTTCCAATCGAGAGCGACATCGATTTTGATTCCTGCATCCGGACAATGTTCGAAGCCACTCCTGTCGGTATCGCAATCTGCACACCGGGTGGCGAGATTAGAGAAGCGAATCCCGCATTCGCCAAAATGCTCGGTTATAAGCGGCCGGAACTCGCTAAAACGAACATCGCGGCCCTCGATTCAAAAGCCGGCGAAGAGCGGGAAGAACAAGAAGGACAGCTGGCGGAGTTGCTGCGCGGAGAACGCGATTACCTCGAAATCGGAAAGCCATTCCTCCGCAAGGACGGCTCCTATCTCTCCGCGCATTGGACGATGTCACTCGCGCGAGATGGGCGAAAACAGCCCATCTTCCTTCTCGCCGTTCTGACCGACGGAGCCACGAACCGAGGAATGATCGAGGGATCGGACGCCGCACCTGAAGCTGTGCGCGAAGCCGAGAGGATGGAAGCCATCGGCCGCCTCGCTGCAGGAGTCGCGCACGATTTCAACAATCTGCTGACCGGCATTCTGCTGTATTGCGACCTGTTACTCGCGGGGTTAAAAATTGCTGAACTAAAGGCAAACCAAGATCCGAGCGAAGAACCGAACAACGGAACTCGACGCATCGACGAATTCAACCCGCGAGAACTCACTCAGCACGTGGAACAGGTCCGCCTAGCGGGCGAGCAAGGCGCCGCCCTAACCCGGCAACTCTTGGCGATCGCGCGCCGGAGAGCGCGCGAGTCACGACCGGTTCCAGTCAACGAAATTGTGGCGTCGACGGAGAATATCCTGCGGCGTTTAATTGGGGAACAGATTGAGCTCACGGTATCACTCGATCCCGGGCTCAATTCCTCGGCCGGAGTCGTGCTCGGTGATCCAGCGCAACTGCAGCAAGTCCTTTTCAACCTGGTACTGAATGCGCGCGATGCTCTGCCCCAAGGCGGAAAAATCAGATTAAGCACGCGGGCCGCAGAACTCTCGCCAGCACTTCGGCTAGAACTTCCGCCAGAACTTTCGACAGGTGATTCCCCTGCCTCAGAACCACAGCGTTTCATCGCGTGCGAGATCGAAGACAACGGCAGCGGCATGAACGCGGAAACCCGGGCGCGGGTGTTCGAACCTTGGTTCACTACGAAGCGCCCAGGGAAAGGCACCGGCCTGGGACTGGCCACGGTGCACCGCATCGTAAGTGAAGCCGGCGGACGGATCGAAATCGAGAGCGAACCCGGAAAAGGCACCCGCATCACCGTGCTCTTTCCGGCCATCGAGAAGCCAATGTAACGCCGCCCTGCGGTAAGGGAAACGAGTCCGGAAAACGACTTCTGAAGACTGCTTGGAAAAATTCGTTTGAAACATCACTAGGAAACATATTCCGCGAAGGAGATTGCTCTATGTCGACCGCAACCACCGCCTCCGTGCTCAATCACAGCCATAACAACACCCAAACCCATCCCTCGCAAAGCGCTGGAGCGAATTTCCTAAATTTGCTGATCGTCGAAGACGACCGGGCCATCCGCGAGGCCTGCCGCGACGTCGCGCAGTCCCTCGGCTTTCATGCTCAGATCGTGGAATCGGCTGAACACGCCTACCGGATGCTCGATAGCTCCAGCATTGACGCTGTTTTACTGGACATGCGGCTGCCCAGCGGTGGTCTCGAAGCCCTGCATAACATCAAGAGGCAGCGCGCCGACGCCCTGGTGATCGTGGTCACCGGATACGGCACCGTAAAGTCGGCAGTGCAGGCGATGAAAGACGGGGCCTACGACTACGTCACCAAGCCTTTCAGTATGGAAGAGCTGCGTGTGCTCCTGGAACGCGTGGCCGGGCATCTGCGCCTGAAAACGGAGAACCGTATGCTGCGCGAGTCGATCAAGTCGCACCAGGGCCTTGGCAACATCATTGGGCGCGCCCCCGACATGGAAAAGCTCTACCGGATCATCGGCAAGGCGGGGCTCAGCACGCATCCCGTCCTGATACTGGGTGAGAGCGGAACCGGCAAAGAGCTGGTCGCGAAGTCGATTCACTTCGCGGGCGTGTTCCGCAACAAGCCGTTCATCCCCGTTGACTGCGGCTCGCTGGTGCCGACGCTTATCGAAAGCGAACTGTTTGGCCACGTCCGCGGAGCGTTTACAGGCGCCACAAATCCAAAAGATGGGCTGCTCGCCATCGCCGAAGGCGGCACCGTGTTTCTCGACGAAATCGGCGAGTTGCCTGTCGACTTGCAAGCAAAGTTGTTGCGCGCAATCCAGGAAAAAGAAATTCGTCCGGTCGGAAGCGTGAAGCGCGTGCCCATTAATGTGCGGATTCTGGCGGCTACCAATCGCGACCTGGAAAAAGCCGTCACCGAAGGAACGTTCCGCCGCGATCTTTTCTTCCGGCTTAATGTGCTGACGCTGAGAATCCCGCCGCTGCGCGACCGCCGGCAGGACATCCCGCTGCTGGTGGCGCATTTTCTCGAGCGCATCGGGCACGATGCTGGGACCGAGAAGACCATCTCCGACGAAGGCATCAAGGCCCTGCTCAACTACGATTGGCCGGGCAACGTCCGAGAACTGGAGAACTCGCTGGAGCGGGCGTGCGCGCTGAGCAGCGCAAATGAAATTCAGTTGCGCGATCTCCCCACGCAGATTTACGGACCACCGCTGACATTGCTGGGCGTGAGCCAACCGGCCGTGAACGGCATTGTGCCCATGGCGGAGCTAGAGCGGCAAACGATTCTGAATGCGCTGACGCAGGTCAACGGCGACAAAATGCTGGCGGCGCGGCTGTTGGGTATCGGCAAAACCACGCTGTACCGCAAATTGAAGGAGTACGAATCCCAAAGCTGGGCCGTAGCGCATAGCGCCGGTGCCGGAACGGGACGATGAATCAAAGCTGCGACCCGTAACTCATTTATTTTCAGCCGAGGATAATTGGCCCGAGAGTTGCGAAACAATCGTCATGGTCCTTCTCATGACGTCAGCTGGCCGAGCCGCCGAGTGTGCCGCCGCAGTCGATGAGGCTTTGAGTGAAGAGGTCGTCGTCGCCGAAAGTGTGGCGCGCGCGATCACCCTCTTGCAAAGCGAAAACTACACCGCTGCCGTACTCGATCAGCACCTGCTCGAAGCCGATCCCCACACCAGCGAAGCCTTGTTCGATCATCTGGGGACAGCAGTCCTCGTTCAGATTAATCTCGCCATCTGCGGAATAGAGCGTGTGGTGCGGGAAGTCCGTGCCGCACTACAACGCCGGCTGCGGGATAGAGCCAGCGCCAGCCGGGCGGTGACCGGCCAGCTGCACAGCGAACTGAATCGCACGGTCACGGCGCTCCTGCTCACCAGCGAATTAGCCCTTGACACACCCGGGATGGCGCCGGCGGTTTCCGAAAAATTGCACTTGGTTCATGACCTGGTCGAGCGGCTGCGCGGCCAACTGGAGAGTTCGGACACGTTGGACAACGCCCTGGACGTCCGAGTTCGCTAAACACAGATTTCTGAGTCGTAGGCTTGCCAAGGGAAACTGATTTACCCCGACCCTAAGTAACCCAACTCACAAGTGGGCACGTCGAAATCCTGGCCGATAAAGCCCACAGATACTTATGCGACGGCACGGCCCATCGCTTTTCGGCTCGCGAGCCCACTCCTTCCCATTGGAGGGCAGCGCTTCATGCGACGAACCGGTAACCGAGAGTTCTGTCCGGCGCAAGGTCATGGGAGGTTTCATTGCCGCCGCGATCCTGATCGGCTTTTTGCGTTTCGTCTCGTGGCGAAACGCCCAACTCGCCGAGGATGACTCCGGCATGGTGATCCAGGCCCAGGTCGTGATGCAGGCGCTCGAAGTCACGCTTCGGCACCTGATGGACGTGGAAACCAATGGCCGCGGCTTCGCCATGAGCGGGTACGCACCGTTTCTGGATTCTTTCGACGCCGGGAAGAGTGCGGCCGCCGACCTCGACACGCTGCGCCATTTGATTGCCGACAATCCAAACCAGCAACTGCGTCTGCGGACGCTGAACCCGCAAGTGGCTGCCAAGATCCAGGCCAGAAACGAACTCCTGACTCACCGGCAGCAGAACCATACACCTCCTACGACCGATCAACTGGTTGCGGGAAAGCGCTTGATGGATGCAAGCGCTGTCAGCATTCAGCAGATGGAGACGGAGGAAGAATCCCTCGTGACCCAACGCACACAAGAAAACCAGGACGCGCGCCGCGTCACCATTACCGTGATGGTCCTGGGTTCCATGTTTGCCATGATTTTGCTGGGAATCGCCGGGTTCGCCATCAGCCACCAGATCGGTATCAACGCGCGGGCGCGAGCCCAGGTTACCGCCCTGAACGCAGAACTCGAGCGACGTGTCGCGCAACGAACCAGCGACCTGCAATCAGAGATCGCCGAACGCAAACTGGCCGAGCAAGCCCTTAAGAACAGTCTCGCCATCAGTGAACAGGTTCTCAAGGAACTGGCCGACCAGAAGTTTGCGCTCGATCAACACGCCATCGTGGCCGTCACCGATGTTCGGGGCACGATCACGTACGTCAATGAGAAGTTCTGCGCCATCAGCCAATATTCCGCCGCTGAATTGCTTGGGCAAAACCACCGCATCCTGAATTCGGGCCATCATCCAAACAGCTTTTTCCAAAATATGTACCGCGCCATCGCGGACGCTAAGGTCTGGCACGGCGAGATCAAGAATCGCGCCAAGGATGGTTCGATCTACTGGGTCGACACGACCATCGTCCCCTTCATGAGCGCGGAAGGCAAACCGCGGCAGTACGTCGCCATCCGCGCCGACATCACAGAGCGCAAACTGACCGAAGACGCTCTGCACGCGAGCGAAGAGCGCTTTCAAACCATGGCCAATAGCATCCCCCAACTAGCATGGATGGCCGAGCCCGACGGGCAAATATTTTGGTACAACCGCCGCTGGTTCGAATTTACCGGCACCACCGCCGAGCAAATGCAGGGATGGGGATGGCAAACCGTCCACGATCCCAAGATTCTGCCCCGCGTAATCGATCGCTGGAAACGCGCCATCGCGGCAGGTAGTCACTTCGAAATGGAATTCCCGTTGCGAGCCGCCGACGGAACGTTTCGCTTGTTCCTAACCCGCATCGTGCCTCTCAAGGATTCAAACGGCCTGGTGGTGCGCTGGTTTGGCACGAACACAGACATCACCGAGATCAAAAGAGTGGAGGAAGCACTCTACGAGCAATCCAAAATATTGGATTTGGCCCAGGTTCTGGTGCGCGACATGGACAGCAACATCGCGCTGTGGAGCCTGGGCGCGGAAAAACTCTATGGCTTCACCAAGCAAGAAGCCATCGGACGCCTCTCTCATGAGTTGCTCCGCACCAAGTTCCCTGAGCCCCTAGGCCTGATCGATGAACGCCTTCAGCGCGACGGCACATGGGAAGGCGAACTGGTGCACCGCAAACGCGACGGTACTCGCATCGTGGTCTCGAGTCTCTGGATGTTGCACCGGAACGCTAGAGGAGAACCAGCGCGCATTCTGGAAGCGAACGTCGACATCACGTCGCGAAAAGAAGCGGAAGAACGGCTTGCCGATCAGGCGGTGGAACTATCCCGCCAAGCGGAGGCACTCACGCGCTCGCGGCATGAACTGGAAACTCAGACCCTCACCCTGCGTTCCGTTCTCGACAGCATGGCCGAGGGATTAGTCGCGGCCGACGAGCAGGGGAATTTCATTATCTGGAACTCCGCCGCCGAAAAAATCACTGGCATGTCCGCCGATAAAATGCCCGCCATGGAGTGGAACTATCACTACGGCGTCTTTCTGCCCGACGGGGTAACCCCGTTCCCGGCTGAGGAAAATCCTCTGTTAAGAGCGATCCGCGGAGAGTCAGTCACGGCCGAGATGTTCTTGCGCAATACCGCACTGCCGCAGGGCGCTTGGATCGAAAGCACCGCCAATCCCCTGCGAGACAAAAGCGGCGCTCTCCGCGGCGGGGTTATCGCCTTCCGCGACGTCACGCAAAGAAGAGTGGACGAACGGGAAATCCGAAAGCTCAACGACGAACTCGAACAAAGAGTGGCGGAGCGAACCGCTCAACTGCAAATCGCCAACCAGGAATTGGAGTCCTTCAGCTATTCGGTCTCGCACGATCTGCGCGCGCCGTTGCGTCATATTAGCGGGTTTTCCAGGATGCTGATGGAGGAATACAGCTCCGCCCTTGAGCCGGGCGCGCGCCACTACCTCGATCGTATTCAGGCCGGAACCCAAAAGATGGGCCTGCTGGTCGACGAATTGCTCAACCTGGCGCGGGTCGGCCGTCACTCCCTCAATCGCCGCCCCAGCCGACTGAATCCCATCATTTTGGAAGTAGTCACGATTCTCGAACCGGACGCGGAAGGACGGCGGGTGCAGTGGGAGATCGCCGACCTGCCAATTGTCGAATGTGATCCGGTTTTGGTGAAGCAGATTTACCAGAACCTGCTCGCCAACGCGCTCAAATTCACTCGCGCCCGTCCTCACACCGTCATAGAAATCGGATACCTGCAGCACGACGAAGATGGGCAACCCGTCTTTACCGTCCGAGACAACGGCATCGGCTTCAATATGAAATACGTCGACAAATTATTCGGTGTCTTCCAAAGATTGCATCGTCCGGAGGATTTCGAAGGCACGGGCGTCGGGCTCGCTACAGTACAGCGCATTGTGCAAAAACATGGCGGGCAGGTGTGGGCCGAGGCAGAAGTAGATCAAGGCGCTACCTTTTTCTTCACTCTCGGCCTGGGCAAACAAGCGGAATCAAGAGGCAAGGGAATTGCGGCTGGAGGCCAATCATGAATGTTACTGAACTCGACATACTGTTAGTGGAAGACAATCAGGACGACATAGATCTCGCTCTGCACGCGCTGCGGCGGGAGAAACTGGCGAACCGGATTCTCGTGGTGCGCGACGGCGAGGAAGCACTCGACTTTTTTTTCTGTCGTGGCGCTTACAGCCAGCGCTCCTTCGAGCACCCTCCCAAACTCGTTCTCCTCGATTTGAACCTGCCCAAGATCAACGGATTGGAAGTGCTGAAAATCATCAAGACCGACCCGCGCACCAAGACAATCCCGGTCGTCATCATGACCTCTTCCAAAGAAGAACGCGATATGGTCGCCAGTTACAACCTTGGCGCCAACAGCTATATCCAGAAGCCAGTCGACTTCGATCAGTTCCGCGCCACGGTCAAAACCATCGGACTCTATTGGCTGGTAATCAATCAGCCTCCGATCACCGAAGACACGTTGCATTTCACAGGAGCGGTCAATGAGCGCGCCTGACCAGATCGACCCACAACCCGGCCAACTTCGTGTGCTGCACGTCGAAGACGACGAAATCGACGCGGAACTCGTCGCACGAGCCTTACAAAACGGTGGCTTCTCTATTTCCGTCGTCGTGGTTCAGACGAAAGCGGAGTTTGAACGGCATCTGCATTCGCACAAGCCTGACGTTGTGCTCGCCGACTACAAACTGCCGCAGTGGAAGGGCATCGAGTCTCTGGATATACTCCGGAGCGAAGGTCTGGACATACCACTGATCCTCGTCTCTGGCGCGCTTGGCGATGTCACAGCCGTCGAATGCATCAAACGCGGCGCGACCGATTACGTTTTAAAAGACGGGCTCGTTCGCCTGCCCGAAGCTGTGCGTCGGGCCCTGCAGGAAAAACGTCTGCTACGCCTTCGACGCCATGCCGAAGAAGACTTGGCCCGCAAAGTGGAAGAACTGGCCCGCTCCAACGCGGAGCTTGAACAATTCGCCTACATCGCATCGCACGATCTGCAGGAACCATTGCGCATGGTGGCCGCCTATACACAATTGCTCGGGGAGCGCTATCGCGGCAAACTCGACGAGAATGCCGACAAATTCATTGGCTACGCCTGCGAGGGCGCGGCCCGGATGCAGACCCTCATCGAGGATCTGCTCGCTTTCTCACGGGTAGGCAGAAACGGAGAGCGTTGCATACAAGTCGACTGTGGCGCGCTGATGAAAGAAATTCTTTTAATCCTCGGTCCCGCCATCGCCGAGAGCGAAGCCGTGGTCACGCACGGTCCACTTCCCGCCGTCTGGGCGGACCGCTCGCAACTGGCTCAGGTCTTCCAGAACCTGATCGCAAACGCGATCAAATTCCGCGGGAAACAAGCGCCAGAAATTTCCGTGACAGCCGAGAAATCAAACGATTCGAAGTCCAACGATGCCACGCTCGAAGACCAGTGGGTCTTCAGCGTCAGCGATAACGGAATCGGCATCGCTCCAGAGTATGCGGAAAATGTATTTGTCGTGTTTCAGCGGCTGCATACCCGCACCGAATATCCGGGTAACGGAATCGGCCTTGCCATCTGCAAAAAAATAATCGAGCACTCTGGCGGAAAAATCTGGGTCGAAGCACAACCCGGCCACGGATCCACTTTCAAGTTCACCTTGCCCGGGAAGGCTTCCGCGGAAAAGAAAGAAAACTGCGCAGAACTTTTGCGGAAGTAGCGATACTCAGAACACGACCATACGTTCTTCAATCTTTTATCTTTAAATATCTCCGTCGAGGTATTTACAAATCTCTACCCACTCCGTTCGCAAGCTTTCGCCTCGTATTCGTTCTTCAGAAAAGGAACGGAGGCTCGTGATGGAGCACAGAACGACAGTGTTTTACGTAGACGACAATCCCAAGTCCAGCCGGTTGCTCACCAGTGTTCTGGAAGAATGCGGTTTTCGGGTCATCACCAAGAACGATCCGCTGGAGGCGCTTGCCCTTTGTAGAAGAACTTATTTTGACCTGGCTCTTCTCGATTACGAAATGCCCGCCCTGTCGGGCTCGAAATTAGCGCAGGAGATCAAATACCTTGTGCCGGACGTTCCGGTAGTCCTGATTTCCGGCAGAACCGCCCTGCCGCCAGCGGAACTGGCGTTCGTGGATGCGCACTTCGGTTTTGGAACTTCGCTTGACGACCTGCTCTGGACCATGCGCATGCTGGCTCAACCAAAACTGATCACCTCGCATCATCTGACAGATCAGTCAGGTCCACGCGAGATCACGCAGTGGGCCGACTCCACATGAGCCACAGGCGCGCAAGCGCGCCCCAAGGTTTGCTTGTCCTTCTATTCAACGTTGGCCAGAGCCTCATTCAGTCCAACAATATCGGCGCCAAGATCGAGCCCATCCGTACCCAGGTTTTTGTAAGGACTGTTCGGCTCGAGTTCGTAGTTTCCGCCGTCCCCGTTTTTATACTGAACAAAGCCCACATCACTTGGATTCGCGACAAATAAAGCGCCCGTCGGCCACGACGATGGCGGAAACTGCTCAGGAGAAGCGATCAGAAGGTTGTCGTCGAACTCGTAAGGATCGAAACAATTGTTCAAAATCGTGAGCGGCACGTCTGAGATCGCGCAACTGGCATCGCCGCCGCCTTCATTCCACACCGGATATCGTCCCGTCGTAACGATGCTGTTGGTAATAACCAGCCCGTACATCGCCGGATTCGGTTTCTTGTTCCCCGTAATAACAATTCCGCCCTGGTCATCGGGAAATCCCGTAATGTGATTGATCGTGATCGTGTTCACTGGATTCTCCGCCCAGTTGTTCGCAATCAAAAACAATCTGCCGAAACCCTTGTCGCTTTTCCGAATGTCATCCATGACGACATCGTGAATACTGAAGCGCGTTCCCGCAGTAGCCGGCCCTCCATCTCCTCCGTTGCCAGACAAGACTGTCGCCAGCACAATCCCGCCGCCCGCATGGGTGATGTAGGTATACCGAATCGTCACATCCGTGACTTCACAAATCGGGCAGACATTGCCATTCCGCTTGGTGTGCTGATTCTTCGGAGTTAGTAGTATGGCAAAACCCGTCTGGCTGAAACCTCCCCAGGTATCCTCCATCAAGTTCGCTTCGGCCAGAACGCGAACCGCGTTCTTGAGTTCAAGATGATTCTTGACCACAAACGGCTGGCCTCCGGTTCCACCCTGATACGGATTGTGTCCCTTTTTCCACTGCAACGGCTTGAAGAAATGATTGTAGTGAATCGTGATGTCGGCGGGAGTCGTAGTCGCCGCGCCGCCGCCGAACATCACCGCCTCGCCTGAAGCCTCGAGGAAATTGTCGCGAATCTCGAAAGGACCATCCTGATAATTCCCCGTTCCTCCGGCGACCGCATGTGCGTCCGTGCATGCGCCCTTTCTCGATGTGCAATGAAAGTCGCTGAAATACGAATCCACCACCGCTACCCAATTCATGCCCGAAATCCAAAACCCATTCTTGGAGTCGTCCTTTGCCGTCCCATGCACCCAGCTCCGGTCAAGCACGATATAGCTAGCGCTCACTCCCCGGTCGGGACCGATCAGCGTGATCCCACCGAGGTTTCCCTTCGGCCTCGTCACCTCCAATCCCAGCAGGCGATAGTGATTCGCCCCCGATTGAAATTTAATCGGACCATCTCCTGGCCCTTGAACCATCAGCGTGGCCAGAACACTCTTTGCTTTCGTGCATGGGTAGACTGGGCGTCCCAGCAGTGAAGTGACACCCGCATAGCATGGTGTAACGCGCTGTCCCTCGGCCGGTAGACTACTATCGGGAGCGCTTGTGCGAACGATGATCCAATGAGCGTCATCGCAATCTAACGCTGGGAATTCGAAGGTGCCGGTGAAGGTCGCGCCAGCCTGAAGTTGAATCGTGTCGCCGCATTGTGCAGTGTTCAGCGCGCCTTGCAAATCGCCACCGGCGTTGACCGGAATCACAGAGCCCGGCGCCGGAGTGTCCGCCATGGAGCTCGGAACGGCCACCAGCGGCAATTGCGCCGGACCGTCGTAGCCAGCCCCGGTTCCGCCGTCACCGCCATTATGTTTTGCGGCCGCGGAAATCTGAGGAAAGACCGCGATCGCCAATACAAACAGGAGCAAGAAAGAAAAAACGCCGTTCAAGAAATGCAATCGTCCAGCGCTTGATGATGAAGAGCGCGATGCTGAAAAATATCGGCCCGAAAAATATCGCCCCAAGAATTCCATCCACCCAATCTGCCTGAGAGGTCATGGGGGCTGTCAAAATAATGCGGGCATAGTAGTGGGAATAGTGCGCGAGTTATTCCGAATCGGAACGCGGACACTACCGACAGAACCGCGCCCATTGCCTATACTATGATGTCTAAGGCATTCGTAAACGACGATCGTCGCAAGCACTTCTAATTCAAAACAGGGCAGGCGTCCCCAACCGCCAAAAGATCAGGAGACACATGGCTCAAAATCATTACGTCAGCAAGACCAAGCGCCGGCCAAAAAACAGCAATCGCAAAGATCCCTCCCAGGCCACCATGGCGGCATTGCGCAAATTAGAAGCAGGCTCAAAAACCAAGACCGCAAGCAAATAAACTCAAGTGTTGGCGCGGGCGCCTCGCCCGCGTACAGCGTTTTGGGTTCAGTGGTCTTTTCGGACTCAGGACCCTCCGAAACGCCTTCGAAACCCGGGTTTCTCGCCCTCTTGCCGTCGCGAATCGGCAAACCCGGCCAAAACCCGCAAAAATAGCTTGGCTTAGCGACGGCTCAACCCTAAACTATTCCAAAGCAGGCCGAGGGTCTCATTTCCCAGCCCTCGTTTCCTGGGGGTTCTGTGCGCGTACTGGTGACGGCTGACACGTTCAGCGGAGTCTGGACTTACTCGCGCGAACTCGTTTCCGGTCTGGTCACCCACGGAGCGCAGGTCACTCTCGTCAGCTTCGGAGACATTCCACTTCCGCACCAAACTGCCTGGATGGACGGCCTGCACGGCCTGGAATATCATCCCACCGCATTTCGTCTCGACTGGATGCAGGAAGGGGAGCAGGATTTTTACGCCGCGCAGGATTATTTATGCGCCATCATTCGCGACTTGCGTCCCGATTTTCTGCATTTGAATCAATTGAGTTTCGGCGCGCTGCCGGTGCCAACACCACGAATCGTGGTCGCACACGGTGATGTCATTACCTGGTGGCTGAGCATTCACGGACACGAACCCGCTGCCTCGGCATGGTTGCAGTGGTATCGCGAGACAATGGTCGCAGGATTGAAACGAGCCGACGCCGTAGTCTCCACTTCGCGCTGGATGGAAGAAATGCTGCGGGTGGCGTATGGCGATGACTTCGAGGGACAAATCATTCCCCCGGGACGCAATCCGATTTATTTCAATCCATTTATTACCAAGGAAGAATCGGTGCTCGCGATCGGCCGCCTCTGGGATAGCGGAAAGCAAGTCGCCTTACTCACGCAACACAGCCATGGTCTTCCTGTGTGCATCGTGGGAGCGGACAATCCCATTCCGGTGCCGACCCTGCCCATTCGCGCCGACGTACGTGTCTCGGCCGACGGCCACGAAATTTCAGTGAAGGGAGCGCAGACGGAATCGCAACTGCGGTCGCTCTACAGCAAATCGACGATCTTTGCCGCGACTTCACGCTACGAGCCCACCGGATTAGCTTCCATAGAGGCGGCGTTCTCGCGCTGTGCGCTGGTTGCCAACGACACAGAGGTTTATCGCGAGCTCTGGGGTGACGCGGCCCTGTACTTCGAACGTAACGACGCCGACAGTCTGAGCGAAGTTCTCTCGCAACTTGACGGCGATCGTGAACTGGCCCGCCTCTACGGAACTCGCGCCTACAATCGCGCCCGCGAACGCTTTACCGCGCGACGCATGGTCGATGACTACATGCGTCTCTATCGTCGACTGGGAACTCCGAAAGTCGCGGTAGCGTAAATACTTTGCAGCAAATAACATGCAAAGTTTTTCTCTCTAAAGCTTTCGAATTTTCATCTTAGCTTAACAATTCAGTCATAGTAGCGAAATATCTCCCGCCTAATGTTCTTGCAGTTTCCCGCCACGCGGCAGGCCTACGCCTTGCGCCAGGCAAATTGAAAAAGAAGAAATGGAGAACTCAGCATGTTTGCACAGCAGCAACCCTTCGCCAACGTCAGGCGGGTGGTAGCTTCGTTACTCACGATGGCTATTACCCTGGGACCGACAGTTGTTCCCGCTTTCGCCGCTCCAATCAAAACGCCCATCAAGCACGTAGCAGCCGCCGCGACCCCGATTCAATACATCGTCGTAATCTTCAACGAGAACGTTTCCTTCGACCACTACTTCGGAACTTACCCGAACGCGCTCAATCCTAAGTTTGAAAATAAGTTCACCCCAGCGGCCGCCACTCCTGCAGTAAACGGACTGTCAGGTGCGCTCCTGACCAGCAATCCAAACTTGAATCCCGCGAACGGCACCGGCGCGACCAATCCATTCCGCCTCGACGTGACGCAGGCCGCGACTAACGACATGGACCATGCTTACACTCCGGAGCAACAAGCATTTGACGCTGGCTTGATGGACCTGTTTCCGTTGTACACCGGAACCGCGGGACCGCCTCCCGGTGGCGGTGGCATCGTGAACACCAACGGCTTGGTGATGGGTTATTTCGACGGAAACACCGTGACCGGCTTGTGGAACTACGCGCAGCATTTCGCCATGAGCGACAACTCATACGGAACCAACTTTGGTCCGTCCACGCCCGGACTGATCAACCTCGTCTCGGGCCAAACCAATGGAGTAGTAGCTGGTTTGAACCCCAATCCTCCAGCACCGACCGCTGGATTCAGCGTGGCCGACGGAAATGGCGGAATCACCGTAATTGGCGATTCCGATCCGCTGAACGACGTGTGCTCCAACCCGACGCGCAACCAAGTTCAACTGGGAGGCCAGAACATCGGCGATCTGCTGGAAGCGGCTGGTGTGACCTGGGGAGGCTTCATGGGCGGATTTGACCTGACGGTCACGAATCCCAACGGAAGCACGGGTTGCAATCGCAGCACCACCTCGAATATCACTGGAGTGAAGGAAATCGATTACACTCCGCACCATTCCCTGTTTGCCTATTGGAATACGACCGCCAACCCGAATCACACGCGTCCTGCCAGCGTCGCCGAAATCGGAACCGACGGCCCCGCCAACCACCAGTACGACACCAACGATTTCTTCGCGGCTGTCGCCGCCGGAAATCAGCCAGCCGTTAGCTTCCTTAAGGCCCCGGCCTATCAGGACGCTCACGCGGGTTACTCCGATCCTATCGACGAGCAGGCGTTCACGGTCAACGTGATCAACTTCCTGCAGCAGCAGCCGACCTGGAACAATACCGCCGTCGTAATTATGTATGACGATTCCGATGGCTGGTACGACCATCAGATGGGCCCATCGTCAACCAGTCGCAGACCGCGTCCGATAATCTGAGCGGGGTCGGCTTCTGCGGCGCGTCCGCACCGAGGCAGGCAGGAATCTCAGCCGCTGCCGCTCAAGGACGTTGCGGTTACGGTCCAAGACTGCCGTTGCTCATCATCTCGCCGTGGGCCAAACAGAACTTTGTGGATCACACTGTCACCGATCAGACGTCGGTGATCCACTTCATCGAAGACAACTGGCTGAGCGGACAACGCATCGGCAACGGTTCTTTCGATACGGTTGCTAACTCCATCAGCCAGATGTTCAACTTCAAAAAAATCAGATCGAATGGCACATTGTTTTTGAATCCGCTTACCGGTTTAAAGGAAAAAGAGTAACGCAACACGGTATCCGATTCGAGTTGGGCGGGCATGCGAAAATACGTTCGCATGCCCGCTCTTGTTTTTCAATTAACCTAATTGCGAATAACCAAGCTGCGAAGGTGCGGTGACGCATCCGGAGGGAACGACTTTGGGATTTACGCGACGATTATTTCTGGCGGGCAGTGGAATGGTTTCGATGGGACTGGCGATGCGACAGGCCATGCCTCACCCTTCGCCGTCGCCGGCGCCCGAAGTCAAGGAGCGAACTCAGCTCAACTCCCGCGCACTCGCACAGTTCGTCGACCCGCTGCCGATTCCGGAAGTCATTAAGCCCATCGGCAAGCGTCCGAGCCCTGAAAACCCAGCCGTCCAATTGCCTTTCTATCGGGTTGCAATGCGTCAGTTTGAGAGCAAGATTCATCGCGACCTCAAGCCCACCAGCATGTGGGGATACGGTTCCACTTCGCCCGGGCCAACATTCGAGACGCGCAGCGGCCAAGGTCTTTTAGTGGAGTGGGCGAACGAACTGCCGGAAAAACATTTTCTGCCTATCGACCACACGATTCACGGTGCCGAGTCCGACAAGCCCGACGTTCGAACGGTTGTCCATCTGCACGGCGCGAAAGCTCCTCCCGACAGCGATGGTTATCCCGAAAATTGGTACGTGCCCGGAAAATCCGCCGTCAATTACTACCCCAACCGCCAGGACGCGGCCATGCTCTGGTATCACGACCACGCCTTGGGAATAAACCGGCTCAACGTTTTTGCCGGACTCATCGGAACATTTTTTATACGGGATGAATTTGAAGATTCGCTGAATCTGCCTAAGGGAAAGTATGAAATCCCGCTCGTTCTCTACGACCGCATCTTCGATCTGCAGGCGCAACTCAACTATCCTATCTCGGGCAACGAGAAATCTCCCTGGGTTCCGGAAGTGTTCGGCGATGCCATCCTGGTGAATGGCAAACTCTACCCGTATCTGGAAGTGGAACCGCGCAAGTATCGCTTCCGCGTGCTCAACGCAGCGAATGGACGATTCTTCCATCTGACGTTGTGGAATAAAGAAACGCCGAATGCGCCGCCTTCAGGCGGTCAAAGCTTTCAGCAGATCGGCTGTGACCAGGGATTTCTGTCCGCTCCCGTCCCGTTGAAGCTATCGACCATAATCCCCGGCGAACGTGCCGACCTGATCGTCGATTTTTCGGGCAACGCCGGAAGCAACGTGATTCTTAAGAACGACAACTTGCCCATCATGCAATTCCGCGTAGCAGCAAAGACTGCTGCGGCCGACACCAGCGTTGTTCCGCAAACACTCAAGCCGATTCCCAGGATCGCTGAATCTTCCGCCGCACAAACTCGCATGCTGAGTCTGGTGGAGATTGACGATCTAGTCCAACGTCCGATGACGATGTTGTTGAATAACGTTCACTGGAACATGCCGGTAACGGAAAATCCCGTTCTCGACTCAGTCGAGATTTGGAGTTTGATCAATACAACGGATGATCCTCATCCCATCCATCTTCATCTGGTGAAATTTCAGGTCCTCGATCGCCAGCCCTTCGACGTACCGGCCTATTGGTCGCAAAATCGCAAAGTAGTATTCGCCGGAGCGGCCGTGCCTCCGGAACCGATAGAGTCGGGCTGGAAGGACACAGTGCGCGCCGACCCGGGAATGGTCACGCGCATCATTGTTCGATTCGAAGGCTTCACCGGACGATACGTCTGGCACTGCCACATCCTCGAGCACGAAGATAACGAAATGATGCGACCGTTCGATGTGATCGCCGCCAAATAATTACACGCTAGCCCCGGCCGCGAAACTGAATGATTCGCCGCCGATCGCGCTTCGACGGCCTACCCTCAGGCAGTACTTCGAACTGCATCGCCGCCTTCCGTTCCGCAGCAACTTTTTGTCGCAAATCACGGCTGGCCTCAGTCTCACGATAAAGAGTTTGTGCCACCGAGGCCGGACCACGTACTTCTCCCAGCAACAGCACCTCTACCCGAAATTCGCCGCCATCATTCATGATCCCCAGCATGTCGCCAATCCGGACATCGCGTGCAGGTTTGGCAACCACGCCGTTCGATTGAATCCGTCCAAGTTCACAGGCGCGAGCAGCCATCGCCCGCGTCTTAAAAAACCTTGCCGCCCAAAGCCACTTATCGATCCGCACCGAGGTCATGGATTAATGGATTATAGGTTCGAACAACCAGAATCTCCGGGTCAGAAAATCCTTAAACCGAAAAACCTTAGTGAACCTTCGTGCCCTTAGTGGTGCACGCTCCCCTGCCTTCTCACCAAAACCGACCCCCACCCGAAAGCCTGCGTCAGAGGCCCCCAAGCGTCGCATGCTATACTTTTTAGGTATCTTTCCTGTCAGATTCATCCTGTCAGACAAGTAGACGGAGGACGGTATCGACAAGCGTTTTATCCGCATGAACGAGCGCATCCGGGCACGTGAAGTTCGCGTGATCGGCGACGAAGGGGAACAGATTGGCGTCATGCCTCCCTTCGAAGCGCTCAAGATGGCCCGCGAACGAAACCTGGATCTGGTAGAAATCTCCCCAACCGCGCAACCGCCGGTTTGCCGCATCATGGACTACGGGAAATTTTTATACCAGAACGAAAAGCGCGAACGCGAAGCCAAAAAGAAGCAAAAGACGATTACGGTTAAAGAAGTGAAGTTTCGTATCAACGTCGACGATCACGACTACGAAACCAAAAAGAATCATGTGCTGCGCTTCCTCGATGAAGGAGACAAGGTCAAAGCGACCATCTTCTTCCGCGGACGCGAAATGACGCGGCAGAGCCTGGGCCGGCAAATTCTGGAACGTCTAATTAAAGATGTTGACCAGAGAGGCCTGGTGGAATTTCGCCCACGCCAGGAAGGCAACACGCTGCATCTGATTCTGGCGCCGAATAAGAAAGAAGGCGGACCGAAAGAAAAACCGCCAGCGCCATCGAAGCCAGTAACGCCTCCTGCATCACAGGGCGGCGCGCAGACAGCGTAAGAGCAGGTTTTAGCTGTCAGCCACCAGCGAGACCTTCTAGCGCAAGCGTTAACCGCGACTCGAATGTTTCCGTCTGAAAGATCGAAGATTTGACTGAGAACCCGGAACTAAGAGCTCATTTTTATGCCAAAACTAAAAACACACAAAGGCGCTGCCAAGCGCTTCAAGAAAACGGGAACGGGAAAGATCGTGCGTCACAAGGCGGGATTGCGTCACATCCTGTCCTCCAAAGCGAAGAAGCGCAAGAAACAACTGGGCAAAGCGACTTTGGTGAGTGACGGTGATTACAAAAAAGCAGCACGCATGATCCCGTATATGTAAATGAATGACGGGCGTACTCGCCCCGTCCATAACAAAGTCTGCGGATCGGAAACGAAACGCAGCGGCGCGTGAAGAGGCTGGGCTTCAGAAATCCTTTAAGGTAGAAGCCTCCTTACCTCCAGCCGCCAAACGAAGTAAAAAAGGAGAACAGCAATGCCTCGTGTAAAACGCGGAACCAAACGCCGCGCCAAGCGCAAGAAGATTCTTGAACGCGCCAGTGGATATTTCCTAACTAAATCCAAACTTTACCGTGCGGCAAAAGAAGCCGTCGAGCGCGGACTGAAGTTTGCCTATTCCGGCCGCAAACAGAAGAAGCGCCAGTACCGCTCCATCTGGATCGTGCGTATCGGCGCCGCCGCCCGCCTGAATGGTTTGAATTACAACCACTTCATCAGCGGACTGAAGAAGGCCGGCGTAGAACTAGATCGCAAGATCCTAGCCGACCTGGCCGTAAACGACGCAGCGGGATTCGCGCACTTAGCGGAACAGGCAAAAAAAGCGCACGCCACGGCAGCAGCATAGGTCAGCCGTCAGCGTTCAGCTGTTAGCACTCAGCCATCAGCACTGACTGTTCAGTATTGTCATCCTGAGCGGAGTGGGGACTTCACGAAGTGAAGTCCCCGCGAAGTCGAAGGACCCCTACACGCTGTACGCGATCGCCGCCCGTTGCAGGGAGTTCTCTCGACGAACCATACGCAATGACTGCTTAACATTTCACTTCGGAATGCAATACACCGTTCCCAAGCTGGCCGACTTCTCGCCCGCCGCACTAGACAGCGTCGTTCGCGAACTCCTGTCCGCACTCGACCAAGAGTCCGTGACGGTCGCATCCGAGACTGACTGGAAAGCCTTCCGCGACCGCTGGATGGCGCGCAAAAACGGCATCCTGACTCAACTCAACGATCTCTGGCTGAAGGCGGCGCCCGGATCAAACAAGCGTGACGTAGGCCAGCGCGTCAACGAACTAAAAATCAAAGTTGAGCAAAAAGTCGAAGCGACGCAAACCCGCATTCAAAGCGGATCTTCCTCAACCAAACTCGCCGCCGAACGCCTCGACATAACCCTACCCGGCATTCGCCGCCCTATCGGCGCGGAACATCTAGTCATCAAAACGATGAACGAAATTGTCGGTGTGTTCCGCAATCTTGGCTACTCCGTCGAAGAAGGTCCGGAGATCGAAACCGACTACTACAACTTCGAGGCGCTGAATTTTCCTCCGAACCATCCCGCGCGCGATACCCAGGACACTCTTTTCATCGCCGGACAGGAATCGAAACCGCAGCGCGACCGCCTGCTGCTGCGCACCCACACATCGCCGGTGCAGATTCACACCATGCAGAAGATGAAGCCGCCGGTGCGTGTCGTGTGTCCAGGAAAAGTGCATCGCAACGACGCCGCCGACGCTACGCACTCTCCCGTATTTCATCAGGTCGAGGGATTGGCCGTCGATACGAACATCACATTCTGCGATTTGAAGGGCACGCTCGACCACGCCATGAAAGCGCTCTTCGGATCAAACGTGAAGACACGTTTCTATCCATCATTCTTTCCCTTCACCGAGCCGAGCGCCGATGTGCAGATCAGCTGCATCTTCTGTGACGGCAAGGGAGTCCGCGACGGCGCTCCCTGCCGCAACTGCAAAGCCAGCGGATGGATCGAATTGCTTGGTTGCGGGATGGTCGATCCCAACGTGTACGGCTTCGTCGATTACGATCCTGCAAAGGTTTCAGGATTCGCCTTCGGCATGGGCGTGGAACGCATAGCAATTCTGAAATACGGCGTGGATGACATTCAGCTGTTTTATCAGGGCGACGTGCGATTTCTCGAACAGTTCGGATAACAGTTGGAGCTTCGCCGTAGCTAATAGCTCGTAGGCTGTCTTTCTCTCATGAAAATCTCTCCCAATTGGCTGCGCGACTTCGTTGATCTTCCCGTCGACTACCCTCGCCTGGCCGACGAACTCACGCTCGCAGGCGTTGCCGTCGAAGGAATTTCGGGTGAGGGCGAAAACACCGTCTTCGAAATGGAAATCACGACCAACCGCCCCGACGCGATGAATCACTATGGCGTGGCTCGCGAAGCCTCTGCGCTTTACGATTTGCCGCTGAAGGCGATTGAGCCGAAGTTGCCACCGTCGCAAGGCAATTCTGATGTAGCCATCGACATTCAGGAACCGGACCTCTGTCCGCGATTCACCGCGCGAGAACTCCGCGGCGTCAGCATTAAGACCTCGCCGCCGCATATCGTGGGGCGCCTGCAGTTGATCGATCAGCGGCCCATCAGCAATGCGGTCGACGCGACCAACTATGTGCTCTGGGAATCGGGCAAGCCAACGCATGTTTTCGATCTCGACCTGCTCGAGGGCCGCCGCCTCGTAATCCGCAAAGCCCGCGCCGGAGAAACACTGAAGACTCTCGACGGCATCGAACGCAAACTCACTACCGAAGACCTCATCGTAGCCGATGCTAAAAAGCCCGTCGGATTGGCCGGCGTGATGGGCGGCTTCGACACCATGATCACGGAAAAGACGAAAAATATCCTGATCGAATCCGCGTGGTGGGATCCGGTCACGGTGCGGCGGATGTCCAAGCGGCACGGCATTCACACCGACGCTTCGCATCGATTCGAACGTGGCGCGGATTTCGAATCAACCATCGCCTCGACGAACCGAGTCGCGGAATTGATCCTTGCGTCGGGCGGCGGCACGCTCTGCGGCAATGTCATCGACGTGATCGCACGCAAGCTTGATCTGGCTCCAGTCGAACTGAATCTCCCTGAAGTGCACCGCATCCTCGGCGAAAAACTAAGCATGGTCGAGATCAGTCGCATCCTTTCGCGTCTGGGTTTCACCATGCTTCCCGGCGGCGAGGCAACTTACTTGGTCCACATACCCAGCTGGCGTCTCGATATCGAACGTGAGATCGACATCATCGAAGAGATCGCGCGCCTGCACGGCTACGACAAATTTCCAAATACGCTTCCTGCCTATAGCGGCGAAGTTCGCGAACTGCCCGACGCGCCGAAAGATGCCCGCTTGCGCTCTTCCCTCTTGGCACTGGGCTACGACGAAACCATCTCGCTCACGTTTATTTCAAAAGACGACGCCCGCCGTTTCTCGACCGCTCCCGAACTCGACCTGGCTAATCCGTTAAGCGATGAGGCTTCGGTGATGCGGACGTCGATGGTCCCGGGCATGCTCAACATGCTGGCCTACAACCTGAATCGCGGCAGCGACAACGTTCGCCTGTTCGAGTCTGGAAATGTCTTTGAGGCATCAGGAGCAAAGGCGCTGCAGGCGAAGCGCATCAGCATCGGCGCAACCGGCACCGTAGATGCGGATCTTGTGCGCGGACTGGCTCCGGGAGCAGCGTCTCGCCCCATCTCATTTTTCGATCTAAAGGGCGACCTCGAAAGCCTGCTGGCTCCGTTCAGCCAGTGGACGCTTTATTACGACAACAAAACGGCCGACTACTATCATCCCGGACGCTCGGCGCGTGCGGTGCTGGATGGCGCGACGGTCGCGCAGTTTGGCCAGATTCATCCCGACGTGGCGGCAGCCAGAAAGCTAAAGCAGGACGTATTCGTCGGCGAGATCTATCTCGATCGCCTCTACCAGCACGACTTGCGGCAAGTGCGCTACGAAGCCCTGCCGCGCTTCCCTGCCGTGGAGCGTGACTTCTCCTTTGTGTTCGATGACAACGTAGAGTTCGCGAAAATTCATGAGACCGTTTGCGCCTTGGGCATTGCCGAGCTACGGAGTTTTGTTCCCGTAGAAGTCTTCCGCGGCGATAAAGTCGGCGCCGGGAAGTATTCGATTCTGATGCGGGCCACACTACAATCGAGCGAGCGGACACTACGGGATGAAGAGATCGCGCAGTGGTCAGGGCACATTGCGAAGGCACTGGAAGGGCTGGGCGGAACACAGAGGGCATAGCCTACCGCTGGTTCCCGCCAAGCTTTCTTGCTTTACCTTTGTCGATGGATATAAGGGATGATCGTTTAGCGGTTGCCCAATGTTCGAATCGTCCCCAATCCCAGCAATCGCTCGTCAGCCGTGACCAGAGTCAGGTCCAAAACTTCAGCGGTCGCGGCGAGAATGCGATCTGCGGGATCCTGATGCAGCGGTAATTGCCGCGCCACAAGTGCGATCTCATGCGTAACCGGAGCTTCGCGCGTGCCGGCCGTGGCACGCGTCATCCATGTTGCCAAATCTTCATTAATTCGAATTCGGCCTTTATAGTTGAGGGTCAGCGCTTCCCAGGTGCTCATCGGCGATAGCCAGAGTTCGTTTTCCCTGTCTTGCAGATAACGCAAGACGCGACGGCCAAGTCGCCGCTGATCCTGGAAGGTCCAAAGCCAGATGTGAGTGTCGAGCAGCAGTCTCAATCGCGATTGACCTCCCACTCGTCCTCGTCGTTCGCCGGAGACACAATGTCGCCGAGAATTTCGAACGTGCCCTTCATCGATCCGATCCAAGCCTTACGATCTTCTACTGCCGTGGGCGGTATGACTTCGGCCACCGGTTTGCCAAAACGAGTGATTCGAACTGGCTTTTGGGTGGCGCGAACTTGTTCCAGCACGGCCAGACACTTCGCTTTGAATTCTGAGATCGCGATTTCCTGCATGGCTTTTCCCTGGTAGTCATTATAGCAGACTATAGTCATCTAGTTTGACCAGTTTTAAAAACGGCTGCGCAGATCACATCGCTCCCAGCGTGATTATTCTTGTGCTAGCCTCTTTTCCATGACCCAGCTTTCCACCCATCCCAAACATTTCCTCTCCGACAAAGTCGAGCACTTCACGGAGTCTGTAATCCGCGAGATGACACGGCAGGCGATGCAATATAACGCGGTCAATCTGGCGCAAGGATTTCCTGATTTTTCCGCTCCCGCCGAAATCAAGCGCGCCGCGCAGGAAGCCATCGCCGCCGACGTTAATCAGTACGCCATCACCTGGGGCGCGAAGAGTTTGCGCAACGCCATCGCCCGCCAGATGAAGGAATGGCAGGGGATCGAAGTCGATCCCGAAAAAGAAGTTGTAGTCTGTTGCGGCTCGACCGAGGCGATGATCGCGACCCTGCTGGCCATCTGCAACAAGGGAGACGAGGTCGTCGTATTCGAGCCTTTTTACGAGAACTACGGTCCGGACTCAATCCTCAGCGGAGCCAAGCCGCGCTTCGTCAGCCTGCGTCCTCCGCAAACGGCGAACAGCGAGTGGACCTTCGACGAACAAGAATTGCGCGAAGCCTTCCAGCACAAGACCGGCCAGCACCAGACCAAGGCGATCATCGTCAACACGCCGAACAACCCGACGGGCAAGGTTTTCACCCGCCGAGAACTCGAACTGATTCGCGACCTGTGTGTCGAGTACAACGTGCTCGCCATCACCGACGAAATCTACGAGCACATTCTCTACGACGGCTCGGAACACATCTCTCTGGCGAGCCTCGACGGCATGCGCGATCGCACCATCACGATTAACGGCCTCTCCAAGAGCTACAGCGTTACCGGATGGCGCGTGGGCTGGGCGGTCGCGCCTGCCGCGATCACAAACGCGATCCGCAAGGTGCACGACTTTCTGACTGTCGGCGCTCCCGCGCCACTGCAAGAAGCGGGAGCAACTGCGCTGAGCCTTCCTGCGAGTTATTACCGCGACCTGGCCGACCGCTACTGCACGCGGCGCGATCATCTGATTCCATCGTTGGAGAAAGCCGGATTTCGCTGCTACCGCCCACGCGGTGCGTATTACGTGATGACCGACATCAGCGCCTTCGGATTTGCGAGCGACGTCGAATTCGCGCATCACCTCGTCAAAGATATTGGTCTAGCCTGCGTGCCTGGTTCAAGTTTCTACAAGCATCCAAAAGACGGATCCCAACAGGTACGTTTCGCCTTCTGCAAAAAGCCTGAGACACTGGATGCAGCCGCACAAAAGTTGGAGCAACTCCGGTCAAAACTTTAGCGAGGCGGCTAGCCGTCTTCTGCCAGCGGCGAAAACAAAGCGGCCAATCGTCAGCGGGCGATGCACCAGCGACGGCAAAACGAGCGCTTCTTCCACAGCAAACTGCGCTATACTTCGCCTCAACGCTGAATTTTTCCCCGAAAGCGAGTGTCCATGTCCATCAAAACCGCGGAAGAGGTATCTGCGCAGGTTCCCGCTGAAGATTTTCAGGCGCTGGAAGAGAAAGTCTATCGCACTATTGAGTTATACAAGGCCGCGAAAGATGCTCGCGCCACCGCTGAACGCGATGCCAAGCGTCTGCGCGAGCAACTGGAAGAGCGCGAAGAAGAAAATGAAGCCATGCGCCGCGAATTGGTGCAGCTTCGTAAAGATCGCGAAGACATTCGCAGCCGAGTAGAAAAGATGTTGGGCCAGATGGACAGCCTGACACACGAGCAGGCGGCAAGCTGAACCAGTCCGCCAAGGAGTGAGATGGCTACTGCGAGCAAAGAACCACCGACCGACACTGCAACTGGCGCAACCGGAAGTGTGCGCGTCGAAATCTTCGACCAGGTTTATAACCTCCGTGGATCGGACGCTGATTACATTCTCAAGCTAGCCGAGTATGTCGACGGCAAGATGCGCGCGGTGTCGGAACAGACGGCGACGGTGGATTCCGTGCGACTCGCCGTGCTGGCGGCTCTGAATATCGCGGACGAATATCACCTGCTGAAACGGCGGCTGGAAAAATCTTCTCCGGAAGCACAGCAGCGCGCCAGCAAACTGGCCAGCGCTCTCGATGAAGTTTTAGAAGACACGCGGCGCACGGGTTGAGCCGCTTGTAACCTCGCGTTCATCATTGCGCATTCATCATTGCTAGAACAGCCTTAGAATGTAACCTTCGAAAGTGGCCGTCCCTCGCGGTTTGTCAACATTAAAAGCTATCCTTAGCAAACTTCCTGCCAACTATTTTGTATTTTCCACTTGCGAATCTCTTCGCGATTTCCTAGCATCCAAGGTGAAAGTCGACCTGCGGAGTTGGTGCTGGTGGTAACCGATTTTTGAACCAATGCCGAATGAACGGGGACTCGACTCGCAAAAAGATCCGGTGTGCTACGTTCCGTCATGCGGAAAAGCCTAATGGGTCGCGGCGGGTTCCCACCGTCTGAGACGGGTTCATTCTCGGCCCACCACACGGCGCAGCGGGTCGACTTTTTTCTTTGCGACCCGTCATCGTCAAGTAAGACATCAGTTAGGCCAGTAAAAAGGTCTAAAGGTTTACCTGACGGGTGATGGCTGATAGCTGACGCCCGAATAGCTGGCCGCTATTCCTGCTAAACTCTCCATAGAACTAACTCCCCATTCGGAGCATCCAAACAAGCGTGTTCCCCAGACTTTTTCATTACGGCAGCTTCTACCTGCCCACCTACGGAGTCCTCGTCGCCACCGGCGTCTTGATCGGCCTCTGGATCAGCGTTCGCAATTCCGAAAAACAGGGCATCAACGGAGACGACGCCTGGAACCTCGGTATCTTCGTCGTCCTCGCGGGCATTATCGGTGCCAAGGTCCTCTACGTCATCAACGATTGGAGCAACTACCAGAATAACTGGCGCGAGATTTTCAGCGTCAACACCTTGCAGGCTGGAGGCGTGTTCTCCGGCGGCCTGATCGCCGCGCTGGTCACCGCCGTCTGGTACATGCGGCGTCACCACATGCCGCCGCTTCGCACCATGGATGGCTTCGCTCCAGGCCTCGCCTTCGGCCACGTCCTCGGACGCTTCGGATGCTTCTCAGCCGGCTGCTGCTTCGGCAAACCAACAAATCACTTCTGGGGAGTCGTGTTCCACAATCCCTTGGCCCATTCCGTCAGCGGAACTCCGCTCGGGGTCAGAATCGAGCCCACGCAGCTGATCGAAGCAGCCGCCGAATTCTTCAACTTCCTGTTCCTGACATGGCTGCTGCCACGCAAGAAGTTTGACGGACAAATCTGGGCGAGCTTCATGATCATGTACGGCATCGAACGCTACTTCATAGAATTCCTGCGCGACGATCCGGGACGCGGCGAAGTGTTCGGCGGCATCATGACCGGAACGCAGCTGATTTCGGTGTGCCTCGTGATCGGCGGCGGACTTATCTGGTGGCTCAGGAGCAGCTCTCATGTGTCAGCGCTCAGCACTCAAGAGACGCGCTCCTAGCTGTCGTTCCCTCAGATTCCCCTTGCACAAGCCGCCTGAATGCTGAATGCTGATTGCTCAATGCCTGACTTCCCCCTCACCGTAACCGCGCCTCCCGAAGCCGCAGGCCAGCGCCTCGATCAATATCTCGCTTTGCAACTTTCCGAACTCGGCGGCACCGAAGTCAGCCGCGCACGCGTGCAGCAGCTCATCGAAAAAGATGAGGTGCTCGTTAACGACGCGGCTGCTAAGGCATCGTTGCGGCTGAAAGGCGATGAGCAGATCACGGTCACCGCACCGCCGCACGCTCCGCCGCTGCGCGCGATTGCCGAAGACATCGCGCTCGACATCGTTTATGAAGACGACGACCTCGCGATCGTCAACAAACCCGCTGGCATGATGGTGCACGCTGGAGCGGGAGCAACCGACAGCGCTCGCAACCGCGGCACGCTGGTGAATGCTCTGCTGCATCATTTCAAGAAGCTCTCGGCCGTTGGCGGCGATCTGCGTCCTGGCATCGTCCATCGTCTGGACCGCGCCACCAGCGGCCTCATGGTCGTCGCCAAGAATGACGAATCGCACCGTCGCCTGGCCAAACAGTTCAGCGCGCGCGAAGTCCACAAGACCTACCTCGCTCTCGTTCACGGTTTGCCAGAAAAAGACAGTGGCACGATTCGCAGCGCCATCAGCCGTCACTCCCAGAAACGTACTCGGATGACGACCAAAGGTTTCGGCGGCCGCGATGCCGTCACTCACTACCAGGTCGTGCGCAAAATCGACTCGCCCTATGGCAAATTTGCTCTAGTCGAAGTCAAGATCGAAACCGGACGAACGCATCAAATCCGGGTGCACATGTCCTCGCTCGGCCATCCAGTCGTAGGAGATGCGCTTTACGGCGCACCCGCCGAACTCCGCTCGCAGTCCAACAAAAAGCGCCCCGCTGGCATGCCCGCCACGGTCGCTCTCAATCGAAATTTTTTGCATTCAGCCGCACTCGAGCTAACCCATCCCCGGACCAAAAAGCCGCTCAAGTTTTCCCGTCCGTTACCGAAGGAACTGGCGGACTTGATGGACAGCCTCGAAAATGCTCCACAGCAACGGTCCTGAAGTGGCATCTAATAAAGCAAAGTGCTGTCAGCAAAGCCCGGTTTCGCCCGTCGCTGCGGGACTATAATGAAAGAATCAACTCTGATCAGTTCGTGCTCATGAAATCGCGCATTTTTCTATATCTGATTGTTGTTCAAATACTGGTGGGCTTGCTCGCCGCCCAAACGCCCGCGTCCGCGCCTTCGACGGGCGCTGCCCAGACTACGCCGGCGCAGGCGCAGGCACCAGCTTCAACCGCTCCTTCCGCGTCAACTCCTCCAGCCTCAACATCCGCGCCCGCTGGGCAGTCCGAAGTCGACGATTCGCTTGCTACTATTACGTCCACCGTCAACGAAGTTCGCGTCGTGTTCACGGTTACAGACCGCCACGGCCACTACATAAAAGACCTGAAGAGTACCGACTTCAAAGTGATCGATGATCAGAAGCCCGCGACACTCCGCAGTTTCCGCAGTGAGACTGATCTCCCGCTGCAGGTCGGGCTGTTAGTGGATGCCAGCAATTCGGTGCGCGACCGCTTCAAGTTCGAGCAGGAAGCTGCCATCGAATTTCTGAATTCAATCATCCGTCCGAAATTCGATAAAGCGTTCGTCATCGGCTTCGACGCTACTCCAGAAGTTACGCAGGATTTCACCGACAGCACCGAGAACCTTTCGACCGGAGTCCGCATGCTGCGCGCGGGCGGCGGAACGGCCATGTATGACGCCCTCTATTACGCCTGCCGCGACAAGTTGCTGAAGCAGGAACAGGTCGGTCCGGTGCGTCGCGCCATCATTCTGTTAAGCGACGGTGAGGATAATCTGAGCCACGTCACCCGCGAAGAAGCCATCGAGATGGCGGCCCGAGCCGAAGTGATCGTCTACACCATCAGCACCAACATCAGCGGCATGAAGGGCAAGGGCGACAAGGTGCTCGAGCGCATCGCCGAAGCGACCGGCGGACGAGCTTTTTTCCCCTTCCAGATGCGAGAGGTTTCCGACGCATTTCTCTCCATTCAAGAAGAATTGCGCAGCCAGTATGCCATCGGTTACAAGCCCGCAGATTTTGCCACCGACGGACGCTACCGCACCATCGAGATCCTGGCCGCTGATCGAGGCCTGAAGGTCCGAACCCGCAAGGGATATTACGCTCCGAAGCAGTAGCCAGTTTTTCGTCAGACTCCCGATGCCTGGATACTCCGGAACTCCGCTCGCGAAGAAGCTGGGCATCAAAGAAAATGCACGCGCTGCGCTCCTCCATGTTCCCGACGACGTAAAGTCCGAACTCCAAGACGCGTTCTCCAAGTGCCGGATCGAACGCGGCAACATTAAGAACAGCAGCGATCTGGATTTCATTTTCTTCTTCGCCAAATCACGCGCGGCCCTGCATCTTGAACTCTCATTGGCCGCGAAAGCGCTTGCGACGGCGGGCATGCTCTGGATTTCATGGCCCAAAAAAGCTTCGGGTGTTACCACAGACCTCAGCGGAGATATCGTTCGTCAAGCGGGCCTCGATGCGGGACTCGTCGATGTAAAAGTCTGCGCGGTGACCGAAGTCTGGTCGGGATTGAAGTTCGTAATCCCATTGAAGAAACGCAACGCCAGAGGTTAGAGCCGCCGTCTTGCCGACGGTCGTGCTCCGGTGTTCGCAGTTCTCAGGGTACCCCCACCCCCCCCTTTTTCATACCTTTAGAATCATAGGGTTAGCGGCCGATAATTCATTCAAAAGGACTTATACGGATATACCTCAGCCACAAGGAGTTAGCGGCGTTTCTTTCGTTGTTTCGATCGTTCTCTACCCGCCTTTCGCTGCAGGAGAGCACGTTTTTGAGGCCTCGAATTGTCAAGTAGCGATTAAACCCGTCTCTGGAGACGCGGGAGTGGGTGAGGTCATTCAGGCCGGACCTCTTTTCAGCGCTTTTTCTTGCAGCCGGGGAATTTTCGCACGAGCATCCGGTGTCTGTCTGTGACGGGCGTCACAGCAAGAGTGTGACGGAGAGATTACGAGCCGATGCTACTTCTTACAAAAATCTGTGCCGTCCCACCGGGACTTGTGGGTTGTTGCTTGTGTTCCCGAAAGTGAGGTTAGGTCGCAAACCGCACGCCGCTTTGCCGGTGTGTAAAGATGCGTAAAAGCTTTCGAAAACTCAACAAAACATGGCGGCCAGTGTGGCGCAACTTGCCTGCGGCGTCTGGGTTTGTATTCAACAGGTGTGGTTAGCGAAAGGAATATTACGATGAAGCGCACGATAGCTGGACTTCTCTTAATAGTGGGAATGGGCGCAGGAACAATGTTCGCCAGCGACGGTTACTGGCGAGATCGGCGGGATATCGGCCGCGATGAGGCGCGGATCGCGCATGATCGGCGTGAAGTTCGACGCGATCTCTACCATGGAAATTACGCTGCCGCTCGACATGAGGACCGGAAGCTGCGCAACGAATACCGGGATTTAGGCCGCGAGCGCCGCGACTTAGATTGGGATCGCCGGTAAATGGGCAACGGCAATCAGCAGGTGACTTCGCACGTTACTCTGAAAGTAACTCTGAAAGTAACTCTGCACGACGTTCGTAACTTGCCGGGACGGCGCGGGCTGGGTTCTATTCACTTATTCGTTTGATTCACTTGATCCGAATTTCAGATAAAAGTGGGGAAATGACTATGCGAACCAGAGCCCGGTTAGCCGTTTTGGCGATGGTGGGAAATATGCTGTGTTGGTCAGCCTACAGTGAAACACCCGTGGCGCAAGCCGAGCGGGATTTGTTCAATTCCGTGAATCAGTCCCGGCGCGCCCAAGGGTTATCTCCTTTGCGCTGGAACGACTCGCTGGCGGTAGCGGCGCGGCGTCACGCCGAAGTCATGGCGGAGCGCGGAACCGCGCAACACGGGTTCGAAGGCGAGCCAAGCCTGTCCGCACGAGTGAAGCTGGCAGGCGCTCGTTTCAGTTGGCTTTCAGAAAATGTTACGCAAGGGCCGACGCCAGACTTCATCCACGGCCAATTCATGCATTCGCCATCGCATCGCGCCAACATCCTGGACAATGACATGGACTCGATTGGCGTCGGCGTAGTCGAGCGTAACGGCCAACTTTTCGTGGTCGAAGATTTTTGCCAGATCAGGGCTACATCGGAGCAAACATCTTCTCATTCTCACTAGTGGACTCCGGTTCCAAGAGAACCGGAAGGGCGAAGCGCACGTTTCTCCACGATCGGGTTATTTCCCAGTCCCGGACAGCTTCATCACCGCCGGCCCCGCCGGAGCGTTTTCGTTCACCGTAATCGCCCCGCTGACCGCGCCCTTCACATTAGGACTGAACGTCACCCCGAACGTGCAAGTCGCTCCAGCAGCCACAGTGGCGCCGCAAGGCGCCGTGCCCGAACCGGCTGCAGCAAAATCGCCACTGGCCGCAATGCTGGAAATCGTTAGAGTGTTGCCAGAGTTGTTCGTCAAGGTGACTGTCTGCGCCGCTGTGGTGCTGCCGACCGCTCCCGAAAAAGTCAGGCTCGCCGGGGTAAGCACTACAGGGAGCGCACCGGTACCGGTGAGCCCGGCAATCTGCGGACTACCTGCTCCCGAACTTGCGATGGAGAGCGCGCCTTTAATCGATCCAGTGCCAGAGGGAGTAAACGTCACCGACAGCGTGCACTTGGCCGCCGCGGCGAGCGCACCTCCGCAGGGGGTAGTTCCGCTGCCAACCGCAGAATAATCGGCACTGGCCCCGATAGAGCTAATGGTGACCGATGCCTTGCTCTTATTCGTAACCGTGATCACCTTTGCGGGCGCCGTAGCGCCGATCCCCGTTGAGGTAAACGTCAATGAAGTGGGACTAAGGCCAAGCGCGACAGTCGGACCTCCGGTTGCTGTGCCTGCCAGCCCGACCACTGACGGGCTGAACGCGCCATCGGTGTTGACCGCCAGAGCGCCCTTGATCGAACCCTTGTATTGCGGAGCAAAAGTTACGAGGATCGTGCAACTCGAGGACGCAGCCAGCGAACTGCCGCAGGTTCCACCGGTGACGGAATAATCGGAACTGGCCACCGGATTCAAACTAGTCGCGCTGGTCTGCTTGTTCGTGACCGTGACCGTACTCGACGATGTCGCCCCCACTACCGTGCTCGAGAAAGTCAAACTCGTGGGGCTGAAAGTAAGCGGAGCAATCCCGGTCCCGGTCATCTTCACCACTTGCGGGCCTGGCGTCGCGCCATCGTTGAAAGTTAGCGCTCCGGTGATCGCTGCGACAATGCTCGGGCTGAAAGTCACATTCACGGTGCAACTACTCTTCACCGCAAGCGAACTCGGGCAATTGTTGGTTTCGGAAAAATCTCCGCTGGCTACGATCGAACTGATCGGCAACGCTCCCGATCCGGCATTGGTCAGCGTGACGGATTTAGTGGGGCTCGTGGTGCCTGCCGCGAGGCTCCCGAACGCGAGGGTCTTCGGGCTGATGCTGGCCACGGGGGTCCCGCCACCAGAGCTAAGCGACACATAAAAAGTGGCGGGGACATACGGACCGCAACCCGCGCTGTTGAAATTGCCGACCGCAACCTGAAATGCGCCTGCCGTAGCGACGTCGCTGACCGTGAGCGGTATGGTGACTTTGGTCGAGCTGATGAACGTCGCAATCGCCCGATAAAATCCGTTGATGTAGACGTAGGTGTTATTGGTGAAGCCGGTGCCATTAATCGTAAGGGTAAAAGCTGCGCTGCCCGCCGCGACACTGGCTGGACTAAGGCTGGCAATGGTCAAAGGCGTTGAGTTCACGTTGTAGTCGGCGGCCACCAGCACTTCGTCGTTGACCATCAGGTTTTGGGGCGTGACCGTCCCTGTCAAATCGTAAAGCCATCCGGTAAAGCTCAAGCCGCTGGCCGGAGTTTCCGCAAAACTGAGGAGACTGCCCGCCGAATAATATCCATTCTCGGTGGATTCGGGGGTCACGCTGATGGCGCCGGAACACGTCCCTTCATTCGCGTAGTCATACACGTAATAGTTAGGCATGAGGCTCGCGGTGTAGGTGGTGCTGCTGCCAGGCAAGGTAATGTTGTGCGTCTCGTCTCCACCATCACTCCAACTCACAAAATCGAAATAGGTGTTCCCGCTCCAGGGGGACTGCGGCGAATAGGTGCTGATGCTATGACTGCTGCCCGGAGTCCAGTCATTAAAAAACGGCGGCGCAAAATTAACCGGCGCATTCCAGTACGTGCCGCTGGTATCGGCGAAGAAATAGAAATTCGATTCCACTGGATTGGTGGTCACGGTGTAGATGGGAGCGGTGGTGAAGTAAGTCGTCAGATTGATGCTGGTGCCGTCATCCATCACGTTGAAGGTCTTAGGATTCGCTCCGATCCCACCCGGCAAATAGAACGGCGAGTTGATGTAATCAAGAAAATTCTCGCCCACGTTCCCCGCCGCGGCCAGAGTCACCGGTTGACGGATGACGTAGTACTGGCCGGAAAGCCCGGAATAACTCAGCGGAGCAGGCGAGGGCGTAACCGTCCCAGCGCCAGCCGGAGCAATCGTGTTCACATACGGCACCAGCTGAATAAAGTTCGCCGAATAAACCGTGATCGCCGGCGAGGTCGCGGGCTGCGCCACCATATTGTTTCCGGGAGTAACCGTGATGCTGTGGCTCTCGGCCGTCGAATCGTTCCAGCGTCCGTAGACATAGCTCACGCCGGTGCTGGCGAGCGTCTGCGCATTGGTCGGGAATATTGAGCGTATGAGTTGAATTCAACGCCCAGGCAAAAGTCTGCGGCGTGGTGACGGTCGCTCCGTCCACGATCACCTGCAGTCCCGGAGGATTACTGGTCACGGTAACCTTGGTCGGAGTGGCAGCCGTAAAGGCGCAGCACTCCATCGATATCGCCGGCGCTGTATCCGTTCGGATTCGAGAGCGGTATACCGGCCGGAATGGTTTCGATGCAGGGCTCGCCGTTGCGCGAAAACGAATAGGGCGGATACTCCATTACGGAGGCGTAGTCAAAAGGAGTCAGCTCCTGGACGCCTTCGCTGTCATAAGGTGGATCGAAGTTGCCGCGCGAGGCTTTAATCACGGCACCGTAATTCACGGTGATATAGGTATCGCGGTCCGGCCTCGACTGTTCGTGCCAGAGGCCGACGATGTGTCCCATCTCGTGCAGAACGGTAGCGACGCTGCAGGGATTCTGAGTGCCTCCGGCGCCAGTGGCGAATTGTTCGCCGATCCCGGCATCGCCTTCGGTCGCTTCGCAGGAGCCATTGTTATTGTTGGGGTCAAGATCGAAATCCACGTAATTGGTTTCACCGTTATGCGCTGTGAACTGGATCACGCCGGCAAAATTGCTATTGAAAATGGCGATTGCGGACTTAATGTTGGCCACGTCTCCCGAAGCGGGATCGATGACATAAGGCACCTGGGCAACCCCGCCGACTTTGGGCCACAGATACTGCGGGAAGGCGATGCCCAGACTCTGGCTGACATGGTTGTCCGGCGATTGCTGGACATTGTCGAGCAGAATGTCGCCCTGATAAACGGCCCGGTTGTTGCCGTTCGTTCCTAGAGTCCACTGGTAAGTAACCTTCATGCCGCGCCAAATACCGGTGCGGAGCTCGGGATGTTGCGTCTCGCCCCAAAGGGCAGCAGAAAAGAGAAATACGAGCAGGGCGGACAAGGCAAGGCGGCGCAGGGTCACGGGATCTCCTGGGTATGGAACGAAAAGTAGTTAAAGGGGGATATTGGGTCTTTGCTTTAAATCTTTGGATACATGAACGTGGGGGAACGTCCGGGTCGCTTAACCAGTTTGGCGGGGAAAAGGAACCATGTCAAGGGCCGGATCACGGCCCATGACATTCAAGACTGATGGCCCGATACTTACTCTTCGTGCCGCGTTGTGGCGTAATACCCGCTGCGGGCCTGCACTTTGTAATCTCCCTGCTTAGGCTTGATCTCGACTTTGCGGAAGGATCCATCTCGCTTCCCGTTGGATGGTGTGTAACCGATGTTGTACTGGCTGCGCAGTTCCTGGGAAATCTGCTCGAAAGCCTCACGCAGTTTGTCGATTTTGTTGCCGACCATGATGACGCGTCCGCCGGTTTCCTCGGTGAGCTTCTTCATTTCGTAATCACCGCGATATCCACCGATGCCGTAGAAACCGCGGTCGGCGATCAGGAGGACGTAGCAAATGGCATCTGCTTTCTGGGCCGCCTCGACCGCGTCCTTGATTTTGAGACGGCTGCCTTCGTCTTCTCCGTCGGTGAGCAGGATCATCGCCTTGCGGCCGACCTCGTGGCTGAATTCGTCGTGCGAAGCGAGATAAACGGCGTCATACAGGGCGGTGCCGCGTTGCCCGGTCGAAGAACACGGGATTGGGCCTTGCGGGCCGATGGGGCCACCCGAACATCCAACGCCGCCGCTGTTCATCTTGGCATCGTCGAGCGCGTGGCGAAGCCGGCTTACGGAACTGGTGAAGTCCTGGAGAAGATCGATGTCGGTACCAAAGCTGATGATAAAAGCTTCGTCTTTGCCGCGCATGATGCTTTCGAGGAACGAGCCTCCCACTTCTTTTTCCATTCCCAGCACACGCAACTGGCTGCCGCTGGTATCGAGCAGAATCCCGAGCGTCAGCGGGAGATCGGTTTCCGCCTTGAAGTATTTAATCGTCTGCGGCTGGCCGTCCTCGAAGATGTCGAAGGTGTCTTTCGTAAGGCCGGGAATCAAGGCGCCATGCTTGTCTTTCACGTTGAAGAAAAGCTGAACCACTTCGACGTTGACCTTCAACGTTTCCAGCGTCTGGTCCGGCGAATCTTCTTTCCGGTGATCGTCAGGGTTGGGGGACGAATCGGAATTGTAGGTCGGCCCGGTGGAAGACGGCGGTGGCGTGGTGGGAGGCGGGGGCAGGGGAATCCCCTGCGCGGCGGCCGAGGTGGACAGGGTGATTGAAGCTCCGGTCATTGAAGCCAGCGTAAGAGCGGACGTCAGGACGGACGTCTGAGCTAGCGTCAGGGCGGACCTCATGAAGCCAACCAAGGCCTTGCTGAACGAGGTTGTGGCCGGATAGGGTTTGTAATGTAAAGTAGGCATCTGAGTATTATCCCGGGACTTTGCTAGTTTATCCTGTAAGGACCTGTCACGGTTAGATGCAGCATAGCAGCTGGTTTGGGCATCTGAATCGCTGCTGTCATAGAGCCAATCGCCTTCTTTTGGGGGCTGAACGCTGAATCTCGAGTCTTTCAGCAGACTCTAGATAGCAGGAGTCGCATCAGAAGTTGCGTCAAAGGCAGCCAGCTTCAGAAAGACAGAGGATTTAGGGGATGTCGACGAAGACCAGCACGGTAAAGACCAGCGCGAACATTATTCGAGGGCTGGCATTGACATTGACATTGCTATTGCTCTTTGCAGGTTCCCTGGCGGCGCAACAAAAATCAGACGACATCCCCGATGCACCGTCCGCCACCCGTCCCGTACCGCCTCCGCCTCCGCCGAGTATCCGTCCCGGAGCCGACGATCTCCCCGACTCAACGCCCGCCGCCGATCCAAATGGCGCCGCGACCAGCAGTTCGACAGATTTGCCTCGTTATGCTCCCGATGCCGGCGGACCCACTACTGCTCCGCCACCGATGCCCCCGATCAAAACGGTGCCGTCGGGCAGCGTTCCCAAGGACCTCGACACTGGCTTCACGTTGACGACCTTCACCAACCTGGTGCTGGTTCCGGTCATGGTGAAGGACGGCGACGGACGCCTGTTACCCGGGCTGCAGCCCAAGGATTTTAAAGTTCTGGAGAATGGCCAGCCGCAAAAGCTGACTTTTTTCACCAGCGATCCCTTCGCCCTGTCGGCAGCCGTGATCTTCGATACCGGGATAGCTGACGTAGGGCTTAAGAAAGTTCAGGAAACCCTACCCGCGCTGCAGGGAGCTTTCACCCAGTTCGACGAGGTTGCCATCTATACCTATAGCAGCACGGTGGGCCGAGTGAGCGACTTCGCCGGGGCCGGCAAGCAGTTGCAGGTAGCTTTGAATGAGGTCAAGGGATACAGCGGGGCCAACAACGGCCCCCCCGTAACCAGCGGACCGCTCGGTCCGCAGGGACCGATCATTAACGGCCGCCCGATCGACTCCCCCGTGACGCCCGTTTCGACGCCGCCGAAAGTGGCGCGCGTGATGAACGATGCCATCCTCGAAGCGGCTCGCGATCTTTCGAAGCGCGATCCGACTCGACGGAAGGTCATCTTCATCATCAGCGATGGCAGGGAACAGGGTTCAACCGCTAGCTACAATGACACGCTGAAGGTCCTGCTGACCCAGAACATTACCGTCTACGCCCTGGGAGTGGAAGGCGCGGCCATCCCGATTTATGATCGCCTGCAACGGGTTCACATCCCCAAAACGCGAGGACTGATGGGCTACAGCGACATTCTCCCGAAATATGTAAACGCCACGGGAGGGGGTACGGTTTACGACGAACTCTCGCAAACGACGATGGAGCGCGCTTATGCCGCAGCCATGGGAGACGCCCGATATCAATACACACTGGGATATAAACCCACGTCGACCATCGGGGGCTATCGCGACATCAACGTGCAGGTGCTTCGTCCGGCTTTGAAGGTGTACGCCAAACACGGGTACTATCCATTGCCCACGCCGCGCTAGGAGCCGGAGGAGGGCTAAGCGTTTGAGCCCGTGGCGGTTCGGGTCTTGTCAAAATCTGGGGTTGGTGTCTTGGTGGGTAACATGGGTAACCTGCGCCAGAGCCTTACGGTGTGATATAAAAACCAGCAGTAACCGATACTGTAATCAGATGGGTCAGCGGATTCTGTCACGCGAGATTTTGTGGCGGATTTTTGACAAAAGACTCGCGTATTAAGGCCGTCGTTCGCGAGCGTCTTTTTCGCAGCCGTCTCTGAGGAACCTTTTGAGTTTCATCAACTTCGCAGCACGCGAGATCAACTGCAAGATCGTCTACTATGGTGCCGGATTAGGCGGCAAAACGACGAATCTGCAGTTCATTTTCCAGAAAACTGCCGAACAGCAGAAGGGCAAGATGATCTCGCTCGCCACCGAGACGGATCGAACCTTGTTCTTCGACTTTCTGCCCCTTGATCTCGGCTCGGTACGCGGCTTCAAGACCCGCATCCACCTCTACACCGTCCCCGGACAAGTCTTTTACGACGCCAGCCGTAAATTAATCTTGCGCGGAGTGGACGGCATCGTCTTCGTAGCCGATTCCCAGGAAGAGCGCCAGGACGCCAACGTCGAAGCGCTGGAAAATCTGATGTCGAACCTGAAAGAACACGGTTACGACTTCAACAAAATCCCGTACGTGCTGCAACTGAACAAGCGCGACCTGCCAAATGCGCTCCCGGTAGACGCTCTATCTAAAGAACTGCGGAAGAAAAACGAAGCCGTGATCGAAGCCGTAGCCTTCCAGGGCGTAGGCGTGTTTGAAACGTTAAAGGAAATCG
>CAWECL010000010.1:0-14730 GCA_963807725.1 uncultured Acidobacteriaceae bacterium
TGTAACCGCGAAGAGAGCTTGTTTACTTTTTCTGCAGCTTTTCCTGTTTGTTCCGGCAAGCGGAAAGCCCGCCGGTAGTGCATTTTATGCTGCAGACAAACAGAAAAAGCGTGCAGAAAAAGTAAACAAGCATATTATAATTTTATGCATCGTCTCAAAAGCGACCGTTGGGAGTTAACCCTTTAACTCCCATAGCCGTTGCTTTTGAGACGACCCCTTCAAATTATAATATGCTTGTTTACTTTTTCTGCACGCTTTTTCAGTTTGTCTGCTGCATAAAATGCAATGCCGGCGGGGCGCCGCCCGCCGGCATTGCATTTTATGCAGCAGACAAACTGAAAAAGCGTGCAGAAAAAGTAAACAAGCATATTAGAATTTGAAGGGGTCGTCTCAAAAGCGACGGTCGGGAATTAAAGGGTTAAAAGTAGTCATAGAGGAACTTTTTGGCGGGTGGAATGGGCTTTAGTTTATTAAGTCTGTCATCATGAGGGGAGAGCCAGGGAGAGGATCTCGAGCCGGTTGCCGCCGCTAGCCGAGCTGCCACTGCCGAGTCTGCGCTGGGTCTTCAGCGGCGAGGCCGGCAAGTCCTCCGCCGAATTAAGTTCCTCCGAGATGCAGAAGCTTGCATCGCTCGGCTACATCGGAGTAAGTAAAGCCGCGAGCTCAGCCGCCAGCGTTGCAGGAACCGATCCCAAAGACAAAATAGCGACCGCCAACAAAGTAATCGAAGCCGCGTCGTCCCGAGATGAGTCGAAGCCCGATCGCGCCATCGCCGTGCTCAACCCCATCGTAGCCGCCGACTCGAACTTGTATCTGGCCCAATATACGCTCGGAGTTGCACTGGCCCGCAAGGCGCAATATGCCGACGCGGCCAAGCATTTGCACAAAGCGATCGAGCTGCAGCCCGATTCCGCCTGGGCCCACTACGAAATCGGCGCAGCTCTTCTAAAGACAGGAGACTTCAAGACCGCCATCGTCCACCTGGAAATCGCCGCTGGACGACTGCCAGCATTCTCACCGGCTCACACGGCGTTGGCCGAAGCGTACGAACACGCAGGACGAGCTGAGGATGCGAAGAAGGAACGAGCGAAGGCGAAGTAAATCTTTCAACGATATTATGTCCGGCGGTTCCTCTCTCCGGAACGCGCCAAAACACAACTGACAAATAAAAAGGCGTCCCGTACTTCGGGACGCCTTCTCTGTACTTGCTACCGCTAACCTCTAGAAGTAGAACTTAGCTCCCAGTTGTACGGCCCTACCTTCGCCACCGGTCGTGATCGTCTTGGTAGAGAAGATTTGCGCTAAGTTGCCGATGAGACCGGACGCGTCTTCAGAGCTACCGAAGTTCGCCGGGTTGGAGAAGTTCACGTGGTTGAAAGTGTTGTAGGTCTCGAAACGCAGCTGGAAATACCGCGATTCGCTGATGTGAACGTCCTTCTCGATCGCCATGTCACCGTAGTTGATTCCCGGGCCATAAAGCGGGTTGCGATTGGCGGACCCAAGCTGCCCAGGAGCCGGAAGCGTAAAGGCCGCCGGGTTGAAGTACAGGTGGTTCGGGTTATCTCTTGGGTTGGTGATGCCGATGGGCGCGCCAGAGAACGATGCGCGGTCTTGGCAAGCATAGAATGACACGTTCAGGTCACATGTAAGCGACTGGCCCGAAAGATCAAACACTGGGATCGGTACGCCATGCTGCAACGTGTAGATACCCACCAGACTCCAGTCGTCTGTCAAAGCCTTCCACTTGTGCGTCAGCTTGTAGATCGGCAGCACATAGTTATAGCTGATCACGAAACGCTGTGGGGCATCGTTCGCGGAGGGAGCCCACATGGTTTTGGCATCGAACGGATTAACGCCAGGGAAATTGAAGGCACTATTCTCCAAGCTTGAAGTCTGATCGAAATATCGCGACCAGGTATAGGCTGCCAAAACCTGCAACCCATTGCTGAAGCGACGGTTCAAAGTCAGCTGCATGGAGTCGTATCTGGAATTCCATTCCGTTGCCTGTTGGCCCGGATGCCCGTACACATTGATGTTGGCCGGTGTTGCCCCCGGGACCGGTGCTCCACCGTACGGAGTTTGCGGGCACAGGCTCGAAGTTCCAAAGAACAAATACGGAGCGCAAGAGCCGCCATTATAGGCCGCAGCCGCAGGGTTTACGCCCGGATACTGTCCGGCTTCGTTCAGGTCAACTGCGCCTTCCAAGTGGCGCCCCCGATTGCCCACGTAAGCTGCGGTAAGAATCGTGGCCTTATCAAGCTGCCGTTCCACGGTCACATTAAAGTTCGCTGACCGAGGCGAAGTGAGGTTGGGAGCTGAGGTATTAAACCCGAGTCCTATCGGCTCGTAGATGCTGAAGTCGGGAGACGTTCCTTTCGCCGGTACGTGGAAGGGGAAAGGATTGACTCCGCCATTTACAGTGCAGGTGCCGTCGGCCGATGTAAACGGCGTTGCAAACGCCGGGGAGGTGCCGCAGCTGGAGCCCGGACCTGCACCTGAAGAAGTCAGAGCGAACGGGGCGTTGGTTAGAGTCTGCAATGCCAGTTCTTCTTCGGTGCGGTTGTAGTAGATTCCGAATCCGCCATGGATACTGAAATTGCGGGAAGCGCCAGGGCTCCAGGCGAAGCCGAGGCGTGGAGCAAAGTGATTGTATTTAACGGTGGGGCCGCCGTATTTGTTGATGCCCTTGTCGCCCGGATAAACGAATCCAACCGGAGCCGACGGAAATACTAGTGATTGCTGACCGGGACGATACGCTCCCATGATCTCGCCGAAACCATACTGGTTGTACCACGGGGTCATGACATCGTATCCGGTACCGTAGGTTATGGTCAGATTCGGTTTAATCTGCCACTGGTCCTGAACATAGGCGTAAACCTCATGTGCCTGTGCCTGCACGATTGATCCGCTGCCCTGCGTGTAACTATCTGGCAGCCCAAGCAGGAAGTCCGCACCAGGATCACCGGTAGAGAAAATACCGGTTCCGTTGTAGGCAAAGTCGCCGCCCAGGTTATTGAAGAAAGGATTGTTGAGCGTCACACGGTCATAGTTGGCGCCGGCCTTGATCGTGTGGTGGCCCCAAACCTTACTGAAGTTGTCGATGCCCTGGTAGTTGTTTTGGAGACGGGGCTGAGGACCATTGCTGCTGAATCCCAGAGTAAATAGGCCACCGACTGCCATGACGGGCAAGGAGGCTTCCGCCGGATCCTGCGGAATGATGCCAGTGAAACCGTAGTCCGTCGGGTTGATCGGAGCCACCGGCGTTACCGCTGCAAAGTTAAAGCGCAGATAGCCAGCTCGAAGCTCGTTCAACATCGTAGGCGAGAAGGTGTGCGACCACGAAGCCGAATATTGCTGATAGTGCCGTTGCGCCTCCTCTGACATGCCCGGCAGGGTCGATCCCGTGAACGGCAAAGTGTCAACCGAGGGGTTCGTCTGGTACAGGCCATAGAACCAGAGCGAATCTCTGCTGGTCAGCTTATCGTCGATTCGATAGATGTACTGGTTGTAAGTTGCGGTGGTATGCGGGTTGAAGTTGAAAATGTTTCCGTTCGATGTTGCCTCGGGAACAAACTGGTTCAACAACTTGACGGCCAGCGGATTGAAATCTTCAGTCGGAATCATGCCGCTGTTAAACAAGCCGCCTGGGCCGGTATAGGGAGTACCCGCCGGGCACGGGTTCCCACAAGTCGACAGGCCGTCGCCAAACAAGGGGACAGCGCTAAGGTTGGTGCTGAAATCATCGTTGGCGCTAAAGTCGCCTCCACGCTCTGCGTCCGTGTAAACCGGAACCGCGTTATTCCCCGCTTGGGGGATTTTCTGGTGATAGCCCTGATATGAGAAGAAGAAGAAGGCGTGGTCCTTAAAGATCGGTCCGCCTACTGTCGCTCCATACTCATTTTGATGGAAAGGGGAACGGCAATCCGGCTGTCCGCATCCCTGTTCAAAGTAGTTTGCCGCATCCAGGAACGTATCGCGATAGAACTCGAAGGCGCTGCCGTGGAACTGGTTAGTGCCGTTCTTGATGTTCGCGTTAATGATGGTTCCCGAGTTGCGCCCATATTCAGGATTGATGGTACTGGTGATCAGACGAAATTCGCCGATCGCATCGGGGCTTGGAATAACCAAGGCGGTGTTCAGCGAAGCGTCGTTGGAATCGACACCGTTAATTAAGAACGAGTTCTGCTGAGTTTCCGCGCCATTGCCCGAATACGCGCCACTTGAGCCACCAAACCGGTCGGAGGTGCCCACGATGCCAGGCTCCAACTGCTGGAGCTGGGTCCAGTTGCGGCCGTTCAGAGGTATGTCGACGATGGTCTGTCCGGTGATGGTCGTGCCGAGCTGCATATCGGTCTGTTCTACCTGGACCGGATTGGCTTCGACCACGATTTGCTCGGTCGCTGCACCCAAGGCGAGCTTGACGCTGAGGTTATAGATCTGGTCGAGATCAAGGTGAATGCCCGACGCTTGGTAGGCCTTGAACCCTGTCTGTTCGGCCTTGACGGTGTAGTCGCCGATCGGCAGCTGGATGAAAGTAAAGGAGCCGCTGCTGTTCGAAGTGGTGGTGTACAAGATTCCGGTGGACGCATTGGTTGCGACCAGCTTCACGCCCGAGATCACCGCGCCGGTCGGATCCGTGACCGTTCCGCGAATGCTGGCATAGAGATTGTCGGCTCTAGCGGAGCCCGAGAGAATACCGAGAACTGCGATGGACACCAGCGCCAGCAAAGCCAGCACTCGAATTCTGTTAAATCGAAATTCCGATTGCATGTTATTTCTCTCCTGAACCTAATCGAATCCGGTGGAATCGTTCTACGTGAGTTTGCCAAACCGCGGCCGAACCCCTGCATCGAGCAACAGCAGGAAACAGCAACTGTCATTCCAAAGTAGAATGCGTCTAACTGATTGATTTATTGACTCTTAACAATAAACAGACAGAGATAAATACTACTTTCGGAAGGTTGATGTCAACAAAAAATATGAGAAGTTGTAGAAGAGCGACGGTGAATGCGGGCTGGCGGCGGGGACTACTACCCAGGATTGAGGGCCTCCGCCGTGGGATGCTGGACAGTACACCACCGTGAACAGCCAGGCTAAAAGATATAGAGACCGAAGATATGCAGATAGACCTCTTTCAGCAGGGAGTGGATTTGTTCAATCGCGGCCACTTCTTCGACGCCCATGAAGTCCTGGAAGACTTCTGGCGCTCGCTGCCGCGCGAACCTTCGCCGGGCCAGCCTCTGCGAATCCAGCCTCTACGAGTTCACGCCCAGGGGATGGTGCAATTGGCAGTCGCCTTCCATCACGCCTCCAAGGGAAACCATGTTGGCGCCCATTCCGTGCTGGAACGCGCGCTGCGAAATCTTGCCGGAGCCGAAACTTCGTTCCGCCATCTCGACCTCGACCTCCTGCGCTCAAACCTAAGACTCTGGCAAAAGTATCTCGATCGACGCGCCGGTCCTGCTCCGCCTCTGCCTATGCTGATGATCACTACTTAAGAAGATCCTTGCTCACGACCAGTCCGCGCCGCGCAGCGGCTGCTAAAATCCTCGGAGTGAAGTCCACACTGACATCTCCAGGCGAGCCATCGCAGCGGACGACGAAAAGTGCGTCTGCCGGCGTTCCCCTGCTCGACTTGCGTCGTCAGTACGAAGGCATTCGCGAAGAAGTCCTCGCGGCCGTCACGCGGGTCTGCGATTCACAGAGCTACATCCTCGGCCCCGAAGTTGAAGCGCTGGAGCGCGAGATTTCCACTCTCACCGGAGCGTCCGCTGCCGTCGGCTGCGCCTCCGGAACCGAAGCTCTATGGCTGGCGCTCGTTGCCGCAGGCGTAAAGCCGGGAGATTCGGTCATCACGACGCCATTCAGCTTCTTCGCCTCGGCCAGCTCGATTGTTCGCGCCGGAGCAAAGCCCATCTTCGTCGACATCGACCCCGGCACTCTGAATCTCGACACGAAGCTGGTTATGCGGGAGCTGTCACAGCTTAATAAGCAAGACACCGTCCGCGCCATCCTTCCCGTCCATCTCTACGGCCAGTGCGCCGATATGGACGCCTTCGCCCGCATCTCCGCTGACTTCGGAATCGCGATCGTGGAAGATGCCGCGCAAGCGATCGGCGCGAAGTGGAACGGACGGGGCGCAGGCTCGCTCGGCGTAACCGCGGCGTTCAGTTTCTATCCCACGAAAAACCTCAGCGCTTACGGAGACGCGGGCATCGTCACCACCAGCAATCTAGAGATGGCGGAACACATGCGGCGGCTGCGCAATCACGGCAGTCCGCAACGCTACTATCACGATGAATTCGGATGGAACGGACGCATCGACGCCATCCAAGCCGCCGTGTTGCGAGTGAAACTGCCACACATCGCCGATTGGAACCAGAAGCGAAAACAACACGCCGCAACCTACGATCGATTGCTGGCCGATGCCGGCCTGATCTCGAACAGCACGTCTCCCGTGCGCGCCCTGGCGAGAACTCCGCAAGCCACACACGTTTTCCATCAGTACGTGGTTCGCGTCGAACGCCGCGACGACCTGCGGAAATTTCTAGCAGAAAGAAAAATTGGATCGGAAATCTACTATCCGCTGCCGCTGCATTTGCAACCCGTCTTCTCTTATCTCGGACTCAAAGCCGGAGACCTGCCCGTGGCCGAGCAAGCCGCAAAAGAAGTTCTAGCGCTCCCCATGTTCCCCGAACTGACCGAGGATGAGATCCGTCTCGTGGTCGAGGGCATTGCCGGGTTCTACAGCTGATTTAACGACACAGGACGCGGATCACTTTCTCCGCCGCATTTTCTTCGCCGTCGCCCGCACCGGCACTTCTCCCGGGGCGAGCACTCGCCGCACGATCGGTGTATTCAGCTTGTACTTGCGCTCGGCAATATTCCCGTTGTCGTCGCGCACCCGCAGAACGAAGACCGGCAACATGCCTTCTTTGTCAAAACTCTCCTGCGAAATTTTCACGGGCAGCACGCCTTCCATCCGCTCGCGGTACGCCGTTTCATAACGATGGTGCTTCACATTCCAGGTAAAGACGCGAATCTGGTTGAAGTCGAACGGCAAGCCATCTTTCGGTTCCGTGAGGACGGTCAGATACTGCGGCACCTTCTTATCGCCATCCTGAACTTCGTCCAGCACAAAGAAAGCGACGATGCGCTGCCCTTCCGCATATTGCGCGACGTCGAGCGGAACGTCCGCATCGATCATGCGACTCAGTACCCATCCGACTCGATCGTGCGAGTCGCGCACCAGCCACCAATCCTCCACTACTGGCACCGGCTTTTTGTCTTGCTGATTGCCCGCTTCAGATTTAGCAGCCCCCCGTGCAGGCGGAGCAAACACTCCCGGCTTATCCGCCGTGCCGCGTTTCAACAACGATAGTTTTTCACCCGCCGAAATCTGATAAAGATGTTCCGTGTCTCGTCCCGGCTCGACATGCAGATTCGTGTCGTTACGCGTCGTGCCCTGCGCCTGCACCGGATCATTCTGGTTGTCCGCGGTCAGCTTCTGAATTTGGTCATACACGGCCTGGCTGACCAGGTAGCGCTGCTCCATCCATCCCGTGGAGCCGGTGGCCGTGCGCACCTTGACGAAATGACGGTCGCGCTCCAGCACTTCCACGCGATCGCCGTTCTTGACCACTCCAGCTTTTTCGTAGACCGCCGCCACATGGTCGCGCAGGATGGCCTGCACTCCGGAGACGTAAGCGACTTCGAGCACGCGACCCGCGCCGCGATTGCAGCCCGCCGAGAAAATCACCATGACGAGACAAGTCGCAACCGCCGACGAGCGAAGCAAAGATGTAGGGAGGAACGTCACCGGATCGAAGTTTTACTATAACGCACTATAACGATTAGGAAGGGCCCGGTGTCGTGTGATGGGTCGTGTGGTGACGGGGCTCTGCCCCGTCCAGCGGGGCGAAGCCCCGCTACCACACAAGCTGAGGCAGACCCGCGAACGCTAGTTAGCCGTTACGTTTATGACGGGCGAGAAAGTCGACCCTGTATAGGTCACCGTAATGGTGTAGGGCCCCGGCTGCGTGCCCGCAATCGCAGTACAGAACACAGGGTCGGTTCCGTTCACGCAGTTGATATAAGTTGTGTTACTCGAAGTGAATGTCGCGCCGCTGGTGACGTCTGTGTTTCCGTTGGCTGTAACCACGAATCCTGTCGGGTTCGTCCCACCGGTTGCGCCTTTGAATGTCCACGTATTCGGCAATACCGTCAGACTGGTGATATTGATATACACGGTGGCCGTGGCCGTGGCACTCAGGCCCTGCGCGCCGGCAGTCACCGTAGCAGTGCCTAATCCCACGCCCGTAGCAACGCCACTCACCGGATCGATCGTCAGAACATCCGTCGTGTCACTCGACCACGCCACATCGCTCGTAATCTGACTGCGGGTATTGTCCTGGTACGTCCCCCAAGCCTGCAAAGTCTGGGTCGCGCTAAGAAGAATGCTGGGGCTTGGCGGCTGGATCGCGATCGACACCAGCGAGTTAGGCTGAAAGAACCCGCGGCAACTAACTCCAAAAGCCACTGCCACAAGAGCTGTGAAGGCAAGCGTCAACGCCAGTTTGCGCCCAGTAAACATAGATGATGGCCTCAGATACCCTAATTTTAGCAGAATGCCGTGTACTTGCTCGACGCCCGATAGTGCATGGCGTGGGTCCTCCCCTCGCGCACGAGGCGTCCCGACACTCTCGAATATTAGGAACGGGAGGCGACGAAAAACTTGCGTTGTGTTTTTGGACTGCCTAGGACGCTCTCCCTATTTCGGACGCTTCTTGCCCGCGTTAGCAATGCGCTCATCAATCGGCTTGCGCCCCGCGAAGCCTTCGCTGGTCCCGTGCCAGTGCGTAATCGAGGACTCGCCCAGCTTCCAGCACAGCAGCAAAATCTCGCCTTCGACCTTGCAGGGAAAATCAAGCAACCCAATATCGATATCTTTTACCTGCACGCCCGTCGCATCAATCTCGGCCAGAGCATCTTTCACCCGCCGGATCGCCTTCTCGCGCTCGGCCTTGCGCCGCGCCAGATGCACGACGTTCAACATGGTTCCGCCATTCAGAAAGACGCGGTGCGCGGTGGCCTGCAATTCGGCGTCAACGTCTTCAATCAGTTTCTTGCCGTTAATCGCCTGCTTCAGCAAAGATTCCAGAATCGGCAGCAGCATCAACGCTTCATCGAGAGTAAACGTGCGGTCAGCCATGATTCTTTTATTCTACCCGTATTCCGATGCCGAAACCTTCACGTCCTGTCATCCCGAGCCGGTCCAGAACCAATGCGAGGGCAAGTCGAGGGACCCTTGTGTTTTTCGAGGTATCACCACTCATCGGACGATGTCCAAGATAAGCATCCACGCTACAGCCATGTCGCCGGCACAGCTGCGATTTTTCGCGTGTTACTTTGAATGGACGATTTCAATAAACGAAATAAATGGACGCTATGGAAACGCAATCGTCATCACGTCCCCAAAGCACTCCACGCAATATATATGTATTCGGCCTCACCTCATTCCTCAACGACACGGCCAGCGAAATGGCGTATTGGGTTCTGCCGGCATTTCTTGCATCGCTCGGCGCTGGACCCGCGCAACTCGGAGTTATCGAAGGCATCGCCGAGAGTGTAGCCTCGTTCGCAAAGCTTTTCTCCGGATACGTCACCGACAAAATTTCGCATCGCAAGCCGATTGTGGTCGCGGGATACTTCGTCGCTAATGCGGTGAAGCCGCTGCTGGCGCTGGTTTCGTCGTGGTGGCAGATTCTGGGAATTCGCTTCTCCGACCGCTTGGCAAAAGGCGTTCGTGGAACGGCGCGCGATGTGATGGTGGCCGAATCGGTGGACAAATCCACCTTGGGATCGGCGTATGGACTGATTCAATCGATGGATTCAGCTGGAGCCATCGCTGGGCCGCTGCTGGCCTTGGCGGTGATTGGACGATTCGGCATGCGCGGCGTGTTTGCTTCGGCCGCAATTCCCGGAGCGTTGTGCGTGATCGTCGCTTGGCTGGGAATTCGTGAAGTACGCAGAAATGGTACGACTGCGGAGCGGGCAACTCTTGCGCAACTAAAAACCGAGCACAGCTCAGAAGCCAGCCCGCGCACTAAATCCGAATGGCTGCCGAGTTTGCCCTTCGGCTTTTACTACGTGCTCGCTGTCGTCACGCTATTTTCGCTGGGAAATTCCAGCGACATGTTCCTCGTCCTGCGGGCCGGGAACATTGGCATCCCAGCATCGCAGGCGCCGCTGCTGGGACTAGTGTTCAACATCATGTTCACGCTGGTGTCGTGGCCCGCGGGCAAGTTCAGCGACCGCTTTTCGCGTTCTGCTATTGCCGCTGGCGGATACATCGTCTTCGCCATCGTGTATTTTGTTTTCGCGCTGGCGCCGTCGCGGCGCGCCATCTGGCTGACCATGGCCTTTTACGGACTCTTCTATGCGCTCACCAATCCTGTGCTGAAAGCGCTGGTAGTTGAAAGCGTATCTGTAGATGTGCGCGGCCGCGCCCTGGGAATTTTTTCGTTCCTCACCAGCGTCACGACCCTGCTCTCGAGCGTGATCACGGGAGCGCTGTGGAAGGTGTACGGTCCGGCCGTGCCGTTTTATTTGTCGGCGGCCATTGCTGGAGTTTCAGCAATCGCGCTGCTCGCCCACCGGTCACCCAAAGCCGTCGAAGCAAATCGATAGCCTTCGAACGAATTGCTTTCTAGCGAATTATTTTCTGATGAGTTGCGCAGATTTGTCGCGAAAGATGACTTGCGAAAACTGAACGTTCGTCCGCTTTACAGTTCGGGTTCGAGCGGCGAACCTTCACTTGTCCGTCTCAACCAGAAATACGCGACTGACAGAAAGAGCAAACCTCCGACGCTGTCGAGCACCGCGTCTTTCCAGGTTCCGGTTCTCGACGGAATAAAACTCTGATGCCACTCGTCCATTGCCGCCACGAAAGCTGTGCCAAGCCACGACAATAGCGCTGTGCGCCACAACATCGATCGCTCTTGGCCGAATGTCGCCCGCCAGCCCCGCAGCAGAAACAAACCCAACAGGCCGTATCCCACGAAGTGTCCCGTCTTGCGCAGAAAATGATGGAAGATCAGAAAGTTATAGAGATTGATGTTGCCGAACAGGCGCGTCAGCAACGAATACAGCATGTTGCCCGTATGCTCCGACGAAAAGGCGTCGGTCGATTCGACGCGAATAATGCCGATCCAGACCGCAGCCGGCAGCCACGCGCGAATGAGATTGGGACGGGGCTTCGTCCGTAGGGGCTTTGTTTGTAGGGACTCGGTCAATGAATCGTCCCTTACTCGGCCGCGTAGTTCGGCGCTTCGCGCGTGATCATGACGTCGTGGACGTGGCTTTCGCGCAGGCCCGCGGAACTGATGCGCACGAAGCGCGCTTTCTGCTGCAGATCAGCCACCGTCTGGCAGCCGCAATATCCCATGCCCGATCGCAAACCGCCAACCAGTTGATGCACGATCATCGAGACCGAACCGCGATACGGGACGCGCCCTTCGATTCCTTCCGGCACCAGCTTGCCCAGCCGGTTCGATTCTTCGCCCTTCATCGAAGACGCGGTTGACGCATCTCCATCGGAGTTCTGGAAGTAGCGCTCGCTCGAACCTGCAGCCATCGCTCCCAGCGATCCCATGCCGCGATACGACTTGAAGGTTCGTCCCTGATACAGAATCAATTCGCCCGGACTTTCATCCGTGCCGGCAAACATCGACCCGATCATGACCGCATTCGCACCCGCCGCCAGCGCCTTGCTGACGTCGCCGGAATACTTGATGCCCCCGTCGGCAATTACGGGGACTCCCGAATCACGCGTCGCTCTTGCCGCTTCGGCGATCGCCGTAATCTGCGGAACCCCGACTCCGGTGACGATACGCGTCGTGCAGATCGAGCCCGGACCAATTCCGACCTTCACGCCGTCCACGCCCGCACGCACCAGATCGCAAGCGCCATCAAACGTCGCGACGTTCCCCGCAATCAGTTCGACTTCGGGCAACGCAGCTTTCACCTTCTTCACCGCTTCGAGTACAAGCGAGGAATGTCCGTGAGCACTGTCAATCGCCAGCACATCGACTTTGGCTTTGGCTAATTCCTGCGCCCGCTCCAGGAAATCTCCGGTCGCTCCAATCGCCGCACTGACGCGCAAACGTCCCTTGTCGTCTTTCGCCGCTCCGGGATACTTCAGTTTCTTTTGGATGTCTTTTACCGTAATCAGGCCCTTCAGGTTGTACTTGTCGTCCACCACGAGCAACTTTTCGACGCGGTGCTCGTGCAGAATGTCTTCCGCCTGTTCCAGCGTCGTTCCCACTGGAACCGTGATCAGATTCTTCTGCGTCATCACCTTGCTGATGGGAATATCGAAACGAGTTTCGAAGCGCAAATCCCGATTTGTCAGAATTCCAACCAGCTTGCCGTCTTTCGTAGTGATCGGCACGCCGGAAATTTTGTACTTCTGCATCACATCCAGCGCATCGGAAACCTTCGCATCCGGCGACATGGTGACTGGATCGACAATCATCCCGCTTTCCGACCGTTTCACTTTGTCCACTTCATTGGCCTGCTGCTCGATGCTCAGATTGCGGTGAATGATGCCGAGGCCTCCCTGCTGTGCGAGCGCAATGGCCATGTGCGACTCGGTAACGGTGTCCATGGCAGCGCTGATGATGGGTATGTTCAGCCGGATATTGCGCGAGATCTGGGTCTGAGTATTGGTGTTGGCGGGAACAACTTCAGAATGGGCGGGCAGGAGAAGAACGTCGTCAAAAGTCAGAGCTTCAGGAACGGGAAAATGGATCATAGTGTTTTGGTTGAATTCTATTGTAGGGAGCGCGTCTCCATTGGGCAAATGCACTCAACATAGATTGTGAACACCGGTTTGCCAAGGGCCCTGAAACACGGTACATTCCGATTGATTCCGGATTTCGCTCGACCCGTGGAGGCTCAATGTCGGCTAACCTGCCCTTTCGGACCGCACTAGCTCTTGCCTTAGTCATGGATTTGGCGGCGGGACCCATCATGCTAAGCGCGCAAGAGGCCCCGGCCGACGTTCCGACCATCACCATTCGCGCCAATACCCGGCTCGTCGTCGTGGATGTGGTTGTGACTGACAAGAAGGGCCATCCCATTGCCGGTTTGAAAGCCGAGGACTTCACCGTGGAGGAAAACGGGAAGAAGCAGAGGATCGCGACCTTCACGTCGCCCGGCACCGATCAGCAGGCTTTGCAGGCCCCGCAGGCTCCGCCCGCAGGTGTCCTGTCCAATCACCCTGAAGCTCTGAAGCCTGCCGGGGTTCCAACGGTGCTCTTGCTGGACGCGGCGAACTCTAAATTCCTTGATCAGTCTTATGGCCGGACACAAATGCTGAAATACGTTCAACAACAGGCCGAGGCAGGCAAGCCGATGGCCGTCATGACCCTGACAAACAAGTTGCGAGTGATTCAAAGTTTCACAGCCGATCCGAAGATCCTGGCGACTGCGATCAATGACCTGCGTCCGGAGTCGCCAATTCTACAACCGGGGGCACCCCCGCCAGTATCGAGCTATAACGGCAGTGACGCACCGGGCGGATCGGCGATGGCCAACTTGCTCGCTAGCGCACGTTCGGAACTTTCGGGATTTCAGAACCTGCAGGTTGGGTATGACCGAGAGCGACGTACGTTGATTACGTTGCAAGCTTTTCAGGACCTTTCACGAATGCTGTCCGGATTCTCCGGTCGCAAGACCGTGGTTTGGCTCACGGCATCCTTCCCGTTCGATCTCATTCCAGATGAGAGGGTACTCAGCAACGAGGAACTTCTGGACGACACTCCCGGCATCCGTCGGAAAACCTTGGGCACCATTACTAGTGGCACTGCGCTTGCGTATGACCGGACGCAGCATCTGCGCGAAATCATGCAAGCCGAGGCGGATCTGGCCAGTTCTGGCATTGCGATTTATCCGGTCGACATGCGCGGTATCATGGCCAGTGGAATCGACGTCGACAATACATTTACACTTCAGGATCTAGCGGCGGAAACGGGCGGCAAGGCGTACACGAACCAGAACGAAATCAAAGATGGCATTGCCCTGGCGGTCTCAGATGAGAGTGCTTCTTACTCGCTCGGTTACTACCCCGAGAACAAGAAGTGGGACGGCAAGTTCCGCACCATCAAAGTCAAAGTGGCCACCGGTGGAACGGAAGTCCGCTGCCGCAAGGGATACTTCGCGTTGGATCCAACAGTCGACAAGAATTTTAAGCCTGAGGAGGAAGTCGCCGGAGCGCTCCAGATGAATGGACCCGCAACTCAGGTGTCGTTCATGGCGCAGGCAAAACCCACCGCTCCAGGCAAGGCTCGCGTGCTGTTCCTGGTGGACGCACACACTTTAACCGCGGAAGACGCCAACGGTAGCAAGAAAATGAACGTCAGTTTCTATGCGGGTGTTTACAACTCAGGCGGCAAAAGTCTGGGGGGGACGCAAACCCTAAAGGTGGATCGGTCATTCGATGCGGCCACCTATCAGCAAATCCTGAATAAAGGCATGATGGTACCTCTCGACATCGACACGCCGTCGGACGGAAAAGAACTTCGACTCGTGGTACTGGATAATAAGACCGGATTCATTGGATCCGTTAGCGGGCAGTTGGGACAATAGTTCAGGGCGCACAAGCAAAAAGCAAACTACTCTTTCTTGTCCGCGCCCTCGGCCTCGACTGCAGCGCTATCGTTATGCGCC
>CAWECL010000011.1:0-43741 GCA_963807725.1 uncultured Acidobacteriaceae bacterium
GAATTTCGGGGCGAGATTTTCAATTTGTTCAATCACACGCAGTTCTACAATCCGGATGGCAACAGCACCGACGGTACGCAGTTTGGGCAGGTGACGCAGGTTAAGGATCCGCGGCTGGCGCAGTTCGCTTTGAAGTTTTACTTTTAGTTCGCAGGTAGAATAGATGAGTTCGATCCCGGGCGGTTCCGGCCGCTCGGGTCTAATCTAATGGCCGATCTGGCCTGAGTGATCACTGGAGACATCACGATGTACCCCGCACTGCAAAAAGAGCTCGACACGTTCGAGCGCCATACTCCGAAGTCCGCCGAAGCGCATAAAAAGAATTTGAAGCGCCTGCCGTTGGGCGTGGCCAGCAATTATCGCGCTTATGATCCGTATCCGATTTTTGTTTCCGAGGCTTCGGGGAGCAAGTTCCGCGATCTGGATGGCAATGAATATCTCGATCACAACCTGTGTTTCGGCACGCTGATGGCGGGGCATTCGCATCCGGCGGTGGTAAAGGCGGTTGAAGGGCGGCTGCATAAAGGCACGGCTTATGGCATGCCGCACAATATGGAGTGGGAGCTGGCTGAGGAAGTATGCACGCGTTTTCCGGTGGAGATGTGCCGGTTCGGCAACAGCGGTACCGAAGCCACTATGCACACGATTCGGTTGGCGCGTGCGGCTACCGGGCGCGACATGATTATTAAGTTTGAGGGCGGCTATCACGGGCTGCATGATGCGGCGCTGGTGAGTGTGAAGCCGCATCCGCCGAAGGACGATTTTGGGGATATTAAGAATCCCAAGCCGATTTCAGGTGGAGCGGGCGTGCCGAAGGCGAGCATTGCCAATGTGAAGATTGCGACATTCAACGATTTGGAGACGGTGGAGCGCCGTTTTAAGGAGAATCCGAACGAGATTGCGGCGGTGATTCTTGAGCCGATCATGATGAACGTCGGGCTCTGCATGCCGGAGAAAGGATTTCTGGAAGGCTTGCGGACCCTTTGCGACAAGTACGGCGCATTGCTGATCTTCGACGAGGTGAAGACTGGCGCTAAGTTGTGCTGGGGGGGAGCGTCGGAATACTTCGGCGTGACTCCTGACATGATTTGTTTGGCTAAGTCGATTGGTGGAGGTTTTCCGCTGGCGGCGTTTGGCGCGCATAAGAGCGTGATGAATCTGATCGCCGATCACAAAGTGTTCCACGGCGGTACTTATAATACGAATCCGATTTCGATGGCGGCTGGCTTGGCGACATTCCGCGAGGTACTTACTCGGGATAACTACGCTCTGATTGAAAGGCTGAGCAAGAAACTGGTCGACGGATATAACAAGACCGTGGCGAAGGTTGGCTTGCAGGGATACATCGCCAGTGCCGGAGCGAATGGCGCGTTGATGTTGTATCCGGCGGAGATCCATAACTACCGCGACTGGTTGCCGATTGATGTCGATTTGTGGCGGCAGTACTGGTTTGCCATGGTGAATCGCGGAGTGATGTGCCAGCCTTACTGGTGGGATGAGCAATGGACGATTTCGGTGCAGCACACGGAAGCCGACATTGACCAGCATCTGGCGGTATTTGCAGATGTGGCTCCGGCCCTGGCGACGGCACAGCATGAACGGTTGGGAGCTTTGGCCACACACTAGAAGTTGTTAGCACGAATCGGGTCATCTCACCGCTAAGTGAAGCCGGTGCCGGGGTGAGATGGCTCGATGCTTTGACTGCCGATGAGCCTAAGTTTGCCATGTCTGCCTCTGATCCCAATCATCCGAACCTAAAACGCGTCCTCGGGCGCTTTGACCTGGTGTTGTTATTTGTTGTCGCCGTTTTCAATCTCAACGTTGTCCCTTCGATAGCGGCCAACGGCGGCGTGACGGTCTGGTTGTGGATTATCTCGCTGCTGTTGTTTTTCTGGCCGCAGGGGATTGCGGTGATTGAGCTCGCACATCGATATCCGGGAGAAGGCGGAGTGTATCTGTGGGCGAAGGAAGTGTTTGGGGACTTCCACGGCTTTTTGTCGGGCTGGTGTTACTGGACGAATAACATGCTCTATGTGCCGACGGTGATGTTGTATTTCGTCGGTGTAACAGTGTTTGCGATGGGGCCCGGTCACGCCGCGCTTGCCGATAGCAAGAACTTCGCGATGGCGGCATCGCTGGCATTGCTGGCATTACTTACGGTTGTGAACATCGTGGGCCTGGGCGTAGGGAAGTGGCTCAATAATCTCGGTGCGATTGGTACGTTTGTGGCGGCCGCGGTATTGATCGGACTGGGTTTTACGGTGTGGTCGCGCTTTGGGACGACGGTGACAGCGGCTGATTTTCGAATTCCGGCGGATCCGCGATTTGTGCTGAATTCGTTTGGCGTGATTTGCTTTGGGTTAGTCGGCCTGGAACTGGCGTCGGTGATGGGCGATGAAATTAAAGATCCGCAGAAGACGTTGCCGGGCGCGGTCGCGTGGGGCGGCGTTGTCTCGGGATTGCTGTATATCGGGGCGACGCTCACGTTGCTGGTTGCGATCGGCAAGAACGACATTAGTGTGCTGCAAGGAATTGTGCAGGCGGTCAGCCATATGGCCGGCAAGGTCGGCGTGGCTTGGATCGTTACTCCGTTTGCGTTGATGCTCAGCTTGTCGATCGCAGGGATTGCGTCGGCGTGGATGGGCGGCTCGGCGCGGATTCCGTTTGTGGCTGGGCTTGATTCGTACATGCCGTCGTGGCTGGGGAAAGTGCATCCGAAGTATGCGACTCCTTATGCGGCGTTGATCGTGCAGGCGATCGTCTCGCTGGTTTTGATCGTGATTAACTTCTACGCCTCGGGAGGGGTGCAGGAAACCTTTCAGACGATGCTTTCGCTGGCGGTGGTTCTGCAACTGGTGCCGTTTTTGTATGTGTTTGCGGCGTTGTTGAAGTTCGCGCTGCGAGGGGACATGGCGGGAGCGCGATATAGCCGAGGCACATTGATCGTGTCGGGATTTTGCGGCCTGGTGACTACGGCGTTGGGAATCGTGCTGGCGTTTTTCCCGGCCAAGCAGATCACCTCCGTGTGGAAGTATGAGGCCAAGATGTTTGGCTTCACTTTGTTTTTTCTGGCGTTGGCGGCGTTTTTCTTTTTTGTGTATGGGCGGCTGAAGGTGCCGCAACTCAAAGCGGACGTTGCGTAGATGCGGTTTCTGCTGTAGGACGGGGCGAAGCCCCGTAACCACGCGAACCTGTTGGTGGAGGAGTTATGGCTGGTGGAGTGAGCACTGATATCAAGACCTACCCGATGTATATCAACGGAGAGTTTGTAGCGAGTAAGACAAATAAGACGTTTCCCGTTTACGATCCGTCGACCGAAGAAGTGATAGCGCAGGTTCCCGAGGCGAATGCAGATGACGTGAACCGTGCGGTTGCGGCTGCCAAGGCTGCGTTCGAGGATGGTCCATGGGCTACGACTACGGCGCAGGAGCGGGGCCGGGTTCTCTTTCGGCTGGCGGAAAAAGTACGACAGAATCTGCCGATGCTGGCGGAGCTTGAATGCCGAAATTCGGGTAAGCCGATTGTTGAGGCGGAGTTCGACATCACGGACGTGGCGACGTGCTTCGAATATTACGGCGGCTTGGCCACGAAAGTTGTGGGCTACGTGAATCCCGTGCCGGACAACGCGATGAGCCTGTCACTGAAAGAACCGATGGGGGTTGCGGGGCAGATCATTCCCTGGAATTACCCGTTGACCATGGCGGCGTGGAAACTGGCTCCGGCTATCGCGGCGGGTTGCACTTGCATTCTGAAGCCGGCGGAGCAGACGCCGCTGACGGTGCTTGAATTGGCAAAATGGTTCGACGAGGTCGGACTCCCCAAGGGCGTGGTTAATGTGATCACGGGTTTCGGCGAAGAGTGTGGATCGCCGCTGGTTAAGCATCCTGATGTGAATAAAATTGCTTTCACTGGCTCGGCTGCGGTGGGCAAAATCATCGTGAAAGAGGCGGCCGACACGGTAAAGCGCGTGACCCTCGAACTCGGCGGGAAGTCTCCTAACATCTTTTTTGCCGATGCCGATTTCGAAGCGGCGATTGATGGAGCGCTTTTTGGGGTATTCATCAATCAGGGGGAAGTTTGTTCTGCGGGCAGCCGCATTCTGGTGCAGAAATCGATTTATAAGAAGTTTGTGGAGGCGATGGCGGAGAAGGCGAAGACGATTAAAGTTGGTCCTCCGCTGGAACGTGAGACGAAGATGGGGGCGCTGGTTTCGAAGGAGCAATACGATCGTGTCTGCTCCTATCTTGAGATTGGCAAGAAAGAAGCCAAACTGGCTTTCGGCGGCGGGCGCGTCGACAAGTTTGCCAAGGGTTACTATGTGCAGCCCACGATTTTCTATGACATCGACAATAGCGCTCGCATTGCCCGAGAAGAAATCTTTGGGCCGGTTGCGGCTGTGATTCCGTTCGACGACGAGAAAGATGCGATAAAGATCGCGAACGACACGCCTTACGGCCTGGCGGCTGCGGTGTGGACGCGTGACATCTTCAAGGCCATGCGCGCCGTAAAAGCGCTCCGCGTAGGGATCGTGTGGGTGAATCACATGCAGCCGACTTATGTTGAGGCGCCGTGGGGTGGATATAAACAATCTGGCTTTGGTCGCGAATTGGGGCCGTGGGGAATTGAAGAGTATCTCGAAACTAAGCAGGTCTATATCAACTTGAATGAGGCTCCGATTGGATGGTATTGAGGACAGCGTGCAGCGGTCAGCCATCAGCCGTCAGGTAAACCGGCTTCGCTTATATTGATAGCTTGTGGTAACTGGCACCTTTGGAATCGAGATTTGCTTATGGCTACTATTCAATTACGAACACCTATTCCTGGTCCACGGTCGCAGGCGCTGATGAAGCGGCGTAATGCTGCGGTGGTGCGGGGAGTCTTTCATGCTACGCCGGTTTTTGTTGCCAAGGCGGAGGGGGCGGTGGTCGAAGATGTGGACGGCAATCGGCTGATTGACTTTGCCGGCGGCATCGGTTGCCTCAACACTGGACACCGCGCTCCGGCCGTGATTGACGCTCTGCGGCGTCAACTGGATCGCTTTCTGCACACCAGCTTTAACGTTCTGCCATACGAAAGTTATATTACCGTTTGCGAGAGGCTGAACTCGCTGGTCCCGGTTAAGGGAGTGAAGAAGACGCTGCTGGTAAACAGCGGAGCGGAAGCGGTGGAGAATGCGATCAAGATTGCCCGGTTCTATACCAAGCGGCCGGCGGTGATCAGTTTCGAAGATGCGTTTCATGGGCGCACTTACATGGCCATGGCGGCGACGAGTAAGACGCATCCTTATAAGGCGGGATTCGAGCCGTTTCCGAGCGATGTTTATCGCATACCTTATGCTTACTGTTATCGCTGCTCTTACTCGATGAAATATCCATCGTGCGAAGTGCATTGCGCACGACATATTGAGGATACTTTCAAGCGAGTGGTGGCCGCGGAATCGGTAGCGGCAGTAATCGTCGAGCCAATTCTTGGGGAGGGCGGATTCGTCAGTCCGCCGGCAGAGTTCTATCCAACACTTAGCGCAATATGCCGGAAGCACGGCATTCTGTTGATTGCTGATGAAGTGCAGACTGGATTCGCGCGTACCGGGGCGATGTTCGCGTGCGACCAGATGGGATTTGAACCTGATTTAGTTACGATGGCTAAGTCACTTTCCGGCGGATTGCCTCTGGCGGCGGTGACGGGGCGCGCGGAGATTATGGATGCTCCCGGGGTTGGCCAACTGGGGGGAACATTTTCGGGCAATCCTGCGGCATGCGAAGCGGCGCTGGCGGTCCTCGATATCATCGAGAAGGAAAATCTGTGTGCTCGCGCCAACCGGCTAGGCGAGCGCTTTCACAAGCGTGCGGCGAAGTGGCAGGCGCAGTGGGAGTTGATCGGCGACGTCCGGGGACTGGGTGCTATGCAGGCGATGGAACTGGTGCGCTCCAAAAGTACGAGGGAGCCGGCTAGCGATGAGACGGCGCAAGTAGCGCAATACTGCTACGAGCACGGCGTGGTGCTGATCACGGCTGGATCTTATAGCAATGTTATCCGGCTGCTGATGCCGTTGGTTATTACAGACGCGCAGATGGACGAGGCTATGGATGTGCTCGAAGCGGCGCTGGCGCAGGTTGCCGAGAAAAAGGGCGCGCTGACGGCGCAACTGACGTAAAACGAAAAGATCGCTCCCGGACTTGATGTTTGTTGTATTTGGTATTTCTTGCGATTGCGAAAGGTTGTAATCCATATGACGGTGGCTGCTCCTGCTACGACGAATATTCCGCATTTCATTAATGGCGAGTGGGTGGAATCGCGCGCTTCAGAATGGCTCGACGTCGTGAATCCCGCGACCGGTGATGTGCTTGGCCGTGTTCCCATTGCTGATGCGGCTGAAGTGACTGGTGCGATTGATGCTGCGCAGTCGGCTTATCCCGAGTGGCGGCGCACGCCGGCTGAAGACCGCATTCAGCCGCTATTTAAGTTGAAGATGTTACTGGAAGAACATCTTGACGATTTTGGGCGCGTCATCACGCAGGAAAATGGCAAGACTTTTGCTGAAGCGAAGGCGGAGATGCGGCGCGCTATCGAGAATGTCGAAGTTGCTTGCGGCATCCCGATGATGATGCAGGGTTACAACCTGGAGGATGTAGCGCGCGGAATCGACGAGACGATGATCCGGCAGCCGCTGGGGGTTGTGGCGGCGATTACGCCGTTTAATTTTCCGGGGATGATTCCGTTCTGGTTTTTGCCTTATGCGATCGCGTGTGGAAACACACTGATCGTCAAGCCGTCGGAGCGCGTGCCTCTTACCATGAAACTAGCTTTTGAACTGCTGGAGAAAACCGGGCTGCCGAAGGGCGTTGTCAATCTGGTTAACGGGGGCAAGGTTGCGGTCGATACGCTGATTGATCATCCGAGTGTGCGGGCGATTAGTTTTGTTGGTTCGACTCCGGTGGCCAGGTACATTTACGCTCGCGCGGGGGCAAACGGTAAGCGGGCGCAATGCCAGGGCGGCGCGAAGAATTACGTCATCGTGTTGCCGGACGCAGATATGCCGATGGCTACGCAGATTATTTCGGATAGTGCTTTCGGATGCGCGGGGCAGCGATGTTTGGCCGTCTCGGTTGCGGTGACGGTGGGCGAGGCACAGAAAACGTTTCGCGATTCGATCACGGAATCGGCGGCGAATCTGAAGGTGGGCAACGGGCTTGACGATGGCGTCCAGATGGGGCCGGTGATCACGCGCCAGAGTAAAGAACGAGTGCAGGATTTGATTGGCGTGGGGGCGCGGGATGGCGCGAAAGTCGTGATCGACGGGCGAAATCCCAAAGTCGTGAAATATGAGTCGGGGAATTTTGTTAAGCCTACCGTGCTGGATGGCGTTCCGGCGAGCAGTGAACTTACGAACACCGAAATCTTTGGTCCGGTGCTGAGTCTGGTGCATGCCAGCACCATGGACGAAGCGATGGAAATCGTGGCGCGCAGCCCGTTTGGGAACCAGGCTTCGCTATTTACTTCGAGCGGGTCGGCGGCACGACGCTTTCGATATGAAGCTCCGGCGGGAAATATCGGGATTAATATTGGCGTGGCCGCGCCGATGGCTTATTTTCCGTTTAGCGGGTGGAAAGACAGTTTCTTTGGGATCATGCACGGGCAGGGACGCGATGCGGTGGAGTTTTATACCGAGAAGAAGGTTGTGGTCGAGCGTTGGGCGAAGGAGCACTCGCGGAAGTTCTAACCAGGTGGAAACGATCTATGACTACTTCAACTGTGACTCCGGCTATGACCGGGCAGGAAATCGTCGAACTTACAAAGAGGCATACGCTGTTTGAATGGTCGGCGCAATCTAAAGTTGATCCGATTCCCGTCGCTCGTGCCAAGGGCATCTATTTCTGGACGCCGGAGGGGAAGCGGTTCATTGATTTCAACAGCCAGTTGATGTCGGTGAATATTGGGCATGGGGATGAGCGGGTGATTCGGGCCATCACGGAGCAGGCATCCGTGCTTGCCTATGCCAATCCGTTCATGGCTACGGAGCCGCGGGCACGGCTGGGAGCTAAGCTGGCGGAGATTACGCCGGGCGATATTGACACCTTCTTTTTTACGAATGGAGGTGCCGAGGCGAACGAAAACGCGATCAAGATTGCGCGCTTCTTTACCGGGCGGCACAAGATCCTCGCGCGTTATCGCTCGTATCATGGGGCCACGGCGGGCGCGGTGAGCCTCACGGGCGATCCTCGGCGATGGGCCGCGGAGCCGGGCATTCCGGGGGTAGTGCACGTGCTAGATCCTTATCATGGGATCGAACGCGGGTGGGAATCGGCGGAAACTTCGCTGGCGATGATCGAGGAGGTTATTCAACTGGAAGGTCCGCAGACGATCGCGGCGTTTATTCTGGAATCGGTGGTGGGAACGAACGGGATTCTTGTGCCTCCTGATGGATACATGCAAGGGGTGCGGAAACTTTGCGACAAGTACGGGATTCTGATGATCGCCGATGAAGTGATGGCCGGTTTTGGCCGCACCGGTAAGTGGTTTGCGATCGACCATTGGAATGTTGTTCCCGACATGATTTGCATGGCTAAGGGGCTGACAGCGAGTTACATTCCGTTGGGCGCGGTCGGCATGCGGCGACATATTGCCAAACATTTCGACGATAAGGTGTTTTACGGAGGGCTTACTTACAACAGTCATCCGATGGGATGCGCTACGGCCTTGGCTGCCATTCGAGTGTATGAGGAAGACAATCTGATTGAGAATTCGCGCAAGATGGGCACGATCATGAAGGCGTTGGGCGCGGAGTTGCAAGCGAAGCATCCATCGGTCGGCGACGTGCGATCCATTGGATTGTTTGGGATTGTTGAGTTGATTCGCGATCGCAAGACGCGGCAGCCCATGGCTCCGTTCAACGGGGCTTCGGAGGAGATGGTGGCGTTGGGGAAATTCTTCCGCGAGAACGGGCTTTATACGATGGTTCGGTGGAACAGTTTCTATACGAATCCTCCGCTGTGCATTACAGAGGAGCAGTTGCGGGAGGCGTTTGCGATTATCGATCGGGGGCTGGAGATTACGGATAGGGCTGTGAAGAATTAGGGCGATCGAAGTATCTTTTTGTGAATGGCAGCCGGCAGCTCTTCTCTCAGGTTGCAGCCAGATGTGTGGGTCTTCATCATGGCAGCGGCTAGATTCAGAATTCGCTCAGCGGCCTGACCGGTGCTGACGCCGCGATTGTGAATATTTGAGATAAGGTTTCGATTGGCGTCGGTGTGATGCGCCTTTGGCTCGTATGCCATGTAGGCGGAAAGGCTTGCGGCGGTGGCCAGCCCCGGCCGTTCGCCGATGAGGAGAACGACGACTCTTGGATTCAAGAGATCCCCAAGCTCGTTGATGATTCCCACGCGGCAGTAACGAACGATAAAACTCTGGCCGACACTCCACCCTCTGGCTATTGCTCCTTGATACAAAATCGGCAACAAACGTGGCACCTGCGCGGCGACCGCGGTTACCGAGAGGCCATCGCCGATCACGATCTGCAGATCGACTCCAGTGGTGCAGCCACGTTGCAGGTCGGCGCGAGATGGTTCGCTGAACTTGCGGCCGAGATCGGGGCGTGCCAAATATTCGTCTTTCGTGGTTGCGCGGGAGCAGATTTCGAAAAGGTTCCATTTATGCACGAAGTCTGCGCCCAAGTCAGTGAGCAGGGCTAGCTCAGCGCGCACGGCGTCCCTGGCTGCGGCATGAGCTTCGCGTAGTTCCAGTTGCGTGGTGGTGCGATAGGCGGCGCCACTTCGGCCGGCGAGCAGGCGTGCGGGAGTTTGGGCGCGGACTTTGCTCAAGATCTCGGATAGGCCAATTTCTGACGAGTCGTCCCGATGCGACAGCTTGTTTTCTTCGTCAGACATCAGATCGGTTTCTCCAGTGAGGTTTCCAGGCCGTGCATCAGTTGTCGTCTTGCCATGGAGTCTAGCGCCGCGGGTTCGGTGCCGTTAAAGATTTCCATTTTCTGGAGCCACGCCAAAAACTCGGGCGCGGGGCGCAGATGGAACAGGCGCCGGGCGGCCAGGGCATCGTGATAGCTGGTGGATTGATAATTCAGCATGACATCGTCGGAGCAGGGAACACCCATAAAATAATTGCAGCCGGCGGCGGTGAGCAGCAATAACAAGTTGTCGGCGGAGTTCTGGTCGGCGGCGGCGTGATTGGTGTAGCAGACGTCGCAACCCATCGGCAGGCCGAGCAACTTACCCATGAAATGATCCTCGAGTCCCGCACGAATGATCTGCCTCTCGTCATAGAGATACTCGGGGCCGATGAAGCCTACAACCGTGTTCACCAAAAATGGATCGAAGGCGCGCGCAACTCCGTAGGCTCGCGCTTCGAGCGTCAGCTGATCGATTCCGTGATGTGCGTTCGCGGATAAGGCGCTGCCCTGGCCGGTTTCGAAGTACATCACCTGATCTCCGGCCCAGCGAACATCACGTTGGCGATGATGATCGAGGACTTCTTCGCGGCCCTCGCGCAGCATGTTGAGGGTGATGCCGAAACTGCGGTTGGCGGCTTCGGTCCCGGCGATTGATTGAAAGAGAAGATCGACTGGCGCACCGCGCTTTAGCGCGGCGAGCTGCGTGGTGATATGGGCGAGACAACAAGTTTGAGTCGGAATTTCGTAGGCGTCGACCAAACGATTCAGCGCTAGAAGAATCGAGCCGACGGTTTCTACCGAATCGGTCGCGGGGTTCACTCCGATGACGGCGTCGCCGCAGCCGTAGAGCAATCCTTCGAAGGCGGCGAGCAGGATTCCGCCGACATCGTCGGCTGGATGATTCGGTTGCACGCGGATGCCGAGCACTCCGAGCTCGCCCATGGTATTGCGGCAGCGCGTGATGTTACGGATTCTGGCCGAGGCGAGCACCAGATCTTTGTTGCTCATTAATTTTGTTACGGCGGCGGCAATCTCGGGGATGATGGCTTGTTGAATCGAATGGAGCTGGCTTTCGGTGGTGCCGTCGTCAAGGATGAACTCGCGGAACTCGCCGACGGTCATGCTGGCTATGGATTTAAATGCCTCCTGGTCGAAGGTGTCGAGAATGAGGCGGCTGACATCGTCCTGGTCGGGACCGACGAGCGGGCTGCGGACAATCTCTGCGAGCGGCAGGTCGGCGAGCTTGCGTTTTGCGGCGACTCTTTCGCGCTCCGAGCGGGCGGCTATTCCGGCTAACTGGTCGCCAGACTTTTCCTCATTGGCTTTGGCAAACAGTTCGCGGAGATCGGAGAAGTCAAAGCGCTCGAGCATGGATATGGATATCGCTTGCGGTGTCGCTAAGGGGATACCGCGACAGGAGAGTCTATGGTATCGAAAAAGCTGCGGGGTGGCGTTTGGTTGGATAAGGGGGTGAGGGCGCGACGTTATTTGCTAACGCCAGATACGCTGCTGGCCATCGGACGGTGAAACCAGCATGGGTTCGCGGTGGGCCTTGGTGGCGTGGTCGTTGATTGCGGTCGCGGCTTGGGTGCGAAGGTTTCCGGCCTTGGCGTCGAAGTCGAGGGTGCTGACGCTGTGAGAGCAATGCGCGCAGGTAAACCTCATGCCATTCTTGATGCGCTCGATTCGGTAGGCTTTCACTGTGTAGATTGTAAGTCCTCAGAGGGCGGATGCAGCCACGCGTTGGGTGAGCAGCTAAGGTAATCACGGCGAGATGACGCGCGAGGTCGGGCTTTTCCAGAACACGACGGGCAAGCGTGGCCTTTATTTGGCCAAGCGGTTGTACTTTTTTAATACCTCGCGCAAACGATCATGGGGTAGAGCGACGACAGTCACGTCGTTGATTCCGGTCATGGTTTCGGCGGCGACCATGGCGTTGATGACGGCCTCTTCGGTGGCCTGGACGGTGGCCAGGAAGATAGGGTTCAGTTTTTGGTTGGCAAGCATTTTCAGGTTCTGCACTCCGGTTGGGGTCGACGCTCCCGGGTTGGCGGTGGAGAACGCGATGAAGATGTCCCCAGAACCGTCGCCGGCGAAACTGCCGTCCCGGCCTAATCCGAGAGCCGCGCGGCGAACGACTCGTTTGAGTTGGGTGGGGATGAGCGGGGCGTCGGTGGCAACGACGATGATGATCGATCCGATATCTTCATCGCGAACCGGGTGATCGGCGATTTCCTGGCCAACTGGAACGCCGGCGATCCGCAATTGACTGCGCCTTCCGTAATTACATTGGACGAGCACTCCGACGGTGTAACCGCCGAGACTGGCGGGCAGCACGCGCGACGACGTACCGATACCGCCTTTGAACTCGTTACAGATCATGCCGGTTCCTCCGCCGACGTTGCCCTCTTCGACCGGGCCAGCGTGAGCGGTATCGAGAGCATGGAAGGCATGTTCGGGCTTGACGTGGAATCCATTCATGTCGTTCAACTCGTCGTCGGAAGTTTCGGCAACGACGGGCAAGGACCAGCTGTAGCCCTCGGAATCAGGCGGAGCTTTCTTAATGCGCCAGGCAATTACTGCATCCCGGACCACGCCCACGCTGTGGGTGTTCGTGATCATGACCGGTCCCTCGAGGAAGCCTGAATCTTCGAGCCATGTGGTTCCCGTCATTTCGCCGTTGCCGTTGAGGGTGAACCAGGCGCCGAACACGGGGTCGAGGGAATCTTTGCCACGCGGTAGAACTGCGGTGACTCCGGTGCGGACCGGTCCCTCACCCACTTTGAGTTTTCCACTGCCGGAGATGAGCGTGGTGTTTCCAACTTCAACTCCTTTCACGTCGGTGATGGCGTTGTTCGGGCCGGGCGTGCCGTCGAAGGGCACTCCGAGATCGCGGGCGCGGGGCTTTGTTTGGGCGAGAGTTAGAGCGGCTGTGCAGAGAGCAAAGAGAACCGCGGTCGCAAACCGGCGCAGATAAAGTGGCATCATAAGGATTGTTTGGTCGGGCGTCGGCGGCAGTATAAAGCATGGGCGCGTTGATTTAGAATCCTGCTTAAAGAAGTGGTCTCATTACGACATAGAGATCGGGAGACGAAATGGAAAACTGGAAGCGGGCGGTGATCGCGGGATCGGTGGGAACGGCAGTGCTGCTGTTGATGAAAGGGAAACGTCCGGCAGCGGTGCTGGCAGGAGGCGTGGGATTGGCCGTGCTGGCGTCGGAGTATCCCGACAGGTTTGGACAGATTCGCGAGGACCTGCCGTCTTACGTGCGACAGGGAACGCGGTTTCTGGATACGGCGATGAAGTTTGGCGCCAAGATCGGGGAACTGGCGGAAAAGCGCGCGGTGCAGGCGTTCGAGGAGTTGGGGGAGTTTTGAGTTTCGGGTTGGCTTTGAGTGCCGTGGAAGAGTAGGGGTCCTTCGACTGCGCGGCAACTTCACTTCGTGATGTTGCTGCTTCGCTCAGGATGACAAGGAGTGGGTAGGTGCTTATTCAGGGAGTGGGAGAGCGCTTATTCGATGCCTAGTTGTTTGCGGGCGTCGGGGCTCAGGCGCTCGGGGGTCCACGCGGGTTCCCAGAGTATGTTCACGTTGGCGTTGCGAACTCCGGGGAGCTGCTCGACGCGGGATTTAACCTGGGCGCTGATGTTTACGTGCTCGGGGCAGCCCTGGGCGGTCAGGGTCATGTCGACGGTGACGTCCTGTTGATTTTCGGGGACGTCTTCGAAACGGATTTCATAGATCAAGCCGAGATCGACGATATTGACGGGGATTTCAGGATCGTAACACTGCTTGAGCGCGCTTAAGACATCGTCCTGGGCGAGGGGCATTCGGGTTCCTTTTGATGCTGCTTATTTACTCTGCTCGTAGTCTATGTTCACTATTCTATCTGGAATGAGGGATATTACTTAGATCATGGCGATGGATCCGGAGCTTCAGAAAAAAATTCAACTCTTCTTCGCGGTGGCGATTGTGATCGCTGGCGGTCGCGCGGCTTACATCGTGTACGAGCGTCACGAGGCAATGAAAGAGGATACGCAGCCGCGGCAGGAAACGGCGTTGAAGGCCGACTATTATGTGACTCCGAAGAAAGTCCACGCTTACGATTTGGACTCGGCGCGGCAGCAATTGAGCGCGCAGCCAGTTTGGGTGAAGTACGGGTATCAGCTTACTTATTTTCCGTATAACGCGGCGCGGAAGAAGGTGGATTTCGCACATGATGCGGGAACGCTGCCTCCGCTGGGGAAGCTCACGATTCAGGATGTGGTCGCCGAGGTTGCGCCGCAGGCTCCGGGTATCAAGCAGGTGCTGGCTTGCTTTACTTTTTATGGTGATGGGGACGCAAAGACCTATGCCGTTCCGATTGGGTCGGATAAGGGCGGCGATTTTAAATTACGCGCTGACGACATCTTCTTTATTGAAGATCCACACGATCTTTACAAGCACTGGCCTGCCGATGTATGGCACAAGATTGACGCTCATGAGGTGCAACCGGGCATGAGCGAACTGCAGGCGAGCTTTGCGGTTGGAATCGGAATTCCGGCGGGTTCGGGGGATTACGGTTCCCGCACGCTGAACTACGCGAACGCTGGCAAGCCGCTGGTGATCAGTTTTGAAAACGACAAGGCAGTTGAGATCAAGCCGGGGACGTAGGTCGGGTTTAAAGTACAATTCCGCTCATGAAACGAGCGCTCGGCGTGTTTGCCGCTTCTCTTCTATTTTCTCTTTTATTCTCAATTTGCAGCTTTGCTGCTCCGCGCACTCTGCGCGTTGATTATTACCACACCGGAAATTCTCACGAAGAATGGTTCAGCATGGATCGTCTGGTGCTGGAGCCGCTGGATTGGCCGGGGAATCTGAATAAGGCCATCGACGAAAGCCGGATGGGCAATTATTTTTTCGAAGTGCGGGAGCGCGGTGGCGGGAAGCTGTTGTACTCGCGCGGATTCAATTCCATTTTCGGGGAGTGGAAGGACACGGACGAGGCGCTCCACGGCAACCGGACGTTTTCGGAGTCGCTGCGGTTTCCATGTCCGGAGGTGCCGGTCGAGGTCTCGCTTAAAGAGCGTGCCGGCAACGAATTTCGCGAAGTCTGGAAGACGACCGTCGATCCGAAAGACAAGTTTGTGGACCGCTCGCGTCCGCCGTCGCCGGGGGCGCTGATCGAATTGCAGAAGATGGGCGATCCGGCGAACAAGGTGGACTTGCTGGTGATGGGCGACGGCTACACGGCGGCGGAGCGTCCTAAATTCGAGAAAGATGCGCGGCGATTTTTGGAGGCGCTGTTTGCGGCTTCTCCGTTTCGCGAGCATCGCGGGGATTTCAATGTGTGGGGATTGTGTCCGGCGGCTGACGAGTCGGGGATATCGCGGCCGTCGACGGGAATTTACCGGCGCTCTCCGCTGGGGACGAGCTACGACACATTCGACAGCGAGCGCTATGTGTTGACTACTGATAATCGAGTGATGCGGGATGTCGCGTCGTTTGCTCCGTATGAGTTTATTGAAATTTTGGCGAATGGGAAAACGTATGGTGGCGGTGGGATTTTTAATTTGTACGCCACGGTGGCGATCGACAATATGTGGTCCGGTTATGTGGGCGTGCATGAATTCGGGCACCACTTCGCGGGGCTTGCGGATGAGTACTACACGTCCGATGTGGCTTATATTGCGCCGGAGAAAAAGACGGAGCCTTGGGAGCCGAATGTGACGGCTTTGCTCGATCCGGCGCAGTTGAAGTGGAAAGATCTGGTGGCGGCCGGGACACCGATTCCGACGCCCTGGGATAAAGAGGAGTTCGAGCACTTCTCGTCGGATATCCAAAAACAGCGACGGCAGTTGAGGGCAGAAGGCAAACCCGAGGCGGAGATGGAGGAACTGTTCCGAAGAGAACGTCAGAAGGAAGATGTTCTGCTGGGCTCGGAGAAGTTCGCCGGCAAGGTGGGAGCGTTCGAGGGGGCGAATTATCAGGCTAAGGGGTACTACCGTCCGGAGATCGATTGCATTATGTTTACGCGCTATGACAAGTTTTGCGCGGTTTGCCGGCGGGCGATTGAGCGGGTGATTGGGATGTACACGTAGCCTTGATTCTTCAAGCTGTGGTGCGAACTCCTCTTTGGGCCGGTGGTGCGAGTGGGGTGCACGGGGTCCTTCGACTGCGCAGACGCTTCACTTCGTGAAGCTTCTGCTGCGCTCAGGATGACAGGGCTGAGGAGGGGTTTGTTTGCAGCCTGGTGCGGACGAACTCTACTATTTTCGGCGTTATATAGTCGGGAGGCTGGATGGCGAACGTGGGGCGATCGACTACTGGCTTGAGGGAGACTCGTTCCCAGGCTGGGCTCGTTACATTTTCCGTGGAATGAAGCAGCACGGCGTCGGCGCGGTCTAGGAAAGTCTGGGCTGAGGCTTTGAAATCCTGTGTCTGCGGATCGAGGACGGTGAGATAGAGGTCCGGCTTCATGAAGCGCAAGATGCTGTTGGATTCGATGATGGTGTTTTGGGTCGAGGCGAGAATTTTTCGGATGCGCGGCATGGCTTCGGCGAGGTGACCTTGCTGGGTGCGAACCCACCAGGAATGATCGGCTCCGGCGACCAGAAAGCGCGAGGTGTCGGACTCGCCGCTGCGGTCTCTTTCTTCGGTTACGGCCAGCGAGTGGTCGGCGGTGACGCAGTCGCAGGCTTCTCCGTTGGCGGAGCAGATGCCGTGTCCGTATTGCGTAATTTTGAGGGCGGTCCAGTGGAAGTCGGGCAGGGCGGCGATGAGGCCGGCGACGACGCTGGTTTTGCCTACGCTGCGGGAGTGTCCGCCGATGACGATTACGGGCATGAATGCGGCTCTTAGCTTGTAGCTATTGGCTAACACGATCTGGCTTAGCGGTTCTTCTTTGCTTCCCGTGAAACGAAGGCCAATTCCTTAAGATACTCTTTCACGGGCTTAGCGGGCGTTCCCCAGAAGATTACGCCTTTCCCTCGCAGAACTTTCTTCGGGAGGATGCCGCCTTGTCCTCCGATCATGGCTCCGGCTTCGACACGGGCGTGATCGCCGATGCCTACTTGTCCTCCCATGATGACGTCGTCTTCGATGGTGACGCTGCCGGAGAGGCCGGTTTGCGCGGCGATGATTACGTTCTCGCCGAGTTGGCAGTTGTGGCCGATGTGCACGAGGTTGTCGATCTTTGAGCCGCGGCGGATTCGGGTTTCGTCGAGCGCTCCGCGGTCGATGGTGGAGTTGGCGCCGATTTCTACGTCGTCTTCGATTACGAGGCGTCCGATTTGCGGGGATTGCTCGTAGCGTCCGGTGGTGGAATCGCGAACGTATCCGAAGCCTTCGCTGCCTAATACGGCGCCCCCCTGCACGACTACGCGGTTGCCTAGAATCGTGCCGGGGTAGATGGTGACGTTCGCGTCGATGCGGCATTGGCTGCCGATTACAGCGTCGTCACCGATGGTTGCGCCCGCTCCGATTGTGCTTTCGTCGCCGACTTGGACGTTTTCTCCCAGAACAGCGCGCTGACCGATGGCTACGTTCTTTCCGATCTTGGCCGATGCCGGGACTGTTGCCTGGCTATGAATGGTGCGATTGGTTTCGGGGTCGCGGAGGAGTTTCGCGGCTCGGGCGAAGGTCAGGCGGGGCTGATCGGAAATCAAGAGCGGCTTGGAGATTTCGCCAGCGGGGAATTCTTTCGCGATGACGGCAGCGGCTGGAGAGGCGAGCGCGGCTTGGAGATGATCGGCGTCCTCGACGAAAACGAGGCTATCGCTCTTTGCGGACTGCAGGCTGGCGACGCTGGCCACCGTGACGGAGCTATCTCCAAGGAGATGGCAGTTCAGTTTCTCGGCGAGATCGCGGAGGGTTCGCTTCATGGTTGTCTATTGTCGCTTTATGAGGCGCATGTGTACAACGCGGATTCCGATTGCGGCAGGGGCTGGAGCTTTGGCTCGGCATGGACGGGGCAGAGCCCGGTCACCACACGAGAGCGCACTTTGTTAATACAGGGGCGGTGCGCCGGGGGGGCGGGTTTTCCAGCGGCGATGCACCCACAGCCACTGGTCGGGGTATTGGCGGACGAAGTCTTCTATTACTTTCGTGAATCTTGCGGTGTTAGCTACGATGTCGGCTTCGTTGTCGCCGGTGCGAATTAATTCCACGGCGGGATCGAAGCGCAGAATATATTTCTGCTGCTTCTTGTCCCACACGGTGAAGCCTGGGACTACGGCGGCGTCGGTGCGCAGCGCTATGCGGGCCAGTCCACTGGCGGTGCAGGCTGGGACGCCGAAGAAATCCACGAAGACGCCTTGCGGGGGGGTCATGTTGGTGTCCATCAGGATGCCAACGGTTTCTCCGTTTTTCATGGCGGCCAGCAGGCCGCGTACGAAATCGTCTTTGTCGACGGTTCGATTGCCGTGCATGGTGCGGTAACTCTGCAGGAAGGCGTCGATGTAGGGGTTGTCGAGCGAGCGCATCACGATCGAAAGCGGATGTCCGTTGAGCGAATGAGCGAAGGCGGAGAGTTCCCAGGCTCCGAGGTGCGCGGTGAGAAATAGAACGCCTTTGCGTCGGGCGTAAGCGCGCTCGAAGTTTTCGAATCCGTCGTAGACGACTACGTTCGCGACGTTTTCGCGGGTGTAGCGCGGGAAGAGGCAGACTTCGGCTAGCTGGCGTCCGAGGGAGATGAATTCTCCGCGAAGAATGCGGCGGCGTTCGCGTTTCGGCATTTCGGGAAAGGCCAGGGTCAGGTTGCGCAGACCGACGTGGCGGAGGCGTCCGTAGACGGCGTAGACGGTCAGGCCGAGGGTGATTCCTGCCGCGCGCGCCAAGGGACGGGGCAGCAGGCCCAGGAGCTTGATCCAGGGCCAGACCAGGGCGTATTCAAGGCGTTCGCGCAATTTGATTGCGGTTCGTTGGTCGACGGGAGACGCGGCAAGCCGCGTCTCTACAGCCAGATTACTTTGCTGCTGCCTGTGCCCACTTCGCTAATGCGCTTAAGAATGGGTAAGAGGCTTGTGGAGGTTCGACGGCTCCTTTAAGAGACGTTTTGAAGGGCACCATGCGTCCGTAGAATTCGCGGGTGCTGTCTTTATCCTGCTTGATGACTGCGCCGGAGAGTTCGAGTCCGGCGAAGAGGCCGCGAGAACGGGAGTAGGTGAGAACCTGGGCGCGCATTTTCCAATCGGTATCGGCGGCGGCATGGCGTCCGACGGGTCCGGCGGCGGCGCTGGCATCGGCGCCCAGCTTGAACTGGCTGGAGAGCAGGTTATCCATGCCTCCTTTATTCATGATCAGCATGACCAGATCGGTGGCCTGACCACCAATTTGCAGGCCGAAACTGCCTCCGCCGATGGTGAAGAAAGCGGGCGCGCTCCAACCTTTTTCGGTGCGGCAACTGGCAACGCCTTTGCCGTAGCGGCCGCCGAAGACGAATCCTCCATTGAGCAGCGAGGGGACGACGGCAACGCAATCAGCTGAACCCAGGACTTCCTGGGGAATGCCTTTGTCGGGAGCGGCCTGGATTTCGTCTAGAACGGTTCCGGCGGCTTCGATGCGTCCTGAGGCTTTGGTGTTGGGGTCAGGAGCGGGCACGGAGGCGGGCGGAGGTTCTGGAGCTGCAGTTTTCGTATCGTCTTGCGCGAAAAGAGGCGTTTTTAGGGAGAACGTGCTTAAGGTGAGCAAAACGAACAGCAACATCAGGGTCAGAAAACGTCGCATCAAGCCTCACTTGGGAGAATCAAGACTACTGAAATCTATTGTTTATGATTCTATTCGATGCGGGGTAGGGAGCGGAGGATATCGAGGGAGTGATTAGAGTGAGTCGGGGTAAAGGCAAAAAAATGCGGGGTTGAAATCGGCGACCCTAATCTCCGTTTCCAACCCCGTCTCCCAGGTTCTGTGGTAGGTGAAGCGAGTATGGGACAGGTCGGAAAAGGGGGCAAGATTACCGAGGTCACTGTACTGGGGTAACCGGGGATGGTTTTTCTGTAGAGGAACTTGCCCGGGTCCCCGCAGGCGATTGGATGCTATACAGGCGCGCTGCGAGCGTTGGGCGGTTGCTCCGAGAACGCCTTGCCGGGTCTATCGTTGCTCGGGGGAACACGGGGTCTTTCGACTGCGAAAGGCCTTCACTTTCGTGAAGGCCTTTCTTCGCTCAAGATGACAGTTTTTCGGAGCTACGCTCTTGCGATTTACTTGGCTGTGACAAGGGAGTGGGTGATGGCGTGGACGGAGAGTGCGATGCGGTTTTGCACTCCTACTTTGCGCATTAGTTTGGCGACGTGTGCTTTTACGGTGCGCTCTTCTATGCCCAACGCTGAGCCGATTTCTTTGTTGGAGCGGCCGGCTACGAGCATTTCCAGAACTTCTTTTTCGCGGTCGGTGAAGGTGATGCGTCCGGCGGGGAAGATTCGGCCGGGGGATGCGCTTACGCGCTCGATGAAAGTTGAGAGCACTCGACGCGGAGCCCACACGGAACCTTGGTGGACGATGCGGAGAGCTTGAATGAACTCTGCGGGAGAAGCGGCTTCATCCACGTAGCCTTTGGCGCCGGCGGCTATGGCTTTGAGCACGCTTTCATCGTCCATGCCGGAGCCGGTTACGATGATGCGCAGATCGGGCCGCACGGCTTTCATGCTGGCCATGATGTCGTAAAGATTCTGGCCGCCGCGATTGCCGAGCAGGACGAGATCGATGGCCTGCAACTGGGCGAGGTCGGCGAGCGAGGCGGAGACTAACTCCAAATCAGGTTCGGTATCAAAGAGGGCCCGAAATCCGACAAACCGCAGAGGATCGCTCTCCACTACGGCGACACGTATAAGCGGCTTTCTGGCGACGGCTGCTTTCATTAAAGTTTCCCTGTTTCCCTGTTAGGATTGCTTCCTGTTTAAGAGTGCCTGAACAAGTCAAGAATTGAAACGATTGCTAACCGATACAAATTACGGGGGTAACCCCCAAAATCTGGCCTTATGGGAGTGATTCGCTATGAGTAAGACATGGATACGGCTTTGTTGTGCAGGAATTCTATCGATGGGCGTGTTGGCAGCTGTATTAGACCAGACTCCCGCGCCAGAGCAGACTGCGACCCCGGCGTGCGGGCACCTATCAGGCAAAGTTTCCGGGTGATCCGGCGCGGTCGGAGTCGGAGGCGCAGGCGCTGGCTTACATGCGGACGGCGTTGCGGGCGGAGCGGGAATACCACAAACGGCACGATAAATACACGGCTTCACTAACGGATTTGGCGGGGACGGGATCCTTCACCAAGCGCATGGCACAATCGACCACTCGCGGGGATTACACGGCGAGTTACAAGCCGCATAAAGATGGATTCGTGTTCACCATGACGCCGAAACAGATGGACAGCGAACACCGCTCGTTTTATGCCGAGGATGACATGGTTATGCATGCGGACGATCAGAAGGCTGCGGATCTGGAATCGCCGAAGGTGAAGTAGGCGGGCAGGACGCGGTCGCCGTCATTCTTCATTTGTTAGTCGTCAGTCGTCTGTCGTCATTCGTTAGTCGTCATTCTTTCGGGCTGTGTGGGCCGCTATCGTCTCGATGAAAACCGCGGTCGGAATCGCGAGTCGGTTCGCGCTCGGGGCGGGTGGGTCCGGATTGGACCGTATCGATCTGGTCGGCGATCCGGCGCACCGGCCTCGGGCCATCGTCAGCGCTGCGACGGCGTAATTCCCGCACAATTTGCTCGTGGTCGAGCGCACCGTAATCATGGGCGAAGCGGGTGAGGGCTTCGGTCAGAATGTCGTGGTGGTGAACGTTTCCCAGCCCCGGTTCGCGCGTCACATTCAGCCACAAGCGATGAAGCAGGATGACGTCCTCATTTTTCATCGTGGGCGTGTGCGGGCCGATGCGGAAGGTATCGACGATGCCTTCCGGCTGGACGATCTGCAGGACGAATTGCTGCTTCGGTTCGGGGATGGCCTCCCATGCGCTGCCGAGCGCAAAGGCTTGCTCAGCGGTCGTCATTTTCCCCGAGAGACCGGCGGCCACAGTGGAGGACTCCAGATTGTGCGCCGTCTGCGCGATGGCTGACCATGAATCACGCGCCGGGACTACCAGCAACGAGACTTTCTTTCCCACGCTTTCGGCGACCGAAACGGCGCGCGTGAATAGAGTTTGTTCGTAGTCGTCGAATATCTGCTCGGTTGAAAGACCGTAGGCGGCGGTTCCGAACTGGCTGACACGGGCGGTCATGACCACGACATCCTGTTCGCGGGTATCGGTGTGCTCGAGCACCCAGCGCAAATGATTCAGGGTGTTGTAATCGCGGACGGGGACGAGCACGTTGCCACGACGAATGCCGAGCGAGTCGCGTTCTACGGTGTCGCTCTGCAGGAGTTGGAAGTGATCCTTCATCTGCTGCTTGGCGAGTGCGTACTTTTTCCGGTTTGCGTGTTCTGAAACGGTGAAGATCACGAAAAAGACGACCGAGAATGAAACTCCGGCGACGGTTGCGACCGATTTGGTTGCCAGGTTTACGAGCGCGGTGGCGAGCAGAACTAAAAACACCGAAAACAGGCCGATGGGAATTTCGGTGCCGGCAATGGTGATGTTGGGCGGCACCTTCCATCCACGCACGCCTTTGTATTTAAAACGCAGGACGAGCATGGACAGGCTGTTAAAGGTGAAGCTCCAGATGACTCCAAAGGCGTAGGCTTCACCGAGGACGTAGACGTCGCCGCGGCTGGCTAGAATTGTAATGATTTGGAGAATTACTACGAGGTTGATGATGCGCGAGGTGGTGCCGTATTTGCGGTGTGGAAAGCGGAACCAATCGGCGAGGACCCCGTCCTCGGAGACGCGGTTAAGCACGCCGTTCGAGCCGATGATGGCGGTATTTACGGCGCCGGAAAGAATCAGGAAGCCGACCACGACCACAAATCCGCGGAAGATGAGGCGGAGCAGCAGCGGCCCCCACATATACATGGCGAGGCCGGAGATCAGATTGTCTTTATAGACCGGGACGCGGACGGCGTCGGGAATGAGCATGACCGACAGCAGCGCGGAGAGGCCGGTGAAGATGAAGCTGTAGATGGCGATGACGATCGCCGCCTTCTTCAGATTCTTGAGCTTGGGATGGGCGAGTTCACGATTGACCTGGGCGAGAGATTCTTCGCCGCTCATGGCCAAAACCGAGTGGCCGAAAGCGATCAGGATTCCGAGGAGTCCAAACATCTTCGCGAGACTCTGCTCAGGGAAGCTGTGGCGGAGAAAGCCGAGAGATTCCTTCGAGAAATGCAGGTTGGCCGGAGTGGGAAGCGGGACGGGATTGTATCCCGACTTGAAAAGAGTGAGCGCCGACCAGCCGAGCAGGATGACCACCATCACGGTGGTGATCTGCATAACGCGCAGAGCCTTTTCGCTGGACTCCTGAATGCCTTTGGTGTTTTCCCACCAGTAATAAATGGTGACCGCGAGGGCGAAGACCACCGATGTCAAGTCGACGTTGAGGTGGGGCGCACCGTTGTAGAGATTGTGCAGGGCGCGGGGAATCCAACCGTGCTGCTCGGCGGTTATAAAGGTCTCGTTGAGCAAGCCCACGATGTACTGTCCGGCGGATACACCGGATATGGGGCCGGTGAGAATGTAATCGAACATCAACGCAGAGACGCTGAGTTTGGCCAGAGTGCCGCCGAGGGCTTCTTTCACGACGCGATAGACGCCGCCGCGGACGAACATGGAGCAACTTTCCACGTAGACGGCGCGCACCGCGAACGAAAAGAGCATGACTGCGACGATGAACCAGGGCGCAGATTTTCCTACCGCTTGCTCGGCGATGCCGCAGGCATAAAACGCGGACGAGGCGAGGTCATTGAGTACGATGGCGGCGGCGCGCCAATAGGAGATGAAGGTGAGCATCACCGAGGTGGCGACGACGATGCGAACGCGATTGGACGGAGATAGCGGCGGAGACGAGGCCATAGCGACTAGGAGTGGTTCTCTTCCTCCCGGCCAAGGAGCAGCTTAAGGTCTTCAATTCCGCTGAGCACAAGCACCACGGCAGAACCGGCAGCGCCGACGACGAACATGGTTTCGAGAATCCGCGCCAGGACGGTGACAAACAGGAAACCCATAAGCTGACTATGTTATTTGAAACCAGGCTGCTTGACCAATTTGAAATCCAGATGAGGAGAGTTAGCGCCGATAAATACTGGATCGCTTCGGGCCGGCCAAAGTGATTTTGCTATGCTGGCATGTGCGACGAATCTCCTCCAGCGCCTGGGGCCTGACCGTACTCTCTGCGGGACTGCAGATCGTTATCTTCCCGCTGCTGAATCTATATTGGCTGTCGTGGATTGCAGTGGCCCCGCTGCTGGTCGCAATTTTGCGGGCGCGCGCTCCTGAGACTCTGCAACTGGATCATCAGGCGCGATTGCTGCCTGCTTCGCCCTGGCAGGGCTTTCTGCTTGGCTACCTGTGTGGCATTCTGTGGTTTGCGGGAACCTGTTACTGGATTCTCGACACCATGCACCATTATGGCGACATGCCGCTTCCGGCGGCTGTTCTCGCTCAGGTGCTGTTCTGCCTCTATGTCGGTCTTTACCACGGGATGTTTGGGTTGCTGCTGGCGATGGTGGCGCGACCAAATAAAGGTGCTTCGCAGACTGCGAAAAAAGGCGCATCGATTCGGCGCGCGCTGGTGGTTGCTCCGTTTCTTTGGGTGGCGGTGGAACTGGCGCGGACGCGGATCACGTCGTTTCCGTGGGAACTTCTGGGATACTCGCAGACCGTGAATTTCGCGCTTACGCGAATCGCGACTCTGACTGGGGTTTACGGATTATCGTTTGAGATCGTGCTGGTGAACAGCGTGTTCGCGGCGGCGTTCTTCGCTCCCAAGGGACGGCGAAAATTATTGCTGGCGGCGGCGTTGTCGGCGGCGATTGTTTTACAGGCCGGGCAAATTTTGACGCCTCCTGCGGTTCCGGCTGATCACACGGCGCTGCTGGTGCAGCCTAATATTGCCATTCTGCCGGGTGCGGTGTGGACGAAGGAATATTTTCAGCAGACGCTGAGCGACCTTACTGCAATCAGTCTGCAGCCTAAAGAGAAAGACGGGCGCGCTTACGATTTAATCGTCTGGCCGGAAAATCCTTCGCCCTTCTACACGAACGATCCGATGTTTCGAGATGCCATCAGCGCCCTGGCGCGACAGGCGGGCACGTGGGTGGTAGCGGGATCGATTGGGATTAATCCGGCCATGGACATGGCTGGCCATAACGCCAGTGGCCAGACTTCTGTCGGCCAGACTTCCGAGATTTTCAACTCCGCGGCGCTGGTTAATTCGCAGGGGGAGTGGGTTGGACGCTATGACAAGATTCATCTTGTACCTTTTGGCGAGTTTTTGCCGTTCCCGCAATTGTTCGCTTTTGCGGGAGGCCTGACCAAAGAAGTTGGCGAGTTTCAACGAGGAACGTCGCGCGCGCCTCTCGATGCTGGTGGCGAACGGTTCGGCACGTTTATCTGCTATGAATCGATTTTTCCCGACGAAGTGCGGCAGGGACCTTTACAGGGTGCACAAGTTCTGCTGAACATCTCTAACGATGGTTGGTATGGCGACAGCGGCGCATGGCATCAGCATCTGCAGCAAACGCAGATGCGTGCTATCGAAAACGACCGGTGGCTTCTGTCGGCGACGAATACCGGCAAAACGGCATCGATTGATCCTTATGGAAGAATCGTGGTATCGATACCACGCAAGATCCGTAGCGCGATGGCAGCGCCTCACGGGTTGAATTCCGGTACCACGTTCTACACCCGGCACGGCGATTGGTTCGCATATCTGTGTGCGATAATTTCTGCAGGGGCGCTGTTGATGCGCTTTGTGTTTCCCGATCGCGAGCGAATGTAATGTTAGATGAATTGGAACAGCAATACACTTCATTAAAGACCAAGGTTCACGACCTGCGGGAGTATCTTTGACGCGGGTAAACTGCGCCAGCAGTTTTCCGAGATAGAAAAGCAGGCGGCGGATCCGAATCTGTGGTCGAATCCTGAAAAATCTCAGCAAGTGATGCGCGAGCGCAAGCGACTGGAGAGTTCTCTGTCTCTGGAGGGCGATCTGGCGCGTCGATCCGACGACATCGCGGCGTACTTCGATCTGGCCCGAGAAGGCGAGGACGTAACCGCCGACTTGCAGCGCGACATGGAGGCGCTGCGCGACCTGGTTGATCGAGTGGAGACCGAGACGTTGCTCTCGGGTGCGAACGATGGCTTGAATGCGATTGTCACTATTCATCCGGGAGCGGGCGGAACGGAGTCGCAGGACTGGGCGGAGATGCTGTTGCGCATGTACTTGCGCTGGGCGGAGCGGCAGGGATTCAAAACCGAAATGTATGACTACCAACCGGGAGAAGAAGCAGGACTGAAGTCCGCCACTTTCGGGGTGATTGGGCAGTATGCGTTCGGCTACCTGACGAGCGAAATTGGCGTGCACCGGCTGGTGAGGATTTCGCCGTTCGATCAGGCCAAGCGGCGGCATACGTCGTTTGCCAGCGTGTATGTTTCGCCCGAGATTGACGACAGCATCGAGGTCAACATCAAACCCGATGATATTCGCATCGACACCTACCGATCGAGCGGTAAGGGCGGACAGCACGTGAATACGACGGATTCGGCGGTGCGGATTACGCATATTCCGACAGGCCTGGTGGCAGCGTGCCAGAACGAGCGATCGCAGCACAAAAATAAGGACAAGGCGATGAGCATGCTCCGTTCGAAAATTTACGAATTCGAACTGGAGAAGAAGCGGGAAGTTACGAAACAGATCGAGGATTCGAAACTGGATATTAACTTCGGATCGCAAATTCGGTCCTACGTGCTGCAACCCTACCGGATGATTAAGGATCACCGGACGAAGTTGGAGATTGGCGATGTGGATCGCGTGCTGGACGGCGATCTGCGGCCGCTGATGCAGGCTTATCTGCGGATGCGGCGCGGCGAGAAAAAATCGTGAGCGTAAAGGCGCTACGTCCGCCGAAGCTTGGAGTCCGCTTACAGCGCGCGTTTCGGTATGCGGCGGAGAAACATGCCGGGCAGACGCGCAAGCAGACTGCCGTGCCGTATCTTTCGCATCTGATGGCGGTAGCGTCGCTGGTGTTGGAAGCAGGAGGCGACGAAGATATGGCGATTGCGGCGCTTCTGCACGATGTGGTCGAAGATTGCGGCGGGATGCCTCGACTGCGAGAAGTTCGTAAGTCATTTGGGCGCCGCGTCGCGAAGATCGTCGAAGGATGCACGGATTCATTCGGCGATCCGAAGCCGGAGTGGATGGAACGCAAGAAAAAATATCTCCGCGAACTGAAACACGCCGACGCGGATACGCGGCTGGTTTCGGCCTCCGACAAATTGCACAACGTCCGGACGATTCTCACCGACTATCAGCAGGATGGAGACGCCGTTTGGTCGCGCTTCTCGGGGAAGAAGGATGGCACACTCTGGTACTACCGCGCCTTGAGCGACGAATACCAGCGGCGAAAGCTGAACCGCATTACGCGCGAGCTGGAGCTCGCTGTCTCCGAGTTGGAGCGGATGGTGAGCAAGACGACTGCCGGATATAAGTCAGTGGGGAAGAAGACAAGATCCGCGAAGAGAAAAACGCGGAAAAGTTCCGGGAGATGAATGATGCCCCGAATGCTTGATATGATCCGCAATTCGCAGGTGCCGTCGACCCTTATGCAATCGGCGGCGCGCGGAGCTCTTTCGGTTCCTCCGCAAGAGACGATTGAAATTCTCGTTTATCTGGCTCTGCATCACAAATTATTCAATGAGCGGGCGCGGCTCACGTTGGCCGGTTGGGACGAGAGCGCAAGTCTTGCCGCAGCGGCCGATCCGAGTACCAGCGCCGAGGTGCTGGGATATTTCACTTCGCCGGAAAATCTAAGAACGGCATTGTTGCCAGCGCTCGCGGAGAATCCTTCGGTCAGCGAGGAGACGCTGGATGCGATAGCGGTATCGGGCACGCGATCGGTGCTGGAAGTGTTGTTGAAAAGTTCGCGAATCATGAGTTCTCCGCGGTTGTTGCAGGCCCTGCAGACAAATCCTAGTCTGCGGCCCAACGAAGCTGAAGTTGTGGCGCAGAAATTGGCAGCCTTGGGAGCGAACTCGGCAGGAGAAGACGCCTCGGCTGAAACGAACCCAGCGGACGAACTGGTCGAAGGCGCGGTGAAGAAATTTCTGGAAGAGAATGCGGCGGAGCTGGCGGCGGAAAAAGACAAGCTGTTTCAGCCACTGGAGGGAGCACTCGAAGAAGCGGGGATCGTGGCAGCAGAAACTGCCGCGATAACGGTCGAGGCCACGAAGGCCGCTGCCGAGAAGGCGGATGCTGAAAGAGCCGATGCGGCCGCCAAAGTTGCGGAGCAAGCCAAGAAGCGTCCAGTGCTGGGCGGTGAGGACAGGCGCGACAGCACGCTGCAGAAGATTGCGAAGCTCGGCATCACGGGCCGCATCGCTCTGGCGATGCGCGGCACCAAGGAAGAGCGCGGAATTTTGATCCGGGATTCGACCAAGCTGGTGGCAATGGCGGTGCTAGATTCTCCTAAAGTGTCGGATGCGGAAGTGGAGAAATTTGCTTTGCAAAAGAACGTTTTGGAAGCGGTTTTGCGCGGGATCCCGATGAGACGCAAATTTGCCAAGAACTACTCGATTATGCGCAACCTCGTCTTCAATCCACGCACGCCGCTCGATCTATCGCTCGGGCTGATGAAGAATCTGTTGGTGCACGATTTGAAGAATCTTTCGGGCAATAAAGAAGTTTCTGATACGGTGCGTAAACTGGCGCTGCGGATGTTCAAACAGAAAGTGGAAAAGAAAGACTAGGCGTCGCTTGCCGCATTCGGATCCTATTCATGAACTGTTGTTGCGAGTGAAGACGATCGCCGTGGTCGGATTGTCGGACAGTCCGATGCGACCGAGTCATGGGGTGTCTGCGTACATGCAGGAAGCCGGATACAAGATTATCCCTGTGAATCCGAACATCGCGGGGGCACTTGGGGAAAAGTCGTATGCATCATTGCTCGACATCCCGGCCGGATCTGGCGAAGAAGATTGACCTCGTTGACGTCTTCCGGCGTCCCCAGTTTGTCGACGAGATCGTGGAGCAGGCGATTCAGTTGAAGATTCCGGCGATCTGGCTGCAGGAGGATGTAATTAACGAGCGAGCGGCCGAGAAGGCGCGAAAGGCCGGAATGTTTGTGGTGATGGACCTTTGTATTTTGAAGGAGCACCGGGCGCGATTCGGGTAGGCCCGGAACAGTCGCTAGAGTTACGGTGTCTCTATGGTTGTGCGGCTTCTTTCTGCGCTGACGGGAATCCTGCTGTTAGCATTCCTTGCCGTTGGGCAGGAGTCAACGAATCCCCATCGCACAGGTTCGAGCACGAGTCAGGCGAACGGCAAGTCGAATCCAAACGGCCAAAGGGCATTTAAGGGCCGGCCGGACTCCAAAGACCCGTGGCCTGGCGACGGGGTTCGATCAGCGGCGAATTCGAGCGACGAGACGGTGGGCTGGGACCCTGTGACAGATCGTCCGTTCGCTCACGAGATCATTGGCTGGTTTTTATTTGGATTATTAATTTCCGCGCCAATCTTCCTCGTAACTCGGCGATTGAAGACTCGCAAGAACGAGTCAAAGCTAGTGCGAAGAATCTTGGAATAGCCTTTGTGGCGAGAGGGAATTACTGATTACTTCGGGCCGCAACCAGGATGACCGTGGCATCGTCACGCAGTCCGTTTCCATTCGCAAATTTCCTTACATCGGCGAGCAGGCCATCCGGAGTAACGTCGGGCGACTTCATCTGCACTAACAGGCGCTCGGCGCCGTACTCCTCGGCTGAATTATCTTCGGCCTCGGTGATTCCATCGGAATAGAAAACGATCCGCGAGTGCTCGCCGAGTTTCACTTCTGATTCGGAAAACTTGCTGGCCGAAATTCCCAGGGGCAGGCCGTGCTCATGGTTGATCCAACGGTGGCCCGAGGGCTCAGCCATGTCGACGAGCAGCGGCGCCAGATGGCCAGCGTTGGCGATGCGCAGGATCCGCTTGGAGGGATCGAATTCGGCGTAGACCATGGTCACGAATCGTCCGTCAGGGAAATCTTCGATCATCATGTTGTTGAGGCGCGCCAAGACCTCGCCAGGTCCGGAGCCGGTTTGCGCGAGTGAGCGCAACATGCCGCGCGTGGACGACATAAGTAGCGCGGCTGCCGTGCCTTTTCCGGCAACGTCCGCGAGTACCAGACCCCAGCGTCCATCGCTAAGGGGTATGAAGTCGTACCAGTCGCCGCCCACTGATTCTGCGGGGATCGAAAGACCTGAGACGCGAAATCCAGGGATGAGAGGCGAAGTGCGCGGCAGCAGAGCCTGCTGCATGGAGCGAGCTTCTTCGGCGTCGCGGCTCATACGCTCACGCTGTTTCCGTTCATCGCCAAAGCGACGGGCATTGTGCACCGCGACGGCCACGTGGCCGCACAATCCTTGCAGCAGTCTCAACTGGTCTGGACAAAAGGCGTCAAGCTCGCAATGGGAGGCGGTGAAAACTCCAATCAGTTCGCCTTCGCGGTGCAAGGGGATGGCGACTTCAGAGCGGGTATCCGGCTCGCACGCGAGGTAATAAGGATCGCGCGTGACGTCGGGAGCGTAGTGCATCTTGCGTGTGGCGGCGACGTGGCCCACCATCCCCGCGCCCATTTTTATGCGATGACCCTTGCCGTGGAAACTGCAGCCGCGAACACCGGCCAACACGAATTCAGAATGTTCGGGATGGCGGAGATACAGATTGATTTCGACGCAGCCCAGTGACTCGGCCACCTCATCCACAATTCGAGGGACGAGTTCTTCAATGTCTAAAGTGGAGGTAATTCGCTGCGCGAATTTCTGCAGGCGCACCAACTCCGCGAGCTTTTGCGCAGGCGAGTCGGCCATTGGCTGGCCGGAATAGCCCAAATCGGTGAGTGGTGCGGTGGACACAACATACCTCGGGCCGGTCGACTGACCGGGGCTTTGCACTACTACTTGAGATTGCGGAAATCAGGATTCAGATTCTCTTTTTGTTCGGCTGGCGTTGTTCGGCTTTGCGTCGAGGGCTCGCTGCTTCAGCCGTTTGATTTCTTCCAGCCGTTCACGAATGCGCTTTTCGACGCCTTCATTTGTCGGGCGATAGTAGACGCGGTCGCGAAGGGTGTCAGGAAGGCACTGCATGTCGGCGACTTTTTCTTCGGTGTCGTGGGCGTACTGATAATTTTTGCCGTAGCCGAGGCCTTTCATCAGACTGGTAGGCGCGTTGCGCAGGTGCAACGGTACAGGCTCGGCTGCGGTGTGTTCCACGTCCTGTTGAACGGCGCCATACGCGGTGTAGAGCGCATTCGATTTCGGCGCCACCGAAAGATAGACGACGGCTTGCGCAAGGGCGAGATTGCCTTCCGGCATGCCGATGAAATCGACGGCGTCTCGCGCAGCCATGCATAACGCCAGAGCGTTTGGTTCGGCGAGTCCGATGTCTTCGACGGCCATGCGGACGACGCGGCGCGCGATGTAGAGCGGATCTTCTCCGGCTTCGAGCATGCGCGCGAGCCAGTAAAGCGCTGCGTCGGGATCGCTATTGCGCACGGATTTGTGGAGCGCGGAAATGATGTTGTAGTGCTCTTCGCCGTTTTTGTCGTAGAGCAGAATACGTTTTTGGACCGCCTCCTGGATGGTGGCGCTGGTGATTTCGGTGGCTTTGCTTTGAGCGGGGGCTTGCTGAGTGAGTGCCGCGGCTACTTCCAGAACGTTGTAGGCGCTGCGGGCGTCGCCGCTGGAGTAGGCGGCAATTTTGCGTAGCGACTGATCGGACGCGGTGAGATGCATGTCGCCGAGTCCGCGTTCGGTATCCGCGAGCGCGCGCCGCAGGAGCACAACGATCTCATCTTCGGTCAACGGTTTTAATACGTAGACTCGGCAGCGTGAGAGGAGCGCTCCGTTAATTTCGAATGACGGATTTTCGGTGGTGGCACCGATCAGGCGAATGCTGCCTTTTTCGACATGGGGGAGAAAGGCATCCTGCTGCGCCTTGTTGAAACGATGAATCTCATCGACGAACACGATGGTGCGGGTGCCGTACTGGCGAGCGCGGTCGGCATCGCTCATGACCTGCTTGATTTCCTTGATCCCGGCGATCACGGCTGAAAATTCGATGAAATCGGCCCTGGTGATGCCGGCGATGATCTTGGCAAGCGTGGTCTTGCCCGTGCCGGGTGGTCCCCAGAAGATCATCGAGGTTGGATCGTCGCGTTCGATTTGCACGCGAAGCGGCTTGCCGGGACCGACGAGATGTTCCTGGCCGACGAATTCATCGAGCGTCCGAGGACGCATGCGGTCGGCTAGCGGGCGCGCGCCGGCAGATGGCGAATCCTGGTTCGGAATGGGTGCGAATAGGTTCATGGTGAAGGCACTACTTTCGGTTGCGCGCCCATTCGTAGAGTACGATACTCGCCGCGACTCCGGCATTGAGCGATTCGACCTGTAGCGCTTGCGGGATGACGATCGTCTCGTCCATCTGATGGGTAAGCTCGCGCGATAAACCGGCGCCTTCATTTCCGATGAAGATTGCGAGTGGCAGCGTCCACGAAGTTTGCGGTAGAGGTGTGCCTTGATGAGACGAAGTTGCCAGCAGACGAACGCCATGCGAGCGCAAGAGCGGAATCAGTTCCGCGGACGCAGCTCGAAACAGAGGCAGGCGGAAGATGGAACCGGCTGAGCCGCGCAGAACTTTTGTGTTGTAGGGGCTGACGGTTCCTTCGGTCAGAAAAATTCCGGCAGCACCGAAGGCTTCTGCGGAGCGGAGAATTGTGCCCAGGTTGCCGGGGTCCTGCAATCCGGCGGCCACCAGGAGCGGGCCTTCGCTCGAGCGGTCGAGCAGTTGCCCGGCAGAATAGGTGGGCGGTTTTAACAGAGCCGCGACACCCTGCGGCGAATCACTGGGGACGATCGATTTGAAGAGCGCGTCCGGCAAAACGAGCGTTTCGGTTTTTGCATTCACCTGCGACAGCATTTTCTCAGCGAGCGGCCGGGCCGATTCGCTGAAGAAAACACTTTCCAGGCGCTGACCGCTGCGCAACGACTCTTCGATTAACTTGACGCCTTCGATCGCGCACTCGCCCTGCGGAGTGAGCTCAGCGCGCCGGAACGCGAGGCGCAATTCTTTGAGTCGCTGATTGTGGCGTCCAGCAACGGGACGCAGACGACCGTCGTTGGTTCGGGGTCGACTCGGAATTTGGCTTCGGGTGGGTGCGGGCTTCGTGTTTTGCTTCACAGGTTGGTTCCAAGAACAGGATGTATGGTACATTTCATTGTTTATACGAACAACTTAGCCCGGCAATCCGGAAGGGACCAGAGTGCGCGCGGAAATCCTTAAAATTCATGCGGTAACCCCTGAACCGTCGCTGATCAAATACGCCGCCGAGCAGATTCAGGCGGGCAAAGTTCTGGGGATGCCGACGGACACGTTCTACGGGCTGGCCGCCGACCCGTTTAACCTGCGCGCAGTGGAGCGGGTCTACGAGATCAAATCGCGTTTACGGCATAAGCCACTGTCATTGCTTATCGAAAACGTAGATCAGGCGGAGGAATTCGCGCGTCCGCTGCCAGACGATTTCCATCTTCTCGCGAGACGCTTCTGGCCGGGACCGCTGACCATGATTGTGCCGGCAGCTTCGCATCTGCCGCTGAAAGTAACCGCCAACACAGGGAACGTGGCGCTGCGCGTGCCTGCGGCTGAGATTCCGCTGGCGGTGGTGCGGGCGGCGAAAATTCCCATCACCGCGACCTCAGCCAACCTGAGCGGCGCGACGGAATGTGGCTCCGCTGAACAAGTGCGGGAGCAACTGCAGGACCGTATCTCAATGATTGTCGATGGCGGCCCGTCGCCACGCACGATGTCATCTACGATCGTGCATTTTAGAGAAGACGGTACCTGGCAAATTCTTCGCGAGGGCGCCATCCCGGCCAAGGATATTATCGAAGCGTTGTCGTAAAAGAACAGGTTTTCACAGTTACTAAGTTTCAATGGCCGAAGACCACACACCGTCCCATCCTACTCAATCTGAATCGCGAAAATCTTTTTGGCTTCGCCCGTGGCCGCTGGGGCTGCTGGCGATCTTGGGCGGCCTGATGTTGTTTTTTGGGGTGACGGGATCGCGGATCACACGAGCTGCTACTGAATCTCCCACTAAGAAGGCAGATGTGATCGTCGTGTTTGGCGCGGCCGAGTATGCCGGCCGACCTTCGCCAGTCTACAAAGCGCGGCTCGATCACGGGTACGAACTATTTCGACAGGGAATGGCTCCGGTAGTGATTACAACGGGGGGATCGGGACAGGATCCGAATTTCAGCGAGGGTGGCGTGGGCCGGGATTATCTGCTGCGGCGTGACGTCCCGGAACAGGCGCTGATCGCGGAGACGCAGGGATCCGATACGGCGCAGTCGGCGGCGCGAGTGGCCAACATCATGCGAGCCAACGGCATGCATAGCTGCATTGCGGTGAGCGATGCGTATCATGTATTTCGCATTCGGGCTTTGCTGGAGCACGAGGGAGTGCAGGTGGAACTTGCGCCGCGGCCGGAGTCGCGTCCACGTTCTTTGTGGGAAAGGTTCGTGGCCGTGACGCGCGAGGCGACGAGCTATCTGGTATGGGAATTGGGGATGACGTGAGGAAGCCTCGACACGATCATGTGAAGAACGGCAGCAACCCTTTTTCTGCTGTTTCTCACCAGCCCATCTTTTCTCGCAAGCTGGTTATGTGCGCCACGTGATGGCGTCCGTGCCATGAATAAAGGGCGAGATTCCTTTCCAGCGACACTTCACCGAGCGCTGGATGACGGAAGGTGCGCTTCCACTCCGCGTCGGTGAGCTTGCGGAGCATCAGCATCCAACGCTGGTGCAGCGAATCGAGCAAGGCCAGTGACGGTTCGACCGGCGCATGTTTGGCCTCGGGCAATTCAGCCCAAAGACTTTCCTCGTAGGGCTTGATGGTTGGTTCATTCTCGGTGAGCGCGAGCTTAAAACGGATATAGGAGTTCATGTGGCTGTCGGGAACATGATGGGCTACCTGCCGCAGGGTCCAGCCGCCATCGCGGTAGGGCGTGTTCAGTTGATCGTCCGAGAGCCCGTGGAGAGCGGCACGCAAGCGCGCGGGTGTCTGCTCGATGTCGGTCAAATATTCCTGCTTTTGTTTGGCCGTGAGCGGACCGCTGTAGGAGAATTTTCCGATGGGATAGCGCGGGTCGGGCATGAGATTTCCTCCGAAGCAATAGATGACGCGGGAAAGCAGCAGGGCGCAGAAAGTGACGAGAGGGGCAGAAACGGCGATTGCTGATAGCGATTTAGGGTTGAGTGACGCGCTTTTAGTGGACCATGGCGAGTATGCGGACTGGGACCTCGCCTGGTTTCTTGTCTTTTGACGGGGCGACGATGATGAGCGACCCGGAAGCGGGCAGCGCGGTAAAGGGCGCCGCTCCGGCTACAACGTAATCTCCGTGGAGCGCGAGTTGGCGCCCGAGGTTGCGGTCAAATTTCTGGTCAGAGGTCAAGTCCAGGGGCATCTCCAGCGCGAAGCCGATGGTGTTGCGGGCGTCGATCAGGAACTCTGCCGCGTCAGGTGCGATGGGGAATTGCACGGGTAATACGGCTGGCGAAATGGTGCCCGCCGGAGTTCGCCGAATCGCCACGACGGCGCCTTGGGGAATCATGCCGTGGTGCGCTTCCCAGGCCGCGATATCGTCGAGAGAAATCTGCGCAGTGCTTTCGCGGCTCTGGTTGGGGCCGGCTGCCAAATCCATCACGACCAGCGGAGCGATGAGACGCTCGGCCGGAATCTGACCAGCGGCCCAGGTGCCGGGAATGAGGGCGGCGGGGGCGATGATGCGCGTGCTGGATGCGGCGGATACCGCGTTCAAGTCGTGGCCTTCAGTCAGATCAATGACATGGGAATAGCGATCCTGCTGCGCGGAACCGGGGCGCCGGTCGGCGAACAGGAGAATAGCGAGTACGAGGGCGTAGGCGATAACGAAACTGCGGATCTTCATTCCATTCCTGGCTGGATAGTAGTGAGACGTAAGTCCAACCTGTATTGTTGCCCGGCGCCGGTGCCAACTTCAATTCCCGGACGGACATGGCCTGCGGAGTGGTTCGGAGGAACGACCTGCGAGCATGGCGGGACTGCGAGGTTAGAAACTTTCGTTTGCGGCTCGACATTTCGGAGCTCGTATAGCGCGGGTTACAATAGAGTTAACCTTTCGAATCAGCGTTTCCAGGGGATTGATGTTCGGCCGCGAAGAAAAAGTTTCCGCGCTCCGGCTTACCGCCGTGCAGTACGTTGTGCTGTTCATTTTCTTGCTGCTGGCCTACGGATTGTGGCGGCTGCAGGTGATGCACAGCGACGAATACGCGTTGCTGGCGGAAAAGAATCGGGTTCGCAATGTTCCGATACTTGCGCCGCGCGGCAAGATTCTGGATCGTGAAGGCCGCATCATTGTCGATAACTATCCATCTTTTTCAGCTCTGCTGTTGCGCGATTCGTCGCGCGATCTGAACGCGGATGCGGATGCGATCGCCAAGGGACTGCATTTAAATCCCGTCGAAGTCCGCCAGCGCATTCGCCATTTTTCTTCGATGCCGCAGTACCAGCCAATTTTTCTCAAGGAAGACATCACACCCGACGAACTGGCGTTCATCGAAGCGCACAAGAACGAACTTCCAGAACTTGAAACCATCATGGCGCACCGGCGGTTATATCCGCGCAATGGTTTCATGGCGCACCTGATCGGCTATGTGGGCGAAGTAACCGAGGACATGCTCAACCAGCCGCAGTTCGAACTCTACACTCCAGGCGATGTGGTCGGGGTGAGCGGAGTGGAGAAGCAATACAACAATATTCTGATGGGCACGAACGGATCGCGGCGCGCGGTCGTGAATAGCCGGGGAAAAGAAGTGAGCCGGCTCGACGAGACACCGGCAATTCCTGGTAAACAACTGAAGCTCACCCTTGATCTCGATTTGCAGATCGCAGCGGAACAGGCGATTGAAGGCAAGAACGGGGCGATCGTTGCGATGGATCCGCACACCGGCGAAATTCTTGCCATGGTGAGCCGGCCGACTTTTGATCCTAACGATTTCGCCGTAAAGATTTCGCGCGATGAGTGGGAGAAGCTGGTCAACGATCCGGACAAGCCTCTGTTGAATAAGGCGATTCAGGCGCAACTCGCTCCCGGGTCGACTTTCAAGATTCTTATGGCGACGGCCGGATGGCAGGAAGGAATTGCGCAGACACTCAACGTCCACTGCACCGGAGGGGCAGTGTTCTACGGCCGGCGCTTCGGATGCTGGGTGAAAAGCGGCCATGGCGATGTCAGTTTGCCGAAAGCGATCTATCAATCCTGCGATGTCTTCTTCTATACGCTGGCAGAAAAGCTCGGCATCGATCGCATTGCAAAATATGCGACCGCCTTCGGATTGGGACAGAAGACAGGAATCGACCTGCCAAACGAAGTGGCGGGCGTGATGCCGTCGGAAGAATGGAAGATTCGCAACTTCAAGCAAAAGTGGTTTGCCGGGGAAACGATTTCGGTCGGCATCGGGCAGGGTGCGGTGGCGATTACTCCGGTGCAACTGATGCGCGCGATCAGCGCCATCTCGACGGATGGGCGCATGGTGGTGCCGCATGTGATCAATCCGACGAATTTGCCGCCGGGATATGTTGAGACCACGCACTATTCGGAAGTGAAAGAAGTTCCGATTGATGCGACGGGATGGAACACGATCACCGATGCCATGAGCCGGGTGTTGTTGCCGGAAGGCACGGCTCCGTCGGCGCACGTGGAGGGAATTGATATTGCGGGCAAGACCGGGTCGGCGCAGATTGTCTCTTTGGCGCTGCGAGCGAAGCATCAGAACAATTCGGATTTCGCGCAGAACGGATGGTTTGTGGGATTCACTCCGAGGCGCAATCCGGACATCATTGTGTGTGTTCTGTTTGAGGGCGGCGAGCATGGCAAACTGGCGGCGCGGCTCGCGACCCAAGTGATCAAGGCTTACGTCGATAAGCAAAGGCGGACGCCCACCAAAGTGGCTGCTGGGCCCAGCACAGTGGAAGTGAGCAGCCTCTGGACAGATGCTAGTTCTGATCCCAGTTCTGGCGACTCGCAGGGTGCCGGCGAGACTTCGAAGAGCCCAGGTTCGAAAAAAGATACTGCGGAAAAAGATGCTGTGGAAAAAGAGAGCGCGGCCGCAGATCATTTGCAGGGTGGGCGCTTCCTGATCGACGTTTCGCACAAGAAAGCTGCGCTCGCGGTGGCCGCACCCGGCATGCAGTGACAACGACTGCGATCGGCGGGACGAACGCCACTGCGCAAGCAATCCTAATCCTCAGTTAATCGTGATAGGTTAAGTCAGTTAAATCGTTTCAATCAGAATGAAGACTGCTGCCCATCAGGCGCTGGACGCCACATCGGTGCCGGGAGTGACTTACGCCGACGCCCGCGCGGTTTCAATCCGCAACCGATCGCTTACCACGAAGAACGGACGCGTCGGTCATGCCTCGGAGTCGGAGTCGCTCGGGGTCAGTGTGCGCGTGATCGCGGACGGCGCCTGGGGATTCGCTGCCTCCTCGGACTTGAGCCACGCCGCAGTGAAAGCAACGGCCGCCCGCGCGATAGAAATCGCGAAAGCATCTGCCCGCGTGAAAAAGGAAAATATTCGCCTCGCTCCCGAACCCGCCGCGGTGGCGGATTGGACGACTCCTTATAAAGTTGATCCGTTTGCGACTTCGGTGGAGCAGAATCTTGACCTGCTGCTGAAAGTCGACTCCGATATGCGGGGGGTCGCCGGGTTGACACTCGCCGAAACTGGAATGAATTTTCAGCGGGAGGAGTCGTGGTTTCTGTCGTCCGAGGGAGCAGACATCCATCAGACAAAATATTCGACCGGCGCGGGATATACGGCGTATGCGTTTGCGGGATCGGAGATTCAGAAGCGGTCGTATCCGAATTCGTTCGGTGGACAATGGCAGAACCGCGGCTACGAACTGATTGAAGAGATGAAATTAGTGGAGAATGCCCGGCGCGTAGCCGAAGAAGCGGTCGCTCTGCATCACGCGGATCAGTGTCCCGAGGGCAATTACACAGTCATACTCGACGGATCGCAGCTGGGGTTGCAGATTCACGAATCGGTTGGGCATCCGATTGAGCTGGACCGGGTGCTGGGCATGGAAGCCAATTTTGCCGGTACCTCATTCCTGACTTTGGAAAAACTGGGCAATCTGCGCTATGGCAGCGAGTTGGTGAATGTTGTGGCCGACGCGCGGCAGGAGCACGGGCCGGGACTAGGGACCTTCGCCTACGACGACGAAGGCGTGGCGGCGCAATCGACGTCGATCATCACGAATGGCCGATTCACTGGATATCTGAGTTCGCGCGAAACCGCCCACACTATCGGCGCTGCCCGATCAGGCGGAACTCTGCGCGCCGAGGGTTGGAACCGGCTGCCGATGATCCGCATGACCAACGTCAGCATTTTGCCGGGAGAAAAACCGCTGAGTCTCGAAGAGTTGATTGCCGCGACCGAAGACGGAATCTACATGGAGACGAATAAATCGTGGTCGATTGATGACAAGCGGTACAACTTTCAATTCGGATGCGAGATGGCTTGTGAGATCAAGAACGGCAAGCGGGTGCGGATGCTGAAAAATCCTTCGTATTCTGGGATCACGACCGAATTTTGGAATTCGATGGATGCGATTTGCTCGCGCGAGGAGTGGGCGCTGTGGGGAACTCCGAATTGCGGCAAGGGACAACCGCAGCAGGTGGTAGGCACGGGTCATGGCGCGAGTCCGGCGCGGTTTCGAAATATTCGAGTCGGTTCCGCATACAAGGGGAGTTAGTCGGGCGTCTGCACGCAGAGTCTGGGAAAAATGTTGAGCAAGGAACAAGCCGCTGAGATTTTTGACCGCATTCGCCGGCTCTCGTCTGCCGATGAAGTCGAAGCGAGCTTTAACAGTTCCCGCTTCGCGCTGACTCGTTTTGCCAACAACGTTATTCACCAGAATGTAGAAGAAGAGAACTCTGTCATTTCCATCCGCACGAACTTTGCCGGCAGGACGGCGCGTGCTACCGCGAATCAGTTTGACGACGAGAGTTTGCGGCGGGCGGTCACGGCTTCGGAGAAGCTGGCTCGGGTGCAAGTGGCCGATCCTGATCTGCTGCCGATGCCGACGCCGGAAGAAGCAAATCGGGGAGGCGCATTCGCGGACCAGAGTGTCCGCGCCACGCGGTTTTTCGAGGAAACTGCGGCCATCGCTCCCGCCGAGCGGGCCGAAGTCGTGAGGCGCATCGTATCCATTGCCGATCAACACAAACTGACGACGGCGGGCATTTACTCGAATTCGGAATCGCGCGAGGGGCTATTCAATTCTTGCGGGCTGGCGAATTGGCATCAGCAGACATTAGCTGAAGTTTCTATCACCATGCTGGGCGGTGATTCTTCCGGCTGGCAGAAATCCAATTCGCCGGACGTGAATAACCTCGATCCCGCGCGGTTAGCGGAGATCGCGGCGCAGAAGGCGGTTGAGTCCTCTCGTCCACGTGAGATTTTGCCGGGCAAGTACACGGTGATTCTGGAACCGTCGGCTGTCCTCGATATTGTCGGTTTCATGTTTTGGGATTACAGCGGCGTGGCCATACTCGACCAGCGTTCGTTCTTGAACGATCGGATCGGCACGCAACTGTTTGGTGACAACATCAACATCAGCGATGATGTCGCGCACCCTCTGCAAGCGGGGTGTCCGTTCGACGGCGAAGGCATGCAGCGGCAGCGCGTGCAGTTGGTCGAAAAGGGAGTTGTCATTCGCGTTGTCTACGCCCGCGCCACAGAACAGAAGATGAAAAGGTCGGAGTACGCTGGCAAAGTCGGGCCCATCGAGCCGACGGGACACGGATTTCCTCTTCCGAACGAAATCGGCGAGATGCCGATGAATGCGGTTTTCGGCGCGCCGGAAAAGCCGCAAACCGTACCAGAGATGATTGCCTCAACCGAGCGCGGGGTGCTGGTTACGCGCTTGTGGTACATCCGCGAAGTGGATCCTTACGAGAAGATCGTAACGGGCATGACGCGCGACGGGACTTTCCTGGTAGAAAACGGAAAAGTGCAAAGCGGCTTGCGCAATTTCCGCTTCAATCAAAGCCTGATCGCGATGTTGTCGAATGTCGAAGCGATGAGCGTTCCGGTGCGCGCCTCGGGAGAAGAGTCGTTTGACATGGTGGTGCCGGCGATGAAGGTTGGGGAGTTTAACTTCACCGATGTCACTAAGTTTTGAGGATTCAGCGGTCAGCCGTCAGCCATCAGGTCTTAGGTTCCATAATGATCGGCTTCAACTTGTCGCCGACATAACAGCCCACACGGGATGAATGCTGACCGCTTACGGCTGAATGCCAAGGCCTAGGCATGACCGCGGCAGCGCCACCATCACAGCACCCCCGATACGCCCGTAAGTCCCTGTACCACCGGCACTTCGCCGCCTTTGTTCCATGACTTCCGTAACTTTGCAAGCCTGATGCGGGGATGTAATCTGGCCCTGAAATGTGCACATGCTCAATCCGAGTTGTGCGCGGCACGAGCGGGAAGGAAGGTCGTCGCTAACGTGGCTGAAACCGGTAAGGGAACTGTAGACGGTCGAAGGGGCTATACGGACGTGCAGGGCGCGCCACGCTTTCCCATCAAATTGCCAGTCGCGCTGAAGTCCGCGATCAGCCAGTCGGGCGTTGCTGGTACAGGAAGCGCAGCCAAAACAATCATCGAAAAAACCATTGAGACGGAAAACATTTCCGCCAACGGAGTTCTGTTCCGTATGGATGCGGACGTGCCGGTTGGATCGGCCGTCGATTTCACGCTCTCTCTTCCCGCTGATGTTGTGGGTGCGGAAGCCGATGTGCAAGTGGATTGTCGCGGACGAGTGGTGCGCAGTTTTGACGATGGCGGACGTCGCGGAGTCGGCGTGGTCATCGACGAATACCGTTTTGAGCGCAAGTAGTTGGTCAAGTTAGGACGCGCAAGGTCGGGCGGGCCAGTAGGGCGCAACGGACGAAAGCGCGAAAAGAGGACGGATGGGCAGCTCTTCGATCGGCACGTCGATCGGCAATTCGGACACTTCGGTGGGGAACCCGGTCAGCGCTACGATCGGTGTCGAGGCCACTGAAGGCTTGCCGTTCGAAGACGGTAAAGGGACGATCCGCGTTATCGTGGCGGACACGCAAGCCATTTTTCGAGCCGGGCTGCGCAAGATATTTGCACTCGAAGATGACATACGGGTGGTCGGCCAGGCCGAGAGCCTCGATCAGACCGTAGCGGCCATTCAAAAGTTTTCTTCCGACATCGTGATCTTCGAAGCGGCGCTATCTCCGAATCCGGCGGATGCTGTTTCCGATCTGCTCCGCCAGAATGCGGGCTGCCGATTGGTCGTCGTGCTACAAGAACCTGACCAGGAGATGACGCTTGAGCTTTTCCGCCGTGGAGCGCACAGCGTAGTTTCGCGCGAGGTCGAGCCGGAGATGTTGGTGGAATGTCTGCGCAAGGTGGCGCAAGGCGAGCCCTGGCTCGAAAGCCGTTCGGTGGCTTGGGTGTTGCAAGCGTATCGCACACAAGGTTTGCGTCCGGCGGGCTCGCGGCCCAAAGTATCGCTGACGCCGAAAGAGTCCCTGATTGTCTCTTGCGTGACGCAAGGGATGAAGAACAAAGAGATCGCGCTGCGAGTCGGCACCACCGAGCAAGTTGTGAAGAACTATTTGCGCAAGGTTTACGACAAGCTGGGGGTCGCCGATCGTCTGGAACTTGCTCTCTATTGCCTGAATCATCGGGTGGTTGAGGGCGTCGGTCCGAGCAAGTCTGCTTCGTCTACGCCCGCGCAGTCGGGCCAACCGACGAACGGGCACGCTGCTCCGTCTGAAAATGCTAACGCCGCTGTAGCCGGTTCGGGATCCCGCTCCTGACTTCTACCTTGTTTCAGTTCTTGATTCCATCCTTCTAGTACAATTCCCAAACGCAAACGATTCTCAGTTTCGCATTGCCAATTGGTGCATCGCTTTCTTGATGGAGCCATGGAGCTGAGAGGCGAAAAGATAATAACTTTCTTCCGTTGAGAGGCGACCTATGAAGGGCGATCCGAAGATCATTGCCATTCTGAACGACGTATTGAAAGCCGAGCTGACCGCGATCAACCAATACTTTCTGCACGCCGAGATGTGCGAGAACTGGGGATATCAGCGAATGGCGAAGCAGGTGCGCAAGGAGTCGATCGAAGAAATGCAGCATGCCGAGATTTTGATGGAGCGCATTCTATATCTCGATGGCTCTCCCAATATGACCGATTATTTCAAGATCAACGTTGGGCAGACTTTGAAGGAGCAACTACAGAACGATCTGGAGCTCGAATACACGGCGGTGAAACGTCTGAACGATGGCATCAAGGTTGCGGTCGCAGTCGGCGATAACGGTTCGCGCGAACTGCTGGACAAGATCCTGAAAGACGAAGAACATCACATCGATTGGCTTGAAGGTCAACTGCACGCGATCAAAGAGATGACGTACGAGAATTATTTGGCGCAGCAGTTGCACAAGGCTGAGGAAGCTGACTGAGTATTGCCGATTGAGGCCGCGCCGGTGGAACGATAGGGAGTTCGCGGCCCATCCGCCACACTGTTAGAATCGATACAATTGTTTTTGTGCAGCGCGGGAGAGATGGCCGAGTGGCTGAAGGCGCACGCTTGGAAAGCGTGTTTACTCGAAAGGGTAACGTGGGTTCGAATCCCACTCTCTCC
>CAWECL010000012.1:0-124739 GCA_963807725.1 uncultured Acidobacteriaceae bacterium
AACTTTATGGAAGCCGGCGTTTTTCGCGGCTTTCGTCATGTTCCCGCTTCGCCGGCGTTGCGCTTCTGGGCGATTCGGTTAGTAAACCCTACACAGAGCAGCTGTCCCTGCTCGCAAAATAATTGTAGCAGACTAAATTCGGATCGGTACAGGGTCACAGCCATGACTCGTATCTCTATTGTTTTCCGAGCCGCCCTTCCGAGTATTTGCTCGTCGAACTTGCTTCCTTGATCTTGGGTTAGAATCATCGAACTCGCTGCTCGTCTCGAATCCGGTGACAGCCGGGCTCGAAAACCCGATCCGGAATCTCCGAGGTGCCTCAATGCGACAAACTCTCCGTGCCCGAATTGTTCTCCCGCTCGCCGTTGTTCTCTTCCTTTCGCTCCTCTCCGTTCTGATGTTTCGCGGGGGGATGTCAGTGGACGCAGCCCCCGCCTTCAAGGGCGTGCTCACCAATCACAATGACAACATGCGCACCGGGCGCAATACCAGCGAGACCTCGCTTACGCTGAAGAACGTGAACGTGCAGACCTTCGGTAAGCTATTCGTGATCCCGACCGATGGCCTCGTGGATGCGCAGCCTTTGTATGTCCCCAACGTGGTCATCCCGGGAAATGGAACGCACAACGTGCTGTATGTGGCATCGGAAAACGATACGGTTTACGGATTTGACGCCGACAATGGATCAACCCTCTGGCAGATTACGACCCTGGGATCGAACGAAACCGCTTCCGACAACCGTGGCTGCAGCCAGGTCACCCCCGAGATCGGAGTCACTTCAACTCCCGTCATCGACCTCACGGCCGGACCGCACGGAACGATTTATCTGGTCTCGATGACGAAAGATTCGAGTTCTAACTACCATCAACGCCTCCATGCACTCGACATTACAACCGGCGCGGAAGAGTTTAATGGACCGGTGGAGATTGCGGCAAAGTATCCAGGAACTGGCGACAACAGCCAGGGTGGCTATGTGATCTTCGATCCGAAGCAATATAAAGAGCGGTCTGGCTTGCTGCTGATCAATCATATCGTCTACACCTCATGGGCTTCCCATTGCGACATCCGGCCTTACACGGGATGGATCATCAGCTACGACGAAAATACTCTGGCACAAAAGTCTGTAATAGATGTGACCCCGAACGGAAACGAGGGCGCGATCTGGGCTGCGGGCGCGGGACTCGCGGCGGATTCGAGCGGCAACATTTACTTTGACGATGCGAACGGAACCTTTGACACGACCCTTACTGCCAGCGGCTTTCCTATAAATGGTGATTACGGAAACGGCATCGTTAAACTCTCCACCAAAAAGGGGCAGTTGGCGGTGTCCGATTACTTCAACATGTTCAATACCGTAAGCGAATCGAACGGCGATGAAGATCTGGGCTCGGGGGGCGCAATGGTGATTCCGAATTTCAAGGATTCCAGCGGCGTCCTGCACGAATTGGTGGTCGGCGCTGGGAAAGACAGGAATATCTATCTTGCGAATCGCACCAACATGGGCAAGTTTAATCCCAACAATAATAGTCAGGTCTTTCAGGCGTTGAGCGGTGCTTTATCGGGCAGCGTGTTCTCCGCTCCCGCGTTTGTCGCGGGCAAGGTCTACTACGGAGCCGTGGGCGATTCGATCAAGGCATTCTCCTTCAACTCCGACGGCCAGCTCAATGCCACGCCAGTGTCGAAGACCAGTCACCAATTCGGATTCCCCGGAGTTACACCCAGCATCTCCGGGACTTCGGCTGCCAATCAGATTGTGTGGGCGGTCGAAAACACGACACCAGCCGTCCTTCACGCTTACAGCGCGAAAAACCTTGCAGTGGAACTCTACAACTCAAGCCAGGCGGCTGGCGGACGCGATCAATTCGGAAGCGGCAACAAGTACATGGTTCCGACCATCGCCAATGGCAAGGTGTACGTAGGCACTCCGACTGGGGTAGGAGTACTGGGCTTGCTCCCGTAATTGAGCCGGCCCGATTCGGCCCTGCGACAGGTTGGTGCGAAAGGGGGGACTCGAACCCCCACGGTTTTACCCGCCAGATCCTAAGTCTGGTGCGTCTGCCAATTCCGCCACTCTCGCATCATTCGGGCAGAGTACAAGTCTAGATGCGAACCTATTCTCGATGCAATGTCTCGACGCCATGTTTCGATGCTTTGCCTCGATGGCAGCGACGCTGTCGAACCTACCGCGTTGACTGCATTGCGTAGTCTTCGTCTAAGTGACATCATCTCAGTACGGGTTTCGAACCATGTCTCGATCGATGGCCAGTTCAGCCCACCAATCGCGCTATAGCGGCGATTCGATTCCTCCTTACACCGGCGGAGGCGACGACGGACGCGGCAGCGGCGACAACCTGCCCGATTCCACTCCAAATTACGGAGAACGTTTGCGCCGCGCTCGTCGAGCGCTGGCCATCGCCATGACTCCGGTGTTCATGCTCTTCATTTCTTTCACCGCGGTTTACTTGATACGGCGCGAATTTGTGATCGCGGGCTCCAGCGGTGTCGCTCAAGGCCAGATTGCGGGATACATCCAGAGCTGGATTCCGATCCGCCTCCCGTGGTCGCTCTTGCTGATCAACACGGCCATTCTCCTCGTCAGCAGCTTCACGATGGAATTAGCTCGCCGGCAAATCACTCGCGAAGCCGCGCTCGCTCCGGTGCGGTCGATTCCGGGAGTTTCGCTGGGGAACGAAATTCACTTCCCATGGCTGGCTCTGACGACCGTCTTCGGGGTTGCGTTTCTTGCGGGGCAACTTTTGGTTTGGAACAAGCTATCCGTAAGAGGCTTTCACCTGGAGGGAGGCACCAGCGTCTCCTTTATATACGTTCTCACCGCCATGCACGGACTGCATCTGATCGGTGGAGTGCTCGCGCTTTCCTACTCCGACCTCGCCGCTGTTCTGCATCGTCCGATTGAAGCCCGGCGGGTCGTGGTCGATATCACGTCGTGGTACTGGCACTGCATGACCGGGCTGTGGATTTACATCCTCATTCTCTTCTGGTTCGCAGCGGCGTGAACATCCCAGCCAGGCCAAAAATCAGGCTTGATTGAGCTACTTGTCATGTTTCAAGGCGCTGTTCCCCTTTTCCAGACTCGTCCTCCGAGTGTTCGTCGGTGGCGCTCCCCCCCCACCCCCCCCTTTTTTCATACCATTAGAATCATAGAGATACGGCTACATAATAGATTCTAAAGGGGCAATTTCGTACATAATTCATTCCTAAGGAGTTAGGGGCTCATTTTCCCCGGGATTCGTGGGTCCGGACGGTTTAAATTGTCAAGGAGCGGTGCAGTCCGGCAAACCTTTGTTTGCCTTTGGATCTATTGTAAATGCGAGCACAAGGCCTCTTTCAGGGGTGTACGAAGGTGGATGGAACCCGTTCGAAAACCCCGAGAGGTGAGGCAGACGATTCCGATCGAATGACATCCTCTTGATCGTGTACAGCCACCCGTGAGTTGGCTTGCAGCCTCCGCTACATCGGGATACTGTATCTGCACTTAGCCAAGGAGCGATCACTTATGGCAGTCGAAGAAAACATCCAGTTACTGCGGCGTTGGTTTCAAGAAGTCTGGAACGAGGGGAATGCGCAGACCATCCACGATCTTCTAGCTCCCGATGCCGTCGCCATCGGACAATCGCGCAGAATCATGCGTGGTCCCGCCGCATTCGAGGACTTTTACAAGAGCCTGCGAGCGTCGTTTCCGGATATCCATGTCGATGTCGAAGACGCGTTCGGGAGCGGCGACAAGGTTGCCGTGCGCTGGGTAGCGACCATGACGCATCGCGGAGACGGGATGGGCATTCCTGCCACCGGTAAGTCTGTTCGAGTCACAGGAATTACGATCGCTCGATTTCTCAATGGACAGGTTATCGAGGGATGGGACAACTGGGATCAGTTGGGGATGTTGGAGCAGATCGGCGTCTACTCGCCCCCTGCTCAGCGCGCCGCCTGAGACGTTCTGACGCGCTCAAGCCGAAAGGCGACTTGAAATGGGCCACACATTCTTTCTCCCTCTCTTTTTGTCTGCCTGGGTCAATCCCACCACTTCGCCCCATCCTTCCACCCACAGTGCCGCCACGATTTATAATAGAAAGATTCAGTGGGGAGTTTTGATCCGTCTGTAGTGCCAGGGGAAGATGTCGACAGAAAGCATTGTTGTTCGCGGGGCTCGGGTTCACAACCTCAAAAACATTGACTTTGAGATCGAGCATAACGCTCTGACCGTCGTAACCGGCGTTTCCGGTTCCGGCAAATCGTCGCTCGCCTTCGATACGATCTATGCCGAGGGGCAGAGGCGGTATGTCGAGTCGCTGTCGGCTTATGCGCGGCAGTTTCTGGAGCGCATTGAGAAGCCGGACGTCGACTTGATCGATGGCATCGCGCCGGCGGTGGCGATTAAGCAGAAGAATTCCACGCGTAATCCGAGGTCGACGGTTGCGACGGCGACGGAGATTTTCGATTATCTGCGCCTTCTGTTCGCGCGTGTTGGACGCACCTACTGCCTGCAATGCGGACAGGAGATCAAGAAGGATACGGTGGACGAAGTTGTTGAACGTCTGCTGGCGTTGGGCGAGGGCACTCGCCTGAATGTATTTTTTCCGATTCAGGCCCAGGTCGCGGCGAGCGATGGCCGACCTGAAGAAAAGGGCGCGAAGAAGACTCGCGGCAAGAAAAAGGTCGCGGAGTCCACTCTGCCGTCCGACGCCATCAAGGCGCGGCTCTTTGATCTGCGCAAACGCGGCTTCAATCGAATTTTCCAGGAAGGAAAAGTGTTCGAGTTCTCCACTCCGGAATCGTTGCTTGACATCAACTTTTCCAAACCCGTTTTCGGGCTGGTTGATCGAATTGTGGTTTCCGCGGATCAGCGTTCGCGCATCGTCGATGCGGTTGAGATCGGCTATCGCGAAGCGGGCGAAGTCATTTTTGAAACTGCTTCGCGAGGTGACGAGGGCGACGGAACGGCAACGCAGCGTCTGCGTTTTTCGCAGCGCTTCGAATGCAAGAACGATGGCAGCCGCTACGATGAGCCTGAGCCGCGGTTGTTTTCGTTTAACAATCCTTACGGAGCTTGTGCACGCTGTCAGGGTTTCGGGAACACGATCGATTTCGACCTCGACCTCGTGATCCCCGATAAGGGCAAGACTCTGAACGAAGGCGCCATTGAGCCTTGGACGAAGCCAAAGTATCGTCCGCTTTTTACCGAGCTCAAGCGTTTCGCACGCCAGGCTGGCATTCCGCTGGACGTGCCGTGGCACGAACTGGAGCCCGAGCAGCGGGCGATGATCACCGATGGCGAGGGCGGTTTTGGTGGCGTGCGCGGATTTTTTCAGCATCTGGAGCGCAAGAAATATAAACTGCACGTCCGCGTGTTTCTCAGCCGTTACCGCGGATATTCCCTTTGCTCAGCCTGCGGTGGAACCCGCCTGCGCGCGGAAGCGCGGCAGGTCACGATCGATGGCAAGAACATCTGCCAGGTTTGCAGCATGACCGTCGAAGAGGCGGCGCGGTTCTTCGAGCGCATCACACTCTCGCCGCAACAGGCTGTGATTGCTGAGAAGTTGCTGATTGAGTTGCAGGAGCGGCTGCGGTTTCTCAACGAAGTCGGACTTGAGTATCTGACGCTGGATCGCCTTGCGTCCACGTTATCGGGCGGCGAAGCACAACGCATTCAACTTGCGACTTCTCTTGGCTCGCGTCTGGTCGGCACACTGTACGTACTCGACGAGCCCTCGATCGGCCTGCACAGTCGCGATACGCACCGGCTTATCAAGATCCTGCATGATTTGCGCGATCTCGGTAATACGATCTTGGTGGTGGAGCACGATCCGGACATCATGCGCGCCGCGGATCGCATTCTTGACCTTGGGCCGGGTGCGGGAGAAAACGGCGGCAAAGTTGTGGGAGCTGGAACCTTCGACGAGATCGTCAGGATGCCGCACTCGCTTACCGGGCGTTACCTTGGCGACCAACTTCACATCCAGATCCCAACCAAGCGACGGGAACCGGGACCGCACAAGATTCGCATCACCGGAGCGCGCGCTCACAATCTGAAGCGCATCGATCTGGAGATTCCGCTCAACATGCTGGTCGCGATTACGGGAGTCTCCGGCTCGGGGAAATCTTCGCTGCTGCATGATGTTTTGTATCAGGCGTTGGCCACGGCCAAGCGTCAAACCACCGGCAGCGTGGCGCCGATTCTATGGGATGAACTCGATGGCGAGGAATTCCTGGATGAGGTCGTGCTCGTCGATCAATCGCCGATTGGACGCACGCCACGGTCGAACCCGGTTACCTATATCAAGGCGTTCGACATTATCCGGGAGCTGTTCGCGTCGTTGCCGGAAGCGCAGAAGCGCGGCTTCCCTGCCGGACATTTTTCTTTCAATGTGCCCGGAGGACGTTGCGAGAATTGCCAGGGCGACGGCACGGTCACGGTCGAGATGCAGTTTTTGGCTGATGTGGAATTGGTCTGCGACGAGTGCAAAGGCACACGATATAAACCGCAGGTGCTGGAGATCCATTACAAAGGTAAGAATATTCACGAAGTGTTGAACCTCACGATTCGCGAGGCGCTCAAGTTTTTCGCTGAGGCTCCGCGGCTCACGGAGAAACTCCGCGTGCTCGATGAAGTTGGGCTTGGTTATCTGCGGCTGGGGCAATCGGCAACTACGCTCTCCGGAGGGGAAGCGCAGCGTATGAAGCTGGCCGCCCACCTCCAACCGGGAGCGCGTGCGGTCAGCCGCGCGGGTGACAACGGGGACGCACCGAAGCGCAAGCGTCGCATGCTCTATATTTTTGACGAGCCGACGACTGGGCTGCATTTCGACGACGTGAGCAAACTACTTTCCGCTTTCCGCCGTCTAATCGATGCGGGAGGCTCGATTGTTGTCATCGAGCACAATCTTGAAGTGATCAAGACGGCGGATTGGGTCATCGATCTTGGCCCGGAAGGTGGGGCGCGGGGCGGGCACCTGGTCGGTTTCGGGCCGCCGGAAGCGATCGCGGAGCTGAAAAACTCTTACACTGGACAGTATCTGAAGCAGGTTTTGAACGGAAACGGCGTCGGGCATACTGCAGAAGTGAACGGTAGACGGTGACCGGTAGAATAATGATGTAACTGCGGTGGGTAGCAGCCTGCCGACAGCCGCTACTCAGTCGCCGCACTGATTCGTATGAAGCGCTTGCTCACAAACGGGATACTGCTGGGCGTCCTGCTTGCCATTTTTCCAACCTCTGTCTCTTTCGCGCAAACCCATACCACGATCCGTCATTACAAGGAGCGAATAGACGATACGCCGCCTGAGATCGCGCAGGCCGAAGATGCCATCCAGAAGAATGACTTCGCCGCGGCCGAACCTCTGCTAAAAAAGGCACTGGAAAAAGATCCCAACAACTTTCAGGCATGGTTTGACCTTGGATTCACAATCAACCGACTCGGCCGCGCCGACGAATCGATCGCGGCTTATCGCAAGTCGGTGGCCGCCAAGCCCGACGTTTTTGAATCGAACCTCAATCTAGGGCTGATGCTTGTCCGCGCGAACAGTCCAGACGCCGAGCAGTTTCTGCGTGCCGCTACAACGCTTAAACCTACTGCGCATGTTGAGGAAGGTCAGGCACGGGCCTGGCTAGCGCTCGCGCATCTCCTCGAAACTACAAAGCCGGAGGAAGCGTTCTCGGCCTACCGCAAGGCGGCTGAGTTGACGCCACAAGATGCCGAGCCTCATCTTTCTGCAGGTCTGTTCCATGAGCGGCGGAAAGAATTCTCTGACGCCGAAGCGGAATATAGGCAGGTGTTGACGATTGATCCCAAGAACCCAGAGGCGGCGATTGGACTCACCAATATCTACATGAAGTCGGGACACCTGGGTGATGCGGAGCCCCTGCTGCGGCGCCTGGCTGCTGAGCGTCCTGATGATGCGGGCCTTCATCTGCAACTCGGGCGCGTCCTAGAGGCGGAAGGTAAGAAGGATGATGCGATCGCCGAGTTCCAGGCAGCGCTGAAGATTACGCCCACCGACTCTGATGCGCAGCGCGACCTGGTGGATTTGCTGACCGGCGCGGGAAAGAACGACCAGGCTGAGGCAATCTATCGCACCCTGGTCGCGGCCCATCCCGGCGAAGCTGAATTGCATCGAGGACTGGGCCAGGTGTTATTGCGGCAGAAGAAATTTGCTGAGGCTCAACAAGAACTTCTGGTGGCACTGCGGCTCAAGCGCGAGTCTCCCGACGTGTACGTCGATCTGGCATTTGCCGCCAGCGAGAACAAGAATTATGAGCTGACGATTCGAGCTCTCAACGGGCGCAGCGCGCTAAACGTAGACCTGCCGCCGATATGTTTTTTTCTTCGCGCGTCGGCCTATGATCACCTGCGCGACTACAAACAGGCTTCGCTCGACTATCATCACTTTCTGGACGTTGCCAATGGGAAATTTCCCGATCAGGAATGGCAGGCAACTCACCGCCTGATCGCGATCGACCCGAAAAAGCGTTGACCCCATGCGCCGAATTGTTCGCAGCCTTGTCGTCAATTTTTTCTTGCTCGCACTTGTCGCCGTTTCTTTTGGGGCAAAGGACGAATCGCTCGAGCAGCTCAAAGCGCATTTCGAGACCGCCCGCCCGGAAGACCGCGCCGAACTTGGCATCCGGATTGGACAACTTCAGTTGCGCAACGCCGACAGACTTTATGTCGATGGCAATGTGGAGCAGGCGGTAGGCGACGTGAACGAAGTTGTGAGTTACTCCGAAAGGGCTCGCGACGCGGCAATTCAGACGAACAAACGCCTGAAAAATGTAGAGATCGACGTGCGAAGAATGGCGGAGAAGTTGCGCGACATCAAACGCACCCTCGCCTTCGAAGATCAGCCTCCGGTCGAACAGGCTATCCGGCGGATGGAAGAGGTTCGGACCTCCCTGCTCAAGGCCATGTTCGCGAAAGAAAATAAGGCGGAGAAGAAATGACGTTTGCCATCCAGTGGCGTCCTTTGGTTGGGATGGCGCTGTTGTTGTTGGTCCCGATGTGCTCTCCGGCTTCGGCGCAGAAGCGTCGCGACCCCCTTAATCCGCTTGAGATTGACCAGCTCCGGGATGCCATGCTCGACCCCGATGAACGCTTAAAGCTTTACGTTACCTTTGCGCGGGATCGTATGACAAAGCTTGAACAAATGCGCAGCGATCCTAGGACAAAAGACCGCGCCAGCCAGACTCACGACATGCTGGAGGACTTTCTGGCAGTGTATGAGGAACTCGACGACAACATCGAGATGTACGTCGGACGAAAGGACGACATCCGGAGGCCGCTGAAACTTGTCATCGAAGCCGACACCGAATTCCAATCGAAACTGCGCGCCATTAAAAACGCTGCGAACACCAAAGCCGAGGAATCCAAAGTTTATGAATTTCTGCTGACCGATGCCCTCGATACCGTGGACTCGAGTGCCGACGATCACCGCAAAACCGTGGCCGAGGTCGAGGAATACGTTAAGAAGAAAAAGAAAACAGCTAAATAACGCGTTTGATAAAAGCGATCGCCGGCATATCTGAAACAACTGGCCGCGCGACGCTTTGCCGCATAAGATAGTGGCCGCATGCAACTCTGGTTTGCCCGCGGCAGCGAAGTCAGTATCCGCGAACAGCTCGTAACCCAAGTCATTCTCGGAATCCTCAGCGATGATCTTTCGCCAGGACAGCGATTGCCCAGCACGCGAGAACTGGCGCGGCGGTTTCGTGTTCATCCCAACACAATTAGCGCCGGATATCGCCAGCTGCAACGCGAGCGTTGGGTTGAGTTTCGCCACGGCAGCGGCGTGTATGTGGGCGAGCGGAAACCCGAGACCGCGCCTTCGTCAGAGTTTGCACTCGATCAACTGATCGCCCGGCTTTTTCGGTCCGCGCGCGAACTCGGAACGCCGCTCGGGACTGTACGCTCGCGCCTGCGGCAATGGCTGGAACTGCAGCCGCCCGACCACTTTTTATTGATCGAGCCCGATGAAGACCTGCGTCGAATTCTGGCGATGGAGATCGGGCAAGCTACGGGTTTTCCGGTTCAGAGCTGCGGTATCGATGACTTGCCGAAGCCCTTCGACAACGCTGGTGGTATTCCAGTCGTGCTTCCCAATCGGGCCGTTGCCGCCAGAAAAATCTTGCCCGAAAGCACCGATCTGCTCACGCTGCAAGTTCGCTCTGTGCCATCTTCGCTTGCGGGATGGCTGCCGGCTCCGTCGGGAACGCTTGTTGGAATTGCATCGGGATGGCCGAATTTTCTGAAGCTGTCGCGCACTATTCTGCATGCGGCTGGCTTTCATCCCGACGCGCTTATATTTCGCGACACTCGCAAAACGAACTGGCAGCGCGGATTGCAGCAGGCTGCGGCCGTGGTTTGCGACTCGGTCACCGCAACTCGGCTTCCCGCCGAATGTATGGCGATTCCCTTCCCGTTCCTGTCGGACGCTTCCGTCGATGAACTCAGGCGCTACGTTGAATTCATTCGAAACCCGCTGACTTCGTAACGCTACCCTCGTAGCACTTTAGAAACTGTCACACCGCGAGTCTTCCGCACCGTTCCGCTCACTCAGAATGTAGATCCTAAGGCGTTGAGGAGATCACATGAAAAGACTGGTGGCGTTGTGTTTGCTTCTGGCAGTCGCTTTACCTGCGGGCGCAGTGGAAGACGGCCAAGTTATGTATTTTGGCGGCACGATCCCGAATTTGAAGACCGGAGTCATCGGACGCCTTGACACTACATCAGAGACGCAACTGATATTCGACTCCGCCAGCGGCAAACTGGTAATTCCGTATGGCGATATCGAATCCTTCGAATACACGACAGAAGTTACGCATCATCTCGGGGTCGTAGCCGGCGTAGTCGTTGCGCTGATCAAGAAACGTGAGCGCCGGCACTTCTTTCGTATTTCTTATCGGGACGCCGAGCGCGGTTCGCAGGTTGTGGTGTTCGAAGTTTCGAAACACATGCCACCGACGCTGCAGGCCGTACTCCGAGCGCGGGCTGCGCACCGATGCCGGCCTGATCCGCAATGCCGAGTTCAACCCTGAGCCGACGTCAAACATGCTTATCCCAAAGATCCGCCCTTACCGGATCACAGTGTGGCACTCGAGAGAGTGTCACAACTGTTCACTTGCTGGCGAAGTGAAAGGCTAGGATGCGCTCATGAAACACCTGAAAACGATCTTGCTCGTATCGACGTTATTTCTGCGAGCCTCACTTGCAAGCGCTCAAGCCGGAGATTGGCAAGCGGTGAAAGATCTTCAGCCGGGCACGAAAATATCAGTGCTCTATGGAGTTCCGCTTCACGTGCTGTGCGTGTTCGACCACGCCACGGACGAACAGTTGATTTGCGAGCGCGTTTTCCACGGACCCCGCGGCGCCTCCAGTTCCAGGGAGCGCGCCTACCACCGAAGCACGATAAGAGAAGTGCGCCTCGAGCACAGCGACGCGGCCAACATCGCGACTGGAGCCGCGATCGGCGGCGGCATTGGGGTGGCAGTCGGGGTCGGCGCCGGGCGCAATGCGACCCAACGCGGGGTAGGAGGCCTTTTACTCGGGGGGCTGGGCGCGCTATTTGGCGGAACCTTCGGTCGAGACTTTCCCATTGCCCAGGGCAAAGTGATCTATCGGCAATGAGGAATATGAGAAGCGCGGGACGGCCTTTTTTGGGCTGACGTCTGAAGGCTGACGTCTGAAAGCTGTGCCGTGCTAATCTTCCTTTAAGGTGTCCCCTAAGCTTGCGGAAATCGTCAATGAAGCCTATGCCGAGCTTCGTCCCCGCACCCCTGCACCGCCCATCCACGTTCGGTTCTATCCGTTCGTCTCGATCAACAATACGATTCGGCTGCGCGAGGGAGAGCTATACATTCGTGTCTCAGATCTACTGGAAGGCGCTCCGGATCATGTGTTGCATTCGATAGCTCATATCCTGCTGGCGAAGCTGTATCGCAAGCCGGTCGAGCGCTCGCACTCCGCTCGTTATCGCCGCTATGTTGCCGGCCATGACGTGACCGCCAAGGCGCGGCTCGTACGCCAGATGCGCGGGCGGAAGCACATCCGCTCGCCTCGCGGCCACTACTACCATCTCGAAGAAATTTTCGACGACTTGAACCGGCGGTTTTTTCATGGGCTGATGGGACGTCCGCAACTTACCTGGAGCCAGAACCACGCCCGGAGCAGCCTCGGACATTACGATCCGGCCCACAATGCCATCGTCATCAGCCGGGTTTTCGATCATCCGCGCGTGCCGCGCTATGCGGTCGAGTACATTTTGTTTCACGAGATGCTGCACTTGAAACATCCAGTCGAGCTTCGTGGAAGCCGTCGGTGCGTGCACTCGCGGGAGTTTCGCGCAGAAGAGAATCTCTTTCCTGAGGTTGAGCAGGCGCGCAAGTTTCTGCGAATTGTTTAAGCGGTATCAAATCCCGCTCGATGCGTCTTTTCCCCATGCGATGCAAATCCGCGCCATCCATGAGTCCGCGCGTTGACCGCGCCCGGCTCGAAACCGTATCCTAGTGATATTGAAATTGAATTTCATTTTCAACTAGCAGGTCCGCGTTAAAGCGATGTTACAGGCATTCATCATTACGCTTCGTGAAGGCGTCGAAGCCGCTCTTATCGTTGGCATCACCTTGGCCTATCTGGCCAAGATCGGACGCAACGATCTCCGCAAGTCCGTCTATGCCGCGCTGGGTGCTGCTTTTGCGGGATCGATTGCCGTCGCCGTCGTTCTCTCCCGCCTCAACTGGAACCAGGACATTTTTGAAGGCTGGGTCATGCTGGTTGCCGCCGTGTTCGTCGTCACCATGATCGTGTTCATGATGAAGACGGGACGCAAGCTCAAAGGCGAAATCGAGAGCAAGGTTGGATTGTTGGCCGGTAGCAATGCGGGGGTCGGTCTTTTTTTATTTGTGTTCTTGATGGTGCTGCGCGAGGGCGTCGAAACTGTTCTGATTCTTTCCGCCGTCACGCTAAATTCAAGCGAACTCTTGAGCTTTGTCGGGACCCTGCTCGGCGTGGCGGTCGCGGTTCTGTTTGGCGTGATGTTCGTCAAGGGCAGCGTCAAGATCAATCTGCAGAAGTTCTTCAAAGTCACGACTGCGATTCTTTTTCTGGTGGCTGCGCAGTTGGTGATTTCTGGACTGCACGAACTCTCTGAAAATGGAGTGCTTCCCTCTTCGCGACGAGAGATGGCGATTATTGGGCCGATCGTCCGCAACGAACTCTTTTTCTTCATCACGATTCTTGCCTTGGCGGCGCTGATGGTGCTGTTTGAGATGAAGAGCCGTCAACCAGCGGCGCTTCCCGAAGCCGGAGCCGCGCGCCGCAAAGCCCTGTGGACGGTCCGCCGCGAGCGTCTGTGGATGGGCTCGGTTTACATGTGTTCATTTATTTTTATTGTGATGGTGACGGCCAGCTTCATTTACGAGAAGAGCGCCAGCGCGCTTTCGCCCGCGGCGGAAGTCACGTTTGTCGACGGCCAGGTTTCGATTCCGTTGAAGCAGATTTATGACGGCGAATTACACCGCTTTGAAGCTAACGAAGGTGGACTGGAAATTCGTTTCTGGCTGTATCAAAAGCCGGACGGAAAAATTGCGACCTTGTTCGACGCTTGCGAAATTTGCGGAGGCGCCGGCTTCTACAAGAAGTCTAACGGCGTGATCTGCAAAAACTGCGCCTCGCCGATTAACTTGCAATCGGTCGGCATGCCGGGCGGATGCAATCCGGTGCCGCTCAAGGCACGGGTTACCGATGACGCCGTGATCGTCTCTGAGGCCGACGTCGCTGCCGGGCGGCGTTATTTCGAGCAGAAGTAAATGTTTCCGCGCCTCGTCTACGAGTCGTTTCGCCATCAGGCGCGGCGCAAACTTCTGGCCGGGATTGCGATCTCACTGGGCGTAGCGGTTGCCACGGCGATGATAGCAATCGCTACGGACATCGGCGACAAAATTAACCGCGAGCTGCGCAGCTACGGCGCGAATCTGGTGGTTACTCCGCAGGAAGACACGCTTGATGTTGAGGTGGGTGGCATTAATCTGAAGCCGCCTAGCGACGGCGCGTTTCTCAACGAGGCTGACCTTCCGAAAATTCGCGGGACTTTCTGGCGTAACAATATTGTTGGATTCTCGCCGATGTTGCCGGTCACGGTGACAGTCGGCGGCGGTGATGTCGACGCCAAACAAGTCACGCTTGTCGGCACCTACTTCAACAAAGCCATCACCTTCGGTAAGGAAACCGTCACTACTGGCGTGAAGATTACGAATCCGTGGTGGAAGGTCGAGGGCTCTTGGCCGAGCGATGGTTCAGAGAACATCCTCATCGGCGAGCGACTGGCGGCGAACCTGGCCAAGCACGCTGGTGATGCCCTCGATGTCAACGGGCGACCCTTGAGGATCTCAGGAATTCTCTCGACCGGCGGAGTGGAGGACGATCAGATCGTGGGGCCACTCTCTCTCGCGCAGCAAATTCTCGGCAAGCCTACTGCGGTGCGACGGGTTTACGTCAGCGCCTTGACTAAGCCCCAAGATGCGCTCGCGGTGCAGGATCCGAAGACGATGACGCCGGAGGTTCGCGACCGCTGGTATTGCTCTCCTTACGTGCAGTCGATTGCTTATCAGCTGGAGGAAGCGATTCCGCATTCGCATGCGGAGCAGATTCGCCAGGTCGCGCAAAACGAAGGCAGGGTGTTATCGCGCATTAAGGGACTCATGCTACTGATCACTTTTGCCGCACTGTTTGCATCGGCCCTGGCTGTATCAGCGGCGATGGCGACGGCTATCTTTGAACGACGCGTCGAGGTCGGCCTGATGAAAGCACTGGGGGCTGGAAGCGTCGCTGTATCGGCAATCTTTTTTGCTGAAGCGTTTCTTCTGGCGATTGTCGGGGGGATCGTTGGATTTTCGGCCGGCGCATTGCTTGCCCGACAGATCGGGCAATCTATTTTTAATTCGCAGATTTCGATTCAGCCGGTGCTCTTTCCTATTATTCTGGCGATCGCCGTCGTGGTGACATTTGCGGGAAGCGCTGCTGCTATTCGGCGCGCCGTGAAGTTCGATCCCGTCTTTGCTCTGCGAGGTGAAGGGTGAGCACCGTTCCTGGCAGGTTCCAGAGTTCGAAGGAGATTGCAGAACGTCGAACTCGATCTTCGTCGCCGAACATTTCCATGTTCGCGCGGATGTTTTTTCGAGCTGCCGTCCTGCGTCGCCAGCGTGCTGCTGCGGCGTTCCTCGCCATGGTGGTTGCCGCTGCCGTCGCTACGGCGATGATGAATCTTTACGTCGATGTGCAGGCCAAGTTGCGTGGCGAATTCCGGAATTACGGCGCCAATGTGGTTATCGTCGCGAAAGACGGACAAGCCTTGCCCGCCGATGCCTTGGCGAAAATCGAATCGATCATCGGCCCGTCAACGTTGGTTGTTCCTTTCTCGTACGCGGTGGCGCGAACCAAAAATGGACAGTCTGTTGTTGTTGTCGGCACCGACTTTGCGCGCGCACGTCAATTGAACAACTGGTGGAAAGTGAGCCAATGGCCGCAGGCGCCAAACGACGCTCTCATCGGCATACGCGCTGCTGAGGGTTGTGACGCGGGAAAATTCTTCAAATCGTCAGCCCTTCGAACTCACGTTTCAAGGGAAGGCGATCGAACTCGCGCCCGCTGGTATGCTTCAGACCGGCGCTGGTGAAGATAGCCGCATTTATCTTGACCAATCTCAGTTTCAAGACTGGACCGGCGTCGCTCCTTCTACTATTGAAGTTGCTGCCAACGGAACCGCGGCCGACGTCGAAGCATCGATTCGGCAATTAGCGGCCGCCCTGCCGGCCGCCGACGTTCGCCCGGTGCGGCAGATCATGGAAGGCGAAGCTAACGTACTGAATAAAACGCGCGCCACGCTGTACGCTTGCGCAATATTAGTCGTGCTTACTTCGGCGCTGTGTGTGCTCGCCACGCTTATGGGATGGGTCTTCGATCGTCGACGCGACTTCGCCATCATGAAAGCTCTGGGAGCGTCCGAACGTTTGGTCAATGGATTGTTTGCCGCCGAGGCTGCAGCGCTGGGCCTAGTCGGCGCGATTATCGGATTTTTCATTGGCATCGGTATCGCCGCTTGGATCGGACGCGTCAACTTTCACGCGCCTGTTGTGCCGCGTTTCAGTGTGTTTCCCTACGTGCTGGCCGGGAGTATCATCATCGCGCTCATAGCGGCCATCTTACCGATCACTATGCTACGACGCGTGCAACCCGCTATTATTCTGAGGGGAGAGTAGGCGCGATGATCCGGCTGCAGAGCGTCACCAAGAGTTATCCCGCTCAAGCGGACAGAAATAGTGGCGGCCTTAATCTGGTTAAGGCGCTCGACGATATTTCTCTTTCCATCGCGCCGGGCGAATGGCTCGCCGTGATGGGCCCGTCCGGTTCCGGCAAGACTACGCTGGTCAATCTCGTCGGATGCCTCGACAGCCCCACCAGCGGCGAGATCTGGCTCGACGGACAAAATGTCGCCGGGCTTAGATCTTCGGATCTCAACCGTGTGCGCGCCGAAACCATCGGTTTTATTTTTCAGCAGTTCCACATGATCCCGTATCTCACGGCGCTCGAGAATGTCATGCTCGCGCAGTATTTCCACAGCATGACTGACGAGAAGGAAGCACTCGAAGCGCTGGAGCGGGTCGGACTCAAAGACCGCGCCGCCCACCTGCCTTCGCAACTTTCTGGAGGAGAGCAACAGCGTGTCTGCATCGCGCGAGCGCTTAATTAACGATCCAAAGATTTTGCTGGCCGACGAACCTACCGGCAACCTCGACGCTGCCAACGAAGAAATCGTTCTCCGGCTGTTGCGCGAACTTCATCAGCAGGGACGCACCATCGTTATGGTGACGCATGATCCCGTTGTAGCGCGCCTGGCCGACCGCCGCATCGAATTGCATCACGGAAAAATCGCCGCCCAGGAAGTTTTTGCCATGGCGGACGAAGAGCAGTTTGACGAAGTGCTGGAAGAATTATTTGCTCTGGAAGAGCACGGACAAATCGCAGAAATCGGTCGCATGGAAGTTCATGGCGCTTTGCCCGTCTCTATCGCCATCGAAAAAATGGCGGCGATGGGGTTGGTGACGACGCGCCCGCATCCTCCCGAAGCGCACGATCACCGGCCGTTTGTGAATCCCTGTCACGACGCGCTAAAGCCAACCGGGGTTTCTACGGGCGATGGTTCGGCGATCGTCGAATTGACGCCGCGTGGACATCAACGGGCCGCCGACATTATCCGGCGTCATCGTCTCGCGGAGCGCCTCTTCACCGACTCGCTGGCCATGGATAGCGAATCGGAAATCGAGCAACAGGCTTGCAAGTTTGAGCACATCTTGTCGTCCGAAGCTACGGATAAAATCTGCACGTTCCTCGGGCATCCACGAACCTGTCCCCACGGGTCGTCGATTCCCCCTGGACCGTGCTGCGGGCGAAATGCCGAACCCCGCCAAGATGTCACTGCAACATCGCATCGACATTAGATAGGTTGAGACCGGCGAGCCGCGCCTCTACACCAGCACTTACTTTTTCCCGAAGAACTTCCCGAACCCTAAGCGCACTTCCACCGTATTCACTCCGGGATTCGGTACGCTCAGTCCGGCATTCGAAATATGCAGATACCGAACATCTAACGACCACGCATGATCGCCGAAGTAATAGACGCCGAATGCCGCACCGGGCGTGAAGTTTATATCCGATGTGCCGGTTGGCACTTCGTGACTTGTAAACAGCACTCCCCCGTTCAACTCGAGGAAAGGAGCGAAATGCCCTCGGGTGGCGAAGATCCATTTGAAGCCTACCGGATTCACTCCTGCTCCGTAGGCGGTGTTGGCCGGTTGAAAGATGACAAATGCTGGCACGGCGTCGACGGCGAGTTCGAAACGCCCGTTGAGAAATCCCGGGCCATGCGGAGCCGTCAGGATCCAGCCATAACGAACGCCGACGTTCCACACGCTCGTATCCTTGGTGCCGCCCGGAACGGAGGGGCCGCCGCCCGTCCACACCTGGAGTTCATGGCCGCCCTCTTCGGGACGATCTTGGGCGGCCAAGGGAGTTATTAGAAGAGTTGTCAGTAGGGTCGCGAGAAACAATATCCGCCAATAGCGAGCCTGCATCGCATGATGGATCGTGTCATAGAAGTGGTCGAAGCTTGAACAGGAAAGATACGGGAACCCATGTTTGGAAGCAAGAAGGAGTTCTGTGTCACCTAAGCGCTGGCGCTACAGACCCAAGCCGCCATCTACGGCCAGAATTTGCCCGGTGATGAAGTGCGGCGCTGTCGCAAAGAACATTACGGCTGTGGCGATGTCCACTCCAGTTCCGTTGCGCCGCATGGGCGTCTTTTTCGCCATGTTCCTCATGAACGACGCGTCCGATTTTCTCCCCAGATCGATCACTCCTGGAGCGACTGCGTTCACAGCGATCTCTGGCGCCAGGGCCATCGCCATGGCTTTCGTCAGCATGTGCACAGCCGCTTTCGCCGAGCAATAGTGAACATGGGTCGGCCACGGCCGAAGGCCGCCGAGAGAGCCCATAATGACGATGCGTCCCTTTCGTTTTTTCAAGTGCGGCAGCGCCTCGCGCGAAACAAGAAACGGCCCGCGGGCGTTCGATGCGAAAATTGCGTCCCACTTCGCAACCGTGATCTTTTCAAATGCGACGTCCTCGAAATTTGCCGCGTTATTCACCAGGACGTCGATCCCGCCCAGCTCCGCAGCGACTTCCTTCACCATCTCGCGGACACTTTCCTCATCGGTAATATCGCAGCGCACTGCCAGCGCGCGTCCGCCGGATTGCGCCAGTTCCTCAACCACGAGCCTTGCCTCGCGCGCCGACTCTCGATATGTGATCGCCACGTCGGCACCGCGCTCGGCGGCGGCGAGCGCGATCGCGTAACCCAGGCGCTTTGCGGCTCCCGTTACCAAGACCGTTTTTCCAGAAAGTACGCCCTCGTTAATTTGCATTTCGAAATTCTACCTCGTCGGGCTTTAGGTGCCGACTATCTTGGAAAGGCTGCACAAAAACTGCTACACTCCCTCGCATGACTCCGCCCCGGGAAGTCATCGTCTATTCTCGCAAGGGATGCCATCTCTGCGAAATTGTAAAGGAGAGTCTCGTCAAGCTACATAAACGCGGCGGGTTCACCTGGAAGGAAGTGGACGTCGACTCCGACGCTGATATACGGCGGCTCTATAACGATGAGGTTCCTGTGGTGTTCATCGGCGGCCGTAAAGCCTTCAAGTACCGCATGGACGAGCAGGAATTCCTGCGCAAACTTAGTTCTTAGTCGCTTACTTTACTTTCTTCCAAACCACATCCTCGTTATTACGCCGATCGAGCAAGGCGTCAATTTTTCCGTCATCGCCGTGGCGGAACACGATGCGTCCCTCCACCCCTTTGCGAAAGAATACGTCGCTGGCTTCGGGAATTAACAGCCCCTTCGGCTGTTCCCCGCGCTGCCGGTAAAGCTGATCGTTATCGAGCGAAATGGTGAGCCGATTTTCCGGAGATAACTCGTAGGTGCCGGGATACTGGCCTAGCTTTGCGGCATCGACCTTACCTGGCGCAGGGTCTTCGTAATACCGGAGCACCTGGCCGGCGACGATCTGATATTGTCCATTGCGCCGCATCCAGGTATCGGTGGCGTGATAGCGCGCGGTCAGATCCTGTCCGAAGATGGTTTCGGTTTCATCCATGTCGTAACTTAGAATGGCGATATTTCCCTCAATGTGGCTTTTGGCATTCACTACTTTTATAGCACCTGAGTAACCCTTGGGTAGCGGAGTAACGGTGGCGATCAGTTCCGCCTTGTTCATATTCGCTCCCTTTTCGTCGAAGTACATGGCGTCATCGGCGACATATTTTTTCCACGCCGCTTGGTCACCGGCGGTGACGCCGTCGAATAATTCCTGCGCACGCCGGACAAGTTCGTCTTGCGTGATGTCGTTCTTAGCTTTGCAGGCCGTCGATTGTAGAGCCAGCGCGATTGCTACAATTCCGCCTACGACAAACAAATATCTGCTGGTTGTTCCACCCATACTCTTCTTCTCCAAGCCCCTTCGGCCGAGTCTGCCGCAAGTGTATATCGTTGATCTTGAGACATCCGACTTTTAAGTTGGCGCGTCTACTAATACAATCTTTTCCGGATGCTACGTACTCAGCTTTATGCCGATCCCACCGGCCGATTCGTCCACGATGTTGTGCTCGAAAGTTGTCAACGAAACAGCGGCAAGACAGCGCTGGTTGACACTTCGTGCGCCCGCCGCTTCACTTTCGCGGAATATGGCGACATTGTGGAATCCCTTGCCCGTGGCCTGATTGCGGCCGGTCTCGTCCCCGGAGAAGTGGTCGCCATTTTCCTTCCTAACTCCTGGGAATTTGCCATCACCTACCATGCGACCACACTTGCGGGGGGTATTCCAACGCTGCTCAATCCCTCCTATCGCGAGCGCGAGATCCGCTATCAACTGGACAATTCTGGTGCCGTTTTTCTAATCACCGATGGCCCGCTTCTGGAAAATGTGAATCTCGCCGGATTGCCCGCGCTGCGCCGGATTTTCTCCACACGCTCGGAGCGTGTCGGTTGCGAGGCATTCGCCGCGCTTTTACTTCCGACTGATGCCACGTTCCCAAAGCCAACCCGCGACTCCACCCTGACCGTCGGCGCCCTTCCTTATTCGAGCGGGACAACCGGACTGCCCAAGGGCGTCATGCTTTCGCACCATAATCTGGTCGCGAATGTTTATCAGACCATCGGCCCTAACGCCGCACCCCTCGTGCCAGAGGACATTATTCTGGGCTTCCTGCCGCTCTACCATATTTACGGATTGACAGTTGCGCTCACCCTTTCGCTCACGCTCGGCTCAACCCTTGTGCTGATGCCACGCTTTGACGTGCAAAAAGTGTGCTCGCTTCTCGTTTCGGAAAACATCACGATGATGCTGATGGTTCCGCCCGCCATCAACGCGCTCTGCCAGGCTGTCGAGAATGGCATCTTCCCCAAGAATCACAAAGTACGTTGGATCAAAAGCGGAGCTGCCCCGCTCGCTCCCGAACTGGCGCGCCGCCTCACCGACCTCACCAGCATTATCGTCAATCAGGGGTACGGTATGACTGAAGCATCGCCGGTCACGCATGTGGGCTTCAACGAACCGCAGGAGATGAACCGTCCCGCTTCGATTGGGCAGCCGCTAGCGCTTACCGAATGTCGGGTTCTCAACAGTGACGGTAACGAGGTCGCACCCGGCGAATCCGGCGAGCTCGTCATGCGCGGACCGCAGTTCATGCTGGGCTACTGGAAGGATGCCGAGGCCACCTCTGCCGCGCTTCGTGACGGCTGGTATTTTTCGGGCGACATCGTTCGTCGCGACGACGACGGGTTTTACTACGTCCTCGACCGCAGCAAAGAGATGATCAAGTACAAAGGATTTCCGGTCGCGCCCGCCGAGGTTGAAGCGCTGCTGCTCGAACATCCTGCCGTGCGCGACTGCGGGGTCGTCGCCAAGCCAGATGCCGACGCCGGAGAAATCCCGTGCGCTTTTGTTGTGCTTCGTGAAGGATTCACGCCGTCGGAAACTCTCAGCAAAGAGCTGCGCGATTTCGTCGCCGACCGCCTCGCTCACCACAAACAGCCGCGTGATATTCGCTATGTAGAAATGGTGCCCCGGACCCCGTCAGGCAAGATTCTGCGGCGAGAGCTGCGCAAGGTTTTTGCGTAATCCCGTGCAATACTTGAGGATGGCGCGGTGGGTCGACCCTAGAGGACGATTTTCGAACATTTGGGCTGCGCTGGGGCGACCTGCTTAGCAGGTCGCAGCGTGAACCTCGCTTCCGATCCGAAGCCCGTTACAGTGACCCATTCTGGTGACGGCGCAGGAGCTCCTGCTACGGCTCCCCCCCACCCCCCTCTTTTTTCATATCATTAGAATCAGAGGGATACAGCTACATACCTCATTCTACAGGTACAATTTCGTACCAACCGCATTAATAAGGGCTTACGGGGTTATTTTCCGCAATTCGCGGGTGTGAACCCTTCAATTGTCGAAGACGGGTGTAGTCTGGCAAACCTTGTTTGCCTTTGGGTCTATTTTAAATGCGGGCACAAGGCCTCGTTCGTGGGGTGTACGAAGGTGGATGTAGCGGGAGTTGTTGGAGCTGAGTGAACTCACAAAATCCTCCACAGATCGGCGCAATTTGACCGGCGGCAGGGACTCTGATCGCAGCGGACTGCGTCCTTCCGCAGTGTAAAATGTCAGTACTCCGATGACTTTGACGAGTTTCGTCGCCAAGTCCGCGTTTCGCAACAAGCGACGAAGTCTGCTGACGGTCGCCAGCATTGCCTTTTCTCTCTTGCTGCTCTGCATCATGCTGAGCGTGTGGCGCAGTTTTTATATCGATAAGGGAGCGCCCGACTCCGCGCTGCGCATCATGACCCGCCACAAGGTCTCGCTGGCTAACTTTCTCCCCATTTATTATCGCAACAAGATTCGTACCATTCCTGGCGTGGTCCATGTCGTTCCCATGACGTGGTTTGGCGGCAAATACATAGACGACAAACAGCAGAACTTTTTCGCCCAGTTCGCTACCGATCCCGACGAATATCTCGACGTCGCCGCCGACAAGATTATCCCTCCCGATCAGGTCGCCGCATGGAAGGGGGATCGCGCTGGGTGCATCGTGGACGTTGATCTGGCCAAAAAACATCACTGGAAGATCGGCGACCATATCATTCTGCAAGGCACGATCTTTCCCACGGACCTCGATCTGACAGTGCGCGGCATCTACACCATCGATCCACCCTCCAGCAATCTGTACTTCCACACCAAGTATCTCGAAGAGTCGGTCGACTGGTTCAAAGACACCGCCGGGTTTTACTTCATTCGGGTCGATACCGCCGAACATATGCCGCAAGCGGCTCACGCCATCGACGACATGTTCCACGGCAGTCCGGTTCCCACTAAGAGCGAGAGCGAGCAGGCATTCAAGCTCGATTTCATCAACACTTTGGGCAGCGTAAAAGCGTTCATCCTCAGCATCTGCGGAGCCGTCGTCTTCACCACCCTGCTGGTCTGCGCCAACACCATGGCGATGTCGATCCGCGAACGCACCCGCGAGGTTGCAGTGCTTCGGACGCTGGGCTTTACGCGCGAGCGCATCCTGAAGCTGCTCTTGAGCGAATCGATTGCAATCGCTCTGGTCGGCGGGTTGATCGGAATAGCGCTCGCCACCGGAGCCATCCTTTTCATCGCACGCCCAGGCATTGGGTTGCCGGTCTCTTTGCACATGACTGTCGCTACCGCCGCGGTTGTCATGGGGGTCGCCTTTCTTGTGGGACTCGTAAGCGGCGTGCTCCCCTCCTACCGCGCCTCGAACCTCGGCATAGTCGACGCCCTGCGCTACATTGGCTGAGAACTCAATGCGACCATGAATCACTGAATCCATACCTTTATGATTCAATGATTTGCTACACTCGCTTCGCATGCGGACGGACATTCTGCCCCTTTGCGATCAGCACTTCCGCACCATGGAGCCCGCGTTGGCTCCTTACAACGCCGACTATTCGATCGAATTCTTCCGCTGCACCGACAAGTTCTGTCACCGCTGCTTCGGCGAGCGCATCGGTTACACCACGCCCAAGCGGGGAGACGCGCCCGGGCTGACGCCCAATCAGCCGGCCTGCGACCGCCACGGACGGCCGATGTTCATCATTAGTCTCGACAGGCAACGCAATCATGTGACCTACGCGTGCCCGGAACCGGATTGCAGCGAACGGATAGATGCGGACTTAATTGTCGGAATGCGTCCGGACTTAATTGCGCGGATTACTCTCCCACCAACCAACCGAACTGCGCCGCGGTGAGTGGCACCACGCTCAATCGTCCTTGCCGTACCAGCGGAGAATCGGCAAACGCCGCTCGGGCCTTGATTTCCGCCAAGGTCTTCGGCTTTGCGATGGCTTTGCCTGCTTTGATTTTCACTTGGGGGGTCTTGGGGTCGCTGGGATCGACCGACACCACAGACGCCGTTCCAACCGCGCTCTTCTCGTCTCCGGTATGGTAGATGAGCAGGCGTTCCCCTGGTTTCATTTCGCGCAGATGCTTGACCGCCGCGGGATTGGTCACGCCATCCCAAATGGTGGTCTTATCGCGCTCAAGGTCTGCGAATGAATACACGGTCGGCTCGGTTTTCAGTAGGTAGTCCATAGGTTAGTCCGTCGAGATTTATTCTAAACAGAAATACCAGTTGCGAAAAGCGAGTCACGTCATGGTGGTCGTGACTAAATCGTAGCAACGGATTACCATTCCGATTCAATGACGCACACCTCGAATGAGTCGTGGCTGCAGCGTGCACTTCATTGGCTCGGCTTAAGCGTCGCGTGGTTTTTGTTGGCGCTGATGACCGTTTGGGCCATCGCCGCGCTGTACTTCGACCTGTCGATCGCGCGTGCGCCCTGGCTGACGCCTGTTCTCTATATTCTCGCTATCGCAATTCTCGCCTGGGTGGCTAAGTCGCATCTGCGCAAAATGACAGCGTTGCTTGCCGGATTTCTGCTTGTCTTAGTCTGCTGGCTGCAACTCAAGCCGACGAATGATCGGCCGTGGCAGCCCGACGATTCGCAAATGCCGTCGGCGGAAGTCGATGGCGATAAGGTCACGATTCACAACTTCCGCAATTGCATTTACCGCACTGAATTGGATTACACCTGCGAATGGCTCACCAAAACCGTCTACCTGAGCCAACTTCGCGGCATCGACGTGTTCATCACCTATTGGGGATCACCGTGGATCGCCCATCCCATCGTCAGTTTTCAGTTCGGAGATAACGACCATGTGGCGGCATCGATTGAAACTCGGAATCAAGTGGGCCAGGGTTATTCCGCCATCCGCGGCTTCTTCCGGCAATACGAACTTCTATATATTTTTGCCGACGAACGCGACGTCGTTCGCCTGCGCTCGAATTACCGCACCGGCGAAGAAGTCTACCTCTTCCACACCACAGCCGGCCCGGACTGGTCGCGCCAGCTTTTTATGCAATATATACAAGAGGCCAATAAACTTCGCGATCATCCGAAGTGGTACAACGCCGCGACCGACAATTGCACCACCAACATCTTCACCCAGATGGCGGCCACTGGGCATCTCCCAGCTGGCAGTTCGCTGCACGATTGGTGGATCCTTCTGAATGGCCGGGGCACGGAAATCCTTTACCGGAACGGCAATTTTGCCGGCAACCTGCCCTTCCCTGAGCTGATGAAGAAGGCCTACATCAATCCTGTGGCGCGCACCGTCAATGATTCTCCGGATTTTTCCCAGATTATTCGCGAGAATCGTCCCGGCTTTGAAGCCGCGCCGCAACTGCAGCCCTGAAAGGCCTGTTACCGCCGACACTTCCCTTCTGCGCCGGTTTCGCCAACAATAGAAGTTCCGGGTGACTGAAAGTCCCAAGCCGCGCAGCATCACCATGGCGAAGGCCATTGAACGCTACTTCAACGTGGCGCTGTACATGCTCGTGCTCACGGGTTTCGGGGCGCTGGCTTCCACGGGAGGGTTGGATCTGCCCGCCGTGCTGGTGGTCGGGTTAGCGCTCCTCATCCGCGGATACCAGCTTCTGGCGCGCCGCGAGTACGCCATCCCTGAGCGCTGGACCACCCTGTTGACTGTGGTCTACGTCTTCGTCTACCTCGCCGACTATTTCTTTTTGTCGCGCAGCTTTCTCGGAGCCACGGTTCATCTCGTCCTCTTCGCGATGGTCGTGCGCTTGTTCTCGCTGCAGCGCACTCGCGATCACTACATGCTGGCCGTCCTTTCGTTTTTGATGGTCCTGGCCGCGTCCGTGCTCACGGTCGGCAGCATGTTTCTCTTCTCTTTTGCGGGATTCCTGCTGGTTGCGGTCGTGACGTTTGTGCTGATGGAGATGCGACACTCGGTGGCCGACGAACCAACCCACGCGCAGGATCCGCGACGGGAATCCTCCAGTGTGGTCCCCCCGAATCGACGGATGGCCTACGGACTGCTCGCCATTGCTCCGGCACTGATGCTGATGATCATGGCCGGAAGCTTTCTGATTTTCTTCTTTCTTCCCCGGGTTTCTTCGCGCTACCTGAGTGCCTACACTCCCACTAGCGACGTCTCCACCGGCTTCAGCGATCGCGTGCAATTGGGACGCATTGGCCAGATTCAGCAGTCGAGCGCGGTCGTCATGCACATCGAGATTCAGAACGACTCGCAAGGCGGCTACGATTTGAAGTGGCGTGGAATTGCGCTCAGCACTTTCGACGGCAAGACCTGGTCGAATTCTTTCGAGCAGCACATCGTTCACGTGGCGGCGGACGGTAACTATCATCTCGGCCCACCAGCCGACCGCGCATCAACATCGCCAGCGCCCGCGGGTCGCTCGATTCACTATCGTGCGTTGATGGAGCCGCTGGGAACCAATGTCTTCTTTCTCGCCGACCGGCCACAAAGTGTCGCGGGAAACTATCGGCAGATAAGCACGGACGCCGGAGCAGCGGTCTATAACCTCGATGCCGACCATCCCATCAGCCGGTACGACGGTGAGTCGGAATTGGTTGAACTCGACACCGACGAGCTTCGCCTCGCTCCAAATACCGCGCCCAGTGACATGGCCGAGTATCTGAAGCTGCCGCCGCTCGATGCACGCATCGTGAAACTTGCCGAGGAGATCACGGCCACCTCTCCAAGTAATTACGACAAGTCGGTGGCCATCGAGCAGTATCTCTCAACCCATTTCGGATACACGCTCGAACTGCCGCGCAGCCTTCCGGCGGATCCGCTGGCGAATTTTCTCTTCGAACGAAAGCATGGACACTGCGAGTATTTTGCCAGTTCGATGGCAGTGATGCTGCGCGCTTTGCATATCCCGTCGCGCATCGTGACCGGCTTCCGTGGCGGCGAATTCAACGATCTGACGGGCCAGTACGTGCTCCGGGCCAGCGACGCTCACTCCTGGGTAGAGGCATATTTTCCCGGCTCGGGTTGGGTCAGCTTTGATCCCACGCCGGCCGGAAGTGTCCCGACGCGCACTGGATGGTCGCGTGTGCAGCTCTACGTCGATGCGGCAGCGTCGTTTTGGCGCGAATGGATCATCAACTACGATTCCAGTCATCAACGCGCTCTCGGAAAAGATGCCGCTACCGGCACTCGCCGATTTTTTGACGATGCTCGCCATTGGATCGGTTACCAGCATCGCGCGCTGCTGCGATCGGCGCGACGCGCGCACCGAAATGTCAGTAAGTTTCCCGCGCAGTGGCTCGGCGGCAGCATCGCAATCGTGGTCATCGTGATCATACTGTTGAATATCCGCGGTCTTGTCGGAACGCTGCGTAATCGCAGCCTACGCGCCCATCCGGAACGGGCTCCGCGTGAATCGGCGGCGCTCTGGTATGACCGCATGGTGGGAAGGTTGGAGAGGCTTGGCTGGCGGAAAACGCCGTCGCAAACGCCGCTGGATTTCGTGGCTGCGATTCGGGAAGCGGAGCTGCAGAAGAAAGTTGCTCGGTTTACCCGCGCTTATGAATCCGCGCGCTTCGGTCAGTCGGCAGACGCCGCTCAAACCTTGCCTGACCTTTTCCAGGAAATCACGCGCCCCGACCGGGCCAACGCCGCGGAAGAGACTCCCGATAGCACGCCTGTTCTCAAGCAATAGTCAAACCCTAGAAGCGATGCGTAACGCCGGCACCCACATAGTAGTTGTGCTGGCGGCTATTGCTGACATCAACGTTGAGGGCGGGATTTCCTGAGTAGAAGTCACGCGCTTCGAATCGCCCACCCCAAGTGTGCCAGAACCACACATCCAACCCGGCCCCGAACTGCACAACCCCAGTATTCGTGCCGGTCGGCCCCGGATTCGGTCCATAGTAATAAAGCGTGGAAGCCTCGCGGAAACGGCCGTATCCGCCGCCCACGCTCACCCACGGAGTCACCGAATCGCCGGAAAAAATGTTCAAACGCACGGACGGGGTGACAAAGAGAGCGCCGATGTCCTTAGGAATATTCCCCGGCTCATAGTTCAAATTCATTTTAAAATACACAGCCACTGGGACTTCCGCGTAGAGCCCGAAAATCTTGCGGGTCATGAGCAATCGGGCATAGTTGCCCTCGATGCTGGCCGGGTTTCCGAAATGAATCTGGTCGCCGATGCTGGGCACGGTCTCTGTGCTGACGAAAGTTCGGCCCGCCGTGAATGCAAGCTCATTCACTTGCGCGAAAGCGACTGACGCGAGAAAAAGAAATGGCACTGCCAAAAATGCGAGTCGTTTAGCCGACATCTCTCCTCCAGAGTGTTGAGGGATGTAGTTTTTGTTTCAATAAGATTAGCACGGGTCACCCGGATCGGCGGAAAACATAAGGTATCCGGTTTGATGCGGGGTTTCGCTCCCTTGAACTCGTGGGTCGCCCAACCCCGGCGGCGATCGGCGTGATAAATATGGATGTTAGAATGAAAGAGGCTGATTCCTGCGTGTCGCTGATTCATGATCATCGTCCCTAGTACCTGGAAGCAGCACCCATAAATAGTGCCCACAAAAGAAACCATATCCGCTACTTTGGAGCCGACTGCCCCAGCCAAGGTGGGCTTCGTCAGCCTGGGCTGCCCCAAGAACCTCGTCGATAGCGAGGTCATGATGGGCATGCTGGCCCATGCTGGCGCCGAACTCACCCCGGATGCAGCCGATGCCGATGTCATCGTGGTGAATACCTGTTCGTTTATCGGCACCGCGCAGCAGGAATCGATCGATACCATCCTGGAAATGGCGCGCCATAAAACGGGCGGGAAGGCCAAGCGGTTAGTGGTTGCCGGCTGCCTGGTGGAGCGTTTTCATGATGAGATTCGCAAGAATATTCCTGAGGTCGACGCCGTGGTTGGCACCGGCGAACTGGAGAAGATTCTGGCGGCGGCTGGAGTGGTGGAGACGCCTCGCGCTCCCAGTCCTTTTAATATTCTGACTTCGCAACCGCAAACTTCGCGTTCTCAAACATCCAGACCCGAGGGCGATCATCGCCGCGAACAAGGGCGCTTTGCCCGCGATTCATGGGATGGAGCCGTCGCCGATCTTCCCAATTACCTTTACGACGAACACACGCCGCGAATTCTGACTACGCCGCGATCTTCGGCATACATAAAGATCGCGGAGGGTTGCGATCATCCCTGCAGCTTCTGCATTATTCCGCAGCTTCGAGGACAGTTCCGTTCCCGGCGTTTCGAATCTGTGATTGCCGAAGCGGAACGGCTGGCGCATTCCGGCGTCCGTGAAATCACCCTGATCGGGCAGGACACCACCTGTTACGGCGAAGATCTTGGACTCAAAGACGGGCTGGCCCTGCTGCTCGAAAAGCTCGCCGGAGTGAAAGGCCTGCAGTGGGTTCGCTTCCTCTATGCGTATCCCAACAAAATTACGGGACGACTCCTCGAAACCATCGCTGCCCACGAAAATATTTGTTCCTACATCGACGTGCCCTTGCAGCACGCGTCCGCAACCATGCTGAAACGTATGAAGCGTGGGGGCGGCGCAGATTTGTTCCTGCGTTCGATCGAGAAAATGCGGCGTACCATTCCAGACGTGACTCTGCGGACATCGTTTATCGTTGGCTTTCCTGGCGAAACCGAGAAGGAATTCGAAGAGCTCTGCACTTTTGTGGAAGAAGCCGGCTTCGACTGGATGGGAGCCTTCGGCTATTCCGATCAGGAAGGTGCGGGCGCATTCGATCACGGGCAGAAGCTTCCCTCCCGTGAGATTGAGAGCCGTCGCAAGTCTCTGATGTCGATCCAGAAGAGGATCAGCAAGGCAAAGAAGAAATCGTTGATCGGCCGGGAATTCGATCTGCTGCTGGAAGGCGCTTCCAGCGAATCCGATTTGCTGCTCGAGGGTCGCACCGCGATGCAAGCGCCGGAAATTGACGGCAAAGTCTTCGTCAACGATTATCCCGAGGGAAACGAACCGAAAGAGGGCGAATTCTATCGCTGCCGCATAACGGCGGCGCATGATTACGACTTGGTAGCAGAAATCGTCTGACCTTCTGTTGAGGCGCGGCTTGCCGCCTCTCAACTGTATAAACTGCATATGCCGCGTAAGGGTTCGATCAAACTCCGCTGTCCGATCTGCAAGAAACCGACCAAGGCTAACGAAGCCGATTTTCCGTTCTGCAGCGACCGCTGCCGTCTGATCGATCTCGGCAAATGGGCCAGCGGCGGCTATGTAATTTCTTCGCCCGTAGCCGATGCCGAGGAAGCCGTCCGCCAGGACAGCCCAGAAGACGAGAATGAATGACGATAATCACTGGCGAAAATGACTAGCGACCCTGGCGTCAGCGCCCCGTCGGCAGTTGCTGAGGCGTCTCGTTCGCGCACTCCGCTGTGGGCCACGCTAGTCGCGACATTTTTCGGCATTGGGCGCCTCAAACCTGGGCCTGGTACTTGGGGATCTCTAGCGACCGTTCTGTTGTGGGCGCTGGCCACCTGGCAAATTCCGCCTGCCAGTCGCGCCTGGGCGACTCTCGTCGCTGCGGCTTTGGTGACGCTCATCGGAATCCCTGCCGCTACAAAAGTGTCTCGCGGCTCCGGCATCAAGGATCCGCAATTCGTGGTCATCGACGAAGTCGCTGGACAATTGGTCGCGCTCATCGCCGTCCCCATCGCTTGGAAAACTTTTCTTGCAGCCTTTATACTCTTCCGTGTCTTCGACATGTGGAAGCCCTTTCCGATTCGCCAGTTGGAGCGACTCCCCGAGGGAACCGGAATTGTCGTCGACGACCTGGGCGCGGGAATTTATGCGCTCGCAATCATGCATCTTCTATTGCACTTTGGACTTCTAATAAAGTAACGTGCCGGTATTACGATCATTCCTGCCAAAATAAACTCATGAGCATTTCCGACCGCATCCTGGGAAAGAAGAATGTCAACGGCAAGCCGCATATCGAAGCCGTCGCCCCGGGCTGTGCGTTGCAAGGCGGCGAGATTCGCATTGTCGGAAAGAGCCTGCGTCCGCATGAGTTACGTCGTCCCACGGTGCTTTTCGGGGAGGTTGAAGGGTCAGTGCTGATCAGTTCCGACGACTTCCTGGTGGCCCGCGTGCCCGATGGGGCAACCTCCGGCCCAGTCGTCGTGAACACGGGCGCAAGCACGAACGGAGCGGGTAGTCATGGACATGTCAGCAATGGTCAGACGATCAAGGTTGCCGTACCGGTCGCCGACAACCTGCACCCGGTGGCGAATCCTGCTCTCGATCGCGAAGGCAATATCTACGTTACCTTTTCAGGGTCGCGCGGCCAGAAAGTTCCGGTAGCGATCTTCAAGATCGACACGAATTACAACGTCAAGCCGTTTCTCGCCGACATGATGAACGCCACCGCGATCGCGTTCGATCGCGATGGCCAAATGTACGTTTCGTCGCGGAACGACGAGGCTGTCTACAAAGTGGCTCCGAATGGGACCATGTCAACCTATGCCGAAGGCATGGGGACAGCAACCGGAATCGCCTTCGACGCTGCGGAAAATCTCTACGTCGGCGATCGCAGCGGGACCATTTTCAAGATCGCTCGCGACCGGCAGATATTTGTATTTGCCACGCTGGAGCCAAGCGTATCCGCGTATCACCTCGCCTTCGGTCCCCAGGGCGATATGTTCGTCACGGGACCCAGCACATCCAGCTTCGATTGCGTTTATAAAATCGATCCACATGGCGCCGTATCTGTGTTCTATCGCGGATTGGGCCGTCCGCAAGGCCTCGCTCTGGATATCGAAGGCAACGTCTACGTCGCGGCGTCTCTAGCCGGGAAGCGCGGCATCGTGAAGATTACGCCTCAAGGCAAGGCCAACCTCGAAGTATCCGGTAGCGGCCTGGTCGGATTGGCATTTGCCCCTGGCAAGTCGGCCATCCTGGCGACGAACGGAGCGGTTCATCACCTCTCATGGAACATCCAGGGAATGCCGCTTCCGGCCGAGTAGGCAGTTTTTTACCCCAACCCTGATTCAATCGTCTCCAAACTTAGCCGCTGGAGCGTAGGGATATGGAAACAGCGATTCTTCGTGTTGCCGCAATTCCTGTATCCACGATTGGATGCCTTGCTGAGCGACCGGCGACAGCGGATAAAACTCAAATCCAGACTTCGCATCGTTGCTATGGTGCACTGTCGCCAGTAACTCAACCGGCGAATCGCGCAATGCCAGATTGATCACTACCGTTTCCCCAACGCGCGGAGCACCGCAGACCAGGGCCGACATTCCTCGCATGCTGATGTCGAGCATCACGCCCCGGGTCACCACGGGTCCAAAACGCAGAAAACGTTGCAACAATACCGGACCGCTGTGGACGTAGCGCGCTTCCCGGCGACGAAAGTTATATGGCTTTGAGCGAGCCAGCGCTCCCTTGCTGTCGAGATACATGTCCCTTCCCTCTGATCCAACCGTTGACCGGGCTTTGATCAAATCGACGACCGAGCCGCTCTGTTAAATGGTTATGACGGCAGAGCTCCGCCCCAACCCCAACCGGCCTGCAGGCTGGCGCGAATCACTCCCAGCAGTTCGTCGTTATCGGCAGGCTTCTGAAAGAAGGCAACTGCCCCGGAGTCGAGTGTGCGTTTTTCATTACCGTCAGGATCGCGAGCTGTCAACACAATTACGGGAATGCCGGCGAGCGCCGGATACTGCTGCAGGTTTTTCAGGACCGCGAATCCGTCGCCCGCCGGCAATCCGAGATCGAGAATGATCAGATGCGGATGCTCCTTCTGGGCCATCGCGATCGCGGAATAACCGTCGCAAACGTTGACGGTCTCGAAGTTATTAGCCCGCAGACGCAGACTCAGTGCCTGCCTGAGATCGGCATCGTCATCCACCACCATGATCTTTGCTCGATTAAGAGGTTGTCCCTCGCCGTAGGCCTCAGATCGCATTTTTGTTGTTCTCCTTTTCGTTTGAATTTTGCTTGCTACCCAATGCTTGCTGAATCAGGCCGGTTACGAAGTCGGCAACTCCCCAGACTTGTTGTTCCACGGTTCTCGGGTCGGCGGCGGGTGCAGCCGGGATGCCTTCTGCGGTCACGCGCAGCGAACCGCTGCTCTTCAGCCTCGGCAGACTACCGACATGCTCGCGGATCCGGTCCATCAGAATGCTCGCCCCCGCCATGTCGGTGGATGCCACCACAAAGAACGTCTCGATGGGACCGCTGGTGCCCGTTGCCGGAAGGACGAGATCCTTATCGACGTAGATACACTGGCGCAGAAGCTCAAGACTGGCCAGGCAAGTCTCTTTCCAGCTTCCGCGCGCGGATACCGACAACGGTGTCACTTCCACGCGCACCAGCGCTAGAGATTCGCGCAAGCGGCCCTGGAAGGTGATTACCGGGGTTAAGATCTTAGCCAGAGAATACAGCGGCAAAGTAAAGGAGAATGTACTGCCGCTTCCGGCTTGACTGGCGACCCACATCCTTCCGCCTTGCAGGGTAACGATTTCCTTGGCGATGTAGAGCCCTAATCCCAAGCCAGTTCGGTTGCCGTCCACCGCGTGGGGATCCTGATAAAGACGTTCGAAAACCTGCGGAAGTGATTCCTGCGGAATGCCGCGGCCCGTGTCGCTGATTGAGAGATAAACGGCCGCCGGGTCGGTCTCCACCAAAGAGGCCTTTACGATCACATTGCCATCGGCAGGCGTGAACTTGATTCCGTTGTCGAGCAGATTGATCAGGACTTCAAGTGTGCGGTCTGGGTCGGCGTAAACCAGTGGGATGGTTGGATCCAGCACCACGTCAAGGTTGATCTTCTTTTCGGCTGCCGTGGGTCGCATCATGGCGGCAGCTTGCTGAATCAGTTCTCCGATGTCGATGCAGCGCAGATCGATCCGCAGCTTGCCACTGTCGGCTCGGGTGGCTTCCAGCAGGTCGCGGATCATCGCATGCAACTGATTCACGCTCTTCAGAACCGTTTTCAGATAATCGGATTGATCCGGTGAAATCGGCCCGGCCAGCCCATCCACCAGCAACGTGACGTACTGATAAATGCAGGTCAGCGGAGTCCGCAATTCATGCGACACATGCGACAAGAATTGATTCTTGAATTCGAGTTGCTGTTTGCGTGTTACTTCGAGCGATCGGAGCAGACTTTGCCGCTCAACCGCATAGCGCACCGCGCGTTCGAGTTGTTTGCTGGTGATCTCGCCCTTTACCAGATAGTCCTGTACGCCCTGATGTACGGCTTTAATCGCCAGCGATTCATCGTCTTGACCGGAGAGAATGACTATCGGCACATTCGGCGCCTTCTGCATGACTTTGCGAAAGGTTTCCGCACCGTGACTATCGGGAAGGTTCAGGTCGAGGAGCACCAGCGTGGGAGTATCGCACTCCAGGCACGCAAGCGCGTCGGAGAGGCGTGAGACGCAGTTGACATGAACCTCGGACTTTCCTTCGACCAGGCGCAACCTGACGAGGTCAGCGTCTCCCGGGTTGTCCTCAATCAATAAGACATGTTCCATTCTTATTTGTCCTCTCGGGGCAAGCTAACCAAGCCAAACCAGAATTCCTCAATCGATCGCATCGCCAAAAAATAGTCCTGAAGATTGCCGGGCTTGTGAACGTAACAGTTCGCTCCTAATTCATAGCTTTTTGCGATATCCACAGTAGAGCGAGAAGTACTGAACACCACCATCGGGATAGTGCACAGAGACTTGTCCGACTTGGCTTCTGCCAGCAGCGCCCGGCCATTTTTCTTGGGCAGATTCAAATCGAGTATCACCAGGTCGGGGCGAACTGCATTCGAATGTGTGCCCGCCCTATGCAGAAAAGCGAGTGCATCTTCGCTGTCCTGCACGTTGTTAATGTGGCTCCGATGCTTGCCCCCGGCCAACGCCTCGCGTGCAAGAACGACGTCGGCCGGGTTGTCATCTACGAGAAGGACCTGGGGCATCGGCTTCATCCCCCGGCTCCCCCCTTCCCATCGAGACGACCAGCAAGCACGGTTAAAGTGCGGATTTCGAGACAAAGGGCGCCGCGTCGTGCATATCTCCGCATGCAGACAGCTATCGGCCTGCACCTCCGCGCCTTGAACCCTAAAGACAAGATGAATCCTGGAAAAAAGCTCAGGCTGGAAGGTCCACGTGGCCATGACCATACAGACGTACCTGCGAGAAAGTTACCGAAACGCACGGAGCAGAAAAATCGACCCAAAAAAGAAACGGCACCAAAATGACATCTTTCGGCGCCGTCTGCTTACGTACTTTGAATCGCGGTTATTGGTTCACGACTTGAGTCAGAGCCGGGTATTTAGTGGGAAGATAATTGGCGTCCCCGCCGAAGTTTGCAACAATCGCGTTTCGGCCGAGTGGCAAGGACGAAGTCGTGAATTGCGCCACCCCGCCGTGCAACACTGCCGACCCCAAAATAGTTGTTCCCAGCGAAAACTGTACTATGTCGCCATCCGGTGGCGCTCCTACGATCGAGGTTAGGGTCGCGGTAAACGTCACCGCCTGACCTACAGTGGAAGGATTCTTAGACGAGGTCACCTTCCCCGTCATGGTGGGCGCCAACAGGTAGCTGCCCTTGTTGGTAGAGACGGCTATGACTCCAGCGTCGTTCACCTGCGCTTGATACACTTGCGCCGTCTGGCCCAGAGCCGACACCACCGAAAGATCCTTCATACCACCCGTCGGCGTCCAGAGGAAGCCGTGCAGCAGCCCTTTGGTGGAAGTCGTAAGCGAGGTTCCGACGATCCATCCCAAATTATTAACGCTCTGTGCCGAACTCGCGCTGCCGCCGAGCGTGCCCAGATCGACGATGCCGCCATTTGCCGTCCATGAAAACGCGTGCTTCGGTCCGTTGGCAAAGGGCGATTGGCCGACAACCGTCCCGGAGTTGTTAATGTCGAAAGCCAGCGTGCCCGCTGGACCGATGTCCTGGAGACCGCCATCCGGGGTCCAGAGGAAGGCCAGCGTGTTGCGGCTTCCGTTCGGAAAATAATAGCCGGCAACCTGGTTCGAAGAGTTGATCGCCTCCGCTGTCGCGCCTCCAATGCTGGTGAGATCGGCGGTCAAGTCCTGGATGCCGCCAGTCGGGGTCCAAAGGAAGGCGTGCTGCGCGGCCGTAGCGGTTTGCGCCAACCCGACTACCGCCCCCGCATCGTTAACCCCGTTCGATTCGCTTAAATTGCCACCCAGCGTGCCAAGCCAGGTCAGTCCCGTTGTCGGCTGCCAGAGGAAGGCCTGCAGATAGCCCAAATTGTCGGGATCGCCTGCGCCCACCACAGCGGTCGAGTTACTGATCGCGGTCCCACCGCTGTTGACCCCGACCAATCCGATATTTTTCGCGCCGTCGATGCGGCTCCAAGTCGAAACCGTATACGATTGGCTGCTGCCCGTGTTGAGCACGACGAGCCCGTTATTGTTGATCGCAATGGAAGTGTTTGGACTCGATTTGGGGATGCTGGCGACGCTGAAAGTCTTCTGCGAAAACGCGAATCCCGAGAACGCCAGCGCGAACGCCGCAACCACCGCAACCCTGTTTATGTTCTTCACTTTGAGCCATCCTCCTGTGAGGAGGTGCTGAAATCGAAAGATTTCCGGGAGACGGGGCACCTACCACGCTGGCAAGGGTGCAAGGCTCGTGCCATTCTGGAGCTCGTGCACCAATTGAAGAGTGCGGGCTAACTATAAGCACAGAAGCTTCTTACGCCGATCAATGTGCGGACGATGGGAGTGTCCCAAAGCAATGCCGCAGAATTGCCGACACAGCAAGGGAACCTGACTTCCCAGACTAAAGTAACAGTTACCCGCTAGAATTCAGGGATCGGGCTGCCGCCCGGTTTCCGTTCCCGTTCACGGCTGAAAGCCGTGATAGCGGGCTGAGGTTGGGACTGAAATTTGCCTTCTCGCGACGAAAATCAGACAGACGAGCTGTGGATGGAAGAAGCTTTGCGCTGCGCGCAACGGGCGTTGGAGGCAGGAGAAGTTCCCGTCGGAGCCATCGTAGTCTGCGACCAGCGCGTCGTCGGACGGGGCTGGAATCGTAACCTGACCGACCACGATCCGACGGCGCACGCCGAAATCGTGGCCCTGCGCGATGCTGGACGAAACATCGGTAATCATCGCCTGGTCGGCTGCGCGCTGTTTGCTACAATTGAACCTTGCGCGATGTGTGCGGGAGCGGCGGTCCACGCCAGGGTTCGTCGTTTGGTGTATGGAGCGGACGACCCGAAAGCGGGTGCCGTTCGTTCGGCGCTGCAAGTAGTAAACCACGCCAGTCTGAACCATGAGATGGAAGTCAGGGGCGGAGTGCTGGCGGGACGTTCCGCAGAGATTTTGCAGGAATTCTTTAGGACGCGGCGATAACGGCGAACGCCGGGTGATGAGTTGTCAGAGCCACCAACAACTGCTTTTCCGGAGAGGTGCGTGAGTGGTTGAAACGATCCGCCTCGAAAGCGGACATACCTTAACGGGTATCGTGGGTTCAAATCCCACCCTCTCCGCCATACTTTTGATGTGTTAGAGTATTCGCGACTTGAAAACTCCCCTGCAAACGCCGTTCGACAGCGTCGAGAACGCCCATCAATATATCCATCTACTGGTTGAGGCCATCGCCGAAGCCAGGGCCGAAGTGGCCGCCGATGTAGAAGCGGCCGCCTCCCGTCCTGATCGCCGGCTGGAAGCTCTCCGGGTTGTCCAATTCAAGCTGGACAAACTCGAGCAGCATTTAAAAACCAGCAGCCGGCTGTTGAACGACCTGCGCAGCCTGCGACGGTTGCTATTTGACGAGCGGCCCGAACCTTCCACAGCGGATCGCGAACCCGCCGCTTAAAGCTCACGCCCTCAGCTTCTCAGCAAACTTCTTTTCCAATTTTTGCAGCTTGGGCGAGATCACGAACATGCAATACGGCTGGCGCGAATTCTCGTTGTAGTAATTCTGATGGTAGGTTTCGGCCAGGTGAAATTCCTCTGCCGGCTCGACTGCGGTCACGATCGGATCCGGAAACGCCTTGGCTGCGGTCAGCTCGGCAATCGTGCCCTCCGCGATTTTCTGCTGTTCGTCGTCGTTGTAAAAAATCACCGAGCGGTACTGCTCGCCCGAGTCATTTCCCTGCTGATTGAGGGTTGTGGGATCATGCACCGCGAAAAATACATCCACCAGATCGCGATAGCTGATTTTGTCGGGATCGAAAGTGACGCGCACCACCTCCACATGTCCGGTGTCGCCTCCGCACACAGCCTTGTACGTCGCCTGGTCGGCGCGTCCGCCCATGTAACCCGACTCGACGTGCGTTACGCCCGTGAGCCGCTGAAAAATCGCTTCGGTGCACCAGAAACATCCGCCACCAAAAACTGCTGTCTGTTCTTTTGTCATACTCATTAGATGTTCGCGATCTCGGGAAGTTACGCCTTTATACCCTTGTGGCTATTGGAGTTCAAGCGACACGACATCGTCCGTCTCGTTCGGGCGTTCCCGGTAGTTGACGGCGACTCTCTTGTCCTTCCAAGTACAGGAGAACCGGTCCGCTCCCAATAGCGTCACGTGCTGGGTGTCGGCCACGTGGAACTTGAAAGATCGTCCGGCCGACACCACCGTTATAAACGCTTGCGGCGCGGCTGAGCAATCCACCGCAGAAATTTTGCCCTTCATGAAGTGAACAGACGGCGGCATCGGCGTCGCTTCCACCTGAATCTCGCCCTCGACAGTCCCCGGAGGCGTGTTGACTTCGCGCCGTACGACGACATTTTCCGCGGGCTCCCTCTGCACCCGCAGTTCATACAATTTCGTCTGCGCTCTGAAGTCTTCTGCCTGCGCCAGCGCCGCCGCCGCGCGGCTTGCCACCTGAGGGCTGGCGCTGCCGTTAAGCACGTGCAGCAGAGCGATCGCCTCATCTACCTTGTGATTCGTCATGTAGATATTCGCAAGATTGATCTGGTAAGTCTCATTCCGCGGCGACAACTCCACCGCTTTCTTCATGGTCGCCAGACCCTTTTCCGGCTCGCCCGAAGCCGCCTGCGCCCAACCCAGCAACGAATAAGCATCCGCCAGTTTCGGATCCAGCGCGATCGCGGTCTGCAATTCTCTCTTCATCTCGTCCGCGTGGAGGCCGTTCATCGCGCCACCGGTTTTTATCAGCGACTCGTTCATCAGCAATGCGTTGTAGTAATGGAGACGCGAATCGTTGCTGCCATGCTCGGCCGCGCGCTGAAGAAATTCCCGCGCACGGTCGTAATCTTTCTGCCGCAAGTAAACATATCCCGCCCCCCGCAACGCCGCGACGTTGTCAGGATCTGTCTTCAGAACATCCTCGAATTCGCTGAGCGCCCGGTCATGGTGATCAAGCGAGTGCGCATCGATGTCGGCCAATAGAGCACGCGCATCCGCCAGGCTCACCGGAGTTTCCGTAAATTGCGCTGCGACGATGCCGGATGGAGTCGGGATCGGAAAATATTTAAACCGCCCCGCCTTCAGATAATCGTGCAGAATCGTATCGAATTGCTCAGTGGTCATCCCAAAGGCTTGCTGGATGGCCTGTTCCGGCGTCTCTTTCTGATCGATGCGGGCCGCAAAGTAATCGGCCAACTTCGGTGTCAGCCACGCGTGCCGCTAGAGCAAGGCATCCGAGAGTGAGGCAGATTCTGACGAATTTCATACTCAGCCCAATGGCGAAAACCGTGCCGCTCGCTGCAGCCCGTTCGTAACACTAGTTGTTTGGGGAGTCGCTTAAACTCTAGCGTTTGCCGGCGGTAGAGTAACACACCGCGGCGGCTTATACAGAGACGGTAAAGGAAGTCTCGGTCCGTGTGACCGGCCGGTAAAGCGTATCGCGCTCGATCGGTTCGCGTCCGGCTTCCTTGATCAGGCGCACCAGGTCGTGCCGCCGCAGGCCCTGCGGAGTAGTGGCGCCTGCGTCGTGGTAAATCTTTTCCTCAACAACCGTGCCGTCGATGTCGTCGGCGCCAAAGCGCAGCGAGATTTGGGCAATCTTCGGAGTCATCATCTGCCAGTAAGACTTCACGTGGGGAAAGTTATCGAGCACCAACCGGCTGACCGCAATCTGTTTAATGTCGAGCATCCCGGTAGTCGTAAAAAGATGCTGCAGCGGCGTGTTCGCCGGATGAAACGCGAGAGGAATAAAAGTCTGAAAGCCGTGCGTCTCATCTTGCAGCGCGCGCAGCTTCAACAAGTGATCGACGCGGTCTTCGTCGTTTTCAATATGGCCGTAAAGCATCGTCGCGTTGGACTTCAATCCAATCTGGTGCGCGGTACGCGCCGTGTCCAGCCATTCACTCCCGTCAATCTTGTGATCGCAAATAATGTGCCGCACTCGGTCGGCAAAAATCTCCGCCCCGCCGCCGGGCAGCGAATCGACGCCCGCTTCTTTCATCTTTTCCAGGGTCTCGCGAATCGAGAGCTTAGCCCGCTTCGCCAGGTACGCGACTTCCACCATTGTGAAAGCCTTCATATGAACCTGCGGAAATCGCTCTTTCAATCCGGAAACTAGATCGAGAAAATATTGAAACGGCAAATCGGGATGTAGCCCGCCCACAATATGGAACTCAGTGACCGCTTCCGTATAACCCGAAGACGCCGTGGCGAAAGCCTCTTCCAGAGCCATGGTATAAGCGCCGACAGAGTCTTTCTTGCGTCCAAAAGCGCATAAACGGCAGGCCGCAACGCAGATATTCGTAGGATTGATATGCCGGTTGACGTTGAAGTAAGCCGTGTCACCGTGCATCCGCTCCCGAACCCAATTTGCCAGCCAACCCACGGCAAGAATGTCGCCAGTCCCGTAGAGGATCAGAGCGTCATTTTGGTCTAGGCGTTCGCCCGCAAGAACTTTATCCTTGATCGGCAGCAGTCGCGAGTCGTCGGTCTGAAATGGGTGCGAAGCAGGCATCTCCTACCGATGATACCGCAGGAGGTGGTATAAATCACAGCGGCATATGAGCCGGGGTATCGCAGACATAATCGCAAAGATGCGTGCTGTCGCGCTAACGGCGAAGCAGCAAATCCGAGGCGACGAATACGAAAAACACCACCGCGATCACTCCATTCATGGTGAAGAACGCCGCATTCAACTTGCTCAGATCGTCGTGGCGGACTAATCCATGCTCGTACAACAACAGCGCGCCCACGGCGATCACGCCAACGATGGCTAGCATTCCCAACCCGAAACTGACGACCAGAGCCACCAGCAGACCAAGCATCACCAGGTGAAACACCCGGGCGACCACGAGAGCATTCTTGATCCCGAGATGGCGCGGCAGCGAATGCAAACCGTGGCTGCGGTCGTAGTCATAATCCTGGCAAGCGTAGATCACATCAAACCCACCCACCCAGAACATCACCGCCGCCGTCAGCAGCAAAATGCGCGGATCAAGCGATCCCCGCACCGCAATCCACGCCGCCGCTGGAGCAATACCCAGCGCGAGGCCAAGTACCAGATGCGACCAGCGAGTAAATCGCTTCGTGTACGAATACAAAAGAATGACGGCCAGCGCCACCGGTGAAAGCAGCAACGTCAGGCGGTTCAATTCCGCAGCGGCTAGAACAAACACTCCACAAGCAACGAGGACAAAAGTACTGACGAAGGCCGGCGTCAGCTGTCCCACCGGCAGCGCACGAGTGGCCGTGCGGGGATTGGCCGCATCAATCGAGGCATCCGCGAGCCGATTAAATGCCATGGCAGCCGAGCGCGCCGATACCATGGCGACAACGATCCACTCCATCTGCCGCCAGCTCGGCAACCCTCCCGCAGCCAGCATCGCTCCGCAGAGCGCAAACGGGAGCGCAAAAATCGAGTGCTCCCACTTGATCATTTCGAGCGTGATCTTCAGATTTCGGTAAAATCCCACGAACTAATTGTAAAGGAGTGGTCCGTGATTCGCGGACCACGGACCACCGACCACTAATCACCGGCTCCCTCAACCAGCGGCACGAAGCGACACCCGCCAAGAATCTGCACTTCAGGCTTTCCCTCGACTCGACGGATCAGCTGCAATTCCTGGCTCGACGGCGGCCCAATCGGCGCGATCAGCCGTCCGCCCTCACGCAACTGGGCGAACAGTGCTGGAGGCACTTCCGCCGTTGCCGCAGAAACCAAAATGGCGTCAAACGGCGCGTACTCCGGCCATCCCTGTCGTCCATCTCCAACTCTGATCCTGAAGTTGCCATATTCGAGCCGCTGCAACGTGCTCTCCGCCGAAGCCGCGAGCGAAGCGTGCCGCTCCACCGAATACACTTCAGCGCACAGCAGCGACAACAACGCGGTCACATATCCGGAACCGGTTCCCACTTCCAGAACCCGCTCCGAGGCTTGAAGAGACAGATTCACCAGCATGGCCGCCACAATGAGAGGCTGTGAAATCGTCTGTCCCTCGCCGATCGGCAGGGGACGATCTTCATAAGCTTCTCCCCGCACACCCTCTGGAACAAACTCGTCTCGCTGCACCTTCCGCATGGCGTCGAGCACTCCCGAATCGCGAATACCGCGCTCAGCAATCTGCGTGCGAACCATTTCTTCGCGCGCCTGCTCCATTGAATCGCGGTGAGATGCATTGCGTTGGAAGGGAAAAACCATGACGTGTTATCCAACGAGGCGTCAATACGGCCCTATAATCCCACCAATATTGCGCGTCGACGGCGAGGTCACAGCCTGCTCTTTCTTCTCCTGTGCCTCAATCATGTCGAGATATTTGTAAGCGGATCCCGTATTAAACAGCACGACTTGATCCGTCTCGGAGAAGAATCCGTTAGTCAGCAGCTTTCGGTAAGCCACCAGCGATGCAGCTCCCTCAGGCGCAGCGAACACGCCTTCCATACTCGCCCACTGTCGTGTCGCGGCCAATATCTCTTCATCCGTAGCCGCAACCGCCGTCCCATGACTTTTGCGAAGAATGTCGAGAATCAAATAATCACCATAAGCTTTAGGAACGCGCAGACCCGCCGCAAACGTCGAGGCACCCATCCACATTTCCGACGCGCCCTTCCCTTCTTCCCAGGCCCTCACAATCGGCGCACAACCCGCGGCCTGCACCGTCACCATCTTCGGACGTTCCGAGCCGATCCATCCCAGCTCTTCCATTTCGTCAAATGCCTTCCACATCCCGATCATGCCCACGCCGCCGCCCGTCGGATAAATAATTCCCTGTGGAAGCCTCCATCCCAACTGCTCCGCAACCTCGTAGCCCATCGTTTTCTTGCCCTCCAGGCGAAAAGGCTCCTTGAGCGTGGAGACATCGAACCATCCTTCTTTATCTTTCCGCTCCGCAACCATGCGCCCGCAGTCGCTGATCAGCCCGTCAACCAGAGTAAGGTGCGCCCCGAAGTAATCGCACTCCAGGCGATTGGCAATCGGCACATCTTTCGGCATAAAAATGTGAGCTTCAATCCCCGCCGCAGCCGCATAAGCCGCCAACGCGCCGCCAGCGTTTCCGGCCGAAGGAGCAGCCAGTTTCTCCAATCCATAATGCCGAGCCATCGTCACCGCGGCCGACATCCCCCGCGCTTTAAACGATCCCGTAGGATTCAGCCCTTCATCCTTGATGTAAACATTCGCGTACTCGCGGCTGGGAAGCATAGGCGTGAACCCCTCGCCGAGCGTGACGGGCGGAGCGTCCGGGAGAACTTCCGCGTAACGCCACATACTAGCCACGCGCCCCGCCAAATCTTCGCGGCGCAACTTCCCTTTCAAGCTGGCCAGATCGTAGCGAACATAAAGCACACCACCATCTTTAGGACAAACATTCTGCGGACGATCGGCGGAAAGATGCTCCCCGCAACGAGTACATTCAAGAAAAGAAATTCGCATCGAGTGAAGGATAGCATTCGGGCTGCCACCCGTTTCGCCGTCGCTCTTGACTACCTCTGGTGCAGAGCTCTACTTGGCAGGCACTCTTTTCAGTATTTCATTAGCTTTGCGAAACCACGGCCGTTCCCGCCGTCGCAAATATCCCGGCATATTAGGTTTCTTATCGAGCACCTTCTGCGCCCACTCCCGCGCTTCTGAACTGCGCCCCTCCGACGCCAGCAGTTCCGCGAAATTCAAGTACGTCTCCGACGAGGTCGAGATTACCGTCACCTTCCTGAAAAGCGCCTCCGCTTTTTCTTTCTCTCCAGTGAGTGCGTGTGCATGCGCAAGCAAACCAGCCGCGCGATGGAAATCGTAGTCCGCCTCAACTGCAACTACTCGTTCCAAATCAGGCAGCCCGCTCGCCGCGTCGCCCAGCAGAATGGCGCAAACTCCGCGCCGGTAAAACGGATCGAGTGTATCGGCGCGCGCGGCAATCGCCTGATCGAAAGCCGCTCGAGCCAAAACGAGATCGCCATCGTCCATGTAAAGGCCGCCAAGCTCTTCATAATTTCCTGCCGATGGATTATCGTGAATCGCCGCTTCCAGTTCGCGAATCCGCTTGCGCCGCGGAAACACTTTGAAGGACTGACCCACCAAGCCAATGTCAGGCAGCGCTTCGACGAGAAGATAAATGGTCGCGCCGAGCGGCCCAAGAAAGAGAATGACGAAAATCCAATAGTTATCCGGACGTCGCCGGATGAAATGGACGATCGCCAACCCCTGCAGGATGATGCCCCACGGGTATAACAGATAGCTAAGAAATCCCATTGAAATTGCGCCAGCTCTGCCCCTGGCGTGAGACTACACATTTGTGGAAGATGGAGAAAGTGACATCCGGGTGCCATTCATGCCGATTGAGAACGACAAGCAGCAAAGCGACGAAGCCCAGATACTCGCACTGCACCAAGCCGGGGACAAAGCGCTAATGACCGCTGATCTCAACGCCCTGGCAGACATTTTCGCCGACGACTACGTGCAATACAACGAGTCTGGCCAAGCCTTCACGAAGCGAGACGTGCTGAACAACTTCCGGACGGGAGCGATCCGCTATCCATCCATCGTTTCGACCAGCCGCAAGATCCGCATCTTTGGCGACACCGCCGTAGTGCACGGCTCAGAATCAGACGAAGTGGAAATCAACGGGAAAAGATCCGCCGTTCGCTATATTTATCTAGATGTGCTGCGAAAACGCGATGGCAAGTGGAAGCTGGTCGCCTCGCAACTGGCAAAACCGCAAGACTGATGGCAAAGGGGAACGTTCAACAACGAATAAAAAAAGCCGCCAATCGTAAGCCTTAACCTCCAAAAGCTACAATCTCACCTCTGCAATCTGACCTCTGACCTCACGCGGTTCTGCCAGTGCGACCAGGCGAACCACACAACCCCGCTCAGCAGTATCACTCCGATAATGGCGTCGAACTGATGGAAGTATTTGCCGAGCGAGCGCCAGTTCTCTCCCAGCTTCATGCCAAAGTAGGCCAGCGCAAAACACCACGGCCACGATCCGAGAAAGGTATAGATATGGAACTTGCCCCGTGGCATGCGCGCGATCCCGGCTGGCAGCGCGATAAATGTCCGGATCACCGGCAGCAATCGCCCAACAAAAACCGCTGCCTCTCCCCACCGCAGAAAGAATCGATCCGCCCAATCGAGTTCACGACGCCCCATCAGAATCCATCGCCCGTAGCGTTCGACCAGCGGACGTCCGCCGTAGCAGCCTATTTCGTAAGCCACCAGCGAGCCCAGATTGCACCCGATAGCCCCTGCGGTTGCCGCCCAGACCAGTTTCATGACGCCGGTATAAACGAGGTAGCCGGCAAAGGGCATGATCAGCTCCGACGGCAACGGAATGCACGCCGACTCAATCGCCATCAGCAGCGTTATCCCGACGTAGCCGGTCGCGCCCACAAGGGAGCTAATAAACGCGAAGAGTACTGTGAGAATCTTTTCTGTCATTGCAGATAAATATTGGAGCTAGATCGGACGATTGTGGTGATTGAATTCTAACCGCCCGATGGTCAGATAGGCGTGTCCGCTCTAGAACGTCCCGTCCTGCGTGAAGCTAAAGCCGGGCAAAGTGGCACCCTCCGCCGATTTCGCGACCTTCACTTTCACAACTGGCGCATCCGGAGCAGTCACCTCAGCGGGACGGAGCACCGCGTACTGGGTAAACACTTCGCTATAGACCTTAGTGACAAGGTGATCCTGGCCAGTCGAATCCTGCCGCCACACTTGTCCGAGTTGAATGCTCTTCACGGCCACAGATTTTGTCCTTCGACTTCAGACTACTCACGCCCCTGCCAAGCCGTCAATTGCAGCGGGGTTACCTTGGATCGTATTCGCCTGCGAACGCCACAAGGCTTTGTTACGATGAACCACTGCTCAGGAGGAAATCGATGCCCCGCGGAAAGTCTCCACGTCAATCCAGTCGCAGCGGACGTCACGAAGGGGCGCGACCGGCAAAGGCTGCGCACGCCAAAAAGTCAGTTTCGCTTTCCAAAGCTCGTTCGGCTTCCAGCCCAGCCGTGAAGGCATCGAAAGCTATTCTTCCAAAGAAGAAATCAGCATCTGGATATAACCCGCTAGCGCCCGAGCGAGTCCGCGGAATCATTGCCGGCCTCGACCAAATGTATCCCAACGTGACGTGCGCCCTCACTCATCGCAGCGCCTGGGAGCTGTTGGTTGCAACCATTCTTTCCGCGCAGTCAACCGATGTTGGAGTGAATAAGGTCACACCCGTAATCTTTGCAAAGTATCCCACCGTTCAGGATTTTGCTCGCCTCGAACCGCAAGAGTTGGAGCCAGATATCCACTCCACCGGCTTCTTTCGTAACAAAGCGAAATCCGTGGTGGGCGCCGCGCGCAAGGTGGTCGCCGATTACGGCGGGCAGGTTCCACAGACGATGGAAGAGTTACTAACTATCCCCGGCGTCGCTCGCAAAACGGCGAACGTCGTCCTCGGAACCTGGTTCAAGAAGAACGAAGGCATGGCCGTCGATACGCACGTAACACGAATCTCACGCCGCCTCGAATTAACCCAGCACGAAGACCCGAAGAAGATTGAAGAAGATCTCATGCAGATCATTCCTCGTGACCACTGGACCGATTTCTCTCACGAAGTGATCTGGCATGGACGCACGCTCTGTATGGCGCGCGGTCCGAAATGTGTGGATTGTAAGATCGAAACGCTGTGTCACGCGGCGGACAAGACCTGGTCGACAGTAGAAATCCACCCCGACGCCCGGCCTTAGGCTTTTTGAACACAGCTCGTACGACTGCGCAGCATTGTCATTCTGAGCGAATCGAAGAACCTGAGCAGTCTTCCTGGCGGCGAGAAATGCAGAGGTCCTTCGCGTTGCACAGAATGACAGAGATTTTATGATGTACGAACTTCGGAACAAGTAGTTAGGTGCCCGTGTAGGCCAACTCAACCACCGTGCAATCGTCGTTCAGCGGGGTGCCTCCGCAAAAATCGGCTACGGCGGTAAACACGTCTTCCATCGAGCCACTCTTGCCGGCCACCGTTTCGAGGCGTTCGCTGTCGAACATATCTCCGCGTGCATTCTCGGCTTCAGTGACGCCGTCGGTCACCAGAATCAACCGATCCCCCGGACGCATCTGGCAGCGGTCGCTGGAATAAGTCGCATCGGCGAGCAAGCCGACAGGCAAGTTACCATGCGCCGGTCGCAAGACTTCGTTACCGCAAATCCATACCGGCGGAACGTGCCCACAATTCACGTATTCCAGGTCACCGTCGCTGCGCAGCCGCGTGATAATCATGGTGGCGTACTTTTCACCGATATGTTTGTAGGTGAAAAAGCGATTCACCGCGTCCACGATCTCAGTGAGCGGCATGCCGGAAATCAACTGCGAATAAACCATCCCTTGCAGAATAGAGGCGAGCAGGGCCGCTGAAACTCCCTTGCCGCTGACGTCCGCTAGAACGACCGCGAGACCCTGCGGAGTATTCACCGCTTCAAAAAAATCTCCGCCGATTTCTTTACAAGACATGTTGCGCCCGTTCACTCGCGCAAAAGGAACCTCGGGTAAAGTCACAGCCAACAGGCGCTGCTGAATCGACGCCGCGATCGACAACTCCTGCTGATAGCGCCGCCCCGCTTCCTCGGCCTGAACGAGGCGCGCGTTTTCAATCAGCTGCGCAGCTTCTGTCGCGATCGCGCGCAAAATATCGTGGCTGACGCTGGTAATGTCGCGCGAGGCGAATCGCGAATCGACATAGAGCGCGCCCATGACTTCCCCGCCGGCGGGCTGTTGCTCGCGAGTGGTCTGCACCAGCGGCTTACGCAGCGGCATGCAGATGACCGTCCGCAGGTCAAAGGCAACGATGCTTTGCCGCTCCTTCACATCGAGCATCTGGCTCGTATCTGTGACCAGATATTCTGAGTTCGACGTGAGCGCGCCATCGAGAACCGACCGCGAAATCGTCTTGTCATCGAGCAGGGGCTCGCCCTTCGAGTTGCGGCCAGCGGCAAGAGTAAGGGTCCCTTCGTTATCGCGAAGAAAAATATATCCCCGCTCGGCGCGGGTTAGTTTCAGCGTGGCATCGATCAGCGTCACTAGGATTTCATCCAGCACGCCGATCGTATTCAGCTTGCGCGCCGCTTCCATGAACAGCGTCAGCTTCTCGAGATCGCTGGCTTCGGGAGCAATCTGAATGCCCGAAATCTGCGACAGGAATTCGCGGGCCGTGTTCGAAGTGGTGTGCAGCGGGTGGAAAATCAGGTAAGCCACATCGCGCGCGCCGAATTCCAGCCGGTCGTTGCGCTGCAGTTTATGGCGATCCACTTTCTCGCCGTTAACAAACGTTCCGTGCTTGCTGCCCAGGTCGACTACAAAAAACTCACCGTTCTCAGAAACGATGGAAGCATGTTCGCGAGACACACGCGGATCGGCTATCACCAGGTCGCGATCCACCTTGCGCCCCACCGTGTAGGGAGTGTGATTCAGCGACAGCGTCTGCTGATCGCTTCCCTGCACAAAAATCGCGATTGGAAAAATGCTGGAGATACCCGAATGCGACGAAGCCGACATTTACCCTGAACTCTCCTGCGGCCGTCGTATCGATACACAACGCCAGCCAAACACCGCCCCCTGACAAAGGCTCCTCAGCATTCTACGACGTGCCCGCCTTTGCCGGGGCGGTAAAAGCGCTTTGCCAGCTCATAACCAGCACCATTCCCGCCACGGCCAGTGGCAGCGGCAGCACCGTCCAAAACGGAACGGCCCACGCCCGCTGAACGACATTGAGCGGCAAAACGAAAGAAAGCGCCGCCAGCACAACGTTCGTCGTCCACGGCCATAGCAAAAAGATCGCCGTGAAGCTCAACGTGGTGCGACTCAGTCGATTCCGGTTCCAAATGGAGTACCGTTCGCGCGCCAGAATGAGCACCGCAGGCAGTAATAGTATCTGGTTGTAAAGAGCGTAATTGGAGGCAATCGTGACGATGACCGTCACCGCGAGTACCAGAGCCGTCGTCGTCGCAAATTCCCGATTCTGTGGTTCAAATCTTCGGTTCTTCCAACACACAACCAAAGTCGAGGTAACCGTAACCAGCCCCAGAAGCCATCCCCATGGAGCAGGTACCATCTTGTCCAACATGGATGCTGCATCGGTGTAGTTTCTGTACTCCTGAAGTGCCCGAAAGAAGTGAGGAATCCACCGCGGCATATACCACTCGGAAGCCGCCAGAAGAAGCGCCATGGTTACCAGAAATGACAGTAACCATCGCGAACGGCGACGCCATTCGCCCACCGTCCAGATCACCAACCAGAGCAACAAGAGCCACATCAGTTGCGGCTTGATCGTCGCCAGGGCCAGCAGAACGCCAGCAATCTCCGGGCGATCCGACACAAGCAGCGCCATAGCCGCCGCGACCAAGGCAATCACCAGCAGGGTCATCTGCTGCAGTTTCAGTCCCTGCATCACCGGCAAACTGCCAACTGTCAATATCACCATGCTCGCGGAGGCCCACAATGGCGGTCTCCAACCGAGCGCCCGCAGCCAAAGCGGGACTGTAGCGATCGTCAGCGCCAGCAAAACCCAGAACGCCACTCGTTGAACGATCGCAAAAGAAAATCCGATCGTCGGCGCCAAAACAAAGATGACATATAACGGATAGGCGAATCCTTCCTGATCCTTCGGATCTGATGGTCGCGCCGGGTCCAGAGGTCGCCCGTAAAAGCCACGCTGAATCTCGCGCGTAACCGTAGAACTGTAAGGATCACGCCCGTGCAGAAGCAATTCCCGAGCGCCCAGCCACCGCGGATATAGATCGGAAAGATTACCCCGCGGCCGGCCGTGCGCAAGTTCATCCGCGATCTGGTACCTCACCATCCTCTCGGCGAATAGCCATACGCTGCTGGCTGCGAGCACCGCAGCCAGAACGATCCAGGCCGGCTTGTGGAAGATCTCCAATCTCATCGGAACATCTTAAGAGAGTTTGGATGATACAACGCGCTCGTACCACTTCATCACTCCCGCAATTGCCATCGCCAGAATGAACATCGGAACCACCAGCAGATAAGGGCAGTCACATTGCAGGATCAAAGCCCAGTACAAAGGAGTAAAGATGAGCAGGAGCAGTCCGGTACTGATCATGGCCCGTTGCCCCCTCACCAGCACAAGTTGATCCGCCTGTTGATCTAAGAACCCGCCCAACAGAAATAGCGGGATCACCAGCAAACTCATGTCGTAAACGCGGTTGTAATAACTGGTCAGGATGGCGACCAGCAAGGTCAGGAAGTACCCCAGCGCAAGGCCCTGAAAACCCTCTGTTGATCACGGGTCCGCCAAACGACGAACCGTAAGAACGATCGCCGCAATCGCCGCCAGCGAACAATACCCACTGTACGTGCCCGGGATTCGGTGAACGCCCTACGAAAGCCGAGAGCACCCCGCGAAGATTCGGCATACTCTGCACCGTCACAAATCCCACCCCAGGCGTCTGATTCAAACGGAAAAGATATGCGGGATAGGTCGACAACACACTTGCGCCCGAAAGCGCGCAACTGATTCCCACTAACGCAGCAGCACCCGGGAGCAGCCCGATCAAGATCCGCGGCCGTCCCGCAAGCCAAAGAATGATCGCGATCGGCAGCAATAAATGAAATTTGAAAAGTCCCAATGCAAGAATGGCGCCGGCTACCGCATCCTTTCGCGAATGCAACTGGTTCAATGCGAGCGCGACAATCAAGAGCAAAAGAATGGAGTCTTGCCCCTGGAACAGATCGAGGAACACTGGAAAGAATCCCAGGCACAGCGTCGCTTCTAACCAGTAAGGATAAATTCGTGTAAAAGGGAAAGGTCGCGGCACTACCCGCAAGCTGACCCACAAGAGAATAATTTTCGCGAAAGTCCAAATTCCGAACGCCACAGGATACGAAAAAAAGGCCAGGGGCAAAAATATGATCGCCTCGAACGGCGGTCGGATAAATGGCATCGGCCCTTGCCGAATAGCAACGTTAGGAGCGAACTGCTGCTGCAACTTCCACTGCTCGCGGCTGTCGTAGAAGAGCCTACCTTCGCCCTGCCGCAGCAGTCAAGCCGGAAGTATAAAAAGAAGAAAAGTCTCCGTAACCTGCCAGAATCGGACCGCGCTGTTGCCAGAATTCCACTCCGTGCACAATCGCCATGCCCAGAAGGAAAGCCGCCGCCAATCTATACGGAGTCTTGAGTTCACCGCTCATTTCGCGAAGCCTGGATTCTATCGCCTGTGCAGAAATCCGCGAAACGCATATTCAAAAACCAATTAGACCGGCCCGCGCTTGGGTTATCATCGCTTGGCGTGAGAGCAAGCCCGCGTTCCTCCAACGTGTTTCCAATCGTGTTGCTGCTCGGGCTTCTAGCGATGACCGCCCGTCCCGCCACCGACCCTGATCTGTGGTGGCATCTGCGTACCGGCCGGTGGATCGTCGAAACCGGCCACGTCCCTCACGTCGATCCTTTTTCCTTCACCCGCGCCGGCCAGGCCTGGGTGTCCCACGAATGGCTTTCGGACGCTTTGTTTTTCGAATTATGGAAACACGGCAGATTCCCGGCATTAATCATATTTTCCGCAATCGTGACCACGGCCGGATTCATGCTCCTCTACCTGCGCTGTCCCGGAAAAAGATACTGGGCTGCCGCCGCGACTGCTCTCGGCGCCCTGGCAGCATCGGCCTCCTGGGGAGTGCGGCCACAGATGTTCACCTTCACACTCGCCAGCCTGCTTCTGTGGCTAGTAGCGCGAGGCGAGGAGAAACCACGACTGCTCCTCTGTGTTCCGCCTCTTTTCTTGCTCTGGCTGAACCTGCACGCCGGATTCGCGCTCGGCCCCGCTTTGCTGACCGCCTACAGCATCGGACTCATCCTGGAAACCGCCTCGGGTAGCACTCCGTGGCAGACCACCCGCCCGATTCTTACTCGGATGGCATTGCTGCTATTAACTTGTGTGGTTCTCGTGCCCCTTAACCCGAGCGGAGCACAATTGTATCGCTATCCCTTTGATACTCTGCGTTCGTCGGCCATGCGGTCGGTCATCGGGGAGTGGTTCTCTCCCGATTTTCACCAGTGGCTCTATCGCCCGTTCCTGCTGGCGTGGCTTCTGCTGCTCACCGCGCTCGCTTGTTCTCGAGCCCGTCCCAAAGCTCGGGTGCTGGTTCCCCTCCTTCTGACCGCATTCGCCGCGCTCGATGCGGTGCGACACATACCCATTTTCGTACTGGTAGCGATCCCGGTTCTAGCGGCAGCTTTGCCCTCGGACTCGGAATCCTCTATCTCACAATCTCGGCCAGCCCTTTCACGCTTCCGGCCCGCCTTCAATATCGCGGTAATCGTTCTGATGGCGATACTCGCCCTCGTTAAATGGGGCAGTCTTTCGCTCGACCAAAGCGCTCACGAAGCCAAGCAATTCCCCGAGCGTGCCGTGGCGTTCTTGCAGGCAAGCAACCAGCCCAACCGGGTTTTTGTCTACTACGACTGGGGAGGCTACGCGATCTGGAAACTCCATCCCCAATACCGGGTATTCGTGGACGGACGCGCCGACCTTTATGGAGACGATCTCCTGCGTCAATTTGAGACAGCCGTGCAACTGCGTTCCGGCTGGAAGGAAATCCTCAACCGGTGGAAGGTGGAAGCTGTTCTCCTACCCCCCTCGAGCGCTCTGGCGCAAGCCCTGATGCTAGATCCCGATTGGCACCAGCCCTATACCGATGACCAAGCGGTCCTGCTGGTCAGAAAAAAGTGAGACAAGAGCAAACGGGGCGCGAAACCTCCCATATCTCCGCTAGCGTCTTCACCCGCGTCCCAGGTGTCCAAAGTACCGCCAGTCCGCAAATACCAATAGTCGCAGCGGTTAGAAAGTGAAAAAATGTTTCCCATCGCCATCCCGAATCTGCGAAACTAGGGCGCGATCACTGGGACGCCATCGAAAGTTGACCGAATCCGGAATCCATTCCGGAAGGAGCTGAATGAATCGAAGCCGTTTATTGATGATCGGAGGCTTAGCGCTGGCGGTCGGCCTGCTCGTCGCCTTCTCGGTCTATAGTCGGTTGCGGACCTTCGGCAATGCAGGCGCTAACGACCGTGGAATCAGGGTCGTAGTCGCTGCCGACGACATCCAGATAGGATCCAAGCTCACCGCCCGCGACGTGACCACGATTATGGTTTCACCGTCTGCGGTCCCGCAGGGCGCCTTTGGCGATCCGGCCAAGACCGTCGGACGAGGGGCAATTCTCCCGGTAACTAAGGGCGACTTTATCCTCTCGAGCAAACTGGCTCCCCTCAACGCCGGAGCTGGTCTACCCTCGATGATTCCTCAGGGCATGCGCGCCGTTTCGGTGCGCGTCAATGACGTAGTTTCCGTGGCCGGATTCGTGCAACCGGGTTCTCGCGTAGATGTGCTGGCCACCGGCAACCAGGGTGGCAACGATCGGCAAACCACCACTGTGCTCGAAAACGTGTTGGTCCTTGCCGTAGGCAAGAATCTCGACCAAAGCACGGAGGCCCCGACCGCACCGGTCATTACGCTGGCTGTTTCCCCAGATGACGCGCAGAAGCTCGCGCTCGTCTCTCAAGAAGGACGGATCCAATTATCGCTGCGCAATCCGCTGGATACAAAAAAGGGCGACATCAGCGCCACCCACGCTAGCTCCGTCTATCCCGGCTTGAAGCCGGAAGCGACAACCGAGTCCAAGCCCAGAGCGCACAAGGTAATCGCAAAGACTCCAGTGCTTCCGAACACGCCCTACCAGGTGGAAATGATCCGCGGCAGTAAGCGCGACGAGACGAAGTTTGAAGAAAACAAATGAGTCGCCGATACCACAAATGTTCCGTGTGCTCTAGCCGCTTCAATGGGCTCGCTCGCTTTGCGCAGAGGTTCGAATTGATGAAGCTCCTAAAACGCGGCGCAGCGGCCCTCCTGCTCGGCGCGACGACAATGTTTGCGCTGACCGCGGCCACGGAGAACAAGCCGCAGCCCGTCCCAGCCGCATCCTCTTCTGCGCAAACCTCTTCTCCGCAAACCCAGGACGCAACGCCCCCGGCGCAAGCGACGCCCGGCGCAGCCGCTCCCTCTGCCCAAAGCGTGACCTCGGGGGCCGCGCCGCTGCGCGTGATGGTCGGCAAATCTCTCCTTATTAACACCACCGAAAGACTGAAGCGCGTTTCTGTTACCGACCCCTCGGTCGCCGATGCCTTGGTGGTCACCCCTACGCAAGTCCTCGTCAATGGATTAGCTCCCGGCGAAGTTTCGCTCCTGATCTGGGACGAACTGGAACGCTCGCGCAGCTTCGATCTGCGCGTCGACGTCGACATCACCTCCGCCTCCGAGGAAATGCATCGCCTCTTTCCCGACGAGCAGATCAGCGTCACCCCTTCGCGTTCGGCGATTGTTCTGTCCGGTCACGTTACGACGGAAGACGTTTCGAAGCACGCCGGCGCTCTGGCCTCGGCGTATTCGAAGAACGTCGTGAACGTACTTACTTTTGGCCCGGTCGGTGCCGATGAGGTTTTGCTCGAAGTCAAATTTGCGGAAGTCGATCGCACGGCGATGTCCCAGTTGGGCATTAACGTTTTTTCCACCGGCGCGGGAAACACCCTGGGCACCGTAACCACCGGCCAGTTCGGCGGCATCACCGTCTCGCCCATCACCACGACCACCGGCGGGTCAGGGACAGGAACGACCACCACCACCACGGTGTCGAACCTGCTCAACATGTTTTTCTTCAATCCCCAGATTCACCTGGGTGCGGTTGTCCAGGCGCTGCAGTCGCGAAACCTGTTACAGATTCTCGCAGAACCAAATCTGGTGGCCCTCAACGGCAAGGAGGCCAGCTTTCTGGCCGGCGGAGAATTTCCCTTCCCGGTCGCACAGCAGAACGCCAGCGGCATCGCGACCGTCACCATTCAGTTTCGTGAATTTGGCGTCCGCCTTAAATTCACTCCCGTGATTCAGCCGAACGGCAACATCCATCTGCACGTCGCGCCCGAGGTCAGCACTCTCGATTTCGCGGATGCCGTCACCGTCGCCGGAACCACGATCCCGGCCATCAGCACGCGCAAAGCGGAAACCGAATTCGAACTGCAGGACGGCCAGAGCTTCGTCATCGCCGGCCTCATGGATAACCGCGTCACGAACGTATCGAACAAATTTCCGTTCCTGGGCGATATCCCGATCCTGGGTAATTTCTTCAAAAGCAAGAGCGACCAAAAGAGCAATTCTGAATTGATGGTATTGTGCACGGTGCGTAAGATTTCGCCGAGCACCCAGTCGCCGAACCCTCCGAAAGGTCCTGAGACTTATTTGGAAAAAGGAAAGTTCGACGCGAAGAAGCCGTAAAAAGGCTTCGCGTTATTGAATAAGTAAGTCATTGAGCGATTAAAAACCTTCAAGGCTCTTTGATCATTCGCTGTCGCAGTGGTTAAATGTCCGAATGTCCCCCGAGGTCGATCCATGCCGGAATTGTCAGTAGCAGTATTTGCGACGGACAATGACCAGCGCGCAGTCCTGCAGGTCGTGGTGGATGGCACCAGCGTTGCGCGAACCGTTTGCGCCAACCCGACCATGCCCCTCACTGCCACCGATCCTGTCATCCGGCGTACCCAGGCGTTCGTTCCCGACGTGATATTGGTGGATATCAACACGGATGGCGTCACCGCCGCTCTCCGAGCCATCGAGCTCCTGCATCAGGAAATTCCCGACGCCGCCGTCTTCGCCGTCGGCCCCATGACGCAACCTCAGTTGATCGTCAGCGCCATGCGGGCCGGAGTGCGCGAATACATTGAGCGGCCAACAACGACCACCGATCTGCTCGAGGCGTTTGTCCGCCTGACTGCCGCGAGGCGCAAGCCCGGACGGGAAACTTCCCGCGGAAAAGTGTTCACCGTGGTGAACGCCAAAGGCGGCAGCGGAACCACCACCGTCGCCGTCAACCTGGCGTTGGCCTTGCAATCCATTCATCACAGCACAGCTCTCATAGACATCGCGCCTCTCGGTCACTGCGCTCTGCACCTGAACCTTAAACCCTCCTTCACCGTGTCGGACGCCATCACCAACCTGCATCGTTTGGATTCTTCTCTGCTCGACAGCTTCATGGTCCGACATGAGAACGGCCTTCAGGTCTTGGCGGGAGCGGCGACCCCCACGGCCATCGAGCCGTCCGCCTCTGATTTCGCCCGCCTGTTCGACACCATGGTCGGGCAGTTTCACTACATTGTGGTTGACGCTTCTTCGCGGCTCGATAGTGCCACGCGCCTGGTCAGCAATCTTTCGGAAAGGATTCTCCTCATCGCGCACGCTGATGTGGCTTCCCTGTGGAGCGCCGGCAGAGTCGCCCAGTACCTCGGCGAAAGCGGCTCGCGCGACCGTTTCGCGCTGGTTCTGAACCGCTATCGCAAGGTCGCCGGCTTCAACGAAGCAGAAACCGAAGCCGCCATAGGAGCGCCCGTACTCTGGCGCATCCCCAACCAGTATTTCGCTGTTTCGACCGCAATCGACCGAGGCGTGCCGTTGATGCAGCAAGGCAACACGGAAATTGCCCGCTCCATTTCCGGTCTAGCCGCGCACCTGACCAAAGACGATTTAGATGTAAAACGTACTGCCTGGTCCTTGTTCAAAACGGTTTAGTTGCGGCCGCACGATTCGTATCGAAGGTTTGCCCACGGGAAGCCGCACAGCGCCGCCGAAGAAATGCGCCTTGTAGCCGCCCGCTTCACCCGGAAGCTGATAGCCCTTGGCCTTTAGCTACCAGCCACCCCCAAACACGGTTCAGCCAGAAGCCTGATAATCTGCGAAAATAGGGTGAGACCATGGCCAATCTGCAAGCTTTCGAGCGGAGCGAGTACCAGCAGGTCAAAGCCGACCTGCATCGCAAAATTCTGGATCGTCTCGATCTTGAAAAGCTCGGCCGCACCACTGGCGACTCCGCCCGTGAAGAAGTTCTGATCCTTATTCGCAGTTCAGTTAACAGCGAGGCCGTCCCTCTCAGCTTCGCCGAACGCGAACAGCTCTCGCGCGAGATCCTCGACGAAATTTTCGGACTAGGACCGCTCGAACCGCTACTCAAAGATCCAACCATCTCCGACATACTCGTGAATCGCTTCGATCGCGTCTACGTCGAGCGCGCCGGCAAGCTCGAAGTCACCGGACTGTCATTCAAGGACAATCAGCACCTGATGCAGATCATCGACCGCATCGTCTCCCGCATCGGACGACGGGTCGACGAATCCTCGCCCATGGTCGACGCCCGCCTGCAGGATGGCTCGCGCGTCAACGCCATCATCCCGCCGCTTGCGCTGGATGGAGCTTGTCTCTCCATCCGCCGTTTCGGACGTGATCCTGTGACCGCGCGCAACATGCTCGACAATAAGACTCTGACCGAACCCATGCTCGAAATGCTCTCGGCCATGGTCAAGGGCCGTCTCAATCTGCTCATCTCCGGAGGCACCGGAGCCGGCAAAACCACCGTCTTAAACGTTCTCTCCGGCTACATCCCGAATTCCGAGCGCATCGTCACCATTGAAGACGCAGCCGAATTGCAGCTCAAGCAGGAACACGTCGTCCGCCTTGAAACCCGCCCTCCCAACATCGAAGGCAAGGGCTCGGTCCGCATGCGCCAGTTGGTCATCAACAGCCTCCGTATGCGACCCGACCGCATCGTGGTTGGCGAGGTGCGCGGAGAGGAAGCCTTTGACATGTTGCAGGCCATGAACACGGGCCACGAAGGTTCGCTCACCACGGTCCACGCCAACTCTCCGCGCGATGCTTTGTCGCGAATCGAAAACATGGTTTCCATGGCCAACCTGAATATTCCTGAGCGTGCCATTCGCCATCAGATCGCGAATGCCGTCCACGCCGTGGTTCAGGTCGCGCGCCTCTCCGATGGTACCCGCAAAATCATTACGATTTCGGAAGTCACCGGCATGGAAGATGACATGATCACCTTGCAGGACATCTTCATGTTCGACCGCAGCGGCATCGACGAGAGTGGAAAAGTTCGCGGCGCTTTCCGTTCTATCGGACGTCCGCCGCAGTTCGCCGAACGTCTCGCCACCGCCGGTTGCCGTCTCAATCCAGCTCTGTTCGAATCGCGGATGGAGGTCTAACGGATGTTGCCCGTAGTCATCGCGATATTGGCCTTCGTCGTCGTCACCGTCGCGGTTTTTGCCGCCATGTCGTTGTTTGACGAACGCAAAGCCCAGGCTCGCATTCTCCGCGATCGTCTTTCCACGGTTCAGGAAACCGCCGACCAACCGGCTCCCGACGCCGCTCTTCTGCGCGACGAAGTGCTCAGTAAGATTCCCGCATTCGACACTTTCTTGCGTCGCTCCGAGCGCGTATCGCTGCTGCAGAAAATGCTTGCCCAGGGCAGCCTGGATGTTCGCGCCGGAAACTTTCTTATCCTTTGCCTTGTCTCGGCGATCGTCTTGGCCGCCGTCGCCGTCGTTGCCAGCGGCCAACTGATCTTCGGTTGGGCCGGAGCCGTGCTCGGCTTTTTTGCTCCCTACGGTTACGCCTCGCACATGCGCACCAAGCGCTTTCAGAAATTTGAAGAAAAATTTCCCGAGGCCATCGACACTCTGGCCCGGGCCGTGCGTGCTGGACACGCCTTCACAACCGCATTGGAAATGATTGCCAATGAAGTCTCTGAGCCGGTCGCCGGAGAGTTCCGCCAACTCTACGAAGAACAAAAATTCGGACTGCCTGTACGTGACGCTCTCGTCAATCTCTCGGAACGCGTCCCGCTGGTCGACGTCAAGTTCTTCGTCACCGCCGTCATGTTGCAGCGCGAAACCGGAGGCAACTTAGCCGAGATTCTCGACAATCTTTCTTACGTGATCCGCGAGCGCTTTAAGATTCTGCGCCAGGTCCGCGTCCACACCGCCCAGGGACGCCTCACCATGGTGCTGCTGATGGCGCTCCCGCCCACGATTGTGTTGATCATGCAGCTCATCAATCCGGGGTTTATTCATCCGCTATTCGTGGATCCGATCGGTCATGCCTTGATCGTAGGAGGCATCACCTTGCAGACCATGGGCTATTTTTTCATTCGCAAAATTATCAGGATTCAAGTGTGAAGATCCATGTTTGAAGACTCACTCCGCATGGCCGTTACTGAGAACTGGGTACCGGGTACTGGGTACTGATTAATGCCGCTGCCGCTCATACTGACGATCGTTGTATTCCTCACCGTGGTGGTGATCGTGTTCGCCTTTGGAGCGGCCGCCATGGCACCCTCCTCGGTCCTCGGCTCGCGCCTGCGCGAAATCGGATGGCAGCGCCCGAAAGCCGAAACCAGGCCCCCCATCCGTGAACGCATGCAGCAGGCGCTCGATCCGCTAAGCCGCGCCCTGCCCGTTTCTCCCACCAACGTGTCGCAGACTCGTCTCTGGCTGATTCAAGCTGGATACCGCAGCGAGCAGCACATCACCATCTATCGCGGACTGCGCGTGCTTTTCGCCGCCATCGGTTTCATCTCGGTATTTCTCTTCACTGGATTCGATTCGCCCCTGCTGCTGGTCGGTCTCACCGGACTCGGCTTCTTTCTGCCGCGCTTCATCCTTAAGAAGAGACTGCAGGAACGCCAGCGCCGCATTCGCCTCGGCCTTCCCGACGGGCTCGATCTCACCGTGATTTGCGTCGAGGCAGGCTTATCTCTTGATCAGGCCATGATGCGCGTCGGCAACGACCTCAGCCATGCCCACCCCGAGTTGAGTTCTGAATTCCATCTCTTCGATCTGGAAACCCGCGCCGGAAAACCGCGCGTCGAAGCCCTCCGCAATCTCGCCGAGCGCACCGGGGTCGAAGACATCCGCTCGCTCGTCGGAACCCTGATTCAAACCGATCGCTTCGGAACCAGCGTCGCGCAAGCTCTGCGCGTGCATTCCGATTCCCTGCGGACCGAGCGCCGCCAACGCGCCGAAGAGCAAGCCGCAAAGACAACCGTCAAAATGATTATCCCGCTCGTACTTTTTGTAATGCCCTCACTGATCTTCGTCACCGTAGGCCCAGCCGTCATTCAACTGATGCACATTTTTATCCCCGTCGGCGCCGGCAAACATTGAAGGATATTCAATATTCCAGTCTGAGGAGTTTTAATGTCCCGCCCCGGGCCTAAGGGATACGCCTTCAACCGCACCCGCACCACTTATCTCGCAACCGATCTTATGATCGCTCAGACCCACTGGTCCCGTTTTCGTGGACTCATGGCCACCGATTCCTCCCGCTTCGCCCGCGGACAAGGACTCTGGATCAATCCCTCCCACGGCATCCACACCTTCGCCATGCGCTTCGCCATCGACGCCGTCTATCTGGACCGTGACCGGATAGTCATCCACATCGAAGAGGGACTGAAGCCCTGGCGTCTAGCCGCCGTCCGCGTGCAAGCCGCATCCGTCCTGGAGGTCCCAACCGGCACGGTAAGCGAAACTCTAACCGCGGTGGGCGATCAAGTAGATATCTTTTTAGAACATCCCATCCACACCGAAGCGGCCTGACCAGCACTCCCGAGCACCAACTGAGAGAGCCACTTGGCAGCAGTCGCGAAGCGACAGAAGAAGAAAGCCCACGGCGTGGGCCGTGGGTACGCGCGAAAACGATCGATCCGCGTAGCGGTGGCATCTAAAACCACATCCACTATGTCGTTACCCGTCAATACGATGTAAGAATCTTATAATGTATTGCGTGAAATGACGGAGGCACCCAACCCTCCGTAGCAACCCCAAACGGAACCTCAAAGAACACCTCGATGAAACCGAAACTCGCTCCTTCTGGCACACTACACTAATAACAACCAATGCCCGACGTAGACACCATTCCCGAAAGCGTCACCCAACAGCAGCTCGAGCCCCCGCGCCTGCTGGTGGAATGGTCCTCGCGCTGGGAAGAATTCAAATCCGCATTCGGTCCCGCGTTCACGCGTTCCCCCAAGCGCCTCGCCGGAGAAGCGCCCGTTGGCATGTTCCCCTACCGCGGCATGCTGATCTGCTGGCTCCTGGAATGCCTGCTGCTGGTCGCCCTGATCGTTCTTCCCGCGCGCTTTGAGAGCCTGCAAATTCCCGCTCCACCCAATCGCCCCCAATGGGATGTCATCTATTATTCCGGCGACGAGCTGCCCCAAACTCAAGATCGTGGCGGAGCGCAAGCCGGTAAGTCCGGACACGCCGGCGGCCAGCAATCCCATCACCGCACTCAGACCATTCGTGTAGCGCGCGGCGATCGGCCAGCCGAAAAAGTTGTCGATGCTCCCAAAGTAAATCTCCCGCACTCCGATTCCGCAGTCGCCAATCTTCTGGCCTTCAAATCGCTTCCCGCACCACCGCCCTCCGAAGGCCTGCGCTCCACTCTTAGCGCTCCCACGCTGCCCCAGCTGAATGTGACGGCGCCGGCGCCCGAGCTGAACGCATCCGCCGGCCGCACTTCAACGCTCGCGACCAATGTCACCGCTCCTGCACCCGAACTCTCGAATGCCCACGCGCGCAAGTCGCCGACTCTGAGCTCAGCCGTGATCCCGCCCGCGCCGAATCTCACGCCCGACAAAATGCGCAACGCGAACCCGCTGGCGAACATAACCGAGCAGAAAGTCATCGCTCCCGCTCCTCGCGACACCCAGCGCGACCTCGCCAGCTCCCGCGTGCCGCTGACCCAAACTGTCGATGTAGTCGCGCCGCCCGTTTCCGCGCCACCGCAAGAGACATCCTCAAGACCCAAATTGACTCTGCCCGCCGCAGCCGTAGTCGCGCCCCCGCCTTCGCAGGTCAGCCGCGATCTCAATAGCTGGGGGGGCACCGCCACCGGAGACATGCAGAGTAAGCCCGTGCCTCCGCCCCCAAGCGCCGCCAGCGGCGGCAGCAGCTCTTCGCGCTCCGCCGCCATGACGCAGACGCAGCAAGTCGTCCCGCCTCCAGCCAGCCTCGGAGCCGCAGGCAATCAGCGCGGCAACGGCAACTCGCCCCATCCCGCCGGATCACTGATAGGTTCCGCCGAAGTAGCGCCTCCACCACCAGGCTTGGGAGGCGGCAAGGCTCTCTCCGGCAGCGGACGTGGCAGCAAAGGCGTCGGAGCTGGCAGCCCGCTCGACTTAGGTTCGTCGGTGGCTCCGCCCACGAACACCGGCGGAAACGCCGCCGGCTCCGGAGTCGTAGTCTCGAACCAACCCGGATCCAAAGTTGGATTGCCCAACTCCACCGCCGCCGGCGCTCTCGCCATGTCACCTACCGGCGCCGCGAAAACCGGACTCGGCGGCAGCGGCGGGGGCGCAAGCATCGGCAAAGGCAATGGTTCCGGCAGCGGACTGCAAGGAGAAGGTTCGGGAGCGGGCAAAGAAGGCGCAGGCCACGGCTCCGATCCCAACGCACGCCAGGGAATTTCGCAGTATCCCGGTCCCGGCGGAACTGGCACAGGCACCAACGGCCAACCCGCCCTGCCCGGAGTCTCGGTGCAAGGTGGCACCACCACCATTAACTTGCCCAGTTTCGGCGACCCCGGAGGTAGTCCCCCGTCATCCGGTCCCGGCCACTCTTCCGTCAGCGATCACAAGCGCTCCGGGATTACCGTAGTCGCAACCTCGCGCTCCGGCGGAGTGCTGCCTTACTACGGCCTGCTGAAGGGCGATAACTATTCCATCTATATCGAGACTTCGCTTGGAACAGCCGTGATGCAGTACTCCGATCCGTCCTCTGCAACCCATCCCAGTCGCGAAGCCTTGAGCGAGCCAGAGCCCCTCCGCAAAGATCTTCCGGTCGGCCTGCGTCCTACGCGAGTCATTATCGCCTGCACCCTTGACCGATCCGGAGAATTAAAAGATATGAAAGTTCTCGAGCCGGGCGCCGCCGAAACCACGTCAAAGATTCTGGTGGCTCTGCGCGACTGGAAATTTCGCCCGGCGTTCCGCGGGAATGAGCCCGTGGAAGTAAGTGCGATCGTCGGATTTGGCATCGACACCCGCTAGAACGCCGGAATCCGACTACCGTCCGCACTGTCTTCAGCAGAAACTCCGCAGTAACTTCTGATGTGACTTTGGAGATATTGTCCCCGCATTTTACTCCGTTGAAAAATAAGGCTTCGCCCTCTAACGCGAACCGGAACCATGACTCCCGTGAACCGATACTCGATGGTGTTCTTACTCAGCTTAGCCATTCTGGTTATCGGAATATCCGCCGCCCCCATGACCTTTGACGAACCTGCCTACATCGGGGCGGCGCGCAACTTCATCGCAGGAACGCCATCCGTCAATCCCGAACATCCGCCTCTCGCCAAATACTTCATCGCCTTGTCCATCAAAATATTTGGAGACCGTCCCTTTGGCTGGCGTTTCCCCTCCGCTATTGCAGGAGCCCTGCTCGCCCTGTCTGCGTTCCGCCTCGCCCTGCGATTGACAGATAACTTACGCACCGCTTACGTGGCATGGTTGCTCGTCATAGTGAACGGGTTTTGGTTCGTGATGAGCCGCGTCGCCATGCTGGCTATTTTCGAACTGGCCTTTGAAGTCGCCGCCGTGGGGGTATTCGTCGTCGCGATGCAAAGAGGGAGGCAAAAAGAGGGAGAGAAAGAAAGCACCGCATGGTTCGCCTGCAGCGGGGCACTATTTGGACTGTCCATCGCCTCCAGATGGTGTGGTGCGGTCGGTTTCGCCGTTTGCCTCGCCTACGCCGCGGTTTATACCCGTCCGTTCGTCAAGCGCATCGTAACCATGCTCGCAGTCGCAATCCCTGTCTACACCCTGACCTGGATCCCACTTCTTATGCGCGAACACCGAAGTGCTCGCTACTTCTTCGCCGCCAATAAGTTCATCTTGGATTTTCATCGCCACGCCAAAGGCGACCCCAGGCTGGGGGAGGTGTGGTGGTCCTGGATTTTCCGGATCCAGCCTCAACCCAGTCTTTTCTACCTCGTCGGCAATCCTGTGATCGGAGTCCTCGGATTGGCAGCCGTGGCTGCTCTGCTCTGGCAGCGAAAACCGCTGTTACCCGCTCTCTACTTCGCGCATGTCATGCAATGGGCCATCGCCATTAAACCCATGACGTTCTACTACTATTATTTCGAGGCCTTCATCTGGCTCACCGTCGCCCTGGCAGTCGCAACCCAACAATGGGAAATCCGCCGCGTCCGGCTGGACATCATAGCCACCGGATGCGCCGCAGCTCAATTTGTAAACTGGCTCCCCAAGTAGAAACCCGAACCGCAGCGTTCGCTAATATCCCTTGCGCTTATCTACCACCGCCAGCAGTGGCGTTCCTTCCAAATACCGCCTCAGGTTCTCCGAGAACAACGCATAATGCCGCTCCCATAACTTATCCGTCAGCGCCGCAGTATGCGGAGTAATCAGCAGATTGGGCAAGTCCCAAAGCGGAGAGTCAGCCTCCAGCGGCTCTTTTGGAAATACATCCAGCGCCGCGCCGCCAATCGTTTTCTGGCGCAGAGCCACAGCTAACGCAGCCTCATCCACAAGCGGCCCTCGCCCCACATTGATCAGGCAAGACTCCGCCTTCATCAGCGCCAGCCGCGCGGAATTAGCAATCGCCTGCGTCCCCGCCGTCACCGGCGCGGCCAGCACGACGTAGTCGGCTTGCCGAAAAACCTGGTCAATCTCAGACGGCCCGAGAACAACATCCGCACCTTCACTTCCCTTCTCCGGATGCTCGCGCACCGCCATCACTCTCATCCCCAGAGACTTCGCGCTCTTCACCACCGGACGCCCGATGCTTCCCAGCCCCACCATCCCCAGCGTCGCGCCCGCAACTTCTCGAATTCTCGGAAGCTGGTCCCACAAAATCTGCTGACCCCAAATATGTTTTTCCTGCAGACGGGCCGATCCTGGAATCTTCTTCGCCAGTGCAAAAATCAGCGCGATGACATGCTCCGCCACCACCGGTCCGTGCACCTCGCGCGCATTGGTGAGAACAATCTCGCTCTCGACGAGTTCTGCAAACAGAAGTTGATTCACCGCCGCCGCCGGAGAGTGTATCCACTTCAACTTCTTCGCGGCCGAAATTTGCTCCCTACGAAGCGACCAGGCAACCACAATGTCCGCATCAACAATTTCTGCATCCACGCGCTTGTAATCAGGAAGGAGCACCACCTTCAGTTGAGGAAACTCATCCCCCAATCGCTCCGGCAGCCAGGCCGGCGCGTTCCATTGATCAAACGGATGGTGAACCGCGATCAGAATTTTCATGGTTTGGGAACTGCACCGCAAGGCATGATGGCCAGACGCGGTTCGCCGAGTTGCGGTATCCGATCCACAAGCCGCTCAACTCTTCTTCGCGCGCAAATCCGAGCCCGTCATCTCATGCGGGTCCGTAATCCCCAGCATGCCAAGCATAGTCGGAGAAATATCGCGCAGCGAACCGTTCGGTTTCAGTGTGTATTGCTGAGCGTCGTCCGAGATAACTATAAACGGCACCGGATTCGTCGTATGCGCCGTATGCGGACCACCTGTGACCGGGTCAACCATCATCTCCGCGTTCCCGTGATCAGCGGTAATCAGCATCGCCCCGCCGCGAGCCCGCACCGCTTTCTCAATCTGCGCCAGGCAGGCGTCCACGGTCTCAACCGCCCTAATCGTTGGCTCGAGTTTGCCCGAGTGTCCCACCATATCGGCGTTGGCAAAGTTAACGATAACGACATCAAACGCGCTATCGTTTGCAGCTTTCACCACCGCCTCGGCAATTCCCGCAGCGCTCATCTCCGGTTTTAAATCGTAAGTAGCTACTTTTGGAGACTGCACCAGCACGCGATCCTCTCCCGGAAAAGGCTGCTCCACACCGCCATTGAAAAAGTAAGTGACGTGCGCATATTTTTCCGTCTCAGCCACGCGAAGATTGCGCATATTCAACCCGCCCATCACATTCGCCAGAATATTCGCCATCGACTCCGGAGGAATCACCACCGGCAATTTGAAATTCTTGTCATATTGCGTCATGCAAACGTACTTGAGATTGTTCGGAACTCCCGCGCGAGGAATTGTGGCGTCAAGATCCTCCGCTCCTGGCAAATCGCGCCCACCCGATTCATTCAATCCGCTGTTGCGGCAAAGAGTGCGCGTAATCTGCCGCACACGATCCGCGCGAAAGTTAAAGCAAATACACGAATCATCGTCCCCGATCGTAGCCAGCGCCTGACCGTGCTCATCGGTACAAACAAACGGGACCACAAACTCGTCCGTGACATCTTTGTTATACGACTGCTTCATGCCGGCAACCGCATCCACCTGAGTGCCGCCCTCCGCCCGACCCTCAACGATCGCACTGTAAGCCTTCAGAATCCGCTCCCAGCGCCGGTCCCGGTCCATAGCGTAATACCGTCCACTGACGCTGGCGATTTTGCCGGAGCTATACTCGCGCATTTTTTGCTGCAGTTTTTCCAGATACCCTGCCCCGTTCGTCGGCAAAGTATCGCGTCCGTCCATGAAGGCATGAACAAAAACTCGATCCACTCCCTGCTGCTTCGCCATTTTCAGCAACGCGTAAAGATGTTCCTGCCGCGAGTGCACGCCTCCATCTGACACCAGCCCAAACAGATGCAGCCTGCGCCCATCGCCACGCGCATTCTTCATCGCCTTGACCAGCACTGGATGCGAAAAGAATTCTCCGTTTTGAATCATCAGATCGATGCGCGTGATATCCATGTGCACAATCCGTCCCGCGCCCATATTCAGATGGCCAACCTCGCTATTCCCCATCTGGCCCTCGGGGAGTCCGACAAACGGACCGCTGGTGTGAATCAGCGTGTTCGGATACTCCCGCAACAGCCGGTCATAAGTAGGCTTGCGGGCCAGCGCGATAGCGTTAGCCTTAGTTTCAGCGCGGTATCCCCAGCCGTCGAGGATGACAAGAACGAGAGGTTTTGGACGAGGCATAAGATTGCTGATGCTCCTGGCTTTTGCTTGTGGCTTCCGAGAGAAAATCCACCACGGAGGCGCGAGACACGAAGAAAATCGAGTGAAACAAGAATCTATAGGAGAAGCGCCACGGATTCAAATCTTCAGAACACTTTATAATCAACACGCGGAGAACAATCCATGCCCACCACCGATCTTCTTTTGCCGGAATTTGACGAAGAAATGAAAAAAACGCGCGCCATGCTGCAAGGCGTGCCCCTCGACAAAAAAGATTTTGTGCCCCATCCGAAATCCATGCCCCTCGGCAGGCTCGCGCCGCACGTAGCGGAACTAGCTGGCTTCGGAGTCACCGTTCTGACGACTCCATCGTATGATTTCTCCGCCGGCCCCCGCACCCGGCTCGAATTCGAGTCCCCGGAGCAACTTCTCAAGGCTTTCGATGAAGGCGCCGCCAAGGGCCGCGCCGCACTGGCAAGTTTGCCCGACGAAGCCTGGACGCAGAACTGGAAGCTCAGCTTCGGCGACAAGACCATATTCAAGGGATCGCGCTTCTTAGCCTATCGCCAAATGTTCCTCAATCACCTCGTCCATCACCGCGCCCAACTCGGCGTATATCTGCGATTGAATGAACGGCCGGTGCCGGCTACCTACGGCCCGTCCGCGGATGACAGGATGGGGTTCTAGTAGCCGGCCCGAGCTACCAGATCACTTCAACCGGATAACGTGCGAACCACGGATCGGCAGTGATGATCGGCCATCCTTCTTCGATACTTTGCGCAATGAGCAACCGGTCAAATGGGTCGCGATGGTGGAGTGGCAGCGATTCGGTCTTAAGCACATGATCCAACGTGATGGGTAGAACTTCGATCCGGTTCTGCGAGAGCTTTTTCCCCAGATACCGTCCCGCCGGCTCAGGCAAAGGAAGCTTCCCGGCTTGCACCTTGATCAAAATCTCCCATACGCTGACCACACTCAACCAGAGGTCATTGTGTCCGGTGTAGATCTGTTGAGCCCGACGCGAGAGCTTCCCTTCCTCCGCGATTGCCCAGAGGAATGTGTGCGTATCGAGAAGAGCCTTCATTCGTAGAAGAGATCCTCGATCTCCTTGGGTAAGGGATCGTTGAAATCATCCGGAACGGTGAACTCCCCCTTGGCCGACCCGAGCACCCTCTTTTTCGGGCGAGTCTTTACAGGGACAAGTTTCGCTACCGGAGTCCCAGCCTTGGCGATCACGACTTCTTCGCCCATCGCGACCCGTTCCAGAAGGCGGGAGAGGTGGGTTTTGGCTTCGTGGATATTGACTTCCATGACCCATTATAACTTAGTCATGGACTTAGTCAAGTAGGTGGCAGTACAGGCTCCGGGTTCAGAACAGAGGCTGCGCTGCGAGATCGGACTGCTGCACCGGAACAGCGAGACCGTAGGTACGCAAAACCTTTCGGACCAACTCCGAGAACCAAGGCTTGGCCGTCGGCGATACAAAAATATTCTCAATCAGAGCGCTAAGGTCCACAGGTTTCCAGACGCATTCTTGAGGGTCCGGTTGGTATTCCAAGCCAGCAGCGACGGCGGGGCCGGCCGAACTGATCGCAGCCATGTTGCTCCAAACAGCCCTCAACTCTCGCTCGTGCTCAAAAGACCTACGTTTGTACGTCAAAGGCCAAAAAACATTAGACGCGGGTATTTTGTCCCTGTCATACAAAATGTAGCTGACCACGCCTATGTACACATCTTCTGGGAGTACGTCCCGCAACCGCGCGAACGTTGTTTGCAGGCATACTGACTCCTTTGATGCCGAATATATTTTCCACATGGCGGCAGACTCGACATCGTTCATGTGCCAGCAGCTGACAAAGGTCCAACCCTTCGTCAGTCGAAGCTGCTCGGCATGCTGCTGCGGATCCCATGATCGCTCCTGTAGAAAATCGTGGAGAGGCCTCGACATCGTTCCTTCAAACTTGTCATCGAAAAGATCCGCTCGAACAAAAAGCACACCCTTCTCTTCTAGCATGCTCACGAATTGGGTGAGATCCATGTACCGCCAGATTTTCACGTCGAGATCGTCAGGCGGCACAAACGCTGGATGTCTTGCTTTGCGAAGAAGAGCGTCTCTGTCCATTCAGGCAAGAACCTCGTCGGGCATATCACCCCCGATAGTTCAGCGCCCCCACTCCCAAAAACCGCGCCGCCCCGCCCAACTCCTCTTCGATCCGGAGCAACTGGTTGTACTTGGCGATTCGATCGGTACGCGAAGCCGACCCGGTCTTGATCTGTCCCGCGCCCGTAGCCACCGCAAGATCGGCAATAAACGTATCCTCGCTCTCACCAGAACGATGCGAAATCACCGACGTATATCCGTTGCGCCGGGCGAGATCGATCGCGTCCAGCGTCTCGCTGATGGTCCCAATCTGATTCACTTTGATCAGAATCGAATTGCCGACGCCCTTGTCGATTCCCTGCTGCAAGCGTTCCACATTCGTGACAAACAAGTCGTCGCCAACCAGTTGAATCTTATCGCCCAACTCTTTCGTCAGCATCGCCCAGCCGTCCCAATCATCCTCGGCCAGTCCGTCCTCTAAAGACACAATCGGATAATCATTCGCCCACTTTGCCCAATATCGAACCATTTCCTCCGAACTCTTCGACGACTTATCTGACTTCTTGAACACATACTTTCCATCCTGATAAAACTCACTCGCCGCCGGATCCAGCGCGATCGCAATCTCCTCGCCCGGCTTGTAGCCTGCCTGTGAAATTGCTTCCAGCACAACTTCGATCCCCTCGACATTCGACTTCACCGAAGGAGCAAACCCTCCCTCATCGCCCACCGCCGTGTTGTAACCGCGTTTTTTCAACACACCCTTCAGGGTATGAAAAACTTCCACGCCCCAACGCAGCGCCTCCGAAAACGAAGGAGCGCCCACCGGCATCACCATGAATTCCTGAAAGTCGACATTGTTATCCGCATGCGCGCCGCCGTTCAGGATATTCATCATCGGCAACGGCAAAATATTCGCGCCCGCCCCGCCGAGATAACGATAGAGCGGCAAATCGCAAGCGTTCGCGGCAGCCCGCGCCGCCGCCATCGAGACCGCCAGAATTGCATTCGCACCCAGCCGTCCCTTATTCGGAGTGCCATCCAGATCAATCAGCCGCGCGTCGAGCGAGCGCTGATCCGCCGCGTCTACTCCATTCAGGGCCTCCGCAATCTCGCCATTAACATTAGCCACCGCCTTTAGTACGCCCTTGCCCAGATACAGACTCTTATCTCCGTCGCGCAATTCCACCGCCTCATGCTCGCCCGTAGACGCGCCACTCGGCACAATCGCCGACGCGCTCGCGCCGCCATCGAGAAAAACTTCCGCTTCCACCGTCGGATTGCCACGCGAATCCAGTACCTGGCGTCCGCGAATATCTACAATGCTGCTGTTCGGCATAAGTGAGTCCTTTATAAGTCAAATTGATTTCAGAAAAATCTCGAACGGCAAAGCAATCCCGCCGTCTCGCGAGCCGAGTCGAAATTAAGACGCGCATCTGCAAAGAGCGTGAAGCAAAATTATATCGGACGCGCCCGCGCTCAGCCCCTCCCCGAACCCCATCCGTTATTGTTCCGGATTTCCACCTCGCTTAAAGTCAAATTCAGTATCGAGTTACAGATCGCGCTCGACATGAAGAACCGCACCGACACTCTCGAAAGCGGCTCCCGCGCCCCGGATTTTTCCCTGGCCGCGGCCAATCGCGGTCCGAGCGCTCTATTTACTCTCGGTGGCCTTCTCGCCGAGGGCGTGTTGGTTCTGGAGTTCATGCGCGGCACCTGGTGACCGAACTGCGTGAAGCGCATGACTCAGTTCGGGTCGCGAACGTCTGAAATTGAAGCCGCAGGAGCGCAGCTCGTGTTCATCGCGGCGGAGAAGCGAGATGGCGTCTGGAAACCGGCGAGGTTTTTCGAAAAGCATCCGATGGCCAGCGTTTTTCTGCTCGACGAGAATCGCTCCGTGACCAAAGCCTACGGCCTCCATCACGCCCTCGGCACCGATGCCATGAACATTGCGCGTCCGGCCACGTTCATCATCGATCGCGGATCTTTCATGCGCTACATCTATCGCGGCGACAACCAACTCGACCGCGCACCGCTCGACGAAGTTCTGGGAGCCTTGAAACAAGTAGTTTGAATCTTGAAAACTGAATCTTGGAGGCAACAGAGCACATGAAAAAACCACTTTCTCTCGCAGCGCTCATCCTGACCGCCAGTTTCGCGTCCGCACAAACCGCACTCCCCACCGGAACCGCCGTCAAGATGAAACTCGAAAGCTCGCTCGCAACCTTCAGTTCCAAGGTAGGAGATCCCTTTTCCGCCAGAGTCACCGAGCCCGTCGTGCTCGACGGCAAAACCATCATTCCGATCGGCGCTACCGTCGAAGGCCGCGTCACCAGGGCGAGTGAAACGCGTCGCATCGCCGGCAAGCCCACCATCGCCATCTTCCCCGAAAATGTAGTGCTCCCCAATGGAGACAAATTCGTGCTCAACGCCTCCCTCGTCGACACCAACGCCGGACACGGCTCCGACGTCAACAGCGAAGGCCAATTCAAAGGCGCCGGGCACGACAATCGCGACCTCACAGAAATCGGCATCGGCACCGGTGGAGGAATGTTGATCGGCGGCTTAGCAGGCGGCGGCAAAGGCCTCCTCATCGGCGGAGCCATCGGCGCAACCGTAACCGTCGCCCACTGGCTAGGCAAGCACCGTTCTGCCATGCTTCCCGCAGGTACAGAAATGGTGATGGAATTAAATCGCCCGATGACGATGACAATGGTCGCGCCAGTAGCCGGCCAGTAGGAACTATCACTCGTTGGGAAGCGCAGGTTCGGGAAGAGCACGACGGTCAGTCGTGCTGTTAAGTCATTGCATTGCGTCCGTCTTTTAGCACGTGATGGCTGCTGTTCGCGTTCGAAACGTGATGGGCGGATTATTCCGACTTCACACGAAAAAGCCGCGCCCGCTTCCCAACTTCCCTGCGCAGAACCGGCACCAGTTCCCGTTCAAAAATAATCCGGTGGGCGTGCCATCGCCCGGGATACGGAAGCTCAAGATGCACTCCGGTCCACCCCGCCCGAACTCGAGCCCGCGCAACATTCGCAGTGATCGACCGGACCAACGTAATCATGATCCTGGGCCGCAACCGCCGAATGGCCCGGCCCAGCCGAACCTCTCCTGCCACGCAAGCTCTCGTGCGTTCCAACGGCGCCATGCGATCGACGGGCATTCCACAGAGGTCGACTAAATAACATCCAAGGTCTCGAAAGGATTCGAGAAATTCCGCGTCCTCAAGCAATGGGAAGGCGGCAACAAAGGTCTGTCGAATAGCCCGATAGAGTCCGGAATCCGCCTGATAAAAAAAGCGCCCCGAAGCAGGAGGCGCCTCACCCACGAAAAGAATCTTCATCTCATCAGGACGATACCGCCGCCGCAGCCTCTCCCTGGCATATCCAGTCTTGCCGCTCAATCGCGTCAGCATCAACCGCCCACGGCCAGCAGATCCTCTTCCGCCAACAAATCGAGTTCGATGCAGCCTTCCACCGGCAACGCGTCAACCGGCAGGTGATTCTGCCACATGCTGAAGCGCAACCGCAGTTTGCCCATCGAATCGATCGCTCGAAAGTGGTCCAGCCAGAAGAAAAGTCAGGGGCAGCCGAAACTCGAAATTCCTCACCAGCGCTACGCGCGCATCGCCCGCATTCGTCGAATCCGCCAACAACTCTTTCGCGCCGTCCTTCACCTTCTCCTTGACCTTCCACGACTGGATGCGCCCTCCATCCAGCACCGCGCCCAACCGCAATTCACGTTGCGCCCCAGCAGTCTGACTCGCCCACGATTCCAAATTCACCACCACTTCAAACGCATCCGTCGGAACCTTGCCGCAGAAATCCAGCCGCCCATAAACATACTTCTCATCAATGCCGGCAAACACTTCGTCCATCAGAAACTGCTTGCCATGCATCGCGCCCGAGCGCTGATCAGCGGTGTACCGCGCCGCGCCCATCCACTCGAAGTACCGCACCATTTCACCCGACACATGGGGATGGATATACGCCGTCTGCGGCGTAAACGTGGGCCGCGCCGCGCCCCCGATAATCGGCTGCGCCAGATAATCGGGCGGAGTCCCGCCCAGCGCCTGATAAACATTCGACAAATGTTTGCGATAAAGTTCATCGAACTCGCGATCGTTCGCCGAGTGGTGCTCCGGCCCGTACCACCAGTTCCAGTCACTGCCTTCTGCGATCATGATCTCTTCGAACGCCAGCTTGCGCTGTTGCTCCGTCGCACCCGGCGCAGCCTGCTCATAAAAATTGCGCGCGTGATACAGATAATCCCAGGCCTTGTTGTCCTCCGGAGCCCCAATCCACACATTGAAATTCGCATTGATCCACGATCCCGGCACCAGCGATTTCAAAGGCGAAACATTTTTATGCCGCGCAATCGCCTCAGATACCGTCACCGCTTCAATTCCCGGATCCTTCCCCAGTCCGTCATAGAATCGCCGCAAAAACTCGCGCCCCGATTGGGGATAATATTCCCACGCATTTTCACCATCGAGAATGATTGGGACCACAGCATCTTGCCCGCTGTCGATCACCGGCTTCGCCGACTCCTTGATTTTGTGGATCAGATTATTCGCGGCGTCCTGCGGGGGCATTCCCGAATAAACAAAACCAATCAGATCCGAAAGCGTGTGGTCGCGGAAAAGCAAATTCATCCGCGTGTCTTTGTTTTCGAAGATGTTTTCATATCGATAGACCGTGTAGAGCCGGTGCGCTCCATCCGAGTTCAGATGACCATATCCATCGCGCGAAAAGCTCGTGCCCAAAGTCCGCGCCAGCACGCCTTCATCCGTCGCCATCCATTGCACGCCCAACTCGTGGGCGATCCCTAAAGCTTCTTCCGAAACGCTACCCTCGGACGGCCAAACTCCCTGCGGCCGCAGGCCAAAGACTTCCTCTTGCAGATCCAGTCCGCGCCGCAATTGCTCGCGAGCATCATCGGGACGCCGGTATCGATTCTGCGGCAACGGAAGTCCCGGCGACGAAACCGCTCCCATGTTCGTATCGCAAACCAGCGGCAGAATCGGATGATAAAAAGCCGAAGTCGAAATCTCGATCAAACCTTTCTTCGCCGCTTCCGCATGCACCGGTAAGACGCGGCCCAGCAGTTCCCGCTGCCGCGCCATCACAAACCGCTGATCCTCGAGCGAATAGTTACGCTCTTTGCGGATCAACTCTGCAACGTCTTTCTCTGCCAGAAAAAACTCGTCGAACCATCCAATCTGCGACAGCACCTGCAGGTCCGTCAGATCCTGCGGCTGAAAATACTTCTCGGCTTGGTCCGCCGAATCCCCCGCCGTCTGAAATTTCTGCAACAACTCGCGGTACCGCGGATACCGCCCAATCACATTCGTATGATTCGCCTGAAACAGATAGCGCAGCGCAAATCGCCGCTCTTCCAGGGTCAGGTCTTTCGCCGGCCTGCTGGCAATCTCTAGAAACGGATCCTGCGCATCGCCTGAAGCGTAATCTTGAATCTGTGTCACCAGCGAGGGCACCAAATTAAATGTCTGATGAACCTGCGGAAACTCATCGAGCAGCTTCACCATCCCGTAATAATCTTTCAGCGCGTGCAGCCGCGTCCAAGGCAGCCGGTACCGCCCGGTCACCAGATCCTTATAAAAAGGCTGGTGCTGGTGCCACAGAACGACAACTCGCAGTTGAGCCATAAACGACTTGTTCCTCTTAATGCATCGGCGTTTTTTCAGTTTAACCCACAATTTTTCGTCTTGAGATCTGTGATCCACACGCACGTAACTTCTAGTGTTCGACTAATAAACCTCGAGTGATAAAACCAGCCCCGCCGATTTGAATCGCTATACTCTCTCAATGCCTGATCGAGCGATGCCGCCTCAACCAGTAATCCAACACGATCCACGAAAGTATTCCGTCCGTTTTTTACTCTTCACGGCGATCATGCTCTCTGGAATCATGCTCGCAGCCTCACTTCCCGACCGTGTCCAGATTTCAACCGGCATCGTCGAAGGCAGCGGCAAGCAGGCATCGGGAGTCCGTAGCTTCAAAGGCATTCCATTCGCCCAACCTCCCATCGGCAATCTGCGTTGGAAACCGCCACAGCCGCCCGAGAATTGGAAGGGCGTCCGCCGCGCAACTCAATTCGGCCCGCGCTGCATGCAGCATCCCGTTTACGGCGACATGAATTTCCGGTCGAACGGCATGAGCGAAGACTGCCTCTACCTCAATGTCTGGACGCCCGCCGACCCCGACAAACGACTGAAACAGCGAAAGGCTTGCCGGTATTGGTTTACTTCTACGGTGGAGGATTCGTCGCAGGCGACAGTTCCGAGCCACGCTATGACGGCGAGAGCCTGGCCAAGCGCGGCATCGTCTTCGTCAGCATGAACTATCGTCTCGGCCTATTCGGATTCCTGGCCCACCCCGACCTCACCAAAGAATCCCCGCAGCACGCATCGGGCAACTACGCTTTGCTCGATCAAAATGCAGCTCTGCAGTGGGTGCAAAAGAACATCGCGGCCTTTGGTGGCGATCCGAAACGGGTGACCATCGGCGGCGAGTCAGCGGGATCGATCTCTGTAAGCGCGCAAATGGCTTCGCCGCTTTCGAAGGATTTGATCAACGGCGCAATCGGCGAAAGCGGATCCATTCTCGGAACCCTTTCCGCCGTCCCACTCGCCCAAGCCGAGCAGCAAGGTCTCCAATTCGCCAACAGCGTTGGGGCCACATCCTTGAAACAACTTCGCGCCATGACCACCGAGCAACTCTACAAGGCAACTAGCCGAGACAGTGTCGAGCGATTCCGCATCGCCATCGACGGCTATTTCTTGCCCGAGGACCCCTTCACAGTTTTCGCCGGGGGAAAGCAGGCGCATGTTCCCTTACTTGTTGGATGGAATTCCGAAGAAGCACCATGGCAAGACTTACTCGGCAAAGCTGCACCGACGCCAGAAAATTATGTCAAAGCCGTCCGCAAACTCTATGGCAATCGTGCCGACGAAATTCTGAAGCTATACCCAGCATCCACAAATGCCGAGGTCATCCAGTCGGCGACAGAACTCGCCAGCGACTACCATATCGCGTACAGCACGTGGAATTGGTTCAACCTGCAAGTGCAAACCGGAGACACTGCCGTTTATCGTTATTTCTATGCGCGCCCGCGCCCTCCAATGACGCCCGAGATGCAAGGCGCAACGCCGGGGCGGGCCGGTGGAGTCATCAAAGCGGACGCAAACAAGAATGCAGAAAGCGCGAGCGCAAAAGCACCGGCCGCTTCGCCGCCCGGCGGCGCCGAGCATTCCGCGGAAATCGAGTATGCGCTGGGAAATCTCTCGACCAACAAAGTCTTCGCCTGGACGGCGGACGACTACAAAATCTCAGACCTGATGCAGCAATACTTCGCAAACTTCGTGAAAAACGCAGATCCCAACGGACCGGCCTTGCCGGTATGGCCAGCGGCTAAGCAAGACCAACCCATCATAGTCATGCGGCTCGACGTAGACTCCCACGCCGAACCCGCAAAACACAACGACCGCTACCAGGCCTTTTCCCATCTCATGCAACAGGCCGACCTGACCCCCGTCGCCCACAAGGCTCTAGCCACCGTGTCTGGTACGCTGCGCATGGCCGGACTGCAGCAACCCGTCCACGTTCTGCGCGATCGCTGGGGAGTGGCCCACATCTACGCCGAAAACCAGCACGATCTTTTCTTCGCGCAGGGAGTAGTCGCCGCCCAGGATCGACTCTTTCAAATGGAACTCTGGAAGCTCGCCGGCGAAGGACGCCTCGCCGAAGTTCTGGGTCCCTCCGCGCTCGCGAGAGATATCAACGCCCGCGCTCTGCGCTATCGCGGAGACATGAAAGCGGAATACGAAAGCTACGCGCCCGACACGCAAGCTATTCTCACCGCCTTCACCGACGGCATCAACTCTTACATCGCAAGCCTCACCGCGCCCGCCGGTCCCGGACTCCCCATAGAATTCCAACTCGCCGGCTTCACGCCCTACACTTGGTCTCCCGAGGACTGTCTCAATCGCATGGCCGCATTCGCCATGACCGGCAACGCCTTCAGCGAACTCGACCACGCGCAAGCGCTCACCGACCTCGGCGCGGAAAAGGCCGCCAGGCTTTTCGACTTCGATCCCCCCGTAGCCCTCGATCTCGCACCCGGCATCGATCTCTCCGGACTCTCATCCAGCTTGCTGAAGAATTTAATCGGCAGCGATCACCGCATCGAGTTCCCCGCGCATGCTCGCGAAGGCAGCAACAACTGGACCATCTCCGGTGCACTTACCGCCACCGGCAAACCGCTCCTGGCCAACGATCCGCACCGCGTCATCGGTCTGCCCTCGCTGCGCTACATGGTTCACTTAGTCGCCCCCGGATGGGACGTCATCGGCGCCGGCGAACCCGGCTTGCCCGGCGTGGCCCTCGGCCACAATCAACACATAGCCTGGGGATTCACCATCTTCGGCCTCGATCAGCAGGACCTCTACCTGGAAGAACTCAATCCCACGAATCCGCTCGAATACAAAACAGAGTCGGGTTGGGAAAAGATGGAGGTTCGCCGGGAAAAGTTTCTGGTAAAAGGCGCAGCGCCCACGGAAGTCGATTTAAAATTCACCCGTCACGGCCCCGTTCTGTGGCAGGACAACACTAATAAACGCGCCCTCGCTCTGCACTGGGTCGGAAGCGAGCCCGGAACCGCCGGCTATCTCGCATCACTGGCCATCGATCGCGCCGAAAATTGGGATCAGTTCGAAGCCGCCATCCCGCGCTGGAAAGTTCCCTCCGAAAATATCGTCTATGCCGATGACGCTGGCAACATCGGCGAACACTCCGCCGGACTGGCTCCCATCCGTAAATGGACCGGCCTGCTCCCCGTTCCCGGCGCCGGCGATTACAACTGGACCGGCTTTGTCCCCGCATCCGAGTTGCCGCACTTTTTCAATCCCGCCAGCGGATTCGTCGCCACCGCCAATCACAAAATGATTCCCGACCGCTATCCCTACAACGTCGGCTTCGAATGGTCTCCCGCCTACCGCGTCGCGCGCATCAATTCCGTAATCGAAACCGGCAAACAAGGCCAGCACAAGCTCACCATGCATGACATGGAGTCCCTGCAAACCGATATCACTTCCCTGCCCGCCCGCAAACTTCAAGAACTTCTGCGCAACACGTCGCTGAAAAACGATCCGCAGCTAACAAACTTTCTGCAATGGGATGCGCGCCTGACTCGAGATTCCTCGGAAGCTGTTCTGTACGAAGTCTGGCTCCAACACATAACCCGCGCCGTGACCAAACTAATATCCGGAAAAGAAAGCACGCCCTACGCCGACCTTGAGCCCAACACTGTCCTCAGAATCGTCACCACCCCCGACGCAAATATTTTCGGCAACAATCCCATCGCCGCCCGCGATCAGATTCTCTCCAGCACTCTTCTCTCAGCCCGCAAAGAACTGGAAAATCTGTTAGGCAGTGATCCCACAAAATGGTCCTGGGGAAAAATACACACCATCCATTTCCGCCACGCGCTAGACCAGGAGCCAGACGCGAAAGCCCTCTTCGACCTCGGCCCCTTGCCGCGTCCCGGCGACGCCTACACCGTAAATGCCACCGACATGGAAGGCGATTCCTGGGAGCAGCGCGTCGGCGCCAGCTATCGCGAAATTCTAGACACCAGCAATTGGGATCAATCCGCAGCCGTCAACACACCCGGCCAGAGCGGCCAGCCCGGAGCGAGGCATTACAACGACTTGATGCAAATGTGGGACGCCGGCGAATATTTCCCGCTACTCTACTCGAGACCGGCCGTAGAAAAAGAAGTAACCGATAAGTTGGTATTAGAACCCTGAAAAAGAATCGCAGCATAGCGGCGCCCCGCTACTGCACCTCAATCACCTGATGATCATGGCAATCCGGATGAATATGCTCATAAAGACTGGCCAGCAACCCCACCCCATACCGCGCCACAAAACTAACCCCCGCAACTTCCCGCTCCTGCAGCGACTTGTTCGGAAATAAAGCCGAGCTCACAGCATCCGCGTGCCGCGTAACCACCTCATTGCGCTGTTGCTCCGCCCGAGCGACGCGCGCCCGCAGCCGGTCGATCTGGTGCGTCATACTGTCGCGGGCGCTGTCCGCCGTATCAATGAGCGTCGAATCCAGATTGCCGATCGAATCGCGAAGGGCCGTCATCGATTCCTCCACACTCGCATAAGCCCCCGAAAAACGAGCCTGCAAATCTGGCGGCAACGACCGAGCCGAAATCACTTCCCTCACTTTTTCCGGACCCTGCAAAACTTCCGGCAGCGTCAATTGATAGCGACTCAAAATCCGCTCCGGCTTCGCTTCGATCAGCGTCGCAGAAAAACGCGGCAGAATCGGCGTCACTCGTCCCAGCAATTTTTCGTAAACCACCGCAGCCTGCGCAAAGTATGCAACCTCAGCCGCACCGCCGGTGTACACCAGCGTTGGCAACAAATAATCCTGCATCACCGGACGAAGCAGCGCATTCGGACTAAACTTCTCGGGAGCCGCTTCAATCCGCCTCACCAACTCTTCCGGCGAAACCCGTTCCTCGCCGACCACAAAATCGCCGCCATGGCCAGTCGTCGCCGAAGCCCGCCGCCGCACCACCGTGCGCGCCCCATCCTTCACTTCAAAAAGAAGTGTGCTCGCCGCAGTCACCTTCACCTGTTGGTGATATCCCGCCGCCTCAATCGCCTTGCCCCGAGCGAGCAATGCATCATCGAGTTCCCCAACCCGCTCGATCGCCGCGCGAAACAGCGGCTTCGCCAACTCGTGAAATTCTTTATCGGAGGGATCGAGCAGTATCACTCCCCACTCCGCAAAGAGCCGGGCAAACAGCAACGCAAACCCACTCCCCAAAGTCTCGCCCGGACGATATGCCTCCCGCACCCACTTCGTAACTTCGGTATCCCCCAACAACGCTGCCGCGCGCTCCACCGCTGCCTCGATCTCCGGTCCAAACTTCACCGCTCCCACCGGAGCATCCTCAACTCCGCGGCTCGCCGTCGTGACTGTCTCCGGCAATCCGTACTCCGAAGCGAGCCCAACATGATTGACCTCGGCCAGATCATGGTCCTCAGTCGCGAGCCAGAAAATTGGGACGCACTCCACTCCCGCCGCCGTCGCCTCTTCCGCCAACTTAACCGCCGTCAACGCCTTAAAAATCGAAAATACCGGACCGCCAAACAGCGCGACCTGCTGTCCCGTGACCGCCGCCACCGCTCCCCGCCGCAAACGGTCAATATTCGCCAGAGTCTTAGCCGACGCGCCCCAGGCACGATTCTGCCGTTCAAGAATTTCGCTCACCTTCGCGCGCCGCGCGTCATCGTAAGCCACACGCCCGGCTTCATCTTTCATCCACTCAGAAAAAATCGGCGAGCGCGCATAAAAGCCATGAACCGAAGGAATAAAAGAAAGGTAATCAAGAAAGAGGCGTGAAGTATGCGGAATCTGCTGGAAGGGTAAACACTGCGCCTTCATCGGCAGCACTCCGAACATCCGTCGATACATCGGCGTACAGGTGAGACCCGCATATGTTCCGTTCCTAGAAGTACCGCGCGAGATTTGGATGGGCTCTCCTGGTAGTTCTCGCCTTGCCCGCACCAAACTCAATTACATCAGATGACGCCCGTTGCCCCAGGTTGCACAGAGTCGAGAAATCCCCATTTACCACGGTTTCTCAACACTTAACGTCTCTCCAACACCACCGCCACCTTGTCTTCGTAGACCACCCGCCACTCCATCGGCACCTCGCGCAGCAAATTCACCAACGTCGACCCAGCCGGAAAAAGTATGGTGCGAATTGGAGAAGTTCGAATCGGCACGCCGTCGCCGCCGCCGTCGATCACGTTTCGCCATCCCGCCTCTGCCCGCGCCAACGTTAGATACTCGCGAATTCGTCCTGCACCGTAAAGATCATGACGGTCATCGAAAACAACTTTGCGCGCCGGATACATCCTGTAGATAAGATACCCTCCCCAAGAATCCGTCGAAAAGATGGGCTCGGTTCCAGCTCCATCTCGCCATTCCCCCTCCAGAAAATTCACCGCTCCCGCCGGCATTTTCTGCGGATCAAACTGCGCCCGAATCACCGAGTGTGATCCAACATTTCCACCCCGCAGGCAAATGGCCAACGCCAGCGCCACCGAAACCACTGGCCACAAATGCCCGCGTAGTTCCATCTCCTGCGCGCCCATCCGCTCCGAGAATTTCGACACCACGCCAGCACCCGCGCGCAACCACCGCCACGCACCCGGCTGATCTGCGAGTGCCACAAAGCTCTGCCACAAAATCGGACCCGCAATCAGCGCCAGCAGCATCGAAGAAACCGGAAGATTGCGCGTCGAATAAAATGCCGCGTACGTAGCCAGCAGCGCCACCAGCAACTCGCTCAGACGCACCTTCTTGCGATTTCCCGCCAACCCGATCACCAGCAACAGCAGGATCGCCGCAAAACATCGTTGCGCCCAGCCATGAAAATCCGGCGAGTGGAACTCATCGATCCGGTCCATCAGGTAGCGATCCGTCAAATAGCGATAAATATGCCAGTGCAATCGCCACCCAAAAGGATTCACCAGAGAAGCCGCAGCCGCCGCGATCCACGCCCATGCCATCGCACGAGAGCGGTGAGCAGCGCGAATCCGCGCGAACGCATCCGGAGAGCGCAAACTCTCCACGAATGCCGCGAAACAATAAACGGCCAAAAGTGCCATCCCAAGCAGCCAGCCGCCATGCAGATTCACCCACAGCAACATCGATAGCGGAAAGAACCAGAAAATCCATCGCGGCAAGCGGCCGCGCTCGGCGCTGTCCCAACCTTCCCATCGCTCCAGCACGACAAACCACAGCAAAGAAAAGACCCAACTCGCAATATGCGGACGCGCATACAAATGAATCGTCGAAGCCGCCTCCGCCAGCAACATCAAGAAAATCGCCAGCAAAAGTCCGGTGCCGCGCCGCATCAACTCGGACAGCAAAAAAGCGAAAACTCCCGCCACCACCAGCGCGCAAAGCCAGACCACTCCGTTCAATCCCGCCGCCTGGTGCAGCACCGCCAGCAAGACGTCGTACAGCCATTCCCAGGCGAACCACGGCTGTCCCTGCATCGTCGACGAAAAAGGATCCGTTCGCGGCAGCGCATGCGTCTTCAGAATCAGCTCGCCGGTTCGGATTTGCCAGCCGATATCCGCATCCGCCAGCGGACGATTCGACAGCGGCCCCGCCAATATCGACCAGAACAAGAAAATGAAAATAATGTCGCGAACCGAAGGCAGAAGAAACCGCGCGGCGGACGAACTAGGTTGCTCCAATGTCATCAAAAGGTCATCAATGAGCGTTCAAATGTGAAGAAGAAGTGTATAAGGTTTCAAAGTCTAAAGTTCTTCCGATCCCAAAAGCTTGAAACTTTAAATCCTGCCAAATGATCTCTATATTAGGTGCACCCGAAAGCAGGCACGCAGAAACCCATGCCGACCAACTCGAAACCTCGAATCGTAATCGTAGGAGCTGGCTTCGGAGGCCTCACCGCCGCCCAGCATGTCGCCCGTCTCCCCGTTCAGCTCACCCTCGTCGACCGCAGAAATCATCACACCTTCCAGCCCCTGCTCTATCAGGTCGCGACCGCCGGACTCTCGCCCAGCGAAATCGCCGCTCCCATCCGCTGGATCATGCGCAAGTATTCGAACGTTGATGTGTTACTTGAAGAAGTCACCGACTTCGACCTCACCCACAGAAAAGTTATCGCCAAAGAACAAACGCTGGATTACGACTACCTCGTCATAGCCTCGGGCGCGACCCACACGTATTTCGGCCATGACGAATGGGAACCCTGGGCTCCCGGCCTTAAGATGGTCGAAGACGCCACCGAAATCCGCCGCCGCGTTCTGCTCGCCTTCGAACTCGCCGAGCGCGACACCTCGAGCGGAGCCATGTGTTCTCCCCTGCAATTCGTGGTCGTAGGCGGAGGTCCCACCGGCGTCGAACTAGCCGGAACGCTGGCAGAAATCGCGCGTCAGTCCATGAAGGGCCAATTCCGTTTCATCGATCCCAGCCAGACCCGCATTCTCCTCATCGAAGGCGGACCGCGCGTTCTGCCCTCCTACTCTGAATCCCTTTCTGCCAAAGCCAAGCAACAACTTGAGCACCTCGGCGTGGAGGTCCGCACCTCGCGCATGGTTAACAACATCGAGCCCGGCGCCGTCTGGTCGAACAACGAAAAGATCCCGGCGCAGGTCATCCTCTGGGCCGCCGGAGTCGCCGCATCCCCGCTAGGCAAAAAGCTAGGCGTTCCCCTCGATCGCGCCGGACGCGTCCAGGTACACCCTGACCTCAGCATCCCCGGACATCCCGAAGTGTTCGTAATCGGCGACCTCGCCAGCCTCAAAGACAAGACCGGCAACCTGCTGCCGGGTGTGGCTCCCGTCGCCATCCAAGAAGGTGGTTTCGTAGCCCAGACCATCGCTCGCGATCTCAAAAATGAACCGCGCCGCGAGTTTCACTATTTCGATAAAGGCAGTATCGCCACCATAGGACGCGCCGCCGCCGTAGCCCAATTCGGCAAGTTTGAATTATCCGGATTTTTCGCCTGGCTGGCCTGGCTCTTCGTGCACATTTTCTTTCTCATCGGATTCCGCAATCGAGTAATCGTCATGATCCAGTGGGCCGCATCCTATTTCACCTATGAACGCGGCGCCCGCCTCATCACCGGCAGCGACGAACTACCCGGCTGGATCCAATCCCAATCCGCCACCTCCAATGCACAAAACGAAAAAATAAAACCAAAATTGGCGGTCTAATTCTAAGCGCCGAGAACCTTAACCAAATGTCATCCTGCGCGGAGTCAAAGGCCCCTACACCCTCCCGCCTCTTACGCCCTCATCAAAGCTATAATCATCCAGTCGTGAAACGCCGCCGTCCCAGCCGCTCTAACGCTCGCTTTAGCCCCGCTGCTTCTCCTAATCTCGCTAAGCGCCCAAGACCCACCCGCTCCTGCCCCGGTAGGCAAAACCATGGTCGTGATTCCCTTCGAGAACGAATCCCCCACTCCCGGCCTGGAGTGGCTAGGAGAATCCTTCCCCGAAACTTTCCACGAGCAACTCAACTCCCCGCTCCTCTACGTTGCCAGCCGTGACGAGCGTCTCCGCGCCTATGATCGCCAGGGATTGCCCGCCGGAGTTCATCCCTCGCGCGCCACGCTCTATCGCCTGGCCGAGCAAATGGATGTCGACTATGCCGTCCTCGGCTCCTATAAATACGACGGCGCTCATCTCATCGCCTCTGCGCAATTGCTCGACATGCGCGGACAAAAACTCTTGCCCGCCGTGAACGAATCCGGAGCCCTGGCCGATCTCGGCCGCCTGCAATCCGCTCTCGCCTGGGATCTCGTCCGCCAGATTCATCCCGACTTCTCCACCACGAAAGAAAAGTACATCTCCACCGTAGCCTCCGTCCGCCTCGACGCCACCGAGAATTTCATTCGCGGACTCCTCGCCGCAACCGCCGAAGAAAAAATTCAGCACTATCGCGAAGCCACGCGCCTCAATCCGGATTACGCCCCCGCCTGGCTCGAACTCGGCAAGACCTACTACACGCAGCATGCTTATGAACTGGCGATCAACGCCCTCAGCCAGGTCCCCGCCAATTCCGCCGTCGCCCGTGAAGCGAATTTCTACCTCGGCCTCGCCGCCTTCGATCACGGAGACTTCGCTAAATCCGAAAACGCCTTTGAGTTCGTCGCCGCTCGCCTGCCCCTCGCCGAGGTCTACAACGATCTCGGAGTGGTCGCCGCCCGCCGCGGCCAGAAAAAGGCCGCCGATTATTTCGAGAAGGCCATCAAGAACGATCCCAGCGACGCCGACTATCACTTCAATATGGGATTAATCCTCGAGCAAGCCGGAGATCGCGCCGCCGCTGCCCGCGAATTCCACGCCACCCTCGATCATCGTCCGAACGATGCCGAAGCAAAAATGTTGCTCGACTCCCTCACCCCGCCCGCCGGAAGTATCGTTCCCACCGCCGCAACATCGAAGACCGCGCCCGAACGCATCAATCGCAATTACGAAGAAGACGCTTTCCGTCAGATGACCATGCAGATGGGTAGTTGGGCAGAGCAGCGCTTCGCCCAATCCGATCCGCGCGCCCACGCCCGCTTCCACGTCGAATTGGGTAAAGAACTCCAGGCCCACGGATTCGCCAACGAAGCCGAAGCCGAGTTCCGCCACGCCGCCGCCATCGATCCCAACAGCAGCGGAGCCAGACTAGCCGAGCAAGCCCAACCCGGTTCCCAGCCATGAAAACGATTCAAAAAGAACTCTGGAGAATAACGAGGAAGCCACTCGCTCTCACCCTCGCCCTATTCCTGCTTCTCTCGATAGCCGCATCAGCCGAAGTCCTGCGCGTCGCCATCGATGACGCCATTCAACCCGTGACTGCCGAATACGTCGCCCGCGCCCTGCAGCAAGCCGCTGCCAATCACGACGAAGCCGTCCTCATCGAAATCAACACCCCCGGAGGTCTGGTCGATTCCACGCGCGAAATCATCGAAAAAATCGTAGCCTCGCCCGTCCCCGTCATCATCTACGTCACGCCCAGCGGAAGCCGCGCCGCATCCGCCGGATTCTTCATCCTCGAGTCTGCCGACGTCGCCGCCATGGCCCCCGGCACCAACACCGGCGCGGCCCACCCCGTCATCCTCGGTCAAAAAATGGACGACGTCATGAAGATGAAAATGGAGAACGACGCCGCAGCCCTCATGCGTTCCGTCGTAGCCAAGCGCGGACGCAACGTCGAGTTAGCCGAGAGTGCCGTCCGCGAATCCAAGTCCTTCACCGAGCAGGAAGCCCTCGACAAGCACCTGATCGAATACATCGCCCCCACCGAACACGACCTTTTCCACCAACTCAACGGAAAGACCATCAAGCGCTTCGACGGCTCAACCGTCACCCTGACGCTGGAAGACAAAGACAGCACCGGCGGCCAAAAAGACGAGCCCATCCTCGACTACAAGATGACGCTCAAGCAGCGCATCCTCTCCTACATCATGGATCCCAACGTGGCCTTCATCCTCATGGCCATCGGTGCGCTCGCTCTCTACGCCGAATTCAACAATCCCGGCGCTGTCATTCCCGGAACCGTCGGAGTCGTCTTCATCCTGCTCGCCGCCTTCGCGCTCAACCTGCTCCCCGTGCGCTTCGCCGCCATCGCTATGATCATCGGAGCCTTCGCCCTCTTCGCCGCCGAAGCCAAATTCGCAAGCCACGGCATCCTCACCACCGGAGGCATTGTTCTACTAACGCTAGGCGCGCTCTTTCTCGTCGACGCGCCCATCCCCGAAATGCGCGTGCATCTCGCCACCGCGCTGGCCGTAAGCATTCCCTTCGGAATCATCACCGCGTTCCTCATGACGCTAGGCTTGCGCGCTCGCCGCAACAAAGTTGTCACCGGCGAGCAAGGATTGATCGGCGAAATCGGAATCGCTCAATCCGCGCTCTCGCCCGCTGGAAAAGTATTTGTCCACGGAGAACTGTGGAACGCCATCTCCACCCTCCCCGTCCCCGCTGGAGAAAAAATCGTAGTCCGCCAAGTCGAAGGGCTGACCCTCAAAGTCGACCCCGTAGCCGCTTCAGCGTAGAGCCGCGCAGCGCATACCTTCTCAACAGAATCGAAGTAAAGGAGAGAGCAAGAAGCGGGTGCGCTACTTCTCGCGCCTTTCGAGAAGTGGCCATCACGGTCCTACCTTTGCAAACCGTCCCAAGACCACCGTGGAATGCGAAGCCCCTCCGGCACATCATCCGCGGACCGGTGATACCGAGCCATCGTAGTCGTAGTCGCCCAAGCGAAATAATCGTGGAGCACTCGCCACAGAGCACTATCCTCCGCGAGTCCCACATCCACCAGCGCCTGATCGAAACAGATAATCGCGCGGCGATCCATTTCGCCGTGCTCCCCGTTGCCGCTATGCATCTTCACGACGCTGCTCTCGTCACCGTAAGACGCGGAATACGCGCTCGGCCCACCCAGCGCCTCACCCCAATAAGCAGCGAGTCGCTCGGTATGCTGCGGATGGAATCCGTGGCTGAACGCATGCCCCACTACCTCGTCCGCCATCACCCGGCGATGCCACGCTTCAGCAAGACGGCGCAGCCCGTCGCTCCCTCCCGCCGCCTCGAAGACAGTCTGCATCTACTGCGCCCCGCTTCCCTTCTGCGCCGCGCCCTCTGCCGGAATCCCCATCTGATTAGCCAGTTCCGCCTGCTGCGTCTCGAACTCGCCCAGCGCGCTATCAATTTTTTCGACTTCCGCCCGCGCCTTTTCCGCATCGGAGTGACCTGCCTGCAGAGCCTTACTCTCTTTCGTAATTTCCGAATTCGCTTTTCCCAGCTTCTTTGTAACGTTTTTCAGCAACGACTTCTGTCCCGCGGAAAACATCTGCAGGAATTTTTGATTCGCATCTTGAGCATCCGCCACCGCGTCCGACAACTCATCGGCGTTGCGCGATAACGCCGCGCTGTCGCCCTTCGAAACCGTCTGCAAAAAATCCTGCGCCGATTTTTTCGCCGCCGCCGTGCTCTTGGTCAACTCCCGAAACTGCGTGATCTGATCCGGAGAAGCTGCCAGCGCCATCGCCCGTTTGAAGTCGCTCAAATCGGTCGAATCCGACCCGCCCGCCGGACGCCCCGTTCCACCCCCACCCTGCCCTCGATGCTGCGCAAAAACAGCCTGCGGCCCCATCAGTAGCACCAAGCCGCACATTGATCCGAATATCAATCCGATTACCCGGTTCATACGCGGAACCTCCCATCACAAAGAATCAACTCAAGACGCTGTAGAGAATATATCCCGCGAAATGTTGAGTCATCAAAATCCATGGCTCGCACCTGAGTCTTCGTCACATATTGAGATATCACGCATCCGTGCCACACATCCATGCGACAGATCCATGTCACTCAACGATGTGATGATAGTCACGGACCGACCGCTAGAACGAGTGCGACAACGGTTGGCGGGGCTCGCCCGGTCTTGGCGGGGCAGAGCCCCGCCACCACATGAACTGGTTTTGACACTCAGGCTGGGATAACGAAAACGTTACCATGCCATCGAACTCCCCAAATACGGCGGGGGGCGAATGTGCTCCTATGTCGGAAAAACTGGCCACAGAATCACTCCTAACCCAATGATTATGCAATATCTTACGAACAACCCAGCAAACTCACCGATTTGACGGGAAGTTACCGCCAACCTTATGTTTCAAGAAAATCAATGGAACGGGGTGCGAATACTCATCGGTTAGTAACGAATCAGTAATCAAAGAACCGATTGGATAGCTCGCCCAGAATCATCCTGGACACTGTGTCCCGCAGCCGCAATCCGCTGGCGTGCGCTACAATCCGCTCAGACACCAGCCACAAGAAACTTGCAGGAGAACCTGCAAGAAAACAAGAGCAAGCTGCCTGGAGGCAACTATGCCGGAAATAGGTTTCCCCGTGTTCGCGATTGCCGTCATCATCGTGATTATTTATTTCCTGAGCTCCATCAAGATCCTCGCGGAATACGAACGGGGCGTCATCTTCCGCCTCGGCCGCCTGCTCGGCCAAGCCAAGGGTCCCGGAGTAATTTTTGTCTTCAGCCCCTTCGATCGCATGGTCCGCGTGTCCCTCCGCCAGGAAGCGCTGGAAGTCCCGCCGCAGGACATCATCACCCGCGACAACGTGACATTAAAAGTAAATGCTGTAATTTTTCTGCGCGTCATCGATCCCAACAAAGCCGTGGTCGAAGTCTCCAATTACGCCTACCAGACTTCGCAATTCGCGCAGACCACTCTGCGGTCCGTTCTGGGTGAACAGGAACTCGACGAATTGCTCGCTCATCGCGACAAGATCAACCTGCGCCTCCAGAGCATTCTCGACACCCACACCGCGCCCTGGGGAGTAAAAGTCGCAAACGTAGAGGTCAAGCAAGTCGATATGCCCGAATCGATGCTGCGCGCCATGGCCAAGCAAGCCGAAGCGGAACGCGAGAAACGCTCGAAGATCATCCACGCCGAAGGCGAATTCTCCGCCGCCCAACGCCTGGTAGATGCTGCACATTTGTTATCTTCCGAGCCCGCCAGCATCCAGTTACGCTATTTGCAGACGCTCACCGAAATCGGAGTCGAGAAAAATACAACCGTGGTATTCCCGGTACCGATCGACTTCTTTTCCGGAATGCAAAAAATACTCGCCGGCGCGCCCACTCCGCCCGCAGCCAAACCCTAGAGGTCATCGCTGGTTCTTATGCCCACGGCGCAACAAGATACGGAAATCACATTAGGCACCGGCCGCATGCTGGCCATTTTCTTCACGCTGGTATTGGTGTGCGCGTTCTTCTTTGCCATTGGCTTCTCCCTGGGTAGAAAAACCACGTCCCCTGCCAGCCTGCTGACAAATTCCGCGACAACACCATCCACCGTCGTCAGGCCCGCCACCAAAAGCTCCCCAGCCCAGGCCGCTGCCCAATCACCTGATTTCGGATTTTACAAAGCGGTAGGCCAGAAGAGCGCCGACGGCCTCACACCGACGGCCGCACCCGCGACGACAGCAGTCACGACGACGGCAGCTACAACAACCACACCCGCTGCTCCAACGGTGGAACCTGCGCCGAAAGACGCCACCGATCCCGGAAACGTTCCCCCCGCCGGCAGCTATTTCGTGCAGGTCGCCGCCGTCAGCCGCCAGGAGGATGCTGAATCGCTGGTCGAGGCGTTAAAGAAGAAGCAGTATCCCGCTTTCAGCGCGAACAATGCCGCCGTCGACAAGTTCTACCGCGTCCAGGTCGGACCTTACCCCGATCAAAAGAGCGCCGAAGCGATGCGGGCCCGCCTGATCAGCGACGGCTACAATCCGATAGTGAAAAAATAAAAAAACAAAAAATAAAGAATAAAACTAAAAAACAAACATGCTACCTAGTCAAGCTCCTTAACCTCTACAATCTCAAATCTAACCTCTACAATCCGACCTCTAACCTCTGACCTGTTCCCTCTTTCTGTTACCCTTCCTGATCATGACCGAGACTGCTCCCAATCTCGACCGTTTTCTCCACGCCATCGCCGATCCCACGCGACGCCGCATTCTGCGCGCACTCAAAGAAAAGGGTGCATGCTCCATCGATAAGGAAACCGGTCTGTGCGCCGGCGACATTGAACGCCAGATAAAGCTGGCGCAGCCCACCGTGTCGCATCACATGCGCATACTGGAGAAAGCCAGTCTGGTGGAAGCTCAGCGAGAAGGTCACTGGCGCTGGTATCGTCGCAACGAGAAGTTGATCACGGAAATGATGCGAGGACTGAAGGGACAGCTATAAAGGGACAGCTGTAGAAGAGACGGCGCGGCGGTCTACGCGCCCGCGCCTGCCATCGAGGCTTTTTCCTTGGCGACTGATTTTCCTTCGCGCTGGCTCAAAGCCCGGACGTGCGTGATCAGATCGGCGACCTCAAAGGGCTTGGCCAACATCGGTACGTTATGTTCCTGCAAGAAGCTGCGAGTCTGCGGATCGGTCACCGTGGAAAACGTCATCAGTAGCCGGTTTTCGGAACCGGGACACTCTTTCGCGATCCACTCGTAGATCTCGCGAGCCGTGGAACCACCAGGCATGCGTCCGTTCATGACGATGACGTCGAATGAGGCGTCACCCAATCGCCGCTTCGTGTCGTCCACGCTCATCGATGTCGTAACGTCCGCTCCGGCGCCAATCAATACATCTCGCTCAAACTCCAGTACAGCTTCTTCGTCTTCCATCAGCAGCACGCGCCCAGCGAGCAACGATTCCCGCCTCGAAGACGTGACCGCTTCCGTCAACGCCGGTTTCTCGCTCGCGAGCAGCCGGACTTCGATGGTTGCGCCGCCCTCGTCTCGATTGCGCGCCACGATCTCACCGCCATGTTCCTTGACGATGCCATAGCAGATGCTTAATCCCAATCCAGTCCCCTTGCCCACCGACTTCGTGGTATAGAAGGGATCGAAGATCCTGCTCGGGTCCTTGATACCCGGCCCACTGTCATCAAACTCGACGCAGACGTAGGCATCTTTCCTAAAGACCCGCACTTTCAACGAACCGCTGCCGCTCCCCTCCACCATGGCATCGAGAGCATTGTTAATAATGTTTAAGAAAACTTGTTCCAGTTGGTGCGGATCGCCCACAACCGAAGGCAGATCCGGCGGAATTTCCCGCTCCAGCGTGACGTTATTTACCTTCAAATCGTATTCGCGGAGGGTAAGAGACTCTTCGAGCACCTTGCACAAATCCACTTCCTGCTTCTGCGGCTTGCGCTGGCGGGCAAACGAAAGCAGGTTCTGGACGACGCGATGGGTGCGCTGTGCCTGTTTAAAGAGTTTGCGCACATAGTCGGCGGAACGGTGATCGAGTCCCGCGCCTTCGAGCAGCTGCGCATAACCCAGGATTGCGGTCAGCGGGTTGTTCAACTCGTGCGCCACACCGGAAATCAGCTGCCCGACAGCCGACATCTTCTCGCTCTGCAGCAGCTGTTCCTGGGTGCGTCGCAAGTCTTCGTAGGCTCGGCAGGTTTCCTCGTAGAGCTGGACTTTCTCGATCGTGGTCGCCAGTTGGCGGCTGATGGCAACCAACAGATTCTCATCGTTACTGGAATAGTGCCGGTCTTCCTTACTCGCGATGCCCATGATGCCTATGGGCTTGTCCTTGCTCCACAGCACCACCCATATCCAGAACGGCAACCGGTCCGCGCACACGAACTCGACCACCGCCGGGGGCAGGTGCGGCATGAAGTCCTGTGTCACCACTTCCGCCCGCGACCGCATCACCAGATCGCCCAAGCCTTCGGCAAAGACAACTTCCGCCATCTTTACCCGGGCTTCGCTACGGGGGCCCCATCCCGCTCGACGCCGGTAAGTCCCCTCCGGCTCCGCCGCCAGATAAACCGAGCCTGTCTCCGCGCCAAACAATGAAATCACCTGACGCAGGGTCAGGTTAAGGATTTCATCCAAATCGAAGGACTGTGTGGCGATGACGGCCATGGCGTTCAGCGCATTCAACTCGCGATTGCGCCGCCGCATCTCGTCTTCGGAGCGCTTTTTCTCGGTTACGTCCAGAACGAAACCCTGGTAGCGCTCGATTCGTCCAAAGGAATCGCGGGTCGCAAAGCAACTTTGCGCGACGGTCAGGATGGTGCCGTCCTTGCGGCGAACTGTGATTTCAAAATTGCGGACGTAGTTGTGGGCCTCGATCTCCTTGCGAAAAGCCTCGCGCTCGTCGGAGACCGAATGCAATACGCTGCCCATATCAAGCGCCATCAGTTCATCGCGACTGGCGTAGCCCAGCATGGTGACAAAGGCGTCGTTGCAGTCCAGCAACTCGCCGTCTGGCGTCGCCACGAACACGCCTTCCTGCGCCTGCTCGAACAGCATGCGGTATTTTTCTTCCGCCGCTTGGCGCGCGGTCGTATCGTGCACCACGTGAATGGTGCCTTTTTGCTGTCCTCCCTGCTCGGCATACGAGGAAGTCGAAACCACCGACTGTCCACCGAAACACGGGTCAACCCCTTCGCTCAGCCCCAAGCCACGTTCGCAGTAGGGACAGCCGTTCCAGCCGCGCCTTTGCGGCAAAACCTCTTCGCAAAGATGGCCCAGCACATCAGCCGGCGCCTGTTCGAGGCGCTGCAGCAAGGCTTGATTGGTCTTCAGGATGCGGAAATCGGTATCGTGCGCCAGAATCAGATCCTGGATGGAATCGAACGTATTCATCCACTGCCGCTGGGAGCGCAACACCTGCTCCAGCAAGCGCAGATTCTCTACCGCAATACCCAGGCGCTGGGCGGCTGTGTCCAGAAATTCCAGTTCTTCGGGAGTATGGCGTGAACCGCGCGAGCATCCGAGCGACAGCATTCCGATGACGGTTTTCTTGCCTTGCACCGGCAGCAAAATTACATGATGAATGCCGTGTTTTCTCAACTCTTCCCGTTCCGGCTCCGAGAACTCCGGGAGTTTCACTACGGCGGCGTGATTTTCCGCTAGAACGCTGGTCTGCGCGTCGGTCGATCCCGCTTGTCCCAGCACTCGTAGAGATTCCGGCGAGAGACCGGCATGCTGGGTTGGCACCAGACGGTCGCTCTCCATCAACTGGAACCACGACGCCCTTGCGCCCACCACCGCTCTCAGTTTCTCAAGCGCGGTCTGCATCATGGGCCCGTGATTCTGGCTGCGCGCGATGGTGATGGTCAACTCATTCAACACAGCCAGACGGCGCAACCGCAGGCGAGAATCGTCGAGCGCGACCAACAGTAGGCTCGACCCGAACAGCACTTCTGCCAGCAGATAACCTTCACTGGAAATGTGATTTGTAATCCGAGGCCAGTTTAGGTTCAGTGTCAGCAGCCCGGCGCCGAAAACGAACGGACCCAACCCGATTTTTCCCCAACGGTATCGGAACAACTCGACCGCGGTAGCGGCCGCAAGCAGGCGGCACGCCAGGTCCAATCCAAGTTGGACAGCCTTCGAATCAGGCAGATAAAGCGGCTGCATAGCGGCGCAAACCATCAGAACCCATGCCGCCGCGACCAGCACGGTTAAGGTTCGCCGGGCCTGGGTCGACATCAGTGCCGCCGCAGCGAATAGCGCGACGGCCAAAACGAAGTCAGCCCGCGAAGCTATGGCCATCGCTTTCGCCAACGCAGGGTGAGATGCGCCCGCGCCCGTCACCCAGAGAAATGCGCCATAGGTGACCCATCCCGCTCCCCAAAGCAGCAGATATTTTTCGCGAAAGACGCGGAAGAAAATCAGGCTCGCCGCCACCACGATCAGCGCGGCGGTTTCCCGCGCCGTTAACCAGGGAACGGTCAACACGCCAAGCGAATTTCCAACTAGCCCGGCAGGATGCATAAATAAACGCAGAACACGCAAGCGCGCATTAAGACGAGCGCAGGAACACCTACTCTTGTAAATATCACGCGCACTCTCCGTCGTTGCCCGTTTTCCGTCTCCACTTGGTTACTTTCGGAATGTGGAGCCGAGGCCTAAAATGAGCGATACATTCATTCAGAACCATGCCAAATGACCGCATCCTCGTAGTAGACGATGAGGAGACAATTCGCGAGATTGTTTCCTCCATGCTCGGCGGCGCCCATTTTCAAACTCGCCAGGCGGCCAGTGGCGTCGAAGCTCTGGCGATTTTGGAGTCGGGTGACGAATTCGACCTGGTACTATCCGACCTGATGATGGCTGAAATGGACGGGATCGCGCTTCTGGAGCGAGCCAAGGAGCGCTACCCTGACATGCCGATCGTGATGGTCACGGCCGTCCACGACATTCAGGTCGCGCTGCAGGCATTGCGCAACGGTGCGTATGACTATTTGCTGAAGCCTTTCGAACGTGAGCAACTGCTGGCTACGGTTCGCCGGGCCCTCGAGAATCGCCGCTTAAAGCGCGAAAACGATGCCTATCGCACCAATCTCGAGGCGCTGGTGGCCGCCCGTACGCAGCAATGGAAGACGGCTCTAACCAATCTCGAAAAGTCCTACGACATTCTGCTCGAAGCCCTGGGCGACGCCCTCGATCTTAAGGACAAAGAGACCGAGTTCCACTCTCGACGGGTAACCGCGTACACCATCGCGATTGCCCGCAAAATGGGGTTGCCCAAAGAACAGATCGATGTCATCGCTCGCGGCGCTTTTTTGCACGACATCGGCAAGTTGGCCATCCCTGACGGCATTCTGCTCAAGCCGAGCAAGCTTACAGACGACGAAATGGCCATCATGAAGGAGCATTGCTATCTCGGCTACAAAATCATCAAGGGCATTCCGTTCCTGGCCGAAGCGGCCGAAATTGTCTACGCCCATCAGGAGCGATATGACGGACTTGGCTATCCCCGCGGCCTGAAGGCCGAAGAGATTCCGCTGGGCGCAAGAATTTTCGCCATTGCCGATACGCTCGATGCCATGCGATCCGACCGCCCTTACCGGAAAGCCCAGAGCCCCGAGGCCGCACGCAAGGAAATTGAAGCCTGGTCGGGCCGCCAGTTCGACCCTCATATCGTGAAAGTATTTCTCGAAATGCCCGACAATATCTGGGAAGACTTGCGCGAAGATATCAACGCTGCCCACGCTTCTTTCCCAAAGGTGTAGCGCTGCACACTACGGCGGGCATTGTGGCTCGGGCGGCAGCCCCAAACTTTCGCTGCGCCGATCGGGCATCGTTTCGGCCCAGCATCGCCATCCAACATAACAAGTGAAGTTAACCAAACGGTCCCTATTGCGGGTTGCTTTGTGCCGCGAGGGGGAGTAACCCGCGCCCGCCAGAATGTGCCTGTTTCACGCCTGGCGGGCGGACCGGGCCCAAACGAACCTCAGCGTAGCGATTTTCAGCGCATTCTAGCTACCCGGTCCGCTATTTTTCCTTGCGGCCTCTATCCGCCTCTATCGCCTCTGCAACCTTGAAAGCTTTCTCCGTTCTACAATCAGTGGCGTATAACGGGTCCCTTGGATTTTGTTTCAGCATCCAACGCGAACTCTAATTTCGACATGCGACTTTTAGCATTCAGGAGAAATCGATGAAAAACGCGGTTGTCACTCTTTGCGCCATTCTCATTCTGAACGTTCTGTCGCTGGCGCAAGCCCCAACTTCGAACCCGCAGCCCAACACCGTTCTGGTTGGCGCGGATGGGAAATTTGAGACTGCGCCCGACGTCGCTCTCGTTCAGTTCAACATTTCGGCCCAGGCCGACACCGCCAAAGACGCCTATGACCAGGCCGCCAGGCAGGCTGACGCCACACGTCAGGTTCTACGAACCAATGGCATCGATCCTAAGTCTGCGGAGATTGGTTTTTTCTCGGTGAATCCGCAATACGACTGGAAGAATCCGAAACACAAAGTCATCGGCTATCAGGTCACCACCAGCGTCAGCTTAAAGCTCAAGGACTTTTCGAAGATCGGCCCGGTCACCCAGCAACTCGCGGACGCAAGCGTCAGTGATAGCCAGTCGCTCAGCTACACCCTGGACTCCACCGAAGAAGCGAAAGCCAAGGCCGTCGCCGATGCCTACCAGCGAGCTCGCGCGTCCGCGCAGGCGCTTGCCAATGCCAGCGGGCACACTTTGGGCCCACTTTTTTACGCGTCCGTCGATACCTTCGAGAACATTCGCGTGATGGCACCGATGATGAAACGCGCCTCGCCCATGGCGATGAGCGCGCAAGCCGAGCCCCCAACAGCGGAGTTCTCGCCTCAGAACGTAACCGTTACGGCACACGTGAATGCCACATTTATCTTGAAGTAGGTGTGTTTTTGAAGTGTGCGCTCGTGTCGCGCGGACACGCTTATCTGCGAAAATATGTCCCTAGTTGTTGTGCCGCGAGGAAACGCGCGTCGCATCCACCGTAACTTCGCGCTGAATTTCCATCTCGATCGACGTGCCCTGCTCCAACCGGACGTCAGCGCCCCTGGAGAGCATGCTGATCGCAAGTCCTGCGACTCCGCCGATTCCCGCTCCGATGCCGGCGCCTTTGCCGCCATTCGTTACGGCACCGATCACGGCTCCGGTGGTTGCACCCGCGGCGGCATCTTTAACTTTTTTACCCGTGTCGCTATCCTGGCGAATCGTTCCTTCAGAATCCTTCATCGACGTGTGTTCAGCGCCCGGCGTATTTTCCACCGAGCCACCCAGCATCACGGTGTAGCCATTCGGATAGATCATCGAAGTGAAATGGATCAGTACCTCGGCGCGTCCTTTCACATGTCCGCCGCGCTGCGCACGCTCAATCTTGCCCTGGATATACGTCCCCGCCGGTATTACAACCCGTTCATTGATCACGAATGGGAAAGCCGTTTCCGCATAAACCGGGTCTCCGTCTTTGGCCGTCTTTGTGGAAATCGATTGCTTCAACGAGAGCGGAACCTTAGTTCCCGCCGGTATCGTCAGCGTAGGTTTCTCGGCGTCCACCGAAGTCGCGTTGGGGTCCGGGGCCAGCGTCGATTGTGCGCCAGCGGGAGTTACCAGCAACAGCGCGCACACAAAAGTGAAATAGACTCTCATGGACTGCCTGCTTTTAGGACGTTAACAACGCTTGCAATCTCAGATGCTCTCGCGAGACTGGCGGTTAGCCAGGGTAGTTGCGATTCTCGACTCTCGACGAGGCTGCCCTATCCACTGGTTCGGCGCGCCCGGTTCTCCATCACGTTTCCCATGAACTGCGACTGCAATTTGTGGGCGCAACCCTCGCCACAAACATGCATCGCACCTTCCTGCACCGCGAGTTTTTCATCCCAGGGCGCCAGGTGCATCACCGGTACTTCGTACTCGCCAAATGAGCTCCACATCACCCACCAGCGGTCGCTCGCGCCCTTGAGCACTCCACAATTCGGGCCGGCGCAACGGAAAAACGAACTTGGAATCTGAAGTAGGTTATCGGACATGGGGAACCTGCTTACTCTGGTCGATTGTAGCCGAGGAACAGGCGCTGGGCCACGGCTTTCGACTAGCGAGGGTAGATCAAATACTTCTCGCGCATTCGTATAAATCCGTCGAGGCGTTCGTGGTAATCCTCAGCGATTCGCCGTGGATCCTCCCCTGTAGCAATCGCGTCAAACACTGCCTGATTCACAAGTAGATCCGCCATGCGCTCCAGTTTGAAGTCGACGGGATACAGCTTGTGAAGCGCCGAGGCCAGTTCTACTCCTAACTCGGGTGAGTCGAAAGTATTGCGGTCGAGAACAATCAAGTTGACGCCTTCGCACCTCTCGCCCGAGAAGTTACTCGCCGATGGAGTAAACGCAATTGGAACAAACCGCACGCTCTGAATGCTGCGGGCATTCAAGTAGGCGGCGAGTTCTCGGCCCTTGATCCACGGTGCACCGACCAGCTCGAACGGAGTATCCGTCCCGCGTCCGACCGATACATTCGTTCCTTCAATCATCCCAACACCCGGATACAGAGTGGCCTCGATCACACTCCGCAAATTGGGCGAAGTATTCACCCAGGTCAACCCGGTGGAATCAAACCAGTCTCCCGATTGCCAGCCTTCCATCGGCACGATTTGAAGGTGTGCATCGATATGTCGTTCGGCATTGACCATTTTCGCCAGTTCGGCGATGGTCATGCCGTGTCGCACTGGCTCGAGAAAATAGTTGGTGAATCGCTCCGTTCCCTCGTCAGACACCGGCCCCTGCACGAACGATCCCGTGATCGGATTCGGGCGATCAAGCACGACCACCTCAATTCCCGCCTTCGCCGCCGCCTCCAGAAAATATCCGACGGTGGCCTCGTAGGTATAAAAGCGTACCCCCGCATCGGCGAGATCGATGACCACAGCGTCCAGTCGTTTCAGAACATCGACAGGCGGTCGCCGGGCCGCATCGCTCCCACCATAAACGCTGTGGACAGTAACTCCGGTCGCCGCATCCTTCGCGTTCTTGACGTCCGTCGTGTCCAGTGTGCCCGTAACTCCGTGCTCAGGACTGAAAATCGCGTCCAGCGATATCCCTGGGACACTCGCCAGCACATCGATCGTCCGGCGGCCTTCAAAGTCGACACCAGTCTGATTCGTCAGCAACGCGACGCTTCGCGGAGCTCCGCCCTTGGAGGGATGCAACGCCGCAAACTTCGTTTCTTCGAGCACATCAATTCCGGTCTTGACCGTTCCATTCCGCACAGCCAGCTTGCGGGCCGCGCTCTGCATTTCGTTATAGCCAGTGATCGATGTGACTCGCATCTTCTCCGCTTCGGCTGGATCAACCGCAAGCGCCGCCGCCACCGCAGTGGCTAGCTTGGTACGCAGCGAGACAGCGCTGCCTTTTTCCTTGGCCGGCAGCACGTTCATGTGGACGGCATTCGTCAGTAACACGATGTAAGTCTTCGTCGACGGATCAATCCACAGCGACGTCCCGGTAAACCCCGTGTGTCCGTATCCACCGACTGGCAGCAGTTCTCCTCGGTTGGTCGAGAAGGGGGAATCAATGTCCCATCCAAATCCACGCAAGGTCGTTCCATTCACCGGCTGCTGCGGCGCCGTCATCTTCGCAATCGTCGCCGATGTAAGGACGCCTCGCCCGCCATCCAACAGGGCTTGGGCAAAAATCGCCAGGTCATCCGCCGTCGAAAACATTCCGGCATCTCCAGCCACGCCTCCCATTCGGCGAGCTGTCGGATCGTGCACTACACCGCGCAGCAAATGATGGTTCTCGTCCTCTTCCGTCGGAGCGATGCGCGGCAACCAGCTAGACGGCGGAAGGAAACGCGTCTCTTTCATTCCCATTGGCGCGAAGATATGCTTGGCCGAATATTCGTCGAGCGGCTCGCCCGAAAGTTTCTCGATTAACGCACCGAGGACCACGAAATTGATGTCGCTATAAACAAACGACGCACCGGGTGACCGCTCTGGCGCTTGCTCAAAGGCCATCCGGTACGCTGTTTCCTTCCCTTCCCATGGCTTGGTCAAATCGAGATCTGGAGCCAGTCCCGAGTAGTGCACCAGCAACTGCCGGATCGTAATGTCTTGCTTTCCGTTTTGCCCGAACTCCGGGAGATACTTCGCCACCGGATCGTTCATACGAAATCTTCCCTGCTCCCAGAGCTGCATGATTGCCGTGGTCGTCGCGACTGCCTTGGTCAGCGAAGCGCAATCAAAAATAGTGTCAACGGTCATCGCCTCTCGCCTGGGCGCAAGCGCCCGATCGCCATACGCTTTGCGATAGACAATCTTTCCCTGGTGCCCGATGAGCACAACCGCTCCGGGAATCTGTTGCTGCGTGATCGCGTCGTTAACGATCGAATCAAGAACGGCGAGTCGATTCTCCAGCGCACCCTGGCCGAGGGCTGTGCCGCAAGCCAGCAAAGCTAAGGCAAGAATTGTCGATGTGATTTTCACTCTTACCGTGACTCTACATGACGGCTCCGATGAGGCTCAAGCACCCCGTTCATGTTTGAGCGCTATTGGTAACGCGCGCATGTAGCAAGTCTGAACACTTTGCTGCGGCCACAGCTGTTTGTTATAACCCCAGCAGGTCTCTGAGATTGCGTTTGGATGAAGCCGACAACTCGCTCTCTGGTTTTTCCTTCCTGGTGCGCAATCTCGCCGCGCAGGAGGATCGCTTTCGCACCACCTTCGCCATATTGCAGAATGCTATTGCAGCTCACGCCTTTCCAGGCTGCTCGCTTGCCGTCACCCTTCGCGGCGAGCTCATCGCCCACAAGACTCTCGGTCGCTTTACCTATGATTCCGTGTCGCCTGAAGTGACCGCGACAACTATCTTCGATCTCGCTTCGCTCACCAAAGTTGTCGCCACAACCTGCATGGCGATGGTTCTCTACGAACGCGGCCTGCTCGATCTCGAAACTCCAGTGACGGCGATCGTCCCCGAATTTGCTCAGAACGACCCCGGGCGCCGTGAAGTTACTCTGCGTATGCTGCTTGCTCACAGCTCCGGCTTGCCAGCATACGAAAAGTTATTCCTGCAGGTGCACAGCGCCGGGGAACTGCTGCAAGCTGTATTCGCTGCCGAACTCGTGGCCACCCCCGGTGCTCGCGCCGCATACAGCGACATCGGATTCATCCTTCTCGGCGTCGCATTGGAGCGATTGGCGGACGAACCGCTTGACGCGTTCTGTCGGCGCGAAATCTTCGGCCCCCTGGGCATGACGCGCACGACTTTCAATCCCGCGGCCATTTTGAAGAGCTCGATCCCACCCACTGCAGATGATCGAACGTTTCGCCATCGGATTGTCCAGGGCGACGTGCAGGACGAAAATGCCAGCGTTCTGGGCGGCGTTGCGGGACACGCCGGCCTGTTCTCCACCGCCGAGGATTTGGCTGTATTCGCTCACGCCATGCTCAACGGCGGCCATCCCATCCTACGAGCGCCGACCGTCGAACTTTTTTCCCGCCGCGAATCCGTTCCCGAGGGCACGTCACGAGCGCTAGGCTGGGACACCCCCTCACCGCCATCGCAATCGGGAAAATACCTCTCGCCTCATTCTTTCGGCCACCTCGGTTACACCGGCACGTCATTGTGGATCGACCCCGAACATCAACTTTCGATCACCCTCCTGACCAACCGAACCTGGCCAGACTGCAAAAACGAAGCCATCAAGCAAGTACGTCCCGCGCTTCACGACGGGATTATCGAGGCTCTCAGGGAGATCCATTGAAGCGCAAGCCGCGAAAGAGCCTGCCCACCATCGGCAACAAAACGGCTGCGGAACTCCGCGGACTCGCCACGGAGCAGGCCAATTCCGCATCCGCCGACTTGGATCGCAAATCCGCGTTGGCCATCGCCAGAATCATCAACCGCGAAGACGCCACAGTCGCCGCCGCTGTGAAGAGAGCTCTGCCGCAGATCGCTCAGGCCATTGATTTGATCGCAGCCGCTCTGTCGAGTGGCGGTCGCCTCATCTACGTGGGCACTGGCACGAGCGGACGCATCGCCGCGTTCGATGCCGCCGAATGTCCACCCACCTTTGACATCGACCCGCGCACCGTTCAATTCATCATGGCAGGGGGCCCAAGAGCCCTGGGGGCCGCCGTCGAAGCCGACGAAGACTCGCGCGAACTGGGCCGCAAAGAAATCGCTAGAAGAAAGCCCAACAAGAACGATGTAGTCGTCGGCATCGCGGCCAGCGGCCGCACTCCGTTCACCATCGCCGCCGTCGAATATGCTCGCGCTCACGGCGCGAAAACCATAGCTGTCGTTTGCAACCCGAACTCCCCGCTGGGCAAAGCCGCGCACCTCGAGATCGTCGCCGCAGTCGGCCCGGAAGTTGTCGCCGGCTCAACCCGCATGAAGGCCGGCACAGCGCAAAAGATGATCCTGAACATGCTCTCCACCGGCGCCATGACGCGGCTCGGCTACGTCTATGGCAATCTCATGGTCAATCTCCACACAAAGAACTCAAAACTGTTGGAACGGGGAGTGTGCATTCTGCAAGAAGCCGCCGAACTTGATCAGAGAACTGCCCGCAAGTACCTCAGCGCGGCCGCTGGTCGCGTCCCCGTAGCCCTGGTCATGGCCAAATCCGGTGTCAGCCCGGCACAGGCAATCGCCGCCCTGAAGAAGTCCGGAGGCCGCGTCCGCCAAGCCGTCACATCCGCAAAACACAAACAGTAACGAACGGAACTCCGGAGCGCATTTCCATATCCCACGCACGCACATTCCTCGATAGAATATTTACAGCGCCGCACGTCACCTGGTCACCACAAAATGGACAAACTCGTAATCCGAGGAGGCAATCCTCTACTCGGCACCGTGAGAATCAGTGGCGCGAAGAACGCTGCTCTGCCGTGCATGGCCGCCGCTCTGCTCACCGAAGAACCAGTGATCCTCGAAAACATTCCGCAAGTACGCGACATCGAGACCACGCGCAAACTTCTCGCCGCTATGGGAGCCGAAGTCGAACTCGGCTACGGACGGGCTCAGCATCGCACCACGATTTGCGCGCGCACCCTGACCACACCCGAAGCGTCGTACGAACTTGTCAAGACCATGCGGTCCTCAACCCTCGTCTTGGGACCGTTGGTCGCGCGCTGCGGCCGCGCCCGCGTTTCGTTGCCCGGAGGATGCGCCATCGGCGCGCGTCCCATCGATCTTCACATCAAAGGACTTGAGCGTCTCGGAGCAATAATCACCCAGGCGCACGGCTACGTCGAAGCCACCACCGATCCTCTCAAAGGTGGGCGTCTCAAGGGAGCTGAAATCGTCTTCGACAAAATTACCGTGACCGGCACTGAAGATCTGCTCATGGCCGCAACCTTAGCCGACGGCGAGACCATCCTGCAGAATTGCGCGCGCGAACCCGAAGTCGCCGACCTTGCTGCTCTTCTCAATGCCATGGGGGCCGAAGTCCACGGTGCAGGGACGTCCACGATCAAAGTAAAGGGTGTGTCCAAACTCCACGGAGCGAGGCACCGCATCATTCCCGACCGCATCGAAGCCGGAACCTTCATCATCGCCGCCGCTCTCACCGGCGGGGACCTTAATGTTTCCGGGTGCGATCCCACGCATCTCATCGCCGTTCTGCAAAAGCTGGCGGAAACCGGAGTGAGAACGGCAGTGAAAGCCGACTCCGTCCGCGTGATGGGCGATCAACCGCTCACCGCAGCTGACATGGATACGGAAGAATATCCCGGCTTCCCCACCGACATGCAGGCGCAATACATGGCGCTGGCCACGCAGGCCGCGGGCACGTCAATCATCACGGAAAATATTTTCGAGAATCGCTTTATGCACGCGCAGGAACTGGTTCGCATGGGTGCGAACATCAAAATTGAAGGCCGCCGCGCCATCGTTCGGGGTGGAACTCCGCTCAGTGCCGCCGCCGTCCTTGCCTCGGATCTACGTGCCTCCGCCTCGCTCGTTCTGGCCGCTCTCGTCGCTGACGGGGAGACCATCATCGACCGCGTCTATCATCTCGATCGCGGTTACGAGAACATCGAAGAAAAACTGAAAGCCGTAGGCGCTGAAATCCGGCGCGTAGGCAACATCTTCCCCAAACGAGCCGCCGCTCCCGCCCAATCCTGATCGGTAACCACAGTAACCTTGGCGGCATCGTCTCAGGAGTGCTGTTCTGTTAAGAGCTACCCCGCTCTGGTGACTCCGGTAACCTGCCCTACCTCGCTCGCCTATGGGATAACTGCATTGCAGGCCATGCAAGGAACCCAGATATGAAAGTAGTTGTTCTGTGCGGTGGATTGGGTACCCGTCTTCGGGAAGAGACCGAATTCCGCCCCAAACCGATGGTAGAAATCGGAGGCCGTCCGATTCTCTGGCACATCATGAAGATGTATGCCCACTACGGCATGCGCGAGTTCATCCTCTGCCTCGGGTACCGCGGCAACATGATCAAAGAATACTTTCTCAACTATGAAGCTATGAACAGCGACTTCAAGATTTGCCTCGGCCGCAAATCGCACATTCAATTCATGGGCGCGCACCAGGAGCAGGACTTCGCCGTTACGCTCGCTGACACCGGCCTTGAAACCATGACTGGCGGGCGCTTGCAGCGCGTCTCACGCTATCTCGAAAACGACGACACATTTCTTCTCACCTACGGCGACGGTCTCAGCGACGTCAATATCACCAGTCTGCTTGAATTTCATCACCAGCACGGACGTCTCGCTACCGTCACATCTGTACCGCCGATTTCCCGCTTCGGCGTGCTGGAAACCGACGCCCGGGGACAAGTCCAACGCTTCATGGAAAAACCCAAAGCTAACGGACTGATCAGCGCTGGCTTCTTCGTCCTCAATCGCCGCGTTCTCGATTATCTCGGCGGCCCCGAATGCATCCTCGAACGCGAACCACTGGAGCGGCTGGCCCGCGAAGGTCAACTCATGGCGTATCGCCACGACGGATTCTTCTTCGCCATGGATACCTATCGCGAATATCAACATCTGAATGAACTCTGGGCGAGCGAGCAAACTCCGTGGAAAGTGTGGGCGGAATGAGCTCATTTTGGCAAGATCGTTCCGTCTTCGTCACCGGCGGCACTGGCCTGCTCGGCTCGTGGCTGGTCAAGCAACTCATCGAGGCGGGCGCAACCGTTACCTGCTTGGTACGCGACTGGGTGCCGCAAAGCGAACTCGTCCGCAGCCGTCGCATCGAGCAAGTCAACACCGTGCGGGGCGACATCAACGATCGCGAACTGCTCGAGCGCACCCTCGGCGAGTACGAAGTCGAAATCGTCTTTCATCTAGCCGCCCAAACCATCGTTGGAATTGCCAATCGCAATCCGATCTCGACCTTCTCCTCCAACATCGCCGGTACATGGAGTCTGCTCGAAGCCTGTCGTCGCTCGCCCAAAGTCTCGTCGATAGTGGTCGCGTCATCCGACAAGGCTTACGGCGATCAGGAGCATCTGCCCTACAACGAGGCCATGCCTCTGCAAGGCAGGCATCCCTACGATGTCAGCAAGTCCTGCGCCGATCTGATCGCACAGACTTATGCGGTTAGTTACAACCTGCCCGTCGCGATCACGCGCTGCGGAAATTTTTATGGCGGCGGCGATTTGAACTGGAACCGCGTTGTGCCGGGAACGATTCGCTCGATTTTTCGCGGACAGAACCCAATCGTTCGTTCCGACGGCAAGTTCATCCGCGACTATTTCTACATCGAGGACGGCGCGGCCGCCTACATGCTTCTGGCCGAGCGTCTCGCATCAGATGCCGCACTTCGCGGGCAGGCCTTCAACTTTTCCAACGAGAGCCAGATCAGCGTGCTCGAAATGGTCGACCTCATTCTCGGCAGGATGAATTCGTCGCTTCGCCCCGAAGTACTCAACCAGGCAAGCAATGAAATTCGCCATCAGTTTCTAAGCGCGGAGCGTGCCCGCACCATACTCAAATGGAGTCCAAAGTTCACGCTTGAATCTGGCCTGGATCGAACTCTCGCCTGGTATCGCGAGTATCTAGGCGCACCGGCCGCAATGGCACAAGCAGGCAGGGGATAACTCCACCGATGAGCAAAACTCCCCGCCAGCTTCGCGATGAAATTTCCGTTCTAGTGCGGGAGTACGCCGGCGTCGCCCTCGCGCCCCAGCCTTTTACAGCCGGGCAAACCAATGTGCCCGTCTCAGGCAAGGTGCTCGACTCATCCGAACTTGAACATCTGGTCGAAGCGTCGCTCGATGCGTGGCTCACCACCGGACGCTTCGCTTCGCAGTTTGAGCGCGATTTCGCCGCCCTGATGGGCGTGCGCTGCGCCTCACTCGTCAACTCCGGCTCCTCCGCAAACCTCGCCGCTCTTTCGTGCCTCACTTCCAAATCGCTTGGCGCGCGCAAGCTCTCACCTGGGGACGAAGTCATCACCGTAGCCGCCGGATTTCCCACCACCGTCAATCCGATCATCCAGAACGGCCTCATCCCTGTCTTCGTCGACGTTCAGCTTCCCACTTACAACGTGGACGTAACTCAACTCGAAGCCGCCGTCTCGGAACGCACTAAAGCCATCGTGCTCGCGCACACCTTGGGCAATCCTTTTGATCTGGATGCCGTCATGGCCTTCGCAACCAAACACAATCTCTGGGTTATCGAGGATTGCTGCGATGCCGTCGGTTCCACTTATAAGGGCCGCAGCATTGGCACTTTCGGCCATCTCGCAACCACTAGTTTCTACCCCGCTCACCACATCACCATGGGTGAGGGCGGATGCGTTCTAACCCAGTCTCCGGCGCTCAAGAAGCTTGCCGAGTCTTTCCGCGACTGGGGGCGTGACTGCTGGTGCGATCCCGGAAAATCTAACACCTGCGGCTGCCGCTTTGAATGGAAGCTGGGCGATCTGCCCACCGGATACGATCACAAATACATTTACAGTCACATCGGCTACAACCTCAAGGCGACCGACATGCAAGCCGCAGTCGGAGTCGCCCAACTCAAAAAACTTCCCGGCTTCATTGCCGCACGGCGCGAAAACTTCGCCAAGCTTCATGCCGCGCTGAGCGATCTGGACGACATGTTCATTCTCCCCGAAGCCACGCAACATTCCGAGCCAAGTTGGTTCGGCTTTCCTCTGGCCGTTCGCAAAGATGCGCTCGCAACCCGAAGCGAGGTCGTGCGCTTCCTCGAAGCTCGCAACATTTCTACCCGCCTGCTCTTTGCAGGAAACCTGCTTCGCCAGCCTGCCTATCGTGATATTCCAAGACGCGTGATCGGCGATTTAGCGAATACCGACTTTGTCATGAACAATGTTTTCTGGATCGGCCTCTACCCCGGCATAACGCAGTCCATGATGGATTACATGGTGGACACCTTCCATCAGATTCCGAAAGCAGCCTCTGCCACCCGGGGAGCCTAGTCGACAGAACCATGAACGCAGCAAGCACAAATCGTCTGGCTCGCGACCTCGATAACATTCTCGAGCGAACCGAGCCTCTGTGGCAGGAGCTGCGTGGCCAGCGCATCCTGATCACCGGAGCTACCGGATTTTTCGGCTCCTGGCTGCTTGAAACTTTCGCATGGGCCAACCGGCGCTTGGGCTTGAATGCACAAGCAGTAGCTCTGTCGCGGCATCCGGCGGTGCTCGCCGAAAAAGCTCCGCATTTGCTAAACGATGCCACAATCACTTTGCACGCAGCCGACGTCCGCCACGGTGACTTCCCGCAAGGCGATTTTTCCCACGTGATTCACGCCGCCACCGAAGCCAGCGCCACCCTGAATCGCGAAAACCCTCTGGTGATGTTCGACACCATTGTCGAGGGCACTCGTCGCGCGCTGCAATTCTCCATCGCCAGTTCCGCGGGCAGATTTCTCCTCGTCAGCTCCGGCGCGGTTTACGGCAACCAGCCTCCACAGGTGACTCATTTGGCCGAGTCCTTCGAAGGAGGGCCCGATCCGCTCAACATCGCCTCTGCTTATGCGGAGGGCAAGCGGTCGGCCGAGATGTTGTGCGCTTTCGCCGCTTCACCTCGACTCGCGATTCCCATCGCACGCTGCTTTGCCTTTGTCGGCCCTTACATGCAGCTCAACTCTCATTTTGCGATCGGCAATTTCATTAACGATCGTCTGAATGACGACGGCCCTATTCAAGTGCAAGGCGACGGTTCGGCTGTACGTTCGTATCTTTACGCGTCCGATCTGATGGTCTGGCTCTGGACGATTCTCTTCCAGGGACAATCCCGCCGCGCTTACAACGTCGGTTCCGAAGAAGCGCTGAATATCGCTGCCCTTGCCCACGAAGTCGCGGACGCATTGCCCCCCAAAGTGGATGTCAATATCGCGGCCTCCCCAAAACCGGGCGCAGCCCTACACCGGTACGTGCCCTCAACGGCGCGAGCCCGCCAGGAATTAGGTCTGGCAGCAGAAGTCCCATTACGTGAAGCCATTCAACGCACCCACCATTGGTTTTCAGAGAGTGCGATGTCCAACCAGCACACCGCGTCGGCCAAAGCTATCGCACGAGGTGCTCATGCATAGCGCAGCCACTCTCGGCCCTCAGCCCCATCGTGCCTGCGCAGCCTGCGGAGCTACCGGCAAGACGGTCTGCCATCGCCAGCGTTTCATCGTTCCGGATGGCTATCCTTTGCCTGCCGAATACGATGTAGTCGTGTGCCGGCGCTGCGGCTTTGTTTATGCCGATCCGCCTGCTACGCAGCTGGACTACGACCGCTTCTATTGCGAGTGGTCGAAGTACGATGATTCTGCAACCGCGACCGGCAGCGGCGCATCTCCATTCGACGCCGCACGACTCTCGACCACCGCTGCCGACATTGCGCGTTTTCTGCCTTCCCGAGCTGCCAGCATTCTGGACGCCGGCTGTGCCACCGGTGGCCTGCTCACGGCTCTCCGCGACGTGGGATTCACCGCCGTTGCCGGACTTGATCCTTCGCCACGTTGTGCTGCTGCGTGTCGTGAGCGCGGCTTTGAGGCCTATGTCGGATCGATTTCCGGCGCTTCCGCTCCGGCTCACATGCCGAAGTTTGACTGCATTGTGTTCAGTCACGTCCTAGAGCACATCTACGACATCCCTGAATTTTTTCGCGCCGCTCGCCGCCTGATCACGCCGGGAGGTTATCTGTATCTTGAAACGCCGGACGCAACCCGATACGTCGATTATCTCTACGCGCCTTTCCAGGAATTCAACACCGAGCACATCAATCATTTTTCGGCGCGAGCGCTGGAAAATACCGCGCGGCGGTTCGGCTTCCAACCCGTCGCAGTCGAACAAAAGACTATTCAGACGGCGCACGACACGCTCTACCCTGCCGTCTTTGGCCTGTTCCGCGACGGTGGCGGAGCGGCTCACGATCACAACATTACCTGCGATCAGCAACTGCCCGCGCAGATAGCCACTTATATCCGTCGCTCCGCCGATCAGATGGAAAGCATCGACCGCCACCTGGCCGCCGAACTTGTCAATCACCAGCGCATCATCCTCTGGGGAGCGGGGCAATTAGCCATGAAGATTCTCGCTCTTCCCTGCCTCGCTAAACGCCACATCCACGCTGTCGTGGATAACAACCCTGTTCTCCGCGGAAAGACTTTCGCCGGCGCAACGGTAGTCGGTTTAGAACAAATCGCAGGCACGGATGAGCCCATCATCATCGCAACCCTTCTGCACGTTGACGAAATCGCAGCCCAAATCAAAAGCCTTGGACTGCGCAATCCCGTCATTTCCCTCGTTCCCGCCGGAAAGTCCCCAGACTCGGAGAAACGAACATCATGAAGCTCTCCGATTACATCGTTGGCCAGCTTGCCGATTGGGGCGTACGCCACGTTTTTCTAGTCACGGGCGGCGGAGCCATGCACCTCAACAACTCGATTGGCAGCGAGCCGCGCATTCAGTACGTCTGCAATCACCATGAGCAAGCTTCCGCCATGGCGGCAGAAGGCTACGCCCGCATCAGCGGCAAACCGGGAGTGGTCAATGTCACCACCGGACCCGGCGCCATCAACGCTCTCAACGGAGTATTCGGGGCATGGACGGACTCGGTCCCGATGTTAGTCATCTCTGGCCAGGTAAAACGCGAAACTTGCATGCGCGTCCAGGGCATCAACGGCCTGCGCCAGTTAGGAGACCAGGAAGTCGACATCCTCTCCATGGTCGAAAAGATCACGAAGTACTCGGTGCAAATCGACGACCCTCTCTCGATCCGCTATCACCTCGAGCGCGCCTGGCATTTGCTGCAAACAGGACGGCCCGGCCCTTGCTGGCTTGATATTCCGGTCGACGTACAAGCGGCGGCCATCGATCCCGCGCAACTTCGGGGCTACGATCCGGCCGAAGACAGGAGCGCGCCGATCGCGATGGGAGCTGATTCCTCATCGCCATCGCTAAAGTCCAGCTGTCGTGAGGTGCTTGATCGAATCCGCAAAGCGAAGCGCCCCGTGATCTTGGCGGGTACTGGCATTCGTGCGGCACACGCCGTCGCCGAATTCCACGAACTCTTCCGCCGCCTGCATGTTCCAGTCACCACCGCGTGGACCCATGATCTGATCGCCTCCGACGATCCGCACTTCTGCGGACGCCAGGGTACGATCGGAGACCGCGCCGGAAATTTCACGGTGCAAAATGCCGATGTCCTGCTGATCCTCGGCTCGCGGCTCACCATCCGCCAGACCAGTTACAACTGGCAATCGTTCGCGCCGCACGCCTTCAAGATCCAGGTCGACGTGGATGCCGCCGAATTCTCCAAGCCGACGGTAAAGCCCGATATGGCCATCCATTGCGACGTGAAGGAGTTTCTTCAGGAACTGCTGGCGCAGTGCGCAGTCGACAAAGCGAACGAGAACTACCAGGCCGGTGCTCACAGTCGCTGGCTCGCCTGGTGCCGCGATCGTGTCCGCCGCTATCCAGCCGTGCACGATCGTCAGCGTCAGCCGGGGCCACCGTTGAATCCTTACTACTTTGCCGAGCAGCTTTCAGCCAGGCTGGATGACGACGACATCATGATCTGCGGCAATGCCACCGCCTGCATCGTACCTTTCCAGACCATGCGTCTGCGCCACGGCCAACGTCTCATCTCGAATTCTGGGTCCGCTTCCATGGGATACGATCTGCCGGCCGCCATCGGAGCGGCATTCGCTCGTCCCGGAAAGCGTGTCATTTGCATCGCCGGGGACGGCAGCATTCAGATGAATATTCAGGAGTTACAAACCGTCGCCCATCATCACTTACCGCTCAAGATTTTCGTGCTGAATAACTCAGGCTATCTATCGATGCGAATGACACAATCCGGATTCTTTGGCCGCCTCACCGGAGAAAGCGCATCAAGCGGCGCCTCTTTCCCGGACATGGTGAAGGTAGCCTGCGCCTACGGCATTCCATCGTTGCGCATCGACCGCCAGGCTCAGCTCGACGAAGTCAACCGGGCGCTCGCCGCCGATGGGCCCACTTTGATCGACGTCGTGCTCGATCCCACTCAGGAGTTCGAACCGAGGTCGCGCGCCCGCCAGTTGCCGGATGGGCGAATCGTTTCTCCCAATCTAGAGGACATGTACCCATTCCTGGATGAGACTGAACTGATGGACAACGTATTCAAGGAATGAGGACATTACCATACGGATTACGTACCGGCACTTATTGATCTCGCAGAGACTATGGACTAAGGAAGACCGACGGAAGAACCAAGTACTCCTATGACTGGTAACGATATATTCGACGAGTTATTCGTTCTGGAAGTGGCTAATAACCACCTGGGCGACGTGCAGCGTGGTCTGAAGATCATCAGTAACTACGCTCAGGTCGTGCGTTTCAACAACGTGCGCGCCGCCATCAAGCTGCAATTGCGCGACGTGGATAGGTTCATTCACAAAGACTTTCGCGGCCGCGACGACATTCGCTATATCAAGAAGACTCTCGATACGCGCCTTCGGCCCGAAGACTACGCCGCGATGGTAAAAGCGATCCGGGAGGCCAGCTGCATTCCGATGGTCACTCCTTTTGACGAGAGTTCCGTCGATTTCTGCTGTGAGCTGGGCATTCCCATCCTCAAGCTCGCCAGTTCCGATTGCAACGACTGGATTCTGATCGAGAAAATCGCGAAGACGAAAAAGCCGGTCATCGTTTCCACCGGCGGTTCGTCGCTTAAAGACATCGACGACCTGGTTACTTTCTTCGGCAATCGCCATATCCCGCTGGCGATCAACCACTGTGTTTCGCTCTATCCTTCGGAAGACAGCGAAATCGAACTGAACCAAATCGACTATCTCCGTAGCCGTTATCCGAAGCACACCATCGGATTCTCCACCCATGAATATCACGACTGGACTTCGTCGATGCTCATGGCCTATGCCAAGGGCGCGCGGACCTTCGAACGCCACGTCGACATCCAGACCGAGGGCATGACCGTTTCTCCCTACTGTTCCCTGCCCGAACAAGTCGACGCCTGGTTCAAAGCTTTTCATCACGCCAAGAGAATGTGCGGAGCTCCGGGCTCGCAGAAGCGTCTGCCGCCGCAAAAAGAAGTCAGTTATCTCGACTCCCTGGTCCGTGGAGTTTATGCCAAACGCGATCTTCCCGTCGGCCACGTTCTGCAGGATGCCGATGTTTATCTCGCTATCCCGCTGCAACAAGGGCAAATCTCGTGTCGTGAGCTGATGCGCGGCGAAGTGATCCTGAAAGCGACGCCTAAAGATCAGCCGATCCTGATCGACGCCATCGACAGTCCTTACGCCAACATTCCATCGCTCACCGATCTCATTTACCACCGCGGCCTCGCCCCCAAAGCCGCGGCCCAGGCCGCCAAAGCAGGAGGCAAGTGAGCGCTTCCTCCTCATCCATCAAAACAATCAGCGTCGTCACGCCCTGCTTCAACGAAGAGGGGAACGTCCGCGAAGTCTACGAACGCGTGCGCGACCTGATGCTGCGCCTCGGTAAATACCGTTACGAGCACATCTTCATCGATAACGCTTCCCGCGATACCACGTTCGCCGTGCTGCGCGAAATCGCCGCCGCTGACTCGAACGTCAAACTGATCCGCAATGCGCGCAATTTCGGGCACGTCCGCTCGCCCATGCACGCCATCCTGCAAGCCCGCGGAGATGCCGTCATCGTCCTCATGTGCGATTTGCAGGATCCTCCCGAAGTGCTCGCCCAACTGCTCGAGCAATGGGAAAACGGAACACCCATCGTGATTGCAGTCAAGCACCAGAGCCGCGAATCGGCGCCCATGTTTCTGGTACGAAGGCTGTTCTATCGCCTCGTCAATCGTCTCTCTGACGACATCGAAACCTACGAAAACTTCACCGGCTTCGGACTCTATGATCGGCAGGTCATCGACCTGGTGCGCCAGTTTGGCGACCCCTACCCTTACTTCCGGGGCATGATCGCCGAAATCGGATTGCCCCACACCGAGGTCCAATACGAACAGCAGCGTCGCAAGAGCGGCAAGTCCAAGAATAATTTCTACACGCTCTACGATCTGGCGATGCTCGGCATCACCAAGCTCTCCAAGGTCCCGTTGCGGCTGGTCACATTCTCCGGCTTTGCCGGATCGCTGGTGGCTTTACTCGGCGGCCTGGGATATTTTGCTTACAAATTACTCTACTGGCACGAATTCACCCTCGGTATCGCCCCGATCGCTATCGGAATGTTCTTTCTCGGTTCGCTCCAGCTTCTATTCATGGGCATCATCGGCGAGTACATCGGCAACATCCACACTCAGGTGCATAACCGTCCGCTGGTGGTTGAACGCGAAAGACTGAACTTCCAATACGAGCCCAGTGCGCCGCTCGTTCACGGCAACCTCGCTTCGGCTGCGTCGGCTGGCAGCTGATTTCAACCCATGGCTGAGCTCACGAAACCTCGGTTGACCATCGCCATTCCGACGCTGAACCGTGCTGCCTTGCTAAGCCGCGCCATCGAGAGTGCCCTCGCTCAAACCTCTTCTGAAATCGAAATCCTCGTCTCTGATAACGGTTCCACCGACGACACCCCGGCAGTAATCGCGCAATATGCCCGGCAACATCCTGAACCCAGATTCCGGACCTATCGCCATCCCTCGACCATGCCTGCGACCAATCACGGCCAGTTCCTCATCGAGCACGCGCGCGGCGAATTCTTCCTCGGCCTCTCCGACGACGATTTCATTGAACCTGCATTCGCCACCGAAGTCTTGGCGCTCTTCGACCAACACCCGGAATTAGCCTTCGCCTATACCGGATGCGCCGTGCATTACGAAGACTGCCAGGTCCCGGCACTTGTCGGTCCTGCGGTAGAACCGGGAGCGTCTTTCCTCGCGGCCCACTATGCCGGCGAGCGCGAAGTTTCCTGGTGCGCCTGTGTCACCCGCGTTCAAGACCTGCTGGCACTCGGCCCGCAACCGGACGGCTGCATCCTTGGCGACATGTTCTATTGGACCAAGCTCGCGTTCCGCGGACCTGTCGGATGCGTACCACGCGTGTTGTCACACTACGTTCTCTTGCGCTCTCAGAACGACAACATGTCCCATGGCACACCGCCGGTCGTCTGGGCGAGCGAATCGCGAGAGTTGGCGGACGAAGTGATCGATTCGTCGCGGCGGGCCGGTGCGGATACCGATTATCTCTCACGTCTGCAGACTGATTGCCGTCGCCATCTCGGCCGCTCGACTGCCAATCAGTTCGTCTGGTCCCGCCTCCGGGGTGCGAGTCGGGCTCAGGCGTTGAGGTGGATCGCCGGCTGCCTTCCCTATTTGTGTTGGAGCCCCAACGTGTTGAGCCGCCTGGCGGCAGCGCTGATTCTACCGAGCAAACTATTACGGCGGTTATTACTCTCCGGTGCGGCCAGAGTCGCCGTGACACGTGGCATAAAGGCCGTGTAAGACTGGTAGGAAGTTCCCTCTAATTGGAACCGAGTTCTACCCGCCTCTTTACTAGGCCCTCAAAAACGGAATTCGTCCAACGGTTTTTCCCCACGCGATTTTCGCCACCGTCAACCGGGTGCTATCATCCGGCAAGATTCGCTGTCGCGCGCTACTGCGCAACATCCGATCCCTGGCAAGAATCAGCCTGTTCATTGAAGCGCGCACCCAACTCCGTTCCTTGAGTTTGTGTTCGTCGTCCAATGGCTTTTGCCGTTTCAACTCTTCAAGAGAGCTCTTTAGAGCTGTGCGGTACCGGTCGTATTCCGCATCCTTAAAAGCAGTCGTGTAATCGACAGGCGCAAAGCCGGTGAACTTTTCCAGCAGATACCACAATCGAGCTGCAAACGCGATCGTCTCATCCGGTATCTTACTTTCACCAACGGCAAATTCCGGACATATCATAATTTTGTCTGGTTTTATGGCGAGCATCGCCGTGATGAAACTCCACAAATCGTCCTCGGTTCTATTCACATCGCAGACGATGTACTTCAGCCACAATCCGCTGGTTCCACTGTTTCGATACCTGATCAGGTTCGTTATTACTTTGGAATAGGCATCGACCCCGTGCAACTTCTTGTAAGTTGACGCCATGCCAGCATCGAGCGATGTCGTCAGGATAATTTTGTTTTTCTTGAGCGCGTCGTAAATACTCTGGCTATAGGTCGCGGAATTCGAGTACACCACCATCGTTCCCAGCTTATTTTCAGAAAAATAGTTCAGCATCTTATCGAGGTCCTTGAGGAGCGCCGGCTCTCCGCCACTGAAATCAATCCAGTTATTGCCTCTTAGTTTTCCTCGCTTTCTAAATTGCTCAAGATAGCCAAGTACGTCGTATTGCGATTTGATGAAATTGTTTTCACGCGTAAACGTACAGTAGGTGCATCGTTGATTGCACTGCGAGTAATGCTGGATGCCCATGCCGCCCGGCATCGGCTCGCCTCCCATGTATTCAAAATTCACATCCTCGAACTTTTTCTCTTTGAGGTGATGACAGGATAAGCAGGATCCTGTCGGCGCGTCGCTCCAGCCATTGACGGCCGCAAAGTGAGCCTGCCTCCGTTCGACCACCAGATCATAGATTTCGCTGGTGTTTTTGATTTCATCAGCCGTGATTAAGACGGGAGACTTGATGTCGGCGTGGACACAGCAGCGCATTCCTTCCAGCGCAAAGTACGTGCCTTTTTCAATATATTTACAGGACTTCACGAGATCATTGGGAGCGGGAGTTTTGATGGGTTCTGTAGCTGTTTCTGTCATTTCTGGTTCTCCGCGAGTTCCGTAAACCCGTGCGATTGTCGCTTCGGCAAGAGGCATTCACAACTCGGTTGGGTAAGCCCGCTTGATGGGCCCAAGAGTTACATTTTTGCAGTGCTGCCTGAAGTTCAACACACGCTATTTAGTACTTCAAGTTACCTCGGTGTGCCACTATCGCTCTTCAGGGCTGGCGGACCAGGCCATCGATTCCTCGCGCCGTGCCGGTGCGCATTCCGTTACTTCCGGTACCCCCAGGGTCGCAGAAAAACGGAGTTCAAAGTAGCTCCAGCGGTGGGCTTACCTTATAATTTCCGTCATCTGCATGGTTCAGCCTCCTGCTCAGGACACGCTCGCGCGTTTTACCAACATTCTTGGTCCTCGCGATTCTGCCTTGCGGACCGCTGGCCGCCGCTTGGCAATGAGAATTGCCTGTGCTCGGCACGGTGCGCGACTATCGTTTGTTGGGGATCGCATCGACGTCTCTAAGGACAAGCGGACGATCCGAATTGCAATGCGGCATTTTGCATACGCGCAGGATATGTCACGCTCCTTCGAACACTACTTCGGCCAAATTGTGCCAATGGGTGCGAAAGGGCGATTGTTAGTGGATTACTCGCACCCGCATCTGCATCGTTACGTCGCATCGGGGTTGGAGTTTGAGCTCTCATCTTTTGCCGAAGAAGTGGCCGCAATCGAGGGCTATTTCCGATGGTACAGACCAAAGCCCGGCGACATCGTCTTCGACTTGGGTGCGTACTGCGGGGTTTCAAGTTACTACTTTTCGCAAATGGTCGGCTCAACCGGCAAAGTGTATGCATTTGAGCCAGACCCGCTGAATTTTTCACTCCTTCAGCGGAACATCGCGCGTCACAGCCTGACGAACGTGTTTGCGATACCAGCTGCCGTATCAGCCAGTTCGGGGTTTGCCGATTTTTTTAGTGAGGGAGCGCTCGGATCGACACTGTCGGAGCACAGTAGCCGCGTCCCCAGTGGCGAGATCTCGCGGGTAAAAACTATAACCTTCGAACAAGCCTGCGAGACATACGGCGTTCCCGCGTTCGCCAAAATTGACATTGAAGGAGCGGAGGTAGCGGTTCTTGTCGCAGCCGCGGAATTCCTGACAGCGCATTCCATCCATTTCACGCTCGATACGAACCACCTCGTCGACGGCAAATTGACTAACCGTTCGGTGGAGGCGCTATTCGCCTCATGCGGTTACGATGTCGAATCATCGGATGAATTCGGGTTCATGACCACCTGGGCGCGTCCCACTCATGCTGGAAATCTTGGCGGCGTACCCACTAGAGCTTTTGCACCGAACACTGGCCCGTGATCATAGCGATAGTTGTTTCGGGTTTATCGGCGAAGAATTCATCCACCGCAGCTCGCGCACCGGGGCAGCTGGCGTATCCATAATCGTCGAACAGCAGAATGCCGCCGCGCTCCAGCCGGGAATAGAAAAACTCACAGGCAGCTTTGATGGGCACATAGATATCGAGATCGATGTGCACGAAAGAAAAGCTCCGGTCAGCGATAACTTCGAGCGACTGCGGTACCAGTCCCGGGACACAGCGTACATTGGCGTGACCCGAAAGATAGGCGCGCACTGAATCCAACGTCGTGTCGGCGAAATCGCCAGCCTTATGCAGATCTCGAATCGGATCCGTTTCCGGCATGCCGCTGAAAGTGTCAAATAGGTGCAAGGGCCGGTCGGGCACCAGTTCCGCCAGAATCTTTGCGGTGCCACCTTTGTAGACTCCGCATTCGGCAAGTTCTCCACCGCACCGGCGCGTTGCATCCAGAGCGAGGCAATATAGGATGTATTTGGCATGGAGCGGAACCAGCGATCTGGGGTCATGAGCTCGCAGCCGGACACTCCATTCCGCACTTAACCATGGACTGAACCTCGGTCGGTATAACTCGACGTCTTTGACGTCGCTGTATGGCGGGCGATAGTCGACCAGCTCAAACCCCATCCGATCGAAGAAGCCTTGCGCGGCTCGAAACGCCTGCGGTCCAAAAGGGAAAGGTCGGAGTTTCATAGTCCTCCCGAGTATCGACCTGAGGTCGCCGCCCATCTGCCAATCCGCCAGAAGCTAGCCGGGATCGCAATCAGAAACATGACTATCGTCGTGCCCCACAGTATTCCGGCGACTCCGAGGCGAGGAGCCAGCAGAAACTTCAATGCCCAGCCCGATGCAGCGGTCGCGGAAAAAATGACGATCTGATAACGGAGAATAGATAATCCGTTGAGAAGCAAGTTCGGCACCCGAAACATGGCCTGAGCCACTACCCACACTGCGATTGCCCACAGCAGCCCCTTCGTGATCCCCAGGTTGGTCCGCAGCCACCAGCGCAACAATCGCTCACCGTAAAGCAGGAGCAACGCCGAGCCCGCAAGCGCCAGCCCAACCAGCAAGGCCGAGCCCTGGAACAGAGTTTTGAGAATCCACTTTCGATCGCCCCGCTGGGCGGCGTCGGCGAACGCCGGCCACAAAGGTTGCGACATCACGGCCAGCGCGCCGACGGCAGCAATGCAGATGCGCATCGCGATGGTCATGCTGGCCGAGGCCTCGGGACCGAGCAGGCCTAGAGTGAGGACATTGTCGAGCATGAAAGAACATCCTCCCGTCACCGCCAGGATGAAGTACAACACCCCCTGACCAGCCACCTCGCTCATAGCTTCCCAGGACATCCACAATCCCCTCGGACGGAGGTCGGGATGGCGCAGAAACAGATGAACCAGGCTTCCCGTGTTCGCTACGATAAGGCCCAGATAAACCAAGGCGACGTAGACCCGCAGGTCTCTGGTGAAGTAGGTCGCAGCTATCAGCCCGGCGGTCGTCAACAGCGTCTGCACCAATTCCCAGATGCTTGAGACATAGCCTTTCTGGAGCGCCATCCAGACGTTGTTACCGGAATTCAGCGGCAGATTTGTTGCCAGTCCGACAGCGGCGATCAAGTATGGGCCCGCACTGCCTCGCACGATTCCTATAGCTGTTCCTGTTCCCATTCCGTTAATCGTTCCTACGAAGATCGAGGCCACGAAGGCAGCTAATAAAATCAACCCTGCCAGACCGCTCCCAATACTCAGAGCACCGGCGATGTGGCGCCGCGCCTGCCCCACCCACTCTCCTGCACTCGACCGCGCTACCAGCGTCACCAGCGCCGTGCCCGTACCGATATCGACCAACCCGCTCAACCAGGCCAGTGATGCCACGGCGCCCCACACTCCAAACTTCGCCGGACCCAGCGCCCGCAGCAAAAGAGGCATCAAGCACCAGCGTGCTGCCCACCTGCACCAAGCGCTGAAAAACGCCAACACTGGCGGAAACGAAAACGCGGCGGTTGCGTTCGTCGCCATGCGCCGGGTTGACCGTTTCGCTCGGTCCCATGGAAGCCGGTATTTGTTCAGTCACAAGTGTTGGCATGGTGAGGCTTCAATTTGAGCAGACGAATCGCGCCGCAGCTTATCTCAGCGCAAATGGAGCAGCTCTTACTCCTTCCAAAACACAGTGAACTTGCCGAAGTGCGCGCCATAGGGAAACTTCCTTGTCACCGCGGCCCGAATCTCTGGACTCGTCACGCCGCCCGGAAAAAGCGGCGCTTCGTTGATCACCACCAGCTTGAGATCGTCCGACTGCAGCGCCTGCAATACATCTTCCGGAGCCGCCCCCCCATCGTCGCGAGTCACGTTCTTCAACCCGGAAAGAAAATACAGCTCCGGACAATCATTCCCCGCGTACAGCAAGCCATTTGGCGAATGCTGTTGCAGAAAACGAATGAGGTCGACAAAATCGAAGGCATGATTAATTCGGAGTCCTCCCGCTCTCTGCAAAGGCAGCACCTCCATCCGTCCCACCTTGTGCGTCAATTCGTAAACATAGTCGGGGACCAACAGAAGCACGCCAAATGCCAGATAAAATCCGGTCACGCCCGCCAGTACATATGTACCGGATTGCCGCTTAGCCGTGGACACAATCGCACAGGCAGCCAGCAGCGTCAGCGGCAACGAATATGAGAGATAAATCGACGCTGCGAACGGATACTGCACCAGGCTGCACAAGCGCTGCCAGCGAAATCAGCACCACGATCCGTTGTTGTTGGAGCTTCGTTAGACCGTCCCTACGCCGCGTCCATAGCACCAAAGCAGCACCCGCCACCACAACTAAGGGAGTCAGCGTAGCCGCCGAATACCAGACTCCCAGAATAATTTCGCTCGAAGTCATAGCCTTCCATAGCAACACCGCCGACCCCAAGCCAAGCGCCGCGCCCACGAGCTTGCCGTTGAATTCCGGCCAGTACATGGCTGCCCCAACCACCGCGAGCAGTACCAGAGCGTATACACTTTTCTCCACCCCCACGGGACCAAGCACTCCGAGCGAAACAGAACGCGTGATTGCGCTCGAGGCCGCTCCCGTAAAAATCCGGCCCACCGCTCCCGACCGCGCGTAGGGGATCAGGAAAACGATAACTGGCGTCAACACGCCAGCGACAAAAGGAACCAGCGTCCGAAATATTGCTCCGAATCGTTCCGCCGTTTTCGCTCGCACGCCCCGTTCGCCAAGTAGAATCAGCCCCACCACCGCCGCCGAAGGCAGCAGGAAATGGTAGGTTTCGGCGATACCCAAACGCGGATGAAGCACTTCGACCAGCAACCCGAAGAAGAGCAACAGCGCGCTGGCGCTGAATATGCGGTACGGCCAGGTATTCGCCGAAACTTCCTCTCCTGTGTGTTCGGCGGGATTGTCGGCGGTGTTCTCGCTTTGCTCGAAAAAGGCAAGCGCCAGAAGCACGCCCGCAACGTAATACGCGCCAATCAGCTTGATCAGGATCGACACTCCACCGCACACTCCCGCTACGAACAACCATCGACGGGTCCGCGTTTCCAGGTAACGAAACAGAGCGGCGCCCCCAAAGGTGGCGAAAAACAGGTTGTACCAGGAAGGCATGGCAGCGGGATAATTTGGATAACTCCACGCCACCGCGAGCAAGGTGATCGTTCCCGCCGGAATCGCTGAGACAAACCGCAGCGCAATATAGTAGACCGGTGGGATCCAAACCAGAAAAAACAGGAACACACAGACGCGCAGTGACATCAGGTTCACGCCGAAAGCCCAAAAAGCCATGGCATGAATAAAACTGAGACCGCCGGTATAAATTTCCGTGAAATCGCGATGGGGAAGTTGTCCCTGGAAAACTCGCAGCGCGCTTTGACTTAAGGTGCCGTCGTCGGAGGCCGCCCAACCGCGGCCAAGGTGAAAAGCGGTATAACTTCCCGCGATGGCCATAATCGCGCCGAATACTGCCAACCGAAGCAAGCGCTCTGGCGCGTCCGACGACACCGGCGCGTCACCCTCGCTGCCCCTCGCGCCTTCTGCGCTCGCTTCGACAAGCCGCGTCTCCACGGTAAACTTTGCAACCTCAGGCGTGGGGCGCGTAAGAACCCCAGACCCCGCCGGAGTGTTTGTTTCTTGACTCACTTCGCCTCCAGCGCCGCTAACCGCGATTGTGCTTCTTTACTCGCTGGGTTCTCTTGTAACGCTTCTCGATACTGCGTCCGCGCGGCCGCGACGTTACCGCTGTCTTCGAACGACACACCCAGCCAATAGTGGTAGTCCCATACCTTTGGATCCATCACAACCGCCTGCAGCAAATACGGTTGCGCCTCCGCACTCCGTCCATCTTGCAGAAGCGCGCGGCCCAGAAAATGTTTTGGTCCAGCTTGTTCCGGCACTAACTTCACAGCGCGAGAGAGCAATTGCTCCGCCTCGCGGTACTGACCGTCAAGCAAATGAATGTTGCCGCAGTTGTAGAGCGCCGAATAAAGATTCTCTTCCTTCTGCAAAACCTCAGAGCAGAGAGCGAGAGCGCGATCGTAGTCGCCCATTTCGCCGTAAAGCCCTGCGACTCCCGCCATCCCCACTTCCGACTTGGCATAATCTGGATTCACTCGATCGAGCCAAACGCGGCCCTCCTGAAATCGCCCGGCGTGTATATAAACTTCCGCCATCAGCAGCGGACCATAACCATATTCTGGATGGTCCCGAACCACGCCTTCCGCTAGCTCGATCGCGCGCTCGTGCGCCCCATGCTCGGAATACTCCTTCGCCAAACCGCCCGCCGCATAGGGATTCCCGGGATATAGAGCCTGTCCGCGCGCCAGCAGGACTAGATCGTTTCCCCAATACGCCTGCTGCGCCACCGAGGCGCACATGTAGCCGCCGCACAGTAGGAGCACCGCACAAGTCTGTACCGCCTGAACGCTCCATCCTTTGACCTTCGGAAGCTGTCGTAGTGCCATGGCCGCCAGAAGCGCGAAGCCGATCGACGGCAGATACATATAACGGTCGCGCACGAAATCTCCGTTGCCGAAGTTTCGCAAATAAAGTGCGGGCGCGAGCCCTACCAGCAACCACAAGGCCTCAAAGGCAACCAGAGAATCCCCACAGCGCTCGTTCCAATACCACAACCAGACCAACACCGCGCCCAGGACGGCGACCGGTATCATCACCTTGGCGAAAGTAATCCCCGTTAAATAGGGTGTGTAGTAGAGGCCAGTCATGCCGACCGGAATCAGCAGTTGTCGCAGATAAATAAACAGCACCCAAGGCAGAGTCCGGATCACGTCGGTCATCCCGTGATTGGGATTAAGCTGCCCCGTCGTCTGTAGCAGAGCGTGTCTGCGCAGTAGCCAATAGGCGAGCGTCACAAGCGCGTAGGGCGCAGCCTCCATCACTGCAGAAACAAATCTCTGCACTCGCAACAAGCCTTCGCCACGAGGTTTCAACCAGGCGTAAATTCCCACCATGGCAGCGAAGGTCAGCGCCATTTCCTTCGTCAGCAACGCACATGCCAGCAACACCAGTGACCCGATGCGCCACGCCGCTCTTTTTCTTCGATCGAGATCCCCTTTGGCATTACGTTCAATATCTCGCGCGTTTAGAAACGCCCCAAACGCCAGCGCGAAGAAAATCGTGACCATCGAGTCCGAAGCCGCCGAAACCCAGGCCACCGGCTCGATGTGGACTGGATGCAAGGCGAAAATCAAAGCCGCCAAGGCCGACGTCCAGTACTCCAATCCCAGTTTGCGCGCCAACCAGAAGACCGACATCACCGTGGCCAAATGCAGCACCACCGCTCCCAAATGCCATCCCCAGGAATGCAATCCAAATAACGTGAAGTTCAGCATCGACCACGCTACGAACAGCGGGCGGTAATAAACCTGACTCCGCGCCACGTGATACCACAAATCGCTGCTGAAGGCTCGAGGCAGATTGCTCCAGCTGCGAATGATGGGATTGTTCACAATCTGCGGCCAGTCGTCCCACACGAATTCGAACGACAACGATCCGCTGTAGATCACAAACGTCATCAGCCCCAGCAAGGGCAGCAGAATGCCCGGCCGCCTCAGATAGCCGGCCAGCAATTCCGAGCCGGTGGGCTTCGGAATCGCGGATGTTTCTTTTATTTCCATGCAGTCTGCGGGCGAGACGTAGCTCTACTCCAGTCCAGCTCATAGTAACGTTCAGTGGCACGCCGCGCATGTTACCCAGGTTACCTGCGTGTGCCACTTCTTCAGCGGTTTCGACCAATCAGAATGCGACGATTACTCCATGTGGTCTGCCGCCGGAGCCAAGCCCGCCAAGGTTGTGTTGCCGGTATTGTGCGTGGATCTCGACGGCACTTTGATCCGGGGAAATGTTCTTTGGGAATGCGTTCTGATCCTCCTGAAAACCCGCCCTTTCGCAGCCCTCCTGATTCCTTTTTGGCTGGCTTCCGGACGCGCCGCTTGCAAGCGCCAGCTCGCGCGCCGGATCGACCTCGACCCTTCCCGACTCTCCTATCGCCAACCGGTTCTCGATCTTCTTCGCGCCGAAAAACTTGCCGGGCGGCGCATCGTTCTCGCGACCGCGGCTGATCGCCGTATTGCGGAGGCAATTGCCGCTTATCTCGGACTCATCGATGAAGTCCATGCCAGTGACGGCGAAGTTAACTTGAAAGGCGCGAACAAAGCAGCGTTGCTGACCGAACAATTTGCGCAGACCGGATATGAATATGTCGGCGACTCTGCCGCTGACGTTGAAGTCTGGCGGAACGCTCGTGGTGCCTACGTGGTGGGGTCCGAAGCTCGTGCCGAACAAGCCGCGGCCGTGACTCAGCTAAAAGGCACGATTCTCGAACCGCAGGTGTCGTTCCGCGCCTGGTTTGGCATTTGGATCAACGCCCTCCGTGGCCATCATTGGGCAAAAAACCTGTTGCTGTTCCTACCGCTCATTCTGTCGCACAACCTGGCGGTCGAGCCCTTGACTCACACCCTAGCAGGGTTTGTGCTGTATGGTCTCTGCGCCTCCGGACTCTACATTCTTAATGACCTGCTCGACCTCCATTCCGATCGCGAACATCCCTGGAAAAAAGAGCGCCCGTTCGCTACCGGCGCTATTTCGATACCCGAAGGCTTGCTTGCCTCTTCCATCCTGCTGTCGGCCGCACTGAGCCTTGGATTTCTGCTGGACCCGCAATTTGGCGCGGTTCTGTTCGGATACGCCGTGCTGACAATGTTGTACTCGCTGTATCTGAAGAAAATTGCGTTGCTTGACGTCTTCATTCTTTCCAGTTTCTACAGCTTCCGCATTCTTGCCGGAGCCTTGATTTCGGGCACGCTGCTTTCGCAATGGTTTCTCGCGTTTTCGATGTTTTTCTTCCTCAGTCTCGCGATGGCGAAACGCTACTCTGAACTACTTCATGCCGGCGACTTGATCCAGGCTGGCAACTCCGGACGCAGCTATCGCACGGGCGATCGGGAACTTCTACTTTCCCTCGGCATCGGCAGCAGCTTTTCGTCAGTGGTTATTTTCAGTCTCTACGTTCACAGTCAGGATGTGCTGTTGCTTTATTCTTCGCCGGACTTCCTCTTTCTGTTGTGTCCGATTGTCCTTTAC
>CAWECL010000013.1:0-29865 GCA_963807725.1 uncultured Acidobacteriaceae bacterium
AGGCGTCAACGTTCCTTGCGTGACGCTTGCGCCCTCACCGGTGAGAGCGACCATCGTCCGTGAATAGCGCCATCCGCGGTTTTCGCCGAATTGGAAAGAAATGCTCCCGCTGGCAGCACCGGCAGACTGCGGGGCAAATGTAGCGGTGAAAGTCACGCTCTGGCCCGAAGCTAACGTCAACGGCAGGGTGAGGCCACTGATGCTGAATCCGGGACCTGATGTCGTAGCCTGTGAAATCGTCCCGTGCTTGGCTCCAGTATTGGTCAGAACCAGGGATTGAGACGCGCTACTGCCCATCGGAACGGTCCCGAAGTTCACGCTCGAAGGATTAACGAGCATCTGCCCGGAGGCGGTTGCTGCGAATAAGAAGACATACGACAGAACTAACGCGGCACCCACGGATGTCCATGGGGAATCGTGAAGTTTCACTTGGCTTCTCCTGTTCCGGCTTTAGACCTCCTTCAGACCTCGGAGCGGGGCGCGGCACAATTGAGCCGTGGTCCGTTGAGGAATGAAGGATTCCGCGCAGAGTGGGAGTGCAGTCGTTGCTCAGACCGCACCGCGTCTCAGGCGAGGAGCGGAAGGATCAGGATGAAGCGGCCCGGCTGCGCACGAAGCGAAGTCCGAAGAAACCGGGGACTGATGGTGTTGCGGAGCACAGGAGTTGTGCGCGTAGCCGACTTACATTTGGAAACTGCTTTCTCGCCGGCTGGAGGTTTCTACTCGAATTATCGATTAGGACTTGGGGGAAGGAAGTCATGAATCGATCATCGCCAGTTAGTGACTAAGGCGGCAAACATGGAAGTGCATTTCTGATACTCATTAGTGCCTTCCAGGCGAGGACGCGCCTTAATTGGGAAAATGGGAAGGAAGGAGATGAAATGCCGCTCGGCAAGTCAACTCTCCGCAAGTCCGGCTCAAGTCTGGACTACTTTGGTTTTGGCGCAGCCAGCGCACGCTCTTTGGCATGGGCAACCAATGCGTCGAAGCGCGGGTCACCGTGCAGAGGTTTGAGATCGGGATCTTTTTCGATACCCAAATCAAGATTTGGCGGAAGACCGTGATCGACTGCTTCGCGCAAATCGGCAAGCGCCTCGTCGCGTTTACCAGTCTTTAAAGCGATCGACCCCAAGCTATAGGTCGAGGCAGCGGTATCGGGATGCTCCGGTCCCAGGACGCGACGCGAAATCTCCAGCGTCTGCTGCATCAACTCTTGCGCCTGAGCGTAGTGGCCTTCCTCATAAAGAACGTCACCCAGATTGTGCATCGTCCTCAGCGTATCCGGATGCTCTGGTCCATCGACGCGGGTTTTGATTTCCAGCACCTCGCGCATGTTTTTTTCCGCTTCCTCGTGGTGTCCCTCGTCGTCGAGAACGTTCGCCAGATTTTCCATTGTGTTCAGAGTTTCGGGAGCGTCGTATCCCGCGATACGTCTTCGAATGTCCAGTGAATCACGGAACAGCTTTTCGGCTTCCGGCAGGTGCTGCTGGGCGTAAAGGATCATGCCGAGATTTTGCATCGATCCAACGGTGTCTGGATGGTCCCGCCCCAATACTCGCGACTTGAGTTCGAGCGCGCTTCGTACCAGTTGTTCTGCCTCCGGAAGCCGACCTTCTGCGTTAAGGACGAGACCGAGATCGTTCATGGACTTCAGAGTATCGGGATGATTCGGTCCAAGCACCCTGCGCCGGATTTCGAGAGTTTCTCTTAATATTTTCTCAGCCTCGCTAAAGCGCCCCTGATAGAAGAGGACGACACCAAGGCCGTCCGCCGAAGTCAAAGTATCGGGAGCGTCGGGTCCGAGAACCTGGCGTCGAATGTTGAGTGCCGACGTTATGAGCGACTGCGCTTGCGGATAAAGGCCGAGTTTTTCGTAAACGTTGCCCATGGTGTTCATCATCTGGGCCTGGAGTTCCGGATCCTTGGACAATCCCGAGTCGATTTGCTTCGAGGCCTTGTCGAGAATCTCGCGAGCGGTGACATTGTTGCCGCGCGCCTGACGCGGATCGGAAACACGAAACATGCCGGTCATAAAGTCGGTAATGCGTTGGGCACGATCCCGTTCTCTGGCCGTCTTGTCGCGCTCCTGTTTAATGCGGTGCAATTGCACTGCCTGAGCGACGATGAATCCAGCAATGAGAAGCACGAAACCTAAAGCTGCCGCGGCTGCGATACGATGCCGCCGCACATACCTTTCCAGCCGGTAACCGGCACTCGAGGGACGCGCTAAAACCGGTTGATTCTGCAGGTATCGATCGATATCCGCCGCCAATTCAGAGGGCGTGCCATAGCGGCGGTTGCGATCTTTCTCGACGGCCTTCATGGTGATCCAGTCGAGATCACCACGCAGCACCTTTACCAAATCCCTGGGCTCGGTGCTGCGTCTTTGCGCAACCGCAGTTCCCATGTCCTTTCCGGTGCTGATTTTGGTACTCGGAGTGGGCGGATCTTCTTCGCGCAATTGCCGAAGAACTTCGTCGAGCGGCTTCTTCTTTCCTTCCTCTGAATCGAACGGGAGGACGCCGGTAAGAAGCACATAGAGCATCACGCCGAGGGAGTAAACATCGGCGCGAGTGTCGACGTCGAGGATGTTTGGATTCGCCTGCTCGGGGCTCATGAAGCCGCGGGTACCGAGGACGGCCCCGACCTGCGTGAGTTGCGTCTGGTCGGCGACGGGCTCCGCCGAAATGGCTTTCGCGATACCAAAATCGATGATTCTTGGTACGGGTTTGCCATCGACGTCGATCACCAAGACATTTGTCGGCTTCAAATCACGATGGATGATGGCCTTCTGGTGCGCGTGCTGAACTCCTTCACACACTCTGATGAAGAGTTGCAGTCTCTGGCGAATCGTCAGGCGACGTTGATCGCAATAGTTTGTGATGGGCACACCGTCGACGTACTCCATCACGAAATACGGATGGCCATCGCTGGTTGATCCGGCATCGAAGACCTTGGCGATGGCGGGGTGGTTCATCAAGGCGAGGGATTGGCGTTCGGCCTCGAAGCGCTCGATCATCTCCTGGTCGCGAAAGTCGGCTTTGACGAGCTTTAATGCAACCTGCCGCCTGACCGGTTCTACCTGCTCGGCGAGCCAGACTTGACCCATTCCACCTTCACCCAAAATCTTGATCAAGGTGTAGGGGCCGATGGAGATGCGTTGCCCCATTTTTGCCGCCACGCCGGCTGTGTCTGCGAGGTCGAGAGTGGTCTCAGCATCGGAGAATGCTGCGTCGTCAACGCGAGGGCTTCTCTGCCCGAGGTCGTTAGTCGGAGCGTCGTTTGTCGGAGTCGCGGTCGGAGCCTCCGGATCGGGCGTCCGGCTCGAGTTTTCGTCGCCCAATGTGGCACCTCCGGGGCAGGATTTTCTACTCTGGCTGCAAGGCTACCATGCGGGCCGTTTATCGCCGTTTCAACTTATGAATGGGGCGAAAGCAGGCAGCAAAAGATGACAGCTCCGCAAGGCACGGCTCGACAACCTGGCTTTAGATGCGGCTTGACGACAACTTCGGCGATGCGTTCCCCTGCGTGTCCATCCCATAGGGGAGGCACAGTTCCCTTCTTCGCATTTCCGGAGAGCACGCGGGACAATTCCGTGCGCAGCTTATCCGGATCGCGGCCCACGAGGACATTGGTTCCGAGCGAAACCGTGATCGGCCGCTCGGTATTCTCGCGCATCGTGAGACACGGCACGCCCAGGTAGGTAGTCTCTTCCTGGATGCCGCCGGAATCCGTGATCACCACGGTAGCGCGGGACTGCAATCCCAGAAACTCAACGTAAGGAAGAGGATCCAGGAGGCGCAGTTGCCGGGCATTCAATCCGAAATCGGCAATCCTCTTCCGGGTGCGGGGATGGGCCGGAAACACCACCGCCAAGTCGCGGTTCAACTCGAGGAGCAACTGCAGAATTCCCTTCAGCATCGCCACGTCGTCAACATTGGATGGGCGGTGCAGCGTCACTAACGCATAGCGCTCGGGAAGGCTTTCCGGACCGCTCGTCTGTGAAAACGATTTCAGCGCCACCGGCAGCAGGCGAATGAGCGAGTCGATCATCACATTGCCGACGCAGAAAATCTTCTCGGCGGGAATTCCCTCTCGCCGCAGATTCTCGTCTCCATCTTCGGAAGGGGTAAAGAGCAGGTCGGCTAATTGATCGGTCACCAGCCGATTCAATTCTTCGGGCATAGTGCGATCAAAAGAGCGCAATCCGGCTTCGACATGGCCGACGCGAACTCCGATCTTGGCACAGACGAGCGCAGTCGCGACAGTCGAATTCACGTCCCCATAGACAAGCACCAAGTCGGGCTCGCGTTCGAGCACGATGGGCTCCAGGCGCATCATGATCTCAGCGGTCTGCACGGCATGTGTGGCGGAGCCAACCGCCAGGTTCAAATCCGGCGCCGGAAGTCCGAGTTGCTGAAAGAAAACGTCCGACATATTGACGTCGTAATGCTGCCCGGTGTGGATAAGGGTTTGCACGACGTTGCTGCGGTCGTTGAGTGCAGTGAGGACGGGAGCCACCTTCATGAAGTTGGGGCGGGCTCCGACAATGTGAAATATTTTCAGGGAATTCGTCCAGTGCTCTGAGCTAGTCTAACCGGACAGCGGCGGTCGAGGAGTTAAAGTCGTGGAGTTAAAGTCGACGAATTACCAGGGACTGAGGTCTCGGTTCGCCGGAGAATCAGGAGCAACAAGACGACGGCTGCAACAGCGACGGCAAAGAAAATAATGCCTCCGTGGTGGTGGAGCTTGCCGTCGAGGAAGGCGGGATCGACACGCGTGCCAAGCGTGCCGATGGTCACGATACGAAGTGCGTTTTTGGCGACGGACAGCGGGATCGCCGCCGCGACCAGAAGAGCTTGCCGCCACCATGTCCGAAGGAACAGATGCGCCAAAACAAGGGTGGTCAGCACTAACATCGAACTGGATCGAATGCTGCTGCACTCGCGGGCAACTTCGATCCCGAGATTCGGAATGTAGAGCATGACTCCTTCCTGCGTGACGGGAATACGAAGCATCTGAAACATGACTCGAGCCGCCGATGCTGAGTGGTATTGAAGAAATTCGACGATCCAGGCCACAGCGTGCTCGGGGAGCGGGACCATCAAGAAGAGGAGGCAAAGTGGAAATAGTAGCGCTCTGAAAGTTGTGATTCCGAAGCTCAGGAAGACACTCGCGATCCACCAGACGACGAGTCCCGAGATCGCCCATGTGAGGCGCAGATCGGCGCCGGTGCCGGGCATCCCCCATCTCGCGTATCCGACAAGCATCAATGCTAGAGCTAGTGCCAGAGCTGGGAGAATCCATTCGAGGGTGAGGCGACGCCGCGAATGATCTGGAAGGGGTTTTCGATCGATGTGCTTCGAGCCGGTGAAAATCAGGGCTATGCTCAGGGGGAGAATCAAGAGGATATGGGTATAGGCGTCGTTCGAGAGCGCCAGGCTCAGCGTGTCTCGGAGCGGATTCCACCAAAAGACGAGCGACACGAGAACTAGAGTGGCGAACAGGACCGTGGAAGCCAGAGGCGAGTTATATTTCATCGAACACTCGCAGAACTCTCGTAGTCAGTTCCAGGCGTAAGTCTCCAGACGAGAAAAGCTGCCCTCGATGGCAAGAGCCGCCCGGTAACCATCGATGCCGCGGAGGTCGGTGAGAGCCCAATGTGTGCCTTCCGCTGGATCGCCGTGGATTTCCTCGATCTCGGGATGGAGATCGGGATGAGTGGTGACGGAGAAATCGGCCAGGGGAAATGACAGCCCATCACCGGTCGCTTTCAAGAAAGCTTCCTTGCGCGTCCAACCGGCATAGAAGGCGGCAAGGCGTAGAGGATGGGCCAGGGCGCGAAGCGCGGCGCGCTCGCGCGTGGAAAAATAGCGCTCGGCAAGAGCGGCGGTATCTACGTCGCTTCGGATTGTTTCTATGTCGACGCCTAACCGTCGTTCCTGTCCGACCGCAATCAGTGCCATGCCTCCCGAGTGAGACAGATTGAATTGCAGCGCAGATCGATTCTGCTCGGCGACCAGTTGCGGTTTGCCCGCAGGGAGATACTCGAAACGAATCTCTGCGGCAGGAATCGCGATGTAGGCAGCAAGTATTTCTCTAAGCGCGGATCGACATCGGGTAAAGCGTTCTCTGTCTTTCCGGAAGTGAAATCGGCTGGCTCGAGCGTTTTCGTCGGATGAGAGAACGCTCGTCTTCGGTTCTGTTTTCATTGGCTCGGCTTCGTCGAGACACGCACGCCACACTTCGACACGGTCCGTCGAGAGCACCGGCACGGACGGCCCTGCAGACCACGAATTACAGAGGGTTGGTTGCGGCGCGGCTGCGAGGATTCCGACTGTGGTCACGTTGCGATTCATTTTGCGATTTTCCAGGGACACTGGCACGGACCAACCGCGGGCAGGGGTGATCCGCGGCGGTGAGGCGGTAAGAAACCGCTCCTTGGACATTGTAAACCGGCGCGGCATGTGAGTAGACAGAGCGTTCCGCGCCCGATTCCTGAGCAAGCCACGAATAACCCATTTACAATCTGTGGGATAGAATGCTTTCCGAGGCTCACGTCGAGCTCGTACCTGATTTGGAACTTCGGCCGCGCCGAAGACGCGCCATCCGCCGAGTTTCGCTGGCACCGGTTAATTTCAGCAGGTGACCGTGGTCACCGCAGCGGAACTGGGATTTCTTCATTGAGTGTGACATCCTACATGCATCCCACACCGCTGGCGGGAAGAAACCAGCAGACAAATACAACGGATGGGCGCCAACCTGCCTACACGACAATGCCGGGCCTCAACATTCAGATTAGCGTTATCGTAGCTGTCTACAACGACTGGATCGCGCTCGATGAATGTTTGCATTCGATCGAACAGCAGGATCGGAAATCCGGTCTTGAAATCATTGTTGTGGACGACGGTAGCGAAGAACCGGCGCCGCAGAAGATTCGTGAACGGGAACGCAGCCTTCCGCTAAAGATTGTCAGACAGCCACACGCAGGAATTTCTGCCTCGAGAAATCACGGCATTAGTCTTTCGAGCGGATCAATCCTGCTGTTCACAGATGCAGACTGCCGGCTCGAGGCAGATTGTCTGGCCGCCCTGGAGTCCACGATCGCGGCTACGCCGCAGCGGAATTACTTTCAACTGCGGCTGATTGGGGACTGTTCCAGATTCGTCGGCAAGACCGAGCACCTGCGACTGATCGCGATCCAAAGTCACACGCTGCAAGCCAACGGTTGCATTCGATATTTGAATACTGCGGGGTTCGCGGTGCGCCGATCGGGGGTGCAGGCGCAGGTCGAGCGCGGGTTGTTTGACCCGGCCGCGCTGCGAGGTGAGGACACTCTTTTGCTGGCTGGTTTGATCGAGCACAGGGATCTTCCATTTTTTGTCGCGGGCGCAGCCGTTCAACACGACGTCGCCTTGTCGGTGCTGCAGTGTCTGCGTAAAGATATGCAATCTGCGTTTCTCGAAGGCAAGACGTTCGCGCTGATCGCCGCCAGGGGGATCAAAGTCCGCATGAGCAATCGCGAACGGCTCAGCATGATTCGGCGCGTTTGGATGGCTTCCAGAGAGCCATCGATTGGAAGAGCTGCGTGGTTTGTTCTGACGATGCGGCAAGCTCTGGCACGGCTAGCCTTTGTTGTTTACCGGTTGCGGCGGGGAAGGTCAGACCTGCGGAGTGCGAACCCTTCGCTGGAAACACAGCTCTAAGCGTCTCCAATCCTCTGTAGTCCGGGTCTCTAATCCTCGTCTGCAAACTTCGGTGCCAAACTATACTGGAACTCTATGAAAGACTGCCGCAATTTCTATATTGATGGAAAGTGGGTGAGTCCAACGCAGGCCCACGACTTTGAAGTCATCAACCCGGCCACGGAGAGTGCGATCGCGACCATCTCATTGGGAACTTCGGCCGATGTCGACAAGGCGGTGGCGGCGGCCAAGACGGCTTTTGAGTCTTTCTCGGAAACAACAGTGGACACCCGCCTGGCACTTCTGCGGCGAATTATCGAGGTTTACCGATCCAAGAGTGAAGAAATGGCTGCCACGATTTCTCAGGAGATGGGAGCGCCGCTTTCGCTGGCTCGCAAGGCACAGGTTCCGGCGGGACTCGCCCATTTTCTGGAGATAGTGAAGGTACTTGAGCACTTCGAGTTTGAGGAACTCAAGGGCACATTGTTGATGCGAAAAGAAGCGATCGGAGTATGCGGTCTGATTACTCCCTGGAACTGGCCGATGAATCAAATCGCGTGCAAGGTTGCGCCCGCATTGGCGGCGGGATGCACGATGGTTCTGAAACCGAGCGAGGTCGCGCCTTTATCCGCATATCTCTTTGCGCAGATTTTGGACGAAGCGGACTTGCCTGCTGGCGTTTTCAATATGGTGAACGGAGACGGCCCGACGGTTGGCGCGGCCATCGCTTCGCATCCTGACGTTGCCATGGTGTCTTTTACGGGATCGACGCGCGCCGGAGTTGCGGTAGCGGCGGCGGCGGCCGCGACAGTGAAACGCGTGACGCAGGAACTGGGAGGAAAGTCGGCCAACATCATTCTGGAAGATGCCGACTTCGCGAGCGCGGTGAAGCATGGCGTGGATGCCTGCTTTCGCAACACTGGGCAATCCTGTGACGCTCCCACTCGAATGCTGGTGCCAAGGTCGAAGATGGAGACGGCCAACGCGGTGGCGCGTCAGGCAGCGGAAGCCACGAAGGCTGGCGATCCGACTGCGGATGGTACTGCGATAGGTCCGGTGGTTAGCAAGGCGCAATTCGATAAGGTGCAGGGGCTAATCGCGAAGGGTATTGAGGAAGGCGCGAAACTGGTTAGCGGAGGCCGAGGACGGCCCGATGGCATCACGAGCGGGTATTTTGTTAAGCCAACTGTCTTCACAGAAGTCCGCAACGATATGGCGATCGCGAGGGAGGAGATTTTTGGACCTGTCCTTTGCATAATTCCCTACGAGGATGAAAACGACGCGGTGCGGATCGCCAACGACACTCCTTATGGGCTGTCCGCCTATGTGACGTCGGGTAACCTCGATCGAGCGCGGCGTGTGGCTAACCGTCTTCGAGCGGGCAACGTGCATATCAACGGAGCACGCATCGACTTTGGCGGATGTTTCGGGGGGTACAAACAGTCGGGCAACGGACGCGAATGGAGCGTGGCGGGGCTGGAGGAATTTCTCGAACTGAAAGCCGTCTTTGGTTACGCGCCAGCGGAAAAATGATTCGTGACCCTGTGCCGGCGACCCGGTAAGACTCAGGTGGCTTTCCAAGGTGGCTTCCAAGGTAACTTCCAAAGGTGGTTCCATCGTGCCAAACTTAGGTTGATATACGTCGATTGATATACGCTTAGACGATTGGCTGGCGTTAAAATGGTTACGCAGCCTTCGGCTGCGCTCGATCTTTCCTCCCCTAATTTTGTGGTGCCGTTGCCTTGCCGGCAGCGGGTTTCGGTGTGCTCAGGGAAAGCGAGGGGTTAGAGTGACAATCGGAAAAGGCTGGTCGAAGACCTGGACGTATTTCGAGGGCGAGTGGCACGAGGGCAATGTCGGGATCATGGGCCCGCGAACACACGCTGCCTGGCTTTGCTCCGTAGTATTTGACGGCGCTCGCGCCTTCGAAGGCGTCACTCCCGATCTTGATCTCCACTGTGCGCGGGTGAACGACTCGGCGAGAAAATTATTTCTAAAACCCACGGTCTCGCCCGAAACCTGGGTGCAGCTGGCCCGTGAAGGTATTTCCAAGTTTGAGAAAGATGCCGCGCTCTATATTCGTCCGATGTACTGGGCGGAGATGGAAGGACCATGGGTACAAGCCCACGAACCGGAATCCACGCAGTCGTGTCTTTGCATTTACGAAGCTCCCATGCGAACGCCAAAGGGATTTTCGATCACGCTATCGCCATTTCGGCGGCCGACGATTGAGACCATGCCGGTCGATGCGAAAGCGGGATGCCTTTATCCCAATAACTCCCGTTCGCTTTTCGAAGCAAAAGCGCGGGGCTTCGACAATGCAATCGTGTGCGACATGCTGGGCAATGTGGCGGAACTCGCCACGTCCAACGTTTTCATGGCGAAATCGGGCGTCGTTTTTACGCCAACGTTGAACGGGACTTTTCTGGCGGGCATTACGAGGCAACGAGTGATCGGCTTATTGCGCGAAAATGGCGTGAGCGTGATCGAGAAGACTCTGGCCTATGCGGATTTCGAAACTGCGGACGAGATCTTCGCCACTGGAAACTACTCCAAGGTGGTGCCGGTTACCAAAATCGGCGAGCGCACGCTTCCGTTTGGCTCGATGTATAGGAAGGCTCGAGAACTTTACTGGGCTTTCGCGCACTCATGATTTGCCGAACACATACTCGACTCGGCAAGAGTTATCGGGCGCCGGCGTGGACGATCAATCTGGTTCGCGGAGGTGCGGCGTGAACCCGATGTCCACGTCAGCGATGGTCGAAGTCCTTACTCCCATTTGGCAACGAGTGCTGGGGCTGCCTTTTGTGGGTGTTGACGATAACTTCTTCGACATCGGCGGCGATTCAGCGCTCGCTCTGCAATTGTTTGATGAAATCGCACGTAAGTGCGGCCGCGAACTGCCGCCAGTGATGATCTACCACGCGCCCACGATCTCCGCTCTGGCTGCGCTGCTTGAAGAAGCGGCACCGCGCGTCCCCGCGATGGTGCAACTGAAACAAGGGTCGGCTGCGCCTCCCATTTTTATCGCTCACGGTTTGGGTGGCAGTGTGATGGATTTCTACCAGATCGTGAAGCGGCTGGAGACATCGCGCGCGATTTTCGGATTACAGGCCAAGGGAATTGACGGGATTGAAGAGCCGCTGGATCGCATCGAAGATATGGCGCAGTACTCCCTGGAAGCGGTCCAGCAGGTACAACCTCACGGACCTTATCACTTCATCGGGTTTTCGCTGGGAGGCCTCGTGGCGTTGGAAATGGCGCAACAGCTGGTCATTCAAGGGGAGAGGATCGGCCTTTTGGCGATGCTCGATTCCTACCCGCACGTGAGCTGCCTGTCAGCGAGCCAGCGTCGCCGTCTGTGGGCACGGCAAACATGGCGAAGGGCGATCCGCAGAATGCAGTGGCTCGGAGTGAATCCGCCATTTGAAACCATTCTGGACGTAGCGCCTCCGGCATCGCTGCAACGCTTCCGTGATTGTTCTTATCTGGCGCTGGGACGTTATAAGCCCCGTTTTTATCCCGGCAAAATAAATTTTGTGAAGGCCGCCATTCGGACCGACTTCCCGGGCGATCCGACAGCGGTTTGGTCTCACCTTGCCAACGAGTTTAATCTGGACAGCGCGCCGGGCGATCACCTGGGGATGATGACCACCCACTTTGGGGACCTCGCATCTGTACTCTCAAAATACCTGGCACAATCTGAGTAAAATTGTGCGATCGCTGCGCAGACATCTGCACTGTCAGCACGATGTGTTTTCGAATTTTGCCCAACTGAGTCTTGACAATAATGAAGAGGTATAAGAGCCTTCTTGTACCTTGGTCAGGTCTCTCCCCGACGAGCCGACCTATTGCGAGCCCCTTAATTTGAGACTCGAAAGGAATAGGAAGACTCATGAGATCTGAAGCCAAATCGGCTGCTACCCCACGTGCGTTCGCGGTTGCCTTGTTGCTGACGCTGGCTCTACTTGCAGTTCCACTTGCCCCGGCGCAATCCTTCAGCGTGGTTCACAATTTCACAGGCGGAAACGGCGGAGTTCCTTACAACGGCCTGATCGCGGTGGGAAGCGGCGGCGGGGGGTCCAACAACAGCACATCGCACTCCAAAAAAGGGACGAGTTTCTACGGCACAACCAGCACGGGCGGCGCTAACGGCTACGGAGTCTTATTCTCGCTGACTCCCAGCGGCACCGAGACGATCGTGCATAATTTCGCGGGCGGCGCAGACGGAGCGAATCCGTGGGGCCTTCTGATCACCGACAAAGCGAGCAACCTCTACGGAACCACGACTGCCGGCGGCACCTCCAACACCGGCACGGTGTTTGAAGTTAGCGGCACCACGGAAACTGTGTTGTACAGCTTTGCAGGCGGCAGGGACGGAGCAGCTCCCGAAGCAGGTTTGGTCATGGACGCTGCCGGAAATCTCTACGGCACCACCAGCGCAGGCGGATCGAGCGGCAATGGCACCGTTTTCGAACTGGTCGCACCGAAAACGAAGGGCGGACAGTGGACGGAGAGCGTGCTCTATAGTTTCGGAACAGGCACGGATGGCTCAGCTCCCGTCGGCGGAGTCAGCTTCGATTCGGCTGGCAATTTGTATGGCACCACCTCAGCGGGCGGCAACGCCGGATACGGCATCGTTTTCCAATTGGTGGCCGGAAGTTGGAACGAGAACATTCTGCATAATTTTCAGAACGGAAACGATGGATCGGTGCCGTATGCGGGACTGATCTCCGATGCATCGGGGAACTTTTACGGCGCCACGACGCAGGGCGGCTCTGGCGGCGGCGGCACGGTTTTCGAACTGACATCTTCGGGCGGAACATGGACCTTCAACACTGTTTACGGCGTATCTGGATGGGGAATCTCAGGAACTTTCCGCAACCTCGTTCTGGATGGAGCCGGTAATCTCTATGGAACGACTCACTGCGATGGCAGCTACAACGCCGGAACGGTTTTCCAGCTGAAGCCATCGTCGGGCGGCAAGTGGACCTATAACCAGCTCTACACCTTCACCGGCGGCAGCGACGGGCAATACTCCGTGAGCAATCTGGTGCTGAACCAGAACAAGCTCTACGGCACCACCTTGTATGGCGGCTCGAACGGCAACGGAGTTGTGTATGAGGTCACTCCGTAGTGGGGTTAGATTTTGGATTTTAGATTTTAGATTTTAGAGGTTAGATTGCAGAGGTTCGATCCTGCCTTCTGACCTCTTCTTTTTTTGCCTGTCGTCTTTGCCTGTTGTGTTGCCGCTCGCAGTTTTTCTGGCGCAGCTTTCTGTGCGAACTTCTAAAGGGAGCGCAGGAAGTTCAGGATATCCTGGATCTGCGCGGGCGTGAGCTCTTTGAAGTTTCCGATGACGGCGTCGGCTTCTGACCGACAGCCTTGATCCAGCGTTCGATGATCTGAAGGTCGGCGACGCGGGTCAGCATCGGGTTTGCAGTCGCCTCTCGACGCGTGATCTTCAATCGCCTGCAATAAGTCGGTGGTTCGTCCGTCATGCAGAAAGTACAATCGCTTCCCTAGCCCCCAGAGCGGAGCCGTGCGAAATTCTTCCGCTGCTGCCGTGCCCTGATCAATACCGTCCGCCAAATTCGAAGCCATGTGATGGAGGGCGAAATCCGAAAACGGATGGTAGGTCACCTCGCTCAAAGAGGAATACGTCGAGCGGGCGGTCTGCAGGGACGGTGAGTGGCACAGAGCGCAGCCAACCTGCTTGAAAAAAATCTCGCCTCGCTCCGTGGATGGCGTCGAAGATACTGGTTTGGGCGGCGCAAGAAGCCTCACAACCACGGCGAAGTTAACAATGTCGGAAGACATCTCGGAGGTGGTTCCCAACGGTTTGCCGAAATTTGGGCTTCGGGAATCGGGATTCAAGATATTCGTCGTATCTTCCGGCGTTGCATTGAATATGCAGCCCGGAACCGCGTCGCGCTCATTCGGGAACAGCTCGTTGGAGACGCCCATCTCCACGCTGGCAGCCTCCGCTACAAACATCAGCAGCGACTTGTTCTGCGCCTTCCATCCAAAGCGGGTAATCGATCCATCATTCGGACTGAGGTTGAAAGTGCCGCCAATTCCGAGCTTGGAGCGGGCATCTGCCGTAGAAGCCAGGTTCGCCCGCAGAGTTTCGTCAGGCGTATTCTCAACCAGTCCCAAGCCGTAGATCGGACTCGGAATTCGCAGAGCAATATTGTGGTCGGCCATCTCTTGCGCGAAGTCCGGCTGCTTTAATGCACAGCCCTTGGCATCCGTGCGGCCAGAAATCGTATAGAGGGCGTGCACCTCGCCGTCGGGCGAGCCATCGGGCCGGCGCAAGAAGCGAGGCACAAGGACCGGACCACGGGCGGTAATGAACGATGGGACGGAATTCGTTGCTCCATCCAAGGTGGCGAGCGCCACCTGCGGGTTCGGACGCGCCTCCTCCGGGGCGATCAAGCCGGGACTACTTCCGCCAGCAGTTGGTTGCGCATGACACATAGCGCAGTCGTTGCCGCTGAACCGAGGTCCGAGACCTCTTCCCTTTTCGATCGTTCCAGAGACCGAGACTGGGCGGGCGAAGCGCAGGAAGGCATGGCTGAACAGAGATAGCTCTTCAGCAGTCAGAGTGAGATAGGGACCGCCCGCGCCGGGTGCGCCTGCGCGAGGCCCGGGATCCTTTTGAGCCCTCGCGATGGAAGCTGTCAATATCGATAGGACGGAAATAGTCGCCAGGCAGATTGCGCGGGGCCGTTTGTTTCCAGATCTCATTTTTTCTCTACCCAGTCTCTTTACTCATGCAGCGCGCTGCCAGGTGAAAATCTCTCACAATTCACCATGTGGAACAACTGTAACTACTGCGAATGGGCTCGCTGATGGTTGGATATACTCATTCCTTCACGCGGAGTCTGTAACAGGCGGTAAGGCTCCTTTGAAGGCAGAGATCGAACATCAACTAAAGATCAACTATGGAACAATCGCAATGAACGGCGCCGAAAGCCTGATCCGCACGCTGCTGGGCGGTGGCGTGGACACCTGTTTTTCGAACCCCGGCACCTCCGAAATTCACATCGTTGCCGCGCTGGATCGAATTCCCGAAATGCGTTGCGTCCTGGGCCTGTTTGAGGGCGTGGTCACTGGAGCCGCCGACGGCTATGCCCGCATGGCAGAGAAGCCGGCCTGCACCCTGCTTCATCTCGGTCCGGGCCTCGGCAACGGCCTCGCCAATCTCCACAATGCGGGACGCGCGCAGGTGCCGATTATTAATCTGGTTGGGCAACATCCCGCTGACCATCTGCGGCACGATACGCCGCTCACTTCCGACATCGAGGGTATTGCGCGAACCTGTTCCAAGTGGCTGCGCACGTCGTCGAGGACAGACGAGGTTGGCCGTGACGCGGCGGACGCGGTAATCGCGGCCCGCACGGCGCCTGGACAGATTGCCACAATGATCATTCCTGCCGATGTTGCGTGGAGCGAGGGTGGTTCGATTGCGACGGTCCCGGCGCTGCCTCAACCTCCCTCGCCTGAAACTCGCAAGATCGATCGAGCTGCCGCCATTCTGCGGTCGGGATCGCGGACGGCAATCCTGATGACTGGAAATGCCCTTTACGGCAAAGGGCTGCTGGCAGCTGGCCGCATCGCGGCGGCAACCGGAGCCAAGCTTCTGGCGCCTTATCCAATCACCAGGCTACAACGTGGCGCCGGCCTGCCGGTCGTCGATCGCGTTCAATATGTCCTCGAACAAGGAATCGAGCAGTTCAAAGAATTTCGCCAGCTGATTCTGGTAGGAGCGCGGGCCCCAGTGGCCTATTTTGCGTATCCGGGAAAGAACAGCGAATTTACTTCTCCGGACTGTGACATTCACACCCTGGCACACGCGGGTGAAGACTACGTGGGCGCGCTCGAAGGGTTAGCGGACGCGTTGCAGATACGCGGCGAAACGACCAACGCACAACGACCGGAACGGCCGCTGATGCCGACGGGACCAATCACGCTTCCGGGGCTCGCTGCCGTCGTCGGCGCGCTGCTGCCGGAAAACACAATCGTGGTTGACGAGTCCATGACGTCAGGCCGTGGACTGACGGCCGCGACCAAGGGAGCTCCGCCGCACGACTGGTTGGGAAACACGGGTGGCTCGATTGGTATCGCCCTACCACTGGCCGTGGGCGCCGCTGTAGCCAGCCCTGATCGCCGGGTTCTGTGCCTGACTGCCGACGGCAGCGGTATGTACACGCCGCAAGCGCTGTGGACGATGGCGCGCGAGGGCCTGAACGTTACCACCGTGGTCTTTGCCAACCACGACTACGCGGTCTTGAAGCGGGAGTTTTCGTACCTGGGAATCGGCAGCCCGGGAGCTCGCGCCGCATCGATGTTCGAAATCGGCCGTCCCGATCTCGACTGGACGATGCTGGCAAAAGGGATGGGAGTGCCCGGCGCCCGGGTTACGTCGCTGGATGCATTCGGGAAGGCGCTACAGGCGGGATTAGAAGGAGAAGGACCAACGCTGATTGAAGTGCCCCTCTAAAACCTCTAAGGATGGGCACGGACAATCGGGAGCCGGGCGGCTCGGCACGATTTACTTGGGGTGAAGTTAGCTGGAGTGAAGTGAGCTGGGGTGGGACTTAGCTGGAGTGGGGCTCAGCTAGAGTGGGTCAGGGGCGAAAGCTTGGGCAACTCGCCCTTCATGATTTTTCCGGTCGGTGTCAGGGGCATGGAAGCCACCATCACAATGTGCGAAGGGCGTTTATAAGGAGCGAGATGTTGGGCGGCGTGCTGGGCCAAATCCGCGTCGGTTATCGATGACGACGGCGCAAGTTGGACGTACGCGACAACTTCCTCGCCGCCTTTGTTCCCATCCACGGTGCGGCCAACAACGGCGGAGCGCACCACCGCAGGATGCGCGTTGAGCACCGCTTCGACCTCCGCAGGATAGACATTCTCTCCGAAGCGGATGATCAGTTCCTTAGTGCGGCCAACAATAAAAAGATATCCATTTTCGAGTCGCGCCAGGTCGCGGGTGTTAAACCATCCTTCTGGATTGATCGCTGAGGCGGTTTCCTCCGGCGCGCGATAGTAGCCCTTCATGACATTCGGACCACGCACCCACAATTCGCCAACCTCGCCACCGGCGACTGGCTTTTGATCGGAAGCCACCAGCCGGACCTCGACGCCGGGAAGAATCCTACCCACTGACAAGTCGGTTCGACGTTCGCCGACGACGGCCTGAGAAATATTGGGAGAGCACTCGGTCGTGCCATATCCATTGTGGAGTGCCATACCAAATAAACTCTCGACCTGAGTTTTGAGGGCAGGCGGAAGCGGTGCGCCGGATGATGAAATGATGCGTAGGTTGGGATATCGAAGCGACTTCAGTCCTCTCAACTTGGCATAATCGGCAAATAGACTGAACATCGAGGGTACGCCCAGTAGAACGGTCAAGCGCTCTTTTTCCAGCGAAACGCTCGCTGTTACCGGATCGAAACGGGGCGCCAAATGGAGCGTTGCGCCGCTCAGCAACGAACCCAAGAGAACGACAGAAAGACCAACCGCGTGCGATATCGGCAAGACGCCGTAGAGACGGTCATCTGGAATCAAGGATCGAATTTTTGCCGATGCCGCCGCCACGAACAGCAGGTTTCGGTGCGTCAGCATGACACCTTTAGGGAGTCCGGCCGTGCCCGATGTGTAAATAAGCGCCGCAACGCGCCCGGTAATTTCGCCCTCGACTGCTTCAGGTTGTGTATTTTCGTTGAGCGACCCGACCGCGATTGGGCCGACAGGTGAATTTTCCTGCACGGACGCGCCGTGCCGTTTGGCGTGTTCTCGCGCCTGCAAGGAAACGCTCGCCGTATAGATCACACGGCGAGCACCACAGTGCTCGCGAATCTCGTCAACCTCTCGCGCGGACTGGCGCGCATTGACCAAAACGGGCCACGCATCGACACCGGCCAGGCCGAGGAGAATCGCGACGAGCGCGCGGCAGTTCTCGCAGACGAGCATGACGCGGTCGCCCGGACGAACGCCAAGATCACTGAGCCATTGCTGCACATCCGAGACAGCAGAGGCGAGTTGGGCATAACTCCAGGTGCCGGAGGCTTCGACCAGCGCTGGATGATTCGGAGAACGCTCGACCCACGCGTCAATCACGTCGCAGATGCGTTCGGGAAGCTTATCCAATCGCCAGAGCCTCACAGGAGAGCACAACTGTTGTCACATCGTTACCTGAAGACTGTTCAGGCCCCTCAACCCGAATGTCGAAGCCCACACTGGTCGCGGCCCGGTAAGTTTCATCTCTGGAAAACGCTGCACCAGATTCAACAGCGCCACCTGGCCTTCCAAGCGCGCGAGTTGACCTCCGATGCAAAAGTGCGGACCGGCGCTGAAAGCCAGATGTTGATTGTTCAGTCTTTTCAGGTCTAACTGGTTCGGCTCCTTGAATCGCTTGGGATCGCGGTTCGCCGCTCCGAGCATGCACAGCATGGTCCACTTCTGCGGTATCCGCTGACCGCAAACCTCCATGTCTTCTTTGAGGACGCGAGCGGTAAATTGTACCGGACTCTCGTAGCGCAGAATTTCTTCCACGGCTGTGCGGATCATATCGGGATTCGCTCGTAATTCGGCCGTCTGCTCCGGATTCTTGAGCAAGGTGTACATTCCGTTACCAATCAGATTGCGAGTCGTTTCGTGCCCTGCAAAGAGCAGCGCGATACACTGCGCGTACAGTTCCTCTTCGGTCAGGACTTCTCCGTCTTCTTCAATATCGATCAGAAGGCTGATCAGGTCTGAGCCTTTATTGCGTCTTCGTTCCGCGACAGCTTTCCGGAAGAAGTTGGTCATCTCGATGAGAGCATCTTGCGCTCCTTTTGCGTGCTCCACCGTCCGATCCGGACTTCCGCGAAAGAGGGCGATGGCTCGCGACCAACCGACGAATGTGTCATGCATTTCCTGCGGCACTCCCAGCATTTCGGAAATGATGCGCACCGGCATGGGGTTGGCAAACTCGCGCATGAGATCGATTTCAGAGCCGGCCTTCAACGGCTGCAACATTCGATCGACGATCGCTTCCACCTGCGGACGCAGTCCTTCGACCGCCGCGGGCGAAAATCCTTTGTTGAGGAGTTTGCGAAGACGGGTGTGTTCAGGAGGGTCCATGAAGATGAGCCACAAGCTCAGCATGCGCGCCAGTTCGCTGAACTCAGACTGGCGACTGAGGGGTAAGGGCAACAACATCTGCTGCGCGCGTTTCGCGGAAAGGCGGGGATCCTTGGCGATCGAGGAGCATTCGGCATGGCCGAACACCGACCACACGGCCCACTTGCTGCCAACGTCCACGTAGTGCAGCGGACCTTCTTCGAGCAAGCGGGTATACGTAGGATAGGGATCCTGCAGAGTTTCGTCGCTGAAAACTACTTTTTTGCCCAAAGCGCTAACGTTCGACAACCTTCACCTTCCTCGGCAACGCGATCATGGCTCCGCGCAGCTGGCTTGCGGCGAGTCTGAATTTTTGTGGTCCTGACGTTGAGTTTAGCAAAGGCCGATCAGGAGGAAGTTTCGAGACGCTGCCAAATCAATTCGACCGTCTGGATTTTTCCGTTGATACGGGTCGGGGGCGTAACCAGTGTGATCTGATTGTTCTCGAACCTAACGGTGCGGACTAGTTCTTTGCCGACATAGTTTTGTATCGATGAGATTTCGACAAAATGGATCACCTTGTCATCGGTGAGCGTGTATCGTCCAGCGTAGGCGAGAAAAGTTTTGAACGCCTCGGCCTGTTCTTCTGGCTGGCCGCCGCCGACAGAAAGCATCTTGCGCCCACCATTGCTGATGAGGGCGGTTACTCTGCCATCCAGACCGTAGGTGAGAAAACCCACAGGGTCCGGACCATACGGCGTTTCGTTGCGCTCGCCGTCCCTGGTGGTGCTGGAGGCGGAGACTAGTTTCCAGGAACCTACGAGTTTGTCGGGCGTCTTCATTGCAGTCCCGTCCACTACGCGTTGTCGTCTACAGAAGTCATTCTAGAGCCTGCCTGCTTGACGGAAGTTACACCTAAAGCCTACACTCCGCGTTCGATCTTGGCAGCCTAGCGGTTCGTGCAGAAAAGGGAGACGATGACTACCGAATTGGCAGGTAAAGTTGCGCTCGTGACTGGCGGGACATCAGGGATTGGCCGCGAGACCGCCGTACTTTTTGCCAAAGCGGGAGCTAAAGTGGTGGTGGCGGGCCGTCGTGAACCGGAGGGACGGGAGACGGTCGAACTCATCCGCGAGGCGGGTAGCGAAGGTTTATTTGTGAGGACGGACGTATCGCAGGCGAAGGAAGTGGATGCCCTCGTCCGGGAAACTGCGGCAAAATTTGGCCGTCTGGACCTGGCTTTCAATAACGCGGGAGTCGAGGGTGTTTGGGTACCCATTGTCCGACAATCCGAAGAAGATTGGGATCGGACCATCAACATCAATCTTAAGGGCGTGTGGCTGTGCCTGAAATACGAAATACGGCAGATGCTAAGGCAGGGAGGGGGCGGAGCGATTGTGAATATGTCGTCGATCGCGGGCCATGTCGGCTCTGCCGGAGCAGCAGCCTATAGCGCGAGCAAACATGGAGTGATCGGCCTGACGAAAACCGCGGCGCTGGAAAATGCCAAGAGCGGGATTCGGGTCAACGCGGTGTGTCCGGGAGCGATCGAAACGTCTATGGCTGAGCGGCTTTTTGGCGCTCCGGATGTGCACAAATTCGTTCTCGGCTGTCACCCGATCGGCCGCTTCGGAACGGCGTCAGAAGTGGCCGAAGCCGTGCTCTGGATGTGTTCGGACCGCGCTTCTTTCATGACCGGCCAATCTCTGACTCTGGACGGCGGCTTTCTGGCCGGCCCCAATTCTCCGGGCTAGCGGCATTCGAGTTGGAGGCTTAAGCCTTCACTTCCGCGGAGGAGACGCCGTCCGCAATTTTGGCCAAATCGGTTTTTGCGATCTTGCCGCTGGGCGTCATCGGCATGGCCGAGACGAAGAGGATATCCGTAGGACGCTTGTAGGCGGCGAGGTGTTTTGCCGCGTGTTCCGCTACATCGTTTATGGTGAGCTGTGATCCACCAGACGGCTGGATAAAGGCCAGAATCTCCTCGTTTCCCTGGATGGTCCTTCCGATCACGGCCGATTGCGCGACTCCGGGATGGGCATTCAAAACAGCCTCCACTTCAGCGGGATAGACGTTGAAGCCAGATCGGATGATGAGATCTTTGGTGCGGCCCACGATGAAAAGATTCTCTTGCTCGAAGCGAGCGAGATCTCGGGTGTTGAACCAACCTTCAGCGTCGATTGCAGCGGCGGTTTCATCGGGCGCGCGATAGTAGCCTTTCATGATGTTTGGTCCACGCACATGCAACTCGCCCACCTCCCCGTGCCGGGACTGGTTGACCGTCCTGTCCAACCAATCGGGCTTCTACTCCAGGGAACATGGGACCGACGGAATTATCCTCGCGCGGGGGCACGTCGATTCTTACCTGGGCGATGTTGGGTGAACATTCCGTGATGCCGTAACCGTGATGGAGAGGAAGGCCAAACAGAGCCTCCACCGATGATTTGATGGTCGGGGGTAGTGGCGCTCCGGAACAAGAAATAATACGAAGAGCGGGAAGCTGGAGCGACTGTAACTTTCGCAGCTTCGCGTATTGCAGGAACTGCGAAAACATCGACGGCACACCCAGCATGACCGTGATGCGCTCTCGCTCCAGCGTTAAGCGCGCGTTCATGGGATCGAAGCGAGGATCAAAATAGATGGTTGCTCCACTGAGGAGCGTTCCCAGAAAAACGATCGAGAGCCCAACAATATGAGAGAGCGGAAGAATTCCATACAGACAGTCGCCGGGACTCAAGGAGCGAATTTTTGCGGCTCCTCCGGCGGAGAAAATCAGGTTGTTGTGGCTCAACATGACGCCCTTAGGAACGCCAGTCGTCCCCGATGTATAAATCAGAGCGGCGACGCGACTCCCAACATCGGTTTCGATGGGCTCGGGATCGACATTCTCGTTCAGGGAGCCCAGCCCGATCTGCCCAAGATCGGTTACTTCATTGATTTTTACTTCATCAATTAGCGCTCCATGCCGAGTCGCATGTTCGGTGGCATGCAGAGAGACACTCGTGGTGTAGATCACGCGTCGAGCGCCGCAGTGATCACGGACCTCGTCGATCTCACGCGCCGACAAATGCGCGTTCACGGGAACGGGCCAAGCGTCGAGACTACTGACCGCGAGCAGGATGGCCGCGAATTGCCGGCAGTTCTCGCCGACCACCATGACTCGGTCGCCAACTCGAACACCACACCCGCGAAGCCACTCCGCGGTTTGCGAGATGATTCGATCGAGTTCCCCGTAGGTCCAGCTACCGTTGGGATCGGCTACCGCCTTATGGTCAGGGGACTGCTCGGCCCAGCGCTTTACGACATCGGAAATACGCATCGGTGGGTGTGCAGGCTTAGCCGGAAAGATCTTTTTTCCGGCTACGCGTTTGTCGCGGCTAAAAGTTCTTATGCTTTGCTGTGAAGTTTCTTCTCGATGAAGGCGGTGACACTTTTAACCGTGGCAAAGTTGTCGGTGGTTACTTCGTCATCCTCCACTTCGATATGAAACCTTTGTTGAACGAAGGCAACCAGTTCAATCACGCCCTGGGAATCGATCACGTTTCCCAGCAGTGGCACGTCGTCATTGAACCCTTCGGTGCGGCCAAAGAGAAACTCCTCCGTGAGATAAGTACGAATTTCTTGTCCGATTTCTGTCGCTTGCATTTGCCTACATCCCCTAGTTTGTTAGATGAGTTCTACAACAAAAATTGAGCTGCCGCACGGCTTACGGGCTGAGATTCACTTCCCGCCCATGCCGTGACGTGAGACGACTTAGCGTTTTACGCGCAACTTCAGACCTGCCAAAAACTCGTTATACGTATGCTCGGGAGTCAACGGAACCGTTACTTCCCCCAAGGCTTCAGCGGCCGGAGGACCCCAAAACGTGCGGGGCGGCACATTGCGTCCCACGACGCTACCCGCCCTGATTACCGCTCCTTCGCCAATTCTGACGTTCGGCAAGATCACGCAGTGCGGCCCGATGAAGACATCTTTTTCAATGACTACTTTACCGTTGCCGACTGGCCTTCGGGGACCCGAATAAAAATGGGCGATGATCGATGTTCTGAGACTGATGGTGCAGTTATCCCCAATCGTAACGTCCGATGGGTGCAATTCATCTATGTAGACAAACTGGCCGATCCAGACGTTTTTCCCTATGGCGACGCCGCGCAGCCGTTGCAGCCAGGGTCGCGAACTGAATCCGCCTGGCGCCACAAAAGCTATTTTCCCCGCGAGTCTACCGAGCAGAACTGGCAATATCATCGTTCGTCGAACGGAGCCCCGGGGAGAAGCTTACTTGCTGCACATGGCCCGCGTCCACAACTGTCGCAGGACCACGGTTTCGCTCGAAAAAGCGAACTTGAATTGATATCGGTCAATTGACGTCCCTGAATCTAACATCACCGGGGGGAATTTCACCCGGCGAAATGGGCGTGCGACTTGCGCCCTGCGATCCGCAATATTTTCTTCCAAGCTTTCAAGCAGAACCCCAGCGGTCGCCACATGGTCTCCCGGAGCACGGCAACCTTCCGAATGTGTTTGGCGACACGCCAAATGCGCGTTGTACCGGCTGGGAAAAAGCCGACATCGCCCGGACCGAACCGTCGCTCCTGGCCGTCCTCGGCCATGATAAAGGCCTCGCCGGACACGATGAGAAGCGTCTCGTCCTGGCTGTAGTGCCACCGAAATTGCCCCGGCGTGCAATCCCACACTACTACCGATGATGTTAGATCCCGGCTTCTGGTGAGATTCCGGCTACGAGCAACCGGCGAGCCACTCAAAATCCATTCCTGCGGAATTGGTTCGGGTTCCAGTTCTACGCTGGTTGGGGATGCTAAGAGGACCGACTCGAACACTTCATTCTCCGGATGGTGATCACCACTTCAAGGTGACACTTCCACGCGGCGAATGACAAGATTACTTCCGACACCTTACTCGTTTTGACCCGCAGGCACGGCGTTCGTTCTGTGCGGGATGGTCTCATGAACCCGGACTACCGCGGAAACTTTGCGGGTATCCTTCCTTTTCGCAGCTAAATACCCGAGCCAATTGCGATAAATGGCGCTAGCGGATGAGTGCCAGGTTTTTTCCAGGGTTCGAATCAAATCGGATTCGGGAAAACCCTCCATAATTTTTTCTTGCCGGTCGGCTAGAACCGCATCTCGAAAATCGGCTACGAGCTTGGTGGAGACAGCATCGAAGTAGCCCTTCGGCATGGAGGGATAGGTGTCTCTTTCGCCCCTGGTAAATCTCTTTATGTCCCTGCGGTACTCTTTTAGGAGGGTCTGCGCTTCGTATTCCGGATGACCCTGGAAATGCACGAACAGGCTCCGCTTCTTCTTTTTGACGAAGGTATCCACCCCACCTTCCGTGGATTGCGTCAGGATCGTGTAGCCACATTCTGTCAGTTCGCCGGAACCTACCTCGTTCCACCGAGAATGGGGAAACCGCACGTGTTGCCCCGTACCGTTGGTTAACTCGTGTTCACCCGTCTTGCCGAAGGTAAAGACACCAAACTGCTTATCACTGAGCGGATGGCGACTGATGCCATCACTATGGAGAACACCAGCATGTGCCGCCAGGCAAGACAATACCGTCGATGTAGTGTTGCTTTCCGCCCAATCCAAAACGTTGGCCATGGCCGACCAATAAGGCTCAGTGCGCAAGTTGGATTGCCGCGGCTCGGTTCCGGTCATGATCACGCCGTCGAACGGCTGGCCAAATAAACTGTCAGAGCTGGAATAGAAATGTTGGACGTGCTCCAGTCCGCGCTCCCCGCGAGGAACCCCAGACAACGAGTACAGATGGACGCGCACCGTAACATCGGCGGCTGCAGCCTCGAGCAGTTCGAAGAACTGCATTTCCGTATCTTCGAGAGCCGCGTCAGGCATGTTGTTGATGAACGCGACGCGAAGAGACTCCGAGTTCTCGGCCACACCGGAGTTTTCGGCCACGCTGCCAGAACGGAGATTTCTCTCGGCCCAGCGCGGGGGAACCTGCCCAGCATCAATGATCACCGGCACGATACCCTCCCAAGATCGCCGACTCTATGAGTCCTGTTCTGATGAGTCATATTCTGATTCATGCTTTTGCCTTGTCCAACGCCTGACCCAAATCTTCGAGAATGTCGTCGATGTGCTCGATACCAACGCTCAGCCGAATCATTTCCGGAGTGACCCCGACCTGAGCCTGCTCCTCCGATGTCAGTTGCCGGTGCGTGGTCGATGCCGGATGACAGGAGAGCGACTTGGCATCGCCCATGTTGACCATCCGCTTAAAGAGTTGGAAGGCGTTAAACGTCTTTCGGCCTCCCTCATACCCGCCCTTCACACCGAATGTCAGCAGCGAACAGAAGTTGGAACCCAGATACCGGTGCGCCATCGGATAGAGCGGATTATCAGGAAAACCGACATAGTTCACCCATGCAACCATGGGATGGGCGCGAAGAAACTCCGCGACTTTGCGGGCATTCTCCACGTGGCGCTCGACGCGGAGAGCCAGGGTCTGAATCCCCTGCAAAAACAGAAAGCCGTTAAACGGAGAAAGCGTAGCACCTGTATTTCGCTGGCAAACCGTGCGACAACGCGCCACAAACGCCGACTTTCCGAAATGATCGACATAAACCACGCCGTGATAAGCGATCTCCGGACGATTGAACATGTAGAACTTTTCCGGATGGTCTCGCCAGGGAAAGTTTCCGCCATCGACAATCATTCCGCCGATACTTGTACCGCCGCCGCCGATGAACTTGGTCATCGAATGAACGACGACGTCGGCGCCGTACTCAATCGGCCGCAACAGAATCGGAGTGGCCACCGTGTTATCGACCACCAGCGGCACGCCGTGTTTGTGCGCTACCCGGGCCAGTCCCTCGATATCCGCGACGTTGCCGGCCGGATTGCCCACACTCTCGCAGTAAACCGCGCGAGTATTTTCATCGATCAATTTCTCCACATCTTCGGGACGGTCGCTGGCGGAAAAACGGGTCGTGACTCCGCGCTTGGGGAAGATGTGCGCCAGCAGACGTGTAAGTGGCGCCATACAACTGCGGCAAAGAGACAATGTTGTTCCCAGCTTCGACAATATTGATCAAGCGAGTATTCAATCGCCGCCATTCCCGAGCTGACGCTGAGGCCATCCACTCCGCCTTCAAGAGCGGCCACGCGCTTTTCCAAGACTGCGTTGGTGGGATTGCCGATCCGGGTGTAGATGTTGCCTTCGACTTCGAGATTGAACAGCGCCGCGCCATGCTCGGCACTATCGAATTCGAAAGCAACCGTCTGATAGATCGGCACCGCCACGGCCTTGGTGGTGGGATCGCCGTCATAGCCGGCGTGAATCGCGATGGTCTCTCGCTTCATGCGTCCAGGAGCCTTTCGAATCGATCGACAACGTTCACTTCGCGCTCGTCGCAACACTACGCACCGGAACCGATGCCGAGCCGTGTGCCAGCCGTTTCGCCAGGGACTTCGTAAGTCGGCGAGCGGCAAAGCCCGCTCCAAAAGCGAATCGCATGACCGGTCCAAAACTGCTGGCGGCCGCAAGTCCCGCAAAGTAAATGCCTGGCACCGACGACTCGAAATTAGACGACAACACCGGCGAGCCCTTGACCGTCTTGACCTGCGATCGAATTTCGGGGTTCAGGAAACCCAGCCGTCCTAAATCCACCTTGTATCCGGTCGCTGCAATGACATGGTCAGCGAAAACATCCCGCTCTGCACCGTCCGCGGCACGCAAGTGCAGACGGACCTTACCGTTCTCGACCGCTGCGCTCTTGGCCGTGCATCCCAACAAACAAGGCACCTGGGCCATCTTCTCTTTGACGAACCATCCAGCTGACGGACCGAGAGTTTTTTCCACAAGCTTCACGCGGAGATTCTCCGGCAAATAGTGAAACAGCCAAGGCGCGTCGGAGAAGAGGCGCGACCTCAAGCCCGGACCGAGGCCTGACTGTGGATGTCGAATCTGTTGCCACTGTGATCGCGGTTTGCCAGTGGGCGTAGTGTGAAACTTCAACGCCGATCGACGAGCACTGAGTTGGACATCCGCCCCTGCCCCATGAAGTGCGACTGCCATGTCAATGGCCGAAGATCCACCGCCCAGAACGATCACGCTCCGGCCCCGAAACCGTTCTGGATCTGGGTGACGGTAACTATGCGACAAGAATTCCGACGGCAAATGGGTCAAGTTTTCGGGGATGTATTCGAAATGGGTGATCCCGACCGCTAGCACAACACGCCGAGCAGTCACGGTCTCACCATTATCGAAGCGGAGAAGAAATCCTTCCGGCGCCCGATCGAGACCCACAAGCAATTTGTCTTCGAGCTCTGGCAGTATGCGCTGCCTGAACGCGAGTCCGTAAGCGGAGAACGTGTCAAGCGTCACCGGGATCCCGGTATCGGAGTACTCGATTCCCCGCTCGGCGCAAAAGCGTCCCAGGGTAAATTTTTCCTCAGGATCGTAGATGTTCGAGGCGAACCCATCCGACTTCAGCATCATGCCCTTCGGCATGTGGTTGATCCAGCTGTCCATGGGACGGCCGAAGATGCGAAACGGAATACCCTGATGCCGGAAGTGCGCAGCGACGGAAAGTCCGTAAGGACCGGCTCCAATGATCGCGGTTTCTAACATACCCTGAGTAACGCTCCTTATGATAGGTCGTGCTAATGGCAAACTACGGGAAAAACAGAACAAATCCGAGGGAGAAATCAGAGGGGAGTGTCGGAGATTATACCATTCACCGGAGAGGTGGTCTGCACGAAAGACACACATGACATTACCACCGAAGCTGACTACCTATGTCTTTTACTATCAGCAACATGGGCATCAGCCAGCGACCTGCACGCGGGGCTCTTCCCTGCCAAATTCTGGCCGACCTTCGATCCCGGTCAAGCCACCTTCGCGAAGGGCGTCCTGGCCCTCGCCGGAACGGATTCTTCGAACCTCGAAGAAGCGCTTCAATCTGAGAAATGGCTTCTCCAGAAGGTTCGAGGACAGCATCGCCAAAGCATAAGTCAGGATTGCAGTAAAAGGCAGCACCAAAAACTCATACCTTTCGAGATGGAACGCCTTGGCAGCATCCAGCGGAATCTTCTGTAGCAAATAGATACCGTAGCTGATCGTCCCCGTATAAACGAGAGATCGATTGGTCAGAATCGCCTGCAGCCACCTCTGCTTCGAGAACAAAGCCAGATACACAAACGAGACCGCAGCCAGTGCGACGAATGAAAAAACGATCCATCTCACATGAAAGGTGTCGAGCCAAAGCGCGAGAGGAGCCGAAACCAGCAATGCGATCCACGCCCGCGATACAAACTTTGAAGGCACAAAGCTATCCGAACGCAGCGCAAGCGCCAGCAATGCGCCAGCCATCAAGCCGTCCAACCGGCAGAACGTGTTGGAGTAGATTTCAACCTGATGCCGCGCCAAATAGAAACGCAGAACCGGAGACAAACAAATCACGGCGATGGCAATGTTACGGAGCTGGGACCTATTGCAGAATCGAACGACGAGGGGCCAGACCACGTAGAACTGTTCCTCGACCGCAAGCGACCAAGTAACTCCCAACAGCCCGGTTGCAGCGGTGGGGATGGGAATCAGGAAATTCTGAAGAAAAATTGGGTACGACCACCACGGCGATGACCGCGCCTCGAAAATCGTATGCGCTTCCGACGGACGAAGCAGCGGAACAATAACGAACATGAAAAGCAGCGCCGAATAATATAACGGCCATATCCGGAGACACCGGCGAGCGTAGAAATTCCTGAAATACCCGACTGACTCTTTACTGTCGAGTAGGATCCCTGTGATAAGAAACCCCGACAGGACAAAGAACAGGTCCACTCCCATCCATCCGTTAGCTGAAATCCACTGCAAGTGGAGAGATGGAAAGCTATCGGTATTATGTAAGAACACCAGCACTACCGCGATGCCGCGAATCGCATCCAATTGGGGAATTTTCTTCACTTGCGGTATTGGACAATTATCTCTGGATTTGGATATGGAGCACAACACCGACAACCATTCACGAGGTGCGATTTCTGGCCGCTAAACGAGCGCCGCTCGCTGCGCGAACCAGCTACGCTTGATTACCCATGAGCACAAGAGCACTCCTATAGCCGTCCCTAAGGTATTGGTGATGAGATCGGTCATCCCCGAGTCTCGCGTTGGCAGAAATGCCTGCAGCACTTCGATCGTCAGGCTAACTGCAAACCCAAGAACGATCGTGAGCCACGTGGCCCACTTCATTTTCCAGATCAGTGACAAATAGGCGTAAAAGAAAAAGCCCAAGGGAACGAAGCCCACAATATTGATTGCAACGATATCCTTCCAGTAACTCCAGCTGGGAAGGTAATTCATCCCAGGGTGTTTCCAGAAATTTTTGATCTAAGATGAAAAAGTGCTCTGGGATAAGAAGGTTAGTCGTTGAACCTAATTGGTTGCGGACTATTCTTCCCGTCCTTTCATCGAAGACATAGCGGGCAGCCAGGCCCTTGCTTTTATCTGGGTTCGAGTCGCTTTCGGTCGTCCAACTGGCAAAGTCTTTCGAGACGTCGCCGGGAACCAGTTCGCGATGGTAAATCGCAAGTCCCTTTACCTGTCCGGACCAGCTATACGCCGCAAAAGGACGACCACCCACTAATAGTTCACCTGCCAAGTCCCGACTTGAGAGAACAAAGTTTGGAGCTCTTCTGATTAGCTTGCCATCGACGTAGATCAGCGTCCCTTCAAGGCCCGAGCTAATGGCGACAAATGCCGGTCCTGCATGGCCGAAAATGCCGCTGACATAAATACTGTCTTTATTGGGAAGGCTGGTCTGATCTCCACGATCGAGAACGAGGCCATCTTGAAATTGACGCAATAGGAAGGAAATGGCTTTGTGACGCGGCTGATAGAAGGAGACGATCACGCCGCTCGAAGGGATTCGGTTCGACTGCAGCCAGATTTCGAGACCGCAGGACTGATCGGCCGGTGGCCCGGCAGGTTCCAAAGGACTCGCACTCACGACAGTGCCGTATTTACCAAAGACGAGGCCGCTTCCCTCCTGCACCCAAGTGACGTCATTTCCGGGAGCACGAAACGGCCA
>CAWECL010000014.1:0-13305 GCA_963807725.1 uncultured Acidobacteriaceae bacterium
AGAGTGGCGATTACGGGCGCGCACTCCTGCTAACAAGTGCGCTCCCGGAGCAAGTGGCTTCGCCCGTGACTTTCACGATCCTCCCAAACCTATTCTCTCGCAAGCAATTGCATCGGAAGTGCAGAATGTTGCACAGGTCGAGCCATGTAATATTTCAGCGCAAATTTCGTTGACAGACGCTCCGTTTAATAGCAGACTCAGTGAGGCTTGGCTGAGCGTTTTTCGATGGGATGATCGAGCTGGGAAAGTTGCTAAGCGGCCCAGCGCTGGTATCGTCCTCTCCCTTTCCCCCTACGCAGATTCCGGGCACTGAAGCAAAACTTTCCCAGTTTTTCATGTGCGGCTGCTGCTGTGACTCCCTGCGTGGAAATCCGCGTCGGGTAGCTTAGCGGCTGTCGGGATTTCAAGTGTTTCAGGTTCAGGCCGCGACGGCTCATTCAGGAATGAAGCACGATAGCCGAATCCAGCAATCCACTATGAGGAGAATTATGAACTTACGCATCACGAGATCGATAATGACAACCGCAATTGTGGCCCTAACGGTTGTTGCCTGGAGCACAGTGGCCTCGGCTCAGAGCTGTCCCACGTCGCCTAACTACACCCCGGATTTCAGCTCAAATGAAGGCTGCCTGACTTTGAATAACAACGGCGCCGCTCCTGGTTATCCGGGCTTCTATCCGGCGGTACCACCACCGCCCGCAGGAGTTGCGACAGTATTGCGCGTTACCCCTACCACGGCCTATGCCGCGGCGTCAGCATGGTTCAACACTCCGCAGCCAGTTTCTGGAGCTTTCTCCACCACCTTTACGTTTCAGGTCAGTGGCGGTTTTACGGGTAGCCCGGGAGATGGCATTGCATTCGTCATTCAAAACTCGGCGCTCAGCGCCCTGGGCCCGGATGGATGCGGGATCGGATACGGCGTCGATACCATAGCGTCTTGTACGGCTACTACGGGAGGTATCACGAACAGCTTGGCGGTGGAGTTCAACACCCACTACAACGGCCCCGGTGTCGACCCCAGCAACGACGACGTCACCATTCAGAACTGCTCGGGTACCGCGCAGAATAGCGTGGATATGGGTTGCAGCATCGCCTTTAACGATCTCACGCTGATGCAAAACCCGATCAATATGGCGGATGGCAACGTCCACACGGTGATCATTAACTACTCCGGTGCTTCCACCAAATTACTGGATGTGATTCTCGATGGAACCGATTTGTTTCCAGGTGGTGTGGTGTTCGACATGACCACAATTGGCTTGAATTCTGGAAACGCGTGGGTTGGATTTACGGCGGCCACAGGCGGTCTGTTTAACAACCAGGACATCCTAAGCTGGTCGTTCCAGCCGAACTCGCAGACTGCCGTCATTTCCACCACAACTCCAACCGTGCTCTCCTTCCCGAACGCTGCCGGAACCAATGTTTACGACTACAACGCGCAGCTGACGACGCCTTATGCGACGCCGGTGCTTACGGTACAGCCGATTCTCATGACTTCGGCTGCTTGCAACGCATTAGTCCAGAAGAATTTCTGGCCTGCCCGTTGCTTTGTCTATCAGAACGCGGAAAACTCAGGCTTGGACGCGGCCGTGATGTTCGCCGTCACCTGTCCTACTTCGCCGGGTGGAACCTGCGGCTCGAATGTCCAACAGAATTTCTTCGCGAGCCTGGGTACCGATTTCTCGTTCTCGTTCTCCGACAATCCGTACTTGGTGTATCCGGGCCTTCTTGGTCTGTTGAACCCCTTCCCTGGCTTCCTCAAGGGCGCGGGCAACGATCCTCTGAACCCGTGTACTCCGCCAGCCAGCGGACCACTGTTCCAAAGCAACCAGATCGGTTCTTTCTCGGTACAGGGCGATCCCGGAGGCAGGACTTTGGGATCGAGCGGCGGCACCGGTTCGTGCTGGGTCGCAACCTACGACACGCCGGGTGAGATCTGGCCGGGGATCACCATTACGTCTCCGAAGGGTACGACGTACACCAAGGGCCAAGCTGTCACCGCAGCATACGCCTGCTATAACCCGACCACTTCGAAGCCGCCGAGCAGCCCCGTTGGCCCTTATCTAACGGACGCAACCTGCACGCAGCTTTCCGGCACTCAGACCTCCTGCACGCACACCAGCAGCGGCCTGTCATGTACCGGCACTGTCGATACCTCTTCGAAGGGGTTGCACCTGTTTACGGTGACGGCTATCGATTCTGGCGGAAACCAGAATGCGAACGCGGTTATCTACAACGTCAAATAGGAACGGGACTTCGCAAGAAGTTCGCGCAGTCGGAAGTCAGGGTGCCGGATCGTCGGCACCCTTTTTTATTTGGCCTGGTTTTTCGAGTCAGCGATGCCTTTTGACCTGGTCGTCAGTTCGGCGTCAAGCGGCCTTTAAATCGTTTTTCGCGTAGCGTAGAAGGCCCGACAGGGGAATGCGCTTAGAGGTACAGACAAAAGAAACCAAACGAGCCGCACTACCGCCACCGGTTTTCTTAACCGTTGCTGGGAAATCGCTCGTACCAATGCGCTAGCCTTTCGAGGATTGCGTCGCCCGAGTAGATTCGTCGTAGATGGCCTTGAAGTCTGAACGCTGCAGCAGTTTCTCAGCTCCCGGGTCCTTCTTCATTACATCCAGAAGACGGAGAGCCTCGCGATAATGATCCTGCGCCGCGCTCTGCTCGCCCGAGTCGGTCGCGGCAGCCGCTAACAGATAATGCGCCCGGGCGCTCAAGGGCTGCATTCCCAGTTTCTCCGACACCAGCAAAGCCCGTTCCAACTCCTGCCGCGCATGGGCCATGTCGTGGCTCTGCATCAAGGCTTCTGCCATAAAGATCGAACACTCAACTGAAGAGTACTTCAACCCCAGTTCGTCCGCCTGCTGAATCAACTGCCGCAGTACTGGAATGGCTTCGCGCCCGCGCTTTTCGTGAACTTGCACCCGGGCCAGATTGGTCTTCGCGATCAAAACTACGATCGGCTCTTTGCTGCGAGTGGCCGCTTGCAAGGCTTGTGCGTATGAGGCCTGTGCGGACTTAAAATCTCCGCTGTAGAAATAGGAATCGCCCTGGAAGCCAAGCGTCTCCGCCATCACGCTGTCATTCTTCAGATCGCGGGCCAGGGTCAACGACTCGTCGAGAAAACTCTTTGCCTCGTCGCCACGCCCTGCGAGAATGAGTGCTTCGGCATAACCGCCCACCACCTTGGGCATCCACGGCGTGCCGTCCTTGATTTCGCGGAACGCCTTGAGGGCTTCCTGTCTTGAGTTCACGGCTGCCCCGAAGCGTCCCTGATAGTCAAACAGTTCGCCCAGGCTGAACGACTCTAGTGCCGCGCCGCGCGGGTCGTTCATATTGCGGCGCAAATCCAGAGCGCGCAGGTAATACGAAATTCCCTGATCGTATTGGCCCATGTCCGCGAAAGTTTCGCCGAGATTGTGGACAGCCTCGACGATGTCTTGCGGAACTTTGGATTTCTCGCGCAGCTGCAGCGCCTGCTGATAGTAAGTCAGCGAATCCTCGTACTGGCCTTTTTCCGAATACACGGTGCCGATGTTGTTCAGGCAGATGGCCTGCATGCTCTCGTTGCCAAGATCGCGCTGAATTTCCAGGGCTTCTTTGTACATCTTGAGCGCCTGGTCATGGTCGTTGAGGTAATCGTGATAATTTCCGAGGTCGATCAGGGTATCGCCGATGCCGCGCTTATCGCCGATATCGCGCCGAATCTGGAGCGCTTCCTGAAAATTGGCCAGAGCATCTTTAGAGTTGCCTAGCGAAGCCTGGGCCTTGGCCGTTTCGTTCAAGCTGAAAGCCAGGCCACGCTTTTGGCCGATGCGGCGCCAGATGGTGAGTGCTTCGCGCTCGTTGCGCAGCACTTCCTGCGGCTTGCTCAACATCCGGTAGGCGACAGCCATCAGGTGCAGGCTGGTGCCTTCCTGCTCCTCGTTGCCAACTTGAGCAGCGAGGCTGTACGCGCGATTGAGCGGTTCAAGGCTGCCTTGCGGGTCACCACTCTTGATATCGACCCGGCCCAGGTCGAGAGTTGCGGCAACATCCTTCGGGTTGGCCGCCAGAATTTTCTGGTAGTACTCGCGCGCCTTCCCGAGGTTGCCCGAGTCCTGGTAGAGGCCGGCGAGCGTCGACCTGACGTCCGAATTGTCGGGAGAAACCTTGGCCAGATTTTCGTAAGCCTTGATGGCTTCGGGATAATTCTTAACCACCTGCAACTGGATCGCGGAAATCAGATACTTCTCTGCTTCCGGAAGATTCTGACTCAGCCCGGCCGCTTTCTTCGCGGACTGCTCTGCTTCATTGTCGTAGCCCAGGCTGCTATAGGTTTGGGCCAGCCGTGCAAATGCGAGCGCGAATGTCGGGTCTTCCTTGGTGGCTGAATCAAATTGTTTCTGCGCTTCGAGATTCTTCCCATCCCGCTGAAACTCGATCCCTTGCTGGTAGTCGCGCAAGGCCGCAATCGATTGGGACGTGGGTTGAAAAGAGCTGGCCTTCAGTTCTTTCAGCACATCATCGGGCAGCGCCAGCTTCTGGCGTATGGAATCCGCCAGCCGATCCACGGCAGCAGGAATTTCTTTTTCACCCTGCACATCGATCTTCAGCGGAAGCGTACTGCCGTTCTTGATGTCCTGCAGGGTGGCGTCGATCCGAATCTGATCGCCGAACTTGGCATACTGTCCCCAAACCACGCGATCGGCACTGCTGAAATCGGCGACCCGGCGAATCATGACCGGATCAAGCACGGTGTTCGACGAAACGCGCAGGTCGGAGAACACCTGGTGCAGGCTATTAGGGCTTACCGTGCGCAACTGTGATGACTGGCCCACGTCGGTGCTCAACATATCGGCGAGGCTCGGCCCCAGCCAATCCAGAGCGGGATCGCCGGAGGCGTTGCGGAACGGCAGAATCGCCAATGACACAGCGGGTTTCCCAGGAGTGGTTACGGACGCTCCGTGCGGCGTTGCCTTAAACAGCCGATCGCGAAGCAGGTACCCGCTCAGTGCTATTGCCAAGGCGGTGAGAACGCCGGTAATCATGGGCCACGGAATCGTGCGGCCCCACGGTTTCACGGTCTCGCCAAAATTGATAGTGCCGGCAGCGCGCTTGTCTTTCCAGGTATTCAGGTCGGCGAGGATTTCCGAAACATTCTGGTAGCGCTGATTGACATCGCGCTCCAGACATTTACTCACGATCCCGCTCAGCGCCCCTGGAATCTGAGCGTCAACATCCGATACGGGGATGGCGCGTTCCTGCGTACGCTTGATCAGGCTGGCCAAAGCGCTCTCGGCTTTGAACGGAGTCTTGCCGGTGAGTAGCTCGTACAAGATCAGGCCCATGGCGAAGATGTCGGAACGCTGATCCAGATCCTGTGCCAGCGCTTGTTCCGGCGACATGTACTCCATGGTGCCGACCAGAGCGCCAGTCTGCGTCATCCCGTCGCCCTCAAGGGTGCGGGCCAAACCGAAATCCATCACCAGGATTCGACCGGAGCTGTCCTGCATGATGTTTTGCGGCTTCAGGTCGCGGTGAATCACTCCAACGCTATGCACCGCCTCCAGAGCGTTGCAAACCTGCTGAATCACATCGACCGCTTCTTCGGGACTGAATTTCTCCTTCGCGCGGATGAGGGACCGTAAATCTTTTCCCTCGATGTATTCCATCGTGATGAACTTCAGGCCCTCAGCCTCGCCGAGGTCGTAAATTCGAATCACGTTGCGATGCGTGACTTGATGCGCAAGCAACAACTCTTGCTTGAAACGCGCCAGGATCGATGGATTCGAAACCAGTTCGGGCCGAATTACTTTCAGCGCCACAAAGCGGTCGAGTTCACTGTCGGCTGCCTTGTAGACCGCGCCCATTCCGCCTTCGCCCAGCAATTGCAGAATTTCGTAGCGCCCGCCCAGTCTGTCGCCGATCTCCAGCACCGCCGCGCTGGCATTCGAGCCGAAATAACGGCTGGGAGCCGGCGTCGGCGCGGGAGTTCGCCGTGAAAAACTTGCAGGTGTTACCGGAGTATTGTGATCCGCCAGCGTGGCGTCAGGATCGCTCATCCTCGGATCGGGGCGGGGGCTAGGCCTGGAACTCGGGCTTGGGCTAAGGTCGGCTATGGTCGCGTCGAACTGAGTCGCGTCGTCCGGACCGGAAGGCTGCGCATTGCTCGAAGAACTCTCCCCGGCAAACGGAGTCCTCACCCCAGGCGGGGTGGGGTTCTTGGGGACAGGCTTTTCCGGACGTGATTTTGAATCACCCATGGTCGCTATTTAGGAACATCAAGAGGCGGGGGGAGAGAGCCTCATCGAACAAGCCCGCGTGCGAGCCTGCGGGGCACTTCTAGCGAGGAAGTATATACGATTATACCGCCGGAATCGCCCCCGGGATGGACCTAGTCACCCTAGTAACTTTTAAGTAATACCCTAAACCAGAGGATTAGGGTGATAGCGGGTGTCTGCACCCCGATTTCCAGCCGATTCGGGGTAAATAGGACGCGATTATCGGTAATGCACATCGATCGAATCGAGAAAATGCGTAAGGCTGGCGTTGATCCTTAAGGCTGAATCGCCATCCCCCGCTTTGGCCGCCCGTTCCAATTGGTCGCCCATTTCGGTGATTTGCGGGATGCCAAACGATGCGCCCGTCCCTTTCATATTGTGCGCCAGCGAGCGAATCGTTTCAAAATCGGCGCGCGCGGCCGCTTCTTCGATCACAGCGCAATTTCGCCGAACATTCTTAAGAAACCGGGGCACAATGGCCGAGAGTTCTTCCCCGATCACGATGGCTAGCTTTGGTTCCGTGGCAGCCTGAGGACGGCCGCGCCCGTGTTTCGCAATCGCTTCCACCAGAATCGTTTTGCGAATCGGTTTTGCCAGGTGTGTGGTGAAGCCGGCGGCTGTACTTTTTTCGATGGCATCCCTAAAGGCGTCGGCGGTTAACGCCAAAACCGGCAGCGCCGGAAGATTCTGCAGCCGTTCGTGCTCGCGCCAGGTCCGCACCGTGTCGTATCCGTCCATGACCGGCATGTGAATGTCGATCAGCGCCAGATCGTACCTGCCCGTTCGCAATCCCTGCAGCGCGGAAAAGCCATCGCCGACAAAGTCAAGTTCGTAGGGCAGATGGCGAAGATACGCTCGGATGACCGAACGGCTGTCATCGGAATCGTCGGCAACTAGTATCCGTAAAGACTCGACGGCCGTTGCCGGAAGATCAGCCGCCGTCGAAACCGTCGTCCCCCTTGCTGGAGCTTCCGCGATTTCGAATTCAACCGTGAAGAAAAACGTGCTCCCGGCTCCCACCGTGCTTTCCACCCAGATCTTGCCGCCCATCGCCTCGACTAGTTTTTTGCAGATGCTCAATCCCAGCCCGGTACCCCCGTATTTGCGAGTGGTCGAAGAATCGGCCTGGGAAAAACTCTCAAAGATCTTCGCTATCTGCTCCGGCGAAATCCCGATCCCGGTGTCCGCGACGGCGAAGAGCAACGAACCCGGACCGCTGCTCCTCAGGTTCGGAGCAACCTTCAACGTGAGCTGCCCTCGTTCGGTAAACTTCGTGGAATTTCCCAGCAGATTGATCAGCACCTGGCGCAGGCGCACCGGATCCCCGCTTAGCCATGAACCTGTTTTCGCATCAATTTCATATTCGATCTTCACTCCCTTTTCGGACGCCCGAATCCTGGCAAGTTCTACTACCTGGGAAATCACATCGCGCAAATCGAAGGGCACGGCTTCAAGCGTAAGGCGCCCCGCTTCGATCTTCGACATATCCAGAACATCGTTGAGCAGATCGAGCAGACTGTTGCCCGCGCGCTGAAAAGTGTCGACACAGCGGCGCTGCTCGGTGGTCAATGAAGTCTCGGCAAGAATCTCCGCCATGCCCAGAATCGCATTCATCGGGGTGCGTATTTCGTGGCTCATCGTGGCCAGAAAATCGCTCTTCGCTTGCGTCGCGCGCTTAAGTTCAAGACTCAGACGAGCAATCGTGTCATATTGCAGCGCTGTCTCGTGCGCATACTGCAGAACCTGCTGCCGTTCACGGTGCAGAATGTCGGCGGCCTCGATCAACAGAATCTGCCGCTCGGCGATCTTGAAAGCCCAGGCTTGCAGGTGGGTCTCGCCGCCGCCCGGAAGCGTTTCGGCCCAAAGATCGGAGCACGCTCTCGTGTTGCCGCTGGCTTGCCAAGCCTCTTGCGCTTCGGGGAGAAATGCCTCCAGCAGCGGGAAGCGATCGACCAGATCGACCGGGGATGAGGTCTCAATGCCGGGCAGAAGATCGCGGAGCCATTCAGGAGCCGTCGACATCAACTGAAAGGCGCCGCTGGGCAAGGCTTCGAAGGCTGCCATCCGCATGGTCGCGAGCAGATGAGGCGTCAGATCGTTCACGGGAGGGTCAGCCTGCAACGACGTCAACTGTGGAGTTTTGGGTGAGGACCGCCTGCATCATGGCATCCGTCAGTATCCGGAAAATTTCCTCGACGCCGCTACCGGACTTGGCGCTGGTTTCGATCAGCGTCCAACCGCGGGAGACAAGGCCATCGAGATCGGATGGCTGAATTTCCCATGACTCGCGAAGATCGGCCTTGTTGATGACGCAAACAAAGGGAACGTCTCCCGCAGCATTCTTGGCACGCTCCTGGAGATCGACTGCAACTTCGAGGGTATTTCGCCGCAAGCCATCGATCACGAGAATGTAACCGGCGGCGCCTTTCAGTTGCGCCGGACGCACCGTGGTCACGGCATCTTCCCCGGCGAGATCCCAAAGGATCAAATCAATTTCACTCCCTTGGTGTTGCATGACTTTTTTGTCGATCTTCACGCCCACCGTCGTTTGGTATTTATCGGAAAAAATACCCGAAACGTAACGCGAAACCAGGCTGGTCTTGCCGACTCCGAAGGCGCCCACCATGCAGATTTTCTTCTTGATCACATTCTTGATCGCGTTCTCGATCAAGTGCTCGGTCACTGCGCGGCCCCGTCGAGATCGAACACGCGGAAAGTCACGCGTCGATTCAGCTCCGTAAGGTACGAACCCGTGGCGCGCCGCACCGGCTGCCGCGAACCGAAGGCCACCGTGCGCAACAGGTCCGGACCGATGCCGCGGCTGCGGAGGGCCTGCAATACGACCTCGGCGCGTCTCTCGCTGAGCGCGTCGTTTTTAGCTTCGTTCCCGGTGGGATCTGTGTGTCCCTGCAGCTCAACAATAAATTTCTGCCCGATGGCGGTGCCATATCCCTGCAGCCTGAAGATGTGTACTTCGATGTCATCGAGCTTCGCCAGTTGTTCCGCTGTCAGCTGCGCGGAGTCCAGAGGAAATCGCAAGACGGCCTGTTCGAGAGCATTCTTCTCATCCAGAAATTCGCGCTCAAGTTTGAATTTAGGATCGAGCGACACGTAAGGCTCCCAGCGTGAAGTCACCTTCGCCGGGTCGATGCCGGAACGCAGCAACCAACTTTTCAGGATCGGTGGAGAGCGGATCGCGCAGCCCGACCAGATCGTACTGACTTCCGTGCCGGCCCCATGAGCGGTTCGCGCCAGTCAAGACGATTCCCGGTTCCTTCCGCAAATTGTCGACCAGGTGATCCCAGCGTCGCGTGTTGCGCACGCTGTAAAAGACGAGAACTCCGATTGCCAGCAGCAGCAACGAGGCGAAAACAATAAAGAATGATCTGGAGCGCCTGGTTGCCGTTTTACCTTGGCAGCCGAGTAAACAGCCTTCGAGCAGCGGACGAGCGGCGGCGAAGTGAAGCGGCATCGCCCTTGAAAGAATCGAGCAGCGGGCCAAATTGCGACTGCACCTGTTCCAGCGTGCGCTGTAACAGCGTGCGCAATTCCGGAGGCGGCGTTCCGCTGACGACGGCAGCCAGAATGGCCGTCGGCCCGTGCTGCACCCACAGATGGAATTCGCCGAGCTCGACCGTTTCGATGTCGCGGTCGTGCGTTCCAGAAGTTCCAGAAAAAGAGTCGCGAACGAAATCCTGGATCGCCGTCAACATCCCGGAAACGAGATCAGAATCCTGAACAACCTGGTCGGGCCGCGCTACATGCTGCAATAAGAGTCCGGTTTCGCGGTGGATGAGAAATACTTGCTCGACCCGATAACGAAGGCTTCGCGTGAGCACGATCTCACCGAACGTCCGGCCCGTGCGCGCCGCCTCGAATCTCCAGCGCATGGCTTCGAGTGACAGGCTGCGTTCCAGCGTCTGGTTCACCGAATCCACCAGGCCGCGCAGCGCGTGAGCAACAGACTTGCGAACCGCCTCGCCGATAATCGGGAAAAGAGTATTGGCGAGGACGGCAGGATCGCGCGCGACCGAGATCTTGACTGCCTCCTCGATCATCGGATTAAGCGCCAGTTGCAGGCTGCGGTCGCGCCGGGAGCGCAAGGCGATCGCTTCCGCAATCACCTGGCTGAGGTCTTCTGTACGCAACTGCCGGTCGTCGAGTCGTCGCTGGAGTTCGTCCAGGCGGGCCTGCTCCGGGCCGACCAGCAGATCCCGCAAGCGGGTGTAGTCGCCGGAGCCGCCGTTGAGGCGGTTCTCCTTTTCTGGCACCACTGGCTCCGGCACCACATCCCGCAAAGGCACTGTGCTCATGACCGGCCTCGGGGACTACTGCCCGGCAAGCTTCGCCGTCCTTACCGGCTTGGCGCGCTCGGCCCCGTCTTCGCTGAGTTGTACAGCGACTTCGGTGAGCATCGACGCCAACGCGGCGCGATCAAGTTTGCGGTCACGCAGTTCGTCGGAACGGCGCTCAACCAACGCGGTCAGGCTGTCGCTCTTCTGCCGGATTTCTTCCAGCAGCTTGCGCGATTCTTGCATCAATTCCTGACGCAGGCCGCTCTGTTCCTCAGCCGTCTTGTTGTCGAGTTCCAGGATTTTCTTCCCCAAAGTGTCGGTCGCGCTCTTCAGGTCGCGGGCAATCGTCTTCAAGCCTTCGTTCCGCTCTTCTTTCTCGGCCTTCAGACGCGTGGCCAGCGCCTCCGCCTCTTTGCGGAAAAAGCCCTCGACCGACTCGAAGCGCCGGCGCATCGTATCTTTCAATTCAGTGGTCTCGCGCGCCATCGTATCTTCCAGGCGAGCGAACCGGGCTTCGTAATTCTTGATCTGCGAGCCGAACAGAATGTCGCGGATTTTGTCGACGTTGCCGGCGCCCTGTTCGGAGCCGCCATTGTTGTCGTTAGAAATAACTGCGATTTTCTTAATATCAGTCATAGGAGATTGTGCAACCTTTTGGCGCAGCTTCACTACCTTGCGCACCATTAAAGAGTGGTCCTTTCCTGCGGCTGAGCCGCGATGCATTTTAAGGCCACGTTAGGGACGTGTCGCCCGCGTCGGGAAGCGTCGAGTGAGGCGCAGGGGAGTCAACATTGCGCGAGCGCGGCAACAATGTTAGTACTATTCTTCGCCGACTTCAAGCGGCGTTCTTCCGGTATCCCCCGCGGTCACAGAACAGAACCAGACCGGACAAAATCCGGACAGAATAAGGTTGCACACCTATGGCCAGTAACTTACCTATGCCGCCAAAGCAGTTGCTGGTGGTGGATGACGACCCTTCGATCCATGACCTGGTGGGCCTCGCGCTGCGTTCCCAAAACGTGAATATCGCACATTCCGAGACGGCGGCCGACGGCTTCATGCGGATAGCCGAGGCCCCTTTCGACCTTATCCTGCTCGATTTAGGCCTGCCTGACATGCACGGCTGGGACGTGCTGGCCGGGCTGCGCAAGATCAGCAGCGATCTTCGCGTCATCGTGATCACCGCTGACGACACGCCCGAGAACCTGTTGCGCGCCATCCGTGAAAATGCCTACAACTACCTACGCAAGCCTTTTACTCTAAGCGACCTTGAAGATCTGGTGGCGCGGGCTTTGAGCGCCAAAACCGATCCGGCGATTGAAGTTCTGTCCGCCAAACGCGAGTGGCTGGAATTGTCAATTTCGTGTACCCGGGAATCTGCCGAAAGGATCGACCACTTCGTCCGCCAATTGGACGCTGACTTGGGCTTGGAGCTGATGCAGCCCGTAGCCCAAGCCTTTCGCGAGCTCTTGATGAATGCCGTGGAGTGGGGAGGCGGTCTCGATCCGTCGCGCCGCGTTCGCATCTCCTGCATTCGCACGCCGCGCTTGCTTTTCTATCGCATCGCCGATCCCGGCCCCGGTTTTCATTTCGAGGGACTCACCCACTCCGCCATGATGAATCCAGGAGGGCCGCTGGCGTCGACCGCCGTACGCGAGGAAAAAGGGCTTCGGCCCGGCGGTCTCGGCCTTTCCATGGTGAAAGTGATGGCCGACGAACTGGTGTACAACGAAAAGCAGAATGAAGTTGTGCTGGTGAAATATCTTTCGTGAATCCTCGCCGCCCTCGGCACACCCCATCAAAAAAACTAGGCCCGTTTAACGAGCGAACCTACTCGTCAAACGGGCCAGTTTCTTGCCGGCTAAAACTTACAATTGCGCGGGTTTGGCTATCCGGGACCGCACAAAGATAGCCCCGAAACACGTGAGACCAGCCGCCAGAAGGTAAACTGCAGTCGAACCACCCTCCGGAACCTGCTGCTGACACTGCCGATCGCGATGCGGATCGCATCCACGATCACCGCCGCGTTCCTTAATAGCAAACGCCGCGGGAGCCATGCAACAGACCAAAACAGCTGACACCCACCACTTTTTTTGACGATTGTTCATCGATACTCCCTTGGTCTTACGTTTTGCGAATCGCTCGGCGCGGGGAGTCGGGAGAGGTGCGCTTCCGAACAACTCTTATAAACCATTCTCATTACATGGTTTGAGCTAGCAACCTGTCAAGATGATACTTTTTGCGACAGTCGCATGAAAATGCAACCCTCCAAGAAGACTCCGGTTTTCATACCCCTTTTGCCCCCTTTTGTCGAAAGAAAGGGGTTCTATGCTCGAAGCGACGGAAAACCACTAGAATCGACACTCCGAAGCTCGACGCGGAACACATGACAACCATGCCGATACGCATTACGGCGCTCGCTGCGGGCCTGGCGCTGTGCCTCGGGTTCGCGTCCTGCCACAAGCCCGGCCCTCATCACGTCACCTTGACCTGGAACCCTCCAGCGGCCGTTTCCGGCATCACTATCGTCGACTACAACGTATATCGCAGCACCACCTCGCGCGGACCATACGTGAAGCTTGCCTCCCACCTTCCCAAGCCGCGCTATGAGGATTGGTTAGTGAATAACGACAGGACTTACTTTTATGTCGTGACCGCAGTCGATCAATCCGGCCGCGAGAGCCGGTACTCAGCCGAAGTCCAAGCCAAGATCCCGTGATCCACGATGCTGTGATCGCCACTCT
>CAWECL010000015.1:0-58450 GCA_963807725.1 uncultured Acidobacteriaceae bacterium
GCAGCGGACTCAAAATCCGCCGACCTTCGGGTCTTGGGGGTTCGACTCCCCCTCCCGGCACCAATAGATCAATACCCCACACAATGCACAATGACGGAGCGGTGAGGTTCTTCGCCCATCCAAACCCGACTCCACCTTCGTCACCGAAAATTCTCCACTAACATCAGCTGCGCCTGTTCCCATCCCGGCTGATCAAACACGATCGTGTTGCCATCCCGTGTAGCATCCAGCCAAAACGGTACCGTAGTCAACGATCCCAGCGGTCGCACGCGACGCGACGCGAAGCTGAATAGATTGACCACCGGCCGCCCCGTTCCCGACGATCCGGCGAATACGATCCCTTGATCCACGACCTTCCAACTCGCCCACGTAACCGGACGCACCAATGCCGACACCAACCGCTCCTCACCTCCTGCCACCGGAATCTGCCATATCTCCGGATTCGCATACATCGTCTTCGCGTAATAAATATATTTTCCATCCAGCGAAGCCAGCGGAGCGTGCCCACCCCGCGTCGTCACCTGGGTAAGCGCGCCGCCTTCCCCCGGCACCTTCCACACCTGCCAGTCACCGCTGTTCCGCGACGCGAAATAAACCCACTTCCCATCCTGCGACCAACAAGGGACCACGCCATCCGCCGCCAGCATCCGCGGAGCGCCTCCTTTTAAACTCACCACATAAATCGAGTTGCTGTCCCGTCCTCGTCCATCAAACGCAATCGATTGCCCGTCAGGAGACCATCGCGGAGTTCCCGCGCTCCCAATCGCAGTCAATTGAATCGGATTTCTTCCGTCCTGATCGCTCACCCAGATTTCCATCGTTCCCGATCGGTCCGACATGAACGCCAGCTTCTTTCCATCAGGAGACATCTGTGGTCCCGGTCCCTGATCCGTCTCGCTGGTCGAGGGCACCAGAATGTGCTGCTCTTTCCCCGGAGCCGTCACATCCATTTCCCACACACTCAAACTTCGGGTGATCCGCTGATACGCCAGCCGGTATCCCATCCGCGATACCGCCGGATAAGCTCCGCTGTCATTAATCTCAACCGGCGCCTCGTGCGCATCCACGGAAACTCTCCACAACGATGGATGGCTTCCACGATCTGACGCAAAAATCACCGACTGCCCGTCAAAAGACCATTGCGGAGGTCCGAGAATTCTCGCGTGTTCCGAAAGAATCCGCGTCACTTCGCCGCCGTTGGTCGAGATCGTCATGAGCTCTTCCGGAAATCGGGTCTCACTGCTCCGCACAAAAAGTAGCTTCTCTCCGTCCGACGAAAAAGCCGGACCCCAATCCTCAGAAAGTGGCGGAGGCTGCGTCAGCTGCCGAGCCGTTGAATTCTCCAGTGACAGCAGAAAAATGCTGGCCCCGCCGCTGAACGCAATCGTCCCCCCGTCAGGAGACCACGCTATCGCGCCATGTCGAGGCGTCACCCCGCCCGTATCCAGCCGGCGCTCGCTGATGCCGCGAACGTTGGCCGCATTTAAATTAAAACTTGCGGAAGTCGGAGTCAGCGCCACCTCCGCATTCCGTTTTTGTTCCGCGCCGCCGTCAGCCGGCACTACATAAATGCCGAACTCGTCCTTATTCTGCCGCGCGAACGCAATCGTTTTTCCATCCGGAGACCACGCCGGACACTGGTCATCCGGATTACTTGTCAGCTGCACCACCTGATCGCTGCCGATCGTTTTAACAAAGATGCCGGAGTCTTCCGGCCGAGACCCTCCGCGATGAAACGCGACTCGATTTCCATCGGGAGAAAACGCGGGATCGCTGGTGTCGTCCCCAAGGCTCACCAGTGGACGAATGCGCTGTACCGGAGCATTCACCACGCCAGCCTCTGCTGATGGCCCGACCTTCTTGACCAGCGCCACTGCAACCCCAAAAGTCAGCGCAGCGCTAAACGCGAGAAGAAACGCTCCTCCCGAAAAACGCAAACCCCATCCGCGACCACGCTCCGCCTGCGGTGCCGAGTCCGGCATCGAGCCGAGAGACGCCATTACTGGAAGATTCCGGCCGTCTGTTTCGTGCGCCTCAATCGGAACCACTACCGGACCGTCGACTGGAGCAATGATGGAAGCCAGCACCGAAGAAAATACCGGAGCTTCATCGCGAGCGATCGCAGGATTCACCACCGAAGCGATAAAGCGATATCCCCGCCGCGGCAAAGTCTCCACATATCGCGGATCCTCCGCCGAATCACACAGCGCCTCGCGCAGCCGGTTCACTGCCGCGTTCAGTCCGTGATTGAAGTCCACAAACGTGTCGCCTGGCCAAAGCCGGTTGCGGAGTTCTTCCCGTGTCACCAGTTCGCCCGGCCTGGCTAGGAATATCGCCAGCACCTCGAAAGGCTGCCCCACCAGCTTGATCCTCGTGCCATGTTTCCACAGCTCGCGGGTGTGCAGGTCCGCCTCAAACGGGCCAAACTCGATTCGATCTGACTGCTTTCCGCTCATATCTGCGCTGATGCGCTCCCCGTGGTCGGCCGCTGATAGGAGTGATACGAGTTGTTAGACGTCTTTGTTGCAAATTCAGCGTCTCTTTTTCTGCGACTTTCATTCCCGCCCGGCAAATAACAATTGTGCAATCAATCTCTTAACCAATGATCCGAAAATGCCCCGGATATCACCTGCTTCGTACAAGCTGCGCACCGGTTTCGCACAGACTTCGAACCAACGAATGATTCCCGAAGCATTGCGGTAGCCAGCCTCCAGCCGCAAGTTGGATGCAGACGCAACCACCGGCTTTGAGATCGACGCTAGTTCCAGCCGGAGACAGAAGAGGGAATCCCATGAAAACACCGCGACTCGCAGCTTTCACAGCCGCACTTTTATCGTTCGCCCCAGTACTGTTCACCGCAGTACTGTCCGCCGCAGCCAGCTCGGCCTTCGCCCAAAAGCCTCCCGCCGAGCAATGCAGCCTGGCCGTCATCTCCCAAACCATCAACAAAGACACAAAAGTCTGTGACAGCAACGTCGTCAGGGATATGGCAAAACGCGGTCAAGCTTTCGAGCAAAATCAAGAGGGAATCGCCTCCATCCTCGCCCTCGGTCCCGGCTACAGTCCGCAGCAGGCTCTGCAATGGTTTCAGCAAGCGGCCCAGCGCGGATACGCTCCCGCACAAGTCAATCTCGCCGTCATGTACATCAACGGATGGGGGTCGCCAATCAACTACGGCAACGCCCTCCATTGGCTGCACGAGGCCTCCAATCAAGGCTTCCCGCGCGCCGATTACAATCTCGGATTTCTCTACCTGCAAGGCCTGGGCGTTCGTCAGGATTACGCCGAAGCCTTCCGCTGGCTCGAGAAGGGAGCGCTAGCCAACGATGCCGACGCGCAAACCAATCTCGGCTATCTCTACGATCAGGGTTTGGGATGCAAACAGAATGCAACCACCGCCGCATCGTGGTATCGCAAATCCGCCGAAGCCGGAAATCCGATGGGCGAAAATAATCTAGCCGACATGTATTTAAGAGGAGACGGCATCGCCATGAATCACGCCGAGGCTTTCCGCTGGTTCCAAAAAGCAGCAGCCCAGGGACACACCGGCGCCCGCATCAAACTCGGATACATGTACGCAAACGGCCTGGGGACAACGAAAGATCTGGAGACCGCTTACGTCTGGATCGACGCTGCAGCCATGGCCGGAGACCAAAGAGCATCAGAGATACTGCACGCGCTGGAAGCCGAGCTAACCCCCGAGCAGCAAGCCAAAGCGCGAGAGCAAGCCCAACATCTTCCCGCCGAGCAAGACCAGCAATTCCTGGCTAAAGGCCTGACAAAATAAAAAAGTATCGGTGGAGCGCGCGGCGCTCCACCGAATTCCCGTCGATTCCTGTCAACTCCCGTCAATTCCTGTCGAGCCCTGCGCGGAAAATTACTTAACGGGAACTTCCACCAGCACGACTCCATTGACCGGCACGGTCAAGGCAATCGTCCCCTTGTCCAGCCGCGCATTCTCCGCCGAATCCAAATCCGCCACAGCATTCAATGCGCGCACCTGCGCCTGCGTCGGATAGTGCGGACTTCCCATCTTCTTATATGCGGCGAGCGTATTTCCATGCTCTGAATCCGCCCGCAGGAGGCGAACTCGAATATCTGCCTTTACGCCATGTATCTCAAAATCAACCCGTCGCGCCGTCCCGGTCTTGTCCGGATCAACCAGATTCCAAGCAGCGATCGCCAGCGCGCCATCGCGCCTTCGCGTCACTAAAACCTCGGGCGCGTCCTGCGGAATTCGCTCTTCCCCCAATTTGTGCAGCAAAGCGAAGCCCGAATAACTCGGTTTCTTGATCCCGCCCAGCGCCATTAGCCCAAAGCTTCCATCAAAAGGTTCTTTTCCCGGACCGTCTTCTTCAAACACGTCGCTGAACGTCCAGAACGACATCATGTTGACCAGCCCATCGCATTGGCGAATGTCATCCGCCAGCGCCGCGCCGACATATTCCGTGTCTCGCGCGTTGAGCGGCCCGAATGAAGGCACATTCCACTCCGTCCACATCAACGGCAAATCAGGACGCGCCGACTGCTTGATCTGATCATGCACTTTCTTGATCGCTAAACAAAGTCGGCGATCCATCGGAATGTCATCGTTCGTGCCGAATAAATCCTGCACCGTGTCATCGGCATAGCCATGACTGGAAATAAAATCAGTCGGCACCTTTTCCGCGACCGCATGCGCAATAAAACTATCGACCCAATGCGCGGACGACGTCGCCGGTCCACCCACACGCAATCGAGCATTCACCGCCTTCAACGCGCGCGCGGTATGGTCATAGAGTTCGAAGTAAGTCGCCTGTTTGGGCTCGCCGCTCCAAAAATCGATGTTAGGTTCGTTCCAAACTTCGAAATACCATTGCGCTACCTCATCGATGCCATAACGATCCACCAGATGCTGCGCCAGCCCGTGCATCAGATCGTCCCACTTCTTGTAGTCTTTCGGAGGCGACACGATTTGCTTGTACCAAAAAGGATGGACATCCTGCCGTAGCGCCAGCTTCTTGGGCATGAAGCTGATTTCAACGAACGGCCTCACTCCATTCGCGAGCAACCCGTCGTAAATCTGATCGACATAAGAAAAGTTGTAAACAGGATTGCCCTTTTCATCCTCGTCGTACACCCCGACTTCGTCGTGCAGAATATTGTGAAAGCGTACGTAGCCGAAGTCAGTAACCTTCTTCACCTCGCGCAGATCGCTGCGATATCCGTCGCGCAAACTAAGAATGGCCCGCCCCGACCCAAAAGTCTGCTCCCAAAAATGTGGGAACGGTTTGCCCACAGCCTGAGCATCGATCACAACCTTTTCCGTCGAGCTCTGTCCCTGACTCGAAACGACAAACGACGCCAAGCCCAGCACCAAGCCAATTGCGAGACGCGATAATTTCATAGAGTATCCAAGCTTCGTATCGTGGAGAGACCGGAGTCGGCTCTCTTAAGGGCTCAAACTACGGCTCAATCTCCAACTGCGCTTCCGTCCCGCTAGCCGAGTCCGGACCAATCCAAACGCTGGCCTTCGCTGGCTCAACCGTATACGCGTTGTGGTCATCCCAAATCGCGAACGCATCCGCTGTCAAATGAAAGCTGACCTTCTTCGTCTCCCCCGGAGCCAACGCAACCCACTGAAATCCCTTCAACGCCCGGACCGGCTGCGCCGTGCTCGTCCCGCGCAACCCGACGTACAACTGCACCAATTCTTCCCCCGCCCGAGATCCAGTATTAGAAACCGTAGTCTCAACGGAAAGCGCATCCGCCATCTCTCCGAGCCCCCGAGTCAACGTGCTCGCGCTAAGCTGCGTCTTGCCGACTTCGGTAGCGCCATACTTAAAGGTGGTGTAAGAGAGTCCATAGCCAAAAGGGAATTGTGGACTATTCAGCTCATCGATATAGCGCGAGACATACCGCGATGGCACATCAAACGGAGGACGCGTCAAATCAACCGTCCCCGTGGGTCTTCCCGTACTCAAAGCGTTGTAGTAAAGCGGTTCCTGCCCAACGCTGCGCGGCCAACTCAGCACCAGTCTCCCCGACGGATTCGTCTCGCCGAAAAGCATCCGCGTCAATGCCGCTCCCGCTTCCGTTCCCGGAAACCACGCTGCCACCACTGCCGGCACATGTTCGAAAGCCCAGGGCAAAGTTAACGGACGGCCGCTAAACAAAATCAGCACGACCGGTTTTCCCGCCGCGACAACCGCTTCGAGCAATTCCTGCTGACGCCCCGGCAACCCCAGATTCGCTCGCGAAGCCGCTTCGCCACTCATATCAGGCGACTCGCCCAGAGCAAGAATTACCAGATCGGCGCGCTTGGCTACACTCACCGCCGCCGCTATCTCCTCATTGCTGCCGCCAAGAATGCCGACTCCTTTCGATCTCAGAACATTGCCAGCGCCCATATGTCTTGCCAACTCCGCCGGAAAAGACAACGCCCCGCCACTCTCCTTATTTTGCAGGCTCTCAGTCTTTCCTTCCGGATTCGAAGGATTGTCAGCCAGGGGACCGATCACAGCCACCGTCTTGACATCACTCCCAATCGGCAAAAGAGGTTTGCCCCCGCCGATCGCCGAATTTTTCAGCAACACAAAAGACCGCTCGGCAATGTTTCGCTCCAACTGCAGGTTCTCCGGACGGTAAAACGCATCCTTCGCTCGTCCTTCATCTACATAAGGATTCTCGAAAAGTCCCAAGGCCAGCTTGACTCGCAAAACACGGCGAACCGCCTCGTCAACATCGGCCTCCGGCACCGCGCCCGACCGCACCAGTTCCGCCAGGTGGTCGTGGTACACGCTGCTCGTCATGTCCATATCAACCCCGCCAAGAATCGCTCGACGCGCGGCCCCGGCCCCATCGACCGCAATCCCGTGTGGAACCAATTCGCCAATCGATTCCCAGTCGCTATCCACCATTCCTTTAAATCCCCACTCCTTGCGCAGAATCTGCCGGAGCGTAAAAGGATTCGCCGACGAAGGCACTCCGTTCAGCGAATTGAACGCGCTCATCAACGTCGCCGTACCCGCTTCAATCGCCGCATGAAACGGAGGCAGATAAAATTCTCGCAGCGTGTGCTCCGAAATCTCAGTCGAGTTGTAATCGCGCCCGCCCTCCGCCGCCCCGTAACCCACAAAGTGCTTCACGCAAGCCGCCATCGTGTCCGGCGCATCCAGATGCGAGCTTTGATATCCCCGCACATAAGCCGCCGCCATCGCAGAACCAAGATACGGATCTTCTCCCGCCCCCTCCGCCATTCTTCCCCAGCGAGCGTCGCGCGTAATATCCACCATCGGAGAAAATGTCCACCGAATCCCCGTCGCCGAAGCCTCTTCCGCCGCGACCCGAGCCGCTTTCTCCACCAACGCCGGATCCCACGTCGATGCCATTCCCAACGGAATCGGGAACTCCGTCTTGAATCCATGAATCACATCCAGCCCAAAAATCAGCGGGATGTGCAACCGCGATTTCTCCACCGCAATATGCTGATACTTGTTAATCAGCGGAGTTTCGATCACGTTCAGCAAAGCGCCGATCTGTCCCCGCGCGATCATGTCCTCATAGTCGGTGCGCCCCGTCCCCGGACCCGTAGCTTGCCCAGCCGAGTACTGCACCAGTTGTCCAACTTTTTCATCCAGCGTCATGCTCTTGAGCAGAGATTCCACTCGTGCGTCGAACTTGGGATCCGCCACGCCCGTCGCCCCGGCCCCATCGCGAGCCGACATCGTCCCCGACAGCCCGCATAAACCCGACAGCAGAAGAGCGCAAGCTCTGCGACCCAACCCCGGCCGTGAACCACGTATGAACCAACCGGGCGTCCATGAAAGCAAAGTTCGCCACGGTCGCAACTGGAACTTCATGAATCAGCACCTCTTGGTAGTGACTTAGCAATAACGATTTTGTGCCTAACTAAATCGCATTAGTTCAGCATCGACGGTCTGTATGAAATACGTTTTCCGCGCCGATGTCAATAGTAGAGCATGAGCTGGATCGATATCAGCCCTTGCCCACCCGATTTCATTGTGCGAGACTCCGCAGCGTGACCCCGAAGAAGCTCAAGCCCACGAAGCAAATTACGAAACAAACAGCCGACCCGGCCCATCCCGCCCGCCGGCCCATGAGCCTCAAAAAACTCGCCGAGCATCTCGACCTCTCCCCCGCCACCGTCTCCCTCGTCATCAATCGATCCAGCGTCGCCGATTCCATCCCGCAGGACACCAAGGATCGCATCTTCGCCGCCGCCCGCAAATTCAAATATCGTCCCAATTTCTTCGCCCGCTCCCTGCGCACCCAGCGCAGCTTCACCATCGGAGTCATCGTCCCCGAAGTCAGCGACGGCTATTCCGCCTCCGTCATGAGTGGCGTCGAAGACTATCTCCTGCAAGAGGGATACTTCTATTTCGTCGCCAGCCATCGCCATCGCGCCGACCTCATCGATGAATACCCAAGAATGTTTCTGGAACGCTCCGTCGACGGCCTCATCGCCGTCGACACGCCCTGGCATCTCAACCTCTCCGTCCCCGTCGTCACCGTCTCCGGACACAATGACGTAAAAGGCGTCACCAATATCGCTCTCAATCACCTGCGCGCTGCCGAGGTAGCGTTAAAGCACCTGTTCCAGCTCGGTCACCGCCAGATCGCCTTCATGAAAGGTCAGGAGTTCAGTTCCGACACCGCCGTCCGCTGGAACAACATCGAACACGTCGCCCATCTCTTCAATCTCACCATCAACCCCCGCCTCGTGACCCAACTTGAAGGAGACTCCCCCTCCCCTCAACTCGGATACAAAGCCACCAAGCGCCTCATCTCCAGCGGCGAATATTTCTCCGCCCTCTTTGCCTTCAACGACATTTCCGCTATGGGAGCGATCCGTGCCCTGCACGAATCCGGCCGTGTTGTCCCGGACGACGTTTCCGTAGTCGGATTCGACGACATTCAAAACGCGGCCTTCCAGAATCCCAGCCTTACCACCGTGCGCCAGCCCTTGCGCGAAATGGGACGCGCCGCCGCCGAGATACTGCTCAAGCGCATTAACCGCCCAGGTTCCGAGCTGCACGCCCAACACATCGTCGAACCCGAATTAGTTATACGGGAAACCACCTGCCCCGTTTCCAGCGTTCGACGAGTCCCAAGTAAACAAAGACATTAGTGCGCCTATCGTTTTTCATAACCGGCCTGTGTTTTTCCATATGCCAACCGCGCAACCACGGTTACTCGCGAACCCCTTGACTGTGGAAATTCCAACGTGCTATAGGTAAACGGCTCGTATTTACTAAATCGCTTTATCAGAGATTTAGTGACCGATTTCGCAGTTTCCCGAATCGGCATCACAGCAGTTAGTTCATACGGCCGAGGAGAGTACATGAGGCGTTCCAGTTTGGCAGTCCACGTTGTACTGCTGATGGTCAGCATCGTTGCATTGACCGTGTCGGTTCAGGCGCAGTTTCGCACTTCCATTCAAGGCGTGGTGACCGATCCCACGGGAGCAGTAATTCCAGGCGCCACTCTCACCCTGACCAATCCCGCGACGAACCAAACCCAGGTTAGAACCAGCGACGACGCCGGCGTCTTCAATTTCAACGCCCTGGCCGCCTCTGTGGTCTTTCGTTTGGAAGTCCAAAAAGACGGTTTTGAAAAGAAAGTCCTCGACAACGTCCAACTAATCCCCGAGCAACCGAACGCTCTCAACGTAGTCCTCGCCATCGGCACCGCATCGCAGACCGTTAACGTGGACGCTTCCGCCGCACCTGCGCTCGACACCGAAACCGCTTCCATCAACGGCGTGGTTTCCTCGAACCAGGTTCAGCATATGCCGGCCTTTGGCCGCGACGTAACTAAGTTGGCGCAACTGGCTCCCGGCGCTTTCGCCGATGGTTCAATGGGCGGGGGTGGCCAGAGCGGATACGACCTTCCCGGTACACAGACCAATGGAGGGCAGTCCGGCGGCGCAGATGGCATCTTCAAAACCGAAAACGGTGTCGCCCTTCAGGCCAACGGCGGTCACACTGAAAACAATGGCATCAGTATTGACGGCATCAGTACCGTCAGTGCCACTTGGGGCGGAGCCACCGTTATCACACCTTCCGAAGATTCCGTGGAAAGCGTAAAAATCGTATCAAATAGCTACGACGCTGAGGACGGCCGCTTCAACGGTGCCCAGATCGAGATCACTTCCAAAAGCGGTACCAACGATTTCCACGGCAGCCTCTTCTACACCAACCACGAACCGGGTTTCAATGCCTACCAGCGCTTCAACGGTGATGGCAATTCGGTCTTGAAAGACACCAACAAGTTCAATCAGTTCGGCGGCAGCGTCGGCGGCCCCATCTGGAAGAATAAGGTCTTTTTCTTTTTCAATTACGAGACCGTGCGCGAGCCGCTCCATGGCCAAACAGGCACAGGCTGGTACGACACTCCAGCCTTTGACGCCTTGGCAACCTCAGGCGGACCCCTCGCCCAGCAATATCTCACTTTCCCTGGGAATGCCCCGGTCACAACGGGCGTCGTTTCCAACGCCACCTGCGTTTCTGCTGGCTTGATCGAAGGCGTAAACTGTGCCACGATCGCTGGCCAGGGCCTGAATATCGGTACCCCTTTGACGACTGGCATCGGTACCCAGGATCTAGGCTGGACCAGTGTCAGCGATCCCGGCTGCGGTGGAGCAGGCACAGGCTGCGGAACGCCCGGCAGTCCTCTTGGAACTGTTGCCGATATCGCAAACTACAACACTATAAATCCAACGAAATTTACGGCCGCGCAGTATAACGGGCGCCTCGATTCGGATGTCACCAGCAAAGACCGCATCGGTTTCGCTATCTATTGGGTTCCGCAGTCAACAGACAACTTTAACGGCAACCGAGCATACGACATCTTTCATCATTCGCAAGTCAATGACGCATTTTCGGTGATCTGGAACCACACCTTCTCGCCAACTTTTCTAAACGAAGCTCGCGCCAACGCTGCCGGATGGCGCTTCAATGAACTCACGGACAACCCGCAGGCACCTCTTGGCTTGCCCTCCGACACCTTCGGTCAAACCGGAAATATTACCCTCAGCCAGTTTGGGGCTCCCTCCGTCGGTACTTTCAGCCAGTGGACTTATAGCTACAAAGATGTTGCCACCAAGATCATTGGACGACACACCATCAAATTTGGCGGAGAACTGACGCGTCTTTTTTATCTCCAGGTTTGCGTCCCCTGCGGTATTCCGACCTACAGCTTTTACAACCCATGGGACTTCCTGAACGATGCGCCGAGTAGTGAATATTCAAACTTCAACCCAAATACTGGGTTTCCGAGCACCGTCCGCCAGGACGATCGCACCAACATTTGGGGGTTTTTTGGCCAGGACGACTTCAAACTTCGCAAGAACCTGACTGTGAGCCTGGGCCTGCGCTGGTCCTACTTTGGCCCGCTCTCCTCCAAGCAGGGCAATATGTTTAGGGCAACTCCCGGTTCGGGATCGGATTATCTGACTGGCTTGACCATCGCCAAGGGAAATACCTGGAATTCGCAAAAAGACAATTTTTCTCCTGAAATTGGTTTTGCCTGGAGTCCCGAGTTCTTCCACGACCGCCTCGTGGTGCGCGGCGGCTATGGGCTGAACTACAACCAGGAAGAAATCGCCATTTCAGCGAATATTTTCCAGAATCCAGGGCTGGTCGTAAATCCGTATTTTGGCAGTGCCACGCCAGAGACAATCAATCCGGACATCGTTTACGCTCTTTCTTCGGGAGCTCACAATCCCTACGGCTATCCCGCCAACCCCAACACGATTACGACGTTTGGTTCGAATGGATTGCCTACAAGCGGTGCGCAGGTCGGTGTTGAGATCTTCCCCCACACTCTGCCTACCATGCGCGTCCATCACTACTCGTTCGATATCCAATACGACCTGGGCCACCAGTACGTAATGTCGTTGGGATATCAGGGAAGCCTGTCGCGGAACACTCTTTTTCCACGAGAACCCCAATGCCGTACCGGCGACCCAGGGCTATCCGCTTAACCAGCAAATTGCGTACGGGGATAACTGGAACACCAACGGCTATGGCAACTACAATGCATTGCTGGCGGAAGTGAAGCACCAGTTCGCCCACCAGTTTATGGCCGATGCTCAATACACTTTTTCCAGAAGCATGGATACCGGCACCGGGGCTTACTCGCAACAGTTTTACCCTTACGACCTCGCCTTAAATTATGGGCGCTCTGATTTCAATGTCACTAACGCATTTAAGCTGTTTGGCATGTGGCAGCCCATCTTATTCCGTGGCAGCAACGGCTGGCTCGAGAAAGTCGCTGGTGGTTGGTCGCTCAGCGGAATCTGGAACTGGCACTCCGGGTTCCCTTGGAATCCCGTGATTAACACGGTAAACGGGAGCCTTTATTGCGGTTCTTGTGGCAGTTATCAATTACTCCCTGCTGCTTACCTTGGCGGCGCCGGTAACAGCACCAGCAATAAAGCATTCGAGTATGCGGGAACCTCGAACTTTCCTTTGGCCGCAACATCGCCGGAGGCGGCTGGGGTTTATTTCTCGACTCCCACCTACACCCCATATGTTTGCAATCCCACCTGTCAATCGGGTACCACACTTCCACAGTCGCCCGGCGTGAGCCGCAACTCGCTTAACCTCCCTGGATACAGAGATGTCGATCTGTCAATCGCAAGGGTTTCGGGCTGCCCAAGGCACCCGTGCTCGGCGAAAGCGCAAGACTTGAATTGCGGCATGATGTTTACAACGTGTTCAATAATTTGAACCTCAACCCGAACGAAATTTCGAACAACATCGGCAGCTCGAATTTCGGAACTATCGCAGGCAACAGCGCGGGTCTGGCCGGCCGAGTGATGACAGTTGGAGCGCACTTTAGCTTCTAAAGTTTTCACAACTGAGTTTTCAGTATGGCGCACTCCAAAGAGTGCGCCATTTTTATTGGTTAAAACGGGAACGTGTGGAGCGGGCGCTCCCCGCCCGCTGCCCTTGATCTTGGTGTTGAGGTTGTTTGTGATCGTGCTTTTGACTTTGCTTTCAATCCCCCCCGTTCATCACAAATCCAATGTGACGCGACTCACAGACAGCTCACCAACGCAAATGCGATAATCGCTGCCGGTCGAAACAAGAAACAATTCGGCGCCCAGGCGCTTGTTAACTTACTTGACAACATAAGTCGAACGAAGAGGGTTTTCCCTTGGTGCGGCGCAGGTACTGGCGAAACCGCAAAATTGGTGGTTTTTGGCAGCAGTCAGGTCCGATTTGTCCGCTAACTCCTTACGGCTGAGGGATATCCATATAAGTGCTTTAGAATGAATTATGTCCTGGTAACTACCTGATTCTACAAGTACAGAAATAGGGGGGGGAGGGGGTCATGCCGATCCTAACAGTGTCGAGAAGTGTTATCTTCGGAGTTAACTATCGGAAAGGATTCAAGCGAAGGAAAACAACCTCAGCGTGCCTCGGCCCGAAACCCGGCTTTGTCCATCGCCCGCTGCATATCCTTGTCTTTCATTAAAGTTTTCCAGACAAATCCGGAGCGCGCGTTCTCCGCCATCAGCATCGTGACCCCGAGATCGATGCCGATCACATCAGGGTTGTACCAACCATCGAGTGGATTAAATGCGTCGACAAAGCCGTACTTTCCCCAAGCCTTCGGATACCGTTCCCGAATCGTGCGCAGCACATCGACGCACTCCGCTTGCAGAAAGGCGACCGATCCACCCGCAGCACAGGGAACTACACTACCGTCCAATCGTCCTATCCGGGGAGGGCCGCCCCACACCTGATATCCATCCTGCGAATCCGACGCCGTGATTCCCCAAAGATGCTCGCTGTAATCCGGAAATTTATTGCGCAGGGAAAGGCAAAATTGCCGGTGTGCTTTCGTCGCAGTTACCGAGTTTGTGAAATAGTCGGCGTAATCGTCGCGCTTGTTGCGAAAATCAAACCACGCTTGCGAAAACTGATGAACAAACAGCGGATCATCGCCAGAAATATATTCGAATCCATCAAACTTCATCTTGGGACGAGTCCACGCTTTCCACGTGTCGCTCGAAACGGCATGCGTCGGCGATCCCAGAGCCAGCAGATTGATCATCATCAGTTCGCTGTATTGGCCCCAGCGCGATTTCAGAAAACCGCTCTCCGGTTTCCATCCCATGGAGAACGTTTCGCCGCCATTCAACATCCACTGCCAATCGGCGCGTTCATAGATCGCAGTGGCAAGATCCTGAATCTCAGCGTCGTTGAAATATTGCCGAGCGGTCAGCACGCCGCACAGCAGCAGGGAACTGTCCATGGAAGAAAGCTCGCAATTCCACACGCGTGCTCCCGTTTCCATATCGATGAAGTGGTAATAGAAGCCGTGTTCGTTTGGCAAATGCAGATTCGTAAAACGCAGTGTCTGTCGTACCCGCTCTTGGATAGCAGCCGATTTGCCGTAGCCGCGCGAGTCCGCGATGCAAAGTCCGGTGAGTCCAAATCCGGTAGCTGCAATACTGGCAACTTGTTTCCGATCATTGCCGTTTAGCAGCGCTCGATCCTTCACTTGGCCACTCGTGCCGGCTTCGTTCCAGAAAAAATCGAAGGCAGCTCGTTCGATTTCATCGAGCAGTTCGTCGTCGGTACCGCGATAAGGAATTCGCGGCGGTTCCTCAAATTTCTTTGCATCTGCCGAGCACGAAAGAAAGGAAAGACTTGGCAAAGCGAGCAGTGCCAAACCACTAGTTTTCAGCATCTCGCGCCGCGAAATCGGAGTGCGCCGAAACGTGTTCACTCTCAAAGTTTACCAGCCAGAAGTTTGCGCTTCAGTATTACAAGGACCCGCAACTCTATTCAGTAATCAAAAGCGAGAGTTATTGCGGACTTGCTGGGCAATGCTCTCCAGAAAGTCGTCGACCGATTGTTCCGGAGCGCGCGCAATACCAGTCTTGGCAAAAACACGATCCGCGACCTGGTACGCTGTCGCGTCCCGATATCCTGGTTCCAGCGAATATCGTCGTTGCAGGTACGTTTCGATCAGGACAAGTTCTTCAGGGCTGATCTTCGCCAGCTGCGGATTGGCAGAGGTCCGTCCCGCGTCGGAATACCATTCCGGGCGAATCTCCGCTGCCCGTTTGTCATGCACAACAATGCTGCCCACGAGATGGTCTCCCAGACGCTGGTTTTGGCGACTGAGCATCATGCTGACAATCCCTGCTGCATACATTCCTGGAAGCCAATCCACCGCCCGCAGCAGGTTGCGCCCAATGGTCTCGTACACATTCAGCGCGCGACCCGAGTCTTTGATCACCCGGATTCCCGCCATCCGCTTCCCCGGAGTTTGTCCTTTCCAGATGATTTCGAAGAAAGCGAAGTATCCCCAATAAATGCAGAACGCCGAGAAGACCAACACCGCGGGAACCCATGACTTTGGCAGCCAGGCAAACCATTCGGGAAGACTTGGGGCATAAAGCGAGATGCCTAACATCGCAAAAAACACCACGATGTAAAGAAGGAATTGCAGTAGAGTATCCAAAGCAAGGCCCATGAATCGACTTCCGATTCCGGCCAATGGGAATTCGAGCGAGATTTGCTCGGGCGTATCGACCTTGATCCGGTCGTGATCGTGATCTGCGAAAGGCAACGTGATCTCCACTCGATGGTTAGATAAGCGCAAACCCTATTGGACCCGTCTGGACCAGTTACTCGATCAGACCACGCGCCAAGGGTTACGCAAACTCGGACGCAGCGAATTGCAGGAACTTGGCCTGCTCTACCGCCAAATCGCCGCCGATCTGGCCGCTCTGCGCGAGGATCGCGGCTCGGTTCACTTCGCCCGCTATCTGAATCAGCTTCTGGCGCGCGCACACAATATCATCTACTCCGCTCATAAGGCGAGCCCTTCTGCGCTCCCGGAATTCTTCGGACAAACATACCCTCGCGTTTTTCGGCGGAACGTCGGTTTTGTCGGACTCGCGCTGGTCATCTTTCTAGCCTCAGCTCTGGTCGGCGCAGTTCTTACTTATCAGGATCCGGATTTCAAGCTCGGCATTCTCGGTCCGCAAATGGTTGACACGATCGACAGGCATGAGATGTGGACTCATTCGATTGTGGGCATCAAGCCCCTTGCCTCCAGCGCCATTATGACCAACAACATGAGTGTCGCGTTCACGACGTTTGCGCTGGGCATTACCGCCGGAATCGGAACCATCTATATGATGTTATTCAACGGCCTGCTCCTCGGCGTTATCGGCATGGCTTGCCATCTCTCTGGCATGAGCCTCAAGCTCTGGGATTTCGTGGCTCCTCACGGCGTCCTCGAACTGCCTGCCATCTTTCTCGCCGGAGGCGCAGGCTTACGCATCGCTTCTGGCCTTCTTTTCCCAGGATACCTTCCTCGACGCGAGTCCCTGGTTCGTGCCGGAGCGGACGCTGTGCAGTTGGTGCTCGGCTCGATTCCGATTCTGATCATCGCCGGCATCATCGAAGCTTTCGTTTCCCCCACAGGCCTGGCAACGCGATTAAAATTCGCCATGGCTGCATCTCTTTTCGCCCTGCTGATGGCATATCTTTTCGGTGCCGGACGATCTGTTGCTAAAGCTGACTCTTCCGTTTAATCGTTAAATATGAATTTACCAATAAAGGAGCTAGGTCCCCTGAATCGGCTTCCACCGCCAGCGCCCCGCGTTCGCGCAATCTCGCCAGCAAAAGTTCGCGCCGATGGATGACCTCCTGTGCAGCCGCGAGCTGATACATCTCGCTGACGTTTTCCGGTCGTCGCGACGCAGCGATCCGAAGATCGGGTTGTCCGATCACTACAAACAAGACAAGGTGACGAGGCAAGAGTTTTGAAGCCGCCTCGACGACTTCGGGAGTCATCGCTGTTTCAGCCAGATCAGTGATCCAGACCACCAGGCTGCGCCGCTTCTGATCTCGCATCAACTGGCTCGCCGCCTGCAAGTGATCCGCTTCTGCTTCGTTCTCGTGAATCTGCGCCAGCGTTTCCAGAAATTGCCGCAGCTGCGAGTTGCCACGTACGGCGGGAATTCTCTGCTGAACGTTTCGCGAGTAAGCTAGAAGCCCAACGCGGTCTCCGGTATAAAGCGCCACTTGTCCCAGCGCGAGTGCGGCGTTGACTGCGTGATCCAGTTTGCTAAGTGACTCTACCCGCGTTCGCATCAAGCGGCCAGTGTCGAGGACAATCCAGATCGTTTGACTCTTCTCCAGTTCGTACAGACGCGTAACTGGTTTTCCGCGACGGGCAGTCGCCGTCCAACAGATATCCGCGAAGTCATCGCCGTCCTGATAATCGCGCAAGCTCTCGAAAGCTCGACCTGCTCCACGAATCCGGCTGAACCGCTTCTCCAGCGCGACTTGCCGGCTGCGGACCAGATAGACCGCGTGTCGCTTTGCCTCGTTAAGGTTGGGATATACGGTGAGTTTTTGCGGCAAGTCCGCCATCGCCCAGCGTTGGGCGATGCGGAATGGTCCCTCATAGCGGACAAAGATGCGCGAGGCGGTCGCGGTTCCTCGTTGCGTCGGCTGAATCGAATACTCTGCCTCTGCTTCCTCGTCCGCTGCCACCGTCATCTCCAGTTCCGGAGGAACAGTTCGTAAGGACGCAGATATCGCATCCAGAAGGCGAACATGGAGAGTCCACTTGGAGTCATTCCTCACCACAATCTTTGTTTCTGAGGCGACCGAAAGCGCGAGAGGCGATGTCCAACTCCGACGGATATGAAGTCGATTAGGGTTGGGCAACGACAGCAGATCTATCACCCAAGCCGCGAGGAGAAGCAAATCCCACGCGACCATGGCATAAGCGAAGCGGCGGTCCAGGAATGCTGGAATCAGCCACACCAGCCCCATCAGCAGGAAAAGAAAGAATCGGTAACCGAACGAAAACGCCAGTCGCTGGGAAGGCCGAGCCTGACCTTCGACGGAAACTGGAATCATGGCCGACCAGGCGCTCATTTCGGCAGCTCAACCGCGCGAACGACATCCTGAATCACCTGATCGGGCGTTATACCTTCAAGATCAGCTTCGGGCTTCAACACGATACGGTGGCGAAACACGGGCAGTACGGCTTGCTTGATGTCATCGGGGATCACGTAATCGCGGCCGTCGATGGCAGCCACGGCCTTCGAAAAGGCAAGCAGGTTTACCGCTGCTCTCGGACTTGAGCCCAGCGACAGAGCAGGCCAGTCGCGCGTGCGCCGCACGATTTCCACGATGTACGCGAATAGAGCTTCCTGTACCTTCACTGCACGGACTGCTTCACGGCCTTCTTGCAGCCAGCCAGACTCCACCGGAACGATACCGATCTGCTCAAGATGGTCCCCATCGAAACCGTTCTGCACATTCAGCAACAACTGGATCTCTTCGTTTGCTTCGGGATACGGAACGCGGATCTTCACCAGGAAGCGGTCAAGTTGAGCTTCGGGCAGAGGATACGTGCCTTCGAAATCCACTGGGTTCTGAGTAGCAAAGACAGTGAAATTCGGCGAGAGCGGATGCCGCTCCCCGTCAATTGTGACCTGCCGTTCCTGCATGCATTCAAGAAGCGCCGCTTGGGTACGAGGCGGCATGCGGTTTACTTCGTCAACTAACAGCAGATTGGTGAAGACGGGCCCACGATGCAACTGGAACGCGCTGGTCGACAGATTCAGAATCTTGGTCCCGATGATGTCAGCCGGCATCAGGTCAGAGGTGCATTGCACCCTATGAAAGTCTAGACCCAAAATTCGTGACAGCACCTTGATCGCAAGCGTCTTCGCAACGCCAGGGACGCCTTCCAGCAAGGCATGTCCCTGACATAGATAAGCGATGAGGCATTGGGTCTTTAATTCCTCCTGGCCGACGACAACTTTTCGCATCTCCTGCCGAACGTGCTGTGCCAGTCTTACGACTGCTTCCATGCTTTCCTCTCTCCCGTTTTGATTCGGATCAACTCTAAACGCTCTGCGTAGTCGAACAGCTTCTGGACCAGCCGCAACGCAGTATTCGCTGGAACGTTGGCATCATAGCGGAGCGATTCGCACTCCGAGAGTGTCGCGGCAAAGTCTTCGTCTGGAGTCGCTTTGTGCTCACGGACCGCGCGGGTCAGATCTTCGACACTAGTATTTAACGACAGCCCCAGACGGCGAGTCAGCAGATACCGGAAGCGCTGACACGAAACTTCTACGGCCACATTACCCGCATGCGCGTGTTCGTACAGGGAACCGAGTGTGCGTACGAACTCCAGTGGGAGACAATCGCACTTCGCCCTCGGGAATCCAGATCGGGCCGCTCCTTCGCGAGTAAGCAAACAGGATTGCGGCCGCGAGGATGACAAGCTGCAAGCCGATCCAGGAGACGATCCGGCTGGTGTCGCGCGTAACTTCGGACCGTTCGTAGCCGTGCACAAACTCGTCCCATAAGACCTGGTTTTGCCCTGGACCACCAATTGCCGCTAGTAGAAACTCGAGATTTCCCGGTTCTTTGATTCCGGCATTGCTGAACGGAGTGGATGCCGCTGACCAAAGCACGCTGCCTTCGCCAACCTTGTATTCGACGACAACAGGTTTGTCGCCTTCGCCGTAAAGGCCGACCGCTCCAGTATCAGAACGCCAATAGGCTTCAGGAGCCAAGGTGATTTCCGGCGCCGCGCGCGTGATTGGAGACAGCGAAAGAGCGGGGATCGGCTTCCAAAGGGTGCCGGTCTCGGGGTCGGGCACAGCCGCGTTTTGCGGAAGATAGAAATTGGCGAACTTACCCGCGGCAATGACTCTGCCTCCACTCTTGAGGAAAGAGTCCAGTTTCTGCTTCTCGCCTTCAGCGGGAAACGCCGTGGGTTCTACGATGACAAGTGTTTTTCCCTTGCCGTTTGCGATAGGGAGATCGCGTAACGGCTGCTCCCAGGTTTGCGCCTGGTACCCCGATTCTTGCAGCAGAAGGAACGCGGCCCTGCACCCACGCGACCCGGTGGAATACGCGGTCGGAACATCGTCACTCGAACTAGCTCCACGCACCGAAAAAAGGGCCGCACCGATCATTACAACAAACACGCCAGCGCCGATGAGAAGTATCTTGCGGTCGACCGGCGCTACTGGCATGGGCATCCCAGCCTTTCCAATTCTGCCAGCGTCTTCTGGAATCCGTCTGCGTTAGCGTTTTGCATCCCATACCAAACGCCTTCGAGACGCGTGGTCAGTTGACGCAGGGCCGGTTGGTGGGCGCTCGTGGCAGGAAGCAGGCGAAGATATTCCCGCGGTGTGCGGGCCGCGTCGGGACGCCATGATCCCTGCGCTTCAAGAAAAGAAATACCACCCCAATAGGCGAGATGGATCGCATCCCGCCACTCGCCGCGCGCAGCCGCCGCGCGAGCTTCTGACATCCAGATCGGCCATTCTTTCGCGCTGACTGGCATCGCCACAGGCATGATTGTTTCCAGGCGAACGCTTTCTCGCAGTGAGCGGTACATCCAGTAGGCGAGTGCCAGCACTGCAATAACGATCAGACCGTACACCACGATGTCGCTAATCGCGGGGATGGCAGAGGAGGCGAACGCTCGTTGCAGCACTCTGATGAGAAATGCGGTTAGCTTTTGCTTAAGCCGATCCATCCAGGTTTGGCCATGAACGCTGCGGAACTCCTTGCGCGAGAGGATGTCGTTCAGTCGCAAGCGCTGTGAAGTGAAATCCGGCTCTGTGGTTTCATAAGCGGCAGCCTGGTAACGAAGAGTCTCAAGACGCTGCAAAACGGTATCAAGAGATGCACTCTCCGGTTTCGCCCGAAAGGCACCCAGATCCCGGCGAATAGATTCCGTCGAGACTTCCAAAGTCCTGCCGTCCGCCTCTACGTGCCAGGCCGACGGTAGATTGTGAACAATGTATGTGGCTTTTTCGGGATCGCCCCTCACGCTGCGCACCGCGCCAAGCGCATCATCGAGCGCGTGAATATACTCCGCTACCGTGAGTGGTGCAGATGCAACCGCCGGTTGGGCGTGAGACTTCCGCGACGCCACGCACATTGCGAGTAGGAGGAGTGTCGCCAAGGAACGACGCATCGAAGGTTACACGCCAACTGCAGGAACGGTCGCGCCCTGTACGTTGTCTAATGTCGCCATCATGTGCTGCAGGTCGAAGCCTTCCTTCCGCACTCTTTCATCGTAATAAAGGAGTGAAAGCCCAATGGTCATTAATGGGCCTGCCAGGCATTGACTGAGGAAGCCACCGATTGGCATCACGATCTGCGCCCAAATCGGGAGTCCCACGAGAGGATGGCCACTGCGCGCCTTCATCCCGATGAAGTATAGGATCGGACCTTCCCAAGTGAGATAGACAGCATATAGCAGCACAACAAATAGGAGATAGACGACAAACACGCGCCCACGATGACCCTTGGTTAATTCCGCGCTCCGGTTCACAGAATCCCTCAGACCCTTATCTTCGATCACAGCCACCGGAACGGTTAGCGCCCACATCAGTCCGAGAATGATGCCGGGAACGATGAGAAGGATAAAACCGATGCCCACGCCGATGCCATAGCCAATCATGATGAGCGCCAGATAGAGAATTCTGCCCTTGATGCCGGCGAACGACTCCATGATGGTGACGGGCCGATCCAGGTGCACGTGAGAAACCGCAATCACAGTTGCTCCCTGGGATGCGGCTCCTATCCCCAGAGTGACAACAACAGTAGCCAGGATCCAAAAAGCATTTGCAATTGAGCCCGCCGTCCCCCGCAACAATGGAATGGCGACACCGGTAAGCTGGAACGCCAAAAGTATCAGATGCGGAAGGGCCATGATGCCAACGAAGAGTATGAAGTTCTTTCGGTATAGGGAAAAACTGCGGTCCAGCAATTCTCCGAGAGTCAATGGGCGCAGATCATTTGGCAAGGTAGCACCTCAAAGAAGCATGTTGGCCGACGATAGTACCACAGCACTCTAAAGATGCCGAACAAAATACTGCTGCCGTGGAAGGTGCGAGTTACTCTTGGAGTCCGATTTATCCAAAGGTTATGGCCCAGATATACCCACGAACCATGCCGTTGCACCATGTGCGGAAACCCCAATGAAAAAGGGCACCGTCCACACGGTGCCCCACCTACCAGCAACTCGACTTACTGATCTTCTTACTTATTTTCGTTAAGCGATCCAGCGCCGAATTCTTTACGCTGAATCACCGGACGCGTCGCCCTTGCCGCAGCTACCGCAGGCATGGCCGCCGCTGCTCCGTAGCGCTCGAGCAGTACCGGAACCATCGCGCCTTCTGCTTCTTTCACGAAGGTGAGTTTGCTCTCGCCGAGCATATCGACGCGGATGAAATCCCCCAGCTTTACCTGCCCTGTAGCCACCAGGTTCGCCAGCGGGAATACCAGATGCCGTTCAATCGCGCGTTTCAGGTGTCTCGCTCCGTATTTCGGGTCCGTACCTTCGGCAAGCAGGAAGCTCTTCACCTGCGGCGTGCAATTGAAGACGAACTGATGCGCACCAGCCGCCATCAGTACGCGCTGTTGCACCATTCCCAGTTCAATTTCCAGGATCTGTTGCAGATGTTCCGAACGAAGCGTCTTGAACACGACGACTTTGTCGATGCGGTTCATGAACTCAGGAGCAAACTTGCGCCGCGCGGCGTCTACTGCCGAGCGGTTGATTTTCCCGTCGAGCGAGTCGTCTACTTGCACCGCCCTCGGTGCAAATCCCAGTCCGCCATCCACCAAACCGTTCATTTCAGCGGCGCCCAGGTTCGAGGTCATGATAATGATGCAGCTCGAAAGATCAACGCGACGGTTATCCCCCAGCGTCAATGTCGCTTTGTCGAGGATTCCAAGCAGCAATTGCCAGAGCGAATCGGAAGCCTTCTCGATTTCGTCAAACAGCAGGATCGAGAGCTTCAGCTTTTCTGTGTGCCATTGGTTCAGCGCTTCCTGGGTCAACAGAGGATGGGTCTCGCGATGTCCGAGGTATCCCGGAGGCGAACCGATCAACTTGGCAATCTCATGGGAGTGCTGAAACTCGGCGCAATCGATCTTGATGCAGGCTCGGGCATCGCCGAAGAGCGACTCGGCCACGGCTTCCACAACGCGCGTCTTGCCGGAGCCAGTCGGCCCCAGGAAGAGCAGATTTCCTACCGGTCGGCCTGGCGCATTCAGCCCAGCCAGAAACATCTGATAGATTTCCGCAACTTTCTCGATCGCCTGATCCTGCCCCACAATCTTGCGGCGGAGGGCAGCTTCAAAATCTCGGGCGTCATTGCTGCGGCGGGTAGGATCCAGCACGGTTGCCAGGTTGGTTCTCATCGTCTCGGGCCCTTGTTTCCTTTCCGTGAACTGCGTGTTTTCTGGAAAACGCGTTTCTGGGAAACTGCTCATTTTTGTCACTCACCTGTTACTCGGTTACTGCTTGGTAGGGAACATCCAATCTCCCAACCTACCTGTCCTTGTGCAAGCTTCTAGCCATCCGCCAGAAGGCCCCTAATCCGCCACTTCTCATCGTTTTAGATGCGTCTAGCGGCCTTCACCGCACGCCAGTCACGTTAGTCACAGCCTTCCTCAAGAGCAATACTTTGCAGACTGCGGGAAGTTTCCAGCAGCGCCGAAAACTCAAAATCCAGCGTCCGCGGCAGACGGGCAAGCCCCATTCCTACAGGGACTTCCCGTAATCCCGAAGCCCATGTCCCGTGAGCCATTACCAGCATGGCCGGACGTAACTGGCGGCCCGGTTACCGCTACCCCACAATCGGAAAACAGATTCCTCTCTGGAGAACTTCCTTGTCCCGACTTTCGGTGCCCCGACTTTTGACGGCTGGCCTTTCGCAATCCAGATTCTTTCCCACCCGGCTTTCGGTTTTGAGCCTTGCCGCGTTTCTCGTCCGGCTGTTCTTGATGACGTCCGGTCTCTTTGCTCCAACCGCCGCCGCTGTCCAGAACCCGCACGGCGCGCAACTGGTCGCGGTAAAAACCGACACATCCAAGAAATCGGCGCCGGCAGAACCAATCGTCGTGCCGCCCGGTTCCGACCTTTACACTGCCCAGCGCGGAGACAGCATCCCCTCTGTCGCCCGCAAGAACCTAAGGCGGACAAAGTACCTGACCTCATCGGAATTGGCCGACGCCATCCGCGAAGCCAACCATAACCGTCAGGGGGTCTTCCTGAAATCCGGAGAGCAGATCATCATCCCCGGAATTCTTGAAGCGGCAATTGTAGAGAAAACCCTGCCAGTTGCAAGAGATTTCGAAGTTCGTGCGATTTATTTAACTGGAGTCATGGCCGGCAGCGATCACGGCATGCGAATCATCCGTCATTGGAAGGAAGTCGGCGGCAACGCGGTCGTGTTCGACATAAAGGATAGCGACGGCATCGTCAATGTCGCCTTCGACAATCCGCTGGCCACAGGACAACGCCACTACATTCCCGATCTGCCGAAGTTCGTTCACTTTCTGCATTCCGAGAACATGCACGCCATCGCGCGCATCGCCATGTTCCGCGACGAGCATCTGGTGACCACTCATCCTGAATTGGCCGTGAAGTCGCTGCGCTCTGGCCAGCCTTGGCGTGAGAACGGCAAACTGGTGTGGACCGACCCATCGAACCCGAAGGTGCAGGACTTCGACATAGCCCTGGCCAAGTTCGTAGCTCAAGCCGGAGTCGATGAGGTGCAGTTCGATTATGTCCGTTTTCCGGCCGAAGGCGACCAGAAAGACGCGGGTTTCAACTACCTGACGGAACATCCAAAGTGGCAGCGCTCGGAAGTGATTGCGAATTTCCTCGATCGCGCTTATGCCCAGATTCATCCCACAGGCGTTTTGCTTTCGCTGGACGTCTTTGGAATCATGGCTTGGCAGCGTTCCGTCGATCTTTCGCACACCGGACAGGACATCGTGGCCATGGCCAAGCACTGTGATGTTTTGTCGCCCATGATCTATCCCTCACACTTTTTTGGCATGGACGGCATTGCCCATCCCGGTGACGAGCCCGAACATTTTATTGGCGAGTCGATGGACCGGTTCAAAGCGATAACTAAAGATAGCGGCGTAGTGATTCGTCCCTGGCTGCAAGCTTTCGCATGGCGGACCAAGACTTACTCGCCAAAATACATTGAAGTTCAAATCGAGACGGCCAAACAGAAAGGTGGAATCGGATTTCTTTTCTGGAACGCCAACAACGATTACTCAAAGCCCTACACCGCCATGCCAGAAATGCGAGCCGCCAAAGGCCGTTACTTCCGCGGGGATGAGGTTGGTGCGAAACTTGAGACGGTGGGAACACCAGTTGCGTCGGCCACAGCACCGAACACATCTGTAGAGACGGGTCTTGCCCCGTCAAAGAACGCCAGGGCGACTCGAGCGCAGAAAGTCTGGCGTCACTAGAACTCACAGCGCGCATCACCGCTGCTTTCTAAAACCGCTTTCGAAGAAATTCAAACAGGATGTAGCCGATGAGGGCGGCAATCATGGCAATTTGAAAATTGGAGAAGGTAAAGACATCTTCGAGCGCCCATGCAAGGCCTCGCTTCTGTCCCATGCCAGAGCGCTCAAATTCTCCCATCAATAGGTTGGAATAAAACAGGAAGACAATAAAACCAATTTCGATAAGCGCCCTTGATAGGTTTTTCTTCATGGTCGGTCACTTCGTGCCGGGCAGGCGTCCCGAGTGCACAACTGTAGCAGAAGCCTCAGCGTCGGAAGACTCTATTCGTGCCGCAACGCCTCAACTGGCTCCATATGCGCGGCCTTCCATGCGGGCCATAGGCCCGACGTAATCCCAACGAAGGTCAGAATTGTAAACGCGGTGAGCATCACACTGCTTGACGTCTTCAGAAATATGTCGCCTTCGTGATTCGCGGTCTTATACATGGCGGAGTACAACGGCATGGGCGGAATCGAGTGGGCGAGTGCAATCGACATCACCATCCCAACCGCGCCGGCAGCGAAGGTGAGCACCAGGGCCTCCACTAGAAACTGCCAGGCAATATCGCGATTGCGAGCTCCGAGCGCTTTGCGCAATCCTACTTCTTTGGTGCGTTCAGTCACGCTCACGAGCATGATATTCATAACCCCCACGCCTCCGACTCCAAGTGTCAACATACCGATGAATCCGAGGATGAGCTGCAGCGCGAACCCGAATTGCTCAATATCTTTTGAGTCGTCCACCGTATCCCATTCCGGAGTCGATTTGTCGTCCTTGGGATTGAAGTTATGCCGTCGAGCCAGCACCTCTCGCACCTGCGCCAGGGCCGCTTTGTGCTGCAGTGGCTGGACAGCTTGAAACACGATTACGTCGGGATCACGCTTGTCGTTGATATCCCCCATACTTTCGAACGGCATGAAAAAGTTTTCATTGTCGGGTCCGTTATTGCTGGAGTCCTGAATCTTTAATCGAAGCAGGCCGATGACTTCCCAGCTTTGTCCATTGATAGTTACGAATTCCCCCACGGGATCACGATTCCCAAATACTTTCTTTGCGGCATTCGGTCCTACAACCAGGACATGCCGGTGCTCGCTCGAGTCACTTTCCTCAAAGTAACGGCCCCCGGCGATATTCAGCTTGCGCATTTCTCCATAGGGATACTGCACCGCTTTTGTCGAAACCGTCACTACGCGATCGCCGTATTTGTAGCCGAAATTGTCGTCCCATTCCGCGCTAACCAGTCGAACAAGCGGAGCTTCCTCGCGGATCGCCTCCACGTCCTCGTATTTGAAGTGGATGCGCTTGCCGGCTCGTTGTCCGCCCGCTTGCATACTGGTTTGACCTTCCCAAATCAGAATGACGTTGTTGCCGATACCGAGAAAGGCGTTGAGCACCCCGGCGCTTACGCTTTGCCCATAACCCAGGAGCAGCACTACCGTCGTCAGACCCCATACGATGCCCATCATCGTCAGGATGGAACGCAGACGGTTGCGGGTTAGCGCGTCCCAACTTTGACGAACGAGTTCCGTGACCTGCACCGAGCTACTCCTTATTCTTGTCGCTGTCGTTGCTATTCGTGTCGTGCTATTTTTCGTGTCGTGCTACTCGTGTCGTGCTACTCGTGTCGTGCTACTCGTGTCTAAGACATTCGATCGGACTCAAAGCCGCCGCGCGCTGCGCCGGATACATCCCCGCGGCGATGGTGATCAACCCGAGCGTCAGGAGCGACGCGATAATCGCCACAGGAGAAATAATGGGATGAGGCACGATATCGGGCAGCTTCACGTTCGCTATGGCTAGACAAATTCCCACTCCGATGCCGAGGCCCAAAGCGCCGCTAATCGTCATCAACGCCGCCGATTCTGCGAAAAACTGGTTTCGGATATCCGCGGCCGTTGCTCCCAGAGATTTGCGGACGCCAATTTCTCGCGTACGCTCGGTTACCGCGACCAGCATGATGTTCATCACGCCAATGCCGCCGAGCGCGAGCGTCATGAGCGCAACCGCGCCGAAAAAGATAGTCATGATATAGAAGATGCGTTCCACCAGTTGCGAGCCTTCAAGCGTGTCCCAGATGAGGAGGGCGTCTTTGTCCCGCGGGTCGAAATGATGCTCGCGCCCCAGTATCTGATAAACCTGCCTCAGCGCTTCCTCGTGATGCGTTGGATCGCCGACTTCGACGACCAGGTTATTGATCCATCCTTTAAATACGCCGGGCCGCTCCGGGGGAGGATAGTCCCGCGCCATCGATGCATACGGTACGAAAAGTTGTGTGTTGTCGGGCCCGCTCCCGTAGCTGCCATTCTGTTTTTTCTTTTCGAGCACGCCGATGACGCTATAAGGTGAGCCGTTCATCATCAAGGTTTCACCAATAGCCGCCCTGCCGGGGAATAATTGGTCGCGGCTTTCGATACCCAGGATGACCACACGACGGCCTTCATTTTCGTCGTCGTCGGTCATCAACCGGCCCTCCTGCACTTTGAGCGATCGAAATCTCTGATAATCGGGCCACACTCCGCGGACTGGACGCGACGCGGCATTGTAGCGGCTCACTTCAGACACGTTGCGGCGAAGTTCGGGGCTGACATTTTTGATCAGGTAGGCTTCTTGCTTGATAAGTACGGCATCATGAATGGAGAGACGCACCACCCGTCCGGCAGCGTATCCTCCGGCTTGTTCGCTGGTGCGGCCGCCCCAAATGATGGCGAGATCAACTCCAATAGTTTTCAGGCGTTCCTTTTGATCGTGGCTGAAACCTTTTCCCAAGCCGACCAGCAAAATAACCGACGTGATGCCCCAAATGATCCCGAACATGGTCAGGAAACTGCGTAGCTTGTGAGCTGCAATCGAACTAGCCGTTTGTCGCAGGACTTCCCGGATATTCAAGTTACCCCGACCTCGGTTAGTTGGACAGGATCGAGTCCAAAGCGTTAGCGTCGTACAGCGGAATGCGTGATTTTGGTCGGGCTACCGTCCCGCGTCTTGCCAACGCACCGCCAGCTATGGGCTCTGCGAGAGGCGGATGTTTTCGCAGCGCTCGCAATACAAAATTGTGATGTTCGTTTAAGATCTTCGAATCCATGCCAATCAATTTTCATCGCTGCCGCCGTCTACTGCTGTTCCTCTGTGCCGTTCAACTTGCGGTAAGCGCCGTGGCCCAGGACGCTCCTGCGACGGCTGCCAAGTCAAAAACAGCAACCAAGAGATTGAGAGCCCAGGCCATTCCAGCGGTTTGTGCCGCCTGCATCCGCGGGCACATGGAATTTCTGGCCAGCGACGCATTACAGGGCCGAGGCAGCGGTACTCATGACGAATTGCTGGCCGCTACTTACATCGGGTCTGAACTCCGTTCCTACGGAATCGCGCCGGCCGGCGACGAAGGTAGTTACATCCAGAAAGCCATGCTGGTAAAACGAAAGATTGGCGCGCCTCCTGAGATCAGTTTTGTCACCGGTGACGGCGTCAAAGGAGAAACCACCACCTGGACACACGGCAAGGAAATGGTAGTCACGTACCTGAGCCAGACTGAATTTTCAGGTCCTCTTCAGAAGATCAATGTCGATGGAGGTGAGGCCAAAGTCGAGGCAAACGTCAAACCAGGAGCGGTCGTGTTCCTTACCGGCAAAGACAACAAAAAGCTGCATGATCAAATATTCCCCATCATTTTCCGAGGCGCCGCCGCCGTGCTGTTACCGGTGTCTCCCGCAGGGAAGACGCGATGGCAAGCGGACGGCAAAAAGCTCCCTGAGATGTCCCCGGCTGTAGAAGGCTCGAGCCAAGGCATAATGGGCAACATCAACATTATGGCGGTAGACGACGGTGCCCAGGAGGCGTTAAACAAGTTGGCGGAAGGAACCGTGATGCATTTTGCCGGTCACGCCGCCGATCCCGAAAAGAGTTACACCTGGAATGCAGTCGGCATTCTACGCGGCAGTGATCCGGCGCAGCAGAAGAACGCGATTCTGCTCACAGCTCACCTCGATCACCTCGGCATCGGCGCGCCCGTGAACGGCGACAACATCTATAACGGCGCCGACGACGATGCTTCTGGAACGACAGCGGTCTTGGAACTTGCGCGCGTACTTGGTCAAGGCCCGAAGCCGCGCCGCACCATAATTTTTGCCCTATTCGGCAGTGAGGAGGCTGGCGGCTTAGGCTCGACGTATTTTAGAGAGCATCCGCCGCTGCCCCTGGCAGATATTGCCGCAAACCTGGAATTCGAAATGATTGGACGCGCCGATCCCAAGGTGGCCGACGATACGCTCTGGCTGAGCGGATGGGAACGCTCCAACCTGGGCCCGCAACTCGCGGCGCACGGAGCCAAGCTGGTTGGCGACCCACATCCCGACCAAAACTTCTTCCGGCGCTCGGACAATTATGTTCTTGCCCAGAAGGGAGTGGTGGCGCAGACAGCATCCAGTTACGGTCTTCACCGCGACTACCATCAGCCGAGCGATGATCTCGCCCACATCGATTTCCCGCACATGACGACAGCGATCGAGTCCCTGATCCGTCCGATAGAGTGGTTGGTGAACACCGACTTCCGGCCACAATGGAATCCGGGTGGGAAGCCATAGACCATTGCGAACCTTGGACGCCGCCGTGCGGCGCATTTAGGATGGTTGAGCAATGGAAATCCTGGAATCGATCGACGCCGCATCATGGGAGGGCCCCTACTCTTCAGAAATTGTCGGCAAAGCTGCGGATGCGTTGGAAACCGGCAAGTTGCTGTACGCGCCGCATCTCCCGTTTGAATTGAGTACTGACGAGCGTCGTTTTCTTTCTCCCGATTGCCTCGATGGCAAATCGAAAAATGTTAGCTTCCGCCCCAGTGCCGGCGTTCTAAAGGGGACACGTTACGTGGGAGCCGATCGCGACGAGTTACTTGGCATGCTGCGCCGCTACTACAATCAGGCGTCGGCCCTGTTGACGGGATTGTGTCCCGAATATGACGGTTATTTAACGCCCGGATTTACCAGCTTTCGCCCCGCCCAAATCGCAGGCCGATCAACATCGTGGCGTCACGACGATACCCGGTTGCATGTCGACGCCTTCCCCTCACGGCCATTGCAAGGGTTACGAATTCTGCGAGTCTTCACCAATGTCAATCCGCAGACACCCCGCAACTGGCGAGTGGGAGAACAATTCGAACACGCTGCCGTCGCTTTCTTCCTGAAATTAAACCGCCCCGACCGGGTACAGCATCGATACTGTCCTGGTTGCACATAACTAAAGGGCGGCGAACCGCGTATGACCACTTCATGCTCGGCATTCACGATCGAATGAAGGCGGACGAGACTTATCAATCGAAGGTTCCGCAAACCCATCTCGCGATCGCGCCCGGCACGACCTGGGCTTGCTACACAGATTCGGTCTCGCATGCCGCAATGTCAGGCCAATTCGCCTTCGAGCAGACATTTTATTTGCCGGTCGTTGCGATGAAAGATCCGCAACGCTCGCCGCTACGCGTGCTGGAGCGTCTGGTAGGGCGCAAGCTAGCTTAAGCTCCATTTAGGTTCGATCAAGAAAATGCTTTGTCATCCTGAGCGGAGCGAAGGACCTGCTTTTAGCAGCAACCACAAATCTAAACTAAGGTAACGCTTAGTAACCATCCGCTACAAGCCACTTATCATTACTTCGCCCACCTACGCGGCAACGCACGTCAGTGGCCGTAAGCCATCTAAGTAACCAATCAGGACGTCACAGTTACTCTTACCAGAAGGCCATCCACCCCCACGAGTTGGGCCATGTACCACCGTGTCTCCACGACTTACTCTGTGCTTACAACCCAGAAGTTATCGGAGACCAAATGAAACTCCTCCTATCGATTCTTTTACTGAGCGCGTCGATGCAAGCGCAGAATTTCGCAGTCAACAGTTTCGCGCTTCCTGATGCGCCCCGCCAACAACGTCCCTTTTTTACCGTCGAAAATAAAGTCGGCTTCGGCATTTTGGCCGGCCTGATAACGGCCGATGCGATCACCACGCAGCGAGGTCTGAGCGAAGGCTACCGTGAAGTGAATCCGTTGATGCGTCCTCTGGTGACGCGTGGCATACCGGGAGAGGCTGCCGCGTCGGCGCTGGGCTTTGGCACGGGCGTTGGTGTTGTCTACCTATTCCATCGCACCCATCACTATAAAGCTGAACGTATCGCGATGCGGATGATCCTAGCTGGCGAATCCGGTTTTGTCGCCAACAACATCATCGCGCTCCACTGAGTTTCGTCCCACGAGTTTCGTCCCGTGAACTTAACCGTTCGTGGCACACGACGGAACACCGGAACGTAATCGCGCACAAGCCGGACGCCCGGTCTGGCTTGCACTCCCGATTTCCTCGGACGTGCCTACTTCCACGTTATAATTCTGTTTGGAAGACGGATTTTTCGATCGGTTGTATCGATTAATGCATTGATCATTCGAAGAATCCCCAGCCACTTCCAAGAATCTCAATACCGAAGGAGTTTGCATGCCGATTCAAAAAACAGAGAAAATCTGGCACAACGGGGAGTTCATCGCCTGGGACGACGCGACCATCCACGTAATGTCGCACGTTGTGCACTACGGCTCTTCGGTGTTTGAAGGCGTCCGCTGCTATGCCTTGCCGACCGGTCCGGCGATTTTCCGGGCTACCGAACACATGCAGCGCCTGATCGATTCGGCGCGCATCTATCGGATCGATGTGCCATTCACGCGCGACGAGATCCTGCGCGGCATGATCGAACTCATTAAACAAAATGGTGTGTGGCCTTGCTACATTCGCCCTGTGGTTTTGCGCGGCTATGGTGAAGCCGGAGTGAATCCCTTCAACTCGCCTACCGAGGTCTACATTTGCAATTACTCCTGGGGGAAGTATTTGGGCACAGATCACAGCCAAGGTGTAGATGTCTGTATTTCCTCCTGGACGCGAATCGCTCCCAACACACTACCCGCGATGGCCAAGGCCGGCGCAAACTACATGAACTCGCAGCTGATCAAGATGGAAGCCATCGTCAATGGCTATGCTGAGGGCATAGCGCTCGATGTGAATGGTTATGTCAGTGAAGGCTCGGGCGAAAATCTTTTCGTGGTCCGCAATGGCATACTGCACACGGCTCCGTTGGGAAATTCGGTCCTTCCCGGAATTACGCGCGACTCGATATTAACGATTGCGCGCGATCTTGGCATCAAAGTCAACGAACAGCAGATTCCGCGTGAGTCGCTCTACGTGGCTGATGAAGTATTCTTCACTGGCACCGCTGCCGAGGTCACGCCAATCCGGTCGGTCGACAAAATCCCGGTGGGTGAAGGCAAACTCGGTCCGGTCACAAAGGCCTTGCAAGCGGAGTTTTACGGCATCGTTCGCGGCGAGAAGCCGGATCGGTACGATTGGCTAACGCCGGTGCCCGTGGGAGCGAAACAAACGGTGAGCGTTTAAATCCCCAAATTACTGGCTCGCGCAATAATATTATCGCGAGCCAAGAAACCATCAACGGACTGCCTTCCGGTATTCCGAAATTTGCTCTCGCACAACCTTCAGACCACCGTGGCCCCATAAATTCGCGGGCTCGATATCGTCATTGGTGTTGGCATCGAATCCCTCGTCAGGCTCGGCGAATTCGTTGAACTGGTGAACGATCAGAAATATGGGATCGAGCTGTTTCGCGTAGCTCATGAAGGAATCGAACGTGTCGTACGCGCCATCGTTTCCGAAACGAAGCGCGTCATCGGGACAATAAGGTGGGGCGTTCGGATTGGGACATCCCCACCCATCCTGGCCTGCGGTGGCGATGGATGCAGTAAAGTTCTCCACCCGGGATCCAACTAAGCTGTAAGAGGGATAGTAGGGACAGAGCGGCTCCGTACACGTCGTATTGAGCCGGTCAACCCAACTCCAGAAGCCGTACGCAGGGCTGATTTGCACCGGACCATCTGGAATGCCGTTCGTTGCCCACAGTTCGGGCTGACTGTCGAGATATCCAGCCATTAATTTGAAGGTGTATTTGTCACTGACCTCTGGATGGCGCTGCAAAAACTGCTCCAAACGAAACCACAGAGGATGATCTTCGGGATTCGGATCCTGTGCGGCCCCGAGAAAAATCAGCATCAGCGGCTTGCCTTCGTAGATCACCTGCAGATCCGGATGCTCGGACATGAGCGCTCCGAAGTATCTCACTTCTTTTTCAAATGCCGTTTTCCCATCTTTATCTTTCATCAAAACGTTGTTGTCGATGCCGCCGAGAAGAGGAATCAGTTTGAGCCGAGTTCCAAGGGTCGCCCAGGCCGGGTAGAGATTGCCGGTGTTTTTGCGAATATTCCGGTTATAGGCGCGAAACGACGGAGTGCAATTGCGGACGTACTTTTTGACGAACCACTCGCTGTTGAAAATACAGCTAACGTTATTTGTGACTTCGGCGATGGCAGCGTCGAATCCCATGGATTCCAGCCACTCGACATGCTGTTTAATGACGGCAGGATCGGCGCTGTCATAACCTCCGCCCAGGGCTTGCATATCAGCGGACTGCAATAGCGGTAGGGCTGCGCTCCCCTGGAAGGTCGCCGCGTGCGGACCGAACCAAGCTTCGTATTCCATGACGATGACGTGACTTTTGTTATCGACTACCAGGGGACCGGAGGCTGCGGCACTGGCCGCGGCGCTGACGATGAGAAGAGTGAGCGATAACAGTACGGTCCTAGACATATTTGTTACACCTATACCCCAGATACTAACCCGGTTTGCGATGCGGAGTTTCGTTCGGCCGGCATGCGCCGGGCCCTCCTCTGAAAATTTATTGACGGCTTAAGGGTCAGTTTGCGCTTCGAGTTCCCCTCAACTATAGTTCTCAACGAGAGCAAGAACCGCCTGATCGCAGGCGATCTCATTGTTTTCCGACAACCCCAGCTGAAGGAGAAAAATGCTATGTCTGGTCTAACACCTGAATTTGCCCAAGGTTACTGTGCCCTGATGCTCGATGGTTTTGGCCGCGAAGTCGAAACCACCAAGAAAGTTTTGGCTGCTATCCCCGATGGGAAAAAAGACTATCGGCCCGATCCGAATGCCCGCAGCGCGTGGGAACTGGGCTGGCACATCGCCAATAGCGACGTTCAGTTCATGGATGGAATCGGCGATCTGAAGTTCACCATGGGCGCTCGGCCGGAGGCGGAAAAACCCAAGACGGTGGCGGAACTAGTGGATTGGTATGACAAGAACATGAAGCGCGGTGCAGACAAAGTTCGCGCATTGTCGGGCGCGCAGTTGATGACACCGATCGAGTTCATGGGGATGTTCAACTTGCCGGCGGCATTCTATCTAGGATTCTTGAACAACCACAGCATTCATCATCGCGGAGAATTGGCAACTTATTTGCGTCCGATGGGTTCGAAGGTCCCAGCAATTTATGGCGGTAGCTTTGACGAACCCTTCAATCCGCCGGCCCCGAAAACCAGCGCGGCCTGAGTACGGAAACAAGCTAAATCATGCGAATTTGACTGGCTGAAGCCGTCCTCGCGGGCGGCTTTTTCGTGCCTAAGAGCCTGCGTCGTTTCGACGAAAGGTGTGGAATTCGCGGCTTTTGCGACTATCCAACGCCGAAGTTCAGTTACTTCCGTCATCTCGTGCGGAGCGTCAGTTGAGTTCATGATAGGCAGGATAGCTGGAGTCCTGCCTGAATGAATATCGATGACCTGCTCCGTATCGCTATGGAGCGCCGCGCTTCCGACTTGCACCTCAAAGTGGGGAACTATCCGCACCTTCGCATCGATGGCGATTTGGTGCCGCTCACCGATCAGGCGCGCGTCTCGGCCGAAGATATGTTGAACATGGCCTTCAGCATGATGTCGGCGCGGCAAAAGCAGAAATTCAAGGAGACTACGGAAATCGATATGGCCTATGGCGTGGCTGGCCTTGGGCGCTTCCGTGTCAACGTATTTCAGCAACGTGGAAACGTGGGCCTCGTGCTACGCGTTATTCCGACAAAGATTCGCGCGCTGGACGAACTATTCCTGCCGAAAGTAGTAGAGCAGATTTGCGACATGCCGCGCGGTTTGGTGTTGGTCACCGGCGTCACTGGCTCCGGTAAATCGACAACTCTGGCCGCCATGGTCGACCGCATCAATTCGACGCGCGCCGAACACATCATCACCATCGAAGACCCCATCGAATTTCTGCACCGCGACAAAAAAGGCTACGTCAACCAGCGTGAGATTGAGGTTGATACCCCATCTTTCTCGGCAGCGCTTCGAGCTTCTCTTCGTCAAGACCCGGACGTCATTCTGGTCGGCGAAATGCGGGATTTGGAAACCATCGGCACGGCGCTACACGCAGCCGAAACTGGCCACATGGTTTTCTCTACCCTCCATACTCTGGACGCAGTAGAAAGCATCAACCGAATCATCGCGATTTTCCCGCCGCCCGAACAGAAACAGATCCGCTTGCAGTTGGCCGCGGTTTTGCGCGCCATTGTCAGCCAGCGCCTGGTGCGGCGTTCAGACGCCGAAGGCCGCGTTCCCGCTGTCGAGGTCTGTGTCACGACTGCCTACATCCGGGAATGCATTCTGGTGCCCGAGAAAACGCGCGCCATCCGCGAAGCGATATCTTCAGGCACGTCGCAGTACGGCATGCAGACCTTCGATCAGTCGCTGTGGGATTTGTTCCAGGCCGGTCTAGTCAACTACGAGACTGCTCTCGAAAGCGCATCGAACGCAGACGAATTTAAACTCCGCATGCAGGGTATCGCATCGACGGCTGATATTTCGCGCCAGTCCATGCAGTCTGCAGGCTTCGGGCGCTGACGTTTTCCGGTGAAAGCCGAATCATTTTCTCAAGGGCGGTCCTCGTGACCGCCCTTGCGTGACCACCCGGCCGCTGGAAAAACCACTACTCCTAGAAAACTCTGCCCAGCTGAAAGAACCATTTCTGGTGTCCTGAATCCCCAACGCTTCCACCGACGAACACTGGCCCCAGCGCAGTCTCGGCGACGATGCCACCCTCAACATCGGTAGGAAACTTTGTTTCTGGCAAGAAGTCATACATCTTGGCGAACTCGTAGGAGCCCACGGCATACACTTTCTTGCCCACAAACGGAGGCAGGGTCAACAGCTCCCGGATATAGCCGACGCGAAACAGGTAGTACTGCTGGCCATAGAGCTCGTTGGTGCCGTAAGCACTTAAACGAAGCGGCGCTCCCAGAAAGAACAACGGAAAACCAGTGTTACGCACGCCGAAGGTCGAGCCACCGTCACCGGTAGCGAAAACGGAACTTTTGGAGCTGACCGGCTGAAATCCCCCCAAGTGCGCCTCCAGTGCAGGCAGCCCATGACTCGACCCTGGATAAGCGTCATACCAATGAAAGGCTACATCGCCTTTGTAACCCTGATGCGGAACCACCGGGTCTCCGGTATGGTCGGTCCGGAAACGAAGATGGGTATCGCCCAATCGGCCGCTGTAAGCGATGAAGTCGGGTCGGCCCAGGTTCAGATGGGCGTCGGTATAGCCAATATCGTATCCTGCGCGTACTTCACTGAATCGGCTGAAACCGTAGCCGACGTCGATGCCGCCAGATTCCTCGTGAAAGCGATATAAAGCGATTGGATCGGTTTCATCGTAGAACTTGAATCCAGTGTTGCTCAGATTGATGTGAGGCGCAAAGAACCATTTGCTGAGCGGATTAAAAGGACGATAAAGCTCGCTCGAGATTTTGTAGGTGTTTCCGAACGCGAAGTCGACTCGCAACTCAGAACGATATCCCGCCACATCCATAAACGTGAGCCGCGCAGCTTGGGTGAAGGTGACATCTTTGCTCTCCGACCCATCTGCCTCGAACCCGAGTTGGAGCGTCGGTGGCGCGTAACCCTTTTCGTGGACGTTGACTATCAGCCCGGTTTTGTCGTCATTTTCGGCCAGCCAATAGTCGACGGAGTCAAATTTTCCAATGCCGGTTAGACGATTCAGCATGTTCTCCATCGATTTTTGATCGAGGGGCTTGCCCACCAATGGATGCAGAAAACGAACCAGGTTCTTCGCGGTAAATGCGTCCGTACCCCGCACTTCAACGAACTGAGGCACAGGTATCTCCGTCTTGATCCGGGACTTCCGTTGATCGAGATACGCTGTCCAGTCGGAATCATCGAGAGCATACGGCGCCAGGATGTTCGCTTTGCCAGTCGCAGCCTGCGTTCCGCGCTCAATGATCGTCTCCGCTTTGTTGTATTCCAGGGATGTGAAGTCTTTGACATCCACGTTGACGACCAAATCTGCGGCGGCAAGGCCGCGGATTTCGTTTTGATGAACAACGACCTCCACCGAGCGTCCGAGCACGCTGAAGAGGGACTGAATCTCAGCCGCCGTGCTGGGAGCGATTTCCAGATGAACTGCAATCACGACGTCGGCGCCCATTTTCCGCACGACATCGGAGGGAAGATTGCCAACCAGTCCTCCGTCCACATAAACGTGGTTGCCATCGCGCACTGGATCGAACACACCGGGAAGTGACATGGTGGATCGCATTGCCTGCGCGATCGAGCCTTTCGAAAACACGACCTCCCTGCCCGAGACGAGATCTGTGGCGACACAGCGAAAGGGAATGGGAAGATCGTCGAAGGATCCATTGTGCGTATAGGGAAGGGTTTCGCGGTCAATGAGCAAACTCACGCCCTGACCCGAATTCAGCCCCGGCGGTACGGAAAGGCCGTGCTTTAATCCAAACGACGTTCGATTCGGAAAAGCACGCGCGTCTTCCTTTCGTCGAAACGAGAGGTCGCGATAGTCGGTCTGCCCGTCGATAATGGCGTTCCAATCTTGCTTCTCGACGATCTCTTTGAGTTCGGCCGGCGACTTGCCGGTGGCGTACAGTCCTCCGACCAGCCCGCCCATGCTGGTTCCCGCCACATAGTCAACTGGTATGTGGTGTTCTTCGAACCATTTCAATACACCAATGTGTGCCAGTCCCAGTGCACCGCCGCCCTCCAGCGCGACGCCAATCTTCAGTCGCTTCTTAGGTGCGGCAGGCTCGGTCGAGGAGGATGCCCGGGAAGCATCCGCTGCCTGCCCAAATGTGTGGGCGAAAAACTGGAAGAAGAAAATGACTGTCAGTAAAAAAGAACGGGAGAGAGTCTGCATTAGCTGTCCTCTTCGAATAAATTGCTTCGTAGTGCCGGGAGGCAATAACAGGTAAACGAAGTCCGCTTGACCTGGTCTTATTGGATTTCTGAGGTTGCCCTACCCCAGCGGATTTTGCAAGCGTCAGAACTACCATTGCTGAAACGATTCTGAGCTTTTAGAGCGGCTTCGACATTCGGATCAGATGAACCGGTATCTTGGCGACCTGGTCCGGTGGAAACGGTAAGGTTCCGTTTTCGACGTATCCAAACTGCTGATAATAGGCAGGCAATCGTTTGCGGACGTTTACAAAGGTGAGATCCATAACCTCACATCCAGCGGATCGGCAGTGGCCCTCGGCAATCTCAATCAAGCGAGTTCCGATTCCTGAGCCCTGCCGCGTCGGATCAACCGCCAGCAGACCGAAGTAGCCGCGTTCGCGGCGTACCTCCGCGTAAACGCAACCAGCCAGTAGATCGCCATCGAACAGCATCAAAAACTTCCCTTTTTGAAGGAGACTTACGATTTCGCGAGGATTGGTGCGGTCGCCGTCGCTGAAGAAGCGCTCGGAACGAAAAGCCTCGTTCACCAGCCGCACGATCGCCGGCACATCGGCGGCCTCTGCCGTGCGCATCTCCAAGGAAGCGGACACTGAGGAATTTTACTTCAGATCGAACTCAGCGGAGTAGTTTCTGGGCGGGCGCCTTCTCGTTTTTTCGCCGGTAGATCGCCGTTAGTTCGGCTTGCGAAACTTGCTGTCGGCAAGATAGCGGAGCATGATGGCGTCCGTCGCGCTCTGGAATTGCTGCTCCAACTCAGGTGCGCGTACAGGGGCGTCTTGGCGCAGAGTCTGCCGGAATTTCTCACCCATTTCCGAATCGCTGGCGACGACTTGCATATAGAACCAGAGAAAGTGTCGCATTTGATCGAGCGCCGACTTAAGGACCTGAATGGATTCCATCTCGGGCTGATCGGCCAGAGCTTCCATCAACTCAGGGTCGTTCGGGGCTTGCATCGCGGCGCAGTTCAGTTCGCGTTGGACGACGCGAAGGTCGTCAGTAACACGCAGAATGCGGAGGTGAATCTCTTCCATGCTTTCCCGGTGCTCGCGATCCATAAGGTCCTTTCCGTCCTGACCAAGCTGCCCTGAGTGATGGGTCGATATCAAGATCGCATCTCGCAGCGCATGCGGAAAGGTTCCCCGTGTTCATGTGCTTCGGTAATTGAAGTTACCTAAGGTCGAAAAGCCGCACGGGACAAGCGATTTCAGGCACTTTTGCGGGTTACTTCGTGGACGAGCTGCAGTTCGGCGTCGCGAATTTCAGGCACACCGACGACACGTGTACCTTGGGCAGGCGATTCCACTGCCTCGACTAACGCGAGGATCAATTGATCGAGGGTAACTAAGCCCAGCCGCAGTGCGCTTGCGCGCGTGAACGGCAGCCACTCGCAGACCTTGTAGAAAGGCAGCAGTAGGTAGGGCCAACGGTGTCCTGGCCCGAGCACATACCACGGGCGCAGGATGGTGGCACTGAGCCGTTGCTCTGCGATCATCCGTTCACATTCCACCCGCACCGCGATGTAATCCTTCATGATCGGCGCAGGGTGTGCGACGCTGAGATAAATGAAATGCTGAATCTTCAACTCCGCGCAGGCAAATATGGCTTCGCGTGCGGAGACCAGGTCAACAGCGCGAAACTGCGCCCCTTTCGCGGGCGATGGGTGGGGCACGCCGACCATCTGAATGAAGGTATCCGTCGGCCGAATCAATTGGCGGTAACTATTCGCGTCCAAAGCATTGCCGGAAACCACTTCGCAGGCTGCCGGCAGCTTGGCTTTCGAGCCGGCGCGCACCAGCGCCCGAACTCGATGTCCACGCTCCAGCAGAACTGGAATTAGAGCGCTGCCGACATAACCCGTTCCTCCCGTGATGAACACGCGCCGGGAACCAGGCGACTTGGGCAACGCTTTGACTTTCAGCAAAAGACGTATATCTGAGATGGTCGCTGCCACAGCGAAGTACGCTCCTCGGAGGTTTTCGGATTGTCCTACGCGTAGTCGTAGCGACCGCCCACCAAGAAGTTTAATTCAAGAAATGACAAATTGTGGTACAAACGGTTCGCGATGACATCACCGCAAACTGGCCTGGTGCGGGCCATAGGGCGTTGGAGCCTGGCCGCACTGGCGGTGAATTCGGTTATTGGCAGTGGGATCTTTGGCTTACCGGCCACGGTGGCTGGGCTCCTCGGCAAACGCAGCGTACTGGCGGTGTTGATCGCGGGCGCTGCCATGGGCGTGATCATGGCCTGTTTTGCCGAGGTGTCCTCGCAATTCTCCGACGCGGGTGGCCCCTATCTGTATGCGCGCACCGCATTCGGCCGTCTGACGGGTATTTTGGTCGGCTGGATGCTCTACCTGTCGCAGACCGCGGCTCCGGCGGCAAATGCCAATTTATTTGTGATTTACCTCGCCGAATTTTGGCCGAGAGCCAAAGAACCGTGGCCAAGGTTCGTGATCCTCACATTACTCGTGGGATTGCTGGCGCTGATTAACGCCAGGAGCGCCCGCCAAGGCACGGTCGTAAGCAACGTATTTACCGTAGCCAAGCTTTTACCTCTGCTCATGGTGGTGTTGGCAGGTGCGGCGGTTACCGTCATCCATCCCGCGTCATGGGGTACGCCCAGCCCAATCCCGGTTCACACCTGGATGCAGGCGATGCTCCTGCTGGTCTTTGCTTACGGCGGGTTCGAAACTGCCGTCGCCCCCATGAGTGAGGCCAAGAATCCCATGCGCGACGCGGGTTTCGCGTTGTTGGTGACTCTGATCGCCTGTACCGCGATTTATTCCCTGGTGCAATGGGTGGTAGTAGGAGTGCTTGGGCCAACTTCGCTCGGCGATCGTCCCTTGGCCGAAGTGGCTCGCGCCACCATGGGCAGTCTGGGAGCGGCTCTGGTCGCAGTCGGCGCCCTGGTATCGATGTACGGATATCTGAGCGCGAAAATGTTGGCCATGCCCCGGGTCACCTTCGCGCTGGCCGAAGAAGGAGACTTGCCGGCTTTGTTTGCATCGGTAAGTTCCAAATTTCACACTCCGTGGTTTTCGATATTCTTCTATTCGGCGGCAGTGTGGGGGCTGGCGCTCGCCGGTAATTTTGCCTGGAATGTAACCTTGTCAGTGGCCGCCCGATTGTTTTACTACGCGGTAGTTTGTGCGGCTTTGATCGCCCTGCGCCGAAAGCAACCGTCCGCCGGCGCTTTCCGGTTGCCTGGCGGGCAATTGCTGGCGGTCCTGGGAATCGGGATCGCCGTTGTCCTGGCTACCCAAATCGATTTGAGCAAGTGGATCGTTCTGGCAGCGACGGTTGCGGCAGCCGTTCTGAATTGGCTGTGGGCGCGAGAAAGGAAAGTGCAAGTAGCGAAATAGGCATGTCGTCCGCCCCCGAGTTACCCATCACGCAGTCGCAGCAAGTTTTTCAAAGTGGAGGCAAGTCCATCCGCCTTGATGCTTATCTGCCGGAGGAGTCGAACCGCAGCCCTCTTCCCGCCGTGATCGCGCTTTACGGTGCTGGAGGGGGCGTTGCCGGCATGGAAAAATATGCCGGCATGCTTGCGGCCAAAGGATTTGCCGTCTATCTGCTCCATTATTTCGACCGTGGCGGCATCGTGCCCGAGGACGCACCGGCAGTGGTGAAACAGACCATCGTTCGCAATTTTCCAGCGTGGATGAAAACCCTATGGGACGCAACCAGCTTTGTAGCGACGCAGCCGCAAGTCGATAGCGAGCGCATCGCTCTGCTGGGCTTCTCGCTGGGAGCCTACCTCTCGTTGGCGAATTCCGCGATCGACGGGCGCATCAAAGCCGTAGTCGAATTCTTCGGAGGTATGCCCAAGGAAATGAACTTCTTTATGAGGCGCCTCTGCCCGGTGCTCATCCTGCATGGCGATGCCGATCAGACTGTTCCAGTCGATGAAGCTTATAACCTGCAAAGGTTGCTGGAAAAGAAGGGAATACCGTACGAGATCAAAATCTATCCGGGGGCCAGCCATGGCTTCAAAGACGAATCCGTCTGGCGCGACGCCGCTCCGCGAAGCCTTCAATTTCTGCGGAAATATCTAGGTGAGTCAGCGGGTTAAGCGACCGCGGAAATCCTCAAACTCTCGACAATCGAAACGGAGCGCTGAGCAAGCGAGCCGGGAGCATGACCGCGGCCCAAACCAATGCAAGTACTCCATGCACAGCGATTCCAACCAGACGAAACGGAAGCAGAAGCAACCATACGATCGGATACAGCACCAGCGCCAGGAGCGCCACCGGCCAGCAAATCACAAAAAGAAAGCACCACAGAAGAAAGGCGATCATGGAGACATCCCTCCCAAATATGTATACGCAACGAAACAGAAAAAGTTCGCCAGCCTACATAATCTTTAATTGAGAGCTGACCAGCAATCGAGCACCAGTCGCCAGTTGGACGTCGTCCGGGGTCAACCCCGGAGCGATCTCTTCGAGCAGCAATCCCGTGGGCGTCACTCGCATGTAAGCCATTTCGGTGACAATCGTGTCCACAACCTTCACTCCCGTGAGAGGCAAGGTGCATTTCGCCAAAATCTTCGGTTGTCCGTCTTTGGTCGCGTGCTCCATGGCGACAATCACGCGCCTGGCCCCCGCCACTAAATCCATCGCCCCACCCATGCCCTTGACCATCTTGCCCGGAATCATCCAATTCGCAAGATTGCCAAGTTCGTCCACTTCCATAGCGCCCAACACACTGAGGTCCACGTGGCCGCCCCGAATCATCGCAAAAGAATCGGAACTGGAGAAGTATGCAGTGCCCGCCATTTCGCTGACGGTTTCCTTGCCAGCGTTGATCAGATCCGGATCCTCGCAGCCTTCAACCGGATAAGGCCCAATGCCAAGCATTCCGTTCTCTGATTGAAAGACGACATCTATGCCTGCTGGAACGTGGTTAGCAATCAGCGTAGGCAGCCCGATGCCAAGGTTAACGTAAAATCCATCGCGCAATTCGCGAGCTACCCGCTTCACGATCCGTTCGCGTTTATCAGTGTCTTTTAGAGGCTTAGGTTCGGCTGGCATTCAGTAGGTCTCAAGTCTCGGGAACCAATCGCAAATCACTAACCACTAGCCGCTAATCACTAACTGCTGCCTTGCGCGTCGTCCTCTTCTCAATCCGCTTCTCGAACAACTTGCCCTGGAAAATCCGATTCACGAACACACTCGGCGTATGCACTATGTCAGGATCAAGTTCTCCCGGTTCGACCAGATGCTCAACCTCGGCGATCGTGACTTTGGCCGCCGTCGCCATCATAGGGTTGAAATTGCGCGCGGTTTTCCGGTAGACAAGATTACCCCAACGGTCGCCCTTCCAGGCCTTGACGAAAGCAAAGTCAGCCTTCAGCGCGCGTTCCATGATGTAAGCTCGCCCGTCGAAGTCGCGCGTCTCTTTCCCCTCGGCCACTACTGTGCCGACGCCGGTAGGAGTAAAAAACGCGGGAATCCCCGCGCCGCCAGCGCGAATTCGTTCGGCGAATGTTCCTTGAGGAACCAGGTCGAGTTGCACCGTCCCGTTCAGGACCATTTGTTCCAATAATTTGTTTTCACCGACGTAGGTTCCAATGTGCCGCCGGATTTGGCCGTTCGCAAGAAGCAGCCCGACTCCTACACCATCGACGCCGGCGTTATTGCTGATGGTGGTGAGGTTCTTGACGCCCTTGTGGGCAAGAGCGCGAATCAGATTTTCCGGCACGCCGCACAGGCCGAATCCGCCAACCATAATGGCAGCGCCATCGAACACATCTTGAATAGCGTCTTCGGCGCTCGCGACAACCTTATGCATGGCAAAAGAATTCTATAGGAAAGGAAATCCAGTAACGAAGAAAAACCAAAACGTTCTCGCCGCTTGCCGTGCTACTTTTTCCGCAGAGAATCGCCCTTCTCCGGGTTTCCGTGCCTCCGTGGTGGCCCTTTTCTCAACTGGTGCGCCCGCTCGAACTCCGCCGCCAGTTCCCGCGAATCCAAATTCTCACGAATGTGCGCGAGCCGTTGCTCCAACTTTTGCAACGCGTCGCTAATATTCTTGCGATTGGTGATCGCGACATCGCGCCACATCGAATACGGACTGCCCGAAATCCGGGTCATCTCGCGCAAAGCTGGTCCGCCGATATCAAGCACCGGCGCATCGGGACCGAACTCGTCAACCAGCGCCGCCGCGAGTGCAGTCGAAATCATCTGCGGAAGATGGCTGATCCAGGCGCAGAAACGGTCATGATCGCGTGGATCGACAACCGCCATCTTGGCACCCATCTTTTCTGCGCAGTGAATAAATTCCCCGCACAGCCCAGCCTGAACGTTCTGACCAGGAAGAGGAGTGAACAGCCACGCAGCTCCTTCAAAAAGATCGGCGTCGGCAAATTCCACGCCAGCATTCTCTTTGCCGGCCATAGGATGGCCTGCGAGGAATCGTTGCCCTGCGTTCTTGCCGAAAGCTTTCGCAGCACGCCGAACCACTTCTAACTTGGTGCTGCCAACATCGGTGACCAACGTCTTGGCGGGAACTACAGGCCCGAGGCGATCGATGAGATCGAGAATCGGGAGGACCGGCGTTGCCAAGACTACGAGGTCGCTGCCGTGCACGGCATCCGCGGGATTCGTAATCCCCTCATCGACCGCGCCGCAGCGCTGCGCCCGCTCCAAAACAGGAGCGCGGTCGCATCCAACAATTCGCCCCGCAAGACGCCGCTTCTTGAGCGCAAGGCCCAGCGAGCCTCCGATCAAGCCGGTTCCGATGATGGTGACTTGCCTGAAGGCCATGGGAACTAGTGGTTGGTGATTTAGGCGATCTCTCGTCCCACCGCTGCCGCGACCATCCGTGCCTGCACCATCAAATCGGCGAACTGTTCCGGATAGAGCGACTGCGCGCCATCGGAAAGCGCTTTATCCGGCTGATGATGCACTTCAATGAGCATGGCATCGGCCCCGGCCGCAACCGATGCCAGCGCCATGGGAGCTACTTTATCGCGGCGTCCGGTGCCGTGCGACGGGTCGGCGGTCATCGGCAGATGCGAGAGTTTATGAATAATCGGGATCGCGGAAATATCCATCGTATTGCGCGTGTAAGTTTCGAAAGTCCGGATGCCGCGTTCGCAAAGAATGATGTCGTAGTTGCCGCCGGCAAGCAGATATTCCGCAGAACACAGCAGCTCTTCAAACGTGGCGGCGATGCCGCGTTTCAGCAGCACGGGTTTTCGCACCTTGCCAAGTTCGCGCAGCAGATTAAAGTTCTGCATGTTCCGCGCGCCCACCTGAAAAATGTCGATGTAAGGCAGCATCGGCTCGATCTGCGCAATCTCCATCACTTCGCTGACCACCAGCATCTTGTAATGGTCGCCTGCCTCGCGCAGCAGCTTCAAGCCATCGACCCCGAGCCCTTGAAAAGAGTAAGGAGAAGAACGAGGCTTAAACGCGCCGCCTCGAAGTACGCGTGCCCCGGCCTTGGCAATGAGTCCCGCGATGGCAAACAATTGCTCGCGAGATTCCACCGAGCACGGGCCAGCCATCACGACGATCTTCTTGCCGCCGATCTCAATGCCGTTTTTAAACTTAACGATCGTTCCCTCGGGACGAAAGTTTCGCCCGGCCAGCTTGTAAGGCGAAGTGATGCGATGAACTTCCTGCACCCCCGGCATCATTTCAACTTCCCGGGTGTCGAAATCGTTCGGGACGCCAACCCCGCCAAGGACGGTCTGACGCGCCCCGGTGGACCGGTGCACCGCGAAACCAAACTGGACCAGTTGATCGATTACGTGCTGAATCTGATCTTCACTGGCCGCATCCTGCATTGCCACAATCATGAGTGAACTCGATTTGCTCGTCGGGAGGCGCAAAAGCCAATCAACGAAGAATTTAAGAATTAAGAAAGAGAATCAACGTTTACGGCGTTCGTGAGCCGGTCCTCGAATCTCAAGTTTCGCGGGAACGTCTGGCTTAGCTTCGGTTTCGGCCAACCGGGCAGTCTGCTGCCCATCCGGAACGATCTCGTGTTTCTGAATGCTGCGCATCACATCCATGATGCGTTCGTAGATCTGAGCCAGATCGCGCTCTGCCAACGGGCCCTTATTATTGCGCCGAACGTTCTCGATCACTGCGCGCTCGCGGTCCGGTTCGTAAATCGGCATGCTGGTGTTGCGCTTCAATCGTCCAATCTCCACGGCCGCAGCCGCACGTTCATTGAGCATCGCCGCCAGTTTGCGATCCAGTTCGTCGATTTTCTTACGCCAATCAGAAATGTCCATAGAATAGGCGGCCGCGAGCTATGAGCTTTGAGCCGTGAGCGACCTTACAAATTCTGCCACACTTGCGGTCTCCCGTCCGGGATTTTGTTCGATCACGTGGACAATGGCGCTGCCAACCACGGCGCCATCCGCAAACTTTCCCACTGCCGAAAACTGCACGGGAGTCGAAATTCCGAATCCCACGGCCACAGGGAGTTTAGTGAAACGGCGAATGCGCTTGACGAGAGCCTTGGCATCTCCAGTCATTTGCTGTCGTGCTCCGGTGACGCCAGTGCGCGATATCGCATAAATAAATCCGGTCGATGCCTGCGCAATCAACTTCAGTCGCGAATCCGGGCTGGTCGGCGCAGCCAGAAAAATAGTGGAAAGATCATTCTTGCGAGCTTCGCGAATATACTCAGCCGATTCCTCAACCGGCAGATCCGTGATCAGCGTTCCGTCAATCCCAGCCAGCCGCGCTACCTGGCAGAACTTCGCCAGACCCATGCGCAGGATGGGATTGAGATAAGAAAAAATCACCAGCCCAACCGATTGCGAATGTTCGCGAATCTCTGAAGCCAGCGTAAGCACATTCTGAAGCGAAGTCCCGTGTTTGAGGGCGCGCTCGCTGGCACGTTGAATCACCGGTCCGTCTGCCAGCGGATCGCTGAACGGGACACCAAGTTCGATCACACTCGCACCCCCGTCAATGGCCGCTAGAATGACCTCCCGTGTAGTGGCAAGGTCAGGGTCGCCGCAGGTTACGTAGGCGATGAGTGATGGCTTGTTTTCGAAATGGAAGGGCATGGTACCCAGATAGAACTATCTCACAACTAGCCCTGGACAAAATCTGTGTCAAACGCCCGGACCGGATTGGCTGACTACTAGTCCAGCTTCAAATTTTCCCGCATTATCCCAACGTCTTTGTCCCCGCGTCCCGAAATATTGACGATCACAATTTCTGACTTCTTCATCTTCGGCGCGCGTTTGATGACTTCGGCAACAGCATGCGCAGATTCGAGCGCCGGGATAATGCCTTCGGTGCGAGCCAGCAGTACAGTGGCTTCGAGCGCCTCAATGTCTGAAGCGGGAACGTATTCGGCACGTCTCGAGTCCTTCAGCATGGCATGCTCTGGGCCGATCGAAGGGTAGTCCAACCCAGCCGATACGGAGTGCGTAAGAGCGATCTGGCCCGATGCATCTTGCAATACGTAGGAATAGGTTCCCTGCAAAACGCCCGGCGACCCGCCGCGAAAACGAGCTGCATGTTGGCCCAAAGCATTACCAACACCCCCGGCCTCGACTCCGACGAGTTTGACCTTCTTATCTTTCAGGAAGTCATAGAAAATCCCGATCGAGTTCGATCCCCCGCCGACGCAAGCGATAATCGCGGTAGGAAGTTTTCCCTCCGCCTTGCGAATCTGCGCCCGAGCTTCGCGTCCGATGACGCGATGGAAGTCCCGCACCATGGTCGGATAAGGATGCGCTCCCAGGACGCTGCCGAGCAGATAATGGGTCGTGCCTACGTTGGTGACCCAGTCGCGCATGGCTTCGTTGATCGCGTCTTTAAGGGTCCGCGAGCCCGAATCTACGCCCCGGACCTCAGCGCCGAGCAATCGCATGCGGAAGACGTTCAGCTCTTGCCGCCGCATGTCCTCGGTCCCCATGTACACGACGCACTCAAAGCCGAGCAGAGCGCAAACGGTAGCGGTCGCCACGCCGTGCTGCCCGGCGCCAGTCTCCGCAATCACCCGTCGTTTGCCCATCCGTTCCACGAGCAGCCCCTGGCCGAGGCAGTTATTGATTTTGTGTGCGCCCGTGTGGAGAAGATCCTCTCGCTTTAAGTAAATCTTCGCGCCGCCAAGCTTCTCCGTCAGCCGGCGAGCAAAAAACAGAGGGGTCGGGCGCCCGGCGTAAGTCTTCAGCAGCAGATCCAACCGCTTCTGAAATTTCCGGTCGCGCTTCGCCTTCTCATACTCGCGTTCCAGTTCATCCAGCGCCGCCATCAAAGTCTCGGGTACATAGCGGCCGCCATAAACTCCAAAACGGCCGACAGAAGCGGTGTTAGCCGGATTGCCGCCAAATTCCCGTTCGCGAGTTTTCTTCGTAACGGTTGCGCTTGCCATTAACCAGCCTCTTCCATAGCCCGCACCGCCTGAACAAAGGCACGGACTTTCCGCGGATCTTTCTTCCCCGGCTCGCGCTCCACTCCCGACGAAACGTCGACACCCCAAGGATGAAGAATGTGAATTGCTTCCTGAACATTGCCTGGGTGTAGTCCACCGGCGACGATCAGCTTGCTTATGCTGTTGATGATGCCGGCCCAGGGCTGGACACGTTCCCAGTCGAAAGTCCGCCCCGTGCCGCCCCGTTTCTCCGCCGTCGACGAGTCGAGTAGAACGCCCGAGATGACCCCGGGCCTGAAACCGTGCGTCTCGAGAAACAAATCTCCATTTTCCGCGACATGAATCTTGTGGACGCGTTTGCCCTTATAAGCCTCGTCAGGCTCTACAAGGCCAGCCGCTACAGGATCCCATCCGACATTTTGTCCGACCGGCGCGTCAAAAATATTCGCTGGGCAACTCCGAAATATCACCGGCCGGCCGCTTCCGTTGGCGAGTTCGCGGAACAAAGCGCGGCTGAATTCGGTGCTCTCGTCGCCGTGTAACTGCACAGCGGTAAGACCAGCTTGCTTGGCGATGTCGCGCACCTGTTCCATATCATCATTGACGAAAACGCCGACCTTCTGCGTATCTTTCGGCACTTTAGCTATGATTGAAGCGGCGGTTTCCAGATCAATAAGACGCGGGCTCTTTTTATAAAATACAAAACCCAACGCATTGGCGCCCGCATCTACAGCGGCAAGCGCGTCGTCGAGGTTCGTGATCCCGCAGATCTTGATCCAAGTCATAAACTGGAAAGGTTGGTGGTACTGGTTAGGAAAAAGCAAACCAATTACTAACCACTGATCACTACCCTCGCCTCTTCCATCAACCGCACCAAAGCATCGCCCGGCCTCTTCGCCTTCATCAACGATTCGCCAATCAGGAACGCGTCAAAGCCGACTGATCGCAGACGAGCCAGATCTGCGCCATTATGAATGCCGCTTTCGGCTACTCGAACACAAGTCGCTGGTATCTGTTCCACCAACTGCAGCGGCGTTTCGAGATCAACCTCAAACGTCCGCAAATTGCGGCTGTTAATGCCAATCAAGTCGCACCCGGCGTCGAGCGCGCGTTGCAACTCCCGCTCGTCGTGGGCCTCGCAAAGCACGTCGAGGCCGTTTCTCTGCGCGGCTCCTGCCAGTGCGACCAGTTCTTTCTGTTCAACTGCCGCAACAATCAACAGAATCGCGTCGGCGTTGTTGGCTCGCGCTTCCAGGATCTGAAATTCGTCGATAATAAAATCCTTCCGCAAGCAGGGAAGGGAAGTAACCCGCGAAGCCTCGCGCAGATAATTCAGCGAGCCCTGAAAAAACTCCTCGTCAGTCAATACCGAGAGCGCCGTTGCTCCTGCTCGTTCAAGTTCGGGTGCAAGCTCAGAAGGGCGAAAGTCTGCGCGGATTAGCCCTTTCGAAGGGGAAGCTTTTTTCAACTCCGCGATAATGGCTAGACCCTCTTGCGCGGCCCGTTGCAGGTGCTCGCGAAACCCCCGAGGACTATGCGCATCCGCCGCCCGTTCCAACGCGCGCAGGTCCATGCTTCGCCGAGTGCCAGACAGTCGCTCGCGGGTAGCGGAAACAATGGATTCAAGCGAGGCAGGCATAGCGGATCACCAATTATACGGAACCGCCTGGGTAATCGTGTGCTTGGGCTGCGGGCAGTTGGGCATCGATTAAGCTTTTGACTTTCCGTTGCCTTTCTTTTACCTGTCTATGGCTCGATGGCCGGATCATCGATCATGGTCTCGCAACACAAGTCATTGACCCGCCTTCCAACGAGGTGCTATAAACGAGTGTTTTGTTCGTCGGGCGTAGTCTGATCCAAGGCCTACAACCGGCGCACAAAGTCTTCGACGCGGCCAAATCGGCACTCTTTCCTTTATTGCTAGCTTTTATTGCTAGGCTTTGCGGTGGAAGCGCGTTCGGAACTTCGGCAGCGGCCACAAGCCGGTCGAGGCAAGATCACACGTTGTGACCCCTGAATGGATCCTTTAGGAGGATTTGAATGCGCACTTTGAAAGCTAATCTTGCGTCTGCGGGACGCTGGTTCGCGAAGACATCCGCAATTCTGCTATTTCTGACCACGGCCTACGCTCTGGCGCAACCCGCCGAGGAAGGTGGCGAGGCCGCCCTCAAACTGCCGGACCTCTCTTCGGTTTCATTCCTCGGCGTGGACGGCCATCGCTTGCTCATGATCGGTCTTCTGTTCTGCGTTTTCGGTCTCGGCTTCGGCATGATGATTTTCATGCGCTTGAAAAATCTGCCTGTCCACCGCTCCATGCGAGAAATCTCGGAGTTGATTTACGAAACCTGCAAGACCTACTTGATCACACAGGGTAAATTCCTGATGCTCCTGTGGGCATTTATCGCGGCCATCATCGTGCTCTACTTCGGCGTGCTGCGGCATTTCGAGATTCCGCGCGTCGTAATCATCCTCGTATTTAGCCTGGTTGGCATCGCCGGCAGCTACGGCGTGGCGTGGTTCGGCATTCGCGTCAATACCTTCGCCAATTCGCGCACCGCCTTCGCGTCGCTTCCCGGCAAGCCATACCCCGTCTACCAAATTCCTCTCGAAGCCGGAATGTCGATCGGCATGATGCTCATCTCGGTCGAATTGCTGATCATGCTCTTCATCCTGCTCTTCGTGCCCGGTGATTATGCCGGTCCCTGCTTCATCGGATTTGCTATCGGCGAATCACTAGGCGCAGCAGCGCTCCGCATCGCTGGCGGAATCTTCACCAAGATCGCTGACATCGGCGCCGACTTGATGAAGATCGTCTTCAAAATCAAAGAAGACGACGCGCGCAATCCCGGAGTGATCGCCGATTGCACCGGTGATAACGCTGGCGACTCCGTTGGCCCGTCGGCCGACGGATTCGAAACTTACGGCGTAACCGGTGTCGCGCTGATCACCTTTATCTTGCTGGGTGTGAAAGAGCCGTCCATTCAGGTGCAGTTGCTGGTTTGGATTTTCGTCATGCGCATCATGATGCTGATCGCCAGCGCGCTCGCCTATTTCATCAACAGCGCAATTGCGAAAGCACGATTCGGCAATGCGGCCAAGATGAATTTCGAGACGCCGCTGACTTCACTGGTCTGGATCACTTCCATTGTTTCGATCGTCGCCACCTACGTGGTTTCGTACTACATCATCCCAAGGCTCGGCGAATTCGTGCCCAACATGGTTCCCGATCCCTCGCAATGGTGGAAGCTGGCCTCGATCATCTCCTGCGGAACATTGGCAGGAGCCGTCATTCCAGAACTAGTCAAGGCGTTTACCTCTACAGAATCCCGCCACGTAAACGAAGTAGTGACCTCAGCAAAAGAAGGCGGAGCATCCTTAGGAATTCTTTCCGGCTTCGTCGCCGGAAACTTTTCCGCTTACTGGCTTGGCCTGACGATGGTAGCGCTGATGTCGGTAGCCTACTTCTTCAGCCTGATGGGGTTGGCAACGGCCGCCACCATGATCGCGGCTCCAGTCTTCGCATTTGGCCTGGTAGCCTTCGGCTTCCTCGGCATGGGACCGGTAACGATCGCCGTCGATTCCTACGGACCCGTCACCGACAACGCGCAATCCGTCTACGAGCTTTCGCTAATCGAGGATGTCCCGAACATCAAGGCGGAACTCAAGAAGGACTTCAATATCGACGCCAATTTCCAGCATGCCAAAGACCTACTCGAAGAAAACGACGGTGCTGGTAATACTTTCAAGGCGACCGCCAAACCAGTCCTGATTGGAACGGCGGTGGTCGGAGCAACCACGATGATCTTCTCCATCATCATGGCCCTGACCAACGGCCTGACGTCAAACGTAGAAAAACTCTCCTTGCTTCATGCCCCATTCTTCCTCGGCCTGATCACCGGCGGAGCAATGATTTACTGGTTCACCGGAGCGTCCACGCAAGCGGTCACCACCGGCGCTTATCGTGCCGTCGAGTTCATCAAAGCCAACATCAAACTCGACGGAGCCACCAAAGCTTCGGTCGCTGACAGCAAGAAAGTAGTTGAAATCTGCACCAAGTACGCGCAGAAGGGCATGTTCAACATCTTCCTGGCCGTCTTCTTCGGGACGCTGACGTTCGCCTTCGTCGAGCCCTTCTTCTTCATCGGCTACCTGATCTCGATCGCGATCTTCGGTCTCTATCAGGCGATCTTCATGGCCAACGCCGGAGCCGCATGGGATAACGCCAAGAAGATCGTTGAGACAAAACTGAAACAGAAAGGCACGCCACTGCACGATGCCACAGTGATAGGCGACACGGTGGGAGATCCTTTCAAAGACACGTCTTCGGTGGCCATGAACCCGGTCATCAAGTTCACCACCCTCTTCGGATTGCTAGCCGTCGAATTGGCCGTCTCGCTAACCAACGACCACCCCGGAAACCTGACCCACATTCTGGCGCTGGCATTCTTTGCCGTCTCCGTCTTCTTCGTCTACCGTTCGTTCTACGGAATGCGAATCAGTTCGGAGTAAGTTGCACCCAAGGAGCAAGAAAAAGCGCCATCCGGCCCAACACTGGATGGCGTTTGTAATTCACGGAGTAATTTCCGCCAAGAAGGGCGTACAGAAAACGACAGGAATGAATCCAGTTCGATGTCAGTTCTCGAGCAGAGTGAAGTTGACTTGGACCTGAGTATCTACACTGACCGGTTTCCCGTTCAGCAAATAGGGACGATATTTCCATCGCTTTACCGCGTCTATTGCTGCGGGAGCCAGCAGTGGATGACCGGAGACGAGCTCGACATTCACAACGTCGCCAGTCGGGTTGATCAGAACCTGCAACACGACTTTCCCCGATATCCTTTCACTCCGCGCTTCGGGCGGGTAAACGGGTTGTACTTTGTCCAGGATCAGGCCGGCTGCGACCCCCTGAGAAACGCGGATGCGTTGCACCGGCAGCGAGCCTACTGAAGGGACAGCGTTCGATGTGGGAGCGGTTGAAAGCACGTCGCTCTCCACGGCTTCACCGCTCGAAAAACAGGTCGCGGCCCTGCCATCCGAGGACGAACGTACCGCGCCGGTTTCGTCGGAACAGTAGGCACGTTGACCCTGATCCTGCGACTCAGGCTCGGCGCTCAGTCGATAATGGGAAGGGCTGCACTCTGAAATGGAGAATACGTAGCCATTCTTTTTGCCGTCGGCCAGTTGCGGATCGTATAGATAAGCACGATGCGCGGCATCTTTTCCCGAGCCGCCGAGAGCAGAAAGCTTGCAAGCGTAGGAGTCCTGCGCTGCCTGATACGATTTCTCAGCACTTACGACGGAACGCATCGAGAACAGTGACAGTTGCTCATTCATTTGAGCCTGCTGCTGTTCCAATGCCTTGAGAAACGCAGGGTCAGCAATCGGAAAGCGAGCGGTGGCGTCGACTTCGTTCAAGCGCCAGACGTCGGATTCCATCCTCATCGAAAAGGTGAATCTCAGAATCTGAGTAATAGCGGTTCGTTCTTTTCCGTTGCTGGTCACGCGGAAAACAAGTTCGATCTGGTCCTCGCCACCAACAAGATCATCGCGAACCACCCTGATCTCAAGTTCGTCCCCTTTGCGGTGTCCGTTAGCTTTGAAGAGAGTAGGACCCGCGTCAAAGGTCTCGGACTTGGCACCTTCCGCTTTCGCCTGCTTGGATAGCCTGCCAAATATTTGAGGAATGCTTTCATCTTTGTCGGATCCAAGTCTGCCCAGGACCTCCCGTGTGATATCCGGAAGATGCTTTTCAAAGTGTCCGGGTGCTTCGCCGAAAATCATTTCGATCAGTGCCTGACGCGCCGTTTGCGGAGGTGGCTGAGCTAGCGTAATTTGTGCAGCAAAGCAAGACGTGGCCAGAAGGACAAGCTTTGAAAGCAGATTTGATGGCGGAAACGAACGGCGCATATGAGCTCCTGAGACACGCTCTCGAGAACCAGCTTCTGAAACCCATTTTTAAGAACTTGCGAAGAGTTTAGCAGTTGGCGATCGCGGGGGCTGTAAGTCGGAACAGGGGCGGGTAACGGCAGTAATCCCGAAGGCTTAGGGTTCGGTTGTTCCGCGAATGTTGGGTAAGTTTGGGACGGGGCAAAGCCCCGTCACCACACGAATTTCCAAACCTTTACAGCTGGCTCATCTTAGCCAGGAACTCGCTGTTTGAAGCCGCCTTGGCCAGCCGCTCAATCAGCAATTCCATCGCTTCGACCGGAGACAGCGGGTTCAGCACCTTGCGTAGCACCCAGATCCGTTGCAAATCTTCTTTGGGAATCAGCAGCTCTTCTTTACGTGTACCTGAGCGCTGAATATCAATCGCCGGGAAGGTTCGTTTATCTACCAGCTTGCGGTCGAGGATGATTTCGGAGTTACCGGTGCCCTTGAATTCTTCGAAGATCACATCATCCATGCGCGATCCGGTGTCAATCAGCGCTGTAGCAATGATCGTCAACGAGCCGCCTTCTTCGATGTTGCGGGCTGATCCGAAGAAGCGCTTCGGACGCTGCAGGGCGTTCGAATCGACGCCGCCTGAGAGTACTTTGCCTGAGGGTGGGACGATGGTGTTGTAAGCGCGAGCCAAGCGGGTGATGGAGTCCAGCAGAATCACGACATCGCGCTTGTGCTCGACCAGGCGCTTAGCCTTTTCAATTACCATCTCCGCAACCTGCACGTGGCGCGCAGCGGGCTCGTCGAAGGTCGAGGAAATCACCTCTCCTTTTACCGATCGCTGCATGTCCGTAACTTCTTCCGGGCGCTCGTCAATCAGCAGCACCATCAACACAACTTCCGGATGATTCGTAGTAATTGAATTCGCCACTTGCTGCAGCAGCATGGTCTTACCGGCTCGCGGCGGAGAAACGATCAATCCGCGTTGCCCCTTGCCAAGCGGAGTCAACAAGTCCATGACGCGGGCGCTGATGTTCTCGCGAGTGGTCTCGAGTTTCAAGCGCTCCTGCGGATACAGCGGCGTCAGGTTGTCAAACAGGATCTTGTTGCGAGCTTCGTCGGGCGATTCAAAATTGACCGCCTCGATCTTCACCAGCGCGAAATATTTCTCACCCTCATGCGGAGGACGCACCTGGCCGCTAATCGTGTCGCCGGTTTTCAAATCAAATTTACGGATTTGCGACGGTGACACATAAATGTCGTCCGGCCCAGGAAGGTAGTTGTAGTCGGGCGAACGCAAAAAGCCGTAGCCGTCTGGGAGGATCTCCAACACACCTTCGGCGAAGATGTGTCCCTCTTTTTCGCTTTGCGCCTGCAGGATTTTGAAGATGAGATCCTGTTTGCGGAGTCCGCTGGCGCCCGGCAGTTCCAACGATCGGGCGATCTTGGTCAGCTCGGTAATATTTTTTTCTTTGAGTTCAGCAATGGTCATATGTACCTGCGTGGAATGGTTTTTCTTCGGGAGGGATTGTCTTTATTCTCTCGCGGGGAATTCTTGTTCTTTGCCGCCGTGCGGGCACACGGCGGAGCTGCTCAAGCAGCTCGCCGTTGTGCTTCGGCAAAGTTCTCTGGTTCGCTCAGAATGTCGTGACGTTCCGCATCGGCGATCTTGTCAAACACCTGATTCATGGTTTCCTGGATGCGGGTGTTCGGCTTATGAAACTTCCGGGTCGCCTTCGAGGCGAGCTGGCAGAGCATATACCGGTTCCGCAAGGTATGTAGAGCATCGAATACACGATCGGATCGCATTTTCGGTCTTTCTCCTTCAAAATGAATAATTTAGGCCGTTAATCCCATCGTCTCCCGTTGGGTGACGGATGCCTACGGTGAGCCATGCTGCGATTCAGGCCAGGTGCTAAAAAACTAAATTCAAAAGGGATTTGCCAGAATCATTCAAATAGATGCCCCGCCCTACCCGAAAGTTGCTCAATTCTTAAGGAGTTGCCACAACGCGGGCGGAAGTTCGACAGAACCGGCAGAAACTGCTTTGATGTCCTGAGAACGCCTAAGTATAACAAGCTGCTAGAGCAGGTCAAGGATAATCTACAGCCTCCGGATAACCCTACCGGCACCCATCCCAACCCCTCATATCCAAGGAATTGCGTGAGCGATAGCGCAAGCTTGCAAGCCAGCAGTCCCTTCAGGGAGGAACCTACTTCAAAGCCTCAAGCCGAGTCCCCAGCCGTGACTTGTAGCGTGAAGCGGTATTCTCGTGCAAAACGCCCTTCTGGATGGCCTTGTCGAGCGCCGACACCGTCTCACGGTAGGTCTTGCCTGCTGCTGCCTTATCGCCCTTTTCCAGGCTCTCGCGCATGCTTCGCAGCGCGGTGCGTAGTTGCGATGTGTTGGCCCGGTTGCGCGCAGTGCGTTTCGTGGTTTGGCGAGCGCGTTTCATCGCCGAAAAATGATTTGCCATGGAGCTTGATTACCTTCGTAGTCCTAGATTGCACTAGGGAGATTATCCGGTAGGAACCGAAGATGTATTCTACGGGAGCAAGTCGCACCGGGTCAAATAGATATGAATCCGTCCGAGAGATTAAAGGTCCTGATCAATTCTTCGACTCCGATCATCGTCATGGAGACGGTGGAGGAGATGTGCGCCTTGTCACTTGTACGCTCCGCCTCCTCCGACTTGGGCTTGCCCGTCTTTGAATGGACCATCGCCGACGGTCTGGTTCGATCCGGCAGTGGTGTCCCGGTCCCTCAACCTCCAACGCAGTTTCATATAAACGCGATTCCTCATGCCAACAGCGAGGCCGATCGGCTGGCCCGGGCCGTTCTGTCGTCGGCAAGCAGCGACGCCGGCGCTGGCCCAAAGACCGCCATGTACAACACCGCCGACCCCGTGCAGGCGTTGGCCAACCTCGAAACCATGACCATGGAGGCGGTGTACGTTCTTAAAGATTTTCATCGCCACATGGATAACCCAGTCGTGGTCCGCCGACTCCGCGATGTAGGTCAGAAGTTCTCCGCCAACCGCCGAACGCTAGTGCTGACCGCTCCCGCCATCGAGATGCCGCCTGAGTTGGCTAGCCTGGTTGAATTCCTCGATCTGCCGTTGCCCGATCGCGATCGTCTGCGCGAAATCATCCGTGAAACGTACACCCGTCTGGCGGGTACTCATACCCTGAAACTGCAGCTCGATGCCAACGGCGTAGATGCGATGGCCGGCAATCTTCGCGGCCTCACTGAAGAAGCCGCGGAACGCTCCATCTCTCAAGCGATAGTCGGTCGCCTGGCGCTCTCGCCCGACTGCATCACAGATGTGCTCGAGGCCAAAAAGGCCCTGCTCAAGCGTTCTGAAATGCTCGAGTTCGTGGACTCAACCGACAACATGGCCAGCATCGGCGGCCTCGATAATCTAAAGAGCTGGCTGCAACAACGTCGCGGAGCATGGGACGACAGCGCCCGCCAATTCGGCCTCGATCCGCCCAAAGGCGTGATCATTCTAGGCGTTCAAGGTTGCGGCAAGAGTCTTTGCGCCAGGGCGGTCGCCGGAGAATGGAAATTGCCGCTGGTAAAATTCGACACCGCTGCCGTCTACGACAAATTCATAGGCGAGACCGAAAAACGAATTCAGAAAGTCTTCCGAGTAGCCGAAGGCCTCGCTCCCTGTGTCCTGTGGATCGACGAATTAGAAAAAGTCTTTGCCGGAAGCGGTCCCGATTCTGCCTCCGCCGATGCC
>CAWECL010000016.1:0-404498 GCA_963807725.1 uncultured Acidobacteriaceae bacterium
CGCATCGGCATATTCGGTACACTCCCCCGCATGGCAAATCTCGCGATACAGCGAGAGGTAGGGAACGTGCCATGAACTTGCGGCCAACGCTTGCATTTTCGCGTCGATGGTTCCGGAAGTGGATACGAGATGCTGGCTCGCCAGTTTCGGCTCATTCCACGCCGTAGCATAGGCCAGAAGGCGAGGTAAGGGTCCGTCGTATTCCGGTACCGGTCCGATTATGGTTACGGGGATGTTGTGTTGCTTGGCCCAGGTGATCACTCCGGCGAGTGCGCCCATGTCCTTTTCTTCCCAACGCGCCGCGATCAGCAACCCCTGAACCGGATTCTGCGGCAGATAGGTTTGGAAGATATAGTTCAGCATCTTCCGGCAATCCAGGGAACCAGTCGGATGGAGCGAAGGCTGGCAATTTGCCGTACTGGCCTGCATCACGTTCGCGTCCTTTAACGTGGAGGCAAGCCCGCCCCAGAGCATCGCCGAGTGGCTGTCCCCGAGCAGAAGGTAGTTTTTCTTGACCGGATCCTGACGCAAGCAGATATCGCGTTGGTACATCTCAAAAGTAAAGTCGGTGGTGATAAAGCAAACGCCGGTCCGCATCGACTGAGTTTCACTCTTTAGATCCAGCACCGACGCAATCTGCAAAGCATCGTCGGAAAACCGGCCCTTAAATCCGCCGGCCAGCACCGTCCACAAGGAAAACGCGATTAACACCGAGGTCGTAACCCCCGCCAGCACAAACAGCGGACGTCCGGTCAAGCGCAGGCCGCCGCTCCGAAATGGCCGTTCTACAAACCTCCAGGAAAGCGTCCCGAAAAGGAATGCGAGCCCGACTTCAACTAAAACGTCAAAGCGATGGGCGGAAATGGGGATGCTTGGGAAGAATCGAGCGATCGCACTGACGCCCACGAGCAATCCCATCTGCCGCAGCACGATGATCGGCCAGTGCCAGAGGTAAAGAGAATAAGAAATGAGTCCAACGAAGACTACCGGACGCCACGAAAGCACCTTTCCCACAACCGACGATCCCGATTCGCCTACTCCAATGATCAAGGCTGAGCCCAGGCAGGGTACCAGCGCGCTGAAACCTGGGAAGACCGTATCCGCCGAATAGAACAAAACCGAAAATCCAATCAGGCCAATTCCGGCCAGAGCGGCCAGGTTTCGTGCCCATGCTAACCGTAAGCGAGGAAACATTCCGAGCGACAAGATCGTGCCCAGCAGAATCTCCCAGGCCCGAGTGTACGGCATGTAGAAGGCTGTTCCGGGTTTGCGCCAAACCAATATGCCGCTAAGGAGGAGCGACACAAAAAAGAAAACAACAACCGAGAGCCGCAGGCGGCGTGGGAAGAACTTACGGACCAGCACTAGAAACAGCGGAAAGGTGATGTAAAACTGCTCTTCAACAGCCAGTGACCAGGTATGCAGCATTGGCTGTGACAGTGGCGAGTCGAAGTATCCGGAATGTTTCCAGAAATAGAAATTAGAAGTGGAGGTCGCCGCCGCCAGTGTCGATTTTGCATAGTCCACCAACTCGCTCGGCAGTAGATAGATGTACGCGACTGCGCTGGATACCGCCAGCACCGCGAAGAGCGCAGGAAAAATGCGGCGGATTCGCCGTTCGTAGAAGCCTACGATCGAAAATCGTGACGCTGCAATGTCAGAGAAGATGATCGAACTGATCAGATAGCCGGAAATGACGAAGAAAACGTCTACGCCGATAAACCCGCCCTGGGTCCGGCTGAACCCGACATGAAAAGCGAGTACGCTGAGAACCGCGACGGCACGGAGTCCATCGACATCCGCGCGATACTTGAGCGCAGGGACGTTGAGAAAGGTTTCCCTTTCGCCTTTTTCCGCTTCGGCTACCGGAGCCTCGATGGTCTCTTGTTCGCTGATCATTGTGCGTCCAGAAACAGGCGGTGCATCAGTTCCAGCGTGATCAGCTTGTGAATCGCCGTGGTGTAGTTGAGGCCGCCCTTAAGATGGCCATCCACTATCTTCTCGACAGTTTTCTTTTGGAGATAAGGTCTCGACAATGTCAGCGGATCGAGCAGCATCTGCCGCACGTAGTCCGAGAGCTGATCGCGATACCACACTCTGAAGTGCAGCAATTTGTGGCGGCCTAGAAAAAGTCGTTCCAGGCGGAGCGCGGAGAAACAATGATCGATTCGAGCCACGAACTGTGGCATGCCATAGTCATATGCGTATTCCGCTTTGAAGGTAAATTCCTGATAAGCGCGTCCGAGCGGCGCAATCAGGCGACTGCCGTTACCGCCCACTCCCTCTGTCAGACCGCACTCGGCCCAGGGCTGCACTGCCGTCTTTGATGAGCCGCAGCCGCACATCCCCGATGCTGGCGTAATCCTTCGGAGCTCGATAGACGGTGCGGAGAAAATCATTGTCCATGAATGGAGACCGAACCGTCAGTTGACTCTGCTCGGTCGCAAGGACGCCGTGGTGATACCAGGGTGACTGGCTAAAAGCCGCAAACGTTACAGGATGCTGTTTCTGTCGAAGACCGTCAAAAGTGCCCGCCGCCAGGTGTACGTCGGTGAGCATCTCGGAGTTGAAGAGCCCCGCCGGTGGCTCGTCGGGCTTAAACATCACGGCATGACGCAAAATTTCGCTGCCGTAGGTCCCGACAATCTTCGCCGGAGCGACCTGGCGGGCCCTTTGGCTCAGATACAAATCGGCCCGGCTGATATCCACGGTTCCCTCAGTAATCGCAACGGTACGCTCGGCGAGCTTTGGAAAGCCGGCGAGAAACTCGTTGCTAACCTCGATCACCTGGTGTGGCTGTTGGCAAATTCCAGCGATCTTTCGACCGACGAGCACATCCCGAGACTCGCGGAACGGGCCGCCAAACGTATAGCTCGGCAGCGATCCCGGGGCGGGCGGATGCAAAGCCAGAATGACTCGCGTGTCCAGGCCACCGGTCATCGCAATACCCATCTGCTCATTACCGGAAAAGTACTTTGGCAGAGCCGAGGTTACTACCGAACGCAACTCCTCATAGAACGGCTCGGATGACAATGGAGTCTGATCTTCCCACTGCCTCGGCTCGAAGTATGTGGTTGTGTTCGTCAGCTGAGCATTCTCGAACGCCCAAGCTGAGGCGGCTGGCAACACCTGGATGTCCTTGAAGATGGTGCGATTTTCGAGAACACAACTAAGCGAGACAAACTCTCCTATCGAACGAGTATCGGCCGTGCGCAATTCGGGACGCGCGGCCAGAATCGCCTTCGCCTCAGAGCCAAAGTAAAAGGCGTCGTTTGCCTGGTGGTAGCAGATCCGGTGCATGTTGTAACGGTCGTTGAAGAGCGTAACTACGCCGCGGACGCGATCCGCGATCAGCCCGTGAAACATCCCGTTCAAGTTCTGAACGAAATTCGAGTCTTTCTCATAGCGCTGGATCAGATAGCCGGATTCACTGGACCGATTCGATCCGTTTCCGTTGCGCCCGGCGTGCAAGATGCGGTCTTGGGAGTATTCCTCTCCCGAGAAAATCATGCAGACGTCGCCACTCTGGTTTCGCAGAGGCATGCCATCGGAAAACGAGCCCTTGATCACCGTCCACCCGACATATACACCGAGCGACTCATCGATCCAAGTGCCGGAGTTGTAGAAGGGCTCGTAACAGATGGATTTCACCATTGCACGCAACTGCGGCTCGGCCAAAGCGCGAGGTAAACGAGTGATCAGGCCGACGATTCCAGGCATAGAGTTCTTATCGGTTTCGCCCAGTGACTAACGTTTGGAAATGCGCTGTCACTGATTATGCGACGCGAAAAAAAATGGCGGAGAGGGAAGGGATTCGAACCCCCGAGTGGTTGCCCACTACAGCCAAAAAACAGCTGCTGCCTTAGCCGACGGCGACCTCTCCGCATGACCAAGCTCCGGTTGACACGGGAAACAAGCCAACTTACGAAGCTATGGATATAGAAATCTTAGGTTGTAACCAGTTGCTGGGCCCCCTTTGGCATGGCCGAGACTCCACCGATCCCGATGTAATGGAAGCCGCTCGCGGTCACATCTTCGCGCGATAGAGCGTTCCGTCCGTCGATGATCAGGGCTCTTTCGACCAGAGTAGAAAGTCGGCTCCAGTCTACCTTCCGGAACTCATCCCACTCGGTCAGCAGCAGTACGGCATCGACTCCCCGAGCCGCTTCGTAAGCGTCCTCGCAGTAGGCTATGTCCGGAATTTCCTTCTTCGTTTTTTCCATCGCCTCGGGGTCATAGGCCTGGATCTGGGCTCCCTCAGCTTGCAAGCGGCGGATGATGGATAGCGCGGGCGCGAAGCGAACATCGTCCGTGTTGGGTTTGAATGCCAGGCCCCAGACGGCGACTTTCTTGCCGCGCAGCACCCAAAGTTCTTTTCGCACCTGTTCCACGAAGTGCTCGACCCGCTGCTGGTTAATCTTCTCTACTTCTTTGAGCAGGGAGAAATCGCAACCCGACTTCTCGGCGATTCTAATAAACGCTTGCACGTCTTTCGGAAAACAGAACCCGCCAAATCCGATTCCCGGATTCAGAAACGAGGCTCCGATTCGCGGATCCAGTCCCATGCCGTGAGCGACCTCGGTTACATCCGCTCCAACTACCTCGCAAAGATTCGCCACCATATTGATAAACGAAATCTTCATGGCAAGAAATGAATTGGAAGCATGTTTGATCAACTCCGCGGAATTGGTGTCGGTCGCCAGAAAGATGGGATGCTGGCGCTCCGGGCAATCGGAATGGATCGGACAGCGGAAAGTTTGTTTCACAATCGGCTCGTAGATTTTCCGCAGGAGATCGGCGGCGCGCTCGGAATCAGCCCCGATCACGATGCGGTCGGGATGGAGAAAGTCCTCGACCGAAGTCCCTTCCCGGAGAAACTCCGGATTCGACGCAACATCGTACGTGAGCCCGTTCGTGCTGTGAACGGACAGATGCTTTCGCAACTGCGCTCCGGTTTGAACCGGCACCGTGCTCTTCTCAATGACCAGCCGGTATCCCGTGGCGCGCTTGGCAATCGATCGAGCCACCCCCTCGATAGCGGACAAATCGGCATCGCCGTTCGGTAAGGGAGGCGTTCCGACGCAAATGAAAATCGCGTCTCCCCAGGCGATGGCGTCTTCGGTCGACCCGAAATGCAACCGCCCCGCCTCGCGCACGCCCTTGATCACTTCTTCCAGATGCGGCTCGAACAGCGGCATCCCCCCGCTCTCGAGTTTGGCCAGCTTCTCGGCGTCGCTTTCACTACAAAAGACGTCGTGTCCGACTTGCGCGAAGCAAGCTGCCGTCGTCAGACCCACATAACCCGCGCCTATAACTGATAGCTTCATTTCTGTTTTCCTTGTCTCGGAACCGTTCCGAGTGGTTGAAGAAGAATTGCCGTGGAGATGGTGACCTAGGCGGTCCTATCAGCTGTGGCCAGCGCGGCGGCGTCTGCCTCGGCGCTTTTGCGAGCTAACTTACCGTTGAAGGCCACGACTTCCTTGACCACACGCGCCTGCTGATCGACCGTGAGATTCGGGAACATAGGCAACGAAACGATTTGGCGCGCCGCTCTCTCGGTGACCGGAAAGTCTCCCGCTTTATAGTTCATGCCTTCATAAGCTTTCTGCAGATGCAACGGAATCGGATAGTGAATGCCGGTTCCAATCCCGGCCTTTCCCAGATGCGCCATCAAGCCTTCGCGATCTTCCGTTTGCACCACGTAAAGGTGATAAACGGCGCGCGACCAGGAGGGTTCGTACGGGGTTTGGACTCCGGCTCCGGAAGCTGCGAGCAGCCGGTTATATTCCGCCGCGCGCTCCCGCCGCTTGGCGTTCCATCCCGCCAGATGCTTCAATTTCACGCTCAAAATTCCGGTCTGGATCGAATCCAGCCGCCCGTTGTATCCCTCAATATCGTGATAATACTTTTTCGCCTGGCCATGATCCCGGATCATCTTGCAGGTATCGGCCAGCTTCGAATCATTTGTGGTGATCGCGCCGCCTTCGCCGCACGCTCCCAGATTCTTTCCCGGATAAAAACTGAACGCGGCCGCGCGGCCCATCGAACCCGCTTCAAACCAGCGATTCTGTTTGCGCGAAAAATATTGGGCCCCGTGCGCCTGGCACGCGTCTTCGACCACGATCAGCTGATATTGCTGCGCCAGTTCCAGGATGGCGTCCATGTCTGCCATCTGGCCATAAAGATGGACCGGCACAATCGCTGTTACCGGCCGCTTGCTTCTCTTGCTGATGAGCTTGCCTTCCTCCGAGACCGTGCATTGCGTCTCCAGATACTGGCGCAGTTTCTCGGGATCCAGGTTGTAGGTCCGCTCGTCGATATCGACAAACTCCGGCAATGCTCCAGCCTGTGAAATGGCTTCCGTGGTGGCGATGAAGGTGTGTGGAACCGTGACTACTACATCGCCGGGCTTCACGCCCGCAGCCATCAGCGCGAAACGGAGAGCGTCGGTGCCGCTGTTGACCGCAACCGATCGTTCCGTCTGGCAGAACGCGGCGAACTCTTTCTCAAAATTCTCCACCATAGGGCCGCCAATAAAGCCTGCTGAACGGATCACCTGCTGAAAAACCGCAGTCAGTTCCTGTTCCAGTTCGACGTGCGGCGTGACCAGATCAAGAAAAGGAATATTTTGCGAATGATGATTATTTGAATGGCTCACTGAGCTACCCCCGTTTCAATTTGACGAAGAATTCTTGCTGGATTGCCGGCCACGATGGTGTTGGCCGGAACATCTTTCGTGACCACCGCGCCCGCTCCGACAATGGCGTTTTCTCCAATGCAGGTGTTGGCGAGAATGGTCGCGCCGGAGCCGATGGAGGCTCCTTTTTTTACGATCGTCCGATCCACGTGCCAGTCGGCTTCAGTTTGCAAGCCGCCTGTGGGGGTAGTTGCGCGCGGATACATGTCGTTGATGAACATCACACCGTGGCCAATAAAAACGTTGTCTTCAATGGTCACGCCTTCACAAATGAAAGTGTGGCTTGAGATCTTGCAGCGCTTGCCGACGGTCGCATTCTTCTGGATCTCGACAAAGGCGCCAATTTTGGTCTCGTCGCCGATCTCGCAGCCATAAAGGTTGATGAACTTGGAGAGTTTTACATCTTGTCCCAACTTCACGTCCGGTGCGATGCACACAAAAGTATTCATAAAAGAGCTTGGCCTTCTTAACTTGATCGTCCTTGAAAATTTGTCGCTTCAGTCCGCCGCCGCTTCAGACTGCTGCTGCCACGTCTCCGCGGGACGGGCATCGGATGTCATCGGACGCGGCTTCGCGGGCTGAAATCCCAGTCCAAGTTCGCGATGGAGGGTGACGAGTGCGATTTCCATCTCCGCTTGCGGCACGGTGAATGATAGGCCGCAATCCGAGGATTGCTGCGCGGGGACAGCGACGATGTTCTCGCTTTCCCGGAGCGCCGCCAATGCGCGCACAATCGCAGCCGATTCCATTTGCAGGTTCGCTCCAACCACGGTGATGAGAGCCGTCGCGCCGGGCGAAGTCGTTCCGCCTATACCCGTGATCGCAATCACTCCCGCAGTAAGCTTCGTATTGACCTCCGAAGTCTTTCGCGGACCCGCCGGGGTGATCTTTGTTCCTGGTAAGGCGGGATCAAATGTGTTCTTGATCCATACCGGAATCCCGCATTGCAGAACCGGCCGAAGCGTTTTGGAGTGAAGTACCTTCGCGCCAAAATGAGCGAGTTCGGCCGCCTCCCGATAAGAAATCTCGGGGATGGTGCACGCCTCCGGCACTAACTTCGGGTCAGCCGTCAGCAGACCGTTGACATCGGTCCAGATCACGACTTCGTCCGCTCCCGCTGCCGCGCCGAGCAATGTGGCCGAATAATCGGAGCCGCCTCGACCCAGAGTTGTAAGAACACCGTCTTCGGTTGCACCAATGAAGCCCGTCACCACCGGCACAAAGCCTTTTTCGACAAGCGGAGTCAGACGAGACTGACAACGTTTACGCGTCGACTCCATCCGCGGCTCAGCTTCGCCGTGGACCGAATCCGTTACGACCAGGTCCGTCGCCTCGATCGCTTCGCTGCTGACGCCCGCTTGCGATAGCGCAGCCGCGACGATAGGGGCGCAAAGGCGCTCCCCGAGGCCCGAAATTGCATCGAGAAGTTGCGGCGTCAACTCGCGGGACAAGATCGTCGCTTCGCAGAAACGCTCACCCTCTAGAAAAAGGTCGTGCAACATTCCCCGCAAACGTCCGCGTTCGGCCACCGATGGGATCAGAGCAGCCACAACTTCCTCGTGCCGACTCCGCATCGCCGCGAAACTCTTTGCCACCGCGGTCGAGTTCCCTGCCCTGGCCTGATGGGCGGCCTCGATCAGGCGGTTGGTCACTCCAGACATCGCGGATACGACCACCACGACACTCGATTCAGCCGCCGTGTCGTGAACGATCCGGACCGCTCGCGCGATGCAGGACGCGTCGCCTACCGAGGTGCCGCCAAACTTCATCACTTGGAGCGGCTTTTTCATCGCGCTACAATCCTTGCCGTCGCCGGAGAACTGCCATCCGAGCCAGCCTGGGCCGGAAGCGCAGCCGCAGCCTGAGCCACTCGGTCTTGGGAATACCAGTTTGTCTGCTTTTCGCTCCGCCGGATGCAGGCGCGAACCAACTCGGGCGCATCCCAGGGAACATCGTGATATCCGGTTCGCAAAAATTCACTCTGCGGATCTCGAGCCCATTCATGGGGAAAAAGCGCGATCGTGTCGTTGTCGGTAGTCGGTGGATTCATGCGACCGGGCTGCCCCGACACCGCCGCGTACAATGCCGCCGGCAGATCTCGCCCGGCACCGAGCGTGAGGTGTCCCATTTGCGTAGCCCTGCCATTGATTTCGATTAGATAGGCGTTGCCCGTGGCGGCTTCAAGCATAAAGTCGAATCCGCACATCCCGGAAAGGCCCATGCGCCGAACCATCTTCTCGACGGCAGTTTTCATCTCCGCGTTATCGATGAGCCGCACCACGGTGGCATGTCCGGCATCGTGGCATTTGCGGAGCACCTCGCAATGCAGGCTGGCCAGAACGCTTCCCTTCCAGCACGCGACGGTGCTGGTCGCTTCGTGCCCCGAGACAAAAGCCTGGGCGTTTACCGTCGGCCGCTGTCGCAGCAGCGAAGGCAGCACCAGAGTCCGGTCCTGATCGACAAAGGCTCGCTTCATGGCGCGCGCCAGCAGCGGCGGCGATTGCAATTTTCGAAACGCCCGCAGCGCATCCTGCTGCGAGCGCACCAACTTCACACCTTCGCCTCCCGAGGAGCCATCGGCCTTCAGCAACGCGGGAAATCCAACCCGCTCGATCCAGTTCTTTGCGTCCTGTTCTGACGAGACGACTTTCGTCTCGGGAACCCGAACGCCTTCTTCGCTCGCGAGTTTCATGAAAGCGGCCCTGGCATGAATGACGGCGAAGGAATCAGGAGATCCTAGCGATCGTTCAATGAGGTCTCCGAGAGCCGGATCGCTCGAATAAGCGTTTCGTTCGGAATGCAGTTCGTGCAGATGTCGCGCAGCCAAGTCATCTCCCGGAATGACGAGGTCCGGTTTCGACTCGGCAATCGCCAGCGCCACTGACCGCAAAGGCGCTAATCCTCGATAAGCAAATCGGCGACTGGCGGCGTTGGTATTGCCCAACGGGTGCTGCGGCGGACATATTGCGTCCACGCTGAAGCCGGCTCCGACCAAAGCCGCAGCCAGGCGCGCCGTGGGCACCCAGTTCGTCGTGGTTACGATTAAGACAGTTGGTTTCACGGAATATTCAGGAATCCGGTTGTTGCCGAGCGAGGAACGGTCTTCAGAGACGACGGTCTTAGAGATAAACCAATGCTCCGCGTTGTTGCAGGGATTTGGTGGCGGCTTCGAGCATTTTCACTACGCGCAGACCGGCCGCCCCATCATTAGAGGGGTTATGGCCGTTCGAAACGCATTCCAGAAAATAGTTCAATTCCAGGCGCAGCGCCTCGACCTGCTCCACCTGCGGAGCCCACATATCGCCTGACCGGTAACTCACCAGCAAGTTGTAAACGCCTTCCTGGCTCTTCACGTCGACGCCCTTGTCGTAGATCTTCAGCTTCTCGTCAGCTTCGAGATCGTTCCAGACCAACATTTTCTTCTCGCCGCCGATCATGGTGCTTCGAACTTTCACCGGCGAAATCCAATTGACGTTGACGTGCGCAATCATCTTGTCCGGATAGTAAGCGGTGATGAAGGCAATGTCCTCATGCTCGTTGAGGTGCGCCTGCCCGGTTGCTGAAATCGCCTCGGCTTCGGTATGCAGCAGATGGTTCATGATCGAGAGATCATGCGGCGCCAAATCCCAAATGACGTTGCAATCATGCTGGAACAGTCCGAGATTGACCCGGGTCGAATCGTAGTAGTAAAGCTTGCCGAGCGTCCCATCCTCCAGCAATTTCTGGATCTTGCGGACCGCCCCGGTAAACAGAAACGTGTGATCCACCATGATCCGGAGGTTTTTCTGTTCCGCCAGGTTAATCAGTTCTTCGGCTTGCGCCACCGTGCTGGTGAACGGCTTTTCTACAAACACATGTTTGCCGTTTTCGAGCGCCGCCTTGGCCAGTTCATAGTGCGTCCACACCGGAGTGATAACAGCAATCGCATCCACGTCTGGCGACTGAACCAGTTCGTGGAAATCGGCATGCACCGGGACTCCCGGATGCGCCGCCTGAATCCGCTTGCGGGCAGCGGGCGTGCGGTCGCAAATGCCGACGACCTGGCAGCCCTCTAGGCCGCGCAGATTTCGGACAATGTTCGGCCCCCAATAACCGTAGCCGATGACACCAAACTTAAGCATGAGGCTCCACCTGACGAGAGACTGCTTCGAATCTAGAATTCGAATCTAGAATGAAGAGAACAGCTTTCTTACGGGGATGACGGCGTGGTTTCGAAAACTACGAAGATGTTTGGATCCAGTCAGCAGGCACCATTACCGGCGATCACCGCTTTGGGAGTCCGAGCCAGAATTTTCAGATCGAGCCAGGGAGAACTGTTGCGGGCGTAACGCAGATCAAGCCTGACCATGTCGTCAAATCCCACGCGGCTGCGACCCTGCACCTGCCAGAGCCCGGTAATTCCCGGCTTGGCTTCGAGCAAGCGCCGGCGGTGCCAGATAGCGTAGGCCTCGACTTCGTAGGCCACGGGGGGTCGCGGCCCGACCAGTGACATTTCACCTCGCAGCACATTGAAGAATTGCGGGAGTTCATCGAGGCTGGTGCGCCGCAGAAAGCTCCCGACCGGCGTAATCCGAGGATCATTTGTGAGCTTGAAAATGCCTTCGCCGGTGCCGTTGGCCGGTTGCTTGGAAGCCTGGCCGGCTATCAATTGACGAACGTATTCCTTGTGCTGGCTGGCATCGTTATTGACGTACATCGACCGGAATTTCAGGAAAGTAAATGGAGTTCCGTGTTCCCCAATGCGCTTCTGGCGGAACAGAACCGGCCCTTGGGAACTCAATTTAATCGCCGCCGCGATCACCAAAAACACCGGGGAAAGCAGGGCGATCAATGCCAAGCTTCCCAGAACGTCGATCATTCGTTTGGTGGCGCGACCGAACCGGTTCGATTCGTTCCGTTTTTCGATATCCGGATAAAGCGTGGGGTTGCTGGGACGCTCCTGATCCTGCGAATCCCAGTCGTCGGGAAACACGTGGAAAGAAAACTTGATGCGACCGAACTGTTCGGTGTCGAGCCGGTCTCGAAGGACCGCCCCGATCCGGGCCAGGATCGTGCTCAAGACCGCGTTATTATCCAGAACAATCTCCGTGAACATCACACCGACCACGGAACTCGTCGTGTACCAGCCCGTAACATCGGTTTCGCGGGTCGCTCCCTGGAGCGCGCCGAGCATCTCCAGCAGGACTCGGCCTTGCTTCTCGCCAGCCTGGCTGCGCCCGGTTTCGATGAGCAGCAGCACAAACGGCCGCTGGGATCGCTCGCTTCGCTTGCGTTCGAGCGAGATCATGGCGCGGAAAGCTTCTTCCGAGAGAATGTCTTTTGCATCGAACAGATTCTGCTTCTGCGCTTGAAGCTTCCGATCAGATTGGGATCCCTGATCGATGGATTGCCGATTTGTTGATGTTGAAGCCACGGGTGCATCTCCTCACGCGCTACGGTCGCAATGAACTCGCCATAGATTCGCGGAAACGATCTTGGGGTCGACGGGGGAGACTCAGTTAAAGGGGGAGCAAAGCTAAATCTTCAGGGCCCGGTTGTAGCCGGGGAAGGCTACTCAGGTTCCGCTACAGTTGAACCATACCGTGAATAATAATACTTTTGGTCGTTGCTGCTGCAACTATTTACGACTACACCCAGCATATTGGAACGGTCAATGGCTTCCAAGGCCCGCTCCAGCTGCTTTTTCTCGCAAACGCCTTCGCGAGTTACCAGTAGCACGCCATCTGCCAATTTCATCCAGAGCGGAGTGTCCGCCAGGGGACGGATCGGCGGCGTATCGATTATGATCCAGTCAAATGAGGCCTCGAGCTGCTCCAGCATCTGTTGCAGCCGTCCTGATTGCATTAACTCAATCGGATTCTCTGGCGTAACCCCGGCTGGAATGAAGCGGAGGTTGGTGCCTTCGAGACCATACGTAACCTCCGCCAAGGTGCGTTCTCCGCGGAGAACCTCGCTCAAGCCGGGAAGGTTTCGATTAAACCCGAAACGCCTCCCCAGCTCAGGCCGTCTTAAGTCACCATCGATCAATACCGTGTGCAGAATCTTGCTTCGGGACTGATTGAGTGCCAGATTGGCGGCGATCAGACTCTTGCCTTCCGCAGGGATACTGCTGGTAATCGCGATGCGCTTCAGCTTGCGCTGTTCGCGCATGGTTCGAAGTTTCAATCCCAAAACACGAAACTTCTCAGCCGCCAATCCACCCTGATCGGTCAGACAGACTAACCGAGCATCGGTCGGGAGCGCCGGCAACAGGACCTTCGGACTTCCAAGCGTCCCCGAGACGGGGACGGGCGCGACCTCTGCCTTCGGCATCGCAGGCAATTCCGAAAGAGCTTGCTTGCGATCAATCTCCTGTTCAACCTGCTGCAACAATTCCGCCACGGAATCCGCGTCTTTCGGCAGGCTGCCGCCCGACCGCTCCGCTTCCGCCCGTTGCAACGCTTCAAATATATAGCTCATGCCGATTCAGCTTCGCAAGCCTACTGCAACCGCCCCTTGGTGTCGGCCTGGTGCATACGCTCGCGCACATCGAGCAACGTCTTCACCGCCTGCAACAGTTCTTGCTGCTCCTGTTCCTTGGAAAGGCGCGCGGCGCCACTAGCTCTCGAATCGACGGCCACAATTCCAAGCCGCAGATCCCTCGCCGCGCCATCAATAATTTCGGATGTAACCGTAGCCGCATGTTTAGCGTATCCCGCCAGCAGTGCGTTTTCGCAGATCGTATTGATTACCCGCGGAATACCGTGGGAATGGCGAAACACCGCTTCGACCGCCGGAGCGGAAAAAATCTCATGGGCGCCGGCTGCCCCGGCGATCCGCAGACGACGGCGCATGTACTCGCGGGTTTCATTCAGATTCAGCGGCTCCAGCTGGCAACGCAGCGCGATCCGCTGTTTGAGCTGCCGCAGTTCGTGGGAATCAAGTTTCAGATCCAGTTCCGGCTGACCGGCCAGCACGATTTGCAGCAACTTCTGTTGCGAAGTTTCGAGATTGGTCAAGAGCCGGATCTCTTCCAGAATTTCAGCCGAAAGATGATGCGCTTCATCGACCACCAGAATCGTGGTCAAACCCTTCTGATGTCTCTGCAGCAGGAAGCTGTTCAGAATGTGGATCAGCTCATCTTTCGCTTTGTCCCCAACCGGCAGGCCAAAGTCGCGGGCGATATAGCGCATGAATTCGAGCGGCGAGAGCGTCGGATTAAAAATCAGCGCAAAAGCCACATCGCGCCGTTGCAGCAAACCCAGCAACGACCGGAGAATGAGCGTCTTTCCCGTCCCCACTTCCCCGGTCAAGACTACGAACCCGCGGTGCGAGGTCACTCCGTAATACAAGGAGGCCAGCGCCTCGTTGTGCCGCGTCGTTGGAAACAAGAACGACGGATCCGGCGTGATCTCGAACGGATTTCGTTGCAGGTTGTAGAAGCTCTTGTACATGATGGGTCGGTCGGTCGAAATTTCTAAATTAGCCGTACAAATACGTTACTGCTGATCCTAACAGGATGAATCCCAGCACCACGACCGCCGCCGCGCTGGCGATCCAGATACCCCTCCGGTTCGACGATTGTTCCTCCAAGGTCTCGATCGGAGGAATCTCCGCGATCACATCAAACGGAACCAGCTTCTTGATCTCGCGCTCGCTATACACTTTGCCGCTCAGCTTTTCTTGTCCGAAAGCCAGTCCTGCTCCGAGCACAAAACCGACCGCCAATCCCGCCGCGCATAGCATCAAGCGGTTCGGTTTATAAGGTTTGGCTGGAAGGTTCGGAGGGTCCAACATGCGGAAACGCTCGCCCTGTTGCGTTTTTTCCAGGTCCGTCGACATTTCTGATTGATTCTTCTTAGCGAGGAGCGCCTCGTAATCCGTCTTCGACTGATCGTAGTCGCGCGTGATGTCCGCAAACTGTTGCTCCATTACGGGAGCCATATTCAGCCGTGCCTGATATTGATTGATCTTGTTTTGCTCGTCCTTAATCTCGGTCTCGCGGTTCGCAATTTCCTGCCGATTGGCCTTCAGCTGGCTCTCCATCTCCAGCATCGGCGCCGTTTTGGGATCGAGGGACGAAACCGGCGCAGGATCCGAACTGGTATTCGACGGATGACTGTTCATATCGGCGACAATGCGCGCGCGCGACGCTTCTACCCGAGCGATCTGCTCTTTCGTTTTTCGGACGTCGGGGTGCTTGTCGGTGTAATGGGATGTCAAATCCGCCAGTTGCGCCTTCAGTTGATCCAGTTCCTTGTCGATGGCGGCGAGACCCACCGAACCCGTTTCACCTGGCTTCGATCCCCCGGAATTCATGGAGCGATATTGGTTGGTCAGCGACTCCAGGTAGGTATTTTGCTGCTTCGCCCGATTCAGCGAGTCCTGATTGGCCTGCAACTGACTCTGCAGACCCGTAAGAATTTGCAGATTGCTCTGGGTCTGAGTCGGCAACTCGCCCAAATGTTGGTCTTTAAATACCCTGAGTTTCGCTTCCTGGGCGGCCAGTTTCGCCCGCGCCTGATCCACCTGGTCCTGCAGGAAGCTGGTTGTGTTCTCTGAGCGCTTTTGCCTCTGTTCCAGGTTTTCTGTGATAAACAGATTGGCCAGCTCGCTGGTCGCCTCTTGCGCCATCTTCGGATCGCGATTCGCGTAGTAGATGTTGAAGGCGGATAATTTCTTATCGTCACCATGCGACAGTTCGATTTCGATGTCTTTACGCATCAGCTCGACTAAATCATCGGGACTTTTGTGTTTCCGTTCTTTGGCGTAGAGACCGAGCGAATCGATAATGGTCAGAAGACGGGTGCGGCTGAGAATCTGCTGGGTGATGCTGTCCAGCTGGTGCTGAATGTCGCTGTCGATATTGGAAATGACATACTTCTCGGGCACCGAAGGTTGCTCGACCAGAATCAGCGTGCCCGACCGGTAGGTCGAAGGAATCACCCAGCTCGCTCCCCACACCAAAAGCCAGCCGCAGAAAAACGGCACCAGGAATTGCCACCGGCGCCGGCGGACAATGCCCTTGATATCGCTGAACTCGATCGGAGTGCCTGATTCCTGGAAATCGTCTTCCATCACTACATTCCTAGTGGTTTAGCCCACTGATAAGACAGCGTCACAAAAAATCGATTGCGGCTGGCATCGAGAGTCGGATTCGGAGCCGGCAGGCCATACTGCTGTTGGAAGTCGTGACTGTAGCCCATTCGAATTCCCACGCTCTTCCCAACATTACGCTCCAAAGTGGCGCCTGCGGAAGTTAAATTGACGGAACTCGCGCTACCCGGCGGAGGCAGGGTTATCGAATCATTCGTCCCGTGGCTGGCGGTCAGCCCCACCGCCCATCCCGGCATGAATTCGCGCCGGAAATTAGCGTGGAGATTCTGCAACCGAACCGCGCCCAATACACCGCCGCCATTGCTGATGCTGCGCACGAATCCTGCGGACAAACTGTTGTGCGCAGTCTTCCAACTGCCTTCCGCTCCACCCGCCACCGACCAGTTCGTCGTCTGCGGAGGCTGCACGCCGCCAACCGCTACGCCCTGGCTTTCTGAATATTGCGGGCCCACAAAACCAGTCAACGTGTATCGGTTCGACAAATTCCAGGTATCCACGGCAAGAAAGCTATGCACGCGGCTTTCACCATTGGGATCGAAAGTGATGCGATCAAAACGGTAAGTGATGCCACCCCAATCGCGGCCCAAGATGCGGTGCAGCCAGAACGCCGATCCCGACGCAGTTTGGGTATTGGCCAACACGCTTGGTTGCGTCGTGCCAGGCGCCTGGCCCGGGTTTGAAAAATGTAGATCGGAGAATGACCCGCTGGCTCCAACCAGGTCGTTCAAAGCGAAGTGATAATTAATTTCGACCGTGGTCAAGTTCGATCTTTGCGTGGCCAGTGGAGTAATCAAACTGGGATTCGTTCCGCCCGTCCCAACCCCAGAATCGCCACTGCCTGCATCAAACAACCCGGTCGTCAACGAAAAGTTCTCCGCGACTCGCAAATTCACGTGCGGGCTCAACCGGAATTGCGAATCAAAATTCACGTCGTGCGAGCCTTCGTTCTGGCTGGTCAGTTTCTGATTTATGGTTAGACCGCCGGCGTAGCCGAGCGTCCAGTGCATCCGCGACGTGGTCTCATCGATCTTGATGTTGGGGAAAATCGACTCGCTCGTGTTACTGACCGCGCCCGTCGACAGCAGCAGAGGATTGTCGTCGTACACGGCGCCAACATTCAGCCCTGCGCGCAGATAGTTTGATTTTTCCATGTCCGACAGAAGCGTCGAAGAGATGCCGACTCCACCCAGTAAAGACGGAATCTGCGGCAAACTGCTCGCAGCATTTTGAGCCGCGTCCTCGCCCTCGATTCCCACAATCCCCGTAAGCGCCGGAGCGGGAACCGCTCTGGCCCCTGCGTCATTCCCAGCCTGACCCTGACTGGGAGAATCCGGCGTGGGCTGGCTCTGCCCCGCTGCGAGAACTCGCAACCCAGCCATCATGCCCACGAGAATCAAATAGCGTCGAATGCTGATCACCGCGACTACGGCACCACTAACGTATCGCCCGCCTGCAGCCGAATGTTCTGGTCAGAGTTCTTGCCTTTGATCACTTCTTTGTAATTGAACGGAATCCGTTTCTCCGCTCCATCCGTCCCCTGGCGCAGAACATAAATCGACTTTTGCTTGGCAAAGTCTTTAAAGCCGCCAGCCATGGCAATCGCGTCCAGCACGGTCGTCGAACTGGTCAGCAGATACGCACCTGGTTTCGAAACCATCCCCATGATGTTTATTTTTTGACTCTTGCTGTCGGTAACGATCACCGTGACTTCCGGCTCGGAGATGTAACTCTGCAGCTTCTTGGTGATTTCCTGTTCCAACTGCCGTGGCGTCTGACCACTGGCCTGCAATTCTCCGACTAGCGGCAACGAAATTTTCCCATCGGAGCGAACCGGGACCGAACGCGAGACGTCCGGCTCTTTCCACACGCTGATCGCCAGCACGTCGTTCGCTCCGATTACATAGGAGCTATCGGAACGCGTTCCTTCGGCTGGCTTGTCGCTTGGCGCGACGGCCGCAGGTGGCGGCGCAGCATTCGTTTGCGCCAGCGCTGCCGCCGACGCCAACGCCAACGCCAGAACCATCAACCAGGCGATTCTTCGATCAGCAGATATCAATTGCGTCATTGGCCAATGCCTCTCAGCCATTCTTTTGTTCGTTCAAGCGCTTCGTCCGAGCCGTCCGTTTAAGCGGTTCGATGTTACCTGATTTGTAGTCTGATTCGAGCAAAATTGCACCAGAATTGATGCTATTTCGCCTGCCGCAAACCATCATTCACAAACACTCGCGGCGACTCCGCCGGCGGCGTCAGATGGTATTCCTGGATCTTGTAAAGCAGGGCACGATAACTGACATTCAAAAGCCGGGCCGCTGCCTTCCGGTTCCAGTGCGTCTCTTCGAGCGCCTGCGCGATGGCACTTCGCTCGGTTTCTCCCTTGGCATTTCTCACCAGCAACTTCAGCGACGACTTTTCTTCCGAATGTCCATTCGGCCCGTGTCCATTGGACGAGTGCCCGTTTCCAGCCCCGTCGCCATTTCCGTTCCCGTGTTTGTGCAGGCCGAACGCCGGATGCGCCTGCAATTCCTGTCGCGCCGCCCCCTCATCACCCTGCGCTAAGAAGCGCTTAGCGAAATTCTCCAGTTCGCGCAAGTTGCCCGGCCAGGGATATTGCTGGCATGCGTCCAACAGCGTGCTGGAAAATCGCGGGGCCGGCACACCATAGCGCCGCGTAAGCCGGTTCATCAGGTGTCCGAGCAACAACGGGATCTCTTCATGCCGTTCCCGCAACGATGGCACGCGCAGTTCGCAAACACTCAACCGGTAAAACAGCTCTTCATGAACTCTCTTCTCCGCCGCCGCCACTTCCAAATCCCCGCAGGTTGCAGCCACAATGCGCACGTCGGCCCGGATCGGGTTCTGACCGCCGCATCGGACAAACTCTCCCGACTCCAGCAGTTTCAACAACCGCCGCTGCACTTCGTCCGGCATGGCCTCGAACTCGTCCAACAAAATCGTTCCCTTGGCACACTGTTCAAACTTCCCTAACGTCGATTCCGGACGTCCACTCGCCGAGCTGTGCTCGTAACCGAACAACTCGTTTTCCAGCAAGTCAGAAGTCAGTGCAGCACACTTCACGCGCATGAACGGGAAGCTCGACCGGATCGACAGCGAATGAATCAGCCGCGCCGCCGTCGTCTTGCCGCTCCCCGGCTCCCCAGTAATCAGCACCGGCACATCGGTCTGAGACAGTAATTCCGCTTGCGCGCGCAGCCGGCGCGTAGCCGGACTAGCCGCAATGAAATACAGCTCTTCGCTGATGCGCTCGATTTCAGGTTGGTACATCATGTGGAAAAAAGGATGAGTAAGGTTTAGGTGTTAGCTGTTGATTTTGCCAAGAAGAACAACCGGTAGTCTGCTGAAAGCTAATGGCTAGAAGCTAGAAGCCTCTCACTAATCAGAATTCTTAAACGGGCTCCACGTCGTATCCATCAATCCGGACCGCCATCGACCGCTGAATCGCATCGACGGAAATAATCAAACTGTGATCGCCATTCTCTGCCAGAAAAACACCTTCAACGCCATCCATGGCGCCGCCGCGCACCCGCACCCGCTGCCCCGCCTTAAGAAAAGGATAAGAACGCCACGGTGCCGTCTGCGCCAAAACCCTCTGGATGCCCTCTATCTGTTCGTCGGGAATCGGCAAGCTCGATCCGCGCGATCCCACGAACCCGTGTACACTCTCCACTCCGTGCACCAGCGTCCGGTCCCTCGCGCTCAGAGCGCAGCGGATAAACACATAGCAGCTAAACAGCGGTACTTCGACTTTCTTCTTCCGGTCGCTCCAGCGATGGACTTCCATGGTGGTCGGTACAAACGTCTCCATCCCTTGTTCACGCAACCGCCGCTCAATCGCCTTTTCGTGGCGCGCCCGAGTGTGCAACGCATACCAGCGCAACAAATCTTGCGCTACAGGTTGGCTCGCTGCTTCGCTCATCTCGAAACTTTGCTCGGAAGTCTGATGGAGGATACTCATAGCTTCGCCCTCTGAGTCCCATTCGCTGGGTCCGCCTGGAGGTCCGCAAAAAAGAAATCGGCACAAAGTACTCCGCACACAAATCGCACGCGGGGTACACCTACGCCTGTCGGGGGAGAAAAAACACCAGGGGAAGAACGAGGGGGAGTTTCTAGCTGTTTGAAGTTAACCCCACTTGCAATACCATGCAAGTGGTAGGAGTTCTTAGGACGTTTCGACTCTATCCAGCGACGGGTTAAACGTCTCCTGACCAAGGTGAATGGCCTAGAGACGTATTTCTTTGGCACACCCGTGGTATAGCACTCGGGGTAACCTTTTGCAGTAGGCAATGGCACCTCGAGCTCGGTCCGACAAATTGCTCCTATCACACTGATGGTATTGATATTAGCTAATGATTCCAATGGATGACAAAAAGTGACATCGAAAGATTCGATGCATGGCATTCCTCGCACAACTGTGCAACATCGCTGGAATTCACGCCCCGGCAACACCCATTGCATTTTCTTGCATACATCGCAATGCCTTTGCTTGCCGCTCCGTCCATTTAATGGTACATTTTGACCAGTAGAAAGGGACTGGCCGCTCTTTCATCCAACGCATTCTCTCCCCCACAGAGCCAGCAGTCATAGTTTTCGGCAGTCGAATTTTTATTAAATCCCCCGTTTCGGTTTGCATTTGCATTCTTAGGAGACTCGATGCCATCCCAGGAACAAATGGGTTCGGATTTTGTCAGTATCGTAGTCGCTGACGGCACTCGTATTCATACTCAGCTTCTCGCGGACGCTCTACGCAATGATCCCGGCCTTCAGGTGGTCGCCGCAGCCTCGAATTCCGAGGAACTCCTCGCCACCATCACCCGCGTCCCCATCGACGTCGCCGTCATCAGCCACAATCTCGATAACCAGCCCGGCCACGGCACCCAGGTTCTCCGCGAGATGCGCTCCCTCCGTCCCCAGATCAAAGGAGTCATCCTGCTCGATTACTCCAAGCCACACGAAGTATTGGAGTGCTTTCGCGCGGGTGCCAGAGGCCTGTTCTCCAAACAGGAGCGCCTCGAAAGTCTCTGCAAATGCATCCGCAGCGTGCATGAAGGACAAATCTGGGCTCGCAGCGACGATCTCGATCACGCGCTGGAAGCCCTGGTCAACACGCCGCTAGTCCGCGCCACCAACCACAAAGGAATCGAACTGCTCTCCGAGCGCGAGCGTCAGGTCATTCAACACCTGGCCGCGGGAATGACCAACCGCGAAATCGCGAAGGCCCTTGACCTAAGCCCGCATACCGTCAAGAACTATCTATTCCGCATTTTTGACAAACTAGGAGTTTCCAGCCGCACCGAGTTGCTCTACCTCACCATGAACAGCTCGCAAATAATGGGCGAGAACGACGACGACGCGAGCGACGCCGCGTCTTCCATCACGAAAGCCTCCGAGGCCAGCGACTCCGTTTCCGCCTACATGTGGTATCTGCTAGCGGAAAAAGCCGCCGCTCCGATGCTCGAACAAATTGAGGCCGGAAAAAGAAGTGTCCGCGAGACCATGTCTCCGCAACAACTTGAGGATGCCGAAACGCGAGCCGCTGCCTGGCTAAAAGACACTAAGAAACGTTCCAGCTTCGCGCCCCACACTGACGAGCGGATCGAGATTCAAAAGATCGACACCCAAAAGAAAGCCCGAGTGGCCGCTCGCTAAAACTGCAGAATTAATCCACTACCGTTTTCCCCGCACCGCCGAGGCGTCCGTATCCGAACGGCTGAACCCGAACTGCACTTTCCAGACTCTCGCGCCGGTTTCGCCAGCAGGAGCCGGAGCAAACTTCCACTGTCGTGCCGCATCCAGCGCCAAACGCGAGAAATATCTGCTCCGGCCGCCCGACTCAATTTTCGCCTTCGTCACATTGCCTGCCGCATCCACTTCAACTTTCACGCGTACCTCGATCTTGCCATGGATGGTATGTCGCGCACTGGGAGAAACCTGCGGCATGACGCGTTGCACAACTCCGTTCTGATCGGTAGGAACGTCCGAGGTATGAAGATTCGTAGGAACGTTCGCGGTCGAGTTCTGCGGAGTCGCGGTCACCCCCGTCTCGCCGGAGGCGGGGGCCGATTGTGAGTTTTCTGATACCGTCGACGGCATCTCAGCCGCTGGGTTCGACGATTTCGGCCTTGCGATCAAGAAAACAACAATCGCCACCACCCCTACCAGTCCCAACAGATACGGCCATTTCGGAGACGACTTCTGTTCCATCGGAATTGAAGGCGACGCCATCACCGTGCTCGGCACCGGCGTCGCGGCTGCCACCACCGGCTTGCCCTCCAAGCGATTCCGTATCTCCGAAATCGTCCAGCGCTTTGCTGGACTGAATTGCAAGCTATGTTCAGCCATCTCACGAAAAGGTTGCGGAATCGTCCCAGGCACCTGCGGAGCAATCGCCCCAGCGCCATGCCATCCCGGCAAGCGCTGCGTAAGCACTTCCACCAGGGTCATGCCCAATTGCCAAACATCGCCTGCCGAACTAGTCCCAGCTTCCGGCGGACCGTAAGCGCCCGTCGCCCGCTCACTGGTTTCGCCCACCATGGTGCCGCCCACTGCGCGCAAAGTGTCGCTTGACACCTTCACCAGATCCCCAATAGCCAGAATGTTGGACGGCTGAATATGTCCATGCACGAGTCCCTTCTCATGCACGAAATCCAATGCCTGCAGGACTGGAGGCAGCAACCCTCGCGTCTCGTCCGCCGTCAGCGCCCGCTCCGGAAGAATCTGTCCAAGATTCTCCTCCGCATACTCCTCGACTACATAAAGCAGATTCACCCCATCCAGTTCGCCACGTCCCGCTTCAAAGATCGCAATCAAATTCGTGTGCTTCAGCGCGCGCGCCGCGTTCCAGCGCGCCAGTTGCGCCTCAGCGTCCGCGTCAGCCGGAATCAACTTAATCGCGGCTTTCTCGCCTCCGCGCTCCGTGAGAAATACCGCGCTGTGGGCAGAGCCGCCCAAATAGTTTTGCAACAGGAACCTGCCGTCGACGGTTCGGCCCTCCCATCGCTTCCAGTTCTCGGTCATGTCGTCTCGCATATTTGGAATCTCAATCGCCGCTATTGTATGTGACCGCGTGCGCTAAAGGTCAAACATCGCCGTCTAAATTCGCTGGGCAACCTCGCGGCGTAAATGATGTGTGCAGTTTGAGGCGACGATCGCGAGGCGACGATAACGAGACAACGATAACGAGACAACGATCGCGACACGAGACGCAAGCCTCGTCGCAAGAATTCCTCCGGGCAATTTACAATAGCCAGATGTCGTCCATCCCCCCAGAAATCCATGGCCAGCGCTACATCAGCCTGGCAACCTTCCGCAAAAACGGCGTCGCAGTGTACACGCCCATCTGGTTCGCTGAATACGACGGCAAAATTTACTTCATGACGAACATCAAATTGGGGAAGTGCAAGCGCATCCGCAACAACCCGCAAGTCAAGTTCGCACCCTGCACCATTCGCGGAAAGATCACCGGTCCGGAATTCTCGGGGACCGCCCGCTTTCTGCGACCCGATGAGTTCGCTCGCGCCCGGCAGGCCATCCGAGCAAAATACTTGCTCTTTTGGCTTTTCTTTCGCCGCAAGACTGAAACCTACATCGAGATCACGTCCACGTAAGGACCGACATTTACGCTGGCCGCTTCATGCTGTTAACATCATGCTGTTAACATCGGAAATTCATCGCAATACCCAACGATTTCCCAGGCAATCAAATTCTCCTTCGGAGGCACAATGGCTGTAAAAGTTGGCATCAATGGTTTTGGACGCATCGGACGCAACGTTCTACGCACCGCGCTCGCGGACAAGAATCTCGACTTCGTCGCCGTCAACGATCTCACCGATCCCAAGACTCTGGCCCATCTGCTGAAGTACGACTCGATCCTCGGCAACTTGCCCCACACCATCACCGCCGGACCCGACAGCATTTCGATCGACGGCAAAGTTATCCGGGTGTTCAAGGAAAAGGATCCCGCCGCCCTGCCCTGGGATTCCGTCGGCGTGCAGGTCGTCGTCGAGTCCACCGGACGATTCACCGATGCCAACGACGCGAAGAATCATATGCGCGGCAGCGTGAAGAAAGTCATCATCTCCGCTCCCGCCAAGAACGAAGATCTCACCGTGGTCCTCGGCGTAAATGAAGAGAAGTACGATCCCGCGAAACACCACATCGTCTCGAACGCTTCCTGCACCACGAATTGTCTGGCCCCGATCGCCAAGGTCATCAACGACAACTTCAAAATCATCAGCGGCACCATGACCACCATCCACTCCTATACCAACGATCAGGTCATCCTCGATTTCCCGCACAAAGATCTGCGGAGAGCCCGCGCAGCGGCGCTCAACATGATCCCTACATCGACTGGCGCAGCAAAAGCGCTCAAGTTGGTAATCCCCGAGCTCGGCGGCAAACTCGATGGCTTCTCGATGCGTGTGCCCACGCCCAACGTCTCGGCGGTTGACCTGGTCGCCTTCGTCGAAAAGAAGACGACTAAAGAAGAGGTCAACGCCACGCTGAAAAAAGCCACCGAATCAGGGCCGCTGAAAGGCTACCTCGGCTTCGAAGAGAACGAACTGGTCTCCTCCGATTTCAAAGGAGACTCCCGCTCATCGATCGTCGACGCGCCCATGACTCTGGTGGTCGGCGGCAATTGCGTCAAAGTCATTTCGTGGTACGACAACGAATGGGGATACTCCAGCCGTGTCCGCGACCTGATCAACCTGATGTCATCCAAGGGCCTGTAACAATTAGCGCCGGCGTCTAGCCGGCTGTGGTGGCGGGCGTCTCGCCCGCCACATAACGACCAACGACGGTGCACTGAATGTCCAAGCTCTCCATCCGGGATCTCCCTCTCAACGACCACCGTATTTTCATGCGCGTCGATTTCAACGTCCCGCTCGACGATGGTCGGGTCATGGACGATACCCGCATCCGCGAAACGCTGCCCAGTATCGAGTACGCACTGCGTCACGGCGCGCGACTGATCCTCGCATCTCATCTCGGACGCCCCAAAGGCAAGCCGAATCCGAAGCTGAGCCTGAAGCCAGTGGCCGAGCGCCTGCGCATGTTGCTGGATAAAGAATTGTCGCGCGGAGAAAACGTAGGCTTCTGCCCCCAATGCGTCGGACCCGAAGCCGAAGAAATGGCGCTCAAACTTGAGAAAGGCCAAGCCCTTTTGCTGGAAAATCTTCGCTTCCACAGCGAAGAAGAAGCCAACGATGAGCATTTTTCGAAACAACTCGCTTCGCTAGCCGAGTTCTACGTCAATGACGCCTTCGGCACCGCGCATCGTGCCCACGCGTCCACCGTCGGCATCACCAAATTCGTTAAGAAGTCCGCGGCCGGCCTGCTCATGGAAAAAGAACTCGAATATCTAGGCCGCGTTCTGCAAGACCCCGAGCACCCTTTTGTCGCCATTCTCGGCGGCGCAAAAGTCAGCGACAAAATTGGAGTCATTCAAAACCTACTCACCAAAGTCGACACCCTGATCATCGGGGGCGGCATGGCCTACACTTTTCTCAAAGCCCAAGGCGAGTCAATCGGCAAAAGCCTCGTGGAAGAAGACAAAATCGAATTGGCTAAAGACCTCCTGCATCAGGCAAGAACGCACAAAGTCAAATTCCTTCTCCCCACCGATCACGTAATCGCCGATCGCGTCGAAGCCAGTGCCGTAACAAAAATGGTCGGTCAAGGTGAAGCAATCCCCGCCAACATGATGGCGCTCGACATCGGCCCGCAATCGATCGAAGCTTTTTCCGAGGAAGTAGCCCGCGCCCGCACCATCGTCTGGAACGGTCCCATGGGCGTTTTCGAAATCCCCGCCTTCGCCAAAGGCACCAACAAAATCGCCCAAGCCGTAGCCGAAAATGCCGGGGCAATCACCATCGTCGGCGGAGGTGATTCCGTAGCCGCCGTAAAAGCCGCCGGAGTAGCCGACAAAATTACTCACATCTCAACCGGCGGAGGAGCCTCGCTGGAATTTCTGGAAGGCAAGAAGTTGCCCGGAGTGGAAGCATTGACGGACAAACACAAGCCGTAGCGCCGACCTTCGGCCCGGCCATCTGCGAGTCGAGAAACCCCGTAGAACGCAAAGTATTGCATCTTGACCTGGCCACACTGCAAGGCGAGAATGTCCGTTCGCTACACCAGTGTCTTTGCGAGCTTGGCGACCAGGTAATCCCATCAGGAGTGGCCTATGAATCGCTTACGTCCCTTCGTTTTTCTTGCTTCTCTCCTGTTCTTTCCGAGAGTTCCCTTCTTAACGGCCTCCACCATCCACGTACCGGCCCAACAGCCCACAATTCAGGATGGTATCAATGCCGCGAAGAAATGAGAAAATTTGTTGCTCCGGGCTTGTACACAGAAAACATCAATTTTCTGGGCAAGGCAATCACAGTTACGAGCAGAGGCGGTCCAGAAGTCACCATAATCGACGGAAATGCCGGCGCGCCGGTCGCGGCATTTGTCACCGGAGAAGGACCCGACTCGGTGCGAGTCATTACGTCGCAGAACGGATTTGGATCTTTTGATACCAAACAGGGCGGCGGAGCCTCCATCAGCAGTGCCTCTCCTACCATCGCGAAGAATGTGATCACCAACAATGCATCCTCTGACGGCTACGGTGGCGGAGTGGGGATCTATTTCGGCTCCCCGACCATTAGCCATAACACCATCAGTCATAACTACGCTCAGTTCGGCGGAGGTATGTCGATCCTGGGTAGCTCGAACGCACAAGTGCTGAACAACACGATCAGCGACAACACCGCCGGCAACGGGGCCGCGGTTATGTTCGATGCCGCGGGAAATGTGTTAGTTGAGGACAATAAGATATTGAACAATTCGGCCGCCGGAGGGCAGGGCGGCGGGTTTTATATCGTCAATGAAGCCGACGAAATGATCATTCAGAACGTCTTCGCCAATAACATCGCCAATTCCGGTTCGCAGGTCTACAGTCTGATTCCCGAAAGCCAGAAGGGGATCGAGCTCATCAACAACACCTTCGTAAGCTCCCCGAATAGCAACGCGGATGCCGCGATCATAGCTGATGGCTTCAACACGAATGTCTTGATCGAAAACAACATCATCTATGCTGTCGGAGACAATGCGGAGCTCCTATGCAATCCCATTTACCAGGAAGGTCCTCCGATCGTCGAGTTCAATGACGCCTTTAACCCCTCCCTGTCGTATGGTGACAGTTGCTTAGGTTTCAGTGGAACCAAGGGAAACATTTCCGAGGACCCAAAACTCGCGAATGTGATCAAGGGTAAGTATCAGCTCAAAGCTACTTCTCCCGCCATCAATGCCGGCTCGAATTCCGCCCCGGACTTGCCGAGCAACGATCTACGCCGGACACCCCCGAATCGTCGGAGGCACAGTCGACCTGGGTGCCTACGAGTTTCAATGAAAGTGACAAAACCCTGCCCGTAGGCTTTTAGTGCGAGAGACTCGCCAGTGCGTGCCGTCGCGGAATCCATTATCCTCATCAGAGGTCCCTCATGCGAAAAAAAGTCATTGCCGCCAACTGGAAGATGTATAAAACGCCCGATCAGGCTCGCGATTTCTTCCGCGATTTCCTCCCGCTCGTTCAGGGCCACGACCGCGACGAGATCGTAATCTGCCCCACTTACCTCGCCATCGACGCCGCCATCCAGGCAGCCAAGGGTTCGCAAATTACCATCGGCGCGCAAGACGTCTACTGGGGACCAGAAGGAGCCTTCACGGGAGAGATCTGCTCCAGCATGCTGCTGGCGGTTGGCGTAACCCGCGTCATCATCGGGCACTCCGAACGCCGCCAGTACTTCGGCGAAACCGATGACACCGTCAATCTCAAGCTAAAAGCCTCTCTCGAGGCCGGACTTGTTCCGATCGTATGCGTGGGAGAAGTCCTCGAAGAACGCGAAGCCGGACTCACCGACGACGTCCTGCGCCGGCAATGTCTGCGCGCCTTCAATAAGGTTTCCGCGAAAAAAGCTCACAACCTCATCGTCGCCTACGAACCAGTCTGGGCGATCGGGACCGGAAAAACTGCAACACCACAATTGGCCGCCGACGCCCACGCCATCATCCGTTCCGAAGCCGCAGAGTCTTTCGGCCAGGAATTCGCCGACAATCTCCGCATCCTCTATGGAGGATCGGTAAAACCCGAGAACGCTTCGGCATTGATGGCAGAAAAAGAAATCGACGGCGCGTTGGTAGGCGGAGCATCGCTCGACCCAACATCGTTTGCCGCGATAGTGAAGTACTAGATAGTGAAGTACTAGGAGGACTACGTAGGCGAAGTATTCAGCCCTGTTGACCTGCCCTTGCTGCAAGAGCATAATCGTCTCGCTTCAAACTGCGTACCTCCCCCAAGGATTGCCGTGGCCCGTAACTCCGCCCGCGGCCTGGCCGAGCTACGGTAAACCTTAGCTGTCCAATGATACAAACTTGCAATGATACAAACTTGCAATGGTACGAACTAAGGAGGACGCCATGTCCACTCCCCACGCAAGATCGAACGGCATCGCCCCGAGATTGCTACTGCTCGCAGCCATCATGGGCTTGCTGGTCACGACCACCCAACAGGCGCCAGCTCAAACCTTCACCACACTCTACAGCTTTGCTGGCCCGCCAAACGACGGGGTGCAACCAATGGCGAGTCCAATCGTCGATTCCGCGGGTAATGTCTACGGCACTACCTCCTCCGGAGGCGATAGTTCAAGCTGCGGGGGGGCCGGGTGCGGCACCATATTTAAGGTGAGCGCGACTGGCTCGGAGACAGTGCTCCACAGCTTCGGCTTTGCGGACGGTGCTAATCCCCAAGGGGCGCTCGTCATGGATACACAGGGGAATGTCTATGGCACAACTACTCAAGGCGGCAGATTCGGCGCGACATGCGATAAAGATAACCCCTGCGGCACGGTATTTGAGCTCACTGCGTCCGGCACTTTGACCACGCTCCACAACTTCGGCCATCACGCATTGACGTCGCCGCCTGACGGCTACTACCTTTGGGCCGGTCCGATCATGGATGCGCAGGGCAACCTCTACGGCACAACTTACACTGGCGGCGGCCGGTATAACTTGGGTACGATTTTCGAACTCACTCCTCGCGGGTCAGGAGGGGCCGTCTGGAATGAGCGCATCCTCCACAGCTTTGACTTTACGCAAGGGTGGAATCCCACATGTAGCCTGCTGATCGACGCACAGGGCAATCTCTATGGCACAACCACCCAGGGCGGAGAAACCAACTGGGGTACGGTGTTCAAACTGGCTCCGAACGGCAAGTCAACTGAACTCTACTCTTTCACCGGCGGGAAGGACGGCGGTGGTCCCTACGCCGGCCTAGTCATGGATGCGCAGGGCAACCTTTATGGCACGACCGCCTATGAGGGCGCTCATGGTGGTGGCACTGTCTTTAAATTGAGTCCGAACGGCAGCGAAACCACCCTCTACTCATTCGGCCAGTCGGGCGATGGGAAGGATCCACGCCCGAAGTTGATCATCGATGCCGAGGGCAACCTTTACGGCACGACCACCTATGGCGGCGCTGATGGTCTGGGTACGGTTTTTAAAGTCACGCCTTCCGGCACGGAGACAGTGTTGCACAACTTCAGCGGCCCCGATGGGGGAAATCCCTGGGGCGGCCTGGCATTCGACCGTCAAGGGAACCTCTATGGCACTACGTCGGTGTACGGTGCCAATGGTCAAGGCACAGTCTTCAAGCTGACTCCTTAACCATCAATGCACTCCGCATCCTTATGAGAGGATCGGTCAAACCCAACAACGCCCCAGCATTGATGGCGGAAATAGAAATCGACGGCGCACTGGTCGGCGGAGTATCGCTCGACCCAAAATCTTTCGCAGCGCTTCGCAGCGATTGTTAAGTATTAGAGAGTGAACTATTAGAAAGTGAAGTCTGAGAAGAAGCCTGTGTTGCCGGCAGGCTTACGAGACTTTGGGAGATTCTTCTGCGTCGCGAAGGTCGCACAGGTACCACGACCACAAAGCGCGCTCTATAAAGATGACCGCCGCGCTCACCATGAGCAGGACAGAAACCCGCGGCAAACTCGAGCGCAAGTCCAGACCAGCGACAAATAGAAGAACGATAACCAGATCACGCAGCCAGGCAAACGCAGTAATCGTCTTGATCATGAAAGATGAGACCGCCTTATTTACGTGTACCTGCGCGACTCTCATCCGTCAAAGTCCTGGGGTTCTATCCCGTAAGTAACCACAAAAAAAGACGGCGGACAAAAAGTCCGCCGCCAACGTTTCAACCAACACTTCACTGCGCCCGAAATTCAATCCGGCGATTGCGGAAGCGTCCCTCATCCGTATCGTTGCTTGCAATCGGACGAGTGTCCCCGTAGCCCTTGGCGGTCAGTTGCGCATCCGGCACGCCCCTCTGCACCAGATAGCTTTTCACCGCATCCGCTCGCTGCTGTGAAAGCGCCAGGTTCGCCGCGGAATCGCCCGTGTTATCCGTATTCCCGCCAACCTCAATCACAAGTCCTGCGGGTGCCATTTTTATGGCGTCCGCCGCCTTGCTGAGAAACGCCATGCTGTTGTCGGGTATCTGGGCGCTTCCCGTCGGGAAGTTAATGATCTCAAGATTCAGAGCACTCACCAGATCCTGAGGCGCGTAACCTGGCTTCAGAGCCGCGAGCGCAGCCGACGCTTTCTCCGATGCCATCCTCACTTGGTCCTCGACATTAAACGCCACGTTGGGAGCGGATTTAGGCCACAGCGCATACAACAACAGCGCCGCAATAATCGCCAGCAGCGGCCACAGCCAGCGTCGCAAGCCACTGCTTTCCACAGCTTGCGCCGCGTGACGAGCGCCTGCCGTCGCCATGCCAGTCGCTCCCGTAAGATAAGACATCGCCTCCGCGGGCAGTCGGGTCGGAATCGTTCCTCCCGGCGCCAAACTCTGCACCAGCTTCGGAACCATAAAACCCAAAGCCGCCGTCGCCGTCGAGAGTGAAAGTCCCGTCCGCGATGCAATCGTGTTGACGGCTTGCGATCCCAGCGCGGTCTGCACGCTCTCCGCACTGATCGGAGCCGCGGGAGCGCCCCGCATCCAGCCGCTCACTACGTCCGAAAGGCCCGCCTGCCGAAATCGATCAAGAAATCCGCTCAAGCCGCCATTCTGTTGCTGGATGAGTCCAAGCAAGGACGTGAGCAGAGATCCCGCCTTGTCGTTCGTAATGCCAAACTGACTTCCTACTTCGTTCACCAACATATCAATTGCACCCATGGAATTTACTCTCCCTTCGCGGTGCCAGATTTTGTAAACCAGGTTTGTAAAAGGATTAGGGAACTCTCCGGCAATCAGAGAGCGATAAGGGGCCCAAAACAAGCAGTATGCAGCGCCAAAAAGCCTACGCCCGGCCTCGTTGGCCGTCAATCGGGCAATCCCCTATGTCAGGCCGTAGCCCCAGCCACGTCCACTGCCGAGAAATGCAAAGCAGTACTTTCCACTTGACCTATGAACGATGCCCTTGCCACGATAGATCATTCACCTCAGCACGACATCTACATAGACCAGAGGCCCTAGATGAAATTCGGCGTAATAATCTTTCCCGGCTCCAACTGCGATCACGATGCCTTCTGGACCATCCAGCAAGTAGCGAAGCAGCCCGTCACTTTCCTTTGGCACGATTCGCACGACCTCCAGAATTGCGACGCCATCATCGTCCCCGGAGGCTTCGCCTTCGGCGACTACCTCCGCACTGGCGCCATCGCCAAATTCTCGCCGGTCATGGAATCCGTCCGCAAGTTCGCCGACAACGGCGGACTAGTCCTGGGCATCTGCAACGGCTTCCAGATTCTGTGTGAGTCCGGCCTATTGCCGGGCGCGCTGATGCGCAATGTCGGGCTGAAGTATGTCTGCAAGCCAGTCAACGTAAGAGTCGAAAATAACGACACGCCCTTCACCAACGCCTGCCGCAAAGGGGAAGTCCTGACCATCCCCATCGGCCACATGGAAGGCAATTATTTTTGCGACGATACAACGCTAGCCGAACTGAAGCGCGACAACCGCATCGTCTTCCGCTACACAAACGCGCAAGGCGAAATCACGGCCGAAGCAAATCCCAACGGATCGCTGGAAAACATAGCCGGAATCTGCAGTCCCGGACGCAACGTGCTGGGAATGATGCCCCACCCCGAACGCAGCGCGGAAGCAGAACTAGGCGGCACCGACGGCTTCGAAATTTTCAAATCGCTGGTAGGAGCAGAGATAGGTCAGGTTCTAGGGGGCAGGTCTTAGGTCTCAGGAAAAACAAAACCAACCAATTGCGCCGTGACGACTGTCACTTTGGAAACGCGGCGCGGGACGTAGTCTGGTACTCATGTCCGCGAGCTACCGGGATCTGATTGCGTGGCAAAAGGCGAAAAGCCTGGTCTTGGATGTTTATCGCTGTACTCAGCGCTTTCCGAGAGATGAGATTTACGGCCTCACTTCACAAGTTCGACGCGCAGCAGTTTCAATCCCGAGCAACATTGCCGAAGGGAAAGGGCGCTATTCCCACAAGGACCTCGTCCACTTCCTTTATCAGGCCCGCGGATCATTACTCGAGTTGGAAACGCAACTCTCGATAGCACGTGACCTCGAGTACATCGAACAGCCCGCATACGAGAGCCTGGTATCGAAAACCGAAGAACTAGGCCGAATTCTCAACGGCCTGATCAATCGTTTCCAAGTCCCAAGGGTTTGACGTTGCCTTTCCCGAAACCTGAAACTCGACACCTGAAACCTCTCCTCAGAAGGCCCACCTGAGCAGCGTAGCTCCACTGGTAAATCCCGCCCCCACCGACGCCAGCAGCACCAGACTTCCCTTCTTCAGCCGCCCTTCCTGCCGCGCCGTCTCCATGGCCAGCGGTATCGTCCCCGCGGTCGTATTCCCGTACTGCTCAATATTGATGATCACAGCCTCAGGACGCATGTTAAGCCGATCCGCCGTGGCCGCGATAATGCGCTTATTCGCCTGATGCGGAATAAATGCGTCGATCTCACTACCCTTAATATTATTGCGTTTAAGAATTTCCTCGCAGAGCGACGCCATCTTCCGCACCGCAAACTTGAAGACTGCCGCTCCGTCCTGATGCACGAAGTGCATCTTCTTTTCGACCGTCTCACGAGTGGACGGATTCAAACTCCCGCCGCCGGGCATATACAGCGAGCCGCTGCCGGAACCGTCGACCTCGTGCAAAAAATCAATCAGCCCGAGCGAATCGTCATCTGCCGGCTCCAGCAGCACGGCGCCAGCCCCATCACCAAAAATTACGCAGGTCGCGCGATCGGTGTAATCGATGATCGAGGACATCACATCCGCCCCAATCACCAACACTTTCTTATGCGCCCCAGTCGCCACAAACTGCGCCCCAGTCTGCAGCGCATAAACGAATGCCGAACAAGCAGCGGAAATGTCAAACCCCCACACGTTCTTCGCCCCAAGTTTTTCCTGGACAAGACAAGCCGTGGACGGGAAAAACATATCCGGCGTCACCGTACCCACAATAATGGCGTCCAGTTCGGACGCCGAAATCCCGCGCTCCGCCAGCGCTTTTTTCGCGGCCTCAACCGCAAGATCACTAGTCGCAACTCCTCGATCGACAATATGACGTTCGCGAATCCCGACCCGTTCCATGATCCACTGATCATTCGTATCGACAAGTTTTTCAAGGTCGGAGTTGGTCAAAAGGCGGGGAGGCACATAAGTACCAAGAGCGCTAATCTTAACGCGCTGAAGCTGATTCAATGAGTTCTCCTGAATGAAAGTGAATCAATTATTTTGAACGATGCGAAGGAGAATGTCTAACCCCGGCGGATTCGGTTTTTCTGAGACATGATGCCTACGTCCGGCGACCTACCGCATTCTCGCCGCCAGTTCCCCAACCAACGGGACCTCAAACCGTTCCCCTCTCCACGATTTCAGCGTCAGAACGATCCACAGGAACAGCATGGCAAACGAAACCAGAATTCCAAACAGAAGAACCAGCATCGGAGAAGCAACACTCGAGAAGAAAATTGTTGCCCCGATCAAAACGAGATAGACCACCCACAATGAAAGACTCTGCCAGGCGTGGAAGCGCACAAACCGGTTCCTGCGAAATGCCGGGAGCAGCAAAATGATGACCGGCGCGACCAAAGGGAGATAAGCCGCCGCAGCTGTAGCCCGTTCAGCAAGAGAAACCGGCACCCGAGCCCAGTTGCAATGCGGACAGAAGGCAGCATCCTCTGCCAGCGCAAGTGCCGCAATATGGACACTTCACCGTCACTCGCTCCGCCTCGGCCGCATTGCTCAGAGGACGATCAGCCGCAATTCCGCGGGAGCATCCACGGAGAGACTCACCGGCCTCTCATCCGAGCTAGACAATTCGGCGTCCATTCGCTTTCTCTCGGCATTCTTCGCAAACGCCATAGACCTGGAAAGTGTGTCGTGTCGTGACGTAACGATGATTACGCCCGATCTCTCGCTCGATCTCTCCAACTTTCTCAGCGAAGAATTCCACTGACGCCCCGCACTCTGTACACACCATGTGATGATGACTCCGCCGGTTGTACTGATGTTCGTAGCGCGCAATACCGTCATGAAACGCGACTTCGCTCGCCAGGCCACAGCCCGCCAGCAGCTTCAGCGTCCGGTAAACGGTAGTGACCCCGATCCGCGCATCGCTCTTCTTAACCAACCGATGCAGTTCGTCGATCGAAAGGTGTTCGCGAGTTTCCAGAAAGGTCCGCAGAATGGTGTTGCGCTGTTCGGTTTGCTTCAAACCAACCCCACGGAGATGCCGAAGAAAAATCCCCTCCGCTTCGCGAATGCTCTCACGCGAGATGGTCGGCTGATCGTCGATTCGTTTTTGCAACATGTCGGCTGGAGCACAAACACTGGCGCAAGAAAAACGAGCCACAGGGCGCGCCAAGGCGTCGCCAACATGATACTGGGGGAGCACGGGTTACGCCAATCGCAAGCCTCCCACTCGTATGTCAAATACTCAGGTGGCCTGCCGCGATTTCTTTCTCAACGTGCCAATCTCGTCAGGGGAGCCGTAGCCCCGCTCATGCGCGCGATGCGAAACCGCATACACATTCAACTCGTTCCAGCACCATCGACTGGCCGCATGAGGCTTGCCGCAGGAGCAGTAAAGGGTCCACTCCTGCGCTAAGCCAACGATCAGAGGCAGCAAATAAGAGCCGTTGTCGTATGGGCTGAATCCCACCAGATATCGCGTGCGGCACTTCGGACACTCAATGCAATGGCGCACTCGATAGGTCATAACGCAACTGCCGGGGAAGAAACGAGCCGCCCTATCAATCTCTGCAACACGCTTTCGGCAGTCTGCCACTTAACGGAAATAAACAATTCGTCGGACGTCAAAGCATCCATGCCGGACACAACGCTGCCCGTACGATAGCTCGATGAACCGGCTCAGATTGGACGTTTGCGGACGCCGATCTTTGCATTTTCCGCGGGAGCGCCCAGAAATGACTTAGCGGCCTGCAGGACGCGCGTAGTGACGAACAGAAAGCGCGATGGGCAATCCAACCCCAAACCAATGCCAGACAAATTCGAAGGCCTGGTAAATAAACTTTCCATCTCGATGCGGAACCGCCGAAAGCGGCAATACCACCAGATGCATGAAAGAGTAAACCAAAGCGCCGAAGACCAAGCCCGACACAACCGCATGTTCCGTCATAAAACCGATCTTCCGACTTGCCAGGTAATAAACCGTCGCCGCCCCAAAGGCGATCAAGAAATGCAGAAAGACTCCGAGGACCGCCGTCCGCATACCACCGTCGTAGGATTTGACGCCCAGCAACCCGCTCGCGATCGCTTGTGGGATTCGAATCGGATGATGCGGACTGTAGACCGCAATCGCATAGGTGAGATCGAGCACACCGACAGTCGTTCCGCCGACGCCGATCGCCAGTAAAGGACGCGCCTTGGCGGGTGAAGCGGCAACCGTTTCATTCCGTAGAGCGTCCGCCATCCAAATTCTCCGAGACCCAATTTCCGCCTGGATGATTTAAAGCCGCAAGAGATAGACGTCCATTCGAAGAGAAGGTTTAAGCCAAAGAATTTACCCTGCGCAGCGCGGTCCGAAAACGTCCAGGGTCCACGCCCGTGTCGACTATCATGTTCCACAGGACTATGGCTCTGGATTGGCAAGCATGTTCGCGGGCCCGGCTGTCGCGCGATGCGCGCTTCGACGGCAAATTCTTCATTGGCGTGGTCGGTAGCGGGGTGTATTGCCGCTCCATCTGTCCCGCGCCGACTGCCAAAGAAAAGAATGTCCGTTATTTTCCCACCGCCGCAGCCGCGGCCGAAGCGGGTTTTCGTCCCTGCCTCCGCTGCCGTCCCGAAAGCTCACCCGGAACTCCAGCGTGGCTCGGGACGTCCAACACTGTCTCACGAGCTCTACGACTGATCGGCGAAACTGGATTAGAAGACGGCGGAGTAGAAGTTCTAGCGGAACACCTGGGAGTTGGATCGAGACATCTGCGCCGCTTGTTCTTGCGCCACTTGGGCGCCACTCCAATCGCTGTGGCGCAAACGCGCCGCCTGCACTTTGCCAAGAAACTGATCGACGAAACGACTCTACCCATGAGTCAAATCGCGCTGGCCGCAGGCTTCGGATGTGTCCGCCGTTTCAATGCCGGCATCCGCAAGGTCTATCACCGCACGCCGACGCAGATCCGGCATCTGTCCCGGCAAAAAGACACGCAGCCCGGAAATCAATATCTCTTCCGCCTGCATTTCCGCCCGCCCTATCACTGGGATGGCATGTTGCAGTTTCTCGCCGCCCGCGCCACGCCCGGAGTTGAAGCCGTCGAAGATGGCACTTATCGCCGGACCATTTCATTCAACGGACGCGACGGCTATTTTGAGGTATCGCTCGACGAATCTCGTCCGGCGCTCGTCGTGCGAATCGAATTCGGAGATCCGCAGTCCCTCTTTTTCATCATCGAACGCATTCGCGCCATGTTCGATCTCACGGCCGACTGGTCTGCCATCGTTCAAAATCTAAAAACCGACCCCGCGCTGGCGGAGCGCGTCAAATTACATCCCGGGCTGCGCGTTCCCGGATGCTGGAATGGCTTTGAACTCGCCGTCCGGGCAATTCTCGGCCAGCAGATCACGGTCAAGGGTGCGACCGCGCTCGCCGGAAAATTAGTGAGCCGTTTCGGCAAGCCGTCCTCCTCAGCCCAAGGCCTCACTCACATCTTTCCGAAACCTGAGGTTCTGGCTGACGCCAAACTGGCAAACATCGGGATGCCCGCCGCCCGGGCCGAAACCATCAGTGCTCTCGCCCGCGCGGTCTGCGACGGCAAAATCAAATTCGAGGGAGTCGTGCACACTGACGCTTTTATGGATCGTCTCTGCGAGATTCCGGGCATTGGAAAATGGACCGCACAATATATCGCCATGCGCGCGCTTGGGGAGCCCGACGCATTTCCTTCCAGCGATCTCGGCTTGCTCCATGCCATGGGCTTAACTAACGCGCGCGACTTGGAACTCCGTGCCGAAAACTGGCGTCCGTGGCGTGCCTATGCCGCCATGTATCTCTGGCAGATGTTCGGCGAAAACAAAATTCGGCAAGAGGACGTTTCGTCGAAAGCAAATCCAAATCCGAAGATAAAGAAGAAGACAAAGACGACGACTTTCGCACTCGCTCCCTCAGTCGCATCGGCGCCGGCATCGATATAACAACCCGCGATTCTCAACCCTCAATTCTCAACCCTCGGTTGTCACCACTGCCCACCATCCCTACAATCGTGAATATGTCGGCCACGGCTTCCCCGCCCCAGACTCCGCAGTCGGAAATCCGCCAGCGTCATCCCGCGCTCCGCGTCTTGTACTACGCCCTATGCCTGGTGGTCGCAGCAGTTATCGTCCTGATCTGGTGGCTTTACTGGACCGCCCATTCCGCCGTTCCCCAAGTCGACGGCAACATCACGGTTCCTGGAATTTCCAGCAAAATAAGAGTCATCCGCGATGCTCACGGCGTTCCCACAATCGAAGCGGCGACATTGGAAGACCTGTTCTTCGCGCAAGGCTACGTGACCGCGCAAGACCGCCTTTGGCAAATGGACGTAATGCGTCGCGCCGCTGCCGGAGAGCTCTCCGAAATAATCGGTGAAGCGACAGTCAAGCTCGATCGCGAGCAACGCATACTCGGCATCCGGCAAGCTGCTGAACATGCCGAAAAACAAATTCCCGCCCGCGATCGCCCCTACTTCGACGCCTACGTCCGAGGGATCAATGCCTTCCTCGAATCGCATCGCGACCGTCTCTCGCTTGAATTTCGTTTGATGAAATACACGCCGCGGCCCTGGACGGTCACCGATTCCCTACTCATCGGCGCGCGCATGGTGCAGGACCTGAATCACTACAGCAATCCGCCGGCGCTGACCCGCGAAAAAATTCTGGCGAAGCTAGGGCCGGACCTCACCACCGATCTGTACGTGAATTCTTCATGGCGCGATCGCCCGCCCACCGAAACACGAAAAATAGACGCCGACCCAGCCACTAACGACGGCGACGAAGACGACGACGAAGAAGTCGAACCCGAAGGCGGTAACAGTCGCCTTACCGCGACGCACATCCCGGCCACGCCAAATGCCGCACCGCCATCTTCCTCGCTGTCGTCGCCGCTTGATTTTTTCTCTCACGAAGAAGCTGATTCGTTCCGGCCCGGCTCGAACAACTGGGTCGTTTCCGGTCAGCACACGGTGACCGGCAAACCACTGCTCTCGAACGATATGCACCTCGACCACCAGATGCCGAACCTGTGGTTTGAAGCGCATCTGAAATCCGGCAACTTCGACGTTGCTGGAGTCACGCTGCCTGGCGTTCCGTTCGTGATCGTCGGCCATAACCAGCGCATCGGCTGGGGATTCACCAACGTCGGCCCCACCGTGGAAGACGATTTCATAGAAGATTTCAACCCGCAGGGGCAATACAAAACTCCTGCCGGATGGGTCGAACCGCAGCACCGCCAGGAAACGATCCACGTCAAAGGCAAGCCCGATGTGACCCTTGACGTCCTCACCACCCGCCACGGTCCCATCATCACCGAATTGCTCCCCGGAGAAACCCGAAAGATCGCTCTGCGCTGGACGTTGCAAGACGGCGAAGGCCTGGTCTTCTTCGACGTCAACTCCGCGCAAAACTGGGACGAGTTTCGCAAAGCTTTCTCAAATTTCATCGCTCCCGGTCAAAACGTGATGTACGCCGACATCGACGGCCACATCGGATATCAAACCACCGGCCTCGTGCCCATTCGCGCCGCGGGCGACGGAAGTCTGCCCGTCGGCGGCAGCGATGACGCCCATGAGTGGAAGGGATGGATTCCCTTCGACCAGCTGCCCCGTGTCTACGATCCGCCGGACGGCATCCTCGCCACCGCCAACGGCCGCATCACTCCCAACGGCTACAAATACTCCATCAGCACCGAATGGGACGCACCGTGGCGCACCGATCGCATTTATCGTGTTCTCGAATCAGGCAAGAAATTCGCGCCCGCCGACATGCTGGCCCTGCAGATGGATGTCTCCTCGACCTACGACCGCTTCTGCGCCGACAAATTCGTCTACGCTATCGATCATGCCCCGAACGCCTCCGCCCGAGCGAAGCAAGCCGCCGAAATCCTGCGCGACTGGGATGGACGCATGTCCATGGACTCCGCCGCTCCGACCATCGAAACTAAAGCGCGGCATGAACTCGCGCGATTGCTGCTGGAACCCAAGTTAGGACAAGAGTCAGCGGCATCGCCGGTTGGGCCCAACCACGGCGAACTCAACTGGAAGAGTTACGACTGGTTCATGTCCTCCGTCTGGCTGGAAAACGTACTGACCAAGCAGCCCTCACGCTGGCTCCCGCCGAACTACTCCGATTACGGAAGCCTTTTGACCGCTGCCATCGAGAACGTAGTCAAGCAGAGCCCATCATCGGCGAATAACAAGCCGAAAGCCGCCACATCATCGCCGGCAGATCTGAATCAATGGAAGTGGGGGCAATACTATCCGGTAGAGATCGATCATCTCGTGCTGGGCCAGCTTCCAATCATCGGGCGCTTCACCGGCCCCGGACTTCATCCCCTAAGCGGAAGCAATTTGACTGTGAAAGCCGTAGGCCGCGAGTTCGGGCCGTCGGAACGACTGACGTGGAACTTTGCCAACTTCGATGAAAGTACGCTGAACCTGGTAACGGGAGAAAGCGGAATCTTCCTCAGTCCTTATTACATGGACCAATGGCCAGCATGGTACAAAGGCTCGACCTTCAAGTTCCCCTTTTCGCAATCCGCAGTAGAAAAGGCCCGGGCCCACGAAATGACGCTACTCCCGAAATAGAAGTAATGAAGAAGCATCCGACCTCAGAAATCCACGGTCTTAACATCGAACATCTGGCCAACCAGTCCAAATATCTGACCGGGATTCTCGGAATCGTGCGGATTGTCGAACAGAGTATCGCTCAAGGCGTTATAAATCGTCAGCGTTCCGCCCTGCACTAAGTAGACCACCTGGCGCGTGGCGATGGGCTGGATGCCGGTAACGTCTCCGTTGGCGGAAGGAATCAGGACACCACTCGGCGCCACAGTTCCTACCGGCGTCGTCAGCGTATTGAAGATGGAGAGGCACCCTCGCACCTCAGCTCCCGGCGGAGGTGGCACTGGCGGAATCACCTCAGTGCAGGTGTGCGCGCCGATAAACAGCTGCCCGTTCGCGCCCATTGCGATGTGATCGTGATACCCGTCGGTAATGATGTAAGGACAATTCGTGCCCACCGGACACCCCGACGGATTCACGACGCTCATCGAATTGAGATCGAAAATAGTCAGCAAGCCGCAGGTGGTGGCCTGCGTTGTTTCTCCGGTGCAAGGCGACGCGGGCACCGGAGTTCCGGCAAGATACATCGTCGAATTGTTCACCAGCGCGACGCTCCCGGCTGGAATGTTAACCGCCACGCCCGGCGTGGGTGGAGTGGTCGTCATATCGAGAGGTTGAACACTTGCATGCTGACCACCGCACTCCGGACCGCAGTTCAAAACATATGCCGTAGTGTCGTCGCTGTTGAAGTAGGCCCAGACGGGATGGTCAAATCCCGGCACAAAAGTGATAACCGGATTCGTCGTCCCCACACTCGACGGAGTGATCACGGCGATCGCGTTCGCCACGTCATCCGATCCTTCACTGAAAGCCAGAATGCGATTGCCGAGGTTGCCGATCGAAAGATATGTATAAGGAGCGTTGAAGCCTCCGCAGTTGTACGCCGGACTACACGGCGGCGGAAGATTCGGCAGACACATCGGCGTCGTCGTATTGGGGTTATACGGTGGGCAGCTTATCGTCGAGGTGACGGTCACCGAAGCTACCGCCAGAGCTTCCACGACACCCGGAGACTGCCCGGTCACCGGTCCAGTGGGCACCGCAGCATAGGCGGCAGAACTGTCCGGAGACACGATAAAGCTCTTGGTCATCCCCGGCAAGGTCACGTGCCCGAGGGCCGATTGGCCGGTGTTGCTCAACACGGTAAGCTGATTGTCCGAGCCTTGCGTGCCGCTGCCACTGAATACCAGAGTTTCAGCCCGGTTCGGCGTCAGCACCATCATTCCGGGATTATTTCCGGCGCTCAGAGCACTGGCATTGGCACGCACATCATTCTGCGCGTCAATGATATACACCCCCGCCGCCAACGTGCCCGCAGAAACGCTATTAGTGACGAAAGCGCGGTACTTGAGACTGGGGTTAGTCGACCCCGAAGAAGATGAACTGTAGCCGCCGCAACTGAGCAAAACGCAGGCGGGTAGCAGGGACAACAAAAGAATCAAAGCTTTTTTCAAACGCAGGACTCCAACCTCATGCCGAATAATCACTTGGATGCAAGTACAGGATTATACCAAAGCAAAAATTGTCGCGAATCAGCACCTCCCGATTCAAACTGCGCAGGCGTCCCGGCGGTGACTCTATCACAGCCCTAAATCCAGTTAGCGAGGCACCCGTGCGCCCGCCTCCCCGCTTCCTGTATTCTCAAAGAGATGCCGCAGAACCTTATAGAACGTCTGAAACAATCCCCAGTCCTCTGCGACGGGGCCATGGGCACCCTGCTCTACGCCAAGGGAATCTTCATCAACCGGAGCTACGACGAGCTAAATCTGTCGCAACCGGAGTTGATCCGCGCCGTCCACCACGACTATCTGCAAGCCGGAGCCGAGATCGTCGAAACCAACACCTTTGGAGCCAACAGTTTTCGCCTCGCCCGTCACAGCATTGCCGACCGTGTCCGCGACATCAACATCGCCGGAGCCCACATCGCTCGCGAAGCCGCCAAGAGTTTCGACGTCTGGGTCGCTGGATCCATCGGCCCCCTGGGCGTCCGCATCGAGCCTCTGGGCAAAACCTCATTCGAAGAGGCCCGAACCGCCTTTCGCGAACAGATCGCCGCCCTGGTCGAAGGCGGAGTCGATCTCTTCATGCTCGAAACCTTCGGCTACCTCGAAGAACTCCACCAGGCCGTTCTCGCCTGTCGCGACGTCAATCCAAAGATTCCCATCGTCGCCCAGGTCACTATCGACGAAGACGGAAACTGCCTCGATGGCGCCGATCCCGAAGCCTTCGCCGCCCGCCTCACCGAATGGAACGTCGATGTCCTGGGCATCAACTGCAGCGTCGGCCCCGTCGCCATGCTCGACGCCATCGAGCGCGTCCGAGCCGCCACTTCCCTGCCCCTCGCCGCGCAACCAAACGCCGGTATGCCGCGCTCCGTCGAAGGACGCAACATCTATCTCTGCTCGCCCGAATACATGGCGAGCTATACCAGAAAATTTGTAGCCGCCGGAGTCCAGCTCATCGGCGGATGCTGCGGCACCACGCCCGAACACATCCGCGCCATGAAGTCCGCTCTGCGCGTCCGTCAGGCCCGCAGCAAGACTGCGGCATCGGAGGCGATTCATTCGTCCACGGCGCAATCGGCCCCTGCCGCCATCCCCATAGCGGAACGCTCCCGCCTGGGCGCAAAACTCGCCGCCGGCGAATTCGTCACCATGGTCGAGATCGTCCCGCCCAAGGGCATCGACATTCGCAAAGAAATCGAAGGCGCAAAGTTCGTTAAATCCGTCGGCGTAGACGCCATCAATATCCCTGATAGTCCGCGAGCGTCGGCCCGCATGAGCAATCAGGCGCTCTCGCTTCTAATGCAGCAGGAGGTCGGTATCGAAGCCATCCTCCACTACACCTGCCGCGACCGAAACGTTCTCGGCATTCAGTCGGATCTGCTGGGCGCAGCCGCCACCGGAATCCGCAATCTGATCTGCATCACCGGCGATCCGCCCAAGATGGGCAACTATCCCGACGCCACAGCCGTATTCGACGTCGACGCCATCGGCCTGGTGAACATCGTCCACAATCTTAATCGCGGATTAGACCTCGGTGGCAATCCCATCGGCCGCGGCACCGGCTTTGTCATTGGAGTCGGCGCCAACCCAGGCCTGCCCAACCTGGACGAAGAAATCCGGCGCTTCGAATACAAAGTCGAAGCCGGAGCCGAATACGTGGTCACGCAGCCCGTCTTCGATCTCAGCCTGCTGGAAGCGTTTCTGAAAAGGATTGAGCATTGCCGCATTCCGCTGGTAGCCGGAATCTGGCCTTTAGTCAGCGCGCGCAATGCCGAGTTCATGAAGAACGAGCTCCGCGTATCTGTGCCCGACGAAATCCTGAACCGCATGGCGAAAGCCACCACGCCCGAAGCCGCCCGCGAAGAAGGAGTAGCCATCGCCCGCGAAATGTTGTCGGCGGTCCGCGACCGTGTGCAGGGCGCGCAGATCAGCGCTCCGCAAGGTCGATACTCCTCTGCCGTCGATGTCCTCGAAGCGCTGGGCACGAAACCCAGAATATCGATTTAGCAAGCGCAGGAATTCGTCGGCTATCTTGTCCAGCTAGAGGCTGGAAGTTCACGATCCAGATCTCGCAGCGCCCACTGTCTAGTTTCGGGAACCCATCTGCCCCACAAATTTACAAGATTCGACAATTTCACTGGACATTTCACCTTCCAAGCTGCATTACAATACAAGCAGGAGCCAATTGAATTGGTAAAGTTTGAAGATTGCCTCGAGCGTCTCGAGAAGATCGTGCAGGAACTCGAAAAAAGCGAGGTTCCCCTCGAAAAATCTCTGACGCTATTTGAAGAAGGCATGCAGCTTTCCGCCACTTGCAGAAAACAGCTGGAAGAAGCGGAAGGCAAAGTAGAAATACTCTTGAAGCAGAACGGAAAGCTCCAAGCTGAACCGTTCGAGCCCCCGGCCGAGAAAGCGATGCGCAAGTAGCTCTTAAAGCCACAACGCATTCGCCGCCCCGATCGGATTTTGACAACGCCAACGCCTGCGCAGCATCTATATGCTGTCGCAGCCAAGGTCGCCGCGAACTTGCGGCGTAGTCAGGGGGATGTATGGAACCGCTAAGTGTAGTGCTTTATCAAAACGACCCCAGAACCGCTCAAACTCTGGCGGTTGGCCTTTCTCAACACTTCGCAGAGGTTTACACGGCCCATAGTTATGCAGAGGTCGGACCCGCCGTCGCCAGAAATCACGCCGGAGCGCTGGTGCTTGATCTGGAAACTTCGGGACCCGGCGAAGTGAAACGGTTGCATCAAGAATTCCCCAGCCTGTGTATCGTAGGCACACACCGGTTGGCGGACGACAAACTATGGGCCGAAGCGATGAGCCTGGGCGCATCCGACATCTGCGAGCCCCGCAACGACGACGTGGTTCGTTCCGTGAAGCACGGGCTAATGCACCACGCCGCCGCCTGAACGGCGCAGGATGTCAGGCCTTAAGTGTCAGGTCACAGTCTGATCAGCGTCAGTAAACGTTTTCCGGCATGCATTCTGACAGCTGAAACCTGAGACCTGACAGCCGCCCTTGTTATACTGCCCTTCCATGCTGACCCAGATTCTCGAGCAAGGAAGAGCAGCCGCCGACCAAGCGCTCGAACAACTCCTCCCTGCGGCAACCCAGCATCCCACGTCCATCCATCAAGCGATGCGCCACAGCGTCTTCGCCGGAGGCAAGCGCCTACGCCCCATCCTCTGCATGGAAGCCGGCCGCATGATCTCCGCGAAATCTCTTGCTGCAGGCTTGCCCAAAGGCATCGAGCAAGTAGGTGCAGCCCTGGAAATGCTCCACACCTATTCCCTGATTCACGACGATCTCCCCGCTCTGGACAACGACGATCTCCGCCGCGGCCGTCCCACCAGCCACAAAGTGTTCGGAGAAGCCATCGCCATCCTGGCCGGAGACGCGCTGCAAACCCAAGCCTACGAAGTCCTCTCGCAGCTAAATTGTTCAGCCGAGTCACGAGTGGCGATCATCAGAGAAATCGCCCACGCCACCGGCACCATCGACGGCATGATCGGAGGCCAGGTAGTTGACCTCGAAGCCGAGCACAAACCACCTGACCTGGCCACGCTCGAATACATCCACCGTTCAAAAACCGCCGCGCTCATCACCGCCAGCATAGTCAGCGGAGGAATCTACGCCAACGCAACCCCCGCCGACATCGCGCACCTAAGAACCTACGGCCAGTCGATCGGCTTGGCATTCCAGATCGTCGACGACGTCCTGGACCTGACCCAATCCTCCGAGCAACTAGGCAAGACCGCCGGCAAAGATGCAGCCGCCGAAAAAACCACCTACCCCGCCCTATTCGGAATCGAAGAATCCCTCAGCAAAGCCGACGCCCTGATCGATCAAGCATGCTCCGAACTAAACGAATACGGCCCAGCCGCGTCTACCCTGAAGGACCTGGCCCACTTTCTGGTAGAGCGTAAAAAATAGAACGAAAAGTGATTCTTGCTGGAGTGCCCCTTGCACATGATCGTTCCAGACCGTGTGGTGACGGGGCTCTGCCCCGTCCAAACCCAACCTGGCTCCGCGGCTAGACGCTATCCGAGATCGCACATCGCTGCGTCAACCATCGCCCTCACAATCGGTATCATCGTGTTTACGATTGCAGGCCCAGCCGCCGCCCAAACGGTAGCTCCCTGGCACTACGACCTCCGTCCCGGAGATCACCTGACCTACCGCTACTCTTTCCACCGAGAAACCCAAACCCACGACAAAGACGACGAGCACGCCCAAACCGAAGTCCGCTTCAACTCTCAAGTCCTGGTCACCGGAGCAAGCGCCGCAACCGTCACCATAGGCTTCCAGCGCAATCGCGAATCCGCCGACCTGACGCAAGACTCGTCCAAGGGCAAAGACAAACTAGCCCGCGAACTCCCCGACTTTCAGAAACGCATGCAGTTGCGTCCCAAGAATTTTTCCGAAGCCATGCAACTTTCCACTACCGGAGAACCCAGCGACTCCTGGGAAATCGCCCGCGAAACCACCAGCCACATCATCGGCGCACTGCACGAAATCATGCCGCTTCCGTCCACGCCCGTGACCAAAGGAGAAACCTGGCACAGCCCCACCATGCCCGGATTCGATCTTCGGTGGATCGAAGACGAATCCATCCACAACAAATCCTGCCATCAGATCGAAGCCACCTCGCCCACCGGGATAAAAATCGATTACTGGTGGTCGCCCGACTCAGGCGTAATCGAGCAGATCGCCATGGATGGCACCTACTCAAACTACGGCAGCACCGTCCACGAAATCGCACGACTCGAGTTGGAATCGCGCACCCGCGGTGAGCCGTTAGAATCATGGCTCAAAACACCAGACACCCGCCAGGGCGCGCTGCAATCAATCCTGCAAAGTCCCGCCATACCCATCTCCGCACAGGAACTCGCCGCGCCCCTATCGTCAGCCGACGCAACCACGCAAGCCCTCGCGCTAGCGATCGCCGCGCGCAGAAAAATAAATCTGCCGCCCGACGTCCTCACAAGCCTCCACCAAAGTTCCAGCACATTAATCCAGCAACAGCTTCGCCAGCTTTCGCCAGGCGCGACAAAAACAACAGACGAATGCCATCGCCCGCTTCCACCAAAGAAACTAAGCGCGGAACAAGGCACAAAGCCCGGCACCACCTTCAACGTAGCCCCCGCCACAAAAGATTCTCCCGAAATCCCCTACCTCTTCCGCGTCCCGCTCTCCTATCAAGCCGACCTCCCCGCCCCGCTCCTGATCTATCTAAGCGGAGGCGCCGGATTCGCCATCGACGCCGTTAACACCGCCGAAGACGCCGTCGCCGACACCGATTACCTCGTGCTCTATCCCCAAGCCGCCGCCTACTGGTGGTCCGCTGACGTCGCGCACCGCTTCAATGCCGTTTTCAACGACGTCCTCCAGCGCTACAACGTCGATCGCGATCGCATCTACATCACCGGCTTCAGCAATGGAGGAACCGGCGCTCTCTACTACGCCACTCTGTGGCCGCACCGTTTCGCCGCCGTAGTCACCCAAATGGGCGCCGGACAATGCAACGAGCAAATCAAAGCCGGACTGGCCAACGCCAGAAATCTTCCGCTCCTCCTCATCCACGGAGAAAACGATCCCATCATCACCCCCGACTGCTCCACCACCACCGCAGCCGCCTTCAACGATCTGCATCCGGCAATCGCGCCCGAACTAAAAATTCTCCCCAAGCACGGACACGACATCACGCTCACTTCCGACGACGGACTCACTCTCGCCTTCTTCAAAAACAAACTCCGCAATCCATTCCCCCGAACCGTCGACCTAAGCGAAACCGATGCGCTAGCGAACCGCGCCTACTGGATAGAAATTCTGGATGGCAAGCCCGGCAAGTCCGATATCGACGCCCGCGTAAAGGACGACAACACCATCGACATTCACAGCCACGAAGTGAAGCGCATACGACTTCATCTTCGCCCGGAATTGCTGCCCAAGTCTGCCGACATCCGCGTGCTGTGGAACGGCAAGAAAATGTTCAGCGGTCCACTGCGTGATGTTTGCGCACTTCCATCGCCGCCAGCTTCAGGCGACCCAAAGCTCGACCTCGCCGATACCCGCGACTTTGCTCTGCCATGAATTTTGCAGGCCAGCTATCACGCCAGCCATCACGCCGGCCATCATGGATGAGAACTCGCTGAGGAGACGACTCCGGGAAGCGGGGCTGCCGCACCGGGTGAACCGCTGCGAAAATCTTTCCCTAAAAACTCGGCCACAGTGGCTGCGATCTGCGCCTGCGTAACCGTGGCGGTGTGTTCTCGTTCGCCGGATGCGACGGTATCGGGTCCCATGACGGCGATCCAGATATTCTCAGATCCCTTCTGCCCGGCGCCGTGTTCCTTCCACTCTTTCAGCCCGCCACCCCGACCGTGATCGGTAGTCAGGATGAAAGTAGTTTGATCATGGTATTCGGGCATGGCCTGCATGGTCTCCCACAATTGCCGCACGAACGCATCGAACTGATGCGCGCTTTCAAGCACCAGGTCATAGCGTCCGGCGTGAGCCCAATTGTCGGTCTCGCCATAACCGACAAAAAGCAGCCGCGGATGCGCAGCCTTCACATAATCGAGCAACGGCACTTGCAGGAAAGAATCCCAAACATCTTCATCGTCGAGCCGCGCCGTGGTCCGGTATAGCTCGTTCAGCAATTCCTGCCTGGGCGTGAGATTTCCCTTTTCCGGAGGGTCCCATCCCGCCTGCATCACAAGCTGGCTGCGAGGTTCATTGAAAATATTCTGGAATACGTTCCAGGTGGCGTAGACCGCGACCTGCCCCTTGAATTCAGGGAAATGATTCATCCACTCAAAAACGGTTGTATTCGGGTTCGGCCCAAACTCATTGCTATCGATGCGCGGATCGGGCTGCCCCGTCAGCATCTCGTTGTATCCCGGATACGAAAATGCCATTCCGTTGGTGACGCGCGCGATGCTTCCCTTGCGCTGGTTTCCAAAAATCTGTCCTCGCTTGGCCACAACACCCCAAAGAAAGGGAAACAGCATTTCGCGGCGCTCGGCCGGATCGTCATTCCAAAACTCGTGGCGCAATTTTTCCTCGGACGCCCAGATGCCGCCGTGCTTGGCATTCAGCAAGTCGGGATCCGCGCCAGTGAATATCTCTTGCCACCGCAAACCGTCGCTCACGATAAGCACGACGTTCCGAGTCTTGAGCTGCGCCCAACTGGGCTGCAACGCAAGGCCGAAAAATAAGCACAAAATGAAGAGAAACCCGCGCTGGTCTTTCAATGACCCTCCCAATCGCCCTCCGAGAAGCTGTGGCGCTTCGACAGTTAAATATAAACGTGTAAATATAAACGCGGCCCCGCCCCGCGTGGTCATCGTGAGCCTGAGCGAAGGACCTCGGCCTCCTCGTCGCCCCGCACCCCTCCGAATTCCCCACGGCACTTCCGGCCCTTGAATCCCTATACCCCCGAGCGGTAGAGTAAAGATGCTCTCGCCGTTCTCCCGCCTTTCTCATTCCCCACCACCAACTTGCGTGAAATAGCTGCAGTACGTGTGCAACTAAAGGCGGTACTCAGATCGGGCCCACCATATATGGTGTTTTATTACTTGACCCGTCCCTGTATTCGCCGTTAGAGTTGGTCCAAAGCGTGGATGACATCCTCGATGCAAGAGGGAGCCATCCAACCATTACGACCAGCGAGGAACCTCGGAAGTTAACAGCTTGTAACTCCGATTCCCCAATTTGCAGCGCACCCCAGCCAGCGCAAACCGAGTCCGCGGACTCTGACACTGTTGTCCGCCGGCGTATTTAGTACGTAGGCATGAAGGAGTCATTTTGCTCAAACTCAAGAAGCTGCAAATTCTGGGATTCAAGTCCTTCTGTGATCGCACCGAACTGAAATTTCACGGCGAAGGCATCGCCGCTATCATCGGACCCAACGGCTGCGGCAAATCGAACATCGCCGACTCCATTTCGTGGGTGCTGGGCGAGCAGTCCGCCAAGTCTCTCCGCGGCTCCCGCATGGAAGACGTCATCTTCGCCGGAACCCGCGACCGAAATCCGACGGGCATGGCCGAAGTCACGCTGACCCTGATCGATCCCGAAATCTACGGAGGCCCCGATCCCAGCGCGCCCACCGAAATCGAGATTCAAGACGATGTGCCGACCGATCGCGCCGAAAACGACAATTGGGACGAAGCCGAACTCCGCGCCAAATCCGCCGCGGAAACCGAGCAAGCCGTGGAAGAAGCCCAGCCCGGCAAAACAGAACAAGTAGAAGGCGATGGAGCGACGGGCGTCGCGCCCGTCCAAACAAACGCCGGCGACGCAGCCACGGAAGAAGGCGCACCGAACAAGCCCGAAGGCGAATCCGCCGCAGTGGCAGTCGCTGGCCCACAGGTAGTCCTGAAAATCCGCCGCCGCAAATTCAGTCAGCAACACCACCACGCCGGAGAAATCTCCGTAACCCGCCGCCTCTTCCGCAGCGGAGACAGCGAATACCTGCTCAACGGAAAGCTTTGCCGCCTGCGCGACATCCAGGAATTGTTCATGGGCACCGGACTTGGCCCCGAATCCTACGCGCTCATCGAGCAAGGACGCATTGGCCAGATCCTCAGCAGCCGTCCTACCGATCGCCGCGCCATCATCGAAGAAGCGGCCGGCATCACGAAATTCAAAACGAAAAAGCGTCTCGCCGAAGCGCGCCTCGAAGATGCGAAAACCAATCTCCATCGCGTCAACGACATTTTCGAAGAAGTCACGCGCCAGATGAATTCGCTCAAGCGCCAGGCCAGCAAAGCCGAGCGCTACGCAAAATTGCGCGATGAAATGCGCGCCAAACTGCGCGTGGTATTAGCCAGCAAGTTCACCCAGATGGATCACGAAAGCGTCACGCTCGACGCCCAGATCCATCAACTCGCGGAAGAAATCAGGCAGCAGACCGAGAGCGTGCAGCAATCCGAAACCGAACACACCGAACGCACGCAACGCGGATACGCCATCGAAACCGAAACCCGCCAGAATCGCGACCACCTCAACCAGATCGCCATCGAAGGCGACCGCGGCAGAGCCCGCATCCGCACCAACGAAGAACGCTGCGGCGAATTGACAGTCCGCACCGCCGCCGCCGAAGCCGAACTGGCGCAGGCGCAAAATCGCCTCGCCGCCCTCGAAGAAGAACGCAACGGCCACCAGCTGGTTCTCGATTCCGCCGCCACCCATCTCGCCGCCGCGCAACACGAGCACGACCTCAGCCTGCAGGAAACCGCAACCGCCGCGATTCAGCTGGCGATGCTCGAGCACGAGCAGGAAGCGCACCGCACCGCCATTCTCGAAGCCGTTGGCGGCGCGTCCAATCTACGCAATCACCTGACGCAATCACAGGAGCGGCTGGCCGGAATCGGCCGTGAGGAGCAGCGTCTGCACTCGGAGATTGCGACCTCATCGTCTCAATCCGAGGCCTTCGGCGGCCAACGTGGGCAAATCGCCCTCGAGTTCGAAAGCGTCTCGCAAAGAGTCGGCGGCCTGACCGCCGAGATCGCAACCCTCCGCGAAACTCTCGAAGCCAAGCGCGGCGCGGAAACCGAAAACAAGAAGCATCTCGACTCCATCCGCTCCGAATACGCTACCGCGCTCGGGAAAAAGGGATCCCTCGAGGCCGTCATCGCTGAACATGGTTATTCGACAGAGTCCGTCCGCCGCCTGTTCCAATCCGGTGCCATGCAGGGAGGCAACACGCCCGCCGGAGTGCTCGCCGATTTCCTCGAAGTCGAGCCGCGTTACGAGCGCGTAGTCGAAGACTTCCTCCGCGACGAATTGAACTACGTTGTAGTCAAATCCTGGGACGCGGCCAACGAAGGCCTGCGTCTCCTCCGCTCCGACGTCGACGGCCGAGCCACTTTCCTGGTGCATCCCGAAGATTCGCAAGCAAAGTTCTCTTTCGTGGCCGATCAGAGCCATCATTACGCGCCCCTCAACGACACCGTTCTGCCGCTGAAGAACTCGATCCGCGTGCTCAACGGATTTGGCAAGTCGCTGGAAGTGATTCTGCCCAAGCTCGGCAATGGATACATCGTCCCCGACCCCGCCGCCGCCCGCGAGCTGGCCCTCAGCAGCCCCGACGCGTTTTTCCTCTCGCAAAGCGGAGAATGCTTCCACAATGTGACCGTCACCGGAGGCAAACAGCGCAGCGAGGGTCCGCTTTCCATGAAACGCGAGCTGCGCGATGTGCTCCGTCTGCTCGAAGAACTTGAGCGGGCGCTGCGAGAAAAAGAAATGCTCGCCCTGACTTTGTCGCGCGAAATCAAAGATCACACTTCCCTGCTCGATCGTCTGGAAGAAGAAAAGCGCGAAGCCGAGAAGCAGGCCATGACCTCTGGCCATTTGTTGCAGCAACTCGAAAATGAAATGTCGCGCGTCCGCGATCGCATCGGCATCAGCGAACGCGAATTACAGCGTCTCGCTAGCGAACGGCAGGAGCAGGAAACCCTGATCGCATCCCGCCAGTCCGAGTTGGCCACCATCGAGGAATCGCGCCAGCAACTCGAAACCCAGCTGGCCGCCGGGCAAGATCGACTCGTCGCTCTGCGCAGCCAGCGCGACCTGGCCGCGGAAACGACCTCGCAACGGGCATCCCGCGTAGCTACTTTAGAAGAGCGTCACCGTTCGGCAACGACGTTGCTGCAACGCATCGAAACCCTGGTCTTCGAGATGCGTGACCGTGCGGACGCATTGCGGTCTCAAATGGAATCGGCCAGCGCCGAAATCGCACAGCGTCAAAACGAAAATATCCAACTAGCAGCCCAATTACTCGAATTCGAAGCCGAGCGTAATGCCGGGGAAGCGCGCGAAGGCCTGCTGCAACTCGAATCAGAACAGGTCCGCGCCCGTCTTGCCGAGATCGAAGAACTTCTACGCACCACGCGTCAGCAACTCGATGCAGCCCGTGATCGCCGCGGAGAACTATCGGCCGCTGCCGCCAAACTGCAATCCGATCTCCAACACCTGGCCGACACTTGCCTCAACGAGCTCAGCATGGAACGCTCGATACTGATGGCCGACACCACCATCCCTCTCGTCCAAGCCGAAGAACTGGCCGCCGAAGATCAGGCTCATCGCGAAATGCGTGCCCGCCTCGACGCCATGGGTCCGGTCAACATGATGGCCCTCGAAGAATACAAAGAGACGGCCGAGCGTCACGAGTTTCTCTCCACACAGCGAAAAGATCTGCTCGATGCCATCGAAAACACCGCCGCCACCATTCGCGAAATCGACCAGGTCTCGCGTCAGAAATTTGAAGAGGCCTTCCACAAAATCAACGAGAATTTCCAAACCACCTTCCGCACCCTGTTCGGCGGCGGACACGGCTTCATGCGCCTGACCGACCAGGAAAACAGCGCCGAGAGCGGCATCGACGTAGTAGCATCGCCCCCGGGAAAGAAACTGCAAAACGTACTCCTGCTCTCCGGCGGAGAAAAAGCCCTCACTGCCCTGGCGCTCCTAGTCGGCATCTTCCAATACACGCCCAGCCCGTTCTGCATTCTCGACGAAGTCGACGCCCCACTGGACGAATCAAACATCGCCCGCTTCACCCAACTAGTCCGCGAGATGAGCGTGCAAACTCAATTCATCCTGATCACGCATAGCAAAAAAACAATGAGCATTGCCCCCGTGTTGTACGGCGTCACCATGCAGGAACCGGGCGTATCGAAACTGGTGTCGGTGAGGTTTGGCGCGGCTTAGTCTGGACAGCCTCGAAACTGACATGCGCATGTATACACTTGATGTATGATGTATACATCATGCCTGAGTCTGCCGTTCTTACCCTCCGCCTCGACGCCAAATTAAAAAAACAACTCGACCGGATATCGAAGTCAATGAACCGCAGTCGCTCGTTCGTGGCCGCACAGGCCATCGAGGAATATGTCTCGGTCAATGAATGGCAAATTGCTGAAATCAAGAAGGGTTTGGCCGAGGCCGACGCGGGCGATTTCGTCACCGACCAGGAAATGCAGCAGACGATCAGGCGCTTGACGCGGCGTGCACGTTAACTGGCTGCGCGCGGCACGCCAAAACCTGATTGCCGTGGCCGAGTACATTTCGCTGGACAATCCCGATGCTGCTGCCAGGACCGTGGCCGCAATCGTCAAAGCGGTCGAGGCCTTGGAACATTTCCCCGCCCTTGGTCGTCCCGGCCGGATATCCGGCACTCGCGAGCTAGTCATCTCGGGAACGCCGTACATCGTTCCTTATCGCGTACGGGGCGAAGCAGTGCAGGTGATTCGTGTTTTCCATGCCGCCCGCAAATGGCCTGCTGATTTTTGACATGCTTCCGCCGCCCACTCAACATACCAACCGATCCCTATTGACAACCACTGCTCGCTCTTGCTTTTCGAGTTGAAAACTGACTGCCTTTTTTTCCAGAGCCTTCCTCAGTTTTTCCACATCGCGGTCTTTTGAAAACCTGCGCCAGGCAAGCCTTCTGGCTTACACTGGAACTGTCAACACATTTCGTCTGACCGTTCCCAGTGTGCGTTACTTCACGAAATTGAAAGCATTGACAAATTTTGCGCGAAGGCTAGAATACGCAAAGTTTTCAACCGGTAAACGAATGCGCGATCCGCAAAGTTGAACCCTGAATCTGAGTTCAAAACTGAGTTCAAAACTGAGTTCAAAACTATGAGCCCCGAAATCCTGGATTCCGTCCTGCTTCGCACCGACTATCCCGAACTTGAGCTTACACGCCAGCGGGAAAGTTCGCGATGTCTATAACCTCGACCCCGATCACCTGCTCTTCGTCGCCACCGACCGCATCTCTGCGTTCGACTATGTTCTGGCGACTGGCATTCCGCACAAGGGTCGAGTGCTCACGCAAATCTCGCTCTTCTGGTTCGACTTCCTCAAAGACATCGTTCCCAACCATTTCGTCACCGCCGATGTAAACCAGTACCCCGCGGCGATTCGTGCCCATGCCGACGAACTCCGCGGACGCTCCATGATGGTGATGCGTGCCGATATGTTTCCCGTCGAGTGCGTCGCCCGCGGCTACCTCTCCGGCTCCGGATGGAAAGAATACAAAGCGACCGGCAAAGTCTGCGGCATCGAATTGCCGAAAGGATTGCAGGAATCCGATCAGCTCCCCGAGCCCATCTTCACCCCCGCAACCAAAGCAACCACCGGGCACGACATCAATATTTCATTCGAAGAGATGTGCACCCTGGTCGATCCCAAGCTGAGCGCGCAGCTTCGCGATCTCACTCTCAGTATTTACAAAAAAGCCGCCGATTATGCGCGGCAGCGCGGCATCATCATTGCCGACACCAAATTTGAATTTGGGCAGACCGCCAAGGGCATCACCCTGGCGGACGAAGTCCTCACACCGGATTCCTCCCGCTTCTGGCCGGCAGACACGTACCAACCGGGCAAGGCGCAGGATTCTTACGACAAGCAGTATGTACGGGACTACCTCGAGGAGATTCGCTGGAACAAACAACCGCCGGCGCCAGCCCTCCCCCACGACGTCGCGCTGCGCACCAGCGAAAAATATCTTGGGGCATACCGTCAACTAACCGGACGCGAGTTGGAAATTTAGCCCGCGAATTCCGACGAATCATGAACATTGCGGATTGGATCATCCTTGGCTTTATCGTTTTTTCCGTGATTGCTGCCGCGATTGAAGGCTTCTTCCATGAGGCCTTTAAGCTGGCAGGCCTGGTGGTAGGTTACATTCTGGCCGCCTGGCAGTATCAGCGCCTGGCGGAAGCGTTTGCGCCCCATTTGAAGTCGCCCTGGGTGGGCGAGGTCGTAGCTTTCCTCATTATTTTTTTCGCGGTGTTGATCATTGCCGGCATCTTAGGACGGATCGCCAAGCTGGCCATGAAGAAAGCGGGCCTCAGCACGGTCGACCGCTTTCTGGGAGCAGTGCTCGGTCTGTTGAAAAGCGTTCTGGTAGTGGCCATCGTGCTCACCGCCATCACCGCATTTGCGCCGGCGGCAACGTGGCTGGAGGGTTCTGAGCTGGCTCCGTACTTGTTGGTAGGTGGAAGGGCGGCGATCTGGGTCGCGCCTACCGAATTGCGCGCCCGCTTCTACCAGGGGTTGGATTACATGCGCCATGTGCGCGCGGAAGGCTACAAAATACAGCCGCGATCCGTTGGGCGCTAAGGCGAGGGGAAGTAATCGTTTGTTGTCGAAATACCTGGATTTACGAATGTGCGGAAACGAGGCATTTAGTGAAAGATCAATTGGAAGCACTCATTCTTCAGATGTACAAAAGCAACATCCTCTACTCCGAGGCGGTCCGCGAGTTTAAGAAACGTTTTATTGTGACCGTGCTCGAAGAAAACCGCGGCAATCAGTGCAAGGCAGCGCTGCAGTTGGGCATGCACCGCAACACCCTCAGCCGTACCATGCAGGAACTGAAGATCGATGTTCGCCCGTTGCGAGCTGGAGCTAAGCGTCCTCCCCGCAGCGCCCGTCCCACGAACCTGGAAAGAAAACAAGCCCGCTAGAATCAGCACCACCGCAAAAGAAAATCAAACAAGAAAAGGCGGTCCCGGAAAAGGACCGCCTTCGGTTTTCTGGCACCTGCCGTTCTAGTGCGCCGCCGGCTTTTTATGGCCCGTCGCCGGTTTCGGCCCCGCTTTCACCAGCTCGGCGCCGTTATCCATGGTCACCACAAACGGCTTGGCGACATAAGACACCGGCGTTCCCTGGAACTCGAAATCCGTATCTTCTTTCGGCATGGTCTTGGCGGGAATTACGCCCGACATGGTGAGATCGATATCCGCGCGCTTCGCGTCGATATCATCCGAGCTGCCCGCCAACATCATCTTGGTGGCGGTTTTGCTCGTCGAGTCGATGCTGATGATATGAGCCACCATCTGCAACGGCTTCCCTTTCAGAACGCTCCACACTTTGTCCTGATCTTCCTGCGCGCCTTCGGAAAGCACGAGCTGCCATTCCGCGAAGCTCATGTCTTCTACCTTTTTGGTCTTGACCAGCTCCGCTGCTTGTTGCGCCGGGGTCGGTGGGACGTACTTGGTAATTTTGGTGGACAAATCAGCAGGGGGCGTTGTGGCCGTGCTGGCTATTGTCAGCACGTCGGGCCAGCCGTCGGCACTGCCATGGTAATTCGTGTATTTTTTCTTGCCGAAATCCACGATCTTGGCTTTGCCCGCAGGGTCGGGCTGCAGAGCGGCAGCGCGCGCCACGTAGAAGAGTCCCTCGGGATCGTTCTCACCCGCTCCCGGTGACAAATCGGCCAGCGCCAGGTAATAGACTTCCGTCAAGTTGACCGGGTCAGCTGCCACCGCAGCGTGCAGATACTTTTCAGCCTTGACGAAATCCTTAGCGGAGTAGGCAGCCATGCCGGCCGCATTGTTGAAGATTCCCGCGGTCGTCGATTTCAGCTTCTCCCAATCGGCTGGCGTTATGCCATCGGGCTTGGTCGCCGTCTGCTCACACTGCAAACCTTTTTCCGCAGTCTGCCCCGCTTCGGTCAAGTTTTTCTGGGCATCGGGACCAGTAGCCATCGACTGCTTGGTGAAGGTGAGCACCGCCAGCGCACGTAGGCTGCACGGGTCTATCACCAAAATCCTCTGCGCCGTATCCAGCACTTTGGCCGTGTTGTTGGTCTTCTGATACGCGCCCATCAGAGCTTCCAATGCGTCTTCTTTGTATGCGCTGTTGGGATACTGGGTGACAAAAGCTTCAAAGCCGCTAATCTTGGCCGCCGGATCAGACTGCCCTTCCGCGCCCATGTATGCGTTGTACTCGGCCGGATCTTTCATCTCTTTTTTCGGCGCCGGCGCAGGTGCCGGTGCCGCGCTTTGCTGCGGCGCGGATGACGCGGGCGCCGCTGCGGTTTGAGCGACGGCGGTAACCGCAGGTACCAGCATCATCGCAAGCAAGATCTTCTTCATTCCTGTAGCTCCTTAACTCTTCGGGGAAGCTGGAGTAAACATCGTGCCCGATTCCACCCAAGCCTGGTGCCGGGCTCGCACCTTGAAACAGTCCTTCATCCACACCGTTCGAGACTGATTCCGCCTAGTCCCAAAATTATGACCGCCGCAAACATTCTGCGGCATAACATTATTCCGGTGTGCGGATTATAAGGATGTACTCCCGCTAAGGCAATAGCCATGCTCGCTTTACCCCTCGTACCTGTTTAGATGCAGAAAAACAAAACCCCGCGTAGACCGGTCCCAGCCCGCTGCGGGCTACATCGGGTGGATGTTCTGATGCACAATACAGGCTGACACAACGGTATGGCTTCGAGCGCTACGTACCCGCTGCAGGCTAAGCGGAACAAGGCCACGAATCAAACCGGCAATTCTGCCAGTGACTTTGCTGAAGCTCTCCTGCAAGAGGACTTGGGGTGATGAAAATGGCGATGGATACTACAACGAATACGGCAACGGGCACCGCGTCGAATCCGCCACTCAGCGCCCAGGTCGCCCTCGTAACCGGCGCCGGGCGAGGCATTGGCAAAGCCATCGCCATGAAGCTCGCCGAACTTGGCGCCCGCACGGTGCTCTGCGGACGCAACCGCGAAACGCTCGACGAGACCGCAGCGGCCATCCAGAACAGCGGAGGGCAGGGTTCTGTCATCGCATGCGATGTCACCGATCTGTCTTCCGTGGAAGCGCTCGGCGAGCGCATCGACCGCAACTTCCACCGCCTCGACATACTCGTGAACAACGCCGGCATCGGAGGCGAGAGTGGCCCACTCGTGCAACTCGCTCCCGAAAATTGGGACCGCGTGATGAACACGAATCTGCGCGGTGTCTACTACTGCATCCGCAGCCTGGCGCCGATCATGATCCGTGCCCGCAACGGTCACATCATCAACATCTCATCGCTCGCCGGAAAAAACGCCCTGCCCAACGGAGCCGCTTACGCCGCGTCAAAGTGGGCGTTGAACGGGCTGAGCTATTCCGTAGCCGAAGAACTGCGCCCGCACAATATCCGCCTGTCGGTCATCTGCCCGGGATCGACGAACACAGACTTCAGCCCGCACCCAGGGAAGAACGCCGACAAAATGCTGCAGGCCGAAGACGTAGCTCACGTGGTCGCGATGCTGGTGACGCAAGCTCCGCAATCCTTCGCCAGCGAAGTACTGCTGCGGCCCACGCAGAAACCCTGACCGAAACTTTCGTTAGCGACGTCGTCAGGAATCTCGCACCGAACCACCCGAAGAATTCTCGCTCGCGAGAACTCAGCTGCCTCCCTTACCCGCATACCCTGGGTCCGTCGACCGTCTCTGCGTCGGAACCATGGCCCCAGCCAGCCGCCGCTCGGCCATTCCCTTTCGCACCTTCCTCAGCACCTCCTCGTACGGACCCGACGAGTATGTCGGATCGATTTCCTCCATTTCTTGCATATACCTCATGCGCTCGTGGTATGCCTTTTCTGCATCTTCCCTCTCGCTCTGCTTGTCCTCGGGAGTCTTGTTCACCTGCACTTCATCGAACCGGCACCCCTCCACCGCCGACCAAGCCGTAGCCCCAATCGGACACCCCTCCACGCACTCCGGATCAATCACAACATGCGTAGGCGGCGGCTCAAACGACGTGTACCTGACATTACTCGCCGCCGTCTGCAGCGCATAAAAAACCAAAGCCGCCGTCTTGTGATCGATCTGCTTGTCCAACAGCATCCGCACCATCTCAGCCAGCCCCACCTGAATCGAATTCGCATCCTCCAGAGTAGGAGACGTAACCCGCGCCGGTTCATTCACCGGACGATGAATATCCATCGTCCGATAAAACCATCGCATGTGATAAAAGCAATATTTCTCTAGCCGCAGAGCCGGCGATCCACACTGCGTCCCATTAATCTTAATGTGCTGACATCGAGCAATCCGTTCCGGATATAAAGGCATTTTCGATCTCCTGTTTTGTATAAGAAATATGAAAACAAAATGATGGAGAAGAGATATAAGAAGAAGAAAAAGAAGTCACAAAGCACGAAGAGAACATCAGCAGGGCAAAAAAGATGAGCCATATAAGAAACCTGAACCCGAGATAAGCCCGACCGTTGGAAAAAACAACGGTCACCCTATCGAGGCGGCAAGCCGCGTCTAACCAACCACCAAAGACCCCCAGGCACGAGAACATCCCAATCGCAATAATCCCACGCAGAAGCAGACCTGTAAGTGCGCCCCATCACTCCAACTTTGTGACAAATCCCATCCCAAAGGCTTTGTCATCCTTAGCCGCAAGGGGGCGAATCTCCCGCAGGAGAGCAGCGTCAGTTCTTAACCTGATCTTGACCTTCACCCCGTTGCCTCAATTGTCACAACTAGCTTGTGACGGCCATCCTGGACAACCTGTCGTCGTTCCGCGCACAATACCACTCAGTATTCGCAACCAGGGCAGATTACGCGTTAACGATAGAGTAAACATGGTGACAAAAATCGACCGTCTCCCCGAACATCCGAAAGCTACAGCTTTCGGTAGAAATCAACCCAAAATCGACCTAAACCCATGTTCCGGAATACTTTGAAAATAAGTCCCTTAGATCACGTACTTTGCCATAGATAACCCCTCCCAACCCCATGATTCCAATCGCGCCGGGGGAGGGGGGTAGTGGTAAACACGCATTAATATCCAAACAGTAAACACAGGCAGAAGAAATCTGCTCATCCATTTTGCTCCGCGTCGAAGGGAAGAACGCCGGTATTCCTCTGGTGTAAGCAGTGCGTAAAAAGAGCTAATCAAGTTCGACGTTACTCGGAGGGCTTGACCGTACGCGCCGCGGAACTCCAGACAGCCATTGCGGCTGCAGATTTCCCACGGATCCGGAATGCGAACCTCGATCGGTTCACGGTTCACCGACTGATGTCGATCATCAACCGGCTGGGGTCGAGCGTTGAAGTGAAAATTAGAGTGCGGAGAAGTGAAGAAATTATGCGCGAGGCGAGAGTATAGATGGCCTGCGCTGTAGCTCTACCGTTCTTCTTCATCATCGGTTAGCATGGCTCGGTGACTGCCGAGACTAGCTACTTCTATCGCGATCTGGCCTACATTTTTGGCGCCGCAGTTGTTGGAGGCGCGATTGCCCGCGTACTTCGTCAACCCCTGATTCTGGGATACGTTTTAGGCGGGATCATTATTGGTCCGTTCACTCCAGGAGTGACGATTTCGGACGTACATCAGTTCGAAGGGCTCGCGGAAGTTGGCGTGATCTTGCTGATGTATTCGATCGGGCTGGAGTTTTCGTTCAAAGATCTGCTGAAAGTGAAGTGGGTCGCGCTGATTGGCGCGCCGTTGGGAATCGTCCTCTCGATCGGCATGGGAATTGGCGTTGGTCGTTTGCTCCACTGGAATTGGCAGCAGGGAGCGGCGATTGGCGCGATCGTTTCTGTGGCGAGCACCATGGTGCTGTCGCGTTTTCTGGTGGAACGCGGATTGATGCAGCACGAAAAGGGACAGATCATGATCGGCATCACGCTGGTCGAAGATTTGGCTGTGGTCGTGCTGACGATTCTGCTGCCCTCGATCGGCGATATCAATGGCGGACGCTTACTGGCTCTGGCGATTGGCTTGGGCAAGAGCATCGGCATTCTGATTCCGATCATGATCGCAGCGTATTGGCTGATTCCGCATTTAATGCGGCGGGTGGTTGCCGAGGATAATCCGGAGTTCTTTGTGCTGGTGGCGCTGGCGCTTGGCTTCGCAACCGCGGCGATTACGGAGGCGGTCGGGTTGTCGCTGGCGCTGGGGGCATTTTTGGCCGGCTTGCTGGTGAGCGAATCGAATGCCGGCGAAGAAACGCTGAAACATATGCTGCCGCTCCGCGACGCTTTTGTGGCGCTCTTCTTCGTCACCATGGGAGTGCTGGTGAATCCGCGGGTGATTATTTCGAATCCCTCGCTGCTGCTGGTGATTGTCGGGCTGACCGTCGTGGGAAAGTTTGTCATTTGGACGCTGGTCGTGAAACTGTTTCGCTCCACGTGGAAGACGGCTTTGGTGGTGGGTTTGGGCTTAACCCAGATTGGCGAGTTTTCGTATGTGCTGGTGCAGGTCGCTCGCGATGCCCACTTGGTCAGTAGCGATGTTTACAACGCGACGCTGGCCGCTTCGGTGGTTTCGATTCTGCTGAATGGATTGCTGATGCGGTTGGTGCCGGTGGGAAGTGGAAGTCAGGTCGCAAGTGTTAGGTCTTAGTCTTGGTCTTTAGTCTTTGAATAGATTGTCGAAGGCGGTGCGGGCGGCGGCCGGACGCTGGCTGGCTTTGCTCGATGTTTCTTTTTCTACCATGACGCGGATAGAGAAGAACGAGCAGTTGTTGCGTTTGTCTTTGGGCGAGACTCGAGCGGGAATCGGCTGATTGCATTCAAAGCGGCTGGAGGGATCGAAGTGCTCGCATTGCTTGCAGGCGTGGAGATCGAATCCGCACTTGGGGCATTGGCCAACGGGATCGGTGAGATTCTGCAGGAGCGCTCCGCACTCGGCGCAACGGGAAACGGTGCGAGTGCCGGGCATGTTGAGGGGCCGCGGTCCGAAAGTGTTTTCTTTTTTGGGAGCTTTGTTGGCGGACGGGTTGTCGAACTCTTTTTTTGCGCCGCCACCGGAATCCTGATACCCGCGCTGGCGATACTTGCGGTCGGACAAAAAAGCGCCTCCTTGTGAGTAGGCTCATTCTCCGCTTTTGGCGGGCGGGGCACAAGCGTTTGTTTGCGGAGTTTCGGGCGTATGACGGCGGACGCTGTGGAAAAAGCGAACGGCTGGACGTGACGGCATTGCGAGGCCAATATGCGAGGCGACAGCTAGAACGGTTTGCGGGGAGTAATTTCCTCGTCCTTGATAAAAAATTGCGCGGAGCATTGCGCAGAGCCGCAGATGGTAGGCAGAAGGCCAGCCATTTGCTTGCGGGTGATGAGTCCGAGCGTTCCGCAGGACGGACAGGAAAGCACGGCCCAGTAAGGATCTTCGCGCTCTCCTACTTCGCCCGCGTTTTCCAGGACGAACACGGTACCGGGCTCCATTTGTTCGGGAATCCACTCGTTGATAATGCTCAATTCACCGATCATCATAGTCATAGTTCCCCCGCTTTCCGTTTATGCTCGACGCGCCCGGCGTAGAGGCCGGGAGCGTTCCGAAACCGCAGATTTACGTGATTGAATCTGGGCGCGCACGCGGCGCACTTCGTCGCTCAGACAGATATCGAACATGGGCTGGCGAGCGTTTTTCAGAAGGTCGACGACTTGCCGGGCCGAAGTCCGCAGGTACAGGTGAGTGCCGTCGCTCAGCAGGTGATACTCAGAAGAGGCGCTGACGGTGACAGCGAGGCTGGTGCCGAATTCCTCCTGCAGGAAGCGGATGACTTTGCGCATGCGCTGCAGCGAGAATCCACGGCGGCGGAGCTGGCAGATGACGGCGACGGTCACGAGTTCATCCCAGGTGTAGACGCGGCGATGGCCACGGCGGCCGGGAGCGACGATGCCCTGCTCGTCCCACCATTGGAGCTGGCGGGCGGTGATTCCGGTGAGTGCGATCACGTCGTTGGATGTGAAGTCTCGTTGCATGTGGAGCGCGTTTTGTTTCAAACAATAAAAGCAAGGAATGTTTGGAACATTCTAGGGGGCAACGGGGGGAAAACGAGCAACGTTTCTTGGGTGCTTGTGTTGACTAGGCGGGTTCGCGGGGATTCGGGTTAGTCGCTTGTATTAACTGGCTTTGATTTTTTACTGATTGTCACCACAACGATTGATGTCAGATGAACATCTCTTCGTCCTGAGAAACGCCGGTGCCATTTTTTGGGTGGCGTCTCTTTTGGCCGAAGAGGACTTCCACTCCGGTGCTGACGGCGGACATGAGGCCGTTGATTTGACGAAGGGGAGAGACAACCGTTTTGTGGACGATTTCGGTGGTGTCTTCTACTTTGTCCATGGTGCGGTTGAGGAGTTCGTCGGCACGGATGACTTGCAGCCGGGTGCGATCGAGCGTGTCGGTTAGAGTGGCGTCGATGCGAGCGAGTTGATTGCGGACCAGATTGCTGGACTCGGCGGCGTTGACGCTGATGACGTCGAGCTTGGGACGCAAGTCGACCAACATGGTTTGCAGGGTCTCGATGGTGGGCAGGGCGCGGGTCGCCACTTGATCGGCGAGCGCTTCCATCTTGGCCGTGCTCTTGCGCACGGTAAGATAGAGGCCGATTAGAATTCCTGCCTGGATAATCACAGCACCAGTGGTGGCCGCGATAAAATACATCAGGAGATTTTCATTCATAGTTGCGCCTGCGTAGTTGCGCCTCTGCGCCCTATTCGGGCGCGAGTTAGAGATTCTTTTGCGGCTCGGCTCCGGCTGCGGTGGTTTCGTTGTAGGCCTGTCGTCCGGCCTCGTACGCAGTGCGGAAGCGATCCTTCTGCTGATTGAGCACATCGGAACCGCGATCGGCCCACTCGCTGGCCTGTTCCTTAGCGCGGCGGGCGTGATGACGCGCGCGCTCGGCTCCTTCTTGAGCTTTGGAGCGAATCACGTCACGCATTTCGTCTCCGGTGCGCGGAGCGTATAGGACACCGACTACGGCTCCGACTCCGAGCCCTGCCAGAAACCACAAGAAGCTGCCACCGCCGCCATCACGATCCGCCATAACTGCCTCCTGATTATCTTGATCCTGCTGATCCATATGTTCGGATGGTAGCACCGTGATATGTGAAACACAATTCAGTGCACATCCGGAGATTGGAGGTGGATTTCCGGTGGAGGGTTGCTGCGGAGTGATTTAAAGGCGCAGCTTATGGCAGGGCTGAAGCCCTGCCCTTCCACGGAGCGGCAAAGGCTTACACCCAGACTTAAAGCGTTCCCAGTGCTCTCAGACGGGGCAAAGCCCCGTCACCACACGGATCATTGAGGCTCCTGCCCTTCCCCAAAAGATTAATGCCTGGGGGTCGCTAGTTTCACGGGGACTTGCTCGACTATTTCTATGTTGAAGCCTTCCAGGCCCGCCACTCTCTTCGGGTGATTGGTGAGAAGGCGGATTCGTTTGAGGTTGAGATCGGAGAGAATCTGGGCTCCGAGGCCGATTTCGCGATGGATCTTGCGTTCAGTTTCCGGGTGCGAAGGATGACGGCGTTCGTGATGAAAGGATAAGAAGGATTGGTCTCCGATTTTTTCGGTGGTGAATCCTTTGGCGGTTTGGTGAAGGTAGATGAGGGCCCCACGATCTTCTTCCGCGATGGTTTGCAGGGACGCTTCGAGAGTCGCGTGGCAGTCGCATCCGATGGATCCGAAAACATCGCCGGGCAGGCAATGGGCGTGCATGCGAACCAAGACGGGCTCGGTAGCTTGTTCAATGTCTCCGCGGATCAGGGCCATGTGGGAATCGCCGCCGTCGACTTCACTTTCGTAGGCGATGAGGCGGAATTCTCCGAACTTGGTTTCGACCATGGCTTCGCCCACGCGATGGACGTAGCGTTCGTTGCGCATACGGTAGCGGATTAATTCGGCGACCGTCAGCATTTTCATTTCGTGAATGCGACAGAACTCGATGAGGTCGGGGACGCGGGCCATGGTGCCGTCGTCTTTCATGATTTCGCAGATGATGCCGGCGGGGACCAGTCCGGCTAGCCGGGCTAGATCGACGGACGCTTCAGTTTGACCGGCACGGACGAGGACTCCGCCCTTGCGGGCTCGGAGTGGGAACATGTGGCCGGGACGGGCTAGATCTGTGGGACGGGTTGCGGGATCGATGGCGACCTTGACGGTGTGGGCGCGATCGTGGGCGGAGATTCCGGTGGTGACTCCCTGGCGCGCGTCGATGGCTTCGCAGAAAGCGGTGCCGTATTGGCTGGTGTTTTCGGTCGTCATGGGGCCGATGCGGAGATGGTCGAGGCGCTCTTCGGTCATGGCAAGGCAGACCAGACCGCGTCCATGTTTGGCCATGAAGTTGATGGCTTCGGGGGTGACTTTTTCGGCGGCCAGAGTGAGGTCGCCTTCGTTCTCGCGGTCTTCGTCATCGATGACCACGATCATTCTGCCAGCGCGGATTTCTTCGATCGCAGTAGGAACGTCGGTGAAAGGTGTCGGATTCATGGAGACCTCAGTGGCTAAGACCGTCGCAGTTGCAGATGGGCCGGAGCGCTCGAGCGCTGCGCCATCCGAAAAATCAGGCGGCGTTCAGTTTGTGATGCTTTTCTGGTTTCAATTCTTCTTCTGCGCCCTGGAATAATTTTCTCATGGCGCGAATGACCCATCTTATGGCGACTGCGATCGCGACCAACATGGCGACGGCTACGGTCGCGGCTGCTATTGGATGTTGGGACGCGAGCCAGGTTAGAAATATGGCCACACCGTCTTCTCCGGCGCTGAGGGCGAGGTTTGACAGCGGCTCGGGAGACGGGGTGACGGCAACGCGGGCGGCGGTTTTTCCTCCATGGGCAGCCAGTGCTATGGCGCCACCGACTAAGGTCGCGAGCAACTGTTTTTCGGGTGCCAGATGCGAGGTTGCTCCGTAGGCGATGAGGGCAGCTGCTGGGACGCGGATGAAAGTGTGAAGCGCGTTCCAGAGGAGGTCGAAGGCTGGAATCTTGTCGGCTACGAGCTCGATACAGAAAAGGATTACGGCAGCTCCGATGACCCACCAACTGGTTAGCAGGTGCAGTCCGGAAGGAAGATCGATCCACCCGGCGTGAGATAGCAGGCCCAGGGTAGCAACGGTCGCGTACATGTTCAGCCCGGCGGCGAAACTAACAGCGACGATCAGACCTACCAGATCGGAGCCCGCGAATTTCATGACGTAAGCATACTCGCGGTCGGGGTCGACATAAAGAGGTTAGAGCTGTGGCTTGTTCGGGCAATGAAAAAGGGTCGCTTTGCCAGCGACCCCTTCTAAGCTCATATCCTTGCGTTACAGGGTGGATTCGATCTCGAAACCCCAGGCTTCCAGAAGAGGCTCGGGGATGTACTTGGAGTTCTTGTTCCGGCGCGCCCATTCCCGCAGCCGGGTTGACCGCAAATACTGGTCGGGGGAAAGTTTGTACTCGTGCACAACCTGCTCGAATTCGGTGATTGTGGGAGTCACTGGCCCGATGGGCTCGGGCTTGCCCCAGTTAGGGTTTCCGCGTCGTTTTGCCATGAAAGGTGTTCCCTCTATTGAAAATAATAACTTGCTGCCTACCTACTTTGATTCCACAGAGGGTCGAAGGGATTCTAGCGCCAGAAGGAAAAGGTAATGCCCTAACAGAGCCCCTCGGCCCACATGGAAGTGACTGATAATAATAGGCTTCTTAAACTATGTCAACAATAAAGTGAAGCGGATGGGAAGATTTTCTCTATCTCATTTGTATAGAGAGACTTGCAGGTTGGCTCTTTTGGGGACGCCAGCTTCAGAGGCATCCGGGGAAACGTTCCAGAGCAGCCTCCAGAAAACGGGAGATTTCTCCTGCTGATCGGGCTGGGTTGTGATGGGCTGACGGGGGCGGGTCAAGGTTGGAAGGAGAGCGGTCCGTTCCCCTATGACCGGAATCGTTGCGGCGGTGCTGGGTCGGCAGAATTTTCGCTGGCGACGGCGCAGCGGATTGTTTCGCGGCACGGAGGGTGGATGTGGACTCAGAAACAAACTCGAGAGCAGCGGGCGGGGGCGCCCGCTCCGACACGAGCCGGGGATTAGGGTTGGGCGGCGGGAGTGGATTGAGCGGGCGGAGGCGCTAGCGGTTGGGCCTGTCGCGAAATTACCTGCTTTGAGGTGGGGAGGGTGGAAGAATTCCAACCTCCGCCGAGGGCCTCGATCAGTTGGACGCTGTCTACGATCTGGTTTACACGGAGGGTGACGGCAGTCTGCTGATTGGCGAAGAGCGTGGTCTGGGCGGTGATGACGTTGAGGTAAGGATCGATGCCGAGGCGGTAGCGGTCGGTGGCGAGTTTGAGGCTGCGCTGGGCGGATTGGATGGCGACATCCTGTTCCTGAATTTCTTTGGAGAGGATGCGGAGGGCGGCGAGGTTGTCCTCGACCTGCTGGAAGGCGGTGAGGACGGTATTGCGATAGTTAGCGACGGTGGCGTCGTATTGGGCGCGATATTGTTCGACGGTGGCGCGGCGCAGACCGCCATCGTAGATGGTTTCGGAGATGGACGGGCCGACGGACCAGATACGGCTGGACCAGTTAAACCATTTCGTAATGTCGGTGTTTTGAAATCCGGCGTCGGCACCGATGGTGAGAGTTGGATAAAAGGCGGCGGTGACGACACCGATCTGGGCGTTAGCCTGCGCCATGAGGCGCTCGTTGGCGGCGATGTCGGGGCGACGCTCGAGCAGTTCTGACGGAACTCCGAAGGGAATGGCGGGCGGCGGAGTTTTGAGAGGCTGCACGGCGATGTTCAGCGAGGAAGCGGGTTGTCCAACTAAGAGCGCGATGGCATGTTCGTATTGGGCGCGCAGGATGCCGAGGTTGGTGGCTTGGGCGCGCGTCGCTTCGAGTTGGGTTTCGGCCTGGGCTACGGCTTCGTCGGAGTCGATTCCGGTTTCATAGAGCGCGGTGGTGAGCTTCAAGGATTCTTCATAGGCGACCACGGTGGAATCGAGGAGTTGCTTGAGGGCATCCTGGCCGTGGAGTTGGAAGTAATCGACGGCGAGTTCACTTTGGGCGGTGAGGCGAGTATTTTCGAGATCGGCGGCGCTGGCCTGGGCGTTGGCCACGCTGGCGCGGACGGTGTTGCGGACGCGGCCCCAGAGATCAGGCGTCCAGGAGGCGTCGAAGGGGAGAGAAAATTCGTTGAAGGTGATGCCGGTGGAACCTCCGGTGTTGGAGTTGGACGCGGTTCGTTGACGGGTAGCACTGAGGGACACACCGAGCGTGGGGAAATATTGGGCGCGGGCTTCGCGCACGAGGGCGCGGGCGGCCATGAAGTTGGCGAAGGCGGCGGCTACGTTTTGATTGGAGATGGTGACTTGCTCTTCGAGCGCATTCAGTTGCGGGTCGCCAAAGATTTCCCACCATTTACCGTGCAAGGCGGCGTCTTGCGGTTGGGCGACTTTCCAGCCGTCCATGTTCTTGAGGTCGTCGGGAGTGACTTCCTTGAAGGTTCCGGGAGTTTGCACGGTGGCGCGATGATATTTCGGTCCGACGACGCAGCCCTGCAAGAGCAGCGCGGTGGAGAGCAGCGCGATCGCGGCGCGCAATTTGCTGGTGGGCTTCATCGTTGGTGTCAGACTCCTGTCTCTTGTTTCCAATCCTTAGTTGCAAATAGTCAGTTGCAAGTACGAGTTCGTTTTCATGCGCGGGACTCGGCGTGTTGGGGTCCTTCCACCTTGCCGTGAGCGCGCAGCCATTTCACACGCATGCGGTCGAGCGCAAGATAGACGACGGGCGTGGTGTAAAGCGTAAGCATCTGGCTGAGGATGAGTCCGCCGATGATGGTGATGCCAAGAGGCTTGCGGAGTTCCGATCCTGGGCCGGTGCCTAAGGCCAATGGCAATGCGCCGAATAAGGCGGCCATGGTGGTCATGAGAATAGGGCGGAAGCGCAAAATGCAGGCCTGATAAATGGAATCGCGCGGACTTTTGCCGTCGACGCGTTCGGCGGCGAGGGCAAAGTCGATCATCAAGATGGCGTTTTTCTTCACGATGCCGATCAAAAGAATGACGCCGATGATGGCAATGACGCTGAGATCCATTTTGAACATGAGGAGGGCGAGCACGGCGCCGACTCCGGCGGATGGCAGGGTCGAGAGAATGGTGAGCGGATGGACGAAACTCTCGTAGAGGATGCCGAGAACGATGTAGACGGTGGCGAGCGCAGTGATGATGAGATACGGTTCGGACGCGAGCGACGATTGAAAGGCCTGGAGCGTGCCGGAGAACATTCCGGTGATGGTGGGGGGCATTCCCATTTTCTGTTCGAGATCGATGATGGCACGGGAGGCATCGCTGAGAGCGACGCCGGGCGCGAGATTAAAAGAAATGGTGACGGAGGGATATTGTCCCTGGTGATTGACGGCGAGGGGCGCGGTGGAGGGCGCGTACTTCGTGACGGCGTTGAGGGGAACGACTTTCCCCTGCGAGGCGCGAAGGTAGACGTCATCGAGTTCGGTGGGAGATTGCCAGTATTTCGGGGCGACCTCCATGACGACGTGGTACTGGTTGATGCCGGTGTACATGGTGGAAACCTGGGCCTGGCCGAAGGCTTCGTAGAGAGAGTTATCGATGCTCTGGGGCGTGAGGCCGAGACGCGAGGCGGTGTCGCGGTCGTAGGTAAGCATGGCCTGCAGGCCGCTATTCTGCTGGTCGGTATTGACGTCGGTAAGGATGTGCAATTTGCGCATCTGCTGCAGAAGCACCGGGCCCCACTGCACGAGATCCGATAGATTGTCGCTTTGAATTGTGTATTGATATTGGGCGCTGCTTTGGCGACCGCCGATGCGGACGTCCTGGCCCGCCTGCATAAAAGTATTGGCCCCGGGAATCTGAGCGAGCTTGGGGCGCAGTTGGTCGATGATCTGACTGGCAGTGGCTTTGCGCTCGCTGAAAGGCTTGAGACCCATGAAGATAAAGCCGCTGTTGGTGGCGCCGCCTCCACCGGTGAAGGCCATGGCGTTATCGACGGCCGGATTTTGTTTGACGAGGCTGACGATTTTTTGGGTCGACGCCTGCATGGCCTGGAACGAGATATCCTGCGAGCCCTGAATGCCGCCGAAGGCGAGGCCGTTATCCTGCTGGGGGAAAAATCCTTTGGGAACGATGGAAAAGAGGTAGAAGTTTAGACCGATGGTAAGCGCGAGGACGATCAGAGTAAGCCCACTGTGCTCGAGCACCCAGCCCAAGCTGCTCTCGTAGCGGCCGAGGATCCAGTTGAAAGCGCGCTCGCTGGTACGGAAGGCTTTGCCGTGTTCTTCCTCGGGGACGTGGCGGAGCAGACGGGAACACATCATCGGTGTTGTGGTCAGCGAAACGACGAGCGAGACGAGGATGGCGACGGAAAGAGTGACGGCGAATTCGCGGAAGAGGCGGCCGACGATTCCACCCATCATCAGAATGGGGATGAATACGGCGACGAGGGAGACGCTGATGGAGAGGACGGTGAATCCGATTTCGCTGGCGCCCTTGAGCGCGGCTTGCATGGGGGCCATCCCCTGCTCGATGTAGCGGGTGATGTTTTCGATGACGACGATGGCGTCGTCGACGACAAAGCCGGTCGAGATGGTGAGAGCCATGAGCGAGAGATTGTCGATGCTGTAGTGGCACAGATACATCACCCCGAAAGTGCCGATGAGCGAGGCGGGGACGGCAACGCTCGGAATCAAAGTGGCCGGGACACTTCTGAGGAAAACAAAGACCACCAAAATCACGAGCGAGATCGAGATGATGAGGGTGCGCTCGACATCGTGAACGGAGGCGCGAATGGTTTGCGTGCGATCGAGAGCAATTTCGGTGTCGATGGCGGCGGGCACGCTGGCCTTGAGGGAAGGCAGCGCGGCGCGAATGCGGTCGACTGTATCGATGATGTTGGCTCCAGGTTGACGGAAAATGATGATGAGTACGGAGGGCTTGCCGTTGAAGAATCCGGCAGCGCGGATGTTTTCCGTGGAATCCTGAACGTCGGCAACGTCGGATAATTTGACGGCAGCGCCGTTGTGGTAGCCAACAACGAGCGGCATGTAGTCGACCGCTTTGAGAAGCTGATCGTTGGTGACAATGTCGGCGGTGGTGTCGCCATTGGTGATCTGGCCCTTGGGGCTGTTGGCATTCTGGCGGCTGAGCATGGAGGCGACATCCTGCAAGCCGAGGCCGTAGTTGTTCAGTTGGGTGGGATTGACGTCCACGCGCACGCCGGGGAGCGAACTGCCGCCGACGGTGACCTGACCCACGCCCTGCACTTGGGAAAGACGCTGCTGCATGATGGTGGACGCCGCGTCGTAGAGCTTGCCGCGGTCGTACACGGGTGAAGTGAGGGCCAGAATCATGATGGGAGAGTCGGCCGGATTGACCTTGCGGTAAGTCGGATTGCCGGGGAGATTCGAGGGCAGATAACTGCGGGCGGCGTTGATGGCAGCCTGCACATCACGGGCGGCTCCATCGATGTTGCGGTTCAGATCGAACTGGAGCGTGATGCTGGTGGTGCCGAGAGTGCTGGACGAAGTCATCTCGGTGATGCCGGCGATGCGGCCAAACTGGCGCTCCAATGGAGTTGCGATGGAGGAGGCCATGATTTCTGGACTTGCGCCGGGAAGACTGGCGCCGACGGAAATTGTGGGGAAGTCGACCTGGGGCAGGGCGGAGACGGGCAATTCGCGGAAGGCTACGCTGCCGGCGAGGATGATGGCGGCGGTGAGCAGGGTGGTCGCGACCGGCTTGCGGATAAATGGAGAAGACAGACTCATTTCAATCCGCCGGGACCGGGTGCGGTCCAGTTTCTGGGGCGCGATGCGACGAGTAGCGTTGCGCCAGCTTGTCGAAGAAAATGTAGATGACGGGCGTGGTGTAGAGCGTGAGCACCTGACTCAGGATGAGGCCGCCGACCATGGCGATGCCGAGAGGCTTGCGAAGCTCAGAACCGATTCCGGTGCCGAGAGCGAGCGGCAAGCCGCCGAGCAACGCGGCCATGGTGGTCATCATGATGGGACGGAAACGGAGCAAGCAGGCTTCGTAGATCGCGTCTTCGGGTTTCTTGCCTTCTTTGCGTTCGGCTTCGAGGGCAAAGTCGATCATCATGATTCCGTTCTTTTTGACAATACCAATCAGCAAGATGATGCCGATGAGGGCGACGACGCTCAGCTCCTGTCCGCAGATGAGGAGGGCGAGGATGGCGCCCACTCCGGCGGAGGGTAGGGTTGAAAGAATGGTGATGGGGTGAATGTAGCTTTCGTACAAGACGCCGAGCACGATGTAGACGGTGATGAGGGCAGCGAGAATCAGGATGGGCTCGTTGGCCAACGACGCTTGGAACGACGCGGCAGTGCCCTGGAATGCGCCTTGCACGCTGAGTGGCATGCCGATTTCCTGTTGCGCTTTATCGATGGCTTTGGTGGCTTCGCCGAGGGAAGCGTTGGGCGCGAGATTGAAAGAGATGGTCACGACGGGAAATTGTCCCTGGTGATTGACGGAGAGCGGGCTGCTCTTCATCTCGAAATGAGTGAAGGTGCTGAGCGGAACGGCTGCGCCGTTGACCGAGGCGGTAGCGGTGGGATTGGCCGATCCGGAACTGGTGGCGGTGTTGGGCGATGCGGATGGGCTGGGTGACGCAGAGGAAGCGGAATTTCCGGACGCGGTGGTGGAAGTGATAGTGCCGCTGCTCGAGGAACTGGTGGTGAGCGCGGAAGGCGCTATGGCAGAGCGGACGTAGATATCATTCAACTTCGACGGGTTCTGCTGAAACTCGGGTTCGGTCTCAAGAATGATGTGGTACTGGTTTAACTGCGTGTACATGGTCGAGACCTGGCGCTGCCCGAAAGCGTCGTAGAGGGCTTGATCGATGGCTTGGGGCGTGATGCCCATACGCGAGGCGGTGACACGATCAATGACGAGCGAAGCGGCGAGACCGGAGGTCTGCTCGTCGGTGGCCACGTCGCGAAGCTCGGGAATCTGCTTCAGTTTGGCCACGAGTCGGGCGGTCCACTGGCTGAGTTCGTGTTGGTCGGGATCCTCGAGGGTGTACTGATATTGGGTGCGGCTGACGCGGTCTTCCACCGTGAGATCCTGCACGGGTTGCATGTACAAGGTGATGCCGTCGACTTTTTCAAGCGAGGTCTGAAGACGCCGGATGACGTCGGAGGCATTGATTTTGCGGTCTTCCAGAGGCTTGAGATTGATTTGAATGCGGCCGCTGTTCAGGGTGGTGTTGGTGCCGTCAACTCCGATGAAAGAAGAAAGACTTTCGACAGCGGAATCCTCCAGGATGATGTGCACGAGTTGCTGTTGCTTCTCAGCCATGGCGTTGAACGATATGGCCTGGCCCGCTTCCGAAATACCCTGAATGATGCCGGTGTCTTGTACCGGGAAGAATCCTTTAGGGACGATCATGAAAAGAACGACGGTGAGAAGGAGCGTGGCGACGGCCACGAGCAACGTGGCGGTCTGGCGTTCGAGTACCCACTTTAGAGTTCTTCCGTAAAACGCGATGATTCTTTCAAAGGCGTTTTCAGTCGCAACATAAAAGCGGTTCTGCTTTTGGCCGTGTGTGCTCTTAAGCAACCGAGAGCACATCATCGGCGTCAGCGTGAGCGAAACTACGGCTGAGACCAGAATGGTAACGCTCAAAGTGATCGCGAATTCGCGGAAGAGGCGGCCGACGATATCGCCCATGAAGAGCAGAGGAATCAGCACGGCGATCAACGAGATGGTGAGCGAGACGATGGTGAAGCCGATCTGCTCCGAACCTTTGAGGGCGGCTTCGAGTGGCGGATCTCCTTCTTCGATGAAGCGGATGATGTTTTCGATCATCACGATGGCGTCGTCGACGACGAAGCCAGTGGAGATGGTGAGCGCCATCAGTGTGAGATTGTTGAGACTGAATCCGGCGAGGTACATGACGCCGAAGGTGCCGACGATGGAGAGTGGAACGGCCACGCTGGGAATGATAGTGGCGTAAACGTTCCGCAAGAAAAGAAAGATGACCATGACGACCAGAGCCACGGTGAGCATCAGCTCGAACTCGACATCTTTGACGGAAGCGCGGATGGTGGTGGTGCGGTCGGTCAAGATATCGACTTGAACGGCTGCGGGCAGATTGCTTTTGAGCAGCGGCAGCAGCTTGGTGACGCGGTCGACGACCTGAATGATGTTGGCGCCGGGCTGGCGTTGAATATTGACGATGACGGCCGGAGTCTCGTTCATCCAAGCGGCCTGGCGGTTGTTCTCGATGTCGTTGGTGACGCTGGCGACGTCGGAGAGTTTTACCGGCGATCCGTTGTGGTAGGCGATGATGACCTGGGCGAAATCGGCGGCGGTGAGGAGCTGATCGTTCGATTGGATCTGGTAATCCTGCTGCGGGCCGTCGAAATTTCCCTTGGCTTGATCGAGGCTGGTGGATTGGAGAGCGGTGCGGACATCTTCGAGATTGATGCCGTAGGAAGAAAGCGCGGTGGGATTGACGCGAACGCGCACGGCCGGCTTTTGTCCGCCGCTGATGCTGACCAGGCCGACGCCGGGGAGCTGCGATATTTTTTGCGCGAAGCGAGTGTCGGCGAGATCTTCTACCTGCGACAACGGAATCGATTTGGACGAGAGCGCGAGAGTAAGGATCGGCGTGTCGGCCGGATTGGTCTTGCTGTAAATCGGCGGGACGGGCAGATCGGACGGCAAATAGGTTTGGGCCGCATTGATGGCGGCCTGGACTTCTTGTTCGGCAACGTCGATGTTCAGTTCGAGAGAAAACTGAAGAACGATGATGGAGCTTCCATCGGAACTCGTGGAAGTCATCTGGCTGAGGCCGGGGACCTGTCCGAACTGGCGCTCGAGCGGAGCGGTGACGGCCGAAGACATGACGTCGGGACTGGCTCCGGGATAGAAGGTGACGACCTGGATGGTCGGGTAGTCGACCTCTGGCAGGGCGGAAACGGGGAGCTGGAGATAGGCGACGAAGCCGGCGAGCAAAATAGCCGCCATCAGAAGCGAGGTGGCTACCGGCCGGAGAATAAATGGACGTGAAGGACTCACGGATGCGAAGCTCCGCTTTGGTTGCCGGCTGGGCCAGCGCTGCCTGGATTAGAGTTGCCGGTGGGAGCGGATTGGTTGTTGCTGCTAGCGGCGTTAGTGTTGTTGCCGTTTTGTGCGGTCTGGCCTAAGGCTCCGGCTGCGGCATTATTTTTTCCGGGCTGACGCACGCTGACTTTGCCGCCATCCACCAGTTTGTCGAATCCGTTGGTGGCGAGAACTTCCTGCGGTTGAATCCCGGTTACGGCCGTTACGGAACCGTCGGTGGTGCCCGGCGTGATGTTGCGAATGGTAGCGGTGGAATTGCTGATGACGTAGACATAGGCGCCTTGCGCGTTGCGCTGAATGGCGGGCGTGGGAATCAGCGTCATGTTCTTTTGCGTATCCACGAGCAGCCGGATGTTCACGAACTGGCTGGGGAAGAGCGCGTTATCCTTGTTGTCGAAGACGGCTTTGAGTTTCAGCGTTCCGGTGGTGGGATCGATGACGTTGTCGAGAGTCAGGAGGGTGCCGGAGGCGATCTTGGTACTTTGGGCGCGATCCAAGGCATCGACTGACAACTTTTTCCCTTTCCGTAATTGCTGTTGAATCTGATTGAGCGAGTCTTCTGCGATGCTGAAGATGACGGTGATGGGCTGCAGTTGGGTGATGACTACGAGCGGGGTGGTGGAGTTGGCCTGCACGATGTTTCCGGGATCGACCAGACGAAGACCGACGCGCCCGGCGATGGGCGCTGTGATATGGGTGTAGACGAGATTGACCTTGGCATTGGCCAGCTGGCCTTCATCGTTCTTTACGGTTCCTTCATCCTGTAAAACGACTTGCTGCTGGTCGTCATACTGTTGCTTCGCGATGGCATTGCGATCGAGCGCTTCTTTGTAGCGATTAAGATCGATCTTCGCTTCGTTTAGGACAGCCGTATCGTGGGCGAGTTGTCCTTCGACCTGAGTCAGCGCTGCTTGGTATGGGCGGGGGTCGATTTCGATGAGCGGGTCGCCCTTCTTCACCATCTGGCCTTCGTGGTAGTAGACCTGCGTAATTTCGCCTTGCACGCGACTGGTGACGGTCACGGTATAGACAGGCGTGACCGTGCCGAGGGCATTGAGAAAAATTCCGATGTCGCCCTGGCGAGCGGTGGCGGTGGATATCAAGGTGGGGCGGGACGCGGGATCTGCGCCGGCCTTGGCTTCGGAGTTGCTGCTGTGACGCTGCCACAAAATGATGGCGGCAATGATTACGATGACGGCAAGCGCCCAGACCCACCAGCGGCTGCTGCCAGCCGGCTGCCGGGTCATTCGAAACCGGTTGATGACCGAGTTTTTGACGGCGTATTTTTGCGCGGTCGAATTCTCGGTGGAGAAGGTGGTTCCGGTTTGCTGCGTGGTGGTGTATGGCTCGGACTTTTTGGGATGGTTCGAATCTGGCGGTTGTTCCGTCACTTGCACTCCTCAAATTGAATGAGGGACAGTCCTCTTAGTTGTGAAATGAAACTGCCTATCCTCTGGGGCAAAGCCGAGACCCGTTTGTTGAGGAAAGACGCAGTGGCGTATCAGTTCTTTCCCGGATCCTAATGCTGCATCTTATCATTTCTTGTACTTACTCTTTGACGCACGCAGGGGCAAAACGGGCCAGGATTTTTGTGAAGAATTGTCAACGAGCATGGGCGTGAGAGGCGGCTGGTCACGGGTATAATTCAGGCCGTGCCGGATGCTAACAATCTAAGTGCGCTGCAGCGAATTGCACTGCGATCGCTTTTGGTGGGCGTGGGGTTAGTGGCAGTTACATATGCTGCTGACGATTGCGTCTTTCGATATCGGGTGGGTAAGCAGCAGGCTTATGGGAGCGTAGCGGTCGAGCACTTTACGGCGATTGAGCATAAGGATGGGAAGGCGGAACTGATTTTTGATCCCTCGGTACAGCAGAAGTGCGTGCATAGTTTATTTCCGCATTCGGGAAATATTCCCTGTTGGTACTTGAGCCGGCATGCGCAGCGGGAGACGGATATATAGCGTCGGGTCACCTCAGGCCCTAGAGCGCGTGTTCTTGTGGTGGACTGTTGGCACGAGTCATCGTGGCTTTTTCCGGCCTGCGGCGCGCGCGGATGAGGCTTCACGGAAGCGGGCTGAGGGTCGGTTAGGGGTAGGGTTCCTTCGACTCCGCAACCGCTTCGCGTCCCGCGAAGTCGTTGCTTCGCTCAGGATGACAGGGTTAGGCGACGCGGATTATTGGATGGCGTTGCCGTAGGTGGGAACTGCTTGCTGGACCAGGAAGAGTAAGGTTTGTCCTCGGGATGACCAGTCGCTTTGCGGATATTGAGCGATGAGTTCCTGGGCCAGAGCCAGGGCCGCGCTTTTGGATTGCTCGGATTTTTTGGGTTGTTCTTCGGTTTTATAAATCTCGATCAGGGCGGCGCGGCGGGAGGCAGCGTTGTAGAGGGCCTCGGGAGCGGCGGGAGATTGAGGATGTTCTTTCACATATTTTTCGTACATCTCGGCTTCTTTGTCGGGACACTTTGACGAGCCTTGCCAGTCTCCACAGAGTTTGTTATCGATCAAGTGGAAGGCGGCGAGCTGGGCCCACTTGCTGTCGGGAAATTTCTTCATAACCTGCTTCATGCCCTCTTCGGCGATGCCGTAGCGAAGCATGGGATCTTTTTCGCGAGCCGAAGGGCGGGACAACATGTCGGCGCGGTCAACTTGCCATTTAATGTCGGCGGCGCGATAGAGCGCTTCGCCCGCGTCAGGAGCAGTGGGGAAGATGTCGTAGACGCGGTGATAAAGACGCAGCGCTTCCTGCGCGGCGGAGCGGCGTCCGTGGCGGCGGCTAGCTTCTTCTTCAGAATCGACGGCCGCGCCGAATAGGATGCGGTCGCCGTTCGGGGTGGTAGACCAGACGATGCCGGTGTCGATGATCCAGCCGCTGATGGTTTTGCCCTCGTCTTCTTCTTCCAAAACAAAAGCGGGATCGGGAGCGACGTTGGTGCCGAGCAGGGCTTCGACGTGCAGCCAGTTGCGGCTGCGGTCGAGGAGGATCAGTTCCCTTCCGCGATCGATTTGGCCGAGCTTGTTCGAAGCGGTGTCAGGAGACAGGTAGATGATGGCTTCGCGGACGATGGTGCCGCGCTCGGCGGCGTGGAGCGGGGAGGCGAGGAGCGCGATGTTGGCCAGCGCGAGCGTTGTCAGTGCGATCGAGTAGAAAAAGGTGGTTCGTTTCACGGTAATGTCGGTCTCCGGTTTGAGGGTAGCATGGTGGTTAGGATGCGCGGAACGGGCTGCGGGGATTGATGCAGGTGGCTTTCGAAATGGGGCTGCTGTGCTATAAACGATGAGTTTCGCAGGCCGCTCATGACTTCCCGGGGAACCGCGCCAGACGCTTCGCGTTCAAAGAGTACGAGTCGAAGCATTACCATTCGAGACATCCAAAGCATTGAAGACCTCACGCAATTGAGGGCGGTGGAAAAAGAAGTGTGGGGATTGGCGGACGAGGATGTTCTGCCTTTAACGCTGGCGATTGCCTGCCGGGCAGCGGGCAACATTTTTGTGGGCGGGTTTGACGATAAGAACCGGCTGGTGGGATTCGCCTTCGGATTCATGGGGCGCGAGCACGGGACGACCACTATTCACTCGCACATGCTGGCGGTGCTGGATGCTTACCGGCATCTGGATCTGGGATCGCGGCTGAAGCAGGCGCAACGCGAGCGCGCACTGGCGATGGGAATTCGGGAGATGACGTGGACTTTCGATCCGTTGCAGAGCCGCAATGCGCATTTCAATTTTTCAAAGCTTGGCGTGATTTCCGAGGCATATAAGGTTGATTTTTACGGGGCGGAGACTTCAAGTTTGCTGCATCGGAATGGAACGGACCGGCTATGGGTCCGATGGGCGCTCGATGCACGGCGGGTTCGCAATCGGTTGGCGGCCAAGGATGGGCGGGCGGAAACACTGGATGCGCTGCGGCTGCTGGCTCCTTTGGTGAGGTTCGATCCGAGCGGAAAGCCGGGGCGGGCGGAGTTGGCGGAGGCACTGGGGCGGGAGCGGGTGAGTGTCGAAATTCCGGGCGAAATTCTGGAGGTTGAGCGCGCGGATGCCGGGCTGGCTCGTGAGTGGCGCGAGGCTACGCGGTGGGCTTTTCTCGAAGCGATGAATGCGGGATTCGTGGTGGCGGAATTTTGCCGCTCGATTCGGGGACAGCAAGGGCCAGGAGCTTATCTGCTGCAGCGTGGCACGGCACAAGAGCTTATTTCTGAAATATAGGCATGGAGAAGCGCGGTGTAGAATTTAGTCGCTTCGCGGTTGTAACAATCCATTCGCATTTTTGAGGGTTATCCATGGGCGATTTGACTGCCACGCAGGTAAATATCGATTCGATTCTCGACGAGCAGCGGAGTTTTGCGCCTCCGGCGGAGTTTGCCAGGATGGCGCAGGTTAAGAGTCTCGCGGAATATGACACGCTTTATAAGGAGTCGGTGGAGCAGCCGGAGAAATTCTGGGGGCGTGCGGCGGAGGATCTGCACTGGTTTAAAAAGTGGGACAAGGTTTTGGAGTGGAATGCTCCGTGGGCGAAGTGGTTTGTAGGCGGGCAGATCAATCTTTCTTATAACTGCCTGGACCGCCATGTGCAGACGGCGCGAAAGAATAAAGCGGCGCTGATCTGGGAAAGCGAGCCGGGCGAAGTTCGCACTTACACCTACCAGCAACTTTGGCGGGAAGTGCAGAAGTTCGCGAACGTTCTTAAGACTCTGGGAGTACGCAAGGGCGACCGCGTGGCGATTTATATGGGGATGACTCCGGAGTTGCCGATTGCCATGCTGGCTTGCGCGCGTATAGGAGCTCCGCATTCGATTGTGTTTGGCGGATTTTCGGCGAACGCACTAGTCGATCGCATTCACGATTCGCAGGCAGTAGCAGTGATTACACAGGATGGATCGTACCGGCGTGGAGCCGAGGTGAAACTTTTTCCGGTGGTGGAAGAGGCGCTGAAGTCGTGTCCGACGATCAAGCATGTGGTGGTCTACAAGCGCACGGGTAGCACGGTGAATCTCACGGCGGGCCGCGATCACTGGTGGCATGAGGTGATGGCGAAGGCTTCGAATGAGTGTCCGGCAGAACCGCTCGATGCGGAACATCCGCTTTACATCCTTTATACGTCGGGCACGACGGGAAAACCGAAGGGCATTGTGCACACGACCGGCGGCTATTCGGTAGGGACTTATCTGACTACGAAATATGTCTTCGATTTGCGCGAAGAGGATACTTACTGGTGCACGGCTGATATCGGTTGGGTCACTGGGCATAGCTACATTGTGTACGGGCCCTTGCAGTGTGGCGCGACGACGCTGATCTATGAGGGGGCTCCCAATACTCCCGAGCAGGATCGCTTCTGGTCGATTATCGATCGGCATCAGGTGAATGTGTTCTACACGGCGCCGACGGCGATTCGGACCTTTGCGAAGTGGGGCGACGAATGGCCGAAGAAACACAAGATGGAAAGCCTGCGGCTACTGGGAACGGTGGGCGAGCCGATTAATCCAGAGGCGTGGATGTGGTATCGCGAAGTGATTGGGCGGAACCGGTGTCCGATTGTAGATACGTGGTGGCAGACGGAGACGGGAGCGATCATGATTTCTCCGCTGCCGGGTGCGATTGCGACGAAGCCGGGATCGGCTACTAAACCTTTTTTTGGCGTGGTCGCGGAAATCGTGACCATGGAGGGAAAGCCAGTGCCGCTGGGGTCGGGCGGGTATCTGGTGATCAAGCAGCCGTGGCCGTCGATGCTGCGGACAATTTATGGCGATCCGGAGCGGTATGTGTCGCAATACTGGTCGCAAATTCCCGGTGGTGCTACTTATTTCACGGGTGATGGTGCGCGTAGAGATAAGGATGGCTATTTCTGGATCATGGGGCGCGTGGATGATGTGCTGAATGTGTCCGGACACCGGTTGAGCACGATGGAAGTGGAGTCGGCGCTGGTGGCGCACGCGAAGGTGGCGGAGGCGGCGGTGGTGGGGCGTCCGGACGATATCAAGGGGCAAGCGATTTGCGCGTTCGTGTCGCTTGAGCATGGAAATGAACCGTCCGCGGCGCTGAAGGAAGAGTTGAAGAAGTGGGTGGCGAAAGAGATTGGGTCGCTGGCTAAGCCGGATGATATCCGGTTTACGGACATGCTTCCGAAGACGCGGAGCGGGAAGATTATGCGGCGGTTACTGCGAGAGTTGGCCAGCAGCGGCGAGGTTAAGGGCGATACTACGACGCTGGAAGATTTTGGAGTGATTGCAAAGTTGAAAGAGCAGGATGAGGTGTAGCGCGGTGCTGAATTACGCACGGGGCTGTTAGCGGGAGTGGGATTCGACGGCCTGGCGCTGCTCGCGCATTTGTTGCAGGAAGGTTTCTACCGGGGATTGATATTGGTGACGGAAGAGATCGACGAGCGAATCTTCGCATCCGGAGATTTCGTTCGTGCCTGAGGATTCGGATCCCGAGTCCTGGGTGGCGACAATTTCGAATTTCGCGAAACCCTCAGGCATGGATTCCAAGCCTTCGGGCTCGACTAAAAGCTCGGGAACTTTGTCGCCGTTGGCGCGGAGAGTGGTGATCATGCCGCGCACTTGATCGCGTTGCTCGATGGTCGTTTGGAGGAACTCGACGCCCATGCCAAATTCCGGATGGGCCACCAGAACGACACCGCCGGCGTGGACTTCGAGATCGCCGGTTTTGATCGACAGGATGACACGGGTGCCGCGCGGGAACGGTGACGCGGTCGTGAGATAGCAGGCACCCAGACTGAGGTCGGTGAGACGGCAGGTGACGGGCGGATCGTCCGGCTCGGGCTCGGGACTTTGGCTGTTCAACCACTCGCGCAGGATGTTGCGCTGCTCGTCGGTGGGATTCTTGAAGCGAACGCCGGCTTGATCGCCACCACTTCCCCAGGCTAGCTCTCCATCAATTTCGAGTTTCTGATCCATGCCGGGCAATTCGAGCGAGAAATGGAGTGAGTTTTCTTTGGCTACGCGCCCGGAAAACTGGATGGCCATGCCGCCTTCGGAAAGATCGATGGTCTTGGCTTTGTAATGGCCTGAGCCTTGACACTCGACAGGAATCTGCACGGTGACGCGCAACTGGAGACGCCGCTCCCGCTTCATCAAGGCGCGGACGGCACGAAAACTGGATTTGGCGCGCTCGACGGCGAGCGGTTTGTGGAGAACGAAATGGGCCCCCATTTCGAAGCCGCCTTTGAGGCCGACGGCGGATTCGACCAGCATGATGGCGAGCGCTCGTTTATTGACGGGAGCGGCTTTGGCGGCCTTCATCACGGCGGCGTCTTCCGGCCGGGTGCCGTCTACGATGATGGCGTCGAAACGCTGGCGGGTGAGGCGGCGGACCGCTTCGTCGGCGGCGGCGCAATGTTCGATTCCGATTTCCAAATCACTGAGCACGCGGCGCAGAATGCGCACGGTCTTTTCGTCGGAACTCAGCAGTAAAGACTTCAGGTTCATGTTTCGAATCACGAATAACTTCACTAATAACTATGGATGAGTGCGGTCCGCGAGGGCTCGGAGACGGAACACTCCCCGTTTGCACTCTAAGTCTATGGGATTCTGTGGTCAACGGAATGGCCCGGTCTTACGGTTACTCTGGTCACTAACTCCGGGGAAGGAGTTGGGAATTTGTTGAATTGGAAGGGTTTGCGTGTCGTGGCCGTGAAGGCCGGGGCTGACGGGGACCGGGAAATCCCACGGCGGACACGGTTGTGGTTCCCACTCTAACGTCGCCAAAAGCGCGACGTTAGAATAGGCCACTCGTTGCTTGGAATGGTGCTAAATTTTTTCGAAGAAGTGAGCTACGCTTTTGCCGGCATCTTCGGTGGAGTAGACCACTACTTTTGTGCCTTTCTCGGTTCCCTTCCCGATGTCTTTGCCGGCGTCATCGGCGGCGCGGCCGGTTAGTTTGAAGGTTTTCTCGGTGCCGTCTCCGGTCTTGACGACGATGGTTTTGGTGCCTCGATCGATGTCTTTGATCGTGCCTTCGGTGACTTTAAGGCCACCCTTGCCGACATGATCGATCTCGACGGCGGTGTCTTCGGTTCCGCGCTTGGTGTAGTGGGCAACAACTTCCGAGCCTTTGGTGATTCCGTGCCAGGAATCTTTAGCGGCCATTGCCGAATCGTCGGCGCCGTGGACGGTTGTCTCTTTCGCGAAGTGCAAGGTGTGTTCCGTGCCGTCAGCGGTCTTCACTACGACGACCTTGCCGGCGGAATCCACTTTATCGACTGTTCCGTGGACGGCGGTGACGACATCGTCGGCGGCTAGCGCGAACGAAGCGAGGGATAGAACAAGAACTACTTTGGTGATTGCTTTCATCTGTGTTGTCTTCTCCTTGTTTTTTAAATCCATGGGAAATCTAGAACTCTTAGCGCGCTTATGTCTTTTCGTGCTTGTCCTGGTTCGTCTTGTCGGCGTTCAGGGCCAGCGCTTCCGTGCTGCGGCGGTTTTCCAGATCTTTGAGCAAGCCTTCATCACTTAGATCCAGAGGATGCGAATTTTCCCAGTCATTGTGGACGGTTTTGTGGAGGCGCTCGATTACGTTCTCGTCGCTGACTTCGATAGCTAACTCGCGGCGGCTATCGAAGCTGCCGGGCGTGAGGTTGATGGAACCGATAATGGCGCGCAACTGATCGGACAAGAGCATTTTTGCATGCAGCTTGAGGTGCTTGAGTTTGTGGACCTTGATGCCTACGTCATCCATCATACGCAGGCCACCGACGCCTTCGACGAGTTTATCTTCCTTGAGGGTGTGCGGTGGACGCGCCATGACGTGGACTTTGACGCCGCGCATACGGGCTCGGATGAGCCGCTCGATGATGATGGGATCCTGATAGCGCTCGTTTTGCAGGACGAGCGAGTGCTTCGTGTTGTCGATGAGATTGGCGATGCGATCGCGCGCATTGCCTTTGCACCAGACCATGTGGGCACGGTCGCCGGGATCGAAATCTTGCCGGGCCCAGTCGGCGTCGAAACAGGCTTTGATTTCTTCCACCTCATGCGGGTGATCGGTGACCACGGCGAAGTCGCGGGTTTGGGTGAGGTTCTTGGGATCCCAGTTGAGGGAATATACAAAAGCCTTGCGATCGTCGACAACCATGGATTTTTCGTGAGTGAGGTCGAAGGCTGGATTGCTGTCGATGACGTCGACGCCTCCGGCGCTTAGAACTTTACGCGATTCTTCGTTCTCGACCTGACCACTGCGGCGGGTCGGATTGAGCATGACCTGAACTTTCGCTCCTCTTTTTTGGGCGTCGATAACGGCTTGCAGCATGGCGGGATCGGAGAAGACGAACATCTTGATGCGCAGCGATTTCTCGGCGGCGTGGATGCTGTCGAGAATCGGCTGCGGCGAATCATCGGGAAGTACGAGCAGGGAACGAGCCATATTGCCTCCAAATCGTTTTGCGTCCTGGCTGCTTTCGATAACGCGTTTCGAGGGAGTCCCCCGCGCACACAATATTACAACTAGATGGTTTTGGAATTGGGGGTGGGGTAGGAAATTGCGTTGGCGGCTGTGATAGCGGCATCGGGGGTCGCGGTTGCGGCAATTTTTGGATTGCTGTTTGAAGCTGCGTTCTGATTGCCGAATGCGCTGCCGGCGGGCGTTCCCGGTTGGAGCTGGATGTTGTAAAGTCCGGCGTAAATGCCTCCGAGCTGGAGGAGTTCCTGATGAGTTCCCTGCTCGGCGACGACGTGGTCTTTGAGGACAACAATTTTGTCGGCGTCGCGGATGGTGCTGAGGCGATGAGCGATGGTGATGACGGTGCGACCCTTCATCAGGCGCTCGAGGGCTTCGATGACAGTGCGTTCGGACTCGGTATCGAGGGCGGCGGTTGGTTCGTCGAGAATGAGGATGGGGCTATTGCGGATAATGGCGCGGGCGATCCCGATGCGTTGGCGTTGACCGCCGGAGAGGGTGAGGCCGCGTTCTCCGACGAGCGTGTCGTAGCCGTGCGGCATGGCGGCGATGAATTCATCGGCGTTGGCTAATTTTGCGGCCGCTTCAATCTCTTCCTGGGTGGCGTTGGGACGGCCGTAGGCGATGTTGTCGCGGATGGTTCCGCGGAAAAGCACGGTGTCCTGCAGAACGTAGCCGATCTGATCGCGAAGGCTGTTGAGTTTGTAGTCGCGAATGTCGACGCCGTCTAGTTTGATTCCGCCGGAAGTGGGATCGTAAAAGCGCGCGATGAGGCTAACGACGGTTGATTTGCCGCCTCCGGTGGGGCCTACGATGCCAATGAATTGACCGGGCTTGATGTCGAAGCTGACGCCTTTGAGGATCGGTTCTTCTTTTACGTACTCGAAGGCTACATTGTCGAAAACGATTTCGCCGCGAATTTTATCTGGCTCCTGGGCACCGGGGCGGTCGGCAATGGTGGTGTCGGTCTCGAGGATGGCCTGCACGCGCTCGACTCCGACGGTCGTTTGCGCGATGGTGTTGGTCATCTTGGCGAGATCTTGCACAGGCTTGAAGAACTTGGTGAGGTAGGCGAGGAAAACGGTGAGAGCGCCGGCCGTCATTGCACCTTTCAGAATGAGGGACGCGCCGCGCCATAGGACAAAACCGGTACAGCCGGCGACGGCGATATTCACCAGAGGGCCGAGCAGAGCTTTCACCTGGCGGGCTTTGAGCGCGGCGTCCACGGTGGCGCGACTAACCCCTTCGAGCTTTTTTTCTTCCAGGTCCTGGCGCCCGAAGGCTTTTACCACGCGCTCGGATTCGATGCCTTCCTGGACTACGGAGACGATGTCGGCCTGACGGAGGCGAACATTGCGCGTGGCATTTTTTACGGCACGCTTGAAGCGCGACATAAAAAAGAGGAGAAAGGGCGTGATGCCGACGGCGATGAGCGCGAAATCCCAATTGAGCCAGAACATGAGGCCCAGCATTTCGAGGATGGTGATGAGGTCCACGACAATGCCGAGGGTGGATGCGGAGGCAAAGTTCTGGATGGTCTGAATATCGTTGGTGATGGTGCTGAGAGTTGCGCCGGTCTGGTGAGTGTCGTAGTAAGCGAGCGAGAGGCGCTGGAGATGGTCGTAGGTGCGCATGCGCAGATCGTGCGCGACCCACTGTCCGACACTTTCGGTGTAGTAGTTGTCGATGTAGGACGCGACCGAGCCGATGACGGCGATCAACACGAGGGCAAGGGCGGCGAAGGCGGCGATCTCCAGTTTTCCCTGGCCTACGGATTGGCCGAAGGAGGAAGCGAGCAGGCGATCGATGAATTTGGGGAGATGATGACTACCGACTACGTTGTCGAGAATGACTTTGAGCGGCCAGGGAGCGGCGAGGGCCATGAGGGTCTCGACGAACATGGCGACGAGCACCACGATCGAGGGTCCCCCGATAAGGCCGAATGAGTTGGCGGATTAACCGCAGCATGTTGGATTATTCCTTTTAGCGTCGTGCATCAGTTTGCGCCGTGCTTCAGTGTGCGTCTTGCTTCAGCGTTGGCTTCGATAAGAACGCCTACTGCAATGGGGGCGGCGTCATTCCCTGGAATGTGGTGCCTAGAAATTTTCCTTGGGCGTCGAAGTTCCAGTTGAAGATGGCGCGGCCGGCGCGGGCGCAGGCGTGGCATCCATTGATCAGGGGATAATCGACGGCGAACTGGACTCCGCCATCGGGGCCGATCTGCGAATTCGGCCAGGTTGTGCCGTCGCGATCGCCGGGCCAGACATCGACGTTGGGAAATTGTCCGCTCTTCAGATCCTTAAACTGGTCGCTTTGTTTCATCGTCTTTTGATCGAGGAGTTTCAGGTCTTCGACATTCACGATGGGCGGCTTTCCGTTGACGAAGAGCAGGCCGTAGTTGGTGTTGGCGCGCAGGGGATAGGTAATCCAGGCGCAGGCTACGGGCCCCATCGCTTGAAAGCCGGTCATGATGCCGAGGTCCCCGCCGTTTTCTTTGTAGAGACGGCGGGCGAAAGCGATGGCGGCGGCGGGAGCTCCGGCTTTCGACATTTGGCTGATGAAGCAGTCGCTGATTTTTGAGGCGTCGGGACAAGCTGCGTGGGCGCTGGCGATGAAGGTGCCGGGGATGGTCCAGGCGGATGCGGCGGTGATTTTGATGGAGTCTTGCGCTGAGGATAGCGTGCTGGCGGCTATACAAATGACGAATAAAAATTGGAGTTTCGTGCGCATGCGATTCCTTCTTGAGACCGTTCTTGAAAGATCGTTCTTATTTTGTGTGTCGCCCGAACGACAGCGGCTTTGCCGCAATCATACAACAACGAAAATGGCACAGATGAGTGCTACTAGCCGCGAGGTTCGCGGTCGGAATGGTTGATCGTAGGGCGAACCGGTCCCACTGGATTGGGGCGATAGGCCGACACCAGGCGCGCTACGACCACCGCAACGTAGAAGATGCCGGCCATGGTCTCTAATGCGGCCACGATGCGGACGTAGGGATTCAGCGGGGCGATGCCACCGTAGCCGACTCCGCTGAGGGTGACCATGCTGAAATATAAAAGGGTTCCGCTATGGGTTTCGGGGATGGGCTGATTGAAGGGATTAGAGACGAAGCGGCTGAGAATCCAGTAGAGCTGTGAGAAAGCGATGGCGATAATGAGGTAACTGATGAAGGCTTCGGCGATGGCAGTTCTGGGGATACGCGGGACCGAGTTGAAGCGTTCGAAAATCCCCCAGAGAATCGCGATCGATAGGAACAGGCCAAAGACGGGGGCGAGGTTGGCATACCAGTGACTGCGATCGACAAAAGCTTCGATGATGCGGGCCACCAGCCAAAACGCGGTGATGGGAAGAACCAGATTAAGAACGACTCTTCTGCTGCCCAAGTAAGTCAAAGCTGCCAGCAACGAGAGTAAGACGACGAGCGCGAGAGCGCCTCCGACAAGGGGATGGTAATCGGCGGCGGGAGAGGCGATGACCTCGGCGACCAGCGCCCACATCAAAAGCTCAGAACGGTGCCGCAACACCATACGCGTGAACGGTCCCGGGTGGCGCATGTGAAGGTCCATTTTGTTATCTATGAACGCGAAAGCTGCGAGAGGCGCAGATTGCGCGCTTCCCGCAGCAGAAAAATATCACAAGTGAATCGATGTGGGGCGCTTGATTGCCACGCCCCGGTTGGGTAGAACGATTAGCGTCCTTCCTGGTTCGCGACGTTGGCTGCGAGTCGCAGTTCTTCATCGGCCTGGGTGAGCAGATCTTTTGCTCGCTGTGCATGTCCGCCGAGCTGATCCTGGTTATCGCGCTGAGCGGCGTCAATTTTCTGATACGCCTGAACGATGGCGATCTGAGCAGCTCGGAGGTTTCCGTGCCGCCTGTAGATATTGACGACCGGGGCTTGCGCGAATGCGATGCCGACGCAGGCTACGACTACGCAGACTGTGATGGTGACGATCAAGATTTTGCTTTTCATTTTTATTCTCCTATTTATTCGATTTCAGTTTGAATTCGTTATCGCGAGTTTGACCTGGAACGGGCTACTGGACTGAAGCCCATTCGTCATCGGGGTTGTAGTTGTCGATCGCTTTCACGAGCTGGGCGGTCTCGGGTCCGAAATCTTTTTGGTACATCACGCCTTCGCGATTCATGACAAAGGTCATGATGCCGGACTCGCGATACTTCAACGGGCTGGCGATGATGGCGAAGGCTTTCATTTTTCCGCCATCGAGGTAGCTCTTTTTGCCGCCTTTCGCTTTCTCGCCTTGGGCGGTGAGGATGCGGACCGCGTAGCCATCGAACACCTGCGCTTCTCCGGCGGGAAGAACGGGGAGGGGTGGCTTCAGGAAATCGTTGACGTTGCCCAGCGGGCTCATGTTCTGGCCGGCGGGATCATCCCAATACAAGCCATCTTGTTTCCCTGGGTTGCTGACTATGAGCTGGGTGTACTGGTGGGCGGGATTGCCATCGTGTGAAGTCTGGAAATAGGCTTCCTCGGCGTTGGCGATAGCAGCGACGGCATCGATGGCCAGGAGTTCGTTCCGGCCGATGTTGCGCGCCGTTATTTCTTCGGTGCCGGCTACTTCGTCGAACTGCCATTTGGCGGAAGCATTTTTTTTAATCGGCACGGGGAATTCGTAATTGTCGGCGCCGATGTGGAGAATCTGACTTCCGTCGGTCATGACGACCCAGCGGTTCATCTGGTTGTACTTGCTGACGAAGGCATCCATAGACGATTTGTCTTCGGCGGCGTCGCCGGTGGTGACGAAGGCTTTTCCTTTTGCGCCGATCACGCGGGCGAGCGCGTTTGGATCGTTACTCTTTGCGGCCGCCAGCAGGGCTGCTCCGGCTTCGGCTGGGCTGTTGTATGTGGACTGGGTCTGGGTGGTAGCGGCTGGCGAGACAGCGGTCTGTTTAGGCGCACTGTTGCAGGCGTTCATGGCCAAGACCGCCGCTAAGCTGAGGACTCCGAAGGTCAGATAAGAAGTCCACTGGGTCGAATTCTGAGATTTCGATTTCATGATGTTTCTCCTTTCGATTCTTTGTAGGTTTCGATTCTGAGGTGCGCCGACCTTCAGATCGGCGCACGGATTGGCATTGGCTTAGCGACGGCGTCCACCGCCTCCGCTGCGCTGCGGCGCACGATGTTGCTGCGGTGCGCGGTGCTGCTGCGGAGCACGATGTTGCATGCTTTCATGTCCGCGATTGCTGGCGGCGCGGCTGTTGTTGCGGTCGCCGGCCATGTGGGAACGGGCGTTGTTCTGGTTGTTCTGGCGATCGTGATCCTGGCCAGCGCGATCCCGGTTCTGATCGTTGTTGCGATCGTTATTGTTGCGATCAGAGTCGCGGTCACCATCCTGGTGCTGGACTCCGCCATTGCCGCCGATCTTGCCACCATCGCCGTTGCGTCCGCCGTTAGGGCCGTGATCGACTCCGCCGTTGCCACCGATCATGCCGTGGTTGCCATTGGCTCCGCCGTTCGGAGTGTTGGGACGGTCGCCGGGGTGTTCGACTCCGCCATTGCCTCCGATTAAACCGTGGTTGCCGTTATTGCCGCCGTTGGGCTGATGATTAGGGCCGGTGCCGGGAACATCGTGGTGAAAGGCACCGTTCGGTCCGTAGTAGCCGTTAGGGTGGTATCCGCCATTCGGGCCGTAGTGCGTGTCGGTGCCCGGATGGTAGCCGCCAGGGCCTCCCCAGGGGTGATAGTTGTTGTAGTAGCCGCTGTGCCAGTTGTTGTTGGTGATGTAGGTGTTGTGATTGAAGATCACGGTGCCGCCACCGCCGCCTCCCCAGCCGCCACCCCAGTTGCAGTGCCAGTTATTCCATCCCCAGGAGAAACCACCTCCGCCGATGAAGCCGCCACCACCGAAGAAGGCACCGATGGAGACGCCGACTCCGAAGGAAACGATGGGCGCTGCGTAGACGACGGGAGGAGTGTAGAGAGGAACCACGTAGGGAGTTCCGTAGACGATGGTCGGATTGTATTGCGGGACGTAGACGACCTGGGGATCGGCCGGTTGAATGACGATGGTTTGCGGAGTCGGCTGGGTGACGGTGACCTGAGGCGTCGTCTTGAGCGTGCCGGCCGCTTGCGCTTTTTGACGCATGACCTGGACGGCGGTCATGACGTCGGCTTGCTGATCGTGAAAAGCCTGGCCGAGACTGGACGTCCAGGCGAGGTTCTTCGCCATGTTATCGAGCACGGCGGGAAATGCGGTGAGGGCTTTGACGCTCGGGTCCCAGCTTTGGGCGTCGACGGCCTGAGCGAAGGCGGTGCCAGTCAGGCTTTTGTTTTGCGCGACCCAGTAGTCAGCTATGGCGACCTGGTCGGGGAAGGTTGCGGCTCCGCAGACCTGAGCGACGAGAGCGTCGGGGTAGAGGGCGATGGGCGCGACCATGGCGTCGAGTTGATCGGCGGTGAGAGGCGCGGCGGAGGGCGCGTTGCTGGAGGAATCTTGCCCGGAGGAGTCGGAACCCTGGTCCGAGCTTTGGTCCGAGCTCTGGGCGGAAGTTTGATTCGAATTCTGGGAAGGCGATGAGGATGGTGCCTGATCCTGGGCCATGCCGGCGGGCGCCAGCAAGAAGGTGACCAGCGTCGAGCACATCATTATCGAAAGAAATTGTCGAAAGCTTTTCATAAGCGTTTTCATAGGCGTCTTCATAAACTATCGCTCCTAGAAGAACTGGTGATATCGGAAGTTTGATTTCTGCTCGGGTCGCGAGTTTTTTGTTACGACCCGACTGCGGTTGGTAATGCATGGCTTTGGCCAAACGTAAAGAGTTGAAACAGGGAGACTTGCAGAGTGACGCCGTCTCATGCGCGTCGGGAGTTTACGAAATCTCGTGAAACACGGCAAGAGTCGCCGCGAACGACTGGACAGTACGGACCAGAAAGTTTCGGGGCGGTGTACAATTCCGGCCATGCTCGCGGTGTTTCGGGTTTGCCGCGCTTGAACGGAAAGTGAATCTTGCCCATCCCCACCGAAAGTCTTCAAATCATTGTGGATTCGATTCCGGCGATGGTGTGGACCGCGCTTCCGGATGGGAGGCGGGATTTTGTGAACCGGCGCTGGCTGGAATATACGGGGCTGACCCTGGAAGAAGGGCTGGGGGATGGATTTATCGCGATGCATCCGGAGGATCGGGCCAAATTTCTGGAGAAATGGGAAGCGGCGCGTGATGCGGGCGCGGCACTGGAGATCGACATACGTTTGCGAAGCCTGTGGGGAGAGTATCGATGGTTTCAGCATCGTCTGGTGCCGCTGCGCAATGCGGAAAACAAAATCAGCAAATGGATTGCGGTGACGATTGATATCGAGGAGCGCAAAGCTGCGGACGATGCGGTGCGCGAGCAAGCGCGGCAATTGCAGCAGGTGATGGATCTGGTTCCGCTGCACATGTTTGTGTGGGAAGTAGGGGCGACGGCGTCGTATGGGAACCAGGCGGCGCGGGATTATTTCGGCATCGAGCAACGGCTGCCTCCCATGGAATTTCTGGACAAGGTGACGCATCGGGACGATGTTGAGGATTTGAAGAGCGGAATTTTGCAGGCGCTGCGGTCGGGCGAAGTGTTCGAGATGGAGACGCGCATGCGGCGGCACGATGGAGTTTACAGGTGGTTCCGGTATTCGCTGTTTCCGGTACGCGATGAAGCGAACGAGATTGTGCGCTGGTGCGGAACGCGCATTGACATCGACGAAAGCAAGAGCTCGAAAGAAAGAATTACGCGAGAGAATCTGGCGCTGCGCGAAGAGGTCGATAAGACTTCGATGTTCGAGGAGATTGTAGGGACTTCCGCAGGGCTGCGAGCGGTGTTGTCGCGGGTGTCGAAGGTTGCGCCCGCCGATTCGACGGTGCTGATCACGGGAGAAACGGGCACGGGCAAAGAGTTGATTGCGCGGGCCATTCATAAGCGGTCTCCGCGAAGCGGGCAGGCGTTTGTGAGCGTGAATTGCGCGGCGATCCCGCGGGATTTGATTGCGTCGGAACTTTTTGGACATGAAAAAGGAGCGTTCACAGGAGCGCTGCAGCGGCGTCTCGGGCGCTTTGAGCTGGCGGATGGCGGAACGTTGTTTTTGGATGAGGTGGGCGAGCTTCCGGCGGAGACGCAGGTGGCGCTGCTCCGAGTGCTGCAGGAAAGAGAATTTGAGCGAGTGGGAGGCCAGCAACCGATCCGAGTGGATACGCGGGTGATTGCGGCGACGAACCGCGATCTGCCGGCGGCGATTGAGGACGGAAGTTTTCGCAGCGATCTTTTTTACCGGATCAATGTTTTCCCGATCGAGATTCCGGCGCTGCGGGAACGCAGGGAAGATATTCGCCTGCTGATTGAGTACTTTATCGATCGCTACTCGAGCAAGATGGGAAAGAGGCTGCAAACCATCGATCGCAAGAGCCTGGATCGGTTGCAGTCGTATCCGTGGCCCGGAAATATTCGCGAACTGCAGAACGTAATCGAGCGCTCGGTGATTGTGAGCGAGACGGATCATTTTTCGATCGATGAAAGCTGGCTCTCGCGTGCGCCGACAAATTCCAAGCCGCTGTCGGAAGATCTGGTGACGCAGGAGAAGCAGCGCATTGAAGCCGTCCTCGCCGAGACCAAGGGACGCGTGTCGGGTCCGTCGGGAGCGGCGGCCAAGTTGGGAATGCCTGCATCGACTTTGGACTCGCGGATTAAGGCGCTTAAGATTGATAAGCGGCGGTTTTAGTTTGGCGGCGCGCCGCGAATGATTAGAAAACCGCAACGAAATCTCGGGAATTCCCGAGAAGATCGTGAAGCACTCTTCCTGTAAACCTTTATTTTCCAACACAATAACATTGGCATTCCCCTTGCAATCTCCATCAGGTTCTTGGTGTGGGAGATTGCTTATGTGGATGATTCAAATCCAGGAGGACGGGGAGGTCGTGGTTTTTCGCGTCAGCGGCCGCCTCGAGCGGGAGCAATTGGCTGGAATTGGAGAAGGTGCTCGAATCGCGTGCGACGTGCGAGAGGTTGGAACTGGACTTGGGTGGGGTGAAGATTGTGGATCGCGATGCGGTAAGTTTTCTGGCGCAGCGCGAGCGCGATGGAGTGCGGTTAAAGAATTGTCCCGGGTACATACGGGAATGGATTACTAAGGAGAACGACGGGAAATGAAGAATGCAATTTATATCGCTTTTATATTTGTCGCGATGATTCCGGCGTATGCACAGAATTTGGATACGCGGGATCGCGATAGCGATCATGCATCCACGAATGTGGAGCAGGATTATGCCGATCGCGTGAATGGGCTGCTGCGCGACGTCCATGCTCGTTTGCATGAGATTTCTGAACGCGAGGAAGCGGGGGAATTAACGCCACAACAGGCGCGAGAGTTGAAACTTGCGGCGACTCGCGACATGATCGCCCGGCTGGAAACAGTCGCGGCGGTGTACGACGCTAAAGTCGCGGCTCGCGAACATTCGGCTCACGAGGCCAAGTTGCGCACGGATGGCGCGGTTAGTGTCGGCGAACTGGGGCGGGAGAGTGCGCGATGAACGGCCCGATGTCACTCTCGACACTTTTTCAATTTGTCTTTGGCTGCCGCCATTCCAACTTGAGCCGCGCTTTCACGCGATGGGGCCGCACTTATCGAGTGTGCTGCGATTGCGGGTCGGAGTTCGACTACTCGCTCGAAACGATGTCGTTTGTGCGAGCGGGGCGTCGTCCGGTGATTTTTTCGACCCACACAGCCGATTGCACTCATTGAGTCTAGCCGACGGCGGAGATGTCAGGGATGCTCCCGGTCTGTACCACGCCTACCCCCCTCCCCCCCCTTTTTTCATACCATTAGAATCATGGAGATGCAGCTACATAATTGATTCTAAAGGGGCAATTTCGTACATAATTCATTCGTAAGGAGTTAGGGGGCATTTTTCCCGCAATTCTTGGGTTTGGATGATTCAATTGTCGAAGAACGGGCGCATAGCCGGCAAACTTTGTTTGCCTTTGGATCTATTGTAAATGCGGCTACAAGGCCTCTTTCGTGGAGTGTACGAAGGTGGATCTGGATCCACGCTTGGTTGCGGAAAGAGTCGTTGCGCACCAAACGATTACCCCAGGCGCTAAAGCGCGCAGCCTTTTCAGCGCTTTGGCGGCACGAGTGAAACTCGTGCCCTTCCCAAAACTGTATTGAATATAGTTTTCCCGCGAGCTATTGGGCCGTGGGCTGGGTCTTCTTCCGATTGCCGCTTTTGGTTTCGAAATAGGGACCGCCGACAACATGGAATCCGAATGTTTGTTGTGGCGTGTTGCGGCCGGAAGGGCTCACCCTCCGAAAACCATGGAGGGTGAGGCAGCCGGCTTCGTGATGGTGCAAAGGCGGGCCGGCCGCCTCCCAACTTACGGGATAGATCGATCGATCAATGCGCTGGCTGGGCCAGCAACATATCGTTGAATTCCGTGATGAAGGCGGCTTCGTTGGGACCGGCGTTGTTCCTGAGATATTTTGCACGGTCGACCAGGACTTCGTCGGTGTCGCTTGCCAGAACCTTCATGGTCTCGTCGATGAATTCCTGGAGCGGCATGGCTCGCGGCTCATTTTTGCTGTTTAGAAGATCGGTTTGAACCCAGGGCGGAGCCAGTTCCAGCACTTTGACGGAACTGCCTTTTAATTTGTAGCGCTGCGAATGCGAATAGGAATGCAAGGCGGCCTTGGTGGAGCTGTAGACGGCGGCCATGGTCAGAGGCACGAAGGCGAGGCCGGAAGTGACATGGATAACGGTGGCGGCAGGCTGCTTCTTCAGATGATCGATTAAGGCCGAGGTCATGCGGATGGGGCCGAGAAGATTGGTGGTGATGGTGGACGCCAGCAGGTTGTCGTCAATTTTGGCGGCGGCATCGTCGACCTGCATGATGCCGGCGTTGTTGATCAGCACGTTCAGCTTGGGATAGTCAGCGATTAATTTCTTGGCGACGGCAGCGATGCTGGCTGGGTCGGTGATATCCAGCTCTACGGATTGCATGCCGGGATTGGCTTTGACGGTTTCGGCGAGATGCCCTTGGCGGCGGCCGGAGATGATGACTTGATTGCCTAGTTTGTGGAAGGCCTCGGCCAGGCCGCGTCCGATGCCGGATCCGCCGCCGGTGATGAAGATGGTGTTTCCTTTCAGGTTCATTTTTCTCCTTGGTCTAATTCTTGGTCGCTGGTTTTCGTCGGACGAGGGCTAAACGCCGTCGTTGACTGCGCCGCTGATTGCATCTTCTGTTGTTGATGATTTGACGGCTGCTTTCGACGCTCTTTTGTTCAGACGCCTTTTGCATGAGAGTAGAGCAGGTGGCTGACTTTTGGTTCGCCGGTGATGTAGGTGGAGAGGCGCTGCTCGAGATGGTGGTCGGCCTGGGTTTGGCGCTCGTGCTGACGAATGTGTTCGGCCCAGGTGTGGACTAAGAATATTTCCAGGTAGCGGTCGGCGATTTCTGTGTCGCGGAAGATTCCCCACTCGTAGGCTCCGTCGCGACGACGGACGCGGGAGTAGTGATTTATCGCTTCCACGAATGCGGCTTCATGTTCGGGAATGACGGTGTACTCGACCGTGACCAGGACTGGCCCCTCGAGCAGGCTGGATTGATCCTGCTGGACGACGACTGGCAAGCGCCAGTGCACCCAGGGGCTGAGATCGGCAGTGGAATCGGGAAGCCGGGCAACGAGAGCGAGGGCAACGGTGGCGATGGTTCCGATGCCGGACGCGACCATGGCGGTGCCGATGCCGGCATGTTGGGCGACTGCTCCCCAAGCGGCGGTGCCGAGAGCGAAGGTGCCTTGATATACGAGGACGAAGATGGCCAGCACGCGGGCGCGAACCCAATCGGGCGAGAGATTCTGAACCAGGGCGCTGATCAGAGAAATGAAGAGAACCCAGGCTGCGCCACCGAAGAAAACCACGGGGCCGAGGGTGCTCAAACGGTGCAGTGCGCTGATGGCGACCATCACGATTCCGAGGATCACGATGCCGGCGGAGACGATGGTTTCAGTGCACCAGCGGGCGCGGGCAGACTGCATGACTAATGCTCCGGCGATGGCACCGGCGCCGAAGCAACCGAGGAGAAGCCCGTAACCGACCGCGCTGCTGTTGACGTTGTGAGCGACGGACGGCAGCAGCGCGAAAAGCGCGCTGGAGAAGAACATGACTGCGCCGGTGCGGACTAACACGACGAGAATTGACGGAGAATTTCGGACGTAGCGAACGGCGGCGTAGGTGGCACCAACAAAAGTTTCAGGAGGCGCGGTTTGCTTGCGGATGGGGCGCTTCCATCTGACTACGACGAGGAGCACTCCGAAAAACGAAAAGAAATTCACGACAAATGCGGCGGCGACTCCGGCGGCGGCGATGACCACGCCGGCGAGAGCAGGTCCGATGGCGCGGGCGAGATTGAATTCGATTCCGTTGAGAGCGGAGGCAGAGGGGAGATCGTCTTTCGAGACCAATTCGGGGAGAATCGCACGCCAGGTAGGCGTTTCGAAGGCATCTCCGGCGGAGAGCGCGAAAGTGAATATTAGGAGCAGCCAGGGCGTCATGAATCCGCCGATGGTGAGGGCGCAGATCAGAAACGCAATCATCGCCATCCACGACTCGGTGGCCAGGACTAATTTGCGACGGTCCAGGATGTCTCCGGCAGAACCGGCGGGGAGGGCCAGCAGAAAATATGGCAGCGACGATGCGGTTTGAGTAAGGGCTACGTAAATGGGGCCACCGTGGAGGGACACCATGAGCCATGCGGCTCCGACAGACTGCATGAAGGTGCCGACGTCGGAGACGAAGTCGGCGAGCAAGAGATTCCGGAAGGTTGCTACACGGAGAGGACGCCATAGACTTGACGTGCTGCGCGGCGGCGATTTTTTTTCAGCAGTGTCTGTCAATTACTTGCGCCTACTTTTGCCGGATGGCATTCCACTTTAACGAGTGTGGGCGGGGGGCGTCTACTTGCCAGGGGTCTCGTAGCGGTTATGGATGGAAATGGAGCATCCGATCGCAGAGAGTGATGTTTTGCTTGAGGCGGTCTGATGCCAACGATGGTGGCTGATATGTCCCCGGGGCAAAGAGGGGCATTGTTCGGAAATTGCTGTAGATAATTTTTAACCCTGGTGTAACTTGCGCTGCTTAACATCGGCGGAGCCAGCAATTTGTCTTACCGTTGTTTGGGAAAGGAAACCAGGTTATGCGTCAACTGTTGTCTGTGTGTCTCATCGCCGCCATCGCACTGGGGCCGGTCACTCCGGCATTCGCTGCCGAACCGAAAACAGCTACTCCGATCAAGCACATCGTGATCATCTTCGGAGAAAATGAGAGCTTCGATCACTATTTCGGGACTTATCCGACGGCATTGAATCCGAAGGGAGAGCCGCAATTCCACGCGCTTGCTGGTACACCGAGCGTGAACGGACTGAGCTACGCGCTGCTGAATAATAATCCGAACCTGAACCCGGTGAATGGAAATGGCGCCTCCAATCCTTTTCGAGTGGATCGCTCGCAGGCGGCGACGCAAGACATGAATCATGACTACACGCCCGAACAACTGGCGTTCGATGGCGGCGCGATGGATTTGTTTCCGGCAAACACGGGATTCCCAGGGCCGCCACCGAGCGGTCCGCCAGCGATTGTGGAAACGACTGGTCTGGTGATGGGCTATTACGATGGGAACACGGTTACAGCGCTGTGGAACTATGCCCAGCATTTTGCGATGAGCGACAACGCGGGCGGGCGAGCCGGTGCTGGTGGAGTGGGTGAACTCGCTTCCGGCAGAACATTTTTTGCCGATTGATCACACGATTCACGGGGCTGAGCCGGATAAGCCCGCGGTGCGGACTGTGGTGCATTTGCATGGGGCCAAGACCCGCCCGGAGAGCGATGGTTATCCGGAAGATTGGATTGTGCCTGGGAAATCGGCGGTCCATCACTATCCGAACCAGCAGGACGCGGCGATGCTCTGGTATCACGACCACGCGCTTGGGATCAACCGGCTGAATGTTTACGCCGGATTGTTGGGGGCGTTTTTTATTCGCGACGGTGTCGAGGATGCGCTCGGTTTGCCGCAAGGTGAATACGAGTTGCCGCTGATTATTTACGACCGGCTGCTGACACGAGAGGGGCAGCTGCTTTATCCGGTTTCGCCCGATCCGGAATCGCCGTGGGTGCCAGAGGTATTTGGCAATGCCATCCTGGTGAATGGGAAGTTGTTTCCGTATCTGGAAGTGACGCCGCGAAAATATCGCTTTCGTCTGCTGAATGCTTCGAATGCCCGCATGTATCACTTGTCGATTGCGAGCGGGGCTGAGAATATCCCGTTTCACCAGATCGGAACGGACCAGGGTTTGCTCGCGGCGCCGGTTCCGCTTACGCAACTTGAAATCGCTCCGGGAGAGCGGGCGGATCTTATCGTTGACTTCAGCCAGCATAAGGGAGCACAGCTTGTGTTGAAGAGCGAGGCTTTCGTCGTCATGCAATTTCGAGTGTCGGTGGGGAAGGTGGAGGATGCGAGTTCTTTGCCGGCGGTGCTACGGGCGGTGCCGAAGTTGCCGGAGTCGCAGGCGGTGCAGACTCGCTTATTGACGCTCAACGAATATGTCAATAAAGCCGGCAATTCGGCGATGATGCTGCTGAATGCCACGCACTGGAAGATGCCGGTCACGGAAAAACCGGTGCTTGGATCGACGGAAATCTGGACGCTGATTAATCCGACGAACGATACCCACCCTATTCATCTTCATTTGGTGCGCTTTCAAATTCTTGACCGGCAACCGTATGAGCCCTGGCTATTCCAGACCAAGCGCCAGTTGCACTTTCTGGGGCCGGCGCAGCCTCCCGATGCGAATGAGGCGGGCTGGAAGGACACGGTGCAGGCGCACTCCCTGATGGTGACGCGGATTATTGTGCCGTTCGAAGGCTTTGTGGGACGGTACGTTTGGCATTGCCACATTCTCGAACATGAGGACAATGAAATGATGCGGCCTTATGAGGTCGTGGCGGCGGGCTGACGAATTGAACATTTCGGGCGGTCAGAAGCCTAAATCACTCAACGATGGGTGATCGTCGGGACGGCGACCGAGCGGCCAATGATATTTGCGATCTGATTCCTTGATGGGAAGATCGTTGATGCAGGCGAAACGGAAAGCCATGAGGCCGTCGGGATTGAATTCCCAATTCTCGTTGCCATAGGCGCGATACCAATTGCCCGAATCATCGTGGAACTCATAGGCGAAACGGACCGCGATGCGGTTGTCGGTGAAAGCCCACAACTCTTTGATCAGGCGGTAGTCCAGTTCCCTGGTCCATTTGCGAGTAAGAAAGGCGACGATTTCCTGTCGGCCGTTTACGAATTCCGCACGATTGCGCCAGCGTGAATCGACGGCGTAGGCGAGGGAAACTTTTTCCGGATCTCGGGAATTCCAACTATCTTCCGCGAGGCGTACTTTTTGAATTGCGGTTTCGCGAGTGAATGGGGGTAGCGGGGGACGGGATGCCATAAGCCTCTCTCCTTGCGCAACGGTGGCGTGAGCGATCGTGGTTGGCCGGTTTTTTCGCTTTGCAGTTTAGAACGTTTCGAAGTTTAGAACTTCGAACGGCTTCAAGGCAAAGGTGTGCGGCGTGCCGGCAGTTACGTGGATCGGCTCCGCGTCGCGGTCGCTGAGCCAGGGGCTGTGAAGCTGGAATTCGCGGGGCGCGCCGCTGGCAATTCGAAAACCTGGCCGATGTCGACGGAAAGAGTCTGCGGTTTATCGCTCGGATTGCGCAGGGTGAGAATTCCCTTGCCTGTTCCCTTCTCTTCCTGCTTCGGTCTCGCCCACGCGGCCCAGCCGTAGATTTCGAGTCTGTTCGGGTCGCCCCCGACCCAGTGGGTATCGACCAGCGTGGCGGCGTTTTTTCGCGACCAGTTCGCGGCTTCAGCGAGGGTGTCCCAATTTTCTTTCGATAACAGCGAATGAGTGATGTACATCTCCTGCAATTGCGTGCCGCTGCCAAAGTAGGAGCGGACTTCGTTGGTGAAATCATTTTCGGGATCGGTGCCGAGGTTCTTTGCCTGCCGCGCGTAAATGATTCCGTGGAGCATCAGCGAGTTCAGAGGAAACAGTGGCCCCTGCTGCACGATGCCATGGTAGGTGGCTCCATCGCGGAAGGTGATCCAGCGTTCGCGCCAGGATCCTACTCCGGCAAAACTGTGATCTTCGTCGCCACGCCAGATGGAATCGGCATACTGCAGCCAGAAAGGCGAGGGGTAAGTTCCGGTGGTCAGGTTGATAAAGATGTTGGGGCTGGCGACGCGCCACTCGCTCATCAAGCTGATGGCAGCCTGGAAATCGCTGTCGAATTCGCTGCCGGGCAACACGCTATTCACGTTTCCTGTGCCGTCGATCTTGAATTGGTTGACGCCGTAGTCGCGAATGAATTTCAACGTCACCTCGCGGAAGCGGGCGTAGTACTTCGGACCGGAGAGAGCGAACCCGCCTTCATTGGTCTCAAGGCCTTGCTGGCGGCCGTATTTCAGACGCTCTTCTTTGGCTTTTTCGTAGCCTCCCCAGGGAGAGAGCCAGACGCCGGGATCGGCACCGTATTTTTCCGCGGCGGCTTTGAGGGGAGTGAAACCGTTGGGGAATCCGGCGCTGAAACTCCACAGGGTGCGAGGGTCGTCCCAACCGTCGTCGAAGAGGAAGGAATCGAGTTTGACCGCGCGCTTTTGCACGAGCTCGGAGCCGAAGGAATTTATGACATCGAGAGCGGAGGTTTGGTCGTAGGGGTTGTTAAATCCGATGTCGTACCAGGAGTTGTAATGGAGAAAAGGGCGATAAGGACGAGCGCGCTCGCGTTCGATGTAGTTCAGAAATCCACGGCGCATTTGGCCGGGAGGAGAGACGCCGATCACGGACGAGTAGGTTACGGTCTGGTCCGCTTTGAGAGGCAATTCGCGGGGGATGAAACATTTCACCGCTTCGTTTTTGATTTCGCAGGTAGAGAGTGGATGTTCGAAGCCGAAGAAAGCATCTTCGACGGTTATGGGAGAACCTTTGACCGTGCCAATCAGGCGCGCGGTTGGAGCTTTGAAGTTGAGGAGCTCGACTTTGCGAATTGGGGAATCGTGATGAAGGGCCTGGAAGGAAAACTCCTGGCGCACGTAGTTGGAGCCGTTCCGCAGAATTGCACGCCAGGTGATCGAGAGCTGACTCTCGGCATCTTCGAAATGAACGACTACCTGCTTACCGGCGAAGTGCTGGGCTGAGCGCGCGGCTTCGGGCTCTACGGTCAGAGCCTCGATTGCCGGAGCGTCTTTGATAGTCATTGCGGACGAGTGGAGGACTTTTCCGTTGTTGAGCTCGAGGGCAAAGAGATCCTGCTCCAGGGGGATGTTTTTCTCTGACGGATGGAGGATGAGGTCCGAGCCAGCGAGATGGGAGTGCGAAATCGACCAGCGCGCGGCGAACATCTTGTTCTCGAGGACGATTTGGTCGGCGCTGATAGTCACGCGAGCGTCGCCGGGATTTGCTCCGTAGAGCATCGATTGGGCTGAGACCAGGGTGCTGCAAACGGTCACGAGGAGGCACAGGGTAGCGATCGGAAGGCGACGGTTGATGGGAGGCGTGGAGTTCATGCGACACCTGGCGTAGAGAAATGGCCGAACTTGATAGTCGAACATCAGGAATAAATCTTGAGATGCGAAACGACACGGTTGATTGCACCATTCGGGCTGGGACGATCGGGCCGGAGTCCGGCGTGCAGGGAAGAGAACAGGCCGAGCAGCTGGGGGAACATGACGTCGATTGGGGGCCGATATTCGTCCCTGAAGGCGAGTGGCACTTCTAATGAGATCTGGTGATCGACCAGCGTGGCCAGCTCAGGAATATGTTGCGGGGTTACGGCTACGGTGATTCCCGCCAATTGTTTGCTGCGTATTTCGCGCAGGAGATCGAGTTCGTAGCTTTGACGACGGGGATCGTTAGACACGAACTGGGTGAGCAGAGTGCTTTTGTCCAGGGCCGACATGGGACCGTGGCGGAATCCGAGAACTGATTCCGACATGGTGTGAATTTTTCCGGCGGTGAGTTCGAGGAGCTTTAGAGCGGACTCGTTGGAGACGGCGGCGAGCGCTCCAGAACCGAGGAAGCAGGCTTTCGAGAAATTGTTGGCTGCGATTTTGCTGGCCGCGTCCGCGGCACGGGGCAAGAAGTCTTTGCCAATCCCGGTCATACCGGAAAGGACTGATTGGTATTTTTCGAGATCGTCAAGATGAGCGAGGCATTGACCGGCGACCACCATGTTGCTGAAAGAACTGGTCATGGCGAGGCCGCGATCGTTGACTGAGTCGTCGAGAACGAGTGCCAGCGCGCGGTCGGAGTGTTCGGAACAGAGCTGGGCCATGCGTCCGGCTTGATTGCATGTCACTACGAGATGGCGTATCTGGGGATAGGCGGCGAGAGCTTTTTCGAGTACGGCGACTCCTTCGGAGCTGTCGCCGGAGCGGGAAAAGGAAATCCAAAGATATTCGGTGCCGGGGAGGATCAGACTTTCTGTGTTGGTGAGCAGGTCGGTGCTGGGAACGGCCCAAACCTGACGCGACCAACGCAGGCGCAAGACGTGGGCAACGGTGCGTCCGATGTAATCGGAGGTGCCGGCGCCGATGAGGAAGACCACGGGGTTGCAGCGGGATTTGGGATCGGATTCGATTCCGGATTTGTTGAGAAAGGCGATCAGTTCCGCCTGGCGCTGCCGGCATCTTTGATAGGTTCCCTGCCAACTGGCGGGCTGCTGCGAGATTTCTTGCGACGTATAGCGGATGCCGCGCGCTTCTTTTTCTGCTTCGGATAAATTTAGAAGTGCCTGTAGCGGATTCTGCAAGAGAGCCTCGTTCGTATGGTTCGGGACAGCTTTGTTTTTATTTTTATGTCTATCGTCTGTCGTTTATCGTTCCCAGTCTAAGCTATCGCATTGCGAAACAAATGGGAACAATATACAACCAAACGAAACCCAATGGCCACGGAATTCTTTGGGCAACTTGCGGCCATCTTCCTCCCGCGAAAATGGGGCTCAGCCGCACAGATGAACGGCGAGGATTTCGCTTGACAACGCAAAGGCCACTATCGTATTGCTTTCCAATCGTAATTATTCGTAACTAATCGAAAACATTGTGATAGCGAAGCCGGTAGGGCTGTTCACAGGGCACTGCGAGGACCTCATGGGCCGTAGTCGACGAATTCTCTCTTCATTATTTGTGGCGGGGTTGCTGGCAGGCTGCGCAACCCTGGCAGCCGCGCAGGGCAGTTACCGGGCGCAGTTGCGGGGCATAGTTTCGGACGCGACGGGAGCGGTCGTGCCGCACGCGACGGTGACCATCCGCGACGTCGGCACCAACATTGCGAATTCGGCGACGACCGACGACAAGGGCGCGTACTTTTTTACCGGACTTCGTCCGTCAACTTATACGGTGAAGGTCGAGGCCACGGGTTTTCGTCCCGAGGAGAAGACAGGGGTTGTTCTGGCGGTGGACCAGGAGGCGTCGCTGAACTTCAAAATGGGGGTAATCGGCACGTGGGCGACGGTCGACGTCACGACTACGGCTCCGTTGCTGGATACCGACAACGCCACGCTGGGCACGGACATCACCAGCGAGTATGTGAAGGAACTGCCGCTGATTAATCGCGACTTCTTCGCACTGACGTTTCTATCAGCGGGCGTTACGGAAGTGGCAGGATCGGGGACTTCGGACAATTATCCTTCGGGCACGAACTTTGTTTCGAACGGACAGCGTAACGCTACCGCCGAAGTACGGATCGATGGCGCACTGATCAGCGCGCCGGAGCAAGGCGAAGGCGGGAACTCAAACGTTTATTATGAGCCGCTGATTGAGAGCGTGCAGGAATTCAAGGTGCAGAACAACAGCTTCTCCGCGGAGTTCGGCAATAACGGGGGCACCGTCTTAAATATGGTGCTGAAGAGTGGAACGAACGCTTTTCATGGCAGCGGTTGGTATTTCCTGCAACGTCCGCAGATTGACGCGCGCGATTTTTTTAACCCCGCGCCCAATCCGAAGCCGGATTCGAAACGCGATCAGGGCGGCTTTACGCTGGGCGGCCCGATCAGGAAGAACAAAACGTTTTTCTTTGTGGATTTTGAAAAGGTGAGGGCTGACTCCGCGACCAGCAATGTTGCGTCGGTGCCGACGGCAGGGGAACGGACCGGCGATTTTTCGGCAACCGCCAATCCCATTTACGATCCTACGGCGGCGATGGTTCCATGCACTCCTCCCGCCACGGGCATGTGCCGGCCTGCGGTTCCGAACAACATGATCCCGAACGGCGAAATTAATCCGATCGGTCTGGCCGTTCTAAACCTTTACCCGCAACCGACAAACACAAACGAATTCAATAACTATGTTTTCAGCACTCCGGTGCGCGCGCCCGATTACCAGTTCGACATCAAGATCGACCATCAGCTCAGCGATAAAGAGAACATCAATGCGCGTTACAGCCGCAGCGTGAGCAATTATTTCTCGCCGGGCGTGCTGGGGGACGGCTTCGATAACGACGGAATCGGAAGCAGTCCGACAACGGCGCAAAACGGATCGTTCGAATATAGCTGGACAGTTAACCCGCGCGTGGTGTGGACAAACCACTTTGCGATAGACCGCGTGCATCAACTGGCGACGGCAGGCATTCCGACGATCTCGAGCTTTAATGCTTCATTGCCGGCGGGTGTGCAGGGATTGCCCGCGCTGTTGCAGCAGGCGAACGGGTTGGACCGGATGCCATCGTTTTACATGGTGGGCGCGTCACCGTGGAGCAATCTTTACGACCAGTGCTGTCTGAACACGACGTTCGCGCACACGCTCTATAGTTATTCGTCGCAGCTCGTGATCTCGAAAGGATCACACTTGATGAAATTTGGCGGGGAGCAGCGACTTTTCTATAACAACTTTTTTCAGCCGCCCAATCCGACGGGCGCATTCAATTTTACCGACGACGTGACTTCGCCCACACCAAATAGCGATTGCGACCCGAATTCTCCGCCGGATGGTTGCAATGCTACGGGGAACCCTTTTGCCAGCCTGCTATTTGGTTACGCGGACAACGTGAATCCTTATCCACAGGAGCCGACCTCGCTGATTGTTTATCCCTCGGTGGCGAACCGGTCGGCGGAGACGGGCTTCTATTTTCAGGATGACTGGAAGGTGAATTCGCGGCTTACGGTAAATCTTGGCCTGCGATACCAGTGGAGCACGCCGTATAACGAGCGGCACAACCGGATCGAGTTCAGCGATTTTACAGCGGACACGGGCGTGAACCTCGATCTGACCAGTGCGCAGGCGGCCTTGCAGCCGTATGGCGTGAATATTCCTTCGTCACAGGAATTGCTGGGCACTACGATCTTCGCGACATCCAACAACCGAAGTGTTCCGGTCTATCGCAAGGACGTGGGGCCGCGACTTGGTTTCGCTTATATGGTGGATTCGAAGACGGTAGTGCGCGGCGGGGCAGGCGTGTATTTCGGGATGAGTCCGGCGACGAATTTTCAGTATCCAGGCACAGCGTTCCGCAAAACTGCGACGATGTTTTTTACCAACGATAATTTCCAGACGCAGTCGGCCACCCTGGAGAATCCATTTCCGAATGGGTTCACCGGTCCGCAAGGAACACAGTACGGGCAGTTTGCGAACTGGGGATATGCGAACAACAACGATCTGGGCACAACGGCGGCGCGGGACGCAAATATCTATCAGTGGAATCTCGGGTTCCAGCGGGAACTGCCGAGCCAGATCGTAGTCGGCGTGGACTACTCGGCGAACCGGAGCACGCATTTGCCATGGTCGGGAACGAATAATCAGGATTACATTCCGTCGACTCTGCTGGCGCAGATCACGGCTGCGGTTACGCCGACGGATCCGAGTTGCACGGGAGATAGCTGCGTGAGCGGCGTTCTGCAGACGCAGGTGAATAATCCTTTTTACGGCAACTTCAGCACTCCTTGTACGGCGACGCCGTGCTTCAACGAGCCCAATTCGAATTACGGGCAAACCACGCTGCCGCTGGGAAATCTACTGGTGAAGTATCCGCAATTTGCGGGAGATTTTGAAGGACTGATGCTGGAGGAAGCGAGTTCTTGGTATCACGCGATGCAGCTTCGTTTTCAGAAGCGGACAACGCACCACGTGAGTTTCGAGGGCAGTTACACAATTTCGAAATCGACGGACAATTCTTCGGCGGGGCGAAACAACTTTATCGGAACGCTGGCCAGTGGCCAACCGCAGCAGTTGGATCGTCTGAATCTGGAGCACAGCATTGGCGCTAACGATACTCCGCAGCGGCTTGCGGCTGCGGTGGTAGTGGACGTACCGATCGGGCGGAAGCAATGGATTGGCGGGGATATGAATCGGGCCCTGGATGCGGTGATCGGAGGCTGGTCGATCGCGACTTTGATTACGCAGCAATCGGGACAGCCGATGGCGCTTTCGATGGCGAGTCCCAGATTGGCGAACGGGACGCAGCGTCCGAATGTGATTTGTCCGCAGCTTAAGACTGGGATCAGCATGAATGCGGCGGCCCTGACTTATGCGGATGCGACACCGTTGGCATTTCTGAATGCAAACTGCGTTGGGGATCCCGGTGACCAGACTCCGGGAAATGCGCCGCGATATTTTTCGAATCTGAGGGTGGATGGAATTCATAATTTTGATCTGAATCTTTACAAGTCGTTCGTGCCGAAAGAAGGAATGAGGATCGAAGCGCGCGCGGAGATTTTCAACCTGGCGAATCATCCGCGCTTCGGGCCGCCCACGTCGGATGTGGGGGATCCGTTGTATGGCACGGTAACGAGCGATGCGCAGGGAGAGTTGCCGCGCTACTTTCAGTTTGGATTGAGATTCGAATTCTGAAGCGAGTTCGTGATCACTACAGTTTGTCGGTTGCAGTAGGTTGAGGTGTCTGATGCCCGCACGTTCCGCCCTGGCTTGTTTTTGTTTGTATCTTTGCGTGTTCTCTTCCCTAGTTGCACTTGAGCCGTTGATGGCAGCCGAGGTGCGCGGCCAGCAATTTCCGCGCACGAGCACAGGGATCCATCTGGAAATGGTTTTCAATTATCTGGAGCCGGACCCGGACGCCGAGAGCGGCGTGGTGGATGTGGTTTGGGGATCGAATTACGCGACGCAGCCCGCCGGTGTTTATAACAGCGCTTACATTCCGATATCGGTTGATAACTACACGCATTCGGTCGCGTGGTATGAGAAGAAGCATCCGGACTGGCTCGAATATCTTTGCGATCGCAAGACTTTGGCCTTTGAGTTTGGCGCAAGCAACCTAGCGCCTTTGGATTTTGCGAATCCTGAGGTGCAGGCGTATCAGTGGGCGGAGTGGGTGGACGCTCCGCTGGCGCAAGGATTCGGGGGCATCGCGGTGGATACGATGTCGCTGACGAACAATTGGCAGCGCTGCGGCCACTACGACGGTTTTGGGGCGTGGGTGCAGCAATACTCAGGCGCGAGTGAGGACGCGCGCTTTCGAAAAGACGTTTTGGGGTGGGAAGGCGCGACCTATCAACACACCCATGCATACTCATCGACGGCGACCATGCAGGTGAACGTGCCTTATCAATTCGGACAATCTGCGGCAGACAATCTCCAGTTAATGACTACTGCGGATCTTTTGTTCGACGAGCGCGGTTTTACCAACTACGGAGGACCTCCGGCCTACCCGAGCGCTGGGCAGTGGAAGACGATTGTCGATGTGCTGAAGCAAGTGCAGTCGAAAGGGCTGTGTTACATGACGAACGGCGAGGAGCCGGGAGCGTCGAAAGACATTTCGCAGGCGGCGCGTTTGTGGGTGATCGCCAACTATCTACTGGTGAAGAATAACTGTACGTATATGTATATTTCAGGAATTCAGGACTACGGCGAGTTGATTACTTTTCCGGAATATTCGATCGCGATTGGCAGGCCGGAGGGGGAGATGATCAAGACCCAGGGTGTGTGGTTGAGAAAATTCTCGGGCGGTCTCGTGCTGGTGAATCCTTATAGCCGCTCGCGGATGGTGAACTTGCCCGCGGGCAAATACGAGGATGTGAATGGGAATGCTGTGGGCTCGACGGTCGATATGGATCCGGAGACCGGCGTTGTGTTGCTGAAGCAATGAGCGGGTGGTTATCGAGATTTGGCACCATACCAAAAAACGGCTCCCTTGGTGATGGCGGGCAGATGGAACGTGATTCGTCCGTTGGCTTGAGTGCCATCCAATTGTTGTACCTCTCCTAGAAACGGCAAGAAGAATCCGGAGCTATTTGCTACGGGCGTCAGCGTTATTTTGACGTCTGTTTGCGGAGTCTGCACCGGATTTTTCCCGCCTATCAGGCCCGCGAAGTTCGCCAGGAAGACGTGAGGCGATCCGTTTACTTCGGCGACGGATGTCGCGACGGACGGCGAAGCGGAAATTTCAACCGACTGATTCGAGGGCAAGGCGTTGAGGAATTCCTGTTGCATTTGCGGAGTGGTGCGGTCGAAATCGGCCTCCAGCGCGGAGTTGTAGGCTTTGCCGGGACACGGCGTGAAGCGGATGACGTTTTGCTGAGTGCCGGTCTGCGCGTCGAGCGGAATCGCGCCATCGCCGGTGACGATCAGTTTGTTGCCCTGCTTCACGAATTGAGCGAGCGACTTTTGTTCCTGATCGCTGAGGATGCGGACATCGGGTAAAACCAGGGTTTTACCGTGAAATTGCTCTAGAGTGCGCGGGGTGACGATCTGAAAAGCGCGATGCGACTGCATCAGCAGTATTAGAATTCCGCGATAGGAAGGCAGGAATTCGTTCCCGTAGAAATTGCGGGTTTGCGGTGAGAAATAGACGCCGACTGGGTCGAGAGGAGTACGCGGCAGGTAGAAGGTTTTTTCGTGCTGCTTGATCCAGGTAAAGATCGTTTTGCGGGTTGCAGGGTCGTTTGATCCTCCCATCGAGTGACCGGGAGCATCCCAGAAATTCGCTCCGGCCATGACTTGCGACATCGCGAGGTTCATCATGGCTTGGCGAGGATCGACATTTTTGTCGCCATCCCAGGAATAGTTCAGGATCCAGGTCGCCTTTCCCTGAGCAAAAGCGCGAAAGGAATGCATGCCGACCTGGTAGCGGAACCAATCGAGCGGGGTGCGCGATGAGGCCATGTGATCGCCGCTGCCGAATTCGTATTCGTGGGCGATGACATCGACGACGGAGTAGAGGCTGTAAACATCGGCTCCGACGCGAACCGCCTCCTGCTCGATGCCGGGATAAATTTCAGGAATGGTTTTAATTTTCGGGCTCACCGACTTTGCGTTCTGGTCAATTTCCTGCATGAAGTCGGTGAAGGTCTGGATGCGGAAGTCGACCCAGCGGCGAAAATTCGCATCGGAGAAGTCGCCGAGTTTTAGATCTTTCTTCGCGTCGAGGCCCGTCTGCTTTTTGAAGGCGGCGACGGTGTAGTCGTCGAAACTGGCCCAGGTGTCTTCCCATCCGTCGAAGTGGGTCATCCAGTACGGGATATCGACGTAGATTCCGTCGATACCGGTCGCGGCAATCTGGCGAACCCGCTCCATGTAGATCTTTCGCCACTCGGGCGCGTAAGGAGTGACCCAGACATCTTCATCGCCTTGCTTGATCCAAAACGCGCTACCGCCGCCGAAGATGGCGGGGTCACCTTTGAGGTTGCGCTGCAACCAGTCGGGATGATCCTTGGCCAGGGTGTGGGCGGTCTTGCCGGCGTCGGCGGTGATGCATTCCGTTCCGGCGATGTAAACGACGGCGTAATTTCCGGCTGCGTGGGCTTTTTCGGCAACGGCACGAATCGCGTCGAGCTTGGCTTTGGGATTCACGAAGCTCTCGTAGCGGCCGGGTATGTCGTTATCGACTTCGATTCCAAAGACGCCAGTTTCTTCTGCGTTGGCGACGATTTTGGCGGCATTGTCCGCAGCCAGGCCGTAGGCGCCGATGCGGGCGTAGTTGGTCCAGTTCTGTTCGGCGGTTTGTGGCGTGGCAGACGCGGGCAGAAGGACAAGAAGGAGGGTGGCGGTGATTGCCCGGAGGGACATGAGAGCTCCAATTCTGGCCAGCCGAGGCTGGGCGAAAACGGGGTTGACAGGACATGTTAATCGGACCACAATGTTTCTCCATGAAACGACAGCATATGAAAGTATTCGATACTATACGAAACTTGCAACAGTAAATAAACGAAGAGCAGCGATTTTGTCAGGGAGCTTCGGGTTGCACTTTCTAGTTTTGCTGGCCTTATCGATGGACCGGGACCGCCATGCATCCGCGAGGATGCGAAACGCGTAAACGTATTTTCAAACTGCACCGGAAATTCAAGAGGAGGCTTTGCATTATGACTCGTCGCTGGCATTGCTTTACGCAACATCTGCTGAAGCGTGAATTGATTTGCGCTGTGTTTCTGATTGTGACCTGCTGGATGGCATTTTCATCGAACGCGCAGGCCGCGGTGTATTACGTTGCCAAGACAGGCAGCGACTCCAATAGCGGCAGCGCGAGTTCGCCGTGGCTGACGATTGGACACGCGGCTCTGGAGGCGCAGGCTGGCAGCACTGTGTACGTGGAGGCGGGAACCTATAACGAGAGCGTGGCGTTCGCTAACTCCGGAACATCGTCGGCACCCATTGTCTTCAATGGGCAGGGCGTGGCCATTGTGGACGGGACGGGCGTGGCTTGCTGCACTACGCCGAGCTTTGCATCCAGTAACGGTTTTCTCTGCTGCACGACACAGGGACTATTCACGATTGGGGCAACGAATGGCGTGAGCTATCTGACGGTGGAAGGATTCACGGTCCAAAACTACAAGACGTCAAGCAAGAACGAGGTTCCGGCGGGAATTCTGATTGCGGGTAGCGGAAGCGGGGTCAACATCCTGAACAATACGGTTAAGAACATTCAGACTACGGCTGGAAAAAACGGCAACGCTTATGGGATCGGCGTCTTTGGGACCAGTTCCACTCCGCTGAGCGTGAACGTCAGTGGGAATACGATTACCGGCTGCCTCACGGGAGAAAGCGAGACCACGACCTACAACGGGAACGTGCAGAACTTTGTGGTCGCCAACAATGTGATTTATGACAACGACAACATCGGGATGGACGCCATTGGTTTCGAGGGAGTGGGGCCGACAGGCTACGACCAGGCCAAGAATGGCGACGTTTACGGGAACCTGATCTATAACAACAGCGCGAAAGCCAATCCAGGAGAAGGCAACTCTTACGACGAAGATGGCCTGTACTGCGATGGGTGCACGGAAGTGACGTTCGAGCGCAACACGCTTTATGGCAACGATCTGAACATCGAAGCGGCCAGCGAAACGTCCGGCGAAGTATCGAGCAATGTGATCATCCGCAACAATCTGGTGTACGCGGCAAATTCCTGCGGGATTTCGGTCGGCGGCTATGCCAAGTCGGGGACGGGTGGGAGCACTGGTATCACCATTGTGAACAACAGTCTCTACGATAACGACACGCAGAAGACTGGCAGCGGGGAGTTCCAGGTGCAGTACCGCGCGACGGGGATTGTGTTTGAGAACAATGTTGTCTATACGGGCGCGGAGGGGCTGTTCATTTACGGCTACGTGGCGGGAAGCGGAGTGACCGCCAATTACAACGACTACTATACGACCAGCAAAACGACGACGTTCGAGTTGAATGCAAAGAGCTACTCCTCGTTCGCGTCCTATCAAACGGGAACGGGGCAGGATAAGAATTCGGTGTTTGCGAATCCTGACTACCTGACTCTGACTACCTGCACGTCGACCAAGGAGAGTGGGCCTCCGACTCCGCTTACTACTTGCTCGCCGACGCCGAATTTTGACATCGCGAGCAGTTCGCCGTCCGAGAATACGGGCAACGCCAGTCTGGGTGCGGGAGATTTTGGGACGGTCGACTTTAATGGGAATCCGCGAGTAAACGCCAACGGGCAAATCAACATGGGAGCTTTCGAACAGTAGCTGTACCTCAGTTTGATATCGGGCACGCGCCTGGACGCGTGCCCGGTTTTTTGGGTTACGGATCTGTCTTAAGTTCGTCGGCACGAGAGAACATTTATTTATGCGTTTCCAGTGTCTGCTGTGTTTGCTGCTCGCCACGTGGGCCCATGGGCAAGCTAGCCCTTCTGCATCTTCTTCGATCCGGGCTACCTCTCCAGTTCCGCCAAACGGAGCTACGGCGGAGACAAATTACGCTCGAACGAGTCATCCTTCCGAGGTAAGAGTCGAGCCCGATGAACCGGTGATTACGCTGAATGGGCTGTGCGCTACGCGGGCCCAGGAGGGGGCTGCCTGCAAGACTGTGATCACTCGGGCACAATTTGAAAAGTTGGCGGATGCTCTACAGCCGGGGATGTCGCTTTCGCTGCGTCTGAATGTGGCGAACGCTTACGCGCGCAATTTGAGAATGGCGGCGGTGGCGGAGCAACGTGGTCTGGATAAGACCGCAGGGTTCGAGGAGGCGCTACATTATGCGCGCATCCAACTTTTGGCGCAGGACCTGACTCGCGCGCTGCAGGCGGAGGCGAATGACATCAGAGACGGCGTAGTCGAGGAGTATTACAAGAGGAATATAGCGGCGTTCGAGGAGGCTACCGTGGCGCGAATCTTTGTTCCTCACGCAAGGCAGGGTGCGGCGGCGGGGGAGGCGGGGATAGTGACATCTGCTGGGCCGGGTTCGGGTGATGAAGAATCGATGACTCGGGTTGCGGGTGATATTCGCGTTCGTGCGGTGCATGGCGAAGATCCGGACAAGTTGCAGATCGAGGCTTATGCGGCGGCGGGGGTCTCGCGGACTGCGGTGAATACCAAGATGGAAAAGGTGCGGCGGACGACTTTGCCTCCGCAGCATGAGGCGGCGATGGATTTGAGAGTGGGAGACGTATCGGAGGTGTTTTCAGATCCGGGAGGAGCACATTTTGTTTACAAGATGATCGGCAAGCGAACATTGTCGCTGGATGAGGTGAAAGCCGAGATTCGGACAGCGCTTGCAAGCCAACGTTATCATGACAGCATGCGGAGTTTCGAGACGGACAATGTCTTCAGCGATGCTTATTTTGTTCCACCCGGCAGTACGGCGTCGACACCGCAACGAGTGAGGAGCGGCCGGAAAAAGAGAACGTCGCCGGCCTCACCGGAAGAAGCTCGTGAATAACTTTGCGCCTTCAGATGTCGTAGTAACGACCGTTCACCTCTTCTCCCAGAATCGCTACGTCGCACTTCGACGTGTTCAGCGGATCGGACTTCCACGAAAAGCCTATGGCAGGGACTTCGACTTCGGCCTCCATTTGGCACGCGGCTTTGTATCCCGTGAAGCGGAAACGTTTCGTCGGGTCATCGTACTTGACGGGTTCTCCGGTTGATTTCCAAACCATTTTGAAGCTCATTCGCGCAGGAGTTGCGATCGAATCGAGGGCCGGCCACCGAGGCTGATCGACTACTGGGACGTTCTGCATTTCCAGAGTGAAGGTGTTGCCGTCGGGACTGATGGTGAGGCCATGCTCGGTGAACGGGCACGACCCAGTAGAGTCCGGAGGGCGCGATGGGAGGGTGAAAATCGTGGATCTGATTCGCGGAGACCGCCGGTCCCCGGAATAAGGTCAGTCATATGTGAGTGAAGGTACCTTGTTGCGGAGCGCGGGCAGCCCAATATTCTCCGAGCATGACGCCGTAGTCGGTGGTTGGACTTCCGAAGGCGATGCGGTTGCCCTGATTGTCAGTACCCATGCCGGTGAAAGTGCTGCAGCGCGCGACCCGGCCCTTGAAATGATAGATGTGCGAGGGTTCGAGATTGGGGCCAGCGGGCTGATTGTGGCTGCCGTTCTTGTCCAACCAGGGGATGGGATACGGATCGGTGCTTCCGTTGGCCGTCATGGGTTGCAAGTCTGATGAGGCATAACTCGCACTAGGGATGGCGAGCGGTAGTAGAGCTAAAGCGCTCGATTTGAGGATGTGTCTACGCGTGACGGGAATAAGGGACTGGGTGTGAGGGTTCATGATGTGCCTCCGATCGGAGTGACCACTGGCGAGCATCATAACGCTTTAACCGGTAGGGCTGGGCTTAGGCGTCTTGACATTAGTCGTTGTCACGAGTATTATGGGATTGTATGAGCGATGTAACTTCATCGAAGGACAAACGACGACGGGCGGTTTGTCTGGAAGAAGTGGCTTTTCTTGACCTGATGCGAACATGCGATTTGCTTTCGCGGGGACCTGCCTTGGTGCTGAAAGCGGAAGACTTGTCGGCGACGCAGTACAACGTGCTTCGCATTCTGCGGGGGACACTCGACGGGATGCCTTGCGGAGAAATTGCCAGCCGCATGATTACGCGAGATCCGGATATTACCCGGTTACTTGACCGTCTGGAGAAACGCGGCCTGATTTCGCGCTGCCGGGAAACCAAGGATCGCCGCATGGTGATGGCGCGGATTACCAAGGATGGGCTGAAACTTCTGGCTCACATCGACGAACCGGTCGAGGAAGCGCACCGTAGGCAATTGGGGCATATGGGGAAGGAACAGCTGCGGGCGCTGGCCGAGCTGCTGGAGCATGCCCGGGCCAAGGTAGGGTGATTGTCGGGTCTTTTTTTGGGATTAGTACTCGTTGCAACGATTATCGTGGTCACGCATCTAATCAAAACAAGAGGACAAAATACAATGAGCACACTGGCTATACCGCAAACTTCTACTACCACTTGGAACCTTGATCCGTCTCATTCGATCGCTGAGTTCAAGGTGAAGCACATGATGATCTCTAACGTGAAGGGGCAATTCGCCAAAGTCACGGGAACTCTCAGCCTGGACGAGTCGGAAGTCGCCAACTCCCGAGTTGAGGCGGTGATTGAGGCCGCGTCGATTGAGACGCGCGATGCCCAGCGCGATGCGCATTTGACAAGCGCGGACTTTCTTGACGCGGAGAAGTTCCCTACCCTGTCTTTTAAGTCGACCAGTGTTACTCCCTGCCGGGACGGAGAACTGTCGGTGAAGGGCGACCTTACGATTCGAGGGGTCACGCGCAGTGTGACATTCGTGGTGGAAGGACCAACGGCGCCGGCGAAGGATCCATGGGGCAATACGAGGGTGGCAATTTCGGCCAGCACCACGATCAACCGCAAAGATTTCGGGTTGACCTGGAACACGGCTCTAGAGACGGGTGGCATTCTGGTTGGCGAAGAGGTGACGATCACGCTCGACGCACAATTTGTGAAAGCCTAATTCATTTTCATAGGCCGCGCGCCTGGGTTCGAACCGGCTGCGCCGCACAGAAAAGAGGAAGAGTTATGTCGTTACGTCCAGTGAAACAGATTATTCAAACGACGCCGACCATCGAAGGCGCCGGGGTGAAGTTGCAACGCGCATTTGGGTTCGGCAAGACAAAGGAATTCGATCCGTTTCTTTTGTTGGACGATTTCCGCAATGAGAATCCGAAAGACTATATTGCGGGATTCCCGTGGCATCCGCATCGGGGCATCGAGACGATCACTTACGTGCTCGCGGGTACGGTCGAGCATGGTGACAGTCTGGGAAACAAGGGCAAGATGGGCGCCGGAGACGTGCAGTGGATGACGGCCGGAAGCGGCATTCTGCATCAGGAGATGCCGAAGGGCGACAAAGACGGGCGGATGCACGGATTTCAGCTGTGGGCGAACCTGCCAGCATCGCTGAAAATGACGGACCCGCGCTATCAGGATATTCCGGCGAGCGCGATTCCGGATGTGACGGATGATGATGGCACGCGAGTACGCGTGATCTGCGGCGAGTTCTGGGGCAAGAAAGGTCCGGTGGAAGGTGTGGCGGCGGATCCGAATTATCTCGATATTTCCGTAGCTCCGAATCAGCGGAAGCGGCTTAAGGTTGAGACGACCCGCAACGCGTTTGCTTATGTGTTCGCGGGCTCGGGCACGTTTCGTGATGCTTCCGATCCGCGCGCGGTACTGACGGAGCAAGGCGCCGATCCGAACGCGAAGCCGAAGTACGATGTGAGTAATCACTCGCTGGTATTGTTCGATCGCGGAGATGAGATAACGGTGCAGGCTGGTCCGGAGGGAATACGGTTTCTGCTGGTGTCGGGCAAGCCGATCGAGGAGCCGGTGGCCTGGTATGGGCCGATTGTTATGAACACCCAGGAACAACTTAAGCAGGCGATGGCGGAATTGCAGAGCGGTGGGTTTATCAAACACCGGTAACGACCGGCATCGCTGAAGTATGTTCGCTGTGATAAACCTCCGCGTCGATCTGGCGCGGAGGCTTACTTTTTTCGATTTGTTGCTGTTCCCTGTCCTTTTCTAGCCGAAAGTGAAGGAAAAGGCCTGAACGCCGGGATCAAGGAATTGGATCTCGAAGGTGTGATCTTCAATTTGACTTCCAACTCGACCTTTTTGCCGGATAAGCTGGTAAAGGCGGGGTTCTGCGATTTCGCCGCTCCCGTCGGAAACGGTATCAACTCCGCTATTGCCGCCGGGGGCGGCGCCATCGAGCTTCACACGGAAGCGAACCGGCTTTCCGTTCTTGCCCGGACCTAACACCATGTGCAAATCACGGGAGTGGAAGCGGAAGACGATCTTGCCAGGCGCTGATTGAAGCGTGACGCTCTCGGCATCGACGAGCCACGATCCGACTAATCCCCAATCGTTTAATGCGGGATTGGCGGGCGCAGTGTAAGTTTTCCGGTAGTCTCGACCTACCTTTTCGGGCGAAGCAAAGCGCTCGGCACGACGATAACCGACATAAGTCTCTGGAGATTGCTCGTCGCCGCCGGGCGGCGCTTCAATTCCGCTACCCGATGGAGTGACTACGCTGTCGTTGACGTCGACTCCGTTTTCCTTAAGCAGTTGCTGGATGACATGCTCGGACTGGGCATAATCTCCTTCGCCGAAGTGGTGATAGCGAATTCGTCCTTTGGCATCGATGATGTAGTCGGCAGGCCAATATTCATTATTGAGGGCCTGCCAGATGACGTGGTTGCTGTCGATCGGGATGGGGTAGGTAATCTTCAGATCGCGCACAGCCTGCTCTACATTCACGAGTTGTTTCTCGAAACCGAATTCCGGCGAATGGACGCCGATCACGACCAATCCTGCGTCTTTGTATTTTCCCGCCCAACTCCTCGTATAAGGCAACTGGCGCAGGCTGTTGATGCAGGAGTAGGTCCAGATATCGACGAGCACGACCTTGCCGCGAAGTGACTTACTTTTCAAGGGAGCGGAATTGAGCCAGGCAACGGCTCCGCCCAAGTCAGGGAGCGGACCTTCGTCAGGCAAAGTGCCGGCTTTCGCTTGCGCCGTACTGACGAACGGGAGTGTGAGGCGATTCATCTTCTCTCCGGTCGTTCTTGACTCGGTCGTTCTTGATTCGGCCGTTCTTGATCGAGTCATGATTGAGGGCGATATGAGAACGACGGCCACCGCGATTACAGCGACGCGCAGGGCGCGACGGACGTTGAGGCTGAATGACGACGAATGCTTCACGCGAACGCCCCCGGGCAATGGTTTCTGATTTTACTCCGCGACATTCTTCTGTCGATTTTCTTACGCCGATCCGGACGGCGATATCGGCCACGGTGCGGCCTATTCACCAGCGCTTGATGATGAAGGCGGTCTTGTCATCAATGCGGTCGGATTGACCAATCAGTCTCAGATGTTCGTCCTGCTGTACTGCATAATCGAGGATGGCGTTACAAATATCTTTTGCGGGCAGAGTCTGGCGGTCGCGGACTACTTTCTCGATCTGAAGGCGACCCTGCTGGTCGCTACCGTCATAGACACCATCGGAGTACAAGAAAAGAATATCTCCTGGGCTCATCAAGGTTATTTCCGCGATGTCAGATGAGCGGATCTGCCTTTTTCTGGTGGTCAGGGAAAGATACTTGTTGCGGTCGGGATGATCGTCGGGAATCGCGAGGCCGAGCGGAAGGAACTGCACCAGGCTGTCCTGATCGATGGGCATGAACTTTTTGAATTCGGCGGAAAACACGAGTGGGGGCGGGTGGCCGAAATTCACGAAGCGGAAAAGTCCGTTGGGCCGTACTTCTCCATAGAGCATGGTTGCAATTTCGCGGGAATTGTCGTCCCGGTTGCGGCCGAGAGCATTGCGCGCGGTAACGGACTGGGCGAGGCGGAGATTAATTTTCTCGAAGAAATCGGGAGTGGTGCGACCGTTGCGATCGAGTTCGGAAAGCATTAGAGCATGAAACGTGTCGTGCACGGTAGAGGCAATCTTGGCCGAGATGACTCCGTGACCTTGCGCGTCGACGATGAGGACACCGGCGGTCGTATACAGTTCCTTGAGATCCTCAGCGACTCGCTGTTGTTCGGAGCTCTTTGCGCGGCGATATTCGGCGGGAGCGGTCGGGCCATATTCGGGCTTGGATTCTAGCCAGAGCACATGGGCGTCGACCGAATTGCGCGGGTCTTGTCCGGCGGGCAACTCGTTCAGATAGTCCTTGGACAACTTGAGAGCGCGAGCTATGCGGGCGTCAATGTTGTAGCGCTGCTGAAAATTGATGTACTCGAAAAGATCGCCACCGACATTACCGGCCGGGATGGAACCGCCGAACATGTCGATTCCGGTTAAACGGGGAATCGCACCTTCGACCGGCATAAGTCTGCGGCGAAAGTACTCGTCGATGCTGGGTTCAACGGGCTGTGTAGACATAAAGTCGATGACGGCGGCAGGGTCGCCGATGCAAAGCGAATTATACGAAAGGAGGCGAGAACGGACTGCTTAAAACTTGCTTTTGTGGAGGTGGAGGCTCGCTTGGGATATCTCGCACCCCGCAGCCTGGCTATCGCGTGAAATTCATAGTAAGTGCTATAGGCGGACGGGATGGACGCGCGGCTGATCAGCAAACGTTTGCTGTGGGAGGGGACATCTGGCTATGGTAAGATTCCCCTTCTGCGACCGAGTCATTTGCGGTCATTAGCGGTTAATCACCATGGATATTCGTGAAGTCGCCCGCCGAGCAAAGGTTTCGACCGCGACCGTATCCCGCGCTATCAATCGCATTCCGACGGTCGACCCGCAGCTGGCCAAGCGCGTATGGAAGGCCGTGGACGAGCTTGGATATTTTCCGAACACGCAGGCCCGGGCTCTGGTCTCGGGACGAAGCCGTATTTTCGGATTGATCGTATCTGAGATAACCAATCCTTTCTTTCCCGAGATTGTGCAGACCTTTGAGAATCTGGCGGTCGAGAATAACTACGAAATACTTTTGACTTCGACCGTCCACGACCAAAAGCGGATGGAGTCGTCGGTGCGGCGCATGATCGAACGCCGTGTCGATGGGGTGGCAATCCTGACCTTCGGCATGGAAGACACGCTGCTGGATCATCTTCGTTTTCGCAACGTGCCACTGGTGTTCGTCGACGTGGGACCGAACGCTCCGGGCATCGTTAATATCCGAATCAATTACGTGAACGGCATCCGACAGGCAGTGCAGCACTTGGCCGCGTTGCGGCATACCCGGATCGCGTTTATTTCCGGGCCTTCGCATTTGAAATCGGCGGCTGCGCGGAGAGCCGCTTTCAAGAGTTCGATGACGGAGATCGGATTATCACCCGACCTGATCATCGAGGGAAATCATCGGATGGACGGCGGGATGCAGGCGTTGACAGAGTTCAGCGGGTTGAGTAATCGTCCGACGGCGGTGTTGTGTTCGAACGACATGACCGCGATCGGAGTTATGCGAGAAGCCTACGACCGGGATATCAAGATACCGAATGACCTATCGGTAATCGGGTTCGACGACATCCGGCTGGCTGAATTCACGATTCCTCCGCTGACGACGGTTCAAATGTCGCAGAATGAGTTGGCGAAGATTGCTTTCCAGGCGTTGTTGAATGAGGTGCAGCGCGAGTCGCCATCGAATGAACGCTGCGAGTATGAACTGACGACGCATCTGGTGCTGAGGCGCTCTACTGCGCTGGCTCCGTCCGGGAAGCGCGCGAAGAAATCCGCTAAATAAGAGTGCGGCTAACGAAGCAGGTTCGGGGTTGAGCGGAAGAATGGGTAAACGCTTTCCTGTTCGGAAGCTGGCGATGGGCAGTGAAGTTGCAGGGCGGATTCTGGAGGCGTCTTGGTGAGTACGTCGTTTGTGAGTGCAGCGCGCAAACGGAGATTCCAGCAGCGTCTTCTTCGCTGGCCGATTCTTTGCTTCTTTCTTCTATCCTCGTTGTGCTGGCCGCAATCGCAGAGTTCTCCCATCCACATCCAAGTGAACGTCGACAAGCCTTTGGGACCGCTCTCGCCAATCTGGAGTTATTTCGGGTACGACGAGCCTAATTACAGTTACGCACCGAACGGGAAAAAGCTGCTGGGTGAATTGGCGGGACTGAGTGCCGGTCCGGTTTATGTGCGGGTTCACAATCTATTTACTTCGGGTGACGGGTCTTCGTCGTTGAAGTGGGGATCGACGAATGTTTATTCCGAAGACGCAACGGGGCGTGCCGTTTATAGCTGGGTGATTCTGGATAAGATTTTTGACACGTTTCACGATACTGGTGTGAAACCGCTGGTGGAAATTGGTTTTATGCCGGAGGCGCTCTCGACGCATCCAGAACCTTATCGACACGACTTTCCGCGGGCGGGTGACATTTACACGGGATGGGCTTATCCGCCGAAGGACTATGAAAAATGGTCTGAACTGGTTTATCAATTCGTCAAACATTTGCGCGAGCGCTACGGGGATGGCGAAGTCAAAGCGTGGTTGTGGGAAGTTTGGAACGAGCCGGATATCGGCTACTGGAAAGGAACTCGGGAAGAATATTTCAAGCTGTATGACGTGAGCGTGGACGCGGTGCTGCGCGCGCTTCCCGGGGCACGAATCGGCGGCCCGGAGACGACCGGTCCGGCGAATGCTAACGCGGGCGAGTTTCTTCGGGCGTTTTTGGAGCACTGCGCACACGAGAAAAACTATTCGAACGGTAAAGTCGGATCTCGTCTCGACTTTGTGAGCTTTCATCCGAAGGGGGCTCCAACGTGGCAGGACGGGCACGTGCGGATGGGGATCAACCGCCAGCTTCAGGCGATTGAAGCGGGGTTCAAAATCGTAGCGTCGTTTGCGGAGTGGAAGAGGACTCCGATTATTCTGGGCGAATCGGATCCGGAAGGTTGCGCGGCGTGTTCGGCGAAGGAACGTCCGCAAAATTTGTATCGCAACGGGCCGCTGTATGGCGCTTACACGGTGGAGACCCTGAGCAACATTTTTGAGTTGGCGCGGCAACAGCAGGTCAACTTTTTGGGAGCGGTGACCTGGGCGTTTGAATTTGAAGATCAGCCGCCTTTTGCCGGTTTTCGCGAGTTGGCTACGAGCGGCGTGGACAAGCCTGTGCTGAATGCCTTTCGGATGCTGGGATTGATGGGCCACGAGCGGGTGAAGGCCAGCAGTTCGGCGGCTTTGCCGACGGATGAGATGGTTCGGAGCGGAGTGCTGCGCGAGCCCGACATCAATGTAATTGCGACTCGCAAGGGCGAGCGGGAGATCGACGTTTTAGTCTGGAACTATCACGACGATGATGTTCCCTTCCCTGCGGCTGCGATTGATCTGGTGATCGAAGGACTGCCTGCAAACGCGAGCCGTGGACTGCTTGAACATTTCCGCGTGGATTCGAGTCACAGCAATGCTTTCACGGCCTGGAAAGATATGGGATCGCCGCAGGCGCCATCCGAAGGACAATACGAACAATTGCAGAGCGCGGGTCAATTGCAACTGCTGGATTCTCCAGCATGGATGGACGTTCACGGAGGAAGCGCGCGAGTGCAGTTTTCGCTTCCGCGACAGGGTATTTCATTGTTGCGGCTGGGCTGGTGATGCTGAGCGGGATTTCGAGGTGCTAGCGCGGGCTTCCGGTGGCCATACCGCTGGTGGTAGAGCTCTTTGCCTGAATCAGGCGCTCTGTGATGCTGAATTGTTCTTTGGCGAGATCCGCGTTGCCGGAACGCTGATAGATTCGGCCCAATAAATAATGGTTGGAACTTTCGGCGGGCTCGAGGCCGACCGCTTTTTCGGCTTCGCGGCGCGCGTCTTCGAAGCGATTCAAATCGAAGTACGACTTGGCGAGTTGGTAGCGCACTTTTGCAGACGCGGGAGCAATGGCTGCGGCGCGGGTTAGAAGTGGAAGGGCGTCGTCCGCGTGTCCTGATTTGGCCAGCAACGCTCCGAGATTGAGATAGGGCTGCTCGCTGTGGTGCGGGAGCTTTTCATCGATGGTTACTGCTTTCCGGTAGGCTTCTAAGGCCGCATCGACTTCGTTTTTAGCCTCCAGACTCAAGCCGAGATTGTTTTGGGCTTTCAGGTTGCCGGGATCGCGCCGTAACACTTCCTGAAAGGCGACAATGGCGAGATCGAAGCGGTTCTGCTGGTAGCGAACGCGTCCGAGATGGTAGCGAGCTTCGCTATTTGTGGGATCGCGGGCCAGAGATTGTTCGAGGTAACGTGCGGCGGCTTCGTAGTCTCCCAGCAGGACGTAGTCGAGGGCCACGACTTTTAGATCATCGGGCGTGGGGTCGTGTAATCGGGCAGCTTCGGTAAAGAGTTGCAAGGATTCTTTTGGCTTGTCTTGCCGGAAACGGATGTAGGCGAGCAAATAGGCGGCGTCATCGGATTGCGGATTCGTCGCTCGGTATTTTTCGAGGGCTGTTGCGGCTTCGTCGAAATTGTCGAGATTCACTAATGCTTTGGCGCGATAGAGATCTGCTGTGGTTTTGCCGGGATCGGCCTTCTCGCATTCGGCATAGGCGGCGGCGGCTTCGGCCCAACGGCGATTCTGAAATGATTGCGGCGCTTGTTCGCAAGAGGACGCGTCGGCGAGTGACTGGACTGAGCAGGCTGACGCCGTGCAGAAGATGACGAACGTGCTGGCGAGCAGTCTCATATTTGAAAGCTAGTTGGCTGGAGAGCTTGCTTCGGTTACGGTGAGAATCTGATCTGCGGCCACGTTTTTTATTAACTGCTTCGTGCCGCTTGGCCAGCGAATTTCAATCTGCTTGATTTCGTTGGCTGCGCCCAAGCCGAAATGCGCGCGCTTGTCGCTTGACGACTGATAGCTGCTCGCGGTAGTTACGGTGGCGTACTGATCACCGGATACGGTTGTGAGTTTAATCTGCGCGCCGATGCCGTCTCTGTTGCTTTTGACTCCGACAAGATTGAGGGTGATCCAATGATTGCGCGTAGAGGTTTGATTGCGGAGAACCCAGGCGGGACCGTCATTTTCGGTAACAATGACATCGATTCTCCCATCATTGTCGATGTCGCCTGTGGCCATGCCGCGAGATGCCCATCTCTGCAGGAAGACTTCGCCGGATTGGGATGAGACATCGACGAACTTCTTGCCATGGTCGTTCCACAGTAATAAAGGAGACTCGCGATAGCGCAGATGGGGCTCGTTTACCTGGATGGTATCCATGACATGGGATTGGGCGATGAAGAGATCTTTCCAGCCATCGTTATCGTAGTCGAAGAAGCGAACGCCCCAACCGGAGTGGAGTAAGGTGATCGCGCCCAGCCCAGCGGTTAAGGTGGAATAGTCGAAGGTGCCGTCTCCGGCATTTTTGAAGAGGGCGTATTTCTGGTTGGCCAGGTCGGTGATGATAACGTCGGGCCAACCATCATTGTTGTAGTCTTCGAAGTCAACGCCCATGCCGGCGAAGGTAGCGCCGCTGCCGTCGAGGCCGATGCCGGAGACCACTCCTACTTCTTCGAACGTGCCGTTGCCTTTATTGTGAAAAAGAAATTCGGGCATGGAGTCGTTGGCTACGAGGATGTCCATCCAGCCGTCATGATCGTAATCTGCGATCGCTAGTCCGAGACCTTTGCCGGGCTTGCCCATTCCCGCTTTGAGGGCCACTTCGGTGAACTTTCCGTTGCCTTCGTTGTGGTAAAGCAATGCGGACGCCGGTTTGAAAAGATCGGGATGACAGTAGGAGCGGAAGCCTTCTTCGCGATGGCCGCAATAGATATCGTCGAAGTCCCACTCCATGTAGCGGGCGACGACGAGATCAAGGCGTCCGTCGTTGTCGTAGTCGATCCAGGCGGCGCTGGTGGCCCATCCTGAACCGGCTACACCGGCGGCGGCGGTCACGTCGGTAAAAGTGCCATTGCCATTGTTGTGGTAGAGCGTGCTGTGTCCGTAGCCGGCCACAAAGAGATCGTCGAATCCATCATTGTCGAAGTCGCCTACGGCGACGCCGGTGGAGTAGCCGGTTCCGGCGACGCCCGCTTTTTCGGTTATGTCTTCAAACGTGCCGTCGGATTTTTGATGGTAGAGGCGATTCCAGTATTTCGGGTCATCCTTTTTGGGGATCGTGCCTTTCGCTGTGGGATCGTCGATGCGCGCGCCGTTGGCAAAGAAGATGTCGAGGCGTCCGTCGTTGTCGTAGTCGAAGAGTGCGACGCCGGAACCCATGGTTTCGGGTAGATATTTTTTGGAGGTTGGCGAGGCCGCCTGCTTGAAGTGGATGCCTAGCGTCGTGGTTACGTCGATGAAGTTGCCGGGAGTGGGGGATGGGGGCGTGGGTGGATTCGGGGAGTGGGCTTGAGCTGCGCTTGATGAAAAGCGCAGAACAGAACTGGCACGAAAAAACAAACCGCCTCATCGAAGACCGACAGATTCCGGCCAACGCGAACAAAGCCAGAACAATGGTCCTTGAACGGGGAAGTGAGTCTCACGATGGTTCTAGTTTATACGTCCTAGCCGCTCGCCGAAACGACGCGGCTAGACCCAAGCGCAGAACTGCACAGAGGCCGCTAGAACTCGATTTTGAGTTGCAGTTGCACTCGCCGTGGGAAGATGAGATATCCTCCGCCTCCCGTACTTGAGAAGGTGCCCCAGTTCACTTGACCGAAACCGCCGGGCACAAACTGGCTTGTCGCTCCATCGAAAACCAAGCTGCGTCATATGGAGCGAGATCCGCTGGTCGATTCCAAACATGCCGATTAAAGGCGTTAAGATGTTGACTTGAAACAGAACATCGCTGGTTTCGGTCAATTTCGTTCGCTTCAGCACGTTGAAGTCTTCACTCAGGTAAGCACCCATGCGAACAGACCCATCGACTCGTCGGAAGAAGTTCCGAAAGTGTAGGCGGTATTGGCCGCCAGGTTCGCCGCCGAATTAGGATCGTCGAAGGCCGGATTGACGGCACCAGTCGCGGTATCCAATGGATTGAAGATCGGAAAGCCGATTCGATCCGCGCTCATAATCGGCCGACGTGATGGGAACGAAGTTACCGCTCCGGCTTCGGTATGCCTGACTCTGAATGGATGCCCCGGCATGTGATTAAATCGAATGCAATTCGCGTAAGCGGCTGGAGCGGTGGCGCAGGCAAAGGCGATGGGTTGACCACTCTCGTAGCGCTGGATCCCGCTGATGGACCATCCTCCAACTACTTTGTCTACCACACTTCCTTGCGAGAAGAATTTCTTGTTCTTGCCGAGAGGGAGTTCATAGATGTAGCTCAGCACGAAGTTTTGCGGCAGGTCCTGGTTACTGATGGCCTTGTCCGCTTTGCGATCAAAGACATTTTGGGGCGCTCCGCCCTGATGCAACGTCGCGAAGAAAGGCAACGCAGAATCGGCGTCTGTCAAGTGTTTTTGACCAGGTGTAGGAAGCCATCAGATTCAGGCCATTGTGGAATCGCCGGGTCAACTGGCCTTCCAAAGCGTTGTACGTGGATTGACCAAGGTTTTCCAAAGCGCCGTCGGTATTAAACCCGAAATATTGCGGGAAAGGTACCAGGCCTTGCGCGGTTGCGGCGGTCGTCGGGAAACCCGCGTAGGGCAGAGGCACGACCGACTGCGTACCGATTTGTTGATTGAGTAATGTTCCGAGAGTGAAATATTTCGGATTCAAAGTGTTTACCGCGTCATAGTTGGAACGCAGACTCACGGAGTGGCCGCCAACATACGCGATGTCCATAATCAAATCGGTGGCGATTTGATGCTGGACTTCAAAGCTCCAGTTTTGAATCATCGGCGGCCGACCATAGGACGGGTCCGTGTACTGCGGTCCCTGAAAATTTAGCTGCGTCGGATCCAGGTTCGGAGGAGCGGGGTAAGAGGGCAATCCCGAGTCAATCTTAAGGGCGGGATCGAAACCATTGATGCTGTTAAATGACGGATTCGCCTGAAAACCGGTTCGGTTGAAGCCTCCGAAATCGGCATATTGCAGGTTGCCGTAGATAATGCCATAGCCGCCGCGGAAAACGGTGTTGCCTTTCAACGCGGCAGGCGCGTAGGAGAATCCGATGCGCGGCCCCCAATCCTTTTTATAGATATTGGCCCATCGCTCATTTACATTTCCGTTTCTTCCCGTTCCTTTGCCGGCGAAAACCAGCGCTCCCGGCAGATTACCTGCACCGGGATTCGGCGTCGTCAAACTAATGTTCGATGTATTGCCGAATGCTTCACTTTGCGGTTCGTCGATCTCGTAGCGCAGACCGAGATTCACCGTCAGGGTCGGGGTGACTTTGAAACTGTCCTGCACGAATCCAGCGAAGTAACTGCGCAACCAACGCGGTTGACTGGCGTAGGCCGTTACATTGGCTGATCCCAGCTCGCCGAGCAATAGGCTAGCGAGTCCATTGCCCGTTGTGTTGGCGTTATTGGGATCAGCGCAGTTTGTCCACTGCCAAAATTGAATGTTCCGCTGGTGTTCTGAAAATTCAGCGGAGAATACTGCTGGTACCACTGCTCGTATCCGAATTTGAATTCATGACGGCCTTTTACCCAGGTCAACGTGTCGTTGAAACGAAAACCGTTGTCGATCGTGTCTCCGTCAACGTTATCGCCGAAATTTACTACGTTCGAATTCGGCGACATTGATTCCCGGGAACATGGGGCCACTCGCTCCGCCGATTCCGAGAACTTCATCCCAGTCTTTGCCGCCGCCAAGCCCGACGCCGGCTCCTATATTCGCGCTATTGGTGCGGTTATAGCCAAGATTGAGATGGTTAAGAGCGTGGGGGTGAAAGTGTAGTCGTAGCCAAAACGGATGAAGTGGGTGGTGAATTCCTGGTTACGACCATAGCCCGCTGGATTGGCCCACTGCGGAGTGGTGGAAATTCGGTTGTTCGTGCGGGAATTATAAGTAAAGTACGCTTTACTCTTCGCACTGATGTTCTGGTCGATACGAACGGTCATTGCCGTGTCAAGGATCGGATAGCTGTAGGGGAACGAATAGTTACCGTTCAAGTCGCTGTTCTGGGCCGTGGGGTAATACGAGATGATATTTTGCCCAACCTGCGAAAAACGACCCGTGGGTATGGCGTTCCCGGTGCTACCAGGTTCGTTTATGAAAGCCGTTCTACATTCCACCCCGCCGATGGTCTGTGTGGTGGCGGGATCGAAGATTTCCCCTTGAAAAATCTTCTGGCCGTCACAAGGGTTAATAATGGGATTTCCGTGGTTATCAGTCAGAGCCGGCCCAAGGAACGCGGAGAAGTCACCGCCGAGCTCTGCGTCCGTCGGCAATGTTGAAGTCTGGGTGCCACCATTAGTCTGACGATATTGTTCCCACGAAAAGAAGAAGAATGTCTTGTCTTTACCGTTGTAGAGGTGAGGGATGATCACAGGACCACCGAATGTCCCGCCGTAATCGTTTTGCCTGTCGAGCGGCGTGTTGCAAAGGCTGACGGATTCGAGGGATTCTGGGAGAGCTCGAGAAATCGTTTCCCCACGTGTTGGCGTCGAGCGCCGTGTTGCGGAATATTTCGTAGATTTCTCCGTGATATTTGTTCGGTCCCGGCCTTCGTACTGAAGCTTTCGATTCCGCCGGTGGTGCGTCCGAATTCGGCGGGCAGGGTGGAAGTGATGACTTTGAATTCGCCGATCGCATCGACCGATGGAGCGGTTTCGTCGAAGGACGATCCGTTTTCGGAGCGGGTGGTGGAAGAGCCATCCAGCAGGACTTCGGTCGCGTAGTTCTGTCCGCCGCTGATCTTGGATTCGAAGGTGCCCCCGTTACCGGAGTCGGATCCGGGTCCGACTGCTCCGGGGGTGAGGTAGACGAAAGCTTCGGGGGAACGCATGGCCTGAACCGTGCTGCCCAGAGCGAGGGGGAGATCGAGAATCTGCTTGGCGCCAACAACGGTGCCAATGTCGGAACTCTCCGTCTGGAGCGTTGGGGCGTCGGCTTGCACCACGACGCTTTCGTTCGCACCTCCGGCGCTCAACTTGACATCGACGGCGGCGGTCGTCGCAACCTGGACTTCAATGCCGGTGAGCGTCGGCGATTTGAAGCCGGTGGCGGTGACGGTCAGATCGTAGGTCCCGATGCGCAGGTTGGGGAAGCGATACGACCCCGAACTGGTGGAGACGGTGTGATACACCGTCCCGGTATTTTTCTCAGTGGCGGTGAGCTTGGCATTGGGCACGACGGCACCGGAGGAGTCTACGACTACGCCTGCGATAGAGCCCTGGTTGGTCTGCGCGACGGCGAGAAGTGAGGAAAACATGAGGATGGCGAGGGCCATCAGTAGAGTTGTGGCGAGCGTCTTAGCTCGCAATCCCTGCAGCAGATGCATGGTAGCGTCTCCCGGAATGCTGTTAACTTCTTGGTTAACTTCTCTGTGTTCGGGCCAAGCCCGAGCAACTGGAACTTCTGCTAGCTTGCTTTTTGCCGGGCTCTCCAAATTGGGGAAACCCAAAAATCATATTCTGCGGTAATCGTTTACTCACCGTCACGAGCCTTTTTCAACATATACTTACAAACATGCGACCTAGCAGTTCTGTAAGCTTTTACTTCACTATTCCAAAAATAAGAAATCGCAATTAACGCGTCGCTTGCTGCGCTTCGGGCGATCGTTTCAACTTGTCTTCCAGCTTTTGCGCCTGTTGAGCATCGGCATCCTGCTTCAACTTCATGAAAGAGTCGAGTGCCGCCTGCGACTCCTCGGGACGCTGCGCCCGGCGATAAAGCTGCGCCAACTGATAGTAGGATTGCCGCCGCGTCTCGGGATCAATGGGTCGCTTATCGGCGAGGACCGCCTTGAAACTGGTGATGGCGGCATCGACTTGTCCAAGCTGGGCTTCGGCCCGGCCTAATTGATAGTCGGCCCCCGGGTAGCCAGGCGAGCGGCGCAGCAAATCTTTCAGCAAGGATACGGTCGTCTCGGGCTTGGAGCGTTCCAGACTGACGATGGCCAGTTTGTACATCGACGAGAGACTCTCGGTATCGATCTTCAGTTCGTCCTGGAATGACGATTCGGCTTTCTCAAGCTGGTTCTGTTTCCAATAGATGTCGCCGAGTTCCTCGTGCAGGCCGGGTTCGTTGGGACGCAAGCGGAGCGCTACCTGGCACTCGGCAACCGCGTCTTCCATGCGATCGGCTTCTACAAACGATTGGGCGAGAGCCTGATGCACGCGCCAGGACTGGGGATCAGCCTTGTACATCTGCTCGTAGCTCTCCTTTGAAACCAGCATGTGGGCACGGCCACGGTGATAAAGGATATCCACGTCGTTGGGACTGATTTTCGCCGCTTCGTCGAGCGACACACTGGCGGCATTGGCATCGCCCTCTCCCAGTTGAACGACGCCCAGCCACATAAGGGCCTGAGGATTTTTTGGATCGAGACGAACTTCGCGCTTCAAAGCTTCGGCGGCACCGGGATAATCATTGGCGCGATAACGGGCGATGCCCAGAAAAAGGTTCGCACCGTGGAAGTGCGGCGATAGAGCGACGGTGCGGTTCAAGGCGACCAGGGACTCCGCGACTTGACCTTGTTGCAGGCGGGCCAGACCCAGGTTGAAAAACGCCGGGGCAGAAGTGGGATCAAGGGTGGCGGCTTTGGCGAAATTATCAGCGGCTTCTTGCCACTGACCGGCTCGGCTGGCGACGGTGCCTTGCTGAAACGATTTCTCAAAGGGTGTGAGTTGGCCGAAAAGGGAGAGAGACCCGGCCAGTACGATGACCCAGCAAGCGAGCGGCCGCGCCCTGAAAATGGGCTGAATCGCGGCATTGAGAGCAGAATTCAAGACGATGCGGAGTGTAGTATTTATCAATTACTATTGTCAAGAAACTTTTTGCCCAGATGATGCTTTATAGCAAACGTTTACTTTGAGGAAGCGAGGGGCGTTCACGGGCTGTGACCCGATGGTCGGGAAGGGCGAATAACCAGCTGAAAAATCGATATTCAGCTTCCGACCACAGATTTCTATCGGTTTTCGCTTAATTTTTCGCGGGTGGAGGGGCGGGGGCGCTCAGGTCTGCGGCACCACGGCCCTCCTCCACGGAATAGAAGCGATCGACGGCCGGCACGGTAATCTTTTCGATTGTGCCGCTGGGCCAATGAATCTCGATGCCGTCAACTTTGGACGCCTGCCCCAATCCGAAGTGAAGCCTGAAATCGTTGGACGACGCGTAGCTGCCTCCGCTGATGACGTCGCCGCGCTGGCGGACGCCGCCGGCAGTGAGATAAACGGCGGTCCCTACGGCGTCGCGGGGACTCTTCGCTCCACCAATAAGTTTCAGGCCGATCCAGTGATTCTGGCCCTGATTCGGGCCGGCACTCGCGGTTGCATTTCCATTTACGTTGCGCAGCAGCACGGGGACGTTGTGCAACTGGTTGATAACGACGTCAATTTTTCCGTCGTTGAACAGATCGCCGAAGGCCGCGCCTCGTCCTACGAGGACTGACGCCAGACCGGTTCCCTGCACCGGAGGGACCAGCGCGAACTTGCCGTTTTGCAGATTGTGAAACAGAAGCGGACGCTCGGCAAAGGTTGTGCCCCAGTCGGTTTGATCGACGCCGGGATAGACGTGTCCGTTGACCGCGAGCAAGTCTTTCCAGCCATCGTTGTCGTAGTCGAGGAACCCGGTTCCCCATCCGAGAAATGGGATGGTGGGCTCGGCGATGCCGGACTGATAGCTGACATCGCTGAAGTTTCCGCCTCCTTCATTCTTATAGAGCGGGTTGTAGTCGTCGGAGAAAACGGTGTTGTAGAGATCAAGCCAGCCGTTGTTCAGGTAATCTCCGACAGCGATTCCCATCGAAGCGGTCTCGTTGCCGTTCTCGTTCAGGGCGTAGCCGGAGGCATAACTGGCGTCCTCGAAAGTTCCGTTGCCCTTGTTTATATAAAGAAAATTCGGAGTGGAATCGTTGGCGACCATGAGGTCGACTTTGCCGTCGTTATTAACGTCGGCGAAAACGGCGGTGAGCCCATAGTAGCGTTTGGCGTCGGCGACTCCGGCCTTTTCGCTGACATCGGTGAAAGTGCCGTCGCCGTTGTTGTGAAAAAGATGATCGGGCTCGCCTTTTAATCCGCGGGGACCGCACATGACTTTGAGGCCGCGAAATTCGCAGGTGGAAAAAGCGACGACCGACGAGCCGGGAACGGGCGGATGGTCGAGATCGTAGTGCACATAGCCGGGAACAAACAGGTCGAGTCGGCCGTCTCCGTCGTAATCGCCGAAGGTGGCGCCGGTCGACCAGTTGCCGAGCGTGACGCCTGCTTTCTCCGCGACGTCGGTGAAAGTTCCATCGTGATTGTTGTGATAAAGGCGGTTCTTCCCGAAATTGCTAACGTACAAATCGGGCCAGCCGTCGTTGTCGTAATCGCCAACGGCAACTCCGAAACCCCAGCGGTCGTTGGTGACTCCGGCTTGGGCGGCTACATCGGTGAACGTTCCGTCGCGATTGTTGTGGAAGAGAGCCGCATGGGGCGCGGGCGCTTTGCCGGCCATCGCTTCGTAGGTCGAGCCGTTCACGAGATATATGTCGAGCCATCCATCGTTGTCGTAGTCGAGGAGCGCGACGCCGGAACCGACTGTTTCGAGAATGAACTTCGGGGCGTCGCTGCTATTGCTGTTGCCCATGACGTGGCGCCAGCTTGTGAGGCCGGCTTTTTCGGCGATTTCCTGAAAAACGATGGGGCCGGTGTCGACGAATCCCCCGGCGGTGATGGGGCGCTTTTCGTTATCGAGGACTGCGGCGTGTGCGGCGCCGGTGGAGACAGCTCCCTGGGTTGACGGGGGCGGCGCTGTGGCGGGCGGAGTGGGTTGCTGCTGGGAAAAAACCGCCGGCGCGATCGACAGGCTAACGATCAGCGCAGCCATTCTCGACAAACGGTAGATCATGATCAGCGGGGTGAAGAATCCACCCCAGCTAAGTGCCGGATCAACTCGACTTCCTTCGGGTCGTAAGGAGCGCCATCCTGGCGGAAAATGTCGTGAAACCAGACCGCTGGTTCGGCGTTGTAGGACTTTTCCCATGAGTCCCAAGGATAAATGGTCTGCGACTTTCCGTTCACGAAACCCCAATTGTAGGCGCCGACTTTTTCTTTTTTGAGCAGCAGGAGAATCGACGCGAATGTGCTGCCCAGGGGGCGGGCCATGTACTCGGTACAGATGACGGGACGGTTGTACCGGCGCAGGGAATCGATGCGAGCCTGCGTGACTTCGGGCCGATCATAACTGTGGAAAGTGATGACGTCGGAGTTTTTTAGCTGAAAATCCTCCATCTCTGTGAGGGTCGAGTCACTGGTCCACTTCCCCTTCCAGACTCCGCTGGTAAGGGGTTGGGACGGGTTGACGCTGCGCGCCCATTTCCACTCTTCGCGCAGCAACTTTAACGCCCGCGCGCTTTTGTCGGGAAGCTCAGTGGACTTGTAAGAGCGATTGTCGTTGTCGGGTTCGTTCATCAAGTCCCAGATCAAGACTCGCTTGTCATCGCGGAAGTGGGTTAGCACTCCGACGATGTAGGGCCGCAATTCGGCGTTCCAGCGCGATTCGTCTTTCAACAAATCAGCGCCGGGAGCCTGCACCCAACCAGAATTGTGCACATGAGGTTTGGGAACTCTTTGTTTGCCTAATTGCGGACGCGGATCCCAAACCGAATCGAGCAATACAAACATGATGCGGATGTTGTGTTTGTCGGCCACCTCGAGAAATTGATCCATGCGGTGAAGAAATCCCTGCGAATCCTGCTGCCACAGAAGATTGTGAAGAAACACGCGCATCGTGTTCATGCCGAGTCCCTGGGCCCATCCGAGTTCTCGATCGATGGTGGGCAAGTCGAAGGTGTCGGGCTGCCACATCTCCAACTCGTTGATGGCGGTGCTGGTGATGTAGTTGCTGCCGACCGGCCACGGCTGTTGCGCATACCAATCGTTGGCTCGTGTGCCGGACCAGGGTTCATCGGCCGCGGAGGCGGTGAGACAGAAGCAGACAGTAAGAAGAGCGATGACGGCGCAGTGGATTATTCGGCACCGATAACTTGTAGGCATGGTTCTCCGATTCATTTTCTAATCACGAATCCTCTCATGATGAATCTTCTCGTGATGAATCATGGTTGAATTTGCGGCCAGTTGTTGGGCCAGGTCAAGGAGTTGACGAAAAGATAGGCGGCTCCGTCGGGTAATTGAATGGCATGAAAGGCGATGAGATCACCGTTTTGCGAATCCAGGTAAGCTGTTTCGCCTCCAGGGCCGTTCCATGTGGTGTCGTTTCCGGCCAGTAATTGCGTTCCTCCGCCTTGCATCATGTCGGTGCCGTTCATGTCCGTGAACGGGCCCTGGGGAGTGGCGCCGCGGCCAACCATGATGCGGTAAGTATCCTGATAGGGATCAGCGGCGCAGCAATTATCGAACGAGACGAAAAGGTAGTAGTAGTTTCCTTTGTGCACCAGCGACGATCCCTCGATGGGATCGTACTGCACGCCGGGACGATAGGCGAGGGAGTATTGGGTTGGATTCGAGGCCAACAGATAACCGGTAGTGGGATCGATCTGCTGCTGCTTGATTCCGCTCCAATAACTGCCGTAGGTGAGCCACACGCTACCATCGGTGTCGGCAAGAATCGTGGGATCGATCGCATTGAAATCGTCAGTGGAAACGGAGCCGAGGACTTCGCCTTGATCGACCCACTGGTAGGCCGGATCGGTTGCGTCGAGAGTTGTGTTGGTGGCGAGGCCGATGACGGAAGTGTTGGAAGCGAAGGTCGAGCCCGCGTAGTAGACGTGATAAAGGCCGTTGAAATAGGAGATATCGGGCGCCCACAATCCCCCGATACCGGGAACTTTTGCGGTTACCCACGCGGGAATCTGACCGAAGACATGGCCGCAGGTTGTCCACGCCACGTGATCGCTCGAGCATAAAATCGGCAGGTTTCCAGGTCCCGGCGCTCCGGCATCGGTGCTGAAGGCGTAGTAGTTGTTGCCCTGGCGAATGATGCTGGGATCGCGGACCGGAGTTATGGCGCCGGTAAGATGGTAGTTGCTGAAAACCGTTTCCACCGGATTTGTATTGCCACCACCGCTGCCGGTACCGCCACCGCCGCAGGTTGTGCATGCAAATGACATCCCGAGAATGGCGATGGCTCGAGCCAGCTTTTTGCGCGGCGTCGGCGTTGGCATCTTCGGGGGCGCATTACGCATACGTTTCGTTAGGCCAGGGTCAACGAGAGTTTGGTGACGGAGGCTGGCGGAAACGTGTAGACGAAGGCTTTTCCCGTCACCTCGAAATTCCGAGTTTGCGGAACGACAACCTGCCTTTGATCGAAAGTGTTGTGCGCGTGAATGTCGGTGTGAGTGAGCGTGGTGGCGGAGACTGACTTCGGGGCCGATCCGCGGACAACGATTTCCGATTCACACGCTGCACTCACGTTTGGATTGACTACGGTCAAGGTAAGTTCCTTGTCGCGGAGAGATGACGAGCCTTTCAATCCCCAAAAAGTTGCAGGCTTGCCATCGCGGTCATATTGAATTTGGGGCGCCGAGAAGATCGTCCGCAATGCTTGGCCTCCCTGGTGCGCGGCGTACATGGCGAACACGTGGCCGACTGGAGTGACCACGAAATTCTCTCCGTGCGCGAGGTACAGGCTATTGAGGCAGTTGATGAGCTGAGCGCAATTCGCCATCGCGATTTTTTCCGGATGGCGATTGAAAATGTCGAGCGTCATGCCGCTGAATACGGCGTCGCGCAAGGTCGGCATTTGTTCGAGTTGATCGCCGGGAGTCGCTTCGCTTCCGGGGCGATACCACGGTCCCCACTCATCGACGATCAGTTTGACCCAGTGTTCGGGATCCTGTTCGGCCATCACTTGCCAATGACCGTCGATCAAGCCTTCGATACGATCGCCTTCTTTGAGCAACTCATACCAATCGACGGCGTCGAACTTGAGAGCTTCGCCTTTTCCTTGCACCCAATCGCGGGTGCGTCCGCGGCTGAGGTTCCAGGCATAGTGATGAAGAGCCCATCCGTAAACGCGGCGCAATTCGAAGCGGCCTTTCTTTGCGATCTCTTCGAAGAAGCCTCTGGTCCAAGCCCAGTCGTCGACGTTGGGACCGGATCCGATGAATGACAATTCCTGTGTGCCGAAGCGCGGGACCCAAGTGGTAAAGCGGCGGAATTCAACGGCATATTCCTGCGCGGTAAAGTTCCCGCCGCATCCCCAGGATTCGTTGCCGACGCCCCAGAAGCGAACGTTGAATGGATCCTTGAAACCTTGCGCAGCGCGCTGGTCGGCCAGAGTGGTGCTGCCGGCGGGGGAATTGCAGTATTCGATCCAACGGCTGAATTCTTCAGCAGGAAGACTGCGGAGATTCGCGGCCAGGTAAGGTTCACTACCACACAACTTGCAGAAGTGCACGAATTCGTTGGTCCCGAATTCATTGGGATCGTAACGGTGGCTGGCGGGAGCGGCGTCGGTTTCGCCTCCGTTCCAGAAGTTGGTTCTTCGCGGCCGTTTTTCGGCAGGACCGACGCCGTCGCGCCAGTCATAGCTATCGGCGAAGCAGCCGCCGGGAAATCGAATGACGGGAGCTTTGATTTTTCGCATCTCATCGACTAGCTCTTTGCGAATGCCGTCGATATTCGGAACCTTCGAATTGGGGCCGACCCAGATTCCGTCATAGATGACGCCGCTCAGGTTCTCGGCAAAGTGTCCGTAGAGGTTGGGCGAGATCGTGCCGAGGGGCTCGCCGGTCAAGACTTCGATGCGGGAGTCGACGGAGCTGGCATCGGCAAAGGCAAGGGTAGAAAAGGAGCTGCGGGCGGCGAGGGCTAGACTCGCGCTGGCCAAACTCTTATGCAAAAACTCTCGGCGTCCGATCATGACGGTTCCTGGGCAAGATTGCCGCCCACATAGTAAACGTTTGCTGGAATAGATGCTATAGTTTTTCCAAAATCGCGCCGACGCGATGTAGGCTGGATGAACCTGGTTTTGATCCCGGTGAGGTCGATGGATTAAGTTATGAAGTTCGAATGGGGCTCGGCCCGCGCTGAGAGTGCAGGTTCGCGCGACAGAATTTCATGGGACGCGGTTCTTCGGGCACTTTCTCTATTCCATCCTGATCTTATTTCAATTATCCGTTGGTCAATTATCTGGTTGGCGTTCTTCATGGGCAAACCCCACCGACGAAAGTGGATTTGCGGATCATCGTCGTTGATTCGTCGGCGAAGGCGGAGCGCATCGTGCAACGCCTTAAAAATGCAGAGGATTTCGCCACCCTCGCTCGCGAAGTTTCCGTCGACCCGACCGCGTCAGACGGGGGTTATATGGGACAACTGGATTCATCCAGTTTGCGCTCGGAATTGCGCGACGCGCTGCAAGGAGTTGCCGTTGGACAAATCACCGGCGCGGTGCGAGTACCATCCGGATATGCGATTTTGAAGGTCATACCTCCCGGCGAAGCCAACGCGCTCCAAAACACCAGCCCGGCGCGCATTCTGCCGTCGGCGGCTACGGGAACAATTCGCTACTCCCCGAATGTTGGAGGCAAAGGCGAGGCCGATCTGGCGTTTCGGCAGTTCTCTAAACCTGAGGGCTGGAGCCAGGATTTGCGGGCCATGTGCGAGATCCGAAAGAACTCTTTGTCCTCTGTAATCGACGTGATCACGAAGAGCCTGGATCCGGCAAATCCGGAGGGCGTAATGCATGGACGTCCGATCGACATCGTGCAGATGCGCTATGCGCTGGCCAATGTTTACTCCTATCAAGGCGAAATGGACAAGGCAGTCGAACAGTGGCTGGCTGCCTATCAGTTGGCTACTTCTGATCTGGCTGGAGCGATGCCGGAACTGGAGGAGGTGCTAGGCATTGCCTATCTGCACAAATCTGAGATGGACAACGACGTTTATCGTCAGCCGGGGGAGCGATGCATTTTCCCGCCGCGGCTGAATCAGAGTTATGCGAAGGCTGCGGCTTCGGAGAAGGCGATCGAGTATTTGCTGAAATATCTAGAACGCAATCCTGGGGCGCTCGACATGAAGTGGCTGCTCAATCTGGCGTACATGACGATTGGGAAATACCCGTCGGGTGTGCCGGCGCAGTATCTGCTTGCGCCTTCGATCTTCGAATCGACGGAGGATGTGGGGCGCTTCGTCGATGTTGCGCCCGCGGCAGGCATCAATCTTTACTCCATGTCGGGTGGTTTGATTGTTGATGATTTCGAGGGTAAAGGCTTGTTCGATGTGGTCACGTCGGACTTCGGGCAGTGCGCTCCGATGCATTTCTTTCACAACAACGGCGATGGCACCTTCAGCGATCACACGGCGCAGGCGGGATTAGGCGATCAATTGGGTGGGCTCAACCTGATCCAGACGGACTACAACAATGATGGCTGTACCGACATTCTGGTGATGCGCGGGGCGTGGGAATTTCCGCAACGCAAGTCGTTGCTACGCAATAACTGTAACGGCACTTTCACCGACGTGACCGCCGCGAGCGGGTTGGCTGATCCGGCGACCGATACACAGACGGCGGTTTGGGCGGACATTGATAACGATGGCTATCTCGATTTGTTTGTGGGCAACGAAAATAAACCCAGCCAGCTCTTTCGCAATCGGGGCGACGGGACGTTCGAAGATATTTCTCACGCCGCCGGAGTGGATCGCGTGGCCTTCACCAAGGGCGTGGTTGCCGGCGATTACGATAACGACGGTTATGTGGATTTTTATGTCTCTAATTTGAATGGCGACAACTTTCTGTACCACAACAACCACGACAAGACGTTTCACGGAAGTGGCGCAGAAAGCCGGGGTGCAGAAGCCGGATCAGAGTTTTGCGGCCTGGTTCTTTGACTACGACAACGATGGATTGCCCGATCTGTTTGTAGCGGGTTATTACGTTTCCGTCGATGAGTCGGTGCGCAGCTACCTGGGGTTGCCTCGGAATGCCGAAACTCTGAAGCTCTACAAAAATCTGGGCAACGGAACCTTTCGCGATGTGACGGCGGAAGTGGGATTGGACAAGGTGGTGATGGCGATGGGCGCCAATTTTGGAGACATCGACAACGACGGGTTTCTCGATGTGTATCTGGGCACCGGCAATCCGAGTTATGCGTCACTGCTGCCGAATGTGCTGCTCCATAATAAGGAGGGCAAATTCTTTACCGACGTGACGGCTTCTTCGGGGACGGGGGAATTGCATAAGGGGCATGCCGTCGCGTTTGCCGACATCGACAACGACGGGGATGAGGATCTTCTCGCCGAAATCGGAGGGGCGGTTCCGGGCGACAGTCATGCGTTTCGTCTGTTTGAAAATCCTGGGAATGGCAACGACTGGATCAGTGTTCACCTTGTGGGCGTAAAGACAAACCGGGCGGCGATCGGCGCACGGATAAAAGTTACGGTGCAGAATGAGGGCAAGGCGGCGCGGTCGATTTATCGCACGGTGAGCAGCGGAGGCTCGTTTGGCGCTTCGCCGCTTACCCAACATATAGGGCTCGGCAAATCGGCGCGAATTGTCGATTTGGAAGTGTGGTGGCCGGCAAGCAATTCCCGGCAACATTTCGCGGACCTGACGCCCGATCAGTTCCTCGAAATCAAGGAATTTGCCAAAGACTACACCAAGCTGGAGCGGCATGCCTTCCGACTCGGCGGTGCGGCCCGGGACGCGAAGGTGACTTCGAGTATTGCAAAGTAGTGAGGGGCGGTGGCTGTGAGCGACCTGTCGAATCAATGCGCTGGTGAACGTGGACGGCCCTCCGATTCGCGGCGCGTGGATCATCGCGTCTATTCTGTTTGCCGCGATACAGGGATGGGGATCACAGAAATACGATGTCACCGGCGTGCTGCTGCAAGTCGATCGCGAACATCAGACGATATCTGTATCCTGCCAGGAAATTCCGGGCTACATGGACGCGATGGTGATGCCTTTCACAGTTCGCGACGTGAAGATGCTTTCCGGTTTAGAGCCGGGTATGAGCATCGATTTTTCGCTAGTGGTGGATAAGGATTCGTCGCATGTGGAGAGCATCCGTGCGCATCCTTTCGAGAGCCTGGAACTGGATCCGACGCAGGCTCGCCGTTACAAACTGATGGAGAATGCGATCGCCTCAAGATCGTCGGCGGACATTCTGCATGTTGGCCAGGCGGTTCCCGATTTTTCGTTGCTGGATCAGAATCGGCAGACGGTTTCGCTGTCGCAGTTTGCGGGGAAAGTGGTGGCCATCACTTTCATTTACACGCGATGCCCGCGCCCCGACTATTGCATAAGGCTATCGAACAATTTTGGGCTTCTGCAGAAGCGCTTCCCGCGTGCAGATGGGACACGATCTAATCTTGCTGACCATCGTGATTGATCCGGCTCGCGATCAGCCCGAAGCGCTTGCGGATTATGCTCGGACCTGGAAGGCTGACGCACGGTCGTGGCATTTTCTGACGGGATCGCTGGCCGATATCCAGAAACTATGCCGTGGCTTCGATATGGTTTTCTATCCCGATGAGGCTCTTCTGGTTCATTCTTTCCACACGGTGGTGATCGATCGCCAAGGCAAATTGGCGGCCAATCTTGAAGGCAACAATTTCACCGCCCAGGAACTGGGGGATCTGGTGGAGAGCGTGATCGCGCCCCGACAAGAACCTGGAACCAAGTAAACGCTTTCTGATATTGTTCCTGTTGGCCGATCCCAAAACACTCTGGGCTGCGAAAGGTGCTCCGACGATGCCAACTACGCGAGAAAAGAATGTCTATCAACCGGCGGTCTTGATGATTCTGATGGCGGTTATGCTCTTCCCTGCCGCTTCGTTTGCCGGCGATGCGGCAAACACTCCACAAGTTGTAAAGGTTGAAGGTGACGTGGAGTACACGCATGATCCCTCGATCGCGAAAGATGGCGACACATGGTATCTGTTCGGGACGGCGAATGGACCGGTGCGGGATGGGGAGCTACCGATTCGCTGCTCGCAGGATTTACATACGTGGAAGCGGTGCGGCGTTGTGTTTGAGAAAGTGCCCGAGTGGATCAAGAAAGAAAGCCCGGCGACGAAAGAGCTTTGGGCTCCCGACATTTCGTTTTTCAACGGCGAATATCATCTCTATTACGCGTTTTCAGTTTTTGGAAAAAACACATCTGGAATCGCCCTGCTCACAAATAAGACGCTGAATCCAAAGAGTGCGGATTTCCATTGGGTGGATCACGGATTGGTTCTGCGATCTTTGGCGGAAGATGATTTCAATGCTATCGATCCGAACCTTGTGCTCGACGATAAAGGACAACCGTGGCTGTCGTTCGGCAGCTTCTGGACGGGTATCAAGATGCGGCGCATCGACGCGAAAACGGGGTTGTTGTCGTCCGAGGACAGCAAGACTTATTCGATCGCGACGCGCAAACGACCGGATAATCCGCCACCGAATCCTCCGGGGTTGCCGGGCAACTGGCAGGCAGTTGAGGCGCCCTTCATCGTGCGGCACGGCGGGTTCTACTATCTCTTCGTGTCGTTTGATTTGTGCTGCCGCGGAACCAAGAGCAACTACAAGACGATGGTGGCGCGATCGCAATCCGTGACGGGGCCGTACGTTGACGCCAGCGGAGCGGCGATGTTGGATGGCGGCGGAACTCCTTTGCTCTTGGGAAACAGCCGATGGTTCGGACCGGGCGGCGAGTCGGTGCTGCAGCAAAAGGATGGCGACATTATGGTGTACCACGCTTATGACGGCACGTCGGGGCAGGCTTATATGCAGATCTCGACCATCGCGTGGGTGGATGGATGGCCGAAAGTCGCGCTCGAAGGCGGGAATCCGGCGAACAAATAATTTTCGGAGTCTCACTGCTAGGTTTACTTCGCTTCGTTGGCCGGGACTTGATCGGGATCGATGATCTTTAGCAAGTTCTGGTGCTTCTCGACTTCTTCGTGCTCGATCCGGCTGGCGGTCGCGAGTTCGTTGGCGGAATCCTCTTTGCGATCGAGGCGCGCGTAGGTCATTCCCAGATAGTAGTGGGCTTCGCGAGATGAATCGTTCAAAGCAACGGCTTTCTGCAAGAGGTCGATCGCCTCAGCATAATCTTTCTGCTGAAATTTCAAACGGCCCATGACTGCGAGGGCCTCTGCGTGGCGGGGATCTCGCTGCAGGACTCGAGTCAACTCCTTTTCTGCCGCGTTAAGATCGCCCGCTTCCAGATCGATTCGGCCGAGTTGAACATAGGATTCCGTTTGGGCTGGCTGCAGCTCGATTGATTTCTCGAACTGAGCTCGGGCTTCCACGGACCTTTGCTGCGCGCTCAAGGTCATCCCCAAAGCGTAACGGCCCGATGCGTTCGATGGATTCAGCTGACAATAGCGATCAAACGCGACTCGGGCGTCTTCGTAGTTGGCGAGCGCCATTTGGGCGCGGCCCAGCGCGTACAGTGTGTTCGAATCATTTTTCTTTACTTCCAGAGCTTGGCTGAAGGCTGCGGCGGCATCGGGAAACAGCGCCATTCTCAACGCGACCATGCCGAAGTCGTAGAGTACATCGGCATCTTTTGGAGCGAGCTTGCGCGCCTGGAGCAAGAACGACAGCGCTTTTTCAGGATCGTTCCGGGCGACCGCGGAGCGCGCTTGTTCGCGCAAGACGTTGACCAGCGCAGAGCGGGCATCCGATCTCGTGGAATCGAGCCGCAGGGCTTCCTGGAAGTGAGGAATTCCGTCATCTGGCTTGGACATTTGTACGTACAACATTCCTAAACTCACGTGAGCGCTTGCGAAATCCGGCTTGAGTTCGAGGGCCCGCTTGAATAGTTTTTCAGCATCGGGTTCGCGGCCTTGTTGAGCGCGAACGATTCCCAAAAGATTCAGGGCTCGAAAATCATCGGGCGCGGAGTGGAGCACCGTATTAAGAACAGTTTCAGCTCGCGGTAAATCACCGGCTGCGATGGCTTGCGCGGCATCCCTGAGGAGGGTGAGAGACGAATTTTCAACTGGGGTACGGGCCTGAGTCCGGCCGTAGATTGCGGAGGAAGCGAGAAGCCCGACCGCAATCACGACGAGAAAGCCATGACGCGATAAGAGTCCGGGTCGGAAGCGTAATCTCATCACGATCAGGGTAAGGTGGGACGACGATTCGCGGCAAATGACATTTCAACGATGCGCATTGCCGGTTGGCACTTCGTAGAACGCGATCTGCTCTCCCGACATGACGGCGAGTTGGCTGCCGTCTGGCGAAAGCACGAACGTCTGCACGGTGGGCACGGGGGACGTGATGGTGAGGGCGAAGACTCTTCCGCCGTTTTCGGCGCGATACACAGCAATGCGTTCGCTCGCAAGATCGGAGGCATGGAAAGCTGAGTCGGACACAATCGACTTGGCGGCCTCGGCCATTCCAATCGTAAATGCATTTGCAGTCGCGACGCCCGCGGCTGTCTGTTCGAATTCTGCTACCGGAGAAGTGCCCCTGAGAACCGGTTTCCCGTCTGGGCGCAGCACCCGGTACCACTTTCCCGCGGTTTGACGGCTGCAACCCACTACGAAGAGCAATTCTGGAGGCAAAGTTGTCGTTTCAGGCCTGCAGGCGGAGTTGATTTGGGTGAGGAGATGCCTTTGGGAGTCCCAGGTTTCCTCAATGATTTGCCAGCGATTCTTACCGGCGCTCACGATTCGAATCTCGCCGTTATCAGACAAGACCGGCGGGGCCGACCGCGAAGAGCGCATAACCGTGGCCAGAGGGTGAAGATTGCTGTCGAGGACTTTTATCTCCACGTCTTCTTCCGGATCTACCTCTTCGGCGTCTTTCAACTGGCGATGGACTGTTTCGGAGTGGCGTTCCTGAATGACGCCGACAGCAAAATATTTGGCTGAGGGCGACGTGCTGACGAAGGCTAACGGTCCGCTGAGGGGAAGTTTCTGTTCCTCTTTCAACCCAGGCCCGTAAAGCCTCAGCTCGCGCCCGACGTGAATGAGCACGCGGTCTGACGCCACTCGCCACAGATATTGGCGGTCATCCGGTACTTTCCAGTTGATGGTTTTTTCGATTCGCTTATCGGGCACGCTGATCAGGACAGCGCGGATGATGCGTAGTTTTGCGAATTCCGACTCGGTGCCGGTTCGCGGCACTAAGGTATGGGGATTGAAAGTAAACAGCAGTTCCTTTGTACCGAGGTAGGAGATGGCCGAGCCATAATCGAAGCTATACATCTCGTGGTCCCGGCGAACTGGGGTATAACCGAGATCCTTCACCGACAAGGTTGCCTCGGCGGAGGTTGGCTTGATTTCCGATTCAGGGGGCGCGAGTGCGTCATTACACCGTGGTGGGGCGCATATTTCAGTGTCGTCGGGGGCATCCGTGACATCGGGAGTTGTGGTGGCGGAAGCCGAACCCGCGGAAGCTGTTGCGGGTGGAGGAACGCTGGCCGCGACCGTTTTCGCAGCTGCTGCGGCGACGACTGGCGCGGCAGCGCTCGGATTGGGCACGAGGAGAAACTGAGCATTGATTTCGAGGCGAACATCGTGTCCAGAAGCGGAGAGAATCGAACTCCCTTCGGGGCCGCTTCCTACATTCAGCTTCATACCGCGAACGCCGATGACTTGACCCGGCAAGACGGAAGTGGGGCCAGTGTACTTCGACGGCGAATTATAGGAAATCGCCGCCGCAGCGGTCACACTGCGCAAATTGCCACCACCGCCGCCAACGCCAACCCCGGCGCCTCCGCCGCCCGAACCACCTATGCCCAAACCTGCGGCCTCGCTCAAGGGCTGATTTCCGTAGCTGCTGGCGGCAAGGATGGGATCGACGGAGAGCACGGCGACGACGCTCAAGGGCAAAGGCTTCATGTCGCGTCCGTCACATTGGCCACTCTCGAATAGGAGCGCAATCTGTGAAGTTTTGTCAGTCTTCGAATGGGCGGTTTGAGCCACGATGCGCCCGGTAAGAATCGCACCTTGCCGCAGGGTGCATTGTGGACTAATCCATTTCGTCGCGACTTTAGCGAGGATGGAATCGCCAACCTTGATGCGGGAGGCATCAAGGGGTCGGACCAGATCCGCTTTGACTGGAATGCGGTCTTGCGCGTGAGCGGGCAGGGGACCAACAAAAAGGACGCCGGTGAACAGCGCCAAGGCAATTGCGAGTATACGTTTTCCCGTTGGCACAGAAGCCGCTCCCCGTACGGAACTTTACCATTAAAGTGGCGGAGCTCAAATACCTACGATCCGGATTTTAATTGGCCCGAATCGCGTCCGGTTGGGAGCATCGCGCCGAAGCGAGCGTCATTCGGGCTGGGAATAGAGAGCCCACGCGCTCGCCAAGTCCTGGATAACGTGGCCGAGGGATTTGTAGACCGTAATTTCGTCTACCGAACGGCGACCTTCGATCTCGCCGGCCAAAACCTGGCCAATCTCAGCGACGATATGTTCGTCTCCGACTAAGCCAGCTTCCTTGGCGCGCAGAAACTCGGCGCCTTGCTGCAGAACGCCTTCACGACTGTCGACAATGAAGCGCGAGCGGACGACGAGGTCGCTGTCGACCTCCGATGGGCCGGCGAAGCCTGAGCCGACTAAATTGAGGTGCGTGCCGGGGCGTACCCATGCTGCCTTTAGGATGGGTTCGGCGGCGGCGGTAACGGTGCAAATAATGTCTGCGTCGGTGACAGCTTCTTCCACGCTCGCCGCGGCCGTCACTGGCACCGCTAGTTCTCTCTGCATGCGCTTCGCGAAGGCATCAGCGCGCTCGGGGGACCGCCCCCAGACCATGATGGATTCGAGATTGCGAATCTTTTGTATCGCCCGCGCGTGAGTGGCGGCCTGCTCGCCATAGCCGAGCAACGCCAGAAGCCGGGCATCTTTGCGCGCCAGCACATCGGTCGCTACCGCGCTAGCTGAGGCCGTGCGGATGGCGGTTATCTCTCCGGCATGAAGCACGCAAACGGGCGCACCGTACTCGGGATCGAAAAGGACGACTAATCCTTGGTGAGACTGGGCGCCGCGGGCGAAGTTCTGCTGGAAAACGCTGATTAACTTCGCGCCGAAAGGCGCGTGTGTGCCCATGGCGCCGGGCATGATGGCGAAGAACCGCTCTTCTGATAGCGGGATGATCGAGCGCAGAAGTTGCCGGGTTTCACCTTTGGAGAAAGCGATCATGGCGCGCCGCACGATTGGAATACACACTTCGTAAGTAAGTCGCCTGGCAACCTCTTCGCGGTCTATGAATCGCAATTGTTCTTCCTTAGAGAAGGGGCTAAACGATGATATCGCCCTGCGACGCAGACCGCTAGGAGTTCGAATATCTCGGGAGCAAAAGATTCATGGCTGCCGCCAAGGCCAGGGCCGCTGCAAGGATGATCAGTAATGAGGCATAGGAGCCGGTTGAGTCGAATGCGCGACCCAGAATCACGGGACCAATGGCTGCGGCTGCGGCATAGAAGGTCCAGGTAATGCCGTACAGCGTGGAAAAAGCCCTCAACCCGAAATAGCGAGTTAGCAGATAGGGCGTAATAGCCGCCTCGCCGCCCGCTCCGATGCCAATCAGCGCTGCGGCCACGCAACCGACCGAGAAACTATTCGCTCGCGCTAGCAGAAAAATGCCCGACGCAGTGGTCAGGCTGATCACAAAGGCGACACTCGCACCGAAAAATCGATCGAGCATCCAGCCTGCACCGATCCGCCCCAGCACGCTCGATCCACCGAGCAGGGATGCACACAACGCCGCCCTGCCAGCGCTAATTCCTCGGTCCGTGAGTAACGCAGACATCTGCGTGATGGCGCCGTTCATGCTGATCGAACTCACACAAAGGACGGCGACGATAATCCAGAAGGCAAAGGAGCCCAAGCCCTGCTGCCAGGTCATTCCAAAATGTTCAACCGGTGCTGACGCGATGGGGAGTGAATCAAGATTCACCGAGTCCGGACTCGACTCGGTGCGATCGCGGACATGTAGCCAACTGAGCGGCAACCCCAGCAGCAGGGCAATGCAGCCCAGAGAGAGGTAAGCCGCCCTCCAGCCGGAACGACTAATGATTGTTTGCGCCAACACCGGAAGGATCATGGCACCTAAGCCTGCGCCTACCATGACGAAGGCCAGCGCTGTACCCAGGCGCCGGTGAAACCAGGTTGAAATGGATCGCGAGTAAGCGAGATGGGCTGCACCGTTGCCGACTAATCCGAGTACGAAACAGGTGGCATAGAACTGCCAGACTGCGGACCGCAATAATGCCAAAGAAGCCATGCCGCAACCGAATACGGTCATACAGGGAAGAATTATGCGGCGAGGACCGAAGCGGTCTATCCAACTGCCGAGCAACGGGGAGCATAGACCAACTGTGACGGCAGCGATGGCGAAACCGCGCGAGATGGCTTCGCGGCTCCAGCCAAATTCGGCGCCGAGCGGTTTCACAAACACCGCGAAGGTATAGACGAAGAGCGAGCCGAACCCGGCCATCACTCCCAGGCACGCGGCCAGCACCACGCGCCAGCCGTAGTATCCGAGATCGAATTCACTCAGACTCGGCGGTTGAACGCTTCGCGTTTTGGTGTTGCTCTCGACGGCGACAGCCATGCTCACTCTTTGTCTTTGCGGGTTGGTCAAGGCGTCACTTTTCCGGTTCCTAGATAATCTTGCGAGGGGACGCCGAAAGAGTCCGCTACGCGATTGAAGAACGCAAATAGTGCGGCAATGTAGACGGCTTCTGAAATCTGTTCGTCGGTCCAACCTTCGGTTCGGAGCTTTTCAACATCCTCGGGCGTGGAACGATAGGCGGCATGGGTGATGAGTTCCACATAGTCGAGCAAAGCGCGTTCCGCAGGATTAAGACCTGCTTCGTCAAGCTTACCTCTGACGATGGCATCCACACATTGATCAGGTGCTCCCTGAACCCGCAGGAAGTAAGCGTGGCTGTCCAGTCAATACGGACAGCGATTTAAAAAGGAGACATAACTGGCGATCATCTCTTTGTAACGGCGCGTGAGATGGCCCTCAGAAAAGTGAATTGTGTTTCCCAGCTCGATCACACGACGCAGAAAGTCGGGCCGGGCTCCGAAGCACTTGATGATGCCGGGGACCTGCTGCCTGCCAGTCCCTTTGCGCCAGAAGTCATAGGCCGCAGCGGTCTCGCCGGTGGCTTCGGCGTCCTCGATGATCCTGATCTTCGTCGCTGGTTTCGCCGGCTGCTGGTTGCTGCCACCGTTAGTCATACTTGCCCGTCATACTTGCCAGTCACTACTGCGGGTTGTCGCGATACGGGTAAATAACAAACCGTGAACATTAGCTGGACGTAACTCGCGATTCAATCACCTGAACATACTAGAAGCGCCTCGCGTCACGTTGAATTTTCCCGAATCAACAAGGGCTCTTAGTCCTTTCGGATTATTGACCCTCCTGATGTGAGTGCGCATAATCTCCCAACTTCTGGGATCGACCGTTTCAGATATCTCAACATCTTGAGGGCACGGTTTAGTGTGCGCCCCGATATCGAGGAACGCATCGTTCGAAAGGACTCTGGAAAACGCGTATGACTTGGATCCGAACCCTGGCCTGCATTCTTCTATCGAGCTTAGTGGCAGCAACTGCAGTTGCGCAGCAAATTTCAGGCAGTATTCGCGGCACAGTGGTCGACCCCAGCGGCGCAATGGTGCAATCGGTCGCGGTGAGCGCCCAACAAACTGAAACCGGACTGACGAGGGCAACGGTCACCGATCGAAACGGCGGGTTCGTGTTTGTTGAGTTGCCGATTGGGCATTACCGGATATTGGCCGAAGCCAAGGGCTATCAAAAATATTTACAAGAAGGAATCTCGCTGGATATCAACGAGACGGCTACAGTCACCGTTCGTCTAAAGCTCGGGGCCGAGACCCAGCGAGTTGAGGTAAAGGCTGATGCCGAGTTAGTGCAGAACACTGAAAGCAGTCTTGGGCAGACCGTGAAAGAACGCGAAATTCTCGACCTGCCGCTGGACGGGCGCAACTTCTCGCAGTTGGGAACTCTTCAACCCGGCGTGGTGCCGCTGACTCCTGGCCTGCTGGAGGCGGGAGGTCCGGCGAGAGCGAATCAGGCTTATGCGGTGGACGGGCAGCGGCCGGAGTCTAACAATTTTCTGATCGATGGCGCGGACAACGCCAGCGCGGTAGATGGCGGTTTTGTTCTGAAGCCTCCGATTGACGCGATTGCCGAGTTCAGAATTCTCAGTCACAACGCGAATGCCGAGTTTGGACGCAACACTGGTTCGACGACCAATATCGTGACCCGCAGCGGGACGAATTCGTTCCACGGCGCGGCTTGGGAATTTCTGCGCAATGATTGGATGGACGCGTCCGATTACTTCACCCAAAGCGTCCAACCCCTCAAGCAAAATCAATTCGGCGCCACCTTCGGCGGTCCGCTTGTTAAAGATAAGACCTTCTTCTTCGGATACTACGAGGGCTTTCGCAATCGGCAGGGTGAAACGGTCGCGGCAACCGTACCATCCGCAGCCGAGCAGCAGGGCAACTTTGGAGAATTGTGCACTTCGATCGGAGCTGCAATTGACCCGTCCACCGGCCTGTGCAGCAATCCACAAGGACAACTGACGTATTTTGGGACGGCTGTGCCGTTCAACCAACTGACACTGTTCACGCCCATCGATCCCACGGCGATGAAGGTGCTGCCATTTTTTCCTCTGCCGAATAATGGGCCGAATGGATTTATCGATACGCAGACTCTCGTCGAGAATAATGATCAATTCGGATTGCGCCTGGACCACTACCTTTCCCACGCCGACACGTTAAATTTCCGCTACATGTATAGCAGCGGCCCGACGACTGACCCTCTGTCGCCTGTGGGCGCCAATGTACCCGGATTTCCGGTGGGCGAAGATGATCGCGCGCAAAATTTTGTCGCACAAGAGACGCATATCTTTTCGCCGAAACTCATCGGGGTTGCGCGCTTCTCTTTCCTGCGAAATAAGTTTTTGCTTGATCAGCATTTGAATCATGAGTCGCTGTCTGATTTGGGCTTTGACTACGAACCTACTCTGCCTTCGGCCGCGGGACCGCCCTTCATCCAAGTGGGCGGATATGCTTCGGTAGGCGACCCCATCACAGGGACCGCGCAATACTTTTCAGAATACGTTTGATCTCTCCGGCTCGCTGAACTGGATTCGCGGACGTCATGAATTGAAGTTTGGCGGGGGCTACCGGCGCGATCAGATCAATGCGCTGCAGGGCATCGCCACGAACGGTTTCTTCGTATTCGCGGGTATTCCCTCGTTCGAGAATTTCATTTACAACGATGGTTTTGCAAATTTCCTTTCGGCGAATCCGGTGGTCTTCTTGCAGGGCGGCGGTGATTTCAGCCGCGAGATTCGGGACCGGGCCATGGATTTGTACGGCCAGGATACATATAAGGTCTCTTCTAACTTCACCCTGAACTTTGGACTGCGCTATGAACTGCCCTTCCCCGCTACCGAGAACAAGAACCGAGTGAATTTATTTGTTCCCGGGGCGCAGTCTAAAGTGATTCCTGGTGCGCCTGCTGGACTTCTCTACCCCGGCGATGCGGGTGTGCCCGCTGGATTGATCGCGACTCAGAAGAACGCCTTTGCTCCGCGCGTCGGTTTTGCGTGGGACCCGCGTCGGGACGGGAAGACAGTGGTCAGCGCGGCTTACGGAATTTTCTATGAGCCCTATTACACGGGTGAAGGCGGTCCGCTGCAGGACCCCGTCAGCGCTCCTCCTTACTTGAAAACGCTTCAGCTGGGTTTTCCAATCAACTCTTTTGCTAATCCTTTTTATAGTCCGGATCCTTTCGGCGTGCCTTTTCCTCAGCCGATGACGTTGCTTGTGGCCTCTCGCAATTTGCGTCTACCTTATGCGCAGGATTGGAATCTGAATATCCAGCGTTCCCTGGGAGCCGACTGGCTGCTTCAGATCGGGTACGTGGGCACGACTGGAGTGAAGCTGCCGCGCTTCATTGAAGGGAATCCGGCCGTCTACTATCCAGGCGTGGACACGACCAGCCCTGGATGTTCGGTTGCCGAACCGTGTCCGATTTCTACCGAAAACAATGTGAACCAGCGTCGCCTCTATTCCGGTTGCACGCTGCAGAATCCCAACAATTGTGTTTACGGATCGGTCGGCGAAATCGCGAGTATTGCGAATTCCAGCTACAACGCGTTGCAGGCCAGCTTGCGCAAGCGCTTCAGCCATGGGCTTTCTTTCCTGGCGTCGTATACCTGGTCGCATTCGATCGACGACGTTTCCTCATTCAACATCACGGGTTCGGCATCGCAGCCGGTGGCGGGAGAAAACGATCTGGCGCAGAACCCGTTCGATCTTGCGGCAGAGCGTGGTCCGTCGATGTTCGACGCGCGCCATCGTTTCGTGCTCAGTTATCAATGGAGCCTTCCCTTCCTGCAGCATTCGCACAACTGGTATGGATATGCTCTGGGCAACTGGCAGGTGAACGGCATTTTCACCGCGATGAGTGGAACTCCGTTCACCGTGTTCGATTCGAACGATGTCTCGCTGCAAGGGCAGGCCCCTGAGATCTCCGGATTTTCGAGCAACCGGCCGAATCTTGTGGGCAATCCGAATTCCGGTCCGCGGACTGCGGCGGAATGGTTCAATGTGAGCGCTTTCCAGCCGATTGTGCAGGACCCGTACTCGCCGGTGGAGCAGTTCGGGAACGAAGGACGCAATGCGGTGCTGGGACCGCGATATGTGAACTGGGATTTCTCGGCTCTGAAGAACATACGGCTGACGGAAACGAAACAACTGCAATTCAGGGGCGAGTTGTTTAATGTGCTGAACCACGTCAATTTCCGGCTGCCCGTTAGCGATATCGAATCACCGAATTTTGGACAGATACAACAGGATGTGAGTCCGCGGGTGATTCAGGTGGCGCTGAAGTTCTTGTTCTAGGCGGTGTGTGGTGTTCTTGCATGCTCCGTGTAGAGGGAGATCCCTCGCTTCGCTCGGATGACAAAGATCATGCGGGATGGCAAACGACACGCCCGCGTTGCGACTCTCTTATGTTCACGACGATGTTTACTAGAAAGTTGGCAAGGCGCGTCACCCTGGTGCTGGCGGTTGTCGCACCTTTGTGGGCGCTCGGTTGCGTTGCACTCTACAAGATCATGCAGAAGCCGCCGGAGACTTTCGGGCGCTTCATGGCGAAGTTGCCGGGGCCGGTACCATTTCTGATTTTTCCATTCGAGACCTTGTGGACGCGTGCTCGTGCGGGCCAGTTAACGGTAGGTGACGCGGCACCAGATTTTTCATTGACGAAGCTCGACAAGACTGATGTGGTGAAGCTGTCGGCTTTGACGGCGCAAGGGCATCCCGTGGTGTTGATCTTTGGCAGTTACACTTGACCTCCGTTTCGGCGGGAGGTTCCCGCTCTCAACAAACTGCATGAGCAATATGCGGACAAGGTGACTTTTCTAGTGGTGTACATCACGGAAGCTCATCCCAGCGATGTGTGGCAGATGGAGAGCAATGTTAAGGACAAGGTTGTTTTCGCTACTCCAAAAGATGAAGAGGAACGCGCGATGGTGGCGGGAGCGTGCGTGCGAAGGCTTGGAATCCAGATTCCCGCGGTGATTGACGAGTTCGGTAATTCGACGGAGCAGGCCTACACGGGATGGCCCGATCGCCTTTATTTGATCGATGCTCAGGGCCGCATCGCCTACAAATCCAAGCCGGGCCCGTTCGGCTTCAAGTCGGACGAATTGAGCTCGGCTATCGCAAAGCTAGTTCACTAGGGCGCGATTGCGTGGCCTGGCGACGAATCAATCGGCCGCCATTTCCTGGGCATCGGGCTGCAACTCACCGCGCAGCTGGTTTTCCAGATCGGCCAGTTGCGCTTCGATGTCAGTGTGCCGCCTTGCGCTTTCGGATGACCTCTTCGCGATACCTGCGAAGGAAGTAATCGATGGTCTCGACGCGAATCCTGATGGAGCCGGTGGGCTTGTTCTCGTCGAGATCTTTGAAGCAAAAGTAGGGCGTACCGGACTGCTCGATGATGCCCTCGATCACTCCATAGATGGGCGCGTCATGGCCGCATTTGAAGCTGGAAATTTCGAGCGCCACCAGATTCGGATGGCGAGCGGTAAACTTCGCGGCCCATACTTTGTGGTTGGTGCTGCAGGAGTAGGAATTTTTCCAGGCGTCACCGATATCCAGCGGGTGGCTGATCACGCCGTCGCGAACTTCGTCGCCGAACAGGCGCTCAAGCAAGTCTTCATCCAGCGGCAAAGTGTTTTGCGAGAAGATCGGATAACCCAACTTTTGGAATTCTTCGAGAATTTCGTGATTCAATCCCGGGTCGTGGTGATAGGGGCGGCCGAGCATCACGATTCCGATGCGGTCTTCCCGCTCCAACTGATCCATCACTTCACGCGCGCGTCGGCGGATGCTGGTTTCGTATGCTTCGAGCGCGCTGTAGCCGGCTTCTACGGCCCGGTCGTTTTCTTCCTGCGATAGTCCCATGATCGGTTGCAACGCCTGCAGCATCTGGTGGGCGAACAGTTTTCGATCCGCAAAATTCAATACGGGGTCGACATACTTGACGTTGTGCTCGGCGAACACGTCGTTCTCTTTGGTGAAGGCCGCCTTCACCGTTTCAGGCGTGGCGGTGACAGTGGGGCAGGCATTGGTGCCGGTTAGTTTGACCAACGGCGACGTCAATACGTCGTACATGGGGAAGAAAATTACATCCAGCGGTTTTTTGCGATGCTTTTCCTGAATTAGGTTGTAGACGTGCGAAATGCCGATTTTGGCCGGGAAGCAGGGATCGATTGCTCCGCGACTAGCGCCGGCGCGGTACAAATCGGAACTGGTGTAGTCGGAGTAGATTACGTTTTCCGGCTGAACGCCCAGGCTCTCGAAATAGGCATTGAATAGCGGCGCATAGGTATAGATATTGAGCACACGAGGAATGCCGATGCGCAGCTTTTTTCGATTTTCCATCAGCGGGATGCGCTCTTTGCCGGCCTTGTTCCAGAACTTTGCAACCGGAACCGGATCGGCCACGAGCTTCGCGTTCGTTGGGCGGAAAACTTCGCGGGCGGCGAAGTCTACGAAGTTGGGATACTTGTCTTTGATCTCGTCGATTCCAGCTTTGATGTCTTTCATGTCGTTGACATCTTCGACCAGGCCCTTTTCGCAGGTGGCGATGATGAGGCGCTGTTCGCCGTGCATCAGCGGAACCTTGGTGACTTTCTGAACCGGGACGACGCTCAATTCATCTTTGGGTGCGGTTCTGATATCGATGAAAGTGCGAAGGCAATTATTTTTGCAGAAATTGCAGCGGGTCGATTCGTTACGCGTGGTGCGGTATTGAATTTTTCGGACTGCATCGAGGCCGACGAACGATGTTTGCAGGCCGTTCTTCCATAGGCGCAGCGATTCGGCGGCGGCGCCGATTGCGCCCGATTCTCCGCAGAATTCGTGGACGATGATCTCGGGCTTTTTTCCGGCGGCACGGAAGCTGTTGTTGATGAAATCGACTTCGGCTTTCACCACGGCCATGTTGTTTTGCGTGCCGCCTTGCAGGACAAACCGGGTGCCGAGCGCGGCTAGATTCGGAATGCTGGCGACGTATAGAAAAACATTTTTCGGGAGCACATTGGCCAACCCGGCCAGAATTTCTTCCGCTTGCCAACCTTGACGTTGGAAATTCACGATATCGGACTGCATGAAGACGGCGCAGCCGTATCCGAAAATGGGCATGGACTTCGCGGAGAACGCCAGATCGGCATACTGTTCGACGCCCAGGCCGAAGCCTTCTGCGGTCGATTGCAGGAAATATCCGTTGCCGGCGGAACACTGCGTATTCAGCTTGAAATCCTTTACGCGGCCGTTGTGGAGAATGATGATTTTGATATCTTGGCCGCCAACATCGACGATCACATGGGGATCATCGTAGAACTTAAGAGCCGATTCGGTGTGGGCTACGGTCTCGACCAGCGCCACATCGGCGTGGAGGACGTCTTTAAGAATGTCCTTCGCATAGCCGGTGGTGGCAACGCCAAGAACTTCGAGTTTCGCGCTCTGCGCTTCGACCTGCCCGCGCAAATTTTCGAACATCTCGATCGTGTCTTGAATCGGATTTCCGTTCGAGAGTTGGTAGGCTTTGCACAGGATGTCGCCGTTTTCATTGAGCAGAACGGCTTTCGTGGACGTGGAACCGCCGTCAATACCGATGAAGCCGCCGACGGTCTGACCTTTCTGGAATGTCGCGGGCGTAAACTTCTTTTTGCGATATAGGTCTTTGAACCCGTCTAGTTCTCCTTCTTTCGAAACCAGACCCTTCGCTCCGGCTTTTGCTTTCTCTTCCTGCCGTCCGAACTCGATGTAGTACTGCAGCTTCTCGTAGCCCATGTAGCAGCCGACGTTATCGTCTTCGCTTTTGCCGAATTCAATCGCGCCCAATGCCGCGAAGTACTGCGCGTTGTTCGGAACCTTGATCAGGTCTTCCGGCTTCGCGCCCTCGGGGATGGCAACCTTGCGCTCCTGCCACATGCGCGGAATGTTGGCCTGCCACGCTTCACGCATGCCCTTGATGAAACTATTCGGACCGCCCAGCAGCAGAACATGCGGACGCAGCGTATGGCCGCGGGTTAAGACACTCAGATTTTGCAGCACGATCGCCTCGAACAATGACGCCATCAGCTCATCAGGAGGCGTGCCTACTTTTTGCAGCCCGTTGATGTCGGTCTCGGCGAATACGCCGCACTTGCCAGCAACCTTGTGTAGCTTGATTCCGTGATATCCCTGTAGCGCCAGCTCGGCAACGGGAATTTTCAGTTTTGCGTTGATCTTGTCGATGACTGCGCCCGTGCCTCCAGCGCATTTGTCGTTCATCGAAGGGATTTTCTTTTTGCGCCCAGTTTCGTCGTCGTCTTTGAAAACGATGATCTTTGCGTCCTGCCCGCCGAGTTCGATCACCGAATAGACTTCGGGGTGCATTTTCTCTACAGCGAGCGAGACGGCGGTAACTTCCTGCACAAATTTTGCGCCGATTTGCTCGGCGATCGTGCCTCCGCCGGAGCCGGTCATGAACATGCGCGTGTTGTGCCGGTTGATGCCGATTTCCGTTTCAATACGGCGCAGAAATTCGAGGGTCTTTTCCGGCTGCTTGGTCTCGTGGCGTTGATAGTCCTGCCAGAGAATCTGGTCGGTCGCGGCATCAACGACGGTGGCTTTGACAGTGGTCGAACCAACGTCGAGCCCGACTAGAAATTTGGTGTTATGTCCGTCAGGCTTTTTGTAGGGAGCAGGTGCGATCTGGACCAGTTGGATTGGTTTCTTACCGTTGCCATTCGAGTGGTCGTGCATCGAATCTCCGATCATGTTCCAGCGAGAAAAACCTGTGGGAGAAATAAGGGACCGGCGCTGCTACAACCGCCGGTCCGGATCGGTTTAAGCGGCGTTGGCGACAGCAACGTTTGCCTTTTGAGTTCGAGTTCGAAGCGGCAAGAATCGCATGCTCCTGTCTTTGTTGATGCGATCGTTTACGTGGAGGATGAACTGTGCCGCCGTGCCGGCAATTCCTTCGCGATGCGGCACATGGTAGAAAGGCCGCTTCAGTTCGGGATGTTCGGCGATATATTCCCGGATCTGTTCCATAGTCTTGCCGGTGGATTTGAGGCACTGCTCGAATTCTGTCTTGGCTTTTACTTTGGCTTCGCCGAGAGCCATCTGCACGCGGCTATGGGCGTTGACTTCTCCCTCACCGGAGGTTTCGATGGGCAAGAAGATCATGTCTTTGAATTTGTTGACGACGGCCGATTGCACTCCGTCCGACTGCGATGAGGGCATACAGCCGAACGGCTTCAACGCCAGCACCATGTGGCAAAGATGATGGACGGTGTAGTAGACGTTCTTGCCGACCTCGAGATGGCCTTCTCCGCCGCGCGCAAACTGGTTGTAGAACGGATGCGCCATCGCGGCCAGTTCTGTCTGCGGGACGAGGTGATGGGTGATGCCGCCGAGATTCTTGATAGTCCGGTGATAGAAGTAGTTCCACATCTTTTCGCCGGCGCCAATGCCCATCAGCTTTTTGCGCAATCCGAAATCATTGGCGAGATGCTTCTTGACTTCCCACCATTGCGGGTTGCGATGCGGACGGTTTACCGGCCATTTGGCTTTGGCGTGCGCCTTGGCCTGGTACAGGAGGTAAGCGACCCAGGTTGCGATGGGTTCCACAATAACCTGCGCGCCTTCACGTTCGAGGAAATCGAACATGTGGAAGTTGCCGTCGCCCTCGGTGATCTGCGCCCAGAATTCGCCCGTAATTTTGACCACCGGCTTGACCTTAGTGCGGTCGACCTCAATCTGGTTCATCTTGTCGCGGGCGACGGAAAGAGCGGTGAGATAGTCTTTTCCCCAGAGGTTTTCGTGCATCTTGCCAAACACGTTGAAGGTGTTGCGCAGGATTTTGTTGCTCTTGAACTTCGGCTTGGCCCAGTCGGGAGCCCGCTGTTCGATCTCGTAGGAGTCCCGGTTCCGGAGGTCATCGCACAATCCGTCGACGGTTTCGCGGAACACGCGATCGGTCTCTCCCTTCTTTGTTTCGAAGGGACGAATCTGGTAGATCAAGTCGTTGAAGACGTCGCCCATATGCATGGCGTTGAGCATGCCGAATCCGAAATCGACGGTGAATTTCAATCCCGGCTCGCCCGAGGCGGCTTTGATTCCGTCGCTGTCTTTGAAGAGCAGAACGCGGAAGCCGTCGAAGCCGGCGTTCTTCAGGGCGAAGCGATACTCGGCCTCGTACATGCCGAAGCGGCAGGGACCGCAGGAACCGGCGGTGAAGAAGACATAGTTATCGAGAATGTCTCTGCGCGGCACTCCCTCTTTTTCGAGGAATTGCAAATACTGGACTAAATTTCCAACGGTGAAGTAAGTTGGATTACATTGCCCGTTGTTACCGAACTCTTTGCCGGTCTGGAATGCGGGAACGTCGGGGACAGGAAGTTTTTCGCAACGATATCCGCAGCCTTGAAATACTGCGCGGATAAGGTCCTCGTGCTTCCAGGTGAAACCGCCGAAAAGAATGGTTACCTTGTTGCGTTCCTCGGCAGTGAATGCTCGCTCCACCGGGCGGTGGAAATGGGTAGGCCGGTCGAGCCCGGCGATCTGGCGTAAGCGCATGCGCTCCGCAGCGAGACGTTGCTTAATCTCAACGTCACTCTCAATCTGAACGAACCTGGTTGCCATAGTTTCCTCCTGAGCGACTTGCGCATTACTCAAAAGCGGCAGAACCCCAAGGGACTTTTACGATGTTATGACACACCTTTGCTCTCGACAGCAAGTCGATTTACATAGATTGACTATTAAAAAACGCATGGATAGCACTCGTATTTCTTGTTACAGAACGACTGCGCTCTGAAGTATTTGAAATTGAGCAAACAACGTTATTTTCCTAAAGTTCGACTTCAATTATTCGCCGCGAATGGCTCATCTGTTATTTGTTATGGTCGAATTCCCGTCGGCATTTATTTATCGAAGCGACGCACGCCGTCCTGGAATCTGTTTTTTGCGTTGGTGCGAAGCCACTTGATGACGCGAGAGTCGTTATAGCAGTACGCCAGGTTCTGGTTGAGAGTGGAGAAGCCTCATTTCCCCTGGTCACTTCCTTGTTTCGTTTGACTTGCCTCGTGACGCGGCCTAGCATTCGGTCGGACAACGAGTTTGAGCGTTTCGCATTACGGCATCGTTGAGAGGATGGTGGGAGCACGGGATGAGATTCCATTGGCAAACTTCATTGAAGACTCTGGCTTTACTTGCAATGGCCGGGGCGGTTGCAGTTGGCTTCGGTCAAAGCACCGGTGCGGAATTGACTGGCGTCGACCGCAAGCTCGATCCGGTGATTGAGGCAAGGGTTTCCGCTCTGCTGGAGAAAATGACTCTCGACGAGAAGATTGATTTCATTGGCGGCGAACATGCTTTCCGGATGCATGCCATACCTCAGCTGGGAATTCCGGCATTTCAAATGGCGGACGGACCGCTCGGAGCGCACATTCCGGCACCAACCATTGCCTATGCAGGCGGCATAGGGTTAGCGGCTTCCTGGGATCGCGATTTGGCGTTTGCGGTTGGAACGCAGCTGGGAAGAGATGCGAAGTCCAGGGGTGGGGCTTACCTGTTGGGTCCGGGAGTAAATATTTACCGGACACCATTGAACGGCAGAAACTTCGAGTATTTCGGTGAGGATCCATTTCTTGGGAGCGCGATTGCGGTGGGCTACATTCGCGGTGTGCAGTCGGAACATGTCTCGGCGACGGTGAAACACTTTTTGGGGAATAACTCCGAGTTCGGGCGGCACTCGACGAATTCCGTGATTGATGAGCGGGCCTTGCGCGAGATTTATCTGCCGATTTTCGAAGCATCGGTGAAGGAGGCCAAAGTCGGTGCCATCATGGATAGCTACAACCTAACCAATGGCTCCCACATGACCGAGAATAGCCGCCTGAACATCGAGGTGGCGAAGAAGGAGTGGGGCTTCGCCGGCATTATCATGTCGGACTGGAATTCGATTTACAACCCGGTCGCCGCCTTCAACGGCGGCCTTGATCTCGAGATGCCCTACTCCGACAACTTCAGTCGCGAGCACGTGCATGCGGAACTGGACGCCGGTCAGATCACGGAAGCGACACTGAACGATAAGGTCCGCCGCCTGTTGCGGGTCGCGATTTCTTTTGGATGGCTCGATCATCCGCAACTCGACGACACCATTCCGCGCTACAACCTTCAGGGCAAAGCCGTCAGCCACCGCGCCGTTTTGGAAGGTGCGGTGCTGCTGAAGAACGACAACCATACGCTCCCCTTGCGCGCGGATACGTTACATAAGCTCGCGGTAATCGGCCCGAATGCGGCTCTAGTTCAGACCACTGGTGGCGGAAGTGGCGAAGTGGTGAGCTTCGCTCCGACGAGTTTGATGGTGGGTCTGAGCAACGCGCTGGCGGGAAAAGCCGATGTGCTTTACTCGCGAGGGCTGTACACGTCGGTGCAACTTGCCCGGTTGACTAGATTCACAACTGGCGCCGAGGGAAAGACCTCAGGGGTTACGCACGAGGTTTTCAGCACGGTGGAACCCCAGGGGACACCACAGCAGACGATGGTCGAGCAAGGGATGACTCTGGTCGGCACAACCCGGCGCGAGCCGGAGGAGCAAGAGATTAATGCGTTGAACAGCACATTGGCGCAATCCGCTTATAACGCTGGCCAGAGCAGCAATCGCTGGACCGGTTTTTACAACGCTGAAGAAGATCAGGACTATCTTGTCTTTGCACAGACGGAACGACGCTACAAGCTTATGGTCGATGGAAACCTGGTCATCGACAACACTCCGCTGCCCAAGATGATTCTCAGCCAGGTCCACCTTCATCTCAGCAAGGGGCCGCACAAAATCGAAATGGATCAGCTAGCGGCAACGCGGTCAGGAGGGCTGCGGTTCTCGCTTCTGGTCGGTATCGTACCGGTGAAGTCTCTGGTCGATCCGCAGACGTTGGCACTGGCGGCGAAGGCAGACGCGATCGTTTTATCGGTCGGGTTCAACAATACTTCCGAAACCGAGGGTGGGGATCGCGGATTCGATCTGACGCTCGGGCAGGATGAGCTGATTTCCCAGGTAGCAGCGCTTGGCAAGAAGACGATTGTGGTCATCAACGCGGGCGGCAGTGTAAACATCTCGCCCTGGAAGGATAAGGTCGGGGCCATTTTTCAGGCGTGGTATCCGGGGGAAGATGGCGGCGCAGCTATGGCGGAATTGATACTGGGGCAAGTAAGCCCGTCCGGTCACCTGCCCATATCGTGGGAAGCGCAGCTCAGCGATAATCCGAGTTTTGCAAATTACTACCCTGCGGAGGGATCGATCGACATCCCGTACCGCGAGGGCATCTTCGTAGGATACCGCGGGTATGAGCATGTTCATAAAGCGACCTTGTACCCGTTTGGTTATGGTCTTTCCTATACACGGTTTGAGTTCTCAGACCTGAAGGCCAATGTTGATGGGCCGGGACACGTGACAGTCACGTTCAAGGTGAAGAATGTTGGAGAAATGGAGGGCGCTGCGGTGGGCCAGGTGTACGTGGCGGAGGAGCACCCGACGGTAGAAAGGCCGGAGAAGGAGTTGAAAGGCTTCGGACGAGTCCAGTTGCGACCTGGCGAGACGCAAGTTGTCAGCGTGAAGCTGGATCCACGGTCATTTTCCTTCTTCGATACGAATACCTCCACATGGAAGGCGGATGCGGGTGTATACGACATCGAGCTGGGAGAAAACTCGGAGAGCATCGCCCAGAAGACATCGGTCAAGTTGAGCGAAGCGATCACCACACCGGTTACACAATAATCATGATGTTCGGGTAACATGGCGACAACGCTTTCGTTTTGGCGAAACCGAAACCGAAGATTTCGCCGCCAGGGGCGTTCTGGGGATTTTCAACAATCTTGGGATCTTCGACGTTCGAGGAGAGAACAGCATGACGAAGCTGCAAGCGCCGTCTCCGCCGGGAATGGGTGCGAACGGGCAGCCTCGGTCCGATGGGACCGTTTCTCAGGACAAACAGCAGGTCCGGTTTGCGGCGATTCTGACGGAGATCCAGCAAACCGGGCGGGTTGCAGTGGAAACGCTGAGCGCGCAATTGGATGTCTCGGTGGTGACGATACGGCGCGACTTGGACGCATTGGAACAGAAAGGGCTGCTGAGGCGAACCCACGGTGGAGCGGTCTCGATCGAGCCCCTGTTTTACGAACCATTTCGGCGCGATCGATCATTTCTGGCACAGGTGGAGCGGGCGGCGGACGAAAAGCGCCGCATCGGGAGAGCTGCCGCCGCGCTCATTAGTCCGGGAGAAACGATCGCACTGACGCCGGGCACGACGACCACCGAGGTTATTCGCGGGTTGCCGATGAACTACAACATCACGGTGGTGACGAACACGGTCAACGTGGCGATGGAACTTTCGAAGCGAAAGGATGTCTACGTTTTCGTGACCGGCGGACATCTGCACGGGGAATGGTTTTCGCTGGTGGGGTCGGCGGCGCTGCGGGCGCTCGAAAATATGTTGATCAACACAATGTTCATCGGCGCGGACGGGATGGATGCCTCCTGGGGCGCCAGCTGCTTTAACGCCGAAGAGGCGGAGCTCAACTCCACTATGATGAAATTAGCCCGGCGTCGCGTGGCCGTGGTGGATAGTGGCAAGCTGGGCGTCGTGGCCAACTGGCGGATTTGCAAGACGGCTGAATTGAACATCCTGGTGACCGATGCGGCGGCGACGGACGAGATGGTCGAGCCATTCCAGAAGCTCGGTATCGAAGTTATGCGGGTGTGAACTCTGCCGGGCACCAGTAGAACTCCCACCCGTCTTCGCACCCCCCTCAGCGAGTGAAGTTGGCGATATCGGAAGTTTTCGACACCTAATCCATCTATTTCGTAGACCAATTTTGTTCTTTTCGCTAGTATTCGTTCGTTACGGCAAAGGAATCGATACGCATGGCCATTAACGGATACCTGGTGAAGAGCACCTTCGTGAGCGCGCTCGGAGGGCTGCTGTTTGGCTTCGATACCGCAGTGATCGCCGGCACCACGCACCAGTTGACCGAGGTTTATAGCCTGACTCCGTATCTGCTGGGATTGACGGTTTCGAGCGCGCTATGGGGAACGGTTGCGGGCGCGATGACGGCGGGGTATCCGGGACAGCGGCTTGGGCGACGCGACAGTCTGCGAATTATGGCGGTGTTTTATTTTCTATCGGCGATCGGCTGCGCTTTTGCGTGGAGCTGGGGATCGTTATTGGCGTTCCGAATCATCGGCGGGCTGGGGATCGGTGGATCGTCGGTGCTGGCTCCGATGTATATCGCGGAACTGTCGCCCGCGAAATGGCGCGGCCGGCTGGTGGGCCTGTTCCAGATCAATATCGTTCTGGGCATTCTAGTGGCGTATTTGTCGAACTTCCTGATTGGGCGAATGAACTTCGGAGCGGCGGAATGGCGTTGGCAATTGGGAATCGCTGCGCTGCCTGCACTCTTATTTTTGTTGATGCTGTTTTTTATTCCGCGCAGTCCGCGATGGCTGGCGATGAAAGGCAGAACGACCGAGGCTCTTGAGGTTCTGCGGTTGACCGGCAATGAAAATCCGCAGCAAGAACTCAACGAAATCGTGGCCGGCATTCACCTTGAACGCAGTACGGCGACGGAGCGGATTTTGCAGCGGAAATATCTGCTGCCGATCTTTCTGGCCGTCACTGCCGGCGCTTTCAATCAGCTCACCGGCATCAACGCGTGCTTGTACTATCTGAACGACATTTTTGCGGCAGCGGGAGCCAGTAAATATTCAGCGGGAATGCAATCCGTGACAATTGGCTGCACCAACCTGATTTTTACGATCCTGGCCATGACGGTCATCGACAAGTTCGGCCGCAAGAAGCTTCTGCTCGCCGGGACCGCGGGCGTGTGCATCTTTCTGGCCGCTATCGGCGAGATCTTTCGGAGTGGCACGCACCAGGCATGGCTGATCTGGCTGGTCATGGCGTTCATGGGCTTCTTTGCTATTTCGCAGGGCGCGGTGGTATGGGTATACATCAGCGAAGTTTTCCCGACGCGAGTGCGCGCCAAGGGTCAAGCGATTGGCACATCCACGTTATGGATCATGAATGCGCTGATCTCTGCCATTTTCCCCGTGCTGGCGAAAAAATCGAGCGCAACGCCGTTTTTCTTTTTCGCGGCGATGATGCTGATCGACTTTATTTTGGTCGCAGCCATTTACCCGGAGACCAAGGGAGTGTCGCTCGAGAAGCTGGAGCAGAAGCTAGGTCTCGCGATCTGAAAAACGAATACTATTGAGACTCTTTCGGGGACTGGAACGCCTCGTTTTTTCGTCGTGTTTCTCTTGCCGCGACTCGCCACATGACTCGACCAGTGATCGGAATCGATTTGGGCGGTACCCACGCTACCCTCGCCGTCGTCGAAGGGGAGAAGCTACTGGCATCGCGCGCAGTTTCCCTGGATTCCGCACAGCCGCTTCTTCCGGCGCTCGACCTTTTTGCCGAGGTGATCCGCAACCTTCTGGCAGAATCGAAAATGGATGCCGCGGACTGCGAGGGGGTTGGGCTTGGGTTTTGCGGGTTGGCCGACGCGCGGATTGGGCGCGTGGTTTCGACCAATAAGAAATACGAAGATGCGCCTTCGATCGACTTCCAGGCGTGGAGCCAGCGAGAGTTTGGGCTGCGATTTGCCATCGAGAATGACGCCCGTATGGCGTTGCTGGGCGAGTGGCATGCCGGAGCGGCCCGAGGTTGCGACAACATTGTGATGATCACCTTGGGCACGGGGATCGGCGGTGCCGCTATGATTGAGGGAAAACTGCTGCGCGGAAAGCATGCGCAAGCCGGTTGTCTCGGCGGACACCTGCCAGCGAAAGTTGGTGGCCGACAATGTACTTGTGGCGCGATTGGATGCCTCGAAGCCGAGGCCTCCGGATGGGCTCTACCGCTCATGGCGCGCGAATGGACGGGGTTCGCTGCGAGCCCGTTAGCACGGGCTGAGAAGATCGATTTTCAAACCGTTTTCGACCTGGCAGACGCAGCCGATCAGGTAGCGAGCGAGATTCTGGAATACTGTTTGAAGGTTTGGGCAACCGGGGCGGTGGGATTGATCCACGCCTATGATCCTGAACTGATCGTGATCGGAGGCGGCGTGATGCGCCGCACGGAAATCATACTTCCTTACATTCAGGCTTACGTGAAAGCGCGCGCCTGGACGCCTTGGGGAAAAGTTAGGGTCGTGGCGGCCGAACTGGGAAATGATGCTGGTCTATTCGGCGCCGTTCCGCTGCTGGTAGAGAACGTCTGATCGCGCATGACGCAAAAGGTTTCCCAACGCTCAGCTCTCGCCTCCCTTCCCGGGGAACCAAAACCTACGCTTCCTGAATTTTCGCGGTGAGGCGCTTGGTTATCGAGGCGATGTTTTGCTCTTCACTCCTCCGCAAATTGAAGAGCTCGATCGCGTGCCGCTGCTCTTGCTCTTGCACGGAGTTTACGGATGCCAGTGGAATTGGTGGCTGAATGGCGACATCGATTCGATCGCGACGGACATGCTTCGCGACGGGTCCATGGCACCCATGATGATCGCCATGCCGTCGGATGGGTTGTGGGGCGACGGAAGCGGTTATGTTCGCCACGCACACGCTGATTACGAGAAGTGGATCGTCGATGACATCCCGCAATGTCTGCGGGAACTGTTTCCGCAGTTGCATCCCGGGAAGTTTTTTATTTCGGGGCTTTCGATGGGCGGTTATGGCGCCCTGCGATTAGGCATGAAATATGCTTCGCGGGTAGAAGGAATCTCCGCGCATTCGGCGATCACAAAGGTTGCGCAGTTGTCGCAGTTTATTCCCTTTCCGGCTGAGGCGTTTCAGTTTGCGGGTACATCTGATACCGACATCTTGCAATGGGCGAAGATGAATCGCGATCAGTTACCGCCGTTGCGGTTCGATTGTGGAACCGAGGACTCGTTAATTGACGCCAATCGCGAACTACACCGCGCTCTGACGAGCATGAACATTCGCCATGAATATGAGGAATTTCCCGGCGGCCACGATTGGCCTTACTGGACGGAGCATGTGCGGCAAACGTTAGCCTTCTGTAAAGCAGTTCTCTCGAAGCAGCGGTGATTTCTGTAGAAGTTATTTTGCCGCGTCAGTTGCAGAGGTGGGCATGGGCATCCGGACAACCTTTGGATAATAGATATTGAGCGTCTCCAGCTTTTTCGGCTTCATGGTGTTGCAGACATAGGTGAAGACCAACTCGCCGGGCTTTTCGAACTCAGGATGTTCCTTCCCGGCGTAGCAGAATGTATCGGGATCGTAGCCTTCCGCGCTCTTTTGCAGCTCAGGGATTTTGTAGATTATTTCGCCATCCGTCCATGGACCGGTAAGAGATGCCGCAGTGCGCAGCAGAACTTTGTCGGAAAAAATCGTCGCGTCGACATGCACCGCAATCCATTTCTTTAGGTCAGGATGATAGCGAACAGACATCTCTGAAGCTCCAGCGTTCATTACAGTCTTCGCTTTCGCAGGCTCCAGACCCGGATGCCAACTGCCGTCAGTACCGAGGTACTCCAGATTCTTCTGCGGCGCTTCCAGTCCGGAGAGTGGGATGCGGGTCAATATCTCGGGCCGCTTGCCCTTTTCATCGAGCGTAAAGATATTCAGGAAGTCGCCTTCGATGACAGTCGAGGCCGACGGATAAGCATGAACGCCATCCGGCACCAAGGGAAAGTAAGAGACACTCCACTGCTGCGGATCTTTATCGAGGTTCGCGACACGAGCCAGATCCGTTCCACAGATTTCGAAGCCGAGGGCAAAGGCATTTGAATTCGGCATATTGCGCACGCAGAGCAACGTGATCCACAGCGAACCATTGTGCTCTACTCCATCCAGCGCCCAGTAATACGTGCCATTGTTCTGCTGAGGTTTGAAAAAGCTATCGAAATTGCCTTTCGCATCTTTCTTGATCGCGTAATCGATCTTCCACTTACCGTTTTCGCATGTTGAAATGCCGAGGGTGTTATGCACCATCTCAGGCACCGTCCCCGCAACCTGGCGTTTCTCGCCATAGAGGGTGTCGCCGAAGATCCAAACGTCGCGGCCATCCGCCAATGGAATGGAATACGCAGCATCGGCCCCGAGCCAGGGCGCTCGCAGGGGAAACGATGGAGTGCAATCAAAGTGAGCGTCGGCTTTCGCAAAAGCTGAGACGGCAGATAGCAACAGGAGAATGACAACGGCGTATTTTGGAGTCAATTTCATCGAAGCCCCCAGTTCCAAGTGAAAAGTCTTCGCTCCGGAGAGCGGACGTAACGCCATCACTATTGATCGTTTGACTTGAATTCGGTCATTATATCTGTTCGAATGTTGGAGAAACAGCCGAAAATTTCGAGGAAAGTCTCAAACGCATGAAAATCACTGACATCCGCTGGACCCCCGCTTTTATCCCGATTGAAGCGCCGCTGCGCTATTCGATTGGCTCGCACCCCGGATTTTCGCGCATTGTGATCGAGGTCGAAACCGATGAGGGCATCACTGGACTGGGCGAGTGTTACTCCGGCAACAGCCGAGCTGGGCAACTCGCCGACCTGAAGCCGTTGCTGATCGGCGAAGACCCAATGAACCTGGAGCGCATTCGCTGGAAGCTGGCGGCGCCAAGTTCGGTGAAGCTGTTCGGCTATGTTCTGGCGTTCGCGGGTCTTGAATTTGCGATTCTCGATATCCAGGGAAAGGCGTTGAATCGCTCGGTGTGCGATCTGCTGGGCGGGCGAATTCGTGACGAGGTTACGTTCTCCGCTTATCTTTTCTATCGCTATGCGAACGAAAACGGCGTGGGTGAAGTATCGAACATTCCGCAAATGGTCGATTTTGCCAAAGAAGTCGTTGGCAAATACGGATTCAGAACGCTGAAGTACAAGAACGGCGTGCTGCCTCCCGATGAAGAGATCGATACGTTCATAGCGCTGCGCGAGGCGTTTCCGAAACATCGCATCCGGTTGGACCCAAATGCAGTTTGGACGGTTACAACAGCGGTCGATGTGGCGCGGCGTCTGCATGATTACAACGTGGAATATCTGGAGGATCCGGTTTGGGGAATGCGCGCCATGCAACGAGTGAACGCAAAGGCGCCGTGGGTTACGCTCGCGTCGAATATGTCGGTGTTCGCCTTTGAAGATCTTGCACCCACCGTAATGGCGGACGTGCTGGATGTGGTTCTCCTTGATCCGCATTGGTACGGGGGAATCACCCGCGCCAAACTTGCGGGGCAGATTTGCGAGGCAATGGGCGTGGACGCAGGTATGCACAGTGGTGCGGAGTTTGGGATTTCGCAGGCTGCGATGCTCCATCTCGCGGCATGCACGGCGAACCTGACACTCGCGCCCGATTCGCACTACCATCACCTAACGGACGACATTATTGAGGGTGGCAAACTGCAATTCAAGAATGGAGCGATGGCCGTGCCGACGGGGCCCGGTTTGGGTGTGTCGCTTGATCGCGACAAGCTCGCCAAGTATCACGAACTATCGAAGCGCCAGCAGATGGGTATGTGGACAGACGATCCGCGGCGTCCGGGTGCGGTGATCACGCAGCCGAAATGGTAGCAACAATATGGTAGCGACGACGATGAAGCGAATCGGGAGAACGGCACGGGTCGGGCTGCTGTTCGTGGCCGTCATTCTGCCAGCGGTCGCACATCCTGCTGAGAGGACGCTTTGGAAGATCGGGAGCTTCGACGCGTCGTCTGGCGAATTCAAAAGTCAGGACATTCCATACGAGGATCCGAAGAGCGATCCGGTATTTGTCGTTGGGCAAAGTAAAGACCGCGACTGGTACCGCTTTCAGCCAGGACCCGCAAACGGCATGACGGGCGGACGCCTTCATCCCTTCACGGTGAAGTTCCTGCTGAATGATGCTCCGCTGGGCGTGTATCACCTGAAGGTCGCCATGCTGTATGAAACGCCGCGGCTTTCATTTTTGAAGTTGGATGTCAACGGGCATTCTGGATATTTCTATTTTCATCCCACCCTCGATTTCCGCGCAGGCGACTGGGAAGGAACATTTGTTCCGCAGACATCCACCGACGAAAAGACAATTGCGATTCCCGCGGCTTGGCTGCTAAGCGGGGAAAACAAATTCGTCTTCACGGCGATGGACGATCCCGCGCCATCGCAGACGTCGCTCGGCGCCATCGCCCCTGGACATACCGGGTTGGTGTATGACGCGCTGGAGTTCACGCAGGACGACGCAGAACGATACGATCCCAATTCGTTTGGGGCACGAGTCGAGCCGACAATTTTCTATCGCAAGACGGACAAGGGGATGTCAGAAGTGGTGGACGTCTTCGTCAGTGCCGCGCAAGTTACCTGAGCGCGGATCGATTGAGTTTCGAGTCGCGGGACACTCGTTCAGCAAATCACTGGCAACGGAAAATGAGTTCGGCGAGGCGCGGTTGGAGTTTGAGGTACCGGAATGGAGTGGGACAACCGAAGCCACGGTTCGCCTGAGCGAGCTTTCTGCGCCTGCATTGAAGATTGCGCCTGCGAAGAAATGGACCATCGCCCTGATCCCGCATGAGCATCTGGATATCGGATTCACGGATTATGCCGCCAAGGTGGCAGAACTGCACTCGCAATCGATCGATGAGGCGATGGATCTGATTAAGAAGACGCCGGACTTTCGATGGACCCTTGATGGAAGCTGGGTCGCAGATCAATATCTGAATGGACGTTCCCTGGAGGCGCGTGAACAATTCCTCGACCACGTTCGCAACGGCAGCATCGTCATTCCGCCGGAGTTTGCCAATCAACATACCGGGAACGCCTCGTGGGAAGCGCTGGCGCGCTCGCTTTACGGCCAGCATCGTCTTTCGCGGGATTACAAATTACCGACAGCAGATGCGGCACAGATCGTTGATGTCCCCGCTTATACGTGGGGCTACGCCTCGGTGCTGCATGATGCGGGAATCAAGTATCTGGTAGCGGCGAGCAATAGTTGGCGCGCTCCCATCATGCTGCTTGGCCGTTGGAACGAGAAGTCGCCATTCTATTGGGAGGGGCCGGACGGCGGCCGAGTACTGATGTGGTACTCGCGAGCTTATTTGCAGGCGCACACGCTGTTCGGCAGTCCGTGGCGAATGGAATCGATTCGCGATTCCCTGCCGGTTTTTCTGCAGGCTTATACGCGTCCCGATTACAGCGCCAGTACTGCCATCATCTTCGGCACACAACTGGAGAACACGGCGCTCGCCAAGGAACAAAGTGAGATCGTCGCGGCGTTCAATTACGAATACGCATGGCCACGATTTGAATTTTCCACGGTTCGCTCGGCGATGCAGCAGATCGAGCACGAATGGAAGGGCGAGATTCCGGTGGTTCGCGGCGACTTTGGTCCTTACTGGGAAGATGGGTACGGCTCCGACGCCGCTCATACGGCGATTCATCGCGAGAATCAGCATCGGATTGGGACGGCTGAAATTATCGGCTCTGCTGTTTCTTCGATTGATCCGCGAGTGCTCCCTGATAAATCCATACTCGACGATGCGTGGCATAACGAACTCGTCTACGACGAGCACACCTGGACATACGTTGGGGCGACAACACAGCCGGAGCATCATCAAAGTGAGGACCAGATCGCGCTCAAAGGCGCTCGGGTCGATCGAGCGCGCGACGACATCAGAGAATCGATTCAACGTGGATGGGCGCAGCTTGAGGCGTTGGTAAAGCCCAAAGAGAATTCTGTTGTAGTTTTTAATTCTCTGAACTGGCCGCGCGGTGGCGTGGTGGAAACCGACATACCGGACGGGACGGTGCTGGTTGATCCCTCCACCGGCATCCAAATTCCAGTAGAGATCTTGCGGAAAGGCCGAGGCATTCCGTTGCCGGGATTTGGACCTGGAAACATCCGCGTTCGCTTCGTTGCTGCCGATGTTCCCGCGGTTGGCTACAAACTCTACTCCATCAGGCCTGCCGCTTCGAAAAACGCGGTTAGTTCGGAAGACATTCGGGGGAATATTATCGAAAACCGGTTCTACAGAATTACGCTTGATCCCCCGTCGGGCTCGATCACGAGTGTTTTCGACAAGCAAATGGATCGCGAACTTGTGGACGCAGCGAGTCCCTACAAATTCGGCGAGTACCTGTACGTAACCGGGGGAGACGACTATCCCGACAACTCGCTCTACCGATTCGGAGCGGGCCTGAAGCCGCCGGTTCTCACGGTTCACGCGGCGCAGTCCGGAAAACTGATCTCGGCTAAGAAGACACCGATTGGGGCGGTCGTGATACTGACTTCTTCCGCCCCAAATACGCCGTCGATTGAGACCGAGATTTTGCTGCCTGACTCCGAGAAGAGGATTCTGATTACTTGCCGGCTGCACAAGGATCGCGTACTGACGCGGGAGTCGGCGTACATCGCATTTCCCTTTGCTGTTACGAATCCGCAATTCGCTTACGGTTCTCAAAGCGCCTGGGTAGATCCGGCAAAGGATGAACTGGCAGGAGGCAGCCGTGAATGGTATGTGCCGACTACTTGGGCCTCGGTGCACAGCGCGCAACTGACGGCGACGATGGTTCCGCTGGATGCTCCGTTGGTGAACTTCGGTGATATTGTTCGTGGCAATTGGCCTGCCGACTTCAAGCCGCAGAGCAGCACGGTATTTTCGTGGCTGATGAACAATTATTGGGGGACAAACTTTCCAGCATGGCAGGGCGGCGACTTTACCTTTCGCTACGCGATCACGAGCCAGGCACAATTTGATCCTGCGGCTTTGACGCGATTCGCCTGGGATGCGTTGACGCCGCTCGAACGCGATGACTTACCGGCTGCGCAAGACGTTTCTGCGCTTCCCAATCGAGGGGCAAGCCTGCTTGAGATTGCAAATCCGGGCGTGACATTGTTGACGTGGAAACGCGCCGAAGATGGCGATGGAACAATATTGCGTTTGCAGGAAGTGGCGGGCGTATCCTCTGAGGTGACAATCGGAAGTCATTATTTGAGATTCGAGCAGGCTTGGTTATGCGATTTGCTGGAAGAGAAACAGGCCGAGATCAAGAGCACGGGTGACAGTCTTACTGTTCCGACCAAGCCGTTCCAGGTCCTCACAATCAGGCTTCGCACGTCGCCCCACCTAAACCAGGGTGATGCCAAATGACGATTCACCTCAACCATCCACGGAGGCTGTAGTAGCTGAATGCCGCGCTGCACAGTCGATGCGGTCCAATGGAAGAATCGGCGTGGATACCGCGTTTCGAATGAAACGGTGGAAGTTACCGTGCTGTCGGGGGGTGGCCACATTGCGGACTTCCGTCTGCGCGGCTCGCCGATCAACGTTCTGTGGGAAGCACCGTGGCCGACGATCGAGCCGCAGACATACTCTTCGACCGAACACGCTGCTCTGTACGGAGAGGGACCTGCCGGCAACTTGCTTTGCGGTTACACCGGCCACGCGCTGGCGCTAGGATATTTCGGCATGCCGTCGGCAGCCGAGACGGCACGAGGAATGGCGCTGCATGGCGAGGCAGCGAATTCGGAGTGGAAGATTGTTCGTGCTGCCTCCGATGATCATTCCGCGTCGCTGGTGCTGGAGGTTCGGCTCCCTGTCTACCGACTACACTTCCGGCGGGAGATTTCACTGAACGCCAATGCTTGCGCCGTTTCGATCCGAGAGATTGTTACTAACGACCGCGATACTGCAGTCGAATTTCAATGGGTAGAACACGCAGCGTTCGGCGAACCCTTTTTCGCGAATGGTGACGCATCTCTGTTCTTATCCGGCACGCGTGGCGTGACATGGCCCTTGGGATACGAAGGGCACGAGCTTCTTTCTAACAACGCGGAATTTCAGTGGCCGCATGCGCCGTCGATCGGTCACGAGTCGATTGATCTGTCGCAGCCATTCTTGTGCGACGGGACCGGCTTCGTTGCTGCGCTGCTGACGGATGCCGGTCGCGAGAATGCTTTTGCGGTGGTCCACAACCGGCGGCACGGGCTAGCTGGCGGCTACTCATTTGATCGGGCGAGATTTCCGTGGATTGCTCTCTGGGAAGAGAACCGAGCTCGCGATTATGCTCCGTGGAATCGAATTACACGGGCGCGCGGAGTGGAGTTTGGAACAAGTCCCATGCCGCTGGGTCTCGATCACGCGCGCGAAATGCGTACATTGTTCGATACGCCGGTGCTGGCGTCCCTAGGCGGCAAGGCGAGCATTGCGACGCAGTATCAGTTATTCGTCAGCCCGGTACCAAAAGAGTGGAGCGCGATAAAAGATGTCCGGCCATCGGATGGCGGTCTTGTGTTGTGCGGCGACGGCGACGATGAGATCATGCTCGGCGGTTAGGCACAGTTCCGCTATTGAAGTAGACCGTGCGAGAGCAAAAATGCGTGAATTTTCTCGTAGGCCTCTGCCTCCTCCGCTTCCTTAAATTGCCCGTGCCCGCCGCCTTTGATGGTGACGAGTTCATTGGGAACGCCCGCGGCCGTGAGCGCTTTATGCAGCCGCGCCGACTGTTCATAGGGCACCACGGCGTCCTGATCACCATGAATGCTTATGATGGGAGGCAGTCCTGCGCGAACGTAGGTAAGGGGCGATACCCGTTTTGCAATCGCGACCTGGTCGGGTTGGCTGCCCATCCACATGACGGCATAGTTCTTTAAGTTCGGACCTTGGAGCAGGTCGGTCACATCTGAAATGCCATACCAGTTGACGATGGCTGCAACTTTTAATTTCTCGTCGCCGTAGCAATTATTATCGAGCCCGGTCCCCTCGGGCAGCATTCCGGTTATCAATGAAAGATGTCCTCCGGCAGAGTGGCCGGTGAGAACGATCTTATCGGTGTCGATGTTGTACTGTTTTGCGTTTTTCACCGCCCAACGAAGGGCGCATCTGCAATCTTCCACGGCGGCTGGAGCCGGCGAAACGCTCGCCACGCGGTACTCAACGTTAATCACGTTCCAGCCCATCTCGAGATAAGGCAGAAAGAAGAGCGTGGCGCCGGTCCGATCGCCCCAAATCCAACCGCCGCCGTGGTAGTAGATCAATGTGGGCACAGGTGTTTTCGCATCTTTTCTCTGCCAGACGTCGAGCTTCAGAGTGTAGTTGTTCGCCACTCCATAGGTGACGTCGGGATAAATCAGATATTGCTCATCGACGGTGGACGCCCAGCGGGCGGGCGCGGACAATGTCGACGGCTTGTCCTGGGCGCAGACGCAGACTGAAAGGAATATCGAGAAGAGACAAACGAAATACAAACGACAGGTTAACTTCACGAATTCCTCGCCAACGGATACGTTCCCTTACGCATTCGTTCGGACAAATGCCTTGATGGTCGCGCAGCGCTCTCCTACAGATGGGCCGTTCGGCCGAATCACGTAATCCCCGACGGCAGCGGGGATGATGAAGGTTTCCGCGAAGTGGACCACGAACGGGGGGAATTTTCCGGTGGGACTTTCGACCACGGCCTCTCGTCCTTCACACAGGTTCAGGACGTTCACGCCGCCATTGGTCGAGTGCTGGACAGCCGCAGTGAACCAATGCCGGCGGGTCTCGATAAACTCGCGTTCGTGCAATCCGGTGCGTTCTTCATGCCAGCCGTTGCCTTTGGCGATTGGATCGATCGCGTTGATCAGATTCTTCTTGACCCAATTCGTGGCGCGGTCCCACTGGATGTTTCGAAATCCGTGTTCGAGATGGATGGGACGTGGCGCGCCATCTAAGCCGAGCCGACCCCAATCCCACATTTTGAAGGTGAAGATATAGGGTGTGGCGCTAATTTCGAGCACCATGCTGCCGCGGCCCGAGCAATGTGGAGTCCCAGCGGGAATCAGGAAGTGATCGTGCTTTTTGGCCGGCCATCGATTGACATACTTATCGGCGTCGAATTGAATCGTGCCTTGCTGTGCTTGCAGCAGGTCGTCCGTCATCTGTTTGCGATCGACGTCCTCTTTCACGCCGAGATATACGCAGCCTTCGTCCGTCGCATCCAGCATGTAGTAGCTTTCATCTTGCGTGTAATTCATGCCAAATTGCTGCTGGATATATTCGGTCAGGGGATGCACCTGAAAAGAAAGATTGCCGCCTTCCATGGTGTCGAGGAAATCGAAACGAATGGGAAACTCAGTTCCGAAACGAGCGTGAACCGCTTCGCCGAGCAGTTCACGCGGATGCTGGAAAACGACATTGATGGACGGAATCTCGACTTTCACATCGCCAAAGGCGAGCAGAAGGCTGTTTTCTTCCGGCACACAATCGAAGCACCAGGCGTAGTTCTCGACGTCGCGCGGCAGATCGCAGATTTCCTTCATCCATTGTCCGCCCCAGGGGCCGGGGTCGAAGAAAGGAACGACGCGAAATGGCCGCTGGACGGCGTTCTTCAGGCCTTGCGCGAGTTGCGCTCCGGTGATCATTTTAGGGACGTCGCGTTGATTGGTATCGAGCAGGAAATCGATTTGCGGAAGTAGCGACTTTTTCAGGCGATCGGCGACGCGCCAATCGACAAAATACCCGCGCTTGTACTTCAACTGCGGGCGCTCGGTGGAATTCTGCAAGCCGAGGTTGGCGATCTCGCCGGAACGCTGGCGCTGCTGGATCTCCCAACGCGCCATATCGCAGTAAACCAACAAGTCCCATTTCTCAGCGAGAAGGGTTGCGCCGGTGCCGATGACGAGGACCAATCCCGATGCCTCGCTGAGACGAGCCCGCTGTTTCGCCAATTCGCGCTCATCCAGAAATTCGGAGAGTTCGTATTTGCCCATGAAGGCAAAAACCGGATCATCGCCGAGATCTCGCGCACAGAGGGATTGAACGGCGCTCTCGGGCAAGTAACATTCCCCGGCCCGAATGACGGATTGCGGCTGCAACCCAGCAACTAGTTGCTTCTCAATGTCCTTTTCGAAGCAGCCGGGATAGCACTCGACACAAATCACGAAACGGCGGGAGTGCGCACCGGCGTCAGACACAGCCGTCTTGAGGCGCCGCGCAATCGCTTCCCACCCAACTTCACAATCTCCACGAGAGTCAGAGACAGGAACTACGGGAAACTTATCGTAGTTAGAGATGTATGACTGCGACATTCATCCTCGGACTTGTGTCCGCTTCTAAATAATAAAAGGCGGCAACGATCAATTGTTGCCGCCGGTTTGACCGTGGCTCGATCAAAATACGAACTTGAGGGAAAGCTGTATCTGGCGATTGGTACCGCCGCCAACCTGCGTGCCGTCCTCGCTGGCTATCGTCTCGCCAACGCGACCGAAATTGGCGTTAGGAGTACAAGCTCCGACCCCGACCGTAGTGCAGATCCCGCCATCGGGATTGGCAAAGTTAGGATGGTTAAAGATATTGAAGACATCCGCTCTGAATTGGACGTTCATTCTTTCTGTAATCAAGAAGCTCTTCATGCCAGAAAAATCGAACTGGAAGTAGGCCGGAGCTCGAAGAGCATTGCGCCCGACATCTCCAATGGTAGCTCCAGGCGTGCCATCGTAGGTTGGCTCGATCTGGAAGGCATTGATGTTGTAACTGGAATTCGGCCAGCTATGATTCGGAACCCAGAGCGGTTGACCGGGTACGTAGTCGGGGCGCGTCGGGTTGCCGAAAAATCCACTCTGAAGCGTGATGTTCTCGGGAAGGCCGGAACGAGTTTGCAGGATTCCGGAAGTCTGCCATCCGCCGAGCACTCCATGCATCCACGGATTGGACCCCTTCAGACTCGGCAGGCTGTAGACCACACTGCCGGTCAGATTGTTCCGGACATCCCAATCCCCGGTGCCATGGTCGAAATTGGGATTCATGGGATCAACAAAGCCAGGGCTAAACACGTTCACCATATCGTCGAACTCGTGCGACCAAGTGTAGTTGGTTTCGAATGTGAGTTTCCCGACGCTCCGACGCAGCTTCACCTGCAATGAGTTGTAGTTGGAACCCAGTTTGTCGGCCAATACGTTTTCGTTGGCAAAACCTGAAAACGGACGGGCACTCGTGAAAATATTTGCAGGGTTGGCGTTCAAGGGGTAGAAGTCAACACCCGCCTGCATGTGGTGTGAATTGTTCCCCACGTAATTCACTGTCAGAATCGTACCGCGCGCCACTTCCTGTTGAATACCGAAGAGCCAGTTCGTAGAAACCGGGTCTTTCGGATTTTGAGGGAATGCGTTTACGTTCTGTGTTCCCGCTGGCAGTGGAGGGTTCGGAGAGGGATAATTAATGGAAGCCTGGAAGAGATTGACGTTGTAACTCGAAAGCGCCGGTACGTTCGTAGTGGTCGCAAAGTTGAAATGCATCGGGTTATAGAACAACCCGGCATATCCCTTGATCACGGTCTTTCCCTTTGCCGGTTGGATCCCATGCGAAACCGACGCGCGGCGCAACAGTCGCCTTTGGGTGCTGTATAAACGGTCCGGCTGAGCGGAAGAAGTGTTTGGGTGGCAACGTCAAAGTTCTGTCCTTGACCGGAGCCGGCGGCCCACGGGGTGTTGTAGTCGTAGCGCAACCCAAGGTTCAAAGTTAGACGCCTGGTTATCTTCCAATCGTCCTGAAGATAGAAATCCCAGTTGGAATTCCTGTTGCCGACAAAACTCGGGTAGCCGATTTTCTGCAGGACGAAAACGGCATTGTCTACGAGATTGTCGATGCTGGCGTAGTCGTAGGTTTGTTGCGGCCGCAACCATTCGTTATTGCGGTTAACCCGAATCTGCGCCCCAAAGTTCAGGGTGTGCGTCCGAACGGTCTTGGATACGTTGTCAAAAATTTCAAGATCCATGAACGGCGTGATCTGATTGAATGTATTCGGTCCGGGCAACGAACCCAAATCGGTGAAGAAACCGTTAAAGCCGGCGAGAGGCGTAGGAGTATTGGAATTTGTGTCCGAATAGAAACGGTTCACAGCCACGCTAAATTCGTTGAGCAACGTAGGAGTGAAGATGTGCGTCTCATCGAACTTGCCGAGCTGGGTTCTCAATTTTTGGGGCGATGTCTGTCCTTCATTGAGTCCGTAGGTATAGTTGGTGAGCGAATCGTTGATGTTGTAGCGGAAGAAAACGCGGTCACGGTCTGAAATGTTGTAATCGAGCCGGACAGAACCGGTATCCTCGCGAACAATGGTAGGCAGAGCGGCAGGATCATAAACCATGTCAGTCTGCGTCGGATCAACTGAGTCTACGAACCCGGGATACACGCATGAGGCTGGCAAGCTAGAACCTGTGCCGGTACAAGCGGCTGGCAAAGGCGCGAACTGAGCCAGTACGGGCGCCATCGACGGCGTAAGCGCCATTCGCGATCGAGCATATGCGCTCAGGGTATGGTTCAACGCGTTAATCAGCGTCGTGTGAGTCCGGTCGCCCTCATAATTTACGAAGAAAAAGACCTTGTTCTTGATGATCGCGCCGCCTAAATTGCCTCCGAACTGGTTCAAACGCAACGGCTCAGGCCCGGTCGCAAAGTAATCCTTCGCGTCCAGAGCGTCATTGCGGAAAAATTCAAACAACTCGCCGTGAAGTTGGTTGGTTCCGGATTTGGTGATGATGTTCATCTGCGGACCGAGAGAATGGCCATTTTCAGCGGTGTACCCGCTGTTGGAAAAATCAATTTCCTGGATGCTATCCAAGCTGGCCCGCGTGATCCGCGCTCCTTCTTGTCCCTCGGTATTCAGAAAGCCGTTGATATCGCCGCGCATCGCGCTTTGGCCATCGAGTGTGATATTCAGTCCGGTAAAAATGTTTTCCATGCCGTTTACGCTGCCCTGAAAAAATCCTGTCGACCCGACCGATCCGGGAGCGATTTCGAGGAAATCGCTGACATCTCGACCATTGACGGGCAGGTTGGCGACCTGATTCGCGTCCAAGGTCGAGCTCGATGTGCTCGACGAAGTATCGACCGTTGCTTGCGTCCCGGTGACCTCGACTTGCTCGCCTGCTACCGCAACCGCCAAAACCAGATTCACGTTGGCCGTGGCGCCGACATTCAGGATGATTTGCTGGCTCCTCGCTTCCACGAAACCGGTGGAGTTGGCGGTCACCAAGTATGTTCCCGACGGTACGTCATTCGCCACGAAATTGCCGCTTTGATCGGTAGTCCTCGTCCTGTCGATTCCGGTGCCGACATTCTTAATCGCGACCGTTGCGTGAGGAACCACGGCTCCCGTCTTATCCGTCACCGTCCCAGTGATGTTGCCGGTATCGAATTGCGCAAATAGTGGCACGGTGGCAAAGCAAAGAAGCGCCCAAAAGGCGACCAAGCGCAAAGCTCGTGGCGCGCCCTTCACCTTCATAAACCCAGACATAAATCCAGAATTTCTTGACATAACGGCTGTCCTCCCACATCCCTCAATCACGGCTCAAGGCGATGCGTGTGCAAATCAGGCCATCGAGATCGTAATGCCGCTGTTGGGCCGAGTCAATCGTTTTTTTGTTTATTTAGGCTGAAACGGTCTTTCTTTGTTTCGTTTCTTGGGTCATGCGTGCAACTTTGGTAACGAAACGGACATTCTGATCCTATGTCCTTAATATGGCGAGTGGACAGCCAGACGAGCTAAATGCCGACTGCCATAAAATAGAGTCGACTGTTGGTTGGGGATGCGAAACGAATCTTTATGTGTCGGCTTGGCGTTGCTGCTGGCGGGCGTGATCGCCGCAGCCCAGGCTCCGAAGGCCCATGTCCCGACCGGAAGGGCCAACTCCGTTCTGCTGCAAGAGGCCGCTCAGGCGATTGCGGCCGGACAACTAGATCAGGCTGAGCCTGCATTACAGACTGTGCTGGGGTCAGTGCCTGAGGAGTATCACGCCCTCGATCTGCTTGGGGTCGTGCGCGTTTTGCAAAAACGCGACACTGAGGCGGACGAACTTTTCCGCCGGGCCGGGCAGGCAAAACCTGACTTCGCGCCGGCGCACGCGCACCTCGGCCTGCTGGATGTGCAGCGAGGTCATTCGGAGGAAGCCGTTCCAGAATTGCGTGAGGCGTTGCGCCTGGACCCAGGCCGCAGCGATGCTTCGGCCGCTCTGATACATATTTTGGAGAATCAGGCGCAGGCAGCAGCTACGGCAGGAGAATCCGAAAAGGCCCTGGCATTGCTGATCGATGCCCGTAAATATGCGCCTGACAATCCTGATGTTCATTTCCAATTGGGAATCGTGGCGTTGAGAATGTCGCTTTGGCAGGACGCGGCCAACGCTTTCCAACAGACATTGAAAGTGCGCGAAAACGATGCGCTGGCTCTCTACAATCTGGGACGCGCGTTCATGGGGCTGGCGGAATTCGAGGAGGCGCGCGAGCAATTTGTTCGTTATATCGCCGTGCGTCCGGACGATCCCTCGGGTTATTGTGCCCTGGGGATGACTCTCGCCGCGCTCCAACGATCGGCAGAGGCCAAGGCGCAGTTCGAGCGGTCCATCGCAGTCGCGCCCGCAATGGCTTCCGCGGGCGCGCCCACGCAAACCGAATCCTACTACCGACTCGGCTTGTTGGACCTGGAATCGAAGGACTTGGAATCGGCGGCCAAGAACCTGCGGCAGGTGTTGGATCGGAAGCCGCAACATTCAGGCGCTATGACGGCTTTGGGTCGCGTGGAGTTTGAACAAAAGCATTACACCAAAGCGCTGGATCTGCTGCAGAGGGCGGTCGCCAGCGACGATTCATCGCACGAGGCCCACTATTATCTAGGCCTGACTCTGGCTCGTCTGGGGCGCAAAGAGGAATCGGAGGCGCAGCTACAGGTCGCTATCCAACTTGAGCACAACGAAGCGGGACGGCGGAGAACTGTGTTGCGCATTCTTGATCCGGCCCCCGATGCAAAACGAGAAATCCCGGTCGCGCATTGAAATTGAAATATGCCGACTCCGTTATTTGACTGGCCGTGAACCGGTAATAAGGATATCCACCAGTCGCTTCGCGCTTTGCTGCCAATCAGGACTGGTGGCGACGTTGGAGACCCCGACGAGGGCCCGAAGCAGATCGAACGGTTCTAGGTCCTTGCGTATATCTCCGCTCTTGATCGCGCGCTTGACCAGCGCATTGATCGCTCCCTGAACCTGGGCGCGGGAACCTTCATACAGCTTTGAGGGGCCTCCGACGAAGGTATTCAGGGCGGGGGCAATGATGTGCTTAGCTGCGATGTAATCCACGAACAATAGCATCCAGGCTCGCAAAGCCTCGAGTGGCGGCATTGCCTCGGCGAACTTCCGTTCGGCCGCGGCCAGTTTTTCTACCTCAGTGCGATAGACCGCCTCAATCAGTGCATCCCGCGTCGGAAAGTGGCGATACAGAGTTCCCGCTCCGACCCCAGTTTCTTTGGCGATGTCATCCAGACTGGCGTTCGCCCCGGAGCGAGTAAACGCCTGTTTGGCGACTTCCAAAATGCGCTCGCGATTGCGCTGCGCGTCGGTTCGCGGCTTGCGCCGGGCGGATTCTGAACGTTTCGTAGTCATTAATAATATTGCGCCAACATTTCGCGTCGATATGCGCCGTCAGAGTTAGCCGTAAAAATATTTGCAACCGGAGACACTCTCCGATTATCCTATCTACTGATTCGGAGACACTCTCCGTTTTATCCGAAGCATTGCCGGTTCGTCAAGATGAATGCGACTGGCAAGGATTGGTACAGGAGGAAAAAGGTATGGCAACTACACAAGCAGTGACAAATACGTTTGGGGCGACATCCACCACTGAAGATGTTTTGACTGGGATCAAGCTCACTGGGAAGCGAATTCTTATAACCGGCGTTTCGGCCGGGCTGGGAATTGAAACGGCGCGGTCTCTTGCGGCGCACGGCGCGCAGGTGGTGGGCGCGGCGAGAGATTTGGACAAGGCTAGAGCCGCAACTGCACAGGTGCGAAAGGACGCTGCAGCCAACCGGGGAAGTTTCGAACTGATCGAACTGGATCTCGCGAATCTTAAGAGCGTTCGTGCCTGCGCCGATGGACTGATGGCGAAGGGTGAGTCTTTCGATGTCGTCATCGCGAATGCAGGAGTGATGGCCACCCCGTTTGGCCATACGGCGGACGGGTTTGAGACGCAGTTTGGCACCAATCACCTCGGCCACTTTGTCCTGGTGAACCGAATCGCGTCGCTTATTCGCTCGGGCGGGCGGCTGATTAACCTATCGTCTGCAGGTCATCGTTATTCCAACGTCGATCTCGAAGATCCAAATTTTGAACGCTCGCCCTACGAGCCCTTCGTTGCATACGGCCGCTCGAAGACCGCGAACATTCTATTCGCGGTAGCATTCGATCGGCGACATCGTGGACGTGGCGTGCGTGCCGCAGCCGTTCATCCCGGAGGAATACAGACAGAACTAGGCCGCTACGCCGAGCCGGGCCGCATTGAAAAGCTAATCGAACAAATCAACCAGCAACTTGCCGCTGAGGGCAAAGGTCCGTTCAAGTGGAAAACGATTCCGCAAGGCGCTGCCACGTCGGTGTGGGCCGGTGTGGTTGCTTCCGCCGACGCGATCGGCGGGCAATACTGCGAGAACTGCCACGTGGGTAAAGTGGTGCCGGATGACGTGCCGATCACAGTGATCAGCGAAGGAGTACGTGCCTATGCGCTCGATGCGAAGAATGCTGAGGCTCTCTGGAACAAGAGCGAAGAACTCGCCGGCGAGTCGTTCTAGGGTTGCTGAGGGGATGGTGGAGATGCTTTCGGGTTAGCACTGGCGAACCTGAAAGTCATTTTGGAAAATGCGTAAAAGTGAAGGAGCGGCATATGAAGATTTTTGTTACAGGAGCGACGGGCTTTATCGGTACTGCCATTGTTCAAGAATTAGTTAGCGCGGGCCATCAGGTGCTCGGCCTCGCCCGCTCGGATGCAGGCGCCAAGTCGCTCGCCGCGGCCGGCGCTCAAGTCGAAGTTCATCGAGGTGACCTTGAAGACCTGGAGAGCTTGCGCAGCGGAGCGAGCTCAGTCGGATGGGGTGATCCATACTGCATTCATTCACGACTTTTCCAGATTCAAGGAGGTCTGCGAAACGGATCGGCTCGCCATCGAAACGCTCGGCTCCGCGCTAGAAGGTTCCCAGCGTCCGCTAGTCATCACTTCCGGTACTGGCATGGGCAGCGCGGGGCCAGGCCAAGTTGCAATTGAAGATTACGCCGACCTCAACCACCCGATTCCCCGTGTCGCCTCGGAATTGGCCGGAACTTCAGTGGCGGCGCGTGGCGTCAACGTGTCGGTGGTGCGCCTTCCTCAAGTCCACGACCCGGTGAAGCAGGGACTTATCACGTACGCGGTGGCGTTGGCCCGCGAGAAGGGCGTGTCGGCGTATGTGGGCGATGGGTTCAACCGCTGGCCGGCGGTGCACGTCCTCGATGCGGCCCGCCTCTACAGGCTGGCGCTGGAAAAGCATGAGGCAGGCTCCAGATACCACGCGGTCGCGGAAGAAGGAGTACCGATCCGCGACATCGCAGAAGTGATTGGCCGAGGCTTGAAGGTGCCAGTGGTGGCGCTGTCTCCGGAAGAGACTCCATCTCATTTCGGGTGGCTCGCGATGTTCGCGGGTCGAGACATGCCAGCTTCAAGCGCGAAAACGCAGCAGAGACTGGGATGGCACCCGACAGGTCCCGGGCTGATTGCCGATCTCGAAAAAATGCAATATTTCGCGAACTGAAACGTCAACAGAGGTATGTCAGGAGGTTTGGAAGATATGAATCAGCGCAAACTTAATAATTTGGCGAATTACGACCCTGCTTGCGGCGACCTGATGAGCATGGCCGAGCAAGAGTTGGCGGCATTGTTCAGCGCGGTAACGGAATTGTTCGGGTCAGAGCAGGCAGAGGTCTCGGCGAAGGACTGGCTGCACGAATTGATGGCAAGCCGTGATCTTCCCGCTTCGACTCGTCAATGGCGGCAGCTCACAGTCACGGTTTTGGCGCGGCTTGCGGGTCGTGTGAACAGAGCATCTTTACCAACTGCATCTCCAGCATTCGCATATTCAGACTAGGGCAGCCCTCCTCATGTGAGAGAAGGACGGCACTGGCGATGCACGTGTGGCCGAGCCGGCCAACAAGATCGTTGGCCCTCGGGCGCCACCTTGCCATGATCATTTTTCACCCCGGCGAGGAGTGACAGACGAAAAGACGAATATAATCTCCTTTAGAAGCTGGCCCACGGGCATTGCAATCCACTTCGAAGCCAAGTTTCGCCCGGGGTAGCGCGCCTGAGTCATAGGAGAAAAATATGAATTTGCTCGATGGCTTGAAGAAATACACGATCGTTGTGGCGGATACCGGCGATATTGAAGCGATTGCCCGGCATCGCCCGCAGGACGCAACCACGAATCCTTCCCTGCTTTATCACGCCGCTCAGATGCCTGTTTACCATCACTTGGTCGAAGAGGCGACCACACTCGCTCTGCAGGGCGGTGGCGATCATGAAAAGATGGCGGAAGAGTTCATCGATCGTCTTTTCGTCCTGTTCGGATCCGAGATTTTGAAAGTCATTCCGGGCCGCGTTTCGACGGAGGTTGCTGCGAGCTTAAGCTTCGATACCGCGGGCACGATGGCCAAGGCGCGCAAGTTGATCTCCCTTTACGAGAAGAAGGGCGTTGGCCGTGAACGCATCCTGATCAAGATCGCCAGTACATGGGAAGGCATTAAGGCAGCCGAGTCTCTGCAGAAGGAAGGGATCCACTGCAACCTGACCCTGCTCTTCAGCTTCGCGCAAGCGGTAGCATGCGCCGAGGCGCAGGTAACTTTGATTTCGCCTTTCGTCGGCCGCATTTACGATTGGTATAAAAAGGAGGGGGGAGGCGTGGAAATTCCCCCCGATAAGGATCCGGGCGTTGAGTCGGTTACGCGCATTTACAACTACTACAAGAAATATGGTTACAAGACGCAGGTGATGGGAGCCAGTTTCCGGAATGTGAATCAGATCGTACGCCTCGCCGGATGTGATCTGCTGACGATCAGTCCAGAGCTTCTTGATCAGCTGGGGCAAACCGAGGGTACTGTTGATCGGAAACTGGATCCAGCGAAAGCGCAGGCCAACCAGGAAAAGCAGATCCACCTCGACGAGAAGACCTTCCGATGGATGCACAACGAGGATGCAATGGCGACCGACAAACTGGCGGAAGGCATTCGCAAATTCAACAGCGACGCGAAACTCCTACAGGAGTTCGCGCTGTCACAGGTTGAGGAAAAAGTAGGCTAAGCGGCAGATTTGAAGACTGAGGTCCCTCCCAGGGCACGGCCTACCAGTCGTGCCTTTTCTTTTGCTGGTCGTTTTTATTGGCCGTGATAGGTTGATCGTCGAGAACTTTGAAAATGAATGAGCGTAGGGCCGTACTGTGGGATATGGATGGAACCCTGATTGACTCAGAGGAGTTGCACTGGATTTCATGGCGGGACACGATGGCGAAGGAAGGCTTCCCCATCACTCACGAGCAGTTTCTCTCTACTTTCGGGCAGCGTAATGATTCCATCCTCCCGAAATGGCTTGGCTCTGCCGCAACTCCCGAGCTCATCGAGAAAATCGGGAGCGAAAAAGAGGAACGTTATCGCGACTTGGTTCGCCGCAAGGGCATAACACCGTTACCTGGCGTCGCGACTTGGCTGCAACGACTGCACGATCAAGGATGGCTTCAAGCCATCGCGTCTGCGGCGCCGCGCGCGAATATCGACGTCATCCTCGAGGCGCTTTCGGCTGCTCGCTTCTTCCAAGCCATCGTTGCCGCAGAGGATGTGCACAAAGGCAAGCCCGATCCCGAGGTGTACCTAACTGCCGCTTCTCGCGTTGGCGCTTCTCCTGCGAAGTGCATTGTTGTGGAAGATGCTTTAGCCGGAATCGAAGGGGCGCGTCGGGCCAACATGCGGTGCATCGGGGTCAGCCAAAGTGGCAAGCAGCTACCTGCTGATGTCGTCGTGGCGTCACTGGATCTGCTTCGGGAGGATGCTTTCGAAACACTCTTGCGGGGCAGCCGATCCTCCGCCCACTAATTTTTCGGCAGAACTATTTGTCCGCTCGCCAAGATCGCTAGGGGAGCCTGTGCCGACACCCAAGAGTTTGGACGGTAGGGTGCGCCGAAGCCGTTATGGTGACGACCTGTTCCTCCGTAGTCAACGACCGATTGGAGGGAGAAGCTATTTGCAGCAAAGGCTCCCATCAGAGCAATCTCACGCAAGGTACAGCGGCACCAGTACAGCAAAAGCAAGACATAAAAGGAAATCTACAGCGATCCACAACAACGCGACCAGAGCTAGGTTCGCGTCGGGACCGTGAAGCAGTTCGTAAGCCAAAATCCAGCCCGGCGTATGCATTTTCGCCAACATCTCCACCACCAAAGTCAGGACGATGGAAAGTGTGAAGGCGGTGGTGATTAGACCAATCCTATGGAGATAAGGATGGCTTATTTTCCCCTTTCGCGGCACTACAGATCGCCCGATTTCCTTACGACCTTTTGTTTGCTGGCCGGACGAGCACGACAATCGATCTCGGACCCACGGTATAACTCAGTCGCTGCAGAGACGCGGCGTTCTCAGAGAAATCTTCGGGACTCGGCAGCGCTGTGTCCACAATGCGCGTCCACTCTTCCGGAGTGCCCTCATGCACATGGAACTCCAGCTCCTCCCAGTAGGCGTTGATCATCACGTAGATGTCATCGTCACCCTGGGAAGCACCGTGGAGGCAATATGCCAGACTCCGCGAATCACTGGAGAAATCGACAGCAACGCTCGTTCCGTACCAGGAGACATCCTCCCGCCAGAATCGGCTGCGGGCGATCGCAGGATGACTTTTACGAAAAGCAATCATCTTCTTGAAGAAGCGGAAGATTTCCTGATTTGAGGAGAGCTGGCTCCAGTCCAGCCATCCGGTTTCGTTGTCCTGGTTGTACGGGTTGTTGTTACCGAATTGGGTGTTGAGGAATTCATCTCCGGCTCTGAACATGGGAATGCCATTCGACAACATCAGCAGGCAGCAAAAATTCTTCACTTGTTTCCTGCGCAGCGCCAGGACTTCTGATGACGCCCCTTCGTCGCCTTCATGTCCGCAGTTCCAACTGTAGTTGTCGTTCGTGCCATCCTGATTCTTATTGCCGTTACTCCAGTTGCGCTTGTGATCGTACGAAACGAGGTCGTACAAGGTGAAGCCGTCATGAGAAGTTACATAGTTAATGCTTTGGTAGGCGTGATAGGCGCCGTCGCGAGTGTCGGGGAAAAGGTCGTCGCTGCCATAGATGCGCCGCATCAGATCAGGGACCATCCCCGCATCGCTCCTAACAAAGCGGCGAACGTCGTCCCGAAACCGGCCGTTCCACTGCAGCCACGTTATGCCGGGGAATCCGCGGCCGAGTTGAAACGCTCCGGTATCCCAGGGCTCCGCGATCAGACGCATTTTCCCCAACTCCGGGTCACCGGCGATGGCACTGAACAGCGGGGCATGTCCCCAGTTGAGAGATCCATCTCCATTGCGGCTGAATACCGATGCTAGATCGAAGCGGAACCCATCGACATGCATCTCCTGCTTCCAATAGCGCAGGCTGTCCATGACCATTTTGCGGACATGTCCGCGACTGAAGTTCAGGGTGTTGCCTGTGCCTGAGTAGTTGGCATAGGGATTTGCCGGATCGGAGGACATCATGTAATAAGCCGCACTGTCGATGCCCTTGTAGCTGTAGATGGGTCCGCGGTGGTCGCCTTCGCACGTGTGGTTGTACACCACGTCGAGCACCACCCCGATGCCTGCCTGGTGAAAGGCCTTCACCATATTCTTGAATTCAATGTGCTGCTGACTGTGGTCGGAGGCGCTCGCGTACTGCGCATGAGGCGAAAAAAAGTTGAGCGGCATGTAGCCCCAGAAATCGCCTTCTTGCGGATCACGCTGAAAGATCGGCATCAGCTCGACCGCGGTTACGCCGAGTTCCAACAAGTAGGGGATCTTTTCCGCTAGGCCCGCGTAGGTTCCGGCGCGGCTCGCATCCACGCCAGAATTGGGGTTCCTGGTAAAGCCCTTGACATGAAGTTCGTAGACAACGGCGTCTGACTCATGATGGGGTGCCCGGTCTCCGGCCCAATCGAAGGGCTGGTGCTGAACCGGCAGAGCCCCCAAAGCGGCGCGGCCGGCATTGGAGCCTTCTCGCATGGCCAGTTTTCGATCGAAGCTTGGCGGGAAGTAAACACATTTCGCATAGGGGTCAAGCAGTATTTTTTGGGGATCGAAACTGTGCAGCCCCGACGCTGCCTCTCCCGAGACTGAGTAAGCGTAGTAACGGGCGTCGCCCAATTCCGCCACCGGAATCCTGCAATGCCAGATTCGTCCTGACTTGTTACGCAGAAAATCGAAACGGAACGCGAACGACGGATTCACCAGATCGGAGGGGGAGTAGAGCAACAGAGTGACGCCCTCCGCGTGCTCCGAGTAAAGGGCAAAATTAAATGCCTGGTCCGCTTCGATCCATGTCGCACCGAACGGCAACGCGTTGCCTTCACTCTGCGCCCAAGTCGGGCGTTTCGCAGGCGTGAACTGTGCCTGGGGAGAGCCGGACAAGGGAGTTGAGTTCGCTGGCGATTTTTGTGAGGATTCGTTCACGCTATTTCTCTTGCACCTTGTTTTCTCCCACCGCGGAGGATCACTCAAAGCAACGGCGCGGCGCCATCACGACGCCGCGTCGTTATTCGTCGGAGTCATCTCGTTTAAGGCAACCCGCCTAGGCAAGCCTGCTTACGCAACCTTGGCGCCATCGGTTTTTTCCAGGTGCCCACCGAATTCGAAGCGCATGGCAGACAATACTTTGTTGGCAAAGTCAGCTTCCCCTCTCGAACTGAACCGCTCATAAAGGGCGGTGGTAAGAACCGGCGCAGGAACCGCTTCGTCAATGGCTGCTTTGATGGTCCAGCGGCCTTCGCCCGAATCAGAAACGCGCCCGGCAAACTTCGCGAGATTGGGATCCTGAACGAGAGCGTTGGCGGTGAGATCGAGCAACCACGATGCGATCACACTGCCGCGGCGCCACACTTCTGTGATGTCACGCAAATTGAGGTCGTACTGGTAATGTTCCGGATCGCGCAATGGGGTGGTCTCGGCGTCGACCGTGCCGCCAGTCTGTTTGCCAATGTTCGCGGATCGCAAGATGCCCAATCCCTCGGCGTAGGCTGCCATCACTCCGTACTCGATTCCGTTGTGGACCATCTTGACGAAATGGCCGGCACCATTTGCTCCGCAATGCAGGTAGCCCTGCTCAGAGGTGCCGCCGAGTGATTCCCGGCCGACGGTGCGGGGAATGTCGCCCATGCCGGGCGCGAGCGCAGCGAAAATTGGATCAAGTCGTTTCACGACTTCATCCTCACCGCCGATCATCATGCAGTAGCCTCGGTCCAAGCCCCATACACCCCCGCTCGTACCGACATCCACATAGTGCAGATTTTTGGGAGCAAGCTCTTTCGCTCGCCGGATGTCGTCGATGTAGTAGGAATTGCCACCGTCGATCAGGATGTCGCCGGCTTCGAGGTGGGGCAACAGGTCGGCAATCGTGGAGTCCACCACGGCGGCCGGTACCATAAGCCAGATGGCTCGCGGCTTAGCGAGTTTCTTCACCAACTCCGACAGGGACGCAGAACCCGTAGCCTTGTCTTTGACTAAATCGGCGACCGCTTGCGGCGACCGGTCGAAGACCACGCAGTTGTGTCCCTTGTTGATGAGCCGCCGCACCATGTTGGCTCCCATCCTTCCCAGACCAATCATTCCGAGTTGCATATCATCTCCTTACGATTTGGATTTGGCCTTCCGGTAATAGTTGATGAGGTTGTTGGTGGAACTGTCATGGGCGAGTTTGGGCTCTGTAGCACTCTCCAGTTCCGGAATGATGCGCTGCGCCAGAACCTTACCCAGTTCGACACCCCACTGGTCAAACGAATCGATATTCCAGATTACGCCCTGAGTGAATACGGAGTGTTCGTAGAGAGCCACGAGTTGCCCCAGAGTTTGCGGTGTGAGCCGTTCGGCAATGATGGTATTCGACGGGCGATTTCCTTCAAATACGCGGTGCGGAACAAGCCACTCCGGAGTCCCTTCAGCCTCGACCTGCTGAGGAGTTTTGCCGAAAGCCAGCGCCTCGGTCTGCGCGCAAACATTGGCGATCAAGATGTCGTGATGACGGCCTAGAGGATTGAGCGTCTTCGAAAAAGCTATGAAGTCGCACGGGATGAGCCTCGTGCCCTGATGGATCAGCTGATAAAAAGAATGTTGACCATTGGTTCCCGGTTCGCCCCAATAAATCGGGCCGGTCTGATGCGCGACCCTTTTCCCTTTCAGGGTTACGTGTTTGCCGTTGCTCTCCATGGTCAGTTGCTGCAGGTAGGCCGGAAACCGTTTCAGGTATTGCTCGTAGGGCAAGACGGCGACGGTCTGGGCTTCAAAGAAATCGCTATACCACACGCCCAGAAGTCCCATGATCACCGGCAGATTCTGATTAAAAGGAGTGGTGCGGAAGTGTTCGTCCATCTCGTGGAAGCCCTTCAACATCGACTGAAAATTATCAGGGCCGACGGCGACCATTGTAGAAAGTCCAATGGCAGAGGACATTGAATAGCGCCCGCCAACCCAATCCCAGAATTCGAACATGTTGGCGGTATCGATGCCGAACTTCTCGACCGCTGCCGTATTGGTCGACACGGCAACGAAGTGTTTGGATACGGATTTTTCGTCGCCCCCGAATGCACCGAGCGACCAAGTGCGGGCCGTCTGAGCGTTCGTCATGGTTTCCAGGGTGGTGAATGTTTTCGACGAAATGATAAAGAGTGTTTCGGCCGGATCGAGACCCTGGACAGCCTCGGCAAAATCTGTGCCGTCGACGTTCGAGACGAAGCGAAAGGTCATGCTTCGATCGCTGTAAAACTTGAGAGCCTCGTAAGCCATGACCGGACCGAGGTCGGAACCACCGATGCCCACGTTAATCACGTTACGGATGCGTTTGCCGGTGTGGCCTTTCCATTCGCCACTGCGCAAGCGGTTAGAGAAGGCGGCCATGCGGTCGAGTACGGCATGGACCTTGGGCACTACGTTCTCGCCATCCACCACAATGGATGCGCCGCGCGGTGCGCGCAACGCGATATGCAACACGGCCCGCTTCTCGGTGATGTTGATTTTGTCCCCTCGAAACATCGCGTCGATCCGGTCTTGGAGTCGCGATTCCTCGGCCAGTCGAAGCAGCAGGGCAATCGTTTCAGAGGTGATGCGATTTTTCGAGTAATCGAGATGAAGTCCCAGGGCGTCGAGGGTCATGCGGGTGCCGCGCTCAGGATCATCCGCGAAGAGCTGTCGCAGGTGCAGCTCCCGGACTTTCTTATAATTCGATCCAAGTTCCTTCCATGCCTGACGTTTGGCCACAGGACGTTTGACGGTTGCATTCACGCGTGCTGCCATGTCCGTTATCCTTTCGTATTTCCGTCTAGCTAGATTCGAGTTTCCTTCAGAACGAGCTCAGCTCACCACCTATTGAGGAACTGGGATCGATGCTGAGCGTTTCGATTTTTCGGTCAGTTCGCGCAACCACTCAAAGGCGGCCGACGACAGCATATCTTCGGAGCTTCGCCAGCGCCAGTTTCCGTCGGCACGGCCCGGAACATTCATGCGAGCGTCTCGCCCCAGGTTGAGGAGATCCTGCAACGGGGCGATCGTAAGCGCCGCTATCGATGACCACGCGAGCCGTATCAGAGCGGGAGCCGCGTCAGCAACTTCGCCCGGCGCTCTCTGTAAGTATCTCCAAAAGTTTTGCCGCTGGTCGTCGGGCAAATCTTCGTACCACTGCCGCGTCGTGGCATTGTCATGCGTGCCGGTATAGGCAACCGTGTTGGAGACGAAGTTGTTGGGAAGATAAGGATTGTCGGGGTGGCCGTCGAAGGCAAATTGCAGGACACGCGTCCCCGGTACCTGGAACTGATCGCGCAGCGCCCGCACATCCGGAGTGATTACGCCGAGATCTTCGGCGATGAAGGGGAGACGGCCCAGGCCTTTTTGCACGGCTTCAAAAAAGCTGGCGCCCGGACCCGGGAGCCATTGACCGTTCTGCGCGGTTGCCGATCCGGCGGGAACGTGCCAAGCGGCGGCAAAACCTCGAAAGTGATCGAGGCGGATGACATCCACGTGCGAGAGGAGGGCACGCAGACGATCGATACACCATTTATAACCGGTGGCTCGAAGCGCGTCCCAGTTATAGACAGGATTGCCCCACAACTGTCCCTGCGCGCTGAAATAGTCGGGTGGAACTCCGGCCACAAAGCGCGGTCGGCGTTGTTCGTCGAGCAGGAACAACTCCGGTTCGGCCCAGACGTCGCTGGAATCAGGAGAAACGAAAAAGGGAAGGTCGCCGATCAAACCGATGCCTTTGGAATGGGCGTGCTCCTTAAGCTGATCTGCCTGTCGCAGCAGCAGGAACTGCGCAAAGCGGACCTGATCGATTTGAGTCGCCAACTCTCGACGCGCGTCGGCCAAGGCACGTGGATCGCGCTGAACTAACTCCAATGGCCAGTCGAGATAATAGGCCCCGTTAAATTTGGTCTTCAGTGCTCGGAACAAAGCGTAGTCTTCCAGCCAAGCGGACTCGCGCGCGCAGAATTCGTCGAAAGCCGACGCCAGGTCTTTCCTCTCGCCGCTCTTAAAGTTGTTCCATGCCGTTTGGAGGAGACGCTCTTTGAATGGGACAACGGAATCGTAATCGACCACATCGCGGGGAAAGTTGTTCTCGCAATCGCTCGGCCGAAGAAGACCGTCTGAAACGAGAGAGTCTGGACTGATCAGCAGCGTATTGCCAGCGTATGACGAGAGCTCTTGATACGGGGAGTTTCCGTATCCGGTGGGGCCAAGCGGCAGGGCCTGCCACCAGTTCTGGCCAGCATCATGCAGGCGATTCACCCAGTCGAGCGCCGGCGGTCCGACATCGCCAACACCGTAGGGCGACGGCAGAGACGTAACGTGCAAAAGTAATCCGGAAGCGCGGTATTCGTGCGGAAATGGGGCAACCTGGTTTTGCGGAGCATCGCTCAGACCGCCGTTATCACTCATCGCCTACTCCGGGCCCCGCTCCGGAACCTGTTTCTGAACCGAGCGCATTGTTCACCATTTCTTGGGCCTCGCGCAAGATCGCGTTCAGATGTGTCTGACTCTGGAAACTCTCGGCGTATATCTTGTAAATATTCTCCGTTCCTGAGGGACGGGCCGCAAACCATCCGCTAGGCGCAACCACTTTGAGACCGCCGATGGGAGCGCCGTTGCCGGGAGCTTTGGTGAGTTTGGCAGTGATGGGTTCGCCCGCAAGATCGGATTCCTTCACCGCGGCCGGTGAGAGCTTTTGTAATTTGGCCTTCTGCTCGGGAGTGGCGGCAGCATCGATACGTGTGTAGTAGGGAGCGCCAAACTCTCGGGTAAGATCGAGATAGTGCTGGCCGGGATCCTTATCCGTGCGAGCAGTAATCTCCGCCGCAAGCAGATCCATGATGGGGCCGTCTTTGTCGGTCGACCATACCGTCCCGTCGCGACGAAGGAAACTGGCGCCAGCGCTCTCTTCTCCACCGAAGCAGCACGACCCGTCGAATAGGCCGGGTACAAACCACTTGAAGCCGACCGGAACCTCGAGCAGTTGCCTCCCGAGTTTCTTCACGACTCGGTCGATCATGCTGCTGCTGACCAGCGTCTTGCCGACGACAATGTCCTGACGCCATTGTGGACGGTTGCCAAGCAAGTATTGAATTGCCACCGCGAGGAAGTGATTGGGATTCATCAATCCGGCAACGGGAGTTACGATTCCGTGCCGATCAGAGTCGGGATCATTGGCGAATGCAACCTGATATTGATCTTTCAGTCCGACCAGCCTGGCCATGGCATAGGGGCTGGAACAATCCATCCGAATCTTGCCGTCGTGATCGACCGTCATGAACGAAAACGTTGGATCGATAACCGGATTCACAACCACGACGTCGAGACCGTAAACGGAGTTGATCGGCTCCCAGTATGGCCGCGCAGCTCCCCCCAGCGGGTCCACGCCAAGTTTGAGCTTGGCTCCGCGAATCGCGTCGATGTCGACAACATTTTTCAGATCGCGCACGTAGGGCAGGACGAAATCTTCCTGGTGAGTTGAAGGAGACTGGATGGCTTTTGCGAACGGTACTCGCTTCACCCCAGCGTTCCCGGCTCGCAATAATTCGTTCGCCCGATTCTGTACCCAGTCTGTCACGTCGGTATCGGCGGGCCCCCCGTTGGTTGGGTTGTACTTGAAGCCGCCATCTTCGGGCGGATTATGCGACGGTGTGATGACGATGCCGTCCGCAAGATGTTGTTTGCGATCGCGGTTATAAACGAGAATAGCGCGCGAGATGACGGGGGTGGGAGTGACTCCGTCATTTTCCTGGATGATGGTTTCAACATTGTTCGCAGCCAGTACTTCAAGCGCGGTGCGTTGCGCGGGAGCGGAGACGGCATGCGTGTCTTTACCCATGTAAAGCGGGCCGTCGGTCCCGGCTTGCCGCCGGTACTCGCAGATGGCCTGAGTGATGGCGATGATATGTGCTTCGGTGAAGGTGCCGTGCAGTGGAGAGCCGCGATGCCCGCTGGTGCCGAAGCTGACTAACTGGTTGGGATCTTGCACATCGGGATGGCGCTCAAAATATTCTTTGTTTCAGGCGAGCGACATCGATCAGCATCTCTTTGGGAGCCGGTTTGCCGGCGAGAGGTGAAATCTTTTCCCCGACGGGCGCGCTTGCGTCGGGGCGCGCGTCTAGAACTACTGGGCATGGTGGCACCTTCCAAATTTCGGAGTTGTATTGCGAAATGGTGCGATCGCTGGAAAACTTTCCCGAGCTGCCGAAATTCAGAATTGCTTTCTGCGCCCAGGCATCGGGATCGCCATACAATGCGCCGAGACGCTGGTGCGCCTCGAGGTAAGAGGTGAGGTCGGCCAGGTGCATGTAGTGGTCGCCTAAAGTCAGCAGCGTCTGGGTCAACGGTTCGAATACTCCTGGTTCATTTCGACTGAAGTAATTGGAGGAGATGAGGTCGAGGGCAGCTTTTGTCTCGGGCTCATGTTCATAATGCCAGTAGGGACTGTACCAGGTGCGGCTGTTCTCGACTTCTTCGACGGTAAGGCCGAAGAGGAACATATTTTCTTCGCCAGCCTCTTCCGCCATTTCAATGGTCGCGCCGTCGCGGGTTCCGACGGTTAGAGCGCCGTTCATCATAAATTTCATGTTGCTGGTGCCGCTGGCTTCGTAGCCTGCAGTCGAAATCTGATTGGACACGTCGCTGGCTGGAATCAGCCGCTCGGCCAGCGAGACGTTGTACTCGGGCAAAAATACGACTTTCAAGCGGCCGCGCACAAGCGGGTCCGCATCAATGGTACCCGCCAGATTGTTGATGAACTTTATGATGACCTTCGCCAGGTGGTAGGCTGGCGCGGCTTTGCCGGCGAAAAAGAACGTCCGTGAAATCATCTCCTGGCCGGGATTTGCGCGAAGCCGGTTATAAACCACGACTATGCGTAACGCGTTTAACAGTTGCCTTTTGTATTCGTGGATGCGCTTGATATGGCAATCGAAAATTGTATTCGGATCTACGACCACGCCCGACGTTTCTTTGAGCCAATTGGCGAACCGCGCTTTGGCGTCCCGCTTGGATTTCAGGAATACTTCGCGAAAGCTGCTGTCCTCGGCATAGGGCTTGAGCCGCTTGAGTTGACTCAGGTCGGTCGTCCAACGGTCACCGATGACTTGCGTGATGGCGTCCGCTAGAGCGGGATTCGCGCCCAGCAGCCAGCGTCGTGGTGTCACTCCATTCGTTTTGTTGCTAAAACGTTCGGGAAACATCTCGGCAAGATCTTTGACCGTCGTCGTGCGCAACAGCTTGGTGTGAATTTCAGCGACTCCGTTGGTGCTGTGCGAACCCACGATGGCGAGATTGGCCATGCGGACCTTACGCTCATTACCCTCTTCGATGAGACTCACCCGCTCGACGCGTCCATCGTCGCCCGGGAATCGGTGCCGGACTTCGTCAAGCAGCCGCCGGTTGATTTCATAGATGATTTCCAGATGGCGGGGCAGAAGGGTTTCAAACCAGGCAACGGGCCACTTCTCTAGTGCCTCGGGCAGCAACGTGTGATTGGTATAGGCGAGCGACCTTTTCGTCAGATCCCAAGCATGGTCCCATCCCAGGTGGACATCGTCGAGCAAGATGCGCATTAGTTCCGCCACCGACATCGAAGGGTGCGTGTCGTTGAGCTGAATCGCAATCTTTTCCGGCAGTTCGTCCCAATCCGTATTGTGGCGCTGAAAGCGGCGGATGATATCCGCCATGGAACAGGCGACCAGAAAATATTCCTGCATGAACCGCAGGCCCTGCCCCTCGGTCGTCGAATCGTCCGGATACAGCAAGCGCGTGATCGTTTCCGCTTCAAGACTTTCACCCAGCGCACCCACGAAATCGCCCGTTCCAAACTGCTGAAAATCGAAGAAGTCCGGCGTGGCTGCCGCCCAGAGCCGAAGCGTGTTGATCGTCTTGCCTCCGTAGCCCACCACAGGACGATCAAAGGGTATGCCGATCAGCGTCGATGGGCGCCCCGGAACGGCCTTGAGATTGCCGCCTCTCAGGTGGAAGGAGCAGTTTATTTTGACTTCAACTTTCTCGTGGGGACGGGCGATCTCCCAGGGATCGTCATCGCGCAACCAATTATCGGCACTTTCCTTTTGCCAGCCATCCACGATCGATTGCTTGAACATACCGTATTCATAGCGCAGACCATAGCCCGTGGCAGGGAGCTGCATGGTGGCCATGGAATCGAGGAAACATGCAGCAAGGCGGCCCAAACCGCCATTCCCAAGACCCGCGTCAGGCTCCTGTTCGATCAGTTCGAGCCAGTCGATATTTTTTTCCTCGATCGCGCGTTGCACCAGGGGGTCGAGCAAAAGGTTACTGACGTTATTGGCCAGGGAACGGCCGATTAGAAATTCCAACGAGAGGTAGTAGATGCGCTTGGCATTCTGATGCTCGTAGGTTGTTTTCGTCTGCACCCAACGGCGCGCGAGGATATCGCGCACGGAATGAGAAAACGCCTCAAAACGTTCCCGCGCGCTCGCAACTTTGGCGTCGATCGCCCGGTCGAAAACGAGATGGCGTTCGTAAAAAGCGTTTTGGGTTCCGACAAACTGCACCGGCGCGCCTGCATACCGCTCCAGAAGTTGTGAGACGCTCTCAGCGCTGGTGGTCATCGGAACAACCTTAGAGGAGTTGACACGCGGCGTGTTTGCACTCATTACGAGTCCTTATCTCTACCATCGAAATTTTGTGAAAACTCTTATGTCTGATGTCGAGCGCCGAAGAAAGTTTCCCGGATTCGTGCGCCCACTCTGAAACGAGGCCTGGTTTTTCAGCAAATTGTTAAGCCACGACATGATGATCATCATTCCATAGTCGTATTACGGGCTGGGTAATATTGTGCTCATAGCTCAGGGCACTCAGACTCGCCGGGCTGAGAAGTAAATACCTGCCGGCAGACCCAGGGGCGAGCCCTAGCCAGCGTGCGGCGAGCACTCGTAGGAAGTGTCCACTGGAGAAGAGCAACACATTGCCGGTGATCGCTCGAACCCGCCCCACCACACGATCCGCTCTCTCGCCGATCTGTGCCAGCGATTCCCCGCCTGGGCAACCGTCTCGAAAAAGGTCCCAGTCGGGACGTTGGCGATGAATTTCCGCCGTGGTTAGTCCTTCATATTGGCCGTAGTCCCACTCCACCAGGTCGGGATCAATCTCTGCCGCGGCTGCATAGCCGGCCAGTTCGCAGGTCCGCACAGCGCGCTGCAACGGACTCGTAAAAACCTTGGCGAATATCAGACCCTTCAGCCGCTCGCCAAGGCGCTGCGCGTTCCGCTCGCCGTTTGGCGTAAGAGGCAGATCGGAAAGACCGGTGTGCTGCCCAGATACACTCCAGGCCGTGTCACCGTGGCGAGCCAGATAGACAACAGGTAGCGAATCACTCATGCTATTTCCCTTTTATGGTGAGACGTGGTGATTATGCCATCGCGGGCGTCCACGTTTTTCTGTGTTGGATCGTATCAGCCGGACGATCGCGCCGAGGTCGCGGAAGAAAGCTTAGCGCACTTGTTCGCTCCCGACCAACTGACGCGCCCGTTTGTTGATTCCCTTCCCCCGGCTGGCGGCCGTGTCCGGCACGGTACACTTATATCCCAAGTTGCAAGATCGCGAATTCGGAGAATTTGTAAAGTGAATGCGATTGATACGGTAGACGAACTCGATCGGCGGTTCGGAATCCCGAGCCGGGCCAGAGTCTGCGAGGGCAACGGCGCGATGCCGCGAGTGCAGATTACATCGTATCTCTGCGACGGAGAGATGTATCTGCATGGCGCACAGGTGACATCCTGGAAACCCGCAAATACAGACGAGGTACTTTTTCTAAGCACGAAATCGCGCTGGCAGGAAGGCGTGGCCATTCGTGGAGGTATCCCCATTTGCTTTCCCTGGTTCCGCCGCAAAGTAGATGACCCGCACGCTCCAGCGCACGGATTCGTGCGCACAAAAGCGTGGCAGCTCGCATCCATTGTTGAAACCGGAAGCGGAGTCGCGGTCAGCATGTTTACCGAGAGCGATCAGACAACACAGGGCTGGTGGCCCGGTGATTTTCGCCTGGTTCTACGGGCGACGTTTGGTACCGAGCTGACTTTGGAACTGGCCTGCACTAATACGGGGACGACACCGCTGAAGTTCGAAGAGGCTCTCCACACCTACAACCGCGTGGCGGATATTCGGAATGTGCGATTGGATGGTTTGGACACGGTCCATTTTCTCGACAACGCCGACTCCAATCGTGAGAAAGTACAGCACGGCGACGTAGTGATTGCCTCGCAGACCGACAACGCCTACCTCGACACACTGGGCCAAGTTGTTCTAACTGACCCCGGCGCGGATCGTCGAATTCAATTGAGCAAACTGAACTCACGGACCACTGTCGTCTGGAATCCGTGGCGCGAGGGAGTTGGCGCACTGCACGATCTGGGAGATGGCGAGTGGACACAGTTTGCTTGTGTCGAAGCGAGCAATATTCTCGGAGCAGCCGTCAAGCTTGTGCCTGGGCAAGAACACAGGATGACTGCCGTCATCGGCGTTACGAAGCTCTAGTTCATTTGCGTTATTTTAGGAGGCGCATTGGCCCTTGTTCCCAAAATCTCTCCTGCGCTCAAAAGGCGAGCTGCACAGATTCAAGTGCTTCTCATGGACGTGGACGGCACCATGACCGATGGTGGCGTTACCCTGGTATCGCAGGCCGATGGCACCGCGCTCGAAATCAAGACTTTTGACGCGCATGACGGCCAGGGCCTAACCCTGGCACACACTGCCGGATTACGGACCGGCTGTATTACCGGCCGTGAGAGCGCTGCCCTGCTCCGTCGCGCGAATGAAATGAAAATGGAATTCATCTACATGAAACGGCCAGTGAAAATGCCGGCCTATGAAGAGATACTGGAAAAAGCCGGAGTGACCGATGCGGCGGTCGCGTTTATTGGCGACGATCTCCCCGATATCCCGTTGCTGCGCCGCGCGGGACTTGCCATCGCTGTGGGAAATGCCGTCCCCGAAGTTAAAGAGGCTGCGCACTACACTACGAAAGCGCTCGCAGGCCATGGCGCTGTCCGCGAAGCCGTCGAGGTCATTCTCAAATCCAAAGACATCTGGGAACAGATGATCGAAAAAGCTCGCGCTTGATTCCTGCCCCTCGCCAATGGGGCAGAAGTGCGGATGATTCCTTCTCTCAAGACGCATCCGTCTGAAATTTAAATATTGCGACCGGGAAGAGTCTCCGATGATCCTATGTACAGATGCGGAGGCATTCTCCGGTTTAGCGCCTGATTCGCAAAATAAAGACTTCGAGACGGCACTTTGGTTGTCGATTTCGATGGGGTTCAAACGACGATCCATTGGAGGGTCGAAAGTGAAAATGGCCTGCTCTGAACAAAAGGCAACCGAGCAAGCTACGCTCTACGCATCGGGCGCAGATTTCTGCCGGATCTTCGAAGAACAGATGAGCCGTTTGTACCTGCTGTCGTTCTTACTGACTGCGGACTACGAAACGGCAGTGGAATGTTTTGTTGGCGGGTTGGAGGATTGTCAGAAGGCGAATACGGTTTTCAAGGAGTGGACGGAATCCTGGGCTCGGCGAACGATCGTACAGAACGCGATTCGAACGATCCAGCCAAGGCCGGGCAGGCTCGAGCCGATAACTGGATCGACGACTGGACTAACCACGACTGGGCCAATAATGATTACTGCCATCGCCAGGCTCTCGGTATTCGAGCGCTTCGTTTTCGTCATGTCCGTGCTCGAAAGCTACACAGATCAAGAGTGTTCCCTGCTTCTGAACACCACACGCGGCGAGGTGGTTTCGGCACGAACCCATGCTCTGCAGCAGATCACAACCGCGGCGGAGATCACCCCGGTGAGTATCGCCCATCCTTTATATGGTGATGGTTCGAACTGGCAGGCAACGTAGTGTCCTCGCCGCATTAGCAGCCTGTCGGTCTCGTTCTCATCACATGCTGATATACCCCTCACGGAAGGAGCGCAACGGATGTTCGAGAGCATTCTCTGCCAGGTAACGGAATACGACCCAGACATTCTCGAATCGCTGCTTGCGCTCGCGGTCGAAATAGCTCGCGAGGGCCGAGAAGGAAGGCGTGTTGGCACGCTGTTCATGCTCGGCGACGAAGACGAGGTGCTCGCCAGATCCAGATCGCTGATTTTGGATCCGTTGTCGGGGCACCCGGAGTCTTCGCGGCATATCACTAGTCTTAGTGTCCGTGGGACCATCAAGGAATTGGCACAACTGGATGGTGGCTTCGTGGTCAGCCAGTCTGGAATTGTCCTTTCCGGTTGCCGCTACCTCGACGCTGTTGCCGAACAGATTGATGTCCCGCTCGGACTCGGCAGCCGTCACATCGCGGCCGCCAATATGAGTGCGGCGACCAAAGCCGTGGGGATCGTGGTTTCTGAGAGCTCGGTGGTACGGCTGTTCTGCCACGGCCAGCTAGTCGGAGAAATCATTCCCGAACTGTGGATGATGGAGCACGCCGTGCAGCTTCGCGGCAATGTGAAGACCGAGCAAGTCGGAGATTTGACTTTGCTGACACCGAATGCTCGCAGGGCCTCCGCCACTCGGTAGTGACCACAAACACCCCCCTTTGCGTCAACGACCATCCCAAACGGTTAAGCGTGGATCGAATCAAGACGTCTCTGTCGGCCGCTATGGCCTAAACGGGGAGGGAGTTGTCGAAATTGCGATCGGAGATGCAACGGCCCGCGTGTGCTTGCGCGAAGACGGGGGAGCCGGCGCAACCTGGAAAAATGCCGACGGGAAGCTAGTCAGATCCGCTCCGTACACATTAAGAAAGCGTTTGGAGGTGCGCGGGCAAATCGGGATTTGTTGCATTATGCTCGCTTGGCCGCTGCCGCGCTGCAGACAGATTCCGGAATGCGCTGGCCAAAATTACCGCAAAAATTTTTAGATGCGGTTACCCTCGACTCGACCGAGACTCTGATCGAATTGGACTATCGTACCGAGCTGGTCCTGCGCAAAGCTTACGTGCTGGCGGATGACTGGAGGATCGAATCTCCCGAACTGGTGCGCCAATTTGATGCAGACTGACTTCTCCAAGCGGGAGTCAAGGCGGGCCAGCCCCCAGCCCATTAGAGAATCTTATTGGTGAGCGCTACCGCGCACGGATGAAATTACCGATTGCACATGAGGAGGTTGTTGCGGACCCTCCAGTTTAGCGTGAACCTAGGCTGAGGCAGCGCCGTCAGCCTGAACCCTCTTGGCAAGTAGCCATCCTCCACCTTGCTCGCCTCACACCATCCCTAACAGCCCAAATTCCCGAGCTCGCGATGCCGGATAGACACCGGCCGCGCCCCGCTTCCGTCCCCTAAACAGATGTCCTTGACCAGCTGTGCGTTCCGGAAATCGGGAGAGTCCGACGCTACTGGCCAACGGCCTTCGCCGAGTTGTTCGCACTGCCTCGCAACATTGTCAGATGTTGTTGCGCTATGACGTAAGAGGTGCCGGGATAGTCCACCTTCGGCTTTTCTACGCGGGAGTACATTTTCTCGGCCGCGTCGAAAACGCCGTATTGCTCCGCGATCAGGGCAAACCCGAACCACACCTCAGAGTTTGGCTCCTCCAGATGTAGCGTATCCATGGCTTTCAGCAATAGATCGCGTGCCTGACTGGTCTTCCCTGCCTGGGCATCGACACAGGCAAGGGTATGGAGAATGGCAAAATCGGCGTTCTTGCTCAGGTCGTTCGCACGCTGCGCCACGTCAATCGCGCTTTGCTCAATCGGACCGGGGAGAAGCAACGCATACCATGCATAGAGATTCAGGTCGCTCTCCGTCGCCTGTCCTCTATCAATAATTCCCTTAATAATGTCCCTTGACTTGCCGAATTGCCCTCGATAAGCGGCCAGTCTCGCGGACGAACGTACATAGGCCAACTCATCGGGATACTCTTGTATCCGCCTTTGAACGAGCTTATCCCAATCGTCAAACCGCTTCAGTCCCGCAAACGCTGCCGTAGAAAGCTCGAAAGCGCGCACCGAAGTGGGTGCGGCCTTTAGCAATTCTGCTGTCAGCGGCAGCATGTCGGCCCATTTCTCCTGGGCCGCATAGGCGTATGCCATCACCATCGTCAGTCGGTTGCGATCGAGATCTGTCTTCGCTGCCTTCCGCGCTTGATCCAGCGCCACGAAATACGGCCCGTCGACCGCTTTGGATCGGAGCAGCACTAGGCTTGCGGTGCGCATGGCTGGGACATCAGCGTCTTGTCCTTTGGTCCAGAAGTAAGGAAATGGCGGACCAGCGAGAGGATCGTCGCCACCGCTGACATGTATCTTGTCGCGTGCCCGATCCAGCCATTTTTTTGCAGCAGACGGGTTGTTGTTTTCGATGGCTTGAAGTGCGAGCGGAGCCAGTTCTTCGATGTTCGAGCCAGACCCGGCGAAAGCGGCTACTCTGTAACGCCCGCCATCTCTCACGACAAACACGTCCTGAGCAGCCGCTCCGGGGCTCTCGATAATGATCTTGTACCCGAGCGAGTCATCGCCGTCCACCGTGTAATGCATGTTGGACACTGCTAGATCAGCGATAGTGACGAGCGGAAGTCCTGTCGCAGCCATCTGCGACGTGAGTCCTGACATCATGTCGTGGAATTGCCTTTCGTCCGTCGTCCCGTCCAATTCTTTCGGGTCGACATAGATCATCGACTTGAAGTCTTCAAGGGTCAGTTGGCCACTCAACATCAGACCGAATAACCGTTGCACCACGCCGCGCGGGTCGGCTGGATCGATGGCTGTTGCGTCATACGGTTTCGTCGTGGCGAAGACGGACGCACTTCGCGTGATTTGACTCTCGTTGCTTTGTCCCCGCGCTCCCTCAGCTATTAACGCAGCAGCTTCCGGATATCTTCTTACCCGAACCAGGACCGCTCCGGCATTAGCCAACACCTTGCTGCGGCCTTGGTCGTCAGTTGTGATCTCGAGCGACCTTTTCAGCGCTGCATCTGAGCCTTTCTGAATGGCAATCGCTGCCAGGATAAGGCCTTTTCTAACATCGCTGGCCGGCAGAGTTGCCGCATATTCGACGACACTTTCGTAATTGTGCGCGTACCAGAGATCGTAGAGAATATTATCGTCGTACGTGCGACTGTATTCTTCGTCAACCTTCTTCAATTCACGCAGGACTTCCACCGCTTCTTTTAGCGGCGCTTTCTCGCCGTACCGCGTTCCGTCTGCGTCGTACTCAAGCAAAAGGGCGAGGTTTGCACGCGTCTCTTTATCCTTCGGATCGAGCGCGATGGCCTTTCGGTACGCGGCGATCGCCCCGTCATAGTCCATCCCCTTTTTCAGAAGGCGGCCGATCAGATCATGTTTCAAGACCATCCCGAGAGTGCTTTGTGCCAGCGCCGAGTTGGGTTCAAGGGCCGTGCTCTCCAAAGCCACGCGGCGGGCTTGCTCCCCCAGTCCGGCGGTGATCAGCGCCTGAGCAAGTTGCACCTTGTGCAATGCCTCCTTGGGGCGCTGGGCTGCGACTTCACGATAGGCGGCCAACCCGTCTTTGATCTTGCCGGCGGAAATGAGCGAGTGTCCGACATTGTCGAATGTGACGAAGATCGGATCAACAGCGCGCGCTTTCAGCACCGCCTCGCGCAGATCCTTGGCTTGCTCCACCGTCATTCTGGTGTTTGTGTTCTCGACTCGGAGGGACGCTTCAACAACGGTGCTCTCGACGTTGGTCGAGTACTTTTGAGTGAAGCTCAGAGTGTCTACCTTCTCGTCCTTATCCGAAGGAAGCGCCCGCAGCTTGAAACCGATTGGCGCTGTTACCTTGTAGTGCCATTCGGTGGTAAAAGGTGTTATCAACCAATCGGTCGTCCGTGGTTTCGGCCTCTCCGAGTCCTCTCCTTCAGTCTTCTCGTCGTTCTCTTTGGTCCTAAAGTACTTAGGAAGCCGGTCGAACAGAGATTCAGTGCGGATGGCGACGAGGGCCGTAGTCAGATCTGTATTCCCGCGCTTTCCTTTGCTGACGAACCGGATCGATGCTGGTTTCTCCAGGTCAGATAAATCGTTGTGCTCCAAGGAGGCGAGCGAATCAGCCAAATACATGTCTTTTACATAGCTTTCACTGGCCTCTCTGACTTGCTTGCTATCGCCACTGTAGTACTCGCGGTATTCAGCTTCATCCGGGCCAACCTCCTCATCGGTTTCCACAAAAGTTGCCATTCCGTAATCGGCAAGCGTGACCTCTCGCGATTCCCGGTGCACATTTGCTGCTGACGTAACGTCAGGAGTCTTCTTCAGCGCTTCGGTCTTCTCATCAACGATGAGGGCCCAACGCCCGTAGTCCATCCAGGGCAGCATCCCCACTTGGGAGTATCGGGCGGTAGCGTCAATCCAAAGCTCCGAGTCGGCGCCAGACGGGGGAACATATACGATTGCGTGGTCAAACATCCCCATCCCAGGTAGATGAGTATTAAGCTCTCGTCCTGGCCCAGTATTGAGAAGAGCCAGACTCGCCGGGATTCCTGCACCACGAAGCATTGTGACCAGCAGCGTCGCCTTGTCTTTGCAATCGCCGTATCCACGATTCAGAGTCTCGGATGGAAACTGCGGGATTAAACTAGACTCCCCAAACTCTATTCCTGTGTAACGAACGTTTTTGTGCAATGCACCGACAATGCTGTACATCAGTTCGCTACGAGTTCCATTCTTCGCCTTGAACCTAGCAATCAGCGTCTGAACGTCGGCTGATCGTAGTTTGTCATTCGATAGACGCGCGTACTCGGAAGCAACCCGATGCCATGAGGTTCCGGTCGAAAACTCGATTTCCGGGTATAAGACGAGATCGGCTGGAACGTGGTTTGTCTCTTCCGTGTAGGCAGGTAATGGCCCCTGCTGAAGAGTAATTGCCTCCAGGCCGGCGTCCGTCGACTTCACGACGGTTGCCTCTGGCAGCAAGTGCACTTCGTACTGGATGGGAAGTGAGACGGGATGGATGAGAACGACACGAGTCTTGTTTACAGGAACATTCCAACCAAACATCCACCGGTGAACTGTTCCAGCAGCAAAAAGGGGAGCCGTATCGCGCACCGACACTTCCTGCTCGACAATTGACCCGGGAGCAACTGCCGGTAACGGTCCGCCATACTTTCGCTCATCGCTGTATACATCCGGTGCGTCTTCGCGCACGGGAAAGTCATTCAGAGTCTTTGGATCGAGCCAGTGGACAGCACCGTCGGCCGTAATGACGCGAGCCTTAATCTCCGGTTTGTCCTGATGCCACGCCTCCCATCGGCCACTGGTCTCGGCCCAGTCTTTTACACCATCCTGATTTTCGATCCGGTAGATCAAGTGGCGGGTCTCTGACATCTTGCCGGTTTCATCGAACTTGAAATGCAATTCGTTCAGCAATACGGTGGCTTCATGATGTTTTCCTGCTGGGACTGCCTGAGCCGCTTGCCGCAGAATTGCCGAGTCCGTCGTGAAAGGTGGGCTGTCCCAAGCATCTGTAGCGCTCACTCGGATGCCGAGTAAGAGAACACCAACGATCACGAATATCTGAAGACGTAGCAGGGAAAGCACGTTTAGAACCTCGATGGCCGAGCAGAACCTTCTTGTACACTAATATCGCCATGAAATAAAGAAAAATACCCCGGTGCTTAGTAACCGCCAACCATTGCGCCGGGTAAGTTACAGTCTCGGAGCGATTGGTTCGCTCTCCAGCGCAAAGAACTACAAGAAGGCCAGATGCCCTGGCGGAGTGCGGGGGGGTAATGCTTGCTGTCGGCAGAGTTACCCACATCGGCCTTTACCTCTACCGAGTCAACATCCTCCGGCAGTGGCGGGCGATCTGTTGTTCTTCCTGGGTCGGCACGATCTGAATCTTGTCCGCGTTGACGCCCATCGCTTCGAGACCTTGTATCGCAGCAGTCCTTATGTACGCGCTGTTCTGCCCGATCCCGCCAGTAAAGACCAGGAGGTCCAGTCCGCCCAGCAGGGCAACATAGGCTCCGATCATCTTGCGCACGGCGACTGCAAAGACCTCCAAGGCCAGAGTCGCGCGCGAGTCGTTCGCAAGGGCTCGTTCCTCAAGGGCCTTCACATCGCTCTCGCCAGAAGAGAGCCCAAAGAGGCCGCTCTCAGCGTTGAGTAATCGTTCCAACTCATCAGTGCCGAGCTTCTCAGTTCTAAGTAGATAAAGCAAAATTCCAGGGTCCAGATCACCGGAGCGGGTGCCCATAGGAATGCCGCCAGTCGGAGTGAGGCCCATGGTGGTATCGATCGATCGTCCGTTGCGAAGAGCGCAAAGACTCGCTCCATTACCGAGGTGCGCGAAAACGGCACGTTCAGGGAGGTTTGCGCCGAAATGATGCACGAGGGACTCGTAGGAAAGGCCATGAAAACCGTAACGTCGAATGCCTGCGTCAAAATATCGCTGCGGAAGTGCTAGATGCGAGGCGAGTTCTGGCATGGTCTGATGAAAGGCGTCATCGAAGCAGGCAAATTGCTCTGCCGAAGGGAAAATGGATTGCGCAGAGGCGATGAGCAAGAGGGCCTGAGGAATGTGCAGGGGCGCAAAGTGGGTGGCTGCGCGCAGTTGCTCGAGGACCGGCGGCGTGATGAGTTGGTGAGTGCAAAGACTGGGCCCTCCGTGCACAATGCGATGGCCTATAGCGGCTGGGGCCGAGTGGAGTTGCTGCTCAAGGACCGCAGCGAGGGCGGCCAGAGCATCCCGTTGTGACTCGTAAATTCCCTCGCGCTGCAGAAGGGACTGTCCGTCGGAGGAGGAAAGTTGCAACGTGCCATCGTTGCGCCCGATGCCATTTGCAGCTGCCGGTCAGGATCGGGTCTTCGTCGAAAACCACCGCGCTGGTACACGCCGAATTTGAGCGAAGAAGATCCGCTATTGATTGCGAGGATCAGGCTTGGTTCGACGGCCGATTCTTCCACCATGCTTAGCCGGGCCATTTCCAGTTTCTAATCTCTTCCCGGTCAATCCCTTCCGCATGTGCGTAGTGGATGCTATCGATAATTTGGCCTTTCAGCCATTCTTTGACATGCGCACCGATGGGTTGCAGGCGAGGGACGCGGTCGATGACATCGATAGCGAGGTTAAAGCGGTCCACCTGATTGAGAATAGCGAGCTCGAGCGGCGTGTTGATGTTGCCTTTTTCCTTGTATCCGCGCACGTGAATATTTTCGTGGTTCTTGCGGCGGTAGGTAAGTTTGTGGATCAGAGCAGCGTACGAATGGAAGTTGAAAATAACAGGTTTGTCGGTCGTAAATAACGAATCGAAGTCGCGATCCGATAGACCGTGCGGATGTTCCGTCTCCGGCATCAGGCGGAAAAGATCCACGACATTGATGAACCGTATCTTCAGCTCGGGAAACCGTTCTTTCAAAATTGCGGCCGCGGCTATAGTTTCCATGGTTGCAATGTCCCCGGCACAAGCCATCACCACGTCCGGCTCCGCGCAATCGTCGGTCGATGCCCAGTTCCAGATCCCGATCCCCTTGGTGCAATGGGTTATCGCCTCCTCGATACTAAGGTACTGAAGGTGCTCCTGTTTGTCGGCAACGATGACGTTTACGTAATCTCGCGACCGCAGGCAATGGTCGGCCACACTGAGCAAACAGTTCGCATCTGGCGGCAGGTAGATTCGGACCACATCCGCGCTCTTGTTGGTGACCACATCAAGGAAACCGGGATCCTGGTGGGTAAAGCCATTGTGATCCTGGCGCCAGACCAACGATGTGATGAGAAGATTGATGGAGGGTATAGGTGCGCGCCAATCCAGTTCATTCTTTGATTTTTCCAACCACTTGGCGTGCTGGTTGAACATCGAATCAATTACATGAACAAACGCTTCGTAGGTAGAAAAAAGGCCATGGCGGCCAGTGAGAACGTACCCCTCGAACCAACCTTCCAGGGTGTGTTCGCTGAGCATCTCCATAACCCGGCCCGAGACATCGAGTTCCCCGCCGTCGGCATCTTCCGGCTTGTATTCAGCAAGCCATGTTTTCTTTGACGCGGCATAGATAGCAGCGAGCCTATTGGAAGCCGTTTCGTCAGGCCCGAAAACGCGGAACGAACTCATGTTTCGCCGCATCACGTCCGCGAGATAATGCGCGAGGACGTCCGTCGGCGGAGCATAGGTCGTACCTGGTGCCTTAAATTCGACGGCATAGTCGCAGAAATTTGGCAGATTCAGCTCCTTGCGTAGCAGACCACCATTGGCGTGAGGATTTGCCGAAATCCGTCTTGTGCCGGAGGGGGCGAGCTCTTTTAGCTCGGGGACGAGGCTTCCCTTGGCATCAAACAGTTCCTCCGGCTTATAGCTTCGCATCCAGTCTTCAACGATCTTTAAGCTTTTCTTGTTTGTCGCGGGGTCGAGCACGGGGACCTGGTGTGCGCGCCAAAAGTCTTCTACCTTATGACCGTCCACTTCTTTTGGTCCGGTCCATCCCTTGGGAGAACGAAGCACGATCATGGGCCAGCGGGGGCGGCTGGCACTGCCAGTTGTGCGGGCGCGCTGTTGAAGAGAACGAATCTCGGTAACACATTGCTCCAGAGTTGACGCCATCTTCTGATGCATTGTGAACGGATCGTTCCCTTCGACGAAGTAAGGCTTGTAACCATACCCGGTCAGCAGCGCTTCCAATTCTTCGTGGGGAATACGGGCGAGGATTGTTGGATTCGCGATCTTGTAGCCATTAAGATGCAGCACCGGTAGAACCGCCCCGTCGCGAATCGGATTCAGAAATTTATTCGAATGCCAGGAAGTCGCCAACGGACCGGTCTCCGCCTCGCCGTCGCCAACCATTACCGTAACAATGAGGTCGGGATTATCGAATGCAGCTCCATACGCGTGCGAGATGGAGTATCCCAATTCGCCGCCTTCGTGAATCGAACCCGGCGTCTCTGGTGTGCAATGCGAACCGATTCCGCCCGGAAACGAGAATTGTCGGAAGAATTTGAGCATGCCCGCTTCGTCGCAGCTCTTGTCGGGATAAATTTCGGAATAGTGCCCTTCGAGATAGCAGTTGGCAAGGGTGGCAGGCGCGCCATGACCAGGGCCAGAAACATAGATGACGTTCAAATCGTATTTCTTGATAAGGCGATTCAGGTGTACCCAAACCAGCGATTGGCCTGGATCGGAGCCCCAGTGACCGAGCAGCCGATTCTTGATGTGCTCTGGCCTGAGCGCTTCTCGTAGCAACGGGTTCGCCCGAAGATAGATCATGCCAACCGAAAGGTAGTTGCAAGCTCGCCAATACGCATCAATCTTTTTCAGCTCTTCGGGGGAAATGGGTGTTGCGATTTCAAGCGTAGCGGCCATAAGGATTCTCCGAGGTTCAATCTGCATTCTATTCTGAATGGACCTGCGGCATACCTCGTACAAAATCACGATGCATGTCTACGACCAAGCCATGTCGGAAGAGAAGCGCAACGGCCGTCGTGGTGATCCAGCAGCTCAACCGCACCGCGCTAAAAGCAGCAATTCCTTAAGTCGGTTGATTAGGTTTGGCGTCCCCGACGGGATTTGAACCCGTGTTACCGCCGTGAAAGTCGTCCTAGAGTTCGTAACCGATTGAAATTAAACGGTACGGATAGCCCTCTAGGGCACTTATCGGACTGTGGAGACGGGTTATCGGACTGTTAACGGACTGTGATGGCCAGGTGCTAAGGAGCCTGAAAATCATGGACCCGACCCTTCTTTCCCTGCTGGATTCGATCCCGCAGAAACCACCTCGCTCCAAACTCGAAACTCACCGCGAACTGATTCGCCAATTGCGACGCAAAGGCTGCACGTATCGCGACATCGTTCGCATTCTTCACGAGCGTGTCGGCCTCGACGTGGCAGTCAGCACGATTCACTCCTTCATCAAGGTTCGTGCCAAACACCGAAAACAGATTCAGTACGAACTTCCGCCACTCGAATCGGAATCGCCCGTGAGCACCCGCAAGAATCCCGAGGACGTTGCCTCCCGAATTGCAGCGCTCAAAGCAAAGCCAGTCGAGCACAAGGCAAAACCTAAGCACTTTCACTTTGAAGAAAGCGAGCCGTTGAAACTCGTCAGCCAAGGAGGATCGCGATGAACACCCCAGCAAAGAACAAACGAGTCGTCTTCACCATGGGTGGCAAAGGCGGAGTTGGCAAGACTGGCCTGATGGTCGCCCTGGCGGAGTGGTTCGAAGCCAATGAGATTCCATTCACGCTGCTCGATCTCGATACCGAGAACAAAGCACGGGGATCGCTCAAGCACTTCTTCAACGGGTCAGTAGCCAAGGTGAATATTCACACGCCAGCCGGTCTCGATGCGTTCGTAGATCATCTCGAATCCGGCGCGGCGATCATCCTCGCCGACATGGGAGCCGGTTCGGGGCAGGTAGCGAGCGACTGGTTCGACGCGATGTATGAGGATGTCGCGGCTACCGGCGCACGCTTCACTGCTGTGGGCGTTGTCACGCCAGACCCGGCAAGCGTTGAGAGTGTCCTCGCATGGGCGAACCGACTGCAGGAGCGGGCGCAGTATCTGATTGTCCAGAATGCGACAAGTCCTCAGTCAGACTTCAGCTACTGGGACTCGGCTGAGCAAGCCATTCGTTTCCGCGAAGCACTATCGCCGATCGTGATTCGGATGGAATTTCGCTTGGCAGAACTTGAGAACCCCGCCCGGCAACACGGCGTCCGCCTTGGCCAGGTTGCTACAAGGCAGAATGCGATCAACGAACTGAAGCGTGCCTCGATCGTGATGCGTGCCGAAAGCTACCGGCGGCGGCTCTTCTCCGAGTTCGACCGCGCAAAGGAGATGTTCCTACCATGAGCACAGATCAGGAACTTCTCAATCTGGCAGGCACGGAGTCCGAGAGCCAAACCCTATTCGATGAACTGGCAGGACTGGTGCCAGCTGAGCGACAGGCGGAATATTACAGGGTCATCGCACACACTCGCACGCTGAGCCCAAACGACGAGATGCTTCGCGATACTGGAAGCAATGGGCATCCTCGCGCTTCTCACGCGAGAAATACCCGCAGAGATCGCTGCAGAACGCGAAGTCGTTGCAGAAGATTCTGGAAAATGTTCAGCTATCTCAGGCCACTGAAGTCGAGAAGCGAATGGCTAGGATACGCATCACACCTCGAATCACGCCTTGCTCAGTTGCCGAAGGAATTGGAAACAGGGTTGGACCCGCCTCGAATTGCGAAGCTTCTGGGCGAGAGCCTGCGACAGTGTTTCCAGCAGTCCGGTCTGCCGGATACCGCAAGAGCGCTTGACCAGTCCTGTTCTGAAATGAACTCCGTCCAAACGCAACTCGTGAACGTGCTCCGGGAAGTAGCTCACCCTGACATCGGAGTGATTGCCAAGGTCCGAAGCGCCAATGAGTCGCTTTTCCGGAGCATGACGGCAAGAGCACAGCAGATCGACGATTTACTTGGTAGGCTGGAAAAACAGGTCTGGGCGATTTGGCTACCTGTCGTTGCCAGTGCTGCCCTCGCATTGGGCTTCTTCTTGGGTACTTGGTTTGCCAGCGAACGGCAACCAACACCGGAGACCCCAAGCGCGGCTCAGTCACAACAGGAACTGGCGGTTCCTGATGCGCCGCCACGGGCTCTTCCGCAGCGAAGTGCAAAGCACCATTGAGAGGAGATCGCATCGCCAGAGAGTTAAAGAGATTTATGCCGAACATATGGTTCACCGCAGATTTTCATTTCGGGCATAACAACATAATCCACTACTGCAATCGCCCGTTTCGAAGTGTCGAGGAGATGGATCAGACGATCCTTGAACGTCTGAATGCTTCGGTGAAGCCGAATGACACTCTCTATTTCCTGGGAGATTTCTGCATCGGAAGCAAGGCGCTGGTTCTGGAGCACCGCAAGCACATTCGTTGCAGGAAGATCTTTGCGCTCGCCGGCAATCACGACAAAGAAGCTCGCAAGTTGACTGATGAGTTTTCCTGGCTCAACAACCTTGCAGAAATCTCCATACATGGCCAACCGATCGTGCTCTGCCACTATGCCATGCGCGTCTGGAATCGGTCCCATCACGGATCGTGGCATTTTTACGGGCATTCACATGGGCGACTGCCGGAACCGCCGACTTCGCTATCGATGGACGTTGGTGTCGACACGCATGACTTCCGTCCATGGCACTATGACGAAATCAGTCGACTGATGACAGCGAGAACAAAGGCGCGAAGCGAACAAAACGCTTCGCCGGACTTCGAATAGTCAACGTGACGCGGCCCGGTTGCTATTTTGCCGCGACCGTCTTCACCGGCTCTGACTGTGGAATCGCTTTGATGTTGAAATCAGCTGGTGGCAGTGCGACCAGTGCCTCGGGATTGTAGTAGTCATACAGGACTGAGGGAGCGGTTCGAGCTTTCAGCCCGTATCGAGGACGAAACTTGAACGTCAGCTTGGTACCACCGGCGTTGGGCCAAAGGTAAAGCACAAGACGGTCGGGGAGAATGTCGTAGTGCGACACAGTCCAGCCTGAGTTGTTGACTACTTCGTCCAGCACGCGTCGGTCAACGTCGGACCGGGTGGTAGGCCAATTTCGGCAATCATCATGCCCCATCCACGGCTTCCAATTCGTTCGGCCTCGATAGAGCAACGAACTTCCTCTCCGGCGCGGGCTTCCGTCTTGTCAAACCTAACCGCAAGCCGGAGGGCATCAGAATCGCTGGGACGTGTAGCCTCGCTGACGGCGGCGCCAGTCCAAGGGATGTAATACTCGGCGACAGCCTGGGTACTAGCCGTCGAGAGCGTGCTTCCGTTCTGGACAACTATGGTGTTATCGCCTGGACGGATTAAGTCCGAGATGTCGATAATTGCCGGAGCGTCTGAGGTCGGAGACCAGTCCCCACCTATCGGTACGGTCTTGCCATTAACTACAGCTGCGAGTCTTGCGTCGGGGCTTCTGGAAGGGTTAGTGTCGATCCCTTTGAGTAGCGCAGATAGAACATCTACGGTCGCCTGACCGGAGTACCACACTCCGTAGCGATCTTTCTGCTGCAGCAACCAGAGCGTACCGGCATCAACGAGGCGGCGGGTCTCGCTAGTTGGGTCGACGGTCGCCAGCGCTAAGACTGCCATCGCGGTACTCTCGACGCGGCCTGCATGTCCCCAGCCGTAGAACGGAGTGTTGTGTTCGAGCACCCAGTACATGCCACCATGTTCCGGAGTTGCCAGTTTGATAATTTTCGAAATTGCGTCAGAGGCGTGTTGTTTATCGCCGAACTCTAGAAGTCGCGATGGCAAACTCTGCGAGCGCATACGGTTCACTCAGATCACGATGAGGATCGGACAAATAAGCGAGAGCGCGTGAGACCGACTCACGGAAGAATCTTCTTCAGTGGGTCGTTCGTGCTCATTTCCGGATTCCGACCAGAGTGACGGTAATGTAAGCGGTAAGCCCGCTGTCATCGTATCCATACTTCGGCTGCCAGTGGCCATCCTTATCCTGTTGTCCAACGAGCCATTTCTCGGCACCGTTGATGAGCTCGGGATCAACATCGGTGAAAGCTGAGACGTCCGACAGGAAGCGCACGGCATAGGCAGTGAGCGCTGCATCCGGCGAACCGTGGCCCCAATAACTGAACCCGCCGCCAGACTCGCGGTAGTTAAGCAAACGGTGGTATCCGAGGCTGACGTAGCGACTGGCCTTTCCCTGCATCGGAGCACTCGTGACGCCGGCGGCTTTGTAGTATTTCAGCAACATGACACTGGGATATGTCGAAGATAAAGTTTGCTCACCGCAACCGTAAGGACGCTCAAGTCCGGCCTCGATGCTCTCCGTGACATGCGCCAACAGGTTGGGGTATATCTTCAGCCGTGCCCGCACGCTGCCCGGAATTAAATCGGCCGGTATGTTCAGCGAGAGCGTAGAGTCGCCGTGGAGAATGCCTGCCACGGTTGAGGTTTGGTCCCGGCCGTTGGGGTGAACGGTGACTGTCTTCTCAACAGCATCGCCAGTGGTTCGGTTGGCGCCATAGACCTGCTGCTTGCCGGCCTTCACCATCGCAGTTGCGAGGAACGGGAATATCGCAGTCGTGGATTCTCCAGCTCCGACTGAGATCTCCTGTTTGCCGGGATGCTCCAGCTCGAACCAATTCGCAGGCTTCATTTCCACGCTGAGTTGCTGGGCTTGTGGAAGATAGTTGCGGACCACAACCGGAAGGTCGATCAAGTCGCCAATAGTGAGAACCTTTGGAGGGTCGTGCTCAAGAAAAAACGGCTGGAAGGCTTGGATTTCGCGGTCTGCGACACCGATCTCGCCAGTTTTCGTTGACGCCAGCACAGTCATCTTCCAAGTTGTGATGTTGTCTGCAAGTTTGAATTTTAGCCGTGCACGACCGTTGGCATCGGTGATTATGGAAGGCGACCAGAACAGGGTTTCGGGAAAGTAGTCACGCAGCCTCGGCGTAAATGTCTCTTCGTGAACCTGAACCTTAGTTCCTTCGGCGGACTTGCTAACCGCCACGGATGAACTCGTTGTCTCGACGTTGGCTACCGCTGCTGAAACCTCGACTGTCTCAGACACCGAGCCAACATTGAGCATCGCATTCACAGCCGTCATGCTCGTTGAGTGAACTGGCACAGTGCGTATCTGTGTCGCTCGGAATCCAGGAGCAGAAATGCTCATGTCATATGTACCAGGCGGGATGTTACGAATGATGTAGGCGCCGTCGGAGCCCGTGATCCCAGAGAATTTCTGGCCTGTCTGGCGGAGCGTTGCAACCACACTGGCGTTCGAAACTACAGCGCCTGTCGGATCTGTAACAACGCCGTTGATAGCACCTGTGTTGCCGTTTAGAGGCTCGGAACTAACGGACTGAGGAATGAGGTCTTTACCGCTTTGCTCGGCGATGTCGCGGGAGAAGCTGGCTACGGGAAAATCATCCGGGGTGTTCAGTTGACCGTCTGGACCAGGACTCATGATGCGAACCCACGCGAGCTTCCGAGTCACGGGAGTGCCGGTTTGGACCCTTGCGTCAGGCTGATACGTGATCCGCGTGGCATCGCCGTATTCCGACTCGAAGCTGTATTTGACGTAATACGGATGCCCCCAAGGATCAACAAGCTGGCGGAAGTTGACGCCGCTATCAACCATCGCTTTGTCGAACGTATCATCGTCCTGAGGAAATGCCCCCGTGGAGCGAGAGAGTTTGTAAATCGCGGAATCGATCTTCCCGCGAGCTTGCTCAAAATAGTCAATTGCGCTGGTCCATATCGCGAACGGTGCGTAGAATTCACGCGGTATGTTGTGGCCAGTGCTCTGGACAATGACCTGATAGAGCGAGTCGCTGGGCTGGAAACTGAACGCGTACGGATTACCCCAGGGATCCCGAAGCGTTTTGAGATCGAGTCCACGCGAAAGCACAGCAGCGCTAAGGGCATCAAAGTCGCGGATGTACGCGCCAGAAGATGCGTAGGTCTCTTTAACAACTCGGTCGATGATTTTACCGACCGGCTGGAAATATGGCCAGCTCACCGTGAGCGCCTCAACGTCATCCGCCGTTCCCAACTGCTTGTCAGGACCGGCGGATACAACATTCAGCGTTCGGTTACGGTAATCGATCCCGAAATTGTAGTGATAAGGCGTGCCCCAAGGATCGACGATACTTCCAGGGTCAAGCCCCGCTTTTCGGAGAACGGACGCCACTTCATCGTTGTTCGTCGCGAACTTCCACCCGATCACGTCTTCGTTTAGAAGAGCTTTGCGAAAGGGTTCAAGTTCACTCCGCATCTTCTCAGAGAACAGCGCGCGGGTTTCATATCCGTAGTTGTTGCCTTCGATTTCTGGCAATCCGACCGAGTAGTAACTGCGTCCCTGCAAAAGCATCTCGGCGACAAGATCCATACCGTCGGGGAGTGGCTTAGAAAGGTCCAGTCCATCAAGGTCCTTGAATGTGATTCCGCCGACAGACTCAGGTGGATACCACCAACTCCAGTCCCAGAAACCGTAGTGCCCTTCCCCAAACTCCTGGTCGGTGCGAATACGTTCTTCTACCGCCTTGTCGACCACGACAACCCCTAGGGCGCTGGCCGAAGTCGAGCCAGATGGCAGGCTGACGTTGAGAGCGGCTGATACGTCGTCCCCTGGCTTGTAGGTGCTACGGTCAGTCTTGACTTTCACAGTCAGGGTTGACGGGCTCGGAAACAGAATCGCGCGGGCACCAGAGGGGATTTCATAGCGCTCTTCACTGTCTGTTTCCAGTGAATACGCTGCAAGCGTCAGGTCGCCTTTGAACTCGGGGGCGTACGGGATGACCGTGAACCCTCGATGATTGTGCAGACCTATGCCACCGGTCCACAGGACGGCCCCGTCGCGTGAGAGGTCGACAATAACGTGTCCGGAGAGAGTGCTGGGAGCGCGAACAGAGACTGCAATCTGATCTTTTGCCTGATACAGAGACTTGTCCGTTGTGACTTGAATCAGCCTGTCGGAGTCGCTCCAAAACACCTCGTCATAAGAAACGGTAGCCCCGGTCTTGTCGTGAACGTCGAAGACAAGCTGATAGCCGCGGTTGCGGCTAGAGTCGTCGTCGCCTTCAGTCAACAGCTGTAGATCGGAAACTTTGGCCACGCCGAATCGGTTGGTCTTGATGGCGTGAAGAAAATCCCTGACACCGGACGAGTTCTCCTCGCCGTAGTTTCTGTAGTGGTTCCGATCTTCGCTGACATTGACATGGCACTCCGCTGGGGTGCCGTCCGGATAATAGGTGGACACGTAGAAGGAGGCCCGATCACCACTGAGATTCATGCCAGAAACATAGACGTGGATCGGCTGGTGACTGAGACGGACCTGGAATCGGCGCTGCTCGGTCTTCCCTGTGCTGGGATCGGTCACATATGCGGCATAGTTGAGGTCTTTGAATCGTCTGTACGTCTCCTCTGCGAGCTCGCCGTGCAGCTGCGTAAAGTCGAGCGTAAACGTCGCTCGTCCAGAATGGTCGAGTTCTCCCGACTGACGATCAGCTTCGTCAACTACCCATTTGTGTTGTGCGGAGTCCCAGTGGCCCTGCTCCTCACGAACCAGTTTCACCGCGCCGTGGGTCAGTTCTTTCCCAAACAGGTATTTGGCGGATATCGCAATCGATGCGTTCTGACCAGGCAAATAGTAGGAGCGATCCGGCTGGGCTGCGACTGTAAAGTTAGGGAGATCGTAGCGGCTGACGCGAACGTTCGTCATCTCCTGGGCGCTACCGTACCGATCACTGTTTGAGAGCGAGACCTGGAGCCCATAAGGTCCGAGTTCTGTTGAGTCGGGGAGCTCCCAGTCGATGCTGGCAATGCCGAAGTCGTTTGTTTTTGCCGTGCCGCTAAACACGGTATTCGACTCTGGATCGACGAGCTTGAACTCAGCGTCTTCGTTTGCGACGGCGTGCTTATCCACACTGAGCACAATTGCGCGGGCATGTAGTGATTGTCCGGGTTGATAAAGCAGTTTGTCCGTATTGATGATGATGCGAGCCCGAGGGTCGAGCTCGAAGTCGAAATCCTCCTTCCTCGTTTGATCGCGTTTCCGAGCCTCAACGTTGATTGAGCCACCGTCAGTGACTGCTCCTGGGATACGGAAGAGAAGAACAGCATCGCCAGATGAGTTCGTAGTGTGCGTTATGACGGCGCGCTTGTCGACCGAATCGAATTCTAGCTCGCCTCGAACCTCCACGCCGCTCACTGGCTTCCGCGTAACCGGGTTGGCTGCGTGTATTCGCACGCGATAGGACTGGTCAGGCAGGGCTTTGTCAGCGTGCGCGATGCGGAGTTCGAACATGTCGGGGGCGATAGCTCCCAGGGCAACGACGCCACTGGCCGCTTGCTTGTCATTCAACAGAAGCCGGTACTTCACGCGATACCACAGCACCGGATCATTGTCGGCCACCAGGGGGATCGCGGGTCGTGGCAAGGACAACTTGATTAAACTGCGACCGGGTTTGAGGTGCTCAGTAGTTTTGGATGACGCTACAACCGCGTCTTTGGGATCGAGCAGATCAACGTAAAGAGTGCCGGAGACGGTTGTTTCGGACTCGTTCGAAACGGGTGCGATCAATGCGATTTCCCGTTCGGAAATGACTGCACTCATCCCCGATTCATTGACCCGGAGAGGCGCGGAACTCGCGAGAAGACGCGTCGAGATTGCGACGAGCAGAATGGCCAGCAAACGAATGCGTTGCGCAGATCGCATATGTCAACCGTCGAGCACAAGATTTACGCGAATAGTAGCACGGGAGAGGACTTACTTCTGTGCGTGAAGGTTCGCTCAGTCCAAACAGTGGCCTTTTCTACTCATTTCTACTTCTTCAGTGAAGGGTGATTTTTCGTAATCCAGCCTTCGACTTCGCTGTAAAACTGGGATGCCTGGATGAGGATCTCCTTTGCTTCCGTCTCCGTCGCAACGTTGGAGAAGGTGTAATCGATAGTATTTCGCTTTCGCCGACAGGTTTCGAAATAATCGGCGTACTTGTGAACGGGTTTGCCCAACACAAGTTTTGTGCTCTCTAACGACACCCGGTGATGTCCCACCTTGCTCATGATCCGATATCCCGCACAGGCTATGGCCATATTCGCAGCCTGGAGCGCAGCGTTGTAGGCGGTGGCAAATCTCCGATCTGCTGAAAGGCCAGTAAGACTCGCGTCTGCGAGGTCGCGAGCGATCAGGGCCCGCATATTGTCTAATTCCTTCTTGGAGGTTTTGTGTTTCTGGGCTTCCTTATTTGCCAACAAGCTCGTCCAAGTCACTCTGGCCTCCTTTCACAAACTGTTTCCGTCCTCGTAAAACGGCGGCAAGGAAATGGTCGCCCGATTTGATCTTCTCCCGAAACTCCTCTGGGGAATAGGCCGTGACGTTGACCTCTCTTCCCAGCCGCGCCTCCGCCTTGCGGAGCGCCGGAGACAGGTCAGCAAGACCTGCTCTGCCAATGACCATCACGTCCACGTCACTCATCGCATGTTCCCGGCTTCGTGCCACGGAACCATAGATAAAAGCACTCTGAATATTGTTCCCAAACGGCTTAAGTATCTGCTCCAATATCGGAGCCAGCCCTGCGGTTTTTTCGAACAACTGCTGCAGGTCTCGGAACACTGGGGACTGCGTCTCCGCCTTGAAATAAGTCCTCGTGCCTTCCCGACGATGCACCAATATTCCGCTTGCCACCAGAGATGATAACTCCCGCTGAAGGCTCGACGGGCTCGTGCCCAAGCGGCCGGCGAGTTCCGAAAGATACCACCACTTATCTGGCTGGCCGAGCGTCGCCGTAAGCACACCTTGCCGTACCTGTGGGAACAACGCAGTCAGCACGGAAGAGTTACGCATATTGCGTACATTATTACGCATATTGCGTAAGCGTGTCAACTGCCAAAAGAACAGGGTTGCCTGCGGCTAGGATTGAGTAGTCACCAGCCGCTATACCATGCTCGCTCTTCAAACTGGCAGGGGTGACAGGATTCGAACCTGCTTGAACTCGTTTTGGAGACGAGCACCCTTCCCGTCGGGTCATCACCCCTATGGCGGTCGCAACGGGAGTTGAACCCGTCCCTCCTGATAGACAGTCAGGTATCCTGCCGCTAGACTCTGCGACCGCTTACAAACTTGGCTGCGAGGGCACGATTCGAACGTGCATGAACCGGGTCAGAGCCGGTTATCCTGGCCAATTGAATGACCTCGCAACTCTGAGGAGGGAACCTGCGGATACGGTGTGTTTTCTGGACAAGAGAAGTAACCGTAGCCTTCACCACCCTCGAATTCTGAGCAATGCTCTCTCGTAACTTTCCTCCTTTTGCTCGTCTTCCAAACTGGCTGCCGGGGAGCGATTCGAACGCCCGCATCCGGATTCAAAGTCCAGGGTCCTGCCACTAGACGACCCGGCATCATGCTTTCAGCGGTATTGCTTTCATGCACCGTACGCACAACACGGCCGATTCATCGATGTTGTGGCCGAGCCTCCTACGATCCGTACGCGCACGATCAACCAATTCCCAATGATCCCCGCCGCGATCGCAGTAAAGGTCCGATGCAAGCTCAATCTCAAAGCCTTCGAGTTCAATCGTTTGTGTACTCATAACGTTGGTAGCAGCGAGGAGAATCGAACTCCCATCTCAGCCTTGAAAGGGCCGCATCCTGGCCGTTAGACGACGCCGCCTCCTCTCTGCGCACTGGTCAAATGCGCCTCAAAAAACCAAAAGCCCCCGATTTGTATCGGAGGCTCAGAAAAACTACGCGCTATGGATCGCCCCCGTTACATGAACGTACCTTCCCCCGCTCCTTGCCACATAAACGTGGCCGGTGTCGGGAAGCAATCGGTATGGGGCCTGCGCATCATTGGTAGAACTCAGTTATTACTCTGGCATGATTTCATAAGTCCGTCAATGGCCAATAATCGCAATGCTTAGTACTGATCAAGTGCCTTTCACCTGGCTTGTGCTGAGCCTGCTCAGTGCGATGTATTGCTAGCAAGGAAGGGCCAGTCCTGGACGTCTACTTTGTAGTTATGCTCCGATAAAAAGTGGCTGATCTCCACCAGTTCGTTGCGGTCCCTCTCGGAAAAGTCAGCAGGGTTGAAGTTAAATATAGAGCCCGCAGGAAACTGAAGCAGTTTGTCTTTCAGTGTCTGCAAGTCGGCGCAACCGTATTGGTTGATGCGGTAGCGCAAGCGCTCCGTCGAATTTAGATATTCCATGGATTCACTTACATTGTCCCGCTCCTCCACTGTGGGGTTCAGATTGCCGATGATTGTGAAATGCCTTGGGCCGGGCCCAACGCTCAGTGAGCCGCCGCACTGGAACCTGCACCGCAATCCCTTCATCGTTTCTTGATCGAGCAAGGTTTCCAACTGCTTTTCCTCTTCCTGGGTAAGAACCCATTCCTGGGCCGATTCGAAAGCTGTCGTCAATTCCATGACGAGATCGTGCTTTGCTCCATCGTCGGTTGTGGCACCGCCATTGTTCCACCTCTTTTCCGCACCACTGGAGACAACGCGGTGCTGCCACTTTTCTAACTCTTGCCAAATTGTTGCTTTTAGTTCAGGCGGTGCATGGCGTGCGAGGTACAGAGCACCATCGTCGGCCGCGGGAGTGCCGGCCTCGACTTGCGCGAATGCGATCCGCTGCAAAACAGCGCCCGGTTCAAGAAGGCCAAGCGTGGTGAGAAACCGGTTGGTGCATACCTCTGTTCGTGAGCTTCCAAGTACTTTCTCAACCCGCGGAGCAGCCCGCTCTGGCGAAACCTTCAGCAGGTAAGCCAGAACCGGTACCTGGATGGAGCAAGGCCATTCTGTAAGTTTCGCGTCAATGAACGGAAGAACGGTCGGAAGAACCGCAACGGTTGCATACCGGTACACCAGCGTGGCGGAATGGACGAGATCACGATCATCGTTCAGCATGGCGAAAGCGGCGAAGTTTGCCGCAATCTGTTTTTCCTGCGCGGGAAGCAAAGCGTCAGCAAGCCGTAAGTAGTGGGACGAAAAGCGAGGCTGCGGGCGCACGATCTCCTTCCGTATGAACTCGTTTGCGGCAACAGGCTCTAGCTCGCGCCAGCGCAGCAACGCAGGTCCGTCGCCCGCCTCGGCTCTTTGGCGAACCGTGCGCAGCATTAGGGGTGAACGGATGCGATCCCAACCGTCTCCAAGCAGCAACTCCTGCATCTGGGCTGGAAGCCGATCGAAGTTCTCAACCGCAACAGAGATGACTTGGGGCGGAAATGGGAGATCGTAGGCTCGGCCTCCGCCGTCCAACTCCGTACGAATCGGATTTCTAAGGACTGTAGCCAATGACTCAGCCTGTGCCGCGCCGCGCTTCTGCGGCAGCACGTTGAACAGGACGTCCCGCTCCTTGTTCACGATGTCCTGGGAAAGGTACAGGCCGCCGACTTTCTTGGATTCCCGAATATTGAGAAAGCCTACGAGAGCCGAAAAGAAATTCGGACTCACCGCCACATCGGGATCAACCAATAAACGCTGCATCTCCTCGATCCCATCGGACAGGCTCGGGGAGCGTTCGAGGCAGTTTTGTGCCTCGAAGTCCGAGGGCAAAATCGCCTTAGCCAACACACGCGCTGCTTCTGGCGTACCCAGCGTGCAGAGGGCTCGTTTGGCTTGACGATATTCGAGCAGAGTCTGCGATGGAGGGTTAGTTTCCCCAGGGCTGGGCGAAAACCATGCCTCCGCGCCTTTGCGCACAATCCCTTTTTGCCATTCAGGTTCCGCAGGCACGATTTGCAGCGTGATTTCCCGCGTCACAGTCGTGCCCAGGGAGTGTGCGCTAACTCTCGTGGTCTCATCGTCGAAACCTACGTCAAGTGACAAATGAATTTCGTATTCTCCCGGCTTATCGAAACGAAAGCGGTGCGTAAGGATATAGGAGAAGGCCACTGCTTGTGTCGTAAGATATTGAGGCGGAACGTCGAACATTGGGCCGCCCCAGGTTTGGGGACCACCAAACTCCTTCGTGTAGTCAACCCATCCCGTCTCGGGCGTAATGGTGAAAGACCACCGGCTGGAGAAACGGCACTGGGGAAAACCGAAGTTGCTCTCTCGGAAGAGAGCACAGGGCTCCAGGTAGCGATTGGGAGCAGTGCTGGATAGAAGAACCTCGACGGGGATCACCTCGCCAATACGAACGCGGTTGGAGCCAGAGACGGAACGGAATTGCACCTGCAAGTCAGCAGGCTCGGATGTGGCGGGCTGCTGCGCCATCATCGACGGTACCAAGAGCCCAACTGTGAGAGCGAGACACTGAAGTTTGGGACGGATCATAGACCTCCGGAAGCCGGTCCTATGGACTACTCATTATAGGAGGATCGCAAAGTGACGTTCATCTTGCACCTCAACGGCGCAGTTTTACTGAAAATGCCTGGTGGGCGGGCCGGGAGTCAAACCCGGATTTGCAGCTTCGGACGCTGCCGTGTTGTTCGGTTACACTACCCACCCATCTGGAACTCGCGCCGGGAATCCAACCCGGATCTCTTCGTTAGGACCGAAGCGTCATCATGCCTTAGACCACGCGAGCCTAATCAATGTGGAGGGGATGCAGAGAATTGAACTCTGATCTCAAGGTTCGTAGCCTTGCGCCCTCATCCGTTGGACCACATCCCCACATTGGAAGCGGCAGAGAGATTTGAACTCTCATCGTCCGAGGTAGAAGCTCGGAGCATTGATCCGTTATGCTATGCCGCCTCTTTGTTGCTACTGGTGCGGGATGTGGGAATCGAACCCACTTCGTCTCGCTTAAAAGGCGAGTGCATATCCATATCTGCCAATCCCGCAAACTAATCTCCGCAAATTCTGGTGGGTGACGCTGGAATCGAACCAGCCTGGTCTCGCTTAAGAGGCGAGTGCATCAGCCATCTCTGCCAGTCACCCATGTTCAACATCAAAATGGTGCAGGATGTTGGAATCGAACCAACGCCTCGCGGTTATCGACCGCGGGCTCGACCTTCGAGCTAATCCTGCATGGTGCGCCGTTCGGGAGTTGAACCCGCATCTGTTGGGTGTAGGCCAACTATTCTGGTCCGTTGAACTACCGGCGCGAACAAAATTGGTAGAGGGTACAGGAGTCGAACCTGTCTGGCCGCGCTAATCTGGCGCCGAAGTGGGTATAAGCCACTGCCCCTCGCCGGAGGCCCCTCCATGGTGGCTCGCGATGGATTCGAACCATCCGCGACGGCTTTATGAGAGCCGCGTTCTTCCTACTGAACTAGCGAGCCTTGTCTTCCCTCGAAAATTGGCTGGCCGGGCAGGATTCGAACCTGCGCATGGCGTGAGTAACAGTCACGTGCCTTTCCAGCTTGGCTACCGGCCAAAACACATCCGTAAAAAGCAAAAGGCCCCGACTTTTGTCGGAGCCTCGGAAATCGAATCTGAACTTAGAAATCTAACGAATAATCAGACCAATCCCGAGGGCCGAGCGCGATTGACGCGCCGTCTCATCATGGATTTGGTCTTTATCGTCATTTTCGAAACCGAGTATAGCATTGCTTTTGGCGGGAATCCAGCACTAACAAGCTGTTCTGCCACTCAACTTACTCGCTCTCCTCCGTTCCTTTATCTGTCACTGACTTAGCAACCTCGCCACGAAGCAGCTTGACCCCAAATCTCGAACAGAGCTAGTGTCGAGCCGTGCTGACGATTCGTGCCATGACCGGGGGTGAGGGCTACGCTCAGCGCCATCTCCAACAGAGTGACTACTACGACCAGAATCGGACCGTCCAAGGCCAGTGGCACGGACGCGGCGCTGAACTGCTTGGTCTGAAAGGAGAGGTTACCTCCGAGGATTTCGAGGCAGTGCGTCAGGGTCTTGACCCACGAACGGGAGAATTCCTCCGGCAACGTCACGGGGCAGATCGCATTGCCAGCAATGGTGAGGAGCAAAGTAAGGCGCGCTCTCTTTATGACATGACATTTTCGGCGCCGAAGTCCGTCTCTGTGATGGCCATTGTTGGCGGTGATGAGAGACTGGTCGCCGCGCACGGAACCGCCGTTCGCGAGGCATTGAAAGAAGCAGAGAAATACTCGGCCACCAGGGTTCGCCTCGCCGGCCAGAACGAAAATCGGGCCACCGGAAACTGGATCGTAGCTTCCTACACTCACGACACGAGTCGTCAGCTAGATCCTCAGCTCCACACTCATGCCGTCGCTGCCAATCTCACTTACGATGGCACTGAAGGGCGTTGGAAGGCGCTACAGGCTTCCGGTCTGTACGAACGTCGCAGCTACCTGACCGAGGTCTATCGCAATGCCCTGGCTCGCGAAGTACGCGCCCTTGGCTACGAGGTTGAAAACCGTCACGATGTTCGTGGTCGTGACAAGGGATTCGAGATCGCAGGATTCTCCCAGGACCTCCTCGACAAGTACAGCCAACGCAGTGCCCAGCGGGATGCGGCCATTCAGGAGTTCACTCGATTCGAGCGTGGGCGCGCGCCCACAGACAACGAGGTTGCGGTACTCGTCCGGGAAACGCGAGCCTGACAAGCTTCAGGAGATATCGACCGAGCGAGTCCGCAACCTTCAGCAAGACCGAATGACCCCGGAAGAGAGGCAAACACTTCGTGAGGTTTTGAACGAAGCTCAGACACAATCCTATTCACCTCGAATCAATCGTGGTATGCACGAGGCCTCGCTTGCATACTCTCAGGAGCACATTTTCGAGCGTCTCTCAGTCGCCAGAGAACATGAGGTTCTAACCGAGGCTCTCCGTCACGGACGCGGCAACGTCGACCTCAGCGACCTTCAGGGCTCTCTCTGCGTTGAACGCGCGAAGGGAACTCTCATCTCCTCTGGGGATGAAATTGCGACACACGCGAGCCTCCAACGCGAGCGTGACATGATTGCGGTCGTTAACCGCGGAGTGGATCGCTACGACTGCCTCGGAAGGAGCCGCGGCTTTGAAGTTTCGGAACATCTCCGTCCCGAACAAAGGCGCGCCGTCGAAGCAGTGCTCCATTCTCGTGATTTGGCGATCAATATTCGCGGCGCTGCCGGTACTGGCAAGACTGCCACGCTGCGTGAAATTGACCGTGGTCTCAGAGAGGCCGGACACGAGGTTCTTGCGGTGGCTCCCACGAGAAGTGCGGTGGATGAACTCGAAAAAGTTGGCTTCCGGGATGCGATGACTGTCTCACGACTCTTGGAGGCTCAGGAACCACAGGGCGCGCTGCGCGGCAGGGTATTGATTGTTGATGAAGCAGGCATGGTCTCTGGCCGGCAAATGCAAAGCTTGCTGCACCTCGCCGAGGATCAGGGAGCCAGAATCGTCTTTTCCGGTGACACGCGACAAATTTCCAGCGTCGAGGCCTCGGATGCTTTGCGTATCTTGGAACGGGAGTCTGGCCTGAAGAGTATTTCCCTTACTGAAGTACAGCGGCAGACGAACTCTGTCTATCGGGAGGCCGTAAAGACCATGAGGCATTCACCGGAGGAAGGGTTCGCACAACTGGAAAAGCTCGGAGCCATTCGCGAAGTATCCATCTTCGACCGAGGCCAGATTGTGGCGGAGCTGCATCGTGAGTTTCGAGCCGAAGGGCGCGACACGCTGGTAGTTGCGGGCACTCATGCTGAGATTTCGCAACTCACCGACGCGATTCGCCCGAGCGCTTCCACAAGGTAGCCGATGCTCTCCCACTTGCTAAGACGCGCGACCAGGAAAAGGGCGTTGCGGCGAACATGATCTTCTGTCGCAGCAGCAAAAACCGTCCAAAGGCGTTCTCCGGTGATGAGGTGAAGAACCTTGGCTAGTCCCCTCATGGCTTCGCTCGACACACTAGGGGCGTGATCTAGGAGACGTTCCGCAAAGAGATCGACGAATTCTTCAGCATGCAAGCGCGCCAGAGTGCGGAGCACGGCCCGACGCACTCGGGGCACCCGATGCGACAGATGCGCTATTACGAGGCTCGTATCGGACGAGATACCAGTTTCCCCCACCCCAGAAATGGCTGCGTACAGGGTTGCTGGTTCAGACTTGCCGAGCACACCTTGATAAAACGCTCGCAGATCAAAATCCGATCCTTTCCCTAGCTCAAATTGAGCGTAGCCACGAAGGGAAGGATGGGAGTCCGTCAGCGCGTGCTCAAGCCATGGGCGGGCTCTCTCTGGGAATCGCTCCGAGAAGACCTGCAAAGCCTTGCGTCGAACTGGCGCAAATCGGTCATCTCTTGCGCGGGACAACAGATGATCCATCGAGTCAGCATGCGGAAGAACAGAGATCCTTTCGGCGCCTCGCAATCGAACGGCGGGGTCTTTTTCAGATAGCGCTCTTTCGATAAGCGGAACCTGATCAAAGCTGGCAGATTCGAACGCTAACTCGTAACACGCTCGCTTGACGTGCCCGTCCGGTGAGCGCATGCCGATCTCGACAGCCTCTCGGCAATCTTCGGACTTAAGTAAGCGGTCAATTGCTCCTACTGTCTCCGCCTGGTGCCCACGACGAACTAGTCGAAGCCGGTTCACAAGCGCGATGCTGCTAACGAAGAAGGGCGCGTATTGTGTCGTGAGACGTTCTCGCACTAGGAGATGAGCAGTATGTCGCACTTCCTGCACCCAATCGTTTAGCCGCAACAGCAGGAACGGCAGTTCTGTTCCGCCTTGTGCGTCGGACAGTTTTCGAAGGGCCTCGTCCCGCACATAACCACTGAAGTGCATCGACGCCATTCCAAGAGCATAGACGGATTCGCTCCCAAATCTCTCTAAGCGATGCAATTGATCGGGCTTTAGTTCTGCCCATGCGGACGGATAGGACCATCTGTAAGGCGAACGCTCTCGCATGACCAGATCGAGCCAGGGAAGCTCCGAAGGACTCAGAAGTCTGGTCAACTTGGATACCGCCTCTGCTGCGGATCGTGAAACATCTCGGTCGCGGTCCAGCAAGAGAAGAACTAGGTCAGGAATCGCAGCGGGATCACCCGTTTGGCTTATGAGAGCCAATGTACTCATTTTGTGCTTTGCGGGGCTCTCCCAAAAAGAGACAGGCTTGTGCAGCGCTTCGATAAGTGATTTTGTCTCCGCCCCGAGTACCCTTTGCATACAAAGTGATTGTATCGTCATACCCTGGAATGGCCCTTCTTCTCCCGTAATTCTTACTGAAAGGAGGCTTTCGCCCCAAGACGCAACTGTCAGACACGCCAAGGCCCAACCCAGAACGTTTCAGCGATCTTAAGTTTTTGAGCCTTTGTTCGAAATATTTTCGATACCTTTTTCCTCCCGCAGGTTCCTTTTATACATAGAGGGCAAAATTTCGCTCGAATCTAAGGGACCACCTCGCTAAAGCGGCGAGCGGTTGCGTGCCGCCAACGCTCTGTTCCCGTGGATTCCCCAAACGTACCCAAAAGCACTTCTAGGCGCTTTAGGCACTTTAAGCGGTTGTTGAGAAGTTTGTTCGATGTCAAAAAGAAGAAAGATTCTTGCGAGGAAGCAACAAATGCGTCTTGTACGGTTTCTATACGAATAATGTTCTCGTCCGCCCATGACGCGAAAACTAACGCCAGCCGAGTAGTGAATGGGCTCGAAATCTGTCGGACGAAGTCGAACGCCAAAGCCGACCTTCAGACGACGCGGTGATTTCAGCCCGGTCTCGACTCTCGCTGCAGGAGATTTTATGAGCGAGATGCACGAAGTAACGCCAGTCAGCCAGCCGTTCCCTCATTTCGAGAGGTTAGTCGATTCGCGCGAGGCGGCAGCCTTGCTGCAGATCCACCCGAAAACACTTCAACGACTCGCCCGCAAGGGCGAGATACGCGCCATGCGGATCGGAAAATTGTGGCGCTTTCGTACATCGGATCTCGACGCGTGGGTGCATTTGAGGTTAAAGTTAGCCAGCTATCCGTACCGTCCCTAACCACGGAGGATCGTGATGAGACGGACGAGATTTCAGCAAGGCAGCCTTCAGATCGTGAAGCGTGCCGGTGGTCGGAAAGCTTGGGAGTACCGATGGTACGAACTCCAGGCGGATGGCAGCCGGACGCGGCGCAACCTGATGGTCGGATCGCTCGAACAATATCCGAACGAGACGGCGGCTCAGAAGGCCGTCGCCGCACTTCGGGCAGACATCAACGCTGAGAATCCGCGCACCAGCTTGACTCCGATCAGTGTTCAAACGCTTGTCGAGCACTACCGGGAAAAAGAGCTGGGGCCGGACTGCACCAAAACGCGGAAGACGCAGGTCACCTACGTAGGCTATTTCCGAAAGTGGATTTTGCCCAGGTGGGGAAGCTATCACGTAACTGAGGTCAAAGCGGTCGCGGTGGAGCAGTGGCTTCGTTCGCTCAAGTATGCGAACGGAAGCAAAGCCAAAGCTCGAAACATCATGAGTGCCGTTTTCAATCACGCTGTCAGGTGGGAATGGCTTGATGTGAATCCCATACGCATGGTGCGTCAAAGTGCCAAGCGGACCAGGATGCCCATTGTGCTTTCCATCGAGCAGATTGCGGCACTGCTTCGCATCCTGAAGGAGCCCACGCGGACGATGGTATTCCTCGCCGTGTTCACGGGCCTTCGGGTTGGGGAGTTGTTAGGCCTCAAGTGGAAGGATATCGATTTTCAGAAGATGGAAGTCCATGTCATCCGCTCGATCGTGATGCAACACGTCGGGGACTGCAAGACCGAAGCCTCTCGCAAGCCGGTTCCGCTCGATTTGCGACTGTCTAAGGTTTTGTGGAACTGGCGGCTGCAGAGTCCATACCCAACCGATGAGGACTGGGTATTCGCCAGTCCGCACAGCGGCGGAAAACTGCCGTACTGGCCAGGTTCGCTCTACAAGGCGCACTTGGAACCGGCGGCGAAAGAAGTCGGAATCGTGGGTCATTTCGGTTGGCACACATTCCGGCATACGTACGCGACGCTCCTCAAGGGGAACGGCGAGGATGTGAAGGTTGTGCAAGAGCTAATGCGGCACGCAAACATCTCGGTCACTCTGAACGTTTACGCGCAAGCGATCACGCAAACCAAGCGAGACGCGCAGAGCCGAGTTGTGAGCTTGCTGCTCGACAAAAACGAAGAAAAACCAAGCACCGAGGCTTATCGGACTGTAACGGACCTACAAAATTCTGGAGGGGATTTGCAAGTGGTTGATAAGGTTGGCGTCCCCGACGGGATTTGAACCCGTGTTACCGCCGTGAAAGGGCGATGTCCTAGGCCAGGCTAGACGACGGGGACTTTCTGGGTGAGAGATGTTTTGTCGCCGGAGTCCATCTTAACAGGGCACTTTTCGCGCGTCAAAACCCGCGTCAAAATTCAAGACCAACGCACACCCACCCACCCGGGCCGATTTCACCATCGAATCGAACTTCCCTGCAATTTAAAATGCCGATGTAAAATTTCGATCTAAAATACAGGCATGGCCGATTCGCTTTATCTGAGCCTTTGGTTCCCGAGCTTCGAGGAGCCTGAGATTCTTCCCTTAACTGTCAGCGTGCTCCGTCAGCTTCCGTTTTCTTCGACGCTGAGCGGAGTGACCTACGCCGCCATCCAACCCGTATCGTGGAGTGAACCGACGATTCTCGAACGCCGTTTTCGTCCCGGCGTCGCGCCGGAAGAAGCCGCAGCCGAAGTCGCAGACTTTCTTCACGATGACTACGCCTACGTTTTCGAGGCCTATTGGGACTTATGGGCTCCTCCAGAGGGAGCGGACAAATGGGTGCTACAGCCTTCGCTGGTGCGCTTGGTTGCGCACGGAAATGAGTTCGAAGAGCGCGGGTCGGAAGAGGCCGGAAACATTCAGATTGATTTTGGCCTCGACACCTCTTTCTTGCACGAGGAGATCAAATTTACGGGGGAGGCCGAACGCAATATCCGCAGCAACGTCCAGCAACTGGTGGAGTTTACCGCCAAGGTAGAAAAGAATGCGGGCGCAACCGGCCGGTTGCTGTGGTCGGAGTCGGAAGAGAATCTCGCGCAGAAATTGATCAACCGGCTGCAGCGGGTGCAGTAAAACGCGAAGCAGTAAGACCAAATAAGACAAAGGGCATCGAACCGATTGAATTGGGTTCGATGCCCTTTGCAGTTACCTCGATTTTCTACTTCGTTCGTCCCGCATCGCTGTGGAGCTTCTCGCTTGCCGCTGCTTGAGCTGCCGCAAGCCGCGCCGTCAACACGCGGAACGGTGAGCAGGAAACATAGTTGAGTCCGGCCTGATAGAAGAACTCGACCGACGATGGTTCGCCGCCGTGCTCTCCACAGACGCCAACCTTCAGATCGGGACGCGTCTTTCGTCCGCGTTCGGTCCCCATCTTTACGAGCTGACCGACGCCTTCGCGATCAAGAACGGCAAAAGGATCCTGCTTGATGATTCCCTTCTCCAGGTACGTCGGCAAAATCTTATTCACGTCGTCGCGCGAGAAGCCCCACGTGGTCTGTGTGAGATCGTTCGTGCCGTAGGAAAAGAACTCGGCTTCTTTCGCGATCTCGCCGGCGATCAGGGCCGCACGCGGCAACTCGATCATGGTGCCGACCAGATATTCAACGGTGTGTCCCTTTTCTTTGAAGACTTCTTTCGCCACGCGGTTCACAATCTCCGCCTGATTTTCAAATTCTTTGGATGTAGCCGTTAGCGGAATCATCACTTCGGGAAACACTTTGACTCCCTTCTTAGCGACTGCGACGGCCGCTTCGAAAATCGCGCGCGCCTGCATCTCGGTAATTTCAGGATAGGTGATCCCGAGGCGGCAACCGCGATGGCCAAGCATCGGGTTGACTTCGTGCAGCTGCTCGACGCGCTTCAGAAGATCTGGCAGAACTTTCTTGAGATCGCCGGCTGCCTTCACGCCATAGTCGCGGTATTTGGTGACCAGCGATTTTTTCTCCTTCGCGTCCATGTGGGCCAGCGTCGCGATATTCACCATCAGTTCTTCGCGTGACGGCAGGAACTCGTGCAGCGGAGGATCCAGCGTGCGAATAGTTACCGGGAATCCATCCATCGCGCGGAAAACCCCGTCAAAATCTTTGCGCTGCAAGGGCAGCAGTTCTTTTAAAGCGGCGCGACGCTCTTTTTCATTGTTGGCAAGAATCATGGCGCGCATGTGAGTAATCTTTTCTTCGCCAAAGAACATGTGCTCGGTGCGGCAAAGGCCAATTCCTTCCGCTCCATACTTGCGCGCGTTCATCGCATCGCGTGGAATGTCGGCATTGGCCCGGACTTTCATCGTGCGGAAAGGCTCCGCCCAGCTCATGAATGTATCCAGTATGTGCAAGTCTTTTGGATCGGGCGGAACCGTGTTGACCTTCCCTTTGATCACCCGACCGGTGGACCCGTCGAGCGAAATCCAATCGCCCTCTTTAAAAACCTGGCCCTTCACGCGGATCTCGCGTTTCTTCTCGTCGACGTCGATCTCCTGCGCGCCAGCCACGCAAGATTTCCCCATCCCACGCGTAACCACGGCCGCATGGCTGGTCATGCCGCCGCGAGAGGTCAGAATGCCGACCGCCGACACCATGCCTTCGATATCTTCCGGCGAAGTTTCGGCTCGCACCAGAATGACGGGATTTTTTTCCGAACCGTGACCCGCCATCTTCACCGCATCCTCTGCGCTGAATGCGATTTGACCGACGGCGCCTCCGGGAGATGCCGGTAGCCCTTTAGCCAGTACGTTCTCAACCCTTACATCTTTTTCGTCGAGCCTCGGAACCACAAAGTAAACGAGTTGGTCAGGCTCTGGCCGGAAGATCGCTTCCTCTTTAGTGATCAATCCTTCTTTCACCATCTCGATCGCGATTCGCACCGCGGCGAGACCAGCGCGCTTTCCGTTTCGTGTTTGCAGCATGTAGAGCTTGCGGTCCTGGATGGTGAATTCGAAGTCCTGCATGTCTTTATAGTGATTTTCCAGCCGAGTAGTAATTTCGCGAAGCTGTTTGAAGACATCCGGCATGATTTTTTCGAGTTCGAGAATAGGCACGGGCGTACGCACGCCCGAGACGACATCCTCACCCTGCGCATTCAGCAAAAATTCGCCGTAAAACTCCTTGGCACCCGTCGAAGGGTTACGCGTGAAGCCAACGCCGGTACCACTGGTGTCGCCCATGTTGCCGAAGACCATCGCTTGCACGTTGACGGCGGTGCCCAGCATGTCGTCAATGTTATTCAAGCGGCGATAGGTTTTGGCGCGTTCATTCTGCCAGGAGCGAAAAACCGCGTCGCGCGCCATGACCAGTTGCTCATTCGCATCCTGCGGAAAGTCGCGCTTGGCGTGCTTCTTCACTGCTTTCTTGTATTCGGCAATCACCGCTTGCAGATCTTTAGCATCAAGGCCGGTATCGAACTTCGTCTTTTTTTGCTTTTTCTTGGCGTCAAAGATTTCGTCGAATACGTGCTTCTCCACGTCGAGCACAACGTTGCCGAACATCTGAATCAGGCGGCGATAAGAGTCGTAGGCGAACCGTGGATTACTGGTTTGTTTCGCAAGCGCTTCGACACTTTGATCGTTCAGACCAAGATTCAAAATCGTGTCCATCATGCCGGGCATGGAAAATTTCGCACCCGAGCGGACGCTTACCAGCAATGGATTCTCCCCTTTGCCCAGTTTCTGACCCTGCAGACTTTCGAGCGCAGCCAACGATTCTTCCATCTGGCGATCGACGTCTTTTGAAACCGCGCCATGGCGCATGTATTCGCGGCAAGCTTCGGTCTGAATCGTAAGCCCCGGAGGCACCGGAAGACCGGCGTTTGTCATCTCGGCGAGTCCAGCGCCCTTGCCGCCCAGGACATCTTTCATTTTTCCGTTACCGTCGGCTTTGCCGCCTCCGAAAAAGTAGACGTATTTCGTCGCAGATGCTTTCGTCGCGCCGGCCTTTGCTTCGCTGGACTTCGCTTCGCTCGATTTCTTGGCCGCCGTTGTCGTTTCAATCATTCCGGTATCGGGGAGAGTCTGTGTCGCCATTTGTGTCCTCTTCGTTTGATTCGCAGATTTATTACTGCAAGATATTATTTCGCAGATTCCTTGCCTTCGGTGACGATCTCAGAAAAATCGGCGATGGTAGAAAATTCCCTGACCACGCTCTGCAGCAGCGCCAGACGATTGGCGCGAAGATTGTCGTCGTCGACCATCACCATTACTTTGTCGAAAAACTTGTCAATCGCAGGGCGCAGCTTTGCAATTTCAAGCAGTGCAGCTTCGTAATCGTGCGCCGATCGCAGCTTTTCGACGGTCGCAACCGTCTGCGGAATCAATGCGGCCAGCTCTTTCTCGGATTCTTCCTGCAGGGCCGATGCGTCAGCCCGCATCGCGATCAGTTTAGTTTTCTCCGAAGCCTGGCGCAGAATGTTTTTCATCCGCTTGAAAGCGCTCGAGATGGAGTTGAAATCGGCCGAGCCACGCACTTTGCTCACTGCCTCGGCGCGTGCTGCAGCGTCGACCACATCGTTGGCGTCAACCGCGAGCACGGCGCTGACAACGTCGTAGGCGTAACCGCGTACTTCCTTCAAATAGAACTCAAGGCGCTCGCGGAAAAACGCGCGCATCGATTCATCGTAGGCAGCATTCGAGAACTTCTTTTCCGCTTCCGAGTTCCGGTAACGCGAGCGCGCATCGGCCATGATCTCCGAAATCCGCAGCGGCAGCTTGTGTTCCGCAATCGTCTTCACAATCCCGTTCGCCTGGCGTCGCAGCGCGAATGGGTCTTTCGATCCACTGGGAATGAGCCCGAGCGCGAACATTCCCGCAATCGAATCGGCCTTATCCGCAATGGATAGAACCGCACCTTCGAGCGTGGCCGGGGCGCTGTCTTCCATGGATTCCGGCTTGTAGTGATCGTATATCGCGCGTGAGACTGCCACTTGGACGTCGGGTTTCAAGTCTTCATCGAGTTCCTGAACGCGGGCGTAAAGGCCGCCGACAATTCCTTGGAGCTCCGTGAATTCCTTGACCAGTTCGGTCGTCAAATCCGTTTTCGCCAACAGCGCCGCCTTGTGGACGACGCCCGGCCGAACCGCCACGCCATTCTGCTTGACCGTCTCGGCGAGAGAACTTGCCAGGCGCTGCACGCGCATCGTTTTGTCGTAATAGCTGCCGAGATCTTTCTGAAAGGTGACGTTTCGCAGCAAATCGACACGCTGCCGCAAGGTTTGCTTCTGATCGGTCTGCCAGAAAAAGCGAGCGTCATTAAAGCGAGCACGTAAAACCCGCTCGTTGCCGTGGCGAATCAATCCGTTTGCATCTGAATCCGTATTGAGTACCGCAAGAAAATGCGGCAGAAGTTTTCCGTTCGAGTCTTCGATGGCGAAATACTTTTGGTGGTCCCGCATCACTGTGACCAGCACTTCTTCCGGCAGATCGAGGAATTCGGGATCGAAGCTACCCAGAATGACCGAAGGAAATTCGGTCAAGTTCACGACAGTCGCGACCAAGGGCTCGTCTTCGCGCCACCGCGCTCCGGGAATGGTGCGGGTAGCCGCGTCGAGCGCCTTTCGAATTGCGTGCTCACGCTCTGCGGCACCGAGAACCTTGGCTCCGCGCAAGGCTTCGACGTAAGCGCTCGGTTTGGCGATAGCGACGGTCTGGTTGCCGATGATGCGGTGGCCGCGCGAAGTCTTGCCAGCGTGGATGCCGAACAACTCGAGTGGGATGACCTCTTCGTCGAGCATCGCCACCAGCCATCGCACCGGTCGAACAAACGATTCCCCGCGCTTACGCCAGTACATATTTTTCGGCCAGTAGAGCGTAGAGATTTCTTTCGGAAGAGTCTCAGCGAGAATTTCTGAGGCAGTGCGACCTTTTCGCGTGACTGTGGCTCCCAGGTACTCACCCTTGGGGGTCGTGATCTTTTCTAACTTGCCAACATCCACGCCAACTTTTTTGGCAAAGGCGTGCGCAGCCGGAGTCGGCTGGCCGTCTTTATATGCCACCTGCGTGGAGGGACCGGTCACCTGCTCCGTAATTTCCGGCTGCGACGCAGGAATGCCCGATGCCATCACCGCGAGCCGGCGCGGCGTGTCGAGATGCGCAATCGTTTCTGCGGGCTCAAGGCGCTCCCGCTGCAACAATGCATGCAGGCGTTCGCGCAACTCGCGCGAGCCGGCGTCGATCATCCTCGCCGGGATTTCCTCGCATCCGATTTCGAGCAAAAAATCAGGCATATGCTACTCGCTGTCATCCTGAACGTAGCGGAACGATTCGCGAAGAGAATCGTTCTGCGTAGTCGAAGGACCCCTACAATGTCTCATGCGCCGCAAAAACAGCAGGGAGTTCTCACCATGCAATCAAGGCGCTACGCCGAGCGTTGCGAAGTTTTCACTTCGCCCAAGATGACACAACCCAGAATTCTATGTGGCCACCGGAGCCAGCTTGCCCTTCTCTTCTTGTGCCGCTGACTTTGCAATCTCTCCGCTCTTCTCACTTTTTTCCGTTCCGTACTGCTGATCCATCCAGGCTTTAGCAATTCCAACCGCCAACGCTCGCACACGCGCGATCACACCAACGCGCTCCGTCACTGATATCGCACCACGCGCATCGAGAATGTTGAAATAGTGAGAGCACTTCAGACAGAGATCGTAGGCGCCGAGGAGCGGAAAGCGCCTTTTCTCAAGAGCATTCTCGACAGCATCGTTTTCTACTTTTTCTTTGCCCCTCTGTTTGCTAAGGGCGGCGTAACCCTCAATCAGATGCTTGCATTCGGCCTCGCAGAGTTCGAAATGCCTCCATGCGCTCGGAACATCCGCAGCTTCAAAGTTGTAAACCGAAAATTGCTGCTCATCGGCGAGACGCACCTCCCCATACTTCACTTCCCTGCCCGTTTCCGGATCGCGCGCCCATACGATGTCATAGATCGAATCGACATCTTGCAGAAAAGCGCACAGCCGTTCCAGTCCGTAAGTAAGTTCGGCCGATATCGGATCGAGATCCACGCCGCCGCACTGCTGGAAATAAGTAAACTGCGTGACCTCAAGACCATCGAGCATCACTTGCCATCCGATGCCCCACGCACCAAGCGTCGGCGACTCCCAGTTATCTTCTTCAAACTTTATGTCGTGCTGTCGCAGATCGATGCCAATCGCAGCCAGCGATTCCAGATAAAGCTCCTGCACATTCTCCGGAGGCGGCTTCAGAATCACCTGCAACTGCAGGTGCTTGAACAGGCGATTGGGATTTTCGCCGTAACGCCCATCAGCCGGACGCCGCGACGGCTGCACATACGCAACCCTATACGGATTCGGCCCCAGCACCCGCAGGAACGTTTCCGGAGCCATGGTTCCCGCCCCCACTTCGACATCGTAAGGCTGCTGGATGACCGCTCCGCGCTCGGCATAGAAAGCCTGCAGCTTCAGGATCAGCTGTTGGAACGTAAGCGAATTGGATTTCAATGTCACGCGTTCGATCCCACCACTACGTCTTCACGATTCCAAAAGATATCCAACTTCAAAGCTTTCCCAGCATCCCCGCCGTTACCAGCTTCCTCTCCAAATGCCGCTCCAGAATCTGCAGCAGGAACTTGCGCAAATCCGCACCCACGGCCTTTGGCCAATCAATCCCCGAAAATTCCGAGACTCGCGACCTCAGCATCTGCGCCGCGATCTTTCTCGACTCAGGAGACAATTCCGAAGACGCGATCCGCTTATCGTCGATGCAAACCAGGCCGTCCGCTAAGGCGTGATAGAACGCCCGTTCCCCCTCGAGTGCTCGCCCGCAAACCACGCACTCCGAGAACTCCGGCAAAAATCCCATGAGCCGCGTCATCCACAGCTCAAAGTACGTGATCGGCATCCATAGTGCCTGGCCGCGCAGCTCCTGCAATACCGCCAGGCTCAATCGAAACACCGCATCGCTGGCCTCGCGATCGGGCATCAACTCGTCGAGCAACTCAGCGACGTGTGCCAAAGCCGCGGCTCGAGAATAACTAACCTCGCTGGCCATCGGCGATTCGATCACTTCACAGGAATCGAGCCGCGCCAAGTCCTGCCGCTCGCGATCGTCATAAAACGCTCGCACATACGTGAGCGGCTCAAGTGCGCCTCCAAAGCGGCGTCTGGACTTCATCGCCGCGCGCGCCACACCTTTCACCTTGCCTTCCATGCGGGTAAAAAGCGTCACCAGCAGGTCCGATTCCCGCAGCGGATACGTGCGCAGAACGATCGCTTCCGACTCCTTCAGCGCCATGGAAGGTCAACAGTTAAGGAATGATTGTAATGGAGCGAGCGGTCAGCCGTCAGCTTTCAGTCAGATCAAACGTTTGCCATCGCGAAAGGTCGAACTGACGGCTGAGCGCCGATGGCTAAAAGCTTTAGCGCCCGAAGAACTTCGCATTCTTATCCGCGTACTCTTTCCACTTCTCCGGGAGATCATCAAGCGCGAAGATAGCCGAGACCGGGCACACCGGAACACAAGCGCCGCAGTCGATACATTCCACCGGATCGATGTACAACATCTGCTCGCCCCCGTATTTGTCGGAGTCCTTCTTGGGATGAATACAATCCACCGGACAGGAGTCAACACAGGCGGTGTCTTTGGTTCCAATGCAGGGCTCAGCGATTACGTAGGCCATAAAATCTCATGCTCCTCGGGCGCAGGGAGTGTAATTGAACTCACGATTCTAGCAAGAACGCAGCCATCGGTACAGGCAACCCCCATGCGGAAGCAGGTTCCACCGGTCGAAAGGCGGGGAAACGGCAGTCAACTGCGCCGATCGTTTTTCTATTTGCCCCGAGAGTTTCCGTTCTATTCGAAGGCTCTTACCTCTGTACCACTTGCGGTGACGACGCAATCACTTCCGGTACCACCGCCATCGCCGGATGTCTGGCCGGAGCGCCACGCCAGGCGCCGGGTTTGAACCCCTCTCTTACAAGCTTGAAAATAGTACGCCGATTTTGCGCTATCACTTTGACCCAAGCCATCTTTCCCATCATCGGGAAATAAATTCCCCGGAAACAGAGCCGGGCCAGAAAGATGTTCACGCGATATCCGAGAGGCTGGTCGCTCAGCGACTCCACGGCGTGCGCCAGGGCTTCCGGACTATACGACTGTCTCCACCCAGAAAGCACTTCGTCATGAGCCTCTTCGATCGTCATCCTCAGCGGAGTATGCGCCATCGTAAACGGAATGAACTCTTGCCAGTGCTTGGCCCGCGTCAGCCGCCCAGCTTTTTCCAACCGCTTATAAAGAGGAGTTGCCGGCAACGGAGTCAGCAATCCAAAAATCGGCAGCCCCGGCGGCCACGTCCGCACCTGCCCCAGCGTCCGCTCCGCGACTCCTACCGTGTCGTTATCCATGCCGAAAATAAAAGACGTGATGGCGTAGACGTTGCGCTGCGCCAGTCGTTCGAGCACAGCCGCATATTCGCCCGGCTTGTTGAATCCTTTATTCACATCCTTCAAATTGGCCGGATCGATCGATTCCATGCCGATAAATATCCACTTACCGCCAGCGTCCGCAATCAGATCGACTAGTTCTTCGTCGCGCAGCAGATTCGCGCTGATCTGCGCCACCCAATGCACCTGCGCCTTCGCGGCAATAATGTCGCGGAGAAGCGACTTGGTGCGCTTGATGTTGATAGCGAAATTGTCGTCGATGAAGAAGACAGCAAACTGCCCTTTCTCGCTGCGAGCGCGAGCCTTCAGCAAGAGCAATTCATTCACCACGCTCTCGTTAGTGCGAAAGCGAATCGAGTCTCCAAAAAATCCTGTGACCGTACAGAATTCGCAACCGTAGGGACAGCCTCGTCCAGACTCGACCGGAATAATCCGAAACGTTCCCCAGCCTTCGCCGATTTTCTGCAGCAGGCTGGTCGCCGCCTTGGGCACAAGATTGAACTGCTTGAGATCAATCGACTCCCACGGAATCACCGGATATTCCTTAAGCGACGGCTTGCTCTCCTGACCAAAAGCATCCACCGGCTCATAAACTTCTTTGAGTTGACCACGAGCGGCGTCTTCAACAATTCGCGGCCAGGTCGCATCGGCTTCTCCCAGCGCAACCGCGTCGGCGTGTCGCGGACCCCCATCGCGACCCAGCGCTTCATCCGCCATCTCAGTAACGTGAGGCCCGCCCATCACCACCGGAACTCCCGTGCTTCGCACCGCGTCCGCCATGCGATACGCCTTCGCAATCATTCGCGTCATAGCACCGATGCCGACGAGCCCAATATTATTTTCGCGTACGAACTGCGCGATGCCCGCTTCATCCATGGGCTGCGCGTTGCCATCGACCAGCAGAACTTCGTGACCTGAAGGAGTGAGCGCCTGCAGCAAAAACATCCAGAGGTGAGGCATGAAATTACGCGTGACCCCGTTGTCGGGGTTATAAAGCAGAATTTTCATGAAAATATTCGCGATTCCGCAAAGCGCCGCTTTGCTAGAGGCCGGGTTGATAGGAGAAATCGTCGGCGCCAAACGGGCAGGTTCTTGAAGCGCCTAATGGTCGGAAGCGTGCCTTAAACTGTTCTCTAGCGCACATTGTACACCTCGACCGCCTAAGGCCAAGCAGAAAGAGGTGCGCTGATTTTGCAGGCCACCAGCACACTGCAGGCGATTGCGCAGTGATGGCTGAACACTCAAGTTGTGACGATGCCCCAGAAAGATGTATGCGTGGTGGCGGAGCTTTGCTCCGCCTCGTTAAACCTGCTCCCATTCACGAAGAAACAGGCTACGCTTTGGCTAACTCGCGATCTTAACTGGGCTCGTACTCGACAATATACCCGGCCACCGCGCTCGCAGCCACAGTCAGCGGAGACGCAAGGTACATCTGCCCAGGCCCGCTGCGTCCAGGAAAATTTCGATTCTGAGCGCTGATGACAATTTGATCAGCGCGCGTCGACACCCCAGGCCCCGCATTGATGCAAGCGCCACAACTAGGCTCAATCAGATGCGCTCCAGCTTTCTCAAAAATCTCGATGTAGCCCCGCCTCTTGGAATACTCGCGCGTTTCCTGCGAACCGAACTGGATCCAAAAGTCGACGTTCTTCGAGATTTTCTTTCCATGCTTTAGAGCGTCAGCGAGAACGGCCGCATACATATCCATGTCTTCGTTTTTGCCTGCGGTGCACGTTCCCCCATAAGCAATTTCGATCGGAACAGCCGTACTCAGATCGCGGACATACTTGCCATTGCCAGGATCGCCCGGTGTAGCAACCATCGGCGAGATCTCAGCCGCGTCGAGTTCGATCACCTCGGCATATTCGGCATCAGCATCGCTGTGCAGACCGTCGATCATCTTCTCGACGTCAGCGCGCCTCATGCCGCGCCGTTCCACCAGAAATTCGACCACCTTCTCATCCGGAGCCACAATGCCGGTAAAGCCGCCAATTTCAGCCGCCATATTTGTCATAGTGGCGCGTTCATCGACTGAGAGCGCTTCGACCGCCTCGCCGGCATACTCCATCACTTTCGCCAGCGCCTTGCCGCTGCGCACGTAATCGAGCGAAAGAATCTTCAGGATGAAATCCTTCGCCGTAACATTCGGATGCCGCGTCCCACTAATCACGATCTTGACCGACTCCGGCACTTTAACGCGGACATCTTTGGTGATCCAGGAGTTGAAAACGTCGGTCGTGCCGATGCCGAAAGCAATGCATCCGATGGCGCCGACATGCGGCGTGTGCGAGTCGGAGCCGACATTTACCTGCCCCGGCAGCGCATAATCTTCCAGCATTACAGAGTGGCAGATGCCTTCCGAACCTTTGCGGTCAGCCAGTTCCCCGTGCAGTTTGATTCCCTGCTGCTTGGCGAAGTCTTCCTGCTTGAGTTTGAGTTGCGTGGCCAAGTCAAGCAGCCCGATCTTTTTCTTCTCTTCAGAAATTACTTCGTCGAGAAAAGTAAGGTGATCGCGAAAGAAACGGATCGTCGAAGCATCGTTCACCGGAACGTCTTTGCCTACATATTGCTCGTAAAAGATCGAAGCCATCGGCGTCACATACTCATGGCTAAAGCGCAGATCGACGCGAGTGAATCCAGTGTCTCCAGGCTTAACTGCCGCGATTCCAACAATACCCTCGGGCGCAATCATATGGCGAGCGAATATCTTCTCCGCCAAAGTCATCGACCGCGCCGCAGTCTCAATCGGCGGCAGAAAAACTTTTCCCTGCATGCGCGCGACATTGAAGGGGAACAAGCCTCCATACTCGATCACCTGCCGCGTGATCTCATCCTCGCCGGCGCTGAATTCGCTGAGCGCAATTTCTTCCCCGCCGCGAATCCGGTCAATCAAAGAAAAATTGGTGGAAGTCAGCAGCCCAAGATTCTGGCAGTTCTGCTTGTAGATGCGTTCAATATTCTCGGCAATCGCGACCTGAATTCCGGCGCACATCTCGGCATAAGGAGACTGCTCGCGACTCGATCCCTTGCCGCGGCGTTTGCCGCTCACCGAGCAAACAAAGCCGCCGTTCTTAACCTCGTTGCGGCCAATGGGGTGAACGCCCCCGCAAAGCAAACCAGCGTACGGAATTTCGCCAAGCGTGCGATCAAAATAGAAACAGAAATGGGCAGGCGTAATTTCATCCGTGGAAATATCGTCGCGGAGTTTGGCATTATTGCCGGGATTCTTCGTATCCCAGGGCATGTCCCAGCCAGCCAATTGTTTTTTTATGAGTTCAGGGTCTTCGGTAAGAAAGAGGATGCGTCCCTTCAGACGTACTTTGTCAGGACGCTTTTCGATCTTGCGCTCAAGCAGCGACGACTTCACGTGATCAATTGTAACTCCGAAGATGACACGATGAAGTGGCGCGCATCTCGGCCCGCGCCGTACTAGAGACTTCGAACCTTGGCGTATTCCACCGGACTCGCCAACTCTTCCAACCCGCGTCCCGCGAAAATCTCGGAGAACTCCTGCAGCAACGCATCATGCACCGACCCGTTCGTGGCAATCGTCTCGCGGCTGGCGATGTCGAAAGCGCCGCCCGAAAAATCGGAAACCTTACCGCCAGCTTCTTCAACAATCAGCACCCCAGCAGCCGTATCCCAGGGATTGAGATTGAATTCCCAGAAGCCGTCATATCGTCCCGAAGCCACATTACACAAGTCGAGCGCGGCCGATCCGGCGCGCCGCACGCCATGCGTCCGCAGCGTTAGCTGGTGATAGAAATAAATATTCGGATTCTTGTGCCGTTTCTGGCTAGGAAAACCGGTGCCGATCAAACAATCACCGAGATTCGCGGTAGCCGACACATGAATCGCCGCGCCATTCAAAGTTGCGCCACCGCCCAACTCAGCCACAAACATCTCATCGCGCGTCGGATCGTAAATCACGCCCGCGACCCGCTGGCCACGGTGTTCAACCGCCAGAGAAACGCAAAACACCGGATAACCGTGCGCAAAATTCGTAGTCCCATCGAGCGGATCGACATACCACTTGTACTCGCTCCCAGTCTCGATGCGAGTTCCCTCTTCGCCGATCACATCATGCGCAGGAAAGTGCTTGCGAATGTGCTTCAGAATCAATGCCTCCGACTCCCGATCCGCAACCGTTACCAGGTCCACAGCACCCTTATATTCAATCTTCACGTGCTGCCGGAAATAACCCATGATCAAGCTGCCCGCCTCACGAGCCATGGCCTGCATGGGAGAAACAAGATCCAGATGCGAAGACTGATCGGACGATTGAGAAGTCATGTGAGATTAAGGCTTTCGTTTTGAAGGATTAGGGTTTACCTGAAGGCTGACTGCTGACGGCTGAAATCTGTTCACTTCTTCTTTCCATCTTCCGCAATGTAAACAATCTCATGCTTGAAGATAAAAAGATTGGGCCCATCTTCGCGCGTCACCCGCACCATATTCTTGTCGTAGTACTCGATCCAGCCACGCACGACTTCGCCATCAGCCAGCTTCAGGCTCACGACTTTCTGCTTTTCTCCGAGCGCTTTCAAATAGGCCGCTTCTTCAAACGTTTCGTCGGGAGGCGGAGTACGCTTCTTGTTGAATGCGGGATTTCCTGGTTGTAGCGGCATGTCGTCATTTTACAACGTGAGCTGGCGCGCTCAGTCGTTCTTCAACGGAATATAGAACGCCGATTCCTCAGGTCGCACCACGCGCGGAATCCAAAGCGGCCGCCGCAAGCCGCCCGGCCCCGGAGCCGGACGCGTCAGCGCCTTCCAGCGTTGATACACGGCGAACGAAAGATTGGTATCGACAAATATATCGCCGTAGCGATCGTCGGCACCGGCGCGCTCCACGCGCACCATCTGGTGCCAGCAGTGCATGCCAGTGATCGGATCAGGATGCACGGGGAATGTAATGTTCTGATGCACTCCCGCATCGCTCCACCACACTCGCTTCGTATCCGGATCGGTAGTCTCGTAGGCCTCGACGCCTGAAGTCTGGCGCATCTTCCACTGCCCTTTGCCGACTTCTTTCAGGTCGACCCACGCGCTCGACATGCGTTCGACCTTATCTTCTTTATTAACGCGCCAGCGGCCCAAATGGTGAGAACACGCCACCACGCCCGGCGCCAGCCCCTCGGTCACCCAGGCATGCAACACAAAAAATCCGATCTCGGTATGTACTTTAATCAGATCGCCAGTCCGAACATCCCCGATTTTCTGCGCATCAGCGTGACTGATCCAAAGTGGATTCTTGTGCGCAATCTCATAAAGAAATTTCGAATTGCCCGACCGCGAGTGAATCAGATGCGGCAAACGAAAAATCGGCAGCAGCGTGTATACATCGCCATTCGAATCCTTCGGCCACTCCACCTGCGGCATATAGCGCGAATCGAAATCCTCGCCCGGATGGCCCATCGACGCCCCTTGCGCCGATTTGTGAATATGGCTGCGGTAATATTCCGGGAGCGCGAACTCAGGCCACTTCCAGTCCGCCATGGTCTTCGAAAATAATTCCAGTTTTCGCGACGGAGTGTTGTAACCGACCACCGCCTCCCCGTCCACCATCACGCCGACCGCTTTGCCCGCTTTGGTGACCATGCCGTTCGCTTCGACATTCGATCCCGCCAAATCGCCCGCCGCGACCGGCTTTTCGTTCTGCCTGTAGACGTCGGTCGTCACTTCATACGCGCCATACTTGCGCATGTACTCCAGCGGCTTCAATCCTTCCTTCGCCGCAGCCGCCGGCAATCCAGGAACCGAATTTTCGAATATCCAGCCGTAGTATTCATCGACCGTGAGCTTCTCACCCGGACGATACGGAGACTCAAACCACTGCCGAATTCCCATAGAGCCATCGGGATCAATCGCCCACGAGAGGTTGATCCAGAATTCGTCTTCTTCCCAAACTTCGCCCGGATTCGCCTGATAGGTGTAATCGAACTTTTTCCCTTCTCGTTCCTGCAAGACGCGCAGCACCGGCTGCCGGAATCCGATCCACTTTCCAGCGTACGATTCCTGACTCATCAAATCGTGACGCTCGGAACTGAATCCCATGGGCAAAACGTAATCGGCGAACCATGCCGTCTCGCTCCACGTCGGCGAAAGCGCCGCGTGCAGTCCAACTTTTTCTTCGTCGCGCAACATCTCGATCCACGAAAATCCATCCGGGTAAGTCCATACCGGATTAAATACGCGCGTGAAATAAGCTTCGATGCGTCCGCGACCTTCTTTCAGAAAATGCGGCAAGAGAGGAGACATCTCATGTACACACAGCGGCCACTCCCGCGGATAAAGCAATTCGTTCCACCGTTTCTGTGGCGGTGGATTCTTGAACGGACGCGGCACAAACTTATTCCACGCATTCAAATTATGTCCGCCCGGAGTTCCCACAGATCCGGTAAGCACGTGCAACAACATCAAGGCGCGAGCCGCTTGCCATCCACCCAAATTCCCCGACGCGCTGCCGCGCCACAGATGCGAAGCGAAGCGACTGCCGGCAGTCGCGATCTCGCGCGCCGTCTTGACGATCATTTCGGCCTTCACTCCACTTTCCTTTTCAGCAAACTGCGGAGTGAACTTTGCGTAATGACGCTTCAGCGCATCGATCACGCTTTCAAAGCTTTGACCTTTAGCCGAAAATCCGTCGACCTCAAGGTCTTCCCAATTCGTCCAATTCTTCACGAAAGCAGCGTCGAAGCGGTTCTCACCCATGATGACCATTGCCATCGCGAGCAAAACCGCAGCCTCCGTACCCGGATAGCTCGGCATCCAGTAATCGGCCATGCTCGCCGTGTTCGAGAGCCGCGGATCCATGACAGCCAGCTTTGCGCCCGCCATTTTGCCGTCAATAATCCGCTGCGCGTGCGGATTGAAATAGTGACCCGACTCGAGATGCGCCGAGAGCAACAAAATAAACCGTGCATTCGCGTGATCCGGCGAAGGACGATCCGCATGGTGCCAAAGCAAATATCCCAGACGCGCCGAGGACGAACACACATTCGTATGCGAGTTGTGGCCGTCGATGCCCCACGCCTGCAGCGTGCGCTCCATGATGAAGTCGTGCCCCGGACGACCCACGTGATACATGACTTCTTCGCCACGATTCTCCTGAAACGCTTTGCGAATGCGGGTGCCGAAGGTTTCGAGCACTTCATCCCACGACGTCCGCTTCCACTTCCCGCCTCCGCGTGCACCGTCACGCTTCATCGGATAAAGGATGCGATCCGGATCGTGAATCTGCGTGATCGTGGCCGGACCCTTCGCACAAAGGCGGCCACGGCTGGCGGGATGTTTAGGATTGCCCTCAAACTTCGCAACTTGTCCGGTTTCTTTATCGACGTAGGCGAGAAGACCGCAGGCAGACTCGCAATTGAAGCAGATGGTGGGCACCAGGTTGTAATGCTTCTTAACGCGGCGCGGCCAGGCTTCGGGGTCGTACTCAACCCAATCATCCCACTTCTCGACCGGCGGGTACGAAGCAAGATGGCTACCGTCGCGTTTGAAATCCGTCATTTACCGCATCTCCATAAATATCGCAACGCTCGTGTGGTGACGGGGCTTTGCCCCGTCCAAAGGGAGGCCATCATGCCACCAAAACGCAGATTAGCTATTCGGCACACTCTGCCCCGCCATCACAAAGCACCATTCAAAAATCAGAAGTCCGATCAAAGCGAGCACGCTCGCTACCGAAACAATGATGCGGTTCGGCGCCGCACACGCCAACGGACCCGCCAGCAAAAGCAACAAAGGAACAACTCCGCCAAGTACAACCGCCCCACCCCAGAAGGCGCGAGCAAACGGCCCGTGCGTCATCAATCGCGCACCATAGCGAGCGTTGTCCGTGGTATGCGGCATCGCCACCTCTCCCAGCAAAAGCAGCAAATGCAAAATCAGACTCGCGATTAACGTGGGAACAGCAGCCGCCAGCGCCTGCGCCGAGCCGCCGAGCGCATTCGGCAGTAGCGCCAGCACCGCCGATCCGCACAGAAATGCCTGAATAATCAAATGCGCCGGCAACAGCGGAGTCTGCCACAAATCCCGCCCTTCGCATTGTCCGAAAAGAAACGCGGTATAGGCTGCGGCGCAGAATCCCACGAGTACCGTGGGCCACAGCAGAATCGAACTTACGACAGGAAATCCAGCAACCGCCGCCAGCCAGAACACTCCACAAAGCCCGCTATAACTAATAAGAATGAAAGCGCCGCGCGCCAGCCACGATCTACTTTGCGGCGTGAATACTACGCGCAGAAATCTTTCTTTGTGCTCGAGATCCCAAACCAGCAGCACCGTAGTGAGTGCAGTGAAAAGAAGAGCAACCGTCGCCAGCGCAATGTCGCGCATCCGGTCACCCGACAAGCGACCCAGCGCCATCGCAATCGCGGGAACGGCGAGCGCTCCCGAACCAATCGACTTCGTCCAACAGTAAGCCGGAACCTGCCATCCCCACGGACGCGCATGCGAAACGTCATACGCGGCCACCGCATTTTTCTGCAGCAACGGACTATCGCTCGGATAAAGCGCCCCACCGCCATGCAGCGCCGCGTTGCGCTGCGACCACATATAAATGGATTCGTGCCGCGCCGCCGTCGGCACAATCGCGCTTTCATCTCCATCAATGTAGAAGAGCTTCGGCACAGTTCCCTGCTCAGGCTTGCGCACGCGCACCGGTTCGCGTGCAACCAGTTGCGCCACCTCGCTTGACGGGTCGCTCAAATCCCCCGCAATAATCGCGTGCTCCGGACACACGATCACGCATGCAGGTTCCAATCCAACCTCTGTGCGATGCGCGCAGAAATGGCACTTGGCCGCAGTACCGTCTTCTGGATCCATATAGATCGAATCGTACGGACAGGCCTGCATGCACGCTTTGCAACCAATGCAGCGATCGGCATTGAAATCGACGATCCCGTCCTTGCGCTGATACATCGCAGTCACCGGACAGATCGTGACACACGGAGGCTTCTCGCAATGGTTGCAGCGCGTGACCTGAAAGACGCGGCGAGTATTAGGAAAAACGCCCTTTTCGACGTATTTCACCCACGTCCGATTCACGCCAACCGGAACCGAATTCTCGGTCTTGCACGCCACCGTGCAGGCGTGGCATCCAATGCATTTGCGGTTATCGATTACGAAGCCGTATTTCATTCGCTGACTTCATTCGCTGATGTCATTCGCCGAAGAGACTCGACCGGAAACAGTCCATCATACGTGCGTCGGCTCAAAAGGGGAGTGATGGTGTTGAGCCTCGCAAAATTGAAAGGAATTAAATCTGGTAATCGATATCCTCAATAATCCGTTGCATCGAGACCGAAAGCGGCTCGCGTCCCTCCGCACCCTCAAGCTGACGCACGCGCTCGGCCAGCTTGTTGACTTCGCTGGCAACAGCAGCCAGCGCCTCGGAAAGAGGATCATTAATCTGCTTAGGATCAGTAATCACTACGCGCTTCCCTTCTCGAAAAATAATGTGGCCCGGAACTCCGACCACAGTGGAATCGTCGGGCACATCACGTAGCACGACCGATCCGGCGCCGATCCGGCAATTGCGGCCAATCGTAATGTTGCCAAGAATCTTCGCGCCCCCGCCAACAACGACGTGATCGAGCAAAGTCGGATGCCGCTTCACGCGCTGTGTGCTCGTTCCCCCCAGCGTCACTCCTTGATACAGCAGAACATCGTCGCCCACCACCGCCGTCTCGCCGATCACCACACCGAAGCCATGATCGATGAATAAACGCCGTCCAATCTGCGCACCCGGATGAATTTCGACTCCGGTCAGCCCTCGCGCCACCTGCGAAAGCCAGCGGCCTAACAAATAGAAATGACGATTCCACAACCAGTGGTTGATGCGATAAAACCAGACCGCATGCAGCCCGGAGTAGCAAAGATAAATTTCCAGGCGCGATCGCGCTGCGGGATCATGCTCCAGCACATTGGCAACATCTTCGCGGATTGACGACAACAGATGCGCCATGAGTCAAAAGAGAGTCAGATCAGAAATCAGTCCGGCAGTTGTACCGTGGGAATCTGCAGAGCCTGGTTCCGGAGTCCCTCGAAAAGAATACTACTCAGGTACCGCTCACCGAACGAGGGCAGAATCACGACAATCAATTTCCCTGCGTTTTCAGGACGCCGCGCCACCTGTAACGCCGCAACCACAGCCGCGCCCGACGAGATTCCCACCAGCAGGCCTTCTTCCAATGGGAGCCTGCGCGCCATGTTGATCGCGTCGTCATTACTCACCGTAATCACTTCGCTAATCAGATCTCTGCGTAAAATGCTCGGAACAAATCCAGCGCCAATCCCTTGGATTTTGTGTGGTGAAGGTTTGCCGCCCGAAAGCACCGGACTATCCGTCGGCTCCACAGCCACGGCCTTGAATGACGGCTTCTTGGGCTTGATGTATTCCGAAATTCCGGTAATCGTTCCTCCGGTACCAACTCCTGAAACCAGAATATCGACGCGTCCGTCAGTGTCTTCCCAAATTTCTGGCCCAGTCGTCTCCAGGTGAATCCTGGGATTAGCTAGGTTATCGAATTGCTGAAGCATGTAGGAATTGGGGGTTGAGGCCAGCAACTCTTCGGCTTTGAAAATCGCTCCCTTCATTCCACGCGGACCAGGCGTCAGCACAATCTCGGCTCCCAAGGCCAAAAGCAGCACACGCCGTTCCAGGCTCATCGTCTCGGGCATGGTGAGGATGAGCTTGTATCCTTTAACCGCGGCGACAAAGGCGAGAGCGATTCCAGTATTGCCGCTCGTCGGTTCGATCAAAACAGTTTTCCCGGGCTGAATGCGCCCCGCCCGTTCGGCATCGGCGATCATGCTCACGCCAATGCGGTCTTTGACACTGCCCAGGGGATTCTGGCTTTCCAGTTTCGCCACAACTTCAGCGACCGCCCCTTCAGTGACCCGGTTCAATCGTACCAGGGGAGTGTGGCCGACCAATTCCGTTACATCTTTTGCGATCTTCATGGATTTCTTTCGAGAAAGATTTCTTCGATTCCAGCGCCGTTTGCCGCTCCAAAACTCTACTACTTTACTCGTCTATATGGACGCGCGCAAACGAGGAAGCACTCATTTTCATTTCGAAAGAATCCGTCAGAGAAACTCGCGAAGGAATTTGACACGATGTCGCAGACGGGAGAGGACTACCGCGGAGGATCCGTCGAAACAGGTAGCTAGAAGTCTTAAACGCGTTCAGCTGTCTTCGACCGTCCGCGTTTACCTTCACGGAGTTGCGCGGCGGTGAACGCGGAGCCGCAGGTGCTGCATCTCCAGCTCGTAAAGGCGCTGGTCAGCAAGCTTGGACCGTCACTATTTGTTTGGGCCTGGTTCGGACGCACCGCCAAAACCAACTCGCCCCCACACTGCGAACATTCTCTTTTTTGCATAGCCCCGTCTAGACGTTCCGACTGAAACAACCCGGTCGCACCCGAAGCGCCGGCGAACCGTTCTCATACTATGGCACAAACCAGGCCGCAAATCTCGCGAAACCAACCGCTTCCGTTGACCGATCAGGTCAGGGACGGTCGAAGCAGGAAAAATTCTTAAAAGGGGAGGGTCGCGGAAAAGAAGCCCGACAATCCGCTGAATTTGAATAGAACGCAACGGGGCATGACGTCAAAAAAAGGCCGCGCCCAGCGTCGAGAAAACGTTGAATGCTAAGCGCTGACCCGCACCGACACTAATTCGGGAGTGCAGTGGGAATTTTGCATCGACTTCACCGCGTCTTCGGCGGTAAATCTACCCATCACCAGGGCCAGTTTGCGGTTCGTTGTCGTCTGGATCGGCATGCGGTCGACCCGCAACACGTACTGGGGAGCGTGCGCACCGCCGCGGTTCACTTTCACAACGAACTTAATGTTTTTCATGATTCCTTCCAGATTCTGCGATCTAGGGTCGTCGATCTGCGTCCTTTTAGCCGTTTGTGAACACGAACCTTGATTGGCTTGGGTTTGGCGTCCGAAAAATTCCCAGCCTGCCAGTAGAGTCGCGGTTTACAGCTCCCCCTAAACGGGCTAGAGGAGAAATATTCAGATAGGCTAACTTTGAGGACCTGAAAGTATTAGAAAGGTACTTGCTACTCTCTCGATCCTAGGCTGATACCCCATGATTGTCAAGCTTTTACGTTAACTGTCTCGCCAAGACATTACGCTTTGATTACTACGGAAGTATCGCAAAAGTACTGCCCTAGCCGTGGCCAATACGGAATCGCCATCATGAAATTTCGCATCCAACCGATTAACGATGAATAGGTGAAATTATGGACGAAAATTCGGGCGGCAAGATGTCCATTTTCCACGAGCGTTACCGGGTAGTCGCGATCGAAGGCGATCGCCTTCTCATTCGTGGAGTTCTTACCGGCGACGTTCTAACCATCGTTAACCCAGCACCCGAAACCCCACTCTCGCACGAAGACTATCCCTTGGGCAAATTGATCGCATTGAGCGACCCGTCTGCCTCGCCGCTGAATTAGTTTCGAACGATCTTGCCGAAGAATGACTTCGCCGAAGGTTGGCAGCCCGGCAGGGATTCGAACCCCGATACGCAGCTCCAGAGGCTGCAGTCCTACCGTTGAACGACCGGGCTGTGATTCCAAGTCTAAACGATTTTGCTGTCCCTGCAAAACACCTGCGTTAAAATCCGTTTGTCCTTATGGTCGTGTAGTGGCGGGGCTATGCCCCGCCGGGACGCGGCACAGTCCCGTCGCCACACCACCGAAGCAACCTCGGGAGTCGTCATGCCCAGTCATGAAAATTTCGCAGGAAGTGCAATTCCCGCCGAGGCCGACTACGCCGAAATGGCGCGCCGTCCGCTCGAAGCCGAGCAATCCGTCCTCGTCGTCGTCGACATGCAGGAGAAACTCCTTCCCCCAATCTGGGAGAAAGAACGACTCGTTTGCAACGTCCAACTTTTGATTCGTCTCGCCCGCATTCTTAAGATCCCGTCGCTCGTAACCACCCAGTACGCAAAAGGCCTGGGCAACACCGTGCCCGAGATCGCGTCCCTATTGCCGAATGTCAAGCAAATCGACAAGCAGATGTTCTCGTGCTTCGGCAGCGACGACTTCTGCTCCATGCTGAATCGCGTCCCAGGCCAGCGCACGACTTTTCTGCTGTGCGGCATGGAAACTCACATCTGCGTCATGCAAACTGCGCTGGGAGCACTGCGGGAAGGTTATCTTGTACACGTCGCTTCGGATGCAGCCAGCTCAAGGACCGAACTGAACTGGCGCATTGGCCTCGATCGCATGCGAGCCGCCGGAGCGATTCTTTCCTCAACCGAAATGATGATCTACGAACTGCTCCGCTCGTCGGGCGCGCCCGCGTTTAAAGAGCTCCTGCCGTATTTGAAGGGCTGAGAACCTTCGTGGTGAATCGCATTGTCCTACCCGGTGGCGTCCTCTTTCTGCTTCACCCGAACCACCGTAATCTTCGAAAACCCCTCTTCGAATGTAGGCGCCTTCAACTTGCTCGCCATCTTGCGCATGATGTCTTCCGGCACGGCCCGTCCACGGCGCTGATGCCGCTCCATGCAAACCTCCAGCGGGACATCGAAGAACAAGCCCTGCACGTCGTATCCGTAATCCTTCGCGAGCTTGATCCAGCTATGCCGGTCATGTGGAGTGAGATTCGTGGCATCCACATAATTCATCGGACGCCGCGCTATCAATCGAGCCTTCAACATCGATCGCAGGTTGGAGAAAACGAGATCCTGAAAACGTTGCTCCTGCGCGTCATCAAAAAGCAGTTCGCGGAGCAAATCGCTCGATAGCGGATGAATGCTGTGCCGCTTGAACCATGAACTCTTGCCCGATCCCGGCAGCCCGATCGCAAGAACAACCGTTCCTTTACTAGGACGAGCCGAAGTCGGCGCAGTCACGGCCGCAACTTTCTCCGCTGCGACGGCCGCTGCCGGAACTCGATCCGCTTCCGTGGCTGCGGCCCCTGGAGTTTCCACAGTCGCACCCGGTGCCACCGATCCTGCCGGCCGCGAACGCGATCCGCCGCGTCCACCCCGGGTACGACGACGACGGGTCGGGCGAGGTTTCGGCGCAGCCGTCCCCGCTGCGCTGGCTGGCGCTGCATCCGCTTCATTTCCAGGCTCGGGCGCAGGCGGTGATTCTGGTTCCGGCTCGCGCCGCGAAGGACGGTGTGACTCGACTACTGGCGTCTCGGCCGGAGAAGCAGAAACAGCGGCAGGTTCATCGTCATAGAATCTTGGCTGCAAAGGCTCGGGCGCTTTGGTTGCTTCTTTGGCCGAGGCCTCACCGGGCTTTTTGCGGCGCTTCAAGCGCTCGCTCATCCATTTGCGCATATATCGCACTTGTAGCACACCGCCGCACCGGGAGCAATCTGCGGCTCGTGGCATCACAGATACCTACCCTTGAAATCTGTGGTCCTCGGAGTCCAAGGGCTTCAGATGACCCGATAGCCCGACGATCCGATCATCCGATGGCCTTACAATAACGCTCAAGGCAAATCCATGAACCCGACCCATCCCGAAACCGTGCCCGTCGCTGCCGGACAACTTCCCGCTGTACCGATGACCATCGAAGGCTACGCAACCCTCCACCAGATGATGCGCTTCCGCTGGACCGCATGGCGATCCCTCGCCAAGGAAACTCGTCAAGAGATCGCCGCCGAAGCCGCAAAACTGCTGGAAGAAATGGAAAGCAAATCCGACGGCCAGTCTGCCCTCTTCTCGTTGCTGGGACACAAAGGCGATCTCATGCTGGTCCACTTCCGCGAGACCTTCGACCAACTGAATCAGGCGGAACTTGACCTCGCCCGGCTTCGACTCAACGATTTTCTCGAGCCCACGACTTCTTATTTGTCGGTAATCGAATTGGGATTGTACGAATCTTCGCTGAAGACTTACAAAGCGCTGGCCGATCGTGGCGTAGAGCCGCATTCCGAAGAATGGAAAGCAGCGATCGCAGAAACCATCGCGCGCCAGAAAGAAGCGATGAAGCCTCGCCTCTTTCCGTCGATGCCGCCGAATCGCTATATCTGCTTTTATCCCATGGATCGCCGCCGCGGCGAAGACAAGAACTGGTACACGCTCCCCATGGAGGAGCGCCAGCGCCAGATGAACGAACACGGCATGGTGGGACGCCGCTACGCCGGAGAAGTGAAACAAATCATCACCGGCTCCATCGGCTTCGATGACTGGGAATGGGGCGTCGACTTATTCGCCGACGATCCCCTGGTTTTCAAAAAGCTGATCTACGAAATGCGCTTCGACCACGTAAGTGCCGTCTACGCCCTCTTTGGAACCTTCTATGTAGGCCTGCGCGTCGCCGCCAATCGCCTGCCCGACTTACTGGAAGGAAACTTGCCAAAATCCGTTGAATGATTGAACGATTGATTCATTGAATCGTTAAAAATCTGTGCTTCACGGATTTTCAATGACTCAATGACGAATTGATTCAATGACTCAATGGCCCAGTGTCTCACCGTTTCTTGAACTTAAACTCGTACCCCTTCATATCCACACGCGCGCCGCGAAACTTCACGCCCTCCATCTCCAAACGGAATCGCTGTTCGGCAGCATATTCTCCCGAGCACTTGATAGCCCCGCCAGCTCCGACCACTCGATACCAGGGCAGTCCTTGCACTTGACGCAGAACGCGCGCCACTTGTCTCGCCGCGCCGTGCCATCCCGCGGCGCGCGCAATCGCGCCATAACTCGAAACCTTGCCCTTCGGCAATGCGCGAATGCAGCGAGCCACGCGCAGAGCTTTACTCTTGAACGCGTCTTTATTCTTGAACGGGTCATCCTTGGGCGCATTTCGTTTGGCGCCATAGTTACTCTTGGGTTGCGATCTACGATTCACGATCCACTTCCTTTAAAATTTTCGTGTTAACTTAGATTCACCATACAAAATTTTACACACGCCCGTGAAACCTCGGACTACGATAAGCGCATCCTATGCGCTTGCCCACCAAAACTGCCTTTTTGGAGAACACTATGCTTCGCTTCTTGAAAGTCCTGCCCCTGACTTTTGCTCTCGCGGCGTTAAGTTTGTTCACCGCCTGTGGCTCCAGTTCATCGGAGGTCCGTTTCGTCAATGCCATTCAGGACACGCAAGACTACGGCAATGAAGGATTGGACATTCAGGTCAACAACACCACGAGATTTACCGATGTGCCGTTCTTCGGATTTCAGCCGTCAAGCGGCTACACCAGCGTGCCCTCGGGCAATTCGACCTTCAACGGATTCGAAACCGGCAGCACTAGCAACCCGGTCTTCAGCCACACTCTTAGCCTCAGCAGCGGAAACGATTACACCGTCGTTGCGACTGGATTCGACACCGGCACCGATGGCAGCAACGTCGTAATCATGGCTCCCACCGACAACAACACAGCGCCCGCCAATGGCAGCGTGAATTTCCGCGTCATCAACGCGTCGCCCAGCGGCCCGGGCGGCGGCGGAGCCGCAGCAGACGTCTACATCCTCCCGAATCCCAACGATGGCCTGCCGGGTTCTTGCGTTGCGCCCACTTGCTTCGCCGACGTTCAGTACAACACCACGACTCCCTACGTCACCGTTCCTTACAACTCCGAAGGTAATGGCTGGCAGTTGATCGTGACCGTCACCGGCAGCCAGGGCATATTCATTAACACCACCATTCCAAATTTCGGGAGCGCGGCCGAGGGCTCAATTTGCACACTCGTGCTCACCGATCAGCAGAACGGATTCGAAATGAATTCGACGCCAGTATTTTTGAATGACTTGAATGGATGCGCCAACTAACCTCACCGGTTCGGCGGCGAGTCGCGTGACTCCAACCTGCGTCTCGCCGCAACTCTTAGATGACCAAGCTAGGGCAAGCCAGAGAAACACAACCGGACCGGGGAAAAAAGACCTGGCGTCGAGCCCTGTCCGGTAAACCACCCAACAAGCTGCTAATATCCTTATTTGCTGGGTAGCAAACTGCTTTTGGGAGAATCGAAGGATGTATCGTTGCTTGAAAACGTTGTTTCTTACGTTGGCTCTCGCAGCCTCGGTCGTCTTTATCGCTAGTTGTGGTTCCAGCGGACACGCACAGATGCGCATGCTCAATGCCATCCCCGACGGCCAGGAGATCGACGTCGACGTCAACGGCACAAAAGAGTTTTCGCAATTGTCGTTTCAGGATATTTCGCCGGCCACGGGCTATACCAGCGTCCCTTCAGACAGCGTAACCGTCGAAGGATTTTTAACTGGCACCAGCACCCCCGCCCCTCCTAACAGCACGTTCAGCATCAGCAGTTCCACCCAATACCTCGTGGTTCTCACGGGATTCAACGACGTGATTCAAGGCGTCAATGCTCCCACTGCGGTCCCCTATACCGACAACAATTCGACACCGGCGTCGGGCACGCTTGAATTCCGCATCATCAACGCGTCGCCCAGTTCGCCCGGCGGCTTGGTGGATGTTTATATCGAAGCGAACCCGTTTGACTGCACGGCGCTCCAGGCCGTAACTCCCACGGTTGCAGGTCTGGCGTATCAACAAGGCAGCGGCTACCAATCGGTGAACGCCAATTCACTAGGCAGCGGTTTCGCCGTCTGCGTGACTGCGTCGGGAGCCAAGAATCCGCTCATCCAGCAAAACTACAATTCGCCCTCAACTGGAGGCACGGTTACGACGCTGGTCTTGGTAGACATACCTGAGGGCGGCCAGATGTCGCAGATTCCGATCGCGCTGAGCGACGTTTTTTAATGGAGACTCACCCGCAGGTTCCGCTTCAAGGTTCCACTTTGAAGAAGCCAAATTTGAAGAAGCTAAATTTTGGAGAGTAATTACAGGATGTCTCGCTTGTTGAAAACCCTGCTCGGCGCGATCGGTGTGGCGGCCTTGTGCGTGTTCAGCCTCAGTTGCAGTTCCGGTCAGCCAGCACAGATTCGTTTTGTCCACGCCATCCAAGACGGCGCCCCCATGGATATCGATATCACTGGCCCCGTCGACGTCACCCCGACACCGGTGTTCAGCGACATATCTTTCCTGGGAGTTCTGCCCAGCCAACCGGGATACGCCAGCGTGCCGTCAGGCGCGGACAAAATTGTCGGCTATCTAACCGGCACGACAAATATCGGGTTCAACAGCACTCCGATTGACTTGGCCAGCGGCCAAGCGTACACGGTGGTGGCCACCGGACTCCTGAACGGGTCGCAAAATGCCACTATCCTGCCGATACCTGACATCATTCCCTCGCCGCTGGCGACCAATGTCGCGTTCCGCGTGATCAACGCATCGCCCAGCGGACCGAATGGCGCGGGAGGCGCGGTAGATGTCTATGTTCTGCTGAACCCCGCAAACGGTCCCCGAGGCGCGCCGACATTTGCCGGGGTTAACTACGAGCAAGCGACGGGCTATGTGGGGATGGTCTTCAATCCCAACAACGACCCCACACCACCTGGCTTCACTGTGTTTGTAACGCAGGCTGGGTCGATCCAGCCTCCCTTCATCATCGAACAAGGCATCAACCCGGCAACGGGCGGAGCCGTCCGCACCATCATTCTTACTGACGTTAAGAACGGCGATTCAATGAGTTCATCTTTCTTGGAGTTGTCGGATCTCGACTAAGGCCCGGTCTGGACGCCGAATTAAGCTGCATCCCTCTTGAACGACTTCGCCGCCGCTTCTTCATCATCGAACACTTCAAAAATAGTCAGCAGCTTCGTCACCTGCAGCAAGTCGCCGACCCGCTGGCTTAGGCTCGCCAGCTTAACTGCGCCTCCGGCGTTGCGCGCCGTGGTGTACAGCGATACCAGAGTCCCGAGGCCTCCGCTATCGATGTGATTCACTTCGCGAAAATTCATTACGATCTTCGGATTCTCCGCCAGCAACTTCTTGACGATGTCACGCAAGCTGGCCGATTCTTCGCCAAAAACAACCCGGCCGCTGCAGTCCACCACCATCACACCCTCAACCGATCGCGTGCTCATTCTCAGTTGCATAAGGACAATCTCCAATATTGACAATAAAACTCAACCACTGAGCGTACCCCGCCTATCGCAGGCATGCAAGCCGAGCGCAGCGTAGGATGACCACGCTGAACGCTGAACGCCCAACGCTGAACAGTGAACCGCGAGCCACTCGCTTCGCTCCCGGCCCAAAGCTCGCTGCCCAAAGCGCAGTTGTATAATCAATGATTCCGATGAGCTATCAGGTCCTGGCCCGTAAATACCGTCCGCAGAAATTTTCCGACGTCATCGGCCAGGAACACGTTACCCGCACCCTGCAAAATGCCATCGCCCAGGAGCGCATAGCCCACGGATACATCTTCAGCGGCCATCGCGGAATCGGCAAAACCACCGTCGCCCGCATTCTGGCCATGGCGCTGAACTGCCGCTCGACCAACGACACCACCGGAAAACCTCCCGTCGAGCCCTGCGGTATCTGCGATTCCTGCACCGAGATTCGCGCCGGCAACGCCGTCGACGTAATCGAAATCGACGCCGCCACCAACCGGGGCATCGACGAGATTCGCGAACTGCGCGAAGCCGCCCGTTACCGCCCCGCCCGCGATCGTTTCAAGATCTACATTCTCGACGAAGCCCACCAGATCACCGACGCAGCCTTCAACGCCCTTCTAAAAACATTGGAAGAGCCGCCCAGCCACGTCGTTTTCATGATGGCTACAACCCAGCCTGAGGATATCCCTCAGACCATACGCTCGCGCTGCCAGCATTTCAGTTTTCGAGCGGTGAAATTCGAAGCCATCATGGGCCAGTTGCGCGATATCGTCACCCAGGAAAAAATTCCCGCCGATGACGATGCGCTCGCACTGCTGGCCGAAGCGGGCGACGGTTCGTTGCGCGACGCGCTCTCTATCCTCGACCAGGCCATCGCCTCGACGTCCGATCACCTGACGCTCGATGCCGTGCGCAGCCTGATCGGTTCCGCTCCAGCCGGAGCGCTCGAAACGGTCATGCAGGCAGTCGCCGAAGGTTCCAGCGAGAAAATCCTGGTACTGGTTGACGAACTGATCACCGAGGGACACAGTCCCACCCACTTCGCGCGCCAGATGGTGCGTTTCCTGCGCAACGTCACGGTCGCGAAAATCGCCGGCAAAGATTCTGCGCTTCTGCAGATTTCCGCCGATGAGCGTGCCCGTGTGGCTCGCATCGCGGAACTATTCAGCGAAGAAGACTTAGCCCGCCACCTCCAGATCATGCTCCGCACCCATGGAGAGCTCGGCTATCGCCAGGAGCAGCGCTTCCATCTCGAGCTCGGATTGCTCAAGATGGCGCACGCCCAGCGTCTGTTGCCGATTGAACAACTGCTTAGCGATCTGAGGCCGAGCGATAACGGCCGAGCGAGCAGCCACAGGCGCAAGCATTCGCACCGCACCCCGGCCGATTCTCGCTCCCACCGCCGAAGCGCGCCGCCACGAGTCGCTGCCCACCACCGCGCGATCGAATTCGGTTTCGCCATTCGCCGCCGACTCCGCCCGCAAAGGCAATCCAAAAGCTGAGGCGACCGTGGCGCGGACGCCCGCGAACGCTGCAATCTCTCCGGAGCCCGTAATCATGGGATCCGCAGCCCTTGCGCTCGAAGAGTCGTCCCCGGCTCCCGCGACCCAGCTCGCCGAAGTCCAGATGGCCGAAGTAAAGACGGCCGAAGTAAAGACGGCCGAAGCAAAGATCGCAGAAGTAAAGCACGCCGAAGTAAAGCCGTTCAGAAACAAGAAACCAGGCAAGAGACGCGCCCCGCAGCCAACGCCGATTCCCTGCGCGACGCCGTCCTCAACGCGCTCAGTAATCAGCAAATGCTGGTGTCCATGTTAGAAACCGCCGAGTGGATACTCGACACCAACACGCTGACAGCAAAAGTCGCAGCATCCAGCACCATGATCGAAATGTCGTTTACGAAAGAAGCGCGAGGAATCGCCGGCGCAGCCGCCAGCGGTCTCGCAGGCAGGCCGATCCGCGTGCAAGTCGAGCCCGGCGGAGTCCAACAGTCACCATCGACAACGCGTAGGCCAGCTAACGGAACCGCCCGCAGCCGCGCCGAACAAGACCCAGTCGTGCAACGCATGCAGGAAAAATTCGGCGCCGAAATTCGCACCGTAATCGACTATCGCGAGAAAGGGTAATCTTGAAACGCTGGCACGCCCGCAAGGGCGTCTCGGCGGTGAATAAAAGCATGTCCGGATTCAATCTCCAGGAACTAATGTCGCAAGCCAAGCAGCAGTACGAATCGCTGCAGAAAAAGATGGAGCAGACCACGGTCGAGGCCTCATCCGGCGGCGGCTCCGTCACCGTCAAAATGGATGGCCGCAAGCAGGTGCTCGCGGTCAAGATCGATCCGGAGGCGGTGAAGTCCGGAGACATTGAAATGCTGCAAGATCTCGTCACAGCGGCGGTCAACGAAGCCGGCCGCAAAGTAGATCAGGCGATGCAATCCAGCGTAGGCGGAATGCTTGGCGGCCTCGGCCTCGGGGGACTCTAGCCAAAATGTCTCGTTTCGCAGAACCGATGACGCGACTCATCGACGAACTCAAGAAACTTCCGGGAATCGGCAGCAAAACCGCCCAGCGCCTTGCCTTTCATATTCTTCGTTCGAGCCCGGACGACGCCGACGCTCTCGCCTCCGCCGTCCTGGACGTAAAGGCCAAGCTGCGCCTCTGCTCCACCTGCAACAATATTACGGACGTCGATCCCTGCGTCTACTGCAGCAGTCCCACCCGGAATCAAAAACAAGTGTGCGTGGTCGAGGAGCCCACCAACATCGCCGCCGTGGAAAAAACCCGGCACTTTAACGGTCTCTATCATGTGCTCCACGGTTCGCTCTCCCCTTTGCACGGCGTAGGTCCCGACCAGTTGCGCATTGCGAACTTAATCACTCGCGTGTCTCGCGGCGAAATCGAAGAAGTCATCCTGGCCACCAATCCCACGGTCGAGGGAGAAGCGACAGCCACCTATCTCGCTCAACAACTGAAGCGGCACGGCCTGCGCATCACCAGGATTGCCATGGGCATCCCCGTAGGCAGCGACATCGAATACACCGACGAAGTCACCATGCTGAAAGCCATGGAAGGCCGCCGAGAGATGTGACACCGCCCGCCCACGCCGCTTACAGTGGGCCAAGCGTCATGGCCCCAGACCCGCCCCGAGGTTACTAAAGGTCACTACCCCCCACCAATCGCGCTGCGTATAATTGCCCAAAATCCACACTTTATTAGAGGGATCTAACCATGGGCCGTGTTTTCTGCTTTGCGCAAAGAGCTGTCTTCTTTATATGTACGCTCTCGTTGGTGACCGGAGCCGTGCGCGCACAAGAAACGCCCGCGAATCTCGTTTCGCCAGCGAAACGCACCGGCTTCATGGAGGACTGGAGCACCAGGCACGTCATCTACACCCGAAACGGCTCCGTCAGAGACATGATGGCCCTGCGCGATGACCCGCGCTTTGCCAATAGCTATTTCCTCCATTACATGAGGGAGCATGGCAACGCCGCTCAGTTCAACCAGTTTGGCCTGAATCCGGCGGCATCGAATAAATCTGGTTTCTACGAAAGCAGCTCGGACCTAAACCAGGACGGGGCTGCTACCGACCTCGACCAACGCTTCGGCCCGGGATTCCCGATTCACTCGCCCAGCCCGATCGCGCCACCGAAAAAGAAAAACAAAGTCGATTGGTCGATCTCGCTCGGGCCGACCGCTGGGATGGCCTTCGGTGAAACTCCATCGGTATTCACCTACAATTATTCAACGCCTACTTGCAGCAACCTCACCGCCACGCCACCCACCATCGGCGACTTTGCCGTGTACACCATCAACGTGGCCCCAACCGTGGGCGCCCAGGCGAATCTGATCGGCTTGACGAATCTGTATACCACCGGCGCCGGAACCGGATTTTGCCCTGGCACCGCTCCCTCGTTTTTATTCGCGTACGCGATCGGGTCGGGCGCTGCGCCGCTGTCGCCAGTGACTTCGCTCGACGGCTCGCAGATCGCCTGGATCGAAAACCGAACGACCACCGACGCCTACCTGCACGTTACGGTATGGGTCGCCAACCAGGGCGGCAGCGCCTTAGCGGCGGTCGCGCCCAACGGCACGTTCTCTAACGGAGCGTGCACTACAGCCGGCCAATCCTGCGACTTTCCTCTCGAATACACCAACGCGACCTATCCTGGATGCCCCACTGCGTTTAAAGCCGCAAACGGCCACTCCGAACTCTACGTCGACTATCCCACGCAGACCGGCTTCATCAGTGCCAACAACGGACTTCTTTACCATATTAAAAATCTGTTCAGCACCACCGCCAACCCAAGCGTCGACTTCTGTATACCCGTAAATACCGCTTTCGAGACCACGCCCAAAGCCGCCATGAGTGGCCCGGTCTATGACAATTTCCTCAAGCAGGTCTTCATTACCGATTCCGAGAAAATCTACACCTATAGCGTTTCTACGTCGCTGCCCATTCCAAGCTTTACGCCTGCGGGGTCTTTCACCTACGGAAATACCGCCAGCAACTACAACTACCAGACGGGGCCTGGGCCGCTGCTCGACATGTTCAACGGTTATATCTATGTTTTCTCCACCTACGACGCCAACGGCAATACGTCCGTGACGCAGTTGCCCACCAGTTTGGCGAGCGGAGTTGCAGTCAAGCTCGGCGCCAAAAGTACCAATAGCAATCAAATTCTTTTCTACGGAGCCTTCGATAACAACTACTACAACAACGGCCCGGCCAATGCCACTTCCACTTTATATAGTTGCGGCACCGACTCGACGACCACAACCCAGGGCCTGTTCTCAATCAGTTTTAATGCCACTACCGGTGTGGTGAACACGACTCCTGCGATGTCCGACAACAAGAACATTAATCCCGGCGCCGCTGCTAACGGAGTCTGCTCGCCGCTCACCGAGTTTTATGACGGAACCACCGATCGCCTCTTCGTCGGCATGGGACAGCCCGGCTCCAACAATGGTGCCAATGTCGTCACCATGTGGAACATCAACAACCAGCTCACCAGCGCCACCACCACGCCGACCGCGACCGCCACCGGCTATCTCGGCGGCACCAGTGGCATCTCCGCAGACAACAGCGCCAGCGGAACCGCCCAGGCGGAGAGCATCTACTTCTCGACCGAGCAAGTCGGTTCCGCTTCTACCGCAGTTCCCGCAACCACCGCCTACAACGTAAATGCCATCTACAGTAACGGGCGTACCTTCTCATGCACGGGTGGATTGGATAACGACGGCAATGCCTATTCCTCCACTCTGATCGGCACTACGGTGACCTGGAACGGCACCACCTTCACTTTGGGAACCGCGAACCAAGTCGACGCCTGGTCTAACCTGACCATTACGCTCCCCGCGGGTCAGTACAGCACGTTGACCATCCTGGCGGCGGCCGTCAATGTCACCAGCACCGGCATTCTGGAGACCTTCACCGTCAACTACACCGATGGAACGAGCACAACCCTTACCCAGAATTTCAGCGACTGGTTCAATCCCTTGGGCTTCGGTGGAGAATCGATCGCGAAAGCCATGCCCTATCGCAACACGTGCAATGGCGGCGAGAACACCGGCCCCTTCGATGTCTACGGCTATTCCTTCGCCATCAACCCCAACAAGACTGTGAGCACCCTCACCTTGCCCGCCACCCGGGATGTGGTTTTTCTCGCCGCCGCATTGTCCAACAACTGCGGGGGTGCGGACTATTGCGCCGTAAAACTAACCCAGACCGCGCTGCAGTAGCGACGTTCGTTACCGTCGATGGAGCAACGCAAAGACGCAGCAACGCCTACACGCAGCGGCGCTTCAAGGGAAAGTATCGAAGAGTTGGAGTCGGAATTGCGGCCAGATGGAAGGGATGGTTGAGAGCCGCCATCCATCACTCCATCAGATCCTAAAGAGCTCTTCCTGATGGCTGACGGCTGATACCTGACGGCTAATTACGAACTCTTAGGATTAAGCTTGCAGATGGTCCCGTGGCTATGCGTCTTCCCGCAACTCAACGCCTGCGTTTCAAACACACGCTCGAACCGGAACTTGGGCTTTGTGTAGAGTCTCTTGCCTGGATTTTTCTGCGTTAGCCGCTTGTCTTCCGCCGCGTCGGGATTCCCATTCGCCATCAAGCATGCACTCCGATAACCTGCTGTACCACCCAAGCGACTGGAACTTCCATTCCGCGAATTATACAGTTCTACGCCGTCAGCGGAAAGCCGATTCGCGGATACCTCACCCAGATGCGTTGATTGATTGAGCACTGCCCGGACCGATTGAGCGCCGCCGCAAAAAGACCTGTGCAACACTTTGAAACACCCCGCCGCGGATGACGCGGTACCGGCATCCCGTGCGATCCGATCACGCTCGCTAACTATTTTATTTGTAGCATTTTACGCGAAGCATTGAAACCGAAGCACGAAAACCAGCGCTGGCCATCGACTTGCTGCATCTCTTGCGACCGTGTCCTCGCTCCTTTGAACACTTTGCTGGCGCGAAATGCACAAAACGGATGTGACCTCATCCGCGCATTTTTCTGAGCCAGCCGCGTCGGCCGCCATGTAAACGCATAGCGACCGGCGCTACCGAAACCGGGCCTAATCGCCCGGTTTCATTTTTGCGGATGTTGATTATGTCGATTGGGGTGTCGCCACATCGATACTGCCAATCCACGAACCCGGCCGTCCCTTCAAGGCACTCTCAATCGCCCGCCGTCCCCAGCAGGAAGCCGTTAGCTTCCTCTTCCGCCGCAACCACTCCTTCCGGCAATCGCCCGCGGTTATACTCCGCCAACCGGTTCTTCCACTTCAGGAAATCGGTAATACTCTCCGGCTCAATCCGGATTTCCACCCGCCGCAAACTCGCCAGCAGAAGATTCATCTCGCTCTGAAATCCGATCGCCGACCGCAGATTCTTTGCCGACGGCTTGACCCGCTCAATCTCGCGTCCCGAAACCTCCAGCAATCCCCAACCTGCGGGAAGCTCGTCCATCCGTATCAAGCCGCGAGCCGCCAGATAATATCTCTCGCAGCCAACTCCAGTCTCCGGCTTCTGCCGAAAAGGCTTCTCGCGATCAGCCAGAAAATCGGAGCGGGACACCTTGCTCTCGACCAGCACCGAATGACACGCCTTCTTCCATCCAATCGCGTCCGGCATCTCGCCGCTGACGCATGCCTGTTCGCTAAGCACGACGCCGCACCGATACCGCCGCAACCACGCTACCGCCATCGAGACTAATTTTGCATGAGTCACAAAGAAAGTGTCCGGGCGAAACTGCTTTCTGAAAAGTGTCAGATCAGCTTCGGTCTCTGCCGTTCGTTTCAAAAAAGATTGGTCATCTTGAGCGAAGCGAAAGACGCGCAGGAAGTGAAGTTCGCGCGCTTCTCGCCGCCGGCGCCGCGGCATGTCCCGCCGCCACGCGCAATCCCCGCACCACCACCGGACGCCGCAATACCGTCTCCAGCAAATGTCGCGCCGCCGCAACATTCTCTGCCGATCGATCCAGCGCCGAGTATCCCGTCACCCGCACCATCACCGAACGATCAACCAGCCCAACCTCAAGCCGGGGAAACGCCTCCGCTGCACCTGCGTCATGTCGAAAATCGAGCGCGTTCGCCAGACGCAAAACCCCTGCCAGTTCCATCGCCACCGCTCGATCCGGAAGTTCGAGCGTCTGCATCGTATTTCCCCGCGGACGCGGCAACGCCCCGCGATGATAGCGCGCCACCACCGCCACCAGTTCAAGTTCGCGCGCGCTCCATCCCAACGGCCGCGCCATCCCGCGAATCATGCGATAAGAATTTTTCTGGTGGTTGTCGAGTCCCTTCGCCTTGCCCACGTCATGCAGCAACGCCGCCGCCTGCAAGATCCCGCGCCAATCGTCATCCGCATTCGGACGATCTCCACTCGAGGCCGAGGCAACCGCCGTCAGCAGCCCCACCGCCTTGAGTCCGTCGTACAAAAACAGCGTCAGCTGAGCCACGCGCTGCGAATGCAAAAAGTCCGGATCGAGATATCCCGCCCAGGTACGCAGACGGCTCAGCGCCGCAGCCCGCAAAGACGGCCCTGCCGGCAATTCTGCTCGCCAGACGCGCCACAGCGATTCCTTACCTACCATCTTCGCGCGGTAACGCTCGATCCTCTTGCCCCGCTCCGCATGCAAACGCTCGCGCCAGCGCGTCTGACTTTCCGTATCCGGAAACGCCGCAATCTCCACCGCCGTCGCCCATAGAACATCGAGATCGTGCACGTCTCCCAGTAGATCCTGCAGCTCTTTCAGATCGGAGCCCCACGACGCATGTTGTCGCGGCAGAAAATTCTCCACCGTATAACGAAACCTCTTAATGCCGATGCGCAGCTCGTGCAAACTAACCTGCGAACGCGTCCGCAGAGCGCGTTTGTGCAGATCGTAAGCCCCAGTCCATTTTTCGAGCGCCAGATGCAGATACACCGCGCTCCCCGGGCGCACCCGCGCCGCCCGCTGCGGCAAACTCCGAGCCCACGCCCGCCACTGCTTGCGGTCAAACTGATTCAGGTCCTTGAGCGCGCGCTGCTTGCATTCCGCTTCGCGAGCGTGGATGTGATCGAGCAACTTGGCCGCGACCGGATCGCTCTGCATCGCATGAGCCGATCCGTCAGAAGACCCGTTCGCCGAAGATGCGTTCGAAGATGCGTTCGAAGCCCCGTTCATCGAACCCAACTTCTCGATCCACTCCTCCATCACCTGCATGTCGCGCAATTCGCCAAGCGCCTGAAAAAGTTTTCGCCCCGCTTTCTTCATCTCCTTCCATGAAGAATCCGGATCAATCGCGATCATTCCATCCGCCAGCGAACGGCAGCGCCGCAAAGTCACCCGCAGATCATGCACCGGATCGGCATCAAATCCCGCCGCCGCCCGATCGCACTCCACCAGCACGCGCTCCATCCATGCGCGCAGACCAAGCTTAGGCTTGGCGCTCGCAACCTTGGGACGAACTGACACGGGGCTCGGTCTAGCAGCAGTAGCCATCATCGAATCAGCTATTGTCGCTTCTTTCGGGGAATTCTTCTAGCAGCAGACCGGCGGGCTCAGATGGTGAGCCACACGCGTCCTCGCCCGTATTCACGGCAATCTTTTCATCACAATCCCGCTGTGATCACCGTCCTAGACAGCCAACTCCAGCGATGCAACTCTGCTAAACAACAGCGTCGCCACCGAATGAATGTCTGATCATTCGACAAAAGCAGTCGCGAAGCGACGGAACAAGAAAGCCCACGGCGTAAGCCGTGGGTACGCGCCAAGAACAATCGAGCCGCGTCGCGGCGAAACCACGAATTCCGCACCTATGTCGCACTCGAATCCTATGACTAAGCAGTTAACAAGGCGGTCATTGAAGGGAGACACCGAACGGAGTCAGGATCGAAAGAATTCTGCCCGCCCAATCCCCCACGGGTTTGGATACCGAGTGTCCGAAATCGACAAAACCGACCGATTTCTCCACTAACCCCTTACGGCTGAATTATGTACGTATAAGTGCTTTAGAATGAATTATGTCCTTGTAACCCCATGATTCCAAAGGTATAGAAATAGGGGGGGGTGGGGGTAGCCGGGATTTTGATGCAAGGAGCGCTGGGGTGGGCAGTAAGCGGCGGTTAATAACCAACTCATCAACATTTCGACAACGGAGGACCAAAAAATGTCTGTACTTCATTCCGATATGCTCCACTGCCAGCACATCAAACCGGACCAATCGCGCTGCCAATCCCCTGCTCCTCTCAATCGGAACTTTTGCGATTTTCACGCACAGTGGCACGCGAAGCAGTTGACCAAAACGACCATCGGTCCCCAACGTCCCAAGGCGATCGTTCCGCTTCTGAAAGACCTCGCATCGATCGAATACGAACGGAATGAAGTCAAGAGAATGCTGGCGACAAAAATGATCGACAAGCAGACCGGCGAGCTGATCATGCACGCCCTGCAGATGGCGCAGGACAATCTGAAATGGATTTCGTTCTGACTCACCGGACAGGAGTCTCGACCGTCGGAGAAACTGATTTCGAGACAGCTACTCCCCGTCATCGGAACCCGGAAATTTTCCGGGGCCGAGTTTCTCTTCGTCTGCGCGTTCTTTGCCGCGAAGGTCCATCAACTGAGACAAGGCCTCGCGCCGCACGGTAGCCACGCTTCTTCTTTCTTCGCGCCAGATACGATACCTCTCAAGTACGGAGGTTCCGGCACCTGGCGTCGTCGTTGTCGATTTCAATTTTTCGGCGCGTTCGGCCGATCTTTCTTTTGCGACCAGGTCACGTTCCTGTTTTCGCAATGCTCGACGCATTTCGATTTCGAGTTCGCGCTCGTTTTCCAATTGCTCTGCAAGACGCGCGTTGGTCGAGATCACGTTCACCAGCGCACTCGTGGTCCACGCGAAGGTAAACAATCCGGAGATGGCGATAATGGGAGTAATGTTGCGCCATTCTTTCGCGAGATCGACCGTACCAAATCCCAGCGTAGTGTATGCGTTCGCACAAAAGTAAATCGCGTCAGCGGCGCGCACGATCAGTCCAATGTGGCTGAGCGCAAAAGCCCACATCAGAATTTCAGCGACATGCAAATCAAGCATCAGGAAAACCGTCCAGCCGAACAACAGCGAACCAGCGATGCGATGAGGCCGGCCCGAAAGCAGGCGCCGGACGCCGCGCTTGTGCTGCGTCTGAATGTAGTGCAGACAGGTTCCATGAAACAGAACCAGACACACCAGCATGACCGCCCCAATGCACAGCGACGCAAGTGGCTTGAAATCGTCCGGTATTCTGTCCACTAACGCTGTCATGCCATACTCCCAGTCGCGTCCCCATCGGTGCAGCGATAAATAGCCCTATCGCTGTCAAGAGCCCTGCGGGTGTCAAGAAATGCTCAGGGAAATATTACAGAGCCGGGGGAAAGGCCGAAAGAGGAAAGAGTGCGAAATAGAAAAATGCCGCGGCAAAAAAATGCCAGCCCCTATTTTGGGCTGGCATTTAAGAACTTTGAAAAAATCTCCGATTAGTTGCTCAACACCTTCTCGCGCTCCAACGCATCTTGCAGTTCCTCGCGGCGAGTAGTCGGCAAAGCGAACTCCAGCACTTCGTCGATGGTCTTGACGTAGTGCGTGGTTAATCCGTGCAACTGTTCCGGAGTCAGATCTTCTTCGACATTGGTTTTGTTCTCCGCCGGAAGAATCACATCGTGCACTCCAGCGCGTTTCGCCGCTAGAACCTTTTCTTTGATGCCTCCAACCGGAAGCACATTGCCGCTCAGAGTGATCTCTCCTGTCATCGCGGTCAGCGGACGAACCTGCTTGCCCGACAACAACGAAACCAGCGCAGTCACGATTGTTACTCCAGCCGAAGGACCGTCTTTCGGGATCGCTCCCGCAGGAACGTGAATGTGGATGTCGTGATTGGCGAAGAATTCGTCGTCAATGCCCAACTCCTTGGCATTCGAACGCACCCAACTCAGTCCAGCTTGCATCGACTCACGCATCACATCCTGAATCTGCCCAGTGATCGTCAGTCCACCTTTGCCTTTCATCTGATTCGCTTCGACGAACAGAACGTCGCCACCAGAAGGCGTCCACGCAAGGCCCACAACCACGCCAGCTCGTTTCGTGCGCTCCGCGATTTCGCCTTCGCTCCGGACTTTTATGCCACCCAGGAATTCCTGCACAATCTCCTTGGTGACGACCAGCTTATCGGTCTTCCCTTCCGCTAATCGACGCGCCTGTTTGCGGCAGATCGTACCGATCGTGCGTTCCAGATTACGGACTCCAGCCTCGCGAGTGTAGTGACGGATTACGTAACTCACCGCTTCTTCCGGAAACTCGATCTGGTCTTTCGTGATTCCGTTCTCGTCAATCTGCCGCGGAATCAGATATTGGAAAGAGATGTGAATCTTCTCTTCCTCGGTGTAACCCTGAAGCTCAATAATCTCCATGCGGTCTCGCAACGGCTCCGCGATCGGATCGAGCATATTTGCCGTGGTGATGAACAATACCTTCGATAGGTCGAAAGTCACGTCGAGATAGTTGTCGCGGAACGTCGCGTTCTGCTCCGGATCGAGCGCTTCCAGAAGCGCCGACGCGGGATCGCCACGGAAATCGCGCCCGACTTTATCGATCTCATCGAGCATGAAAACCGGATCCTTGGTTTCAGCGCGCCGAATTCCTTGAATAATTTGTCCAGGTAACGCGCCGATGTAAGTGCGCCGATGACCGCGAATCTCGGCCTCGTCGTGCACTCCACCCAGTGAGAGACGCACGAACTTGCGTCCCAAAGCTCGAGCAATCGATTTTCCCAGCGAGGTTTTTCCCACGCCAGGAGGTCCGACAAAGCACAGTATCGGCCCCTTCATCCCAGGCTTTAATCGCCGCACCGAGAGGAAATCCAGAATACGGTCTTTCACCTTCTGCAAATCGTAGTGGTCCGCGTCGAGAATCTCTTTCGCCTTCGGGATTTCGATCTCTCCACCCGAAGTCTTTGCCCACGGCAGAACGGCCAGCCACTCGATGTAATTCCGCGTGACCGAATAATCCGCAGCCATCGGCGACATGCGCGCCAGGCGTCCCAGTTCCTTTAGCGCTTCTTTCTTCACTTCGTCAGGCATGCCCGCGGATTCGATTTTCTGTTTCAGCTCCTCGGTATCGCGCGCTCCTTCGTCCTGCTCGCCCAGTTCCTTCTGGATCGCCTTCATCTGTTCGCGCAGATAGTACTCACGCTGCGTCTGCTGCACCCGATCCTGCACTTCGGATTGGATCTTGTTGCGCAGTTGCTGCACTTCCAGCTCTTTGGCCAGATGCTGATTGATTTTTTCCAGGCGCACGCGGACATCGGTCGTCTCCAGCGTCTCCTGCTTGTCGGATGTCGACAGCGAAGGCAGCGATGAGGCGATGAAGTCCACCAGCCTTCCCGGTTCCTCGATGTTCATCGCGACCGTCGACAGCTCGTCCGAAAGCGTGGGCGATCCGGCAACAATCTGCTGGAATAAGGTCAAGACATTGCGCTGCAATGCCTCGATCTCGGAATCCTTCGGCGGAATCACTTCCGCGATTGTCGTAACGCGGGCGCGCATGAACGGCGAGAGCTGCGCGAAATCCGCGAGCTTTACCCGTTCCAGCCCTTCGGCGAAAACGAAGAGACTCTGGTTAGGCATTTTGACAACTTTGTGGACCACCGCCAGCGTGCCAATGCTGTACAGGTCAGTGGGCTGCGGCGAATCCACGCGGGCCTCGCGCTGGGCAACGACGACAATCGTTTTGTCATCGCCCAACGAGTTAATCAGCTGCACCGAGCTTTCGCGCCCGACCGTCAGAGGAAGCACAGCGTGCGGGAAAAGAACGGTGTCGCGGACCGGCAGAATGGGCAGCGAGCGTTCGGTAATTTCGTAGGAAGTGTTTTCAGAAGATACGATGTCAACCATATTTTTGCCTTGAGTGACTTTCACTCAACTTGGATGAACTATACCACTAAAAAGATGCAAACTTTGAGGCTAGGTTGTTGAATTCTAGACCTTTTTTCCCCTTTTGCAATACTCGAAAGGGACTTCGGCCCACCGGAGTAACTGGCGGGAACTGAGGTCGAGCCCGCCCTCCGACCCAAAGGCTCCTTGCGGGGCTTAAGCAGATAGCGAGGACGCCCGCGCTCCTCACTTCATCGGCAAGTCACCACGAAATCCACTCCCGGGTTTTGACCAGCGCCAGATTTTTCGGGATCAAGCAGGACTCTGCCGATGCAATCGCACGGAACTGTCTGGTGCCTAACACCGCGATCACACTCGCAGGATCATGACCTCGGTCGCCTTAATGAGAGCGGCTGCGGTCTGTCCGGTTTTCAATTGCATTTCGCGGGCGGAACTCGCGGTGATAATCGAGGTGATCTGCTGGCCGCCAATTGAAATTTTCACCTCCGCCATCAACCCGCTGATTCGGACGGAATCAATCCGTCCCACCAGTTGATTGCGTCCGCTGACCCGACGAATGGCCTGGGAGCGTTCCTTTTCTGTTTTGCCGCGTGTTTTGAAAAGTAGTTTATCCACTTCGCTCTGCGGGATGCGATGGTGTCCGCCAACCGTCTGGACGCTGTCAACTTTCTTTTTGTAGATCCACTGCTTGATGGTCGGGAAGCTGATTCCCAACTGCAAAGCCGCGTCACGAAGATGCAGCAATTCATCAGGGGGCCTTCGGGATTTGACGCTCTTCCGCACCGGATGGGAATCGTACCGCCATCGTCGCGCAGGGTCAACTGTTGCCCTATGCTTGACATCGTGTGGGAGACCCCTTCACAAAAATCCATAACTATATTGATTTGGACATCCAAATCGTATTTCATGTACACTCCACGATTCCCAGGATTCTGACTAAAAGCAGTTGTCATTACTTGCTGCCTGTTTAAACAGGACAAAGGTTCTTCAGCAGAAAAATGTCGAGACGAATTCTCAGGAAAGGTGACTCATCATGAAACGCTCTGACAGTTCGCAAATCCTTTTCCGGCACGGCCGTTGGACAACTTCGACGCGCATCGGCTTCGTTCCAACGGGACCCGCACGGCTGCTGACCCAGACCTTTCTGCTCGTTTTGTGGTTTGCGATCGGGACGTCATCTGCATGGGCGCAAACCGGAGCGCGCGTTTCCGGCAGGGTGACCGAGCAGACCGGCGCACCTCTTCCCGATGTCGCGGTCACAATCAAGAACCTCGATACCGGTGCGACGATCACCACCACCACCGACGGCGGGGGACGCTATCAGGCGCCCGGCCTGGCTCTGGGACGAATCGACATTCGCGCGGCAAAGCAAGGGTTTGGCGATGAAATGCGCACCGGAATCACCCTTGCCGCCGGCTTGGACGCCACGGTTGACATCAAGATGCAGCGCAGCGCGCCCGACGCCTGCGCGAGCGGCCACGAGTTCGCTACCACCGATTGCACATTGAGCTGGCACGGCATCACCGTATACGGTGCGTATGACATCGGCCTCGGCTGGGTCAGTCACGGACTGCCGAACGACGGCCATAACTATGAGGGCGAATCGCTGGTAAACCGGAACGGCTATCAACGTCGCTTCCTCGCCGCACCAAATAACCTCCAGCAGTCGGGTCTCGGCATCAGGGGCAAAGTGCAATTCGCGGAGGGCTGGTTCGTCGTGTTCAACGCCTCAACCGGCATCAATCCGCAGTCCGGCCTGCTCGCCAACGCGTCGGCCACCCAGATCGTCAATAACGGTCTTCCCCGGAGCAGTTACTCCTTCGCCATTGACGGCGCGCGCGCGGGGCAACCCTTCAACGACGAATATTACGGCGGCGTGTCGTCCACGCATTTCGGCACGCTGACCTTCGGTCGTCAACGCTCTCTCGGTACCGATGCGATGCTCGCCTACGATCCGGCCAACGGCGCTTATGCTTTCTCGTACATCGGTTACAACGGCACCATGGCCGGTGGCGGCGACACTGAGGACAGCCGTTGGGATGATGCCGTCAAGTATCGCATCGCCTATGGGCCGGTCCATTTCGGCGCGATGTATAAATTCGCCGATGGCTCTGGTGGTTGCTACTCGGGCACCGCAGGTTGGACTGCCGGCGACTGCACGCCGGAATCCGCGCACAACAACGCCTATGGATTCGACCTCGGCGGAGAGTACCACAAGTTTTCCGCCGACTTCGTCTTCCAGCATTACAACCAGGCGATCAGCGTGTTGAATCCCTTGCTCGGGCCTCAGAGTCCGGCGGCTCCATATCAGTCGACCGTTAACAGCATCAACACGAACCAGGTCACGGGCAACAATGTGATCGCACCCAGCAACACCGTCTACGGCATCGTCACCGACAACAACGCCATGATGTTCGCCGCCAAGTATGCGTGGAAACCCTTCAAGTTCTTTGCCGGCTACGAATATATCTGGCAGAACAACCCCTCGAATCCATTGGGTGTTGGCGCCGAAGACCAGGGCGGTTATCTAATGAGCGGCGTCGAAGATGACAACCTTGACTCTGAAAAGCTGGTGAACATCTGGTGGACGGGCGCCAAATACGCTTACGACAAGAAAACCGATATCACTCTGTCCTGGTATCAGCAGCGGCAGAATGACTTCCGGGTTCCGCCGACCTGTTCGCCCTCAGCCGGTTTCCGCGCTTCCTGCGCCGGCACCCTCAACGAGACGTCGCTCTACACCGATCATCACTTCACCAAGCGTTTCGACGGTTTCGCCGGACTCGCCTACTCCTATGTAACCGGCGGTCTGGGCATCGCCATTCCTCATGGCCCCGGCGTCCCCTATCTCCACAACAGCAACTTTGCTCCAACCATCGGAGGTCGCTTCAGCTTCTGATTGTTTGCGCTGATCTACGCCGCGGTAAATAGGCGCGGTAAAGAGGAAAGATAAGCGGGAAGGAAATTGATCCGTGGCGAAATCGTCAGCTTTCCGCTTCGCCCTCTAAGTAGAAGACGCAAGAGCCTTCGAGCTCCACCCGATCGCCTGCCAATCTGCAAACAATCTCGGCACCACGGCGAGAAGCCTGGAAGGCGCGAAACGAGGTCTTGCCCAATCGCTGGGCCCAATACGGAGTCAACATACAATGCGCAGCTCCGGTCGCGGGATCCTCCGAGATTCCCTTAGCCGGAGCAAAATAACGGCTGACAAAATCGTAATTGGAGTCGTCACTGGGTGCCGTCACGATCAGGCCGGGACGATCCATCCGGGCTAGCGCCGCCATATCAGGAGTAAGTCCCCGCAAAATCTGTTCTGACTCCAGTACCGCCATATAGTTGAAGGCGTTAACAAACACTTCAACCGGAACCGCGCCCAGCGCTTCCGCTAATCCCGTCGGAGCGGAAATTGGCTCAGAAGCGCGAGCCGGAAAATTCATAACGTAACTTCCATTCTTCCGCTCGACCGTCAGTGGCCCACTTGCCGTGTGGAAGACCGCTCTCACACGCCCGGGTTCCAGCCGTTCCATCACTACCGCAGCGCTGGCGAGAGTAGCGTGCCCGCATAATGGCACTTCCACTGCAGGAGTAAACCAGCGCAAACGATAGTCGTCGCCTTCGCGAACCAGGAAGGCCGTCTCCGCAAGATTGTTCTCCGCCGCGATGGCTTGCATGGTCGCGTCGGGTGGAAAGCTCTTCATCGGCATGACCGCTGCCGGATTTCCCGAAAATAATCGGGTCGCGAAAGCATCGATCTGGAATATCGGGGTGCGCATTGAACTGATAGATAGCTTGCTATCAGACATCGATCAACCAGCTCACACTTCCGGATAAACTCCCAGCACTTTCACAAGTTCAGCTACTTCACTTAGATGTCGCAGAGCGTTGCGCGAATCCTGATCGTCGCCGCGCAGCAGGTCCACGAAGAATACATATTCCCAAGGACGTCCGCGCATGGGCCGCGACTCGATCTTGCTCAGACTGATGTCGCGCAGTGCAAATACGCTGAGAGCCTTGAACAACGCTCCAGGAGTGTTCTTCAGGCTGAACGCCAGCGAAGTTTTGTTCGCGCCAGCCGCCGGCTTTGGCTTTCCTCGCTTAATTTCGAAGAAACGCGTGAAGTTCTTTTTGTCATCTTCAATGCCGGCCTTAAGAATCTTTCCACCGTAGACTTGGGCGGCGCGGCGGCTGGCGATTCCGGCCGCATCGCGCAATCCCTCTGCGACCACGTGCTTCACGCTTCCCGCCGTGTCGTAAAACGGCATCGGCTCCAGGCGAGGATTCTTCGCAAAAAGGTCGCGGCATTGATCGAGCGCCACGGGATGCGAGAACACACGCCGGACGTCGCGGAACTTGACTCCAGGTGGAGCGATCAGGTTGTGGACAATGCGCAAACGAAATTCGCGAAGAATATAAACCTCGCGGCTCAGCAGAAGATCGAAGTGCTCCGCCACCGAACCTGCCAGCGAGTTTTCGATCGGAATCACCGCGCCATCGACCGTCCCGCTTTTGATGCGGTCAAATACTTCTAACGACCGCGCACACGGCACGAGAGTTGAGCGCGGCAACATGGTTTCAGCCGCTTCGTGGCTGAACGAGCCGAGTTCTCCTTGAATTGCAATCTTCATCGAGCCCCTTCCTTCTTTGCGGTAGGCGGGATCTTCGCTTGCGGCCGTACCAGTTCTTTTGTCATCACCAGAGCGTCCAGCTGTCCAGAATAATATCCGGCCACGGTCTTCTCCACGAAGTATCCCATTCGCTTGTAGAAGCGAATCGCGGCTTCGTTACTGACTGGCGTTTCCAACGCGACCACCAGAACGCCTGCGATGAGCAACTTCTCCTCCGCCGCCAGCAGCAGAGCGGAGCCGACTCCTGACCGTCGAGCTTCCGCGATCACGTCGATCGTTATAATGTGCCCGGTTTTGCGGCGCGACTCGGCCACAACGAAGCCTTGCGTGCCAGATGCCGCTTCGGCCACAAGAGTGAAGGCTCCTGGCCGACGGATGTACGAAGCCATTTCAGGCCGCGAGTACGCCAATTGGGGATCGAAACATGCCTGGTCGATCTGCCAGAGTGTGTCGAAATCGGTCTTTTCGAATTGGCGGATGCGAAACTGCACGCCGTCATTGTAGCGGGATTGTGTCGCAGGGCGCGGAAGACCACAAAAATGAAAGATAGAATAGGGCTCAGCCGAGTCGATCTGCAAAACCTCGGGTTTAATTGATTCAGCGGTTAGGAGGACCATCCATGCGGCACGCGCTCAGACATCCGACCGGCATATCCAGGGCCTCAGCGATGATGGCCGCAACCCTCATCGCGATGTTTGCAGCCATGGTCGCAGCCGCGACCGCCCAGAACCAGGCCCAGACTCCCCGGATCAAAGCCGTACTGGAGGGCCCGCGGACGGCGGTTTTCGAAACGCCGCAAGACTCGTGCAATCAATATGACATTCCGGATGCGATGGCCCGAGCCTTCCGCGATTACACGGGGACGGTTCATTTCGTTGCCGCCAGTTCCGAGATGTTCCAGAGCCTCGGCCCAGCTTTGGATTCTGTTCAGCACAGTTGCGAGGCGGCGCATCACTCCGCGAACGATCCCAATCCTGCCGACTACAACGATCAAACCTGGCTCGATAGTTTCTACACCCTTGATGGCAAGACGATCGCCGCCCTCACCCACACGGAGTATCACGGCTGGGCACATCCCGGCGAATGCCATTCGCAGAACTTCAACGACTGCGAGTACGACTCCGATACTTATCACCTATCGAAAGATGGCGGCTACCACTTCCATTCGTTCAAGTCACCCGCGAACTTTGTTGTCGGAGTTCCCTATAAATACGTCGTCGATCGAGGTCCGGTGGGCTATAGCGTCGACAGCAACATCGTGCAGTATGGCGGATGGTACTACGCTGTCGTCACTGACGATGGCGACTGGCCCACCGGCTGTTCAGGACAAACGGGACCGCATCATTGTCGCGTGCCGAGTGGAGGAGCGCCGATCCGGACCACGAATGTGTTGGATCCGGCGTCGTGGCGCGGTTGGAACGGCAATGACTTTTCGTTATCGTTCGTAGATCCCTACCTCGGCCCGGTTTCGCACCCCGAACAGCACGTCTACGCGCCGGTCCCGTATATGTTTGCCGTGAACGGACTGAACGTTTATCAGGCTTCGAACGTTCTGGTCGCAACCTTATGGGATTATTGGGACAACGAATTAGGCCCGCCCGGTCTGTACCTTACCACCTCGACCGATCTGGTTAACTGGACCAAGCCCATGTTGGTATTAACGCTCGCCGATATTCTCAAGAACGATCCCAAAGGCAGCTGGCTTTACGCATATTTTTCTTTGATCGACCCGAACGCACCCGATCTGAATTTTTCGATGATTGGCAACCACCCCTACCTGTACTACGTCCGGCTGGACAACAACGGACAGGACCGGGTCCTGTTCCGGCAACGGCTTACGCTGACCTCGATCGAATAGTACGCTCACGCCTTGATCTAACTTGAAAGACCGACCATGAACGATCGCGTTGAGCTTGGGTTCCAATTTCGGCTCTGGAGCCCGGTCTTTTTTCTAATCCTCCCCTTGCGCAGTCGCATCTGTTAGAAGTACGATTTCTGCCAGAGGCAGTAACTCTCCGTGGCCCGTTTCCTCCTCATCGACGCAATCGCAGCGGCAGCGCTTTGTTGTCTCTGGTACGCATGGTTTGCCCGCTACAATCGGCGACGCGCCAGTGATGTCTTGAACTGGGTGCAGGCAGCCTGCCTGGGAAAAGGGCACGTGGCAGATCTGCGATGGCAAGCCAGCAGCTCCCGGCTGAAGGCTTCTTTGAACCTTTCTTCGCGCTGGTTTGAGGATGCGCGCCTCACCATCCGTCTTTTGCCCCGCCCGCTTCCCTTCCAGTGGTTTATGAGCCGATGGCGCCAGCAGCAGGAAACCCTTACCTTCGAAGCCGATATGGGATTCCCGCCCGGATTTCATCTCGACGTCATTCGCCATCGCTGGGCAGGCCATTCCGGAGCGAAGAGTTTTGGCACGAAAATTCCGGGGTCAAAGAGCATCGGAACGTATACGGTGAGCCCGAAGGATCACACGTCGAAGAAGTCAGGCAGTGATCGCTCCTGGACCATTACCCGTCCCGGCCCCGTTATCCTCACCACTAGAGAAGACTGGCCCGTCGAGCTGAGCCCGGTCGTAAACGCTTTGGCCGCTTGGCGGGACAAGGATTTCCTGGGGATCCGATTCAACCCTACCTCGCCGCATTTCACCGCGACGGTGGCGCTCGAAAATCTTTCTGACCAAAAAAAGGCATCGTCGTTGTTAAGCTTGTTTCGGGAACTGGCCGCCAGTTCCTCAGCCAAGCAACACTGAACTCCCAGTCGGCCAGCTTTCAGCCATCAGCCAAAAACTCCCTAGTTGGCGTGAGAAGAACTCACTTCCATGCGATAGAGCTACCTTCAGATTCAGGCGATTTGTCTTCGAAAGTAGCTGTTTTTCAAAGACATCCCCAACGATTCGCGATTGATTTGCTGCGCATTGACTCGAACTCGCCTCTATTGCAACCTGACGCCCGCGACCAGACTGATTTGTTCGCGGAGAGCAGGAATTTCGATGTCGATAGCGATTGGGAACTCCACCCTCGTTTGTCTGCTGCTTGCACTAATCCCCGGATCTCAAAGCCCGCACAATGTGATCGGCGGATCGCTGCATCAACGGGGCAACCCCATCAACGACGCTGCAGTGTTTCTTCAGTCGTTTGACGACGAACGCTGCGCCAAAATCTTTGCCCGCAAAAAAGGCAATCGCAGGATGCTGCGGAAGTTAGATCACTGTACACATGATGTCGCGACTGCTTCCGCCGACGCCGACGGCCACTACCGCTTCGAGGGGCAGAAACCAGGATGGTATGCAGTGCATTTTCTTTGGAACATCGACGAACGCTCACTCCCGCGCATGTCCATGTTCCATGAAGGCGACTGGGTAGTGTTGTACGCCGGACAAAAGGATTCGACCGGAAAGTACGACACAATGGCGCAAGATATCCCTTTCTTCTATTCCGAAAGTGGGGATATCGAGAGGGATTTCAACACGCAGCGTTGATTTATCTCACACCGCCTGAGTCGGTGCCGTTACTGCATGGGAGTAATGCTTCCGTCGCAAGTAGCAATGGCGGATTCGGAAGATCGCACCACGGCGTCCGCGAATGAACAGAAGTAGCGTGTGCCGGTCTGGTTCGGTACTGTGGGGGACGCGACGATCTGGTAGGCGGCAGACGGAGTTCCCGTCGCTGTCAATACATAGGTGTACCCGTTCTTTGTGCCCGAGGCCAGTCCGGAGTCGATCAGGCAGGCGCTGCCCGGAGTCGGCGGAGCGCAGGCCGTGCCGCCCAAGGCGGCAAGGGTCGCAGCATAGCCAACCGTCGGATACGCGGAGTTGTACGAAATCTGCGCCGAGTTGACGGCCTTTACTGCTCCTACCGCAGCAGCTTCATTGGCTGACATACGCGCGCGCAGCAAATTCGGAATCGCGATCGAAGCGATGATCAAAATGATCGCTACCACGATCAGCAATTCAATCAGTGAGAATCCTTCTTGCTTTCTTGTTTTCTTAACCATTAACTTCATAATCCCCAACTCCATTCGACTGGACGCGGATTCTATTATGCTCCGCGTTGCCGCTAGTCTACACCTTCCGAGCGCCCGTCCATCGGCCACTCTCACACATTTGCAACAAATTAAGAACGCTATTTCGCCCCAGTCTTGCACATGTGCAAACTCCTTCACATTGACAAGATAGTCGAAGAAAATGCATAGTTCGTGCGCAGACTAGCGCACCTTTTAGTTCATCGTCCTCAAGAATTCCCCCAAAGGACATGGGCTTCCAACAACTGCCGGATCCGCTGATTGCTGTGGGCATTCACGCGCCGGAGGTTTCATGCGCTCTTCGCGCTCGCGGTAAAGCTGCGAGCAGTCCGGCAAATCCTTCCCCCCTAACGCACCGGGAGTGGTACGTGGTGCAGAACCTCGATTGCACAATTCAATAAGGAGACTCCTAATGAAAACGGTTTACAAGTTCGCGACGATGACCGTCGTGGTGTTCGTAATGATGTTCGTAGGGATGTTCATGGTTTCCTCGTATGCTTTTTCGCAGACAGCAGCCACGAAAGAACCACCAACAACCACCACTCAGAATCTGATTCGTGGCGTGATCGGAGCGGTCAGTACCGACAACTCTTGGTCCGGTTACTCCGTGGAAAACATTCTCCCCGGTGACGCGCTCTTTCCGATCACCAGCACAACCACTGTCTTCTATTTTGGGTTTACCGCTGGTACCACGGCGGACATTTCCAATATGGTCGTCTACACCACCGCGCGCGGCAGCCTGACGGTGACCGCTGTGACCCCCGTCACATTGGGTGGGTCGTCGAGTCCCAGCATCAACCTGTCTAACACTACGATCTGCCCGGTGGCGCCTTCTGCCGCTCACCCGTGCATAGTTCGTTTCGATCCGACGACACTAACCATGACGCCTTCGTCCGATTACTACTTCATGGTTTATTTCACCAGCGACTCCAACAATTCGAGTATTGGCGGAGCCGAGCCCAGTCCCACACAAACTTCAATCGTAGGAAATTATTTCGGTGGTACGGACTATACCCGTCTCAAAGTTGGTGGAACATTGCCCGGTGCAGGCAACCGCGCGCCGAACTTTCTCATGTATGTCATGAACAACTAAGGGCGGTTCGTTGGAAAAACGATCGCTGGATCCGACGCGATCCCTTCCGACGGCTCGCAGTACTCGAACGAAGATAAAAATTCTGAATCAGGAGACTTTCAATGAAAGGTATTTTCAAGTTTGCAACGCTGACCCTACTGACATCCGCAGTTTTAGTCCTTGGTTTGTCGCAGCAAGCCGCTGCGGCTGCGAAGCCGTTGAATTTGGTGCGCGGCGTAGTCGGACCAGTTGGTGCCAATTCCAGTTGGGCTAACTATTCAGTTCTGAACGCCATTCCGGGAGCGGGATTGATTCCGATCACCAGTGCGAACACCGTCTTTTATATCGGATTCACGGCGGGCAGCACGGCCGACATCAGCAACATGGTTCTCTACACGACCGCGCGCGGCAGCCTTACCATCACTGCCGCGACACCGGTAAAACTCGGCGGCGTCAGCAATCCGAGCATCAACCTGGCCAGCCCGTCGGTCTGTCCGATAGTCGAAATTTCTTCGTTCAACCCGTGCACTGTTCGGCTCGATCCGGTCGCGGTCTCCCTATCCGCACTTAACGATTACTACCTCGTCGTGTTCTTCACGAATGACTCCAACAATTCCAGCATCGGAGCGACTGTCCCAAAATTTCCGCTGAGCAGCCTCAATGGCTGGTTCATCGGCGGCACTGACGAAACGCGTATCGCGGTCGGGGGTTCGATTCCGGCGGGAAACAGCGGCGCCCAACCCTACTTCCTCATGTACGTCATGAGCAATTAGGTAGCGAATCGGACGAAACACTCTCGTTTCGATGATCGTGATTGACGACCGCAATCGATGATCGCGATTTCCGAGATAAAAGACGAAATACACCGGCTAATGCCGAACACAAATTTTGAAAAGGGGAGATCCCGATGAAAACTTTCAACAGATTCGTAATGTTCGCTTTGACCATGTCTCTATTGGCCGCCTGCGCGTTCGCGCAAGATGCGGAAGTCGCTCCGCAAGTTCCAGAGGAAGTCGTTCCGCCAGTCGCCGCATTGGCCAATATCGTGGAAGGCCAAGGTACGATCGTTAGCTCCAGCAATCCGGCTTGGGACGGCATGTCAGCGCTTGTTCTCATTCCCGGAGCGTCGCTGATGGGCGCAGCCTCCGCCTCGACCGGCCTCTACATCGGATTTACCGGCGGGTCGACCGCCGACATCGGCAATATGGTCCTATACACCACGCCTCGCAATGGATCCACCATCACAGCGACCAAAAAGCTCACGCTCAACAAGTCTTCGGATCCAAGTATCGCCCTGTCCAGCAAGACGGTTTGTCCGACACAGCCTGTTTCCGCCGCCAATCCCTGTTTTATAAAGCTCGATGTAGTGAAGGGCGCACTCTCGCCGCTGAACGACTACTACTTCGTTGTCTATTTCACTCTCGACACAAACAACCAGGCGATTGCTGGGGTTGGGTCGACCAACGAGCAGGGCGCGCTTAGCGGTTGGTATCTCTACGGGGACCAGACTCGCATCGGGAAAGGCGGCGCGCTGCCGGTGGGCAACGCCGGCGCAGGACCGTTTTTCCTATCGTTCGTCGTGAACCAGTAATGGCGAATCAGTAATCGCGAATCCCGGAGCGCGGGCCGTTGGTGCCGCGCTCCGGATTCTTTTGGCTACTCTGGTTGCGCCACAAAGCGGTACCCAACTCCGCGGACGGTCTGTAAATGTTTGGGCCGCGATGGGTCTTCTTCAATGTAGCGCCGTAACCGCACGACAAAATTGTCGATGGCACGGGTATCGGTATCCTCGTGCAACCCCCATACTTCCTCGAGAATCGCCTTGCGCGACACGACTTTGCCATCGCTTCGTACCAGATAGCGCAAGAACTCAGCCTCCATCACAGTGAGGTGGATGGTATTGCCCAGCGATCGAAGCTCGAGTTCCGCAAAATCAATGATCTTGCCCGCAAAAACAAAGTTGTCGGCCGATCTTTCTGGCTGGCTCCTGGGTGGGGAGTCTGCAACCGCGCCCGATGAGTCGGAGGTCGCGATCTCCGCATTCTTCATCCAAACACTGCGCCGCAGCAGGCTCTCAAGTCGTGCGATCAGGATCGCCAGTTCGAACGGCTTCGGCAGATAGTCGTCCGCTCCCGACGCAAATCCCTGCAGAACGTCCTCAGGGCGCCCACGCGCTGTCAACATCAGAACGGGTACGTAATTTTTATTTTCGCGCAGCAGAGCCGCAACATCAAAGCCGCTCTTCCCCGGCAACATCACATCGAGAACGACAACGTCGAAGTATTCTTTTTTTTCCAGCAGCTTGTTCAGCGCCGTCTCGCCATCGCGAGCGACTTCCACCGCGTGACCTTCAGCCTGCAGGTTGAAGCGCAACCCATCGGCCAGGTGCGCTTCATCCTCCACCACCAGAACGCGGCTCATGCCGCACTCACTTTTCGCGGCAATTCGACGATCACGGTCGTTCCCTTGCCCGCGCCTTCACTCTGCGCGAAGACGCGTCCACCATGTTTGCGCACGATCGAGCGCACGATGAACAGTCCCAACCCCGTACCCTTCACTTGCGATAGGGAGCGTTGCGTCACTCGATAGAAACGCTTGAAGATGCGCTTCAATTCCTGCTCCGGAATGCCGACGCCGCGGTCGCGAACCCGCAGCACGACTCGCTCTTCATCGGAAGCATCCAGCTCCACCGAAATGTGCACTCCGTCGGGGGAGTACTTCACTGCGTTGTCGAACAGGTTCGAGACCGCCGTCCGCAACTCCTCCGGATCACCAAGAATGCGGGCGCGATTACCATTAAGCCCAGCCTTGCTCTCCAGAGCGGTGCTCGGCCGAGACTGGCCCGGTGAGGATTCGCTCGCTGCCGGGAAAAGCAATTCGCGGTATTCCAGGTCGTCTGCCTGCAAGTGATGCCGCGTTCGCGCCAGTTCCATGCACTCCCGCACCAGCGTGTCGAATTCCACCGGCAACCGCTGCCCGCGACTTTTCTTCTGCGCCGCCTCGCCCGCCTTCAGCACCTGCTCGACGGTATGCATCAATCGGTCAGTATCGAGCAACATCAACTCGTAAAACTGCCGGCGTTGCGCCTCCGCCACGTCGCGTCGTTGCAGCGTTTGCAGGTAAAGCCGTATGGACGCAATCGGCGTCTTCAATTCATGCGTCACCGCATTGATAAAAGAATCGTGCTGCTCGTTGCGCCGAATCTCGCGGACTAGAAAAATCGTATTGAGGACAATACCCGCCGCGATCGCGCCGAAGAAAATAATGCCAAGAACAACCCTGACGTCCTCGCGCCAGTTAAGGATGATCCAGCCGCTGCCGACCGCAACCGCCAGCGCCGCCAGGCAAACGCCTAACGATAGAAAGAAATAAATCGCCTTCTGCCGGCTGATGATCCGCACAGGGAGATTGTAGCGATTTCACCGCCGAGACGCCGAGTGCGCCGGGAAATGCCGGCAAAACAGAAAAACCGGGGTTAGTTCCCCCGATTTTCTTTGCGCACGCGTACTCTTTGGTGAAATGTCTAGTCGTTGCCGGCAGCCGCCGCTAAAACCGCTGCCGCCTTCACATCCCGCGTCAACGCCGGCTTCGGCGGAAGCTTCTCGATATCGACCTTATATACATGCCGCGCCAATCCCAATTTTTTCAGCGCCCAAATGCCGTACCAGTTCAAATCGATCTCATACCACTTCAATCCATGCCGCGCTGAAACCGGATGCGCATGGTGATTGTTGTGCCAGCCCTCGCCAAACGTCACCATCGCGACCCAAAAATTATTGGTGGAAAGGTCTTTCGTGGCAAAGCGCCGCGAGCCCCACAGGTGCGTCACCGAGTTCACCATCCAGGTGGCGTGTAGTCCGACGACGACGCGAGCGAATACTCCCCACAACAGCCAGGGTAGTCCGCCGATCGCAAATAGAATCACGCCGACAATTACGTTGGATGTCCAGTGATACTTGGTGAGCCAAACTTGAACTTTATCTTTGGTGAGATCCGGCACATAGCGTCCAAGCGTCGTCGTGTCGTGATGCATCGACTTGCCGGATAAAATCCAGCCCATGTGCGCCCACCACTTGCCATCGACCGGCGAATGCGGATCGCCTTCGTCGTCCGAAAACTGATGATGAATGCGGTGCGTCGCCACCCAGAAAATCGGCCCGCCCTCAAGCGCCAGCGTCGCGCACCAGGTCAGAAAGTATTCCACCCACTTCGGAGTCTTGTATCCACGATGTGTCAGCAGGCGATGATAGGCCATGCCGATGCCGAGGCTGCCGGAAACCCACCACAAGAAACAAGCGACGAAAAATGCCGGCCAGGTAAAGAAAAATAATGCCGCAACCGCGCCCACGTGGAACAGTCCCATCGCAATCGCCGTGCCCCAATTGAATCCGTCGCGGCTCGCGCGTTCGCGGCGATTCGTGCCTTCCCCGCCCTCGCGCATGGTCTCGCAGGTGACTTCATTAATTGTCTCGCGCATGGTCTCGCTCATCGTCTATCTCTCCGAATGATCTGTAGGAATGCCCACTAGGACAATACCAAGAGTACGCGCAACTCTTTGTAATACTTCTGTAATGCTCGCTGGGTAAAGGGGTTACGGGCGTAACGAGAGACGACACACCGACGACATGGAGTCACGGAATTGCCCCCAAAGGCCTGATCTTGCCGAGTTTCTGGCCTCGCGAATTTCGCGTGTACACTCCTGCGGATGAGGAGTATTGTTATCGGTTTCACGTACCCCGAACAGGAGGTGTGCGCTGAAAAACAAAGTTGCCGTTCCAATTTTGCTGACTCTCACATTCGGGCTGTGGGCACAAAGCGATCAGCCTCCGGCCAAGCCCCCAGACAACAAAGTCCCTCCCGAAGCTGCCGCCAAGGCAAATCCCGTCAAGCCGACTGCCGAGTCGCTCGCCAAGGGCAAAAAAATGTACGGCATCGACTGTGCCATGTGCCATGGAAACAACGGCGATGGCAAAGGCGATATGGGAGGGGACTACAAGAACATCCCCGACTTCACCAATTCGCAAGCCATGAAAATCGCACCGACGGCGAACTCTTCTATATAACGAGAAATGGCAAGGGTGCGGATATGCCGCCGGAAGACAATCGCGCCAAGGATGACGACATCTGGAATATGGTGAACTACATCCGTTCGTTTGCGAAGAAGTAAGACCCCGTTCGTGGGGACGGGCGTCTCGCCCGTCCTTTACGACGCAGCCTTAACCTCAACTCCGGCCCACTTCTCGAGCAACGTCAGCGTGGAAGCATAATCCAGATCCGACTGCCCCTCTTCGGCCGCCAAGTCATAGACTTCTTCCACGGCCTCAAGGCCCGGTAGTCGCACTCGCACTTCTTTCGCCGCTTCAAGCGCCAACCGAATATCCTTCAGCATCAGCCGCAGCGGAAAGTTCGGGGAAAAGTCGCGCTTCAATATAAAGGGAGCCTTGTATTCCACCACTCCCGACCGCACCATGGAGGCCTGCACCAGCGGCAACAATTTCTCTACATCCACGCCTAGCTTGGCGGCCAATGTGAGCGCTTCCGCAAATCCTTCGTAGATCAGTGCGATCTGCAGATTCATCACCAGCTTTGTGGCTTGCCCTTTGCCGGTTTCGCCCATATGGAAAACCTGTTTCCCCATCGCCTGAAAAAGCGGCTGCAAACGAGCCAACGCCGCTTCGTCGCCACCGACCATGAAAATAAGCTGCCCCGCTTCGGCGGCGATCTTTGAACCGGTCATCGGAGCGTCCACCCAATCCACTCCCCGCCCCTTCACGCCCTCGGCAAAGCGTCGCGTGGCGGATGGCGAAATCGTGCTCGAATCCGCAATGATCGTGCCTGCGGTCAGCACCGCCTCTGCGCCTTCTGGCCCAAACAAAACACCCTCCACCGCCTTCGTATCGGAGACGCACATCCACACCACTTCCACCCCAGTGGCCGCGTCCGCCGGAGAAGCAGCGCTGCGCGCGCCTTGCACCTCTCGGCCAGGGCTTCGATTCCAGACAGAGACTTCATGCCCGGCTTTGACCAGGTTGGTGGCCATCCAACGTCCCATAATTCCTAAGCCTAAGAAAGCAACGCGCATCGACGTCATCCCTTCAAGAACCGTTTCGTCTGAGGTTTTGATTATAAATAGGGTGGGCGCAAAGAGGCTGCAACATAAATGCATAAATGAAGCTGCTGCGCAGGCGCCAGTCGCCAGCTGTGAGTTGTAACCTTCGCGCCGCCACAACCTTGCCGAGCATCCAATGGCACTGGAGAAGTAATCCGACAAAGCCGATAATGCTGGTGACGCGATCCAAATGACATTAAAGTCCTCGTTGAAAAATCCCGCGCTCCGCAAGCGAGCGGGACAGTTCACCCGGCTCGTGCGCCACTCCGTCGTCACTCCGCGCACGGGCTCGACTCACAAACCGAAGCTCGCCTCGAATGGCGAACTCGGCGTCACCTTTATCGGGCACTCCAGTTTCTTCCTTCAAATCGGAGGCAAGAACGTCGTCATCGATCCCAATTTCGCGCGCTGGCTTTTCGTTCTTAAACGCCTCCGTCAACCCGGAGTAAATTTGCGCGATCTGCCACCGATGGATCTGGTGCTCGTCACTCACGCGCACTTCGATCATCTGCATCGCCAGTCTCTGCGTACCATCGCGCGCCAAACCCGCCGCCAGACCGGAACCGCGCCTACGCTGGTCGTGCCGCATCATCTATTCGATCTCGTCGCCGATCTGGGGTACGAACAAATTGTCGAATTGGAATGGTGGAACACCTATCGCCACGGCTCCATCGATATCACCCACGTTCCGTCACGCCACTGGGGAGCGCGCGTCTTGAAAGATTCTCATCGGGGCTATGGAGGCTACGTCCTGCGCACCGCGAAACACTCCGTCTACCACGCCGGAGATACCGCCTACTTCGCCGGTTTTCGCGAGATCGGCCGCCGCCTCTCACCCGAGTTGGCGCTGCTGCCCATCGGCGCCTACAACCCACCGCAGTTTCGCAACGTCCACACCAGCCCAGCGGACGCCACCCGCGCTTTTGTCGATCTCAAAGCGCGATGGATGGTCCCCATGCATTACGGCACGTTTCGGCTGTCGCACGAGCCGATCGAAGAGCCGCTTCAATTGTTGGAACGCGAGGCGGTGAAGGCCGGAGTGAAAGACAAAGTAGTGGTTCTCGAAGAGGGCATTACACGGTTTTTCTGATCATACGCACGAAGCCAGCGGTTGAATGCCGATGACCCAAACAAAATCATCTATAAAGCCGGCAGCCTACTGGATCGATAAGTTTGATCTAGCGCCGCATCCCGAAGGTGGCCACTACCGGCAGACCTATCGGTCTGACACGATTTTGACGAAGAACAGCCTCCCTGCTCAGTTCGCCGGATCACGCGCCGCCTCGACTGCGATCTACTTCCTTTTACAGGGAAAGGAATTTTCTGCATTCCATCGCTTGCATTCTGATGAACTCTGGCACTTCTATTCCGGAGCATCGCTGGAAGTGCACATAATCGACCTCGACGGCAGCTACTCGAAGATTCTTCTGGGCTCGGATTCCGAAGCCGGCGAAACTTATCAGGCCGTTGTGAAAGCGGGACGCTGGTTCGCGTCAAGACTTGCTCCACCCGTCAGCGACGAAAGCGCCGACAATTTATTCGCCCTCGTCGGCTGCACCGTAGCTCCCGGGTTCGACTTCGAAGACTTCGAACTCGCCCGCCGCCGTGATTTGCAGCAACAGCACCCGCAACACGCACAGTTAATCGCCGAATTGACCCGCGAATAAAACTTCGCGCCGGAAGGATTCCTTCTCGCCAACCTATTGTTTATTCAAGAAGTTGACGATCGCGGGCATCACGACTCCGGCACGCGCGCTGCACTGCCTTATGCGCTCCAAGGAATTCGCCAAATAACGAGCGCCCCCCGGAAGGCCAGCGATGCGAGGCTGAAAGAACTTTTCAACTTGCTGCTCATGCGCCGCATCGCAGAAGCCCGCAGCCGTCAGCGGAAGGTAAGCACCAAACGGAATGCCGCGCGCCCCGGCAATCGTGGAGTTGATCGCATCAAAATTCTGTTGCACGAAGTCCCAAACGATCTCGCGCGCCTCGCGAGAAGAATTAAAAAGGGTGTATTGCAGTTCCCGGGGATCGATGCCCTTGCCGAGTATCAAATCCAATCGCGCGCGTGTGATTGCCGGATCGCGGAATGAAGTCAACGCGCTGATCATCCATGAACGCTCGCGCTGAACTTTATCCTCCTTGATTTCATCCACCAGCCGATCGAATAAAGCGCGGTCGCCATGGAAAGCCGTGGTCGAGAGCACCGGTTCCACCATATCCGCATCCAGGGATTCATGATCCTTCAACCATTGCTGCGTCAGAGAAGCCGCTTGCGCGGCGAGCTCAGAATCTTCACCATCGGTCGCCACCAGCGGCAGAAGCTGGATTCGGAGTTGCCTGACCTCATAAGATTCGTCCGCCTTCGGCGTCCAGCCAAGTTCTCGGGCACGCGCTCCATACAAGGAACGAATCAGTTGCGCATATTTGTGGCGCGAACCATCTGGGACAAAGTCGCTCAGTCCGTCAACTGTGCCGGCGGCTTGATGAACCAGTCCGAGGTTGGAGCTGCGGCTAAACTCGCTCACGAAGGCGAGCTGCTGCCCGGCATCCCCGACACCGGAAGAAAACATGAGCTGGATATCCCGCTGAGTAGCAGCGGCTTCGTCGGCTTTAAGATGAGGAAACCCGCTTTTGATGAGCTTGTCGGCCAGTTCTGAATCGTAGGCCACGGCGTAGTAACCTGCGGCATTCGAATCGGCGAAAAACCATGCCGGGCAGCCCACCGCGGCCTTCAAATCAAAGTGGTCGGTCGCCTTCGTCAACAACGTGCACTCCTGATGCGTTCCTCCCTGATCGCCCCAGGTCGAGCAAACCGGGACCGACCACACATTGTCCGTCGGTCTAACGTCCGTCGCCCCAGTATTCGTCGCTCCAACACCCGTCGCTCCAGCAGTTCCCACCGGAACAAACCGCCGCTGCTCCAGCTCCAGGCGAGTCGCCGAAACAGTACTTGCGCCGCTGTTCTTAGAGCCACCTTCCGAACAAGAAACCTTCACCGACACAAGCGGAAATCCAACCTGATTCAGAAAAGTAGAAAACGCCGGCCCCACGCCCGGCGAAACCGAATCAAGCGTAGCCAGCAGATCGGCGCTAGTCGCGTTCCCCCATGCGTGTTGCTGCAGATACGCCCGGATCGCGCGCTGAAATTCCTTCGGCCCCATGTAATTTTCAAACATTCCAATCACTGCCTGACCCTTACCGTAGGTGATGCCATCGAACACGTTCGCGATATCGCCCGGAGCTTCAATCGGCTGCCGAATCTTCCGAGCGGTGGTGAGGCTATCGCTGCGCATCACTGAAAGACCTCCCGCGGCTTCCGCCTTGATATTCCACTGCGGCTTCCATTCATTCAGCAGCTTGCCTGTGAGCCAACTCGCGAAAGCTTCGTTCAGCCAGATGTCATCCCACCACGTGGTCGTCACCAGGTCGCCGAACCACTGATGCGACATTTCGTGTTCCATAACTTCGGCGCGGCTGCGTCGGTGCGCCTCGGTGTCTTGCGCTTTCGGAGAGAGAATGAAGTCGCCGTATGCAATCAAGCCCGCGTTTTCCATGGCGCCCCATGCGGTAGTGAGCGGCACCACGATCTGATCCAGCTTTTCGTAGGGATACGGCGTGCCGAAATACTCTTCCAGCATCTCGATCAACTTCGGAGTGATAGACGCCGCCGGTTCTGCCTCCGCAGCGCGACCCCGAGGCACGATGATCCGGCTGGGCCGTCGATTCTTCCCCACCGGTTCTGTTTCCACCACATCGAACGGCCCGACGCCAAATGCCAAAAGATAAGAAGGCAGCGGCCTGGTTTCCCCGAACCGCACTTCTTTCATTCCGTTCGCTTCGTCTTTCTCCGACACGACCGCCGTATTCGAAAACGCCTTCAAGTCTTTGGGAACGTGCAGCGTCAATTGCCAAGGCACCTTGAATGACGGCTCGTCGAAACACGGAAACACACGGCGCGCAGTAACGGGTTCGAACTTCGAAAAGATGTACCAGTCTTCCCCGTATTGCTGTTGAAATGCGCCGTCAGTCAGGGTGCGGCTCACTTCTCCGCTGTATTGAATCTGCAAAGTTGCGCGTCCCGCCGGCAGAGGAATGCCGGTGGTGACGGCAATGAAATCGCCGCCGCTGGTCTTGTTATCGGCCGCCGGAGTCAGTTCCACTTTTTGTTCCCCACCCGCGAACCGAATCGTCGCGTGGTGAAAAACCAATGCCTTGCCATGAATCCAAAAAGTAGAAACCGGTTGCGATACGTCCAAATCAATAGTGATGGAACCCGCGAAATGATCCTCCCCCGGCGTCATGCGCAAATCAGCCGAATATTTCACCGGACGGACAACCGTCGGCAGGCGCAGCTTGGGCACTTCACTCTGGCCAAATGCGGAAACGAGGATGAAACAGAATTCCAGGACAAGAACAGCGGCAAATTTAATCACGCCGACATCATAAAGTGTCCGCGCACAATTCCGAAGCCGGCAGCGGTTTGCTCTCGCGAAGAACTTGCCGGCCGCGCAAAAGCCTTTCTCAGAACCGCAATTAATTGCGGTCGAACCCACCATCGCTCCGATTTCGCGATTGCGTTTCGCGACGCCACCCGGCATTATTGCTGACTGGTCATTTCTGACTGGCTATTTAAGGAGCAGCTAAATGAATCGTTCCGTTCGAATTTCGAAGTTCGCGGCGCTTGCCCTCTTCCTCGCCGCTGCATGTTTCTCTTCCTTCGCGCAATCGCGAACCGAATCCGTTTTCAACGGACGCAAAATTATCTTCCCGGAATCCAGCATTCCAAAAACTGGCCGTATTCATACGAATTATTTTTTTGTCGACTCCGACAAAACCGTCCCCCAGCCTAATCCCGGCGATGAGACACCCGGATCGTTGGCATGCGTGTATGCGCTCGTGACCGGCCCCGCCGGTTGCCCGATCGCGACCAGCACTAACGTTCCCAGCGGCGGCGTGGGCGCGATTGCCATCGTCGATGCCGGCGACTACCCGACTGCGGCCTCAGATCTCGCAGCCTTCTCCGCTCAGTTCGGAATACCCGCAGCTGACTTCACCGTAACCTGGCCCGGCGGCAAGAAGAAGAAACCGCCTGTGTACAACGACTGGTTGGTCGAGGAGGCGTTGGATATCGAGTGGGCGCACGCCATGGCTCCGCAGGCCAAGATCTTCCTCGTCGAATCCATCCTGTGCACCACCCCGCAGTGCACCACCGATCCCACTTGGGCCGCGATCAAATATGCATCAAAGCTCGTGGCCGCAAACGGCGGCGGCGTCATCAGCATGAGTTTCGGCGATGCGGAAATCAAACAAGAGAAAAGTTTTGACAAATACTTCACCACGCCCGGAGTCGTCTACTTTGCTGCCTCCGGTGATAACGGCTTAGGCGTCAGCATCTACCCCGGTTCGTCTCCGAACGTAGTCTCCGTCGGCGGAACTTTCTTCAACCGCACCGGTGGCAAGTTCGTCAGCGAAACCTACTACAACGGAGGAGGCGGCGGCGACATCAGTCCCTACGAGCCCATTCCCAGCTATCAGAGCGGCATTGCCAGCATCATCGGAACTCATCGCGCATATCCCGACGTCGCGTCCGATTTTTGCTGTGCCGCCATTTATCTGCAGGGCGGCTGGTATTCCGTTGGGGGTACAAGCTGGGCCTCGCCGACTTTTGCCGGCATCGTAAATGCCGCAGGCAACCGTCAGCAATCGACCGTCGACGAGCTCACGTGGATCTACAGCGAACTGGCCAATCCAACCGAGTACAAAGCTGATTTCAACGACATCACGCAAGGGGCATCGCAGTGTATGGTCGGCTGGGATCTATGCACCGGTGTCGGTTCTCCACACACCTACGCCGGCAAGTAGTGGATGCGATCGCCAGTTCATGCCTGTTGTGGACTGGCGTCGCAAATGTTTCCCACCGTATTGCTGATAACGATATTCCTGATCAGGGTTCCGTGCTGAGCTCGCGCGGAACCTCGCGTGCAGGCGCTAGTTGGAAAGTATTTTGGAAGTTATGAAGAGATTCCCGCAATTCTGGTTCTTGCTCGCGCTGTCGATTTGCATTTTTGCTCCCGCAAACTCTCTCCTGGCGGCAACTCGCTATCTCATTACGAATGACGACCCGGGGGTCAGCTTTTTCACGGTTGCGCCAGACGGCACGCTCAGTTTGCAGCAACAAGTGGGCATCGGCGGATTCGGCACGGTAGCCGGTTTCTTTGGTGCGGATCGAGTCGTCGCACTCAATAGCGGGAACCAACAGTGCGTCTACGCCTCCTCGTCGTCTGCAGGAAGCATTTCAGGAATTGTCGTCAGCAGCCTCCTCGTCGGCGGCACAGCCAGCGGCTCGTCGAGCGACAGTGGAGCATCCAACGGCATTGGCCTGGCGGTGAATAGCACGTATCTATACGCCAGCTTCGTTGACTCCAACACCATCGCATCTTTCCAGCTGAGGTCGGGTTGCGGCCTTACATTCATCAACGACGTCTCCGTCGCAGGCCTGGCCGGCGGCATGATCAACGGCATGGCCATCCACGGCAACATCATGGTGACCACCTACACCGACGGCTCCATTCAATCGTTCGATATTTCGGCTGGAACTCCCGTCTCGAACGGCGACGAGCAGTACTCCACGGCCACGCTCACTTCTCAGGACGCGACTTATCCCAATTCCATCGACATCACCAGCGACGGACACTTTGCGATTTTCGGGGACACTTCCACTTCGCAAGTGATCGAAGTTTCCGATATTTCTTCCGGCAAGTTGACCAAACCTGTCGTCTACAAGTCGAAGGCGAGTATCAGTTCCAGCAACATCATGCTGAGTCCCGATGAAACGCTGCTCTACGTTGTCAACACGCAAGGCGACACGGTCAGCGCCCTCAACTTCAATAAGGCCACAGGCCAACTTTCACCCGGCTGCACTTCCAACCACATCACCGGAGAATCGGCGAACTGGTCGTATCTGGCCGGAATAGGACTGATCAGCACCAGCGGAAATGGCGGCGGCATCTACGTCGCAGAGTTCGGCGCTCCATCGTCGATCGCCATGGTCACACTCACCACTTCTGGCGGAAAATGCTCGCTGCGAGAAGCACCGCCATCTCCATTCGCGGATACAGAAAGTCAGGGATTGCTCTCTATCGGCACTTTCCCACCTCGATCATTTTAGATTCGGCCGAATCCCGTTCACCGAGCGCAATTCCGCGAAGAACTCCGCCTCGTCTGGAACGCGCTTACCCGATATAGGCAACTACTTGCAGTCGTACGTGTCATATTTTGGTAAACGATTCAAAGAAGCTTGTTCCCATCGCCTGCCTATGATCTACTCGCATTGAGTAAGGCCCCCGCCCGAAGGAACAGCGTATGAAGACATGGTTTAAATCATGGTTGCTGCGTACAGCTGCGCCGGTACTGGCTATCCTCTCGCTGAGTGGGCTTGCCCAGGGCGCCAATCCGCAGTCCGTCATGACCTACGTCATGACCAACGATGACGTGTCTTTTCCCTTTCTTTCGAGCGTCAGCTTCTATACTCCTGCGCCCAACGGCAGTCTTACCCTCGTGCAGCGAGTCTCGACTGTTGGCTATGGCATTTCCGGAGGCTTCTTCGGAGCCAACCGCCTTGCCGTGCTGAACAGCAACGGACAACACTGCGTCTACAGTTCCGAAGCGGGTACAGGGGACATCGTCGGAATCTCTGTCGATAGTCTTACCATCGGCGGCCGCGCTTCTGGATCTTCGACGGACGCCGGCACCTCGAATGGCATCGGCTTGGTCCTCAATAGCCAATACTTGTATGCCAGCTTCACCGATTCCAACACCATTGGAACATTTCAAATCATGTCCGGTTGCGACCTCGCCTTTGTCGGCGACGCTGCCGTCAGCGGACTTGCCGCCGGTGTCATTAACGGCATGGCGATCCGTGGCAACATGATGGTGGTTACCTACACCGACGGCTCAATTCAATCGTTCAATATTTCGGCGGGTGCGCCGGTCTCGAACAATGACGAGCAGTACTCCACTGCGACGCTGACCTCGAACGATGCCACCTATCCCAACGCCATAGACATCACAAGCGATGGAAAATTTGCCATTTTCGGCGACACCTCCACCGCAGAAGTAGTGGAAATCTCAAACATTTCCTCCGGCAAGTTGACCAAGACGGTTGTCCACAAATCGAAAGCCACCATCAGCTCCAGCAACATCATGCTGAGTCCGGATGAAACGCTGCTCTACGTGATCAACACGCAAGGGGCTACGGTCACCGCCTACCACTTCAACAAGGCCACCGGCCAGCTCACTCCGGGCTGCAGATCCGGACCCGTCAGCGGTCAAGCGGCTAACTGGTCCTATCTCACGGGCATGGGTTTCGCCAGCCCCAGCGGAAACGGAGGCGGCGTCTATGTTGCCGAGTTCAGCTCCACCCCGGCGATTGCACTGGTGACGCTCACCGCGTCAGGTGGAAAATGTTCATTGCAGGAAGCGCCAACGTCGCCATACCTCGATCCGTACTCTCAGGGGCTGCTGTCTATCGGTACCTTTCCCCCGCGAGCTTTCTAAGAAATAATCGCGGAGGTGCAAAACCTTCGCTGTTTTTAGTCTGAAGCAATTTTGAAGCTGGAGAACATCAAGGAGTTGGATATGGGCTCGTTGTCGCGGTGGTTGCTCTTCATCACGCGGTCGTTGGTCTTCATTACGTTGTGCGGATTTCCCTTTCTGAACCTGGCAGCGGATGAATGTCCCGCTCGTCCCAACCCCGGTTCGGTCGTCAACGACCCCTACGCCATCCTGTCGAACAACGGCGTTCTTAAGGCTCAGTTCATCCTGGCGCACTCAGTCGATCAAGCCGGCTACACCCACTATTGCTATAAATACAACGCGTCCGGCCAGATCATCGAAGCTCCCACGCTGCGCCTCAACCCCGGCGACCAACTGGAACTCGACCTCCTCAACCGCATTCAGGATAACGAAGCGTCGAAGATGAAGATGGTCATGCCCAAGGAGCAAGGTCAGGCGGTCTGCGGCGATAGTGGAGACGTGACCATCAACACCACGAACATCCATTTCCACGGCTTGAATGTTCCGCCCGTCTGCCATCAGGACGATGTGATCAACACCATCATTCAACCCGGCTCCCCCGGATTTCATTTCAGCATCCAGATTCCCACCACCGAGCCTCCCGGACTGTATTGGTACCATCCGCATATCCATGGCTTCACCGAATTCCAGGTCAATGGAGGAGCGGCCGGCGCCATCGTTGTCGAGGGCATGGAGAAGTATCGTCCCGAAGTCAAAGGACTTACCGAACGGGTCTTCGTGATTCGTCAGCAGTACCTCGTTCCCTGGATTCCGGGACCATATCTATTAACCCTCAACTACCAGGTCGCCCCCTTCATCGGCGCGCCGCCTGTCATTCAAATGAAGGCTGGCGATAAGGAATTCTGGCGCGTCGCTAACTCCTCCCTGCAGGACTTTCTGCAATTGCAGGTGCTCAGCGACGGTAAGCCGCAAGAAATGCAGATCATCGCGCTCGACGGCTATCCTCTGCCCATTACCAGGAACGAAAAAACGATTCTGGTTCCACCCGCGGGAAGAGCCGAATTCATCGTGAGTGCTCCTCCATCCGGACACCTCGCAGCTTTTTATACCCAGGCCTATTCCACGGGTCCGACTGGCAACGCAGACCTGGCGCAGACCCTGGCCAATATCCAGGTGACCGACAGCGACAGCGTCCAGGCTTCGCACATGCCGAAAGAAAGTGCGCCCGCGCCGGCAGCCGACCTCAAATTCGCCGACTTGGAGAGTCAAAAAGCCACCGCCGAGCGCAAGCTTTATTTCTCAGAAGAATTCGGCGGCACCAACGGTCCCATCCAGTTCTACATCACGGTGGACGGCCAAAAGCAGAAGGTCTTCGAGGCCAATGAGAAACCGGTGATCACCACCAAGGTCGGAGCGATTGAAGATTGGACCATCGAGAATCGCGCCCTAGAAACTCACGCCTTCCACATCCATCAAATCCACTTTAAGGTTCTCGAGATCGATGGGAAAAAGGTCGGGCAAACACAACTGCGCGATACCATCGAAATCCCCTACTGGGAAGGTACCGGACCGTTCCACAGCGTAAAGCTGCGTATGGATTTCCGCGATCCCACAACCGCAGGCACGTTCCTGTTCCACTGCCACATCTTGCTGCATGAAGATCTAGGCATGATGCACAAGATTCTGGTCGAGCCCTAAAGCTCCGTATCAGCTATCGCGTCGGCGATACAGCGAATCTGCGCGGCATGAACTCCCCTGAAGGGTGTAGCGCGTCCATCACCGCAAAATCCACCAACCGAGGTCACACATGCGCCAACGAATCCTGCTAATCATCGGAACTGCACTCGCGCTAATCGCGCTATCTCTCATCGGAGCCCCCACCACCTCCAAAGCCCGCGCCCAAGCCCCCGCCGATTATGCCAACACGAAGACCATTCAAGGCGAAGTGCCCAAATCCTACGGCCGACTCGCCGCCACCTTCGCCGACTCCATCGGCACCGGCCTGGTTTTCGAAGACGCCGAAGGCGTCATCCGCTTCGTCAGCGTCACCGGCATGAAAGAAGGAGAACTAGCCCGCTACGAAGGTACTCCAACCCACGGAGGCATTCCCAAATCGTACGGCCACTTGGTGGGCGCAGTAGTCAACAACGGATCCACCGGCCTTGTCTTCGAAGACGCCAAAGGCGTAATTCGATTTGTAACTTTGACCGGAACACTCGAAAGCGAACTAACCCGCAACTGAAGAAACTCGCCGATACTCCCGGCTCGTGCTCGTCGATCGCAGCCCAGTCCTATAAAGTTGTTCCCAGACGATGAATCCGGCCACCGCCATCAGCGCCCCAACTCCGCCCTCCGCTCACAGCAAACGGCTTTTGCCTTGGCTGGTCGCAGTCGCGTTTTTCATGGAATCGCTCGACACCACAATCTTGAATACGGCTGTTCCCGCCATCTCCGCTGCCCTGAAAGTCGCTCCTCTAAGCATGAAGTCGGTCCTCGCCAGTTACACCCTGAGCCTCGCCGTCTTCATTCCCATCAGCGGTTGGATGGCCGATCGTTTCGGCACCCGCCGCGTATTCGCGTCCGCCATCGGCATCTTCACGCTCGGTTCTTTCCTCTGCGGCATGGCCAGCAACATCCACCTGCTCGTCGCTTTCCGGGTTCTGCAAGGCGTTGGCGGAGCCATGATGGTTCCCGTCGGCCGCCTGACCCTCGTGCGGACATTCGCTAAATCCGAACTCATTCGCTCCATGAGCTTCGTCGCCATTCCGGCCTTAGTCGGCCCCATGCTCGGACCGATTGCCGGCGGCCTCATCATCCGCTACCTGCATTGGCGGTTCATCTTTTTCGTCAACATCCCCATCGGATTAATCGGCCTGTTGATGGTCTATCTGCATCTGCCCGACTACCGCGAGCGAACTCATCCACTCGATGTCGTCGGACTGATCCTATTCGGTTCCGGCGTCGCCCTGCTGTCCTACGTGCTCGAAGTATTCGGAGAGCACACTCTAAGCGCTGCCGAGATTTTGGGTCTCTTGGCGATTTCTATTACGCTGATCGCCGGCTATTACCTGCACGCGAAGAGAATTGCCTACCCTCTGCTGCGCCTGAGTCTGTTTCGCATTCGCACCTTCAGCGCGTCCGTGAGCGGCAGTTTCTTCACTCGCCTCGGTATCGGCGGAGTTCCCTTCCTTCTGCCTCTGCTCTACCAGGTCGGCTTAGGATTCACACCCATACAATCCGGCCTGCTCATCATGCCTCAGGCCGTCGCCTCCATGAGCACCAAGTTTCTTTTACCCAAAATTCTCAGCCGCCTCGGTTATCGCGGAGTACTTATCTCGAACACCATCATCCTCGGCATCATGCTTCTTCTCTTCGCGACCATCGGCGTCCACACTCCAGTCTGGCTGATCGTCCTGCAGGCATTTTGCTACGGAGCCCTCACTTCCCTGCAGTACACCAGCATGAACACCCTGGCTTACGCCGACGTCACCGACGAGCAGGCCAGCAGCGCCAGTTCAATCGCCAGCACCATGCAGCAAATGTCCATCAGCTTTGGAGTAGCCACCGCCGGACTCGCCACCGCCTTCTTCGTTCCCGACCGCTTTCACTCCGACCCCACCGAGCTGATTCACGGCATCCACCAGGCATTCTTAGTCCTCGGTGGATTCACCATATTTTCCACCATCATTTTCCGCCGTCTAAAGAGTTCGGACGGCCACGCCGTAAGCCAGGGAAAAGTGGTTCATGCGGGCTAAAGCGACGCCACAAATGACCCCAAAAGATGTCGTTCGCCGGTAACCAACAGCTTATTCGTGCATCCAACTAACAGGCGCTCGGAATGTTATACTTGCGCTTATATGGGGTGGCCGGGCCCCTCCACATCCCCGCCCGAGGATCTCGAAACATGGCCGGTAGTTCTCGTCGCTCTAACTCTCGTTCCCTCTTCCTGATCGTTTTCGTTCTCGCTCTTTTCGGCCTGCTCGGCATGTTGTTCGCGCAAAGAATAAGTCCCGCGACCACACCCAGCAGCGACGCCGACGTCCGCGACAGCATGAAGCAGTTTACCGAGGTCTATGAAAAGATCGAGGAGAACTACGCCGACCCCGTCAATCCTGACAAGGCGATTTATAACGGCGCCATCCCGAGCATGTTGCACCAGCTCGATCCGCACTCGAATTTCTTCGATCCGAAGTCCTATTCCGCGCTAAGGGAAGAACAGCGCGGCAAGTATTACGGCGTCGGCATGACGGTCGGTCCGCGCAATAACAAGGTCATCGTCATCGCTCCATTCGTCGGAACTCCGGCCTATCGCGCCGGCATCCGTCCCGGTGACATCATCGCCGCCATCGATGGCAAGCCCACCGACAACATGAGCACCTCGGACGTGGCCGATCTGCTCAAGGGACCCAAGGGAACCACCGTCCGCATCACCATGCTCCGTGAAGGTTCCGATCGTCCGCTGGAATTTGCCGTCATCCGCGACGAGATCCCGCGCTACAGCGTCGACCTGCATTTCATGATCAAGCCTGGCATCGGATACATGCACGTTTCCGGATTCCAGGAGACCACCGAGCACGAAGTGGCCGAAGCGCTCGATCAGATGGGAGACCTGAAGGGTCTGATCCTCGATCTGCGCCAGAATCCCGGCGGCCTGCTCAGTGAAGGCGTGGGCGTCGCTGACAAATTCCTGAAAAAGGGACAGCTGATCGTCTCGCATCACGGCCGCTCCTCATCTGAAAAGCGCTATACCGCGCCCCACGGCAACGGCGGCAAAGAATACCCACTCGTAGTGTTGGTGAATCGCGGCACCGCATCCGCTGCTGAAATCGTAGCCGGAGCGATTCAGGATCACGATCGCGGCCTGATCGTAGGCGAGGTCACCTTCGGCAAAGGGTTGGTGCAGACCGTCTATCCGTTAGCCGAAAACACCGGCCTGGCGCTGACCACCGCCCGCTACTACACCCCCAGCGGACGTCTGATCCAGCGCGATTACTCCAACCTCTCTTTGTACGACTATTACTACAACCGCGAGAGCGAAGAGAATAACGCCAATCACGAAGTGAAACTAACCGATGGCGGACGCACCGTTTATGGCGGCGGAGGAATTACTCCCGACGTAAAGCTGCCCCCCTACAAGGCCAATAAATTCCAGGATTCGTTGCTGCAGCACTATGCCATCTTCAACTTCGCCAAGCACTACGCGTTGACCCACAAAGTCACGCAGAACTTCGAAGTCGATGACGCGTTGCTGCAGGACTTCCGCAAGTTCCTCGACACCGAAAAGATTCCCTACACCGAAGCCGAGCTCATCGAGAGCAACGACTGGCTGCGCTCGAACATCAAGAGCGAGATCTTCGTCGATGCTTTCGGACAAGAAGAAGGTTTGAAAGTACGGGCCGAAACCGATCCCGATGTAATCAAGGCCCTCGACCTAATGCCGCAAGCCCGAGCCTTGGCGGACAACGCCAAGAAGGTTGTGGCTGAAAGAAATGCAGCCCCCGTAACACGCTAGACGCGTCCAGTGAGAACACCAACCAAGGCCCGGGCAACCGGGCCTTTTTTCAATCCGCGTACAGGGACGAAATCCCTCTTGAGTGTCTCCCGCAAAACCCCTAAAGTACAGAAAGCACGACGCCAGGAGGCGCCCGTCTGCCAGCCGCCATCATCGGATTAGGATTGGGATTGGGATTGGGATTGCGATTAGGATTACTCGAATCGGGACCGTCGCTTCCCTTCCTATCCCAATTCGGGCTTTGGATTCCGGCCCTGCTGCTGGCAATCGTCGCCGGCGTCCTCGACTGGCGCTACCGGAGGATTCCGAATTGGCTTACCGTCTCAGGAGCAGGTCTCGGAATCGCGGTCAACACCATATTCAACCGGGTTCCGGGATTGAAAGCGTCTTTGCTAGGACTGGCGTTGGGCCTTGGCCTGTTGCTGCCTTTCGTCCTCATCCGCAGCCTGGGAGCGGGAGACTGGAAGTTGGCCGGAGCTCTGGGAGCGTGTCTTGGCCCTCGGCAGTTGCTCTCTGTGCTGGCCGGTACGATTCTGGTCGCGGGAGTCATGGCATTGGCCTTGGTCATCTGGAAGGGCCGCTTGAAGCAAACGCTGGTGAATATTGCGCATCTGGTCGCAGCATTATTCAGCCTGAGCATGCCAGGTTCTGAAGTATCGTTGGACGATCCGAAATCGACAAAGATACCGTTCGGCGTAGCCATGGCAATTGCGGTTTTGATTCATGCGGCAAGCACTGCAATCGGGAAACAGTGATTAGTCGATCGTGATCGCAAATCTTGTCTATCATATTGTCATCCCGAGCGAAGCGAGGGATCCGCAGTTTGCCGAAACTAAAACAATTCGCAAGCAGGCTCCGCAGCACCGAGGGCGCCGAGATCGCCGAAGCCGCCGTCGTGCTGCCCTTGGTATTCATGCTCCTGCTGGGCATTGTCTGGTTCGGAAGAGCCTTCAACATCTACTCCACCATCCAGCAAGCGGCCCAGCAGGGAGCCATCACAGCCGCCCGCGCCACTTGCGGCAGTTGCGCTGGCGGAAATACCTTCCCCACCGACGCGACCGTCACCAACGCGGTTGTCGCTGTCATGCAAGCATCGAGTCTCGATCCTACGCAGATCAAGCTCTCAAGCCCAGCTCCCATCCCATGCCCACTGCCTCCTCCTGCAAGTGCTGGAGCCGGATGTACCGCCACCATCGACAACATTACGATTTGCCGGAACGTGCAATTGAATCCCGGTGCCGGCCAGCCCATTCTATGTGGAAGCTTGGTGAGTTTTCAGTATCCCTATCAGTTCTACCTGCCCTTCACATCCCTGAACATGCAGCTGATTAATTTGTCGGCGCAAGCGCAGAGCCGGATGGAGAACTAAGACGAGAACTAAGACGAGAACTAAAACGACAACTAAAACGAGAACGAAAATGCCCGGCTCCGGAATTTCGCAGCGAAATCTTGCAGTCTGCCGCCGCGGTGACGTTTCACCAGCAACGAGCAGCAGATGCAACGCGACGAGAGACATCCGCGGCGCAGCGTTGCTTGAATTTGCCGTCGTCCTGCCTCTTCTGGTCGTCTTCGTAGTCGGGATCTTTGATTTTAGCGGCGCATTCGGTCAGAAACAGAAAATCGAACAGGCCGCGCAGGAAGGCGCAATTATCGCTGGCGCGCAGCCCATGACCGATATGGTTGGCGGCAGCGCTGCCGTACCCACCAATCCGCAATCTCTGCTCCCGGTGGTTACCGCCATCTTCAATTCGCTCGCTGGCAGCGGAACGCTTCCCGCCGCAAACCAGGGATCCTGCCAGATGACACCGCCTCCCGTACCCACCCAGCCAGTCGGCGGTCTGTCCTGGACTTACACCATCTCGGGATGCGCCGGGGCTCTTCCCGGGAGCCTGGTCATCACAATCAATCGCGGATGCGTATGTGGAACATGCGGACCCGCCTGTCCCGCGGGACCGCCAATTTCCGTCAGTACGATGGTGACCGTACAATATCCCTACAATTGGCGCTTCAATAGCGTCATTCAATTGTTATTCCCCGGCTCGTCGGGATACCTGGCGACGACGCAAATTATCGAAAGCTCCACCGTCCATAACCAGCAGTAAGAGGCTATGCGTCTCAGCAACCACATTTCGCGGAGAAATTTTCGAGAAAAAAACGACCGCGGAGTTGTCATCACCCTGGTCGCGGTCTTCATTCTCTTTGTCGTGGGAGCGATGGCAGCGCTTTCCATCGACGTAGTTACGCTCTATACCGCGCGCAGCGAAGCTCAACTGGCAGCGGATGCCGCAGCCCTGGCGGCCGCGCGCGCCCTCGCCAATTCCGGCGCAACCTCGAATAGCGCGCTCATGCCGGCGGCGGAAATAATGGCCAACTCCGTCGCCGTTCAAGTGGCGCAAAGTAGTCTCGTCGGCGGTAGATATCTGATCGCTGCCAACAACGAGGTCGCAGTCAGCTTCGCCGACTCCGGCAATAACGCCTGCGTGTCCGCATTTCCCTTGTCTGACCCTTGCGTGACCGTACGCGTACAACGAACTGATCTGCCAACTTTCTTCGCCCGCATCTGGGGACAGACGCAATCGACAATTGCCGCTACCGCCACCGCCGAAGCCTACAACCCTTCGGGCGGCACCGGAACAACCGCTACGCCATCCTTGCCCGTCGCTCCCACCTGCGTAAAACCGTGGCTTCTGCCCAATCTCGATCCCACCCAGAGACCCTCGGGACGAACGCGATATTCGATGCGAATCGGCGACATTGTCGAATCCTAATTATGGTCGGTCAGGAATGGCCGGGACCCGCGGGGAAATAACGATGGCATCTTCTCATTGTGCGGCGGCGACTGCAGTGTTGCGGCTGGCGGCATCACCGCACCGTGCCAGGCGCTTACTATCCAGGCGCAGCGGCTGACTTCTACCCCACCGCGGTGCAAGGTCCACCTGGGTGCAGCGGGACATTCAACGCCTACCAACTCGCCGTCGCGGGCTGCGTGCCACAGCCGATCACCTGTGGCGCGAATTCGTCTGTCAACATCGATCCGCTTCCCTACCCAAACCCTGGTGCCCGCGACAGCGACACCGCTCAGGCAGCGGAGTGCCTGATCCACTACAACGGCGCGGGAGACACCGACAGCATCGACATCGCGAGCCCTCCTTTTGAGTTTCTGGGAGGCAATCAGAACCCGGTTGCGTCGTCGGTCGGAAAAGACGTTTTGGTCAGTGATTCCCTGGTGACCATTCCGGTGATCAGTGCAACGACAATCGCGCCAACCAACCCGGTCCAGGTGATTGGCTTCCTGCAAGTATTTCTGAACCCGCAAGCGACCATAATGCCACTATCTGGCGGCCAAAGCACCTCTGAGATCCCCGCGACCATCGTTAACATGGTCGGTTGTGGAGCTAACGCCTCGGGACAACCCATCCTCGGCAATGGCGCATCTCCCGTAGCGGTGCGGCTTATCTCACCGTCGACGCCCTAGCGCAGACGCACACCCCAGCCGCAATGGAATACATTTTAGTATGTATAGAACTGTACGTACAAAGTGTTTCACGTGAAACACTTTGTACGTACATTCGGGTTGGGAGTCAGTACAGGCTGGAGTCGCGGCGGGTCAGGACAACCTTCTGCAGAGTGAATTCATCCCCCATAAAGATGAAGTTGTAGGGAGAGCCGTTCAAAAGCGATCCCAGTACATCGCGAGCCGGAGCCGGCCCCAGATCGGCGACCACTTCCTCCTGCTCAGCGCCCGCCGGAATCGCGATCTCGGCCTGGGTCTGCCGCTGCACCTCGAACAACACCTGCGCCAGCGTAGCCTTCTCCGCGTGGATGCGCAGCATCCCATTCGCAAACGTCACGGTCACCAACGGCTTCGGAGGCGCGGCTTCAGCGGCCGGCGCGGCAGTTTCAACCGCAGCCGCGGGCGCTGTCGAGGGCGATGTTGCGTTCAGCGACGCCGTATGCAGCTTGGCGGCCGACGCCGTCGGCAAGAACACTGGAGCAGCGACTCCACTGGCCGCCGCAGCCGATTTCGCCGAACCTAACTTCACCACGATCGCATTCGGGATGGTCGATATCTGATAGGACTGCGGTACGGTTAGATCCAGCACAATACGCGTGATCGGAGGATTGCTGAAAAACAGTCCCGACCGAACCGCCTTCAGCGGCCCGCGATTGACCTTAAGGGCGCGCAATTCGGCCGCAGGAAGCGCGCCGGGAAAGTCCACTACGATGCGATCTGGTCCGGTAATGGCTTGCGTCTCGGGCGCGACCTGCGATCCGGATGTTTGTATCTCCACTTCCATGGCGTTGCCGCTGCCGCGCACGATCACCTGCTGCACGCGTGGGCTGCCCGAAACACTCTTCTGCTCAGCCTTTTGCGCGGCCAATGGCAACGACACCGACAGCATCGCGGCTGCGCCCAACAGGGCCGCGAGGCAGGACACGCGTGGATAGATCCGGCTCCGCATTGCGCTCTGAGGAGAGTTTAGCAGTTACTCGCAGGGTCATCCGCAGTCAAAGGTCGTAGCACTAATTGCGGGCCAGAGACCAGCGCTATGCGGATTGCGGCCGCATCGCCCGTCGATAGCGCCACATAACGATGGTCAAGCCGGTGCCAAGCAGCACCATGGTCGAAGGCTCGGGAATGACCGGCTTTTTGTGCTTGGGACGGCAGCGTCCGTCGACAAGGATGTCCTGGCTCGAGCACCGTCCAGCGGGAATCGGCACGCCGATTGGCACATACGGAAAAATGAACCCGCCGGCAAAAAGCTTGGGCGGAGTGGGCTCGCCCGCGGGCAAGTCGGGTGGCGCGAGCAAGGCGCGAATCGGCGAAGACAGGGCCGGTTCCACCGGGGCTACCGGTTGATCAAGCACGTCATCGTCCGGTTCTTCGTTCGAAACCTCGGGCTGGGCGATGTCGGAAATCTGGTTGCCGCAACGCGCCCGCGCCGTGATATTACCGTCCGTCAAAAGCAACTCGCCGGGGTGTAAACGGATTCTCTTGCGGGTCCAATACACTGCGTCGCGGATGCGATACGAAAGATAGACCTCGCGGGCTTCGGTGTTGCGTACCAGCCTTGCGTGGTCGAAATCGAAGTGCGAGTAATGACGGCGCACGACATAATCCCGCAATGCGGCATAGCGTAGATCGCTGGCGTCCTTCACACCCCCAGGGATCACCGAATACGGATAGACTCCGGGCACTCGCGAAAACGCCTTCATGGGCCGGTTGGATCGCGCGGCGGCGGCGAAGGCCAGATCTCTGCGCGGGTTGTTGCGCACCAAAAAGGAGTCAGGCAAGAACTGCGAAGCATGCAGAGTAGGCAACGAGAAATAGCGCGCAACATTCTGCCAGCAGGCAGCGGCCAAAACCATCCCAACCAGCATCGCGACCATAAGGCGGCGCGTGCGCAGACGGCGGCGATACCAGCTTCGCCTTCTTCGCACACGTTTTCCTAATGCCGCAGGGCTAGAAACAGGGTCGTTCAAACTGCACTCCTACCAGAAACCGGGTCGAGCGACAGAGGGAGAACCGTCTTAAGCAAAGCACGCCTGCCGCCAAAACCGCGTCCCGCAACCGGTTTGGGCGCATGAACTTAGCGCTTAAGACAGCTCATCCTACCAGAGTTAAGGCAAAGTATTTCGCCCAAAGTGATAGTTAGGGTATCTGCCTTCCCAATATGAAAAATACTATGCGTGAGTCCCCGGTGGTAGGCCACTTCCGTGGGGGGAGCGGCTTTTGGCCGCCTTCATCTAGGCGCGCAATTCAAGATCGTCGAACCGCCTCCATTTGTAGACAGCGATCGATACCACCCAGCTCAGGGCAAAGAGTCCCACGATGTAATAACCGAGGGTACCGAAGTTGTCGTTGAGCTTCGCGACGCCATCCCAGAACCAGCCCCTGAAATGGAAGAAAGAAGCCAGCAATCCGAGCGCTTCGATTCCTCCTACGCCGAGCGCGACTATCACCGAGACGAAGGTGATCGTCATGTTGTAGTAGAGCTTGCGAATCGGCTTGACGTAAGCCCATCCGTAAGCTCCGAGCATCAGGATGTTGTCGGTGGTATCGATCAACGACATTCCGGCGGCGAAAAGAACGGGGAACACGAGGATCGACCAGAACGACAATCCTTTCGAGGCTTCAGCCGCGGAGATTCCCAGCACGCCAATCTCAGTGGCAGTGTCGAATCCCAGGCCAAACAAGATGCCCAGCGGATACATGTGCCAACTCCGCGTAATCATCTTGAACATGGGGCGGAATAACCGCGAAAGAAAGCCGCGGTTCCCGAGCAGGAGATCGAAATCGTCTTCGACATACGGCTCGCCCCTGCGCACCTTCACAAACGCCCGGTAGATCGAGCGCAGGACGATCAGGTTCACGATCGCGATGGCAAACAAGAAAAATGCCGACACCAGCGTACCGATGACTCCACCGATGTTCCTGACGCCATCCAAACGATGTTGCAGCGCCAAAGCCGTTCCGGCGAGAACAGCGGCTCCGATTACAACGATGGTTGAATGTCCAAGAGAGAACATGAAGCCAACTGCAATCGGTCGCTTGCCCTGCTGCATAAGCTTGCGGGTTACGTTGTCGATGGCCGCGATGTGATCGGCGTCCACGGCGTGGCGCAGGCCAAAACTGTAGGCGAGCAACGCCGTTCCCATGAGCAGCGGGTAATGGCGGAACGCAATGCCAGCCCACAGCCACGCACCCAGATTGAACACCAGCAGGATGGCGTAAATGCCAATGATTCTGCCGCGGAGATCGTCGGCAGTGTCGTCGAACAGCATCTTCAGTCTAGAGGTCGTCATTCAGTCCGGGAAGCAACGAATAACACAATCGGACGCAACATTGCCACCCATCAGGAAAGAACACGGCGGGGGTTGAGAAGGATTTCGATGAGACTTTCGTCGCTGATTCTATCGCTGACCTAAACAAGGTCGTCAGATTTCACTCTGACGACCTTGAAAAAGCTGGCTCGCGTTTTCGTTCGGGCCGGTTCAGCGACCTTTGCTCAGCAACCTTTGCTCAGCATCCCTTGAAAGAGATGAAATCTCCCAGCGGATTCGGCAGCGTCGGGGTGAAGGGTTCGAAAGGATACGACGTCGAGGTATCGAATCCAGCGGCCTTCGCGGCAACAGCATCCACAAAAGGCAGCAACGCGTCGACAGCCTGGCTGATCTTCGTCCAGCATTGCGTTCTTTCGTAACCGTTGTTGTTGGGAGGCGCAACACTTTCGGCCACTCCCTGCAGTCCGGTGATCGTCATAATCGGACCACCATCCTGCGGAGCCACATCTGGGCCTACGACGCGAGCCAAAGTACGGTGATCGCTCTCAATGCCCATGATGCGTGCAGCCGTCACACGTAGTTGGCGCGTGCTGAAATTGCCCACACCGATAAGGTAGGCAGCGATGAAAGCGTCTTCGAGAGTGACCAGCGTGTTCAAGGTTGTCTGCGCATCGGAGAACATGTTGACCGGATAGAAAAACGACGTAAATGGAGTCGGCTTGCCGGTGACCGACTGCTCGAGCAGATAGTGGGACATCTCCTCTTGAAGAGCGCCTGCCAGATAGCCCTGATCGTCGTTGGGGATACGGGTGAAGAATGGAGCAGTGTTGATGATATTCGAATAGGTGGTGACGGCGAGGGCCTCTGCGATTTCGGCGGCGATCAGAATGCCTTTATCGTTGGAGGTCAATCCCGACTTGCTGGGGGTTTCGTCGAACGCGCTTCCCGATTCCTGGTCGAGCGCTTGCGCCAGACTGACGAAGCCGCCCGCGGCGACGGCGGTGGTGGCCCCAACGATGGCAGCGCGTTTGAAAAATGATCGTCTTGAAACGCCGGACTGAGTTTCTTCAGCCGCGCTTAGGATATCTTGCTCGTGATCTTTATGTTTACCTTGCGATGTGTTCATACCGTGATCTCCTAGGTGGATTCTCAGGGAGGCTGCGCAGTGAAATCATGCTGTGGGCGGCCGCATCTCGTCGTTCAACTTCCCTGTACACCTGTTACTACGATCACGATCGCAACCTGGATTGCACCTCCGCGTAGTTTTTGTGAAAGATAATGGACTAACGAGCGATCGGAGTTAGCGGAACATCATTCTAAAGGACTTGCGATCGGGACATCACCTGTGCCCAGCCCATTCTGCACCGCATGGGCGTCGAGAGCACCGTCCGCCCGTCACTCGCGCTCTACAACGCTGGCGAAGAAAGCGATGCCCTGGCGGGCAGCGCTACTGTGGTTGCAAGCGAAACACGGATAGATTCGGCAGCCTTCGTAACCCGGTTCGCCCCTGCTTAGGGACGCCGCGCGTATTAGCTCTCGGTGTCGTTCATATAGTGCATGGAGCCTCTCACGGTCTTATGATCCAGGGCAGTGCACAACTGTGCGACCAGGTCTAATAGTTTGCGCGAGTCCAATTCCCGGGTGGCTCGTTCTGCGAGGATTCGCCAATCTGCATTTTCTCCACCACGTTCTACACCTGGATGTTCGATACCCGGGCCCATATTGGAACTCCATTTCTAAGGCAACCAAATAATGCATTGGAGCAACATCTGCCGTCTGAGCTATAACGCTCAGTGTCTGTCCTCACGCCCGCAAAAATAGCCGCGATCAGGGCCGAGATTCAGCGCCTGGAGCGGGCTCTCACTGAGTGCCGGGACAGCGCATTCGAAAACTTATCCAAACTTGTCCAAACTTACCGGGGTTGGATTTCAGCGGGAGAACGAAAAAATTACTTTCCGGCGGAAGTGATTGAAGATTTGGTGGAGCTAGTCGGGATCGAACCGACGACCTCATCGTTGCGAACGATGCGCTCTCCCAGCTGAGCTATAGCCCCAAACGGTGGGTGGGTTAACTTTTCTTGATTTTATCAGCGGATGCTCGATTTCGCCTAGACACGTGCCGTGTTGGGCGTGATTGAATCGCATGACGCATTGAATCATCAAACTACGCAGCGGTCGAAGCGCAGATCGTCGAAACTCAGATCGCTCGAAAGCGGAGGCTATAATCCAGCTGTGGGTTCCTTCAAGGTAAAACAAGTCGCGTCAGCTGATTTTCCAACACGTTGGGGACATTTCCTGATTCACGGGTTTACGACCCGGGCTTCGGCATCCGGCGACGGCGCCAAGACGGAAGAAGCCGTGGCGCTGGTCATGGGTGAGGTGCACTCCGGTTCGCCGCTGGTGCGCATCCATTCGCAGTGTCTGACTGGCGACGTCTTCGGATCCCTGCGCTGCGATTGCCGCCAGCAACTGGAAATGGCGCTCTCGATGATCGGCCATGCGGGAGCGGGCGTCCTGATTTATGAACAGCAAGAAGGACGCGGCATTGGATTGATGGCGAAATTGCAGGCATACGCCCTGCAGGACAGTGGATTTGACACCGTGGAGGCGAACGAGCGTCTTGGTTTCAAAGCCGACCAACGCGAGTTCGTGATGCCGGTCGAAATCTTAAAAGCTTTGGATATTCAGCGTGTGCGTTTGCTCTCCAATAATCCCGACAAAGTGGCGGCGCTCGAACGCGCCGGTATTCGCGTAACGGAGCGCGTGCCCTGCGAAGTAGCGCCGACCGAACATACGGAAGATTACTTGAAGACGAAGCAGGAAAAGCTGGGACATTTATTGAGCCGCAAGGGGCAACACTAGCTGATGGCTGATGGCTGTTCTTAGCAGTCGTTGCAGCTTCTTCTCGTTCTTCACGGGCAATTTTCTTAGAGCGACTCTCGCCAGCCTAAGGTAGACTTCGCGAACTGCCGGATTTCTCTTTAATTCCGAAAGATGTTTGGCGACGGTTTCTACGTCTCCGCGAATAAGCGGGCCGCTGAAGGAATTTGCCGGACCTCGTTTCGCGTAGTTCGCCAAGGTCTGGTGAATGATGGGCAGGCTCTTGCGGCGAGCGTCTGCGGGAGCGACTCCGGCGGCTCTGGCCGCTTCTTCGAGAGTCACCATAAAGGCCAGCAGGAGCGGCGAGGCCATGGTCGCCCATGCGTGATAAGCGGCTTTGCGCTTTGCTGAGAGTGAGAAACTTTCGGCGCCTAAATCGCGGATCATCTTCTTTGCGGCGCGGATTGCTGCAGCGTCGCCTTCGAGGGCGAAGGGCACTCCCAGCAGCGAGGGGTGAGTGCCGGGGACGAATGTCATTAGCGGATGCGCCGACGCGACGGCGATGCCGACTTGTCGGAGAGCATCGAGTTCACGGCTCAGCAAGGCTCCACTGGAATGCAGAGCGAATCGCACTCCTCCGTTTTGTCCTTTTTTTTGTCCTGGACGGCGCGTCGGTTTTCTTACTGCCGAGATTGTCGCTGAGAGACGATCCGCTATGGCCGATGCGGCAGTGCGAATCTCGCGATCGGGAACGCAGAACCAGAGGCATGTCGCTTCCAGAACCGCCCACTGTGCCGTGACCACCTTGGCCCCGACTTTCGCGGCGAGCGTGCGGGCGCGACGGCGCGAGCTCGGCGAATCGCGCACTACGATCTCGGTGATCACGTAACCGGCGCGGTTCAGGGCGACGGCCAAAAAGCTGGCCAGACTGCCCGCTCCAACGATAGCGACTGTGGGCTTACGACCGGCGCGAGTTTTGTGTGTGGTCGGCAAGGCACCTTCTGTTTTCGTTGTCGGCTTAATTTTATTGGCGTAACGACATGTCCGCTTTACGTTGTCCGCTTAACGGCGCAGCATACCTTATATTGTTGTTATGGCGAAATCGGCTGGAACAAAGTCGGCAACCAAATCGGCGCGCGCCCGTGTGATCTCATCGCGCGTCAGCTATCAGGGTTCGGTGTTCAACGTCACGACGGATGAAGTGGAAGAACCTGGCGGCGTGCGAGCGCGGCGCGATGTCATAAGACATTCGGGATCGATTGTTGTGCTCGCCGTCGATGATCGCGGAAGTGATAAGGAAGACAAGCAAAACCAGCGCGCTAAAAAAAGAGAACCGCTGATTCTACTCGAGCGCCAGTACCGTCACGCGGCGCAGTCGATGATGTGGGAACTCCCCGCGGGGCGCATTGATGACGGCGAAACCGCGCTGACCGCGGCCAAGCGCGAACTCCTCGAAGAGACGGGATACAGCGCGCGCGAGTGGAAACGGATTCTGCATTTTTATGTAAGCCCTGGTTTTCTCGACGAAACCATGACCATCTATCTCGCGCGCGGTCTAAGCGCCGGCGAAGCGCAGCCTGAGGCCGATGAGCGAATTGCGGTAAAGTTTTTTCCGTTATCGGAGGCTACCCGGATGGCGGTAAACGGCCGGATCCGCGACGCCAAGACCATCTCCGGAATCCTGTGGCTGGCTCAAAGGGCGCGACCAGCACGGTAAAGCGCCGGCAGACGCGGAGGCCTTTCCGCCCGCAGGCAGCATCGGGCTGCCACCGGCCACTATCGTTATCTACTACTATATCTACTACTATTGATCGTACCTCCTTGACAGTCCCCCTCGTCAGCAGCACAATGCCTACACATTTTTTGCGAGCCCTAGGAATTGCGCCTTTTTAGGGGAAATTCGCGAAGAATAGGGGGCGCCCGTGGAACGTTTGAAAGGCACCGTCAAGTGGTTTAACAATGCCAAGGGATATGGATTCCTTGGCCGAGACGATGGACCGGATGTGTTCATTCACTACAGCTCCATCACCACCGAGGGCTACAAGAGCCTGCAGGAAGGGGATAAGGTGGAGTTTGAGATTGTCCAGGGACAGAAGGGGCCGCAAGCGGCCAATGTGACCAAAGTTTCGTAACAAAAATCTATGAGCCGGATTTTGCATTCCGGCTCCTTTCCTGGCCAAAGTCATCTGGAAGCGACGTCGGCGCCGGGTGTGTCCTCGGGCGTCGCCCCCGTCGAGTTGCCTCTCCACACACTGGGACGGGCCTTACAGCTTGCGCTGGCAAGACCACCCGGAAAGACCTCGACTCAATGAGATACAGCCGCTTTTCTGGCGCGTACAAGCCGGCCTACTGGGGTCACGGTCGTTGCCTGAAGTGTGAATCCATGTTATTTTTAGAATAATTATTAGCTGAATCCTATTCCCCGGGAGTCAGCCGTTTCCCAATCCATAAATCGACTTCGGGGCTAACATGTCCTGCACTATTTCTAGCTGTAGTGTGCGCGGTCGTTCTGCGTGTTCGCCTCTTTGTTTTAGCCGAGTTGTCGCCGCAGTTTTCTTCTTTGTAATCAGCGTTTCGGCCGTCTTCAGCCAGACCCCCGTTTTGACCCAGCATTACGACAATGCCCGTACCGGCCAAAATCTGACGGAAACAGTCCTGACGCCTTCCAACGTTAATTCGGCTCAGTTCGGAATGCTGTTCCAGCAAACGCTGGATGGACAGATGCCCGCGCAACCGCTTTACGTTCCGAATGTTTTCATTCCGGCCGCGAATTCCACCCACAATGTCGTCTACGTTGCGACCATGCATGACAGCGTTTACGCGTTCGACGCAGATAGCAACCAGGGCAGTAACGCGTCTCCTCTTTGGTACACGAATTTTCTTAACCCGGCTGCCGGAATAACCAGCGTCCCTGAAACCGACGAGTTCTGCCAGAGCGCCTACACGGAATTCGGCATCCAGGGAACTCCGGTGATCGATACGACCAGAAATGCGATCTATGTGGTGGCGATGACCAAAGAAAACGGCGCCTATGTTCATAAGATCCATGCCTTGGATCTGGGCACCGGAGCGGAACTGTTTGGCGGTCCAGCGGTGATCACGGGATCCGTCACGATCGACAATCAGCTCTATACCTTTATCGACAGATATCAGCAGGAGCGCCCGGCGCTGTTGCTGCAAGATGGCATTGTCTATATCGGCTGGGGAGGCCCTGGCTGCAACGTAAAGACCGAAAACGGATGGGTGATGGCGTATGACGGAGGCACGCTCGAACAGGTTGGCGTGTTCGACGCTTCGCCGGACGTCAAGGCTTCGGCGGTGTGGTTATCAGGGGCTGGGCTGGTCGGGGATGGCAACCACAACATCTACGCGAATACTGGCGATGGTCTGTTCGATGTTAACACCGGCGGCAGCCACTATGGCGACAGCGTCCTGAAGTTCAATCAAGGCGATGGCGTCATCAACCTGGTGGATTCCTTCACACCATCTGACCAGAAGTATCTTGCTCTTCACGACCTCGACGTGAGTTCGGGCTCGCTTCTGCTTCTGCCGGGCAGCAACGACTTGCTGGGGGTCGATAAGAACGGGACCATCTATCTGATGAATGAAAGCCAACTCGGCGGGTACAGCGACCTGGCCGACAATATCGTGCAGGAAATCGTTCCGCCCGCTGCAGAAGAGGTTCACGGAGGACTGACTTACTGGAATGACAACGTTTATGTCGCGGCTTACAACCTTCCTGTGGCGGCCTATTCGTTCAACAGTGGCAGCAGTGGCCTGCTTTCGCTGGCTCCAACCTCGCAAACTCCGCGCGTAACGGCCCATCCGCAGGGTGGCATCGTCTCCTCGAACGGAACCAACGACGCGATTTTCTGGTACGTATCGGTTCCGACGAGCATTCTTTTCGCTTTCGACGCCACGAATCTTGCCAACGAGTTCTACGACAGTACGATGGCGGGAGCGCGCGATAAGTTCGGACCCACGGTTCACTACGAGATGCCGGTTGTGGCCGATGGCAGGGTCTACATTAACGGGGAGACCAAACTGAGCGTCTTTGGCTTGCTTCCTGACCTCGCCGCCACGGCTGGCAACAACCAAACTGGAGTGGTGAAGACAAAACTACCGATCACTTTGCAGGCTCAGCTTCAGAGTCCGTATAGCGGCGCGATCAAAACTTCGGGTATCCCCGTGACCTTCAAAGTAACGGGAGGCGCGGGCACGCTTTCGAATCCGGAAGCCACGACGAATAGTTCGGGGATTGCGAGCACGTCCTACACGCTGCCGCCTAAGCCCGCCACGTATACGATCACAGCTTCCAGCCCCGGATATGCCAGCGCCACATTCACAGAGACCGCAACTCTTGGCGCTCCCGCATCGCTCGCGATCTCTTCTGGAAATCAGCAGAAGGAAGCAGTGGCGTCGCAGTTGGATGAACCGTTGAAGGTCCGGGTCAAAGACTCCGCCGGCAATGGAGTGCCGGGTTTAGCAGTGAGCTTTTCGGATGGAGGAGCGGGAGGAACCGTATCGTCGCCGACCGCGACCACGGATTCTTCGGGCTATGCGACCACGTCGTACAAAACCGGCACAAAGGCTGGAACGGTCAGTATTACCGCTTCAGTAACGGGACTGAAGTCGGTCGTCTTCAAAGAGACTGTGCTATCAGGTCCGGCGACTACGATGAGCGTCTATTCGGGAAACAATCAAAGCGTGAAGGCCGGCGCCACGGCTCCCAAGGAACTGGAAGTTCTGGTCGTCGACAAGTACAGCAATCCGGTGAATGAGGTTTCGGTTACCTACAACGCCGGAGGTGCTGGGGGAAGCTTCTCGCCCAATCCAGCGGAAACGAACCCGAAGGGGATCGCGGGTACGCGCTACACCACTCCTACAAAGACCGGCACGGTGACGGTCACCGCGAGCGCGTCTGGGCTCAGTTCGGTTCAGTTCACGATTACGGTGCACTGAGCGCGCTAGTTCTTAATGAGCTTGAAGCGATAGTCGCGATAGTCGCCGGGGTTGCCGTCTTTGCCGTCGCACCCCGCAAGAATGATGTTGGCCATTTCGCGCGCCGTCGTAAAGTGTAGCGTTTCTTTCCTCTGTCCGGCGCCCGTAACCAACTCTTCCAGAAACTTCCGAAAGGGCTCGCCGACAACCGCATCTTTTTGGCTCGGTTCCATGCTGTGGCAGTGCAGCTTGATAAACAGCCAATCGGGACGGCCGCCAATGTGAATCCGCGCCTGCTTCCACAGCCCCAGCCGATGCAGGCTCATGGGATCAGGCTGGGTTATGGCGCCGCTTTCAAACACGGGGCGAAAGGCGCGCCGACTGCGGCGCAAATCCGTTAATAGAGGACCCTGCACAATCAGCGGGAAATGGCTGGGCGCGCGGCCTACGCTCAAATCGGTTCCCTTTCGATGCGGCGCGGCCTGATCCAGAGGCAAAGCGCACTCGTAGAGCGAATTGATCTTTGCGGTTTGCGCGGGATGAAAGAATCCCGTCGGCAGAGTGAAGTCCGCGTAGCAGCCGGTTTCGGCCAGCACCTTCATCTCTGAATCGACCCCGCAAAAGCGCCCGCCGGCGGAGTTCGCAAGCGCGAAATTTCCATGAACAAAACAGTAGCGGGGCTGATCGGAACCGGCTTCGGTCGAAAGGCAGCGATGCTGGAACGCCAGCCGGTCTCGGAACTCCGCTAGAACGTGGCGAGTGTTCTCCGCCGTGTCGGGTTCAAACATTCCGTGATGGAGATGCACTTCGATTTCGCCCCAGCCAGCGTGGCAATGTTGCGCAATCGTTTCGAGCAGGCCCTGATCGTATTGCTCAGCCGGATAAAAATAGGTATGCACAAAAGGCCGGCCGTCGTGATCGCGCCAGCGATCGACTGCCTTCGGATACTCGCGGCCCCACCACTCTAAGCGGCGCTCCTGCTCGGGACGCGGAACGCGCTTGTAGCCACTTTCCGGATCAATGGCCGGCTCGAAATGATCGGCGACGGCAATGATCAGGTGTACGGCACCGCGCACCGGAGCGCTCAGCGCTCGCCAGGTCGCGCCGGGCAATACTTTTCTTCCGTATACGATTTTCTTTTTGAGGCTCATCTTTAGAGTTAGTTCCGAGTTAATTCTGAGTTAGTTCTGTTGACCTACGTGGGGCTGGTGATCAATCTGTAGCGTGCAAACCATCGACTAAGAGCGCGGAGGTTTGCGTCCGCGGAGGGCGATCGAACACTCCCCGACTCGCATGTCTTCCATCCCCATCGCCTCATACCATCGCGTCACCTGCTCGTAGGTGTGCTTCGACTGATATTTCGGCGAGTACCAATCGAACGTGTCCAGCATCCGCGCCTCCGGATCCTTCTGCCGGTTCACCGGAAACACATGATGCACCGCTCCCGCTGCTGCTCTGCCCAGCAGCGGCACTTTCCGCAATCCGCCTTCCAGATGATAGAAAATCGGCACCGCCACTTTCAGCACGCCATGCAGTGTCTCCGGTTTCATCTTGTGCGTGAATCCGCGCCAGAAGTCGCTGAACCGGTACCACTTGTTGTAGCCGCTATACAGCCACACCGCCAGCACTCCTCCCGGCTTCAGATACTTGCCTAGAGTTTTGACCGCCGCTTCGCAATCCGGCGTGTGGTGCAGAACTCCGACGCTGTAGATGATGTCGAAACTCTCCGCCGCAAACGGCAACGCGAACACGTCCGCCTGCAACGCCACAAACTCGCGATCCGGAAGATTCTTCGCCGCCACTTCCGCGGCCGCGCTCAGATCGATGCCGACTACGCGCGCTCCCCATCGCGTCGCCACTTCGGCGAAGCGTCCCATGCCGCAGCCAACGTCGAGAACCAGTTTGCCTTTCAGTTCCTCGGGACGCAGGCCGGTCTTGATGCGGAAATTCCGGTCCGCTTCCCGCACTTCGTCATTGTCGAGCTGCGTGGTCTGATAGCGATGCCACTGAAAACCAAAGCTCGCGGCGTAATGCTGCGTGTCGACAAAACGCGCAATCCCTTTGACGTTGGGATACGCCCGCTTGCAACCCGGACACACATAGCCACCGGCGGAATCGCTATCCAGATTCCCGCCGCAGCTCAGGCACCGCAGAATCTCTTCCAACTCACCGGACAGGACTGACTGCACCCGGTCTTGCTGCGCCCGGTCTTGCGTAGTCGTAATCGGCATATGCCTCCAAAAGCCAACGCTCCCAGAGCTAAGTATATCCGCTCGCTAATCTGCTCTTTTCGTCCCATCCATTCTGAAAGTTCCGCGAGCGGCTCCGATAAGCCATGGTTGCACACGGGATTTGGCGCCAGATAGATGCCGCCCGGTCGAGGGACGCGACCCCCACTTTCGTGGGCTTTCAAAAAACTGCGTTTGGACTAGACTTTGGCTCAATAGGTGCAAAACATTTCCCAGGTAAAAATCGGCAATTTCTTTCCGTTAGCCTTGTGCTCTCGGTAGGACTTTTGTACAGTTGAGCTTGAGATCGCGCTTCCCCGGCGCAACTTCGGCTTAAAAACTGCTGTTTCCCAGGCAAAGGCCTAGCGGCTGATCTCCTAAGCGGAGTACCTCATGATAAGTATTTCTTCTGTTCCGTCCCAGGGGATAGGAAGTCGTTTTATTTCTTTCTACCGTCTCTCGATCGCGGTTCTATTGTGCGGAGCCTTTGTTTCCGTCGGTTTGGCACAGTCTCCGTTTCCGACCAGTCATTTTGACAACCAGCGCACCGCTGCCAATACCACCGAAACCGTGTTGACGCCTGCCAACGTCAACTCCAACGGATTTGGGCAGCTGTTCAGCTACCCGTTGGATTTCGCGGCCGTGGCGCAGCCGCTTTATATGCCCAACGTAAGCATTCCGGGTCAGGGAACGCACAATGTGGTTTACGTCGCGACCATGGCCGATTCGGTCTACGCCTTCGACGCCGACAACAACCTCGGCGCACCTTTGTGGTGGACCAATTTCACCAATCCCGCTCAGGGGATTACTACGGCCAGCGGACAGTATCTGCCTTGCTCCGGCACCGCGAGCCAAGAGGGAGTTCCCGGAACTCCGGCCATCGACATCAACACGAACACTATTTACGCGGTTGCCAAGACGGTGGAAAACGGCACGGTTGTCCACCGCTTGCACGCGCTCGACATCACGACCGGGCAGGAGAAATTCGGTGGCCCCACTCTGATCAGTGCAACCAGCGTCAGCCTCAAGGGCCACGTCACTGTGTTCAACAGTCTTCACCAGAAGCAGCGTCCCGGCTTGTTGCTTTCGAACGGCACCGTCTACATCGGCTTCGGTTCGAACGGGTGCAATGACGGCGATGCGGGATGGTTGCTGGCGTATGACGCCACCAGCCTGCAGCAGGTTGGAGAATTCAATGTGTCGCCGGATACGGGGTTGGGCTCGATCTGGCAGACGGGCACCGGAGTTTCCGCGGACGAGTTCGGCAATGTTTATGCACTAAGCGCGGAGACCAGCCTGTTCGATATCCCAAATGGCGGCCAGAGTTACAGCCACACTGTGTTGCAGTTTAATCCCGCTCCTGCCTTTAGCCTGATCGACTATTTCACGCCTTCGAATGTTGCCTATCTAAACGCGCACGATCTGGATCTCAGTTCCGGCGGCCCGGTGATTCTCCCCGATCAAGCAGGGGCGTATCCGCACCTGATGGTGGCTGCCGGCAAGCAAGGCACGATCTATGTGCTCAACCGCGACGCCGGCATGATGGGCCAATACAGTCCCGACGATATGAACGTGGAGATTGACGGTGGCCAGGAGCTTGATCTTGCCGTCGGCAACATGTTCGGCTCACCCACCTATTGGAATGGAACGCTCTACTACGCCGGCAATTCAGACCACATCCAGGGTTTCTCGGTAGGCGCGAGCGGTACAACTCCTCTTTCACCTGCGCCTGTGATCAGTTCCCCAAAGAAGTACCAGGGAAGCCATTCCGCATCGATTTCGGCGAATGGGAATACGAACGGCGTTCTTTGGGTCATCAGCGGCAACAATCTCTTCGCCTTCAACGCGACAACGTTAGCGCAGATTTATACCACCAGCCAGGTTCCGGCCCGCGACGCGCTGACGCCGTTTGCTCACTTCATTACGCAGACGGTCGCCAACGGTAAGGTTTACGTCGGCACCCAAACCCTTCTGCAGGTCTATGGGTTGTTTTCGAGCCTATCGGTGATCGGAGGAAATAATCAGACTGGCGCCGTTCTCAGCACCCTGCCGGTACCGCTCCAGTTGCGAGTGGTCAATCCTTACAACGGGACTGGAATTGCTGGAGTGACCGTCAGCTTCAGCGACGGCGGCAAGAAAGGTGTTTTCAATCCGGCGAGTGTGATGTCTGACGTAAACGGAAACGTTTCGACGACCTACACTCTACCGAAGACGGTCGGCACTTACACCATAACGGCGAGCGCTCCAAATGCCGCGAGCATGGCGTTTACAGAGACGGCGATTTCGGCGGGCGCGGCCAAGATTATTACTTACTCCGGCAACAAGCAGACGCAACAAGCGGGATCCGTATTAGCGGCCCAGCTGCGGGTGAAGATCGAGGATGCCTCCGGCAACGGCGTACCGGGAGTTACGGCAACGTTCGTCGATCCTAAGGGTGGCACGTTCAATCCCACGAGCGGCGTTTCTGACGCCAAGGGCCTGATCGCGGTCAACTACCAACTTCCAAACGCAGCTGGCACATACAAACTCGTAGTGAATTCTCCGCCGTTGAAGGCCGGACAATTGACGGAATATGCCACCGGTGATTCACCAGCGAACCTGGTCGTCACCTCGGGAAATAACCAATCGGCAGTGGTCAATTCGCCGCTCGCGTCACCTATCGTCGTGCAGGTGCAGGACGCCGGAGGCAACCCGATCCCGGGAGTTTCGGTTGTTTTCTCAGCGCCAACCGGAACCCTGAGCGCGACCACGGTTACCAGCGACGTGAACGGAAGCGCCACCGTGAACTACACCACCGGCAGTTCACCCGGCACTTTTACCATTAACGCTGCTGTGAACGCTGTGAACACTCAGATCACGGTGAACGTAACGTCTCAGTAGAATCGCCGAGCAGTAGAGTCGCCGTGCAGTAGAGTTGCCGTGCAGTAGAACCGCCGTGGTAGGCTTCTTGGGAGCGCGAACCCGTGTTTGCCTTACGTGAACGCGGGTCAGCCGCTCGAATTCACCGGCGAGGAAATCTCGAGTGAGAGTGTTGTGGGTAAAGGCAGGCAAGCTGCTTCCTGTCGATACTGGCGGAAAGATTCGCTCCTACAATATTCTCCGCCGCCTTGGGCAGGATAAAAACCACGACCTGACGCTGCTTTCTTACTACGGCGGCGAGCGCGATCGCGAGTATGAGGCCGCGCTACCCCGGGAATTTCCACGAGCGCAGGTTCTGTACACTGCCGCACCCGACTCGAATGGCCTGCGTGGGGTGCTGGACTACCTCTACCGCTTGCCGCGACTCGCTCCCTATTCAGTGACAAAGTTCACTCATGCGCCGGTTCGCGCTCGAATTGCGAGCTTGCTTTCCAGCGGCGAATTCGACGTTGCGATTTGCGACTTCCTCGCGCCTTCTTTGAATTTTCCGGAGAAGTCGGCGATACCCTGCCTGCTGTTTCAACACAACGTGGAAAGCGCGCTGTGGGCGCGCATGGCGACGACGGAGTCGCATCCGCTGAAGAAAATGTCCTACACGCTCGAGGCCGCGAGAATGTCGCGTTACGAACGGCAAACGCTGGCCCGGTTTCAACACATCATCGCGGTCTCGGAAAATGACCGCCAACAGATGCTTAAGATGTGTCCGTCGGCGGCCATCACCGTGAACCCAACTGGAGTCGATACCCAGAAATTCCCGGTTGCGCCGGCGTCCTCCGCTACGCCTTCGCGGATCGTCTTCACCGGTTCGATGGATTGGGAACCTAACATCGATGCCGTGGAATTTTTCTGCGCTCAGATATGGCCCCGTATTCTGGCAGAATTCCCGGACGCAATCTTCCAGATCGTCGGGCGGAATCCGTTCGCGAAAGTGCAGCGACTGGCTTCGAAATCGGTTCAGGTGACCGGCACGGTTCCGTCAGTTACCGATTATCTTCGCGACGCGACCGTGGTGATTGTGCCGTTGCGCATCGGGGGGGGAACGCGGCTCAAAATCTACGAAGCCATGGCTATGGGCAAGGCTCTGGTTTCGACCACCATTGGAGCCGAGGGATTAACTTTTCAGAATGGCCGCGACCTGATGCTCGCCGATGACGCATCTTCGTTTGGCGATGCCATTCTGCTGCTTCTGCGAGACGCTCAAATACGCAGGCGATTTGAGCTGGCGGCGGCGCAGTTGGCGGCGCAGTTTGATTGGTCCGTTGTCGTTTGTCAATTTGCCGAAATCCTGCGGGAAGTCGCGTCCGACAAGCCTTCTGGCTCAAGAGCGACGAATGCAGTAACGGCCCGACCCTAGCGAGCGGCAGAGACTCGCGGAGATTAAATGACAACCACACAACTTCTCGTATACGGAATTGGGCTGATCGTCGTGTGGCTGGCTGCATTGCGCCTCCGCTCCGTTACCGCGCGACAGGTTTTATATCTGATCGCCAGCTGGCTCTTTTATTACAGTTGGGGAGGTTGGCTCATCGCCATCCTGATCTTCAGCTCGCTGATGAACTACGCGTTAGGCCAGTGGCTTAAGAAACGCATCACCGCGGGACGACTGTGGACAGGAATTATCCTCAATATCGCACTCCTCAGCGTTTTTAAATACCTGCCCTTGCTGGGCTCGGCCGCTTCGCCTGGTTCGCCGCTCACCCTGCTCAAACGCATGATCTTTCCGCTTGGCGTTTCCTTCTGGACGTTCGAGGCGCTGAGTTATCTGCTGGAGCTTTATCGCGAGGAGGAGCTTGACCCGACGCTGATCGAATTTTGCCTGTACATGTCATTTTGGCCTACGGTTCTCCAGGGCCCGATCTGTCGTATGTCGAGCATGCTGCCGCAATTCCGTCAGGAGTGGTCGGTGAGTAACGACGATCTCAAGACCGGAGTGCGGCGCGTCTCGATCGGCGTGCTCATGGCCGTGATCGCCGGAGTGATGGCCGGAGGACTGTATGCCGGCTCCGGCGTCGACTCGCTTTTCAACAGCGCCACCCGCTTCAGCGGCATCGACGCCTGGTTCCTCGTGGTCGGCTATGCCTTCCAGTTGTACTTCAGTTTCTGCGGATACTCGCATGTGGTAATCGGCGCGGCCCGCTTGTTCGGAATCCAACTGCAGGAAAATTTTGACCGCCCTTATTTATCGACCAGCATCGCAGTCTTCTGGACGCGATGGCATATGTCGCTGTCATTCTGGATTCGCGATTTTCTCTTTCTGCCACTGGCAACCATGCGGCGCGAGGTCTGGTGGCGCAACTTGTCGCTGGTAATCGCTATGTTCGTTTTCGGTCTGTGGCATGGAGGAACTTTTCTGTACATGATGTGGGGCATCTATCACGGCCTTCTATTGGTGCTGCACCGGCAGTGGCAGGAGTTTCGCAAGCGCATGGGATTCGAATGGTCCGGAGCGCTGGCAACCGCGATCTCATGGTTGGTGACATTTTCAGCGGTGTGCGTGGGCTATGTTTTCTTTCGCGCCGAGAGTGTGCGGCAAGCATTCGCCATGCTGAAGGCGATGGGATCGGTCAGCACGTACCGTCATCTTACTTTTGACCACAGTTACTACGTGATGACGATGCTGGCAGCAGTGGGATACTTCGCCATCATCGGGGGCGGAGCGCTTCTCGATCGGCTGGCCGAATTTGCCAGAGTTGAGGCGGAAACAGCATCCGGCATTCGGCGGTCTCTAGGAAGAGCGCTTGCCGCAGTCGCCAACGAACGCTGGATGTGGGTTACACCGGTAGTCCTGGTGCTGACGCTATATCTAAGCGTTGTTTTCCAGCCCGGCCAATCCGATACGGGCCCCATCATGTACGCTCTGTTTTAGAGTAGTGCGTTTCGAACCTCGCCGTGCGACGTCGGCTTAAGCTATTCTGAACAACCTGGGTTGGAGGTTTTGTGGCATGGCAAAGCTCGTGTATGGATTGAACCAGTCCCTGGACGGCTACGTCGATTACATGAAAATCGGGCCACCCGATCCCGCGCTCTCTCGTCACTTCCTTGAGCAGGTGCGCGGCAAGACGGGCGCGGTGTACGGTCGCCGCATGTACGAGGTTATGCGTTATTGGGACGATGATCTTCCGGATTGGGATGCGCAGGACCGCGACTTCGCGGCAGTGTGGCAGAGCCAGCGGAAGTGGGTTGTGTCGCGCTCGTTGAAGTCGGTCGGACCCAACGCCACACTCATCAAGGATGACTTCGAGGCGGTGATCCGCGGGCTGAAGGCTCAGTTGGAAGGGGAGATCGACGTAGCCGGACCAAACCTGGCAGGGAGCCTGACCAACCTTGGTCTGATTGATGAGTATCGACTCTACATCCATCCCGTCGTGCTCGGGTCTGGCCAGCCGTTCTTCGCCGGCCCCCGGCCGCGGCTCCGCTTTGTGTCGAGCGACCGCATTGGCGGGGATGTAATCAGGTTGACGTACGTTCCTGCTTAGTCGCGCGACTCGCCCGACTGTCGTTCTTGCGAAACGTCCGGCGAACCATTCTCGAAACGTTCTAGCGCAAAAACTACTGTGCTAGCATTCAATGAGTCTCGAGGCGGATAAGCGAGGTTCAGCCGGTTGTGCCATTACTAGAAAGTGAGCGTCCAGTGGAGAATCACCCAACGCCCACGACCCAGTACAAATCCCTGTTCAAATACTTCGCAGTTGGCCTTTGCGTCGTGGTGACGCTGGGGGTAATTCTTCTGGCTGCAGTCGAATTCTATTCCTATCGACGTTATCTTCCTTCTGCCTCGGCTGCGCAGGATGCGATGGAACCCGCGGTCAAGCTGGATTTAGCCGAAGGCGGAACTCCCGCCGAACGCGAATACTGGAAGGAATTCGGCCAGGCCAACAAGGTGACCTATCACCAGTACGTGCTCTGGCGCCGCGCTCCTTACCAAGGCGATGTGATTTCCATCAATCAGGATGGGGTTCGTCAAACGCCGCATACACAATGCGACGACAAGACTTTCACTATTTGGATGTTCGGCGATTCGGTGATGTGGGGCGCCGGTTCGCCGGACGAAGAAACCATTCCGTCTTACGTGGCGCAAGACTACGCGAAGGCGGGCAAGCCCGTCTGCATTGTGAATTATGCCGAAAAGGGTTGGGCCAATACGCAGGAAATGATCGGGCTGATCGAGCAACTGAAACACGCCACGCGCAAGCCGGACGTCGTCCTCTTTTATGACGGAGGCACCGAGGCCTTTGCTGCCTATCAAAGCGGCCAAGCCGACGTGCACAGCAACTTCAACTCATTCAAGAATTTTCTGGACAACTGGGGCGCTTCACAAAAGCCGGGGTTTTCTTTTTTGCGCGAAACAAATACCTATCGATTTTTGGAAAAGATTGCGCTGAAGGAACCGTTTCACAACCAGCGGGATTCAGCGTCAAAAGTACAACGAGACATCGACCGGCTCTCTGGCGAGGTGGTTGCCAATTACGTTCAGAACATGGACATCGTGAACTTGTTGGCCAAGCAGTACGGCTTCCGCGCGGTTTTCGCCTGGTATCCCAACCTGGCGGTCGGCCATAAGGAACTGACGCCGTACGAGCAGCAGGTATTGAACATGGAATACCAGAAGTTTCCCGGCCTCGGCGAGATGTACCGGGCCACTTATAATAGAGGTCGCGAGCTATCGGGCCCAGATTTCTATTATCTTGGAGACATTCTGGATGACCAGAAAGATTCGCTTTACGTCGGTATCTCGCACTTGAAGCCGGAGGGGAATAAGATAGTAGCTGATCACCTCTTCGACATCCTGGATCGCAACGGACGGAGATCCCCCTCTGCTGGCGCGATTCTGAAGGTACCGAGCAGATAGCAGTTGGATTCCCATAAAACCTGGTGAATGATGGCAGTCCCGCAACAATCTAGAAGTCTTATCAGCGGTTTTTTTCGGTCGCTACGCTCCAATCCCGCCAACCCAGCGCTCGAAATCGGGGAAGAGTCGCTGAGCTATGAACAGCTCTGGAACTATGCGGGCAGGATTACGGCTTGTCTGAATCAGGCTGACACCACCGGCTCATCCGAACGCGATTCGTCCGAGAAAGTGGTAGCGATCCTGGCGAATCGAAGCGTGGCCGCGTATGGCGGGATTCTCGGCATTCTCGGCAGCGGCCGCGGTTATGTCCCCCTCAACCCCAAGTTCCCGCTCGAAAGAACACTGCTTATGTTGCTGGCGTCGGGCTGCAAGACTCTGGTCGTGGGCCAGGAATGCGCTGCCGCTCTCGAGTCGTTGGTCGCACGAGTCGACAAACAGCTAACGCTGATCATCCCCGACGCAGGATGGGAACCCGATCGCGAAGCCTTCGTTCCCCATCGGGTGATCTCGGCGCGCGACCTGTCGCGGGTTGCGGACCCACATGACCCACGGGTCGATGGAAGCGATACGGCCTATCTGCTGTTTACATCCGGCAGTACTGGCGTTCCCAAGGGCGTTGCAGTCAGCCAGTCAAATGCCGTCGCTTACATGGAGTACGCCGCAAAGCGTTTCGGCATACATAGTGGAGATCGCTGTTCGCAGAATTTCGATTTGACTTTCGATCTTAGCGTGCACGATCTCTTCACCTGCTGGGACGCGGGCGCCACGCTGATTCCTTTTGCCGAGAAGACATTGACTCCAGCAACCCTGATCGAAGAGAAGCAGTTGACCGTCTGGTTTTCGGTCCCTTCTGTCGCTATGTTCGCGTCGAAGCTGGGAATGCTGGAGCCGGGTGAATTTCCCACTCTGCGCTGGAGCCTCTTTTGCGGAGAAGCGCTCTCGTCTACTCTTGCGCAAGCATGGCAAGCAGCCGCGCCCAATTCAACTCTGGAGAACCTCTACGGGCCGACCGAGGCGACCATCGCCATAACCTACTACCGCTGGGATCAGGAGACATCGCCGGCTGAGTGCGTCCGTGGGTTGGTACCGATCGGCTGGCCTTTTGATGGGCAACAAGTTTGCGTCATAGACGAAAATCCGGACGAAAATCTGGCGCCGGTGCCTGCTGGCGAAAGCGGGGAGCTTTGCCTTGGCGGATCGCAGGTCACGCGCGGATACCTGAACGATCCGGAAAAGACAGCAAAAGGTTTTGTGCATCTGACTCACACGGGAGATCAGGTGTGGTATCGCACCGGCGATCTTGTCCGGCAAGATGAGCGGGGATGCCTGTTCTACCTGGGCCGCCGCGACTTTCAGGTAAAGGTGAATGGATATCGCGTCGAGTTGCAGGAGATCGATCTCGTGCTCCGCGAAGCGGCGCAGTCCGAATTGGCGGTTGCGATTCCGTGGCCATTGTCGGACGGCTCCGCCTCTGGCATAGTGGCCGTTCTTTCAGGATCGGACCCGGCGCGAGACAAAGAGATCATCGCCGCCTGCGAAGCTCGGTTGCCACGTTACATGGTGCCGAACCGCATCTATCACTTCCCCGAGATTCCTCTAAACGTGAACGGAAAGATCGATCGCGGAAAGATCACGGAGATGCTGGCGGAGTGGAAGAGGTAGGGCAGAGGGCAGAGGTTAGATTTAAGATTTGAGATTTGAGATTTTAGATTTAAAAGCTAAGAAGGCTGAGGGCACTTAAATCTACAATCTAAAATCTACAATCTAAAATCTTAAATCTCCTAAATCTCCTTTTAGCTCTTCGGTGGCTTGCCGAATTTTTCTACGGTCGCGAACATGGTTCGCACCGTCTCCATGTCTTTCGCTTGAACCTTGCTGGCGGGAACCTTGCGGCCGGCGATTCTTTGCAGTTCGAGGAAAATATCGATCATCGCAAAAGAATCGACCAGTCCTGAAGAAACCAGCGGCGTATCTTCGCTGACTTCGCTCTTGCCCTTGATCACTTTTTCGGAGATGTAGGCGGTCAACTCCTTCATCATCTCGCCGACACCGGCTGCCTGCTCGACTCCCTCCTCAACTCCCATGACCGACTTTCCCCAGAGTTCCGTTCGTTCTCGATTTCAGCGTTCAAACCAGCGAGCTTTCGACGCTAACTTCGACGCGGGCTTTTCTGACCTATTTTCGCGATGCCGGCATCGGATGCGCGGCCAGAAACTGCCACCGCACCGCGTCGTATTGCTGCTGGTAGGAATGCTCAATACCGGGCTCCCAAATAAATTGGACTTCCTGGTTGTTCTTGCATCCCGTTGCAATGTTACCAGTCAGTCCTGTCATACCCGGAGTCGGCGCATCGTTAGCGTTGTTGGCTGCGCCGTTCAGACACAGAGTTTGCGTGGTTTGCAAGGTGGTGCAACTGTTCTGTTTCTTCCAGTAGTTGAAAGTGTCGTCAACCGTGTCGAGCGTGAAAATGACGCCGGAATACTTGGTTGTCCCGTAATTGCAGGGCCACAAATTGTTGTCGAGAGTGCCGTGCCACTCTTGAACCGAAACGGAAGCAACGGCGTTTCCCGGCAGGCCCGGCGGAGGAGTCTGCTGACCGACCAGTTGACCCGAAGCGGGAGAAATGGCCGCGACCAGATCAGAAATTTCGACTCCGACGCGTTCCGCCATTTGCGCACCCGAGGAGAATCCGGCAACGTAGACCTGCGCCGGATTGACGTCATATTGAGCTGTCAGGTTCACGATCAACTGCCGCAGAAACCCGGAATCGTCAGGCGCGGGAGCGGCGAACGCGGCGTCCATAAAATAGGCGTTCCAGTTCCACTGGTGCGATGTGGAATTGTAGGTCGACGCGGGCTTCACCAGGATAAAACCATTCTGCGCTGCCACCGTTTGCCATCCCCAATTCAGCGAAATGACGGATTGCGGGTCAAAAGTAGAACTGGTCCTGGTTCCGTGCAGCATTAACAGCATGGCCGGATTCGCGGGAAGACTGGACGGAACATACACCTCGTAGTAGCGGGTGATACCGCCCCACGTCATCGTGGAATCGATGAAGGTTCCACTACCCACCGATTGGTTCACTGCGGCGGAAGTGCTGGTCGTGAATGAGCTGCTGCCGTTGAAGACGGCGGTAATCGGATCGGACCCAGCGGGCAGTTTTGTGGTGGTGAGGTTCGCCACGCCTGCAGAGAGCGATGCAGTGCCTAGCTTCGTCGTCCCGTTATCAAACGCCACAACGCCCGTCACCGTCGTACCGCTGAACTCCGGCGCCACGGTCGCCGTAAATGTCACAGACTGGCCAACATTGGAAGGATTCTTGGATGAAACCAAAGTTGTGGTAGTCGAGGCTTTGTTCACGACCTGAGCCACCGCGATTGAGGTGCTGCTGCCGAAGGTTGCATCCCCGGGATATTGCGCCTTGATATTGTCGGCGCTTCCGGTGGCCAGAGTTGAGATCGTAAAAGTAGCTTTTCCTGCGCTGAGAGTTCCCGTTCCGAGCACCTTCTGTCCCTGCAGGAATGTAATGCTTTCCCCATTCGGTGGGGTTCCCGCCTTGGACGTTACCACTCCTGTAAAAGTCACAGCCTCCCCATAAATCGACGGATTCAGGCCGGACGAGATCGTGGTTGTGGTGGGAGTCGTGGTGGCGCTCAAACTGGAAGCTGTCCCCAAAACCAGCGCGATAACGATTAATATTCCGGCGGCCTTCTCTTCATTCCGGCGATCTTCATTCGGGCGATCTTCATGCGGGACTCAGCCTCACTTTGACAAGGTTAGGTTGGTCTTGTCCCTGGGAAAACGGAATCACGAAAATACTTCTAAGGGAACACCAACCGCCTACCGATTCCAAACCCGAGATTCAGCACGGAGGGGATGACTACACTGTACCGAAGATACCATGCCCAATCGGCTTGTCAATACCACCTGGACACTACGCAGGGTGGCCCATAAGACATTGATACAGTGACACTTACATTGAACATCTGATCGATTAATTCGGTAAAAATTGGTCGCCGGACACAAGGCGGACATCGATGTGCTAACCCATTGATTAAGTTAGGCTTGTGGCTAACAACCGTGAATTGTACCGGTAATCCCAGTAGATCGACCGTTTAAGCCGAAATTGGCAGGAGTTTCCGCTGGGACCGGAAAGCACGCGCGACAGGGGGCATGGCCAAATAGAAAATGCAGACGGCGTTTAACCCGCCAACGAGCAGCGCGAAGATGTTCGATTGAAGAGCGGTCGGCAGCACCATCACGAGCTCGGCCGCGCAGAATATGAGAGTCAGAAAACGTCCCCAGCTCTGCATACGGAAAACGCCGTAAGCGGCGACGATGTGGAACACAGCAAACACGACGACGATGAGTCCCCCACCGTGGCCGTAGTGGCCGACCAGCCGTTCGACAGAATTGCCGCGCGCCGCCACGGAGACGAGTTTGTTGGCTGGTCCGTCATAGAACACGACGAACAATCCGAACACAAGTCCGACCAAGCCTCGCAGGATCTGGTAAGCGGCAACTAACGTGATGCCAAGGGGACGCACGAAACCTCCAGGGTGGAACTGGACAAAATATAGCACACAGAAAATTGCGCGATTGGAGGCTATACGTCTTGCGGATAGACTTCGGCGGGGGGCGAAACGATAACACTGGCGGGCGACTGGCCATGCAATGACGATTCGTCCACTCGAAGCGCATTGTTTGTCTTGATGGCCCAAAGCAGTCCCAATCCGTAGACTGCGACCGCGATCAAGAGCTGCAGGCCCAGGCCTTTGTAGTTGTGCGGGACGAACCAACGGTGCATCAGCAGAAGTACCGCAGTCAGTGGCACGCACAACAGCAGAGGAAGACGGTAGGACTCGCGCAGATAAGTCGTGATCGGCACATCGAGTTTCTTGCAGAGATGGCGCGGCATGAAGAACACAACGCTGCAAGTGAGCGGAATGGCCGTTCCCAAGGCATCGCCGATGATTCCGTAAGGGCGGACCAGAATAATGCTGAGGATCAAATTCGAAATACCTTCGACCATGGTCACGATGGCCCAGGTTCCATGCTTCGACATACCGAATAGAATTCGGCCAGATGCTCCCTGCGCCCACCACAGCGTGCTGCAAAGGATCATGATGACCAGAACGGGATAACTGGTGGCAACATACTTTTTCCCCATCCAGACTTCGATCACCGATTTGCCGAGAATCAGCAGAATCACGCACACCGGAAAAATCGTCAGCCCGCAAACCCGGTTCCCGACAAGAAATATCTTGCGCAGCCGCGTCATGTCACCGCGTGCATCGGAGTGGCTCGCCATCGGCACAAATATCTGTGAGAGCGACGTGACGACCTGCCCCGCATAATCCACGATGCGAGCGCCGATATTGAAGTACGTAATCGCCGCCGCCGACATGAATGCGCCAATGACGATTTCGTCGGTTTTGAACTTCAAGCGGCCCGCCACCATGATCATGAAGGTCACGCCACTGTAGTTCGCGATCTGCCGGAAAGTGGCGCGGTCGACATATTTGAGCCCAAACGGGACCGGACATAACCGCAGCGCGACGATTCCGTTGATGAGCGACCCTGCCAGGGGCAAAGCGACCGTGATCAGCGCGACGGTGATCAATCCGTAGCCATGGGTGAGAGCTTCTACGATCAGAGCCGCACGCAGAAGGGTCGAGATCACATTCGTCCAACTGATGACGTAAAACCTCTGCAAGCCTTCGAGAAACCCGCCAAAGATACCCGCCGGAAACCCGATCGCCACCGCCGTCCCCACCATGAGCAACAACCGGCGAGCCGTGGGCAGGAAATCGGCCGGAATATGAGGGAATATGTGCTGGATTTGAAAAGCTACTACCGTAGTCACCACCATGCACGCCGCACCAATGCAGGTATAGGTGAAGAGGCTGGTATTGATCAGCTTGGCTAACTCTTCGCGATCTCCGGTCGCGGTAAATTTCGAAACATAGCGAACGATCGATGAGCGGATGCCCAGATCGAACATCCCGTAATATCCGGTGATCGAGAAGATGAGGACCCAGAGGCCGAATGCCGTGTCTCCCAGCCGATGGACGATAAACGGGGAAAGAAGCAGGCCGACGACCACGTTGATTCCAAGAGAGAACCAATTGGAGCTGACGTTTTTGACGATCTGCTTTTTTTCGATCTTCAGCATTTATGAGGACAGTCTTCTTCCCAGCCAATTTTGTAGCGAGTAAAAGTGAATCCGATGCCTAACGTGGCTGGCCCGTCTTGATCCATGCCGGTACCGTTTTGGCATCCAATTCAGCGGTCTGCAGTGGGTAGCCGAGAAAATTCAAGAGGGGAGCCCACGCTACTTCAATCTCTTCCACGCAGTGTCCCGGCAAAGTTTCTTTCCATCCGCCGGATTTGGCGGCGCGCACAAACGGTATTTCCTTGCGGGTATTCTTGGTTCCGGTCCATTGATCGGCTTCCTGTTTTTCCAGCTTGCGCATGCGGTCGGCGGAACTCCGCTCGACCGCTGCCCGCAGACGCTCGCGATCGGCCTGGATCCCCAGAAATTCCGCAATCTTTGCAGTTTCGCCAACCGAATCTGAAAGCAAATCTTCGTAGCGCACCAGCAGGAAATTCGGATTCCCCTGGCGTGTGGCAATCCAACTGGCCGCGTGCTCCCACCAGGAACCGTAGGACGAAGTCTCACCCGCGATGAACCTTTTCACAAACTGTTCGAGCGTAACGTCCGGCTCGATGTAGCGTTTCTTCAAGTCAAAATGATATTCGGAAACGGCAACGTCCCGCGGGTCGCGCACCAGGTAGATAACTTTTCGAAAGCGCACATCAAATGTCTCGTGGCTTTTCAAGATGCGCGGACGAGGCAGACTCCGCAAGAATCGTTTGGATAACACGCCGGGCGCGGGAAGCAGGCGGTTGATGTTGGCGAACCCCACTGTCTCGTTCGGGTGCAGCAGGTTGGCCAAAAGAAAGCGCACCCAGGTGTTTCCCGATTTCGGATACGACACCAAAAACGTGTCGTCGGGAAAAACCGTGTAGTGCTTCCCGGCACGATCCCGTCCAAGCACGTACTTCACCGCGTATTTGAGCTGACCGAGCATCGTTTAATTTATAGATTGCGATTTGTACTGAAATTTGAACCCAGCAGGCTTCGATCTCAAGTTACTAATTACAAATTACAGAATTACGAATTTCGCGCGCTGCCGCTGAGAAATCCGAGATATTCGTCGTCCCGAGCCTCTGCCGAAGAGGAAGAAGAGGGCGAAGGCTCGGTGCTTAACTCATACCCCAGATGCCGCATGATCGGTCCCCACGCACGCTCGATCTTCGCGACCATCGGAGCCGGCAAATCTGAGCGCCATCCGCCCGATCCCGCCGCGCGGACAAATGAAAGCTCCTTCCGCGATCCGCGAGTCAGACCGTGCAAATCGGTTTGCGCCTTCTCCAGCTTTCGCATCTTGTCGGCGGAACTGCGCTCGACCGCTTGCGCAATCTGACCCGGCTTGACTGACATCTTCAGGAAGGCAACGACTTTCTCCAATTCGCGCGCCGCATCGGCGACCATATCCTCGTAACGCAGCAAGAGGTAGCGGGGATCGCCTTCGCTCGTGTACAGCCAGGTTCCAATATTCTGTCCCCACGACCCATGCGGACAAGTTTCACCGGCCAGAAATCGCTCTACGAATTTCTCGATCGGCGAATCGTCTTCGATTTTCCGGATCTTGCGATGGTAGTGATATTGCGATACCACCACATCGCGCGGGTCGCGCACAATATTGATCACCCGCGGATACCGCGGATCAAAACACTCGTGGCTCTTGATAATCCGCGGCCTGGGTATGCGGTCGAAATCTTTTTTGTTGGTGCCCGTCGGATCGGGAATCAAGCGATCGATGTTGGCGAAAGTGGCAGGCTCGTCGGGAAATCGTAAATTCGCCAGAAGAAACCGGGTCCACGTGTTGCCGGATTTCGGAAATGAAACCAGAAAAATGTCATCCGGAAGAATAACCAGGCTACGCCCCGGACGATGCCGTCCCAGTCCTCGATTAATCCCGGCCATCAAGTGCTTGATCATGTTTCGTTCCCGACCCATCCGTTCAGCCAAACTAAGCGGGTTCCATCCCCATGTGCGCCAAGTCGCGCACGGCCAGCTCATATCCGATTTCGTGCATCATCCCACCCCAGGCCGCTTCAATCTCAGCGACGCTCGACTCCGGCAATTCCGCTTTCCATCCACCTGCCTTGGCGGAGCGGACGAAGGGTTTGTCCTGCCGAGTATCTCGCGTGGAAGACCACAAATGTCCCTGCTTTTTTTCCAGTTCGCGCATGCGGTCGGCGGAACTCCGTTCAATCGCAGAGGCAATCCGCTTCGGATCGGCAGGGATGCCCATGAACTGTGCGATCCGGCCCATCTCGTCGACGGCCTGCGTCTGCAGCGCTTCGTACTTCACCAGCAGAAACCGGGGATCGCCGCGCCGCGTGTAAAGCCAGGTCGCCGCGTTTTCTCCCCACGTTCCGTAGGGATGATTCAATTCGCCGCGCACAAAACGCGAAACAAACTGCGTCAGCGGAAAATCCTCCGCAATCGCGCGCCGCTTGATGTCAAAGTGATATTCCGAAAGCACCACATCCCGGGGATCGCGCACCACATAAATCACCTTGGGATATCGCGGGTCAAAATATTGATGGCTCTTCAGGACCCGTGGCCGTGCCGCCCGCGCCAGATCGCGTTTTGACATGCCCTCTACGTCCGGCAGCAAATCATTGATGTTCGAAAAATCTGGATTCTTTTCCGGATGAACCAGATTGGCGATCAGGAATCGCGTCCACGTGTTACCCGACTTCGGATAGGAAACAAGAAATATGTCATCCGGCAGCACGGCAATCCTCCGCCCCGGAGGATACATGCCGAGAAATTGTTTCCCACCAGCCACCAAACGCTTAATCATTCGAGTCTCGAACCGATATCAAACTGCAACATTGCCCGGCCGCAACCGCTCACGCCGATGCCTCGTTCCGCATCCTCGTCCAATACGACAAGACTTTGGCCGTTGCTCCGGGGGCAATCTTCAAACCGAAGACCGCCGCACTCAAGGAAGGCTTGCGGAAATAATCATTCGCTTCAGAAATCAATTCTCGCGCCTGATCAAACTGCCGTTCTTCCAGTTTGCACTTGCCCTCTTCGAGCAGATACCGGGCCCGAATCTGCGCCGCCCGTTTTTCCACCACTACCCGATCCGCATCTTTAAGAGGGAGAGTCCGCTTGAATTTCTCGAGAATATTCCAGTAGCCCTCAATCATCCTCGCCTTGGATTGGCTGAGGGAGCCGGGGCGGCCCACAAAAAACTTCGCCCCCACCTTGCGGTTATAGCCAATCTTAGCACCGGCAAAAGCGGTGCGAACCCACATGTCATAGTCGTCGCATCGCGGAAGCGTCTCATCGAACAGGCCCGCCTTCAGCAACGCCTGCTTGCGAGCCACCACGGTCGAAATCGGAATCTGACATCGTTCCACGATCAACGCTTCGAACGTCGCCTCGCCATTCGACGGATTCTTGTCCATGAACAGACGCTGGTCGGAATCCAACAGCAAAATTCCGTCGCTGTAAACCAGATCGAGCGCAGGCTCCTGCGCGAACTGCTGCATCTGCGTCGATAAATGCTCCGGCAGCCAGGTGTCATCGCTATCCAGAAACGCGACATATTCACCGTGACTTTGTCGAATGCCGTTGTTGCGGGCGCCGGCGCAGCGCTTGTTTTCCTGCTTGATATAAAAAATCCGGTCCATGTATGGCTGCAGAACTTTTTCGAGTTCAGGCGTGTCGGGCGATCCGTCGTTGATCACGACCGCTTCGAAGTCCGTGTAGGTCTGAGCGAAGACGGAATCCATGCACGCCTGAATCATCCCCGCCGTCTTAAACGTTGGAATGATGATGCTGACCTTGGGCGCCGTTTTGGATTGATTTCCTTGCATAGTCTTGGTCGTTCAAAAGCCGTAAAAACAGCCAATAACCAGATTCCTCGTCCGCAGGTTGCCCCGTCAAGTTACGGTGGAGATCACGCTAGCCCGCGATGAGCCTCAGCTGATTCCCCCCAAAAAAACCCGCTCCATCCTCCAGCTCAGTACGTCCGGATCCTTGCCCGCAGCCAGCCGTTTCATGCTGAGCGGGTGATCTCCCGAGAGCACCGCGCCCGGCGTCGTGAGCACCGCCGACTTAAATCCCGCCTCGCGCGTAATCGCAAATGTCTGCTGGCTCCAATGCGGGTTCAGCGCCGGATGCGGATACGAAAAATGCTCCACCGGCGCACCCAGTTTTTCTTCCAGCCGATCCTTGCATCCCTTAATCTCCGCGCGCGCCTCGGTCTCGCTCACCTGCGCCAGATTAGGATGCGAAAGGGTATGCCCACCTATCGTATGTCCGGCTTTTTTCAACGCCTTAACCTGGTCCCAGTTCATCATCAATCCGGCGCGGGCATCGAGAGGCGCAACCTGCAACGCTTCTTCAATCTGTCGGATCAACTGCTCCTGCGCGGCGCCCGATCGTGCTGCTCCCGCATCCCAGGCCGCACTCAGCCCCGCCTGCTTACTGTCAGCTCTTCGAAGATCAAACGTATGACCATTCTCCGGATGCTTCCACTCCGGCACCGCCGTCTTACTAAAAGCATAAGTCAGCCGCACATACCACGGCGGCGTCCCGCTCTCCACCGCGTTCACCATGATGTAGAAAGTCGCAGAAATGCCGTACTTATTCAGAATCGGCATCGCGACGTCGTGGTTATCGGCAAAGCCGTCGTCAAAAGTCACCGCCGCCGACCAGCGAGGCAGCGGTTTGCCTTCGGCGGCAAACTCAGTAACCTGATCGATGGTGACTGGATTAAATTTCCGCGCAAGTGCAGAAATTTGCGCTTCGAACGCCGCTCGGGAATGCGAAATGCGGATGGTATTGGCAGTCTGGTCGGGATTTTCGACGACCGAATGGTACCCGAGCACCACCGCCCGAGGCTTGGCAAAGTGGGCCGCCATTCGCATAACCCTGCCGTGCACCACCGCATTCTTTACCCACAGCTTGGGGTTAAATCGAGGCAAACTGGCTCCCGCACGCGCCATCTGGTGACCGGCGTGCTATTGCTATACCGTAACAATGTCGTTTAAATAATAGCGTATGATCACAGTCGCTGACCAAGATTTTGCCGTCCTGGTCAGGTAATTTAGAGACGCAAACAACCAGTTGGGGGCTGAGAATGGTGACGAACGAACAAGTAAAAGTGGATGAAGTCAAAGAGCAGGTAGACGAGCTTTTTAATAAAACCGTCGACGATTGGGCGCGGTTTTACGACGACCCCAAGCCCAAGACTCTGACTTCGCAAAACCTGGTCTCCCGCCGCCGTTACACCTTGGAAATGATTGAAAAGAGACTTAAGCCTGGCGCCAAAATTCTGGATGTAGGCTGCGGAACTGGCCACTTGGCGGGCGAACTCATGCGCCGCGGTTACGACGCCTCGGGTGTGGATTTCTCCGAAGGCATGATCGATTACGCGCGCCGGCATTATGGCAAAGACCGCTTTCAGACCGCCGACATCGAGCATCTCCCGTTTCCCGACAACACCTTTGACGGAATCGTTTGCTTGGGCGTTATGGAATATCTGAGCAGCGACGAGCCCGGCCTGCGTGAAATGTGGCGCGTTTTGAAACCGGGAGGCGTGGCCGTCATCACCACTCCGAGCGGCGTTACTCCCTTCTATTACATCGACCGCGGATGGCTGAAACTGCGGATCACGGCACGGCCGTTAATCCGCATGGTGCGCACCCCTCTCACAGATTTGAAAAGCTTGCCCACGGTCACCCATCGCCGCTACGTTCGCGGCCCCTGGACTAAGTTACTGCGATCTGTGGGATTGGAAACGGAAGACTGGGTTGTCCACTCCTGGGGACTCTACTGCCTGCAGCGCTTCATCGATCAGGGTTCACTTTGTCGCGCCAGCGAACCGTTCGCTCGCAATTCCATGATCAACTGGACCGCGTCCGATCAACTCGCCTGCGTGCGCGCCGTCAAGAAATAAAACGCGAATCGCAACCGCCCTAGGAACTGTGAAATACCAGTTCCTTTTCCCCGGCGACGATGTTGTTCACCGCTTCCACGCCCATCATCACCGAATGATCCATGTTTCCAATCTCATACCGCCAGGCTCCAAAACGCCCGCGGGAATAAATCCCTTTTTCGAGTAACGCAGGTTGCAGCACGGCAAGTGCCGCGTCACGCCCCAGCGTCGGAATGGGATACGAATATCCGACAATCCGGTGATAGCGGGAAACAATGCGGCCGCGATCTGACTCTTCGAGCATTTTTGCTTTGATCAGACCAGTCGTGACCTGATCGAGCACCTTTTCCGGATCCGGCGTCTCTCCTACCTTGAATGACATCTCGCACATCAACGAACTGTAATTCTCGATATCGCCGTTCGGAACATTGAAGGGAGAGTAGTGAGAAAAATAAGTCGCGCGATAGCAAGGCATATCGGCGGCGGTGAAATAAATCCAGCAGCGTCCAGTTTCAATCTTCTTCTTCAAGCCAAGCCCAACCACGAGAAGATTGTTGTGTTCCAGTCCCTGCGCCGCATCGGTTAGCTTAGTAGACAGCCGGCTTGATCATGTGCGTCAGCAGATCGAGCGGAGAAGTCGAGATCAGCACATCGTAGTTATCGCCCGTGCCATCGGCAAAAGAAACGCGCCGCTTTTCGATATCTAGCTCCGCGAGCTGCTTGCCTGTCTTGATTTTCTCCGGGAAATAAGCGGCGATGCGTCGATAAATCTCACCCGTTCCCCCATGCAGCGGAAACTTAAACTTACTATTCGGACCCCATGCCACATCGTCCCGCTCATAAAGCACGTTCTCGAGGAGGCGCTTGAAATCGACTACAGTCACACGTTCTGCGATCCAACCCTTGGACATTTGTTCGAGGGGAGTGGTCCAGACCTTGGAGTTGTAGGGAAACATGAACGCATCCGCGATGCCCTGCCCAAAAGTCGCCAGAATCCAGTCGCGGAAATTGCCCGCTTCGCGCCCGCCGTCCTGGGCCGCGGCCTTGGCTGCTCCCAGCAAACAGCTCACCTGCACTTCTTTCGGTAGATAGCGCAGATTGCTCTGAAACGGATACGGCACCCACGAATCGTCGCCCTGCACAATCCAGCTCTCGCGGATGCGCTCGTGCACTTCTTTGCCCAGAGCTTTGTCGATCAATTTATCGAAATAAGGGTAGTGCGAAAAAATGACGTGCCCGCCCTCATCCCAAACGAACCCGTGTTGATCGACGTGCGAAGTGGCGTGGCCACCGACCCCGTCCGACTTCTCATACATCACCCAGTTGTCGTAGCCCAGTTCGTGGAGACGGTAAGCCGCACCCAGTCCGGTCGGTCCCGCGCCTATGATGACAATTTTCTTGCTCGCCATAAGATTTAATCGTGGAGTTGGATCATCCGAAATTGCCGATCAAGATCGTTAAATCGTTGGGAAGAATGCCAAATTGTACCATCCAGCTTTTGCGCGCCTCGCGTTCCAAAAGTAACCTGTACTTCATCAAGGGATTTTCTTCGTGTACCTTCGTGCCCTTCGTGGTTGAAGGTTTCGCGCGCTGAGCCACCACCCGCCTTCCGCCTCCACAGAGCTACAATATTTCCGACCACCACAAGACCCATGGACAACAAAGCCATCGCCACGCTGCTCTACCAAACGGCCGACCTGCTCGAAATCGACGCCCAGGATTCCTTTCGCGTGCGCTCCTACCGCAACGCCGCCGAAGCCATTGAAGCCATGCCGCAACAGGTCGCAAGTTTGATCGAGGAGCCGAAAAAGTTGCTGGCCGTGCAGGGCATCGGCAAAGGCATGCTCGCCAATCTCCAGCACCTTTTCAAAGAAGGAACGATCGAGGTTCACAGCGAGCTTCTGAAAAAATATCGCCCCTCGATGTTGGAGCTGCTCAAGATTCAGGGTCTCGGACCAAAAACCATCGCGCTGATTTGGAGCGCTTACCAGGTCAGCGATCTCGATGGAGTAGAAAAATTGGCGCGCGAAGGAAAGATCCGCGAACTGCCCCGAATGGGCGAAAAACACGAACAGAAACTGCTCAAAGCGATCGAAGATTATCGCCGCATCGGCGGCCGCTTCCTCCTCGACACCGGAGAGCAGCTTGCCGAAAAGTTGGTCGCCTATCTCCTCGCTATTCCCGGCATCGAAAAAGTCACGCCCGCCGGCTCCCTCCGCCGCGGACGCGAAACCGTCGGCGATCTCGACATTCTGGTCACCGGCCCCGGCTGTATCGAAGACGAATCGCGACAGGGCCTGATCCAACATCTGCTGAAATTTCCGGGATTAATGGACGTCATCGCTCAAGGCGAAAACAAGGTCAGCTTCCATCATCGCAACGGCATGCAGGTCGACGTGCGCCTACTGCCGCCGGAATCTTTCGGCGCAGCCATGCAATATTTCACCGGCTCCAAAGCCCACAACGTCGCCCTCCGTCAGCGCGCGCTAAAGATGGGATACACGCTGAATGAATACGCTCTCGCCACTCTCGAAGGCGAGAAGCCCGTCGCCGGTAAAACCGAAGAAGAAATTTACGGCAAACTCAACCTCGACTTCATTCCTCCCGAACTGCGCGAAAACCTTGGAGAAATCGAAGCCGCCGCCACCCACACCCTGCCGGCCTTGATTGAGCAATCCGATCTTCGCGGCGACGTCCACATGCACACCGTCGAAACCGATGGCCGCAACACCATTGAAGAGATGGCCGAAGCGGCCCAGGCGCACGGCTATCAATACATGGCCATCACCGATCACTCCAAGAATCTGGCCTTCGCCAACGGCCTCACCGACGAACGCGCTCTCGCCCACATCGCAAGAATTCGCGCCGTCGAGAAAGCGATGAACGGGAAAAACGGCAACGGCATTCGCATTTTCGCCGGAATCGAAGTCGACATCCTCGCCGATGGCTCGCTCGACCTGTCCGATTCCGTGCTCGAGCAAATGGATATCGTCATCGCCAGCGTGCACTCCCTGTTCAATCAGGATCGCTCCACCATGACGGAGCGTCTGCTCAAAGCGATTTCGAATCCCAACACTTCAATTCTCGGCCATCCCACCGGACGCCAGTTGCTGCGCCGCGAACCCTATCCCTTCGATTTCGACGCGGTTCTGAAAGCTGCGGCCCAACATAAAGTCGCCATGGAGCTCAACGCCTACCCCGAACGCCTCGATCTCAACGATGTCCATCTGCGTCAGGCCAAGCAGCACGGAGTCAAAATCGTCATCAACACCGATTCGCACCACACCTCGCACATGGATAAAATTCGCTACGGAATAACCCAGGCGCGCCGAGCCTGGCTCACGAAAGACGACGTTCTGAACACCCTGCCGATGCAGAGATTTGCGCAAGCCATGAAGCATGCCTGGTGATGAACCGTAGCGCCGTTTTGCCGAGGCGGAGCGGGCGGGCGTAGGTAACTAGCAGCCAAATTACTCCCCAACCTGGCACCTGAATAGCGCAAAAGTTTTCACTTGTGGACCCTGAACCGACCCCGCTAAGCCAATCATCTCGATCACATTACTGTTGTCAATGGCTTACAATCGTTACTGCGACGCTATACGGAAGCGGAATTGCTTATTTCAGTAAGACACAGTGATTTCGCGGAAAGCTATACAACTTAGATTGAGTCTGCTCGGACTGTCCCCTCGCAACCCCCAAGCGCGTCCAGGGTAAGGAAGGGAATTTTTGCATGAACCCCGACGACATTGGTACTAAGCACAAAATTGAAGTGAATTTCCGGAGGATTAAGGACTTGACTGCTTCGACTAGCCATCTGATTGCTCCCCACGGGGGAGAACTTGTTCAGCTTCAAGTGCCGGCCGCGCGAGCCGCAGAATTAAAAGCGCAATCGAAAGATTGGCCTTCCTGGGACCTGACAGCGCGCCAACTCTGCGACCTCGAACTCCTCATGAGCGGCGGCTTTTCGCCCTTGCGCGGATTCATGAACCGCGCCGATTACGAAGGCGTCTGTAAAGACATGCGTCTGGCCGACGGCACTCTCTGGCCGATGCCGATCACACTCGACGTCACCGAAGATTTCGCCAAGAAACTCACGGCGGGCAGCAAGATCGCATTGCGCGATCCCGAAGGCGTCATGCTCGCCGTCATCAACGTCGAAGATATCTGGCAGCCCGATCGTACAGCGGAGGCGCAATCCGTTTTTGGTTCCACCAGCGCCGCCCATCCAGGCGCCGACTATGCCATCAATAAATCAAACCCGTGGTACGTCGGCGGCAAAGTCGAAGGCGTTCAGGATCCTTCGCATTACGATTTCCGTTCTCTGCGTCTCACCCCAGCCGAACTGCGCGCTCAATTCGCGCGCATGGGTTGGACCAAGATCGTTGCCTTCCAGACCCGTAATCCTATGCATCGCGCGCACGTCGAACTCACCATGCGAGCCGCCAAGCAAGTCGAGGCCAATCTGCTGATCCATCCGTCGGTCGGCATGACCAAGCCCGGCGACGTGGATTACTTCGTCCGCACGCGGTGCTACCAGTTGCTGCTGTCGAAGTATCCGCAAGGCACGGTTGAACTGGCTATGCTCCCGCTGGCCATGCGTATGGGCGGACCACGCGAAGCCGTCTGGCACGGCCTGATCCGCAAGAATCACGGCTGCACTCATTTCATCGTGGGCCGCGATCACGCTGGTCCCGGAAAAGACACCGACGGCAAGAATTTCTACGGTCCCTACGACGCGCAGGAACTTTTCAAAAAGCACGAAAAGGAAATCGGCGTCACCATGGTTCCCTTCCAGATGATGGTTTATCTGGAAAACGAAGACCGCTACGTCCCTGCCGATGAAGTCCCGCAGGGCGCCAAGGTTCTCGACGTCTCAGGCACAGAATTGCGGAATCGTCTCAACGAAGGCCGCGATATTCCCGCCTGGTTTACCTATCCCGAAGTCGTGCAGGAACTGCGCCGCAGCTATCCGCCACGCCACAAACAAGGCGTTACCATCTTCTTCACCGGACTTTCAGGATCAGGCAAATCCACCATCGCCAATGCCCTGATCACGAAATTCCTGGAGACCGGCGGCCGTCCCGTCACCTTGCTCGATGGCGATCTCGTGCGCAAGAACCTGTCCAGCGAACTCGGATTCTCCAAGGAGCATCGCGATATCAACATCCGTCGCATCGGCTACGTTGCCTCCGAGATCACCAAGAACGGCGGCATCGCAGTCTGCGCGCCCATCGCTCCGTATGAAGCGACGCGCAAAGCGGTCCGTCAGATGATCGAGCCTTTTGGCGGATTCATCCTGGTGCACGCCGCAACTTCCATCGACGTCTGCGAACAGCGCGACCGAAAAGGACTATACGCAAAGGCCCGCGCCGGCATCGTAAAGGAGTTCACCGGCATCTCCGATCCGTACGAAGTGCCGACGAATGCCGAAGTGGTGATCGATACGGCGAAGCTGAGCCCCGAAGAAGCGGCGCAGACGATCATTCTGCACCTCGAACGCGAGGGTTTCGTGGGAGCCAACGGCAATTAGCCATGTCAATAAAGTCCATTAGTACAATGGACTTCGTGACATAATCGGTCGCAAAGCGGTTCTCGGTTCTGCCTGTCTCAATTCCTTAACTTTGGTCTGCTCTACTGAGGCGAACCGAGAACCGCGAGTTGGTCGAAAGACGGTATGGAACTCCTGCTGGCAAAAATCCTGATCGGATTCGGCGTCGGAACGCTGATCGGTCTGACGGGTGTGGGTGGCGGAGTCCTGCTGCTGCCGTTACTTATTTTTGGCCTGCACGTGCCTCCTATCATCGCCGTTGGCAGCGACGCATTGTGTAACTTCTTCACCAAAATTCCAGCCAGCGTCATCCACCTCGTCAAAGGAACCGTCCGCATGCGGGTGGTGTTTGCGTTGGCGGTAGGCAGCGTTCCTGGCTCCTACCTGGGCGTCAGCCTTCTGGTGCACCTGCGCCAGGTCCACGGCGCGGGCGTCAACGATTTCATCAAGTCTGCGGTTGGATTACTGCTCGTCATCATACCCACACTTCTCTTATTGCAAAGGCGCATCGAAGACCATCTTATCGGCCGCAATCCAACTGTAAAGTCTCTGGCTTACATGAGCGTGATCGGCCTGATCGGGGGATTCCTGGTCGGCATCACTTCGGTTGGCTCTGGCAGTATCATCATGATGTTGCTTCTGTTGTTTTATTCGTTCCCGCCCAAAATCATGGTCGGAACCGACATCGCTCACGCCGTGATCCTGACCGGCGTCACCGGCCTGCTGCATCTGCGCGCCGGCAATGTCGACGGACACTTGGTCGCGGCCATCCTGATCGGCTCCATCCCCGGCGGCATTCTGGGATCGTATCTAAGTACGCGAGTGCCAGTCCTCTGGCTGCGGAGAATCCTATGCGCCGTCCTACTGATGACCGGAGCAAGAATGCTTTGGGCTTAGTCTCTGCTCGTTTCCTCAAACACTAATCAAAATGGGGTTTTAATGCCTTCGTTTTCTGACACAAAAGAAACTCTCGAACGCATTCACGCCGCTCTTGAAGCGGCCCGCAGCGTCTTGAACCGCTTCACCCCCGGAGCCATCGAAGCCCAATACAAAGTCGGAACCGATCCGGTCACCGAAGCCGATCGTGCCGTCGATGAAGTTCTCAAGAAGCATCTTCTGCGCGCAGGCGAAGGCTGGCTCTCGGAAGAAACCGTCGACGATTTCACTCGCCTCGACAAACAGCGCGTCTGGGTCGTCGATCCGCTCGATGGCACCCGCGAATTCGTCCAGGGCATCCCGGAATTCTGCGTGTCGATCGCCATGGTCGAGAACGGAATCCCCGTCGCCGGCGGAATCTGTAATCCCGCCACCGACGAGTTGATTCTAGGATCGCGCGAGACGGGAGTCACCTACAACGGCCAGCCATCCCAACCCAGCCAGCGCAAAGATCTGCACGAAGCTGTCGTGCTAGCCAGCCGCAGCGAAGTGAAACGCGGCGAGTGGAAGCAATTCGAATCGGCTGAATTTGACATTCGTCCCATGGGCTCGGTCGCCTACAAACTCGGCCTCGTCGCCGCCGGGCGAGCCGATCTCACCTTCACGCTGGTTCCAAAAAACGAGTGGGATGTCGCCGCCGGGGCCGCACTGGTAGAAAGCGCGGGAGGTTGGACTCTGAAACTCGACCGCTCGCCCTTGCGCTGCAACCAGAAGGATCCGCTGATCTCTGGCCTGCTGGCCGGAGGTCCGTTTCTCCGCGACCCGCTGCTGCTTCTGCTCGATCGCCACTCCCCAACAACCGCAGTCGACAATAAATCCTGAGTCATGCTGCCGCGTCAAAGTAGTTGCACAGCTCGCGCACAGACGCGATAACCACGAGATAGGTGCATTGGTAAGTGGCTCGTACAAATACTTTGTTCACCAGTTACGAACCGATTTGTTAACGTTGCATTACCTTAGTAACTACATTTGTCCTCTTTCTGGGTTACTCGCCAACCGCATTTATAGTTAGTGCATCCGCCACACACCGCGCCCATAGCCTGTTTTCAGCGTCTTCCCTGCGGATAACCTTACGGACATTGTCCCGCCGCGAATCTGTACATGTCATTTCTGCTAGTACCAACGCGTTTCCGATGCACTTCTGATATCTGGGAACCGCCGACTCATCTGGTTAGATTCGGGCCTGAGGACAATCGACTAGTCCCCCATTTTGTAAGGTCGAGGGCTCGCATGTCAAAAGCAGCAGCGTTTAACACAGCAACATGCAAAGCAGCAGAAATACTTGAAGCAGAAAAGGTTCATGTCAGATTGTCCCCAACGCTCGCTCAAAGCCTGAGCTTTCTGCTGCTCCTGCTGGCGGTCACTCTGGCCACCAGTTCCTGCGGAACCAACGCGCAAGCCGCTGGCAATAACGAAGCGCAACAGACCTTGAAGCTGTCGGGAAGCCTTCCCACTGGCACCATCAACGAGTCCTACAACGCAGTCATCGCTGTCGCCGGCGGAGGCTCCCCCTATCACTTCGCGCTCAAGGCCGGTACCTTGCCCCCTGGCGTTTCCTTGAACGCAACCACCGGTTCACTGCAGGGCAAGCCGACGTCTTCCGGCACATTCGCTTTTGAAGTACAGGTCACGGATCCGCCGCGCCTCGATCAAGGCGCCCAGGCATTCATCGTTTCTGTCACCAATAGCGGCAACGGCAGCGGTGGCGACGTGAAAATCGGCGTCTCTCCGGCCAGCGCAACCGTGGCTTCCAGTCAAAAGCAACAATTCACTGCCACCGTCAGCGGAACTTCCAATACCGCCGTGACCTGGTCGGCGACATCCGGGTCCGTCGACCCAACCGGTCTTTTCACCGCGCCAGCAGTCACCTCGCAAACGAATGTCGCCGTCACCGCAACCAGCGTCGCCGATCCGACCAAATCAGCCAGCGCCATGGTTACAGTGACCGTGGTGAATAATCAACCGCTACAAATCACCACCGGAACCCTCCCCCAAGGTCAACAAGGCAACTCGTACAACGAAGTCTTCACTGCTAGCGGTGGCACTACTCCTTATGGTTGGAGCATTTCCGCCGGCACTCCTCCCTCAGGAATTGCGATGAGCGCGAACGGCGATTTCGCGGGCATGCCGACTGCTTCAGGTGCATTCGCTTTCACCGTCACAGTCACGGATGCCACCAGCAAAACGGCCACCGGTAACTTCAGCGTGAGCGTCGCAGCCAGCAGCGGATACGACGGCCCAGCACAGTTGCCGCTCGCGATCCCGCAGAGCTCCATGGCAGACACACCGGCGCCGGGATCAACCATCACGGTTAACGCGAATGGCAATCTGCAGAACGCCTTGAACAGCGTGCAGTGCGGCAATACGATCGCGTTGCAAGCTGGCGCAACCTTTACGGGAATCTTCACGCTCCCCGCGAAGAGCTGCGATAGCGAGCACTGGATCATCGTTCGCACCAGCGCTCCCGACACAAGCCTGCCGGCAGAGGGACAGCGTTTAACTCCCTGCTATGCCGGAGTTGCATCCCTGCCCGGACGCCCCGCATATTCTTGCAACAACCAGCAGAATGTTCTGGCTAAGCTCGTCAATCCCGGCGGCGGCAACGGTCCCCTAGTTTTCGCAGCGGGAGCAAATCACTATCGCCTGGTCGGATTAGAGTTGACCCGCACAGCCGGAGTCAAAGGAGCACCCACGCTCTTATCCGTCGACCACGGTTACACTGGCAGCTATCTTGTGCTCGATCGCAGCTGGCTGCACGGTACAACGCAAGACGACACCGAAGAGGGCTTCGAACTCGCGGGCACCACCAACGTGGCCGTGGTCGACTCTTACTTCAGCGATTTCCACTGTACCTCCGGCACCGGCGCCTGCACCGACTCGCACGCCGTGCATGGCGGCACCGGTAGTTCTCAAGACGGCATTTACGAGGTCAGAGACAATTTCCTGGAAGCCTCTGGCGAAGCCTTCATGCTCGGCGGCGGCGCAGCGACCACCACTCCAACCGATATCACCGTCCACTACAACCATTTCTTCAAGCCCATGCAGTGGATGCAAGGCAATAACCCATACCAGGGAGGCACTTCCGGCAATCCGTTCATTGTCAAAAACCATTTGGAACTCAAAAACGGAGTGCGCGTGCTGGCAGAAGCCAACCTGATGGAAGACTCCTGGGGAGGCTTCACGCAAGAGGGTTTTGCCATCCTTCTGACCCCCAAGAATCAGCACAGCCACAAGGGCGGTAACGTGTGCCCGATCTGTGAGGTCACAGACGTCACCGTTCGATACACCCACATCATCCACGGTGGAGGCGGAATCGTGGTCGCGACCATCATCTCCGGAGACGGTGAGGGTGGCGCGCCGGCTAAAGCGGGGACCCGCTTCAGCATTCACGATGTCGTTATGGATGACATCAGCAAGAGCTACAACGGCCTCGGCGCGTTGTTTATCATAGCCAACAGTTGGCCGACCAACCCTGTGAATACGATCACCATCAACCACGTCACGGGTTTCCCGGACCCCACCGGCGGCATGGTCATCCTGGGAGACAAAATCGCGAATCCAGCGATGTATGGACTCGTCTACACCAACAATCTCGTAATCACCGGCCAGTTCCCCGCCTGGAATATGGGTGGCGGCAAAGATAGCTGCGCGATTTCGGGCGTCCCTATCACGAGCCTCGGCACGTGCTTCACCAGCTACACGGTGAGCAATAATGCCTTGATCGCGTCACCGTCACGTTATTCGCCATCCGCTTACCCGGCGGCGAACATGTTTAGTTCGACCGTGGGCGACGTCAATTTCGTGGAGTACAACAACGGTAACGGCGGGAACTATTCGCTCCAGTCGAGCAGTCCCTACAAAGGCAAAGGCACGGACGGTAAGGATCTCGGAGCTGACATCGCCGGGCTCAATGAAGCGCTCGCGAATGTCGAATAAACAATCCCCTTGCCGCTAGCCTGAAGTCACGACGGTTGTGACTTCAGGTTTAGCCACCAAAGGTTTAGCTACGGCGGAGGGCTCCGCGGCCATTGGACGGCAGGAAGGGGAGCGTTTGTGTCGAGAAGTTCTGCAGATTGGGAAAAATCGACTGCAGATCGCTGGATGGTACGCCGAACCACTGCGCCAGCGTCGCTCCGTATTGGTCGAGGGACGTAGTCGGAATCCAGCGACCTTGGTTAGTAGCGTCATTGGGGCCACCCAAGGCAAGCGTTGGGAAGGTCCCGTAGAAGTCTCCACCCGACACTGCTCCACCCATCACTAAATGGTGGCTGCCCCAAGCGTGATCGCTGCCGTTTGTGCTGTCAGGCTGCAAGGTCCTGGCAAAATCGGACATGGTGAAAGTCAGGATCTGGTCGGCGAGACCCAGCTCCACGGATGATTGGTAGAACGCAGCCATCGACTCGCTTATGTCGTGAAGCAATCGATCCTGGGTGGCGATTTGATTGCCGTGAGTGTCGAAACCCCCGAGCGACACGAAGAATATCTGCCGCGACAATCCGAGCGCGGAACGCACTTGAATAATTTGTGCGACTTCCTGTAGTTGCGTGCCGATAGGGTTCTTGGGGAATTTTGTCTTTAAGGGAGAGCCCTGTGCGAGAGCAGCCGCCAGATTCTTGGCATTCGTCACGGCGTCAGAAGTAGTAGTACTGGCCGCCTGAATCAACTCCAGTCCCGTATCGAGAGTCAGCAGCGTTTGGAAAGCGGACAAGCGTGCTTGATCCGCCTGGGAACTGCTAAATCCTGTCAATGACTGGGTTGGGTCACCGCTCGTCTGCAAGGGCACCGCAACCAACCCCTCGGCGAAAACGTTAATGCCCGCCAGAGAAATCAGGATCGGGAAGCCACCGCCGTAAATGGCCTGGATTTTATCCGCCACCTGACCACCCCAGCCGACCCTGCCAGTGGTGTTAAGGATGTCGGTTTGCATCTGCTGTTGCTGGTCAGCATGCGAAAAGAGGTTCTGAGGAATGTTGACTTGACCGGCCAGATATTGAGCGCGGGTCGTGGGCTGCACAAGCGTTCCGGTGTTTAGCACGGCCGCCAGCTGCCCTCCGTTGAACAAGCTCTGCAGCTCGGTGAACCGAGGATGAAAAGAATACGGAGTACTTAGGCTTTTTGGTTGTATCGGCAAAAGTGCGTCGTACGGTAACGCCAGATTGGCGCGGAGTTGGGCGTAGTTCGCGTAGTCGGTGCTGTCGTAGGGCACGATCATGTTGTTGGCGTCGTTGCCGCCGTACATGAAGATGCAGACGAGAGCCTTGTAATCAGTGCCCTGGGCAAACGCACTCATCAGGCCGAGCCGGCTGAAGGTTGAGGCCGCTACCCCTGCCGCTGCAGCGCAGCAGGTGGTTCTAAGGAAACTTCGCCGCGTACGCTTAGACGATATTGACATAAGCCCTCCGGTTCAATCTTCGACCTGAAACTGCGATGAACTTGCCACCAGGTAAAGCGCGGCTTGCGCGCGGCTGGTGTTGGTGCTGAAAGCCGATTGCGACAGAGTCGTTGAAAGCGCATTGAACATGTCGCTCGGCATCGCACCGTGGAGCATATTGGTGCTTATCAAATTGAGCAATGTTGTCACATTGCCGGCCACGTTGACATAAGACGAGATATCCGTGGTTGTGCCGCTCCCGACGCTGCCATAAATCAGGTCATTGATGAAGTTAACCCGGTCCACCGTCGTGTTGCCGTTCAGAATCTTGAATTCCGGAGCGAGCAATTGAGTGTTTGGCAGGGCATAGTTCGGCGGGTAGAAATTAAAGACCGTCGGTGAAGCGAACGGGGCCTGCAACATCGCGGATGCGTAGTTCGTGAGATTAACGCCGTTCGTGGTGGCGTTAACTGCGCGCAGAGAAAACAAAATGTGCAACAGCGGCTCGCGCAAATGCCCATCGCCGGGCTGCACCTTCGCCGGATTATCACCGCGGCGTGCTTCGGAGTCCAGCAGGATCTCCGAGATGACGGCCTGCATATCCCCTGCCACCCCGTTGCCATCGTTGTTGAACACCTGCGAGCAGCGCGAAACATAAGCGGGAATGGGATTGCTGGTGACCAGTTTCTGGATCAGCTGCTGGCAAATAAACGGGGCCACGTTCGGGTGCGTGAAAATATTCTGCAAGCCCGTGTTGAGATCGGTTTGGATGTTGCCGCCAGCCGGGATGGTCGTGTTGTTCAGCAAGGCCTTCGAGGCGGCGCTGTAGTGCTTCTGGTATGGGACCATCGGGCCGCCGTAGTATGGCCCGTTATAGAAATGCGGCGTCTTGCCGGGCGCTGCCGGATAGGACCAGCCCGTGAATAACTGGCCGAAGCCATCCACCGTGCTCTGATCGTAGGTGGGGATCGGATTGCCGTTCTGGTCGAGTATCAAAGAGCCGTCTGGATTTAGTTCGTCGAGGCCAATCGTGAACAATTGCAGTACTTCCCGGGCATAGTTCTCGTTGGGCCGACAATGGCTGCTGCAGCCGTTATTATTCGCCATGTTCAAGTAGGTACCCATGCCGGGGCTCAGCGTAACGTCATTCAGCAAGGTGTAAAAGTTGCCGAAGGCGTCGTTCTGCAGCATGTTCATCCACAATGTAAAAGCGCTGGGGTCCTTAATCTGGACGGGAACGGACGAAATCACCATGATTTCCGAAAGCGCAAAAGACACTCGCTGACGGAGTTGGTCCTGGCCGTTCATGGCGTTGACGAAGAACTGCTCCTGTACCGAGGCCAAGCCCCCAGAACCGGGGCCGGTGTAAGTGGAGACGGGCGCGGCGAACTGTTGCTGCAGGAACGTCTGCAGTCCGGCAGACTGCACTTGACTGATGGTGGTCGGAGTGGGCCCCCAACTTGCTTGCTCCAGAAAGCGCGCGGCAACCATGGCGCTGACCTTGCTCTGTGACTTGCCGGGCGCACCCTCCTCCTGGGAACCTGAGCCAGCCAATACGCCGCTGCAAGACATAAGCAGCACAGCAATGCAAATCGCGGAAATCCGCAGAGAAGACGGTTTCAGGCAAACGTTCGGGATCATAGGTGACTCCAGACTGTCGCAACGATTAGTGACTAACGGGAAGAAGAAGAGTAGCCAGTTTCGCCGGCTGGCACTCCGGGAGACGCACCCGAAGATGCACTCCATCAGTTGCGCGGAAACATATACGACCTAGGCAAGTCTGTCAAGGACGATTTTGAGCCAAAGCCGCACCTAGGGCTGGATTTGAAGGATGGCAACGTCGGCAGCAACGTGAAAGATGTGCATAAAATTGCAGCCGATCTATTTTCGCGACCTGTTTCCCTACCGGATAATGAACAAAGTCACCAACAAGCCTAACTCACGGGCGGCCGGTTCCCCAGCGAATCCAATTCGATCCGCGAAGGAATTGCCTTCCCGTGACGCACCGCCTGGTAGAGCCAGGCAAACAGCGATGAATTAATCATGCAGAAGTAGTAAGGAAGCCGAAGCACCTTCGGACGAAGGCTCACCAAAGCACCCAGCACCGCCAACCCATAAAAGATCGCTTGCCCCACCAGCAGCCAGTTATAGGGAAATTGCCCGCGCAAAACGATATTCGCCGCCAGGGCAATCATCATAAAAATCGGCACCACCAGCCGTCCCGTCTTATGCGAAAGCAAACAGAAAAGAACAAACGGCCGCGGAGGCCAGATCAGGCTCTTGATCTCCCGCATCTGCTCGATGTTGCCCGCCGTGATGCGCACTCGCCGCGAGAATCCTTCCATCTCATGCGCCTCTTCATAGGCCACGGCGCCCGGCTCATACGCCACGCGGTGCCCACGCTCAAGAATCCGCATCGGGATGGTGAAGTCATCGTTAATCGTGTTAGCCGTCGGAAACGGATACAGGGCGCGCCGAATCGCGTAGAGCGACCCGTGCGCTCCCGTGAACGCTCCCAGCCTGGCCTCTTGCACCTTCAGGAAAGTTTCATACTTCCAATAAAGATCCTCTTGCGCTCCCAGTTGCGCCTGATCTTTTTTCAGCAGCCGGTACACTCCGCTAGCCGCGCCCACGCGAGCGTCATCGAAGCTCTGCACCAGCACACGCACGGAATCCGCTGCCAACATGCTTGAAGCGTCCGAAAAAGCCACAATCTCCCCACGCAATTCCGGCACAGCCTCGTTGAGCACCACAATCTTGCCACGATTTTTCTCGAAATTCAGAAGACGAACGCGCCCACTGGCTTGGCCCTCAAACCCCCGCACGATCTCCGCCGTCGCGTCCTTAGACCCGTCCGAAGCCACAACAATTTCCAGCTTGTCCGCCGGATAATCCAGCGCGAGACTATTGCGGATTTTCTCCCCAATGACGGCAGCCTCGTTATAAGCCGCCACCAGCAGAGAAACTGAAGGTTCGATGGATTGTTTGCGCGGAGAAGAACGAAACACTGCCTGCAATCCCCAAAGCAGCAGGGGATAACCGAAGTAAACGTAGACCGTAAACCCGGTTGAAATCCAGAACAGGAGCTTCGCCATCTGCTTAAATTGCGGTCGACTTCACGCAGTGCAATTGGCCCAATATCTCCCGCGAATCCACGCGGAAGTTGGCTTGTTTCAGATAGTCGTCAACCTGCTCCTGGGTGAAGAAATAAACCGGGCAGCCATCCGCCTTCAAACGCACTTTGCGAATCGAAGCCCTCATCGTTCCCGCCCGAGGCCAAGCCGACAAGAAAGTTTTCGTCGTCAAACTCCGGATCACTTTCAACCGCGGCAGCGGATCCGCCACGTAATCCCAGAATCCAATCGCGATCACCAGATCAAACTTTTCGTCCGTCTTCCAATCCAGCACGTCGCTCAGCACAAACTTGGTGCGAGCCGTGACGCCTTCTTTCGCGCAAAGCTCCGCGCCCAGCTTCAACATCTCCGGAGCAAAATCGACGCCCGTAACCTGCGCGCCGCGCTTCGCCAGACTCGCCACAAAGCGCCCCGACCCGCAGCCGATGTCGCACACCTTCATTCCAGTCAAATCAGCAGGGCCTGCCTCTTTCATCACCCATTCGTAGCGCTGATAAATATCGCGCCGCAGCCAGCGATCCAGGCCGCGGGAAATCGGGTTCTTCTTGCCCGTGTAAATCGCATCGAAATCGTGCGCAATATCGTTCCAGTAGGTTGCGATCTGTTGGACTTCATCAATTTTTGTTGTGCTGGTTCCAGGCATAAAAGTCAAAATCCTTGGCCGTATCGGCGAGTCCGCTTTCGCGGAAACTTGTGTAATTTCCTTCTTCGAGCACGTTCTGCAAACGATCAAAAGTACGGGAGAGATTGGTGTAATGGCGCAGCCGCGATTTAAAACTCACCGGCAATCGTGGCTGTTCAGCATCGACTTCCCACGGATGGATGTAAACCACAATCGGCAAACCCTCGGTTTGCACGCTTTTCAATCCCATCCGAGTGTACAGTCGCGGCAGCAACCGGAGATACCCGCCTCCGCCCACTGGCATATTGTGTCCCGCCAGCCGAAACGTCGTAATCGGAAACTCCGTCATCGGCCCCGAAGGGGTCTGAAATCGAAATGGACCGCGCGGCGCTCCCGGCATCCCATACCGGTCATGGTGAATGGGATAGATACTCGAGTCGTACGTGAATCCCAGCTCACTTAGAATATCCAGCGCCCACACCGACCGATCCACGACCGAATATGTCGGCGCACGATAGCCCGTCACCGCTTGCCCCGAAATCTGTTCAATTACATCCTTCGCCCGCCGCGTATCTTCGCGAAATTCAGCGGGTTCCAGCTTATAGATCAAGCGATGCCAGTAGGAATGGCAAGCCACTTCATGGCCGCCGGCCGCAATCTCACGCACCAGCCCCGGAAAGCGCTCCGCAACCCATCCCAACACGAAGAACGTCCCGTGTACATTCAGCCCACCCAGCATTTCCAGCAACCGCCGCGTATTCGCCTCAACCCGGCTCGAGTAGCTGTCCCATTTAGTGCGGTCGACCACCCCCGAAAAAACCTCGGCGTGGAAATAGTCCTCCACATCCACCGACACTACATTTTTGGGTATTTTTTCTGACATTCCCGGTGGCTGGATCGCGCAGGACTCCCATCCAGTATCGCCCACCCAGCGTCCGTTTTAAAAGAATTTTTTGCCGCCGGAAGTGGTTACCATGATTACAAAAGTAAGCTTATTTTAGGGCTATTTACGGAGTCCAATCGCAGGGTACAATGCCTCTCCACCCCCTATGACCGAGACTGCGAACCCCCAGCCCAGCCCGCCTTTCGAGGCGCTACGCTACGCCTTGCGGGCCCTGCAGCGCGAGATATTGTCGTTCAGCTTCGAATATCCGCTGGATATCGTCCCCGAGGCCGGCCCCAAAAACTCCCTCCATTACTACCTATACAGCGAGAAGCTCACCTGGAGCATGATGGTCATGGACCCCACCGGCGTTCCCCAGGCCAGAAACCGGCTCGCCGGCTTGTTCTATAAGCCGGCCTACATCGCCTGGTGGGGACTGGTGAACCTGGGCCACTTCCTCCGCCACCAGGACGAACCCAGCCGCACCGCCTTCCTGCGACAGGTCGACTGGCTGGAAGAGAACGCGGTTGTCCGTCCCGACGGCTGCGTCGTCTGGCCCAACCATCACGATAAACTCGAAGCCAAAACTTTACTCAAAGCTCCATGGGTATCGTCCTACGATCAGGGATTGGCGATCAGCGCCCTCGTGCGCGGCTATCGCCTCACCAAACGCCCGCATCTTCTCGAACTGCTGCAAGGCTCAGCAGGGATTTTCGAGATCAACGTTGAAGATGGCGGAGTCCGCGAACCTCTACGTTCGGGCGCCATCTACAGCGAAATCCCCGGACAATCCGTCCCCGGAATTCTCGACGGGTTCATGAGTTCCCTGCTGGGCATCTTCGACTTATTTGTCGAAACCGGAGATCCCGCAGCCGGCCGCTTGTTCAGCGACGGAATCGAAGGCCTGAAATCCATGCTTCCCGCATGGGACTATCGCCGGCGATGGAGCTGGTACGCCTCCCGCGAATATCTTTGCCCACCGGGCTATCACTGGTTGAACCGCGTATTGCTGGAAGTCCTGGGACGCCTCTCGGGCGAGCCGCTATTGTCCGAATATGCGGAAGCCTGGAAACCGGAACATCTTTCCACTTTCGCACGCGCCGAAATCTTCCTCGGCATCCTCTTCACGAAAAACGCGTGCCGTGTGCGAAATCGCACCTGGAGCATGAGCCGCACGAAACTACGCGCACTCGCCTCGCGCCCTATGAACCCGACCCCACAAAAGGAAGGCGCGGCGCAGCAGCTAGGTGAAGACGCACTCGAAACCCGCGCAGAGCCCTCGATCTGAAATGCCCCGCCCCGTTGCGGTTTCGAACTTTCACACAACTTAAAAACACTGTCATCTTGAGCGCAGCAGGAACTTCACGAAGTGAAGTTTTTGCGGAGTCGAAAGACCCCGCGTCCCTCTCAATCCCGCCTACTGCGCTAAGGGTGACGTCCCAAAATGTCGCCGTTTCGAACTTTCACACAACTCAAAAAAACTGTCATCTTGAGCGCAGCAAGAACTTCACGAAGTGAAGTTTTTGCGGAGTCGAAAGACCCCGCGTCCCTCTCAATCTCGCCTACTGCGCTAAGGGTGACGTCCCAAAATGTCGCCGTTTCGAACTTTCACACAACTCAAAAAAACTGTCATCTTGAGCGCAGCAAGAACTTCACGAAGTGAAGTCCCCGCGGAGTCGAAAGACCCCGCGTCCCCCTCAATCTCGCCTACTGCGCTAAGGGTGACGTCCCAAAATGTCGCCGTTTCGAACTTTCACACAACTCAAAAAAACTGTCATCTTGAGCGCAGCAAGAACTTCACGAAGTGAAGTTTTTGCGGAGTCGAAAGACCCCGCGTCTCTCTCACCCTCACAAAACGCCTCAGGGAGTTCTCCCCGTGCATCCGCACCCTGGATCCCGCCCTTCGCTTCCCGATCAGAGTGGAGCAGAGTGCTGCATGTTACTATTTGCCAGTCGCACCGGCGAAAGCCGCTTCAGTCAAACCCACGGGGCGTGTGGTTAGGAGAACTGACATCTTGTCCTTAACTTCTGGTCGCCCTCGCGCGGCGCACGCGTCCGCTTTTTTCGTTGCGGCCCTCATCGTCGCCGCCTTAGCCAGTCCCGCAAAGTCCGAAGCCGCCGGCCCCCCCACCGGAGAAAACGCCTACTGCGCTAAGGGCGACGTCCCCAAATTCGGAGAAAAAGACGGTCCCGCCCAGCTTCCGAGAACGTGCTACTACACCCAAATCGACGGCACTCCCTCGCCCGGAAAACAAATCCGCCTCGGCCCAGATTCCGACGTTCGCTCCGCCGCAGATTCCGCAAAATGCGGAGACACTCTGCTCTTAGCTGCCGGCGCGTCCTTCGAAATGAAAGACCTGCCCGCGAAAAAGTGTGACGACCAGCACTACATCACGATTCGCACCGACACGCCTGACGCAAAGCTCCCACCGGAAGGCTCCCGCATTTCGCCGGCGTGGGCCGGAACAGCCAGCCTCCCAGGTCGCCCCGCCTACGCGCAACCCCAAGGTGGCCCCGCAAAACTAATGGCAACGCTCGTAGTCGCCAAGCCCGTCCACCTCGGAGATCACTACCGCTTCATCGGCATCGAGTGGACCTCCGCCTCCGGCGTCCGCGTCGGCGCATTAGTCACCACCGAAGGTGCCGACCACGTCATCTTCGATCGCAACTGGCTTCATCCCGCTGAAGGCACCGAGATGGGCAAAGGCATCGGCATGTATCAGGGCACCAGATTCATCGCCGTGGTCAATTCCTATCTCAGCGGATTTTATTGCGTAGCCCGCGCTGGCGCCTGCACCGACGCCTCCGCCATTGGTGGAGGGTTCGGCGAGCAACCCATGACGACGTTGAAAATCGTCAACAACTACATCGAAGCCTCGGGAGAAAATATTCTTCTCGGCGGAGCCAGGTCAGAGATCAATCCCACCGACATCGAAATTCGCCACAACCATCTCTTTAAGCCGATGACGTGGAAAGAAGGCGAGCCCGGCTTCACGCCTCTCGGCTCCGGCAATCCTCCCATCGTAAAAAATCACTTCGAGCTGAAGAGCGGTATCCGCATCCTCTTCGAAGCCAATTTAATGGAGAACAGCTGGGGAGGGTTCTCGCAGCAAGGCTACTCGCTCGTGCTTTCGCCGAAGAGCCAGAACGATAAGTGCCCGAAGTGCGCCGTCACCGACATCACCATCCGCTACAACCGCATCAGAAACGTAGCTGGAGTCATCGTCACCGCCAACGGCTTTTCAAAAACCGGGGGCGCCGCCACCGACGGCGGCCGCTACAGTATTCACGATCTCTTCGTCGATTCCGTTCACGATCAGGGCTGGAAAGGCCAGGGCGTTTTCGGATTCATAAACTCGAATGCGATTCTGCTGCATGACGTCACTTTCGATCACATTACCGCGTTCGTGACCGGACCCATCTTTTTCGTAGGCAATCGCAGCGAAGAAAAAATTAAGAATTTCAGCGTCCTCAACAGCGTACTTATGGCTGGAGATCGCCGCGCCGAGTTCTCCTCCGCCGGTGGAGGCAAAGAAAACTGCGCCGGCGGTCAAGTCCAGCGCGCCGGAGCAGAAGCCGTGCTCGCAGCCTGCTTTGTCGACTTCAAGTTCGAAAACAATCTCATCATCGGCTCCAAAGGCGGATGGCCCAAAACCACAATCGTGGCTCCCAATCCCAAAGCCGCTGGCATTCGCGAATTTGCCGACGGAGTCAGTAAAGACCCGCGCCTCTGCCACGCCAATACCGCCGGCTGCCCCAAAGCCTCACCCGGAGCCGGAGCCGCCACGGACAGCAAAGACATAGGAGTAGACGTAGACGCCCTTGACGCCGCCCTGGCCGGAGTCGAATAAGCCTGGGGTGAATAAGCTCGGCGTCGATAAGCCATTCCACTCATTGGTTGAATGACCAGCGTAACCCGCTCCTCTTAATGGCCCCGTCACGCCGCCCTCCGTCCGGGTGATAAACTTTTGAGGTTGGCTACCCAGAATCCACGCCCCGCAATCCCCAGCAACAAGACGCCCAGCGACCGTGCTCGCTGCCCCGTCTTCGTGATCGGCTGCCATCGCTCCGGAACCAATCTCCTCTATGACATGCTCCTCTCTGCCGGAGGGTTCCCCATCTACCGCGGTTCCCTGCCTGTCTACGAAACCCTGATCCCCAAATTCGGCTCCATGTCCCGCCGCCGCAATCGCGAGAAGCTCTTCCAAACCTGGCTCCGCAGCAAGGGTTTCCGCCGAACCAACTTGGACGCCGCCCATTTTTCCAAACGCATCCTCGACGACTCCCGCAACGGCGGAGACTTAATCCGCGCCGTGCTCGATACCGTAGCCGAAAGCCAGGGAGTCCACCGCTGGGCCTTATACGATCCCGATAACGTGCTCCACATCGAGCGCCTCAAGGCCGCCATTCCCAACGCTCTCTTCCTCCACATCATTCGCGACGGACGCGACATCGCTCTCTCGCTCAAAAAAATGGGCGGATTCACCCCGCTTCCCTGGGACCGCACCGAAACCAAAAGCCTCGTGGCCACCGCCCTCTATTGGGAGTGGATGGTCCGCAGCGGCCGCCATTACGGCAGCCAGATTCCCGCCGACTATTTAGAAATTCATTACGAAGACCTGACCACCAAACCCCGCGAGACTTTGAACAGGCTCGGCAAATTTCTTGACCACGATCTCGATTACGATCGCATCCAAAACGCGGGTCTGGGGCGTCTGTCGGAGACCAACTCCTCCTTCCGCGAAGAAGCCGCTGGAAGCGAGAAGGTGAATCCGCTGGGCCGCTGGAAATCGCGCCTGGCGCGCACCGATGTCGCCGCCATCGAAGCCGCCGTGGGACAATGTCTGCAAGAAACCGGCTACGCTCTGTCCCTTCCCGAGGCCGAACGCACTCCCGGAATCAACGAGTGGGCGAATCGGGAGCTCTACCGAACTTTTCTCAACACGAAGATGTGGCTCAAGCTGAATACTCCCGCAGGGCGCAGGGCCAATCTCTCCGTGCTGCAACTTCAAAATGAGGATGGACCCACCCCCGCGTCCACTCCGGCAAGCAGTGAGCATCATGAATCCGTCGACGAATATAACGACAGCGTTACCCGCTAGCCGGGAAAACGGCAAGCGAGCGGACTCGAATGGCGAAGACGCGAGGCGAGAGGCCAACTCCGGCCCCACGCGCAGCCCGCGCTCGAAAGCTCCCGTGTTCGTGCTGGGCTGTGGACGCTCCGGCACCAAGATGCTTTACCACACGCTGCTCTCAGCCGGGGGATTCGCGGTTTATCACGCCGAAAGCAACGCCTTCAACCTCATCGGCCTGCGCTTTGGAAATCTGGCCAATATTGAAAACCGCCGCGTCCTGCTCGACCACTGGCTGCGCAGTAAACTGTTCTACCGCTCCGGCCTGACCCGCGAAGAGATCGAACCGCAGATTCTTAACGACTGCCGCAACGGCGCCGATTTCCTCCGCATTCTCATGGAAACCATCGCCCGCAAGCAAGGAGTCGAGCGCTGGGCCGAATCCACGCCGCTGCACTTGCTCTACCTGCCGCAGATCAAGAAACTTTTTCCCAACGCGCTGATCATCCACATCATCCGCGACGGCCGCGACGTAACTGTCTCACTCAACAAAATCAATTGGATCAAACCGCTCCCCTGGGATAAGAAACGCAAGCTGTTGGCCCCCGCTCTGTTCTGGCGCTGGATAGTCAGTAAGGGCCGAAAATACGGCCGCCGCCTCGGCGGAGACTACATGGAAGTGCACTTCGAAGATGTAGTCCAAAAGCCTCAGGAAACGCTGGCGCGAATTGCAACCTTCATCGATCACGATCTCGACCACGACCGCATCCAGCAAAATGCTCTGGGAACGTTGCGTGATCCCAACTCCTCCTTCCGAGGCGACGGACAGGAAGTCGAATCCAATCCCATCGAGCGCTGGAAAACCGTTTTGTCCAAAACAGAAATCGCGCAACTGGAGAGCGTGCTCGGCGAGTTGCTGACGGAAACCGGATACGAATTAGCGAGCGATCAACCCGATCGCCGTCGGAGCTTGCGCGGTGAGCGTCATGAGCTTTTTCTATCCAATTTATTTTGACGTTAAACTGTGGCTGAAAACCTACACGCCGCTGGCGCGGATGGGCGAGATCAACCGCATGGGCATCTCCGATCCTCCGAAGACGGATACAACACTCAGCAATCGATAACCCCCTTATCCTTTGAGGCGTGTTTGTCGCGTTATCCGTAATCGTAAGTGTGCCGTCTTGTGTGCCAAGGCCAGTTGGGGTGAACGTCACCCACACGTTGCAATGTGTTCCGGGCTGCACACCCTTCGCACAAGTGTTTTTGGGTATCCCAAAATTGCCGGAGATCGCAATGTTGGATACGGTCATCTCAGCATCGCCGGTGTTTTTGAGTGCAATGAGTTGTGTGGGGCTAGTCTGGCCTACTAACACCTGCCCAAAGTTAAGGCTTGACGGCGAGACTACGCCGAAAGGGCCACTCTGCGCGGAGGCTGACTGCCCAAGCGAACACGCCGCCACTAAGATAAGGACGGGTAGAGTAATGGGGCGACTTATCATCCTCATGCTTGCACCTTAGAATGTCGGATTCTTCCGGGAGGAGAGCGGCATCATGCTACCAAAGGTCGCAGACCGCGTCCAGCATGACGCAGGTGCTAGGGTGCTCAGGATCGCACGGGCATACTAAAAAATTGCGCGGGGCGGGCGCTCTAGCTCCGGTGGACGGATTTACGAACCTATTGGGATGGCTGCGACGCGCACAGGCGGGTTCAAACCCTTGACTCGTAGGACTAGAATAGATCTAGCTGTAAATGCATCGTTCGACGAAATGGGGCGCTTAGAATGCGGACAACCAGCCGATAAAAAGGCAGCACCTAACTCCCTCATTAACATCGGTTTGCAGCTAACCCCTTTATATCACGTACTTTACGAAGCTGAGCCTCGCAAATTACGATCTAAACCCAATATCCTGAGTACCTTACGAGAAGACAACCTAAGTCGTTATTTTCGCGTACTTTACCGAAATGAAATCGCTAAGCCAATGATTCTAAACGTTCAAGCGAAAGAGGGGGGGGAGGGGGGGGTACCCCGTCGCCGATCCAGTGAAAATCTCCCTCCCACTTTCCAGATCGGCGCCTCTCAAGCGCGCCAGCATTGTGATCGCAAAAAGTCGGTGGCGAAAATCCGATGACTCGGGCATCCACCACGGGGCCCCTACTGGGCCGGACGCTTCTGTCCCTGACCAACCGCCTGCGCAAAAGCAACACGCTCGAAGTCCTGAAAAAAATCGAAGCCGGCTCCATTCGCCTCGCCCGAAGAAGTTCGCCTGAAGCAGTTCAGCGATGTCCGCGCGCTTCTCGCTCATGCTGAAACCAAAGTTCCCTACTACAGGAATCTTTTCCGCAAAATCGGCTTCGCCAGCAGCGACCTTCGCATCTGGAACGATTTCGCGAAGCTCCCCATTCTGACCAAAGACATCATCCGGGAAAATCAGCGCGACCTTATCCGCGAAGACGTGCGCGTCGAAGATCTGCAACCGCATTTCAGCGGAGGATCCACCGGCGTCCCGCTCAAATTCTTCCGCAGCACCGATTACATGGTCGCAAGCGATGCCGGAACCTACCGCAATCTGGAACAATCGGGATGGCGTCCCGGAGAAATGGTCGCTTTTTTCTGGGGAGGAAACGACAAGCTCTATGCCATGTCGCGCCTGCAATTCGAATTGCGCCAGTTCGCGCGCCGCACTTACCAGTTCGACCCGTTTTATTCGGGAGAAGCCGAAATGGCCGGCTGGGCCAAGAGTTTCCGCCGGGTAAAACCGAAAGTGATTCTGGGATACGCCTCCACCATCGCGAGATTCGCCGATTTCCTCGATCGCAGTAACAACAGAGACGCCAAGAAAATCAGCGGCATCAAAGGCGTTTTCACCACCGCCGAGAAACTTTATCAGCCCCAGCGCGAAGTTATCGCTCGCGTCTTTGATTGCAAAGTATTCGACTGCTACGGTTCAAGCGAAATTCAAAACATCGCCGCCGAATGCCCCTTGGGCAAAATGCACATCAATGCGGATTTCGTGGTCGTCGAAGAGGACAAAGTTGCCGATGATTCTCCCCGGCCATTCCTGCTCACTTCTCTGCTCAACTGGTCAATGCCTTTCATCCGCTATCGCAACGAAGACGCCGGATATCTTTCCCACGAATCTTGCATCTGCGGCAATAATTTCCCGCTCATGCGCCTCGATATCGCGCGCACCAGCGATAATTTCGTATTTCCCGACGGTCGCGTAGTCCACGGAGAATTTTTCACCCACCTGATGTACGGAAGCGACGGAATCATCACCTTCCAATTCCACCAGACCGCAACCGACGAAATCATCTTGTCCATCGTTCCCGGACCGGGCAATCGCGATGCGCGCCAAAATAAAATCGAAGAATCCATCCGCCAAATAAGAGCCATCTCTCCAGGACACACAATCCGAATCGAAGTCCGCGAAGTAGATGCGATCCCTCTATCCAAAGCCGGGAAATATCGCTTCACCCGATCCGATGTGAAGCCAGATGTAAAAACGGAAAATGCGTCAACGCACGCGGCGAAACCGTACGGACCTCCTGAACATGGCTCCCAATCCTCTGTCCAAGCATGTCTTCACGCCCAAGGTCGCGATCGCGCGTCTTCCATCGTGCGCCTATCCGTCTGCAAGCGACAAAGCCGATAATCCGATCTCGCAAGCCCTAAGCCGATTGGCTGACACCATGGAATGGTCCAACGAAAAAGGCCCATTCGGCAAAGTCATCCCGCGAGGCGCAAGAGTTCTAATCAAGCCAAATCTGGTCCTCCACCAAAACGAAGGCTCTGGAGGAATGGATTGTCTGGTGACCCACTTCTCTCTGATTCGAGCCGCAACCGAAGCAGCCCTGCAAACCGAAGCCGCAGAAGTTTTGGTAGGTGACGCGCCGATTCAAGGATGCAACTTCGAAGCGCTCATTGAAACCACCGGATTGAAAACGTGGGCACAAGCGCTCGCCGCCCGTGATCCTCGCTTCAAAGGAGTGCGCGACTTTCGTCGCACCGTCGCCACGCTGGTTCATGGAGTACGCGTCGCAGCCGAAGATTTGCAACCAAAAGATCGCTTTACGCTTTTCGATCTGGGTCGCGAAAGTCTGCTCGAACCAATCAGCAAAGAAGGAAATCGCTTTCGCGTAGCCTGGTACGATCCGCGCCTGATGGCGAAAACGCACCATCCTGGAGTTCACCAATATCTCGTCGCAAAAGAAGTAGTCGATGCCGACGTAATCATCAATCTGCCAAAATTAAAAACGCATCGCAAAGCCGGAATCACCTGCGCGCTCAAAAATCTGATCGGCATCAACGGCAACAAAGAATATCTTCCCCATCACCGAATAGGCGGATCAAATAATGGCGGAGATTGCTATCCCGGAAACGGCAAAATAAAAAGCACGATCGAATATCTGAGCGACAAACAAAACCTCACCACATCCTACGCAGCCGGAATGATGTGGAGACTGCTATTCGCCGTCTTCGCCAAAACTTCCCGCGCGCGAGGAGATCGCACCGGAACCGATGGTTCCTGGTCAGGTAACGACACCATCTGGAGAACCTGTCTCGATCTGAATCGCATTCTTCTTTACGGAAAAAGTGATGCAACCATCAGCGAAGAAATTCAGCGCAGAGTGATCCACATTGCCGACGCAGTCGTAGCCGGCCAAGCCGATGGACCGCTCGCTCCGCAGCCTCTCGATCTAGGACTACTTCTAGGCTCGAACAACGCCCCCGCGATGGATTGGGTAGGAGCACACTTGCTGGCCTATGATCCGGAAAAAATCTCGCTTGCCAAGCACGCCTTCGATCAGTTCCATTGGCCAATCGCAAATTTTCCCGCGAGCGAAGTTTCGGTAGCAGGAGACTTAGGCGAAGGCTCTCCGCTCCCGATAATTAAAAATATTCGTAAGCCCGTAGTTCATCCGGTTGGATGGCGCGATGCAGCCATCGCTCAGCCGAATCAATTCGGATCAAGCAATGGAAATTCAAACGAGTACGATGCCCTTCGAATCGATTCTGTAGGGCAAGATGCATGAAGTGGATTTCTCGCGGAAAGATGCATTCCTTGTTAATTGTTCATCAATCTGCGATAAACATTTAGCCATTGTCCACGCACTGCTTGCCAGGTGAACTTGCTGGATTCTTGATAAGCGTTCAGTGCGATTCGCGCAGCGAGTTCCGGATCGCGCAGCAAGCGCAGTACATTTTCAGCCAAAGCTTTTTCATCTCCAACCGGTGAAAGCAATCCAGTTCGCTCATTGTCGACCAGATAAGGAATCGATTCAGGAGAAGTAGTAACGATAGGCGTTCCAGCCGCAAAAGCTTCGATGATCGAAACTGGCATGTTATCGAGCCATGAAGCATTGATGAAAATGTCAGCGTCGTCGTAGCACTTGCCGATATTGTCGCGAGAAGCAACTCCCGAGAACTTCACACCCGAAAGCTGCAAATCGGCTACCAGTTTGCGGACATCCGCCTCAAGCGGACCACCACCCACCAGATCCAACGTCGCATCAGGATAAGATTTCTTCACCAAAGCAAAAGCACGCACGACTACATCGACGCTGTAATAACCCGAGAATCCGCGCGTGCAAACCAGACGCGGACGAAGAGGCTTCCGTTCGCGGTAATGAAACTGGGTCAAGTCGACAACGTTAGGAACCACTACAGCCTTTAACCCGAACTCGCGGAAGACATCGACCAGATAGCCCGAAGGAGTGACAATCTCATCCACCCGCGAGAGCACGAACGAAGCTGACCGAAAACGCTGCATGTGCTCGCGCGCTTCCCCACTCCGATAGTTAATCAGCGTACATTTGCCGCGCAGTCGAGCAACCAGCCATGCAGGCGCAGGAGCGAGTAGAAACGACCAGTAAGACGCGGAGAAAATATGGGCGATGTCCACATCTCGAAGTCCACACCAAAGATGAAGAAAGTAAATGGGCTCGCGGAGAAGCGTACGAAGCCCCGGAATGCCTTCTGCCCAAGCCAGGATTCGAGGCAACGGAGGATCGACGGCGACAAATGTCACTTCGACATCAGGATCATCGCGCCAAAGCCGCAGGAGCAGTTCGCCTTGCACCGCTTGGCCGCCAACGTAGCGCAGGCTGGGAGCGACGATGGCAACCTTCAGCCGCTTTCCCGCGGTATCTTTTCCGGCAGCGCTCATGCCACCGAATTCCCATCGGACTCAGTTTGAAATGCAGCTGTCTTATGCTGCTTCTTCAGCAAAAGCGTTTCGTAGAGTTCGACGAAGCGATCGCGCACGCGTTCGAGCCCGAAATTCTTCTCGGCGAATTGGTGCGCATTATCGCCGAATTGTTGCCGCAACGAGGCATCCGCAAGAATCCGCTCGACGGCATCGGAAAACCCATCTTCGTCTGCTGCGGCAATCAGCGCCCCGCGTTCGGGGTTCACCAGTTCGGCATTGCCTCCGACATCGTAAGCAACCACGGGAACACCAGCAGCCATCGCCTCGAGAATCACGTTAGAAAGGCCTTCGGAGTCCGAGGTGAGCACAGCCACGTCCATCGATGCCAGCAAAGCCGGAATATCGCGCCGATCACCGAGGAAAAGCACACGCTCACCAAGACCGAGAGCCTGCGCTTCAAGCTCGATTTCTGGCCGCAGAGGGCCATCGCCAACCAGCAGGAATTCGACATCCGGCAAATGCTGATGAATGCGCGCCGCGATCCGCAGAAAGCCGGAATGATTCTTGTAGCGCGCGTTCATACGAGCGACCATCCCGACCCGTAGCGTTCCAGCGCGACGGGAAAGCGCCGGCTCAGCTTTGGCGAAAGCTTCCGCGGGGAGCGCGTTTCCGATCACCACCAGTTTGTCGCGCGACAATCCGGCTTCTGCGAGCCGATTGGCTCCAGCTACCGAATTGCAAACGACAGCATCGCACCAGCGAAATGCTTCGATCTGCACGCGAAATTGCGCCGGAGTCATCAGGTCGCCAAGCTGGCGATGGCTCCCGATCACTACCGGTACGCGAGCCAAGCGAGCCGCAGGAATCAAAGTCAGATTGGTGTAGAAGTCGAAGGCATGCGCAACTTGTACATGGTTGCGCCGCAAGTGTTGACTCAGCCGCCAGCGGGTCTGCAACGACTTCCATCCGTACAAACTGCCGCCCATTGGGAATTCCGCGGCATCGTGAAAACCATCTGCAAACGGGCCTTGCCGCAGCAGGCAACCGGTATGCAGGTGGAATTTGTCCGACCGCAGATTCTGTGCGAGAAGTACAAACTGGCGTTCGGATCCGCCCGTCTCAAAACTATCCGTCATCAAGAAAAGACCGGACCGACTGTGATTGGACGAAGTTGTCTCGGTCGAAGAGTCCACAGCGGACGAGTTTACCAAGTCATTCTCCCGCTGGAGCAGCGGCCATCGGAGCAGGCACGATGGAAGCGGAAGCGGCGACTCGCGTCCGCGAATCCGCCACAATCGGTAGTGAAAACAGTCCAGCAGGCTTCACGAATTTTTCCAGGAAGTTTCTGTGCCACAGCTCGAACATCAGCATTCGCCAGATGCGGCCAGTGAGAACGCGGCCTCCGGAGAGATGGTCGTTCATCAACTTGCGAATGCCACTGGCTTCGAAGTATCCGCGCTGCAAGGTGCGCGGCTCGAGCAGAATCATCAGCACATCTTTCAGTTCGTTGCGCATCCAATGCACGAGCGGCAACGAGAATCCCTGTTTCGGGCGATTGAGCGCCTCGCTCGGCACCCCGAGACGTTCCGCCAATTTTCGCAGAATGTATTTCTGTGTCGTCCCGCGCAGCTTCCAATCGGGTGGCAAACCAGTAACCCATTCGACAAATTTGTGATCGAGCATGGGCACGCGCACTTCAAGAGAGTTCAGCATGCTCATGCGGTCGACTTTGGTCAGGATGTCGCCAACCATGTAGGTCTTGGTGTCAACATAAAGCAGTTCGCTGACCGGATCGCGCGCGGGCGCTTTCTTGAAATAACGCAGCAAGGCATTCTGCGGATCGTCGCCCCGTCGCAATATCTGCCGGAAGTCGTCGGAGAGAATCGGAATATCCCGTTCGAATGCAGGTAGAAACGAGAGGCCATCGACATAGCGTTCCTGCCAGGGCAAGGTGACGTTATAAATGAAGCTGCGGCCCTGCATTTTGTTCGGAAGATGAGGAAAGAGCTGATCGCGGAAGAACTTTCGCGCGCCCTTAGGAACATACTCGAAGAAGCGGCGATTGGAGTGAATACGGTATCGGTCGTATCCGGCAAAAATCTCATCGCCGCCGTCACCAGACAAGGCTACGGTTACATGCTCGCGCGCCATCTTTGAAACATAGTATGTGGGCAGCATGGAAGAGTCGCCGAAAGGTTCTTCCAACGAACTGGTGAGGTGCTCCACGGTCTCGACAACGTTGGGCTCAAGGATCATTTCGTGATGATCCGTGCCAAACTTACGAGCCACCATGCGCGCGTATTCAGCTTCGTTGAAATCGGCTTTCGTGAAACCGATGGAGAAAGTTTTCACCGGCGCGGAACTGGCGCGCGCCATCAATGCCACAACGGTCGAGGAATCGATGCCTCCGCTGAGAAACGCGCCGAGCGGAACGTCGGAGATCAAGCGGATGCGTGTTGCCTCCAACAGCCGATGCTCCAATTCCTCCAGGCACTCTTCTTCACTCTTCGGAACGTGCGTGTTGTATTGCGGTAAATCCCAGTATTGGCGAACGCTGATCTTTCCGTCCTCGAATTCGAGCAAATGTCCAGGCGGCAGTTTCTGGATTCCGGTAAACGCCGTGATGGGATCGGGAACGTAGCCGTAATAGAGGTATTCCAGCAGGCCTTGGGCGTTGACTTGCGCCAGTTCTGGAGCGACCGCCAGAATTGATTTGATCTCGGAAGCAAAATAAAGCTTGTCTTTGACCAACGCGTAGTGCAGCGGCTTCTTGCCCAGGCGGTCCCGAGCCAGGATGAGCTTGCGTTTGGTCTTGTCGTAGATGGCGAGGCCGAACATGCCGCGCAGTTCTTTCACGCAGTCGGCGCCCATCTCTTCATAGAGATGAATAATGACTTCCGTATCTGTTTTGGTATAGAAGCGGTGGCCACGTTTTTCGAGTTCCGGACGAAGTTCGGGGAAGTTGTAGACTTCCCCGTTGTAGACAATCCACGCACTGCGGTCTTCGTTGAAAACAGGCTGATGTCCGCCGGAGAGATCGATAATGCTGAGACGCCGCATGCCCAGCCCAGCGCCGTCCTGAACCAGGATACCTTCATCATCGGGACCGCGGTAGACAATCTGGTCACACATATGGCGAACCAGAGCTTCCGAGATGTTACTCTCGCGACTTGCGCTAACGACTCCGGCAATTCCGCACATCGCTTGCGTCTAACCTTTCACTCACAGGGACGGACTAACTGCAGAATCGAGCGGCACAATTGAAGCATCGACTAAGAGCGCGGAGGTTTGCGTCCGCGGAGGGCGATCGAACACTCCCCGACTCGCATGTCTTCCATCCCCATCGCCTCATACCATCGCGTCACCTGCTCGTAGGTGTGCTTCGACTGATATTTCGGCGAGTACCAATCGAACGTGTCCAGCATCCGCGCCTCCGGATCCTTCTGCCGGTTCACCGGAAACACATGATGCACCGCTCCCGCTGCTGCTCTGCCCAGCAGCGGCACTTTCCGCAATCCGCCTTCCAGATGATAGAAAACCGGCACTGCCACTTTCAGCACGCCATGCAGTGTCTCCGGTTTCATCTTGTGCGTGAATCCGCGCCAGAAGTCGCTGAACCGGTACCACTTGTTGTAGCCGCTATACAGCCACACCGCCAGCACTCCCCCCGGCTTCAGATACTTGCCTAGAGTTTTGACCGCCGCTTCGCAATCCGGCGTGTGATGCAGAACTCCGACGCTGTAGATGATGTCGAAACTCTCCGCCGCAAAAGGCAGCGCAAACACGTCCGCCTGCAACGCCACAAACTCGCGATCGGGTAGATTCTTTGCCGCCACTTCCGCGGCCGCGCTCAGATCGATGCCGACTACGCGCGCTCCCCATCGCGTCGCCACTTCGGCGAAGCGTCCCATGCCGCAGCCCACGTCGAGAACCAGTTTGCCTTTCAGTTCCTCGGGACGCAGCCCGGTCTTGATGCGGAAATTCCGGTCCGCTTCCCGCACTTCGTCATTGTCGAGTTGCGTGGTCTGATAGCGATGCCACTGGAATCCGAAGCTGGCGGCGTAATGCTGCGTGTCGACAAAACGCGCTATCCCTTTGACGTTGGGATACGCCCGCTTGCAACCCGGACACACATAGCCACCGGCGGAATCGCTATCCAGATTCCCGCCGCAGCTCAGGCACCGCAGAATCTCTTCCAACTCACCGGACAGGACTGACTGTACCCGGTCTTGCTGCGCCCGGTCTTGCGTAGTCGTAATCGGCATATGCCTCCAAAAAATGTCGCCCCTTCTTCGGGCCCGGCAACGAGGCTGGGCTCGGTTCCTGCTCTCTTTCTCTCACAATCGCCCGTAAAGCGGCCGTAAACGCTATAGCAAAATAGGGGAAGAACTGATAACCCTCGGGCGCGAAAACAGCGCCCACGACAAAGCCAATCAGCGAACTGTGCAGTGCTCCGACGAACAACACCGTGTGCTCATCGAGACCCTTCGTCGCTTGTAGAATGCGGAGATTCTTGAATCCACACCCAATAAACATCAGGTAAAGAATCAGGCACGGGACACCACCTTCCACTGCAACCTGCAGATAGGTCATGTGCACTTCACGCCAAACCAACGAGTAGGTCTGGAAATTTCTGGCGCCCAAGCCAAAGATCGGATAATTTTCAATACCATCCACGGCGCGCCCCATCAGGTACATACGGTCTTCGTATGATCCGTAGGCCGACTCGTCTGTGGTGCTGTCGCCACCGAGCGCTTGAAATCGGTCATAGAGTTTACCGCCGGCCACAGCTCCGAGAAGAACGGCCGCGAGTATCACACCTATGATCAGGCTGGGGCGTTTGCCTTTGATGCCGAAATGGTAGAGGGTCACCGTGCTCGAAATAATCAGGTTGAGAAATCCGGCACGGGATGCGGTTAGGAACAACGCCGCCATCATGATGAGCATCGCGAGTACCCACAATGCTTTGTTGAACATGCTCTTGCTGGTGATGAGGAAGGCAAGCGCGAGCGGTAGCGTTAATACGACGGCGAAAGCGAGGTCATTGGGATTGGAATAGATGCCGCCGATCACACCCTCCAACCGCGGCTGATTGTGGCCCTTGATGATGGAAACAGCGCAAATGATGGCCACGCAAGAGGCCTGGATATACATGATCCGGCGCAAGCGCTCGAAACTGGTAATGAGAAGAAAGGCCAGTACCCAGGCGATGAATACTTTAGAAAAGTCGATGGTCTTATTGATCGCGCCGCCCTTCCAGATCGGCGAAAATATGCCGGCGCAGAAAAGCAAGCCGATAATGCCCAAGAGCAGCTTGCCTTCAAGGGGCACGTCTTTTAACGTGCGCTTGGTGCGGCCCCAACTGGTAAAAAGTCCCCACATGGCAAGAACAGCCGTAATTTTGGCGCACGGGATGAGGTTTAGTCCTGGGATCCAATCCTCGGGCCGGGCACAGTAAACCACGAAGAAGGCGCTCAGCCAGAAGAAGGCAGACGCCGTGGGATCAGATGCAACAGCAGCCGCGCGCCTGCCCGATACTTCTCCCGCTGCCGTTCTGTTATCGCCGATACCCACTAGTTCCTCTCTCCGAGACACTAAGCCGACTGCCATCTGCGAGGAATCTCATTGCGCACCGCGGCGCAGCAACACAGTCTTAACCGTCTGAAACATGATCAGCAGATCAAGGCCGATCGACGCGTTCTTGATGTAATACAGGTCGTACTGAAGCTTTTCGCGCGCGTCCTCAATCGTGCTGCCGTATTTGTACTTGATCTGCGCCCATCCGGTGACGCCTGGCCGCACCATGTGGCGCACGCCGTAATACGGGATTTCCTGAGAAAGCAATTGGATGAATTCCGGACGCTCAGGACGGGGTCCGACGAAAGCCATATCACCCTTGAGCACGCACCATAGCTGCGGAATCTCATCGAGGCGCGAGGATCGCAGGAACCTGCCCACACGCGTCACTCGGGGATCTTGATCGCCTGCCCACTGCGGACCTGTCGCAGCCTCGGCGTCGTGGCGCATGGTGCGGAACTTCACTACTTTAAAAAGTCGCCCAGCCTTGCCCATACGAGTCTGGGTATAGAACACCGGCCCTTCGGAGTCGATGCGGACCGCGAGCATGATGATCGGCAGCAAAGGCAGGGTCAGCAAAAGTCCGATCGACGAGATGATGATGGATACTATGCGACGCGCGAAGACAAACGTGGCGCTGCGGCGAAAGCCGTCGCTAAAAACCATCCAACTGGGATAGAGGTTTTCCACTTCAATCTTGCCGGAAATTTTTTCCAGCCAGGATGTCGCCTCTTCGATCTTGACGCCTTGCGTGCGAAGTTCGAGCAGTTCGGCCATGGGAATGGCACCGCGACGATCGGCCACGGCGACGATGACGCGGTGGATCTTCTGCTTTTTCACGACCTCCATGAGGTGAGCGCCGACGGATTCGAGCGTTACCGCGCCGTCGAGTTTTCCGGTCCAACTGGCGATTTCTACCCCGATCTCAGGATTCTGGCGCAAGCCCTGCACCAGACGCTGGGCGCGTTCGCCGGTGCCGAGCACGTAAACCCGTTCCACCAGGATCGGCAACTGAACCAGATAGCCGTAACCCAACCGCCATCCGAGAAGAGCGATGGTGAGAATAAAAAGTCCCAACGCGGTTGAACCACCACCCAGAAGGAAGTTGGGACGGACGACGCTGATGCCAGCCGTCAGGAAGGCGAGCAGTCCCGGCACCATGAGCAAGCGGAAGTAGAGCTCGCCTTTGGTATTCAGCCGGGCCGTGTCATAGAGATCGAACCAATGCGAGCACAATAAAACGACTGCGGTGAACACGAAGAGCTTGATGTACCCGCCATCGTAGTTGAGTTCGATGTAAAGGTCTTCGCGAAACACGGCTATCGCCCCGAGCAGGAACGAGGTAAAGACAATGAGGGCCTCGCCCAGCAGCAGGATGAGCGTTCGAACCGGGTAATAAACATGGAAGAGCCGAATCAATTTAGCCTCGGTTCATCTCAGGCGGGGCTGCTTACGGCCTCGCCATAGTAGTACTTCGAACGCGCCCCATCAGCTGTCGTTGTTCCGTTCAGCACCACTCCGAGCAGCAGTTTATCGGGGAACTCTTCTCGGGCACGTCGCGCCAAATCGGAAGGCGTGACGTTGGAACGCACCACCATAAGAATGCCGTCGCATGAACCCGCGACAACAGTGGCATCCGAAACGGGGATGACCGGCGACGAGTCAATAATGATCCAATCGAAGAGGGGCTCGACGCGTTGCAGTAACAGCTTCAGACGGCCGTTCGCCAGCAGCTCAGGGGCGCTGGCAACGGTGCGGCCGGCGGGCAAGAAGAACAAGTTCTCCATGGGCCCACGCTGGAGAGCGGCAAATTCGTCGCATTCCCCCTGCAGGTATTCAGATAATCCCGGCGATTGTGACACTCCGAGGTGGCGGTGCATGCCGGGATTGCGGAGATCGGCATCGATCACCAGGGTGCGGCGTCCGTGCTGCCGAACCATGACCTGCGCGAGATTAGCGGCCACGAACGACTTTCCTTCCTTGGGAAGGGCGCTGGTCACCAGCAGACGCTTCAGCGGCATCTTCTCGCGAATCTGGTAGAGCCGCGAGCGCAGTGTACGGAACTCTTCCGTTCCAACTCGATTGTCCTCTTCCTGGAAAAACAGCATGGTGCGCGGGTCTGGGCTCCATTCGGTCTGCGGGCAACGCGCCAGCAGCGATTCATAGGTCAACCCGGACGACATGGATGCCGACATGGTTGGCATCATGGTGGCTCCCGATGGCATTTGCTCCAGCGACGGCGTGCTTTCGCGTGGGACCTCGGGTTGATCGAAAGCGGGCTCGACGTGCGTCCCCATGGAAGATGCTCTTTCCTGCTCGGCGCGTTTTAAAGCATCGTGGATACGGCTCATAGTTTCCTCTCCTTGGGGAGATCCTGTTGTTCGGATTGACGCAGCCGGTCGGCCAGTGTTGCTAACGTACGTAAGGCTTCGACCAGATCAAACTTTTCAGACGACGGAACCGGCGCAATCATGGCCGCCGAGGCGTTGCCATCGCTGAGATCGAAATCCCGGGCGACGGAGTCGACGATTTCTATGCCCACCGTCTTTTTCTGATCGACGAACGCACTGACCAGGCAGTGCTCGCAGAGCAGATTGATGACGCGTGGAATACCCAGCGAGTAACGAAAAATAGCCGCAGTCGCGTCGGCATCGAAAATCAAATCGCCGTTCGATCCCGCAATCCGCAGGCGCTGTGTGATGTAAGACTTGGTCTCCTCAAGATTAAAAGGATGAGTCTTAGCCCGCAGCGTCAAGCGTTGACGCAACTGACGGAGCTGCGGTTGTTTCAAACGCTGCTCGAGTTCCGGCTGGCCGACTAGAACAATCTGCAGGAGCTTCTCCGTGAAGGTCTCGAGATTGGTGAGCATACGAATCTCTTCGAGAACTTCATCGGAAAGATTCTGGGCTTCGTCGATGACCAGGACCGCAGTTTCACCGGCGCGATAGCGATCCAGCAACCAGTTGTAGAGCCGCTGCAGCAGTTGACTCTTCGACTTCGCATCACAAGGAATTCCGAAGTCGGCCATCATGAAGTCGAGCAACTGGGGCACGTCCATTCGCGAGTTGAAAATGAAGGCCGTTGCCACTTGCTGCAAGCGCAACCACTCCATCAACTTATTGATCAGCGTGGTCTTGCCGGTACCGACCTCGCCTGTCAGCAACACGAAGCCTTTGCGGCTTTGAATGCCGTAGGTCAGGCAGGCTAACGCCTCTTCGGTGTGCCGCGTCAGATACAAGTAACGCGGGTCCGGATTGACGTTGAACGGGTTGGCACGAAGTCCAAAAAATTCTTTGTACATAAGTTTCCCGTTAGACCTCTACGTGCTCTCGATCGTGCGATCCGCCAGGATCTCCCCGGCCCCAGAATCGCCGGCGTCCGTTACCGTTGGTGGCAGCGTCTTCTTCGTCCTCACCCAGCCATGGCACGGAAATCAACAGCGGAAGGTCCATGACGGCTGCGGCATCTTTTTCAGTGCGGATGGACTTATCGCTGAACTCAAGAAAGATAGCGATCAGAACGCCGATCGCCAGGCCAGCTCCCAAACCGCCGGCAGCAAAAATCGGGCGGTTCGGAAAGCTCGGAGAATCGGGCATGCTCGCGTTGCCCTGCAGCACCATCTGCTCGCCTTGCTGCTGGTTCTCCATACTGGTGCCGAGTTCGGCGGAACTTCGTTTTGCCAGCAGATCTTTATAGAAGGCTTGTGCGTTGTCGTTATCGCGGGTCAGAACTTTATATTGCTCCTCGATGGTCGGGCTCATCGCGGTACGGCTCTGGTAGATGCCGATCTGGCTTTGCAGTCTCTTCTGATCCACGGTGGCTTGCTCGATCACGTTCTGGTACTGATGAATCTGCAAACGGAGTTGACGAATTTCCGGCGGTTCGGAAGCACTGGCCTTTTCGCTGGTGTCGCTGGAATTGGCGGTCGCCGTGTTGATCTCTTTCAACTTCTTTTCAACTTCCGCGATATCGGCCTTGGTCTTAATCACGTCGGGATGATCATCCGTATAGCGCGCCTGGAGCTGCAGCATTTGCCCTTGCAAGAGGGTCAGTTGTTGTTCCAGGGTCTGTGGATTGGTGCTGGACTGCGAACTCTTCCATGCGGCAATTTGTTGCGCCAGCATACTTTCGGTGTAAGCCTTGTCCTGCTGTGCGCGGCTCAGGGTTTGGGTCGAAGCATCGAGTTGGGAATTCAGGGACATCAACATTCGCATGTTGTTGTCGACATCCGTGGGTAGTTGCCCCATGTATTGCTTTTTGAAATCGGCGAGCTTCGCGTCCTGCGCGTCAATGGCGGCCTTGGCATCGTCGACCTGGCGGCTGAGAAATTCCGTCGTGCTAGTGGCCACTTCGGATCGAGACTTCAGGTTTTCGTCGATGAACAGTTGGGCCAGCGCATTGCAGACTTTTTGCGCGGTCGCACCTTTGCTATCGGAATAGGTGATGTTGAAGCCAGGAATCGGTTCGTTGCTGGCGGAGGGTTTCTTCTTTGCCGTCGGGGAGGTCGTCGCCGCCGTGCTCATCGATGTGATCACGGGTTCGACCGTCATGCCTTGCCGAATCTTGCCGACAAGGTCACCCTCCTCGCCAGGGGCGGCCAATTTGTTGGCGATGATCATGGGCCGCAGCTTACTCGGGCTGATGACCTGCTGGCTGAGAGTCTGAACCCGTTGAGCGAAATCGGAAGTGATGACCGGCGTGACGTAATTGTCCGGCAGCTTTTGGCCTTCCACCAGAATGGTCGCGGTCGAGGTATATTTCGGCGGGAACAACGGTATGTACGAGATCAAGAATCCTGCCAGCGGGGCCAGCAGCGCAGGAATCAAGATGACCTTAATGCGACGTCGCAGCATCGCCAGATAATCGTCCATATTCAATTCGCGATTTTCACTCATACGATTCACCATTCCGGCCACCCCGAGGCGGCCTGCAAACTAGCTAGAAATTATTCGATACGAGTCGGCTTTGGGTGCCATTCCACGCCCACTGTGCCAACGTGTCGCGAACTGATCCTGCCGGTGCCGAAACCCAATTCAGGGTTCAGGCCGGGGGGAGCGTTAAAGGCCACTTCGCTGAAACGATACGCGGCAAAGAAGTCATAAGTACGTCCGATATGCTTGCGGAAAATAGCTCCCGCGGAACCGTCGTTGTAGGTGTTCGCGCCGTTCGCGCCGATACCCTGGAAATTCTGAACCGCCGAGTTATGGGAGAAGCCCAGATCGCCATAGAAGTCCCAGGTACGTCCGATCGGACGCGTATAACCGAGACGCGCCGCCTGCACATTCGCACCGAAAAACAGGCCTGATCCGGCCGAAGTGTATTTTTCGTACGAGGCAACCAAGGAAGCATGGCCGAGCTTGTAGCGGAGCTGGGCGCGCGCGCTCACCGACCAATTCTTAAAGTAGCCCCCGGCTTCCAGCTCGGTGTACTGCGGACCGATGCCTCCAACAAAGCGCAATTTGCCGGTGATGTTATGGCTGTACCGGAAATTTACGATGTGAATATAAATCTGGCCGCCGGTGACTTGGGGAAATTGAAACAGCTGGAAAGCGTAGACCGCGCCAATCTGATCGTGACGGTTCAGGAGGCGGGAGTACCCACCCTCCACGGTGAGTTCGTCGCTGTTCACCAGAGTATCCGTCGGGTCGTAGTAATGGGCATTGCTGAATCCGCCTGCAACCGTTATCGCGGAGACCGGATTAATCGCCTGTACTCCATCGAGAATAGCCGTGTTCGAGAGCCGCGGAACTGCGCCAACCCCGACGGCCTGGCCGGTTCCGAAAAGGTGACTACCGGGCAACCCACCGCCCGTCTCTCCTGTACCCAATCCGCCGCCATTGGCTAGACCTAACCCCGGGACACCGCCAAAACCGGTTTGGAAGGAACCGTCTGGCAGATAGCTGAAGGCGTCGCGCAACGTCACTTGACCGGTTCGCCAGCGGTTTACCGCTTCCATCCCAGCCGCTTGCAATTGCTTGACCTGATACGGACTGCCGTAGAAAGCTCCACCGCCCAGATACTCGAGAAAAAGATCGCTCTTGGGCCAGAACTGCTGGAGATCGAGGGCTCCAAGAACACGGGTGATTGACTCCAACCCGGTTGGATTGCCGAGCTGGTTCTGCCCGTTCGTGTCTGCCGATTCACTCACTTGTATCGCGGGCGAAACAAAGCTGCGGCTGGAAGTTTTTAGATCCAGCCCAGGTTCATCCAGCCCGGTGACCGGCGGGTTCTCCGGATTCAACACGGGAGCGTTCTGGCCGAAAGCCGGAGCGGGTGCCGGTGGCGCCGGCGTAGCAGTCTGCGCGGCAGACCAGATACTCATTCCGCACACCAGAAGGGTCAACCGAATTGTTCGCATTTTTGCCATGCTTTCACCCGTAAGATGTTTTTACGGGACAACAATCGTATCCCCCGGTTGCAATAGGTAATTCTGTTCGATCTTGTCCCCTTTAACTATCTTGCGATAGTCGACCGGCATCTTATGCTGCTTGCCGCCCTCCATGCGAAGGACATAAATACCCTTGGTCTTGGCGAACTGGTTTAATCCGGCGTTGGCCAATGCCTGTAGAACAGTCATGTTCGGCAGCATCGACATAGCTCCGGGGCGCAATACCTCGCCGACGAGATAGACGCGCTTACTGTTGATGGCAGTCACGACGACTGTCACCCGTGGATCGGCGATGTATTTTCTTAGCTTTTCCGTGACAGAGTCAGCCAACTGCTGCGGGGTCAACCCCGCAGCCTGCACGTCGTTGAGTAAGGGCAGCGAAATCTTGCCATCGGGACGAACCGGTAACGTGGCTGTCAGATCAGGTTCTTTCCAAACTGCGATGTGAAGCGTATCCTCCGGACCGATAACATACGTGGGGTCGGCTGAGGCATTGGCAGTCGGATTAACTGCGGCCGGCTGGGCGGGCGCTTCTTGCCCCAAGGCAACACTGCTGATCAAAATCAGCGCCGCAACCGCCGCTTTCCAGGTAGATATCATATCTTCTATGTTCCTCTATTCCTTCGAAGTTTCAAGGTTTCAGCGTTTCAATACAGAAATATCTTGTGCTTCGCTAATTCCCGAAACTCCGCAACTTTGAAATCTTAATATCTCAATCTATGTTTCAAGCCCCTTGCTCATACCCGATCTGTTTGAGCTTATAAAGAAGCGCCTTGTAACTGATTTGTAACTCCTGAGCAGCCCGGCGCCGGTTCCAACGGGTTCGAGTCAGCACCTGCAGAATAATCTCCCTTTCGACTTCACGTGATGCCGCACGCGCCGCGTCTTTTAAGGATATCTTCTCGCCGTTGCCACCCCGATCTACGCGTCGCATTAGAGAGCGCAATCCGCCCATCGCCAGCGCTTCATCGCCGAGGGCAACAATGGTGCGCGCCGCGTCTTTCAATTCGCGAATATTCCCGGGCCAGTTGTATTCCAGGAAGAAGGTTTGTGTTTCCGCGCTCAACACCGGTACAGCCCTACAAAAATCACGCGCAGCCGCCGCAAGGAACCAATCGAGCAACACCGGGATATCTTCTTTTCGCTGGCGTAACGGCGGTAACCGCAAACAAACGGCGCTGATCCCGTAGTAGAGATCTTCGCGGAACTTACCGGCCTTGACTTCAGGTTCCAACTCGCGCGAGGTTCCACAGATGAAGCGAGGAACGCGGCGCTCGGCATCACCGTTTAAGCCGACCTGGCGAACAAGTTCCTTTTGAGCTGCCGCCGTAAGATCGCCCACTTCCTGCAGATAGATGGTTCCACCAGTGCCATCGCATTCCGCGAGGACTTCTTCGCTGGCGTCACGGCCTTGAAATACCCGAAACTCTTCCGAACCACGGCTGGAAAGCACGTGAATGCGCGCCGCTGCCGCAGCTTTGCCGGAACCGTGCTCGGCCACTACCAGGACCGGAACGTCATTCTGCGATAGCTCGCGAATCACCGCTTCCACGGTGCGCATCCCGGCGCTGACGCTTTCGAGCCAGACACGGGCGCCGTTTTGCGGGCTGCGAGCAGTTGCGAGGCTTGCGGTTCTGTCGAGGTCCATTGCTATTCCGCTTCGCCGTCCAAGACAGCGGGGGCTGGAGTCTTAGACAAGTAGGCTTACTGAGTCTAGAGCACACTCGCTGCCAATCCCGACAAAATGCCTGCAAGCGACGGAAACCACTACACGCTTACTTTTCAATGACTTACATCGGTAATGGCGCTCTACGACATGGTATACACGTTAGCACATTGCGGACAAATGAGAAAATAATTGCTCACATCTTCGGTAATTCGGTGGGCACTACTTCCCAACCCGCCTTGTGGAGAGAGCGTTTAACTCTGTGGAAATACTGGGGAAACTCGAGGCCGCAAGAGCCAAAAAGGACTTCTACAGGGCCAATCAAGCACCAAATTGGCGCAGATGATGGTCCAGGTGTTTATACATACCCGTGCTCCATTCGAAAGGCGTGAGTTCGCCAAAAAACGGATGCGGGTGTTTCGTGCATTGTGACTCTCCGCCCTGGTGAAAAAGACGGATGCGCGTTTTGAGTTGCTCTCGTTCCTGGCTGAAATCCTGCGGATGTGGGATCACGAGGCTTTTGTCGGTAGGACTGTTCCGGGAAAATGGCTTGTCATTGCTATAAATCGGGCGCACGAATCGTCCAATGAGTCGCCCCACAAGAGCTTGTGGCCGCACCAGTTTGCCCGAAGCAAGATCTATTGCTGCAGAACAGTGCGCCATCATCTGAGCAACGTCCATTTTGCCCCACTGCCGCTCGGCCCCGGGCTGCAGCTTGTCGAGACGCGAGATCAATTCCTCCACTGCATCGGGCTGGAATAGATTCTTCACTACCAGCAAATGCCTTCGTATTTCTTGATGCCCTGGGGACGCCGGCTCTTATCCAGGTGGATAAGATCGATCACAATCTGCTCGGGTCGCAGGTGCCTGGCAAGCTGATCTTTGCTCGCCGATTTGTTACCAAGTATCACGACTTCAGCGGTGCGCAATACACCTTCAAGGTCTGCCGATAGCACCGATCCAAGATGCGGTATCACCTCTTCGATGTACTGACGATTCGAACCGGCGAGCCGGCCCAGAGAGACGTCCTCGTCCCATATCTTCACTTCCAGTCCCTCGCCCATCAGGCGCTTGATCAACTGCACCTGCGGACTTTCGCGCAGATCGTCAGTACCGGCTTTGAAGCTCAGGCCAAGCTGTGCAATCTTCTTCTTGCCTGTGCTCAGAACCATCTCGACGGCGCGATCGACGTGCTCGGCGTTGCTGGGCATCAGCGATTCCAGCATCGGTAACTTCAGATCGAGCTCTTTCGCTTTGTAGGTGATGGCGCGCAGGTCCTTAGGCAAACAGGACCCGCCAAAGGCAAACCCAGGAGAAAGATAAGCCGCAGAAATATTCAACTTATTGTCGGAGGTAAATATCTTGGTGACCTCTTGTGCATCGACGCCGAGATGCTTGCACATCGTGCCCATTTCATTGGCGAAGCCAACTTTAACCGCGTGATAGCAATTGGAAAAATACTTAACCATTTCAGCGGTGGGAATGCTGGTCTCATAAAGCACACCCGGCGTGTCTTTATAGAGTTCGCGAAGCGGCGCCAGGTGATTCGTATCGCTCGCTCCCAAGATCGTGTAAGGCGGGTTCAGGAAGTCGGCAACCGCGCTGCCTTCGCGCATGAACTCCGGGTTATAGCAAACCGTGAAATCGCGTCCGCACTTCTTGCCACTTTCTTCTTCGAGAATCGGAAGCACGACAGTTTCGGTGGTGCCCGCCAGCACCGTGCTGCGCAGGACAAACACATGTGGTGTTTTTTTCTGACGGATCGCCGCCCCGATTTCTCGAGCCACGCTCTCGATATGGCTGAGATCAAGCTTGCCATTCTTAAGGCTTGGCGTGCCGACGCAAACGAACGATACTTCGGAATTCAGCACGGCTTCGATGGCGTTGGTAGTCGCGCGTAAAAGACCGGTCCGGTGAGCTTCCGCGACCATTTCGTTCATGCGAGCTTCGATGATCGGGGTTCGCCCGGAGCCCAGCATCTCGACCTTGGCGCTGCTCACGTCCACGCCAATAACGTTGTGGCCCATGGAGGCGAAGCAGGCCGCCGAAACCGACCCCACATACCCCAAACCAAAAATGCTAACTGACAGGCCCAAAAGAATTCTCCTGGAAATCGAACGTTAGGAAGACGAACCGCTCCCTTTGAACTATATCAAGCTCGTGTTAAGAGATTGCAACCGACTTACCATCATCGCCCTGCAAGCGACCCAGAACCAGGCAGCAAACTGCATATTTTCAATACCTTACAGAATACGACAAACCATCGTAGGACGCCGACAGTAGAGAAGGCAAAAAGTAGACAACTGTTTCCACCGCAGTGGAACTCCTTTGGGCAAAATTGCTTCTGCGGAGGTTACAGATTCCCCAAGTAACAAGGGTAACGAATGCGACAAGCCCAGCTTTTCTCGCATGTAGTATTGAAGATGAAGGCATTGGATGGCTTCCGCACAGCAAAACAGGTTGGCTCGCTTATCCCGGATGGACTGGGCGGAAGTACGCGTGCGCACCCGACAGGAATTCCAAAAGCACCGGGACCTGCTGATGCATCGGTTGGGAGTGCGTCATGCTGCGATTCGCCTGAACCCCGCCTCTGCGGTACGCCGTGGTCAATTCTTTTTCTCGGACAATGAAGCTCAATCGCGTGTGGAGCTGATTCGCGAATACCTTCCCGACCGGGCGAAAGCAATCGTGCGCGAGGCCGATGAGATTTGCGGACACCGTTTCCGTTTGCTGGGCTACGAAAATCTGTCGTTCACTCTGGACAGTCGTGGTGGTGACGGCTCGGCTCATCATTCCACCGATATCAATTGGCACCTCGATCCGGTTAATCGCAAACAGGCGCCTCTGCAGACCTGGTTCAAAATCCCCTTCCTCGATTTCGCCGCTGTAGGTGACCACAAGGTCATCTGGGAATTGAACCGGCACCAGCACCTGGTAACCCTGGCAAAAGCGCAAGTGCTGACCGGGGACAGCAAATACATCCACGAACTGATCGCGCAGTGGCGCAGCTGGATCCGAGCAAATCCCTATCCTTTGGGAATCAACTGGGCCAGCACGCTCGAGGTTGCCTTCCGAAGTCTGTCGTGGGTTTGGGTGGATCGGATCCTCGCCGCTACACCCGAATACTCAGAGTTTCGCGCCGAGCTTTTGCCTGAGCTTGCGTTCCACGGCCGTTACATCGAGCACTTCCTCTCAACCTATTTTTCGCCCAATACGCACTTGCTCGGAGAAGCCCTTGCGCTGTTCTTCATTGGTACGCTGTATCCGCAAATGCCCGGTGCGGAGAATTGGAAGAAATCCGGATGGCGAATTCTGGTGAGTGAGGCAGCGCGGCAAGTGCGTCCGGACGGCGTTTACTTCGAACAATCGCTGTACTACCACGTCTACGCACTCGATTTTTTCCTGCATGCGCGATTGCTTGCAGCGCGCAATGACATCGCGATCCCTCCTTCGTATGACGCGACACTCGGACGAATGCTCGACGTAGTGGCAGCGCTCGCGCAGGGCGGACCAGCAGAAGGCTTCGGCGATGACGACGGAGGTCGATTGTTCGACCCGCGCCGGAACCGAACGGAATATATGACAGACCCCCTGGCGATCGGTGCGCTCACCTACTCCAGGAATTTTGACGCGGCGGAGTTGACAGAAGAAGCAATCTGGCTCTTTGGGAATCGAGCGGTCGAATTTCTGTCACAAGAAAAACCAGCCCCCGTTGCGCAAGCGACTGCTTTTCCCAACGGCGGCCTTTACGTTCTGGCGGATTCACAACGACTGGCGCAGGCCATGGTCGTCGACGCTGGCCCACAGGGCGAAGGCCGATCCGGCCACGGACACGCCGACGCGCTCAGCCTGAAACTCACAATGGACGGACAACGCTGCCTGGTGGACGCAGGCACCGGCGTCTACATCTCGAAAGATCCGGCGGATCGAGATGCTTTTCGCGGAACTGGGGCGCACAACACTCTACGAGTCGATGGAGTAGACCAAGCGGTCGCAGACGGACCATTTTCCTGGACTCACATACCGAGCGCCATCGCCGAGAAGTGGATCGTGGGCAAAAGCTTCACCTACTTTGCCGGCAGTCACAACGGATACGAACGGCTGGCCGATCCCGTGACGCATCGCCGACATGTTTTGATGATTGCTGGCGGACCCACGTTGGTGCGCGACGTCGTTTCGGGTCAAGCAGGCCACGACCTTGAGATACGTTGGCATTTCGCGCCCCATCTCGAAGTCAACCTCGAAGTAAACGACGACTCTCGAAGTACCGGATCGCGACAGGTCGAAATATCGCGAGCGGGCTCCGCGCCGGTACTGAGCCTAATCATGCCGGAAGGCAGCGTGTGGCAAACCGTGACAGAAGTGAGCCGGACTCTGCTCTCGCCCGCGTACGGCAATTTTCAACCGGCGCCGGTGGTACGCTGCCACGCAAATGTTCAGCTCCCAACGGAGACGGCGACCGCGCTGGTTCTGAAATCGGGAGCAACTCGTAAGGACGACGTACCGCGTCTGGCCAGCATGGCGCAGACGGGCGTGCAGGTCTATGAACTCAATTATGATGACGTAAGCTACGGATTTTTCTTTGCAGTAAACTTCCGGCTAAACTCCGCGCTAAACAAAGACCCGTGGAGTTTCGGCCCATGGTCCTCGGATGCGCTCGTGCTCTATTGCCACATCGAAAAAGAGAAACTCACGCATCTGGTTGCGATCGGCGCAACATCGGTGGCATGGCAAGGGCAACCATTACTTTCGATGGACTTGAAAGCGGAAGGGTCGTCCGAATTTTTCGAGTGGCGGCGAGGAAAAGGAATGTCGGCAGGAACAGCGGGCGGAACGACGAACTCGGGCCGAGGCAACTTTTCGGTTACGCCGTTGTTCGAACAACTCACTGGCGAAGCGGTGACAGAACAATCGTGTGATGGATCGCCAAGTTCTTCGTCCACCTACGCAGAGAAACACTAGGAGAAATATTGGATGTGCGGCATCGCTGGCATTCTAGAATTCGGACGTGACGCCAGGGCCAGTGCCGCGGCTCTGCGTGAAATGTGCCGCGCCATCCACCATCGCGGACCGGACGATGAAGGTTTTTATACGGATGCCGCAGTGGGCATCGGCATGCGGCGCCTCAGCATTGTCGACGTTGCAGGCGGCCACCAGCCGATTTCGAACGAAGACGGCACCCTATGGATCGTATTTAACGGCGAGATCTACAACCACCTCGCTCTGCGCGAGCAATTGATCGCGCGCGGCCATCGCTACGTAACGAACAGCGATACCGAGACGGTGATTCATCTCTTTGAGGAATACGGCGAGGGGTGCGTCCAGCACCTCCGCGGCATGTTCGCTTTCGCCATTTGGAATCGCAACACCAGAACACTCTTCCTCGCGCGCGACCGGCTAGGCATCAAGCCGCTGTATTACAAACTAACGTCCGAGCGGTTGCTCTTTGGTTCGGAAATCAAGGCAGTCCTAGCGCATGGTGGCGGCCGTGCGGAGTTTAATCGAGCGGGGTTGCCCGAGTATTTAGCCTTCGGATATTTGTCAGGTGAAGAAAGTTTCTACGCCGGCATTCGAAAGTTGCTGCCTGGGCGAACGATGACGATCGGTCCTGACGGCAAAGCAGAGATCCGTCAGTACTGGGATCTCGATGTATCGGCGCCGCACGAATCCCGCGATGAACGCTACTACGTCCAAACCTACCGCGAGCTGATCGAAGGGGCAGTCGGCAGCCATTTGATGAGTGATGTTCCGTTGGGCGTATTTCTTAGCGGCGGTGTGGATTCCAGCGCGGTGGCCGCCTTGATGACAAAGATTCGGCGTGAGCCGGTCGAAACTTTCTCCGTCGGCTACAAGGAGCAGACTTACAGCGAACTCCCTTTTGCGCGCACGGTATCAGACCACCTTCGCTCGAAACATCATGAAGTTCTGGTTGGCGAAGAAGATTTTTTCGGAGCGCTACCCCACCTGATCTGGCATGAAGACGAGCCGATCGCATGGCCTTCGAGCGTTTCGCTTTATTTTGTAGCACGGCTCGCCCGCGAAAGAGTGACTGTGGTATTGACCGGCGAAGGCGCCGACGAAACTCTGGCCGGCTATTCGCGCTACGCCTTCACATTAAAAAATGCGGCAATGGACCGCGCCTACCGCAGCGCAGTTCCGAGTTTTCTTCGGCGCGGGTTGCGCAAGCAAGTCGCTACCTCTTCCCTGCTGGGAGCGTCCTTACGCCGCAAGCTGGAACATACTTTCCTTGCCAAGGATGGCGACTCGTGGGCCTCTTTTTATTTCGACAATTTCTTTTCTGCCTTTAGCGGAGCCGAGCAAGACGGATTGCTGACCGACGAATTTGCGAGTGAAGTATCAACCAACTCGGCGTATAAAAATGTCCTCGGCTACTGGGATCAGTCGTCAGGAGAGATTCTGCAACGCCTGCTCTATACCGACATTAAGACCTATCTAGTCGAGCTACTGATGAAGCAGGACAACATGAGTATGGCCGCATCTATCGAGAGCCGGGTGCCGTTTCTCGACCATGTGCTGGTTGAATTCGCGACGCGAATTCCGCACGAGATTCAAATTCAAGGACTGGCCGGCAAGCGCATTCTGAAGAAAGCCGTTGAAGATTTACTGCCGCACGAAATACTGTACCGTCCGAAACTGGGATTCCCCACTCCCTGGAGCGGATGGTTAGCTGGACCGCGTCTCGAGTCCATACGCGAGATGCTGCTCGATCCTCGGAGCCTCAACCGCGGATACTTCCGGCGAGAAGCGATCGAGAAGTTGTTCGATGACCATGGCGCGAAACATCGCGACAACTACGATCGCATTTGGCGACTCTTGAATCTAGAGTTGTGGCATCGCGTTTGCCTGGAAGGCGAGTCGCACGACGAAATTGGCGAGCCCGCGATGAGGATGGCGTCGATACGGTAAGGACAAATCGCTCAAATCTCTTGTAGCCAACGTATATCCGCTGGCTTATCTGTGTTGCAAAACAAGATTGATTTTTTCGATTTCTCTGCCGGTGCTATCCTCATACCCTTATGCGCCGAACAGTGCTGCTTTTATTCATCCTCACGTTTACCAAGCTCGTCGCTTTTGGGCAGTACCCCTTCCTGAACACGCACCAGTGGACCGCGCTCCGCGATGAATCGAGCGGCACATCTCCCTACGAAAACCTCCGCTACCTGACGACCCTGCATCGCGTCCCGGCCACCGCCGACTTCGATCAGGCGGCGCAGTTCATGCTGCAACGCGCCCGCGAATACGGTCTGGCCGATGCTCACAGCGAACAATTCCCGGTTGATGGCGTGAAGTCCTACGGTTTGATGCGCTCCTACCTCGGCTGGAGCGTCGAAGAGGCTCGCCTCTGGGAAGTGCATCCAGAACACATTCTTCTTGGCGATTGGAAAACCGACCCGATCCGGCTCGCGGACTATAGTCACACCGCCGACGTGGAAACGGAATTGGTCGACGTAGGCAATGGCACGAGCGAGGCCGATTACTCCGGGAAAGATGTCCACGGGAAGATCGTGTTAGCCGACGGAATTCTGGCGCGAGTACAGGAATTGGCCATCGCACAACATGGAGCCGCCGGCATCGTTAGCGACATGCCGAACCAAACCACCGCCTGGTCAGGCCTCGACAAAACAATAATCCGGTGGGGACACTTGGATGCGCGGCAACCCTCAGGTTTTGCGTTCATGGTATCCCGCCAGACCGGCGAGGCTTTGCGCGCCCGTTTATATAACAATGAGTCGATCGTTCTGAATGCCCACGTGAAAGCGACTGTTGGTCCCGGCCATTGGACAGTCGTAACCGCAACAATTCCCGGCACCGACCCGGCAGCGGGAGAAATTGTCTACAGCTGTCATCTCGATCACGAACGACCAGGTGCGAACGACAACGGGACCGGATGCGTGACGATCCTGGAATCCGCGCGCGTACTGGCGCGGCTTATCGATTCTGGCAAGTTGACTCGACCCACGCGCACGCTGCGTTTCATTTGGGGTCCGGAAGTCGAAGGCACGATGGCCTTCCTCGCCACTCATACTGAGATCAGGCAGCGCCTCCGCGCCGATATTCACATGGATATGGTTGGCGGAGATCCGTTCAAGAATAAGTCCATCTTCCATGTCACAGGTACGCCGTGGTCGCTCCCAAGTTTCGTAACGGATGTGGGCGCTCTATTTCTGAATACGATTCGCACCGCCGCCAGCGGTTATGCGGCCGGCGAACTTTCGGCCGACGAAGGAATCGTCGAAACTCGAGCCGCTGGCCCAGGCACGCGTAACGAACTTATCGCGGACGTGACGCCTTACTCCTCTGGAAGCGATCACGACGATTACGACTCGTCTACCATCGCAGTTCCGTCACTTTATCTTCGCGACTGGCCCGACATCTACATTCACACCGACCACGACACGCTCGACCAAATCGATGCCACGAAGTTGCGCCGCGTTGCTCTGTTGGGCGCTGCGTCAGGGTATGTATACGCGAGCATCACTGCGGAGCAGCTTCAACCTCTGATGCCTTTTCTGAGCACTCAGGCTGAAACGCGGGTAGCCCAGTCTTTCGCCTCGGCCCAGCAGATGGTGGATGATCCGCAACTCGAGGCGAATTTCGCCTGGTACGAATCACGTAACCTCATCAACCAAGTGTCGCAGCGTGAAAGAGCAACCCTCCAATCCGTCGTGGATTTCACGAGCGGTCCACCTGATGCGGCGGCGGAGGGCACGAAGGCTCTCGCGGATCAATCGACTCGTTTCCAAACTTGGCTCGACGCCCGGGCGAAGCTGCGAAGAGCACCAGGCACGACGCCAACCCCGTCATGGGCCACCGATAACGACGCGAAACGCGTACCCACTCGAATAGGAGACTTCGGTCCACTCACTTACGAGAACGATAACGTTCTAATGACGCGCTTGGGCAAAGAGCGTTACGGCAAAATTAAACTGATCGACAGCGAGGCCTCGCATTTGCTGAATGTGCGCGACCAATCGGAACTCTACGCCTACGAGATCGTGAACTTCGTAAACGGCAAACGCACCGTCGGTGAGATACGCGACGCAGTATCAGCCGAATATGGACCACTGCCGGTTAGCCTTGTGACCGACTATCTCAACGCGTGTGTCGAAGCCGGAGTCGTCCAGTGGAAATAGGCGCCCAACTGCCTGTCGATGCGGCACGAAGATTTGTTGCAATCGGGACATGGTCCCACTAGAGTACCTGCACGGGGTCACGACACAGTGCTGCCAGGGCAGTGGCTCGATCTCTACGAATCACTAAAGAAGACGACTGGAAAAGGACAACGAATTGAAGATCTCGCAAAAAGGGCTTTACGCTCTGCAAGCGATCATGACTCTCGCCCGCCGATATGGCGTCGAAACCATCAAGATCCGCGATATCGCGATCGACAGCGATCTTCCGGAAAAATTTCTGGAATTGATTTTGCTGGAACTCAAGAACGCGCGCATTGTCGAAAGCGTTCGTGGCGCAAAGGGTGGTTACCGGTTACGCCGTCCACCTGAGGAGATCAAGCTCAGCGAAATTATTCGTCTGGTTGACGGCCCGCTCGCCCCGTTTGGCGACGCGGACCAACTACGAAGTCTGATCGTTACCGATCCGGACCATCGCGCTCTTTACGGTGTGTTTTTAGAGGTCCGCGATGCCGCGGCCAAGATATTAGAGAGCACATCCGTTGCCGATATCGTCGCAGATCCGGCCAAGGCCCGCAAGAAATCGAAATCAAAGAAGAAGGCCAGGAAAGGCCCAGTCCTCTCCATCGTTCACAAGGACGCGAGCGGTAGCTAATTCCTCAACGAAATCAGGCAAGAACAGTCTGGTACTCGCTGTACACGCCCTTGAAATCGGTGATTTCATGGCTGCCCTCGAAATGCCAGATGCGCGTCGCGACTTCATCAATCAGATCTTCATCGTGGGTAACCAGCAGAACCGTCCCCGGATATCGTTGTAACGAGATATTCAGAGCATTGATCGATTCAAGGTCCAAGTGATTGGTGGGTTCGTCCAGCACCAACATGTTGGGCTTCTGCAGCATCAATTTGCAGAAGAGCAACCTCGCGGCTTCTCCGCCGGAGAGAATTTCTGTGCGCTTATCGGCGTCATCGCGGGGAAAAAGCATTTGTCCAAGTATGCCGCGGATTTCTTCCGTCGACGCCGCTGGATCCCACTGATGCAGCCACTCCAGAACCCTGATTCCAGGCTCGATGAGGGCTTTGTGATCCTGGGCGAAATATCCGACCGCCGCTTCGTGACCCCAAACAACTTTTCCGCCGTCCACAAAAGGACCATCGTAGCCGCTAGTCTTCTTCAGTTCCGAATCCGACACCGTCGGAGAATTCGCCAGCAACGCGTTCACCAGGGTCGTCTTGCCGGAGCCGTTACGCCCCATCAACGCAATCTTTTCTCCGCGGACAACACTCGCGGTGAAGTTCGAAATCACTTTGGCGTCGCCATAGGACTTCGATAACCCTTCGATTTCCAGAATATGTTTTCCCGATGGCCGTTTCTGCTCGAACTTTAGGTAAGGCCGTTGGATATTCGATCTCGCCAGTTCCGTTACCTGCAGGCGTTCCACTTCTTTGCGCCGCGACTGCACTTGGCTGGACCGGGTTCCGGCGGCAAAGCGGGCAATGAACTCGTTCAACTGCGCGATCTTCTTTTCGCGCTGAGCATTCTGTCCTTCGATCTGCGAGCGGACCTGTGTCTTCGCCACCACCATATCGTCATAGGTACCGGTGTAAGTGATGATGGTCTCGTAATCGATGTCGGCGATATGAGTGCAAATGCCATTGAGAAAATGACGATCGTGCGAAATCACGATCAGCACGCCCTCATAGTCATTCAGGAAATTCTTCAGCCAGTGAATTGAATCCAAGTCGAGGTTGTTTGTCGGTTCGTCGAGCAGCAACGCCTGTGGATGTCCAAAAAGAGCCTGTGCCAAAAGGACCCGCACTTTTTGCCCGCCCGGCAACTCCGACATTAACCGCTCGTGTTGTTCATCCGCGATATCGAGGCCTTGCAACAAAATTGCAGCGTCGCTCTCCGCGGTATAACCCTCTTCCTCGCCAACAATGCCTTCGAGCTCGCCGAGCCTCATGCCATCGGCGTCAGTCATTTCGGATTTCGCGTAAATGATCTCGCGCTCTTCGAGCGCCGCCCACAAACGCTTGTTCCCCATGATGACCGCGTCGATGACTCGGTATTTGTCGAAGGCAAACTGATCCTGGCTGAGAACGCCCAGCTTCCGGGGGCGGACAACCGTTCCCTTCTGCGGCTCAAGTTCGCCGGTCAGAAGCTTCATAAAGGTGGATTTGCCCGCGCCATTGGGGCCAGTGAGGCCGTAACGCCTCCCCGGAACGAATCCGGTGGAAACTTCATCGAATAGAATTTTAGCGCCGTAGCGCATGGACACATTGCCGACTGAGATCATGATGTTAAGGGAACTGCGGGAATCGATTTAATCGAAGGGAGACGCAGCTGCTGGTACTAGAATATCACGAGCCCAACCTCTCAGAATCAAACGCGTAACCTCCGCCAAGACATGCAAGTGATAGTCGTTTCGAGGATGGTCATTTCCCCATTCGTGTTAGCCTTTTCAAGCCATTCCTCGTCGAAGGCGGAGAATAATGAACGATCCGAAGTCCTCTTCCATACATCCTCAGAACGTCAATCTTCCCTCGATCGCGCGCCAGGTCATGGCGGCACACGGCTTCCAGCCGGATTTTCCGCCCGAAGCTCAAAAACAATTAGCGGACATCAAAGCCCATCCACCGCAGGTCACGCCCTCCGACAAAGTGCGCGACTTGCGCAACCTGCTCTGGTCATCGATCGACAATGACACCTCCAAGGATCTCGACCAGATTGAAGTCGCCGAGTGGCTACCGAATGGCGACGTCAAAGTGATGATCGGGGTCGCGGACGTGGACGCTTTCGTGCTGAAGGACACCCCGCTCGATCAACACGCGGAACGCGAAACAACTTCGGTCTACACGGGTGTAGTCACGTTCCCGATGTTGCCGAACGATCTCTCGACCGACGCCTCTTCGCTCAACGAAAACTCCGATCGCCCCGCGATGGTCGTCGAGTTCGTCGTCAATACTACCGGCGCGGTCAGTTCCGGCACGGTGTATCGCGCGATCGTTCGCAACAAAGCGCAGCTCACTTACAACGGAGTTGGAGCCTGGCTTGATGGCTCAGGGCCCGCCCCGGCGAAAGTTGCCGCGTCGGCCGATCTGCAGGCGCAGCTCAAGTTGCAAGACCAAGTCGCCCAGAACCTCAAGAAGTTGCGCTACCAGAATGGCGCGCTGAATCTTGATACGAGTGAAATTGTTCCGCTGCTCTACAACGGCCAGATCGTCGATGTCGTGAAGGCGACGAAGAATCGAGCCACCGACTTGATCGAGGACTTCATGGTCGCCGGAAACGGTGTGGTAGCGCGAATGCTTGAAAACGTTCCCTCCTTGCGCCGCATCGTACGAACTCCCGCACACTGGGATGGCCTGGTTCGATTAGCCGGACAGCAGGGGGAAAAGCTACCGTCGACGCCCGATTCCAAGGCGCTCAACGATTTCTTAATCAAGCGCAAAGCTGCCGATCCCGATCATTTTGCCGACCTCTCGTTATCTGTTATCAAGTTGGTCGGACCCGGAGAATACGTTCTGGAGCGCCCCGGCGACCCACCTGAAGGGCATTTCGGATTAGCCGTTCAGGACTACACGCACTCCACAGCGCCCAATCGCCGGTTCCCGGATATTGTCACCCAACGCCTGCTCAAAGCTTCGCTCGACGGAAAGCCCGGCCCGTATTCGGATAACGATCTTGCCGCAATCGCTTTGAACTGCACCGAGAAAGGTGACGCCGCACGCAAGGTGGAACGCGAAATGTCAAACCGGATCTCGGCTATTGCGGTGAGTAATCGTATCGGCGAAAGCTTCGACGCCCTGGTGACGGGTATTACTCCAAAAGGAACGTTTGTTCGCGTCTTACAACCCCACATGGAAGGCTTGGTCACGCAAGGCGGCCAAGGTCTGCACGTGGGCGACAAGGTCCGAGTAAAGTTGGTGCGAACCGATCCGCAGCATGGCTTTATTGATTTCGCTAAGTTGACTTCGTGAAGGCGTAGATCGGAGCACCAGGAGGCACACTTTGAGATTGCGAAACCTCGTAGCATCCGCACTCGTATTTTTTCTAGGAGTCTTGGCGGCAGCCGCGCAAACTTCCGAACTTTCCAAGAGCGTTAAGCAGTTCGTGCGGGTGGACGGGCCAACAGTCGTACTGACCCACGTGCGCGTAATCGACGGCACGGGCGCCCCAGCGGTGGAAGATCAAAATGTCACGATCGCAGATGGAAAGATTCAGGCGATCCAGCCAGCCACTGAAGTGTCCACGGCATCAGAAACGACAGTTCTCGATCTCCGCGGATACACCGTGATGCCGGGCATCGTCGGCATGCACAATCACCTCTTCTACATCACGCGGCCCAACCTGAACAGCCAGTGGACGTACGAACAGCCGGTACTGGTGCCGCAGATGACATTCTCGGCGCCACGACTTTACCTAGCCGCCGGGGTGACCACCATGCGCACCACGGGTAGCGTGGAAACCTACGCCGATCTGAATCTGAAGCACGATATCGACGCGGGGAAACTCCCCGGGCCGCACATGGACGTCACCGGTCCTTACTTGGAAGGCTCGCAGAGTTATTTCGTTCAGATGCCGCATTTAACCAGCCCCGAAGACGCTCGCCAACTCGTTGAGTATTGGGCCGATCACGGCGTGACCTCGTTTAAAGCGTATATGAACATTACGCGAGCGGAACTGAAGGCCGCGATTGATGCGGCGCACAAGCGCGGCATTAAAGTCACGGGACATCTCTGCTCGGTGACTTACAAAGAAGCGGCCGAGTTGGGTATCGACGATCTCGAACACGGATTTTTCGTGAACACGCAGCTCGATCCGGGAAAGAAACCGGACGTGTGCAGTGATAGCGCCGGTGAATACACACTCGAGCATATGCCTCCGGATGGCCCCGAAGCCAAAGATCTGATCGACACGCTGGTAAAGCATCACGTGGCGATCACTTCGACTTTGCCGGTATTCGAAGGCGACGCCGGAGGAGGACGCCCCCCAGTCCGCCAGCAGGCGCTCGACGCGATGACTCCGCAGGCACGTGAAGCTTTCTTCATACTTCGTGAGCGGCCGGCGTCGCGACCCACACCCAAGACCGACGGTGCGGCTCAATTCAAGCGTGATATGGACTTGGAGCGGGAGTTCGTCGCGGCTGGCGGTCTACTGCTCGCAGGCCCCGACCCAACCGGCAACGGCGATGTGTTGCCCGGCTTCGGCGATCAGCGCGGAATCGAATTGCTGGTGGAAGCTGGTTTTTCGCCCGTAGAAGCGATCAAGATCGCGACCCTGAACGGCGCTGTCTATATGGGCAAAGAAAAACAGATCGGCTCCATCGCGACGGGGAAAAACGCCGACATAATCGTCATCAAGGGTGACCCATCAAAACAAATTTCAGATATTGAAAACGTGGAGATCGTATTCAAAGACGGGGTCGGCTACGACTCGCAAAAACTGCTCGACTCGGTGAAGGGACACTACGGAGAGTACTGAGCCGCAGCGCTCACCCGCTCTTCTTTTCCAGTTCCGCCCAACGTCCGTAGAGTAGATCGAGCGCCTCTTGTGCTACGTCCAGCGCGGCCTGTGCGCTCACCAGGTGTGCGGCATCGGTGGCATTGGCGGGATCTTCAAGTTCGGCGCGTTTCGCCTGTACTAACTGCTCGGCTTCTTCCACGCGCTGCTCGATCGTCGCGTATTCCCGCGCTTCCAGATAAGAAAGCTTCTTTTTGGTCGATGCTGCAGAGGCGGTAGCTGGCGGCAAACTCGAAGTATTTGCTGCGTCTGACTTCGCCAGCTGGGTTTGCCAGGCTTCCCACTGCCCATAGTCAGCGAAGGCATCGGCGCCGCCTTTGCCGTTCAATCCGAGGACAATCGTTGACACGCGATCGAGCATATAGCGATCATGCGTCACCAGCACAAGTGATCCAGGAAAGTCGATCAAACTTTCCTCCAGAATTTCCAGCGTAGGGATATCGAGGTCGTTCGTAGGCTCGTCGAGCAGAAGAATGTCAGCTGGTTGAAGCATGAGTTGCGCAATGAGCACACGCGCCCGTTCTCCTCCAGAAAGGCGCCCCACAGGTTGGCTGAGTTGTTCGCCGGTAAACAAAAATCGTGCCGCCCACCCGGCGACATGAATGACGCGATCGCGATATACGACCGAATCGCCATCCGGAGCCAGCGCCCGGCGCAGAGTTACATCTGGGTCGAGCGTACGGGTCTGATCGAAATAGACAATCCGCAACCAATCGGCACGGCGAATCTCACCTGCGGTTGGAGTCAAGTCTCCCTGCAACAGCCGGAGTAACGTCGTCTTGCCGCTGCCATTGGGACCAACGAGGCCGACGCGCATTCCCGCGGTAAGAACAAAATTCAATCCTTCAAACAGCACGCGTCCGCCCATGGTGCAAGTCACGTCCTGCAATTCGATCAACCGCTTGGTCTTGCGGTCGGTGGCCGAAAAATCGATCTGTGCCGCGCTGCTGCGCGTCCGCATGTTCAAATCGGCGAGCTCTCCCATAAGCTCACCGGCTTTGCTGATCCGCGCCTTCGATTTCCGCGTCCGCGCCTTAGCACCACGCCGCAACCATTCGATTTCCCCGTGGACGAGGTTCTCGAGCGCTTCCTGACGCTTGGACTGCGCATGCAGAAATTCTTCTTTCTTCTCCAGAAAATTGATATAGCTGCCATGCACGCGCAGCGAGCCGTCAGGATAAATTCGGTTGAGTTCAACCATGTCGGTCGTAACATTCTCCAGAAAATAGCGGTCGTGGCTCACGATAACGCTCGCGAACGATGCGTTCTCAAGCAAATCTTCGAGCCATGTGATCCCCGGCAGATCGAGATGGTTGGTAGGTTCGTCGAGCAAAAGAATATCGGGATGCTGTACCAGCGCCTCGACGATCGCAAGCCGCTTCTGCCAACCACCCGATAATTGGGTCGCGTGCGCGTCGAGATCCTCAAATCCGGCCCGGCCAAGAGTCTCTGCGAAACGAGCACCCCGTTCTGTTCCGGACACGCCGCACCGGTCGAGCGCGTTTTCGATGACCGATCGCACTGTAGCGCCAGACTCGAAGCGCGAGTCCTGCTCGACACAAGCCAAGCGAGTTCGCTTGCGAAACGAGACCTCCCCGGAATCGGGAGAAACGTCGCCCGCCAGAATTCGAAGAAGGGTCGATTTTCCGGATCCGTTCGGACCAATCAGACCGATGCGATCTCCCTCGGAGATGGTGAAAGAGACGTCCTGAAAAAGCGGATTCGCTCCAAAAGCTTTGGTGATTTCCTGCGCGTTAATGATAGGCGGCATAATTGAACGTGATAAATGCGATATCTGAAATTCTTAAAACTCTATTTTGAGAGTATCAGTTAGGACGAGCATGCAGCGTTGAAAGGGGAGACACCCGCGCCAAACTGCGGGTCGGCCTATTGCACGATGATTTTTTGCTCGAAATCCAGTGCAGCCTGCGCGACGCTCTGCGGCCGGCCAAGGTCGCGCCAGTAATATTCCTCCGCGCGAAAAGCGGCAATGTTTTCTCCTGCTGCGGCCAAACGAAGATAAGTAGGAATAATAGAAAACACTCCCTGCTCGCTCATCATCGCGAGCAGGCGCGGAGAAATAACATGAATGCCGGAAAATGCCAGCGCCTGCACTCTTTGACAGCCGCGAATCAACTCCGGCCGCTCGTTCCCGGTTTGCCGGCCACAAAGCTCCAAACGATCGTCGAAAAGTAGCTGGCGTGAGCTCGCGCGGTCCTGCACCGCAAGCGTTGCCAACGCCCGATTCTTGACGTGAGCCTCCAACATGCGCCGCAGATCGATTGTGCTCAGCACATCGACGTTGTGCACGATGAATGGCTCGTCGGCGCCTGGAGAGTCTTCGAGAAAGAACCAGGCGGCTCTTTTCAATCCGCCGCCAGTGTCGAGCAATACGTCCTCCCGCGAAACTTCTATGCGCATGCCGAAGTTATTCTTTTTTCGCAGGTATTCCACAATCATGTCGGCGAAGTGATGGACGTTGACGATCGCCTCGCGAACGCCGAAACTCCGCAGTCGCGAAAGCGTGATTTCCAGCAGCGTTCGCCCACTAATTTCGACCAGTGCTTTAGAGCGATCGTCGGTGAGCGGGCGCAGCCGTGTCCCCAGACCTGCGGCCAGAATCATCGCCTTCATGAATTCAGTTGCTCCTGCTCGCGATGGCGCACGATCACATCGACTCCCTTGTGACCGCGCAAATGTTTCGCCAACTGTTCCGCCAGATAAACGGAGCGGTGCTGTCCTCCAGTGCAGCCGAACGAGACCATCAAGTGCTTAAATCCGCGCCGCTGATAAGTGTCCACGCTGGCGTCCACCAGCGCGACCGCACTCGCGAGAAACTGATGCACGCTCTCCTGCCGATCGAGATATTCGGCAACCGGCGCATCTTTGCCCGTGAGCGCTTTGAAGCGGTCTTCGCGCCCTGGATTCGGAAGGCTTCGGCCATCGAAAACAAATCCTCCGCCATTTCCAGTGTCATCTTGCGGTAAGCCTCGGTGAAACGAAAAACTAAAAACTCGAACCGTCAACCGATCCGTCTTACCCGGCGCTGAGCTAAGACCTTGCAACCTGTCAGACGCAACCATGCTCTTGAATGCGTCGGTCAGGGTGGGCAGCGCGATCGGCAACTCGACGTTGTGTAACAACCATCGCAGGTTTCTCAGCGCGTACGGCACACTTTGCAGAAAATGTTCCTTACGCTCGTAGAATCCACGGAAACCGTAAGCTCCCAACGCCTGCATAATCCGCACATAAACGTAGGCATAGTAAAAACGCATGAACTCGGAGCGATCGAGATCGAGAAAGCCGCCCAAGCTGTCGAGATAATGACCCAGCAACTCCTGGCGCAGATCCGGAGGCAAATCTGCTTTCGCGTCATACAAAAGAGACGCAATATCGTATTGCAAAGCGCCCTTGCGCCCGCCCTGATAGTCCAGGAAATAGGGCCGGACTTCGCTCTGCAATTCTTTGCCCGGCACCTCTTTGCCCTGGATCTGGCGCAACATGATGTTGCGCGATTGAAAATCGCGATAAAGAAAATAATCGCGGCCGGCGCTAAGCAGAAATTCCGTCAGACGATTGAAATCATCTTCCAGTGCTTGCTCATTAAACGGAACGCCAGCCAGACGGAGAAAATAGTACTTAAAGTAATTCAGATCCCAGGCAATCGACTGGCGATCGAAGCTGTCGCGCGGATAGCAGACTTTGTAATTCAAGTCACGCCCCGCCTCCACTTGAAAACGCGGTAGCACGGCGGCAACTTCGCGATAGGCCGCGATCACCTCAGGAGCGATGGTCGCGCCTTGGCGATGCTCGGAGAGAAACTCAAAAAGCGTGGTGCCGCCAAGATCTTCTTCAAGATAACCACCCTGGCTCAGATCCTCAGCATAAATTTCCGGTACCGGCAGACCGTGCTTGCGAAAGTGCCGTGAAAATTCGAGGAAAGCGGCGTTCTCTTCGCGCACGTTATACAGAATTCCAATTGCGGTGAACTTCCCGCCAGAAAGCCGGATAATCTTACGGCCCGAACCGCCGAGTTGACCCTGCAACGGCTCCACGCGCTCGACAGGCGTGTGAAAGTGTTCTTCGAACAGTCTTTTGAGAACTTCCATGAACTCAATTCGCGTCTACGGTTTTGCCGCGGCAGCCGGCGGATTTTTCACATATGTATTCAACCAGTTATTCATCTCCCAGAACATATGCAGAACGGATTCCCTCCCGGCGTAGCCATGCGCCTCCAAAGGCAACAACACGAAGCGCACGGTACCGCCCTGGCCTTTAATGGCGCTGAACAACCGCTCGCTTTGGATGGGGAACGTGCCTGTATTGTTGTCCGCTTCTCCATGAATCAACAGAATCGGGGCCTTGATTTTGTCCGCGTACGAAAATGGAGACATCTTGTAATAGACTTCCGGCGCTTGCCAGTATGTCCGGTCTTCATTTTGAAATCCGAAAGGAGTCAGGGTGCGATTGTAAGCTCCGCTGCGAGCGATGCCAGCCTTGAACAGGTCGCTATGCGCCAGCAGGTTCGCAGTCATAAATGCACCGTAGGAGTGGCCCATCACCGCGACGCGGTTTCGATCCACTACCCCCAACCGCACGCCTTCATCGATCGCCGCCTTCGCGCTCGCCACTAACTGCTCGACGTAGGTATCATTCGGTTCGGCCTGTGCCTCACCGACGATCGGAATTGTGGCATTCTCCAGCACCGCATATCCCTGAGTTGCAAATGGTACGGGTGATCCCCAACTCAAGAACGGAAAAGTGTATGGAGATCCATGGATCTGTCCAGCCGCCGCTTTTGTCTTGTACTCGGTTGGGTAAGCTTCCATCAAAGTCGGCAGCGGACCATCTTCCGGCTTATACCCTGGGGGAAGATAAAGATTTGCGCTCAGTTCAACTCCGTCAGCTCGTTTGTATTTAAGAACCTGTTTTTTCGGCAGCGCCGTACTGCCGTACGGATTTGGGAACTGCGTAATCTGAACCAGAGAATCAGTCGCGAGATTTTTGAGGTAATAATTGGGATTCAGTTCCGGAGATTCCCGCTCGATCACGATCGTCGGACCGGCGGTATCCACCATGCCCTTCGCCGATTCAAAGAACGGCGGCGCCGATTGCCATAACCGCTTCGTCTCCCCATTCGCCAAACTCATCACCGAGACGAACGGCCGATCACCTTCGGGCGAGGCTCCGGCCGAATGCAGGTAAACGCCGCGACCATCCGGTGATGCACCCAGTATGGGTTTACCTGCCGCGTTCATTACTTCAAACGGCTCACCCGGATCATGGTAGCGATCTTCAAAAGAGCCTTCGAACAATGTCACTTCCGGCCCCGGATTTGCCGGGGACACGGCCAGCATGATCCGCTTGCGATCCTTCCATCGCCGTTCCTCGATAATGGCAAACTTATCGCTGCCCCATCTCACGGCTTGAAAACGCAACGGAATTTCCGCCAGCTTTTTCGCCGATCCATCAAACGGAGCAGGCAGCATCCATAGACGGTCATGAACCGGCAATTCCTTCCTCGGGTCGCCGCCGTCCGCCGCTTCTACCCAAAACACAGTCGAGGGCGCGTCGCTTCTCCATTCGAATTCGCGAGGTCCTGTGGGCACCGCGCCGTGAATATTCGGAATGGTGTCCTCAAGCGGCTCGTCTGCCAATTGCTTGATCGATCCGGTCTTTATATCCACCACAGAGGTTCTTTCCGGGAACATCTCAAAAGGCAGCAGATAGGAATAAGGATGATGCCGCTCATCGATCATCACGTAGTGCGCGTCGGGCGACGGCGAGACACTTTCGATCACGCCCGGCTTGCCGATGGCCGTCGCCTTGCCATCGAGCCCGACCACGACGGCCTGAGAGGTTGCGTAATAATCGAAAATTGCCTCATCTTCAGGACTCTTCAACAAATCTTCAAACGTGGGTCCAGGCGTGACCCGTCCAAGGTTCTCCTGGATTACCGGCCCCACCGGCACTTCGCCGCGCACCGGAGCCGGTCCCCGGTCTTTCATAACCGCCTTACAGATCAAGCTGCGGCTGTCTGGCATCCATTGGCACGGATTGCCGAAAATTCCGTTGAGCGCGATGCTGGGGAGACGCTTTGCCTGCGCCGACACAACATCCACGATCCACAGACTCAACCCCGCGTCTTCCGACGCATTGCTGACGTTAACAAAAAACAGTCTGCTGGCATCGGGCGCCCACTCCACAAATCGTATTTTGGTTGCCGCCGGCATTCCGACTATTTGCTTCTCAGGCCCGTCGGGCAAAGCCTTTAACTTCAGCGCCGTTATGTAACGCCCACGGCTGGGTCCATTCGTCTTAGGATTGAATCGCAAACCTGCCAGACGCAATTCCGGCTGCGCCAAATCGGCGATGGAAGGCAAGCCGGAAATCTCCTCAATCAACAGCCAACGTCCGTTCAACCCATTGCCGGGCGACAATTCGACACTCGGCGTAAGCTTGGCGTCCACCAGGTCAACGATCGCCTTGGGCGGCTCTTGATATTTGAGATTGGATTGGGCTTCAATCGTGCTGAGTGTCATGACTAAAACAGGGATAGAAGCTAACAAAAATAATCGTCTCGTGATCACAAATCTCAGCGTCATCGCGTTCTCCACGAAGTCACGGCCACAGCGCACTAAGGCAGTCTATTTCACCGTTGCGATCCGTTCTTTTCTCGCTCCAGCACCATCTGATCAAAAGCATGAGGCATCGATTCGCAGCGCGAATAAGGACCAGGCTTATAAGCGCGCGACTTGATTCCTGCCTGCGAGAGTTCCGATATACCCCAGTCTTCGCGGTTGGTTTTATCCCAGAATTGAATCGCATCCTCGGCCTCGAAATCAGCCTTCGCCATTTCGTCAGGATGAAAATGCCATTCACAAATGATATCCGTGCGATCCACTGCACGCGGCCACAGTGTGTGGGTCATCACGTAGTCCGGATGCAGGCTGACCAGCAGATTGGGGAAAACTGCGTAGTAACAAACCTTGTTGCGCTCCTCGAGCGTTAGTCCGGGAAGATAGTCGCGCCGCAGCTTCCCATCTGTACTCATCGTCTTAGCGCCACCCTGAAAGTCCATAGTGCCGCCAATGTAGCCGCGATGAGGCTGATCATTATCTCCCGACAAGTAATCGGTAATAGCACTGAGCGACGGATGCAGAATCGGACAATGCAGGCACTCGTTGTAGTTCAGCATGATCAGCTTCCAATTTGCCTTTACCTCGTATTCAATCCGCCTCTGCATCCGCAGTTCGCCCATTCGCCAATTCGCGAACTTCAGCGGCAGATCCTCCAGTTGATCACTTAACGGAGGGGGATCGGAGCCGAGATTGATGAAGATGTTTCCAGCCCACTCATCAATCTCGACAGGATTTAGCGGATAATCCTCGCGGCAAAAACCCTCATGTGCATGCGGAGCACCGATCAGGCTCCCATCTAGTCCGTAAGTCCACCCGTGGTATCCACACTGAATCCGCCCCGCAAAATGCCCCTCTGCCTTCGCGCAAATCCGAGTTCCACGATGCCGGCAGACGTTGAAAAACGCGCGCAGATCCCCACTCCGGTCGCGAGTAATAATGATGCTTTCATCCGCCACTTCGCGCAGAAAGTAGTCCCCCGCAGCCGGAATCTGGCTGGTGCGTCCCGCGCAAATCCACGTCTGGCAGTAAAAACGCTCCAGTTCATCGCGAAAGAGATCAGTGTCGACGTAGTAGCGGGCCGGTAGCGTGGTCGCAACAGATTGCGTTTCAGAAGTTGACATTAATTTACATACCGTTTGCAGAGTCCAGATTTTATAGCAGGAACAGGGTCCGAGGCACTCAGGACCTCTTCAGCACCCCAAGACCTGAACCGCATCCCGAATCGATTCTGTGAATTACAATACATCCATTGATCCCTCACTTGCCGTCTTAGTTCCAAGAAGGGACCATACCATCGACCGAACTGGACAGACTGCTCGCTGATGGGGGTATCCGCGCAATATCCAGTAGTTGCTTTGATTCTGAACCCTATGCTCTCCAGACATTCTCGGATGTTCGCTCCGGCTGCGCTGTTTTTCCTGCTAGTCGGCGCAGGCATAGGACAAACAACGCAACAAGTAACGCAAAAAAACACGACTCCGACGACTACCCAAAGTACCTCTCCGACTCTGATCACCCTCGATCAGGCCATCGATCTCGCTCTCGCCCACAACCACTCGATTAAAGCTACGCGCACGATGATTCTTCAAAATCAAGCGCAGGAGATCACCGCGAACCTCCGTCCTAATCCGACTCTCGGAGCCGACACCCAGTTCGTCCCCTTTTTCAGCCCGCAAGATTTCTCCGGCGAAAATCTGAACGAAACCCAGCAGTTCGACATCGGCATCGGATATCTCTTCGAACGCGGCCACAAGCGTCAGCGCCGCTTGCAAGCCGCTCGCGATCAAACCGCTGTAACGCGCGCTCAGGTTACCGATGCCGAACGAACTCTCGCTTTCAATGTAGGTCAGCAATTTGTCAGCGTCCTATTGGCGGAGTCCACCCTGCAATTGGCTCTCAAAGATCTTGACAGCTTCCAGCAAACCGTCGACATAGGCGAAGCGCAATTCAAGGCTGGATACATCGGCGAGGGCGACTATCTCAAGATCAAACTACAGCTTCTGCAGTTTCAGACCGACGTCTCTTCTGCCCGTCTCGCCAAAGTGCAAGCCCTGGTCGGATTGCGACAGTTTTTGGGTTACCAGACCGTGCCTGCCGATTTTGACGTAGTCGGCGACCTGGCCTATCTGCCACTAAAAGGAAACCTGGATGATCTGCAGATGAGGGCGCTCCGCGAGCGTCCCGATTTCCAGGCCGCGCAGCTGGGAATTAGCGCGGCCGAAAGTCAGATCCTACTGGCCAAGGCAAACGCGAAAGTCGATGTCAACGGCACCTACGACTTCACTCACGTCTCCGGCGAAAACACGGCATCGATTTTTGCCAACTTCGAATTGCCTATCTTCAACCGCAACCAGGGAGAAATCGCTCGCACCGGTTACGCGTTAACCCAAGCACAAGAGCAACAGCAAGCCGCCAGCGATCAGGTTCTTTCCGATGTCGCCAACGCCTACGGAGCAGTCAGGAGCAACGACGAAGTGGTTCAACTTTATACTTCCGGCTATCTCAAGCAGGCCCAGGATTCTCGCGACATCAGCGAATATGCTTACAAGCGCGGAGCCGCCAGCCTCTTGGATTTCCTCGACGCCGAACGCAGTTATCGATCTATTCAGTTAGCCTATCGGCAGGCTCTGGCTTCTTATATGACAGCTCTCGAACAACTGAAAGAAGCGGTAGGAACGAGGACTCTGCCATGAACCTCCGCAACAGCCCTTCGTCGTGGTTGGTTTCGTTGGCCGTATTGGGAAGCCTGGCCACGTTTACCGCCTGCCAAGGCTCAAGCTCCGACGACTCTAACAATACGAGCAATACCAATAATCCGGAGCTCTTCACCATCCCCCAGGATCAGATGAGCCACATACAGGTGCTCACGGTTCAACCCACGACACTAACCCGAACTCTTCGCTTGACCGGAGCCGTAGCCTATAACGGCTTTCGCACCACGCCCGTCATCACGCAGGTAAGCGGCCCAGTGAGCCGAGTGGTAGTAGTCCCCGGACAAAAAGTAACGCAAGGTCAACCCATGCTCTACGTGGCCAGTCCAGACTATTCGCAACTCCGCACCAATTACTTAAAGGCCAAAGATGCGTACGCGTTGGCGCAAAAAAGTTATTCCCGCGCGCAGGATTTATACCAGCATCACGCCATCGCCGAACAGAATCTCGAGCAAGCAGAATCGGCCGAGGTGCAGGCGAGCGGTGACCTGCTGGCAGCGCAAGCCGCGCTCAAAGTCATGGGAGTCACCGATCCTGACGCGCTGGTCAAAGCGCCGCCCTCATTTGAAGTGCCGGTAAAAGCTCCCATCGGAGGCTTGGTCGTTGAACAAGACGTCGCCGCCGGACAACTTCTTCAACCGGGCACCACCCAATGTTTCATGATTTCAGACGTGAGCACTGTCTGGGTGCTGGTCAACGTCTATCAAAAAGACTTGCCCTACGTCCACGCCGGAGATCAGGTCACAATTCAAACCGACACTTATCCCGAAGTGTTTCACGGACGCATCGCTTACGTGGCAGCTTCACTCGACCCCAGCACCCGCACGCTGCAGGCGCGCATTGAGACCGGCAATCCCAACGAGAAATTAAAGAAAGACATGTACGTAGTCGCGACCGTGAACGCTGGCCAGATTCCAAACGCCATCGCGCTTCCCGATGCGGCCGTACTGCGTGATACCGAGAATCAGCCTTTCGTCTACGCCGCCGCATCCGACAACCAGTTCGGCCGCCGCACCGTGACATTAGGAGAAAGTTTGAACGGCCAGACGCAAATCACCACCGGCCTTAAAGCCGGAGACAAAGTTGTAGGAAATGGCAGCCTGTTCCTGCAGTTCGCAAATTCACTGCAAAAATAGTTCCGTAAGAATAGTGGAATGACGGGCGTCTCGCCCGTCCACCAAAATTGACTAAAGTGTCCACCACTACCGAATGATCCACCGAATCGTCCAGGCGGCGCTGCGACAAAAATTCCTCGTGCTGATGCTGACCGCCTTCATCACGGTCGGAGGAATTCTCTCGTTCCAGCGCATGCCGGTGGATGCCTACCCCGACCTTGCGCCGCCGCAAGTCGAAATCGTGACGCAATGGCCCGACCACGCCGCTGAAGAAGTTGAACGCCTGGTCACGCTTCCTCTCGAACTAGAGATGAACGGCGTCCCGCACATGGTGGTAATGCGTTCCATCTCGCTCTACGGACTATCCGACCTCATCCTTACCTTCGAAGACAGCACCGACGACTATTTCGCCCGCCAGATCGTCTTCGAGCGCCTGGCCCAAGCCACTTTACCCACGGGAGTAACTCCCACGCTGGCGCCTCTGTTCAGCCCCAGCGGCCTCGTCTATCGCTACGTGCTGGAAAGCCCCGATCGTACTCCACAGGAATTGAAAACCTTTGAAGACTGGGTGATTGAACGCGCGTACCGCTCCGTACACCGG
>CAWECL010000017.1:0-55773 GCA_963807725.1 uncultured Acidobacteriaceae bacterium
GGTGACTTCGCGGTTGTTCAGATTTTGTTGCCAGGCTTGTTGGGTTGAGTGGGGGTAAAGGCTTGCCAGGTGGGAGAGCAGGGTATGCCCATGGTCTTTGCTGCCGATGATTGTGGTATAGGCATAGCCCCGGTTGAGCATGTGGTTTAAGTGTAAGCCGGGCTTTCTACCGAACCCTTCGATTTCTTATTGACCAGGAAACGATGCATCCTTATTCTGTAGTTAAGTCGCAAAAGTTAGGTCGCGGATACAACGAGCGACCCGACATCCGAAGCGCCCAAATTCATTGGGGCAGAAGCCAGGTATCCGTCCACCGGAACCGCCTTGGAAACTGCCCCAAAACTGTTTTTGCGCTGGCATGGGGCACTAAGTCCTTATTTGCTCGGACTTTGGCTATAAAGTCTTTAAATCTCGGACTTTGCGCGGATTTTTGCGCTAAAGTCATGATTCTAATGGACCGCTGGGGGAGGGGGAGGGGGGGGTACCCAGAACCGACGGTGGTTTTTCATCGGCATTCATCCGCGTTCATTGGTATACCCACAGGATTCGCGCTACAACGACGAAAGACTACGAGAATGCGAAAAGGGTTTACGAGAGAACCAAAACGGGACGAGCCCGGGACGCCAGTCAAGAACTACATCACGCCGAGCGGACTGCAGCGACTCAAAGATGAGCACCGGTTTCTGCTCATGAGAGAACGTCCGGCCGTGGTGGAGGTAGTAGCCTGGGCTGCCAGCAACGGCGATCGCAGTGAAAACGCCGACTATCAGTACGGCAAGCGGCGACTGCGGCAGATCGATGGGCGGATTCGCTTTCTCTCGAAGCGAATCGAAGCCGCGGAAGTGGTGGACCCGGAAGCTCCGAGAGCGGGGCAGGCGGCGACGAAGGCATTCTTCGGAGCGACCGTGCGCTATGCCAATGCCGCGGGAGTATCGCGAGTGGTGAGCATCGTTGGCACAGATGAAATCGATCTCAATCGCAACCACATCAGTTGGGTGTCGCCTCTGGGACGCGCGTTGATGAAGTCGGCAGCGGGTGACAGCGTAGTCCTGCAATTGCCGGGCGGTACAGAAAATCTGACCGTGCTGGAAGTGCGTTACGAACGCATTTCCGTGGAACCATTCCGTGAACCACCGGGATCCGAATCCTCGGCAAAGGAACTCACTCGCCGAAGCTAAATCCACCTGACATGGTGTGATACTCAGCGTCGGTTTTTGGGCAAACCCGTTGATCGCGAATGCGACTGTTGATCCAAGAAAGACCGAGGCGCAGCAACTACCGAAAAAGCAGTGGTGCGGGCGGAGGGACTTGAACCCTCATGGGCCGTTTAAGCCCTGCGGATTTTCATACCGTCTGCGGCTTTCGCCGCCCGGACGTAGCGCTCTGAGAGCTCACGCCAGGTTTGCGGTCTGGACTATCCCTTCACCCTCCTCCGGACAATCCGGAGATTAGGTGCTGCCCGTCTAGTCTCTACACCTTCCCGGTAGTATCCACCGGGCTTGGCTCGGGATCGCCATTTCAGGGTTCCCCGAATTTGAGCAGTTCTGCATCGCCGGTTTCCCAGACGAGCACTCAAGTTTCCCTTAAGTCCGCTGCGTATGCCATTCCGCCACGCCCGCGCGGCTGCCTGACTACCTCTCTATCATAGGGCAGATTCGCCGAGATTTACACGCCCGTTACCACGTCTTGATTCGAGCGGACAACATCGGGTTCGAGGAAGGTGCGGCGTGAGCATACTTGATTTCGAACGATCGTTGACGAGTAGATCCTTTTTTGGCGTTGAGAAACTCAGGAGACGAGTCGGCGAGGTGACGTTAGAATGGACTGAATTCATGAATCAACCCGCCACTTCGCTTCGAAGTCACTGCCTGTCGCCGGCGCGAGCCCGAGTGGCCATCGATGCACCCCTTACCCCCGTAAGTTATGCCCGGATGTTTCCCGAACTACCGTCGTTCGAGGCGGATGAGCAATTCCTGCATGCTTTAGGCCGCGCCGGGGGGCTCTGCGATTGCGGCGACATCGAAGACACCCCAGACTCCCTCGGTGACACCGCCGCCGGTTGGCCCATCTTCGGGCAATTCGTGGCGCACAACATTACGGCTGACCGGTCCGTTTTGCAAAGTCATACCAATACCGCGGGATTGCACAATGCGCGCAGCCCGCAACTCAATCTTGAAAGCCTCTATGGAGATGGACCGACCGGCCATCCATTCCTTTACCAGCGTGACGACTCGGCGAAATTTCTGCTGGGTCTGGACGGAACGGACGTCCAGCGAAACGGCGAGGGTATCGCGGTTATTGGCGACCCGCGCAACGATTCGCACATGCTGATTTCGCAGCTCCATCTCGCCATGCTCAAGGCTCATAACGCGTTTGTCGACGAAGCGCGGCGTACGGGAATAGCGAACGACCGCGTGTTCGACGAAGCAGCCAAGCAGTTACGATGGCACTACCAGTGGCTCATTCTGAACGAGTTTCTGCCGACGCTCATCGGGCGGACGCTTGCAGATCTGGTGCTTCGAGTAGGCCCGCAATGGTTTCGCCCTGGGCACAGCGGATTTATCCCGCTGGAGTTTGCCGACGCAGCCTTATCGCTACGGCCACTCTCAGATCCGCCACCGCTACCGATTGAACTCACAGACCGATCCCGTTCCACTTTTTCCGGATCTTCTGGGATTCCGCGTCGTACCACGCGAGCACGTGATCGACTGGTCACTGTTCTTCGACGCGCCCGGTGTGCCACCGGCGCAGCGGTCCAAGAAAATGGATGGGAAACTGGTGCGCGCACTCATTCAGTTGCCGGTAGCCGTCACCGGTGAGTGTGAGATCGAGGACTATCATTCTCTTGCTGTCCGTGATTTGCAACGGGGACAAGGCGTGGGACTACCGTCGGGAGAGGCCGTAGCGCGTCACATAGGAGTTCCGCCACTCACGGCGGAACAGGTTGGCCTCAATTCCACGAGCTGGCATGGGGAGACTCCTCTCTGGTATTACATTCTCCGCGAGGCCGACACTTGTACGGGCGGTCATCGTCTTGGTCCTGTGGGTGGCAGGATCGTGGCGGAGGTGCTGGTTGGACTCATAGATATGGATCCGACGTCCTTTCGTAAAAACAGCCCGGAATGGCGTCCTAAAAAAACACTTATTGAATTGTTGGTCTCCTGATTGGAGGCCTCGGTCAATACGGTAACGACTAATTGAGTCTCTGACGCGCGGATTTTACTTCGCTTGCGGCCGGTTGATTTCAGCGACGAGTTGCCGGAACTTTAAGGCTTCTCTACGGCGCCACTGTCATCTCGGCAGTTCAGAAGCCAGCTTTTTATGCTGTCGCATATCATTTCGACTAGAGGATTTCATGACCCTTGGGTGGATATGTTGTTCGGTACTCGCAATCACGCAGGTAGTTTCGGCTCAATCCAAATCTGAAATAAACATTTCCGCAAATCCGAGGCCGCCTTTGCAGGGCTTCAGCTCGAAGAGTTCGTCCGGTGAGAGCGATTGGGAAAAGAAATTTCGCGACGGTATCGTTCCCGATAACATTCGCGAGAACATGCGCCGGTTGAGCGCGCGTCCGCATCATGTTGGATCTCCGTATGACAAAGACAATGCCGAATGGATTTTGTCCAAGTTCAGGGAATGGGGATTCGATGCGCATATTGAAACTTTCAGCGTTTTGTTTCCCACACCGAAGGAGCGCGTTGTTGAGTTGCTGGAGCCTACCAAATTCAGGGCCAAGCTGCAGGAGCCTGTGCTTCCAGTTGACCCGACATCGAACCAAACCGCCGAGCAGCTTCCCACCTACAACGCCTATTCCGTCGATGGAGATGTGACCGCGCCGCTGGTATATGTGAACGATGGCAACCGTGAAGACTACGAGCAACTCGATCGCATGGGAATCTCGGTGAAGGGGGCGATCGTGATTGCGCGTTATGGCGGAGGTTGGCGCGGGATAAAACCTAAAGTTGCCGGCGAACATGGAGCCATCGGGTGCATTATTTATTCCGATCCCAAAGGCGACGGTTACTACAATGGAGAAGATTTTCCCGCGGGAGGCTGGCGGCCGCGCGACGGCGTGCAGCGCGGCAGCGTTATGGATACAGATTATCCTGGCGATCCGCTGACTCCCGGCGTTGGGGCAACTAGCGATGCGAAGCGTCTCGCGATTGCAGACGCCAAGACCATTACGAAGATTCCGGTTCTGCCAATTTCTTACGCAGACGCACTTCCGCTTCTTTCGGCGCTCACGGGGCCGGTCGCTCCGAAGGAGTGGCGTGGAGCTTTACCCATCACTTATCACATTGGTCCGGGTCCGGCGAAAGTGCACTTGAAGGTGACTTCCCATTGGGACATGAAATCGATCTATGACGTGATCGCGACCTTGCATGGCTCCGATGACGCGCAATGGGTGGTGCGAGGGAATCATCACGACGCCTGGGTCAATGGCGCCGACGATCCCATCTCGGGGCAGGCAGCGATGCTTGAAGAAGCACGCATGCTTGGCGAGTTGAAACGTGAAGGCTGGGTTCCGAAGCGCACGATCATTTACTGCGCCTGGGATGGAGAAGAGCCGGGTCTGCTTGGTTCCGTCGAATGGGTGGAGACCCACCTGGATGATTTGAAGAAGCATGCGGTCGCTTACATCAATTCTGACAGCAACGAGCGAGGATATTTATTTGCGGGAGGTACCCAGGATTTACAGAGTTTTATCAGTGGAGTGGCGCGGGATGTTCAAGATCCTGAGACCCACATTTCTGTTTTCCAACGCGCTCACCTCAGCAGCATCGCGGATGCAAAGGATGCCGAAGAGCGTAAGGATCTTCGGAGGCGCGACGATCTGGTGGTTACGGCGTTGGGAGACGGATCTGACTTTACGGCCTTTCAGGATCTCGCCGGCATTTCCACATTAGACATCGGGTTTGGTGGCGAAGACGATGGTGATCAGTACCATTCGATTTACGACGATTTTTACTGGTACACGCACTTTCTCGACACCGATTTCGTGTACGGGCGTGCGATGGCACAAACGGGTGGAACGGCCATGATGCGGCTGGCGGATGCGGACTTGGTTCCGGTTAGCTACTCTCCGCAGGCGGAGGCTATCGCAAAATATGAGGATGACTTAGAGAAGATGCTCAAGGATAAGCAGGACGAATTCACAGAGCGCAACCTTCAACTGCAAGAGGGTGTCTTCGCTGCAATCGCGGATCCTCGTAAGACTTCTGTGCCTCCGCCGGTTGAGACGGTGCCACCTTACATGAATTTTGCGCCGATGAAGAATTCGATCGATCTGCTGAAAAAGAGTGCCGAGCGTTATTCAAAGGCACTCTCGAATTGGCAAGCAAAAGGATTTCCGGCTCTCGCTGCGCCATCCGTGGATGCGATCAACGCTGATTTGCTGAAGGTGTCCCGCCTTTTTCTGAATGAGAAAGGGCTTCCAGAACGGCCTTGGTTCAAGAACCAAATTTATGCGCCCGGCGCTTACACCGGCTATGGAGCAAAGCCGATCGCCGCCGTACGCGAATACATGGACGAGAAGAAGTGGAGAGAGGCGGAGGCGCAGGTTCCGCAGGTTGCCCAGGTGATCGAGAATGCGGCTGCCGGCATTGGCAAAGCGGCGGATGATCTGGAAAGTGCTTTGGCGCAAGCGCGTTGATTCGTATGGATGGGAGGGGATACAAACTTCGATGCGGCGTAGAGACTTTCTGAAAAGCAGTGTCGCGTTAGCAGTAGCTGCCGAATTTGGAACTACCACAGCTCATGGTATTGTTCCCGCACACAACTGGGCGAAGTACGATTTCGGTTCCGGCCCGTCTGTCACGGACCGCTTAAATCAAGGGCCCTTCCCGCAATATCTACCAGATGCCGTCATTCCCACGGACGATGTGGTCATGACCACGACTCCATCAGAAGAAGTGGTGCCGAATTATGGCAAGGGACTGATCACCTATATCACGGCGGACAGTGGCACGGATGAGATTCAATCGGACAGCATTCCCCAGGCCATCGAGGACCTGGTTCGGTTTCCCCTGGGGCAACAGCTTTACATACGGCCGACTTGGCGAGAAGTCCAACCGCGGCCTGGGCGCCTCGAGTTGCCTGACTACGTAAAGCTTGTTTTCGATCTTGCGAAGAAAAATAACAAACGGGTTGGACTTCGCATTCAGATGAGCGCTCCCGACTATAAGCACCAGCCCGCATTGCCTGATTTTGTTCTCGACAAAGTTCCGACGGTTGAGCTGGTGCCCGACGAGAAAGAGAAGAAAGAGGCTGCGCGGTTTATAGAGAATCCGTATTCCCGTTATCAGCCCCGTTTTGACCATCCTTTCTTTCAGCAGGCGTTCGGTGAACTGGTTGGACTGTTGGCAGCCGAATTCGATGGCGATCCGTCGGTCGAGTTCCTCGATACCTTCATGTATGGCTTCTGGGGCGAGGGGCACACGTGGCCTTTCGTCAATACTCCTTTCCCCGATTACCAGACTGCGGAGAGAACCTGGATCAAGATGATGGAAGTGCAGTTGGAGCACTTCAAGAAGACTCCGTTGATGACGAATACTCAACCCGATTACAGTCGCGTGGGCAATTCGGAGGTTCTTGATCTTACGATTCGCAGCCACAATTGGATTCGGAGCGACACCATTTTCATTGAGAATGAGCAGATCGAGACGCTTAGCAATCGCCCGCCGTGGGTTGCTGCGGTACTCGAGCAGGGAATTCCGGCGAAGAGTCCGGACACAGCCGGATCAGACGAGGGCATGTCGCCGATCGAAAATATGATCGCTCACGTCATGGACGTGGGCGCAAACTATTGGTCGCTCTGGAATTTTCATGCGATCAGCGCCAAGAATCTGCTGGCCAGCTACCAGGCTTTTCCCAAATCGTTCGACCAGATCAATCGTCGAATAGGCTATCGAGTAAGGCCATCCATGGTGTGGAGCTACGAAGACGGCGGCTATCTAGGATTGATAATCGCGTTTGCCAACGATGGCATCGCAGGCGTTCCGGGCGTGCTGCGAGTAACGGTGGAGAGTCAAGAGGGAACAGTCCTTAAGAGCGGATGCCTGGATGCCGGTTATCCGCTGCCCGGGAAGCTTCGGCAGGCGCAATTTGTGTTGCCACAAGGAACAAAATTTGGAGGACTGAAACTCCGGGCGGAGCTCGAGGTGAAAGGCATGCGTTATCCCGTGCGATGGGCTTGCCGCCAGAAGCTGAATGAAGACGGCTCACTCACTCTGCGTCCTAACCTGCATCACTCTTAAGTTGATTCCGCCGGATCGTAGTTCAGGTTCGGCCCAAGCCATCGCTCGACTTCCGCGATGGTCATTCCTTTTCGTCGGTGGTAATCGTTCACCTGATCGTGTTCGATCTTGCCCAACGCGAAATAGCGCGACTCGGGATGCGCGAAGTAGAGCCCGCTCACGCTGGAGCCGGGCCACATAGCGAATGACTCAGTAATTTGCATCCCAGTACTTGCCTGCACGTTGAGCAAACGCCAGAGTGGACCCTTCTCCGTGTGATCGGGGCACGCGGGATAGCCCGCGGCCGGCCTGATTCCGCGATACTTTTCGTGAATGAGATCGGCATTGCTCAGACTTTCATCACGGCCGTAACCCCAATCCTCTCGCGCCTGCTTATGCAGGCATTCGGCGAAAGCTTCCGCCAGGCGATCGGCGATGGCTTCGGCCATGATTGCGTTGTAATCGTCGTTTTCTGCTTTGAACCGGTCGCACAACTCCTTCAGCCCAATTCCGGTGGTTACGGCGAAAGCTCCGATGTGATCGCGCAGTCCAGTTTCTTTCGGCGCAATAAAGTCAGAGAGCGACCGGCACGGCTCGCTGCCTTCCCGGTTCGCCTGCTGGCGGAGAAAGTGAAATTGCTCGAGCACCTTTCCGCGTTTGCAATCTGTGTACAACTCGACGTCGTCGCCCACCGCATTTGCGGGGAAGAAACCGTACACGCCACGCGCTGTGATCAGATTGTTCTCGATGATCGTATCCAGCAGAGCGTTGGCTTCGGTAAAGATTTGACGCGCCTGCGCGCCTTGCCGCTCATCGTCGAGAATGCGAGGGTAGACGCCTTTCAATTCCCAGGTGTGGAAGAACGGCGACCAGTCGATGAACTCGCGCAGCGTGGCCAGTGGGAAGTTGTCCAACACGCGCACTCCAGTAAACGAGGGCGCGGGGATATCTTCCGCGCGCCACTCGATAGGAGTTCGCCGCGAGCGGGCAATCTGAAGCGATACACCTTTCTGTCGCGGCGTGGCGTGGGCCTTGCGAAGCGCTTCGTAATCTACTCGATGCTGTGCCACGAACGCCGCTTTTCCGTCGTCGCTCAAAAGGCTGCTGGTCACGGGAACGGCGCGACTGGCGTCCAGCACGTGAACCACCGGCTCGCTGTAGTGCGGCGCAATCTTGACGGCGGTATGCGCCCGGCTTGTGGTCGCGCCGCCGATCAGCAACGGCAGCTTGAAACCCTGACGCTCCATCTCGCGCGCGACGTGCACCATCTCATCAAGGGAGGGAGTGATTAGACCGCTCAGCCCAATGACGTCCGCTTTCTCGGCTTTCGCACGCTCCAGAATCTTCTCGCAGGAGACCATGACGCCCAAGTCGACGACGTCGTAGTTGTTGCAGGCAAGAACCACGCCGACGATATTCTTGCCGATGTCATGAACGTCGCCCTTCACGGTTGCGAGCAGGATTTTCCCCTGCGCCTTGACGACTTCGCCGGCGGCCACCATCGACGCTTTTTCGGCCTCCATGAACGGTGTGAGGTGGGCCACGGCTTTCTTCATCACGCGGGCAGACTTCACCACCTGCGGCAAAAACATCTTGCCGGCCCCGAACAGATCGCCGACCACGCCCATCCCGTCCATCAGCGGACCTTCGATAACCAGGAGAGGCCGGCCGAGTTTGACGCGAGCTTCTTCGGCGTCGATTTCGATGTAGGTGTCGATTCCCTTTACTAAGGCGTGGGAAAGGCGTTCCTCGACTGTGCCGTGGCGCCATTCCTCGGCTTTCTTCTCGCTGACGACCGCGCCCGCGCCTTTCAGGGTTTCGCCAAACTCGACGAGTCGCTCGGTTGCATCGGGACGGCGATTGAGCAACACGTCCTCGACGAGTATTTTCAGCTCGGGGTCAATCTCCTCGTACACCTCGAGCATGCCGGCATTGACGATTCCCATGTCCATGCCTGCCGCGATGGCGTGATAAAGAAAGGCCGAGTGCATTGCCTCACGAACTTTGTTATTGCCGCGAAAGCTAAAGGAGATATTGGAGACACCTCCGCTGACCTTGGCGTGGGGCAGATTGGCCTTGATCCAGCGCGTGGCATTGATGTAATCGACAGCGTAGTTGTTGTGCTCCTCCATGCCAGTGGCGACGGTGAGGATATTCGGATCGAAGATGATGTCTTCAGGCGGGAATCCGACCTTGTCGACGAGGAGTCGATAGGCGCGTTCGCAGATGCGGATCTTCTCGTCGTAGGTTGCGGCTTGACCCTGTTCGTCGAACGCCATTACAACGACCGCCGCACCATACTTGTGGACGGCAGCGGCGTTGCGGCAAAATTTCTCTTCTCCTTCTTTCAATGAAATCGAATTAACGATTCCTTTGCCCTGCAGGCATTTGAGCCCAGCCTCAATGACCTCCCACTTGGAGGAGTCGATCATGAAGGGGACTTTCGCGACTTCGGGTTCACTGGCAAGCAACTGCAGGTAGCGCGTCATGGCGGCGACGCCGTCGATCATGCCCTCGTCCATGCAAATGTCGAGGACGTTGGCTCCGTTCTCGACTTGCTGGCGGGCTATGCTAACCGCCTCCTCAAATTTGCCTTGCTTCACCAGCTTGGCGAACTTTGGCGATCCGGCGAGGTTGGTGCGCTCGCCGATCATGATGTAGACGCCGGGCTGCTGCGTGAAGGGTTGCGATCCCGATAGACGCAAAGGTTTCGTCTCGGTTATCTCGGGATGTGGCGCTCTCTGGATTTCTTCCAATGTCACGCCGTCACCCCGTCGCCCCCACTGCCGCCATCATTTCTCGTGGAGGTTGACCTTCGAGCGCTTTTGCGATCGCAGCAATGTGTTCTGGCGTGTTTCCGCAGCAGCCGCCGGCGATGTTGATCAGCCCTCCGCGTGCAAAGTCGGTCAGATAGCGCGCCATGTCGGCGGGCTCGAGATCGAAACCTGTAGGGGAGAGTGGGTTCGGCAAACCGGCGTTGGGGTAGCACGAGATGGCAACGTTCGCCTTCTCCGATAATTCGCTTAAGAACGGATACATCAAATCGGGGCCAAGAGAGCAGTTGAGTCCCACCGAAAGCGGCTTCACGTGCGACACCGCATTCCAGAAGGCCTCAGTTGTCTGTGCGGATATCATCGTCTCGCCGCCGCGTCCGACCGCAGCGGAGATCATTACCGGCAGATTCTTGCCGTCCTGATCAAACACTTCACGGATGGCGACGAGCGCCGCCTTGGCGTTGAGCGAATCAAAGATAGTTTCAACCAGAAGCAAATCTACCCCGCCCGCAATGAGTCCGCGCACTTGCTGCGCGTAAGCGGTCTTGACTTGATCAAAAGTGACGACGCGGAAGCCCGCATCATCGGCGTCAGGTGAGTTCGAGAGCGAAACGGTCAGCGGCCCGATCGCTCCAGCGACAAAGCGCTGACGCGAACTTGCGTTCCCGACACGATCAGCCCATTCGCGGCACTGTTGTGCTGACTTCTCGTTGATCTCCAAAGCCAAATCTCCGAGAAAAGTATCGTCGACGACATTCTGATAGAACTCGGGATCCTTGCGGCCGCCGTGTTCGCGCGGATCGTCCACGAAAAACTCGCTCTGGGTGATACTGGTCGCGCCGAATGTGTTTGTCTCGATGATGTCCGCCCCTGCTTCCAGAAACCGGCGATGAATATCACAGATCATTTGGGGCTGCGTCAGCGAGAAAAGGTCGCCGTTGTTCAGCAGGTCCTTCGTCGAGTTCTGAAAACGTTCCCCGCGGATATCCGATTCTTTCATTCCATAGGTGCGGATGGTGGTCCCCATCGCTCCATCAATGATGGCAATGCGATTTTCGAGAATTTTCCGAAGAGCATGTTTGTGGTTTGCAGTCATGTTTGTTGACGAATTTCCAAACTCGCTCGGCGCAGAAGGCGCAGTCCGAGTCGCGATCCGTATCTTTTATTATAGCGAGACTACAAAAGCTACCGTCGCGGGAATACGCGCATCCGGTGTCCGAGTACCTCGTGATCCCGTCGAAAGCGCTTGTACTTACAATGGTTTACGTCGGATTCGGCCGAAGGTGGCCGGCGTCGGCCGAAGTTGCGCTACGGAATCCAACCCCGAATTTCTGCGAAGGATTCTCCTGTGCTTTAGATGACGCAAATCAGAAAATGACACAAGCAAAGGCCGCTAAATGGGGGCAATGATCGAGATGTTCTGCCGCATGGGCGGAGTGCTACCATCTCCATCGGCTGCGGCGAAATCCGATAGCGATGTCCAATCCCACCCCAAAAGCGCGCTACTACCGTTTCGGTCCGTTCGAACTTGATCCCGAGGCGGGCACTCTCACCCGCGACAAGTCCCGGGTCAGGCTGCAGGATCTGCCTTTTCGCCTCCTTATCATGCTGGTCGAGCGGCCCGGAGAAATCATCACCCGCGAAGAAGTGCGGCAACGCCTCTGGCCCGAGAACACGTTCGTCGAATTTGATAACAGCTTGGGCGTAGCGGTGAGAAAAGTCAGGGACTCGCTGAATGACGATGCCGAAGCTCCCCGGTATGTGGAAACGATCCCGCGGCGGGGATACCGATTTCTGGCTCCGGTTACGGTGCATGATCCGGAACAAGCGACAGATATCAAGCGAGCTCCGGATACCGTCGCCGAAGCACCCGAGACCTCGATGGGCGATCTCCGAGCCGCCGCTGGAGGCCGACCGAGTGCCATATCTACTGACGCGAATCGCGCGTGGGTAATTGTGGCGTTAATCCTGTTGATAGTCGGAGGTGCGGTTTATTGGTTCCGGTCAAATCCGCGCCGGGCTGCCTCCAAGGCTGAAGCCGCCAGCGTGAGTAATCCCGTGCGAGTGCGACGCTCGGTAGCCGTGCTCGGGTTCCGAAACCTTCCGGGACGTCCCGAGGACAACTGGCTTTCGCCCGCTTTTGCGGAAATGTTGAACACGGAACTGGCGGCAGGCGGCACTTTGCGCATGGTTTCGGGCGAGGATGTGGCGAGAGCGAAAAGCGAACTCTCGCTCGCGGACGAAGACAGTTTGGCGAGAGCGACACTGGAACGGCTGCGCAAGAATCCCGGCGCCGATATGGTTGTGCTCGGCTCCTACACTCCACTCCCCGGCGAAGGCGGAAAGCGCATTCGGCTGGATGTTCGCCTGCAGGATACGGCGCGCGGGGAGACGATTGCCGAACGTGCTTTTACCGGCAGCGAAGACAGTCTTTTCGAATTGGCGACGCAAGCTGGCGCGGCTATGCGGCAGAGCCTGGGGTTAAGCGCGATTTCCACCGAAGCCGCGAACGCGGTGCGCGCGTCGTTGCCCTCGAATCAACTGGCGGCGCGGCTGTATACCGATGGCCGGGCTAAATTGTGGCGCTTCGATTTTCGCGCAGCCAGCGACGTGCTGGCAAAGGCCGTGGCCGCCGATCCGAGTTACCCCCTGGCTCATTCCGCGTTGTCGGAAGCGTGGTGGCACATTGGATACGAAGTGAAGGCTCGTGCCGAGGCCCAGCGAGCGCTGGAACTTTCCACACAGCTTCCGCAGGAAGAGAAACTGCTGGTTGAAGGACAGTATCGACGAACTCTTGGAGAGTGGCGTAAGGCTGCGGAAGCTTATCAGGTGCTATTCCACCTTTTTCCGGATAGCTTGGACTACGGATTGCTTCTGGCTTCGGCCCAGGTCTACGACAAACCTGCCGACGCCGTATCTACGCTGGCGGCACTTCGCCGCCTTCCAGCGCCGGCCGGAGACGACCCTCGCATCGACATGGTGGAATCGCAGGCATGGATCAATTCCGACATCACCAGAGCCCGGCAGGCGGCGCAGCTTGCGATCTCGAAGGCGCGCGCCCAAGGATCGCATTCGATCGTCGCCCGTACTTACGGGATTCTCTGCGAGCTGGGCACGTTGACCGGCGACTCCAACGACGCGATCAGCAATTGCGAAAATGCATTGCAAAGTGCGGTTGCAGCCAAAGATCTGAATGCCGAAGCGATCATGCGAGTCGATCTCGCCGCTCTCCATTACCAGAAGGGCGATATCGCTGTTTCTACTGAGATGTTCCGCAGGGCGATCGATCAGTTTCGTCGGGTGGGAAACCCTAGCGGCGTCGCCGCGGCGCAGAGTAATTTTGCGGCTGCGCTTCTTACGTCGGGAGACCTCAAGCAAGCGAAGAAATTGTTGGAAGCCGCGATCCCCGATTATCAAGCGGTCGAAGACAGACAAGGTATCGCGCTAGCGCTTAACAATCTGGGCGATTTGGAACGGCAAAGCGGAAATCTCGATGTCGCCGAGACAACTTATCAGCAAGCGAAAGCGACAGCCCAGGAATCTGACGACAAGAACGCGATTGCCTACGTGTTGTTTGGCATGGGAGATGTTCTGGCCGATCGCGGCGATCTCGTGGCTGCCCGCAAATCTTACGAAGAATCTTTGGCTCTGCGTACTCAATCCGGAGAGAAACAAAACGCCGCCGAAACTCAGGTCGCGCTTGCTCGACTCTCCGTCGAGGAAGGGCATGCTGCCACCGCGGAATCACTCCTGCGGCAGTGCACAGAGCAGTTTCAACGTGAACAACAAGCTGATGATCAACTGACGGCTAGCGTCGTTCTGACTCGCGCATTGCTGGCGCAAAATAAAACGTCCGATGCAATGAAAGAGGTCGAGTCCAGCGCGCCCCTAGCCGCCAAGAGCCAGAATCGCCTGGCGCGTCTCGAGTTCGATCTGGTGGCCGCCCAGGTGAAGCTGGCATCCGATCATCCCGAATCGTCACGAGCACAACTGGAAACGATCGGGCAAGATGCTCGCGCTCATGGATTTGTCGGCCTCGAACTTGAGGCGCGTCTTGCGCGAGCAGAGTTGGAGAGCAAAATCGGTTCCAAGGCGTCCGCCCAGAACGAGTTTGCATCCCTGGAAAAGAGCGCGCTGGCGAAAGGGTTTGGTTTGATCGCCGCCAAGGCGGCTGATTATCGCACGACTCTTCAACACTCCTGATTTGCCCCGATTTCACAATTTGCTTATGCATGAATCGATCTGCAGCGTTTTACGATAGTCGCTATTTTGTTATAGTTACCATCACAATTATGCGGACGGGTCGGGGTTGGCCCGTCCGACTCAAGCTGGGGGAATGCTATGCCCGGTGTGCTCACGGTTCGGAGTCCGGCTGCGGAAATAGTCGAAGAGCGGAACGAGGTTGGCCTTCGCGAGCGGAAGAAAGCGCGCCTGCGGCAGCAGATTATCGACACGTCGATAAAGCTCTTTCGCAAGCATGGTTACGAGTCCACACGCATCGATGACATTGTCCGCGTCCTTGAAATTAGCCAGCCCACCTTCTTTCGGTACTTTCCAACCAAAGATGCGGTTCTGCGCAAGGTGGGAGAGCGGGGCTACGCCTGCATTTGCGAACGACTACGTTCGGAGCTCTCGAGCAAAGCCGGAACGGCCGAGCGCTTGCGGCGACTTTACACCAGCTTGGCTCGCGAAGTAGAAGCTGACCGAAAGCTGTGGGAAGCGGTCGTGCTGTCGGGCGCAATGGATCCGGTACGGTCGGCCGATCTGCGCGAGCACGAGGAAGCTGCCGTGAACCTGCTGCGCGAAATTCTGACGCAAGGTCAGAAGCGCGGTGACGTTACGCGCGCGTTCCCGGTAGTACACCTAGCGGAATTTATGGAGGGGCTTTACAACACGGTAGTCCGGCAATGGGCGGTCGATCTTACCGGCCCGCATAAGCTCACCGACCGGGTGCAGAGCGCGGTGGATTTTTTCTTGCGCGGCATAAAGCCGTAGAAGTTTAGGCGGTAGTGTTGTCAGGGAGAAAAGGCCGATGAAAGCCGCTGTTCTGCATTCGTTCAAGACACCATTATCGATCGAGGAAGTCGCTAGGCCGCAGATAAGTCCCGATGAGGTGCTGATTGAGGTTGAGGTCTGTGGTGTATGTCACTCCGATCTTCACCTGGCTGATGGCGATTGGACACAACTCGCTCGAATCGTTAAGAAGCCGCTGATCCTCGGACACGAAATCGTCGGGAGCGTGGTTGAGCGCGGCGGGGATGTAAAGAACATCCAAGTGGGGGAGCGAGTCGGAGTGCCTTGGGTGCACTGGACTTGCGGACAATGCGAATTTTGCCGCGAAGGCAACGAAAATCTTTGCGTGCGGCAACGCATCACCGGTGTAACGGTTGATGGCGGATACGCGGAATTTGCTAAGGCTCCCGCTAGCCATGTGATCAAGATTCCGCAGGAGCTTTCGTCCGAGCAAGCGGCGCCACTGCTTTGCGCCGGCGTTACGGTTTATCGCGCTTTAAAGCAGGCCAAAATTCGCGCTGGCCAGAGGCTGGCGGTGTTTGGAATTGGAGGACTCGGTCACATTGCGGTCCAGATCGGCCGTGCGGCGGGAGCGGAAGTAACCGCGATCGATGTTTCGGAGGAAAAGCTGGCATTGGCAAAGTCCCTGGGCGCGGCACGAGTGTTGAACGCGGCGACAAGCGAAGTAATGAAAGAAATTCGCGGCTCCGGCGGGGTTCACGTCGCGATAGTCACGTCAGCCGCCAAATCCGCCTACGATATGGCGTTTTATTGTGTACGGCCCACGGGAACATTGCTGGTGGTGGGATTGCCCGCAAACGACATTTCGTTTCCGCCAATCATGATGGCCTCCGCAGAGATCGATATTAAGGCCAGTGCGGTGGGCACGCGGGAGGATCTGCGGGAGATTCTGGCCATGGGAGCCGCGGGAACGGTTCATTGCCAGGTTACGGCGCGTCCATTGGCCGACGTTCAGGAAATTCTGAGTCAACTGAGCCGTGGCGAGATTTCGGGTCGCGTCGTGCTTCGTCTGCGTGAGTAATTTTGTATCGACGGCGTCTTCGGGAATCGTGTTGACGTTAGCGACTATAACATGATATTAACTATCACATTTTGTGTAAGCGGCCTCGTTGGCCTGCGTTCGTACTGCAGATGAATGGAATGGGTCACAGCGAATCACCAAACATCGTTGCTGGCAAAAATCCCAACGGGGCGGTTCGGCAGCGATCACGTTCTTAAAGGCGCTGCGGTGTTCTTAGAGTCCGACGCTTCTGCGCATGTGACCGGACACGTTCTGGTGGTCGATGGAGGCCAGACAGCCTGGTAGATCTGATACAAGTAGACACGCTAGAGAACGAGTTGCTGGAGAACGAGCTGCCGAAAAACGAGCGATTTTCATGAATGTCCCACTTACCCCGGTCCGCTTTCTTCGTTACGCGGAACAACAGTATCCCCGTAAGACAGCGGTCATCTGCGGCGATCATCGCTTCACTTACGCAGAGTTTGCCGGCCGCGTCGCGCGTTTGGCGGGAGCGCTGCGCGCCGCCGGCGTGAAGCCTGGCGATCGCGTGGCATTTCTAAGCCTGAACTGTCATCGCCTGCTGGAAGCCTATTACGGCGTGCTGGAGGCGGGTTGTATTCTCCTGCCGCTCAATATTCGGCTGGCCGCGCCAGAGCTTACATACATTCTGAACGATTCGGGCGCAGCGATGCTATTTCTGGAAGAGGAATTCGCAGGTTTGGTGGATACCTTTCGACGAGATCTGCGCTCGGTGCGATCGTTCCATCAACTGGACGGGACTCCTGCAGCAGATTGGATCTCTGACCGTACGTACGAAACTATGTTGGCATCAGCGACGCCTTATCGCGAAGAGCTGATGGCGTTCGATGAAAATGCAGTGGCGGAGATTTTCTATACCAGCGGCACCAGCGCCAGCCCTAAAGGCGTGATGCTCACCCATCGCAACGTGTATCTCCACGCGATGAACCTGGCCGTCTATCATCACACCCGCTACGAAAATGTCCTGATGCATACCATCCCTCTGTTTCATGCCAATGGCTGGGGAGCGGCGCACACGATCACGTCGGTCGGCGGAACTCACGTGATGCTTCCGCGCTTTTTGCCCGAGGAAGTGTTTCGACTGGTAGAGAAGGAACGCGTAAGCGCGCTGAGCATGGTGCCAATCATGGCGCTGGTACTGATCAATTCGCCGGCGCGCTCCAGGTACGACTTGAGTTCGGTCGAGTGGTCGGTGATCGGTGGCGCGGCGTCCTCGCCCACACTGATTCGAGAGGTGGAAGAAAAGCTGGGGTTCAAATGCTTCTCAGGATACGGACTAACAGAATGTTCACCCTCGCTCGCGACCGCGGAGCTCAAGCCAGATGTGCAGTGCTCGGCTGAAGAACGGCATGTGATGCAGGCGATGACTGGCTACGCTTATCCCGGCCACGAGCTTCGAGTCGTCGATGATGACGATAACGATGTGCCACGCGACGGCACGACGATGGGAGAAATCATCGCCCGCAGTGACGGCGTGATGGCGGGATATTGGCGGCAGCCGGAAGCTACGGCGGAAGCCTTGCGGGGCGGGTGGTTTCACACCGGCGACATGGCCGTCATCTCAGATAACGGATACATAAAGATCGTCGACCGAAAGAAAGACATCATTGTCAGCGGCGGAGAAAATATTTCTTCTCTCGACGTGGAAAAAGTGCTGGCGGCGCATCCTCACGTTTTCGAAGCGGCCGTGATTCCGGTAGCCGATGAAAAATGGGGCGAAGTTCCGAGAGCGGTCGTAGTTCTGAAACCCGGTTGCAAACTAGGTGAAGCGGAGCTGATTGAATTTTGCCGCGCCCGGTTGGCCCATTACAAGTGCCCACAATCAATCGAGTTTTGCGAGAGTTTACCTAAGACGGCGACGGGAAAAGTCCTAAAGAGAGAGTTGCGCGCGAAATATCAGAATCGAACGGTAGCGTCATGAAGAGCAGGAGTCTGACGGGAATATGAACAGCCTTGTACGAATCAGCAAAGATCGAGATGTTGCGATTATCACCATCGATAATCCGCCGGTAAACGCCCTGAGTCCGGGTGTGCCGGAGGGAATCGGGACCGCGATCGATGACATCAACAGGGATCCCGACGTTAAAGCAGCGGTCGTAATCGGCGCTGGACGTACGTTTGTCGCGGGCGCCGACATCAAAGAATTCGGCAAGATGACCTCGGGCGGACCACGAGGAAGCCTGCTGCCCTTGCTGCTCCAAATTGAGGACAGCCTCAAACCCGTGGTCATGGCGATTCACGGCACAGCTTTCGGAGGTGGACTGGAACTGGCGATGGCCGGTCACTATCGGGTCGCGACACCAACGGCGCAGGTAGGTCAGCCCGAAGTAAAGTTAGGAATTATTCCTGGAGCCGGCGGAACGCAGCGTCTGCCGCGGCTTATAGGCATCGCGAAAGCGGCGGAAATGTGTGCCGAGGGTAAGCCGATGTCCGCGCCAGAGGCCGCGGCTCTTGGACTGATCGATCGACTGATCGACGGGACATCGGAAAGCGATTTGCTCGCCGGCGCTATTTCGTTTGCGCGCGAAGTTGCGGCGCAGCCCGCTCGCAAGACTCGGGAGCGCACCGGCAAGCTGGGCACGTCCGTCGAAAACGCATCGATCTTTGCCGCGGCACGAGCGATCGCGGCCAAGAAGCAACGCGGGCTGAAAGCTCCGCTAGCGGCGATCGATGCGGTGGAAGCCGCTACCAGATTGCCGTTTGACGAAGGCTGCGCAGTTGAAGCGAAACTCTTTACAGAGTGTCTTTTCTCCGATCAGTCGAAGGCGCTGATTCACGTTTTCTTCGGCGAACGTGAGGTCGGAAAAATTCCTGACATCCCGAAAGGAACTCCCGTGCTGCCGGTGAATCGTGTAGCGGTGGTCGGCTCCGGAACCATGGGTGGAGGCATTGCGATGGTTTTTGCCAACGCCGACATTCCTGTGTTGTTGAAGGACGTGGGCGAGGCAGCGCTCGAAGTGGGCATGGGAAAGATTCGCAGGAGTTATGCAACCTCGGTGCAGCGTGGACGCTTCACCCAGTCGTTCGTTGACGAACGCCTGCGGTTGATCAAGCCCGTGCTTAGTTATGACGAGTTCTCGAGCGCAGACATGGTGGTGGAAGCGGTTTTCGAAGGGATGGCGTTGAAAAAAGACGTGTTCGCAGATTTGGATCGCGTCTGCCGTCCCGGCGCGATTTTGGCGACCAACACATCGACGCTCAACATCGATGGGATCGCGGAGGTTACATCGCGACCCGAAGATGTGATTGGAACGCATTTTTTCAGCCCGGCCAATGTCATGCGATTGCTCGAAATTGTGCGCGGAACAAAATCGACCAAAGAAGTGATTGCCACCTGCATGCAGCTCTCAAAGAAGTTGGGGAAGATCGGGGTTCTGGTCGGGAACTGTCGCGGCTTTGTGGGTAATCGCATGTTTGGACCGTATCGCCGTGAGGCGCAGTTTCTGGTTGAAGAAGGAGCGGCGGTCGAAGCCGTCGATCAAGCTCTGGTCGAATTCGGCAACGCTATGGGGCCTCTGGCAGTCGGCGACCTTGCCGGCCTTGATGTGGGCTGGCGCATTCGCAAAGAGTATCGGCATCTGGAAAAGCCGGGAATTCGGCAGCCGTTCGCCGAAGATCGCCTTTGTGAACTGGGTCGCTATGGACAGAAAACAATGAACGGCTGGTATAGCTACGACGAGAGTCGCCGCGCCAGCAAAGATCCGACGGTGACGGCGCTGGTGCGGCAGTGGAGCTCTGAGGCAGGCATTCCGCAGCGGCAAATCAACTCTGATGAAATTGTGGATCGCTGCATCTACGCGCTGGTGAATGAAGGAGCGCGAATTCTTGAAGAAGGATATGCGCTGCGAGCCGCTGACATCGACATTATCTATCTCAACGGCTATGGATTTCCGGCTTATCGCGGCGGTCCGATGTGGTACGCCGATGCCGTGGGATTGCCGAAAGTTTATCAACGCATTCGGGATCTTGAGCAACAGCACGGAGAACTGTGGACACCGGCCCCGCTATTGAAGCGGCTCGCAGAGGCAGGCAAAACATTTGCTGAGTTCGATAAAGAACAGGTTCTCGCCGCGTGAAAGGGTAGAACCGTAAGCAGAGGTAGGGACTAGAGAAGGAGATCATGAGAGAAGCTGTTATCGTCGCCAGTTCGCGAACTGCGCTGGCCAAGTCGTTTCGCGGATCGTTCAACCTGACACGTCCCGAGGATTTGGCGGCGCACGCCATTCGCGATGTTTTGCGCAAGACGCCTCAAATTGATTCGCGCGAGGTTGAAGATGTCATCCTCGGCTGTGGACAGCCACATGGTCCGCAGGGGCATAACATCGCCCGAGTTTCCGCGTTGCTCGCCGGATTACCGCCTTCCGTCGGCGGCCTGACTCTGAACCGGTTTTGTTCCTCCGGATTGCAATCTATCGCGTTGGCCGCCTATCAAATCGTGAACGGAGGCAGCGATGCTGTGATCGGCGGCGGCGTGGAAAGCATAACGATGACGCCGCGCAATCATGACCCGAATCCCCGGTTGCTCGACGAGATGCCGGGCGTGTACATGGTTATGGGGGACACCGCCGAAGTTGTAGCCAAGCGCTACAAAATCAGTCGTCAAGCGCAGGATGAATACGCGCTCCTGAGCCAGCAACGCACGGCTCGCGCCCAGCGCGAAGGCTTTTTCGAAGGGGAAATCGCGCCTATGCGCGTCGTCCGCGCCATTCTCGACAAAAAGACAAATGAAATCATCTCAAAAGAAGAGGTGTGCGCCGATAAGGACGAATGCAACCGTCCGGACACGATGCTGGACGGCCTATTGGCGCTGATGCCGCATTTTGATGCGACTAGCGGCCAGGGTACCGTAACGGCGGGAAATTCTTCGCAGCTCTCCGACGGCGCATCAGCCACGCTCGTGATGTCGCGGCAGCGCGCGGATGAACTCGGTATACCTTACAAATTGATTTTTCGCGGCTTTCAAGTGGCGGGGTGCGATCCCGACGAAATGGGAATCGGGCCTGTGTTTGCGGTTCCAAAGTTGCTGCAGCGCGCTGGTGTGAGATCGAGCGACATCGATCTGTGGGAACTGAACGAGGCCTTTGCGGTTCAAGTCGTCTACTGCCGCGACCGCCTGGGTATCGATCCCGAGAAAATGAATGTTAACGGCGGCTCAATCTCGATTGGGCATCCCTTTGGCATGACTGGGTCACGCATGGTTGGAACGCTGGCTAACGAAATGGCGAGACGCGGGGCGAAAAGCAACGTGCGTTACGGAGTCGTCACTATGTGCGTTGGCGGTGGACAGGGAGCGGCAGGATTATTCGAGCGGGCGGGCTAAGCGATTCGCGCGCGGGCCTGTGCCAGGCGATTTCAGGAATTGCAGTTGCGTATGGCGGCACTTTGCGATCAAGCGGGAATGGAGCGTGCGGGAGAAGAACTCGATATCTCGCGACTGGAGCCGTTTCTCCGCGAGCACTTCGATTGTGGCGGCGGTTCCGTTTCCGTCGAACAATTTCCCAACGGGCATTCGAACCTGACTTACTTGTTGCGACTCGGGAGCATGGAACTTGTTGTGCGGCGGCCTCCCTTTGGCAGCAAGGTGCGATCCGCGCATGACATGTCTCGCGAATATCGTGTGCTCTCGAAACTGCACCGCGAATATTCCGTTGCTCCGAAAGCGCTTCTTTATTGCGACGATCTTTCGATTCTCGGTGCGCCGTTTTATTTGATGGAGCCGATTCGCGGACTGATCCTTCGGCGAGAACCGCCGCCTGACTTGCCTTTTCCGCCGGAGACGGCTCGGCTCTTGAGCGAAGCCTTTGTGGATAATCTTGCGCGTCTGCATCGCCTCGATTATGCCGCAATCGGACTGGCGGACTTGGGTAAGCCGCAAGGCTATCTCGAACGCCAAGTGAACGGCTGGATCGAGCGCTATCACAATTCGAAAACGCACGACATTGCGGAGGTGGATCGCATTACGGCATGGCTCGCGGTACAGATGCCAGCGGTTCTCCGCAAGGCGCAAGATACGGTACTGATTCACAACGATTACAAGTACGACAATCTTGTGCTCGATCCGGACGACGTGACCAAGATTGTCGGAGTGCTCGACTGGGAAATGTGCACTATCGGCGATCCGCTGACGGACCTTGGAACGGCGCTGGCGTACTGGACCGACCCGCAGGATCCAGAAGATTTTCAGGAAATTCAGAGCGCGCCAACCACGTTACCGGGAACGCTTACGCGGACGGAACTGATCGAACGGTATGCGGCGGCGACCGGTCGCGATCCAAGCGACATGGTTTTCTATCTTACTTTTGCGCGCTTCAAAGTCGCCGTCATCATTCAACAGATTTATTACCGGTACGCGCAGGGACTGACGCAGGACGAACGGTTTGCAGCGCTGCCGAACAGAATTCATGCCTTGTTACGGGCGTCGTGGCGCAGCGCGGAAAGCGGAACGATATAAACACCAGCTTACTTCCGATAATAGCGAACCAGCCAATCGGCGACGCAGCAAGGTTTGTGCGGCTGCTTTTCAACGTGCTCACTCTCGATATTGACGCGAAATTCGGCGTCGACAAAATCCGGCGATTCATTCACCGAACGCAGAGCAATGCGAGCGCGAACGGACGCGCCCGCGTGAACTGCAGACGGAAAGCGAACTTTATTCAGGCCGTAGTTGACGGTCATGGCAATTCCCGAGTTGATCTGGATTGCCTGCTTCACGAAGTGACTCAACAGCGAAAGCGTCAGAAATCCGTGAGCGATGCTACCGCCGAAAGGCGTCTCGCATTGCGCGCGCTTGGAGTCGAGATGGATCCACTGATGATCCTCGGTGGCGTCGGCAAACGCCTGGATGCGATCCTGCGTGACCACGAACCAATCGCTGGCAGGGAACTCGCGTCCTTCGAACTGTTTCAAAACATTCAGACTCTCAATCTCAAACGGTGGCATAGGAGTTTTTCATGTCGACATTAACAGACATTTCGCGCAAAACCACAAAAGGAACGGCCTTTCTGATCGAGGACTCCACGCCTGAAGATATTTTCACGCCCGAAGATTTGAGCGAAGAGCATCTCGCCATCGGGCGCATGGTGGACGAATTCTGGGTCGAACGAGGTCGAGCCGAATCTGCCGGCGATCCGCGAAAAGAAGCCGGGTGTCGCTCTGAGTGTGCTGCGGAAGTCAGTCGATTTGGGTTTGACGGCCATGGCGATTCCTGAAGAATACGGCGGCACGGCCATGGATCTTCCGTCGCTGATGGTCACGGCTGAGCGCATGGGACGCGACGGTTCGTACGGCGGTTGGCATTCGGCTCACACTGGCATCGGCACGCTGCCGGTCGTCTACTTCGGAAACGATCAGCAGAAGCAAAAATATTTACCGAAGCTGGCGAAAGTCGAACTCCTTGCGGCCTATGCGCTCACCGAACCGCTGGCCGGCTCCGACGCGCTTGCAGCGCGGACGCGCGCTGATCTCTCGCCCGATGGAAAGCATTACATCCTCAACGGGCAAAAAATGTGGATCACCAACGGCGGCGCGGCCGATCTGTTCACTGTGTTTGCAAAAGTTGGTGGAGAGAAGTTCACTGCATTTCTGGTGGAGCGAAATTTCTCTGGTGTCAGCAGTGGCGCCGAGGAACACAAGATGGGAATCACCGGCAGTTCGACCACCGCGGTGTATCTGGACAACGTTCCCGTTCCTGTCGAGAACGTCTTGGGTGAAGTCGGGCGCGGGCACGTTATCGCATTCAACATTCTCAATATCGGACGCCTCAAGCTTGGCCCCGCTTTGGTCGGAGCGGCGAAAAACGTGCTCGCGGTTTCCATCAAATATGCCAAACAGCGCAAAGCCTTCGGCGCGACCATCGCGGACTTTGGAGCCATCCAACACAAGCTGGCGGAAATGGCGATCCGTATTTTCGTGACCGAGTCGATGGCCTGGCGGGTCGTAGGGCTGATTGAAAGCAAGATGCATGAAGCTCAAACGCCGCAGGACTCGGCTGCCGCTAATCAGGAGCTGAAAGCCATCGAAGAGTTCGCTGCCGAGTGTTCGATGGTCAAGGTATATGCCGCCGAAATGCTGGACTATGTGGTCGATGAAGGTGTCCAGATACACGGCGGCTACGGATATCACCAGGACTACATGGTGGAGCGCGCCTATCGCGATGCGCGCATCAACCGGCTGTTTGAGGGGACGAGCGAGATCAATCGTCTGGTTATTACCGGTATGCCGTTGAAGCGCGCGGCTCGCGGGCTTTTGCCGCTGTTCGAGGCTGCGCATGCCGTACTCGAAGACGCGGGAAGAGATTCCGCCAGAGCCACCCAAGAGTTAGCCGATGCCGAATTGAGCTTGGTCCATAACGCCAAGAAGATTGCGCTGCTGACTCTCGGAGTCGCGCAACAGAAATTTGCCGCGAAGCTCGAGCAGCAACAAGAGATCGTCATGAATCTCTCGGACATTATCATGGAGGTCTTTGCCATGGAGTCAGCTTTGCTGCGCAGCCGTAAACTGGCCATGGCCGGAGGTGGTGCCAATGCGGCAGATGCCTGTGCGGTGTACTTAAGAGACGCCATGGCAAGAGTCGAGCTGTCATCGCGTACCGTGCTGAGCGCGGGCGCCGAGAATGACGAGCTTCAGCGATATCTATCTCGAGTGCGCGAATATGCCAATCACGATCCCGTGAATTCGATTGCGCTGCGTCGCCAGATTGCGGGACGGTTACTTGCCAGCGAGCGTTACACAGTTTGAATTGCAAAAGGCAATTTGCGAAATCGGATTGCGGAAACAAGGACGTAAGGAGCCCATGGCCGTCACGAATCATAAGTTTCTGCTCGCAGCGCGTCCGGTCGGAATGCCGAAGCGTACCGACTGGACTTTCGTCGAAGCACCGGTGGAAGAACCGCCGGATGGCGAACTTCTGGTCAAGTTGCTGTACATCTCGCTTGATCCGGCGATGCGGATGTGGATCAACGAAGGCCGATCTTACGTTCCTCCCGTGGCAATTGGAGAAGTGATGCGGGCGCTCGGAGTCGGAATCGTGACGGCGTCACGCAACCCTCGTTTCGCGGTGGGTGATCACGTTTCCGGGGTGTTCGGGGTGCAGGAATACGCGCTGACCGACGGCCGAAGGGTGACAAAAGTCGATCCGCAAATCGCGCCGCTGCCGAAATTTCTCAGCGTGTTCGGCATGCCGGGATTGACCGCGTATTTCGGGCTGCTTGACACAGGCCAGCCCAAGCCGGGAGAGATGGTTGTAGTCTCGGCCGGTGCCGGAGCGGTCGGTGCGGTGGTCGGCCAAATCGCAAAAATCAAACATTGCCATGTCGTCGGGATTGCTGGTGGCGAGGAGAAGTGCCGCTACATTGTGCAAGACCTGGGCTTCGATGCCGCCATCGACTACAAGTCCGAAGACGTGAGGAAAGCTCTTCGCCAGCATTGTCCGGAAGGGCTCGACGTTTATTTCGACAATGTTGGCGGCACGATTTTAGAAGCCGCGCTGGCGCAAATCAGAATGCACGCCAGGATCGTGATCTGCGGAGCGATTTCGCAATATAACAATAGCGGTCCTGCTCCGGGGCCGCGCAACTACATGTCTCTGCTGACGAATCGCGCCACGATGAAAGGGATGCTGGTGATGGACTACTTCGACCGTTATCCAGAAGCCGTAGGAGAAATGGTCACGTGGGCAGCGTCGGGCAAATTGAAATCGCGCGAAGACATTGTCGAAGGGATTGAAACTTTCCCTGAAACGCTCCTCAAACTTTTCCACGGAACAAATTCGGGGAAACTCATTCTGAAGGTTACGTAAACAGACTGCGGAGATCTTCACTTTGCCACTTGTCGAAAATCAGGGGACGAAGATTTCCTGGGACGAAGATGGCCAGGGTCCGCCGCTCCTGTTAATAATGGGCCTGGGCTATCCGTCCGCTCTGTGGCATCGCACTCGCCCAATGCTGGCGAAGCATTTCCGCACAATCGCTTTTGACAACCGGGGAGTGGGATGTAGCGACGTCCCTCCGGGGCCATATTCGATCGCGACCATGGCGTCGGATGCGGCCGCGGTCCTCGATGCCGCCGGGGTTCCAATCGCCCACGTATTCGGCGTGTCAATGGGCGGAATGATCGCCCAGGAGTTCGCGCTGCAATATCCGGCGAGAGTGCGAGCATTGATTCTCGGCTGCACATCGCCCGGAGGCCCTTCAGCCGTGCGCGCGGAACGGGCAGTCTCCGATATATTGTTGGCGCGCGGCATGACGCTGGCCGAGGCGCGGGAAGCGATCCTTCCTCACATTTATGACGCGGCTACGCCAAGAGAAAGAATCGAAGAAGATATGCGCTTGCGTAAAACTTGTCTCCCCACTGCTGAGGGGTACACGGCGCAACTGCAGGCGATCCTCGCATGGGAGGGATACAGCCGCATCGCCGCCATCGACGCTCCGACTCTCGTCATCCACGGGAAATCGGACGAGCTCGTTCCGCCCACCAATGCAAAGCTGATCGCAGAGCGCATACCAAGAGCAAAACTCGTCCTGCTCGATCATGCCAGCCACCTATTTCTAACCGACCAAAGCGCAGCGGCGCAAAAAGAGATACTCGAATTTCTCTCGGCCCATCCGATGCGCACATAATCGTTTTTTCACCCAAATGTTCGGCAACTCGCCGGGGAACCCCACATTCTCCACCGGCATAGAGCATCATCAAAATAATTCATTTGATGAATTGCACGGCGGCGGTTACGCTCACGCGCATCATGCAAATGTGGCGCTCTGAACCGGCGAGAGCGTGGGGTCTCGTGGTTCGTTCGCAATCGTCAGATCCAGCAAACAGGACAGCAAAAATAAAAAATCGGCCCAGTACCGGCAGGTTGCGCCGGTTGCTGAAACTCGGCTGACTGCTGACATGTGGCGGCGGTCGGTTGTGCGCCAGGCAAAAACTGCAGTACCTGAGGTGGGGAAAATGGGTTTCGGACAACGTTGTCTGAACGATCGCGCAGCTTCACGGTACCAAGTCTGTATCTGGAAGTTGGCATCCGTCTTTTCTTGGATGCGATCTGCCGCATGCGTTTTTGCATTCTTCTTCCTCGCAAGCTCCCTCGTGCACGCGCAAGGTGTCGGCACCTCCGGTGACATCGCCGGAACGGTGACAGATTCTGCCGGCGGCGTTGTGGTGCGAGCGACTGTCGAGGTCGTCGATTCGCAGACCGGCCTGCGTCGGACCACGACCACAGATGGAGCCGGCCGCTTTCGCGTTACCGGACTGTCGCCGGCGACATATGATGTCAGCGCCCAAATGTCGGGATTCGCCACCAGCATTCGCAAAAGCTTGCCAGTGGCCATCGGTCAGACGGTTGTCTCCGACTTCAAACTGACCGTATCGAAGGTCGCGACCGTCGTCGAAGTAACGGACGCGCCGCCCGTGGTGGAAACAGAGCGCGGAAGCCAGGCAGACAGAATCTCGCAAGAGTACATCGCCGATCTCCCCGTCGATCGGCGTGATTATCTTACGTTCACGTTGCTCGCGCCCGGAGTCTCCGACTCCACGCGGCTGGCGGGCGATCAGGATTTCCGCGTGAAGCAAACGCCGCAGACCGGGCTCTCTTTCTACGGCAGCAACGGCAGAGGCAATAGCATCACGGTCGACGGAGGCGAAACTTCTGGCGATAGCGGCGGCGTGCGCCTCACCGTGAGCCAGGACGTAGTGCAGGAGTTTCAAATCAACCGCAGCAACTATGCCGCCGATCTGGGTGGAGCAACTGGTGCCTCGATCAATATCGTGACCAAGTCCGGCACCAACGGTATGCACGGCAGTCTCTACGGATTTTTCCGTGACGATGCGCTCGACGCGGCCAATCCGTTTTCGTTCAGCCAGGCATTGCAGCCGGGTCAGACCTTCGATCCTTCGAATCCTGACTCGGTAGGTTCGCCCATTAAAGATTCTTTGACTCGTCAGCAATTCGGCGGGACTATTGGCGGTCCAATTCAGAAAGACAGGACATTTCTTTTTGCCGGTTTCGAGGGGCTGCGGCAGGATGCTCAGAACGCGGTTCCTCTCCTGACCAACACTGATATCTTTCGTCCCACTGCGGCGCAAGACGCCATCATTGCGAATCTGGCGACGTCAGCCGCTCCAGTTACCTGTTTCCCCGGCGTGACCCTGCCTTCGGCCACGTGCGCCTTCGCTCTGCAGAGCGTCCTGACCGTGAATCCAAATCCCAACGGCAACCCGTTCATCACTCCGGGGCAGGCCGCGCTGAATGCTTTCCTCATCAATCAATTTGAAACCCAGGGTGGACTTTTCCCGTATGACTCTCGCGAGTACCAGGGATTCGTCCGCATGGATCATCGCTTCAATGCGAACAACGAACTTTCTCTAACCTACCGCTACGGACACGATGTAGAAGAGTCGCCCGACGTCCAGTCGCTGACTGCATTGTCAGCTGGCAGTTCCACTCACACCTACGATCACAATCTGCAAGTCGCGTGGTATCACCAATTCAGCTCGACTGCTCAGAACGAAGCTCGCGCCCAATGGGATTACAACAGCTTCAACGTGATCCCGAACGAGCAGAGCCAGCCAGGACTGCAGATTCCAGGCTTCATCAACAATCTTGGAACAAATATATTTCTGGCCAATATAACCATCCTGCGGCGCTACGAGTTTGCCGATAATTTCACCCTCGTGCGTGGGCGCCACACCATGAAGTTCGGCGCCTCTGAGTTGCTGCGCGGCAATCATACCGAGTCGCACACGTTCTTCCCCGGCCGCTTCGTCTTTGGATCTCTTCCCGGATTTCTCGTGAGTCCGCAACTGGCCAGCACTACCATCAACCCACTGCAATCCGCGTCGTTTGGCTTGCCCCAGGTTTACCAGCAGGGCTTTGGCGACCCAACCTATCCTTATTACACTCGTCCATTGACCGGGCTCTATGCACAGGATTCCTGGAAGATCGCAGACAACTTCACCCTGAACTACGGTCTCCGTTACGACCTGGACTCGCAGTTTGCGCCCTTGTCCACCTACAAAAAAGATTTCTCTCCGCGCGTGTCGTTCGCGTGGGATCCCTCCAAAGATCACAAGACCGTGGTGCGTGGAGGTTACGGAATCTTTTACGGACCTGTGGATGTGCAGATTCCCGATGTCGACTTGAGCCTCGGAGTTGTGAACCGCAACAAGTCTTCGGTGGAAAACAGTTCGGGTGCGGGGCAGGTCGCAAATCTGGTGGGGACCTGCGGCATCTCTCAGTTTGGAATCCCGATCGTCCCCGGCACGGGCGCCAGTCCTTGCAACCGCGAAATTTCTATCTATGTCGATCCGATTGCAGGCGTTCCGCAGCTGGGTCTGGCTGGCGCACCTACCGTTTTTCAGACGCTCTTTGCGCAGGGATTGATTACATGCACCAGCGCGACTGCCGGAAATTCTGCATGCATTACGCCCGCTGCCGTGGCTCCCTTCGGCATTGGCGTTACGAACAGCGGCCCTATCGGTCCGCTGCAGGTTGTTTTCGTGGAGCAGCCTGGCTATCGTCCCCCGATCGCACAGCAGGCTTCGTTTGCAATCGAGCGTCAGGTGGGCGCTGGATTTTCCATCTCGCTGAGCGCTATCTATTCCCACACGCAGAGACTGCCGATCGCAATCGACACCAACCTGCTGCCCGCGCCCTTTACAACGGTAACTCTGGCAAATGGCAAAACGGTTTCCTATCGCAACTGGAACACGACAGCTGCCGGCGCAGATCCGCTGGGCGGCGCTGAGGGTTTGCCCTGCGATAACCCAGCGATTCAATGCGTCGTGAGCCCGCTCGTAGTGCAGAACAACCAATACAGTTCTGAGGCGTACGCTCTTTACGAAGCCGGTATCGTCGAAGTCAAGAAGCGCTTCAACGATCACTTCACACTGTTTGGAAACTACACTTTCAGCAAAGGCTTCGACACTTCCACCGACTACAACACCGACTACGGACCGCAGGATCCCACGAATATCAATCTCGACCGTAGCCTTTCCGAATTTGATCAGCGGCACAAAGTCGTCGTAGCTGGGGTCTTCGATAGCCCATGGAAGCGGAGCATTTTGTCAGGTTTTCAGTTGGCTCCGATCTTCACGGCTCATAGTGGCCATCCGTTCAACTTGCTGGCCGGAGGAGAAGTGAACGGCGACAATCACACCACGAACGAACGACCCATAGGCGCTCCGCGAGATACCGGTCTTGGGCCCGACTATATCGACTTCGATATGCGCCTGAGCTGGGCGCACAAGCTGGGTGAGAGAGCCGATGTGAGGTTCACAGCTGAAGGATTCAACATTGCCAACCGGACTAACTATGCCAGCGTCAACAACGAAGTTGGACCCCTGTTTGGATTGACCCCTGGGTTCACAACATTTGATGTGAAGGGTATTCGTCCCGGCACCATGCTTGCCGACGGAACAGCCGCAACGTCCAGCACACCGCTGGCGTTCACGTCAGCCTTTCCGAAAAGACAGATTCAGCTGGGGCTGCGCTTTTCGTTCTAGATCAGTTTGCGCTTCTTCCGGGTTTGTACTTCTTCAGTTCCAGCTTGGCGATCAATGCCCGGTGAACTTCGTCGGGGCCGTCGGCTATACGGAGGGTCCGGATAGTGGAGAACATGTCGGCTAACGGAACGTCGTCGGATACTCCGGCCGCGCCGTGCATTTGAATGGCTTGATCGATAATATCGAGCGCGATGTTGGGAACCGCGACTTTTATTTGCGAGATTTCGCTGCGGGCTCCTTTTGTGCCTGACTTGTCGAGCATCCACGCGGCTTTTAGGGTCAGAAGGCGGGCTTGTTCCAGCATGATGCGGGCGTTGGCTATGACATCGGCGTTGGCTCCGAGTTCTGCCAAGGGCTTTCCGAAGGCTACACGATGCAGGGACCGGCGGCAGAGCAACTCAAGCGCGCGTTCCGCGGCTCCAAGAGTGCGCATGCAATGATGGATGCGGCCTGGGCCGAGGCGTCCCTGCGCGATTTCGAAGCCGCGCCCCGGGCCGCCGATGATGTGGTCAACCGGCACGCGAGCATCGTTGAATCTGACCTCGCCGTGACCAAAGGGAGCGTCATACGATCCGAACACAGGCACCATGCGCTCGATGTTTACGCCAGGAGTTTCCAGCGGAACGAGAATCATGGAGTGGCGCTGATATCTGGCCGCAGAGCGATCGGTGATGCCCATGAAGATGAGCAAACGGCAATGAGGATGGCCTAGCCCGGAGCTCCACCATTTTCTGCCGTTGAGCTCGACGCGATCGCCTTGAACGAACGCTGTCGCTTGCATGTTGGTGGCGTCGGAGGAGGCTACGTCCGGCTCAGTCATGCAAAACGAAGAACGGATTTCGCCGGCCAGCAGAGGTTTGAGCCAGCGATCTTTTTGCGCGGCTGAACCGTATTTCACCAACACCTCCATGTTGCCGGTGTCGGGCGCGTTGCAGTTGAAAACTTCTGGGGCGAACGAACAGCGACCGGTGATTTCGGCGAGCGGTGCGTATTCAACGTTGGTGAGACCTGCGCCGTTTTCGTGGTCGGGAAGAAACAAGTTCCAGAGGCCCGCGGCCTTGGCCTTCGCCTTCAATTTTTCCATGACGGCGGGTTGCTTCCAGCTTCGCCAGTCGGGGATATTCTGCAATTGCGCATAATATTCGGGCTCTGCCGGCAAGACTTGCTCTTGCATGAACGCGTGGAGGCGTTCGACATAGCTCAGAGCTTTTGGTGACGGCGAGAAGTCCATGGGCGACCGCTTCTCCGTAGGTCCACTAGATTATCGATCGGAGCAGAATTCTCCTAATGAATCCTACGAATCCTGTAATATATGCGGCGTGCATTTAAGCCAAGTCGATCTAAACCTCTTCGTCGTGCTGGAAGCCATTTATCGCGAGGGGAATATCACTCGCGCCGGGCAGCAACTGAACCTTACGCAACCTGCGATCAGCCATGCGTTGAAGAGGCTGCGGGACCTTCTGCAAGATCCTCTGTTTGTGCGTCAGGGGCCGCACATGGTACCTACTCCGTTTACGCGAAACATGATCGAGGAAGTGCGGCAGGCCTTGCAGATTCTGGAAGTGAACCTTAGCGCGAGCCGGAATTTCGTTCCAGAAAACACGCGGCGAAATTTCCACATTTCCTTGTGGGAATATGCGGAGACGTTGATTCTTCCATTGTTGCTGCGGCGGCTGGCATATGCTGCGCCGGGAATGTCGATTACGACATCGAGAGTGAAGCGCAGAGAAATTGAGACGGAGCTAGCCAGCGGCTCGGTGGATCTGGCGATCGAGATTCCGATGACGGTGAGCGACCGGATCAAACACCGCTTGCTTTTGAACGAGCCATTTGTGGTGATGGCCAGGCCTGGGCATCCGGCGATACAGGGAAAAATCGATCTGGAAACTTATCTGGAGCAACGGCACGTTCAGGTTTCTTCCCGGCGACACGGTCCGAGTCTGGTAGATGTGGAACTTGGCCGCAGGGGATTGCGTCGGGAAGTATTTCTGCGCAGCCAGCACACGCTCACGGCCGGCCTGGTCGTGAGCAAGACGGATATGCTGCTGACACTGCCGGAGCGACATGCACAACTGCTGAATATGGGATTGATGAACCAGGTCCTTGCTTTTCCAATGCAGGGTCCACGTTTGGAAGCGCATCTGTACTGGCATGAGAGCGTCGAGAACGATCCAGCAAATCGCTGGCTGCGAGAAGAAATCGAAAAGCTGCTCGTGGAACCGCGAACGGGTAAAGCGCCGCGGAAGGTGAGAGGCGGTTCGCGCTCCACGCGGCGAAAATCGCCTACTGCTTCTTGATGGCTGGCTTGTTGACAGATCGCTCGGTGGCGTCTTTGGGATCGCTGGAGAATTCGTGGTCGCGCCAGAGCCAGCGCATCATTTCGGGCAAAATCGCTCCGCCCATTTTCTGGCCGTGCTTGTTCATTCCCCATGCGTAGTTGACGTCGTAGCCCTTCACGGTCAGAGCCCGCATCATGCGGACGTTCTGATAGAACCAGTCGCGGGCCTGATTGTAGGCTTCGCCGGGAAGCTCCCCGCGATTGTCGTTGCGTCCATCACAAAGGAAGATACGGATCGGCTTCTTCTCGCTTCTGGCGATGATATCGGGATAGGCGTTGCCTCCACGCAGGTCGACAAAACTGCCGACGTTACTCAGCACTTTGCGAAAATCGTTGGGACGCTGCCACGCAACCGTGAAAGCCGCAATGGCGCCTGAACTGGAACCGCCGATGCCGTGCCGCTCGGGATCTTTTGAAATGTTGTATTGCTTGTAGAGCACGGGCATGAGTTCATCGACAATTACGCGAGCATATTTATCGTCGAGCGAGTTGTATTCCGTGGGGCGGTTCGTCGTTTTGTCTCCCCACTCGCTCGCATTTGGCTCGGGCTGATCGGGACGGCGGCCGGGATTGATGAAGACGCCGATCATCACCGGGAGTTCGCGGCGGAAGATGAGATTGTCCATTACGTTTGGAGCGCGCATGTCGCCGTCGGGGCCCATGAAGGCTTGTCCGTCGTTGAAGATCATGACGCTCGCGGGACTAGCCGAATCATATTGCGCGGGAACGTAGACCCAATAAGTGTGTTGCGTCCCGGGATACGCGGTGCTCGGCAGTGTGAAGGGTCCGCGGATATCTCCCTTCGGGACGTCGTTTTGGGGGAGGGAGTCAGGCCCGAGACGGTAGAACGCATCGGGGTCAGGACTTTGAGAGGCAGCGGCTTGCGACTGAGCAAAGATGCACGTCGGAGCGCTGAGTGCCGCGAAGAGGAATGCTATCAGAAGCGACGGTGATTTCATTCAGGCGCACAAGATACCACATCAGAGCTGTGGTACCTGCGTGTCGCCGGTGTCAGCTGGGGCCTTCGAGTCGACTAAGCATTTCCGCCGATCAGGCGCTGGAGCTGTACGCGGTATCCCCTACTGCAGGAAAGTTCCTTCCCGTTCTTAAGGACGGCAATATATTCGCCGCTGTCGCACGGTTGCAATTCTTTGATCTTGCGAACATTGACAATCACCGAGCGGTGGATGCGAACGAAACGATCGGGATCGAGTCTTTCAGAAATGCTGCCGATGCCTTCGCGGAGCAGATACGATTCCTTGCCGACATTCAATTTCACATAGTTGGCTGCGGCTTCGATCCAGTCGATGTCTTTGGCTTCGAGGAACACGACTTTCCCTCCGGCTCGAATGACCATGCGATCGTCGATCGGTTTTGCTTCGGGCTTGGGCTCAGACTTGCTGGCGATCAAATCGAGGATGCGGCTCGTCAAATTGTGATCGTGGGACTTCAGAAGTTCGGCGCGGGTGCGCTCAATCGCCTGATGCAGACGATCTCTTTCAAAGGGCTTCAATAAGTAATCGAGGGCGTGGGTCTCGAAGGCTCGAATCGCGAATTGATCGTAGGCGGTGGTGAAGACGACTACCGGCATGGCGTCGGACGGAATTTGTCCCAGTACCTGAAAGCCGTCAAGGTCGGGCATCCGAATATCGATCAACAAAAGGTCGGGCCGGTGATCCTGCACGGCACCAATTGCCTGCTGGCCGTCCTGACACTCCGCCACAACCTGCACTCCGGGCTCTGACCCTAATAGCAAGCGAAGTTTCTTTCGCGCGAGGTGTTCATCGTCAGCGATAACGGTGCGAATGGCAGGCATGATCATTAGAGTGTTCACCGACGCGATTGTGAGGATCGTCGGCCCCCGTGTGTATATGAATTGGACGTGCGTCCACCACAAAGGGTTATCTCGAAGTTGCGATTGAGTTACTCATGATGACTATGGTGGTGCGCGAGGTGTGTGAGAAATCGGATGGCGATTCCATTTCGTGAATTATTCCATACGGGGAGACGTATCTAGACGAAGAGTGTCTAGTGTGAAATGAAAAGCTTTGCGCTGGTCGACCCTTCATCTAAGACGCTTGGGATATCCCCGGCGCTGTGTTCGCTTCGGATGGTGCCTCGTCTTTCGCGAAGAGCAGTTCGTTCACGCCGGTTGATAGTTGAGGTTCGATGCGAAACGGGATCTTGACGCAGACCTCAACTCCGACATTGGAGGCGTCTTGAATCTCCAAACTCTGTTCGTTGCCGTAGAGAGTTCGCAGACGTTCCCTGGTCGTCTTTAGGCCGAGGCCCGTTCCAGATGCGGCTTCGGCGGCTGCGAGCAAGCCGGGCCCGTCGTTCTTGACGCGCAAATCGAGATGGCTCTCTTCGCGAATAGCACTGATCCAGACTCGGCCTCCCGCGGAGAGCCTCGCGATACCGTGACGGATCGCGTTCTCAACTAGCGGTTGCAGTAGTAAAGACGGCACCTGGGCGCCGAGAGTTTCGGGCGCGATATCGAGGACTACCTGCAGCCGTTCGCCGAACTTCACTTTTTCGATTTCTAGATACGCGGCCACGAATTCGAGTTCCTGGGCCAGGGGGGTGAGTTGGGTTCCGGTCGTCTCCAGGCTCATTCGCAGGAGATCGCTGAGGCGCGCCATCATCTTATCGGCAGCTTCGACGTCAGTTAACATCAGCGCCGAAATCGAATGCATGGTGTTGAACAAGAAGTGCGGCTGCAGATGACTTTTCAAGACTTGCAGATGAGATCTGGCCAACTGCGTTTCGAGCTTTGCGGAATGCAGTTCACGGTCGCGGAACCGGCGGTAATATGAGACAACATGCGCGATGAGCACGATGGGAATATAAGTGCCGGTGATGTCATCCACAACATTGGATAAGAATAATGTTCGAAAAATGGGCCAGCTGATTTCGAATCCGTGAGTGCGGGGATTCCATACGGCGGATATGTAACTGCCGAGCTTAGCATCCCAGAAGGCGTAGGGAGTCAGTCCACGCAGGACGATATGGGCAATGGAGAAGAGAATTCCGAATGACAAATGCAAGAGCGATCGACGCACCCAATTTCCACGCTGCAGCGGGAAGCGCAGGGCTAGCGCGAGCACAAACGGCGTCAACGGAGCATAAGGCATGATCTGGCTGAGTTCCGCCATGAGCACGGTGACGAAGCTCATGGGATAGCCCCGCGACCGCCATAGCTCGTAGATGGAGCCAGTTGCGGCGAGCGAAATCAGCGTCCAGACGCCAAAACTCAATACCCAGATCAGCCACGGACGGTCGGCCCATAAGCCCGTGGTTTCGTGGGTCTCCGCAGTGGCCACGGGGTCGCTGCGACGCGGGCGACGCACTAACTCGCCACTGCAATTGGGGCAGCTTCCTTGCGATTCGGAAGCGCACCCATAACAAAATGTGCACTCGAACGAACAGATGTAGGCTTGGCCATCGGCGCTGAGAGGAGTGCCGCACTTCCCACATCGAGTTTTCATTTGAAGTCGCAAGCTCTCGGAAGACCCATCTCTTTTGAAGACTGAGATTCCATTCAATCACATATGCGCCTTGCGCAGACCACAATTAGACCCTGGATCGGCGCTGATCGTCCCTCTACAGCGTTGGCTCATCCCGGCCCGTTCGGCTTGAGGATGCGATCACTCGACGAACGGTGCCTGTACTACGAGATCGCAGAAATTCTTTGGGTGATAGTTCTCAACATCACGCTCGGCTATATCGCGCATGAAGCTGCGGGAAGCGGTTCGGGGATGCTTACGAATAGCGTCGGCGCACCCCTTGACGAAAACGGTCTTGAAGTTGAGCCGGGGAAAGGCGTCAACAATCTCGTCAATCTCGCTCTTCTTAATCTGGGAGGAATCGGGGCCGAGAACATCGGCGCCGGCTCCGGCTCCGACCAGTGCAATCTCCGGCCGCTTGAATTGCCCAATCGCGGAAGCATGCATCGCGATGCCGTCCCAGACGGTTTCAATTCCTTCTTTCGAATACGCATTTTCTTCCAGGAAGCGCTTTGCGGCCTGCGCCCCTTGAATTTCGAAGGGTAAGTCTCCCTGGAAACGGTCTGTCAGACCCAGGTCGTGCAGAATGCACGCGAGGAACAATTCTTCCTCGTCGAAGTGCTGACCAAGGGCTCGTCCGGTAAGAGATCCGAAGAGAAATGTGCGCACGGTATGGTTAAAAAGGTACGCGGCGCTACATTCGCGACCAAGCTGGACTGCTTTTCGGGCTATCGACGAATCGACCATACGAATGCCCGCTACCACAGTTGGCAGTTGTGAAGACACGCTTCTGGCATCCGATGGATGCGGTTGTCTCAGCGCAAATGATGCCCTCGATTCGGAGCGAGGGATCATCGCGCCGAGGCCGAAAACTCCTAAGCCACGCATCAGCTTTCTTCTGTCCATGATTAACCTCGATCGCGGATGGTGTTGGATCTGATTCATAACATAACTGTCATAACACCGGATGCTAGCAGGCAGATGAAGTGTGGTTATAACACGCGTCATCTATCGAACGCATCAAATCATGTCGACGTTAGTCACGTATCGTGGAGTGATAGTCCCTCCCATTCCGGTAGTCATACCAATGCTATAGCACGCGCTGATTGCCTGACGCACAATCGGGGTTCATGGGAGCCGCGACACAGTTATCCACGGGTATTGCGGAGAGTCATGCCGCGACTGTCATTGCTGGCACTACCGGCGCTGCGACCACTATCGCCACGCTCTGTGCCCTGCCGTCGCTTCTTGAACAGCCGGGATCGCAAAGAAGCAGGCGGCTGCAATCGAAGGCGTGGACGCGCCGTCCGCGGCTCTCGGGTGAAAAGTTAGAACGTGCCTGCAGAATTGCGCTAATGGAAATGGAAGAACCCGCTTCGGTCGAAGTGATTTATGACCGGATTGTAAAGCGAGGATGTCTTGTGTTTGCGGGTTACAAGCGGCCTTTTCGAGCGATAACTCTGGCTATGGCGTCTCTGGTGCGTCGTGGTGAAGCTGATTGCTGCCTGAAACAAAACAACGCGAGCGTGATGAGAGGCGGTCGCACACGGTATTGGTTTCGCGCGAATCCGTGGCCGCAGACAGACTGTTGAGTCGCGGCCTATCTCGTACCTCCCAATAACGTGCGATGCGCCCGATTCCTTGGGCTTCACGCTGATGAGTTTTCCCAGCAAAGCACCGCACATCTCGTCTGTTCCATCAACGATCAATGCTCACCGATGTTCAGGGGCCTTGCGGGCCATATGAAATCTCGTCGATCGCGATGCTTCGTCTTATGGATTTGCGTAGATGATCGTGATTCTCATAGCTGAATCGATCCCTTCACACATTTGTCAAGTACCTGTCGGCAAGTGTCTCCTTCGCCGCGAGCAGGTGTTCGACCCGTTTTAAGTGCCGTTCGTCCCTGGGGTGTGAGATTCCAATTTGTTCGGTTTGCCGAGTGCAGTAACGAGCCGTGAAGGGTGATTTGTAAATGGCCCCTCAGAGATTCAGTTTGACAGTTTCCGTTCTACAGTCCAGGAGAGAATGATGAAATCGAAATCTCGGGTTGAGAAGGTGCAGTTCGTGACTTTGTTGGCGCTGTTGTGTGGTACAGCGCTAGGTGTGTTATCGATCCCGGCCAGCGCCGACAATCTCTATGCGAGTATTCGCGGTACGGTGACGGATCCGACAGGCGCTGTAATTTCTGGTGCGAAACTGACCGCGACCAATGCAGCTACCGGAATCCTATATACCACCGACTCGAACAGCACTGGTTCTTTTACCTTTCTGCAATTGCCGATTGGTGATTATTCGGTGAAGGCGGAACTGACTGGATTCAAGGTCTACACGGCGTCGGGTATTCATCTTGATCTCGACCAAGTCTATAACTTGAGCGTGAAACTGGTGCTGGGCGCGGCGACTGAGCAAATTGTGGTCGAAGCCAATCCGGTGCAAGTCGAGCAAACGGACATGCAATTGGGCATGACCATTACCGGGCAGCAGATCGTCGATATTCCATTGAATGGTCGCAACTGGACCCAACTGCAGCAACTGCAGCCTGGAATTGTTGGTACATCCGATCGTTTTGGGGGCCCTAATGGCGCTTACTCCGGCAATGGTGCGGAAACTCAACAGAATGCCTTCATGATTAACGGTGTCGATTCGAACGACGCCTCGCTGAACACGGCACTCATCATTCCGAGCCCGGACGCGATCGGCGAATTCCGGCTGATTGCCAGCACGTTGAACCCGGAGTACGGGCGCAACTCGGGATCCATCATCAATGCGAACATCAAGAACGGCACCAATCAGTTTCACGGTAGCGCGTTCGAGTTTTATCGCGACACTTTTCTGGATGCGAAGAACTACTTTGAACCGACCGCCAATCCTTTCCATCAGAATGAGTATGGCGGCACGATCGGAGGACCAATCTATAAGGATCACGCCTTTTTCTTTTTCTCGTATCAGGGGTATCACCAGAGAATTCCGGAGGCGGGGGCGGTACCGGCAGTTCCTGTCTATACGGCAGCTGAGCGCGGCGGAGACTTTAGCGAAGACTCGAACTTCATCGCGGGTGGCGGGTTTGGCAGCAATCCGAGCCCGTTCCCTCTTTTTGGAGACAGTGCGTCGAGCTGTCCGTATAACGGCGGGGCAGGTACGCCTTGCGCGGCGGGCACTCCCTATAACGCACTCTGGTCGACCGGCGTTATTCCCACTGCAGACTTGAATCCGCTGGCGGTCAAGCTGATGAATCAGTTTGTTCCGCTTCCGACGAATCCCAGTGTTAACAACAACTTCTTGTTCAATCCGACTACCGTCGCGACCTACAACCAATATCTAGACCGGATCGACTACAAACTCGGGAACAGAGATGCTTTCTGGTTCTACAGCCTCTACCAGACGAACCCCTCGACTGATACGTTGCCGTTTGGTGGAGCAACTCTTCCTGGGCTCCCCGATCAAAACCAACGGCACCAACAGCAGTACTCGGTTTCGTGGACGCATACGTTCTCCCCGACCACGCTAAATGAGGCGCGTATTGCCTATACACGATTCAATTTCGCCGCTGTGGAACCGGTGAATCCGATCGATCCTCAGGCCTATGGTTTTAGCGGAATCAACCCACAGACTCCCGCGTCGGCGTCGTTGCCCATTGCGGTCGTGAGCGGGTTCTTCACTCTTGGATTCAGTGCCAGTGGCCCTCAACCGCGACTGCAAAACGGCTATCAGGTGATCGATAATTTCAGTAAGGTCTGGGGCCATCACACCTTCAAGGCGGGAATCGACTATGACCACTTGTCGATTAACAACCCGTTCTATGCCGACCTCAGCGGCGATTTCGCCTATAACGCCGGTGGGCCATCCTCCAGCGGATTTGCGGGTGCGGATTTTCTGCTAGGGGTTCCTGATGCATACATTCAAGGCAGCGGATCGATCGTCCAAGCGTATGGCCACGAACTCTACGCTTTTGTGCAGGACCAATGGCAGATCAAACCGAATCTGACGTTGACTTATGGAACCGGATACGACATTGACACTCCCTGGTTGAACCAGTACGGCCACGGAGAAGTGATGGGAGCGTTCCGGCCGGGTCAGCAGTCCACCGTTTTCCCGTCGGCACCGGTTGGATTTGTTTATCCTGGCGACGCCGGGATCAACAAGTACGGTGGTCCTACGGTCAAGTACGATCACCTGGCTCCGCGCTTCGGCTTCGCCTATAGTCCAGGAGCATCGCGCAACTTCAGCGTCCACGGCGGCGTTGGGCTCTACTACAACCGCACTGAAGAAGAATTGGCTCTGCAGACTCTGCAAAACGCGCCTTTTGGACTCACGTCTAGCGGTGCCACGACGAGCTGCGGGTCGCCACAGTTTGCCACTCCTTTCGTGGGCATTACAGCAGCCTGTTCCGTCCCGCAAGGTTTTCCGTTTACCGTTCCGGCCAAGGGAACGTCTCCCGATTTCAGCCAGTATTACCCCATCGGTTTGGGATACACCACTGCCGATCCCAGACTAACTGCGCCGAGATCGGTGAACTTCAACCTCACGGTGGAGCGGCAACTCGACAAAGCGACGATTCTCTCCGTCGCCTACGTCGCCAATCGTGGACGGCACCTAGAAGGTGCAGTCGATTTGAATCTCGCCGGACAGGGTATCGGTCTCAACCCGGCAGCGGCCGCGTACAACGGGGGGTCTTGCAGCATTGGGCTCACCTTGCACACGTCAGCTTGCCCGCAGACTCCGTACGGCGGACCTCAGACGCCGGGCGCGACCCCATTTAATCTCGGCGTTTACGGACATCCGGGAGAGGAGACTACGGAATACAATTCCAAATATGACTCGATGCAGGTCACACTGAACCGGCGCTTCAGCAATGGGTTGCAGGTGCTGGCGGCGTACACTTGGTCGCGATATTTTGATCAGACATCGAGTTTGGAAAACAGTTCATTTAATTTTCCTGGGATCAATCCGTTCGATCCGCACGACATGTGGGCGCCGTCAGCCAACGACGCCCCACAGCGTTTCGTGATCAGCTACACATACACGCTGCCCTTCAACAAGCTGACGCATCGATGGAAGGCGGTAACCGACGGGTGGAACCTGGCCGGGATTTATACGCTACAGCACGGCAATCCGATCCCAGTGTTCGATCTGTTGGCGACCTCGCTGACTTGTGATCTCAACGTCGCATTTTTCGCTTGTCCGGATCGAGCCGACCGTACCGGTGCTCCTCTGGGTATTTCAAATCCCAGAAACACATCGAATAATCTTTGGTTTAATCCGGCGGCCTTTACCGTTCCTGCTCCAGGGACTGGCATCGGCACCGCAAGCCGCAATCCGCTTTACGGCCCGGGAATCAACTACGGCGACATGGCGCTGGAGAAGCGCATTCACATCGATGAATCGCGTTATTTTGAGTTGCGCTTCGAAACCTACAACACCTTCAACCATACTAATTTTGCCAATCCGGCCAACTTCGGCGTAGCTGAAGAAGTATCGGGCGCGGTGGGCAATATCGGTCAGATTTTCTCCACTAAGACTCTAACCACCAACGGCGAGGGTAGAGCCGTGCAACTGGGTGCAAAGTTCTACTTCTAGCATTGACGTAGGGAAGCTCGGCGGCGTCCCAAGTCCAAGGGACGCCGTTTTTATTTGGCGCAAAAAACATTTTTAGTCGGTGGAAATTACAGATGTGCCCACGCGCTTTACTTCTCCCCATTGCAGGTCGCCGCGCATGTATTGCCAGATGCCTTGCAGTCTCCAGATCATGGTCAGCTGCCGATAGGGGAAGTGTTCGAAGAGGCAGTAGATGAGCAGACGAGCTACATCCCGACGGCGGTTGTAGCGGCGATAGGTCATTTCTTCCAAGAGAACGGAGCCGATGGAAATGAGGGTGGCAAAGGCGTAGCCGAATAGCAAGAATTCAAGAAAGAAAGTTTGGCTGAGCACGCCCAAGAGCATGGCGGCGGCGATCGTGAAATACCCGAAGAACTCGATCACGGGAGCGAAGAATTCGAATACCCACATGTAGGGAAGGACGGCCCAGCCTACGCGTCCATAGCGACTGCGAAATAACATGTCGCGGTTCGGCCAGAGAGCGTCGATCAGGCCCTTGTGCCACCTTGCGCGCTGCCTCGCCAGCGACTTCACGTCTGTCGGTACCTCGGTCCAGCAGGTGGGATCGGCAATGAAATTGATGTGATAGGGCCGGCGCTCCTCTTGCAATTTGCGGTGAAGGCGGAGGACTAGGTCGAGGTCTTCTCCCACGGCGTGGGTCCGGAATCCCCCGACTTGCTTGACGAGGTCCCGATGAAAGATTCCAAAGGCTCCTGAAATAATGGGCAGCATGTTGAATCCTGCCCAAGCCTCACGGCCAACTAAGAAGGCGCGGAGATATTCGATGACCTGCAAGACTTCGATTGCGCTTTGCGGCAGACGGACCTCCTGCAGCTTGCCGTGCACAACGCTCGAACCGTTCAGCACGCGTACGATGCCCCCGACGGCGATCACCTGGCTGGGGTCGCAGAATACACCCTCCATGATGCGTAGCAAGGATTCTCTTTCAAGAATGGAATCGGCGTCGACTACGCAGATGTATGGACTGGTGGCGGCATTGATGCCGGCATTGATGGCATCGGCTTTGCATCCGGCGGCTTCTTTGTCGAGTATTAGCAGGCGCGGTTCAACCGGACTGCGAAAGACAGCATGTAACGGCGCAGTTTTGATATCTGCGACGTAGAGCAGCGTCGCTTTTTGAAGCTGGTATTCGTTCTGTAGCTTCAGCAGCGTGCCGTCACGCGATCCGTCATTGACGACAATCACTTCGAGACTGGGATAATCCAGATTCAACAATGCTTTGACACTATCGACGATAGACTTCTCTTCGTTGTGCGCCGGCACGACCAGAGTGATCGGCGGCGTGAACGGAGAGGCCATCGATTGCTCGAGGCGCTGGCTGGCGAGACGATGACGATGAATGACGTTCTTGAAAATTGCGGTGATCAGCAATCCGAGATAAATGAGATTGGAGAGCAGATAGTAAGCGAAGAGTGCGTCGTTCGAAGCGGTGAGGAAGGTGCGCATTATGGCGATCCGGCCGCAGCAGCGGCAGCCTTACCTGTCATTTCCACACGTTTTCTCGCCGCCGCAACCACGGCAGATAATGCAGTTTCGGCAGACTTGGAGTCGGAGCCACCTTCGAGCGCGCCGACCAGTTTTTCAATCGCTCCCGAGCGCTCGAGTTCGGAGACGAAAGCTTGCAACGCGTAGTCATCTTCGGTCGCGACGACGCCTTCGAGTATCTGTTCCAGGTTGGGTTCCATTCGCGCTAAAGCCCAGGCAGAACGCTGCCGGACATAGCGATTGATGTCGCAGAGGCAATGCAACAAAATTCTGATCTTACCTGCGTTGTCGACTCGCCCCAACGCCACAACAGCGCGCAGTCGGACAAACCATTCCTTGTCGTTGCTCAGTGCATGGAGCGCCGGGAGAGTGTAGGACGTATTCGTGTTCCCTAGTGATCGAGCTGCGGATGCGCGGACCTCGGGCAGAGGATCGGCGGCGAGAACAAGCAGCTCTTCTCCGAGATCGCCCGAAGCTAGTTCCCCCAGAACCCGTGCCAACAGCTCACGAATCGGACCGTGCGCCTGCTCCAGGTACGTGAGCAATACCGCTGGATCGTTGCGGCAGCAGTTCACCAGCGCGTTCTTAAGAGTGTGTTCGGGCACGCTGAAGTTTTCGGACAAGATACAATCGAGAATTGGAATCGCAGCTTCGATGCGGGCGGTACGTCCTAACCCGCGGACGGACGCGATTCGAGTTTCATGAGACGCCGATTCCAACCCTTCGGCTAAGGCAGGAATGGCCTCAACGGCTCGAGTGCGGCCCAGCGAGAGTAACGCCGTGCGTTGCTTCCAGCCTCGTTCCATACGGGCCTCGGAGATACGGAGATCGAGTAGTCCGCTTTTTCTCATGCAGTCGAGCAGCCCTGGCAACTGGTCGGGTGTCGCAGTATCTATTGCGTCGAGCAGAATGGACTCGACGATTTCACAGTCGAGTGGATTAAGTCGCCATTTCTGTGGAGGAACTTTTCCGGAAATGATGTCGTCCCACTGCGAGCGCAGCGCGACTGTGCGCTCGCTTCTTCGCCGAAAATAACGCGCACGATACCAGCGACGCAGTATGATGAATCCGATAAGTAGAAGAATACCCACCAGCGATCCCAGAATCGCTTTCACGACAAGCCCCGCCGGGCCTAGTCTCTGGATGATGCTAGAAACGGATTCCATAACCCAATCCAAAGCTGGTTTCCGTCTGATCGTGAGAACGATCTTGCTGAGATACATATCCAGTGATGTCCTGATGCTCAGCAAACTGGTAGCGCAGTCCTCCGCCGTAGGTATGCGTGGCGAGGCGGCCGATCTGGTCAACTTGCGAAAAGTTTTCGCTGCCAACGGCGTAGAAGATGTTGCCAGTGAGCCGGCGCTGGAGGGGAAATCCCAGTTTTGTCCAGCCGGACGGCACCCAATCTGGAAGGTGTCCCGTAAACACAGTGCGTGATCCGATGACCGCCAAGGTGTAGGTCCATCCCTGGGGGAAGTAGATAATGTTCGTCGTGGAGACAGTGAAGACCTGCGCGCCGCGATACCAGAACCAATGTTGCTGGTAAGAACTCTCGAGGCCTGGCACCCAACGATTGTCGAATTTGAATCCGTGTCCGTATTCGAAGAACGCCTCTTTGGTGGGTGCGACCGTCTGCTGATTAGCGACTGCTCCGCCCGCGCTCAACGAGTCCTGATGGGTGAAATGGTAAGCGGCGCTGGCTACAAAATTGCCGGCATCCTCTCCAAATCGCTGATAGATGTTCGTGCTGAAAACGGTTGACCAGCGCTGGTTCCAGCGAGAGCTTAACGAGATGCGCTGAGTTTCAGCCGAGTTCGTGTAGCTGAAGAAATCGGTGTCGTTTTCGACTCGGAGTTCGTGCCTGGTGTCGGAAGCAAGAGCAAGCAGGGCGGCTCTTGCGTCACGGTTTTCTGGATTGAGATCTAGAGTCTCGCGATATTGTGCACTGGCTTCGACGGTACGATTTAAGAGAGCCAAAACCCTGGCGCGCCGTATCAGGATCTCGGGATCGCGAGGAGCCAGGGCTCGCCCGTGATCCAAGACCTGAAGAGATTCGTCGTATTTCTTTTGCCAGAGCAGGACGTCGGCCAGAGCGACGAGTATCTCTGTGTCATCCGGAAATGTTTCGAGAACGAGCCTGTATTCGGCCTCGCCTTCCGGCCAGCGGTTTGTCCAGGCGAGCAAACGCCCGCGCCATCCGTGGGCTTCGAGGTCCTCAGGTGCGAGTGTCAGGCGCTCGTCGATGACTGTGAGCGCCTCCTTCAAATGGTGATCCTTAACTTCGCCTCTGACTAGTTGATACCAATCTTCTGCGGTCTGAGCGGGTGACTGAACACGGAGTACCGCCAGTAACATCACAAGACACACAAACCGAGCCAGAGGGCAAGAGCGATGCTGGCTCGATCGTGGCAAGGTGTGGGTCACACATCTTTCATCGGCTACTGAGAGGACAACGTAAGTTACGGAGAGGTCCATCGCTCCGCTGTTAGGAGGTCAAAATTAGAGAAATCTTATGCGGAGATCTGGCTGTGTGGAATGTGTGTCCAATTGTGTCGCTAGCGGAGATAACTGATATGCAGAGACACCATTTGATGAGGTATGAGGCCGGGCAAAATGACGAGGCGATGGTTAGGCGAGACTGTTGCGGATACCGTGTTCGCCGCGTCGGTCGAGATCGATACCGGCTGGCCGAATTCGAAGGTGAGACCAGAAACGGACTCCTCGGTCGTCACTAGCAATACGAAGTTACTCGGGTTGGACCCGGCAGTGACGCTCCATCGTAGGCGATCACGGGCACGCCAGAATTTCGCAAAGCTCAGCATGTCAGATCTGAGGATGTCGGGTGGAAGTTGTCGCAGCAGCCGTTCTTCGGCGGCGGCCTTGAGACGGGATTCATTCGAGTGAACCAAAATCACACTGACCGCCCCGTTCTCGGCATTGGCGGCGATCACCTCCAATGCTTGCGGGATTCTTTCCGTGAAGCCAGGAGCCTCTTCATCTTCGATGGTAACTGGAAACTCGTAAAGATCGCTGTCTTCATCGAAGCCTGGATCGCGAGGCAGCGCGTAGGGGAAGTTGGACAGAACGTCGTCAGCCGTAAAGGACGAATCGAACTGATAGCCGGAGCGTTCGAGGGCTACGGCGAGCGATCGGGGAACACGCAAGTGGCCGGCGCGGAAAAATGTGGTGTCCTGGCCAGGAAGCTCTCCATCGAGAAGTTCCTTGCTGACGCGAACTTCTCCGAAGACGGTTGCGCCGGAGGCGGTGTCGAATCCCAGGCCCAGCGGCCGATACGTGGCATATGTTTCATGCCCCGAGCCGAGGTCGAACTTGGCGAAACCGCGCGAGTGGATGATCGAGTGGCTGCCTATGGTCGAGCCTCCAGACTTCAGTCGGCGAAGGATCTCGAGATTCGGTTCGAAGAAAAAAGCTTTACTGTTAGCGTCGTTCACGTATTTGGTTTGGATAAAGAATGTGCTGGCGGCTTGGTTTGCTTTCTCGATGCGGGCGAAGTCGATACCGGGCGCGAATGACTGTTCCCAATCGACATCATGGGAGAGCAACACGGCCGATCGCTGGCCATGCGGGATCGTGGCGAGACGAACCCACTGGTGAGCGTAGGTTTCGTACCACCCCCGCAGGACGAGCAACCAGACGTCAGCGCCGGGTTCGAACCAGTTCACGTAGTGGCGTTCCGCCTCGTAATCACGATTGTTCTGGCTGCGCAACACGACGTCGACCAAGCTAAGACCGAGCAGATAGGTTCTGCCCTTACCCAACTTGTTGGTGAGCAGTGCGGCGCTGCCGTCCTCAAACCGCGCTAGTACTTCTCCGCCCGAGTCCGGAGTGTAGCCGTTGCTCCAGATGATATCGGAATAACTCCGACTTCCAAGACGGACTGTCATCTCTTCGGGACGGTTCAGATACTTAGTAACTGGATCAAGAGATGAACTGAATATCAGGGAGTAACGCTGGCGCGAGGCGACATAGGATTTGAATCCGAAGATCGGTTTGAGACCTCCCCAGAACACGTTCTGGGCGAAGACGTTTCCCCCACTGCGGACGAAATCGAGCAGTCGTTTAGCGTCCGCTTCTTCAAAGGTCTCGGAGTCCACGCCGGGATAAATAATGACCAGTCGGTGTCGGAGGGCTTCGCGGCAATCGCGGGTAACGAAGAAGGGTACGCCCATCTCTTTGAGAGCATGGACGAGCGCAAGAGGGCTTTCAGCGCCCTCTTTTGTGTGGGTCCAAAGGACAGCGACTTGCAATGGGAAAAGTTCGGGGAATTCCGTGAGAGGATCGATGTGTTGGTGAGTGAGGGGTCGCAGGGGGACGGTTGCAATTCGCAACGGGGGGACGGCGTTGCGCTTACATAGTCGAAAGGTTATGCCCAAAACTAAGACGAGCGCGATCAGGACGACAAGGTATCGCTTCACAGGGTGCCCTATCTGTCTATCGGCTGCCTTTTACTTGTCTTGATGGTGCCTGACTACACCTGAAGGACGTCGCCGTCGCGGGCCACCATCTCGTACAACACAGGATTTACGAAGAAGCCAATGAAAAGGCGGGAGATCAATCCAGCCACAATGACTATCGCAAACGGTCTTTGCGTGTCGGATCCGATGCCGGTGGAGAGTGCGGCCGGCAATAATCCTAAACAGGCGACTAGAGCGGTCATCATGATGGGCCGGAGGCGCAAAAGTGACGCTTCTCTCACGGCGGGGCGGATCGCCATTCCTTCGCCGCGTAGTTTGTTGATATAAGAGACGAGAATGACGGCCGTTTCGACGGAAACCCCGAGCAGAGCCAAGAGGCCTAGCACTGACGAAACACTGAACGGTGTGTGGGTGAGCTTCAACGCGATCAGCGCGCCCACGGGTTCGGTCATGATCACGCCGAGAGCGATGGTGACGGGGAATTTGAAGTTTCCGTAGAGGGCGAACAGGATCATGAAAATCAGGACGATGGCTAGAGGGCCGATCAAGTACATCTGCGATTCGGCTTCGAGGAACTGGCTATATTCGCCTCCCCACTCCATACGGTAGCCTTGGGGCAAGTTCACGGCTTTCTTAACTGCTTTTTGACCGTCGCGGACAGAGCGTTCGAGATCGCGGCCTTCGATGCTGTATTGCACTCCGATGTAGCGCGAGTTGTTTTCGCGATAGATAAAGGATGCGCCGTTGCCTTGGGTAATATTCGCCAGCTGGCTGAGCGGAATTTGAGTTCCATCAGGCGCGCCTATCAATAAATTCCCAATTATCAGCTCGCCGGTGTACCTGGCCACTTTCTACGCGCAGTTGCTTTTCTATGCCATGGCCTGCGCCGGCGCCCTATTGCGTTTACGTCCGAGGCCGCTGATGCTGCCCTACTATTTCTGCATGATCAACGTAGCGATAGTTTCGGCTGTACCACGCTCTAACAGAGCGCCGTAGCTCGCTTGGAAGTGACGGCCCACAACCAGAAACCAGAAACGAGAAACCAGAAACATCTTTCCCTATACTAAAGATTACGCATGAACCGCCGGAGTATCATCTCCGTCGATGTGGAAGATTATTTCCACGTTGAGGCCTTCGCGGGATGATCCCACGCGCAACCTGGAGCGATTACGAATGCCGCGTCGAGCGGAATACGGAGCGCATGCTCGATCTGCTGGACGATTGCAGAACGTAAAAGCTACGTTTTTCATTCTGGGCTGGGTGGCGGAACGATATCCGCACCTGGTGCGCAAGATCGCCGAGCGGGGCCATGAGCCGGCCTGCCATTCCTACTGGCATCGACTGATCTACAAACTCACTCCCGAAGAGTTTCGCGAAGACACGATCGCAGCCAAGAACGCCATCGAACAAGCCGGCCGGTATCGGAGATTTACGGCTATCGCGCTCCAAGTTTTTCCATCACCAGCCGATCCGCATGGGCGCTGGATGTGCTCGCCGAGCTCGGATTCCGCTACGATTCCAGCGTCTTCCCCGTGAAACACGACACGTACGGCGTCCCGAGCGCTCCGCGTGGACCATTTCGCGTGGAGACGCCGTTCGGCCCCATCCTCGAATTTCCCATGGCGACTTTTCGCTGGAGCGGCGGCCCCAACTTCCCGGTCGGCGGCGGCGGATATCTGCGGCTACTTCCCTATTGGTACACCAAGGCGGGAGTGGCGCGGGCGTGGCGCGAGGGGTTGCCGGTGGTCAGCTATGTGCATCCCTGGGAACTGGATCCCGGAACAGCCGCGACTACCGGGTCCGCTGAAATCGACGGCTCCGGCACTATACGAACTTGCGCGATACGGAAACTCGATTGCGCAGGCTTCTGGCTCTGGCGAGTTTTCCAGCTTTCGCGACAGTGGGCTGGCCGAGTCCGCGCCCGTGTTTTCGTTAAAGGAAGCGATCTCCGGATGAAGCAAGACAATATGCCGCAGGTGGCCCGGTTCTGGAACACCATCGCGGCCGAGTTCGACGCCATTTATACGGGCGACAACAAGAGCGGGTCAGCCGGTTCCTGGACCGATTTTTCCGCAAAGACATCTACCAGCGGTTCGACTGGGTGATGCAAAAATGCGGCGACGTCCGCGGCAAAACCATCTGCGATATCGGCTGCGGCTCGGGACGGTTCGTCACCGAATTCGCCAAGCGCGGCGCGGCCCGCGTAACCGGCGTGGATGTGGCTCCGGACATGCTGAAGCTGGCCCAGGGCCTGGTGGAGCGCGACGGCGTGGCCGACGAAATGCGACTTTGCGCTGAGCGATGTCTCTGAATTGGAAAACCGAACGGAAGTTCGACATCACCATCGCCATCGGATTCTGGGATTACATCCAGGACCCGCCCGAGCGCCTGCGCCTGATCCGCAATTTCACCAGCGAGACATTTCTCTCCGCTTGGCCGCGCTTCTGGACCTGGCGCATGCCGGTGCGCAAGGTGCGGCTTGCAATACATCCGCGGCTGCCCGGTATATTTTTTCCGTAAACCGCAGGTGTTCAGAATGCTGGAGAGCGCCGGATTTCGAGGTGGTGAGCTGCGAGACCATCGGGTAAGCTGTTCTGCGTGGAGGCCCGGCCGAAGTAGACGCGACACTGGTTGGCAGGCGGAATCGCCTACGGTCGCGGCTCGGAAAGAGGTTACCGAGCCCTGACCGTAACGGCGAGTCGGTGCTTTTGGTTTTAGTTCCTAAGAAGAAGTTCGGGAAAAAAGCGACAGCAATCCAGACAACGAAGTCCCCTTCTTGGGGGCCTCCGAACTTCCGGCCAGCCGATCCACCAGCGAGATAACGCTCTTGCCGAAACTGGTGTTCTGCGCGAGAGGCTTGCCTTCCATCAAGGCTTTCTGAATGGCGTCGTAGTCGGCGGGCATCAGGTGGAAAATGTCCATGTGCAAAGCGGTACCGATCACGTCCTTACTCAATCCCACGTGGCGATCGTACCGGTTCACGATCAGCCGGACTTTGTAACGTTCCACGCCGTTGTTGTCCAAATAAGTCAGCGATCTTTGAACGGCCTGCAGGGAAGTCAGCTCATTGGTGGTGATCAGCAGGATCTCGTCGGCCATCTGCGCCTGGCTGAGGTTCCAATCTCCATAGACGCCACCGGCGTCCAGCACCACAAGCTCATAGGTGCCTCGCGCGTATTCGATGATGCTGCGGGCGTCGGCAACCTCGCTCACGCCTTCCGCCATCACTTCGGGAGAAAGGAGCACGTCCACACCCTGCCGGCTGGTGACCACGGCTTTCCACAGATCCACGTCCATCTCGCCGGAGCGCTGCAGCACATCCATGAAGCTGTAGCTGGACTTGATTTTCAGAAGAAACGACATCGTTCCGGCCAGCGGATCGAGGTCAGCCAATAGAATACGTTTGTCGCCTAAACGCTTGAGTTGATAAGCTAAATTGCTCGCAATGGTGCTGGCGCCACAGCCGCCCTTGGCGGGCATGACGCAGTACACTTTTCCAGGATTCTTGGTGCGCCCCGGATGCAGTCTCGCAATTTTTTGGAGCGCTCCATCCACTTGCTCAATGGTGAAAGGCTGCAGCAGGAAATCGCTGGCGCCCTGCCGCAGGCAACGCAGGACCAGCTCCGGATTGTTGTTGGCAAGCACCACCACGATGGGCAACTTGGGATCTACCCGGAGCAACTCGGGGATGAGGGCCAGTCCGCGCTCGGGCGGGTCGCTTACCTCTACGAAGCATAGGCTAGGCGCATGGGCGGCCAGCAGCGTCGGTGATTTGATGCCGGTTCGGATAGTTGTTGATTTCGTGGCTGGTGAAAGCCGGCAAAAAGTGGTTAAGAAGTGGACCTAACTCTCTCGCTATCTTAGAGTTCGGGCAGATGAACAGCGCCTTCCATTTACCACTGTTTCTGGCGGCTTCCGGCTGGGGCATTGGCGCTGGACGGACCTCTTCCTTTGGAAGTCCTATCGATCAAATCGGCTAGAAGTGATGATAACATGAGAGCCTTCCGCCCCTGATTCAACTAAACTTTCGAACGCCCTCGCCGATAAGGTCAGCCAGTCAAGATATTGGTAATGTTGGCAATGTTGCCCTCACCGCGATGAAAAAGGGTGTGTCGCTAACAAAAGAAAGAAAATGCCCGAAACTCACGTAAAACAAACCATAGCAATCTGCGACACGCAGCCGATCACCGCCGAGGGGCTCAAGAACCTGCTGGGGTGCTAGCCCGGACCTGGAGTTTGTGGAAACCCTGAACTCGCTCGAGGCTCGCTTCCGAATTCATGCGCGCCAAGTCGCCCGATATCGTGGTCCTGGATAAAGGCTTCGGAATGCGAGCGGTACTGGATTGGATTCATGACCGCAAAGCGGCTGAGTGCCGCACCCATTCTGATGGTTTGGGGCGTCTCCATGACCGAAGCCGAGGCCCTGCGCCTGCTGCAGGCCGGCGCCAGCGGAATCGTCCGCAAGACGGCCGAGCTCACCAGCCTGCTGGCCTGCCTCCGGACCGTCGCGAGCGGCCGTACCTGGATGGAGGATTCCGTATTCCGGGATTCCTTGCAGACCGGACGCCATCCACGCTCTGAACTGACTCCGCGCGAGCAGCAGGTTCTGCAACTGGTGGAACAAGGCTTCAAGAACAAGGAAATCGCCGTCGGAGCTCGGCATCCGGCCGGGCACGGTGAAGATCCACCTGAAGCACATCTTCGAAAAAACCGGCGTGCGCGGCCGCTACGGCCTGGCCCTGAGTGGTCTCAAGGAGCGGGGAGTGGTTTCCATCGCGTCTTAAGCACCGACTCCCTTACGGTCGCGGTTCGGTAACGGGGTGCCTATTACCGAACCGCGACCGCAAGGGAGCGCTACACGATACTGCGCTGTCGTGGTAGCGCTCCGTTGAAGACGCCAAGTAGGGCGGACCCCCTGGTCCGCGGCCGACGCCCTCGTCGGCCTGCTGAGGAAATACGAAATCCTGAAGAGCGGGTCCAGGGGGACCCGCGCGGACCAGGGGGTCCGCCCCACTTGGCGTCTTCATCACCTTTGGTGGGCCGCAGGCCCATGGTCACTCCCTTGCGGTCGCGGTTCGGTAACACTCGTTACAACCCGAGCTTTTTATCCAGGTCCGCCGTCACTTGCTGGAGCACCTGCGGATTGCTGACCACATTCCGGATTCCGTAGCTGCTGTAGTTGTCGTACAAAGCATCGGCGGCTGCCAGAGCCAGATTGTAGGCGATGCGCGCGTTCTCCGTGCTCATGCGCGACCAATTCTGCCGCAGGTCTTCCGATCGTGGGATCTGGTGCGCTTCCGCAAGCTCGCGCAACCGGTCGCGTGCTGCCACGGATAGCGTATCGCCGGAGATCTTCTGTGCCAGACCCTCCTGCAGCCAGGCGAGAGCGCGGGCGATCCCCCGGCTGCAAGATTCGTCAGACAGGCGTGCACCATCTCATGCGCCAACCTCCGGCGCATCTCGCGGCTCACATCCGTTCCCTCCATCCATGAAATATGGATGCGCCCGTCGTATTGTCCGCCGCTCCACTCCGCTGCGCCCGTGCTGCGCAGGTAGGCTTCGCGGCTTTGCACGATGGCGACGATGCGTTCGTCAGCCCAGCATCCCAACAGGCTCGAGACCCGGCTGAACTCTTCATCCAGCGTAGACACCACGGCGCGCGCTGTGTCGGCCGGAAGGGTCTGCCCTTCGTAGCGCAGCGCGACATGCAAGCCATAAATTTTGTCGCCGCTGCGATCCGCCTCGGATTCCCGGCGCACTTTGTCGTAGATGCGAGGAGAGAATCATTGGGCTTCAAGTCCAGCGATTGCTTCCAGTAGTCAGCGCGGTGCGCGCCTGATCGGCGCGATAAGCCGCCAAGCCGGCCAACAACAACAAATCAGGATTCCTGGGATCGCGCTTGAGCAGCGGTTCCAGGAGTTCGAGCGCTCCGCGTGGGCTGGTTCGCTTCAAGAACTTGGCTGGCATGTTTCAGCTCGGGGTCGCTCGATCGCGCGACCAGTTTCTTGGACTCCGCTTCCATTTTGGACACTGCCGCGGCCGGATTGAGGGAGCGAGACGAATCGAGCGAGGCCGCGGCGTTGCGCTGCTGCTCGAATTGATCGACGTTCGATAGCGCCGATGCCGGTACATAACCCACTACCGGCTGGCCATCGACGGTGGCCGCGATTTTGAAATAAATCCGAGCCGTCCGCTACTCGGAAACGCACTTCGACGGCAGTTCCGGCCGCGAGCGTGGCGATCGGTTTCATCTCCGGCCTCGCAACCGGACCGGAGCGGGGTCTGATCCTGCTTAACGGCGAGGGCCGCCAGGAAAAAAAGGCCATGCACCAGCATGTCTCGATACTAGCGTTTTTGCCGTATTAAGTCGCTTGGGTGAAAACCTTACCAGAGTACTATCGGTACCGCCGCCATTGACGATTCGATCCGCCGCGCTTACCATAAGAAACCGTGTATTGGGCTCGAATTGAAAGCGCCGCCTACTGGATTCGTGCTGGTGGCGCATTCCTGGCGTGCGCCATTTGGGAAATCGTTTCCGGCCGAAACGCGACTTCGACGGGACGGGGCGCCGCTGGGGCAAGCATGGGCCATCCTGCTGATATCTATGCACCGCAGCCACATGGTGCTGTACCGGATCAGTCCCGTGAGCGATGGCCGCCAATGTCGGGGCAGCCGATTCTGGATGTTGAACAAGACCCTGGCTCCCCTTTCCGGTGCGCTGTGTTATTGCGATCCTCGCGCTGGACCTGCTGAATATACTGCCACCCATCGGTTCAGCCACTCGGTGGGCACGTTGTGGCGATTCCATCAGGTGCATCATTCCGATCCGGATTTTGATGTTTCCACCGGGCTCCGAGTACATCCTTGAGGATTAGTCTTGACCCAGGGCGCGTACCTTCTTGCGGTGGCGGTGCTCGCGCCACCGCTGGTGGCGGTATTGATCGCCGAACTGGGCAGCGTGTTGCAGAGTTTTTCGCGCACGCGAACGCATCCCTGCCGCGCTGGTTGGACAAGCCGCTACGGGCAGTATTCGTCACACCCGATATGCATCGCATCCATCACTCGGAAGAAGTTGGCGAGCAGTTCAAGAATTTGAGCGACATCTTCCCCTTGTGGGACCATCTGTTCGGAACTTATACGGAAGCGCCGGCGGCCGGTGATGATGGGATCGTGACAGGGCTAAAAGGGTTTCAGAACGAGAAGAGCCTGGGGATTGGCTTCATGCTGGCGCAGCCTTTCCGGAAGAATGCCGAAGAGGCCGCGCCGGAGAGCGTTCCGCTTACAAACGGATAACCTTCTACTTCTTACGTCGGGCCCGCAGCACCAACAAACTGCCGGAGAGTAGCGCGAGGGCGCCGATTCCCATGCTGGGATCGATCTCCGGCACGATGGAATTGAGTCCCGCGAATGCGAAACCCGGCGCTCCCGATCAGGAGCAGTACGAAACCCGCGAGTCTCGGCATCGCGTCCTAATTCTTACGCCGAGACCGAATCACAAGCAGCGCGCCGGTCAGAAGTGCTAGGGCGGACATGCCGGAAGCTGGATCGATTTCAGGCGCTCCAACCGGAGTTGCGCCTGCGATTCCGGCGATTCCGATCAAGAGTAATGCGCAAGCAGCGAATTTTGTCATGTTCATTCCTTTAATATTTTTTTCGACGTGCACGAATCACCAGCAGCCCACCGGAAAGAAGCGCCAGTGCGCCAATTCCCATGGCGGGATCAATCTCAGGCGCGCTGAGAGGCGCACCTGCAACCGCCATTCCCGCGGTCCCAACCAGTAGTAACGCCAGCCCGGCGTACTTTGCCATGTCCA
>CAWECL010000018.1:0-248172 GCA_963807725.1 uncultured Acidobacteriaceae bacterium
ATCCTCGTCAAGCCGAACGACATGGTCGAAGCCGGTGCGCGCGGCGATGACGAACGCAGTGCCCCGCCGTGCCGGAAAATGCAAAACGAAGCCGCCGAAGCGGCGCGCGACCTCGAAAAGCTCGATGATCTGCGAGCCTCGAGTCGCCAAGCAGCGCGACGACCTCGTGCAAGCGCCGAGAGCCTCGCGCTCGACAAGACGCGGCTGACCGAACTGATCGCCGCCCGCCAGCAATCGCTCGCCGACGCCCAGGGCGCGCTCGACGCCAGCGCAAGCGCGCCACCGAACTCGCCAGTCAGGCCGCCAGTCTCAAAGATTTGATCGCCCGGATGGAAAGCGAGATTCCGCGCCGCGAAAGCGCGCCGGCGGCCGCCGCGGCCGCGATCGCGGCGACGTCGCCCCCGCGCGGCGCGGCAAGGACCGATCCTGCGCGCTCAAGCCGCGTCGCCTTCGCCGACGCCAAGGCACGCTCGCGTTGCCGGTCGCCAGGGCCGTCATGAAGATCTACGGCGCTCCCGACTGGGTTCGGCGGCGCCGAGAAGGGCGTTTCGATCGCGACGCCGCCGGGAGCGACCGTCGTCTACGCCGGTCGACGGCTGGGTCGTCTACTCCGGGCCCTTACCGACTTACGGACAACTCTTGATCCTCAACGCCGGCGAGGGCTACTATATGGTCTTGGCCGGCATGGAGCGAATCAACGTGTCGGTCGGTCAATTCGTGCTGGCCGGCGAGCCGGTGGCCGTCGATGGGCGACGGGGCGGCGAGAACGGCCGCGGCGGCCGCTATTGGCGCCGCGCAGCCCGTTCTCTATATCGAATTAAGAAAGAACGAGACGGCGATCGATCCTGGGCCGTGGTGGGCGAAAACAAACAACGAAAAGGCGCGCGGATGATTCGCAAAGTTTCTTATCTGGCGTTGGGCGTCGCGCTCGGCGCGGCAGCTGCGGCTTTTTGCGCCGCAAGTCGCTGTCACAGTGGCGCCCGAGCGCCTACGCGGCGGCGGCCGACACCTATCGTCAGCTCAATCTGTTCGGCGACGTGTTCGAGAAGATCCGCACCGACTACGTCGAGAAGCCCGACGAAGCCAAGCTGATCGAGGCCGCGATCAACGGCATGCTGTCCTCGCTCGATCCGCATTCGAGCTACATGGACGCCAAGGCCTATCGCGACATGCAGGTGCAGACCAAGGGCGAGTTCGGCGGCCTCGGCATCGAGGTGACCGAGGAGGACGGCGTGATCAAGGTCGTCACGCCGATCGACGACACGCCGGCGTCCAAGGCCGGCATCCAGTCCGGCGACATCATCATCGGCATCGACGGCGAGAGCGTGCAGGGCCTGACGCTCGACCAGGCGGTCGACAAGATGCGCGGCGCCGATCAATTCGGCGGTCACGCTGAAGATCATGCGCGGCGCCGACGAAGGACGCCGCTCGACTTCAAGATCGTCCGCGACGTCATCAAGATTCAGTCGGTGCGCTCGCATGTCGAGGACGGCGACATCGGCTATATCCGCATCACCCAGTTCACCGAGCAGACCGCCGACGGCCTGCAAGAGCCGCGATGGAGAAGTTCGCAGACGGAATCCCCGGCGACAAGCTCAAGGGCTACATCCTCGACCTGCGCAACAATCCCGGCGGCCTGCTCGACCAGTCGATCGAGGTCGTCAACGCCTTCCTCGACCAGGGCGAGATCGTCTCGACGCGCGGCCGCAATCCCGACGACGCCCAGCGCTTCAACGCGCAGCCCGGGCGGCGACCTCTCCGGCGGCAAGCCGCTGGTCGTGCTGATCAACGGCGGCTCGGCCTCGGCGTCCGAGATCGTCTCCGGCGCCCTGCAGGATCACAAGCGCGCGACGCTGATCGGCACCCGCTCCTTCGGCAAGGGCTCCGTGCAGACGATCATGCCGCTCGGCGAGAACGGCGCGCTGCGGCTGACGACGGCGCGCTACTACACGCCGTCGGGCCGCTCGATCCAGGCCAAGGGCATCGAGCCCGACATCGAGATCCTCGAGGACGTGCCCGACGATCTGAAGGGCAAGGACGACACCAAGGGCGAGGCTTCGCTCAAGGGCCACCTGAAGAACGGCGACGACGAGAAGACCGGCTCGCAGGCCTATGTGCCGCCCGACGCGAAGAAGGACAAGCAGCTCATCGCGGCCGTCGACCTTCTGCATGGCGTCAAGCGCGCCGACGCGCGTCGCCGACGCGACGCCGCCGAAGGCCGCCGCGCCTGCCGCCGCCGCCGCGATCGCCGACGCGCCGAAGCCACAAGCCGAACTGAGCGCAGAGGAAGCGAGCCGATGACGCGCGCGCCGTCTCATATCTGCTGTCGGGACGCGCTGGGCATCGGCGCGCGGCGTCGCGGTCGCGCGTGCGCGCCGGCCGCCGTTCTCGGCGCCGCCGAGAAGGGCTCGCGCTCTTACAAACTCGTGTTCGAGAAGGCGCTGCGACTACGACTTCTACGTCGATGCAGCCCGACGCAGCGAAAATGATCGAGGCGGGCGATCAACGGCATGCTCGCCTCGCTCGATCCGCATTCGAACTATCTCGATCCCAAGGCGCTCAACGAATTCCAGACCACGATGAAGGGCGAGGAATTCGGCGGCCTCGGCCTCGAGGTGATGCAGGAAGGCGGGCTCGTCAAGGTCGTCAGCCCGATCGACGACACGCCCGCGGCGCGCGCCGGCATGATGTCGGGCGACCTGATCATCAAAATCGACGATACGCCGGTTGAGGGCCTGTCGCTGAAGGAGGCGGTCGACCGCATGCGCGGGCCCGCCAAGACCTCGGTCCGGCTGACGGTCATCGCGGCGGCGACCAAGGACGGCAAGGAATTCACGATCGTTCGCGAGATCATCCACGTGCAGCCGGTGCGCTCGCACGTCGAGAGCGGCGACATCGGCTATATCCGGATCACGCAGTTCAATCAGCAGACCTTCGACGCGCTGAAGGTCGCGCTCGCCAAGTTCAACGACCAATCCGGGGGCCGACAAGCTGAAGGGCTACATCCTCGACCTGCGCAACAACCCCGGCGGTCTGCTGACGCAGTCGATCGAGGTCGTCAACGCCTTCGTCGACAAGGGCGAGATCGTCTCGACGCGCGGGCGCACCGCCGACCAGTATCAGGCCTACGACGGCGCGCTCGGGCTATAACCTCTCCGACGGCAAGCCGCTGGTCGTGCTGATCAACGGCGGCTCCGCGTCGGCGTCCGAGATCGTCTCCGGCGCGCTGCAGGACCTCAAGCGCGCGACGCTGATCGGCACCCGCTCGTTCGGCAAGGGCTCGGTGCAGACGGTGCTGCCGCTCGTCGAGAACGGCGCGCTGAAGCTGACGACCGCGCGCTACTACACGCCGTCGGGCCGCTCGATCCAGGCCAAGGGCATCGAGCCCGACTACAGGGTGCTCGAGAACATCCCCGACGATCTCAAGGGCAAGGTCGGAAGCCGCGGCGAGGCCTCGCTCGCCGGCCATCTCAAGAACGGCGACGACGAAAAGACCGGCTCGGACGCCTACGTGCCGCCGGATGCTGCCAAAGACACCCAACTCATCGCGGCGGTCGAGCTGCTGCACGGGAACGCGCCGGTGGCGAGCGTGGATTTCGACGAAATCGGATGAAGCGCACCCTTAAGGCGCGACGGGCGACCTGAGGGATACTCCATGGGAGACGGGCGCGTAAGTCTCTGCTTCACGTCCACCGGGTTCAAAGGCGCGCTTTCGTGAGCGATATAGACGCGCTCGTTGTCGGCGCCGGCGTCATCGGCTTGGCGATTGCCCGCACACTCGCGCTGACCGGCCGCTCGGTGGTCGTGATCGATGCGGCCGGCGGGATTGGCTCCGAGACGTCCTCGCGCAATAGCGAGGTGATTCACTCAGGCATCTACTACCCGACCGGGAGCCTCAAGGCGCGTTTGTGCGTCGCCGGGCGGAACGCGCTTTACGAATTCTGCGAAGGACACGGCGTCGCGCATGCGCGCTGCGGCAAGCTGATCGTCGCCACCGACGAAGCCGAACTCGCCGCGATCGAAGCGCTGGCCCGAAAAGGCGCGGCCAACGGCGTCGAGGAACTTGAGATGCTGAGCGCCCCGGTGACGCGCCAGTTGGAGCCCGACCTCAAGACGGTCGGGGCGCTGATGGCGCCGACGACCGGCATAGTCGACAGCCACGCCTATATGCTCGCCTTGCAAGGCGACGCCGCGGAGAGCGGCGCGGCCTTCGCGTTCCTCACGCCCTTCCTGCGCGCTTATGTCGAGGCCGATGGATTTGTGGTCGAGACGGGCGGCGAAGAGCCGATGCGGCTGACGACCAAAATCCTCGTCAATGCCGCGGGGCTCATGGCCTCCGAAGTGGCGCGCGCCATTTCCGGTCTCGATCCCGGCTACGTCCCCGAGACGCGCTACGCGAAGGGCAATTATTTCGCGCTCCGAGGCCGCGCGCCCTTCCGCCGCCTCATCTATCCCGCTCCGCATACGCACGGCCTCGGCGTTCATCTGACCTTCGACCTCGCCGGCCAAGCCCGTTTCGGCCCCGATGTCGAATGGATCGACACAGTCAGTTATAGCGTGGACGCGCGCCGCTCAGAGGGGTTCGCCGACGCGATCCGGCGCTACTGGCCGACGCTTCCCGATGATGCGCTGACGCCTGCCTATGCCGGCGTGCGACCCAAGATCGGCGGCCCCGCCGATCCCGCCGCCGATTTTCGCATCGACGGTCCAGAACTGCACAGGGTCCCCGGCCTCGTCAATCTGTTCGGCATCGAAAGCCCAGGCCTCACCGCTTCGCTCGCGATCGCCGAGGAAGCGGCGAAAAAGCTCGAAGGCGCGTAAGGCGCGCATCACGTTCAGCGACGTCGAGGCCAATTGGACTATCGGCGAACAAGCCTGGCGTTGCAGCGGCGTTCGCGCGGGTCTAAAAGCCTCGACGATGGTTCAATCGGAGTCTCGGGCATGCCCTCGACCCAAACAGCGCCGAAGGCGCCGCGCGCGCGACCTTTATCGCCGCACCTCGAGATATACCGCTTCACGCTGACGATGGCGATGTCGATCGTCCACCGAATAACCGGCGTAGGGCTTTATCTCGGCGTGTTGCTGCTCGCTTGGTTCTTGATCTCCGCCTCCGCGGACGCCGCGGCGTTCGCGGTTTTCTCCGGTTTCATTCATTCGATAATCGGTCGGCTTATTTTGTTTGGTTTCACCTGGGCGCTCATCCATCACATGCTGGGCGGCCTCCGGCATTTCGTGTGGGAAGCGGGTTATGGCCTCGAGGACCCAGGTCGCGAGCAACTCGCGCAAGCGACCCTGATCGGCGGCATCGCGCTGACCGTCGATCATCTGGACCATCGGCTACGCCGTACGCTGAACGGAACGAGACAATTCTCCATGAAAACCAGCCCTTTCCGCACCCCGCTCGGCCGCGTTCGTTGCCTCGGCTCCGCGCATCTGGGGCAGCGAAGAATCGTGGCGGCTGCGCCTGACCGCGCTCGCGCTTGTGCCGCTGACGTTCGCCTTCGTCTGGCTCCTGCTCTCACTCCTGCACAAGGATTATAACGGCGTGCGAGCCGAACTTGCCCAGCCGATGCCGGCGATCGCTCTACTCCTGTTCGTTATCGTCGGCGTCTACCATATGCAGATCGGCATGCGCTCGGTGATTCTCGACTATCTCCGCGGCCACGCGCGCGAATGGGCGCTGATCGCCAACGCGCTTTTTCGCGGCCGCGCTCGGCGTGGCGTGCGTCTACGCGGCGCTGCGCATCAGCTTCGTTTGAAAGCGTACAATTGAAGGGCTCAGGATGGCTACCAACGGCTCCAACGGCGCGAGCGCTCCCGCGATCGGCGGCAAGGCCTATCCGATCACCGATCATACGTACGACGTGGTCGTCGTCGGCGCCGGCGGCGCGGGCTTGCGCGCGAGCGTCGGCTGCGCGCAGACGGGCCTGCAAGACCGCCTGCATCACCAAGGTATTCCCGACGCGCTGCCATACGGTCGCCGCGCAAGGCGGCATTTCGGCGGCGCTCGGCAATATGGGCGAGGATGACTGGCGCTGGCATATGTACGACACGATCAAGGGTTCGGACTGGCTCGGCGATCAGGACGCGATCGAATATATGTGCCGCAACGCTCCCGCCGCGGTCTATGAACTCGAGCATTACGGCGTGCCGTTCTCGCGCACCGAGGAAGGCAAGATCTATCAGCGCCCTTTCGGCGGCATGACGACCGAATACGGCAAGGGCATCGCCCAGCGCACCTGCGCCGCCGCCGACCGCACAGGTCACGCCATCCTGCATACGCTCTATCAGCCAATCGCTCAAGCGAAGTGCGAATTCTTCGTCGAATATTTCGCCATCGATCTCATCCGCGACGCCGAAGGGCGAGTGCCGTGGCGTGGTGGCGTGAAGATGGACGACGGCACGATTCATCGTTTCCGTGCGCAAATGACCGTGCTGGCAACCGGCGGCTATGGCCGCGCCTATTTCTCGGCGACCAGCGCCCACACCTGCACCGGCGACGGCAACGCGATGGCGCTGCGCGCGGGCGTACCTTTGCAGGACATGGAGTTCGTCCAGTTCCATCCGACCGGCATTTATGGCGCGGGCTGCCTCATCACCGAGGGTGCGCGTGGCGAAGGCGGCTATCTCGTCAATGCGGCCGGTGAGCGTTTTATGGAACGCTACGCGCCGCATGCGAAGGACCTTGCCTGGCGCGACGTTGTCAGCCGCTCGATGACGATCGAGATCCGCGAGGGCCGCGGCGTCGGCCAGAATAAGGACCACATTTATCTGCATCTCGATCATCTCGACCCGAAGGGCTGCACGAACGCCTGCCCGGCATCTCCGAAAGCGCGCGCATTTTCGCGGGCGTCGATGTGACGAAGGAGCCGATCCCCGTCCTGCCGACCGTGCACTACAACATGGGCGGCATTCCCACCAACTTTCACGGCGAGGTGCTGACGAAAGTCGACGGCGACCCCGACGCGATCGTGCCGGGTTTGATGGCGCTCGGCGAAGCCGCGTGCGTTTCCGTGCACGGCGCCAATCGACTGGGCTCGAATTCGTTGATCGACCTCGTCGTTTTCGGCCGCGCCGCGGGCTTGCGCGCCGGCGAGAAGTTCAAGGCCGGCGAACGCCAACCCGATCTGCCCAAGGACAGCGCCGATTATGCGCTTTCCCGGCTCGACAAATTCCGCCACGCGAGCGGCGCCACGCCGACCGCCGAACTTCGCATAAACATGCAACGCGTGATGCAGGAGAATTGCGCGGTGTTCCGCACCGGCGAGACGCTTCAGGAAGGGAGCCAACGCATCCACGCGGCTTGGCGCTCAAGCGTCGACGTGAAGGTAACCGACCGCTCCCTCATCTGGAACTCGGACCTCATCGAGACGCTCGAATACGACAATCTCATCGTGCAAGCCGTGGTGACGATGGACGGCGCCCTCAACCGCACCGAGAGCCGCGGCGCCCACGCCCGCGAAGATTATTCGCAACGCGACGACGTCAACTGGATGAAGCACACGCTCGCCTGGATCGAACCTGAGAAGTATGAAGTGCGGATCGATTACCGGCCCGTGCACGCGTACACGATGAGCAATGAGGTGGCTTATATCGAGCCGAAGGCGAGGGTGTATTAGAGGCTGTTCGGCAGGAGGGTAGGCTCATGACCGGCGACCAAAATCATCTCCGAGCAGCATAAGAAGCGCCCTCCGCGCCCCTCTCCCGTTCGGGAGAGGGGCGGGCGGCGAGGGACCTCACACCACCTGCAAGGCCTTCAAGATCGGCAGTTGTTTGTCAGCGAATGTCGTAGCGTCGTCGAGCAACGCCTGACGACCTTCGTCCTCGGTTTCCAACGTTTTGCCGTTGAGAACGAACTGCCGCCCCTGCGCGGTCATACGCTGAAAGACGAACTCCGCCCACTCCTGGGGCAGCTTGCGGCCGTCGCGAAGCGCGAGAAGAAACATCTGCTGAAATTGCTGAATGCGCACGCCGCCGCCGGACACGGGGCTCGCGAGGACGCTCAGATCCGCGTTTGACAGGGATTGATGTATGAGGGTCGTATTGAGGCGCTCGGTCCGGGCTCTCGCTGCCGCCGAAATGGCTTCGTCCTGCACAAGACAAATGTGACCGCCGCTCATCAGGATGATTGCTGATTGAACGATTGTCGAGAGAATAAGTCCTTGCCCCTTGAGCGCGGATTCGAGCTCGCCGAGCGACTTCGGCGCATGATCGGCCAGAAGGTCCAAGAGGGGAGCGAAGATCGGTTCGTTGAGTGCGGCTTCCCCTCCATAGGTCGCCACCGTCAAAGGAATATCGGCGCGTGGCGTGACGAGGAGAATTGTCAGCGCCCTGAGCTTTTCCTCCTGCTCTGGCAAGGAGAGAGTCCTTGAGCCTTTGATCCAATAGTCTAGCCGAAACCTTCGGTTATGAATAAAATCGTAGACGTTTTGCCGCAGGATAGGGTCCGGTATATCGCGCATCAAGGCTGTCTGATTTTCGTTCAGAACCACCCCGTCGAGTTGGTCGATCGGGGCGGCCGACGCAGCGAAGCTAAGCTTCGCGGGCTTCAACCAATCCGCAAGCGTCGAGAAATTCATCGGCAACCAGTTCCGATTGAAATATTCATGTACGCCGTAATTCCGGCTCTGGGCCTTGAGTTGATTGAAGGTCGCAAATGCGTGCGGATTGGCTGCGGCGAAATGCGGCTGGGCCTCTAACACCCGGTCGAAAAACGCGAGCGCTTCGTCAAAGCGAGAGACGATCCCGCGTCCCTGAACGCCCATCGATTCTGCGTGTCCGATGAGAAGCTCGCGCACCGGAAAAAACGAGGCGCAGCCGGGAAGAGCATTGTAGCTGATATAGCACACGCCGCCGACTTTCAGTTTCCGGCGTAAGAACTCGACGATCGCCCGGCGGTTCTCGTCCGAAATCCAGCTCCCAGATGCCGTGAAGTCCAACGAAGTCGAAATCCGGCAGATCAGGTCGATTGATGAAGTCTTGAAACCCATCATCAAATAGCTCCGCGCCGGCGCCCGAGGCCGCGGCCAATTGCTGGGCGAATAAAGCTTGAGAGGGGTTTAGGTCGGTCCCGTACCAGCGGGTGACCGAAGCGGCGGCATGCAGATTGACGCTAAGGCCTTGCCCGAAACCAAGTTCGCAAGCCGTCCCAAACTGGGGGACGGAAATGCCGGCGTTGGTGAGCGGCAGCTTAGCTCGCAACGGATTTAGGGCTTCGTAATACCCATATGTGTAGGCCACGTCGGTCACGTATCCGCCTGTCCAGTCGGTCATCAATCACGCCCTTTAGTTCCTAAGCCTTGGAGAAGCCTTTCTCCGCCCACCGCGTGCGGGGCCCCGGAGATTTTGCACATCCGATCCGGGCTTCCGCGCGTCACCTAGGGCGTAGGCCGGACCGGTTGTCGAGCCTCAAAAAGCGCAATGCGCGGGGCTGCAGGGCGCTCTCGGCGAGCCGATGACTAGGCTTTCTGTTGCGAGGGCCGCGCCGCCCCTGCCAAACTGCGGCGTCAGCCGCCGACGCGCCGTCGCCACGGAAGGGATGCGCGCGCGCCGATCTGCCGCGCGTCGGGCGAAGGTTTCGCGCGAACCTTGATCGTGTCCCCGGTGGTGGTGTAGCTCTGCGGTAGCAAGCCGCTCGCGAAGCGCGCTCTCCATTGCGCCGTAGCGAGCGAGCGGTTTGCGGTGGCCATTGGCGGTTCCCCGGTTAGGGTCGGGTTGCGAATCTCAACGCAACCAAGGACCCGTCAATGACCGAGGAGAGAATGAACTTTCGCACGGCTGTGGAGAAGGCCCCCGACGCCGATATTCTGCGCGATATGATCGGCTTCGCCGCCGAGCGGCTGATGGAGATGGAGGTGGGCGCCAAAGCCGGCGCCGCACATGGCGAGCGATCCGCTGACCGGCTCGCCCAGCGCAACGGCTACCGCGACCGGGATTGGGAAACACGGGCGGGAACGGTCGAGCTGCGCATCCCGAAACTGCGCAAGGGCTCGTACTTTCCAAGCTTTCTGGAACCGCGCCGCATGGCGGAGAAGGCGCTGACTGCAGTCATCCAGGAGGCTTACGTCCACGGCGTCTCGACCCGGTCGGTCGACGACCTCGTCAAGGCGATGGGCGGGACGGGTGTCTCGAAGAGCCAGGTCAGCCGGCTGTGCGAGGAGATCGACGCGCGCGTGAAAGCCTTCCTCGATCGCCCGCTGGAAGGCGAGTGGCCCTATGTCTGGCTCGACGCGACCTACGTGAAGGTCCGCCGCAACCATCGCATCGTCTCGGTCGCCGTAATCGTCGCCGTCGGCGTCAATGCCGATGGCCGGCGCGAGGTGCTGGGCATGGACATCGGCCCCTCAGAGGCCGAGACCTTCTGGACCGAGTTCCTGCGCAAGCTGCGCCGTCGCGGCCTGCGTGGCGTCAAGCTCGTCGTCTCCGACGCGCACGAAGGCATCAAAGCCGCCGTCGCCAAACTGATGAACGCGACCTGGCAGCGCTGCCGCGTCCACACCATGCGCAATGCGCTGGCGCATGCTGGGAAGAGCAGCCGGCGCGTCGTGTCGGCCTTCATCGCCACCGCCTTCGCCCAGGACAACGCCAAGGCCGCCAAGACGCAGTGGCGCAAAGTCGCCGATCAACTGCGCGCCAAAGCTGCCCAAGCTCGCCGGCTTCATGGACGAAGCCGAGGACGACGTGCTCGCCTACATGACGTTTCCCGTCCGACCACTGGCCAAAACTCCATTCCACCAACGGCCATGGAGCGGCTCAACGGCGAGATCAAACGCCGCACCGAAGTCGTCGGCATCTTCCCCAACGACGAGGCCGATCATCCGCCTCGTCGGCGCGATCCTGCTCGAACAGAACGACGAATGGGCCGTCCAGCGCGCCCGCTACATGACGCTGGAAACCATCGCCACTCTGAGCGATGATGCCGTCGTCGGATTGCCCGCCGTGGCCATCTGACCGATCCGGCCCCAGCCGGAACCGTGGTGGACCAGCCCTCAGCTACACCACCCCTCGGGACACGATCCAATTGACGCCGAATGGGAGCCGATATCCTCAGTCCGAACCAAAGTGGCGCGATGAGGCCGCGCGGCGCGGCGGTAGGCCAATTGATTGGCGCGAACGCTCCGCATTGCTTCGAATCGCACCCCGGTCTCCCAGACTGATGGACCATGGCTGTTAGTTGTTCTAAAGGTTCTGACGTCTCGGTCCGCGTGCGATGAAGTCGTGGTTTTGGACACGAAGCTGATGAGCGATCTAAACGCCGTCCTGAGCGAAATGCGCGGTCCGACGAGTGTCCCGCTTCTGAACAAGACGATCGGACAATGCTTTGGCGAGGCGGCTAAACTTTGGAGCGAGCGAGACGCGGTGATCGAGCGTCGCCGCTCGATACGATGGTCGTATGGCGCACTTTACGAGCGGGTCGAATTGGCGGCCCTCGGACTGCTGGCGTTAGGCTTGAAGCCGGGGGATCGCATCGGCGTCTGGTCGTCGAACGCAGCCGAGTGGATGGTCGTTCAATTCGCGGCCGCGAAGGTCGGCCTCATTCTCGTCGGCATCAACCCTGGCCTTCGCGCGGGCGAATTGGAGTACGCGGTCAATAAGGTGGAGTGCGCGGCGCTTGTCTATGCCGCCTCGCTGTCGACGATCTTGCTCGAACTGGCGCCGCAGCCGAGCGCTGCGGCCGCCGCCCGATTGCCGGCGAGCCGCATCCCGTCAATTCGTCTTCTCATCAGCTTCGGGGAAACCTGCGAACCCGGCGCGCTGACTTTTGGAGAGGCTCTCGCAGCCGGCGCCGGTCGAGACAGGGATGGGTTGGCGGAGCTCGGCAAGCGCATCCGTCCCGACGACGCGGCCATGATCCAGTTTACCTCTGGGACGACCGGTTCGCCCAAAGCGGCGACCTTGTCACACCGCAATGTGGTGAACTCGGCGTTTTTCGGCGGCGAGCGGCTGGGCGTCACGGAAGAGGATCGTATTTGCGTCCCCGTCCCGCTTTTTCACGCCTTCGGCTCGATCGGCGGCAATCTCATGGCCTCGATGCGCGGCGCGGCCGTGATCTACCCGAGCCCGAGCTTCGATCCGGGCCAGGTGCTGGCGTCGATCGAGGAAGAACGCTGCACGGCCCTATATGGAGTTCCCGCGATGTTCGCCGCGGAACTCAACCATCCCCGCTTCGCGAAGTTCGACGTCACTTCGTTGCGAACCGGCATCATCGCCGGCGCTCCCTGCCCGGAGACGCTGATGCGGCGCGTGGTCGTCGAAATGCACTTGCCTGAACTCGTCACGGCGTTCGGAATGACGGAGACGAGCGCTGCGGGCCTCGCGACCGCGCGCGACGATCCGCTGGAACGGAGAGTTCGCACGGTGGGGCGCATCACCGCGCATACCGAAATCAAGATCGTCGACGATCGCGGCGAAGTGGTTCCCCGCGGCGTCGCCGGCGAACTTTTCACACGCGGCTTTTCGGTGATGCTCGGCTACTGGGGCGACGCTCAGGCGACGGCCGAGGCGATCGACGCCGAGGGATGGATGCACACGGGGGACCTCGTCGCCATCGACGAGCAGGGCTATGGCGCGGTGCTCGGGCGGGTGCGCGACGTTATCAATATGGGAGGCGAAAAGGTCCTGCCGAGCGAGGTGGAGGCGTTTCTGATGCGGCACCCGGCGATCGAGATGGCGCAGGTGTTCGGGATACCTGATGAGGCGCGGGGGGAGGCGGTGTGCGCGTGGATCAAGCTGAAGCCTGATTGTGTGCTGACAGCAGGCGATATCAAAGCGTTCTGTCTAGGACAGATCGCAAATTTTAAAATCCCACGCCAGATCTTTTTCGTGCGATCATTTCCAACGACTTCGACTGGCAAGGTCCAAAAATATCTCATCCAGAAAAGCACTCTCGCTAGCTTACTAGCGAGCGGAACCCGCACTTCGGCAGAAGAGGAATCTTTAATAGACACTAAATTTACGTAATACACACCGCGACACGTTAGTTCAGACAGGTTACGGACTTGCGGCGATTTGGCGTCATCTGAACCTCCCAAATATGGACAAGAAAATCAGGTTTTGTTCATTACATACCTGAAGCCTCTCCGAGTGAAAGGCGCCCCTAAGGGCACACCAACCAGTCACCCTCGGCGTGACAGCACTAACAACATGTCTCGAGGTATCGAGATATCCACGCCCTGCGTTGCGACCTGGCCGCCCGTCTCGCCGCCGCAATCCTCGAGCCCTACGTCGGACAATACACCGTTACGTCGCGAGACGGCGACTGTGCTCCGGCCGCAGTGTTCGGCGGCCCGACCGCAACTTTGTGGCCGTCTCCATCGGTATTCTTTTCGTCGCCAAATTTTGCCGTGATCGAATTGACCAGAAAATGTACGACGATACCGGTCAACTGGGTCTTGATCGCCGGTTCGAGTTTGGCGAGGTCGTCGCGCCAAAGCTTTGTATATCCGTCCCCCAGCACTGTCGCGACGGAAGGCTTGCCGGGGAAGCTCGGATCGAACATCCAATCGCCGAAAACATAGTTGCCGCCGAACGGGTAGGCCTGGTTCTCGCCCGTGATGGGATTGGGCAACGGTTCCGTCGGATTGGGATATCGAGCCATGAAGCTCGATCGGGTGTTCGCGATGGCGTCGGCGGCGAAAAGCGGATTGTAGGCGGCCGAAAGCATCGCGCCGATCACCCGGACGTAAACGCGCGCATTGACTTCCGCCGTTGCGGCGCGCGCGCGGCCGCCAACCCCGGACGCCGCCAAAGCGCCCGCAATCGCGCGTAACACGCTGCGACGATCCGCGTCATGGAAAAACTCCAGCCTCGCCCCAAACGAAGATTTAGCTTGCCACATCGGGGTGATTGACACCAGATGAAACGCAACGAAATTCGCGATTGAGTGTTACCCCGCAAAGCAGTCCGATGGACGCCGCAACTCGAGATGATCCTCCCCGGCAGCCGCAGCGCAAGCTGATCTCGGTTTTGTTCGCGGACATCAAGGGTTCGACCGAGATGGTCGCCGCGCTCGATCCCGAGGACGCCCTGGCGCTGATACAGCCCGTCTTGTCGCTGATGCAGGGGGCCGTCAACCGCTTCGAAGGCGTCGTCAGCAAACAGGCTGGCGACGGCGTGATGGCGTTCTTCGGGGCGCCGGTCGCCGTCGACGACCACGCCGAACGCGCGTGTCGAGCGGCCTTGTACATGCATGAGGAAATCGCCAAACTGAGGCGGCCTGCGCTCCAGGTTCGGATCGGGATTCATTCCGGCGAGGTCGTCCTCCACCAGGTGCGACACGACTTTTCGTCGGTTTATGACGCGGCGGGGCCGGTCCTTCATATCGCGCAAAGGGCGGAATTGCTCGCGCCTCCAGGCGGTACGGTCGTCACCGCCGATTGCCACGCCCTGCTCAGCGGGCGCTTCGACGCGCACGCCCTTCCAAGCCAAGCTGCGCGGCATCGAACATGAGGTCGCGCTCTTCGTCTTGAAAGGCCTGAGAGGCTTGGGCCGATGGAAGCCCGGGCGGCGGGCGGCCTCAGCGCTTTTGTTGGACGCGAGCGCGAACAGGAAATCCTGGCGAAGGCCGCCGAAGATGTGCGCCGCGGAGTTCCGCGTGTGATCACCATCGAAGGCGAGCCGGGTTGCGGCAAGTCGCGCCTGATCCATGGCGCGCTCGCGGAGGAGGCGTTTCGCGGCTGGGAATTCTGGCGGTGCGACGCGGAAGCCACCTTGCGCAATGTGGCCTGGAGCGTAGCGCGCAAGCTCCTCGTCGCCGCCCTGAAAGCCGGAGGCCAAACGAATTTCGAGGCGCTTCGCGATCGGCTCTGCGAGACCGGCGGACTGAACGGCGACACAGAGCGTCTGGCGGCGAGCACGCTGCTCGGCGCACGGATCGACAATGCGGGCTGGGGTGAGACGCAGCCCGAGCACCGGCGAAATCTGATCCATGCGGTTTTCGTCCGGACGTTGCAGCAAATCGCCGGCGCCGCAGAGCACCCGGTCGCGCTGGTGATCGAAGATCTGCAATGGATCGATTCCGAGTTGCTTGCTGCGCTAACGATGCTGGCGCGCGCGGCCAACAAAACGACGTTCCTCTTGCTGTCGACGCGCAGGCCCGCCGAAGAGCGGCTGGCTATGCCGGATACAGAGACGAGGATTTTGTTGGCTCTGCTCGCCGCGGCCGAGGCCGGTCTGCTGGTTGACGATCTTCTCGGGGCGCAACCTCCCCGAGCGATTGAAACAGAGGATCATCAATCATACGGGCGGCAATCCGTTGTTCATCGAGGAAATCGCCCGGCATTTGATTGCCGAGGGCGCTCTCGCCGACGACGGGGAAAAGGTTCGGCAAGGGAGCCCGCTAAGGGAAATCGGCCTGCCGCTGACGGTTCAGTCCGTGATCGCCGCCCGCATCGACGCGCTGTCCGAACGGGGCCGCGCCCTTTTGCAAGCGGCCTCGATATTCGGCGACGGCGCCGCGCCGGAGGAGGTATGCGATCTCGGCGATCTCCCGATCGAAGCGCGGTCGGACGGGTTCCAAGAGTTGGAGCGCAACGCCTTCTTGCGCGCTAGTGCGGAATTGACCCTGGCTCAGCCGCAACTGGCTGCTGGCGCATCGCGGAGAACTCAAGGAAGATCCGGTCACGCTCGCGATCCGCGATCCGGTTAGCTATGCAGTGGCTGCGGCATCGGCGGTCGTAATCGCCGCCAGCATGATTCACGTGAATTGGTAGATCGATTTTCACAACACTTGTTTCGATAGATATCTCATGTCAGGTCAATCCGCTGCCGTTTCGCGCAAGCATAGTGTGGTCGCATCGCCGACCACGCGGGTCTTCTCCTGGGGACGCTATCCGAAGATTGCGCACCAGCACGTCCACAGACCCGCGTGGAACGATCAGATTCCAGAAATTCTAAGAGCGGCAGCACCCGGTTCCCTGCTGCCTTATGGCCTCGGGAGAAGTTATGGCGACTCCTGTCTCAATGCGGGACGCGAACTGATCGATTGCCGCAGACTCAACCGTATTCTTGGTTTCGACGAATCCACCGGAATGCTGCGCTGCGAAAGCGGCGTCAGTTTTTCTGACATCATCGAAGTATTTCTTCCGCAGGGATGGTTCGTTCCCGTCACTCCTGGCACCCGATTCGTCACCGTCGGCGGTGCCATTGCCAATGATGTTCACGGCAAGAATCACCATCGCGCCGGAACCTTCGGCGCTCACGTTCGCCGGATCGGATTACACCGGTCGAACGACGGTCTGGTGACGTGCAGTCCGTTCCGGTTCCAGTCCGAGCGAGAATGCCGATATGCTCCACGCCACCATCGGCGGTCTCGGTCTCACCGGTGTGATCGCCTGGGCCGACATCCAACTGAAGCGCGTCCCCGGCCCTTGGATCGATGCCGAAACCATCCCCTTCCACTCCGTCGATACTTTTCTTGACCTGAGCTGCCAGAGCAACGAAAGTTTTGAGCACTCGGTGGCCTGGATCGACTGCTTTTCACAAGCCGGATTACGCGGCATCTTCTTTCGCGGAAATCATGCCGCCGGGACCTCTGCGCAGTCTGGAACAATTAAGTCGAAGCATAGTCCCAAGCTGCCTTTCGCCATGCCCGCATGGATGCTCAACCGCCACTCCATTCGAGCTTTCAACAGTGCGTATTATCAAACTCACGCACGGAAAACCGGCACTGCACTCGTGCCCTACGACTCGTTCTTCTATCCGCTCGATTCGATCCGGCAGTGGAATCTGCTCTACGGCAAACAAGGATTTCTGCAGTATCAGTGCGTTATTCCTGAAGGAAACGTCGATGCCATCAAGGAATTAATCGGCCTGATGGCTCGTTCGGGCATGGGCTCGTTCCTCGGCGTTCTCAAACAATTCGGCTCCACGCCCGCGGCTGGAATGCTCTCATTCCCGCGGCCCGGAATCACCCTCGCGCTTGACTTCGCCATGCGCGGAGAGCGGACACTCAAGCTCATGCAGTCGCTCGATGCAGTCGTCCAGCAAAGCGGCGGAGCGCTCTACCCTGCAAAAGACGCTCGCATGAGTCCCGCTCTGTTCGAAGCGTCGTTTCCGCGTTGGCGCAATTTTGTTCCTTACATCGATCCGAAAATGTCGTCATCATTCTGGCGGCGCGTGACGGGAGGCCGTGGATGATGACCATCACCGCCCATCCCACAACCACGCAACCGGACTCGGCTGGCGCGCCTTCCGCCATGAAGAAGATCGTCATCCTCGGCGCTACTTCGGGTATCGCGCTGGAGGTCCAACGTCAGTTAGCTCATCGCGGATGCGAGTTGCTGCTGGTGGCTCGGTCGTCCCAGCGACTGGCGGAAATCCAAGCCGACCTGATGATTCGAGGCGCCCAAAGAGTCGAAATCTTCCCCGCCGACCTGGCCAATATTCAGCAACACACCGCGATTTTCGATGTCGCGCACCGCAGTTTCGTGGGCTTCGACACCGTACTGTTGTCTTACGGTTCCATGCACAGCCAACAGGATTCCGAAACCTCGGTCGATACTCTGCTGGAAGAATTGCACGTAAATTTTGTCAGTGCCACCGCTCTCCTGACCTGGTTCGCCTCCGACCTGGAACGAAGGCGGACCGGTTGTTTGGCCGTAATCACCTCCGTCGCCGGAGATCGTGGACGCCGCTCCAACTACGTCTACGGTTCCGCTAAAGGAGCGCTCTCCCTCTTTGTCCAAGGACTCCGTAGCCGTCTTCATCCGGCCGGCGTGCAGGTCATCACCATCAAACCCGGCCCGGTGCAGACCTCTATGACCGATCAGCTGCAAAACGCCGCAAGCTTTGCCGATCCGCAGCGAGTAGCAAGTGACATCGTGCAAGCCCTCGAACGCCGCACTCCCGACGTCCTATACACCCCAAAAATCTGGCGCTACATCATGACCGCCGTCGAACACATCCCAGAATCCATTTTCAAACGCCTGTCCTTCTGACATCAAAAAGAAAAGGCCGCATCGCTGCGGCCCTGTCTTACTTCACACAAATTGCTATACCTGATGGCTGACGGCTAAAACCCGACAGCTAAACCCTACCGTCTCCCGCGCCCCCCGCCACCGCCGCCCGAGTGACCACCACCATGACCGCCTTGTCCGCCTCCGCCGCCAGGCCGTCCCCCACGTCCGCGACGACGACGATTGCGATCGCCTCCGCCACCTGGACGCCCTTCGCGGCCGCCTTCAGGACGCGCTGCGCCCGCCTCTACCGAAGCGACGACTCCATCCACCCGATTGAAGTTCGGCTCATCGTCAGCGTCAAAGTCTGCTCCGCCTTCGATGACTGCTGTCGGTGTGCCCTGCGGCGCGCTGTGCGATACCGGTGGCGGCGCTGAACCCTCGCCGTCGTCCGTTTCCGGAAGCGGAGCTCCGCCCATCTTGGCGCGTTGCTCTTTCAGAATCGCCTTGCGTGACAGCTTGATGCGATTGCCTTCAACGGCCAGAACCTTTACTAGCACCTGGTCGCCTTCTTTCAGTTCGTCGCGAACGTCTTTGATCCGATGCTCGGCGACTTCACTGATATGAAGCAGTCCATCAAGGCCCGGCAGAATCTCGACGAATGCGCCAAAGTCGGCCAGACGGCTCACCTTGCCCAGGTAAGTCTTGCCTACTTCAGCCGAAGCCGTCAGGTCGCGAATAATCTGCAATGCCTTGTTCGCCGAAACTTCATCGTTCGACGCAACATTGACCTTGCCGGAATCTTCGACGTCGATCTTCACGCCAGTCTGCTCGATGATGCTACGGATCATTTTGCCGCCGGGCCCAATCACGTCGCGAATCTTATCGACCGGAATCTGCAGGGTGTAAATCCGAGGCGCGTGACTGGAAACCTTTTCACGGCCAGTGGTGATCACTTCGTCCATCTTACCGAGGATGAACAAACGTCCCCGCTGCGCCTGGGCCAGCGCTTCGCGCATGATCTGCGAAGTGATGCCGGCAACTTTGATGTCCATTTGCAACGCGGTGATGCCGTCTTTGGTTCCAGCGACCTTGAAATCCATATCGCCGTAATGATCTTCTGCTCCGGCGATATCGGTCAGGATGGCGTAATTGTCGCCTTCCTTCACCAGTCCCATGGCAACGCCTGCGACCGGGGCCTTCAATGGAACGCCTGCATCCATCAGGGAAAGTGAAGCGCCGCAGATAGTAGCCATCGATGACGATCCATTCGACTCCAAAATGTCGGAGACGACGCGCATCGCATAAGGCCAGTCATCCAACGACGGAAGCACGGCCGAAACGGCACGCTCGGCTAATGCACCGTGGCCAATTTCGCGGCGTCCAGCACCACGCATAAATCCGACCTCACCAACCGAAAACGGCGGGAAGTTGTAGTGCAACATGAAGCGCTTTTTGTGTTCGCCCTGAAAGCCTTCAAGCCGCTGCATATCGTCCGTGGTTCCAAGCGTCGTAGTAACGAGCGCTTGGGTTTCACCACGGGTGAATACGGCGCTGCCGTGGGTTCGTGGCAGAAGTCCGGCTTCGATCCAGATCTCGCGGATCTGATCGAAAGCGCGTCCGTCGGGGCGGCGCTTGTGATCGATCACCTGGTTGCGGAAAATTCGCTCGCGCAAAGTCTCGTAATACTTCTTGAATTTCTTCTTGGCAGCGTCGTCGTCCGCGGGCAATGCGGCCAGCTGTTCTTTTTCCAGCACTCGAACCAGTTCATAGCTCTCAGCCTTGGGATGTTTCGCCGTGTCCAGAGCATCGGCTAGTCGACGTCCAATCTGCGATTCGAGGCCTTTGAAATAAGTCTCGTCGAACTCGGGAGGCGTTACTTTGCGTTTCGGCTTGCCGACTTTGCTGGCCAGTTCGCTGATGGCGGCGCAGATTTTCTTGATCTCGGTATGAGCGAACTCAATCGCATCCACCACCGTCTCTTCTTTTACTTCTTTCGCGCCCGATTCGATCATCACGATCGCATCGGCGGTGCCGACGACCATAATGTTGAGCAGACCGCTCTCCATCTCAGCGTAAGTCGGATTGGCAATAAAGCGTCCATCCACCAGGCCCACGCGTACGGCTCCGATCGGTCCCAGGAACGGAATGTCGGAAATCGTCAATGCGGCGGAAGCGGCATTAATGCCGGAAACATCAGGATCGTTATCGGTGTCGGCGGAAAGAACAAACGCGATGACCTGGGTTTCGTTCCTGAAGCCCTCGGCGAACATGGGACGGACTGGACGGTCAATCTGGCGACTGGTCAAAACTTCGCGCTCGCTCATGCGCCCTTCGCGCTTGATAAAGCCGCCGGGGATGCGTCCACCGGCATAGGTATATTCGCGATAGTCGACGGTCAGAGGGAAGAAGTCGATGCCTTCGCGTGGCTCCGGATTAGCGGTCGCGGTAGCAAGAACAACGTTTTCGCCGAAGCGCACAACGGCAGCGCCGCCCGCTTGCTTGGCCAATTTTCCAGTTTCAATGGTGAGTTGTTTGCCGCCTGCGATTTCGACGGAAACTTTGGTAGCTTCAGGCTTCATATTTCATCCTCTTTGTAGGGACAGTGAGGGCATGCGCACGGGTACGAAGTTCGCGTGGGCCGGCGGACGCCAGGCGGCGGTTGGGAAACGCACTTAACAAGGGCTCTCGATGTCTGGGACCGGTTCCACACGGAACCGGTCGCGCCACTATTTGCGGATGCCGAGCTTCGAAATTACAGCTTTGTATCGTTCGGAGTCGTACTTCTTGAGGTAGTCGAGCAAACTACGGCGTCTGCTCACCATCATAAGAAGCCCGCGGCGCGAGCCGTGGTCTTTCTGGTGCGTCTTGAAGTGATCCGTCAACTGACCAATACGTTCGCTCAGCAGCGCGATCTGAACTTCGGGACTGCCGGTATCGGTTGGGTGCGTGCGATACGTGTCAACGACGGTTTGCTTTTGCTCTCTGGCTAGCACTTACGTGATGCACTCCTGTCTCTTCTTCGTTTTCCTAACTGTTTGAGAATAACACAGCTTGTCGCAAACTTGCCAGCCGACGGGAAGCGAGGTCAGAGGTTAGAGGGTCAGATTGCAGAGGTTAGAATCGCAGCGGCGAGAATCTCCAGCCGCGGCTGCATGCCCCGAGAGATGTTTACCTCTGCAATCTAAACTCTGACCTCCGAAGGGGAGTTCTCGGAACAGTGAGTTGGAGGTTATAATAACGATACGGCCAAGACAGATACGGAGAATCCAGTAGTTCTCCCGCAAAGTCCGAAAGACAGAAGAGAAAAGCTGGGCCCACCCTACAGACCATCCATGTAGCCGGCCATCATAATCAAATAGAAATTACGGGGGTAGTGCGCATGCCACGAGGCAGATCAACTTTTACCAAACGTCAGAAAGAACAGGCACGTCAACAGAAACAGCGCGATAAGAACGAGAAAAAGACTCAGCGCAAACAGGAACCTGACGGGGTCGGCCAGCAGGTCGACGAAATGCAGGAGATGCGTGAACTGGCGGAAGCGCAAGCGGCGCTGTTCCGCATCGGCGCCGACGAAGAACCGAATTCTTTGGAATTACTGGCAGAGCGCAAACCTGATTAATAATTCATCACTAAACAGTGAAAACAGGATCGCCGGAGCGCGAACGCTCCGGCGATTTCTTTTTGCAGTCCTAAACAAAAAGCCCTAAACGAATACTTCGCCCGGCAGCTTGGTAAGTGTCCGGGATGCCAGTGTGTTCTCCACGAAGCGCTTCGGCTGCTCACTGGCCGACGCATTCACCTGCTTGCGTTCAATGCGCAGTTTCAAGGCACGTTCGATATTGCGCAATTCCAGAACTTCTACCCCCGTAACCAGGGTAGACGCCCGCCCCTGCAACCCCGCCCGGCCGGTACGGCCGACGCGGTGGATGAAGTCTTCCGCCATCTTGGGCAAGTCATAGTTAATGACGTGCGCTACGTCATCGCAGTGCAAGCCACGCGATGCGATGTCGGTTGCTACCAGAACCTGGTAGCGGCCTTCCTGGAATCCGCTCAATGCGGCGTTCCGCTGTGATTGCGTTCGATCGCCGTGAATCATCGCGGCGGAGAATCCATCGCGCTCCAGTTCCTTCGCCAGGCGCTGCGATCCGCGCTTGGTGCGTGTGAAGATCAGGGTCTGTCCCTTTTCTTCGTAGAGCAACTGCCGGAGGACGTCCAACTTCTCCGAAGGCCGCACTTCATAAGCCTGCAACTGCACGCTCTCCGCGGGTTTCAGCGTCGAGCCCAGCGCAATCCGCACCGGCTCGCGGGTGTAATCGTTCACCAGCGCTGCCACGGACTGCTCCATGGTCGCCGAGAAGCACAGCGTCTGACGGCGCTGCGGCAGAATCTGCACGATGCGCCGTATGGATGGCAGAAATCCCATATCCAGCATGCGGTCGGCTTCGTCGAGCACCAGAATCTTCACCTGGCGCAAGTCGGCAAACTTGCGGGTGATGAAATCCTGCAAGCGTCCGGGAGTAGCGATCACAAATTCGCAGCCCGCACGCAGAGTCTGAATCTGCGCTTTCTCTGATACGCCGCCGATTACCAGCGCCGCTTTTGGCATTTTCTTGTCGCGCAGTTGTTCATATTGTTCATGAACCTGCATGGCAAGTTCACGTGTCGGCAAGAGCACCAAAGCGCGAACGCTCTTTACTTCGTCGCTTAGCTGACTCGGACTTCTGTGATTCGTGTTTACCCGATTCGCGCTTGCCCGTTTCCGTCCGCAACATCTCGATAATAGGAATCAGAAACGCCAGCGTCTTGCCGGTGCCAGTCTGGGCCGTGCCGATTACGTCCTTGCCCTCGAGGGCCGGAGCAATGGCTTTCGCCTGGATGGGTGTAAGGGTAATAAATTGAGCTGCCGCCAACTTCTGCTGCAAGGCAGCGGACAGGGGCAGTTCTGTAAATGTGGTCATTCGATTGTTTTCTTTCTGGAGGGGCTTGATGTCAACTTCTCAAAACTGGTTCTCAGTTCCCGGTTCTCAGTTCTCATCAAAAATCCAAACCGCGCAAATAGACGGCTTGATGGAGAACTGACAATTGGGATCTGAGAATTCAAATAGATTCGAGACTTCGCAAATGCCGCTCAATTGAAATTGGCGCTGGAACCAGGCGGGCAGGAAATGCGGAGGTGATACGGATCCATCAGGATCCCCGCTTAACGAGCAAACCGTAGCAAAAGCGTTAACGTCAGTATAGCAGAAGATATCGACTTATGGCATTACTGAGGTCATCGCAGCTGCTTGCGGTGTTTACTCGTCGTGCACTGGCCGCTCGCCGCGAGTCATGAATTCACTCCCCAGGCTCATTTCTTAGAGCCTTGTGAGGGTCAACCGTAACCCGTTGCAGCTGCGACATTTTCCGGATTTGCATCCGCCCCATCCCCGTCGCATCGAATTGTTGGAGCATGAAGAGCAAGCTTGCCAAAGCTTCTCAATAGAAGTAAAACCTCACATGTAAACGAATAGCAATCCGCGTGATCCCTCAAGTCTGAGTCATTCGTAAAAAGCTTAGTAGCCAGTCCGGCTCCGGATAGGGGCAGGAGTGTGGAGTTATGCAGCATCATTTGCGCGGCGTCGCGACCTTTGTCATCGCCTTGTCGGCCTATGCCGTGCTCATTCGCGCGCTGCGCTGGATGAGCCAACCCACCGATCGGGGCTGGTATGGCGGCATCACGCTGATCCTGTGTTTGGTTTTGATCGTTCCATTTTTGATTCGCATGGTTTGGAGGAAACTATGACTATTTTCGACAATCAGGGCAGCACTAAACGTCCGGAGGTCTTTGATCGCTTCGGCCGCAATCTGTCGGGTGGCTCGCTCGTCCGTTGGGTACTTCTGGTGGGGGCCGTTTTGATCGGACTCTGGATCCTTGTAGGTTTCCTGATTCGAGCAACCCGCATCGAGGCTGGCTATACGGGCATCGAGGTGAATCTGGCGGGCAGTCAGCGTGGAGCGTCGGAGATTCCCATCCGCACCGGCTGGGTCTTTTACAGCCCGCTGACCACGCAGATCATCGAGTTTCCAACCTTCGTGCAGACGGTAAAGTGGACCAAGAACACCGATGAAGGCCATCCCATTAATGAAGAGATGGGCTTCAACAGCAAAGAGGGCATGGAAATTTTCGTCGATGTCTCTCTCTCTTATGCTATCGAACCGAAACGGGTTCCCGATTTCTACGTGAAGTATCGGGTCAGCGATTTGGATCTATTCACGCACGGCATTCTGCGCGACATCGTACGTAACTCGCTGAACGAGGTCGCCTCAACTTATGTCGTGGAGGATATTTACGGCGAAAAGAAAGCCGAATTTCTCGGCAAAGTCGAGAAGCAGATTCAGGAAAAAGTCGCCAATGTAGGAGTGGGCGTGCAGCAGTTCGGATTCATCGGCGCTCCGCGAGTTCCGTCGGTAATTGCCACTGCGATCACAGCCAAGGCACAGGCCATCCAACAAGCCGAGCGCGCCGAGAACGAATTAGCTACCACTCGGGCCGAGGCGGCGAAAAAAATTGCCGAGGCCGATGGCGACGCCCAATCCTCGGTCACCCGGGCGAAGGGCGAAGCGGACGCGAATCATATCCGGCAGAGTTCGCTCACCCCGCAGTTGCTCGAATTGAGGAAGCTGGAGAACCAGCGCGCTTATATCGACAAGTGGAACGGACAGCTGCCCAGCGTTCAAACGGGGCAAGGCACAGGTCTGCTGATGGAGTTGCCTAAAGAGCGCTAAGACCCTGCAGCTTGGCTGCCGCGAAATCCCACCCATCAAAACGATAGGTGGGATTCCCCCTTCATCTTGAACGCGACCGCGTCAAGGCGCTTTCTTGGCGGGTGGCGCGGGACAAGCCGATTCGGCCATCCAAAAACGCCGCGACGCATAATCGACGGTCAGCCTTGTTCCCCGAAGAAGATCGAGTCCCAGATTCATCGTCGGTTTGTCGGCCAATCCTGCACCCTCCAGAAAGGGCAGATCACCAACCCTTGCCACGGCGTCACGGCGTGTAATACCCACGAAGACAGCGGTCCCAATGGGCCCGACGCGAACACTCACTGCTTTCATCGAGGCGCCACGCGTCGGATCCCCATCATGAAACGCGGTCGATTGCGGGTCGATACCCGCCGCAGCCGCGAACTTGGAATTGATCTGCGTAACCCGCGCACCGCTATCGAGCACTGCAACGCCGGTCACGCCATTGAGAGTGACGGGCAGGGTCAACTGCTTTCCATCTTTGATCGAACCGGCATCAATGAGCGTTGCGCCTTTTCCGACGACGTCCGGGCGCGCATCTTGCAGTGGAAGCAGCGCCGCCGTCCCACAGCCGAAATCGAGCACCGCCAACCGCCCCATCATGAGATCCACTCCCACGATGCCGGCTAGCATCGCACCATCCAAACGATCAGGGACGGTATCGACCTCAACATCGCTGATCGCATGCCCGTCAACCGAAAGCGTAGACAGCCGAGCCGCGGTGATGTCCACATTGCCGGTCGCTCCACTCAGTTGCTTGTTGCCGCCTTTCGGCAGGTTGAGAGATTTACCAAACCACGCATATACCGCGCTCTCATCGGCCCCAGTATCGAAGATGAAATCGAAGGGCCCTTTACCATTCACAAACGTCGGCACCACGACGTGTCCCGTCGAATCACAGGTCATCGGGACCTCGGCGAAAGCTACTAAGGTGAAAGCTACACAGGCGAAAAAAAATAAAACGAAGAAAGCTGAAACGACTGGATGCCGCATGAACCAAGTTTAACGTCGAATAGGTTCCTTAGAAAAATGGGGACCAGCCTAAAGCTTGCTACCGCCCGCCAACCTTCCCTCGAATCACCGTCACCGAAGCCGCGGGAAGGTCATAAACGGTATCCTTTGCCGCATCCAACTTCGAGCGCGCAATCGGTCCGTCGGGATCTGCCGTTCCGATCGTGTAAGCGACGATCGTGCGGCCGGCGGCTTGCTCCGCGTGTGCCATAAACCGCGTTCGCGGTGGATTCCACTTATATTGAGCACTGCCAAACGCCGCGATCTCAACCCGTCCGCCGAACCCTCCAGCCCATTTGGAGTCTCCATCGAAAACAACGCGCACGCGATGCCCATTCTCCTGGTCGCGATTCACCACCATCAACGACCATTCGCCATCCGGACGCTTCAAGGCATAAGCAGTGACGAGCTCACGCCCCGCGCCATCTTCCACATCCGACTTCGCCGAATAGACTTGATGGTCTCCATTCCCAGGCTGCGCCCACTCCAGATTGATCAATTGCGCCACAAAGAACTGCGCCAGCGGCTGCTGAATTTTGTAATTCGCATCGACGGTGAACATGCCAAACGTCCCCGGAGAACTGTTGCATCCCGGCTCCATCTGCAACGGCAGATAGTGGAAGTAATAAACACCCTTGCCTCCGGCATCGAACAACGCTCCGATGTAATCGGCAAGCCAGATGCCGGAAAACATATCCTGATAGGTTTCGCTCGCGCCTGACGACAGATTCCCTTCCGTAACGAACATCGGCATATCATCGGGCACGCCATCCTCACGCCAAACATGAATGATGTGGCGAATTAATTCCGGCTCGTCATACAGAACTCCCCACGGCGTTTTGCATGGATCGTAGGGATAGTGTTCAAACGAAAAAAACGCCAGGTCTTTCATGCGTCCATGCTGTTTCAGATAATCCAGAAAACGCGCCGTCCACGAAACTCGTCCATTCGCGTCGGGCCACACTTCAATATCCTTGTTCACACCTTGAAAAGATGGTCCGCCGAGCTTGAGCGCGGGATCAAGACGATGCAAAGCCGCCGCCCACTGCACATACAGCGCAGCGTAATCCTCGGGGAGCATGTACTGCCCATCCGCCTCTTCGCCCATTTCGACGTAAGAGATCGGATAATGCTGATGTTCGAGGTAGGCAATTTCCGCCACTGCATTTTCAGGAGTGTCATAGAGCAACGCCACCGGGATCATAGCGGGCATTCCGCGTGTGACGCCGCTGGTAAAGAAAAGATCGAAGCCCACCTGCGCCTGTTTGGTCGATCCCAGATCGGTCGCCTCATGCCACGGATCGACCGATGAACAATAAGTCGTTGTCTGTTCCTGATCGGCGATGTGTCGCAGCGAGTCGTGGAAGCCCCCGTCTGCCGTGGTGGTTCCCAGATAGATCTCGCGGATAGCGTAGCCCACGCAGTCACGCGGATCGCTGGGCCCGTCGGCATCGCAGGTGTTCGATGACTCGGTCATCCAAAGGCGCACGAATCGCACCGTCGCCGGAGCTCCGCTCAGATGCACGGTTTCCGTATTCCCCTTTCCGGCACTGACGCCGCCTTGCGGAAACGTCTGCCAGACGCCGCGTGTCGGCGATTTGATGGGATCATCGCCGGTCCAATATTGCACGGCATAATGCGTCGCGTACGGTTCTGCCCACGCGATGCGAATGCTGTCGACCGGTTCCGGCTGCGCCAGGTCCAGTACAATCCATTGCGGATGCAACCCATCGCTTTCGCCGGTGAACTTTTGCGTCAGATACGGGTTGCTCTTCCAAAAAGAATTCAGATCGCCATCGGTGAGGCGCGAGAACCCGGAATTATCCGTTCCGTCGTTGCGAGTGAAGCCGCGACGTGGCAGAGGGTATCCGTACGAGTAGCGTAGAAACTCGGTCGGAATCGCCGATCCCGTGAAATAGCCCTTGCCCGCGGTATCGCCACCGCCGCCGCTCCACGTTCCCTTGGGGTTCCAGTGCCACGCCTCAACCGCTAGTTCGGTGTTCTGTCGAAACGAAACGGGCTGCCATCCTGATGACAGCGACATTTTCAAAGACTCCGGCAGAAAATCGTTGTCGATGGCGTCGGCAGCAATTCGATCGACTCCTGCACCCAGAGTCTCGTTGGGGATGAAATGGTTGACGGGATGCGCAGCATCGACCGTGATGGTTTGGGCGGCGGCGATCGGGACCATGGCAGCGATGGCAAGAACAGCAACGGCAATCTTCACGCGAACGCCTCCGAAGAAACAACGGATGGGTAAAGTATTAAAACGATTGAATTATACGGATTAAGCGATTCGGAGGCGAGGAATCTTCAGGGTGTAGATCGTCTTAAATCAAACTCACATTGGAGCGACGAACATCACCTGGCGCACGCCCGTCGCTCCAGTGGTCTTTATTAGTCGCCAGCCTTCGTCGTCTGTGCTTCGGGCCGTACTTCGTACTCGGGGTGTGGAACTCCCATCAGCCACTTGTCGAACCAGCCCACGATATTCTCCAGCCGCTCAATCCGATGCCACGGCTCGCCCGAGCGCGACAGTTCGTGCGTCTCACGCGGAAACACCGCCATAGCCGTCGGACGTTTCAGATATTTGAGCGCGCGAAAGAGTTGTTCTCCGCCGGAATCCTGCGGAGTGCGGTAGTCGGATTGCCCCAAGATGAACATCATGGGCGTATGTATCTTTTCCACGAACGTGATGGCGGAACGGTTCGCATAGTCTTTCGGATCCTGAAACGGCGGCGCTTTGAACCAGCGCGGCTGGAACAAAGTGAAATCCGCGGTGTACCACCACGACGCCCAATTCGAAATATCGCGCTGCGAGACCGCCGCGGCGAAACGGTCGGTCTGGGTTACGGCCCAATCGGTCAGAACGCCGCCGCCGCTACCGCCCGTCACTCCCAGTTTCTTCGGGTCGATATAACCGCGCTTCAGAAGTTCATCCACACCCGCCATCAGATCTCGATAATCGTCTCCGGGATAGTGATACTGAATGATGTTCGCGAAATCCTGTCCATAACTGGTCGACCCGCGCGGATTAATGTAGAGCACCACATACCCTTTGGCCGCCATCCATTGAAATTCATGGTCGAATACCCATCCATAAGCGGCGTGCGGGCCGCCATGGATGTTGAGAATCATCGGATACTTTTTGTTCGGATCAAAATCCGGCGGTTTCTGAATCCATCCCTGAATGGGGAGCCCGTCAAAGCTTTTGTAATTGATTTCGTCGGGGGCGGTGATATTCAGCTGCGACCAGAGCGTCTTATTCATGTCGGTGATTCGTGTCTGCGCTCCACCCTGCGGCTCAGTCGTCATTGCGACCGAGAACAAATCGCCAATCATCACCGGCGTCGAAACCAGCGCGACCGCAGTTCGCGCATCAGGCGTCACCGAGAAATCGAGCACCGCCTGGTCGCCTTTGGTAATTTCAGTCACCGCGCCGCTCTGCGCGTCTACGCGAACGATAGGCGTGCGTCCCTGCTTTCCGACGATGTCGAAAATCGAGCGCCCGTCCGGCGACCAGTGGAGCGGCGCTGCGCTGCCGCCGCGTGGAGCAGCGTTATCGCCAAAAACCGGGTCTCCCATGTCGAAGTCGTAATTCGCGGTGAGATTGTGCGGCTGCGCGTTCTGCGCAACCTCCATCACCCACAGGTCAGGCTGTGTATAAGAGCGCACCGGTTGCTCGACGGCGCCATGAAAGGCAACGCGACGTCCATCTGGACTCAGCGTCAGATCGCCGATGCCCATCGGAACACTGGCCAGTCTTTCCGGCATGCCGCCCGCCGCCGCGATCGAATAAATATCCGTGCTCGGAGTCTCGTAGTAGGGTTCGTCGATCCGGCTCGTTAGAAAATAGATTCGTGAGCCATCGTGCGTCCAAACAATTTCGCCTTCGTCATAGTCGCCGGTCGTAAGTTGCAGCGGCTTCGCGGCATCGTCCGACGTCGTCGGCACATCGATTACCCAGATGTGATCGTGGTGCTTGAAATCGATGTAGCCTTCGTCGTTATCCCGATACACGGCGCGCGTAATGATGTGGATGTCGGATTCGTGATCGCCTTCCGCATCCGATTTCGACGGGGAAGAGCTCGACGTCGAACTATTGGCAGCAGTGGATCCCTGCGCCGCAGCTCCGCTCGCATCTTTTTTCTTGCGTGCTTCTTTCTCAATGTCCTCAGTGTTGGTGGAGCTCAGGAAAGCGATGCGCTTGCTGTCAGGAGACCAGACCTCCCCAGACGCCCCCTTCGGCAGGTCAGTAACGATGCGCGCTTCTCCGCCCGCCAGCGACAAGATCGCAATTTGAGGCGGACGCGGTTTGCCCGCGTCGTCTTTTTCTCCACCGCGAATAAATGCAATCGTCTTGCCATCCGGCGACCAGCGCGCGTGCGCGTCATGCTTGCCATTGGTCAGACGCACAGGAGTGTCATTGCCGGACGTCGACACAATCCAGACCGACGTCTCATATCCAGTGCGTTTCTCGTCGCAGACGACGCGCGTGAACGCAGTGCGCGACCCGTCAGGTGAAACTTGCGGGTCGGCAACCCAGACGAAGTTGAACAGGTCTTTGTCGGTAATGGAGCGGGTGGCTGCTCCTGGCCGGGCGCTGGAATTTTGCGCCGCGACCGCAGTGGCGCTGGCTAAAACGATTGCTGAAACAACGAGCGCCAGAGTGATGACGTAAGCGACGGAACGATTAACTTTCATGAATATCCTCAAGAGGGGCGCATCCGCTGCGACTTTGCATTGTGCAATGCTGCGATGCGAGAGGTCAACCGCGTTATGGATGAAGAATCGATGGCTGAAGACATAGCGCCTTACTCTTCCCCATGACGCTTCTTCTCCGCCATCGCAGCATCCTCGAGCATCTTCTCGATGCGGCGTCCCTGCGTCTCGGGAGTTCGATAGTAGAAGATGGCAAACAGATGTCCGCGCCGTCGCGACGGAGACATGCTGTCCCAACCATCGCGGGCGCGTGGATTCCTCGCGAAAGCCACTTGCAGGATTGGCGGTAACTCGTGTTCGGCTTCCATCACGCTAAGTAATCGTTCCGCGAGTTGCTCCGCGCGGCGCACTCGGGCTTCGGAGCCTTTCGGTTCTCTGATCCACTTTGCCATGTCAGCGCGTGTGGAATGATTCAGTTGGTCATACCAGCGCCGCAGCGCACGATCTTCGCTAAGAAGGCCTTTGATCTCGCTGGGAATAGTGACGGTTCTCTCTTCGACGTCAAGCTGCATCTGGAAACGCGCTGTGTTGCCTTCGAAGGCACGCGCCGCCTCTTGCATCCTCTTGTTTACCAACAGAAAATGACGGCCCTCTTTCGTCGGAAACAGCGAGGTGCGAAACGCGAATCCGTTGATGTCGCCCTTAATTTTGATCTGTCCTCGCAACCCCCACACGCTAGTGGCATCGAACGGTACGTAAACAACGATCCAGTTCAGGCGGGAGCGCAACTGCTCAAGCCGCCCCTCGAAACGCTGAATCCCCGGGCGCTGAACTGCTTGACTGGCTTTCAATTTGGAGGCTTTCGGCATGGCCGGCATTCGGTCGCTTGCATTTTAATATGAACAGATGAGGCGCAGTGACATCACCGGTAAGAGTTAGACTGTATCCATCCGGAGAAACCATTGTGATTTGCCCGAAGTGTGGTGAGGTGAATGCCCAGAGTTTCCGTTTTTGCGGAATGTGCGGCACTGTGCTTGAAAATGGCCTCGAAGGTCGAACCGAACTCCGGCGTCCGGTAGGATCGCCAGTACCGAATCTGCCTCAGAATCTCCCCCAGAATCCTACGAAGACAGAGGTTGCTCCGGAACCGCCGCCGGCGCAAAACACAACCAGCGCGTCAGGAATCCCGGCCGCATCGATCCACTCGCCGTCGATGCTCGGATTGGATCAACCAAGATTGGATCAACCAAGCCCGAATCCGCTAGGCCTGAATCAACCGAGCGTCGACACATTGCGAGAAAGATCCTTTTCCGGCCTTGATTCTTTTTTCGAGCCTGAGCCGCCGAAGAACAGCATAGGGCGTATCGCATTGTTGGTTTTGCTACTCGCTGCCCTGGGAGTGGCCGGTTGGTGGGCCTACACAAACTACCTGGGCGCGACGGCGACCCGCAAGCCGACACCGTCGACAGAAACCGCCGAAAGCCAGAGTGAACCTCCGGTCGAGACGACGTCGAAGTCGCCCACCATGTCGCCAAACGCCCCGCAAACTAAAGACCGGCCCGCAGCATCAATCTCCCCGGCGCCACAAACCACCGCTCCATCGTCGTCGATCCCCGAGAACGCGGCACCGCCAGCGACCACTTCGGAAACGGCCCAGAAATCCGCCGATGCACCTATCAACTCTAAAGTGACTCCGTCAGCTCCCGAGACCGTGAGAACCAGCCCCCAAGAAAAGGTAGTCGCCAAGCGAGTTCTAAGCCCGGCGCCTGCCAAAGCAGTAAAGCCACCCGCCGCAGCCGATACCGGAGACGCGGACTTCCGCAAGGGTGAGGCCTTTCTCTACGGACGAGGCCAGCGGGAAAACTGCGACGAGGCAGTGAAGTATCTAAAAGCCGCATCGGCCAAGTCGAACGCCAAAGCTCGGAGCACCTTCGGAACCATGTACGCGACAGGCCACTGCGCTCCCCGTGATCTGCCGACATCCTATTTATGGTTTGCGATGGCCCTACGCGTGGATCCGAATAATCAAATCCTGGAAAAAGATTTGAGCGCCGTCTGGAACCAAATGACTCCGCCGGAACGGCAGATGGCGACGAGAATGAAGCAATAAAGATGAAGCAATAGCAACTACCCGCGGGTAGGATAGCTCGGCGGCGCACTCTCCACATTAGTGGTCAGGTTCAATGCCTTCTTCACCGTGCCGCGTTCCGTCATGATTTTGTCCTGCAGCAGCGTGATCGCATAAATCAATTGCTCCGGACGCGGCGGGCAGCCGGGAACATAAATATCGACAGGAATCACCTGATTCACGCTCTGCACCAGAGCGTAATTGTTGAAGACGCCGCCGGAAGTCGCACACGCGCCCATGGAGATAACCCACTTCGGCTCCGGCATCTGCTCCCAGAGTTGGCGAATCACGGGAGCCATCTTGTTCGACACCCGCCCCGCAATAATCATCAAATCCGACTGTCGCGGCGAAGGCCGAAACACCTCAGCACCGAAGCGCGCAATATCAAACCGCGACGCGCCCATCGACATCATCTCAATGGCGCAGCAGGCAAGGCCAAAAGTCATCGGCCAAATAGAATTCTTGCGCATCCAGTTGACGGTCGAGTCGAGCGTAGTCATGACGATGCCTTCCGGCACGCCGTCTCCATAGACCAGTTCCTTGACTACCTTCTTGCCGTTTTCAATGTCAACGTAGGGACCGAAACTGAGTTCTGGGGCCATGGATACATTTTAACCGGAGTGCGGGTCGAGTAGGTGGAGAAAGAGTTGCTGAGCCGGATCTTCCTTAATTCAGAGACTTCACCGTGCTTGGATCGAGCAGCACAAAAGAACACCCAGTATATTGGTAGCAGCCAAGAATCCCCCGCCGCACAACACGCGTCGGAACATCATCTGGCGCAGGAACATTCAGGTCGATAACCTTCAGTTGCTTTCCCTGAAGCTTCATCTTGTCCGACCCGCTGATAAACTTCACGTCCTCAACCTTGAACCTCTTGCTCTTCCCGTCCGACCCGAGCAACACGAAGAACTCAGCGCTCTCAGTTCCCGGCAGAAATCTTGGCAGTTTAAATGTGCGCTCGTGGATAACCTGATTAGACCCATCCTCTGCGTTCTTTGAATTCGCTCGCCCGCCGGTCAGGTGATCCAGATTCTCCTGCGCCGCCTCCAATTCGATTTTGTACTGATTCACTCCAAGCTGCTGCGACATCGATAGACGGGATATCGCCATGCGGCACATTTGAATGGCCAGTTCATCGCGATGTTCGCGTCGATAAACATGACACAGATGCCCCGCGACCACTCCATCCTGCGTCAGTCTCCATGATGCTAGTAGATAGCGCTCCGCGTCGGGCATGTTTGTCATTCGTTGATCGACCCAGCCTAAGGTGTCCCAGTACGCTGCCACTTTGATGATTCCGCCAAGATCGGTAACCTTCAGGTCAGGCAGCGCAATCTTCTGCGATTCCTCTTCCGCCGCTCGAACTGCTTTCTTCGCATATTCCAGCGCTAGAGGAAGGTTCAAATCGGCGTTGGCCATTTCGTAGGCAGCGTCATTCAGATATTCCCCTTTCTTATCCAACTCTCCCAGCTTGCTGTACGCCGCTACTGCTTTATCTCTTTCTCCTGCCCGCGAATAGGTCCAACCCAAGCTACCTTGAATGCCCGGTGAATTGTTACTCTTTGCGGCAGCCTCTAGGTAAGGCAGCGCCTCTTTGTAGCGGTCCTTCTGCGTAAGCAACGAGCCCAATTCAGTGTTAGCTCGGGGATCATCCGGAGCGATCTTCAATACCTCGCGCCACGCATCCATGGCCGCGTCGATGCGCCGCACGTGCTGAAGAGCGATAGCGTAGGTCCGCCATGCAACGAATTCTTTGGGATCCGAATCGATAGCTTTACGAAAAGCTTCGAGAGCCGGATCACTCTCGCGTGTTGCCATATATACAATGCCCAACATCAGCCACGCTCGTGTAAATTTCGGATCCAATTCGACAGCACTCTTGAATGCGCTCGTAGCAGCCGGGCGATTTCCCAATGCAAGAGACATGCGCCCGTAGGATTCCTCTTTGTTCGCCTCTGAGGAGGCGCTTAAGGGCAGGGCCTCGATACCGCTCATCAATGAACTAAGGCTATCTGAACCGGAAGCAGGCAGAGGCGCACCGTTTGGAACGGTTGGCGCGTACGGCACAATCGTGGCGCCGACGGACGGTGTCTGCATATAAACGTACCGGTTGACGTCGTCGTATAAATCCTTGGCGAATTTGCGGTAGTTCTCGAACTCGGCCACGGGAATTTCCCGCATCTTGCTCACAAACCGGCGCTTCGCGCTAATCACACCGTGATCCACCGAATAGGAAGCGTGGTACTCCGCGAAGTCGTATTTCAGATCTACATCGGGAGGCGTTTGCGGTATTTGCCCCTGAGGAAGCTCTACTTTGGAATCTGACACAATATCGAGCGCCGGCCCAATCCAGACCGGGTACGTGGCGTCATCGCGAAGCGGTGGCAGATAAAGTGGCGCTCCGGGAACCAGAATTCGCTGGTCGCTCTTCCAGTCGGGATAGTCCTTGCGATTGTAGGAATAAGAAAAATGGAAAGGCTCACTCACTGCTTCGGGTTTGCCCGCAGTAATGTCGCTCACAGTGCCTGCGAAGCCCATCCGGTACGAAATCTGCTGCACTAGCTCTTTCCACTGCGCTTCTGGCACTTGCCGAAAAGCGGTGCGCAACCTGACCTCGGAATCTCCGCGGGTCGTGTCCTCAATTTTCGCTTCGAGCAAACCGTCGTTGCTGAGCTTGCCGTCGATCTTGAAGCTTTCGAAGTTTGGGAAAAGCGGTTCCGCGCGTGTAGTCACCAGATGCGCGGAGGTCCCTCCCGGCATAACCAGTGCGGGCTTGTCGCGCAATTGCGGCAGTATGTAACCAAAAGGCGCAACCTCGATCGTGCTGTCGAGCCAGACCGCGTCTCTACCTCCGGCTGGTGGCAGATAGCCGATCAAGTGGTCGAATGCGGCCGGGGAAGGAACCTCAGGATCGAGCGCGTGGCTCGATCCAATGAGCGCCGGATAAAGCGTAATGCCGGAAGCCTGCAGCAAAGACGCCAGCAGCGTGTGCTTATCCTTGCAATCGCCATAATTGTTGGTGAGCACATCCTCAGCGCTATGCGGCTGATATCGTCCAATGCCAAACGCGATTCCTATGTAGCGGTATTGAGTACTCACAAAGCTGTAAATAGCATGTAACTTGGTGGCGTCATCCGTGTCGCCCTTGGTTAATTCCGCGGCTTTTGCGCGGATCGCAGCGGTGGGCTCAATCCGCTCCTTTTGCAGGCTCCAATACCAGTTGCCCACTTCTTCCCAGCTTTGAAAGCTGCTGATTTGCACGTCGGGCGAAGGCAGAAGGCCCCGCGCAGCCTCTGTCTGCTTTTTCTGGTCACTTCCAGGATCTTTAGCGCTCTCCAGTTTGGAGTAATTCCAGGTGTAAACGCGGGAACCAGACTCCGTAGTAACGCGCTGAGTGGCTTGCGGTCCTTTTACTTTGATGGCACGTTCGACGGGCACTCTGACTTCCACCCGTTCATCGAGTACCACGTCCGCATGATCAAAGTTGTACTCGAAGCAGAATTGTCCCGGAATCAGAGGCTTGATACTGTGCCAGTGCACCTGGTATTCGAGAATGTCTCCTTTGCCCAGACCCTTCACCGCAACGTGTTTTTCCCGCTGATCGCTGTAAAAGGGGGCGCTGCGCGTGATTTCCGCATCCAGGTCCTGCACATTGTCGGGCGGGGTAATTACAGTGCTGCCGTCGGGCTTGCGCACTCGCACATAATCGATATCCGCTGTCTGAGTAGAAGACTGAAAAGGAAAAGTCAGCAAACCCCAGGTCTTCACGCCGGTGTCGGATTGCACACGTACGCGGGTAGTCTGCTCTCGGACAAAGTTACCGCTGTTCTCGAAGGCGATCTTGGTCGCCATCACTTCAACGACCGCGGCCTCCTGAGAATAGTCCTTGTGCCCGGCACTCTGCGAAGGTGCAGTTTGTGCGTGGCTGGTCAGTAACATCGCCAGCACAAGACCAGTAAGAGTAAACGCGCACCATCGGCCAGTCATGAGTTACTTGTATTTATCGTTGGACTTCAAGAAAAAGGCAAGTGGGAAAGATCGTAACGTTATTGATAACTGATGACCGAATAACAGATCCCTGTGCCGATAGACACGGGATCAACTCGGCTCCGCTGGAACGTTCCGCGCCGAATCCCTCCTACATATCCAGCACAATCTTGCCGAACATCTGGCTCTTCTCCATGTATTCGTGCGCGGCGCGAGTCTCTTGCAACGGGAAAGTGCGGTCGATAACAGGTTTGAGTCGTCCCGAAAAAACGTGCCCCAGCACTTCGTGCAACTCGCTCATCGTCCCCATGTACGACCCCAGCAGTGAAAGTTGCCGCGAGAATAAGAACCTCAAATCAAGCTCAACCTTCGGCCCCGTCGTTGCACCGCAGGTCACGAGCGTGCCGCCCGGCTTCAGAGATTTCATGCTCTCCGGCCATGTCGCCGGCCCGACGTGCTCGATGACGATGTCCACGCCCTCAGAGTTCGTGATCTTGCGAACTTCCTGCGAAATCTTCTGCTGATAATGATTGATCACGAAATCGGCGCCGAGTTCGCGAGCACGCTCCATCTTGCGCTCGTCGCCGGCAGTCGCAATCACACGGGCCTGGAACATTTTCGCAATCTGGATCGCAGCCATACCTACGCCCGAGTTTGCACCCAGCACCAACACGCTTTGGCCTGGGCGAATCGCCGCACGCCCTGTCAGCATGTGCCAAGCCGTCACGAAAACCAGCGGAACGCTCGCCGCCTCATTGAAGCCGAGCGCATCGGGAATCGGAATAACATTCACCGCAGGCACGGCCATCAACTCGCAATTGCCGCCATCCACGCCGTTGCCGAGCACCGTGAACTGGCGGCACTGATTCTGCAGTCCGCCAACGCACTTCACACAGCGGTTGCAGAAATGCATCGGTGCAATCAGCACGCGCTGCCCCAGTTTAAAGTCTGTAACGTACTCTCCGACCTCGATAATCTCTCCGGCAATGTCGCTGCCCAGAATGTGTGGAAGATTCACTCCCGGCAGACCTTGCCGCACAAACAGGTCGAGATGGTTCAACGCGCAGGCCCGGACGCGAATCAAAACCTGATCCTTGCGCGGCTTCGGATCGGCAACTTCTTCGTAGGTCAGGACCTCTGGTCCACCAAACTGATGAATGCGGACAACGTTCATGGGAACTCCAGAAATGGCAGGCAAAATACGATTTAGGAAATCGATACTACCAAATGCTCCCAGACGCTGCTTTCTTCAATTGACTTGCCTTCGCTCCGCCCCAATAATCACCTCATGGACCTCTACGAAGAGATCGTCCGCCTGCGCAAAGACGCACGCCGCGGTGCCGTAGCCACCATCGTCAATGTCCGCGGATCGATCCCGTCCTTCAAGACCGCCAAAATGTTGGTGCGCGACGATGGCTCCATCGTCGGCACGATTGGCGGCGGCTGCGTAGAAGCCGAGGTATGGCAGGCGGCTCGCGAAGTGATGGAATCGGAGCGGCCGCGAACCCTGACTTTCGATCTGAATCAGAACCCGAAGTACGATACCGGCCTGGTCTGCGGCGGAACGCTCGAGATTTTCGTCGAGCCGATCCTGCCTCCGGCCGATCTCTACATCTTCGGAGCGGGTCACGTCGCCGCCAGCCTTTATCGGGTCGCACGAATCGCCGGATTCGACGTGACCGTCATCGACGATCGCGAAGCCTTCGCCAATCGCGAGCGCTTCCCCGACGCGCAACAAGTCATCGCCGAAGATTTCGACAAGGCTATCGCCGAACTCGCGCCCGGCGAATCGTCCTACATCGTCATCGTTACCCGCGGACACCACGACGACATGCGCATGCTTCGCTGGGCGGTGCAGACTCCGGCGCGCTATATCGGCATGATCGGGTCGAAGAGAAAAACGATCACCATCTTCAAGGAACTACAGGCCGAAGGTCTCGCCGCGCATTTGTTCGAGCGAGTCCACGCCCCGGTTGGACTCGATATCGGCGCCATCACTCCCGAGGAAATCGCGGTGTCCATCACTGCTGAACTTATCGCGAAGCGGCGCAAGGTAGAGCGAGACCTGCCGCACATGAGTTGGTTCCATCGGCGCGAGCGCGACACCGAAGTCGAGCCGAAAGCCTGAAACTTCTCACAGCCGAGACGCTGACAAGCACGGAATTTAGACACCCCGGCGGTTATCATTCCAGCATGCCGAACGAAATCGAAATTAAATTTCGCATCGACGATCTCACTTCATTGACTCGATTGCTGAAACCTGCGAGCTTCAAACGAATCACTCCCTTCACCCACGAGATGAACTCTCTCTACGATTTGCGCGGCCAGAAACTGAGGAAGCGCGGCGAACTGTTGCGATTGCGGAAGTATGGTAACTCCTGGGTGCTGACCCACAAATCCAAAGCCAAGACCGGCCGCCACAAAATTCGGCTCGAGTTGGAAACCCGCGTCGAGAACGGGACGCAGATGCAGGCAATCCTGCACGCGCTTGGATTCGAACCCACGTTCCGCTACGAAAAATATCGCGCCGAGTGGAGCGATGGTAAGGGCCACGTGGTTTTGGATGAAACACCAATTGGAAATTTTGGCGAGATCGAGGGCCCATCGCGGTGGATTGACCAAACGGCTCGGGCGCTGGGAATTACTCCAACCCACTACATCACGCAAAGTTATGCGGAGATGTTCTTCGCTTGGAAACGCTCGACTCGCAGCAAAGCTATTGACATGACTTTTCAGGCATTAGGCAACAAGCCCAGAGCGCAAAACCGCTGAGGCCCTGAACTTGTAAGGCAGCAACTTGTGCCTACGCGCCCGAGCCGCAGCACTTCTTATATTTCTTCCCGCTTCCGCAGGGGCATGGATCGTTGCGCCCCACCTTATCGCCCGATCGAACCACCTGTTGCACCTGCATGTCTCCAGCACCGGCCATACGCGCCTGTTCTAGTTCTTTTTTCTTCTTGCGCTGGAACGCTTCTTCGAGTTCGTCCACCGAGGTAGCGACCGGACGCGGCGCTCGCCCATTGCCGCCTCGACCTCCCGTGATTACCGCCGGCGCGCCCGCAGCGGACCCTTCGCTCGATGGATCGTTGAAACGCAAGGTCGCGTCGCCACTACCCGACCTCACCGGCTCCGCCGGGCGCTCCATGATCTGCATCAAGTACAAATAGCGAACCGTCTCTTCCTGAAACCGCCGCATCATGTCTTCGAACATATCGAAGGATTCGCGCTTGTACTCGACCAGAGGATCGTGCTGCGCGTAACCGCGCAGACCAATGCCCTCTTTCAGGTGATCCATGGAAAGGAGATGGTCTTTCCACTGCGCGTCAATCACACTCAGCATGATCATGCGCTCGTGGTAGCGCATCGCCTCGGCGCCAATCAACGCCTCTTTCGAGTCGTACCGCTCTTTCAGTTTGTCAAAGATGGCATCGCCCAATTCCTGGCGGTTCATCTGTTCCGGCTTAACGCCCTCGGCATAAATATCGAGGCCAAACTGGCCGATGATTGCGTCTTTCAGAGCTTTCAGATCCCAATTATCGACATGCTCTTTCGGTGGGCAAAGCCGATCGAGAATCTCGGCCAGTATCCCCGACACATAGTCTTCAATGATCAGGTCTTTCTGATCCAGACCCTCCAGCAGACGGCGCCGCAATCCGTAGACCGCCTCGCGCTGCTTGTTCATCACGTCGTCATATTCCAGCAGGTGCTTGCGCGATTCGAAGTTTTGCCCTTCCACTGCTTTCTGGGCAGCTTCGATACGCCGGGTAATCATCCCTGATTCAATGGGAACGCCTTCTTCCATGCCCAGCCGCTGCAGCAATGTTGAAACCCACTCCTTGGCGAAGATCCTCATCAAGTCATCTTCGAGGGAAAGATAAAAACGCGAAGACCCGGGATCGCCCTGCCGGCCGGCACGTCCGCGAAGCTGATTGTCGATGCGCCGCGCTTCATGGCGCTCGGTGCCGAAAATGTGCAGCCCACCGGCGTCGATGACCTCCTGGTGTTCTCGATCAGTATCGACTTTATGGCGCGCGAAGATCTCGTTCCACTGATCCGTTGGGACACCGTATTCGTTGCCCGCGTAGTACCAGACGGTGCGGTTCGCATCATCGGCATCGGCCTCGATCTTGCCCTGCGCGGCACGGATCGGCTGCGCGATTCCCTTCTTCACGCACTCCTGTTTGGCCATGAATTCCGGGTTGCCGCCCAGCAGAATGTCGGTGCCGCGGCCAGCCATGTTGGTCGCGATCGTCACCATCCCTTTGCGTCCCGCCTGCGCCACAATCTCTGCTTCACGCTCGTGGAATTTGGCGTTCAGCACGACGTGTTTCTTCAGGCCTTTTTTCGTCAATAACTCGGAGAGGCGCTCCGATTTTTCGATCGATGTAGTTCCCACCAGCACCGGCTGCCCGCTCTCGTGCAGTTTTTGAATTTCATCCGCCGCCGCGAAATATTTCTCTTTCTCCGTGCGAAAAACGATGTCCGGATTCTCTTTGCGCAACATCGTCCGGTTCGTCGGGATCACGATCACTTCAAGCCGGTAAATCTTGTCGAATTCAGGCGCTTCGGTTTCCGCTGTGCCGGTCATGCCCGCCAGCTTCTTGTACATGCGGAAATAATTCTGGAAGGTGATGGTGGCCAGCGTCTGGTTCTCGCGTTCGATCTTGACGTTTTCTTTGGCTTCGATCGACTGGTGCAGACCGTCGGACCAGCGCCGGCCCGGCATCAGGCGTCCAGTGAATTCATCCACAATAATGACTTCGCCGTCTTTCACCACGTATTCGACGTCGCGCTTGTACAGCGCGTGCGCTTTAACCGCCGTTTCAACGTGGTGCTTCAGCGCCCAGTTCTCCGGGTCGGCAATGTTGCCGATGCCCAGCAACTTCTCGACCTTCTCCCAGCCTTCATCGCTCACCGTGACGTTGCGATGCTTCTCATCAACCACGTAGTCGCCGGTCATGATTTTTGGTTCGCCGGGCTGGGTGTCGATTTCTTCACCCTTTTCGAGCTTTGGGATAATGCGATTGACTTTGTAATATTTGTCGGTCGATTCTTCGCTCGCACCGGAAATAATCAGCGGCGTCCGAGCTTCGTCGATCAAAATGGAATCAACTTCGTCGACAATCGCGAAGTTGTGCACACGCTGCACGCAATCGCCCAGATCAAACTTCATGTTGTCGCGGAGATAGTCGAATCCGAATTCGTTGTTGGTGCCGTACGTCACATCCGCCGCGTAGGCGGCGCGTCGCTCGGCATCATCCAGGTCGTGGACGATCACGCCCACCGTCAGCCCCAGAAAGCCATAAAGCTTGCCCATCCATTCCGAATCGCGCTTCGCCAGGTAATCGTTGACCGTCACCACATGAACGCCGCGCCCGCCGAGGGCATTCAAGTAAACTGGAAGAGTGGCGACCAGCGTTTTGCCCTCCCCGGTCTTCATTTCTGCAATCGTGCCTTGGTGCAGAACCATGCCACCGATCAGCTGCACGTCGAAGTGCCGCATGTTGAGCACCCGCCGCCCCGCCTCGCGAACCACCGCAAAAGCTTCTTCCAGAATTTCGTCTAGAACTTGCTTGAGGACTTCGTCGCGCTTTTTTTCGATTTCCTTTTGCCGGTCGCCACCGGGTCGCTCGCCAACGAGTTGCTCGTCAGTAGGCAGATCGCCGTTTTGCGCATCGGTTTCCGCCAGCAGCTCGGCGGGAATCGACTTCAACCGCTCCTGAATACGCGCCCGGAACTCGTCGGTTTTGGCGCGCAGTTGTTCATCGGATAGCTTCTGCATCTCCGGTTCGAGCGCGTTAATAGCCGCAACACGAGGCTGCAATCGCTTCACCTCGCGCTCGTTCTTGGTCCCGAAAACCTTACCCAGCAGAGTGTTAATCAAAAAGAATTTCCTTCAGAGGACACACGTCCCAGATGTTAGTAAAAGCCTAGCACATTAGATGCGCCGCAGATTGAAACGGTAATTGAATTGGTGTTTGGTTCGCCTTCATGCTTCAAGCCGCTTGGTCATGCATTGTTCAACGATCCCATCCTCGCAACCTGCTTCCTAGTTTTCACCCACAGTCTTTAGTATATTCACCTCCGAGATGCCAGCCTTCTTTCAACGATTTCAGGAATCGGCGCGCAAATTTCCCGACAACATTGCTCTAGAAATTCAACTACAGCATACCGTCGAGCGCGTCACCTTCGCGGAGCTCACCCGCATGTCGCAGAGCGTCGGGAATTGGCTCTCCACCCGCGTGCCCCGCGATGCCCGAATTGCCATTCTGGCCGCCAATCATCCCCGCTGGGTCGCCGCTTATCTCGGAATTATCGCCGCCGGCCGAACCGCCGTTCCTCTCGACACCGCTTTTCACGCCGACCAGGTCAAGAAATTACTCATCGATAGTGAAGCTTCGCTGCTCTTTTGCGACGTGAAACATCTTCCTGTCGCAGCCGAAGCCGTCGCCGGACTCAATCTCGGCCTGGTCATGACCTCCGCGACCGCCGAACAGCAAGCAACTCCCGCCAAGTCGACCGGCACCCCTCCAGATCTGGCTGGCGACCTCGATTCCATCTTCGCCGCCGGGCCCGGTGACTTTGAGCCCGTCGTCCCCGGCAACGACGATCTCGCCGCCCTGCTCTATACCTCCGGAACCACCGCCGATCCCAAGGGCGTAATGTTGACCCACGCCAACCTGCTCGGGGAAGCCAGTTCGGTACTCTCCGTCATCAAGATCGATTCCCGCGATGCCCTGCTCGGCATCCTCCCCATGTTCCACGTCCTGGCACAGATGGCGAATCTGTTTCTGCCGCTGTTCAACGGAGCGCGCGTCGTATACCTCGAAACTCTCAATACCACCGAATTGCTCCGCGCCCTGCAGCAGCGCGATATCACTACTTTCTGTGTGGTGCCTCAGTTCTTCTATCTGATTCACGAACGCATCTTCAAAGAACTCACCAAGCGCGGAAAGCTCACTCTCCGCCTGGTTCGTACCCTCATGGCCATGAATCGCGGATTGCGCAGCATGGGCATCAACGCCGGCAAAATGCTATTCGGCAAAATTCACGCCACTCTCGGCTCTCGCATGCGCTACCTGATCACCGGCGGTTCGCGCTTTGATCCCGCGATTGCCCGCGACTTTTATTCTTTCGGCATTGACATCCTCAACGCCTACGGACTCACCGAAACTACCGGAGGCGCATTCCTCACTCCTCCCGGCGACGTCGTCATCGGCTCGGTCGGCAAGCCTTTTCCCGGAATCGAGGCCAAAATTGTCGATCCTAAGCCGCTCGAAGAAGGCGCGCAGCCTGCCGGTGAAATCGCCATTCGCGGCCCCATCGTCATGAAGGGATACTGGAAGCGTCCCGACGCCACCGCCCAGGTTCTGCGCGATGGATGGTTCTACACCGGCGATCTCGGCTACTTCGACTCCGGCGGCAATCTCTTTATCACCGGACGCGGTAAAGAAGTGATCGTTCTCGCCAACGGAAAGAACGTTTATCCCGAGGAAATCGAAGCCCATTACCTGCAAGCGCCCTACGTCAAAGAAATTTGCGTGATGGCGCTCGAGTCGCGCCCCGGAGATCCCACCTCCGAGCGCCTCCACGCCGTCATCGTGCCCAATTTCGAACTCCTCCGCGAGAAAAAGATCGTGAACTCGAAAGAAGCCATCCGCTTCGAGATTGAAGCCCTCTCGCACAAGATCGCCTCCACCAAACGTTTGGGAAGCTATGACATTTGGCAGGAAGATCTGCCCCGCACCACCACCCGCAAGCTGAAACGATTCCAGATCGAGAAGAAAGTTCGCGAACTGAAAGCCAGGGGCGAAGGGGACGCAGAAGTCGGCACTGAAAAGCCGCTCACCGACGAAGAACAAGCATGGTTGCAACGCGAAGACGTCCAGCGCGCCCTCGCAGTTGTGAAAGAAGCCGCGCGTAATCCGCTCTCGACCATTCGTCCCGATCACAATCTGGAACTCGATCTCGGACTCGACTCCATGCAGCGCGTCGAATTGCTCGCCGCGCTTGAACAACAGCTGGGCGGCGATGTCCCGGAAGCCCAACTCGGAGAAATTTATACCGTCCGTAATCTCGTCGACGCCGTGCTTGAGAGCGCCGGACGCGGCGAAGGCAAAGCCGGAGGCGCAGCCCCCGCTTGGTCCACGATTCTGAGCGAGCCCGTCACCGACCCTGAGGTCCTGGCACTCGCCCGCCACAATCTTCTATCGGATGCCATCTTCTTTCCCATTGGCAAACTCGTCTATTTCATTGCGCGGACTGCCTTCCACCTCAAAATCAGTGGACTTGAAAATCTGCCCGCAAAAGGTCCCTATCTTCTCTGCTCCAATCACCAGAGCTATATCGATCCGCTGGTGATGGTCGGGGCGATGCCCTGGCGGCTATTTCGCGAAACGTTTGCTCTCGGCACCAGCGAAATTTTTGGCACCGGCTTCATGCGCCATCTGGCGCGATGGATTCGCGTCGTCGTCCTCGACCCGGACGCCAACCTGGTGCCCGCCATGCGTGCCGGATTCTACGGCCTCACCCAGGGCAGGATTCTGATTCTCTATCCTGAAGGCGAGCGCACCAACGACGGCAATCCGCGCATATTCCGCAAAGGCGCTGCCATTCTCTCCATTCACGCGCAGGCCCCCATTGTTCCCGTTGCCATCGAAGGCTTCTACCAAGCCTGGCCCCGCCACGAGAAATATCCCAAGCTGGCGAACCTGCAACTAGTGTTCGGCAAGCCAATCGCTCCGCCGCCGGTGAGCGAAGCCAGCGAGGCCGCTTACGAAAACCTGATGTCGGAAGTGAAATCGAAAGTGGTGGGGATGTGGGAGGACTTGAAGAAGCAACGCTAACCGCAGCGATTCCAACTACGTTTCGGTTTCATGTACGTTTAAGCTTTACGCCCCGGCGCCTGCCGCGTCGGCACGCCCGGCATAAGCCTTGGCGAAGGCATCCACCACACCGCTGTGGAATCTCTGTCCTGATCCGGCCACAATCTCCTGCTCCGCTTGCTCTGGCGTTAGAACCTTGCCGTCAGCGCCCCTGATCATCTTCTGGTAAGCATCCGCCACTGCCAGAATGTGCGCCTCGATCGGGACGTTCACCGACCGCGCCCCCTGATCCTGCACAATCTGCTGCGCCACAATAATCGGAATCACCTTGCGCAACGCGCTTCCCGCCACGTGGCTCCGACCATCGGCTTTGCGAGGCTTGCGGAAACTGGCCACCACTTCATCGCGGCTCACATCCGCCGCTTTATAAAGAATGTCGTTACTAATCCCGATCTTGCCCAGATCGCCCAGCAGCACCGCCGATCGCAGCAACTCGATGCGGTCCGAGCCCATGCCCAGGGCAAGCGCAATCTTTGACGAGGTTTCCACCACTCCCTGGCTCTCACCCGTTCCGACTTTTTCGGTCGCGATGAAGTGTTGCAGAATCAACAGTAGTCCGCTGAAGCTTTCGCGGATGTCCGCCGTCATCGCCTGCTTGCGCTCGTAGAGCGTGCCCATCGCATACCCGACCACCGCCAAACTCCCGGCCCAAATCGCAAAATTGAAGAGCCGCTCCTGCGGCAACACGATCACCCGGTGCCCCGGCATCATGTTGTTAAGGAAATCAAGCAATACCACCAGAAAAACGCATGCAAAAGCCGTAAGCGTCGCGTGACGTCGCCCGAAATAATAGGCCGAATACAGTGTCGGCAAGAAATAAAAGCACAGCGCCATCGGGAGCGACTGGGCGTAGAACTGCACCATCGCCGCAATCAGAAACAGCGATAGTAAAAGGACACCTTCCTTGGCGATCTTACTCATGTTCATTTAAGCCAGACTCCAACGCCCCATTGCCTTGTGCGCTCGTCCGAGCGAAAAAACCCCTGCTGGCATGTTGAGGCACCTGAGTGTCGGAGGAAAGTTACCGGGGTAATGATCAACTCTTCAGAATGGCAGCCCCGGAACCTGCCAAGGCTGCTCCTCAATTCAACGCTGATTGAGAAAAGAGGTCTCGGCCTGTTGCTTTACGTGTTGCAAAACTCGCAAGTGGATTCGGTGCACAATTTCATCCGACCATCCCTGCCAATAGGCCTGCGGCCAGAAGAAGTCCTGATACCAGGTCGTGCCCTCCAACAGCGTGCGCTGGTCGCTCAGTGCCACCAGCCGGAACTGGCCTCGCCGCGAGCGCATGTAGTTGCGCTCCAGATGAGCGGGACTAATCTTCCACGGGCTCAACTCGCGCATCGCAGGTGGTTGGCTAGAAACATCAAAGGCCAGTAGATGGTTCTCATCCCATACCGTAATCGGCTCCACGAAATCCCCAGTAGAAAAGCGGCAGTAACGCATCGCCCCGGGGCCCGATCCTACGATTTGTGCCGCAGTCGGATACGAGATACCTGCCCGGAACACCCATTCTTCGGGAGCGGCGAGTGGCGGAAATGCAATTACGTTCTTCCACACCAGTGCCACCGGCGCATCGATCGTAACGCTGGTCGTCACCGCAACCACTGGCGGTTGTACCTTGGCGGCGTGCTCGCCCAACATGATCAGCGGCAATATCGCCAGGCAGGCGGCGAAGGATGGCGGTGCAGCCGCGCGTTTTCGCCCGCGCAGAATTTCACGAGCCACCAAGCCGCCAGCCATTGAAAACGGCAGCGCTAGCGGCAACGCCATCAGCAGGCAGACCAGACCTTCCCACCGCAAGCCGAGTAACGCGAGCCCGATCGCGAAAGGTGTAACCGCGCTCACCAACAGCGTATTGAGTTTTGACTGCACACTCTTAGCATTGAGGAACCATGAGGCAACAAAGCCCGTCAGGAACGGCACCCCCAGAAACAAACCCCACGAATACTGCATCAGCACCCGCGTACTCAAAGCTACCATCACGAGGCCAAGAGCCGCGGCGAAAACGATGCCGTTCCCGGCCCGACCGGTTCCGCCTGACCGAATGAGGTTGTTTTCGGAGAGCTCTTCAGCTCGAATGGCGTCAGGCTCGGTCGGAGCGAGTGTCAGCCACAAGAACAATCCCAAGTTCGCGAGCGGAACAAAGAACAAAAATACCCACTTTAGAGGCCTACCAGCATCCCTCAATCGTCGCATCGTGAGTGAAATCCCGATCCAGAAAAAAGGAATCGCGATCGCCCACAAAGTCCCGAATAACTGCGGCTGGCGAACTCCGAGGTCGAAAAGAGTTGCATTCAAGAATGGAACAAAATAGTTCCAGATCTTCCAGCTTTCTCCGTAGCGCGCCGCTATCGACGAATCAATCGCGAACTTGACCGCGACAAGAATCGTTCCGGCAAGAAAGTAAGGACATCGTTGTACCCTTCCTTCCCAGGCAAACAGCCACTTCCACCACGGTTCCCGCATACCATCCACCTCGTCGACTCGATGGTTGTCTTGACTCTCGATGATCAACTATTGAACACGTTCAATATGCCATCGCCTCGTGGTGTCGTCAAGGCATACCTTGAACGCGTTCAATACCCCACAAAAACTCGGCCTGATTCCGGATGTCGTTGAATGAGGAGTCAAGCTACGCAGCAGAGGAAAAAAAACGTAAGCGTCACCCATCAGCATTTAGCCCAACTCCTGCGACCCGGTTTACCTGACGGCTGAAGGCTGAAAGCTCGGTCCGCGTGGACGTTCCTCAGCACGCGATGGTAAGCTGACCGTCCGGATTGTTCACGTGAAGGGACTGTCCCTCAGTTCTCCGACGCGCGCGACCGGAATCGTATCGCATGCCATTCGATCTCGTTAATCCGTCCGTCAACGCGCCGGACGCGGCGCGCGCCGTTCGGGCTGTGCCGCAGCCGGTCCTTGCCCCACTCACGCGCTCCGCGATCTTTCTGGTGGTAACCATCAATCCCCGCCCAGATAGCCGCGCGGCCATTCGTGGATTTTGCGCAGACCTTGCCGGGGTGATCCGCGCCGTCGAATTTCGCGATATGCAAGCGGGACTCACCTGCGTCATGGGCATTGGATCCGACGCCTGGGACCGCCTTTTTGGCGCCCCACGCCCCGCGCATCTCCATCCCTTTATCGAGATCCGATCCGGACCAAGACTCGCCGTATCAACACCGGGGGACCTTCTTTTCCACATTCGCGCCAAGAACATGGACATGTGCTTCGAGCTGGCGACCCAAATCATGGCGAAGATCAGCGACGCGGTCACTGCGGTCGATGAGGTCCACGGCTTCCGCTATTTCGACGCCCGCGATCTTGTCGGCTTTGTCGACGGAACGGAAAATCCGAGGGGGGAGGCGGCGTCCGAAGCTGCGATGATTCCAAGCGACGTAGACGAAGACGATGAGGATGCCGCGTTCGCCAGTGGAAGCTACGTGATCGTGCAGAAATATCTCCACGATCTGGCCGGATGGAATGCGTTGTCTACCGAGCAGCAGGAGCGAATTATCGGGCGCAAGAAGCTGTCTGATATTGAGCTGGACGATTCCGTCAAACCGACGTCGGCCCACAGCGCGCTAACAACCATCGTAGAAGACGGTAAGGAAATCAAGATTCTGCGCGACAACATGCCCTTCGGCCGCCCGGGGTCGAACGAATTCGGCACCTACTTTATCGGTTACAGCCGCTCGCCGCGCACCACCGAGCAAATGCTGGAGAACATGTTCATCGGCCGTCCGCCCGGCAACTACGATCACCTGCTCGATTTCAGCCGCGCCGTTACCGGCAATTTATTCTTTGTGCCATCGGCGACATTTCTTGAAAACGTAAGCGAAGAATCCGACACGACTGCGCCTGTGCCGGAGCCGTCGCCGTCATCCACGGCTGAGACTCCCCAACAGACGGACGGATCACTCGGTATCGGTTCACTTAAAGGAGACATCCCTCATGAATAACCTGCATCGCGAGCTAGCCCCCATTTCCGATGCCGCGTGGGCACAGATCGAAGAGGAAACTTCGCGCACCTTCAAACGCCACCTCGCGGGGCGGCGCGTGGTCGACGTGCAGGGTCCGGCTGGCTCCATGCTCTCCGCCGTCGGGACGGGTCACCTGAAAGATATCGCGGCTCCGCAGGAGGGGATTGTCAGTCGACAACGTGAAGTGAAGGCGCTGGTCGAGTTGCGAGTTCCGTTCGAATTGGGCCGCCAGACGATCGATGACGTCGCTCGTGGCGCCAACGATTCGGACTGGCAGCCGGCGAAAGACGCCGCGCGCAAGCTGGCGTACGCGGAGGATGGCGCGATATTCGAGGGCTATGACGCCGCCGGCATCGTTGGCATACGCCAAGGGACGAGCAATCCGAAGATGACATTGCCGAGCGACGTGCGAGAGTATCCGGACGCGATTGCGCAAGGACTAAGCCGTTTGCGGCTGGTGGGCGTTAACGGGCCCTATGCGGTACTGCTTGGGGCAGACGCGTATACGGCGTTGGCCGAGACCAGCGACCACGGGTATCCCGTGCTGGAGCACGTGAAGCGACTGGTCGACGACAAAATTATCTGGACGCCCGCAGTACAAGGCGCTTTCGTGGTGACCACTCGCGGCGGCGATTTCGACCTGCACATTGGGCAGGACGTATCCATTGGATATTTGAAACACAGCGACGCCACCGTGACGCTTTACCTGCAAGAGACATTTACGTTTCTATTTCTCACCTCCGAGGCGGCTGTCGCGCTGGCTCAGCCGGCAAAATAGGCTCTTCGCTCATTTCGCGCGCGGATGGGTTTGGTCGTACACGTTCATCACGTGCTTCACCGAGAGCTGGGTGTAGCGCTGCGTAGTTGCCAGCCGTTCGTGGCCTAGCAACTCCTGGATCGCACGCAGGTCAGCTCCTTCTTCTAACATGTGCGTGCCGAACGCATGGCGCAACGTGTGCGGATGAACCTCAGGCGACATTCCCTTGGCGACAGCAATTCTTTTGATGATGCGGCCTACGCTCCGTGTAGTCAGGCGTCCGCCACGCTGGTTAATCAGCAGTGCCGGCGAGCCTTTTGCTGGTACCGTTTTTTTCAGAGTGGCGAGCAGTCCCTGCCGCCATGGCAGATAGGTCGAGAGCGCGGCGAGGGCTGAGCCTCCAAAAGGAACGTAGCGTTCTTTCTTCCCTTTGCCGCGAATCAGAATGGCTTCGTTGCTCAGGCTGATGTCGTCGAGATTGATGCCGACGAGTTCAGAGTTGCGGATACCGCATCCGTAGAGCAGTTCGAACATCAGGCGATCGCGCTCGGGGAACGACGCCACCTCTGGCATTTTTCCGTCGAGCATGGAATTCATCTCTTCGATGGTCGGAACCCGGGGAAGTTTCTTTGGCAGGCGCGGTGTGGAAACCAATTTCGCCGGATTCTTTTCGACTTTGCCTTCTTGCGCTAGCCAGCGATAGATGGACCTCACGGCGGCCAGGGCGCGGGCTACGGAAGTCTTGCTTAATCCTTTGTCGTAGAGATGGGAGAGAAAACCGCGGATCGCGATGTGGTCGATCGAATCCCAGTCGCGCTCGCCGATGTAGGCGGCGAAGGCGTCGAGGTCACCCGCGTACGCCTTTCTCGTATGCGGCGACGCATTCTTCTCGCGCAAATGACGCAGAAAGTCGTCGCTGGCGCGTTCGACTGTTGTGCGATGTAGCGTGCGATGCAATGTGCGTTGTGAGTTCACGCTTTCACTTTCGCTCGGGGGTGATGCTTCACGTAAACGCTCTTCAGCCGATCGAGTGCGACGTGCGTGTAAACTTGGGTGGTCGAAATGTCGGAGTGTCCAAGAATGGTCTGCACGGTTCGCAGATCGGCTCCGTTCTCGACCATATGCGTCGCGCAGGAATGTCGCAACATGTGCGGACTGGCGTGACGTCCAGAGGCTTCGCTTGCTTTGCCCACTAACTGCCAGAGGCGCTGCCTGGTCAACCGTTGCCCGCCAGTGCCAATGAACAGCAGTGGCGATACTTTTTTCTTGGCAATCGCTTCCCTGCCGTTTTTCAAGTATCGCTGCAGGGCTTGCTGGGCCGGCGCTCCGAGCGGGACCATGCGTTCCTTGTCGCCCTTGCCCCGCACAAGGACGTATCCCATTTCGAGTTTCAAATCTTCCAGTCGGGCGTCGGCTACTTCGGATGCGCGGACGCCTCCAGCGTAGAGAAGTTCGAGCATGGCACGATCGCGGAGGGCTAGGGCCTGTCCGCGGACGGTTTCGCTTTGTGGCTGGGCTGCGTTTCGCGTTGCGCGATTGAGCATGGCCGCGACTTCTTCGCGGCTCAGCGCCTTGGGTAAGACTTTCCATTGCTTGGGGAGGTCGATGTTGAGCGTGGGATCTTTGTCGATTTTTCCATCGAGCAGAAGATGACGATAAAGATGACGGATCGCGGAAAGTTTGCGTCCGACCGAACGCCCGTCGAGCACGTTGGAAAATAATTCCTGAATGTATTCGCGCACATCTTCGCGCCGCGCGTTCTTCAGAATCAAGCGGCGCTTCTCCAGAAACTGGGCGAACTGCGTCAGGTCAGTGGTGTAGGCAACAATCGTCAATTTCGCCGAGCCGCGCTCGACGCGCAGGTAGTCGAGGAACGCGGACAGCGTCTGCGCATTGGCGTCGGACGGCATGGAACCAGTATCGAATGTAAAGTCCGGCGCGGAAAGTATCGCGTGGGATGCCGAAAGGCGCCCGCCCTGATCGGCGATCTCTCAGGTTTGCGAACCTCCGACTTCTTTAAGAATGTCCACTGCATAAAGCACGCCTTCGGGCGTCTCTTCGTGCTTGAAGTAGGCGAAGACATCGCGGCCCGAGGAGAGATGCTCGCGGATGTGCGTTGCCATGATTTTGCGTTCTTCCGCAGTGTAGGTGGGCTTGCGATAGCGATAGTAAGCATAGTCGGCGGTGACTACGTCGGGCGTGTCGCGCTCTTCGGTTTCGGCGACGCAGAGGGCGATGTTGCGATCACGCAACGTATTCCACGTGGCTTCCGCGAACCACGATTCGTTGCGGAACTCGAACGCCGCGCGGACGGTTCGCGGCAGGGCTTGTAGAAATTCGGCCAGGATCCCTTGATCGACTTTGAAATTCGGCGGGAGTTGGAACAGGAGCGGGCCGAGACGTTTGGAGCGCTCCAGGCCTTCGAGAGTGGCTAGAAACCGCTGCAGGAATTCTTCGGCGCTCTTTAGCCGCTTGATGTGTGTCAGAACCTGGTGAGCCTTGATGGTGAAGCGAAAATGTTCGGGAGTATCCAGCAGCCAGTTCTGAACCGTCGTTTCCCTCACCAATTGGCGGAAGGTGTAGTTGACTTCCACCGCGTTCAGTTTTGACGCGTAGAAGTTCAGGAATTTCTTTTGCGCCAGCTTTTCCGGGTAGAAGGCGGGCTTCCAGGTTGGATACGCCCATCCGGAGGTGCCTACAAAAAGTTGCGCCATATCAGCGGGGATTATAACTTGCTGCGCTTGCGTGTACTGGAGTTCGGCTTTGCTTTCGGTGGCATCTTTTTGGGCGCTTTCGGTTCGGGCGCTTTTTGGCCAGTCTGGGTCGACTTAACCGCGGCTTCTCCTTCGGCCGCTTCCGCCTCAGCGGTAAGCCCAGCGAGCTCCGGCAGTTTCTGCTTCAGGGTTTGGACCGGCGCGAACAGGTCTCCCATCTTTTCTACACGCGCCAGCACGTCTTTGGCCTCGAACACTAATCTCTCAGCATCTTTCTTTTTTAGCGCTTCTTCCACTTCGTCCCAAGTGATAGGCGTGGAAACAGTCGGATGCTCGCGCGCGCGCAGCGAGTATACGGAGACGGTCGTCTTGTGTTCGTCGTTCTGGCTCCAATCGACAAATACTTTGTTGGTGCGCACCGCTTTTTTCATGTCGGAGACGACCAGATCGTGATGCTCCTGCTCCAGCAACTGCGCAATGGCACGAGCAAAACTCTTGGTTTGTTCGTAGCTCGTTTTCGTATTCAGCGGCACGTAAATCTGCATCCCCTTGGAGCCGGAAGTCTTGGGGAAACTCTGCAATCCGAAATGATCGAAAATCTGCCGTACCCATAAACCAACTTGCGCGCACTGCACGATATTTGCCGGTGGCCCGGGATCGAGATCGAAGACGATCATGGTTGGCGCGGCGATATCTTTGGCCAACGAGAGTGACGGGTGCAGTTCGATCGATGCCAGATTTGCGATCCAGACCAGCGTGGAAAGATCGTTGGCAAGAATGTAGTTCACCGTGCGGCGGTTGCTCTCGCTCCAAACGGGAGTGGTCTTGACCCAATCGGGGCGGTGCATGGGCGCGTTTTTCTCAAAGAAATATTCGTGGTCCACGCCTTCGGGATAACGCTTCATGGTGAGCGCTCGTCCGCGCAGATGCGGCAACAGCACGGGAGCTATGCGGACCGCGAAATCGATGACTTGTCCTTTGGTGAATCCGGTGGCCGGGTACAGAACCTTGTCCAGGTTGGTGAGCTTAAGATTCCGGCCTTCGACTTCGACAATGGTGGGAGTGGACATGGCTGCGATTTTATCGTGCGGTCTTTCTCGTGCCGTCTAGTATAGTTTTTTCGCCATACGATTCGACTTTAGATCTCAAGGGAAATCAGATGCCTGCTTCGCGTCGCGAGTTTGTTTTTGGTATGGGTGCGCTGGGAGTTTTCTCATTACTTTCCATGGATCGCGTCGAACCTGAGTTGATCCTTTATAACGGAAGCTTCTGGACCGTCAATCCGCGACAACCGCGGGCGCAGGCTGTGGCGATCTCCGGCGGACGATTTCTGGCCATCGGATCGAATGACGAGGTGCTGGGTCTGGCCGGTGGGTCGGCAAAGAAAATCGACCTCGGCGGCAAGACTGTACTCCCTGGCTTCATTGACGCGCATTCGCATCCAGCGGAGGCCGGTCTCTCTCATTTGCGCATGGTGGATTGCGATCTGCGGTCGATTGCCGACATTTTGAAAGCACTTCGCGAACGGGCTTCGAAAACGCCCGCAGGCGAGTGGGTGCTCGGCTTCAAATACGACGATACCAAAACATCGGAGGGTCGACCGCTGAGCCTTGCCGAGTTGGACGCAGTGAGCACGGACCATCCAGTGTATGTGCAGCATCGCGGCGGACATACGGCTTGGGTCAACACCCAGGCGATCAAGCTGGCGAAGATCGATGATAAGACTCCCGATCCTCCAGGCGGAAAGTACGACCATGATCCAGCAACGGGACATTTGACCGGACACGTGAGCGAAGCAGGCCGGGAAACGTTTGACAGGATCATCCCCTCGAAGTTCACACGCGACGACCACCGCGAAGGGGTGCGGCTGATTTCTCAGATGATGACGCGCTCTGGGATCACTTCCGTGACCGACGCCATGGGCACGCCTGAAGATTTTCGCGCCTATCAGGACGCTCGCGCCGCGGGGCAACTCAACATGCGCGTCTATTGCCACATCTACCAGGAATTCATGGACCAGATGCTGGCCGCTGGCGTGAAAACCGGGCTCGGCGACGAGTGGGTGAAAGTCGGAGCCCAGAAGATGATTTGCGATGGCTCGATTTCCGAGCGTACGGCGCGGCTATCGCAACCTTATATTGGACGTCCGCAAGACTTTGGCATTCTGGTCACGCCGGAAGCTGAACTCTACGAACAGGCGCGCAAAGCTCACGCCGCAGGATGGCAGCTCGCCACTCACGCCAACGGCGACGTCGCCATCGACATCACGCTTCGCGTTTACGAACGGCTCCAGCAGGAGATGCCGCGTCCGGACGCGCGTTATCGACTGGAGCATTGCACGGTTGTTAGCGATCCCCTGATTGCCCGAATCAAGGCGCTGGGCGCCATTCCCACTCCTTTTTCGACCTACGCTTACTATCATGGCGAGAAGATGAAAGAGTATGGGTCGGAGCGCGTGAATCATATGTTTGCCTTGCGTAGTTTTATCGATGCGGGTATCCGTCCGACGCAGGCTTCGGATTATCCTCCGGGTCCGTTCGAGCCCATGATGGCGTTGCAGTCGGAGGTGACGCGCACCGATGCCAAGGGCAACGTGTGGGGGCCGCAGCAGAAGATCACGCTGGAAGAAGCCATTCGCGTGGGAACGATAAATGGCGCATACGGCTCCTACGAGGAAAATGTGAAGGGATCGATGGAAGCGGGCAAATTTGCTGACCTGGTTGTACTGGGACGCGATGTTTTCAAAGAAGATCCGTACAACATCATCAATATTCCGATCGAACGTACCATGGTGGGCGGGCGTTGGGTTTGGGAGAGCTGACGGCCAGATTCGGTGCGGCTAACGATGTGACAGTGGCAAGAGAGACGCGGCTAGACGCGTGTTTACGGACAGGTTTAGGAGGCGTGCATGACTCGGTTTTGCTGCGTTTGTTCGGTGCTGCTTGTTCTTTCTACTTTGCTGTCGGCTCAAAATTCTTCGAGCCTTCCCAAGGAAATCCCTGGCTTCGACGTGAATGCGATCGACAAAACGGCTGACCCTTGCGTCGATTTCTATCAATACTCCTGCGGAACGTGGATGAAGAATAATCCGGTGCCTGCGGATAAATCGCGGTGGGGGCGATTCGATGCGTTGGCTGAAAACAATCTTTACATCCTGCGAGACATACTGACTCAGGCGCAGGCTCCAGGTAACCATTCGCCGGCAGAGACGATGGTTGGCGCCTACTACGCGTCTTGCATGGATGAGAGTGGAATCGAGGCAAAAGGAATCGCTCCGCTGGCACCGGAACTGGAGCGGATCAACACGATCAAGACAGAGGCGGATCTGATTCGGCAGATCGCTTACATGCACCAACATGCGACGCCGGTGCTGTTTGCCTTTTATCCGCAGCCGGATATGCACGCCTCAAACGATACGATCGCGTTTCTCGATCAGGGCGGGCTTACGCTGCCGGACCGCGATTACTACATAAAAGACGATGCGAAGTCGGTCGAGACACGGCAGAAGTATGTGGAACATGTCCAGAAGATGTTTGAACTGGCAGGCGACAAGCCTGAACTGGCCGGTGCCGAAGCCAAGTCCGTGTTGGCGATTGAGACAGGGCTGGCGAAGGCTTCTATGGATCGGACATTGCGGCGCGATCCTAAAACTCGCGATCATAAAATGACGGTGGCGGAGATTTCCGCCGCAGCGCCGAATTTCGACTTGGCGCTCTACTTTGACAATAACGGCGCGCCTAAATTTACGGCGCTGAACGTGGGCAATCCCGAATTCTTCAAGCAGGTGAACCAGCAGCTCAACCAAGTTGCGCTCGATGATTGGAAAACGTACCTGCGGTGGAAAACGATCAATAACTACGCTCCGCAACTGACCAAAGCTTTTGTCGAAGAAGATTTTCTGTTTAACGGCAAGTACATGTCCGGTCAGCAGGAGATGGAGCCCCGATGGAAGCGATGCGTAAAGGCTACGGACTCCAGTCTGGGTATGGCTCTGGGAAAGCTTTATGTGGATCGCACTTTTGGCACCGAGGGCAAGGAACGAACGCTGAAACTCGTGCAAGGCATCGAGACGGCGATGCACCAGGACATTGGCCAGCTGAGCTGGATGTCAGACGCGACGAAGAAAAAAGCCTACGAGAAGCTGACGGCGATCGTCAACAATATCGGCTATCCCGATGCATGGCGGGATTACAGCACGGTGGTGATTAAGTCCAATGACTATGCAGGTAATACGGTGCGGGCGGGTGGATTCGAAGTGCAGCGACTATACAAGAAGATCGATCAGCCCACGGATCGCAAGGATTGGACCATGACTCCGCCGACGGTGAATGCTTACTATCGGCCGCCGATGAACGATATCAATTTTCCGGCTGGCATTTTGCAGCCTCCGTTTTTCGGCAAGCTGATGGACGACGCAGTAAATTACGGCGGCATCGGCGTGGTGATTGGACACGAACTGACGCACGGCTTCGATGACCAGGGTCGCAAGTATGATGCGGCCGGCAATTTCACCGATTGGTGGACGGCGGAAGATGGCAAGGAATTTGAGCAGCGCGCCGACTGCACCGCCAGGGAGTATTCCAGCTTTGTCTCTGTCAAAGACGATAAGGGCGAGGTAAAGCTGAACGGTAAATTGACGCTGGGTGAAAATACGGCGGACAACGGCGGTCTTAAGCTGGCTTACATGGCGCTCACGTCAATCATCGGGAATACTCCGAGTGAAGCCGATTGACGGATACACCCCGGCGCAGCGGTTCTTTCTCTCCTTCGGGCAAATCTGGTGCCAGAACGTGACCGATCAAGAGGCGCGTAAGCGCGTGCTTACCGATCCGCATTCTCCGGGAAGGTGGCGTGTGAATGGTGCCGTCCAGAATTCGGCGGCGTTCCAGGAGGCTTTTGGATGCAAGGCGGGACAGCCCATGGTTTCGCAGAACGCCTGCCGCGTCTGGTAGCCCGAGGGCGCGCGAAATTACTCCGAGCTAGCGCCCCACGAATAGCTTCCCTTACGTGTTAATTGTGGTTTGACCGTCTTCGGTTTCGCGATCTTCGGTTTGACAATCTTCCCCGCCTCCACGTAACGTCGAATTTTTGACGTTGTCGATGGAGGTTCGATGAAGTCTCGCATTACTTCCGCACAAATTGTGCTTGTCTGTTTCGTTCTCTCGGCGCTGGCGCTGGCGCAAGACCTCGCTTCCTTCGAAAAGCGTACAACGGTCAAGAAACTGGATAACGGCCTCACCATCATCGTCTGCGAACGTCCTGAGGCGCCCGTGTTTTCCTTCTTCACCCACGTAGACGCCGGGTCCGTGCAGGATCCCATGAGCAAGACCGGGTTGGCGCACATGTTTGAACACATGGCGTTCAAGGGGACAGACACCATCGGAACTCGCGACTATGCTGACGAAAAGGTCGCGTTAGCGAAGGTTGAGGATGCATACGCCGCTTACATTGCCGAGCGCGACAAGCCGGTCGATCGTGACCAAGCCAAGCTCAAGCCACTGGAGAAAGATTGGAAGGATGCGATCGCCGCCGCCGATAAGTATTCCGCGCCGTATAACAATGAGTTTGGCAAGATCGTTGAGAGTGAGGGCGGCGAGGGGATGAACGCCTTCACCGATTATGACGAAACTGGGTATCACTATTCGTTCCCCATCAACCGCCTCGAACTGTGGGCTTATCTGGAATCGGAACGCTTTCTGCATCCGGTGATGCGGCAGTTTTATAAAGAGCGTGACGTGGTAATTGAAGAACGGCGTATGCGGACGGACAGCAATCCGATTGGACGGTTGCTGGAGCAGTTTACGGAAGAGGCTTTCGCCGCGCACCCTTACCATCGGCCGACGATTGGATGGATGTCGGACCTGAATTCGTTTTCAGCCACCGACGCGCAGAATTTCTTCGATAAATATTACGTGCCTTCCAACATGGTGGTCACCGTGGTAGGCGATGTGAAGGCCTCGGAGGCGATGCCGATTCTGGAGAAATATTTTTCCCGGATTCCGGCGCGTCCCAAGCCTGACACGGCGACTACTACGGAGCCAGCGCAGAATTCCGAACGGACTGTGGTCCTGCACGAGCAGTCGCAGCCGATTTATTTAGAGGGCTATCATCGTCCCGATTATCGCAGCGCCGATGACCAGGTTTATGACGCGATTGCCGACCTGATGTCGAATGGACGGACTTCACGACTCTATCGGGCGCTGGTTCGCGACAAGCAGATTGCATCGGACTCAGCGGGATTCACCGGACTGCCCGGAAATAAATATCCCCATCTGTTCGCGTTCTATGCGGTTCCGATTCCGGGGCACAAGCCGCTGGAAATGGCCGAAGCGATCCATGCGGAAATTGAGCGGCTGAAGAAAGAAGATATCTCGGACGAAGAACTAAAGATGATCAAGACGCGGGCCAAGGCAAATCTGATCAGGTCGCTGGGATCGAACGAGGGCCTGGCGTTTGCGCTGGGACTGAATCAGGCGCGTTATGACGACTGGCGGGAGCTCTTCCGATCCGTAGATCGGATCGATAAGGTGACCAAGACCGATATTCGGCGAGTGGCGAATGCCACGTTTGTGCCGGAGAATCGGACGGTGGGGATTATTGAGTTCGCCCCTCCGACTGCTGGGACCGTTAATGCCCCCGGCGTTCAGGGAGGTGGGCAGTGACGAAGCAACTCGTGGCAGCATCCGCTTTGTGGTTTTGTTTCGTTGGTTTCGTTACTGGCGCGTCGCCCCTCTTAGCGCAGACAAGTTCGCCCGCGACCGCGCAGCAGCCTTGGCAGAAAATTCCGATTGGCAAGCTGCCGGAGTTTCGTCCGGCTCAGCCCAAGCGAATCGTGTTGCCGAATGGCATGGTGGTTTTTCTTCAGGAAGATCATGAACTGCCGACGATAGACGGAACGGCGCGCATTCGCGGCGGGGAGAGATCAGTTCCGGCGAACAAGACCGGCCTGATGGACGTTTATGGCGAAGTGTGGCGCACCGGGGGCACCAAGACGCAGACCGGCGATCAACTCGACGATTTTCTGGAGCAGCGGGCGGCCAAAGTTGAAACCGGCGGTGGCGGCGATTCGACTAGCGTGAGCTGGTCTTGTCTGAAAGAAGATTTCGACGATGTGTTTCGCGTGTTTGAGGATGTGCTGAAGAATCCGGAGTTCCGCGCCGAAAAAATCAAGATTGCCAAAGACGGAATGTACGACAGCATCTCACGTCGCAATGACGATCCTTCGCAGATTGCGGGGCGCGAAGCGGTGAAGCTCGCCTATGGCGCGAATAGTCCATACGCGCGAGTTCCCGAGTACGCGACGGTGGCGGCAATTACGCGTGAGGATCTGGCGAATTGGCACGGCAAGTACGCGCATCCGAACAACATTATTCTCGGCGTCGTCGGTGATTTCGATTCCGCCAAAATGGAGGCCCGGCTGCGTGAAGCTTTTGCTTCGTGGTCCAAGGGCGAACCGGTGGATGAAAAGGAAATTGAGCCTGCTCCCGAGAAGCCCGGGTATTACGAGGTCGATAAGACCGACGTGAACCAGAGCAATATTCAAATGATCGGCCTGGGAATTACGCGGAAGAATCCTGATTACTTCGCTGTTTCAGTTTTCAACGAGGCATTCGGCGGCGGATTTTCTTCGCGTTTATTTGGCGACATTCGAACCACCAAGGGTCTCGCTTACGCCGTTGGCGGCGGAGTTGGTGCGGGCTGGGATCATCCCGGAATGTTGCGGCTGACGGTCAGCACCAAGAGCAAAACAACGGTGGAATCGATTCAGGCGATGGATCAAGAGATTGCTGAGCTTCCGAAGCGTCCGCTTGGCGAAGATGAGATCAAGCGCGCCAAGGACGCGATTTTAAACTCGTTCGTTTTCCGTTTCGATTCTCCGGCGAAGGTTTTGCAGGAGAAGATGGCCTACGAATTTTACGGATATCCGCTGGATTTCCTGGAACGATTTCAAAAAGAAATCGAAGGCGTCACGAAAGAAGACGTGGCGCGGGTGGCGACAAAATACATGCACCGCGATCAGATGGCAGTGCTGGTCGTTGGCAATGTCAACGAGTTCGATAAGCCCTTGTCGTCGCTCGGAACCGTGACCAAGATCGATATCACTATCCCGAAAGCGCCCCCCGGAGTGCTCCCCGAACAGGGCGAACATCCATAGATTCCTGGCTTTCTAATTCTAATGATCCGGGTGGAAACGCCCGGCTCTCCACTTTTTGGCGGCTTTTTTCACATTTTCTTTGTTTGACAGCGCTAGGTTTGTTCGCTATGGTTAGGCGAACATATGGCGAACATCTATGGCTTCCCTTCCACTTTTTGGCGAGACTCCCGGTTCGAAACTTGTGGGCATTGCGCGCATCGCCGCTGCGGGCGAATCACTGCGCGAGGGGCACAACGTCGAGTACTTCACTCTGGGCGCGCGTTCGCTGCTGAGCCGGGTCGTCAGTAACCGCGAGCTTCCTTTTACCTGGGCGATCAACCCGTATCGCGGTTGTGAATTCGCCTGCAAGTATTGCTACGCCCGCTACACCCATGAATTTATGGAATTGCGCGATGGCGTCGATTTCGAGCGCAAGGTCTTCGTGAAGCAGCAAGCGGCTGGATTGCTGCGCTCGGAGTTGAAGAAGGTCAAGCGCGGAGAAGGGATTGCGCTCGGCACGGCTACAGATCCGTACCAGCCGGCAGAGCGCCGGTTTGAGATTACGCGCGCGATTCTCGAAGAGATGGCGCTGCATTCCGGACTTTCGATTGGAATCGTGACCAAGTCAAACATGGTTACGCGCGATGCCGAACTGCTGCGGCGCGTGGGCGAACGGAATCGTATTTCTGTTCACGTGACCGTCACAACGCTGGATACGGAGCTGGCGCGCAAGTTGGAGCCGCGCGCGCCGCGTCCTGATTTGCGGCTGGAGGCGGTGCGTCAGCTAAATCTGGCGGGAGTGTATGCCGGAGTGAACTGCATGCCGGTACTTCCGGAAATCACCGATCGTCCGCGTGATCTGGAAGCGCTGGTGAAAGCAGCGAGTGAAGCGGGAGCGAAGTATGTATCGGCGAATCCGCTGTTCTTGAAACCTTGTTCGGCGGCGGTATTCCTCCCGTTTCTTGAAGAACACTTCCCCCACCTGGTGCAGCTTTACCGGACGCGCTACGCCGATCGTGCGTTTCTGCCGAAGGGCTACGGGGAGCGCTTATCGCAGTTGATGGCTTCGTTTCGGCGCAAGTATAGAATTGGCGCGGAGCGCGGGCGAAGCGAACGCCGAGCATCCATAGAAGTCGAACAAATGGATTTGTTTTGAGGCGAGTGCTGGGTGCGATCTATCTAATCATTGAAGGCTGATTCCTGGAGGCTTCGATGTCCGACAATGCGGCATTCCTCACGCGTGTTTATGGACTCTTTAATGCTCGTGCTGTGGACGAAGTGCTCGCGACGATGCATCCCAATGTCGAGTGGGCGAATGGCATGGAAGGCGGCCACGTCCATGGGCATGACGGGGTGCGTAGCTATTGGAAGCGGCAGTGGGCGATGGTGGATCCACGGGTCGAACCCTTGAGTTTTTCGCCGAGGCCGGATGGGGCCGTTTTCGTACATGTGCACCAGACTGTGCGCGATCTCGAGGGAAACCTGCTGGCTGATAGGACTGTCGGCCATATTTTCCGGATCGAGAACGGACTCATTCGGCGTTTTGATATCGCGGACGCGGCGTAGGCATCCCGCGCTCCGCGATATGCTGTCCGTCCTATAATGGTGGCTCCGATAATGTCTTCTCCTCCCCAGCCAGTTCATCAGCCATCTAAACTCGAAGGCCGAGTACGGAACTTCTGGCATCGTGTGACCGAAGGGCTGGAGGTAAGTCAACTCTGGTCGCAATTCGAGAAAGACGCGCGCTCGAGCTACCGGTTTTACTCCACCGGGCTGGACAGTCTGGAGAATGAGCCGTCCCGTTTTCGCCGTGGCTGGAGAATCGCGAAGTCCCTGTTCTGGGCCATCCTCGAAAAGCTGACGCCGGCGCGTCGCGTGCTGGTGCTGTGTGCCCTCGTTCTGCTCTTCTTCCCTTCTGGCGGATTTTCTGTCGCCGATAAGGGCGGCCACGTTGAGATTTACGAATTCGACCTCCATGTCTGGGGCGGATTGCTATTGCTCCTGGTCCTGCTACTGGAACTGGCCGATCGCGTGGTGATGAAGCGCGATCTTGAAATCGCCAAGGATATTCAAGCCTGGTTGCTGCCGGGCGCTCCCTTGCAAATCCCGGGATATCAGATTGCCTATTCCACGCGTCCGGCAAATACAGTCGCTGGCGATTACTACGATGTGATTCTCAGGCCGGGACAGCTGCCGAACGAAGATCGCATCCTGTTCGTAGTCGCCGACGTGGCGGGAAAGAGCATTCCGGCGGCCATGGTGATGGCTACATTCCAGGCCAGTCTGCGGACACTGTCGTCGATCGGCGTGCCGTTGTCGGAACTCGTCGCTGGAGTGAATCGCTACTCCTGCTCGAATAGCCAGGGCGGCGTGCGCTTCACCACCGGCTTTTTTGCGGAACTCGATCCGGCGACCGGCGACTTGGCTTACATCAACGCGGGGCATAATGTCCCCATTTTGCGGAAGAAGTCGGGTGTCTCGGAGCGGCTCGAAATCGGCGGCATTCCAGTGGGAATTTTTTCGGAATCGCACTATCAGGTCGGCCAGACACGTCTCGAAAGCGGAGACTGGCTAGTCATTTTCACCGACGGAATCGTAGAAGCGGTGAATTCGAAGTATGAGGAATACGGCGAACCCGAGCTGATCCGGCTCGTGGATCGTGAGTCCGCCACTGCTCCTGCGGAACTGCTCCGCAGCTTGCTCGCGGACTTGGATCGCTTCGTGGGTAATACCCCCCAACACGATGACATGACTTGTTTGCTGCTGAAGAGGACTAGTTAAATAAAACGACTTAATTAAAGCGGTTTCAAACCTGCGAACGCCAGAACTTCCGCAGCAGCAATCTGTGCCTGGGCGGGGTTAGCTGCAATCTTCTGAACCTGTTGCGAAAGAGAGTCGGCTTCGGCCGTGTGACCGGCGTGGCGCAGAGCCTGCGCTAAGAGAAGCACATTCAAATCGCTGGGATCCACTTTCATGGCGTGCGCCAGCTCAGCTACCGCGACTTCGTTTTGGCCCTCGCGGAGCGCCAACACTCCCGAACCCATCAGAGCCATTCCATCTTCCGGGCTCACGCCCAAAGCGGCCCGAAAGCTTGCGCCGGCCTCATCGTAATGTCGCAGCTGCAAGTGAGCCTGGCCCAGTTCGCTCAGGGCAGCGGCCTTAATGATCGGATCGGCCGAGGCCTGCAGCGCCGTGTTGCATTCCTCAATCGTTTCGTTCGGATGCTTCACCTGCAATTCGTAAAGAGCGAGCGCCAGGATTTGCCCCGGTGGATATTGATGCAACGCCATTCCGGCACGGAACTCGCGAACCGCTTCGTCCGACCGTCCCTGCTTGCGAAGCGCGAGCGCTAGATTGTTGTGCGCCACGTAATTTCGTTCGGTGACGCTCAGGGTATAGCGCCATAGCGTTTCTTCATCGTGCCAGTAGCCAATCTGGTGGTAGGTCAGGCCTCCGAACAGCAGAAGTACGCCTGTGGCCGCCGCGGCGAGCCATTGACTACCGATTCGGTGCATGGAGGTAAATTCGTTGAGAGTCCACACGACTGCGATGAATAATCCGATGTACGCCACGTAGGCATAGCGGTCGGCCATGGCCTGATCACCGACGGTGACGATCCCGATCATTGGAACCAAGGTACCGAGGAACCAGAACCATCCGACGAGAAGGTAGCGGCGCTCGCGCGGATAAAGAACGAGCGCTGATACCACGAGCAATAGGGCCGCTGCGCTGATGAGCTGCCAACCGGGGAGCGCACTCTCGGGGCGGGGATAGAGCGGCACGAGCGGAGACGGCCAGAAAGCTTTTCCTATGTATCGGACGTAGGAGACTAGAACATTCTCCAGCCTGACCGGCAGGGCGACTTCCGATAACGTTCGGATGGCATTGCCAGCTCGCTGCGCGATCACCGTTACCGCGGAATCGGCGGCGGCAAGAAAAAAGAGTGGAAGCTTCTCCCAGATTAGATAGCCTAACGAGCGCCGCTGGACAGTTTCTGAATCGGCGGCGGACGACCCAATGGCCAACCCAAAGTTCATGCGTTCAAGCGGCCAATAGTCCCAGAGCAAGAGAATGAACGGCAGTGTCACGATTTGCGACTTCGCCATCAGTCCCAGCGCAAAACACGCGGTCACGAGTAGATAAAGGGATTTGCCGCCTTGGCGGCCATAGCGGTCGTAGGCGTGAAGGGCGAGCAGGAAGAACAGCGTGCTCAGCACGTTTTTTCGTTCCGCGGCCCACGCGACCGACTCGACGTTTATTGGATGCAGCGCAAATAAGGCGGCAACCACGAGACTCGACCATTTGAATCCGGTGGCGCGCTGCAGCAGCAGAAACAGCAACATCGCATTCATCGCATGCAATAGCAGGCTGACGTAGTGATGCCCAATCGGGTTCAGGCCAAAGAGCTGGCGGTCGAGAGCATGCGAGAGCCACGTCAGCGGATGCCAGTTTCCGTAGTAAAAAGTGGTGAACGACCACTTTGCCGTATCCCAGTTCACGCCATTTTGAATGTGGGTATTTTTAAGAATGTAGGCCTGGTCGTCGAAATCGATGAACTGGTTGCGTATGAGCGGGTTGTAGAAAGCAAGCGTTGCCACTGCCAGCAGCAGGCAAAAGATGACGACGTGTTTTTCGCGCGAGGCTAACATCTCGACAGGTGAACAACTCCGATGGGCGAATGGCGGCCTTGTCTCGAACCTCGGCTGTTCTGGCCGGCTACGATAGACAGAAGACCGACTCCAATTCTAGCGACCTTGAATCTGGAGACGAGGTTTGGCGTTGGCTGCGAGTACTCCGAAGTAACTTCCGGCGTGGCGGCTGTCGGCTAGGAGGGCATCAGTTCGCGGTACATCTGGTGGAAAGCGTGGACACCTTTCTCCTGCTTCGCGCTGTAACGGCCGCTTTGATAGCTTCGAGAGTGGAGATTCTTCTGCACGATCTCACAGATTTTCATGTCTTCGATTTGAATTTCGTCGCTGAAGGCCAGAGCTTTACGCGCGGCTTCGCTGCCCAGGGATTTCTCGGGCACGTACCATTCGAAAATTCCCAAGGTGCGCTCCGGCCCCAGTGGCAGAATCATGTTGATGGAGATGTTGTCGGGATAGCAGTTGAGCATCCAGTTCGGGAAAACCCAGAAATAATCGGCGGTTAAGTCCCCCGCCTTTTGGTAAATACGTGGCGTGGCGTCTCCGGCTTGAGCGCCTTTGATCGGCGTCCATTGCCGGACGTACTGCGGATAAGGCTCGACCGTGTAAGCGTTGTAGTTGATTTCACGATTCAGCGCCGGATGGACGCTGGGCACGTGGTAACCCTCAAGATAGTTGTCGATGTAGGTCTTCCAGTTGCAGTTCATGTCGTAGGTGCGGCGCTCGGAAAACTTCATGCTGGCAAAGTCAAACTTTTCTGCTTGGGCAGGCAATTCACCCAGAGAGTCGCTCAAAGGTTCAGCTTCAGGATCAAGATTCACGAAAATGAGGTTGAACCATTCTTCCAAGCGAACCGGAACCAGACCGAACTCCCCTGGGTCGAAGTCTTCCACGCCGTCGAACTCAGGAGTCACCAGCAGGGCGCCATCCAAACGGTACGTCCAACCGTGATAGCTGCAGCGGAACAATTTACGATTGCCGCAGCCGGAGGCCGGGTTTCCGGCCCGATGACGGCAGACGTTGTGAAAGCAACGCAGTATTCCGTCTTCCCCGCGGGCGATCAGAAGAGGCTCTCCAATGAGATCGAAGGTAAAGTAGTCGCCGGGAAGCGCGGCCTGGTGTACGTGGCCGATGAGTTGCCAACTGGCTCCGAAGAGCTTGGCTTTCTCTTCTTCAAATGTCGCAGGGCTGAAATAGAGACGCGCGGGCAGCGTGGAGGCGCGAGCGATGTCGCGATCGGCTTGCGATTGCAGGTTCGGCATGGACTCTCCGGCGCAGGCCATTCTATCGCAGAAGGGATTCGACTCTGTTGCGAAAGCCAGTCCTGACAGATTTAAGAGTCTCACGGTCGTTACTTCGGTTCAGGTTCGACATGCAGCGTTATTCATCCCCGCTCACCAACACTGCTACTTTTGAAGGAAGAACCTCAGCCTTCATGTCGAATCCCGTCATCTGGAATCCCGCGAATACCGGCAAAGCGATTCTTACCGCGGCATTTCTCATCGCCGTCGGAGCACTCGCTATGAACGGGGGCTTTTACAGATCTTCGATTGTCGACGTATTCATGTCGCTCTCGTTGTGCGCCGCTCTGGTTACGCTATTGGTAGTGCAACCCTCGTGGATCAACCTCGCCTCCGTCGCATCATGCGCTCTTATCTTGGCCGCCCTTGACTATCGGGTCATGGGATATCGGTTCCGTGCCATGGCTCCGTTTGCCTTCGCCGGTTTGGCCAGCCTGGCGGTGCTGGGCACGCGAACGATCTGGGCGCGCAATCGGGAGAGGACGCTTCTTCTTTGCGCCTTTGTGCCTACTGTCGCGTCCATCGCTTCAGAATATTTCTCTCCCATCCTGATGACCTGGACCGAAAACCTGCACCCCAAGACTCTCGATCTATATCTCTATTCGTTCGACTGCAGTCTCCGCGTTCAATTCTGTTTTTTGGCCGGTCAACTATTTGCGCGCCATGGAAACCTGGCCCTGATTTGTCTGCTCTTCTACATCGCTCTACCGCTGCCCTTGGCGCTCATCTACGCCGCTAACCTCCGCTGCAAAGGCAAGCAGGCGCTTCCTGTTATCGTCGCGTTTCTGGTAACCGGACCGATCGGGGTAGGCTTCTACAATCTGGTTGCGGCAACTGGGCCAGTACATCTTTTTGGGGCGAACTTCCCCTGGCATCCGCTAACCACAGCGCAGGCCAAGGACCTGATACTTGAGACTCTGCCGGTGAAGGGGGCGCGCAACGCGATGCCTTCGCTCCATATGACGTGGGTGCTGCTGATCTGGTGGAATTCCAAGGGACTGGCGCGTTGGATCCGGATGGTGGCGCTGGCTTTTGTGGTCTTTACCGTGTTGGCGACTCTGGGGTTAGGCGAACACTATCTCGTCGACCTGGCGGTCGCTTTTCCGTTCGCCCTATTGGTGCAGTCGCTCTGCCTGTACACCGCGCCCTTTACGGAGGGCCGGCGGCGCGAAGCGTTCTTGTTCGGCGTCTTCGGCACTCTGGCCTGGCTGGCTGCGCTAAGCTTCGCCACTCCGCTGTTCTGGATTTCGCCTGTCATCCCCTGGACGATGGTGTTTGCGACTGTTTTCCTTTCCAGTTGGCTGGCGCATCGCTTGCAGAGTGCTACCTCAGGATACGGGCAAGCCCGATCGGAGATAGTCACGGATGTTAGCCCATCAGTCGTGGCGACTTAAACATCCGTTTTCGCGATGTAACTGGGTTTCCGGTTCATGCCCATATCCCGCTTAGATCTTGGGATCTCTCAGACGCGCGAAGCGGCGCCGGTACAGCGGTGCCGATTGCCGATGGTGACAAGGCTGCTGACGAATTGGCAAGCTGGCAGTTGGCGCGTCTGACGGGCTGTTTGGAGGCACAATGGAAGCGACAGGCAACTGGCAAAATTTGTCAATCTGGGTCTCCGAAAATGTCATACCTGGACGATTTCAGGTAACTGGACAGGTGACTATCTCGCACAAGACCACTGAAAACGTTGAGTTTTGCTCCAGAAGGACATCTGACTTACGTCACTTGGGCCTCTGGCCCTTTGAGTGCGATAGTACATGCGAGTTGGTCATCCAACCAAACAGTCAAACGGAGACGAGGACAAATTTAAATGCGGAAACAAAAGGGCTTCTCACTTATCGAATTGCTGATCGTGGTCGCGATCATTTTGATCATCGCCGCGATTGCCATCCCGAACCTGCTGCGCGCCCGTATTGCAGCTAACGAATCTTCAGCTGTGGCATCGATTCGTACACTGAACACGGCGCAGATTTCTTACAACTCGGCCTATCCGACGATCGGCTTTGCGGCCGGCCTCCCCGCCCTGGCGGGCACCACCTGCACCCCGCCCACCTCGGCTAGCGCTTGCTTGATCGATACCCAGCTGGCGTCTGGCACCAAGAGCGGTTACTCGTTCGCGATGACTGGCTCCGGTGGTCCTCCGGCTTCTGCTTATCAGTCGACTGCTGCTCCGTTGACTGCGAACCAGACCGGTGTGCGCTACTTCTGCTCGTTCGCCGATGCAGTCGTTCGCTACAGCGCGGCCGTGATCACGACCTGCGACAACACCGTTCAGCCCTTGCAGTAACTTGGTTTTGGCAAAGTACCTGGGGGAGGGTACAAGCCGGAAAGAAGCAGAGGAGAAATCCTCTGCTTTTTTATTTTTCACACCTTCTCACTACCACCGAACACTCTGGCAACTGTCACAAATTGTCACAAGCGGCGCTATTCACTGCCGGGGTTTGTCAATCGAGCAGGGCTCACGGCACCTCGATCAGGCCCCGAAGCCGTGACAATATCAGCCGATAGGTAAGTAGGCAGGCATTTTTGTGGATACCAGCTTACCTGCGTCGTAGCCCGTCGAGATGGGCCGATCAAATGCAACAACTTGAAATAAGAAACAACATCACAACCTTGCTTGGGGAGCGGCTAAACGAAATGCAAAAACAGAAAGGTTTTTCGCTGATTGAACTACTGATTGTAGTTGCCATCATCCTGATTATCGCGGCGATCGCGATCCCAAATCTGTTGCGGGCCCGCATCGCAGCGAATGAGGCATCGGCCGTGGCATCGGTTCGCACACTGAACACGGCGCAGATCTCTTACAACTCGGCCTATCCGACGATCGGTTTTGCCGCCAATCTGAGCCGGCTGGCGGGCACAAGCTGCACTCCGCCCACCTCGGCTGGTGCTTGCTTGATCGACACGCAGTTGGCGTCCGGCACCAAGAGCGGCTACTCCTTCGCGATGACGGGCTCAGGTGGTCCGCCGGCGTCTGTTTATCAGTCGACCGCTGCTCCATTGACTGCGAACCAGACCGGTGTGCGCTACTTCTGCTCGTTCGCGGACGCGGTCGTACGCTACAGCGCAGCCGTGATCACGACCTGCGACAACACTGTGCAGCCGTTGCAGTAAGTTTGAATTTTGGCAAGGTGCCTGGGGGAGGGTACGAGCCAAGAAAGGCAGGGGAGAAATCCCCTGCCTTTTACTTTTGTGAGCCTGGTTACGTTTTCCAGAGCCGGAAATCGATTGACATAAATTGTCACTTTGGAAGCAGAACAATGACGAAAGCGGCACACGTCATAACGAGGCCGCGATCGTTACTGCATTCGCAATGACTTGGAGAGTTCGAGACGTAGTTATGTACGGCACGTAAAGTGCAACTATTCTGATGGAAGCTTGATCGTTTAGTTATCCGGGGTCAAGGAGACACGATGCGCCGAACTAAGGGATTCTCTCTCATCGAATTGTTGATCGTAGTGGCTATCATTCTGATCATTGCAGCCATTGCCGTACCCAGTTTCTTGCGTTCCCGCATGGCGGCCAACGAATCGGCGGCTGTCGCATCAGTGAGGACCTTGAACACCGCGCAAATTTCCTACAGTTCGGCTTATCCCTCGATTGGGTTTGCCAGCACCTTGACGGCTCTAAGCGGCACCAGTTGCACCCCGCCGACCTCCAGCGGCGCTTGCCTGATCGATACCGTGCTGGCGGGCGGCCAAAGAACCGGCTATAGCTTCACGTTAAGCAATGTGACCGGCACTCCAAATTCGACCTACAACGTCATCGCTTCACCGATACTGACGAATTACTCGGGAACCCGCTATTTCTGTTCGTATGCGGATGCGGTTGTACGCTTCAGCATGGCAGCGATCACCACCTGCGATAACACAGTCGCTCCGCAGAACTAGCTTCCGCAGAACTGGCTTCGGCAGAACTGGCTTCGGCAGAAGAACGACCCGAAGAATATTGAATTCAGATTTGGGTCGTTCCCGGTTCATTCGTTTACCTTCGTAACCGCTCGCGCCGCTAGATCGCTTCAATGAGCGCGACCCTTGCTTATAATTTTCATTGTTAGATTCCATCCAATCCTGGCAAGGGGCTCGAGGTTGCGCGCGTCTTTATGTCTGCAATTGAGATTCTAGATCTCGAGAAAAACTATCTCGTGGGGTTCTGGCGCAAACAGCCGAAACTTGCCCTGCGCCCGCTTCGACTCACCATCGAAGAAGGAGAAGTCTTCGGCTTCCTGGGCCCCAACGGAGCGGGCAAAACCACAACTCTTAAGCTGCTGATGGGTCTGGTCTACCCGACCGCCGGCAGCATGCGAATCCTGGGCATGAATATCGATGATCCGCGAGTGAAATCGCAGATTGGATTCTTGCCCGAGCAGCCTTATTTCTACGACCATCTCACTGCCAGAGAGTTGCTCAACTACTACGCGCAACTTTCTGGAGTTCCAGCCAAAGCGCGCTCGGCGCGCGTCGAAGCCATGTTGTCGCGGATGGGGTTGAGCGATGCCGCGGGACTGCAGTTGCGGAAATTCTCAAAAGGCATGTTGCAAAGGGTTGGCCTGGCACAGGCGGTCCTGCACGATCCCAAGGTCGTGTTTTTGGATGAACCCATGTCGGGACTCGATCCCATGGGGCGGCGAGAAGTTCGCGACCTCATCCAGCAGCTGCGCTCCGAAGGCAAGACCGTTTTCTTTTCCACGCACATTCTGTCGGACGCGGAGGCACTTTGCGACCGGGTCGGAGTGATCTATCAGGGAGAGCTTCGCGGCGTGGGAGCAGTGAAGGAATTAACCTCGCTGAAACATGGCCAAGTCGAACTCGTTTTTTATGCCCAAGGACGGCAATTGCCAGCCGGCTTCTCGAGCCTCGGGGGCCAGGCGCGCATCAGCGGCGACGTGGTCAATCTGGTCTTGCCCGAGGAGCAGCAAGATGCAGCCCTCGAAACCTTGCGCATCCATCGCCTCAAGCTGATCTCGCTGACTCCGGTGCGCAGTTCGCTGGAGGAATACTACGTGCAAAAACTTAGCCCCTCGAATGCCCTGCAACGGGAAATCGGAAAAGGAGCGGGGGCATGAACTCGCGCGTGAGTCATATCGCGTTTAACACTTTTCGTGAGGCAGTGCGGGACCGGGTTCTCTACAACCTGATCGCATTCGCCGTCCTGCTCTGCGGGACGGCCATTCTTGTAGGGGAAATTTCCATCGACATCGAGCGCTTGGTCGTAGTGAACCTGGGACTCACGGCGGTGTCGTTGTTCGGAGTGGTCATCGCAATTTTTATCGGCATTGGCCTGGTTTCGAAGGAGATCGACAAACGGACGCTGTACACGGTGCTATCGCGGCCAGTGCGGCGCTGGGAGTTCGTGGTGGGCAAGTTCTTTGGGCTCACCGGAACATTGGTCGTCAACACCCTGTTCATGGCCTGCGGCGTGTTTCTCGCTCTTCTGTATGTCGCGCACAAATTCGAGAAAGCCGATGTCTGGATTCTAGCGGCGCTGTATTTCATCGTGCTGCAGTTTTTGATCGTGTGCGCTCTGGCCCTGTTTTTCTCTTCCTTCTCCACTCCGCTTATGTCGGCGGTCTTCACCTTCGCATTGTTCGTGATTGGAAGCTTGGCGGAAGACTTACGAGGCTTTGCCCGCATTACCCACGGATTGGAGGGATGGGTAGCGACGGCCATCGCGTACCTGGTGCCGAATTTCTCCGCGCTCAACGTCATTACGCAGGTGGCGCACGGTGATGCTGTGCCGGGTCGGTTGATTTTGTACAACTCTGTATACGCGTTGCTTTATTCGGCGATGGCTATTTCGGCCGCGGTCCTGATTTTTCAGCGCCGGAATTTGAAGTGACCACGACGGTTTCACTATGACAGCGACGCGGCGTGTGAATCTTGTGGCCATCGCGGTGCTTGGATTTTCCATGGCCGGCGCCATCGCCGCGCTCCGTGCGATCGATCGGCAGCCTCGGAACTCAGTGACGCAGGAAACGCTGTATCTGAGTTCTCCGAAGGTTTTGCGCCGCATGAGCCTGGGTTATACCGGGTTGCTCGCCGACATCTACTGGACCCGCGCGGTGCAGTATTTCGGGCAACAGCATCACAACGATTCGGGCGACTTCCGCTTGCTCGCGCCACTTCTCGAAGTAACCACCGAGCTTGATCCGAAGCTTCTGCCCGCTTATGAATTTGGAGCAAACTTTCTCGCTCCGAAACCACCGAGCGGTGCCGGACTTCCCGGGGCGGCGCTCTCGCTGATCAAGTTTGGCATCGAGCACAACCCCAAACAGTGGCGCCTTTACTACAACCTGGGATTTATCTATTACACCGAATTTAAGGATTACGCCAAGGCGGCGGACGCCTTTGCGGCAGGAGCCAAGCTCCCGATGGCGAACGATTTCATGCCCATCCTCGCGGCGCGCATGGCGCAACATGCGGGCGAATTCGATACCGCCCGTATCTTGTGGTTCACCACTTACCAGAGCACGAAAGACGGAGCGATCCGGCAAAATGCGGTCGAACATCTGCAAGCCATTCAAGTCGACGAAGACATCACAAGACTAGAGCAGCTGATTGCAAAATATCGCGAATACACCGGCCGTGTGCCCGCCAACATGGGTGATCTGGAGCGGGCTGAGTTGATCCACGGCACACCCGTTGATCCAAAGGGACATGCGTACAAGCTAATGACGGACGGGCGCATCGAAGTGCAGGATCCAAAGAATATTTTCTTCATCACAAAAGGCCTGCCTCCCGGCATGGAGCCGCCGCAGCCCCCTCGACCGTCCAAACCCGATTCGAAGTAACCGGCTTTTAGATCTTGTTTTTAGATCTTGGGCCGCTGGGTCTCACCGCTCGTGCGCGACCGTACTCCTAACCTCTGACCGCCCCGTGCTGCTTATTTGTTAGCATTCAACCCGTGTCTTCAAGTTCCCCCCGACAATTCTGGCAATCGTTCCGTGACTGGTGGCGCGAACAGTCGCGGTCCGTCGGTGCCGTCAACACGGCTTCCTTGCTGCTCCGCAAGATCGGGAATTTCCTCCTGGAATCTACCCCTGCCCAGCGGCGGCAGCGCTATGGCGACATGGAATACGACTGGGAAAAGCGCGTCGACACGACCAGCGGAACCGTCGGATGGCGCACCCGGCTCTTGGGATCATTTCATTCTCCCTATCAGCCGACTGAGCCGGCGCTGTTTCGCGAGATGATGGCCGCACTTCCGATCGAGTTCGGCCTATTCACCTTTATCGATCTCGGTTCGGGCAAGGGGCGGACTCTTCTGATGGCTTCAGAGTATCCCTTTCGCAGAATTCTGGGCGTCGAGATTTTGCCCGAACTCCACCAGATTGCGCGCGAAAATCTTTCGCTCTACAAAAGCGAATCGCAGAAATGTTTTGCGCTGGAAGCAACCTGCGCCGACGCTGCCGACTTCCCTTTTCCCGGCGAACTCCTCGTACTTTACCTTTTCAATCCCCTGCCGGAGCCAGGTTTGCGGCGAGTCATCGATCGACTCGACCAAAGCCTGAGGGATCACCCGCGTGAGGTTTACGTGCTGTATCACAACCCGCTACTGGAACGGGTTGTAAACGCCAGCGCGTTTCTCGCGAAGATTGGCGGGACGAAACAGTACTCCGTTTATGCATTCACTGGAGAATCCGCGGTAATTTAGGGATTCGTGATTCCATCTCCGGGTCGGCTCTGCCTGCGAACATTTGACGAGGAAATCCGTAGGCCATGCGCGTTCGATCTTGCGGGCAAAAAAGACTGAATACGACCTGGTTCTTGCCCACGTCCAGTATGCTCTCGAAGCAACATTTCTTTCCCCCCACCGTACCTTCCGCTCCAAGCAAGTCTTCGGCGGAGCAAATGTTTCGTCCCGCCAGACCTTTGAACGGTTCGTCCACCCATAGCGCTCGCGGGAAAGCCGGATTGGGCCATGCCAGTTCCACCGGACTGCCCCAACGGACCACGGGTGGAGTCTTACCGATGTCGCGGATGGCTTGCTTGGGACAACCAACATAGGCCTTGCCGTCGATCGTGATCTCAATGAACATTTTGAAAAAATAGAAATTGCCCGGCACTCGCGCCGGTGGAGTGGTCTCGCGCATGACGTTCCTCCGGCCTTCTCGGTTTCGCGTTCTGGGCGGGGTTTCCTATCGTTCCGATCGAGAGGGCGATGGTCATATTAACTCCGGTCGATCAGAAGTCCGCGCGAAAATGTAAAATGACGACTAGGAACCTATACGACGTGAGACTGGGATGGATCTGCTGGCTGGTGATGATTGCGATCTCGCAGTTGAGTTTCGCGCCGTTCGTCTGCTCTCAGGGAGCGTCAGTCGGCAGTCTTCCATCGGACAATCGTCAACCGGACGCCCACCCTCAGGACATTCATCAACTGGCCCAGGCAGTCGACTCCCACTACAACCACCTTCGCAGCCTGCAATCGGACTTCACCGAAATTTATCGCGGCGACGGGCCGGAACGGGTGGAATCCGGCACCTTGTGGCTGAAAAAGCCGCGCAAGATGCGGTGGGAATACCGTTCTCCAAAAGAGAAGCTGTTTATCAGCGACGGCCAGGTTGTGTGGTTTTACTTGCCGGCTGAAAAACAAGTCCGAAAGACGTCTTTAAACAAGCTCGACGATCTGCGGTCGCCTCTGGCCTTCTTGCTCGGTAAAACCAAACTGGAGAATGAATTACGCGGACTTTCGAAGGCAATAGATCAATCACCTTTGGACCCACGCAACCTTATGCTCCGGGGAGTGCCGCGGGCGATGGCAGGGCAACTGAGCGAGGTGCTGCTGGAGATTACCCCCTCCCACCAGATCGCGCGCATCGCTCTGGTAGAGACCGACGGGGCGACTACGGAATTCCGCTTTGCGGATTGGAAGGAGAACGTGAACTTGGTGGACAGCCAGTTTTCCTTCACGCCTCCGGCAGGGGCGGAGACAGTCGAAGAATGATCGGATCACCAAAAGCCAAAGGCTCGAAACCGGGGCTCGAACCGATGCTCGAACGGATGATTGCATCGCCCGATCACCTGGTTACTTGCGTACCAAAGGGATAGACAGTCCTCGGTAAGCTCTTTGGGAACACAGTGTTACACTTGGGTTGAGGCGCTCGACACGGGACGCTGAAGAAGGTCTGGACGACGGCAAATGGCACAATTCCTGGTCAAAGTCGCTGACGAACAGGGGCATCTACGGCAGCAGGTCGAGCACGGCTATTCCGAGGCCGAGGTCCAGGACCGCTTCACGCAGCAGGGCTACTTAGTCTACTGGGTCAAGCCCCGGACGATTCTCACCGGAGGCGGCGGACGGCGCGGAAAGCTGCGGCAGTCGATCTTCCTGATCTTCAATCAGCAATTTCTTACATTGATTAAGGCCGGACTGCCCATCCTCACCTCGCTTGATCTTTTAATCAAACGGCAGCGTGATAAATCCCTGCTGCAACTGCTCGAGAATGTGCGCGAGCGCGTCAAGGGCGGAGAGCTTTTGTCGGACGCTTTTGCTGCCCAGCAGGTGTTTCCGAAGATGTACACCACCACGCTGCTGGCTGGCGAAAAGAGCGGCAACATGGAAGAAGTCCTCGGCCGCTACATTGCCTACCAGCGGATGGTGCAGACTTTCCGAAAGAAGCTGGTCGTGTCCCTGGTTTATCCGGCGTTGTTGGTTTCAGTGGTCACGGTGATGCTGATTTTTCTCATCACTTACGTGGTGCCGAAGTTCGCCGACCTCTTCAATAACCTTGGAGCGACTTTGCCGGCAATCACTGTGTTCATGCTCGCGATCGGCTTGAACGCGCAGAAGTATGCCTGGGTGGTCTTGCTGGTCGGAACCATTGGGGGCATTCTGCTGTGGCGTTGGAAGCAAAGCGACAAAGGTGCCGAGCGCATCGATCGTTTTCTCTTATCGCTGCCGCTGATCGGAGAAATCCGGCTGAAATATCAAGTTGCGAATTTTTCGCGCATTTTAGGAACGCTGTTACAGGGCGGCCTGCCCTTGGTTCCAGCCATGGAAACGGCGGGGGAATCCATGAGCAGCCGGCAGATGTTGAATGGAGTCACGGCTGCCGCGGAACGGGTGCGCGAAGGACAGAGCCTGGCTCATAGCCTCGAGAAGCAAAAGCTGTTTCCTGATCTCGCCGTCGAAATGCTGGAGGTTGGCGAATCGACCGGCGCGCTGCCGGCAATGCTGGCATCCGTGGCCGAGTTTTACGAAGAGGATGTGCAGACCGCATTAAGCGCGGCCATGGCGCTGATCGAACCGATGATCCTGATCATTATGGCGGTTTTTGTGGGCGGAATATTGATTTCTTTATACATGCCGATCTTCACCTTAGGGGCGAATGTGCATTAGACCGCGCCTGTTAGCGGACATAAATTCGCAACCCAGGTCGCGGAAAATGAGATCGCAGAGGCTGTAAACTGGTATGGCAATGGCGGATAAGAAAACAGCATTGGTGAACGGCGGGGCAGGCGGAAAGCTGGTGCCGGAACCGGCCCCGGTGACCGACGAGCTCGAACGCGCGCGGGATATTGCCCGGCGTTATCGTTGCGAATTCGTCGATCTTAGCGATTTTCAGTTGCACCACGATCTGTTCGAGAAGATCCCCGTCCACCTGATGTTCCGTTATAACTTCGTGCCGCTCGACGAGACGCCGGACGGGCGCCTGGCCATTGCCATTGCCGATCCCAGCCAGTTGATGATGATCGATGAGATCAGCCTCTTGTTGGGCAAGCGCATCCTCACCAAGGTTTCAACCCTCAAGCAAATCTCCGACATTCTCAAGAAGACCGAGCAGTCCAAGCGCGTTCTGGAAGACGCCAGCGAGGGTTTCACGCTCGACGTCATCCGCGAGGATGAAGCCGGCAACGACGAAACCATCTCCATCGACAAGCTAACGGCGACGGCGGGCCAGGACATGAGCCCGATCATCCGTCTGGTCGACACCACGATTTTTACCGCCTTGCAGCGGCGGGCGAGTGATATCCACATCGAAACGCGCGACGACTCGGTGCACATCAAGTTTCGTATCGACGGCGTGCTCACCAACGCCATGCCCCCGATCGGCAAAGAGCATCATTCGACCATCATTTCGCGTATCAAGGTCATGAGCGAACTCGATATTTCCGAGCGCCGCGTGCCCCAGGACGGCCGCTTCCGCGTGAAATACAACGGACGCGCCATCGACTTCCGTGTTTCGATTATGCCGTCGATTCACGGCGAAGACGCCGTGCTCCGCGTTCTCGATAAAGAGTCGATGAGCGAGAAGTTCAAAAAGCTCACGCTCGAAGTGGTCGGCTTCGACGAGGACGATTTACGCCGTTTCCGCCGCTACATCAAAGAACCTTACGGCATGGTACTGGTCACAGGACCAACCGGCAGCGGCAAAACTACGACCCTCTACGCCGCCGTCAACGAAATCAAGACCGACGAAGACAAGATCATCACCATCGAAGATCCGGTCGAATATCAACTGCGCGGTATCACCCAGATTCCGGTAAATGAGAAAAAGGGTCTGACTTTTGCTCGCGGCCTGCGCTCAATTTTGCGTCACGATCCGGACAAGATCATGGTCGGCGAAATCCGTGACAACGAAACGGCGCAGATCGCCATCCAATCGGCACTCACCGGCCACCTTGTATTTACCACCGTCCACGCCAATAACGTGGTCGACGTGCTGGGACGCTTCTTGAATATGGGTGTCGAGCCTTACAACTTTGTCTCCGCCTTGAACTGCATTCTGGCGCAACGCCTGGTGAGAATTATTTGTGACTCCTGCCGCACCGCCGTCCACTATCCCAACGAAGTACTGGAGGCGAGCGGCCTCGACCCGCAGCAGTGGTCCCAGGTTCCGTTATACGAGGGCCAGGGATGCATTGAATGTGCTGGCACCGGGTTCCGCGGTCGAACTGCCATTCATGAACTTCTGGATTTGACGGACCGCATCCGCGAGATGATTCTGGAACGGAAACCGACATCGGAAATACGGCGCGCCGCCCGCGAAGACGGCATGCGTTTCCTGCGCGAATCGGCACTGGATAAAGTACGTGGGGGATTCACTACTCTAAAGGAAATCAACAAGGTCACCTTTATCGAAACCATGCGCTGAGCCTGGTTACCGGGAGGGTTACCGTCTGCTGCGACCGCCGGCACATGCGATGGTCCAGTCTTGGCATCCCCGGAGGTAACTACTCTCACCATGAAGGTAAGGGATATCATCAAGTTGCTGGAGCGGGATGGTTGGTTTCTGAAACAAACGCGGGGAAGTCATCGGCAATACAAACATGCGAGCAAGCCGGGACGTGTCACATTGCCGGGGCATCCAAACGACGACCTTCCTCCGGGCACTTTAAATAGCGTGCTCAAGCAAGCGGGATTGAAGCCATGAACTACGTTGTAGTTTACGAGAAATCCAATACCGGTTGGGCGGCCTACGTGCCCGACCTGCCGGGAGTAGTCACCACGGGAGGAACGAGAGCTGAAGTTCGTTCCTTGATCCAGGAAGCGATTGAGTTCCACTTGGATGGACTTAAGGAAGACCTGCTTCCCATTCCTGAACCGAGCGCCGAAGCAGAGGTAATTTCGATCAGTCGATGAACCGCAAATGAATGCTATTTCTAAAAGCGTCCGTCGTCCTTCGCTAGCCTGCGAAATCGCAGCCGACCGCGTTCTCGCCGGGCGTGCCGCCGACACAGGGCGACTGGTGGAAATGGCTGCTGCTCGTGAACTTGCGCCGGGCACCGTGGTTCCTGATCTGATGGAAGCGAATCTGCGGGACGGCACCGCGATACGGCAGGCGATTGAAAGCGCACTCGGCAGCATCGGCGCACGCTCTCGCGATGTGATTGCCATTCTTCCCGATACAGCGGTGCGGGTGGTATTGCTGGATTTCGAAACGCTGCCGGCCAAGCGCGACGAGGCCGAAGCCGTGGTCCGGTTTCGGTTGAAAAAATCGCTGCCCTTCGACCCGGCGGATGCCCGGATTTCTTACCACGCGGTATCGAGCCCCGGTAAAGGCATGCGTGCCGTCGCCGCAGTAGTCCTGAACTCGGTTTTGCAGGAATACGAGTCCGCGTTTCGCGATGCGGGCTACAACCCTGGAATGGTGATGCCCTCCATGCTCGCCGCACTCGGAGCGGCGGATGCAGAGCGTCCGACGCTGGTGGTAAAAGTCGACGCGCGCACCATCAGCCTCGCCATTCTCGACCAGGAACAATTGCTGCTTTTCCGGACGCTCGAAAATGTTCGCGGCGTGACCATCACCGGCGATCAACTGGCGGAAGAAGTCTATCCCTCAGTGGTATTTTTTCAGGACACTTACAAACTCAACATCGAGCGCGTATATGTCGCGGGCCTGCCAGAAGCAGGCGGCGCTGCTCCAGCTTTAAAAAACCAGTCGGGCGCGACCGTGGAAGAACTGGTGACGACCTCGCAGATCGGGTCGACCACCGGGTCGGTTCCTCGGTGGCGCATGGCAGGTGTGGTGGGAGCACTGATTTCTTAATTTCGATTTCATAATGTTCTAAATATGCGTCTTGATATCAATCTCGCGACCCGCCCTTACGAAGATGCCCGCGAATTTTGGATGCGCTGGGGTTTAGTCGTAGGCGTCCTGGGTGCGCTCACGCTGGCTCTGCTGGTTTTCGCGGTGCGCGGCTGGACCGAAGCGGGAAGAGATCGCCATGAAATCGCACGGCTGCAGGCAGAGATCGCCAAGCGCGATCAGGAACGAAGTCAGGCGCAGAGTTATCTCGACCAGGCCGTCAACCGCAGCACTCGGGATCAGTCCCAATTTCTGAATGGACTCATTCAGCGCAAGGCCTTCTCCTGGACACGTGTGTTCGAAGATCTGGAACGGGTCATGCCATCGGATCTGCACGTCGCTTCCCTGCGGCCCGAAATGAACGAGCAGGGCCAGATGCAGCTGGATATGAAAGTCATCGGTGACAACCGTTCCGGAGTGGTGGAACTGGTCCATCGCATGGAAGGTTCGAAGCATTTCCAGCAGGCGCAATTGGTGGATGAGAGTCAGGAAGCCGATCACGGCATCGTCGCTTCGGTCATTTCTATTTATGTTCCGGATTCGCCGGAAAAGAGTGGGAAATAATGCCGGACCTGGGAAATTCGCGGCGCAAACTGAAGATCGCAATCGGCGCCATGCTGGCCGTCGATGTCATCGCAATCGGCGTTCTGCTTTCGCCCCTGGTCGGCTCCGAGGACTCGCGGAGAATCGAATTGAGCCAACTGCGCGTCGAACTGCAGCGCAAGACGCGCGAAGTCGAACCGCTGCGCAATATCGACAAGAAGATTGTTCTCGCCAAAGAAGAGATCGGCGGATTTTATAAGGACCGCTTTGCCGCCAAGGATTCCGGCCTGGTCGATGAACTCGGGAAGCTGGCGACAGCCAACGGCGTCCGCATGCAGCAGGTCAGATACAAGGAAGAGGAGCCGGAAAGCTCCGGCGTGATTCCCATCGCCATGGAAGCAAGTTTCTCCGGGGACTACCTGCAACTCGTCCGCTTCATCAATACGCTGGAACGATCGAAAATGTTTTTTGAAGTCGATGGAGTGGACCTGGCCGGCGACAGCGCCGGGCCGGTGAAGTTGCAAATCGCTATTCATAGTTATTTGCGGTCGGGTGCTTAAGTGAAACTGGGAACGGAAAATCGGAAGCAGCTGATCGTGCTGGCGGTCGTCGGCGGAATCGCGATCCTGACCATGGGCTACGAATTTTGGCCCACGTCCTCAAAGCCTGCGCCCGCAGCGGCGCAAACTGCCACACCAGGCAAGGTTCCGATGCGGCGATCGGCCTCCGGGAAAATGGTGCCGGTAGTTGAGCCGCGATTGGATCCCACGCTGGATCTGAAGCTGCTCAGTCAAAGCGAGGAAATCAAGTACGAGGGCAACGGAAGAAACATTTTTGTTGCCGGGTCTGTGGCCAGGATTGACAAGCCGTTGAGAAACGGGACGGACAACGTCGCCAAGACGTTCACGCCCCCGCCGATTCCGCCGCCTCCTCCGATTACGCTCAAGTTTTTTGGCTTTGCCAACCGTCCTGGAGACACAAAAAAAGTTTTCTTATCCCAGGGTGAAGACATCTTTATCGCCGCTGAAGGTGACATCGTTGACCGCCGCTATCGCGTGCTGCGTATCTCGCCCACGGCAGTGGACGTGGAAGATGTTCTCAACAACAACCGGCAGAGCTTGCCTCTTACTCAGGGATAGCGCGGCAGGTTCCATAGGCGTTTATGCAGGTAGGTAGCTTCAAGTCGGCCGGATTCCGCATCAGCCATCGCAAATCACACAGTCGTCAGAGCGGTTACCTGATGATCACGCTGATGCTTACGATCGCGCTCCTCGCGATCGCACTGCTCGCCGTGCTTCCCGATATCAAGCAGCAGATCACTCGCGACCGCGAAGACGAACTCAGACATCGCGGCACGGCCTATATGCGGGCCATCCAACATTTCTACAAGAAGTTCGGACGGTATCCCGGAAAGATTGAGGATCTCGAGAACACAAATAATATGCGGTTTCTGCGTAAGCGCTACACCGATCCGATGAACGTCGATAAAAAGACCGGCAAAGAGAAGGATTTCAAATTTCTGACCGCGCAGGACATCACCTTGAACAACGGTCCAGTGCTCGGCCAGACACCCGGGCAAGGCGGCCAGCCAGGGAGCGGCGGATTCGGTGCGCAGGGCGGCTTGGGTGGATCACCAGGCGGCGCGGGTTTCGGTGGATCGCAGCAAAATGGATCGCAGTCAAATGGGCCGCAAGCACCCGGTTCTGGTCCCCAGGCCGCAGGCAGCGATGCCTCTCCTGATGCAGCTTCCGGAGATACTTCGAACTCCAATGCGAATTCGAATCCAAACGGTGCTCCAAATTCGAATCCGGGGTCCAATTCCGGCTCGCCCTTAAACGGGCCCACGCTTGGCGGAGGGCCGATCGTTGGAGTTGCCAGTCTTAATAAAACATCGAAAAGTATTCGCGTGTTTTACGACAAGAACCACTACAACGACTGGCTCTTCATTTACTTGCCCCAAGCGGATCGCGGAGGCTTGCTTACCGGGCCTGTGTCGCAGAATGGCCCCACCAGCGGTGGATTCGGCACCGGCCTTCCCGGACAAAGCGGTGGACTACCTGGACAACCCGGAGGCCTGCCAGGACAAGGAATCGGAGCAGGGCAAAATCAGGGTTTCGGCAGCCCCATCGGCGGACAATCGCAACCGCCAAGTCCAGCGCCAGGTACGGGTCAGGCACCGCCGGAGTAGTTGACGCAGCATCCTGGCTCGCAAGTTTCCCGGGAACGAAAAAGCCCCGCGTTAAACGCAGGGCTTCATGTTTACGAAGTCGTGACCAGCTGCGGTCAACTTATACGTTGAAGGTTATACGTTGAAAGACGAACCGCACCCGCAGGTGCTCTTAACGTTCGGATTCTCGAACTTGAATCCAGCGCCTTCCAGAGTCTCCACGTAATCAACGTGCGCGCCGCCCAGATACATCAGCGAAGTCGCGTCGACGTACACCTTCAGACCTTCGAAGTCGAAAACCTTGTCCATCATGCCGGCGCCGTTCTCGAAAGCCATGGAGTACTGAAAGCCGGAGCAACCGCCGCCCACTACGGACAAACGCAATCCCGCGGGAACCGGCGCTTGCGAAGCCATAATCTCTTTTACCTTGGCAATTGCGCTGGGGGTCAGGACAGGTGCCGCGGTCTTTGGTTGAACGGGGGCTTCAGTCGGGGTAGGTGCGGTGGTGGTTGCCATCGTTTTTGTCTCCTTCTACTTGCTTATTGTAACAAAGGTTCAAAGCAGCTCGGCAAGGTTTTTCCCAAACCGGTACTTCCCTGCGCATGTGGCGTTTAGATGCCCTAAAACGATAAGAAGTCGCTGCCTCTTGCCAAGGGCGCTATAATCATGCGCAGCAGGGGGCCGTACCCGAACACCGGCGACACCATGAAGTTTCGCTGGGGCGCAGCATAGCAACTTCGGGCATTGGCTCGATCTCAGATCCGAGGTGGCGTATGACTCCTATGTTCGCGCTTCTTGTAGCGTGGGGTATATTGACGGCCGTTCTCATTGTGCTTCTGATCTACAAAAGCACCCTTAGCATGCATGAGGATGATTCGATCTTTCTCCATGAAACCGAATCCCAGATGCACAAGGATCAGGTGGAAGTCTTGGCCAAGATGAAAAAGATCCAGCCCATCGTCAAGATCCTCGGCGCCCTTTCCGGAGCCATGATCCTGGTGATTGCGGGATTGTTCATCTATCAGGGCCTAAGCAACGCCACAACGCTGCAATAAGCGGGCTTGCGGCCCGGCGGCTGTCATCCCTTTATCGTTCGCGGCTTTTGAGGCGCGAGCACCTTCGATTCGACTCGCACGGCGGCAGCACCGTTGCCGCCCGTTAGCGAGGTTGTTTCATTTCACGAAATCCGCCACTCTACCGTGAAGGCACAACACCCCATTGCCATTGTCGGAGGCGGCCCAGCCGGAGCATTGGCCGCAACGCTTCTTGCCGAGGGCGGCAGAAACGTCCTTCTCTTTGACGAAAAGCTGGCCTGGGAGAAGCCGTGCGGCGGTGGACTCACCCACAAAGCTCTGCAGAAGTATCCCTTTCTCGCGGGTCACGATAACCAGGCCGATCCTGCTTCCGTTAATAACCCTTCCCTCGATTCTTCTTCAAAAGATCCTCTGCTCGTCGACCAATGCGAGTTGATCAGCCCCTCGGGCCAGCGGGTGCGTTTCCACATGCAACACCCCGTCGCGATCTTTTCCCGGTTATCGCTGAATGGATTATTACTGCAGCGGGCGCAACAGTCAGGCGCAAACGTGCAGCGCGAGCGCATCACGCGGATCACAGAAAACGGCAGCCACTGGACCCTCAATACTCCGCACGACGAATATTCGGCCAGCTATTTAATATTCGCGGCGGGCGCGCGCAATCCGTTTCGCGCGCAATTTCTGTCGCCGATATCGCCGAGCGATTTGATGGTTACCGCGGGCTACTTCATCCCCAGGCGCACTTCGCTCATGCAGATTCAATTTCTGAAAGGGATTACTGGCTACATCTGGGTCTTTCCGCGCGCGGACCATGTATCCGCGGGCATCGCCGGCAAGATGGGCGAGATGTCGACTGCCGATTTGCGCCGCGTGCTGGAAAAATGGTTGGCAGAAAACGGCTATGACTTTGATCTGGAGGGCGCCCGTTTTTACTCGCATATTCTGCCCTCTCTTCGCACCTCGAGTTTTGAAACCCTCGAAGTGTCCGGCGACAACTGGGCCATGATCGGCGACAGCGCCGGCCTGGTCGATCCGATCACTGGCGAAGGTTTGTACTACGCGCTCCGGTCCGCGGAGCTGTGCGCCCATGCGTTGTTGCATGAACGGCCCGACGAATATCGAGAGTCGCTCAAAGAAGAGTTATTGCCCGAGTTGAAGCTGGCCGCCCGCGTCTCGCGGCGTTTCTACACTGGGCAGGTTTTCGGCGACAGCGTGTTGGAGCAGATGGTGAGTCTCACCGCAAAGAGCGCGAGCTTCCGCGAGTTAATGAGCGATCTCTTCGCCGGAATTCAGGGTTATCAAGACTTGCGCGCGCGGATGTACCACATTCTTCCGGCAGTGATGGCCGAGGGATTAGCAGGGACGATTCGCTGGCCTTGGAACAAAGGAAGCGGATCGGATTTCGCCGCCGATCCGCTCGAAGAATAGTTATCGTGCTCAGACGCGGAGAACCGCGTCCCCACCTCTTATGCGGCCTTTGACTTCATGGCCGCAATATCGTCAAGCAATACCCGCTCGTGTCCTTGCGGATTTACTTTCTCGTAAACCTTGGCAATGATGCCCTTGGGATCGACCACGAAACTGGTGCGCTCCCAGAACTTCATTCCTTTCCATTCCGCTTCGCCCAGACCTAGCGACTTCATCAGACTGGAATCGGTATCTGCCAGCAGGTCGATGGAGAACGCAAATTTGTTGCAGAAATCTTTATGCGAGGCAACATCGTCCGCGCTCACGCCGACCACTTTGATTCCGGCCGCGTCGAAATCGGCCTTGGTTGCCGTCATCGCTTTGCCCTGGATCGTGCACCCCGGCGTGTCGTCTTTCGGGTAGAAATACACCACCAGCCAGCTACCGGCAAAGTCGGAAAGCTTCATGATCTTGCCATCTTGATTGGGCAGTGAAAAATTCGGAAAGGGATTGCCTGCGGACATCATTACGAATGTTCCTCCTTGAATTCTAGAGCTTCAATTGCAGAGCCCGAAGATTCCGACTAGGCGGCCGGCATCATCTTCTTCATGCGTTCCTTCATTTCCTCGGGCGACACATCTTCCTTGTGGGTCGCAACTCCCCAGCGGTGCCCGAACGGATCCTCGATAAAACCGGAGCGATCTCCATAGAACTGGTCTTCGATCGGCTTCAGAATCTTCGCTCCCGCCGCCACAGCCTTCGCGACAACGGCATCGCAGTCAGGAAGATACAGATACAGGCTCACGGGCGATCCGCCCATATCCTCGGCACTCCGATGGCCCATGCTGATGTTTTCGTCCGCCAGCATGATGCGGGAGTCGCCAATTTGTAACTCGGCGTGTGCGACCCTGCCGTCTGGGCCGGGCATGCGCACGACTACCACCGCCCCAAACACCGTTTTGTAGTAGTCGATTGCTTTCGCCGCACCCTTGATAATGAGGTATGGAGTCACTGTGTTGTATCCCTCGGGAATGTAGGGAACTTCGCTCATAATTTCCTCCTCTGATGGATGGCTGGAACAGTTTGAGGGTTTAGGTTGAGGCGCAGACGCACCGTTACGGCCGCATCATCCATTGATGAGAACACAATTTTGGAGAGTACTCAAGCCAGCTTGCTTCCCGCTCATGTGCCGCAATATAGGATAATTTCGAAAGCCGTCATGCCTGAACTGCCCGACATTGTCGTCTACATCGAAGCCCTCGAGAAGCGCATTCTGGGCGAGCGACTGGAGCGCGTTCGAATCGCGAGTCCGTTCTTGCTGCGAACGGCCACGCCGCCGTTAAGTGCTGCCGAAGGTCGGAAAGTTGTCCGACTGCGCCGAATGGGCAAGCGCATCTGCGTTGGTCTGGAGAATGACATCTGGCTGGTGCTGCACTTGATGATTGCTGGCCGCCTCCATTGGGGAAAAAGCGGAGCGAAAATCTCGCCTCCGCGCGGCTTGGCTGCTTTCGATTTCAGCAACGGAACTCTTTCGTGGACCGAGGCGGGCTCGCAAAAGCGTGCGTCGCTCCAAGTAGTAGCGGGCGAAGCTGGACTTGCGGCCCTCGACCCCGGCGGCCTCGAACTTCTGGATACGGACCTGAAAACTTTTACCGCAGTTCTCATCTCGGAGAATCACACGCTGAAACGCTCTCTTACCGATCCACGACTGTTTAGCGGAATCGGCAATGCCTACTCCGATGAGATTCTTTTCGAAGCGCGGCTCTCGCCGCTCGCCTTAACCCAAAAGCTCAAGCCGGAAGAAATCAAACGCCTGTTCACCGCGGTACACTCCAGCCTTTCGCAGTGGACCGATCGCTTGCGACGGGAGGCGGGGGACAAGTTTCCAGAAAAAGTCACCGCGTTTCGCCCAGAGATGGCGGCGCATGGGAAATACAAAGAGCCGTGTCCGCGGTGCGGCGCCAAGATACAACGTATACGTTATGCGTCGAACGAAACCGACTATTGCCCCACTTGCCAGACCGGCGGCAAATTGCTCGCGGATCGCGCCCTTTCGCGACTACTGCGCGAGGACTGGCCCCGGACCCCGGAAGCCCTCGAAAGGATGACGCGCCAGAAGTCCGAAAAATGAAGTCCGTAAAATGAAGTCGGGAAACTGAACAACGAGATCCAGTCGCCCGCTACTCGATGCCGAGATCCTTCGCCAGCGCCGTCCATTTGGCGTCCACCTGCGCCCGCGTCTTCGCGTCCATCACAATCTCGTCCGGCCATGGACGCGTGAATCCCTCAGTCGACCACTTGCGCGTCGCGTCAACGCCCATCTTTGATCCGTAATTCGCCAGTCGAGCGGCGTGATCGAGAGAATCGATGGGGCCCATCGTGAACTGGATGTCGCGCTCGGGGTCGATATTATTCAGCGCTTTCAGCGTCACGTCAGCCACATCCTGCACATCAACGTCTTCATCGACTACGATGATGCACTTCGTAAACATCGCCTGACCAAGCGACCAGATCGCGTTCATCACTTTGCGAGCCTGTCCCGGATACGACTTGCGAATCGAAACCAGCATCAGGTTGTGGAAAACACCTTCGATGGGCAAATTGATGTCCACAACTTCTGGGATGGTCAGCTTCATCAGTGGGAGAAAGATCCGCTCGACCGCTTTCCCCATCCAGGCGTCTTCCTGTGGCGGCTTGCCGACCACCGTGGTTGCGTAGATAGGATCTTTTCTGTGCGTCACGCAGGTAACGTGGAAAACGGGGTACTCATCTTCGAGCGAATAAAAGCCGGTGTGATCGCCGAACGGGCCTTCCGTGCGCAGTTCGTCCAGATTCACATAGCCTTCAAGAATGATCTCGGCGTTGGCCGGAACTTCAAGATCGACAGTCTCGCACTTTACCAACTCGACTGGCTTCTGCCGCAGAAACCCGGCAATGATAAACTCTTCCACTTCGGGAGGCGCAGGGACAATCGCCGAGAACGTCAGCGCAGGGTCAGTGCCGATGGCGACCGCAACCTCCATCCTTCCGGTGGGCCGATCACCGTCGGCTAGCTTCGCTCCTCCGGAAGAACGCGCCATAATGTCAACCGCAGTGGGACGGGCGGTAACTCCGGTCTCTCCATCATTAGCAGCCCTGCGCAGGTGATCGCGGTAATGTTCAGCGGCTACCTTCTGGCGCTGCCAGTGCATGCCGGTCGTGCGCTCATCATAAATCTGCATCCGGTACATACCAACGTTGCGCTTGCCGGTTTTTGGATCACGCGTGATCACGCAGGGCAGCGTAATGAAGCGTCCGGCATCTTTCGGCCAACATTGAAGAATCGGGAAATCGAGCAGCGAGAAGTTATCGCGCTTGATCACTTCTTTGCAGGGTCCAGTCGGAACAGTTTTCGGAAAAAGCTTGCCTAGCTCGGCGAGCATAGGCAGCATCTTCATTTTGTCCAGAAAACCCTGCGGAGATTTAACGTCCATGAACCCGCGGATGCGGTTCGCGATTTCATCCAGCTCGTCAACTTCTAACGCCAGCCGCATGCGCCGCGCGGAGCCGAATTGGTTGATCAGAACTTGTGCGCCGGGATAGCCTTTGACGTTTTCAAACAGCAGCGCCTTGCCCCCAAGGCTTCCCTGCTTGTCATCCCGCTTGTCATCCTTGGTTCGGCTTCTGCTTTTTGAAACGCGATCGGCAATCTCCGTGATCTCCAGAATCGGGTCCGCCTCGATTCGGACACGTTTCAGTTCACCCGCTCGGTCGAGCGCTTTGATCCAATCCCGCAGATCGTCGTAGGCCAAAATTCCTCCCGTGATGACAGACGATTATATGACGTACGGTCGACTGCGATGCCAACTACGAACACAGTCCCCGGCATCGATCAATATGACACTCTTGGTTCCGCGTTCGTCCCGCTTCCAGATTTTCCCGAGTCCGACTACGATATGGGAATCAATTCTGGTGTGCCGTCGTTGGAGGCCCAGTTCGGGGTAGAGTTCGAGGCCAGTTCGAGGCACGGCGCGAGGCACTCATCGAGGCGAACATGATTCATCTCAAAGTGAACGGCAAGGAACATACGTTTGACGGCGATCCCGACATGCCGCTGCTGTGGTATCTGCGGGATGTAGCGCAGCTCACCGGCACGAAGTTTGGCTGCGGGATGGCGCTCTGCGGCGCTTGCACCGTGCATTCCAACGGCGCGGCGATTCGGTCCTGCACTACTCCCATGAATGAGGTCGCTGGCACCGAGATCACGACCATTGAGGGCATCGCGCCCATGCACCCGGTGCAGACGGCCTGGATGGAAATTCGAGTGCCGCAATGCGGCTACTGTCAGACGGGACAGATCATGCAGGCGATCGCCCTGCTGAAAGAGAACAAGAGTCCCAACGACGACGAGATCGATGCCGCAATGTCAGGCAACATTTGCCGTTGCGGGACCTATCAGCGGATTCGAGCTGCGATTCATCAGGCCGCCAGATTGCAAACGGCAAACGGCGACACGATCGCCGCCGGAAAGGAGACGGCATGAAATCGATTGAAAATCTCGGCCGTTCCGTGAGCCGCCCTGTTAGCACCCCTTTCAGCAGACGAGGATTTCTGCAGGCCGCTTTAGCCGGCGGCGCGTTTGTATTAACCGCTAGGTTTATTCCCGAGCCCTTGTGGGCCGAAGGCGAAGTCGCCCCCGGCCCGTTTGAACCTGGATTGTGGATGTCGATCGCTCCCGATGGAATCGTTACCGTCGTAGCCCATCGATCGGAGATGGGATGCGGCAGCCGTACCGCTCTCCCGCTCGTGGTCTGCGACGAGCTCGATGCGGATTGGTCGAAGATCAGGATTGATCAGGCGACGGGCGATCCTAAATATGGAGATCAGGATACGGACGGCTCCCACTCCGTGCGCAGCAGTTTTGACTTGATGCGACAAGTGGGCGCCACTGGACGCGCGATGCTGATCAGCGCGGCGGCTACGCAGTGGAAAGTCTTTCCAAAGGAATGTACGACCGAACCGCACTTCGTGCTGCACCGCGCCAGTGGCCGCAAGTTGGGCTATGGTGAACTTGCGCTTGCCGCCGCCAAGCTGCCCGTTCCTAAGAAAGAAGATGTCCCGCTAAAGGCTCGTTCGGAGTGGCGCTACATCGGCAAAGAAAGCAATTCCCTGTTCGACCTTCCCGAGATCGTTACCGGCAAAGCGATTTTTGGCATGGACGCAACCATGCCCGGCATGGTCTTTGCGTCCATTGAGCATCCGCCGGTATTAGGGCAGAAGATCAAGTCCTACGACGACAAGGCGACGCTCAAAGTTCCTGGAGTTCAGAAGACGCTGACTATCGACGCTTTCACTCCTCCGCATAAGTTTCAGCCGTTGGGCGGAGTCGCAGTGATTGCCGACAATACCTGGGCTGCGTTTAAGGGACGCAAGAGCCTGCAGGTGGAGTGGGACAACAGCCCCCACCAGTCTTACAACTCCGGACCGTACCGCAAGATTCTCGAAGAAACTTCGCGCAAGCCGGGCAAAGTTGTCCGCAACATTGGCGACGTGGACGCCGTTTTCGCCAAAAGCGGCGATGCAGGCATGAAGATCATCGAGGCCGAATACTATGCCCCGCATCTGGCCCACGCTTCCATGGAGCCTCCAGTGGCAGTTGCCGAGTATCGCGACGGAAAAGTGGTGGCGTGGGCGCCAACGCAGAATCCTCAGGCGGTGCAGGATACGATCGCTGGCGTCCTCGGCATTAAGAAAGAAGACGTCACGTGCCACGTCACTCTGCTGGGCGGCGGTTTTGGGCGCAAATCGAAACCCGATCAGGTGGCCGAAGCGGCCGTTTTGTCGAAGCAACTCGGCAAGCCCGTCAAGGTCGTCTGGAGCCGCGAGGACGACATCCATTTTGATTTCTTTCACTCGGTTGCCGCCATGTATATGAAGGCTGCGGTCACGCCCGCCGGCAAGCCCGCAGCTTGGTTGCAGCGCACCGTCTATCCGCCGATTGGCTCAACCTTCGATGTGTCGGCGGTTTATGCCGACGACGAGATGGGTCTGGGCTGGAACAATCTGCCCTTCGCTATCCCCAACCACCGCGCCGAAAACGGTCCGGCGGATTATCACGTCCGCATCGGCTGGATGCGCAGCGTGGCCAATATTTATCATGCCTTTGCCACCCACTCCTTCGCCGACGAACTCGCCCACAATGCGAATCGTGATCCAGCAGCATACCTGCTCGACCTGATCGGGCCCGCGCGCACCATCGATCTCGGACTTAAGGGAGACGAAGCGGAAGACGCCAAAGGATATCCACTTGAAACGGCGCGGTTGCGAAATGTGGTCGAGATGGTCGTCGAGAAATCGGGCTGGGCGAAAAGATCGAAGAATAAGGGCCGCGGCATGGGCATCGCCGCTCACCGCAGTTTTCTCACCTACGTTGCTACCGTGGTCGAAGTGGAAGTCGACGAGCGCGGGCAAGTTCACATTCCCAACGTCTGGAGCGCTGTCGACGCCGGCACGGTCGTGAGTCCTGACAATATCCGTAATCAGTTTGAGGGAGCGGCGGTTTTTGGAGCAAGCCTGGCGCTGTTCGGCGAGATAACCGCAACCAACGGCGTTATCGATCAGGGCAATTTCAATAATTATCCGGTGACGCGCATGAACCGCGCTCCACGGCATGTGGATGTCCAGATCGTCAAGAGTGAAGCGCCGCCAGCGGGCGTCGGAGAACCGGGTGTGCCTCCGTTTGCTCCCGCGCTTTACAACGCAGTATTTGCAGCAACGGGCAAACGCGTGCGGGAGCTTCCGTTGTCAAAGACAAAACTGGTTTAGAATGCCCGGCGGGTTCAGTGGTGCCAGACGCGGCAAGCCGCGTCTCTACAGGATCGAGAATTGATTATGAGACGATGGCTCGCTTTATTTCTTCTGCTTACGGCGTCGTTTGCATCCGCTCAGGAAATCACCGTGGCCGCGGCCGCCGACATGAGCGCTGCGCTTCCGGATCTTGTCGCAGCCTATACCAAAAAGACCGGGCAGGCGGTCAAGCTTTCCTTCGGTGCCTCCGGCAATCTGACCAATCAGATACGCAACGGCGCGCCCTTCGACGTTTTCTTTTCCGCTGACGAACAGTATCCGCAGCAGTTGATTACCGAGGGACTGGCGGCGAAAGATACTCTTTATCGTTATGCCATTGGGCGCCTCGTGCTTTGGGTACCGAACGACTCACCGCTCGATTTACAGAAGCTCGAAATAAGAGCTCTGCTCGATCCTTCGGTCAAGAAAATCTCGATTGCAAATCCGGCAACCGCTCCCTATGGACGGGCGGCAGAAGCCACTCTGCGGCATTTCGGAATCTACGACCAGGTTTCCAGCCGGCTGGTGATCGGAGAAAATATTTCGCAGGCGGCGCAGTTTGTCGAATCCGGTAACGCGCAAGCCGGTCTGGTTGCGTTGTCCCATGCGCTCGCTCCGGCGATGAAAGACAAAGGGCGATATTGGGAGGTTCCACTCTCCGCCTATCCCACGCTGAACCAGGCAGCGGTCGTGCTTTCGAAATCGAAACAGCAAGACGCGGCGCGCAAATTTCTGGAGTTTATGCGCAGCCCCGACGCTACTTCCGTGCTCGTCCGTTACGGCTTCAGTCTGCCGGAGACGCACTAGATGAACTGGGAGGCGTTCTGGTTGACCGTTCGTCTCGCCGCTATCGTCTCCGTGCTGCTCATCGCCATCGGGATTCCCATCGCGTACTGGCTCGCTTACTCGCGTTGGCGCTTCAAATTCCTGGTCGAAGCCGCAGTCGCGCTGCCCATCGTTTTGCCGCCCACCGTTTTAGGTTTTTATGTTTTGGTCGCGCTAGGTTCCCGCAGTCCAATTGGCCGATGGTGGGAGTCTCTTACTGGACACACCCTCGCCTTCACCTTCGAAGGACTCGTGATCGGGTCATTGTTATATAGCCTCCCCTTCGCCGTCCAACCATTCGCGGCATCGTTCGGAGCGGTCGACCCTAGCCTGCTTCGCGCCTCGGCCTCGCTCGGACATTCTCCGTTGCAGACTTTTCGCCGCATCGTTCTCCCCCTCTCAAAGGCCGGGCTGGTCACTGGATTTACGCTCAGTTTTGCCCACACGCTGGGCGAGTTTGGCGTCGTGCTCATGGTGGGAGGCAACATTCCGGGAGTCACCAGGACGATCTCGATCGATATCTACGATCAAGTGCAGGCGGCGAATTATTCAAGTGCGAATTTCACAGCGCTGCTGTTGCTGGTGATCTCGTTTCTGTTGTTGTCGGTTGTTTTTGGATCGAATCGCTTCGGCGCGAACCGCCGACCTTCGGCGGCGGGGCCATGGCGGTAAAGATCATTCTCCCCGCAAGTCCCGCCCAGAAGTTATCTGCGGAGCCCATCTCTTCCGAACTTGAAGTCCGCATTCGCAAGCGCTTCCCCAATCCCGAAGGCACTTTCAACCTTAACGTCCACTTTCGCGCCTTGGCCGGTTTCACAATTTTGTTCGGCGCTTCGGGCGCGGGGAAAACCACGTTGCTCGATTGTATTGCCGGTCTTACCGATCCAGACGAAGGCCGAGTCGCCATCGGCGGCGACGATCTTTACGACTCCGGAAAACGGCGGAACGTGGCCGCGTGGAAGCGGCGTATCGGTTACGTATGTCAGGACCTGGCGCTCTTCCCTCACCTCAGCGCCGAGGAAAACGTCGGCTACGGTCTCCGCGCACTCGGACCGCAGGAACGTCAGAAGCGCAGCCGCGAGATTCTCAATGCGTTTCGTGTCGATCATCTCCGCGACCGGCGCCCCGCGGAGATTTCCGGCGGCGAGCGCCAGAGAGTCGCACTCGCGCGCACGCTGGTTACACAACCGCTCGCGCTTTTGCTCGATGAGCCGCTCGCTGCGCTGGATCATCCGACAAAGTCGTCACTCGTGCGCGACCTCAGAAAATGGAACCAGGATCACCGCGTTCCGATTCTCTTTGTTACTCACAATCAAGAGGAAGTGTTTGCCCTCGGAGACGAGGTCATTATTCTTGATGCCGGACGAATCATCGCCCAAGGCCAACCTCACGAAGTCATGCGCGCCCCTCGACTGGAAACGGTGGCGCAGCTTTCGGGATTTGAAAATATATTCGACGCCAGCGTTCTCGCCCTTCACGAAGATCGCGGCACCATGACCTGCCACTTGCGAAGCGGAACAGTGGAACTAGAGACGCCGCTGGTGCGGGCAGAAGTAGGATCGCATCTGAAAGTCGGCGTTCGCGCCGGAGATTTGTTGCTGGCTACGGAGAGTCCGCGCGGCCTTAGCGCACGCAACGTCTTGCCCGGAACCGTTCGGCGCTTACTGCAGCGAGATGTCATCGTCTCCGCTGTGGTGGATTGTGGCGGCACGGAGTTCGAAGTACATCTAACGTTGGCGGCCCGCGACGCTCTGCAGTTGGCCCCGGGTAAAAACGTGTGGGTCGTGGTCAAGACGCATTCCTGCCACTTGATGCGGACCTGACAACTCCCTTCTATTTACGTCGCAACACAATCACCGCGATCCACTGACCATTGCGTTCCTTGCGATACGCAATCTCTCCGCCCAGTCGTTGCGCAACATCCTCGGGAATCAAATCGCGATGATAGCCAAAGAATTTCTCTTTTATATGCTGCCACGCTTCCCAGTTTTCAAGCAACGGATGCGGCGGCTCGTACTTGGTTGAGAAGACTTCAACCGCGTCGTAGCTCCTCCTCACCGGCAACGCCAAATCGATCTGCTGCGCTGAAAAATCTTCGATCCGCACCACCCGGAACGGCCGACCGACGTAACCTAGCCACGCCCGGCTCAGTTCGTCGGAAGCAGGCCACGCGGTCAACACCCGCGCTTCGGGATATTCCAGTGCCAGAAACCGATCGGCCTCAGCGTGTAAAAGCACGTAGTCGCGATAAGCAAGATTGTCCTCAAGAGAAAATCCGTAGGGCGGGTTGCTGAACAATCCCGCCGCAAACGCGACCGCCACCGCCGCCACCATTATTTTCCAGAAACGCACCCGTCGCCACAGCGTCGAAACCCACGCCAGAATCACGAGTGGAACCACCGGCAGCATGTACCGAGCCAACACCGCGCCGCCCACGGCAGACATGAATGCCAGGTAGGCCAGCACGACGGAAAATAAAGCGCCCTGCATCCAGAACGGAATTCGCGGACGGGCAATGTCCGTATCTTTTCGCGGCAGACGAAACATAGCTAACGTTCCCGCCAGTGTCAGCAGATAGAGGCCGAAATATCCCAGAAGCTGCCAGAGTCTCATTCCCAGAGCCAACACAATGCGCAAAGGGCTGAGGGTCGCCGCCACGTTGTAGCGAAAGAATTCGGGATTGCCGAATAGGAATCCGGTCTTCCAGTAGTGATAGGCGTACCACGCCGCCAAGGGGATGATCGGCAAGACCAACTGCCACCATCGCGTGCGGCGGCCTGTGGGAGGAAGAATCTCCTTCAACCGAGCGTTGCTATTAGACGAAGCTCGAATGATATGGCCGAGCACTTGCCAACCCGCCAAAGCGAGCGGCGCGAGAATCGCAGTTTCTTTCGTCAGCGCAGCCGACGAGAACCAGAGCACCTGGAGCGCGGGCCGATCTTCTATATAGGCTAAGAGTCCCCAGAAAGTAAGCCCAGCGACCGCCAAGTCGAGTTGCGCCATCGAACTCTGTGTGAAGTAGACGGGATAAACCGCGACCAGCGCCGTGGTCGCCCACGCTACCGGCAAGTTGGCGGCGGCTCGCGCCAGCCGAAACAATCCTAGTAACGAGAATGCACTCACCGCCAAAATTGCAGTGCGCGTGACCAGTGTGGAGAATCCAAGAATGCGCCAGCACAGCGCCAGCCAAGCCATCACCAGCGGCGGATGCGCGTTCGAGATCGTCGTTTTCGGAATGAGCGTGCCGGTCAGGAACAGGTCACGCGCGGCAGGGATGTAATAGCCGGCTTCATCCCAGAAGTACGGCAGCCGGAGCAGAGGTGCATGCAGTAGCATCAGTCCGACAAAGAAGAGCGCAAACAGCAGCACGTACTGCGCCCATCCAGAAGATGGCGGATTCGATTTCGCTTTCTCAGCCGGCTTCTTCGATCGTGCCGCCATCAGTGGACGGGGCCGTCGGGGACGCGGGGTTCCAGCCTGATCTCGCCGAACGCGGTCTCATAGTTGGTCACGTTCTGCTGCAGCAGCGCCATTAACGCCTTGGCCTGTTGCGGGCTTAGGTAGATACCCTGAAAATTTCGCAATTCCACTTGATTTTCAGCGCTTTGCTGCATGGTCCCGAAAACCAGGAAAAAATCCCAAACGTTCACCCGAATCTGCACGCTGTTGGAGTAGGCCTCGCGGTAGTCCTCGGTTTGAACGAATTTCACGTTCGGCTGATTTGTCGTATTCATGTTCAAAGTCTACCGCGTGCGCCCAATTTGGGGCAAAGAGTGGGGCAAAAAGTTGAGCGACACAGTTGAGGAAAAGGCAGCGTGGCGTCCACGGAAATGCTCATTCTCACCGAGAACCGTCCGCCCCGAGCACAAAAAAGGTCTGCGGCTTACTTACGGTCGACGCAGACCTTTTCGTTGCGCGTGTTTCGCCCCGTGGCTTTTCGCGCGACTGGGAACGGGACAGCCATCGCATAGCGGAGCGCGCGCAGCATAATAGCCCAGGGATACCTGATCCGCTCCCGGACTGGGATTGATCAAGTCGGTCTCGATCCATAATCCACTATCCGGACTGACGGGGTAGTAGTTTACGGTCATCGGCAGGCTCGGCGCCAGCGGGAACACGGCGTCGATGGGTGCGTTCGGGTCGGCATAAAGCGTTCCCGCAAACGGCAGATTCGAAGTTGGATTAACGAAAGTGCCCAGGAAGCCGCTGTCCTGCACCGCACTGGTTTCCAGATTGGCATCCGCGAGACCAGCCAGCGAGGGTGGTGTTGTCGTCGAGTTTGCGTTCAGCACAGCCGTTCCATCGTTTTCGCCGCCCGACCCCACCTGCGTAAAGCTGAAGGCGTAGGGACCAGTGAAGGCAGTAGCCGCACTCGATTGTGCGTAGGCGATACCGGTTCCAAGCGACGGATAGTGCAGCTTGGGATTCGAGGTGAGATCTCCCGCAGCCAGAACCAGCGGCGAATTCCCATTGCCGGTTAAATACAAGATGTAGGTCGGATCATATGTCGGAGTTGGCGGCACCGACACAAAGTTCAGGTTGTTCACCGTGGCGCGTCCAGTGCTATCCACGGAATACGAACCGGTGAATGTCGAGCTGATCTGAGCGCCAGAAATTTCCAGCGTCTTGCAGGTCGCTTGCACACAATTCTGTTGCAGGAAAGTATCTATGTAGCCCTGGTTTGCGCCGCCAGAGTTCAGGCCACCAGCGCCGTCGGCATTGAAGACAGCGGCCGTCGTCCAGGTTCCGGGCGTAAAACTGCTGTTGATGGGGGAGAGATCGACACCGTTCACTCCCAAAACATAGTTTCCAGAGAAAGACGCATCCGTAAAGTTGCCGTAACTATTCGCGGCCTGGGCATTGGCGAGTCCGCCGGTAACAGCGAAGGGTGTGACTCCGCTGTTAGCTAGAGTGTCAGTCTCGATAAGCGCGATTTGACTGGAGCCGACGATATAGCCGGTCAGGATAACGGTTACCGGCTTAGTGTGGGTGGCGCTGCTGTAGCCATTGAGCGTTAGCACTACCTGACCGAAGGTGTCAGGCGGCGAAATGGTCGACCCGCTGGCAAAGGATGCACCCGTGAGCTTAACCGCGCCAGAGATGATTTCGTCGGTCACGCCGGTGACGGTCGTCTGGTCCGCACCGATATCAAGAACCCCACCGATGCCGAGCGGTACGAGGTTGTCGAACACATCCGTGCCGTTGAGCACGAAAGCGTAGCTGCCTGACGGCGCGGCGATACTGGTCTGCAGGTTCAGGGTTCCCGTGGCCGAAGCTCCGGTTAAAGCGTCGCCAAGATCCATCTGCGAAACCAGCGCCTGCGTCGGGGAGAGATACGCGAAAGCAAAAGTCTCCAGGCCATTGCCGCCGATGTTCTGGTCGTTGGTGTTGAGAATGATCGTCCCGCGTCCGTCGCTGCCGAGGAAATAATTACTTCCAACCGCAAAAATGCTGTCGCTCTCGGAGGCTCCGTTGAAATTGATCGTCTGTTCGCCGCCCGTGATATTGCCCTGACCATCCAGGGTAATAACCCCCGCAAATTGGTACGGAATTGCGTTTTCGACGCCTTGCGCCTGCAGTACATAGTTGCCGGGCTGCAAGGTGCTGTTAAATGTCGAAATCGTGATGGGAGCGACAACGTTCGTTGTTGGACTGTCAACCGAGTAGGCGATCACTTCGACAACCAGCGTGTTGCTCGGAATAGTTGCGGGCGCCGTATAGGTTGTCGGAGAACCGCTGGCCGTATTCAAAGGAGAAAGCGCACCGCAGAGTCCCAGCTTGTTGCCGGGGTCGCCTTGGCAAGTCAAAGACCACTGCACTCCATAATTATTCGGATCATTAGTAACCACCGCGACAATGTTCTCCGAGAATCCAACGTTGATCGAGGGCGAAGGCTGGGGCTGAAATGCAATGGTCACGGGATTCACGGGCGGGGGAGGTGGATTCTGCGAGTTCCCGCCGCTGCTGCAGGCGGCAAGCATGGAAATAGTCGCCGCAAGCGGGAGAAAAAGAATCCATCGTTTCATTGCCGTCGTAGTCGCCACTGCCGGCCTCCTTGAGGTGCATTTCGACGAGGTGCATTCCGTCATCTTGACTGCCCGCCCGAGCGCTTCATTGTCCCGTTCCGCGCAGATAGACAAATTGCGGTCTGCCAAATGGTTCGGGCGAATAATTGATCGTGATCGTCCCCGGAATGAAGATCGCGCTGCCCGGTTTGAACGTCACGCTCAACGTGCAACTGCTGCCCGGAGCAAGCGTGATCGGGCAATCGTCACTCTCGGAATAACTGCCGCTAGGCGATATTTTGCCGATGAAACTTACCGGCTGCGCATCCGGCACCGTTGGATCGTTGAGCAGCGTCACGGTCAACGGTGCGCTCGTTTTGCCAACAGCCTGGATCCCGAAATCCAGCCCGGCGCCCGGCGACATCCGAAGCGGGCTCGGAGTGTTCGCTTTCAACTCCACAGGAAAACGTCCGCTGTCGATTTCGCAGTCAGCAGCCGGAGCGTTGCTCGGCCAGCATTGCACCGTGTTCAGTTCCAGAAAATAGTCGAGACCGCTGTTGACGTTGGTGTTCGGCTGCGGCACGTACGCGATCTGCACGCTGCAACTGGATTGCGCAGCCAGCAAAGCTCCGGTGCAGCTATCGGAAGAGATTTGGAAGTTCGCCAACATGGTGCCGGTATCGCTGTCGCACCGGTAAGTAATCGTGGCAGGCGAGGCGTTGGGGTCAGGCAGAATCTGATAAACGTCGTTGCTCACCACCTGCAAGCCAGCGACGGGACTGTTCGAAAGTCTCGGCGAAGGCAGCGTGTTGTGGCTGTTCGCCTTTTCGTTCACGCAGGGCACCGCGCCCAGAATCTGAACTGGACTTGTGCTCTTGTTTGTGAACGACAACATCTGCGGAATGCTTGCCTCGCCCTCGACCCCTGCGGCCGGTTGTTGCTCGGCTCCGAAGTCTAGTTCTGCGGTGGATGGTTGAATCGCGCTCAGCCCAATGCCACTAATCGGCACGGCGATGGTCGTGTCGCTATCCACCGTCGGAACGTTGGCGATGCTTAGCGTCGCGCTCTGAGGGAACGGACAATATTCCGGAGGAGCCCCCGCAATCGATGGCGGGGCTGGGAACGGCAGCCATGGACAAGCTTCCTGAGGGGCAAACGCCACGGTAATCGAACACGACTGAGTCGGTGTCAGCGAGAAAGTGGCTCCCGGCGAAGCAGCGCAGGTATCTTGCTCGGTGAAACTGGGAGTGGGACTGAAATCACCGCTGTCACCGCCCGCATAAAAGAGGTTGTTACCCAGATTCAAAAAGCTCAACGTCAGGCCGCTTAAGGTCGCCGCGGAACTGTTGGTCAATGTGATCGTCTGTGTTGTCGAAGCCGCGCCCAACGTCTGCGCGGGGAAAGTCACCACCGACGGAGTCAGCGCGATTGGCTGTTGACAAGCCGTCGTCGTTCCGAGCGCCAGGCAGATATTTCCGAAGTCTCCGGCGAGCACTGTACTGCCGAGGCTGCCGGGGCAACCTTTCGTGGCCACAAGGTAAGACGGGCCCACACCGTGCAAAATGTATCCGCCTTGCGCTGAGTCGAAGGTTGCAGGGTTAACGCCCGTGGCGCCATTCGCAGGTCCGCCGATCTGTCCCGCGATAGATCCGTCGATGTTAATGATTTGCAGCACCACGGAACTGCCGCTGATTTGGCCATTCACCGAAGCCTGCGCGAAACACGGATACAGACTCAGTTGCGTAACAGGATCGATGAAGGTCAATGTGCCCGTGACAGTCGCGTTGCTGGCTCCAATATTCTGGCCTTGCGTAAGCGAACCGGAAACCACGAAGTCCTGATTGATCAGATTCGAAAGGCCGCCCGTACTGTGAAAGCTGCCTTGCACCGGTCCCGTAATCGGCGGGACCAAAACGGCGCTCCATTGCAGATTAGATTGCGCCGTTCCGCAGGGCGTCACGCCGTCAGATGCAGTACCCGCCGTAGAACTGTAGGTCCCCAGCATGGTCGAGCCGTCCGAACTCACATTGCCGGTGAAGGTGAAAGTCTGCGATCCGGCTACGGCGGTGAAGCTCACCATTTGACTGCTGTTGCTTCCGGTAATGGGAGCAGAGCCGCTGTTGCAAGGGTTCGAAAGCGGCGGTTGAATGGTTGGCGCGGAGACAGCATAGACGACGGCTCCGCTGATCGCGCCTCCGTTCTGCAGCAGAAATCCTCCCTGCACTCCGCCGCTGAATGAATTGTCAGGCGGCGGCGAAACCGTGAATTGCCAATTGCCGGCGATCGATGCGCCATTCGGCGATCCTCCCGACGAACTACTTCCGCCGCATGCCGTTAGAGCAAACGTCAGCAAGACGGTCAGCGTCGTAAACGTCGCGAGCATTCCGCTGCGTCCTTCCTTCGCGCGGCGTGGCGCTGGAGTTTTAGTGGATCTCGGCATGATGCTCCACATCTTCCACGAGGCTGAGATTCGCTTCGAATTTGTCGGCGCCAACTCCGCCTAGTTTGGACATTTTGGAAACTTGAGAAGCGCCAGCGGCGATTCCGGTGCCGCTAATCGGCGCGCTAAAGATGATCTGGTTCGCCGGATCGATGACTGACAACGTTGCCTCCAGCGGCGACGGACATTGATCCGGCGGAGTGCCTACAGAGCAAGTCTCAAGCGGAACAAAGCTGATCGTGACTTCGCATTCCTGCGCGGCGATCAGATTGAACGGCTGACCCATCGATGGCATTCCGTTGACCCCGCAATCGTCAATCTCGGTGAAATTCGGGACGCCATCGCTGTTGCTTAGGTTCAAGCTCACACTTTGCAGCTGACCAGAGGCGTTGGTCAGAGTGATGATCTGCATAGTCGGCGGCGAGTTAACAACCTGCGGAGCAAAAATCAGAGCGGACGGCGTGAATGTCAGCGGCTGGCTACATCCCGTAGCTCCGCTTAGCGCCATACAGATGTTGCCGAAATCTCCGGCAGTGGTTGTGCTCTGCAGGGTGCCGGGGCAGGCGCTCGTCGCGGTCAAATAAGATGGCCCAATCCCGTGCAGAATATAGCCACCGTTAACGCTGTCGAATGTAACCAGGTTCACGCCGCTCGCGCCGAGGTCGCCGATCGGTTTGCCGATCAATCCGGATTGTGTTCCATCAGAAGCGATCACTTGCAACGTGACCACGTTGCCGCTGATTTGTCCGGTCAGCGTCGCGTTCGAAAGACACGGGTAATCGCTGAATCCAGTGACGGAGTTTATAAAGCTGACACTGCCGTTCAATGCGGCGCTGGCCGCTCCAGTGTTGGGCGCCTGCGTGAGTCCACCGGTGAGCACGAACTCCTGTTGGCCAAGACCCGCGTTCCCGCCAGCACTGTGATAGCTCCCTTGCAGCCCGCCGCTTAGCGGCGGCACCAGAACAGCGCTCCATTGCAGACCGGTTTGTGCGGTGCCGCAAGGCGCACCGTCTCCGGCGGTGCCGGCGGTTGAAGTGTAAGTACCCGACATAGTCGAGCTGTTCAGGCTTAACGTGCCAGCGAGCGTGAACGTCTGAGTCCCGGCAACAGCGGTTAGACTTACCGCCCGGTCACTGATCGTTCCGGTGACTGCCGCAACTCCACTGCTGCAGGGAATCAGAAGCTGCGAGAGCGCAACTGCATAATTAGTGTTTCCCGTCACGGAACCGCCGCTCTGTACCAGAAATCCACCCTGCGGTCCGCCGAAAAACGAACCGTCAGAGGGCGGAGCCAATGTGAACTGCCAATTCCCTGTGAGCGTCAGCGGAATGATCGGCACCGTTGGATTTCCCACGCCGCCTCCGCATCCCGTCAGCGTCGAGATTGCGCCGAGCAACAGCAGCATCACGCAGATGGCTCCGGCCAGCCGCGTTTCGCGGGATGTTGCTCGACGCTTCGAAGTGTTCGTCATCGATTCGAAACCTAAAACCCTAACTTCAAACCAAACTGGATCGTGCGCGGTCGGTGCGCATCGAGCGGGTGCAGAAACGACGCACCCGTCACGCAATCCGCTCCGTTGCCTCTGAATCCCGCGGAATAAACCGGGCCGCCATAGCAGCTGATGATGTTGTTGCCCGTGCTGCCCGGGTTATCGGGATCGTAAATTCGGAACTGCGTGTGATTGAAAATATTGAACGCTTCAGCGCGGAACTCCAGTTCTCCCCTCTCGCGAATCTTGAAATGTTTCAGCAGCGCCATATCGAAGTTGACGCGACCGGGATTGTTCAGGAAATTCCGGCCGGCATCTCCAAACGTGAGGCCGCGAGGAGCCACAAACTGCGAGGGGTTGCCGATGAGCGGCCCGAAGCTTTTCGCATTGCCGATCGGCGATTGCTGGCCCTCGACAACATCCGGATACGAAGCGGCGATCCCCAGCCCGCTGGAAACTCCGGCATTGTCGGTCAGAGAAATCCCGGTATTACCGGCGCTGTTGATCACCGTGAAAGGCGTGCCCGACTGAAGCAGGGTTACACCAGAAAGCTCCCATCCATCGAGAACGCGATTCGCGAATGCCGAACAACAATTCGATTTCGGCACCGTCGTGTCTTTCGGTTTCGGTTCGCCGTCCGGCTCCTGGTTGGCCCACGTGCTGAAACGGCGCGGAAAATCCTTCAAGGGCAGGCGATAAACATAGCTAATGTTCAACAAATGCCGCTCATCAAAACTCGAACTCGCCTTATTCTCACGAAGATCGTAGGAGTTCACGAGAACGGGGTCGCTGCGATCCGAAGCATCGTCGATCGAGTGGCTGAACGAGTACGAGACTCCCAAAGTAAGCGGCCCGCTGTTGTGCCGCAGTGTGGCTTGAAACGCGTGATAGTTAGAGTCAGCCACATTCTGCAACGAGAGCACCCTCCCCAGCCCTGGATACGGACGCCCTGGAAGCGAGTTAACGTTGCGAATATTTGGATTGGTGCAAGCCGCCTGCAAATACATGTACGCCGGATTTTGCGGCGTGACCAGCGTTCCATTCTGAAGAGCAAAAGCAGTCGTGCCGTCTCCCGGATAATTACCCGGCCCCGGCTGTCCGTTCAGTGGAACTGTGCAATCCGTGATGGTCAGCGGTTCGTTCGGTCCAAAAGGATTTTCGTTCAGTGGCAGCGGCCTCAGCTGATTCAGCTGACGCTCAACCGTGAGGTGCGTTCCCTTGCTTCCCACATAAGCGAAGTTGACCACGACCGATTTAGAAACTTCGCGCTGAACCCCAAAGCTCCATTGCTGCGCGTAAGGCCAGATGGCCTTGGTCGGAATCGATGTGACATCGAGAGGAAAAACAGAACCCGCCGCCGGAGCTGCCCCTGTTCCCGGAACTGGACTCTGGCAGGGGTTGCTCCCGGGATTGAATGACGGGCCATAGCCGACATTACCGATGCACGGATAGCTCGTCGGCAGTGGCTGCGTCATGCTCAGCACCACAGGCGCGCTCGCCTCAAGAGATCCGGTGTTGGCCTCATTGCCGGTACCGTGTTCGAAAAAGATTCCGTACCCGCCGCGAATCGAGGTCTTGCCATCTCCCCATGGATCCCATGCAAAACCAATTCGCGGCGCGGGATTGAATACATGTCCACTCATGCAGCTAGCCGGAGTATTGCTGTAGCCGCAGCGAACGAGCCCCAGATCGCCGACTACGCCTGGGTCTAACTGGAAAGTCACTGGATCAAACGGGACGGGTACCGACCCGGCGCTCCGGTCGAGAAGCTCGCCGTAAACCGGATCCACCGCGAATCGCGTCGCATTAAACCGTGAAGCTTCCCAGTTCCAGGCGTTGCGATTTTTCTCGCTGTAAGTTCCAAACAAACTGATGCGCAGACCGAGATTCACCGTCAGGTGCGGAGTTACCTTCCAGTCATCCTGAAAGTACGGCTCGCCGATTTGATAGCGCTGGTAATAGCGATGCTGGGCGGAATCCTGCGTGAAACTCTGAATGAATCCTTCCGGATTCTGATGAAGATTCAGCGTCGACTGCACCAGGAAGTCCGCAAACGCGTTCCCTGTGCTGTGCGCAAGATTGCTATAAGTTAAAAGGCCTTGCACATCGCCGGAAGCTGCGCCTATCGCGTTGTTCGTCTGGTTGCGCTGCGAGTAAACATATTGCGCGCCGAATTGCAGCGTGTGCTTGCCCATCGCCTTGCCCACGTCATCCCGCCATGAATACGTCGGATTGGTGTGGTTCCACGGCATGTAAGAGGGATCTACCGCGAAGCCTCTGCCCCCATAAGCAGCGTTCGTGCCCAGAAAATTGACGCCCGGCATTTTCCCGCCAAAACCGTTGTTAAAGATGTACCCAATCGCGCATTGCGGAACTCCGGTTACAGGATCAAGGCTGAGCACAGGATTACACTGTCCGGGCGCGGAAGGATCCTGCACCAGCGGCTGGTCGATTGTGGGATCCCGCTGGAATCTCGCGCCACCCGGGCCATTCTGATCCGTCAAAGTGATGTTCGAATTAACGTAGCTGACAACCAGATCGTTGATCAGCGTCGGCGAAATCGTGTCTGTGAAACGCGCCACCAGACTCACGCCCGGCCCGAAGAAGCGGTTCTGTACCGTGGGGAACGTATCTTGCACCACACCCCACTGCGGCGTAAGCACACTCGTGTCCCAGGAATCGTGAATGTAGCGGAACGACACTTTCAGCTTGTCGGTCAACGTGTGATCGATGCGGAACAACTCCTCGCGCCAATACGTGGAAGGAGAGACAGCGGCGTTGTAGCAACGATTGGGATCGCTCGGGTCGGGCGCAGCCGAGTTGAAATTAACGATGCTGAAGTTGCAACCGAGGGGAGCATTCGGCAGCGGAATCAGATTAGAATTCAAAATCGCCAATGCATTCTTGTCGACGCTAAATCCCCCGCCGCTAAAGGGCCCTTGCAAATGCGATACGGGATGAAGGCCATCTGATCCGAGGTAAGCCGGGCAATCGGGAAATTGCGCCCGGATAATAGTATTGGCGTTCCCCAGCGGACATACGTCTGTGTAGTCGAAGTCTTGATACAGGCCGCCAGTATTGGGATCCGTTTGCAGGTTCTTCTGCACCCCCGACGAGGTCAGGATCAGTCCACGTTCTTTCAGGCCCGGCACAGCCTGGTTGTATTCCACAGGAGTTTTCTCCAGCCGGAATTCTTCCGAGTAAAAGAAAAAAGTCTTGTCTTTTTTTGTGTTGAAAACATGCGGAATGTAAAGCGGGCCGCCGATCGTGCCTCCGAAATCTTGACGCCGATACAGTGGAGACTTGTCACCAACCGTTCGACCTCCGGTGACCTGTCCGGGCGGCGGAGGAGTGGCATAAACGACGTCGAAATAATTGCGCGAATTGAACGCTTCGTTGCGCACAAAATCGTAAATATTTCCGTGCCACTTCGGCCCTCCCGACTTCGTCGTAACCTGCACCGTGCCTGAAGCGGTCCGTCCATATTGGGCGCCATAATTCGAGGTCAGCACTTTCACTTCTTGAATGGCGTCAAGGCTCGGATAAACCATCAGCGTGCTGGAAGCGCCATTCAATCCCGTATTAAGCACGTCGCTGCCATCGACTTCAAAAGTGTTGTACTCGACGCGGCCTCCGTTCACGCTGTATTTGACGCTACCCACAACGCCGACTTTAGCTTCGTCCTGCCCGGTCTGGTTACTCACTCCGGGAGCAAGCGCGATAAGTTGCGTAAAGTTGCGGCCATTAAGTCCGATGGAGACGACTTCTTTTTGCGTGATGGTGCCAGAAACAGTCGCGCTCTCGGTTTCGACCTGGCCGACGCCGCCCGACTCCACGTTCACCTCTTCCGTCTTCGCCTTAGCCGGTTCGAGCGGCGCGTCCAGAGTAAGTTCGAGGCCAGCGGTCAGCGTCAGATTGTCGAAGACTTTATCCGCGAAATTAGGAGCAGTTACGGTGAGCGTATAAGACCCCGGCTTAACACCGGCGAACGAATAAGCGCCCTTCGTATCCACCGGGCTCTCGACCTTATCCCCCGACTTAGCCACCAGCACTGCTTTTGCCCCGGTTACTACCGCCCCGCTTTGATCCGTAACCGTCCCGCTTACAGCGGACTCATCCCCCGAAATAGCCCGCTTTACCTGCGGAGCTGCTCCTGGCTCGGCGGGTTTCGCTTCGACGACGGCCGGCGTCAAAGATGCGTCCAGCGTCAGAGATTTGCCCGTCGTGAGATTCAGGTTCTCGAAAACCTTGTCCGAGAGGTTGGGCGCCGATATGGTCAATGTATAGACGCCGGGGTAAATTCCTCCCAAAGAATAGGTTCCGTCGGCATTCACTGGTATCGCCAGCTTGATACCGCCAGGACTCGAAAGCACCGCCTCGGCGCTCGGCACCGCCGCCCCCGCTGGGTCGGTTATTTTGCCGCTGATCGTAGCTCCAGAAGAAGAAGTCGCACTAGGTTGCGCCTCCGCCGTACCCATCCATACAAAGCCCAAAATCAGGACCAGGAAGCTGATTACGCGCGTCAAAAGGCGCGGCGCGAGAGATGGCACACGTGTCGCTCCTGACAAATAGGGTCTGATAGGCAAGGCGGGATTCTATATGGCAGGTCTCAGGGGCAAGGTTAAGGTTCTGTAAAAATCGAGTCGCGCCCGGCGCGAGATGACATTCATCAACCATTCATTATCGAGCATTACGATTAGCTATCGATTGCCTCAGCCTCCGTCGAGTTATCGCCGTCGTTTTCCACAACTGCGTTCACGCTATCTCCAATAAATAGTCAGATAAGTCGTAAACTATTTCACTCCCCGGGCGACCCTGGCTGCTAAAACAGCGATTTGGCGAAGCTTTCCGCTTATTCTTTCATTAAAGGATTTTCACACACTTGTCACAGAGCCTTAACATCGCTGGGCCGCCCAACCGCTAGACTTCGGGCTGAAATCTCAAGCTCCGCTGTGGTGAGTGGATTTCTACGATTGGCTTCTCACCCAGCCACTAACCGCAAACAAAGTTTCGTGTTTTTGAGTAGCAAGCGGTTGCCTGCGTGTGGCACTACGCTGCATGTGCGATGAAGGTTTAAAAACTACCTTAGAGAGGGAACAAAATATGTCTCGTTTCAAATCGATTTTCGCGGTGCTGTTGTTGACCGTGATCGTGTGCTTTGTGCCTGCAGCACAAGCCGCAACCACAGTCGAAGTCACCATTGCGGGTTCGTCGGCCATGTGGCAGACGATGGCTCTCGGCGCTTTCCATCTCGCCGGCGCCGGCGCTGGACACTGGACCAGCGCTTCCAACGTCGTCAACCTCACCGACTCTCGCGTCACTCCGGTCAACGTGGACCCAGGGACCGTCTGGATCGTTTGGAATTCCACTGCCACCAAGGTTTGGTCTTTCAACAAAGTTGACTCCGTTGTGGGTGATCGCTGCTACTTCGCGCAGCCGCAGTGCAGCGTAAACGCGACCCTCACCAATCTGTCGGGCAGCGGTTCGCAGCAAATCTCCGCCGTACTCTGGGGAGCAGACTCAGCTCTGCCCGCCAACGTGCAAGCTCTCTTCACTACCGGAACCCCGGTCAACGTGGCCGCGACCGACATTCGTCCTGAAGATGCCGCTTTCGCCGCTTGCCGCGTCAACTCGGCCCTCGGTGCTGGATCGAACGGCGCTGGTTCGAGCGATGGACTCGACGGACTCGGATACAACCCGAACAATGCTTCCGGCGTTTGCCCGGCAGCTGGCCTGCCCCAGGCTAACTATGTCGGAACACCGATCAAGAGCGGCTACCCCGGCAGCACCACCGTGGCCAACGTTCTTTCCTTCAACATCAAGGGTAAAGATCCCATCAGCGGCACCACCATCCCGGCTTTCTCGGTTGTAGAAGTCGGAGCCACCCCGGTTGTGTTCATCACTGAACGCGATAAGGGCCAGCTCACCAACCTCCAGAACGCCAGCGTGCAACAGTTGCAGGAAGCATTCTCTGGGACGCTCTGCGACGCAGCTGCTCTCGGTCAGCCTTCGGGCTCCATCGGTATCTTCCTGCGTGAGCCGCTCTCGGGCACGATGAACACCACCGAAGCGACTGTGTTCCGTCATCCCACTACCTATCCAGGTTCGGTACTTGGCTTGAGCCAGGAAGCGAACGTTGGCACGGCTAACCCGCTTTCGAATGGCGGCTGCTCAGCTGGATCGGGCGGCAAATATCGCGGAATCGGCACCGGTGAAGAAGTGAAGTGGGTGCTCAACTCCGGCCACAACATCGGCACGGATGGCATCGGCTACACCTTCTTCAGCTACGGAAACATCAGCTCCATCGCCAACAACCCCGCTTACGGCTACATCACGCTCAACAACATCGATCCCATCTTCGCCAGCTACGGTCCGCAGACCTCCACCGGCGCTGGATTCGATCCTGGTCAACCCGCCACCGCTGGCACCTTGCCGGCAGCGGCCAACCTGCCCGCAGCTTGCGGCGCGGCATTCCCCTGCGCAGAGAATCAGATCTGGGCCGGCGGTCTGTCGTTCCCGAACCTCCGCAACGGCACTTACCCCTCGTACTCGGTCGTTCGCCTGGTCAGCAATGGAACTGGGTTGACGAACGCGAAAGCGCTCGTGAAAAACTCGCAGGCGTTCGTCGTCACCAACGTTCCCGATTACGTTCCGTTCCTGAAGACAGTAGCGGGCGGCATCACCGATCCAGGACTGTTGATCGTGCGCTCGCACTATCAGCAGTATGACGGATCTGGAGCGTTGCTCGGCGCGGCTCCGGTCAACAGCGGCACAGCAGAAGCGGGCGGGGATATGGGCGGGGTAATCCTCTCTTGCGCCACTGCGGCAGCTTGCTCCAAGACCACCCAGGAAGTTCAGGGCAACCAGGGTCTGCAAGTTAGACAGTAACGAAGTATCTTCACAAAGCAAAAAGGGTGAACCGCATTTCGGGTTCGCCCTTTTCATTTGCGCATTCGCTGCGATGACGATTAATGGACTAGGAACCAGTAACAGAATATTAATGTTGCTTGGGTAACCTTAAAAAGCATGATTGGCAATCTTCTTTCATCCAAGTTCTTCGGTCATTTCAGATTCGTGTCGTTAAAGATCCTCCTTCCCCTCGTCACGCTGCTTTCTGTGGCGCAGTTCGCTTCGGCTCAATTCTCCCCCGCTTCACCGCCAATCGCCGATCCAAGTGATACGCGTTTCCAAGGTGCGCAAGAGGATTGGAGTACCCCCGCGCTCACCACCAGCCATCTGCTGCCCGCGAAGCCGTTAAGCTTCATCACCGACAACCCGAACTACACCGTGGAACTTCTGCAGGTGCAGTGGCGATGGGCCGATCCAATTGACCTTTATGTGATGAAGCCCAAGGGAGTCAAGAAGCCGCCGGTGATCCTGTATCTCTACGGTTATCCAACCGACACCGATATATTCAAGCGCGACGAGTACGAGGAACTCGTCACCCGAGACGGATTCGCAGCCGTGGGATTTGTTTCAGCTCTAACCGGCCATCGCTACCACGATCGTCCCCTCAAAGAGTGGTTCCTTAGCGAACTGCAGGAGAGCCTGGCGAAATCCGCGCACGACGTGCAGATGGTGCTGAATTATCTGGATTCGCGTGGCGATCTCGATATGAGCCGCATTGGTATGTTCACCCAGGGTTCGGGTGCAAGCATCGCCATTCTGGCTTCGGGAGTTGACCCGCGAATCAAAGTGCTCGAAGCCCTCGATCCATGGGCGGATTGGCCAACATGGATGGCAACTTCTCCCTTTGTGCCACCGGATGAACGCGCAACTTACGTTAAGCCCGAGTTTCTGAAGAAAGTCGCAGGCCTCGATCCGCTGGACTGGCTACCCAAGATTCAGGCCAGAAAGTTTCGCCTGGATATCGAGCTCTTCGACACGAATACGCCGAAGGCCATCAAAGATAAGTTGCAGGCGGCGGCCCCGGCAGGCTCGAGCATTAAGTTGTATAAGAACACGGACGAATTCAAAGACGCCTTCACGGACGGCAGAAACCTGCGCTGGATTCAGCACGAACTGCAAGCTCTTCCAGCAGCCCCAGCGGCAACCGGAAGCACAAACTCGCCGCAGCCGCCGCATTGAGCAACGAGCAACGAGCAACGAGCAATGCCCGCGGCATTTGAGTTATCCCCAAACATCTTATTTTCACAACCCCGGGTCTCAAATTAACCCTCCTTTAACACTGGCGCAACATTGCAGCAACACATTCTCGCTAGTGTCGAAACACTTCAGACTCTTCTTAAGACATGGAATTCCTCGAGGCAGCGGGCAGGACGCGTTACCCCGACCTTATCTACGTGGTGGAAGACGATCCCGATGTGTCCCAATTGATTGAGCACAATCTGCGGACCGCCGGCTACGATGTTTCCACTTTTTTCTCAGGCGCGCCGGTCGTGCCGCAGGCTGCCATGGCGCAGCCCGCGCTGTTTTTGCTCGATATCATGCTGCCCGGCATCAGTGGCTTCGACCTTTGCCGCCAGATCCGCCAGCACGAACAACTTTGCAAAACGCCGGTTATATTTCTTTCCGCCAAAGCGCAGGAACCCGATCGCCTTCATGCCTTCGACGTCGGCGCCGATGGTTACATCACCAAACCGTTCAGCCCGCGCGAACTGATTGCGCGCGTCCGTAATGTTCTGCGATCGCAGCCGGAACCGCCGACCCACGAAACCATTCAGTTGGGTGAGTTGGAGATCGACATCGCTTCGATGACCGTGCGCGTTCAGGGCAAAGCCGTCCTGACCACCGTGCGCGAGTTCCGCTTGCTCGAATATCTCGCCCGCCATCGCGGACGCGTCTTTACCCGCGACCAATTGCTCGACGCCGTTTGGAAAGAAGGATCATTCGTCACTCCGCGATCCATCGATGTATTCGTACGCCGTCTGCGCGAGAAAATCGAACGCGACCCGCGTCATCCGCGCTATCTAAAAACCCTGCGCGGCATCGGATACCGCTTCGAGAACGGCCGCTAGATTTACGGTTGCTTGCCTGCCGTGCGTCTACATCGTTCACACCCGCTTCCCTGCTATCCTAAAACCCTTCGCTGCACGAGGGACAACATGAGAATCAAGACATCGACTTTGCTGCCGGCACTGTCATTTATTCTGGCCTGCTCGATTTCTGCCCCTGCCCAGACTGCTCACTTCGACGGACAGACTTGGTGGGCTCACATCAAGGTTCTTGCCGACGACAAGCTCGAAGGACGCGATACCGGCAGCCGCGGTGAACGCGAAGCCCAGGCCTACGCCGTCGAGCAACTCAAGAAGGCCGGCGCGGAACCCGCCGGAGTCGATGGCTACTATCAGCCGGTGAAGTTCGTTTCGCGTCAGATTGTCGAAAAGGATTGCAGCCTCGCCTTGATCAGCAACGGCCAACGCGAACCACTTACTCTCGGCGAAGATGCCATCATCGGAACCCGGGTCATGCCCGCACCAGAAGTGGAGGCTTCCCTCGTTTTTGTCGGCTACGGCCTCAAAGTTCCCGAGAAAAATTACGACGACTTCGCCGGACTCGACCTCCACGGCAAGATCATCGTGATTCTTGCTGGCTCTTCTTCGGAAATCCCGGGCGCGCTCGCCTCCCATTACCAGACCGCCGCCGAGCGCTGGAAAGTGCTGCGGGCAGCCGGCGCCATCGGCATTGTTACTCTCATGAATCCCGCGTCCATGGATATTCCTTGGTCGCGCATCGCCCTCAATCGCGCCCATCCCTCCATGGATCTCGATTATCCCGAGTTCAACGAGACCGAAGGCGCCAAACTCGCGGTCACTGTCAATCCAGCAAACGCCGAGAAATTCTTTGCCGGTTCCGGACACACCTTCGCCGAGATCGCAGCCCTCGGAAAAGATCGCAAACCACTCCCACACTTCCCGCTGGCCGTTTCGTTGGCCGCTAAAACGCGAGTCGATGTCACACGAATCAACTCGGCGAACCTTGTCGCGAAGATTCCCGGCAGCGACCCCGCGTTAAAAGATGAATACGTGGTGCTTTCCGCTCATCTGGATCACATCGGTATCGGCGAACCGATCAATGGCGACCGCATCTACAACGGAGCCATGGACAACGGTTCCGGCAGCGCTTTGGCTCTCGACATGGCGCAAAGCTTCAAGAAGTATCCTGAGAAACTGCGCCGGTCAATTTTGCTCGTTCTGGTCACAGGAGAAGAAAAAGGACTGCTCGGCTCGAAGTATTTCGCGGCTCATCCGACCGTTCCGGCAAAATCAATCGTGGCGGACGTTAACGTCGACATGTTTCTGCCGATTATCCCGCTCAAACTGCTCACCGTTCTCGGCCTCGACGATTCCGATCTGGGAGACCGCGTCCGCGAAATCGCCCAAGCCGAGGGGGTCAAGATTCAGCCCGATCCCGAGCCCTTGCGCAATCTTTTCGTCCGCAGCGATCAGTACAACTTTATTCGCCACGGCGTGCCTTCGCTCGTGATGTCCGTTGCTCCCGAACCCGGTTCGCCAGACGTGAAACTCTTCAAAGACTGGCTGACCCAACGCTATCACGCGCCTTCCGATGACGTGAACCAACCGGTGGATCTCGCGGCCGCAGCTAAATACGAAGAGATTGTGCGAGCCTTGCTCATCAACATTGCCAACGGCGACCACAATCCCCAGTGGAAGCCAACTAGTTTCTTCCGCCGCTACTCAGAAGTTGCGAAAATGAAATAGTAACTCGGAGAGAGGCTGGGCTCGCCCCGCCTCTCCGGCTTACCAGCCGTATTTTTGGAGAAAACTTGAACGACTATCTTTTATCCGTAGTGCTTGGCATCGTCGAAGGACTTACCGAGTTTCTGCCCGTCAGCTCCACTGCTCACCTGCGGCTTTCCGAGTTACTGCTCCACGTCCCGCTCTCCAGCGGATATTGGAAGATGTACTCGATCGTCATCCAGCTCGGCGCCATCCTGGTGCTGCCCATTTATTTCCGGCAACATATCGCCCGGCTCATCTCCACATTTCCTCAGGGCGAAAAGAAAGATTGCGATTACTTCACCCATCCGCTCAGCCTGGTCATGATCGCGTTTGTAGTGACCGCGATTCCCTCTTTTCTCCTCACCAAAGTGATCGGCAAGAACCTCGAAAACCTCTACGTGATGGGCGCAGCTCTCTTGATCGGCGGCATCGTCATGTGGATCATTGACGCCATGAAAGCCCCCTGGGAAAAAGCCGGCCCCGGCGCGCCCGGTTCTCCCATTCATACCTGGAAAATGGACGACATCCACGGCGGCCAAGCCATGTGGATCGGCGCCTGCCAGATTCTCTCAGCTGTCTTTCCGGGGACCTCGCGCTCCATGTCAACCATCGCCGGTGGACAACTCGCCGGAATGTCGCGCGCCGCCGCCCTTGAGTTCTCCTTCTTCCTGTCAATCCCGACCATGGCCGTAGCCACGCTTTACACCCTGCTGAAGTCGCTCACTGGTAAAGATGAAAATCCCATCGGCGTTGGGCAGATCACTCCGCACGAATGGGTGATTCTCGCCATCGGCTTTATCGTCTCCTTTATAGTGGCGTACGGCGCAGTCGCCTGGTTTATGGGATGGGTCCGCAAGCGTGGCTTCGCGCCATTCGCCATGTACCGCATTGTTCTGGGGATCGCCGTGCTGGTTTGGGCTTCACGGCTGGCCGCACAATAGTCGCGTCACGAAACGAGAAGGTGACTATGTCTGAAAGCAGAAGATCATTTCTGACCAAAGCCGGAGCAAGCCTCGGCAGCCTTCCTCTCGCCGCTCTTCCTCTCGTTTCGGCGTCATCAGCTGAAGCGAAAGAAAGCGTCTCCACCGAGACTATCCTGCCGCTCTTCAAATCTCTGCCTGGGGACGTGGCCTTCAAAATTTACTCGCCCGCAGCAGGCGGCAAGCCAGAATTCCTGGCCGAATCGAATCCGACGAAACAGATGTTCGTCGGCAGCGCCATCAAGACCTTCATCCTGTGCGAATCGTTGCGACAGGTCGATTCTCCAAACGTTGTGCAAACTCTAAAGGCGCAACAACTCACGCTCGATGCCAGCGTGTGGTCGGTAGATAGCGCAACTTTTAATCCCCCGAATCTGATTGGCCAAGTTTCGCAGCGCACCGCGCTCGAAGCCATGATCATGCACAGCGACAATACCGGCACCGATATGTCGATCAAGCACGCCGGGCCAGACAAAGTACGCGAATTCATCGCATCGATCGGTCTGAAGAACACACAGATTCCAGATAGCACTCGGTCGCTCTTCGCCTACCTCCTCAATGCCAAAAACTACAAAACCTTTTCCTGGGACGAATTGCAGATCGGCGTGTCGACGGGCAAACTTGTCAATCCCGCGCTCAACAAGGTCGAGTCCATGGCCTCAACGCCCGACGATTTCGTGTCGTATTATTCGCGGGCCTTGCAGGGAGAGTTCTTCAAGAATAAAGAAACTCTTGCGGAATTCCGAAGGATTCTAACCCTCGGAGACGCCATCTGGCTGCTACCCCTGCCCCTGGGAGTCACCAGCTTCTGCAAGGGAGGCAGCATCGACCTCACCGGCTTCCACGCGATTTGCGCTCCCGGCGGAATGTGCTTCGACGACCGGTGGGTCTATTTTTTCCTCGCCTACAACTGGTATGCCGAAGCGGAGACCGATCCCGCGGGCGCGGCGGCATTTGTCTCTGCGGCAAGCCGGGCCCTGCAGATGGTGAAGGATGCTCTGGCAGCATGACCTGCGTTTGAAATTCACCAGCGAATGGGCCTGACCGCCCCGTATCCAACTCGCTAACCCATCTCGTTTCCCGCATTGCCCGTTCCCGCGCTTCTTGTCATAATTGTTGAGCTCTGGCCCCGCAACGGCGCTTTGGGTAAGCTTTTGCCCGAGGACGCTGTCGCTGCCACATGACATTTTTTAAGAAGATTTTCACGCCCACCAAGAACCGGCGTCTGAACGAGCTCGTCGGATTCCTGTTGTGCGTCTCCGCGCTCCTCCTTTTTCTCGCTTTAGCCTCGTATTCGCCACTCGATCCATCTATCAACAGCGCCTCCGTCCTCACCGGATCACATGCCGCTCGCAACTGGATCGGTATCTTCGGAGCCTTCCTCTCCGACATCATTTTGCAGTTCTGGGGGATCGGCTCTTTTCTGCTTCCCGTTTTCATGTGCATGCTGGGAGCGCGCTGGTTCCGCTCGCGAGCCGTGCAGACGCCGATCGCAAAGACCTTAGGCGGAGTCTGGCTCCTCCTGTTTGTGCCGGCTCTGCTGGCGATCCTTCCTGGCCATTTCCGCTGGATGGGCGCCATCCCCATCGAAGGCCTGGTCGGTCGCATCGTTGGGGACGTCTTAATCCGCTACCTTAACGTTGCCGGCGCATACATCGTCTGCACCACGGTTCTAGCCGTGGCCCTCTACCTCACCACCGCTTTCTCTTTCTCCGCCATCGAGCTCTGGGCGCCCACCCGCTTTGCCTTCATCGTCGCCCTCCGAGATCGCTTCAAAGACTGGCAGAACGAGCGCGAGCGTAAAAGACAACAGCGCGAACTGGAGAAGCGTCGCGCCGAAAAGCCCTTGGTGAGCACCCAACTCGTGCAAGCCCGAACTCAGGCCGCGCGCCCCGAAATGCGCCGGCAGGAACCCGAAACACTCAGTCACGAGATTGCCAGTCAGGACATTCGTGGGGTGCAGTCCGCGCCTTCAGCCCCGCGCAACGGGATTGAACGTATGCTCGCCGAGCAGGAAGCATCCGGCTTCACCGCTCCGCCGCCGGATTCTGCCTCCAACATCGAAGTGACCGAGCGCGCCGACACCGAGAAAAAGGCGAAGACCACGCTGCCAAAAATCGCAGGCAGTTACAAGCTCCCACCGTCGAGCCTGCTGCACCGTCCCGACGAGCAGCAGTCGGTCAACGAAGAAGAGCTCAAACTGGTCGCTCAGGTCCTGACCGCAAAGTACGCAGAATTCGATGTTCACGGACAAGTCACGCAGATTAACCCAGGGCCTGTCGTCACCACATTCGAATTCAAGCCCGAAGCCGGCATCAAGTACAGCCGCATCATCGGACTCACCGACGATCTTTGTTTAGCTCTGCGCGCCGAGAGCATCCTGGTCGAGCGCATGCCCGGCAAGAGTACAGTCGGCATCCAGGTTCCGAACCGCGAACGCGAGATCATTTGGCTGCGCGAAAACATCGAGTCGCAAGAGTTTCTCGGCACCAAATCAAAACTCACCATCGCGATGGGCAAAGACATCAACGGACGCATCGCCGCCGCCGACCTGGCCGGCATGCCTCACCTGCTCATCGCGGGCTCGACCGGAACCGGCAAGAGCGTGGCCATCAACGCCATGATCATGTCGATTCTGTACAAGTCGACGCCCGACGAAGTACGCCTCGTGCTGGTCGATCCCAAGCGTCTTGAACTGGGCAATTACGAAGGCGTCCCGCACCTTTACACTCCCATCATTACCGAACCAAAGCTGGCCGCGAACGCCCTGCGCAACGCTGTCCGCGAAATGGAGCGCCGTCTAAAACTGCTGGCTGCCAAAGGCGTCCGCAACATCGATAGCTACAACCGCCTCTTCGACGACACGCCCAGCCTGTTCAGCGAGCAAGCCGCCGGAGACGAAGGTCCCATCCCGAAGATCGTCATCATCATCGACGAGTTGGCTGACCTCATGATGCTCGACGGCAACAACGTGGAAGAATCGATCACGCGCCTGGCGCAGATGGCGCGCGCCGTCGGCATTCACCTCGTGCTGGCCACACAGCGCCCCTCCGTCGACGTCATCACCGGACTGATCAAGGCCAACTTCCCCGCTCGCGTATCGTTTCGAGTCGCGACCAAAGTCGACTCGCGCACCATTCTCGACGCCAACGGCGCCGAGTCCTTGCTCGGACGCGGCGACATGCTTTACCTGCCTTCAGGATCGGCGCGGGTTCATCGCCTTCATGCGCCCTATGTCACCGAAAAAGAAATCGAAGGCGTGGTCGAATTCTGGAAGGCGCAGGGACAAGCCCAATATCAGGAGAAATTTCTCGAAGTCCCGAAAGAAGATCGCGAAGGCTCGGCCGCCGGCGGCGATGGCGACTCCAGAGAAGCATCCGCCGACGACAACGACCCGCTATTCAACGATGCCGTGCGCCTGGTCATCGAATTCGGCAAAGCCTCCACTTCCCTGCTGCAACGCCGCCTGCGCATCGGCTACGGACGCGCCGCCCACCTCATCGACCTCATGGAGCGCGATGGAATTGTCGGCGCCGCCGATGGTCCCAAGCCCCGCGAGGTGCTGAAACGCCCCGATTGGATCTCAGAAATCGAAGAGTCGATGCGCTAGTTGAGTGGCGAACGCCACGTTTGGTGTCAAGCCCCTGTTTCACCAACTTTCCCCGCAAGCCCGTGAATCCATTGCCGAAATAAATCGCGGAAGTTTGTCGGTACGGGTAGGTCGAAATTGATAAAATAGAAGTAGAGCAAAAAATATCCCAACCTGCCCCTTCGCAGGCAAGCGCCGCCTCAGAATGTCAAAATCGCGCTAAGTCTTTGATTAAGCCGTACCTTACAGTTAAGTTCTTTAGATCACGTACTTTGCAAGGTACCCCCCTGCTAACCCCAATGAATCGCGTACTTTGCATTTTTGAGGGGGAGGGGGGGTACCCCGGCATACGGGCCACCCGGTCTTACAATAGCCGCATGAAATTCCACACCGAATACCTGACCCTGCACACGAAAACGAAGCGAGCTTATATCCACCTGACGCCGCAAGTCGAGAGCGCGCTGAAGAAATCGGGGATCAAGGACGGCATGATTCTAGTCTCCGCCATGCACATCACCGCCGGAGTTTACGTCAACGACAACGAGAGCGGCCTGATCAAAGACATCGACCAGTGGCTCGAAACGCTCGCTCCCTTCCGCCAGAACTACCAGCATCACCAGACCGGAGAAGACAACGGAGACGCGCATCTCAAATCGCTCATCATCCATCACCAAGTCATCGTCCCTGTCACCAACGGCAAACTCGATTTCGGCCCGTGGCAACAGATCTTCTATGCCGAGTTTGACGGCCAGCGCGACAAGCGCGTGCTCATTAAAGTGATGGGAGAATAGCTGGGATGGTTTATCCTTACGGGTTGCCGCCACAATCTGGCTCAGAGGTGGGGTCAACCTCTGCAATCTAACCTCTGACCTCTGACCTCTTTACGCATGAATCTCTACCAGGAGCCTGACAACATGAGCGAAGAACTCCACGAACTGCACGAGCACGCCGAACATGCCCGTGAACACCCCGACCTCGCGCCGATCACCATTACCATGGCGATTCTGGCGGTGCTGGTGGCGACGGTTTCGCTAATGGGCCATCGCGCTCACACCGAAGAGATTATTCTGCAAAACAAGGTCACGGATCAGTGGGCGTTCTATCAGGCCAAAAACATTCGGCGTCATAACGACGAACTGTTCGCCGATCTGACGAGCGTGGTCAATGGCAAAGATCCCGAGGCTCTGGCCAAGCTCCAGGAGAAATATCGCTCGGAAGCCGATCGCTACAAAGACGAGCAGAAGGAACTGGACAGCAAAGCAAAAGAAACCGAGAAGGAAGGCGAACGCACCAGGGGCAAAGCCGATCGTTTCGATCTCGGCGAGGTCTTTCTGGAGATCGCGCTCGTGGTCACTTCGATCACGCTGCTCTCCGGCCGCCGAATCTATTGGCATCTGGGGCTGTTGATGGCAGCTGCCGGAATTCTCGTCGCCGCTTCGGCATGGATAATTTCTTAATTTCTTAATTGCCTAATTTCTCAAACCGGACCTGCAACCAGGATCGCAAGCAGCCGCTGGGACAGATGACGATCAGCCGTCAGCCGAGACCACTCTCCGTCAGCGAGTGAGCCGCTCTCTGGTCATTTCCAATCTGGCACCGTATAACTCGCTGTAACAACAGCTTTTTTATTTCCAAGACCCCGCGCACTCGTTCGGCCTCTAGCGTGCTATGTCCTGTTGAAATCTCTCTGGCTGATACTCACAGAAGAGAAGAATGGACCAGCCTCCATGCTTCACAAATGTGCGAATCCCGTCTGCACGGTTCCTTTTCGCTCACTGCGCGAAGGCAAATTGTTTCTGGCGGAGACTTTTCCTTCCGATCTCACGACCGCATTTGACAGTAGCCGGCGAAAGCTCCGTCGGCGCGAACACTTCTGGCTTTGCGATCTGTGTTCGGTTCACTTCACACTCCGTTTTGACTCCACGCTTGGGATGATGACCGTTCCGTTGGCGCAACGGGCCAATCCACGCTTCATGGTGCAGACCGCTGGCCGCGCCAGCTGACTATCGATTTTGAGGATACGATGGATTACGCCTTTACAAGACGCTCACCCTGTTGTGTTTGCGGCCTCGACACGTTTCGTCATGCCGGATGGTTTCTGGTGGTTGAGAACCGTTGGCTTGATCGGCTCAAGATTCTCTCCTGGCATTCCTCTCTCGCCACGCAGAAGGACATCAAGAGCGTCTGTTGCAGGCAGCACCTTAAGACGCTGATCGCGCATTGGCTCACTCAAGCCAGCCTGCGCCTGCCACCCGCCAAGGACGCTCCGCTGCCCGCCGGCAGCGACGGACACCTGGTTGATTCCACCCTCGGCCTCGACGCGGTCGGCCGCTTAGTCGGCGAATTGTCGGTTCATCGCGAGTCTTTTTCCCGCGTCTGGTCAGGATCTCCCGCGGCATTGGAGGCCATTCTCGACGCGCTTATTTCCATCGGAGCTGAAAACAAACCCCACGCACTGGAGTTCCAACTCTTCGATCCAGTCCAGTCCTCGCAGGGACTCTCACTCCAACATGGCGCTGGCAGAGTCTAGCTCTGCCAGCGCTCCTTCCACACTCGCCAGTCTTTTTCCATGGCGTTTGCCATGGACTGAGCGTCGTTCACCAGCCAGTTGCTTTTGCGCTTATGCAGATCTTTTAAAATGGCCCGGCGTTTTTCCACGGTGCCCAGATGTATATTCGCCGTCTCTCTTCCCATCGCTTCGAGTAGACGGCATTCACCGCGGCTGGTAGCCAGTGCATCCAGTTCAATGCGCGAACAATACGGGGATAACCGCCGAACGATCCAGTGCCCGCGCATCTGGACAAAAGGATCGAGACTTCGCACCGACCGCCGCAGAATCGCAGCGTACAAAATTTCAGCGGGCGCTTTCTCGGGATAAATCCAATGCAACGCAGACCCGGTAAGTGCTTTAGCTTCTCGAGCGATGCGACCGCCTTTCCACAGCGCAATCGCGACTAATCGAATTCGACCGAGACTGCCCAGGCCCGCAACCCGCCGCGCCAGACGATAAGAAATGCCCGGCTCAGGCAGCAAATGTTCCAGGGCTTCGCGCGCACTCTGCGGTATTTCACCCCGCACTGTCGGAAGCTTGTCGATCTTTCCCCAGAAAATCACGGGATCCCGCAGTTTGCTCTCGGCGATCGCGCGCAACCAGACGTGACTTTCGCCCAGGATGAATGGATTGCCTCCCTCCGTCATCCCCCGCTCGTAACCCTCGAGAATCGCTTCGGCTGACTCCTTGGGCTTCATGGTCAAATGCTTCTCGCGCGTCGCGAGCAGAGCGCTCGTCGCCAGGCGCACCAGATCCATGGTGTAGGGATACGAAGCAGCTTCGTCAAAATCGTTGACTCCCCAAACCAGGCGGCCATCGGTATCCCGCCAGGTTCCGAAATTCTCCACATGCAGATCGCCGACCGATAGGATTTGCGGCGCGTGCTCATGCCCCGGACACGACTCAGGCCAGACCTGCAGCCAGCGATAGAAGGTCGCACGAAAGAACGGGAAGAGCGCAGTCGCCATCAGCTCGTGCTTGCGCTGAAGATCAGGCTCAACAATGTGAACGTGCTGCCGCAACCAGTCTTCATATTGCTTGGTGGCTTTAACGATATTCATATTTGACTCAAAACGTCAGGTCACAACGTTACTTCATAACTGTCGTTGATGGACGGGCTGCAAATCCCAGCAGGTTAGTAACGATAAGAAGAAGGTGACGCCGTGTCAAGGCAAGTGAACTGGTGGTTCAGCACTTGAGCTGTATCTACTGCTATCATTTGCGGCATCCATGTTCCTGAATTCTTGTTTGCTCAGCTGGAGACGAGTCACTTCGTCCGCCGCGGTCGCAATGGCAACTCTTGCGACGATGGCGATTCTGATGTTGGCAAGTGCGCACGCTGCGCCGAGAGCCGCGCCTGCGCTACACACCTTCCGCATGCAGCAGCAATGGATACCGATGCCCGATGGCGTTCGTCTCTCGGCTACGCTGTACATGCCCGACAGCACCAAGCCCGGTGAGAAGTTCCCTGCGCTGCTCGAATATCTGCCTTATCGCAAAGACGACGCTACCGCTGCTCGCGACTATCCCCTCCACTCCTGGTTTGCGGCACGCGGATACGTCAGCGTTCGCGTCGATATCCGCGGTTTCGGAACCAGCCAAGGAACGCCAACCGAAAGAGAATATTCCGAACAGGAACAACTCGACGGCGAGCAGGTCATCGCATGGCTAGCGGCCCAGCCCTGGTCGAACGGCAAGGTTGGAATGTTCGGGATTTCCTGGGGAGGATTCACCGCCATTCAGCTAGCCATGCGGCGTCCGCCTGCGCTCAAGGCCATTATTGCCATCGACGCCACGGAACAACTTTTTCACGATGACGTTCACTATATCGATGGCATGATGCACGTTGACGAGTTCGAACTGAATATGGACCTCGCGCCATCAATGCCTGGCGCGCCAGATTACACACTGGATGAAAGAGTTCTCGGGCCGCGCTTCGACTCCCCTCCGTGGTCGCTGCTTTACTTCAAGCATCAGCGAGACGGAGAATTCTGGCACGCCCCGGTGCGACCGCTGAGCGAAATTAAAATTCCGTGCTTTCTGATTGGAGGCCTTCTCGACGGCTATCGCGATTCCATTCCGCGAATGTTTGAACAAGTCAAAGCTCCGCTGAAAGCGATTATCGGGCCATGGAATCACGATTTTCCTAACGAAGCCGAACCGGGACCACAGATCGAATGGCGAGATCAAGCCCTTCGTTGGTGGGATTACTGGCTGAAGGGCCGCAATACTGGAATCATGGAAGAACCTCCGCTATCCATTTATATGCAGGATTGGCATATGCCCGATCCGAAGTTGAAAAATGTGCCCGGAAAATGGCGCGGAGAAACCGGCTGGCCTCCGAGAAACGTCGCCAACACAACTCTCTATCTTTACGAGGCGCACGTTCTATCGACCGACCCCGCCAAACCAGCGGTTCATCAACTGCGATATGTTCCGAGCGTTGGAGTCGAAGCCGGATTCTGGTGGGGCGAGCTGCTCACCGACCAACGTCCCGTGGACGCGTTCAGCCTGACTTATGATTCCGCTCCGCTCAAAACTGAGCTGACCATGCTCGGCCGGCCTCACGCTTTGCTGCAAGTGGGTTCGTCGGCTCCGCAGGCGGATTGGTTCGCCCGGCTCTCAGACGTTGCTCCCGATGGAACTGTCACCCAGGTTACCGGCGCTGGACTGAACGGGGCACAGCGCGACAATGCGGCCGATCCCAAGGACCTTGCGCCCGACCAAACATACCCATTGGATATCGAGATGCACCTTGCCACCTGGACTTTTCCCAAGGGCCATCGTATTCGCCTGGCAGTCTCGAATGCGCTTTGGCCCATGGTCTGGCCGACGCCTTACGCCATGACCACAACCCTGCAGCTTGGCGGCAACACCGGGTCGCGCTTGACCCTTCCGCTCGTTCCTCCTTCGATGTATGCCGCGCCGCAATTCGCGCCGCCGCTGCCATCGGAAATGCGAACTGATATTCAATCGGCCGGCTTCCCGTGGCCGGGCGAATGGAAGACTGAACGCGACGAAGTCGATGCGAAGACGAAGGTGACCTGGAACGGCAAATCGGAGGAAACTTACCCTTGGGGGAAAGAGACGGATCATGAGGCGATCACTTATCTGGCGGACGACAATCATCCCGAGACCAGCTCAGTGCAGGGCGAGGCTGAGATTCTGATGGCGCTGAAACAACAAACGCTGACGTGGAAAGGACACCTGACGCTATCGAGCGATGCGAAGAATTTCTACTACAAGTATGTGCGTCAGCTATACAAAGACGGCCAGCAGATCAGAGAAAAAACGTGGGAGGAAACCATTCCCCGCGACCACCAGTAGAATTATTGCTCGCAGGCCAACTTGCCCGCCGATTTGTAGACTCGTCCATTTTTCATTACAAATTCTACATTCTCAAGCAGGCTGATATCTTTTAACGGGTCCCCGCTAACCGCGATCAAGTCGGCGTACTTCCCTGCTTTGATGGATCCGATTTCGTCTGAGTGCCCGAGCAGATCTGCCGCATTCGACGTCGCTGCTTGAATCGCCTGCATGGGAGTCATTCCATACTTCACCATGAAGGCAAACTGCTTGCCGCTCGTCCCGTATGCGCAAACGCTTGCGTCGGTGCCAAACGCCATCTTAACTCCGGCCCGCACCGCCTTGCCGAAACTCTCGCGCTGTATCCGCGCTAGTTGCGCGTCGTGCTCCAGAAAGTCGGCCGGCTCATTTCCCAGCTTGCCCTGTGCCTGGATACATTCTTCATCGTAAATATCCATATCAAGATAAGTGCCGTGTTGTTTCGCCAGCGCAATCAGATCGTCGTCCATCATCTCGGCATGTTCGATAGAGGCAGCGCCTGCCAGAATCGCGTTCTTGATTCCCTGCGCCGCATGAGCATGCACTGCGACCTTCAGTCCAAAATGACTGGCTTCGTCCACGCCCGCTTGCAATTCTTCCTCGGTAAACTCAATCGACATGGGACTGCTGCCGTGCGTTAATACCGCGCCCGTCGACAGCATCTTGATGACGTCTACGCCGTCGTGCGCCAGCAATCGCACTTTTTGCCGGACTTCCCACGGGCTGTTCGCCTCGCCATAGTGGAAATCCCAAGGCAGCACAACATCGGGAGCCTGTCCCGTCATCGCGCCCGCACCACCGGTAATCGTGATATAGGCTCCAGCAACGAACATTCGCGGACCAATCACATCGCCGCGAGCGATCCCGTCGCGCAATGCCACATCGTTGAGCGCGCGATATGTGCCCACGTCGCGGACCGAAGTGAAACCCGAGAGCAACATCGCCTTCGCGTTGGGCACGGACTCCAGCACCAATTGAGAAGCAGACTTTTTGATCCGGTTGAAAGGCTCCGGATCGAGCGCTCCATCCGCCAGATGGGTGTGACAATCGATCAGGCCCGGCAACACTGTCTTATCGGAAAGATCGATCACCGGCACATTCGCTGGCAAGCCGAGATCTCTACCCACAGCTTGAATCTTGCCGTCTTTGATCAGGATGACTTGATTCGTTAACACCGTGCCCGAGTCGGGATCGATCAACCGTCCCGCGCGGATCAGAGTAACTCGCGAAGCAACTTGCGTGGTCACTTGCGCGGTGGCCAACGAACTCAGCGCCACCACAACGACTAGCTTAAGATTAGCTGAATGATCCGTTTCAAAGGGCTCCTGCGCTGACTGCTGGTTGGCCTAAGCCACTTTTCAGATCCGCGGCCAGCAACTGATGAAACAACTGTTCTCCGGCTTCTCGACGCGCTGAGAGCCGTCCTGCGCCATAGGCACGGGATTTCAGGCCGCGTTGCACCGCCTCACAGATTCCCAGGTCTTCCCCTTGCACACGGTTCCCTACCTCCACGCTGCCTTCGTTGTAGGCGCGAGCGGCCTCGCTCACATCCGAGAAGTAGAAATCAAAAACCACGCGACAATGATCGACATCCACTGGAATCACGAGATTCGTATCGAGGTATCCTTCATAGCAATTGAACATGAAATTCGGATGTAGCCAGAAATACCATGCCCGATCGCCGCGCCGCGTAGTGCCGGTTGCCGCATCTTCTTCGGAACTCACCATCGGGCTCGATTGCAGGCAAAAGCGATCTTCATTTTCGATCGTATATTTTTTGTAATCGAGGACAGAGTTGAGCCCTTTGTGAAGATGCGGCACGTGATATCCGCCGTCCAGATAATTGTCGACAAATACCTTCCAGTTGCAGTGGATGTCGTAAGTCTGACTGCTAAAATAATGCAGCTTGGTAAGTCCCAACGGAGCCACTCGCTTCACCAAACCACCCAGATATTCCGTGAGCGGAGCGGCCTCAGGATCGAGATTCACAAAGACGAACTGTTCCCAGGTATCAACCTTCACCGGAACCAGCCCGTTATCTTTGCGCTCGAAATTCTTGACGCCGTCGAATTCCGGCATTCCTTTGAGCGAACCATCAAGCCCGTAATTCCAGCCGTGATACGGACAATGCAGGATCGAGGCTTGCCCGCACGGCTCCATCACAACCGCCGCGGCATGATGTCGGCACACATTGTAGAAAGCTCGCAGAATGCCATCATTGCCGCGGACAGCCACAAGCGGCTCGCCGGCAACCGTCGCAGTCACAAACTGTCCTGGCTTCGCTACCTGGTCGACGCGTCCCATGACTTGCCATGTACGCGAAAACACTGTCTGGTTTTCGAGTTCCGCAATCCGCGGGTCGACATACCACGGCGCCGGGATGGTCGACGCCTCCGTCAGTGGCGCTTTCTCGTCGTAACTGGCCAGAATCTGTTGGACACTTGCCACCTGCTTCATGCCTTCTTCCCCGTTGCCTGTGTTTTATCCGATCCGATGGCGCGGCGCAGTAATTCCACGAACTGCTCAATCCGCTTCTCTTTTTCCTCTGGAACCGGACCGGATTTGCGAAACAATCCTGGGTCTAGCTCCTCAGTCAGCAGCGCATCCTGAAAGCGGTCCATCGTCCATTCCAGTATCGAGCCGATCATGTCTACGTCGAGATCCTGTCGCAACTCTCCGCGATTGATTCCGAAAGTGACAAAGTCGTGCCATCCGTAAGGATCTTCTGCCACCAGGAACCGGTTGATCTCCCGCCGCAAGGCCAGATCGGTCCCATAATTGCCAACCAGGTAAATGCGATAGGACGACCAGTTATCCCGCACCATATTTTCCGTGCGACTCAGCCAGTATCGCAACACCTCAAACATGCCGCGCTCCTGCACGACGGGCGGAGCCTCCATGTACTTGGGAAACGACGCAACTGCCTTCTTATATGCTTCGAAGAACAACCCGTCTTTGCTTTTGAAGTGCTGGAAAACCGATCCTTTCGCGATCCCCAACTGAGCCGCAATATCCTCCACCCGCGCCGCGCTGTAACCTCGCTCGGCGAAATGGCGGATGGCAACCTCTACAATTCGCGCCCGTTTCGCTTCCGAACGCGGACGCGGTTTGGCGTCCCGCCGCATCTGCGTCGGCTTTGCCAGACTGCTGGTAATTCCTTCCATGATTCCCCAACTCCCAATTTGTATTGACCCTCGGTCAACGAAAGATACAGCAGTCCCGAACCATTTTTCAATGGCTTTTTGCATGGGCTTTCGCTAATTTCATCAACCAGGGATTCTTCTTATTTTGACCATTGGTCAGAAAAATGTCCAGCCGCCAAAATCCGATTTATGACGCCATCGTCGTCGGCGCCGGCCACAACGGGTTGACGGCCGCGGCGTACCTCGCTCGCGCCGGATACTCGACGCTGGTACTCGAGCGCCGCGATATCGTCGGTGGCTGCTGTGTGACGGAAGAAATTTCTCCCGGATGTCGCGCATCGACCACTTCTTACATTGCCAGCATGCTGCGGCCGGAAGTGATCCGCGACCTTCGCCTGGGTGATCACGGACTGCGCATGGTTCCGTGTGATCCCGCGTTGCAGGTTCCCTTTCCCGATGGACAACTGGTTTCGTGGTGGGCGAATCGCGACCAGGTCGTCAACGAACTGCGCAAGATTTCGGTTAAGGACGCCGAGACTTTTGTCCGCGTCGACGATCGACTCAAAAAGCTCGCTCGGTATCTGCAGCCATTTTTTCTGGAGCCTCCGCCTGAGCCCGGCACGCAATCTTTCGACGGGTGGTCGGAATTATTCCGAGCCGGGAAACGATTTCGTGGGATCTCCTCGACCGAGATCTCGCAACTTGTTTCGTTTCTCACCGGCAGCCTGGGCGATTTTCTCGACCGCAACTATGAATCGGAGAAGATTAAGACTCTATTTCTCGCGAATAACGTATACGGCAAGCACGGAGGACCTTACCAGCCCGGCAGCGCGTTGGGACTGCTCTTTCACTTACTGAGCGGCGGCGAGCACGATCAGCAGGGCTTTTATGGGCACGTCATGGGAGGCATGGGATCGATCACGAGCGCGATGGCAGCGGCGGCTCGCGGCTTCGGGGCTGAGATTCGAACCGCAAGTCCGGTGCAGCAAATTTTTTCGCGCGACGGACGGGTTCGCGGAGTCGCGCTCGCAGACGGAACTGAAATTCGGGCACGCGTCGTACTTTCGAACGCCGATCCCAAGCGCACCTTCCTCGGGATGATCCCGAGCAGCGAGCTTCCAGTCGATTTTGTGCAGTCGATTCGCGGCATCAAGATGGATGGCCCATGCGCGAAGGTCAATATGGTACTGGCCGAGGAGCCGCGATTCACGGGCACGCCGGCAAATTATTCGCCCCAGCAGCGAACCCTTTTCACGCTGATCCCATCGCTTGAATTCGCCGAGCGTTGTTACGACGTTGCCAAGTTCGGCGAGATTCCCGAAGAGCTCTGGGTCGATTGTGTGATTGCCTCGAATGCCGATCCCTCCCTGGCGCCGCCCGGCAAACACATCATGACCTGCTTCGTGCAGTACGTGCCCTACAAACTTCGCCGCGGCACATGGGACGAAAATCGCGAGATTCTGGGGGATCGCGTGATCAAGAAAATCGCGGAATACGCACCCAACGTTCCAGGCGCGATCGTGGCCCGGCAAATTTTGACTCCGCTCGATCTTGAACGTACATACGGGTTAACCGAGGGCAACATCTTTCACGGTGATTTGAATCTCGAGCAATTATTTTTTAACCGGCCTGTCGCAGGATGGTCCCAGTACCGTACTCCGATTGCCGGGCTGTATTTGTGTGGCGCTGGAGCGCATCCGGGTGGTGGAGTTACAGGTGCTCCGGGACATAACTCCGCGCACCAGGTGTTGCGCGACTTGAAGAAAGGAAAGTTCAAGGAAGCCGTCGCCTGAGGATTGGGTCGCGCAATGAGATGCGAGATCCAAAACGAGCAAGGCTCGATTCAGTCGTTGGGTTGCAGACATCTTGTTTAGGGCGTCTTGTTTCGGCATACGCGGTATCGATGAATCCGTATTAAGCTGGGAAATCACGCAAGGAGATTCCAAATGTCGGAAAGCCCACAGGAATATACGCAACGCATCATCGCTCATGCCAAGGGACAAGACCCAATCAAGATTCAATCCGCAACCAACAAGAAACTAGCGCGCTTGATCAAAGGCGCTTCCCCGGCGAAACTTCGCAAACGCCCCGCAGCAGATAAGTGGTCGACTGCAGAAATTCTTGCCCACCTGGCCGATGTCGAGATCGTGGTTGGCTACCGGATGCGAGTCATCCTCGGCGCGCCAGGCACACCCATTCAGGCCTTTGATCAAGATTCCTGGGTAGTCGCAGGCCACTACCATAAGCGCGACCCGCGCAAGTCGATTGAGCAACACCGCGTGGCGCGCGAGGCCAATCTCGCACTCTTAAAGTTGCTCACTCCCGAACAGTGGAAGCATTACGGCCAGCATTCGGAACGCGGCCAGGAGTCGATCGAACACATCGTGCGTCTGATTGCAGGACACGATCTCAACCACATATCTCAGATTGAGCGCGCTTTAAAGCCAACTAAGAAATCGTAATTCGCAGCACGAAAAACAGCAGGACAACTCGAGGAGCACTCATGCCGAAGCAAGGAATTCTTGAACGCCTTAAGAATGGTCCCGTACTGGGCGATGGCGGCTACTTACTGGAACTGGAGAAACGGGGATGGGTGCGTCCCGGTCCCTTCACGCCCGAGGTCGCCATCGTCTACCCCGAGGCTCTTCGCGAACTGCACATCGAATTCCGCGAGGCCGGGGCTGAAGTTCTTCAAGCACTCACCTTTTACGCCAGCCGCGACAAGCTGGCAACGGTCGGGCTCGAAGATCGCGTGGAAGATATCAACCGCTCGGCGGTACGCGTAGCCAAAGAGGTTGCCGGCGATCAATGCCTGGTTGCGGGCAATCTGAGTCTCACTTGGATGTACGAGCCGAACAGCCCCAAGGCTGCTGATCGCGTGCGTCAGACTTTCGACGAACAACTCCAGGTGCAGTGCGAAGAAGGCGTCGACTTCATCATCGGCGAAACCTTTTCGTGGTTGGGTGAAGCCCTGGTTTGCGTTGAGCGAGCCAAAAAAACGGGGCTCCCGGTAATGGTTACCGTTTGCTTCGAGAACAAAGACGAAACCGCCGAGGGCACGAAAGCTGCCGACGCGGCAAAGACCTTGCTCGACGCTGGCGCCGATATCGTTGGCCTCAATTGCCTGCGTCCACCGCAACACATTCTCGGCCCGATGGAAGAGATGCGTAAGGCTGTTGACGGCTACTTAGCCTGCCAACCCGTGGCCTATAACACTCCGCCGGAAAAACCAGATTTCACCAGCCTTCCCGAATTTCCCTATGCCCTCGATCCGCTGCAACTTACCCGCAAACAAATGGGTGACTATGCCCTGCGAGCCAAGGAAATCGGCATCAACTACATCGGCTCATGCTGTGGATCGGTCGCCATGCACGTCCGAGAAATGGCTCGAGTGCTTGGCAAATTGCCCGCTGACAGCCGTATCTGGAAAAAAGGCGGCGCCAAGCCGATGTCAGCCTACGAATACTACGATCACGATAATGTCGGCGTGAAATAGGCTGGCTCGTAAGCTGGCCTACGGAATTATCAGTTAGTTGCGAACTCGGAGGTTCGCTTCTCCGAGCAACAAGGTCGTCACTGATGCCTTGCAAATGGAGCGCATTTCGGCGGCGCTGCTTGGCGGGATGGTTTTTGTGATGAGCAACATAACCGTCCCGTGGAGCAGAGCCCACACCGCAAGCGAGAGTGGCGTATAGTCGTCGGGCAAACCACCGAGCTGTGCCGCCATTTTCGCCTTCATCAACTCTTCTGCGGGCCGCTTTTGCCTGAGTGGCTTCGTCGCCCGCCCTGTCGCTGGATCGGGCGCGAACAGTTCGTATTCGTGCAGGTAATAGAGTTCGTACTCGTGAGGATGGCTCAAGGCGAAATCGAGATATCGTTCGCACGCCGCTTCCACTGAATCGCCGGCTTCCAATTGCCGGAGGATTTCTTGCCGGGTCCGCTGCCACAATGCTCGCAGAATGTCTTCCCGGCTTCTAAAGCGGCGGTAAACTGCCGGCGTGTTCGTCCTCGCCGCCTTGGCGACCGCCCGCATGGTGAGGGCATCGCCTACGCCTTTTTTCCAAAGCTGCCGAGCGGCATTCAGGATGCGCCCCTCGAGAGCCGGATCGGGTTGCCGCGCCATAATTCTTGCCTCTGCGTGGGCGTGCTGAGAATATTGTTGACAGTGTAAACGTAATGACCTATAAGGACAAGCGCAGTCCTCCCGGCAGTCCTCCCCGAGGTGCGCGCCACTTCCAAAAACAAATGCGGGAAGCCCCAAGGCCTCCCGCATTGTTTGTAGACCTACGCAGCTATTTCTGAGTGAACGGCAACCCAGGCAAGGTCTCCGTGTGCTCGGCCTTCACCGCACTTAGCAGGTTCGGGTCAAGCCCCAGCGCTTTAATAATGGTAGGAGCGATTTGCCGCGTCTCGACCTGATTCACAAACGTGGATGCCTTGTATTTCGGGTTCGAAACAATCAGCATTACGTTGCGATCGTCGTAAGCAAAGCCGCCATGCTCGGCAACTTTGCCGGTTCCTCCGGTGTAGATGACACCGACGTTGGGCGCCACGACGATGTCCGGAGTCCGCGAATCGGTGAGCGGATTGTTGAACTGCAACATCAGCGAAGTACCGGCGAAAATCTCTCCCTGTCCGAAGAGGTCTTCATTCGCACTCAGCGTTGCCACTGAGGCTGCCGTCTGGCTCTGATCGCTAAGCCAGATCATCGAGATGTCATCCTCGTCAGCTTGCGCAACTGGAAGTCCTGGTCCCACGCCGGCGGGTGAAAGAATCTGCGACGGTGGTTTGTCCGTAGCAACATCTCCCGGAATGCGCAGAACGCGGTTGGGATCGATCGGCGATTGTCCGTGCTTGGCCGAGACAATGATCAAAGTCGAATCGAGCAACCCTTGCCTGCTGAGCTCGGTCACCATTTGACCGATGGCGCCATCCACGTACTGAATTTCGTCGAATAGCGAGGTGCTGGGCGTTCCGATCGGATCTACATATCCGCCGGTTAGTCCGAGCGATTTTTCCACCAGCTTCTCACCTACGCTGACGGACTGAAAGTTCATCCCAAACACGGTTGGAACCGGTGCGGTCGAGCTTCCGTCGTGCGTTTTGCCGTTGATCCAGTTCAGCACAGCCTGCACTTTGAACTGATCGTAGCAGCGGATGTTCTGGAAACTGTCTGTCCAGGCATTCGTCGGTTGCGCTGCGCCCGGATCAGGGAGCGGTTTGCAGCCCGGAACCGTGGCAAGCGCCACGGGAATCGAGTTGATCTCCGGCGACCACAAGTCAATTACGCCATCGCCGCTCGGTCCGTTGGTGAAGTCATACGAGGGATGTTTGTCCGACCAAGCTGTATATCCGCCCGCATTCTTGACCACGTTGAAGATCGTATTGGCACGAATGAAGCTATGCGGATATACGGGCGCGCATCCGTTCTTGGGGTCGCGCGGCAAATAATCCGGATTGATGCCGTTGATTCCGGAGCTGCCATCTGGCTTGCCCGAATCGAGCTTCAGATAGTTGTAGTCAATTTCCTCGTCAAATCCGACCTGCGTTCCGATAACACTGGGGCAAAGCGTGGGGCCGCCCACGATGCCGTAGGGCGTCGTTTTCTTCGGCGGAGATAAAGCGCGATCATAGCTGACGTCGTAATACATTCCCGCGGAACGCGGCGTGCCGCCCGTAATCTGTGCCACCAAGCCCGGGAAAGAATCCGAAGGTTTCGGAGTCATCGCCTGCAGATAGTGGACTCCGGTGGAAGAAAGCGTTGCCAGGTGCGGACAATACGGCAGATTCCCGTACAGCGGAACCCCTTTAGCGCAGTTGGCGAAATCGAGAGAATGCATGCCATCGACGCTGATGAGTAAAACGTGTTGAATCTTGCTGGTTCCCTGGGCAGCGGCCGGTATCGATAACAGGCTCGCCAACGCCAAGGCAACCAGTCCGAGGGGGAGAAAACGACGCTCAGACACAGTTAGCCTCCTGGAATTACTACTTCGAACCTCGTTCAGTATTCAGTTGGGCTGGGCCTTCGGGTTAACGGGAGGTGAATCGATTATTAAGAAATTGTCAAGTTGCGCGAGTTCATAAGTCTATGGCTCCGCCAGTTCGGGCACTGGCTTGTACTTCAATCTCGGTTGGTGGCGGGAGGGCCTTTTTGGCTCTCGTCGTGGTGATCACGATCACACTGACGAGCACGAGCAGTGTCCCCAGAATCGTTCGTGAGACCAACTTTTTCGCCGCCCAGAAAATATCCCACAATCACCGCGACCACCGGATTCACATAAGCGTAAGTTCCAACTTTCGTCGGCGACTCGTGATGAATCAGCCAGACATACGCCGTGAAGCCGACGATGGAGCCGGCCACGATGAGATAAGCGAGCGCCAGCCAGACTCCGCGAGATACGGCGCGGATATCAAATCCGCTGAGTTCGCCGAAACTCGATGCGACGATCCCCAGCATAATACCTCCCACCAGCATCTGCGCTGCGGCGCTCATCGCTTTGTTCTCGGGCAGCGGTACCTTGCGCGTCAAGGCCGAAGCGATCGACCAACTCATCGCCGCGAGGATCAAGGCGATCGCTCCCGGCCGGTAAACGGGGACTTCGCCCAGACTCAGCGAATGGCTCATCAGGACGGCCACTCCTGCGATTCCGATCAGAAGAGCCACGGCTAGACGAATGGTCAGGCGCTGCGTCCGCAGGAAGATGATTTCCGATAACGCCATGAAGACTGGAATGGTCGCCAGCATCACAGCGGCAATTCCCGAAGGCACGCGCTGTTCCGCCCAGAACAGGCAGCCGTAGTCGACGACAAAGATGCAGACGGCAAGCGCCGAGGCGCCCATCCACTGACGGCCGGTTGGGGACGGAGTACCGCTGACCCGCATCCATGTGAAGAGCACTAGACCGGCGACGAAGAAGCGCATGCTGGCAAAGAGAAACGGTGGAACCTGATGCACGCCGACGCGAATCGCCAGAAAGGTCGATCCCCAGACAAAATAAATAATGCCGAAGGCCAACAGGATCTTCCACGTCGCGGGGCGGACGGTCGCTTCCATATGAAATAGATCGCTGGCCGCGCCGCGCGGACGCAGAGTTTTTCCGTTCACATTGTGTTGTTATGTGCCAGGAGATTTGATTTATTGATCGGTCAAATTCGTTTAATGCGCTGACACCGATCCGCCCCGCACGTTTGGATTGTTTTTCTTCAATACGAACGAAAGGAAGAACATCGCGACGGCCGCAATTCCCAGCACCCAATAGGTGTCGATGTACGCGAGAGCGGCTGCCTGTGCTTGAACAGAAGCATAGACGCGCGCCAGTGCTTGAGTCTGAGCTTCGTACATGCCCACCCCCGCATGGGTCAATTGTTGTGCTAAACCATTTACTGCGTCCAGGAATCTAGAATTGCCCGCGTTCGTGCTCGGGATCAATCTCGATTGGTGGAACTGCGATCGACGCACAATCATGGTGGTCACAATCGACGTCCCAACGCTGCTCCCAATGTTTCGCGAGAAGTTGACTAATCCTGCGACGGCGTTGCTCTTATCCGCTTGAATACCGACGTATGCAATGGTTGTCGCGGGCACAAAAATGAAACCGAGCGGGACGTATTGGCCGATTCGCAGCAAAGTGGCGGAACGGAAACTGATCAACAAATCCAGATATTGCGTGGAGGCGTACATGCCGACTGCGAGCATGATCCAGCCAAAAGCGATGAGGTAACGCAATTGGAAGATTCCGATCAGCCGTCCGACGAACGGCAGCTCGATCAAAAGCAGCACCGCCGATGCAGAGAGGACCATGCCCGCCGATTCGGCCGTATATCCCATGAGTGTCTGAAGAAACTGCGGCATCAGGACGGTCGTGGCAAATGAGACGGCCCCGACCATGAAGATCATCATGTTGGCACTGGCAAAATTCGCGTTCTTGAAAAGGCGCACATCGACAATCGGATCTTTGTGGAACCACTCATAAATGACCAGCGCAGTCAGACACACGGCGGCGGTGATCGCCAAACTCACGATGAAATGCGAGCCGAACCAATCATCTTCCTGCCCTTTGTCTAACATGATCTGCAAGGCGCCCACGCCGAGGGCAAGCAGTGAGAAGCCGATGTAATCGAGTTTGATCCCAGCGCCAATGCGGCGAACGAGACGTCGGGGGGTCTTCGACGAGTCGATACACCAGCAGCAGTGCAAGTACGCCCACTGGCAGATTAATCAGGAAAATCCAGCGCCATGACGCCACATCGGTGAGATAGCCGCCCAGGGTTGGACCGATCGCGGGAGCACACACGGCAGTGATGCCGTAAATAGAAAACGCCACGCCGCGTTTCTCAGGAGGAAAGGTGTCCGCCAGAATGGCTTGCGCCATCGGCTGCAGCCCGCCACCACCGGCGCCCTGGAGCACCCGGAAAAACAAGAGCACCCCGAGGCTGGGCGCGATTCCACAGAACAACGAGCTGATGGTGAAAATACCCATGCAGGTCATGAAGAAGCGCTTGCGTCCGAACAAGCTGACGAGCCATCCTGTGATCGGCAAAATGATGGCGTTAGCGACCAGATAAGACGTGAGCACCCACGTACTCTGATCATTGCTGGCACCGAGATTACCGGCGATATGCGGCAGAGCGACATTCGCGATGGCAGTGTCGAGCACCTCCATGAACGCCGCGAGCGAAACGGTCGCGGCGATCAGCCACGGATTAGCAGCAGGCCGCCAGACGGGAGGCGCGATTTCGACGGAGGTTGCGCTCATTGGCTATTTCCGGCAGCGGACGAGAAATTGGCGGGCGGCGTCACGAACTCCCTATCCAGATTCCCACGGCAAAAACGAGTACTCCGCCCACTACCACCTGAAACGCGGCTGAGAGCAGAGGAGTATCCATATAGCGATTGCGAATCCAGGCGATCACGGCCAATTCCATAGCCACAACGATGACCGCCGCGATAAAGGCTACATGAAAATCCTTGATCAAGAATGGAAGCGTGTGCCCAATGCCGCCGGCGGCCGTCATCAATCCTGTCACGGCCCCGCGTAGCACAGGGCGTCCTCGGCCGGTCATCGATCCGTCGTCCGACAACGCCTCGGCAAAGGCCATGGAGATACCCGCGCCGATCGAGGCGGCAAGGCCGACCAGAAACGCATCGTTGCTGCTTCGGGTAGCGAATGCCGCGGCAAAGACGGGAGCCAGAGTTGACACCGATCCATCCATCAACCCAACCAGACCGGGCTGCACGATCTGCAGCACGAACATCCGCCGCTGCGCCTCTTCTTCTTTCTTCTGGATCGCCACCGGCATGTTCTCTTGTAAGGCCCCGGCGGTGGTTTGATGCTTGCGTTCCATTTCCTCCAAATCGCCCAAAAGTTTGCGGATTCCGGCATCCGTCACCTGTTGAATTGCCTTCTGGTAGAACTGTCGGGTTTCCAACTCCATCAACTCGGCTTGCTTGCGGACGTCGGCAATTTTCAATGGGCGCGTCAGCCAGAACGGCTTTCTCGGAGCAAAACCCTTCACATCGTCCCGCCGGATCAGCGGTATGTGTTCGCCAAAGCGCGCCCGGTAGGTGTCGATGAGCATGGCGCGATGCTCCGATTCCTCGGCTCCCATGTCGTCGAAAAGCCTGGCCGTGTCAGGATAGGTTTCGCGCAGTCCCTCGGCAAAATCGGCGAACACCCGGCCATCTTCCTCTTCCAGCGATACCGCGAGCGCCAGTATCTCGCGTTCGGTCAAGTCCTTGAATTTACGTGCCATGCGAACCAGTTTACTGTTTCTGACTTTGGTTTCAAGTTCAGGCGAAGAATGGGCCCGTTTTGCCTTGCTACCTTCGTAACATTTTCGCGGTGCGGGGAACCACGTTTAATAGATGTGGGATTGTGAGGACACCCATGAAACAACTCGCGTTCTTCGCTCTGCTTTGTACGTCACTCGTCTACGCACGAGACCAGCGCGGCCCGCAGTCGGGCACGCTGCTTCAGATGGATTCCGTGGAATGCGGCACGGAACAGAAGAGCGCCAAGACCTTTGGGGCCGATATCATTGGCACCGACAACGCACATCAGAAAATGCACAAGCTGCTCTGTCAGGAATATCTCCTGCAAACCGATCGTATCGTGTACCGCATCCGCCCCAAAGACGACAAGAAGCCAACGCTATTACCCGTCGGCGAAAAGGCACAGTTCCGCATCGACAAGACGTTTATGAAGCTTCGGGTTGAGGATCTGGACAATAAGGAACGCGAATACTTAGTCGTCTCCATGACTCCGCGCGCGGACGCTCAAACCACCGACAATCATAAATAGCCAGGCCGGGGCGGACTGTTACCGTGTCCGCTCAGCATGTCGGCAAATCTTGCCTCCACCCTCCCGGCACGCATTGCCTACCTGCCGCATCTCACGCTTCCCGGGAACAGAAAAGGCCATTCCCCGTCATAAATTCCGCTGACAGGGAATGGCCGATGTTGGTTGACAGATTTCGACTACCGCTCTGCGCGCATCGTCTCGACGGCTTCGTGCAGTTCGCGCTCAGCCGCGTGAAGATGCTCCTCAGCCCTCGCGCCATGACCATTCATATCGTAGTGGTTCGCCATGCGGGCATGATCGAGTTCGTGGATGGCTTCCTGCACGTGAACGTGAACCGCATCCAGATCGTGCCAATCATGAATTCTTTCGGCAACCGCGATTCCGCCGGCAAACGACAAACACACGGAAATTGCAGCAATGGCAAGCGTTTTCTTCATAATTTGTCCTCTCCCAAGTTGTCGGCGCGGTTCTTTCCGCACCCACGAACAGGCTTAATTTTCGGTGACGACCAACGGAGAGTCAAAAAGAAACATGTAATGTAGGAGTTACTACAGGCTCAGGTCTTTCGTGTAACTAACACGTCTTAGCGACGAGGTTCATTCATGGCAATCACAAAATCACGCCCGCAGTGCACACACTTTGCCGTCGCGAAAAGGATCACGTTTCCTGGACTCTGATGCACAGTTTGCTTTGCGCAGTGTGGACACTGGATCATGTGCGTTGCGGGATCGAGATCGATGAGATCGCCTTGCGACATGGTCCGCTCTCCCGCAGGGGCAATCGAGGAACCGAGCGAAACAAATTCTGGCCCAGAGAGGAATGCCCCTGTGGAATTCACGCTATTATCTATCGAGAAGTTTGTCGGTACGGTACGCGACCGCCGAAAGTACGATGGGGTCCAGTGACTGTTACTCCCCTTCGCGACGCCAATCCTCGACCTGTCTTTGCATGATTCCGTAGCACTCGCATGCCGCCTCTTCCAGTCTTCGACGATCGATAATCTGGACGTCTCCTCGACTGTGAGTAATGAGTCCCGCTTTCTGCAACATGCCGGCCGCGACAGTGACGCTGGAACGGCGGGTCCCCAGCATCTGCGCCAGAAATTCCTGCGTCAACGGAACGGAATTCGAGCCGATGCGGTCGGCGCTCATCAGCAACCATCGAGCTAGTCTTTCATTCACTTCGTGCAAACGATTACAGGCGGCAATCTGCGTAACCTGCATTGCCATGATCTGAGAAAACTGTTGCAAGCGGCGCTCGAGTCGAGGGCTTTTGCGGAGCACCTCGATCAGCGCGTCACCGTCGACGCGAAAAGACGCGCCCTCAATCTGCGCGATCGCCCGCGTGGCTGCTGTGCGAAAACCGACCACCAGCGGCAATCCGACGAAACCTTCCTTGCCTACGAGCCCCACCTCGACACTTTTTCCATCGGGGAAAACGCTCAGAATCGAAACTAATCCGCTGTTGCAGAAATAAGCGGACTTCAATGTATCGCCCGGCTCGTGCAGCACATGGTGGGTTTTCAAGCGCACAAATTCTAGCTTCGGAAAGAGCAAGTCCCGCTCGCGTGGCGGGAGGCTGAGCAGAACCTCATTATGAATCTGGTTGCCGTCCCCATCAGAGGAGGAGGTTTTCACAGCAGGCTTTGTGGGTGGACGAGTCTTGTTCGCCATTGTCGGCTCCTTGCACAGCGAAACGCTGTCCTATTTCGCAAGGAACCGTCACCGTAGGGTGCGGCGGAAAGATGCTAGGAAGACTGTTTAACTCTACTCTCTTTGCGCTCATATTACTGTGATATAGCGCACATTGTTTGTTGCGACGGAAGACCTCTGTGAGTCAAAGACTCGGGCTAGAGGCGCTCACTTAACATCGCTCACATTTTCCCGCGATTCATTGTAGGCACCGAACTTCTTCGCTATCGGCTTCAGCGTCGGATAGAACTGCACAAAAGTGTGCTCGACGGCGGCATGGGCGTCGTGACAGGAGAAGCATCCGTTGCCTTTCGGCATGGCTTCGGCAGCCTTGTCGTCCGCGTCGTAACCGTAGTACGCCCACTTCTCCGGATTATGAGCGGAGTCTTTGACCTCCACTGCCAGACCCATCAGGTCGGTCTGGAAATGGCCGGTCTTGTTAATCGATCCTTTACTCTGCGCTGACCGTTCGTCGATGACGAACATCGTCAGGTCCGGCCATTTGCCGGAATTCACAAATTCATCGTAGGCCCAGCGCTGCACAAAGACGTTGGTGAACATCTCATGCCCGGCGGTGGCGCTGTAATTCATGCCGAAACCGGCGGAGAGGAACATCCATTCGCGGTAATCGGCGGGCCGCACCAGTTGGCCTTTCTGGTCATACTCGGGCTTCGGCGATTTGGCTTCCGAGGCAGCGGCTAGAAATAAAAAGCAGGCGCCGAAAATCAAGACACAACTGAGGAACAGTTTCACGAAATCCTCCTGCACATTTGCTGGGGTGTCGGACTAAATCCGGTAGAGCTTACTGCATAAGAACTGCCACAGTATCCAGCCAGATCGATACCAAAGCCAGACCAGTGACTGCAAACTGCCGTCGATTCACTGCATTCCTGACCCACGCAACGAAGAATAGAATACGATTCTGTCTATGCATGTTGCGCGTCTACATTCGCGAGGTTGGATCTGGATCGTCTCGGTCTGGTTCGCCCTGGGGCTGTGCGATGCCACCCAAACCGTGATCACGATGCACGCGGAGGGCATGCACCACGCTTGGGCCAAGCTCTTTGTAACCCTGCTGATCACCTGGACTCCCTGGGCGCTGGCTACGCCGATCATCATGCGGCTTGGCCGCCAATATCCTCCGGTGCGACTGCATCCTCTTTCTACCTGGCTTGTGCATCTCGCCGCCTGCGCCGCTATCGGAGTAGTTTCCGCCTGCTGGACTGCGTGGCTTGAGGTGTTTCTTAATCCTTGGGCTAATTCCGACGCGCCAGGTCCGTTCCTGCTCCTATGGAGATATCGGTTTTATAACAATCTTGTTCAATATGTGGTTTTATACGCTTCAACACTGGCAATCATTTATGTGCTCGAATCGAAGGAGCGCCTGGCGTATCAGCAGACCGAAACTGCACGGCTTAATGAGCAGCTTTCTAAAGCACAACTCGATGCCGTTCGCCGCCAAATCGAGCCGCATTTTCTGTTCAACACTCTGAACGCGATTGCTGGACTCGTCCGAGAGAAAAGAAGCGATGCGGCCGTAGACATGATCGTCGGGCTCAGCGATTTTCTGCGGCGCGTTGTCAACGATTCCAACCGCCAACAGGTACCTCTGGGCGATGAATTGGAATTCGCCCAAAGGTATTTGGACATTCAGAAAGTGCGTTTCGCCGACCGCCTTCAGCTGAGTGTAGATGTCCCCAAAGAACTCTTCCCTGCCCAAGTCCCTAGCCTGATCCTTCAGCCCATGGTCGAGAATGCGGTCAAGCATGGCATCGCGAAACGAATTCAGGGAGGTGCGATCCGGATTGCCGCCGTTCGATCCAATGGCACGCTGACGCTCCGTGTCTATAACGATGGTCCGAGTTTGCCGTCGGGTTGGGAGGACTCTCAATCGGGAATTGGAATTTCTAACGTTCGTGCTCGCCTGAGAGGCCTCTACGGAGACGCCTTCGCGTTCACCATACGGAATCAGGAGCCAGGGGGAGTTGAAGTGTCGGTTTCCGTACCATTTGTTTTACAGTCTCCTCTTCTGGGAGCAAACGGGGAATGATTCGCCGCCACGTTCGGCCGCCGTTCCTACCGCCATTCCCGAAGACGCGCTCACGCTCGCAGCGCAGCGTTGATCAGCGAAGATGACCGAAAGAACACACTCCCGAAAAATACGGGCCCTCATCGTCGACGACGAACCTCTCGCTCGCAGCAATCTCGCTGTCCTCTTAAGGGTCGATCCGGAGATTGAAGTCATCGGTGAATGCGACTCCGGCGTCGAGGCGGCGGATAGGATACGCAACGCGAAGCCGGACTTACTCTTCCTCGATGTGCAAATGCCGGAATGCGATGGTTTCGACGCGCTCGAAATAGTGGGCACAGATTTGCCGCCCGCCATCGTCTTCGTCACCGCATACGATCAGTACGCGATCCGAGCCTTCGAGGCCGGCGCGATCGACTACCTGCTGAAACCCTTTGACGACGCTCGATTCAAGCGCGCACTCGACCGTGCCAAAACGCGAATCCTCCAGTCCTGGAGTCAGCCACTGACGGCTGGACGTTCAGCAAACGACCGTCTGGCGATCAAGAACGCAGGGGGCATTTCGTTCTTAAAGCTCTCCGAGATTGATTGGATCGAAGCTGCCGACTATTACGCCTGTCTGCACGTCGGTCCTAGATCGCACCTGTTGCGGCGCAGCATGACCGAACTTGAGCGTGAATTGCCGGCGACCACATTTTGCCGAATTCACCGCTCCAGCATCGTGAACCTCGATCGGGTGCGAGGTCTCAAACTCGACGCGGACGGCGAATATGAAGTCCTGCTCTTGGACGGCACGAGACTCCCGCTAAGCCGACGTTATCGAAAGCCACTGCAGTCTCGGTTGGGCTCGTCAAAGGGCCAGCAAAATAAAAGCTGATGGGACCTCGGACTTGCGAGATACTTACCTTCTGCTTACAGCAGAAGGGATGACCGTCATGATGATCTTAGTGAATAGCGATAAGAACGTTGTGGTCGATGCCACACTCACCAGTTTCGTCGAAACCGAGGTCAACAAAGTGCTGGGTCGATTTGAAAGTCAACTGACGCGGGTCGAAGTTTACTTGAGCGATTTGAATGGCAACAAGCCGGGGCTTCTGGACAAGCGCTGCCAGTTGGAGGCTCGTCCTGCCGGCGACGGCCCCGTTTCGGTCGACGACAAAGCGGACACTGTCGAACTTGCGGTCCGAGGCGCGGCAAATAAGATGAAGCGGCTGCTCGAATCGTCATTTGGGCGGGCACAAAAGCGCGCCTGACGAATAAAGCTGAAACAGGAACGCCGGTCCCATCGGGACCGGCGTTTGCTAAAGAATTTCGAGGGCCGCTAGCTTCCCTTTACCCCGGCGTCCGTTTCCGATTGCGCAAACACCTGATTAGCTCCCATGTGAGCCGGCGCCGGTGCCAACATCTGTTCCTTCCGGTAGACCAGGTTACTGGCGTTGAAGCTGGCTAGTTCAAAGCCATGACCGTGGGTGATCGCGTCGGTAGGGCAAGCCTCAACGCAATAACCGCAGAATATGCATCGGTTGTAATCGATGTTGTAGACGTGCGCATAACGTTCAGCGCCTGAAATGCGTTTTTCCTCAGTATTTTCAGCAGCTTCAATGTAGATGCAATTGGCCGGGCAGGCGGCCGCGCAAAGAAAGCACGCAACGCACTTTTCCAGTCCGTTTTCGTCGCGCTGCAAAACATGCATGCCACGAAAGCGCTCCTGAAACATTGCGCCTTTTGTAGGGCCGGGACCGTCGGGATAGTTTTCGACGATGGTGGGCTGAAACATTTCCCTCAGGGTGATGCTCATCCCCTGGGCTATGGCTCCGATGTTCTTGATCACGGACATGACCCCACAGTATAGCGGATGTTCGCCTCCTGCTGTTGTCGGATTACCTTTGTCAAAGATCATTCGCCCGCGGCAATCAGCCGGTGCGCTGAGCCCAAGACCCACTTCACGGCCCTCCGACTTTATTTACGCCATCTACCAACGGCGGGGGAACTTTCGTGGACATGGCAATCTCCCTTTAATCAATGAGACTCTTCCAGTGCGCTGCGTTGCGCCGGCGCGCCATTGGCGTTTCGATCTATGGCCTGCCGTAGTATCGCTCCAAGTCGTTTCTCTTTCTGCGTTCTCTTCGTCCTTCTCTGCACTATTTGTTCCACCATAACTCTCGGAAGTCTATTTATTGTGCGGGCCTTCGCTCAGGCAACCGTCGAAAAGAGAAATCCCCTGTCGGCACAGCATCGCGACGGCGATAAAAAGTATCTGGAAGACAAACTCAACTGGGACCAACGTGGGCACAAGGTGCCGGGATCCGATCCGGCAGCTGCTCTCCGGCTTCGTGCTTATAAACAGAAAATGGCGATGAGGGCTGGGCGCGCCGCCCTAGGCCCCGGCTCGAGCTCAACCGTATGGGCCGCCGTTGGACCCGCTCCGTTGGCGTCCGACGCCACCGGCGACGGCATGCAGGATTACAACTGGGTCTCCGGACGAGCCACTTCGGTTTTGATCGATCCGGCAGACTCCACGGGAAATACAGTTCTGCTTGGCGGAGCCTATGGCGGCCTTTGGAGATCTACGAATGCCGGTAGTCAAAGCACCAGCCCTGGGTCGGTCATCTGGCAGAGTCTGATTGACGATGGGCCAACCTTGGCCGTCGGGGCAATCGCGCTGCAGCCGGCAAACAGCAACGTAATTCTCGTTGGAACAGGAGAGACAAACAGTTCTACCGATTCCTACTATGGGCTGGGAATTCTGCGCTCGGCCGACGGGGGCGCGACCTGGGCCGCCCCGATCCAGAGCGCAGGCACTGGCCAGTCGTTCCAGGGCGTAGGGTTCAGCAAGATCGCCTTCAGCACGGCGAACCCAAACCTGGCGGTCGCCGCGACCGCCGGTGACAACGGCTTATACGTCGGTCTGGAAGAGGATGGAAACTCTACCGCGCGCGGCCTTTATTTCTCGCAAGACGGCGGAGTGACATGGAATAGAGTCATCTTGTCGGATGGCGCAGTGCCTGCCTCGGCCACATCGGTCATCTACAACGCCACCCAGGGAGCGCCGACTGGGACTTTCTACGCATTCATCCGTAGGCATGGGCTGTATTCATCGACCGACGGCCAGCATTTTATGTGGATGTCGACGCAACCAACTCCCAGCTTAACGGCAGCGAATTGCCCGTCTTCTTCGAACGCCAGCAGCTGTCCGATCTATCGCGGAGAATTCGCAGTCGTGCCCGGACGCAACGAAATGTACGTGTGGGTGGTCGATGTACAGCCAGATGAAAATGGAAATCCAGCGGCAGTCGACGAGGGCATCTGGCGATCCACCAACGGAGGAACGAGCTGGACGCAGATTCCGGATAACGGTATTACCAACTGCGGCGACGATGCCTTCGGTCCCAACAACAGTGGCTGCGGAGTCGAGCAGGGCTGGTACAACCTGGCATTGGCCGCCGTTCCTGATTCTTCGGGAACGGATATTTACGCGGGTGCCGATCAATCTTTATAAGTGCACATTGGGATCGGGCGGCACCACCTGCACCCAAGGCGACTGGATCAACCTAACCCACGTCTACGGCTGTAACCCGGGGCCGCTCGGAGCGCCTGCGCATGTACATCCTGACCAGCACGGTATCGCGTTTATGGTCGTGAGCGGCAAGGCTCCCGGCTATTTCGTCCACGACGGCGGCATCAGCCGTACGCTGGACGGATATTCCGGACTCGACGCCGGCAGCTGTTCGGGAACAAATCAATTCGACAGCTTAAGCCAGACTTTGGGATCAATGACCGAGTTCGTTTCGGTTTCCTTACATCCCACCAACGCCGATATCCTTTTGGGAGGAGCCCAGAATGATGGCTCGCCGACGAGCAGCACCGCGACCGGCAGCAGCACATTTCAAAATGCATTAGGCGGCGCTGGCGGCTTCACGGCGATCAATCCCAGTAATCCCAACGAATGGTTTGCCTCGAATCCGTACCTGACCATCGTGAAGTGCGAGTTGGGGACGGCGTGCAACGATACTGGATTCCTTGAAGTCGTCAGTTCCGCCAATCTTGGCGGCGACAATGGAGCTTTCTTTACTCCTTACATTTTGGATCCGCAGAACAGCGACGAGATGCTGGTAGGAACTTGCCGCGTGTGGCGAGTCAGCACCAGCGGGACCGCGCCGGTGCAACTGAGCAACGACTTCGAAACACTTGGAACGGGCTTGTGCACAGGCGAAGAAATCAACCTGGTAAATGCCATCGCTGCCGGTGGCCCGCAGGATGGCAACGGCAATTCTACGGTGGTATATGCGGTCACAAACGGTTTCGGCCCGCTGAGCGAATCGCCCGGCGGCGAGGTGTGGGTTACCACGGATGCGGGCGCAACTCTGATGACGAATGTCACGCAGAATGTGAACCCCGACGGATACGCAATCTCGACCGTTGCCATCGATTCCTCAGACGCCACCGGCAACACGGCGTATGTCGGAATCATGGGATTCAGCACCCAGGCGTTCCCCACTTCTCATGTATGGAAGACCTCAAACGCGGGAACAAGTTGGACGGACTGGACTGGAACCGGACTCACCGAGCTCCCGGATAATCCGGTCAATACCTTGTTAGTTGATATCCAAGCGGGAATGATTTACGCGGGGACCGACGTTGGCGTCTTCGTCAGTTCGACTACCAGCGCCAGTTGGACGGAAGTTGGCCCTATGCCCGGCCCCGGAGTGTCAGGGTTCCTGCCGGATGCTCCTGTCACCGCTCTGCAAATGTTCAATCCCGATGCGGGCACGAAGACTCTGGTGGCGTCGACCTACGGACGCGGGATCTGGAACTTCGCACTGGTGACTTCCCCCAACTATAAGAATGCGATTTCAAATTCGCCGCAGACGATTTTTCCGACTCAGTCCGCTGCGTTTGACGGCACCCTTACCGCGCAAAACGGTTACGCGAGTCCAGTCAATCTAAGTTGTTCAGGTGCGATACCGGCAACGTGCGGAGTGCAACCCCAGCAACTAACGCCGACGGCAACGTATACCCTCACGGCGGGCGGTGGTGTGGGCGATTACAGCTTCAGTGCCCGCGCGGTGGGCACCGATCCAGGCGCCATTACCCGCGACGCGACCGTCATACTTCACGTCGTAGACTTTAACTTGACCGCACCCAATCCGAATTCGCTAACCGTCGCACAAGGAGGAACTTCAGGGGCCAGCGTGTTTCAGGTGACCGCGTCGGGAAGTTTTGCGCAGACCGTTATCCTAAGCTGCCCGACGGGGCTCCCCACCGGGGCAGCCTGCGTATTTTCGCCTTCGAGTACCGTCAGCCCGACCTCGTCGATGCCAGTCACGGTTTCATTGACAGTTACCGCTGCGAGTGGAACACCAGCAGGTAGTCCGGATCTGATAACCATCTCGGCGACCGCGACTGGCGCGCCCTCCGCTAAGACACAAACCTTCGACCTGACCGTGACCACGGCGGCGCTGGACTTCACTTGGAGCGACACGGGTAATGCCGCGGTGACGGTTTTGGCAGGCCAGGCTGCGAACTACACATTTTCAATGGTTCCGTCGGGAGGCGCTCTGGCCGCAGCCATGAGCTTTGCATGTGCGGGCCTGCCGGCACTGACGACCTGTGAGTTCACTCCGCCGACGATCGCAGCCGGAGCCGGAACGACGTCCGTCGTGCTCACGATTACCACGATGGGGCCAAATCTGGGCACAGAATCACGGTCTCGAATTAGGTTGGTATCACGACAGTCGCCCGTTATCGTTATTTCTCGGAGAAGCGCTGCTCTCAGTTCGTCGCCTCTCTTGGCTATCGTGTGGGGGTTTGCAGTTGGGATGGTTGCGCTGGGATCGAACATACCTGGCAGGCGACGTCGCCGGCAACGTCGCTATGCACTCGCCTGGGTTTTCTTGGTCGCCGGAATGACGGCAACGATTTCTTGCGGCGGGATTGCCAGCGTCGGCACCGTACCTCCACCGCCTGCCACGGTTACGGTTAATCCGGGCCTCGCCACTTTGTTCGCCGACGAAACCGGCAACGCCTGGCCGGTGACAGGTACTCAGCAGCAATTCACCGCGACCGTGAATGGTTCCAGCAATCAGAGTGTGACTTGGGCAGTCACCGGCGGCAACGCCAATGGCACCGTGGACCCCACAGGTTTGTATACGGCCCCCTCCACCGTTCCAACCCCGGCTACGGCGACGGTAACGGCTACCTCGCCCGTTGCCACCACACCGGGATCGGCATTTGTTAACATCGCGACACCAACAGCACTGGGGATTTCGCAGATAACGGTGGCTGCGACCGAGTCGGGCGGGGCGTCGCATGTAAATACAGTAACCCTGACGGTGCAATAGCAAATCGATCGCTGCCAATCGACTGTTGCCAATCCCTCCCCGGAGATCGTCAGGATTCCAATCGCTGGTGTAGTCTTTGAAGACGCAGTTGGCAGCGTCGCACTTGCCGGACCTGGCAATCGGCGTCACCAGCAAAACTTTTCTTGCCGGCGTTTGGAGAATTTTTCATGGCGCGAAGTCCTGGTTCCAATGCAAAGAAGAAAGTTGCGGTCCTCGGTGCAGGAAAGATGGGAGCGATTCTGCTGCAATCTTTTTTGCGTGATGGATTGCTCACGCCCTCCCAGACCTGGGCCACGGTGGCGCACCCGGAGCGCGCGCGTCTGCTCAAGGAGAAATTGAAGGTACACGCGGGCGTCGACAACTCCGAGGCGGTAAAAGGCGCAGATATCATTTTTGTATGCGTGAAGCCGCAGGTAGTTGCGGACGTCATGCGTGAGATTCGAGCCAACGTCCATGCCAGGCAGTTGATCATTTCGGTAGCAGCGTCGGTTCCGACAGAAATGATTGAGCGGGCGCTCGAAAAAGAAGTGCCCGTCGTAAGGGCCATGCCAAATACTCCTTGTGTGTTAGGTGCCGGCATGACGGCATTGTGCAAAGGGAAATTCGCCACTCGGCAACATCTCGAAACGGCGTCTAAGTTCTTCGACGCGGTAGGCAGGACTGTAATCGTGGACGAGAAACATATGGACGCGGTTACGGGGCTTTCTGCGAGCGGTCCCGCCTATATCTACATCATCCTGGAATCACTGGCAGAGGCGGGCGTTAAAGTAGGACTTCCGCGCGACATTGCTACTCTGCTGGCCGCGCAAACAACGATGGGCGCAGCCCGCGTGGTGCTCGAGACCGGGGATCATCCTGCGTTATTGAAAGATGCTGTGACCACCCCGGCGGGGTGCACCATCGACGGCATCATGGAACTGGAAGAAGGTAAACTGCGCGTAACTTTGATTAAGGCTGTGGTAAAAGCGGTACAGCGAGCGAAGGAGTTGGCCTTCTCATAGTATAAGTACACTTTACTCAACGGGCAGATCCGCGGTTTCATCCTCACGCCGACGAAATAAACGGGTGTACCGAATTAAGGCAGTCCCAAACTCCCATACGACCGCGGGTAGGTCACGATCCCCCAGGGAAGATTGAATCCCTCGATAGTCCCGACCTGCTTGTAGGAAGCGGTGTCAATCACGACGATGTTGTTGGATCGCCCGCAGGCCAGCAGAATTTTGGAATCGTCAGGCGTAAACGTGAAGTGCCAGCATCTCTGTCCGGTAGGTATCTCGGCCAGCAGTTCAAGAGAATCGGCCGAAAACACCTGTAGCTTATGCGCCATGGCCGCGGAAACGAAGATCCGCTTGCCCGCTCGGTCGAATGCAAGTCCGTAGGGCTTCGCTGCGGTCGGCACTGATTTGGTCACTTTCAAATCGGAGTCCATGGTCAGCAATGTCCCGGATGCCTCCATGGTGATCGCGTAGCCAGTTCCCAGCGGCGAGCGTTTTACACCTCTCGGGCGGATCCCGTAAGACTTAAGATCGATGTCACGAACGTGTTCCCCGGTAACTTCGTCAAACACACCGATGGTGTCCTGCGATTCGTTGGCCACCAACATCTGTTTCCCATCCCGCGAAAATTCGATGCCCTCCGTCTCCTGCCCGGCGGTAGAAACTGGGCCCGGAGCCCAATCGCCGACATGAAACGAGGCGATCTGGGCGGGGGGCTCGTTGTCATCTTCACTGCTGGATTCAGAGTTCGAAGCTCCCGGAGGTCCACCCGCGGAGCCAGGTTCGAACGTGGCGAAAACCCGGTCGCCAGCAGGATTAATCTTGACGAATTCGGGACTGTCTCCAACATGAATTCGCTTGATCAGGTTCAAATCCGGCGCACTGAAGATCGCCAGGTCGCTGCTGTTCTTGTTCGACGTGATCAGGTATTTTCCGTCGAATGTTACGGCCAGTCCTCTTGGCGCGACATTCTCGGGTTTGACCCGTCGAACGACTTTCAGCGTGCTCAGGTCGATCACACTGACGCCGCCTTCCTCCTCGGTCACATAGGCAACGTCGGTAAGGCCTGCGACGTGGCGAGACTCCAGATACATTCCTGCGACCAGGGCGACCCCGATTACTGTCCACGTTAAGAAACTTTTTAAACGCATTACCCTTCCCTTCTCCATGCTGCTACGTGGAGATTCTAAACGCATCCGGGCAGGAAGTCCCCCGAGTCGGAAAGCTGCGTCACTCAAATTCGAAGCGCACAGCTTATGCCGCGCCCTCAGTTAGAAGGTGGTCGTGAGGCGTGCAGCTACGCTCCGCGATGGGCCGATCGCGTTGCCCGAGAAAAGGCCGCCGAAGTCGATCACGTTGAGGACGTTGTTTAAGTTCTGCCCATCGACCTGAATACGCATGTTCATACGATCGGATTTATAGAGATCAGCGCCCGCCGATGCATTGACCTGAAAGGCAGGATAGATGCGGCCGCGAGCGAAATTAATGCGATCGACGACCGCCTGGCCGTATGTCTGAGCGGGTCCACCCGGCCCGTAGATACATTCTTGAAGCGTTTGGCTGGGATCGCACTGGAACTCAAAAGGCAGACCAGTATCGTATTGAATCCCGCCTGCAACCCAGAAACGTGGCGTGATTTGGTAACGGAGCCGTCCGCGAACCGTATTGCGTTGATCCTGCGAATCCGGGAAGTGACCACTGAGCAATAGCCCCGAGGCGTCGTCTCCTAGAAACAAACCACCTGTAACGGGCCACCACGCGTTGCCCACTTCGTACGAGTAGCTCAAGAACCCCGAGAAACGACGCCAGTCGGAAAGCTCGATCCGGGCTTCTGCTCCATAGATGATCGACTTTTCGAACGCTATCGGAAAGCTGATGGTTGTGTTCTGAATTTGATCGTCGTCGGCGTAGTTGGAAACCAGCCGGCGGAAATAGTTGGCGTCCAGCCTCACCTTGCCATAAAACGCCTTGGTCAGGCCCGCCTCGTAATAGTTGCCTTCCGAGGGTTCGACCAGCCGCAAATAGTTGGTCGGGTTGATGGCTGCCGCCGCTTCCGAACTTGAGAGGAGAATGTTCTCGAACGACGGTGTTTGAAAGACTCGGTCGTAGGAAAAATGGACGAGAAGACCCGCCGACGGAAAATAACGCGAGATCGAAAAGCGCGGATCAACCGCATGACGGTTCAACAAGAGCTGGTAGTGATCCCACCGCAATCCAGCGTTTATGGTCCAGTTCTTCAGGCGGATCTGGTCCTGCACGAATACGGATTGCTCGAGATCGGGACGGTTGGCGACAAAGCTGAAGTCGAGCGGAGTGCCGTCGTCAAACTGGGTCGGGTCCGTAATGTGGTAGCGGAAGTTTTCGTTGAGAAAAGTGTTGTCCGACTCGAAACCAAACTTCCATTCGTTACGCCCGTTGGTAATGGTGGTGGTGCCCCTGAAATATGCCTCGCGGAAAAAGTTTTGCTGGAAAACTTCGATGGGTGTCGACTGCTCGTTGGAGTTAAAACCAATCTCGTTGTCCCGAACCATGGTGCGAAAATCGCTCAGCGCATTCGATGAAAAGGTGTGCTGGTACGAAGCGATCCCGATCGTCTCTATGTTGTCCGCTGTCTGTCGTTGCCCGGCCGCCTGTTGCAGATGTTCGTTCGGCAGCTCATAGCGAGAGAGTTCATGACGCACGATAAACCGAAGGCGATCTTTCGAAGTCAGGTCGCGTTCGTAGTTCACTGAAAAATCTCCCAGAGTTCCAGTGTTCGTGTAGTTTTGCGGAACCACCGGATTCAAATAGTGATCGGTCATGCTGCCGCTCAAGCTGGCGCCAAATGTATTCTTGCCCCAGGCATATTGTCCCGACGCAGACGCGCCCGCCGTATTGAAACTGCCGCCGGAAAGGACAAGTTGGCCATGGAAGCCCGGCTGCGAGTCCTGCAACGTGTTGACCTCCACCACGCCACCCATTTTTCGCCCATATTCGGCGGGGATGCCGGCAGTGTAAATGCTCAATGACTGCACGTCATCGGCGTCGATCGCGGGCCCGAAGCTCGGCGAGCGATTATCGGTAAGAGGAATGCCATCCACCACAAACTGTGTCTGATACTCCGAACCGCGGGGATGCAAAACTGCATTGCCTTCGTACAGCCAGCCTGGTTGCGAGTTCACCAGGTCCTGGATCGAACGACCGGGGATCGAACTCAGCCGGGTTTGTATAGCTTCCGACCCTATCTGACTCACAGCGCCGGCTTGATCGGGATCGATCATTGTGTTGTCGGCATTCACGTTTACGGACTGATTCACCTTGGGCAGTGTGAGCCGAATTGCATATTCGGCAGGAATTGAAGAATGAATGTCGACAGATTCGGATACTTGAGCAAACCCCGGCTGTGTAACTTCGAGCCGATAGATGCCATAAGGCAAGCGTTGTAAGTCAAGGCGACCCTGGTCGTTCGTTCCCAATGTAGCTCGGTACCCATTGGCGAGGCTGTCGATCTGAACCGTCGTTTTCACTGGGAGACCAGCCGGATCGGTGATCGTAAGCCGTAGTTCTCCGCTATTGCTCTGACCAAATAGCGGCAAGACGCACAGCAGCCATAGGGCAAGTCCCTTTATTGAAAGGCGGCGGCTGCCGTTCAGCCACCCCGCGAGTTCGAGCCCGCCGGCCTTTCGGTCTGCATTGGTCGCCACGGGTGGAAACAATTTCCCCTTTTTATCCATCAACTTGGATATTCCATTCCCGGCAAATCCGTTCAGTCTTTTTTCGGGCCGCCCCCGAGATGGAATCAAAGAAGCTTGAACAAAAGCGGCGAGATAGGAATATATAGTTACAGAGAGCGATGCGTCCCACTGCCTTCATTACCGACTCGAATCGTCTGCCCTTCACCGGGGCGTCTGAAGCCACATTTTCTGCGAAGCCTTCGGACATCGAGCGCGAGGTGATGGAACTCTTCGAACAATTCCGTAACCCGCTCCTCCGTTATGCGCTCTCGTTTGGTGTGCCCGTGCATGACGCGGAAGAGATTATTCAGGAAGTCTTCCTGGCTCTGTTTCGACACCTGCAATCAGGGCGATCTCGCAAAAATCTTCGTGGCTGGATCTTCCGAGTGGCGCATAACCTCACTCTGAAGCAACGCCATGCGAATCAAAGATCGTTCGACCGGCTAGCGAAGGATGCGGCCATCGCGGAGGAGCAGCGCGACCCATCGCCGACTCCCGAGGAGCATTTGTCTGCGGCGCAGCGGCGCAGCCGGTTGCTGGCTGTTGTTCGGGCGCTTCCGGAAGCTGATCAGGGCTGCTTGCGTTTGCGCGCCGAGGGTCTCCGCTACCGGGAAATTGCGACGGTTCTTGGCATGTCGTTGGGATCGGTATCGATATCGCTGACACGATCGCTGGCACGGTTGATCCGTGCGGATGGGAGATAAAAACTATGCCGAGCAAAGGTCTGCATCTAGAAGATCTGCATCTATCCGACCAGGAACTCCTTCAAGCGGCAGACGGCGAACTCCCGGCTCGCCGCGCATCTCAGATTCAGGCTCATCTCGCTGCCTGTTGGGACTGCCGCGCCCGCATGGCAGACATCGAAGCGACCATTGGAGACTTCGCGCGCGGTCACCGTCAAACTCTGGATCCCCAACTGCCATCGATCGACGGTCCGCGTGCGTTATTGCGCGCGCAACTGGCGGAACTCGCCTCCAAACCCGTCAGCCCTTGGCGCCAGCTGTTCCGGTTCAACTCGCCGGTGCGTACGGTGGCGCTCATTGGCACCGCGTTTCTCTTATTTTTCGTTGCCGCAATGGCCGGCAAATTCCTTTTCCAGAGCTCATTGCGCGCTGCCAACTCTGCGATGTTTACGTCCGAGCGAGCAGCAGAACCAAACCACAACCTTACTCCGGGTGCGACGCGCCGAGTTACGGTCAGCGATGTGTGCTCCTTGCCTCACGAGCAGGTGATCGCCGAAGTATCCGCACCCTTGCGCCAGGAAGTGTTCCGGGAATACGGGATCGTTAATGCTCGCGCCAGCGATTATGAGATCGATTACCTGATAGCCCCGGGGTTGGGCGGAGTGGAAGAAATCCACAACCTGTGGCCAGAGCCCTATACATCGCCAGTATGGAATGCGCGCGTCAAGGATGACTTGGAAGAACACCTTCACGAAATGGTGTGTGCCGGAAAACTTGATCTAGCCACAGCGCAGCGCGACATCGCGACCGACTGGATCGGAGCCTACAAAAAGTACTTCCACACCGACACACCCCTTACCTTCAGTTCGGGGCTGACGTCGGTACCGAGTTCGCTTCCGCTTCGTTGACAAGCCTTATCAGTTCGGAAGAGAGAAGCTGAGAGTTACGTCTGTCTGAAACTGCGCCGGTCGATCGTGTTGGCGGTAGGGTTGGTAGCGCCAGTTACGGACGGCTTCCGTGGCAGCCCCGGCAAGAATTGGGTCTCCGCTCAAAGTCCGGATATTGGAAACAGTTCCGTCTGCAGCCACTTGGACTTCGAGAACTACGTTGCCAGCCTTGTGGGTGGCTCGCGCTTCGGCTGGATACTCCGGCTCGGTTCGGCTTAAGATCCGCGTTTCGGCTTCTGCCGGAGACAGCCAGACGCTCTGCGATCCCACGATTTTCGTGGTTGAAGATGCTTCTACGATCGGACTGGCTTGGGTGCGCTTCGCCGACTCTGCCTTGGGCGCAGGCTTCATGCGGAAGACGACCTTGCCATTTTCATAAACGACTAATTCGTCGGCGGGCGCGGCAGGCGATTTTGCAACCGGCCCAGACGTCGATCTTGAACTCTTCGAAGTACCGCCAGCCTTTGGTGGTTCCGATTTTGCTCCCGCACCCGGAATCAAATCGTTTTCGAGTCGCTGCACCAGCCCATTGGACGCTGTTTGACTTGACCTCAGCCAGGGGCTTAACCATCCGATGCGGAAGCCGATCAAAAAGCTGACGGTAATAGTGGCAAGAATCGCAAGGCCGCCGAGCGCCAGGGTCCAACCTTCATAGGAACGCTTCATTGGCGCGGTTGCCATCACGGCCATGTCGGGTGGCATCAACTCGGGTACTGTGGAAAGGTCCATTCCCGGCACGGGTTTGCGTTGCCCCATCTCAATGGCAGCCTGTCGGACCCGAGCGCACTCTTCGGCAAAATCCTCAAGCACTTTCTGATCGTTGTGCGAGAACGCCGCAGGCGAAGTCGAGAACACTTCGAGAACTCCGCTGAAACGAGCATTCTTGTTGTTACCACCGACGATGGCATCGAAGACAGGGACAATCAGGATCGAGCGAATGCCGAGCCGGCGTGAGATTGCCGGATCGACCCGAGGATCGAACTCGGTATCGACCGAAAGCTGCGGCTGGCGGGTCTCCAGGCATGCGCCCGAGAGACCGTCCCGGGTGTTGAGAGGAACGCCCAGGTCAGGCGCGAGATTTCCGGTGGCGGCGCGGCAAACCATCTCATCGCCCCGCGCCAGGGCAAGTGCCGCAGCGCTGGCGTGGGTCGCCTGGGCAGCACGCACAACTATTTCGTTCAGAACGAGGTCGAGCGCCAGATCGGTAGGAAAGCCGGCGCGCAGGTGCTGCTCAAGAATATGGGTCGGGTCAGTCAGCGAATCTTCAGAGTGGAACTCGGACCTCGACATAGGTTGCGGGAACATAATCGTTCCGGCAGCCTGCGGCATAACGGGGGAATGCAGGCTCAGAGCGAGTTTCCCCCGAAATCGGAGGGAAGTCAATCGCTTAGCCTCCCTCCGCCAAACCAGTCGTAATGGAGCGCCGGACGTCCTCGCCGGGCCTCGACGAACCCATGACGAACCAATCCTGTGAGATTAGAATTCCCGTTCCTGCCCTTGGTGGCGCGCCGATTACGATGGATAGTCCGACACACCCGAAAACACTGCTACAGTTAGAAATTGCACCTCCGACGAGCCGGAAGTGCAATGAAAATTCGAATATCCAAAGAGAGCAGGCTCGCTATGCGCATCGCGGTCGTCGGTTCGGGATACGTAGGGTTGGTAACCGGAGTGTGTTTTGCAGATTTGGGCCACGAAGTCGTTTTGGTAGATAACGACGAGAAGAAAATCGCGGCATTAAAAAACGGCGACGTGCCCATCCATGAACGCTTCCTGCCCGAGTTACTTACCAGGCATCGTGGAGAGCGTATCAAGTTCTCCGGCGATTTACAGGGCGCTACGCGTGAGAGCGAGGTCGTATTCATCGCCGTCGGAACGCCTCCAACCGAAAGCGGCGACGCGGATCTGTCCTACGTCGAGTCGGTGGCGCGGGAAATCTCGGGCGCGGTGGACAGCCATAAGGTCATCGTCGAAAAAAGTACGGTCCCGGTGTATACCAGCCAGTGGATCCAAACCATCATCACGCGAAATGGAGCCAGTGCGTCGCTATTCGACGTGGCTTCGAATCCGGAATTCCTGCGGGAGGGCACCGCAGTCACAGACTTCCTCTATCCCGACCGCATTGTCGTGGGAGTAGAAAGCGAACGCGCCGCAGATATCATGCGCGAGCTTTATGGTCCACTCACCAGTGGATGGTACTACGGCAGGGCCGATGCCATTCCGCGTCCCGAATCAGCCACTGGCAAGGCGCCTCCACGGTTGATTATTACCAGTACCAAGAGCGCTGAGCTCATCAAGCATGCTTCCAACGCATTCCTGGCGATGAAAATCTCGTTCATCAATGCCGTCGCATCGATCTGCGAGTCGGTGGGCGCAAATGTGGAGCAGGTAAGCGACGGGATTGGAACGGATTCGCGAATCGGCCCCCGATTTATGCAACCTGGGATCGGCTACGGGGGATCGTGCTTTCCGAAAGATTTAATGGCGTTCCGCGCCGTCGCCAAAGAAAGCGGGTACGACTTTCGATTGCTGGAAGAAGTGATTCGTATCAACGAAGATCAGCGGCATCGGTTCCTGCGGAAAGTCAGAAGTGTGCTCTGGACTTTTCGTGGCAAGCGACTAGGTGTGCTCGGATTGGCGTTTAAGGGCGGCACGGACGACATTCGTGAGTCTCCAGCGATGTTGCTGGTGCAGGAATTGTTGCGCGAGGGCTGTCACATTCGTGCCTACGATCCGGCAGCCATGGAGCGGGCGAAGGAAGTATTGAAATCCGGCGTCGAGTTCGTCTCTGACGCGTACGAGGCCGCAACAGGTGTAGATGCGCTTCTGATTCTCACAGAATGGGAAGAGTTCGCGCATCTCGATCTGGAACGTTTGCACGGACTGATAAAGTATCCCATTGTGCTCGACGGGCGGAATCTCTACGATCCAGCGGCAATGGTAGCGCACGGATTCTCGTACTACAGCGTAGGGCGACCGGCGGCGTTGACCGAGGAAGTGACTGCGGAGACTCGTCCGCAGAAAAAGGAGCGGGCCTGAAGCAATGGGTGTGAAACGTGCATTGGTAACGGGTGGAGCGGGCTTCCTGGGATCACATCTGTGCGATGGCTTGCTGGGCGACGGCTACGCGGTCGTGGCGGCTGACAATTTGCTGACCGGCCGCCTTGGGAATATCGAACACCTCCGTAATGATCCGCGATTTGAGTTTGTGGAGAAAGACGTTTGCCTGGCGAACGATTGGGGTCCGCTGGATTATGTGTTCCATTTCGCCAGCCCGGCAAGCCCGGTCGACTATGCCGAACACGGCATAGCAACCCTGCGCGTGGGATCGTACGGCACATTCGAAGCGCTTGAAACAGCTTTGAGGAGTGGCGCAAAGTTCATGATGGCGTCCACATCCGAGTGTTATGGTGATCCCCTGGTGCATCCGCAGACTGAAACCTATTGGGGCAACGTAAATCCCATCGGGCCCCGGTCAGTGTATGACGAGGCCAAGCGCTTCTCCGAAGCCGTCACCGCCGCCTATCACCGCTACCACCAGGTCGACACGCGCATCCTGCGCATTTTTAACACCTATGGGCCGCGGATGCAGATCCGCGATGGGCGGGTGATTCCAAACTTCATGTGGCAGGCTCTACGGGGAGAGAATCTCACCGTCTATGGCGATGGCAGCCAAACCCGCAGCTTCTGCTACGTCAGCGACGAGGTAGATGGAATTCTTCGGCTGTCGCGCTCCACCGAGCACGAACCAGTGAACATCGGCAATCCTACCGAGTTCACCATTCTGGAGTGCGCGAAGAAAGTAATCTCGACAACAGGTTCGTCCAGCCAGATCACGTTCGAACCGCTTCCGCAAGATGATCCGAAACAACGCCGTCCGGATATCTCGAAGGCAAAACGATTGCTTGGATGGGAACCGAAGGTAGATTTGCAGAGCGGGCTCGAGATGTCGCTGGAGTATTTCCGCCGAGCAGTCGCGGAAAAAGCACAGCTGGCCTGAAGGCAAAACCACGCTTCGCCTTCTACCGCAATTGTTCGTCCAGCGTTGGTCCGGTGGCAAGAACGGCAAGCAACCGCAAAATCTCTTCGCGTTCGCCGGAGTCTTTGAATACGAAGCGTACCCCCATCCCAAAACCTGGGTGAGTCGCCAGCACCTGCCCCCTGATTCTCAACTTTGTATCTGCGGTACGAACTAGAATCTCGACTCCGGACTGTCCCGCCAGAGGCGATGGCATTTCCACGTAGCATCCACCTTCGCTGATGTCCGACAGGGTGCAACGATTGGGCACGCTGGTTCCAAGGCGATAGACCTCCGCCCCAAGCTTGCAAGCCAAGCGTAGCTCGCCCCGTCGGTTCCCCGCATTCGACACGATGCCGGTATTCCTGGCTTCGCGCTTTGACTCGCGACTTGTACGAGGCGGAGTTGCCAGCGACTGGTTCGTCGCGGAATGATTCGCTGCCGACTTGTTAGCTGGAATCTGCGCCGGAGCGCCGGCTGACGGTGGCGCCGCATTCTGCTGCAGCCAGGCCTGCATCAATCGCCGCGAAGACTGCGGCACATCCAGAAAGCGAATTCCGGTGCGGCCGCTGGCATCCTGCCAGGCAACTTCTCCCGACAAGCGAACCAGTTGCTGTTGCCCAGGAAGCGCAAACTCAAAATAAACCTTGCAGGCGTGCGGTAGACGGCTGTCGGTGTGGATCGAAGTTCCGCCGTCGCTCAGGTCGGCGAGGACCGCATTCAATTCGGGAGCGCCGGGATACGCTACGTTCGCGCTCGAACTGATCGGGGTACGCGGAGCGCGTCGCCGTTCGCGACGCATCAAGCCACGCGCCGCCCGCAAACTGATGCGCGTGCGCTCAGAAGAAAGCGGACGATAAAGGACGAAATTGGCGCCCAAGCCAAAAACGGGACGAGCGTTGAACTCACTGTCGACGACCGCAATCAGCGTGCTCGCGCGGTTCTTCGCCGACTGCCGCAAGCGACCCAGAAATTCTTCCGAACTTTGGTCCGCGCGGTAATCGAGAATGATGGCGTCAAACTGCTGGTTATCCAACAATTCCAGTCCGGCGGAAACCGAAGGCGTCTGCTCAGCCGCTATCCCCATCTCAGACAGGATGAGCGTGAGCAGGTTGCCGGATTCCTGATCCGGGCACACAACGAGCGCTCGCAGATCCATAGTGACCGAATGGTAAGAGAGGGCGCCATCCAACGACAAGTTACCTGTGTCACCGAGGATGCCGCAATTTTGGTTTAGCTGGAAGTCAGCGACCGCCGCTCCGAATGCATATCAGCACATGCTTGCCCGTACGAAGGCTCGCTACTTTAGTTACGTTTCGATTTCCGTCGCTCTTCGATAGGCTAGCGGAACGGTCCTATCTCGACAACACAAGGCCGAGCACACTCAGGCCGAACAACCTGGGCCGAATAACTTGAGCCTTGAGTAGCACCATCGTAACTCTCCTCAATTACCTTACGAAAAGACAGTGTACGAAAGGCCGGTGTACCCCGGTACTTTGACGTACCCAGGGACTGTTCCTACCATCGAGTAAGTCAGAACAACTATCGGAACTCCGATTGGCTGACGGCGGGTGGAGATACCGGCTGATCGGGGCTAGTTACCGCATATCTGTTTTGATGATTGCGCTTTGATGTTCGCGTTTTAAAGGTTTTGCGATCCCTCAAGCAGCACGCCGCAGGTCGGCAAATATTTATGAAGAGCCTCAGAAACAACCCGCAGCGCCGCAGGCAGCGTGAAGCCGGCTTCAGCTTGCTCGAAGTGATGACGGTGCTGGCGATTTCCATCGTCGTGTCGGTGGTTTCGGTGGTCAGCTTGATTCCAGTCATGTCGCAATACCGCCTGACTAACGCCTACAACACCACATTGGCGGCCATGCGACAGGCACGTGATAACGCCGTATCACAGCGCACTTCGTACTCGGTGACGTTTTCAAATTCCGTCACGCCCAACACGATCACCGTGTCGCCGACGCTAACCGGATTTCAAGGCGCCCAATCTGTGGTGGTTTATAAGTTGCCAACCGACGTTTCATTTTACGTAGCGTCGACGATCGCATCGGTCTCGCCAACTCCAGATGGCTACGGAGCCGGCTCGACCGCAATTGACTTTGGCTATACCGCAAACGGCGTAGGCACCGGAGGGCAATCGACGATTTACTTCTGCCCCGACGGCTCCGCGCAGGATGCGGAAAATGGCGCGGGCAACTGCGCTGGCAGCTGGGATGGCGGCGTTGTCTACATCGCTCGCTCCTCCGATCTGCTGAGTTCGCGGGCGATCTCGGTGTGGGGCGCTACCGGCCGCATGCGTGGATGGCGGCTCTATCCCAACGGATCATCGAATTATCAATGGGTACGACAATGACAACTAGGCACAGCCGCATTTCTCCAGCACGCAAGCCAGCGCAGGGCGGCTTTTCCCTGCTCGAAGTCGTGATTTCCATGGCTCTTCTTACGGTAGGCATGGTCAGCCTGCTTGGCGTGTTCGGACTCGCCATGGCATCCACTCTTACCTCGCAGGAAGACATGATCGCCAAGCAACTGGCGAATGAGTCCTACGAAAGCATCGTGACTGCACGCAACACCTCTCAGATTAACTGGGACGATATTCAGAATACCGGCTCGACCAGCTGCCCCATTACGAATGCCTCCAGTTGCGGCATCTTCCTGAACAATGCAAATCCGATTTACAACTCGGGCGCGGACGGAATTTTTGGTACCGCAGACGACGCGGTCGCTGGAGAAGAGACGCTTCAGGATCCGGGGCCAGATGGAATCTACGGAACCGCAGACGATCTGCACATCCCTCTGACCCAATACCAGCGCACGATTGCGATTACGCCGGTATTGGATGCGGGCGGCAACCCGATATCCACGCTACGCAGCGTAACCATCACGATGCAGTACTACACAGCGCAATCGAAGCTGCAGAAAAGCTACATTCTGAACTCTTACATTTCGCAGTTCCAATAGATAGAGGGTGTCTATGAGCGATCGATCCACAAAGCGCGTGCGCGGATTCAGCCTGCTGGAAATGGTCGTCGCCATGGCCCTCGGAACCCTCGTGTTGGGGGCCGCAGTGCAGATTTACAGCCAGGGCGTGGGCGCGACTCTGACGGTCACGCAACGCGCTGAGATGCAGCAGGATTTTCGCGCCGCCTCCGACATATTAACCAAGGATCTGGGCCTGGCCGGCGCCGGATTGAGTCCGGGCGCAGCTATAGTTCTGCCCTCGGCCACGACTCCGCAGTACGGCTGCGATCAAAGCCACTGCTATTTGAACGGTATTGCCGGAACCTATCCCTTGCAAGGTGGGGTGCCCTATCTTTACGGCCTCATACCCGGATACAACAAAGGGCCGGTATTTTCTGCGGGAACTACCGACGTAACCACGGTGGCATACACGGACTCCGGATTTTACTTGAATTGCTATAGCGCCAAGGTCACCGCAAAGGGCGTAGTGACATTCTTACCTCCGGTCTCTCCCGCGACTTGGACGACTGAGGGCTGTTTGCCAAATGCCCTCGCCGCGCCACAAGCCGTAAATGATGCGGCGCTGGGGCTATCCATTGGCGATATCGTCCTGATGACCTTGGGCGGCACCACCATGGTGGCTGAGGTCACCGGTGCCGTAACCACAGGTGTCGATGCGGCCGGCAACACGACTTACATCGTCCCTTTCGCTAATAGTGACGCTTTGAAGTTGAACCAGACTCCTACCGGCGGCGGGCTAAACAGCGCCCCATTGCTGGCTACCGGATCCTCCGCGGTAGCGCCCTGCGGTGCAACCGGGCCCTGCCGCCTGTTTGTCATCACCTACTACATTGACAACACGGCCAGCGTCCCGCGATTGATGCGCCAGGTGAGCGGACACACTCCGACGCCGGTCGCTGAAAATGTGGTTTACATGAAATTCAGTTACGACCTATTCAATACCAACACCAATACGGTTTCGGTAAACCAAAACGACGGCGGAGCCTCCCTTGGACTTCTTCCTAACCAAATCACCAAGGTCAATATCTTGAATATGGCCATGAATGGCACCCTCAAAGGCGCACAGGGTGGTTATCAGGGAGCGGATTTGCAGACATCAGTAAGCGCACGAAATCTGTCGTTCGTGAACGACTACCCGAACTAGCGAGATATCGCAATCAACATTGCGAACGTGTAGGGAGTGGGACGACGGGGAGCAGTAGAAATGGGGAGCGAGACCATGGAGAGATTGAGAATAAAGAGCGCGAGACTTCACGTTAAAGGATTCACCCTGATTGCATCGTTACTGATGCTGTTGGTGTTATCGGGGTTGGCGATTGGTCTGATGATGATGGTCACCACTGAAAGTAAGGTGGGTTCCACCGATCTTCAGAACAACGTTGCCTTTCACGCCGCTGAGGGTGGCATCGAGAAGATGGCCTCTGACCTCAACTCTGTGTTTCAGAGCGCGCAGGCTCCGACCGCCACCCAGATCTGCGGAGTGAGCGCGACCGCGAACCAGCCCTCGATGGCGGGAGTTACATGGACGCAATATTCAGTCATGCCGGGGACGACGCAGGGGACGACCTGCCCGACCGCGTTGACCTCAAGTTGGGCCCAAGTCACCGCCGGGCCCGACCAGGGCTTGTGGGCGCAGGTTATACCCGTAAACATGCTCGCGACCGCGCAGGCGCCCGGCGGCCAGGAAGTAAGTATGACGCGCAACGCGCAAGTGGCGCTCATTCCGGTGTTCCAATTCGGAGTGTTCTCGGAAAGCGATCTTTCTTTCTTCAGCGGCCCCAATTTTGATGTCATCGGTCGTGTCCACACGAACGCCGACCTGTACCCCTTCGTTGGCGGCGGCAGTACACTGACTTTCCACAACAAAGTGGAAGCCTTTGGCAACGTGGTACGCACGCAATTGGCGAATGGTTATGGGGCAGCCACAAACTACGCCGGAACGGTCGATTTACCCACTGCCAACAACGGGTGCACCACACCAACTACGAGTTGTGCGGCAATGACTTCGCCCAGCGCCGGCTCTTTGGGAGATGGTAGCGTGACGGGGGCTGGAAGCAGCACGGCACAAGGCAGTGCGACTTACAACACTACCCCGTGGAATGGTTTTTCCAGAACCACCACCAATTTCTTTTTGATCAACGGGAACTATGGCAGCGCGACGACCGTGGGCACGGGTGCCAAAGACCTTAAAATGCCCTTCGTGTCCGGCACCACGCTTCCCTTCCAGATTATTCGTCGCCCGACTGCCAATGACTCGCAATCTCTGAGCCAGTCGCGGGAATATAACCTGGCACAGATTCATGTGTTGTTGAGCGACGATCCGGCGGAATTGCCTACTGGGTCGGTCCGGTTAGCGAACGTCACCACGGCAGAGGCGACCGCACAAGGTGGAAGTGCTACCAATCCTTTTGGCTTTCCCCTCTCAGCTACGTCGGTTCCGGCCACCTTGCCGGTATTAGGTGGCACCGCTACTTACAATTTGTACTTCGCCGCGGCATCGAACGCATTTCCAGATATAACCCCCTGTGGCAGTGGAAATTGCCCCAGCCCCGGTCTCAACTCGGACTGGCCCTACGCTCCTAAGGCGCCCACCGCGGGCGCAGTGACGCTGGTCCCGACGACTGCACCTGTAATGTTAGGTACTAGCGCCACCGCTACGCCGACCATCGTCCTTTGTCCGCCGGTAAACGTGGCGGCGGGGTCGCGTCCCGCTGGCTGTCCCAGCGGAACCTCGGGAGCTCCTCCCTTTCCGTATTACGCCGTCGGGGGTACGACCGATGTTTCGAGCAACGCGACCGCTGTTGCCGCCGGAACAGCATCCTGGAACCTGATCGACGGCTACCTTTACGTCGAATACAAAGACGCATCGGGCAACTGGCATAACGCGACTAACGAGTGGCTGCAGCTGGGATTTGCTCGCGGGCCAACGCCCCCTACGCAATCAGGAGGTGGTACCCCGGCAACTTCGACCGATACGGTCCTGCTTCCGAACCCGGTCAACCCGAACGCGATCTTGCTGCTGCAGGAGCCGGCAGACCGCGCGGGAAACGGTTCCATTGACCAAGTCGGTTCCGCGCCAGCCTGTTCCAGAACTGTTGGTGGCGTTTGTACCGCATGGACCACCGGGCGACCCCCCGAAGTTCAGCCGGATACCACGACCACCAGCCCGTGGTTTGGACTTTCAACCGCCACGACTCAGAGCGTGAGTATGTATAACTGGTATCCGATTAACTTCTATGACGTCCGCGAAGGCGAGGTACGAGACAACACCACCGGAGACGGTACTTGCACGACCAATGGGTTGCTGAATGCCGTTGAAATCGATGTGGGTAACCTGAAGCGCTGGCTAGCGGGCACGATCGGGACTAATGGCGCCAGCGTTGACTATGTCGCCCAGAACGGCTACGTCCTTTACTTTTCGGATCGCCGGGGTATGCTGCCGGATCCGACCGCCGTTCCTCCAAGCTTGGCAAACACCAAGAGCGGCGACTCCGGACTGGAAGATGTCGTCAATGCTGCTAGTGCTGCAGGCACGCCCGACGGAGTTTTGGAGCCGATTCCAGCCGGTCGAGCTCTTTCGCCGGAAGATGTCAACCAAGATGGAGTCCTGGAAAAGTTCGGAGCCGCCAACCTGGGTTTGGGCCAGTACAACGGCACGGTGAATCAGAACACTCAGATTAATCTGGGTAGTTTGGTTTCTCCCAATCCATTTCTTCCGCGAATCGCTAGTTGTACCACCACAGGTCGCAAGAATTGGGTCAGCGGGGCGCGTCACGTTTTGAGACTCGTGGACGGTTATTTCGGCAACGTACCCGTCAGCCCCGCCGGAACGCTTACGGATCCCGGGGGGTTCGCTGTGGCCTCGGAGAATCCGGTCTATGTCATAGGCGACTACAACACGTATCCGGCCGACACAACTTGGAACACCCCGGCCGTGGACATCCTCGGACATTCCTCAGCCTCGGTCATGGCAGACGCAGTCACCTTCCTCTCGAACAACTGGAATGATCTAAACAGTATGGGTGCTACGGGCAATGGCCAGCCCACCAGTTTGAACAATCGTACCGCCGCCACCACCTACTATCGACTCGCAGTTGCGGGCGGAAAGAACATTAACTTTCCCCAACCGGGATGGGGTGCTGCCCAGGATTTCGGAACCGACGGCGGCGTGCACAACTTCCTGCGTTACCTGGAAAATTGGGGTGGTCAAAGCTTCAACTATAAGGGCTCGCTCGTGAGCTTGTACTACTCCACCTATAACACCGGAGTTTTCAAATGCTGTACGGTGGTTTATAGTCCTCCAACCCGAAACGTCGTTTTCGATTTGGATTTCACAAATCCGCAAGGCCTGCCACCGGGAACGCCCCTGTTCCGCGATGTGGAGAGCCTCGGCTATCGGCAGCTGTTTGCCACACGCCAAACCGGACAGTAGATCCAGTCAACTCGATCAACTTAGTTCCTGAACCCCGATCCGCGAGGATCGGGGTTTTTGCTTGCTGGATGTTATTCTGATTTTCCCACTGCATTTCTGCGTAATGGGGGGGAATAAAGTTGCCGTTGAAGTCTGAACCGTTCATATCTGAAACGAAGATGTCTGAAACAAAGATGTCCGAAACGAAGACTCGAGTTGGAAATCGTGGTCTGTGGCTGTTTCTAGCCCTCTTGTTGGCGCTTTCCCTCAGCCTCTTCGTGATTCCGGCCTACATCATCCGGCCATTCACACACCAATCCGAGCGCGGTCTCAGCCTGGCGATCGCTGTAAAGAAAATGGCGCCCGCACTCACCCTCGCCTTTCTCGCGGCGCTACTGGCGACGGCATGGGTTCTGTGGCGGCGTTCGTCCAAATGGCTCCGCGGAGCTCTGGTGACTGCCGTATTGTTGAGCGCGGCGTCGGCCCTCATGGTGCGCCAGAACTATTTCGAATGGATGTTTAATCCCGATCAAGACCGCCGGCTTCGTCTCGCCCTCGGATGCGCACCTCGCCGACAAGGAAATGGTGATGGCCGTCACCATTGGGAATGAAACGCGCGCTTACCCCATCGTGCAGATGGCGTATCACCACATTCTGAACGACACGGTCGGCGGCGTCCCCATCGTCGTCACCTATTGAACGCTCTGTCACACCGGTCTGGTGTGGAAGAGAACAACGCGGGGACGCGAACTCCATTTCTATCTCGCGGGCATCAATAACCAGAATTTCTTGATGCGCGATCGCGAGACCGGGTCATGGTGGCAGCAAGTCACAGGACGCGCCATCTCCGGCGAGCTCGCCGGCAGCGCTCTGGAACTGATGCCCAACGACGAACTCACCTTCGCCTTGTGGAAGTCCGAAGCACAGCAGCCCGGAGAAAAAAGTCTGGTCCTGGCTCCCGTGGCCGGACATGGCGACAAGGACTACGACAAGAAATGGGAAGAGGAAACCGCGAAGTATCCAGTGCCGCTCACTTTTCCAGGTCAAGGACTCAAAGATCGCGATGTGATTCTCGGCATCACCTTGAACGGACAAGCGCGAGCTTTTCCCTTGGATAAAGTGCGCGGGCTCAAACCAATTCAAGACAAAATTGCTGGCATTCCAGTTGTCCTTTTGACCGGGCCGGACGGCGATTCGGTGCGTGTCTTCCGCTCCCAGTGGAACGGTTCCGACATCGAACTCTACCGCGACACCGAAAGCGAAGCGCCCGCCAACGAGAAAGCCGTCGAGAAGTCCGGTGAGAACGCTGGAGAGAAAGCCGGCGAGAAAAAAAGCTCCGCGTGGGCCCTCCTCGACGCGCAGGGCAATACCTGGAACTTCGCCGGATGCGCGACCAGCGGCCCCGCCACCGGCCAGTGTCTGGAGAAGATCAATTTTCTGAAGGATTACTGGTTCGACTGGAAGAACTACAATCCGCAGACAACCGTCTACAGCCGTTAGCCTGTTCCGCTTGTGCTATCCAACCTTAACGTTTGCCCGCAAAATTCGCACCAGCCCTAACGCGACTTGCGCGGAGGTGGAACAGGTTCAATTCCCTTCCGCGCGACAGCTTCGCCCGCCGGGGCCACACTCACAGCCAAATCCGACGACCAGCAGTCCGCCAGAATCTTCCACGTGCCCGTAGGCTGCCGCACCAGAACAATCAAATATTTCCCGCGTTCTTCTCGTCGCTTACCCATCGCCACGGGCACGAGCATTTTGCAACGGCCGAGATCGAGCGCTATGTCTCCCAGAATTTCGAGACGAAGCGACTCCATCTCCACGTCTCCCAAGCCAGCCTCCAGCAACGAGATCAGAAACTCGCGAATCGCGGGCAAACTGCGAATAGGTGGAACGCTCGAACGGATGACTGTCGCGTCGGCCGCGTAAAGGTCAATTAAGTCGTCAATGTGCTTGGTGTTGCAGGCCTGAGCCCAATCCTGAACCACCTGCCTGGCCGCGACTTCGGCCCGACCCCCAGTCGAACTACCAGCCGAGCCGGGCGCACGGCCGCGAGGAGTTTGAGACCCGGATTCCGTCGCGGGTGCACCGGAACCCACGCCATTGCCCGGGATCGCGCTTGGAACAATGTGGTGATAGTGGTGATGGAAATGATGCTGCCCGGTGTTTGAGGCAGGCGCGCCAACCGCGTCCCCAGCTACCGGTGAACTTGGGATTCCACACAACGCGCAAAAGCGAGCCTTAGGCGAAAGCGGGCCGCCGCATCCCGAGCAAGCATTACCCCGCTCTACCGCTTCCCCATCCGCCGCCAGATCCTGCGCCGCCGCGCTGCTGCCTGACATCCTGTGGATCGCTTCTACCGCAGCAGCCACGGCTTCGGCATTCGGTTTCGGCCAGCGAAAATTGCCTGGAAGCCGCTGAAAGAACTCCTCGATCTCGCTGCTCTCGGCGATCTGATGTTTCTGATCGTCGAGCCGCTCGTCTTCCTCTCGATCGGGCGGCTCCGAGTTGTTTCTGGTCACCATGACTTCGAGCGAAGACCTCGCAGTGAACATTGTAGAGAATCGATGCGCTATAGGGTACTGAATCTTACGCGCGCCTCAGAATCGGTGGGAACGCCATTGCAGAGTGCGGGGCGATAACGCCAGAAGCGGACCGTGCTCAGAATAGCCTTGTCTTCATCAGGTCCACCGCTTTCCAGGACAAAGGCGCTGTGCACATGTCCGTCCGTTCCCACGATGAAGCTGACGCGCACGTTCATTTCGTCGTCTCCCGTATGGAGCAGCGGATCAGGAGTGAGCAATGCTTCCGGTGGCCGAATATCTCCACATTTTGGCAGGGCCAGGGGCGGCGATACAGGTGAGAACTCCGAGATATGCGCGGGCACGCGCTGCAGCGTCTTCTCCAATTCAACCAACGGAGTTCGAAGCGGCAAGTTCGGCGACGGGGAAACTGCCGCACACCAACCCGCAGCGCACAAACCAGTTACCGCCACGGACACCACCGTGGCGAGCGCCTTCTGTATCCTGATTTTCGTGCCCGGCCAGAGACACCGCATCAAGACTCAAGTGGCAATTCCCATTCCAGGAAGCCGGCAGATTATATCGTTTATTATCAATCACATAGGTGGAATTGTTCACGCAATGTCTTGCCGGCAGATGCAATTCATTGCAAATGAAGTGGCCGGGACTCTCCGACCAAGGGCATTCCAGAGCAAGCGTCAACCTCAGAGTTGCTATCTCCTGCGCTCAATCCTCATTGCAGTCCGACCTGGGTGAACTTGTACGCGGCGTTCGCCCCCTCCGCCGACAAATACAAGCTGGAAGCCCCTAGCCCGATGCTGTAGTTGTCGATAACAATCCCACTTGGCCCCCCGCTCACGGTAACCGTAAGCGGAGTCGTATTGACGTTTGTGATTTCTGCCACACAGCCAGCGGCTGTCCCAAACCCGGTGCAGTCCTGAGTCAGTCCAAAGAAGAAGTAATCGGTTCCCAGCGACCCGACGTTGGGGTTGAAAAACTCCGTCCATCCCGTGCAGCGAGCCGCTGTGGAGCTGGGCAGCGACGCCGAAAACGAGCTGCTCGTGTTCATTATCCGTCCACTGAATCCAAACGCATACTGCCAGGGCGAAGTGTCGCCGGAGCCAGTGCCGCAAAGACGGATGAGCCCGCTCGACGGATCTGCGTAGTAATCGTTGCTGAACGCCGGCTCGTAGAGACGCAGGGCAGTACCGCCGCTCGATCCCATGCCAATGGGCGCTTTAGTGATCTGAGTTAAGCTGGCCGTATCAGCTTCCACTAGAACCGCAGAGGTGCCGTCGTTCGCGCTGACCACGAAAGTTGTGCCATTCGTAATATCCACCACCGGAGGCGCCACAATGCCGGAAGTGGTGGTGCCGGTTCCAACCGGGAGTGGTACGGTTCCAACCGTGCCCGTCGCGACGTCGACCTGATAAAGGTTGCCATTCTGCGCCCCCACCATCAACTCGCCAAGAACCGAGTCGAGCACCGGTGGACTCAGGTGGTTGCCGGCGGCGATAGTCAGCGGCCATGGAAACGAGCTAAGCTGGGGCGTCCCCTTAAATACACCCGTAATCTTGTACAAAATGCCGCTGTCATCCGCTACATAGACGATATCGTTGGCAAAATCTATCCACGGTGCCGAGGTGGTGCAGTTGGCGGTCGTCGAAAGAGGCACGGACAACATCGCTGTGGGCGCCGCAGCACTTGTCACCGTTCCCTGGCCGGCGGTCCAGGTTAAGACGTGGAAAGTAGCGAACGGAACAGCTCCAGTACCGCTCTCAACAAAACCAGCCTTGGTTCCGTCCAATGACAGAATCGGGGAGGTCACAATCTTGCCTGCGTTGGTGCTGATGTTGTAGGCAAACATCACCAGTGGAGCGCTTCCCGGACACACTCCTGTACTGCCGCTGTTAACGTAAAGATTATTGAATGCCACCAGGTTGGCTTGTCCGTTCGTGGTGCCGGGCAGCGATAATCCGTACAAGACGTAATCATTGACGCAATCAGGCGGAGCAGCGGGATCGAAGGAATACTTCGCCGGAAACACATGCTGGCCCATGCGTGCTGACCCTAGGGATATGTTCCAATCGCGCTCAGGCCCAACTCTTTTTGCGGAAATCCCCAACGGATCGCCCGACCCATCGACATCCGCCAACACGCCCCACTCTGGAGCCTGCCAACGCTCCATCACTTGATGCAGTACACGCGGCTCGCGGTACAGCACCTCCGGATGGCGAGCCAGCGCATCGCGGCTGAATACGATCGTGTGCTGAGACCAATCTTCCGCGATTCCATTGGCCCGCGGACCCGTCGTTTCCTGAGCGCCCAAACTCGACACCAGCGCAAACACCGCCACACACAAAGCTGCAACGGAACCACAAGTAGGCCTTGGCTTCACAGCTGCCTCCGGTTAAAAATGATTGGATTGGCGTTATTGTAGCCGCTTCTTGCATCACGGGGGGATAACTGACTTTAGACCTCCCTTCTTCGCGGCCCCGCGAAATCCGTGAGCTTCGATGCCATCAACAATTCGCTCCCGCGAACACTAACGTGAACCGCGAGTCACCATTCTCGATCTATCCTTTTTCCTAGGAACGCCAAAACCATCCACTTTTCAAGTAATCCCGATTTTGCCAGCAATAATTCCTGACAGAATCGCCGAGTTAGTAATAGAATGTCGGTCTGAAGTTACCCGAGGGGGTATTTGATGACCAATATTGCAAAGGCGATTGACCGGCTCCGAGAGGAACGCCGGGATGCACAAAACCAAGTCCAAAAACTTGGGGAAGCGATTTCAGTTCTGGAAAAGCTTACCCGAGGTACGGGCACAACCATGCACGCGGGAGCAAATCATCGCGCGAAGCGTGTTTTATCTGCGGCCGGGCGCCGGAGAATTTCTCTGGCTCAAAAAGCGCGTTGGGCAAAGATCAGGCAAAGCAAGAAAGCAGCCTAACTGCTATGCGGGACGCAGGCTGCGCGAACCCCCGCTCGCGCGGCTAAACCCGCTGCATCTTCCGGATGGCTGTCTCCTGATTTTTCGATTTTCATCCTCTACTACCGTTGCAGTAGTAGTTTCGCTCTTCTCACACTATCGGCCAAGCAGCCGAACCACTCGCTGGAATCTCGCGGCTACATCTATCCGCTATCCGTGCCCCCCGCTAAGTTCCCGAACAATACTTCCGACAAACGCCTTGGCATCCCCAAACAGCATCAGGTTGTTATCGAGATAGTAAAGCGGGTTATCGATCCCGGCGAAGCCTGGGTTCATGCTCCGCTTGATGACCATCACGGTATGAGCTTTATCGACGTCGAGAATCGGCATGCCATAGATAGGACTGGAAGCATCCGACCGAGCCGCGGGATTGGTAACGTCATTGGCCCCAATCACCAGCGCAACGTCGGTTTGGGGAAAGTCCCCGTTGATCTCATCCATCTCAATCAACCGGTCGTAAGGAATATCGGACTCCGCGAGCAGAACATTCATGTGCCCCGGCATGCGTCCTGCAACCGGGTGGATGGCAAAACGCACGTCCACTCCGCGCTTGGTAAGGGCATCATAAAGTTCGCGAACCTTGTGCTGCGCCTGCGCTACCGCCATCCCGTATCCCGGAACCACAATCACCCGATTCGCCGCCGACAAGATAGCTGCCGCCTCTTCCGGAGTCGCGCTGCGGACTGGTTTCGCTTCTTCCCCGCCCGCCGCCGAAGTCTGCACCTGTCCGAAAGCTCCAAACAAAACGTTGGTGAACGACCGGTTCATGGCTTTCGACATGATGATCGACAGGATCAGACCCGAAGACCCATCAAGCGCGCCGGCGATGATGAGCAACTTGCTATCAAGAACAAATCCCATCGCCGCCGCCGACAGACCGGCATATCCGTTTAATAACGAGATCACGGTGGGCATGTCGGCGCCACCAATCGGGATGATCAGTAACACGCCGAAGGCCAGCGCGATCAGGATCATGAACGGAAAGAGCGACCGAGCGTCCGGATGCAGAACCAGCCATACGGCGATCACAACCGCACCGCCCAAAAGCAAAAAGTTGACCAGGTTCTGACCTTTATAAGTCAATGGCCGCTGCGGCAGAATTTCCTGCAGCTTGCCGGCCGCCATCAAACTTCCAGTAAATGTCAGACCTCCAAGAATCACTTCCAGCGACAGCACCGACATCATGAAGCGTGAAATATCAGGAGAGCGCAAATAGAACTCAGCCGACCCGACCAGCGTCACGCAGAGCGCCCCAAATGCATGGCTGAGCGCGGTTCGCTGCGGGACCGCCGTCATCGCGACACGGCCGAGCGGAATGCCGATGATGGTCCCAAGCACCAGCGCGATCGCGATCAACCTGTAGTCCACGATCCCGTGGTGCAGAAGTGTTCCGCAAATCGCGAGCAACATGCCCGCTTCGCCCGCCCAGATCCCATGCCGGGCCGTCGTCGGCGAACTCATCCACTTCAGCGAGAGGATGAACAGTACGCTCGCGATCAGGTACAAAACCTCGATTAGGATTTGGCCGCCTGCCAGTTCGCCTGTCATTACTTGGCCACCGACCCGTCCGCTGATTTAGTCGCGGGACGGCTGCTCTTGAACATCTTCAACATCCGGTCTGTGATCAGAAACCCGCCGACGATGTTGCTGGTGGCGGCGACTACGGCGACGAACCCAAAAACCGCAGACAAGGTAGTTTTATGCTCGCCGACGAGCACAATCGCACCGACAACCGCGATCGCGTCGAGCGCGTTCGTGAGTGACATCAATGGAGTGTGTAGCAGGGGCGATACTCTCCGGATCACTTCAAATCCGATGAATCCCGCCAGCACAAAAATAAAAAGTGCGTTGATCAGATTCGAACTGCTACTCATCTTTCCTCCGAACCACCACCGTAACCATCCCCCCGCAACGTCACTTCGCCAGCGCGGGCAACTTGAGAAATTCACGCACCCGCGCGTTCACAATCTCCCCGCCGCGAGTCAGAAGGGTCTCGCGGATTATTTCGTCCTCCAGGTTCAGATTCAACTTCTGATCCTTCGTCATATGCGTTAAGAACGCAGTCACATTGCGTGCGAACATCATGCTGGCATGGTAAGGGACACTGGCAGCGAGATTCGTCGCGCCGATAATCGTCACTCCATGCTTGACCACCGTCTTGCCCGCTTCGGTTATCTCGCAATTACCGCCGCGTTCAGCAGCCAGATCGACAATGATCGAACCCGGCGCCATTCCCTTCACCATGTCTTCGGTCACCAGCACCGGCGACTTTTTGCCCGGAATCACCGCAGCCGTAATCACCACATCGCTCTCCTGTACGGCCTTCCCCAGCAATTCTCGCTGGCGCCGGTAGAAGTCTTCATCCTGGGCGCGGGCATACCCCCGAGCGTCTTGCGCGTCTTTTGCTTCGATCGGCAACTCGACAAATCGCCCGCCAAGGCTTTGCACCTGTTCCTTTGCAGCCGGTCGCAAATCATATGCCGAAGTCACCGCTCCCAGGCGCCGCGACGTCGCGATCGCCTGCAATCCCGCCACTCCGCAGCCGATGACAAACACTCGCGCCGGCGTCACCGTTCCGGCAGCGGTCGTGAGCATGGGAAAGATCCGCAGGTGTGTATCCGCCGCCATCAGCACTGCCTTATATCCAGCCACGGTCGCCATCGATGAAAGAGCATCCATGCTCTGGGCACGCGTGGTGCGCGGCATCAACTCCACGGAGAACGATGTGACCCCGGAGCGAGCGATAGCCTCGAGCACGTCCGCCGACCCGAACGGACGCAGAAAACCAATGAGTACCTGATCGCGGTGAAATAGCGGCACATCGAGGTTTCCGTTGACGTCGTTCGCGCCATAGCAAAGAACCTGTACCAGAACGTCGGCCGCGGAAAAAATCGCAGCGCGGTCGCCTACGATTTTCGCGCCTTTGTCGGAATACTGCGAATCGGCATAGCCGGCTTCGACTCCCGCACCAGATTGAATGTGGATTTCAAAGCCTGCTTTGGTCAGCGTCGGTAGGACGGCTGGCACCAGCGCAACCCGCCGTTCTCCTGGATAAATTTCTTTCGGCACTCCAATGATCACTTTTGCGGCTACTCCTAAGGAACGAGGATTCTATTTGAGCGGACGGGCATGCGTAAATGCCTTGTTGTGAAAAGTCGTGAAAAATCGCCTCTAACAATACTTTCTATTTCGATTCAGACTATTTCGATTCAGAGGACCAGGCTCAGGCGCAAACCACCGTCAGCGTCATTTTCCACGCGGGATAAGGCCACGTCCCCGCAGTTTCGCACAATCCAGTCCGCGCCTGCCTCTTCGAGTTCTTGGCGAGGCATCGTCGTCGGAAATCCAATCACCCGAGCCCCCGCCGCCTTGCCCGCCCGAACTCCGGCGGCGGCATCCTCAACAACGATGCAATCAGAGGCCGGAAAACCGAGATTAGCCGCCGCCCTGAGGTAAGGTTCAGGATCGGGTTTCCCAATCTTCACATCATTGGAGGTGACCCAGGTTTTGGGAATAGGCAGGCCAGCCGCCCGGAAGCGCACCTCAGCCAGCGCACGCGTCGCCGAAGTCGCAACTGTCCAGCGTCCTGTAGGAAGAGCGTTCAACAGTTCGCGAGCGCCCGGCAGAGGAACCACTCCGTCGAGGTCCGCGATCTCCCTGCGCTCGAGTTCGCGGTCTTCCAGTTCGATGTCAGCATCCGGTAGCAGTTCTCGGATGGTAGTCCGGCTAGGCCGCCCGTGCGCCATTCCGACCACGGTCGCTGGATCAAAACCGTGTTCCACCGCCCATTCATGCCAAACTCGCGCGACCGCAGGAGTGGAATCGATCAGCACGCCGTCCATATCGAATAACATCGCGCTGCAGCGAATCTCAATCATCACTACTAATTTACATGACGGGAACAGGTCGGAAATCGAGCGGCCAGCCGACGAAGAGGAGAAACAACGGGTCCGGAAGCACGCAGAAGCAGAAATTAGTGAGCGCGGCAGGAATCGAACCTGCGACCCACGCCTTAAAAGGGCGTTGCTCTACCGACTGAGCTACGCGCTCTCACTAATCTCAATCTAACATATTTTGCGAGTGCTTTTGCGCGGCGCCATTTCCCCTGAGACATCGAAACCACACGAACTTCGCGAAATGTTCATGCCATGCGCCGTGACGATGCGCCGTCAAGATGCGCCGTGACGACAGCCCCGTAAACCAGATAAACTCTGCATTCATGCTCCGCACCATCCTCCGCTGGTCCAGCCTTGCTTTGCTTGCCTTCGCGATTTTTCTGCCGCCACTCGGCCACGCCAAGGAAAAAAAGCAACTACCCTCCGTCCGCTGGACGTCCGGTGCGCCCGGTTGCACGTTTGAGCGTCGTGACGACGGCAAATACTTGTGGACCATGACCGGCTCCGACCTCACGGTCACCCTCCTGGTAGATTCGCAGGAACTCGCCCAGAGCCGCCACCGCTTCTACGGTCTATTCGCAGCGTTCATAAGTGTGACCTATACCGGGAAAGACAAGTTCGAGTTCCCCGCGGGATCAAGCCTCGAATTCGTTCGCCACCACGAATTTCGCGAGCCTTATGAAGACCCCAAGCAGCTCGCAATCAGACTGCAGAATGACGTGGACACAAAGATCTTCGACACCGAACGCCAGATCAAGAAAAATCCCAAGCTCGCCGACGAAAAGACTGCGCGTCTGCGCGAATACCAAAAGCAAGCAGCCGAGTTCATCGAGTTTCTCAGCACCCAAACTCTCGATCCGAATACCGTGATACTCACCCCCGGAAATCCCGAAGCGCACGGCTGGGTGCTGTTTGCCACCAGCAACAAATGGATCGGCCCCTGGAAAGAGCGCGAGGACTTCATCCTTTACATCGGGATGAAAGACAAAATGTGGCAATTTCCATTCTCGCTGCCACCAACCGCAGGCGATCTGATCCTGCGAAAGCCACCCGACTAGAAGTCGCCGCAAAAGCAGACTGTGTTACATTTCGTGCTCGTAGTTCGTGCTCGTGATTCCTATTTATCGATTTATCTCTATGGAGAGTGCTCCAAAAGCCGCGTCAGATGTCTCCACGCCTGGAGCCGAACTCTATTGCCCAGTTTGTGCAGTGGAAGTGAAAGATCCGCTGACCTGCGGCGACTGCTCCGCTGTAATTTGCCGGCGTTGCGGCACACCCTTGGAATCCTCGGACGAATTGGGCATGGGCTGAAGCCGAGGTTAGTTGTCAGCCTCTGGAAAGAACACTCGCAGAGGTCGAGCATAGAGTGAGCAACAAACCACAACGATGACAAGCGAACGGTCCGCGACCGACAACCAACCATCTTCAGCACCTGACCAACCAAGTCTCGTCCGCGGCCTCACCCTGCTCGACTCTGTCTTGCTGCTCGTCAGCGGCATCATCGGTTCTTCCATTTTTCTTACCGCCAAAGACATCGCCGGACCCTTGCCGAATCCGGTCCTCTTCTTTCTTGTGTGGGTGCTTGGCGGAGTCATCTCTCTGTGTGCCTGTGTCGCATTCGCCGAACTCGGCTCCATGTTTCCCGACTCCGGCGGTCAATACATTTATCTCCGCGAAGCCTACGGCGATCTCGTCGCGTTCCTCTACGGCTGGATGTTATTCGCAGTCGCGAACGGAGGCACCATCGCGGCACTCTCCGTGGCTTCCGCCGCCTACATGGGAAACATCATCCCGGCCATTTCACAAGAGCACGTGATTTTTTCGATCTTGGGTATGCCGTTCACGCGCGCCCACGCCGTGGGTCTGGTGTTGATCGCCATCCTTACATACGTGAACGTCTACGGCCTGCGCTGGGGAGCGCTTCTGCAAAACGTCTCGACCTGGACAAAGTTCGCAGCCATGGCAGTCTTCATCGTTCTCGGATTCGCCATCGGCAAAGGACATTGGTCAAATTTCACCGCGCAAACCCATGGCGGACTAACCATGGGACTTAGCCCCGGACAACTCGTCTCCGCTCTCGGCGTTGGTTTGATTGCCGTCTTCTGGGCCTATGACGGATGGGTCTACATCACATGGGTCGCAGGCGAAGTCAAGGATCCGCGCCGCAACGTGCCACTGGCCATGGTCCTGGGAGTGCTCACCGTAGGCGCGATTTATCTGGCGATGAATATGACCTACGTGTACGCCCTGCCCATGGACGAAATCGCGAAAGCATGAAACCATCGCGCACGCCGCAGCCACCGCCCTGTTCTCGCCGCGCGCCGCCTTGTGGCTGTCAGCCATGATCGCGATTTCGTGCTTCAGCGCCGCCGCCGCCTGCACGCTCTCGGGCTCGCGCGTCTATCTCGCCATGGCGCAGGACGGCGTATTTTTTCGGCGCATGGCCGTCATCCATCCTAAGTGGCGTACGCCCGCCTTCAGCCTCATCGGACAAGGCATCTGGGCCGCCGTCCTCACCATGAGCGGCCGCTACGACCAACTCTACACATATGTCATTTTTGGCATGGTGCTCTCTTACACCTTGACCGTCATCGGCCTCTTCGTATTGCGCTGGAAAAGGCCCGACATCCCGCGCCCCTATCGCTGCACTGGATACCCTTGGCTCCCTGCGATCTACATTCTCGTCGGCTCCGCTTGGACCCTGAACACGATCATCGAACGTCCCACCGAAGCCTTCTGGGGAGCAGCCATCGTGGCCGCCGGAGTGCCCGGTTATCTTTTTTGGAAGCGCACGAATTCGCGTCGACTCGCCGGTTGAAATTCACCTTGCCCATCCCGCGGCACTCTGTAATCCTTAGCGCTCGTCCGCTGCCGGGCGAATAGAAATTCACGCGTGAGTAACTCAGGTCCCGAAGCCCCCGAAGAACGATCAGAACTCAAACAGCCAGCCACTGCTGGCCCCCGCCTATCCATCGCCGAAGCCCTCGATCCCAACCGCCCCAAGCGCGTCATGGGCTTCCGCGACCTGCTCTTGTTCTACGTGGTCACCGGAGTCAGCCTGCGCTGGATCGCCACCGCAGCCGCTGCTGGCCCAAGCTCGATCATTGTCTGGATCGGCGCATGGATCGCTTTCTACATTCCGCTCGCGCTCTCGGTCATCGAACTTTCTTCACGTTATCCGAACGAAGGCGGACTCTACGTCTGGTCCAAACGCGCCTTCGGAGATTTCTCCGGCTTCATGGCCGCCTGGACTTACTGGACCAGCAACCTTCCCTACTTTCCAGCCGTTCTTTATTTCGCAGCCAGCAACGTACTTTTCATGCGGCAAGCCCAATGGTCCTATCTTTCCTCGAACACCACGTTCTATATCGTGTTCGCACTTCTCACGCTCACCGCCGCGACTCTACTCAACGTCGTCGGACTCGATGTCGGTAAATGGCTCCATAACATCGGCGCTCTCGCCATGTGGATCCCCGTTCTGATCGTCATCGGTATGGGCCTGCTCGCTTATCACCGCTTCGGTTCCGCAACCACATTCTCGATTCACACTATGACGCCGAGCGTGCGCTTGAATGACGTCATCTTCTGGTCCGTACTCACGTTTGCCTTCGGCGGATGCGAGACCGCCTCCTTCATGGCAGAAGAAATCAAGGACGCCCGCCGCACCATCCCATTAGCCTTGCTGGTCGGAGGACTCACGGTCGCGTTCTGCTACATCGTCGGGACAGTCTGCGTTCTGCTCGCGCTGCCATCGTCCGAGGTCAGCCCGCTGCAAGGCCTGGTCCAGGCGATCGCCAAAACTGCCGACCGCGTCGGACTTCCCTTCTTTCTCCCCGTCGCCGCCTTCCTGATCGCGCTCAGCAACATCGGCGCTTCGGGCGCATATCTTGCCGCTGTCGCGCGCCTGCCGTTTGTAGCCGGCATCGACCGTTATCTACCACCCGCTTTCGGAGCATTGCATCCCCGCTGGGGCACGCCCTGGGTAGCGCTGTTGACTCAATCCGCAATCGGCGCCGTCTTCATTTTCCTGGGACAAGCCGGCACCTCGGTCAAAGGCGCCTATGACGTGCTCGTTAGCATGGGCGTGATCGCCTACTTCATTCCGTATTTATATTTATTCGCGTCAATGTTTAAGTTACAAAGCCAACCCGCCGGAGAAGAAGTGATTCGAGTGCCCGGCGGAAAGCCGGTGGCCTACGCCCTGTCGATTCTGGGATTCACCACCACCGCCTTCACCATCGCGCTCTCCGTTTTGCCGCCGCCCGACGAACCGAACAAGCCGCTGGCAGTCCTAAAGATAGTCGGCGGCTGCGGAGCTCTTGTCCTCATCGGAGTCTGGCTCTATTGGTCTGGAAAGCGGCGAGCACAGCGCAGTTTCAACGCCTCTCCCGATGCTTCCACAGCAGGTCTTTCGCGTTGACAAACCCGCGGCGCGAGCACAAAATTGCATCCGTTTGCCATCAGCCGCCGCAGCCGCCCACAGCTTAAGGCGCAGCTATTGCCCAGGGCATCACCCTGCGGAGAGGAGATTTTCCGATGTACATATCAAAGTCCCTGTCGAAGTCCATGTCGACTATCGGGAGACTAACCTTGTCGTGTGCGCTAATTGTCCTCCTGATTACCGCACTCGCTTCAATCGCCGCGGCGCAACAACATATCACCGGCACTTTGCCCGACGGCGCGACCTACGTGATCGACGTTCCGCCAGTATGGAATGGCACGCTACTTCTTTACAGCCACGGATACGTCACGCCAGGATCGTCAAATCCGGCGACCGATGTTGGCGATCCGCTGACCGGTGCCTACATGTTGGCGGCGGGTTATGCATTAGCGGGTTCGTCTTACGCGACCACGGGATGGGCCGTGCAGCAGGCAATCCCCGACCAGATCGCGACTCTGAACGCATTTGAAAGCGCGGTTGGAACTCCCACCACCACCATCGCCTGGGGACACTCCCTCGGCGGCATGATTACCGCCGGGTTGATCCAGCAATATCCGACGCGCTTCAATGCGGCGCTTCCCATGTGCGGAGTAGTCGGCGGCGGCGTAGGCACTTGGAACCAATCCCTCGACTCCGAATTCGCATTTAATACGCTCCTCGCCGGCGGATCGTTGCAGGTTGTCGATATCACCAACCCAACCCAAAATTTCGTCGCGGCGGAAACCGTTCTCGGCGTGGCGCAAACCACCGCGCAAGGGCAGGCAAGAATTGCTTTAGCCGCCGCGCTTGCAGACACGCCCGGCTGGTACGATCCCGCTTCTCCGGAACCCGCCCCAACCGATTACGCCACGCGCGAACAAAACCAGTTTCTCTGGATGGAGAACGTCGATTTCCCGTTTGAATATGCGTTCCGCGCTGAACTCGAGGCACGCGCCGGAGGCAATCCCTCGTTCAACACCGGCGTTAATTACGAAGCCCAGCTCAAGCACTCGGTCGATTATGCCGAAGTGCAAGCCCTCTACACCGCCGCCGGACTCAGTCTGGACGCGGATTTGGCGACATTAAAGAAAGCACAACGTATCTCCGCCGATCCCGGCGCACTCACCTACTTGAGCGACAACATCATTTACAACGGCCAGATCACCGTCCCCGTTCTCACTCTGCACACCGTCGGTGACGGCCTCGTCTCCGTGGAAGATGAGAAAGCTTACAAGACGCTCGTGAATCACGCGGGTAACATCTCGCTGCTGCGCCAGACATTCGTGCACCGCGCCGGCCACTGCGCGTTCTCCCCCGCGGAAACCATCACCGCGATGCAGACGCTCCTATTGCGCCTCGCCTCCGGAAAATGGAAAGACCTCAGCATTTCTGATTTGAACAATGAGGCGACCGCCCTGGGAGCGACGTTCAACGTCATCGACGATAACGGATCGGTCGTCCCTGCCGCCCCAGCGTTTTTGCAATTCGTGCCGCTGCAATTTCTCCGGCGCTACGATGCGTTCGTCCAGTAGATAAGATACAGAGTGGTGTCGCATGAGCTTGTGGCGGAATAAAGTCCCGGGCCGGTGCAATTTCTAACGAGGCAATGGGACATGAATGTAATTCTCAAGTTCAACGTCAAAATATGCGCGGCGCTCGCGTTCGCCGCATTGCTCGCAAACGTCTCCTGGGCAACATCCTACAAAAAGCTCTACAGCTTCGCTGGAGGCTCCGATGGCCGCGTCCCAGCCACCCCGCTGACGTTTGACAACGCTGGCAACGCCTATGGCACCACCGCTGCCGGAGGCGATTTCGACTTGGGTACGGTGTTCATGTTGACGCCATCTGGGCAAGAGATTGTGCTCTACAGCTTCACCGGCGGCGGCGACGGCCAGGATCCTCACGGTGGAGTGATCCTCGATAGCACGGGTAATCTCTACGGAACTGCAGCCGCAGGCGGATTCGGTGGATTCTGCGCCGGCGATGGTTGTGGAGTCGTATTCGAACTAACCTCGACCGACGGAACATGGGCCGAGACAACTCTCTACAGCTTCAAGGGTCTGAACGACGGCTTCGGTCCCGGCGGCTCGCTCGTCTTCGATAAAGCGGGCAATCTCTACGGCACCACCCCCGACGCTGGAGCGCACGCCAACGGCACGATTTTCGAACTCTCTCCAACCGCACACGGATGGAGTCACAAAACCATTCACGCCTTCACCGGAAATAAAGACGGTGCCGTAGGTTCACTCGGCTCACTCATTCTTGACGCCGCCGGAAATCTCTACGGCGTCACAGAACTTGGCGGCCCTTCCGGAGCCGGCGCAATCTACCAACTTTCTCCCACGCCAGCCGGAGGATGGAAGACAACTGTGCTGTATGACTTCAAAGGCACGCCCGATGCCGCGAATTCTTACGGTGGACTCACCTTCGACGCGGCAGGAAATCTTTACGGCACTACATATTTTGGCGGAGCGAACGGCATGGGCGCCGTTTTCCAACTGATTCCCGGCCCGAACAGCACCTGGCAGGAGAACGTGCTCTACAGCTTCCAGGGCGGCACCGACGGAAGCTTCCCCACTGCCACCCTGGTTTTCGACGCGGCCGGAACTCTTTATGGAACCACTTCAACGGGAGGACGTCCGTCCTGCGATTGCGGCACCGTGTTCAAACTGACTCTGGAGCGCGGCAGTTGGAACGAGAAGATCGTTCACACATTCGGCAAAGGCCGCGATGGATCGAGTCCCTCGTATGGATTAACCTCCGACACCAACGGCACCCTGTACGGAACAACTCCCGTCGGAGGCACCGAAGGGCAAGGGATTCTATTTCGCCTCACGCCCTAGCCAGATCGAGCTATACGGGTGTCGCCGTCTTCCGCTTCGGATTGAAAAACGGCAGCGGTACCACAGTCGCCGTAGTCCGCTTCCGCTGCGCCTCGATCGTCAATTCCATCTGTAGCTTGGTCCCCGGTTTCGAATACTCGGTACCAACGCTGGCCAGCGCAATCAATTTCTTCAGCAGCGGAGAGAACGCCGTAGTCGTGGCTTTGCCCACGTGCTTGTCCCCGGAATAAATGGGCACAGCAACGCGAGAGGCTTGGCTGGGAGCCGCCGGAGAGAGCCCGAATTTGTCGAACTCTTCTTCCACTTCAACCCAATCTACTTCCAGTCCAACCAGCTGCCGCGCTACTCCTTCTTTGTTGTCTCGAGCCAGAGCGCGCTTGCCAATAAAGTTTTCCTTGTCGAGATGAACCATCTTGCCAAAGCCCAATTCGTACGGAGAATATTTCTGCGACGGAATCAGCGCCTTCTTAGAACTCGAGTAGTCAACTTCAATCAGCAGCAGTCCCGCCTCTACGCGCGACACATCCAGCGCCAGCATTCCAGCCGCATGAATGTCGAACTGCTTGCCCTTATCCATCAAGAGCGTCCCAAACCTTCACCGCGTCATTCCACGGTATCCATATTTCGTAGCCTAGATCTCCCGTATACCCAGTGCGCGAAATATCAACCGGCACCCCGGCGATCTTGCCGCTCGTCTTGCGGAAATATTTCAGGTTGGTAATATCCGCATCAGCCACAACCTTCAAGAGTTTCGCGGACATCGGTCCTTGCAGAGCCAGCGCCGCCGTTTGCTCCGAAATATCCTCGATCTGAACCTCCATGTTCAAACCGTTTTGCCGGAACCACCGCAAACTGGGATCAGCCGCCGTCCACCGATATTTATTTTCTTCCAGGCGGGTAATCGTACCGTCATCGATAACCTTGCCATCTTCATCGCACCAGCAAGCGTAGATCACCTGTCCCACGGCAACTTTATTCACATCGCGCGTGATCACCCGGTTCACCAGTTTGGTCGCGTCTTTGCCCGTGATCAGATACTTGTAAAGCGGAGAAATATCGATCAGCGCACACGCGTTGCGGATCGCGTTGTACTCGTGCTCATGGTGAACTTCATAGACGCTGACCGTGTAGTATCCCGACCACTCGCGATAGTTCAGGCTCTGGCAGAGGGCAAGAGTTCTTTCGTGAAATGCAGTTCCAATGGGCAAGGCAACCTCGTGCAGTTTTATTTCTTGGCTAGATGCCTTAGCTCAATCACGGGCAAAAGCCGACGCCAGATTATAGGCACCGCGACGCTCTATCGGCAAGCGCCTAATTGCATTGACCACGAGTCAATAAATTCACGTAAGTATATACACACAAGCCATATTATCGATATAATGGCGAGTCATTTTCTGCTGAAGTTCCCGGTTAATCTGTTAGCTTTCTAGGTCAAACTATGCCTGCTGTTTCGAGCCGTAAGAAGTACGACGTAATCGTAATCGGTGGAGGCCACAACGGCCTCACCAACGCCGCCTACCTGGCGAAAGCGGGAAAGAAAGTACTCGTGCTCGAGCGCCGCCACATTCTCGGCGGCGCAGCCTGCACCGAAGAAGTTTTCCCCGGCTTCAAGTTTTCCGTGTGCTCCTACGTCGTCTCCCTCTTGCGTCCCGAAATTATTCGCGACCTCGACCTTCCCCGCCACGGACTCGAAATTCTTCCCCTCGACGGAACCTTCACGCCCATGCCGAACGGCGACCATCTTTGGCGTGTGAACGATCACGGCAAAACACATCGGGAAATCGCGCGCCACTCCCGCGTCGACGCCGAGGCCTACGATGAATTCGGCAAAGCGATGCAGGCGATGTGCCGCTTCGTGAAGCCGATCCTCAGTATGATCCCGCCCGACCCAGCCACGCTGAATCCGAAAGAATTGATGAAATTGCTCTTCATCGGACGCCGCTTCCAGGGCATGTCGAGCGAGGACAAATACAACCAGGTCCAGCTCATGACCATGAGCGCCATCGATTTTCTCGATCAGTGGTTCGAGACGGATGTTCTCAAAGCGACCATGTCCGCCTCAGGAATCATCGGCACATTCTTAGGTGTTCGATCACCCGGCACGGCCTACGTTCTGCTCCATCACTACATGGGTGAGATTGACGGCGCATTCCGCGCCTGGGGATTCGCGCGCGGCGGCACTGGAGCTATCTCGAACGCCATCGCCGACGCCGCCCGCGAAGCTGGAGTCGAAATTCGCACCGAAGCGCCAATCGCCCAGATCATGGTGAAGAACGGAAAGGCCATCGGCGTCGCGTTGGCGAATGGCGACGAGATTTACGCAGACGTTGTCTCCTCCAGTGTCGATCCTCGGCTCACATTCACCAAGATGATCGAGCCCGGCCACCTTCCCGACGAATTCATGGAAGGGGTAAAGCGCTATAAGTTCCGTGGCTCCTCAGGCAAGGTAAACATGGCGCTAGACGGGCTGCCCAACTTCAAATGCATGCCCGGAGTCGGCGCCCATCTGCGCGGCGCGATGTCGATTTCGCCCAGTGTCGAATACATGGAGAAAGCCTACGACGAAGCGAAGTACGGGCACTGGTCGTCGCATCCCTATATCGACATGGTGATCCCCACCCTGACCGATACGTCGCTGGCCCCGCCAGGAAAACACATTCTCTCCTGCTTCGTGCAATATGCCCCGTACAAACTCGCGCCCGGCCTCGATTGGGATACAGAAAAAGAAAAGTTCGGCGACAACGTCGTGAATACCATTGCCGAATATGCGCCGAATATCAAAGACATCATCCTGCATCGTCAGGTCGTCACTCCACTCGATCTCGAACGCACCTGGGGACTAACCGAAGGCAACATCTTCCAGGGCGAACTTTCGCTCGAACAATTATTCTTCTTGCGCCCCGTTGCCGGATGGGCGCAATTCCGCTCGCCGATCAAGAATTTATATATGTGCGGATCGGCCACGCATCCCGGCGGCGGCATCATGGGCGCACCCGGACGTCTCGCAGCCCTAGAAATCCTGAAAGACGGGAAGGCTGCGTAATATGCCCGAGACGCGCGATGTAATCATCGTTGGTGGCGGACACAACGGCCTGGTCACCGCCTTCTATCTCGCCAAAGCCGGATTCAAACCACTCCTGCTCGAACGTCGTTCCGAGGTTGGCGGCGCAGCTGTTACAGAGGAATTTCACCCCGGCTTCCGTTGCTCCACCCTCGCGCATAACGCCGGACCGCTGCGCGCGGACATCGTCCGCGACATGCAACTTCAACAACACGGTCTGAAGCTGACCACTCCCGAAGTAAACACCGTCTCGTTGCTGCCCGACGGCCGAGCGTTAGTCCTGTACTCCGACACACAAAAGGCAGCGCAGGAGATTGCACAGTGGTCGCAGAAGGACGCCGCCTCTTACGCCGACTTCGGCACCGCTCTCGGCAAGATCGGCAAAGTCATCGGCGAAGCTCTTGCGATGACGCCGCCAAACATCGATAGCCCCAGCAGCGGTGATCTCTGGGGAATGTTGAAGACCGGCCGCTCCATCAGAAATCTCGGCAAAAAAGATTTGTATCGCGTCCTCCGCTGGGGACCGATGGCTGCCGCCGATCTCGTCGCTGAGTTCTTCGACACCGAACCGCTACGCGCCACCATCGCCGCTCGCGGCATCTTCGGAACATTTCTTGGTCCATGGTCCGCGGGCAGCTCGCTAGTGTTGATGTTGCGGGCCGCTGGCGATCCCACTCCCGCCGGAAGCGTGCAGTTCCCTGCCGGCGGAGTCGGTGCGATCACGCAAGCCATGGCCGCCGCCGCGAAACAAGCAGGCGCGGAGATTCGCACCGACGCCGAAATCGCCGAAATCCGAGTCAAGGATGGCGTCGCGACAGGCGTTGTGCTCAAGTCGGGCGAAGAACTCAATGCGCGCGCAGTAGTCTCAAACGCCGACCCCAAACGCACACTGATGCAATTGGTCGATCCGTCACACCTCTCGCCGGACTTCGTGCAAAAAATCAAGAACTACCGCTGCATGGGAACGGTCGCAAAAATCAATCTCGCGCTCTCCGGCCTGCCGGAATTCACTGCGCTCAAATCGAAAGGCAACGGCAGCTTGCTACAAGGCCGCATCCAGATCAGTCCCGAAATCGATTATCTCGAACGCGCCTTCGACGAATCGAAATACGGTAACTTCTCCCGCAATCCCTATATTGAAATTGCTTTCCCCTCACTATCGGATCCGTCGCTCGCCCCCAATGGTCAGCACGTGATGTCGATCTACATGCAATATGCTCCCTATAATCTGAAAAATAGCGACTGGGAAAGCCAACGCACCGCTCTCGGCGAAACTGTAGTGAAAACAATCGCGCAGTACGCGCCCAATCTCCCGCAACTCATTTTGCGGCATCAAATCATCACTCCCAAAGATCTCGAAGAAACCTACGGCCTCACCGGGGGCCACATCTTCCACGGTGAACTCGCGCTCGACCAATTCTTTACCATGCGTCCCTTGCTCGACTGGGCGCGTTATAAGACACCCATCGAGAATCTATACTTGTGCGGCAGCGGTACCCATCCCGGAACAGGCCTCACCGGAGGCTCGGGAGCAAACGCAGCCCGCGAGATTGTGAAAGCGCTGAAAAAATAGTTGGAGTCTCGAGATGAGTAAAGCAGATGAGTAAAGCAATAGAAAACCTGCAAGCCGCCCAAAAGCGCGCCCTCGCTGGCCGTCCGAAAGTCGGCGGCTTCCCGTATCTTGCCGAAACTCTTCGCCGCGCAGGGGTGACGCGTAATCTCTGGTATCTGCCCGCGTGTCAAAGCTTATATCTCACCGAAGATGGCCCGGTCGTCACGTTAGGCACGCCTCTATCATCGGGCATGGTCGATGTGCCTCCATTCCATATCGAGGCGCTGATCACAGCGTTGCGTACCGATCAAGCTGGCAACAGTACATTTCCCGAGTTCCTGGAAGCCTCCTGGCGCGCCGGTGTCGTGCGCTACGATGTCGATCTTCTGGCACGCAAGGTCGCCTACTACGGCGGCAATAGTGAGGAATATATCGAAGACTATCCTGCGGTCGACGTCGAGTAGCGCCGATCCGGCCCCATCGGAAGATTTTGATGCACAACTCCGCCATCCTTCTCGTCTCCTGTCCCGACCGCAAGGGTATCGTTGCCTCGATCGCTGACTTCATCTTCAAAAATAACGGCAACATCCTCTCCAACGATGAGCACGCAGATGCCGAGTCAAATCTCTTCCTGACCCGCGTTGAGTTCGACATCGCCAACTTCAGTTTCCCTTTCTCCGAATTCGACGTTCGCTTTGCCTCGCTCGCCCGCGAGTTTCAGATGACTTGGCGAGTTGCGCTTTCCGCCGATCGTCCGGGTGTCGCCATCTTCGTTTCCAAATACGATCACTGCCTGCAAGACCTTCTCTACCGCCATCAGAATGGTGAGCTGCGCTGCGAAATTCCGCTGATTATTTCTAACCACCCCGACAACCAGCGCATCGCCGACTTCTATCACGTCCCCTATTTCGTGCTTCCGGTCACAAAGGAAAATAAGCGCGAGGTTGAACGGCAACAGTTCTCTCTGGTCCGCGACCATAACTGTAGCCTGATCGTGCTGGCGCGCTATATGCAGGTCCTTTCAGGCGACTTCATCTCGACATGGGGTGCCGAGCACTTGATCAACATTCACCACTCCTTTTTGCCTGCCTTTATCGGCTCGAAACCCTACCATCAAGCCTTTGAGCGCGGCGTCAAACTGATCGGCGCGACGGCTCACTATGTTACTCAAGTACTCGACGACGGCCCCATCATCGAGCAGAACGTCGTCCGCATCCACCATCGCGACACCGTCGACGATCTTGTCCAAAAGGGCCGCGACATCGAAAAAGTCGTGCTTTCCCGTGCCGTTCGCTGGCATGTGGAAAACCGCATCCTTCTATATGGCAACAAAACCGTGGTCTTCCAATGATCCGAACGGCTGAGATAAGTAGTGCCGTCACTTCCGTAACCAGCTAACCAATTGCGCAGCCGTTCCCTTTCGGTTTTACTTAAGACCGGACCCATTTGGGCATATTGCTGCCATCTCGAAGGAGCTGACTTTGGTTGAGGATCCCAAATGGGAGCTCGCTTTGCTGGCCACGGTGCAGAGTTTCTACCGCCGCCTGCTGAGTGATCAACTCGGCGGAGAATTGCCCGCTCCCGCCGAACTTGCGCCCGACGTCATCAGCCGCACCGACGATGTCCGCGCCACCCTCGTTCAAATGCAGCGCTGGATCCAGCTTCTGGATATGGCGATTACTCCCGCCATGCTGCGTCTCGGAGTCCAGTCCGATCTCGATCCCGAAGTTGCCGAAGCTCTCTTACGGTTTTTCGCGCGCCACCGTGATGACTCCGGCGCCAACCGCGACAAAACCGATTTGGTTGCAACATTTCTGTTTCGCCATCCCCGAGTAGCCGGTCAGTGGGAGCAACGTGGCTACGGCCTTGATGGCTCCATACCCTTATCTCCGTTCGAAATCGCGCTGCTGGAAATTCTGTCGGAGTCCGATGTGCCCGTCCTGTCGGAAGCCGACGTCCAACTGCTCCGCGAATTCGGCCCGCTCCTCGATCAGGCAAATCGATTTCAGGACTTCAGCGCGCTCATGGATTCCGGCATCATTCAGCGAGTACGCGAACTGAAAGCGAAACTCGGAGAGTCCATTTATCACCCCGGAGTACTGGCCACTCTCGCCCCCTACAACGCCTCATTCGGCGACCGGTTCCATACCTTGTTCGCCGCCGCCACCGATGAAATTAAAGATTTCGCAAAACGCCTCGAAGAACTCGGAGGAAGCATCCTCAGCACCGTTGACGGCGTGGAAGTCACCGTCGAGCATGTCGCCGCTCTAAATCAGGAGGCATTGCTGAAGGCCGACTACAGCGCGGCGTTGGAAAAATTCCGGCGCGTCTCCCGGTTAAAGCGAGAACTCGAACGCCGGCCGCCGATCCGCCGCAGCAACACAGAATCGTCCGCCCACGCTACAGGCGCGGGAGGCGCAGCTGCGGCACCAGCTCTTGCTCCCAAATATGTTCCCGCTGCTGTCACGCCACAGGCGCTATCTGTTGAAGAAGCCAAGCTACGGAGAGTTGAAGAATCGATACGCGTTTTCGTGCGCGTCGCCGATCCCAAGTTCCGTCAGATCGTGCCCATGCGCTATTTCAACCTCATGCTCAGTCCCGCCGAGGTTGAAGCCTACACTGCCGACTATCTCGAGCAAGCAGGTCCCAAGGCAGACGCAGCCCGCATGTTGCTCCGCCTGGTCGCCGTGACCGCGCGAATTACCACCGAGATAGAAGAACTCAAGCGCTCGCGGAATTCGCGCTCCGTCTGGAAGCTGCACGCCGATTCCCTGGTAGTTCTGGTCGATCTCGCCAAACGCCTCGCGGAAGCCGTGGATCGTCTCGCGCTCGGCATCAGCCAGCAAAAAGAAGGCGCAGCCAACAGTGACCCGCTTCACAGTTCGCTCGATAAGTTGCGCGAGCGCACCGTCGAAGCCGCCAAACTCGTCGCCGAAGCATAATCCAAAAACGAAAAGGGACGGGCTATTAGCCCATCCCTGATTTCTTGAACTTATCCCGCCCGGATAAAAAGCCGCCCGCCTAGTGAATATCGAACTGCTCCTGATGCAGCGCAGGATCCGACTTCACTATGATGGTCTTCTTGGTCAGCTCTTCCATCTCATTTAATAGCTTCGCGTTGTTGGCCTTCAGCGCCTTCGCAACCTCCGGATTCACTCGCAGCATTACGTCGCTGTGCTCCAGTTGCTTCGCGATCTTGCGCATTTCGACGTAGACTTCATTGCAGATCGTGTTGACCGCTTTCACGAATCCCGTCGACTGGCAATATGGGCATGGAGTTCCAATGGTGCGCTCAAGCGACTGCTTCACTCGCTTGCGCGTGATCGCCACCAGACCGAAATCGTTGAACTGCAGAACCTTCGACGGCGCTCGATCCAGGCGTAGCGCCTCTTCCAGAGCCTGCATCACTTTCTGCCGGTTGCGTCGCTCGTCCATGTCAATGAAGTCGATGATGATGATGCCGCCAAGATCGCGCAGCCGCACCTGCCGCACAATTTCCTTAATCGCGTCGACATTCGTCTTTACGATGGTGTCTTCCAGCCGAGCCGTCTTGCCCACATACTTGCCTGTGTTGACGTCGATCGCGACCAGAGCTTCGGTTTGGTTGATCACGATGTAGCCACCGCTCTTCAACCAGACTTTCGATTTCAGCGCCTTGTTGATCTCTTCATTCAGGCCGAACTGATCGTAAAGCGGCGTGTCTTTCGTATAGAGTTTCACCCGCTTGACCAAAGCCGGTTGAAAGCGATTCGCAAAGCGCAGAATGCGTTCATACTCCTGTTCGGTATCTACCCAGATCACCGAAAAATCAGAACTCACCTGATCCCGCAGCACCCGCTCCACCACATTCAGATCGTGATAAATCAGCGCTGGAGGTTTGCTGCCTTCGGAACGCGACTTGATCTCACTCCAGAGATTTTTCAGAAAGCGGATGTCGGCTCGCAACTCTTCGTCCGTTGCGCCCGCTGCTGCCGTGCGCACGATGAAGCCGCCGCCGCCGTTTTCGCGCTCGCTCTGAATGATCCGCTTCAACCGCAGCCGCTCTTCTTCCGAAGCGATCTTGCGCGATACGCCCGTATGATTCACCGTCGGCATAAAGACCAGGAACCGCCCCGGAAGCGCGATGTGACTTGTGATGCGGGCGCCTTTTTTCGCAATCGGCTCCTTGGCAATCTGAATCAGAATCTCCTGCCCTTCCTTGAGCAGTTCGCTGATCTGCGGCACAACCTGATTCTCGCGACTGCGGAATCGCCGCCCACCGCCACGCCGTCCGCGGCCTCGGTCTGATCCCCGGTCGCCACCTCGCTCTGGTCCGCGACGTTGTGTTCGTTGCAACAACCTCGCTTCCGGCGCCGGAGCTCGCACTTCCGCGCTGGCATCCACCGAACCGTCGCTGATCGCCTCGGCTTCCAGTAGCGCTTCCGCTTCCGCTTGCGCTTCTTCCAGTTCTAATTCTTCGGCTTCCCGTTCTTCGGCTTCCAACACCGCTTCCGGAACTGCCTGGCCGTCCGAAACAGCTTCACCTGCGGCAACCAAGCCTGAAGCACTTTCCTCTACTCCAGGTCCCGATAATTCTCCACTCGCGGCTCGCGTTTCTTCTTCCACTTCCTCGAAGCCTTCGTCGTCCCCCGGTTCCTCCCCGTAAGACGTCAGGTCAGCTTCCTCGTCCTCAATCTCCAGCTCTTCCACGGAGCCATGCGCAATATGCGAAGTCTCGTGTATGCCCTCGTGCGAAACTTCACTCGGAATATCGAGAGTACTTTCCGTGGCCATGAACCTCGACGATTCTGTAGTCTGCACCGCGCTCGAGTAACTCCGGTCCACGACTCGTGTTTCGTTCCGAAACTCCACGATTTCCGGTGCTGTACTCACACTAGTTTCGTCGACTTCCTCAAAGCTTTCCTCTTCCACCACATGTTCATGCTGTTCGTGGAGAGGCTCAGAAACCGCCGCCGCAAAAATGGGCTCATCCTCGGGAAAAGTGGAGACGACCGGCTCAGGAAGTTGCTGTGCAACCGTTTCCACCGTTTCGAACGACGATTCAGCAGCGGGAGTCGGGTTCTGATTCTGCCGCTGATACTTCGAGATCGATTCGCCTGGAAGCACAATCGGTTGATATCCGGGAGGCGGTCCGTAGTCATAGTCGTGACCCGCATGCGCCGTTGGCGCCGGCCGCTGAAATCGCGACTCGGACCCGCTCCGTCCGAAGCGGTCGCCACGATTAAAGCGATCACCGCGCGATTCATTTCTCGCGTCATTTCGAGTTTCGTTGCGAGATTCACTTCGAGGTTCACTACGAAGCTCACTACGAATTTCATTGCGCGGCTCAGCGGGAGCGTCCGTTCGAACTTCGGTACGCTCCGGACGTTCACCGCGGCCACCAGTTTCTCCGCGACGCCCGCGACGGCGGCGGCGTCCGCGAAAGTCGCGCGAGCCACTCGCCGCGTTCCCCGGCAACTCCGAAGCAACCGTATCCGTCACCTCGCTAGAGCCGTTCGCGCCATCAGCTAGCGTTCCTTCATCCTCAGAGCTGCCTGCCTCCGAAACTGGACGCGCACCACCAGCCGGACGATTTGCCGGGATCGGTTCGTCCAGGTCTTCGTCTTGCTGTTCCAAATCCATGAAATCGGAAACGTACAGGAAGGCGTCGCGTTCCAGACCGATGTCTACAAAAGCCGACTGCATGCCTGGCAGCACGCGCGTCACACGGCCCTTGTAGATCGAGCCCGCTAAGGTGTATTCGTTTTCTCTTTCGAGGTAAATTTCCGCTAGCTGATCATCTTCCGTGATCCCCACTTTGGTTTCGTGAGGCGTGGTCGATACAAATAATTCCTTGTTCATTTCTACTCCGGTTCTTTCTCACCGGACCAGAAGCGCAAGGCGGACCAACGGATCGATAGCGTTCAGCGCTGCTCCGGGTAGGAGCAGGCGCGGCCCCCAAGAAGAAGACGTACTTCCCGGAACCTGCACTGCAGTGAATTGTTCGTGCTCTTCTGCACTGATCGCTTTGAGCCTTCCGTCAGGTCTGTGGCCACTCTCTCGCTTGTCGCAAAGGGGGCCGTTCCCCGCCTGACCGGCTTCAATCCTGTCCGGCTTTAACTTCTGCCGGCATTCTGCCCTCCTTTTTCGCGAGGGCCTTCGTAATCTTTCTTCTTTTCCAGATCCTGTTTCTTGGCGCCATTCTCTCTTTTCCTCGAGAGGCAGCACCCTGACTTCTACCGACCGTCTCAATTCACGAAGCGGCGCATCCTGACGTTCATCACGATTCCCAACGCCAAAAACATGAAAAGTACGGAAGACCCACCGTAACTCATGAGCGGTAGAGGTATTCCGGTGACAGGCATAAAACCCACCACCATGCCGACGTTGACCAGAACGTGGAAGCTAAGCACAGCCACCACCCCCATCACCAGAAATGCCCCGGCCCGGTCGGGCGCCGTCTGAGCATTCTGCGTCAACCGCATCAGCACTATAAAGTATAACAGCAGAACCGCCAGCGCCCCCACAAACCCGTGTTCCTCCGCAAACGCGGCAAAAATGAAGTCCGTTTGCGGAATTGGCAGGAACGCCAGTTTTGTTTGCGAGCCCTGGCTGCTGCCAAAGATTCCGCCCGAACCCACGGCGATGAGCGATTGGTTTACCTGGTACCCGGAGCCCTTCGGATCGGAGTCCGGTTCGCGGAAGCTGAGCAACCGCTGTTTTTGATAGTCCTTCATGTGATGCCACGCCAGAGGCATACACAAGCCCGCCGCCAGAATCACGATCGCTGCCTGCCGCCAACGCAACCCACCCAAAAAAAGTCCCATCATGGCAACCGGCAGGTAGGTCAGCGCCGTGCCAAGATCGGGTTGCTTCCACACCAGCAACATCGGGATACCAACAATCGCGCCGGCTTTCAGAAAGTCCGACCACGATAATTCCCGCTCGTGCAGGTCAGAAAAATATTTCGCCACCGCCAGAATCAAAATCAGCTTCACCCACTCCGACGGCTGAAAGTGACCCAGCAAAGGCAATTTGATCCAGCGTCGCGCTCCCAGATATTTCTGCCCGAAGAGCAGGACGCTGATCAGCGAAGCCAGCGCCAGTATGTACATCCAATGAACCTGTTCCAGGAGGGCTTGGTAGTTGAGCAGGCTGACCAGAAACATTGCGCCCAATCCTGCAAGAATCCAATAGACCTGTTTGACGTGTGCGCCCGCAAATTTCGTGTGTTCCGTAGCACTGTGAATCTGCAGCACGCCCAGCGCGCAGATCACCAGCACGAAACCAGTCAGAACCCAATCGAAATCTCGGTAGGATACGTAGCGCGACATAGATTTAGTCGCCTACCCCAGAACACATCGGAGAGAACTCAGGAGAATTCCAAACTACAGTCGTTCGCAACATCGTTTGTAACAAGGTCGTTTGCAACCAGATCACTGGCAAGGATTCGACGGACACGCAGGACTCACCGGGTTCGGGTCGCGAGTCCATATCCATATGGCGCCGCCCCCGATCACGGCCAATCCGCCGTAGACCACGGGAGCAGAACTCATGATTCCCCCACCCGCCGCCGTTGCCGCACCAGCTCCCTTGCGGCGTCTTTTCTTCTTTTTCTCGGTCGTGCCAGCCGTGTCATCACGCGTAGTCTGCTGCCCCTGCGTCACGGTTGTAGTTCCCTTGTCGTCCTGCACCGTTACGTCGCCCTTGTTTGCCGCGATCTGTACCCGCCCATCCACGTCGGCAACCTGGAACTCAGTCCACGAATTTCCCGCAGGCTTCACCGTTACGTCGCCAGCTCGCGCCGCCAGGCCGCGCGAGGTCGTCACTCGCACCGCACCATGTTCTATTTCAACGTCTGGCCCATCGAACTTCACCAGCGAGTCCGCAAGTACCATCACGCTCGATCCGTTGGATTGAATGCTCGCCGTCGAATCCGGCCGAGTCTGCAGCATGTCTCCGGAAAACACCGCTGCCGATTTCGGCACCTCGCTCCCGTTCAACCAAGCCGCGCCGTTTGTATACAACATGGCCGACGCCGTCTCTCCGGCCAACATTACTTGCGCCGGAAAAACGATAGCCAGCAAACAGCACACAACGGACCGAAACGCTGACTGTGACATGAGTTCGGATCACTCCCGCATTTCTGGAATTTTGATTATCGTAAGCCGTAAAAGGTTGCAGGTCAATGCGTTTGTTGGCTGAAGTGCACTCCTGAGTCACTAACGGAACGGTCGCCGTTTTACGAGGCCAACCCAAGAGAATTCGAGGGATCGTGCCGCAGACGACCCACCAGCATCTCGCCTTCCACCGCTTCGACATCGACCTCCATCCACCAATTCGCTTCATGCCGGCCGGAGATTTTGATCTTGAGATAATTCTCCGTCAGCGCCTCGCTAAAATTCACTCCGCCGGATTGCAATGTAATCGCTTCAACCGTAGTCCCCAGCAGCGACCGCATAAATGCCATTTTTTTCCCGGACGCAATCTCCCGCAACTCCCGGTTGCGCTCTCGAGCTAGAGCCACCGGAACCTGATCGGCATGTTCAGCCGCAGGAGTTCCCGGACGCGCCGAGTAAGTAAACACATGCAGATAAGTAAACGGCAACTCTTCGATCATGCGGCGCGTCTCCTCGAACTCCGCTTCCGTTTCCCCCGGAAAACCAACCATCACATCGGCGCCAATCGCCGCCGTCGGCATCGCAGTCCGAATCTTAAGTATCTTTTCTCGATAATGCCACGGACGGTATTTGCGATGCATCCGGCGCAAAACCGTATCGCTTCCCGACTGCATCGGCACATGCGCATGTTTCGCGATCCGCGGCGACGTCGCCATCAGATGGATCAGCTCGTCGCTCCAGTCCATCGGCTCGACCGAACTGATGCGAAGTTTTTCCAGCGAAGTCCGATCAAGAATGGCACGAATCAGAGACTCCAAACCTCGGTTGGTCGGCTTGCGCTTTAGCCGAGAGCTGACGGCCGAGACCTGAGAGCTGCCTTCCAAATCCCTTCCCCACCTTCCCAAATTAATCCCCGAAATCACAACCTCGCGATACCCCGCCTCGACCAGTGTTCGAACTTCTGCGATAACGCGCTCTCGCGGCAGTGACCGGCTCTGTCCCCGAACGTACGGAATCACACAAAACGAACAGCGGTTATCACATCCGTCTTGCACCTTCAGGTTTGGACGCGTCCGCTCGTTGGCTGCCTCAAACACCGGAGCTGCCAACAACTCTGTATGTGCAAAAATATCCCCAACAATGACGTTGCCGAATGGATTTAGAAGCTTTCCCAGTGGAACGAAACCTGAAGTTGAAGAAGTCTCGCCCGAAACAACCTCAGAAGAATTCCGCAGAGAAAACGAAGAAGAAGAAGAAGAAGAAGAAGAAGAAAAAGAAGTCGTCGCGATCTCGGCCGCCTGGTGCTTATGCGAATTGCCGACCACCCATGTCACGCCAGGCAACGCCGCCAACTCTGCTGGAGCCCTCTGCGCGTAGCAACCCGTCACCAGAATGCGGCAATCCGGATTCACCCTCTGCAGCCGGCGTATCGATGCGCGCGCATCTTTGTCCGCGCTCTCGGTCACGGTACAGGTGTTCAGCACCACAATTTCCGCATCCCGAGCGGCTCCTGCGCGCTCCAGCCCGCGGTCCAGAAACTGACGTTCCAGTGCTGCCCCGTCTGCTTGGGTCGCACGGCAGCCAAAATTCTCTATGTAGAAGCGAGCCACGCTCTTATACTAACCGAGTGGATGCCGCGATCGAGGCTCGTTGCAGCTCCACATAAACGCAACAGCAAGACCGCTGCGGATTGATCCTGCGGCGGACTGCATCTCCAACTTCCCCTGACGAGGTGCACGATGAAACGCCGCATCTTACTGGTCGACGACGATCTCGCCGTCCTTCTCACCCTCAAGGCTGTTCTCGAGTTCCATGGATTCGAAGTCGAGACCGCCGGCAGTTCCGCCGAAGCCTTCGCCCGCATCGAGTCTGGCGTCTACCAAATGGTCATCAGCGATCTGCGCATGGAAACCGAAGAGGCCGGATTGGAAGTCATCCGAGCCGCCCGTCGTCAGACGTATGATCCCGCGACCGCTCTGCTCACGGCCTATCCGCCGTCAACGGAGCACCGACGCAGAGGGACTCGCGTAGAACCCGAAGAAGATTGGACCGGAGAAAACTCCCAATCTCTGCTCATCAAACCGATCGGCACCGGAGACCTTCTGCGTCAAGTGGAGGCCCTGCTCATCCGCCAAGCGGACAAACAAGTCCGGCGGCGCAACTCCGCCTGAGTAGCATAACTGGAAATCTTCAGGCGCAAGAACCCACCCGCCACGCGGAAATAGTTTCCGGCTGGCCACAGGTTCCAGAGTCTTCACTCTTCAGAAAGAATCAGGCGCTCGCGACCTGCCGCCCGTGCTGAAAGCACTCACGACAAAGTACCGGCCGTCCTTGCGTCGGCCGGAACGGAACCGTGGTCTCTTTCCCGCACTGCGAGCAGTTGGTCCGGGTCTCCGTTTTAGTAAACGAGTGACCCCGCGACGGCCCGTGTGATGCGGCTCCAAGCACTGCCACCCGCTTGCCTTTGCAGTTCTTGCAGCGCTTCGGCTCGTTCTTGAATGACTTGTCGTGGAAGAACAGCTGTTCGCCCGCTGTGAACACGAAATCCGTGCCACAATCGATGCACTTCAGAATCTTGTCCTGGTATTCCATTGAGAAGGCTCTCCCATTCCGCGTCCCTGCTCTGCACGGGAGACCCGAATAGGGAAGGATCCGGTTCGCTTCGTGGGCAGGAGACTTACATCCCCCTCATGCTGACCCTTGGACTCGGCCCGCCACACGGTGTGCACCATGTGGTTGCTACTTTGTGCCACAACCGGGAAGTAGAGTTTCTGAAAAACTGGTGCGGAGTTTCCGGGAACGCGGCTCGAACGCGCCTTCAACTCTTGGGTGCAACAAACGGGCCGTCCACCAGTGAACGGCCCGCTTTTTCTCTTAGTCCTGTTCTTTACGTGCTTTCTTGCGGCTACGCTTGCGGGCGAGTGCTTCTTTTACTCGCTTCCGCTCGCCGGGCTTCAGGTAGAACGAGTGACGCTTTACTTCCTTAATAATGTCCTCGGTTTGTACCTTGCGTTTGAACCGGCGAAGCGCGTTTTCGAGGGATTCACCCTCTTGAAGTCGAACTTCTGCCAACGAACAACACCCCCCTGCTCGTCCTAACCGGACTTGTTAGTTATGGCAAGCATTGCCCTCCTAAGTCAAGTGGAATGTGTAGAAATTTTCACCTGACTCTAGAAATTCAGCCGCATCGACAATTGCATTTGCCGCGGAGCAAATGAGCTGGTAGGTTTCAAGAAACTTGTAGGTTGCTGATAATAAGCTGGATAATAAGTGTTCCCAGCGTACTGCGTGTACTTAACGAACTGTCCCACCGTTCCTTGGAATCCATTATCGGTCACAATCAGCTTTTCGTTATTGCGATTGAACAAATTGAATGACTCCGCCGTCAACTCCAGATGACAGCGCGCGCTCAAATTCATCTTCCTTCCCAGCTTGACATCGGTACTGGCATAATCCGGACCCGTAAAAGCGTTGCGCCCGTAGCCCGGCAACCGATCGTTGCTCAAGTTTCCATCCTGATTCGGATCGCCCGACACCGTCGCATTCGTCGGCCGCCCGCTGCCATAAGTCATAATCCCTGAGACCTTCCAGTGATTAAACATCGTTGCCAAAAGCTTCTGCCCCGCGGCAAAAGGATGTGGCTCCTCGATCGCCGCGATGGTCAACCGATTCCGCTGATCCGTCACACTCGGTCCGCGCTCGCTTTTCGCCGCATATGAATTCTGTACCGTTACCGGAGCCCCAGCGACCAGCGCGTCCTGCCCGTCGTCAATCGCATGCGCCCACGTGTACGCCAGACTGAAATACATCCCGCCCGACATCCGCTTGTGCAGCGAGACCGTCATCCCGTGATACACACTCGTCGCCGCACTCTCAAACTGATCGATCGACCCCAGTTGCGAAATCGGACGATCCAACGTATTAATGCACGGCGGAAAAGGACAGCTGATGCTGTAACTATCCTGCTGCGTGGCAAACGACTCCACGTTGTAAAACGTATTCTGAAAAGTCGCCCCCGTCGGATCGTAAATCGGATAGCTATAGTAAGTAGGCGGCGGCAGATTCACATCGCGTGCCCGAATCATATCCACGCCGTGCACAAAAAGATAAGATACCGTCCCCACAAAGCCATCAGCCACTTCGTGTTCCAGACTTAAACTTCCCTGCTGCACCCGCGGCGTTTTAAACTCCGGCGCAAACGCATCCACCTCGCTGCTGGCAAACTGCTGCCACTGCGAAGGGATAACACACGCCACCGGACCGCGCGGACAACTCACCGCCGGGCTCGGATACGCCGGAAATACCTGCCCCTGATAGAAATTCGTATTGTCCAGGGAAAGAAAATTATCATTGAGCCCATTGTTATCGATCACCGCCGATTGATAGAGCTGCGGAATCCTCGTGTAGAAGATCCCGAATCCCGCCCGTATCATCAACGGACGATCATTGCCAATCGAATATCCAATTCCTGCGCGCGGCGCAAAATTCGTCTCTCGCAGCGGCATCTTACCCGCCCCGGCCCATAGCGGATTACTCATCATTCCTGCCTTTGAAAAAGTCTGGAGATCGTAACGCATGCCCAGGCTCAGGCTGAAATGCGGAGTCACTCGCATCGTGTCTTGCACGAATGCCGAATAGTCGTTGCTATCTGGATGCGACACCGGATTCCCAAAACTCTGCTCGTAATATCGCGGCACATTGTGTGCCCAGGCGCGCAGGGGCGTCAGCTGCAACCCTCCATGCTCCGGCACAAACGTGAACGGGTCCACCGCAATGTCGTCATACAGAAACTTCCCGTTATAAAGCGACGGGAAAAAGTTGTAGTCCCAGGTCCGCATCGCATCGCCGCCAAACTTCCACTGGTTACGCCCATGCGTCCAACTCAAAGTCTCCGCCAGGTGCAAGCGATGTTCCCTGGTCAGACGCGGCAAAGTCGAGGATTGCCCAAAGTCCTCCATCAAGTTGTAGATACTCGACTGCGTATCGTTTGTGTTGGGAGACAACTGTTCCAGATCGAGCGAAAACTGCACTCGCAAATGGCTGATCAATCGCGGACTGATGCCGCTCAACAAAGCCAACGACGCACTGTCGGTCGCCACATCCTCTTGTCCATTGGCACTAATCGAGTCATAAGTAATCGGGCTGCCCGGATCAAAATAAACATTGTTCGCACCGTACGACCGCGATGTGCTCAGGCGCGCGGAAAGAAACTGGTGCGCCGAAAGCACCCGGTCCAGCTTCACAAATCCCGTCTCCCCATACAACTGAGCGTGGAATGTCCCCGCCATCGTCGAAAGCTGCGCCGCGGATGCAAACACCAGCGCTTCGTCGCACGCCATCCCTCCAATCGCCGGATTGCAAACCTCGTAATCACCCGGCGTCGGATAAACTCCCAGTTGCGGCACCACCGTCGTCTGGCCGTTGTAAAACTGAACCACTTCCGGAACATTGAAAATATGCTGGTCGTACCCCGCAAATAAAAACGTCTTGCTCCGCTGAATCGGCCCACCCAGCGTCCCACCAAACTGATGCTGCTCGTTGCTCGGATTAAACCCCACAAAAGGAGGCGCCGCTCCGCCCAGCTCACTGTCGCGCAAATGATAGAAGCCGGTTCCGTGCCATTCATTTGTGCCTGACTTGGTCACCACATTCACCACCGCTCCTCCAGCTCGCCCCGACTCTGCGCCATAACCGGTCGACTGCACACGAAACTCCTGTATCACGTCATCCGAGAACTGATAAGGCGCGCGGTACCGTCCCATAGCCTGCGCGTAAAACCCGTTATTGTTGTCCGCTCCATCCACCAGAAAACTCGTGTTGTATCCGCGAATGCCGCCATAAGAAAGATCGCCATTCGATCCCGCAGTCAGCCCCCGTGGATCCTGTGTCACGCCCGGTGAGAGCAACAAAAGATCGGTATATCGACGCCCATCCAGAGGCAGATCCTTAATCGCTCGTTCATCCACCAAGGCCGACACCGAACTAGGATTAGCATCCAAAATTCGCGGAGCATCCGCCACCGTGATCGATTCCTTCGGTCCCGCCACCTTCAACTTGAAAGTCATTTGCGCCGCCATCCCAACCTCAACCCGGATCAACGGGGAAATCTGCGGCGACATCCCCTCGGCCTCCGCCCGCGCCGAGTAGTTTCCCGGAGGCAACAAATCCACCACAAATCGGCCCGCTGAATCGGTGGCAGAGTGATAACGAATCCCCGTATCCACGCGGATCGCCACAATATCCGCATTCGTAATTACCGCTCCCTGCGCGTCCAAAACGACGCCTCGGAGCGCGCCTGTGGATGCGTCTTGCCCCAAAGCCACAGCGGCGCAAAGAACCATGCACGTAATCAGGGAGGAAATGAAGATAAGTTGAAGGACAATTCCGCGGAAGCAAGCTAGATCATAGTCACCGCGAACAGCGGCCAGAAACAGTTCAAAACAGCGGCGCATACCAATCCCCTCGTGTTCGAGACTTCGGAATCGGAGGGGATTCCAGAAACCCTACCTCTCGTATATATCAAATCCCAACTCATCAAAATGTGACGCATGTACATCCAATATGTTCAGTTTTCGCCCGTATCTTCCGCCCCGCCCGCGCCGGCAACACCACTAGTAACCACCGTCTTTTCCCGGTCGCATCAGCACAATCCCCTGGCCTTTCCACCGAATCCCAGCCCCATGTGCAACTCTTTTCACACACCGACCCACCACACCACTGCAACCAACTGATAACTATGTGCAATCAATTTGGTCGCAGGTTTGCACCTTATGAACACATCGGGCGATTCCCCTCACCGACAAGTGAACCGGACAGAGTAACTGGGAAGTAAGACAGAAAGTAACTTCAGTAACCAGAGGAGATCGCACCATGAAAATCCGCAAACGCAATCAGCAAGGCTTTTCGCTTATCGAGTTGCTCGTGGTCGTCGCGATCATCCTGATCATCGCCGCCATCGCCATCCCGAACCTGCTCCAGGCGCGCGTCGCCGCCAACGAAGCTTCCGCCGTCGCTTCGCTTCGCACCATCAACATAGCTGAGATCAGTTACAACGATAATTATCCAACCGTCGGATTTGCGCCCACGCTCGCTTCTCTCGGCGGCACCAGCTGCACTCCGCCCGATCAGACCAGCGCCTGCTTCATCGACAACTTGCTCGCATCCGGCACCAAGAGCGGATACAGCTTCAACTCCACCGGAATCGGCTCCAATCCCGCCGGCTCCTACTTCGCCGCCGGATTGCCCATCGCCAACAATGGCAACCGCAGCTTCTGCACCACCGAAGATGGAGTGATTCACTACGATCCGAACGGCAACGTCATTCCCGACCACGACACTTGCATTGCGCTTACACCGTTACAGTAATATCGTCCTCGAGCTCCACTCATCAGGTGTGGTGGCAAGTTTCCGCAGCCACCACACCTTTTCTTTTTCCGACCCTTTTCCAACCAGACATCTGCCCAAAACAATCAGTGAGCCGGAGCTGGCGCAGGCGTAGCCGACGGTGCCGGCGCAGGCGTAGCTGGCTTCGGAGTAAAGTCCACCGTAGGCGTAGCCCGCGATGCTTCTGAAGCCTGGAAATAAGCCGGATTCTGTTTGAATCCCGCAAACCCCGCATACAAGCTATTTGGAAACTGCAAGACATAGGTGTTGTAGTCCTGCAGCGTGTCGTTATAACGCTTGCGCTCCACGGCGATGCGATTCTCCGTCCCCGCCAATTCATCCTGCAAGCGCTGGAAATTTTCGTTCGACTTCAACTGCGGATAATTCTCCACCACCAGCAACAAGCGTCCGAGAGCTCCATCCAACTGCCCGTTCGCGGCAATCTTATCCGACGGAGTCTGCGCCGAAAGCAACGCCGACCGTGCCTTCGCAATATCTCCAAACACGGTTGTCTCCTGTTGCGCGTATCCCTTCACCGTCGCCACCAGGTTGGGAATCAAATCCGCGCGCCGCTGCAGCACGATGTCGACCTGCGACCAGGCCGCCTTCACCGCTTGGTCTTTGGCGACCAGATTGTTCTTCACTCCGATGTACTGCCCAAACACTGCCAGCAAAATCACCACCAGCACAATCACAACAATCAATCCCTTACCCATATCGCTCTCCTGAAATCAAAATTTATTGCCAAATGTTTTTTCTACTGGAGCGCCGGACGTCTCGCCCGGCCACCACCAAACCGTTCGTTCTACTTAAGCCGCCGGATCCAGCATCTTATCCACCGCCGCCGTCACCTGCTCGACCAATTTCAAATACCGCGCAAACATCTCGTCAACCTTCACCGCTTTCCGCTGCAACCGGTGCTCCCGGACATCAATTAACTCACCGAAAACCTTGGTATCAATCCCCGTCTTATCGCCCAGCACATTCGCCGCTTCCCGCTTGGTCCCCGTCCCCGGATCACCCAGCGCTATCAATGCATGTCGAAACAGCGTCCCGAATGCGGGCAAAGATCGCAGCAACAGATCCCACTTCGCCTCATCGTGACCCGATGCCGCCAGCAGCCCTTGCCGCAGCACGATCGTCTTCTCTCCGAGTTCGTATTCCACCTGCGCCCGATGCAGCCGCATCGGTATCTCCAAAGTCTTCAGAACATCTTCTCCCCACAGCACGCGATAATGCCGCCGCATATCCAGGAATTCGATGGAGAAAACATCCGTCGACCGCCGCATCTCTTCCGCTCCCATGAGCAAAGGAACGCGATGCTTCTGTTTCCCCCACCATTCGATCACCGGACCAAACGCAGCAATCGACGCAAAAGATGTATCGCGCAGCACGAACAGCAGGTTCACATCCGAATAGTCGGCAACATAATCCCCTGCCGCCGCCGACCCATAAAGAATCGCCGCGATCAGATTCGTTCCCGCCGCTCCCCGCATCCGTCCAACAAAATCTTCAATCAGTTTTTCAGGACCCATTTCAAACCTCTCGCTCTGCAGAAAACTTCCGCACGACGTTGCTCTCGAGACGAAACAGTCTCACCAGCTTCCACCCGCCCCGCCGCCGCCAGTACTCCCACCGCCAAACCCACCAAAACCGCCGCCTCCGCCAAATCCGCCCCCACCACCAAATCCCCCGCCGCGATATCCTCCGCCTCCGCCCGAACTCAGCAGCATCCCCAGCAGAAATCCTAACCCTGCGCCACCACCGCCGCCCCGCGGTCCACCACTGCCGCCAAACAGCGCCCGGAGAATCGGAATCACGACAAAAACGACGATCAGAAAAAGAATGACGATCCCAATGACCCCACCGCTCGGCGGAGGCTGTTGCCGCCGAACCGGCGCCATCTGCGGCTGGTTCTCGAGTGTGACGCCAGCATCCTGCGCAATCACCGGAAGCCACGCGCACCGTCATCAGCGTCACCGCGCCCGCATAGTTCCCATCCCGAAGCAGAGGCACCGCCTCGCGGCCAAATCCTCCCACTTTTCCATCGGGAAGAATTCCCTCCAGCCCATATCCAACGGTGGTCCAATATTTCCGGTCGTTCGTCGCCAACAGGATCAATACGCCGCGATCCTTCCCCTTCGCGCCGATGCCAAACTTCTGATACAGCGCTACCGCATAGCTGACCACGTCCTGCCCATCCAGCGACTTCACCGTCACTACCGCAATCTGCGCATTTGCCTTCTGCTCCACCTGATGGCAAAGATCGTTCAGCCGCGCTTCTGTCGCCGCATCCAGCACACCCGCAAAATCATTGACATAGTTGGTGGCACGCAAGGAGGCAATGGGTTCGGCGACCACCCAGGCCGCCGCGCCCAGCACAAACCAGCCCATCCAAAGGATGGCCGAAATTCTTTGCAGCCTTTTCATTCCGGGAAATTGTACAGCACGGGGCTCGGTAAGGTTTTTCGGACATCTACTGTATTTCCCCGATGCCCCAGACCCTCCAATCGCCCCGATACTTGGCTGTGTTTTGTCGCGTTATGCATCGCTATCAATGACATCAATGACGAGGGCAACTATGAAACTGTCTCGCCTCAAATTCTGGCTTTTCTTCGGAGCCACCCTGCTTCTCGCGCTGCAATTTGCTGTCGCGCCCGCCATCGCAGCCGATCCGAAGCCCATCGCTGATCCGAAACCCATTATTGGAGATTGGGAAGGAACTCTCGATCCCGGCGCCCAGGCAAAAAAGCGAGTAGTGATCCACATCGCCGCCGCACAGGACGGAACCCTCAGCGGCACCATCGACTACCCCGATCAGGATGCCTCCGGCATCATCATCACCGCTATCACCTATAAAGCTCCAACGCTCCATTTCGAAAGCAGTGCGGATGTAAGCGCCTATGATGGCATCCTGAGTACAGACAATCTGCAAATCAGCGGCACCTGGAAACAAAACGGAAAGGCTCTGGATCTCGTCCTCAAGCACACGTAATCCTGTTCACCCGCAAGCACCGGTGAAACACCACCCTCTAACGTCGCCTCATTTTTTCTCACTCTGCACCCAGCCAGTAAAGTAGCGAGTAAAGTAATCTTGATGAAGACAACCGTCCCTCCAAGTCTTTCCTCCGCTCCCACTCACTCAGTCTGACCGCGCTCGGAATCGTGGTCCTGCTCATCGCCCTCTATTCCCACTCCGATCCGAGCACCCACTGGGGTTCATTCTTCGGCAACGCCATCGCCGACTGGACCGGAGTGCTGGTCACCGTAGTCATGACCAAGCATCTCTACGAAAAAGGATCGGCCGAGAGCAAGCAGCCCAAAGGCAAAGAGCCGTCTGCCGTGGTGGAGTTCCTGCGCGAGCATTCCCTCACCTTATTTCTCCTGCTCACCGGAATCGCTTGGGTGCTGGCTTTCCGCAGCATGAATCCAAACGGACGCTGGGGACAAGTCGTAGGCAACCTGGTCTCCGAATGGACCCAGATCCTGGGACTCGTCCTCATGACCAAACGCCTGATCGAAGTGGGCTCTAAACATTGATTGATGTTCACCACGACGCGAAAACCTCGCGGCTTCGGGCAGCTTGCGTTCTCGCCATCCAACTATTACCCGCCATTGCTCTGGTATTGATCGGATGGGGCATCGATGACTTGCCTGCGTTCTTTCTCAACCCGGCTCGTTTTGGTTTGTCGGCGGTGACATTGATAGCCGCAGTAACGGCTGTGTTTTTGAGACTGGATTTACAGCCGCTGCGCCGAGGTCCAGCGCCCGTGACCATCCAAAGCCTGCAACTAGTAGTTCTGCTTCTGCTCTCCGCAGCCCTGCTCTGGTCCCTGCCCTTCGCCGATCGCCACCGCATCCTGACCCTGCGCGACAACTCCTGGCGTTATCTTGGTCTCGCGTTCTGCGCGCTCGGAGTCGCCGTCCGATTGTCAGCTCTAAAAGCGCTAGGAGAATTCTTCAGCGCCTACGTCACGCTGCAACCGAATCACCGCCTGGTGCGCGAAGGCATTTACAAATACATCCGCCATCCCCTCTACCTCAGTCTGCTCTTCATTCCCACCGGAATCGCTCTGATATTTGCCAGCGTTCTAGCCGCGCCTATCCTCATTCTGGCCGCCATCTTCGTATTCGATCGAATCAAGAAAGAAGACCGCCTGCTAGCCCAACACTTCGGCCTCGCCTTTGACGACTACCACCGAAACACGCGGAAACTCATCCCGTTCGTAATCTAGAACCCGGCTCTATGAGGGTTGGTTAAGTCGTTGCTTCGCTCAGGGTTACAGGGTTGGGGCGGTGATGGCCGGGTGCCCCACTCATTCGCGCCTTTTGCGAATGAGTGGGCGCATTGTCACAATCCGATTGTTCGCAAGGTCACATACAAACTCAACCTCTTGTGCCTACTATGGACCATGCCGAACGGCCTCCGTCGTTATTACGGTGCCAAGCACCTGCATTTCATAACTGCGAGCTGCTATCGCCGCCAAGCTCTCCTCAACACAAAAAAACGACGCGACCTGTTTCTCACCATCCTCGAAGATACGCGCCGCAAATATCATTTCGTCATACACGGATACGTCATCATGCCCGAACACTTTCACCTGCTGCTAACCGAACCGGAAATCGGCGATCCCTCGGTGGTTATGAAGGTCATCAAGCAGCGTTTTGCGCGGCGCTTCCACCAAAGCAGAGCGCGGCCCGCCACGACACAGATGGCGCTCTGCCCTCGTGCTGTATACCCCACCCCTTCATTGACTTGCCCATCGCCGCCCAAGTAAGATTTGCCTCCAGCGCTCGAATAAATATGTTCGAGCAAGCTTGACCGCCCTAACTTGACCGTCCCAATATGATCGGCCAGACCATCTCCCACTACCGCATCGTCGAGAAATTGGGCGGCGGCGGCATGGGCGTGGTTTACAAAGCCGAAGACACTTCCCTCGGTCGCTTCGTCGCCCTCAAATTTCTTCCTGAAGATGTCGCCCAGGATCCGCAGGCTCTCGAACGATTTCGTCGGGAAGCTCGCGCCGCTTCCGCTCTGAACCATCCCAATATCTGCACCATCTACGAAATCGGCGAGCATGAAGGCAAACGCTTCATCGCCATGGAGTTTCTGGACGGGCTGACCCTGAAACACCGCATCGGCTCGAAGCCTTTGGAGACGGAAACCACTCTCGCCCTGGCCATCGAAATGGCCGACGCCCTCGATGCGGCGCACAGCGAAGGAATTGTTCATCGCGACATCAAGCCCGCCAACATTTTCGTCACCAAGCGCGGACACGCGAAAATTCTCGACTTCGGGCTGGCCAAAGTGACCCCATCCGCCAGCCGAGTGGACGCAACCGCAACCGAGGCAACCGCCGGTGTCGGCATGGAATATCTCACCAGCCCCGGAACGGCCGTCGGCACCGTGGCTTACATGTCGCCCGAGCAGGCGAAGGGAAAAGAACTCGACATCCGCACCGACCTGTTTTCGTTTGGAGCGGTGTTGTACGAAATGGCGACCGGAGCCGTGCCCTTCCGTGGCGATACTTCCGCCATCATCTTTGACGCGATTCTCAACCGCGCCCCCGTACAACCACTTCGGCTGAATCCCGACGTCCCGCAACGCCTCGAAGAAATCATCAACAAAGCTCTCGAAAAAGATCGCGAGTTACGCTACCAGCACGCTTCAGAAATCCGCAGCGACTTAAAGCGATTGCAGCGAGACAGCGGCTCCGGCCATCAGACGGCCGCGCAAACTGAATCGGGAGCAACCTCGCTGCCGTCGGCTGCGCTTTCGACGGGATCACACTCCGCGTCCCCGCCGTCGTCCGCCTCAACTTCGGCCTCGCAACTTACGTCTCAACCCACATCGCAACCGGCTTCGCCTCCGGCAGCCACGACCAGCAGTTCGAGCGTCAGCGCCGTAGCCCGCGAACACAAATTTGGACTGGCCACCATCGCCGCCATCGCTCTGGTGATTTGCGCCGTCGGCGGTTACGGAATTTACTCGTTGCTCACGCGCAGCGGTCCGGCTCCATTCCAGAATTTCTCCGTTACCCAGGTGACGAACACCGGCAAAGCAACCGCTGCCGCGATTTCTCCGGATGGCAAGTACATTTTGAACGTGCAGGACGACAACGGGCTCGAGAGCTTGTGGCTGCGCAATGTGCCGACCAACAGCGACACCCAGATTGTGCCATCCGCGGCAGCGACCTATTCGAGCCTGGCTTTTTCTCCAGACGGCAACTACGTGTACTTTCGCAAGGCCGACACCAACACGCAAACGGAGTGGGATCTCTATCGCACTCCCGTGTTGGGCGGCGCGCCACGGCTGATCACTCGAGACGTCGATACCGGGCTCACTTTTTCGCCGGACGGGCATCACATGGCCTTCATCCGCGGCAATGATCCAGAGCTAGGAAAGTTTCGCTTCCTGCAAGCGAATCTGGATGGCAGCGAAGAGACGGTTCTGCGGATCGCCCCTAACACAACCGCCAACTTCCCGCGCGCTCTGGCCTGGTCCCCCGACGGAAAGCAAATCGCCTACGCCACGTTTACCCTGGCCGATATTCTCTGCACCATCGATACGCTCGACCTTGCCAGTAAAAAGATCGAACCTTTTGCTGCGCTTAAGAACGATCTCGTGGGGGATGTGGTCTGGCTGCCCGCCGGTAAACATCTCCTGGCTCGTTTTCAGGAAAAAGGGTCGGACTACCTGAGAGCTCAAATCGGCTTCATTTCGCGCGACGGCTCACAAGTCGAGCCCATCACCCGCGATACCAACAGCTATTCATCGCTCTCGCTTTCCGCAGACGGGAAGACGGCGGCGACCGTTCAAGTGCGAGCCACGCACAGTTTAAGTCTGCTCCCCGGCGCCGGAAGCTCGAGCAGTCCCGGCGAGACGCCGTCGCAGACCTCAGTCCCGCAGACTTCACTCGCGCAAGCCCAGGATTCCCGGAATATCGATTGGACCGTAGACGGCAAGTTGCTCGCCACCGATGGGCAAAATCTGCGCCGGATCGACGTTCAGGATGGTGCGCAAGTTACGGTGCTCGGCGATCCCAATGCGTGGATCACGGATGTCCAGCGCTGCGGCGATCGCTATCTTTTGCTCTCCTGGGTTTTTCACGGTAGCTCGACCGGATCCAATATCTGGAGAGCGAATACCGACGGCTCCGGCCTGATCCAGCTCACCAAGGGCAGCTTCGACGTTTATCCAACTTGTTCTGCCGACGGAAAATCGGTTTACTACTTCTCCTCTTCCGAAGCGCCCGCCGTATCGAAGGTATCCATCGATGGGGGTGAACCGCAGAAGGTGGCGTCCAGCAGTGTTCCCGGCATGTACGGGATCGGGGCGGGCATGGCGGTTTCGGCAGACGGCAAGTGGCTGATTTTTGACGCCGAGATAAGCCCCGCGGACAACCCGCAAGTAGCGATAAGTAAATTAGCCATCCTTAATTTGGAATCACCCGGGCCTGCGCGCCTGATCGACCCCGATCCGCGCATCGGTGGGGGGATTGGCGCCGGTGGGTTCACCAATACGGTGCGGTTCGCGCCTGACGGCAAATCGGTGGCCTATCTGGTTCGCGAGAAGGGCGTCGATAACATCTTTGTGCAATCTCTCGATGGCGCCCCCGGACACCAGATCTCAAACTTCACCTCCGACGACATCAACGAATATGCGTGGTCGCCGGACGGGAAATCGCTTGCCGTAGCCCGGTACCATAACACCTCAGATGTAGTGCTATTGCGCGAGAAGTAACGCGTCTTGCGAGAGAGCTAAGAATTACAGTTCGGTATACTCCGGCTGATATCCCTTAAACAGCCCCGACCCAACCGAGATCGTCCGCACCGGAACGCGATCCGCGTTCTTAGCCGTCCTCACCCACTCCCATGCAGCGCCAATCTCGGCCGAAGTAAAGTAGCGCGTCTCAGCCTGCAGCACAGCCGCTCCAACCACAACGATCGCAACAATTTCTTCCCACTTATCGGCGCCCACCACTGCCATGCGCGCAATGTGATCGGTATATTTCTGCAGAAACCGCATCTCGCTCCAGCGCGCGCTCCAATCCGCGCCCTCCATCTGCGAGACATCCGCCAGAATCCCAATGGGACGTTCTTTCCGCTCCTTCACCAGAAATTCAATCTGCGGCTCAAACGCCTTCACTTCATCGCCAGTAATTTTCCCCGTAACTTTGAATCCGATCGCCGCTCCCTGGCTTTCTTTAAGTCTTTCAATCATGACCAAATATCTCCGTGTTCTTCTATCGTGTATTTGTGAACTGCGATTCTAAATCAAGCGCGACTTCAAGGATTTCGCAAACACCTACTACCGTTTGGGTGCGCGCCTTTTCTTCGCTGCAGGTTTCCTGGTCTTCGAATTCTTCGTCTTCGCATTCTTCTCAACTCGAATCATCCAAGCCGCTCGCAGCGCCCCAGTCAGTACGTCCTCGTTCGCCTCCGGCAATCGAATATGAGTCGCCCCCGACCGGCCCCAGCCACCATGAACCGGCAGAAAAACCTTCGGCAGTTCGTCCACGAATTCCGCCTGCTGTTCCGGAGTGAGCATCAAATTGCCGTACCCCAATTTCTGGGATGCCAGCGTCGCGAAGATCCTGCCGCCCACGCGGAAATCAGCCGCTCCCATGTGCGAGCCTTCCTCGGCGCCTTCGAAGCTGAGCGCGATCCGCCGAAAATCCGCGACCTTCATATCGATTCACCCAGCATCATCATTGCCCCGCAGCCACATACTTCCCGACCTCTTCATCCAGCAGTTCCAGCGGCAGCGATCCGTTGCGCAGCACCGCATCATGAAAATCCCGGACATCAAATTTCGTCCCCAATCGCGTCTCGCCTTTCTTCCGCAACTCCACGATCTTCAACTGTCCCAGCTTGTAAGAGAGTGCCTGCGCTGGCCACGAAATATAGCGATCAACTTCCGCCTGCGCCTGCGTCGGAGCATGAATCTTCAAATACTCCTGCGCCTGCTCCCGAGTCCATCCCATGGAGTGAAGCCCGGTGTCAATCACCAGCCGAGCCGCGCGGAAACGTTCGCTAGCCAACTGCCCGAACCGGTTGTACGGATCCCGATAGACTCCCAACTGCAAACCCAGCGACTCCGCATAAAGCGCCCAGCCTTCGTTGTAAGCGCTGTTACCGTAAAACTTGCGGAAGTCCGGCAAATCTTTCAACGAGCGCGCCAGCGATCCCTGAAAAATATGTCCCGGCACCGCCTCATGCAGCACCAGCGCTTCCTTGTCATACTTCACCTGCGTTTCCGGTTTGTAAGCCCGCAGATTGAACCACCCCGGAGCGCTCCCATCCGGCATCGGAGCCTGCGCATTCGAAGCGCTCGCTTGTTCCCGATCTTCCGGAATAGCGCGAATCCCAAACAGCATCATCGGAATATGTTTGAACTGATTCGGCAGTTCCGGCTCAATAATCTTCGCCGCGTTCCGGCAATAGACCAGCATTTCGTCTTTGGAATGAAACTTCTGCTCCGGATCATTCGCCAGCTTCACCTCCAATTCGCTGACCGATCCGTTGAAGCCCATCTGCCGCGCAATCGCCAGCATCTCCGCTTCAATCCGGTCCACCTCCGCCAACCCAATCTTGTGAATCTCCTCCGGAGTAGCGTTCGTAGTAGTCAGCCGCCGGATCAGAACGCGATAAGCGTCCGCACCACCCGCCAGGCTGGAGATACCCACTCCCGATCGAACCTTCGTGGAATAGGTCGTCTGCATGTAAGCCAGCGCCTTTCGCCACGCCGGACGAAAATCATTTTCGAAAGCCTCCGTCGCCTCCTTGCGCAACCGTTCCCGTTCCCCCTCCGGAATGCTCGCTCGGCATCTTCTTCAAGAAAAACAGCAGCGGAGTCGTAGAAGCATCCTGCCCCGCCTGCGCCGTCAGTTGCTCGATCACCAGATCGGAAACAATTTTCGGCTGCGTCATCCCGCGAGCAATCGCCTCATCAAGAATCGCGATGTTTTGATCCACATAAGCGGGCGTAGCGCGCAGCCGCGCAATAATGTTCTCGCAATCTTTGACCGTAAACGATGGCATCCGATCGATGACCAGATAGACCGTGTTGTGAAACCCAGTCATCTGCCCCACGCGCAGCAGGTAGTTTTGCAAATCAAAGGCATCCAACTGTGTGCGCAAGTCATAACGCAAAAGCTTCACACTAAGTTGATCCTGCGGAGAAACAGCATCCTGTGCGCCCGACAATTTCTCGGCTTCCGCGAGAGTCTGCTCCAGCCGCGCGCGGCGCTGGTCTCGCGCCTGCTTCGAGAGGTCGGTCCATCGGTCGTCATACTCATGGCGGCCAACGGTGGTCGCAAACTCCGGCTCATCCCGCAGCCGGTCTTCAAAATACGTCGCAAAAAACTTGCTCAGTTCCGGCGAACCCGATCGGCTCGAACCCTGTGCCGGCGACGCAGCCTGTGCGGTCCCCAACTGAGTAAGCAACGCAATACCCAATAAAATTGAAAGAAAGCGGAGCCTCATACGCTTCACCTCAGCCCCGGAATTATATCTGCTCAATCCGAACCAATGCCCGCGGCATCTGATAAAACTTATTCGGTTATGATTTGAAGAATTATGATCCGATCCTACCAAGGCGTCACTCCCCAATTCCCCGACACCTGCTACGTAGACGACTCTGCCCAGCTCATCGGCGACGTCGTGCTCGGCGAGCACTCCAGCGTTTGGATGAACGCCGTCCTTCGCGGCGACGTCCATCAGATTCGCGTCGGCCACTATTCCAACATCCAGGACAACTGCGTCCTCCACGGCATGAAAGAAGAATTTGGAGTCTACCTCGGCGACTACGTCACCGTAGGCCACGGCGTCATTCTTCACGGATGCAAGATCGAAGAGCGCTGCCTCATCGGAATGGGCAGCATCATTCTGAATGGCGCAGTGATTGGATCCGGCTCCATCATCGCCGCCGGCACCCTCATTCCCGAGGGCACGGTCGTAGAGCCAAATTCTCTCTGGATGGGCTCACCCGGAAAATTCCGCCGCGAACTCGACGAAAAAGATCAGGCGACCATTCTTCGCTACTCCGCCAATTATCGCGGCTACAAAAAGGCTTACCTGCTGGAAAGAAAGGGTTCGTAGCTGCTAAGCAAAACTCAGCCCAGTTAACGGGGTAATAAGGAATGAACGCTTTACCAGGTACCAACCCTATCCTTAAAGCTATTCGCCGCGCCCAGCCCGTTCACCACTGCGCCCGCGATCAGCACTCCGCGTCCGGCGTTGTTATGGCCTCGCTTGTGCAATAAGTAAGCCCCCGCGATTTCAGCCCCGAATAACGCCGCCGTCGCCACCACCTGCACCGCCGTCGTATGCACAAAGGGACGCGCCAGCGGGTTGTATTCCACGCCTCCGCCGGCGATGTTCTCCCGTGTGGCGAAACTGTCCGCGGTCTTCGCTGCGCCATCCACTGCGACCAACACAATCGTCGAACGCGTCCAGAATCGCGAATCGCGCAACGTCTCCCGCGTCACATGACGTACTAAGTAAGGATGGATCGCGAAAGCTCCGCTTACCTGTTGAGCGCGCACATGGCTCCCCGTCAACGCCAGCAACAGAATCACAGCAAGCTTTTTCATCCCAGGCGGGTTGCGGACACGAACCCAGACCTATCCATCGGGAGATAAACGGAATGCTTGACTGTCTTTAGGATGCGACCCCCAGGACGCAAACCCTCAGAAGGATTGAGAGCTTTTCAAATTGCCCGGCCCGCCGCCTGGGTGGCAGCTTAGTGGGGTCGTGGGGTAAGGCCGGGCAACTTTGTCTTCCAGGACTGCAATTGTTCCCTTTGTACTGCGCCCCGCTGCTGCCTGTCTGTGACCCTTGTCACACCTCTGTGTGATCAACAAACATGTCGCCAAGCCGAAATTCGTTAGCCGGAATTCTTTACCCCGAACGGCTTATCCCGAATTGCTCGCTGCCATGCCCTTGTCATTTGGACTCCTCGTGGCTTGCTGCACTTCACAAATTTTCCGCGCCAGCAGTTCTGCCGAAAACGGCTTGCTCAACAAGATCGTGGCCGCGCCGAGGTGCGCCTTCTCCAGTGCCGCCGCGTCCGTATATCCCGAGGCAAAAATCACCCCGAATCCGTCTCGCCGCTCGCGCAACTTCTCCACCATCTCCGGACCGCCCATATGCGGCATCACTACATCCGTCACCACAAGATCGATCTTGCCAGAATGCCGATCCGCAACCGCCAGCGCCTCTAACCCGTTCCCCGCCTGCAACACGGTGTAGCCGAGTCTCTTCAGTGCTTCCGCCGCCAGCACCCGCAGCGCAGCTTCGTCCTCCACCAACAAAATCGTCCCCTCTCCCTTCGGAGCCGCCCCAACCTGCCGCGTCACCGGCAACGCCACCGATTTATCCAGCGAAGGCAAGTAAATTTTGAAAGTGGTTCCGTGTTCCAGATCACTCGACACTGCAATGTGTCCGCGACTCTGCTTCACAATGCCATAAACGGTGGCCAGTCCCAGCCCCGTTCCTTTCCCCGGCTCTTTCGTGGTGAAGAATGGCTCGAAGATGTGCTTCAGCGTTTCTTTCGACATGCCGCATCCACCATCCGTCACCGCAATCAACACGTACGATCCCGGAGAAACTTCGCCATGCGCCGCCGCCGAAGCCTCATCCAGCGCGCAAGCCTGGGTATCGATCGTCAGCTTGCCGCCGTTGGGCATGGCATCCCGCGCATTCACCGCCAGGTTCATGATCACCTGCTCCAACTGCCCAGGGTCCGCCTGCACCCGCCCAATCTGATCGGACAAGTTGGTCACCAGCTCAATGTCCTCTCCAATCAGAACGCGCAACATCTTCACCATATTCCGCACGGTCTGATTCGGATCGAGCACCTGCGGCTCCAGCACCTGCTTGCGGCTGAACGCCAACAACTGCCGCGTCAGCCCACTGGCTCGTTCCCCCGCATTTTTAATCTCTTCAATAAAAGGTTTTGCCTGTGGAGTGGCGTTGTCGAGCAATAGATCGCTGTATCCCTTGATGATCATCACCAGATTGTTGAAGTCGTGCGCAACGCCTCCCGCCAGCCGGCCCACGGCTTCCAGTCGCGCAGAACGCAAGAGTCCTTCGCGGGATTGCAACAAACTGATTCGCATCTCCTCAAACGCCGAAGTCAGATGAGCCACTTCATCATTCCCGACGACGGCAATCGGCGATTCGAAATCGCCCGCTTGCAACTGCCGCGCCGCCAAAACCAGGCTTTCCAGCGGACGCGTAATCTGCCGCGACAAAATAAACGCAATCAAGGCGCCGGCCAGAACAGCAAATGCGCCGAGCACAAGCAAACTGCGATTCAGACCACGTAAGAACTTGGTCGCCTGATCGAACGACTGCAAAGAATACAGCCGCACCGGATGATCCCCCGGCAGCTCGACAAAGCTGGCCAGATAACGCTCACCCGCAATAGTGATTTCCTGAATCTTATCGGAGCTTTTTTGTTCTTTAGGATTAAAAATCGCAGCCTGAAAATCGCCCCAGGCGCTCGCCGGAAACGAACTCAGAATCACCGCTCCGTTGCGCTCAAACACGGGAGCCGACTTTCCTGAAACTCCCATATGAATGATGGACTGCGGCGACAACTCGCGTCCCAACGCGACTCTCCCCAACATTCGCTCATGAATGTCTGAACCGGCCACGATCGGCGCAAAGCTAACGTGATAAAGATGACCGCCGGCAAACCACCAGTCTTCGTCACCGTCGCCGTTGGAATCCAGCATCAACTGCTTCACGCGAGAAACCGGAACATCATCCGACTTCGCGTGGAATCCCAACATCTCGCCGCGCGCATTTTCGAGCACCATCAGGTCGGCGCGGCTGGTCACAAACAAGGGTTCCGAACCGTCCTCCACCGTCAACCGGTCATTGGTCGACATCAACGCTTTCAGGCTCGGCTGGTCTGCAATCAAGCGCGCGCTCTGTTGCGCCTGCTCCCGGCGCGCTCCTTCAATCTGCGTGTAGACCACTGCTTCCGCCCGCAGCGTCGCTTCCAGATCCTCGCGAACATGTTTGCGCATTTGCCCCTGAACCAGCATCAGGACCGCAGCCGTCAACAAAAACACGACCGCGACCATTGAAACTAGAAGCTTGGTTCGGAGATGTCGAAAGATTCGCCTGGGCACGCTCTAAAAGCTTAAGGAAACGCCTGCGCCGGAGCCAGACACCTTGGTAACGGACCCCGAGAGCGGCCCTGCCCGGTTGCCGTTGCTGTTCATGGACGCCATGAAGCGATACTTCCAGCGATACTGTTCTGCAGTCGGCTTTGGGGGCTGGATCGCCGAAATATTTCACCGCTAAGCCCGAATCATGCTCTTCAACGCAGGCCGATTATGAATAATCAAAGTCGACCCCTTCAACTCCGCCAGATCATTCCTGCGGAAATCAGACAACAGCCGGGTAACCGTTTCGCGGCTCGTCCCAATGAGTTGTGAAATCTCTTCATGGGTCATCGCCAGCCGGACCTTCACCCTCCCCCGGCTCAACTCGCCCTCCGCAGTACTTTCCAGAAGGAACCGGGCAAACCTCTCCGACACCGAATTTGACAACCCGATCGCCCGCACCACGCCATAAGCGTCCGAACAATCTCGCGCCAGATGCCGAGTGGCGTGCAGCGAAGCATCAGCATGCTCCGCCAAAAAGCGCAGCATGTCCTCCTTGCCAACAAAATTGAGCTGGCAAGGCTGCATCGTCTCTACCGTCAGTTCGTACGGACCTCCCGTAAGAATGGCGTGCAGCCCCAGCAGTTCGCCGGCCTCCGCGATGCGCACGATTAATGTCTTCCCTTCCCGCGAGGTAGTCGAGAGCTTGGCCCGCCCCTGGCAAAGAACGAACACTCCCCAGGGTTTCTGTCCCTCCACCAGCACCACCGCATGCTCAGGAAATACAGCCGCATGTTTTATCTTGTCGAAATCCTCAATTGATTCTCGAGACAGATCGCAAAAAAAATTCTGCGAACGCAAATGGCAATGCAAACAGCTTTCGACGCAATTCAATCCGGATATCAAGGGTCTCTCCGATCCCTTCCCAGATACACGTCAGCGCCGGTTGCCCTTGCCCGGTTGCCCTCGCAAGGATCAACGATTAACATTCAGTTCTCGTGCTCGGACAGCCGACCCGGCCAGAAGGTGATGGCAAAGAGTTTGCACGCCGACGACCACGTCAGTGTGGGAGATGGCTTGGTCGTACTCCAATGTTTGCACCAGTCTTCTGGAGTTGCTGAAGACCCCGCCATCAACCAAGCCGGAACTCCGGCAATACTGCCGTCAGTTGGGCGACTCAAGCGCCTTCGCAATGCCTTCGCAATGCCCTGGCAATGCCCTGGCAACGAAAGCCTGCGTCACCGCGCCTCGTGCGCGATCCGCGTGGAAGATCGACTTCCCCCATAGTTCGCCACCACTCGCATCACTTTCCCTTTCGGCGAAAGTTCCATGAACTCCGCCGTCCGCGTCCCATTCTGATTGGTGTAATAAAGGACGATCGATCGCACTCCCCAGAGCACGTCCGCGAGCTCAAACCGGAGACTCGGGTAAGCCTCCAACCCGCGCCCGAAATAAGCTTTCAGGCTCGATTTCCCCGTCACCGTGCCGTCCGTTCCCAACAGCCGTGCCGCCACCGGAGAAGTTAATTCGACCTCTTCTTCATAATGCGAAAGGATCGCGTCCAAGTCGTGAGCATTCCAACCCGCAACCCAATCCTCAGCCAGTCTCCAAGCCTCGTCTTCCGTCATCGCTGTGTCTCCAGAACAAGAATATTAAGATGCGTCCACGCCCACCTATCACCCGCGCTTGCCACTCACCATAAACCCAGAGTATGATCTCGCCCTCCCAAGGAGGAGCTATGAAAAACGTGCTTTCTGTCGCCTCGCTCTGCTTGCTGGCGCTATCTCTCGCTGCCGCTCAAGCACCGCCCAAGACCAGTACCGAAGATCAGATTAAACAAAACGAGCAAAACTGGGCCCAGGCCACCGTAAAAGAAGGAGCTGCCGCAGTCGACAAATATGAAGCGGACGATATTGTCGACACCGACCCCAGCGGTCGCGTTACCGATAAAACTCAGGACAAGGCCGACTTGAGTTCGGGCGATCTGAAATTCCAATCCGTCGAACTGAGCGACCTGAAAGTCCACGTTTACGGCAACGTCGCCGTAGCCGCGGGAACGAGCATGATCAAGGGCACCTATAAAGGACAGGACATCGGCGGCAAGTATCGCTTCACCGATACCTGGGTCAAACGCGGCGGCAAGTGGCAAGCCGTTGCCTCGCAGTCCACCAAGATCCAGTGATAACCGTCGATCGGGCGGCGGCATAACGGTCTGCCAAATCGGCTTGGACTAAGCCCATGCCATGTTGAAGATGATGCCAAGCAGATAAAGAACAGCCGCCGCCACCACTCCGCGAAACGGCGCATTGAAGAAATAGAGCTTTGCGACGATCGCATAGCTCAGAAGCAACGCGAATCCAAGTGCAAGCAAGAACCGCGATTGAAAGAGAAATGCGCTGTGCCATAAAGCGAGGTAACCGAAGACCGCGCCAAACATAATCAGGCCAAGGCTATGGGTCGTGTTAAATCCAATCCAGGTCCGCCACATCGTCGTTTCTGGACTAATGACCGGAGAAACGGCCATCATCCTGGCCGTAAGCTCCGGGTCACGCGGATGAAGGTTCGGGCCGCGAAAGGTATACAGCAAGTGCACGAATCCAAGCAGCAACATGACAGCAGCACTCGCTGCGATAAATACCGACGCTTTCATCGATCGAAGCTCCCCCGTGCGACTGGCCCTGGACGCGGATTATCTCATCGTTGAATCGAAATCTGAGTCGCAATTCGATTCTGGTGGCCATCAGATACAAGAACTACCCGAGTGCGCCTGAGCCATTTACGGCCAATACTTTCGGACAATACCTTTTCGGGTCGATACTCGCAATAATAACGATATCGTCATCGTCCAAAAGATCAGTCAGGAGGAAACCATGCCGAAGCTAACCGCAGCCACCAGAAAGAAAATCCCCACCACCAAGTTCGCCTTTCCCAAACAACGCAAGGAACCACTGGAAAACGCCGCTCACGTCCGCAACGCCGCTGCCCGCTTCAACCAGGTAGAAGGAGTCACCGCAGCCGAGCGCAAGGCCGCCTGGAAGCGGATAGAAGCTGCCGCCAAGCGCTACGAAGTCGAACTCAACGAGTCCCATTGAAAAGTGGATGGAATCTGTCGCCTCATCGCACTGATTCTAAGGCGCTTAACAGAACGACACCCTTCCACTTGACAAGCGCCCACTCACATTCCTATAATTAGCACTCGAAGCAATCAAGTGCTAACACTTCCCGATTTCGGGCAATTTTAGATCAAACCCCATTACCACTCTTGAAAGGAGTATCAACCATGGCAACTAAGTTCACCCCGCTGCACGACCGTATCCTGGTCCGTCGCGTGGAAGAGGCCGACACCACTCGCGGCGGGATCATCATCCCCGACTCAGCGAAAGATAAACCGATGGAAGGCGAAGTCATCTCCGCCGGCAAAGGCAAGATCAGCGAAGAAGGCAAGGTTCGTCCCCTCGACGTAAAAGAAGGCGACCGCATCCTTTTCGGCAAGTATTCCGGAACTGAAATCAAGATCGACGGTGAAGACTTCATCATCATGCGCGAAGAAGAAGTACTGGGCATCCTGACCGGCGCAACCGCAGGCGTAACCAAGAAAGAAACCGCGCGCAAGTAGTTGTGGTTCGTGTGGCGACGGGGCTCTGCCCCGTCCCGAGACAGAAAGTTCCGCAGGCCGAGCCTGCATACATTTTTGAATTTAAGGAGCAAACACAATGGCAAAGCAAATTCTGCACGGAGAAGAGTCCCGACAGGCGATTCTTCGCGGCGTCAACCTTTTGGCTGATGCTGTGAAAGTGACCCTCGGCCCCAAGGGCCGCAACGTCGTAATCGAAAAGAAATTCGGTTCGCCCACCATCACCAAGGACGGCGTCACCGTAGCCAAGGAAATCGAACTCCCCAACAGCCTCGAGAACATGGGCGCCCAGATGGTCCGCGAAGTCGCTTCCAAGACCTCTGACGTTGCCGGCGACGGCACCACCACCGCCACCGTTCTCGCCCAGGCCATCTACCGCGAAGGCGTCAAGACCGTTGCTGCCGGAGCCAATCCGATGGCGATGAAGCGCGGCATCGAGAAGGCCGTTCAGAAAATCACCGGAAAGTTCGACAAAGAAGGCAACCGCGAGCCCGGCGAACTGGATAAGTTCTCCAAGCCCGTTTCCGGCGACATGATCGCCCAGGTTGGCACCATCTCGGCGAACAACGACGAGACCATCGGCAAGATCATTGCCGAAGCCATGAAGAAAGTCGGCAAAGACGGCGTCATCACCGTCGAAGAGTCGAAGACGCTCGAAACCCAGCTCGACGTCGTCGAAGGCATGCAGTTCGATCGCGGCTATCTCTCTCCGTACTTCGTTACCGATCCGGAGCGGATGGAATCCATCCAGGAGAACGCCTACATCCTCATCCACGAAAAGAAAATCAGCTCCATGAAAGACCTGCTCCCCTTGCTCGAGCAGATCGCCAAGGGCGGCAAGCCGCTCCTGATCATCGCTGAGGACGTGGAAGGCGAAGCGCTCGCCACTCTCGTCGTCAACAAACTGCGTGGCACGCTGCAAGTCTCGGCCGTCAAGGCTCCCGGCTTCGGCGATCGCCGCAAGGCCATGTTGCAGGACATCGCAACCCTGACCGGCGGCAAGGCCATCACCGAAGACCTCGGCATCAAGCTGGAAAACGTTCAGCTCGCCGACCTCGGCCAGGCCAAGAAGATCACCATCGACAAGGACAACACGACCATCGTCGAAGGCAAAGGTAAGCCCGGTGACGTGCAGGGCCGCGTGAAAGAAATTCGCGGACAGATCGAAAAGACCACCAGCGACTACGACCGCGAGAAGCTGCAGGAGCGGTTGGCCAAGCTGGTCGGTGGCGTAGCCGTAATCAAAGTCGGCGCCGCAACCGAAACCGAAATGAAAGAGAAGAAGGCCCGTGTCGAAGACGCCATGCACGCCACCCGTGCAGCAGTCGAGGAAGGTATTGTCCCCGGCGGCGGCGTTGCTCTTGCGCGTTGCGTGAAAGCACTCGACAGCCTCAAACTGGAAGGTGACGAGCAGATCGGTGTCAACATCGTGAAGCGCGCCATCACCGAGCCGCTGCGCCAGATCGCCGAGAACGCCGGCGAAGAAGGTGCCATCGTCATCGGCAAGATCCACGACTCCAAAGACAACAACTTCGGCTACAACGCCCTGACCGGTGAGTACGAAGATCTGGTCAAGGCCGGCGTGCTCGATCCGACGAAGGTAGTGCGCACCGCACTCACCAACGCCGGTTCAATCGCCGCGTTGATGCTCACCACCGAAGCCCTGGTTGCGGATATCCCTGAAGAGAAGAAGGGTGCTCCAGCTCCCGGCGGCCACGGCGGTGGCGGCATGGACGGAATGTACTAAATCGTGTAGCGCGGACACTCCTGTCCGCGAAACGCCGACAGCAACCTAAAGCCCCGCTCTCGCGAGAGTGGGGCTTTTTTTGACCCACGCTTCTGCGCTACTTTGCCGCCGGAACCCACACATTGTCCGGCGCCACGATTTCAGCGTTTGGAACTTCGGTGCTGAAATTAATTCGCTGCAGTCCCGCTTTCTTTTTCGCAGCGGCTTGGAAGACAACGTAATACTGGTTGTTGAGTATCCTCTGCAAGCGATCCAGATAGGGCCTGAAACTCACCAGGTTTGAAACTCCCAGAGAAAACAGATCGCCGCCGGTTTCCTGTGTGAGTTTCCCCAGGCTGTTCTGGCCGTTTTGCAGAGACCAATAGTTGCGACTAGCCGATCCCACGCCGACCGCATAAAGCGAATAGACAATCGCGTTATAGCGCTGGCAGATCTCGCTGGCCGAATCTACATCGGGACTGATGGTCGGCAAACTATGAAACGTCGGACCGAACCTCGGGCCCAACCCTCCGCCGCCCCACGCGCGCAGCCGGTCGATGCCATCGCTCACCATCAGGATTTCGCGCCGGATCTTCTGCTCCGGCCACGCCTTGACCAGGCTGATCAGCGACAGATACGGACTATCCATGGTCGACAATCTGCCCAGTGGAAGGCGGATCGATTTCGCCGCCAGCGCGTGATCGGCCGTGAAATTCTGCACCAGCTGAATGGTGGCGTTCGACATATAGCCGACGCCAATCTGCGTAGTAGCGGGCTGTGCGTTGATGAAATCGCGAATGTCGTTGAGACTGTTTCCGATTCCAGAGTCGAGCGTGTCGTCAATCAAAATGAAGAGTTGGAGATCGGCATGATCTCCTCGCGCCGGAATCAACTGGTCAACCTTGAGAAAGTTTTTTCCTTGTTTCACCTTGGCATCACCCTGTTCAAGCGTCGGAGGATCTCCGTCGCCTTTCAGAGCCTCGTTGGTGATGACGGTATAGACTTGCGCCGTGCCTGCGGCCGCTGTCTCTGATTGCGCCTGGGATGGCAGAGCAGTCGTTGCGACAACTGCCATGAACGACGCCGCGTAGAGTGCGACACCCAACATGCCCGACCACGAATAAACATCTTTGTAGGTTTTCATCGATCTTTCGCCTCGCGATAAGAATTTTGAACCACAAATTTGGACAACGGTCAGACCCGACACCCGTCCTCAAGCCAGGGCGAATAGCCGTCAAGATGGATTTTTCAGGAGACCCCAAAGAACGGGGAAATTCTACACCCATTGCGCTCTCATTGCGCCGCAGATGGCTTGCATCAGACCCGACGGCAATAGAGGTTGCGAAAAAACGTGTGGTGACGGGGCTATGCCCCGTCCAGGGAGCACCGACACCGCCCCATTTCACCGGTGTCATCCTGAGCGCAGCAAAACGATTCGCGAAGCAGATCGTTTCGCGGAGTCGAAGGACCCCTACCCTCGTCACAACGCCGAAGCCCTACTCACTGCCGCCCGCCGACTCCCACAGGAAGGACTCCTACCCGAGTCACAACGCCGTCGGGTGCCCCACACAACGGCCTTCCGTTGTGTGGGTAAGCGACCACCCACTAGAGCTGCGAACAAAACTCCGGGTGACCACGCTTCTGGCCGAGGTTCTGCGGCTGAGATTCCAATGACAACCGGGCATTTGTATCTACCGAGAATTCCTTAAATCGTAGCGCGCAACCTGCAGGGCCTATGAACACGTCAATCCGTGGAAGCGACGCACTGGTGTCTCCCTCAGGTTCATGGGGACCAAGGTCGTCTCGGAAAAATACCGGGATAGACTGCAGGGAGCCATCCTGTCGCTCGTAATAATATTCACTGGAGTCCGAGATAGGAGGCCTCGATTCTCGAACTCGTAAGATCCCATCTCTCGGAATGCGGTAGATGACTTGCTCCCGGTTTTCGTCCAACGCTTCGCCACTCGGAACGCCGTACACGACGTAGGCATGCCCCTGGTAGCCCTCTGGAATCAAGAAAACTTCTCTAAAGCGGCCGGAAAACATAGTTGCTAATCCGTGGGGATGCTGCACCGTTTCCCTTCCTGCAAGCACCCGGCTATTCTTTTCCAGAAATTTCTTCAGATGCGTAGCAACGAGATCGGCCATTGCCTGGTCAGTTCTTCGCCCCTCCGTAGGGCTTTGTATGGATTCGACCCAAACCACCTTGTTCGACGCCGTCTCGCTCAGTTCAACCGAGATAACGGCATCCTTGGTCTCAATGACATCGGCAACCCAGGAGCTACTTGAGATGGAAGTCGTCATGCTAAGGGGCGAGACTTAGGACGTAAGTAGCCTTGGCCCGATCCGCAACCGGCTCTAGGTGAACCTTTTCCCCGATCATGGATGCCGCAACAAGCGATTCAAAACCCTGCTGCGGCTCAATGAAAATCGATGGCGTTGACACCTGGGCAAATGATAACGGTGCGACGAGGAATACCAGCACCAACAGGAGAGTAACCATGCAGAAGAGACCTTTCACCGCCCCCCCTTTGTGTAACACTACATCAGCTCGAATTATAACCCCGACAAGCAGAACCTTCAGTGTGGTGACGGGCTATGCCCCGTCCGGAGCACTGCGCCACCACCACATCCCACCCCTGTCATCCTGAGCGCAGCAAAACGACCCGCAAAGCGGATCGTTTCGCGAAGTCGAAGGACCCCTACCCAGTCACAACGCTCGCCCCCGCAGACTCCAATTCAAATCACCGAAGCCCCGTCGGGTGCCCCACACAACGGCTTTTCGTCGTGTGGGTAAGCGACCACCCACTAGAGCTGCAAACAGAAGTCCGGGTGACAATGTTTCTGACCGCGGAAAAAAACGTGTGGTGACGGAGCTATGCCCCGTCCGGAGCACTGCGCCACCACCATCCTCCCACCCCTGTCATCCTGAGCGCAGCAAAACGACCCGCGAAGCGGATCGTTTCGCGAAGTCGAAGGACCCCTACCCTCGTCACAACGCCGAAGCCCTACTCACTGCCGCCCGCCGACTCGTACAGCAGACTCCGATGCTAATCACCGAAGCCCCGGGGCGTGCCCCACACAACGGCCTTTCGTTGTGTAGGTAAGCGAGCACCCGCTAGAGCTGCGAACAGAAGTCCGGGTAACAATGTTTCTGACTGCGGAAAAAAGCGTGTGGTGACGGGGCTATGCCCCGTCCGGGCCGTAGAGTGACACCCCCACATCCCACCCCTATGTCATCCTGAGCGCAGCAAAACGACCCGCGAAGCGGATCGTTTAGCGAAGTCGAAGGACCCCTACCCAGTCACAACGCTCGCCCCCGCAGACTCCAATTCAAATCACCGAAGCCCCGTCGGGTGCCAAAATCCCCTCCTCAGGTAAGTAGGAAGGGTAAATGACCTGGCAGAAAATACAGCCATCATCGCGATCCATGCACTCATCACACGGGTCCAAAGGTTGGGGAACATCCGATACTCATTTTCGGTAATGACTCTGATCATTTGACCCTTGTACTGAGAGACGTACCGACCATCCACGATCGCCACACCAGTCGCTCCGCCCGTCGTCTTGTAGTCGTACACAAAGCAGCAAACGGCATAGGCGAGAAGAATCCAACCGAATATCGCGACTCTGTCCGAAGGCAAGCTGGATGCCAGTCCCGGGTTCACGACTTTGGAACAAATCACCGCCCCTGCGAGAAAGAGGGATGGAGGAACCACCCAAATAAGCGAAACTGTCGTTAGAAAGCTTGCCACGTGTACAGCCAGACAGAGGGCAAGCGCTGCCGCGCAAAGAACAAGACCAAGCTTGTCTAGACCATTCCGAATCTTCATATTCAAGGTCGTAACGCTGCCGCGACGCCCTTATCTTAGTGTCAACTCGTCGATTGTTGTAAGCAGCCCGATTGCACCAACTGCGAATTTTGTTGGCAGTGGACTTCCCTTCGTCTAGCGTCCTGCGGCGTGCCGCGCCTCCCCGTTGCTGTAGTAGGCAATAATCCCAAGCATAAATCCGAACTCATACCAACGACCGTTATTGTGCGTTTCGTAGATACTCACGCCGCCCACGAACAAGCTAGCGAGAAATGTGATCGGAGCGATGATCCCGTGCCAGAGGCCGCCCCAAAAACCCGCATGCCTTGCACCCGGTTCTTTGTATTTAGAATTTGAACCAGCGACAGAAAGCGAATTTGCCATAGGAGGCGAAATTATAGAACGTTCGACGTTGACAGGCGACATCACTAACTGAGCATTCAGCCCCTCGCTCGTTCCGCTCCGGTCGCCAGCGCGCCACCCCACACACGAGCGGGCATCGTTTTCCAAGGGTTTAATGTCCCCGGTGGAATCGCGCGCCCCATCACCGCCCACAAGATTGTCCTTAGCCTCACTAAATTACCCCTTGACAACCGGGCTTATAATAGAACTTACACACAAATTAAACCGAGATACGCGCCCAGCCCTATCACCACTAACTCGCGCGCAGGCCGTGACCGATCCGGCAGAATAAGGATGTAACCATCATAACCACCCCACAATCAATATTTTACCGATAACTCCTTTCTTTCACGGACTTTGCCGCACAATAGCCGCTAAGTCCATGATTCCAATATACCGGCTATAGGGGGGGGTACCCCCCAGCCGCAACTTATCCGTCGATCCAGGAGCTTATTATGTCGTTGCCAGAAGCACCACGTTGCCGCCACATCAAGGTCAGTGGAGCTCTATGCGGTTCGCCCGCTCTCCGTAACAAGACTTTCTGTTTCTATCACCAGGAACGTCCCCTTACGGTGCCGTGTTACTACGAGCAGGACTATCCGCTCGGTGAAATTAATTTGCCTCTTTTTGAAGATGCCCACTCCGTTCAGTCCGTCATCCGCCAGGTTGTCCAGATGGTGATGCAAAAAAGACTCGAACGGAAAACCGCCAGCCTCCTCCTCTACGCCCTCCAGATCGCATCCTCCAATCTCAAACGTATGGATCTCGAAAGGCCGCAGCCCGAGCAGTGTGCCGTGAATGTGGAGACAACTCCCGAAACCGATCTTTCCCGCGCAGAGACGGAACATCCCGCGCCAGAGAATCTGGCTCTGCCTCGGTCGGGGGAACAAACGGGACAAGAAACTAAGAAAGAGACTGGCGAGCAGCCTGCAGAGGAGAATGGCGGAACCTTATTGCCCGGAACCATCCAGGCCTGTTCATCCGATCCGATTGCGGACTGTTCCGCCAATCGCCAGGAAGCAGCAGAAGTAGAAACGGAAGAAGAGAAGAAAAATCTACGAAGCTCTGAAAACCGCTTTCCGCGGCGAACAGATGTCCTCAAACCAGCGGCTGATGTAGACCTGCGCGTGCGCCTCACCGCAGAAATGGCGAGCCGTAGGACTATTCGCGCTCTCCAGGTCCCACCGCAGCACGGAAAGTTTTTCTTCTCCGCACTCGATCACAAACCAATGCGTCGGATGGTCGCTAACGATCCCGCAAATCTCACATTGAAATTCCCTTAAAGTCGACATGCCTTCTCCTCTTGCCACCTGAACGCCGATTCGCGAAAAGAAACGCTCGGCAAACACGCAAGTATAGCAACAAGATTTTGCGGAGGTAACAGGAACTAAGCCCAAATGAAATGAGGCCAAAAGCCCGGTCAGAGCCGCCCACAGCGAGGCGAACGCGAGGAAGGGCGAACGTGTAGCATGGAAAGCCATGGCCGGCCGGATTCTTCTGGGGATGACGCGGGAGTCGATTCTGGATGGAGTACGGACCACGGTTGCGTGCGTGCTGGCGCTGCTGCTGGCCCGTTTGCTGAAGTTGCCGGAATTTTACTGGGCGCCAATTTCGACGGTTGTAATTGTGCAGACGACGATGCCTCCGCTGACGGTGGGCTGGCAGCGATTCCTAGGCACGGCGGTGGGAGCGCTGTTGGGCGCGGCGCTGGCTACGTATTTCCCACCCAATGCGGCGGTGTATGGCGTTGGCGTCATGGCTTGCGGCGTGGTGGCGTGGTTGCTGCGGGTTGGTGGAGCATTCAAGTTTGCGGCCATTACGCTGAGCATCATTTTGCTGATTCCGCAGAAGGTCGCGCCCTGGATCGCGGGATGGCATCGCTTTCTCGAGGTATCGCTAGGGATCGCTGTCGGGCTGGTGGTGATGACGGTCTGGCCACAGACAAGGACGGAGGGATGACAGGTTTCGGTTTGTTTGTCCGCTTCCAAAATCGTGCGCATTCTCCGTAAATTCAACGGTTTCACTTGGCGCTCAGCATGGTTTCGCATATGCTCAAACAAGCGCTTGCAATATGAGTAAATCGGCAGAAGTGGCACAGCTTGTATCTATGAGTGAGGATCAATCGCCCTCCGGCCTTCCTCGTTGGCAGGTATTGGTCGTGCTGCTTCTGATCGGCTGGCTTTATGGGTCGATTCTGTTCCGGCTCTATCAGACCTGGTTAGGGCCACCGTTGCTGCGCGATCCCAACTTTGAACATGGGATATTTGTTCCGCTGTTCGCCTTGTACGTTCTGTGGCAGGATCGAAAGCGATTGCAGGCGATTCCGCCGCGTCCCTCCTGGGCCGGAGTTCCGCTCATTGTTCTTAGCGTCATCATGCTGGTGCTGGGAGTGCTGGGCGCCGAGCTATTTTTTTCCCGGACGTCGTTGCTGGTGATGCTTGCCGGCCTCGTCATTCTTTTCGAGGGATGGACGTTTTTTCGCGCGGTGCTCTTTCCCTGGGCGTTTCTGTTTTTGATGATTCCCATTCCCAAGCTGATCATCAATGAGATCACGTTTCCATTGCAGCTGCTCGCGTCGAAGCTGGCGACGGGATTATTGGAAATCGTTGGTGTGCCCGTTCTGCGGCAAGGGAACATCATTGGCCTTGCGGCCATGAAGCTGGATGTGGCGGAAGCGTGCAGCGGAATCCGGTCTCTGCTGAGTCTGGTGACGCTCGCCATTATTTACGGTTACCTGATGGAAACCCGGAATTGGGTGCGAGTGCTGCTGGTTTGTCTGGCTGTGCCCATCGCGGTTGCGGCCAACAGCTTTCGCATTTTCGGTACCGGTCTGCTGGTGCAGTACTGGGATCCGGCAAAGGCCGACGGATTCTATCACTCCCTTGGAGGCGAACTGATTTTCGTGGTCGCGCTGATCATGCTGTTTGCCGTTCATCGCGTGATCTGCATGATCTGGAAACCCGCGCCGAACCCCGGTAACAGTTCGGCGATCGAGGAAACAACGGAGCGCGAGGTTTCCGTAAAAGATTGGTCAGTGCGCTTCGGCGTTGCGGCTGCGCTCCTGCTGGCGACTGCCGTAGGACTTCAGGCCCACGCCCATAACGAAGTTTTTCCGCCGCGGCCGGCGTTGAGTTCGTTGCCTATCAATATAGATGGATATACCGGAACTGACATTCCGATTGACAAGCAGAGTCTTGAGATTCTTGGGCCGGGCGAATTCCTGATGCGCGATTACGAAGACCCGAACCTCGCGGGCCCCGCGATTAATCTGTATATCGCCTATTTCCCGACGCAGAGCGCGGGCGATACGATCCATTCGCCGGCCCATTGCCTGCCAGGCAATGGCTGGATCCCGAGTTCGCGGAAGGTCGTTCAGATCCAAGGACCAGATGGTTCTACGTTCCCCGTGAATCGATACGTGGGGACGATCGCGGGCGAGCGGCCTGACCTGGTGCTGTTCTGGTTTCAGGCGCATGGTCGCGCCGTCGCGAGTGCTTACTCGGCGAAATACTATCTGATATCAGATTCCATCAAAATGAATCGCAGCGATGGCGCTCTGGTACGGCTGATGACTCCTATGCTGGACGGCGAGTCGGCTGACGCGGCTCAGACTCGCGTGATGAAGCTCGGTGCACCGCTGCTTCCGATGCTGGATACTTATATTCCTCGTTGATTAGTTAGATAGCTGATGCGCGTAAGTCGCGGGTCGCCGGACAGAACGCTATTTCTCCTTTTGGATCAGCGCTTGATACTCGGTGGGCGAGTAACCAGTTAGCGCTCGAAAATCGTTGATTAGATGGGCTTGATCGAAATAGCCGAGTTCTAACGCGAGTTGCGGCCAGTCGGATGGCTGGCCGGAGTGGGCGCGCTCGATCAATTCGTGCAATCGATAACGCCTTATGACCCACTTGGGACTGACTCCTACGTAGTCGTTGAATAGTCGCTGCAAGGAACGTTTGCCGATGCCGACTTTCGCCGCCAGGTCGTCTACGGTTTTGATTTCGCGATCTCCGAGAATTTTGTCGACCAGTTCTCCGGCTAATGCAACGGCCTTGTCGGCGCTTGGGTATTCGGGCGCGGAAGAAGGCGTTGGCAGCCTCCACTTTTTCGTTTTCGCTGCGGTAGGAAAGTACGACAGCCTGGAGCGCCTGTAATTCCTGGTCATCTTTTTTAGTTTTTCCCAGGACGCTTTTCATCGGGACCATGCGATCGGCTAGTTTTGACACAGCGTACTTGAGGAAGGGGCGAAAAGCTCCAGGCTTGAATTTGATTCCGAACACTTGGGACTGGCCTTCGAGGATGCGGGAGAATTTTTGGGTGTGCACTCCGCTGACCACAGATGCGGAGGGCTCGAAGATCACATGGACATTGGGATGAGGCAGGCTCTCGGCGCGGTGCGGATCACAGCCTCGGAGATCCCATTGGATCATCCAGTAGTGGGCGATCCAGGTGGATAAGTCGGGCGACGGACTTCTTCGGGCATGACGCATTTCTCCAGCAGGAAGCGGGCGCCGGAGCATGCCGCGGGCTCTGCCTACCTGCGGATCGTAGACTTCTTCGACCTTGGGCGTTCTTGCGGCCGAGGTTGCGACAGCGGCTTTTCGTCCCTGTCGCTTTTGTCGCGTTTTTCCAATTCTTGCGGTCACGTTCTGTTTATATTCTCTTTCAATAACTGATCTCAAGAACTGATCTGACAACCATTCGCTGCGGGCAGCGAGGAAAAGAGGACGAGATTATGACTGAATTATCGATTCGCAAATCGATTGACGTTGCGGCTCCAGTGGAGACTCTGTGGAAGATTCTTACCGACTCGGCATTCATCCCGAAATATATGTTCGGCTGCGTGGCGGAGACGGATTGGAAGCCGGGATCGCCGCTGCTGTGGAAAGGCGCGGCGGATGGGAAGCTCTACGTGAAGGGACATGTAGTGTTGAATGAACGTCCGCGGCGGTTGGCTTACACGATTTTCGATCCTAATTCGACGATTAAAGATGTTCCGGCGAACTATCTCACCATGACTTACGAGTTGAAGAAGCTCAACGATCGCGCTTCCCTGCTGGAAATTACGCAGGGCGATTTTTCGGTGGTGGAAGATGGCGAGCGGCGCTACCGGCATTCGCTGGAGGGCGATGACGTGGTGCTGCAGGGGATTAAGAAGTTGGCGGAAGCGGAGGCGCTGGCTGCATAGCTCCGTCCAAATGCTATGCGTGAATACGAATTTCTTTTGAGTTTTGACTCTTTGCCTGGGCGAACGCCTGGGGCAAATACGTCAGCAGGTCGGTTGCTACTAAGGAATTCTCGCCAATGGATGCAACCGCGAGATCTCCTGCGAGTCCGTGGAGATAGACAGCGAGCGCGGCGGCTTCGACTGGTTGATCGGGATGCTGCGCCAGCATCGCAGCCACGATCCCGGTGAGAATATCGCCGGTGCCTCCGGTAGCCATGCCGGGGTTGCCGGTGGGATTGACCCAGACAGTGCCGTCGGGCGCGGCAATCAGGGTGCGATGGCCTTTGAGCACCACGATCAATTGGTGCTGACTGGCAAAGTCTCTTGCCACTTGTAAACGGTTCGCCTGAATCTCGCTGATCGTCTTGCCGGTCAGGCGCGACATCTCTCCCGGATGCGGCGTGATGATTACGGTTCTTGTTTTGCCGTTGGATGCGCCATGCAGTTTGCCGGTTTCGCCTTCGAAGGCGTTGAGTCCGTCGGCGTCGACCACTATGTTTTGATTGGCATTCTGGACGAGGGCTCGGACGAATTCGGCGGTTTCGGGGTTGCGGGAAATTCCTGGACCTATGGCGAGAGTTTTGCGGTCCAGCAACGTATCGAAGTCGGGTCCGCGCGCCTTCACCGAGATGGTTCCCTGTTCGGTTTCTTCGAGCGGCTCGGTCATGATTTCAGGATGAAAACTGGCTACGGTCGCAAGAGTGGATTTCGGCGTGGCAATGGTAGAAAGTCCGGCGCCGGCTCGTAGAGCGGCGAACCCTGCCATTGCGACGGAGCCTGATTTGCCTCGCGATCCTCCGATGACGAGGACGTGCCCGTAGCTGCCTTTGTTCCCTTCCCGTGAGCGTGGCGCCAGCAATGTTGCGAAGTCTTCGGAACTGCTCAGGTTCAATCCGAGTTTGGAAACGATGGCTTCGGGCGGCGAGCCGATGGGCGCGACGATGGTGGGCCCACTGGTCAATCCGGCGAAAACGTGGGCGGGACGCGGCGCGGTGAAGGTGACGATGGAGTCGGCTCGCGCCTGAACGCGCGGGGTGCTCGAGGCGTCGGCGGCGATGGCGGCAGAGTCGGCGTCAGCGTCGGCATTCGCTCCGGAGGGAATGTCGACGGCTACGATCTGAGCCGGGGCTGTGTTCATTTTGGCTATGGCGGCGGCGTAGAGCGGACTGACGGGTGGGCGAAAACCGGTGCCTAGAATGGCGTCGAGGATGACGTCAGCCTCGAAGATTTCGCATGCCTCGCGCGAATCGAGCGCAGCGGCATCGGCGGCGATCAGCGGCGGAATATCCAGCGCGCGCAGCATCTGCAACGTCTGCTTAAACATGACGCTCGCGTCTCCGCGAAGTTCGCTGGGATCGCCGAGCAGAAGAACGCGGACGGTGCGGCTCGCCTCGATGAGAATGCGGGCGGCCACGAATCCATCGCCACCGTTGTTGCCTTTACCGCAAAGGACGGAGATGCGCCTGGCTTGCGGGTATTCGGAGAGGACAAAGCGGGCGACGGCAGCGCCAGCGGTTTCCATCAGGGTGAGGGAGGGGACGCCGAAGCGTTCTGCGCTGTTGCGATCGATCTCGCGCATCTCGGCGACGCTTACGATTTTCATGGGACGAGGTCTCGGTGGTCCGAGTATAACTGGCCTTCGCTTGCCGGGACAGAGCGGCGATGGAAACGGGCTGCTAGAATCGCGCGGTGTTAAAGATGTCGAGGACTGATGGAGCATGGGCTTCGTAAAGCGTGGCCTGGTGAAGGGAGATATTGTTACCATCCTTTTATGCCGACCTTGATCGCTCATCCTACTCGCATCGAATCTGCCGGAAACAAACCTAAGATCATCGAAGAATATGTCGGACGCGTGAACTCCTCGACGGACGCGGTGAGCGTGGCTCGCATGCGCAGCCCGGAGGGATGGCAGGAGCCGGGACAGACCCCGGAGTTTGACGAGTACACGGTGGTGTTACAGGGAACGCTGCGGGCGCAGCATGCAACGGGCGAGATCGATGTGGCAGCGGGACAGGGCGTGCTTGTGCGGCGCGGCGAGTGGATCCGGTATTCGACTCCGTTTGCGGGCGGGGCCGAGTACATCGCTGTTTGCCTGCCCGCGTTTTCGCCGGGGACGGTGCATCGAGACGAGTAGGAACAACCGGCCGATAGCCTAGCTTGTAATATCCAGCGCGAAAGCACGCGGTTTACAATCGAATCAATTTCCAATTTGCGAGGAGTTTCGCCAGCTTTCTGGCGCGCTATGAAGCTTTCCGTGGTGATGCCGGTTTATAACGAACGCGCTACCCTTCGCGAGGTGGTGCGCAAGGTGCTTGCGGTGCCGATGGAGGTCGAATTGATCTGCGTCGACGACGGATCGACCGATGGCTCGCGCGAGATGTTGGCCGAGTTGCATACGGAATATCCTCCGGTGCGCGTCTTGCTGCAGCCGCAGAACATGGGCAAGGGAGCGGCGTTGCGGCGCGGCATTCAGGAAGCTACGGGAGACTTCGTCATTATTCAGGACGCCGACCTGGAATATGATCCGGCGGAATATCCGCTGATGATCGGGCCGCTGGTCCAGGGAAAAGCGGACGTGGTTTTTGGCTCGCGCTTTCTGGGCGGAGCTCCGCATCGGGTTTTATATTTTTGGCATTCGGTGGGCAACAGTTTTCTGACTCTGCTTTCCAATTGCCTGACCAATATCAATCTTTCCGATATGGAAACGTGCTACAAAGCATTCCGCCGCGAAGTGATTCAGTCGATTCCGATCGAGGAGAATCGTTTCGGATTTGAACCTGAGATTACGGTGAAGGTGGCGCGGCGAAGACTGCGAATTTATGAAGTCGGCATCAGCTATTGGGGGCGCACTTACGAAGAAGGCAAGAAAATCGGCTGGCGAGACGGAGTGCGCGCTTTGTATTGCCTGTTGAAGTACTCGATCAAGGAGCCGCGAGCGAAGGTTGTGCTGCAGAACGTGGCTGCTCCGGATCGTTCCGCGTTAAGCCCACGGCTGTAGAATCGTGCCCTTTCAAGGCAGATTGGTAGTAACGGCACGACCAAAAGCGGTGCCCTTCCGTGAGGACCTGACAGCTCAAAGGTTCCTGGTGCTCCCTGACGGGGCATAGCCCCGTCGCCACGCATGAGCTCTCGACGGTGAGTTAAAGATGCGCGGCGCGATCCAGATTCCAGGCTCGAAATGGGCTATTACTAGCGCGAGTGTTTCTCGCGGAGCCGTCCTTTGGATGGGTCCGCAGCGCGTCCTTGAGTCTGAGCTTTGGTAGCTGCGCCGCCGAAGTTGATGGGCGGATTCGGCTTGTCTTTGACGGGCTTGAGCGCAGTCGTGTTCTTCTTGCCTCCAGCTTTGGGACCGGCGGCGGCCTTGGCGTTCGCGCGTTCGACGGACTGCAAATCGCGGGCATTGGCGGATGACGCGGTGGTCGCGGGTCCACCTACCTTGCCGATGGGCGCAGGTTTTCTGACCTTATCCGACGGGGTCGACTTGACCTTGTAGGTGCCGTTCTGCTGCGCCTGGCCGAGGGCGGCGAGGCCGACCACTACCGAAACCAAGGCGAATGTCTTAAGAATAGTTAGTGCACGCATGATTGGTTCCCTGCTTCCCTGTACCCATGGTTTGATGCACGATCTCTGCCATTGGAGAAGCAGCCTTCTCTATCTTAAACCCCGATCTCAAGGAAAGCACTCTCCGAAATGTGACGAAGATTCAGGGAGTTACGGGTGAAATCCCTTGGAGCCTGGATTAATGGTTCGAGGCGGACGCTCGAGGTGAAAGAAGATGTGCAATCGGTTGCACTCGATCCTCATATCTCGATACCTATGTCTCCATCGCTGCGTCTTGCCCCCCAATATTTTTGGTGGCGTTTTCAACAGGCGACTGCGCTATAAGAGTTGACCAAGCTGCTTTGGGAAGTTTGGCTTTCCAGCGTCCCCGCGAAGGCCGAGCGATGTCGAGAAAACTTTAATTCTGGCCAAAAGGACATCTACCCTTTTATTAGCAATGGCTTAGAAGCCATAGAGCCGAATTCTGCCTTTGCACCAGAGTTCATCTCTCGATGGGAGTTTTGCCACTGCGTAAGTTGGCCAGATGCCGCGCTGCGCTGGGTCTTTCGCAATCTATGGCGGATGGCGGCAGCGAGGGACACTGATGCAGCCGGAGTGATGCCGGCGGCCCGAAATCCCCCGCCGTGATTAGAAACGGCACATAGAGGTCGACTTGAACGGTGATCGGTTGCTTCGCTCCTTAGCCTCTGGCATAGCCACTGCCACCGTCGTTGTTGTCTGCCTGTTGGTAATGACCGGGTGTCAGGGGCTGGTAGGGGGCAAGGGCAACAGCAACCCCGGCAGCGTCGGCGTCGCGAATCCCACCCTGAATTTTGGATCGGTGCTGGTCGGTACCACGAAGACCATGGTCGACACGGTCTCGAACGATTCGTCGGCGGCGGTGACGATCAGCTCGGTGCAAGGACTAACTCCACAATTTCAGCTGAGCGGCGTCGCGATCCCGCTAACGCTGGCTGCTGGGCAAAGCGTCTCGTTCAGCATGACGTTTGAGCCTTCAGGCGCCGGCGATCCCACCGTGACCGCGAACTTTAACGGGTCGACCGGTTCCACACTGGTTGCGCTGACCCTCACGGGTGAAGGGACAACTGCCGGTACTCTGGCTCCGAGTCCTTCCGCGGTAACGTTCGGAAACACAAAAGTTGGTGGCACGCAGAGCACGACAGTGTCGCTTGCGAATAGCGGCGGCACCGACCTGACCATTACGCAGGCGGCCATGAGTGGCGCCGGATTCTCGCTGGGCAACCTGGCTCTGCCGCTAACGGTGCATGCAGGATCGGCAACTTCGGCGACCGTGACGTTCGCACCGCCATCCCCCGGAAACTTCAGCGGCAACATTACCTTTTCGACTACGGCGAGCAATAAGAACAGCACCGTAGAGCTGGCTCTGGCAGGAGAAGGCGTTCCCCCGGGAATGCTTGCTGCAAATCCTACCAGCCTGGCTTTTGGAAATGTGCAGGTGGGCAACAAGAGCAGCCAGGCGGAAACCTTGACGAACACGGGCGGCACGACGGTCACGATTTCGCAGGTGACCTCGAACAGCGGCGCGTTCACGGTGAGCGGGCTGACTTTACCGGCTACGGTTGCGCCCAATCAGACGGTGGCGTTCACGGCGAACTTTACCCCGAGCAGTGCGGGTGCAGCCAGCGGAACTTTCAGCGTAGTCTCCGATGGATCAAACTCTCCGCTGAACATCGCGGCCGCGGGTACGGGTGTCGCTGCGGGCGCGCTGACCGCCAACCCAAGCAGCGCGAATTTCGGTAACGTCACGCTGGGCAGCAATCAAACCGTGCCGGTTGTGGTGACGAATACGGGCGGCGAGAGTGTGACGATTTCGAGCGCGGCGGCGACCGGCACCGGGTTCAGCTTCAACAGCCAGAGCCTGCCTCTCACACTAAACGCCGGACAGAGCAGCACGTTCAACGCAATCTTTACTCCGACTGCGGCCGGCGCGGCGAGCGGAACGCTCACAATTAATTCCAACGCCAGCAACTCGACTCTTGCCGTACCGCTCTCCGGCACAGGACTAACACAGGGTCAGCTGGTACCGAATCCGACGAGCTTCAGTTTCGGCAACATCCAGGTGGGAAGTTCGAAATCGTTGAGCGGAACGCTGACCAATTCCGGCGGTTCGAGCGTTACCATCTCGGCTGCAGCCGCGAGCGGGACGGGGTTCAGTTTGAGCGGACTCTCGCTACCCTTGACGTTGACGGCCGGACAGAGCACTTCGTTCACTGTGCTTTATAGTCCGACCGCGACTGGCGCAGCCAGCGGCACTGTCAGCATCACCTCGAACGGTGGCAATCCGAACCTGAGCATTCCGCTCTCTGGAACGGGAGTGACACAGGGCATGTTGGCGGCGAATCCGGTCTCGCTTGCGTTTGGCAACGTTCAGGTTGGCAACAACATGAGTTTGTCAGAGACGCTGACGAATACGGGTGGATCGAGCTTGACGATCTCGGCTGCAGCTGCATCTGGCAGCGGATTCAGCCTGAGTGGACTGTCTTTGCCATTGACTCTGACGGCTGGGCAAAGCACTTCCTTTAACGTTGTCTTTACTCCGACGGCGAGTGGCGCGGCTAGCGGCAGCGTCAGCATCACTTCAAACGGCGGCAATCCGAGCTTGAGCATCCCACTCTCCGGAACGGGCGCGACGCCTGGGGATCTGATTGCGAATCCATCCAGTGTTGCTTTCGGCAATGTTCAGATCAACACTTCGAAATCACTGAGCGAGACGTTAACCAATTCTGGTGGCACCAGCCTTACCATTTCAGCGGCATCGGCGACTGGCGCGGGATACAGCTTGAGTGGGCTTTCTTTGCCCTTGACCTTAACGGCCGGACAGAGCACTTCGTTTACAGTGACATTCGCTCCAACCACAAGTGGCGCGGTCAGTGGCAATGTGAGCATCACCTCGAATGGCTCGGATTCCAATCTGAGCATCCCGCTCTCGGGCACTGGAGTGACGCAAGGAACTTTGACTGCTAACCCCACTTCGCTGGCGTTCGGCAATGTGCAGGTGGGGAGCAATTCCAGCTTGTCGGAAACGCTGACGAACTCTGGCGGGTCGAGTCTTACCATCTCGGCGGCGTCGGCTAGTGGCGCGGGATATAGCTTGAGTGGTCTCACATTGCCGTTGACTTTGACGGCTGGGCAGAGCACTTCGTTCACCGTGAAGTTTGCTCCGACCGCGAGTGGAGCGGTCAGTGGCAGCGTCAGCATCACTTCGAATGGCAGCAATCCCAGCTTGAGCATTGCGCTCTCTGGCACGGGCGTCGACGCAAGGAACGCTGACGGCTAATCCGACATCGCAGGCATTTGGCAATGTGCAGGTGGGCAGCAGCGCGAGCTTGTCTCAGACGCTGACGAACTCCGGTGGATCGAGTCTTACCATCTCGGCGGCATCGGCCAGTGGCGCGGGATATAGCTTGAGCGGACTTACATTGCCTTTGACTTTGACGGCTGGGCAGAGCACTTCGTTCATCGTGAAGTTTGCTCCGACCGCGAGTGGCGCGGTTAGTGGGAGCGTCAGTATCACTTCGAATGGCAGCAATCCCAGCTTGAGTATTGCGCTCTCGGGCACAGGCGTGACGCAGGGAACGCTGACGGCTAATCCGACATCGCAGGCATTTGGCAACGTGCAAGTGGGCAGCAGTGCGAGCTTGTCGCAGACACTGACGAACTCTGGCGGATCGAGTCTTACCATCTCGGCCGCATCGGCCAGTGGTGCGGGATATAGCTTGAGCGGTCTCACGTTACCGCTGACTTTGACGGCTGGTCAGAGCACTTCGTTCACCGTGAAGTTTGCTCCGACCGCGAGTGGAGCGGTTAGTGGCAGCGTCAGCATCACTTCGAATGGCAGCAATCCTAGCTTGAGTATTGCGCTCTCGGGCACGGGCGTCGACGCAGGGAACGCTGACTGCTAATCCGACATCGCAGGCATTTGGCAATGTGCAGGTGGGCAGCAGCGCGAGCTTGTCTCAGACGCTGACGAATTCTGGCGGATCGAGTCTTACCATCTCAGCCGCATCGGCCAGTGGCGCGGGATACAGCTTGAGCGGTCTCACGTTGCCTCTGACTTTGACGGCGGGTCAGAGCACTTCGTTCACCGTGAAATTTGCTCCGACCGCGAGTGGAGCGGTTAGTGGCAGCGTGAGCATCACTTCGAATGGCAGCAATCCCAGCTTGAGTATTGCGCTCTCGGGCACAGGCGTCACGCAAGGAACTTTGTCCGCCAATCCGACTACGCTCGCCTTCGGAAGCGTGCAGGTGGGCAGCAGCACGAACCTCTCCGAGACGCTGACCAACACCGGCTCATCCTCGGTCACGATTTCGCAAGCCAACCTGACCGGAGCTGGTTTTTCGATCAGCAACCTGACCTTGCCGCTCACGCTGACCTCAAATCAGAGCGTGACCTTCACCGCGACCTTCGCTCCGACCGCCAGCGGCGCGGCCAGCGGAACTCTGTCGGTGGTATCGAACGCATCGAATTCTCCGCTGAGCATCGCACTCACTGGAACGGGAGCGGCGGCCGGAACCCTGGCTGTGTCTCCCGCGACTCTTGCCTTCGGCAATGTCACGGTGGGATCGAACTCGGCGATGAACGGCAGCATCACCGCCAGCGGCGCCTCGGTCACGGTCACCTCGGCCAGTTCGACCAACAACGAATTTGCTCTCTCTGGAATCTCGTTACCGGTGACGTTGGCTTCGGGCCAGTCGGCCACTTTCACGGTCACCTTTTCTCCGCAAGCGAGCGGAGCGACTTCGGGCACGATGTCTTTCGTCAGCAACGCCTCGAACTCGCCCGCGCTTGAGACTCTGACCGGCACCGGAGCGCAAGCCACGCAGCACACCGTCAATCTCACCTGGGATGCCTCGTCCGGCGCGGTGGGATACAACCTCTACCGCAGCACCGTCTCCGGCGGCCCCTACACCATGATCAATCCTTCGCTCGATGGAACCACCGCCTACACCGACAACACCGTCGTCTCCGGCGACACCTACTACTACGTCGCCACCGCCGTGAACAGCGAGTCCCAGGAGAGCGGCTACTCCAACGTCGCCACCGCCGTCATTCCTAACCCCTAGCCCACGAGAGCGGCGATCACGAGGCGCGCACTCCTGCTAACAAGTGCGCTCCCGGAGCAAGTGGCTTCGCCCGTGACTTTCACGATCCTCCCAAACCTATTCTCTCGCAAGCAATTGCATCGGAAGTGCAGAATGTTGCACAGGTCGAGCCATGTAATATTTCAGCGCAAATTTCGTTGACAGACGCTCCGTTTAATAGCAGACTCAGTGAGGCTTGGCTGAGCGTTTTTCGATGGGATGATCGAGCTGGGAAAGTTGCTAAGCGGCCCAGCGCTGGTATCGTCCTCTCCCTTTCCCCCTACGCAGATTCCGGGCACTGAAGCAAAACTTTCCCAGTTTTTCATGTGCGGCTGTTGCTGTGACTCCCTGCGTGGAACTTCGCGTCGGGTAGCTTAGCGGCCGTCGGGATTTCAAGTGTTTCAGGTTCAGGCCGCGACGGCTCATTCAGGAATGAAGCACGATAGCCGAATCCAGCAATCCACTATGAGGAGAATTATGAACTTACGCATCACGAGATCGATAATGACAACCGCAATTGTGGCCCTAACGGTTGTTGCCTGGAGCACAGTGGCCTCGGCTCAGAGCTGTCCCACGTCGCCTAACTACACCCCGGATTTCACCTCGAACGAAGCTGCCTGACTTTGAACAACAACGGCGCCGCTCCTGGTTATCCGGGCTTCTATCCGGCGGTACCACCTCCGCCCGCTGGAGTTGCGACAGTACTGCGCGTTACCCCTACCACGGCCTATGCCGCGGGGTCAGCATGGTTCAACACTCCGCAGCCAGTTTCTGGAGCTTTTTCCACCACCTTTACGTTTCAGGTCAGTGGCGGTTTTACGGGTAGCCCGGGAGATGGCATTGCATTCGTCATTCAAAACTCGGCGCTCGAGCGCCCTGGGCCCGGATGGTTGCGGGATCGGATATGGCGTCGATACCATAGCTTCTTGTACGGCTACTACGGGAGGTATCACGAACAGCTTGGCGGTGGAGTTCAACACCCATTACAACGGCCCCGGTGTCGACCCCAGCAGCGACGACGTAACCATTCAGAACTGCTCAGGAACCGCTCAGAATAGCGTGGATATGGGTTGCAGCATCGCCCTTAACGATCTCACGCTGATGCAAAACCCGATCAATATGGCGGATGGCAACGTCCATACAGTCATCATTAACTACTCCGGTGCTTCCACCAAATTGTTGGATGTAATTCTCGATGGCACCGATTTGTTTCCGGGTGGCGTGGTGTTCGATATGACCACGATCGGTTTGAATTCTGGAAACGCATGGGTTGGATTTCACGGCGGCAACGGGCGGTCTGTTCAACAACCAGGACATCCTGAGCTGGACGTTCCAGCCGAACTCTCAGACTGCTGTCATTTCCACCACAACTCCAACCGTGCTTACCTTCCCGAACGCTGCCGGAACTAACGTTTACGACTACAACGCGCAGCTGACGACGCCTTATGCGACGCCGGTGCTTACGGTACAGCCGATTCTCGTGACTTCGGCTGCTTGCAACGCATTAGTCCAGAAGAATTTCTGGCCTGCCCGTTGCTTTGTCTATCAGAACGCGGAAAACTCAGGCTTGGACGCGGCCGTGATGTTCGCCGTCACCTGTCCTACATCGCCGGGTGGAACCTGCGGCTCGAATGTCCAACAGAATTTCTTCGCGAGCCTGGGTACCGATTTCTCGTTCTCGTTCTCCGACAATCCGTACTTGGTGTACCCGGGCCTACTTGGTCTGTTGAACCCCTTCCCTGGCTTCCTCAAGGGCGCGGGCAACGATCCTCTGAACCCGTGTACTCCGCCAGCCAGCGGACCACTGTTCCAAAGCAACCAGATCGGTTCTTTCTCGGTACAGGGCGATCCCGGAGGCAGGACTTTGGGATCGAGCGGCGGCACCGGTTCGTGCTGGGTCGCAACCTACGACACGCCGGGTGAGATCTGGCCGGGGATCACCATTACGTCTCCGAAGGGTACGACGTACACCAAGGGCCAAGCTGTCACCGCAGCATACGCCTGCTATAACCCGACCACTTCGAAGCCGCCGAGCAGCCCCGTTGGCCCTTATCTAACGGACGCAACCTGCACGCAGCTTTCCGGCACTCAGACCTCCTGCACGCAGACCAGCAGCGGCCTGTCATGTACCGGCACTGTCGATACCTCTTCGAAGGGGTTGCACCTGTTTACGGTGACGGCTATCGATTCTGGCGGAAACCAGAATGCGAACGCGGTTATCTACAACGTCAAATAGGAACGGGACTTCGCAAGAAGTTCGCGCAGTCGGAAGTCAGGGTGCCGGATCGTCGGCACCCTTTTTTATTTGGCCTGGTTTTTCGAGTCAGCGATGCCTTTTGACCTGGTCGTCAGTTCGGCGTCAAGCGGCCTTTAAATCGTTTTTCGCGTAGCGTAGAAGGCCCGACAGGGGAATGCGCTTAGAGGTACAGACAAAAGAAACCAAACGAGCCGCACTACCGCCACCGGTTTTCTTAACCGTTGCTGGGAAATCGCTCGTACCAATGCGCTAGCCTTTCGAGGATTGCGTCGCCCGAGTAGATTCGTCGTAGATGGCCTTGAAGTCTGAACGCTGCAGCAGTTTCTCAGCTCCCGGGTCCTTCTTCATTACATCCAGAAGACGGAGAGCCTCGCGATAATGATCCTGCGCCGCGCTCTGCTCGCCCGAGTCGGTCGCGGCGGTGGCTAACAGATAATGCGCCCGGGCGCTCAAGGGCTGCATTCCCAGTTTCTCCGACACCAGCAAAGCCCGTTCCAACTCCTGCCGCGAATGGGCCATGTCATGGCTCTGCATCAGGGCTTCTGCCATAAAGATCGAACACTCAACTGAAGAGTACTTCAACCCCAGTTCGTCCGCCTGCTGAATCAACTGCCGCAGTACTGGAATGGCTTCGCGCCCGCGCTTTTCGTGAACTTGCACCCGGGCCAGATTGGTCTTCGCGATCAAAACTACGATCGGCTCTTTGCTGCGAGTGGCCGCTTGCAAGGCTTGTGCGTATGAGGCCTGTGCGGACTTAAAATCTCCGCTGTAGAAATAGGAATCGCCCTGGAAGCCAAGCGTCTCCGCCATCACGCTGTCATTCTTCAGATCGCGGGCCAGGGTCAACGACTCGTCGAGAAAACTCTTTGCCTCGTCGCCACGCCCTGCGAGAATGAGTGCTTCGGCATAACCGCCCACCACCTTGGGCATCCACGGCGTGCCGTCCTTGATTTCGCGGAACGCCTTGAGGGCTTCCTGTCTTGAGTTCACGGCTGCCCCGAAGCGTCCCTGATAGTCAAACAGTTCGCCCAGGCTGAACGACTCTAGTGCCGCGCCGCGCGGGTCGTTCATATTGCGGCGCAAATCCAGAGCGCGCAGGTAATACGAAATTCCCTGATCGTATTGGCCCATGTCCGCGAAAGTTTCGCCGAGATTGTGGACAGCCTCGACGATGTCTTGCGGAACTTTGGATTTCTCGCGCAGCTGCAGCGCCTGCTGATAGTAAGTCAGCGAATCCTCGTACTGGCCTTTTTCCGAATACACGGTGCCGATGTTGTTCAGGCAGATGGCCTGCATGCTCTCGTTGCCAAGATCGCGCTGAATTTCCAGGGCTTCTTTGTACATCTTGAGCGCCTGGTCATGGTCGTTGAGGTAATCGTGATAATTTCCGAGGTCGATCAGGGTATCGCCGATGCCGCGCTTATCGCCGATATCGCGCCGAATCTGGAGCGCTTCCTGAAAATTGGCCAGAGCATCTTTAGAGTTGCCTAGCGAAGCCTGGGCCTTGGCCGTTTCGTTCAAGCTGAAAGCCAGGCCACGCTTTTGGCCGATGCGGCGCCAGATGGTGAGTGCTTCGCGCTCGTTGCGCAGCACTTCCTGCGGCTTGCTCAACATCCGGTAGGCGACAGCCATCAGGTGCAGGCTGGTGCCTTCCTGCTCCTCGTTGCCAACTTGAGCAGCGAGGCTGTACGCGCGATTGAGCGGTTCAAGGCTGCCTTGCGGGTCACCACTCTTGATATCGACCCGGCCCAGGTCGAGAGTTGCGGCAACATCCTTCGGGTTGGCCGCCAGAATTTTCTGGTAGTACTCGCGCGCTTTCCCGAGGTTGCCCGAGTCCTGGTAGAGGCCGGCGAGCGTCGACCTGACGTCCGAATTGTCAGGAGAAACCTTGGCCAGATTTTCGTAAGCCTTGATGGCTTCGGGATAATTCTTAACCACCTGCAACTGGATCGCGGAAATCAGATACTTCTCTGCTTCCGGAAGATTCTGACTCAGCCCGGCCGCTTTTTTCGCGGACTGCTCTGCTTCATTGTCGTAGCCCAGGCTGCTATAGGTTTGGGCCAGCCGTGCAAATGCGAGCGCGAATTTCGGGTCTTCCTTGGTGGCCGAATCAAATTGTTTCTGCGCTTCGAGATTCTTCCCGTCCCGCTGAAACTCGATCCCTTGCTGGTAATCGCGCAAGGCGGCAATCGATTGGGACGTGGGTTGAAAAGAGCTGGCCTTGAGTTCTTTGAGCACATCATCCGGCAGCGCCAGCTTCTGGCGTATGGAATCCGCCAGCCGATCCACGGCAGCAGGAATCTCTTTTTCGCCCTGCACATCGATCTTCAGCGGAAGCATACTGCCGTTCTTGATGTCCTGCAGGGTAGCGTCGATCCGAATCTGATCGCCGAATTTGGCATACTGTCCCCAGACCACGCGATCGGCGCTGCTGAAATCGGCGACCCGGCGAATCATGACCGGATCCAGCACGGTGTTCGAAGAAACACGCAGGTCGGAGAATACCTGGTGCAGGCTGTTCGGGCTCACCGTGCGCAACTGTGATGACTGGCCCACGTCGGTGCTCAACATATCGGCCAGGCTCGGCCCCAGCCAATCCAGAGCGGGATCGCCGGAGGCGTTGCGGAAAGGCAGAATCGCCAACGACACAGCGGGTTTCCCAGGAGTGGTTACGGACGCTCCGTGCGGCGTTGCCTTAAACAGCCGATCGCGAAGCAGGTACCCGCTCAGTGCTATTGCCAAGGCGGTGAGAACGCCGGTAATCATGGGCCACGGAATCGTGCGGCCCCACGGTTTCACGGTCTCGCCAAAATTGATAGTGCCGGCAGCGCGCTTGTCTTTCCAGGTATTCAGGTCGGCGAGGATTTCCGAAACATTCTGGTAGCGCTGATTGACATCGCGCTCCAGACATTTACTCACGATCCCGCTCAACGCCCCTGGAATCTGAGCGTCAACATCCGATACGGGGATGGCGCGTTCCTGCGTACGCTTGATCAGGCTGGCCAAAGCGCTCTCGGCTTTGAACGGCGTCTTGCCGGTCAGCAATTCGTACAAGATCAGGCCCATGGCGAAGATGTCGGAACGCTGATCCAGATCCTGTGCCAGCGCTTGTTCCGGCGACATGTACTCCATGGTGCCGACCAGAGCGCCAGTCTGCGTCATCCCGTCGCCCTCAAGGGTGCGGGCCAAACCGAAATCCATCACCAGGATTCGACCGGAGCTGTCCTGCATGATGTTTTGCGGCTTCAGGTCGCGGTGAATCACTCCAACGCTATGCACCGCCTCCAGAGCGTTGCAAACCTGCTGAATCACATCGACCGCTTCTTCGGGACTGAATTTCTCCTTCGCGCGGATGAGGGACCGTAAATCTTTTCCCTCGATGTATTCCATCGTGATGAACTTCAGGCCCTCCGCCTCGCCGAGGTCGTAAATTCGAATCACGTTGCGATGCGTGACTTGATGCGCAAGCAACAACTCTTGCTTGAAACGCGCCAGGATCGATGGGTTCGAAACCAGTTCGGGCCGAATTACTTTCAGCGCCACAAAGCGGTCAAGTTCACTGTCGGCTGCCTTGTAGACCGCGCCCATTCCGCCTTCGCCCAGCAATTGCAGAATTTCGTAGCGCCCGCCCAGTCTGTCGCCGATCTCCAGCACCGCCGCGCTGGCATTCGAGCCGAAATAACGGCTGGGAGCCGGCGTCGGCGCGGGAGTTCGCCGTGAAAAACTTGCAGGTGTTACCGGAGTATTGTGATCCGCCAGCGTGGCGTCCGGATCGCTCATCCTTGGATCGCTCATCCTAGGATCGGGGCGGGGGCTAGGCCTGGAACTCGGGCTTGGGCTAAGGTCGGCTATGGTCGCGTCGAACTGAGTCGCGTCGTCCGGACCGGAAGGCTGCGCATTGCTCGAAGAACTCTCCCCGGCAAACGGAGTCCTCACCCCAGGCGGGGTGGGGTTCTTGGGGACAGGCTTTTCCGGACGTGATTTTGAATCACCCATGGTCGCTATTTAGGAACATCAAGAGGCGGGGGGAGAGAGCCTCATCGAACAAGCCCGCGTGCGAGCCTGCGGGGCACTTCTAGCGAGGAAGTATATACGATTATACCGCCGGAATCGCCCCCGGGATGGACCTAGTCACCCTAGTAACTTTTAAGTAATACCCTAAACCAGAGGATTAGGGTGATAGCGGGTGTCTGCACCCCGATTTCCAGCCGATTCGGGGTAAATAGGACGCGATTATCGGTAATGCACATCGATCGAATCGAGAAAATGCGTAAGGCTGGCGTTGATCCTTAAGGCTGAATCGCCATCCCCCGCTTTGGCCGCCCGTTCCAATTGGTCGCCCATTTCGGTGATTTGCGGGATGCCAAACGATGCGCCCGTCCCTTTCATATTGTGCGCCAGCGAGCGAATCGTTTCAAAATCGGCGCGCGCGGCCGCTTCTTCGATGACAGCGCAATTTCGCCGAACATTCTTAAGAAACCGGGGCACAATGGCCGAGAGTTCTTCCCCGATCACGATGGCTAGCTTTGGTTCCGTGGCAGCCTGAGGACGGCCGCGCCCGTGTTTCGCAATCGCTTCCACCAGAATCGTTTTGCGAATCGGTTTTGCCAGGTGTGTGGTGAAGCCGGCGGCTGTACTTTTTTCGATGGCATCCCTAAAGGCGTCGGCGGTTAACGCCAAAACCGGCAGCGCCGGAAGATTCTGCAGCCGTTCGTGCTCGCGCCAGGTCCGCACCGTGTCGTATCCGTCCATGACCGGCATGTGAATGTCGATCAGCGCCAGATCGTACCTGCCCGTTCGCAATCCCTGCAGTGCCGAGAAACCATCCCCGACGAAGTCGAGTTCGTAAGGCAGCTGGCGAAGATACGCCCGGATCACCGAACGGCTGTCATCGGAATCGTCGGCAACTAGTATCCGTAAAGACTCGACGGCCGTTGCCGGAAGATCAGCCGCCGTCGAAACCGTCGTCCCCCTTGCTGGAGCTTCCGCGATTTCGAATTCAACCGTGAAGAAAAACGTGCTCCCGGCTCCCACCACGCTTTCCACCCAGATCTTGCCGCCCATCGCCTCGACTAGTTTTTTGCAGATGCTCAATCCCAGCCCGGTACCCCCGTATTTGCGAGTGGTCGAAGAATCGGCCTGGGAAAAACTCTCAAAGATCTTCGCTATCTGCTCCGGCGAAATCCCGATCCCGGTGTCCGCGACGGCGAAGAGCAACGAACCCGGACCGCTGCTCCTCAGGTTCGGAGCAACTTTCAACGTGAGCTGCCCTCGTTCGGTAAACTTCGTGGAATTTCCCAGCAGATTGATCAGCACCTGGCGCAGGCGCACCGGATCCCCGCTTAGCCATGAACCTGTTTTCGCATCAATTTCATATTCGATCTTCACTCCCTTTTCGGACGCCCGAATCCTGGCAAGTTCTACTACCTGGGAAATCACATCGCGCAAATCGAAGGGCACGGCTTCAAGCGTAAGGCGCCCCGCTTCGATCTTCGACATGTCCAGAACATCGTTGAGCAGATCGAGCAGACTGTTGCCCGCGCGCTGAAAAGTGTCGACACAGCGGCGCTGCTCGGTGGTCAATGAAGTCTCGGCAAGAATCTCCGCCATGCCCAGAATCGCATTCATCGGGGTGCGTATTTCGTGGCTCATCGTGGCCAGAAAATCGCTCTTCGCTTGCGTCGCGCGCTTAAGTTCAAGACTCAGACGAGCAATCGTGTCATATTGCAGCGCTGTCTCGTGCGCATACTGCAGAACCTGCTGCCGTTCACGGTGCAGAATGTCGGCGGCCTCGATCAACAGAATTTGCCGCTCGGCAATCTTGAAAGCCCAGGCTTGCAGGTGGGACTCGCCGCCGCCCGGAAGCGTTTCGGCCCAAAGATCGGAGCACGCTCTCGTGTTGCCGCTGGCTTGCCAAGCCTCTTGCGCTTCGGGGAGAAATGCCTCCAGCAGTGGGAAGCGATCGACCAGATCG
>CAWECL010000019.1:0-814667 GCA_963807725.1 uncultured Acidobacteriaceae bacterium
GTTCATAAGTTTTCGGCAGTTCATGCGGCATTTGTGAGAGCACCAAGCAAGCAATCGTATTCAAAAACAGCGCAACCACCCAATTGTTCGCGGATCTGACAGAGAAACGTTCAGCGCCGAGCGCGGTTCCTGAGTACTGAGAGCTGGTTCTCTGATCTTACAGGCGTTAGAAAACACGGGTCAAACTGTGGAGGGGATAGGAGGTAGAGCGTTTTGAAACCGGTCTCGTTACTGAGTGGTTAACAGTAAGGAAGCGGTTGACATTCGGCGGGTGGAGCCTACCATAAGCGCGGACTCGGTTGCGGCGTTTACGCGGGCTTTTATTTTAAGACCCACCGGGGCACTTCAATGAAAAATGGAAAATCTGCGTTCTTCATTAGTTTGAATTTGCCCGAGCCGTCAGTGTCGTAAAACAACTTGTCCTCGGCCGTGCCGAGTCGGACGAGCTTGCCGGTCTTATCTTCCCGGCCCACCCAACCTGCAGTCAGACCATATGCAAATACTTTACCGTCGACATCGAACTTCCACAGTTGCAACACTTCCACGTCAATGGTTTGGATCTGGGTGACACCGGGCAAGTCTCTAGCGCAGTGCAGCCAAATGATATTGCTCGGTTCGCCGCCTGGCTTCATCATCGTAGCGTACACAATTTCCTGCAGATTATCTGACTTATAACGAGCACGGGGAGACTTAGGAACCGCGCCATCGACGCCAGGTACGTCGAAACCATCATTCTTGAGAATTGAGGAAAATTGGCAAAGGCAAGGCGTTTGAGATGGTGCGGAACTCTTACCAATAGACCCGCTAGAGAAAACGAGCACAAATGTAGCGGCGGCAAACCATTGGAATAGGCCACGCAACACCGTGGTATGCGTCGTCGGAATGATTGCGGTGAACAGGCCTAATTTGTCCTCTATCATTGGTCGCCCTCTGAAACAGTATCACCCACGTCGGTCCAAGACTTATCGGCGGCAGAAGTTGCGTTCTGTTGAAATGCGGTATTGGCGGCGGCGACAGGATTTTGTCCATTCGCCGGGTGCCCCATTCATTCGCGCCTTTTGCGAATGAGTGGGCGCATTATCACAATCCCGCTGTTCGCGGGGTCACAGCCACATTCAACCTCTTGTGCCTATTATGGAGCATGCCGAACGGCGTGCCGCGGAACAGATGGCGCTCTGGGAGTCGACCACCGATCGAGTCTGGCAAAAGCGCTTTTACGACTTCAACGTCTGGAGCGAGCGCAAACGGATTGAGAAGTTGCGCTACATGCACCGCAATCCGGTGAAACGCGGTTTGGTGGAGCGTCCGGAACACTGGGCATGGAGCAGTTTCCGCGCATACTCTTATGGTGAAGTGGGAGCGGTGCGGGTGAATCATCAGGAGTGGGCGACGGAAATCAAACCCTGTCCGGTAGAGAAGTTTAACGAGAAGAGCCGCCCGCAGCGCCCACTCATTCGCCAAAAGCGCGAATGAATGGGGCACCCGGCGAAAGGAATTGATCCATCCGGATGGAACGCCGCCACTGATTCGCACAAAGAGCGCGAAGTCGTGAATTGGGGCACCCAGGGGTACTGATATGAAGTAACTCATGCGCCCTCCTATGACCTGCAGGTGGTTGGAGAGACCTTTACAGACTTGCCTAACTCCGGTTTCTTTAGTTATAGTTTGATAACGGGAGTCGGTAATGGTGCCGCCGGTAATGGTGCCGCAAACAACGGACAACCGCAGGCACAGCGTCCAGGCGTCCCCAAACCACCTAATCCAATCGAAAACCGCTCTACGAAGGACAAGATATGTGCTGCCGCCGGAGCGGCGGCTACATATTTCGGTTTTGTGGCTGGCCCCGGTGCCCTTCCCTCGGTTGCTGTACCTTCAATAATCACAGGAGGCTTGACGACAGCTGGGGAAGTAGGAGGCTTTGTCATTGCGCCCGAGGTCGCGGTTCCCGTTCTAGCGGTTGGCGTGCCCGCGGCATTATTGCTATGCCTATGATCTGAAGACGCGCTCCGTTTATTGCTAACTATTGGGAGGAGTTAAGATGAGCACATACGATGGCGAGCCAAGGTTCTTTGCGCAGCCCGCAAGTCGTTCGTACTACTTTTTTTTCGGCACCATTTTTATATTTGCGGATTTAGGCGCTACCGCTATTCTGCTTGTCAGGCGATTAAACTCCCTGCCGTTCCCCGCCGCTACTGGCCTGGTGGCTGCAATGTTTGCGCTCATCGGGTGGTGGCGCTTTGCCCTGCGTAGGCATGAGGAGATAAGGATTCTTATCCAGAGCCAAGAGTGGCCTTCTCCAAACTCCACGACGGCTTCTGTGCTCCGCGCCAGCGCGAATCTGCTAAATGGGGGATTGTTTCTGACCGCCTTAGCTGCCGGTATGTTGCTACTAGCCCTCGTCCAGGTGCTCAGATGGGGCGGATGAGGCGGGCTGCCCGCGCATCTCCCGAGGCCGCGAACAACGGGCCTCAAACTCCACAGCCGACTAAGACACACTGCGCTGGCCAAGCGCTGAAGAAAAATGCAGTTTCACTTACGCTCGACGCGGTCGGATTTGTTCCCGGCGAGTCAACTGCTGCAACCCTGTTCCAGGTCGGCGTGGGTGTAACGTCTACCGTATATAGCGCGACCCAGCAAGATACAAGTGGCTCCTTCATGGGCATCGCAGGCATTCAACTGACAGCATTCTATCCATTCGCAACACAAGCTGGATGGGGCATCGCGAAGTCGGTGCCAATTGCCGGAACTCTGCTTAATGTGGTGTCAACGGGAAAGGATGCCTGGGGCCATGCGTTCTGTATTCAATCCGATCAACAAGAGACAATCGTCGTCAGCCCCGGTCCTCAGGCCCTCAGTTCCCTCGACTGCAACACTCTCAAGCTCAAGGTGTCTGGAAATGATTTGGCGAACATGCCTCAAGCGAGATTGAATCCTCACATCTCGGGAGTTTTGATTCTGTTCCTGAAACAGTCGGGTGGCGCGCACTTGTCTGCCGGGGATAAGTTGTCAGCGAAAGACTCAAGAGCTGGCACTACTGCTCAGCGAGTGGAATAGGGACACGTCCCATTCTAAGACGTGAAGGGGCTGCAATCGGTTGCCCCTCAACGGTCCGAGGTTGAATCAGGCTGAGGTTATTGCTCTCGGTTTCCGTGCGGGGAGTCTAGCAGTCACCAGCGTTCGAGCACATGCAATGAGCTCGAAGATCGCTTGACACCGCCGACTTTGTTTTAGAGTGGTGATTTGTCGCAAACTACGGATCAACGTTTTTCGGCCCTGAGTCCAGAGATGGTAGTCATCGTTCCAAAGATGAAGAGCCCGTACAGAACCGTGTTTATCATCAACGCGAATGACCCCACTCTTCCGTACCAATTCAGAGCGTCGATAAATGCACCCAACCCCCGATGGACTGGTTCGGCATGGACAACACGAATTGCGAGCATCGTTCCGGGTGAGAAGATGTATCGAAAGGCGTCGGACACGGCGGTGCTATCCGAAATTCCCGTCGCGGCTAGGGCGCAAGGGATAGCGAGCATGGACGACCAGATCGCCCGTTTGAGGCTTGCATTAATTCTGATCTGCCGGTATCCAAGGATGCGACTTACACGCTGGTGGGTTTTGGCCATCATCACCATTCCTGGGGAAAGCAATTTTGCACCAATTCCTTCATTAGTTAACTTCTGCGGCCCGGATCGGTCTAGAAGTCACCCGTAGGCGTTACACTAGCTAAGAATCTTGACCCGTCGCCAGCCTTTCTCCTCATTGCATCCCGTAGCCCTTCTCGATAGCTTGCAGGCTCCACCCCTATCCGTTCCCTCTCTCGCGCGGGCTCCCCGGCCTTTAGGGTTCCAATTCTGTGGTCTTGGGTCAGGGTGTAGCAAAATCCCCTCGTGCTGTATATACCCGTCAAACTGCAGAGGGGGTTAGCTATACAGAGGGGAAAAGTGATACACCCCTACCGGAATTGAGGTTTGGGGGCCCCCTCGGGTCGACGCTCGCATTTTCAGCGCGGTCGGCCACTCGCCACCGATTCGAGTCCATTGGCTAACTTGACCGTTTGTAATAGCACTTTGAGAGTATTCTCCTCAAGTACAATCCGGCCTTCGTCTTACTCTTGACTTTTACCTGTCAGGATGTCCATTGATGTCCAGCGGAAAGTACCGCTGATACGTCCGCCTGGATGCACTAGAGCTCGCCACCCGCCAGGACTCGTTTGTTCTCTCGCGCCACCAGCACGACCTCGACGGTAGTCAGTAGGAAGAGCGCAGGTATCAAAACACATAAATAAGCGTACCCGAAGCCAATCTTCTCAAGGGTGGCGGTCAAAACGGGTTCACGCAGCGCCACAACAACAGCTGCCATCATGCCGAAAAACAAAGCATTCACCATAGGCAGAAAGTCCCACAATCTACACCCAAGTGCGACAAATTCACACCAAGCGAAAAGACCGAAGTACAAGACGGTAAAAGCCCACCAATGATCTTGGACGTTCGGATGTTTTCCCCAGCTGGTCCTGGTGAGGTTGTAGAGCGGCCACACTAAGGCGAAAAACACGGCAGCAGTGGCTGGCAGAACGAACGCTGGCTCTCGCCACCATTGATTGGTTTGTCTTGACCGCACTATCCACCTCCTTGGTTACATTTCCTCAAGAGCATTATCCCCCACAGTTTACGGGGCTACTCGAGAAAATTGGCGGCTGCCCCACCTTTGCACCACCCCAACCCCGGCTGCCTCACCCTTCGCGCCTTTCGTAGGGTCAGCACCTCCGCTCTCGACACCATGTTCACGCGTCACCCACAAACACTGGAATTCCACGCTATCGGTCCGCAGCTGATGCACCCACTTGTCGCGCGAGCGCAAAGCCAGGCCAGCCCTCTCTCATGCGACGGAAAAGTACGGCAGCCAGGATCGCCGCAATGACCGGCAAGAGATGCTGACCAAGAGCCAATGCGGCACCGGCTGGCGAATGGGCCCAGGACTGAGCACGACCGGACCACATTTGAAACAGTAACTCGGGTATCTGGGTGCATGCAGCAACAAGCGCTGCATAATTCCTCTGAAGCAGGCCGACAAATGTCCCACCCGCGAAGCCAGCTATCGGAGCAAGGACGAATACAGAGATAATGTTTATGTGATGCCACCGCTGCCAGATTTCATTCCACTGCAGGCTATCTGCAGGCGCAGTGGACATCCGAACAACTATCTGACCGAAGTCGGGTATCAGAAAGTGCCTCAACACCCCATCCACCACGAACGATACGACCATCGCCCCTAGAAAAATAACAATAGTTCGCATCACTCACTCCCTCACCGCCCCTTAGCCCCCGCTAGCCCCACTCCCCACACCGGATTCGTCACCGCGATCCTCTCGAAATTCGAAACGAGTGGTTTGCCTCGAGGCATCGCATTCTTCACAGCCGGCAAAGATAAGGATGCGTCGTGACTAGCCTTACTGTCCCAAACCTCCGTCACCCATATCGCATTCTCGTCAGCCCCATCTTTAGCCACAACGTAGCTCAGACACCCCGGCATATCGGCCGCGCTCTCCCGCAGCACGTCGATCATTTCGTCGCGCTTCCCAGGAAGAAGTGTGATCTTCGAAATTAATCCCCACATGCCACTCGCCTCCTGCGAAACGGACAGAATCGGCGTAACTGTCGCCGCACCGAGATACTCCAAAAATGTTCGTCGATCTATCTGCACACCGGAAATATATACGCACCAGCCGCGGATTGGAACGCCCTCATAGACCGTGTGTCATCGGCTTACTTTCTGCCACGCTCGTATCGCACCACGCCTTCTTCGGATCCCGCGCCAAGCAGAACGAAGCCATTTTTCTCCAGCACACGGATGGAAGCCGCAAGCGCCGGCAGCGTTTGCGCCGTCACCAGCCGCACCTCCGCATGGGAGAACGCCCAAGCAACCAGCGCCGCGACCGCTTCTGTCGCCATCCCCGATCCCTGCCAACTCGGCATCATGGAATACCCAACCTCGACTTCGCCTTCCTGGTTGGGCTTTCCCGTGAATCCGCCAATACCCACGGCCTGCGCTTTCGTGTCCGACTTACCCGGCGCCAGGAAGTACCACGCCGCCCAACCCGCAGCATCCGGATTTTCCGTGAGATAACGCAAAGTAAACCCCTTCGAATTGTCGTCATTCAGCGGAGGCGGCCAGTCCGTAGGAACGTCGGCCGCAAGCAGCCGCGAAAACTCAGAGCGGTCGCTAAGATCGGCCGCAGCCAGCTCACAAGTCGCAGCCCTCAATTCCAGCCGCTGCGTCCTAAGCAAAAGGGATTCCATGCAAGATCGGAGATTAAAGGTTAAAAGGTCAGAGGTCAGGCTGCAAAATTGAAACCTCTGCAATCTAAAATCTCAACTCTAAAATCTACCTCTAAACTCTCAACTGGGATAGGAGGACGAGCTCTTTGAAACTGCCCTCACTACCGAGTGGTAAACAGCGATGAGGTTAGCACTGGGAGATTCGAGGCTAATACGTACAGGGAAGTCCGCCCCGAAAGCGGGACCACGAAAAGGTCCCGCTCCGATGGGCACCGCTAAGTCGAATTAAGAAATGTGCGACATCATCCTTATTCGTTAGTGGGCGATGGCCGCAACCTTTCCCGTTCCAGGCTCCAGAAAAACACGATCGTCGCGTTTGTGTTTGAAGTTGAACATGGGCGAAACGTCACCCGCGATAACGTCGAACGATCCTTTGCCGATGCGGCCCAACCCCCAGTTGTCTTCGATGAACCGGGTAATCGACGATTGGTCGAGTACTCCGCTATCCACGTAGTTCTCCCTGGCGTACGGCGAAACCACAACCAGAGGCAGCCGTGGACCGTACCCACACCGCGCCTGGAGCCCAGCCAGCGAATCTGCGCCCGAGCCACACGCTCCTGCGCCCGTCAGAGCATCGGCGGTGCTGGTTGACTGATTCATGATCGGCCCCATCACATGGTCATACCAGCCGTCCGAATCGTCCCAGGCAATAAAGACCGCCATCCCGTCCCATTCCGGTAGTTGCTGCAGTTGATTGATCGTGCTCACAAGCCATCCCTGCTCGTCGAGAGGAGAGGAGTTACTCGGGTGGCCATCCTGTGCGCGAGCTGCTTTCAGGAAGCTGACCGCCGGCAGATTTCCCGCCGACGCCGCCTGCCAGAAATAGGTCAGATCGTAATTGTGGTTCGCTGGTCCGTTATTCCCCACCTCCGCTACGCTCGCCGGAGCGATGTGGTGCTTGTTGTTGGTGGTCTCGTAAAACTGGAACGGATTGTGATACCCGGCATAGGCTACCTCGGGAGTGCCATCGAGGCGGTTCGTCGTCGTGTTGCACTGCGCCCGATGACCTGGGCTATACGGCGATGAAGGCGTAAACCCGCCTTGGAACCAGCCCCAGGTCACTCCCTGTGCGTTCAGAAGATCGCCGATGTTTTTACCATGGAACGAAACGCGATCGTAGCTGAAACAGTCTTCGTACCAGGGATCGGGATCCCCAATCATCGTGTTATCCACCACATCGTAGGCCAGGTCGCCATATTTATCGTCAGCCGTGTATCGGATGTCGCCCGTCATCCCCGATGCGAGATTCACAGCTCCCACCGCTGAAGGACCAAAATTGGTGCCGTGGAAGTTATCGCTCATGGCAAAATACTGCGCGTAATTCCACAGCGCGGTTACCGTGTTGCCGTCGTAATAACCCATGACAACGCTCGTGCCGTACGGAGCCAGTGAAGGATAGGTGGTTGCCGAACACGCCACCCCTGTAAACTGCGGGAACTTGTCCATCAGTCCCGCGTCGAATGCCTGCTGTTCCGGCGTGTAGTTGTGAGTCTGATCGCAAGTGTAATTCTGGCTGGGATCGAGACGGAAAGGCTGAGCTGCGCTTCCGTTGGGGTTCATGGTCAGCAGCCCGGTATTGAGCCCATTCACCGCGGGGGTATTCTGACGCGCCTTGAAAACCGTTTCGTTCGGGGGATTTGCCGCCACCGGATAGGTGCCGAAATAATGATCGAAAGATTCGTTCTCCTGGAAAATAATCACCACGTGCGTGATCGGTGTGCTGGTCTGGCGATTCTTAGACGGTTTGCCATCCGCCGCCGACAATGGGGCAACAACGCAAAAGCTGGCTAGAAACAGCAATGCCGTCATCGTTTGTGATTTCTTGGTCATAGATCCTCCCTGGGAGTAACGAGCCGCGATGTGGTGTCCTCGGCTCTGGGCACGAAACCACCGCAAGAACGGGCCACGGCTACGATGACCCATCCTTATACTCCATTTATTTACATTCCCGTAACATAAAATTCACATTTCCTTAACATTGGGACCCCCGGAAATGGAACCTTGGCTGTCGCCGCATAAATTGTAAAGAGCTGTAAACGGGAAGCCCTATTTCGGCGGAGGCGGAGTAAGACTACCGCCGTTCGGAGCAATCAACGGATCGTTCTTCGCTGGTTCAACCTGTATCACTCCCATCATCCCTCCGTCTTCGTGCTCCAGTAGGTGGCAATGGTAAGGAAAGAGGCCGATCGCATGCGGATCGCGAAAATCCATGCGCAACTTCACGCTCGGATATTGCTTCGTTCTGCCATCCCAGAAGGGCACCGGAATGGTGTCGCGCAGGAACGGCTCATTAATCGGCAGGCCAAACCACTCCAGCATTACAAAATGCACCTGGTGGATGTGGAAGTCGTGCAGTTCCTGCGAACGGTTTTCAATCACCCAATCCTCCACGTCGCCTTGCTGCACCACGATATTCGGAAGGAAATGATCGGGATCGAACAGCGCCGGAGTTTGTCCTTCAACCGTCAGGTAGAAGTTCGTTGCGCCGTTCGGGTCGCTCGGATTCTGAGGCGCTTCTGAAAAATAAAGTCTGCGCGTCCGAATCGGTTTCACGCTTCCCAGCCAGGGCAGGTCGGGCTTGGCGGTGGCCTCTCCGCTTGAAGCGACTGCAGGTAAGAATGACTGCGGTTCGGGCGCGTCCGCAGAAGTCACTATGCTGAGCAACGGCCGCGTCGGATCGTTTTCCCCGGCTGGCCCCGTATTCACGCTGCGAGTAATCAAGGTCGCCGACGTTCCTTCCGCAGGAGCCTTCACGATAAATTCACTTCTTCCTCCCGGAGGTATGCCGATATGAGTCTGCGAAATCACGTAATTGCCGCCATGGCCATTGTCGTTCACCGGAGCGCCATCCACCGCGACCACGCCGAGCGCCTGCGGCTTTTCCTCCACCAGCATCTGCAAATTAAGGTAAGTGATCGAAGAAGCATTCACGACGCGCCAGAACTGCCGCTCCAACGGGCGCATCCGTAACGTGGCAGGTCGATAGGTAGGATAAGGAACAGAAACGAAGTTGAGCGAAAGGTCTTTTGCCGGAGTTCCGGAACCGTTCGCCGTATTTCTAGCATCGCCATCGCGATCAAGAATCGCCGGAGGCGCTGCTGGGATGTTCGTGGACGGCACGGCAGTCGGATTTAACAAATCCTCGTCTCGTATCACGAAGACCCGCTCCGGCAATCCCGTAACTTCCCGGTTGGCGCGCTCGATGCCTTCGACGACCAGCGCACCCGAAGCTCCGCCTACCACTTGTTCGCGGGTCAGGCCATGAAGGTGAGGGTGGTACCAATACAATCCCGGTGGCTGGTACGCCGGAATGCGAATCCGATATTCAAAGGCAGCATCGGCCGGTTGAATCGAGGTATGCAATACGTCGTCTTGATGACACACCGGAGGGATCATCAAACCGTGAAAATGAAGATTGGTTGAAGCTGCACTCATCGGAGATTCGACACACGGGTCATTCGCTGCCCTCATCGCAGCGTTGATATTCCCGTCGTTTGCCGAGGACGCTGGTATTGCCGTCGCTGTCGAACTGGATTTTGAGTTAGTTCTCGTGGGCGGGGATAAAAGCATCACTGCAGAAACGGGAGACATTGCCGTCGCCCTCAGCTCATTCTTCAGTCGCAGCACGAGAAGATCGCCCGGATTGAGACGAAGGTTCGGAGATTCGACTCTATCGTCATAAATGTAGCAATAGCGAGCGCGACCGTGTGCATCCACATCGCTCCGTAACGCGAAGTCGACAACTAAGATGCCGTTTTTGCTGCGCAAATTTGTTGGCTCGGGTAAAGCGCTGGACGCGGCCGGGCGTGGACAAGTTTCGTGCGCTGTAGTCGCGCCAGGCGTGGATTTTCGAATTTTCGTCGGTTGCGCGAGACCATAGTGCGCATCGGCAACGAGAAGATACCCGACGAGAAGAACTCGCACGAGGAACACAGGTGTTATCCCAGGTCTTATCCCAGGTCTTATCCCAGGTCTTATCCGATGTGAAGTAGATTCAATTTTCACTTAATTGCCCGACGGTGTCCCCACCGTGGCGCGATGGCCCACCTTGGCACCACCCCAAAACCGGGCTGCCTCACCCTTCGTGTTTTCCGAAGGTCGAGCACCTGCGGCCTCGACACCAGTGGTTGAAATTGTCGTACCGCCAAATCCGATTCGTACCGCGCAAATGTAACCGCATCAGGAATCGGAGGGTAGCTGTGAAATATTAATCCATCTCACCTCGGTTCAGGACGAGCGCTGTTCCTGAGTACTGAGACTAGATGTTCGATCTTACAGGCGTTAGAAAAGACGGGTCAAACTGTGGAGGGGTATATACAGCACGAGGGGATTTTGCTACACCCTGACCAGGACCACAGAATTAGAACCCTAAAGGCGCGGGGAGCCCACGTCGATCGAGAGGATCGAAGGGATGTGAGCGAGGGTAGTGATTTGTGCGAAACTAAGTTAGGCTAAGGTTGGCGAGTTAGTATTGTTGGATGGTTTGATGTATTATCTTAGCCCGTGATTGGATCTGAACGGATGACTTTCTCGTCAGCACAGTCGTGCCAAACTCCGTTGTCCCAGCGCTATTCTTGTTCTTCCACTGTATGAACTTCTTCACCGACTGTGTCTCTGAGCTGCCGATCGAGCGCCGAGGAAAGCCCCTTCCACCACTCTTTCATCTCTGGTGTCGACAGTTCTCCATGTAAGAGCCTCGTGAGGAGTGGCTTTCTGGTTTTCCAAGTGACCATGCGGCCTTTGATCGTTCCGTTTTTACGATCATCGATGAGGAGGATGAGGGTGATATTGAAACCTTTGAACCTGCAACGAAAAATCGCATCACAGGCTCTACCATGCTTGGGCTCCGTGACTTCGTAACCTCGTTCGCGCAACCCGAACGCGATCCTTCGGACGATATCTAGTGCAGCCGGATCTCTAAAGGGTCGGGTCGCTAGATATCCCCTTGCCTCTAGGGGCAAACGCTCCTCGCTGACCTCAAAAATCGAACGGCTTTTCAATCTATTAGCGCTCTCCAGTTGTTGGTGTTCCACTTCAATGAACGTTTTTCTCTTTCTCTTCATATTCAGATTTCGTGTCGGCTCATGGGATTCCCCAACCGCTCAAAAACGCGGAGCACGCAGCTGTGACGCAGGACCAGGCTTCGGCACCTTCTGTACCAAGTACAGCTTCTGGAAAAAGGACCGGCACGCTGAACTGGAATCCTTGTTCACTCATATTCATCAATCTGACATAAGACTCTCCACTCTCTACCTCCATGTCAAAGAAGTCATCACCTGCGGCGTTCAGCCAAGTACCGTCGACTCCATATGCAACATGGAACGGGTTGCCTTCGCCTATGAGGATATCCATGGAGCTGGTAATGGCAGCTATCGCGGGCGTTCCGCCGAACAATAAGCTGGCCGCGTACCACGAGCAAGAGTACGGGGGTCAGTGATCTGATTCGCATTCTGCCAAATCTGGCTACAGCCCTGTGGGCAATTGATAAAGTCATTCCCTACTGGAAGATCACCAATCCATTCTCCCGGTGTAGTCCAAGAGCCCAGTCATAGCCGATAAGAGTCCCCGCGTACGTAGAGTCCTTCCCAACAAATGAAATCGTGGATTGAGGTATCCAAATCGGACCGCCAGGCGTCCCCGGTACACCATCACCACAAGATCCCGGATTGAATCCACAATCCACTTGTGCCTGGTATATCTGGAGGGGTGTTGGCGCTCCTGCAATCCCGTCGAACTCGTCAAACCCCGCATCGGTTGATCCACCATTTGTCACAGTCCAGCATCCCGTGTCTAGAGGACATTGATAAACTGGGGGCTTAAGCCCGAAGGATCGATCTGGCTGTTCGGATTTGTCGTATAGGAGTACGCATTCCATCCAGAGTGCGAGGGTCGGGAGAAATCCAACGCCCTTGATTTGGGTTAAGTTCCCGGTTCGGCGTGTCAAATGTTCCCGCGACTAAATCCTGATTGTCCCCTGTGAAGTTGACATCGGTAGTCGATCCAATATTATTATAATTTTCTCCGTAAGGGGCGAAGGCCCTGTCAAGAAACGACATTCGAGTGCCTCTGGTGGATTCCAATCGAACCGAACCTAGCCAATCCCTGTGCTGAAATTGGATACCGCTTTCGGCCGTACCACCGCCCGGGAGCGGCATCCGGAATTCCGATACGGTTTGTTTTTGCATATAAGCAACTTCACCGACTGGGCTAATCAGCCGGGTGCCCCATTCATTCGCGCCTTTTGCGAATGAGTGGGCGCATTATCACAATCCCGCTGTTCGCGGGGTCACAGCCACATTCAACTTCTTGTGCCTATTATGGAGCATGCCGAACGGCCTCCGCCGCTATTATGGCGCCAAGCACCTGCATTTCATAACTGCCAGTTGCTATCGCCGCCAGGCTCTCCTCAATACGAAAAACGACGCGACCTGTTTCTAACCATCCTTGAGCAAACCCGCCGCAAATATCATTTCGTCGTGCACGGATACGTCATCATGCCCGAACACTTTCATCTGCTGCTCACCGAACCGAAGATCGGCGATCCGTCGGTGGTCATGAAGGTCATCAAGCAGCGTTTCGCGCGGCGCTTTCACAAAAAGAGGCCGCGGCCTGCCGCGGTACAGATGGCGCTCTGGGAGTCGACCACCGATCGAGTCTGGCAAAAGCGTTTTTACGACTTCAATGTCTGGAGCGAGCGCAAACGGATTGAGAAGTTGGGCGGCTGGCCCACCTTACGCACCACCCCAACCCCGGCTGCCTCACCCTTCGCGCTTTTCGAAGGGTGAGCGCCTCCGGCCTCGACACCATGTGCCGGCGTCACATCCAAACGCGGGGATGAAGCTCTGCCGATCGCACACCCTCTCCCGAGCGTAATGCCTCAACAAAACTTTTTCCGCCCCCGATGATATCTTTTCCGCCCTTTTTGCGCTGATTGAAAGTAGGAAGTGAAAGTAAGAAGTGAGAGTAAGAAGTGAGAGTAGGAGAGCCGATCTATGACCCGTATCACGATGACCCGTATCTTGCGTTCCCTTGCCGCGATGGCCGTATTGAGCCTATCGTTTATCCCACGGCCTCTGCCGGCGCAATCCGTCCCAGCCCAGGCCCAGACAAAGCCACGAAACTACCAGTTCCGCTCCGTGGATTATCCCGGATCCTCTCTATCCACAGTCATCGCTTTCAACGGTAAAACCGCCATCGGCGGCGGCAATACTGCTACCTTCTCTTTTGACGGGACGACCTATAAGACACTGGCGATCCCCGGATGCCCCGTGAGCCTTGTGACGGGAATCAATAGCCGCGGAGTCATGGTGGGCTCGTGTTATCCGGGAAGCGGCCTGGAGTTGGGCTTCACCTATGACGGCAAAACCACCGTCACCTTCGGCTTCCCAGGGGAGTCCGTGTGGCCCTACGCGATTAACGACGCGGGGCAGATCGTCGGCTATTACGACGACAACACCTCAAGTACCGGTTTTCTCTATCAGAACGGAGCCTTCACAACCCTCGCTTATCCCGGCGCGCTGGCCACTCACCCCGCCGGAATTAACTCGGCCGGAGACATCGTGGGTATTTGGGTAGATTCGCAGACGATCCCGCGAGCTTTCTTGTTAAAAGACGGCATCTACGCGAATGTTAATTACCCTTTTGCCGCCCAGACTTTTCTTTACGGCATTAACGACTCTGACGACATGGTGGGTTGGGCCTTTAATGTCGAAGGCGTCGGGAACTTTTCGTTCGTCTGCATTGATGGCGCGTTCTACCAGGAGGACATCACCGCCGGAAGTCTGTACTTGTACGCGATTGCGAATAACGGCGATGTAGCCGGAGCCGTGTACGATCTTCTCGGGAATGCTCACGGCGTAATCGGGCAGTAGACATTTACGAGCTAAACGCTTGATTTCTGCGCGGGCACCCAAAAAACTGGCTGCGGCTTTACTTGCCGGCCAGTTTCTTGGCGATTTCTTCCACGATCCTCGGGCGAAGATCGGCCATCACGCTGTCCACTATGCTGGCAATCGTGCTCGCGTCGGAGCCTGAGCTCGAGCCAGAACCAGAACCATCTGCCGCCGCAGCCGCAGCCATCGCCTTTGGAGCCTCTGCCGCTTGCTCAGCCTTCGCCGCTTCCACCAGATTAGTCCCAGCCGGGGCGCTCGCCGGAGCGTTGCGGATCTGATGCCAGGTTGATTTCCCTTTTCCCTCTTTTGCCATGTCGTCCTCACCTCCAGCGTCTAAACTCGAATTTTGATTTTCTTCTCCGCCGGCATCTGTCGTTCCTGTAGATGCTGCCGCAGACGTAGATGTCGTCGCCGTTGCTTCCGCAGATGCGCTACCAACGGCCTCTGCTTTCTCTTCCGCCTTCACCTCAACGTCATTCTTACCCACCGCGTCGGCAAAGGTCGCAACCGCGACATCCTCCGCAGGAGCTTCTTGAGAGACCTGCGGCGCGGATTCAGTCTTCTCTACTTCGATCTGTGCCGCCACCGTCTTCTCTGCTTCGATCTTCTTTTCGTCAATCTGTGCAGCAGGCTCCGGCGCAACCGCATCTGCCACGGCAGATACCTCCGTGACCGTGCTCTCTGCGCCACGCGTACCCGATCGTTCCGCCGAACTCGCTCCCAGGCCCGCTTCTGCCAGCCGGTTTTCCACTGCCGCCGCGATTGCGGAAACTCCCGTGATCCCCACTGAATCCAGTTCGCTGCCGAGCACGGCCTTGCCTGTTCCAGCCGGAGCCGTGGCAAAAGTGCTGAACATTTCCGCTTCCAGCGAGAGTGCGGCTTCCTCCGCGCTCAGGGCCACCGGTTCCGCCATCCATCGCGGACCGGCCGCAGCATTGCGCGCTGCTTCTTCGGCCAGCAATTGGCCCGCGGCGACCAATGTTCCGTGCGATGGAATAGATTGCGACAATCCCGACTCCGCGCCTCCCGTGGCAGGTGTCAACAGTCGCAGAGCTTCCGCCAACTCCGCGTCGCTCGGAGCCGGTTCTTCCGGTTCCGTCGCCTTCGGAGTCTCAGCGACAGCTTGCGCCGCCGGCTCCGTTCTTGCTTCGACAACTTTCGCTTCCTGCGACTCCAGCTTTTCCGGTCGTGGTTCTTCTGATTTAGATTCCGATTTAGATTCGGATTTTGATGCGAGGTTCGTCGCGACAACTACTTCCGTCGGCGTGGCCGGTTCCGCTTTCTCAACCGCAGCCACAGCCTCCACCACTTTCGCTTCGATCTTTTCCTGCGCGGCTTCGGCTACGGCCTTCGCGGAATCGAATATCGGTTCGTCCGCCTTATCGATCGGCGCCGCTTCCTGCGCCAGCAAAGCCGTGTTCACCGTGGGCACAACAATCGCGGTCGGTATTTCAGAAGCCTGGATCGCCGAAGCCTGGGATCGCCGAAGCCTGCATCGCCGAAGCTGGGATCGCCGCACCGCTGCTCTCTTCGACCTTGCTCTCGAGCTTAGAACTGCCAACGGAATTCGCAGCCGCTACATTCTCGGCGGCCAGCTCGACCTGCTCCACCGGAATTTCAACCTCAGCCTTTACTTCGCCAACCGCAGCCGCAGGCGTCTCTGATTTCGCCGTTCCTGATGGCTGATGGCTGATGGCTTCCTTAGCTCCTGCCACAACCGGCTCCGCCGCCGGAGTTTCAACTTCTGTTTTCTTTTCTGCCGCAATCTCTGCCGCAGCAGCCGGAACTTCCAGTCCAGCCTTAGCCGCGGCCGTTCTCGCGGCGGCAGCCTCATCCTGTGCAGATTCATCTTGCGCCGATGCAGAGACCGCCGATTCAACGACCGCCGCTTCAACGACCGCCGATTCAACGACCGCCGAAGCGCTCGCCACGCTGCCCGCTACAGTACTCGGCGCCGCGTTCGATGCCGCTGCCGGAGCCATGCTTTCAGCCGCCGGAACCGGTCCGTCAAGCTTCGCCGCCAGAGCGCTCAGCACATCCAACTCTTCCGGAGTAATATCCCGCGGAATATCCGGCACCAGCCCCGGTTCCTGTCCCGGTGGCGCAGGCGCTTTCACCGTGATCGTGTCCCTCGAACCGTTTTTGCCCTTGCCCTTGCGGAAATCGCGGAAAGTTGCCCCGCCAATATCTTCCGGTTCCGGCTCTTCCTTTTCTTCTTTCTTTTTCTTCGATGGAAAACGCAGCCGGCTCTTCCATCCCGTATCGGCGTCGCCTTCGGCACCCGTTTTTTTGCCCCCGCCCTCGCCGCCGAACCGCTCCACGCCCGAAACCGACGTGCTGAAGCGTCCATCGGATTGCGGCACCATGCGATCCTCGAGCCGCGTAATCGCAGTCAGCAATTCGCTGGCTTCAAACGGTTTCACAATGTGGGCATCGGCCCGTACCCGGCGCGCTTCCTCGGGTTTGAAGGGTTCCAGCTTGCCGACCGTCAGCAGTACCGGAATATGCGCCGTCTCTTCAGAATCCTTCAGCCGCTGGCACACTTCCAGCCCGCTGTAGCCGGGCATATACACGTCCAACACGATCAGATCAGGTTTAATTTCGGTGATTCGCTTCAGGGCGGCAGAGCCGTTATTCACCGTGGAGACGTCGTACCCGGCATCGGCCAGGATTTTTCGCCCCATATTCTGGGCGGTCACACTATCATCGGCAAGCAGTATTTTCCGCGCCAAGAGTCGTTCCTTCGCACAAAAGGAGAGATAACGCGAAACTATCCTGTCCTCTAGCCTAAGTCAACGATTCCCGCAGAAGTAACACGTTACGTCCGTTCCTAGCCCGTCGGAAGAGGCCTGGAACAGGTGAGATTTTAGAGGTGAGATTGAAGATTTAAAGGCCAGATAAGGCGCGTAAAGTGGCGACCTGGCGAAGCCACTGGGAAGAGGTGAGATTTTAGAAGTGAGATTGTAGATTTTAAAGCCAAACCCTGGCGGGGAAGTAGGCAGCCCGCAGAGCCACCGGCCAAAAATCTACAATCTAACCTCTAAAATCTAAAATCCCACCTCTGCAATCTGACCTCGAACCTCTAACCTAAAACGGGTTCAACTTCCCAATCCCCTTCTTCTTTTTCTTCTTGCTCGACGAAATATCCGCCATCGGTTCGCTCGCTTCGCTCGAACTCGAAGCGCTGGCGCTGGAAGTAGGACTCGAACTCCCGTTGCCCGTGTCCAGCTGATTGCTTTGCTGCAGCGGAGGCAGCGCATTCGGATCGGCCGCGGCAACGTTCGGTTTCAGTTCATTCGGGTCCGCGACATTCGGCTTCAACTCGGCCGTCGCCGCCGCAGGATCTGGAGCAGCCGCCGTCGTCCCCGGCGGCGTCGAAATGATCTCCGCCCCCACGTTAGCTGCAGGAGCATCAGATCGCGGAGGCTCCGCGTTCGGCGCAACTTTCCCGTCGACCGTTTCAACCCCCACGCGATTGCCACCGCCACCGGCTCCAGCCGCCGTGGCCATCGCCCTCACGACTTCCGTTGCCGTCAACGGCTCCGGATCTTTCATCGTGGGATCTCCCACATGCGCCGCCTTGGCCACATCAGGATGCTTCTCGAAGTTCAGCAGCATGCTCGACACCGCACCCGCTTCGTGCCGGCTCGCCACTTCTTTCTTATTCTGTTCCAGCATAGCGCGCGTCGGCCTCGGCACCGGCTGATGCAGCGCCTCAATTCGCGCCTTCGCATCCAGCGCACGGTCCATCGCCGGATACCGTGTGATGATGCGGCCATAAGCATCCGCCGCGTCCTTCGTCAGCTCGTCGATCATCTTGCCCTTGGCCACTTCGCTCATGCGGCCGTTCTTCCGCACCACTTCAATCTCAGCTTCGTACGATTGCCCGAGCAAATACAGCGTCTCGTCGGCCCCGCTGTAAAGCGGATACCGGTCCACCAGCGTCTTCAAACGCGCAATCGCCGCCGGATACGCCAGCCGCATGTAATAAAACTTGCCAATGCCGAACTCCCGCGCCGCCAGCACTTCCTGCACTTCCCGCAGCCGCTGCTTCGCCTTCGGAACCATCTTGCTGTCGGGATACTCCTGAATCAGCGCCCGGTATTCTTCTTCGGCGCGCATCGCGTGCGTAAAGTCGCGATCCGGTTTTTCCATCTCTTCATAATGGATATTCGCCACCTTCAGCTGCGCCTCGGCCGCTTCCGGCATGTTGGGAAAGAAGGTTTTGAAATCCTTGTATTCGATTTCCGCCTGCTGCCGCGCCGTGGTGCCGCCTTCGGCATACCACGAATCCGCCACCGCCAGCTTGGCTCGGGCAATGAATTCCGAATCCGGATAAGTATTGATCAAGGTCTGCAGCGTCATGCGCGAGACATCGAAACGGTTGTGCTTCATGGCATCCATGGCGCGGTCAAACAGCACCTTGTCCGGCTGTTTCGACCCCACGTTAGCCAAAGGATTAACCGATTTCTTGTTAGTGCAAGCCACCGTCAACAGAAGTAGCGATGCCAGAAACAAAACAAAAAACTCACGCCGCATAAAAATTAACCTCTGCAATCGAACCTCGAACCTCAGACCCAGGTTTAAATCTACAATCTAAAACCTAACCTCTACAATCCAACCCCTAACCTCAGACCCAGGTTTAAATCTACAATCTAAAATCTAACCTCTACAATCCAACCTCTGACCTCAGACCCAGGTTTAAATCTACAATCTAAAATCTAACCTCTACAATCCAACCCCTAACCTAAACCTTCTGCAAACGCGCGCCGCGCGCCAACTCCAACAACGCCTCAGCATTGGTTTTCGGGTCGCCCTTCCCAAACACCGCATTCCCCGCCACCAGAATCTCCGCCCCCGCCCGCACCACATCCGCGACCGTATCCATATCCACGCCGCCATCTACTTCGATGCGGTAGGAGTACCCTCGCTCAGCTCGAATTTCCGCCAGCTTCTTCATTTTGTGCAGCGTACCAGGGATAAACTTCTGTCCCCCAAATCCCGGATTCACGCTCATCACCAGCACATAATCCACAATATCCAGCACTTCGCCGAGCGTGTCCACCGGAGTCGCCGGATTAATCACCACCCCGGCGCGGCAGCCATGTTGCTTGATCAGATTCAGCGACCGGTTCAAATGCGGGCAAGCTTCCTGGTGCACCGAAATCCAGTTCGCTCCCGCCTCGGCAAAATCAGCGATGTACTGGTCGGCGTTCTCAATCATCAGATGGCAGTCCAGCGGAAGCCGGGTTGCCCGCCGCAAAGATTTAACCACGGGAGGCCCCATGGTCAAATTCGGCACAAAATGCCCATCCATAATGTCAACGTGAATCACCGCCGCGCCACCCGCCGTAGCGCGTTCCACCTGCTCCGCCAGATGAGCAAAATCCGACGCAAGTATGGAAGGTGCAAGTTCGATCAAATGTCCGATCAATACAGGTTCCAGGATGGCGCAAGGGTCAAAGCTGTGGAAATTCTAGCATGTTAAAGCGCGATTCACGCCCATGTAGAGGCAGATGGCGGCTGCCCATCCTTCCGCGCCCTTTGCAGAAGGGTGGGAACCACAACCGCCCACAACTCGCCATCCTAAACTCACCCTGTCATCCTGAGCGAAGCAAACGATCCGCGAAGCGAATCGTGCTGCGGAGTCGAAGGACCCCTACGCCATCTCCGCTGCAGGGAGTTCCAACCGCAACCGCCGAGGTTGCAGCAGACCTAAGCGCCCAACCGAGAAACTTCGGCCTCCGCAGCCTTAGCCTTCCTTACCTTCTCCACGCCCTCCGCCATAGCAAACTTCAGCTTCTCAATCCCCTCGCCCGTCACCGCCGATATCGGATACAACTTCAGCTTCTTCCGCGTAGCCCACGCCTTCAACTTCTTCAGCTTCTCCGGATTCGCCACATCGATCTTCGACGCCACCATCAACATCGGCTTCGTCTCCAGGCCAGCGCCAAAACTCGCCAGCTCGCCGAGGATCACCTCAACGTCCTTCACCACATCCGGACGCCCGCTCCCATCCGACACATCCACCAGATGCACCAGCAAACGCGTGCGCTCAATGTGCCGCAGAAACTGCGTCCCCAGCCCGGCTCCGGTATGCGCGCCCTCGATCAATCCCGGAATGTCAGCCACCACAAAGCTCTCTTCTTTTCCCTTGTCGCCCACCAGCACCACGCCGAGATTCGGCTCCAGCGTAGTAAACGGATAATCCGCCACCTTCGGCCGCGCCGCCGAAATGCGCGAGATCAAAGTCGACTTCCCCGCATTCGGATACCCCACCAGCCCCACATCAGCCAGAAGCTTCAACTCCAGACGAAAATTACGATCTTCTCCCGGCCGTCCATCTTCATGCTCCCGCGGAGCCTGATGTGTAGACGTAGCAAACTGAGCATTCCCGCGCCCGCCCCGTCCGCCACGCGCAATCACCACCCGCTCATTCGGCTGCGAAAAATCGTGGACGACTTCGCCCGTATCTTCGTCGTAAACGACAGTGCCGACCGGAACCTTCAGCACAATTCCTTCGCCATCGCGCCCCGTCTTCTTCGCGCCCTCGCCGTGCCGTCCGCGCTCCGCTTTATATTCAGGATTAAACCGGAAATGAATCAGCGTATTATGCTGCTCGCTCGATTCCATCGAGACGTCGCCGCCCTGCCCGCCATCGCCGCCCGAAGGCCCGCCGCGCGGCACGAACTTCTCCCGCCGGAACGCCATGCAGCCGTTGCCGCCGTCCCCAGCCTTAACCCGAATTTTTGCCTCATCAATAAACATGACGTAAAAATGTCGCCAAAACGAAAAGCCTCGACGCAAAGCCGAGGCCGCCACTCTGTGGTTTACAAAAGGTGAAAGTCAAAATCAAACCGCAAAAGTCAAGAGAAGAAGAAGTTAGCCGCAGAAGTGAAGAGACTTCAAATCTACAATCTAAAATCTAACCTCTACAATCTCACCTCTGACCCTACTCCGCCTCAACCGCCACCGGCTCGACCATCACAAACTTCCCCATCGATCCCTTGTCGAGGAACTTGATGCGTCCCGTGATCTTGGCGAAAAGCGTGTCGTCTTTGCCGCGGCCGACATTCAGTCCCGGCTTAACCCGCGTGCCCCGCTGACGGACAATGATCGTCCCGCCCGGAACCAGCTGTCCGCCGAAAGCCTTAAACCCAAGCCGCTGCGCGTTCGAGTCGCGCCCGTTTCGTGAAGTACCCTGTCCTTTTTTATGCGCCATATATCAATTCCCAGTGGCCAGTTGCCAGTAAATTCTAAACTCGCTGCTGCAGAACACCCACCCAAACCTGTCATCCTGAGCGAAGCCGAACGAAGCGCGAAGCGCATCGTTCCGCGAAGTCGAAGGACCCCTACGCAATCCCAATCTCCCGGCTGCCGCAGGGAGTTCTCACGATGTCCCCGCCCTACTTCTTCTTCTTAGCCGCTTTCTTCTTCGGAGCCGCCTTCTTAGCATGCGGATGCGCCACGTGCTTCACCGCTTTCTTTCCCGGACGCTTCGACCGCTTCACTTCAATATGCGTCTCGTGATGCACCGTGCCTTCAGCCGCCTTCTTCACTTTCTTTTCTTTCTTCGGAAGCTCCGGCGCCTTGAACGACTGCCCATCAAAAGCAATCTCCGTGATGCGGACCGCCGAATAATTCTGCCGGTGTCCGCGCAGCTTCTTGTACTGCTTCTTGCGCTTGTAATGGAAAACGAGAATCTTCTCGCCGCGTCCCTGCTCCACCACCTGGCCAGTTACGCTCGCGCCCGACCCCGCCGGCAGAACGCTGCCCGCCTCAGCCGAAACCGCCAGCACGTCGCCAAACTCCACCTTGCCGTCGTTGTCTTCCTGCGTTTCCACCCGGATCACATCACCCGGGGCGACACGATACTGCTTTCCACCTGCGCGGATCACCGCGTACATAGTCTCTCCTTAGATTTCGCGTAGGGACAGCCGCCCTCGGCTGCCCAAGCCGAGCACAGCTCGGCGGATACTTAAATATGCTTGCTGTTTTCCCGCTGCGGCTTGTTAACCGGAAACGTGGAGCGGTCCCAGAACGGGTCCCGCAAGTACAGGCAAACTCAACTAGTCTATCGTGCGCTGTGGAAATCGGTCAAACGGAACCTCCCTACTCCGGCAAAACCCCGGCAAAAGTCCGCCAACATTCCGCAGGTTACAGAAAGCCGCTCTCTACCACTGTCATCCTGAGCGGAGCAGCCGCGTCGCGGAACGCGAGGCAGCTGCGCAGTCGAAGGACCCCTACCCATCATCCCCATCACAACCCGACGCAGGGAATTCTCACGATGAATCCCCGTCCGGCAACATTCCCCAGCTTTTTGTGTTCTTATCCCACATAAGGACCCACACCAGACCTCGGGGATGTCTCCATGATGTTTCGCTCGCATTTCTCTTTTCGTGCCGCCAGCTTGGCGATTTTCCTCCCATTCTCGCTGGGAACGGTTTTCGCCCAAGTCTGCCAACCGTCGCTAACCAAGCCCATTATCGTCGCCTCCCCCGCGCAGCGTCTCGCAGCCGGACACATTGCCCAGCCGCCCGTCACCGACCCCTATAACCCATTCGCCTGGCCCGACACCCCCTTGGGCGTCATCAAAACGGCGACCGGCTACGAGTTTTTTGGCAGCGATGGCGGAGTGCATTCACGCCAGATGTGGCAAGGTCACTCGGTCGGTAACAACAAGTCGGGATCGATCGTCACCACCACGGGCACGCTCGACAATCCGCTCGGCACCGCCGCTCCCGAAGATGTCAGCGTCTCTGCCAACGCCGATCCCTCGATCAACGCCAACTACTCCAGTTATGGATACATCGGCGGAGGCCCGGTCTATCAAGTTCCCCCAGGCATGCCCGGAGCCGGAAATCTGCTGGCGACCTATCACGCCGAACTCCCGAACGACGCTCTCTACGCCGCGCTCGGACTAGCCGCATCGACCGATAATGGCCTCACCTGGATCGACCTCGGCGAAATCATTCGCCTGAACCAGGCTTATCAGGTCGGGCTCGACGGCTTCGAAATCGGCGATGGACCGCTCGTGCTCTCGCCCGACGGCAAGTATTTCTATTTATATTTTCCCGACTGGATTGCGAACGGCACGCCTCACTCCACCACAATTACAAATGTCTCAGTCGCGCGCGCCTTGGCCTCGTCCGTACTGAACGCCGCTTTTGGACCGACTCCCCATCACGCCGTTCCCTTCGAGAAGTTCTACAAGGGCAACTGGCATCTGCAACCCGCGCTCGGCGGAGCTTCCACCGACCTCAATCCCAAGTCGGCCTACGAAGGCTACATCGATATTCACTACAACAGCGCCATCCAGCGCTACGTAATGATCATCTCCAACGACACGGCATTCGGTTACGCCGAATCGATCGACGGCTTGACCTGGACACTTCCCGTATCGCTCGGCACCTACGGACCAATCGCCGCCTATCCCACAGCGGTTGGACTAGGCGATGATCCGCACGTCCTCGGCCAGAGCTTTTACGTTTACTTCACCCACCTGCCAACCGATGGCAGCGGATGGAAAAACGGCGAGCTGCGCAGATTCACCCTCACCTGCCAATAAATAATGGTGGCCGCGCGTAACGGGTGTTGAACGCAGGAATCAGTTCGCCCAGCCGAAGAATAGAGTCACCACGCCCACCGTGTCGATAAATCCGTGCGCCAGAATACACACCCACAGATTCCGTCCCGATAGCAGATAGGCAGTTCCAAGAACCAGGCCCGCCATGCCCGAGTCCACCATCCCCGCCGGACCTTTGTAGTAGTGCCCATATCCAAACAGCACCGACACCAGCAGGACGGCGATCCAATAAGCAGTTTTCGACCTCGCGCCCACATCCGCCGCGCGCGTCACCAGGTAGCCGCGGTAGCTGATCTCTTCGCCAAAAGCCGCAAACGTCCAGATGATCAAAAGCCAGCGCAGCGCCACAAAAGCATGGCCCTTGATTTCGTTGAACCCGCTCGGCCCCACCGCCGGAGGCCAGAAGTGTGCGGTGATCGGTTCAATTACGAACGACCCCAGCAGAATTCTCACCGCCGCCACAGCCAGCGCGATCAACACAGTCCGCCGCCATGAAGCCGGCAATCTGAGACCAATCACTCCCCATCCGCCATCGCGCACCCGCAGCGAAATCAGTCCAATCACAAAGAGAATCGGAACTTCGTTCGGAATAACGTGATAGACGTTGTGCCCAATCACGATCGCGCCGCCGACCAGAAACTCAACCAGCGAAATCCAGCGCTGCCCGGGGGTCAGCCGGACCGCCGGCAAAGAAGACAACGAACTTGAATCACCCGAGCCAGAAGCCGGAGTATTGGTCGGGTGCATCGATTCGTTCACGAGAGTCTCGCCGCTCCTTCAAAAAGTCTTAGAAGCCATCCAAGCCGAACCAGCCGCGTAGCGGCACCACAGGAAAGCCCGGCGCGTAAGCACCGGGAAGCCCCGAACCGAGGCGCGAGTTCCGTAGGAACGGCACCTCACTCATGACTCCACCAAAATCGTCACCGGCCCTTCATTCACCAGTTCCACCCGCATCGTCTCCCGAAACCGCCCCGTCTCGCATCTCAATCCCGCGGCGCGAACCTTCTCCACAAAATATTCGTAAAGCTCCCGCGCCAGTTCCGGCGGAGCCGCCGCATCAAACGACGGACGTTTCCCCCGCCGCACATCGCCATACAAAGTAAACTGCGAAACCACCAGCACCGCGCCGCCCACGTCCGCAACCGCCAGATTCATCTTCCCCGCAACATCTTCAAAAATGCGCAGCCCGACAATTTTCCCCACCAGGTAATCCGCCTCGGCACGCGTATCGCCAACGCCCACCCCAAGCAGCACCAGCAGTCCAACCCCGATCTCGCCCGTGACCTCATCGCCCACGCTAACCGTCGCCCGGCTCACGCGTTGCACCACGGCGCGCATCTATCGCCCCGCTCCGCCCAGTAGAGATTCATGCCCAGCCAGCGCCTGCCAGCGGCCATCGCGGTAAGTAAACACATCGGTGAATCGGACGCGCGCCACCACCTTGCCCGAAGCGTCAGTCAGCGTCGCCAGCCCGCGCGTATATCCCAGGTTGCCGTCGACGTGCCCGCGCATTTCCGACAGTTCATTCGTGCCCGGCTTCTTATTGCGAATCTTCTGCAGCGTCTCGCCGCGGGTGTGCAGCGACCCGTCCACATCCGCGTCTTCAAACTCATCGGCCAGCAGACAAGCGACGGCATCGCTGTCTTTGCGGTTGAGCGCCGCCGCCCAGTTTTCCTCCGCCTGAACCAGCGCCGCGTCGGTCTTCGGCTGATCCTTCGGGCAATCGACGGCACACGCGGACACCGCGAGCGCCAGCAATATCGCTAACAACTGTATGGCTAACAACTCAATGATTTTCACGTCCAAATCCTGACATGAGACGGTGCGCGGAGCAAGCCTCCAGACTGAAAATCGCTTTCGCGTTGCTTCCTCCAGGCCACGCCCCTACAATCCAAAAGCTTTTACAATCCAAAGTTCTCCGCAAACGAACTTATCCTCTGGAGTTCCATACATGCCATCAATGTCGAATAGGAAAGCTGTGCTCGGCCGCGTCTCGCTGAGTCTGACGTTGGGTCTAACGATAATGACGACGCTAACGCTGGCCGCCGCCTTCGCCCAGTCCCCGCCCGCCGCCCATAACGACGTCGTCATCAAGAACGCCACCGTAATGACCGCGACCCACGGCACCATAAAAAACGGATCCGTCTATATAAAGGATGGCAAGATCGCCGCCGTCGGCGCAACCGTAAACGCGCCCGCCAGCGCCACCGTCATCGACGCCGCAGGAAAGTACCTGACCCCCGGCATCATCGACTCGCACTCCCACATCGCGCTCGACGACGACGTCAACGAAGCCACCAGCCCCGTCACCCCGCAGATGATGATGAAAGACGCCTTCGATTATCAGGACAAGAACATCTACCGCGCGCTCGCCGGAGGCGTCACCACCTCGCTCCTGCTGCACGGCTCGGCCAACATGATCGGAGGCCAGGCCGTCGTCATCAAGCACAAATACGGATTGTCCCGCGACGAACTCCTTTTTCCCAACGCCCCGCGTTCGATCAAATTCGCCAGCGGAGAAAATCCCAAGCGCGTCTACGGTGCCCGCGATCAGCTCCCCTCCACCCGCATGGGAAATTTTGCCGTCCAGCGCGAAGCCCTCGTCCAGGCGCAGGACTACATGCGCGAGTGGGACGCCTACAACGAAAAGATCAAGCGCAATAAAGACGACAAAGACGCCAGCCCGCCCAGGCGCGATCTAAAAATGGAAGCGCTCGCCGACGTACTGCGCGGAAAAATTCTGGTGCAGATCCACTGCTATCGCGCCGACGAAATGCTCACCGAAATGGCGATGGCCAAAGAATTCGGATACAAGTTGCGCGCCTTCCATCACGCGCTCGAAGCTTACAAAGTCGCCGACCAGCTCGCCGCGAACGACGTCGGCATCGCAACTTTCGCCGATTGGTGGGGCTTCAAACAAGAAGCCTGGGACGCGATTCCATGGAACGCCGTCATGGCCATGCGCAAGGGTGTGCACGTCGCCATCAAGAGTGACTCCGAGGATTACACCCGCCGCCTCAATCAGGAAGCCGCCAAGACCATCCGCTACGGCGGCGCCACCGAAGAGGAAGCGCTAAGAATGATCACGCTGAATGCCGCGTGGATCATCGGCATCGACGATCGCGTCGGCTCCATCGACGTCGGCAAAGATGCCGACCTGGTTCTCTGGGATGGCTATCCCCTCTCCACCACCGGCGTCCCCGAAAAAGTTCTGATCGACGGCGAAGTCTACTTCGACCGCGCCCTACCCGGACTGGGCATGACCCACTATAAGGAGGGAGAGTAAATGCAAACGTCAGCCATCAGCCAGCCCGTGTGGAGCGGACACTCCTGTCCGCTGCCTTTGACTTTGGTTTTAACTTTTATCCTCTTGATGCTCTCCACGCTGGCATTCTCCCAGGACAAGCCCATCGTCCTAAAAGGCGGCAAGCTCCTAACCGTCACCCATGGAGTCATCGAGAACGGCGTAGTCGTAATGCAAGCCGGAAAAATTACAGCCGTAGGCGCAGCCAGTTCCGTCAACATCCCCGCGGATGCCAAAGTCATCGACGCCACCGGAATGACCATCTATCCCGGCCTCATCGATTCCGAAACGCAGCTCGGCCTCACCGAAATTTCCGCCGAAGCCATGACCAACGATCTCATCGAAATGAGCGATGAGATCATGCCCCACATGCACACCGCCGACGCCTTCCACGCCGAGTCCGCGCTGATCCCCGTCGCGCGCCTGAACGGAATCACCAACGCCATCGTCGCTCCCGACACCGGAGACACGCTCCCCGGCCAGGATTCCTTCATTCAACTCGCCGGAGCCACCGCTCCCGAAATGCTGCTCATCCGCGACATCGCCCTGCCTCTCAACTTCACCGGAGACCAGCGCCGCAACAAGGGAGGATTCGACAAGCAAAAGTTTCCCGCGACGCGCATGGGCTTAGCCGCCCAATTGCGCCAATCCTTCCTCGACGCCCAGGACTACAAGATGAAGTGGGCCGACTACGAGCGCAAAAAATCCGACGCAGCGCAGAATAAGGACCAGAGCAAAGACAAAGACAAGAAATCCGACCCGCTCCCTCCCAAGCGCGATCTCAAGCTCGAAGCCTTGATCCCCTATCTCGACGGCAAGAAAACAATCGTGCTCGCCGCTGAAACCCCCAGCGATCTTGAAACCGCCGTCGGCCTCGCCAACGAATTCAAACTGAAGTTCGTGCTCAATCACATCTCGCAGTCGCAGCCCGTCCTCGACTACGTTGCCAGCCTCAAGGTTCCCGTCATCGTCGGACCAATCTACGAGGCTCCCAAAGACGACGAGCGTTACGATGCCGTCTACAGCTTGCCCGCCCAGCTCTACAAGCGTGGAGTCAAGATTGTTTTCGCATCCTACTCCGCCCACAACGTGCGCAATCTTCCCGACCAGGCCGGATTCGCCACTGCTTTCGGCCTTCCCTACGACGAAGCGCTCAAGGCCGTCACGCTCAATGCCGCCGAAGTCTGGGGAGTCGCCGACCAACTCGGCTCGCTCGATGTCGGCAAGACCGCGAACGTAGTCATGGCCAACGGCGATCCGCTCGATATCAAGACCGATGTCAAACAGGTTTACATTCAGGGACAAGCCATCCCGATGACCAGCCGTCAAACCCAGCTGCGAGACGAATATTCGAAATATTTACGAAGCGCGTTTCCCGTCTTGCACTAAAATGGCGCACGCGATTCCACACGCTTAGGAACCGGGTCCCAGGAATCGCGGAATCCAATACTCGATCCAAATTCCAGGAGTTTCTTATGAAAACCAAGCTGGTCCTTATTGCCGTGCTCGCGGGAATCATGTCCTTCATCGCCTGCGACGATGCTCAGAAAACTGGCGCCGATGTAGCCATCAAGTCCGCGCAAACCGCCTACGCCGCAATAGCCGACAAGGCCAATCAGTATGTGCCCGAGCAGTCCCAGGCCGTCCAGGCCGCCATTCAGTCCACCAAAGACGCCTATGACAAGGGCGACTACGCGGCCGCGTTCGAATCCGCCAAAACTCTTCCCGGCAAAGTCAAAGATCTCGCCACTGCCGCTTCCGCCAAGAAAGACGAACTCATGGCCAAGTGGAACGACCTGAGTGCCAAAATGCCCGGCCTGGTCGCGACCGTTTCATCCAAAGTCGATGCTCTCAAGAAAACTCACAAACTTCCCGCCGGAGCAGCCGACACCCTCGCATCCGTAAAACAAGGTTGGACCGACGCGTCTGCCGCATTCACCTCCGGACAGATTCCCGATGCGCTGGCAAAAGCATCGGCGGCGAAAGACAAACTCATGGAACTCGAACCCAAGCTCGGCATCAAACCCACAGCCTGATTTCGCAGAATCCTCACGGGGCTGGGCGAGACCGTCTCCCAGCCCTTTTCCAGACTTTATCGCAAAATGCGGACGCCGAAGGTTTGACCACGCTCCCCGCCGCCAGTTAGGATTCTTGCGTGATTCCCACCGTGCTTTTGTGGAAGGGCACGGCTTTAGCCGTGCCGTAAGCCCCGCATTTTGATTGCGGCTTCAGCCGCTGAGAGAGAGAGCGTTTTTCAAATTGAGCAACCGCGACCGCTGCACTTCCTTTGCATACTTTTCCGATCCCTTTTAGACTACTGGTTCCGACTTCACACCATGGAATAGGGAGCTTGCAGTCGTAAAATCGTCAAACGCCGGTCCGCGATCTGGACTCGCGAATTACCAGACTCTGAAACCCAGACTTTTGAAACGAGGATAACAATGGCAGCCGTTGATGAAAAAGTGAAACAGATTATTGTCGAACAGTTGGGTGTGGACGAAGGCGAAGTCACCCCCAGCGCTTCATTCGTAGACGACCTGGGCGCCGATTCGCTCGACACGGTCGAGCTCGTGATGGCCTTCGAAGAGGCCTTCGATATCGAAATCCCCGACGAGGACGCGGAAAAAATTCGCACCGTAAACGACGCCGTCGACTACATCGGCAAGCACGCCAAAGCAGGCAAGTAAATACGCCCGTGTGGTGACGGGGCTCTCCCCCGTCAGAGCCTGCTCCAAACGGGTTGGAGCAAGCTTCCAAAACCATGCTGGAGCAAGCGTCCAAACTGCGCCAGAGCAAAGCTCGAAACCGGGCTGCAGCAAGAACGGGAAGGGCACGGCTTTAGCCGTGCCGATGCGTCCTTGACGACGATATAGACGGGGGCTTTAGCCCCTCAGGGAACGCCCGAGCATCGAATTCGGAGAACACTCTGTCACCCAACCAACCAAGACGTGTCGTCATCACCGGCATCGGCCTGATCTGCGGAGTAGGGAATACCACCGAGGCCGTGTGGCAAGCCTTGCTCGCCGGCCAGAGCGGCGTCAGTCGCATCACCGGATTCGACGCCTCCGCTTTCGCCTGCCAGATCGCCGCCGAAGTCCGCAACTTCGATCCTTTCCAGTTCATCGAGAAAAAAGAAGTGAAGAAGATGGGACGCTTTATTCACTTCGCCATCGCCGCTGCCGACGAAGCCATGAAAATGTCGCAGCTCAAAGTCACGCCGGAAATCGCAGAAAACGTCGGCGTGCATATCGGCTCCGGCATCGGCGGATTCGACGTCATCGAACGCGAACACACCGCGCTTCTCCAAGGCGGACCGCGCAAGATTTCACCTTTCTTCATTCCCGCCGCCATCGTGAACCTCGCCGCCGGACACGTCTCCATGCGTTTCGGCGCCAAAGGTCCAAACGAAGCGACGGCCACGGCCTGCACCACCAGCGCCCATTCCATCGGCGATTCCTACCGCATCATCCAGCACGGTGACGCCGACGTCATGATCGCCGGAGGCTCCGAAGCCGCCATCACTCCCATGGGCGTCGGCGGATTCGCCGCCATGCGCGCCCTTTCCACCCGCAACGACGATCCCTCCCGCGCCAGCCGTCCCTGGGATAAAGACCGCGATGGATTCGTCATGGGCGAAGGCGCAGGCATCATGATTCTCGAAGAGCTCGAGCATGCTCGCAAACGCGGAGCGCCCATCCTCGCCGAGATCGTCGGCTACGGCATGTCCTCCGACGCCTATCACATGACCCAGCCCGCCCCCGAACACGAAGGTGGATTCCGCGTCATGCGCAACGCCCTCCGCGACGCGAAACTCGACGCTAGCGTAGTCGGCTACCTCAACGCCCACGGCACCTCCACTCCCATCGGCGACACGCTCGAAGCCCATGCCATCAGAAATTTATTCGGCAAAACCGTTCCCGTGAGTTCCACCAAGTCCATGACCGGCCACCTGCTAGGCGGAGCCGGAGGATTAGAAGCAGGAGTAACCGTCCTGGCACTGCGAGATCAGATTCTCCCCCCCACCATCAATCTGGAGAATCAAGACCCCGAAACCGAAGGCATGGATTTCGTCCCCAACGAAGCCAGAAAAGTTCAATTCGAATACGCCATGTCAAACTCCTTCGGCTTCGGAGGCACAAACGGAGCCTTGCTATTCCGCAAATGGTCGGAATAAGGCGTGGTCAGAGGTAAGGCTAGGTGAGATTGTAGTGGTGAGATTGTAGATTTGAGATTTTAGATTGTAGAGGTAAGAATCTCTAGCTTGCCACCGACGTGCCCACCAAGAGATGTTTACCTCTAAAATCTGACAATCTAACATCTGAAATGGCCTCACCCTCTCCGGTCGCACGGAACTCACAAATATCGCAACCAATTCATTGGCTTCCTGTGACCAAGTTTCACTGCCGAAACCACCATTCCTCGCCATAATTCTAAGGCTCGCGAGGTGCGCCGGTGAACAAAGAGTCGGAAGCCCGAAGCTTCGGACGAAAATTCGCCCTGCGACGTCCTCAGGCTCCCGTAGTATGCCCGACGAACCAGGAGCACGAATCCTGGGAACTCAGCTGTTGCGTTGCAGTACAACGAACGGAGCAAACTATCGAGCAGCCTGCTGCGGAAGGTCCCGCGCTGATTTCATCGCCAAGCTGGGGATAGTCCTGGAGGAAGCGGACGAATCAATGTTTTGGTTAGAACTGTTCCAGGAAGGAAATAATTTCCCCTCTGAAAAGCTAAGTGACCTGGTGCGCGAAGCCAACGAACTAGTCTCAATCTTCGTCAGCTCACTCCGCACAGCAAAAGGCCGAACCTCAAAAATCTAAAATCTAAAATCTCAACTCTAAAATCTCAAATCCAACCTCTGACCTACTCCTTCTTCATCGCATCAATCATCACATAAAGCTGATTAGTATCGGTCACTTCCACATACGGCTTGCCCGTATGTTTACTGCTAACCAGCCAAATGGTCGGAGTATGGTCAATGTGCAGGCTCACGCCCACATCCTTATCCGCTTTCACCATCGCAGCCAGTTTTCCATCCGGATCAATCACAAAAGGCAATCCAATCTTGTGATCGGCCGCAAACTTCTCGGCAAACCCACGCAAGTTCTTCGGATTAATTTCCATCTGGTGCGCGAACACCGTCTCCCGGAACTCATTCCCGATGTCTTTGGAATGCGTGTCAAAATATCGCGCCAGCACCGCCGCATCAAACGACCAGTTGTGCATGGGCAGCGGAAAATCGTGCTGCACCAGCGGAATCTTATAAGTCTTCGAAGCCTGCACCAGCAGCGGCGCTTTCAACCCGCAAGATGGACACTGCAAATCCTCAAAAACAACAATCGCCATCTGCGACCCCTTAGGCGGACGCAGCGCCTCAGGCGCATCCTGAGCAAAAGCCGCAACAACCAAAAGAAGAAAAGAAGAAACAACCACCCAACCCGATTTCCAACCCGTCATAATCGTCCAAATCCTTTAACGTCCATAATCAAAAAAAGATGACCCAGGCACTAACCCTGTAAAATCTAAAATCTCAAATCTCAAATCTGCAATCCAACCTCTGCCCCGCCCCTCCTCTATCCTAAGCGAAATCCCCCGCCGCGCGCACCCGCAAGTAACCAGTCATTCTTCTCCTCCGCCGGCGGTTCCGCCCCAGGAAACATATTGGGCAGCGGTGCATTCTGCTGATCCCGCAGCTCTGGATGCGGCAACGGCAGCCGCGGCAGCATCTGGTCGCGCATCGCCGTGTTGTAGACAAAGATCGCTTCCACCGTCGCCAGTTGCTTCAGATCGCCCGGCTGCAAGCGCTCGTACGTATCCATATTGGAGTGATGCGCCCGGCTTTCATAATCGAGCCGGTCCTGAATAAACTGAAATCCCGGAACGCCGACCGCGTTAAACGAAACGTGATCGGTGCTGCCCACGCTCCGCATCGAGATCGTAGTGACGCCCAGATCCTTCAGCGGAGCGATCCACTGCGAAAAAATCGGACCGGCCGCCGCGTTCCCTTCGAGGTAAATGCCACGAGCCTTGCCATGCCCATAGTCGACATTAAAATATGCCGACAGCAGCTTGTGTTCCGGCTTCACTTCCAACGCACCCGTCTTGCGCATAAATTCCGGCAGCGCCATCTGGTCGGGCGTGGTCAAAGTCGGAGCAATGCCAAAGTGATCCCTCACATACCCGTGAGAACCAAAAATACCCTGCTCCTCGCCACTCCACAACGCAATCCGAATAGTCCGGCGCGGGTGCACATCCAGTTTCTTCAAAATCCGCATCACCTCCATCGCAACCACCGAACCCGCTCCATCGTCGGTCGCGCCCGTCCCGGCAATCCAGCTATCCAGATGCCCGCCCACCATCACGACTTCATCTTTCAGTTGCGGATCGGTCCCGGCAATCTCGGCAATCGTGTTGAAACCGTGTTCATGGTCGCCGGTAAATTTCGTCTCCACATTCATTTCGATGCTCACCGGAACATGCGCCTGCAACAGCCGCACCACCCGTCCATAATTTTCGATCGCCATCACGACCACCGGAAACTTCATCTTGTGGTCCGCCAGATAAGGCTGCCGGCCCATCGCCGCTCCGTTGTCGTCGAAAATCGTTCCCCCCGAACCGCCTCCATTCCGTCCATCGCGGCTGGGACGAATCACCGCCGCCGCTTTTTCATCCACCAGAAACTGCGCAATCTTTTCCGCCAGCGCGCCTCGCTGCATGAAGCTGCGCATGCGCGCCTGTCGATCTCCCGCCGCGCGATCGTCAAACGGATACTGCGCCAAATCTTCCAATTCCTTGTCCGTATAACGCTCGAACAGCGGCTTATCCACCGGAGGCACTTCGCGCATCTCGCCCAGCATCACGATCTTGCCCGCAAGTTTGCCCTGATACTGCGCAAAATCTTTTTCTTCCTGAATGTTGACGTAAACCGCATTCGCACTCAACGGCCCGCTGGTCGAAGGCGACCACGGCGTCGCCTGCGCAATAAAAATCGCCGTGTCCGGCGACGTCATGCGCACCCAGGTATTAATCTGCTGCCATCCCATTCCAAACTCGCCCCAGTCTTCCAGATGCGCATTCACGCATCCCATCGCCGCCAGTTGATCGCGCGTCCACGCATTGGCCTTCGCCATATTCGGAGATCCCGTAAGCCGAGGCCCGATGTCATCGCTCAATGCCGACGCATATTCCATAATGTGCGAATGCGTCAGACCTTCTTCGCGGATGCGCGCATACATGCCAAGATCGATATTTTCCGTAGCCGGCTGCGCCGCCTCATACGATGGCACCGGAGCAGCGACAGCTTTAGTCTTGCCCCCATCGGCCGCAAAAACCGTCAGGGAAAAAGCAAAAATCGAGAAAGAAAAAATCAAGATCGCAATCGGCTTGCAACGGTCAAACAAACGCATCGGTTCTCCTCAGAACGAGACAATGGAACTCTGTATTTCGAACCAGCCATTGTAAGGCAATCGTTTCCCTTCCGGATTCTCATCAAGCGACGCACCAAGCCATTCATAGCCCGAAACACTCAATCGATATCCATCCCCCGTGCAATCGTCACAGACAAAACACTTTGATCGTGTTTCGACTACCGTTTCCCCATAAACGCTATAAACGCCCACAAGACAAGATATAATGATAGTCAAGAGCAACTAAAGTGTTGCACATATAGCGTATAATACGAGAATCGGATTCCAAGAGTCGGCGAACAGGAGGTTGCATATGAAGACGACGAAAATGGCTTCAAACGCCGAAGTGTCGGCCCTCGATATTTCCCCCCGCGAGCAAAGGGAAATCTTCGATATCTACGCCAAGCTCCGCGAGGCCGAGGCGAAACTCGTCGGACCCGACGGCAAGACCGAAATTCTCCCCAACAATATCTACTCTTTTCTGCTTCGCTTGCTCGCCGACCTGCGCGCCGGTCATTCCGTAACCATCCTGCAAAATCGCCATGAACTCACCACCGTCGAAGCCGGAAAGATCATCGGCGTCTCCAGGCAGTTCCTCGTGCAATTGCTGGAGAAAGGTGAAATCCCCTTCCACATGGCAGGAACCCACCGCCGAATCTACGTCCGCGATGCCATCGCCTACAAATCCAAGCGCGACACCGCCCGCCGAAGAACCTTGGACGATCTAGCCAAACAGGAGTTTGCCCTCGGCGATTACGGCCAGGTCCCAGATGATTTTCACACAGGAAAATGAATACTCGGCGGTGCTCGACGCCTGTGTTCTAGTGCCCATGGCGCTCTGCGATCTCTTGTTGCGCCTGGCCGAAGAGCCCGCTACGTACCGTCCCGTTTGGAGCGAACACATTTTGACGGAGATGACCAAAGCCCTGACCACCAGGCTCCGCCGCTCTCGGGCCCAGGCCGCTTGGAGAAGTCAGCAGATGATCCAGGCTTTTCCCGAAGCGATGGTTCCCGTTCCGCCCGAGCTGCTGCGAGCGGTCGAGTGCATCCCTGACCCTAACGACCGCCACGTCCTGGCAGCCGCCATCATGGCTGGAGCCGCCACCATTGTCACCCAGAACACGAAGCATTTTCCGAAGCACTGTCTCGAAAAATACGGCGTCATTTGCCAGACCGCCGACAATTTTTTGATTCATCAATACCACCTGGCTCCGCAACTCGTCCTGGATAAGCTCGACGATCAGGCCATCGGAATTTCCCGGAATCGGGAATATGTATTGCAGAGCCTGCAAGCGTCAGCCGCCGGCTTCTGCAAACTTTTGGACACCCACACGCGCTAGCCGCCCGCCACTCCCCACTCGAACCGCCCCTGTCCATGATAGGATGCGGCACTGCCGGCCAGCAGCCCGGCCACTACAGCCGATAAGTCACATCAGGAATCCACCATGACCCGAATCCGACTCTTCCTCCTCTTGTCATGTTTCGCCTGCGGACTCGCCACTCTCCCAGCGCAAACCAGCGACGCAACGGCTCCGTCCACGTCCGCAGCTTCGTCACCCGCCAGCGCGCCCATCGTCGAGTACACCACTTCCCCCGAGCAGTACGCGCGCGCCAAAACCTATTCCAACACGCACTACGAGCACATCTTCATCGGCGCGCTTTACGGATTCCTCGTCCTGCTCGTCGTCTTGCGCTGGCGTCTCGCTCCCAAATTCCGCAGCCTGGCGGAACGCGTCTCCTCGAACCGCTTCGTGCAGCTCATTATTTTCGCCCCGCTCCTCCTGCTGACCATCGGCATCCTCACGATTCCCGCCGACATCTGGGACGAATCTCTGGCCCGAGCCTACGGACTCTCCGTGCAAACCTGGGGACCGTGGACAAAAGATTGGATTTTGAACCAGGTCACTTTTCTGGTCGTAGGAACCATCCTCGTCGGCATACTTTATCTCGTCATCCGCCGCAGTCCGCGCCGCTGGTGGTTTTATTTCTGGCTGGCTTCCATTCCCATTCTGCTGGCCGTTTTCTTTCTGCAGCCCATCGTCCTCGATCCTCTTTACTTCACCTTCAAGCCGCTGCAAACCGAGCAGCCCGCGCTCGTTTCCGAGATGCAAAAAGTCGTTCAGCGCGGAGGCATGGACATCCCGCCCGACCGCATGTTCGTCATGAACGCCAGCTCAAAGACCACCGGCCTGAACGCCTACGTCACCGGATTCGGCGCATCGAAGCGTGTCGTAGTTTGGGACAACACCATCGCCAAAGCCACCGTTCCCGAAACGCTTTTCGTCTTCGGACACGAAATGGGCCACTACGTTCTGCTCCACATTCCAAAAGAAATCAGTATCGACGCCGTGCTCATTCTCTTTCTCATGTACCTCGGCTATCGGCTCTCGCGTTGGATGTTAGCCCGCTGGGGCGCGTCCTGGGGCATTCGCGATCTCGAAGACTGGGCTTCGCTGCCCGTCTTGATCTTTGTAATTACGTTGCTCGTGTTCTTTGCCACACCGGTCTTCAACGGAATCAGCCGCCACTTCGAACACGAAGCCGATCGCTACGGCCTGGAAGTGATCCACGGAATCGTCGACAACCCGAACCAGGTCGCCGCCCACTATTTCCAGAAGAGTGGAGAAAAAAATCTGTCCGATCCCGACCCCAGTACCTTCGTCAAAATCTGGTTCTTCGATCATCCCACGCGCCCGGAACGCGTCCACTTCGTAGCCACTTACAATCCATGGTCCAACGGAGGAACGCCAGAGTACGTCAAATAAAGCGTTTAATCCCACAGCGGGTATTACTAGTTTGTCATCCCGAACGAAGTGAGGGATCCGCAGTTTGCCGCCAGCAAAACACGCAACAAGATTTCCACAAAACCCGTGCCCTGGGGCACTAAAAGCCCCAAGCCTCGCGGAAAATTCTGATCTTGACCTTGTTGTGGAAGGGCACGGCTTCAGCCGTGCCGTAAGCCTGCATTTTGGTTGCGGCTTCAGCCGCTCAGGCGTGAACCTACTGCGGAGCTTTATCTATTTCCATGTTGTAGAAGTAGAAGAACCTCAGCCCGAGCAAACATCGCTGATCGTTATTTCCCGGCGGACACTTCTGCACGAATTCTCGCGGCAGCGGCGGAAACGGCGTCGATAACGTAATGCTGCCCCACGCCGCCCGGTCCAGCGCCGAATCGTTCGACGAGGCGCGCACAATCATCCCCATCGTCTTTCCGTCTTTCAGAATCGCGAATTCAATCGCCAGCTTCCCCTGCTTGAACGTCGGCGCAAATACCGACGGAGGCATCAGCGTGTACCAATTTCGCCGCACGATCTGCGTGATCTGCGTCAGATACGGACCAAAATCCACGCCCAACGTGTCAGTCAGGATTTCCGCCGGCGGCAACTGCGCATTCGCATTGGCGCCCGGCCCACGGCTCAACCCATAATCCCCCGACTGCCCCGAGCCATACCGTCCGCGGTTCTCCGCCGCCGCCCGCTCCGCTTGTTCGATCGCCGAGCCCGGCGTCATCTGCGTATTAAAGTTCGGCACCGGCCGGTTCTGCGGAGTCTGCAACGCCGACGGTTGATCATTCTGCGGCTGCGAGAATCCTTGTTGCGCCTGCGGCGCCGGAGGCGCCTGATTCTGCGCCACCTGGCTCTGCTGCTGCTGCGGCGGCTGCGCCTGCGCGGGCGGCGCTTGTATATTCGCTCCCGGCATTCCCGGATGCGCGCTCTGCAATATCTTTTTCAACTCTTCGTGATTGATGCGCGGCACTTTGCTGGTCGCGATGCGGTCCTTATCCGAAATCACTTTCGTATCCGGACGCCGCGTCACCTTCTGCTCATCCGGAGGCAACTCCAAAAACGTCGCATCCTTCGACTGGTCCGTGCGAATCGGCAACACCACCGCCTGCTGCGGAAACAGGTTCATCAACTTCTCGCTGTTCCACAACAAAATGATCACCAGCAAATGCAGAATCACCGACAGCCATAACGCTTCCCGCTTACGCGCCTGCGAAAGATCATCCTGCAACTGGATAAGAAGATGCGGAACATCATTCGGATTGAAGCCGCGATACGCCGTCTCCCAATGGAGCGCCTCCGATAAATCGCGCTGCTCCTGACTCTCGGCGGACGGATTTGGTGGACCACCGGCCAAGGGATCGCGAGACGGAATTTGCGTGACCGGCATCAGGCAGAGACTACAAGCTTAGAGACACGGACAGACCCCCGCGTTGCATAAGACCGCGCAAGACAATCCGTAACCTCACGCGCAAAGTTCCTGCGTAAAGTTACGTAAATTGTGGGAGTCGCGACCGTCAAATCTATTGTCGCATTTTTTGCATCAGCCGAGTGAGTACCTGAGTAATCTCGGCATCGTCAATTCAAGATCACCAATTCCAATCCGTTCGCATCAGAAACTTTTGTTGGCCCGTTGGTACCGCGGCCGCGTTTCAACCGTACAATTACAACTAACGTGGAGAACTGGTCTATGTTTCACCAGGGAACGCAACTCCTTGGCATATCCGCCCATAAAGACGGTTTCGGGAAGGGCACGAGTTTCTCTCGTGCCGTCAATCCGCTGAAAATGTGTACGCGCTTTAGCGCCTGGGGTATGGTTTGGCGCTCGCAACGACTAGCCGCGAGTATCGTCGCTCTCACCCTGCTCGCCTACCCGCTCAAAATGTCCGCCCAGCGCGGAGGCGGTGGTGGTGGCGGACGCGGCGGAATCAGCCTCGGCGGAGCCGGCGGCTCTATCGGGACGCGTCCCGACGGAGTCAGTGACAAAGACGACCTCAAAGATTTTCATCGCGCCATGGAAGTCCAGGCCACTGCCGAGCAGCGCGCCGCCTTCGCCAAGATCGCGCAATACACCCAAGTCGCTAGCGATCAGCTGCAGGCGTTTCGCGATTCGCTGCAGAAATCTCCCGCACCGTCGCCATTATCCGACCGCGTCGCCGCTATCAACGAGGCCATCGAAAGCGCGCGCTCCGGCAACCAGAATTTCTTCACCTCGTTTTCCGCGAAACAAAAATCCAACCTGCAGGACACGATCAAGAAGGTAGAAAAAGCCGACGCCGAACTCGACCGGCAAACCAAAGCGCTCGATCAGATCATTCCCACCGCGACCGCCCAACAGATTTCTCCCTATGCCGACAGTCTCGACAAGGCGCTGACCAGTTTCCAGAACGAGCAGTTCGCGCTCGGCAGAGAAATGAGCGTCCTTTTTTCGCCCGCCGGAGAAGACGTCACCTTCAGCCTTCCGCCCGTCACCAACTCGCTTGACGTCGCCGGTCAGTCGATCTCCATGCCGGCGGCTGGTGCGGTCTCGCGCAAGCCCGCCGAGGTTCACACCGAAGACGGTCACAATCTTTTCAGTCTCCAGCTCGTCACCGACCTCACCGGCCTGCAGCAGAACGTCGGCGCACTTCTCCGCGCGGCCATCAACCGTTCGCCCGGCTGCGGAGAACAAATTGAAATTCTCGACGCCACCCTCACGCCCGTTGAACCTTTCACCCTGCTGGCGGCAAAGGTGCACTTCGAACGCTGGGTCTGCCCGTCCGGCGCGGGTCGCGGAGGCGCCATGGAAGTCGCCAGCGGCGATGCCGACATCGAGATCAAGCTCACTCCCGCCATAAATCCCGCTTCCGGCCTCACCCTCACTCCCGAAACCACCCGCGTTCAGGCCGAAGGTCTTCTCCGCAACTCGCTGCGCACCGGCGATCTCGGCACCACGCTGCGCGACCAGATCGCCGCCGCGATTCTCGTCGCCCTGGTAAAAGGTACGGACCTCAAATCCATCCTTCCGCCCGTCGCCCAACAGTCGGCAACCTTGCAGAAGGTAGAATTCCAGAACGCTGGCGCCGACCAGATGAACCTCATCCTCAACGGCCAACTGCAGTTCTCGGACGAGCAGACTCAACTATTTGCCGCGCAACTCAAACAACGCCTCTCGGCCCAGGCCGGATCGAAATAATGCCGGCCCCTACGACCTCCACCAGGCCTTATCCTCCAGCGGTGCGCACATCGGTGGCAAGTTAAAGGTTCTAAAATCTAAAATCTCACCGCTAAAATCTCACCTCGGTCTACCACTCCTTTGTAAAGTTAGGCAAAGATTTGTCCAAATGCTGTTTTAGGCGCAACTTCCGGAGCGTAATTTCGTTCCAACTACTAGACACCTCGTCCACATAAAGGAGATACCATGCCCAAAAAATCTTTGCTTACGTCGCTCGTAACTCTGCTCGCGGTCGGCCTTCTTTCCATCGCCGCCGTAGCCCAATCGAGTGCCCCACCCCCGAACGACGCCCCGTCTGCCAATCAGCAACCGCCAACCGATCGCGGCGGATGGCGTCGCGGCGCACCGCCCGATCCCGCACAACGCACCCAGGAACTGACCAAGAAGCTCAACCTCACCTCCGACCAGCAAGCCAAAGTGCAGGACATCTTCAAATCAGAGCAGTCTCAAATGGAAGGCCTGCGCAACGACACCTCAACCCCGCAACAAGATCGCCGCACCAAGATGATGGACATTCGCAACGCCACCAACACGCAAGTCCGCGCCCTGCTAGACGCCGACCAGCAAAAAAAGTGGGATGAAATGCAAGCCAAACGAGAAGATTGGGGAAAGAAAGGCCGTCGAGGAGGCAATAACGCAGACGACCAGTCCGCCCCACCACCACAGTAAAAGATTTGAGATTGTAGATTTGAGATTGTAGATTTTAGATTGCAGAGGCAAGAACCCAGGTCAGAGGTGAGAGGTCAGATGGCAGAGGTTTTAAAATCTAAAATCTACAAATCTCAAATCTACAATCTCACCTCAATCTTTCCCGCGTGCCGTCGAATCTCGCCCAAAATGGCCAGCCCCAGTTGAAGCGCCTCCCGCCCATCCTCGAGCGAAACCACCGGCACCGACCGCTCCCGCACCGATTGCAGAAACGCCTTGATCTCCGCCAGCAGCGGCTCTTCCGCTGTAATCGCAGGCTTGCCCATCGATATCTGCGGATTCACACTCGGCTGCGCTTGACTTCTCCGCAGCGCCCACCGAAAACACCAGCACATCCTGCCGTCCATAATCGATCGAAATATATTGCCCCGCCTGAAAGAAGCGCAGCTTCCGCACGCGCTCCGTAGAAACCCGGCTAGCCGTAAAGTTCGCCACACACCCCGTTTCAAACTCAATCCGCACGTTCGCGATATCCACTTTGCCCGAAAGAATCGGCAGCCCCACCGCCCGAATCTCCTTCACCGGAGACTTCACGAACGTCAACACCACGTCGAGATCATGGATCATCAAATCGAGCACCACATCCACATCCAGCGCCCGCGGAGAAAACACACTCAGCCGATGCACCTCAAAAAACATCGGCTTATTAATCAGCGGCAACGTAGCCCGCACCGCCGGATTAAAGCGCTCCAAATGTCCCACCTGCGCAATCCGCTTATGTTGCGCCGCCACATGAATCAGTTCGTCAGCCTCATCAAGAGTCGTAGCCAGCGGCTTTTCAATCAGCACGTCCACCCCTGATTCCATCAGGGTGCGCGCCGTTTCCAGATGCAACACCGTCGGCACCGCAACCGAAGCCGCCTGCACCTCGCTGTGCGTCGTCAGCATCTGCTCGACCGATCCAAATGCCTTGCAATCGAATTCACGAGCCACCGCATCCGCGCGAGCCGTGTCCGGATCCACCACTCCCACCAGCCGCACGCTACCCGCCTGCTGCAATTGCTTATAGACGCGAGCGTGATTGCGCCCAAACGCGCCAACGCCAATCACCGCAACATTGATAGGAAAGTTTGTGCTCGCAGGATCTGGGCTCAGAAAATTACTCCAGAAGAAGAAACAAAACGCTATTGTCGCAGCAAGAGTAACAAAGCGCAAAACAACCACCCCGTCATCCTTCGCCAACCCAAAACCCCACCGATCTTGTCATCCTGAGCGCAGCACCCACTTCGCGGAACGCGAAGTGGCTGCGCAGTCGAAGGACCCCTACGCACTCCCACTCTCCCCCACCACCTCAGGGAGTTCTCCCCAGGAGCGCCTTCTTCAGCAGCGCAATCTGCCCCGCATGATAAAGCTCATGCTGCACCACCCCATGCAGCATGTAATAAAAGTTGTAGTGCGCGCCCTTCTTACCCGGCACCAGTTTCTCCAAAGATTTCTCCGGAAATTTCTCCACCGCCTCAACCAGCTCCCCATGAACCCGCCGCAGACGCCCCAGCGCCGCGCTCCAAGCCGCGTCACTCCTATCCACCACCGGCGGAAAATTCGTCTTCCCCGAAAGCCTCACCGCCGCCCCCGCCATCCGCCGCCGCACCGCGTCATCCCAAGCCGCAACGTGCAACACCAGTTCCCAAATACTATGAGCCCCCGCAATCGGACGAGCCCCCGCCCCCGCCGCCATCCACGCCCTGAAGAATTTCGAAACAAAGAATCGCCATGCCAAGCCCCACCCTCAAACGCGCGCCGCAACTGGTCAGCAATGCGAGCAGATTCCGACACAGTGTTTTTCACCTCTGCAATCTAACCTCTGACCTCTAACCCTAAGTCCACTAACCTCTAACCTCAACTGCGATCCCCGCCGCATCCGCCGCGCGAATAATCGCCTCGCCTTCCAGCAACAAACATCGCCCCGCATCCAGCGCCAGACAACTCGCCCCCGCGCGCGCCATCGTCTCAATCGTCCTCACCCCAATCACCGGAACATCAAATCGCATATCCTGCCCCGGTTTCGCAACCTTCACCACCGTCAACGCGCGGCTCAGCAGCGTCCCGCCCGCCGGACTTTGAGAATCGAGGGTGCCCCATTCATCGCGTTTTTTGCGATGAGTGGGAGCGTCCGCCAACTCCTCCGCCGACGCCAGACTCCTCATAATCTCCCCCGCGCGCTCAATGGTCGCGTCCGTTCCTTCCATCGCCTCCACCGCCACGCACGCCGCCTCCGCAATCACCACCGTCTGCCCAATGTCATATTCCGCCAAGCGCCCGCCGGCCATGCGCCCATATTCAATGTTCTTGCGTTCCTGCTCCGTAGGAGCACGTTTCGTCAACACGCCCGCCTTGGCAAGCAGCGGCTCCAACAGCGCCGTCGAATTCTCGAGAACAATCCCTTCATCCGCCAGAACCTTCGCCACCGCGCCCAGCAGCGAATCCGTATTCCGTGTCCCCAGAGAAAGCAAAAGCTTCGCCAGCCGCCAGTCCGGCCTAATCGCGGAAAAAATCTGCTTGTGCTTAACCTGCCCCGCCATCACCGCGCGAGTCACACCCTCGGATTTAAAAGTCTCAATGAGCTTTGATAATTCCCCGAGCGAAAGCCAATGAACCGAAGCCGCACCCCGCGACTCGATCTCAGGGAAAGCCTCTTCGCGAATCGCCGCCACCACCACGTCAAATCCCTGAGCCCGCGCCGCATCCAGCACAAGGAAGGGAAACGTACCATTGCCCGCGATGAGCCCAAGCTTCATAAGTCAGTTGTCGATGGTCAGTAAGGTTAGAGGTGAGAGGTCAGATTGTAGAGGTAAGATCTGAAGCCGAAACTGGGCCTCGCGTACCCGGTTTTCACCTCTACAATCTAACCTCTCACTTCTGCAATATCACTTAATCACGCCACGTTCCGAACTCTCAATAAACCGAATCAGCATCTCAACGTCCAGTCCGCCGTCCGCTTCCGCCTTCAGCTTCTCCACCGCCTGCGAAGTATTCAGCTTCGAAGCCAGCAGCACCTTATAAGCATGATGCAGCTTCTGAATCCGCTCTTTAGAAAACCCGCGCCGCTCCAGCCCGATCGCATTCAACCCGTAAGCCTGTGCTCCGCGCTCCGCCGAAGTCTTCGAAAACGGCAGCACATCCCGCGTAATCGTCGTTCCCCCGCCAATAATCGAATGCGTCGCCAATCCTCACAAAATGATGCACCGGACACAGCGCCCCGACATTCGCCCAATCACCCACCGTCACGTGTCCGCCAAGCGTCGCCGCGTTCGCCATGATGACGTGATTTCCGATCTGGCAATCATGCGCAATGTGCGTATACGCCATGATCAGATTATGATCGCCAACCCGCGTGCACCCTCCACCCTTCACCGTCCCGCGATTAATCGTCACATACTCGCGAATCTGGTTGTGGTCGCCAATTTCCAGGCGCGTCGGCTCCCCCGCATAAGTAATATCCTGCGGAGCCATGCCAATCGAAGCAAAAGGAAAGAAGTGATTGTCAGACCCGATCTTCGTCGGACCCTCAATAGCGACGTGCGATTCCAATCGGCAGCCCGAGCCCAGCTCCACCTCAGCCCCAATCACACAATAAGGACCGACCGTGCATGAAGAATCTATTTTGCTCTGGGGATCAACAATCGCCGTTGGATGAATCGCCGCAGAATGCATCGACACCTTCAACTATTTATCCCCATGTCATCCTGAGCGGAGCAACTGTTTCAAGGAAACGCGAAACAGTTGTGGAGTCGAAGGACCCCTACTCATTCCCAATCTCCGGCGCCGCCGCAGGGAGTTCTCACCATGCACTCAAGGTCGGTGCGGCAACGTTACGCTTCCTCGCCCACGCCATCCGTTGCACCCGCCCCCATCCCTCGCGGCACCAGCCGGCAAGTCACCGTCGCCTCGGCCGCAACTTTCCCGTCGACATAAGCCTTCCCCTCCAGCCGCGCCGCCGTAATCCGCCACGCCTTCACCGCAACCTCAATCCGCAACTGATCTCCCGGAACCACCGGACGCCGAAACCTCGCCTTCTCGATTCCCGTAAACACCATCAGCATCTCATCGCGATTCGGAACCTCCGTCAGCAGCAGCAACCCACCCGCCTGCGCAATCGCTTCCACAATCAGCACCCCCGGCATAATCGGCTTCTCCGGAAAGTGCCCCTGAAAAAAAGGCTCCGTGATCGTCACGTTTTTCAAAGCGACAATGCTCTTCATCCGCTCCAGTTCGACCACCCGGTCGATCAAAAGAAACGGAAAGCGATGCGGCAAAATCTTCAGAATGTCGCCAATATCCATGCCAGTTTTCACCGGCTCCGGCTCGTAAGGCGTAGTCTGCATATTTCGTGCGTCGTGTCAGTCATCTTTCAATTTTTCAAGCCAAGGCGAAGATTATACTGTAGCGCACGAGAACAGGTCAGAGGTGAGATTTGAGAAATTTGTAGATTGTAGATTTGAGATTGTAGAGGTAAGAATCGTAGAAGCGAGCTTGCTGCCGCCTTCCACGGTTTTCAAATCTAAAATCTAAAATCTCAAATCTCAAATCTAAAATCTAAAATCTAAAATCTCACCTGCTCCTCCCGAAAGGTCTCCCGTGAGCAAACAACTATCCCCCATCTCGATCCTCCTCCTCGCCACCGCCCTCTGGTCGCAAAACTCCGCCGCGCCCGCTCTCCCCGCCGACATTCCCGCCAACCGCCGAACGCTACTCCCTGCTGCTGATGGGCACAATGGCCGGCCAGCAAGCCGTCTGGACCGCCTCCGACGGCACGCTCCACATCTTCTTCCAGTTCAACGACCGCGGACGCGGCCCCCAAACCACCAGCATCCTCAAGCTCGACGCCAGCGGCATTCCGGTTTCTGAAACCGTCACCGGCAACGATTATCTGAAGTCGCCCGTCAACGAAAATTATTCGCTCGAAGCCGGCACCGCCCGTTGGAAAAACACCGCCGAACAAGGCGATAAGAAAGTCTCCGGTCCCGCCTTCTACTCAGCCCTCAACGGAGCGCCATCCGAGATCGCTCTCCTCGCCCACGCCGCTCTGAAAAACGGAGGCAAAATCAACCTGCTCCCCGAAGGCGAAGCTCGCGTTGAGCGCAAGACCGAGCTGGATCTCGAAGCCGCGGGAAAAAAGAAGCACGTCGCTCTCTACGCCATCGCCGGACTGGATTTCTCGCCCACCTATTTCTGGGCCGACGCGTCCAACAAATTCTTCGGCACCACCGACGAATGGGGATCAATCGTTCCCGAAGGTTGGGAGGCCACAATCCCCACCCTGCTCGCCGCCCAACAAAAAGTAAAAGATTCCCGCGCCGCAGAACTCGCCACCAAGTTCGCTCATCACGAACCTCACGGAATCCTCTTCACACACGCTAACGTGTTCGATTCCGAAACTGGAGAAATTCTTCCCGACCGTTACGTCTTGATAACCGACAACCGAATTACCTCGATCACCGAGCGCATGCCACACCAGAGATCCACTGAGGTCTGGAGCGAGCGAAACCCGGTAGACGTACCGCAAGTTCTTATCGACGCTCACAACAAAACCCTCCTCCCCGGCCTCTGGGACATGCACGCCCACGTCGGCGACAACGACGGTCTCCTCAACCTCGCCGCCGGAGTCACCACCGTCCGCGATCTCGCCAACGACACCGACTCTCTGCTCGCCCGCCGCCAGCGCATCATCGACGGAAAAGAAATCGGCACCCGCATCGTTCTCGCCGGAATCATTGACAGCCCCGACGCCTATCACGGACCCACCAAAGTCCTCGTCTCCACCGAAGCCGAAGCTCGCGCCGCTGTCGATAACTACAAAAAGCTCGGCTACGTGCAAATCAAAATCTACAGCTCCGTCAAGCCCGAACTCGTTCCCATCATCATCGACGAAGCCCACAAAAACGGCCTTCGCGTCAGCGGACACATTCCCGCCAACATGATCGCGTCACAATGCGTCGTAGACGGATACGATGAAATTCAGCACATGAATTTTCTCGTCCTCAACTTCTTCCCCGAAGTCAAAGACACCAACACCATCGCCCGCCTCACCAAGCCCGGAGAACTCGCCGCCAGCCTCGATCTCAACTCCGCGAAGGTCCACGACTTCATCAAACTCCTGCAAGACCACCACACCAAACTCGACCTGACACTCTCGATTTTTGAAGATCAATATATGGCGCCGCCCGGCCAAATCTCTCCCGGATTTCTTCCCGTCGCCAGCCGCCTGCCCGCGCAGGTTCGCCGCAACCTCCTCACCGCCGGAATGACGCCGCCTCCCGGCATGGAAGACACCTACAAAAAGTCCTTCGCCAAAATGCTCGAATTCGCCGGACTTCTCTATCGCTCCGGCCTCTCCATCGAAGCCGGCACCGACAACACCGCCGGATTCGCCCTGCACCGTGAACTCGAACTAGACGTCCAGGCCGGAATCCCCGCGAACGTAGTCCTGCAAAACGCCACCCTGAACGCCGCAAAAATCATGAGCATGGATAAAGACCTTGGCTCGGTCACCGCAGGCAAGCTAGCCGACATGGTGCTGATCGATGGCGACCCCACCAAAAACATCAGCGACATAAGAAAAACCGCGCTAGTAATAAAAGACGGAGTAATCTACAAACCCGAAGAATTGTACGTAGAACTAGGCGTAAAACCCTAAAAGCTTTCAAATCAAAAATCTAAAATCTAAAATCTACAATCTAAAATCTCCAATCTCACCTCTAACCTCTGACCTGGAACCAACCTCCTTCCCCATCCGCACAATCGGCAACGTCACCCCATCCCGCAGCGGAACATCAGTAGTCTCCATCTCCACATATCCCTTCGCCCGATAAAACGGAACCCCCGTAAGCGTAGCGCCCATCTCCAGCCGCTGAAATCCAGCCTCCCGCGCCGCTGTCTCGCAAGCCTCCAGAATCATCCCGCCAATCCCCCGCCGCGCCCACTCCGGATGCACAAAAAACGCCCGAATCTTAGCCGCATCCTTCTCCGGATCGAGCAACGAATCCTCCCGCCCCGCAAACTGATCGCCGCCATACAGCGTCTTCCGCTTACTCCATCCCCCGCAACCAACCAGCAGGGGACTTTCTGCCGATCCCATCTCCTCGGCAGCATAATAAGTCCCATCCGCGATCAGTTGCGTGTCCACCCCATAAACCGACCGCAGCGCCCCTTCCAACTGCTCAGCGGAATAATCCCGAGCCTGCAATCCCCGCACCGAGACCTGAATCAAATTGCGCAGCTCGGAAATATCACCATCCACGGCCAATCGAATCCGCACCATAAAAAGATCTGTCATCCTGAGCGCAGCAAAAAGATTCGCGAAGCGGATCGTTCTGCGAAGTCGAAGGATCCCTACACTACCTCAAACTCCCCGCGCCGCCGAGCACTCCGCACAAGGACAAAACTCCCGCAGATAGAACCACGAATAAATTCCCATATCGTGTCGATCGCTCCAGCCAAACTTCAGCGCATACTTGCCGACCGCCTCCGCCGATAGCGCTTTCACCGCCGCCTTAAACATCGGCAGCGCGCCCGGAGCCAGTTTCGCCCCCTCGCCCAACTTGCGTCCCGACTTCGTTCGCTCCTCGTCGCACAACGCGCAAGGACAGGCATCCCGCAAAAACGCAAACGTATAAACCGACCGATGCCCATCCTTCCACTCAATTTCCATTCCAGCGCCGGTAGTCAAATGAATCACCACCGATTTAGGATCGTTCGCCACCCGAGGAGTAAAGTCCGGCAAAGCCATAAATTCGAGTATCGCACGCAAGCCCGTGTGGTAGTGGAAGGGGCACGGCTTGATTCGCAACCCTGTCATCCCGACCGAAGCACAGGCGAAGCCAAGCGCAGTGGAGGGACCTTGCGTCTTCGCAACCAGAAAACAGCCGTGCCATAATCGCGCCCATGACCGCGGCTTCAGCCGCCGTGAAATCACTAACCAATCATCCCCCATCCGCGTCTATATAATGAGACCACCCGGAGGCCACCATGGACCGCCGAAAGTTCCTCCTAGCCAGCTCTGCCGGAGTAGCCGGCACCTGGGCGACTTCAAAGCTGTCCTCTAGGTTAAGCGCCCAGGCCTTCGCCGCCCCGCCGCCGCTCACCAAAAAAGTCGCCGCCTCCGACACCGTAACCCTCGGCACCACCGGAATCCGCACCAGCCGCCTCGCCATGGGCACCGGCACCTCAGGTTTCGGTCATCGTTCCAATCAATCCTCGCTCGGCGTCAAAGGACTCTCCGATCTGCTCCTCAACGGCTACGACAACGGACTGCGTTTCTTCGATTCCGCCGATGCCTACGGAAGCCATCCCCACGTCGCCGAAGCCCTGAAGCATATTCCACGCGACAAGGTAACCGTCCTCACCAAGACCTGGGCCCGCGATCCCAAAACCGCCCGCGAAGATCTCGACCGCTTCCGCCGCGAACTCGGAGTCGACTACATCGACATCGCTCTCATGCATTGTCTGACCGACGCCGACTGGACCGACCGCTACCGCGGCGTAATGGACGTCTTCTCCGAAGCCAAAGAAAAAGGAATCATCCGCGCCCACGGTTGCTCCTGCCACTCGATCGAGGCCCTGCGAGCCGCCGCCAAATCCCCGTGGGTAGAAGTCGACCTCGCCCGCATCAATCCCATCGGCTCGCACATGGACGCCTCGCCGCAAGAAGTAGTCGCCGTGCTGCGCGAAATGAAAGCCGCCGGCAAAGCCGTTATCGGAATGAAAATTCTAGGACAAGGCGACCTGCGCAATCGCGTCGACGACGCCATCCGTTACGCCTTATCGCTAGGAGTACTAGACGCCTTCACCATCGGCGCCGAAAGCAAACGCGAGCAGCAAGACCTGATCACCCGCATAGCCGCCGCTTAGGAATGCGAGAGCCGGATTGTGTAGAGAGGATTGTGAGGGTTCCGAACCCTCCCCACCCCTGTCATCCCGACCGAAGCGCAGGCAAAGCCAAGCGCAGTGGAGGGACCTTGCGTTCTCCGCAATCGCCAACGCAGTAAGGAAACTAAGCCCTAGAAAACGTTCTTAAATCCCCAGAATAAAAATCCCGCCAGAATCATCGACGCCGGCAGCGTCAGCACCCAGGCCATCGCCAGGTTCCGCACCGTCGACCACCGCAAAATTCCGAACCCTCCCCACCCCTGTCATCCCGACCGAAGCGCAGGCAAAGCCAAGCGCAGTGGAGGGACCTTGCGTTCTCCGCAATCGCCAACGCAGTAAGGAAACTAAGCCCTAGAAAACGTTCTTAAATCCCCAGAATAAAAATCCCGCCAGAATCATCGACGCCGGCAGCGTCAGCACCCAGGCCATCGCCAGGTTCCGCACCGTCGACCACCGCAAAATTCCGAACCCTCCCCACCCCTGTCATCCCGACCGAAGCGCAGGCAAAGCCAAGCGCAGTGGAGGGACCTTGCGTTCTCCGCAATCGCCAACGCAGTAAGGCAAAACTAAGCCCTAGAAAACGTTCTTAAATCCCCAGAATAAAAATCCCGCCAGAATCATCGACGCCGGCAGCGTCAGCACCCAGGCCATCGCCAGGTTCCGCACCGTCGACCACCGCAAAATTCCGAACCCTCCCCACCCCTGTCATCCCGACCGAAGCGCAGGCAAAGCCAAGCGCAGTGGAGGGACCTTGCGTTCTCCGCAATCGCCAACGCAGTAAGGAAACTAAGCCCTAGAAAACGTTCTTAAATCCCCAGAATAAAAATCCCGCCAGAATCATCGACGCCGGCAGCGTCAGCACCCAGGCCATCGCCAGGTTCCGCACCGTCGACCACTGCAATCCCGAATGGTTCGCCGCCATCGTCCCCGCAATGCCCGATGACAGCACATGCGTCGTACTCACCGGAAGCCCAAACCAGTCCGCCAATCCGATCGTGAACATCGCCGTGATTTCCGCCGACGCTCCCTGGCCGTACGTCAGATGTTCCTTGCCGATCTTCTCGCCCACCGTCACCACAATTCGTTTCCACCCAATCATCGTGCCCAGTCCCAGCGCCATCGCCACCGCAACCTTCACCCACGTCGGGATAAATCGCGTCGCGCCGTCCACGTGCTTTTTGTAATTGTCCAACGCCGACCAATCGCTGGCGCTGATCGCCGGATTCGCCGGTTGATGGTTCTTCTTCATCAGCCGCAGCGCTTCGCTGGCAATGTACATATCGTTGCGGAAGTTCCGCACCCGATCATTCGGAACCTTCGCCAGCTCGCCAAACAGAACCGTCTCCGTGCCGATCCCCGAAACCAGCTGGCGCAGAGCCAGCATCGTGTTCGGAGTAAATTCCTTGGTCCGAATGTAAGCCGTCACTTCTTCCCGATCGTCGGCGATCACCGCATCCGGACTTACATACTTCGACAAGATCCCCGCCGCCTGCTGCGACACGGCAATAAAGTCATCCGAGTCCTTGTGCGTGATCGCATGATTCAACGCGTACGCCGTCGGCACCGTGCCCACCAGAATCAGCATGATCAGTCCCATGCCTTTCTGCCCGTCGTTCGATCCGTGGAAGAAACTCACACCCGTGCAAGTCAGCATCAGCAGCACGCGAATCCAGAACGGCGGCGGCGCTTCGCCCACCGGAGCTTCATACAGCGCCTTGTTCTTGATCACCGCTTTCATCAACGTCAGCAGCAGATACGCGCACACAAATCCCACAATCGGAGATAGCAGCAGCGACTTTCCAATATTCGTTGCCTGCGCCCAATCCACGCCGCTGGTGCCCGTTTTCGGGGACATCAGCTGGTTCGCAATGCCCACGCCAATAATCGAGCCGATCAAAGTATGCGAACTCGACGCCGGCAGGCCCAGCCACCACGTTCCCAGGTTCCACAGAATCGCCGCCACCAGCAAAGCGAACACCATCGCGAACCCGGCCTTGCTCCCCACCTGCAAAATCAATTCCACCGGCAACAAAGAAATAATTCCAAACGCCACCAGCCCGCTCGAAGCCATCACCCCAAGAAAATTCCAGAACCCCGACCACACCACCGCAATATGCGGCTCCAGAGTGTGCGTGTAGATGACGGTCGCGACCGCGTTCGCCGTGTCGTGAAATCCGTTCACGAACTCAAATCCCAAAGCCACCAGCAGAGCGATGCCCAGCAGCACATACGCCGTCGTGGAATTGTGCGCCGCAGAAAGATCGGTCAACAGATGAAATGAGGAGTAGATCAGTCCGATCAAAAGCACAATCCCAAAACCCACCATCCCAATCATTCCCGGACTTCTGCTCAACTTCTGATGAATTGCAGGCGTAGTCGTAGTCGCAGCCATAATCAGTCCCCCATTCTTCAAATAAAGGCGGAACTATACGGAAGGATTGTTAAGACAGTGTGAATGGTAAGCCAGCAGTTGTCGTGGAAACCCAAAGCCAAAGCCCGTGCCATTAACGATGCATGTGGTGACCAATGATCCATGTGGTGACGGGGCTATGCCCCGTCCGGATATGAACACCGCCCCATGTCATCCTGAGCGCAGCAAAACGATTCGCGAAGCGAATCGTTTTGCGGAGTCGAAGGACCCCTACCCCCATCCCAGCCCCAAAGCCCCACTCACCGCCGCCCCCCGCAGTAGCGTGTGTGTCGCGCCCTAATCCAGCGGCCGGAAATTTTGATATTGGCTTTGCCGTGAAGGAACGAAGCGCCGTGAAAAAACGAAGCACCGTGGAAGGGCGCGGCTTCAGCCGTGCCACAAGCTTGCATTTTTGATTGCGGCTTTAGCCGCTGGGGCCAATCGCCCCCTACTTCAAAACATCATTGTAAGAATGTCGCGCCCACCCCAGATAATGCGCATTCCCCGCATTCCCCCGCTCCACGCTCCGCAGCATCTCCGCCAGCCGCTCCCCATAATCCGGAGTCCTCAACCCAATCGCCATCTTCGCCACACCCCGCTCGCCCATCCCGTCATAAGCCATCGCCAGAAATTTCTGGCTCGCCGCAACCGCCTTCTCCGCCTGCTGCTCCGCGCTCTCCCCGTCCCCCGGAGAACTCAACTCATACATCATCAGCGTCACCCGCGGCACCGAAGTCAAAAGCATCTTGCGCTCGGCCAGGTCACCCTTCAGCAGCTTGTTCTGGATATCCGCATTCACCGTCAGCCCTGCCGCTTCCGCCACCCGGTTCACCGCGCGCAGCGCATCCGCCAGCCCCGGCAGAAATCGCAGATTCCCCGCACCCTTATTTTCCGGACGCTGCTGCGGCTCCACATCCAGATGAATTCCATCGTAGCGTTCCGTCGCGTGCCGCTGGTTAAACTCCACAACCTCCCGCGCATGCCGCAGCAACGTTTCCCGATGTTTCCCCGCCTCATCCGCGTCCGCGCTAGATAGCAACGCCTCTACGCGAATCCCCGACCCATGCAGCAAAGAAATAAGATGAGTCAGCTCCCGCTCTTCCGCCGCCGCACTACGCTCCGAAATAGAAACGTAAACTTCGTTGATCCCCTGCACCCGACAAAAATCCCGCAGCTTTTCCGCTCCACGCTCCGCACCCAGCACATCAGGACTCTTCCAAACCCAAAGCCCATGCACCGGAGCCGCCGCCATCACCGGCAACACAATCAACCCCAGCAGCAAACAGCAAGCAAGCTCACCGATTCGTAAATAGATTCTCATCACGCTCGCAACACAGACTGCCCGTGTGGTGACGGGGCTAGGCCCCGTCCGGCGGCACCAAAGCCTTTGGGTTTGCGTGGAAGGGCACGGCTTTCGATTGTAAGGGATAGTTGCAGTGCCCAGCCGATTGCACCAACTGTCGTAAGCCTTGTCATCCTGAGCGAAGCCAGAGCTTCACGAAGTGAAGCTATCGCGCAGTCGAAGGACCCCATACCCGCAGCAAAGAACGATGAACCCATCAAGGCGTTCTCACCATGCACCCGCAGCGATTCTTCATCAACTTAACTTAATGCGGATCGCAAAGTAGAGCGCAAAGCAAGCGTTCACCGCCGTCACCGCAAACCGAGCGAAAGAGAAACCTACTCACGGCTGCCCATGTTACTCCGCCCCGTGTTCGCCACCGACCCCGCGCCTTTCGCCGGCCAGCACCGCCGGACTCATCAGCGCCGCCCCAATCACTTCCCCCGCATCCGCTTCCTGCACAAACGCAACCACCCGCAAATTCGCCGGATCCGACTTCACCTTCACCACCACCTCGCGATCAAAACTCTTTCCCTTTTCGACCGTCCCCACTTTTTCGATACTCTCCGCCACCGCCACATGCCGAATGTCGCGCCCTTTATTCTCACCCGCTGAAACATGCGACTCCGCGCGATTCAATGCCACCGCCACAAACAGATTGGCCTTGCTCGCCTTGAAATCCGCCGGCAATGCGTCCACCGCGAGATGAACCCGCAGCGTCTTCCCATCCACCGCCACTGCAACAATTCGCACCGGAACCTTCATCCGCCCGCGCGCCGTCTCCAGCGCGCCCGCCACCGCGTGACCATCACTCCCATTCATCTGCGCGACGCCATCCACCACCATCTGCGGAGTGTACGGACCGCTCAATCGAAATCGTCGTGCATAGTCGCCCTGCCGGTCGCTAAAAAAGCTCGAAGAGTAAGCGTCTTTCCATCCATCATGATTCCAGTAATCGACATGCTCGCTGAGCACAATCGCCTGCACTCCCGCGACCGCTTGGGCGCCATCCAGCTTTCCCAGCAAAGCATCCGCCGGAGGACAACTCGAACACCCTTCCGAAGTGAACAACTCCAGTAGAACCGGCACGTCTCCACCAGAGTCCGCCGCAGCCACCAGCGATGGCGAGGGAACGAAACTCATCAGGATCAGGAACGCAGCAAAAAGAAGACCGCCAAGAAAAAACTGTGGAAGGGAACACGAGAGGATAAACCTGCGCATCTTCATAACAACTCCAGCGCCAGAAACGGTTCGTGTGGTGACGGGGCTGTGCCCCGTCCAGAAGCACCAGGAACCTTAGGGCGTTCGCACTATAAGACGCCTCAGACGGAATTAAGTTACGAACCCATGTCGAACCGCAACAACGGAAGAAAGAAAAATTTCCCGCCCAAGCCTTAACCCAGGCGGGAAAAGCATCTCGCTACTGCTGACCCTCCCAGCGCCCGCTCCAGCCGCCGCCCTGCCCCCAGTCGCCGCGTCCCCACCCGCGGAACTGCGACCCATCCACATAACTGCCTTCCACATACTCAAACATCCGCTCGCGGCCATTCGGACCACGCGCATAAATCCGCAACGTCTTCACCACCCCTCGATCCGGATCTACGCCGAACGTGCTGTTGCCCATGCGAAACGTCTGATCCGACCGCGCCAGTTCCCGCAGCCGTTGCGTGACATCCACATGGCTTCGCGCCGTTCCATACTGCGCGCTCAAAATCACATACGCGCCCGCATCGCCGCCGCCACCGCCACCGCCGCCCCAGTTCCCGCTCCAGCCGCCTTGTCCCCAATCGCCGCGGCCCCATCCACGAAACTGCGAACCATCCACCACGCTGCCTTCTACATACTCGAACATCCGCTCGTCGCCACCCGGACCGCGCGCATAAATCCGCAGCGTCTTCACCACTCCCCGATCGGGATCCACGCCAAATGTACTGTTGCCCATGCGGAATGTCACATCCCTTCGCGCCAGTTCTTTCAGACGCTGCGTCACGTCCACATGGCTGCGCGCCGATCCGTACTGCGCGCTAAGAATCACATACCCGCCCGCATCGCCGCCGGGACCGGGACCAGGACCGCCGCCGTCCCAATTGCCGCTCCAACCCGGTCCGCCACCACCCCAGTCGCCGCCATGCCAGCTGCGGAACTGCGCTCCATCCACCACACTGCCTTCCTGATACTCAAACATCCGCTCGCGCCCATCCGGACCACGCGCGTATATGCGCAACACCTTCACCACTCCCGGATCCGGGTCCACCCCGAACGATCTGTTTCCCATCCGGAAGGGCTGGTCCGCGCTCGCAATTTCCTTCAGCCGCTGCGTCACATCCACATGGTGCCGCGCCGTCCCGTACTGCGCGCTTAAAATGACGTATTGCCCAACATCGGCCGATGCGGTTCGTGGCAAAAACGAAAACGCCAATAGCAAAAGAACCGTAAGACGTATCTGGAACATGAGAGTCTCCTTTTATTAATGAGCAGTCGAAATCAATCTGACAGTCGAAATCAGCGTGCACGAGCGGTCAATTACTTGCAAAGTTGCGAGTATCTTATAACAAGACATCAGCGATGGATATTGCGCAGATCACCACTCTCCTCGATCCTTTTCTCGATGAACCATTACGGGAAAAGCAGCTCGAACAAATATCGATATACATCGATCTATTAAATCGCTGGAACGCCCGCATCAATCTAACCGCCATCCGCAAAGAAGAAGAAATACTAACCCGCCACTTCGGCGAATCGCTCTTCCTGGCAAGGCACCTGTTTCCGCGAGCGCATCATGACGCGCCCTCTCATTCTTGTCATCCTGAGCGAAGCAACGCCATGCGCGAAGCGCATGACGTCGCGGAGTCGAAGGACCCCTACCCCTCCACCAAACTCCCCGCTCGCACCCCGCTGCAAGCCATCGATATCGGCTCCGGCGCCGGATTCCCCGCTCTCCCCCTGAAAATCTGGGCACCCGATATATCTCTGACCATGATCGAGTCCAACCAGAAGAAAGCCACCTTCCTCCGCGAGGTAGCCCGAGCACTTACATTGACGAACGTCAATGTAATCCCTGACCGCGCCGAAGCAGTCGCCGCCAACCCCGCCATCCCCAGAGCCGACCTGGTAACCCTGCGAGCCGTAGAGCGCTTCGCAACCATCCTGCCCCAAGCCATCGCCCTCCTGGCCCAAAACGGGAAAATAGCCCTCCTGATCGGCAAATCCCAACTTGACACGCTGACCCCCTCCTTAAACATCGCTTGGGACCCTCCAATCGACATTCCAAACTCGCATTCAAGAGTGTTGTCGATAGGGGTGCATGGGTAAAGTGGGAAGAAACAACCATATTACGGCCTGTGTTGTGGAAACAACCCGCGAATTGTCAGTCAGCTTTGGCATCAAAGTGGATAGAAGACCACAAAAATCTCATATTGAGAAACTAAAAGCGAAAGTGTTTCACGTGAAACACTTCTCGACTCCTGGCCCTCATCCCGCCCATTTTCAGGGTCAAGCCGCAGAAACGGGCATCCGCCACTAAAATATATTTTGAGGCGCACAATAGGCGAAAGTGTTTCACGTGAAACACTACCCCGGTTTTGCACAACCATCCTCCATTGCTTTCACCCAAGGCTTCGCATATCCTGACCCGCACACACGGGAACACCTATGGGACGCATCATTGCAGTAGCCAACCAGAAGGGTGGAGTCGGCAAAACTACGACCGCCATCAACCTGGCCGCCTCACTAGCCGCCGCCGAAGTCAATACCCTGTTGGTCGATTGCGACCCCCAATCGAACTCCAGCAGCGGCCTGGGCTTCGTCAAGAACCCCGACCGGGTCAGCATCTATGACGTGATCATGGGCTCCGCCACAGCCGAAGAGGCCCTGCAGCTCACCGAACTGGAGCAGCTCTGGCTCATCCCCTCCCACAAGAACCTCATCGGCGCCAACCTCGAGCTGGTCACCGCCGAGCGCCGCGAGTATCGCCTCCGCGATGCCCTGGCCGGCCTGCTCGACCGCTTCCAGTTCATCGTCCTCGATTGCCCTCCAGCCCTCGACCTCCTCACCCTCAACGCCCTGGTCGCGGCCGACGGCGTCCTGATCCCGATGCAGGCCGAGTACTTCGCCCTCGAAGGCGTGTCCGAGCTGCTGGACACCATCGAGCGCATCCGCGTCCAGCTCAACCCCGCCCTCGCCGTGGAGGGTGTGGTGCTTACCATGTTCGACGAGCGCACCAACCTCGCCCAGCAGGTGGCCGACGAGCTGAAGAAGTACTTTGGCGACAAGCTCTGCACGACCACCATCCCCCGGAACATCCGGCTGGCCGAGGCGCCCAGCCATGGGCTGCCCGCGCTCGTCTACGACGTGCGCTCGCGCGGCGCCGAGAGCTACATCAGGCTGGCCAAGGAGATTCTGGACCGGCAGGCGGGCGTATTCAGCCATCCCGAGGAAACGAGCGGATCGGGAGAAGCGAGCGGTCCGGGAGAAGCCGCTTAGATCGATGGATGTCAATATTTATTCAGATCGATATATAAGTCAAAGATTTAGGGGGAAATTGAATGACCACATCGAATGCCGCGGTTGACGCGGCGAAAGCGGCGGCGGAAAAGGCGCACGAGAAACTCGCGGACAAGCGGCGTGCTTTGGGACGCGGGTTGGAGTCCCTATTGCCCGGCCCTCGAGTCGTTCCGGCGACTCCGGCCGCGGCGGCTTCTTCCGCTGTGCCCGCCCCTCATGACGCTGAACTCCCCAGGCATGCTGCTACGCCCGAAGTTCTAGAGTCGGTGCAGGCGGTGGGTGTGGCGCTCGCTCCGGAAGGGGAGCATGCGATTTTGCTGGCTCTCGATCAGATCTACGAGAACCCGCACCAGACGCGGCAGGAGTTTGATCCCAAGGCGCTTTCGGACCTCGCAGGATCGATCCAGACGCAGGGCATATTGCAGCCAATCGTGGTTCGTCCGGCGCCCCCTCATCCGGCGCCGGTCATGCCCGATGGCACGCATACCGAGCCGGTGCAACGCTTTGTGCTGATTCTGGGTGAGCGCCGTTTTCGTGCCTCGAAGATCGCAGGGAAGACGACGATTCCGGCATTCGTGAAGCGGGTTTCAGAACAGCAGGCCGCGGAGATGACGCTGGTCGAGAACCTGCAGCGTCAGGATCTCGATTGCCTGGAACAGGCAGCGGCCTTCGCCAACCTGAGCACGAAATTCGACCTCACGCAGGAAGAAATTGGGAAGCGGGTCGGCGTCTCGCGCGAGCAGGTATCGAATTACCTGCGGCTGCTGAATTTGCCCCCTGAGGTCATGGAGGCGCTGCGGCGAAAGGAGCTGACCTATAGCCACGCGCGTTTGCTGCTTTCTCTGGACGATGACGAGCAGATCACGAAAGTAGCCCGGGTGGTGATCGCGAAGAAAATGTCGGTCGCCCTGCTGATGGAGCTGGTCACGGACAAGCACTCTGCTGGCACTCCGCTGGGGCGGAAACCAGGCGCGGCGCGATGGCAGGATCCGAACGTGCGCGCAGCACAACGGTCGCTGGAAGCATCGCTCGGAATGAAGGTCCGGATCAACGACAAGCGAGGCAAGGGCAAGATTCTGATCGAGTACTCAACCCTCGAAGACTTCGACCGCATAGTGGAAAAACTGCAGCGCACATGGACGGGAGAAACCCGGCAGTAACAAGTGGCCGTCAGACCTTCTCCTAGCCTCGATTCGCGCGGCGGCGGGGTCACTGAATGCGTAGAACTGCGGTCTGAGTGGTGACAGTCTTCAGATTTGACGCTCTGACACACAGCGGAGAACCCGGAGCCTCCCTAGTAATAAGTGGACCCGCAACAGTACTTATGCTTTGAGGAGCACTTGCGTGAAACGAACTTCATCGAACTATTCCATAGCGGTCATCACAGCATTTCTGGTTGCTACGCTCTTGACACCAGAGATGTTTCAACGGGCTGTGGCGCAGGATGCCTCTGCCATCACGCGACCTCCTGTCGCGCGGGTTCAGCCTGTGGTGGAGGATAATTTCGGCGTCAAAGTCGCGGATCCTTATCGCTATATGGAGCATTTGGATAATCCTGAAGTGGCGAATTGGATGAAGGATCAGAACGACTACACGCGCCGCGTTTTGGCACGCATCTCCGGGCGGGACGAATTGCTGTCGCGCATCGAGCAGCTCGACCAATCCGTTCCGGCGCGTATTGGCGGCATCGTCCGCCTGTCTTCGGGACGGTATTTTTACTACAAGTTGCTGAGCACGGAATCTGTGTCCAAGCTCTACATGCGCGACAAGACGGTCGTTGAGGGAACGCCCGGCAAGGAAACTTTGCTGGTCGATCCGCAAGCAATAAGCGGGAAGGACACGCCCAGTGCGATCAATTACTTTTGGCCTTCGAGCGATGGCCGCTATGTCGTGTACGGCATCTCCGTGGGCGGTTCTGAAAGAGCAGTCCTGCACATCCTGGACACGCAAACGGTACGCGACACGGGCGAGACCATTGATCGCGCCGAGTTCAATGACAGTGTCGGATGGCTACCGGACCAACACTCCTTCATCTACAACCGCCTGCAGAAGCTTCAACCGGGCGCGCCAGAGGAGGAACGAGAAACCAAGAGCCGCGCCTATCTCCACGTGATCGGGACTGACCCGGAGCGCGACCAGCCCGTATTCGGCTATGGCGTGTCGAATTTGGTCAAAGTGAACCCGGCAGATATCTCCACCGTGGCGACGTATCCGGACGTGCCTTTTGCCATCGGGCTGGTGACGCACGGATCGCTGAATGAAATCTCGATTTATGTCGCTCCGCTTGGCTCGGTGGGCAAGCCGAATATTCCCTGGCGCGAAGTCTGCGACGTTGACGATGCTGTAACTGGAATGACAGTTCGCGGCGATGATCTCTGGCTGCTGACTCATAAAAATGCACCGCGCTTCAAGATCGTTCACACGCATCTCTCGAATCCCGACTTGAGCCATGCCGACGTGGTTGTGCCGCAGAGCGCAGCCGTGGTGGTCACATTGGGCGCCGCGCAGGATGCGTTGTACGTTCAGTTGCGCGATGGAGCCGTGCACCGCCTGTTACGTATCGGCCACGAGGCAGATGCAAAGTCGGAACCAGTCGCGTTGCCATATGAAGGTTCCATCGGGCTTTACTCGACAGACCCGCGCGCGCCGGGCGTTGTCTTTGAACTGTCAGCATGGACGAAAGCAAATCGCTTTTACGAATACGATCCGAAAACGCAGCGCGTCGTGGACACCGGGCTGCGGCCCGCAGCTCCGTTCGATAACCCCGAGGACATTGAGTCAGAGGAAGTGAAAGTGCCGGCTCCGGACGGCACGCTGATTCCGCTTTCGATCATCCACCGGCGTGGGCTGAAGCTCGACGGCTCGAACCCGGTGTTGTTGAATGGCTACGGAGCCTACGGGAGTTCTCTGGACTCTTACTTCGATCCGATCAATCTGGCTTGGCTCGAACGTGGAGGAGTGCTGGCGTTTGCGCACGTACGCGGCGGCGGCGAGTACGGAGACGACTGGCACAAGGCCGGGCAGAAACTCACCAAGCCAAATACCTGGCACGACTTTATCGCGTGCGCTGAGTACCTGGTCGAGAAAAAGTACACCTCCTCGGCGCGCATGGCCGGCGAGGGTGAAAGCGCTGGAGGCATTCTTATTGGCCGTACGATCACTGAACGGCCAGACTTATTTGGCGCTGCGCTGATCGAGGTGGGCTTCACCGACGCTTTGCGCGGCGAGTTTGAACAGGATGGCCCGGGCGAGATTCCGGAGTGGGGAACGGTCAAAGACCCTGATGGATTTAAGGGCCTTTTCGAGATGAGCGCCTACGCCCATGTGAAGGACGGCACAAAATATCCCGCGGTGATGCTGACGACGGGTCGCAACGATCCACGCGTCGCGCCGTGGGAGTCTGACAAGATGACGGCGCGTCTGCAAGCTGCGACGACAAGCGGCAAACCCATTCTGCTGCGGGTGGACTACGAAGCGGGTCACGGCATTGGTTCAACCAAGACGCAACGCGAGCAGGAGCTGGCGGACGAATGGAGTTTTCTATTCTGGCAGTTCGGGGATGCGCGATTCCGGATGTCGGCCGGAGATGGGCGGTAAATTCTCGCGGCGGCTAAGTAAGGTTGCGATTGTCGTCGATGGCCCTCGGCCTCGGTGGACGCAAGGTCCTTCGACTACGCCTCGCCATCCGCTTTCGCGGATGACGCCGCTCCGCTCAGGATGACAGGGTTATGAGGGGTCGATTTTCAGCGCCCGGCGCGACAAAGGTGATTGCGGCGACTTTGTACGGAAAGAACCGCCAACGACATTTTATTTTTGTGTTTCCGTTTTCTGCGGTGCCGTTTGTCTTTTTTCTATCGGCACAAATTCTCTGGTGTCGTGCCCGATCCAGATCTGACGCGGCCTGGCGATTTTTTGTTCGGCATCCATTAGCATCTCCTGCCACTGCGAGAGCCAGCCGATGGTGCGGGGGATGGCGAAGAGGACGGTGAACATTTCTGGCTTGAATCCCATCGCCTGGTAGATGATTCCGGAATAGAAATCGACGTTGGGATAGAGTTTGCGGGTCACGAAATATTCGTCCTCGAGCGCGATTCGTTCCAGTTCCAGCGCGATTTCAAGTTTGTCGTTGTGTCCGGTGACTTCGAAGACCTGGTCGGCGGTGCGCTTGATGATTTTGGCTCGGGGATCGTAATTTTTGTAGACGCGATGTCCGAAGCCCATCAGCTTGCCTTTGCCTTCTTTGATTTTCTTGACGTAGGCGGGGACGTTTTGCTTGGAGCCGATCTCGTCGAGCATGCGGAGAACTTCTTCGTTGGCTCCGCCGTGGAGCGGCCCGGAAAGCGCGGCTGCGGCTGCGGCCGTGGCGAGATAGGGATCGGCGTGCGAACTGCCTACGGCGCGCATGGCGTTGGTGCTGCAGTTTTGTTCGTGATCGGCGTGCAGAATAAAGAGGATGTCGAGAGCGCGGGCGAGCACGGGATTCGCCAGATATTTCGGCTCAACCATCTTCCACAACATGTTCATGAAATTTGCGGGATAGGTGAGGTCGTTGTCGGGATAGATGTAGGGGAAGCCTCCCAGGTGGCGATAGGAGAACGCCGCGATGGAAGGCATCTTGCCGACCAGGCGCTTGATTTGCAGCAGACGAATCGCGGGGTCTTGAATATTTTTTGATTCGGGGTACACAGTGGAGAGCGCGGCTACGGTGCTGACCAGCATGGCCATCGGGTGCGCGGTGTCGCGGAAACCTTCCATGAATTTCTTGGTGGTTTCGTGGAGCATGGTGTGGTGCGTGATGTCGAAGGTCCAGGCTTTTAATTCGGCGGCGGTCGGGAGGTTGCCGAAGAGAATGAGATAAGCGACTTCAAGATAAGTGCAGTGCTCGGCGAGGACTTCGATGGGGTATCCGCGATAACGGAGAATGCCTTTGTCGCCGTCGATGTAGGTGATGGCACTCTTGCAGGACGCCGTGTTCATGAAGGCGGGGTCGTAGGTCATGAGGCCAAAATCTTCGGCGTCCGTTTTAATCTGGCGAAGATCCATGGCACGGATGGTGCCGTTTTCGACCGGGACGGTGTAGTTCTTTCCGGTTCGGTTATCGGTGATGGTCAGAGTATCTTGCGGCATTCCGCGCCCTCCTGCTTTCGGGACGACTTCACGATTATGCTACCAGCAGCGGGGTAGATTGCGGGACGATTGCGCGGGAATACTCAATGTTGCGGGTAGCGGTTTCCTATTATTGGCATCGGCCTGCGGCATTGTGTAGCGTGCATGAGTAGCGTGCGTCGCGTAGGCTGCGCCGTATAGCTTGTGTCGTTTAGCGCGTGGAGGCGTTTCGAAATATGACGTGGATTCGGACCATTCCTTTCTCGGAAGCGGATGACGAGTTGCGGCAGGCGATGGAAGGGCAGAAGCCGCTTTATCCGGCGGAGTACGCGGTGCCGATCCATCCGGCGGAGGGCGGCGGGTCGCAGATTGTGGCGTCGCATTCTTTGATTCCGCAGGCGCTTTACCACGCGTTTTCTACTTTTGGCGCGCTGATGTCTCCGGAGTTGCCTTTGCAGCGGCGGCAGCACGAGATGATTGCGACCATGGTGTCGGTGACGAACCGGTGCGTGTATTGAATTGAATCGCACGCAGAGTTTCTGCGTCGGGTCACGCTGGACAAGGAATTGGTGGAGGCGCTGGAGCGCGATTACACGACGGCTCCGATTACTCCGCAGGAGCGCGTGATGGTCGATTACGTCGTGAAGTTGACCAAAGATGCGACCAGGGTTTCGAAGGACGATCACGAGAAATTGCGAGCGGCAGGATTTGACGATCAGGCGATTCTGCAGATCACGCTGATTGCTTCGTGGTTCAACTACATTAATCGCGTGGCGGATTCGCTCGGCGTCGGGCGGGATGGGTAGAGCTTTTGGGCTAAGCTTTTGCGATGACGTTCGCGTGCCGTGCGTTTACTCATCTACTCGTTGGCGACGCGGCGCTGGGGTTTGACGGCCAGGCAACGGGCGAAGATCGCGGATATCTGCGGGATTTCGTCTTCGGTCAGTCGAATCGCCGCGCCTAACTTTTTCAAGGCTAAGTTCAGCGCCGGTGGCTGGCTGCCGGTTGCTTCCACCAGCTGCTGCCACTCTTTGGCGACGGGGATGCGCTCGTCGGAATCGGCATCTTCGCAGAACTGATCGGCGGCTTCGGGAGCGGTTCCGTATTCGTCGGCGACATCTTCGTGGAAGTATCCGCGGAGAAAGGTGTGCAGCGCGGGAAAACTGGCGGTGGTGATTTCCGGTTTCGAGTTCATGGGCGGTTCCTCAGCGACATTTCTCTAGCGACACTCTTCTTTAGCGACACTCTTTCAGCGACACTTCTATCGACACTCTGGATAAGAAGTCAAAACGTAATACCCATTCGGGCCGCCGTATTTTAGAACCACGAGTGCGTGGTTGCAGGGGCGCGATTGATTCTCTCCGCGATTCATGGTGCGGCCGATGGGATCCTCGCTGTCGTAATCGAGAACGAGGTTGGGATGGCGTCCGGAACGATCGAGCCAGTTCTGTATTCGGCGCTGCGATTGTGCAATGGCCGCGCCCACGGCGCGCTCGGCGGTTTCGCGGTCAGTGTAAGTGGATGCTCCGGTGATGTTCTCTTCACGCTGCAGGCGGTCGCGCAGTTGCTGCTCGGTTTGTCCGACGTGCTTACGCAGGATGTGTCCACCGGCGCGCTCGTCCTGGCTTAGGTCGCGGATAGGACCCTGGCTTTGAGCGCCGCTTCGTGGTGCGGCCGAAGTAGACGGGGCCATCCCCGGAGAGGATGCCGCTTCATTTGCGCCGGTGGTCGTGGCGGGAGGTTGGCACGAGACCAGGACGCAAATGGCCAGTGCGGCGGAGCCGATTCCCAGCGCGCGAATTCTCAAGAAAATCGACATCGGAAATAGCATCATCTGCGTCCGGGTTCTGGCAGCGTGGGCATACAGTTTTCGTTCTGCCCCACTTACGGCCTGTAAAGTTGTGGGAATTGTGCTACTAAACAGGGTGTGCGGGCAAGTCTACTGGATTCGCTGGACGATTTCGAGCGCTGGGGGAAGCAATGCGCTTATGTGTTTCCGCGAGGCTACCGGCGGGAGCGTTGGAGCTACGCGCGCGTCGCGGCGATGGCCTATCAGTTTGCGCGCGAACTGTCGGCGCGTGAGATCGGCAAAGGGGACGCGGTCTTACTATGGGGGCCGAATTGCGCTGAGTGGGTGGCGGCGTTTCTGGGATGCGCGCTGTGCGGGGTGATTGCGGTTCCGGTGGATGATGCGTCCAGCGCCGATTTTGCTCTGCGCGTCAGTACGCAGGTGCGGACCAGGCTGGTTTTGTGTGCTCGCGAACGGGCAGCGGCTTTTGAAAATATCACATGTGTGGATTTTGCCGATCTCGCGAAGCTCGTCGCAAAACATTCTGCCGCGAGATTCCGTCCGGCTGAGATTCAACCTTCCGACGCGCTCGAAATTGTGTTTACTTCGGGCACTACGGCTGAACCCAAGGGAGTGGTTCTTACGCACGCCAACGTGGTTGGCAACCTGGCTCCGATTGAGACGGAGATGCAGAAGTATTTGAAGTATGAGCGCGTGGTGCATCCGATTCGGTTTTTGAACCTTCTGCCGCTGAGCCACGTCTTTGGACAATTTCTCGGAATTTTTCTTCCTCCGCTGCTGGGCGGGACGGTGGTGTTCTCGGACAGCTTCAATCCCACGGAGGTGATGGCGACGATCCGGCGGGAGCGGGTTTCGGTGCTGGTCGCGGTTCCGCGAATGATCGAGTCGCTCAGGCAGAAAGTGGAACGTGATTTGGACGAGCGTGGAGATAGGGCTAATTTTGCTGCTCGATATGTGGCGGCTGAGCGTCAGCATTTTCTTCGGCGGTGGTGGACTTTTCGCGATGTGCGGCGGCAGTTTGGATGGAAATTCTGGGCCATGATCAGCGGCGGCGCAGCGCTCGATCGCGAGACGGAGGAGTTCTGGCACCGGCTGGGATACGCCGTGATTCAGGGATATGGGTTGACCGAGACGACTTCGTTGATCAGCTTGAATCATCCGTTCCACACCAGTCGCGGGTCGATCGGGAAAGTCTTGCCCGGGCGCGAACTCAAGCTGGCCGAAGATGGAGAAATCTTAGTGCGCGGCAGCGGCGTGGCCAGCGGTTACTTGAGCGGGAATGAATTGCGCCCGGTGACGCAGTCGGAAGACGAGGGGTGGTATCGCACCGGCGATCTGGGCGCGGTTGATGCGGAAGGGAATCTTTTTTTTAAGGGGCGGAAGAAGGAAGTGATTGTTACTCCGGCGGGGATGAATGTTTATCCTGCGGATCTGGAAGCGGCTTTGCTGCAGCAGCCGGAGGTGCGCGATTGCGTTGTGGTGGGGCTCGAGCGCGGCGGAAATGCTGAGGCCTGCGCGGTTGTGATTTTGCGCGGGCCCGGCATGGATGCGGCGGCCGTGATCGCGCGCGCCAATCAAACGCTGGCTGAATATCAGCGGATGCGGACGTGGTTCATCTGGCCGGATGAGGATTTTCCCCGGAGTTCTACGCAGAAGGCGCGCCGGAATGTGATCCGCGATGCGGTCGAGGTGGCTTTTGCCGCGGTGCCTGCAGCGGGAGCGAGTAAAGGTGAAGGCGTCCGCTCCACACGGCCGTTGGCGGAATTGATGGCGCGAGTTACGGGGCGCGCTGTTCCCGATCTCACGGCGGATGCGAATCTTGAAACCGGACTGGGATTGAGTTCCCTTGAGCGGGTGGAATTGCTGGGCGCGCTCGAGGATCGCTACCAGATCGACTTGAGTGAAACCAGATTTGCGGCAGCGGCTACGGTTGGCGATCTGGAGAAATTGCTGCAAGCGGGACGGGCAAATTCTCCGGCGGGGGATGTATCTCAGGTTCAGGTCGCTGCGGTTAATAGGAGATCGTTTCACTATCCGCGATGGACTTTGCGCTGGCCGACTACCTGGGTGCGGCTGGCTACTCATTATTTATTGGCTCGTCCGGCGGTGTTTTTGCTGGGCTGGCCGCGCGTGATTGGACGCGAAAATCTGCGCGGAGTTCGCGGGCCGCTGCTGGTCGTCTCGAATCATCTTGCGGATGTGGATGTTGGGTTTATTCAAACGGCGCTGCCGGCCCGCTTTCGAAATAGACTCGCGACGGCTACTGGCGGCGAGGCGCTTGAAGCGTTGCGATCGCCGGGTCCGGAGCGGGCCGTGTTATTTCGAATCTACGATCGTCTGCAGTGGGTGTTGGGCGTGGCGCTGCTGAATCTTTTTCCTTTGCCTCGGCAGTCGGGATTCCGCAAGAGCTTTGCGTATGCAGGAGAGGCTGTCGATCGCGGATACAGTGTGCTGGTCTTTCCTGAGGGACGACACACGGAAGACGGGCGGTTGCTTCCGTTTCGAAGTGGCGTCGGTTTGCTGGCTAATAATCTGCGGATTCCGATTCTTCCGATGCGAATCGATGGCCTGTTTGAAATCAAAAAGGCCGGGGAAAAATTCGCGAGGCCGGGAAAGATTCGGGTGCTGATTGGCAAGCCGATGCAATTCGCGCCTGACACCGATCCCGAAGAAATCGCGCGCGCGTTGCGGAAGGCGGTGGAGAATCTACCGGAGTGATAAACAATGCGATAAACGAGGTAGGCGGTGAGAGATTCAGTTCGTCTCAGCTTCGCGTAATTCTTCTTCCCGCAGGTCAAGCTCGTGCTCCAGGTCGCGAAGCGCTTCGTCATTTATCTGACCCTCATCGCGGAGCCCCACCGCGGTTTGCCGTTCCACGCGGAGTGATTCCCGAATCAAGCGATGATGTTTCTGAATATCCGATTTCTTGCCGGATGCTGGATCACCCACTACAGCGGAGAGGGCATTCAGTCGCTGACGGTAGTGTCCGGAAAGATCTTCGTAAAAGGCATCGAGGCCGGGCTCATTTTGCGCGCGCGCCTCCTGCAGATAGGAAAGAGCCGCCTGAAGCATTTTCCGGCGGGCAGCTTCCTTCTCGAGGTCAGGGCCAGAAGAGCCGGCGAAGCCAAGAGCGCGAACCAGCGGCGGCAAAGTGAGTCCCTGCAGAACGAGCGTGACGAATATGACACTGAACGCCAGGAAGATGATGAGATCGCGCTGGACGAAGGGCTGGCCATTTCCCAGCACTTGAGGAAGCGCAATAGCAGCTGCCAATGACAGCACTCCGCGCATACCCGTCCAGCCGATGATGAGAGCGCCGCGGGTAGTAATGACATAGTCCTGATGGAGAATTCGATTACGAATGAGCGTGGCGAGACGCGCTCCGGGAAGACACCAGATCATGCGCAACAGGATCACAAATGCGCTGAACAAGCCGCCATACATGAGCAATTGCCGCAAGGTGTAGCCGTGGATGGCGCCCAGGATGTGAGGCAATTGCAATCCGAGCAAAACGAAAACCAATCCGTTCAGGATGAAAGTGAGAGAGTCCCAAACGGCCCAGGCTTGCAAGCGCACGGTAGGAGAGAAAAATTCAGAGCTTCTGCGGCTGAGGTAGAGTCCGCTGGCTATTACGGCCAGAACTCCGGAGGAGCGTATTGACTGCGCCGTCAGGTAGGCAGCGTAGGGCACAAAAATACTGAGCGTAATTTCAATCGGTGCGTTGTCGATCAGTTTCTCGACACGGTAGACAATCCAACCTGTGATCAACCCCACCGCGATGCCCGCGACGATCAAATACGCCAGGCGCAAGATGCCGGCTGAAATGGAGGGCACCTGGTTGTTGACCACCATGGCGATGCCGAACTCCAGGGCCAGCAGGCCGCTGGCGTCGTTGACCAGACTCTCGCCTTCTAAAACATCGACGATTTTTTTAGGCAAGCCGATGCGTGTGGCGATCGTGCTTGCCGCGAGAGCGTCGGTGGGCGCGATAATCGCACCCAACACGAACCCCATTCGCCAATCGAAGCCGGGGAAGAGCCAGCGCGCTCCAGCAGCTACGCCGAAGACGGTGAAAGCCACCAAGCCAAAAGCGAGGAGCAAGATGCTGACGAGGTTGTATTTAAATTCCCGCCAAGAAGTGACCCATGCTGCGGCGTAAAGCAGCGGCGGGAGCACAACCAGAAATACCAGGTCAGGATCGAGTTTGACGCTGGGGATCTGCGGAATGAACCCAAGCAAGGTTCCGGCGATGACGAGGACGATCGGATACGGCAGCTTAAGCTTCTGGGCGAGAAGTCCAAAGACGACCACGAACAGAAGCAAGAGCAGGAATATGAGTTCGACCTGGTGAATTCCGCCGCCGAGCATGTTCGGAAAAGTATACGGCGGAAAATCGAGGAAACGGGAGTGGTTACGACATTCGCGGTTAAGACATTCGCGCTTAAGACATGCGCGCTGACATGCTTTTCGGGTCGATGCTGGTTAGTCGAGTGATCTCGGCTACCAGCCAATCTTTTTCCGGCCCTTCGCGGATGGTGTGGCCGAGCGTGACGGTTTTTCCGTCGCGTTGGGTGAGTGTGATGTCGTAGTAGCAGGTACCGCTGGCGCCGCCTTGTTGAGCGGTGACGCGGTCGGCGATGGAAGTTACGTCGTCCAATGGGATGAGCTTGGTTTTTCCGCCACCTAACCATCCTTGCTGCAGGGCCACGCTACTGCTGCTGATTACGACGCGGGTCGTCTGCAACCACAAGGTCAGCGTCATATATAGGAGCAGCAGGGAGAAGAATCCGAAGGCTAGCGGGAAGATGAATGGCGCACGGTTAGTGATTACAAAAGTGATCGCACTGAACATCACGAGAAATGCCGTGACGGAGCCGGCGAAGCTCTTGTTGCGCGCCGCCGGGAAATAGAATTCAGTTCCGTTGAGAGTTTGCCGCACCTGGGTCGTCATGTTGCCGGGGCGAGTAACGGACGCCTGTGGTTGTTGCGCGGCGAATTTTTCTACTTCCGATTGGGTGGGAGTTTGCTGCGTGCGGAATACGGGTACTTCGAAGATATCGTGATAGTCGACGCCGGGGACATCGGCGATGGCTTCGAGCACCCAGGCATATTCGTCGCGTGTATCGATTTTCTCGGTGGGGTGAACGTCGATGGGAATGTGAAACAGAACCGGGATGGTCGTTCCCGTGGGGCCGGGATAGATTTCTGCCGACGACAAATCCTTTTCATCACGCCACAAAATTCTTTCCGAGGTGGTGGATGAATTCCCTGAGTTGGTGGTGACGCGGTGTACGCACGACAAGCGCAGGTGAATGCCGTGTTCGGGCGAATGCGGGAAACGCGCTTGAATCTGGCCTTTCAATTCGCGGCCAATGACCGCAGGCACCGACGACATTTCGAACCAGGTTTCGCCGAATTCGAAGAGCGCGATACTTTGGCGGATGGCTCGAATAAGGAGATAAACGCCAAGGATGGGGAAGATCAGAACGATGAGTGCGACCGCGCTTTTTTGTTTGGCAATTTGAGAAAAAGTCAAAAAAGCGACGGGCATGGAAACTATGTTCCAGAAGATGGCGAGGATCCAGGCTCCAATGGTGTTGGCGCGCGTTTTGCTTTTGACCCGGCCTTGCGCCCAATCCGGCTGCCAGAGCCAGGGTTCAGCGGGATGCTCGGCCTGCAGGCGCTGCTTGCTCTGCAGGAGTCTCGCTCCGTAGAAGGCGAGGAAGATCAGCCCGCAACCGATGCCGGTAAATACCAAGCCGAACAGTGCGACGACCCAGTACTGCTGATTTCCGTTGGGCGACGTCGCCATGCGGATCGCTTGCCACATCGCGGCCAGTCCTCCGAGCGCGAACGGCAGCGCGAACAGAGTGAGGACTACGGTGCCGAGTTTGTTGGTGCGGCTGTTGGTCATGACACTTACCGCATAGTGTGGGCCAGATAAACAAGGTTTGTAAGAGGTGGAAGGTCGGGCGACCAAAGTAACGAATTGCTGCGTAAAATCGGACAAATGGGAATTGCGGCGATCCGAGCCCGGTTTGCGATGGCGGTTATCACACTGGTGGTTGCCACCTGCGGCGCCTGGAGCCAGCAAGCGACTTCTTCGGCTCCGGCCAAGCATGCGCGTGCTTCCGCCGGCAAAGCCGCGCCCGGGAAACTTACTGACGAGCAGCGCGCGCTCCATGCACTGAATAGGTTGACGTTTGGTCCACGCCCGGGTGACTTGCAGAAAGTCATGAACGCTGATGTAAACGACTGGATCGAGCAGCAGCTGCATCCGGAGGAAATCAGCGACACGGTGCTGGATGGGAAGCTAGGGCCGTTCCGCACTTTGCGTATGTCGATTCGCGATCTGGTGCAGACTTTTCCTAATAACAATTTGATTCGTTCGACGGCGGAGGGGAAGACGCCTTTGCCGGCCGATCCGATGAAGCGGGCGGTTTACGAAGTGCAGATCAGTATTCTTGCCGAACGCCAGAAGCAGGACCAGGCGGCGCGCGATGGCAAGACTCTCGACGCCGATGCGAAGGCCAAAATCGACAAGCAGAATCAGGACTCCGTGGCGGCGCAGGCGGACGGAATTTTGACGCTGCCCAAAGACAAGCGGATGGAGGCGATTATTGCGCTGTCTCCAGATGAGCGGCGGCTGTTCGTCACCAACATTCGCGGACCGCAACGCGATCGGCTGCTGGCTGATTTTCCTCCCGACCAGCGCGAAGCGTTTCTAGCGATGAACGGGCCGACTGGCGTGGTGATCAGCGAATTGCAACAGTCCAAGTTGTTGCGCGCTCTTTACAGCGAACGCCAGCTGCAGGAGGTGATGACCGATTTCTGGTTCAACCATTTCAATATTTATCTCAATAAGGATGCCGACCAATATCTGGTGACGGCGTATGAACGCGATGTGATTCGGGCTCACGCTCTGGGGAAATTCAAGGATCTGCTGGTGGCCACGGCGCAGAGTCCGGCAATGCTGTTTTATCTGGATAACTGGCTCAGCATGGGGCCGAAATCGCCGGCGGCTTTGGCTGCGAACAAGGGCAAACCGGGGCAGGCCGCCGCTGGATTGAACGAAAACTACGGGCGCGAGCTGATGGAGTTGCACACGCTCAGCGTCAACGGCGGCTACACGCAGAAGGACGTGACGGAGCTGGCGCGCGTGCTGACTGGTTGGACGATTCAGCCTTTGGAGCAGGGCGCGGCCTTTCAGTTTGATCCCAAAAAGCATGAGCCCGGGGACAAGGTCGTGCTGGGCCAGACGATTCCGGAGAATGGGGTCAACGAAGGGATGCAGGTGCTGGATATTCTGGCGCACCATCCCAACACGGCGAAGTTTATTGCGAAGAAACTGGCGATGCGCTTTGTGGCGGATGATCCGCCGCCGGCGCTCGTGGATCGCATGGCGCAGAAGTTTCTGGCTACCGATGGCGACATCCGCGAAGTGCTGCGCATGATGTTTAAGTCTCCGGAGTTCTGGTCGGCGAAGGCTTATCGCGCGAAGGTTAAGACTCCGTTTGAGTTTGTTGTATCGTCGCTGCGGGCGACTGGCACAGATTTGAATAACGCCGGGCCGATGGTGGGGATCCTGAACAAGATGGGGATGCCGCTTTACCAGATGGTGCCGCCTACGGGTTATTCGATGACGGCATCTACCTGGATGAATTCCGAGGCGCTGCTCGACCGCGTGAATTACGCACTGGCGCTGAGCGACGGGAAAGTTGGCGGAACGAATTTCGATGCGGGACGGTTGCTGGCATTGGGAACGCTCACCAGTCGCGGCTTTCCGCGTCCAAATCCGGCGGACTCGGATGCGGGGCGAGGGCAGGAGACGGCTTTGCTGCTGCTGGAAAATGCGCTGCTGAATGGCGAGGTTTCGGGGACTACGCAGAAGGCGATCCGGCGGCAGTTGGATGATCCGCAGGTTGCGGCGCATGCGTTGGATGATCCCAAGCGAACGCTGAACACGATGACGGCGCTAGTGATTGGGTCGCCGGAGTTTCAGCACCGGTGAGCTTTGGGAAAAATGGTTATGCAGAAAGCGTTATGCGGGGATCTTGTGGCCAAAAAACAAAGGCCGGGCGGTTGTGCCCGGCGCTTGTAAGAGAAAATCTGTCTATTACTCAGTTAAAGCATTGCTCGGTTAAAGCATCGCTCTGTTAAGCTTCGATCAGTTCCCTTTAACGTCTTTTCGATCTCTTTTGATCACTGCTAGTACGTATGTATTAAGCGTGTTCGTGACGCTCTATTAAATCGGCGCGAATCGTTTTTGAACGCGCCAGCTTAGCGCCACCTTTTACATCACCAGCGCCAGGCCTTCGAGTTCGCGCTCGAGGACGGGCAGCGAACAGCCTGCCATTTCCACGCGGCCAGCGGCGTCGATGGCAGCGGTCTGGGAAACCCCGTAGCCACGGCCTGCCAGAAATACCTGCAGCAATTCCGCAGCTTCGCGGGAATCCACCATACCGCCCTGGACCAGGTCATTGCGCAAGGCGCAAAGTTCAGTCACCGTAAATCGCTCTTTCATGGCCATTTTCACCTTTGACCTCCTACCGTTGCTCAATTGGATTCATCGGCAACCTATCGCGATACATGCAATCGAAATGCCGTAACTTTGGTACACCTTCAAGTACGTGGTTGCGGCGCTTCTGGATGTTAGAACCCAAGAGTTTGCAAAAGGTTGCGGGGCAGGCGGCTACCGGGGGCAGACAAACACAACATCAACAGGCGTTGCCACACTGACACTAATTGTCGTTTCATCGCGGGACGAAACCGAACTTCAGCCGAACTTTGTCTGACACTTTCGAGCTACGGCTTTAGGCAGGATCGATTTTGGCCACGTCGAGAAGCATGATCGGGATGTCGTCCTGGATGGGGTAAACGCGGCGGCAGACGCCGCATTTCAGGCCCTGGCCGTCGGGGCTGAGCAGCACAGGCTTCCGGCACTCCGGGCAGACGAGCATGTCGACGAGGTCTTGCGGAATCATGACCGGATGATTTTAGCGCGAATCGGGCCGAACGCGAATTGGCTCAAGTGCGGCACCTGCGAAAAAACGGGCGGCGCAATGCGATAGAATCGGCTTTCAAATTCATTGTCACTCGAGGTTGAAGTGCCGGCCAGAATTCTTGATGGAACGAAAATAGCGGCGGAGATTCGCGCCGAAGTAGCCGGCCAGGTGCAGGCGCTGGGGGCGTCGGGCGTGCGTCCGGGGCTGGCGGTGGTGCTGGTCGGCCACAATCCGGCGTCTGAGGTCTATGTCCGCGGGAAGGTTAAGAGTTCGGCCGAAGTGGGACTGTACAGCGAACAACACACGCCTTCGGAAAGTTCCACTACCGAAGAACTGCTCGCGCTGATTGCGGACTTGAATCGGCGCGATGAAATCGATGGCATCCTGGTGCAGCTGCCGCTGCCGGCTCACGTGGATTCCAAGAAAATTCTGCTGGCGGTCGATCCCGCTAAAGATGTGGATGGATTTCATCCCATGAACGTGGGCTATCTTTCGACGCAGCGTCCGGGGCTGGTGCCGTGCACTCCGGCGGGCGTGATGGAGGTTCTGAAGCGCAGCGGGATTCCAGTGAGTGGGCAGGAAGCGGTGGTGATCGGGCGCAGCGACATCGTCGGGAAGCCGGTGGCGATGCTGTTGCTCAACCAGAATGCGACGGTTACGGTTTGCCACTCCAAGACGCGCGATCTGCCTGAAGTGTGCCGCCGCGCGGATATTCTGGTGGCGGCCATCGGACGCGCCGGCATGGTTACGCGCGACTTCGTCAGGCCGGGAGCGACCGTGATCGATGTCGGCATTAATAAGGTTAGCAACCGGGCGGAGTTCGACCGCTTCTTTGCCGGCAACAAAAAGCGCGAGGAAACATTTCTGGCGAAAGGGTCGACGCTGGTAGGAGATGTTCATCCTGAAGTGGCGGAGATTGCCGGAGCCATCACGCCGGTGCCGGGAGGCGTGGGGCCGCTGACCATCGCGATGCTGATGGCGAACACGGTGAAGGCGGCTATGCTGCGGCGCGGGCAAAGTGTGCCGGAGCTGACTCGGGCTTAGTGGTTCAGCGCGGCCCAGCCGCGTGGCTGCGTTCATGTAACAGTCTTGTTCTACCAGCGTGAGCACTCCTTGTTGAAAATCGGACTAACCGGCGGTATCGCTAGCGGCAAATCTTCCGTGGGCGAGATGTTTGTGAAATTGGGCGCGCATCTGATTCAGGCCGATGCCGTGGCGCACGCGCTCATGCAGCCTGGGAATGCGGTGTATGACGAAGTTGTGCGGCGCTTCGGAGCGGGGATTCTGAACAGCGATGCCTGACGATCAACCGGTCGAAACTGGCAGAGCTTGCGTTTGGCAAGAGCGGCGGCGAGGCTCCTCGGGTCAGGGAGCTGAACGAGATTGTTCATCCGGCGGTGATTGAGCGGGAGAATGCATGGATGGAAGAAGTCCGGATGGAAGAAATTGGGCGGCGTGATTCCAAGGCGATCGCCATGGTGGAAGCGGCTTTGATTCTGGAATCGGGCGGAGCGGAGCGTTTTGACCGGCTGGTCGTTGTCACCTGCACGCCCGAGCAGCGCATTCAGCGCTTTGCTCACCGCCTGGGCATTTCGGAGGATGCAGCGCGAGTCGAGGTGGCGCGTCGCATGGCGGCGCAGATTCCGGATGACGAGAAAGTTAAAGCAGCGGACTTTGTGATTGATAACTCGGGATCGCTGGACGCGACCGAAGCGCAGGTGCGGCGCATTTTTGCTCAGCTGCGGGCGGACGGGGCATAGCCCCGTCACCACACGAGTTCGAACGCTATTTGGATTTGCTGGGCATCACCAGCCACTGCAGCACCGAACTCACCAGACTCAGGCAGACTGCGCCGAGCAGGGCGGCGATGAAGTTTCTTACGTAGAATCCCTTGACCAGCCAGGCGGCCAATTCGAGCATCAGCGCGTTGATCACGAACCAGAACAAGCCGAGCGTCAAAATCGTCAGCGGGAAGGTCAGGATCTTGAGCAGCAGTCCCAGGGTGGCGTTGACCAGGCCGATCACCAGGGCTGCGATGAGAGCGGTGAACGCGCTATCGACGGCGATGCCGGGGACGAAGTGGGCGACGATCCAAACGGCGACGGCGCTTAGAAGCCAGTGAAGCAGAAGACGCACGGTAAGCCTCCTTGAGAGAATGATGACAAATGACGTTCAGAACGAAGTGACACTATACAACGTCATGCCTGCACAGAAAACCTCATGGTGAAAGCAAACATGGCAGCGAACATCGCGAAGACGAACGCGGCGCGCTTGCTCGACCAGATGGGGATTCACTACGAACTGCGCGCTTATGAGGTCGATCCCGAAGATCTGGCGGCCGAAACTGTCGCTGCAAAAATCGGGCTGCCGGCGGAGCAGGTGTTCAAGACGCTGGTGGCACGGAGTGAAGGCAAACGCGACGGTAAAAGTGATCGCGATGGAATCATGATGGCGGTCATCCCCGGCGACCAGGAATTGAATTTGAAAGCGCTGGCTGCCGCCGCGGGAGAAAGAAAAGTTCAGCTCGTCCCGGTAAAAGAGTTGCAGGCGCTGACCGGCTACATTCGCGGAGGAGTTACGGCGCTGGCCGGCAAGCGCGATTATCGCGTGTTTGTGGATGAGACGATCGAATTGTTCGACGTGATTTCGATTTCGGCGGGTGTAAGGGGAGTGCAGATCCTGATTGCGCCGGGAGATTATTTGCGGGCGGTTAAGGGGACGGTGGCGGCGCTGGGGCAGGCTAAAGCCACAGAGCGAACGCGAGAGTAAACTAATACGTTTTCAAAATCTTATTTTCAAATTAGGACTCGAGGTATCCAATGCCGACCGCTACACGCACCAACCCGCTCTCCTTCCTGACCACGCAACTTGACGAACTCCGGGCCAAGGGCACGCACTTCAAGCTGCGCGTGCTCGATGATGAACAGGCTGCGCTGTGCACGTTTGATGGCAAGCGGGTGATTAATCTGGCTTCGAATAATTATCTGGGGTTTACGACGCATCCCAAGTTGCGCGAGGCGGCGCTGGAGGCTACGCGCAAGTATGGCGTGGGATCGGGCGCGGTGCGGACGATTGCCGGGACGATGAAGATCCACATGGAGCTGGAGGAGAAGATCGCGCGCTTTAAGAATGTTGAGGCTTGCGTGGTTTTTCAGTCGGGATTTACGGCTAATGCGGGAACGGTTTCTTCGTTCTTAGGCAAGGACGACTTCATTATTTCGGATGAACTGAATCACGCTTCGATTATTGATGGCTGCCGGCTTTCGCGGGCGAAGATTCTTGTCTTTCGGCATAAGGATGTTGCTCATGCTGAAGAGCAACTGGCCAGCGTGAAAGATCAGCCGGGCAAGAAGCTTCTGATCACTGATGGCGTTTTTTCTATGGATGGCGATATCGGTCCGCTGCCGGGGTTGTGCGAGGCGGCGGAGAAATATGGCGCGATCATGATGGTCGATGATGCGCATTCTTCGGGTGTGTTGGGACGACAGGGGCGCGGGACGATCGATCATTTTGGGATGCACGGGCGCGTCGATATCCAGGTAGGAACTTTGTCGAAGGCGATCGGGGCTTTGGGTGGATATGTTTGCGGCACGCGCGACCTCATCGATTTTCTTTATCACCGGGCACGTCCGTTTCTGTTTTCTACTTCGCATCCGCCGTCGGTGGCGGCGACGTGCATCGCGGCGTTTGATGTCCTCGAAACCGAGCCGCAGTGGATGGAGCAGCTCTGGGCGAACACTCGCTTCTGGAAAAAGGAGCTGGGTTTGCTCGGCTTCAATATTGGGGGACAGACGACTCCTGCGAGCGAGACGCCGATTACTCCGATCATTATTGGCGACGGGCGGTTGACGATGGACTTCTCGCGCGAGCTGTTTAAGGAGGGCGTGCTGGGGACCGGGATTGCGTTTCCTACGGTGCCCGAAGGTAAGGCGCGGGTGCGCACGATTATGACGGCCACGCATACTAAGGAAGAGCTGGAACAGGCTCTGGGCGTGCTGGGGCGGGTGGGGAAGAAAATGGGGATTCTGGGCTGAACGGAGACACGACTGGCCGGTGGCAACGGCCGAAAAGTAATAGTTTCCTGGGCTTCCGAGGCTCTTTTTGCTTCTAACTTTGCTGGCGTTTTTGCTTCAGAATTTTTCTTTGAAAACTCGATGGCCCGGTGTATGATCCCCCCGCTCGGCGGTTGCCCTGTTTTCGGGGCACTTCCTCACATCTTTGACCATTACCTGGAGGCTTTACATGGGTCACTTCGAACGGCTGAACCTGATTGGACGAGTTACTTACTACCTGGGCTGGCTTTCCCTGCTTTGCGGCGCGCTGATGCATTTCAACATCGCCAGCAATTTCTTCCTGTCGATGCACGTATCGAAACGGAATTTGTTTGAGCTGGGGATGGTGTCTTTCCTGGTCTGCATCGCATCGCAGATACGAGCCCGCGAAGAAGTGAAAGAGATTGCGACCGGCTTGCGGCGCGCTGCGTAACTGACAATTTTCTTTGCCCAGCGAGAACCCTCCCCATCTCGCTTCACACATATGTCCTAGTGTGGCGGCAGGCTTGCTGCTGCCTTGCGCAGTAAGTGTTGCTGCTCGCCAGATTGCCACTGCTCTCCGGTCTTCTGCTCTGTACACCTCTTCGGCTTAAGGTTTTTCCACCACCTGCGCCACCGTGGCGCTGCTATTTGCCAGAGCTTTGTCTCCGATGTAGGTCGCTGTAATTTCGTACGATCCTTTGCTCAGCTTTGAGGTGGTGAAGCTGGCAGTTCCGTTTTTCAGCGGGGCGGAGCCGAGCAGAGATCCCTTTTTGTAGAAACGTACGAGATCGCCGTCGGGGGCCGGCACGCCGTTGGCACTCACCGTAGCCGTGAACGTGACCGCTTGCTTGACGTGAGAAGGCGAGCCGGATGTGGCAACGGCGGTGCTCGACGCCGAGCCGCTGTTATTCAGGAAAACTGTGAGCCAGCCTCCGTTAAAATTCCTGTTGGATGATCGCCTGCGTCGGTCATGAGCACATCGGGTTTGCCGTTTCCGTCGACGTCCGCGACTGCGATCTGCCCTGGTTGTAGTGTTTCGTATTTAAGTAGGTGGGGGTTGCAGGGTTCCGTCGCCGTTGCCGAGCATGATGCCCGCCAGGTTTTCGTCTGGGTAGGTGAAAATAACGTCGAGCTTGCCGTCGTTATTCAAGTCGGCAACCGCCAGCTGACCGGAAACCGCAGGGTTTGCGAACGCAGGTGAACGTGCCGTCGCCATTGCCCAACAGCACGCCTGGAATTCGAAGCCGGGTCCGCCGGCAACCAGGTCCATTTTGCCGTCTCCATTCATGTCGCCGACGGCGAGGCACTGGCTTCGTTTGAGCCGATCGGGGATTGGAAAGATCCGTCGCCGTTCCCCAGCATGATTCCCCCGCCGATTGGATCGCCGTAGGAGGTAATAGCCAGGTCCGGCTTGCCGTCGCCATTGAAGTCTGCGATTTCGACACAGAAGTGAGACTGCATTCGTTGGGTAAGTCATGGCGAGCGCGAAGCTGCCATCCGCCATTCCCAGCAAAACGCTTATGGTGCCGTTGTTGTAGCTTGCAGTGACAACATCGGGGATGCCATCGCCGTTCACATCCGCTACCGCGAGGGCACGCACATCGTTGGCTGGCGTCGAATGTAGCCGGGGTCGCGAATGTGCCGTCTCCATTACCCAGCATGACCGCGACGTTATTGCCCGAACGAGATCACGAGATCGACCTTGTGATCGCCATTCAAGTCGGCAGCCCTGATGGTCCACCGGCAGAAGGAATGTTGTAAGTCGAGGCTTGCTGAAACACGCCATCGCCGCGACCGATGAAAATCGTGAACGATTTTGGTTCACCGGATTGCCTACGATCGCGTCGGAAAAGCCGTCGCCATTAACGTCGGCAGCCACAAGCCATTGAGATTCGCCTCCGCCGGAGCGGTAATTAACCGCGGGCAGAAATTGAAAGGCGTAGGCATCCGCAGCCGGGCTGTAAAAGCCATCGGCATACGGACTCAAAAGATGGAGGGCAGCAGCTTGCGCTCGCGAGGTTTGAGCGATCGCTATGGTCTGCGTGAAGGCTGTCAGAGCGAGGCATCCGGCCAGAAATGCGACGCCTGTGGCGACGGAGTGGAGAATATTGAGAATGCGTGAGCGATAAGTCATGCGAGTCCTCCTGGAGTGGCGTTCAGGGGTCCGGTCGATTCATCCTCTTCTTCATAGTGAGGAGAACGCAACGCAGTCTAGTCGGGGGGGTAAGTACGAGGCGGCGTAGGCGGCCATTATGAGTTCGGCGGGGCGGCGCGTCAAGTCGAAATCAGGAGACTGCAAGACCCTACCGTCCCGCAGGAGCGTCTTCTACGATCGCCTGCACCAACGAGTCGATGGCGTCGGTGACTCGCTTGGCGGGGAGATTGAAGTTGTTGGAGAGGATGGAGAAGACTACGACCTGTCCGGTGTCGGTGATGGCGTAGCCGGAGAGAGTCTTGACTCCGCCGAGCGATCCGGTTTTCGCCATGATGCGATTCTGCATGCGCGGAGTATTGAAGCGCTCGCTGAGTGAGCCATCCACACCGGAGACGGGGAAGGTAGCTTTGTAATCCGCGCCCCAGGGCTGGGTCGTGCAGTAGCGCAGCAGCTGCACAACCGCGTGGGGAGTTACTAAATTCTGGCGCGAGAGTCCGGAGCCATCGTAGAAAACATACTGGTCGTTCGAGATTCCGGCCTGCGTTAGAAATCCACGTAAAACTTCGAGGCCGCTTTCGATGGTTCCGGCGTTGCCGCGCTCGCGCCCCAGCAGGCGCAGCAGGATTTCGGCGTGCAGATTCTGGCTGACTTTGTTGATCACCCGGACATCCTGCAATAACGGTTTCGATTCGTAACTCGCGAGCACGATGGGCTGATCGGTTTTCAGGCGGCGCGCGTGGCTGTCTTCATCGTTGCCTCCGCGTGAGGGAGCGGTAGTGGTTACGCTGAAGGTGGAAAGAGTAGCGAGTTCGGTGTGATGCGTGCGCTGTTTTCCGTACACGACGATGCCGCGCTTTTCGAGCAACTGGCGGAACAATCCAGCGGCGAATTCTGCGGGCTCTTCGATGGCGAGCGCTTCGTTGGCGCCGGCGTCGTCGAGCGGCATGTTTCCCCAGAGCGTTACGACGGTTGCACCGGGCTCGCGGTTGACGAAGAACTTGCGTCCGGTGCCGGCGGGAGTGGTGATGATGCGGTTGTCGATGCGGTAGTAATCCGCGAAAGGCTTGACGCTGACGAAAGCTTTTTCGCCGGGGCGGTCGGCGGGCAGAATGCTGACGAAGACTACGTTGTCGTTGATGGTGAGCGCGGAGACGGGCGCGCCATCGGCCCAGACGAGGTCGTCCTGGCTCCAGCCTTCGCCGTAGCGCTCGAAGGCGAAGAAGGAGTCGTCGGCTACGATGTCGCCGTCGACGAACTTGACTCCTTTCAGGACCAGCGCGTCAGCTAGCGTTTCGAGGGCTTGAATAGGATCGTCGTTGCGCTGCGTCCTGAGATCATAGGGGAGTTCGCGTCCGGAAAGATTCGGATCGCCGTGGCCGACGAGGACGAGATCTCCGGAGAGACGGCCGTAGCGATCGAGGGTGCCGGCGGTTTCTACGGTGGTGCGAAATTTGTAGTCGGGGCCGATGAGGGCGAGGGCGGCGGCAGTCGTGAACAACTTGGTATTTGAGGCGGGCGTGAAAAGCTTGTCGGCGTTTAACGAGTAGAGAGTGTCGCCGGGCTTTTCTGCGGGCTTCTGTCCATCCTTTTGAGAATCCTTTTCTGCGGGGGCAAGGGATACGACTTCGATTCCCCAGAAGCCGCGGGCGAGATCGGGAGACGCGAGTACGGCGGCGATGCGATCCGGCAACGATTTGACGGGCGCGGCTTGTAGCGGCGTGGTCGTCAAGAACGCAATCAGGAAAAGCGCGATCAGCGAAGGAACAGCGGGAACCATCGCGGCTGACCGGCGGCGCAACATTGACTTGGATTGTACACCTGCGAAAATCGGCTGCATCAGCACCGAGGTTGCACACTCCGCACTAGAATAGCTACGGCATGCGCGCAATTTTTCAATGGAATATCGGGTCTCGCGTTCTGGAGCTGGGGCGGCGGACTCTGATCATGGGGATCGTGAATGTCACTCCCGACTCGTTTTCGGACGGGGGACTTTACGTGGATGCGGAGAAGGCCGTGGTGCACGCGGAGCGGTTACTCGACGAGGGCGCGACCATCATAGATGTGGGCGGAGAGTCGACGCGGCCGGGAACGGCGGAGCCGGTATCCGACGAGGAAGAACGAAGACGCGTGCTGCCGGTGATTCGCGACTTGAAGCGGCGGCGGCCGGGTGCGGTCATCAGCGTCGATACTTATAAGGCCAGTGTGGCGCGAGCGGCGGTTGAGCTGGGCGCGGAAGTGGTGAACGATGTCAGCGGCTTTCGCTGGGACGCTAAGATGGCGAAGACTTTGGCCGAGCTCAAAGTTGGGGCGGTGCTGATGCACACGCGCGGGCGTCCGGAGGAGTGGAAGGCGCTGCCGCCGATCGGCGATCCGGTGCTGATGGTGAAGCGCGATTTGCGGCAGTGGGCGGAGTCGGCGACTTTGGCGGGGATCAAGCGCGATCGGCTGGTGCTGGATCCGGGGTTTGGGTTCGGGAAGCGTTTCGAGGAGAACTACCCGTTGCTGGCGCACTTTGGCGAGTTGCAGCAGATGGGGTTTCCGCTGCTTGCGGGCGTGTCGCGGAAGTCGTTTGTGGGGCGCATGCTGGCCCGGGACGGTGCGGACGCTCCGGTTGGTGAGCGGCTTTACGGCACGCTGGCGGCGGAAACGGCGCTGATCCTGAAGGGGGTGCACATCATTCGGACGCATGATGTGCGGTTTGCGGTGGAAGCGGCGCGGGCGGCCGACGCGATTGTCGTCAATGGCGGGTGAGGGGTCTCAGGTTTCGGCCATCTGCCATCTGCCATCTGGTAAATCTTAGACTGTTAAGTCGTGTAAATAGAATCATTTGGACAAACTGGAGGCGACCTGACGGCTTGCTCGATCTTTTTATTGCGCCGCGATACATCTTACGATATAGTGTACAACATGTTTACAAACAATCGTTCCCATTTCAAAGAACATCTCAAAGGCTATTTCGAAAATCAATCAACACGTTTCTCCTGCGAATTCGGCGGCCATGGCGGGCATCGGGGCGGGCGGCGTGGCTTTCGCCGTGGGGCTCCTGGATTTATGGGCGGCTTCGGCGCGGGCGACTTTCCCGGCGGACGCAAACTCGACGCTATCGACATTCAACTGGTCATTCTGGCCTTACTGGCGGAGCGTCCGGTGCACGGATATGAACTGATCAAGACGCTGGAGGAGCGGTCGGGCGGATTCTATAGTCCGAGTCCCGGGAGTCATTTATCCGGCGCTCACTTATCTGCACGACATCGGCTACGCGAGCGTGGAGCAGCAAGGGACGCGGAAGCTTTACAGCATTACTCCTGAAGGGCAGGCGCATCTCGCCGCCAACAAGACGACGGCTGAAGCGATTCTCGACACGCTGTCGCGGATCGGCGGACGCATGGACCAGGTGCGCGAGGCTTTTGCCGGAGTGGGCGAGGCGGACGCGGGCGCTTCCGATGAGCTGCATCGGGCGCGGCATGAGCTCAAACACGCGCTCCGTCGCAAACACGGATCTGATCTCGAAGAAGCGAAGCGGATCGCGGCGATCCTTGATCGGGCCACGGCGGAAATACTCGCGAAGTAGATTTCGGCATGCGTGGATCCGCATTGGTGGTTTCGTATCAACTCTATCAATATCAATGCGGCTCCGCGAGACCAACTTACTAAGTCAGAGCAACAAGAAAAGGAAAGCTATATGCCTAGTGAAGCCATGCAGAATGAAATTCTCAGCAGCACCGTACGCGACCCTCGCGTGCTTGCCGTCATCGAGCGGATGCAGGCGGAGCGGCGGCGGCCGGTGAGCGGCGGGCCTAGAGAAAATCCGGCGGACAGCCATGATCCTTATGACTATGCCGATATCGGATTTTCGATTCATCCCGAACAGGGCGATTTGATTTACATGCTCTGCCGCGGCATGGGCGCGAAACGTGTGGTCGAGTTTGCGACTTCGGTGGGGATGTCGACTCTGTATTTTGCAGCGGCTATGCGCGATAACGGCGGAGGCACAGTGATTGGGTCGGAGTTGGTCCCGGCGAAGGTTGCCACAGCCAAGCGCAACCTGGTGGCGGCGGGACTGGTCGACTATGCCGAAATTCGCGAGGGTGATGCGCGGCAGACACTGCGCGATCTGGGCGGTCCAGTCGACTTCGCGCTGATCGATGGCTGGCCGCTGGATGATGGCGGCCCGTCGCTCGCGTTGCAGGTGATGAAGATTGTGGCGCCCCAGCTTCGCGTTGGCGGCTATGTGATGAATGACAATGCGGAGCCGGATTTTCTCGATTTTATTCGGGATCCACGGAATGGGTTTCTGTCGGTGACGTTGCCGATTAAGAAGGGGACGGAGCTTTCGGTCAAGGTGGGTTGATTGGGCCTCGAGGATCGGGGTGTATCACCTGCGGGCGGGTAATATGGGATCCGGATGTTTGTAGGTGACGCGTGAATATGGTATCGAGGGCGGAGGTGCTCACCCTTCGAAAAGCGCGAAGGGTGAGGCAGCCGGGGTTGGGGTGGTGCGTAAGGTGGGCCAGCCCCCACGGACGATTTTGATCCATGGACATGTTCCCTCAAGTGATGCCAACTACCGAATGGTGATGATCGGCATGGGCAACATCATTTTCGGTCGCGAGGTGGGCGCATCAAACGAAGAGAAGACGGGCTACTATCGCCAAGCGCTAGCACGTTACCAGGATGCCGCCGCACTTTTCCCAGATGATCCGCGGCCTCTTCTGTACCAAGGATTCTGCTACGAGCGTCTCACCGATATTGCTCAATCTTCCGAAGAGAAACGTCAGCAACTCGTCATCGGAGAGGCAGTTTTGCGCAGAGCGCTTACGCTCAAATCCGATTCGCCGGACTACAGTCCGGCTTTACCCTATCGCGCGATGGCTCTCTTTACTCGCACATGAACGATTTTCATTCCGCACTAGATTCGCTGAAGAACGCGCGGCAGGTGGACCACACCAATGCTGACTCGACAGGATTAGACAAGGAAATCCAGGGAATCGAGGAATACCTCTTGTCTCAAGAGAGGGATCGCTGAAGACGATCCGTTTTGGAGGTGTCGTCAGGCTTGTTGAATCGGTCGTCAGGCTTAGAGGAGCTGCAAGAGCTTAGCGAAGGTCTGATCGGAGTTCTTCATTTTTCAGGTCGTTGGGATTCTTCTTCGGAATCGGATATGTGATCTGCGGAATCAATGTAAGCGGTCGGGAATTACGAGCTGTCAGTTTTGCTTGGCAACGATCGATCCTACATCACTGCAGCATCAGTAGTCTAGCTATAGTCTCGTCCGCGTTCTTTCTAATCACTGGGTCGGTGCTCTTCTCACGCTTTTCGAGCACATACCGGATGGCCGTATTCACAGTTGTCCATGGCAGACCGGCAGCGTCCTGTATTTGCCATTCCATCGGGCCTGTTCTCTCCTCCTTGCCTGTAATTACTTTCCCGTCTGACTTGAACATTGTCCAGTGTGTGGGAGCAAACACAAGGTGAAAGACCATTGCGGTCTTGTAGGACCCGCTGCTCCGGGGTGGCGAATACATCAAAGAGGCATCAACCGTCCCGGCATCCGCATATTCCATGTCCACTTCGGCGGTATCATTGCTCACCGAGGAGTGGTCTACGCCCCAATAATTGGAAACAATTCGCAATGATCCGTTCGCAGGGAAAGCGTTATGTTGGACGAAAAATCGCGAGGTTTGACTCCAGCCGTCTGGCGTTAGGAGTTTGCCCTCCGTCGCTTCCTTCCACAGTCGTTCCACGACATCCTTAGGAGAAAGCCCGGAACCCATTGGGGATTGTGCAGTTGCCCCAACAATGGAACACATAATTAACACGATGAGCAGTCGCTTCATATTATCGTTCCAAATCACTGTTTGACACATTCCTGGTAGGTGCATGCCAGTGGGTTTGGCTTGTTGCCGTGTAGTGCACCCCTCGAAACTAGACAGATGGGGCCGTGTTTGAAGTGATGGTTTGAACGAAGACCGCACGAGCATCGTGCGGAGTTTGTCCGTGGAGTCCGCGATGCGGACGGTCGTGATTGTACTCCTCGATCCAGCGCGCGATGCTCAACTTCGCCTGAGCGAAGTTCTGATATTCGTTGAGCCACACCTCCTCTTCTTTCAAGCTGCGATGAAAGCGTTCGATGTAGCTGTTGCCCTCGGGATGGTTGTAGGCGGTGCGCCGGTGCGTGATGCCCAACTGGTTCAGGGTTTCCACATAACGTGCCGACGTAAATTGCGTGCCGTTGTCGGTCGTCAAAGTCAACCCCATTCCACGAGGACCGAAAGGCAAAACCTCCAACACGGCACGGTTGAGCGCGGCCAGAGCTTCTTCGGTGCGGCAGCGCAGACTCAAGTCCCAGCCCACGATCTCACGCGTACAGCAATCGATCACCGAGACCAGATACGCCCAACCCACACTCGGCCCGGCCCAGACCTTGGTCATATCCGACTGCCAAACGTGATTGGGATGCGGCGCTTCCACCTTGCCCCAGTCCTTTCTCCGCGAGACTTGAAAGCGACGCTGACGCACCAGCAGCCCGCGTTCTCGCATCACGCGCAGCGCCCGCTTGCCATTGACCACCAACCCGTGATGCCGTCCCAACCACCACGCCACGCGGCGATAACCGTAAGCCGGCTTCTCGCCGCAGGCCAGAACGATCTCCTGATCGTGCGAGCGATCCGCACGACTGGCGCGCGGTTGCCGCCGATAGTAGAGGCTCGACCGGCTGATCTCCAGAGTCTCGGCCACTAACTTGGTTTCGTTGCCTTGGGCTACTAACTCCCGTGCCGACGAATGCGCTTGCCCGCAGCTCACTCGCCCAGCACGTTTTTTAAGATCTCGATCTGTAAATGCGAGCGGCCCAGCGCACGCTCCAGTTGCTTGATGCGCTTCTCCTGCTCGACATCGGGCCGCGCGGCTGCGCTTCTCCCCCCAAGCGCAGCCTTGGCTCCTTCTTCGACTTCATCTTTCCAGCGATAGTAAAGCGTGGGAGCAATCTCGTACTTGCGGCACGTCTCAGCCACATTGCCGCTCTTCAGTCCTTCCAACACAATTTGCCACTTCTCTTCCGGGGTTCTCTGAACTTTCGGTTTTCTCGGCATTCTCGCCTCCTGGCGGAGGCCCCAAGCCTAACTAACTTCTCTGTCCAGTTCTAGCGGGGTGCACTACAGGTGTGTACATGGCTACATGCACCACACACAATCCCCTCCACAGTTTGACCCGTGTTTTCTGACGCCTGTAAGATCAAATATCTAGCCTCAGTACTCAGGAACCGCGCTCGTCCTCGGTACGAATCGGATTTGGCGGTACGACCATCTCAACTTCTGGTGTCGAGGCCGGAGGTGCTCACCCTTCGAAAAACACGAAGGGTGAGGCAGCCGGGTTCGGGGTGGTACAAAGGTGGGCCAGCCGGCCACATCTGACTCAGCATATCGTCCGGCAAGGAACCTTTTCTTCGACGATTCAGGCGCGATCGCCGTGTTGACTTCGCAGTTTCTCCCCGCTAGGATTTGCCGACTCGATTTCGTAATCGATCCTCCGCCCTATGATCGGCCAAACCATCTCACACTACCGCATCGTCGAGAAGCTCGGAGGCGGTGGCATGGGGGTTGTTTACAAGGCTGAAGACACCCGCCTCCATCGCTTTGTGGCGCTTAAATTTCTGCCGGAAGACGTGGCTCGCGATCCGCAGGCGCTGGCTCGGTTTCAACGCGAGGCGCAGGCAGCGTCCGCACTGAACCATCCCAATATCTGCACGATCTATGACATTGGGGAGCAAGACGGGCAAGCCTTTATTGCCATGGAATTCCTCGAAGGCATGACGTTGAAGCATTGCATCGCGGGACGTCCCATGGAAACCGATGTTTTGCTAGGACTGGCAATCGAGATGGCCGATGCGCTCGATGCGGCTCACACCGAAGGCATTGTTCATCGCGACATTAAGCCGGCGAATGTGTTCGTGACCAAGCGCGGACATGCGAAGATCCTTGACTTCGGACTAGCGAAAGTGACCGCGTCCGGGCCGAAGATCGGGGCCGACGCGACCGATACGCGGACGATGGATGCTCATCTGACGAGTCCGGGAATGGCAGTGGGCACGGTTGCATATATGTCTCCCGAGCAGGTGCGGGCGAAGGAACTGGACGCGCGAACCGATCTGTTTTCGTTTGGAGCGGTGCTCTATGAAATGGCGACGGGAATGGTGCCGTTTCGCGGGGAAAGCTCGGGAGTGATCCAGCGCGAGATATTGGATTCTTCGCCGGTTGCTGCGATTCGAATGAATCCTGATCTGCCAGCGGAACTCGAGCGCATCATCAACAAGTCGCTGGAGAAAGATCGCGACCTGCGGTACCAGCATGCCGCCGATACTCGTGCCGACCTCAAACGACTTAAACGAGAGACCGATTCGAGCCGCTCCGCCGTGTCGGGAAGAACGGATTCTGCATCACCGGGCAATTCGAGCGCAGCCGAGAGCGCGGTGAATGTCCCTTCTGCGTCGAGTGAAGTTGCCACAGTTCCCGGCAGCGGTTCCGCGCATCCGACGCCCGGCAGCAGTTCCGCCGTTGTTGCCGCGGTCAAACAACACAAACTTGGAGTCCTGGGCGGCGCAGTGATCGCTCTGGTGGTGATCGCAGCGGCCGGTTTTGGCGTTTACTCGATGCTTCATCGCGCCGCCTCCACTCCCTTTCAGAACTTCAGCATCACGCAGGTCACGAACTCCAGCCACGCCGTCGTCGCCGCGATTTCTCCCGACGCAAAATACGTGCTGACGGTGATGAACGACAAGGGACTGAACAGTCTCTGGCTGCGAAACGTTGCAACCGGAAGCGATACGCAGATCGTCGCGCCCACGAACCTGATTCCCAGCGTTGCGTTTTCTCCGGACGGAAATTACATCTATTTCCGTAAGGCTGAGAATGCGATTGCCAGCGTTTTTGATATCTATCGCGCGCCGGTGTTGGGAGGCACGCCGAAGAATGTTGTCCAGGATTCGGACTCGGCGTTTACATTTTCACCCGACGGCCGCAGGTTGGCCTACATTCGTGGGAATGATCCGGAAATCGGAAAGTATCGCTTGCTCAGCGCCAACCTTGACGGCAGCGACGAAAAAGTCCTGTACATTGCGCCGATGCGAGTGGGGCTGGCGCGCTTTCTAAGTTGGTCTCCGGATGGCAAGAAGATAGCCTTTCCAGAAAACCGACCGGAGGGTGCCTTTGGCGGAGTCAACCTGTTCGATATTGAGTCCGGGAAGATTCAACTCATCACTTTTCCTGATAAGGCGCCGTTCGAAGTGGCCTATTCCGCGTCAGGCGATTCGCTGTTTGTCATCTACCGGCAAAAGGGGCCGAACGTCAGCCGTGGGCAAATTGGCTATCTGACTTTATCGGACGGCCACTTGCGTCCTATTTCGCGCGACACCAACAGTTATGCGACGTTGAGCCTTGCCGCCGATGGCAAGACTCTCGCCGCGGTGCAACAAAAAACGATCAGCGATTTGTATGTCTTGTCGGGCCAGGGCGGTACATCCGCCGACGCAAGTCAGGTTGCTTCGAATGGACGGCAGGTCCGGTTTTTTACCTGGGCTTCCGATGGTGGCTTGCTGACATCCGACCTGACGCAATTGGAACACATCGATGCTGACGGGAAGAATCCGCGCCAGTTGATCGGCGATGCATCGGCTGGCATTTTTAGTCCGTGGCAGTGTGGCGCCTATATCGTCTTCCCCTGGATGTTTCACGACAACGCGAACACGGCCCCGGTGTATCGCCTGAATGCCGACGGTTCGCACCCGGTGAAATTGGCAGACACAAATTTTGACGGGTTTCCGGTGTGTTCGGCGAACAATAACTGGGTTTATTATTTCGCCGGCGTTCAGGAACTTGCGCGAGTCCCGTTGGACGGCTCGGCCCCAGCGGAAGGGATCGTCGGCAGCAGGGTGCCAAGTGCATTCCTGGCTGGACGGGGAATCGGTATTTCGCCCGACGGAAAAACGCTGGCCTATTTAATTGGGATCGTGAATTCGCCTGACGCCGCTCCCGAGGAGAAGATCGCGCTTTTGAGCACGGCAACGCTAAATTCCCCGCGCTTCCTTGCGGCGGATCCTCGAATCGCGAAGGGCGTGCAATTCACGCCGGATGGTACTGCGGTGGCTTATCCCATTTCCGAGAACGGCGCCGACAATGTGTGGATTCAGCCGCTCGATGGCTCCGCCGGCCACCAAATCACGAAGTTCCCGTCGGAGCAGATCCTATCCTTCCACTGGTCGCCGGACGGAAAGAATCTAGGCGTGCTGCGCGGGCATACGGACTCGGATGTGGTGCTGCTGCAGGAAGCGAAGCCGTAGTTTCTTCCTGAACGCGATACAGAATTGCCGGATCGAGCGAGCGACGAAATCTTCCTTACTTATTAAGCGCGGGCGGCTTCGGCTAGGGGCAGGGTGACTTTGAGCGCGGGGAGTCGGATCTCGAATGCGGCTCCGCCTTCGGGACGGTTGTAGCAAGTGATTTGTCCGCGGTGATCCTGGATTACGCCGTAGGTGGCGCTGAGTCCGAGGCCGGTTCCTTTGCCTACTGGTTTCGTGGTGTAGAAGGGATCGAACACTCGTTCGGGATCGCGCAGGCCGGGGCCGGAGTCGGCGAACTGTACGACGACTTCTCTTTCTTCGCGCCAGAGGGAGACTTGCAGGCGGCCGCCGCCGACTTCCTGGAGGGCGTCCACGGCATTTTCGACGATCTGCAGAAAGGCTTGCAAAAGCTGATTGGGATTGCCGAGAACGCGAGGCAAGTACTCCTGGCTCTCGACGGTGAGAGTGATTCTTTTGTTTTCGAGTTTGAAGCCTTCCATTTGTACCGCGCGCTGCAATAGCGGTTTGAGTTCGAGTGGGCTTTTTTCGCCCGGAGTCTGCTGCGAGAAGCTGAGGAGGTCGTTGACCAGTTCTCGCGTGCGGCGGGCTTGCTGGCCGATTTTCTGGGCGTTCGAGAGCTGATCGCGGCTCAGGTTGCTGCTGGCTGCCATGCGTTCGGAACTGCTTAGGATTGCGGACAAAGGGAATTCCAATTCGCCGGCGGCGAGCGCGACCAGCTCTCCGAGTGAGGCCAGCTTGGCTTGTTGAACGACTCGTCCCTGGAGGCGTTGCAGGTTGTCAAAACTCTTGCGCGAATGTTTGAGCAGATGGAGAAGTTTCTGATCGAGGAGGTGCTGTTTGAGAAAAACTACGAAGGAGAGAGCGGCGACGCCGGCCATGGCCACGGCGAAACGTATTTGCCGCAAGTGAGGTTGCTCATGGCTCAGGAAGAGGGCCCAATATCCCATGATGGGAAGCGAGAGCAGGGCGACTTTCGAGAGCACGGGAGCGATCTGGCGGCTGGCACTTTTAATGGTGGGCAACATCTGGGTGTCGCGAAGGCAGCGCCGTCCATCGACTGCGGCCCAGAGAAATCCCAAGGTCGCGGCGATGAAGGGCAGGTCGTAGAGGCTGCCGGATGTGTAATTGCCGCGCGCGATGGCGACGTTCAGAGCCTCCGATGAAAAGGAGTAGAGAGCGGTGGCAAAGAAAATGTTGCGGTAGAGTTCGCGCCAGGCTCCGGTGCTGTTGAAGTAGGCGGAGGCGGAGACGGCAATCAGGATCATGCCTTCGACGAGGTAGAGCAAATCCCAGCGCGGGCTATACACCGCGACATTGATGACGATGTATTCTTCGGGGAAAACGAAGAAAGCATAGACGACCACCCACCACACGAGCAAAATCAGAACGTTCAGGGCGCTGGGTAGCATGCCTTCCCGCTCATCGGTGCGATGGGGACGGATGGCGACGGCCGCCGTGATGGGGACAACGTGCAGGAAGAGAATGATGTCGCCCTGGAACGGGTCGGGTATCTTCTGGTGCGAAATCACTTCGAACCAAACCCAGAATGACTGGTTGAAAGCCCACATGCCCATGCCGGTCGCGATCAGGCTCCAGAAGAGGCGAGTGTGTCCGCGGCTGTCGAAGGCGTTGCGGGCGGAGACGACGAAGGCGGCGCTGATGATGAGCAAGGGGACGATGTCTCCCATGGCCACACGGAAAGACGCGCCAGGGAAGGCGAGCGGCGCCAGGGCGAAGGCCAGCAGGAGTCCGACGGCGAAGAGCAGGAACGAGATTTGGAGCCGAGACACGCCTTCTCATCATATGACGATCGAGGCGGGATGGTTAGATGACGGGGTGGTTACCTTGGGGTTACTGAAGTAACCGGAGGATTCTTGACGGAGGCGGGCTGAGGGTTGGTTTGGGGGTAGGGGTCCTTCGACTGCTCCGCTCAGGATGACGGGGGGTGCTCCGACCCATTTTGTCGTTGGCGAATTGCGCCAAACTCCCGGTATTGGCTAGAATCCGTTTTGGCTAGAATCATGGCGGTTCCTCTCACTGGAATCCGGCCCGGTTGTTCAGGAGGCCCAAATGCGAGCGCTTCCCAGCCTGGCCCGATTGGAATTCGGATTTTGGATTCTTGCTTCATCTTTATTCTGTTTTTTTGCGATTTGCGATTTGATCGGCGGCGCGAACGTTTTCGCGCAGACTAACCCTCCACCGACGGATGCTCACGAGATGGTGACGCGCGATCCGCGCACGTTGACCAAACCTTCCGATCGCTCGGCGGCGCTTGATCTGATGGATCGCGCCCGAAAGAATCTCAATCTGCTCGATATCACCACTCCTTATGAGCTGAAGATTTCGTTTGAAACGAACGGGGCGGCGCTGATGGAGGGAGACTGGACGATGGATGAAGTCTCCGACGGGCAGATGCACTGGCGCTGGACGGCTCAGTTGGGGGATTCGCGCGTGACTCGGATCGGGGCGGAGGGCCACGTCTATGGCAGCAGCGCAGCGGAGGCGGTTCCGTTGCGGGTGCAGCTGGTGCGTTCCGCTTTGCATGTGCCGATCTCGCGCTTTGCCGGCGCGTCGGCGATCCGACAGGCCGATGTGGAGCGCGACGGTAAGACGATCTCGTGTTTTCTATTGAGCGCGATGATTCCTCCGAATCCGGCACCGCGTTCGTGGGTGGAGCGGGAATACTGCATCGACGCTGCGACCGGGCTGTTGCAGATGTGGTCGGAAGCGCCGGGAATTTATGCGGTTTACGATTACAACGGGTCGATTTCTTTCCACGGCCACCTGTTGCCGCGACAGGTTACTATTTTTGAAGACGGACGGCCGGCGGTGCAGGTGCGGGTGGAGAGTATCGAAGACGTTCCGAAGCTCGACCCCGATCTGTTCAAGCCGGGGTCGGACATGGCAAGCGCGGACGAATCTTTCAGCCTGGCGGCGCCGAATCGCTTTCCGCTGCGCGTGGATCCTAGCGATGGTCCAACCTCATCCTTTTTTCAGCCAGTGATCGTGCATGCGATTCTGGACGCTGAGGACGGGCATCCGCTGGATGCCGAGCCGTTGCAGACTGCCGATCGCGACTTGAGCCGGGCGGCGATGGAGATGGTGAGGAGCACGACTTTTCCGCCCTCGGGATTCCAGCAAGAAGTCTTCATCAACGTGCAGTTTCATATGCCGGCGGCGAAAGTGGATGGGCCGCCCATCTTTCATTCCTCGGTGCATTGGGTGATTTCCGATCATCGCCTCGTGATCCCCCGCAGGCATCCACAGCGGGTGAATTAGCGTAGAGAATTAGCTATCTGTACCTCGGCTTTTTCCTGCCGCCGTCGTTTTCCGTATCGCCCAGGAAGTGCTGCGCATGGACGACCACGGAGAATTGCTTACCGGAGCGGGCGAAGGTGAGCTTGCGCTCCTGACCAGGAGTTCCCTGGAGCAGGGACCACACTTGCCCCATGGTGGAGTCGGCTACGGCGGCATCGTTGCCAGCAACGACGACAGCAACAAGTTGATCCCCCACTCGAACGCCATCTACTGATGGTTGGCCGTCGAGATCCGCAATGCCTACGACGGTGAAGCCGGTCTCAACTCCGGGGCGAAGAATGAGGCCAACCACGTCGAAGTCGGGGAATCGGGCGGTGCGTCCGATGTCGAAGTACACGGCGGAGTGCGCGTAGTCGAGACCGACGCGGTAATTGAATAACGCCTGGGAACTGAGCAAGCCGGCTGGGGCGCTGTTCTCGCGCTGTTCGAGCATGGGCGTGGGATTGGCGGGAAATTGAGTGACGGCTACATCGGTTAGAAACAGGGGACCGTATTGCAGGCGGTCCACTCGCATCAGCTTCCAGGCCGGTTCGCTTGAGAGTTCGCCGGTGTTGAAGGGGCCGACGGCTCCGGTCATGTGCGGCCAATCGGGATGAGCGTTCGAGAGTTTGTCGAATAGTTCGGCGGAGAGAAAGTTGACGGAGGAACCGAGGTCGAGGGCGAGATCGTAGTTCTTGTTTTCAATCCGACTGGGAATTCGGATGAGGCCGTCAGCGGCGATGAGTGCCTTACTCTTCACGCCGTTGAATTTCAGGCGGCCGGGGAGGGCGATGGTGAATTCGTGATCGGGAAAGTTGATGAGCACGTCGTAGTTGCGCAGCGCAGTGGAGGGGATGTTGATCTCCGCGCTCATAGCGGGCGCGAGCGAGGGTGTGGCTACGATTTTTATGTCTCCGGTGGACGGCAGGAGGACCTTCATGCCGCCGATCTGAACCTCGAATGCTCCGGCTTGAGGGTTCGGTTTGCCGGTAGCGTTGACGGCCCATAGATTGGCGATCCGCTGGGTCATGGTGAGATTGGGATTGCCATTGTCGACCCATCCGCGAACACTTTGAGTCGAGCCGTCGGGAAGCGGGAGATCGACGTCGATCACGATCCGGCCCTGGTCGAGGGTGAGGGGGACGGTGGCAGTGGCTGATCTGGAAGCGTCTTGAGCTAGCAGGGGCGCACTCAGAAGGAAGGCCAAGACGAGCAAGCCGGACTTGAAGCGCATGAGGAGATTGTAGCGGTTCGAGTGGGTCGCAATGGCCAGTCTAACTGCTAGAATTGGCGGGTTATGGCATTTCCTGCTAGCCGGCTGCGACGTTTGCGGCGCAATGAGACTCTCCGCTCGCTGGTCCGCGAGACGCGGCTTTCTCCGGAATCATTTGTGTATCCGTTGTTCGTTTGCGCGGGAACGGGCATTCGCAAAGAAGTCCGTTCCATGCCGGGAGTGTTTAATCTTTCCGTCGATGAGGCAGTGAAAGAAGTCCGAGCGGCGCGGGCTTTGGGAGTGCTGTCGGTCATCCTGTTTGGACTGCCGGAGAAAAAAGATGAAGCGGCCACCGGAGCGTGGTCGGACGATGGCATTGTGCAGAAAGCGACTCGCGCCATTAAGAGTGAAGCGCCGGACGTGGTGGTGATGGGCGATGTTTGTCTGTGCGAATACATGTCGCATGGGCACTGCGGAGTTGTCGCCCAAGCAGGGCGTCCGCAGTTGCTGCGCGCTGTTGCTGGGGCAACTGGAAGGGCGGTGAAGAGTGCGGAAGAAAAAGATCAGGCCATCGAGCGGATGGCTGCGGCGGTAACGCAAGCGGCTGCCGAGTACGAAATTCTGAATGACGAGAGCCTGGAGTTATTAGCTCGAACTTCGGTGTCACTGGCGCGCGCGGGCGTCGACATCATCGCGCCTTCCGACATGATGGATGGCCGCGTGGGAGCGATTCGCACGGCACTTGACCAAGCTGGATTTGAAAACACTCCCATCCTTTCCTATGCGGCCAAGTTCGCGTCGGGTTTCTACGGACCTTTCCGCGAGGCGGCGGATTCGACACCGCAGTTCGGTGACCGCCGTTCTTACCAGATGGACCCGGCGAATATACGGGAAGCGATGCGGGAGATCGAGTTAGATATTGAAGAAGGCGCGGACATGATCATGGTGAAGCCGGCGTTGCCGTATCTCGATGTAATTGCGGCGGCCCGCGAACGTTTCGACTTACCCTTAGCGGCCTACCAGGTATCGGGTGAGTATGCCATGATCGAGGCCGCCGCTCGCAACCAGTGGATTGACCGGGATCGGGTCATGATGGAGTCGCTGGTAAGCATAAGGCGAGCGGGGGCGAGCATGATTCTGACTTACTACGCGAAGGAAGCGGCCAAACTGTTGGCCTAGCGCCGCTTGCCATCTTTTTACAAACCAGATAGTAGAACTGTTGTAGAATCCGCCGCACGTGGGGTGGATTTTGTGTCGCGCTACAGGACTTTATCGTCCGCGGAGCTGGTAAGAGCCTGCGCTGCCTCGAAAGACGAGGAGGCGTGGGCAGAGCTGATCCGGCGATTTCGGCCCGTGATCGCCTCCGCCGTTCTCCGGACCGCCCGCCAATGGGGCGAACCTTCACGCTCGCAACGGGACGACCTGATCCAGGATATCTACCTGAAGCTGTGTGAGGACGATTACCGCTTCCTTCGGACCTTCGAGCATCGCCACGAAAACGCCATTTACGGCTTCCTGCGGGTATTTTCGGCCAACGTGGTCAAGGACCATTTCAAATCGGTATTTGCCGTAAAGCGAGGCGCGGGCCAGATCGTGCCTGTCGATGAACCTGCCAAACTAGCTTCGATGTCGGGGTCCGACGTTTGCATCGACGCGGTGAGCCAGCGGATGCAAATGGAGAAGATCGACAAGGCGCTGAGGCATGTGACAGCGGGCAAAGATCAGGAAAGAAAGTGCATGGTCTTCTGGCTTCGCCACCGCCAGGGATTTTCTGCAGCTGAGATAGCGGCGATCCCATCGATAGGACTGACCACAGAGGGGGTGGAAAGCATGCTGATGCGTTTGGCGACTATGATTCGCGGTCACCTTCTGGTTTCAACTCCGCACCGGGAAGTGAAGGTTCTCAGCCGCAAAAATCGTTCTAAAAGGACAGGGAGTTAGTTTTGGAAGGAAGTTTCAGCGAACATTTCGGCCCCGCAGAGCTGGCGCAGCTGGCGAAGGCTCTTGAGGACGCCCGTTGCCACCCTGACACCTCGCTGAATCCTGCCGATATCCATTCTCACTTTGCCGCCTGTTCGACGTGCCGCGAGCATTTTGAGGATTTGCAGCGACTGGATCGCCAAATGATGACCTTGCGGCCTACAGAATCCGTGATACGCCAGGGGGATTGTCCTGCGGCGGAAGTTTGGCTCGAGATCGCCAGCGGAGTGAACCCGCACGAAAAGACGCTTCTCCACGTGGAACATGCGAGCCGGTGCGATCACTGCGGACCGCTGCTGCGAGCCGCGATCGCCGAGTTTACCGAACTGAGCCACGAGCTATCCGAGGAAGAGCGGACGCAGATCGCGGGGCTGGAGAGCGCCAGCGCATCGTGGCAACAGGGTTTGGCAGAGCGAATCGCAGCCACGCGAGGTGGGGCGAGTGATCGAAGTTCGGATCGATGATGCCAAACCATGGTGGGGGAATTGGCTAACCGTTCCGCGACTGGCCATGGCAGGCGCATCTTTGCTCGCCCTGGTTGGATTGGGCTTATGGATGGTGGTAAGCCGTCAGAACCAGCCGGCCACGGCCCAGGAGTTGCTGGCCAGGGCTTACACCGAAAAGCGCCCCATCGCGCCGCGCATTGCCGGCGCCGCTTATGCCCCAGTGAATGTGACGCGCGGGTCGGAGGCTTCGTTCACTAACCGTCCGACATCGCTGTTGAAGGCAGAAGCCCTAATTGCAAGCCAGTTGGCGTTGCATCCCTCCGATCCCGCGTGGCTGCAGGCCCAGGCCGAGGCTGACATGCTAGAGGGCAAGCATAGCGCGGCGGTGGAGGCTTTGCGACGCGCGCTTGAGTTACAGCCGCATTCCGCGCCGCTGCTGATCGATCTTGGCACGGCCTACTTTCAGCGGGCGCAGCAGGGTGAAAGCAAGGAAAATTTAGGCGCCGCTTACGAAAGCCTGAGCCAGGCTTTAAGACTCAACCCTGACGACCCGGTTGCGCTGTTTAATCGCGCCATTGTCGCGGAGCAGCAGTTTCTCTACCGGCAAGCAGTCGAAGACTGGGATCATTATCTGCGGATCGATGCCACTTCAAAGTGGGCGGATGAGGCTCGAGTGCGGGCTAGCGCTGTGCGCGAAAAAGTAACGAAGCACGAGAGCGTGGCCAAGCCTCTGCTGTCGGTGGAGGAGATTGCAGGCCGGGTCGAAGACGCGGGCGTTGATCCGGAAAGCGTTGATCCGGAGGTTGACCAGCGTGTTGAAGAGTACCTGCAAGAAGCGGTTGGCGTTTGGCTGCCTCAGGCTTTTCCCGAGCGAGGTTCGGGTGACCGGCGGACCGCGCAGGCGCTTTTTTTTTTAGCCGAAGTGACGAGCCGCCAGCACGGCGATCTCTGGCTGGCTGATCTTCTGGGTGGTTCCTCGTCCTCCAAGGCGCATTTTCCGGAAGCTGTGAACGCATTGGCTCGCGCCGTTAATAGCAACCAATCGGGCGACTACGATACGTCTCGTCAACAGGCCATGCTGGCGGAGCAATTGTTTCGCGCTTCCGGTAATTCCGCCGGAGCGCTGCGGGCGGAGTTCGAAAGAGCCTTTGCCGACCAGTTATCACGCCATAGCGCCGACTGCATGCGGGTGTCGAGAACTGCGAAGTCGGAGTCGTTGCGGTATTCCTACCCGTGGGTACAAATACAGCTTGGGCTGGAACAGAGCGTCTGTTCGATGCTGATGAGCGATCTGGGCGGGTATGAACGAATCGCGAGCGATGCCCGGAACCGCGCGCGGCAGGCTGGCTACGAGGGACTTTATCTTCGAGCTACGCTCTTTGTAGCGGAAAGCAAATTCAATGCTGGTGACCGCGGCGGCGGCTGGGAGCTGGTTTACGAGGGACTTGAGCGCTACTGGCAAACGCAGGTTCCTGCCATGCGAGGTTACAGCCTTCACGCCGGGGGAGCCTACGCGGCCGAAAATGCGGGCCAAGCCGATGTGCAGCTGGCGGAATGGCGGGAAAGCGCAGCGTTGATCGACACAGACCCGGATTTGCTGTTGCGAGCCGGTACCCACAGCCACATCGCGCAGGCGGCGACGGCGACCCATCAGCCGGAGGTTGCGGAACGTGAGTATCTAATAGCGGCTCGCGTCTACGCCCTGGCCCCACAGACGGAAGCGACGCTGGGATTGCGGCTTGAAAACGAAATCAAGTCGGCTCGGTTGGAAGCCGGTCAAAGCGCGTTTGACGCGGCCTTAGCTCGTCTCACTCGGATTCAGGATGAGATGCAGGGACGTGCGGACAATTATCTTGGGCTGCTGTTTTACTCGACGCTGGGAGAAGTGCAACTCCGCAGCTATCGCGCGCCAGAGGCGGAGCAGAGCTACAGGGCCGCTCTGCGTTTCTCGGAGCGAAACCTCGCTTCTCTCACATCGGAAGAGAGCAGAACAAGCTGGAGCAAAACGGCGGCACCGGTTTATCTGGGACTTGCCGAATCGGAGCTGGTGCAAGGTCGCCAACGGGAAGCACTTGATGTGTTCGAGTGGTATCTGGGTGCTCCGCAACGAGCGGGCGAACGCGATCACGGCGGGTCGCAAAATGGTGCGGAGGGCTATGTTCCCGCAGGAAGCGCGCGGCGTCCTGTCTCCGCTAATCAGACAGTCATCGCTTATGGATTGTTGCCGGATGGACTCGCGATTTGGGTCGACGATGACCGCGGAGTCACCGCCCAATGGCTACCGAAATCGCCGCAGGAGTTGCAAGATGTCGCGGCCAACTTTGCCGGCCAATGTTCCGATCCGAGTTCGGAGCTGAGCGCGCTGCGGCGGGGTGCTCGTCTGTTGTATGGGGCGTTGATCGCACCGGTGGAAGATCGCCTGGCACCGGGGCGCACACTGGTGATCGAAGCCGAAGGGCCGCTGGCTCGCGTGCCTTTTGAGGCGCTGCTGGATGGGAACGACCACTATCTGATCGAGCGCACCTCTGTTGTGCATTCGCTGGGACGAGATTCGCAGGCGCGGTTGCGCGACGAGGTCGCTATCTCAGCGAGCCTGCCGATTCTGGCCGTGGGCAGCGCGGCGTCGTCGTCAGCGGATGGCCTTATTTCTCTTCCGGATGTGGCTGCGGAAGCAGATGCCGTTGCCATTGATTTCCGTTCCGCACAAGTGCTCAAAGGTGGAAAAGCTACTCTGGGTGCGGTGGAAAGCGACTTCCCTGGCGTCGCAGTTTTTCACTTTGCGGGACACGCCCTCGACGCGCCTTTGAGAAGAGGCTTGGTGCTCGAGAGCGAAGACGCGAAAGCGGACTCACCACCGTTGATGGACGCCAACATCGTGCGGAGACTCCACCTGGAAAATTTACAGTTGGCGGTGCTATCGGCGTGCAGCACGGCTTCGGGCAGCGGTCAAGCGAGCGGTTTCGACAGCGTGACCGATGCATTTCTTCGGGCGGGAGTGCCGCATGTGGTGGCCAGCCGGTGGACCGTTGGCTCCGCCGGTACTCGAGAATTTGTGCAGAATTTTTATCGCAGTGCGCTGTCGGGACAAAGCGTTTCCGAGGCTATCCGCCAGACATCACGGAGAATGCTGGCCGACCCGCGCACATCTCATCCCTACTACTGGTCGGCTTTTGCAGCGTACGGACGGTCTTAATTCCACCCATAGGAGACCATGATGCCAAACGAACGCCACTTCAACAGTTCCTTCGCACCTCTGGCCGCTGCTGTCGTCGCTACTTTGCTGCTCATCGCATGTCAACAAGCCCAAGAACCATCGGCTGGGGGGGCGCCGGGGTCGAAACCGGCCGCAACTCCAGCCGCCGCTGCGCCTGCAACCAAAGAAGTATATGTAACGTTCGAAGGACCGTGGGCCATGTCCACGGACCCAAAAGATCCAAACAGTATTTTGTTGATGGCTCCGAAAACCAAGCACCACCACGATCTCTATGTGGTCGCTTCGAATCGTAAGGACCTGGCTTCGGGCACCTATAACCTTTCATTCCCGGCCGGAACGGTTGCTGGCGGTGGGGTTTACGATCCTGCCTATTTTCACGCGAAGATCGATCCCCAAAATGTGCAACGGGTATTGGACGCGAAATCGATTCGCTATGTGATTCGGCTGCCTAAACCGGACGCTTATGTGCCCGCGTTCCGTTACCGTGCGCGAGTCGGCAGCACCTATCCTCCGGATGCGACGACGGAGAACGAGTATGCCACTGCGGCTTCATTACGTTATCGCGTCAGCAGCCTGAACGGATTCTCGTTATCCGGGAGTCCGGACACGGGAACCTTCGATCCGTTGCTGCTGAAAGTTGATACGCCGGTGATTCGCTTTTCGGTTGATCCCATCGGCGACGACGATCCTTGCCATCTGCATTCGCGGCAGGCGTTTCACGACCTGGTGCAATTGGTGGGGCTGACGCTGTATCAGGATTTCGCGGAGGGTCCGAGCGACTGTCACGACAAAGATCCGCAAAATCCTCACCACGCGAAAGCGGCGCTCGATCGTCGATCGGCGATGACGCGGTTGGCGGCGCTGCTGGAAAAAAACCTGGCTGACACGCAGGAGGCGGAGGTGCAGACGGCGGCGATGGTTCCCAGCTTCGCGACCTCGGTTTTTCGAGGCTCTGCCAGGAATCTGCAGCAACGGTTGTTGGCGGCGCTCTATTTTTTTGGGTCGCAACCGGTCGATTGCAAGGGCGTTATCATCGGTGACGACTAAATCGTAGCGACAAATTTCGGCGGGGCTGAGAACGCTATGCGGGCTCAGCCTCTTTTCGCCGATATGTGAGTCTCCCTTGTTAGTCCTTGAGCTGATAAGCCATGCGCACCAGAGTTCTTTCAGAAAAAGGGACATAGAGCAGAGCGGCGGTCGCGGCGAAGGCCAGACCTACTCCAATCTGGGGCAATAGGAGAAACGGCGCAACGGCCCAGAGTTGATCCAGTGCCAGGACGAATGGGAACAGGCGCGTGAAAGTTTCTCCCAGCTTTCGGAAATCGAACGCTACGGCCGAGAGCAGATAAAATCGCAGCGGGATTCCAATTGCCCCGGTCACCAGCACGGCACCAAGGATGAACAAGGCTCTCCGGCCGGGGACGAAGTTGCTGGCAACGCGCTCGACACCGTGGAGACGAGCCAGGGCGCTCACATAGAAGCTGAGATACATCACCTGAATCGACGCGAAAAGCGCGCGCACCAATTCTCGCCGGGGAACGGGGACGTGCAACTGGGGATGTAAAGCGGGCGGCGGTGAAGGCGGGATGGCCTGCGCTGCTGAATCCGAATTCAGTTTTCCTGTTGACGCTACCGGAGCAATGAAACGATATCCGCGACGAGCGAGAGTCTCGACGAAGCGGGGGTTGGAAGCGGAATCGCCGAGAGATTCACGGATCTTATTTACGGCAGTGTTGAGACTGTGATCGAAATCGACGAAGGTATCGGCGGGCCAGATTTTTTCCCGCAGTTCATGGCGCGTGACCACTTCTCCGGCATTCTGCAGTAGCGCAACCAGCACCTGAAAGGGCTGATCCTGAAGCCGGATGCGGGCGCCGCTCTTGCGCAGTTCTCCGGCGGCGGGGTCGACTTCGAAGACGCCGAAGCGCAGGAGGCCGGCTTCATAGTTGGAGGGGGCTGTGGGCATGGCGCGAACGTAGTTTACCGCCTGGGTGGGGTTGGTCGTTAGCTGTGCGACGAGTGCCGTCCCTACGGGACTTGCGGCTTGTTGCCTGGGTTCCCGGGGCCCACGTCCCGGGCTTTCTTGTGGCGGCCCTTCGGGCCTCACTAGGAATCAACGATTCACCTGTAGCGACTCACTACTAGCGACTCACTACTGACGACTCACTACTAACGCTGGGAAAGACTAGAATAACGGCGTGAACCCTCCGGTTTCCAAGAAGCCAGCGGCCGAAAACACGCATGAGCATCGCCATTCCGTCTACGCGGCGGAAGCGACCGGATTGCTGGTCATGGCGGTTCTGCTGCTGGTTCTGATCATCGTCCGCTACTGGCGGTACATTCCCTGGAGCGCGCGCTGAGGGCGATGCCGGTGCATCGTGATCCGCTGGCGGTGGTGGTGCTGGGCGCGACGGCTAGCGGAAAGACCGCACTGGCGCTGGCGATCGCGCGGCGGTTCGGTGGCGAAATTGTCAGCTGCGATTCAGTTGCGATGTATCGCGACTTTGAAATCGGCACGGCGAAGCCGACTCGCGAGGAACGCGCGGAAATTCCACACCATTTGCTGGATTGCGCCGATCCGACGGTCGAAGTCACGGCTGGAGAATATGCGCGGCAGGCGCGGCAGGCATTGCAGGAGATCGCGGATCGAGGACATCTGCCGATCGTCAGCGGAGGCACCGGCCTGTATCTCCGCGCATTGATCGACGGACTTTTTCCGGGGCCGCAGCGGTCGGAAGAACTGCGTGAACGATTGCGCCGGCGGGTCGAGGAACACGGCAGCGAGTATCTGCATCGCATTCTGCGGCGTCTGGATCCGGCGGCGGCGGAGCGAATTCACGCTAATGATGTTCCAAAGATGATTCGAGCGATTGAAGTCTGCCTGGCTTCGCGGCAACCGATGACCGAGCTTTGGCAGCAGGGGCGCGAACCGTTGCGCGGCTTTCGGGTTTTGCGGCTTGGGTTGAATCCGGAGCGAGAGGCACTCTATGCCCGCATCAACCAGCGCGCGGCGAAAATGTTTGCCGACGGACTGATTGCGGAAACGGAAACACTGCTAGCCAAGTATGGAGAGCGGGTGCGGCCGCTGGGTTCTCTGGGATACAAGCAGGCGTTGCAGGTTCTCCGCGGGGAACTGGATCGCGGGTCGGCGCTCGCCGCCCTGCAGCAGGCGCACCGCAACTTTGCCAAGCGGCAGATCACGTGGTTCCGGCGCGAACCGGACGTGCGTTGGCTGGACGGGTTTGGCGATGACGCGCAGGTGCAGGTTGAAGGGCTGGCGGCGGTGGAGCATGAGATTTGAGGGTCGGACTCCCTCAGGCGCTGAAGCGCAAACGAGTCTCGAGTCTTAACGGCACGGCTGAAGCCGTGCCCTTCCCGTTCTTGCCCCGCGAAAAATCATTGACGGTGCCAAGCCTGATGCCGATTGTCCGACCAGTGGCGTGTTGCGGATGAAGGTTGACGGAGGCGGGCTGAGGGTTGGAAAGGGTGTAGGGGTCCTTCGACTGCGCAACTGCTTCGCGTTCCGCGAAGTTGTTGCTTCGCTCAGGATGACAGGAAGTGGGGCAACTGTATTCATCTCTGGGTTCCCAAACTTGCGTTTATTTGGTGGTGTTCTTTGCGGGAACTTCCTTTCTGTTTTTGTTATTGTGATTGACATGCTTCGGAATTTTTTGGTTGTTGCGCTCTTATTTGGGATCTCGCTGGGCTTTGCCCCGGCTGCTAATAAGGGAAAAAATAAAGAAAAAGATAAGGACCACTTTCAGCAGGTTGGTCCGATCCATGTGGATCGAGCCGGGCAGCGGTGGGTGGACAAGACTTTGCGCCGGATGTCGAACGAGGACAAGGTCGGACAACTCTTTGCCATCTGGGTGCGAGTGCAGTTTCTGAATGATGCGGACCCGATCTTTATTAAGTTGCGCGACAACATCCGCAACTATCGGGTGGGATCGGTGGTGATGAGCGTTCCGGTCGATGGGCCGGTGCTGCTGAAGAGCCAGCCTTATGTGGCTGCCGATTTGCTGAACCGGCTGCAAAGGTCTTCAAAGCTGCCGCTGATTGTGTCGGCGGATTTTGAGCGTGGCGTGGCGATGCGGTTGAACGGCACCACGGTCTTTCCTCATGCGATGGCTTTTGGGGCCACGGGTAAAACGGAAAACGCGGAGGAGTTTGGACGCATCACGGCGCTGGAAGCTCGAGCGGTCGGCGTGCAATGGAATTTCTTTCCCGATGCCGACGTGAATTCGAATCCTGCGAATCCGATTATCAACACGCGATCGTTTGGAGGAGATCCGGCCGAGGTGGGCAATTTCGTGACGGCTTATATCAAGGGCGCTCATGCAGGGGGAATGCTGGTAACCGCGAAACATTTCCCTGGCCACGGCGATACTTCAACCGATTCTCATCTGGGAGTCGCACAAGTCACCGGCGACCGAGCGCGTCTGAACGCCGTCGAGTTGCAACCGTTCAAACAGGCGATCGATGCCGGAGTGGATGCGGTGATGGTGGCGCATGTTACGGTTCCTGCGCTGGATTCGGAGCCCAACCGGGTGGCCACGACTTCGAAGTCGATTGTGACCGGACTGCTTAAAGAAGACCTGGATTTCAAGGGGCTGGTAGTGACGGACGCGCTCGACATGGCCGGGCTGACCCACATCTACGCGAAAGATATTGGACGCGCGGCGGTGGAGTCGTTCAAGGCGGGCAATGACATGCTGATCATTCCGGCCAATCTCGATGCCAGCTACCGCTCGATGTTGCAGGCGGTGCGGAGTGGAGAAATCAGCCGTGAGAGGCTCGACCATTCTGTGCGTAAGATTCTGCAACTAAAGGCTTCCGTGGGATTGAACAAAGCCCGGCTGGTGGACCTTAGCGAACTTGCGACTGAGGTGGCGAAACCAGAAAATCTGGCGACAGGACAACGCATTGCGGACGAAGCGATTACTCTGGTGCGCGACAGCGGGAAGGTGATTCCGCTGCAAAGGACGGTCACTTCTCCGGGAACTGCCGAGGCCGCGCTTCCGTATCAATCATTAACAGAGGTGAGCAATCGTCTGGTGGTGGTGATCTTTTCTGACGATTTGCGCACCGAATCCGGACGTATGCTGGAACGCCAGATTCTTGATCGCGTGCCCGACGCGCATATCATTTATGTCGATGCGCGGTCGGCGGCTGGAATGAAGGCAACTGTGGATGAAGCATTGCAAGGGGCGGAGCACGTGATTGCTGCGGTTTATGTGGTTCCGGTTGCGGGGAAAGCCATGCGCGGCACAGGCGGCGGACTGACGAATACGGTTGCCATGGACTCGGCTACGGGATCTTTGCTCAACGAGGTTCTCGACCGCGCGGCCGAAAATACTGTGGTGCTCGCGATGGGGAATCCATATATGGTGCAGGATTTCCCCGCGATAGAGAATTATGTTTGCGCGTTCTCTAATGCCACGGTATCGGAAACGGCTGCGGTGAAGGCGATTTTTGGCGAGATTCCGATCAGCGGACATCTGCCGGTTGCGATTCCGGGTGTAGCGTCGCGAGGCGATGGCCTGGAACGTCCAGCTCGACTGAACGCAGCTCAAACCAGCTCAGGAGATTTCTCCCATGTTCAACAGTAAGGGTTCGAACGGCAATTCATTTCAGCGAGTCGTGATCCCAGCCCTGACTTTTGGCGCGTTGGCGGCGGCTCTCTGCATTCTTCCTGCGTGCAGTATCAGAACGAACGGCAGGGACGGTGAGAAAAATGGAGAGGCGAAGGTCGATATCAAGTCTCCGCTGGGGGATTTACACGTCAGCGAGGCTCCCGATATCCGCGACGCGGGGCTGACGATTTATCCGGGCTCCACGCCGGCTCCGAAAGAAGGCAGTGATGACAACAAGGGCGCAAATGTAAACCTTTCGCTGCCCGGATTCTCCTTGAAAGTGGTGGCGGCGGAGTTCGTATCGAACGATGCTCCCGACAAGATCATCGCTTACTACGATAAAGAGCTGGGGAAATATGGCAAGACCATCCAATGCCACAGCGCGTGGAATGGCAGCCATGTGGATTCGGCGGGCAAGGATATGGGCTCCAAGCCGGTTACTTGCGACTCAAAAGAGGGCGGCGACTCCACCGAATTGAAGGTCGGAACGGAAGGGAATCAGCACATCGTTTCCGTGAAGCCGAACAGCCATGGGAGCCGTTTTGCGTTGGTCTACCTGCGCATGCACACGGGCAAGGACGACACGATCTAAAAGGTATGGGGCCATCTGAACTCGTTCGGCCTTCTCAATCCTCTCTTGTGCGATGGGTTGCTCTTCGCTTCTTTGTACGCTAGCTTCAATTACGTGGAGCATTCCTGCCAACAATGTGGTACGGAAGTCGAGGATGGGCGGCCATTTTGTCCGCAATGCCGGGCTCCGCAGATTAATGTGCTGGTTGCGGTTCCGGATGCCGGCGGCGGCGGGGGACTGAATGCCTCCGAGCCGAACGCCGTGGAGGACGCGGATTCCGCGGAGCTTCACTCAGCACCGAATTTTGATCGGCCGGGCGCGATGGATAGCCGCGTTGCGGCTCGCTCCGCGATCAGCGCGGGACTGCTCGGCGTGTTCATTGGCGTCATCCCGATTCTGGGCATCGTGCTGACGGGCGCGCTTGCGGTCTATTTTTATCGCCGTAAAAGTGGATTCGTGCTCCCCGCCGGTCTCGGATCGCGTCTGGGAGGCGCAGCGGGAGTCGTCGCCTTCAGCGTTAACGCATTATTTATCGTTGCCGTCATTCTGCTTCATGATCAGAAACAATTCCTCGATTTGATGATCTCAACTTTCCAGCGCTTTGGACTCAACACCACCGACCCTTCAATCCAGGCGGGCCTGCAAAGCCTTTTCACTTTTCCTACCTTGGTGATGTCGTTTTTCTTCGCTGTTCTGTTTGGCTCCATCGGAGGGGCGCTGGCTTCTTTTTCTCTCGGACCGGGCAAACCCCGCGTTTAGTTTCGATGTTTGAGCTCGGAACGTGTAATTTCAATCGTCCGCGGCTAAGATGAGAGCGTCTAACTTGCTCTCGTCTTTCTGCCCGCGTATGATGCAGCGTTTATGAATTCACGTTTGTCTGAACGTCCAGCCGAGATTCATCAAAAAGCGCAGCTCATGTCAGCGTCTGAGGTGGAACGGACGTTGATCCGGCTGGCGCACGAGATTCTTGAGAAAAATAACGGCGTCGAGGATCTGGCGCTGATCGGTATACGACGTCGCGGGGTTCCGCTGGCGGAGCGGTTGGCGAAGATTATTCAGCGCATTGAGAAGAAGCCGGTGGCGCTGGGCACGCTCGACATTACGCTTTACCGGGACGACCTTTCTACGCTCGATTCCAAGCCGGTGGTGGGGAAAAACGAAATCGGAATTCCGGTGGAAGGCAAGTCCGTGATTCTGGTGGACGATGTTTTGTATACGGGGCGCACCACTCGCGCGGCCATGGACGCGCTGTTCAGGGCGGGACGTCCGAAGCGACTGCAGTTATGTGTATTGATCGATCGCGGGCATCGGGAGTTGCCGATTGAGGCTGCGTTCATCGGGCGGACGGTGCAGACTACGGAAAATCAGATTATTGAAGTGAAGCTCCGCGAAGTGGATGACGCGGAGAAGGTGTTGCTGATGGAAAAGCAGTAGGTACGATTTGTAATTGGTAATCTGTAATTTGTAAGTAAAACGCCTCCGTGGCACACTCCAAATTACAAATTACAACTTGGAAATTACAGACCAGCTATGAATCCAGCGCGCGGTTCCCTGCTCGGTATTGAGCATCTTGAAGCGGCCGAGATCCTGAGACTTTTGAAGTTTGCGCGGCGCATGAATCCGGACAAGCCCAAGTTCTTGCTCAAGGGCAAACGGGTGCTGCTGCTTTTTTATGAGGCTTCGACGCGAACGCGGAGCTCGTTTGAAATAGCGGCCAAGTCACTTGGGGCTTACACGGTGTTGATCCAGGCGGCCGGGTCGAGCATTGAAAAAGGCGAGTCTCTGCTGGATACGGGCTACACGGTGCGCGCCGTGGGCGCCGATGTCATCGTGATTCGGCATCCTAATGCGGGCGCGCCTTATCTGATGGCGCAACATGTTGACGTGCCGGTAATTAATGCTGGAGACGGGCTGCACGAACATCCATCGCAGGCGCTGCTGGATGCGTATACGATTCTGCGCAACAAGAAAAAGTTCAAAGGGCTGCAGGTCGCGATTGTGGGCGACATTTTTCACAGCCGGGTGGCGCGATCGGCTTGCCATCTGTTGAGCAAGTTTGGAGTGAAGATTATTCTTTGCGGGCCGCCGGAGCTTGCGCCTTTTATCGCGACCACGATCGCGCCGGGTGTGCGCGTGACTCGCTATCTGGAGGATGCTCTGCGCGGCACCGATGTGGTCATGCTGTTGCGGGTGCAGAAAGAACGGCTGGCCGGGATGCAGATCGATCTTGCAGATTATATTTCGCGGTATCAGATGACTACGGCACGATTGAAGATAGCGAAGAAGGATGCCATCGTCATGCACCCGGGACCGATCATTCGCGGGCTCGAACTGACCAGCGAAGTGGCGGATGGTCCGCAGGCGCGCATTCTGGAAGAAGTACGGAACGGAGTGCCTACGCGCATGGCCGTGCTGGCGCGGGCGATGGGGAAAATGCGATGACGGGCGCGGCGAAAAATCGGAACGACCTGCGGGGCGTGTCTTTGTTGATCAAGGGTGGCCATCTGATCGATCCGGCGGCTCGGATCGACACGCCGATGGATGTGCTGTTGAAAGACGGGCGCGTCGCCGAGGTCGCTGCTCCCAACAAAATCAAAGGTGGCGCGGACGAAACGTTTGACGCGCGCGGACTGGTGGTCGCACCCGGTTTTATCGATCTGCACGTACACCTTCGCGAGCCGGGACAAACGCATAAAGAGACGATAGCGACGGGCACGGCTGCTGCGGCTGCCGGCGGGTTTACTACTGTATGCACTATGCCGAACACGGTGCCGGTTGTCGATTCGGTGGAGTGGATCGACTGGCTGCGTCAGCCCGAGCGCGGCGCGATTGTCAACGTATTTGGCATCGCGGCGGCAACGCGGGCCAGTAAGGGAGCCACGCTGACCGATTTTCGCGCGCTCCATACTGCGGGCGCGATTGCGGTTACCGATGATGGCAAGCCCATTCTTGAAGACAGTGTTATGCGCGAGGCGCTGGTGCTGGGTGGAGAGTTGAATTTTCCTGTCGTGCAACATGCCGAAGATACGCGGATGACTGAAAATTGCTCGATGAATGCGGGTGCGCGCTCGTTTCGGCTGGGGCTGCGCGGCATGACGACGGCTGCCGAGTCCACGATCGTCGAAAGGGACGTGCAGCTGGCTATGAATATTCCGAATGCGCGGCTGCACGTGGCGCATCTTTCGACGGCCGATGCGCTGAAGAGTGTGCGGCGTGGTAAGCGGGCGAAGGCGCGAGTGACATTTGAAGTTACACCGCACCATTTCACGCTCACCGACGAAGACATGCGCGACTACGACAGCAATTTCAAGATGAATCCGCCGCTTCGATCGGCTGCCGATGTTGAAGCGATTCTGGTGGCGCTGGCGGATGGAACGGTCGATGCGATCGCCACCGATCACGCTCCACATGCAGCGCACGAAAAAGAAATGGAGTTCGAACGCGCGGCGTTTGGCATTACCGGGCTCGAGACGGCACTGGGGCTGGCGATTACGCGACTGAACCGATTAAAGCACATTCCTTTAGCTCGCATCGTAGAGCTGTTCACTGCCGGTCCGGCTCGCTGTTTCGATTTGCGCGGAAGAGGGTCGTTGGCGAAAGGATCGTTTGCCGACGTGACTATCTTCGATCCGAAGAAGAAGTGGATGTTTGAAGCGGCGAAGTCGCGCTCGAAATCGAAGAACACTCCTTTTGACGGATGGCAGTTTACCGGCAAAGTGATGGCGACGATTGTTGGCGGCAAGATTGTCTACTCCGCCTAGCTGGACTAGAATTTCCGCCATGCTTCTCTCGTTTATTCGCACGTGTATTCGGACACGTATTCGCACATCTATTCGGCGCGTCCTCGCCATATCTCTGTTAACAGCGGCTTTTTGTGCGCCCGGCTCGGCGCAAACCTCCGCTGCCGGCCTGTATCCGATTCAGGAAGGCTTTGTCGATAGCCACGGTGCGCTGATCTACTACGAGGTGGTGGGGCGCGGCGCGCCGCTGGTGATTGTGCACGGCGGCCCGGGCGCTTCGCATGATTATTTTCTTCCGTACCTGCTGCCACTGATGCGCTCGAACAAACTCGTGTTCATCGACGAACGCGGCTCGGGGAAGTCGTCGAAGATGGTGGACCCGAAACAATACACCGTCGCCAACATGGTCGAAGATATTGAGAGCGTGCGCCAGGCGCTCGATCTGGGCAAGATCAGTCTTCTGGGACACTCTTTCGGCGGCGTGCTGGTGCAGGCTTATGCGTTCAAGTATCAGCAGAATCTTTCGCATTTAATTCTGGGTAGTACGTTTGCGAGTACGCGCGAGATTAACGAAGCGTTGGCGAAGATGAAAGCGAATATGGATCCCAAGGATCGCGAGCGCGTCAACGCGCTGGAAGCGGCCGGGCTTTTCGGCAAAGGCGCGATCTGGGAGCACGGACGGTATCCGGAAGAGTATGCAAAGCTGGCATGGGGAGTTGGCTATTTCCCTTACGTTTACGCCAATCAGCCTGACCCGAACTATGATCCGCTGGGTTCGAATACCGGTACGGCTTGGGACGTCTATCGCGAAATGTGGGGATCGGACGGCGAGTTCATCATCGACGGGAACTTAAAAGAGGTGGAATACGTCGACCGGCTTGCGGAGATTAAAGTGCCCACGCTGATTATTGTTGGTGAGCACGATGAGAGCGATCCGGTGATGTCAAAAGAAATGCACGCCAAGATTGCAGGGTCGCAACTAGTGATTCTGCCCAATAGCGGTCACATGACTTTTGTCGATCAGTCGGAACTGTTTCTGAAGACGGTGCGGGAGTTCGTCGCGCACTGAAGCGCTGACTTCACGGTCCGGTGCTACAATCCCCCGCATGAAATCGGCGATGAAGCGTGCGGTGTCGTTGCTGCCGTTTTTGATGGCTGCGTTGCTGCCGGCGCAGATCCCAATTAACGTTGAGATCACGGCTGAACCCTCGCACCATCTCGTCCTTGAAAACGATTATGTACGCGTCTTCGATGTCCGGGTCGCGCCTCATGCTTCGACCCTTCTGCACCGCCATCGGCATGACTATGTTTATGTCGTGATCGGCGATACACATATTTCCAATGAGGTCGAAGGTAAGACGCCGGCCGATGTCCAACTCAGCGACGGAGATACGCGCTTTACGCCGGGAAATTTTGCTCACGTCGTCACCGTTCTTTCGAAGCATCCCTTTCGCAATATCACGATCGAATTGTTGCAGGATGAAAAGCTGCGGCAGACGCCATCTCACTGGGCAGAGGAGAGTGGCGAGAAGACTTTTCCAGGCGGGCGCAGCAAGATTCTTTTTGTGAAAGATGGAGTGCGCGTATCGGAAGTGAATCTGGATGCGGGTGCGGTTGTGCCGAGCCACCGTCATGATGGTCCGCATCTGCTGGTGGCGATCGGCGATCTTGACTTACGCAGCGATGCCGAGGGCAAGGGGCCGGTGGCGGCGAAATTCAAAGCTGGGGAAGTGAAGTGGCAGCCGGGAGGCTACACGCACACGCTGACGAACGTGGGCCAGAGCCCGGCTCGATTCGTGACCCTCGAATTCTAGGCAGGCTTAGACATTATCTAACCAGTTTCAATCTAGGCTGTTTTAACCAGTGGGTTTCCCGGCGACACTAGACCGACTTTATGCAGTTTGGCGGTGAGGCGGTCCTTGTCGGCTGAGGTGGTGGCGGCGGCGAGGCGCTGGCGAAGCTTGGTGACTTTTTCTGCGCGGGTGCGGCGACGGCGTATTTCCGGGCGACGGCTGGGTGCGGACATTCAGTTCTCCTTAATTAACAATCAATCATTGACAATCAATTATAGGGTTGATACGCGACGCTGGCAAAGCCATCCCATTCGGCGCGCTCACGACTCCGCCGCGATTAGCGAAGTTTCGAGCGGTTGATAGCCGCTGCAAACCAGCACCGGCAGGCGCGGATATTTCACAAAGCGCGGATCCTCGAACGACAGCTTGCACATAAGAAAGGCCGATCCGCGATCCGACTTGATCTGGCGCGCGTGCCGGCAGTTGCCGCAGAGGCCCGAGTTGGAATGGATCGGGGTGGGATTCATGGCGCGTAGATACGGCCATTCTATAGGGAAAGTTTTTTGTCGATTTTGCTTGACGTTTCCAATTGGTCACGTTACTATTCACTCACGTAATGATGAAACACATCAAACCGGCCAAGGAGAAACGGCAATGAATCTGGAAGACCTGACACTCGACATCGAACAGCACCTCGACATCAAAGCCACGCCCGAAAAGGCGTTTGCAGCCGTCCTGCATCGACTGGGCAAAGGCAATACTCGCCCCGACGGTCAAACACTGCAGATGCTGCTGGAGGAAAAACCTGGGGGGCGGTGGTATCGCGATCGCGGCAACGGAGTCGGGCACCTCTGGGGATTCGTGCAGGTGATCAAGGCTCCGTCGCTGCTGGAATTGAGCGGTCCGATGTTCATGTCGTATCCCGCGACGAATCATGTGGAAGTGAAAGTCGAGCCGACTTCCGGCGGATCTCGGGTGACGCTGCGGCATCGCGCCCTTGGGATGATCGATCCGGAGCATCGCAAGGGGGTTGGCACGGGATGGGCTCACATGCTGGCGCAGGTAAAAAAGGATTGCGAGTAGAACGTGCGAGACATCGTTACCCACGAAGAAAAGAACGAGCACAAGAGCAGTGAAAGAGACAGGCAGGACGAGCTCGACCCGGTATGGAAGGCGCTTTCAGATCCGACGCGACGCGCGATTCTGGATCGTCTACGCGACCGTCCTCGTACCACGACCGAGATCGTCGAGATGTTTCCCGGTCTTTCACGTTTCGGGGTGATGAAACATCTCGAAGTGCTCAGGCAGGCCCAGTTGGTGAACACGCGCGAGGATGGCAGGCAACGGGTCAACTCGCTGAATGTGGTTCCCATTCGCCAGATTTACGAGCGATGGGTGGGTCCGTTTCAGGAGTTGTGGTCGGGCGAGCTTCTCGGGATCAAGGAAATCGCGGAAGCGGAAAGCCCGAACGAACCAAAAACTGCTGCCCTGAACCGGAAGAACAAAGCCGGCAAGGGGAGCGGCGGGAAACTAAAACGAAGCTAACTTTTACAGAAAGTAACTTACACAGAAAAGGAGAATGCAATGGCGACCCAGCTTATCAGCGCCGGAATTCAAGATCACAAAGTAGTTTCACCCAACGAATGGACGGCAGCCCGAAAAGAGCTGCTGCAAAAAGAAAAAGAGTTCACCAGATTACGCGACGAGTTGAGCCGGCAACGCCGCGAGTTGCCGTGGGAAAAAGTCGAGAAGCAATATCTGTTCGACGGACCGAACGGGAAAGAGACGCTCGGCGATCTTTTTGGCGGCAAAAGCCAGCTGATCGTCTATCACTTCATGTTTGGTCCAGGGTGGGAAGAGGGATGTCCGAGCTGTTCCTATCTAAGCGATCACTTTGACGGCAGCGTGATCCATCTGGCGCATCGCGATGTCACACTGCTGGTGGTTTCGCGAGCGCCTTTTGCTCAGATTGAAACGTTCAAAAAGCGGATGGGATGGCGCTTTAAATGGGTGTCGTCGTTTGGGAACGACTTCAATCGCGATTACCACGTGTCTTTCACCAAAGAGGAGAAGGCGGCGGGCAAGATCACCTACAACTACGAGCAAACCGAGTTCCCCAGCGAAGAATTGCCGGGCGCCAGCGTCTTTTATAAAGACGACCGCGGATCCGTGTTCCACACTTATTCGACTTATGGGCGTGGTCTTGACATTCTGGTCGGCGCTTATAACTTTCTTGATCTGGCTCCGAAAGGACGTGACGAGGAAGCTCTGGCCCATAGCATGTCGTGGGTCCGGCATCACGACAAGTACGCGCAGAATTATTTTGTCGATGCTAAAGGCGCTCTATGTTCCTCCGAAAGGTTCGGGTGCGTAATGCCGCCCGGAGGAGGAGTGGACGTGAAGGAACGCTGTTGCCATCCCGATCGGAATGAGGCAAGCGGGGCGTCGATCAGAACGGGGACCGGGACGAAGCGGAGCTTTGCCGCGTCGCTGGTTCCTGGCGGAGCCCTGTTGTTGCTGCCCAAATGTCCGGCTTGTATTGCCGGCTACATCGCTCTGGGGACGGGAATTGGAGTCTCGGTGGCGACGGCCGCTTATCTGCGCGAAGGGCTGGTGATGTTGTTGGTCGGCATCATCGGATATTTCGTGGTGAGCGGCGGTCGCGCCCTGACGAAACATTTTCGCGCCTGATGAATACAACACGAACACCAGCCCAGTACAAAGTGAGGAGTACAAAATGACGACGATTATGGAAGCTGTAAAAACTGAAACCACAACGCGGCAACCCAGCAAGACGATGGAACCCATGCTTCAGGAATTTCGAGATGAAGCGGCTATCACACGGCGCATTCTCGATCGCGTGCCGGCAGACAAGTTGTCGTGGACGCCGCATCCCAGATCGATGACACTCGGGCAGCTGGCCATGCATCTGGCGAGCATTCCCGGGAGCCTATCGAAACTTGCGCAGCTCGACGAGTTCGATGTCGCGCAGGCTAAGTTCGTGCCTGCGCAGCCGAGCGATCTCAAAGAGATTCAATCGACGCTCGACGAGGGAGTGCGATACGCGGACGAGTATCTCGCCGGAATAAGCGAACGGGAAGCGACTGGCACGTGGCGGCTATTGCTGAACGGGAGGGAGATTTCCCGGCAGCCGCGTGCGGGCATGATCCGCACGATCATGTTCAACCACTGGTATCACCATCGCGGCCAGTTGTCGGTTTATCTGCGACTGCTCAATGTGCCGGTGCCGGTTATCTACGGGCCGAGCGCGGATGAGAGCCCGTTTGGGTAGGCGGGCGGCGGGTCCGGTGGCTGCGAAGTAAGTGGAAGTTTCGTGGCGGCCGGACCTGTGTTTGGGATACATCATTCGGGCTCAGCTTCACTGCTCCACCTTCATTGCTCTGGCCCAAGGCTTCACTTAGGACTATTTGACAATGCACGGCTGCCATTCCTAGTATCGGTGTGCGAAAAACAGCTTCCCCCCTCGCTCTCGTACTCGGAGCTAAATGAATGTACCAGCCTCGTCTTCTCGCGTTTCGCCTTCTCGGCTCGGTTACTATCTTTGCGAGTACATGGCTGCCAGCTCAGTCCGGCCCTGCTCCGCTTAGTAATCCGCCGGCTGCGAAAGCGCAGAACGTATATTCTCCCGCGCGAGCGACGCGCCTATCACGGTCTGACGTTCCAGCGCTGAACACCTTTGGCCAGCAGCCGGGACCTTTGCCACAGTCTTCGGGGCTGCAGTTCCAGCCGGTGAGTCCCTACGGCTCGGGTGGGTACAATCCCTTCTCGGTTGCGGTAGCCGATGTCAACGGAGATGGCAAGCTCGATCTGCTGGTGGCAAACGAGTGTGGCACCGAGCCTATTTGTTTAAACGGGGAGGTGGGCGTCCTGCTGGGCAATGGCGACGGCACTTTCCAGCCGGCCGCATCCTTGTACTCAGGTGGGTATTGGGCTCATGGCATCGCCGCCGGTGATCTTAATGGCGACGGCCATCCCGATCTCGTGGTTGCCAACTTTTCCGCCAACGGAACCGGTGGAGACGGGATCATTGCCGTGCTGCTGGGCAACGGCGATGGCACTTTTCAAGCAGCCGTCACCTACGATTCGGGGGGAATTACCGCCGTTTCAGTTGCGATTGCGGATGCAAACGGCGATGGCAGACCCGATCTGGTCGTGTCCAACGAATGCGACACAAAAACGTGCACCCATGGAGTGGTGGCCGTCCTGCTGGGCAATGGCGATGGCACCTTTAAGAAAGCCGTGAAGTACCCCGCAGGCAAGGGCGCTGAGTCGGTCGTGGTCGCGGATGTAAATGGGGATGGTCACCCCGACGTCGTCCTGGCAGATTTCTTTTAACCCAAGTGCGCGTCTGGGGCGGTGGATGTGCTGCTGGGCAACGGCGACGGAACATTCAAGAAGGCAGTTCCTTACAAATCCGGCGGGGTGTACGCGAATATGGTGGCAGTTGCCGATCTGAGGGGAAACGGCAAACTTGATCTTGTGGTGGGGAACGGATGCGCCACCGGCGTCGAGTGCTCAGGACCGACTGACGGCGTCGTCGGCATCTTGCTGGGCAATGGCGACGGAACTTTCCGGAAGGCTGTTACCTACGACGCCGGTGGGTTCGTTGCCTATTCCGTTGCCGTTGCCGACTCAAACGGAGATGGCATTCCAGATATCCTCGTTGGCCCGAAGTTAATTTCGAAATGCAACTGGGCAATGGCGATGGAACCTTTCAGCCTGCTGTAGCTCTCAATGTGTATTACATTGCCACTTCGGTCGCGCTCGCCGACCTGACTGGAAACGGAATGACCGACATCATTGTTTCGAATGAGGGTGGTAGTAACGTTGGAGTTCTCATCAACGGCCCTGCAACCAGAACTGCAACGGCAACATTTTTGGATGCCTCGCTGGATCCCTCCGCGGTCGGCCTGCCCGTAACCTTCACGGCCGTGGTGACGACGCAGGGCACAGGCACTCCGACCGGCACGGTAGCTTACTATGACGGAACCACCAAGATTGCGACTTCCACTCTCAACAGCAATGCGGTTGCGACATTCACCACCTCCACCCTAGCCGTGGGCAGTCACAGCATGACGGCGGTCTATAGCGGCGATGCAAATTTCGCGCCGAGCAACTCGGAAACCGAACCCGAGGTGGTGCAAGGAGGGGGCGGCGTCGTATTCTCCCCAACAAATACCCTCTACTTTGGCACCCAGGTTTTGGGTTCGGTCACAGGCCCCCTTTCGGTATACATGACCAACAGGGTACGAAGGTCGTAAAAATCTCATCCATCCAGATTGCCCCCGGATTGGTTCCAGCATGCTATTCCAGACAATAATTGCGTTGTAGAGACGATGCAAGGGAGCCAGCCGTACCTCTAATCTGTGCCGCTAAGAAGTTGGAAAGCGTAAAGGACTTTCACCCTAGGGCAAGTACTGCTGCCAAACGGCGGATGTTTCCGGCTTTAGTGCGAAACTTCAGGATGAACTCCGGAGTTCGTACTGCTCCAAGCTGGCCGCATTCTGAACTAGTGTGGGCCCCGTCCTGAAACGCGGCGTTGGGCCAAGCGGCTTCCGGCTGTGAACTTAAGGAAAATAGAGTTGCTGTATGGTTTTTCCATTACGCAGAAAAATGACAATCATGGCATCGCTTTCTTTCGTGTTTATTGCGTTGGGCCCACAACTTGCGGCTCAATCATGCAAGCAAAAAAACGAGGGAGCATGTTTCACCGTTCACGGAAGATATGAAATAGACGCAGATAAGGAAGTTATTTGGATCATCGGAACGCACAGGGAACTCATGGTAGACGAGGGACTGGACAGTGCATATGCAGCATTTGGGAATGATGATCCTCAGGGATACGACCATTACGAGATCGGCAACTTCACGGTCTGTCCTCTAGAGAAAGCGCGTCCCGGCGAAATGCGCCGCGTTTGCGTTCGACGTGTTGCTAGTCTTCGACGGATTCCACGACAGTCAAAGTAACTCGCGGTGGGTTTGAATTGTTGTAAACGAGCGCCCCTATTAGATTTATTTCTGGGGCTTCGAGGAATTTAATCTACAACAGGATTTCGCTCGACTATTGCGATTTCCTGCCCAGAGTTGTGCGACAGCGTGAGTTGCTCCCATGCATCGCCAACTCCTTCGGAGACGTTTAGGACGGCAGGTTTGGCGAGTTCTCGTAATGGCTCTAGAGGGATGTCGCTGAGAGTCTTCCCTAACACCCGGATTGAGCCAAGTGATCAATGTAAGCTGATGTGGTTGGGTCGTGCAGGTGTAGAACGTTCCAAGTTGCTGGAAAGTTGTGCGCCGATTCTTTTCTCCGTATCGAGCGAGTACTGATCCGGTTCTCTCCTGTTGGCAATCTTCCGATGCCCAATAGCCCCGATGTCACGGTAGTAGCCCATAGTTTGATAGGCAATCATAACCCCAAAAGAGGAATTGCACTCAGGGAAATGGCAAATAATAGAGCCCAACTCATCCTGAACGAGCAGGTCTTTGTGGCAGCTTGGAATTTCACTTTATGATTCTACGCTTTGACTTCGGAGAGGCTGTTTCGTTTCCCGATTATGGTTGTTAAAACCAGACGATTACGCTAACTGAGAATTTTAGTTAGCCTTGGAAGGTGTTTGTGGCAGCCGGACCTATAAGCCGAATTTTGTCTGCCTTGCGGCAGGACGGTCATTCCTCTAGGCCGCACATTACTGTGCGGCTCAAGCGACCTACCCGGAGGTTGTGGCGCGCCGAGCCGGTGCGCTTCCGGCCGAAGCCGGAATCCCTCCCTATTTGGTCTTGCTCCGTGTGGGGTTTGCCCTGCCCGGGGCATTACTGCTCCGGCGGTGCGCTCTTACCGCACCTTTTCACCCTTACCTGAGCCTTGCGGCCCGGGCGGTATGTTTTCTGTGGCACTTTCCGTCGAACCGGCTTGAACCGGCCCTCCCGGACGTTATCCGGCACACTGCTCTGCGGAGTTCGGACTTTCCTCTGTCTTGCAACAGCGACCGTCCGGTCCGGCTGCCAACTGGATCATTATAGTGCCTTTTTGATCAGGCTCTTACTGGGGAGCGAGTCGCAGGGCAAGCCGTGTATTTTCGGTAATATGAACACGTTCAACTTTCCCCTTGACGCGCAGCCCGGCAGGGGCTATTTTGATGTTGAACACGTTCAATTGTTCGGGAGGCCACAATGGAAGCACATGCCAACAACCTTATCGTCGTCACGTATTTGATTTATCTACTGATCAGCGTCGCCCTGACCGTCTGGGTCGCGCGCACGCTGTATATGCGGGGCGCCATCTTTCTGGTGGACGCTTTTCACGGCAATTCGGAGCTGGCTGATTCCGTGAACCATTTGCTGGTGGTGGGTTTTTACCTCATCAATATCGGGTTTGTCTCGCTGGCGCTGAAGACTGGGGCGACGGTTGTGACCTCACGTTCAGCGATCGAGTTACTGAGCGACAAGATGGGCATGGTGTTGCTCATTCTGGGGGGAATGCATTTCTTCAACCTGTTCGTGTTCTCGCGTATACGCAAAAGCGCACAAGGATTGCGGCACTCGGTGCCACCTGCGCCGCCGGTCGCTCCTGATGCTCGGCTTAACCTGGCTATACCTCGATGACCGAAAGCCGTGTCCCTTGTGATGAGTGATCCGAAAGGAGCTGCCACGATGGAGAAACTCTATGTGCTCTATGATCCAAAATGCGAGCTATGCTGTCGTTTGAAAGACTGGCTGCTGGCGCAGCGGGCATGGATCGGATTGAAGCTGATTCCGGCGGGCACGCCAACTGCTCGAAGAATGTTTCCTGAACTCGAAAGAATCGCCGGGCGGAACGATCTTGCCGTGATCGGCGACGATGGCGCGGTATATCTGAATGATCGCGCCTGGATCATGGTTCTGTACGCGCTCGAGGAGTATCGCGACTGGGCCGCCAGGCTGACCCATCCGCTGTTGATGCCATTGGCCCGGCAAGCTTATGCAGCACTGTCCAGGAACCGGCAGTTTCTATCCCGATGGGTGAGTACGACCGAGCCGGAAGCGATCGCCGCCGAACTGCGTAACGTCGTGCTCGAGCCGTGCGTTCTACCAGAAGGTGCCACGGCGACGCCCAACATACGAGACTACCTGCAATGATTAAAATGCCGATGCTGCCGAATTCGACAACCATGAATCCGACAACCAAGAACCGGACCACGCCGCGCGCGGAAGATACCCGGCGCAAAATTTACGAGGCGGCGATGGAACTCTTCCGCGAAAAAGGATTTGAACAAACCACTATGCGCGACATTGCCGCCAAAGCGGGGGTCGCGCTTGGTGGCGCTTACTATTACTACTCGTCCAAGGACGCCATCGTCCTTGCTTTTTATCGTGAGATGCAGGAGGGCAGCCAGGAGGCCATTCTGGAGGCCCTTGCGGGGCGCAAGAAACTCAAAGACCGGATCCGTTGCGTGCTGGAAAAACGTCTGGAACTATTGGAGCCGAACCGCAAGTTCTGCGCCGCGCTTCTGCGTCATGCGCCGGATGGCGATGATCCGCTATCGCCGTTCAGCGAGGAAAGCCGCCCTATTCGCGAACACGCCATCGAGCACATGCGAATCGCAGTCGAAGGAGGCGATGTAAAACTGCCGTCGGACTTGAAGCCGCGCCTGCCTTACCTGCTGTGGCTTTATCAGATGGCGCTGATCATGTTCTGGCTCTATGACCGGTCGGCGGCCCAGGAGCGCACCAGCCGGTTGATGGAGAAAAGCCTGGGTCTGCTGGTTAATCTGTTGCGAATTTCGAGCTTGCCGCTAATGAAACCTCTGCGCAAGGCGGCGCTGGAACTGGTGGAAAGCGTGAATGCCTGAACGCTGGATGGACCTGGATGATGGTTGGCGTAAAGTCGCGATCTCACTCACAACCCGGTTCTGAACGAAATCGCCCGATTTCGCCATTTGACCCGTTCCTTGCCGTTAGGAAAGTGCTACCCGATAATAGTTTCGTGCATCGTGTAGCAGCCATCGCGCTCATATTTGCATTCTTCGTCGCGTCTGCGAAGGCAGTTCGAGAGCTTGTTGTCATTGAAGAGCCCCAGCCTGCTCGGCGAGTCGAGGGTGTTGTTCTCGATCGTTCGGGCGCGCCCATCCCAACATGACAGTGACAGATCGTACTGAGGGATGGGTTGCGGTACTCCGCTCCACGACAACGGACAGCAACGGACATTTTCGCTTCGGTTCGCAACGCGGGAAAATTGTGTATTATCTCCGCTTTGATAACGCCGGGTTCAACCCGTTGCAACTCAGGCTCAAGCTCGACAAGAAAGTTCCTCAACGTGCCATCACTGCGAAGCCAGAGATCGGGGGCTGACTGGCGGGCTGTGATGGTTTACGAAACCTCGCCATGTCACCAACTACGGCCCTTCCGGGTCATTATGGTGCTAACGCCTGGTTCTCGACAGTTGAGGCCGGACGGCCCGATCTCGACCTGCTAAACTCTCTGCCCATGTCGACGTTTGTGCTCGTCCACGGCGCATGGCAGTCAACGGGTACGTGGGATCTTTTGACTCCTTTGCTGGAAAAGCGCGGCCATGACGTGATTACGCCGGTGCTCCGCGGTCTCGGCACAGACCAAAGTCGTCTATCTCGCGACATCACGCTCAAACAACATGTGGAGGACGTTTCGGTCGAGTTGGCAAGCTGTCCGGATCGCGTAATTCTTGTGGGGCATAGTTACGCAGGCATGATTATCAGCGGTGTGGTGGAGACAAATCCAGCGCAGGTGCAGCGATTGGTTTTCCTGGACGCGTTCATTCCGGAAGATGGGCAAAGCGCACTGGACTTGCTTCCGACTGAGATTGGCAGCTACTTTCGCAGTATTGCGCGAGACCATGGAGACGGCTGGCGGTTACCGGGCGGGGAGGGCCAACTTGACCTCTGGGGACTTAAGCCGGGCGAGGCACGCGAGTTTGTGCGGGCGAGGTTGTGCGATTTCAGCCTGCGTTGCTTTGAGGAGCAGCTCCGTCTTCCGGCCAATCGGAAAGCGAGCATTCCAGCAACCTTCGTTGCCAGCGTGGGGGAAGAATATCCGGCGAGGCCGTTCTTCGCTCCGTTCGCAGCCAAGGCCCGTGCGTCGGGCTGGGAGGTCACCGAACTGAAGACGGGCCACGACAGCCATGTCGAATGTCCCGATGCCGTCGCGAACATTCTGCTGTCGGCTGGGATGTCTTAATGAGCAAACATCCCCTGCATGGTCGGCGTAACCATCGCAATTCAATCATTCGATAGTTGCAGGCTGAGCCGATGCTTCCGTCTTCGTTAGTTTAGGATCCTTCACCACAGTGCCGCTGACAACCGTGTCCGCGTCCGTCCCAATGGCTAGCGAGGTCCCAGCACGCAATCCGACGCTAGCTGTTTTCCTGATAGTTGGCATCTTTTGGCGCCAGCAGGAATGCGTAGGTCAGCAGGGCCAGGCCGATTAACAGGGGGATCACTCCTGAAAGATAAACCGGTTCGTCGGTTACCAGGCCACGCAGAAGGACCATCACGCCGATTCCTACCACGGCTGTGATCAGGCCGCCCAACTTCAGGCCTTCGATGCGGCGCTTTGCGGAGCTGATCTGCTGTTCACGCATGAGTTCGATTGCGCCCTTGGCTCCATCGCCGGAACTCTCGGCTATCTTCTTCAGAGTTTCACTCCTGTAGTAGGACTCGCGTTCTCTGCGACGGGACTCCACGAATGTCGCTACACTGAGGAACGTGAAGAGTGCGATGCTTCCGACTACCGGGATCAGTATGGCTGTGACCGCTACTAAGTTGTCGCCGTCTTCGAATGCCATGGGAACTCCTCTTTTTGGTTAGGATTTTCTTGTTACGTCGGGTAGGACCACGTTTTTTTGACGCTGGTTGCATTTTGTTCGCGACTTTTCTCTTTAACGTTTCTCTTTTGAAATAATGCAACCGGTGGCACTAGAGACGTGTCCTACGTTTGAGGCAAAGTTCAGGGTGAGCGCGAACGACGATCAGAACGATGTTGAGAAGGTGCTCGCCGGCGACATATCCGCTTTTGAAGGGATTGTGCGACGCTGGCAGGCCCCGCTTGTCAATCTGGCGTATCGCTTCTGCCATGATCGGGGCCGGGCAGAGGAGATGGCTCAGGAAGCGTTTCTTCGCGCTTATCGGGGGCTCGGTCAATGGCGCAAGGAAGCGGTTTTTTCCAGCTGGCTCTTTTCTGTGGCAACAAACCTTTATCGTTCGGAGTTGCGACGCATTCCGGCGGGAACGGTTTCGCTCGACGAGCTAGCAGAGCCAGCCGACGCCCGCGCCTCGGATGGCGGGCTTGAAGATCGGGACCGGGACACGGCGGTGCGGCGCGCGGTGCTGGCATTGCCGGCGAAGTATCGCGAAACGCTCATCCTGTTCTATTTTCACGAAATGGATGTCACCAGCGCGGCGCGCAGCCTCGGGGTACCGGAAGGGACGGTCAAGGCGCGGTTGTCCAGGGGACGGGAGATTTTGCGCGGCAAACTTCCGCAGTTGCTGGCTGTGCCGCGTTTGAAGGAGGCATGATGGATGACGCAATGGGAGATGACGAGATGGACCGCATGCTTTTGCGAGAAAATGAAATTCTGCCTTCTTCGGGCTTTGTTGGCTCCGTGATGGAGGCGGTGCGCCGCGAGGCTGCCGCGCCTCCCCCGATTCCGTTTCCATGGAAGCGGGTTTTGCCTGGATTGGTAGTTGCGGGGGCCGTGCTGGTAACGATTGTAGTGGTGCTGGTCAGGGCACACGTGGGCCAGTTGACGGTTCCGCGGGCGGATTCGGCTTCGCCGAGCGCGATGCCGTCGTTATTTGGGCCGTCGTTGTTCGGGCCATCATTGTTGCATGGGGGGATCGAATCCGCGGCGACCTGGATCGTGCTCGCGTTGGTGACAGCGTTTGTATCGGTCAAAGTTTCGATTGGCCTTGCCTTCGGCAGGGCGTAAGGGACGGGCGCAGGCATTCGTCGAAGTTCAACTCGATCGGCCCCTCGGTCTTTTCGTGTTTTGTGGAATGCTCAGACCCCGCAAGATTGCGTCTGCAACATAACATTCTCGCGCCGTGAACCCTCCGCCGCGCCTTTTAAGGGCGCAGAATCCCATCGGTTGGCTGCTAAACTTAGAAATACGTGCCCGGCTTTGAATGCGTAAAGCCTGAGGCCGTTTCTGGCCCATGAACATCTCCGAGGCGATCAAGATTGCGTTTCTGTCGTTGTGGGCGAATAAGCTGCGCTCTGTGCTTACGCTGCTGGGGGTGGTGATTGGCGTAGCGGCCGTGATTGCGGTGGTCACTTTCGTCAATGGCATCAACGGATATGTCGCAACCAAGATTTTCAATCTTGGCGCAGATGTATTTATCGTTTTTAAAGTCTCACCGGCGGCCACCAATATCGATAAGTATCTGGACGGCGAAAAGCGCAAGGATCTCACCATGGAAGACTACGAAGCCGTCCTCGAAGCCTGCAAACATTGCGAGTGGGTCGGGGCTGCGCTGCGCAACGACAGTGGCAAAGTCAAATATGGGATGCAGTCGATCAGCGATACCACGGTTCGCGGTATGACGCCTTCGATGGTGCCGATTCTGGATATCGATCTTACGGCTGGCCGCATGATCAACGATATCGATATGCGGAATAACTCTCCGGTGGTCGTGATCGGGCCGGACATCGTCGATAACCTGATGCCGGGCATGGACCCGATCGATAAAGAAATTCGTGTCGATGGCTGGGTCTATCGCGTGATCGGCGTCGGTAAACGTAAGGGCAAGACGCTTGGCCAGAGCCTGGATAACTACGCGCTGATGCCCATCACGTCTTTCCAGAAACAGAATGGTACGCACGAGAGTATTCGGATTTCGGGCAAGGCGTCCGCCAGCGGCGCGGGATTCGAAGAGGCGATGGATGAAACGCGGGCGGTTCTGCGAGCGCGACGCCATGTTCACCCCGGCGACGAGGACAATTTCGATATTGAGACGAATGATAGCTTGTTGAGTATCTGGTCGAATTTCAGTGGCACATTTTTTTACGCCATGATCGGGATCGCGGCCATTTCGCTGGTGGTAGGCGGAATCGTGATCATGAATATCATGCTGGTCTCGGTGACGGAACGAACGCGTGAAATTGGCATCCGCAAAGCGATGGGCGCGCGCAGCGATGATATCCTGCTGCAGTTTTTGATCGAGTCGGTGACGGTGGCGCTGCTGGGGGGCGCGATTGGCGTTGTGGTCGGCATTACTTTCGCTAAAGTCATCACGCTGGCAATCGGCATGCCTTCGGAGATCAAGCTCTGGGCCGTGGCGGCGGGAGTGGGGGTAGCGGCGAGTGTTGGAATATTTTTTGGGGTCTATCCGGCGAAACGGGCAGCGGTGCTTGATCCGATAGCGGCTTTGCGGTTTGAGACGTAACAGCTTTTGCGTTTCGAGACGAAGCAAAAGATTCGGTGCGGGAGGGACCTGGAGATCCCTCGCTCCGCTCGGGATGACAAATCATTTTTCCTGTGAACGGTGACGGGGGTTCCAGATGCAGGTTAAAGGCGAACTCGGCGAAGGGCTGAACATGGCTGTGGACACCATCCGCAGCAATAAGCTGCGCTCGTCTCTCACCGTGCTCGGCATTGTGATCGGCGTTGCGGTCGTGATCGGCATTTCGTCCATTGTGCGCGGGTTGAACGATAACGTAAGCCAGATGATCGCCAGCCTGGGCTCGAATATTATTTTTGCCTTCCACCTTGAGCCCTTCACCTTCGGGCGTCCGACCGAAGAGATGCGCACGCGAAAGGAATTAACCCTTGAAGATGCCCTGGCGATGCAGGATCTTCCGCACGTCAAGGCGGTGAGTGTGGGCGTCCGTTATTTCCGTCCCGAGTTGGGCACGGGCACTTACTCGGTGAAATATAAAGACCGCAAAGCGAAGCAAACGATTCTCGAAGGCGATACCACGTCGTACAAGGATGTGATTGACGTCTCGCTCGACACGGGGCGATGGTTTGGCGATATCGACGGCGAGCGCCGCGCGCCGGTGATTGTGCTTGGACACGATACGGCGGAAGAACTTTTTCCCAGCGAAGACCCGCTGGGAAAAGAACTGGATATCGAGGGGCAGCTTTTTACTGTCATCGGCGTAGCGAAGCTGCGCAAGAGCGTGTTTGGCGGAGGGAAAAATCCAGATGACAACATCGTTTTCTTTCCGTTGAGTACATTTCGAAAGTTGCATCCGGAATTGAAGCAATATTGGATCAGCGTCAAAGCCACCTCGCACGACGATATGCCCAAGGCGATCGACGAAATGCGCGAACTGTTGCGCCGCCGCCGGAAAGTTCCCACCGACAAGCCGGATAACTTTGCCGTCTTCACGCAGGACTCGATCTCCGACGTGTGGAATCAGGTCACCGGGATGATTTTCATCTTCATGTTTGCCGTGTCGAGTGTCGGCTTGATCGTTGGCGGCGTGGGGGTGATGAACATCATGCTGGTTTCGGTGACGGAGCGCACACGCGAAATCGGCGTGCGGAAAGCCATGGGCGCCCGCAAACGTGACATCCTGGTGCAGTTTACGCTGGAGGCCGTGATGCTGACGGCGGTCGGCGGCGTGATCGGGCTTGGGTTGGGAGCGCTGATTACCACGATCGTCCCGATTGCGTTCCCGTCTCTGCCTGCCACCATGTCGGTGTACTGGTCGGCGTTTGCTTTCATGGCTTCGGCTGCTGTGGGATTAGTTTTTGGAATTTACCCGGCGTGGAAAGCGGCGAATCTCGATCCCATCGAGTCGCTGCGCTACGAGTAACATACTGCTGATGGCGTTGCACACAATCAGGGCGGTGGTTGAGTCTGCGGCCGCAATTGGAACCGTCTGTAGTTTATTGTTTTACTTTCTGTCGACGCTCGCGATCGGCAGCTTCCTGCGCGCGAGACACAAAGAACTGAGCCGACCTGCTCTTGCCGAAAGCGATCACCCGCCAGTTTCGATACTCAAACCTCTGAAGGGCGCCGATCCTCAGATATGGGAGAGCTTTTGCAGCCACTGCGAACAGGAGTATCCGGAGTTTCAGATAATCTTTGGCGTCAGTGACGCGGACGATCCTGCGGTTGAGATTGTAGGTAGGTTGCGGGCTAAGTATCCGAAACTTCCGATTGAGCTGATTGTTTGTGAGCGTGTTCTAGGAACAAATATCAAGGTCAGCAATCTGGCGCAGATGTTGCCGGCGGCACGGCATGCAATTTTGCTGGTCAATGACAGTGACATCCTCGTTCCGTCTGATTATCTGCGGAGGGTGATCGCGCCGCTCGTCGAGTTGACGGTCGAGGACTCAACAGTCGGATTGGTGACTTGCCTTTATCGCGGCGTGGCCGGTAAGACCCTTGGCTCGCGCATCGAGTCGTTGGGAATTAGCACCGACTTTATTCCGGGGGTACTCAGTGCGCGCTTTCTTGAGAAGGGATTGCGCTTCGGGCTGGGCTCGACACTGGCATTTCGAAAACGGGATCTCGAAGCTGTGGGCGGCTTCGAGCCGCTGCTCGATTATCTAGCGGACGACTACGAACTTGGCCGACGCATTGCTGCCACTGGCAAGCGGGTGGAGATCGGCACTCCGGTGGTCAGCACGTTCTTACCGGCGTACACGCTGAGAGAGTTCTTCCGGCATCAGTTGCGCTGGTCGCGGACCATTCGCGATGCCCGTCGCTGGGGATATACGGGTTTACTTTTCACTTTCGGGTTGCCTTGGGCGCTGCTCGCGCTGGTTGCGGCGCGTGGAGCGGTTTGGGCCTGGGTCCTGCTCGCAATGACTTTAGCCGCTCGGGTTGTGGTGGGATTCGCCTCGGCTGTAATCGTCCTTGGAGGGCGGCGGTCTTTTCTCGCAATTCCGCTTCTTGATATACCGCTGCTGGTCTTGCGGGATTTGATCGCTCCCGTCGTCTGGGCCGCGAGTTTTCTGGGGAATCGCATTTACTGGCGCGGGGATGTCTTTGAGCTCAAGGACGGACGATTGAGAATTGTTGCTTGAGTTTGATCTCAGGTTGAGGAGTTCGGACGATTTGAAAAAATGATCTTTCCTCCGCGCCGCGCGACGACGTAGCTCGTCAGTCCGCGCAAGGCCGACGGTTCATCTTCTTCTGCCCACAGGAAAACTCGCTGTGAGCCTTTCCACATTTCTGCAAACGAGTCTTGTGTCTCGAAAACTCGCGGTGCTCCGGGAAACTGTGTGCCGTACCACATGTTTCCGCCGGGAGTACGCAGGCTGTGCAGCGGGATGCCAGTATAGAAATTCAACGTAGACGCATTTTCGTACAGCCCGATCACCACGATTTGATCGCCGGGCCGGTACTGCTCGCGAATCGCCATCGCGAGGTCTTTGGACGAGAGGATCGGAGAGAAGATGCCAAACGCGATGCGCACGCAGGCCAAAAGCAGGACCATCATCGCCACCAGAGATACGTTGCCCGCGGCCGCTCGTCCTCTGCGGCGCAGGATCCAGTTAGCGAGCGTCCCCAGGAGAAAGGCAAGCGAGAAACCGAACAGCGGTACGCGGAATGCTCCCATGGCTTGCGGCGTCAAATCCAGAAAGTGCCCGAAGGAGAGCGCGTAGTCTTGCGGATGTTTACGCAACAAGTCGGAAAGATCGGTGCCCGCCGGCGGAGCTTTTGACAACATCAGCAAAGCGAAGCCAGCTACGGCGACGACCACTCCAACCGCAAGCAACACCGTTGAAGAAATACGGCCTTGACGTCGCTCACGGCTATCCTTGGGCGATGTTCTTTCCCGTTGCAACCATCCGCCGACGAGCAAGGCCATCGCCGGAATCGCCGGGATTGTGTAGTATTCCTGCCGCGTCGAGAGGCTGAAGAAGCCGACAATCACAATCGTCCACAAGAAAAACAACAGGTACGAACGCTGACGCCGCGACATACGCGAGCGAAATTCGCGCCATCGCCGGGGGACTTCCTGCACCGATTGCGGCAGGAACACGGTCCACGGCACCAACCACAAAACCAGCAAGACCCAGAACAGGAGCAGGGGGACGGTGTCGTAATCGCGCGGGACACGCCTGTTGAGGAAGCGCAGAAAGTGCTCGTTCACGAAGTAGAACCAGAGGAATCCGCGAACGTTACCCTGTGGCGGGTTTCGCAGCGCGGCAAGGATGTGCCAGGGCGCGGCAATCAAGAAGAACACCACCGCGCTCGAAATCAATCGCAGCTTCAACAAGTGGCGCAGGTTCCCGGTGAGCAGCAGATAGAGGCCAATGGCTCCGATCGGGAACACGAGGCCGATGAGTCCTTTGGTGAGCACGTTGAAGGCACAGATGGCTGCCAAGCCCCAACAGGTCCAGCGAGCCGGCTTCGGTTGCTCCAGCGAAACCAGGAAAAGCCAAAAGGTGAGGGTCAGCCACAGACCTACGGCGACGTCTGGAATCAAAAAACGGGTGAACAGATACGGCCCGAGAGCCGTGGCTAGCACCAGGCCTGAATCGAATCCAGCCTCGCCGCCCAGCGCCCAACGACCCATGCCGTAGGTCGCGAGAATCATCGCGAGCACGCCCAGCATCAATGGGAAACGCGTGCTCCATTCGCTCACGCCGAACAGCGTGTAGCTGGTCGCGACGCCCCAATACATGAGCGGAGCTTTTTCAAGGTAGCGGACGCCGTTCACATAGAGCGTTACCCAGTCGTGCCGCTGCAGCATTTCTCTTGCGGCCTCAGCGTGGACGGTGTCGGCGTCGTCGAGCAGAGCCGGCTGCGACAGCCCCGACATATAAATGACCGACCAGATCGCCATGAGCATCAGCACGCAAACGCGCCAGTCCGCGAAAGCGCCCTTCGGCCGGCAATCGATAGATGAAACGGGGGGCGATGGGATCGGAGTTGCGGTCGGCGGCGGTTCGAAATCGCGCGTAGCGGCGGAATTCATCGATGAATTATCCATTATACGGGACTGACGCCTTCTTCAGTCCGCTGCGGCGCCGCGAGAGAGGCGGCTGCCAGCCACTTCGCGGTAAATCTCAAGAATTCTCGATACTGAAGTGGTCCAGGAAAATCGTTTCGCCTGTTCGTAGCCACGTTCTTTCATACTCTCGCGCAGCGCCGGGTCGAGCAGCACGCGCTGCAAACCTCGGCGAATCTCGAAGACGTTTTCCGGATTGACCAGCAATGCCGCGTTCCCAGCCACTTCCGGCAGGCTCGAGGTATTGGATGTGACCACCGGTGTGCCATGGGCCATAGCTTCCAGAGGAGGCAGTCCAAAACCTTCGTAGAGAGACGGGAAGACAAAAATCTTCGCGGTGTCATAAAAAATGCGAAGCACATCGATGGGGACGAATCCAAGAAAACGGACGTCGTTCTGCACACAGCCTCGCACCACCGTTCGCCGCAGCCTCGGATGGCTGGAAAGATCGTCTCCGATGATGATGAGCTTCAGATCGGGATAGACCTTCTCTTTCTGCAGTTCGCTTTTCAGGGCGGAAAACGCTTCGATGATGCGCACGACATTTTTGTGCGGCCGAATCGCGCCGGCGTACAAGATGAAGGGATAGTTGACCAGATAACGCTGGGCGATCAATTCGCGATCGGCGGCGGTGGCGTGGCCGTGCAGAAAGCGCTCGTCGATGGCATTGTAGACGACCTCGATGCGGGCATTCGGAATCGCGAGCAGCTTTTCGATTTCATTCTTGGTAAATTGCGACACGGCGATCACCCGTGCCGCTTTACGCAACACCCGCCGCGTCAGATAAAAGTGCAGATTTCGCCGAGTACTGGAGGCGTTGCGCGAGCCGTACATGTGCTCCAGCAGATCGTGAACGGTGAGCACATATGGGCAACTGAGCCCACGCGGAATCCAGAAGAGGTGAGGAATGTGCACCACATCACAGCCGAGTCGCTTCACGATCGCGCGGAATGCCAGGTTGCCTTTTATTGTGTCATCGCTTCCGTCGAGCGCCACGGCGTGAAAGTTTGGCGGCAGAGCGCCGCATTCGGCGACCTTCGCCGGAGAGCCGATGAGGAAATATTTGCTGTCGCGATCCAGGCGAGCCAGCGTGCGGACCACGTTGCGGATATAAGTGCCGACGCCGAATTCCGTCATGCGACGGATGTCGATGGCTACTTTCACGAAGGGAATTTAACCATAGCGTACACGAGGAGGTATAAATATTTTGAATTCGTCATCCAACGTCGTTATGCAATCAAGCGCAACTGTTGTCCCGAGCGTACGCTATGCCCGGACTTCGGCCTGTGCTTTGGCTCGGCGCTCGGCGTAAAGCGGGAAGTCTTCCGCCAGGCCCAGCACCTGCTTGCGGATTCTGGCGAGCGCGCCGGCATCGGTTCGATGATCGAGCGCTTCGGAGATCCAATGCGCGATCTGCCGCATTTCGGCTTCTTTCATGCCACGGGTGGTCACCGCCGGACTGCCGAGTCGAATGCCGCTCGGCTTCATGGGCGGATTCACGTCGAAGGGAATGGCATTTTTGTTCACCGTGATTCCAGCTTCGCCCAGAGCCTTTTCCGCTTCGCTGCCGAGCATGCCCTTGGCGAAAACGTCGACCAGCATAAGGTGTGTGTCCGTTCCGCCGGAGATAATGCGATAGCCATCGGCTGCGAGCGTCTCCGCCATCACTTTCGCATTGGCGACCACCTGCCGGGCGTAGTCGCGGAAACTGGGCTGCGATGCTTCCAGGAAACTCACAGCTTTGGCGGCGATGATGTGGACGAGCGGACCTCCCTGCATGCCGGGGAATACGGTTTTGTCGATCGCGGCGGCGAATTCCTGTTTGCTCAGGATCATGCCCGAGCGCGGTCCGCGCAAAGTTTTGTGGGTAGTGGAGGTCACGATGTGCGCGTGGGGCACTGGCGAGGGGTGGGCGCCGCCGGCGACTAGTCCGGCGAAGTGGGCCATATCGACTAGAAATAGCGCGCCAACTTTGTCCGCAATCTGGCGCATGCGCTTGAAATCGATGATGCGCGGATACGCGCTGCCGCCACCGATGATGAGCTTGGGCCGCTCGGCGGTCGCGATCTTTTCGAGTTCATCGTAGTCGATGGTTTCTGTTTCTTTGGTTACGCCGTAGGGAATGACTTTGTAGGTCTTGCCTGAGAAATTCAGGTGATGGCCGTGCGTGAGATGCCCGCCATGGGCGAGATTCAATCCCAGGATAGTGTCGCCGGGCTGAAGGACGGCCGAGTACGCAGCTTGATTGGCTTGCGATCCCGAGTGCGGCTGCACGTTGGCATTTTCTGCGCCGAAAGAGTTTCTTGACGCGCTCGCGCGCCAGATTCTCGACTACATCGGAAAATTCGCATCCGCCGTAATAACGCTTGCTGGGATAGCCTTCGGCATACTTGTTGGTGAAGACGGAGCCGGCGGCTTCGAGCACGGCCTCGCTGACGAAATTTTCTGAGGCGATAAGCTCGAGGCCTTCATGCTGGCGCCGCGCTTCGTTGTCGATGGCGTTTGAGATCTCGGGGTCAACTTCGCTCAGCGGGCGGGACATGACTGAATTTTCCATAGGTATTAAGTTCGATCAGGTACCGAAGGTTATTTTACTGTGGCACGGACACTCCTGTCCGCGAAAGGCTGGGAGGTCCAATTTGCGGGTTCGTCGATGCCGAAATTCTGATCGACCCAGCAGAGTTACATCTAGGGCGCGGGTCTGGCGGAAGCTTTCACTGCGATTACTTCAATTTCCACTAATGCCCACGGGGCTGCCAGCGCCGCAACCTGCATCGCGCTGCGCGCAGGCTTGTTCGGTTGCTCTTTGGTTCCGAAGAAGCGCGTGTAGGCGGACATCATGCCTGGGAAATCGAGCTTGCCGCCTTTGGCCGGATCTCCGGCCAGATAGACGTGCATCATCACCACATCAGCCATGGTGAGTCCTTCGGTCTTAAGGGCGGCCTGTATTTTAGTGAGGGCGCTCATACTTTGTGCTTCGGTGTCGCCATAGATGGCGGCCGCTCCCTTGGCCGTATCAGCGGGGGTTACGGGCGACGCCAACTGGCCGCTCAGGTAGAGGGTATCGCCAGCCCAGACTCCGGTGGCAATGGGGCGATCGGGATCCTGAATATGGCGGACATTAAGCCCGGTCTGGGCCTGGATTTGCGGGACAGCCAGCCACGCTGACAGCGCGAGGACGCCGTACCGCAATATTTTTCTCCTCAATATTTTTCTCATAGATATCTCCCGGCGAGTTTTCTACTCGTTGTTGGTCTTAAATATTTGGTTAACCTTCATTGACGCGGCGAACGATCATCATGATGGTTCGCTGGGCCGACAGCGCAGCGCCTTCCTGCCAGCCAATGATATGGCTGCAGTGGTCTCCGGCAAAGTAGATGCGATCGTCGGGAACGAGAAAGTCGCGGTAGGGGCCGTTATAGTAAGCCGTACCCGGTGCTCCGTAGCCCGGTCCTCGACTGACCCACGAGCCGAGGTTATACGGCACTTTTCCCCAACACATGTAGAGTGGTTTCTCCAGCTCCTTGCTCTTGCCGGGGTGCAACTTCTCGATCGCCGCTCTGGATGCCGCGATCTTCGCCTCGTACGAAGGAAGTTTGCCGAAGTCACTCCAGTTTTCCATGTCGTAACCGGAAATGACGACCCCACGTTTGGACATCAAGTTTGCACTCGGATACCAGACTAGCGAGATGGGGCCAGTGGTCAGCCACGAGATACCGCCATAGATCTCGTCGCCGTCCTGTTCCCAGAAGCGGCGCGACTCCCAGGCGACTTTGAAAGCTGAGTCGTATGTGACTTGATCGATCGCCGATTTTACGCGGGGCGCAATGTCGCTCGGCAGCGTCTTAAGGATGGTGAGCGGTAAGGTGCAAATGCAGTAATCCGCGTCAAGCGAGCGAAGCGGGCCCGATTCTCCGTCACGATAGATCACGCGGACACCACCGGCTGTTTTTCTGATTTCCGAGATGGGAGAGTTGTAGCGCACCAATTTGCCCAGAGAACCGGCAAAGGCGTAGGGAATGCGGTCCATGCCGCCGACGGGTTGGAACATGGTGGCTTGCATGTCGAGGAATTCCTCGAAGAGCATCGGCCGGCAGAACTTCGACTGGAGCAACTCAGACATCGAGAGCGGGGAGCGATTAATTTCTGTCTGATCGCCCGCGCCCGGAAGCTGCCGATCTCCGGAGCGAGAGGAGCCGGCATAGTGGTAATCCGTTCCCAAGTCGCCGTAAGACTTCAGGAATTCCATTACGAGCGCGTGATCGTCGTGGGTGAAGGCTTGGTCGAGCGCGCCTTGCTGCACACATTTGGCGAGCAATTCGGCAATGTGTCCGCGAGTGTCGTTGATCGCCTGTGCCTGGCGGATCGGCTTGCCGCCAAAAACATTGTCACTTTGCAAGAGCGCGCTGCGAGAGCTATTGACCTCGACCTCGAGGGCCACTCCCAACTCGTTGCAGTAGCCAAGCATGGTTTTGTGCACGGAGGGAAGGCGAGCAGGGCCGCAGTTGAAATAATTCCCTTCATCGAACGTACACTCTTGCGTGGTGCCATCGTTCAGGGCGAGCTTCGACCCTTTACGCAGGGTCCAGTTGCGTCCGCCGGGACGCTCGCGGGCTTCGAGCACGGTGCAGTCGAATCCGGCACGCTGCATTTCGTAGGCAGAGACGAGGCCGGCAATACCGGCACCGAGAATGACGACTTTCGTTCCCCGACCGGTCGACGAAGGGAGTGGGAAGCCTTTCTCGGGCTCGCTCTCAGCCATTCCCAGGAGGCCGAGGGAATGCAAGGTCATGAAGGCGGCACCGAAGCCGCCGGCCTGCGCAATTCTGTGCACGAATTCGCGTCTGCTGATCGCCATGGACTTCCAGTCGTGGTTGTCTTTGCTGAGCTTACTTTGCCGAGCTAACTTCGCTGAGCTTACTTCAATCCGCAGGGGTTTGCGATTTGAGAAAAAATAACACGCGCCGCCGGACTTCGATCATCAGAAATCTGGATGGAGCGTAGAAGTGGAACGCTGGCCCGAGTACTGTCTCTAGTAAGTTGCGACGTCGAAGGCAATGACGACCCAGCGATTCTGCCGGCGTGCCCAGGTAAGGACCACGGTGCCGCGGTCGCCGCTGGTGTGGCGGGGTTGGAACATCGTCTGATAGACGTTCAGCGTGTAGAAGGCCTTGCCAATCGTGTCCCCTGGGGGGAGCTTGGCTCCAGAGACACGATAATCGCAATTCGACATGGCCGCGAGTGCATCGGAAATCCGCACGAGAAGATAGGCACTCGGATTCGGGTGCGTGATTTCCTGCATGTGACTGTGGCTGAAGTCGACGCGCTCGATCATCGCCGCTAACGTGTCTTTGTTGGGGATATCTTTGTTAGGGATATCTTTGTCGACTTCGGCGAGCCACTTTTGCATGGCGGCCTGTTGCTCCGTTAAGGTTGGCTTGCGTTTGGTGGGAGGATTCGACAAGCCGCATGGAAGCGCTTCGGGAGCGATGGATTGTGCGGTGGCGGTGATGTCGCGGGTCACGAGCCATGTGCGGAGAAAATGCTGGGTAGCGGCGATCAGCGACGGGTCGGCGTTGCTATCCTTTTCTTTTCCCCCGACGTCGGAGGCCTCCGCTTGCACGAGATCGAGGCCGGTGTCCTTCTCCATTGGATTCTCGAGATGCCAACTTACGATTTTCCAAGTGCCTTCTTCGCGATGCCAAACCAGATAGAGGAGCTGGCCCGGGCCAGTGTTATCTTTTGCCCGTATGAAAGCGGATGCTGAATAGTAGTCTCCCAATTTGTTGGAGACGCGCGGCAGGTCTTCGGCCAGGACCATTTTTGACGTCTTACGGCAATCGAGTGCGCGGGCTAGATTATCGGGAAGGTTGGCAATGGAGAAAATTGCGCCGCTGGGTTGCGCGATCGGTTGCGCACCCGGTCCCAGCATGACGACAGCGTGCATCACATCGTCGAGCTTTCCGACTGAGCCGAGTTTCGATTGGGCTTTGCGCATGTGCTCGTAAAAGCGCAGACGAACCAGGCTGTCGCCGGCGTTTTCGCCGGCGTCGAATGAGGCGATGCAGGCGTTGGCCTTCACCGATAGATAGGACAAAGCAATCTGGGGCTTTCCGTTGACCAGCCACTCGTTATAAAAATCGAGAACTGCAGCCTGCACCGGCTGCGAGTCGCGTACGGAGGGCCTGCGATATTGAGAAGAGAGCGCGGTCAGATCACTTTTTGGAATGACTGGCGTGACGCCGAAAAGACTGAGCCACCAATCGCCGAACCCAGTCCAACGCTTGGCGTGGCGAAAATAGTTTCCTCCGGCGCGAACGTCGGAATTTGCGGCGGTAAGATGTCCGTTTACGAGCGCCTGCGGGCCGCTGGATTTGCGATAGTCCACGTCGATGTCGGCCCGTAGTCCGGTGCGGGTAATGGAGAACTGAATCGACGGCGCACCACCCTGCTGGCGAAAATTTACAGGATATCCAATGTGATAGACGCTGTTGTCTCCGGTGCGGCGAAACTCGTTGCACTTATAAAGCTTGTCGAGCGCGTCTGGTTGGAGGAGAACATAAACACGAAATTGCTCATCTCCCCTGGTCTGCGGAATTTGGCCGTGAACGGACTCGACCAGCTTGACCAGTTCGAGAGCGTTCCCCAGCGAGTTGCCGTTCGCGTCGGTCAGTTTGGTATGGAGTAAAGCGTGGGTGACTGCCTCGAAGGTCGTGCGGACGGATAGGTTTAGATTGTTGTAACTTACTTTCGCATCGACTTTGTTGCCCGTAACTTTCTCGTATTCGTCGTGCCATTTCTGGACGAGCTCCTGCTGCTGCGGGAGCGAGACTGTCGAAGTTACCGCCGACCATGAACTTGACGCCGGCGCTTTCGCTATCAGGCGGTAGTGCGCTCGAACCGACGAGGCCGGTTGAGAATGAGCATAGGAGAATGCCGCAGAGCGCACGCAGGAGAGAATTGCGGGCCAACCGAAAACTCATCCCGAGAGAGTATCAAACTTCGACCGGGCGGAGGCGATCGGGTCGGGAGGGCTAGTCGAAGGCTGTGCGCAGGAAATTAACCAACTGCCAGCCATCCATGTATTTGTACGGTGTCTCGCCGAGGGTGTAATGTCCGCAAGGTAAAACGACAACTTTGTGATCGAGTTTGTGCTTTTCAAATTCCTCGACAACCTGTTCTGAAAACTCGGGCAGAAACGTCATGTCGTATTTCGCGTAGATGATGAGCGAACGCCGCGGCCAGCGCGAGAATTTGTCAAAGTACACCATGGGACTGACGGCGCGCCACACATGTCGGAGGCTTTCGAGGTCGATCGCCGGTTCCAGACCCTGGCGGATGTGGCGGGTGGACTGGCCGTGCCATACGACATCGGCAAAGTACGTCGAGGCGTGGTTGAACGCCGCTACTTTGATCCGCGGATCGTGCGCGGTGGCTATGAAGGCGTAGCAGGAACCGAGACTTGTGCCCACGATTCCCAGCTGGCTATAACCTTGTGATTCGAGCCAGTCGAGGCAGCACCGTGCATCAACGACTCCCTGTCGCACCGCATCGAGCGTGCGGCCGATGTTGGCGGAGACGGCGTAGTCGGCGCGATCGATTTCTGCCGGGCGGCGAATGTCGTGATAGGGCATGCTCAGCCGGAGCACAGCGATGCCCATCCAGTTCAGCGCGCGACAGAGACTGTTGTAGGCGATGCCATCGGCGTTCCAGTGCGGCAAGAGGACGACGGCGCGGTTGCCCTTCGCAGGAAACCAGCGGGCGTTCACCAGATTATTTTCGGGGTACGGCGTTACGACTGGCGAAGTGAAGCGGAGAAAGTCAGCGTGCGTGTTGCGGACCTTTTCTTCTAGCCTCGGGTCGGGCACTTCGCGGGTGCTGAATACCTGCACCTCGCGACGCTCGAGCCGGAAATCGGAGGGCTTTTGGTAAGAGTAAAAATCGTCGCTCTGGCTGATGATGCGATCGTTGAAGCGCGAGAAATACTCCGCCAGATCGCGGGAGCTTGGGGCCGAATCTTTTGCTGGAGGACCGCCGTTGCGGGCGGGCCAGCTTTTCGTCCAATCGAGACCCCAGTCCAGCGGACGCACCACGCGGTTGTTATCCACCGAGGTTAGTCGGGTTTCCCAGTCGTACATCCACTGTGCGTAGCGCGGCGGCATCGATGTTTATAGAGATACAGCAAGGGGGTGCATGTTGGCGACCAGGGTGGGTTTAAATGCCGCATTTCGCCACTCAGCCGTCAGCGACGGGCATCCATCAGCGAAGAGCGTTTAGGTTGCGTCAGCCCTTAAGCGTAAACTCGCGGGACTCTCTGCGACAAGCCGCAGAGGATTTCGTAGGGAACGGTCTCGCACAGGCGCGCGAGTTCTACCGCATCCACACTTTTGCCATTGCTTTTGCCGATCAGGACGACTTCATCTCCAACGGCGACGTCTGGCATGTGGGTGACATCCACGATGGTCAAGTCCATGGAGACGCGTCCCACCACCGGGGCATATTCGCCGCCGACGATCACGCGCGCCCGGTTCGACAGCAGTCTTGGATAGCCGTCGGCGTAGCCCACGGGCAATACGGCGATGCGACTTTTTTCTTTCGTCACGAAGGTGCCCATGTAGCCTACGGAATGTCCGGCGCCGACTTCCTTTACCGTGAGCACTCGCGTCTTCCACGAAAGTACGGGACGCAACGGCAATTCCGCGACGCTCGCTGGACCGCCTCCGCGGGTGAAGGGTAGCGAATAGCCGTACAACGCGATTCCCGGACGAACCATGGTCTTCCATGTTTCCGGTCTCGCTGTCATGGCGGCCGAATTTCCCATGTGGACCAGCGGTGGGCGGAGTCCGTAGCTGCGCACGATGGCAAGTCCGTCTTCGAACGCTTTCATCTGGCGAAGAGCGTCCTCGGCATCGAGGACTTCCGCCGACGCGAAGTGTGTGCTCACGCCTTCGAGCGACACATGCTTGCACGCCGACAACATTTCGCATAAATGCGGCAGCGCTTCGAGGCTGGCACCGAGACGGTTCATGCCCGTGTCTATTTTTAAGTGGACGGGCAGGGTGCTCTGGCGCTGTTTTGCGGCTCGTTCCAAGGCTTCGATTTGCCATGATTCCCAGATGGTCGGAGTGAGGTTGTGGGCGACGATTTCATCTTCTTCGCCCTTCCAGATTCCGGTCATCAGCAGGATGCGAGCTTTGGTTCCGGCGCTGCGCAGCGCAAGGCCTTCCGCGGCATTGGTCACTCCCATCCATCGCGCGCCCTGGGATTCCAGCGCGAGCGCGCACTCGACTGCTCCATGGCCGTAACCGTCGGCTTTTACTACCGCGCAAATGGTGACGCTCGGGCCAACATGTTTTTGGATGGCGTGAAAATTGTGCGCTAACGCGGCGAGAGAAACTTCGGCCCACGTCCTGCCATCGAGAATCAGGGCGCGGTGTTCACGTAATTTCGCCAGATCTGCTCGTGGAGCGTTCACGTAGCCGATTATAGCTAGCGCCGTGCGTCGAGCGGTTAACTGCCGATGGTAACGGTCGATGTTGAACTGTTGAGGTTATTCTTTTGTCTACCCTCCCGATAGCAGGAAGTTCACTGTGATTTCGGTCTCCACTTCAATGGGTTCATTGTTTAGAAGATAGGGGCGATAGCGCCATTGCCGGACCGCTTCCACGGCAGCTCCGGACAACATCGGGTGTCCGCGGACGACGACCAGGTTCTCGATGGTGCCTGTCTTGCTGATGATCGCCCTCAGTTCGACTGCTCCTTGAATCCGTGCCTGGCGGGCAAGCGCGGGATAGCTGGGCTGGACGCGATAGATGACATTGCCTTCTGCCCAATGCGAGATCTTCAGCGGATGAGTCGGCACGGGAGTCGGTGGCGGAGCGACATTCACCGCTGGACCTAGCCCGCCCAGTACCCGGCTTCCGCCCGTGCCAGTTCCTCCCGCAACCCCGCTGTCGATGTCGGGTGCGGAGCCGACTCGCGATTCGTCCAGGGTCGCGATGGTGAGCGGGACACTTGGCGGTGTAACCAGCTCTCCGTGGCTTATGTTTGAGGAACGAATCTGCTGATGAGGGTTCGGTGGCGCGGGCGATGACGGCGGGTTCAGAATGGGGGTCTCGAACCAGTGCAGCATCGGCGGTCCCTGAACCACGACGAGGGGAATCAGCAGAAGCAAACTCAGACCCATGGCCTGCATGGTGAACGATGCGAGAGTCGTCCATCGGCGGCGGCCAGACTGGTCATAGTTGCTTTCCAGTGCGGTGAACATGGGATGAGAAGGAGTGGGGTGAGATATGGCATGGGATACGGCTTGCGACTCGATGCGTCGTGACATGGCGTGTCCTCCGGAAAAACGCGGACCGTTATCCGTACAGACACCTGCCGCTTGAAATTTGATCCTAAGTCACAAACACTTGGGCGAAACCTGTCAGCAAAATAAAAAGGACCGCGTTTGTACGCGGTCCTTAATTAAGACAAATAAAAAACGTGGAACCGAATCTACTCCACCGGTGTCGCTACTTCTTCGGCGGGGTGCTGGTAGCGGGCGCGGCCGGCTTGGTGGTGGCCGGTCTCACGGGCTTGGCGGCGGTGCTTCCTGGAGGGGGAGCAGGCACGCCGGATTGCGCGTTGTAGGCTTCGACAATCGGCTGTGTGATGTCGACGGCTGGGCCGTACCAGATCACCGGACCGCGCGGCCACTGTTGGGAAGTATCGAGGATCATGCCGTATCCGTTGTCGCTCGAATACTTGACGATAAGCGGAGCCATTTTGGTGAGGATTTTGTTACCGATTTCCCCCTGCTGGCCCTGGAAATCTTCCTGTGCGTCCTGGGTGGCGCGATCGAAACTCTTCTGCTTTACCTCGATCTGCTTAATCAGTTTGTCTTTCGACTCCTCGTTCAATTTGTCCTGCTGAGCGCTGAGCTGTTTCTTCATGCTGTCGAGTTCGTCCGCAGAGGCTTTCAGTTCATTTTGCTTAGGCTCAAACTTCTTGGCGAGCACGTCGAAATCCCGCCGGCCTTCGTTGGAGGCGAAAATCGCCTGTTCGATGTTGATGGTGCCGACTTTGGTCCCGGTCGCTCTGGATGCAGATGCGGCTGCTGCAGCTGCGGAGGGTGAGTCGGGTGCGGAAGCAGCCGAGGGAGCGCTAGCTGCCGGGGTGGTTTGGGCCAGAGCGAAGAGGGAGAGGCCGAATGCTACAGCCACAGTGACGCGCGCAAACTTCTTAATCATTTGGTCCTTTGAACTCCTTCGAGATTTTTCGGAATGCTGGAAAATTCCAGCTCGCTGGGCTCAACGCGAAACTGATCGCAACCCGAGCCTATCAGTCTTTAAACCTGAGACCTGAAACCAGCGCAGTCCGCGCACAAGCGCTTACGATGCCCGGTTCTCTTCACGCAAAATGCAAGCGTGGTGATCAGGGTGTGGACGCTCTGCATTATACGGAGCGTACCGGAACAGCGTCAAACCGTGTGTCGACTTTGCCCAAGTACGCCCTGTTGCTGAGATGCAGCCATCAGGTCGATCGTTTGCCCGGCCAGTAAGGCAAAAAGCATTCGAAAGTTGCCGTTTAATAGTGAAACCGGAAGCGCAACTGGACGAAGATTTCCCGGGGCAGGTTCCAGTGAAACCCGCCAAAAGTCAGGCTGTCGTCGTAGATCACGCGCATGTTGGCGACGTTGAGGGCCGACACCGATGCGGTGAAGCGCTCGCCGAAGTCCTTGCCCAGGGAGAGATCAAATGAGGTGTGACCGGGAAGATAGTCGCCCTGGTAAGGCCAGTTCGGCACACCGTTTTGTCCATTACTGAAACCAGATCCGTAGTAGACGTTGGTGGAAGCGTAGGAATGCCAGGGAAGGTTGACGTCGCCACCCACGTTCAGCGTGTTGCGTTGGTCGTGGTCGAGCGGACTTAGCCCTGGAGCAAGCTCGAAATCGGTGAGTCCGCCGGTGATGGTACCGCTGCCTTCGGCGATCTGGTTGGAGTAGGCAAGGTGAACCTGCGCCCGATGTGCGAACCGCGGAGAACGCAGCGTCAGTTCCCACCCTCGAATCAAGGCTTGGGAAACCGTAATGGGGAAGAAAATGTTCGATGCTCCGATATTGTTGTGATCGAGGAAATTGGCGACGTTGGTTTGAAAGTTATCGGCGTCCAGAACCCAGCCGTGGTAGGGGATCGTGACTCCGAACTGGTGTTCTTCGTCGCGCTCGCCGTGAAGCGGGAGAAATCCGCAATCGGGCGGCTGGCATTGACTGAGGATCGGACCGGAAACGGTTTCGATGGGCGGCGCTTGATAGTAGTGTCCGTAGAAGGCTCGGAACGTCCAATTGATTCGCGGAATGGTGACGGTGGCCCCGAAGCGCGGGCTGATGGCGGACTCCGAAACGGGCGGGGCCAGAGCGCCGGCGGAAAAGTTCCCCTCGGAGAACCAGGTGGGGCGAATGCCGGCGGAAAGCGTTAACCACGAAAATGGTTTGAACTTGTCGTCAATGTAGATGGCTTCGAGGTTTGCGGTGGGGTGTTCGGTGTCGGTAAACGGCGGGTTCCCGCTGCCGTCGTTGAAGATGGCTCCGAAGAGCTGGTTGTCGGTCTGGTGAAAGCCGAGAAATCCAGCCTGCAAATCATTCTTTTTGTAGTTGGCGGCGACACTTGCCTGAGCTCCCACGTAGGTCGAACTGCGTTCTTCGGTGCTCGCGACCGGCACATCGTTGGGATTACTTTCGTAGTCACCGCTGTTGTAGTGGTAGAACGGCGAGACCGTGGTTAACAGGTGCGAATTGAAAGTGTGCACCCAGGTGAACAGCAAGCCGGCATCGGCTTCGTGTTGTCCATCGCGCAGTCCGATGCTGGGATAGCCGTTGGGATCGGAGTTTTCGAAATCGTCGGGATAGGGATCGTAAGGAATCTGAAAGTAATCGCGCCGCAGCGAAGTGACTAACCGAAGCTGATTCGATGGGTTCAAATTGAGGATGAAAGACCCGAACCCGCCAACGCCGTTGACGGCATCATGAACTACGGTGGCGACCGGAGGCTGCAAGCCAAGATTGCTGCGATTGCCGTTCACGCTCACGTAGTAGGCAAAATTCTCGGTGTGGCTGCCGAAGTTGAGCGCGTCATTCGTCTGATAAAAATTGCCGGCGCTGAGTGTGAGCTCGGCCTGGTTATTGCGCTCGAATCCGGTGCGCGGCACAACATTGAAAACTCCATAAGTACGATCGCCGAACTCCGCACCGTAACTGCCGCGATTTACCTCGACGTAATCCATGTCTTTGGGATCGAACTGCGCCCCGAGGTTTTGGGCAATCGCCGTGTTGATGACGGGGATGCCATCGAGCAGCCAGGTCGTTTGGTGGCCTCCGCGCATGTGGAGCATGTCGTGGGTCACGTAAGAGCCCGGCACATAATCCGTAATCATCGACAAACTGTTGGTGCGGTCAGCGCCGGGGGTACGTTCGATGTCCTGACGGTTGATGAGAGTGATGGGGGTGGCGCTGTCCGTGGGAACGACGGGCGCGGCCGAGGCTGAAACCGCGACTTTCTCATTGGCCGATGCCACCTGTAATTGAAAGTGAACCACCGGCACCGTTCCCGAGATCACGGTGACGTCCTGCGATGTTTGTGCAAATCCGGGGCTGGCCACACTAATGGCATAGTCGCCGAGCGGCACGGCATTCATCTGGAACTCGCCAGAGGCGTCGGTGTTCACGGTCTTTGTCCACTCCGACGTTTTGGCTTTAAGCATGATCATGGCGTCGGCAATCGGACGATGTTGGGGGTCGTGTACCACTCCTCGGACTGCGCCGTAAACGTTGGCAAAGGCAGCCGCCGCGGTAAGGAGCACGCCGCCGAGGGCGAGTACTGAAATTAGAGTGATCCTGGGACGAAACATTTTGGGATGAATCGTTTCTGTATAAAGCATGGCATCCTCGGTTCGAGACGGGCTCGTCATCCCCAGCGGGGCGGATGAAGGCGTCGACTCGCGCATGGCTCAACCGGGCTTCGGGCCGCGGCTTTTGAGCGTTGTACAGCCCCTTCAGATTTTCGGAGGCGGAGTAGGTGTCTCAGCGTTTGGTCGAGGGCTAACTTCGCGGTGGGGCGCGGGCGGAATCTTGTCTGAGGAGATCGCTGGAGCGGCGCAGTTGGTTTTGCGAGGTTCGAACCGGTTCGATAACGAGGCGTAACAGAGAAAGCAAGCCAGAGACGGGCTGTGCCCACCCGGAGGTGTTCGCGCAACCGCAGCAACTGTGGTCCTGACAACAGCTGTCTACAGCTCGGAACGATGCTTCAGAGGGATTTGCCGGCGCAGGCTTCGCAGCTGCCATCGCGTGGTGGCAGGGCATTTCGGCGGCCGCAACCTGCACGGGAACCGGTTGGCGCATGCAATGCATCGCTTCCGGCCCGGAAACGTTAGCCATCGCCACCGGCCCGAAGGTCGGAGCGAGCGTAACCAGCAGCAGGAGTCTGGCAGTCCAGCGCAGCATGCACGGACAGCATAGCAGTTGCCTGTTTTCTAAGGAACTTGAAACTACTTGAAGCAAAATGACCGGCGCACTGCTGTAACATTTGCTAGTGGACGGTCTAGCGGATCGACTTTTGAAGACAATTCGGAAGCAGAAGTCGATTCGAGCGGGAGATCGTCTGGGGGTCGCGGTTTCCGGCGGAGCGGATTCCGTCGCGCTGCTCCGGTTGCTGTTGGAGTTGCGGCAGGAGTTAGGGATCGTGTTATCGGTGGCGCACGTCAATCACAAGCTGCGCGGAGAAGAGTCGGACGAGGATGCGCGCTTTGTGGCGCAGTTGGCTGCGCACTATGGGCTGGAATTTCGTGTTTCCGAAGTTCCGACCGAACCTGGCAAGGGCTCTGGAATCGAAGCCGCGGCTCGTGAGTTGAGATACGGGTTTTTCCGCCAACTGGCGCGGGAGGGCAGCGTGTCGAAGATTGCTACGGCGCACACTCTCGAGGATCAGGCGGAAACGGTGCTTCTCCGCATTTTTCGGGGAACCGGCATTCGAGGACTTTCTGGTATTCATCCCGTGGTGGTTTCTGAAGAAGACGGGAAGGTTCTTGGCGAAGTGATACGTCCGTTGCTGAGCATTCGCCGGGCGGACTTGCGGGAATTTCTGCGCGAGAAAGATCAGAACTGGCGGGAGGATTCGTCAAATCTGGATATCGCTTTTCTGCGGAATCGCGTGCGGCATCGGCTGCTGCCGGTGATTGCCGACGAATTTGGCGAGGCCGCCATCGAACACATGAGTGAGCTGGCGGAGATCGCCCGGGCGGAAGAAGACCATTGGAAGCACGAGCATCCTGAGGTGTGGCCACAGGGCGGAGGCGAGACGGGGCAAGCCGCATCTTTGCAGATCAACATCCTGTCGCAGCTTTCGCTGGCGGGCCAGCGGCGTCTGGTGCGTGCGTGGCTTGAGATGAATGCTCCGGGCCTGGGTATTTCGGCTCGGTTGATTGCGGACGTGCTGGATCTGTCGCACGGTGAGCCGGGAAGAAGACTGGAGTTGTCGGGCGAGCATCGTCTACGACGAGAACGTGCTGAGCTTTTGTTGGAACACGGTACCGCCGAGGGAGACGAGTTCGCCGATTACGAGTACGCTCTATCCGTGCCGGGGGTGGTGGAGATTCCTGAGCTTCGGATCCGCATCGAAGCTTCGGTTGTGAACCCCGATGTTGTACCGGAGGGTGAGCGCGGACAGTTGCTTTATCTGGGACGGATGCCGAAGCAGGTCGTGATCCGGAATTGGCGGGCGGGAGATCGATTCTGGCCGGCGCATACGGCGGAAGAAAGTAAGGTCAAAGAATTGCTCAGCGATCGGCAGGCAACGGGAGCCGAGAAAAAGCTCTGGCCGGTGGCCATCGCGGAGGGCTGCGGCCTGATCTGGATGCGTGGGTTTCCGGTTCCGGTGATGTTTCGGGCACCGGCGGGTACTCCCAAAGCGATTTGGATTCGGGAGATTTGAAGGCATGATGTAACATTCCTGTGGCTCAAGTTAGCTATAACGAGTTGGTTCATGTTTACTCTGCCGGAGGCGCCACTTCCGCTATGACTGTTTCTCCAAATGCCGGGTTGCGCCAGGTAATCTCGGCCGACCAGATACAAAAGAGAGTCCGTGAACTGGGACGGCAGATATCCGACGACTATCGCGGCCAGACTGTAATCGCGCTTGGGATTCTGGAAAACAGCTTCCTCTTCATGGCCGACCTGGTGCGGGCTATAGATGTTCCGATCGTCTGCTCGTTTATCAAGCCGAGCTATAAGCAGAGCACGCGAGGGGAATCTCCGGTGCTGGAGATTCTTTTCAGTCACGAACTGGCGATTACGGGCAAGCACGTACTGCTGATTGAGGGATTGGTGCACTCGGGAGTGACGACGGAGTTTCTGATGAACGACCTGCGCGGGCGTGGCGCTGCGTCAGTAAAGCTGGTCACGCTGTTGGATCGTCAGGCGGCGCGGCGGGTGCCACTGCAGCCTGACTATTTCGGGTTCCTGGTAGATGACGCGTTTCTTTGCGGCTACGGACTGGGGAGTCCCGAACAGACCGGACGGAACATGCCGCATATAGCGGCGACCACGTAAAGGGTTGCGAACCCCGGTTCGGTTCATGACTTCTGTACCTGCCTTTACCTCTCCATTTTTTCGCAAAAAGGTCTAGAATGAGCCAGCGGGCTTTTCCCAGTCGAATTTCCGCCTCCGGCATCTAATCGTCATAGGGCGGCGGTGCGTTCCTTCGTTAGGGTAGCCGCACCTGAAGGGGAGTTTTAGTGAATTCTACGATCAAAACCATACTTTTTTGGGCGGTTATCGCGGTTTCCGCCGTCCTGCTTTGGACCGTGGTAAAAACCGGGACCAATGCGCAGAAGGAAAAGGAAATTGGCTTTTCCGAATTCCTGTCGGAAGTGGATGGAGGCAATGTTCACGATGCCACGTTCATCGGGCAGGAACTAAGAGGCAAGCTCAAGAACGACACCACCTTCCACACCATCGTGCCGGCGAATTATCCGGACATGTACAAGAAACTTACCGAGAAGAACGTCCCCTATAGCTTCAAAGACATCAGCAACGGCACATGGCCGAGCTGGATTCTGAATCTGGCGCCGCTGGTTCTGCTGGGCGCGTTGTGGTTCTTCATGATCCGCCAGATGCAGACGGGCGGAAATAAAGCGTTGTCGTTCGGCAAGAGCCGGGCGCGTTTGCTTTCCATGCAACAGAAGAAGATCACGTTCAAAGACGTGGCTGGCGTGGAAGAGGCGAAAGAAGAGCTTAAGGAAATCATCGAATTTCTGCGCGAGGCTCAGAAGTTCCAAAAGCTGGGCGGGCGCATTCCAAAGGGTGTTCTGCTGGTTGGACCTCCAGGAACTGGTAAGACTTTGCTGGCACGTGCGGTTGCGGGAGAAGCGAATGTTCCCTTCTTCTCGATTTCCGGTTCGGACTTCGTCGAGATGTTCGTTGGCGTTGGCGCAAGTCGTGTGCGCGACTTGTTCGAGCAAGGAAAGAAGAACGCTCCCTGCATCATCTTCATCGACGAAATCGACGCCGTCGGACGCCATCGCGGTGCTGGACTTGGCGGTGGACATGATGAGCGCGAGCAAACTTTGAACCAGTTGCTGGTCGAAATGGACGGTTTCGAATCGAATGACGGCGTCATTCTGATGGCAGCCACGAACCGTCCGGATGTGCTGGATCCGGCGCTTTTGCGGCCCGGCCGTTTTGACCGGCGGGTGGTGGTGAATCGTCCGGATGTTCGGGGACGGGAAGAAATTCTGCGAGTGCATACCCGCAAAATTCCTCTTGCCGACGATGTAGATCTTTCCGTGCTGGCTCGCGGCACACCGGGATTCTCCGGCGCAGACCTGGCCAACATGGTGAACGAAGCGGCTCTGGCAGCGGCACGGCAAAATCGCAAAGCCGTTTTGCAGTACGACTTCGAAATCGCCAAAGACAAAGTGCTGATGGGCGTGGAACGGAAATCTCTGCTTCTTACCGATGAGGAAAAGAAGAACACCGCCTATCACGAAGCCGGACATGCTCTGGTGGCTGCCAAGCTGCCACATGCCGACCCGGTGCACAAAGTTACGATTATTCCGCGCGGCATGGCTCTTGGGTTGACCATGCAGTTACCGGTCGATGATCGCCATAACTACTACAAGAATTATCTCGACACGCAGATCGCCATTCTGATGGGTGGACGCATTGCGGAAGAAATCTTCCTGAATCAGATGTCGACGGGTGCGGGCAACGACATTGAGCGAGCCACGGAACTGGCGCGCAAAATGGTTTGCGAGTGGGGCATGAGCGATCTTGGACCTCTGACCTTCGGCAAGAAAGAAGAGCAGATATTCCTGGGTCGGGAGATCGCCCAACACCGCGACTATAGCGAAGCTACCGCCATCCAGATTGACGAAGAAGTCAAGAAAATGGTGAGCGCGGGTTACTCGACGGCGAAGGGGATTCTCTCGGAAAATCGCGAGATCCTGATCCAGATCGCTAAGGCGCTGATCGAACGCGAAGTTTTGGATGCGTCCGAAATTCAGATTCTGGTTGATGGGCGAAATCTGCCACCGGTTAAACCTCTGCCGGCAAAGACCGACGACGGTGTGCAGCAGGTGATCAAGCCGGAACGGGCTCCCGCGAAGGGCGGCGAGCGGCCCGCTACGGCGTAACCAGTTCTGGAGTTACGGTTTCCTTAAAGACGGCCTCGTCAGGCCGTCTTTCTTTTTCTGCCCGTGTATTCTTCGAAGCTGGCACCAAAGCAACCATGGCCAAGATCACAAAGAATGGGTCAATTGGCCGCCGGTAATAAACTTCCGGGCTGGTGATGTAATAAATCAGCGGAAACGAAAAGAGCACCAATGCATAAGGTAAAGAGCCTGACCAATCCTGGCGAAGCGCTCGCCATAATCCCAAAAGTGCGAGCAATGTAAGCGCAGAGCAGAACAGTATATTCGGCGGATCGAGCGGTTCCTGTTTCAGATATTCTCGATCCAAGCTCCAGTATCCCGTCCACAAAAAGAAAGCCCGGCGGCAGGTGGTCCACAAATACCAACCGGGATTCGCGCGAATGAACTCCATCGCTTGCTGTTTCTTCTTATCCATGTAACCGAGTTCGCCGAGTTGCTTGAATTCGTTCCATTCCGCGCTGTTATGCCAGGGGCCGAGTTCGTAGGGACCCCAGTAGTCTGTGTTCCCTTTCGTGCCGAGCCGCAGAACTAATCCCATGCCGTCGCGGAAGGGCACGATGCGATGGAAGACCTTGTAATTGCGAATGAACCAAGGGGAGACGACCGCGATGAACGCGACGGTTGCAACAACATTGACCATGAACCAGCGGCGGCCAATCCGATGCCGGCGATAGATGACCCATACGGCGAGAAAGGGCAGCACCGCTAGCATGGCCGGACTGGTAAGCGCGGCGATTCCCCAAAGCAGGCCGAACATTATCCAATTGCGAAATTTGTCTTCGCTTTCGAGTTTCAAGGTCATCCAAAAAAGCGCGGCGAGTAACAGGGTCGCCAGCCATGTCTCCCAGATGCGCTCGACGGGAAAGTAAATGCCGTAGGGACAGAAAGCCCAACCCCAACCGGACCACATAGCGATGCGATCTCCAAAGCTGATGCGAGCGATGAGGACTACGAAGATGCAGACTAACGCTGAGGTCAAAGCGTTCAGTGAAAGTAGCACCACGGCAGACAGCTTTGTGTAAGTGCCAAAAACTTTGAAGACGCCTGCAACCAGATATGGATAAACGGGGGTCATCCATGCGGTAGGCCCGGTTTCCTCGAACAACGGGCTGCCAAAGCCTCGGCCTTGAACTATTGAGTAGGCGATTTTGCCCGCTTCATATCCCATGTGCCAGTGGTTGCGCTCGGGGTTGAGTTGTTCGGGTAGCAGGAAAAACATCACGGCCAGACGGAGCGCCAACGCCACCAAAACCATGTAAGCCAGGGACCGGAAATGAGTCTTGCTCGCGTTCTGTTTTGAGGCCAGGCTCGATGGCAACTCGACTAAGATCGGATTGGGGGGTAGTTCTAAAGTTGGCATTTTTAATTGCGGCTGATCATACCCTACGCTACGTTGAAGCGCAGATTAAAAGAACAAGGCGACTTAGTCTCTTAGGTTCGTACTCGGGTTCGTATTCGCTCGCTATTCTTCCCCATTCTGAGAGCCGAGAAGCCTAGACCGAGCGGCGGTAGTGAATCCTTCTGCCGTGCGATACTTATCCGCAACATACTTGGATGCCTTATGGACCTGAATCTTCACTCCAAAGTTGCCCTAATTACTGGCGGATCGCGCGGAATTGGCGCGGCAGCGGTGCGGATGTTTGTCGCCGCGGGGGCAAAAGTTGTCTTCAATTATCAGTCGGCGAAGGCGGCGGCGGATACTCTGGTGCATGAGTGTGGCCAGGAAAACTGTCGCGCCGTGCAGAGCGATCTGTCGTCCACGCAAGCAGGCCACGAGTTGGTATCGGCTGCGATTGGGGCTTTCGGACGGCTCGATATTCTGGTGGCAAATCACGGCATCTGGCCGCCCCAGGATGTATCGATTGATCGAATGCCTGACGAACAATGGCATCGCACGATTGCGGTGAATCTCGACAGCGTTTTTTCGCTCGTGAAACATTCGGTGGCGCAGATGAAGAAACAAGGCGGAGGGAAGATCGTACTGGTCGCTTCGACTGCGGGCCAGCGCGGCGAGGCTTTCCATTGCGACTACGCAGCCAGCAAGGGAGCGTTGATCAGCATGGTGAAGGGACTCTCGACCGAGCTGGCTCGCGACCACATTTACGTCAATTGCGTGGCTCCGGGATGGGTCGATACGGATATGTCGGCGGAGGCGCTGAGCGATCCGGTGACGCGGGCCAGGGTTTTTGGAAGCATTCCGCTGGGACGGGTCGGAACTCCGGATGAGATCGCGGGCCCGATTCTGTTCTTATGTACGCCCTATGCCGGATTTATCACCGGTGAAATCTTCAACGTGAATGGCGGGGCTGTACTGGTCGGCTAGCAGATTTATCGCACTCCACTTGGTCGCCCAACTGCATCGCCTGATGCAGCTAAAATCGCGCTCTTCGCTTCTAATATCAGTAGACTGAAGTGTTAACGGACTGAAGGCTCATGAATCGTTTTGCTCTTTTATTGTTGCTCTTATTGCTGGTATCCGGATTGGCGTATGGCCAGGCTGGAACCGCTCCGCCAGCGCGAGAAATTCCGCCGTCTTCTAATCCCGCGAAAGTGAATCTGAACGACTCTGAGAACGCCAGCAAAGCCCGAGCTCTTCTGGATCAGGCGGTTGAAGCTCTCGGCGGAGAGGCCTATCTCACTTACCAGAACCGCAAAGAGGAAGGGCGCTACTACCCGCTTTATCACGGCCGCACCAACAGCACCGGAATTCTTTACAACTACTACATTGAATATCCCGACAAGTCCCGTTTCGAGGTGATCCACACCAAGGATATTTTTCTCATCGAAGGATCCATCGGAAACGTCAAGGTCAAGAACAAGTTCGATATTGTCCAGATATTTAACGCCGACAAGGGATACGAGTGGACCTATAAGGGTACGGCGGCGATCGAACCCCTGGACCTGCAAAACCATATTCGCCGCCGCGCGCATTCGCTGGAATGGATATTCCGTAAGTGGGTGCGCGATCCCAATGTGGCGCTGTTTTACGATGGTCTCGCCGTGGTCGATAGCAAGCCAACCGAAGGCGTCACCATCCTCAACAGCAACAACGACTCGGTCACGATTTCCCTCGATCAGAACACTCACTATCCCGTCAAGATCAGTTATTCGTGGCGCGATCCTCACGATAAGCAGAAAGATGTCGAAGAAGAGATCTACGACAACTACAAACTGGTGCAGGGAATCTGGACACCCCATTCCATCACGCGCTATCTGAACGGAGAGACATCGCAACAGCGATTTATCACCACGGCCAGCTACAATCTCAGCCTGCCGGATTCGATGTTCGAAGCGTCGGTGACCTACGATCCGAAAGCGCCGGTGAAGAAACGGTAGAAAACCGTTCCAAAGCGGTACAAAAACCTTACTTTGGTACCGGAAAACAAGAGAAGTTCCCTTCTGGGCAATAGCGAACATCCCTAACCTTCTGAATGACTTAGCTACAGAGGCGTGGTTGCGAGCCACGGAGTGTGGCGTTTTTGCCACACGCAGAAGTTTGCTCATCGCGGTAACCTTATAGACAGCAAAAGACTTAGTTCATCCCTCGTTGACACACGAACAAACAATTCGTGCCGCTGTAACTTGTACTGGAGTCGGTCTCCACAGTGGCGCTACCGTCAGCCTGCGCATCCTGCCCGCTCCTGCCGGAACGGGAATCGTCTTCCAGCGCACCGACCTTGACGGCTTCGCTATCGAAGCCAGTGGACGCAATGTTGCCCGGGTCAGTTACGCCACCAGCCTGATGAAGAAGGGCGTCCTCATTTCCACGACAGAGCATTTGCTCTCGGCGTTCACGGGAGTCGGCATCGACAACGCGATCGTCGAACTCGACAATCTGGAATTGCCTATTCTCGATGGCAGCGCCCGTCCCTTCGTGGAGATGATTCAGAAGGCTGGCATTCGAAAACAACGCAAGGCTCGCACCTATCTCCGGATCGTGCGTGACATCGAGCTTCGCGAGGGCGACAAATTCATCGCGGTTTATCCCGCCGACGTTTATTCGGTTGCCTATTCCATCAATTTTCCGCACCCGCTGATTGGCAAACAGAGCTTTTGCGTACGGCTGACCAACGGCAGTTATCTCAAAGAGATTGCGCCGGCGCGTACTTTTGGGTTTCTGGAAGAGGCCGATGCCATGCGCCAGCAGGGCCTGATTCGTGGAGCATCAACCGAAAATGCCATTGTTCTGAATCGCGACGAGTTGCTGAATCCACCGCTGCGTTTTGTGGACGAGTTTGTTCGCCACAAAGTTCTGGATCTTATTGGCGACCTCGCCCTGATCGGCAAACAGATTTTGGGATCAGTGGTGGCCGATCGCGCCGGGCACGCTATGCACACCGCGTTGGTGTCGCGCATTCTGCGCGACCGATCGTACTGGGAAGAAACGGTGCTGGATGACGAACCGCCACGTCCGGTGCTAGCCTCGGCTGCCAGTCTTAGCGTCTAAAAGCGGTTCTCCGCGTTCGAAGGTCACTCCGCAGATCCAGAGCCCTGCTTAGAATGCGTGCAGGGGGTGGCTTGCGATGATCTTTTCTACCTCTTCATATCCTGTTGGAAAGGCAAAGTTGTAGCGTGCCGGGAGAGCGAAAACATATTTCGCATTGTGGCCTAGCGCGCTCGGCCCAATCGGCGCGGCGCCGACGCTCAGTTTTTCATCTTCGATCAGCTTCCATTGGGCAGGCGTAAAGATCATGATTGGGATGTCCTGGCGGGGCTCGTTACTTGACCAGAGCGGATGACGGATGGAGATCTCAGGTCCACTTTCGGGCTGATCTGCGGCGTCTGCTCCGTCGTTCCCTATCCGGCTGCCTTTCCAGCTATCGACCAGGATCGCGTAGCCTTTCCAGCCTTCCGGCAGATAGAAGCGAAAACCGTACTGCTTGTTGACATAAACCACGGACTTCTTGGATTGCGGCTTCGATTGCGGCGCGGCGGAGGGCGATGGGTTCGCGGGCTGACTCTGCGCCAGACCCTGAAGCGGGAGACAGATCGTGCCTAGACCCATGAAGGTCGCGAGTATGAAGATGCTTGCCTTGACACTGGACACTGGCGAACTCAGTCCGCTGGCTGCGTTGCCGTCCATTCCGAAGGCAATCCGCGTTCCGCCAGCAGTCTCTGCAATTCGGCCTCGGCTTCGGCTCGGACCCGGTCGGCGTAAGCGCTTGCACTTTGGCGGTGTTCGGCGCCAAGCGGTTTCAAACGCATCATCAAGTAGGGTTGATCTTCTTCGAGCCGACGCAGCAGGCGCTGTGTGCGGGCAATTTTTTCTTCGAGTGTGATCATCATCATGGCTGGTTCCTGGGACCTGAGACTACAGTGCCACAGCAGTCGCCGGGCGCAAGTCACAACCTAGATGCGGGTGAGAAGGCTCAGAAGTGAGGCTACGGCAGCGCCACGTAACCTTGCAGTTTTGGCGGAATTTCTTCTTGCAAACGGTCGCTCAGCCATTTTTCCAGCAGGAGCTGTACATTCGGCGCAAGATCAACGAAGCGGATACCGGCGTTTCCGCTGCCTACGGCCCACGCGACTTGGCCTTTTAGTTCCAGCGAACCGCTGGCTCCGGGCAGGGTGAACCGAAGTTGCGCCACCGTATCCTTCGGCAACTTGCCGAGAGAGCGGATAGACATGCCGCCCTCGCTGATGTTGGTCGCCGTGGCCGTGAGTTCCTGATTGTTCGCCAGGCGGATGCGCAAAGGCATATCGATTGGATGTCGAAAATACCGGCGCCGTTCGCGCACCATGAAATTGAGTGCTGCGTTGAAGCAACGGGCAGCGTGAAGTGGAGTGAGGGGTTTTTGCAAAACGAAGTTGGCCCCGGACTGAAAAGCTTCCTGGGTGGTGGTCTTCCCGTTCAGAACCGCGAACGCCACGGACTTGGCATTGCTTTGCGTCTGCCGCAGGTTCTTGAGTAGATCAAAACCGCTTTGCAGGTCATCGCAGTCGATGATGACCGCATCGAACTTGCGCTTGGACAGAATATCGCTACCCGCCTTGGACACCGGGCAAACTTCGATATCGACCGAAATCCTCTCCAGCGCCGGGCGCAACACGCCGAGCAGAGCGGCATCCCCGGTGATGAGAAGAGAGTCAAGATTCATGGCATTTTCCATACTAGAAGCGGGAGGAGGGTTAAGAAAGTGACTTTGGTACCGAAGCGCAGGGGGGGCGGCTGTGAGCCTTCAGCTAAGCCCACTCCCAGGCGGACTCCATATTATATTGACCGGCGGCGGATGGTGACCGGCTTTATTCAGAGGCGGCGGACTGTTTGGCCTGGAGGCAGGGTTGCCAGCAGTTCGCTTGCGGCTTTCTTCAGGTCGGGGTGGAGCGCGTCGGGCACGATTTCGACCAGGGGTTCCAGGACAAAGCGCCGGCGATGCATTTCTGGATGGGGAATTTTTAAGCCCGGCTCATCCACGACGCGATTGCCGAAGAGCACGATATCGATGTCGATCTTGCGCGCTCCTTTTTCGCTCATGCGGAGACGTCCCATCATGGCCTCGACTTGCAGTGCAAGTTGGAGCAATTCCTTCGGCGTCATATCCGTTTCAATCGCGGCCACGCAGTTCAGAAACCACGGCTGGTTCGGAACGTCGACCGGTTGAGTCTCGTACAGCGCGGAAACCGCCAGTAAACGGCCCGCGGCCTCCAACTGGCCGACCGCCGCATAAAGATTTGCAGCTCGATCTCCGAGATTCGAGCCTAGCGACAAATAGGCGGTCTCCGGCATTTATTCAGTGTGAGCGCGAATAGCTTTGGAATCCACCGAAAAGTGGGCAGAACTGGTTATTTTCTTCTTGATCCGCGGCGATCCTAGGGAATCACGAGGCGGCTGCCGGTCTCCTCAGAGCCGGCGATAACCGATGACTTTTCCGGAAACTGGCCAAACAGAAAATCGATAAATGCCTTCGACTTCGGCCTTCCCGATGTGCGTCCCAAGGCCAACCGCAAGACGAAGACCACAGCCTTCAGCACGTCAGAATCCCGAAGACGAACATGGCCGACGTGCTGCTGCTCGGCCTCACGAAATTCACGGACCATAGTTCCCACCTCGCGGGCTATCGCCTGGTGCGCGACGTTCGAGGTAGGCTGCTCATAAATGAGATTCGAATTCACCAGGGTTTGATAACTCTTCACCAGCGAGCTGAGAGCCGCGATCAAATCGAGGTCTTTGAGCGAGCGATCGCCGCGTGCGCTCTTTGCCAGTGCGAAGCTGAGGCCGAGAATCAGCTCCTCGCGCTCATAGAGAAACTGCTCGGTGATTTCGATATCCGGGAAATAAGCGCCGCGATCCTGCTCAGAGAACGGCTCGCCAGGTGCTGTTGTGTGCTGCCGTGCCTGCTGTCTTGATTGCAAAAGATACGGACAATCGCTCGGACAATCGAGCGTGACCTCGCGTTGTTCGCCACAGCACTGCGGGCAGATTTTGCCATGCACGACGGGACAAAACCGCTTTTCTTTTCGTAAATCGCAGATCGCGCAACTCAATTCCGAATTCCCTCGAGATCGATTATTTCACGGAGTGTCTCAATTCCGGCGTGCGTTGCACCGTTCCTGATGCAGTCGCGAACAGTGCGGGATAAAGCCTGTTAATCGCGGCTATAAGCTATTTCTATTTGTCGCCTTGCCTTCAAAGCGATAGCCTAACGGGTCATCCCCCGGTAAAATTCAATCTGACTTATAAGCTGCACGCGAACAAGGAGAGGCATGTCAACTGAACTGCGGAATTTTCTGGCGATCCCTTACGACGAACTGGAAGAGCTAAATCTGAAGGCGAAGAAAGAACGTTTGGCGCGCGTCGCTCCCGAGAAAATTCAGGATGAGCGACTAGGGTACCTGGACGATGAATCACGCATTAAGGCCGTCACCGTAATGTTCAGCGACCTCGAAGGCCGTCTGCACATGCTGGATTACGACAAGAAATTCCTGGTGAAGAGCTACGACAACCTGACCTTTGACGGATCGTCGATTCGTGGCTTCACGGCGCAACGGGAAAGCGATCTGCGACTTGGTATCGATTGGTCTGCTTTCTACTGGGGACCGGCGGATATTTTTGGACCCGGCAAAGTGATGGTATTCGGCGAAGTGATCGATAAAGGTGGAGAGCCCTACGCCGCCGACATGCGCGGAGTGCTGAAGAGTTTCGCTGCCGCTCAGCTCAAGAAGAATGGCTACACGTTGAACGCAGCCAATGAAATTGAAGGGTTCCTCTTCAACGGACCGGATGCCGAGGCCTCATATCCTGAGACGGGAAAGTTCGACTATGTGAACACCGGCGGCTATTACCATTCTCTGCCGGGCGATCCGCTGCGCACATTCATCGACACGACGGCGGAAGTGCAGCGCTCGATGGGATTCCAGAATGAAAAGGACCATCCTGAAGTCGCGCCTTCGCAGTTCGAAATCAACTACAGCTACGCGGAGACGCTTGCGGCCGCCGATCACATCCAGCTCTATAAGTTGATCTGCCGCCAGGTCGCCCGCAACATGGGACTTACTGCATCGTTTTTGCCGAAGCCGGTGGTGGGCGTTAACGGCAGCGGGATGCATACCAACGTTTCGATCAGCAAGGGCGGCAAGAACCTGTTCTGGGATCCGAAAGGCGAGGAAAAACTGAGCAAGGCTGGATGGGAGTTCGTGGATCGCATTCTGACGCACGGCAACGACATTTGCCTGCTGCTGAATCCCAGCGTCAATGCGTATCGACGTCTCGATCCACACTTTGAAGCTCCGAACCAGATCAAAGCTTCGGCAGTCGATCGAGGTTCGATGATCCGCATTCCGATCGGCAACGAGCGCAGCATGCGCGTCGAAGTAAGGTCGGTGGCTCCGGACGCGAATCCGTATCTGGTGATGCTGTCCATTTTCAAGACTGGGCTGGAAGGCCACACTTCAAAAATCAAGAACCTGCGTCAGGCCGAACGCTACCTGCCGGACAATATCTACAAGGCACTTGAGGATTTTAGAAAGGCCGAGTGGACTTCGACACTGATGGGTGAGGACGTAAAAGGACGGTATGCCGATCTCAAACAGGGATCAGCCGACCGCTGTCCGCGCTTGCTGGGAACGTTCGTGAAGGCACCCGAAGTTCAGTACCATCATGACGTCTACAACCAGTATCTGTGGAATAAGTTCTAGAAAAGCTCTAGAAAGAAAAGAGTCGTGGTGACGGGGCGTTGCCCCGTCACTCGAAGTACTAGCGCATTGCTGCCGCGTTGACCAAATTGGCATTCAAATAGCGGCTCATCGCCAGGTCGATAATTGAACCGATCATCTCGGTATAGGAAAGTCCTGAAGCCTTCGCGGCCATGGCGAACTCCTGCCGGCTCGCGAGCCACGGATTCGGATTCGCTTCGATCACATAAACATCGCCGTTCGGAGCAAGACGCATGTCGATGCGTCCGTAGTCGCGCAGCTTCAGAGCGCGATACGCGGCCAGGGCGGTATCTTCCAGCCGTTTTCGCGTGTCGTCGTCCAGGTCTTGCGCGATCGCTGATTTCGTCAGCTTGTACGCTTCGGTATTCTTTTCAAACTTGACGTCGTAGCTGGCGATTTTCGGCGTGCCTTCGGGCAAGCGCGACAAATCCAGTTCGATCAGCGGCAGCACCTGAGACCGATCGTAGCTACCCAGGATTCCAGCATAAATTTCACGTCCCTCGATGTATTCCTCAATCAATGCCGGCGAGTCGAATTCATCCTGAATGTACTCAATTCGCTGCATCATTTCCTTGATGTTGGTGACAACCGAAGCAGCGTCGATGCCGATTGAGCCATCCTCCCACGATGGTTTGACAATGAGCGGAAAGGAAATATCGTGCGCGTGCTCGATGCGTCCGCGATAAGAAGTCGCGAAGAACGGAGTTTTGATGCCATGGAAGGCGAAGATTTTCTTGGCAATCGCCTTGTCCTGTGACATAAAAATAGCGTGCGGACCAGCGCCGGTATAGCGCAAGCCCAGCAGGTCGACGTAAGCGACCACGTTCATTTCCAAGGTATCGTCGCCGCCGAAAGACTCGGTCAGGTTGAAGACCAGGTCGGCATCGCAGCGTGAAAGCGAGTGCAAAGATTGAGGACGGCCGTCAATCTCGAAGTAGGAAGGCTCGTGCCCCAACTTCTGCAGCGCCTCAAAAATTTCCTCGCGATCCGTCTTTTCTTTGCGGACCTTCTTAACTTTCTTGCGAGTCTTAGGCGCCGGGGCCGCCGCCTCTTCTTTCGCTGCTGCTGCAACCGGATCCTCGTTCCAGAGGTCGTAGAGCAGCGCGATTTTAAGTTTTGCTCCAATCATCAAGTTCTCCAAGCAAGCTATGAGCTATCAGTTGTTAGTCATCAGTTCATCAATCCTCAGGAGGTTTTCCTGACGGCCGATGGCTGACGGCTGACAGCTCCTCACGGCTGTATAAACTTTCCTTTCGTTACATACGTCATCACGAGCGCGGTCGCATAGGCGGTGACTTCGGCCAAATGCTCGGCGCTGCGGGTTTTGTCAGCGCGCAGGTCGAGTTCACCCGCACGTTTCTCAATGGTGTCGATCAAATTCTTAACCAGAGGACGCTGCGCCCCTGTCCATTGCGCAACTTTATCGATCACCGCTTTACGATGTTGATGAAGAAATTCGTGTGCGGCGATGGCTGTTTTCCGGCGCTTCGACACTGGAAAAATATCGCGCAAGTCGGTATCCGGGGTAAGTTCGGTCACCGGAACTTCTTCCCGTGCCGCTTGCTGCAGGTGATAAAACTCAGCCACCGTAGTCTCCATGTCGTCGACCGTAATGTCGGTCACTCCTCGACGGCGCATCGGCTCGGTCTTTGCTTTTGCCAACTTGTGCGCCAGCCGGTTCAAGTACTGCAACTTCGCTATCGCACCCCATCCGCGATAGCGCTTGCGCCAGTTCGACCGAGGCGTCAACCACACCGCGAAAGTCTCGGCAAAATCCTCATCCGGATGCTTCTGCGCATACCACCCCGGCAGGTGCCGCACGTGGTCGCGCGAAAACGGCGCCGGACGATAGTTGTCGCGATACGGACGCCGGAACGGCCCAAAGATTGCCTTCCACTCCGGCTTGTTGTGCAACTTGTACGCATACGTAAACGCGTGTCCCGCTTCATGCCGCAGGTACATCATGATTTCTCTCGCATCTTCGAGGTCATGCGTCTCTTTTTCCAGTTGCGCCAGCGCAGCATTCGCCAGGTAAAACGGAATTCCGATAATCGGCTCGCCCGACGGACATCCCCACTCATCGGTCAGGTAGCAAACTGGACGAAACTTCGTCAGCCCCTTCGCGTCCAGCTCACGATAGAGCTGTTCTACAAAGCGCTCCACAGGCGAGCCCGCTAGCCGAAGCCCGAGCTCGCGAATCGGCCGACTCAGAAGTTCGCCGTACGGTGCTTGGTACGGGGGTTCGGCTTTTGCGTTTGCGCTATCGTTCACAAGCACTCGCTGAAAATGAGTCTGCAGCCGCGCGGGTACCAGGGGGGATTGACAGTATCACTACCGTTAACAGTAAAGGAACGGAGGGGTGATTGAGAAGTGACTGCGGTAATGCTACGACGACACAAATAGCGAGGGATGGGCTTCCGTGAGAAAAGCGACAACGCCCGAGCGTGGGAGCACTTTATCAACGAGGAACGAATCGATAGCGCCCGCAATTGCACCAGCTATGGGGCCGCGCGCCGGGTATCAATCCAATGCCGGTCGTGGCTGCTAGCCTCACCAGCTTACCGCTGGAGCTCGCCGCAACTGAAGCCATCCTGCTCCTTAAGCTCGCAACCATCTCCTTGATTTCTGTGTCGCTATGCTGGTTGAGACCTGTCAGCCACTCACGAAATTCGCGACACTCAGCGCTTTCCCGAGCCTTTAGGAGTTTCTGAACATCTACCTTCTGGCCATTGAAGTCGGGAAGTTCTGAAAGTTCGATCACTCGCTCAAACTGCTTTTCTGCCGCCCTTGGGTTCAGTGGGGCAATCAGGCCTGAGAGCTTTCCGAATAAGAGAGGTGCCTCTGTGTCCAGAAACCCGGTTATCGCGGAATACGCTTGCATTTCGGTGAGTCGATGGCCAAGGTTCGCAACGGCATTGACTGCCTGATGCAGAAGGCCATGCACCTCCTGTGATGAAAATCCGTACGAGGCGGCCAGATCATTTTTGACCCGAAACACGCGATGGGCGATCTCCTCGACTTCTATCCGAATGTCAGCGGGAAGATCGCATCTCCTTGAGCCGGAAGGATTTTATGATTACTTTGTCAAAGAGAATCAGGCGTTGAACTAAGGAGCCGACGTCAACTCCCGAAAGGTGTAGGCCAGAGCGGACCGCCACCTCGCCTAGAACAGACTGCCGAACGTTCATGTGGCGTGCTCACCTTCAATTCATCCGCGCCCTTATTGAATCAGCGTGCCATTGCCAGCGGGCTCGTCGGGGGGAATCACTACCGCCGCCGCAACCCGGTCCCCCGGCTCCACATTCAGCAGCCGAACACCCTGCGCCGACCGTCCCGATTCGCGGATGAACTTCGATTCAATCCGAATGATCTTGCCGTACTGGCTGATCAGCATCACTTCGGATTTTTCTGTCACCTGCGAGATGCCCACCACTTTGCCGTTGCGCTCTGTGGTCTTGACGTTGATTACGCCTTTGCCGCCGCGGTTGGTGAGGCGATACTCGTCAGCGGGGGTACGTTTGCCGTATCCATTCTCGGTTACGGACAGAATCAGCGAGCCTTTTTCTGGAACCAGATCGGCGACTTCGGGAGCGACATCCCCCTCTTTCGCAACCGCCTTTGCCTCGGGCTTGATGGTGGTCGCCATGCCGACGATGTAATCCTTCTCGGCAAGGTTCATGCCACGCACGCCGGTGGCGTTGCGTCCCATCGATCGCACGTCGTTTTCGTCGAAGCGAATCGCCTGGCCATCATGCGACGCGAGAAAAACGATCTGATTGCCGTCGGTGAGCGACGCTGCGACCAGTTCGTCGCCCTGCTCGATGTTGATGGCGATGATGCCGCGCTGCATCACGTGCGAGAAGTCTCTTACTTCCGTCTTCTTCACCGTGCCATTGTGCGTGGCGAAGAAAACGTAGCGATTTTCTTCTTCGAGATCGCGAACCGCGAGCATGGTGCGCACGGTTTCTCCCGGCTGCAAGGCGACCAGATTGCCGACATGCTTGCCCTTACCGGCGGCGCTTACGTCCGGAATTTCGTACACCTTCAGCCAATAGACGCGTCCGGTGTTGGTGAAGATCAGAATGTAGGCGTGGGTCGACGCGATAAACAGATGCTCGACGAAATCCTCGTCACGCGTCTTCATGCCAGTGCGGCCCGTGCCTCCGCGACGCTGCATGCGGTAAGTGGAAATCGGAGTGCGCTTCATGTAGCCGGAATGGCTGACTGTGACCGCGACCTGTTCGTCGGCGATCAGGTCTTCGAGCATGATTTCCGCAGCTTCGTCTTCGATTACGGTGCGGCGGGCGTCCCCGTAAAGCTTTTTGACCTCTTCTAGTTCTTTGATGATGACTTTGCGTAGCTTGGCTTCTGAAGCCAGAATCGACTCGTATTCGGCAATCGCCTCACGCACTGATTTCAACTCATTGGAAATTTCATCGATCGAGAGTTTGGTCAAGCGGTGCAGTTGTAGTTCGAGGATGGCGTCGGCCTGCTTCGAAGTGAAGGGCTTGTCGGCGTCAAGCTTGGGAGCGCGCCCGGTGGTGTTGATGTCGATCTTCTTACCGCCGAAATACGCGACTAAGTTCTCCCGCGCATCGCCGCGGTTGGCACTGCCGCGAATGATGTCGATCACGTTATCGAGGTGATCGAGTGCGGTGAGGTAGCCTTCGAGGATGTGCTCGCGGTCTTTTGCTTTGTTGAGCAAATAGGAGGTCCGGCGTCGCACCACATCGACACGATGATCGATGAAGTGCTTGATCGCCTGGATCAGCCCCATTTCCTTCGGCTGTTGATTGACCACCGCCAGCAGGATCATGCTGAAGCCTTCTTGCATGGACGTGTGCTTGTAGAGCTGATTGAGCACGATCTGCGGCTCAGCTCCGCGCTTGAGTTCGATTACGATCCGCATGCCGTCGCGATCACTCTCGTCGCGAATGTCAGAAATGTCGTCGATGGTCTTTTCGTTGACCAGGTCGGCGATGCGCTCGATGAGACGCGCCTTGTTCACCTGATACGGAATCTCTGTAACGATGATGGCCTGCTTATCTTTGGTGACATTCTCTATGGCGGCGCGAGCACGCATCATGAAGCGTCCACGACCGGTGCGATAAGCCTCGAAGATTCCAGCGCGACCGTGGATGATTCCCGCTGTCGGAAAATCGGGGCCCTGAACGAATTTCAAAATTTCCGGCAACTGAGCGGCGGGATTATTCACCAGCGTGATGGTTGCATCCACAATCTCAGTAAGGTTGTGCGGCGGAATCTTGGTGGCCATGCCGACGGCGATGCCGTCCGATCCATTGACCAGCAAATTCGGGTATCGCGCAGGCAAAACGGCAGGCTGAGTTTCAGTGCCATCGTAATTCGGGTAAAAGTCGACAGCTTCTTTGTCGAGGTCTTCGAGCAGCGCGGTCGAAACGCGCGTCAGCCGGGCCTCGGTGTACCGATCAGCTGCGGGAGGATCGCCATCGACCGAGCCGAAATTGCCTTGTCCATCGACCAGCGGGGCGCGCATGGCGAACGGCTGCGCCAGTCGAACCAAGGCGTCATACACCGCCAGGTTGCCATGCGGATGGTATTTGCCCATCACTTCTCCGACGATACGGGCGCATTTGCGCGTCGCGCCGCCGGGGCGAAGCCCCATCTGCTGCATGGTGTAGAGAATGCGGCGATGCACCGGTTTCAATCCGTCGCGAACGTCGGGCAGCGCGCGGCCAATGATCACCGACAATGAATAGTCGAGATACGACCGCTTCATTTCCTCTTCAATGTTGACGGGCTGGATGTTAAGGGCGCCCGGACCGGTCGGCCCATCGCCTCCAGGAGGAGGAGTTAAGGGGAGTTCAGGATTTTGTGGATCGTCAGCCATGAAGTTAATTCTCTGCTCTCAGTTGTCAGCTTTCAGTCAGGCCCATTTTGGCTCGTATTGGTGACGGGGCTTGACCCCATCCAGTCGAAGCGAAACAGCGAAATTCAACCCGCTTCGTTGCCATACAAATCCCGCTAAGTTCTTGCATCTACGGGCATTATCTGACTGAATCTATTGCTGGATTATACCATGTTTGCGGCTCCCAGGGCAGGCCGGCTGTTGGCTCTCGAAGCTCGGTTCTAGGCCTTGCGCAAGGTCAAAAGTGTGATTTCTGGAGGGACGCCAAGCCGCACTGGGAAGCCGAAAGTTCCCAGCCCGCGATTCACGTAAAGTGCGGATTTTTGGGCGCCGTAGCGATTCATTGGCATCGGCAATTTATACAGTCCAGCGACAAAAGGAGTGATCAAGCGAGCGGGGCTTACGCTGTGGTCAACGATTTCAAATTTCACCTGGCCGCCATGCGTGTGCCCGGCCAGGCTGAGTTCGATGCCAAGTTCCGCGGCGCGGCGGAACGAGTTGGGATTGTGCGAGAGCAGAACGTTGGGCATATCGCGCCGAATCAGATGCTCGATCTCCTGCAACATGGGACCAGTGGGTTCGCCACTGGTCATATGGTCGCGCTGGTAATCGACGCCCAACAAATTAAAGCGAGCACCGTTATGCTCGACGACCGCGCTCTCGGCGCGCAGCAGACGCATTCCCTTTTCGTGGAAGAGACGAGCGGCTTCGTCTTCCACGCCAGCATAGATCTCGTGATTGCCGTTGCATCCCCAAACTCCCAGCGGAGCGTGCAGCCGGCTCAATTCCGTAATGCAAGCGTCCAAGGGATCGCCAATGCTCGAAACAAAATCTCCGGTAACAAAAGAAATATCGGGCCGAAGTTCATTCGCCATGTCAACCGCGCGCGCGATCTCGCGGGGAGGCATGTAGTCGCCGATGTGAATGTCGCTGAGTTGGGCGATGCGCAGGCCGTCGAGTTCCGGCGGGAGATTGGCAACCGGCACATCGACGCGCTCGATGGTGTAACGGAGTCGTCCGGCGGCAAATCCGTATGTCGCGGCAAGGAATGGGAAGCCTCCGGCCAGCACCGCGGCATATTGAAAAAATGTGCGGCGTGAGGGACTGAATCCACCCGCGACCGCGCCTGGACGAAGCCGGGCTGCGGCGTTTGTGATCCACTCGATGGCTCCTACCGATTGGACTGCCAGGAATCCAAAGAATGAAGCGACCATCCATAGACGGGCGAAAGTTGTCAGAGCCTTGCCCAGGTTGAAGGCGCCAAAGTTAAGGCGTGAGATGGCGTGGCCGAGTAGCGGATCGAGAAGAGTGACGAAGAGTGCGGCGGCAAATGCGATTAATCCAGCATGAAGTCCAAAGCGCCAGTTAGCGTTCGAGGACGCAGCAATCCATGTCCACGCCCGCGTGAACCAGAAGCGCTGTACGGCATAGACCGCCAAGAGAAACAGTGCGAAGAAGAAAACTCGGCTAAGAATAAGGTCACAACTCCATGGATGTGCTCATTTTTAGATGCATGGCGGATGGCAGAAGGCTCGTGCGAAAAAGTGCGGGATGTGATGTCAAGAAAAAAGGCCGCGGGTTGAATCAACCCGCGGCCCAACTTGGAATACGCCTACAGCTAGTTCACTGTAACCGGGACGCTCGGCGAAGGGATCCCGTTGGTGACCACTACGATTGTGCTGGCGCCGGTTTCGATGCCGGCGGGCACGGCGAAGTGGGTGCTCTGCGCTTCTGTCGACTGCATGGCGTAGCTGGATGGTTTGGTTGTCTTGCAATAAAACACGTGGTTAGTGGCGTTGTTGGTGATGCGTACCAACGCCCAGTTGGTGTACGGCTGGTAGTCGTCACCGTATGCTCCACCCTGCGACATACCGGCGAAGCGCAAGCCTTTCACCACATAGTTTTTTCCGTGGGTGAGAGTCTTAGCCACCTTGGTGATTTGTGGCGCCCACGACGGATCATAGGTACCCGTTGGGTTGTAGAGCTCGACCGTAGTGCCGTAATCGGCGAACAGGATCTGGCCCGTGGGAAGCGCCAACAGGTGGCCGTAGAAAGAGCCATCGTTCTTGGCATTCGGCGGATTCGGGGCAGTTTTTAAGTTGGTTCCGTCCCACTCATAGAAAGTAGCGGGCGGGCCTTCGTTAGGGCTTCCCATCATCAGGACTTTGCCGTTGGGCTCGATCGAGGCCGGGCCATCGGCGATGCTGATGTTCTTCGGGAATTTGGGACCGGTGCTCCAGGTTTTGGTCGCGGTATTGTAGATGGCAGTGTTGCCGGCGCCGCAGGTGTTGGCGCCGGTGGCAAACACGGTACCGTCAGGCCGCAGAACAGCCGGACCTACTTCGAAGGTAGCGCCGTTTCCATTGCCGCAATCGGAGTCCCAGAGTTGTACACCTGTGCTACCAGCGCTGCTCCAGGTCTGCGTAGTGGGGTCATACAGTTCGGAATTCGTACCCGTGGCGTCGTATTGAAAGACATAAGCATCGACTGACAACACCTGTCCGTTGGGCAGCAAGTTGAATCCTTCTTCGTCAAACACGTCGAATTTTCCGTTGCCGTCGAAGGCAGTCCAGGTGAACTTGGTCGGATTGAAATAGGCAAACTGTGTGGTGCAGCAATTGGCCTGCATGTCGGTGCCGTCGTTCAACAGCGTGTTCTGCGCGTCGCCGATTGTCGTCCAGCCGGCCGGCGGCTTGATTTGTTTCCATTTGTTAGTCGCAGGATTGTAGAGCGCGCCCATGTTTGTCCAAACCGGGTTCAGTGCGTTGTACTCGCCGCCTTCCACCAGCAGCTGTCCATTGGGCAACACCGCCGAACCGAAGAAGAGCGGGGAATAGAACGGAATTGGAGCCAAAGCGGTCCAGGTTCCGTTGACATAGCTGCCATTGATGTCCGGAGTCAGTTTGTACCAGGCATCAGTAGAGCTTTGCTCCTGATGGACCATCACGGTGCCATCTGTGAGCAGAAAAGCGGCACCCGCGCCTGTGCCTGGATACGCCTTAGTGACGGGCGTCCAAGTTTGGGCGCTGGCAACGGTAGCCAGCAAGCATAAGGACAGCGCAACACCCGCTGCCGCGCGTGAGACCAGAACTTTCACCATGCACTCCTCCTAAAATATCTTTCCAATGTTTTCTCTTGTGGTCCGCCTGGGGGCGGTTAACAGAAAGGGCCCAAACTTGGGGCGACTTCGGGCAGGAGAATTATAGGCAATTGCAGGTCCCCGAGCAATGCATTCAAGGAGAAATCACGTAAGAAATTACGAGTGCAAATAATTGCAGCTAAATGCTTTATCTCCCGAGCGTCGGATGCAAGCCCGCTTCGCGGGGCGCGGTTGATCTCTGTCGATCCTTAATCCGCTGCCAGACGATCTGGTGGTAGCAGCGCAGCTACGCGCTTGCGGGTATTCTCTAACGCGCGTTTGACTTGACGAGGTGCGGTGCCTCCAGAGACGTCATGTAGTTCGATCACTCGGGTCAATCCGAGGCAAGATTGGAAAGCTGCGTCGAAGCTGGAGTGGATGGCTTGCAAATCGGCGAGCGGCAGACTTTGCAAGTCGCATCCGCGTTCCACTGCCAACTGCACGGCCTTGCCGACGGCTTCGTGGGCGAGGCGCGAGGGTACTCCGCGTTCGACGAGATATGCGGCTGCAGCCCATGCGTTCATAAAGCCGGAGTTCGCTGCTTGATTCATCTTTGCCTGGTTGAACTCGACGTGCTTCATAAAGCCTGTCACCAGGGGCACCATGGCATGGATCGTGTCGGAGGCATCGAACAGAGCTTCCTGCGTTTCTTGCAAATCTTTGTTGTAGGCCAGAGGCAGGCCCTTGACCAGAGTTTGCAGGGTGGTGGCGCAGCCCAGAATGCGCGCCGCTTTGCCGCGGACGAGTTCCAGCAAGTCAGGATTTTTTTTCTGCGGCATGGCGCTCGACCCGGTGGAATAAAGCTCGGGCAACTCGACGAATCCGTACGCCGTCGTCGAGAACAGAATCATTTCTTCGGCCCAGCGGCTCAGATGAAGCGCGAGCAGGGAGAGGATGTTGACGAATTCGATGGCGAAGTCGCGGTCGCTAGTGGCGTCGATGCTGTTTGTGGTCGGGCCGTCGAAGGCTAACTCGGCGGCCATGGCTTCGCGGTCGATGGAGAGCGTCGCTCCGGCTACGGCGCCAGAACCTAGCGGACAAAAATTAAGCCGCTTTCGGCAGTCAGCAAACCGTGTCGAATCGCGGATCAACATTTCCACGTAGGTGAGCAGCCAGTGTGCGACTAACACAGGTTCGGCCGGCTGCAGATGGGTATATGCCGGCATCGCGTCGCTGCCCGCAGCTTCGGCCCGGGCAAGGAAAGCTAATCGATGCAATCGGCGATTGAATTTTGGATGGTGTCGATGCTTTGACGCACGAAGAGTCGGAGATCCGTCGCAATCTGTTCATTGCGGCTGCGTCCCGTGTGCAACTTATAGCCGGTCGCGCCAATCAGCGCGGCTAGCTGCTTTTCCACGAAGTGGTGGACGTCCTCTGCTTCTGGATCGTTGAGAAATCCTGGCTCGGATAGGGCGCGGCGGCCGATTTCCCCTAGGCCTTTTACGATCTCGGAAAGTTCTTCGGTAGATAACACTCCTGCATGTTCCAGGGCGTTGGCATGGGCGCGGCTGGCGGCTAGTTCAAAGGGCAGAAGCCGCTGATCGTAGGGGAAAGACCGCTGCCATTTTTCGAATGCCGGGTCAAGAGGTTGCCGGAAGCGGCCAGACCACATCTTCATTGCGCAACCTCCGGAGCGATGCTCGTAAGTGTGATGGCTTACTTCGACAGTTCGTGCAACGACCCCGCGGGTACACGGCCGTGCTGTGCTTGAGCGCGGCAACGCGAGGGCAATCCCAGGATGCGGATGAAACCCTCGGCGTCTTTCTGATCGTAACTTGCCCCCATGGTGAATGAAGACAGGTCGGCGCGATAAAGCGAGTAATCCGACTTGCGGCTGACGATGTTGACGTTGCCTTTGTAGAGAGACAATTTCACGGAGCCAGTGAGATTCTGCTGCGTGGTTTCGACAAACGCGTCGAGCGCCTCGCGCAGCGGTGTGAACCACAGGCCGAAGTACACGAGTTCCGCGTACTTGAGTCCAATGTGCTGCTTGAAGTGAAGCAGGTCGCGATCGAGGCAAAGAGCTTCGAGTTCGTTGTGCGCGGCGAGCAGCAGCGTGCCTCCCGGCGTTTCGTAGCAGCCGCGCGACTTGATGCCGACGAATCGGTTCTCGACCAGATCGATGCGGCCTACTGCATTCCGCGAGCCGATTTCATTCAAGAGCTCGACCAACGAAACCGGGTCGAGAATTTGTCCGTCGACTGATACGGGCACACCTTTTTCGAATCCGATTTCAACTGGCTCCTCTTTGTCAGGAGCTTCCTGCGGAGATTTCGTCAGCTGCCATGTGCTCGCGAAAGGCGCGTTGGCGGCATCTTCGAGTTCTCCGCCTTCGTGGCTGATGTGCCACAGGTTGCGATCGCGGCTATGAATTTTCTCGCGGCTGGCGGTTACGGAGATGCCGCGTTTCTCTGCATAGTCAAGGCAATCTTCGCGTGACTTGAGATCCCACTCGCGCCAGGGCGCGACGACTTTCAGTTCGGGAGCAAGTGCCTGGTATGCCATTTCGAAGCGGACTTGATCATTGCCCTTGCCGGTGCATCCGTGGCTGACGGCGGTTGCGCCTTCGCGCAGGGCGACCTCCACCTGATGCTTGGCGATTATGGGGCGCGCCAGCGAAGTGCCGAGCAGATATTTGTTTTCGTAAACCGCGCCTGCCTTCAGCGCGGGCCAAACGTAGCCGGTCAGGAATTCTTCGCGGAGATCTTCGACTACAACCTTCGTCGCTCCAGTTTTGTAGGCTTTATCGACAACCGCCTCGACGTCATCGCCCTGGCCCACGTCGGCCACCATGGCGATTACTTCGTAGGAATAGTTTTCCTTGAGCCATGGAATGATGATCGAGGTATCGAGCCCACCGGAGTAGGCGAGGACAATTTTTTCGGAATTCTTGGGAGTCATAGATTTACTTTCTTTTTCCACGGCTTGTGCCGTGGATGATTCTTGCGCCGCGTCGGGGCATCATTAGGATCAGAGCGCGCTTGTCGGAGCACTGTTTCCCGACCACTCGATCAGTGCGTCTTTCTACGCGTGGGCGTGCGTGCTTTTCCTGGAGAAGCGGTTGGCTGCGCCGCCCAACAGCCACACCAGTATAGCTTTCTGAATGTGGAGACGATTTTCCGCCTGATCGAAGACGACCGAGTTCACGGAGTCGATGACCTGATCGGTGACTTCCTGTCCGCGATGCGCGGGCAGGCAGTGCATGAAAAGAGCGTTCGATTTTGCGAGTTGCATCAGGGATGCGTTGACCTGGTACGGTGCGAAGATAGCGGCGCGTTCTTCGGTTTCACTTTCGTGTCCCATGCTGGCCCAGGCGTCGGTGTACACGGCGTCGGCTCCGGCGACTGCTTTGCGCGGGTCCGTTCCGATGCGCAACGTGGCTTTGGTTTCGTCCGCAATTGCTTTGGCCATGGTGACGATCACGGGATTGAGTCCATAGCCTTCGGGAGTTGCGATGGAAACTTTTGCGCCGACGGAAGCTCCCGCCAAAAGCAGCGAGTGCGCCATGTTATTGCCATCGCCGACATAGGCGAAATGAAGTTTCTTGAGATCGCCGAAATGTTCCTGCAATGTGAAGAAGTCGGCGAGTGCCTGGCAAGGATGCTCCAGTTCGCTGAGCGCATTGATCACCGGAACGCCGGCGTAGGTAGCCATCTCTTCAACGACCGCGTGGCTGTAGGTACGGAGGACGATCAGATCGATCCAGCGTTCCAGGTTGTGAGCGATGTCATAGAGCGATTCGCGGGCGTTAAGACGGCTGGCGGTCTGATCGACGAAAAAGGTGCTGCCGCCGAGGCTATCCATGCCGGCCTCGAAAGTGAGGCGGGTGCGCAGCGACGGCTTCTCAAAGAACATGACCATCTGCTTGCCGGCAAGCAGGCCGCGAAACGCGGCTGGCCGTTGCTTGAGCATGGAAGTGAGGTCAAAGAGCGAAAGTAGTTCAGCCGGGGAAACATCATGAATGGAGACGAGATCGCGCGGCGCAACGTGCTCCGGCATCAGGCTCGGCGGCGGGATTATCTTCGCCTTGGCGGCCGGCGTCATCTGCATCAGTTCCATCAGGGCTGCTTGATCGTTTCTCATTTCGTTTCGTGTACTCCGTTTCGCAAAAACTTTTGTATTCAATGCTTCAGCGGTCGCCTCTATGCCAGATCGCCGATCCGGCCTGCCAGCGCCTGCGCTTTCTTCTTATCGCTGGCGATGACCAGTACGGTATCGTCGCCGGCGATCGTGCCAATTACTTCGGGCCAGTGCGACGCGTCCAGCGCCGCGGCTACGGGTTGTGCGCTGCCAACCGTCGTTTTCACGACCAGCAGGTTCTGAGCCTGCCGGATTTCGATCACAAACTGCCTCGCCAGATGCATCACCGACGGCAAAACGCTTTCCGCGTGAACCGTCTCACCGGGGCGGCGATAACCGTCCGGGCCCTTGACCAGCTTCAACTCGTGGATGTCGCGTGACAGCGTCGCCTGACCTACCTCGAAACCTTTTCGCTCCAACCTGTGCTGGAGAGTGTCCTGGCTTTCGACGGGGCCATCGTCGAGCAGGTCGAGGATCGCTTTGTGACGGGCTGGTTTCGACATGAATAAAAATCCACCCTAATGCATAAGTATCCATTTAGGGGTGGGGCTGTGTCAAGCAGAAATCGCGATGATTGCCGGGGAGTGGGCAGGGGAACACGGGTGTCCCCGTTGCCCTAAGGGGATTACCGCCGGGCGGTGTTGGCCGGAATCTGGAAGTCCACGCCGCGGTCGTCGTTGATTTTGCGGGTGGCAGGAATGTCGAGGTCGGCGAGCAGGATTTTGCGGCTGCGGCCGTCGGCGAAATCAAAAAGGGTATCGCCTACGATGGCGTAGTTGAGTACGTCCGACTTGTGGCCGTCCTTGAAAACGAGGGTGGTCGAAGGCTGAACGGCAACAGGCTCGGGTTCAGCGGAGGCGGACTCGACGAAATTCGGCTTCGAAGAACCATCGGAAGGCCCGATATTGTGGCGGTGGACAGGAGGCTTTGGAACTCCGTTCGGCTGCGTGGGAACTTGAGGTTCGTCGCCGTCGCCACCCGAGGGATCATCGTCCGCGTCGGCGGCGTAAGGAACCGGGTATGGGATATAGGCGGGCTCGACGATGCCGACCAGATCATTATCATTGCGATCTTTATTCTTATTTTTAGTCTTGTGGTGTTGGGGGTGGTCCGGAAACAACGACGGATTTGGATTCGCTGGAAAAAAGAAATTGGCGCAGCAGTTGCCGAAAAACATCGAGTTGTTGTTGGCGTAACCGTTGGGGCCAAGTGAGGTCACGCTGGCGCGGACGCCGGGAGTGGGATTCGTGCTGCCACCGAAACCGAACGAGGTGACGGAGGCTGGCACGCCGTTAATCTGCGAATAAAGCGGTAGACAGGCTCCCGGTAAGAACGCGAGGAAGGAGCAAAACAGGAATAACGATCGCATACCGGCCAGCATGGGAAGCCCCCCGTCCGCCTAGGGTACACCAAATTCGAGCGCCTTTCGCGGCCTGGCGGACGTACATTCATAGAACTCCCACAGATCGTGGAAGTTGCATTAAAAATTAGCGCGGGGTCCGAAAGGGAGGGTCTGAGCCGTCGTCTAGGCCGCCGTGAGAGGTTCGCGGGACGTGATGCGACGCAATTCCAGCACCCGGTGGCGGACGTAGCCATCTTCACTCAAATGGGCGGACGCACTAGCCTTACGGCTACTGGCCACCATCTGATCGAGGGGCCGGCGTTTGGGGAAATGGGGATCGAGCTCACGGCAGAATTCACACGGGCGGCTGGAGCGAGTATCGAAGCGATATATGACGGCTGGATCAATATGTTCCACGGGGAAGAGGCTCCTGACCGGGTCTCAAAGAGATTCGGACGGCTGTGAGGCAGAGTCACAATCTCTGCCATTTGAAAGATTATCGATTGTTGACCGAGCCTTTTGTACTACAAGGCATGGGGGTTGTACAAGCCCTCTCGGAGAGACCCATTTTTCGCTGCTTTGGGACACTCAGCGCGCGAGATCGGGGCGATTCTCGCGCCATCTGGCAGCGACGCGAAGTGGGAGTTTCTGGCGGCGGCCGGAAAGTAAGGGCTACTCGGCTGGTTGTTCTTCTTCTTGTTCCTGAGACGCGCCGGCCCTTACTCTTGATTCCAATTCGCGGTGGAGCCTTTCGCGCCGGGTATCGGGTAATTCCAGGAAGCGGAACGGCTGCAGGCATCCCTGCGTGGCCCACATGGGAAATAACATCTGTGCGCGGCAGCGGACGCTGGTGAGGCCGACGTGGAACAGAACCGTTACTCGAATGCCTTCGTCGAGCGGGTTTTCCAGCGAGAGCAGGCCTCCGTTGATCGAGACCTGATTCATGCGCGCGCGGATCTGACGTCCGTTTTCGAGCAGCACCAGGGCAAGGACGGACCCGCCAAGCTTGACGCGCGTGCCTCGTTGTCCTTTTTGCGTGATGGAGGTGGAGGGCATTCTCGATCAATTTTGCATCAGGTAGCAGTAACAGGGCAGATTACTAAAGTCAGACCGATGGGTTTTGGCCTATCGTTTCTTGTTTGGTTGGCAGTTCTGCTTTGCCGTGCGAGAATGCTCCACCGTTTGGAGGAGAGCCTACATGAGACGAATTTTCTTGCTGGTATTCGCGGTTGTGGTCGCGATTTCTGGAGTTTCCCAGCCTGGTTTTGCGCAAAAGGCGATGACAGCCAAGCACTCGACTGGCGCTGTTGCTATCGACAAGGCCTATTTGCAGAAGATTTGGGATGGTTGGGGCGCGCTTGATCCGGCGGCTCAAAAACAGTATTACGCGCAAGGTCCGCATGTGTTTTTCGATATTGCGCCGCTTAAGTATGCGAGCTGGGACGAATATCAATCGGGCGTCACGAAAGAACTCGCGGAATTCAAGGCGGCGCGATTTGCACTCAACGACGATTTGCAGATTCACAAAAGCGGCGATGCTTACTGGGTAACGGCGACGCTGACTTACGACATGACGCATAAGTCGGGCAAACGCGACATGGGAAATATGCGCTGGACCGCGGTCTTCGAAAAAATTGATGGGAAGTGGCTGATCGTGCATGAGCACGTGTCGGAGCCACTGTCGTAGCTGCCCAAACGCAAGCGTCTAATACCGTTTCTATTTCGGGGCGAGGCCTTTGTCATACATGGCGCCGTAGCTTACAAATTGGCGAACGGGATCTTGAAAATAGCTGATGTCTACTTTCTCGATCTCGCCTTTCTTGTCGAAGCTGGCGGTTAGGTGCGAGTTCATGCCGGCGAAATAGGTCGGCAGATTCAGCTTCTGGTATCGCGCCAGGACCTGATCGCGCAGCGCCGGGTCGAAGTGGACGCCGTATTGATCCACCAGCGCCTTGATGGCATCGTAGTCGCCCTCGGCCTTGATGCGCATCAGTTCGGCTAGAAGCATGCCCACTCCGTGGCGCATCTTCTGATAATCGACCACCCGGACATAAGCTTTCCCGTCCCGGTTGAATTGTTCAATGGAGCCGGGAACTTTATCGGCGATGTAGTGGGCGATCATCTGGCGATCGCGTTCGTGATCTTCCTCGATGGTGTCGCCGTGCTGAATGCGGCGCAGCTGAGTCAAGGCGACGGCGGCGGAACTGTCATACATCGCTTTTGCCACTTCTTCCTGATTGGTGATCAGGCCCAGCTCTTTCAGCTTGGGATCCCACACGTTCCAGAGCGCCATCAGATCGGCGCGTCCTTCTTCCAGGGTCGAAAAATATTCTTTAAGAAATGACTGGGCGCCGGCGCTGACGCGCTCGCTCAATTTGCCGGAGCCATGTCCGATGACCTCATGCATGGCGACCAGCAGGTCGCTCGCCTGCGTGCCGTACTTGGCGGCGCGCTCGACCTCGGCGGGATCGGCGGCAAATTCGGCGGTGAGCGTCTGGCCATTGGTTTCTTCCAGCGCGCGTTTGCTGCCCATGAAGAGGAAATTTTTCGAGCCGTATTTCTCGTGGATTTCGTTTTCGTTGGGCAGGTTGTCGCCGATTGTGCCGACGCTAAAATCGCCAGTCTCGATCAGGGTTTCAACCGCTTTTACCACTGGCAATTTGAAGGAGTCGCGGCGATATTTCGGATCCCAGGGAGCTTTCTCTTCGAAGTAAGCGGCGTTGTCGGCCAGCTTTTTCATCGCGGTGGTGACGGGCTTATCGGTGATGGTGACGAAACTCTGCGAGCTTCCTTTGGCGCCGCGAACGTCGCGATAGACCTCGATGAATCCGTTATCGAAATCGACGGTGGCGTCGTTCTGCACCCACGCGGTGCCGAACGCCACCCACTCGGCATAATCGCCGGTCTGGTAGTAGCGAATGAGATGGCTGATAGCCTCAGCCTGTGCCGGCTCGGCGCAGGCGCGCGCTTTTTCAAAGTAGTCATTCGCCCGCTTCAAAAATGTCGCGTAAACGCCCGGAGGAACCTTGCCGTCCGGCGTTCCCGCGCGATAGACGAGTTCGGTCAATTTGCCGTCGTCGCCCTTTACTACGCGCGAGTTTAATGGGTGGCTATCCGTAAATCCTTTGAGATTTTCCAGGCTCAATCCGGGGTAGAAGGTGTTCGAACTCGCCTGAATTACGTCTTTCCCTCCTGACGGACTCTTGGCCGTAATCATGGGTTCAAACGTGGCGTCGAAAATCGAGAGCCGAAGGTCGTCGAGTTCATGCTTGAGGTCGTTTGGCGTCTTGAGCGGCGGCAGATCGGCGTAGGAAGTTTGGAAAGCCCCCGCGTGCTGCGCCGCCATTGCGGCCCCTGTGAGTTCTTCGAAGCCGAACTTTGGCAGGAATTTCTGCGAGGTCAGCTCGTTGTGATTCCCTCGGCTGGCCCAGAACAGTTTGGCGTAATCGGCGATCTTCGTTCGCACGACGGGATTGATTCCGTCGGAGTGGGCCATGACCTCTTCGAACAAGCGCTTCTGCCGCAAACCGTACGCTGAGAACTGGTCGTAAATAATCGGATCGATGGCAATCGACGCCTGGACCAGCCAATAGGCGAGTGCCTGTTGGCGCGGGTTCAACGACTGGAAGCTGGGTGCGTGCAGTTGAATGAAGGCGGTGTCTCCGACGCGCTCGACTACGACTTTGTTTGCCGTTTCCTGCTGGCATAGCGCAGGGATCGCGGCGATTAGCAGGAGCAGCATCAGCTTTGAAACAAAAATTGCGGGACTTTGGGGCTTCAAGGAATGGCCTCCATGCGGGTTTGGTCGTGAACTCAAACGTCCGAGGCTACCACAAACCGCGTGGGTATCAGGTTCTTAAGGTTCAGAGTCCCAATCTGATGCCTCTGTTTTTCGTTCTTGTACCCCCCTCCCCCCCCTCTTTTCCATACCTTTAGAATCAGCTGGTTGCAGCTACATAATAGATTCTAAAGGGGCAATTTCGTACGTAATTCATTCCTAAGGAGTTATGGGCACATTTCTGCAATTTTGCAGATTTGGGACGATCGAATTGTCAAGAAGGAATGCAGTACCGGCAAACTTTGTTTGCCTATCTATTCATTTTAACGGCGGGTGTAAGGCCTCTTTGGTGGGGTGTACGAAGGTAGGTGAAGGTCGGCTTTGGCGAAATGACTCGCATTTCTCGCTCTCTTGGGAGTGGCGGGTGAGTTGGAAGGGGGAATCGCTTTCTTCCACAGGGTTCGTGGCGACGGGCAGCCGACGGGTAGACCTAAGGGACGAGGGCGGCCTTTCCCTGCAGCGGGGTAGTGCCTCAGTTTGAATTTTTCGATCTGTAAGCCGCGCGGAATGCCAAATAAAACCCCCACCGAGAAAATCAGAAACAAGGTCAGCCAAAGCGGGATTCCCGCCCGGATGCCAACGATTCGGATTCCCAAAAGCTCCGGTTTCCACCACAGCAGGTATGCTATAGCGACTGTCCAGCCAAACGCTGCTAGGATCGCTAGCAATCCGCCAAGAATGCCTTTAACGTAGCGGTTCATACTGCCCTCTTGTAGGGCCCGCGCTTTCCACGGTTTGGGCAGGGCGAGTATGCCACAGGCCGCGCCGACGATCTACCCTATGAGAATTCAAACTGAGGCTTTCTCTACAGCGGGTGCAGGTGGAGTCCTACATGCTAGAATCGTTATTGTGACGCCCCCAACCGATGCTTCCTGATATCGAAAAACTGCTGGAGTTGCAGACGGCGGATAAAGAAATCCGCAAGCTGCAGGAAGAAGTGGCTGCGCTGCCGAAACGCGTGGCTGTGATTGAACAGAAGTTGGCCGGAACTAAAGCGCAACTGGAAAAAGCGCAGGCGGCAGCGAAAGGCGACGAAGCCAACCGCAAAAAGTTCGAAGCTAATATCAAAGACCTGCAAGGCAAGATTTCGAAGTATCGCGATCAATCTCTCGACGTAAAAACCAACGAACAATATAAGGCGCTGCAACACGAGATCCAGTTCGCCGAGCAGGAAGTTCGGATGAACGAAGACCGGATTCTCGATGTGATGGTGAACGTCGACGCGCGCGATAAAGAAGTGAAGGCGGCGGAGGCCGAGCTTAAAGCGGAGACGGCGGAGATCGACAAAGAGAAAGAAGACGCGCGCAGGGTTACGGCGGAAGATCAGAAAAAGTTGGCGGAGTGGAGCGCCAAGCGTGACGGGCTGCGGCGCGGGATTTCTGAAGATGTGCTGCGACAATATGAGCGGGTGGCGAAGTTCCGCGGGAGCGGGTTGTCGGAAGTGCGCGACCAGAAATGCATGGGCTGCCAGGTAAAGCTGCGTCCGCAGACTTATAACGAAGTGAGAAACGGCGAGAAGGTGATGGTCTGTGAGTCTTGCTCGCGCGTTTATTATTTCAATCCTGCCAATGAAGTGAAGCCGGAGCAGGAAGTGGTTACGGTTACGGGCCGAAAACGGGCGAGGCCCAAGGCGGACGCTCCGCAGGCGTGGTTTTACCGGCCCGATTATGGCGAGGAAGGCGAAGTTCTGCTGGCGTTCACCAATAGCGGCGGCAATTCGACGCGGCGTATTTACGAAATGCACACCGGACGGCAGGTGGGCGGTGTCCTTTCGCGTGAAGGCGTTTACCGGCTGGCGTTCCCTGAAGATCTTACTGACGCGGCGTTGCGGCTTAACGGTCATTGGGACGAAGAAGAAATTGACGAGTGGGGCACTGAGATTCCATCGAACGCGCTTGATCTTCTGCATAAAGACATTCTCGCGATCCGGCGCGAGCATCGAGCAACACATAAGGATCATTCCGCCTCTCCGGCGGAACAGCCTGCGGCCAGCTAGTTTTTGGTTGGAGTGATCGATGGTGTGGCCATTTAATCGCCGCAACCTGCGAACCGCTGGATCACTATTTGCTGCTACTGTTGCGCCTCCTATTGCTCTTCCTGCTCCTCCTGAGATTCGTTTCACTTTCAAATTGTTTCGCGAGCTGGCGCGGAAAGATCCGTCGGCAAACATTTTCTTTTCGCCGTGCAGCGTGATGCTTTGCCTGGCGATGGTCTGTGATGGCGCGAGCGGCGAGACGCGAGACGGCATGGCGAAGGCGTTGGAACTCTCCGGGCTTGATGCAAAGGGGCTGGAGGATGCGATCGCCGGGCTGAGATCGGTTCTCGCCGCGCAAGGATCCGGAGTCCAATTACTGATATCGAATTCGCTGTGGTGCAGCCAGAGCATACCGGTGGATGCGGCGTTCACGGCGCGAGTGCACGACATTTACGACGCGGAAGTTCACGAGATTGACTTTGGGGCGCAGGATGCTTCCGCTCGCATCAATAGCTGGGTAAGCGAAAAAACAGCGGGAATGATTCCGCAGATTGCGGATGGTTTCAATCCGCTCACTTTGCTGGTCGCTCTCAATGCGATCTACTTCAAGGGGGGGTGGAGCGAGCCCTTTCACCGCGTATTCACGCGCGAAGAGCCGTTCACAACCGGCGATGGTCACAGGAAGCCTGTGCCAACGATGCGACAGTCGGGAAAGTTTCGGTACAGCGAGCAGGCTGAGTTTCAGGCCGTCGTACTGCCCTACGCGGGAAACCGGATTTCGATGTATGTGCTTTTACCGGCGCGCGAGTCGAACTTGCAGCGCCTCCGCGATGCGCTGGGCGCGGGGGAATGGCAAGTTTTAACGAAGAAATTTGACGAGACCAAAGGCTCGGTGCGTTTCCCGCGATTTAAGGTGAACTATTCGGCGGCATTGCGGGGCGCCCTCACGAACCTCGGAATGGAGCGAGCATTTGATCACGAGCGCGCCGAGTTCGCGGGAATTCGAAAGCCTCCGCCCCTGGTGTGGATTGATGAAGTGCTGCATAAGGCTGTGGCTGAGGTGAATGAGGAAGGCACGGAGGCTGCGGCCGCGACGATGAGCGAGATGTTGGGAGCATCGATGGAACGCTCGCGTCCGGAACCGCATTTCGAGATGGTTGTGGACCGCCCGTTCCTGTTTCTAATCCGGGACGAAAGCAGCGGCAACATACTCTTCATGGGATCGGTGGTCGACCCCACAACGTAAGGCGGCAAAATCAGCGGAACAGCCAGGACGAAGTCGACGTCTCATACTTGAAACGATCGTTTCATTTATGCTAAGCTTTGATCTCAGATGGGGCTGAAGGAGGACTGTTCAATGTGGCGAGCATTTGGGGCGTTGATTGCGGCAATGATCTGGTGGGCTGTAGTGGCGACGGCAATCCATCGATTCGCGTGCGCAGTCTGGCCGGAATATGCGGCGGCCACACCGCTATTAGCTTTTACTCTGCCGATGAAGATCTTCCGGCTCTTGCTCGGCGCTTTTTCTACGCTGTCCGCGGGCGCATTGGCACGTTATATCAGCCCTGCGCGTTGGATTCCGCTGGCATTGGGTTGCATACTCGTCGCTCGTTTTCCTGCCGGAGCACTACAAGCTTTGGGGCCGCTTTCCGGTCTGGTATCACCTGACTTTTCTCTGCACTCTGATTCCTCTCGCCGTGATTGGCGCTCGCCTGCCGCGGATGCAAGGGCTACAGACGCCGCGCACGTAATCCCAGACGTTCGACAGAAGAAATAATCGGCACGATACTGGGACTGGCAAGATGACTCGAACCGTAAACGAAGCTCGTCCCGGTGAATTGCTCGACGCCATCGTCCGCTACATTGCGAAAAATGGAGTGGCCGAACTGTCGCTGCGGCCTCTGGCTAAGGCGGTGCGGTCTAGCCCGAGAGTGCTCCTTTATTACTTCGGGTCGAAAGAGGAGCTAGTCGCTCGGGCGGTGATGCGGTTGCGCGAACGGCAGCGCGAGAGTTTTGGAAAGATGCGGGAAGCTCGCTACGAGCGGCCGTCTGATGCTTGCCGGGCGATCTGGAAGCAGATGAGCGCGCCGGAATCGGAAGCGGCGTTCAAGCTTTCGTTTGAAGTCTACGCGATGGCTCTGCGGCATCCACGACGGTTTGCGGAGTTTCTTAGCTCGTCGGTTGAGGACTGGCTGGAGTTCTTGGCGGAGCCTTTAGTGCGCAAGGGTTGTGCGAAGGCGGAGGCGCGGCAATTTGCCACGATCGTGATTGCCGGGTTTCGCGGCTTCATGCTGGATTATTGCGCTACACACGACCGCGAGCGCGTGAATCGCGCGGTGGAACTTTGGCTGCAGGCGCTGGATTCTATTTCGTTGCAGACTTCTTGATTATCTGATTCGGGGAGACCTCATGTCCAACAGACGTAACGCGGCGCTCGGTTTCATCTTTGTTACGGTGCTGCTCGACATGGTGTCGCTGGGCATGATCGTGCCCTTGTTGCCGAAGCTGATTTCGGACTTTCTCAATGGCAATACGGCGCGGGCGTCGGAATATATCGGACTGTTCACTACGACATGGGCGCTGATGCAGTTTGTTTTTGCCCCCGTGCTGGGGATGCTGTCGGATCGGTATGGACGGCGTCCGGTGATTCTGCTTTCGAATTTCGGACTGGCGCTGGATTACTTTGTAATGGCGGTGGCTCCCTCGATTCGGTGGCTGTTTCTGGGACGCGTTCTTTCGGGGCTCACTTCCGCGAGCATTCCTACGGCGACGGCTTACATCAGCGATGTGACGGTTCCGGAGAAGCGCGCGAAGGCGTTCGGGCTGCTGGGCGCGGCTTTTGGAGCAGGCTTCATTCTCGGTCCGGCGATCGGAGGCTGGCTGGGATTGCACAATCCGAGGCTGCCGTTCTGGGTAGCGGGCATCGGGAGCCTGGTGAATTTCTGCTATGGGACGTTTGTTTTGCCGGAGTCGCTGCCGGTTGAGCGCCGGCAAACTACATTGCAGTGGAAGAGTGCGAATCCATTGGGCGCCCTGCGTTTGTTGCGTTCGCACGCGGAATTACTGGGATTGGCGACGGTTAATTTTCTGGGATATGTGGTGCACGAAGTCTATGTGACGGTTTTTGTACTGTATGTGATTTACCGGTTTGATTGGAACTCGCGCATGGTCGGGATAGCACTGGCCGTGGTCGGCGTCACTCAGATGATTTCCTATTCGATGGTTGGTCCGGTGGTGGCGCGAATCGGAGAACGGCGCACGCTGCTGACAGGTCTCGCTTGCGCGGTTGTTGGATTTGCCATGTTTGGATGGCCGTCTCCGGTGATTTTTCTAGCGGCGATTCCAGTGAATGCTCTGTGGTCGCTCGCGGGTTCGACATCGCAGTCGCTGATGACGCGACGGGTTTCTCCGTCAGAACAAGGGGAGTTGCAAGGCGCGCTGGCCTCTTTGCGTGGCGTGGCGATGATGTTTGGGCCAGGACTGTTCTCGCTGACGTTCGCATACTTTATTTCGCCTGGGCACCTTTTGCCTGGCGCGCCCTGGCACCTGGCTGCGGTTCTGATGCTGGTTTCGCTGGGGATTGCCTGGGTGGTGACTCGGAACACGGAAAGTGATCGGGCCAAGGTGGAAGTAACGGCAGGACGTTCCTAGCTCTTTAACGCTCGCTTTGCGCGGGGGGGCGGACGAATGCGTCCGCCCTGCGCGAGTCGTCGTGCTCCTTCTTTGTTGTTCAGTCCGGTTTCTTGTAGCGCAGCACTTTGGCCAAATTCTTTCCGCGGACGATTCCTGCCGAGTGATAAGCCAATCCCCACGAATCGATGGAGGACATATCCGGAAAGATGCAGGCTTCCAACACGGTGTCCACGGGATCGGTTTTCTTGACCCAGCCGCCGCCATTGGCATTGACTCCGCCGAACAGGTCGGTGCCTCCGAGTTGAGAACAATAGCACGATGCCGGATTGCCGTTACAGCTTCCGAGCGGCACCTTGGCGTAGTAAGCGAGCGCGGCGAGACTGGGCTGCTCTGTGTAGAGTGTCGTCAACAGAACGTAAATCCGCGATGGGTATTTCCCTGATGAGGTGAATTTGCAAAACTTGCGCGAGCCGGAAAGACGAAACCAGTTCTGCTCGTCGTCGTTGGTGTTGAAGTAGGGCTGGCGGGCGTCGACTTCGCCGCCGCTCGCCACGCAATACGCGGCGGCATCGCTCATGTCCGCGCCGTCTTCGGAATGGACCTTGTTGGCGCTGCCGGCTTCAACCGGTGCGGCGGCGGGAAGAAAAACTGCAACTGCAAATGCGATGCAAGTCAAAATCGTTAGCGCTGCGAGTGCACGTTTCATGCTGGGCCTCCTGGGAAGAACGGGGAATTGAGTGGCTGCGAACTCTTATCTCGGACGATCATTTTGCGCAATCAATATTGCTAACGATCGGTCGAGGGGTGAAGGGTAACACAAAGTATTAGTGGTTGATGCACCTGCATTTTGCGTCGCTTAGTCACATTTGGCGGGCGATTCGACCCTCCAACCTGTGCTTCTGGGATTGGCGGCGACTATGCGATACATTTCGCGGTAAGATTGGCCGCACGAGGTGAATGATGGCTTCTCCGGATGCTTCTACTTCTCGCCGTTCTTTTTTGAGTTTGTCGGCTGCCGCATCCGCCGCGCTCGCCTTCCGAATCGTTACCGAACCCATGCTGGCGAACGCGCAGGTAAAGAATGTTTCCCGGGATGCCATCCGGATCGATGCCAATGAAAATCCGCTGGGGCCGTGCCCTGCGGCGCGCGAGGCTGCGGGCGCCATCGTAGCCAACGGCGGTCGCTATTGCGATTGGCTCACCGATGATCTGACTAAGACACTCGCCGAAGCCCACGGCCTTACCGTCGAGCAGGTTCTGGTTTATCCCGGATCGAGCGAACCCCTGCATCATGCCGTGCGCGTCTTCGCTTCACCGCAGCATAGCTACGTTACCGCCGATCCCGGCTACGAAGCGGGCATGTTTCACGCGGAGGCTATCGGCGCGAAAGTCATCAAAGTTCCGCTGACCAAAACTTACGCTCATGATGTGAAGGCAATGATTGCCGCAGCTCCCGATGCCGGCGTTTTTTATGTCTGCTCGCCGAACAATCCTACCGGCACTCTCACCAGTCATTCTGATATCGAATATTTACTCGATCACAAGCCCAAGGATTCGGTCGTCGTTGTCGATGAGGCCTACATTCATTTTTGTGACGCGCCTTCGGTCGTCGACCTGGTGAAAGCCGGCAAGGACGTCATTGTTCTGCGCACCTTCTCGAAAATCTACGGCATGGCCGGGCTGCGCTGCGGAGCTGCTTTCGGTCGCGCTGACCTGCTCGAAAAATTAGACAAGTTTGGTGGATGGAATGCAATGCCGATCACCGCGCTGGTCGCGGCTTCGGCTAGCGTTAAGGATGCCCAACTTATCCCCGAGCGCAAGCGTATCAACGCTCGCATTCGAGGCGAAGTTTTTGCCTGGCTCGACAGCCACGGATATTCCTACATTCCGTCGGAGGCGAATTTCTTCATGCTCGATACCAAGCGCCCGGCAAAAGGCGCCATTGATGCCATGGCCAAGCAAAATGTTTATATCGGACGGGTCTGGCCGGTGATGCCGACCTACTCGCGCGTCACCGTCGGGACAGCTCCTGAGATGGAACAGTTTCAGGCCGCGTGGCACAAGGTGATGAGCGGCGCGGTGACGGCTAGTGTGACTCCGCGGCCGACGACGAGCAAACGAATGACCAGCAAACGAAATCTCGACGGGATCGTGTTTCGCGCTTAGTGAAACCGGGCTTTGTCCGGTTTTGCAGGGCAGAGCCCTGCTACCACACGTGCTTCATCGCTCCGCGATAACATCGTTTCATGCCTACGAAACGAAATCCCTCCGTACGAAATTCCTCCGCCACGATGGCGGAGCCCTCCGTCAAAATTTCTGCTCGCGGCGCTGAACGTCTGCTGTCGCGGCATCCTTGGGTGTATCGCTCGGATGTGAGCGAAGAAAAGGATATTCCCGCCGGTGCTTTGGTTCGAGTTCACGATCAGCGCGGGAAATTTCTGGGCACGGCGCTTTACAGTTCTTCGTCGCAGATCGCGATTCGCATGATCTCTCATGGGTCGGTGACGGACCTGCCTACTCTGATTGCGGAGCGCATTCGGGCCGCGATTGCTTACCGTAAGGATCTGGTTTCGGACACCGACGCTTATCGTGTCGTTTTCAGCGAAGCTGATTTTCTGCCGGGACTGATTGTCGATCGCTATAAGGATGTGGTGACGGTGCAGATTCTGACGCAGGCGATGGATGCGGCTGGGGTGCGCGCGAGCGTTATTCAGACACTCAAGAATGAGTTGCAGCCATCGGGAATTGTGGAACGCGTGGAAGTGCGGATTCGCGAGCTGGAGCAACTGCCGGCGCTGGCTTCGTCGCTGCTGTGGGGGGAGAAGAGTGCGACGGACATCCGAATGAATGGGGTGGCGTTTCACTACGATTCGCTGGAAGGGCAGAAGACGGGGGCATTTCTTGATCAGCGGGAGAATTATGCGGCGGCGGCGCAGTACGCGCATGGCGAGGCGCTCGACGCGTTCTGCTATCAGGGAGGATTTGCGCTGCACTTGGCGAAAGCAAAAGTATCGGCCGTTACTGGCGTCGACAGTTCACGTCCGGCGCTTGAGATGGGGGAGAAGAACGCAACGCTCAACGGGATCGAGTTGGAATGGATCGAGGCGAACGCGTTTGACCTTCTGCGGGAGTATGCGGCGGCAGGACGACAATACGACACCATCGTTCTCGATCCTCCGGCGTTTGCCAAGACGAAGCGTGATCTGGAAAAGGCGCTGCGCGGATACAAGGAACTCAATCTGCGGGCCATGAAGATGTTGCGGCCGGGAGGGATTCTGGTGACGTGCTCCTGCTCCTTTCATGTCAGCGCCGCGGACTTCATGAAAGTGGTGGCGGAGGCGGCTCAGGACGCGCACAAATCGCTGCGGATCATCGAGAACCGGGGCGCGGCGAAGGACCATCCGGTGCTACTGAATGTGCCGGAGAGCAGCTATTTGCAGTGCCTTATAATGTCCGTAAGTAATTGAATATAAATATACAATGTCAAACTTGACAATAATACACTCATATTGTATGCTTCGGTTACGCTTAATAGTAAGCGAGAGAGCTTTTCGAAGGCTCTCAATTTCAGATTCCCAGTAGAAGGAGTTAAGTTATGACTTTGATTACCCGGTTCGATCCGTACGCCAATTTTCAGAGCCGTCTGACTCGTTTGTTCCGCGACGCGCAGGGGCCCGAAGGTCAGGAAACTTTGACCACGACCGCGTTTGCGCCACCGGTCGACGTGTACGAGGACGAGCACCAGATCACGTTGAAGATTGAAGCGCCCGGAATTGATGAGAAGGACATTGATGTCCGCGTGGAGAACAACACGCTGACCGTGTACGGCGAGCGCAAGTTCGAGAAGGAAGAGAAAGAAGAGAACTTCCGCCGGGTGGAGAGCCAGTATGGCAGCTTCACGCGTACCTTTACTCTCCCCACGACGGTTGACCATGAGAACATTCAGGCCAGCTACGACAAGGGTGTGTTGAAGGTAAAGCTGGTGAAGAAGGCCGAAGCGAAGCCGAAGAAGATTGCGGTGAGCGTTGGTGGTGTTAGCACGCAGGAAGCGACGGCGACTAGCAAGGCTGCCTAAGCACCATTTTTTATTTTTAGAGTCAGGCTCTGCGGGAGGCGAGAAACTGCGCCTCCCGTTTCATTTCCCATGGCAAGCCAAGCGCATCTTTCCTAAAAGTTGTCGATAGGGAATGAAATCACAGTTGCTATACGATGTTTATTTACAATCAGTTACGTATGTCATATTATTACTTGATTTGTAATAAATAATGGATCAGACTGATTCTTGTACTCGTCTAAAGAAGTACAAGATTTTGTGCGGGAGCCGTATGACTGGGAAGGAATTCAAGGTCGCTCGGAAGAAACTGGGCTTGAGCCAATGCGACGTGGCCGCGCGGCTTGGAGTTTCTCAGCCCTATGTGGCACTGATGGAACGGGGTAAGCGGCATTTTCCTCCCGAACTGGTCAGGAAGGCGGTTTCCCTGCTCAAAATGAGCCCTTCGGCTTTACCCCTAGATCCACGTCCCAACCAGGGTGCCGAGTGGTTGACGCGCCAACTTTCGGCGTTGGGATATCCCGGGTATGCACACGTTCGTCGGGGGCGGATGCGAAACCCCGTTGAGTTGCTTCTTGCAGCTTTGGGAGAGGACAACCTGGAGGCGAGGATTGTGGAAGCTCTTCCGTGGCTGCTCCTGCGCTACGGGGCGATGGACGAAACCTGCACGAGATGGCTGGTTGAGCAAGCACGATCGCGAAACCTGACGAACCGGCTTGGTTTCACCGTTACTCTTGCCAGGCAGGTCGCCGAGCAAAAGGGGGAAGCAACCCTCAATAGTGTTTATCAGGCCCTAGTTAAGTTGGAGGAAGCTCTGCTGCCGAACCGCCTGGCTGAGCCCGATACTTTTTGTCAGCGCCATCTTTCGCAGCGACAACGGGAATGGATGGAGGCTGCCAGACCGGACGCGGCAAGACAATGGAATCTGTTGACCCATTGGAAACCAGAAGACTTGCAATATGTCTGATCTGCTGCCTTCGCCCTGGCCTGAATTTCTGGCCGGGGTCGATCAAAGCCTGTCGGAAGCTGTGGAGCTTCACTGCGTGGGCGGCTTTGTTCTTACGGCGGTATATGGCATCCAGCGGAGTACGGCGGACCTGGATTACATTTCCGTCATCCCTCACCATGCTATGGAAGATCTGGAAATGATTGCAGGCGAGGGCTCGGAACTCCGCAAGAAACATAAAGTGAGGATGCACGTGGCTGGCGGCGTAGCGGATTATCCGGAAAACTACGAGAGCCGTCTGATCACTGTTTCGTTAGGATTGAAAAAGCTTACGCTGCGGACTTTCGAGCCCTATGATTTGCTATTGGCGAAGCTCACTCGAAACAACCCCAAAGACATGGAGGATGTGAGGGCCTTAGCGCGTAAGCTAAATTTGAAATTTGATGTTCTCGTGGAACGTTTCCAAACCGAGATGACAGTGTCTCGCCGAGAATGGCACGAGCAGACATTGCATGTCGTTTGGAAAGAATATTTCGACTCTACCCCTTGAGGGATAAATACAATTCGGAGCAAACCCATGGCAATCCGTTGGGACAAATTCACGGTAAAAGCACAGGAAGCGATTCAGCGCGGAAACGAACTCGCGTCTGAGCACGGCAATCCGGAGCTCATGCCTTTGCATTTGCTGGCGGCGCTGGTCGAAGACAAAGAAGGCATTGTCGCGCCGGTGCTGGAGAAAATCGGGATTGGTCCGCAGGCGGTCCTCAGCGACATTTACAAAGAGATTGAAAAACTGCCGAAGGTTTCCGGCAGCGGGGCGGCGCAGCCTGCGATGTCATCGCAGATCAATCAGGTGCTGGAGAAGTCGTTTAAAGAAGCCGCTAATTTCAAAGACGAATACGTTTCGACGGAGCACATGCTGCTGGCGTTAACCGACCTGCGGCGTGATCCGGCGCAAGAGCTGCTGGCGCGATTGGGCGCCACGCATGACGCCATTCTCAAAGCTCTCACTTCCGTCCGAGGATCGCAGCGCATCACCGATCAGAATCCCGAAGGTAAGTATCAGGCGCTGGAGCGTTACGCTCGCGATCTAACGGAACAGGCCCGGCGCGGCAAACTCGATCCCGTGATTGGGCGCGATGAGGAAGTCCGACGCGTGGTCCAGGTGCTGTCGCGGCGCACCAAGAATAATCCGGTGCTCATCGGCGAGCCCGGCGTAGGCAAGACCGCCATTGTCGAAGGTCTGGCGCAGCGCATTATTTCGGGCGACGTGCCGGAGGCGCTGAAAAACAAACGCGTGGTTTCGCTCGATCTGGGAGCAATGCTCGCGGGCGCGAAATATCGCGGCGAATTTGAAGACCGGCTCAAGGCGGTGCTCAAGGAGATTGAGGATTCGGAGGGGCAGATCATCATGTTCATCGATGAGCTGCATACACTGGTGGGGGCGGGCGCGTCCGAGGGATCGATTGATGCGTCGAACATGCTGAAGCCGGCGCTGGCTCGCGGAGAACTGCGGGCTATCGGGGCTACAACGCTGAACGAGTATCGCAAGTACATCGAGAAGGATGCGGCTCTGGAACGGCGTTTTCAGATCGTATTTGTCGGCGAACCGAATGTTGAGGACACGATTGCGATTCTGCGCGGACTGAAGGAAAAGTACGAGGTTCATCACGGCGTGCGTATCAAGGACTCGGCGATCGTGGCGGCGGCCACGTTGTCGCACCGCTATATTTCCGACCGGTTCTTGCCGGATAAGGCCATCGACCTGATCGATGAGGCGGCATCGTCTCTGCGCATCCAGATTGATTCCATGCCGACGGAGATCGATCAGCTGGAGCGGCGGGCCACGCAGTTGGAGATCGAAAAGCAGGCGCTGAAGAAAGAGGACGACCGCAACTCCAAAGAACGCCTCGGCATCGTCGAGAAGGAACTCGCCGGGATTCGTGAAAAATCGAATGCGCTGAAAGCCAAGTGGAAACAAGAAAAAGACGCAATCGCCAAAGCGCGAGGGCTGAAAGAAAAACTCGAACAGCTCAAGATCGAAGAAGCCGCTGAAGAGCGCAAAGGCAATCTCGAGCGCGTAGCGCAAATCCGCTACGGCTTAATCCGGCAGACGGAAGAAGAACTTGGCAAGGTAACGAAAGAGATCGACGGTAAAGCGGGCCATCGCATGTTGAAAGAAGAGGTTGACGAGGAAGACGTTGCGGCCATTGTTTCCAAATGGACCGGCATTCCAGTGTCAAAAATGCTTGAGGGCGAAGTTAAGAAGCTCATCAACATGGAGGAGCGGCTCCGCCTGCGGGTTGTCGGGCAGGACGACGCGCTTGAGCGCGTTTCCAATGCTATTCGCCGGTCGCGGGCGGGGCTCAGCGATCCCAAGCGGCCGATTGGATCGTTCATTTTTCTCGGGCCGACCGGCGTCGGCAAGACCGAACTGGCGCGCGCTCTCGCGGAATTTCTTTTTGACGATGAGCGCGCCATGATTCGCATCGATATGTCGGAGTACATGGAGAAGCATGCCGTGTCACGACTGATTGGCGCGCCTCCGGGATATGTGGGGTACGAGGAAGGCGGGCAGCTCACCGAGGCAGTGCGGCGGCATCCGTATGCGGTCGTGCTGTTTGACGAAATTGAAAAAGCGCATCCCGACGTGTTCAACATTCTTTTGCAGATCATGGACGATGGCCGTCTCACCGACGGCAAAGGGCGCAAAGTCGATTTCAAGAACACGGTCATCATCATGACTTCGAATCTTGGGTCGTCTTACCTGCAGTCGGAAAACATCCGGTCGGAGGCGGCGTTTCGATGAGGCGTCAAAACATGTGCTCGACGCTCTGCACGGCCATTTCCGGCCGGAGTTTCTGAACCGGGTGGATGACATTATTATTTTCCGTCCGCTGGGCAAGGAACAGCTGGTGAAGATCGTCGATCTGCGACTGGAGGATCTGCGACGCCTGTTAGAGGATCGCAAAATTTCTCTGGAGATGACGGATGCCGCGAAGGAATTGCTGTTTACGGAGGGATACGATCCGAACTTTGGAGCGCGTCCGCTGAAGCGGGCGATTCAGAAGCTGGTGCAGGATCCGCTGGCGATGAAGATTCTCGACGGCGCGGTGCTGCATGGGGACCACGTGGTGGTGGATGCGGATAAGAAGGCGGGGAAGATGACGTTCGTGGTGAGTGAGCGGGTTAGCGAGCGGGCGCGGGAGAAAGAGGCGGTGCGGGCCAAGAAGTAACGAACAGCTTGATCGGAGCGCCGGACGTCGGTGGGGGCGGACGAATAAGTCCGTCCCCATTTTTTTGGGGGGCTTCCTGCGCAAGAATTGGCTTCCGGTGCGATCCATTTATTACGGCCAATTTGCCGGCGGCTTTGTGATGAAGGAAACCACAGGATGTCTCAAGACTCGAGGCTGAGCGAACTGTTGCGGGAACTACTCCAGCGCGGAGGCAGCGATTTGCTGCTTGTGCATGGGGTCGCGGCTTCGATTCGCCGCAATGGAGAGGTTGAGAAAATTAGTGGCTCTCCGATGGATGGTGCGGAGATTGAAGCTTTGGTTCAGCCGGTGCTGACTCCGGGCGCGGCCGCGCAATATCGTGACGTGCAAATTGCCGACTCCTCGTACCGTATTGCCGGGTTGGGGCGTTTTCGCGTGAATCTGCATCGCGAGCGAGGGCGGGCAGCGGCTACGATCCGCGCGCTGCCGATGAAAGTTCCGTCGCTGGGCGAGTTGGGGCTTCCGGCGGAAGCGGCGAGTCTGGCGGCGCTGCGACGGGGGTTGGTTTTGATAGGAGGCGCTGCGGGTGCGGGGAAATCCACGACCCTGGCGGCCATTGTGAATGAGATCAACCAGCGCGACGCTCGACATATTGTGACGATTGAAGACCCGGTCGAGTATGAGCACCAGCATTTGCGCAGCGTGATTGAGCAGGTGGAAGTGGGAACCGATGCGCCGGACTTCCCGGCCGCGTTGCGAGCGGCGCTGCGGCAGGCGCCGGATGTGCTGGTGATCGGCGAGATGCGCGACCCGGAGAGTATGGCGATCGCGGTTTCGGCGGCGGAGACGGGACATCTGGTGCTCTCGACGTTGCACACCACGGATGTGGCTTCGGCGATTTCGCGGATTTCTGATTCGTTTCCGGTGGAGCGGCAGAGCACGATTCGTCAGGAACTGGCGATGGCGATTTCGGCGGTGTGGACGCAGACGCTGTTGCCGAGCCGCAAGGGTGGACGGATTCCGGCGGTGGAGTTGTTGATGGTTGGATACGGGGCGCGGCAGCACATACGGCACAATGCGCTGCAACATTTGAATCAGGAAATCACGATGACCAAGGGCAAGGGATCGATAGCCTTCGAGGAGTCTTTGGCCCGGTTGGTCAAGGATGGACATCTGGATCGCGAGGATGCGGCGGAGTTTGCGGTGCATCCGGATGAGTTGAAGAGCCGGTTGCGTGGCGTGGCGTAATCCTGTTGCGCCTGTATCTAATCGCGGCGCTGAAATGCTTCGGCTGCTTCTTCGCGAGATAGATTCCACACCACGATCACGCGCACGATGATGCCGAGCCCGCCCAGCACGAGCGGTACCAGCTTTGCTCTTACGGTCGCAACTGAAACGTAGGGGACGAGTATCACGATCCCCAAGAAGGAAATTAATTGTGCCGCGCGGCGAGCGATGTTGTTGAGTCTCCACAATCCCCAGGCGATTGCACCCGCGATGAGAGCCCCCAGCACGAACACGTAGAGGCCGTTCGATTCCAATCCTAGTAGGAGCGGGGTGACGTAGGGTAGGGGGATCGAGTCGGGTCTGATGAGAATCACTGTGCCGACGATCGCCAGATAGATTCCGCAGACGGCGAATAATGCGGCGATGACGCGCACCCCGTCTGGAATCGGATTGGCAGGGTCACTCACGGTTTCTCTCCGGTCGAAACGACTGTCGCGGCTCGTAGAATACAGCACAGAGCCACCTTTGCCATGACGACCTCAATCCAAGCGAATTCTAGTTTTGATCGCGGGATGGGGTTTCATCCTGCTGGGGATTGCGGGATTGATCCTGCCCTTTCTGCAGGGCATTCTGTTTATTCTTGTTGGGCTTATCATTCTTTCTTCGCAATACGCGTGGGCCCGGTTGTTGTTATCGAAACTGCGAAAGCGGTTTCCGAAGATAGGCGCAATGGCCGATCAGGCGGCGGCTCGGGCCAAGGGATGGATGCGGCGGTTTTCTTCGCGCGAGAATTCGGTTTGAGGTGGGCCGGAAGGTAGCGATGATTAGCTTAAATGCCGTAATTTGCCAAGCGAAGGCCGTCCTTATAAGCTTCGCGCGCTTTCGACGCCTGATCGTGGGCCTTGTGCTCGGCGAAATGAGCATCGTCCCATTTCTCCATGGCGATCATAGAATGGTCGGAAGTGGCCAAAGCTTCTTCGGCCCGAATCGCGTCGACCCAGGCATCGGTGGCTTGTTTGTAGTTGACGCGCAACTGATCCAGATCAGGCTTGCTCATAAGGCTCCGGTTGTACGTGGGGGAGACTAATGCTGAAACCGGGCTCCGTCAATCAGATCGGACTAATTTAACGAAACATTAACCTGACGGCGTATGTTGAACTAAGGCACGGGAACAAAGAGACTCAAATAGAGTGCTACAGATACAGATATGACCAGTGCGGCCACTTCGAGAAAGGCCTTTATAGTCGGGCTGGGCGGGCCATCCGGCAGCGGCAAGTCGACGGTCGCCAAACGCGTGGCTTCACGCCTGAACGCCAACGTGCTTTCGATGGAGGTCTATTCCATGGAAATGAACCACCTCCCGATCGAGAAACGGGCGCAACAGAATTACGACGCTCCGAATGCGATCGATGTGAAGCTGCTGGAGAATCACATAAGGGAGTACGCGGCGGGCAAGGCCATTGAGTCCCCGATTTACGATTTTGCCGAGCACTTGCGCGTGAGCGGGCGGCAGGAGCACGTTCCGGCGGGATCAATGTTGATTGTCGAGGGCATCCTCGCTTTGCATTTTGCGCAGCTGCGGCCTCATTTTGATCTGGCGATTTACCTGGAAACTCCCGAGGAAACTTGTTTTCATCGCCGGCGGGTTCGAGATATTACCGAGCGCCAGCGGACGTTGGAGTTTATCCGGTGGCAGTGGGAGACCAGTGTGTTGCCGGCCACGCGGGAATACGTGGTGCCGAGCAAGGCCTACGCTGATTTGGTGATGGATAGTTCGGCGGAGCTGGCAGTGGTGGAGAAGAGTATTTGCGACGCGATTGTGCAGAAGCGCAGCGCCGCATAAGAGCATGGTCCACGTTCTTTCTTTCTCGCATATTTCCAATACTCTTAATTCTTTTGGCTCTGCGCTCTTCAACCTTCCTAACTGCTTTTCCGAATGCTTGATTCAATCCAAGGCTTGCTGTTTTACTTCCTTCGGTTGTATGGTTCTCGACCTGATTTGATTCTCACTTTTGTTATGGGGGATGGAATGATCATTTCTCGTTACTTGGGCCGTTATTTGCGCTTCCTGGCTGTTCTTTGCTGCGTCAATTTTTGCTGGGGACAGGGTTCGCCTGCTCCTGCTTCGAAGACGGTTGTGATTCGCGCCGGGCATTTGCTGGATGTGAAAACTGGCAAGACACTTTCGAACCAGACCATCGTGATTCAGGGTGACAAAATCGTCAGCGTGGGCGCGGATGCCCAGATTCCTGCAGGAGCTACGGTGGTCGATCTCTCGAATGCAACTGTGCTGCCGGGACTGATCGACGCGCATACGCATATCACGATGACGACCAATTTCGGCCCTTCGACGCTCGGGATTTCCATTCCGCGCGAGGCGCTCTATGGAGCGCGCAATGCTCGCGTGACGCTGGATGCGGGATTTACGACGATCCGCAATGTCGGTGCCAGCGGATTTGCCGATGTGGCGTTGCGCGATGCGATCAATGCCGGTGACGTGCCGGGACCCCGGATGCTGGTGAGCGGGCCGGCTCTGGGGATTACAGGCGGCCACTGCGATGAGAATTTTCTGCCGTTTGAATGGCACATTCAAGCGGAAGGTGTAGCAGACGGGATCGAAGCCGTCCAGCACAAGACGCGAGAGACGATTAAATATGGCGCTGACCTGATCAAGATCTGCGCCACCGGCGGAGTGCTTTCGCATGGAGATAATCCGCAGGCTTCGCAGTACACGCTGGAGGAGATGAAGGCGATTGTGGCGGACGCGCATCGTTTGGGACGCAAGGTGGCGGCGCACGCGCATGGGGCGCAGGGAATTCTCTGGGCGTCGGAGGCGGGCGTAGATTCGATCGAGCACGGGTCGTATATTGACGACGCCGCGATCGCCGAAATGAAAAAGAATGGTACCTATCTGGTGCCGACGCTCTATCTCATGGACTGGTTTTTCGAGAACGCCGAGAAGATCGGCACGCCTCCCGAGTTGATCGCCAAGGGACATGAAGTCATGCCCGCGGCCCGCAAAAATGTCGCCCACGCTTTTGCCTCCGGGGTAAAGGTTGGTTTCGGCACCGACGCCGCGGTGTATCCACACGGATTGAACGCCCACGAGTTCGCGGTGATGGTGAAGTTGGGACTGACGCCGCTGCAGGCAATTCAGGCGGCGACCATTAACGACGCCGATCTGCTGGGATGGTCGGACAAGGTAGGGACAATTGAGCCGGGGAAGTGGGCGGATATCGTTGCGGTCGACGGGGATCCACTGGCGGATGTGACTACTTTGGAGCGGGTTAAGTTTGTGATGAAGGGTGGAGAGGTGGTTAGGAATTCGTACAAGTAAGGTCAGAGGTTAGAGGTCAGATTGCAGAGGTGAAGGCCTCGCCAACCTGGGAGCGATGCTGCTTTATGAATGAGACCGAGATTTTTCCTCTTATTGGGGAAGAAGGGTTCACGCGCCTGGTGGCTGCTTTCTATCGGCAAGTTTTTGAGGACGACATTATTGGGCCGATGTATCCAAGAGATGATCGCGAGGGTTCCGAGCGGCGGCTTCGAGACTTTCTGATTTATCGATTTGGAGGTCCGCAGCGATATATCGAAGAACGCGGCCACCCGCGGTTACGGGCTCGGCATAGTCCGTTTCGCGTTGATCAGGCGGCGCGAGATCGATGGATGCAACTTATGGGGAAGGCGCTTACCGAGGCGGCGCTTCCTGGCGATGTAGAACAGTATCTGAGGGCGTTTCTAGAGCAGATGTCTACGTTCATGATTAATCGGTAGGAGGTGAGAGGTTAGATTGTAGAAGTGAGATTGTAGAGGTGAAAACCTAAAATCACCTACAGGATGAGCTTCTAACCTTCTGCAATCCCACCTCTCAAACTGCAATCCCACCTCTCAAATCTTAAATCTCACTTCTTAAATCTCAACTCTTCGATCTCACCTCTGGATTCCGCATTTCCACGCTTCCGTTAGAATCCCCCGGTGTCTGTTCAACTGAAAATTGAGGCTAATCGCGGCGCGGCTCGCGCGGGCAAGCTGACTACTCCTCATGGGATCGTGGAGACGCCGGTGTTTATGCCGGTGGGGACTTTGGCCTCGGTCAAGGGCGTTCCGCAGGATGTGCTCGAAGAGCTCGGCGTCGAGATTCTGCTCTCGAATACCTATCATCTTTTTCTTCGTCCTGGCGTCGAGACGGTGCGGCAGTTGGGCGGGCTGCATCGATTCATGTCCTGGGATCGGGCGATTCTTACGGATTCGGGTGGGTTTCAGGTGTTTAGCCTGAACGAACTGCGCAAAGTTACCGAAGAGGGAGTGGCTTTTCGCTCGCATCTGGATGGGTCGGCCCGGTTTCTTAGTCCCGAGAAAGCTACGGAGGTGCAGATTGGCCTTGGGGCGGACATCATCATGGCGTTTGATGAGTGCACGGAGTATCCGGCGGATGCGGCGCGGGCCCGGGCATCGATGGAGCTGACGTTGCGATGGGCGGCGCGGTGTAAGGCGTATTTTGAGGAGCATAAAAGCGAGGTGCCGTGGGACAGAAGCCGTCAGCCATCAGCCGTCAGCCATCAGGTAAAGCACGTCCCTCGGTTCGCTGGGGACGATCGCGAAGACCAAACCCAGGCCTTGTTTGGGATTGTGCAGGGCGGGATGGATCTCGCGCTGCGGCGCGAGTCGGCTCTGCGAACTATCGACATCGGATTTCCCGGATACGCTATCGGCGGACTTTCCGTGGGAGAGCCTCGCGAGCTTACTCGCGACGTTGTTTTATCTACGCTTGAGCATCTTCCGGCGGATCGGCCACGGTATTTGATGGGAGTGGGGACTCCGGAGGAGATTGCGTTTTATGCGCAGTCGGGAGTCGACATGATGGATTGTGTCTTGCCTACGCGCGCGGCACGGCATGGGCTTTTGTTTACCTCCGAGGGGAAGGTGTCGATCAAGCAGGCGCGGTATGCGCAGGATGAGTCAGCACTTGATCCGGCGTGCGATTGCCGGGTTTGCCGGCGGTATTCGCGGGCCTATTTGCGGCATCTTTACGCGGCGAACGAGTTGTTGGCGCAGGTTCTAAATACGGTGCATAACCTGCACTATTATTTGGCGACTATGCGGACGGTGCGAGCTTGGATTCGGGGAGGGTGAGTTTCGCCCCCGCTGGGGCTCATCAGTTGCGGATGCCTTCCCACAGCTTACGCTGTGGGCCGTCTTGTTCCGCCGCTTCGCGGCTCGTCGCTTCTCTTGTCTTGGGCGGTGGCTCTTGCGGAGCTTGGCGGCTGGCATGTTGTCCGGGAACTGGAGTCGTTTTGCGGCTGAAAACTCCATGTAAAATCGGCGGTAAATTGGCGTACCGACCTTGACACCTTGCGGGGCGTCCGGCATTCTATTCAGCTTGGGGATAAAGTCTGTTTCCTTCTGTGGCGTTCCGATCGAAAACGGAGCGCGGCATTGCCGGTTCTAGGCTGTAAAGCGTAGGGACCTCCGGCCTGGGAAGAAAAGAACTCCCGCGGTTAAGAAAAGTTCAAGGGTGGAAGTTAAAGGGCGAAGGCAGCAAACTTGTGCCGAGTTTTGCTTGGTCCGGCCTGGGGTAGGGGCCAGACTGGCGCGAATTTGAACGAGTTGTTTGGCACTTATTTCGTTACACAGGATCGACTTGGCGGTGGAGATCATTTTGTCGGGCATAGCGGGAGGATTGGCGTTTTGGTTGCAGTTGCCGGGTGGGAGCAGTCTGCCCGGGATCGGGATGATGGCATTTATCTTTGTCATCTTCTATGTTTTTCTGATTTTGCCGCAGCAGAAGAAGCAGAAAAAGTGGCAGGCCATGCTGGGCGAATTGAAGAACGGGGACAAGATTGTGACCAGCGGAGGGCTGCGCGGGACGATTCTTAGTCTCAAGGACGATGCGCTGATTTTGCGCGTGCCGCCCGACAATTTGAAGATTGAAATCAGCCGGGCGTCGGTGGTTTCGGTGACGACGGCGGAAGAAGGGAAATCTTAAGGGCGCTCTGAGCCACGAGCTATGAACTGTGAGCAACCTTAAACGCAGTCAGCTCATAGCTCGTCGGTTATCGCGCTTTGGTGTGGCATTTCATGAATAAGAATCTTACCTGGAAGCTGGTGGTTATCGTTGCGATCCTGTTGGTCTTCCTGTTTGGCATCTTCGGGGTTCCGAAGAGCTGGACGGGATCGGGCTTGATCGCCGCTATTACGGACAGAATTCACCTCGGCCTTGATCTACGGGGCGGTACGCACTTGATTTTGCAGGTGCAGGTGAATGACGCGGTCAACGTCGATTCCGATAACGCGATTGCGCGGTTGAAAGAAGACTTGCGCACGCACAAGATTAATTACACCGAGATCACGAAGCCGGATCCGGTGAATCATCCGGAAATGGTCGTGGTCAAGGGGATTACGCCCGATCAGTCGAGCGAGTTCAAGAGCATTGTTGCCGACCGACTCCCGGAATATGATCCGACCTCGGGCGCGGAGAATTCCTGGACGGTGGCGATGAAGCCTACCAGCCTGAAGGAACTGAAGGACCGCGCAGTTACGCAGGCGATCGAGACTATCCGCAATCGAATCGATCAACTGGGCGTAAGCGAGCCGGTGATTCAGGAGCACGGACTGGGGCAGTATCAGATTCTGGTGCAGTTGCCGGGAGTAGATGATCCGGCACGCGTGAAGGAAATCATGCAGTCCACGGCGATGCTCGAAATCAAGCAATCGCTGGGTGGGCCGTACGGAAGCCAGGAACAGGCTCTGCAGGATCACGGCGGCGTGCTGCCTCCGGATTCGGTACTGATGCAGGGCAAGAGCATCGGATCGCGCAGCACGGACAGCGGTGAGCAGTGGTACTTGATTTCGCGGGCTTCGGCGGTGACAGGCCGCGATCTTAGGACAGCGGAACCTTCCACGGACGAAAATGGACAGGCTGCGGTGCGCTTCATTCTTACGGGTGAAGGCGGCAATAAGTTCTATTCCTTTACTTCCGCTCACGTTGGCGACAACCTGGCAGTGGTTCTCGACAACAAAGTGCAGGAAGTAGCGGTGATCAAAGAGCCGATCCGCGAAACCGGGATCATCAACGGACGGTTTACCGAACAAGAAACGCAAGACCTTTCCATGACGCTGCGTTCGGGTGCTTTGCCGGCGGGGATCAAATATCTGGAAGAGCGCACGGTGGGGCCGTCGCTGGGGGCTGATTCCATTCGCTCCGGCGTGCAGGCGGCCGTCTATGGCATGCTCGCCGTCCTGATCTTCATGCTGATTTATTACCGCTGGGCGGGCGTCAATGCGGACATCGCGCTGATCCTGAATCTGGTCATTTTGCTCGGGTTCATGGGCTATTTTGGCGCCGTGCTGACGCTACCGGGAATTGCCGGGGTGATTCTGACGGTCGGCATGGGCGTGGATTCGAACGTACTGATTTTTGAGCGCATCCGCGAAGAACTGAGGAACGGAAAGACGCCGCCGTCGGCGGTGGAGCAGGGATTCAGTCACGCCTGGATCACGATCGTCGATACGCACGTTACGACGATTGTTTCGGCGGCGATTCTGTTTCTGTTTGGAACTGGTCCGGTTAAAGGTTTTGCCACGACGCTGGTTTTTGGGTTGCTGGCGAATCTGTTTACGGCGGTGTTTGTATCGCGCATGATTTTTGATTGGGTGCTGAGCCGGAAGCAGCGCGGCGAAGCATTGAGCATCTAGAACCTACCTCAGGGGCTAAAGCCCTGTGGCGTTGGTCCGGGAGTGGGACGGCTAAAGCCGTGTGCCCTTCCCGAAACGTTTTTTGAAGGGATCGTAAGCAGCGTGGAATTTTTCAAGAATACGAACATCGATTTTCTTGGCAAGAAGTGGTACTTCCTTGTCTTCTCGCTGATCTTCAGCGTGGCGGGTCTCCTATCTATCGCGTTCTGGCACGGCATTCCGCTGGGCGTCGACTTCCGCGGCGGCACGCTGGTTTACGTGAAGTACGCACACGCGCCTGATCCGGCGGCGATTCATGCGGAAATCGATCGCGCTGGACTGAAGAACGCGCGGGTGCAAACCTACGGTCCAGCCGCAAACAACGAAGTGCTGATCGCCCTCGATATTCAAGAGACCAGCGAACAGGCTTTGGACAAGGGCAAGCTGCAGATTATCCAGGCGCTTGAAAGCAAGGCCACGCCGGGCAAGCAGGATCTGAATAATTCCAGTTCGCTGAGCATCCAGAGCGATCTCTTGGAGAAAGATCCATTGCATCTGGGATCGGGTGCGGACGCCAATCCGCGATACACCGCGGTCGCGCAGGCCATTGTTGATTATCGCGACAAGACGAAGGGCGGCGTGCTGGGTTCGCTGGACGAGCTGAAGAGTGCGGCTGATCCGGCAGTGGTGACCTCGCTGCAGGAAAATTTCTTTGTCTCCGATTTTGGAATCCGCAACGTTGAGATTGTGGGACCGCAGGTGGGGCAGCAATTGCGGAAGCAGGCGATTCTGGCGACGCTGTATTCGCTGGGTGGCATGCTGATTTATCTGGCGCTGCGTTTCGAATGGATTTACGGTGTTGCCGCGGTGTTGACCGTGTTCCATGACACGTTGATTACGGTGGGCGCATTTTCACTGTTGAACTGGGAAATCTCGCTGACCGTCATTGCGGCGATTCTCACCCTGATCGGATATTCGAATAACGATACCATCGTTGTCTTTGACCGCATTCGGGAAAACATCAAATTGCTGCGGCGGGACCGGTTGGCGGACATCGTCAACAAAAGTATTAATCAGACTTTAAGTCGAACTATCTTGACAGCAGGCTTGACTTTCCTTACCGTGCTTGCTCTGTTTCTTTTTGGCGGCGAGGTATTGCGTGGTTTCAGCCTGGCGCTGGTGATCGGTATTTTGATCGGAACGTATTCTTCGATCGCGATTGCGGCTCCGATTCTGGTGGCCTATCAGGAATGGAGGGGCGAGCGGGGTAAGAGTCCGATAGCCATGCCGCTGCGGACAGGCAACGGCCCCACGCAGCCCAAGGAAAAAGTTAAAGCCTGAATCGTTTAAGTGGCGTAGAATCCTCACCTGTCCGAAGAGGCAGGGTGGCAGAGTAGAGGTCGAAAAGCGGGTCGAACGAGCGGGAGCAAAGAGGACTTGGCCGGTGTCTAACTTCTAGTACGGTCTGGTGCAGGAGAAGCCTATGTTCGAAGACAGCCTCATTGAATCAGGAAATAAGCTTAAGACCAAGCGGTTGAGCACTACGATACTGTCGTTCTTTGGACAGTTCGCGCTCGTCGGGGTACTGGTTCTGATCCCGCTAATCTTTACCGACGCGCTTCCCAAGGGCATGACGATGACATTCCTGGTCGCGCCACCCCCTCCGCCTCCGCCTCCGCCTCCGCCCGCAGCCGCTCCGAGAGTTGTGAAGGTGCAGACCGAAGTGATTAACGGCCAACTGCGCACCCCCACGAAGATTCCAGAGAAGATCCAAATGATTAAGGAAGAAGAGCAGCCACCGGATCTTGGTGGCGGCGTACCGGGTGGTGTACCGGGCGGCATTCCTGGAGGCTCGGCAGGCGGCGTGATGGGCGGCATTCTCAGTTCGACCAATGTCGCGGTTCCAAAAGTCGCGACCCCGCAGCGTATTCGCGTTTCGCAGGGCGTATCGACCGGTCTGCTGCTCCGCAAAGTGACACCGAATTATCCGCAGTTGGCTAAGCAGGCCCGCATTCAAGGAACGGTCGTGCTGCAGGCCGAGATCAGCAAAGATGGCACGATTCAGAACCTGCAGTTGATTAGCGGTCACCCGATGCTGGCTCCGGCAGCGATTGAAGCTGTGAAGCAGTGGCGCTACAAGCCATACCTGCTGAATGGCGAGCCGGTAGCGGTAGAGACGACGGTGCAGGTGAACTTCAGCTTGTCCGGAGGCTAGACACTTCGGATTTTGAGTTTAGTTTAGAGTTCGGTTGCGGCGGTTTCGGACCTTCCCCGTCCCACCTTTTCGATGCGACGGGCGAATGCTGGTGATTTTCAGCTGGGGTCATTCCGCCTGCTTTGGGTTTCTTGCATCAAACGAATTTGGTTCGAACGGCTTTTGCGCGATCGCTGGGGATCCGGGTTCCCGCTTCCCCAGACGCATTGATGGTTACATGAATTTACGAATACGGGTTTGAAATAGTTCCGAGGAGGAGAAGCGACTCATGGTAGCAAATCTGGCAACAGTGGCACTCTGTAATTTCCATCTTTCCGCCGCATGGCTCTTGCAGGATTCTGGGGGCTCGGTCGGTTGGGATCCGATTTCGCTCTGGAAGCAGATGGGTCTTCTGGCGAAAGCCGTAGTTATCATTCTATTCGTCATGTCGGGCTGGTCGATCGGCGTGATGATTGACCGTTGGATGGCCTTCAACGCCGCCCGTAATCAGTCCCGCTCGTTTGCTCCCGCGGTTGCCGGAGCGCTGCGCGAGGGCAAGATTGACGAAGCGATAAAAGTCGCCGAGCGCAACAAGAAGAGCCACCTGGCCAAGGTTGTAACCGCTGGCTTGATGGAATTCAAGGCCCACCAGGATAGCCCGGGTGAAATCCCCGGCGAAACCATTGAAGCTTCGAAGCGCGCACTGGAGCGCACCGAAGCGATTGTCCACGCCGAGCTGAAGCGCGGTTTGGGCGGTCTGGCGACGATCGGTTCGACGGCTCCCTTCGTGGGACTGTTCGGAACGGTGGTCGGCATTCTGAACGCCTTCAACGGCATCGCGAAGGAAAAGGCAACCGGACTGGCAGCAGTGGCCGGTGGTATTTCCGAAGCGCTCGTGACCACCGCAGTCGGCCTGTTCGTGGCGATTCCGGCTGTCATGATGTTCAACTATTTGACCGGTCGCGTGGAAGCGTTCGACGTGGAGATGGATAACTCCTCGAGCGAATTGATCGATTACTTCCTGAAGCGCCGGAGCATGCGCCGGTCTTAATTAGAAACTTCGAGACGGTCGCAAGTCTGCGGTTTGCATCCATGAGTCGCGGTGGAGGCCGGGCTGAGAGGCCCGGCTCTCCGTTGCGAAGATGTAAAGACTATTGTGAGATGTAAAGACCAGGGATCAGCGCAGGCGATATTCGCAGGAGATTGAATTCCATGGCGTTAGCAAAACGAAACGAAGCGGCAAATGTAAGCTCCGATATCAACGTGACACCGATGGTGGACGTGATGCTGGTGCTGCTGATCATCTTCATGGTGGTCACGCCCATGTTGCAGCACGGCAAACAGGTAGACATGGCGCAGGTCAACAATCCGACCGACATGCACGACGCCGACAAAGAAGATGCCTTGCAGGTTGCGGTTACCCGCGACAATAAAGTCTTCTTTGGAACCGACCCCATCAATCCGGATGATCTGACGCAAAAGGTCAAAGATAAACTGGCAAACCGCACCGACAAGCGAGTCTTTTTGAAAGCGGACGCGCGGGCGAAATACGGTTGGGTAGTCGCGGTTGTCGACGATGTGCGCGCTGCGGGTGTGGATCAATTGGGACTGCTGACGGAACAGAAGAAGTCAGGATCTTTTACTCCGCCGGTTGCGCCTGCACCTGCGCCGACGGGCGGTCAGTAGCGTTGATCTAGCAGCAGAAATATCGTTTAGCAGAAATTCGGGAGATTCGATTATGGCAATGGCAATGGGTGGCTCCAAAGGGGGCCAAAGCGCGAACATGAACGTCACGCCGCTGATTGACGTGCTGCTGGTGCTGCTGATCATTTTCATGGTGATCACTCCACTGACACCGAAAGGTTTGGACGCGTTGGTGCCGCAGCCGCCGCCGAAGGATCAGAAACAGCCGCCGCCCACGCCGGATCGTACGATTGTTGTGCAGCTGATTGATCACGGGGCTGGTAATCCTCCGGGCTTGAAGATCAATCAGGACGAAGCAACCTGGGAAACGCTGCAGGGGCGACTGGAAGATATTTTCAAGACTCGCGCCGAAAAAGTTATGTTCGTCAAGGGCGATGACAATGTTCCCTTCGCCGATGTTGCAACGGTGATCGATATCGCTCACTCGGCCGGCGTCGACAAGGTTGGGTTGATCACAGCGAAGATCGAAGCGGGCGGCTAGAAATGGGTGGCTGGATAAGCCGCTGATCTCCACGGAAAAAGGGAGTTTCATAACGCAATGAAAATGACGCAAAGATTTCTGGTGATATTCGCCGCCGTGCTGGTGGTTCTTTCCAGCGTGGGTTGCGACAAACTGAAGGCGCGCGACAATCTCAACAAGGGCGTGCAGGCTTACAAGAATTCCAAGTTCGAAGACGCGATCAACCATTTTCAGCAGGCGGTCGCTCTGGATCCGACGCTGATCAACGCGCGTCTTTATCTGGCCACGGCCTACGCCCAGCAATATATTCCGGGAGCCGATACTCCAGAGAACAATAAGAATGCGGAGCAGGCGATCGAGGAATATAAGAAAGTGCTGGAGGTGCAGCCGAAGAACATCAACAGCATCAAGGGAATCGCTTATCTATATTTGCAGATGAAGAAATTCCCGCTGGCCAAGGAATATTACAAGAAAGCTTCGGAAGCGGATCCGAACGACCCTGAGCCTTATTATTCGGTGGCAGTGATCGACTGGACGCAGACCTACGTTCCCCGCCAGGAAGAACGCGCCAAGCTGGGCATGAAGCCAGATGAGGCGTTGCCGGCGAAGGACAAAAAAGTTTGCGCCGAGGTCAAAGAGAAAAATACGGCCAACGTTCAGGAAGGAATCGATAACCTGAATAAGGCGCTCCAGCTTCGTCCGGATTATGACGATGCGATGGCTTATTTGAATCTGATGTACCGCGAACGCGCGGATATACAGTGCGACGATCCGGCGGCTCGCTCGGCCGACCTAAAGACGGCAGACGAATGGGTCGACAAGACCATGGCTACTAAGAAAGCCAAGGCGGAGAAGCAGCCTGCTGCCGGCGGCATCGTGATGGATAAGCAGTAGAAAATCTCATTCTCAGAACGGGGCTCCGCGCTTTTGGCGTGGGGCCTTTTATTTTGGAGTGCAGCTGGCGGAGTGGAAGTAGAATTGGGTCCGGTCACACGAAAGACAGCAGCTCAGCCAGCACACAACCAACTACTACACGCAACCAAATGTTCAAAAAAATTCTGATCGCCAACCGAGGTGAGATTGCGGTGCGCGTCATTCGCGCCTGCCGCGAAATGGGCATCTCGACCGTTGCTGTTTATTCGGATGTCGATCGATCGGCGCTGCATGTCCGAAAATCGGATGAGGCCTACCACATCGGGCCGGCTCCGGCTGCTGAGTCCTATCTTAGGATCGACAAAATCCTCGATGTAGCGAAACAGTCGGGCGCTGACGCGATTCATCCCGGCTACGGGTTTCTCTCAGAAAATCCACGGTTCGCGCAGGCTTGCGCCGATGCCGGCGTGAAGTTCATTGGGCCGAGTCCGCGCTCCATGGAAATGATGGGCTCGAAAACGCGGGCCCGCCAGGAAATGGAAAAAGCGGGCGTGCCGTGTGTTCCAGGAACGTCGCGCGGCCTGGCATCGGCTGACGAGGGTGAGGAAGTTGCCGAGCGTATCGGCTATCCGGTCATGTTGAAGGCCGCGGCGGGCGGCGGCGGCAAGGGCATGCGGCTGGTGCACACGCGCAAGGAACTGCGCGCGGCGCTCGAATCTGCACAGAGCGAGGCGCAACGATCTTTCGGCGACGGTGAAGTTTATATCGAGAAGGCGATCGTCAATCCTCGACACATCGAAATGCAGGTGCTGGCCGACGAGCACGGCAATACTGTTTGGCTGGGCGAGCGTGAATGTTCGATTCAGCGCCGGCATCAGAAAGTCGTTGAGGAAGCGCCGTCGCCGATCGTCGACGCCGAGATGCGGCGGCGTATGGGCGAGGTCGGGGTCAAAGTTGCGCGGGCAGCGAACTACACAAATGCGGGCACGATTGAATTTCTAGTGGACGCGCAGAAGAACTTCTACTTTCTGGAAATGAACACGCGCTTGCAGGTCGAGCATCCGGTTACGGAACTCGTTACCGGACTTGATCTGGTGCATCTGCAGATACGAATCGCGGCTGGAGAGAAGTTGCCTTTCGCTCAGTCGGAAGTAGCGATTCGGGGACACGCCATCGAGTGCAGAATCTACGCGGAAGATCCGGACAACAATTACTTCCCGAGTCCCGGCAAGATCACGCTGCTGCTGCAGCCCTCGGGACCGGGAATCCGACGCGACAGCGGCATGTATGAAGGCTGGAACGTGCCCACGGATTACGATCCGCTGTTGGCGAAATTGATCGGCTATGGCAGTGACCGACAGCAGGCGACTATGCGCCTCAGGCGAGCACTGTCGGAATATTTTGTGGCAGGCATCAAGACCAATATTTCTCTGTTCCAGCTCATTTTGGATGACGCGGATTTCGAGGCGGGGAAATTGGACACCGGATATCTTGACCGCCTGATGGCTAAGCGCAGCGCTGGGGGTGGTTCGGGCCACGCTAAATCGGGGAGAGAAGATTTGGAAAGCGTGGCTGCGATTGCAGCGGGAGTCTTTGCCGCGCTTGATCCCGCTGGCGCGACGGCCAGGAACGGGGCTGTTAACGGGACAAATGTGGCGGGAGCGGATTGGGTTGCGGCTCCGTCACAGTGGAAACAGAAGGGGCGCGCCGAAGGGCTGCGCTGAGTTTCATTCGGCGGACTCTCGGATCCGAAGAATCTTATGGTTTACGAAGTGATAGTAAGCGGCAAGGTGCACCGTCTGGAGCTTGAAAAAGAGGCCGGCGGATGGAATTGCCGCCTGGATGGGAAGCGGGTTCAGATTGACGCGGTGATTCCGCGGCGCGACGTGCTGTCGCTGCTGATCGAGCAACAGACTTATGAAGTGAAGCGCGAAATAAAGCGCGAGCAAACGGGCAACGATCTTTATCTGTGGGTGGGTGGCGAAAATTTCGCGGTCGAGGTTCGCGATCCGCGGTCGTCGGTGCGTTCCCGACAGAAAGCCAGTGACGAGAAGGGGCCGCGTAAGGTGGTGGCTCCGATGCCGGGCCGTATTGTGCGGGTGCTGGTAGCGGAGAATTCCGAGATCGAAGCGGGCCAGGGGATGGTCGTGGTAGAGGCGATGAAAATGCAAAACGAAATCAAATCGCCGAAAAAGGGGATTGTGCGGAAGATATCGGCAACGCCGGGAGCGGCGGTGAACCTGGGGGATGTGCTGGCGGTAGTGGAGTGAACGCGCCGGCTGATTTGCGCCAAACCCCAATACTGGGGTGGAGCGGGGACGCCCGTCTCCCATTTCTTAGACGGCCGTAGTACCTACGTCATCTCAAATCTGCTGATTGCGGCGCGTACCATGGACATTAGCCCCTGAAATTGGGCTCGGGCGGAGGTGTCCTGATGAAACTGCAACGCGTCATCAGTTTCGCGACCCTGGCGATTTCGATTCTTACGCTGGTGCTTGTTCTGAAGCGCCCGGCACCGGTTGCGCCCGCGCAGGCTCCCGCAGCGGCTGCCGCTAGTGCGCAGTCTTTTCAAGACAAGGTGAACCAACTGTCGCAGCCCAAAGTGGCGGGCGAAGGTCAAAGCGAAGTCCGCATGAGCTCGGCGGAGCTCTCGGCCGCGATTGAGCAAGCTGCGGGGTTGCTGCCGGAAACGGCGGCCGCTCCCGCGAGCGGGTCTAGCAATCCGTCTGCATCAGGGCCGGTCGCGACAGGGGCATCGCCAACCGGGCCAGCGATGGAGTTTCCGGGCGCGGTTCCCAACGTGAAGGACTATCAGGTCTCGATGGATGGAGATGTCGTTCGCGGGCAATTTCTGACGCAGATCGCCGGCAAAGACGTTTACCTGACGCTGGCCGGGCATCTCGGATCGAAAGACGGCTATGCCACGTTTGACGCCACTGAGGTAAAGGTCGGCGATCTTTCAGTACCGGCGTCGCTGGTAAACGAGGTATTGCAGAAAAAACTTGCGGAGCAGCGGGATCAGCTCAAGCTTCCGAATAACGTCAAAGATATCAAGGTAGAAAACGGCGAACTGGTTTTTGTGGAGAAATAGACAGGGCAGAAAACGCCGGACACACTATTTCGCCACCTGTAAAGAAAAATGCGCCGTCTGCACTACACCGGGGATTGCCTTCTGAAGAACCTTCTAATGTTCGTCTAATCTCCTTCTAATCGTCACAGTTTCAAATCAGCGGTATGACGAGTTCTCCCATACTGCCTAATTACGCCAATCACATCCTGGTGGCGAGCCCCAGTACGGCGGTGCGCCAGCGTGTTCTCGAAAGTCTGCGTTCTCCACTTCGCCGCTTCCAACAAGCAATTGGGGGAGCCGAAGCATTGGTCCATTTGGAAAGCGGATTCTGGCAGGTGCTTTTTCTTGATCGGCGGCTGACCGACCTCAATGCGGAAGAACTGAGCCAGATGGTGCAGCAGCGTTTCCCGGGGATTGAAGTGGTGATGCTCGATGCGGAGAGCGGTGCCAGCCCTGGGGCGGGGAATGAGGGCGAGGACGGAACTGACTCCGCCATCGAAGAGAGAAATTGTGTCAACGATGTCGACAATGTCTTCGCTGCGACGCGATCGATTCTCGAAGCACCGCTGCCCGGAATGATTGGCGACTCAACCGTCATGCAGCCGGTTTATCGTCTGGCGCGCCTGCTCGCTCCGCGCAGTACCACAGTATTAATTACAGGGCCGACTGGTTGCGGTAAAGAGATCGTCGCACGAGCGATTCATCAGCTGAGTCTCCGCTCCAGTCGGACCTTTGCGGTGGTCAATTGCGCGGCCATTCCTGAAACCATGCTGGAGGCGGAACTGTTCGGATATGCTCGCGGCGCCTTTACTGGAGCCATGCAGTCGTATGCGGGACGAATTCAGGCAGCGCAGGGCGGCACGCTTTTTCTGGATGAGATTGGCGAGATGCCCTTGAGCCTGCAGCCCAAACTGCTGCGCTTTTTGGAACAACGGGAATTACAGCGCCTGGGCAGCGCCGAGGTGGTGCGAGTGGATGCACGGGTCATTTCGGCCACCAATGCGCATCTGTTGTCGCTGGTGCGTGAAGGGAAATTTCGCGAGGATTTGTATTACCGTCTTTGCGGGTTTCCGATTGAAATCCCTGCGTTGCGCGAACGCCCGGAAGACGTTGCGCCGCTGGCGACGCATTTTCTGGAAAGATACACATCGCCGTTGCCGGCGCCCACACTATCGGCGGCAGCGCTGCAGTTGTTGCAGGCGCAGGCTTGGGCAGGAAACATCCGAGAATTGCAGAACGTGATCGAGCGCGCGACGATTCTTTCCGGCGGCCGGTCGGTGATCGGCCCGGAGCACATCATGCTCGCTGGTACGACGAACGGCTTCACGGTAACCTCAGCGCCGAGCACTGGGACGTCTTCATCTGTATCCCGCATGAGAGCGATCTAAGGCTATTAATGCCGGGCTGGCAGGGTTGTTGCAACACGTCTGATATGTCTTCAACCTTTCCATTACTCCGTGATCCGGAACACACCCTGGCGCGTGCGTTTGCGTCCTTCACCGAGGCGGCAAGGGACACTCGATCGCACTTATGGCCAACTGCAAACCCAGGTGGCACATCTGCGCCAGGAACTGGAAGTCACGAACCGTAGTGGTGCTCTCCTCCCGGAAATTCCTCCCATGGTTCCGGTGCAGTCGCTGGGAACGGTGAAGTGAGGGCCAGCCATCAGCTGTCCAGCTATCCGTGAGCAGTGAACAGCGATCGGCGGCTCCCGACCAAACGCTCAAGAATAACGACCCCGAATAACGACCAACAGCTACCGACCGGCGGCAAACGACCAGCGGCAAACGACCAGCGAACGACCTTTCGAAAGTAGGCCACTGTCATGACGAAGCATGCCGCCGAAGCTTATCAGAGCGTCCAGAACGACCCCGAACGCGACCGCATTCTTATGGAACAGCTTCCGCAGGTGCGCTACATCGCGCGCCGCATTCATGAGCGTCTGCCGCGCCACGTCCCTTTCGAGGACCTGGTTCACGCCGGAGTTGTCGGACTGATCGACGCACTCAATAAGTTCGATCACTCCAAGCACGTTCAGTTCAGTTCGTACGCGAAGTTCCGGATTCGCGGCGCGATTCTCGACAGTCTCCGCGAACTCGACTGGAGCCCGCGCGAATTGCGGCGCAAGGGACGACTCGTGGATTCGACCTACTTCGAGCTCTCGGGCAAGCTCGGACGCGCGCCCAACCAAAATGAGATCGCGCAGGAAATGGGCATTGGTTTGGGTGAATTGCAATCTCTCCTCGCTGAACTCGATGGCCTTGAACTGGGCAGTCTGCGCGTGGAATCTCCACGCGATGGCAAAGAAGAAGACTTGACCGAACACCTGCCTTCGAAGCCCGAGGAGACGCCTTTTTTCCAGTGTCTGCGATCGGAGATGAAGCACCTGCTAGCGGAGGTGATATCAGAATTGCCGGAGAAGGAGCAGCGGGTTCTCGCACTGTACTACTACGAGGAGCTGACGATGAAAGAAGTGGGAGCGGCGCTGGGGATTGGAGAATCGCGAGTCTCGCAGATTCATTCTCTCGCCATGGTGCGGCTGCGCGCCCGCCTCAATTTCTTGAACGTGCCGGCCGTGGCCAGTAGCCGCGTGAAAGCCGCTGCGGCTCCTTAACTGCTTATTGTTACCAAAACACCTGTCGGGCGGCGCGCGGACAGGAGACTCGCGATTTGTCGGACTGAAAAGGGTGCGAGGGAAAGCTAAGGGCATCGATTTCGGGGAAATCCCACCCTTGCAAAGACAAGGCACCCCCGGCTGGTTTGGCGCTCGAGGTTTATAGAGTGCGCTTGAACAATGGGACCGCCAACGCCAAAGTTATGATCGCGAATATCGACAAGTAGATCATGTCGGGAACAATCGCTGCCAGCCCCGTCTCTTTCAGTAACAGCGATTTGAATCCGTGCACTGCGTATGTAAAGGGGTCGACTCTTGCGATCGCGCGAAGCCACGTCGGGAATGCTTCCACTGGATAGATTGATCCGCTGGGGAAAAATAATAGCGTATTCAGAATGCCGAACATGGCACGCGGAACGAGAGGATCTTCGATGCGGACCATCAACAGAAACATCATGGTGTTGAATGCCACGGACGTCAGAGCGATCATGATCAGCAGGCCGAGCATGGTGCTTAGATTGAAGATCGTGCCTACTCCTGCCAATAGTGATCCCACGAGCGTGATGACCACTCCCGTCATGACGGCTTTGATCGCTCCCGCTCCGTTGAGTCCAAATACGAGTTCCGACTTGGTGATCGGAGTTACCAGATAACCTTCATGAACGCCGCGAGCCTTGTCGTCGATATACAACATGCCGCCGCCGATCATCACCGACACGAACATGGCCAGCGTGATGGAGCCAGGCAGCAGATATTTCATGTATTCGATGTACGGATAGAGCTCCACCACCTCAAGCGCCGTTTGCTGCAACAAACGCGGCGAGACATCCGGCTCGTTCAGCGCATTCGTGAGCGCGGTCATTTCGTCGGTGAGAGTAGCGCTCATGAAGTTGTCGCTGTTGTCGACGATCAGCGCGATGCGCGGATGATTCTTTTCGTAGACCAGCTTCGAATACTGGGCCGGGATGATAACCGCGCCCTGAATTTTGCCGTTCCGGACGTCTTCGCGCGCCTGCACTTCGTTATCGTAAGGAATGGTGACGAAGGTCCGCATATTGGAACGAACGGCGTCGAACGCCTCCTTGATGCGGACTGCTTGCGTACCGTGATCCTCGTCGACGATCCCCATTTTCGCGTCGCGGATTTTTCCTCCGAATGCGTTGCCGAGCACGATGAGTTGGACGAGCGGCATGACCATCGACGCCATCATCAGCGCCGGCGAACGGAAGAACTTGCGCATTTCGCGCTCGATAATTGCCATCATCCGGTTCATGGCTGCAACCCCGGCCGCTGCGGCATGGTGAAGGCGTGTGCTTTGACCAGTTCATCGCGCAATTGCCGTCCGGTGTAGTGGACGAACACGTCATCGAGAGTTGTGTTCTGCACCGTGAGCGTCTTCAGCGAAACTTTGGCGACGACGGCCATCTCGACCAAGTCCGTCGTTGTGCCCGATCCGTTCGACGTGAGCACACGGAACATTCCCGCGCTTTCGTTCTGTACAGATGTCACTCCGGGTAATCCTTTCAAGCGCTCTTCCCAGTCTGCCGGGGGGTGATCGAAGTGGGCTTCGATCACATTGGAACCGGGCACGCTGGTCTTCAACGCTTCGGGCGTGTCGAGCGCCACTAGTTTTCCATGGTCGACGATTGCGATTCGATTGCAGAGCCGGTCGGCTTCGTCCATGTAGTGAGTGGTGATCAGGACGGTCAGCTTGCGCTTGGACTTGATGTTGGTCAACATTTCCCACACGGCCACGCGCGATACCGGATCAAGCCCGGTGGTGGGTTCATCCAGAAAAAAAATCTTTGGACTGTGGACGAGGCCACGGGCGATTTCAAGCCTGCGCCGCATTCCGCCGGATAGAGTTTTGGTCTGCGCGCCGCGCCACTTGGTGAGATCGACTGTCTCGAGTAATTCGGCGATCGCATCTTTGCGGCGCTTCGCAGGAACGTCGTAGAGCTTGGCGTAGATATTGAGATTTTCTTCGACCGTCAAATCGAGGTCACTGGTCAACGCCTGCGGGATCACGCCGATCGTCCGGCGGACAGATTCGGGATCGGTTGCCACATCGTGTCCTTCAACCTTTACGCTGCCCGCCGTGATCGGAATGAGCGTGGTCATCATGCGGATCAGAGTGGATTTCCCGGCTCCGTTCGGCCCGAGCAGACCGAAAATCTCACCTTCTTTTACGGAAAAGGAAATATCGTCCACGGCGGTGAAATCGCCATAACGCTTGACGATGTGATTTACGTCGATTGCATTCGGAGCGTCGGCAGCAACCTCGCTGCGGCTCAACTCCGCAACGGAAGTCGAATTTGCGGACCCTGAAGTTGCCGAAACTGAAGATCCATTCGTCTTATTCACATCCGCGTTCATTGCCGCCCTGCCGCTTCCGCGCTTTTTGGATTTGAAGTTGGCGTGGTTCCTTTTACCTGGTCCGGACTCACCAATACTTCCGCTGTCATCCCGGGAACGTATGCGCCTTTAGGGTTGTCGAGCCGGACTTTTAAGGCAATGGTACGAATATCTCTCTTGCGCCGGCTCACATCGCGCTGCGTGGCGAAATCGGCTTCAGCTGCCTTATAGAAAACTTTTCCCGGAACGATTGTGCCTCCGGGGAGCCGAACGCGCAGCGTGTCGCCTATTCCGATGTGGTCGGCTTCGGTTTCAGGAATTGCGGCGAAGGCCCAGGTGTCGGTGAAATCGACAACCGTCACGATCGCTTGCCCCGAGTTCACCACTTCGCCTTCACGGGCCGCGCGCACCAGCACCGTGCCGGTTACGGGGGAATAAATCTTGGTGTAGCCGAGGCGCACTTCGGCTTCTTTCAGTTGGGCAATGGCGTTGTCGACTTGCGCTTTCGTAGATGCCACGGTGCTCTGCGCGGCCGTTGCCTGGTTCGTGCGCGCGACAGCAGAATTAAGGTCTGCCTGCGCAGCCGTGACCTGATCTTTTAGAGACTGCACGCTCGCTTGCTGCGCCTTCAGATTCATTTCGGCTTGCACACGATCCTGGTCCGACGCGACTCCGGCTTCGGCTAGTCCGATGGTCCGGCGGCTATCGCTTTCGACTCGGGTCAACATCGCTTCCGATTGCGCCAGCTGCGCTCGTGTCGATTGCAGTTTCGCCTGGGTGTTCGAGACATCGCTGGATGTCGATCCTGACATCGACTTGCTGGTGGACTGATTCGCGCTCACCTGCGAGCGCATGCTGGCGATGGTCGCGGTAGCGGCGCGTTCTTCCGCTTCGAGCTCAGACGGGTCCATTAAGGCGATCAGATCTCCCTGTTTGACCTGGGTTCCTTCCTCGACCAGCAGTTTGAGGATTCGTCCCTGAATCTGCGGGCTGACTACGATCTGGTTGGCGTCGACCGTGCCGACCAGCACGATGTCGTTGCCGCCCGGCGTCGAGAAAAAATAATATGCCGACGAAATCAGCAGGATGACTCCGAGCACGATCAAGAATTTATTACGAGCATTCATTGCAATCTCTCCGCGTATAAGCTCATATCAGTGCATAACAGTTCAATCGGCGGCTGTCAGGCGAAGAGCGCCGCCGAAATAAAATCCAGCACAAACGCGCGCCGTTCCCGAATCCGTTCCGTGGACAGCGGATCGAGTTTCATCAAAGTTTTCATCAGCGGCGCGGCCGTGAAATAAAACACGATGATGGCGGCGATCGACGGCAGGAAATCTATAGGATTTACTGCGCGAAATTCTCCTGCCGCAATTCCCTCCCGCAAGACGCCAACCAGTTTTTCAAAGATCGGACGAAAATAGTTCTTGGCAATCCGCCGCATGCGCGCCGCTCCGGCTCCGGATCGTACCCACTCACCTTGAACCACTCGCGGAAACTTGGGATTGGCAGCTATGTAGTCGAAATACGTTCCCAAATATTGCAATATTTTTTCGCGGGGAGGCAGTTTGCTGTCGAGCACCGGCATAACACGGGCTCGCAGGCCGCTGAAGACGTGGTCCAAGACGGCTTCGTACAAGGCGTCTTTGTCTTTGAAGTAGTAATAGAGGAGAGCTTTGTTGACCCGGGCGGCGCGGGCAATGGCGTCGGTTCGAGCGCCGGCGATGCCGTGTTCGGCAAATTCTCCGACAGCGGCTTTCAGAATGGCCGCCCGGCTTTCTTGCGGCTGGCCGCGTGTGCCCAGCCGAGGAACGAGGCGCCGGGGGCGCCGAGCAGGGTTTGCCGCGCCGCGTTCAGTCAGTGCTTTTGCCATATAATTAACTGGTTAGTTAGATTGTATTCTTATTTCGCGCGGCGAGGCAAGTGCCGGAAGTTCTATGTGTGGCAAGGCCTCATCCAATCTTTTGGTTTGCGACAATACAAGTGAAGGAGTTCGAAAATGCTGACATCGAGCAAAATGCTTGGCTTCGTTCCCACCAAAGACGCGATAAAAGCGCGGGCTTTTTATGAGGGCAAATTGGGATTTCAGTTCGTCAGCGATGACGCGTTTGCACTGGTCGTGAAAGCCGGGGAGAGCAAGATCAGAATCGCCAAGGGAGCTGAGTTTACCCCGGCGGCATACACCGTGCTCGGTTGGGAAGTTGCCGATATCGACGAAGTCGTCGATTGGCTTGCGAAGCGGGGCGTGGCTTTTGAGAAGTATCCGTTCGTCAAGGACGAACGCGGAATATGGACGGCACCGTCAGGCGACAAAGTCGCCTGGTTCAAAGATCCGGACGGGAACGTGCTTTCACTTAGCCAGCACGTATAGGGGCCGCGACTCGTTGCGTGAATCGTGGTCGAAACTTTATCGCGACCCGCCTGCGATCGAAGGAACAAGCAGAACCTCGTCGCCGTCCTGGAACGAATAGGCTGCGCCCCCGAGGAAGCGAATGTCTTCTTCGTTTACATAGATGTTGAGAAAACGACGTGTTTCTCCGGCCTCGTCGCGCAGATGAGGTTTCAGGTCGGGGAATTGCTGGTCGAGTTCGGAGAAAAGTTCGTTCAGGTTTGCCGCCGAGCAGACGATGCTCGGAGTTCCACTGGTTAGACGGCGCAACGCAGTGGGAATTTGAACTTTGATACTCATAAATCCTCCTTGGCCAATGGCTGGGCGGTGAACGCGTATTCGTCGACTAGCGCCCGACGGCGGCAACTTCCGCCGTGATGCCAGGCAGACTCACTGCCTTGGCTGCCAGGTACGCTTCGAACTCGGCTAGCTTCGGAGCGATCGCGGTTTCGGCTTGATATTTGTCGGCCAGCACGTCGGTCGTTTTCAGTCCGTTGCCGGTGATGCACAGGACGGTGGTTTCGTCGGGCAGAATCCGGTCTTGCTGAATCAATTTGCGCGCGGTTCCGACGGTTACGCCGCCCGCGGTTTCGGTGAAGATGCCTTCGGTCTCGGCGAGCAATTGAATGCCGGCCACCACTTCGGGATCGGAAACATCTTCCGACCATCCACCGCTCTTGGTGATGGCTTTCAAGGCGTAGTGTCCGTCGGCGGGATTGCCGATCGCCAGTGACCGGGCGATCGTCTTCGGGCGCTGCGGTTCGATCTCGTTGCTGTATTGCTTGACCGCGGTTGAGATCGGAGAGCATCCGGTGGCTTGTGCCCCGAAAAACTTTACCGGCTTAGGATCGACCAGACCGAGAAGGATCAGTTCGTCGAACGCCTTCTTGATTTTTGTAATCAGCGACCCGCCGGCCATGGGAACGACGATGTTGTCGGGTAAGCGCCAGCCTAGTTGCTCGGCGATTTCGTAGCCTACCGTCTTCGAGCCTTCCGCGTAATAGGGACGGAGATTGACGTTCACAAATCCCCACCGATGTTCGTCAGCGATCTGAGAGCAAAGGCGGTTGACGTGATCGTAGCTGCCGTTGATGCGGACCAGCTCGGCTCCGAAGACTTGCGTGCCTAGAATTTTCGCGGGCTCGAGGTCGGAGGGAATGAAGATCCAGGCCTTGAAGCCTTCACGCGCTGCTTGCGCGGCTACCGAGTTTGCCAGATTTCCAGTCGATGAGCAGGCCACGGTATCGAATCCGAAACTGCGGGCGTTGGCCAGGGCGACGGCGACGACACGGTCTTTGAAACTCAGCGTGGGCAAACAGACGGCGTCGTTCTTAACGAGCAGGCGGCGCGATCCAATCTTCTCACCGAGGCGCGGCACGCTGACCAGCGGGGTAAATCCAACTGGGAGGGAGGGCTGATACCCCGCCGGCAGCGGCAACAACTCGCGGTAACGCCACATGTTGGGCGCACGCGAGGCGAACACGTCGCGTGAAATCTGCGAGCGGATCGAATCGTAATCGTAGGTGACTTCTAGAGGAGAGAAACAGTCTTCGCAGATGGTGCGAGGCTGGTTGCCAAAAGTCTTGCCGCATTCGCGGCAGCGGAGTTCATACGTACTCGTCCCCATGGTGCTATTTCCTTCTGTGACTGCGGGACGAGCCGGGTAAAAATACCCCAGTAAATAGAAATCCCCTTTTCCAAAAAATGGGAAAAGAGGCTCGGGAAATGCGAATCAAATTTTCGCGTACCCGAATCTCATGGTCCCCGTTACCGGGCGAGAGTTGGCACCTGCGACCAAGATATATGATCCGGATCCGGTTGCCGTGGCGTCCTAGGGCTCGTCCCTCAGCCACTCTGCATGAAATTCCAGCTCGCTCAATGAAGAGCAAACTTGAGCGTTAGATTACAACCGACCACTTGGTCTGTCAAGAGGGGAATTTTCACTGCCAGGACGCGGAGGACGCCGAGAAAATCTTCGCGCTGTTTATCGGTTGGATTGGCCGAGGTACACGGCGACCGCCGGAAACGGATTTACAATCAGGGATCCATGCAAACCGTGCGGCGCAAATTTCTCTGTTTCGTAATGATAGCTGGCTGCACGTATCTGCTGATCGGCGCATCATTTTTGCTGGCTCAGGACGATTGCAAAGTGATGGAGAAAGCGGTCGCGGACGCCTTCAGCAAGATCCATAAGACACCGAGCCACGTTTACACGACGGCGACGATCGGCGCCCAAACTTTCTACTCCGAGAGCATTTACGCCGATGGGTCCATTTATATAAAGATGAATGGCAAGTGGACGCAGTCCAGTTCGATCAAGAGTGCCGAACAGATAACCGAACAGAATAAACATGCCGACCCCAACTCTAAAGACACGTGCTATGGGCCCAAGGACGCGCCGTTGGATGGGCAAACGACGGTGTTTTACCGCTCCCATTCCGAAACCGACAAGGGCAAGGTCGATTTGCAGATATGGATTTCCAGAACGAAAGGTCTACTGCTGCGCCAGGATACAGATAGCGAGGGAGGCACGGTTGTCATTTCATCGCGCTACGAATACGACAACGTGAAGAAGCCGCACGTGAGGGGTTTCCACTTTTAGAAATGCTCGCGCGTTTCAGCGGCTGTACCGGTTCCGCTTCTTATCTTCGTGACGTTCGATGCCAAGTTGAATCAGTCGGTCGATCAACTCGGGATAGGGAAGTCCCGACGCGGTCCACATCTTAGGATACATACTGATAGCGGTGAATCCCGGCATAGTGTTGATCTCGTTGACGAAGAGCTTGCGGGATTTCGGGTCCATCAGGAAATCGACTCGCGCCAGGCCCGTGCAATCGACGGCTTGAAATGCCTGGATCGCCAGCTTTTGAACGGTCTTCATTTCGGCTTTGGTGATCTTCGCTGGGATCACGGCCTCGGAGCCTTCGCTGAGATATTTGGCGTCGTAGTCGTAAAACTCTTTGCAGGGGATGATTTCTCCGGCGATTGATGCCACTGGATCGTCATTGCCAAGCACCGAGACCTCCAGTTCGCGGGCCTTGTTCTTCTTTCCGCCCACGCCTTCTTCGATCACGATCTTGCGATCAAACTTCGCGGCTTCGGCGATGGCGGGGCCAAGTTCCTTGCCATCGTGCGCCTTGGAGATTCCTACCGATGATCCCAGGTTCGCTGGCTTCACAAACACCGGATACTTCAGCTTGCTCTCAACTAGGTTCTTCACTTTCCTGGGCTCACGTTCGAATTGAGTGCGCAGCACCGTGACGTGCTTCACGATGGGCAATGCGGCGGCGCGGAATAAGGACTTCATGACGTCCTTATCCATCCCGGCGGCAGAGCCGAGCACGCCGGCCCCAACATAGGCGATGTCGGCTAACTCGAGCAGCCCTTGAATGGTCCCATCTTCGCCGAAGGTTCCGTGCAGCACGGGGAAGATGACGTCGACGTTGATGGCGCGATCGGACGCTCGGCGGAGATTGGCGTCAGCATTGGAGTCGGTCTGGAACGGCGTCAATCCGGCATGGCTTTCGTCTCGTCGAACCGGTTCGGGCGGAACTACGACGGACGCGCCCGTCGCCAGGACGGCTGCTCCCGGAGTCGCCTCAGGATCGCCCGCTCGCAGCTGGGTGGCCGGCGAACCGGAAGCTTCAATCGTGGTTCCCTTAAGCAAACGTTCGGCGCGCTCGGCCGTGAGCCAGCGGCCATCTTTCGTGATGCCGATGGGGACCACTTCGTACTTAGTTTTATCAATCGCGTTTAAAACGGACGCTGCCGACAGCAACGAGACCTCGTGCTCGCCGCTGCGTCCGCCAAAGAGGATGCCAACTCGAACTTTCTTTGTAGCCATGCCGTTTTAGTCTGGCGTGCGACCTGTTTCCCGTCAATCTCAGTCTTGGTTCCAGAGTGGGAAGGGAGTGCAATCCGGAAGGAGGTATACAACAAGCAAACCGAAGCGCAAGCATCGTAAGTGCGCAATTAATAGAAAGTTCTGGTCGAGCTAAGATGAAAACATCCCAGTATTTCGAGATAAGAAATGTAAATTCAGACCGCTTCTCTTGACATGGTGTTGAAATCGGTGTGAAATTATCGGAACTTCGAAGGCCGGTGCCCGGCCCTTCCCCATGGCACTCGGACCAAAGAAGCTCTCGTCGAAGAAGCCCATCAGCGGGATTGAAAGCTGGATCAAAGATGTCTAGCTGTGCGTGTTTCCTGCTGTGGATTTTATGAGCAAAGAGCTTCACATCTCACAGGAGTGGCTATGAATTCGAGTATCCGAGATAAGAACGTCCTGCCGAAATGGTCTGTATTGCTGGTTATATTCGCGGTAAGCGCGTTCGCGAGTGCGTACACAAACGGTGGACCTCCAAAATCCTCAGGCGGTGGTGGTGGGCATGCACCTTCCGCTCCGAGCCGACCGGCTGCAAGCGCGCCGCGTAGCGGCGGAGGTTCCGGTGCACGGCCGGGCGGAGCAGGGCAGGCGCAGCCGAATCGTGGACCGGGCGGGGGCGCGCGATCACAAGCACAACCCAATCGTGGACCGGGCGGAAGCGCGCAGCAAGCTAACCGAGCCGGACAAGGCGGATCGAACCGACCTGGCACAGGTCAAGCAGGCAACCGACCCGGAGCCGGTGGCGCGAGCGGAAGCCGTCCCGGACAAGCCGGCAACGGCTCGAACAATCGCCAGGCTGGAAATAACGCGAACAATCGCGGCGGCACGCAGAATAACAACCGTGGCGGCACGCAGAACAACAACCGCGGTGGGCAGAATGCAAACAATAAGGGCGGCGCGCAGAACGGCAACCGTTCCGGAGCAGGCGGCGCTGGAAATAAAGGTGCACAAGCCGGCAACCGAGGAGCAGGCGGAGCAGGCAATCGTCCCCGTCAGCCCACAGGAACCCGCAATGTCTCGATGAAAAACGGCGGCAGCGCACAGATCCGCAAGAATGGCTCGGTTCGTCAGGTCCAGACTCACGGAATGACGATCAATCGCGGGATGCGCGGCGGGCGCCAAGTACGCAGCGTGCACAACGGACGCACGGTCGTAGGTTATGGCAGACACGGTGGCTACAGCCAGCGCGCCTACTTCAACCGCGGCGGACGATCCTATTATCAGCGAACCTATTATCGCGGCGGGCACTACTACGCTTACGGCTATCGCGGTTATGGATGGGGCGGACGTAATTATTACGGCTATGCCCCCGGCTATTACTATGGTCCCGCTTACTACGGATGGGCTTATAATCCGTGGCCGGCGCCCGTCACCTACGGATGGGGCTGGGGCGGAGCGCCGTGGTATGGCTACTACGGTGGTTGGTACAACCCGTATCCCGTGTATCCGACGGCAGCATTTTGGCTGACGGACTTCCTGCTTTCCGCAAGCTTGCAGGCTGCTTATGCAGCGCAGCAGGATTCGGGCGGCGACAACAATGGACTGCTGGTTCCTCCGGCAATCCAGAACGCGACTGGGGATGAAATCGCCGCGTTGTGGTCGACGGATCCGCTGGTGGCTGCGAATCTACAAGCTACGTACGGTACGTACATGCTGGGCGGCGGAGCAGCGCCGGCGGCGGGTGCGCCACAGATGTCTAAGGATGTGAAGGACGCGATCTCAGAAGAAATGAAGAACGAAATCGCGGCGGAAAAAGACGCAGCGGCGGCAGGTTCGAATGCCCCGGCGGCGACTGGAGATCAAGTGCCACCGGCGCTTAATCCTAAAATCCGCATCTTCGTCGTCGCCACTGACGAGGATTTGACTACGTCCGATGGCACGGAATGCACGCTGACCGGCGGCGACGTACTCTCCCGCACTACAGACAAACCCGACGACGACAACATGGTTGACGCCGTGGTCAAGAGCAGCAAGAAAGATGAGTGCGCTATTGGCGCGACGGTCGGAGTATCCGCTGACGATCTGCAGGAGATGCATAATCAACTGCGAATCCAGATGGATGCGGGTCTGAAGGAGCTGGCTGACAAGCAAGGCAAGAACGGATTGCCGGCTGCTCCCGATACGAAGACGACGGCTGGGGAAGTTCCACCACCTCAGGCGGACACAACCGTGAGCAAGGACCTGGACGAGCAGCAGAAGGATGCTGACGCGGCGGAAGCGGAAGCGAAGCAGTCGAACTGAAGCGCTGAATAATCGGTAAGGTTGGGAGCGTCGCATCGCGTATGCGACGCTCCCAGCTCATTCCAGCAGAGACAAAGAAATCCAGATACCACAATGGTCGCCGAGTCGATCCCATCTTAGGGGCTGGCCGCCGAATGTCGAGTTTTCACCATAGGGAGGAAGGTCGCGATGCGTCGGAGAATTGAAATCACCGTTCCGGTTCTAGCATTGATCGTCGTTGCAATCACGATGGTCGGGATCGCGCCGCGCTTGCTGGCGCAGGTTTCGCTGCAGGATCAGCTGAACGCGCAATACAAGCTGGTGAAAATGGGAACCGACTCGAGCGGCGCCGCCGTTGTCGAGGAAGGCACGGTCCTGGTGGTTAAGAAGGGCGGAATCCTCGGCACGGCCTACACCGACACCAACATCTTCTCCACCCACTACGAAAACGGGGCCGTACATTCTCCGAATCCCCTGGGGCAAAAGGCTCTCGGCTTTGGTTTGGGAAAATTAGGCAAGCAAGCGCCCACGACCCAGTTTTTCCAGGCGAACGTAAAAGTGTATCCCTCCAAAATCTTCGTCAATTTGCCGAAAGATCAGGTTGTGGTCGGAATTGTCGATTGCGACTCCTGCAACAACGTCGATCCGAAAACATTCTTCAAAGCAGACGTGGTTTTCCAATTTCCCAAAGGAACGCTGGCGACCGCTAATCCCTCGAATGTGGAGGACACGATCGCAGGCCTGCTCGCGACGGACGATAGCGCCAACAACGACCAGGGCAACAACAACAATCAAGGAAACAACAATCAGGGCGGAAACAACCAGGGCAACAACAATGGTGGTGGAGGCGGAGGCAACGGCGGAGGTAACGGAGGCGGACAGGCGCAGGATCAGCCTCCTCCGGATCCGGTACAGATCGAAAAAGGGCAAACTCCCGATCAGGTGAAAGCTGCCGCTGGAACGCCCGACAAGATCATCAACCTTGGCGCCAAGCAGATCTACGTCTACAAGGACATTAAAGTTACGTTTCTAAACGGAAAAGTTTCCGACGTGCAGTAGATCCGCCCGCGAGGAGGCAAAGGAAAGACATGCGGCAAGAGTCTGCGGGGCAAGCCCGCTCCCTCCGTTGCGGATACAGCTCAGGCCTCGTTCTCGTCTTCGTTTGCGGAATTCTCTTGTGCTCTCGATCGGCGGCGCAAGGCGGACAGAACAATGCTCCGCCTTCGCTGCAAGAGCAAATCAAAGCGCAATACAAGCTGGTCAAAGTGGGATTCAGCGGCACTGGCCTCACGGTCCTGAATCCTGGTACTGTCCTCGATGTCCAGAAGGCCGGGCTTCTGGGCGTTCCTCCGCAAACCATGGTTCCGTGCGCTGCGAAATTTCAGGATGGCAATCTCAGCAGTCCGACAGGCTTTTGCCCGGCGATGATGAAGTCGGTATCGCGCTTCATGCAGGTCGGCGACAAAGTCTATCCCCTGAAAATCGACGTCAGTCTGGATAAAGACCGAGTGGCATTCCAGATCGTGGAATGCGATTCCTGCAACGGCACGGAGCAACCGTCGTTTTATAAGTCTGAAGTGATTTTTCAATTCGCCAAAGGAAGCCTGCAAAGCACCGGAGTCTCGCAAATCGTAGACACTATCGGCCAAGTGCTGGCCATCGACAACGGAGACGATTCGCAACAGGGCGGCCAGAATCAGAATCAAGAAAATGGAAACGACCAGCAAGGGAACAATCAGCAGAACAGCAACCAAGGCGGAGGCCAAGCGCAACAGCAGGCTCCGCAAGAACCTCAGCAAATAGAAAAAGGGCAAACTCCCGATCAGGTAAAAGCTGCGCTCGGGAACCCCGAAAAGATCATCAATCTCGGAGCTAAGCTGATTTACGTTTATAAAGACATCAAGGTCACGTTCCTGAACGGAAAAGTTTCGGACGTGCAGTGACCAATTTTTCGCATCGCGACGCGCTTTAGAGAATCTTCTTCCCAAACGCGGATAACGCCAACTCGACCGCCAAGTCCGCCGTCTGGTTGTGCTCGTCGATGACCGGATTTACTTCCACAATTTCGAAGCTCAGCATGCGGCCGTGGTCGGCGATGATTTCCATGGCGAGGTGGGCTTCGCGGTAGGTTGCGCCGCCCCACACGGGAGTGCCTACTCCGGGCGCGTCTTCGGGATCGATCCAATCCATGTCGAGCGAGACGTGATAGCCGGCAGTGCCGCGTCCGGCCATGGCTAGAGCTTCTTCCATCACGGCGCGCATGCCGCGTTCATCGATATCGCGCATGGTGAAGACTTCGACTCCGGCTTTGCGGATGTTTTCTTTCTCGAAGTTGTCGACGTCGCGGATGCCGACGAGCACGCAATTCTCCGCGTCGACTTTGGGCGAGAACTCATAAATGTTGCCGAGTTCGGTGGGACCGAGTCCCATAAGCGCGGCGAGCGGCATGCCGTGAACGTTGCCGCTCGGAGAGGATTCGGGCGTGTTCATGTCGGTGTGGGCGTCGATCCAGATGAGTCCGATTTTCTGATTTTTGCGGCGGAAATATTTGGCCACGCCGGAGACGGTTCCGGCGGCGACAGAGTGATCGCCACCGAGGACGAGAGGAACTTTTCCGGCTTCAAGAGTTTTGAGGACGAGCTCTGCGCTGCTGGTGCAGGTCGCGGTGATTTCTTTCAGATATTTGGAATTCGCAGCGCCTTCTTTTTTCTGCTCGGGGAGTGCGACGGCGACGTTGCCTGCATCTTCGACAACGTGGCCCAAAGCCTCGAGGCGGGCTTCGAGTCCGGCAACGCGGACGGCGGATGGACCCATGTCAACGCCACGGCGCGATTGGCCGAGGTCGAGAGGGACGCCAATCACGCGGATTTGGCGCGGGACGATGCTGCTGAACGTCGTGGTTCGCAATGGCATGAGATTTTTACCGCGGAGGCGTCGAGGCCGCCGGGGTGGTCTTCCGGATCAGGTACCCCCCCCCCCCCCCCCACCTCGGTCCAATGGAATCATGGAGTTAGGAGATTTTTCCTCGCAAAGTACGCGTTTTAAAGGGGTTGCACTCAAAGTATTCAAAACAAATGAGTTGCAGCCATACTTTAGGTCTACGGGACGTCTACGGGCGCACCGGGCTCGGCCAATTGACGGCCGGACTGATGGAAGAAGTCAAAATGTCAAAGACTAAGTGCTCCGGGCCCCTGAGAGCCCCCGCGAGCAAGCTGATCATTTCAGGCTGTAGTTCTATTCTAACGCAGGGAGTCAAGGGGCGAGAGCGAATAGCCGTCGAGCGCCGTCGGGGATAGCGGGTAGAGGACTTCAAAGTTGCATATCCTGTTTGATCGCCAGCTGCGCGGGGCGACGAGGCGACAAGCGAGCGGCCGGCGTAGGCTGGCAATTCTTAGTTGGTGAAATCGCCTTCCATGAGAAGGCCGGTCGGAGTCAAGTCGATTCTTCGCTGGCTTCATTGAACAAGGTTTTGTTCTCCCCGCCGAGTTAGCCACTGTCGCCATGCTTCCATCCGCACTCTCGAGGAGCGATTGTTTTCGCTCGGTGCATGTTGGGCGTTCTCGTTTCAGCCGGTGCTGCCATCTGTTTGGCGCCCTGTGGTTCTGCTCTTTCCGAGTGGAACCTGGGCCAGGCGATTAACGCAGTCACCGGAACTCGGCTTTTGGGCTTTTGCTTTTCCTTTCGAAGAATGTTTTTGGTTTTATGCCGCAGCCGGCAATGCTCTCTGCTTGCTGTTGTGCAATGGCTCGTACACTTCTCCGCTTACCCACAAGCGATGGAGCAACACCGCCAGCTTTCTCGCAGTGGCCACGATGGCGCGCTTCTTCCCGCTTCTGCCGCCGCGCTCGGCCAACTTCAGCCCCCAACGCCGCAGATCGCAGTCCACACCAAACGGTCCCAGAATGTGTTGCGCTCCTTGCACCAGCAACGTCCGCAAGTAGGGATCGCCTTCCTTGCTGATGTGCATCTGCGGCTCGCTCTGCCCTGAGTTTCTACGTCCGGGTTGCAGTCCCAGATAGCAGCCCACATCACGGCTCTGGCGGAAACGATGCGGGTCTTCCAAGGTCAGCATGTAAGTCAGCGCGATCAACGTGCCCACCCCCTTGATCTGTTTCAGTAGTCCCACCTGCGGATAACTCTCCAGCGCCAGATGCTCGATCCGTTCGTTGTACTCCGCGATTTGCTCGCTCAGCGATTCCAGTGCCGCCAGCAACGGCTGCAGTGCCGCCTGTAACTCGGGACTGAGTCCTTCGGCTTTTTCCGGATTCATATTGCGCACGTTGCAGCTGCGCAATCGTTCTCCGTAAGACTTCGCCAGTCCGCGCACCGTGTTGACCAGCGCCGTTCGCGCCCGTACCAGTCCGGCGCGCGCCCGAATCACCGTCAGATCGGCTTGCGCCTGCGCGCTGCGATGCTTCACCGGACACAGCAACTTTGCATCAATCCGTGCCAGCCGTGCCAGCGTTTGTGCATCCAGACGATCGTCTTTCTTCCGGCTTTCCCCGATCAGACGTACCCGGCGCGCGTTCGCCACAATCACTTCGTGCCCCAACCCGTTCAGCAACCGGCTGATCCACGGCGAATGCGTCCCGGTTTCGAGCGCGATCCGGCAACGCGGCATCGCACCGAAGACTTCCTGCAACGCTTTCGCATTCGTCCGCACTCGCTGTTCCAGTCGGATCTGCCCGCCCTCATCGACCATGCAGTACCAGCTGTTGCGATCTCCCAGATCCAGTCCAATGGTCAGTTTCGGTTGAGAAATATTCCTGCTCTGCTTCGCCGCTACGGTGCTAACCTTCCTCATTGCCGGTCTCCTTTTTATCTGTGCCAAGAGCACGTCGATAACTTGGGAGCCTACAGCATCCCGTCGGAGACCGGCCTTCTCATCCCATCTGATTTCAACAGTTGACTCGGGTCGGTGGCTGGTGCTGTGATGGCGAAGAATGTCGGAGCATCACACTGTCTTCACATGTCCGGTCTGCCATGTAGCGATCACCACGCCGCTATTACCTCTAGGTCCCGACCAAGCTATCTCTCTGGAAAATGGCAAGCCAGCCGTTCCCAAGGGATTCTTCGGCCTTAATAACCAAGAGTACTGGAGCGTGACTGGGCGCTTTCTGGTGAATCTAGGCGACCTTGTGGGTACGGGACATTCGGGCGGCGCTAACGGGTGCTGTGGACTCGATGGGCTGGACGGTCCCAACCTAGTCTGCGCAAATGGCCACAAGATTGGTACGGAGAAGTCAGACTGCTGGATGCCGCATGCTGCTGTCCTCCTTGACAGCGTGATTGGGGTCAATAAGTGCAAACGCCTGATTACGTCAACTATCGGGGGCTAGGACGTCTCGGACTCTTTGCGTCTCCTGCTTCTGGAATACTACGAAATAGTAAATCAGTGCTCCCAGCATGTTCGTAATCACCATCAGAAGAAACCATCCAACCTTGGAGAGCACAGGCAGCTCGCTCACAACTAGTGAGTTCCACATCATTCCAACCCAGAGAGCTATCATGCCAACGGCAAGAAATGCCCCAAACATACCTAATGGAAGGCGAACGATGAATGGCATATTGTTGTTCAGGTTCTCAATCCCTGCATTGCCAACGATCACCAGTACAATATTCATAGCCCCGGCCAATGCAGCGAACGCGAGAAATGACCAAACCACCAAACGATAGAACAGTCGGACAGTCATTTTTTCTGGAACTCCATGTTGACCGATGATTGTAGGACACTTGGGACTGGTTTCTCAGCTTATCGGGACGGAGTGCGGATTATTGGCGAAAAATCGCCATTTCACTCACTGACCCAGAAAATGGCGAACGGACGGCGCAAGCTTGTGCTAACGCCTGATTTCAACAACTGGCGATGACATTGCCTTGTGGACTGGTTAGGATGTGATGGTGATGCACGACAGTCGCCTAGCCAAAATCGCGTCTGAAATTCGAAGCTTTGTTGGAGCTTCATACCCAAACATGGTTGTCCGTACAGAGTATTGGGCAAAAGACCCATCTCGAATCGCGTTGTTCTTCATTGATGAGCGGTTCAGGGCTCTATACCCGCGTCAGAGGTACCACTATATTGTGAATCTGATTCCCAAGGACTTACAACTCTATGCTCGCGGACACAGTTTGGTTTGAGCTTACGCCCGAACAAAGCCCTGAAATGGTTGAGGACGACCCGGATGAAAAACTTATCGCGTCAATAACGCCAGACGTCGTGGCTGCGTTGCGGGAGAAAGGCTTCTTCGCAGCGCTTGATGAGACGTTTTGTCCCAACGGCGCGGCAGAGCCACAAACATGTTCTGGCGACTTCCGCTATGCAAAGCAGACACTCCAATTGTGTGGGTTCGAAGAATCGGACTGGTCTGATGTGTTCCATGTGTTGATGGGACAGGGAGCATTCTGTGACTGCGAAATTCTCTACAACGCTGCGACTGAGAGTCGTCTGAAAACCCAATACTGGCAACGACGGTCGCACGATAAGCGCAGTTAGTTGTTGAAATATCGCCATTTCACTAATTGACTAGCGGTCAGCCGATTCTCAGTTAGTGCAATCGCCTGGTTACAACAGCTAAGATGTCGGACGGTTCTACTCGAACCGGGAAGTGGCATAATCTGTTGGACATTTATGAAGTCGCCTGAGGTATATTCGCTGCTCAAGTCGGAACTTGCGCCGTGGTTCAAGTCCGGCGGCTTCAAGCGGGCCAAGGGTTTTCTTGGCTGGTCTCGTCCTCACGGCGATGCCCACACCGTCGTTTGGTGTCAGGTTTCTCAGAGCGGATGGGATCGGTATGCAGGTTCAGGATTCGTTGTCGAATTTCAACGGTCACCCGATTCTGTGATTGGCGGTCTTAACGCACGCAGAGAGCGCTTTAGCTCGTTCCTTTCGCCAGAGGAGCGCGAGGATGTTCGCCGCATCCAGAATCAAGTTATTGCTGAACTCCACGTTCCGCCGGCGAGCTATCCAGTGCTGCACGTTGCGCAGCAGGTCACTGACATATATCTCAAACAGTTCAAGACCGTCACCGAACCTTATCCACGGCAGCATGACATCTGGTTTCGCTATGCATCGCCGGAGCATGTCATCCGGTGGGCGGGGTTCATCCTCGGTAAGTTGCCCGCCTTTATCAGTGTGGTCGAAGGATGGCCGGAGCAAAGCATACGATTACCGCCGAGCTGATGGAACAGAATGCGGTGCACCATTCGCAAGCCTCGGTTCCTATGACTTGGCGAAAAATCGCCATAGCACCAACTACAGCGCGCCCCGGTCATTTGGTGCTAACGCCTGTTATCGCCAGTTAGCCCCTTACCTATCTCTTAAATTATTATGGGCGATATGACGGCGACCGTGGAAGCAGTTAAAACTACGAAGAATGCGCAGTATCGGATTGTTGCGCAAGAGGTCGAGAGCCGGCCCGGACGTTGGAATTTGTGTGCCGTGAAAATCTTCCTCATCACCCCTTCCGAGCAGAAGCAGATTGGAGAATACACTCGCAACTATCCAGCTTTTGCGCTGGAGACGTTCCTGCCTTTCAGCAGAGGCGACCGAGACTATGCACTGTACTCACGCGACTACACGTGTACGCGAGTGATGGACTTGTCATCGTGTAGAGACATTGGGGGCGAAGAACCGGATGCAGGCGGTTTTTGTCCCGTGGCATATTGCGTACCCGAAATACTGACCTCGGACAATGCGAAGCGAGAATCTACGATCGGCTTCGTAGGTGGTTGTATTTGGGGGGACGACAGCTCTTGGAAGTTGCAGTGCTTAGACCTGTCGGAAGCGAAGGACGGGCGTCTCAGGCGAGACGAGCGATTTGGATACTTTGAGCTACCTGCAGGGATTCCTTTAGAGAAGGCCGTTCTCGGGCTGAGAGAAATCACCGCTGGGGACGGTTCGGCGATTCAATTCAGAGTCGCCGGTATCCACACGTTTAACCTTCTCACAGGGAAGCCCCTGCCGTACGACCCGTTTGAATAAGGCACTCCCTTAACTCTCAGCTGGCGTAACATCCCAATTTCACTCACTGATGCTGCGGTGCCAGCGAGTAACAGCCATTGGGAGCACTTTACCACTTCCCGCCACCCAGCACGGATTGTCAATTGGCGAAAAATCGCCATCACACCAACTACCGATCTCCAACTCTCAGTTAGCGTAATGCCTGTTTTCGTAAATTGATTTTATATTGCTACTTCGCCGCCGTAGTCGTCTCCAGCATCTTCAGCTTCTCTTTGGCGTTATCATTCGCCGGATACGACGGGATCAGGGCTTGGTCGTATGTGAAACGACTTAAGAACCGCCATAGATGAGGTACTTCTGGCGGATCCGCATGAAGTTGCGCAGGTCGGGCTGATACTCAGCGGCAATACAACGAGCGTCCATACCGGCCTTGAGGTCGGCGAGGATGGCGTCACTGCCGAGCAAGTCTATGAGGCGAGTCGTATCCCAATCGTTGGGGTAGAGCTCCCGCATGGCCGAGGCGAGTTCGAGTCCGAGTTCGGGGGCGTCAAGAATGGCGCGGTTAAGGACGATCATCTGCACGCCGCCGAGTCGCTGACCGCCGAACTTGCTTCCCTTGTCCGGTGTGAACCACGTGGGCACGAAGCGGACGCCCGGGATTTCACGCGCATTGAGATACCGGGCGAATTCGCGCGGCTTGATCCAGGGCGCACCGAAGATCTCGAAAGGCGTGTCGGTGCCGCGGCCCACCGAAACATTTGTATACTCCAGGATTCCAACGCCAGTATAGAGAGCGGCTGCGTTCATGTTGCGCATGTTGGGAGAGAGATTGACCCAGACGAGTCCGGTTGAGTCAAACCAATCTCCGCGCTCCCAACCCTGGACGGGAACCACGGTGAGTTTGGCGTTGATGCGGCGTTCGCTGTTGAACATTCTTGCCAGCTCACCCATGGTCATGCCGTGTCGAATCGGTTCCGTGGTGTAGTTGACGAAACTGAGGTGATTGCCGTCTGAAACTGGACCCTGTACGTAGATGCCGGTCAGAGGATTGGGCCGGTCGAGTACCACAACTTCTGTGCCCGTAGCCGCAGCGGATTCGAGAGCGTAGCCGAGGGTTGATTCATAGGTGTAGAACCGCGATCCGATGTCCTGGATATCAATGACAAGGACATTCAGTTTCTTCAGCACGTTTTCAGGAGGATGCCGGCTTGCGGCCGTCTCACCATAGATGCTGTAGACGGGCACGCCGGTCGTGCGATCGACGGAGTTGCCAACGGAGTCGACGTCGAGTTCGCCCGTGATGCCGTGTTCGGGACTAAAGATCGCGGTGAGTCGGATGCCGGGAGCCTCTGCGAGAACGTCAATGGTTCGCCGCCCTTCGACATCGAACCCGGTGTGATTCGTAATGATGCCGACGGTGCGGACGGTCGACGGGTCGGAAGCTCGCAGTTCTTTGAAGTGATCCTGCTCGAGCACGTCGATGCCGTTCATGACTGCGGCATTGCGCGAGACGCTACCCGGTTGAACAACCGACGCGGGGCAATGACTAGCCGCATGGTCCTGTCCATGTGAATAGAGTTGTGAATAGACCTGCGCTTGTGGGCAGGACTCCGAGTGGAACGCAAGTCCGGCGGGGACGATCGCGGACCAAATGGCCACAACGGGCAGCACGAGAAGTCGTGGGTTGAGCATGGCTTATCGACTCCGTCAGAGTCTATCAAGGCCAGAGGCTGGCGCATTAATTAACGTAACTTCGCCGACATTGTTATGGAATCAATTGCGCTAATTGACAAACGTGATTGCCTGATTTGCGCCGGCTGGGTATCAATGCCGCGTGTCAATGCTGAGTCATGTGTGTCAGGGATTCACGCATCTGCGAACTCCACCACCTGGAACTGGCTGAATTTAGAGAGCGGCAACCTGCGTGCCTACTGGGCAGAGAGGGGAGAGACATATGACTGGCATTTCAAACTTGCAATTCAGCCTGCCGTCTGGGATCAAGCCGCGTTCGCTGGGCGTGAAGCTTATTGTGGTTTGCGTGTTGGCGTTGATCATGATCATCCCCGCGCTTTTTGTGGGAAGCCTGGTCGAGGACAGAACCAATCGAGCGGCAGAGGTTATAAAAGAGATCAGCAGCCACGTCGGCGGTCAGCAGACTTTCCTGGGGCCGACTTTAGCGATCCCGTACACCATTCCGGCTCGTTCGCCGCTGGAATCTGCGAAGCGCGGCGTGTACCTGGTGTTTCCGACACACGCTTCAGCAGTCCTGAAGGTTGCAACCGAAGAGCGGCGTCGTTCGCTGTTCAAGGTGCCGGTTTTCAGGGCAGACTTGAAACTCGACGGTGCGTTCGATTTGACCGGCGTGCCTGCCGCCGCCCCAGCCGGTGCGGAACTTGACTGGAGCAGGTCGGAGGTCGTGGTGGGAGTGAGCGACGCGCGCGGGGCGCTGGCGGATGCCACGTTAACCGCGAACGGGAAAACTTCGACGCTGGTTCCGTCCGAGATCTCCCAGTGCATTTCAGTTGGCGGAGATAACAACACGTTTGTGAAACTCGCGCTGTTCGGAGCGAACGTTCAAGATCTTTCTAAACCGAATGCTCAATTCAACGTTACATCTACGCTCCGATTTTCCGGTGCGCAGCGGATCGCGCTTCTCGCTTATGGCAAGACTACGCAGTTTGCCGCGCAAGGCGATTGGCCGAGCCCGGGATTTGACGGAGGATTTCTGCCCGTTACTCGAACGGTATCGGGCCATGGATTTGAGGCTGAGTGGTCCATCCCATTTATCGCACGAGGTGTGCGCGCGGAAGGCTCGGGGGATTCCATAGCTGGGCTCGATTCGACGGCGCTCGGTATTTCTTTCATCGAGGTAGCAGACCCCTATCAATCTGTTAACCGATCGGTGAAGTACTTGCCCCTGTTTCTGGGACTGGTGTTTCTCTCGTACTTCGTCTTTGAGGCCACGACTGGAAAGCAGGTTCACCCCGCACAATACATTTTGGTGGGCATCGCTCAGATCATCTTTTACTTGCTGCTGCTGTCGCTCGCCGAGAGAATTGGATTCGGCTACGGCTTCTTGCTCGCCGGCGCTGCGACGGTTGTTTTGCTTTCGGCGAATGCGATGTGGATATTCTCCAGCCGACTTCAGGGCATCAGGGCTCTGGCTATGTTCAGTTTGCTGTATACGCTGATCTACCTGCTTCTGCGGCTCGAGGACAATGCGTTGCTGGTGGGCGCTGATAGCCAGCTTCTTGACAGTAGCTGCGGCAATGTATTTGACCCGCTCACTGGACTGGTATGGCTCATCGACGATCAAAAGCGAACCGGAGAGTAGTGAGCCGCGATAGTCGATGGACCGATAACTGGCGTTCAACGTAAACTGCTGGTTGCCTGGGCCAGACTGATCGGCATAGGAATATGGGTGCACGCCTGGTAAGAAAGCAGGATTGGAAAAAATTCGGCGCGTAGTTGTGGGGGAAAGATTCCTGGATGCGATTCGATTCAGCTGCTGGAAGCACGCGCCCTGCGTTTACTTCTTCTTTGGCTGCGACGTGGCGAACAAGGAGGAGCCGATCAGGAAATGTGCTTCTGCCTCGTCCGCTGTTTCGAGTTGCATGCGCTGGTAGGCGAAGATCAGGCGCAGGTAGTAGGTTTTTCCGGCCTCGGCTTTGATGTGCATCGCTTCTCCGATGCGCTCGGAGGATTTTTTGAAGGTTCCCGATTGCCACTCGGTGCAGACGTTGTGTTCGCCGGGATCGACCTGAAAAAAGAAGTAGGACTTGCCGTAGTTCGCTCCCACCCAATTTCCATCGACTCCGACGCGCATGGTGGGCGCGGTGACAAAATCGACAAAAAAGTACACCAGCGCTTTGCCCGGTTCGGGCTGGCCGGCCGGATGTTTCTGATCCGTTATTTGCACGTTGAACATCTCGCCACTTGGGCCGCAGCCTGCGGCGGCTCGCGCGGTTGCCGCGTCATCCTGCGCTAGAAGGGGCGACGCTGCGAGCAAGATAGCGAAACATAAAACGTAACAACGCTGATTTACGGTACGCGCCACGGTATGCCTCCGAATCCACTCCATCACAAAGGATAGACCAGATGCAACATTCTGGGGAATGGAAGGGTGTCTCGCGTCGAGCGTCCGCTCGACGTCCGTCCGACGTCTGTCCGACGATACGCTCGCCTAAACTCGTGGGAGCTGAGGAAGGGCGTCAAAATGTGCGTCACGTGCAAGCAGGACAAGCGAATGTTGCAAGACGAGAGCTGCGATCCACATATCGTTGGTTGGGATGGGAGTGCCTTGCTTTCGCAGTTGGCGGAAAACGGCGGCGTAGTGATGAGTGGTCTGGTCGTCGGCATAGAGAACATCGACGCCGGACTTGAAAAGGAAGCGTCGCAAGACAGCTTCGTTACGCGAGCCCTGGCTGCCTACCGCAAATCCGGCGCGTAATTCTCCCAACACAATGAACGGCAGCCAGACCTCGTGGGCGCGCTCAACCGTTTCGACGACCGAAGCGTCGCCGCGGCAAAGATCGGTATAGCGGTTGGTGTCGAGCGCGAGCTTCACCCCCACATCTCTTCGTCAATGGTGTCCTGGGCGAGCAGAGCGGCGTCGAAGGCGGGATCTTTGCGCCAGGTGCCGGCGATATCGGCGAGATCGCGCTGACGGCCGCGCTCTCCAGTAACGCCGGCACCGCGAGCCAGCGTTTCAATCGCCACCTCGTTCAGGCTCTTGCCCTGTTCGCGGGCAGCTCGGCGAAGAGCTTGATCCAGACTGCCGGGTATGTTTCGGATCGTATACTGCATGCATTCATTGTAGGCAGTGCAGGCAGATTTGCAAGCACGAATTTTGGAGGATGGCTATCGCCAATTGTGGGGCGGATCGAGCCTCTGCCGTAGCCTCGTCGCGGCCGCTTGCAGCGGTGATTCTGGATAGAGCACGCGGGCGAGGGCGCCCGCGCCACACGAAAATTAGGGGTACAGGCGGTGGAGCATTCTGGGGAATGGAATGGTTTCGCGGACGTGCTCGAGGCCGCAGATCCAGGCGACGGCTCGTTCGATACCCATGCCGAAGCCGGAGTGAGGGACGCTGCCGTATTTGCGGAGGTCGAGATACCACTTGAAGGCTTCTTCGGGGAGATTGTGCTCGTGGATGCGCTTGACTAGAAGTTCATAGGAGGACATGCGCTGCGATCCGCCGATGATTTCTCCGTAGCCTTCGGGAGCGAGGACGTCGACGCAGAGAGCGAGTTCGGGGCGCACGGGATCGGGCTCCATGTAGAAGGCTTTTACGATTGCGGGATAACGATGGACCATGACGGGGCGATCGTAGAGAGATGAGAGATAGGTTTCGTCGGGCGAGCCGAGATCTCCTCCCCACTCGAATTTATTTTCTAGTTTGCCCTGGGCGTGGCCTTCCTGCAATTTCTGGACGGCTTCGTCGTAGGTGATGCGGGGAAATGGCTTGTCGATTTTTTCTAACTGGGTCAGGTCGCGGCCGATGGTTTGCAGATCTGGACGGCGATGTTCGAGGCAGCGCTTGACCAGATGAGTGAGCAAGCCTTCGGCGAGTTCCATGAGATCGTCGAGCGTGGCGTAGGCGATTTCGGGCTCGACCATCCAGAATTCGGTGAGGTGACGACGGGTTTTGGATTTCTCCGCGCGGAAGGTTGGGCCGAAGGAGTAGACCTTGCCTAAGGCCATCGCGGTGGCTTCGATGTAGAGCTGTCCGGACTGGGTTAGAAACGCTTCTTCGTCGAAGTAGTCGACGGGAAAGAGCGTGGATGTGCCTTCGCAGGCTGCGGGCGTGAGGATCGGAGGATCGGTAAGAGTGAATCCGTTGCTGTCAAAAAAATCGCGAGCGGCGCGAATGATTTCCGCGCGTACACGGAGGATCGCGGCCTGACGCTGGGAGCGGAGCCAGAGATGGCGATGCTCCATCAGGAAATCGACGCCGTGGTCTTTGGGCGTGATGGGATAGGGATCGGCTTCGGAGACACGCTGCAGCACTTGAACATTGGAGACGTCGAGTTCGTATCCGCCGGGTGCGCGTTTATCGGCGCGGACTTTGCCTTCGACGATGACGCTTGATTCCTGCGTCAGGCCTTTAATGGCGTCGAAGACTTCGGGCGGGACGGCGTTTTTTGGGACTACTCCCTGGATGACTCCGGAGCCGTCGCGGAATTGCGGGAAGAGGAGTTTGCCGCTTTCGCGGAGGTTGTAGAGCCATCCGCGGATGGTTACGGATTGGCCTTCGTGCTTGCCGATTTCTGCGATGGTGCTGATGGTGGACATAGGATTAGAAACCTGGGTCAGAGGTTAGATTGTAGAGTTTAGATTGTAGATTTTAGAATTTAGATTGTAGAGGTTAAACCCGCTCGATCCGAAGGGCTTTACCTCTGCGATCTGACCTCTTACCTCTGACCTCGCTCTACTCGCCTTCCAGCTTTTGGAAGGTTGCTACTACTTCTTCGGTCGGGTTTTTCTTTTCTTCGCCATCGATTTCGAGCAACAGCGGCGGCTTCTGCGGAGCGGTGCGCAATAGTTCCATGGCTTCTTTCCAATTGATGGATCCGTTGCCGGGCCACAGGTGCGAATCTTTGAGGGCGTCGTTATCGTGGATGTGAGTCGAGCAAATGTGATTCTTCAGAGTGGCGAAGCCTTCGGCTATTCCGTTCATCATGTGGGCGTGGCCGCAATCGAAGCAGACTCCAACGTCGTCGAAGCGCATGGTCTTGATGAATTCGACGAGGCGATCGGGAGTGGAAAGTTCGTTCGGAATATTTTCTATCAGAACTCTTACGCCTAGAGGCTTGGCAAATGCGCGCAGATGTTCGACGGAAGTCATCGCGGCTTCGAATTTCTTTTCATCGAAAGCGTCGTTGGGATTGCCGATGTGCTGGATGAGGAAACGAAATGGGATGTGCTCGGCGATTTCCAGGGCGCGTTTGATTTCATCCATGGCATCGATGCGGCTGGCGCGATCGGTGGAGGCGATGTTGACGGGCGGCGAACCGGTGCGTCCCCACTCGTAATCGGAGTAGAGCGGCGCGTGAACGGAATTGAGAGGGATGCCGGTGGATTTGAACCAGTCGCCGATTTCACGGACGTGCTGTTTGCGATTGGCGTAATCGAAATGCTGGCGGGCGGCGAAGATTTCGATGGTCTGGGCTCCGGCTTTTACGAGCTCATCGAGCAAGCCGGGATGCAGCCGTTCTTTTACAAAAATGTATGTCGATACCGCCCTGAGCATCAGTAACCAACCGCCTTCCCGTTGTTGCGTCCATCGGCTCCGGCGAGGCGCTCGCCAGACTGGGGATCAATCATGATGCACTCAGCGTCTCCCCAGAAGTGTTCGACTTTCAACTTGTGCCCTTTGGATTGCAGAATGTTTATTGTATCGGGAGAGAGGCGGTCCTCGACGAGAATTCCATCGGGGAGCCACTGGTTATGAAACCTTGGTGCGTTGACGGCTTCTTGAATGTCAAGTTTGAAATCGACCACTCCGATGAGGACGTTGGCGACGGTGGTGATGATGGTGGGGCCGCCGGGCGAGCCTAGAACCAAAAAGAGTTTTCCGTCTTTGAGGACGATGGTCGGCGTCATGGCGGAGAGCGGACGTTTGTTCGGACCGACCGCATTGGCGGGACCCTGGATGAGTCCGTAATTGTTGGGGACGCCTGGTTTGGAGGAGAAATCGTCCATCTCGTCGTTGAGCAGAAAGCCGAGGCCTCCGGCGGTGACACGGGAACCGAAACTGTCGTTCAGGGTCGTGGTGACGGCGACGGCGTTGCCTTCGGCATCGACCACGGAATAGTGCGTCGTGTTTTCGGGTTCGCGGATGGCGGTTGTCCGAGATTGGGCAACGCGCTCGAGCTCTCCGAAGGATGGGCGCTTCAGATCTTTACTGGCGCTGGCGTGATTGAGTTCGATGGACTCACGCCAGGCGGCGGCGTACTTTTTGTCGATTAATTGCGCGACGGGGACTTTGGCGAAATCGGGATCGCCCATGAGGTCGGCGCGATCGTAAAAAGCTCGCCGGAAGGCCTCCACTTCGAGGTGGATGGCGTCGGCGGAGCGGTTGCCGTATTTTGCCAGGTCGTAGCCTTCGAGAATGTTCAGGATTTCGACGAGTGCTACGCCTCCGGAGGAAGGAGGTGGCGCACTGATGATGTCGTATCCGCGATAGGACCCGCGAACCGGTTCGCGCTCTTTGACTTCGTAGGCAGCTAAGTCTGCGGCGGTGACCAGGCCTCCGCCTTTTTGGATGGCGGCGGCTAGTTCGCTCGCCATTTTTCCGTGATAGAAATCGTCGGGATCTTTGGCCAGGCGTTCGAGGGTGCGGGCGAGTTCGGGCTGTTTGAAAATTTCTCCGGGTTGATAGAACTTTCCGTCGCGCAGAAAGATTCGTTTGGACTCGGGGAATTCGGCCAGATACTCGTCGGTCATTAAATCCTGCGTGTCTTCGTAGGCTAACGCGAAGCCGTCGCGGGCGAGTTTGATGGCGGGAGCCATTACTTTTTCGATGGAGAGCTTGCCGTATTGTTTTTCGGCGTAGACGAATCCGGCTACCGTGCCGGGGACGCCGATGGAGCGGTATCCGATGACGCTGGAGTTTTTGCTGGAATCTGGAATGACGTTGCCCTGCGCGTCGAGATACATGTTTTCGGTGGCGGCGGCGGGAGCTTTTTCGCGGAAGTCGACGAAGTGAGTTTTGCCGTTGGCGTTACGAAGAAGCAGGAAGCCGCCTCCGCCGAGATTTCCGGCTTGCGGATGGACTACGGCCAGGGCGAATCCAGTGGCGACAGCAGCGTCGACGGCGTTTCCGCCGGCCTGCAGCATTTCAACTCCGACACGCGAGGCGAGTTCGTGCACGCTGGTGACCATGGCGTGCGGGGCGTGGGTGGGCCGCAGAGGAGCGGCTGCGGCGACGACGGACAGGCTGCAGATGATGAGGATACGCCGTAGAGACGCTGGTTGAGTGCGCATGGAATGGGCGAAGTACGAGGCTAGCTTAGCGGGTCTTAGCCAGTCAAACCAGAGAGTCAAACCCGCGAGTCAAACCCGCTTCTTGCGATTACTTCTTGTCTCCATGCGTTTCTTCTTCTTGCCGGGAGCTTTCTTCTTTGGGTTTGGAGCTTTCCTCTTGTTCGGAGCTTTCGCAGCTACCTGTTCGTACGACCTCGTGATCAGAGTTTCCAGTTCGGCTGCGGGCACGATGTTGGAGTCGGCTAGCGTAACCCATTTGTAGCGTCCGACGTAGCGTGCGGGAGTGACGCCTTCAATTTCCAGGAGTTCGTGAAATTGTTCAGGGTCGGCCTTTAAGGTGACAGGCGGAAAACGTCCCTGTGAAAGTGCAGTGAAAACGAAGATTCTGCCTCGGACTTTGAAGCAGAGAGTGTCTTCCCACGGCATGTCTTCGGTTGCGTCGGGGAACGAGGAGCAGAGTTTGCGGATCCAGTCTAGATCGGGCATCTTGTGGTGATAGACCGAAAGCGATTGTAAGCTCACAGCACGCGGACAGGAGTGTCCGCGCCACACTAAAACAGCTTCTACACCTGATCTCTGGCTTCGCCTAGCGCTACGGATACTTCCAGCTTTTTCTTGCCTCGGAAGATGGTGACTTTCACGGTGTCTCCGGCGCGGTGCCGGTTCATGACCTGCGCCAGGACCTGCTGGCTGTCTACTTTTTCTCCGTCGATGGCGACGATGAGATCTCCGCCGATGGTGATGGGAATGTTGCCAAGGTAGGCGCGTTCGGAACCGCCGCGCATTCCGGCGCGATCGGCGGAGCCTCCGGGAACGGCTTGCACGATTAGGAGTCCGTAGTCGGCCGCGAGGTGTAGTTCTTCGGCGATTTCCGGATCGACGGGGATGGTGCGAACGCCGAGAGCGGGACGGCGAACGCGTCCGAGGGTGACCAGATCATTGACCACGGCTTTCGCGGTATTGATGGGAATGGCGAAGCCGATACCGGCGCTTTGTCCGGCGTTGGAGGCAATCATGGTGTTGATGCCGATCACTTCGCCGTGGCCATTGAGAAGCGGGCCTCCGGAGTTGCCGGGATTGATGGCGGCATCGGTCTGGATGGCCTCATCGATGATGAGTCCGTCGGGCTCTTGGACGGAACGGATGGAACTGACGATGCCGCGGGTGAGGGTCCCGGCGAGACCGAAAGGATTGCCGATGGCGTAGACGTTCTGGCCGACCTGCAGATTGGCGGAGTCGCCGAGGGTCATGGGATGGAGATCGGGCGCCTTGATCTGAACAATCGCCAAGTCATGAGATTTGTCGATGCCGACGATGGTGGCTTTGTATTTTTTGCGGTCATGCATGGTGACCCAAACTTCGCGGGCCTCGGCGATCACGTGGTAGTTGGTGAGGATGTGTCCTTCTTTGTCGATGACGAAGCCGGAGCCTTGACCTTCTTCTGGAACCGGGCCATTGAAGAAGTCGAACCGCATGACGCGGGAGGTGATGTTGACCACGGATGAAATGTTCTTGTGGTAGACGTTGATGTTGTTCTGCTCCTGGGCGTCGAGCGAATCGCCGGCGGCGGCTTCGGTGATTTCAACGTGCTGGGGATGGCTGATCCAGCTGGCAGGCTGGAAATGCTGGTGGCGGTAGGTTGTGAAATAGAAGAAGGCTGCTGCTAGAAGAATGGCGAAGAAAAGCGTGCGCAAAAATCTCATCTTGGGTGGCCCTTACCAGCTTGCAATTTGAATTCTAGCGAAAAGTCGGATTTGGCGCAGAGGGCGCGGAGTTCGCGGAGACGGATCGGAAGAAGCAATTAGGATTTGCCCCAGCCGCCGCCTCCGGGGGACTCTATGCGGACTCTTTCGCCCGCATGGAGGCGGACGCTGGTCTTGCCGGGGATAGTTTCTTCGGAGCCGTCGCGGCGGATGATCACGGTGCGGCCGGGGGAGCCGTCGCTGCCGCCCGTGAGGCCGTAGGGGCCGCGGGAGCGGCGATCGGCGAGCAAGGTGACCTGGGCATCGGTCAGGACTTCGATTTCACGGACGATGCCATCTCCGCCGGTGTGAAGGCCGCTGCCTCCACTGTTATTGCGCAGAGAATATTGCCGCAGGCGAATCGGGTAGGAGTATTCGAGGGCCTCGGCGGGCGTGTTCAGGGAGTTGGTCATGTGGGTGTGGACGCCGGAGACTCCGTGTTTGTTGGGGCGGGCGCCCATGCCTCCGGCAATGGTTTCGTAGTAGGCGAAGGGCTCGTTGGCAGCGTCGGTACCACCGATGGTGAGATTGTTCATGGTGCCGGATGCGGCGGCGGGGATCTGGTCGGGGATTGCTTTGGCCAGGGCTTTCAGCAGGACGTCGACAATCCGCTGGGAAGTTTCTACGTTGCCGCCGGCTACAGCGGCGGGAGGGTCGGCGTTGACAACCGTTCCAGGTGGGGCGATCACGTGAATCGGCCGCATCAGGCCGGAGGTAGCGGGTACGTCATCCCGCAGCAGGCAGCGGAAAACGTAGAAGCAGGCGGAGTAGGTGATGGCCTCGACGGCATTGACGGCTCCCTGGACTTGCGGGGCGCTGCCGGTGAAATCGATGGTGACCTGGACGGGTGGATTCTTTTTCACGGGCCGGCGAGGCGCGGATAACCGGTTCTCTACCGTGATGGTGACTGCTATTCGGACCGGCCTGTTTTCTATGCCGTCGTCATCCAGAAAATCTTCTGCGTGATAGCGGCCGGCGGGGATGGTTTGCAGGAAAGATCGCATCATTTCTTCGGAATAAACGAGCAGATTGGCGGCGGCCTTTTTCGCGCGTGCTGTTCCGTAGCGGGCGCAGATTTCCTGAAGACGATTGGCTCCGGTCTGGCAGGCAGCGATCTGGGCTCCGAGATCGCCTTTGCGCTCTTCTGGAGTGCGGACGTTATTGAGGAGCAGGGCCAATATGTCGGCGACTAATTTTCCGCGGCGCATGATTTTGACTGGCGGGATGCGCAGACCTTCCTGGTAGATTTCGCGGCACGGGCCCATGGAGCCGGGGTACATGCCGCCGACATCGGCGTGATGGGCTCGGGAGGCGACGTAGAAATCTGGAGTGGCGGTGTGGTGGCGGGGCTTCGCCCGGCCTGGACGGGGCGGAGCCCCGTCACCACGAGCCCCGTCACCACGAGAAATGTAGACGGGCATGACCAGGGTTATGTCGGGGAGGTGGGTACCTCCGCGAAAGGGATCGTTGAGCATGACTACGTCACCGGGCTCGAGAGCGCACTGCTCGATGGCGGCGGCTACTGACATGGGCATCGAACCTAAATGCACGGGCATGTGATCGCCCATGGCGATGACTTGTCCGTGGGAATCGAAGACGGCGCAGGAATAGTCGCGGCGCTCCTTGATGTTGGGAGAAAAAGAGGTGCGGCGCAGGGCGACTCCCATTTCTTCGGCGATGGAGTGGTAGAGATTCTTGAAGACCTCGAGTTCGATTGGATCGCGGAGTTTGGCGGGACGGCGCATGTGCGTGACGAGTTTACGACAAGTTAGGGCACTGCGTGAGCCGGCAGAGTTATGGAGACATGTTATGGGGATATAATGGTCGCCTGCCTGCAATTGATGTAAGCCTAATCAGGAGGATCTGATGCGATCCCTCGCAGTATTTGTTGTGCTGGTAAGTATGTTCTCGGTTGGCGTGGCCAAAGATGAATTTCAGGCGAATGAATTCGTCAAACAGCACTTGAATTCGATTGGCACTGATCAGGCGAGGGCCGCCGTAAAGAATCAGGTGGTACAGGGAGACTTAACTTATCAGAATCTGAACGTGGCCGGGCTTGTTAACGGCACGCTGCAGTTTGCCTCAGAAGGCAACAAATTGGTTTCGGTGCTGAAAATTCCCAGTCCTGACTACCGCGGCGAGCAATTTACCAGCGATGGCCAGAAGACCTCGATCAAGCAGCCGAAACCCGGTATCTATTCTGCGATGGGGCGGTTCGTGTTCGAGCACGACGAGGTTCTGACAGAGGGTTTATGGGGAGGGACGCTCTCGACCGCGTGGGCTCTTGCTCACTTCGATGAGCGCCACGCAAAACTACAAGATCAGGGCATCAAGAAGGTCGACGGGCGCGATCTTCATCGAGTCGATTACCTTCCGAAGAAACGTTCGGATCTGGAGATACAGCTTTACTTCGAGCCGGATACGGCGCGTCATGTGCTGACGGTTTATTCTTATTCGGTTATGGCCAGGGCGGGCGGCGGACCTGGTGCTTCGGCGGGCCAGGAACAAAGACGGTACAGGCTGGAAGAGCGCTTCGCGGATTTCAAGAGCGTCGACGGCCTGTCGCTTCCGGGACGCTGGACCATCGTCTACACGTCGGGAGGAAGCGGGCGGACGGTCGGGGCCGGAGCCGCGAGCTCGATCACTCAGTTTGAGGCGACGAATACTAAGGTGTCGCACAATATGTCGCTCGATCCGAGGAACTTTGAGATTAAGTAGGGCTTGGTAAGTAAGCCTGGGCGGAGATTGGTGCCCGAGGCCGGTACTCGGCGCGGCGAAATGTCCGGTGCTACACTCGTCTGATTATGGCTGAAGGGCGTTCGCGGATCTGGATATGGTTGCTGGTGGGCGGCGGATTGTTCACGCTGTTCGTGATTGCCGTTTTTACTCTGGTCGCTTTGAGTTTTGGCGGAGGCGATCAGCAATCGTTTTCCGGCTTCGGGTCCAAGATCGCCGTGGTTGAGCTGAATGGCGTAATTTTCTCTCCCAAGCAGATTGTTCCCCAGCTAAAGAAGTTTGCCGATGACGACTCCGTCAAGGCCATCATTATTCATGTGAATTCTCCGGGCGGAGGCGTGGCGGCTTCGGAGGAAATCTATCGCGAAGTCAAACGGATTCGCGACGAAAAGAAAAAGCGGATTGTGGCTTCGATCGAGACGGTGGGGGCCAGCGGCGCGTATTACGTCGCGTCTGCTACGAACAAGATTTATGCGGACAAGGGCAGCGTGGTGGGATCGATCGGCGTGATTGCCGAGTGGGTGAATTACGGGGAGCTTTTGCGTTGGGCGAAGCTGAATGCGATCACGATGAAGGCGGGAGAGTTCAAGGATACGGGCAGTCCGACGCGTGAGATGACTCCGGCGGAACGCGAGTACATGCAGGGCTTGATCGACAACATGCACACACAGTTCATTCAGGCCGTGGCTGAGGGGAGACATGCGACGGAAGCTGACATTCGCGCCATCGCCAACGGGAAAGTGTGGACCGGTGAACAGGCGCTGTCGATGAAAATGGTCGATCAGCTTACCGACTTCGAGGGGGCGGTGAAGGATACGGCGCGCGCGGTGAATATATCGGGCGAACCGAATCTGGTGTGGCCTCCGAAGGAAAGGCGGTCCGGTCTCGATTTGCTGTTTGGCGATGTTTCGGACTATTTGCCTACGCGGGAGAAGTTGCTGGAGCAAGAGGTGGGTTTTTACTACCTTTGGAAATAGCGCGTCGGGAATAGCGGTGACCGGTCTCAGATGGTTAGACGGTGCTCACTTCCCTACTTGCGCAGAACCCCTTAAATTTGAGAAGGTTATAGGGAGAAGGGCGGCAAAGCCCTCGGGCCTGACGGATTCCTGAAAAGGAACCGGCCCCAAAGGGAGTGAAGAGGCATATGACGAAGGCTGACCTGATCGAGGAAGTTTCCCGGCTGGCGGAACTGACACGCAAAGACAGCGAAGTGATTGTGGATACGATCTTTGACAGCGTGGTGCGCTCGCTGCGCGTCGGCGATAAGATCGAAATTCGCGGCTTTGGCAGTTTCCGGACGCGGCAGAGGAAGCCGCGCGTGGGGCGCAATCCAAAGACGGGGGATCGCGTGGAAGTTCCTGCCAAGAAGATTCCGTTTTTTAAGCCCAGCAAGGAATTGAAAGATCTGGTCAATAACAGTCCGACGCCAGTTGCGGCTACGCCGGCTCCGGTGCCGCCCGCGCACTAAGAGGTCGCCTCTTGAAGCGGCCGATGGGCAGATGTGCGGCTGCGGTTTAGTCCGCGCTGTTTTCTATTGGGCAATCACAAAGGAAAAATTAGCGGGTTGCGGCTCGAGCTCGTCTCGTTTGCTGCGCGAGGACTTCTGTTGTGGGGAACGATTTCGCCAGGGTGAAGGTGCGCTCCGGAGGCAGCGTGCCGTTGGCGATTGCTTTCACCATCATCTCGATGGCGAGATCGGCATTTGCCGGGATAGAGATCGTAGCGGTCAATGTTTTGTTTCGCACCCACTCCTGGCCAGTTTTCGGGAGGCCATCGCAACCCAGGAACGGCATCTTCTGCCACTGGTCGCGCAGCTCGCGGCATTCTTCAAAAGCTTTGCGGGCGCCGATGGCCATGGAATCATCCTGCGCGCAAACGGCTTCAATTGGCGCCTGACGTGAAGTGGACAAGCGGAGCCAGGAGCTGACGGCTTTGTAGGCGCTCGCTTCCGTCCATTGGGCCTTCAACACCCGGAGCTGAATGTTTTCGGATTTGGTTTCGAGCAATCCGGTGTAGCGTTGCTTGGCGGCCGAGCTTTCGGGCGGTCCTTGAATGTAGAGGACGATGCCGCCAGCGGGAATTACGGCGGCGAGTTGCTGTCCCTGGATGCGGCCAATCTCCTCGTGGTTCGAGGTGATGGAAAACGCGGGCACGTGGAAAAGGCGGCGTAGGTCGGCGATGTAGTCCGCGTCGTAGTTGAGCAGCACGATTCCGACGCCAGCGGATGCGGCGGCGCGCGCAATCTGCGGATGCGCGGTCGACCCGGCCGGTTCGAAGATGATGGCGTCGGCTCGCGGCGCGGTCGCCGACTGGATGCCTGCGAGCAATTGCTGGCTCTGCACGATGCCTTCATTGCCGGCGTAGACGATTTCAAGATCGATCCCCATCTTGTGAGCGGCCTGACGGGCGGCGGAGGTCTGCTCGATCTGGTAATCGTTATCGTCGTTGGTGAGCGACAGCAGGAAGCGGAGTTTTTTCATTGCGGCAATGCTTCTGTCGAAATCATACGACGGCGATGGGGTGTGGCGGTGCTACTGCCGTTCGTAATGTGTGACGGTGGTAACCCGGGTCTGGGTGAGCGGGTAAGCGCCCGAAAAGGAGCCATGAGGCGGTAACCAACGCCGGGGCGATGCACTTGTTCCGCGTCGGCTTGACATCCTTCCCTTATTTCTGCAATTCTAGAAATATGAAAGCAGTTCAGTCCAAGAAGTCAGCCGAACAGGTCGCCAAATACGCGGACATGTTTTCCGCCATGGGAACCGAGCCGCGCCTGCGTATCATGCAGCTGCTTCTCTCCGCCCACCCCGAGGGTCTGGTCGTCGGCGAAATTCAAGAGGAGCTCGATATCCCGAACTCCACCCTGTCCCATCACCTGGACAAACTCAAAGGCGAGGATCTCGTCCGCGTCGAAAGAAACGGAACCTTCCTCCGCTACATCGCGGACACCGGCACCTTGCAGGGATTGCTCCAGTTCCTCTACGCCGAGTGCTGCACCCGCAACAAGGTCGTGAAGATCGAGAACGTAATTCAAATCTGCAAATAGAAGGACACCATGACCACAGAAAACATAGCCGCTGAAAACATCAAGGAAGTCGTCAGAGACAAATACGCCGAAGCCGCGTTGCGAGTCGGCAGCGGAGGAAGCTCCTGCTGCGGAGCCACGCCCTCTTGCGGATGCGATCCCATCACCTCGAACCTCTACGACGCGTCCCAGGCCGGCGAAATTCCCGAGCAGGCGCTGCAAGCCTCGCTAGGCTGCGGCAACCCCACCGCGCTCGCCCGGCTGAACGCCGGCGAAATCGTCCTCGATCTCGGTTCCGGCGGAGGTATCGACGTGTTGCTCTCAGCCAAGCGAGTCGGAGCCACTGGCAAGGCTTACGGCCTCGACATGACCGACGAGATGCTCGCCCTCGCGAACGAAAACAAGCGCAAAGCCGGAGTCGAGAACGTCGAGTTCCTGAAAGGCGAGATCGAGCACATCCCGCTGCCCGACAACAGCGTCGACGTCATCATCTCCAACTGCGTGATCAATCTTTCCGCCGACAAGAGCCAGGTCCTGCGTGAAGCTTTTCGCGTCCTGAAGCCCGGCGGACGCTTCGCCGTCTCCGACGTAGTAACTCGCGGAGAAATCCCCGCCGAAATTCGCCGCAGCGTGATGCTGTGGGTCGGATGCGTGGCCGGCGCACTCGAAGAAAATGAGTACCGCAGCAAGCTACAGCATGCCGGATTCGAAAGCATCGAGATCGAGCAAACCCGCGTCTATCGGGTCGAAGACGCCCGCGAATTCCTCACCGGACAGAACATCGATGTGGATGCGATCGCGCCCCAGGTCGACGGGAAAATCCTCAGCGCCTTTGTGCGAGCCGTAAAGCCGAGCCATGCACTATAACGTTCTCTTCCTCTGCACCGGAAATTCCGCGCGCTCCATCATGGCTGAAGCCATCATGAACTGCAAAGGCCGCCCCAACTTCACGGCCTACAGCGCGGGAAGCCAGCCCTCCGGCAGTGTGCGCCCACAGGCAATCGAGCAGCTGCAGAATGCCGGCATTCCAACCGATGGACTCCGAAGTAAAAGCTGGGAAGAATTCTCGAAGCCCGACGCGCCGCAACTCGATTTCGTTTTCACCGTCTGCGACAACGCGGCGAAAGAAGTGTGCCCGATCTGGCCAGGACACCCGCTCAGTGCGCACTGGGGGATCTCAGATCCTGCCGCAGTCACCGGAACGCCCGACGAAATCGACCGCGCCTATCGCAGCGCCTTCATGATGCTGGAGCGCCGCATCGATCTTTTCCTAAGTCTGCCTTTAGCCACGATCGACAAGCTCGCGATCCAGCGAGAAATCAAAAACATCGGGCTTCGATGAAATGCGATCAATGAAGCCGAGCCTGCACGCGCGACTAACCGCCGAATTTCTCGGGACTGCTTTCCTCGTCGCCGCTGTCATCGGCTCCGGCGTCATGGCGCAGCGTCTAGCAGGCGGCAACGTCGCCATCGCACTGCTCGCCAACACCATCGCCACCGGAGCCGCACTGGTAGCGCTCATCCTCACCTTCGGCCCCATCTCCGGCGCTCACTTGAATCCAGCCGTGAGTCTCGCCGATGCGATCGAGCACGGTATCAAATGGCGGGAAGCGCTGGTCTACATCGTCGCGCAGTGCGCCGGAGGGATAGCGGGCGCCATCATCGCGCACCTCATGTTCGGACTGCCGTCCTATTCGTTATCGACCCACGCCAGGCAAGGCCCAGCGCAACTCCTCAGCGAGTTCGTCGCCACCTTCGGACTCTTGTCCGTAATCTGGGGATGCTCGCGCCGAACCCCAAGCGCCGTTCCCTACGCAGTGGCCAGCTACATCGTCGCCGCGTACTGGTTCACCGCCTCAACGTCCTTCGCAAATCCCGCCGTGACCATTGCCCGCGCTTTTTCCGACACCTTCGCCGGAATCCGCCCGCAAGATGTCCCACTCTTCATCGCCGCGCAACTCGCCGGAGCGCTAGCCGCGACGATCCTCTTCCGCTGGCTGGCTCCAATTCAAAACAGGCCCGCCGCCTGGACACCGCGTCCCACCGCGACTGTGCGAAAATAGAGGCCCAAGCCCTTGCCCCGACAACTCCGGGCGATGCACCCAACGGGCCCATAGCTCAACGGTTAGAGCAGCAGACTCATAATCTGTTGGTTCTAGGTTCAAATCCTAGTGGGCCCACCACATCGCGCCAGTACGATTTTCAACCCGCATCAAGCAGCGCGCTTGAGATCTCGCCGCTGTTTTTCCCGGAAAGTTTCCAGCAATTTCATGACTGCACATTCGTTATGAACCGGTTTCTCGGCCGAGGCGATGTATGCGGCTTCCGCAGGAATGGATTTCCCGCGGATTGTGCGTATAAGGGGGGAGGGCTTTCATAAAACAAAAGAGTAATGAGGAACAGATTGCGTCGTCGGTACGCTGGCGTAGGGTTGAGCCTTGAGTGTAATCCCGTTTTGGCATTCGGTGACCTTTCATTTGGTCACAATCGGGATGCACGACGGGGATTCACGATGGGATCGGCCACCAGAGGAGCGAGGTGTAAACCTGAGCCTTCTACATGCATTTAAGAATGGATGGCAATTTCAATACAACTAGCTTGATGAGTTGCTGACGAGCTACGTCCTTCTGATGTCCTCTTCATGTCTTCGATTGGCAGTCCTCTTGCACGTTCTCATGGCAAACGTGGTTCCCTGCGAGCAAGAGATGATCTGAAGGTGAATGAAGATGAGTAACGCGAATGCAGCCGCACCGTCCGTCGCCATTGCCGGTGCACTGCTTGTATCCAATGATGTGGTCACGATTCAGCAACTCAAGGAGTCGCTGCAGCAACTTGCCATGTCACCGGAAGTATGTGGCGATGTTCCGGCGGCGCTGACCCTGGTGCACCGACGGAAGTTCGAAGCCGTAATTGTTGATTTCCAGCTGGGCAGCCAAGTGAGTGAAATCTTAGAAAGGGTGAGGCTATCGCCTTCGAATCGAACTGCCGTGGTATTCACCGTCAGCGACAACGATGCAGAGACCAGCGGTGCGTTCAAGGCGGGGTCTAATTTTGTGCTTAGAAGGCCTCTTACCCTGCCGTCGCTTGGCCGCAGTTTGAGGGTTGCGTACGGCCTGATCTTACGGGAGCGCCGCCGCTACTTCCGTTGCCCGGTCAAGATCACGGTGGCGATTTGCCGGCCGGGCATGCCAGAGATTCGTGGCCAGAGCTTGAACATCAGCGAAAGTGGAATCGCGATTGCCACTTCGACCTTGCTCCCGCCCGGCGCCAAGGTGCAGTTACGCTTCATCCTTCCGCGTCAGGAATTGCGCTTCGTGGTGGGAGCGACGATTTGCTGGTGCAAGGAGTCGTATCTGGGTCTGCAATTTTCGGCCATTTCGCCGCCTCTGAGCTCGGTGTTGCAAGAATGGCTTTTGCATAGGTTGGAAGAAAATCTTCCCGCAGCCCTGGCCGACCAATTCCGACAACTTGAGACCCCCGCGCCTAATCTCGATAATTAAAGTCTCGCTCCTTTCGTAACCGATCCTACGATCCTTTGGAGGCTGCAAGTAGCTTAGTCTGCGGCGAGAATAGACACAGGTCATGGATCCGCAATCATTCCAACAAGTGGGCCGCCACAGCCCTCAGGCAATTCCGGTCGAGATGCGTCGCATCGAAGGTCGCGAGTGGTGGCTATGGGGCTTCGCGGTTGCCGTAACCCTGGCTTTGACCCTGGGAATCATTTCGTTCACTTTCCCCTGGTTCGAGCGGTCGACCAACGTTTCGTACTGGTTTGATCTGAGGGAGTGGGTACGCGGGCTGGCGGCTCTGGTATTACTCTTTGACTTTTACGCAATCTATCAGCATCTGCAACTCCACCGTATTCGCCGTCAGCTGGCGGAGCGCGATCAGCTTTTTCAACTCATCAGTGAAAATGCCGCCGATATGATCGCGCTTGTCGACGCCGATGGGCGGCGGCTATACAACAGTCCTGCGTATTTAAAGGTTCTCGGGTATTCTCCCGAAGATCTGAAAGACACTTCGTCGCTCGAGCAAATTCATCCTGACGATCGGGAGCGAGTCATACAGGCGGCGGGAAAAGCCCGCCTCAGCGGGCTCGGAGAAAGGATGGAATATCGGGTTCGCCACAAAGATGGGTCTTGGCGCACCCTGGAATCGACTGCGAGCCCGATCCGGAACGCAAGAGGCAAGGCCGACAAACTGGTCATTGTGAACCGCGACATCACCGAGCGGAAACGGGCCGAGGAAATGCTGGCGCACAATGCCTTCCACGATGGCCTCACGAATCTGCCCAACCGCGCTCTATTTCTCGACCGGCTGCAGCACGCTCTTACTCTCTCCAAAAGACATACAAATTACAAATTCTCCGTGCTACTCATCGACGTTGACGAGTTCAAGGTCGTCAATGACAGTCTGGGACTCTCTGCCGGCGATGAATTGCTGATTCAAATCGCGCAAAGATTGAGGGAATCAGTGCGGCGGGTTGACACTGTTTCGCGTCCGCGCATGGCCGAGGTTCCTGACAGGACAGCTGACGATGGCAACCTGGCCCGACTTGGTGGTGATGAGTTCACGATTCTTTTGGACGACATTCGTGATCCCATTGAAGCGGTTCGCGTTGCGGAGAGAATTCAAGGGGAACTGGCGACTCCATTTGTCATCAACCAGGAGGCGATTGTAATTTCGGCAAGCATAGGGATCGCTTCCAGCGTCAGCCCTCACACACAGGCCGAGGATCTGGTGCGCGACGCGGACATCGCCATGTACCGTGCCAAGCGCGCAGGCAAGGCCCGGTGCGAGGTTTCTGACACGGCCATGCACGCCAATGCGGTCAAACGATTGCGGATGGAAACGGACCTGCGCAAGGCTCTCGACCAGGGAGAATTTCGGGTCTACTACCAGCCCATTGTGCGGCTGCAAACCGGCAAGATTGCGGGCTTTGAGGCGCTAACGCGGTGGCAGCGCCCGGAGGGAATGGTTCCTCCGATGGATTTCATTGGGGTTGCGGAGGAAACCGGGCTCATCATCCCCATGAATCGAAATCTGCTGCGGGAGGCTTGTGAGCATCTACGACACTGGCAATCAGAATTTCCTTCGAACCCACCTCTAACCATGAGCGTGAACGTCACCTCCAAAGAATTCGCACAGCCCGACCTAGCGGGTGGAATCGGAAAATCCCTCGAGCAGACCGGGATAGATCCCAGCTGCTTGCAGATCGAAATCATAGAAACCATCGCTATGGGCGACGCGGAGAAATCCGGTCACGTGCTGGCACAGCTGAAGGCGCTCGGTGTGCGCTTGAGCATCGATGATTTTGGCACGGGCTATTCGTCGCTCAGCCGCTTGCGCCGGATGCCCGTGGACACTTTGAAAATTGACCGGGCCTTTATTTCGAACATGGACAGCGATCCGGAAAATTGCGCAATCGTGCGCGCCATCATCATTCTTGCGCACAATCTTGGCTTGAAAGTTGTTGCCGAAGGCACTGAGACGGAAGAGCAAATCAATCTACTCAAACAGTACAACTGCGAGATGGTACAGGGATATTTCTACTCCCGGCCGGCCGATGATCTGACAATGCTGAAGCTGCTGGCCAGCAATCGCAGCGCTAACGCGGCAGCCAGCGGCGGCTAGAGCGCTCGTTCGAAGGCATCATCCTTCCGGCAGACTAAAATAAAAAACCGACCCATGGCCCAACTGGCTAGTAACCCCCAGACGGCCGCCGTGGGCTTCTACGATGGCTTTGCAAATCGCGAGTCCCATGCCGGTGCCGTGGACTTGCACGCGCTGATTTCTGCCACGATAAAACTTTTCGAAAACCAGGGACTGCTCGAAATCATCGATGCCAGGGCCACGATCGGCGACGCTGGTGGTGAGTATGTGATTGTTCGCTTCGGCGGTGATGCGGATGGGAGCGCTGGCGGGCGAATACTTGGCCGCGTTCTCGATCAGGTGCACGAGAACTTCTTTGATGTGCACGGAATCCATGCGCGCGTTGGGAAGGCCGGGTGGAATTCTGACTTCCACGGGATGATGAACCAGGAGTTGCTTGAGTTCGTCGAGCGCTTCGTGGACGGGATTGGCGATGGGCGCAGGTTCGAAGCGGAACTCCACTTTGTTGGCGTCGAGCTGAGCCATCTCCGCAGCTTCTCCGATCAGGCGGTTCAGGCGATCGCTCTCCTCGTTGATGATGGTGAGCAGCTCTTGCCTTTCCTCGGCGGAATGTTCGGAGGAATTGCTGGCACTGCCTAGCAAAGAAGTCACGGAAGCTTTGATGGCGGTGAGGGGCGTGCGAAATTCGTGCGTGACCGAATCGAGGAGCACAGAACGCAACTGCTCGCTTTCGCGAGCGGCTTCGGCGCGGCTGAGTTTTTCTACAGCGCCGGCGCGCTCAATGGAGATCGCGATCAGGCTGCCGATGGCCTCTAAGGTTTGGCGCGAGAGAACGGAGCCCGCGACACCCATGCAGCCGACGACGCGCATGCCCATGCGCAGCGGCATGAAAGCGAGTTGCTGGGCGGCGTCGCCTCGGGGCTCGCCGCGCAGGGCGACGAGCTGAAGATCGCGTGATTCTAATCCGTCGATGGCAGGTCCGGAGCGATACACGTCACTGCGGCTGGAGAGCCAAACCGCGGCGGAGCGAATACCGAAAGACTCCACGACGTAGCGCGGAATCAGGTTCAATAACTCGGCAGGATTGTCGCTGGAGAGCAAGAGCTGGCTGAAGGCATAAAGGCGTTCGAGTTCCTGACGGCGCTCGACGGCTGAGCGGGCTCCTCGTCTGGCTCGCTCGGACAATTCACTGGCGGTAACGGCGGTAGCGAGGAAGGCGAAAAGCGCGATCCAGTTTTGGGGATCGGAGATAGTGAACGTGCCGACCGGCGGCAGGAAAAAATAATTAAACGCGAGCGTGGCGATGACCGACATGAAGACGGCTTGCTGCAATCCCCAGGTGGCGGAGATTCCGAGAACTCCCAGCAGAAAGACGAGCGCCATGGTGGTGGGATTGAGATGGAGCCAACGCGCGCCGACCAGAGTAACTCCCGCGACCCACAGCACCGCGAGGAGATATCCTGTGCCCGATCTGGCGGCGGCTTTCACGAGGCGATTGTATGACAAGATCAGGTAGCCTCCGCAAAATTTGCAAGCTTTCTTCTTCTCGACGACAATAGGCGCGATGACCAAGACTCCTGAGCAATGGCTGGAGGAATGTTCGCCGACGACTAAGAAGGGCGGGCGGTTCAAGCTGTTTCTGGGATACGCTCCGGGCGTGGGCAAGACGCACACGATGCTGACGGAAGCGATCCGGCGGCACACTCGCGGCGAGGATGTCGTGATCGGAGTGATCGAAACTCACGGCCGAAAGGCTGTGGGGGAATTGGTGAGCAGCCTGGAAGTCGTGCCGCGCAAAGAGATCGAGTACAAAGGCGCGGCCTTCGAAGAGATGGACGTGGACGCCATTCTGGCGCGCAAACCTTGCGTTGCGCTGATCGATGAACTGGCCCACACAAACATTGAAGGCAGCAAACATCGCAAGCGCTACGAGGATGTGCTGGAACTGCTCGATGCTGGGGTCGACGTCCTATCGACAATGAACATTCAGCATCTGGAGAGCGTGACTCCGACGGTGCAGGGAGTCACGGGGATCCAGGTGCGGGAGACGGTTCCGGACTGGGTGCTGCAACGAGTCAATGAAGTGGTGATGATCGATCTGACTCCGGAGGCGTTGCAGGCCCGCATGCGGCGTGGCGACGTCTATCCGCAGGAGCGGGTGGGGCGCGCGCTGGAAAATTTCTTTCGCGAAACCAATCTAATTGCGCTGCGGGAATTGGCGTTACGCCAGGTAGCGCAACAGGTCGATCTGAGCCTGGAGCAACATCGCGGCGAGCAAGAAAATGATCGAGGCGCGGTTGCGATCCGCGAGCGCATTGCCGTGTGCATCAGCTCGAATCCGGCGGCGCAGTATCTGATTGCGCGGGGCGCGCGCATGGCGCAGGCCATGAATGCTGAGCTCTTTGTGGTTTACACCGACCTGGGACAAGACAAGAGCGAGGCGAATCAGCGGACGCTCGCCGCAAATATACGCTTCGCCGAGAACGTGGGGGCGACCATCGCGCGAGTGCAGGGAAAGACTGTGGCTGAAGCCGTCGCGGAATTTGTAAATGAAAAACACATCACGCAGGTTGTGTTTGGGCGTTCGGCGACGAGGGGATGGAAACGATATTTCTATCTTTCGGCGATCCATCAATTTTTGCGCGACGCGCCGGCCGTAGATGTACACATCGTGACGCAGGAACCGAACTGATCGGGATGGCGGAACATAAACACATTCTGGTGGTGGATGACGAATCGCAGATTACGCGTGTTCTGCGTACGTCTCTTTCCAGCCACGGCTACGACATTCGCGTGGCCAATGACGGCGAAACCGCGCTCGAAATCATGAAGGATTGGACGCCGGACCTGGTGATCACCGATCTGGCGATGCCCAACATGGATGGGCTGGAACTGTGCCGACGCCTGCGTGCGAAGAGCCAGGTTCCGATTATCGTGCTCTCGGTTCGAGGCGAAGAGCGAACCAAGGTGAAGGCTCTTGATGCCGGCGCCGATGACTACGTGACCAAGCCGTTCGGCATGGAAGAGCTACTGGCGCGTGTGCGCGCGAATCTGCGCCGCTCGCGAACGGAAGAGTCGGAACTGACGGCGATTGAAGAAGGCGATTTTAAGATCGACCTGGGATCGCGCAGCGTTTTTGTGAAGAATCGCGCGGTCCACCTGACTCCGAAAGAATTCGACTTACTCGCGTTTCTCGCGCGGCAGCCGCGAAGAGTGCTCACGCATCGCGCTCTGCTGGCTGCGGTGTGGGGCGGCGAAAGCACGGAGCAAGTCGAATATCTACGCGTGTTCGTGGCACAACTCCGCAAGAAACTGGAACCCTCGCCCAATTCTCCGCGCTACATCGTGACCGATCCGTGGGTAGGTTATCGCTTCGAACCGGGAGAGTAGTTCTCTGCCTCGCCTGTTGCTCTTTTCTTCTTAAACTTGTCCCGCCTGATGCTTATGGTTTCATTATTTTCAATTTACGCAGAGTTTATGCCCTTTCTTATCCAATGTATTGAAGCCAGTGAATGCTGGCTGGCAGAAGGGGATCGAAATCATGTCGATTGAAGAAGTATCACCGGAAAGGTTTGCTCAGCTATTTCATCACTACCACGAGGCGCTCGCCGATGAGTCAGGACACGCGGCGTGCGTCCGCACGTGCGATGCGTGGGCGGATGTGCCCCCGGCGGAAAAGCGCAGGCTGGTGGCCGCCGCGCGGTTAGCGCTACTGGAAGTCGAAGTCATTCCGGGTGAGCGCCAGTCCCGAAGATATTTCGCGAAGCCTGGCGAAGCGGAGTGGGGCTGCTGAGGAAAGCGCGTGGTTGCAACCCAAATTTTCTTTGTGACTACTTTTTCTTTATGACTTCTTAACGAACTACTTATCTCCGCTTTACGGGCACGCCTATGTAATGGATCTTGGGACGGCGGCTCTTGCGAAGGCCGTGATGGCTTATCTGTTCCTGATATGCGCGTTATGCGAGGCGTTCCTGCTGAGGTTTCTGGTAGCGCTGATGACCGAAGCACGAGGCGCGTCTCGCGAGCGGAGACATTAGTCAGCCAGCGGATTTCAGTTGCAGATCGAGTTTGTGTCGAAGGTGAGGGGATCTTGTGCTAGACGTCACGTTGGTTGTGGTCACGATCTTATTTTTCGCGGTGTCGGTCGGTTACGTGCATTTCTGCGATCGGATTCGCTGAGGGCGAATTATTTATGAATTCTGAATCGATCATCATGTTGGCGATTAGCGCGGCTTTAATGGTGTACCTGCTTTACGCGCTTCTGAGGCCGGAGAAATTCTGACGGAGAACTTTTGAAATGACTAGCAATGGCTGGATGCAGATCGCTGTATTCCTGGCCTTGATTTTGGCGATTACGAAGCCGCTCGGCGTCTTCATGGCGAGAGTGTTCAGCGGCGGGAAAACTTTCCTCGATCCCATGCTGCGGCCGATGGAGCGGGCACTTTACCGCGTAACCGGCGTCGATGAACAGCACGAGATGCGATGGACGGAATACGCGTTCAGCATGTTGGTGTTCAGCGGCGCGTCCATGCTGGTGCTCTATTTGTTGGAGCGAGTGCAGCAGTGGGTACCGTGGTGGAATCCCCAGAAATTCGGCGCCGTGGCCCCGATTCTGGCTTTCAATACGGCTGCGTCTTTCACGACTAACACCAACTGGCAGAATTATTCAGGCGAATCGACCATGAGCTATCTCACGCAAATGGCCGGCCTCGCTTATCACAATTTCGCTTCGGCAGCAGTGGGTATTGCGCTGGCGATCGCGTTCATTCGGGGAATCGCGCGGAAAGAGAAAGAAACGATCGGAAATTTCTGGGTTGATATGACCCGTTCGATGCTGTGGGTGCTGTTGCCGGCGTGCGTCGTCTACGCTTTGCTGCTGGTTTCGCAGGGAGTCGTCCAGAACCTCAAGCCGTATGACACGGCGAAGCTTGTGGAACAGCAGCAGGTGCAGAAGATGGGAGCTGACGGCAAGCCAATGGTTGGGCCGGACGGCAAAGCAGTGATGGACACGGTGACCGACCAGACGATTGCGCAAGGTCCGGTTGCTTCGCAGGAAGCGATCAAGATGCTGGGCACGAACGGCGGTGGATTCTTCAATGCCAACAGCTCGCATCCGTTTGAGAATCCCACGCCGCTCAGCAATTTCTTGCAGATGCTGTCGATCTTCGCGATCCCGGCTGGTCTTACCTATACGTTGGGACGAATGACTGGCTCGCAACGTCATGGCTGGGCAGTGTGGGCAGCGATGGCGGTTTTGTTTTTGTGTGGCGTGACGGCTGCTTACTGGGCAGAGGCGAAGGGGAATCCTTTGCTTCGTGGTGTAGACCAACATGTCAGCGCTCTGCAGTCGGGCGGCAACATGGAAGGCAAGGAAGTGCGGTTTGGCATCGCCAATTCCGCGCTCTTCGCCACGGTCACGACAGATGCTAGTTGCGGCGCCATCAATGGCGTGCACGATTCGTTTACTCCCTTGGGGGGATTGGTGCCGCTGGTCAACATCATGCTGAGCGAGACTGTTTTCGGAGGAGTAGGCGCTGGTCTGTACGGCATCTTGATCTACGTTGTTCTCGCGGTGTTCATCGCGGGACTTATGGTCGGCCGTACGCCTGAGTATCTGGGCAAAAAAATCGAAGCTTATGACGTGAAGATGGCGATGCTGGTCACGTTGGTTTTTCCGCTGATCATTCTGGTGCTGACTGGGATTTCGGCGGTTGAGGGTTTTGGAACATCAAGCATCAGCAATGCGGGACCCCACGGGCTGACGCAAATCCTCTATGCGTTTACTTCGATGGCGGGGAATAACGGTTCGGCCTTCGCGGGATTGAACGGCAATACGCCCTGGTACAACACCGCGGGTGCGATGACGATGCTGGTGGGGCGGTTTTTCATGATCATCCCCATGTTGGCGATCGCTGGGAATCTGGCGAAGAAGAAAACAGTTCCTGCCTCGGCGGGCACGTTTCCCGTAACCACGCCACTCTTTAGCCTGCTTCTGGTCTCGGTGATCGTGATCGTAGGGGCGCTGACATTTTTCCCGGCTCTGAGTCTGGGGCCCGTACTGGAACACCTGCTGATGATGGCGGGCAAGACTTTCTGAAGCAGAAGGCTCTGACGAAAACCGTTCTGAAGAAAACGTTCTAAAAGAAAAACATTCTCAATAAAACCATGGCAGAAAAGAAAAGCAAGAGTTTGTGGGACGCAAAAATCATACGGCGGGCGTTGCTCGACGCCGTGGTTAAGCTCGATCCTCGCACCATGATGAAGAATCCCGTCATGTTCGTGGTTGAGGTAGGCAGCGTGGTGACGACGCTGCTGCTTTTCCGCGAGAAGCAGAGCTTCGCCTTCAATCTGCAGATCACACTTTGGCTGTGGTTCACGGTGCTGTTTGCGAATTTTGCGGAGGCAATGGCTGAAGGGCGCGGAAAAGCCCAGGCCGACACGCTGCGCAAAGCCCGGTCTGAAACTGTGGCCAAGCGCCTGCTGGCCAATGGGACGGCGCACGAAACGACAGAAACCGTACCGAGTTCGAAGCTGCGATCTGGAGATATTGTGATGGTGGTCGCGGGTGAACTTGTCCCCGGTGACGGCGAAGTGATCGAAGGCGTGGCTTCGGTCGATGAGTCGGCGATTACGGGAGAATCTGCGCCAGTGATCCGCGAAGCGGGTGGCGACCGGTCGGCCGTGACTGGCGGAACGCGCGTGCTGTCCGACGTAATCAAGGTTCGCATCACTTCGAATCCGGGGGAGACTTTCCTTGACCGAATGATCGCGCTGGTTGAGGGTGCGGAACGGCAGAAGACTCCGAATGAAATTGCGCTGAACATCCTGCTCGCTGGCCTGACCATTATTTTTCTATTAGCGGTGATTACGTTGCAGCCGTTCGCGATTTACTCGGGTGCGCCGCAGACCGTGTTTGTTCTAGTCTCGCTGCTCGTTTGCCTGATACCAACGACGATTGGCGGCCTGCTTTCGGCCATTGGTATTGCGGGCATGGATCGCCTGGTTCAGCACAATGTGCTGGCCATGTCCGGACGCGCGGTAGAGGCCGCGGGTGATGTCAACACTTTGCTGCTCGACAAGACCGGCACGATCACGCTCGGCAACCGCCAGGCGGCGGAGTTTATTTCCGCGCCGGGAATCACGGCGGCCGAGATGGCGGATGCCGCGCAACTTTCTTCGCTCGCGGATGAAACCCCGGAGGGCCGGTCGATTGTTGTGCTGGCGAAAGAAAAGTACAACCTGCGCGGCCGCGAACTGGCTTCCCACGAAGCGGTCTTCGTTCCTTTTACGGCGCAAACCAGGATGTCGGGTGTGAACCTGGACGGCCGCGAAATTCGCAAAGGCTCGGTCGACGCCATTATCAAATATCTGAATCAGTTCGGTACGTCTCTGCCGCGTGAAGTTCAGGCCATCGTGGAACAGATCGCACGATCGGGTGGAACTCCACTGGTGGTCGCGGAGAATCAGCGCGCCCTGGGCGTAATTTACCTGAAAGACATCGTAAAAGGCGGAATGCGCGAGCGATTTAATCAGCTGCGCGCGATGGGAATTAAGACAGTGATGATCACGGGCGATAATCCGCTGACGGCCGCGGCCATAGCGCGAGAAGCTGGGGTGGACGATTTTCTCGCTGAGGCGACTCCCAAGGACAAGATGGATTTGATTCGTCGCGAGCAAGGCGACGGCAAGTTGGTGGCGATGACGGGCGATGGCACGAACGACGCGCCCGCGCTGGCGCAAGCGGATGTTGGCGTCGCCATGAATACCGGGACGCAAGCGGCGAAAGAAGCCGGAAATATGGTGGACCTGGATTCGAATCCCACCAAGCTGATTGAAGTGGTGGCGATCGGCAAACAATTGTTGATGACGCGCGGAGCGCTTACCACTTTTTCGATTGCGAACGACGTCGCTAAATATTTCGCGATTATTCCGGCGATGTTTGCGGGAACATTTCCCGTGCTGAATGCACTGAATATCATGCGGCTGCAGACGCCGCAATCGGCCGTGCTTTCGGCCGTCATTTTTAACGCACTCGTCATTGTGGCGTTGATTCCGCTGGCGCTGCGCGGGGTCGCGTACAAGGCGATGAGCGCGGAATCTCTATTGCGGCGAAATCTGCTCGTTTATGGATTCGGCGGGCTGGTGGTCCCGTTCATCGGCATCAAGGTAATTGACATGCTGATCACCGGCATCAAGTTGGTGTGAGGAAGTTCGGGGTTCGAGAAGACTCATGAAGAAAAATCTAATCACGGCCGTTCTGATGACGGTTGCAACTACTGTTGTGCTGGGGATTATTTATCCGCTGGTCGTGACTGGACTGGCGCAGCTTATTTTTCCGCGGCAGGCGAACGGCGAACTCATTCACGCGCAGGACGGAACCGTAGTAGGTTCGCGGCTCATCGGGCAGCCATTCTCTGGCCCGGGATATTTTCATTCGCGGCCCTCTGCTGCTGGGGCGGCAGGCTACGACGCTAGCGCTTCCGCCGGTTCGAATCTGGGTCCGACCAACGCGCAGCTGATCACGCGGGTGAATGGTGATGTCGCCAAGCTGCAGGCGGAGAACCCTGGCGCCTCGATCCCAGTGGACCTGGTGACGACGTCGGGTTCGGGACTTGATCCTGATATCACTCCGGCGGCCGCGAATTTTCAGATTCGACGGGTGGCTGCCGAGCGCAAGGTTCCTGAGGCTGAGGTCGCTCGCCTGGTGCAGGAGCATTCCGAGAATCGGCAGTGGGGATTTTTTGGCGAACCGCGAGTTCACGTGCTTGAGCTGAATCTCGCGCTGGACGCGCGGTATGGACGGGTACGGTAGGACCGGGGTTGTGTGACAGCGAGGCTACGCCGCATTACTACACCGAATCACGCGCAACGCTCGTGCTGCCACTAAAATCTCCGCGGGAGTTTTGCAGACAAACTCTCCGTCGGCGTAAATATCCATCGGCATTTCTGTCTCCACGCGGACCCGCTCGGCTTTCGCGTACTGGACCTTCGGCGAACGCAGATGGTTTCCGAAATACACGGTTGGAAACATGTAAGAGAGCTCGACAGGGTTCATCGCCGATATGCGGCAGATGTCCAGCTTTCCGTCGGTGAAGTCCGCTTGCGGGGCGATGCGCATGCCGTCGCCGTAGAACTGGGTGTTGGCGAATGCGGCGAGCAGACAGGGCTTATCGCTTGCGATAGGATACTCACCGTTCGGTTCGGTCAGCGTTAATGGGAAGGTGGGCAGTTTGAGCAGTAAGGGCAGGATCGCCAGCGCATAACCGCCCCGGCGACGAAGCCAGCGCGGCATTTGATTGGCGCGTCGAGTGACGGCGGAGTCCAGTCCACAACCCGCGACCGAGCAGAAATAATGAGAATTGTCCGTTGAAGAAGATGGAGTGATGACTCCAAGGTCGACCTTCTGTGGTTCAATTTTTCCGGACTCGAAGTCGCGCCAGGCGTGGAGAGAATCCCGGATGGAACGCAGACCCAGGGCGCGGGCAAAGTCATTCCCGCTGCCGCTCGGGACAATCAGCACCGGAAGCTGGAGCCGCACCAATGCTGGGAGATGGCGGTGAATCGTGCCGTCTCCGCCGAAAATCAGAACGGCGTCGGCATCGGCGGACGAAGCGGGTAGTCCGTCTATCCACTCGGTTCGAGAGCCCGCCTGAAACATCCTCGCGTCCGCCGGTGAAGTCCCCAAACCGAAGATGGCGGCAGCTCGCATGGGCTCGACGTGTGATTTTCGGCAGCAGGGTCAACGATCGACCTCGGGTCTTCCTCTATTTCGCCAGACACTTATCCATGAAGTCCACCAGATCTTTCTTCATTTTGTCGTGTTCGGCGCGATCGATGTAGACCATGTGACCCGCTTTGTAGGTGGCGTAGGAGACATTCTCGCGATACTTCGCGCCCAGATTCAGATGATCCATGGTCCAATTGGCGGCGGCAAAGGGAGTGGCCAGATCGTAATAGCCTTCCATCACCAGAATCTTCATGTATGGATTCTTGATCATCGCTGATCGCAATCCCCCTGCGGTGCTGGGAAATCCTTGCTCGGCGTTTCCCCATTCCCACTTCTCAAAGCCGGGCTGGTCGTAGGCGAAAACCCGATAAGGCGCGTCAGACTTGTAGTTCAGCTCGGTGCGCAGGTAGTTGTTGAAGGCCGATGTGTAGGGCGGCAGGATCGCAGCACTGGTCGGATCATAGTCGGGGCGATCCTCGTCGGGAAGAGGACTGCTGAAGCGGCCATCGAGGCGTCCGGTAACAAGTTTTTGATCGAGCAGGAGTTCGTAGTTGAAGGTCGGTACATCGATACGCAGGTTGTGCTGTTCGATTATTTCGGGACGAAGCCCGAGATAGCGGGAGAGTTGGTCGACAATCTTGCGGTGTTCATCCGGCGTCAAGGCGTCGCCCTTGCCGAGAGCGAGCGCGTAATCGGTGGTCGCCCAGCGAACGACTTCGTCCCGGGTTTTTGCCATATCCTGCGTGAGATCGGCCGGGAGTTTGTGATGATAGGCGGCGATCATGTTGAAGGTTGGCAGCAGGAGCATGTAGGGCAGGTCGTTGGATTTGTTCCACTCGAGGGTCTGAAAATCCACGGCCATCGAGAGAAGTGCTCACTCCGTTAAAAGCGATGCCGTGGTCTGCTAAATATCCAGCGATGCCGGCGGCGCGGGTGGTGCCATAACTCTCGCCAAGCAGAAAGAGTGGAGAGTTCCAGCGATCATAGCGCGAGAGGTAGAGGCGAATGAATTCTCCGAAGGCCTGGATGTCGCCTTTCAGGCCAAGAAACTTTTTCGTAAGTTCGGCGTTTGCGGCGCGCGAATATCCGGTGGCCATGGCGTCGATCATGACGACGTCGCTGCGATCGAGCAGCGAGTCGGGATTGTCTTCGAGGCGGTAGGGAGCAACGGGCATGAAGCCGTTGGATTGCAAGACGACGCGCTTTGGCCCGAGCGCTCCCATGTGCAGCCACACGGATGCTGATCCGGGGCCGCCGTTGAAGGCGAAGGTCAGAGGACGCTTATTGGAGTCCTCTCCATCGAGCGTGTAGGCGACGAAAAACATTTCGGCTTCGGTCTTGCCATCCTCCCGCTTAATAGGAAGCCGGCCGGTGGTTGCGGTGTAATTGAGCGTTTTGCCGTTCAGCGTGAGTTGATGGTGCGTGATTACAGGCGGGACTTCGGTTACATCGTAATGCTCGTCTTTGCCGTCAGCTTCTGCGGAGTCGGGCTTGGCTGCTTCGGGTTTGCCGTTTTGCGGGGCGTTATCGGGCATGACGACGGGCGTTGACGAAGCCGGCTCCTTCCTGCTTTTGTCCTTTTTGGAGGCGGCCTGTTTCGTGGTATCGGGAGTTGCATCCTGCGATTGGTTTTGTTGTGCCGCCACGAACGTAATCGTCATTACCGCGAAAAATAGAACGGCCAGTATTCTCATGCTTGTCTCCGGCGAAAAATGATCGGCCACGCATTATAGCTTTTTTGGCAATCGCGCTTTGCAAAGGCGAGTCGAAGGCATACAATTCCGCTGGCCCGGTACAACCAGATCACAAACTTTCCGGGAGTTGTGTGCGTATAAACTCTGAAGGAGTATCCAACAAATGAAGAAAGTACTCGCGTTGCTATTCGCTGCTGCGCTTTCGGTCTCCATGTCGTCGTTTGCCTTTGCCCAAGCCACCACCGACAAGCCGGCGGACAGCATGAGCAAATCAGATAGCATGAGCAAGACTGACAAGAAAGCGGCCAAGACAAAGAAAACGAAGAAGACCACAACAGATTCGAAAGACAGCATGAAGAAAGACGATATGAAGAAGGATCCGGCGAAATAAGCTTGTTGAAATTTGCATTTTCGCACCCCGGCTCTGGCCGGGGTTTTCTGTCTGCGGTTAGGTCTGTTGTGTTTCTCCGGGCGTAACTAGAGACGTGCTAGAATTTGTTGCGCTTGATATGTTTCCTCCGACTCGGTGGCGCACCGGATCTCTCTACCCTGGCAACGACGGACTGAAAAGTGGCTCAGAATACCGCCAAAAACGACTCCATTACTTACGCCGACGCCGGTGTCAACATCGATCGCGGCAACCGCACTAAGCAGCGCATTAAATATCTGGCTCACAAAACTTTCACCAAGGGAGTGCTGAGCGAGATTGGCGGATTCGGCGGCCTGTTTTCCGTGGACAAGAAGTATGTCGATCCCGTGCTGGTTTCGAGCGTGGATGGCGTAGGCACAAAATTGAAAGTGGCTTTCGAGATGAAGGTCCACCACACGGTCGGCGGCGACCTGGTAAATCACTGCGTCAACGACATTGCGGTACAAGGAGCGGTGCCATTATTTTTCATGGACTATCTGGCCACCGGCAAACTGGATCCAGAGGTGGTGGAAAGAGTTGTGGGCGGACTGGCCGATGCATGCAAACACAATGGCTGTGCTCTGATCGGGGGCGAGACGGCCGAAATGCCGGGATTCTATCCCGATGGCGAGTACGATCTTGCTGGATTTATCGTTGGAGTGGTGGAACGCGACCGCATTATCAGCGGTAAAGACGTGCAGATCGGGGATTGCGTGCTTGGATTGCCATCGAACGGACTGCACACCAACGGGTACTCGCTGGCTCGCAAATTGCTTTTTGAAATCGCCGGATATTCTCCAGAGACTTTTGTGAGCGAGATCAAGAACAAAGTCGGCAATGAATTGATGCGCACCCATCGCAGCTACTGGTCGATTATCCGCAAGATGATTGCAGGAGATTGCGTGGCGGCACTGGCGCATATTACCGGCGGCGGCATCACGGAAAATCTGCCGCGCGTGTTGCCCAAGGGGACGTCGGCCGTGATTGAACTCGGGACTTGGCCGGTGCTGCCGATCTTTGAACATTTGCAGAAACTCGGTAACGTCGCCGAAGAAGAAATGCTGCGTACTTTTAACATGGGTCTAGGCATGCTGATCGTGGTTCCCGCCAAAAAATTCAAGAAAGCACAGACGTTGCTGGAACGCGCTGGCGAAAAATTCTACAGCGTCGGGCGCATCGTCAAGGGTGATCGCAAGGTTGTATTTAGTTAGATCCCTGACTTCATAATGTTTCCCTGATGAAAAGCCTTGGCATCTTACTTTCTGGGCGTGGCTCCAATTTTGTCGCGATTGCTGACAGCATTGCGGCCGGCAGAATACCCGACGCTCGCATCGCGGCGGTGATTTCGAACCGCGCCGACGCTGCCGGACTTGAAACCGCCCGCGCGCGTGGACTCAATGCAATCGCCATTCCTTCGAAAGGGAAGGCTCGGGAAGATCACGACCGCGAAGTTGTCGCCGCGCTTCACGAACATAAAGTCGATCTGATTTGCCTGGCAGGTTATATGCGTCTGTTGTCGCCATGGTTCGTGCAGCAGTTTCCGGCGAGGATTCTCAACATTCATCCTTCGCTGCTGCCATCGTTTCCTGGACTGGAAGCGCAGCAGCAGGCGTTCGCTTACGGAGTGAAGGTGACGGGATGTACCGTGCACTTCGTGGATGAGGAGCTCGATCACGGGGCGATCATCGTCCAGAAACCGGTGCCGGTGCTGGATGGCGACGATGAGCACACGCTGGCGGCTCGGATTCTGGAGCAGGAGCATGTCGCTTATTCGGAGGCGGTGAAGATTGTGCTGGAAGGGAAATACGAGATTGTCGGAAGGCGGATGGTGCGTAATCGTGACAGTGGATCGATCTGATCACGTGGAGGTGGACGACTGATTATTAACCGCCTCCTGCTTAGAGGTCCGAACCTCTACATGATCAGATCATTGCTCATGCGCGCGATTGGGTGTTGCATGACCTCGAGTTCGTTCTTCACGAGGTTCAATCCGTAGACGCATTGCTCGAAGCTTTGTGAGAGTTGAGCGAAGAGCGGAGCGACTTTCGCGTACTCGAAATCCTCGAACTTGGACACGATGTAGTAGCTTTCCTTCCCGGCTTTCACCCAATCCACAAAACTTTCGACGCGTTGCCGGCGCAGGCGATAGTGATTGATGCTTTCTGGAAACATGCCGGCGTAAAACAGCGTGAAGTCGCCGATATGCTTGCGGACCTGGCGCTCGCGGTCGAATGAAGGCGCGGGACCATACACGGGGTCCGACTCAATCAGCATCTCGCCGACGTCGTTTAAGGGCTTTCCGGCGGCGTTCCGGATTTTCAGCAACTGCTCGGCATCGCAAAACTCGGATAGCAGATGGGCGACATAAGCGACGATTTGCGGATCGCGAATCCCGATCTCTTCGGCATAATGACGGCCCACTAATTCCACAAACAATTTTTGCAGCGGATGAGTCTCCGGAATTTCCATGGCCCCACTTCCTTTCCAAAGCGTGCCTCTTATTCCCGATTCGGAATAAGACTTCTTGCTGATTAGATACCGCGAATCGATAGTCGGCACAAGTCACCTTTGAGCCACTACTGTAGTTAGACGCCCAGTCTGGGCATGGGTTTCGGCGCTATCTGTTGGCAGTCAAAAGAGGCGGCTGCTAATTTTCGGATTACGTGGATCGAAAACTTGATTGTACGAATCTATTTACAACCAAAGACGCGGCAAACGGAGGCGAAGTGGAGCGGACAAATATTTCCAGCGGTTCACCGTACGAGCCAATCGTTGGTTACTCTCGTGCGGTGCGTGTCGGTGCTCATATCCACGTTGCGGGAACGACCGCGACGGGCGCCGACGGCAAGATAGTCGGTATCGGCGATGCCTATGCGCAGGCGGTACAGACGCTCAAGAATATTCAAAGCGCCCTGGAGCGGGCGGGCGGGTCATTAGAAAATGTGGTTCGCACGCGCATTTTTTTGACGAATATTGCAGATTGGCAACAGGTGGGGAAAGCGCACGGCGAAATTTTCGGGGACATTCGTCCTGCGAGCACGATGATGGCGGTAACGGCGCTGGTTTCTCCTGAGATGCTTTTGGAAATCGAAGCTGAGGCCATCATTCCTGGCGAAAAATAAATGGCGCGATGGAAAATAAATGGCGGAAGCCGGAGCATGCCGACTTCCGCCACGACGGGCTTGTAGAGGTGCGAGCCGCTAACGGCGGCCTTTTTTCTTAGCTGCTTTCTTGGCTGCTTTTTTCGGCGCTTTCTTTGCCGCTCTTTTCTTGGCTGGCGCCTTTTTCTTCGCAGCCTTTTTCGCCGGTTTTTTCCTGGCCGCTTTTTTGGCAGCCTTCTTCGGCTTGCTGGCGGCTTTTTTCTTTGCCGGAGCCTTTTTGGCTGGAGCTTTCTTCACCGCCTTTTTCTTGGGAGGCCCGCCGCTACCGCCGCCGGATGGAACAGGAGCTGGAGGCGCAGGTTCCCGCACGGCAGGCACGGCGATCTCGTCGTCTTCTTCTACGAGAACGGGTTCCTCTTCCTCTTCTTCCTCTTCTTCCAAATCCTCTTCGAGCGATTCGCCATAGGCGCCGCTGTCGCTGTATTCATCCGTCTCATCGTCCCGACCGTAGAGAGTCGGATCATCGAAGCGCATATTTCCTCCTGCGTATTTGCGGTCACCTGCACGCGTAAGCGCCCAGGGCCTGGGGAATTGGGTACGACCGGCTGCGGACTCAACTTCTTCTGCGTAACGGCGGGCGATTATAGCACGGACCGTTTCACGGGCAGTATCGTGCATTCGCAGCCTTTTGGCGAGGAAAAATTACAGGCTAGAAAAAGCGGGGAAAGTCGGGCGAAATAAAAGCGAAGTTGGAGAAATCCGAGGAGCTATTCGTAGGCCAGGGCGTCGATAGGATCTTTCTGCGCCGCCTTGAAGGCAGGGTAGAGCGCACCGAGGATGGCGCCAGCTATGGCGATCAGGGTCGCGCGCACGATCCAGCCACCGTCGACCACGACTTGCAGCAGGGGAAATTTGTGCGCCAATCCGGCTCGAGCGGCCATGCTGACGACGATTCCCAGAACGATGCCACCCAGGGCCAGCAGCACGGTCTCGCGCAGGACCACATTCACGATGTACAGCTTCGACGCACCCATGGACTTCAGGATGCCGATTTCCCGGGTACGCTCCATAATCGCGGTGTACATGGCCTGAAAGATGACGATGAATCCGATCACCATCGAAATGCCGACCACCACATCGATGAAAGTCGACAGCATGGGAATGTTCCCGCTGCTCATGGCCGCCAAATACGATGCCATGGTATTGACCTTTTTGAAGTCTCGCATGCCCGGTAATGAATGATCTCGTCGACTACCGCGTCCGCGTTCGCCGGGTCGTCAAGTTTTAGATAGAAGATGGTGGCTTTGTCTTTTGCGCCGATCAGGTCCTGGAGCGTACGTCAGGGGGACGAACTTGCGAGCACCTTTGCCACGTTCGACGATCCCAGCGATGCGGAATTTATTGTTCAGAATCTGGATGGTTTCGCCCACCTTGGCATTCTTCGACTTGGCGAAAAGATCATCGACCAGCACATCGAATGGCCCCTGAAAGGGACCTCCCGCCAGATAATGGAACCCCCCGGACAAGCCCTCATAGCTGGGCAAGTCGATTCCAGCGATGATCTCTAGGGTGCCGGTGGTGCCGATCTGAGGTGACTACGGGGGCAACGCTCTTTACATGCGGCAGCTTTTCCAGGACCTCGCGAATCTTGATATTCATGGGCGCGCCGGTAAGTCCGGCGATGAACGAAGACCCAGGCGGCAACACGATTACGTCAGCGCCGATGCCGGCGTTCCGGGTCCGCTGATCTTGCAACATGCCGAGCGAAAGGCCAACGATCAGCAGGATCAGCGTGACTTCGAGCGCGACGGCGACAATGGTGATCAGCGAGCGCACGGGCCGGTGGACCAGGTTCCCGACGATCATCTTGTTCATCATGTTTGTTCTATCTGCTACGGGACTACATGTACCAGATTACCTGAGATCACTGCGTTGGCTGTTCGCAGCCTTGGCGGAGCTTGACTTGGCCTGGTCGAGGCGGACCACCTCAGCTCCGGCCGGTTGATCCAATGCAAATTGATCGTCGGTGAGTGGTTTATTGATTTCCAGTTTTACCATGGTGAGGATAATGTCGTAATTTTCCCGCGGACGTTCGATCTGGATCGTATTCGCGAAGGTCGTGCCACCGAAATCCTTGTAATCCTGGTAGTGGATGTCGGTAGCAACGTTTCCCTGCTGGTCATAGATTCTTTGGCGATGGGGCAACAGATCGATCCGGCTGAACTCGATGCGTCGCGACAGATACCAGCCTTGCGGTCCCTTACGGATGACCGCCAGTTCGTAGTCCGGTTGGTCGACGCGATGCTTCTTCGCGTCCAAAACGGTTTCATAGCCGTTTTCAAGGAAGGGGATTTCATCTTCCGCGACGGCTGGAATCAACAGCGCTTCATAGATGTACTGCGGCCGCATGTTCTCCAAGCGCTTGTCTGTCTGGTCGGCCGGGCCGCTGTTGGGGTCGGTATTGCGCGCGTCCGCCTCGCTGGAACCAATGACAAACTTATTCTTGGGCGGGATCGAGAGCTTGAACTCCTTGCCATCGCTAACCATATCGAAAGCTGTATTGCGGACCACCGGCAGCAGTCCCTTCATGCGAAGCATAGCTGGCTTGCGGGCGAGAACATAGCCGCGAATCTGGGTGTAATCGGTGATTTTGCCGTTTTTAGGGTTTCCGGCGGATGCGTCAATGTCAACGGTGGCCTGCATGGACTGGATCTTGGCCGCCTGATTATTGACGTAGTCGATCAGGTCCTGCTGGGTATCGCTCTTCAGGGGGCTTTGCGAGAGTTGGCGATCCAGCGTTCGGGTTCGGAATAGGCAGCCACTCGTAGAGAGCGTGGCTGCGGCCAAAAGGCCAAGCAGGAGCAAACGCAAATGGGGTCGATACATTCCTATGACAGTACCTGGGTAAACTTTTCCCACTATTTATCTGATTAGTATAAAGCAGGAAGGGTTCACAGGTTTATGGGCAGCAGGTATGACCGCCGCGATTCACTGGAATCAGTGGGTTAGCGGCAGGATTTTTCTGCCTCAGTGCAGACCGAGAGCGTGGCGATAGGCGGTCACGTTCTTGTTGTGCTCTTCGAGGCTACGGGCGAAGCGATGGTGTCCGTTGCCATCGGCCACAAAATAGAGAAAGTTGGTGCTGTCGGGGTGCATGGCCGCTTCGAGAGCACCCTTGCCGGGATTTGCGATCGGTCCCGGAGGCAGACCGGGGAAGCGATAGGTGTTGTAAGGCGAATTCACGGAAAGATCGGCATGATGCAGGCTTCCCTGGTAGGTGCCCGCAAGCAACTCGGCATAGATGACACTGGGATCGGCATCGAGCGCCACTTTCTTCGCCAAACGGTTGTAGTAAACGCTGGCCACACGCGGGCGTTCCTCGGGAGCAGCGGTTTCCTTTTCCACGATCGAGGCCATGGTCACGATGCTGGAGACGTCGGCATTCGCATCGGTGCCAAGTCCGATCTGTTGCGCCACCTGACGGAACTGATGGACCATCATGGCCGCCATCTCCTGGAGGCTCTGGGTACGCGTGAACTGATAGGTATTGGGGAAGAGATAACCCTCCAGCGACTTAGCGTTCGGCGCGAGATCGGAGATGAGCTGGGTCTGCGTCTGGGCGACGTGCAGAAAGTCGTCGGCTGAGCCTAGATTAGCGTCTTCGATCGCTTTGGCGATGTCGAACATGGTGTAGCCTTCGGGAATTGTCACCTCGTGAAAGTAGATATCGCCGCGGGCGATGCGGCCGTAAACCTGGGGCAAGGTCGCGTCCCGCTCGAAGAGATACTCCCCGGCTTTGAGCGAGGGCTTGGGATGGAGAGTGTGCCACAGCCTGAAAATAAGCGGGCTGCGGATGACTCCGGCTTTTTTCAGTTCTTGGGCGATGCGGCGGGTGGAGTAGCCGGGACGCAGTAACAAAGCCGTGCCGGCCGGGGGCTTTACGGGAGTGTAAAGCTGCCATGCGGCCCATCCGGCGGCGGCGAGAGCGGCGATCAGAATCAGGGTGAAGAGGGCGCGCACGGTTCTAGTTTAAGGCGTGGTTACGGATTGCAACAGAAAAGCGCGGGTGGGGAAGCTACCGGTGGTAACTGTTCGGCGTTGATCGCGTAGCGCCGCCGCTTTTTCATTCCCCCAGCCAATCCGCATAGGGCTTCATTGACTCTACGTGGTCGAAGACGATTTTGATGGCTCCCGTGATGGGGATGGCCAGGACAAGGCCTATCGCTCCCCAGACTGCGCCCCAAAAGAGGAGTGCGATGGTCACGGCCAGAGGATTGATTTTCAGCCGGCTGCCTAGAAGTTTGGGATAGAGAACATTCAGTGCGAAGAGATGCAATCCGACTACGCAGAAAACCACGATGATCAGGTCACTGGGCTCGAGTTGGCCGAGACCGACCAGGATGGGTGGGCCCATGGCCAGCACGACTCCGAGGTAGGGGACCAGGCTTAGAAATCCGCTGAACAAACCCACAAAATAAAAGAAGGGAACGTGCAGCAGGCCGAAGATGGCTATGCTGACGGCGGAGATTAACAGTCCGATCAGCAGGTTGCCGACGATGAAGCTCTGCAGCATTTTGCCGATCAGGCCCAGAGTTACGAACGCGGTATGGCGATGATGCAGTGGAAAGAGCATGACGGTCGCAGAGCGAGCGTGGCTTTGCCAGGTCAGTAAAAAGTAGGCGAGAAACGGCACGAATGAAGCAGCCAGGACGATATCGGTTACGGTACCGGCCCCGTGAGTGAGGGTCTCAGACCAGGTTTGGACTTGGCGCACGTTGACTACGTTCGAGGGTTCGGGCTCGCCGACCACTTCGCCGGTCTTCTCCAGCTTGGCCGCCTGATCCTGATAGGGCTGCAGGACGGAGCGGATCTTTTGCGAGTACTTAGGAAGATTGTCGGCGAAGATCAGCGCCTGGTTGTAGGACGCGGCGCTGACCCCGTAGAGCACCGCCAGCAGCGCGACGACGCTGATCAAGGCGGCCATGGCTCTGGGGATGCGCAGAAACTCCAACGCCTGGACCACCGGCGAAAGCATGAAGCTCAGAAGCACGGCGAAGAAGAGAACCGCAAATACCGACTCGCCGTAATAGGCGAAGACTACGATCAGTCCCACGCCCAGGAGCGTGAGAGACCAGTGGTGCGCGGTTTGCGTTTCTGGGACTTCCATCCTGACGGTCGTTTGGCGCGCTTGTTCTTGACGGCTCGCGCGCTGGTTCACAATTCTGCCTTAGTGTGGGCGGAATTGCACCACCCCTGTTGTGCCATGTGTGTTGTGCCCTGCGACCATTCCCTGCGAAAGTCGTAAACAATATGGCGGAGAGGGCCAGCGTCTACAATTGCCGGATGGATTCAACTTCTCCTTCTCCGGCTTCGCAGCGTGTTATGGCGCTCGACGTGGGATCTCGCCGAATCGGAGTAGCGGTCTCTGATCCGCTGGGAATCACGGCGCAGGGTTTGGAGACGATCCAACGCCAGAACAAGCGTCTGGATTTCGCTGCCCTGGGGCAGCTGTTGACGCAATATGGCGTGCGGGAAATTGTGGTAGGGCTGCCCTTACGGCTGAGCGGCGCCGAAGGGACACAATCCGAAAAGATGCGGCTGTTTGCAGATGAATTGCGGAAGCATTTCGGAGTGACCGTCCATCTCTGGGATGAGCGCTGGACTTCGACCGAAGCGAATCGGCTGCTGCGGGAGACAGACCTCTCCATTAAGAAACGCGGTCAGGCAGTGGATCGAATGGCGGCGATCTTAATTCTGCAGTCGTGGATGGAAAGTCGAAACGTGCGGTGACACGCTTTACGAAGCCAGTTCGCTGATTTCAGGGAAGCGCAGATTGCACTTGGTCAGCGCCTTAGTGAGCGCTTCTTCGATCAAGCTCTCTTCGCAGTTGCGGGAGATGGCGATCTCACTTACCAGCAAATAGCGGGCGCGCTCGAGCATCTTCTTTTCGCGGAAGGAGAGAGATTTGCCCTGGCCAAGGATCAGCAGGCTTTTCAGTACGGCAGCCACATCGGAGAGCGATCCGGTACGCATGCGGTCGGAGTTCTCTTTGAAACGGTCTTTCCAGTCGGCAGCGTTGATGCATTCTCCGGAAGAAAGATAGTCCACGATCTTTTCCACTTCGCCGTTGCGCACGACGGGACGCATCCCCACGTTGTTGACGTTGGCAAACGGCACCATGACTTTCAGACTGCTGGCGGCAATTTTCAGCAGGTAGAACTTTTCGATCGTGGCGCCCATGGTCCGGCTGCTGATTTGTTCGATGATTCCTACGCCGTGGTTGGGGTATACGACCTTGTCGCCGATGTGGAAAACATTGTTGCCAATCATGGAGGGGCCCTCGCCCGAGGGTGCTGGAAACTCCACCTAGTCTAGCCTAGCCGGGCGGGTTAGGCAATGGACGGGCGGGGTTCCAGGTGGGGGTCTTTATCGGAGGAAGCTCAGTCCTGAGGCCACACGAGAGTATCTGGGCTAAGTCATTTACGGTTAGCAGGTTGAGCCTCGGGCGGGATATGGCAGCCGAAAGAGCGGGAAAGCGGCAGTTCCTGCTTTCCGGCGCTATAATGCTGCAAGCGACGTTCAAGAGAAGCGCAAGAGATGACTGAAGAGATCAAGAAGAAATTGCGAGACGAGCTCAATACCCTCGAACACGAACTGGCTTTCGACATCCCCAGAGAGCTTAAAAAGGCGGTCGCTCTGGGCGACCTCAGCGAGAATGCCGAGTATCACACGGCCAAACAACGCCAGGAATATCTGAAGGCACGCGTCCGCCAGCTCGGGCAGCGACTGGCCGACCTGTCGTTGGTCAACATGAGCAACATTCCCAAGGACAAAGTGGGGCTGGGGTCGATGGTGACGGTTTTTGACGGAACCAAGAATGAAGAAATGCACTATGAGTTGGTGGCCAGTGAACAATCGGATGTGGCTGCGGGCAGAATCTCGACCACTTCTCCGATCGGGCGCGCTCTGCTGAATAAAAAGGTGGGAGACACGGCAACGGTGGTGACTCCGGGTGGAAGCCGCGAGATGGAAATTTTGAAGCTGGCGACCATGCATGACCTGTCGGAAGCCAAGCCGGCAGCGAAGGCGGACACGAAGTGAGCGGCGGATTATGAGCTGGGCGATATGAGTTGGACACTATGACCTGGACAAGCGGTGTCGGGCGCGCTTGCGGCATTCTGCTGGACGCCATCGTCCGCCTGCTGGCGCTCTCGCACATCAATCCTAACGTCCTGACTCTGATGGGCCTGGTGGTCAACACTTACGCTGCGTTTTTATTCGGATACGCCAATGGTGACAACGAGCGCCGCATGTTTTTCTACGCTGGGCTGGTCATCATCGGATCCGGATTTTTCGACCTGGTAGATGGACGCGTTGCCCGCGCCTCGAATCAAGTCACGCGTTTCGGAGGATTTTTCGATTCGGTCGTGGACCGGTATAGTGACGCTTCTTTGTTCCTGGGTCTGTTGGTGTTTTACGGCCGCGGCAATCGATTCTTCTATGTAGTGCTGGCTGCCCTGGCCATGATCAGCGCGATTATGGTGAGTTATACGCGCGCGCGCGCCGAGTCGCTGATCGGAGTATGTCGCGTCGGGTTTATGGAGCGTCCCGAGCGGCTGGTTCTGCTGATTATCGGGGCGCTGTTCAACGTTATGGCTCCGGTGCTGTGGGTAATTGCTGTGCTGTCGACAGTGACTGTCATTCACCGCATTATCTACACCTGGCAGCGAACGACCGAGATGGATACGCGCGCCCGAGCTGCCTAGAACCTTCCTTGCTATCGTTCTTCGGATCCAGCTTCGATTTGAACTTCGAATCGAACTCCTACTCCAGCCTGCTAGACTGTTTTCCGCAAGTTTCTGTAAGGACTGAAAGTGCCAACTAATCCTGTTTTGGTGGTTCACGGCGGTGCCTGGGATATTCCCGATGATATGGTCGAAGCGCATCTTAATGGAGTGCGCAATGCCGCCGTTGCAGGATGGCGCGTGCTCGAAAGCGGAGGATCATCTCTCGACGCGGTAGAAGAAGCGATTGTCGTTCTAGAAGACGACGAAACGTTCGACGCCGGACGCGGCAGCTTTCTAAATCGGGACGGCAAAGTTCAGCTCGACGCTTTCATCATGGATGGCGCTACCCTCCGCGGTGGCGGAGTCGGTTGCGTGGAGCGCTTGCGCAACCCGGTGCGCGCGGCGCGAAAAATTCTTAGCGACAGTCCACATGTTTATTTTGTTGCCGAGGGCGCCGAACGATTTGCCGCCGAGCACGGCATCGCCCTTTGCCGCAACGAAGACCTGGTTATTGCCCGCGAGGTTGAGCGCTTGCGCGCTTATCAGGCGCAGGCTTCAAAGGATGGCAACGATCTCTTTGCGCCCGCTACGGACGACATGCTTTCCCATGACACCGTGGGAGCGGTCGCCCTCGATGGTAATGGCAATATTGCCGCTTCTACTTCTACTGGTGGCACGCTGAACAAAGCTCCAGGGAGGCTGGGGGATTCGTCCCTTATTGGCTGCGGCTGCTATGCCGACAATCTGAGCGCTGCGGCTTCCACCACAGGCTGGGGCGAGCCCATCATGAAGCTGGTTTTGGCGAAGTGGGCTGCGGATCGCGTCGAATCAGGCAGTTTGCCGGAGTGGGTAGCGCAGGAAGCGATGAATTTTCTCAAACAGCGCCTCAACGGGCATGGGGGGATCATTCTGCTCGACGCGCAGGGACGGTTTGGAATCGCCCACAATACTCCGCGCATGGCTTGGGCGCTGCAGAGTCTGCAAAAACAAGAAGCCGGAATCACTCGCAACGGCTGAGCGGCCTAGAATTCGACGTGCGCTCGCAGGCTCGGGACGAGCACTGGGCCGCGCGCCTGGTTGTATCCGGGATTATTGATGTGCTGCACCCCAGGAGCAAAGTAGATTCCCCGCCAGGCGTGAATCGTGTAATACACCTCGACGATCTTCTCCCGGCCATAGGTCAGGCCTCCATCGCCCAGGAGAAAACCTTGGCCGCCATCGGCCAGATAAACCTGGTGATCTTTCTTAATTCCGTTCGATATGAAGGCAAGTCCGGCGCGGTCCTGCTTGCGATGCCATAACGCGCCGTTTACTCCAATTCCCTGATTGAAGGTCGAATCGATCTCGGTGTAAGCGAAAGACTCGGTCTTGCCGTTGTCCCATCCCCAGCGGGCGTAAGCGGTAAAGTATCGCGCCAGGTTCTGCTCGATGTTGATGCCGAAGCCGTATTTGCGAGTGATGTGCCAGGGATGGTTCGTGATATCGGGCACCGGCACCAGACCCTCTACGAATTGAGTGTTCGCCTCGCGGTAGATGCCCATGTTGGCATAGTTGGTGTAGGCGAGCAGTCGCACCACCCCCGGCTTCTTGGGGATGAATCCGCGGCGGAGTTCATACTCCCAATTTTCCGCGTGAACCTGCCATGGACGCCACACCAGATCGATTCCGTTGGCTACCTTTGGCATGAGCGCTTCGGCGAAGCGGAATCCCCAGTTGCGGTCTTCATAATCTGCTACCAGGCCGACGGTGTAGCCGCGCGTGTCAGCGGCGTAGTCGTACGCTCCGTTGTTGTCGGTTGACCAGTTGATGAATTGGAAATGCGTGTCGGAGCCCACGGAGTTGAGATCGAAAAAATCGGGCATGCTGAATTTGCCGATGCGGATTTCGAGCCGGCGGCGCGGCAACTCGTCGAACAACGAGAGAAAGGTGCGCTGGTTTTCCACTTTGTCTTTGCTGAGAGCAATCACAGTGTGGATGATGCCGCGTCCCAGGTATGGCTGTTTGCTGAGGGATGGATTGCGGACGATGTCCAGATCGGTATTTCCGGCGAGGCCGAATCCCTGGCTGAGTGCGGATCCTCCGGCTTCTTCGATGTCGACCAGAAGCTCGGTAGAGTTGTTGAGGCGAACGCCGGTGTAAAGGGTTAGGACGCGCGAGGTGGCTTTCTCATAATTCGCTCCGAGACTGTGCGGCCCGCTGTAATCGGCGTGGAAGTCGGGATGCGTCTGAAAGATAAAATTGGCCTGGCCGGAAAGCCAAAAGCGCGTGCTCTTGAAGTGTGGGAGCATGGATTCAGGGTCGCCAATCTCAGCCGCGTCGTCGGGCGGGGCAGAGGGATTATCGGTATTGACGGTTGCGGGCTGATCAGTTTTCGGAGGATTCGTGGGAGTCGCGCTCGGTTGCTGCGCGCTCGCTGCGCCAGCCATAGCGAGGCCCATCGCGGCCCATAGCAGGACAACAGTACAGTCGATCGATTTTTGCTTGCGTGTCGCCATTTTTGCCGAGAAAGAATCGGACAGTATGCGCTGGGCCGGTTACAAGATGGTTACAGCCTGGGATTATATTTTCTGGCGCCGCTTACGGCCGTTTCTCTCGCCTATACCATAGGGGAGTATACTATAGGCTGCTGTTCATTGTGAGGCGAACCAATGCATACGGTCGAAGGGAAACCCAAGCTCATTCTCCGAATCAAGCGCATCAAAGGCCAAATTGCGGCCATCGAACGCGCGCTGGAGGCGGATGAAGATTGCTCTGATGTACTGCAATTGATCACTGCGGCGCGGGGTGCCATGAATGGACTGATGGCGGAATTGCTGGAGGGTCACATCCGCTTCCACGTCGTCGATCAGAAGCAGAAGATCAGTTCTGAGCAAGCGCTGGCAGCTGACGAACTCATCGATATCGTGCGTTCGTATCTGAAGTGATCGAGCGCCGATCGCGCCCAGTGGTAAGAAGTCCTAAGAAATAAAAAAGGACAGCCCGGAGCCCCCCAAGGCCGTCCTGATGAACCCTCCCGGTTAGAAGGGCAACTGCCGCTAAGATAGCGGGAAGAGGTTGCGGGTTTATTGCAGGTTTGTGAAAGTAAGATGAATTTGAAAGCGGCCAATTCGAAACCATCCCGCGCCCAAGTCCCACTGCTCGATTTGCAGAACATCTGCGTCATGCGCGGAAACGCGATGGACGGCGCAAAAACCGCCCTCGACGACTTCAGCCTCCGCATAAATCTAAACGAACACGTCGCAGTGCTCGGGCCGAACGGCTGCGGCAAATCAACTCTGATCAAGACGATTACTCGCGAGTGTTATCCGATGGTTCGCGACGGCTCAAGTATGAGCATCCTGGGCCAAAAGAACTGGAATGTTTTTGAGCTCCGCTCGCTGTTGGGCATCGTGTCGAACGACTTGATGTCTTTGTGTACCGGCGAGGCCAGCGGATTGGATGTCGTGCTCTCCGGCTTCTTCAGCAGTACGCGCGTATTTCCTAATCATCGGGTCGATCCGGTCCAGAGAGAAATGGCCGAGGTGGCCTTAGCGCAACTTGGGGTGTTACAGCTGTCTGCAAGACCGGTCGATGAAATGTCTTCTGGCGAAGCTAAGCGCGTGTTGATTGCGCGTGCGCTGGTCCACAATCCGCGCGCATTGTTGTTTGACGAGCCCAGTAATTCTTTGGATATCTCGGCGCAACGCGGGTTGCGCGAAACCATGCGTTCGCTGGCTAACGCGGGGATCGGCATTATTCTTGTGACCCACGAACTAGCGGATATTGTTCCCGAGATTGAGCGGGTCGTGCTCATGTCGAAGGGACGGGTCGTAAACGATGGACGCAAGGACGAGGTGCTGAGCTCGAGCAAATTGAGCGCGGTGTTTGGTGTTCCGGTGGAGATCGGGCGGCGGGACGGGTATTACCATATCTGGTGAACAGCATCGACACCGCCATCGAAGATAGCGAAATGTTGGAGAAATGATGACGCGAAAGACGGAGCAATCCCGCAAGTTGCAGAAGCGCGCTGAGCAATTCATACCTGGAGGAGTGAATTCTCCGGTGCGTGCTTTTCGCAGCGTGGGTGGCGAGCCGGCCTTCATTGTGCGCGGCGAGGGGTCGCACATTTGGGACGCGGACGGGAACGAGTACGTGGATTACCTGGGGTCGTGGGGTCCGCTCATTCTGGGGCACGCTGCGCCGGAGGTGGTGGATGCGGTGATTGCGGCGGCGCGCAAGGGGACGAGCTTCGGGGCGTCCGCTCCGGCGGAGGCCGATCTTGCCGAGCTGGTCATTTCCGCTTTTCCGCACATGGAAAAGGTTCGCTTCGTCAGCTCCGGCACGGAGGCGACGATGTCGGCGATCCGCCTGGCGCGCGCTTACACGAAGCGAAAATATATTGTGAAGTTTGAAGGCTGCTATCACGGGCACGCGGACGCTTTGCTGGTGAAAGCGGGATCGGGCGTGGCCACGCTGGGGATTCCAGGATCGGCGGGGGTTCCGGAGGAATTCATTCAGTTCACCCTGGCGCTGCCCTACAACGATGTTGCCGCGCTGGAACAAGCTTTCGAGAAATTCAAGCAGCAGATCGCGTGCGTCATTGTGGAACCGGTAGTCGGCAACATGGGATGTGTGCCTCCCGCGCGTGGTTATCTGGAGGCGATGCGCGAGATCACTTCGCGCGACGGGTCATTGCTGATTTTCGACGAGGTGATGACCGGATTTCGACTGGCTTTCGGCGGTGCGCAGGAAGTTTACGGCGTGCGGCCCGATCTTACGACGATGGGAAAAATCATTGGCGGAGGATTGCCGGTGGGCGGTTATGGCGGGCCCAGCGAGATCATGGATATGGTCGCTCCGCTGGGACCGGTTTATCAGGCGGGGACGCTTTCGGGGAATCCGCTGGCGATGGCGGCGGGTTATGCGACCCTGAGCTACTTGCGCGAGCACAAAGATATTTATGCGAAACTCGATAAGCTCGCTGGCGAAGTGGTGGAAGGAGTGGCGTCTGCGGCCCGAGATGCTGGTGTGACGATTTGCCACAACCGGGTTGGCTCGATGTTCACCTGGTTCTTCGCCGCCGGCCCAGTTACCGATTGGACTTCCGCGGCGAAGTGCGACACGGAAGCCTTCGGACGGTTTTTTCGAGCGATGCTCGAGGATGGAATTTATCTTCCGCCTTCACAGTTTGAAGCAGCATTTATGGGTGCGGCGCATAGCGAACGGGATGTGAAGCAAACCATCGCCGCAGCCAAGCAGGCTTTCGCAAAAGAAGCAGCGTAGAAAGTCAGCGCCAAGACCGTCTAAAGCGCCGCCAGCCGGGGCCGTTGTGCCTCACCTGACACCTGACGGCTAATATCTGCTACGGTCACAAACTCGTATCCCTGCTCGATATACTGTCGGATCAAATTCTCTGTTGCTAACACCGTTTGCGAGCGGTCTGCGCCCATACCGCGATGTCCACCATCGTGCAGCAGGATTACGTCGCCGCCTCGGGCCTGCTGGGCCACTTTTTTCTCGATCTGCGTGGCTGGAGGCGCATTCCAGTCATAGCCAGTGACGTTCCACATGATTGTTTGTAGCCCGAGGTCGCGTGCGATATTGAGCGTCGCCGGGCGCCGGCCTCCGAATGGGGGACGAAACAAATTGGAGTGTTCGCCCACGGCATCTTGCAAGGCTTTTTGGCAATCGACCAACTCTGCGCGAGTGTTGGCAGACGATTTAACGGTGAGCAGCGGATGTGTGAAGGTGTGATTGCCGATGATGTGGCCGGCCTGCGCGACGGCGCGCGCGATCTCGGGACGTTGCTGCACGTAGCGTCCGATCATGAAGAATGTCGCTCGCACATTGTGCTTTGCCAGTACGTCGAGCAGTCTCAACGTGTGCGGATCGTTCGGGCCATCGTCGTAGGTAAGCGCGATTTGCTTACTGCCAGGGATTCCGTTGGTGAAGGTCCGTCCGTACCACTGGCCGGTGGGCGCCATGGACTGATAACCGGCGGCAGATGCTGCGGCAGCGGCGGCGGTCAGTCCCAGAAGTCCGAAGAGCATCTGCGAATTGTAATGGCAGGTGAGAGGTTAGAGGTTAGATTGCAGAGGTGAAGAGCCAGATCTTTCGAGATGATTTGGGCTAACCTCTGCAATCTCACCTCTCACCTCTGACCTGTCTCTTAATCCACAATTGCGTGTTCGCCCGAAGCAATATATTCTGCTCACGTCCTCTCATGGCCAAGCTTTTCGAACTTCCCCGTTATATTGCGGTTGAAGGTCCCATACGCGTGGGGAAGAGCACTCTGGCGCGGGTTTTGGGGGAGCGGCTGGCGGCCCAGCGGGTGGTTGAACCGGAGGACAATCCATTTCTCAAGGCTTTTTATGATGGAGAGCCGGGGGCAGCCTTTCAGACGCAGTTGGCGTTTCTGATCCGCCGTTTCGAGCAACTGCGGGCGCTGGATCTTGGTCCGCGATCCAATAAGACGGTGGTATCCGATTATATTTTTGAAAAAGACAAGCTTTTTGCCTGCCTCAACCTGAACGACCAGGAACTCGATACCTACAATCGCTACTTCAACTATTTTCGCGACCAGATTCCTACGCCCGACCTGGTTATTTATCTACAGGCCACTCCGGAAGTCCTGAAGAAGCGGCTCAAGAAAAAGAATGCCGCCGGCGAAAAGACGATCAGCGAAGATTATCTGATGGAAGTGGTGAAGGCCTACGAACACTTCTTTTTTCACTACACGCAGTCGGATTTGCTGATCGTGAATACGTCAGAGATCGACTTCGTCGACCGCAATGAGGACTTGCAGGAACTGCTGAAGAAAGTCTCCGCGCCGATTAAAGGGACGCAGTATTTTCTGCCGCTGGGCGGCCAGGAAGCGGCCAGCGCGTAGCCCTAGCTCGATCCCAATCTAATTAGCCGGTGCCTTCGGTTCGTTCGCTTTGTCGGTCGACTCCACTGAAAACAGCAGGTAATGGTCGTAACCGTGGCTGCGATAGTACCGATGTTTGCGGTAATCGAGATAAATCTCCGCCTTTTGCGGCAACCACAACTGAACGTTCTTCGAGAATTTAACCGGGCCGTACTCCACGACCTGTTGTTCACAGCGCAACTGAATCTGCGGCATGGGATTCATCAATTCCGACTCGATCCGGATAATCTCGAATTTATCAGCTGTGATCCAGGCACGACCCTTCAGCCGCAATGCATAGACTTCGCCACCGATATTCCATTCGCTGATCAGGGCAGGCTTGTCTTCGCGCTGTTTGAAGTGAACCAGCCATGCAGCCTGACCATGAATGTTTCCCAGGCCTTCGCAGGTCATCACGAAGTTGTCCCGCATATCAGGATGGAAAACAAGCGCCAAGGTAGCGAATCCGCCACTGGCTATGCGGTCGGGGAAACTGGCTCGGGCGGCACGTTCCAGCCGGTCTTCATCGACGGCGAGTAGCCCCGGCTTTTGCTCAGAGATGGACGCGATGTAATCGTAGTTCCGAGTCTCTTTGCTGAGCGAGTTGCCCATCTCGTCCACTTGCTGGTGCACCAGATGTTCAATGGCGGAAATTTTGGAGACATCGTCCACCAGTTGCTTCACACGATCCCCTGACTGCTGGATCACGTTGTCGACGGGACAACTCACTCCGTCCGCAACCGTAGGCTGCGATTCGTCGATTCCGGCAGGCCGCCACGGATTAACGGCTACTGGGAGTTCAGGAGTAGTGAAGATCGGATCGGGGACAGCCGGCTTCGAACCGGGGCGAATGACAGTGGTACCGGGTGCAGGACCGTTCTCGAGCGTAGTGATCAAATCCTTAACTTGCGGGACCGTGGGGTCGTTGGGCGAGCCCTGAACGAATGCCTTCAGAGCCTGGATTCCTTCATCCTTTTTGCCCATGTCGACCAACGCCTGACCGAGAGCCAGATTGGCCTGATTGCCCTGGCCTTTGGCCTTGGCGATGGCCAGTTCAGCCTGCTGTCGCGCTCCCTCGTAATTGTGCAGCTTGAGATAGGAGTTCGCGAGCATGTTGTGGGCGGTCCAATTCGCAGGATCGATCTCAATCGCTTTTTCGAGGGTGGCCGCAGCCGCTGGATAATCTTCCTGCATGATCTCGACCTGGCCCAGCAGCGCGAGCGCTCGGGCGCTGTGAGAGTTGACGCTGGTAGCGGCGATGAGATAAGTCCGTGCCTGCGGCAACTCTTTTTGTCGAAAGGCTATGTAACCCAGCAGATAGTTGATATCGGGATCAGTTGGAGCCAGAGTTAAAGCCGCATCCAGGCTCTTTTTCGCTTCCTTCACATTGTCTGATTTGAGGGCGGAAACCGCGTGCCTGACTTGGCCGCGAGCCTTGGGTGGCATTCCGTCGTCTTTAATGTCGAGATCCACCGCATTGGGATCACGATGCAGAACTACGTCCATGCGCGTCGTTATAAGAGTGTTATTTGCCTGCACATCTTTGTGCTCGGTTACGTATCCAACAGCGCTGATCTCAATGTCATATTTGCCGAATAGCAGTCCTGTGGCAGCCATGGACTTGTCGTCGGTGGTCTGCCAAAGGTCTATGTGGCTCGTCACATTCGTGAATTTCAAGACCGCCTGCCGGTCCAGGCGGGTCTTGAGGCTTTCAGAGAAAACGTTAATGATTACAAGAGCCTCGCCGTCGCGAGCTTGATAGTTTTGCGCCGTTTCATTGTCAATGCTCTGCAGTGGGGCTTGCGCCGATGCCGGAGCGGTCAGAAGCGGAATGAAAGACGAGGCCAGGACGAAAATAGAGATTGCTTTAAACGCTACGCGAGGGTTCATAAGGCGAGACAACCTTCCGAATTTTCTCACGCCCGGTTTTGGCGGTCAATCCGCGGCCCGGGCCAGCAGGTGACCCCGGGTTCCAAGACGTGTTACCGATTGGCAGGATCGGCGTGACGGTTCGTGGACTTGGGGCATTTTTTGCGTATAATCCACTTGGCGTCATCTAATTGACGTGTACAGGCTCTATCCGCCGGGTTTGCGGAGGGGCACTGGAGGACATTGTGAGTCTCACCCCCATCGGCGCACCTCGCCACAAGATTACGACCTCAACCATCCGGGAAAAGAAGCTTCTGCACGAACCGATCACCTGCTTGACTGCTTACGACTATGCCACCGCGCGCCTGGTCGACGAGGCGGGCATCGATATTGCTCTCGTCGGCGATTCGCTCGCCATGACCATGCTGGGCTATGAAAATACCCTCTCGGTGACGGTCGATGAGATGCTCCATCACGTGAAGGCTGTGCGGCGGGGAGTGAAAGACGCGCTGCTCATCGCAGACATGCCCTACGGGTCTTACCAGGCGGATGCGACCGAGGCGGTTCATAATGCCGCACGCTTTGTGAAAGAAGGCGGAGCCGAGGCGGTGAAGATGGAAGGCGGCGAGAAACGCGCTGATGTCATCCGCCGTGTGATCGATGCCGAGATTCCGGTAGCGGGGCACATTGGCCTTACTCCGCAATCGGTTCACGTGATGGGTGGATACAAAGTACAGGGCAAGACTCTGCTTGCGGTCGAACAGCTGATGCGCGATGCGGTCGCACTCGACCGGGCGGGGGTAACCTGCATCTATCTCGAAGGCATTCCGCGCGAAGTTGCGGCCATGATTACCGCCGAAGTGGAGACGCCTACCATCGGCATTGGCGCTGGTCCAAATTGCGATGGCCAGGTGCTGGTTTTCCACGACATGGTTAACCTGACCTTTGGGCAGCCGGCGAAGTTCGTCCGCCGCTACGGCGATGCGGCTGCGCTGATCACGCAATCCATATTGAGCTTTAAGGCGGATGTGGTTTCGCACCAGTTTCCGAACGATGCTGAGTCGTACCACCTGCCCACGGAAACGCAGGCCGCACTTGAAACGGTACTCCACCGCAAGCAGGCGATGCGGCGATAATGGCGGTCGGAGAACACGTTGTGCGAAATCCGCTGAGAAGTCTTTTGCGTCAACTCTGGGTGTGCCTTTTCTTGGCTGCGCTGGTTGGCTGCACCAAGCCGCCCGTGGAGACGCCGGCTGCAGAAACGCGTCAGCAGACCGGTCTCGAATCGATCCCAGCGCCTGATCCGGCAAAATATCCGAAGATCAGCGATATGGGTAGCTGGCAGAATCCGTACCTGGTGGTGCGCGAAGATGGGATTGGCTTCGTCGATCTTTCCAATCACGAGATTCACATTCTGAAGCCGGAAGAGATTCCGGCGGAGTTGGCTTCCCTTCCATCGAGCGCGTGGCCCTACGGCCGGGTCGTGCTGATTGCCCAAGCCTCTCCCAAGGACGCAACCGAACAAACGAAGGTGACACTGCGCGAGAATCGCGCCTTGCTGCTGGGAACTCTGAAAGAGTTGGACGTTCTATTCCGCGAAGCGCCCTGAGTTCCAAGAGGCTGAGTTCCGAGAGGCCGAGATGCGCCGTATTCCCATCACTTTCTGTAAAGACGGGGCTTGCCCCGTCTCCGTGTGTAGCGCATGAAAATATGCGGCACCATTTCTGACGCTCGCGCGGCCTGCTCCGATGCACGGGCTGGCGGCAAACGGCTTGGCCTCGTTCCAACCATGGGGGCTCTGCACGAAGGTCATCTGTCTCTGGTTCGTGCGGCGAAAGCTCAGTGCGATGCGGTTGCGGCCTCCATTTTTGTGAACCCTACACAATTTGGACCCAATGAGGACTTGTCGAAATATCCCCGGCAATTTGATCGTGACCGTGAGCTGTTGGAAAGCGAGGGTGTCGATATCTTGTTCGCGCCTTCCGTGCAAGAGATGTATGCAAGCGGCGAAACGACCTGGGTAGTCGTCGAAGGGTTGAGCGAAAAGCTGGATGGACGCTCGCGTCCGGGCCACTTCCGCGGCGTGACCACCGTTGTCGCCAAACTATTCCACATCATCGAGCCCGATGTTGCCTTCTTCGGACAGAAAGACGCGGCGCAACTCGCCGTGATTCGGCGTATGGCGCGGGACCTGGACTTCAGGGTTGAAGTTGTCGGCTGTCCGATCGTGCGCGAGCCTGATGGTCTCGCCATGAGTTCGCGCAACGCCTATCTGAATCCGGACGAACGCCGTCGTGCCCTAGTGCTGCAACGCGCGCTCCTGCGGGTGCAGCAGGAATTCGAAGCCGGAGAGAGAAGCTCGATTCCGCTGATCGCCGCCGGGAGAGACGTGTTCTCCCGCGAGCCGCAAGTCACGCTCGATTACTTCGAGATCGTCGATCCAGACACGCTCGATCCCGTCGATCGCATCGCGCAGAAATCTCTGGTCGCCGTCGCCGCCATTGTCGGCGCGACACGCTTGATCGATAACCTCCTTTTAACTCCAGGCTCTTAACTCCGGCCTAGTTCGCCAACGCGTGGGCAAGAATTGGCGCGCCAGTCATCCCCGCGTGAGCAGCATATGCACTCTCCGCCGCCACCGGAATCTCCATCTGCCGTTTCTGCGCATAAATCCAGAGATGCCATCCCCAGTGCGAAGCCAGCCAATTTTCGACCGAAGACGGAAGCACCTTTCCGATGCCGGGCAACCAATTCGGACTCCAGAACGTCACTTCTGTTTTCACATCCTTGAACTGCGAGAACATTCTCTTTGCCGACGACTTCGAAAATACCTGCGAAAGTGGATTGTCCGCGCCGTCTGTATTGCTGTTGAGCATGTTTTGCATGGCAAGGTAGCCGCTGGTGTCCTCGCGAACCAGTTCTGCATGGCGTCGCACCTGTTCCTCGGTCTCGCGCCAAATGGCGCGAACCATCTTTACGCCAGCTTCGGTTCTGAGCAGTGGCGCTCGCAAGCGGCGAATTAGTCCGAGATTCACCCGGTAATTGAACGAGTCGCGGAAATAAAGCATGATCACAGCTCGTCCGCCCGGCGACAGCACGCGATGCACTTCGCGAATTGTCTGCGGAGTATCGGGGGTGTGGTGAAGAACCCCGTGCGAATATACGAGGTCAAAAGAGCCATCGGCGAAAGGCAAATTCTCAGCATCACCCTGCACAAAACGTCCTTTGAGATTCGCCAGTTCGAAGCGCCTTTGCGTGATGCTCACGGCTGCGTTGGTCAAGTCAACGGCGGTGTAATGAGCCCCGGCGCGGGCGAAACGTTCCGCTTCGCTGCCGCATCCGCAGCCGATTTCGAGCACCCGCAGACCTTTGGTTTTCTCGAAGCCGACCGCCGCCTGCAGCCGCCGATGGAGTTTGTATCGGTGCTCGTCGAGGCTCCGATAAAAGTCAGGAGTGCCCCGCTCCTCCTTGGTAAACCATGAATCACAAGGTGAACTTTGCCAGAATCTCTGCACTTGCTTCTTGAGGTCTGGCCGGATGGTGGGTTGAAAAGGTGAAGGGTTGTAATTCGCGCGCCGTTCGGGTATTCCGAATTGCGCAGGACTATCCGCAAACATTTGAGACATTGCACACCCCGTTCTTCTGGTCGTTGACGAGACCAGGCCAGAAAATTGCGCGGATTATAGGCCCGGGAAGTCGGTGCGGCTAGCACAAAAAAAGGTGCAAAATCGGCGACAGCGCCCGCGAACCCAGGCCCTGATTGCGGCTTCCGTTGGCGTTCGCTTTGTTGACTTGCGCTTTGTTGACTTGCGCTTTGTTGACTTGCCCCATGGCCAACCGTAAGATTTCCTCCCAGCGCAGGAGAACGAATGGTTGGCGAGGTTGTCTCGCATTACCGCATTGTCGAGAAACTCGGCGGCGGTGGGATGGGCGTGGTTTACAAGGCTGAAGACACGCGCCTTGATCGCTTCGTTGCTCTGAAATTCCTTCCTGAAAATGTGGCGCAAGACCGGCAGGCGCTGGAGCGATTCCGGCGCGAAGCAAAAGCGGCGTCGGCGCTCAATCATCCCAATATCTGCACGATTTACGACATCGGCGAGCAGGATGGCAAAGCCTTCATCGTCATGGAATTCCTGGACGGCGCAACCCTGAAACATGCCATCGGCAACCGTCCCATGGAACTCGACACCCTGCTATCGCTGGGCATCGAGATTGCCGATGCGCTCGATGCAGCTCACTCGCAGGGCATTGTCCATCGCGACATTAAGCCGGCCAATATTTTTGTGACCAAGCGGGGGCACGCGAAGATTCTCGATTTCGGATTGGCGAAGGTCACACAGCCCTCCAGCAAATCGTCGGAACCTTCCGGCGTCACTTCGGAAGCGACCATTGCGGAGGAGCACCTCACCAGTCCCGGCTCAGCGATTGGCACGGTCGCCTACATGTCTCCCGAGCAGGCGAAGGGTAAGGAACTCGATTCCCGCACCGACCTGTTTTCCTTTGGAGCCGTGCTCTACGAAATGGGCACCGGAATGGTCCCGTTTCGCGGCGACACTTCAGCGCTGATTTTTCAGGCGATCCTCGATCGCGCCCCCACCCCGCCAGTGCGGATGAACCCCGATCTGCCGCCAAAGCTCGAAGACATCATCAACAAAGCGCTCGAAAAAGACCGCAATCTTCGCTATCAGCATGCAGCGGATATTCGCGCCGATTTGCAGCGCCTCAAGCGCGATACCGATACAGGACGCGCGGTGGCGGCGAGTTCCGGGTCGGTGGCTGCGGCACAAGATTCTGGATCCAAGCCAGCGGTTCAAACGCCACAGCAGACGCCGCAGCCGGTCTCCTCCGGCTCTGCAAGCGCCATGGCTGCGAGTTCGTCGGGCGCAGTAACGCCCGCCAGCGCGGACTCTCCCAGCGCGCCTGTTGCAGCTCCAAGAAAATCTTGGACAATCCCAGCAATTGTCGCCGCGCTGTTGCTCACCGCTGCCATTGTCGGCGGAGGATTGTTTCTGCATTCCCGTCACAAAGTCGCATTAGGCGAGAAAGACACCGTGGTTCTCGCCGACTTCGTGAACACCACCGGCGATCCAGTATTCGATGGCACTCTAAAACAGGCGCTGGCCGTGCAATTAGAGCAGTCCCCCTACCTGAACCTGTTGCCCGAGTCCCGCATTCACGAAGCCCTCCGCTTCATGGGCCGCCAGCCCGACGAACGGATCACCAACGATGTCGCGCGCGAAATCTGCATGCGCGAAGGCGCCAAGGCTATGCTGACCGGTTCGATTGCGAGCCTGGGAACGCACTACGTCATTACCGTTTCAGCCGTGAACGCTCAGAATGGCGACGTACTGGCTCGCGAAGAAGTGGAGGCCGACAGCAAAGAGCAAGTCCTGAAATCGCTCGATAAAGCTGCTTCCAGTCTCCGGGGAAAACTCGGTGAGTCCATCGGCTCGGTACAGAAGTTCACCACTCCGCTAGAACAAGCCACCACCTCCTCGCTCGAGGCCTTGCAGGCCTTTAGCATCGGTCAGGCCGCGCACCAGAGACTTGATGACGAGAAGGCGATTCCCGATCTCAAACGCGCGGTCGAACTCGATCCCAATTTCGCCTTGGCCTTTGCCACCCTGGGCGTGGCCTACAACAACATCACCCAAAGCCAGTTGGCCGACGCCAACATCACCAAGGCCTTCGAATTAAAGGACCGAGCCAGCGAACGCGAGAAGCTTTACATCGAATCGCATTACTACGACATTGTTGCCCGAGACATCGAGAAGGCGATCGAGGTTTATGAAAAGTATGTGCAAACCTACCCGCGTGACACGGCTCCGCGCGACAATCTGAGCCTGCGCTATGCCATCATCGGCCAGGAAGAAAAGGCTTTAGCGAGTTCCAGCGAGGCCATGCGCATCGATCCGAAGGACAGTTACTCGTATCAGAATGTCGCCGATGCCTACGAGCGCTTGAACCGCTTCGATGAAGCCAAGGCAGTGGCGGAGCGCGCTGTTGCACAGAGCACCGGAGAGTCGATCCATTTCACGCTTTTCGATCTCGCGTTTATTCGCGGGGACGAGGCTTCGATGCAGCGTGAAGTGGACTCAGGCAAAGGGAAGGCGTACGAGCCGATCTTGCTGTGGATTCAAGCCCGAAGCCAGTTCGCGCGCGGCAAGGTCAAGGCTGCCCGCGCCGGTAATATCCAAAGTGAAAGCTCCGCACAGCGATTGGGATATAAGGAATTCAGCGGAACGATTCTCGCCTTTCACGGTCGGGATGAGATGCGGGTCGGCAACCAGACCGAAGCGCGTCAGAAAGTCTCGGAGTCTCTTGCCGCCTCGCAAGACCGTGACACCCGCGAGATCGTCATGGTGTTGATGGCTGAAACCGGAGATGCAGTCCGCGGTCAGAAAATGGGGGAGGAGTTAGCCCACGAATACCCCCATGACACGGTCCTCAATAAAGTATGGGTGCCACTCACGCAAGCGCTTGACGACCTGCAGCGTAACCTGCCCGAGCAGGCGGTAAGCGCGCTGGAAGTCGCAGCGCCCTACGAATTCGGCAGCGGGCCGGGAGGTTCGCACTACGACGTTAACTATGTTCGCGCCGAAGCCTACCTGCGCTTGAAGGATGGCGCGAAAGCGGCCGGCGAGTATAAAAAAATTCTGGCTCATCGCGGCACGGGTGTGGAGGATGTAACCTACAACCTTTCGTATCTTGGCCTGGGTCGCGCACTGGCTTTGCAGGGAAATACAGCCGGAGCCAAGGCCGCGTATCAGGACTTCTTCGCCGCGTGGAAAGATGCCGATCCAGATGTGCCGGTATTGAAATTGGCGAAAGCCGAATACGACAAGTTGAAATAGAGAAGCGCACGCGCGCCGATTTCGACTATAGCTTTGGTCCGGAGACGAACGGGTTTCCGGCGATCAGATACCGCAACAGTTCCTTGCTTGCTTTCACGATTCCGATGCGCGGTGTGATGGTCACGCGTCTCACCCGGTAGCCGTCGTCAACGATCCGCAAATCAGACTTCACGCTCATGAAGCTTTTGCCATTGTCGCGCTCGCGAGTGATGTCCATGGCTTCGGCCATGCGTCCGGGGCCGGAAGAAATATTCTTCAGAACGGAGAGTTTTCGCTGATCGGCTTCTTTCGGGAGTTCGATGCCTCGAGCCTCTGCCATCTGTTCAACGCCAGTCACCGGCTCAAATGCCCGAAAAAGGACGCCTCCGGCAACGCCATCCGGCAGGCACGAGACGTTCAGGCAATAATGAGTGCCGTAGATAAAGTAAACGTAGGCGTAACCAGGCGGTCCGAAAAGGACGGCATTCCTCGCCGTTCTTCCTACAGCGGAGTGTGATGCCGCGTCATTCTTGCCCAGATAGGCTTCCGTTTCGACGATGCGTCCAGAGAGAAGGCCAGTAGCGGTTTTCCGGACCAGCAATTTCCCCAGCAAGTCCCGCGCCACCCGGCGCGGATCGCGGTCGTAGAAATCGGATTTCAATAAGACGGCCATGCGAGACGCCGGTGCTCCCTTGGACGGTGCTGGTGGAAGGACCTAATGGACGCACTAGCTCACGCCGCACTCTTCAGGTATTTCAGCACTTCATCGGCGTGGCCTTCGGCTTTTACATTGTTGAAGATGTGCTTAATCTTGCCGTCCGGACCAATGACGAACGTTGTCCGCGCTATGCCTTTCACTTTTTTCCCGTACATGTTCTTCTCTTTAACCACGCCGAATAGCTCGGCAATCTTTTTCTCTGGATCGGCAAGCAGTGGGAACGGCAGACTGAACTTATCCTGAAATTTCTTCTGCGAAGCGGCCGTATCTTTTGAGATGCCGAGAAGCACCACGCCTGTCTTTTTGATGGCTGCGTAGCTGTCGCGAAACTCGCAGGCTTCGATGGTGCATCCCGGAGTATCGGCTTTGGGATAGAAATAAAGCACCACCGTCTTGCCGCGAAAATCTTTCAGGGCAACCTCTTTGCCGTTTTCATCCGTCGTACTGAAGTCTGGGGATTTATCATTCACTTCCATGCAATTTTCTCCTCGCTGCTCTCGCTTCCATCGCAAGTTATATCGCAATCGGATGTTGGCCGTCATCTTGGGCGGTGTTTTTGGGTCGATTTGTGGCGCTTCCTATCTAGCGGCGCAGAGTCCGGTTCCGCGATACGGACATAAGGCTCCCGAGATCAAGCAGCCGCGTGCTCTTGGACTGATCCAGCTGGCGCCAAAGGGAAAGAAGGCCCGCCTAATCCCCGTCGCCATCCTGATGGATGGGAAATTTTTCGACGCCGGCTCGTTCAAGGCAGCGCCTGTCCCGATGGCCCTCGAATTCGGAATTGTCTACGAAGGCTTTAAAGCCGGAGTCTCCGAAGGCGTATTCACGATCACGCAGCCGGGACAGTTGAATCATGTCTGGATCGCGGAAGGCACGTGGACTCCGGCGGGGGAGCGCGTTCCGGAGAAGAGCAAAAAGTTTACGCCCCCCGTGATTGATGAAGACAATAAAGATGCGCCGCCGGTCCTGCATAGGCGGCACGACGACGATGCCGACAGCAAGGACAAATCCAAAGAGAAAGACCAGAAGCCCGCTACGACCGCCGCTTCGCCGAGCACCGCGAAACCTGCCACGACAGCTACTCCATCCGACACGGCGAAGCCTCCTGCCGCGACAGAGCCCGCCAAACCGACCGCGCCGGCAGCCGCGGACTCCCCACCTAAATCAGTTGCATCGGATGACGAGCCGATAGGGGATCCCAATCGGCCTCGACTGCGGCGCGGAAAGCCGGATCTGAGTGCCTCCCACGAACCGTTTACGACCTTCGAGCCGGCGGCGACGGTGCCGGGCGGAGCCGCTAAACCCGATGCGAGCGCTAAAGATTCTGCCGCAGCCGTCCCGCCGATCACGCTGATACCCGCGATTTCAGATGCTGGCGGCCCCGATCCTCGTCCTTACACTTACGAGGTGAAGCCGGCCGAGGAAGCGGATTATCGCGACAAGATGCTCGATCTGGCCGCTGCCCAACTGCGCGCCCAGGCCAATACTGCCGCGAAAGGAGCGACGTCGACGAGCCAAAAGGGTTCCGCGAGCCGGATAGCCGGCAGCAGGACTGCCGGCAAAGGTGGCAAGCCGGCCAAGCCTGCTTTCGACGATGTGAACCTCCATATCTTCGATCTCTCAAATTCGAATCAACCCGTACTCGTGCTCTCGGCCAAAACCCGTCCCGCGCCGGTGATCGGAAATGGAAGCATGGAGGAGCCGAAGGAAATCACGCTGATCGCGCGTACCAATCTGGAAGGCGAGTTACTAAAATTGTTTTTCTCGCAGACGGATTCGCAGCACCTTTACTCCACGCCGCGCATGGAACTGATTGACGCGGTCGACGCCGACGGCGACGGTCGCGGCGAATTGCTCTTCCGGCGCACGTTCGATGAGGGTAGCGCCTATGCGATCTACCGGGTCACGGCTGACCGGCTCTGGCCCCTGTTTGAAGGAACCCCGTAGGGCAAGTCATTGTCTCGCTCCCAGTCACAGGTTGGTTGTGCCCGACCCGCAAGAGCGTTTTTCTGGCGAATTGCTCGGGAAATCGGTTTCGGTCGGGACATCGGCGAGATGCCAGGAATTTCCACTTGCCAGACGGTACTACTCTGGTTACTATGCACAACATCTTTTATTGACATTTCAGCAATCGTTTATCGGCAATCATTTATCAGCAATCATTAAGTCATCAACTGCATGTCATCCACTATGAATATTGGCGAGACCATCCGTAATTTCCGGCTCCAACGCAGCATGTCGCAGGGCGACATCGAAAAACGCACTGGTTTGCTGCGGTGCTATCTTTCTCGGGTGGAGAACGGCCATACCATCCCTTCGCTCGACACCCTTGCGAAAATCGCCGGGGCGATGGATTTGGCCTTGTCGCAATTCTTTGCCGAAGGCCGCAGCAACGGACATAAAGGCCTGCCGCAACTCTCCGACGATGAAGTCCGCTTCCTGAGCCAGATGCGACGGTATTCGACGAATCTGAATGACAGCGACCGGAAACTCGTTCTAGCGATGGTCAAGAAAATGGCCAGTAATTCCAAATAGCCAAGCTCGGACCTTGTCTAATTCCACCCGGGTTCGTCAGGCCAATAAATTTGAAAAACAACGGTTCGCCTGACGGCTGATGGCTGAAAGCTGACCGTTGAAAGCTGACGGCTGAGCACTTTCGTACCATCCCTCGCGTGTCCGCCGGGAATCTCGTAATCCCCCGCCCGCACCGCTAAGCTGTTGCCTGGGGGACTCTTGTGACCGTTGATGAGGAACTGAATCTGCTCGATCAGCAGCTTCGCAGGCTGAAGATCGAGTACGAGATTTTCTTCAACAATCCCGCCAAGCGGCCACCCACCGACGTGGAGTGGAAAGTCCTTTCGTTGATCCGCAAGTTCAGCGACAGTCCGCGGATGAGTTTTTCGCAGCGCTACCGCTACAACGAAATGGCGCAGCGCTATGCGATTCAAAGCGATCTTTGGCGCAAGAAAATGCGCATTCGCGAAGAGGGCTATCGCCGGCCTGCGGATGCGATCCTTTCCGTGCAGGGTGTGCGTGTGCCCGAGGAGCGCGCCGCGAAACATAATCCCGTTTACGGTCTCAGCCATCACCCCACCGAGGCGGAGTCGGAAGCCCATGCCGCTGCCGATCGGCCGTTTTCAGTGCAATGCTCGGGAACTGCGGCGGAGAATGAGCGAGTCGAGTCGCTCTACAAAGCGCTGGCCGAAGCCAAACAGAAATCGGGAGAAAAAGTTTCCGGCAACCTTGATTCGTTCGCCGCGTTCGTCAGGAAAAAGACCAGCGAGATTCGCAAAGAGCATGGCTGCGAAGCGGTGGAATACTCCGTCGAGATGGAAGGCGGCCGAGTGAAACTTAAGGCCAAGGCGAAAGTCTGAAGCCCAGTCTGAAACCGAAAGTCTAAGAACCGTCGGCTCCCCCAACGAGCCGCAGGAGTCAGCGGTGAAGTCGGTAAGACGCATTTTGATTGCATTGCTGGCGGGTCTCGTCGTTGTCTTCGTAGGCTTGAACTGGGTGGCCCCGGTTGCGCTCTCGTTTTATGCAGCAGAGAAAGCGCCTTTGGTCGCCAGCATTGTTCCGGCTGACTTGAAAGACAAGTCGGTCTCGAAGGCTCAGGGCGCGCAGCTCTCCTATTTCGGCTACGAGTTCGAGATTCCCTGGGCCGATCTCGACGAAACTCAAACCAGGGTTTATCCCAAAGACAAGCCCGAAAAAACGAAAGTCGATCTTCGCTTCCGTTCCGGACTGCGGCTCCTGATTACCGCTATCCCTCCACGACAGTGGGCTAAAAATCTTCCCGAGGATTTCAACGCTTCCCCGGTGCTTATCGAATCGGCGTTTGGGCGCGAGACCATGAAGTCCGACTACAGCTTTGTCAAAGCTGTCTACGAATTTACTCCCGACAACATGAACCACTGGACCACCACGCACGATTCTCACAATCGAGATGAACTCCTGCTGATGATCAAGTCCGTGGCGCTTCCCAAGGCGGCTGAAACCGGGATCTTCAACCTCCAAAATCCAACCCTCAAGGGCTTTCAGGAAGGCAATCCGCGAGTGCGGCAGGATCAAATCGTCGTTGATCTTTATTCGGACGAGGGTGGAATCGAAATCATTTTTTTCCAGGCGGACTACCAAAACTTCGCCGGTGTCACGCAACCTGAGATCAATCGCATCGTCCAGTCCGTGCGCAAGGCTGCACGCGGAGAATCGATCGCTCCGCATGTCGCGCAAGGCGACAGGCAAGTTCATCAGGCCCCAGAACCGCGAACCGGCAACTGAGAACCGTCAACCGAGAACTCCCTGCTCCAACTGCTAAAATCTTCCTTCTCTAATTTTCGTTCGCTTCCGAGGTCTCATGTCTAAAATTCAACGCGCCATTCTCAGTGTCACCGACAAATCCGGACTCGTAGATTTCGCCCATAAACTCATTGCGTTCGGGGTGGAGCTGGTTTCCACCGGAGGCACAGCCAAGCTGCTGCGCGAGTCGGGCATCACCGTGAAAGATATTTCCGAACTCACGGGCTTCCCCGAAATGCTGGATGGGCGCGTAAAGACATTGCATCCCAAGGTTCATGGAGGCATTCTGCATCGCCGCGAAGATAGCAGCCATCTGGCGGCCGTGGCCGAGCACGAGATTCCTGCGATCGACATGGTAGTCGTGAATTTATACGCGTTCGAAAAGACAGCAGCCAAGCCAGGCGTGCCTTTCGCCGAACTGATTGAGAACATTGATATCGGCGGCCCATCGATGATTCGATCGGCAGCCAAGAACTTCCAGGATGTCGCGGTCGTGACTTCGCCCTCCGATTACGACGCCATCGCACAGGAGATGGGCTACTCGGCAGGTGCGCTGTCACGCGAAACAAAGTGGCGGCTGGCGCAGAAGGCGTTTGCCACCACCGCGGCCTACGATTCCGCCATCGCATCGACACTTGAGCGCGTGGGCAACGATTTCAGATTGAGTGCGACCCAGGACTTTCCGCAAAATCTGCGCCTGACATTTCAAAAAGTGATGGACCTGCGTTACGGAGAAAATCCCGCACCAGAGAGCCGCGATGTTCAAAGACGCGTCAGGCAAGGGGGTGGCGCACGGGAAGCAAGTGCAGGGCAAAGAACTTTCCTACAACAACATCGTCGACTTGCAAGCCGCCTGGGATCTGGCGCAGGAATTCGACGACCCTTTTTGCGCCATCATCAAACACACCAATCCCGCAGGAGCGGCGACCGGCAAAACGCTGGCCGAAGCTTACTTGCGGGCGCTCGAATGCGATCCGGTGTCCGCGTTCGGTGGCGTCATTGGAGTCAACCGCACGGTCGACGCAGCGGCGGCCAACGAGATGGCCAAGCTTTTTCTGGAAGTGATCGCCGCTCCCGCATTTCATGAAGACGCGAAGGCGATTTTTGCCTCGAAAAAAAATCTGCGGCTCGTCGAAGTCCCTGCCGGTGAGCAAAACTGGGTCCTGAAAAATATCTCCGGCGGCATGCTGGTGCAAGATGCCGATTTACATAAGCTGGCTGAATCCGATCTAAAAGTCGTTTCGAAGCGTCCCCCGACTCCGGAAGAAAAACGCGCGCTCCTGTTCGCGTGGAAGGTGTGCAAGCACGTAAAGTCGAATGCGATTCTGTACGCTCGCGACGGACAAACGGTAGGCGTTGGAGCAGGCCAGATGAGCCGTGTCGATTCCTGCAAAATAGGCGCGATGAAAGCGCAGTTGTCACTCCAGGGCTCGGTAGTGGCCTCCGACGCTTTCTTTCCATTTCCAGATGGAGTCGAAGAGATTGCCAAGGCCGGCGCGACCGCCATCATTCAGCCCGGCGGTTCCATGCGCGATGCGGAAGTAATCGAAGCAGCCGATCGCCTGGGATTGGCAATGATTCTGACCGGAGTAAGGCATTTCCGGCACTAATGACCGTGATACGCGAAGTGCGTTAAGACAAAAAAGCCGGGTGATCTTTACATATTCTTATTGGCGCCTTCTCTTACCGCCTGCTCACGAAAACTATGCATAACCCAACCTTTACTTTCTTTGACAATTCCCTCCAAAGCCCCTGTACCTCTGGCTGCGCAACGATTTCGCGCTTTCTCTCCACCAGACGCCTTGCCAAGGGTAGAATAAGGAAATCCGCAAGGCCACAGATGAGCATCCAATCGAAAGACTGGGCGGCAATTTTGAAGGTTACAAATTTTTCATGAAAAAACAGTTGTGGATAGTTGGCCTCACTCTTACTGGGTCGTTTTTAGTCGCCCAAAGCTCATTAGTTCAAAAGCAGCCTGCTCACTCGGGGGATTCCGCGGCCGCTAGTGATACTCCAGCCCCGAAAAGCGCGTCGCCCGCCAGCACCACAGCCGACAAAATCAAAGCGCCGGATCGCGCCGCTGCTTACTACCACTTCGCTCTGGCTCATATGTACGAGGAGCAAGTCGCCACCTATGGTCGCAGCGAACTGGCCAACAAAGCGATCGAGGAATATCGCCTCGCGATTGAGGCCGATCCGACCTCCGCCTACCTGACCTCGGGTCTCGCCGAACTCTACGCCAAGACCGGTCGCATCCGCGACGCCGTCGTCGAGGCGCAGGACATCATCAAGAAGAATCCCAACAATCTCGAGGCGCGCCGCTTGCTGGGGCGGATTTATCTGCGTTCGCTGGGCGATATGCAATCCGGCAGCGGCTCCGAGAGCGTGCTGAAGCTCGCGATCGAACAATACGAGCAGATCATCCGCTTGCAGCCCGACAGCATGGATGACCACTTGCTCCTCGGACGGCTATACCGGTTGAACAATGATTTGCAGAAAGCCGAGGCCGAATTCAAGACCGCGGTAAAGTTGCAGCCCGATTCCGAAGAAGCCGTCACGACACTCGCCTATCTCTACAACGAGCTTGGCGACACCTCTCGCGCCACGCAGGTCCTTAGTTCCGTACCCGGCGCACAACGCTCGGCCAAACTTTATTCCGCCCTGGGCTACACCTACGAGCAACAGAAGCAATACAAGCAAGCCGTCGAGGCCTATCGCCACGCCATCGAACTCGATCGCGACAATCTCGATGCGATTCGCGGCCTGGCCCAGAACCTGCTGAACGACGGGCAGTCTGATGCCGCGCTTGAGCAGTACAAAGTCATTGCCGATGCGAATCCCGAAGACGCGCAAACCTACGTTCGCATCGCAGAGATCTATCGCAAGCAAGGTAAGTTCGATCTCGCGCTCGACAACTTGAAAAAAGCCGAGAGCATGGTGCAGGACTCGGTCGAGGTTCCCTACAACATCGCTGCCATTTACCAGGCGCAGGGCCGCTACGACGAAGCGGTTCCCATCATGCGCGACCTGCTCAAGAAATCCGAAAAGGCTGACGGCAAATATTCCAACGGCGAGAAGAGCAACCGTGCGGTATTCCTGGAGCGCCTGGGCACGATCTATCGCGATCAGGGAAACAATCAGGCCGCAGTCGAGACTTTCCGCGAGGTTGTAGCTTTAGGCGGCGATGACAACGTTGAGCGCGGCTATCAGCAGATCATCGACACCTGGCGTGAAGCCAAAGAATGGCAGAAGGCTCTGGACAGCGCAAAAGAGGCGGTCCAGAAGCTGCCCGGCAGCGCTCCACTGAAGATGGTGCTCGCCGCGCAGCAAGCGGATATGGGAGATGCCGACGAGGCGCTCAAGAGCGTCCGCGCCATGTTGAAGGGCACCGCGGACGACCGCGAAATCTACATCACGCTGGCGCAAATGAACACGCGCCTGCGGCGCTTCAGCGACGCCGAGCAGGCTCTCGACAAGGCCGAAGCGCTCTCGACCAAACTGGAAGACAAGGAATATATCTGGTTCCTGCGCGGCTCAAGCTTTGAGCGCCAGAAGAAATACCCCGAGGCCGAAGAACAGTTCAAGAAGGTGTTGGCCAGCGATCCGGAGCACGCGTCGGCGCTGAATTATCTGGGCTACATGCTCGCCGACCAGAACATGAAGCTGGAAGAAGCATTCGGATACATCAAGCGAGCGGTGGATCTCGATCCCGCCAACGGCGCATATCTTGATTCTCTCGGCTGGGCTTATTTCCGTCTCGGAAAGTACGAGTTGGCGGAAGACAATTTGGTGAAGGCAGCGCAGAAAATCAATACCGATCCCACGGTGCACGATCACCTGGGCGACCTTTATCAAAAAATGGGACGCCTGAAGTTAGCCGCAACTAACTGGGAACGCGCTCTAAACGAGTGGAATCGCACTGTGGCCGCCGACGTCGACCCGGCCGACGTATCGCGGGTGCAGAAGAAGCTCGATTCCGCAAAGATCAAGTTAGCCAAAGAAGAAGTCGCGAAGTAGCAGCGGCCAAAAACCTAAAAGCCGTCGTCTCTGCGGTAAACTTTGTTCATGCTCGCCGATTACGCGGTGCGCGTCGAAAACTCCCGCGGACGCCGCCATCCAGAGCCGCAACATCCCTACCGTAATGACTTTCAGCGCGACCGCGATCGGGTCGTCCATGCTCGCGCTTTTCGCCGGCTGGAAGCGAAGACACAGGTGTTTACCCGGCGCTATTCCGACCACTTCCGCAACCGGCTGACGCACACCATCGAGGTCGCAGCCATCTCGCGCACCATCGCTGCGCAACTGGGACTGAACTCCGATCTGGTGGAGGCGTTGGCGCTGGTGCATGATCTCGGGCACCCTCCTTTTGGACATTCGGGTGAAAAGGCGCTCGACGCTGCCATGCGCCAACATGGACTCTCGTTCGATCACAACCTGCACGCGCTCCGCATCGTCGAAGATTTTGAACTTCGTTACGCGGCGTTTCGCGGATTGAATCTGACTTTTGAAGTGCGCGAGGGCATCATCAAGCACTCACATGACTACAGCGTGAAAGAGCATCCAGAGCTGGCCGAGTACTTACTCGACCAGCGTCCGCCGCTCGAAGCGCAGCTGATCGATTTAACCGACGAGATTGCCTACAACACAGCGGATTTAGACGACGGCTACGAGGCGCGCTTGCTGGCGGTCGATCAGATCGCCGACGGAGTCGATCTTTTTGCGCGCCATTATACGGAGGCGAAAAGCCGGTATCCGAATATCGCCGAGAAGCTGATTTTCAACGAAGCGTTAAAAGGCATTTTGAACGAATTTGTCGGAGATCTGATCACGAATACGGCAGCAACGGTAAAAGCCGCAGGCGTCCATTCGTTAGAGAACGTTCGACAATACCGCGAGAGACTCGTCGGCTTCAGCCCGAAGGTCGAAGAGCAGCGGCGGCAACTAAAGGAATTTCTCTACGAAAATCTTTACTACAGCCCTTCACTGGCGAGCGAAAAAGAAGACGCGGAACGCATCACCGGAGAACTTTTCGCTCATTGGATGGAAGAGCCCGACGACCTGCCGCGCAACTACCGCGAAAAGGCTGCGCAGGAGCCGTTGGCCCGCGTAATTTGCGATTACATCGCAGGCATGACCGACCCGTTTATTTATCAGCAGTATGAGAAGTATTGTTCCTAGATGCGTTTACTTGGTGTACGTGACGCGATAGATCACGCCGCCGGAATCATCGCTCACATACATCGTGCCGTCGGAGCCGAACACGATTCCAACTGGACGGCCCATCCAGCGGCCTTTTTTTGTTTCGCCTGGAGCCAGCCATCCGGTGATGAAATCCTGCGCGCCGCCTTGCGGTTGACCTTTGTCGTCGAGCTTCACGCGAACGATTTTGTATCCAGTTGGAACGCTGCGATTCCACGATCCGTGGAACGCAATGTAAATGTTGTTCTGATATTCAGAGGGAAATTGCGAGCCTTGATAAAACGCGAGTCCGAGCGGAGCGGAATGCGCCTGCATCTGTACTTTAGGTTCGAGCACTGCGTTGCAGCGGCCATCTCCTGGTTTCGTAAAGTTGGAATCGGGGACGCGATCGCCATAACAATAAGGCCAGCCGCCGTCGCCGCCATCTTTGCCGAGATCGTAAACCGTTTCGGGCGGAAGATCGTCGCCCAACCAATCGCGCCCGTTGACCGTCACCCAAACCGTATCCGTCTTGGGATTGAGCGCCACTCCTACGGCGTTGCGCAGTCCCTTGGCAAAGATCTTCTGGCCGCTGCCATCGGGATTGAATTCCATCACCGTCGCTCGGCGCGAGTCTTTCTCGATGCACACGTTGCAGCTGGAACCGGCAGAAATGTACATCTTGCCGCCATGAAACAGAATGCTGCGCGTGGAGTGTCCGCCGCCCGTCGGGAGATCGGCCAGCTTCTTCGGGTTGGACGCCTTCAGGCTGGCTTCGTCCCAATCGTAGCTCTGAACCTTGTCGTTCTCGGCGACATAAAGTTTGCCCTGGTAAAAAGCCAGGCCGTGAGGTTCGTTCAATCCGCTCAGAACGTCGACCGTGCGCTCGGCTTTGCCGGTGTGCTTGGAGTCGGGAAGCGCAACCACTTTGCCTTCGCCCGATTCGCTCACCAGCAACACACCTCCAGGAGTGAAAATCATCATGCGAGCGCTGTCTATATTGTCGGCGAAAACCGAGATGTGGAATCCGGCCGGCGTTTTTAGTTGTGCGAGATCGAAAGGAGTCTTTTCCGCCTGAGCCAGGTCGCTCCCGATGAGCATGAGCGGCAGAAGGAATAGGGCAAACGAAGGTAGTCGCATGTTTTAGTCAGATGATTGTCGGGTGAAATTCGTTAGATTTTTTCGTCGGTATGGCCGCTTTAGATGGCTGTTGTGAAAAATATAGGACACGCAGTTTTTATATCGGTTATCGCCAAAATTACCGCTCGCGGCAACGGTGCCACTGGAGCGATGGGATACAATATATATGAAAAGAAAGCACTTGCATTGCACGTCTCGAAGTCGCGCATTTGGCATGCAAACTGTTAATAGAAGTACAGGCCGCTGCGAACGGCCGAGTGTTTAAGGCGAGCTTTTGCAACATTTGTTCGCGTTTTCGGCGTCGTGGCTCGCCTTCCAAAGTTGTTGAAGCGACGCAATTAAAATAGCGCCAAAAGGCGCCGGAGTGACTCCCACTCCACTTGGAGGAGATTTAATGAAGAACCGAACCATTTTCCCGCTGCTTCTTGCTGCGACCCTGGCAATTCCGGCTTTCTCGCAGGACAATTCCGCTTCCCAAACCGCGCCAGCAACGGCTCAGCCTGCGGCAACGCAGACCGCTTCTCAGCCAATGACCAAGGCGGACACAGCTACCGGCAAGGATCCGTTACAGCCGGAAGCGCGCGAAGGTTTCTGGGGTCGTGTGAATCCGTTTGCTCGCAAGAAGTATGTTGCGCGGCAGACGCAACCGATCCGCGACCGCATCAACGAACTCGATGACCTGACCGCTGCGAACAGCAAGGCGATCAAAGATACCGATGCGCGCGCCCAGCAGGGAATCCAGCTCGCTTCGGCTAAGGCCAACGAAGCTGACCAGCACGCCATCGACGCCGGCAACAAGGCGACCGCCGCACAGCAGACGGCGGACCAGGCTCATACTCGCTTAAACACCGTGGAGCAGGTGGTTACCAACATCGATCAGTACCAGCCGACGACCCAAACAGAAATCCTGTTCAAGCCTGGACAAACCGTGCTGAGCCAGAACGCCAAGACAGCACTCGATGAAATGGCTACTCCGTTGAAAGATCAACGCGGTTACGTTGTCGAAGTGCAGGGCTTCTCTTCCGGTCACGGACAGGTCGCGATCGCCAACTCACAGAAGATGGCCGAGTCGGTGGTTCGCTATCTGGCACTCAACCATGACATTCCGATCTACCGGATTTATCTGGTCGGAATGGGCAATGCACCGACTCCAGCCGCGGCTGGCGACGCCAAGCCGGCGAAGCGCACTACCGGTGGCCGCGTTGAAATCAGCCTCTTGAAGAACAACCTGGAACAGCTTGCTTCAAGCAACGGCACTCCAGCGGCAAGTCAACAGCAGTCGAAGTAAACGCAGTCCCCCTGGAAGGGCCTCCCGTGAAAACGGGAGGCTTTTTATTTGTGCTTTGTTTTGGACGATTTCGGACGCTAACCTCCACCGCCGAAGATCAACCGCTAAAAAACCGTGCTATTCTCCAACCCGTCATGGAAAATCTGTCTTACTTCCGCACGCCTTCGCCGGTAGGTCCTTTGTTTCTCGCCGTTTCGGCCAAGGGTTTGGTGCGACTCGAATTCGAGCGTCACCCCTTGAACTTGAACTCGAAGACCACCGAGCTGCGTGAATCTCGTGCAGCTCTCTCACCTTATCTTCGCGAACTCGACGAATACTTTGCAGGCACGCGCCGCGAATTTTCTTTCGCGCTTGATCTGCGAGGGACTGCGTTCCAGTTGGCTTGCTGGAATGCTCTGCTCGAAATTCCATACGGTGAGACGTGTAGCTATCGCGACATTGCTGAGGCCATCGGCCATCCGCACGCCTATCGCGCTGTCGGCATGTCGAACAACCGGAATCCGATCGCGATCGTTGTCCCTTGCCACCGAGTCATCGCGTCCAGCGGATCACTCTGCGGATACGGTGGAGGAATCGACATCAAGCGCATGTTGCTCGACCTGGAGCAGGCGACGCTGGGCCAGGACAGCCCTTGTCTTCCCCTGGGCATCGGCGCATAATCGCGGCTTGGTGTGGGCTGTTCCATGCTGCCGCGCGTCGAGCACTTCGTCGTCGTTCCTGTTCCGGTTGAGGCGGCGTTCCTGGCATTTTTGGATCTCGAACGCCTGCTCCATCGCGGAATCTACGACGAAGCTTCGTGGACCGAAGGCACTCCCTGGCAAGTTGGCAGCCGCATTCGTTACGTCATCGTCAAGCCCGTTCAGGTTACGGTTACGGCCGTCGTGACTGCCATTCATCCCCCACATTCGATCAGCCTGCTGAATCATGGTCTCGGAGTCACGGCCGAACAGAACGTCTATTTCAATCCCAACATCAAGGGCGGGACGATCATTCGCGTGAGCATGGACCTGATCGGCAAGTCTTTTGAGTTGTCGGATAGCTCTTTGGCGGACGTGGCAAGCTTCATCCTCAAGGACGCCCTTAATACCGTTGTCGAATTGTGCCAGCGTCGCGCGTAGCCAGATGACGCACTAAGATCAGCGCGGACATCTCGTCTCATTCCTGTACACTAGCCGGCGGGTTCGAGCCCTTCGACGGGCGAATTGCTGCGACTGAATTAAGAATCAGAAGAGGAGGATTTCGTGCTCTTCACCATCTGCGAACTGAGCCGCAAAATTCGCGATCGCGAAATCTCTCCCGTCGAACTCACCCATCACTGCCTGCAACTGATCGAAAAGCTCAATCCGACCCTTAACGCTTTCATAACGGTTACCGCGGAATCCGCGTTGGAACGAGCGCGTCTTGCGGAACGGGAGATTTATCGCGGAACTTACTTGGGCCCGCTTCACGGTATCCCGATCGGATTCAAAGACATTATCGATGTGGCCGGAGTTCGCACTACCGCTGCCAGTGCGCAGTTCAAGGATCGCGTGCCCAAAGAAGATGCCGAAGTTACGCGACGCTTGCGTTGCGGCGGTGCGATTTTTCTCGGCAAGCAGAACCTCCACGAATGCGCCTATGGAGGCAGTTCGATCATCAGCTTTTTTGGTGCGGTTCGGAATCCGTGGGACGTACGGCGCGTGGGTGGGGGTTCCTCTGGAGGGTCCGCCGCCAGTGTGGCTGCGGCCCTGAGTTACGCTGCCGTGGGCACCGACACGGCTGGGTCGGTCCGGCTGCCGGCTGCTTACTGCGGAATTGTTGGACTCAAGCCGACTTTCGGGAGGGTGAGCCTTCGCGGCGTAATGCCGCTATCGCCGTCGCTGGATCATGTCGGGCCGCTGACGAACTCGGTTTTCGATGCCGCCTTGATGCTGCAGGTGTTGTCGGGCAAGGGATCAGCAGATCCGTGTGCTGAAAAGCACACACCTAGCCTGGTCGCCTCGTTTGATCAACTGCCAACGAATCTGCGGATCGGAGTGCCGCGTGAATTTTTCTTTGACGATCTTCATCCCGAGATCGCCGACGCAACCGAAAAGGCGATTGAAGTGTTTCGCAGATTTCACGCCGACATTCGTGACGTTAGACTTGACGTCTCCACCGACCGCACGTTGTCTGGGGCAGAAGCCTATGCCTACCATCAGCCGTTCGTGGAACGGTCGCCGGAGCTGTATCAGCCGGCGACGCTGGCGCGTATCGAGGCTGGCGCCAATATCTCGGCGGATGACGCGCTGAGTGCGGCACGCGAACTGAAGGAGAGTCGCGATGGGATCGCGAAAATATTTGACAAAGTTGATGTGCTTTTAACACCCACCGTACCGATTCCACCGCCGGTGATCGCCGAGCTGCAGAAAAATCCTGACGACTTACGTCCGCAGGAGTTGATCATGCTACGCAATACGCGACCTTTTAACGTCTGGGGAATTCCAGCCATTTCCATCCCCTGCGGATTCACTAAAGACGGAATGCCGATTGGACTGCAACTGGCCGCTGCCGCGTGGCGAGAAGATCTGTTGCTGCAAACGGCCTACGCCTACGAGCAAGCCACCGAATGGCACAAGAAAATGCCTAGCCTGGCAGGGATTAGTTAGACTGAGGAACTTTCACAGAGGCCATACCCGCAGCTGTCGCGGCTTGGATCCCCATGTCGGCGTCTTCGAAGACGAGGCAGTCTTCGGGGGCGACGCCCAGTCTTTGGGCAGCGAGAAGGAAAGGTTCTGGATCAGGTTTGCTATTCCGATAGTCTCCCGCGCAAACCAGCGTGTCGAACCGATCAAGAATCTTCAGCGCTTCAAGCGAGCGAGTAACCGAATCTCGAGTGCTGCCGGAGACGACCGCAAAGGGAATCAAGCGATAGCTGGCTTCGATATGTTCCATCACTTCGGGGACGGCCTTGAGGTGAGGAAGGTTTTCGAAATATAACTCTTCCTTGCGTCGCGCCACCTTCTCAACAGGCATATTAAGACCGCGTTCGCGGTTGAGAGCGGCGATGATTTCGGCCACGGACATGCCTCCCCAGGCGTAGAAAAGGTCTTCGGTGAAGTCGCAGTTCCATTCCGCGAGGGCTTTTTTCCAAGCGATGTAATGAAGAGGCATGGAATCGGCAATGGTGCCGTCGCAATCGAATAAGTAGGCTTTGAAGGTGCCTGAGGGGAGTTTTAGTTTCATATATCGGGAGTTCGGCGATCCGAACAATTGTGCTGTGAGCCGGGTCACTGCATTCTAACCCTACTCCCGTCACCCTGAGCAGAGATGGCCGGTCACGAAGTGTACGGACATCGGAGCCGAAGGGCCTCTACCCCTCCCATGCCTAACGAGCGAAAGACGTACTGCGCGTACATTATGGGCAGCTTGTCGGGAACTCTCTACACCGGCATGACCGGCAACCTTCCCAAACGTGTCTTTGAACACAAGTTCCACCGTATCGAAGGATTTACAGATAGATACCGGGTCGAGCGTTTGTTGTACTGGGAATCGTTCGACGACGTCCATCGAGCGATCGCACGCGAGAAACAAGTCAAGGGCTGGCGGCGATCAAAGAAAATCGCGCTGATCGAATCGGTGAATCCACATTGGCTGGATTTAGCGCGGGAATGGTTCCCCTGGATGGACGATTTCGGTCGAACGGAGCGGCGCAAAACGTCTTACTGAGCGCAGTAAGGATGTCCTTGCAGGAACGGCGGATAGCTATGGATCGTGACCTAAAGCCGAGGAGGGAGTAGGGGTCCTTCGACTCCGCGGACGGATTCGCGTTCGCGAATCCGCAGCTGCGCTCAGGATGACACGGTATCTTTGTAGATGACAGCTATTTTCGCCCGCTTACCAACCCTCAGGGATAATCTACACGGAAGAGATGTGACTTGAATGTAGATATTGTTCTCCACTCCGCCGTTAACCCGAACCGCGCCCTGTTTGATTTTTCGAGAGGCGTCGGTACCGGATTCTGCAAGGCCGCATTTAACCACGAGGCGGTCAAGCCGAATTCCGCGGTACGAATCTCCAAGCGGTTCACCATCCACCGACCATTCAATTTCAGAAACGGGGATGGGAAGAACATCTTCAAACTTGATCGGTACCTCCTGGGTGTCCTCGGGCACTTCATCCCTTTGAAACTGCTTCGCCCAATCCTCGCCGGCTTTCGTGGCAGCCTCGGCGGAGTGGAAGTCAGCCACAATCGAGCGCGCCAATTCTTTCTTCAGCGCCATTGGATGGGTCTTCCCGGTTGCCGCATCGGCTTTCATCGCGGTTATTTGATCCGATATGCACGTCGGTCAGCAGTTCGTAATATCTCCACATCATGTCGTCCGAAATCGACATGACCTTGCCGTACATTTCTAGCGGCGGTTCGTGAATGCCGATTGCGTTTCCTAACGACTTCGACATCTTGTTTACGCCATCGAGTCCTTCGAGAATGGGCGTGGTGAGCACAACCTGCGATTCTTGTCCATAAGCCCGCTGCAGCTCGCGTCCGACCAGCAGATTGAATTTCTGATCGGTGCCGCCCAGCTCCACATCTGCTTCCAGTGCGACCGAGTCGTATCCCTGGGCGAGGGGATACAGGAGTTCGTGCATGGCGATGGGCTTCTCGTCGTGAAAGCGCTTGTGGAAATCTTCCCGTTCGAGCATTTGCGAGACGGTGTATTTCGCGGTCAAGCGGATGAAGTCTTCGGCGGAGAATTTCGAAAACCAGCGGCTGTTGAAATCCACTATCGTTTTTTCTGGACTGAGAATCTTAAACACCTGCGTTTTATAAGTCTCGGCGTTCTCGACAATCTGCTCCCGCGTTAGCGGAGGACGGGTTACGGAGCGTCCGGTTGGATCGCCGATCATCCCCGTGAAATCGCCGATAAGGAAGATCACGGTATGTCCGAGGTCCTGAAAATGTTTTAGCTTGCGAAGCAGGACGGTGTGCCCGAGATGCAGATCGGGAGCCGTCGGGTCGAAGCCGGCCTTTACCCGTAGAGGCTTGCCGGAGACGAGCGAGCGTTCGAGTTTCGAGCGCAGTTCGGATTCCTTGACGATCTCAGCCGCGCCTTTTTTTAAATAGGCCAGTTGTTCATCAACCGGCGGAAAAGTAGCCATGCGTTTTGATTATAACGACTGGGCTTTTCACCAGGCCTATAAACGGAGATGAAGTGCGAAGCAATATGCAGATCCCATCGCTTTGCTCGGGATGACAAAGGGGGAGAGCAGGGCGGGCCTAACCCCGCCGGTAGAAGCTTAGCGCCGCGTCTCCCTGCACGAGCTTTCGATATCGGCGCAACTCCCCGAATGCTTCGCCGGGATCAAATCTCTTTTGGTGCTCCGCGACCACGAGGCTCTGCTCACTCAGAAACTTCGATTCGGACAAAGCCGCCAACGTTTTCGAATATTCATCCTGCATCGAATACGGCGGATCCAGAAATACGAAATTGACGACGGATCCCGATGCTTCTAATTGCCGCGATGCTTTCGCAGCGTCGAGTCTAACAATCTGAAAGCGGCCAACAATCCCCAACGACTTCAAGTTCGCGGCAATTACTTCCGCCGCGCCTTTGGAGGACTCGACGAAATGCACCATGCGCGCGCCGCGACTCAGGGCCTCGATCCCGACCGCTCCCGTTCCGGCGTATAAGTCGATCCAGGTCGATCCTGCCAGTGCTCCGGGATTGCCCGCAGACAGGACGTTGAAGAGCGTTTCACGCAGGCGGTCCGACGTTGGACGGATTTCGAGACCGGGCAGCGACCGCAAGGTGCGTCGGCGGTATTCTCCTGCAATCACTCTCATAATTCGTGGCTAGTGGTCAGCCGTCAGTCTCTAGCCGATCGATCTACTCAGCCCCGGCCCTTCCGTTTCGTGTTTTTCGGAACTCCACGCGGTCAATCCGAGTCTAACTAGATAGAATACTGGTAGGCATGTCGATGCGCAGCTGGTCTATTCCTCTGGGTCGTATTTTCGGGATCGAAATTCGGGTTCACCTTACGTTCTTGTTTTTGCTGGTTTTCGTGTGGAGCACGGAGGCAGCGACCCAAGACGCCAGCGCAGCCATGCGCGGACTGGCTCTGGTCGGCATTGTTTTCGGCAGCGTCGTCTTGCATGAATTGGGTCACGCCCTGATGGCTCGCGGTGCGGGCATTCCGGCAAAGGGCATCATCTTGCTGCCGATTGGCGGAGTTACCGTTCTGGACGAAGCGAATGTAATTCCCGATCCAGTCAATGGTTGGAAGCGCGAGATTCGCATAGCGGTGGCCGGGCCGCTGGTCAATCTTCTTGTTGCAGGAATATCCGCGCTTATTTTGCTCGCTGCAATTCCGGGTTTTTCACTTGCCACCAAGCCGTTCCTATATTCCGGTGCGCTGTTGCGGAGCATCGTCTGGGCGAACCTCTATTTGGGTCTACTGAACCTGCTGCCTGCGTATCCCATGGATGGCGGGCGTGTTTTGCGGGCCATATTTTCGCGCGGCGCTGACATGATCCATGCCACTCAGCGCGCCGTCCGGATCAGCCACGTGTTCTCCGCACTTTTCATGATGGTTGGATTTCTTCTGGGCAACTGGTGGCTGGCGATGATCGGTCTCTTCCTTTTTCTCGGCGCGCAGCTCGAGGAGCGGTCAGCGGTTTTTCAATCCGTATTACAGAGCGTGCGACTAGAAGAAGTCATGCTCACTGATTTCGCCACGCTCTCGCCCGCCGACACGCTGGAAGATGCCCTGGAGAAAGCAGTCCACACCTTGCAGGACGATTTTCCCGTGGTACGCGGCAGCGACATGGTCGGCGTTATCTCCCGGCAAAAGATACTCGAGGCCTTGCGGGCGGAAGGCAATGGGTACGTGCAGGCTGTGATGAATCGCATTTTTGACGTGGCGGCCAAGCAGGAGTCGCTCGCCTCGGCCTTTCGCAAGTTATCTGCGCGGAATCTCAGCATTATTCCAATTGTTGACGAACAGCGTCTGGTGGGAATCGTTACTCTGCAGAATCTAATGCATTCCATGTCGCTATTGGCCGAAAGCCGGAAGCTGCGGCGGGAAGCACTCGACTCTTAGGGAGGTAAGAGGTCGGAGGTCAGATTGCAGAGGTTAGAATCGCAGTGCGCCGACACCGTATGCCGGCGTAGGTTTTGACCTCTGCAATCTGACCTCTTACCTCTTACCTGCTGTATAGACTTCTTGCGCCGCCCGCACGGCCGATCCAAACTCAACCGGCTTTCCGGTCGTTTCGGCGACTACTTGTTCCAGCGCGGCTAGAATCCCAAGCGTGTCCAGATAATCGTAATAGCCAATGTGCGCGATGCGGAAAAGCTGTCCCTTCATTTCGGCCTGTCCGTTCGCGACAACGGCGCCAAACTGGTCGCGGAAGCGCTTGCAGAGTACGTTAGAATCGGCTCCGGGTGGCGCAGTCACAGCCGTAAGCGCTGCCGCTGGGGAGCCCGGCGCGAATAATTTCAGTCCCAAGGCTTGCACTCCGGCTCGAGTCATTGCCGCGCACAGTTCGGCGTTGGCGATCAGCGCGTTGCGCCCTGCTGCTAGATTGCCGTCTCCCATCTGGCGCACGTAATCGAGCGCCGCAGCCAGTCCTGCGAATAAAGAGGTTGCCGGTGTGTAGGCCGTTTCAGCTTTAGCCGCTGATTTACGTTCCTTCCGGAGATCGAAGTAATAGCGCGGAGACTTTGCCGTCTCCATACGCTGCCAGGCGCGTTCGCTGATCGCGCCATAGGCCAGGCCCGGAGGAATCATCAGGGCCTTTTGCGAGCCGCCGATGATGATGTCGATTCCCCAGGTATCGACGTCGAGACGCGTAGTGCCGAGGCCCGTAATCGCGTCGACAACGAGCAATGTGTCGGGTAAATCACGTACCAGTTTCGCAATGCCTTCGATGTCGTGCCGTGCGCCCGTGGAACTCTCGGTTGCTTGCACATACACGCAGCGCATGTCTGGTGTCAGCTTGCGGCGCACTTCGTCGAGAGAAATGGTTTCACCGTAGGGAGCGGTGACGGTTTCTACAGTACAGCCGAAGGCCTTGGCCAGGGATGTCCAGCGCTCCCCGAACTTGCCGGCAGTCAGCACCAGCACCCGGTCGCCTGCGGAAGTCAGGTTTGAGATCGAGGCTTCCATGAAGCCCGTGCCCGACGAACTGAGCACCAGAACGTCGTTTTTCGTTCCGATGAATTCTTTTACGTCGGTGAGGACGCGTGTGAAAAGAGCACGGAAATCAGCGGTCCGATGGTGTGCTCCATAAGAAGCCATCGCCGTTTGAGCAGCGGGAAGAAGAGGGGTGGGTCCGGGAGTAAAGAGCCTGTTTTTCTTGATCATGCGAATCGCGAATCGGAAATTCCCAGAAAGCGTCTGGAAATCAGGATAGTGGAAGTGTATAGAATCGCAAAACGGGATTCGCAGAATCGGTTCGCAAAAACACAATCTGACCTAACCGTGCTGCAGTTCGGTGACGACCGAGAATTGTTTAAGGTTGGCAACCCCAAACGACGTCGTGATAGCCACGTCTGAAGCATCTCGTCCGGTTGCCATGAGCACCCGTCCCAGTCGCGGACGGTTGTGCCGGGCATCGAAGGTCCACCAGCGGTCGTCGAGATAAGCTTCGAACCAGGCGCTGAAATCCATGGGGTCGGGAGATGGAGGCACGCCGATGTCGCCGAGGTAGCCGGTCGCATAGCGCGCCGGAATGTTCAGGGCGCGGCACATCGTGACCGCGAGATGCTGAAAATCACGACAAACTCCGAAGCGCTCCGTAAACACGTCTAGCGCGCTCTTGGTCGGACGAGCGTACTGATATCCAAAGCTGACTTTTGCATGGACCCAGTCACAAACGGCCTGCACGCGCGACCACCCTGGGGGCACTGCTCCAAACAACTCCAAGGCGATGGCGGAAAAGCGGTCAACCTCGCAATACCGGCTGTTATAGAGATAACGCAGGGCGTCATGGGGCAATTCCTGGGGAGGAACTTCTTTCGCGTGTGTGTTTACCGGATCGGCAACGCCCGCGTCATGAATCAGAGTCGAGTTGCTTAAACGCAGCGTACCCTTCGGAGCGACGAACCGGCTACACCGATTCCCGAAACTATCTAGAAAACTCTCCACCGCCGTTGTCGGAGAGATGGACAGTTCATCCGATGCACGCAGTTCGGCCACTCGCGAAGGGTGGACGCTAAGCAGGGCGACCATCGCGACCGGAGCGGGGATGTCAAATTCGATGTCATATCCCAAGCGCAGAATCATTGGTGCAGCTGGCTGCAAAGACACCTCGCACTGGTCACAACTGTAGATTTCGAGGAACCCAACGTCAAACTCAAAAACCTGGGACTTGTAGCCTGATTTCGGAATGACGAGCACCGTCGGTTCTATAATCCAGCCATGCCCCTCATCGATCAGATCCAGAAAGATATCGTTACAGCCATGAAGGCCCGAGAAGAGCAGAAACTGTCGACCCTGCGTATGGTCAAGACCGCGCTGAAGAATCGTGAGATCGACAAGATGGCGCCGCTCGACGACCAGGAATCGCAGCAGGTGCTCTCCACGCTGATCAAGCAGCGCAAGGAATCGGTTGAGCAGTTCACTAAGGGCGGACGCCAGGAAATGGCCGACAAGGAAGCGGCCGAGATCAAGGTGATTGAAGCCTATCTGCCTAAGGAAGCGGGCTCGGAGGAGATCGTGGCTGGCGTGCGCGCGGCCATGGTCGATATGACGGGTCCCTTGACCATGAAAGATATGGGGTCGGTGATGAAGGCCGTGATGGCTCGATTTGCCGCTGAGGGACTGCGCGTGGATGGGAAGGTGGTTAGCGAGGCAGTGAAGAAGGAGTTGAGCAAGTAGATCGGGATGGACAGAAGTCCGCCGCTACCTGGTTCTCTGGAGTTCTCTGTACGCTTCGCTCTTTCCAATTCCACGCTCTTTAGCGACCTTCTTAAGTGCGGTTTTTTCATCCACCGCATCTTCCAGCATGATTTCTCGGACGCGTTTGGCGATGCCGACCAGTTCTGTCGCCGTCGAGGCTGCTCCCTCCTCAGCCTTTGCGATCAGCAATGTGATCTCACCTTTGACCTCTCCTCGAGATTTGAGCTGTTCGAGAATTTCTCCTGCGCGGCCGCGCAGAAATTCTTCATGCAGCTTGGTGACTTCGCGCGCGACTACGACGTGGCGGTCGCTTCCGAGAAGCTCGACTACGTCGGCCAAAGTCTCCAGCAATCGATGAGGGGCTTCGTAGAAAACCTGCGTGCGTGGAGAATCTTTCACGCTTTCCAGCAGCTTGCGGCGCTGGCCTGACTTCGAAGGCAAGAAGCCGCTGAAGCGGAAAGAATCGGTGGGCAAGCCGCTTGCTACCAACGCGGCAAGGAACGCCGAAGCTCCCGGAATGGGCACGACGGGTACGTGATGACGGATGGCTAGAGCGATAAGGCGGAATCCGGGGTCGGAGATTCCGGGCATGCCGGCGTCGGTGACCAGGGCGATTTTGGCTCCGCCTTCGAGGTCGACGACTAGTTCGGCCGCCTTCGTCATCTCGTTGTGTTCGTGATAGCTGACAAGGCGCGTTTGGATACCATAATGGCTGAGCAGCTTCAGGGTCCGGCGTGTGTCTTCGCAGGCGATCAGATCGACTTCTTTGAGCACCCGCAGGGCGCGGAGCGTGATGTCTTCGAGGTTGCCGATCGGAGTGGCGACCAGGTACAACTGGGGGCCTCCCAGGGCCGGGCCTCGTTCGGAGCCGTCGCCTTTCGCGATTTCGTGGTCCCTGTCACTACCGCTGTTCTTGGGCATGCCGAGAGTCTAGCAACTAAGCTTGAGTTGCGCTTGAGGCGCGGCGAACCATGTCCATTAACTATGGACTTCGCCTTTCATTCGCTCCATGCTAAACTGACCGAAACTGATGTGACGGCCAACACTTCGCGCTCCAGCCCAAAGGTGTAGGCTACGGGGGATTCGTACCCCAGATTCATAAAATAGGAGCCATCATGGCCGACGAGCGTAGCAGGTTAGAAGATCGCAATAACGAGCGAGTCAAGGCAATCGACCTTGCCCTGGCACAAATAGAGAAGCAGTTTGGCAAGGGTTCCATCATGCGACTGGGATCGAAGGAAGCGATCGTCCCGATCGCGGTGATTTCGACGGGTGCAATTTCGTTCGATGCGGCGCTCGGTGTGGGCGGCTTTCCCCGCGGACGTGTCGTCGAGATCTTTGGCCCGGAATCTTCGGGCAAGACGACCATCGCGCTCCAGGTGATCGCCGAAGCGCAAAAGACCGGAGGCATGGCGGCTTTCGTTGACGCCGAGCATGCGCTTGATCCTGGATACGCCAAGAAGTTGGGCGTGGATGTCGATAATCTGCTGGTGTCGCAGCCCGATTACGGAGAGCAGGCGCTCGAAATTACAGAGGCGCTGGTGCGTTCGAACTCCATTGACGTGCTGGTGGTGGATTCGGTGGCGGCGCTCGTTCCTAAAGCTGAACTCGACGGCGAAATGGGCGACAGCCACATGGGTCTGCAGGCGCGTCTGATGTCGCAGGCGCTGCGCAAACTGACGGGGACGGTAGCCAAGTCGCGCACTTGCCTGATCTTTATCAACCAGATCCGCGAAAAAATTGGCGTGATGTTTGGCAATCCCGAGACCACCACTGGCGGGCGGGCGCTGAAGTTCTACTCGTCGGTGCGTATCGACATTCGGCGCATTGCCGCTATTAAAGAGGGAGACGTGGTCACCGGTTCGCGCACCCGCGTGAAAATCGTGAAGAACAAAGTAGCGGCGCCGTTCCGCGAATCGGAGTTCGACATTCTTTATGGAGAAGGCATCTCTCGCGAAGGCGACCTGATCGATTTGGCGGTGACCAGCAATATTCTGGAGAAATCGGGCTCGTGGTTCAGCTACAAGGGCGAGCGCATCGGACAGGGACGCGAGAACGCACGCACCTTCCTGAAGGAAAATAAAGATACGATGGCTAAGCTCGATACCGAAGTGCGCAAGGCACTGGGGATGATTCCGTCCGCTCCTGCTCCAGTTCCGGCAGCGGTTCCGGCGCAGGCTACTGGCACGCAGGGACGGGTCACGACCATGCCGAGCGCGGCGGAAACGGCTAAGGTTCCGGCGGCGCGGCGTTAGCTTCGTTATCAAGTGATTCGGCGTGGAGATGACGGGCGTCTTGCCCGTCCAGTTCGGAGGCGCCGGGCGGAAATCGTCCGGCGCTCTAGATCGACTATCCAATATCTGCCATCCAATATTCAGGATTTCTTCCAATTGCCATCTTCGTTAGCCCACGCATACAATCCTCCTTTCTTACTGTGACGTCCCGAGTATGAAGTCCCGACCATGTCGTCGACTGAGGGCCATGTGAAGCGCATTAAAGCTATTTATCCTGGATCGTTCGATCCTCCTACAAACGGCCACCTTGACTTGATTGAACGCGGCAGCAAGATTTTCGACGAACTGGTTGTCGCTATTCTTCGCAATCCTGAAAAGAATCCTCTATTCAGTCTGGCCGACCGGCGCAAGATGCTGGAGGCGATGACTGCCGGCTTTGACAACGTTTCGGTCGATACGTTCGACGGGCTCACCGTGGATTATGCCCTGAAGGTAGAGGCGAGGGCTATTCTCCGCGGCATTCGCGCGATCAGCGACTATGAGTACGAACTGCAGATGGCGCTGATGAACCGCAAGCTTCAGCCCGGACTGGAAACGGTTTTCATGATGCCCGCGGAGAAATATTCGTATCTGAGTTCCCGCCTGGTGCGCGAAGTAGCGCAACTGGGAGGCTCGATCGAATGTTTGGTTCCGGAAATCGTGGGGCAGAAACTTCGTGAGAAAATAGATGTAGCTCACAAATTTGAGAAGAGCGCCGAGCCTACGGGCAAGGCGGCGTCCCAGACAAAGAGCAAGTCCAAGTCCAGAAAATAAGAAGGCAGAGCAGCCATGAGCACAGTAATGGCCCCCGTCACCCATCCCGTCCGCCTGACGGAACGCATCAATCGTATTGAACCCTCCGCCACCCTGGCAGCTGTGGCCGAGGCGGAGAAGTTGCGGCAGCAGGGAATCGACATAGTCGATATGACCGCAGGTGAGCCGCACTTTGCGACTCCGCAGAACGTGAAAGACGCGGCGATTGCCGCCATCCAGAATAATTTTTCGAAGTACACGCCGGTGGGCGGCACGATCGAACTCAAGGACGCGATCATCAAGCGCCACGCCACCGATTTCGGGTCGGCGTATAAGCGCGAGGAAACTTGCGCTTCGGTAGGCGGCAAGCACGCGCTGTTCAATGTCATTTCGGTGCTGGTCGATCATGGCGACGAAGTAATTCTGCCGGTGCCCTACTGGGTTTCGTTCAAAGACATGGTGCGCTACGTCGGCGGCAATTGCGTACTGCTTGAAGCGGACGAGTCACAAGGATTTCGGGTAACGGCGCAGATGGTGGAACGGTTAATCACGCCGAAAACGAAGTTGATCATTCTGAATTCGCCTTCGAATCCTTCGGGCGCGGTGATGAGTCCCGCGGACATGACCTCCGTCGTTCGCCTCGCTCACGAACGCGGCATCTGGGTGATTTCCGACGAATGCTATGTGTATCTCAACTACACGGATAAGAATTTTTCCGTGGGGTCACTGACTGAATACAGGGATCGCTTTCTGGTGGTGGGATCGCTTTCGAAAACCTATGCGATGACGGGTTGGCGTTTGGGATACACGCTCGGTCCCGCCGCGGTGGTTGGTGCGGTGCAGAAACTGCAGAGCCAGTCAACTTCCAATCCGACATCAATTGTGCAGAAGGCAGCAGTGGCGGCGTTGAGCGGTTCCCAACAGTGCGTGGCCGAGATGCGCGCGGAGTACATCAGGCTGCGCGACCACATCGTAGGTGGTCTGCGCGCGATTCCCGGCGTGAAGTGCACGATGCCAGAAGGCGCGTTCTATGCCTATCCGAACGTTTCTGCATTTTTCGGCAAGAGTGGGATGAAATCGGGCGCTGATATCGCGCACGGACTGCTTCATAAGGCGCACGTAGCGACTGTGGCTGGAGAAGGCTTCGGTACTACCGAGCACGTCCGCATTTCGTACGCTACGTCGATGGAAAATATTGATAAGGCGCTGGAGCGGATGCGGAAGTTTTTCGGTGGTCTTTAGCCGGCAACAAGAGTGTCAACAAAGTTTTCATCCTGAGCGAAGCGCGCGACGTGCTGTTGCCGCTCGCTAAATTTGCCGCATGACCCAACTTTACCCATTTCTGATGTCGCCGGCTTTTGACCCGCGCCCATGGGGCACACTCGATCTTTCCGCGGTTTACCCGAACGCCAAGTTCAACGAAAAAATCGGGGAGGCATGGCTCACTGGCGACGATTGCGTGGTGAAGAACGGTCCGCTGGCGAAACGTTCGCTCGCCAGTCTGAGTAAAGAATTGGGCTACGAACTTGTGGGTACCGCAGCTCGCGATCCGAACCGGTTTCCACTGCTTCTAAAGTTCTTGTTCCCGGAAGAAAAACTCTCGGTGCAAGTTCACCCCGACGATGCCACCGCACAGAGTTTTGGTGAGCCTTGGGGAAAAACTGAATGCTGGTATGTGGCGCACGCCAAGCCTGGAGCACAGATCGGACTGGGGCTGAAACCCGGAGTGACCGTGGTGCAGTTCGAACAGAGCATCCGCGAAAATCGCGCGGAAGACCTTCTCAATTGGGTAAACGTTTATCAGGGTGAGATGATTTACGTCGCCGCCGGCACGGTGCACACGCTCGGGCCAGGATCGGTGATCGTGGAGACCCAGCAGCAATCCGATACGACTTACCGGCTTTACGATTATGGGAGGCCGCGCCCGCTGCATCTGGAACGCGGTCTCGCCTCGGTGAAAGAACGGGTTGCTTCCGGCAAAGTGATTCGGCCCGCGCCTGTCAATATCCACGGAGGCCAGAGCCGACGGTCCTCGATGATCGTCGCGCCTTATTTCGCGGTTGACCTGTTCGAATTGAAAGAGCCGGAAGTATTTTCAACGGCGCAGCCAGGGAAAGATGGCTCGGGCAAAACTTCAGTTCAAATTTTAGTCGCGGTTGAAGGCTGCGGAGTAGTGGAAACGCAAGGGCGCGATCCGGTTACGTTGACTAAAGGCGACGCCGTCGTGATTCCTGCTGTGGCGCAGAACTTTATGGTACGTCCACAATGGTCGGTCGAATTCTTAAAAGCCTATGTTCCGGGCGTGGCAGTGCCTGAGCCGGCCACGCGCATGTGAGATTTCTCACCCCGGAGCGTAAGTGTTAGGCTTTCTATTCCTGTGAAGAAGAACCCACACTTCTATCCCGTAATTCTTGCTGGTGGACGAGGCACTCGCTTCTGGCCGTTGAGCCGCAAGCGCCGCGCCAAACAGCTGCTCGCGCTCGACGGCAAGCAGACCATGATTCAGCAGACGGTGGCGCGGCTCGCGCCAATAACTGCGAGCAGCCATTTCTGGATCATCACGAATGACGACTCGCGCCCGGCTATACTTCGCCAGCTTCGGAACCTTTCCGCCAAGCAGGTAGTCGCCGAGCCTGTCGCTCGCAATACGGCTCCCGCGATCGGATTAGCCGCATTTCTCCTGCTACGACAGGATCCTGAGGCGGTGCTTGGGCTGTTTCCTTCCGACCATGTGATTGCGGACGCAGACCGATACCGCGCCACTCTCAACAAGGCGATTAAGATTGCTGCAGCTGGAGAAAATATTGTTGTACTCGGTATTCGGCCGACGCGCGTGGAAACAGGCTATGGATACATAGAGGCAAGCGAGTCGGGCGCGGAGGGAGCTCTGCGCGTCCGAAGGTTTAGCGAGAAGCCAGACTTAGAAAAGGCCAAACAATTTGTCGAGGCTGGCAATTATTTCTGGAATAGCGGGATGTTTCTGTGGCGAGCTGACACGCTCGCCACCGCTCTGCAAGAACATCTTCCGCAGACAGCAAAACTTCTCGAAGAGATTGCCGCTGACTACGGAACGCGCAGATTCGCAGAAACTTTTCGCAAGCTCTATCCCAAATGCGAAAACATCAGCGTGGACTATGCCATCCTCGAACCACGATCGGCGAAGGGAGAAGTAGACTCGCGCATTTTCTGCTTGCCCGCCGATTTCGGGTGGAACGATCTCGGCTCCTGGACGGCGCTGCATGAGCATCGATCAGCAAAGGTGAAACATGGCGAGGGAACGGTGATCTCGGGTTCTAAAGGTTTTGCCCACAACGCGACGAATAACTATGTTCACGCGCCTGGGAAGTTCGTCGCGCTGGTTGGCGTCAGTGATCTGGTAATTGTTGAGACTGAAGATGCGTTACTGGTTACAACGCTTGATCAATCACAGGATGTCGGCAAAGTGGTGAAGTATCTTGATGAGAAGAGGCTGAAGGGCCTGGTCTAAAGAGACGGCTGTAGTGGTTGGTCGCGGCAATGCAGTCGACGGCAGACGGGGAAGAAGTTCAGAAACGCGTTTTCGATTAAGCAACGATCGACCATGACCCAAATCAAGTTCGGTACCGACGGTTGGCGCGGCCTGATAGCCGATGATTTTACTTTCGAGAACGTGCGCCGCGTGGCGAGCGCCATCGCCGGATATGTGCTCAAACACGAAGACCCTGCGCATGGAGTCGTAATCGGCTACGACACGCGTTTTCTCTCTGAGAACGTGGCACGAATCGTCGCCGAAGTGATTGCTGCAGCCGGAATTCCAGTGCAATTGGCGAACGATTCCGTTCCTACGCCTACCGTTTCTTACAACGTGAAAAGGCACGGCGCGGCGGGTGGAGTCATGGTTACGTCGAGTCATAATCCCTGGAACTGGAATGGGGTGAAATTTAAAGCCAAGTTTGGCGGATCAGCCACACCCGCGATTATGAAGTTGATCGAAGATGAGCTCGCTGCCGGTGTGGCCCCGGTAGCGAGCTCGCCCGCGAAAATCGACGAGGTCGATTTGAAGCCGGCTTATGTCGCAGCCGTTTCTGAATTTGCCGATCTCGCCCTGATTCGCAAAGCGAATTTCAAATTTGCGATCGACTCCATGTACGGTTCCGGCCGCGGAGTTCTGCCGAAAATATTTGACGCGCATGGTATCCAATATGTGGCGATTCGCCAGGAAGTGAACCCGCTCTTTCCAGGCATCAATCCTGAGCCGATCGTGCCCCACGTCGCCCTGTTGCAGGAAACAGTGTTGAAAGAAAAATGCCACGCCGGGCTGGCAACGGACGGCGATGCCGATCGAATTGGCGCGGTCGCAGAAGACGGTAGCTTTGTCGATTCGCATAAGTGCATTTCGGTGCTGCTCCATTGGTTGCTAGTGCGCAAGAGGTGGCCGGGCGATGTGGTTCGCGCCTTTAACACGACAGGCATGATCGATCGAATCGCCGCTAAATACGGGCGCAAACTGCACGAGACTTCCATCGGATTCAAGTACATTGCCGACCTGATGATGGAACACGAAATATTGATCGGTGGAGAGGAATCAGGCGGCATCGGTTACGGCCGCTTTATTCCGGAGCGCGACGGCATTCTCAACTCGCTACTTCTGGCAAATGTGATGGCGGAAGAAGGCAAACCGCTTGGCCAGTTAGTCAACGATTTGCAGCGAGAGTTCGGGCCCCACTACTACGGGCGGCGCGATCTACACGTCTCCGATGAGCTCAAGAATGGAGCCATCGCTCGCGCCGGCGATCCGAAAACTACGAAGCTCGGCACGTACGGCATCCTGCGCAAAGAGAATCGCGACGGGGTTAAATTTTACTTGGATGCCCCTAAGAATGGCAACGGCGCCGACGCCTGGGTGTTATTCCGCGCTTCGGGCACTGAACGGATGTTGCGTTGCTATGCCGAGGCCGCCACCCCCCAACTGGTGGAAGAAATTCTTGAAAGCGGCGAGAGATTTGTCCGGCAGACTTAGTTGTTCGTGAGCAACCGCCAACTAATCTGGTTGAAGTGCGTGTGATGCGGGTATAATCTCGCCTGCTTTCAGCACGAGCGGCGGAGGAAGCCAAATGGATCAACTGTACTGGATTCCGTTCGGGATATTGGCGCTTATTGCGCTCTATTTGATCCTGGGAAGTTTTTTCACCGTTCGCACGGCCGAAGTTGCGGTGATCACACGATTCGGCAAGTTTCTTCGCGTCGCCGAACCAGGATTGAACTGGAAGAGGCCGTTTTTCGACACCGTGACCGGACTTGTCAGCTTGCGCGTGAATCAGATTACTTTGACTATGGAGACGAAAACCAAAGACAACGTTTTCGTCACTATTCCGATTTCAGTGCAGAATCGCGTGCGTCCGGAAAAAGTCTATGACGCCTATTACAAGTTGTCCGATCCGGTGGCGCAGATTAAATCCTATGTCGAGCAGGTGATTCTTGGCCACGTTCCGGGGATGACGCTGGATGAGGTGTTTGCTTCGCAATCCAGCATTGCTGCAGCGGTAAAGCAAGAGTTGGACGCGGACATGGCGACATTCGGATATGAAATTGTCAACGTCCTGGTGACCGATATCGTTCCGGATGCCAAGGTGAAATCGGCGATGAACGATATCAATGCAGCCCAGCGAGAGCAGGTGGCGGCTAACGCACGGGGCGAAGCGGAAAAGATTCTGGTGGTGAAAAAAGCCGAAGCCGAAGCGGAAAGCAAAGCTCTGCAGGGGCAGGGAATTGCGAATCAACGGAGAGCGATCATCGAGGGGTTGCAGCTTTCGATCGAACAGTTTCAGAAAGTTGTCGAGGGAGCGTCCGCGAAAGAAGTGATGCAATTGGTCATGGTCACGCAATACTTCGATACGCTGAAGTCGATTGGAGAGAACGACAAAACCAACACCTTGTTTCTGTCGCACTCACCCGGAGCCGTGAAGGACGTAGCGAATCAGATTCTCGACTCGATGCTCGTGGCGGAGAAAGCGAAAGGCTGAAGCGCAGCCAGTCGATCCAAACTAGAACAAATAAAAACAGCCTCGTCTTGATTTGCTCATTTGTGAATTTGCGCGTCCAGGCTAGAGCCCATAACTCTCGGTCACGAGACTTTCCTGTGCTCCACGGCCTCGAAACGCGATACGATGGTGTCAATTCCTTAGAATAATGGCCACCAAGGAAATCACACCTGTTCTCGCCGATTCCGCCGAATCGCGCCACTACAACAGCGTCAAGCGCTGGCTGGGTGTGGCCGATTTTGCCATCGGATTGGGACTGCTGGTAGCGCTTCTCGCCACGGGTTGGTCGGGCACGCTTCGTGATTTCGCCGAGCGCGGTGCTTCGCAGAATTATCCTTTTGCGGTCTTTCTCTATGTGCTGATGCTGATGGCGATAAGCAAACTTCTGGGAATCCCTCTTGAATATTACGGCTTTCGCCTGGAGCACCGCTACAACCTTTCGAACCAGAGATTCCGCTCCTGGATTTGGGACGAGTGCAAGAGTTTTCTAATCGGGCTGATCATGGCCACGATTGTGGTGGAGCTACTCTACATGCTGATGCGCCAGACCCCGCAACATTGGTGGATCATCGCATGGGCCGTTTTTCTGGGGCTGGTTGTGCTCCTGGCGCAACTCGCGCCGGTGGTGCTGTTTCCGATTTTCTACAAATTCGAGCCTCTCGAAAACGAAGAACTCAAACGCCGCCTTATCGTTTTGAGCGAACGGGCCGGCACTCGCGTTCGCGGCGTATATAAATGGCATCTGTCGGAGAAGAGCAAGAAGGCGAACGCCGCGCTCACTGGCCTCGGCGCGACCCGGCGCATCATTCTTGCTGACACTTTGCTCGACAACTACTCGGATGACGAAATCGAAGCGGTGCTCGCGCACGAACTCGGGCATCATGTTCATCGCCACATTCTGAAAAGTATTTTCATGCAGGCTGGGATTACGTTTTTCGGATTCTGGCTGGCGAACGAAGTTCTCCGTTTCGCGGTGGAGCGGCGCAATATGTTCGAGACCATGCACGACTTTGCCAATCTGCCGCTGCTGATTCTGGTATCCACGGTGCTCGGGTTTTTATTGATGCCAGCGCTTAACGCTTACTCGCGCTTCAACGAGCGGCAGGCCGATCGTTATTGTTTCCAGTCTGTGGCCAGTGTCGGGCCGTTCATCTCCTCGATGAACAAATTGGCCGATCAGAATCTCGCCGAGAAAACGCCGGCACGCTGGGTCGAGTGGCTGCTGCACTCGCATCCCGCGATCGTCTGGAGGGTAGCGGCGGCCGAGGCGTGGGCCAAGTCGCACTGAGCCTCCGTTTGTGCGGCGAGGCGCCTCGCCCGCGTTTCGAAATATTTCCTGAAGCTGGCGTTTATTGCTAGCGTTGAGCCGCGCGCAGCAGAATCGCTTCCACTCTTTGCAGATCTTCTTCCGTGTCCACGCCTACGCTGTCAAAGGGCGTTTCTGCCACGTGAATGGGAACACCGTTTTCCAGGAAGCGTAACTGCTCCAGCCGTTCGCTGCGTTCCAAGGATGACTCTGGCCAGCCGACGAACCGGTCCAATGCCTCTTTGCGATAGCCATAGAACCCCAGATGTTTGTAGTAGCGTGGACGTGTGCCGTCGCGATCGTGCGGAATGGTAGCCCGCGAAAAGTAAAGCGCTCGACCGTGTGCATCGGCTACCACTTTCACCGCGCTCGGATTGCTCACATCGACATCCGCGGCCTGTGTTTTCAGGGTCCCTACTTCGACTCCAGTGCGCCGCATCACCGCGATCAAACTCTCGATATGGTCCGGTCGCGTGAGCGGTTCATCGCCCTGAACGTTGAGATAAACATCAGCCGGTATCACCGTTGAGATTTCGTGCACGCGCTCCGTGCCAGAGCGATGGTCGGGTGAGGTCATGCGTGCAACGAAGCCCTGCTGCTCGCAGAAGCGCAGGATCTCATCCGAGTCGGTGGCCACGATAACCTGATTGAGCGACGAGCACTGCTGCACCGCGCGATACACCCAAGCCAGTAACGGGACTCCTGCGATCTCGCGCAGCATCTTGCGGGGAAGGCGCGTCGACGCCAGCCGCGCCGGAATTACGGCAATCACTTTCATGCGCCAAGTTTCGCATGGAGCTTCACCATTTGGCATTCGATATCCGTGAGATGCTCATGAAATTTCGTGAATTCGCGATTGGCTTGTGGGCGCTAGTCGCGCTAAGTCGCTGATTTCCAACCAGATTCTCTTGGCATTCGCGGTGCAATGTAAGAGGGCGAGGTGGCCGGGCAGCGTAGAGATACCATCCGGAGACCTCAGAAATCGAATCGTGGTCAAATTTCGGGCCAACTTGGGCCCCTTTTAGAATGGAGGATTGATATGCGTAGTAGTCGTTCGAAGTGGTCTGTGTTTTCGGTGGTGGTTCTGACGAGTATCTTGTGGAGTGCTTCGCGTGCGCAAGAAGGCGAGCAACAACCGCCAGACAACATCTCCGGCAATTGGACGATTGTCGCCAATAATATTGAGCGGGCCGGAAGTTCATTGAAGACTGTCCAAATTTCGCAGAACGGGAATATTCTTACTGGACGTTTCAAAGGGCCACATCAGTCCGGGAAAATTCAAGGGTGGGTTAATGCGCATCACGTCGAGTTCAGTACCGATACTCGCGAAGTACTGACATTTCGCGGACAGATCCAGGGAAACATCATGTCGGGCTTGTACGGAATCCGTGGCCAGCATGGTGAGTGGCACGCGGAACGAACCGGCGACTAAGGGCGAGCCAACCAAAAGAATCGTGGCGCGGAGGGCAGACTCTGCGCCACTCGGCCCCGGTTCCACACCAGTCCCATGTACGGTCATGCTCACCATCTACTACCCCTTCGCCTGGTTCATTGAGATCAGGGAGTCGCGGGATCGCACTCTTTGCACGCCACGCGAAGAATGAGCCACCCAGGATCTATGCTCGGGAGAGGGCACGATGAACCCGAAAATACACTGGGCGCGCTGCGGGAAGCAGGGCACCCTGTTCTTTGCACTTGTCGAATGCCGCTACCGACGCGGCATGGGAGGCGCCGATGAAGGTGTTAGTAGTCGAAGCAGAAGAACCAGTCTTGAAAGCTACCGGCGTCATGCTGAATAAGCTTGGTTACGAAGTTGGTCTGGCGCCAAATTGCGACGAGGCTTTCCGCGTTTACTGTAACCAGGGACCGCATGATGTTGTTCTCATCGCTCTAAAATTCGTACGCAGTTCCAGCGCAGGCGGCGCGAAATTTATTGATGCGCTGTGCCAGAAGAATCCCGAACAAAAATTTGCCTTCATCACGGCGTCCCCTGTTTTGAAAAAACCGTTCTCACTTCAGGAACTGGACGATTTCATGGGTGCGTTTCGGCGTCCTGCGCACAGCCGCTTCGGGTAACCATCCGCTTCGCAAGGATTGAAAGGCGGTTCTCCGGACCGCAAACCTGCCATGTGCGATAGCGATTCTCAAGTCGTAAGGTGCTACCATTGGTATCACTCGTGCTACGTTAGCGATTGATTACAAGACACAGAGGATCCTCATGGCGAATCTCAGCCGAATTGGAGTTTCAATATCTTCGGATTTGTTGCGACAATTTGACGGGTTTATAACGGATCAAGGCTATGAAAATCGTTCCGAAGCGTTTCGTGACCTTATACGCGACCGGCTTGTAGGTTCGGCAGTCATCGGTCCAAACGCACAGGTCGTGGGAACGGTCACCCTGATCTATGATCATCACACTCGTCTTCTTCCGGAGAAGCTTACCGATATTCAGCACGAGAGTCACGAGATCATTATTTCGACCCTGCACGCACACCTAGACCATGAGAACTGTCTCGAAGTGGTGATCCTCCGCGGTAAGTCCAGCGACGTACAGAAGCTGGCTGACCGACTCATAAGTACGAAGGGTGTGCAGCATGGGCGCCTCGTCATGAGTTCGCCGGATACGGTATCGCGCCATTCCAAGGCGCACCATCGTCATGGATAGCCCGAATTGACGGGAAAAACCGGCGCCCGGGATTTCCCCTACCTCGCGACGAGGATTTACCACTACACAAAGTCTAGAGATCTGCCGACATGTTAGTGTCGATCTCGCCCAGCTTTTGTCGGCAGCTTCCCGTTTGACGTAGCACTATTCATATTTATGTGTTACCAATTTAGTTCCATCGTCGATGGGTTGAATAGCAGTCTTACCAGTTGTGAGTGATGGTGGAAGATACATAACCGCAAATGCCACCAGGGAAGAACTGCGGATAATCGCACGAAATGGAGACTATTGTTACGCCATTCGTTGCTGGTTGGGCAGTTCGGAGGGACGCGCCATGCGCAGATTTGCCGTCGCCGTTTTGGCGTTCCGATGCCTATTAGTAATGATGATCACCTCACTCTTGGTTTCCGCACAGGAGAAGACGCCGGCCGCCGCGAGAGATAGAGCTTATCCACCTCAGCTATCAGGAACTGTGGTCGATATTTCTGGCGCGGTGATTGCCGAGGCTACAATCCAGGTTCGAAGGTCGAACGGTACGTTACAGACGACGACGCAGTCGAACAAGAGGGGCTCCTTCATTATTTCTGGAATCGCAGCAGGTGATTATCGACTCGTCGTATCCAAACCGGGTTTCGAAACCAAAGAAATGCCGGTAACACTAGGGGCCACAGAGGTGCCGGCCGCATTGCGCATCTCTCTGGCTGTGGGCACTGCAAGCGCCACCATCAACGTGGAGGGCCGGCAGGATAATCTCATCGGAATGGCTGCTTCTGCCACCCAGGGAACGGTGGGCGCAACCGAAATCCAAGAGCGCCCGATTCTTCGTGCGGGAGAAGTGTTGGAGACGGTTCCCGGCGTCATCATCACACAACACGCCGGCGGCGGAAAGGCCAACCAATATTTCCTCCGTGGCTTCAATCTCGACCACGGTACAGATTTCGCCATTTTCATAGACGACATGCCGCTGAACTTGCCGTCGCATGCGCACGGCGAGGGATATGCGGACATGAACACCGTTGTGCCGGAGTTTGTGGAGCGGGTAGATTACCAGAAAGGTCCTTATTCCGCTGATGTCGGCAACTATGGCTCGGCTGGAAATGCCCATCTGGCCTTTTCCAAGACGCTGCCGCAGGACTTTTTCGAAGTGGAGGGCGGCATGTATGGCTATGGGCGCGCCGTTTTCGGCATATCGCAAAAGCTCGGGTCGGGTAGTTTGCTGTACGGCGGGGAAGCGTCTCACGATGACGGTCCTTGGACGCATCCTGACAATTACTACAAATTCAACGGCCTGGTTACCTACAGCCAAGGCGAAGTCGAGAATGGTTTCAACGTCACGGCCCGCGGTTACCACGGAACATGGCACTCGAGCGATCAGATCCCTGATAACGCCGTGCCCCTGGTTGGTTTCTTCGGCGCACTAAATACGACTGACGGCGGCCACTCCCAGCGTTACAGTTTGCAGTCCGAATGGCATCGCCGGCGTGCAAATTCTGAGACGAGAGTCACAGCCTACGGATTTTATTATGATCTCAATTTATTTTCTGATTTCACCTACTACCTCACAGACCCGGTTCGCGGCGACCAGTTTGAACAACAGGACAGGCGCTGGGTAGCGGGCCTGGACGCGCGCCACAAGATTTTCAGCCGATGGTTCGGACACAAAGTGGAAAATACGTTCGGCCTGCAAGTCCGCAATGATTGGATCCACAACGGGCTTTACCAGACAGAAGATCGCATGCGCGTGGACAAAACTGATCAGTCCACGGGTACAATTTTGCCCGCGACCACGCAGGCGGATCGCTTTACCGACACGCAAGCAGGCTTTTATCTTGAAAATAAAATCCAGTGGGCGGAAAAATTCCGCACAGTCGCGTCCATGCGTGGCGATGTGGGATATGTTGACGTCACCAGCTTGGTTACTCCGGCCAATACCGGGACAGCCAGCAAAGCGCTGCCGAGTCCGAAATTGAGTTTGATTTTTGGTCCGTGGTCCAATACTGAGTTCTATATCCAGGGTGGATTCAGTTTTCACAGCAACGACGCGCGTGGCGCCACGCAAACAATCGAACCGATCTCCGCCGACAATCCTTACCCCAACACGCCAAGCTCAAAAATTCCCCTCCTGGTCCAAACCAAAGGCGGGGAAATCGGAGCGCGCACTTCGATCGTCCGACATTTGCAAAGCACCCTTTCGCTCTGGTATCTGCACAGTAATTCCGAACTGCAGCAGGATGGCGACACTGGAGGCACGTTTGCTTCAGAACAGTCGAGCAACCGGTATGGCATCGAATGGGCGAACTACTTCACGCCACGGGAACATTGGGCTTTTGATTTTGATATGGCCGACTCGCGCGCCATTTTTAGCTCGATCGACGGAGATGATGCGGCGCCGGGCAGTCCGGGTGGTAAGTGGGTGCCCGAGGCGGTGGGATGGGTGATTGCATCGGGCGTCACAGCGCACGATGTCAAGCGCTTCTCGGGGAGCTTGCGCCTCCGCTACTTTGGCCCGCGCTATTTGACGTCTGACGCAATTTATCGCTCAAGTTCAACAGCGTTGCTCAATGCGGAGGTTGGCTATCGAATAGGCGAGACATGGCGCGTTTCGGCCCAATTTCTGAATTTGCTTAACCGCCGCGATCACGATATCGACTACGCCTATACCTCTCAAATAACGCCAACCGCCGCGCCCGCATTCACCGACGTCTTTCACCCCGTCGAACCGTTTCAGGTGCGAATCGGGGTGCGAAAAACCTTTTGACACATGCGCGCATTCTCTCCGTGGCTGAGTGCAAGGACAGAGCTATCGGCGATAATGGAGGGAGCATTGCAATCTAAGCGTAAAGTTGAGGGGCAATTTGAAAGCTACAGGGCAACCGAAGAGAATTTGTGCTGTTCAGGCCGCCGGATTTATTTTCTGCACGCTTTTGGCGCTCACAGGCTCGGCTGGCGCGCAGCCTCACACCTTTAAACATGTGGTCATCATCCTCCAGGAAAACCGGAGCACAGACAACCTGTTCGGCAGCAATCCTCACTTTGAGCCCGGGGTCGACATCGCCACCACGGGACTCACTTCCAAAGGTGAGACGATTCCTCTCAAGCCGATTCCGTTGGTGACTTGTTTCGATCTGAATCACAGCCACCTTGCCTATTTGATTCAGTATGACCATGGCAAATTGGATGGGGCTGACAAGAACACCACGCAGCCGGCGGAAGGATGTAAGGTTCCGCTGAACTCGCAATATCGTTATGTCTCGAATAAAACGGGAATTCTCGATCCGTATTTCCAGATGGCGAAGGAATACGGATGGGCGAATCGGATGTTCCAGACGAACCAGGGAGCGAGTTACTCCGCGCACCAGTTCTTCTTCGGCGGCACCTCGGCGCCGACCACCTATAGCAAATTATTCGTGTCGGGAAATCCTGCAAACGATCCCGCCAGTTGCACAGCCGCTCCTGACAATACGGTCGCGGTGGTCGACCAAGATGGAGATGAGAGCAAATATCCGCCCATCTTTCCATGCTTCGAACATCCAACTCTTCCCGATGTTCTGAAGGACGCCGGCATCACCTGGCGATACTACAGCGATTCAGGCGACTCGATCTGGGACGCGCCGAATTCGATTCGACACATGTGTGATCCCAAGGAAAACAAGATTGGTGGGCGAGATTGCACCGGACAAGACTGGGTGAACAACAATGTGATCGGCTCCCACAAGGTCTTGACTGACATCAGAAATTGCAAACTGGCGCAGATGACGTGGGTGACGCCGGCCAATAAAGAGTCGGATCATCCGCGCATGAATGATGGACGAGGACCGGGATGGGTCGCGTCCGTAGTGAATGCCATAGGCAACAATCCTGCCTGTCCCGGTAGCGGCGAAGTCTTTTGGCAGGACACAGCCATTTTCATTACCTGGGACGATTGGGGCGGCTGGTACGATCACGTCATGCCGAACCTCCCCGAAGGGCAGCCGAACGGTTGGGGCAAAGGCTACCTGTACGGTTTCCGTGTGCCGTTGCTGGTCGTGTCCGCATATACTCCCGCAGGCTATGTAGATAATGCGAACCACGACTCGGGAAGCCTCTTACACTTTGCAGAAACGAATTTCGCCCCTCCCGGCAAGCCGTTGGGTCCAATTGGACCAGGGTTCTATGCTGATTCGTATGCAGACGAGAGTATGGGGGCCTTCTTTACACTGACCTCGCCTCGGCCCTTCAATCCGATCCATGTGAATTTCTATTTCAAATTCTTCCTCATGGATCAGGAAGACCGGGGACGCAACGTGTTCAACGAAATGGTGGGTTGCGGACTGGGGTGCTGGTTCTAGCGCTGCGCTGCGATCAGCCCTTTTTCGTGTCGATCGTTTTCGCTTCAGTCATTAAGGGGCTGCACCGGGTCGTAGCCAAACTTGAAGTCGCTCAAAAACTGATTCTGGTCCAGAACCCACTCGAAGCGGAACGCTATGTCATTTGCGGTGGTCAGGCAGATTACATGAAGCTCTTCCGGGTACAGGCCTTCGGTCTGCTGCAGATCGCGACGAACCACCTTGCTCACCTTGTAACTGCACGGCTCAATCGGAGTGAGGTTCTCGTTGAGGTATTCGGCAACAATCGAGTTGAGAATTTCAGTCTTACCCAGAGCCGATGCCTGCACGCGATTCACCGCATCCCGGTCCGCTTCTGTGAACATTTTAGTCGGGTGAAAATAGCCCGCCTGCTGGTTGCACCCGGCCAAGGTACCAACAACAAACACCAGCACCATCGCTCGTTTCATAGTTGCTGATTTTACTCCGACGGCTTCTCAGAACATTGCACCCGTTGCGGGTCACCGTCTACAATCTAAGTATTCCAGTGGCGTGCGTAGAGTGACGCAGTAGACCTCGTACGGAACGGTCGCCGATTTTGTGCGTAGATCTTTGTTAACCATTTGGAAGCCTTTTGTTTGTAATGTGGGCGGCGTAGCTCAGGTGGCTAGAGCGACGGTCTCATAATCCGTAGGTCGTAGGTTCGAGTCCTACCGCCGCCACCAAATTTAGGATTTGTTTTCAGTGGGTTACGGACCTGTTCCCGTGGTGGAGCAACCCCAATTCTAGGTGGCTGTAGTGAGATTGTAATATGGGCCCCAGTTTTTCAGGTGAAAAGGCTGTCAATTTCTTGTCATGATCCGTCGTAGTTGCGACCATCAGATTGTTACCTGCCTGACCCGGCACCGCCAAACTTAGCCGGCGACGAGTTGTTACCGCCGTGTTGGAAAACCCTTCTCGAACGTGGTCGTTCTGACCCGCATAAAGATTGCGTCGTGGTGCAGCCATGTCGAATGTTGGAAAGGTGTACTTTTTTAACCCGGTACGACCCGGTGAACTGATGGGTCGAACTGCCGTGGGGACGATCCTAAGCCCAAGGCGCATCTTGATATTGGAAGGGATGATCTCTCTGCTAAGCCCTTGGTATTAGGCTTGCTTGCCGCCATCGTCGACTATTTTCGCAGAACACAGCCAGTCTAGAGAATTGGCTTCCAGCTCTCCCTCGACGCCAAGATAATGATCAGCGCGTGAGGTTAAATCGATCTCGCACTTAATCTTTATCGCGAGCGAATCGCTTTTGGAAGCGGTCGTTAGTCTTTGATTGTGGTCCTGCTCCTCGTTGTAGAAAAGCCACTTATTTCCTACCGAAACTACTGGACCTGTATACTTTGTCATATTTTTACCTCGAAAATCTCGAAGGTACCGAGTTGTATCAGTCCCTGATGCAGATGCGGTCTCTGCTTCTTCCTTGCGTCGCCGATTCGCCCAACTTGCTGCGGCATTCTCGCTCGGAGAGTGGTTGACAACCTTCAGCGACGAACTTTGACTTATCGCCTCAATCCCGGATCATCGAGTGCCGTCATAACATTCTGTCTATTGTGGCCGATAAGTATTCTCCCCCTGCAATCCGCTTCCCTAGCGTGCTCGCCTTCACCTACTTAATAATCTCAGGGAAGTTTTGTCATCAATCCTCCCGATTTCGATCATAGCAAACCCGCCGTCTAGCGGCTCGACGACACTCGAATCGAGATCGAGCTACCCCAGATCATAATCCTTTTTTTCCCCGGATAAGTGCGCCCGCGACTGGACTTTTCTTGGTTGGCGAAATTGCGTAGCGGAGGTTCCTCGAACTCCGCTACGCGCTCCGAACTGGGCGGCACGATTCCAAAAGGCAACAGCATGCTCACTATTGCAAAGTCACCAACACCTGGATGACTCCATGTCCCTTGGGCAAAGGTTCAAGCGCCTTGCCGACGACGGCCCCGAGCATTCTCCGGCGGTCGGTTCCCCGCATAGCGTATCCGGCCCGAGACGAAGTTACGAGCAGATCGCCGCGCGCAATGGGACCGTTTTCAGCGGTAACTTTGCAGGGGACGATGCCAACAACGGCAAGCGGCACTTCACTCGATTTGACGATTGGATCGTCAATATTGTGCGGAGTCGCAAGCATGCCTGGTTTAGTGGAGTAGATTCCAGCCACCAACGTTGCATATGGATGACGAGAGAGAGCGAGATTGCGGTTTGCTTTCTGATCGATCTCGAGTACATCGCCGGGTTCATACTCAGAGCGTTTGCCGCGCACCGAGAACGATTCGGCGAAGTCAGCGCCACTCGACTGGAATCCGCCATCGGCGTAAGCCACACCGTTGGTGTCGACACGGAATCTGTGCGTGTTGTTGGTCATCCCTAAATAAAGATTGCCCCCATTTGCGTTCACGACTACACCGCCGTTAATAACGCCGTTACTCGCTGTCGTGTCGACGTCCAGAGCGTAATCTTGAAAGGGAGTCGCAGTACCGATCGCCACGGTCACGGCAGACGATCCAGTCCCGCCCATAACTACTGTATTGCTTTCGCCAGTCGTCGCGAAGGCGCCGATCGCGGTGGCATTGGTGAGGTTCGGGTTAGTTTCTGACGAGCCGGATGAATAACCTATGAAAGTGTTGAAGCTTCCGGTTGAATTGAGCTGCCCGGCATTGCTACCCACAGCAGTGTTATCGCTTCCGCTAGTGGTGCCGGACAGCGTCTGTGCGCCGTCGGCGACGTTGCCGACCCCAGCAGAGTTCAGGAAGAGCGCCTCGTAGCCGCTGGCCGTATTGTAATTCGCTCCGTTCTTATTGTTGGTAAAGAGCGCCTTGTAGCCAATCGCTGTATTGTAATCGCCGGTTGTATTGGAAAATAACGCCTGCAAGCCACTCGCGGTGTTGTCGAGGCCGGCGGTATTGTTAGCCAGTGCACCCCAGCCGTCGGCGCTATTGTCGCTTCCTGTGGTATTGACTTGCAGGGCTGCATAACCCGTCGCGGTATTAGCGCCACCGGTGCTGTCGGCTGCAAGTGCATCCACGCCAGTGGCAGTATTTTCGAGGCCGGTTAGCTTCGAGTTTCCGGAGAATCCCAGAAACGCATTTCCGTTGGCAAAGGTACCGAAGCCAAACGGGTTAGCGCCAATCTGAAAGCTACTGCCTGTCACGATACCGGTTGCTGTCAGAGCGCCGGCAACGTCGATCGTCGATGAGGCTTGCTTCATGATCGAATCGGTCACCGTCGCGGCGCCACCGTTGCTGTGGAAGATTGGAACGAAATTAGTCTTGCAGGCAGTCGCCGAAGCGCAAGTAATGGTGTTGGCCGCTGGCGCTTGCGGGTCCTGTGCCTGCCCCGCTTGCGATTTGGCATTACTCCTAGCGTCACTCGCAACCTGCGGCGCCAATTGGAAAGCGGACAAGGGCTTGCCGCCGAGCGTCTCCGCGTCAGCCGCTTTCAGGGCATAGGGGACGCTCAGTAGCAGCGTCCGCGGTTGTTCCGCGCCATCATTAATGCGCACGCCGAGCCAGCGTGCTTCTCCTGATGCGAACAGTTCAACCGGCAGCCCCTGAGATGAACCGGCGCCTAGCTGCACCGTGTAATTGCCTTTTGCATCCGCTTGGACGTTTTGCGTCTCTATCCACAGTGCCGCGCCTTCGGATTGGTCTTTGTAGATAGAAAATGTGGCTCCGGCTGTTCCAACGATCGTCTTGCCCTGAGCGTCGGTTGCCTTGCTGGTGAAATTGACTAACCGTGGAACGGCAGCCGCCGTTGACTCCGACACCGTCGGAGATTGGGCGTTCGCCGCCGAGCAACACAAAGAGATTCCGAGAAAGAACGCGAATACGCTTTTGCTGAGTTTCATAGTGCCTCCTAAGGCAGATCGCTGTGCAAAGAACTGGGATCGCTCAAAGGAAGTGACCACGGGTTGAGAGATCCTGTCCTCTACCACTAACAGCGCGGACTCGCGGCAAATCTTGTCATTGTCCGTTCAATTAGTTCGCCGGGGTCCGCGTTTGCGTGCGAGGTCTGCGGGCAGCCCAGGCTGTTTATTGACGACGGTGCGGACGGGAATTGGACTAGCCGCAACTATTCGGGTTGCTTAGCCTGGGGTATGACGAGTATGGAATCAAATCCCTATTCATTACGGGGTTTGGACTCGTCTAGGGCCTGCTGAAGCTGCCGACTGTCTGCCCGTTACTGAAATCCCACTTTCGTCGCCCAGGGGGGCGCAAATAGTGAGGACTAAAGGAGTTATTTCTAACTCTACTAAGTGGTTCCGTTCTCTGGTAACCGAGTTACGAAGTCGGTTGTAACTGTCCGTAGCACCTTGGTGGATTGCATCTGGATACGAGTTCGTGGCATCGTACACTATAGGAGTATGGAGGGCTTGCGATCCTGGCAAGCCGTGAAGTAGGGCCCATATGAAGAGTCTGGGCAAGGTGATACGGTCCGTGCAGGCCTTCGGTCGCGAGCTTTCGGGCCGTCCGCGTCCCATCGAGCCACAGCGCATTCCTACGATTGGCATCGCGTTAGGCGGAGGTTTTGCCCGCGGAATTGCGCATATCGGCGTCCTCAAAGTCCTTGAAGAAGAGGGTATTCCGGTGCGCATGATTGCCGGCACCAGTGTCGGCGCAATTATGGGTGCTGCCTACTGCAGCGGAATCACGATCAGGGAACTGGTTGAGATTGCTGAGAAAGTCCGACTGAAATCGTTCGCCCGCTGGACGGTTTCGCGCCTCGGTTTTGCGACTACCGATCGCATGGGCGCGTTTCTCGCGCGCACCTTGAAGGTGCAAACATTTGAAGAGCTACGTATCCCATTAGCGGTCACGGCGACTGACTTTAACACTGGGAAGGGCATCATTTTCTCCTCCGGTTCGATCATCGATCCGGTGCGTGCGAGTTGCGCTTATCCGGGAATGTTTCTGCCGGTGGAGATTGGAGGGCGCTGGTTTGTGGATGGTATGCTCTCGCATCCGGTGCCGACCCGTCCTCTGCGAGAAATGGGAGCTGAACGTGTGCTCGCTGTGCAATTGAAGGGGCAGTGGTCAAAGACGAGCGCGCCGCGGCATCTTTTCGATGTGATCGGGCAATCCTTCGCCATCGCACAGGAACTGATGAGTGAGACCTGGAGAAACGCGGCCGATGTTGTCATCGAGCCCGATGTCGCGGGCTTCGACTATGACGATTTCAAACGCGCGGGCGAATTGATCCGCGTGGGAGAACATGCCATGCGCCGGGCATTACCGGACGTCCGCAAATGGCTGGAGCTACCCGTGGAAACTGGCGTCCACGCCAAGGCATCCGGGCTCGTGGCAACAGCCGATGCCGTTTCGGCGGACTGAAACCATCCGTGAAACGTGCAGAAAACGTGCCTTGGGCGGCGACTTCTTACTGCAGCACCTTCCCGTTGGCGTCCATCAGATGGAACTCGCCCAGGTTTAGCTCGCGCACCCCGGCTTCGATTCTTGCCCGGTCGCCAACCACGATCCAGGTCAAGTTATCTGGACGCACAACTTCCTTCGCCGCCACAGTGATCTCTGGAATTTTCAAAGCGCGGACCTTGCCGGCGTACGTCTCGTAGTAGTCATCGGGCAGTCCGAATTGCACCAGGTTCACGATCGATGCTCCGAGCGCGTCTATCGTTTCTCGCGACCCAGGAAGCATCAAAGTTTCGTTGGCTTGGACCTTGGCGAGTTCATCCTCGCTGACCGGACGATCGCCGACGATTCCGCGAAGTTCTTTGTTGATCTCGACCAGCGATTCTTTCGTCTTGTCGGTTTGCACCGGCGCGAACGCGTAGAACGGCCGCTGGGAACGGGCATCACGTATTCGGGTTCCGACCCCGTAAGACCAGTGTTTGTCTTCCCGCAAATTCATGTTGAGTCGCGAACCAAACATGCCACCCAGTCCGTCGTTCATCGCTTCGATCGCGATTTCCTGAGGATTGGCTCGCGGGGGCGCCAACACTCCGGCGACGATCACTGATTGTTGGGCGCCGGGTTTATCGATCAAATACACGACTGATTTCGACGCAACCGGAACTGTCTTTACGTCCTTAGCCGGAATGCTGCCGCTCTTCCAATCTGCAAAAAGTTTTTCCAGCTTTGGCGTGATTTCCTTCATCGTCGTGTCGCCCACGATGATCAGGGTTGAGTTGTTGGGGCGCAGCCACGTATCGTGAAACTTCACGAGATCTTCACGCGTCAGTTTGGCCACGCTCTCTTTTGTTCCTGTCCCTGTTATCGGATTTCCATAAGGATGTCCCGGTCCGTATAGGAGAGACGGCAAGATTCGCAGACCGATCGTATTGGCCGTGTTTTGTTCGCGCTCAATCCGGTCGCTCACCAGCTTCTTTTCGCGAGCCACATCGTTCTCGGGATACGACGGATGCAAAATCACATCGGCGAACAGGTCGAGCGAGGGATCGAGTTTCGAACTCAACGCCGAGAGCGAAACGAAAGACAGATCAATGTTAGAGGAGCCGGTGAGCGTCGCTCCCAGTGTTTCGAGCTCGTCGCTGAACTGGAGCGCGTTGCGCGTCCGCGTTCCGTCAGTAAGTACAACCATCGCCAGATTGGCGGTCCCGGGCGCTGTCGATGCGTCGGATGCGAATCCAGCGTCGGCCGCCAGCGTGAAATTCACCAAGGGAACTTCATGACGTTCGGCGAGAATTACTTTCAATCCATTCGACAATGTTGCGCGCTGCAATTTCGGCAGCTTTAGCTCTGGCGGCGTGCCAGTGTCAGGAGCTTTGGTGCGATCCGCGCCGGTCGATGCTGTTTTGTAATCGGGGAAAGGATCGACTTCAAGGATGTACACACCATCCGATAGCCACTTGTTTGCGGCCGCGCGCAAATCTTCTGCGGTGGCGTTTTGCACGCGTTTCAGTGAAACCTTGTAAGCGTCCGGGCTTCCGCGAAAAACCTGGCTCTCCGCCAGACGGTCGGACTTTCCGCCGAACCCGCCGATACGTTCGATGCCACGAATCAGTTCCGCCTCATACTGCGTCTTGACGCGTTGCATTTCCTCCGGCGTTGGCCCATTTTTCAAAAAGCGCGCCAGTTCCTCGTCGAGTGCTTTCTCGACTTGCGGAATGCTTTGTCCGGGACGCGCCGTGGCGCGCACATAGAATTGGCTGCCTATTTCTCTCGAATCGACAAATGTCGTCGCATCGGTGGCGATCTGATCTTCGTACACCAGGCGTTTGTAGAATCGCGACGATTTGCCGTTGCTCAAGCAATCGCTCACCAGTTCCAAATAGTCTGCTTCCGCGTTGCCAATTTCCGGAACGTTCCAGACTTTGTAAATGCGCGCCTGGGGAACGCGGTCCTGCACCACTTGGCGATGGGTGCCGGACATTTTGGCGATCCAAACCTGTTGGTGCGCTACCGGCGGACCCGCCGGAATATCCCCAAAATACTTCGTGACTTTTTCTCGCGCTGTCTTAACGTCGATATCACCCGCGATCACAATCGTCACATTCGACGGCCCGTAATATGTCTTGAACCACTCCTGGACGTCTTTCATTGACGCCGCGTCAAGATCCGCCATGTCTCCAATCGTCGTCCAGGAATAGGGATGGCCCGCCGGATAAGTATTTTGCGCGAGGAGCTGCCGCGTGACTCCATAGGGCTGGTTCTCGCCCTGGCGCTTTTCGTTCTGCACGACGCCGCGTTGCAAGTCGAGCGTCTTCTGATCGAGCGCACCGAGTAGGTGGCCCATTCGGTCGGACTCCATCCACAGAGTAAAATCCACTGCGGAAGTCGGAACGTTTTCGAAATAATTGGTACGGTCGGGATTAGTAGTGCCGTTCAAATCGGTCGCGCCGATTCTTTCCATGGCGTCGATGTAACGCCCTTGGGCGTGCTCACTGCCGCCGAACATTAAGTGCTCAAATAGGTGAGCGAACCCGGTTTTCCCCGGCTTCTCATTCTTGGATCCCACGTGGTACCAGGTGTTGATGGCCACGATCGGCGCCTTGTGATCCTCATGCACGATGACGGTCAAGCCGTTGTCCAACACAAAACGTTCGTACGGAATATCAATTTCCTTTGTTTTCGTCTGCGTCGAACTATTCGCAACTAAACCCATTACCAAGAAAAGAATCGCAAACTCCGTTCGCATTCCTTCAACCCCCCGAAATAAATTGTTTGGAACTCGCTGGTGTCGAGCCCCGACGTGGCTCGATCTCATGTGGTCCAGTCGTGCAAATCTTTAGACTTTGGAGACGGGAAATAGTTTACACCGAGGCTCGAAAGAACCTTACCGTACCATCTAGTTTCGCCAATCTCATCATCGCTCGGCGATGTTATCCTATAGCTGGACACGCCGCAGGCACCGCACGCCGTCCAACCTGGTTTCCAATCCCATGACCGCCAATTCCGCGTCCGAACCTGACTCGACCACCTCTCTCACTCCGGAATCCCCTGCCGCCGACCCGACAGAATCTTTCAAAGACATTTTTAGCGAATATGAGCAGACTCACTCGCGTAAGGGCGAACCTCGCACTCCGCGCCGCGAAGGAACTGTGATTGCCGTTACGGCTGACTCCATCGTGCTCGACATCGGATTCAAAACCGAAGGAGTCCTACCGCTCACAGCTTTTCCAGCGGAGAAGCCACCGAAGCCGGGCGACAAGATTCAAGTCACCGTCAAAGGGCGGGATCCAGAAGGTTATTACGAACTGACCCGAGGCAAAGTCGAGCGTCCTACCGATTGGGAATCTCTGCAGAAGGCTTTCGCGGAGAAGTCCACCATCGTGGGCACGGTCACGGGCGTGGTTAAGGGAGGCGTGAGTGTGGATGTCGGAGTCCGAGCCTTCATGCCCGCGTCGCGCAGCGGAACGAAAGACGCCGCGGAACTCGCGAAACTCGTCGAGCAGGAAATTCGCTGCCGGATCATCAAGCTCGACGTGAATGACGAAGATGTCGTCGTCGATCGCCGCGCCATCGCTGAAGATGAGGAACGCGCCGGCAAGCAGCGCCGCTTCTCGGAGCTGAAGGAAGGCGATACCGTGAGCGGCGAGATTCTTAGTCTCACCGACTACGGCGCATTCGTCGATATCGGCGGCGCCGATGCCTTGCTTCACGTCGGCGAAATTTCGTGGCACCGCGTCAATAAGCCGTCCGACGTGCTTTCTGCGGGGCAGCACATCGAAGCAAAAATCATCAAGATCGATGCCGAGAAGAACCGCATCGCCATCAGCATGAAGCAACTGCTGGCTCATCCCTGGGACGTCGTTGCGGAAAAATTCAAGCCGGGCGAGCGTGTCCGCGGAACGGTCACGCGACTCATGGATTTCGGCGCGTTTGTGGAAATCGAACCTGGCATCGAAGGGCTCATCCATATTTCCGAAATGTCGTGGGCGAAAAGAGTGAGAACCGCGGCCGATGTAGTGAAAACGGGCGAGACCGTCGAGGCCGTGATTCTCGGAGTCAACGCCCCCGAACGCCGCATCTCGCTGGGGTTGAAGCAGGCGCTGGGCGATCCGTGGGTTGGAGCCGCAGAAAAATTTGCGCCGGGTACAGTGGTCGAAGGGCCGGTGACGAACATAACCAAATTCGGAGCCTTCGTACAGCTAACCGAAGGTGTCGAGGGCATGATCCACATCAGCGAAATTAGCGCTGAGAAGCGTATCAATCATCCGCAGGAAGTGCTTCGAACCGCACAAGTGGTCAAGGCGCAAGTGATCGCGATCGATACGGAAAAGCGCAATATCCGCCTGAGCATGAAGCAATTGGTTCCGACCGGGCTCGACGAATATCTCGCCGAACACAAAGAAGGCGATCTCGTCACCGGTCGCATGACCGAGGTCTCGGCAGGAAGTGTCCGCGTGGAACTCGGCGAAGGCGTTCTAGCGACCTGCAGGATCCCCGAGGAGCGTCCAGCCAAAGCAGAGGGAAAAGGCGCTGAGCCAATTTCAGCGTCTCCGTCTAAGCCCGATCTGTCGTCGCTTGGATCAATGTTGCAATCGCGGTGGAAGAGCGGCACTCCCTCTAGCGAGGCTAAGCCGGAAGCGATGCGGGCAGGTCAGATCCGCAAATTTCGGATCGCGAAGCTTGATCCGGGCACGAAAAAGATTGAATTGGAATTGGAGTAGGTTCGAAGGGCCAGTGATTAAGCATTGGCGATTCGTTTCCTAACGACCCGAGTTGGCCATCATCAACGCAAACAGAGCGGGCAGGTAGATGATCGTCGCCCGCAGCAGGCGTCGGGCAGATGGTTTGGATGCGGCGGCGGTTGCCGGCATCTGCGGATAGGCCATTCCCATCGACACTCGGAACAGAGCCGCGCCCATCAGGATCGCTCCCACCATATAGATACGGCCCGTCATTCCGAGCGCGACCGGCAAAATGCTCACCGGAATCAAAGCGGCAGAATAAGCCAAAATTCGCCATACGGTGGACTTTCCGTCAGGATTTACAACTGGAAGCATGCGAATGTCGCCTTGAGAGTAGTCTTCGCGATAGAGCCACGCGATGGAAAGAAAATGCGGGAACTGCCACACGAACATGATGGCGAAAAGGATGAGCGTTTCGATTTCGAGCTTTCCCCGCACCGCAGTCCAGCCCAACACCACCGGCATCGCTCCCGGAAACGCGCCAACGAATGTACACAGCGGAGAGATCTTCTTCAGAGGAGTGTAAGCCGCCAGATATACGAGCGATGTCAGGAATACCAGCAACCCAGTTAGTAAGTTCGTATAGATGGCGAGATACGCTGAGCCGCCCAAGGTGAGTGCCAATCCCACTGAGATCGCGTGTGCCAGGCTCATTCGTCCAGAGGGGAGCGGGCGCGAAGCGGTTCGTTTCATCCGCGCGTCCACTTTAGACTCGAGCACCTCATTCAGTGCGGCGGTTCCGCTCGAAACCAACGCGATACCGAAAAGCGCGTGGAGAAGTCCAGCGGACCACGCCGAAACGCCTGCCCGGTGCGCTCCAAAAAAATAGCCGCACCAAGCCGTAAGGACGATCAAGGAAGTGACACGTGCCTTGGTCAATTCGGCATAATCGCGCAGCAGCGAGACGATTTTTTGCAAACCAGACTCCAGACTCACTCGGTTCGTATTCCAACCAAAATAAGCGTACCCAAGATGCTCGCACCAAATGCGGCGCTTGGCAACCACTCCGTACCGCCGCCTTCTGAAACGCTTGAAACCGTGAAAATCCTGGGCGCGAGTTGAAAATCGGCGCCAATCATCGACATGCGATTTATCCTAGAAGCAAGTAGCCCCGGGAGGAAGTGGTCGAATGCGAACGAAGCGAATGCTGCCGGTTCTTTTGGCGCTGGCAATATTTCCAGCGGCGATGTGCCCGTCATGGCTGATGGCTGGAACCGTCAGCGGCAAAGTGACCTTTACGGGCACGCCGGCCCATATGAAGCCCATCGACATGTCGAAAGAGCCCATCTGCGCGAAACAGCATGCCAAGCCCATCGCCAACGAAATGGTCGTGACCGGACCCAACAACGGCTTGGACAATGTCGTGGTCTACATTTCTTCCGGAGCTCCCGACGACGGCCAGGTTCCATCGCAGGCGATCACGTACACGCAGAAGGGCTGCCAATATATTCCTCATGTTTTGCCGATGCACGTCGGTCAGGAATTTCAGATTGTCAACGATGACGAGGCTACGCACAACATTCATCCGCTCTCAAAGGACAACAATCAGTGGAATAAATCCCAGTCGCCAGGCGGGCCACCGATCAAGGAAAAATATGACAAGCCCGAATTCATCCCAGTGAAGTGCAACATCCATCCCTGGATGCACGGCTGGTTCGTTGTATTGAAGACCTCGCACTACGACGTCAGTAGAAATGCGGGCTCGTTCAGCTTGCCGAACCTGCCTCCGGGCAAGTACACCATCACCGCATGGCACGAGGACTACGGCACTCAGACTGCCGATGTCACCATCACCGGGAAAGAAACCAGGGAGGTTAATTTCACTTTCAAGGCAAAGGCCTACTGACACTCCGCCTTGGCTGGTAAATCCGCCCAAAGCGGGATTTCATCCGAAATGGGAGCGTAGTGCCAGCTAACCGCTTTCTCTTAATAGAAGCGTTTTGCGGTCTTATTTGCGAATGTTAAACTCGCTTCATGGCAAAAACACTCATTGATTCTGTAGTCAAGCAGCTGCAACAGGAGCGGAAGCGACTCGAGAATGAATTGAACGGAGTTACGGCCGCTCTAAGTACCTTCGGGAAAGTCTTTATGAAGGGCAGCAAACGGAAGTCAACTCTCATCCGCACGAAACGCACGATCTCGGCAGCCGGACGCAAGAGAATCGCGGCCGCGCAACGTGCACGGTGGGCAAAAGTCAGGGCAGGTAAAAAATAAAAGCGAAGTTATAGATGAACGAACGCGCCGTGCTTCCGTCGAGCCAGGCGGAAAATCGGATCCCCCGCATTCTTCCATCCAAATTTCAACTTATACGGCCTTAGGCAAATCTGGTCTTCAACTCGCGATATTCCTTATCACCGTCCCCACAAAATCCGCGAACTGATGTACATCGCCTTCAGTGGTGTCGAACGAGCACATCCATCGTGCCACGGACTCCTCTTCGTCCCACACGTAGAAGAAGTAGCGCTCTTTTATCTTCTCTATAGCCTCGCGAGGAATTTGCGCAAAAACCCCGTTCGCTTCCACTGGATACACGATCTTGACCCGTGGAATGCTCTTTACTTCCTGCTCCAGCAGTCGAGCCATACGGTTCGAATGCTCCGCATTGCGCCGCCACAGATCATTGGTCAGCAACGCCTCCATCTGCGCTGACAAAAAACGCATCTTCGACGCTAGCTGCATACCCTGCTTGCGCACAAACAGAAAATCGATGGCCAGCTCCGGACGAAAGAACACCACCGCCTCCGCTCCCATCAATCCATTCTTCGTACCCCCGAACGAGAGCACGTCCACTCCCACATCGCGCGTTGCCTGCCGCAAGGTGAGCTGTTGTGCCGCGACGGCGTTGGAAATACGCGCTCCGTCCATGTGCAGGAACATCTTGCGCTCGTGGGCAAACCGCGCCAGGGCCTCGACTTCCTGAGGCTTGTACACGGTTCCCATTTCGGTACATTGAGTAATCGAAACGACCCGTGGCTGCACGTGATGCTGATCGCCGATTCCGTGATAGGCATGCGCCACCGTTTCCACGGTCAGTTTTCCGTCTGGAGCGGCCAGCGGCAACAATTTGCACCCCGTAGCCTTTTCCGGCGCGCCACACTCATCTGTGTAAATATGAGACAGCTCGGGACACAAGACCGCGTGATACGGCCTGGTCAGAGCCTGCAAACTCAAAACGTTTGCCGCCGTCCCGTTGAATACAAAGAAGACCGCGACATCCTGGCCGAACTGCTCCCGGAATTTTGCCACGGCTGATTCCGTATGCGGATCATCCCCATAGCCCACCGTGTGACCCTCATTTGCCCGTTGCATACCCTGGAGAACCTCGGGATGCACCACGGCGTTATTGTCGCTGGCAAAGCTTCGAATCGGCTTCATGACAAAACAATCTAGCAGAAGCAAAAATTCTTCGGACCGTCCGGCCCTTACCCCGAATCAATATGTTTAATCTAATATTGGCTAATCCGGGGAGCACCCCGAGCCGGCCAGTGAAGATACCTAGTGAGTAGGCGGTGGCGGCGCAGGTCGCGCATCGCACTCTGTCTCCAAAAAGAGGAGTTTCGTAAAAGACATGCATCGATTTTTGACGAATAGGCCATCGCTGTTTCTCCCGATCGTCCTCCTGACTGCAATTCTTTGCGGTACCTCTTGCGGCGGCGACAAGGAGGCCAAAGCGGCCGCTCCCCCAGCTATGCCGGTCAAAGTTCAGACCGCCAAAGACCAACAAATCAACGATACGACAGAGTACGTCGCGACCTTAAAATCGCGAGATACGGCAGTGGTCATGCCCCAGGTGGAAGGCATCATTACCAAGATCTTCGTCCGCTCGGGCGAGCCCGTCGCAGATGGAGCTCCGCTCATGCAGATCGATCCTGCCAAGCAGCAGGCAACGGTCAAGAGCCAGGAAGATGCTCGCAACGCGCAGATAGCCCAGCTCACCTGGGCCAAGCAGAATTACGAGCGTGTCAGCGGCCTTGCCAATGCAGGCGTCGTCAGCAAGCAGGATCTTGATCAGGCTCGCCAGACTCGGGACTCCGCGGAAGCCCAACTTCACTCGCTGGACGCTCAGGTCAAAGAGCAGGAAGTTCAACTGCACTACTATCGAGTGGTTGCTCCGCGCGCAGGCATCATTGGCGATATTCCCGTGCGTGTCGGCGACCGCGTACTCACGACCACCCAGCTCACAACCGTCGATCGCCCCGGCAGCCTCGAAGCTTACATCTATATTCCCATCGAGAAATCCGGTCAGCTGAAGATGAATATTCCCGTCCAAATTGTGGACGGTTCCGGAAATCCGCTGGCTTCAAGCCGTGTGACTTTCATTTCGCCGCAGGTAGATAACTCAACCCAAACTGTCCTCGTCAAAGCAACCATTGCCAACTCAAACGATCGTCTGCGTAACGCTCAGTTCATTCGGGCGCGAGTCGTCTGGGGTAGCCAGGACAAGCCGGTGGTTCCGATTCTGGCTGTTTCGCGAATCGGCGGACTCTATTTCGCCTTCGTCGCCGAGCCTGACCAGAAGGGCGGATATGTTGTTCACCAAAAGCCTCTGAAGATCGGGGAAATCGTCGGTAACAACTATGTCGTCCTGGATGGCGTAAAGCCCGGAGATAAGGTAGTCATTTCCGGCACCCAATTCCTGATCGATGGCATACCGGTAGTTCCGCAAGAAAGCGTCACTTCGTAGCGAGCAAAATCGATCGGTCAAAGAACAACGAAACGCGAAAAGCACGCGCTACTGAACACTAGTCACTTGTTCGAACTAGCTTTGTACTAGCCACTGCCCTTATGGTCGACTTTTTCATTAATCGCCCCGTATTCTCCACCGTCTGCGCTCTGATGATCATTCTCGCCGGCGGTGTCTCCATTCCCACCCTTCCCATCGCGCAGTTTCCCAACCTGGCGCCACCGCAGGTCGGCGTCACTGCCGTTTACACCGGAGCCAGCTCGCAGACTGTTGAATCGGCCGTTACCACTCCACTCGAGCAGCAGATCAATGGCGCTGAGGGCATGAAGTACATCACTTCCTCCAGCACCAGCGACGGCGTCAGCACCGTCACAGCAACCTTTGACATCACGCGCGATCCCGACCTCGCCACCGTTGACATCGAGAATCGGGTCAACACCGCGTCAGGAAGACTTCCCGCGGCCGTTAAGCAAGTCGGAATCACCGTCGCCAAGACCTCGCAAAACTTTGTCTTTGGTGGCGCCGTGTTTTCCGATCCGGTCGACCGTTATACCACGCTTTTCATCAGCAATTACCTCGATGTTTACGTTCGCGACAATCTTAAGCGCGTTCCCGGAGTGGCCGACGTCCTGATCTTCGGCGAACGAAAATACTCCATGCGTCTGTGGCTCGACCCCGTGCGCCTGGCGGGCCGCTCCCTTACCGCCGATGATGTCGTGAATGCCCTGCAGGAGCAGAACGTCGAAGTCGCCGCCGGGCAAGTCGGTTCCCAGCCCGCGATGCCCGACCAGCAATACCAGATCAGCGTTCGCGTCGTCGGACGTCTCTCTGAGGTTGATCAGTTCGATAACATCATTCTCAAAAGCAATTCCGATGGCACGCTCGTCCGCTTAAGAGATGTGGGCCACGCCGAACTCGGCGCCGAGGACTACAGCACCGACCTCGATTACAACGGACGCGACGCCATTGGAATCGCCGTCACACAACTCTCCAACGCCAACGCTCTCGACGTCCACCAGAAGTGCGTAGCCGAACTTGATCGTCTTTCCAAACGCTTTCCGCCCGGAATGAAGTATGAGATTGCCTTCGATACCACCGACGCTGTCAGCGAATCCATCCGCGACGTAGTCGTCACAGTGGGTTCTGCGATCCTGCTGGTCATCCTGGTGATCTTCATTTTTCTCGGCGACTGGAGGACGACGATCATTCACTTCATCGCCACTCCAGTTTCACTCATTGGGACTTTCGCATTCGTTAAGATGCTTGGCTTCTCCATCAACACGCTCACGCTTTTTGGCATTACTTTGGCGACCGGGCTGGTCGTCGACGACGTGATTGTCGTGATCGAAAACATCGAGCGCCACTTGCAAGAAGGCGAGACCAACGCCGCCAAAGCCGCTTCCGCTGCCATGAAAGAAGTCAGTGGTGCGGTTATCGCCACCTCGCTCGTGCTGGTTGCGGTATTCGTGCCGGTTGCATTCTTCCCCGGCACCACGGGAATCCTGTTCCGCCAGTTCGCGCTCACCATCGCTTTTTCCATCATGATCTCCGCCTTCAATGCACTGACCCTGGCCCCCGCGCTCGCGGCGATCCTGCTCGGCAGTCTTGAACACAAAGAAAAGAACTGGTTTTTCAGGCAGGTTGACCGTTTTCTGCTCGCGGTCAACAACGGCTATGTTCGCACCCTCCGTACCTTTCTGCGTTTCGAAGTCATCGCCTTGATCCTCTTTGCCATCGGGCTCGGGCTCGCGTATTTGGTGTTCAAGCGAGTGCCACAGGGCTTTGTTCCGACCGAAGATCAGGGATATCTCATCGTCGCCATTCAGGGGCCCACCGGAGCTTCACTTGACTACACCAGAAAAATCGGCCAGCAAGTGTCTGCTATTACCAAGAATATCCCGGAAGTTCGCGGCACCTTCTCGGTTGCCGGCTTCAGCTTCGGAGGCGCTACCCCCAATGCCGGCCTCGTATTCCTGCCCCTTCAGCCCTATGGCAAGCGTAAGGGCGAGGAGCACTCTGCGGCCGCTATCATCAAGCGGTTGCGCGGCCCGTTGTTCGGAATCTCCGGCGCTATCGTCATTCCGTTCGAACCGCCCGCTGTTCAAGGTCTTGGCCAGTTCGGAGGATTCCAGTACGAACTCCTCGATCAGGGCGCTCATACCCTCCAGGATCTCGACAACAATACCCACGGCCTCATTCGTGCCGCCGCCCAGCGTCCGCAAAAGGATCTCACTGGACTTTTCAGCACCTACACCGCAAACGACCCGCAATACGTCGTCACCATTGATCGCGAAAAGGCCAAGAGCCTTCACGTTCCACTAGGTCAGATCACCGACACCCTCGGCGTCTACATGGGGTCGTCTTATGTCAACGATTTCGATTTCAACAACCGCTCTTATCGCGTATACGTACAGGCGGACAAACAATTCCGTTCTCATCCAAAAGATATTGGCCAGTACTACGTTCGCTCCGATTCCGGAGGTATGATTCCCCTCGACAATTTGGTCACGGTTGCCCAGAGCTCCGCGCCCCAGGTAATCAATCATTACAACCTGTTTCGTTCGGCGGAAATCGACGGCTCCGCCGCGCCCGGCTTCAGCTCCGGACAAGCCATCGACGCCATGCAGCAACTTTCCGCCAAAACTCTTCCGCAGGGCTACACCTACGAGTGGTCGGGAATTTCGCTGGAAGAACTGGCGTCAGGTTCAACCACGCTCATCCTCTTCGGGCTCGGCACCGTCGTCGTCTACCTCACGCTCTGCGCGCTATATGAAAGCTTTGTTCTGCCCTTCATTATTCTTCTCGCCGTTCCGATGGCTCTGCTCGGCGCGCTTGGCGGGCAATGGATTCGCGGTTACCAGAATGACGTTTATTGCCAAGTAGGTTTGGTTATGCTGATCGGTCTCGCATCCAAGAATGCCATCCTGATCGTAGAATTCGCCGAGCAGTTGCGTGAACGAGGCATGACCGTTCTCGAAGCCGCCATCGAGTCTGCCCGGATACGTCTCCGCCCCATCCTCATGACCTCTCTCGCATTCATCCTCGGAGTGGTTCCTCTGGTCGTCGCCAGCGGCGCAGGGGAAAACGGCCGCCACTCCGTCGGTACCACCGTGTTCGGCGGAATGATCATGAGCACCGTCCTCAACCTGTTTTTCATCCCGGCGCTTTATCTGCTGATTGAAGGTTTGCGCGAACGCCGCAGCAAAGCGAAACCAAAAGCATCCATCGGGGACGGACCAACGCCTCATCCAGTTGCTTAAGGGGCCGAATATTGACAATCGTCGGAATTGGAATAAGCTGTCAGGGCACCAGCCCCGGTGCTAAAAAGCAACTATCCGTTCCTTTTCAGCGTCTTAAAGCGCGGAGAATTTTTGCGGGCTCTTACTATGCGGTGAGAGATCTTGCGTGAGGTTGAAGATAATGAATAAGCGAATTGCAGTTCTTGCAATCCCGGTGATTTTTTCTTCCATGATTTTCTCGATGGCGGCGCTCGCCAGTGCCTCCACCCAGGACAACCAGCCAGCTGGCGCAATCGATCAGAAGACCATGGCTCGCCTCTACAAAGAGGTTCGTCATGAACTCGTGATGCTGCCTTATTACGGCGTGTTCGACAATCTTTCCTACAAGGTCGATGCCGATGGAACCGTGACTCTGCTCGGGCAGGTTGCCCGTCCGGTTCTGAAGTCCGACGCTGAAAACGCGGTGAAGCGCATCGAAGGTGTAACGAAGGTGGTCAACAACATTGAGGTTCTGCCGACCTCCACGAATGATGATCGCATTCGCCGCGCCGTCTATCGTGCCATTTACAGCAACAGCGTGCTCAGCCAATACCAGTTGCGTGCTGTTCCGCCAATTCACATCATCGTGAAGAATGGCAACGTCACGCTCGAAGGCGCTGTGGCCCGCCAAATGGATAAGCAAGTCGCGGGTATACAGGCCAACGGTGTTTCGGGAGTTTTCTCGGTCACCAACAACCTGATGGTGGACGAGCCAGACACCAAGAAGGACGATAAGAAGAAATAGTTTTGTAGATTTTCCTAACTAGGGGCGGGAATCCGGAGTCGACTGCAGGCTTTGCCCGCAGCGATTCGATCCGCCCCTGCTTGTGTCCCCGCGAATCCGCTTCTGCAATCTACAATCAGCCATGCCACGCACCGGAGATCCCAGTGAAATCGCCCATGCTGCGAGTCTCCTGCGCGCCGGACGGCTAGTCGCTTTCCCGACCGAAACCGTCTACGGCTTGGGAGCGAACGCGCTTGATCCAGAAGCTGTCGCCCGCATCTACGCCGCGAAACGCCGACCCGCCACCAGTCCGCTCATAGTCCACGTGTCCTCGATAAAAATGGCGCAAGAGCTGGTAGAGAAGTGGTCAGAACGGGCCGACCGCCTTGCAAAACGTTTCTGGCCCGGTCCCCTGACGCTCGTACTACCCACTGCCGAGCGAAGTGAGACGCAACCAAAGCGGACAATCCCCGGAATCGTCACAGCGAATCTCCCGACGATCGGCCTGCGCATGCCAGCCCATCCTATAGCGCAAGCTCTCATCGAAGCCGCCGGATTTCCTCTGGCCGCACCGAGCGCCAACCGCTTCACCGAACTTTCGCCGACGACCGCTGACCACGTCCGCCGCAGCCTAGGCAATGACGTGGATTTCGTACTCGACGGCGGCCCCTGCGAAGTAGGCATCGAGTCCACCGTGTTATCGCTGGCCGGACCGCGACCCATCCTGTTGCGTCCAGGAGGAGTCTCGCGGACAGAACTGGAAGCCATCATCGGCGAGGTGGGCGACATCGAGTCAGCCGGCGAAGTTCTCGCCGGATCCCATCCCTCGCCCGGCATGCACCCGCGCCATTACAGCCCAAACACAGTCTTGTATTTAGTCAGCAGCGGGAAATCGCCTGACGAGGGAAGGGGGATTTATCTGCAATACCGAAACCCGCCAAGCGGCAGCAATGCCACCATCCACCGGATGCCACTCTCGGCAGCCAGCTACGCGGCTACGTTGTATGAGGTTCTCCACCAGGCGGATGACGGCAACTACGACTGGATTGCCGTAGACATTCCGCCAAACACGCCCGAGTGGGAAGGCATTCAAGACCGCCTTAAACGCGCGGCAGCGAAATCACTGCGGCAGTAATCCGTACACGACCAGGCTGTCGTTCGTTCCGATATACACTTTGCCGTTGGCCACAATCTCATTCGCAAAGTGGGGCAGATCCGGGACCTTATCGCGGTTACTGGGAGCCTGGCTACTCAGGTACAGTCTCTTCAAGCTCATCGCGTCGAACGCGGCCAACGAACCTCCGGTGAGCTGCCATAGAATGCCCGAGGCAGTGCCGTTGGCTGAGATCACGGGGGAATGTCCACTATCCACCTTCGTCGATTGCGCGGTCGGCGCCTTGGCCAGCAGCCCATTTGCCAGCACTACGGATTTGAGCGAAGATCCCGTGGCGGATGTGTAGATCATGTTGTTCCAGAAAACCAGCGCTCCACCATAAGGAGCGAATGACGGCAACTCTTGTATGATCTGCGTGTCCTTCTTGGTGCAACTGGCGCAGAAGTGGCCCATGTTGTCACGGTTCAGAATATAAACCGTGCCCTCTTTTCCGATAACCACCGCTTCATGCGGGTACTTACCGGGCTGATCAGGCAGCACCATCACCGGTTCGCTCATGTCCTGGTCGTGCTGGTCCAGGTATAGCTCGTTGTAGGGAGTAAACCAGTCGGCCAGATCCAGTTGGCCGCTCGCCAGCGACAGCTTGAGCACAGACTGCCCGAAATTTGTCCCATTTGCGAAATCTCCATCAGCGGTCGCTCCGTACACCGCGCCCTCGCTGTCGGCCGAAAGTCCTCCGCCTCGCATCCAGATGGCAGCAGCAGAGTCCGAGGGTTCATCGTCAAATGCCCCTTGCGGTTGCAGCGTCGCAGCATCGTAGGCGAGCACCCAGCCCTGCTCCTTGCCGTTGCGGCAACCGTTCGATCCGAATGCGATAAACAAACTGCCGTTGTTCAGCAGCAACGCTGGACGGTTGACCTCCATCGCATCCTTGAACGTGTTGGTCACACCGTTGGAGACGTAGCTCGCCGAAATCACTGCGGGACTTCCCGTTTTCTCCTGGCCCGTCGTTACATCCAACGCGTGGATGCGATGCACAAAGGTCGAATTCTCATAGCTCTTCGCTACCACATAGAGCGTCCCAGCCACGGGATCGATGACCGGAGTCGAAAGAACTCCTACTACTGTCCAACGCGAAACGCCTCCGCACTTCTGCAGCGCTACCGGAACCGGAGTCGCGCCTTTCGGCAAAAGAGTGACTTGCCACAACGGAGTCGCGTTCTTGCCTGTCGCGTTGTCTGCGTCAAAGGCATACACACTGTCGTTCATGGTGGTGACGTAGACTACGTTGTGCGTGCCCTTTTTCGGGATTGTGATGTTCTGCAGATAGAGCGCCTGTCCAATCAACTGGCCGTCGACCGGGTTCGTGAAGAGCTTGCCGAATTCTTTGTAATTTACGTTTTGCGGAGTGAGAATCGTTTCGTTCGCATTCGCGCCCGACCGCCAGTTGTCGTAGTGCCAAGTCGTGACTGCTACCTGACCGTCGCTTATGCCAGCACCAAAAGCGAGAAACGAAACACACACCACAAGCGCGCGAAGGCGCATAATTGCAACCATCATCAAAAACTCCTAAGAATTGGATTGAAGAATCGGTCTTGCACAAAACATCTGCAGGGTCCCGGCCACGAGACGGGCGTCTGCAACAGCGGTCTATCTACGGTTGTCGCCAAGGGTATCGGCGTTTGCTCCATCGGTCAAAATCGTTTGGGCTGGGCTAATTTCGCGCGACTCCTGGCACTCGCACTCGAATCGTGTTCGGAATGGCGCGCAGCTTCGCCAGCAACTCCGCGTCGCAATCTTGATTGATATCGTAAATTGCATATCCAATCGGCCCGCGAGTATCCAGCACCTGTCTCTCAATATTAATTCCACGGTCCGCCAGGATGTCGTTGATCGCGCGCAACATTCCCGGCACATTGTGGTGCATATGCATCAGCCGATGCGACCCGGAATCATAATCGAGATGACACTGCGGCAGGTTCACGCTAAGCAAAGAATTTCCGCTGGCAAAATAATCGATCATCCTCGCCGAAACAAATTGGCCAATATTCTGCTGCGCTTCCTCTGTACTGCCGCCAATGTGAGGAGTCAAAATAACATTCGCCAACCCACGCAGCGGACTGGAAAACACTCCACCTGTTTCTGGCTCCGAAGGGAACACATCGACCGCCGCTCCTGAAAGCCGGCCACTCTTCAAATGCTTCGCCAAAGCCTCATGATCGACCACAAAACCGCGGCTCAAATTAATCAGGCAAGCGCCGTCTTTCATGGCCGCGAATTCTTCTTCGCCAAACAGATCCTGATTCTGCGTCTTCCCGTCGACATGCAACGTGATCACGTCGGCGGTAGACAGCAGCTCGTGGAAGCTGACAGGCCGCGCATTCCCGCGAGCCAACACATGGGACACGTCGTAAAACACGACCCGCATTCCCAAAGCCTCTGCCAGATCCGAAATCTGCGACCCGATCTTTCCATACCCGACAATCCCCAACGTCAGCCCGCGCACTTCATGCGAGCCCGCCGAAGATTTATTCCAGATTCCGCCATGAAGCTGCGTGCTGGCCTCAAACGTCCGCCGCATCAGCAGGATGATCTCTCCCATCGCCAACTCAGCCACAGACCGGCTGTTCGAATGCGGATCGTTGAACACCGCAATGCCGCGCTCGCTCGATGCTGCACGATCGATCTTGTCGACGCCGATGCAAAACGCCCCAACCGAAACCAGCTCAGGAGCGGCGTCTAAAACGGCGGCAGTAATGTGAGTCTTCGAGCGGACGCCCAGAATCGAAGTCCCGCGCACCTTCTCAATCAGTTCGCGTTCCTCGAGAGCGCCCTTAAGCGACTCGACCGTAAAGCCCGCTTCCTGAAACTGAGAAGCCGCGACGCCGCTAATATTCTCCAGCAATAAAACCTTCAATGAGCCTCCAGAAAGTTGTACTCGCACTACAAATTATATAGGTGAGGATGGGGCGAGCCTTGTTGGCGACGGTCGCGCGAACGAATCCAGCCGATGCCGCTGACCCGGGCGCTAAATGGCTCCAAAGTGTTACAAATATATGGGGCCGCGAAGACAACCAGACCCGCTCCGCATGAATCTTTCCTCTGCACCCTGTCATCTTTAAGACTTTGGAGGAAAAGAAAATGGCCCAAATTTTGGAGGAAGTGAAAATGGCGCACGAACTACCCCCGCTGCCGTACGACTACACGGCGCTCGACCCGACTATCGACGAAAAGACGATGCATCTGCATCACGACATGCATCACGCCGCCTACGTAAAGAATCTGAACGCCGCTCTCGACAAGCATCCCGATCTCTACAAAAAAACAGCAGAAGACCTGATCCGCGATCTGAATGCGATTCCCGAAGACATTCGCGGCGCGGTCCGCAACAACGCGGGAGGCCACGTTAACCACACCATGTTCTGGCAGATCATGAAGCCCAAGGGTGGAGGCGATCCAACTGGCCCGATTGCCGACGTCATCAAGAAAACTTTCGGCGACTTCAAGACCTTCCAGGAAAAATTCAACGCCGCTGGCGTCGGCCAGTTCGGCAGCGGATGGGTCTGGCTCGCCGGAGACGGAAAAGGCGAAGTCAAAATCGTCAGCACTCCGAACCAGGACAATCCGATTACGCAAGGTCTGCATCCCATCTTCGGCAACGACGTCTGGGAACATGCTTACTACCTCAAGTACAACAACCGTCGTCCGGAATATCTGCAAGCCTGGTGGAACGTCGTCAACTGGGACGAAATCAACCAGCGCTACCAAGCGTCTTTGAAAAAGTAGATTCGAAGAAAAAGTAGATTCGAAAAAGTAGAAGAGAAGAAATAGCAAATTAACGGTAAACTCTGTGGCGCGGACGATTCTGTCCGCGCCATTTCAAATTTCAGGACCGAGTATGAACACTCTCGACCCCGCTGGAGAATTCCTGCGCATCTCCGAGCGTTATCGCCAGATGAGCGATGAAGAACTGCTCGTGCTCGTTCCCGAGATTTCCGAATTGACCTCAGAGGCGCAACGAGCGCTGGCGAGCGAGTTGCAGCGACGCGGAATCAAAGTCGAAACTGAAGCTGACAAAAAGCCTACGGCCAAGCGTCCCTTCCGGCCGCCTGATTCTTTCGCAACTGGATACTCGACGCGACCTGAACGGGATTCGCGACGAATCGTAGAACTGCGTGATGCGTCGAATCACGATCGTTCGAGCGGTGAGTTCTCGGATGCTGGTTTGTTAGACAATAATTCTTCAGACGCTTCCGCCTACGATGAAGACCGCGAGCTGGTTAATCTTTGCACCGTCTGGAGCGTGCGCGATGCACTCCAATTGCAGACCATTCTCGACAATAACGGGATCCCGTTTTTCATGGGCCCAGAAAAGGCCACCGGAGTCGACACGGTGACATCGGATTTCACCAAGGGTGTTGTGGTGCAAGTCATGCGAATCGGGATCCCCTGGGCTCGTGCGGCGGTGGAGAATTTTTTCCCCGAAGATGATTCGACTCCAGAAGAGCCGACGGAGCCTGCGGAAGTCTCGGTTCGATGTCCCCGGTGCCATTCCGATGAGGTGGTCTTCGATGAACTGGATGGCGATCCGCCCAAGACTGAAAAAGATTCCAGTCCAAAATTCAAATGGACCTGCGATTCATGCGGGAACCAATGGGAAGACGACGGCATCGTGAAGGACTGAAGCCGGAAGGCAATTACACTGCGCGACCGTTCGTGTTTAAAGGTACCCCCCACCCCCCCCTTTTTTCATACCATTAGAATCATAGAGATGCAGCTACATAATTGATTCTAAAGGGGTAATTTCGTACATAATTCATTCATAAGGAGTTATGGGGTTATTTCCCGCGATTCGCGGGTGTAGGCGACTCAAATTGTCAAAGAACGGGGTGCGGGCCGGCAAACTTTGTTTGCCTTTGTATCTATTTTAAATGCGGGTGCAAGGCCTCTTTCGTGGGGTGTACGAAGGTGGAGGGGGATCCACGGCTTTGGCCTGTCATGTGACGCGTGAACATGGTGCCGAGGCTGCCCCGGCAATTTCCCCCAGGAGGAACGGTACAATCTCCATCCATGGTGACATCTCCCATTCCTGCCGTCCGCCGCTATCGCCTTCTTCCAGAAGGTCTCCCTGCGGCCGAGCGACGGGTTCGCGACCGGCAGTTAATTCCTTACATGGCGATTTTTACTGCGCTGATTCTCGTCTCATCTTTCCTGGGATATCGGCGCGGCTTCAGATTCGACTCGATACTGGTGTTGTTGGTGCTGATCGCGCTTTACCTGACTTACACGTTCTTTGCCGTCCCGCGGCGGACTCGCAAGCGCGTGGTTTCTTTCTGGAGCAGTTACACGCTCGAAATCGGTCCTGATTATCTCCTGCGTCAGGTGGCCGATACTCGTGACGTGCGACTGCCGTTTTCGGAGGTCAGGAGCATCGAGCGGCGCAACCGCGAAAGTCTGCGCGTGATTGGAACCAATCCGCTGCAGGTGATCTATATCCCGCCGGGAATCGAGCATTTCGATGAGATATGGCAGACTTTGTCGCCACTAGCGCCGGTGAAGGATCGCGCCGACAACCGCGAACTGCGCGCGAATCTCGTGACGGCCGCATGCGCAACCGGATATCTCACGATGCTGTGGTCGAAATCGGCGGCAGTTGTATTTACCCTCGCCGCCGCGCTCGTGGGTGTCTTTGTGTGGAGGATACGGTTCATCTTGCGAAGCCCGAACGTGCATCGCCAGGCGAGGAGCGCGGTCTGGACTTATCTGTTTGTCATTTTGATTGTGGGGTTGAGGGTGGCGACGATGGTGGTGCAGATGAGGGGGCGCTAACTGGGCGTCACGAGTTCATCCCGGCAGCGCGGTGGCGAAGCGGCTATCGACTCGGATCGCGTGGGCCAGGTGGCGGATTATGGAACGATCGACAATAAGCAGAATCCCAAGCGTGATGGATTTGTAGCACCGAGCCCTATCCTCACGGATTTAGAACCCAGTAAGTCATCTGCTGCAAAGTCGCAGCGTGCATTCCGAAGCGCTTCTCTGGTGGCGAACCTGTCTGCATGACTTCGAATATGTCGGTCAGGATGGAACGTTTGTCGCCGAAATAAGCATGCCCGATTAATCCCGTGTCGACCGCTGTGGCATCAATGGTGTCGATCTTCGGGACAACACAAATGTGTTTGGAATCACCTACTCGATCGAACTGGTGAATCTTTTCCGATACCATGATGGCTTCGTCGCGCGACGACGCATAGAGGGTCACGTCAGTTGCCGCGAGGCTGAGGCTTGCCGCCACCTGCCGAAACACCCCGACATCGATATCGGGAGCTGCGAGAAAAACGTGCCGGAACATCGGTGGAACACCGGGCGAAATGCCGGCATGTTTCTCTGCGATTGCAGACAGGGCCCTGGTCAAGGCGCGATTTCCCATGCTGTGGGCAATCAAATGAATGGTCGTAGCATGCGACTGCGCTGCAATCGTTTCCAGAAAATGTTCGAGGTGCGGGGTTGCCCAATCGATCGTAGCCTCGTCGGCGGAATATTCATGCAGCTCTCCCTTGGATGGCCACGAATACATGATGGCGGCTCCGTGAAAACCAAGATCGTAGGAGAGTTGTGCAGTTCGCAGCGCGGCTTGCTCGAAGGTGTTGTCGAAGCCGTGGATAAAAACAAATGCGTCCTTGTTTACCGATGACAGTACTTTTGCCGCAAGTTCGTAATAGAACATCTGCTCAGTTCTTGGCTGGATGCTCAGCAGGACGACATGTTTCTCAGGATCCTGGCGGAACTCGAGTTTCCAGATCGTCGGGCGCTCGATGTTTCCCATGCGATGATCGCGTGGAATACTGACGTCGACTGTGCCCACTTGCAAGGACTCGTCCAGCTGGCGGTCGCCGCCAAAATACTTAGCGGGAGCCTGATCGCCGGTGGCTTTGCGGTCCGTCGCGTAGAACACTCTTACCACGGCATAGTTCGAATCGGAATCCTTAGGCACATTCGATATTTGGGGAAAGCGGTGGTAGGACTGCTCCATTCGCTCGTTTTGCTCTTGGATCCGCCGGAGGTATTCGTTCATCAGTTCCTGCTGGGAGGCTTCCGCCGCCGCGTGTTGCCCGGCGGCGCGGATTTCCGGTTCCAACTCTGACGGCGTTTCCGCGTTGGCAGGGAGGTCATCTTTTCGCGATGAGGCGGCGGAGGTGACTGCGTAGCTCCTGGAAGCAGCTCCATGAGCGGGGAGACGGTTGGCCTTCGGCTTCGGCGAAGAAGCTTCAGGCGGCTTGCGCGCAGGCGTGGGCTCGGGTTGTGGAGGAGGCGAGATTTCGGCCGCTCGGGTGTCATCACTCGGTGCTGCATGGTTAGGGGGCGAAGCGGGATTGGGGGGCTGTGGTGATGGAGCAGACGCGCCATTTTGCTTGCTCGGTGGTACTCCACAGGTGGAACAGCTGGTCGCAAAGACGAGGAGAAAGGATGATAGCGCGAGAAAAACCACTCGCAATGGCAAGAACGTGTTCATAAAGCTCCTCCACTATAACGCCATTTGCTGCAACAAAAAGGGTCACGGGTATCCCCGTGACCCCCTCAGGCGGAATAATTTTTATCAACTCCCGCTAACTATGTATAGAGCACTCATGTGCTACTTATCTCAGCGGCTGAAAAGCCCTGGCGTGAAACATTTAGCTGCAGCCGCTGGTGCTGCCGCAGCTCATGCATTTGTAGCAGCTACCGTTGCGGACCATGATGCTGCCGCAGACGTGGCAACTGGGGGCGTCTCCCATGTCGATCATGCTGGCCAGCGCATCGGCGGCGTGACCGGTTCTCAGGTCTCTGTCCCGGGTCTCGGCTGTGGGGGGAACACCGGAGGCGTTGAGATCGCCTACTCCCTCGGGCTGCGGTACGGGCTTCGGACGCAGGTTCTCGAAGAGGAATTGCTGCTGTCCGGTCATGAAACGCAATTGCAGCCAGCGGAAAATGTAATCCATGATCGACTTGGCGAAGCCGATGTCGGGATTCTGCGACCATCCGCTGGGCTCGAATCTGGTGTGCGCGAATTTCTCGCAGAAAAGCTTTAGCGGCACGCCGTGCTGCAACGAAATGGAGACGGCGAGCGCGAAGCTATCCATGAGGCCGGAAACGGTCGAACCTTCTTTCGCCATCTTGACGAAGATCTCGCCAGGTTGTCCGTCGGGATACAGGCCAACGATGATGTAACCCTCGTGGCCTCCAATGTTGAATTTGTGGGTGACGGAGACGCGCTCATCTTTCAGCTTGTGGCGCACGGCGCGCGGAGGAGCATCGAGGTTTGCTTCTTCGACGTGCACATGCGACGCGGCCGCAGCGTTGCGAGCTGCATCGTCTTTGGTGGAATTCGCGGTCTTCGATCCGGCAGTGGAAAGCGGCTGCGACTGCTTGCATCCATCGCGATAGACGGCTACGGCTTTGATGCCGAGCTTCCAGGCCTGAATGTAGGCTTCGGAGATGTCGTCTACGGACGCGTTGTTCGGCAGGTTGACGGTTTTGGAAATGGCTCCGGAGATGAAGGGCTGCGCTGCGGCCATCATCTTGAGGTGACCCATGTAGTGAATGGAGCGCGTGCCCTTTGACGGTTTGAAGGAGCAATCGAACACGGCGAGGTGATCGTCTTTTACGTGCGGCGCACCTTCGATGGTTCCGGTAGCGTCGATGTAGCTGACGATGGCGTCGGCTTGCTCGTGAGTGTAGCCGAGTTTGAAGAGCGCTCCGGGGACGGTGTTGTTGACGATCTTGATCATGCCGCCGCCGACCAGCTTCTTGTATTTGATCAGGGCGAGATCGGGCTCGATGCCGGTGGTGTCGCAATCCATCATGAAGCCGATGGTTCCGGTAGGAGCCAGTACGGTGACCTGGCTGTTGCGGTAGCCGAATTTTTCGCCGTGGGATAGAGCTTCATCCCAGCAAGCTTTGGAGGCGTCGAGCAGCGGCGCGGGAACATTATTCTTGTTGATGTTGTTCACGCTGGCGCGGTGCATTCGGATCACGTCTAAGAACGGCTCGCGGTTGATGTACCAGCCGGGGCAGGCGGCTCCGGGCATGGCATCGGCGGTGGTTACGCCGAGGCGCGTTTGCACGGTGTCGGTGATTGGAGTCAGCGGCTCGCAGAGCTCGGCAATCTTTGAGGATTGCAAGTAGGCCTGTCCGCACATGATGGCTGTAACGCAGGCGGCGTAGTCGCGTCCTCCGTCGGAGTCGTAGGGCAGGCCGGCGGCCATGAGTAGAGCACCGAGGTTTGCGTAGCCCAGGCCCAGCGGACGATAGTCGTGCGAATTCTTGCCGATGATTTCGGTGGGGTATCCGGCGTTGTCGACCAGAATTTCCTGTGCTGTGATGGTGATGTCGACGGCATGGCGATAGGCTTCGACATCAAACGTGCCGTTGGGCGCGAACTTCAGCAGATTCAGGCTGGCCAGGTTGCAGGCGGAGTCATCCAGGAACATGTACTCGCTGCAAGGATTCGACGCATTGATGCGCGCCGTGTTCTTGCTGGTGTGCCAGCGGTTTACCGTGGTGTCGTATTGCATTCCGGGATCTCCGCATTGCCAGGTGGCTTCGGAAATCTTTCCCATCAGGTCTTTGGCTTTGTAAGTTGTGACTACGCGTCCGTCGACGATGGACTTGGTCGAGAAATCGGTGTCGCGCATCACGGCGACCATGAAGTCGTCGGTCACGCGCACGGAGTTATTGGCATTCTGGAAGAAGATGCTGCTGTAGGCATCGGAATCGGGATGCGATCCGTCGTATCCCTGAAGAACGAGCGCGTGGGCCTTGGCTTCTTCTTTACTCTTGCAGTCGATGAAGTCGACGATGTCCGGATGGTCGATATTGAGGATGACCATCTTGGCGGCGCGACGAGTCTTGCCTCCGGATTTAATGACTCCGGCAAAGGCGTCGAAACCTTTCATGAAGCTGAGCGGGCCGCTGGCCGTGCCTCCTCCGCTTAGAACTTCGGTGGAGGAACGCAGCGGGGAGAGATTGGTGCCGGTGCCTGACCCCCACTTGAAGAGCATGCCTTCAGTTTTCGCCAACGTCAGAATCGAGTCGAGCGAATCCTTGATCGAGTTGATGAAGCAGGCGGAACATTGCGGGCGCGTGTATCCGGTGGCGCCGAATTCGACTTGATTGGTGGTGAAATTCCAGTGCCAGTTGGTGGCTTCGGATTTGGGCTCGATGCGATCGCATCCGACGTTGAACCAGACGGGCGAATTGAAAGCCACGTGCTGGCGGAGCAGCATGTGCACGAGTTCGTCGTGGAAAGTGGCGGCGTCTTCGGCGGTGTGGAAGTATCCGTCTTTCATGCCCCAGTCACGGATGGTTTCGGCGACGCGGGCGACGAGCTGGCGGACTCCGGTCTCGCGCTCGTCGGTGCCGATCTGGCCGTGGAGATATTTTGAGGCGACGATGTTGGTCGCGGTCATGGACCAGTCTTTGGGGACTTCGACGTCCTTCTGCTCGAAGATCATGCCTCCCTGGGAGTCGGTGATCTGAGCATTGCGGAGCTCCCATTCGATTTCGTTGTAGGGGGAGACTCCGGCCTTGGTGAAGAGGCGGCGGAAGGTCAGCCCCTGGGCCTTCTTTCTATTATTGCTGGTCGCGGATTGAGTTTTAACCTGGTCTTTCATCTGCTCTTTTATCGAGTCTTTCGTCTGAATTTCGGGCATTTCCTTCTCCTAAATTAGATGATGGCGGACGGCAATTGATCTGGCATAGAAACGATCAAATTTCTATAAATGGATACGGGAATGCGGCACCTTGCCGCAGTTCCTGTACCTGCAAAACACTCTGATTTCAATGGACTTGCGGTATCGCTCGAGCGATACCCTGATGCCAACGTCTCAATGCGGTGATGCGAGGCTGCTCCTTACGGAGCGGGATCGCCTTGCTGGCTTTTTCGGAAATTGTGTTCTGGGAGCGCGGTGGGATCGGCTGGGATGGGCGAGGACGCCCATGTCTTCACGACCTCGTTGTCGGCGGGGCATTCTATGCCGTGGCGGGCTAAGGAGGCGGCTACTAGTTCCATCAAATCTTCCATCGGGGCTCCTAATGGGCGGCAAAAGCTGCGCCAATCGGGAAGCAGCTTCCGACGCTAGATTGTCCTGCACTTGCTCTGATGAGTCCCCCGTTAGGGACGTCTGGCGAGCCAGAACCGGGGGAAGTCACCGCTATTTCCAACTGCTTTTCCGTCCACTTCGGAGGGACGGGTTCCCGTGAAGGGGAAGACGCGAAGTCACCTCAACTTTGAGCCTCGCCCCTGCGTTTATTCGTCATCGCCCCCTCAAAAAGGAGGTCTAAAAAGTACTCTTGGGATGCTTAACGTACTCCCGTATATGGTGCCTGTCAAGAGAGAAACACCATAGATTGTGGCCCAAAAGTGGTAAGGGTATCTGAAGAGCAAAATTTCGAGGTTTCATGCTTTCCCGATTTAGACGACGGCCGGATGCTCTCGACCGCGACCGGTGAAACGGCCGCTGAAACCTTGTTTCTTCTCAAGTTTTTTCCTAAGCGGTTGCTCGGGTTCGCTCTTGCGGGGCGGCTCTGGATACGGGCCGGGCATGGGTGCCCGGAGCTCCATTATTCGAATTCAATAAGGGAACGTAGATGTCTTCGAAAAGGGCTTTGGCGATGATTCTTTTGACTCCAGCCGAGGACTCGACTAGATAGTCTCCCGGAATGCCGGATTGTTCCCGGCCCAGGGCGTCGGTGAAGACTAGCGGGGCCGTGAGTCGCTGTGCCCGCACCAGGAAACGAGTGCGGTAGACGGTCCATTGGTTTTCGAGGTGATTTCCGGGGTGATTTTCAAGGCTCTGGGTTTTCAGGTTTTGATTTTCTGAGTATGGATTCTTTGAAGTCGGACTTTCCAAGTGCATAAGTGCTTCTTTCCCCTTCCGGGAGGGCTGGTAATTACCGATTTCATGTTTCGGATTTTGACCGGGCAGGATCGCCGCTCGGCGAAATTCTCTCTTCAGGTGGAGCGACTTTACGCGCAGACAGTGGACGGGTCAATTCCATAAGAATGGTGCAATCGTTGAATTTGCTTCCCGAATTGGGTGCGATGAATTTGGGTGAAGTTGGGGACTAAGGTAGCGGCGCTTGGCGCACGCGAGGCGGGGTTTGAGGGATCGCGGGAAAAGCATACCGGGGAATCCGGCGCCGCGAAGGCGGATTTTGCACAAGGCGTGCACAGGTTTGGAACAGTTGAGGGTGCGAAGTCCCGGGTCGCAGGTATCAGGTCTCTCTGGTTGGGGAGACAGGATTCCCGCCCGAGGCAAGACACTGAGATTTTTATGACGGCGGGTTCATGGTGGACTGCCTAAAGAAAATAAGACTTGTGTTCAATGGGTGTTACCTCGGGGACTGGTAAGAAGCATCCAAGGGAGTACGGCTATCGCAGCGCTGATAGAGTATGGGTGCGTGGAGGATTTTCCGTGATTTTGCCAGTGAGTCCGGGAGAGGAGGACAGAGTTTGTTGCGGTCTCCCCGATTCAAGTTTCGATTGATAGTTATTGCTTTCGCGGCACTGAGTTGCACTGCGCCGTGCTGGGGACAGGATCCTGCGCCTGCGACTCGGTCCGCTGGTGGCGATGTGGCGTCTGATCGGCAATTGCCCGGAAGCATCAGCGGCAAGGTCGTCGACCAGACGGGAGCGATGGTGACGGGCGCGCGCGTGAGACTTACGCGGGAAGAGCATAACGGACCCGACCAGGCAGCCAGCGGTGGAACTTCGAAGAATGCTGCCGAGAAGAATCCTCCAGAGATGCATGAGATCCTATCGAATGGCGACGGACAATTTCTATTTCCCGATGTCGCTCCCGGACCATTCCAACTGACAATTTCGGCGGCCGGCTTCGCTCCGCAAACTTTCGCTGGAACTCTCCGCTCGGGCGAGGCCGACGCGGTCGCGCCCATCGCCTTGAATGTTGCGGAGGCTGTCACCGAAGTGCGCGTCGGACTGACGCACGCGGAACTGGTGGAAGTGGCGGAGCAAGAGATCAAAATTGAGGAGCACCAGCGAGTGCTGGGCGCGATTCCGAATTTCTATGTCAGTTATATTCCCGACGCCGTTCCGTTGACCTCGGGACAGAAATTCAGGATGGCATGGAAGACGGTGATCGATCCATTTACGTTTGTAGTGGTCGCAGGCGCGGCGGGAGTGGAGCAGGCGCAAAATCACTTTGCCGGATACGGGCAGGGGACGGAAGGTTACGCGAAGCGTTTCGGGGCCGGCTATGCCGACACGATTGCGGGCACGTTTATTGGCAGCGCCATATTGCCATCCGTTCTGAAACAGGATCCCCGATATTTCTACAAAGGCACCGGCTCCATACCATCACGGTTCATGTACGCGATTGCGAATTCCGTGATCTGCAAAGGCGACAACAGACACTGGCAGGTGAATTACTCGAATATTCTGGGGAACCTGGCGGCGGGTGGCATTTCGAATATCTATTATCCAGCGCAGGATCGTGATGGCGCGACCCTAACCGTTGAAAACGGAGCCATCGGGATTGGCGCCACAGCCATTCAAAATCTATTTCAGGAGTTTGTGGTAAAGAAATTGACGCCAAAGATCCCCAAGTCCGATCCGAAGCAGAGTCCCAGCACGCAAAATCCCAGCACAAATTAAATTTCAGCACACATAAGTGTGAAACGGGCACCCGCGTCTCGAAAAGCGTGAGGCGCGGGCACCCGATGTTTCTAACAGCGACTTTCTGCAGCCTTGTTTCAACCGCTCAGTTGCAACCTACCCCGTTGGTTACGCCAGTCAGCACATTCGCAGCCCCAGTCAAGTCGCGGCTGAAGCAGTATCCAGTAGAGTTCGATTCGAAAAAGTTCTGCGAACTGGACTGGTTTGTGTTGCCGGTGAAATTACCGCTCGAATCGAAGTTGAGCGTGTCAGCGGTGATCACGCGGTCTTGCAATAGGCTGAAGCTGGTCGGTTGTTTATCGTGACTTGCCTCGGAGTCGACTTCAAAGTACTGGTTGCTCGTGGTGGTCTGGCTTTCGGAGCCGTCAGAATTTACCACTACAGTGATGTTCATCAGGAACGGCCAGTTGCGATTGACGTCGGTGACATACTTGCCACTCGGACCGTCGGTGGTCACCACCGATTTGACGGTCGTGTTCTGGTTGATGTTCTGAATGTATTCCACGTCGTTGATCTTGAACGATTCGATGCTCGAGAAGTTGATATTCTGCGCGACCGTTGTAGTGACCGGGCCTGAGGGTGTGTTGATGTATCCGGTGATCTGGAAATTGTGTCCCGCCTTGGTGGTGACGGAGCCATCAACGAAGCCGTTCTTCGAAACATGAATGCTTTCTTTGATGGATGGGTTCGGAACAGCGAGCGTGTTTTGGGTTATGCCGCCGCTGAGCTGCGTGGCGTTCTTGTCGAAGTAGAGCAGCAGCGACGCAGTGGCGGAGAAGTAATCGTCGGAGTTGAAAACGCTTAGCGCGATCGTGTGGGGCTGTCCGTCATCGAGCAGCGAGGCGAATGGCGTCAGATTAACGCGATAGGGTTTGAAGTTCAGCGTCTGTACGCCGGGGATCGGAATCCACAAGAAAGGATCGATGCCACCGGTGTAGACCCAGGGATAGACGGGGGCGACGCCAGCGGGAGTGCCGTCGATGGTGACTTCGGATTCGCGGAAGGCGGTGCCAGGGCAGCTCTCAAGTTCATTCGATACGTCGTTGGGCACGCAGGTGTACCAGAACTCGTCCTCATACTGGCTTTGTGCAAACACGTCAAAAAATACCCTGCGGATGTTCTGCGGCAGAGTTACAGTCTCCTCCAACAGATCGGTACCGCTGCTGAGGCCGACAGTACCGCCGGTGGGGCCTCCGGAGAACGCGACGACTTGATCGGCGGTAGTGGGCGGCGTTTGATTCTGGGCCAGCGGGTAGAAGAGAAGAGTGGCTGAGCCGTCGAGAACTCCGGTATAAGTTTTGTTGACTTCGTTGCCGAGATCGACGGTGCCGACTTGCGGTTCGGTGAAGATCGAGCTGTAGTCGGTGAGATCGCGCTCCACGTGCCAGTGGCGGCCGTCTGAGGGATCGTCTTCGGCGGTGGTGCCAAAGTAGACGTTGGTCGGTCCGATCCAGATATTGGCGGTGCGATCGTACTGAATGCCTTTGGTGATGGAGAGATTGACTTCGAGAATGACTTTGGCCCAGGGTGCCGGACACGCGGGCGGGGTGTAATTGAAACTCTGGGGATTGAAGTTATTGAACTTGAATCCTTTGTAGAGCGAGACTACGCAGGGCGTAGTCTTGGGACGCGGCACGGGCGGATCGGCGATAGCCGTGTTACCGGAGCCGATCTTGAACTGAGCGGCGGCCAGTCCGGTTAGCAAAGTTAGTAAGACGAGGGTGGCGGCAAACTTCGACGACGGGGAATGTGTCAATGGAAACCTCCGAATGCTGGCGCTGGATAGGAGCGGTCTTCTGGGCTAAAAGCCGCAGTGGTAAAGGAGTTTAGTTAGATCGGGGAGTGGGTGTCAAGGAGCGCAGCTGAGACGGGCGTTTTGAATCGGGGGATTAATCTTGAGGATACTTGTTGGGGTATTAGTTGCCATTTGTCCCTTTCTAGTCGCCTCGGCCAGAGGTGTTGATGCGACTTCGCTGGGAACTCGCGTGGTGGTTCTGGGGACGGGCACTCCCGCCGCCGACCCGGAGCGCTGGGGCCCGGCGGTGGCGATCGTAGTGAACGACCGCGCTTATCTGGTCGACTGTGGGCCGGGAGTGGTACGCCGGGCGGCAGCGGCGGAAAGGAATGGAATCGCCGCGCTCAAGGCTTCTAAGTTGTCGATTGTCTTTATTACTCATTTGCATTCGGACCACACGCTGGGGTATCCGGACCTGATTTTTTCTCCTTGGGTGCTGGGACGGACCGAGGAATTGAAAGCATATGGTCCACGTGGTTTGAAAAACATGACCTCGCACATCGAGAAAGCCTGGGCGGATGATGAGCGGGTTCGCCGACAGGGATTGGAGCAGGCTAACTCGACCGGATATAAGGTCGACGTGCATGAAATTCGGCCGGGCGTCGTTTATCGCGACGCGAACGTTACGGTTACTGCATTTCCGGTGAAGCATGGGATATGGAAAGAAGCTTATGGTTACGTGTTCGAGACGCGCGATCGGAAGATCGTGATTTCGGGAGATACGGCTCCCACGGATGAAGTGGTGAAGGCTTGCTCCGGTTGCGACGTATTGCTGCACGAGGTGTATAACCCGCATGGGGACGAGCTGAACGATCCTCATTGGAAACAGTATTTCGGAACGTTTCACACTTCTCCGGCGGAGCTGGGGGACATTGCGCGGAGGGCTCATCCAAAGTTGCTGGTGTTGTATCACCAGGTGCTGGAGAAATTGCCGGAGGAGGATTTGTTAGAGCAGATCGGCCGCGAGTACAAGGGAAATTGGGTGTCGGCTCGGGATTTGAGCGTGTATTGATGAGGGAGACGGAATGACCACGACCGTATCTGTGTTTGTCGGGATAAGCGTCGACGGTTTTATGGCCCGGCCGAACGGCGATCTCGACTTTCTGCCTCCCGATGGTGGCGAGCCTCACGGCTACGCCGAATTTATCGCTACCGTTGACGCCCTGGTGATCGGTCGCAAAACATTTGAGACCGTGCTTGGTTTCGCCGAGTGGCCGTACGGCAAGAAGCGGGTTGTAGTCTTGAGCAGCCGGACTCTTGACTTCTCAGCCGTTCGCGGAGGCGTCGTCGAACGGATGAGCGGACCTCCGGCACAGGTAGTCGCGAAGCTCTCCGCGGGTGGAGTTCAACACATCTATGTCGACGGTGGGATCACAATTCAAGAGTTTCTGCGAGCCGGGCTGGTGCAACGGCTGGTGGTGACTCGCGTGCCCGTGCTGATTGGAGAAGGCATTCCTCTTTTCGGCTCGTTGCCGCGTGACGTGCGACTGCAGCATGTCGCCACGCAGCAGTATTCGAGTGGGCTGGTGAAGAGCGAATACAGGATTTCAGCTTAATGTTCAGGACACGATTTGCGCGCGACATCGTTACCGAATTCCTGCCTCCAGGGCGGGAGGGCAAAATTCAACGGGCCATCATTCTTTGCGATGGGATGCCTTCCATGCCCCGCAAACAGTCGCTGGCCGAGTTTCTTTCCGCTAAAGGATATTGGGTGTTTTATCCGAGGTATCGCGGAGCCTGGGAGAGCGGCGGGGAATTTCTGGAGCGATCTCCCCACCTGGATATTTTGGACGTGGTCGGCGGCCTGTCGCGGGAATTTCGCGAACTGGCTTTTGGACGCCGGTTTCGGGTAGCGGCCGATGAAGTGTATGTGATCGGGGGGAGTTTTGGCGGCGCAGCGGCAATTCTTTGTTCGCTCGATCCGCGGGTTAAGAAAGTGATGGCCAATTGCCCGGTGGTGGATTGGTCGATACTTGGTCGCGAGCAGAAAAAAGAAACTTCGAATCCCAGTTATGCCGCTTATATTCGGGCGGCCTTCGGCAACGGGTACCGGCTGTCGGACCGCAATTGGAAGAAATTGAGCGGGGGCAAGTTTTACAACCCGGCTTGTCATGTCCGCGAAATTACTTCGGCCAAGGTCATGATGTTCCATGCCGAGGACGATCCCTATGTGCCTTATCGGTCGGTCGTGAAATTCGCGCGCGCAACCGGAGTGAAGTTGAAGTTGTTCAAGCGCGGCGGTCATCTAAGCACGGATTTGATTGTGCGGAAGTATTGGCCGCAGATTAGAGAGTTCTTTGAGCAAGCCTGAGTTGCTCACTCCGCCATTTGTTTCGCAGGGCCGGGAGAAAGTTTCTTGAGAAAAACTGAGCCTCTGTTTCGTGCATCCGGGCCCGACCGATTGCTCTTTGCGGCGGATATCGGTGGTACCCTGGTGTTTGCCGTCGAAGGTGCGATGGCGGCGGTGAACGGAAACCTCGACCTTATCGGAATCATGGTCCTGGCTTTCTGCACGGCGCTGGGCGGCGGAATTATCCGAGATATTTTATTAGGAGCGCTGCCACCGGCGGCGCTGCGGGATTGGCGTTACCCCACCATTGCTTTTATGGCGGCGGTGCTGGTCTTCTTTTTGCATCGTTATGTGAGAGCCGTTCCAATGCCGGTCATACAGGTGTTGGACGCGGCTGGGTTAGCCTTGTTCGCCATCGCCGGCACAACCAAAGCCCTGCTGCACAAGATGAATCCGATGGTCGCGATCATGCTCGGTACGATCACTGGGGTTGGGGGTGGAACCATCCGCGACGTTTTGTTGAATCAGGTGCCGGGAGTTTTGCGATTCGAAATCTACGCGACGGCGGCGCTGCTTGGTTCCGCTGTGTTGATCTCGGCCAGAAAGTTGCGCTTGCATTCCAATGCGGCTGCGGCCGCCGGCGCGACCGCTTGTTTTGTTTTGCGCGTCGTGAGTATCTGGCGGCATTGGAATCTGCCGCGGGCCTTGGGGCAATAAGCAACTTGGAGCGCAGACTTTAGCCGCGGCTACTGCACTGGCTTGGGCATGGTGCCCTCTACGATCAGCGCGCAGTGCAATGCCAGCGGCTTGGCTGCCGCTTCCCGTAAATTGCCATCGAAAAAATCGCAACTCAAAATATTATCTGGCCCGCGGCGGCGCGCGGAGTAGACATTTACGTTCAGCAGTACGGGGCCTTTGATCCAGGCCAGGCGTTCGCGTTTGACCTTGTCGCCGGTGATGTGGACGGTTGCGGATTTGCCGGGGATTTCGGTGTGTTCGACTCCCAGGTCGATTTGGCCAATTTGATTGGCATGCTTTTCAGCGTCTGGAACGGATTCGCCGGAGTAGGTTGCCGCAATCACGATGCTTTCAGACAGCGCGGCCAGTTTGGCTGCGGCTTTTGGTGAAAGTGAAACTTGTACGTCGAAAGCAAAATTATTCTCGACCGCGCCCAGTGAATCGATGGCTAGCAGAAGACCAAAACCGAAGACCAGCGCCGAAGCGAATCGCCGGCGCGGAGACGCGCTAAGACCTGCGCAGCGCATTTATGAGCCTGCGTGCGTGATCGGGGTTGCGTCGGTGGCGATGCAAATCCAGGTACCGTTTTTATAGATCCAAGTGTCAATGAAGCGTTCGCGATGAACGACTGTTTTGCTCCCCTTGCTTTCCTTGACGGCGATGACTCCGATGGCGACGGCAGTACTGCCGAAGACGCGCACGGTGAGCGATTCGGGAGCGACTTGCTCCTCGTTGACGCTGGCAGCTTTGACACTGGCGAGAAACTCGGATTTGGTTTTCAGCGAGCCGTCGTCTTCCACCAGTACCAGCGAGTTGTCGAGAATCGCGGAGAGCGCTTTGATATCACCAGCCTTGTAGGCCTGATTCCACGCCTTTTCCAGTCCGAGGACCTGAGCGCGCGCCGTGGCTTCGTCGTCCTGCGCGAACGTGGGAAGAGCTGACCCGCAGATGAGGGTCGCGATGAAAAGCGGCGCGATGCCGCGGGCTATGCACTTAATCTTCATGGAGAAACTCCGCCGGCGGTGATCAGGATTCGCCTTCTGAACAGAGAAGCGACGGCCGCCGTTTCATCCGAAACATAACAGAAAACAACGAGCGGAATTAGTCCCAGGCTTGGTGCAGGAAAGCGTTGGTGCGCGAGCTATTCTGTTGCTAAGCTGGTCGGGCGATGAAATCCAAGAAGTTCGTATGTGCGACCAGGTTCCTTGCGGCATTTATATTGATCGCGGTTGTAAGTTTCGCCGCGTTGACTGGGTCGGCACAGAAAAAGGAAATTGTCTGGAGCGCTGCTGAGCAGCCGATCCACGACCAGATTCACGGGTTGCGCGCTTTGCCGGATGATGTCCGCGCCACGACCACGAAAGAGCTGGCGCTGAAGATTGGCCAGTTGCTGCCGACAGAGAACAAGCTGCGGCTGGCGGTCGGGTTAGCGGGACTCTCCACGGAAGGCGATTTCGGACACGACACGCTGCAGGCGGTGGCGACCACGCTGGCCGAGACGCTGCGCGAGCGTCCGGTGCCGTGGACACAGGCGAAGGATTCCGACGCGGGCGGGGCTTCCGCTGGAAAATCGACCGCCGGACCGTTGATCGTCGGATCATCGCCGGCGCGCGAGCCGGCTTATCCATATATGGAGTTGGCCACACTGGTGCGCTATGAGCATGTCGACGCACCTGCCGAATTTAAGAATGATGACGGACAGTATCGCGCGGCGATGGCACGGCTTGAAGCGGATGACCGCAAGCGTGAGCATCCGGAATTTTCGCTGAAAGATATTTCCGGCAAGAACTGGACGTTTTCCGAACTCCGGGGCAAAGTCGTGCTGGTCAATTTCTGGGCGACGTGGTGTCCGCCGTGCCGCAAGGAGATGCCCGATCTGCAGGCACTTTACGAACGCTTTGGATCGAAGGGTCTCGTTGTTCTGGGCATTTCGGACGAAGAGTTCGCCAAGGTCGAGCCGTTTATCGGCGAGCGCAAGGTGTCGTTCCCGGTTTTGCTCGACCCTGGACGCAAAGTAAACGACGAGTTCGTGGTGAACGGAATTCCGAGGAGTTTTCTATACGATCGCGAAGGCAAGCTGGTGGCGCAGTCGATCGACATGCGGACGCAGAAGCAATTTCTGGAGATGCTGGGTAAAGCGGGACTGGAATAGGGATGAAGGTTGCGACGAAGGTCGTGACGATTCGGGAAAGAGGGATGCATATGAAGACGAAAGTGGTTAGCGCAGTTTTAGCCGTCTGGATCCTTGCGGCGATGGCGAGCGCCCAGGATGCGATGAAAAAAGACACGCCACCGAAGCCGGCGGTTGGGCCGTCGCAGGCGCTGCTGGATAACTGGAACGACGTCGGTCGGAAGCTGATCGCCATGGCGGAGGATTTTCCCGAGGACAAATACGATTTCAAGCCGACTCCGGCAGAGCGCAGTTTTGCCGAGCAACTGTTGCATGCCGCGAACGCGAATTATTTTTTCACTAATCCGGCGATGGGATTGAAGCCGCCTCCGGGAGAAGATCCGAAGCGCGACCAGTACAAAACGAAGGCCGCGCTGGTGGAGTTCGTGAAGAAGGCGTTTGCCGACGGCGCGGCCGCGATCAAGCAAAGAGGCGACAGGGGGATGAATGACCTGATCGTTGATCCGTTCGCGAATCAGCAGGTACGGGTCGCCGATATGGCGTGGGGCCTGCTCGAACACAGCGGCGAGCACTACGGACAACTTGTCGTGTACTACCGCGTGGCTGGATTGGTGCCGCCGGAATCGCGTCCGAAGAAGTAATCCCGGCGCTGATACCATACTGTTCGTGCGCGCGCTGCTTGACGTCCGCGACCTGAACATCGAGTTCACGCAATCGCGTGGCGGCCTGGCTAGTTCGTCCGGCGTAGCGGTGGCAGCGGTGCGCGGCCTCTCATTCTCCATCGCTCCAGGGGAAGTGCTCGGACTGGTCGGCGAATCGGGTTCAGGAAAATCGGTTACATCGCTCGCCATCATGGGCTTGCTTCCGCGAGCCGCGACGGTTACGGGCGATATCGCTTTTCAGAATGGCGATTCCGCGCCTTCGCATTTAACCACTTTGGCTCCGGATCAGCTGCGACGGCTGCGCGGCTCGCGCATCGCGATGATTTTTCAGGAGCCGATGACCGCTCTCAATCCGGTCATGCGCGTCGGCGACCAGATTGCCGAAGCGGTGCGGGCTCACGCGCAGGTTTCGAAAACGGAAGCCATGCGGCGTGCGATCGACGGTATGCGCGAGGTTGCCATACCCGATCCTGAGCAGCGCGCCCGCAGCTATCCGCACCAGCTTTCGGGAGGCATGCGCCAACGGGTGATGATTGCCATGGCCATCGTCAATCGTCCGCAACTGTTGATTGCCGATGAGCCGACCACCGCGCTCGACGTGACTATCCAGCAGCAGATTCTTGATCTGCTGAACGACCTGCGCCGAAAATTCGGATTGTCGATGCTCTTCATTTCGCATGATCTTGCCGTTGTTTCGCACGTCGCGGATCGTGTGGCCGTCATGTACGCCGGAAGCCTGGTTGAACTGGGATCGAAGAAGGATATCTTCGATGCGCCCGCCCATCCTTACACGCAAGGACTGTTGCGGGCGATTCCGACGCTCCAGACCGATCGTACGCAGCCGCTGGCGACGATCGAAGGCACGGTACCGTCGATTGCCCAGGTGCTAGCCGGATGTCCGTTCGAGCCGCGCTGTACCTATCGAGTCAGCAACTGTGCGGCCTCGCTGCCGCCGCTGGTCGAGGTCGGCGGCGGCAGCGGCGGACATTGGGCTCGTTGCCCGGTGGTGAATGTGCCCCGAATGTCTTCGATCCACTCCGCATAATTCTGGTAAAAATAACGGCATGGGCACCAACCGGCTCGAGGCCTTCAGTGACGGAGTGATCGCCGTGATTATCACGATCATGGTGCTTGAACTCAAACTGCCGCGCGACACCGATCTCGGTTCGCTACGCAGCCTTGTGCCGCAGCTTCTGAGCTATGTGCTCAGCTTCGTCACGGTCGCCATCATGTGGGTCAATCATCATCACTTTCTGCGTTCGGCCCGCCGCGCTGACGCTCGCCTGCTGTGGTCGAACAATTTCCTTCTTTTCTGGATGTCGCTGGTACCATTCGTGACCGCGTTGATGGGCAGTCACTATCACGATCCGCGCGCGGCTGCGCTCTACGGAGTCGTGATGTGTTTCTGTTCGCTGGCGTTTGCGCTGGTGCGCACCGCCATCACCCAGCACCATCGCGACAATCCCGAGGTGCTCGGCTACCATCACCGGATGTGGAGAAAAAATGTCTATTCCTTGCTGCTCTACGCGGCTGGCGTGGCATTGGCTTTTGTCGATGTCCGGATCTCTTACGCGATCTTTGCGTTTGTGGCACTGAGTTATTTTCTGCCGGAACGTAAGCTCGCGGAAGAGGAAGACGTTGCCAGCCACGTCTCCGCCGGAAAATAGACTGCCTCGCCTCTCCGCTTTTTCCACAGAAAAGCTATAATCCTCCCTTTGTGCGTATCCTCATTCTCAGCGACATTCACAGCAACCTCGAGGCGCTGGACTCCTGTCTGGCGGCGGCTCCTCCCTACGACCTCGCGATTAATCTCGGCGACACCGTTGGATATGGCGGCAATCCCAACGAAGTGATTGCCAAGGCGCAATCGCTGGGACATGTGTTTGTGCGGGGCAATCACGACAAGGCGGTCAGCGGGCTGATGAATCTTGAGGAATTCAATCCGGTCGCCGGACTTGCGACACTATGGACACGCGACCAACTCACCGAAAACAATCTCGAATGGTTACGATCGCTCCCGCAGGGTCCGATTCGCGTGGATGAACTTCCTGGGATCCAGTTTGTGCACGGTTCGGCGCTCGATGAAGACGAATACATGGTTAGCGCCCGCGATGCGATCGAGCCGCTCATTACCGATCCAGTGCCGGTAACTTTTTTCGGACACACACACCTGCAAGGCGGTTTCGTGCTGACCGGCGAGATCAGTGAAGCGTATCGTCCGGGGTACCGAACCGTGGGGCAGCCGGAATCATCGGACTGGCCGCTGCGAAAAGACCGCCGCTATCTCATCAATCCCGGCTCAGTGGGCCAGCCGCGCGATGGCGACTGGCGGGCGGCGTTTGCCATGTTCGATTCCGACACCTGGATCGTTAAGTTTTATCGCGTGCCTTACAACCTGCGCGTGGCGCAGGAGAAAATTCTGGCCGCTAATTTACCGCAACGCCTGGCCACCCGCCTCGCCACTGGTCGATAACGAGCTCCCAAACATTTTCATGATGGTGACTCCTGGGGCTCCCGCAGCCCACGTTTCTTAGCAACTTTCCGGATGGTTGCGGGTTCATTTTCGTAGGCTTCTTTTTCATACGCCGCCGGAGCCGTGTTTGGCATCCGGTGCGGGTTCGAGACTTATACGAGGAGCATTACCCCAATGAAAAGCAGATCTCGTTTTATCAGTTCACTTTTTCTAGCTGCTGCCTTGGCGCCCGTGGTCGTGAGCACGGCCTGCGCCGAGCATCATTATTACCGCGCTTATGATCCGTACTACAGCGACTATCATGTCTGGAATCATGACGAAGTGATCTATTACAACCAGTGGGCGCGCGAATATCACCGCGATCCGCATCGCGATTTCCGCAAGCTGCCGCCGAACGAACAGCGGGAATACTGGAATTGGCGGCACAATCACGGAGACCATCGCTAGCTTGCGGAGTCGAGTTCGCGGGCGTTGAGCCTGAGACGGCCGTTGTAAACTCACTTCATGCCTTCGCGATCTTCTGACTCCGGCAATCTTTTTAGTGCTCCGAAAGCGAGTGCTCCAAAATCCGTGGCGACGGCTCACACGGCACACGTCGATGGCGGAGCCCGCGGCAATCCCGGGCCTTCCGGTTATGGCGTCGCCATTCAGGATGCTTCCGGACACCCGGTGGCTGAACTCAGCGAATATCTCGGACACCACACCAACAACTACGCCGAGTATCAAGGCCTGATCGCCGCACTGCGCTATGCCGCCGAAAACAAAATTGGTGCGCTCAAAGTGATCAGCGATTCGGAGCTGATGGTCCGCCAGATGAAAGGCATCTACAAGGTGCGGCATCCGGAACTGCGCAAGCTTTATGACGAAGCGCAGCAACTTGTGCGGCGGTTGGAGCATTTCGAGATTCGGCACGCCATGCGCGAACACAACCAGATCGCCGATCGGCTGGCGAACGAGGCGATGGACCGCGGCCGATAACCCCCTTTCGATCTCTGTCGTCGTGAGCGGAGCGACGGTTCTCAAGCCCACGAACGGCGCAAGGGCACTGTAGCGGATGGGAATCAGCCCCATTTTTCTCTTCCCAACCGCCTGCCGCCACATTACTATTGCGCCCTCATCGCCATCAGGAGGGACTCGATGATCGGAGCCTACTCGTTCGAGGGAATCAACATCTGGGCAGTGCTGGTCTGTGCGGTTGCGTGTATGGTCATCGGGTTCTTGTGGTACTCGCCCATGCTCTTTGCGAATCCTTGGATGCGATTGATGGGCTTCGATCCCACGGACAAAGCCAAGATGGCCGAGTTGCAAAAAGGCGCGGGCAAAACCTACGGGCTGTCATTTGTAGCGAGCATCGTGTCGGCTCTGGTGCTGGCGAAGATCATTGTGCTCGCCACCGTCATCACGATTCCTTATGGAATGAAAATCGGTTTCGCGGTGTGGCTGGGCTTCGTGACCACGGTCCAGTTGACCGGAGCGCTCTTCAGTAAGCAGCCCACGAAACTCTACCTGATCAACACGGGATATCAACTAGCCTGCTTCCTGGCCATGGGAGCGATTCTGGCGAAGTGGCCCCATTAAGACGGGCCGGCGATTATTCTCCAGACGAGTGATCGTGAATGATCTTCCAGCCGTCGGGAAATTTGCGAAACACCAGCGTGAACAGGCCGTGCGGAGTCTTTCCATCTGACATAGTGAGATGAAATTCTCCGCGGACGAAAGCTGACTGCGGTCCGAGGACTTCGATGCGGAGATTCGCGAATTCCAGCTTCCCCATTTCGTGTCCGGCGCTTTGATAATTTTTCTTATAGCGATCGAGGGCTGCCTGCCAACCCTTCGATTCATGCGCTCCAGAGAAAAATGTCAGCTCGGGAGAATTCCAATATCCTGCCATGAAGCGCTCCAGATCCTGACGATTCCAGGCTGCCTGCTGATCGACGATAACTTGCTTGATGGCCACGGTCGAAGCGTCGTCGGCATTCTGCGCCACGCTCGAAACAACCAGCGCAGCGATCAACCCCAACAGGAAAATAGAATTACGCATGATCTCTCCTCTGTGATGCTCGACGTCAGGATAGCGGATTTGACTGTCGAAAGATGCTAACAACCAACGGTTAGCAGCGTCTTTGTTTTGTGTGCCGCTCGGTTCGCCGAGATTGCTGTGCCAGGAGAGAAACCGTGAAATGCATTGCCGGAGCGCTGTTTTTGATGACATGTTTATCGTTATCTCTATCGCGAGCGCATGCGCAGGCTTCTGCTCAGGAATCACAGACCAAGCCAGCTCACGACCGCGAATTCTGGCGGTCCATCGCAAAAAGCCACTATGCCGTCCCTGAAGGACAACAGGTCTTCCCTTTATTGCTCGAGTTGAGTGGCTATGTGGGGTCGCGAGATTCGGAACTCCGCGACGACCTTGGCTACAGCATCACGACTACGTGGATCAAACATCAGGACGTTCCGACTGCTGACCTGAATTCCCTGATGGATGAATGGTGCGCAAACCTGCGGGTTGGAATCGGCGACTCCGGAGACGACTCCGTTCTCAAGCGCTCGTTTTCTGCGCTGTCTCTGGTGGCGCTGGCCGAGCGAGACTTGAAGACTCCGTTTCTAACTGAGGAGCGCTACCGAACCTTGCTCGACGCCTCGCTAACCTATCTGAAGGATGAGCGCGACCTCCGCGGATTTGATCCCAAGATCGGCTGGATTCACGCCACCGCTCACACCGCCGATCTGCTGGCGGCATTGGCGATGAATCCCATGTTCAAGCTCGAGGACCAAGGCCGAGTTTTGAACGCGATCACGGCGCGGCTCTCTTCGGCGCACGAGATATTCACATTCGGAGAGCAAGACCGGTTGTCTTTAGTGGCCGCGAGAGTCGTGGGCCGAAAGGATGTCGAATACGACAGTGGCTTCGATCAAATGGCTCGTCGCGACGGATACGGCGGATCAGGAGACGTGGAAAAGTTCGCCGCCGAAGCTGGAGTTGCTGCAAACTTATCAGAACGACACGTATATGCTGCGTGGATTAGCGGTCTATCTAACGATGACTCCGGCGAGGACGCCGGTGACCGACGCACAAAACGCGGTACTTAAAATTCTGCGAGAGCGCTGACGCGACCCACAAAAGAAATCGAGGGGGAGTCCTACGCGCGCGTTTTTTTAGTCGCCGTGGCCGCCTTCACTTTAACCGTTTCCCACGGCCGCTTCGGGCGATCCACCACCGGTTCGTCGCGATCCTTAACTCGATCGTATTGATAGGACTCGCTCACCGTTCCCAGCGATTCGTTGTAGAGGCTCGGAATTCCGAGCGCTTCTTTCAGTTCTTCCGAGAACTGTTGCAGGGCCTTCAAATGATCAGCCGACGCCGGCACTTCGGTCTTTGTGGTTTTCAGAAACTGCTGGTAGCCGCGATTGACCAGCTTCGAAATCTCGCTGCCAAGCATGTATCCCGGATAGGCAAAGATTTTCACGCCGCCGTCATCCGTCTTCTGGATGGCCGCGGAGCAGTTGTACTTCTTCAGGAACACGCGGGTTTGACCGCCAGGAGCCTCGATCAGGTCAAAGCCATGATCCTTTAGCCAGGCGACTGCGTCTTCGTAGGTTCGTTGTTCGACTTTCGCTGCCATTTTATGAGCTCAATTCTCGCTTACTTTTATCTTTTATCTTTTATCACTGCATTCCGTTAGATGCGAATTCGACGCTTTCGATGGAACCAAAGCAATGGACTGCTAATCTAACGACATGAGAGTGCTGCAACGCTAGTATAGATATACCTTTTCAAGATTGTGGGCACATTACTCTAGTCACAGGGACATTGCAACGAATGACACCTGCTGCATCCGGGTCCGCGCCGTCGCATTTGCCTGACGACGGCAAGGCCGTGTCTGCCCCGCGCGGAGAGGCTGTGCTGGCGGCGATCGGCAACACGCCGCTACTGCCCCTGGACGCACTGTTGAGCGACCTACCCAATATACATTCCGCCAACATAAAACTTTGGGGCAAGGCCGAATGGTGCAACCCTGGAGGCTCCGTCAAAGATCGCGCTGCTGCCAGCATTGTGGCCGATGCGCGCCGCAGCGGCAAACTCTCCGCCGGAAAGACTTTGCTCGATTCCACCAGCGGCAACACCGGCATCGCCTACGCCATGCTGGGAGCCGCGCTCGGATTTCCCGTAACACTCTGCGTTCCGGAAAATGTTTCGCCTGAGCGAAAACGCATTCTACAGGCATACGGCGCAAATCTGATCTTTACCGATCCCGCCGAAGGTTCCGACGGAGCCATCAAGATTGCGCGTGAATATGCTCGGCGGGATCCCGATCTTTATTTTTACGCGGATCAATATTCGAACGATGCCAACTGGCGCGCGCACTACGAGACCACCGCGAACGAAATCTGGCAGCAGACGCAAGGCAGCGTCACCCATTTCGTTGCCATGCTCGGAACCACAGGAACCTTCGTCGGGACGACGCGACGCCTGAAGGAATTAAATCCGAAAATCAAGTGTGTTTCGTTGCAGCCGGACTCCGCTTTCCACGGTATTGAAGGCGCGAAGTATTTGCCCACGGCCATCGTTCCTAAGATTTACGATGCATCGTTGGCCGACGAGAATATAGAGATCGGCACCGAAGCCGCGCACGCCATGGCGCGCCGCTTGGCCCGCGAACAAGGCCTCCTAGTTGGAGTTTCCGCGGCGGCCGCGATCGTGGGAAGCCTGCAAGTCGCGGCCAGTCTGAAAAAAAATCAGGAGGCAACCATCGTGACGATCCTATGCGACTCCGGTGAAAAATATTTAAGCGAAAGATTCTGGAACGAGGGGTGAGACTAAGCCACCACGGAGACACAGAGGCACGGAGAAAAACTCTTCCTTGTTTTTCGTGTCTCCGTGGTGAAATCAACACCAATGCTGAAAATTAGTCGATCTTCGTATCATGAAATCCGCCAGCATGGAGAAGAAACCTATCCCCACGAGTGCTGCGGGGTGCTTCTTGGCCGGTTCGAGGAGGATGGCGCGAAAGCCGTCTCGACGATCGCGCGCTGCGGCAACACTCGCGACGATTCTCCACATAATCGCTACAACATCGATCCGAAAGAACTGATTCGCATTCAGCGCGAAGGCCGCCAACGCGGCGAAGACATTGTCGGCTTCTACCATTCCCATCCCGATCATCCCGCGCAATGGTCGGCCACGGACCTGGCTGAGGCCCACTGGTTTGGCTGCTCCTACATGATCACCAGCGTGGAGAAGGGCAAATCCGTGTTGACGAATTCGTTTGAATTGTCGGGAACCGACGAGAGCAACAAGAAGCTGACAGATGAGAAGACCGAAGTGTTTTGACAACTTTTTGACTTGCATCTTCCGGCCTCGCCATCGCATCTTTATTACATGCCTCAGATCCAGATTCCGTCTCCATTGCGGCAATATTCGGGCAAACAGTCATCCGTCGATGTCCCCGGAAAAACCGTGGGCGAGGCTTTGGCCGGATTGGTCTCGCAGCATCCCGAGCTCAAGCGGCATCTTTATACAGACGAAGATAAGCTTCGCGCTTTTGTGAATGTCTACGTGAACGACGAAGACATGCGCTATCTGCAAAAAGAAGCGACCGTGCTCAAGGATGGCGATACGATTTCTATCGTGCCGTCGATTGCCGGCGGTTCCGGGCGTTGTAACTGACTTCCATGACTGGCGAAATCGCACGCTTCCGAATGTCGCACTCCGAGCGCTGTTGCCGCTGACCGATTACATTTCAAATCCCGATTACAATTAATTTAAGAGGATTCCATGGCCACCATTTCCGAGGTCAATCCCGCGCAAGCGAAAACTGAAGCCGCTCCTGCCGCCGTTCTGAGCAATGACGAGATCCTGCGCTACTCGCGCCATCTCATCATGCCCGAGGTCGGCATGGAAGGTCAGCAAAAGCTGAAAGCCGCGAAAGTATTGTGCATTGGAGCTGGTGGTCTCGGCTCGCCGCTGGCGCTTTACCTGGGCGCGGCGGGAGTGGGCACGCTCGGCATTGTCGATTTCGACGTGGTCGATTACACCAACCTGCAGCGGCAGATTATCCACTCGACCGCGGATGTGGGCCGTAAGAAGCTTGATTCGGCCGCCGATAAATTAAAAGCGATCAATCCTTTTTTGAATTTACGAACATTTGACACCAAACTTACCAGCGCCAACGCGCTCGATCTGTTTCGCGAATTCGACATCGTGGCCGACGGCACCGACAATTTCCCTACGCGCTACCTGGTCAACGATGCCTGCGTGCTCACGGGGAAGCCCAACGTTTACGGGTCGATTTTTCGATTTGAAGGCCAGGCCAGCGTGTTCGCCACTAAAGATGGGCCGTGCTATCGCTGCCTGTATCCCGAGCCTCCACCGCCTGGACTGGTGCCGTCTTGCGCCGAAGGCGGAGTGCTGGGCATCCTGCCGGGACTGGTCGGCGTGATTCAGGCGACGGAGACGATCAAGCTGATTCTGGGGCAAGGTGATCCGCTGATCGGACGGCTGTTGCTGGTGGATGCACTGGGGATGAAGTTCCGTGAGTTGAAGTTGCGTAAGAATCCCGAATGCCCGGTTTGCGGTCCACACCGCACGATTACCAAGCTGATTGACTATGATGAATTCTGCGGCATCCGCGGCGTGGAAGCGGCGCCCGCAACAGGAGGAAGTTTGTCCGACATTTCGGTCGAAGAGTTGAAGAAGAAACTCGACAACAAAGAAGACATTTTTGTTCTCGACGTGCGCGAGCCGCACGAATATCAGATCTGTAACCTGAACGGATATCTCATTCCGCTCGGCGACCTGCCGAAGCGAGTGAGCGAACTCGATTCCAGCCGCGAGATCGTAGCCCACTGCAAGATGGGCGGGCGCAGCGCCAAGGCTGTCGCCTTTCTGCAGCAAGCCGGCTTCACCAAGGTCCATAACCTGACCGGCGGAATCACGGCATGGGCGGAGCGGATCGACACTAAGATGCCTAAGTACTGAGGGCCAGTGGTGGGTGGGCAGTGGTCGGCGACCCCTAAGTCCAGCTCATCATTTTTGAGGCACGTCTGTCGTGCAGACAGTCGCCCCCTCATCCGCTATCCGATTCTCAATCTCGGGTAGGTACCCCCCCTCCCCCTCGGTCCAATGGAATCATGGAGTTACGGGCTAAAACGGCCTAGATCCATGAATTCAAACGGGCTAGAGGGAAAATCTTCCAAGATAAGGAGTTAGGTTGTCAAAGAGCCCTGAAAAAGGTATTGGGGCAGATTCGAAGTGCGTCTTAGTTGACCGACGCCGCTCGAAACTGCCCCAACCAGATGACTTAGTATCTCGTGTGACGAGTTTAGGTGTCAATAAGAATTGGCGAATCGCGATCCTGTATCTCACGTCTCAGATATTAGCGTCCTGATTCTATTTATTGACTGTCTGCTTTCTCTAACTCAGCGGCGAGGTGTACGCTGCTGCCGGCGCTGGATTTCAAAGTTGAGTAGGGAACGGCCATTTTTCAGTTCGGTCTCCCCGTTTGGGTTCCTGAAGCGGGCGGAGTAGTGTTGTTTTTGAGCCTCTCAAGATCGCGAAGCAACTGCTTTACGCACTTGTCCGCAGCGTCAGCACTCGAACTCTTGTATTTCGCGCCCTTACTCTCCTGTGTGCTCGTCCAGATCACGTCGCCGTCCGGATCCACCAGACGCACCGACAGTTTAGCTTCTTGAATTGTTTCAGTACTGGCCGACGAGTCCTTGATGGCCGCGCCTCCACTTCTGTTTCCCACGGCCGTCCCCTCGGAATAGGCGTGCAATTCCTGAGAGGTTTTCTCCATAGCTACTCCTCTGAGAATGGCATCGGCACGCTCACGATTCTCGGTCACTTTAAATTGATTTGTTGCGACCAAGGCTGAAACGATCATTGACTGCAACTCTTTCGAGGTGGGATCATCCCCAAAACTGTCGACGAAAATACGTTTCACTTTTAGCAGCACGTGAGGATCGCCATCAGGGTCTCGATTCGCTGTCGATTGGGCCGTTGATGTAGCCTTTGCTTCTTGAGCGCCTGGACTCGCTTGAAGGAGCAGCCCCGTTATCAGCAGGAGGCTCAGCATGATCAGAATCCCCCTAAGCCGCTTTTCCGGGCTTCATCGTCCTGGTACTCGACCTTCTTTCCAGTTCTTGCTTCCAGGGTAGCTATCGTGGTCCTCGTGATTGACTTTCCCAACTCCAGCACCACAGCGTGCTGCTTATCCTGCTCATCCTTCCATCCAATAGTCAGAAAGTGCCGTCGTTTCTTCGAAAGCAGGAGCCATGGGCTTATCGCGATCGCGAGTCCGACACGGCGGCCAGCTTTCTGTCCGTACTCCAGGTCATCCACCTGATCGTAAGGAATTTCGAGTTTACCGTTCTTATACTCGAACACGAAATGCTTATCATCTTTGGCGGACGATACTCCTTCTTCGCCGTCTTTGATCTGATTCTCAGTGCCCCCGACATACGCAGTTTTGTCGCTGCCCAAGCCTGCGAATGCGACAACATCAAGGGCGAATAGACACACTAAAAACAGCGCAATTGGTTTTCTCATTCGTGGTTTCTCCCGGGAGAGCCTAGATTAGCCGGGTGAACTATAGCCCAACACTAACTTCCGTGCAATGTATTCCCAGTGCCGTGGGTTGGCACTATTGGGCCATTTTGCGGCTATTGAATTCTTTACCAATCGTTCTTTTTATTCTTGGGAGTGATAGACAATGCGTGTTGGGGTAGACAGTTGGCGGGTGCGGGCGTTTGTTTCGATCAGCAAAAAGTATAGGGAGCGCCGAAGCGCTCCCTATTCACTCTCTATTCTTACTTTCTCTTCCAGGAGTTAGTAAGTTACTTCGTGCCCGTCATCTCAGCTTTGTCGGTTGCGCCGATGGCGAGGGCATACTTTTTGCCGGCGAATTGGATTTCGGAAACTGCAGCTTTGCCGCCGGAGTGGTCAACGATGGCCGAGTCGTAGTCGGAAGCTTTATCGAGGGTGACGAGTTTCGCGGTGGTCTTCGCGACTTCTTTCTTGCCCTTCATGAAGCTGACTTCGACAACTGAACCGGTGCCGGTCCAATGCAATTGGTATTCGCCGACCGGGAGTTGCTGGCCGTTGATCTCAAGCGGTTCACGCGCCTGCAGGGTACCTTGGTTGACTGCGAAAGCACTCGTTGCGAGCAACACGGCCAGCCCGAGCACCACTGTCTTTGCCAGTTGATTCAGTTTCATATGCTCCTTGCTTTCTGCCCGGTTTCAGGCCGGGCGTTCGGGGCGGCTGGTGGTGGTTCTACGGAGGGCTTGCCTTTTCGTTGCGAAGTCCTACAATACGCAGACCAGGGTGACGAAAAAAGACGCGGGCCTCTAAACTCGTTTCTCTTTGCTGGACTGTGCGCATCCAGGGCCGCCAAACCATGACGTGCGCCAGTCCTGTCACCCTGAAAAATTCTCTCAGTGGCTCGAAACTACTTTTCGTCCACCCCTACCTTGGCTCGCTACAGGATACGAATCTCGGTTCGAGTAAGTTCCCGATTATTTTTTGGTTGCGAACCATTGATTCTGCTGACATGCCTGTTGGACGGGCTGATAGTGGCTGCGTTAGCAAACGCTGGTACGAGTTCCGTGGTAACAGGGAGGGTTTGTTTTGTTGTGGGTTTATGAAGTGGTAATCATCGCGACCAGGGCGCCACTGAAGACAGTAACGATACACATGTATAAGAATGATGGAGAAACTCGAGCGAGCTTGAAGGAACTATGAAGAAACTATGAAAAGATTTACGAAGCTGCTAACGAATCTGCAATACGATCTTGCCGTAGTTCTTGCCTTGCTGCATGAGCGTGTAGGCTTCGCGCGCCTGCTCCAACGGGAAGACTTTTCCGATGACGGGATGAAGCTTGCCGGCAGCGATCCATTGTGAAAGCTGTTTCCAGCCGGACTCCATCAGGGGGCGATTGGCGCTGAGGTAGGAGAGCCAGAGTCCGTGAACGCTGGCGCCTTTCGCATAAAGGATGCGGGGATCGAAGAGCGCGTTTTCGCCGGTGGCTGCGCCGTAAACAATGATGCGCCCGAAATCGCGAAGGCATTTGACGCTCTTGGCGACGTGCGGGCCGCCGAGCATCTCGAAAACGGCGTCGACACCTTCGCCGTGCGTCAGATTTTTTATGGAGTCGACGTAATCCTGCTGCTTGTAGTTGATGCCGTGCTGCAAGCCGAGTTCGCGTACGCGAGTGAGTTTATCTTCCGAGGAAGACGTGCCGTACATTTCGATGCCGAGAATTTTGCCGATCTGGACTGCGGCGGTGCCGACTCCGCCAGCGACGGCATGAATGAGTACGCGAGCGCCGGGCTTGTCGAGCAAGCCCGCTTTCCAGTAGGCGAAATAAGCGGTGAAGAAATTTACCGGGAAAGCAGCTCCTTGTTCGGCGGTCCAATTTTCGGGGACGGGCCAAAGCAGATTGCGATTGGCGGCGGTTTGCTCTGCGAACGCTGCCCACTGGGTGTAGCCCATGACGCGGCGTCCGGTGGGCGCTTCGCTTCCGGCGAATTCGCGTCCGGCGGTGAGCGGCGGATCGGGAGTGGTTGCGTATCCTCCCTGGGTGGTCATCAAGTCGGCAAAGTTCAAACCGCAGGCTTCGACGTTGACCAGAACCTGGTCGGCCGTGGGATGAGGAGCCGCGAGTTGCTGGATTTCGAGAACTTCAGGTCCGCCGAGACGAGTGATGACCAGGGCTTTCATGGGGAAAGGGCTTTCATAGGAGAGTCTAGCAGGCGGGTCGGGTCGTTGAGTTGGCCTTCGGCATCTATAATGAGGCAACGGCCGGCAAGTTCTTGTCGGCTATCTGATTTCTGCTCAATGCCACTCACCGACAATTTCGGGCGTTCGATCCACGATCTGCGAATTTCGATTACCGACCGCTGCAACTATAAATGTGTCTATTGCCGCACGGGAACGAATGGGGCCGCTTATGCGGAGCTTCCGTTTGATGATTATCTGCGGATGGCGAGAATACTCGTTGGGCTTGGGATCACGAAGATTCGTCTGACGGGCGGTGAACCGCTGCTGCGGAAAGGAATCGTTGAGTTCGTACGCGAGCTCGCGAAGCTGCGCACGGGCGATGGCAAGAAGCCTGAAATTGCTTTGACCACGAACGGCCATCTGCTGGCGGAGATCGCGCAGCCGCTGAAAGATGCGGGGCTGGACCGTGTCACCGTGAGCATGGATGCGGTCGATCCGGAGCGCTTTGCGCGGATCACGCGGGTGCCGAATGGATACGAAAAGGTGCTGGCCGGCGTGCGCGCGTCGCGGCGGGCGGGGCTTGATCCGGTGAAAGTGAATTGTGTTTTGCTGCGCGGCTTCAATGAAGACCAGATTATTCCCTTTGGCATGTTTGCCCGCGAAGAGGGGGTGGTGGTCCGCTTCATCGAATTCATGCCGCTCGAAGAAGACCGGGTGTGGACGCCGCAGATCGTAGTTACGCTCGACGAGATACTTGCGCGGATGGCGGAATATCTCCCGCTGCAAGAGATCGCGCACGAGCGGAGCGAAACGGCGCGGCGATATCGTTTCTCAGATGGAGTGGGTGAGTTTGGGATTATCGCTCCGGTGTCGCATCCGTTCTGCGGCCACTGCAGCCGGATTCGGATTACGTCGGACGGGAAATTGAGGACGTGTTTATTTTCGGTTTGGGATCACGATCTGCATGAGCTGATGCGGCGCGGCGCGTCGGATGAGAAACTCGCTGACTTCATTTTGAACGTCGTGCAGAAAAAAGAGGAGCGACATCACATCGGAGAGCCGGGATTTGTGCCGGCCTCGCGGACGATGGTGCATATCGGGGGATGAGGTTGATGGTTGCCGTGGTGCAGGATCGCCATTTCTGTAGCGATGCAAATTCCAGCTGAGGAGAATGCATGGATTCGGATCCCCAGTCTGCCGGCCGTTCGATAACCACGCTGGCTAGCCGCGAAGTCTATCGCAATCCATGGATGCGGCTGCGCGAGGACGACATTCTACGGTCGAATGGCGAGCGCGGCATTTATGGGGTGGTGGATAAGGAGGACTGCGCCATTATCCTGCCGATCGACAACGACCGGATTTGGCTGGTGGAGCAGTTTCGTTACACGATTCAGCAGCGTGCGCTGGAACTGCCGCAGGGTGGATGGGAGATGGAGGTCGAGAGTCCTGAGATTTTGGCGCGAGCGGAACTGAAAGAGGAGCTGGGACTCGACGCCAAGGAGATGACGTTCCTGGGCACGCTCTGGATCGCTTATGGCTTCGCGAATCAGAAGCTGCACGTGTTTCTGGCGGGCGGCTTGACGCCGACGGAGAAAGAGCCTGATCCGGAGGAGCACGACCTGACTGCGCATTGCGTGCCGGTGGCGGAGTTTGAGCGGATGATGGTGGAGGGCGTGATTCGGGATAGCTGCACGCTTTCCGCGTGGGGACTTTATTTACTTTGGAAGAAGAAGCAAGGCCGGGGAGATAGGTCTCAGTAGAACGAGTCGTACTTAGTGACCGTCCAGCCGGCGTCATCTTTCTTTTCTTCGGTTACGGAGAAGAGGTCTTTATAGGTTGAGTCCTGGCTCGGGCTGCTGTAGCGCTGGCCTTTGTAATGCAGGATGACCAGGGGCGGCGCATCTTCCCACTCCACGAGATTCCAAGTAATCAGCGGGTGTTGGGTCTCGGAGTTGCAGAGGAATTCGGCACGCTTCTTGCGATAGTCTCTTTCCCATTGCGCGAGCAGTTTGCGGCAATTGCCATCGCGCATTTCGGAGATAAACTTGTTGGCCGTGCGCTCGATGGTGCGATCGCGAAAGGGATTCATGGTGATGCTGATCGGCATCTGGGTCAAAGGGTCGCGTTCTTCAGAGCGCGACAGGACCGGCGGCTGACCGCTGAGCCAATACAGATAGCCAACGAAAACCAGCACCAGCAGACCGGCTGAGCCCAGGGCGATGGCGAGATGAGTCCGCGAAAACGGCATTAGGAGAAGTTTGGGGGATGGGCAGGGTCCCGGCAAGGTTACTTCAGATACTTTCGTAACTGGCGAGATGCGGGGATTGGGGTGGTCATTAAGCCGGGTAAGCCGGCTTGACATAGCTGGGCAACCCGCCACGGCTTCCTGCATTCCAATCAGCTGTTCCTGCTATGATCTCTGGGCCCAAAGTCCTTATCAACTAAGGAAGTCAGTGGAATAAATCCAGGTTATTACGTGGAGCGCCCACCATGAAGACCCTCCCCTTGTGTGTAGCGTTAATGTTCGCAGGGCTGCTGGCAGCATGCAGCAGCGGTAGTTCAAACTCGACTCCGACTCTAACTTCGATCGCGGTAACTCCGGCGATGCCATCGGTTGCGGCAGGCTTGCCGGAAGCCTTCACGGCGACTGGCACTTATAGCAACAATACGACTCAGGATCTTACGGCCACGGCGACGTGGGGTTCGTCGAACACGGCGGTAGCGACCATTGCCGCGGGTGGAGCGGCGACTACGCTGACTGCTGGAATGACGACGATCTCGGCCAGCGTGAGCGGATCGACCGTGATGGGATCGACCACGCTGACGGTGACTGCGCCGGTGCTCGACTCGATTGCTGTGACTCCGGCGAACTCGACGGTTCCGGTGGGCACGCTCAACCAATTTACAGCGACGGGCACATACAGCAACAACACGACTCAGGATCTAACGGCGACTGCGACGTGGATGTCATCGAACACGGCAGCGGTGACCATCGCGTCGACCGGCATCGCCACGGCGCTGGCGGATACGGCGGTGCCGGTTACGATCACGGCCACGTCCGGGACGGTTAGTGGAAGCACGGGAGTGTCGGTGGCGTCGGCCATCCTGACGAAGATCGTGATCCCCACGCAAACGGTGACGATTGCGAATGGGACGGCTTACCAATTCACCGCTTTCGGTTATTACAACGACGGCAGCAAACACAATTTGACGATGAAGGTGGGATGGACTTCGACGGATACAACGGTGGCGACGATCGGAGCAGGAACCGGTCGGGCGCAAGCGGCCGGCGTGGGATCAACGACGATTACGGCTACGCTTGGTTCGGTGAGTGGATCGGCGACGCTGAATGTAACGGCGGCGACGATTCAATCGATCACGGTGGGGCCGTCGAGTACGACGATTCCGCCGCTGACGACGGAGGCGTTTATCGCCATCGGCACTTTCAGCGACATGAGCACGCAGAACCTTACGCAGCAGGTCACGTGGACGAGCAGCAAACCGGCGGTGGCGACCATCAGCAATTCTCCGGGGAGTTATGGCGTGGCGACGGGAGTTTCGCCCGGCGGATCTACGAAGATATCGGCGCAGTTCGCATTCGGAGGAGCGAGCGCGACCGGATCGGCGCCGCTCGATGTAAGTTCGGTCACGGTGAGTTCAATCGCGGTGACGCCGCAAACAGCTGGTCTCGGAGTGGGCACGACGCTCCCTTTGCAGGCTGTGGCGACGTTTAGCGACAGCTCGACGCAAAACATCGACACGGTTGCTACCTGGTCGTCGTCAGATACAACTGTCGCGACAGTAGACTCGTCGGGCGATGTAACGGGAGTGGCGACGGGGTCGGTGACCATCAGCGCTGCACTGGATGGAGTGACGAGCAACTCGGCCAGTTTGACGGTTGAGAGCGTTGCCTCGATTGCGGTTACGCCGGCCAGCGGCACCGTCGCGGAAGGTACATCGATTCCTTTCGCGGCGACTGGGACGCTGACCGATGGAACGACGACGCAGAATCTGACGAGTTCGGTTACCTGGACTTCGTCGGACCTGGCGATTGCCACCGTGAGCAGTGCTTCGGGATCCTATGGCCAAGTCACGGGAATTGCGCCCGGCGTCGCTCCTATTGGTGCATCGTTTTCGGGGCTGCTCGGATTGGCCTCGGCGACGGTGACGGACGCGACGCTGAGTTCGATTGCGGTTAAGCCGCCGAACCCGGTCATCGCCCTCGGTAGTAATAAACAGTTCACGGCAACGGGAACGTTCAGTGACGCAAGCACGGAGAATCTGAGTCAGCAGGTGACCTGGAGTTCATCCGATATAACGGTTGCGATCATCAACAACTCAGGTGGAGTTACGACTACCGGGGTTGGGACGGCGACCATAACGGCGACGATCACCATCAACGGTCTGATGGTCAGCGGGACGACGACGTTGACGGTGCAGTGACAGGCCGGTGATTGTTCTTTATTGACGGGCATTCGCGAGCACATGTCGAGCTCATCATCTAGCACATGGGCGGTAAGGTGCGCTCGCGAAGGCGCGCTGCGCTGGTTTGTGTTTTCTAAATCAGCGGCGTATAGTTGGTGATGAAAACTGTTGTGTCGTAGTGCCAGGATTGTCGAAGCACACCAGTGGGCGAAAGCCCACTTTTTAGTTGGGCGGATTATTGGTCACGGGCTGGCGCGGCGATCCCGAAGTAAATTGCTGAAAACATGGCTTTTGATCTGGATAAGGTCCGGCAGATTGCCGAGCGGGTGGCGAGCTCGAGCGGGCTGGAAGTGGTCGAGGTGGAAGTGTCCGGCGGAGGCAAGCACCGTACGCTTCGGGTTTTTATTGACCGGCCTGGAGCGGCGCCAGCGGCGAGTCGTCCCGATGGCGTGACGCACGAGGATTGCACGAACTTCAGCCGCGAGTTTGGAACGATCGTGGATGTCGAGGACGCGTTTTCGGGCGGATCGTATGTGCTCGAAGTTTCGTCTCCGGGACTGGATCGCAAGCTGACGAAGGCGGCGGATTTTGAGCGCTTCCGCGGGCAGCGGGTGAAGTTGATGACGCGCGAACCGGTGAACAACAACCGGCACTTTGAAGGGAAGCTGGAAAGCTTCGAGAACGGAAAGCTGCTGCTGGATTTGAGCGCGGCGCGCAAGAAGAAGATGCGTCCGAAAGAAGGCGAGTCTTCACAGGTTGAGATTGAGTTTCGGAACGTAGAGAAGGCGAATCTGGTTCCTGAAATTTGAATCGCCTGAAGTAATAAGGTTTCAAAGTTTCAGGGTTTCGAAGTTTCACGGTAGTCAGAGCGGGGGTTAGCGCCAGGCCGTGACATTGAAACTCTGAATTAACCTTGCAACCTTTAGATCTGGACTTACTTAGCAGGTTCTGCAGTAACTGGAATTTTTATGGCAAGTGAGCTCTACAACATCATCGAAGGGGTCAGCCGCGAAAAAGGCATTGATCCGCAGATTGTGGTGAGCGCGGTTGAAGACGCTATCGTCGTTGCGACGCGCAAATACTACAAGACGCAGGAAAACTTGCGCGCCGTCCTGGACAAAGACAGCGGCAAGATCAATGCCTATGCGGTTAAATCGATCGTCGAGGGCCCCGAGCACGTCGAAGATGCGAATCTGCAGGTGACGGTTGAGGAGGCGCGCAAGCTCGATCCCAGCGCGGAAGCCGGCGGAGAACTGCTGATCCCCAAAGTGACCGAAGGAATTCTGGGACGCATCGCGGCGCAGCTGGCGAAGCAAGTGATCTTCCAGAAGGTTCGCGAAGCGGAACGCGACACGGTTTACAACGAATACATCGGACACGTAAACGAGATCGTGAATGCGACCGTGAAGCGGCTCGAAGGTCCGGACGTAATTCTCGATATCGGCAAGGCCGAAGCCCGCATGGGCCGCAAAGAGCAGTCGCGGCTGGAATCGTTTGCAGTCGGCGAACGGATTCGCGTGGTGATTGTGCGCGTGGAAAAAGCGGTCAAAGGTCCGGGGGTGGTGGCTTCGCGCTCAGCGCCGGAATTGGTGCAGCATCTGTTTCAGACGGAAGTGCCGGAAATTTATGACGGCACAGTTGTGATTCGCGCGATTGCGCGCGAAGCCGGCGAGCGGACGAAGATCGCGGTCATGTCGAAGGATAAAGATGTCGACGCGGTCGGCGCTTGCGTTGGCATGAAGGGTATGCGGGTGCAGTCGATTATCCGCGAGTTGCGTGGAGAAAAGATCGACATCATCGAGTATCACGAAGATGCGGTTACGTTTGCGGAGAAGGCGTTACAGCCGGCGAAAGTGAGCCGTGTAACCATCGTCGACGCGACCGATAAGCATCTGGAAGTGGTGGTCGACGATACGCAACTTTCGCTCGCGATCGGCAAGAAAGGCCAGAACGTTCGACTGGCGGCGAAGTTACTCGGCTGGAAGATCGACATCAAGAGCGAGGAAGAAAAGCGCCAGGAAGTGGAACAGCAGATGTCGGCGTTGGTGACGCAGACGGTGACTCCGCTCGAAATCGTTACCGGACTTGGCGAAGGGCTGGTCGAGAAACTGAAAGCGGCTGGCATCAATACGGTGGAATCGCTGGCCGATATGACGCCGGAGCAGTTGGAAGCGATTGAAGGCATTGGCCCGAAAACGGTGGAAAAAATCAGCATTGCGGTCAATAATTACTTCGCTACGCTGGATGGTGGCGAGGCGGTAGCCGCTGCCGAATCAGAGAGTGGTTCCCCGGAAGGCACGTCAGAAGAAGCCGCGACTGGTACGGCTTTTGACGAGGGGACGATCACCGAAGGCAGTGTCGAGGCAGACGCGTTGGCGGGCGATGGGCAAGCGGTAGATGGTCTGTCCGCGGAAGGCGCTGAGAACGCGGCTCACGAAATTGCTGAAGTCGCCGATGCGGCGGCTCCTGAAGAAGCCCCGAATCAAGAAGCCCCGGAAGACAAGCACAGCTGATTGCGAAGTCCGGCGAGTTCGGAGTCGCATCCGGACCGAAAGCGCATGTTTCGTCAGCACCGGGTTCGTCAGCCGGAAGTAAAATTGCCGAGCTTTTCATTTTTCATGAGGTTAGACATGCGAACCTAGATACACGAGATCATTACCAGTACAAAGAGGAAACGAGAGCGGATGAGTAAGATTCGAATCAATGATCTGGCCCGTGAGTTGGAAGTCAAGAGCAGGGAAATTCTTGACTCACTTACGGTGGTAGGCGTCACCGAGAAAAAAACGCACTCGAGTTCTCTAGAGGACCACGAAGCGGACCTGGTGCGGAAGCATCTCCGCGGCCGGTCGGAAGCAACGTCGAGTTCATCGAGGCCGGCGCGATCGAGCCAGCCTGACGAAGGCATCAAGACCAAGATCGACCTCTCGAACATTTCCCGTCCGGGAGACGTGCTGCGCGCCATCACGCAGCAAAAGGGAACAACCGAGCCACCTGCGGCGCGTCCGCCGGTTAAGCCACCGGTTGCAACGCCACCTCCAGTGGCAAAAGCAGAACCTCCGGCTGCGCCATCTGCGCCCAAGGCCATGCCACCAAAGCCCGCGGCTGAAACACCTGCGCCGCCAGCGCCGAGAATGGTGACACCTGCTTCGGTGGCGGCGACTTACCGTCCTCCATCGGTGGTTGTGATTCCGCCGAAAGCTCCGGTGACGCCTCCGGCGCCGACTGCGAGTTCACCTTCTGCCAGCTCGCCATCGGGAAGCGCTGCGCCACCGGCGGTTGCGATTCCTCCACGAGTGATTACTCCGGCTGCGCCAACGAGTATTTCTGCGGGCAGTGTTCCGCCTGCAGCGCAAGCTCCAAGCAATGTTACGCAGATGCAAGCGTCGACGCCGGTGAAGCCTGCGGCTCCGATTGCTCCGCCGCCGCGAATGATCATGCCGCAGACTGGACCGCGTCCGGTGTACAAAGCGCCGCTGCCGCCTCCGGGAGCACCTTCGGCGGGAGTGCCGTCGCGGCCTGCGCCGGGACGTCCGGTGCCAGGGCAGCCAATTTTTCAGCGTACTGCGCGTCCGCCAGCGCCGGGAGCGCCGCGTCCACCGCTTCGTCCGGGAGAACGCCGGCCGATGCATCCGACACGAGTTGCGCCGGCTGGATCGCGTCCGTTGGGCGTGGGTCCGGGAGCGGGAATGGCACCTCCGGGACCAGTTCGTCCGGGAGCGCGTCCGGGAGCTCCGTCGCGTCGTCCGGGGCAGAGATATGTACCGCGAGGCGTGAAGGAAGGCCCGATGAAGGGCTACACTCCGCCGCAGCGCATGGTGATCAACAACGAGCCTGCGCCGATTACGCGGAACATCACGATTACAGAAGGTATCTCGGTAAAAGATCTGGCCGAGAAGCTGGGCATTCGCGCGAAGGATGTGATTGCACGTCTGGTGGTGCGCGGCGTGTTCGCGACCATCAACCAGACGCTGGATGCGGAACTCGCGAGCGAAATGGCGCGCTTCTTTGGAGCGGATACGGAAGTGATCAGCTTCGAAGAACAGGCTTCGAAAGATACGGACGCCGCGGTTGAGAGTAGTGAAGAAGGCGCGGAGGCAATTCCGCGTCCGCCGGTGGTTACGATCATGGGCCACGTCGATCACGGCAAGACGACGCTGCTCGATTCGATTCGCTCGACCAATGTTGCGGGTGGCGAAGCGGGTGGGATCACGCAGCATATCGGCGCGTACAAGGTTGCGATTACCGATAAGACTTCTCCGGCTTTTGGACGCGAAATCGTGTTTCTCGATACGCCGGGTCACGAAGCGTTTACACGGATGCGTTCACGCGGTGCGAAAGCGACCGACATTGTGGTGCTGGTTACGGCAGCCGACGACGGCGTGATGCCGCAGACGGTGGAGGCGATCGATCACGCGCACGCGGCTGAGGTTCCGATCATTGTTGCGGTGAACAAGATCGATAAGCCGGGAGCATTGCCGGAGCGGGTGAAGAAGCAGCTGGCGGATCGCGGACTGGTGCCGGAAGAGTGGGGCGGCAAGACGGTATTTGTCGACGTTTCAGCCAAGCAGAAAACGAATCTGAATCTGCTGATGGAAATGATTCTGCTGACCGCGGACTTGCAGGAATTGAAGGCGACTCCGGGACGGGCGGCGAGCGGATTGGTGCTGGAAGCGAAACTGGATCGCGGACGCGGTCCGGTGGGAACGATTCTGGTGCAGAATGGCACGCTACGCACGGGCGACAACTTTGTGGTGGGCAACGTGTATGGAAAAGTCCGCGCCATGTTTGATGATCGCGGAAAACCTTTGAAGGAAGCAGCACCTTCGACTCCGGTGGAAATTATCGGGCTCGAAGGTTTGCCTTCGGCTGGCGATCAGTTCGTGGTTGTGGCCGACCGCGAAAAAGCGCGCGACATTTCGGACTACCGCGAACAGAAATTCCGCGAAGCCACGCTGGCCAAGAGCTCTCGCGTTTCGCTCGAAGGCCTGGCCGAGCAGCTTAAGAGCGCGGGCATGAAGGAACTGAACGTCATTCTGAAAGCCGACGTGCAGGGATCGGTGGAAGTGCTGGGCGATCTGCTGGGACGCTTGTCGAATGACAAGGTGCGCCTGAAGCTGTTGCGGTCGGGCATTGGCGCGATCACCGAAACCGATGTGCTGCTGGCATCGGCGTCGAACGCGATCATTATCGGATTCAACGTTCGTCCGGAGCGCAAGGCGCAGGAACTGGCGGATCAGGAAAAAGTCGACATTCGCCTGCACTCGATCATTTACGAATTGCAGGACGAGATCAAGCGCGCCATGACCGGCCTGCTGGAGCCGACGATCAAGGAAAATTACCAGGGCCGCGCCGAAGTGTTGCAGACGTTCCGCATTCCGAAAGTTGGAACGATTGCGGGATGCCGCGTGACCGATGGGCTGATCAAGCGCGATTCCGAAGTGCGGCTGCTGCGGGATAATGCGATGGTTTTCAAAGGCAAAGTCAGTTCGCTGCGGCGCGTGAAAGACGATGTTTCACAGGTGACGAGCGGTATGGAGTGCGGTATCTCGATCGCGAACTACGGAGACATCAAGGCTGGCGACGTGATCGAGGCTTTCGTGACGGAGCGGATTGCGGCGGAAGCGATTAAGTAGATGGAGTGGCGGGCCGGGCGTCCCCGTCCGGCCTCGCTACACGGATCGTCCTGGCAGTTTCCCGTTTCGCTGCTTGCATTTCTCGCAGAAAACATACCTTTTTAGATAAGTCCAGGGTTGGCCCGGCGCGCCTTGCCTCGGCAGTGGTGCCGTTTGATTTCCGCTGGGGTAGCGCAGTGTTGCGGTCCGCGGGAAACTAATTGGCATGGCAAAACGCGCTCTTAGAATTGTGAGAGTTTCGTATTCCTTGACCGCCATTTGTGAATCGTGCGAGCGGACCTCCATGTCTCGTAACGAGTAGCGGCCAGATGAGCTTAGAGCAGCCTTCGACGCGCACACGTGCAAGACCTTAGATCGCCAGCCAGAATGCCCTGAGAATTGTCAAAGAGGCCGCCGAAAACGATCGCTAAATTGGGAGTGGACGTTTCATGTAGATGCTGGGTGTTCCGTATAACGGGCCCCGCAGGCAGTCTAAGTTGACGTGCTGGATATCCTCATAGTCGCCTAGCTTGCTAGTCCAATTGCCATTTGTCAAGAGCCGTGCTGCATGTGCTGGGACGCCCGCTAAAGCATAGATCGCGATCTTTTCCATGCCGTGCTCTGGCATCCCGTCGCCACACACCTCAAAACCATTGTGCGGTATGCGGCAATAAAAGCTGCGTGGGTGCAAACGCGTGGCACGCCTTCGGGCCAATAAAATTGAAAGAATGGGTCCGGGTCCCAACGCACTGTCTCGTCTGAAGCGGCCCAAGCGATACAGTTATACTGGCCGCTCGCCTCGCTAACATCATCCTCGCAGAGATGGGGGCGTAGATTGGGAAAGTCTTGAGCAAATGATGGTGTAGCGCTCAGCGTAAAGTCCGCAGGCCATCTAGACCACTTGTACATAACCTTTGATCTTTCCCCACTCAATCCACGCTTTAGCCATTTCCAAAAGTTTGCCGCGACTGTTCGGAGGAACCGGATTGTCATGCGTTATCGCCGCCAAAGCCAAAAACCAAATGTGGTCTGGAGCGTTACCTTCAGACTCAAGTTCGGCGAGTATAAACGGAATAGCACCTGGCCCCATTCCAAGAATATGCTGATAGCTGGGTAATATCGCTATTTGGGAGTGCAGAGATCGACCTCCCCGCTCCTCTCGCCATTGTTGAACGAGCGCTTGAAACCTCACCCACTGCGAAGCCTTTTCAGAAACGAAACAATCGATCCCTTCGTCGCGGGCGCAAACCTCGACAACGCATTCCGCGACGACGGATTCGTTCACTTCCTCGGTAGTCTGTGCATCGACCGGAGGTGCACCGTTGACGGCTGCGAGCGTCATCACGCACGCCAGCACTGCTGTAGCCTTGCCCAAGCTAGGGTATTCAGCGTTAGTAGTAATCATGGTCAATTGGCCTTTACTCCTGCTGGCGGTACGACGGGTTTGCGCAGGTGCGCTGCTACGTTGGTGACCGTCATCACTTGATTGGAAAACAACGCGTACATTGGATTCCCGTCTGGGTCCCACTGACCATCAATACGAGTCACATGCATAACGTTTGGCTTGAGCCTAAGCACCGTTCCATCTGTCAATTCAATCTCTGACCATCTTTCTGTCGATTCCTTAACGGGTACGTCTACCCCTTCTACCATCCCCACCGGGGCCGGTAACATGACTTTTCTCTTATTTTCGGGCATGGTCACATTCTCCCATCGTTCTTAGTTTTTGCCCAGCGCGCTAGAACTGCATTCCTGGCACTTTCGCTGCGCTCCTCTGGTGTCATATTGGCTGCCCTCGCTGGGCCACCCTTTTTCCCGCCCTTACGACCCAGCGCAACAGCATACGGATTTTTTCGCTTCTTTGCCATGTCGTGATGATATACGTGAGCGCTTACGAAGTAAAGCGCGTTTTGTTCTTGACGTATACGTGAGCGGTGCCGCGTGCACTCCACTCTGCGTGTCACCCCTGCCATGGAAGCCGGGCTGCCGAACCACGTTTGGAGCGTCCTAGAATTGTGTGAACTGCTTCCCAGCACAAGCAAACCGACATCGAGAATCGACAAAGAGTTAGTCTCAAAGGCAGTCGCATTTGCTCCTCCTTCCGATGCAGCGCTTTAAGGTGATAGTGCTCTTCACCCATCAAGCGTTACAGACCGCTCATTTCAAATACCAAACTCACTACCAGTGGAAATCAAATGGCACCACTAGCCTTGTCTCGCTATTTCTTCTGGTGTTCGTTTCAAGTCTGCTGGATCTCAGGTGGCGTTAGGTTGGCGGACGCGATCTGGAGGGCGTAGATGACCAGGATCGCGGTTTCGTGGTCGAGTTTGTCTTCCATCACCTCGCGCATGACATCGGCCAATGCGAGTTGAATGGATTTTGCGTCGTCCAGGTTCGGCAGTCGTAATTCGTGCTTCTGTTCAGGCGGGGCGGTGACCTGGCGGCCTTTGCGGTGCCAGCGGGCGTGAAAGTAGCAGTAGTTGTGTCGGCGCATGGCGGGCGATCCGCAGGGCTTGCCGTTGACTTTGATGTGCTGGCAGAGGGGGATGCAGATTGGTTCGGATGACAGGTCTCGGACGACATTGTTTCGGATGACATGGTGCGTCTCCTGTGATTCGGTTTCGATTGACGTTTGAGAGCGGCGGCAGGGTACCCCCCCCACCCCTCGGTCTACTGGAATCATTGAGTTACGGGCTAAAACGACTTAGGTCAATGGTTCTGGCGGAGTTATACGGAAGATATTGCGGAGTAAGGACTTGCGGGGAGTTGGCTAACTAACTCGAAGAAGGTGCGGAGTAAGTCGCGGATGTTTCTTTTTGTTTTTTGTCTCTATATCCATTATATCAATTTGGGCCTACCGGCCCGACAAACTCCGCGAATTTATATTCTTCAATGATGCCTAGAGTTTAGCGGGAAAATCGGGCAAAGTGGGGGCTTGACAGGATTTTTGAAAAGCCGCGCGTTCGTGTTCTGAAAATTGGCAGGGAAAAAAAAGAGGCGTGGCTTGGAGGCCACGCCTTTTGTATTTGCTCAGCTTTCCAAGCTACTGCTTGTGCCATGACGTTGCTTTATTCGCGCGCAAGCGAGTGATGGGACGGATGGTTGAGATGTGTGATTGAGCCGCTGACTGAGCCATCGCCTGTCCGCCGCTTGGTGTGGCTTGCAGGTCGAAAATTCCCGACGAGAGCTGCGCGTTGTCGACCTCGATGAAGAGGACGGTTGAGGAGTTGACCACGTAGTACTCCAGATTCAAGGTTCCGATGGCTGTGTTGATGTTGGGTACGCTGAACGAGCCGCGGCCGGTGGCGGGAGAATCCGGTGTGTAGGTACCTGATAAAGCCAGGTTTTGAGCCGGGCCGCCGAGGATGGAATTTTCGTCCAACACTCCCGTGGCGTTGACTGCCGGTGCCGCTGTTGTTGTGGCATTGAATTGGGCGATGTCGTCAACCTCGCCGATATCCCCCTGGCCGTCGGCGTTTACGCCGGAGAGATTGAGCGCATAGCCGGCTGGAGGATTGAACGCCGTCCCCGTCTGGTTGTAGGCGGCACCCTGCAAAAATCCCGCACTGTCATTTTCGAGTAAGAAGACTCCGCCGCTAAATGGATAGGCGGCAAATTGCAGATTGACATTGAAGCCGTTGGTGAAGGCGGTGGTGACCAACTGGCATCGTCCACCGGGAAACGGAGCCAGAGCACCGCTGCAGTTGGCAATAAAAGGACTCACGGTATTGGGAATTCCGGCATTGTTATAGTCTTCCAGGCCGGCGCTAAGAGTGCCGTTCACGTCGGTGGTCGCATAGCCTCCGACGGCGACGGGACTTCCGTTCGCGTCGATACCCGAAGCGGTGTAGACCAATTGTCCAGCGGTGAAGTTGGTAACCTGGGTGAAGGCGTCGCCGGAAAGGGCGAGTCCCGAGGTATCGGTCTCGATGAGTTTCACGTGAGTGGAGTCGATGACCCAGACATCGAAGAGAAGCGAGCCGAAGTCGGAGTCGAATTCGGCGGTTCCGTTGGTGGTGGAGGACAGAACGAGGGAACCGCTGAGAGGAAGATTCGTGAGTCCGGCGGAATCTGCATTGTCGTTGATGTCTTGAACGCCGGTGGTAATCACTCCGGAACTGTTGAGAGTGATCGCTCCGACTGTGCCCAGCGGATTCTGGTTCACGTCGGCTCCGGAAAGAGAGAAGGCGAGTGCGCCGAGAGAGCCTTCGGGAGCGCTGCCCTGCAGATCAAGCGTGCCGCTGCCGGTGCCGTTGAGATCGAAACGGGTGACGAGGCCGTGGCTGCTGGAGCTGATGACGAAATCGAGGCCGAAGGTTCCTTGCGGAGTAATCATCTGAGCGGTGGCCCGGCCATCTGGATTGACGGTGTAGGTGCTCTTGCTCAGGGTTTGGCCAGGGAATACGCCACCGATATTGGGATCGTTGATGTCGACCGTGCCGCCGGTGATATTGCCGTTACCGTCGGCGACGATGGTTCCCACGATTGTAAAAAAGGACTCGGTCTGGGAATTGATATCGGTTCCGGATACCGCAATGACGTAGGTGCCGCTGAAATTGCTGTTGGTGAATCCGTTCTGGTTGGGGGTGCCGTTCGAGTTGGAGCCGCAGCCAACGGTCAGGAAAATGCCGGTGATTGCCGCCAGCGCCATGAAGATACGGCTGGCATATCGAAAAGGAGAGGCGAGGGGATACATAGGACACTCCTGGTCTTTATTTGGGTACCCGATTTAGGAAGCGCTAACCCAGATTGTAGAAGAAAGTTGCGGAGAAAAAACGAGTCGAATAACCAGTTGGGCACTTTTTACTTCGTGTTTACAAGTTTGAGCGACAAAAGTTCACATTCGACTGCCAGAGACTAACTTGAGGCGGATTTTCCGATTGATTTGGGAGGGGGCTGGGGCGCGGATTTTGCCCGAATGACTTCGCGGACTTTTTTGGCGAGATTTTGCAGGGTAAAGGGTTTCTGCAGGAAAGCGTTATTAGGGCCGAGGGCTCCCTGGGTGATGACGGCGTCTTCGGTGTATCCGGAGAGATAGAGGACGCTGATGCCGGGGCGAAGAGCGACCAGTTTCCTGGCTAGTTCGCGTCCGCCGATGCCGGGCATGACTACGTCTGTGATGAGGATGTCGATGGGCTTCTTGTGGGACTCGGCGATCTGGAGGCCGGCTTCTCCGTTCTCGGCTTCGAGGACGTTGTAGCCGCGGGAGGTGAGGGTGACGCGGACCAATTCGCGTACCGATTCTTCGTCTTCCACGAGTAAGACGGTTTCGCAACCGCCGGCGTCGTTCGGCTGCGCCTGAGCGGGAGCCAGTTCTTCGGCGGATTCTTCGACGCGGGGCAAGTAGACGTGGAAAGTTGTGCCGGCTCCGATTTCGCTTTCGGCGAACACGTAGCCACTACTTTGTTTGACGATGCCGTAGACGGTGGAGAGGCCGAGGCCGGTGCCTTTTCCTTTTTCTTTGGTGGTGAAGAACGGTTCGAAAATGCGGGACTGGGTTTCCTTGTCCATACCGTGGCCGGTGTCGGAGACGGAGATCACGGCATAGCGGCCGGGCTGGATGAAACGATGTTCGCTGAAGTTGTGGGGCACGGTGACGTCGCGCGTCTGTAAGGTGAGCTTGCCGCCTTCGGGCATGGAATCTTTGGCATTGACGACCAGGTTCATGATGACTTGCTCGAGTTGTCCGGCGTCGGCGCGAGTGCGTCCGGTGTCGGTGGAGAGGCGGGTGAGCAATTCGATGTTCTCTCCGATCAGCGGGCGCAACAGGCGCTCCATGTCGGCGACTACGGTGTTGACGTCGACTACTTTAAGTTCGAGAAGCTGTTTGCGGCTGAAGGCGAGCAACTGGCGGGTGAGGGTGGCGGCACGATCGGCGGCCTGCTGAATCGACTCGACCTTGTGATGGTGGTCGCTGTTTGGATCGAGCTGTTCGAGCAGGACTTCGGTGTAGCCGTTGATGACCATGAGCAGATTGTTGAAGTCGTGGGCAACGCCGCCGGCGAGACGGCCGACAGCGTCCATTTTTTGGGCCTGGCGAAGTTGCTCTTCCAGTTGACGGCGGTCGGTGATGTCTTCGGCGATGAGCTCCAAAACTTCTTCGGGTTCGTCGGCGGTGACCGAGGCGCTGCCGCTGAGGCGGACGATGATGACGCGTCCGTCTTTGCGACGCCACTGGACTTCGACGCCATTCAAACTTCCGGTGCGGTTGAAGTCGTCGGCGAGGCGATCTAAACCTTGCGGGCTGACAAAAACGTCGCGCCGCACATTGAGCCGCAGGAGATCCTCGACCGAGGAGTAGCCGAGCATGGTGATGAGTGCGGGATTGACGTCGAGGAATCTTCCGCCGAGGGTGCAGCGGCAGATGCCGAAGGCGGCGCTCAGGATGAGAGATCGCGATCGGGCTTCTGAACGCCGGAGCGCTTCTTCATAACGTTTGTGCTCGATGGCAGCGGCCAGTTGCTGGGAGACGAATTTGAGAATTTCGCGGTCGCGTTCGGCGAAGCGAGTGTTCTCGTTATAGCTCTGGACGACCAGCGCTCCGATGCAGGTGTTGCCTCGTTTCAAGGGGACGCCGAGCCAGTCGAGCGACATGGCTCCGATTAGTTCGACTTCGCCGCGGCGTACGAGGTCTTCGAAAACGGCGGGCGTGGCCAGCAGAGGCTCGCCCGATCGCAGAACATATTCAGTCAGACCGCGGCCGAGCGGTTTCGGAGTGGGCGTGGGATCTTCTTCATCGACGAAGTAGGGAAAGCTGAGCAATTGCGTCTGCGGATCGTAGAGAGAAATGTAAAAGTTGCGAGCATTCATCAACTGGCCGACGATGTTGTGAATGGCGGCGAAAAACTGTTGCAGATCTTCCGCCGACTGGCTGCGGGCGGCGATGGCGTAGAGCGCTGCGTTTAATTCCTCGGCGCGCTTTTGCTCGGTGATTTCGCGATAGGAAGCGTAGGATCCAACCGGCTTGCCGTTGAGCATGACCGGCGAGGTGGAGAGCAGGACCTCGACCAAGGAGCCATCTTTTCGTTGGCGGCGGGTTTCGAGCGAGAGCTTGCGCTCGGTCTTGATGCACTCGGCGATCCAGGCGGTTTCAGCATAGCGATCGGGAGGAACGATGACGCGATCGAGCCTTTTTCCAGTGATCTCGGCGGCGGTGAATCCGAAGAGGCGGGTGAACTCGCCGTTGATGCGGAGAATGGTGAGTTCTTCGTCGACGATGCTGATGGCTTCGGGCGCGTTCTCGATGAGCTGTTCGAAGTAGGCTTTTTCGACGGCCTGGGTGGCATCGACGCCATTGCTATGGCCGTTGCCATTGGCGTTGTTATTGCCGTTGTGAGGAGAAGCGCCGTTCGTTGGAGCGGGAACTGAAGAGGAGGCGGGATCCGCAGCAGCGGGGAACATCGGCGCCACGGTGTGGGCGTGTTCAGGCGGTGCCCCGGTCGGCCGGGTTGGCGACGATTCGGGCGAAGTTATGGCCGGGGCGATTTTCTCACCCATACGATCCCTTTCCCAGTGTGCACAAAGGTCAGTGCGATGGTAAGCGGGGGGTGGGCTGCACCGTTAGTTACGGGGGTAATGGAATTTCAAAGCGGGAAAAAATTCAGGAAGCGTTGGCCAGCATGACGCAAAGTTGGCGCAGGATCAGCCGCTGATCGTCGGTCATGACCAGGAACTCGAATCCGCAGCGAAGCCCTTCGTTATAGCGGACGACGGCCCGGACTTTGATGACGTGGGGCGCGAAGGGGATGGGGAAATCGAGGGAAACGACCTCGCCCGACTGCAACTCACCGCTGAGCGTGGCGCCGATGCCGTCCTGGCCGAGTTCGTTGGTGCGGCCCCAGAGAACAGTGGTGAGGCCGTCGCGAAAGACAGAGGCTTCGATACGGGCATCGAAGCGATAGCGTGAAAAGCGGCGCAGACGGCGTTGATCTTGGGCTTTGGTTGCGGCCTGGGAGCGGTCGGTCAATCGAGATTCTCCGGTGGTGATCTTTTTCTGGAATCTTGTTTCTGGAATCTTGTTTCGAGCTTGCGAGTTTGGGGGATGGAAACTGCTCGCTGTGCGATTGTGCTTCAGGGGTGAGCTTTCGCTCAACGGCATCAAAGGCCATGTACTAAAGAAGGGTGAGGTTTTTCTGGAATTGCTCTCCGGGATGGGGAGAAGTTGGTCGGCTGGAAGCTGTGCGCTTCCACGAAGCGGCTGGGGCTGCCGCGAAGGGTGGAAGGTTCACCGTTCTTCTGGACGGGGCATGGCCCCGTCACCACACGAGCTGTGAAGGCATCTCGGCATCGAGATATCGAAAGCGGCTAACATGCTGATTTCGGGGCGGTTCTGGGTTGGCGGTAAAGCTGCGTAAAGTCCCGTGACAGACGGGGTGGCGGCATCTAAGATGGATGTGGTTGCCGAATCTGGCGACCCTGCACGGTTCCAGCGACCCTTATCTCTGATGGCTTATCGTTCTAATGCGGCTGAGGCGTGGTATCCGGATGCTCCGTCTTCGGAGGCGGAGGCGGCGTTGCCGCTTGATCTGCTTCCGCCTACAGGTTTGACGCAGCCGCTGTGGAGATCGCTGGTTGGCAATCTGCGCGATACTTTGGCGCCGGAAAAGTTGCCGCCGCTGAATCTTACTTCGCGGCCGGTGGACGTGGGTCTGGCGTTGGGCGACCGGCTGCGGCTGCCGTGGTTTCGGACCGTTTTCACCAATATTGGCGATGTGCTTTCTCCGGAGACGTTGCCGCCGCTGGAGTTGGAATCGCGTCCGGTGGATGTTGGGGAACTGATCACGGACCGGCTGAGTCATTTCTGGTGGGGATCACTGTTGCGGAATCTGGCGGATCGAGTCGCTCCGGAAGCGCAGGCAGCGGTCCAGCTGACGGCCAAGCCGGTCGATGACATTATTCCGAAGGCGTGGTTGCTGCTGCCGTTGTGGTCGGAGGTGGTTGACGGTCCGAAGGTGTTTTATCCGGACAAGCCGAAAACAGCCGATGCGGCGCGACCGGTTAGTTTGCAGCCGGTGGTTGTGGCGGCGGAAAAACGGGATGTGGTGCCGGAGCTGACTGCGGCTGACTTGATACGCGACATCCGGCGGTCGCGGATTCGTTCGCGGATCTGGGTTGGGCTGGTGGCGGCGCAGGTTGTCTATATGATCGGGGCCGCTCTGGGGAAATTTTAGTTTCCTGAACGGCTGGTTCTCTTCTTCTTCTTCACTATCTCGTTCTCTTTCTCGTTCTCTATCTCGTTCTCTATCTCGCGGTTCCTACTGTCTTAATCCCATCCAGCCTTCGGCGATCACCATGGAGTTTCCGGGATTTCTTGCGTCATATTTCACGGAGGTGGGCAGGCCCAGGCGGCAGGAATGAAGGTTGATCCATTGGCGGAGGTAGGTGACATCCTGCGAAGCTTCATAGGAAACTCCGGCAACGTCGTACTGATAGATCAGCATGGTCGCGGGACGGTTCAGGGCGGTGGTGATTTCCTGCACGTCGATGACGGTGCCGTCGGTGATGCGTCCGACGGTGTTCAGCCAGGTGCGGCGCTCGCGCTCGATGTCGTCGGCGGTTTTCGGTTTGCGGCGCAGCAGGGCGTAGGCGGCCAGCGCGAGGCCGACGCCGACCAACACCAGCGTGTAGAGACGAAGCGAAATCATCGGCAGAAGGAACCTAAGCCTTTCGTTGTGCTTGTCCTCTCAGGATAATTGTTCTTTCAGAATAAGCTGTAATCTCCCGGAGCGCCAAGAGTAAGCGAGGTGCAGCGGTTTGCGCTGGAGAGAAAGTTCCGGTCATCTTTCTGTATTTTTTTCTTGTGGCGGCGCGGTTGCGGCAGCATTTGACAAGAAAGTGACATCTCTTTGACAACTCGGACAGGGTCGCACATCTAGATTGTAGCGGTCGGGTCTGCGGCCGTTTGGGCTGGAGATCCGCGGCAATTATTACTGCAGAGCGTCTTCACTGCAGAGAACAATTCAACGAGCTCAAGAACCCTTACGATGCCACAGTCGTGGGCGACTGAACGGGGCTAAGGGCGCCGTAAAGATGAAGGAGCTCGGGGAACAGGGGTCGGTCCCACACCCGGCCCCTGATTTTTTTTGCGCTTGCGATTGCTTTCGCGGAGCGCTATTTCTTTCTTTCGTGGTCTCGCCAGGGCGTGAGCACTTTGTAGCGGGGAGTTGCGGTCACGGTTTTCTTGGTGGAAGCCAGCAACTTTCTCTTGATGAGCCAGGCCACTCCGGCTTGAGCGGAACTTTTCGAGACTCCGATGGACTCGGCGATGTGCCGGTAGCTGGCTTCGATGGGGAGCCCCTTGCGCTGCTCGCCTGAAAACCAGAGATAGACGAGGAAAGCGACGACGCGGCGGTCATGGCCGACGAGGTCGCGCATCAGGACGTCGATTACGTAGTCATCCAGTTGGATCATGATTTGCTATACCGATAGCAAATATAGCACTCAATGGCTGATTGCATCTCCTCGTGCGGTTTTCTATTCTCGTGACTTCTCGAGGAGACTTAGTCGCCTCGTTGAAATTAAGGAGAATGAAAATGATTCGTGGCATTAAATTCGCGTGTGTTCCGGTGCGGGATCAGGATCGCGCCTTGAAGTTCTATACCGAAAAACTTGGTTGCCGGGTGATGACGGACCAGCCTTTTGGAGAACAGCGCTGGATCGAACTCGGCATTCCCGGAGCGGATACGCAGCTGGTTCTGTTTACTCCCGAAGGCCATGAAGACCGCATTGGCGGATTTCAGCCGCTGGCTTTCTGGACGGATGATGTGTTTGCGACGGCGAAGACGCTGAAGTCCAAGGGCGTGGAGTTTCACATGGAACCGAAGAAAGAGCCATGGGGGACGACTTCGATTTTTAAGGATGCGGATGGGAACCAGTTTGTGCTTTCGAGTAAGTAAGCGCCGCCTATCTGCGCCGTAAGGACGGCCGCCCTCGGTCGTCCAAAGTAGGGGGTGAGTCGGATACGGACACGTAGGGGCGAACGCATTTGGCTGCCTTAGTAGAGCGAAGCTCCGCTGTCGGCGGATACTCTGACTGTAAAATCGCCCCAAAACGCCGGGTCGTTAGTGTAATCGCGAGTTTGCGACAGTTGCGGATATGGACCTTGCGTCCCGCTATACTCTTCACCGATGGCGCTCCGGGGGTCGACCACGGATCGAATCTGGCAAAAGCGTTTTTACGACTTCAATGTCTGGAGCGAGCGCAACGGATTGAGAAGTTGCGTTACGTGCATCGCAATCCGGTGAAACGCGGTTTAGTGGAGCGTCCAGAACACTGGGCATGGAGTAGTTTTCGCGCGTCCTTTTATGGTGAAGCGGGTGCGGTGCGGGTGAATCATCAGGAGTGGGCAACGGAAATCAAACCCTGTCCGGTAGAGAAGTTTAACGAGAAGAGCCGCTCGCAGCGCCCACTCATTCGCCAAAGGCGCGAATGAATGGGGCACCCGGCGTCCACCTCCATATCATAGATTGCCGTGGGACTTACTTCACTGACAACGCAGAGGAATCGGCGTATGATACGCTGAGATTTTGCGCCTCTCCGAAGCGCGGTTGCGACCTGTTGAGACGTACACCTTGAGGCGAGTCCATACTTCTGCGAAACGCACCGCAACTGGAAAGACGTTTCTCAGACAAGGAGGTCGCATGTCAGATATGTATTCTTCGTTCAAACAAATCGTGCTCCGATGGCCGTTGGCGGCCGCCATTTTGTTGCTCTTTGCTTTCCTTCCGTCAGCACGAGCACAAACCCTGACCACGCTCTACAGCTTCACCGGCTCCCCGCACGACGGGGCGTTTCCTGTGGCGGACTTGCTCTTGGACGCACAGGGCAATCTCTACGGCACAACTGGCGCAGGCGGCGCGGGCGGTGCCGGTACGGTCTTTAAGCTGACGCCGAGCGGAGCTGAGACCTTGCTCCACAGCTTCTCCTTCCCGCTCACCATAGTACCCTCTCGTCGACGTGAGGGGTTTTACCCCTGGGCCGGTTTGGTAAGCGACGCAGCGGGCAATCTCTATGGCACAACTTACTACGGTGGCACCCCTTCACCAGCCTGCGAGCGTGGTTGTGGCACGGTATTCCAGGTAACTCCCGCGGGCTCGGAGAAAGTTCTGCACGTCTTCACCGGCTCCCCAAACGATGGGCAGTATCCCTACGCGGACCTGGTCATGGATGCGCAGGGCAATCTCTATGGCACGACCGACAGTGGTGGCGCTAACGGCCAAGGTACGGTCTTTAAGCTGACACCGAGCGGCACCGAGACGGTGCTTCACAGCTTCTCGGGCCTGGAAGGGTTGGGTCCGAACAAAGCGGGTGTGATTCTGGATGACCAGGGTAACCTCTATGGCACAAACGCGAGCGGAGGCGCTGGCGCCTACGGCACGGTGTTTGAACTTACTGCGAATGGCACCTTGACGGTGCTCTACAGCTTTACCGGAGCTGAGGATGGCGGGCTCCCCTTCGGGGGCTTGGTCAGGGATGCGCAAGGTAATCTCTACGGCACGACTTGGCAGGATGGCGCTTACGGCTGGGGCACGGTGTTTAAGGTGACTGCGAACGGCACCGAGACGGTGCTTCATAGCTTCGCTTCGGGCCAAGACGGTGCGCTTCCCTACGCGGGCTTGATCAGGGATGCGCAGGGCAATCTCTATGGCACAACCTTGAACGGCGGCATTTATGGCAACGGCACGGTGTTTAAGCTGACTGCGAACGGCACCGAGACGGTGCTTCACAGCTTCGGCGACAACTTGATGGACTGGGGATCGCCATTTGCAGGCGTGATCATGGATGCGCAGGGCAATCTCTATGGCACGACAATATATGGTGGCACTTACCACGCCGGCACCGTTTTTGAGCTGACCCCGTAGCCACGATTCGTTTACATAAAGTATCACGGAGTCTTGCTTCCCCAACGTTTCTCTCCGGAAGCCAAGCGCGATGCTGGTGATTCTTCCTCTTGAGAAAGCACGCTGTCGAAATCAGGCGTTAGCACTAACTGAGAACCGCCAAAACCAGCCCACCGGGGCCGGGATGGGGCGATTGTTAGTGAAATGGCGATGTTACGCCAAGTACATTCTTTTACCAACGCTGCCGTCGCTGTACAATCTGCCAAGAATATGACCAGACCGAAGCGTGAGCGTAGCAATCCTCACTCAACTGGCAGGTATTGGGTTGCCTTCAGTCTCGTAGCCCTTATCCACTGCGCCTTAACGTTTGTTCTTACGTTGTGGTCAATGGGCTGGCAAATGGCGGTGCTGGACACTGGCGGGAGGGTAGCTCCGCTTGGTTTAAAGGTCGTCAGCACCATCGACCTCTTGCTCGCACTACCAGTGCTTCTCCCACTCGCACGTCTGGCGCTGCATCTTGGCTTCGCCGATCCCGTCAACGATCCTATCTACTGGCCGCTTCCTATCATCAACAGCTTGTTAGTGGCTTACTCTGTAACCGCAACGATTCGATGGTGTGCCGCCCGGCGGCAGGCGTCTGAGCAGCAATCCCCCTCATAACTGTTGCAATCTGGCGATTTCACTAGTTGAGAATTGGCCGACCCAAAGTCAAACTGGTGAAATGGCGATTTTTCGCCAATAATCGCACTCCGTCCCGATAAGCTGAGAAACCAGTCCCAAGTGTCCTACAATCATCGGTCAACATGGAGTTCCAGAAAAAATGACTGTCCGACTGTTCTATCGTTTGGTGGTTTGGTCATTTCTCGCGTTCGCTGCATTGGCCGGGGCTATGAATATTGTACTGGTGATCGTTGGCAATGCAGGGATTGAGAACCTGAACAACAATATGCCATTCATCGTTCGCCTTCCATTAGGTATGTTTGGGGCATTTCTTGCCGTTGGCATGATAGCTCTCTGGGTTGGAATGATGTGGAACTCACTAGTTGTGAGCGAGCTGCCTGTGCTCTCCAAGGTTGGATGGTTTCTTCTGATGGTGATTACGAACATGCTGGGAGCACTGATTTACTATTTCGTAGTATTCCAGAAGCAGGAGACGCAAAGAGTCCGAGACGTACTAGCCCCCGATAGTTGACGTAATCAGATGGGATGAGAAGGCCGGTCTCCGACGGGATGCTGTAGGCTCCCAAGTTATCGACGTGCTCTTGGCACAGATAAAAAGGAGACCGGCAATGAGGAAGGTTAGCACCGTAGCGGCGAAGCAGAGCAGGAATATTTCTCAACCGAAACTGACCATTGGACTGGATCTGGGAGATCGCAACAGCTGGTACTGCATGGTGGATGAGGGCGGGCAGATCCGACTGGAACAGCGAGTGCGGACGAATGCCGGGTGCCCCATTCATTCGCGCCTTTGGCGAATGAGTGGGTGCATTGTCACAACCTGATTGTTCGCGGGGTCACAGCCCAAGTTAACTTCTTGTGCCTACCATGGAGCATGCCCAACGGCCTCCGCCGCTATTATGGCGCCAAGCACCTGCATTTCATAACTTGCAGTTGTTATCGTCGCCGGGCTCTCCTGAATACGGAAAAACGCCGGGATCTGTTTCTGGCAATCCTCGAAGAAACCCGCCGCAAATATCATTTCGTCGTGCACGGATACGTCGCCATGCCCGAACACTTTCATCTGCTGCTCACCGAGCCGGAGATCGGCGATCCGTCGGTCGTCATGAAGGTCATCAAGCAGCGTTTCGCCAGGCGCCTCCACCGAACGTGGCTGCGGCCCGTCGTCGAACAGATGGCGCTCTGGGAGTCGACCACCGATCGAGTCTGGCAAAAGCGCTTTTACGACTTCAACGTCTGGAGCGAGCGCAAACGGACTGAGAACTTGCGCTACATGCACCGCAATCCGGTGAAACGCGGTTTGGTGGAGCGTCCGGAACACTGGGCATGGAGCAGTTTTCGCGCGTACTCTTATGGTGAAGTGGGAGCGGTGCGGGTGAATCAACAGGAGTGGGCGACGGAAATCAAGTCCCGTCCGCTAGAGAAGTTTAACGAGAAGAGCCGCCCGCAGCACCCACTCATTCGCCAAAGGCGCGAATGAATGGGGCACCCGGCGATTGCACTCGGAACCAAAAAAGATTCGCTCTACGACCTGCGCCGATAATAAATATTGAATTCGAAGCCGGGATTGGGAGGGAAGATTTCGGCGATCTTGCGCAGGCGTTCGGCCATGGGAGCGGGGGCGAGCAGGGGATAGTCGCGCTCGCGCAGATCGTAGTAGTCGAAGTCGAGATAGAGCGAGAGCAGATAGATTGAGATGGAATCGGCGAAGCTGGCGGCTAGGAATTCGTTCTTGTATTTCTCCGCGTCGGGACCGTGAGCGGTAGCGAATTTGCGCGACTCCCAGGCATCGAGCGAAGTTTCGCCGCGTACGCCGGCGTCGACTTGCTGCCAGGCGAGGTCGGCGAAAATCTGTGAGACTCCAGCGCGTTCGACGAGCGCGTGGCCGACGTTGATGAAGAACTCAAAGGCGACGGAAAACTTGTCTTCCATGAGGCGAGTGGAGATGAAGACGCACTGGGCATCGCCGAGATTCAGGTTGCGGTGGCAAACCGCATTGTCGCTGAGGGCGACGTCGTAGCGATCGGCAATCACGGTATCTTCGCCCTGGGTGACGGTCAGGGGAACGAAATAGTAAGCCTTGCGGCTGAGTGCGGCGGCGATGGTGCCGGGGACGGCGGCGACCATGCGCTCAAGCTCGTTATCGGCGATGGTGATCTCGCCCGAGCGGGCATAGAGGATGCCATTGGGCGCTTGTGAAACCGGGCTATTTTGCACGATCTCCGCGGGGCTGCGGGTGATCGCCGAAGCGGTTTGCGACATGACGGTATTGTAGCGTATGGGGCGAGGGTGGTCGGGTCGGCTGATGCTCCGATGCTGTGGGTCATGATGTAGGCTAGTGGCATGGCGGAAACGAGATCAGGGCTGCGCTGGATGCTGATTCCGGCGCGCGTCTTTGCGATGACCTTTCTTTTTACGCTGCTCTCGTTTGCGGTTGCGTTGCTGCTGAGCATTCTGGGGACGGTGGTGTATTCGCAGGTGAAGCACGTCGCTCCTAACCTGACGTTTGCTTACCGGCATATTGCGTTTCCGTTTGCGATTGCGGCGGGAGCGGTGGTGCTGGTGCTGTCGCTGGGGATGGAGATACGCAATTACCGGCAGCGCAAGGCGCTGGATGGGATCGCGCGGGCGAGTTGAGCATGAGTGAATTGGGAAATAACGCGCCGCGTATTGCCATTCCCGTGCCGCATTCCGGGGATCGCGAGTATGCCGGGCGATCGCTGCCGCAGTATGAAGAAGCGGTGCGCGGGGCGGGTGGGGTGCCGGTGCGCATCGAACTTGATCTGGCTCCGGCGCAGGTGATGGAGCGGCTGGGAAGCTGCGATGCGGTTTTGCTGCCGGGCAGCCGGGCGGATGTCGATCCGCAAAAATATAACGCCGCTCGCCACGAGAAAACAGCCGAGACCGATGAGAAGCGGGATGCGGTGGATCGGATGCTGCTGGAGGATGCTTATCGCGAGCGCAAGCCGGTGCTGGGCATCTGCTACGGATTGCAATCGTTGAATGTATATCGCTCGGGAACGCTGGTGCAGCATATTGAGTCGGCGATCGATCACAGCCCGGGACGAACCGTGGCCAAGGCGCACAGTGTAGCGATCGAGCCGAAATCGCTGCTGGCTGAGATTGTGGGCGCTGCTGCGGGTGGGCTGGTGGCGGTGAATTCATCGCATCATCAGTCGGCGGACGCGGTTGGCGATGGGCTACGCGTGGTGGCGCGTTCGGCGGACGACGGAATTATTGAAGCTGTGGAGGGAACGGCTCCGGGACATTTTGTGTTGGCGGTGCAGTGGCATCCGGAGCGGAGTGTGAACGAGGGGGCGGAAGTGGCGGAGTCGGCGCGGGCGATTTTCCGGGCGTTTATTGAGGCGGGACGCGCCAGGCACGCGGAATTGGCGACCTCGTCAGAGGCCGCGAACTTATCCCCGACTCGCCAATAGCACGGCGACATTCGCTATGGCGGCGTTGTCGGTGCCTATGCCTTCTGGCGTTTTGGCTTTGATCCCTACACAATCTGCGGCGATTCCGCATAACTCGGCGACGTGTTTGCGAATCGCATCCGCATGCGGGCCGATTTTTGGGGTCAACAGAATCAGCGTGGAATCGAGGTTCATGATTTTGTAGCCTGCGGCTTGGACGCGCTGCAACGCTTCGCGCAGAAATACGGCGGAGTCGGCGTTTTTCCACTGCGGATCGGACGGAGGAAAGAGCGATCCGATATCGGGGCCGGCGATGGCTCCGAGCAGGGCGTCGGTGATGGCGTGGAGCAGGACGTCGCCGTCGGAATGGCCGCCGAGTCCGCTCGCATGGGGCAGGGTCACGCCGCCGATTTTTAGCGGAATGCCGGGCTTGAATTCGTGCGAGTCCCATCCGTAGCCGATGCGCATTTCAGGCTTCAAGATTTCTTCCCGTCTTCGTCTTTCCGTCTTCATGATGCAGATAAAACTCCGCGAGTTCCATATCGGCGGGCGTGGTGATCTTTATATTGCGGGGCGATCCCATCACTACCATGACGGGCAATCCGGCGCGCTCGATGAGCGAGGCTTCGTCGGTGCCTAGAAATCCGTCGGCTGCGGCGTCCGCGAAGGCATTCTTCAAAATGGAATAGCGAAAGCCTTGTGGCGTTTGCGCCATGACGACGCTGGCGCGCGGGATGGTGGCTTTGATGAGCGCGCCCTCGGCGGTGCGTTCCACCTGTTTCACGGTGTCGACGGCTGGCCAGCCCGCGATGGCGGATCCGTGTTTGTGAGCGGCCTGGATTACGTTGCTGATGATTTCAGGGGTGACAAACGGGCGCACGGCATCGTGCACGAGGACGATGTCTTCGGGATCGGCGGCGGTGCGGGCCAAGGCATTGGCTACAGAATCCTGACGATGCTCTCCGCCTTCGACCATTTGCAGACGCTTGCTCAGGATTTCGGGAAACTGTTTTTCGAGCTGGGCGCGAAATCCGGCGATTTCGTCTTTACGGAGAGCGATGATGATTTCGTGGACTTCGGGAGCGGCCGCGAACCTGCGAAGGGTATGGACAAGGATGGGGACGCCGCCGAGTTCCTTGAACTGCTTGGTGGGGGATTGCTTTTTGGATTTGGCGTCGGACTTGGCAAGCGCGGCTGGAGCCATGCGGGTGCCTAATCCCGCCGCCGGAACGATGACGAACACCTTCATAAGGGGAGAGTAGTATAGCCTTTTCCGCGCCTAAACAATTAGAGGCGGACTTTAAAGTAGTGTCCTAATACTGCGTTGGAGATTGAATTGTCGCTGGGAATGATATTAGCGGGCTTTTTCGATGGCTTGTGATTTGTTGGCGAGGTCTTTCTTTTGCTGGCTTTTTCCGTAGACGAATACCCCTGCCAATCCAACCAAAGCAGTGATTATCGCGGTTAATCCAGATGTCTCCCTGCCGACGTATGCGAGGAAAATACCACCGACGATGGCAGTCATGGCAAGTATGAATCCAAGTATAGTCCCCAGTTTTTGGCTGTTCACGTTCGAGTCCATGGCCTCTTTTTCCAAGGCAAGCCGATGTTCGTGCTGAGTCTCGGCCATTTTGATAATTCGCTCAGCCGCTGTGGGGACGATTTGGTTGTATCGTTCTAGAGCCTCGGGCTGAGTAAGGGGCCAGACCACTGGCGCATCTCGGCTTGAATAACAGCCGTCGTCCTGGAGGGTGTGGGCGGTAAGCCTCGATTGGGGTGTTTTCGGCTCACAGTGAGTGAGCGACTATTTTACAGGAGAAGCCGATTCGAATTCTACGATTGCCTCTGCGAGGTCTTGCCCCACCATGCGCCAGTCAGAAAACATAGCCTTGGCATCGGCTTCCCGGCCATTGCGGCTCACATTGTAGGAGTCATACGTACCCCACCAATCAAGCAAGCGGGCCGCACCCGACACGAAGGAGGGTTCAGCGGTCAGGAAATCGGATTGTACTCTGTTTACCATTACGAATTAAGATGCTACCACAGCTTAAGATGTTGGCAAATGACGAGAGGATTCGCCCTAAATCGCAAGTCTGACAAGACCTGTAATGTCATGGTGTTACGAACTCTATAAAATTAGTTAGGTCTAATTATCGGACTGAATCAAGTCTTGCAACCCCCAAACATGACCCGTAAGGCCCGCTTCCATGGCGGGAGTTACTTTAAGACTCTTGTGTACCGTGACAAAATTATGCCACGCGAAATGCAGCGCCACGACTGCCTTCAGGTTCTCCAGTTTCTTCGAGAACGCATTCGTTACCTCGCCTACCTCTGACCACCCCCAAGGAACTAAAAACGTGACGAACTGGCGGCCCTACTCTTCGAGGCCGCCACCAAATCTTCAATGCAGTATTAGGGCACTACCGGCTTTAGTCGGCGGCGCGTTCTGCCACGGCTGGCGCTTTCTTTGCCGGATCTGAGCCTAGTCCCGCACTGCTGCCGGACGCGGTTGGCGCGGTTATGGGCGGGGGGGATGATCCTTTGGAGTCATGGCGGCCGGCTCCGCGTTCATCCCACTTGCCGAAGATCATCTTGCCGGCGGTGGTTTGCAAGACGGAGGTGACGGAGATGTCGATGGTCTTGCCAATCATTTTGCGCGCGTTATCGACTACGACCATGGTCCCGTCATCGAGATAGGCGACGCCCTGGTTAAACTCTTTGCCTTCTTTCAGGATAAATACCCGCATGATTTCGCCGGGCAGAACGATGGGCTTGAGCGAGTTGGCCAGTTCGTTGATATTGAGCACGGCCACGCCCTGCAACTGCGCGACTTTGTTCAGATTGAAATCGTTGGTCAGAATCTTGCCGTCATAAACCTTGGCGAGTTCAATGAGCTTCATATCGACTTCGCGGACGCTGGGAAAGTCGTCTTCCACAATTTGAATCTGCACCGAAGCGGTTTTCTGCAAGCGCTGCAGAATGTCGAGGCCGCGGCGTCCGCGATTGCGTTTGAGCGAGTCGGCGGAATCGGCTACGAGTTGCAATTCGCGGAGTACGAACTGCGGAATCACAATCAGTCCATCGAGGAAACCGGTCTCGGCGATGTCGGCGATGCGTCCGTCGATGATCACGCTGGTGTCGAGGATCTTGTAACTTTTGGTGCCCAATTTTTCGCCGCCGAAGACTCCGCCGAGTGCGGCGAGGTTGAGCAAATCTCCTTTGTTAGCGCCGACCGCCAATCCGACATAGGCCATGATGAGCATGACCATGATCTGCAGGAAGCTTTGAAAAGGGCTGGCGGGAATGCTGTTGCGAATGACGAGGGCGAAGAGATAGGCGCCGATGATGCCCAGCACGCTGCCGAAAGCGGCTCCCAGCAAGCGGGTGAGGCTTACGACGCGCAATCGCCACTCGAAAATTACGATGGCCGTGCCGATGAGCAGGCCGACAGCAATCGTGGGCAGCGGGGACAGGCCGAAGGGGTTTATGAACGAGCAGATTACGCCGACAATGATGACAAATAGAAGACGGATCAGTAGGACATCCACGAGCAAAACCTCTCTCGGGGAGGCACCGCATGCCAAGCGATTCCAGCCCCCGCCAGTCGTCCGGGGCGAATGATTTAAGATCCCCGCGCCAGCGTTCTATTCACGGAGGCTGTTATGAATAAATAAATGTGCTTCCGTGCCCGGTCATAGCCGGGTTACCGCAAAAGTATCGCGAGCAGTATATACCGGGTCGGGAAGGTGAGCCAGTGGCTAGCTTATTGGTTTTAATGCTGACCTAAGTCTATAAATGAGGCAAGCTGACTTGCGGCCATGGTAGCTAAGTCCGCATAGTTCGGAATTACATGCCGTCGTAATTCGGTCCGCCGCCGCCTTCGGGAGGAACCCAGGTGATGATCTGATAAGGATCCTGAATGTCGCAGGTTTTGCAGTGAACGCAGTTTGCCGGGTTAAGGCTGATGCGCTTTCCGTTGGGCGCGGACGAATCGTCGACCATCTCGTAGACGTTGGCAGGACAAAAATTCTGGCAAGGGTTGCCAAACTCTTTCACGCAACGATCATTGCAGACGTTGGTGTCGTCTATGAGCAAATGCGCGGGCTGATCTTCTTCATGCCTGGTTCCGGAATGATAGAGGTCGGTAAGCTTGTCGAACGTCAGCTTGCCATCACCCTTTGCCGGGCCGATTAACTGGCGTTCCGCGCCGCCGTCGGCGGGCAAGGTGGCGAGGGGGCGGAGGTTTTCGTATCCAGGATGCGACGGCAGGCGATCGCTGAGGCCGCCGTCAAAGATATCCTGCAGTACGGTGTTGAACATGCCGGCAAACATGCCGTGCTTGAATCCCTGGTGAAAATTACGAACAGGCCACAACTCATCCTGGATCCAGCTGGTTTCGACGGAGCGCTGATATTTGCCGAGTGTGGCTTGCGAGGAATCCGATTTGAGCAAAGCTTCAAAGGCGGTCTCGGCGGCCAGCATGCCGCTCTTGATGGCGAGATGAATTCCTTTCAGCCGCGCGGAATTCAGAAAGCCGGCCGAATCGCCGACGATCATCCATCCATCGCCGCCGAGTGGGGGCAGCGACCACCATCCACCATAGGGAAGCGACTTGGCGCCGTAGCGGATCATCTTGCCGCCTTTGAGCAATCCGGCGATGAATGGATGCTGCTTGAAGGTCTGCAACACGTGCTGCGGATCGAGGCGGGGATCGCGATAATCGAGGCCGGTGACGAATCCGAGCGAAACGGTGTTGTCTTTCGAGCCGTAAATCCAGGCGCCGCCGTATTCTTTTGTGGTGAGCGGATAACCCATGGTGTAAATGACTTCGCCAGCTTCGATGCGGCCGGAAGGGACTTCCCATAATTCCTTGACGCCGACGCCGTAGGTTTGCGGATTGCGATCTTTCATCAAGTCGAACTTCTGGACGAGTTGTTTGGTGAGTGATCCGCGGGTGCCTTCGGCCAGCACGACGACTTTCGCCTTGATGTCATAGCCGGGCTCGAAATTTGATTTCGGCTGATTTTGTTTGTCGACTCCCTTGTCGTCGGTGCGCACGCCGATGACGCGATCGGCTTCGTAGAGGAGTTCTGATCCGGCAAAGCCGGTAAAAATCGTGATGCCCGCTTCTTCCACTTTGCCCGCCAGCCACTTCACAAAGCGATTGATGGAGATGACGTAATTGCCGTGATCCTGCAAGGGCGGGGGCGTGAGCGGAAGTTTGTAGTGACCGTGCTCCGTCAGGAAATAGACGCCTTCTTTGTGGACGGTGGCGTCGAGAGGAGCTTCACTTTCGAAGCCCGGCAGCAATTCTTTCATGGAACGAGGATCGAGCAGTGCGCCCGAGAGACAGTGCTGTCCGGCTTCGCGCGCTTTTTCGAGGACGTAAATATTCTCTTTGCTGAGCGGGGACTCCGGATGGCGCGCGTTGTGATCGTCGATCAATTGCGACAGCCGGAGGGCACAGGCCATACCCGCCGGTCCGCCGCCGACGATGACGACGTCGGCCGGCATTTCGGGGTGCTCGATGCTGGGTTGGGGTTTGCGGAAGATAAGCATTTGTTAGATGTACCGCTCAGTTTCTAGTCCAGGAAACTCTTCATAATACGGGAAACCGCATCGACAGGACATGGCTACAATCGCGAACCCGACTAGAGGAGCTACGCTACGCTCTGTGACTTGGCTGCCAACCGTATGTTGCGCGTCTCTGGCATGAAGAAATGGAGAATCGCGAATGCTGCCAACGCCACTCCCGCGAGAAAGAGAAAACCGGCGCGAAAGCTCACGTGGTGCACGATACTACCGGCGATGAACTGACTCAGAGCGGCTCCGATACCGACCGCAGTAGTAATCGCTCCCAGCGTGAGATTAAATCGCCCGGTACCGCGTGTCAGATCGGCAATAACCAGCACGGACACAACTCCGAAAATCCCCGCGCCGATGCCGTCCATGATCTGGATGGCCACAAGCAACTCCGTGTTTGAGGTGAGGGTGTACAGAATGCCACGAATCGGAAGCACGGCGAACGCAATCAGCAGGATTGGCTTTCGACCCCAGGTTCCGGCCACCCGTCCCGACCAGGACGCGATCAGGGTGACGACGAGTTGGGTGGTCACCACGCAGGCTGACATGAACAGCATCGAGCTCCGTCCCCGGCCTTGGGCGAGCATCTCGCCGAGGAGCGGCAGCATTGCGGCATTCGCAAAATGGAACATGACAGCACAGAAGAGGAAGATCACCAGTGGGCGATCCTGAAAGAGCACTCGGATGCTTTCGGCTTTGCCGCCTTTCGTACCGTCACTTGCGCCGCGAGCGAGCTCATAGTCGATCTCGCCCGGGTTGATTAAAGACAGAACCAGTATGGTAGGCAGCGTGCAAGCGGTCACGAAGAAAAAGATGCTGCGATTGGAAACGAAGTAGCCAAGCAGGCCCATGGATACAGCCGCAACCACGTTACCTGCCGAGTTGAACGTCTGGTTGCGGCCCTGGCGGATGTCGAAGGCGGAACGGCCTACGATTCCGAGCGACATTGCGCAAATGGCTGGAAGGAAGACGCTGGACGTGGCTCCGATCAAGACCTGTGCACCGGTGACGGGCCAGAACGAGGGGAAAAAAGCGATGACGAGAGCCCCCGCAGCAAGGGCGGCCACGGCCACGGCGATCAATGCTCGCTTCGATCGCAGAAAATCTACAAGTCCGCCCGCCGGCGTTTGGGCCAGGATTCCTGCAATTCCACCAACCGTGAGCGCGAGTCCCACGCGTTCTTCGTTCCATTTGTAGCCGGCGAGGTAGATCGCGAGGAATGGCCCCACCCCCGTCTGCACGTCAGCGAGGAGAAAATTAAGCCAATCGAGGCCGAGCAGGGTTCGCCGCGAAGGAGAGTGTTTGGCTGGACTTACCATTTCTTGAAAATCACCGCGACGGCGCCGACCATCATGGCGAAGCCGACGACGTAATTCCACTTCAGCGGTTCTTTGAGATAGAGCACCGAGAAAACTGAAAACACGGTCAGAGTGATCACTTCCTGGATGGTCTTCAACTGGGCGACGCTGAATTCGTACGATCCGATGCGATTGGCGGGCACTTGAAAACAGTATTCCGCAAAAGCAATCAGCCAACTGATGACGATGACTTTGAATAGTGGGGCGTGCCGATACTTCAAATGTCCATACCAGGCAAAAGTCATAAAAATGTTGGAGAGAGTGAGCAGCAGAATCGTGGTCATGCGAATAGGTTGCCAGATTTTGCCGCTCGGTTGCACCCGCTAAATACAAGTCTCCGTAATCGACTGGCGAATGGCTGGTAGGACGGCTTCCATCTGCGCGGGCGTCCCAATGGTGATGCGCACGCATCCTGCGCAGCCTGGATTCGAAGATGAGTCGCGGACGACGATGCCGCGCCGCTGCATCGCCTCGATGAATGCTTTCAGTTGCGCGCCGATGCGCACCAGCACAAAATTCGTGTGGCTGGGCCAGAAACGAAGGCCGAGTTCGGAGAACAATCGGGTCAAGCGCTCGCGGCCCTGCTGTACCTGCGCGACGTGCTCCCTTACGAAAGCCTGATCTGCGAGGGCTTCTTCGAGGCAGGCTAATGCTGCGGAATTTACATTGAAGGGCAATGCGTGACGGCGCAGATAGCCGATCTGCTCGGCTGCGCCGGTGATGACGCCGAGGCGGAGGCCGGCGAGGCCGTATGCTTTTGAAAACGTGCGGGCGACGAAGAGATTCGGGTATTGGGCGAGATCGGGCAGCAACGTTGCGGCGGTTGACGTCGGATCGCAAAAGTCGACATAGGCTTCGTCGATCACGACGGCTGCATGGGGCGCGGCGGCGACAATTTTGACTAGATCCGCGCGAGAAGCCGCGAGTCCAGAGGGATTATTGGGATTCGCTATCACGATGACGCGGGTACGCGGGGAAATACGGGCCAGAAAATCGGCCACGGGAAGAGCCAGATCTTCGCCCGATTGCAGGCGCACGATTTTCGCTCCGAGCGCCTCGCCTAATATCGGATACATCACGAAGGTGGGGTCGGCGAAGAGCAATTCGCCGTTCTGGCGTTTTTCATCTTCATCTGCATTCGAGCCAAGATAAGTGGCGAAAACGAGCGCCAGGGCTTCGTCCATACCGTTGGTCAGCAAGACCTGTTCGGGCGCGAGGCCGAGGAAATTTGCAACCAGCGATTCACCGGCCTCACGTTGAGGATAGAACGATACTTCCTGAGCCGAGAGCGAGCGCAGACGCGCGAGGACTCGCGGCGAACATCCGGCCATGCTTTCGTTGAGGTCGAGGCTCAGGCCGGCGCGGTTGCCGATGGGCGAGCGATAGGGACTCAATCCGAGAATCGATGGCCGCGGCTTCAGCATGGGATATGGAGATGGAACACAATCAGTCTACTAAATGAAATTCGCTGCTGAGACGAGGTGGGCTGCTTAGTTCCGGCGGGTGTATTTCACGGCTACGAAAATCACGGTGCAGATTGCGAAATCGAGCAGCAGCCCCCAGTCTTCTTGAAAGAGCCGGTGTCGCGCCGTCGCCGGCAGGTGCGGCATGAGCAGATAATAAATGGCGTTTCCGGCGAGCACGGCAACCAGGGCGTCGAGAAAATTACTCGTTGTTCTCTTACTCGCTTTATTCTTTGTCTTATTTCCAATCGGGGTAGATGTCATGCCTGCCTCCGTTCCGGCTGAAATCTCCTGCTACCATCGCTAAGATGCTGGAACTCTCTACTCCAGTGCAGTTTGTGAAAGGCATTGGGCCTCGGCTGGCCGAGGTGCTGGCGGCCAAGGGCATTGCCACCGTCGACGACCTGCTGCACTACCTGCCGTTTCGCTACGAAGATCGCCTGAATCCGCGCTCGGTTGCCGAACTGCGCGCCGGAGAAATGGCGACGGTGATCGCGGAAGTCCGCAACTCGGGATTATTTCGCGCGCGCCGCATGCCTATTTTCCAACTGACGGTGGGCCAGGGCCGCGCCAAGTTGAAATGCCTCTGGTTCAACGCCGCGTATCTGCAAGACCGCTTTCAGGCGGGACAGATGGTGGCGCTCTACGGCAAAGTTGAAGCCGATCGCGATGGCCAACTGCAAATCATGCAGCCGCAATTCGAAATTCTAGGCGACATTAACGAAGAAGGGGGAGCGGACGAAGCAGAAAAAAAAGCAGCCGCGTCGCTGGAGATCGGCCGCATCGTCCCTATCTACGAATCTACCGGAAGGCAAGCTGACGCCGCGCTGGTTCCGGCGGATTATTCGATGGACGCTGGAGAATCTGAATCCTGAGTTGCACGATCCGATACCAGCCGCGGTGCGCGCCCATTTGAGCCTGATTCCGCAGCAGGAAGCATTGTTGAAAGTGCATTGGCCCGATGCCGGCGAAAGCTTCCATGACCTGCAATCGGCGCGGACTGCGGCGCACATAAGGATGATTTTCGATGAGTTGTTTTTCATCGAGCTTGGACTCGAACTCAAACGCCGCGAGCAGAAAGCGCAGACGGGAATCGCCTTTCAGTTGAATGACAAAGTTCGCGAGTCGATTAAGAAGATACTTCCGTTTCATCCGACGACCGCGCAGAAAAAAGTGCTGAAAGAGATCGCTACCGACATGCAGATGCCAAGCCCGATGCGGCGTTTGCTGCAGGGCGACGTCGGATCGGGCAAAACGATTGTAGCTTTTCAGGCTGCGATCATCGCGATCGAGAATGGCTATCAGGTGGCATTGATGGCGCCGACTGAGATTCTGGCGCAGCAGCATTATTTTTCGGCGCGTCGGATTCTGGAAAGCGCCGGATACCGCATCGTTCTTCTGACCGGCTCGATCGAGCAGGATCGCAAAAGAGATATTCGCCGCCATATCGCGCAAGGCAACGCGCAACTTGTCATCGGGACGCATGCGTTGATTCAGGATCGCGTCGAATTCGAAAATCTCGGTTTGGTGGTGGTGGACGAGCAGCATCGCTTCGGCGTGATGCAGCGGCTGAAGCTGATGAAGAAATCGGATGAAGGCTCGAAGCTGGCTGAGCCCGATGTGCTGGTGATGACGGCGACGCCTATTCCGCGGACGCTGGCGCTGACTTTGTATGGCGATCTTGATGTTTCGGTGCTCGATGAACTGCCTCCGGGACGAACCCCGGTGGTGACGCGTTCGGTGGCGGACGAGCGGGCGCAGGACGTATGGGACTTTGTGCGCAAGCAAATCGCCGCCGGACATCAGGCTTACGTGGTTTATCCGGTGATCGAGGAGAACGAAGAACGCGAGTTGAAGGCCGCGCAACAAATGCACCGGCAATTACGGGAAAAGATTTTTCGCGCGCTTCACGTGGGCTTGTTGCACGGGCGACTGGATGCTGACGAAAAAGAACACGTGATGCGCGAATTTCAACAAGGCAAGATCGAGATACTGGTGGCGACCACGGTGATCGAAGTTGGAGTGGATGTTCCGAACGCGACGGTGATGGTGATTGAACATGCCGACCGCTTTGGATTGGCGCAACTCCACCAGCTCCGCGGACGGATTGGCCGAGGCGCGGCTAAGTCTTATTGCATACTGATGCGCGGCGGCAAGGTTTCGGAAGACGGGGAGCGACGCCTCGACGCCATGGTGCGCTCGAACGACGGTTTTCAGATTGCTGAACTTGATCTGGAACTGCGCGGGCCGGGAGAGTTTTTCGGTACCAAGCAGGCCGGCATTCCAAGCTTCCGGGTGGCGAACATTATTCGCGATCGCGAACTGCTGGAAGCGGCGAAGCGCGAGGCGGCATTCGTGGTTGGCGGTCCTAATCAAGAGATATCTAAAACCGAAATTGACCGGGCGCTGCGCGAAATGCGGTCGCGCTGGTCGCTGAGTTACGGGCTGGTTGAGGTAGGCTAGACATCGTCGCGCCCCCACCGCGACCGCGCAAGCTTGACATTGAATGCAGTGAGCGGCAGAATGCCGCCCGGAGAAAAGATGATCCTCAGAGTTTTGAAGCTTCTGTTAACCACTGTTTTGTCTGCCAGTTTCGCGCTGGCCCAAACGGCCTCGACTCCTCCGGCGACGAAGCGGGGCGAGGTCACGGAAACTTTGCATGGCGTCACGATCGCCGATCCGTACCGTTGGCTTGAGGATCAACAGTCGGCGGAGACTCGCGCCTGGATCACAGCGCAGAATGAATACACGCACAAGCTGCTGGACAGCTGGCCGGGCCGCGAGCGCCTGGAAAAGCGATTGGGCGAACTGAAGAAAGTGGAGCGCATCGGTTCTCCGATTGAGCGTGGCGGCCGGTTGTTTTATCGCAAGCGCGGGGCCGACCAGGAGCAGTTCGTGATCTACACGCGCCTGGGCGATGGTCCGGAAGAAGTGTTGATTGATCCGAATCCGATGAGCGCGGATCACTCGGCCAACGTTGAGATCATGGATGCGTCGAGAGATGGCAAGTTGCTGGTCTATGGCATCCGCGCCGGCGGCAAGGACGAAATGGAGTTGCACCTGCTCGACCTGGCGACGAAAAAAGATCTGGCTGACGTTCTGCCGGCGCGAGTGTATTTCGACGTGTCGTTCATGCCCGATGGGAGCGGGTTTTACTACTCTTCTATGCTGGACGATGTGGGCGACGCGGGGCCGCGCGTGCGCTTTCACAAACTGCACACCAAGCCGGACGCCGACGTCGACGTGTTTGGCAAAGGCTACGGGAAAGATGTGATTGTTGTCGGCAGCCCATCGGAAGATGGACGCCATTTGGTGATTCACGCCATCCACGGTTCTGCTGCCGACAAAGTTGAGATCTGGGTGCAAGACTTGAAGAAGAATGGACCCATCGAGCCGCTGATTAAGGATTTGGATGCTCGTACTTACGGCTTTGCGGTGGGCGACGAAATGTTTTTGCAGACCAATTACAAGGCGCCCAAAGGCCGCATCATGGTTATGAACATCGCGATGAACATGGCGAAGCCGGGGCCGGAGAATTGGCGCGAGGTGGTTCCGGAATCCGAGAACGCGATCGATAACGTGGCCTGGGCCGGCGGCAAAATCCTGATTAACTATGTGCACAATGCGACTTCGATGCTGAAGGCGTTTCAGCCGGATGGCAAGTTAGCTTTCGACTTGAACCTGCCCGCGCTGGGTTCGGTGTTCGACATTCAGGGCAAGTGGGAGAATAAATCTCTTTACTTTTCGTATGCGTCATTCGCGATTCCTCCGACCATCTATCGCGTCGAGATGAGCAGCGGCCAGCAAACGGTTTGGGCGCAGGTTAAGGTTCCGGTCGATCCAGCGAAATTCGAGGCCAAGCAGGTCTGGTACGCGTCGAAAGACGGGACCAAGGTTCCGATGTTTCTGGTTTATGCGAAGGGCCTGAAGCTCGACGGCTCAAACCCGGTGCTGCTCGAGGCTTATGGCGGGTTCGGGGTAAACAATACACCGAATTTCAGTTCAGACGCGATCATCTGGGCGGAGCGAGGGGGCGTCTACGCGCTGGCCAACATTCGCGGCGGCGGAGAATTTGGCGAGGCATGGCATCAGGCCGGCATGCGCGAGAAAAAACAAAATGTGTTCGATGATTTCATCGCCGCGGCGGAGTGGCTGATTCAGAACAAGTACACCAATCCTTCGAAGCTCTCGATTCTGGGCGGAAGCAATGGCGGATTGCTGGTGGGCGCGGCGCTCACGCAGCGTCCGGAGCTTTATCGCGCCGTGATCTGCTGGCATCCGTTGCTCGATATGTTGCGTTACGACCAGTTCATGGAGGCCCAGTTCTGGGTATCGGAGTATGGAGCGGCCAAAGACGCCGACGCGTTCAAGTGGCTCTATGCTTATTCGCCGTATCAGCACGTGAAACAGGGCGAGAAGTATCCGGCGGTGTTGTTCATGACAGGAGACGGCGATACGCGGGTAGCTCCGCTGCATGCTCGCAAGATGGCCGCGTTGCTGCAGGCGGAGACTGGCTCCGATCGACCGATTCTGATGCGTTACGAACTGCAAGCGGGACATTCGCGCGGCCGTTCGACGACGCAGGATATCGGCGACTCGGTGGATGAGTTGAGTTTTCTGTTCTGGCAGCTTGGAGTTGCTCCGTAGATTTTTGCGCGGGAGTTTTTCGCCGCGATGGTTCTGCTATCATCGCGGCAGCGTCCGAAGAACCGGCGCATAAGGGCTTCGCGTCTGAATTCTCGTTTCAATCTTAAAGAGGGGTTTTTATTATGGAAACGTCCGGTCTTCCTCTAGGCTCCCGCCGCAACGAAGATATCGCGCTCGACCTCATGAAATTTATCGCCATGACGACCAGCTACGGCAAGACCACGGGCACCGGAGTCGGCTTCCAGGGAACGGGAGCGGCCGCTAAGCCAGAGGATTACGCGACACATTTGCTGGAACTTTATGGTCGGTGTTTGCAATCGGTCGGCGGCAAGTAAGGGTTTATAGCGAGTGAATCGGATGCGCGCAGTGTTCCGCGTCGCGGGACATTAGTCCGCCCTGTTACCCCGCCACCCCTAGCTTTGCCGATTCCACTCCCGTCTTATAGAATCAAAAGTTTGCTGGACTGCCGTTGAAGCCGCAAGCGGGGTACTTTCCAGTTTGGATCGTTTTCAGTTGGGATCGTTATGAAAATTCATGAGTATCAGGGCAAAGCAATTCTGAAGAAGTTTGGCGTCGCCGTGCCCAGAGGCACGATGGCGACGACGCGCGAAGAAGCCGAAGCGGCGGCGAAGGAACTGCTGGGCTCGGGTGCGACTGGAGTCGTGGTCAAGGCGCAGATTCACGCGGGCGGTCGCGGCAAAGGCGGGGGCGTAAAGATTGCGAAGTCGGTGGAAGAGGCGGGCGAAATCGCGGGCAAGATGCTGGGGATGACGCTGATCACACACCAGACGGGGCCGGAAGGCCGCGTGGTGCGGCGCTTGCTAATCGAAGAGACGCTGCCGATCGAAAAAGAACTCTATCTGGGAATTCTGGTGGATCGTGGCGAGGGCAAGCCGGTATTCATGGCGTCCGCTGCGGGCGGCATGGATATTGAGCAGGTCGCGGAGGAAACTCCGGACGCGATTTTGAAGCAGTACATCGATCCGGGCATGGGACTGGAGCCGTTTCAGGCGCGCAAGATCGCTTTTGCGCTAGGGCTGAAGCCGGCGCAGATGAATCCCGCGGTGCAATTTTTGACGGGGCTGTATCGCGCGTTTCTGGACACAGATTCGTCGCTTATGGAAATTAATCCTTTCATCACCTGCACCGACGGCCGATTATTCGCGCTCGATGCGAAGGTGACGTTCGACGATAACGCGCTGTTCCGGCATCCCGATCTGAAAGAACTGCGTGACGTTACGGAAGAAGATCCGCTGGAAGTGGAAGCGTCGAAATACAACCTCAACTACATCAAGCTCGATGGCAGCGTGGGTTGCATGGTGAACGGCGCCGGGCTGGCCATGGCGACCATGGACATCATCAAGTACGCCGGTGGGATGCCCGCCAACTTTTTGGATGTGGGCGGGGGCGCGAATGCTGAGCAAGTTGCGCATGCGTTTGAAATTTTGCTGAGCGATAAGAGTGTCCGCGCCGTGTTGATCAATATTTTCGGCGGCATCTTGCGCGTAGATACGCTGGCGTCGGGAGTGGTCGAAGCGGCGAAGAAAACGAATCTGACTCTGCCGGTGGTGCTGCGACTGGAAGGCACGAATGTTCAGGAAGGAAAGAAGATTCTGATGGAGTCAGGACTGAACTTTGTGGTGGCCGAAACCATGAAAGACGCGGCTGACAAGGTGGTTGCGGCGGCCAAGGGTGCGGCGTAACCAGTCGTGAGACGTATTTCCGAGAGTATTTATGTCAATTCTGGTCGATAAGAGAACTCGATTAATCGTGCAGGGCCTGACTGGGCGCGAAGGCACTTTTCACGCCAAGGCGTGCGCGGCTTACGGGACGCAGGTGATGGGCGGCGTCACTCCGGGCAAAGGTGGGACGACCCACGAAGGCTGGCCGATCTTCAACACCGTGCAGGAAGCGGCGGACAAGACGGGCGCAAATGCGACGGTGATTTTTGTGCCGCCTCCGTTTGCGGCCGACGCGATTATGGAAGCGGCGGACGCCGAGATCGAACTGATTGTCTGCATCACCGAAGGCATCCCGACGCTGGATATGGCGCGTGCGTGGGAATTTTTGCAGACGCGGCGCTCGCGGCTGATCGGTCCGAACTGTCCGGGCATTATTTCTCCGGGCAAATGCAAGATTGGAATCATGCCGGCATCGATTCACAAAGAAGGCAACGTGGGAATCGTGTCGCGCTCGGGCACGCTGACTTATGAAGCGGTGCATCAACTGACGCAGCGCGGTATCGGACAGTCGACTGCGATCGGCATCGGCGGCGATCCCATCATTGGAACGAATTTTGTGGACGCGCTCGACTTGTTCAATCGCGATCCGCAGACCGAAGCTGTGATCATGATTGGCGAAATCGGCGGCAATGCTGAAGAGGCTGCGGCGGAGTTTGTAAGAACGCGCATGAAGAAGCCGGTCGTGGGCTTCATCGCCGGACAGACCGCGCCTCCGGGACGGCGCATGGGCCATGCCGGAGCCATCATCTCGGGCGGAAAAGGCACTGCGGCGGAGAAAATTGCGGCTATGGAAAAAGCCGGCCTGAAGGTAGCAAAATCACCAGCGGATATTGGCGAGACGCTCGCTGCGGCGCTGGGAGCGAAGGTCTAGAACGTTGGGTCGTCGTCCCCTATAGACCGACGCGATTCGAAGCTGACGAGTATTCCTGAAAACTAATACCTGAGAGCTGACACCTGAACTTATGAAAACACTGGAACGCACACTCACCATCGTGAAGCCCGACGCGGTCAAGAGAAACGCTGTCGGAGACATCATCGAGCAGTTCGAAAAGAACGGCTTTCGGATTCTAGCCATGAAGATGCTGGAAATTTCGCAGCATCAGGCGGAGCAGTTTTACGCTGTCCATGCGAGCCGGCCCTTCTATCATTCGCTGACTGCTTTCATGTCCAGCGGGCCGATCGTGGCGCTGGCTCTGGAAAAAGAAAATGCCATCGCCGATCTGCGCAAACTGATGGGAGCTACCAACCCGGCCAACGCTGAAGAAGGAACCATCCGCAAGAAATGGGCCAGCAGTATTGAGCACAACGCTATCCATGGGTCGGACGCGGATGAGACCGCTCGTTTCGAGTTGAGCTTTTTCTTCGCGGGATACGAATTGGCGCAGTAGAAGGGGAATCGATGCCTATCGTTCAAGTCACAATGCTGCAAGGCCGCACGGCCGACCAGAAGCGCAAGGTTGCGCAGCGCATTACCGATGCGATGGTGGAAGAAGCAGGGGCGCATCGGGAGGGCATCATCGTCGCGTTTGTAGAAGTCTCGAAAGAGAGCTACGCATCCGGCGGTGTGCTGATGGCGGACAAGCAACCTGGGTGACGGGTGCGGTCATCCGCGGATGCGGGGTCGTCATTCGGTCGAGATTGTTATCCGAGCGGTTCGAACAAATGGCCTTCGGTGCGGTCTCCGATTTTGGGTAAATCTTTTTTGGCGTATTGAAGAAAGTGCGGCGAGGAGCGATGCGTTTCGAGCGCGGCATCGTCCTTGTATTGCTCGTAGATGAAGAACCGGCGCGGGTCGGTTTTGTGCTTGTGCACCTGATACATCACGCAGCCCGGCTCTTTGCGGGATTCGGTTGTGAGTTTTTCAAAGACCGCCATTACTTCGGACTCGCGTCCAACTTTTGCCATCCAGGTTACGGCCAACACCACCATCCGTCGCTCCGTTCTGTTTAGGGCCCCTGAAGGGGCGTCTGATTTCGGTGCACTTGCGGTATTGCTACGGCGACAACTTCCAGTTTTTCAGTCTTAATTTTTCAACCCCAGCTGCTTTATAAATTCCGGCACCAAGATGGTTTGATCGCGGTCGGGGCCGGTTGAGATCATTCCTACTTGCGCTCCCGTTTGTTTCTCGATGAAGTCCATATATTCGCGAGCGGCCTTGGGCAATGCCTCGACCGTCCTGATGGACTGGGTTGGAGTGGCCCAGCCCGGCATGTTGCGATAGATACATTCGATGTTTTCGTAGCCGCATGCCTGCGCCGGAATCTCGTCCGTCGGCTTGCCGTCCACTTTGTAACCAACGCAAACTGGAATCTCGGTGAGGTGATCGAGAACGTCGAGCTTTGTGACCACCAGCCATGAGATTCCATTAATCATGCCAGCGTAACGGAGCAGAGGCAAATCGAGCCAACCGGTGCGGCGCGGACGGCCGGTGACCGCACCGAATTCATTGCCGCGTTTGCGCAGGTCTTCACCTTGCGCGTCCAAAAGCTCGGTTGGAAATGGACCGCTGCCGACGCGGGTGCAATAGGCCTTGGTGATGCCGATGACGGTGTCAATCGCGGTTGGAGGCACGCCGGTTCCAGTGGCCGCGCCGCCAGAAGTTGCGCTGGAAGAAGTCACAAAAGGATAGGTGCCGTGGTCGATATCGAGCATCGTGCCTTGCGCGCCTTCGAAGACAATCGACTTGCCTTCGGCCAAGGCCTGGTTCAGCAGGAGCGCGGTGTCGCGAACGAAGGGACGAAGCTCTTCGGCGGCCGCGGCATATTCATGGAACATTTTGTCGGCGTCGAGGGGCTCAGAATTAAAGAGCGCGTGCGCGATCATGTTTTTTTCGCGGCACGCATTGTTGATGTGAGCGCGCAGCAGTGGAGTGTCGAGGAGATCGGCGACGCGCAATCCACGGCGTCCCATTTTGTCTTCGTATGCGGGACCGATGCCGCGCGAGGTGGTTCCGATTTTCACGCGGCCGGGCGCGTTCTCAGAGCCGAGTTCCATCATGCGGTGGTAGGGAAGAATGACCTGCGCCCGGTTGGAGACGAAAAGATTGCCATCGACTTTCACGCCAGCGGCGCGAAGCGATGCGACTTCCTTCAGAAAGGCCAACGGGTCAATGACGACGCCGTTGCCGACGACGCTGATACACTCCGGGCGAAGGACGCCGCCGGGCACGAGTTGCAGGATAAATTTTTTGCCGTTGATGATGACGGTGTGTCCGGCGTTGTGTCCGCCGGCGTAGCGCGCGACGACGGAAAATGTTTGCGTGAGTACGTCGACGATCTTGCCTTTGCCTTCGTCGCCCCACTGGGCGCCGACGATGACCGCAGTTCTGCCTCTGCTCAATTCAAACTCCAATTGGAATATGCGCGGCCGTCAGGCCGCCCCAGGGTCGCACACACACTTGCCGCTCCGTTGCTGCTGAAGAGACTGGGAACTGGGAAGATCGGCGGTACCGGTGTGTACGCTTTAGCATACCGAATCGGGCGGTGGAGGGGCAAACGTGTTTTAGGTGTCAGCACTCAGCCATCAGTTTTCAGGAAGGTCAAGGACAAACCCAACGTCTGCGCATCTTGTATTCTGAATTTATGCCGGAACTTCCTGAAGTTGAGACGATCGCGCGCGGATTGAATAGTCGCGTGGCGGGAGACACGATCGAGTCGGTGTGGATTGGGTCGCGACCGCAGGTGCTCAAGTCTGCTGCTGGCGTGATCGCCTCGACCATTGAGGGCAAGCGCATTTTGCGGGTGCATCGTGCGGGCAAGCACATCGTGTTTGACCTGGAGGGGGAAGCGTCGGGTAAGAAAACACACACGCGCCCGGTTCGCGGTAGGACGCGGCTAGCGGCGTCTCCAAAGGATCAACGCCTTTCGGCTGCGCAATGGATTGTGCATCTGGGAATGACAGGGCGGATGGTTGTCAGCGAAGATGATGCGGACATCGTCAAACACACGCATCTGATCGCCAAGCTTGCTTCGGGACGTGAACTACGATTCGTTGATCCGCGGATGTTTGGCAAGCTTAGCGTTCACGTTGATTCTGGCGCGGGCGCGTTCGATCCCGGCGGAGTGGAGCCGCTGGAGGTGAGCGAAGAAGAGTTCATCGCACTTTTCCGGGGGCGCAAGACTCCGATCAAGAGCGCGCTGTTGAATCAGAAGTTGCTGCGCGGCGTGGGTAATATCTATGCCGACGAGTCCCTGTTTCGGGCGGGCATTCGACCGCGGCGGCGAGCGTCATCCATCACGCGTGAACAATTTTCTAAACTTTACCGTGCCGTGCAGGAAGTGCTGCGCGAGGCGATCGCGTTGGGCGGATCTACGATTTCCGACTACGTGGACGCTGGCGGAGACGAGGGATTTTTCCAGCTTCAGCATCGAGTTTATGGCCGCGAAGGCGAGGCTTGTATGGTCTGCGGGACACCTATCCGCCGGGTGGTACTGGCCGGGCGCAGCAGTCACTATTGCCAGAAATGTCAAAAATAGGCCTAATATAACGATTTAATAGTTGACGGATCGATACTCGCCCTGTAAAAAAGAAACGGGTTTGAGGCTATCTGTTGATTCATACTTCCCGAATTCCACTGCTACCCAGATGGTTGTCGTTGCGAGCGAGCCGAGGAATTAAGTCTGCAAATTCGGTCCTCTGCGGTTCAATTCTATGAAGAAATTTGCAATTGGAGTCGATCTTGGCGGCACGAACCTGCGTATTGCAGCCGTGGATGAGCAGGGAACGCTGGTGGAGAAAGTCACGCTCGGTACGAAGGTTGCGCGGGGGCGCGACCTGGTCATTGCCGATATGTGCGACGCCATCCAGGCGATGTCGGATAAATTCAAAAATTCGGCTCCGCTGCTGGGGATCGGCGTGGGGGTGCCGGGGATCATCGACATGCGGACGGGCGTGGTTTGCGAATCTCCTAATTTGCAGGACTGGGTGGGGTATCCGGCTCGAGACGCGATTGAGAAGCGGTTGAATACGGTTGTAATTCTGGAGAACGACGCCAACGTGGCGGCCCTGGGAGAGCAGTGGTTGGGCGCGGCGAAAGATTTCTCGGACATGGTGATGCTGACGCTGGGTACCGGCGTTGGCGGCGGATTGGTGATGGGCGGGGACATCTGGCGCGGCGCGAATGGGATGGCGGGAGAATTTGGACATACGACCGTGGATGCGGACGGGCACGTCTGCGGATGCGGGAATCGCGGATGCCTGGAACAGTACGCGTCGGCGCCTGCGGTGCTCCGCATGGCGCGGGAAGCGATTGCGAAGAACGGGGCGTCGGCGTTGGCGGCAGCGGCGAACTCTGATCCGGAGTTCAGCGCGCAGTCGATTTACGATCTGGCGATCCAGGGCGACGAAGATGCGCGCGGTATTTTTCGATATGTGGGTCGTTGTCTGGGGATCGTGCTTTCGGCCATGGTGAATTCGTTGAACCTTCCGATTTATGTAATTGGCGGTGGCGTTGGGAGCGCATGGGAAGCTTTCGCGCCTTCGGTGTTTGAAGAGTTGCGCCGGCGTTCGTTCGTGTACGCTGCGACTGCGCCCTACGACACTTCGGTGGTGAAAGAGGGAGCGTCCGCGCTGACGGCGCCGGGTTCGGGACCGAGGACCATTATTACGCGCGCCCTGTTAGGAAGCGACGCGGGGTTGTACGGCGCGGCGCGGTTGCCGATGATTATGGACGCGCGGCGTTAGCGATCGCGAGCGAGAGTTATGTTCCGGGGCGGCTGAAGCCGTGCCCTTCCACGAAAGCCGCCAAGGCTTGAAGGTCGTTGTGCTCCCGGACGGGGCACAGTCTCGTCACCACACCAGTCAATAAAGCGAAAATCAGAGCACCGAACGGCTAGCGGTGCGGACGCTTGGGGCCTCGGAACGGACGATTTGCGGGGCGCGCGGAGGGGCGGGACGAACTTCCTGGGCGCGGTGAATTTCCTGAACGTGAAGGCGAACTCGGGGCGAATGGTCGCTTGCCGCTTGCGGGCCTGGGTGAACGTGGTTTGAACGGCTTCTGTTCTGACGGTGACTCTGTTTTCGATTTGAATCTGTTCGGCTCGGTTCTTTTCGATTTGAACCCGGTTGATCCGAATCTTCTCGGCTCAGATTTCTTCGACTCGAATCCGGCCGATCCGAATTTTCTCGGCTCCGAACTTTTTGATTCGAATCTGGCCGATCCGGATCTGGCTGCGGGCGGCCTTCTTTCGGAAAACGGGGGCTTGTCGGATCGCGATTTGAAAGATTTGAAAGTTGATTTCGCGGAGTGGGCTGGCTTCGGAGTGCTGGATCTGTAGGACGGCCTTGCTCCCGGCGCGGGTCGTGGCGCGCGAAACGGCTTTGTCGTCTTGACTGCGGGTTTCGGCGGATGGAGCGAGATCTCTGGGCGGGGCGGGCTGGGGACTCTTTCTCCGGCGGCGGCGGATTTGAGTTTGGCGACCTCGAGCAGCGTGAGATTGCGCCAATCTCCGGGCGGGACGTCGAGGGCGAGCGGGCCGTATTGCACGCGGCGAATTTTTTCGACGTGGTGCCCGACTTCTTCAAACATTTTTCGGACCTGGCGATTGCGGCCTTCAATGATGGTCACTTCGAGCCAGGGATTATCGCCTTCGCGAATCAGGCGAATTTTCGCGGGAGCGGTACGAACGCGGCGTCCACCTTTTTCTGCGATGGAAACTCCGCGACGGAGTTTGTCGAGCTTCACTTCGTCGGGCTGGCCCGCGACCTTGACGACATAAACTTTCGGAACGTTTGACGAGGCTTTCATCAATCCGTTGGCCAGAGCGCCATCGTTGGTCATCAGGATAAGGCCTTCGCTGGCCCAATCGAGGCGGCCGACGGGATAGACGCGCCCTTTTACTTTGCCGACGAGATCCATGACGGTGGGGCGTTTCTTTTCGTCGCTGACGGTGGTCACGTAGCCCTTGGGCTTGTTCAACGCGACGTAGGTGAAACGCTCGGGGCCCTGCAGCAGCTTGCCATCGACACGGATGTGATCGGTATCGGGATCGGCTTTGGTGCCGAGTTCGGTGACCACCTGTCCGTTGACGACGACGCGGCCGGAGGTGATGAGTTCTTCGGATTTGCGGCGGGATGCGATTCCGGCAGCAGCGATAATCTTTTGCAAACGTTCGGCTGGCATGGCTACTCCGGATTGGTGCCGGTTGGCATTTCGGTTTCTTCTTCGGGCGATGGTTCGGGTTCGTTCAATTCTTCTTCCATGTGAGAGGTAGCGAGCCGCGTCTCTACCGGAGATTCATTTTCACCTGCAGGTGCGCTGGCAGCTAAGGGCAGGTCGCTTTGGAATGATTCGGCCAGGAGTTTTTCGAATTCTTCCATGCTGGGCAGTTCGTGGACGTCTTTCAGGCCGAAGCGGAGCAGAAATTCTTTGCTGGTCTTGTAGAGAATTGGCCGGCCGATTACGGCTTTTCTGCCAGCGGTCGTGATCAGTTTGCGGTCGAGCAGGGTGGCGATGACTCCGCCAGAATCTACGCCTCGGATTTCGCTAATCTCGGGGACGGTCACCGGCTGCTTGTAGGCAATGACGGCAAGAGTTTCGAGTGCGGGGAGCGACAGGCGGAACGGCGGCTTGAGGCTTTTGGCGAAGGCGCGGACGACATCATGCTGATCGGGCTTGGTGGACATACGATATCCACCGGCAACCTGGCGAATTTCGATGCCGTGATTTGCGCCGGAGTAATCGGCAATGAGTTCTTCGACCGTGGCGCGGACGCGGGACTTCATTTCCGCGATGTCGATTCCGGGAGTCTCCGCGAGCAGGGACTCTTTCACGAGGGAAAGAATCTGGTCGGTGGAGATGGGCGTTTCAGCCGCGTAGATGATGGCTTCGATTTGGGGTCTGAGACTCATAGATCAGTTTTTTCAATCATGTTCACTTCCAGTCATCCTCACTTCCAATCATCGCGTACGGCGGCTTGCTCGGTCATGACTTCTTCGAAGTGGGAATGTTTGCGGACCAGGACTTCTCCGAAGACGTGGTCTTGCCTTACCTGAATGGCCTGCAAGCGGACGAGTTCGAGCATCGCCAAAAACATGCAGACCAGTGCCGGCCGCGACGGCACATTGCTCAACATTTGCTTCAGGCGAATCGGACGATCTTCAAGGGCGAGCCGGCGATGCAGATACTGGATCATCTGGCCGACGGTGACTGTGTCTTCGTCGACTTCGAGGATCGGCCGGGTGCGCGCGCGGTCTAATATCTGCTGAAAAGTCTTAACCAGGTCGATGACGTCGGCGGCGAGTTCTGGTTCGGTGCCTTCGGCGTCCATGAATTCGCGAATCGCCGGATTGCTGAGCACCGCGTCTTCAATCTGCTGCTTTTGCAGAAGCATTTGCGCCGCGGATTTGAATTTCTCGTGTTCGAGCAGGCGGTTGACCAGTTCGTTGCGCGGATCATCGGGCGCGTCGGCGGGAGCCAGAGGATCGCGAGGCAGCAGCATTTTGGACTTGATATGAATCAAGACGGCCGCCATGTAGATGAAATCGCTGGCGACGTTTACGTCGAGCTCGCGGATGCGCTCGACATAAGTCAGATACTGCGCGGTAATCTTCGCGATGGGGATGTCGTAGATGTTGATGTCCTGTTTGCGGATCAGGTCGAGCAACAGGTCGAGGGGGCCTTCGTAGATTTCTCCGAGTTCGATGGCGAAAGGAAAATCGCTGGCATCGTCTTTGGCTCTGTCCTTCTCTTTTGCGGCCTCTTTGGCGGCCTTGCCGGAGGAAATAGGAATGACGACGCCGCGCCCGGAAGTCGCGGCTGGCGCGGATTGTGATATGGGTTGAGACAAATCTTTCAGGTCCAAATCAGTCACTGCTTGGAATCCTTCGCGGGTCCGTAGTCGAGGCCCATCGACTGGCGAACGTCATCCATGGTGGCGCCTGCAACCTCGCGGGCGCGGGCCGAGCCAGCTTCCAGAATATCCCACGCGAGGCGCGGATTGTCTTCGTATTTTTTACGGCGCTCCTGCATGGGATTCAGGATTTGGACGAGCGCGTCGGCGGCCCAGCTTTTGCACTCGATACAGCCGATTCCGGCGGAGCGGCAGCCTTCGTAGACTTTCGCCAGCGTTTCTTTGCTGCTGAATATTTTGTGCAGGTCGCCGACGGGACAGATGTCCGGATTACCGGGATCGCTGCGCCGAATGCGGGCGGGATCGGTGACCATGGTCTTCAGTTTTTGCCGCACTACCGGCTCGGGGTCGGTGAGCATCACGGCATTGCCGTAGGACTTGGACATCTTGCGGCCATCGGTGCCGGGGAGGCGCGGGGCGGGCGTGAGCAGGGCTGCGGGTTCGGGGAAGACGGGACTATAGATATCGATTTCGCTGATTTTCCCTGACTCTGTTTTGGCAGAAAATGGGGAGTATAAAAGATTGAACCGTCGAGCAATCTCACGCGTCAATTCGACGTGCGCCACCTGATCTTCGCCGACGGGCACGACGTCGGCTTTGTAGATCAGAATGTCCGCCGATTGCAGCACCGGATAACCTAAGAATCCGTAAGTGCCCAGGTCTTTTTCTTTGATGTTTTCTTTTTGCTCTTTGTAGGTCGGGACGCGCTCGAGCCATCCGAGCGGGGTGATCATGGAGAGCAGCAAATGCAATTCGGCGTGGGCCGGGACGTGCGATTGGATGAACATCACGCACTTCGCGGGATCGAGTCCGGCGGCCAGCCAATCGAGCAAAACGTCGACGGAGTTCTGTTTGATGTTCGAGGTGTCGGCGTAGTCGGTGGTCAGCGCGTGCCAGTCGGCGATGAAGAAGAAGCAGTCGTAGGTGTCTTGCATGCGCACCCAATTTTCGAGCGCGCCCACGTAATTGCCCAGGTGGAGCTTGCCGGTCGAGCGCATGCCGCTCAGTACACGTTTCTTCAGCGGAGTTGTCATTCAGAATTTCAGCAGCAGCCTGTAGTAGAAGTGAACAAATGGCCGGAGCAATCCGGTGATCAAGCCAGGAGCGAGATAGACCAGCGCCAGCAGTCCGAAGATACCGATGCGGTCGTAAATGTTGCGCGCCGAGTCCGGCAAAAAATGGCGCAGCACGTGGCTGCCGTCGAGCGGCGGAACGGGAATCAGGTTGAAGACGGCGAGAACGATGTTGATGAACATCAGCTCAAACAGCAGGGTTGCGACCGGAGCCAGAATCGAGTCGGAAGAAGAGAGGTTGTCTCCCGCGATAAGCCCGGTGACGAGAGAGCTTCCGGCGGCGGACGACAGCACGATGCCCCCCAGCAGGAGAAGCGCTCCCGTGGCGACAATGAAGTTGCTGACCGGCCCCGCCACCGAGGTCAGAATGTCGTCGAACATTGGATTTTTGAAATTTCGAGGATCGACAGGCGTGGGCTTGGCCCAGCCCAGCAACGGAATACCACTGATGGCCGCGACCAGCGGCAGGACGATCGTGCCAATCAGATCAATGTGTGCGAATCGGATTCAAAGTGACCCGGCCCAGCATACGAGCGGTGGGATCACCGCAGCGGGACGCCGTCCAGGCATGGGCGGACTCGTGCACGCTGATCGCAAACAGAAAAGCGATCATCTGATACAGGATTTGGATGTAGTCGAGGTGCATTGGTGAACCACTGATTCTAGCAGGCAGGAAGACTCCCCGAAGTCAGAGCGGGGTTAGGGATCGCTTGCGGCGGAGTTGCGTGGATCTAGTTGTGGGGCGCTGACTCGGCCGGCGCGGTTATGGGCGGTCGATTGCTGGTGGCTGGCTTTGAGCGTCAATTTGAGCCTGCTTTTTGCTCGCGCAATCGACGGGCGATATCTCCGAGAGAATTTCCCTGAGTCGACTTGGGGATCGGCATCGCGGCTGGCTGCTCAGCGGCCTCCTGATTCGCCTGCATTTCGGCGTGGTCGGCGGCTGCCTCCTGATCGCTCAGATCTTTAGCAGCGGTCGTGTCTGGCGGAGGCGGCGGAACGTCAGAGGCGGTTTGGGCCGTATCCGGGGCCTTGGGCAGTCCACCTGTGCCCTGCTTTTCCGCCAGCATTTTTATGCCGCTGTCGAGTTGTTCGTCGAAGTGGTTGCGCATTTCCTGCAACGCGTCCAGAGAAACGACGACTTTCTTGTCGAGGGCGCAATCTTTTTTCTTGCTCGCCGAAATGATCGCGGTGAGGTTCTGGTCGGCGTCCGGAGTGTCAGTGAGACGCGTGATGATGTCACCTGGTGTGAGTTCACATTCCTGGCCGTCGGCTGTGACCGTAATATTGCTGGGGACGACAAAGGTGCGTCGCGCGGGGTCGAGCGCCGACGGCAAGTTAGGGTTAGCGGATGCTGGAGCTTGCGCTTGTGAATCCTGCGCTTGATCTTGCGTTTGTCCAGACTGCGCTTGCGCGTCGGAAGAATCGCTGCTCTGGGCGGACTGCAGTTGCTCGGCGGCCAGTTGCGCCTTCACTTCATCCGCGATCGCCTGCTTCACTTCGGGAGTGAGTGCGGGCGAGCCGGAGTTCGCATCGCCGGCCTGCGGCTCGTCGTACCCCAGTGCTGCATTGTCGGCGTTCGTTCCCGCCTGAGCCGCATAGGCAGCTTGCAGATCAGCCGCGATCAAATAATCGGTGAGCCAGTACGCCGCCGATGAATAGACGGGATAGGGGGCGAAATATCCGCCATAGTAGCCATACCAGCGCGTTCCCGCCCAACCCCAGCCGCCAATTCCAGCACCCCAACGTACCGGCGCGCCCCATGGGTGATAGGCCCAACCGTAAAAGCCGGGGTGGTACCAGTTGCCCGGATAGTAGCCATAGTATTGGTGGCCGCCGTAGTTGTAACCGCGATAGAGTCCCACCCGGTAGGACTTACCGTCATAGTAGGTGCGCGAATAATAGGAGCGCCCGCCGCGGGTGAGGTAGGCATGCTGCACGTAGCCGCGACCTGCGTCCGTGGTCACAATGCGCGTTCCGTTGCGTTCGCTCACGATCATGCGCCCGCCGTGGAGAGTGTGCTGGATTTGTAGTCCGTCGCGATTGATCGTGCGAGTCGATTGTGCGATCAGAAGGACGATTAAAAGTGCGGACTGGGCTGTTTGCCCGAACCCCCGCTAGGGCGCCCGATGACGCACCACCCGTTAAAGATACGGGGACGGGCGCGGGAGCCTGTGTGGCTCGGGCCTCGGCGATATTCCGAGATGTCTCCGATCTTGTCACCGACCGGTTCAGGGGCTCGAGTGACGCGGGCGTTTGCGGAGCGGCTCGAAGCTGTGCTTGCGCTATTTCTTGGTTGGGGAGCAGGATGCGATGCGGTGGGTTGGTTTACGCGACTGGGCGCTGGCGCACGAACCGGGGCTTCCGGCGCGCGAACAGGCGCTTTTGTGGTGCTGGCGGTGCTGGGGCTACTGGAGCGGGTCGGCTTACTCTCATGCTGAGTTGACGCCTTCGATGCCGTGGTGTGTTGTTGTCCCCAGGCAAACGCAGAAATCGCGAAGGTTGCCAAAAGCAAAATCGGCATTTGTGTGAGGTTGCGACTGCGGTTGTGAAGATTCATCACCGGCTCCAGATTGGTCAAATTTGCTGAGCGGCACAGGCAGTCGATTTGACGCTGCAAGATGACGCCCCAAGGTTAAGAGTAGGGAAACGAAGGGCGGATGCTAAGGTCACGACGGTAACCCGGAACGGGGCTCCATCAAGGTCGATCAGGAATAAGGTGAATTTATTGTCCGGCGCGCATGGGCGAAACGAGCAACTGGCCTCCGGCTCGTTTCTTGCCGTCGCCGGACTTGTCGTGCTGGTAGAGGAGTGAGAGAGTGCTTTCGGTGGAGGTGGTTGCGCCGGCGAGTTCCGCCGCTAATCCTTGATAAGAGCGCCCGATTTCGTGATTGCCCTGCGAAGCTACGGGAGCGCCTTTATCGATGGCGGGCCCGATGATCTGGAAGTTGTTGGGCACTTTCCAGAGCACTTTGCAGCTGGTGGCTTTCTCGACGTCTTCGTCGGTGAAGCCGGGAATCTTTTTATAGCGATTGAGGACGAGACGCAGGCGATCACGTCCAGCGCCATCCTGCAGAAACGCCTGAATGCGACCGGCGCTCCAGAGCGAAACCACATCGGTCTGGGCGACCATGAGCACAGCGTTCGAGAGATCGCAGATCATTTGCACGGTGGCATCCATGCGGCCCGAGCAATCGAGCACAACGAAGTTATATTGATTCACCAGCAGATCGAAGAGGCGAGCCAGTTCCGCGGCAGTCGGTGTCGAATTGTGCGGCTGCTGCGCGCCGGCAAGCAGATGAAGGCCGTTGCGATAAGGCGTCATCAGGCCATCGAGCAGCGAACCATCCATGCGGTGGAGATTTTGCAGGGCGTCGATCAGAGTGAATTGAGGGCGCAGATTGAGCTGCAAAGAAGCGTGGCCAATGGGAGCGAAATCGACCAGCACGACGCGACCGTGAGCTTCCTGCAGGGCGACGGCGGTATTCACCGCGATGGTGGTGGCTCCGGCTCCGCCCTTGGCGTTCAGAAAAGTCAGGACGCGAGCTTTGGTCAAGTTGCGCTGGGCGCGGCTCAAGGTGGCGGAGAAGCGGGCGAAAGCTTCGATCAGAGCTTCGCGGCTGGCGGCGTGATCGAGAAACTCACGGGCGCCGGCGCGCATGGCGGAGACGATGTTGGTGGGCTGGTTTAATTCACCCACGGCAAAAATCGTGACATCCGGCGTGCTGGCGTGAATCAGTTCGATGGTGCGAATGGCGCGCTGCGGATTCTTGGGATCGATGCTGACCAGGACCACTTCGGCGTGCTGATCCTGCAATTGACGCAGGACGGCATCGCTCGGTCCGACGGGGAACCCAACATGGCTCATGACGGTACGGGCCAAATTGGTGCTCTCCACGCGACTATTGAGTACGACGGATTGTTCGCGGTCCTCCGAAAGGAGGGCAACGGCGATCCCGGGCATGACTCGATTCTCGGTGTTCAATGCCATGCTACGAACTTCCAGCGTCGGGGCCAAATGACCTTCGTAATCGAAGGAGACCACAGACGAAACGGCAGGTTGCCGGCGGAGTCGAAGTCAACAGAGATTCCCGCCAGGCTGCTGGTTTAGCTGATTGTATGGCAAATGCCAAAGCTTGAAAAGACGGTTGAAGCGGGAAAACTGGTTAACTGACTGGCAAACAGCTCTTAGCGCGACGCGGGGCCGGAAATTGCTGAGGCAGTTGGGACCGAAACTCGAACGAACTGAGCGACCGGCTCGTCCGGAGACAAATAATGGTAAGACTCGAGTTGCACGGCAATGCCATTTCGTTGACTGGCTTGGAGATAATCGGTTGACGACGCTGAGGCGCGAAGCACCCGTCCACGGCAGCGAACCGGCATACTTTCAGCCAAAGTGATGTCGGAGGGCATGGTGAAAGTTAACTCCACGACCGCGCCTTGGGGGAGCGCAGTCTCGGCGTAAAAGAAAACACCGCGACCGCTCAGATCCTGAATAAATCCGGGGACGGTTCGTCCATCGAAATGGACGGCCAGAGGCAGATGCACTTCGAAGCGTTGCGCACCACGGCGTTCAAGACGATTGGGAGCTGTGGTCATCCTTCTTCCTTCCCGGGGCCGGGTCGCTGAATCACCAGCGTGTCGACGACTGTCTCACTCTATCGTGTATCGAACGTCGAGGGAAGTTCCAATTCGGTCACCTGCGCGAGCTGTGGAAAAGTGTCTGAAAAGTAACCAAGCCGAATGATCGTTTCTTTTTCTCCAATGGTGATGGGTTGCCGCCGCCTGCAAGATGTGAAAAAGTTCTAGAAGAGTGATAGAAGAGAAAAATTCCGCCGCGCCCCGCGCAACGGACTCGAATTCCGATGCTCCCCCGAAATGGAGCATTACGATGAGCGCTCTGCGACATCGTAACTTCCAACTTTTCTTTAGTGGACAGCTCATCTCGCTGGTTGGCACCTGGATGCAAAGTGTCGCGCAGGCTTGGCTGGTCTACAGCATTACTAAATCGGCGTTGCTGCTGGGGACGGTCGGATTTGCCAGCCAGATTCCCGTTTTCTTATTTGCGCCCCTGGGCGGGATCGCGGCGGATCGAGTAAACCGGCAGCGGCTGGTAATCGCAACGCAAACTGCCTCGATGATTCTTGCGGGCATACTGGCGTGGCTGACGTTGAGTCACCGAATTCAGGTTTGGCACATTTTTCTGCTCGCGGGTTTGCTGGGAGTGGTAAACGGTTTCGATATCCCAGGCAGGCAAAGTTTTCTGGTCGACATGGTGGGCAAAGAAGACTTGATGAATGCGATCGCGCTCAATTCCTCCATGTTCAACGGTGCGCGCGTGGTTGGCCCGGCGATCGCCGGCATTCTGGTGGTGAGAATCGGCGAGGGTTGGTGCTTTGCCGCGAATGCCATCAGCTACATTGCAGTGATCGCAGGACTGCTGCTGATGAAGGTGCAGTGCGCGCCGCGGGTCAGCGATCAGTCTCCGATTGAAGACATCATTGAAGGTTTTCGTTGGGTTGAGCAAACAAGAGTGATTCGCGCGCTGCTCTTGCTGATTGGCCTGGTGAGCCTGGTGGGGATGCCCTATACGGTGTTGATGCCGGTGTTCGCCGATAAAATTCTGCACGGCGGCGCTCGCGGGCTCGGCATTTTGATGGGCGCCACGGGCGTAGGCGCTCTTTTCGGCGCACTGACGCTTGCCTCGAGGACCGGAGTGAAAGGATTGGGCCGGTGGGTGACGATCACCTGCGCGGGCTTTGGCGTCAGCTTATTTCTATTTTCGTTTTCGAAGTCATTCTGGCTGTCGGCGGCGCTTCTATTGCCCGCTGGCTACACGATGATGCTGCAGATGGCCTGCTCGAACACGCTGATTCAAACCATGGTCCCCGACGATCTGCGTGGGCGAGTGATGGCGGTTTATTCCATGATGTTCATGGGCATGGCTCCGATCGGAGCCTTTCTTGGCGGAGCGCTGGCGGACCGCATGGGTGCGCCGGTCACGGTTGCGGTCGGAGGAGTGGCTTGCATCCTCGGCGCGATTTGGTTTGGGCGCGCGCTTCCAGCGATGCGCTTCGAGGCGCACCGGCTGATCATCGCTCAGGGATTGGCGGGAGGAGAGCCGGTGCAGGAGTTGGATGCACAGCCGGTGGAAGAGTAGGCGAAACGTCTCGGTGCTTTATCGCACGTTTATCGGACGTTTATCGCACTGTCAGCGGGATGGACGAAAGCAGCGTGCTGACTCCATTCCACATAATCTGCACGCCGATGCACACCAGCAGAAATGCTGACAGCCGGATCGTGACCGTGACTCCCGTATCGCCGAGTACTTTGACGAGTCGACCCGCAAATGCGTAGCAGATGAAAATGCTTGCTGCTATCAGAGCCATGGCGATGATCGCGGCGAGGATGATCAAGACGTGGACTCCGTAGCGATGGGTGGAATTCGCGCCCAACGTGATCGCGACCGAGATCGACCCTGGGCCCACCGTGAGCGGCAGGGTCAACGGGTAGAATGCCTGCTTGAATGCATCCTGAGGTTGAATGCTGGTACGCGTCGTATCGCGGGATGTGTCGTTTTGCGTTAGGAGCTTCCATCCTGTAGCAGCGACGACCAGCCCTCCGCCAACCTGCACTACGGGCAGCGAAATCCCGAAGAATCCCAGAACATGCGATCCGATAAAGTAGGATCCCATCATCAGAATAAAGCTGTCGGCTGCGACTTTCTGCGAGAGCGCTCTTCTAGTCTCCTGCGAATATTCCCTGGTAAGAGCCAGAAAGATGGGAGCGCCGGTCAGCGGGTCGACGATGGGGAAAAGGGCGCTGATGATCAGGAAGAGCACTTTGACCGCGTCGGCCGCTGGTCCTGCTAAATGCAAAACGATTCCCTCGGTGTGATCGCAGCATTATACGGACAGGGCCGCGTGGGCGCATAGCGGCTGGAATCCGTGCTTAGTCGACCAGCTTGTGCTGCTGCAGAAATTCTTTGACGACGACGGTCGGGTCGCGACGTTGTCCATCCACTGCATAATTCATTCGACGCATGTCGTCGTCGGAGATAGCTCCGGCCAGTAGATTCAGCGCTGATCCAACTTCAGGATGATTCTTCAGCATTTCCTGGCGCATGATGGCCACCGCTTCGTAGGGCGGGAAATAATGATGATCGTCTTCGAGCACGAACAGGTCAAGCGCGGGAATTAAGCCGTCGGTGTTGTTGCCGGCGATGAGATCGACCTGGCGTTCTTTGAGGGCGCGCGTGATCAAGCCGAGATCCATGATGCGGGGAGCGTCGGCAAAACGGAGACCGTAGCTGGCGACTAACCCCTTGTAGCCGTCGGGACGCTCCATGAATTCGTATCCGAAACCGGCGCGCCATTGCGGCGTGAAGGCAGCGGCTTGCGACAGCGTCTTCAATTTCAGGCGGCGCGCATCCTCGCCGCGGATGATCATGGCGAAGGTGTCGTCGAATCCGAGCGGCGGTCCGACGGTGAGATTGAATTTTTGTTCGTAGCTTTGTTTCACGCGCCGATAGACTTCCTGCTTGTCACCACCCGGCTGATCTTTCAGGACAGCGGTTAGAGCGGTGCCCGTGTACTCCGGATAGATATCGATGCGCCCGGCGAGGATGGCTTGCTGGCAGATGAAAGTTCCGGCGAGATAGAAACGTCTCTCGACTTGCAGGTGAGTGTGGGCTTCGATGACTTGGGCGAACAATTCTCCGAGGATTAATTGCTCGGTGAAGTTCTTGGAGCCGATCACAATCAAATTCGCATGGCGTCCGCAACCGACGACGGGGAGAAGAAATAAAAAAACCAGGACGGAGCAGACTGCTGAGCGGATGAATTGCAGTGGCGTTCTCGTCATTTCACACGCAGAGATCCCAGTCGCCGTTCGAGCCTTCCGAGAACAAAATCGGCCATAAGCGCGAGCAGGGCGGCGGGAACGGCTCCCGCCAGAATCACGCCGTTGTCAAGCATGGAGAGTCCGCGAAAAATAAATTCGCCGAGTCCGCCCGCGCCGATGGCGGCTGCGATCGTGGCCAACCCGATGGAGACGACGGTTGCGATGCGTACTCCTGCGACGATGACTCCTGAGGCCAGCGGCAATTCGACTTGCCAGAGTAATTGGCGGTCGGTTAATCCCATGGCGCGTCCGGCTTCGACTACCGACGGATCTACACCGCGAATTCCCACAAACGTATTTTGGATCAGCGGCAAAAGCACATAGAGTGCGAGGGCAAGAATCGTCAGGCGGCCGGCTCGCGCTCCGATCCACGGCACGGGAAGCAGAAAGCAGAATAAGGCGAGACTGGGAATGGTCTGGATGATATTGGCGATGCCGATCACCGGGTTGCTGAGCCGCGGAATGCGCGTGATCAGGACGCCGAGCGGAATGCCAACCAGCGCTGCGAGAAATGTGGCAGTCCCGGCGAGCGTAATGTGCTCGAGCGTGAGATCGAGGACCTGCTGCCAGTTGGCGATCATGAACTGGAAGAAATTCACGCCGTGCCTCTCTGAATCTGCGAGGTGGAATCCGGCAATGCCGAAAATGCTTCCAGGTAGGCGCGCACGAGAGGATGATCCGAGCGCGGAAATTCTGCGGCAGAAAGATCGACGATCAGGCGTCCCTGTTCGAGCAGGGCGATACGATCGCCGAGCAACAAGGCCTCGCGCAAATCGTGCGTAACAAAGACGACCGTCTTTTTCATGCGCTGCTGCAGGCTGCGAAATTCTTTCTGCATTTCCGAGCGTGTGATGGGATCGAGCGCGCCGAAGGCTTCGTCGAGAAGCAGAATTGGAGGATCGGCCGCGAGAGCGCGGGCCACACCGACACGCTGTCGCTGGCCGCCCGAAAGCTGGCCGGGATAGCGCGAGGCCAGGTCACTATTCAACTGGACGAGAGCCAGCAACTCGCTTACGCGCGCTTGCACTTTAGCCTGCGGCCAGTTCTCGATCGTCGGGACGAGGGCAATGTTGCGGGCCACGGTGAAATGCGGGAACAAGCCTCCGTCTTGAATTACATAACCGATGCCGCGCCGCAATTGAATGGGATCCCAGGCGGTGGTGCTGCGCCCGTTGACACGCACTTCGCCTGCGGTCGGCGAGCAGCAAGCGGTTGATCATCTTTAATGTCGTCGTTTTTCCTGAGCCGCTTCGGCCCAGCAGGACCAGCGTTTCTCCCTGCTTTACAGAGAGTGCGAGGTCTTGCAGCAGCGGGCGGTCGCCGATGCGGAAGGACGCTCGATCAAACTCGATGGCGGGCTGGTTGCTGGAATCAGGAGTCATTTTTCGTCAGCAAACGGTTGTGGGAGCGGGGGCGTTAGTCGCGGCCAGTTTTATAGGCGGCTTCGGGCAAGCCCGTGATGCGTATTCCTCCGTGGCCTTTGTGACGAATGTTGAGGCCGATGAGCAAGGCTGTGATTTGTTCGACGATACGCGCATTCTCGAGTTTGCCGCCATCGATGGCGCGCACGCGCTTGATTTTTGTCGCGAGATCCATGGCAGCCTGCGTCGCATTGGGATCGTCGCTGCACACGATCACGTCGCAATCGACGTCGGCATCGCTGTTGAGCACGTCCGCTGAAACGTTATGGAATGCGGCCGCGACGGAAACTCTCTTAGGAACCAGTTCCGCGGTTTGCTGGGCAGCGGAGCCTTGCCACACGCCGATGGTGCGGCTGGCGCGTCCGCCGACAGTTGCGGCCAAGGGAACGGTTGCGTCAATCAAGATGGTGCCGCTGCGGATCGCGGGCTTCAGTTGTTTCAACAACTCAGCCTGACCTTCGAACGGGACGGTGAGCACCAGCAAATCGGTGGCGGCGCAGGCCGCTGAATTTTCCATGCCGGTGACCTGGGAATTCGCGCCGGCCCGGTTGCGAATCGCCTCGGCCGTTTGTTGCGCGCGCGCGGCATCGCGCGAGCCGATGATGACGGTCTCTCCAGCTCGCGACCCAGCGCAGGGCGAGGCCGGTGCCGGCGGGCCCGGTGCCTCCGATGATGGCGATGGAACGGCTCACGCGAACTCCGCGGTGATCGTTGGGTGTGACGTTTGGTCTGACGTCTGGTCTAACTCGTCGGAAGAATAGGACTCGGCTGGCATTTTGATTTTTATGCGCGAGTATTTCGTATTGCGCTCGGCGGGGATGCGGCCGATCTCCATGATCGACGCCTGGAAATCTTCGGGACTGGTGTACTGCCCGGCGGTCGCTCCCGCTTCGCGCGAAATATTTTCTTCCATGAGCGTGCCGCCGTAGTCATTGGCGCCAGCATGTAAGCAGAGTTGGGAGAGTTTGCGATTCAGTTTGACCCACGACACTTGAATGTTAGGAATCGAGCCGGCTAGCAGGATGCGGGCCAGAGCGTGAATCTTGAGATGCTCGGCGAGGGTCGGTCCCGAGCGCGCCAAGCCTTGTTGAAACAGAAGCGTGTTCTGATGCACGAAGCCCAGCGGCACGAACTCAGTGAAGCCGCCAGTTTCGCTTTGAATTTGGCGAAACAACGACAGTTGCGCCACCCAGTGGGCGGGAGTTTCCATGTGTCCGTACATCAGGGTTGAAGTGCTGCGGATTCCGCAGGCGTGCGCGGTGCGAATGACTTCCTGCCATTGCGCCGACGAAAGCTTGTTGCGTGAGAGCACGTGCCGCACTTCGTCATCGAGGATTTCGGCGGCCGTCCCCGGCAGAGTGTCGAGTCCGTTGTCGCGCAGCATGGTCAGATAGTCGCGCAGCGTCATGCCGGTCAACTCCACGCCGTAGACGATTTCCATGGGAGAAAAGGCATGGATGTGGATGCCGGGCACGGCAGTTTTTATGGCGCGCAGAACGTCACGGTAGTAGAAAGGCGGCAGGCCATGCGGCAATCCACCTTGAATGCAAACTTCGGTTGCTCCCAAGGCCCACGCTTCTTCGGCCTTTGCGGGCCATATCTTCGAGGGAATGGAAATAGGAATCGGCCTCGCGCGGTCCGCGGCTGAAGGCGCAGAATTTGCATCCGACGAAACAGATATTGGTGAAATTCATGTTGCGGTTGACGACGTAGCTGACGATATTGCCGACCAGGTCGCGCCGCAGCGTATCGGCGGCTACGAGCAGGGCCAGCAGATCCGCGCCTTCGCTGTGCGCGAGTGCATGGCGCTCGGCGTCACTCAAGCAGGCTCCATCCTGGATTTCGAGTGTGCGTTCGAGAGCGCTGCGAATCGAGGTTGACGCTTGCGGCGCTATGTCGTCCCAACTGAGTTGAGGGAACTGCTCGAGTTGCGGTATTTGCCAGGCCATGACGTTCTCCTAAGTGCTCAACCCTATCAAGCTCAAGACGAGCCTACCGGAAAAGATCGCTCTTCGCCGGCCGCACTAATTCGCGGGCCGATCCGTTTCCCCGACGATAGGAAAATCCGCGGATGATGCATGCGGGCGTCCGCTCGAGTTTGCCGCAGACCAGCCCGGCGGCACAAGCCAGTTCGTCGGCGACCGCGTCGATGGTGGCGTGCAGCGAATAGCCTTGCGGATCGCGGCGCCCACGATAGTCTTCGAGTGGCCGCATTCCGGCCACACCGATGGCGACTTCGGTCAAACCTTCCCGCCAGGGACGCCCGAAGCTATCGCTCACAATCACCGCAATCTCGATCCCGAGGTGCTGCTTTAACTCTCGGCGCAATTTTGCTGCGGAACGATCGGGATCCACCGGCAGCAGGACGGCATGTTTTCCGCCATCGACGTTCGAGACGTCTACGCCGCTGTTGGCGCAGACAAATCCGTGCCGGGTTTCTGTAATCATCACGCCATGTTTTCGACGAACGATTCGCACGCTTTCTCGCACGGCTAATTCGGTGACACGCGCGTCGAGTTTATAGCGTCGCGCCCATGCTCTTGAAGCCGCCGACGGGCGAATTGTTTCCAGCGCGACCATTGCACCTTCGGATTTGGAAACGACTTTGTGTTTGACCACCAGAATGTCGCCCGCTTGAAACTCTAGTCCCGCTGATTTCGCCGCCTTCACGATTTCGCTGCTGAGCGATTGGCCAGGCCGAATTTCTCCGCTCACGGCAATCGGCAGAATTCGTACTTCCCTGGCCGCGAGCTTATCGTTGCGCGAGACCATACACCTGATCCCGGCCCGCGAGATTCCAACTTCTCACCAGCTTTTGCGAGAGCCGTTCGCCGGTGGCCGCCGCCAGCTCGAAGAGATCTTCGGGGCGATCGACATCGCGTGCGATACCGGGCAGTTCGAGCACAATGCAAGGCAGGCCCGTGGCTTGGGCGGCGGCTCGATGCGGCAAGAAGCTGTCGTTGCCGAAACGAAGTGGGAATAGATCCGCCGGAGATCGCCACGCGGCATTGGTTCCGCGTCCTGCGGCATCGGGGACCAACAGCGCGCCCGCGTGGAGGAGCGTTATCCAAAATCTTTTGCAGTTCTGCAAGTGTCGATCAGCGGAATATCGGCGGGGATCACCAGCGTGTTCTCCGCTCCCCGTTGCTTACAAACCGCGGTGGCTGTTTCGATGGCGCTGGTCTCGCCGGAATTGTCGTCGGGGATTACTTCGAAATTGAAACGCGCGGCCAAGTCACGCGCAAACGAATCGCTGGTGACGACCGCGACTGGCGGCCGGTTCGCCCACGCTGCCAGAGTTTGCAGAACGTCTTCGCACATGGCTTGCGCGAGCGCGAAACGCTCGTCCGAACTCAAGACTGACGACAGCCGTTGTTTCGCGTCAGCCAGAATTTTTATGGGAACAAGGATCATGCCTGCTCCAGGACGCGATTTTCCGATGGAGGTTGCATGGCGGCTTGCAACACACTCTTCGCGAGCGCGATTCGATCTTCCGGCTTGCGCATGATGGTCGACGTGCAATGCACCCGCATCCCAGTCTCGCGCAATTTTTCGGCGGCGAGCGCGTCCTTCGAATCGACCACGAGAAGATCGAGAAAATCGTGATAGAAATCGGCGACGCCTGCAATGGAAACGGCGAAGCCCTGCGCCGCCATGAGAATGCCTGCGGGACCGCTGACGGCCGATCCTGCAACGATCGGGCTGACGGCGACGCTGCGGGCGCGGCTTTCGCGCAGCGCTTCGCGAATGCCGGGCACGGCGAGAATGGGCGCGATGCTGGTGACTGGATTACTGGGCGCGAGCAACACGAGATCGGCGGAACGAATGGCCTCGATCACTCCGGGAGCGGGCTCGGCGTCGGAAGCTCCGGCGAAGCGAACCGATTCGACGGGATCCTGATACCAGCGCTGGACAAAATATTCTTCGAAGCTGAGGTCTCCGATGGGAGTGAGCACTCGGGTTTCGACGCGCGAGTTGCTCATGGGCAGGACTCGCGTTTTGACGCCGAGCTTGCTGGCGATTTCTGAGGTCGCATCGCTCAAGGTTTTGCCATCGGCCAGCAATTTGGAGCGAAAAATATGTGTGGCCAGGTCGCGATCGCCGGCATGAAACCAGGTCGGCTCTCCGAGTTGACCCATGGCGTTGAGACAAAAGAACGTGTCGCCCTTCACGCCCCAGCCGCGCTCCTGGCTGAGTTTGCCGGCCAGCATGTAAACGATGGAATCGAGATCGGGAGAAACGTAGAGTCCCCACCACAGCAAATCGTCGCCGGTGTTAACGATGATGGTCAACTCATCGGGCGGAACGATCTGGCGGAGTCCATCGACAAATTTTGCGCCACCGGTGCCGCCGGTGAGAACCGTGATCATGCTGCCCTCCGGGCATAGCCCTCAGCGTTCGCGGTTTCGCTGAGGCGCTGCGCGAGCAGATCGCTGTGAGCTGCCGCCTGTTGCGCAAATTCGGGATAGACCGGCAACCGCTGACGCAACTCGAATCCTTTGGCTTGCGTTCGCTCCCGCAGTTGTTGCAGATGCGGCCACGGCTTTTCGGGATTGATGAAATCCGGCGTCAGCGGCGAGATTCCGCCCCAGTCGTTGATGCCGGCATCGAGCAGATCGGCATAATGAGGGTCGGAAAGATTGGGCGGAGCTTGAATATTCATGTCCGGCATAAGCAGGCGCGCCACCGCGACGGTGCGGAGCATTTCATCGCGGCCGGGTTCAGGCCAGTATTGCCATCGGCGTGCCACTCTTGGCGCGGAAATTCTGCACGATCACTTCTTGAATGTGTCCGTATTTTTCGTGCAGGTTTCGAATCGCGAGCAGCGAATCGACCCGCTCTTCTAGCGTTTCGCCAATGCCGATCAGAATTCCGGTGGTAAACGGAATTTTCTGCTTTCCCGCATCTTCGATCACGCGCAGGCGTTTGGCGGGGTCTTTGTCGGGAGCGTTGTCATGCGCGGCATTTTTCGCGAGCAAGCGCGTGCTGGTGGTTTCGAGCATCAGGCCCATGCTGGGAGCCACGCGGGACAAGCGCTGCAACCATTCCACGCTCATCAGTCCGGGATTCGGATGCGGAAGCAGGCTCGATTCGCGCAGCACTTTCTCGCACATCGCCTCGAGATAATGAAGCGTCGACTTGTATCCCAAATGGTGGAGCGTGTCGCGCATCTGGGGGAAAAGCATTTCTGGCTTGTCGCCCAGGCTGAACAGCGCTTCGGTGCAGCCCATACTTTCTCCGGCGCGGGCGACTTCCATGACTTCGTCGGGCGTCATGGTGTGCGCTCCGGGGTCGCCGGGATCGCGGCGGAAAGTGCAGTAGCCGCAGTAGTCGCGGCAAAGATTGGTCAGCGGCAGAAAGACTTTGCGCGAGTAGGTGATGACTCCCGGCTTGAAGCGGTTGCGCGCTCGTTGCGCGGCCGAGAGCAGAGCGGGCAGTGTGGTAGCGTCGGCGCTCAGCAGATGGCAAGCCGCTTCGCGCGAGATCGGGTTCGCGGCGTCGGCCAATTTCGCGCCTTCGGTGAATTCAAGGGCGACTGCTTGCGTCTCTGGAAAGAAAGTTGCCATTCGTTTTCTGTTTCTGAAAATCGTTACGCCAAAATCCGGGCTAGCCTGGATGATGCTGGCTCTGGCAACGATCCTACTTACAAAGAGACGGCTGCGCTACCCACGCCCTATTTTTCCAATACCAGCTTGGCAATCGTCGCCAGCTGCATGTTGGATGTGCCTTCGTAGATTTTGCCGATCTTGGCGTCGCGCCAATATTTTTCTACGGGATAGTCTTTCGTATAGCCGTATCCGCCGTAGATTTCGATGGCCAGCGAGGTGACGCGCTCGGCTACCTGCGAGGTGAAGAGCTTGGTCATGGCGGCTTCTTTCACGAAGTTTACTCCGGCATCTTTCATGCGGGCGGCGTTGTAGACCATGAGGCGCGCGGCTTCGATTTCGGTGGCCATCTGCGCGATCTGAAATTGGATTCCCTGGAATTCCGAAATCGGCTTGCCGAAGGCTTTTCGTTCCTGCGCATATTTTGCGGCGTATTCCCAGGCTCCGCGGGCTACGCCGAGCATTTGCGCGCCGATTCCGATGCGGCCTTCGTTCAGCGTTTCGATGGCGATTTTGTAACCCTTGCCGACTTCGCCTAGATACGTTTTCTTTGGGAACGCGGCAGTCTTCCAGGATGAGTTCGCAAGTGGAGGAAGCGCGAATTCCCAGCTTGTCTTCTTTCTTGCCGACGGTGAAACCGGGAAAATCTTTCTCGATCAAAAATGCGGTGATGCCCTTGTATCCCTTCGCCGGGTCGACGGTGGCGAAGAGGATGAAGAGGCCGGCTTCTTTGGCGTTGGTGATCCAGAGCTTGCGGCCGTTGAGCACGAAGTCGCTACCGCGGAGCTCGGCCTTGGTTTGCAGAGCGAACGCGTCCGATCCGCATCCGGCTTCGCTCAACGCATAGGCGCCGAGGGTGTCGGCGGCCATCTTGGGCAGGTAGCGTTTCTTCTGTTCTTCATTGGCCCAGCGCAGAATCGCGTTCACCACCAGCGTGTTCTGCACGTCGACGATGACTCCGGCGGAGGCGTCAGCCCGGGAGAATTCTTCCACGGCTAAGATGGCCTCGAAGAACTTGCCGCCGGCGCCGCCGTACTGCTCCGGAATTTCGATGCCCATCAATCCCAGCTCGAAGAACTGGTCGAGCAGCGCGTGATCGAATACCGCTTTTTCGTCCATCTCCTTGGCCAGGGGGCGAATTTTATCCTCGGCGAATTGGCGGACGTTATCGCGGAACAGGATTTCGTCTTCGGTGAGCGTGGTGAGGGGCGTGGGATTAGGGATCTGCAGAGTTTCCGGCATGAGAACACCTCAATAAAAGCGCGGACGCCGCGTCTTTTGGGGAACTCGAAATTGTAGCAGCAGGGGATGCGGGGCTAACGGTATGGCCGTCGTCTCTTATTTTGGCATGAGTTCGGCGACGGTTAGTTGATCGGCTTTGCGTAGATCGGGGAATAGCCATGCCCAGATTCCTATGACCACTAATGTGCCTACGCCTCCGATGACTACGGCCGGGACGGTGCCGAACCAATGGGCGGTGAGGCCGGACTCGAATTCTCCCAATTCATTCGAGACTCCGATGAACAGCATGTCTACGGCGTTGACGCGGCCGCGCATTTCGTCGGGCGTGGCGATTTGTACGAGCGTGGCGCGGACGATGACGCTGACCATGTCGGCGGCTCCGGTGAGGAATAACGCCAGCAGTGACAGGATCAGGCTGTGGGAGAGTCCGAAGACGATGGTGAAAACGCCGAAGGCGGCCACGCACAGGAGCATGGTCATGCCGGCGCGGCGCCGAATGGGATAGTGAGCGACGGCGACGGCCATGATGGCGGCTCCGACGCCGGGCGCGCTGCGGAGCAGGCCTAATCCCCAGGGTCCGGTGTGCAGGATTTCGCGGGCGTAGATGGGCAGCAGAGCGGTGGCTCCGCCGAGGAGTACGGCGAACATGTCGAGCGAGATGGAGCCGAGGATCACTTTCTTCTCGCCGATGAAGCGGAATCCGGCGAGCACGGTGCGAAGGCTGAACGGTTCTTTCTTATTGCGTTTTTGTTTTTCTAAATCTTGTGTCGGTCCGTCTTTTTCTTTCACTTCTTCTTTCGTTCGTTGCCACGGGATGGGAAGCAGCTTGATGCGCAGGGTGAGCATTGCCGAGAAGGCCGAGACTATCAGGGCGATGGCGTAGACAGCTTCGGGACCGTGAAAAAAGGCGTAGGCGAGTCCTCCGATGGCGGGTCCGGCGATGTTGGAGACCTGAAAGATGCTGGAATTCCAGGCGATGGCGTTGGAGAAATGTTCTTCGGGCACGAGTTGCGGAAGCAGCGCGCGGCTTACTGGAAAGCTGAAAGTGCGGCAGATTCCGGTCATGACCAGAACGACGTAGATCCAGTGCACGGAATGCGGCGCGCGCCAACTGATGGCGAGAAGAAGCGCCGAGCAGAAGCCGTATCCGGCGTAGCAGGCGGTGAGCAGATTGCGGCGGTTGAACACATCGGCGGCGTGTCCCGCGAAAAGGAAGAGCACGAAGCCGGGGAGAAATTGGGCGAGGCCAACGTAGCCGAGGTCGAGCGGACTCTTGGTGATTTCGTAAACCTGCCAGGCGACGGCGACGGATTGCATCTCCAGCGTGAGGACGATGAAGAAGCGGGCGAAGGTGTAGGAGACGAAGCTGGGATAGGTGAAGGCGACTCGTCCGGCCGCGGGGGTGGTAGGGGGCATTCCTTATTACTTTGACACAAGTGCGTGAGCGGGAGAGTCGGAGTGGGGATTAGGCGCGCGATACGACGAGAGATTATTTGCGGTTGATGAGGGACGCTACGTAGCCGGCGCCGAATCCGTTGTCGATGTTGACTACGCTTACGTTGCTGGCGCAGGAATTCATCATTCCCAGTAGGGCGGCCAGGCCTTCGAAGGCTGCTCCGTAGCCTACGCTGGTGGGAACGGCGATGACTGGAACTCCCACTAGCCCTCCCACTACGCTGGGAAGCGCGCCTTCCATTCCGGCGCAGACGATGATGACACGCGCTTTTGCCAGCGCCCCTCGATGGGCCAGCAGGCGGTGGATTCCGGCTACTCCTACGTCGTAGATGTGCTGGACCTCGTTGCCCATCAGTTCGGCGGTGATTACGGCTTCTTCGGCTACGGGGATGTCGCTGGTTCCGGCGGAGACGACTACGATCACGCCCTTGCCGTGCTTTTTGCGATCGCGCTTCAGCACGATGGCTCGGGCCAGTGGGTAATATTCGGCGCTCCCTACTTTGACGGCGACGGCGGCGTACTGCTCTTCGGTCGCTCGGGTCGCCAGGACGTTGCCTTCGTGGTCGGCCAGGCGGGCGAAAATCTCGGCGACCTGACGGGGCGTTTTTCCCTGGGCAAAAATCACTTCGGGCATGCCCTGGCGCAACGCGCGATGGTGGTCGAGCTTGGCGAATCCGAGATCTTCGAAGGGCAGATGCCGCAGACGCTCGACGGCTTCGTCGGGGGAAACCCGCTTTTTCCGGACCTGCTCCAGCAACTTGCGAAGGGCTTGGGGGTTCATAGAGGCAGACGCCATTGTAGATGGCCGAGCCCTGGGCTGGGGTCGGGCGGCGGTTCGAGGGACTCGGGCGGGCCGATTTTAAGGGGATTGTGGTGAGAAAGATCAAGTGATTTCAGTCACTTACGTACATTACTTCAGTGGTTCAACGGCCTTTGGAGAGATTGCCCGAGCCTCGGGGCCACCCTATAATCGGCTTAGTCTTTTGGCTTACCGCTTTTTCCCTCACTTGGCCCGGCTTTGTGGGTGCTCGGGAGGGTAAAGCCTAGAGTTAGTGTGTCTTTTGGCCCGATGTTCCACCCGTATGGTTAGACGCCTCCAACTTTCGCGAAACACTGGCCTGAAGAAGACTGGCCTGATTGCGATCTCGCTTATTTCCCTTTTGTTGATCGGTATTTTTGCGGTGCCTGCGCTTGCCCAGTTTGGGGCGATCACCACGACGGACGAATCTGGCAGAAAGATTTACGTGAATGGGGACAGGGCTTCGGGTAGTGGTTCTGGTGCTGCGCCGGCTGCGCCTTCGCGAGCTCCGCTGGAATATTGGAGCGTGACGGAGCATCGTTTCAAGCCGGTTCCGACAAACGGGGCGGTGATGCGGGCGGCGCGATCGGCAGCTTCTGAAGTGAATACTTACCTCGACGGCAAGACGCAGAGTCATCAGGCATTGAACCGGGCGTTTACTCCAGAAGATATCGACGCGGCGATCGATCAGGCGGCGGCGCGGCATAACGTGGATCCGAGCCTGGTGCGGTCGGTAGTCAAGGTGGAATCGAATTTCAATCCGAATGCGGTGTCACGCAAGGGCGCGATGGGGCTGATGCAGTTGATGCCTTCGACGGCGCGGTCGCTCAATGTGGCCAATCCTTTTGACCCGGCGCAGAACGTCGATGCGGGAGTACGGCATCTAAGAAGGTTGCTGGATAACTACGGCGGCGACGTCCGCTTGAGCCTGGCGGCGTATAACGCGGGGTCGGGAGCGGTGGCGCGGAGTGCGGGCGTTCCGCGATACCGGGAGACGCAAAATTACGTGCGCCGGATTACGGATTTGTATAACGGCGGCGAAGCGGGGTCGAGCCTGTTCGTGAGTCCGGTGCGTGCGCCGGTGCATGTGCAGCGCGATGCCCGGGGTGTTTTGTATATCAGCAATACGGAGTAAAGAAGAATAAAGAGCGGCTTCCGTCGTGGTAGCGGGAGCAGAGCGGTCATTGCATCATGAGTCATTGAGGTACTTAACCCTAATGACGAAGTGATTCAATGAAACAATGAATCAATGCCCTCCAGGACCCTAACTCGAGGCGGCCTCGCCTTACGCTTTGGCGCCGGGTTTCTGCTCGCATTGTTGCCTCTGGTTTCTGCCTCGGCTCGAATCCATCACAATGACAGTTGGGCGCGCAAGCAATTCACGAAAGCGGAACGCATGCGCGAAGCTCTCAATGGGCGTCCTTTGGGAGAACGCACCCGGCACGAATACCAGCGGGTGATCGATTCTTACCGTAGCGTTTACTTCGGCTCTCCGGCATCGTCGAAGGCGGACCCCAGCGTGGTGGCGACCGCCGAATTGATGGTGGAGATGGGGCGGCGCTTTGACGACAACAAAATTCTGCGGGGCGCGGTCGATCAGTACCGCTTTTTGCGCAAGGAATATCCCGGCAGCAAGTATCGTTTCGACGCTCTGTTCACGATTGGAGAGATTTACAAGGACGACTTGAACGATCCGCAGGAAGCGCGGTCGACGTTTGAGGATTTTGTGCACCGGTATCCGCGAAATCATTTGGCGGATGACGCGCGGGCGGCGATCAAGGGAATCGACGCCGAAGCGGATGAAATGCAGCACGTGGCGCAGAAGACGGCACGGAAGAAGCATGCTGCGGATGCGGGCTCGAGCGCCAACACCAACACCAACGCCCGCGCGAATGGCAGCGATCCGGCGGCGTCTGCGGCTGGTGAATCTGGGGGCGCATCGTCGCCGGCCACTTCGTCTGCGGCTCGTCGCAGCGAACTGCCGCGCGTCACCGGGGTTCGGCACTGGTCGACTCCGGATTACACGCGGGTGGCGATAGACGTGGAGCAGGAAGTGAAGTTTGGGTCGCAGCGGATTTCGAATCCGGATCGGATTTTCTTCGATCTGCGGGACACGAAACTGGCCTCGACTCTGGTGGGCAAGACTTTCGATGTGGACGATGGCTTCCTAAAGAAGATTCGCGTGGCGGAGTTTCAGCCGGGGAAGACGCGGATCGTCCTCGAAGTCGACGACCTGAAAAGCTATGACGCGTTTCTGCTGCCGGATCCGTACCGGCTGATTATCGATATTCACGGGAAGCAGAACCGGGCGACTTCTGTGGCTAGGGCTGCGGGAGGCGGAGATCAACGTTCGGTTGCGGATGCGGATGACGATTCTGACGATGCCCCGGTGGGCAAAGACAAAGAGCCCATGTCTTCGGCGCCAGTGGTCTCGCGGAAAGCGCCGCCTGCGGCTCCAGCCAAAACCGTTCGTTTCTCAAAATCGGGAGTGGAGACGGACTTGCCGGCGGATGCCAGCGCGGATTCGAAGGCGTCCGATTCTGGAAATCGCGCGAACGGCGGGGTGGTAAAAACCACGGTCGCGGTGAAGGGATCGAACCGCAGAATTCCAAAAACAATTGTTGATGCGGATGATGCGGATTCGAAGGGCGATGCTCCGGCGGAAGTGGCCACGATGGATCGCGGAAAGCGTCGTCTGGAGACAAGACCGGTCGAGACAAAGACGGTCGATGCCGACAACGCCGACTCCGACGAAACGAAGGGCGCCAAGTCGGATTCGCTGGTGGCTTCCGCTTCTTCTTCGGCCAGGCCTGGTTCGCGGCGAAAGAAATCGCACTCGTCTTCTGCGTCATCGCCAAGTTCATCCGCGGGCGCTCCTGACACGGCGGATCTGGTGGAGTCGCGCGAGGCGCGTCCGACAGCGGCTGGCGACCGGTCTTTGACTCGGGCGCTGGGATTGAAGATTGGGAAGATTGTGATTGACGCGGGGCATGGCGGGCACGACACCGGGACGATTGGTCCGAACGGACTGCTGGAAAAAGATGTCGTGCTGGACGTGGCCAAGCGGCTGGGACGGTTGCTGGAATCGCGGCTTGGCGCGCAGGTGGTTTATACGCGGCAGGACGATACTTTTATTCCGCTCGAAACTCGCACGGCGATTGCGAACCGCGAGCGGGCGGACTTGTTTATCTCGATCCATGCGAATTCGAGCCGCGATTCCGATGCGCGCGGAGTGGAAACTTATTATTTGAATTTCACTTCGTCCCCGGAAGCGCTGGAGGTGGCGGCGCGCGAAAACGCCGTGTCTGAGAAATCGATTCACGAGCTGCAGGATCTGGTGAAGAAGATTGCGCTGAAAGACAAGATCGACGAATCGCGCGAGTTTGCCGGCGATGTGCAGGAATCGCTTTACGGAGGGCTGGCGTTCAATAACGACGGCATCCGGAATCGCGGGATCAAGAAGGCTCCGTTTATCGTGCTGATTGGCGCGAATATGCCTTCGATTCTGGCGGAGATTTCGTTCGTGTCGAATCCTACCGACGAACGAAAGATGGAAACCGCGGAGCACCGGCAGCGCATCGCCGAGTCGCTTTACCGGGGCGTTTCGAAGTACTGCAATGGGCTGAGCGGCGTGAAGGTAGCCAGCAAGATTGACAAGCCCGTCGGGCAATAGGCTAGAAAAATCCCGCCTTGAATCTGACTCGCGGTGACATTCGTAATCTTCCCGCCGTGTTTCTGATAGTGGAGGTAAGCGGTCCGGGCTAACCTGTTTCAGGCTATGCTCGGGAACTTCTATTTGCGCTTCGGACGCGCCATCTCTGCCAGCGCGGTCTGCTGTCTGTTGTTGGCGTCGCTCGGCTTTGCGCAAAATCCTCGGCCCGCCCTTTCTCCTGAAACTGCCAGGATCGTGGCCCTTGAGCGCATGTGGAACCAAGCCCAGGTCTTGCGCGATTCGGGCGCTGTCGCGAGCATGATTGGCGACAAGTTCATCAATACTGAGTGGGATGGAGAGGTTAGCGATCGAGGGAAGTTCCTAGCGGACTTTGCCGACCCGAAGTTCCAGCCCAGCACGATGAGCATCGACGATGTGAGGGTGGAAATGTATTCGACCACCGCCATTGTTACCGGCACCTATCACACCAAGGGTCTCTACGCCGCCAAACCCTACGAACATTTCGGCCGCTTCACCGATACCTGGGTATTTCAGGATGGCCGGTGGCTGTGCGTCGCTAGCCACAGCAGCTTATTGAAGAAATAAGGTCAGAGGTAAGAGGTTAGATTGCAGATTTTAAATTGTAGATTTTAAATTGTAGATTTTAATCTCTGCAATCTGATCTCTGACCTCTGACCTCTCACCTCTCACCTTTGACGGCCTTATTGAGCTGATTGCAGGGCGAGATGATTCGGCGTCCTGGAGTGACTGTTGAACCAGCCGACTAGTTTCTCATCGAAGAGTTCGGGATCTTCGCCCATGGCTCCGCAGTGGTCTGCATTGGGTACCTCCCATAGAGTGACACTGGGATTGCGGGACGCGATCAATCGGGAATGACGCACCGGGATGTTGCCGTCGATTTGTCCGTGAATGAGAAAGACGGGAATCTTCGTGGCGGCCACGACGTTTTCGGGCGAGACTTGTTCGAAATTCAGCTTGTACTTCAAGCGGGAGTAAATGAACGCGAACTCGATGATGGGACGAAGCACAGTGCGGCCGAGCCAGGGACCGGTGCCGAAAAACTGGCCGATTCGGTCGTAGCCGATCTCGCGAAAGCTGGCGAAAGACGATTCGGCGGCAGCGGCGCAAAAGCGGGTTTCAGAGCGCAAGGACTGAAGCAACTGCGCCGCACCCATCGATTCTCCCAGGCCGAAAATGCAATCAGGATGATCGTTCTTTTCGAGCCAGTCGAACCAACGATGGATGTCGTCTGATTCGAGTATTCCGAAAGTGGCCAACTCGCCATCGCTTAAACCGTGGGCTCGAGCGTCGGGCACGAGCACGTTGAACCCATGACTCAAAAGCAATTCCGCGTAGCCCGTCATGCCTGAGCGATCGTTGGCCAAGCCGTGCAGCAGGATTACGGCGTTGCCATTGCCATGAGATTGGCGAATGTTCCAGGCGCGGAGGGTGGCTCCGTCCTGTGCAACGATGGCCACATTGGTGAGTTGCGAGTCATGGGCTCGCGCCATCTCACTGGCTCGGATTTCAGCGCGACTGGAATGCGGATTGCGCGCGGGGTGGAGGGTCGTCTCCGTCAGGAAAACTCCTGCGACGCCGCAGAGAGCCAGAAAGCCGATGAGATGGACGACGCCAACTATTCGCAACAGTCGCATGAACCTCCTTATAACGTCCGCCAATGAAGGTTACGCGTTTATGAGCAAGCATGTTCCGCGAGGTCTTCAGCTTGGTGATGCGAAAATGGCCAGGGCGCGGGGTGCACTTACGAGTCTGCCCGGCCTGGCCGCGCGTCGGTAAGATGTGGTCCAGGAGGCCCTCCCCCCATGAGCCACCCCCTTCGGTACGGAATCGCCGCAACCTTCTTTGGATTCATTCTCACCAGCAGCCTTGCAGGATCGGGATCATCGCCGGCTGGCGCTTCGTCCAATCAAAACGTCGCGGCTGCTGTGGCAGCCGTTTCGCAAGCACCGACGCCTAAGACGGTGCATATCACTATCGACGCTTTGACGGATCGGCATCCGATTAGTCCTTATGTTTATGGCGGGGCTTACCCTCAGGATGCGGCCACCGTCACCGATAGCGGGCTTAGCGTGGTGCGTTGGGGCGGCGATGCTACTTCGACTTACAACTGGCAGTTGCAGACCTACAACGCGGCGAACGACTACTACTACGAAGATTATGCGGCCTCGGGATTCAATAATGGAAGCGATGGCAGCTCGACGCAGTTTATTACCGACGTGAAGAATGCCGGCAGCAATCCGCTGATGACGATGGTGATGCTGCCGTGGGTGGCGCAGAGTCCGGAGACATCGGTGACACAGGGCGGGACCGACAATTATCACTGGAGTTTTTCTGTTGCGGGCTTTGGGCCGCAGTGCAGCGTCGATTTTTACAACACCGATGCCGGGGATGGTCTATTGCCGGATTGTTCGACTCCGGTGACTGCGAATGCGGCTACTTCTGCTTACTATCCTTTGCTCGACGACAACAGCCAGACCTGTCCGCAGGCGACGTGCGTTTATCGCAACACCTGGGCGGCGGCTCTGGCTACGGCTTTTGGGAGCGCTCCGCATTTTTATAACATGGACAACGAAATCGAAATCTGGGGCAGCACGCATCGCGACGTGCATCCGCAGCCTTCGGGTTATGACGAGCTGCGCGACACATTTATTGCCGAGAGCCGCGCTCTGAAGGGGTGGGATCCGGCAGCGATTCGCCTGGGGCCGATTACCTGCTGCTGGTGGTTCTATTGGAACGGTGCCAATAACAACGACAAGGGCGCTCACGCGGGGAACGATTTCCTGCCGTGGTGGCTGAACGAAGTCTACTGGCAGGATCAAGTGGCGGGGACGCGGTCCGTGGATGTCTTCGATCTGCACGCGTATCCGGATACGCCGAATACTTCGGGTTACACGCTGGCACAGAAACGGGCGCTGGCGCTGCGCATTTTCCGCGATTACTGGGATCCGACTTATGTGAGCGCGGGTTCTGACATCGACCAGAAGTGGACTACGTTCATTCAGCCGAAGAAGACGATTCCATTTCGCATTCCGCGGATGCGGGCGATTGCGAACATGATTTATCCGGGAACGCCGATCAGCTTTACGGAGTGGAATGCGGCGATTGCGGGCGAGTCGGATTACTCCACGGCACTTTCGGATGCGGATGCATACGGGATTATGGGCCGCGAACGCATGTATCTGGCTTCGCGGTGGGTCGCGCCGGTTCCGGGGAATCCGAATTATCTGGGGCTGAAGCTTTATACCAACTATGACGGCCAGCATCACGGCTTCGCCACAACTTCGGTTTCCGCGACGAACGATGGCAGCAAGAATCTGGTGAGCAGCTATGCGGCAATGGATGCAGCCGGCAAGACGCTGACGGTGATGGTGTTGAACAAAGCTCCGGGAGCCACGCTGGCGGCGCAATTTGCGATCAATGGATTCACGCCTTCGCAGGTGACGAGTTACACATTGGGTCCGAAGAATCCAACGACGATTTTGAAATCGTCGACGCAGGCCTGGTCATCGAGCGTAACCCTGGCTCCGTACACGGCTACGTTGCTGGTGATCACGGGATCGTCTACGCTGCCGGGCGCGGAGTGGGATTTGAATCCGGATACGGTGATGGTGGCGGCGAACGGGACGGTGACGCTTGCTCCGAAGCTGGTTTCGGGGTCGGGGACGGTGACGCTGGGAACTCCGCAGTCGGATACTGGGATTACGCTGGCGGTGACGCAGGGCACGATCTCTTCGAGTCAGAACGGTGCGATTACGGTGACGGCGGGCAAGAAAGCTGGTTTTTATCACTACAGCGTTCCGGGCACGGACAATACTGGCGTGGCTCAACTGCAGGAGGGATGGATCGTAGTGGGCAATCCTCCGGCTACGCTTAGTCAACAGGGAAATGGTCAGAGCGGTGCTCCGGGAACGAAGCTTAATCTTTCTGTGACGCTGGCTCCGGGGAAGTCTGGCGGGACTTCGGGGACGGGCGCTGACATCTTTTTTACGACCGACGCGGGAACGCTTTCGAGCCGGATGGTCACTACAGATGGGTCGGGGAACGCGGCCGTGGTGCTGACGTTGCCGGAGAATGCGGGAACGGTGCATGTTACGGCGGAGGGACCGTTTGGGCTGGGGCATCCGGTGGTTACGTTTACGGAGACGGTGCAGTAGGGTTTTATCTCATCCGTCTGATCTGTTTTGATCGGTCCCCCACTCGGGGTGGAAACTTTCTGGGGCCGCCGGTAGTCTAAGTCAGTAGCGGCGGTGCGTCTTTTCTCATGAAATTTTCCAGGCGGCTTTACCTTATCTTTTTCGTCTTATTCTGTTGCATTGGTGTCTGGGGTGGGGCCGCGCCTTCTCCGGTTCCGGCAACGGCTCCTGTTTCGGTTTTGCCCGAAGAGTTTGGGGGATGGCATCTTAAGGGCGCGATAACCAAGAGCGAAGATCCGGCGGCGGCTGACGCCACGAATGCTCCTGTATTGAAAGAATATGGATTCGAGCGGCTGGAGAAAGCGACTTACACGCGCGACGACGGCCGCACTCTGACTGTGCAGGCTGCGGTGTTTTCCGACGCCAGCGGCGCCTATGGCGCCTTCACCTATTACCACTCCGAAGAAATGGGCGAGGAGACGATTGGGGAGCAAGGCGCGTTTCTGAATAATCGCACGCTGTTCTACCAGGGGAACGTGCTGCTGGACGCGGTGTTCGACAAGACGAGCGTGATGTCGGCTTCGCAATTGCGGCAACTGGCCGGGTTGCTACCGCAAGCGGAAGGCAGCAAGGGCAAGCCTCCTTCATTGCCGGGGCGTCTGCCGAAGCAGGGATTTCAGAAGAACACTACCAAGTACATTTTGGGTCCGGCGGCGCTGGATCGAATCGGATCGCCTTTGCCGGGGTCGCTGGTGGATTTCAAATCCGACGCGGAAGTTGTGATCGGCAAATACAGCGTGAATGCCGGTGACGCCACGGTGATGCTGATCGAGTATCCGAACTCGCAGATCGCGGCGGAGCGATTGCGGCAGATCGATGCTACGCATCAAGTGACGCAGCAGCAACCGGGAATGACTCCGATACTCGATGTCGGGCCGTTCTTCGATACCCGGACGGGACCGATCATTGTGATTGCGTCCGGACCGCTTTCGAAGAGCGAAGCTCGCGCTCTGATGTCGGCGGTGAGCTACGAAGCCGACGTTACCTGGAACGAGAACACATACGTCAGCAAGAAAGACAATCTGGCGAACTTTTTGTTCAACGCGATTATTCTCTGCGGGATTGTGGTGGGGCTGGCGCTGGTGGCGGGGGTGGCGTTTGGCGGGTTGCGATTGCTGATAAAACGGCTTTTTCCACACTCCGTGTTTGACCGGCCGGAGGTGGTGGAATTCATCTCCTTGAACCTCGAAGACGAGGCCCGTCCGGCTCCCCGGAAGCGGTAAGTGCCTCAATCGAATGTCGTTAGCATCGAATGTGAGGTTTTTGGGCCCGTTTCGGGCGCGTTTGCCGGGTTGTGGACGCTTTGTGTAAGTCATTGAAAATAGGACCATTTAAGTCGTAAATTTTGCTTGACACCGTGCTTTTAAGGCCCATAAGATTTGCCCAGAAAGTTCTGATGGATTCAACCTCTGTTGGAACTATTCTCCCTTGAAAGAAAAGGCTGCCCTGTTGCCGGGTGGCCTTTTCGTTTTTGATAGCTGTCAGCCATCAGCTGTCAGGTATCAGCCATCAGGAAAAACGGAATCGGGTCGGACTCGTTGGCAGCCCGACGACTTCGTCTGGAACTCTTTCTTCGCTTCGTCCGTACAATACAGCGACGGGATGACAAAGGCGGGCAGCTCTGGAGGACGAACCATGTTTTGCGATCAGTGCGGTGCGGAGTTGATGGCGGGTGCTCCGCGGTGCGGACGCTGCGGCAAAACGGTACTTGGACTGATGGCGCTGCAACGAAGCCGGGTTCGCGATCACGTGCGATTGCTCGGTATTCTCTGGATGGCGTACTCGGCGCTGTATGTTGTATCCGGAGTCGTGGTGCTGGTGGCGGTGAAGTTGTTTATCGGCGGTACGATCCATATTCAGGGCGGCCCGTCTCCTGAAATGACGGTTTGGTTGCGGCCTCTCGCGACTGCGGTGGGATGGTTGATACTTGCGATCGCAGCCACGGGATTCTTTACCGGATGGGGCTTGCTGCAGCGTGAGGAGTGGGCGCGTCCGGTGGCGCTGATTGGAGGATTTTTGGCGCTGCTGAGAATCCCGCTGGGTACGGCGCTTGGGATCTACACGCTGTGGGTGTTGTTACCCTCGCAATCCGATGAGGAATACAGAGCGCTGGCGCAGGCTGCCTGACAGCGGCGCTTTTCGCGAGTCATGGGTTACGTTCGGAAGCGGGCGCGATTGCAGGAATCGCAGTCGGGTCTTAAAATTGAAAGCAGGCCGACGTAGCTCAGTTGGTAGAGCAGCCGATTCGTAATCGGCAGGTCACCAGTTCAACTCTGGTCGTCGGCTCCATTCTTTCAAGCACTTGGGATCAGTGCACCGCGACCTGCTGCACAACTGCTGCACGAGCTATTCTTGCCTCCAACTGATTCATGGCGCGGTCACAACTTGGGGCACCGTCTTGATATAGCTTCTCTGCGTCGTGGCGACATCCTCGTGGCCCAGGATGGCTTGGATCACTTTGTCCGGGAATCCGAGTTCATGAAGATTCTGAGATTTACGCGGACCGTCGATCCGCAAGATCGCCCGACGCAATGACGGACGTAACTTTTTGAACCCGATCCAACCCTTCTACCATTGCCTGTGGTGAATCTCTAGGCGGGGCACCATCTTAGGATGGGACATCTGTTGTCGAGGTAGCTATGGGCACTGAGTGGTACGGAACCGCTCCAGCTAAGAGCGCGTGCGAGCAATTTCACATACGGCCGGATTGGCCTATTCTTGTCGTCGAGGACACCGAGGATCGCATCTCTTGGTTTCGGCGGCGTATGCCCCAAGCCGTCTTTGCAAAAAACGCGGAGGCGGCACTAAAGGCTTTGAGCGAGCAGGAGTTCAAGGTTGTATTCCTCGATCACGACTTGCACTGGATGCATGCCGACAATTCCATCTTCAAGGGAACGGGCAAGGAAGTCGCTCGGTTCATGGCGCGCCAGGGGTTCAAAGGACTGGTGATCATCCACTCCAAGCACGTAGAGGGCGCAGAAGCGATGAAGAAGTATCTTGCAAATGCTAGGCTCGCACCGTTCGGAAGCTTTGAGATCACTTCAGAGGCGAAGTCCTAACCCAATGCGCATTACAGATATCCTTTGCCGTCGATGAACAAGTCTCAAACACTTTCGCGGATCAAAGAATCCCAACGCCGATGGGCCGACGCCAACATTGTCGTGAAGGACCGGGACTCCGTCGTCAGGCTTGAGAACAATCTTTATCAGCCTTTGACTCCCCAGACGCGAGCTCAATATGAGCGCGGAGACGGGGGTGAGCTGGGCAGAGATGGAAAGCGCGGAAAGATGTTCGCCCTGCGCTCATCGTCGGCTTTGGTCTGCAATGTCTTCGATTATTGGCAGGGGCGGGCCCTGGCACCCGTTTTGGAGGCTCTACAAATCGCCGAAGAAGCGAACGAAATCGCCTTCGAGCAAAAGTTCAAGACGGGATTGGGGGGCAACCCGCCGAATCTCGACGTTGTGTTTCGTCGCAAGAATGCCAACGGGCACGTCACCGCGATAGAGAGCAAGTTCGCCGAACCCTACGATGACCGGGAGCACAAGGGATTCGTAAGCTCATATTTTGAAACATCTGGCCTTTGGGATGACTTGCCGCTTTGTTGTGGTCTGGCCGAACTCATCAAAGAGGGTAAGCAGTTCACGTGCCTCGACGCCGCTCAATTGCTGAAGCATATCCTTGCCTTGCGCAGGACCCACAAGGAGCAGGGATTCACCCTGCTGTATCTTTGGTACGACATCAGAGACAGTGATGCTGCGGACGTCCACCGAAAAGAGATCGAAAACTTTCACCAGCTCGTTTGCCGTGAGGTTTCTTTCCGTAGCATGACATATCAGGAACTATTCGCAGCTCTTCTCCCGCACATCAAGGGTGCGGATTACGCCGAATATCTCGGTTCGCGGTATTTCCCTTCGCTCATACGAGGCTGAGAGCTTAATGCGTACCAGACCCGCATCGTCGGCGGGCTTTGGTATTTGCGTGCCTCGAACACGACCGGGAACAGACTGATCGTGTGCGTTCCTGACCAGCCGATAAACGGTCGGCTGGTCATTTCCAAAAGGGCGAATGGCAGGAAAACTAAAGAGCGATGATCTCACGAAGATTTTGCGAATGAGATACGAACCTCTAGTCGATTACTGGACAATCGGAACGACTGTTGCACGAACTGCTGCACAATTGGTTCCCAGAACCCCCTAAACTGCACCAAAACCGCTGTACAACGACTTATATTTCACAACAACATACGCAAGGTTGGGTCATTTCGTAATCGGCAGGTCACCAGTTCAACTCTGGTCGTCGGCTCCATTCTTTTCAATGCCCACCCGATCAGTTTCAGCTTCAAAGCGCGAGAATCACCTTCCGGGGACAGAAGCTCCCCTTGTTCTAAGGTTCAACGAGTTTTCAGACGTAATTCGACCGTGTCGGTAACGTATTGCCACCTGGGAACCATCTTGGTGCCGTGACAGTTCAGTACGAAGTTCCTCGATGGTGTATAGGAAACGACCATCGACGGCGAGAATTGTATCGCCCGGTTGTATCCCTACTTCGTCTGCCGGCCCCTTAGGCTGCACACCGGAGACTTCAATTCCATCGTGCCTGATTGTTTGATTACCGGAGCACCATACTCCAATTCGCGCCTCTTCGGCGATGTCCCCCGTCGAATTCACCGGTCTTTCTGGATCGCGTACAGTCGGGTTCTCGGCGACCTCAGCTGGCATACGCGTGGTGCCGTATACATCAACTGATGTTGGCTCCAACACTGCGGCGATTTTGATATCGCCGGTTGAACTCTTGAAATCTCGTGCCCAAATTTTGTAACCGTTTTTCGATATTCTCAGGTCGTGTTTGCCTCGTGCTACGCCTATGGCGGACGGTGTGCTGCCGACGAAGTTACCATCTATCTCGATATCTGCTCCCGACGGCTCCGATGAGATTTCAGCAGTCGCTTCGTCTAGGGAATTAGCAGCAACGCCCCGGTTTGTTCCTGGGTCTGCCTCACCATCACTAACATTCTGAGCCTTGGAAGTTTTAGCGCCAACGACGGCGGGGGGCGTCGTGAGTGGGGAGTCCGGGTTTACGGAGAAGTCGTAAACATAGGCCTGCATCCCTTCGCCGCGTGCGAGGTAAAGCGCGTATTCACCCTTACCAAGAACAATCGACGGCGTAATCGTGTAGACACCCGGAGTCGATTCGGACCGGAAGAGCTGAATCTGATGCGTGATAGAAATTCCCGAACTTGCACGCCACGCTCCTTGCGCTCCGATCTCGAATTGCCGCCGCTCTGCCTTTTCTTCTAGACGCACCAACACTAAGTCCCCCGCGTTCACTCCCGCATCAGACTCCTGCCTGGGAGGAATGAAATAGAACACGGGTTTACCACCGACGACCATCTGAGCGTGGGGGCCGAGGAGCTGTACGTTTTGCTTTTTTGTCTTGATGCCGATAGTTAGCTTCGAAACAAGTAAGCTGCCGCTACGCGTGAACGAAACAATTTGGCCGAGGATCTTGTTGAACCCTTGGGCTGATTGAAGATACATTCCAGGCTCGGAAGGAGCGCCTACACTCCCGGCGTTGATCGTGGGAAGCGCTGATTGCGCCAGCCCCATGATTGGGATGAAGATACCCAAGAACATCAAGAAACGTGCGGCTCGTAAGAACGGTCTCATTTTCGAAAGATGCGACTTTCCTGACACTGCTTGTTGTTTCATGCCCTGTGCAAGTTACCCTCCCATCGGAACTCGTGCAAGTCCACTCACGTGCCATTGAAGCGTCCGGCTTACTCGCCCAAGAACTGATGCACCCAGAGGCTCACTGCCTAAGCGCTCCGAAACGTCTTATATTCCACAACAACATACGAAAGGCTAGGTCGTTCGGTAAATCGGCAGGTCACCAGTTCAACTCTGGTCGTGGGCTTCATTGTAAGCTGTTCAATACCTTGAATATTCAGGAACAGTTTGGCCAGATCGATATTTACGTCTTCGATCAGATTCTTCGGGGAAATATCGATCGTGAAATGCGGGTGCTGGACGCCGGGTGCGGATATGGGCGCAATCTCGTGCATCTTTTGCGGGAGGGTTGCGAGATATTTGCGGTGGATGAAGACCGCGACGCGGTCGAGCATGTGCGTAGACTGTCGGCTTCTCTGGAAACTGGACTTCCTGCCGAAAACTTCCAGGTGGGGCTGATTGAGCGGATCCCGTTACCGGATGCGTGGGTCGATGTTGTGATCTGCAACTCCGTGCTTCACTTTGCGCGGGACGAGCATCACTTCAACAAAATGCTGGCGGAGATGTGGCGCGTCCTTAGGCCGGGCGGGATGCTGTTCTGCCGCCTGGGGTCCAGAATTGGCATGGATTTTGAGCCGGCGGGCGGCAACAAATACGTGATTGGCGATGGAGCGGTGTGGTATCTGGTGGATGAGAAGATGCTGCTGGACCTTACCGAGGAAATGAACGCGATTCTGGTCGATCCGCTTAAGACGACGATCGTGCAGGACTATCGATGCATGACGACGTGGGTGCTGCGGAAGCGACGGCAGGTTCGCGAGGATTGAAGACACCGGTGCGGTATTGCTGATCTAAACGGGCGCTCCACTCGCAATTACTCCATTCGCAATCCCGCTGGTGTAGTCTCTGGGACGGGTCGAATCTCACTCTGGAGAAAATACTGACCATGGGAAACTCCACATTTATTCTGCTGGCGTTTGTGCTTGGTGGTTCGTTCGTCGTTGGTCAGAGCGAAGGTCAAACCGCATCGGACATTCGCGATCGCATTGTGGGCACGTGGAAGCTGGTCTCTACCGAGCAAATCATGAAAGACGGCAGCACTCGCCCGGACCCTAGTTTTGGCGCGCACGCCAAAGGGTTTCTCATGTACCAGCGCGACGGTTACATGTGCGCCAACCTGGTGAATCCCGACGTTCCGAAATGGGCTGACCCGGCGCATCCGACGAAGGAAGAAAAGCTTGTGGCTATAGATGGCGCGTTCTCGTATTGTGGGCGATACGAGATCGATGTGAAGCAAAAGCAGATCATTCATTTGCCGGAAGTGGCGACGGACCCCGGCTATGTCGGTTCGCGTCAGATTCGTCCGTACACGTTTCAGGACGGCCGCCTGGTGCTCAGTGACGTTGAGAAAGACGACCCTGCGGTGGCGCGCTGGAAGATTGTGTGGGAAAAAACTAAGTAAGCCGAATCATTTTGACGCGCGGGCGCTGGCGACGGCTTGCACGAGTTCCTGTGCGGCTTGGGTGATCAGCGCCAGATTTCCTTCGCGCAGGGCGGTGGCGTTTACCAATTCCGCGCCGACTCCCAGCGCATAGGCTCCGGCGGCGATGAACTCCGCGGCGTTGGCCACGTTCACGCCTCCGGTGGGAATCAGTTGCGCAGTGGGGAACGGCCCGCGCAGAGATTTCAGATATTTTGGCCCGCCAACATTTCCGCAAGGGAAAATTTTGATCAGCGTGGCGCCATGAGCCCGCGCTGCCATCAGTTCCGTCGGTGTGAGCGCTCCGGGGATCGCCAACTTCGCTGCGGCGTGCGCCGCGGCCAGCACGGCCAACGACAATCCTGGGCTGACAATGAACTCCGCACCGGCTGCGAGACACGCGTCGACTTCTTCGGCTGTGGTCACGGTGCCGGCGCCAATGAGCACGTCAGCGCCATATTCGCGGGCTACGTGGCGAATGACTGCGACCGCATTGGGAACGGTCAGAGTGATTTCGACAATCGGAATGCCGCCGGCATGGATCGCCTTCACGGCGTGGTTTGCGTCCTCTACGGACGCGGCTCGAACCACTGGGATAATTCCAACCTCGGCGATCCGGCGTGTCACTTCGTTAATGGTCATAGGATGATTCGTTCAACTAACTGATTCGTTCAACGTGCGATGCGCGCGCTTTGTCCCTTCATGGCTTGCAAGACCTCGTCCAGCGTCGCCATAGACGTATCGCCGGGCGTCGTCATCGCGAGCGCACCGTGGGCAGCGCCGCACTCGACGGCCCATTGCGCATCCTTGCCGGCGAGGAATCCGTAAATCAAGCCCGAGGCAAAGGAATCTCCTCCACCGACGCGGTCGTAGATTTCGAGATTGTCGCGCGTGGGCGCCTGATGGAATTTTCCATCGTAGTAGCAGATGGCACCCCAGTCATTGATGGTGGCGCTCTTTGCCAGCCGCAGGGTTGTGGCAACAACCGCCAGTCCAGGGAACTCCTGCACGACTTTCTCGATCATGCGCTGAAAATTCGCTGGATCCAGATTGGTGTGCTGTTCGTCCAACCCAGGGACCGAAAAACCAAACGCGGCCGTGAAGTCCTCTTCATTTCCAAACAGGACATCGATCAAGGGCGCGAGGCTGCGGTTCACCTCCTGGGCTTTCGTCTTGCCTCCGATTGATTTCCAGAGTGACGGACGGTAGTTGAGATCGTAAGAAACGATTGTGCCGGCGCGCCGTGCGGCTTCCATGGCTTCGCGAGCCACCAGCGGAGCGGTTTCCGAAAGCGCGCAAAAGATTCCTCCGGTGTGAAACCAACGCGCACCTTCTTTGGAGAAAATCTTCTCCCAATCGATCTCTCCAGGTTTAAGCTGCGAGATGGCGGTGTGTCCGCGATCGGAGCATCCGAGCGCCGCTCGCAGCCCGAAGCCTCGTTCGGTGAAATTCAAACCATTACGCACGCTTCTGCCAACGCCGTCGTAGGGCAGCCAGCGAAGGTAATCCAGATTCACGCCGCCCTGCAGCATGAGGTCTTCAATCAAACGTCCAACGGGGTTGTCCGCAAGGGCTGTGACTACGGCCGTGTCGAGGGCAAAGCAGCGCTTCAGGCCGCGGGCAACGTTGTACTCGCCTCCACCTTCCCACGCGCGGAATTGTCGCGTGGTAGCGACACGCCCGTCGCCTGGGTCGAGACGAAGCATCACTTCTCCGAGAGCGACCAGGTCCCACCGGCAGCCGGTCTTTTGTTTCAGGTTGAGGATTTTCATGCTTGGAAGATCGCCCCGACAGTTTAGATCGCTTTCACAGCGAATTCTGAAGGGGTAGGATACCAGAGCATGTCGCACTCGAAAGTGATCGATCAGACGATGGGCGAACTCACGATGTTGCATCGCAAGCCAATGAAAATCGAGCGGGGCGTGTCGCTGTGATGCGCGGCCCGGCGAAGGCGGCAGCACCTGCAGGCGTGTCGGTGCGTCCAAAGATGCGAATGCTGGAGACGGCGCGCCTGGCGTTGCGGGAATTCCAGCAGGATGATGTTAAAGATCTTATCGATTGGCGAAGGGATTCGGGCGCAGCCTATACCGAAGCTGAGGCGCTCAGTTTCCTCGACTTCGCGCTCCAGGAGTATGTGAAATGGGGGATCGGGCCGTGGGGAATTGTTCTAAAGAAGACGGGCGCCGTGATTGGCAGCTGCGGTTTTTGTGGCATCGATCTTGAGCGTGCGACCGGAGACGTCAATTATTTCGTAACTCCGCAATACCGCCGGCAAGGGCTGGCGACTGAGGCGCTGGGAGCCATCCTGCATTTCGGCTTTGAAGACGTGGGGTTAACTCGGATTGAAGCTCGCTGCATCTGGAGCGACGTGAGTTCGGAGCGGGTCGCGCGAAAAGCGGGGATGATTTTCGAGCGCGTGATTCCGTCGGATGGCGATGCGAAAGATGAAGGCGGTGGTTTTAGGCTGCACGCGATTACGTTGAGAGATTTCGAGAAGCGCCGATGGGGATAGAGTGCGTCATTTCTTCAGCATTCGGTCGACGGCCGCGATCAGCGAGTCGGAACCTTTCCCTAACATGACATCGGATTTTTCATAAAAGCTGCTCGCTCCATCTTTCTCGAGCTGGCTGGCGTTTCTTTGCGACAGGCTGGTCAGCATCATGACGGGGATTCCAGCCGTAGCCTCGTTTTTTTTCAGGGCTTTCAGTACATCGGGACCGGTCATCTTAGGCAGCATGATATCCAACAGGATCAAGGCGGGGTTCTGCGATTGAGCCAGCTGCAAGGCCTGGTCGCCGTCGCCGGCCAAGATCACCTCATACCCCGCGTCGATCAACGCGCGTGCGGTCGCTGCTCTGAGGAATTTACTATCTTCCACTAAAAGTATTTTCATTTACTCCACCGGTTCCTCCGCAGTCTGACTTCAGTATGCTCCGTGGAACTCGCAACCGGCGGATTCGGCCAGTTACCACGGGGCGTAGCTCTGATTCGTTTGGGAGCGGGCCAAAGTGTGAAGGGAAAAAGATGGTGCTCTCGTTCTATTGGATAAGACCTTGTAACGCTAATCCTGATTTTGGCACTATTTCAGCACCAGCCTACTTGAGGAGTTGCCATGAAATCCGCGAAGTCCGGGAAGGCCGCTGACAAGAAAACGAGAAAAGTGACGATCATTGACGCCGCTGCCCTGGCAGCCACCACCAAGCACCATCCGGGGCGAACCGGTAAAGGGCGGACGTTCAGCGCCGATCCTACGCCGCCGGGTTTCCAGACGATCGTTGATCCCAACAAGAATCCTCAGCAGCCGTTTCGTCCTTTGCCGCCGCCCACCGGGCTGCCGCCGTTTCGTCTGTCGCTCGATTCGGTATTGAGTGCGGACGCCATGGACACGATCAACAATTCTGGAATGCTGGTGTTTCATTCCGTGGGCGATACCGGCGGCGTGAATACGCCTTCGCAGATCGAAAACGTGGCTGATTACATGGTGAAGGATTTTGGATCGTCCGATATGGCGACGCATCCGTCGTTCTTTTACCACCTCGGAGATGTTGTGTATTACGACGGCGAGACGCCGAACTACTATCCGGAGTTCTACGAGCCTTACATCAACTATCCGGCGCCGATCTTTGCGATTCCGGGGAATCACGACGGCGACGTGGATGAGACTTATCCCGAGCCGAGTTGGTCGGCGTTCGTTCGCAATTTCTGCTCCCAGGCTCCGGTGATTACTCCGGAGGCGAAAGATGCGCCACGCCATGCGATGACCCAGCCGAACGTTTATTGGACGCTCGAAACGCCGCTCGCTACTTTTATAGGTTTGGCGAGCAATTGTCCCGAAGGCGGGCAACTCAGCCAGGCGCAGATCGATTGGTTCCAGTCTGAACTGGAAAGCGCTGCGCCCGATAAGGCACTGATACTCGCGGTACATCATCCGATTTATTCGGCCTACGGACCGAAGCCGGGGAGTCAGCATCTGTACAGCTTTCTCAACAAGGCCTGTACCAAGGCAAAGGGGCGCACGCCTGACCTGGTACTGACCGGGCACGTGCATAACTATCAGCGATTTACCGGAACACTGGCTGGGAAGGATGTCGCCTTTATTGTCGCGGGAGCAGGGGGATACAATCCAGCGCTGCACGTGCTCTCAAAAGCATTTCACAAGGCTAAGCTGCCGATTGCGATGACGGGATCGAGCGGCACGCTGGAAAGTTTCTGCGATTCGCAGCACGGCTATCTGAAAATCACGGTGACGCAGAGCAAGATGGTAGTCGAGTATTTTGCCGTGCCTGACCCGTCGGCACCTGCTACCAAGCCGCTTACGGCGTTCGATACGCTGAGTATTCCGCTTGGCAAGGGTTGAGGAATCATGGAGTGCCGGGCGTTTCCGCCCGGCCGCTCCCTGTTTACTTACTTCCCTTTGTATAGATCGGGGAACTGTTGCTGCAGGTGGGCTACCTTCGGTGCATCGTTAAACATGATGTACGGGTTGTCAGGATGAAGCGTGGCGTAATTCTGGTGATAGGCCTCGGCGGGATAGAAGGCCTTCAACGCAACTACCTGGGTGACAATCGGCTTCCGGAAAACCTGGGCCTTATCCAACTGAGCAATGTAGGCCTCGGCGATATTTTTCTGTTCGTCATTGGCGTAGAAAATAGACGAGCGGTACTGTGTCCCCGAGTCTGGCCCCTGACGATTCAACTGCGTGGGATCGTGGGCCACCGAGAAGAAAACTTTTAGAAGTTGACCATAGGTGATCTGCGACGGATCGTAAACGATCTTCACCGATTCCGCATGACCCGTGTTGCCTTCGCTGACGGTTTCGTATTCGGCAGTCTTGGCCTCTCCGCCAGAGTAGCCGGAGGTGGCGCTGATCACGCCCTTTACGTGCTGGAAGACAGCCTGTACACCCCAGAAGCAGCCACCAGAGATGACCATCGACTGCTGCGATTTGGCCGTGGCCAGCGTGGCGTCGACGGCGGGGCTGGGGATGCTGACCGCTTTGTCACCGGCGCTGCAGGCTACTGCTCCGAATAAGGCAATCGCCAGGATGACGCCCGATACGCGAGATGAAGAAGAGAAGCGCATAGATAACTCCTTAGACGCAATACTACGGGACTTCGAGACTGCGGCGTCTGTAGAGTAGATTCCTGACGGCGAAAAAAGTTACGCGCAGCTTTTCGTGCCTGGGTAATCCTCCCTGCGATCAGGATGACAGTGGCAGGTCGGGCGGTACGGTCTCTGCGGTGGCGAGATATTTCTTCAGGCAGCGCGGGCACGGCGCATAGCCTTCCTTGTAGGCCTCGCGCGCGGTCATGGGGCGCAACTTGTCTTTTCCCTGGATAAATTCGCATCCGGCGAGATGAAACAGCTTGCCCTCTTCCGATGCCACCACCTTCAAGTCCGGCGGAACGCCGGTTCCGTTTTGTGCCATCTGCGAACGCGCTCCTGGGATGCGCGATGTCGACTTTAGAATCTCAAAGCTGCCCACAACCAGGATGGCGGCCGCAGCGGCTGCCATCCATCCCAGGAAAGTTCTCCGGCTGGTTGGCATATTCTCATCCAGGCGTTGATGGAGGCGCTGGCTGTATCCGATAGGAACTTCGAGCATGCGTTCGTCGCCGTATAGTTCGACCACATTGCGCGTGCCGTTCACGACGGCGGCGCAATTCTTGCATCCACGGATGTGTTCTTCGATGGCCAGGCGCAAGCCGGGCTCCACTTCGCCGTCGAGGTAGTTTGAGACTTCCAGCCAAACCTGTTCACAGTTGATTACCATGGCTTCGTCCCCTTTTCGAAAGACAACCGGCTGCTCCAGGCGTTTGCGGTCCAAGGCCCGCCCAGGCCGGGCGCGAGCAGATCGCGCAGCATCAATCGCGCCCGCAGCAAGCGGGTCTTTACGGATGCGGTCGATATGCCGAGCGACTTGGCTGTTTCCTCGATGCTCAGGTGTTGCATATCGCGCAGCACAAAAACTTCGCGATAGATTTGCCCGAGTTGGGCCAGCGCTTCGGCGAGTTTTTGCCGAATCTCGTTGCGTTCCAGCGTTTCCGACGGAATCTCGCGCCAATCCGCGAAGTCGCGAGGCGTGTAGTTGCCGTCCTCGTCCTGCCGCTCGGCGATGGATTCCATAATGTTGGCGTGCGACTTTCTTCTTCGCATACGCGCCTCGTTGACGGTGATCTGGATAAGCCAGGTGCTAAACCGCGATTCGGCTCGAAACTGTCGAATGTGCTTAAACGCCTTCAACACGGCTTCCTGTGCCACATCTTCGGCATCGGCTTCGTTACGCAGAATGGCGAAAGCGGCCGCATAAACACGCCGCTCGTAGGGGCGGATGAGTTCATAGAAGAGATCGTGCTCGCCGTCGCGAACACGCTGGATGAGTCTCTCTTCGTTCAATTGTTCAGCTGGACGTTCCAGCGAAATCACCCTACCCGGCATCACTCCTCGCTGCACGAACTAAACTTCACCGCGGAACCCAACCATTATGCCCGACAAAACTCTTCGTGACGCCGCTTCTCCCGCCCCGTCCCCATAAGCGGGCAGTCCCGTCTTGATGCGATTCCCGAACGATCAGGAAGTTTCGCTCGACCCCACTTTCGTGCTATTTCATGCCGGTTGTCCACAGCCTTCCACTCCCTGCTACTTGCATTCCTGCATGAAAGTTCAGGATAATCATGAACAAGAGTTGACAGCCGTGTATCGCTACAGTCGCGCAGATCTGCTGCGCATTCTTCGTCTGGTTCCTCGCCAGCTTCAAACCTGGGAGAAGGCGGGACTCGTTACGGCCAGCGAAGATTATTCTTTCTTCGATCTGGTCCAAGTCAAGAAAGTGCGAGACTTGTGCGCGCAGCGCGTTCGTCCGGCTGTGATCCGCCAATCGCTCGACGCCATGCAGAAACAGGTCGCGGGTATGGAGAATCCTCTGCTGGAAGCGGGCGCTTACCAGAGCGGACGCCGCATCGCGTTCCGGCACCAGGGACGTTTGCTGGAGCCTATTGCCGGGCAGTTCATGTTCGATTTTTCAGCGGAAGAAAAAAGAGTGGTGACCAGCGCGCCCCGCAGTGGGCCGGAACTGGTAGTCACCGACGTTGCCGATTTGTTTGCGCGCGGGATCGTGCAGGAAGAAAATCCCTCCACGCAGAGCGAAGCGATTACAACCTATCTGAAGGTTCTCGAAATGGATCCCATTCACGCCGCCGCGCACATCAATCTAGGCACGCTTTATTACAACCGCCAGGAATACTCGCTGGCTGAGAGACACTACCGTTCGGCGATTCAGATTGATCCGCGGTACGCGCTGGCGTATTTCGACCTGGGCAATGTGCTCGACGAAACGGGACGCGTCGAGGAAGCGATCAACACCTATAAAACAGCGATTCAACTAGCCCCCACCTACGCCGATGCGCACTACAACATCGCGCTGGCTTACGAGAAGATCCGCGAACCGCGCAAAGCTCTGCAACACTGGCGCGCCTACGTCAAACTCGATACGACGGGCCCGTGGACGGTCCACGCCAAGCATCAAATTCAGCGGATTCTGCAAGGCGACAGCTTGAAACTGGTGCACTCGCGCAAGGCCAACTAGCTGACCGCGTTCTTACCTGGTGATAAAAAAGAGGCGCGGCTTGCGCCGCGCCTTAGGAGAGAAATTCAACTGCGGTACTAGCCCACCAGTTAGTCAACCACTAACTTGTTCTCGACTCCGAACACGCCCGGTACAGAATTCGCCCGAATTCCCGCGATGTTTCTATCCATCGTGTTCTCGACCGTTCCGTAAAGCGTTACGTGTCCTTTGTCGACCACGATGCGAATCGGATGCACCGGATCTGACGCGTACCGGCTGAGCACCGAGTCGCGATAAATCGCCCGCGCCGTCCGCACTCGGATCGAGTCGTCAAACCGCGAAACCGGCAGCACGTTCACATCGTTCACGACGTCCTTGACTCCGGGCGTGCGGGTTACGATCGCCAGCGCCGAGTCTTTCGCCACGTCGTTCATGGTGTCGCCGTTGATGGTGACCGCTCCGTCTTTTACATCGAGCGCAAGATAGTTGAACGTGTTGTCAAAATATCCTACGCGGTCGTAAGCCAGCTTCTTGGCCAGTTTCTGCTCGAGCTGGCTGTCAGCCACGCTTGTTCCGGCGACCTCGATGTTATTTCGCACGCCGGTGACATTGGCAAGCTTCTTAATCTTCTTAGCTGCGTCGAGCTTGTCCTGATAGAGATTGACTGTGCCCGTTAGAGTCACAATGCCATCCTCAACGGTTGAGCTGACGTTTTGCAGTTGCTTCGCCTTTTCGATTTTCTGGCTGACCGCCTGCTGAATCTGTTGATCATAACGGCCAGTAGCGGCCATTGCAGTCATACTGAGCAGGACGAGCAATGCTGTCGTTGCCGCAAACATTCGTCTTTTCATGATTGCCATCCTTACTTGAATTCCGGTTTTAACTTGGTATTAACCGGTTAGTTAAATAGATGCCTGGCGGGGTTTGGGAGATGCGCGCGGAGCGGTGCTTTTACAAACTATTACAAGGCGAAAATGTGGGAAAAATGGGGAAAATCCCGGGAAAATCGAGGTTTTTGGGAGCGGATTCGAGGGGTAGAATCAGATCATGACAATCGACGAACGCTTGGACCGGCTCACGGAGAGACACCAAGCTCTGGCGGAAAGCCTGCAACTGTTGACTGCGGATGTGCAGGAGCTGAGAGAGACGACGAAAGAGTTGCTGGCATCGACAAAGGAGTTGAGTGAGTCGACAAACAATTTGAGTGAAACGGCCAAAGAACACGATCGCATCCTGCGAGGCCACGCCGACCTGATCGGAGACCTGGTTAAGGTCGCTACTGCGCCCGAAAATCGTATCGCTCGGGTCGAAGGCCGACAAGGCTAACGTCGGCGTTTCTTTTTCGCCGATGTAATTTTCTTCTTGGCCGCAACTCGTTGCGGAAAAACCCGGGCAAAAATCTTGTCGATGTTCTTCAGTTGCCGCTTCAAATCAAACGCGCGTTCAATCTTCGTCCGTGATACGCGCCCGCTGATTTCAGGATCATTCAATATCTGCTCGCGAAAATCCAGGTTCTCTCTCCACGATCGCATGGCGTGACTTTGCACCAGGCGATAGGCGTCCTCGCGCGAAACTCCGCTTTCGACAAGATCAAGCAGCAATTGTCCGCTGAACACCAGTCCACGGGTGCTCTCAAGATTCGCCATCATGCGCGCCGGGTAGACGAACATGGTGTCGATCAGGGTTGCCGTTTTATTCAGCAGATAGTTCGTGAGCGTAGTCGAATCCGGAATGATGACGCGCTCGGCGGATGAGTGTGAAATATCGCGTTCGTGCCATAGGACCACATTCTCAAATCCGGCCTGAGCGTTCGAGCGCACCACGCGTGCTAATCCTGAAATCTGTTCGCTGGTTACCGGATTACGTTTATGCGGCATGGCCGACGAGCCCTTCTGTTTCTCGCTGAAAAATTCCTCGGCTTCGCGAACTTCGGTGCGTTGCAGATGACGAACCTCGGTGGCGATCTTGTCGAGCGTTGACGCAATGGTCGCCAGAGTCGCCAGGTAAAAAGCGTGACGGTCGCGCTGAATGACTTGCGACGACACGGCCGCAGCCTTCAATCCCAAGCGCGCGCACATCTTCTCTTCGAGCTCCGGAGTCAGATGCGCGAACGTACCCACGGCTCCCGAGAATTTTCCGACCCGCAGATCTTCCGCCGCGGCTTTGAAGCGCGCGATGTTGCGCTGAGTTTCCGAATACCAGTTGGCGATCTTGAATCCGAAAGTGATGGGCTCGGCGTGGATGCCGTGAGTCCGCCCGATCATCGGCGTGTCCTTGAACTCGAACGCCCGGCGTTCCAGCACCTCGGCCAATCGGTCGAGATCGGCGGCAATCAAGGCCGACGCCTGTTGAATCAGCAACGCCTGCGCCGTATCGACCACATCATTCGAAGTGAGGCCGTAGTGGAACCAGCGCGCGTGCGGACCTACGATTTCGGCGACGGCGGTGGTGAAGGCGATGACGTCGTGTTTGACCTCGGCCTCGATTTCAAAAATGCGTTCGACATTGAACGCCGCGCGCTCGCGAATTGCTTTCGCAGCATCTTTGGGCACGATTCCCGCGGCGGCGAGTGTTTCGGTGGCGGCAACTTCGACGGCCAGCCAGGTGCGGAAGCGATTCTCGTCGCTCCAGATACGAGCCATCTCGGGGCGGGTATAGCGTGGAATCACGGCGATTTCTCCTGCAAGAGGGAACTCGGGATTGTAAATCAGGCGGGCGAAGTCGTGCAGCGCAGACTGTGGATCGCAGGGCGCTCCGCACGCCGATGCGAACTGACGTGCGGGAGGTCAGGAGCGATATTTACTCCACCGTATGTTTCGCCGTATAACCTTCACGGGCGTAAATGATGTACTTCACGTCCTTGCCCTTCTGATCGCGAATCTTCAGCGGGCCGCCGTCCGGCGCTTGCAACTCAACTTTCAGCTTGCGGTAAGTGCCATCCTGATTTGTGTTGGTGGGGTGGTACGAGATGCTGTACTGATTACGGATGTCAGCTCCGATTTCCTGAAACATCCCTGGCAGCTCGCCTTGGAAACGCGGGAAATAAGCCCGTCCGCCAGTCAGGCTGGCGAATGTCTTCATCTCGTTGTCCGCCTGCAGGTAATCCATGTTGCTGACGGGAATCCCCATGCCGCGAGTGCGGCCGGTGCAGTGGTTCACTTCGCAATACTCACGCAGGGCGAATCCAACGCTGATCGGGTAGATAGTGACGTCTTTCGTCGACTTGATCTTCTTCAGGATCTTATCCAATGTGAGCTTGCTGAAAGTATCGACTCCGGTGGTGACCAAAATGATGTATTTCCTACCTTCAATTCGATCGAGCCGGTCCAGAGTGTCGAAGGTGGCGTCGAACAAATTTGTCTCGGCAAAACCGGGCATGCGCAATTGATTCAGCGCCGCATAGACGGCGCGTTTGTCCTGGGTAAAATCCGCGAGAATCTGCGGCTTCATGTCATAGGAAATCACCGCGACCCAGTCATCCTTGTGCAGAGTGTTGGCAAACGCATAGGAGGCGTTCAAGGCATCGACCATGAAGGAGTAAGTGGTCGAGGCGAACTCCACCAGCAGCACAGCGGTGATCGGGGCTTCAGTCTGGTTAAAGCTCGCGATCTTCTGCGGCGTGCCATCTTCCATGATCTTGAAATTTTCCGCCCTCAGCCCGGGGACGGTCTGACCGTCTTTCGTGGTCACAAGCACATCGAGATTTACCAGCGGCACCTGCACGCTGATCGAGTAATCCGGCATGTTTTCGATCTTCTTCGGCTTCTCGGGAGCCGGCGGCGGGGGTTCTTCTTTTTTCTTAGGGATCACATACGGGCCGACATCGTTTTGCGGGCCGCCGGCTTCCGGTGGAGCATCCTGTTTATTCGGATTCGACGGGGGCTGCTGCGAAGTATCCTGGGCCAGGGCCGGCGAAGAGAGGATCACAGTAGCCCCCCAGAAAAGGGCAAATGCCAGCCAGATCAGACGCTTACAGGAAGCCACGGAGAGGCGGTTCAGGCCGCCAAAGACACCACAAATCATGGGGAAACCTCGAAAAACTCCTGTGCTAGTATAGATGCAAGAACTCCGCGATTGGGATATTTTGCGGGCCAAGAAACGCTGCCTCCCCTGGCGAAACCTTCTAATAGCATGCGGAGTCTTTATAAGCAGCAAGGTCATAACTGCGACCTCCGGGGTAGTTCATGGGTATGGGTCTAGGTACGAGTGCGGGTAAGGTCACGCGCCTGCTCGCCGTCCTGTTGTGTTTCTCGCCTTCCGTCTGGCTCAACGCACAATCTAACTCACAAAAGGTCACCGCACCTGAGCAGCCGGCGATCATGCGATTGGATCAGATCCATGAAGGCATGAAAGGCACCGCGCTCACCGTTTTCCAGGGCGTGAAACCGGAGTCGATGGACGTGGAAGTCCTCGGCGTGATGCACAACGCCAATGGACCGAAGGGCGACATTATCCTGGTGCGCCTGCATGGCACGAAGCCCGAATATACGGGAGTGGTCGCGGGCATGAGCGGCAGCCCGGTGTATTTCGATGGCAAACTGGCGGGTGCGCTCGCCTTTCGCATCGGCGAGTTTTCGAAGGAGCCGATTGCAGGTGTAACTCCGATTGAAGAAATGCTGGAGATCAGCGCGCTCGATCATAGCTCGACTGCGCCGACGATGCACGCCGATGTTACAGATGAGAAAGCATCGAATCAGAACGCCGCGAGCCGAACGGCCAGCCCAGGCGAGAGCCCGTCGCTTCCTATCCAGAGTTACAACAGCTACCTAAAGCCGATCGAAACTCCTCTGGTATTCAACGGATTTTCCGACGAGACCCTGAAGCGTTACGGGGCGCAATTCGCTTCTGCGGGAATCGTCCCGGTGATGGGCATTGGTTCAGCCAGCGACAGCAAACAACCGGAGCCGATCGAGGCCGGATCGGCGGTGAGCGCTGTACTGGTTCGCGGCGACATGGACATCGCCGCCACCTGCACGGTGACCTATGTGGATTCGCAACGGCTGCTCGCCTGCGGGCATCCACTGTTGCAGTTTGGCGAAGTCGATCTCCCGATGACGAAGGCTACGGTGCTGGCTACTCTGCCTTCTCCGATGAATGCGTTCAAAATCGTAAACACTACCGAGACCGTGGGAGCATTTGTGCAAGACCGGCAGAACGGGATCATGGGCGTCCCGGGACGCGAGTCAAAAATGATTCCGGTCACGGTCGCGATGCACATGGGGCCGGGACAAGCGACCAAAGAATTTCATTACGAAATTCTGAACAACGCGCGGCTCAGCCCGCTGGCCATGATGGCGACCGTTTTCAACGCGCTCCACGGCATCAACGAATACGGCGAAGACATCACTTATCGCATGAACGGCGTCCTCAGCGTAAAGGGCTATCCCGATGTCGCGCTGCGCAACATGTTTGCCCCACTCGAAAACGGGCAGCCCGCGGCCGCTCTGGCTGCGGCCAGCATCGGCGATCGCTTCGGACGCATCTACAGTAATTCTTTTGACGTTCCTGATGTTCAGGGAGTAAAGCTGGATTTCGATCTGGTACGCGAGCGCCGCTCAGCCCGCCTAGAAGCATCGCGCACCGACTTGACCGAAGCTCGTCCAGGCGACACGATTACCGTTGAAACCGTGATTCGTCCCTATCGCGGCGAGCGACTGGTGCGGCAGATTCCGATCCGCATACCGACCTCCACATCGAAAGGAACGCTACGCATTCTGGTGAGCGACGGAGACACGCTCGACCGCATGCGCCGCGGAACTCCCATGATGAACCGCGGGCTTGGTTTAGCGCCGACTATCGCTTTGCTGAACAAAGAGCGAGCCAACGATCGCGTTTACGTTTCGCTCATTCAATCCGATCCGGAAGCCATGGTGGCTGACAAAGTGATGCCGACATTGCCGCTCTCGGTAATGAATGTCATGGATAACATGCGCGGCACGCAGGACATGATCGTGCTCGGTGAGTCTTCGGTCAGCGAGGCGTCCACCGATTCGCTGGATTACGTAGTGTCGGGCGCGCAGATGCTGAGCATCAATATCAAGTAGGCGGCCATGTCGCTCATGTTGTTTTTGGACTATTTGTTAACGCATCAGCGCGAGCCTATTTCCCCCGAGATCGATACCGCCCGCATGGTACCGGAGGAGCGCGAGGCGCGCTGATTGGCGTATCCCGCCGAGCGCAGGCGCGGAAACCAAATAACTGATTAAATTAACTCATGACTTTTGCACGTAAACGCTTCGCGCTGCTCTCGGTAATCTTGTCGGCAATCATTTTTTCCGTATTCGCCATCGCCGAAGGCACACGCACCTGGGAACAATCCAAATTTGAAGAGCTGACCAAAGGCACCGCCAAGGGCATCGCCTTGCGCAGCGAAGGTGGATTCGAACTTGCCCCCGCCTTCAAGTCGCTCGTCACTTTGCCTTCGACCTACATCTGGTCGATCGCGTCTGACTCCGCCGGCAATGTCTACGCCGCTGCCGGATCTCCGGCGCGCGTGTATCGCATCACGCCCGATGGCCAGAGCACGGCCATCTTCGAGCCGCAGGAATTGCAGGTGCAGGCTTTGGTGGCGGATAAGAACGGCATCGTCTATGCGGCCACTGCGCCTGACGGCAAGGTGTACCGGCTAGATGCTGCCAAGGGATCGGCGAAGGCTTCGTGGAGCTCGACTCCCTATTTCGATCCGGGCTCGAAGTACATCTGGGACATGGTTCTCGATCAGACGGGTTCGCTCTACGTTGCGACCGGCGATAGCGGAGAAATCTTTAAGGTCAGTCCGAATGGACGGCACTCGCTCTTCTTCAAGAGCGATGAGGTTCATATTCGCGTTTTGGCGCTTGATCCCAAGGGAAATCTGATCGCTGGCTCGGATGGCAGCGGGCTGGTGTATCGCATCGCGCCGAGCGGCGAGGCTTTTGTTCTCTACAGCACTCCCAAGAAGGAAATCACCGCGCTTGCAATCGACACCGCGGGCAACATTTATGCTGCCGCTGCCGGAGAGAAGCGGGGCGGGAGTGCGCCGCCGCAGATGGCCATTATGAGCGCGCCTCCCGCGCCAGCCGCTGCGGCGCCGGGTGGCAACATCAGCATCACGGCTGCACCGGCGCAACCGACGGTTCCATTTCCCGCTCCGGGTAGCGGCGCCAGCGGCGGCTCGGAGATTTACCGCATTGCGCCGGATGGCGCTCCGACCCGGCTTTGGAGTTCGCACGACGATCTGGTCTACGCTCTTGGTTTCGATCAGCACGGGCGTCTGCTTGCCGGCACGGGCAATCGCGGACACATTTACGCCATCAATGGGATCGATGATTTCACCGATCTGATCAAAGCCAGCGCCACGCAAATTACGGCTTTCGCGGCCGCGCCTGGCGGAGGACTCTACGCGTCCAGCAGCAATCTGGGAAAGATTTTTGTGCTCGGCCCCGGCCTCGAGTCCGAGGGCACTTACGAGAGCGATGTTTTCGATGCGCGCAACTTTTCGCTTTGGGGGCGGGCCGCCGTTCGCACCGGCAACGGTGGTTCCAAAACGAATGTTGAGTTTTATGCGCGGAGCGGCAACGTCGATAATCCCGACCGCAACTGGAGTCCGTGGATGCGCGTCGATCTCGCCTCCGGCTCTGAACTGAAAGTTCCGCCAGCACGCTTCGTGCAGTGGAAAGCGGTGTTGCATGCCGGCAATCCTGCGCCGCAAGTGGACGATGTTCTGCTCAATTATCTGCCGAAGAACGTGGCTCCTGAGATTGACGAGATCGTGGTGCAGCCGGGATACCGCTATCAGCCGATTCCTCATGTGACGGGAAGCGAGCCGGCTCTGCCGGGGCAGCCGCGTTTTGACGCTCCGCCGCCGGCGGTGCGCGATCGTGACTCGGTCGGTGTCCGCTGGTCGGCGCATGACGATAATGACGATCAGCTTGTATTCAGCGTTTATTATCGCGGGGAAGGCGAAGGGCGCTGGCTGCTGCTAAAGTCGAATCTCAGCGATCGCTATTATTCTTTCGACTCCAGCCTGCTGCCCGATGGCGGGTACACCATCAAAGTCATCGCCTCCGACGCGCCGTCGCATTCGCCCGGAGAGGCGCTTTATTCCGAGCGCGAGAGCAATCGGTTCGAGGTGGATACGACCGCGCCACTCATCGACAATCTGACGGCGAGCCTGGATGGAAAACAGATTCACGTTCGCTTCCGGGCCAGCGATTCGTTTTCGCCCATCAAGCGAGCGGAGTATTCACTCGATGGCGGCGATTGGCAGTTTGTGGAGCCTGCAGGTCAGTTGTCGGATTCGAAAACGGAAGAGTACGACTTTCGCGTGACGGTGCCCGCAGCCGAAGCGGCGCCGTCGCTCATGAAAGACAATGTCGCCAACGATCACGTCGTAGTGGTTCGGGCTTACGATCGGCTGGATAATCTTTCGACGGCCAAGACGGTTGTTCGAGCCAGCCCATAGTGACGCACTGCCACTACTGCTTGGCGAAGATCACGGACGGAGTTGTATTCGTCTTGTCCTCATCGATCATAAAGAAATCCTGGACTGAGCAGGCGGGACTGCTGTTGCTACAACCTGCGGTGTCGACCACGTAGATCGCATACGTTGCGGCGGGAGCGGTGAGTGTGACTGTGCCCGTGCCAGCGCCGGCGGAGCCGCTCAACGCATAGGTCCCAGTCACCGCGCCACCCGGATATTGTGTTCCTCCCACGTCCTGAACGCCGGTGCCTTGATAGGTCAAAAGCAGATTAGCGGCAATTGGCGTCACGGCTGAAGTTCCGCTGCTCGTGGTCGCCGCCCCAAAGGTGCCGGGGAAAGTAGAACCACCCAGGGTCCCAGTCCCTTTGCCTTGCGGACTCATGGTTCCGGTCATGACGGATGCGCTACTTTGGTCGAGCAGAAATCCCCGATTGACTCCGCTGGCATAAAGGACGAACGGCAGCGCTGGCACCACCGGCGATGAGTCCGGATTACCCAGCATGTTGAAGGTGTAGCGGCCATTGGTGCCGCTCGCCGCGTAGGTATAGGCAAACGCATCCGCTGTGGCCGACGAGGGTACGGTCAGGATTGTCCCGGCATTGTTCTGGTCGAACTGGCCAACGAAGTTACCGTTGCCGTCGGTGCTGCCGAGCGTCAACGAGACATTGGTGTTCGAACCGTTGACGCCGGTGAGCGCGGAGACGGAAATTCCTTTGAAGGCGGCGATATTGTAGGTCTGCGTCGAATCCTGCAGCACCATGGTTCCGACAACCGCCGGGTTTGAACCTGGGTCGGTAGAGACGGCGTACAAAGTGAGAGGAGTCGTCTTGCTGTTAGATCCTGGACCGATGTAGAAATCGAACGACATGACGACGGGAGCGGTCAGTTTCAATTGGTAAGATCCGTTGCCGTTCGACGAATAGCTACCGGTAACCGTGCACGGCGGAGCGCCGCAAATCGCGTTCTTGCTGTTGCCGTTGTCGTTCACATCCATCTGGCCGCCGGTGATCGTTCCGCTGCCATTCGTGCCATTCATGGGAAAGACGCCGACGTACCCGACGCGCGCGCCACCGGAGTCGACCCCGGTGAAACCGAATGCGAAAGTCTGATCGCCTTTGAAGCCTGTCGAACCACCCGATATCTGCGCCACGCCCGATCCGCTGCCCTTGCCATCGGATTCGATCATCTCAAGGTCGCCGGCGCCATCCATCACAACCTGAAATTTATTCGGGAAACCGCCGTTGTTTAACGTCAAGCTCAGCGTGCCGGCGTTGTTGGAGTTGTGGGGATCGGCGGACGTGGGCGTGTATGCGCCTCCGGTGATGGTGTGTTGCGCCCAGCCGGTCGAGGTCAGCTCGTCCTCCACCCCGGATGTGATGGCACCGTTTGTTCCCGCCGTAAAAGTACCTGCAATCAGGACACTCTTCCCGGCAGTGTCGTATCCAGAGAAATTGAAGGCGTAGGTGCCGCTGACGCGCGAGGTGACGGGCGTGGCTTTTGCGATGGTGCAGAACTTGGGATTAGCCTGGCAGCCGGCGGTATCGAGAGGCGTAATCGCCGAGATCTGGACACAGTTGCCGCTGCAGCTGTCTTCGGATTTGTAGTATGCGAGTCCAGAAACATTTGGATCTTGACTGAAGTTAGCGCAGGGCACTCCTGCGGCGGTGCAGGTCCAGGTGAAAGTTTGCGGGGCCGTGTCAGGGATGGCCACGGCGGTGAATTGCTGGGTGAGTCCCGAGCCCACGTTTGGCGTTATCGGCGCTACGTCGGTGGTGATGTCAACGACGGTGATCGGGGCCGAACCCTGCACCGAGGTGTCGGATACCAAGGTGGCCGTGATCGTCGCCGTTTGGCCAGCGGTATTCGGAGCGACATAGGTTGCGGTGGACGATGTCGTGGTGGTGAGTGTGCCGGAGCCGCTGAGGGTCCAGCTGACGGCGGTGGTCGGTGAATTCGATACCGTGGCCGTGAAAACGACGGTCTGGGTGGGATAGATCAGGGCACTGTTGACGCCCGATGGAGGCTCAACGTCGACCGTGACAGGAGGCGGGACGACGCCATTGCCGCCCTTGGCGCAACCTCCGGCGAAAGCCAGACTCAGCAGAGCTGCCGCACACAGAAAATTCTTCATCATGATGAGATCTCTATTTAAGCTTTCGTTTTCTAAGTTGCAGGAACCGGCCCTTGAACCAGTCTTTCTTTGAAGCCCCTGTCAGGGAATCCGTTGCCTCGGAAACATTATCCGAAAAACCGGCTTCTGGTGGGGAGCTATGCCGCTTAGCAAGCAGCCAGAAGGCCACATTGTTATTTAAATCAGCAGGTTACAATGTACCTGAATTTAAGGCACTTTGCGTGATGGGAAGAAAGACGTCAGGCGGCGAAGGGTGTCGCCGTGCGCAAGGAATTGCAGCTTTTGCAGGGAGTTGCCGGTTTTACCGGCTGGGGTTCAGCGCCTGGAAGTTGGCGGTGCCGCCAGAACCGAGAGCTGAGCCGCCGGAACGGATTGCCTTTGTGCGGTTTCGACCAGCGGGCGCAGTTCGCCAGTTGTGATTCCGAGCGTCCCACCCGAGAAGCCGTCAATGTAGGCGGAGTTCACGCCAACCACTTCGCCGCGCAGGTTTAGAACCGGACCGCCGCTGCCTCCGCGGGCGGTGGGCGCGTCGTAGATGAGCTTGTCGCCGGTTACGTCGCCGATGTGTCCGAAAGTGGCCGAGGGACGAATCAGCGACAGCGCCGCGAGTTCGCCGGCAGTGTCTCCGTCATCGGGATGCGAGGAGAGACGTTCGTACACGACTGCGGGCGACTTCGCCACCATTCCGGTTACTCCCATCGGATAAGCCAGCACGCTGACCGAATCTCCCACGTGCGGGGGAGCTTCCGCCAGCGACAGAGGTCGCAGCTTCTTGGTGAAGGGGGTCGTTTCGAGGCGCAACAGGGCCAGATCTCCATGGGCGGCGAAGGCCGCTGTTTCGAGTCGTACGGGAACGGGAGAGCCGGGGAAATAGGCCTCCAGTTTTTCGAGGACGGGTTTGCCGCCCAAGCGCATCGCGGCGGCCACCTCGCGGTCGCCATACCAGGGTTCGGCTACATGCCGGTTGGTCGCCAGCAGGCCAGAAGCGACCACGAATCCCGTTCCTGAGACCCGGGCGCGAAGGCCCTGCCCGCGGCCGGAGACGTGATAGATCCCGTAGATGTAAGCTACCGAATCGCGCGCGGGGTCGACCGCGCCGGCAGGGAAGGATTGCTGCTGCTCCAGATCGGCGACTTGCTGTGTGAGCTGGTGAACCTGCTGCTCTAATCCGGCAGTTTCCGGAGGCGCGTAGTAATGCGCCATCACCAATGCGCCAACCAGCGCCAGCACACCGAGCAATCCCTGGACGAAACGCTGCCAGGTCTCGACTAGCTCGCCCTCTTCGTTTTCGTAATTGAACATTTGGCGGTTGAACGCGATCCGTCGACTGAGAACTGTCATGCCCGGTCAGGAGGGAGGTTTCCCGAGCAGGTACTATCCTGACGCATTCGGGCGGGAGCGAGAAGGGTACAGAAGTCGGGAGGGAGACGACCAAAGGTAACTGAAGGAGATCTATCTACAGGTCGATGCCCAGGCGTTTAGAGATTTCTTCGTACTGGAAGCCTTCGCCGGGAACGTAGGGCTGTACCCACTCTCCATCAATGACAAACTGCGGAATGGCGCGCTTGCCCGTACGCTTCAAGACCTCTTCGGCTGCTCCGGGAGTGGTTTCGATGTTGATGTCGGTGTAGGCGAGCTTGTGCTCGTCGAGAAAGCGCTTAGCGACGCGGCAATCCGGGCACCACGGGGCGGAATAGACGGTGATTTCCATGCTGGAGAGTAGATGCGGTCGGGCGCCGATCGGTCGCACGGAGCGTTAGGGCGCCGGCGAGACGCCCCCGACGCTGCCACTCCACTTTTATCAGACTCGGGCTAACTCGTGCACGGTCATCTCATTTTCGACATTGCCGGTGTTCAGCGTCGACACTGGTTCGAAGAGGATGACCCAGCATTCTTGTTCGGCTACGGGACGATGCTCGACTCCCCGCGGCACCACGATGAATTCCCCTTCTTCGATCCATTCGTGGCGGTCGCTGAACTCCATGCGGAATCGGCCTTTGACTACCATGAACATTTCGTCTTCATGATCGTGATGATGGAAGACGAACGGGCGGTCGAATTTGACTAGCTTCACGTACTGGCCGTTGAGCTCAGCGGCGATGGCGGGCTTGTAGGATTCCGGGATCCTGGCGAATTTTTCGGCGATGTTCACTTTGATATTTGCTTGGGACATGAGACTTCCTCTCGCGGCTGAACAGTAGCTTCTTAGTGGATGGCGCAATTCGCCGGTCGGTCGCAGGAAAGTTGGGGTGCGGCAGAGAATATGGCGAGCAAAAACAAAAGCCGCCAGGCTTTACCCGACGGCTGATGGCTGAAAGCTAACAGCTCCCTAGAACCCCGCCGTCCCGCTAGGATGCCCGCCGCGCAGAGTCACTCTAACTCCGCGTTGGCTGTTTACTTTTGTGGTTGCGCCCCAGTCGACTTCGTCGGTGCTGATGACACCGCTTCCGCCGCTGGCTAGTTCGTAGCTGATGCGGCCGTCCTGATAGGTGTAATTGCCCACTTCCAGAATCATGCCCGACTTCAGAATGAATACCGGAACTCCTGACGCGGTTGCGCTGCCTCCGCCGACTGCATCTTTGGGGATGTAGCTGGCGTAGGTAACTTGCGGAACGTCAACCGCAGGCTGTTCGCTGGGCTCGCTAGATGTCACGCTCACTCTTCGGACGGCCAGCCGCGGAATGGCGCTGTCGCCAACGCGAGCGCTGGCGCCCTGATAGGAACCCTGTTCGTAGGTCCCCTGATAATAGGAGTCATTCTGCATCTGCGGACGTCCGAAGAAATGCCAATCGGGACCGTTGGCGGCCGAGACTTGCGGGATGAGCACATCATCCATCAAGCGCAGCTCCATTTGGCTCTCACCCTTCAGAGTGGGACGCGGACCGCGCGCCGGCAGCGTGATGATCTTCCAGGGCCAGAGCGGTGGAATCATCCATTCGACGATGTCACGCGTGGCATGGCCTTTGCCGCGGATGTCTCCATCTTTGTCGACCTTATAGCCGCGGGTCGCGATCACTTTCGCGTCCAGCGGCATGTCACCGTTGGGCAATCCGATGCGGTCGAAGACCAGCTTCATATTGCCTTTACCCCAGAAATGGCCGGGGTCCTTGGCGGATTCCAGATGGCCTACAAGGTAAGCGCCGCGAGGAAAAGTCTGCTGGCCGAACTCGGTCACGGAGTGCAGATGGCAGAGCACGGGATCTCCCACGGCAACGGTGGCGGAGGAAAAATTTGGTTCGTTCATGGTGCATTTCAGAAGGGTACCGGCGGGCAAGACGGTTTCCCGCGCACTGGCACTCAAGGTCAAAGTTAATGTTAGGAGGGATGCCGCAAGGACTGCTAACCAGCTGGACTTCATACTGCACCTCGGTCTCACGCCCTGGAATTTTCGTGCCGTTCCAAACAATTGCGTTGAGCCCGCCCCGGTTAACGAAGTTATACACAAGTTGACAGAGGCGGTCAATCGGCCATTGGTGGAGGGAGTGTGGCTTTTTTGCAACAGGAGCTGCTTTTTGTTAATTGACCGAGCGAACCTCGTCCGGCTGCGCCATCTGAAAAGCGCAATCTGAGTCGCTAGCGGCGCAGGACGATGTTCCACGCCGAAGAATTTTGACTGGCGTTGTGTCTGGCAGAAACTGATCGAAATGGGCGCTACGAAGCGCATCGGCAAGAGGCTTAAGCTTTTCCTCTCCACTCACGAACTTCACGCTTTCGACCGCCGCTTCCGATCCCGAACCAGTCTTGAGCAGGACGAAGAAATCGGCCTTCCCTTCGACCTTGGCGGCATTGGGAATCTTAATTGTATTCAGAGCGGTAAACTCGTCCCGATACTTCGCGATGGCGGCCTCAGCCTTTTCGCCACTGCCAACAAGCGCCATCAATCGCGCACCTGTCTCCGGGTCTGGACGATGTGCGTTCATTGCCAATGCGTAGAAATGAATCGCCCTTTCCTTATCGCCCTGGCTTTCAAAGACTTGCGCCAGATGATCCGCTTCAACTGGACCTCGCGAAAGTTGCCACGCGGACGTGAGATATTTTTGAGCTTGATCTGGCTTGCCGTCGGCGAATGCAACCCAGCCGAGCGTGTCCCAGCAGGTGGCGAGGGTTGACGTTTTTCCAAGATCGCGCGCGTCAAGCGAATCGAGAGACAGAACACGCAGAGATGCCACGGTACTCGAAACGGCAGATTCGGAATAGCTACGAGCGAGATCCAGATGCGATTTTTTCAGGGCCAAATGGTAGGCGATATTGTTCCATGTGACTGGCCTGGTCGAGAGTTTCAGGGCCTGATCGAAAGCGGCCATGGCCTTCTCATCCTGGCCCAGATTCAAGTAGGCTTCGCCCAGGTGGACCTGCGCTTCGGCATTGTCGGGGCTCAGCGACGCGGATTTTTCAAGCGCCGGCAAGGCATCCGCATACTTGTGTTCTTCGAGAAGAGCCGTCCCAATGTTGTAGTGCGCGTTTTTGTTGAGCGGATCGACTTCGATCTGCTTGTTGAACCACTTCATCGCATCGTCATATTTGCGCTGTCGTAGATAGATACGTCCGATGTTGTCGAAGGCATTCGGATGATAGGGAGTTACATCGATCTGCTTCTGGAAAGCTGCAAGCGCGAGATCATCTTGCCGGGAATCGAAATAAGCCACGCCCAGCTCGTTCCAGCCGTTATTGGTTTTCGGGTCGGCATCGGTTCCACGCTTCAAAAGCTCAATGGCAAGAGAATAGTTGCCCTCTTTCCGGGCGTCGTTGCCACGTCTGAACAGCTCGGCTGGCTTCGCGTCGGCCGAGGGAGTTACGGCTGCGGAGGTGCTCTCCGTTTCCAAAGAAATTTGCTGCGCCAGGTCTTCTACCACTGAACGGCGGAAAGCCAGATAGTCCTGCACGCGAGCTGGCGGCAATTCAGCCTGACTTATTGTCAGCTTGCGCTCCGCAGTCAATACGTTGCTCTCCAGCTTGTAGGTCACTTCATAGTCGCCATAGTCCCGCTTCACAGAAAATGGTACCGGGGGCCGTAAAGTGTATTTCGCAGGAAAGTCGAGTTTCACTTTATAAGCGCGACTGGTGGGTGGCCCAAGTTTAATGGGATCGAGGCCGTCGGCGTCTTCGGCATCGGCGGCGGCCAGCCCGAGAACGGGCAGCGGCAATTTGATTCCCACTTTCTTCTTGGAAGGGTCCACGTAGTTGGCTTTGACGACGCGATAGGAAAATCTCAGGGGCTCGTTGGTGGCAGACAGCTCGGAGACCTTGAGCTCGCTTACGTCTTTTCCCATACCCTCGGCAGAGCTAATTCCTTCAACTACCAGCAGCCACTGTGCACTGGCAACGCCGCGGAATGCCCGGCGTAAGGGAACCTCGGAGTCGCCGCGAATCTCATAGGCGATTCTGGCATCGAGTTTGCCAGTGTCGTCCACCTTGCCCTCGATTTGCAACACTTGCGTGTCAGGCATCGGCGAATCGGCCGGCGTCTCCTCGAGGTGAGGAGTTCCATCCTGAGGAATTACGAGCGCCTGTTTTTTTCGCAATGTATATAGCAACAAACGGAATGGCGCGACCTCGGTGGTTGTGTCCATCCAAACCTCTTCTTTCGGGAGAGGTACCATCGTGATCGCGTGATTGAACTGTGCCGGGGAGGGAACGTCAGGGTCGAGCTTGTATACGGAACCGATGAGCACCGTCGAGGAGTGAAACCCCTCTGCTTCTAACAGGGCAGCAAGGAGCGTGTTCTTGTCTTTGCAATCTCCATATTGATTGTGGAGGACCTCGTCGGCGGAATGCGGTTGATAGCGGCCAATACCGAGTGCCAGACTCACGTAGCGGAAATTAAGAGCCGTGTAGTCGTACAGAGCCTCGATTTTTGCGAGGTCCGATTGCTTCCCCTTGGTCAACTCATCGGCTTTGGCCTTCACGTCCTTAGACGGGACACGGCGATCTTTTTCCAAGCCCGCATACCATCGCCCAACTTCTTCCCAACTGGCGAAGGATGAGAGCTGTACATCGGGCGTGAGCTCTTGCGGTTTTTTCTTTTTCTTCTTGTCTTTATCTTTATTTTTGTCGGCAGCTGCCTTTGAGGCTTCCGTCTCAAGATTCGCGGTGGACCAGCGATAGATCCGCCGCCCATTGTCCTCGCTGATTTTTGGATCGTATCCCGGTTTGGTTTTAAGTTTTATGGAACGTGCTGCGGGCACGTCGATTTCCAGTTTTTCCTCGAGAACGACTTGTGCCTTCTGGAAATTATGTTGGGTCCAAAACTGACCGGGTGCAAGAGGAGTGTGTAGGGACACTACGGACTGCCATTCGAGGATGTCACCGGCGCGCAAACCGGGAACGGTAACATGCTTTTCTCGAAAATCTGTATAGACCGGGGCAACCCGCTGGATTTGCCCTGTAACCTCCTGCACAGCGTCAGCGCCAGCCGTAACCACGCTACCGTCCTGCTTGAGAACGCGTACGTAAGTTATTTCAATTGTTTCGTTGACGGAGTTATAGCCAAAACGCAGTTGCCCCCATCGCTGCACTCCAGCGTCGCTTTTCACGCGAACACGACCAGTTTGTTCCCGGCGCCCCGTGCCGTCATTTTCAAAGCGCCAGCGCATCTCATATTTCTCCACGACGGAGGATTCCTTGGAGTAGTCGGCCTGGGAGCCAGTCGACGGCTTTGACTCGCTGGTAGCGCTGTTTTCAGGAGAGGCAGGCTCTTCTTCGGGTTCCTGGCTTACAGAGTGGGGAACTTGGAGTAAGAGACTTGTGAGCACAAGTAAGGCAAAAATAAGGCGAGACATAATGGCGGCTGTAAGTGTAACGCAAACTCAAAGACGATTTGTCAGCCTCCGTGAGGACCTCGATGCAGGCCGGAACATCGTTGGGGTTGGATCAGGCCTTCGGACCACGGATGGCGAAGGCGCGGACGGGGAAGGTGCCGAATCCCTTGACCTTGACTGGTACGGCGAAGAATCGGAAATTGTTTTGCGGAGCGGCGGCCAGGTTGGTCATGTGCTCGACAATTGGAATTTCTTTTCCGAGGAGAATGCTGTGGACCGGGCGCCGCAGATCTTGCACGTCATCGATGTTGTGGGAATCGATGCCGACCAGAGCTACTCCAGCGTCAGCAAGAAATTGCGCCGCGTCTTCGGTCAGGAAGGGATGTCCTTCGAAATATTGCGGGGTGTTCCAATGGCGCGACCATCCGGTCTCGACGAGCACGGCCTTGTCGGCGAAATTTCCGACGCCGCGAAAACACGAGACATCGATTGCCTGTTTGCCTGGGACGGATATTTTTATGGCTGGGAGATTCGCCAGCTGGCGCAGATCTAACTCCGACAGGTCTTTGCCGTCGGGATAGCGGTGAAATGGCGAATCGAGATAGGTCCCGGTGTTGGCCACCATCTCGATTTTGCCGATGTGGAATTCGGTTCCCGGAGCGTAGAACTTGCGTGAGGCTTCGCGGCTCAGATAGTCGCAGATGATCGGAGCGGGCATTCCTTTGTAGGTGACCACACCGTGTTCGACGGAGTGGCTCAGGTCGATCAGGGTTTCGGTCGGCACTGTCATCGAAGCCTTCCCATTAGTGTTGGCTAACAACTCGTATGATCCTTGGCTGAATTCCGTGCCATCTTATCGCGGAAAACAAAAGCCGCCAGGCTTTACCTGACGGCTGATGGCTGAAGCCTGATGCCTGAAGGCTAGCTCTCGTACAGCAGCACGCCCTCGGTCTTTTCTGCGTCCACGGGGCGATAGTACAGCTTGTTCGCCTCAAGAAAGACCTCGATGAAGGCAGGCCTGGTCGTGATCGTGCCTTGAATCAACGCCTCCGACAGCGGATCTTCAATGTACTTCTGCAAAGCGCGCCGCAACGGACGCGCTCCATAGCTGCGGTCGGTCAGGGTTTGAGCCAGAATCCACTTCTTCGCTTCGTCGGCCACTGTAACCGTGATCGAGCGCTGCGCCAGGTTCTGGTTCAGTTGATTGACCATGAGTTCGAGAATCTGGATCAGGTCGTTTTCGCTGAGCGCCATGAACAGGATGATTTCGTCCACGCGGTTCAGGAATTCCGGATTGAAGGTGCGCTTGACCTCGCTCTTCACCAGATCCTCGACCTTCTCAGAAACCATTTCATCTTTCGAATGCTGGAAGCCGAGACCCTCGCGCTTCATCAAGTGACGCGCGCCGATGTTCGACGTCATGATGATGATCGTGTTCTTGAAATCGACGGTGTTACCGAGGCCGTCGGTGAGTTGTCCGTCTTCAAAAACCTGCAACAGGATGTTGAAAACATCGGGATGCGCCTTTTCGATTTCGTCGAGCAGCACGACGGAATACGGCGCGCGCTTCACGCGTTCGGTGAGCTGTCCGCCTTCTTCGTAGCCTACGTATCCCGGAGGCGAGCCGATGAGCTTGGAGACGCTGTGCTTCTCCATGAACTCCGACATATCGAAGCGGACGAGAGCCTTGTCGCTGCCGAACATGAAGTGCGCCAAAGTGCGCGCGACTTCAGTTTTGCCGACGCCCGTCGGGCCTAAGAACAGGAATGAGCCGATCGGGACGATTCGGGCTCTTCAGGCCGGCACGCGAACGCCGGATCGCGCGAGCCAGCGCGCTGATTGCACGCTCCTGCGAGATGATGCGGCGATGCAGCTCTTCTTCAATGCGCAGCAGTTTCTGCGTTTCTTCTTCTTTAATCGAAGTGATCGGTACTCCGGTCCAGCGCGATACCACGTCCTCGATGTCCTCTCGGCCGACAACGCCGGTGGAGGATTCATCGAGGTGGTATTTTTCGCGAAGGGCGCGCAGGTTCTCGCGCTCCTTGCGTTCCTCGTCCGAATAGAAGCGCGCCTTCTCGAACTCGTGGTTCGCGATGGCATTCTCCATTCGGTGGACGATGAACTTAATGCGCTTTTGGACTTCGGTCAACTCTTCGGGAAGCGTAGTCTGGCGCAGCTTTACGCGCGCTCCAGCTTCATCGATCAGATCGATAGCCTTATCGGGCAGGAAACGATCAGGAATATAGCGGTTCGAATGCGAGACGGAAAAATTGATTGCGTCGTCGGTGTAAGTGACGGCGTGAAATTTTTCGTAGCGTTCTTTGATGCCGAAAAGAATCTTGATCGCATCGGTCTCGTTCGGAGGCGGAACTTTCACTGCCTGGAAACGGCGTTCGAGCGAACGATCTTTTTCGATCGACTTGCGATATTCTGCGGGCGTGGTTGCGCCGATGCACTGAATTTCGCCTCGCGACAGGGCTGGCTTCAGGATATTGGCCGCGTCGAGCGAGCCTTCGGCTGATCCCGCGCCGACTAGCGTGTGAAGTTCGTCGATGAAGATGATGGAATTCTGCGACTCCATCAACTCTTTCATAATGGTCTTGAGGCGCTCTTCAAACTGGCCGCGATATTTGGTACCGGCTACGATCAAGGAAAGATCGAGAGCGAGAATGCGTTTATCAGCCAGAAATGATGGAACTTCGCCGTCGGCAATGCGTTGCGCCAAGCCTTCTACGATGGCGGTTTTGCCTACTCCGGGTTCGCCAATGAGTACGGGATTATTTTTGGTGCGACGGCACAGGATCTGGACTACGCGTTCGACTTCGCTGTCACGGCCAACCAGCGGATCAAGCTGGTTATCCATGGCAGACTGGGTCAGGTCGCGGGAAAACTCACTCAATAGAGAAGATTCGCGCTGCCCGCGTTGCGGCGCGGCTTTCTCCTGGCTTGTCCGGGCCAGTTCTTCGCGGATGGTTGAGAGGCGCAATCCACGTTCGTGCAGGATCTCAGCGGCAAAACACTTTTCTTCGCGCAGCAATCCCAACAACAGGTGCTCGGTCCCAATGTGCTTGTGCGAAAGACGCTCTGCTTCTTCGGCCGCATACGCCAGCACGCGCTTGCATTCGTTGCTCAGCGGAAGATCGACCGAAGTAGAAACCTTTTCACGGATGGTGGTGTGACCTTCGATTTGCTTGCGGATCGATTCCACCGAGGCGTGCGAGCGCAGAAAACGGTTGGTCAGGGCCTTATCTTCGCGCAGTAGTCCCAGCAGCAGATGTTCAGTCTCAATATAAGGAGAACCGAACTGGCTGGCCTCATACCGCGCAAAGAAAATTACGCGCCTGGCTTTCTCCGTATAACGTTCAAACATAAACCAATTCCCCCCGAGTTCCTGCGGAACGCCACACCTTCCGCCAAACCCCAGACCCTACAACTTTATTATGCATTTATATCGCTCAATCTCCTAAGCGACATCCGCCTTCAAGTAGTGCTCTGCTCTCGTACATCCACTCTATAATCGTGCTTCTTTGCTGCCTCTCGTTACAGCTGCCGCTACGTTTCGTTCAAGCCGGAAGCGATTCCGGCTCCACTTCTACTATTTTGCCCTGATCCAACCGTAAAACGCGATGGCACCTCCGTGCAAACGCCAGATTGTGCGTGGCAATCAGGGACGTCAGCTGATGTTCCTGATGCAGCCCGGAAATCAGCTCAAAAATCATCTCGCCGGTGCGGCCATCGAGATCGCCCGTAGGTTCATCAGCCAGCAGCACTTGAGGTTCGGTGATCAGCGCCCTTGCCAAGGCCAGCCGTTGCTGTTCGCCGCCGGAAAGCTCTCCGGAACGGTGATGCCCACGCGCTTCAAGTCCCACTTCGCGCAACCACCGCGAAGCTTCTTTTTCGGCTGCAGGCAACGCCTGCCCGCGCGTCAGCAGGGGCATGGCGACATTCTCCAGAGCGGTGAATTCAGGCAGCAGGTAGTGAAATTGCCAGACGTAGCCGATTTCGCGATTACGAAACTCAGCGGCTTCATCCTCAGAGAGCGCATTCACTTGGGAGTTGGCGCAGTATACGGCACCAGCCGAGGGCCGATCAAGCGCCGCGAGGATGTGCAACAAGGTACTCTTTCCCGCACCCGATTGACCGACAATCGCCAGCATGGTTCCCTTGCTGACTTCAAAAGACAGATTCTCAAAGAGCACGAGCTCGGCTTCGCCTGAGCGAAACTTCTTACTCAACCCTTCGACCCGTAAGAGCGGGTCTTGAGCCTTTAGATGCAATTCGCCCCTCCTAAGTATCAGGACCAGCTTCGCTGCTGCGGAGAAGCAAGGTCCTAAAACCATTAGACCATGAGGAGGAACTGCGCGTTCCCGCGTTTCTTCACGCGAAAACGCTCTATGCGAAAGACTGTATACCTCTGGAAAACATTTGCAATGTGACCGTGGTCACAGCGGCGGCGACGGCGTTCTCCGACTTTTGAAATATGCCTGGCGGAAGCTGCCCGCATGGGTATACTGCGACAGCTCTGCGGCGACGCGAAACGGGAGGAGGCATGAAAGCAGAGGTTCGGGCCTGCGTGTGTAATTCTATTGTCATCGGTGCCTTCTTGTTAACGGCAGCATGGTGTCAGCAGATCACCGATTTTGAACGAAAACGGGCGCAGGCCATGCTGCACGATATTGACGCCGACATGAGGAAGCATTACTACGATCCGAAGTTTCACGGCCTCGACTGGGATGGCAAAGTGCGTGAGACCGAGCAAAAAATCGATCACGCAGATTCTGGAAACAAGGCGCTCTCGGAGATCGCAGCTCTTCTCGATTCGCTCAACGATTCCCATACTGTCTTCGTGCCGCCGCGACCGGCCCTTCGCCACGATTACGGTTGGCAAGCAACGTTGATCGGAGAACGCTGTTATGTCGTTCGAGTTCATCCCAATAGCGATGCCGAGGCCAAAGGTGTGAAACCTGGCGACGAATTATTGGGCGTCAATGGTTACGCTCCGACCAGAAGGACCTTCGACAAAATTGCTTACTTCTTTGAAGTGCTGCGTCCCCAGCCTTCCTTGCGCTTGCTGCTGCGCGATCCGGCGGGCAAAGAACGCACCGTAAACATAGATGCCCAGATCATCAGAGATGTTATAACCGGTGGCTTCCTCTTTGGCGGGGATATTCAGGGCGAGACCCGCTTTAAGGATTTGTCACGCCACGGCGCCCCGGTGGTCGAGATGGGCGATGAATTAATGATCCTCAAGTTCCCGCACTTCTATTTCAACGATAGGAAAATTGATGGCCTGATCAGTGAGGCTCGAAAACACAAAGCGCTCATCCTAGACCTCAGGGGAAACGGTGGAGGCAGCGAAGACACTCTCAAGTATTTACTCGGCGGCGTGTTTGACAAGGAGATCAAGCTTTGCGACCTTGTGCGCCGTGACGAACGCAAGCCGATTATGGTCAGGACGCACGGCCATGCTTTCGAGGGGAAACTGCTGGTGCTGGTGGATAGCGGCTCCATGTCGGCGGCGGAACTCTTCGCGCGTGTCGTTCAGATCGAGAAACGCGGCGTCGTTCTCGGGGACTCCAGTGCCGGTAGTGTAATGAGAGCCAAGTTCTTCAGTTACGGAGGCGGAGTGAGTTCCGTCGTCCCCTACGGAGCCATGATCACCGATGCCGACCTCATTATGACCGACGGCAAGAGTCTTGAGCATGTTGGCGTCACACCCGACGAGGTCGTTTTGCCGACCCCCGCCGACTTGGCCGCGGGTCGCGATCCCGTGCTGGCACACGCCGCTGAAACGGTCGGGGTTAAGTTGAGCCCGGAAGATGCTGGCAAGATGTTTCCGTATGAATGGCCGCCGCTTTAGTCGAGGAACCTGGTCCTAATTTGTAGTGCAATGCCTCCACCGGCAAGATCCGCGCCGCCAATTCCACCGCAGCGGGGAGAATCACTTTGCAGTCAGTCCGCCATTGCCCTGCAGGGAGAGCTGATACCTCTCGAGACTCTTCTGAAAGCTATTTTTCTCGGTGGCGGAAGCAAGTGCGATCGCCTCCTGTTCGGTTTTGACAGCGTCTGCGTATTTCTGATTCGCGTACAGCGCTTCTGCCAAAGTATCGAGGTAGCTGGGAACGGGATGATCTTTTTCCATGGCGACTGCTTTGCGTGCGTATTCGAGGGCGGTGGTGGGATTGCGAATCGCCGGATCGGAACTTGTGACGTACGTCCAGGCGATGTTGTTCAAGGTTTCCGCATCGTTTTGCGCGGCCGCTTTGCCGTACCAGTAAAGCGCTTGCTGGCTGTCCTTCGGAGCGCCATAGCTGCCGTCTTCGTAGACAGAGCCGAGGAGATATTGTGCGTGAAGATATCCTTGCTCAGCCGAAGTGCGACAGGAAGCCAGTGCGGCCCGGTCATCTCCCAGTCGATGTTGGGCGACACTGAGGTTGTACCGAAACAAAGCATTCTTGGGCTGATAGACGACCGAATCGCGAAGCCACCGCAGAGCTTCTTGATTCTTGTTAGCGCGGATGAACTCGTAACCCCATTGCTGTTCTTCGTCACCAGCCGTCGTCGATAGATTGATCCTCGGTCGGCCAAGTGTGGCGCCCCAAAATCCGAGAAGAAGGATTGCGCTGATCCCGGCGGTGATCAGCAGACGATTCTTTCGCCTCGTTATGGCAAGCCCGATCAGAATGCCGAGAATCGCACCTGTGCCATGGGCAATGTTGGCCACGGGCATGATTTTTGTCACAGTGGTGATGATGCAAAGGAAGAACCAGACGATAAACAGCTGAACTGTCTTAGTGTCGATGGCATCGCGGAAGCGCTCATCGTGTCGCGCGAGCATCCAAAGCATCCCGAAAAGACCGTATCCAACGCCAGAAAGTCCGATGCCACCAGAAGCGAGAGCAAATTCCCATGCACCAGAGCCGAAGGCGAATATTAGAATCAGGGCCGCAGTCTTGAAATGGCCGTAAGTCTCCTCAATCAGAGTGCCGAAAACCCACAGCCAGTAGATATTGAACACGAGATGCAGAGTCCCGCCGTGCGGCAACATGCTCGTCACGAGTCGCCACACCTCTCCACGGCGAATCATGGCGGTTTCGAATAGAGGCGATATGTCGACATTCGCCCACCCGGCAAGAGTGACTCCGATGGCGAGCAATGCCGTACCTGCGACGACGGGGTAGCGGGAGAATTCGGTCAGCTTAGGAGGTACACGCATAAGGATCTATTCGTAGCGCAGCGCTTCCGCCGGCAAGATCCGCGCCGCTGCCCACGAGGGATAAATCGTGGCCACGAACGAAATTCCGATCGACACCAGCGCCACAATAATTCCATCCGTCAGCCGCGGCGCGAACGGGACGTAGTCGATGGAATAGACTTCGGCTGAGAGAGCAATCGGATGGTAGTGTCCTCCCACATACGAAATCGCGTACCCCAGCACCAAACCAATCGCCGTTCCGATCACACCGATCAGTACACCTTGCGCGATGAAGACCCGGCGGATCTGCGCCTTTTTTGTGCCTAGCGACATGAGTACTGCGATATCTTTTGTCTTCTCCATGACCATCATGATCAGCGAGATCAGAATGTTCAGCGCCGCGACGAAAACGATCAGGCCGATCGTGATGTAGGTGACGACTCGCTCCAGCCGCAGGGCGCGGAACAAAGGTTTGTTTTGCTCCATCCAACTGGTGGCCATGAAGCCGTGGCTCCCGGAAGCGAGATCGGCGGCCTCTTCGAGTTGGTGCGCAACTTCTCCGGCGCGGTAGATATCGTCGAGCTTGAATTGGATGACCGAGATCACGTCGCCGAGGCCGAATAATTGTTGCGCATCGGCGAGGCGAATGAAGGCCCAGGAAGAGTCGTAGTCGAAAAATCCGGAGTTGAAAATTCCCACCACCCGAAAACGAATGTACTTCGGCACCATGCCAAACGGAGTGAGCTCTCCCTGCGGAGATGTCACCAAGACCACCGAGCCAACAGTCGCCCCAATTTCGTTCGCCATGTCGTTGCCCAGAATGATGGGTGGCATCGCGGCAACGCGCTGCTGCACACCGGCAAGATCGTCAGGCGAGTCCGTTTGCGCTGTTGTTCGTTTTGAATCCAGACCGTCCGAAGGCGCCGGCGGGAGAGAAGAATTGGCATCCAGCGCCGCCGACGATCCCAACGTCACCGAATTCAGCAGATCGCTAACCTTGCGCTCATACTGTGGCAGCATTCCCTTAAGCACAGCGCCGCGAGCCCGAGGCCCACGCGAAATCAGCACCTGCTCATAAATCGACGGAGCAGCCGCGACCACGTGCGGCTGCTTCGACAACTTCTCGAGCAGCGGACGCCAATCGCGAATGCCGTCACTCTCCACCCGCAGCAGGCTGACGTGCGCGGTAGAGCCGAGCAGTCGCGCCTGCAAATCCTGGCGAAATCCATTGTTGATTGCCAACGCAACGATGAGAGACGCCACACCCGCCGCAACTCCCAACACGGAGATACCCGTGATGACTCCGATGAACGCCTGCCGGCGTTTGGCGCGCAGATAGCGGGTTGCAATGAAAAGTTCGAAGCGCATGAGGAGCAGCGAGCAGCTATCAGCCGTCAGTCATCAGCCATCAGCCGTCAGGTAAAACGGATTATAGCTGGCGGTAGTGCGGCCGACGGCGCGGAGAGATTTTCCTGATGGCTGACGGCTGTTTTTCCTGACGGCTGAAACCTGCCCTGCTATCCTCTTTCCTCATGTCTCCCATCCTGACCAGTTTGCTGCTCGGGCTGACCGCGGCGGCCGCCAACGTGTTTGGCGGAGCCATCATTGTTCAGCGCCATTGGGAACGCTCTTACCTGCGCTATTTCGTCGCGCTCGGGGCTGGGTTTCATGCTGGCGACGGCGCTCGTTGAGATGGTGCCAGCAAGCATTCAACTCCGCGGCGAGCATCGCCGGATTTCTGATTCTCGGCGGATATCTGCTCGTCCATTTTTTCGAGCACACCGTCACACCGCATTTCCACTTTGGAGAAGAAACTCATGCGGATGAATTCGTCCACGCTCACAAGGGATATTCGGTCCTGATCGGCCTGCTGATTCACACCTTCTTCGATGGCATCGCGATCGCGTCGGGATTTCTGGTTTCTCCGGCGCTGGGCTGGATTATTTTCGTAGCGGTTTTTCTGCACAAGATTCCGGAGGGATTTACGGTTTCATCGGTAATGTTGGCGAGTGGCCGAAGCCGTGCGTTTGCCTGGGGATCATCGGTGATGTTAGGCGTGGCAACAGTCGCGGGGGTCATGACGATGGCCGTGTTTCGGCACGAGGTTAGCTTTGGGCTACCTTTGTCGGCAGGGGTGACGATTTATGTGGCCGCTTCGGATTTGATTCCGGAGGTGAACAAGGAGCCGGGCGTGAAGATGGCGTTGTTGGTCTTCGTTGGTACGGCCTGTATGTTTTTGCTGGATCGATTTTTCCACGTGCGCTAGAAAAGTATCCAGTACTCAGTAGCCGGTACCCAGAAAAACCTAAGTCGGCAGCGATGCAATCAAGCCGTTCAGAATTCGTCCGACCTCATGAATTCTTTGCAGCAAACTCTCGGCGGATGGATGATCCGCGTAGCCAAGACGCTCCGCCAGGAGTAGCTGGGTTTCGAGTTCGGCCAGAGACCCCGCGGAATGTCGAAGGAAATGACGGAATTCGCGGTGACTGTGGTGCGCCTGGCCTTCGGCGATGTTGCTCGGAACAGAAACCGCGGCGCGACGAATCTGATCGGTAAGGCTGTAAACTTCCCGCTTCGGAAAACCCTCCGTTAACTTGTAGATTTCCGCGACCATGTCCATGGCCTTCTGCCAAACGACAAGATCCTTGAAATGCTGAGCCATCAATTTCACCCAAGGTACTTGGGTACTTGGCACTGGGTACTGGGTACTGAATCTACCCACTATGCCGAATGTGCATCACGTCCCCATCCTGCACGATGTAATCTTTGCCTTCCAAGCGCAATGTGCCTTTCGCTCTGGCATTGGCCTCAGATCCCGCCTCGAGCAGCTGATCCCACCGAATCGTCTCCGCGCGGATGAAATGCTTTTCCAGATCCGAGTGAATGGCTCCCGCGCCATTCTGTGCTCGTGTATTTGCGGGAATCGTCCACGCGCGGCATTCGTCTTCCCCGGCGGTGAAGAACGAAATCAGTCCCAGCAGGTGATAGCTCTTGCGGATCAGGCGCGACAGGCCGCTATCGGTCAGTCCGTAGCTGCTCTAGAAATTCCGCCGCGTCTTCGTCGGTCATTTCCGCGAGCTCGGCTTCCACCTTGCCGCAGATCGCGCTGGCTCCCGCATTCGGACGCGCCGAAACCTCGGTCAGGTTGTATTTCGCAACCGCCGCTTCGAGATCTTTGCCGAGTTGCGTGCTCTCGCCGATGTTGAGCACGTAGAGCATCGGCTTCTCGCTCAGAAACATGAAGCCTCGTATGCGCTTCTTATCCTCGGCCGACATCTCCATTTCGCGCAGCGGTTTTTCGGTTTCGAGAAAGGCTTTGGCTTTGAGCAGCAGCTCATTTTCTTTTTCGAGCTCGGGTGTCTTCATCTTTTTCAAATCTTTTTCCAGGCGCTCCAGACGTTTTTCAATCTGTCCCAGATCGCTGACCATCAGATCGAATTCCACATTCCTGATATCGCGCAGCGGATCGATCGGTCCAACGTGTGGAATCTCGTCGCTTTCAAATGCCCGCAGAACGTGGATGAGCGCATCCACTTGCCGCAGATGGCCGATGTAAGCCGTCTCTTTCAACGCATCCTGGCCGATCGCGCCCACGTCCACATATTCGACGGAGGCGTGCGTCAACTTTTTCGGATGGTAAAGCGCGGCCAGCTTATCCAGGCGGTCGTCGGGAACCTTGGCGACTCCAATGTGCGCCTCGCGCGGGTTCGAATAGGCCTGCTCGGAAAGGTGAACCTTGGTCAGAATGCCAAATAGAGAGGTCTTGCCGACTTGCGGCAGACCAATGATGCCAGTCTTCATTATTTTCAGGTCTCAGGTGTCAGGTCTTAAGTCAGTCAAAAGCATAAATCATCGAGTGCGATCTCGATACGTCCGTGAGTTAGCGACTCGCGTCGCGCAGGGATTGGGCGGTGGAGTAGAGGGCGATCAAGCCCAACAAGAGCACCGCCTCTTCGAATTTTTCCGACCACCCATGCAGACGGTCGAATTCCATTCGCAGAGGATCATCGGGCGCCACGTTATCCATCGCGCCAACTTCGGCCCGCAGGGCGTGCATTTTCGGGGAGATGGCGAATTGCGAAACTGTAGTCAAGAGCAACATGAGCACGATCAGAATGTGCCGCGCCGCGAGCGGGCGCGCATCTCCTGCGGTCATACGGGTGTAGAGCATCGAGGCGACTAGAAAAACAACTCCAGAAACAATGGCCATGTAGTGCAGCAGATCGAGCGATCGTCCCACGATCGATCCCGCGAGTTGACGAGTGGGGAGTAATCCCGGGGCAAAAACGGTGGGAGCCAGCACGAATGCGAGAAAAATCAGACCCCCTAACCAAACCACAAGCGACAACAGCATGAGAAAGCGGAGAAATGACATGGCGAAATTATAGAGTGGAAGACCTGATGGCTGACCATTGATGGCTGAGCCTTGACTTATCCACAGCCTGAACCAGCGCTGTCACTTACTCATTCGTGCATGACTGTTTACGCTCAACCTTCCCCATCGGTCTGGAGGAAATCATCCACATGCATTTGCAGCGTTCCCTGACGTCGGCCGACGTGAATTTTGTTTCGTTGCAGACGGCTGTATTTTGCGTGCAGTGCGAATTGTTAAGTGACAACAACACGCCGCGCTGTCTTGCCTGCGGCAGCGGAGCGGTGCTCAGTCTCTCTCGCGTGCTCGGCGGATCGTTGCGCGGTCAGCAGACAACGCATCTCATCGCCGATGCGGAACTCGACCGCTTGGTGCGATCGCTGCTGTACACGGTTCCGCAGGTCGCAGAGATTGGCGAAGATGAAGATCGAGACCGGCACGAGGTCGGCCAGCGAATGTTCGAAGTGCCGACGGCGGAAAGTTTTTCGTCTCACCATCGCATGCGCCCGCGCCATCACGGACCCGTCGCCGTGCCGCACCAACTGATCAATGCCGGAGAAATCGATCTGGAGCCGGGCATCAGCATCATCGCGGAAAAAGCCCAAGCGCTGACGGGAGCCACCGGGGCGGCCATCGCTTTACGTCGAGGCAACGAAATTGTCTGCCGGGCGCGCACCGGGCGCACTGCTCCGGATGTCGGCGTGCGATTGCAGACCGATAGCGGGCTCTCGGCTGAATGCGTTCGAACCGGCGAAGTGCTTGTTGTGTAACGATGCGGAGTCGAATCCACGGGTGGATTGGGCGACTTGCCGTCGCATGGGAGTACGTTCGATTCTGGTCGCTCCGCTGCGACATTTTCGGCGGACGCTGGGAGTCTTCGAAGTACTCTCGTCGACACCCGGCGCGTTCGACAATAATGACGTGGCTACCATGCAATTCCTCTCCGGAATGATGGTGGCGACTATATCGCGGCTATCGAGCCTGCAACCGGCCCCGCCAGTGGCCTCGGGCGAGTAGCTCCACGAGGGCTGCGATTCGGACGAGTCAGAACGTGAACCGTGCTGAAAATTGCAAAGCGCGGGGCTTGCCGTTGGGACTGATTTCCTGCAGAGCCCCAAAATTGCCCGGCCCCGAGTTGGGCACCAGGTAACAGGTCTGGGTCGCGGAAATACCATCGCCGCATTGTGCCCCGTACGGGTTGTATTGCAACTGGTTGATGCCATCGCCGTTTTGCACGAAATAATTGGCGTGGTTGAACACATTAAACGCTTGCGCTTGAAGTTGCAGTTCCTTGCCTTCGCTCACCTTGAAACTGCGGGCCAGTCCCACATCAATCCTTTCCAGCCACGGGCCATAGAAAGAATTCAGCCCGATTCCCGGCGTCGGACCCGCTCCGTCGATGCCGTCCGCTGTCGCTGCGGTGTCCTGGTTGAAGGCCGTGTCGTTCAGGTTCCCGTTAGCGCCGTTGCAACTGATCGAGCTAACCGAGACGGGCGGATTGCCCGGAGCCAGACTCGAACTTGTGCACGCGGGGCTCAATAACGCAGCGAAGGGGCGGCCAGAAGAGAATTCCATCACGCTGCTCAGTCTCCAACCTGAGAGCAGGGCTCGTCCCGCGTAGGATGTGGTCAGTCTGTCCATCTGCGGCTGGTAAACCCCGGCAAAAGTAAGGCGGTGCCGTTGATCAAGCAAGGATGGAGCGTGCGTGTTGCTGAGATCGAACTGATTATTAAAGTCCATCCCATGCAGCATGATGCTCTTGGCGAAGGTATAGGAAACCTGCAGAGAAAGACCGTGTGACATGCGGTGCTGCAATTGGACAAAGAGAGAATCGTAATAATTTTGCCCCGGGCTGATCAGTTCGTTGATCTGGCCAAAGTTCGAGCTGATCCGGCCTTCGGTGAGCAGAGCGTTGTCCATTGTCGGAAGAGTGACCGTTGGCCCGTTGCAAGGCAGCGTAGCCGTGTCCGGCGGACAGACAATGTACGAAGTGGTGCCTTGCAGGGGATTCAGGTTCAAGTCATAGGCGCTGCCGGAGAGCAGGTGCAGCCCGTGATTCCACATGGTGCCGACCGTTAGAGTTGTGTTCTCGAAAATCTCCTGCTCAATCTGCAAGTTCGCCTGCAAAATATAGGGCGCGCGAAACTGCGGCGAGATCAGCGATATGTCGGGAGAATTCCCGAACAGCGGGGAATCCGCCGGCAGGATATTTGGAAATGTCGGCACCTGTTGATTCGGCAGCCCTCCGTCATAACTGGAACTGGCCTCCGCCTGCTGGGAGATCAGTCCGTTCGAAATGGCTGCGTTGCGGTAGTTCAGGCCGTTCATATTGGTATAGAACAGGCCAAAACCGCCGCGCACCACGGTCTTCGATCGAGGCTGCCAGGCAAATCCGAAACGCGGAGCCACGCGCCGGAACTGATTCGGATACTGGCCGGTGAGTGGAAAGGCGGGATTTTTCGCCGGCTGCGGATAAACCTGAAAGTCCTCGCGTAAGCCCAGATCCAGCGTCAAGTTCGGTCGAGCACGGAACGAATCCTGCACGTAGAACCCGTAATATGGCACGGCAAAAGAAAAAGTTGGATTCCCCGCAGCCTGAGAAAAGGTGTTGTATTCGCCGAGCGCCAAATCCTCGAGGTTCGAGAATTGATAGGCGCCGAGCGGCGAGCCGAACTGCACAGCTTCATTCGGATCGGCGCCGCCATCATTGGTATCAGCATCCCAGGCGCGGGCGTAATCGAACCCGAATTGCAACGTGTGCTTGCCAATCACGAAGTCGACGCGATCGGAGAACGAGTACTGTCTTTCAAAAACGCTCCCCAGAGAGAAAGGGGCGTTGCCGAGAACAAAAGGGGCAGGACTATCGAGGATGACGGTAGGAGTGTTGGGAGCCAAGCCGCTGGGAATCGCGATTTCGTTATCCTGCGCTGTGCTCGCGTGGAATTCGTTCAACAGTCTCGAGGAGAACGTGTGGGTCCATCCCAGGGTGGCCTGGAATTCATGCACGTAGGCGTTGGCGAGCGTTTGCAGACCATAATTACCGATTGTGGGATCGGTGATGACGCCTCCAGGCGAGTTGAACCGATTCAGATTAAAGCTGAGGAAGAGAGCGTCGCGAGAAGTGGGCTGATAATCCAGCCGGGGCGTAATCACCCAATCATCGCGCTTTCTCGGACGGGTGCCGAGATTGGAGTTTAGCGCATTCACCACATTCGACACCTGCTGCAGGTACACCGGATTTGTGTAATCAGGTGCGGTGTTCGATCCGGGAACTGGCAACGGTCCGTTGGGCGCGGGCAGTGCCGTTCCTGCCGGAATCTCAAAATTCTCGCTCAAGAATTCTGCCAGGTTCGACGGATTTGTTGCCAACGCGGCATTGATAACGGGAATCGGATTATTCTCCAGTTGCTGTTCGTAATCCACAAAGAACCATAAGCGGTTGCGCCGGATGGGCCCGCCTGCCGAGGCCCCAAATTGCTGCAGGTCGTCGGGCGGTTTTGCGAAACCCTGTGACTTATCGATCGCGTCGTTAGCTTCGAACGCGGAGTTGCGGTTGTAGTAGAAAGCGCCGCCATGAAAGGCATTGCTTCCCGACCGGGTCACGGCATTAACAAAACCGCCCGCACCGCCATACACGGCCGAGAATGGGCTGACCGTGACCTGAAATTCCTGGATAGAATCTTCGCCGTACAGGTACGGAATGCGATAGCGGCCAAGAATGTCGGAAAAATAATTGTTCGTCGCGTTGCTGCCGTCGACGGTGAAGGCGGTAGAACCATTTCCATTGGCATATGCCGAATCCTCCCCACCTTGTTGCCCGCCGATGCTTACCAGTCCGGTGTCGCCGTCGTAGCTGGTATTGGGAGTCAGGGTCACAAAATCGGTGTATTTCCGCCCGTTGAGTGGCAACGCCTCCGTAAATATCCGCTCCAGCACTGTGCTGTCGGAGGATTCCTCCGGCCGCAGCAATGTCGTCGTTCCGGCAACTTGAATCGCTTCCTCTGCGCCGCTGCCCAGTTGCAGCTTGATGTCCTGCGACGTCGTGTTCCCGACCGCCACGCGCACCAGAGTCTTCACGTCGCGAAAGCCTTTGAGACTGGTCGTGATGGAATAGGCGCCAGGCGCCACAACTGGAAAGCGGTAGAGTCCGGCGCGGTTTGTTACGGCCGCTTGCTTCACCCCGGTCGCCAGGTTCTGCACAATCACCGATGTTCCTGGCACCACCGCGCCGCTGGGGTCAGTGACCATCCCCGCAAGCGAACCCGTCAGCACTGCATTCTGGGCGCTCAGGAGCAAGCAGCTTGCCAACACTGCCAAAATGCTGCCGACCATCAGTCCGGTGCGGAATTTCTCCCGTAGCATTCATACTCCTGACATTGGTCCGGAATTTCAGGATTAAGCGGCCGAACAAGTTAAGCGGCAGAATAACAAGACGCTTCCGTTACTACCAACGACTCGTAGCGGAAAATTGCTCGCGGCTGCGTCCACGATTTTGACAGTGGATGATCCGATCGATGACTTGTTCCATGGCGCAGCGAGTAACTACAGAGCCCTCGCTTCGCGAGGGATGACAAACTCATTAGGGTATTTTTTTTTTTATTCGATTATTTCGGCTGCTACCGACTACACCGGCACGGGCACGCTCTCCACAATCTCGCGGAGAACCTGTTCGGCTTGCTCGGACTTTTTCAGAGTGGAGGTGTAAAGAGAACTCACGACGACGCGATGGGCGAAAACGGAAACCACCAGCGGCTTGAAGTCTTCCGGTGTGCAATAATCGCGGCCTTCGAGAAAGGCCATGGCTTGCGCGGCGCGATAGAGCATCTGCGAGCCGCGCGGAGATACACCCAGGGAAAGATATTCGGATTCACGAGTGCGAGTGACGATGTTCAACAGGTACGTGATCAGCGATTCATCCACGTGGACCTGCGCGACAGCCTGCTGAATTTCAACTACGTCCGCGGCATTCAGCACCGGACGCAGATTTTCTAATTGTGCGACGCCCGCTTCAGCGCGGAGAATTTCGCGCTCGGCAGTGCCTTCGGGATATCCCATGCGAACCCGCATCAAGAAACGATCGAGCTGTGATTCGGGCAGAGGATAAGTGCCGTGATGCTCGATGGGATTCTGAGTGGCGAGAACCAGAAATGGCTGCGGCAACTGATACGAGTGCGCGTCGATGGTGACTTGTCCCTCGTTCATCGCTTCGAGCAGAGCCGATTGCGTCTTCGGCGTGGTGCGGTTGATTTCGTCGGCGAGAAGCACGTTGGCGAAGACGGGTCCGCGCTTGAATTCGAATTTTTGTTCGAGAGACGAATAAATCGAGATGCCCAAAACATCGGAGGGCAGCATGTCGCTGGTGAACTGGATGCGCTGAAAAGTGCAGTCAATCGCACGGGCAAGCGCCTGGCCCAGCGTGGTTTTGCCGACTCCGGGGACGCCTTCGATGAGCAGATGGCCCTTGGCGAAAATCGAAACTAATGCAAGACGCAGAACGTCATCTTTGCCACGAATGACGCGGCGGAGGCTGTTTTCAAGTTCCGCGGCGCGGCGGGCGGTGGCAGTCGCAGTTTCGGGTGACATTGGCTGGATTTTACTATGGCGTGGGCACAGCGACGGGTTACCGGAGTCATGGGGCTTTCAGCTTTTAGCCGTCAGCTTTCAGCCGTCAGGTAAAGCCAAGAGCGAGATTGGGATCCTGAACGGGGACGTTACCGTCCGAAGTTTGCCGGTCTTCCAGTCAGCCGCTCGATTCGCTTCGCCGTCGGCGGATGGGTCGAGAACAGGTTGCCGAAACTCATCCCTCCAAGGAACGGTTGAATGATGAAAAGATGCGCGGTCGATGGAGTCGCAACCAGCGGACGCTGCTTTGAGTAGGCGTCGATCTTGGCCAAAGCACTGGCCAAGGCATAAGGATTGCCGGTCCAGTGGGCTCCGGTGTCGTCGGCTCCATATTCGCGGGAGCGGGATACGGCGAGTTGGATCAGCATGGCGGCAAACGGGGCGAGGAAAATCATGACCAGGGCGCCCATGCCACCGCCGCGGCGTTCGTCGCGGCTTCCGCCACCGAAAAACATACCAAAGCGAGCGAGATAGGTGATGGCTCCCGCCAATGTGGCCGCGATGGAACTGAGCAAAATGTCGCGATTGCGGACATGGCCGAGTTCATGAGCCAGCACGCCTTCAAGCTCGTCGTCGGTGAGCAATCCCAGGATGCCTTGCGTTACGGCCACAGACGCGTGATTTGGATTGCGTCCGGTGGCGAAAGCGTTGGGCGAATCTGTCGGGATCAGATAAACCTTGGGCATCGGCAAGTTAACTTTTTGCGCCAGGCGCTCGACGATGTTGTAGACGCGAGGCAAGTCTTCGCGGTTGATCGGCTGGGCGCGATAAGCGGCAAGCGCAATCTTGTCGGAGAAAAAATAAGAGACGAAATTCATCACGGCGGCGATCACGAGTGCGATCAGCATCCCATTCTCGCCACCGAAATAACGGCCTGCCAGCATCAAGAGCAGGGTCATTACGGTGAGCAGGAGCGTGGTCTTGAATACATTGCTCATGGCAAGTTGCCTCACCCATTTAGATGCCGAAGCAGAACTTTCGGCTCCAAAGCAGGCGTGGCTGACGGAAGAGAATTGGGGTACCTGACGGCTGATCGTTGACGGCTAAGTCTGACGGCTAAGTCTGGCGGCTAAGTCTGGCGGTTCAACGCTCGCTCCAGAGTCAGGTCCAATGCAGCCCGAGCTTTTTCGTATTCCTCGAGAGTGATCTTGCCTTGTTTACGTTCCACTTCCAATTGGAAGAGTTCTTCTTTCAGAGCTTCGAGCAGTATGGATGATCTTGTCACCGCAGGAGCTACAAGGGGAGTTGCGGCCGACGTTGTGAGATGCGAGGCCGCGTTTAGGTCAACGGACGTTGGGGCCGTTTTCGCCGTGGTAGCTGCGCCGGACGGAATTACGGGCTGCCGTTTGGTGACCATCCAGCCGCCGATCGCGAGCAGGATCGCGAATCCTCCGAGAATGGGCCAGCGGTATTGCTGCAACGCGTCGGGTGCGTCAATGGGAACGCCGAGTCCTCCACCGGGACGATTGTCTGGGCGTGGCGACTGAGAGGGGGCTTGGGATTGTGCTTGCTGTGCTTGGCCCTGCGCTTCAGCTTCCTGCGAAGGAGCGCCGGCGGCTGCCTCAGCAGGTGACTCGGCGATCATTCCGCTGCCTTTCAGAGTGAAGGCGAGCAACTGGCCAGGCTTGGTGTCCTTGGCGACTTCCATGGTGTTGTCGCCCTTCGTCGGATCCTTCACCGCTTCGAAGGTTTTGCTGTCATTGGCTTTGAACTGCATCGACTTCGGCACAACCACTACAAAATGCTCGGCGGGATAGAGCAGCTTGGGATCGATCTTGATCTCGCCCGTATAAGGCAGAGTGAACTCGAGCTGAAATTGGGTTTCTCCTGGACGCAGCGGGAAGTTGACGGCGTAACGATTCTTTTCAGCCTGAGGAACCGCTTCCGCGCCGATGGGCTGGCCGTTTGGCGCTCTGGCCTGCACTTGCTCAACCTTAGCGCCGGCGGGCAGATAGAACTCAAGGTTGTGATCATTCATCTGCGTCTTAGGGGGAGACGAAGTGTTGTTGACCACGATCAGGCGGACACCTTGCAGGGTTCCGGCATCTGCCTGGAAGCGCATGACGTCGGCCGTGAGGCTGAGTTCGCTGACTTTCGTCGTGACGTCATAGACCGTGACATCGACCGTGGCGACGCCCGGTGGCGCGACCTGGTGATATGTGACTCCCTGATGCACCGCGCGGATCAGATGCGGTCCAGGAGCTCCGGCGAGAGGAAAGCTGAATTTTCCGTTGCTGTCGGCCTTGGTGTTGGCGGCAATTTCCATCTTGGTGGTGAGGTTGATGAGGATGACTTCATCGCCTGCGGCCGGTTTGTTGGTGGTGCCATTGGTGATTGTGCCGGAGAGAGTTTGGGCGTGGGCCGGCGCAAGCGAGAAAGTGCTTAGCGCGAAGATAACAGTTAGTAGAGTGGACTGCGCTTTCTTGGTCAAGAAACTCCTTGGTGTCGCAACGACCTTATTGGGAGACGGCGCTAAGAAATCAGCGCTTCGTAGGCTTTGTGATCGCCAATCCAGAACCACAAGAAACCATCCGTCCGTTTGATCGCGAGGGCTCGATGGTTCAGCGTGACGCGGGCCGACCACATTTCCTGTCCGTGGCGCTCTCCCACTTTTTTAAATTGTAATGAAGGATGCTGCGAATTGGCTTTCATCAACGAAAACTGCTTGTCGGCGCGGGCTCTGACCTCTTGCGAAAGGGATTGGTACTGCCGCCAAAAGTCGGAGGTGGCGCGATGCTCCATTGGGTGCTAGAGCGGCTGGGTTCGACCGTTATTCTCTTCATCCAAAGCGCGCTGGATCGCTGCGTCGAGGCGTCCGGCCGCAAGATCGGACTGGACACGCGTATCGATCGGCGGCGGGCAATGTTGCTCAAGCCAAGCGTATAACTCTTCGATTTCGCGCGGCGTGAGAGAACCAATGGCGCGTTCTATCTCTTGGATGGTGCGTATGGCCATATAAGCATTTTAGCGCACCGTCCTCTTGCGAGGCTCAAAGCGGCGTCCCTTAGCGTTCAGGTGTGTAATAGTGTTGTCTTTCAAACTCCGCGAGTGGTCGAACGGCAACCCGCCCTCCGCCATTTCCAGCCTGAGAGATTCTTTCCAGTCGCCCTGGAAATCCAGTTTTATCATCAGTTGACGCCGTTACACCGCCTGCCCCGCAGGCTGTTCCAGTCGCGCAATCTCGGCCATGATCGCAGCTGCTTCGTCTTCGAGCGAGGTGCGCAGAGACTGGTAGTCGGTATCGGGAACCTTGCCTGCCTTGTATTCGAAATTCAGGTCGCGGAGGTTTTCGTAGACGGCTTCCTTGCGCTCTCTTAGATAGCCGAGGCGAGTTTTTTCCTCTCCGGCATAAACTTCGCCGGGAAGAAAGAAGACGTAGTAGAGCGCGGCGAAGGTGAAAATAGCGCAGACGAAGAGGGTCATTGGCTGGTTTCCCTCATAGGTCCGTCTCCTTGCGTGCCCGTCTGCGGAACTCGTCTAATTCGCTGTTGTGGGAGCCGAGAGGCGTGGCGATTCCGTCAGCCAGCGCTGGCGTGGGGCGGTTTTTCCAGGAACGCACCACATATACGACGAAGGTGATACCGAAGGCCAGCGCCGCGAATGGCATGATCCATGCCACGCGGTTGAAGCCAGTAGCGGTAGGCGCGGCGATCACGGTTGGTCCGTATTCCTGGACGAAGCCCTGCAGGATCAAATCATCGTTATTGCCTTTATCGAGCCCCGCCTGCAGTTGGTCGCGCATTTTGTCGGAGTAGGTGCAGCCCACGTGATTGCACTCCAGAAGAATCTGGCTACATCCGCAGGCGCACATCATGCGATGGCCTAGATCCTTGAAACGGGCGTCGGTGTCTCCGGCGCCCAGGAACAGAAAGACGGTTGCGCAGAGAAGCAGGGCGTGGAGCGTGCGGCGCGCCTTCATCAATCTCCCGCTCCCACCTGGGCTGGAGTGCGAATCTGCGCGGTCGCAGCTGCCGGAACGGCCACGGCATTCGGGACGAGCGCTACGATGGTGCCAAACACCATGATGATCAGGCCGATCCAGATCCACGGGACTAACGGATTGACGTGCGCTTTGATAATGGGACGCCCGGTGGTCTCGTTGATGCCTTCGTAGACGAGATAAAGATCACTGACCAGAAAAAGATCTTCGCGGAAGCTGGGATAAATTCGCGGCAGCGTCTGCGGCTGCTGGCTGGCTTTGTAGAAACGGCGTTCGGGATACATGGTGGTGATCTGTCTGCCGCCGCGGAAAACGTTAATGATCGCCCACTCGTTGCCGTAGTTGGGATTGTCGTCCTGGGTGAAGGACTGGCAGACCAGCGTGTAAGGCCCGATGTTGACCTGGTCGCCGAAGCCCATTTCTTTTTCGACTTCTTTGTTGAACGGAGTTCCGAGGATGCCGATGATCACCAGCGCCACGCCGAAGTGAACGATGTAGCCCCCATAGCGGCGCGTGTTGCGGTGGCAGAGTTGGATCATCGCGGAGATCAGGTTCTGATTCGTCTTGCCGGCGATCACGCGGCCTCCGCGGAGGAATTCGGAGATGACGGCAAAGATCACCAGCGCAGACAAAACCGCGGCCATGGTGGCGTAGAAGTAAGACGGATCTTCCCAGGGACGGACGCCGAAAAGAATCATCATTCCGCCGACGGCAAGCGCTCCGATAGCGGGATAGAGGAAATTGCGCTTCAGGCTTTCGATCGATGTCTTACGCCAGGCTAACAACGGGCCGACGGCGGTCAGCAGCAGGAGCAGTAACGCGACCGGCACAGCCACGCGATTGAAAAACGGCGCTCCGACAGTGACTTTGTGACCTTGGACGAAATCCGACAGGATGGGAAAAAATGTTCCCCACAGAATTGTGAAGCAGAGCGTCAGCAGCAGGAGATTGTTAAAGAGAAAACTGGATTCGCGCGAGACCAGCGATTCGAGCTTGTGTTCGCTTTTCAGATTGGAGCGATTGAGTATCAGGAAATAGGTGCAGACCGCGATCGTGATTCCGATGAAAACCAGGAACCAGGTGCCGATCGACGACTGCGCAAAGGCATGCACCGAACTGATAACACCCGAGCGGGTGAGGAAGGTCCCGAGCATCGAGAGGAGAAACGTCGCAAAGATCAGCGACATGTTCCAGACTTTCAACATGCCGCGTTTTTCCTGCATCATGACCGAATGGAGAAACGCAGTGCCGGTGAGCCAAGGCATGAGCGAAGCGTTTTCTACCGGATCCCATCCCCAGTAGCCGCCCCAGCCAAGGACCGCGTAGGCCCAGTGTGCGCCCAGAAAGACGCCAATGGTCAGGAAACACCATGTCACCATCGTCCAGCGGCGGGTGATATGAATCCACTTTTCGCCGGGATACTTCATGATCAATGCACCGAGCGCGAAGGCGAAGGGGATGGTGAATCCGACGTAGCCCAGATAAAGCATGGGTGGATGGATGACCATCTCGGGATATTGGAGAAGCGGATTCAGGCCGGTGCCGTCGGGAGGAAGTCCGCCTTGCATGACGGCGAACGGATGGGCGGCGAAATTAAGGATCAGCAGGAAGAAAACTTGCACCGAGGCGATAACCACCGACGCGTGCGCAAACAAGCGTTGGTCGGTTTTGTAGCGAAGACGAAGAACAAAGCCGTAGCCCGCCAACAGTAGAGACCAGAAAAGCAGAGAACCTTCCTGGCCCGACCACAGGACGGCGAACTTGTACGCGGCGGGCAGGTCGCGGTTGCTGTGGTGGAAAATATAGGCGATGGAGAAATCGTCGTTGAAGGCGGCCGTTACGAGAACGATCGCCGCGAGCAGGACGGCTCCAAAGGTGGCGATTCCGGCGCGGCGGGCTGTTTCTGCGAGGCGAGCCGAAGCTGCGTCGCGCTTGAAGAGCGCCAGCAGGCCTGCCAGGAAAGAGTACGCACTCAGGCAGAGCGCCAGCAGGAGCGCAAAGCTTCCGATTTGAGACATCGTGGGGGACACCACAGTACCTTCGGTTGATATCTTTTCAAATAAGCGGGTGGGATGCAATCCGCCGTGCACTGCGTTCCTCAGTGAGAAGTGCTATTTGCCATTGCGCCGGCACGCCAGGCAGAAACGCCGGCTACGTTCTACTTCTCCAACGGGTAACCTTTCTCACGCCAGTCGCGAATTCCACCATCCATGGAAATAACATTTGTGTATCCCATTTTTTGCAGGTTATCGGCTGCCAGCGCGGAGCGGAAGCCTCCGCCACAATACAGAACAAGTTCGGTTTGCAGATCGGGATACTTCGCCTCAATATCGCGCTCGATCACGCCTTTGCCCAAGTGAACTGCTCCCGGAAGATGGTCGGCGTCAAATTCGCGATCCTCGCGGACGTCGACGAGGGCGAATTTGTCGCCGCGATCGAGTCGAACCTTAATCTCGTCGACATTGGTCTCGCGGACGCGTCGCTTGGCGTCCTCGACAATTTCTAGAAAGCGTGGCGGATGTTGATGAGCCATGATCGGACCTCGATGCGACCTAAGTTGAAAATACTAGCAGGTTCGGCAGGGGCACTCAGCAATCGCGGGCAACGATGTTTTGATTTCCCTGACGGCTGATGGCTGACGGCTGGTCGCTATGTTAAAGATATAAGCACGCCCATGACGCTCCGCATTCGTCAGTCTCGCATTCACTCCTACGGTTGCTACACTACGCGGCCAATTCGCAAAGGGACGTTGATCGTGGAATATGTTGGCGAGCCGCTGACCTACGAGCAGGCGGACGACCTGTACGATGACTTTCCGAATACGTATTTATTCGGGCTCGATGGCGGCAAACGCATCATTGACGGCTACGGAGTGGCCGCCTTCGTCAATCATTCGTGCCAGCCGAACTGCGAGACGGATCAAATTGGCGGCAAGATGTGGATCATCGCGCTCCGCGATATCGAGCCCGGAGAAGAATTGACCTACGATTACAACCTCTTCGATGGCGAAGACGATGCTCCGTGCCTGTGCGGGTCGAAGCGCTGTCGCGGCAGTCTTTACTCGCGAGCGCACCTGCGCAAAATCGCGAAGAAGCGTGCCAAGGCTGCCGCGATGACGGGCACCGCGATCCCGGCCGGCTTGTCATCCTGAGCAAAGCGAAACACTTTGTTTCTTTTTTCGGATTTTCACACCGACCGCGCTCTTAGCGGCACGAGATGCGAAATTTTCCGATGCTACAATTACTTCTCCAATCGCCGCAGATCTCTGGAGTGACTCCTTTGAATCGCGCTTCCTCCGCTCTCGAATCGATTGTTGCCCAAGCGCTTCATCGCGCGCCGCGGGATGAGGCTCCGTTGCTGTCCTGGCCTGTCGCCTGCGGCAGCGCGGTCGCGGAGAGAACTCGCGCCGTCGGTTTTTCCGACGGTATTCTGCAAGTGGAAGTAGCGGATGCGGGATGGCGTCGCGAACTCGCCCATCTCGCGCCACGATACCTGGCAGTTATCAATAAATATTCGGCGACCTCCGTGAAGCGAATTGAATTCATAGTTAAGGCATAAAAGTTAAGGTTTAAGAGTTAAGGCGCAATAAAGAAGTGCGATAGCGGGGAATAAGTGAAGGTTACCGAAAAAGATGTCGCCTATGTGGCCGATTTGGCCAACCTCGAATTGAGCGAAGAAGAGCGCGGTCGTATGTTGCGCGATCTGAACTCCATTCTGGAATACATGGAACGGCTCGGCGAACTTGATACCGACAAAGTTGTGCCGATGGCCCAGGTTTCGGATCGCTACGGTCTGGACGAGTCGCAGCAGGGAAGCGACCGCTTTGCCTACGCAATCCGCGAAGACATAAAAGACGGCTTGCGGAAATCGCTGCCGCACGATCTTGCCATCGAAAATGCTCCAGACACGGATGGGACATTTTTTGAGGTTCCGAAGGTGATTGAGCGATAGATGGCAGCGGCGTGGACGATTGACGGTGTCCAGAACGCGATCGCCAAGGGCGAGACGACCGCGACCGCTCTGGCCGGCCAATTCTACGATCGCATCCGCAAAGAAGATTCCGAGATCGGCGCGTTTCTAACTCTCTGTGAAGAGCGCGCGATGACACAAGCGGGACGCATCGACGCGATGGCTGCGGAGGGCACGCCCTTGCCGCCGCTGGCGGGCGTTCCGATCGCAATCAAAGATGTGATGGTGACCAGCGGTGTGCGCACCACTGCCGGATCGAAAATTCTCGACAATTTTATTCCTCCGTATGACTGCACAGCAGTCGCACGACTCGAAGCTGCGGGCGCGGTGATTTTGGGCAAGCTCAACTGCGATGAGTTTGCCATGGGCTCATCCAATGAAAACTCGGCTTATCATCCGGTGCACAATCCTCGCGACAAGAGCCGGGTGCCTGGCGGGTCTTCCGGCGGCTCGGCGGCAGCGGTTGCGGCCGGGATGGCGGTGGCGACGCTCGGCTCCGATACTGGCGGCTCGATTCGTCAGCCGGCTTCATTTTGCGGCGTGGTCGGGTTGAAGCCGACCTACGGACGCGTGTCGCGCTATGGATTGATTGCGTTTGCTTCGTCGCTCGACCACGTCGGTCCGTTTGCCAACACAGTGAAAGATGCGGCGCTGTTGCTGCGCACGATTGCTGGCCGCGATCCCATGGATTCGACCTCCGCCGATATCCCTGTGCCTGATTACGTGGCGGAGCTTGAGAGGCCAGTCAAAGGGTTGAGAGTTGGCGTGGCCAAAGAATATTTTGGCTCCGGATTGGATCCGGAAGTTCGCGCGGCGGTGGAAGCGGCGATTCAGAAACTGGCTGAGTTGGGCTGCGAAATTCTTCCGGTTTCGCTTCCGCACACCGAGTACGCGATTCCCACGTATTACATTGTCGCCACCGCGGAAGCTTCTTCGAATCTGGCTCGCTACGACGGCGTGCGTTACGGTTTTCGGGCGAAGGCAAACACCCTTTCGGAAATGTACCGGCGCAGCCGCGACGGCGGATTTGGCATGGAGGTCAAGCGCCGCATCATGCTTGGCACCTACGCGCTTAGCGCTGGATATTACGATGCCTACTATCTGAAAGCTCAAAAGGTGCGCACTTTGCTCACGCGTGATTTCGACCTGGCCTTCAGGCAAGTGGATGTGATCGCGGCGCCGACCGCTCCGACTCCGGCGTTCAAGTTGGGCGAGAAGGTGAATGATCCGCTGGCTATGTATCTCGCGGATATCTACACCGTAACCGCGAATCTGGCGGGTATTCCGGGAATTTCAGTCCCTTGCGGCGAGAGCCACGAGAAGCTCCCGATCGGGCTGCAGCTCTTTGGGCGGCACTTCGATGAAGCGACGGTGCTGCGCGTGGCGGCCGCGTATGAGCAAGCCGCTGGTCATTCATCTTCTTTATAACGAGTCGGGCTTATAACGATCATAGTTATAACGGGTCGTAGTAGCGCCCGCCAGTGCACGCCCTGCACAGCACGCGCCCGTCGCGCAGAACTTCGCGGCGAAAATTAATGCCTTCTCCGCATTCGGCGCAGACGATGCGATCGCCTTTGTATCCTGGAAATTCTTCGGCGGGGAGATCGACTTTTACCCACTGCCTGGTGAACAGGTCGTCCTCGTTCATCTCGCGATAGGCCAGCATTTGCTGCTTATTCTTGTCTTCGATTTCGGGATGCATGGAGCGGGCCAGCGCCTTGGACGATTCCTTGGCAGCGATGCGAATGGCTTTGCTCGGGATTGCGTCGGTTCCCAAATCACGTGTTCCCGGATCGCGAGTTCCCAGATCAACGAATGTCGCGGCCATCTTTCCCCAGTCGCGAAACTTCAGGGCGCGCTTGCCCAGGCGGCATCCGGTGACCACGGCTATGGCATCGGTGGCGCAGCGGTCGATTTCTACGAAGGTGACGAGACGCTTGCGGTCTTTACCGCGCGGGTCTCCAATGCCCAGCTGGTCGAGTCCCAGCATAGCCAGGCGCACGCCCAGGATTTGTCCAGCGCAAAGATGGCCGTGGGCTTTTTCGGCTTCGCGGAGATACTCGTCGAGAGAGAGCATTTCGTAATTTGGTAATTTCGCAATTGGGTAATTTGGAAACTCAAAGATGGCGTTTTGATCTTTAAAATTACAAATCACCAAATTACACAATTACCAAACTTCCCTTACTTTCTTCTCCAGCGTACTCCATCTTTCGTGTTCTCTACGATGATACCGGCGGCGACAAGCTCGGCGCGAATGGCGTCTGATTCTTTGAACTTCCGCGCTTTTCGCGCTGCCTCCATTTCAGCCAGCTTCTGATTAATTTGTTCGTCGGTCAGTTGCGTGGAACCGGCGATTTCCAGCAACTCGGGGCTGATCTCTCTCTCTCGCCCCTCGGCGCGGGCCCAATCGAGAATGGTTTTCATTTTAGGCTGATCGTCATCTTGCAGAATGCCGAATATTTCGTCGAATTTTTGGAGCGCGGTGAGAAGAGGGCTCACATCATCCTGGCGAACTTGCGAAGCGTCGAGAGCGGTGTTCACTTTTCGCAACATATCGAACATGGCGGCTTGCGCTTCGGCGGTGTTTAAATCGTCGTCAAGCGCGCTCTTCATGCGCGCCATCGTTTCTTCCGCCAGTTGCGCCATTGCCGGGGTCGCGCCGTCGGGAAACTGCGTGCTGGTCAGGCGGAAGCGGAAGTTGCGCAGTTTCTCAACCGAACTGGCTGCCGATTTTAATCCCTCGAAGGTGAAATTCAGTTGATTGCGATACGGAACCTGCGTCAACAGCCAGCGAATCGAAGACGGTTTATGTCCGCGCAGCACCAGATCTCGAATCGTAAAAAAATTGCCGAGGCTCTTCGACATCTTCTGGCCTTCGACCAGCAGAAAACGCGCATGAAACCAGTAGCGGGCAAACTGCTGTCCGGTCATGGATTCGGACTGGGCAATTTCGTTTTCGTGATGGGGAAAGATCAGGTCTTCTCCGCCGGCGTGCAAGTCGAAGCTTGGGCCTAACTCTTCCATCGACATCACGGAACACTCGATGTGCCAGCCCGGACGCCCGGGGCCAATCGATGTTTCCCAGGATGCTTCGCCGGGTTTCGGAGCCTTCCAGAGGGCGAAATCGCGGGCGCTGTCTTTTTCATATTCGTCAACATCCACGCGCGCGCCGTCAGTCAAGCCAGCGAAATCTTTTTTTGAAAGCTTGCCGTATTCCGGGAATTTCGCGATGCGGAAGTAATAAGACCCATCTTCGGTGCGGTAGGCGAAGCCCTTTTTCTCGAGTTCGCCGATGAAGTCCGCCATGGCTTTGATGTGTTCGGTGGCTCGCACCAGAAGCGGCTTTTCGATGCTGAGCGTGGCCGAGTCTTCGAGAAACGCCTGGACGTACTTGGCCGTGTATTGTTGCACGCTCACTCCGTCTCGGGCGGCGTTCCGGATGATCTTGTCGTCTACATCCGTAATGTTCATCACGTAGCGAACGTCGTATCCGCTCTGCCGCAGAAAACGGTAGAGAAGATCGACGGCGATAAATGTACGAAAATTGCCGATGTGGCCGTAGTCGTAGACGGTGGGCCCGCAGGCATACATGCGGACGCGATGGTCGTCGATGGGATGAAATTCTTCGATCTTCCCGGAAAGAGTGTTATAGAGGCGAAGGGCCATGAATGAGTTCGCGAGCGCGGTGTGAATCTTTCATTCTAGGGGTGCGTGAGAAAACGGGTCAAATGGAATGCGGGGTAGTACACTTCGGGAAAAATTGTCGACCCCCCTTCCACGTTGGTTAGAACCCTGGCCTTGGAGCGCGCTTCGATATCAGAAAGTGAGCGCTGACGCAAGAAATTTACGCGATGTGGGGGTGCAATTGGTCGTGGGATGTACGAACTCTCAGACCTCTGCCTAGGCTTTGAAGGATGAACGTTGGAAACGATGCGGAGCTGCATGTGGTCTCTCAGGGGGCGTCCCGTTTGACAGACTAGAACGGATCATTCCGGCGGACCGATCTTCTGAGACAGAAACAGCAGAAGACTCGTCGCTACTGAAACGGTTGGTGCCACTTCTAAGATGAACGTAAGCCAGTTGTACTCTGCAAAAAAGGTCGAAGGGAAGATCAACTCCTGCTTACCCCTCAACTGCAAGCCGACAATGGCGTATATCGAGAGAAAAATCTGAATCGGGACACCAACCCGCAGCAGTGTCATTCCAAAACCGAGCTTTTGTCTCGTACTGAACCAAACCACCCAGAAAGAAACCAGCGTCGCAAAAAGAGCAATCCACCAAGCGGCCACATTTTGTTCGAAACGGCTACTGTAAGGGTCAAGCGGCCCTGCATTCCATAAACCGTAAAAATAACCCATTGCGAGAGCGCAAGATACAAACTCTCCAGTTGATGCCAGAGCGGTTGTCAAATATCGTGACCAGCGTTGTGAATCTATCACCATCTTTCCTCTCTGCCAACGAGCGCGACAAACCACGTCGTCTTAGTAGCCTAAAATTTGGGACCATAAGCGGTTGGAGGCGGCGTCCTCTTCGTCGGATCGCCCGAACCGTTGCCTCGTCGTTTTTCGATCTCCTGCCACCAAAGCCTTCTCACGTCAGGGTCTTTCCAGAGGGTCGTATGGCCTCCTGATTTTACGGTGATGTTGATCGCGCCCTTCTGCTCTGAACAGGGTTGAGTCTGATCGCAGTCATGAGATGCAAACCGCTGAACATCATCTCCAGTTCCGGTTGTGTTATACCAGGTTCCAACTCCTTCAGAGATCCTGGCATAACCGAAAGGCGAGATTGACCCGGAAATTTTGTCGGGGTGGATAGAAGTGGTGCGCGCGCTTGCCAAGGAAGACGACCGATCGGAGATCGCAGACGAGTTTATTGGCCACCTATTGGCATCCGCCCCGTCAGATTCAGATGGGGCTTGGCCGCACAGAGTTGTGCGCGATTTAATCGAAGGGATGTCCTCAACCCACTTGGAGACCGGAATCGGCACCGAACGTTTCAATATGGCCGGACGACCTCACGCGCGTGCTCTCTATGGTGACGGCAGCCGGGAACGTGGCATCGCAGAACAGTTTCGCGATTGGTCGAAGAAAGTTATGGCATGGCCGCGTACCAGCGCGATGCTCGAAAGGATCGCCGAATCGTGGGATCGCTTTGCAGCGTTGCAGGACCAACGTGCAAGACAGGACCGAATGCGTGATGAGGTCTAGGGTAGTAGTCCGTGCGGATTCGTCAATGAGAACACAACGCAAGAACCCTTCGTCTGGGCGACTATTTATCCTCGGGATTTACGGCGCGCTGCGTCTACTTCCTACTCTCTCGCGCGGGCTCCCGGGCCTAAAGTCCAAACCAGACCAGGAAGGGGGGTCGACAATTTTTCCCGAAGTGTACTACCCCGTCAAATGGAATGCGGGGTTATACCGTGAGGGAAAAATTGTCGACCCCTCCCCTGGTTCGGTTTGGACTTTGAGGCTGGGAGCGAGAGAGAGACTGAGAAGGGTACGCGTGCTCCTCGGGCGTGAACCAAGGTGAAAATGATTGAGCCCGTTTGGGTAGCAAGCTGTTCTATCAACTATTAGGCGCTATGGGTATATAGGATCAATCGAAGGTTGTTCTGTGGCAGCCCGTGAAATCTTGGAATAGCGGACAACAATGAATGGCATCCACCTGCACTAACAAGGTGATTCCAACGAGGTCCAAGTCAAAATTGGTTCGTTGTAGCCATCGATGTTTTTTGTAAGCCACGATTCGGAGGGTCGAATGACGTGAAAGGAGACTTTGCACTCGTCTTGCCCCTCGAATTCGTCGAGGCTTACGATGAACCGAAGAGGCAAATCCTGGGATGCTACTTTCTGCTGGATAACCTTTGAAAACCCTATTGCCTGCCCCAGCATCTCGACAGGATCTAGGCCGCTCGCAAAATCCTCAATATGAATCTTGTTGACGACAGACTCAAAACCAGTCCTGTCCATATAGGAATGTTTAATAGAATCCGCGTTCGGAAAAGAGGCTGCTGGGCAGAGCGCAGCAGAGCCGTCCTTCACTGTAAGTCTATCTGCCACCATGACGAGCGCTGGCAGAACCTTTTCCACACTTCCTAGATGACGGACACGGAGATCCTGCAGGAAAGGAGACATGGGTGCATTCGCGAGCGACATAGAGTTATTAAAACACGGTTCGGAGCGGCTGGCCAATGGCCAACGGAATAAGAATAAAACACTGAAATGTCTGCCTTGTTGAAAAAGGCGCGGGCTCGGTTGGTTTTTGGTGGCACGCGCGAGAAAGGCGTGAGCCGGGTGGGCACGATCACTGGCGGCGTCGGAACGAGCGAGGGGGGCAATTCTCAGTTAGTGAAATCGCCTTCCATGAGAAGGCCGGTCGGAGTCAAGTCGATTCTTCGCTGGCTTCATTGAACAAGGTTTTGTTCTCCCCGCCGAGTTAGCCACTGTCGCCATGCTTCCATCCGCACTCTCGAGGAGCGATTGTTTTCGCTCGGTGCATGTTGGGCGTTCTCGTTTCAGCCGGTGCTGCCATCTGTTTGGCGCCCTGTGGTTCTGCTCTTTCCGAGTGGAACCTGGGCCAGGCGATTAACGCAGTCACCGGAACTCGGCTTTTGGGCTTTTGCTTTTCCTTTCGAAGAATGTTTTTGGTTTTATGCCGCAGCCGGCAATGCTCTCTGCTTGCTGTTGTGCAATGGCTCGTACACTTCTCCGCTTACCCACAAGCGATGGAGCAACACCGCCAGCTTTCTCGCAGTGGCCACGATGGCGCGCTTCTTCCCGCTTCTGCCGCCGCGCTCGGCCAACTTCAGCCCCCAACGCCGCAGATCGCAGTCCACACCAAACGGTCCCAGAATGTGTTGCGCTCCTTGCACCAGCAACGTCCGCAAGTAGGGATCGCCTTCCTTGCTGATGTGCATCTGCGGCTCGCTCTGCCCTGAGTTTCTACGTCCGGGTTGCAGTCCCAGATAGCAGCCCACATCACGGCTCTGGCGGAAACGATGCGGGTCTTCCAAGGTCAGCATGTAAGTCAGCGCGATCAACGTGCCCACCCCCTTGATCTGTTTCAGTAGTCCCACCTGCGGATAACTCTCCAGCGCCAGATGCTCGATCCGTTCGTTGTACTCCACGATTTGCTCGCTCAGCGATTCCAGTGCCGCCAGCAACGGCTGCAGTGCCGCCTGTAACTCGGGACTGAGTCCTTCGGCTTTTTCCGGATTCATATTGCGCACGTTGCAGCTGCGCAATCGTTCTCCGTAAGACTTCGCCAGTCCGCGCACCGTGTTGACCAGCGCCGTTCGCGCCCGCACCAACCCGGCTCGCGCCCGAATCACCGTCAGATCGGCTTGCGCCTGCGCGCTGCGATGCTTCACCGGATAGAGCAACTGCGGATCGATCCGCGCCAGCCGCGCCAGCGTCTGCGCATCCAGCCGATCATCTTTCTTGCGACTTTCCCCGATCAGTCGCACCTTACGCGCATTCGCTACCACCACTTCATGCCCCAACTCACTGAGCAAGCGACTGATCCAGGGCGAATGCGTCCCGATCTCCAGCGCGATCCGGCTCTGCGCCATCTCGCCGAAAACTTCGCGCAACGCTGTCGCATTCGTGCGGACGCGCTGCTCCCGTTGTATCTGGCCGGATTCGTCCAGCATGCAGTACCAGCTGTTGCGATCTCCCAGATCGAGTCCAATGGTCAGTCTCTGTCCCAAGATTTTCTTGTTCGGCTTCGCCCCTACGGTGCTAACCTTCTTCATTGCCGGTCTCCTTTTTTATCTGTGCTTCGAGCACGTCGATAACTTGGGAGCGTACACCGCATCCCGTCCGGAGACCGGCCTTCTCATCCCATCTGATTTCGTCAACTGCCGTTCTCACTGCTGTAAAATTGGCTGCTCGTGACCGCTAATGCACAAGCCTTGCAGCCAATGCCGCCGACCCGCGTAAAGAGCGGACTAGCGCGAGGCTCAATGGAGATAAGAACACCCCAACAACCTGCCCGAAGCGTGCTACTGCTCATACTAGCTACGTTGCTTTCCGCGAGCGGCTGCACGATGGTTAAATCGGAGTCCGACGTGCTGGGTGAATATGAACTCAAGGTTGGAAAGGGCAAGATAGAACTCAAAATATTGCCGGATAGGAGCTTTTCCGAAACGATCTTCTGGCCAACCGGGAAAGTGGAAAACCGTTCGGGAAAATGGCTGTGGGCCGAAAATGGGATTAGCTTCGATCAGCTATGGATACCTTCCGAGTTCGCTCCTGACTACATTCTCCAAGCGGATGCCTCTGCGAAGGAAAATAAGCAGCCGAAATATACCGAGCCGGGGCACTGGTTCATGCGAGCAGAGAAGCACTGGGGAACCGTGACATTGCCGATCTTCCCTGATGCCGACGTGAGTTTCGAGATGGTGAGGCCGGCTGCCCCATCCTTCCGCGCACTTTGCGGAAGGGTGGGAACCACAGAAGCCCTCAGCCCAAGCCCTCGTGGACACCACCAGTCCATTCTCGGTTGTTAGTGAATTCGCCTGTTCTCGACAGTTAGACATCAAGGCTCTTGCAGTTTGGTTGTCCGACGCCCCCAGAAAGCATAGCTAATCGCATTACATGCTAGGAATGCGGGGTTATACCACGGGGGAGAAATTGTCGACCCCCTCCCCTGGTTTGGTTTCGACTTTAGGCCGGGGAGCCCGCGCGAGAAAGGAAAGCGCTCGCTAGAGGCGTCGGAATCGGCGAGTGGCATATTTTCTCAATGGGTGTAACCGTCTGTTTTGGACAGTTACGTGTCTTTGGAGCCTCACTTCTCGTGGAATTCCGCCCACCCGCCAGCTTTTTGGTAATACAACCGCAGATTGCACTGCTTCGGGCCCACATGGCCAAACGCGATGTCGGGCTGTTTTGAAAACGCTCTCGGATTCCCCAATTTGCATCGGTGCCCGTACCAGATCTTTCGCCTCGTCATATTTACGACCCACGTCAACGCTACTATTCTGAATAATTTGCTACCTGGCGGGGTTAACTCAAATGCCGAGCCGAAGCCGAATTTACCGCCTCCAGCGAAGGCGCCGAAGAAGTGCAGGAGAACAAATTATTGAAAATTTCGCCGTTTCACTCGCAATCCCGAAAGGAGCACTATCGTTTTGTAGGACCGACCGAGTAAGACCGAAACGCGGTTCGGACCCGGCGACGCAGCAGGTAAAGTAGCAAAGCGCCAGCAATCGCAAGACCCGTACCACCATGCACGAAATCACCCATCAGCAGACTGACAGAGTCTCCTGCAACCTGAGTGGAAATAATGCCGACAGCCAACCCCCACCCCCAAAGGCGACGTTTGAACCAACCCACAGAGGCGATAACCATCGTGGCACTCAGTAGAAGGAATAAGGGACCGGCTGTGCCGCCGATTCCTGCGAGTCTTCTATAAGCCGTAGAGTTCAATGCCCACATTTTGTCGAGGGCTGTTCCGCTCCAAACTAGCGTCACTCCGGCAAGACCAGACATGCAAGCACCGAAAACCAAGAATGCCCCGAGCGCCTTCATTGCCGGTGTCAACCTTGCGTCCACCGGAGTCTCAAAATTCATTGCTAGACTATAGCTAGATAGCGAGAGGAGTGTAACTGTTGAAACATCGCCAGTTCACTCACAACCGCATCATGAGCCCAATCGCCACTTGTACGATAGCCACGTCGAGTGAAGAGCCCGGCATTTTCTGGCGATCTACCTGTAAGCCTCAAGTTCTAGTCCGACCCCAGTGGACGCCGCTTCTGCCCTCAAAAGTGATCTACTCGGCCCGCTGATCTACTCTGGTCGTAATTCTTGCTGCGTGGGTCACCCCATCCGAGAGCCCCTACTTCGCCGCCAGCACATTCTCCCAGTCACTGAACACGACCGGTTTCCCGCCACGCACGACTGTCGGATATACGCGGCTCAGCCCCTTATGACGATGCGCGCTGAACTCCAGATTCGTTCCCGGCCCCAGTCCTATGTCCACTCCGTTCATCGATTCGATCGCCTCGATGAACTTTTCCCGCGTCGGATTCTTTCCCGCCCGCTTCAATCCGTCAGCGATGACCATCGCATTCACAAATGCTTCAAAACTCACAAAGCTCGGCTGCGTCGCCGACATGTACTTTGCCAGGCACTCGCGATACAACTTCACCGTCGGAAGATCCAGATTGTCATAAGGTGGCACTACCTGCGTGATGACGACTCCCTCCGAGTCCTTGCCCGCCGCTGTAATAAAAGCCTCTGTGCCCACAAACGAGACCGCAAGAAACAACGGCCGCCATCCTTGAGCGTGCGCTTGCTTCACGATCTCTGCCGCCGGTGCATACGGACCCGCAAGAATTACCGCGTCCGGCTTCGCCCCTCGCACCGATTCGATTCCTTGTCCTACCTCCAGCGTGTTTCGGGCAAACGACCCTGTCGCCACCGGTGCGGCATTGTGCTTCGCCAGCGCTAGCTTCACGCCCTCCAGGATTGCCTTCCCGAAGCCATCATCCTGAAAGATCACTCCAATTTTTCGGGCTCCCGCCTTCCACAAGTTGTCCACTTGCTCCCGCGTCTCGTCGTTGTACGACGCCCGCAGGTTCAGGATCTCGTGCTTTACGGGTTCGTAGAGAAACTGCGCTCCCGTGAATAGCCCCACCACCGGAAGATGCTCGGCTTCCGCCATCGGCACGTACTTGGCTGCCGTCGGAGTGCCCACAAAAAATCCGCTGGCAAACACATTTGCGCGCTTCAGCGATTCAAAACAGGCGTTCGCCTTCTCTGGATCGTACCCGTCATCGAACGACGACAGACTGAACTTCCGCCCATTCACTCCTCCCTGATCGTTGACGTAATCGAAGTAAGCCGTTGCTCCCAGGACGGTCTGCAACCCCAGCTGCCGCGCCGGTCCATCCAGCGCCGAGCACGATCCAATTTTCACCTGATTGTCGCTAACACCCGGCGTCTGCGCCGAACCCTGCGCGACCAGAGCGCCAGCCGCCAGAGCCAACCCCATCCAGTTCCGCAACCCACGCCAGTAACAAGAAGGCACCATATTCAAGTTCTCTCCGCCGCGCTCATCGCCAGTTAGCCGAACCGTAAGGTCGCCCTGCCTATGCAGGCTTCTCACGATGTTTGCTCCTACAGTTAGCCGATTTAGCCCCACGAGGGGCAGTTATTCCGCCCCGACCATACACTCCATACCAATGCTATGGCGACAGTTACTTGTCACCGCGCAAAACCAAAGTTTCACTAACTTCGTCCGCCGCTCGCCGCTCTGGCCCCGCCCCAAAGAACAACCAGCCCCGAACTCACAGGTTGGCGGAGCGTGTTCGGCATCCACCTTCGTAGACCCCACGAAAGAGGCCTTGTGACCGCATTTAAAATAGATCCAAAGGCAAACAAAGTTTGCCGGAGTTCACCCGTTCTTCGACAATTGAACCGTCCCCGCCCCGCGAATCGCTGGAAATGACCCCTTAAGTCCTTAGGAATGAATTATGTACGAAATTGGCCCTTTAGAATGAGGTATGTAGCTGTAACTCGCTGATTCTAATGGTACGAAAAAAGGGGGGGGGAGGGGGTAGCGCTTTTCCAACCACCCGCGAGGCGTCCTGAGTCCAATGGAATGCGGATTCGTGGGTGGTCCGCTAAGCCTTGAGGGCGTGCGGCGCGGGTTGACGCAGGCGATGCTGCACCAGGAACGCGTAGTGCACCGCGGAAAGGATGGTGAAGGCGAAGGTGGCACGCAGGAAGGTTTTTTGCGCGACCAAAACCCAAAGCACCGGCTTGACATGCAGCAGCAGTACAAAAAAGATGGCGGCCACTTGCGCGAAGGTGTTGGCCTTGCCGAAGATGCTGGGGCGAAAGTCGCGCAGGCCGGCAATCATGAAGAGCACTCCGCTGATGATGAGGATCGAGATGTCGCGGCTGAACACTACGACCGTGTATTTCCAGGGAATCATCTGTTCGATGGAGAGCACCAGAAACATCGTGCTCATCAGGAGTTTGTCTGCGATAGGGTCGAGATACTGGCCGAGCAGGGTTTGCTGATGGAGAGTACGGGCGAGCAGTCCGTCGAGCCCGTCGCTCAATCCGGCCAGAATGAAAAGCGCCAGCGCCCATTTGAAATCGTGTTTCACCAGATTGATGACGATGAAGGGCAGGAAGATCATCCGAAGCAGGGTGAGCTGGTTAGGCGCGGTGAGAATCTGCCGAAAATTCACCGGGTCTTCTCGCCGCGAGACTCTCCGGATTTTGTCGCGGCGCTCCCTAGAAACTCGCTGACCAGCAGCGGAACGGGATCCTGTCCGGTTTTTTCGGCGAAGCGCTGGGCGAGCGAGAGCAGGTTTCCTTCGGGAAGATCGAGTTCCATGCGCTCCACGCGATGCATGGGAAAGAAGACGACGCCCGCCGTGAAAGGCTCGCCACTCTTAATCTGCAAAGCGAGGTTGTCGAACGATGCAAGGTCAACACCGCGCAGGCTGATGCCTTCCGGTCCAAGATGCAGGATCGCGCCCCAGAATTTTTCGCGCGGGCTGGTTAACGTAGCGATCACGAGAGCGCCCGGACGAAAGGGGCTGGCGGCTTGTGGTTCCTGATAGAAGCTAGTGCTGGGCACGATTGGATTGTCCTCTGTGAGGGATGGAAATTGCAAACGGGCTAGGCACATGGGCTTGGAATTGCGGCGCCGCTATGGTCGGGATTTCTTCTCTGCCTGCAGGTCGATGCCTACCTGCTCGGCCTTCTTGTAGAGATGCGAGCGCTCCAGCCCCAGTGCGCGGGCGGCATTCGAGATCTGATGGTGGTTGCGTTTTAATTCCGCCAGAATGGTTTGTTTCTCGAAGGCACGAACTCGATCGGCAAGCGGTCCGGTTGCGCCGGATAGAGAATTTGGCGTCGCCAACGAAACGGGCAATGCTTGGGCGACGGTTTCGGCCGTGACCTCGTTGGACGTTGCCAGCAACATCAGGCGCTCGACGGTATTGCGAAGTTCACGAACGTTGCCGGGCCAAGTGTGTTCCTGGAGCGCGGTCATCGCCTCTGGGGCGAATCGCGTCGGCTTCCATCCGTTGGTGTTGGTCACCTGCTGCGCGAAATGTTCGATCAGCATCGGGATGTCTTCGCGGCGTTCCCGTAGCGGCGGCAAGTGCAAAGGGAAGACGAAGATGCGGTGAAATAAATCCTGGCGGAATTTTCCGTCACGCACCTGCGCTTCCAGATCGCGGTGCGTGGCGACGACGACCCGCACGTCGACGGTGGTGGTTCGCTCCCCGCCGATGCGCTCGACTTCGCCTTCTTCGAGCACGCGCAGCAGCTTGGCTTGCATGGCTATCGGCATGTCGCCAATTTCGTCTAGAAAGATGGTGCCGTGTTGCGCTTGCTCGAACTTTCCGAGATGGCGGCCAGCAGCTCCTGTGAAAGATCCTTTTTCGTGGCCGAACAATTCAGATTCGATCAGCTCCGCCGGAACGGCCGCGCAGTTCAGCGTGACGAACGGAGCGCCTGCTCGCGAGCTGCGCTCATGGAGTGTGCGAGCGACGAGTTCTTTCCCTGTACCGGTTTCACCGAGAATGCAGACTCGGGTTTCGCTGGCGGCCACGCGTTCCACTTGCGCCATGACGCGGCGCATGGCCTCGCCCGTCCAGACAATTTCGTGTTTGCCAAGGCGGCGCGCCAGATCGCGATTCTCACGCTCAAGGCGGCCAAGTTTGAGTGCATTATCGACCGTGAGTAACAATTTTTCGGTGGAGATTGGCTTTTCGAGAAAATCGAGTGCGCCCAATCGAGTGGCGCGCACAGCCATTTCTATGTGCGCCTGGCCTGACATCATGACCACTGGAGCCTGTACACCTTGCGCTTTGAGATCTTCGAGCAGCGCCAATCCGTCTTTGCCAGGCATGACGACGTCGGAGAGAATCAAATCGAAAGATTGCGACTTGGCCAGTTCCAGAGCTTTATTGGCGTTGTCGCAGACCGTCGCTTCGTGTCCCTCTAAACGAAACGCGCGCGACAGCGAGGCTAGCGTGTTCGCTTCGTCGTCCACGATCAGTAAGTGCGCTTTTTGCGCCACGGTCGTCTCCTGTTTAAAGCGTTTGTTCTTAACTCATTTGCCATTGCGACCTGGCATAGGGTAACTCGATGCGAAATGTGGTTCCTTTTTCTTTTGTGCTCTCGACGGAAATCTTACCGCTGTGATCGCTGATGACGGACTGCACGATCGCCAGCCCGAGTCCGGTTCCATGCTGCTTGGTTGTGTAATAAGGCGTAAAGATGCGATCGCACTCCTCAGTGGTCAGGCCCGATCCGGTATCGGAAACGGAAACCTGGATCCATCCATCGCGGCCGGCTGTGGAGATCGCTAACTGGCCACCTTGGGGCATGGCGTCGATGGCGTTGAGCATCAGGTTCTGAAGCGCGCGATGCAGCAAATCGGCGTCGGCTGAAATTTCGGGCAAGCCGTCGGCTAGTTCAAGACGAACTGAAATCTGATTTTTCTCTTGCAACTGCGCCTGGAAAACACGGAGCACCGATTTGACAACATCATTTATCTGCAGTGGCTGGCACCGGGGCTGCGGCATTCTCGAGAATTCGCTGAAACGGCCGATGATTGTTTTCAGATTATTGATTTCGGCCAGCAGGGTTGCGGTTCCCTCGTGAAACACTTCTTCGAATATCTCAGGCGATTTTTGTTTCGCGCGCAGCAGGTTCTCAACCGTGACCTGAAGCGGAAAAAGAGGATTCTTCAATTCATGCGCTAATCTGCGCGCCAGTTCGCGCCAGGCTGCGACGCGCTCGGCTTGCACAGTGCGGCTTTTCTGCTGCGCGAGATCTTCGGTCATGTGGTTGAATGACGCTGCCAGTTCGCCCAACTCGTCGGTCGATTCAACCTCCACCTTGGCGTTGAGATCGCCCGCTGCAACCCGACGCGCCGCCTCTGCCAGCGATACAACCGGCCGCGTGACGCGAGCTGCGAACCAGAGGCTGGCGATGATGGCCACGAGGATTCCGATGCCACCTACAAGCATCGCAGTAGAGACGATCTGTCGTTGCAGTTCGATTAGAGGACGCCGCGAACTACCGACCAGCAACACGCCCATAAGCCGGGAATGGGTAGTTGTCGAATTAGTCGTGTCCCGCTTTGTCGCATCTGTGCTCGGTCCAGCGAGTGGGATAGCGTGGAACACCTCGGCATCGGCGGAATCGGGCGTCCAGTGGACGACCGCTTGTAACTCGCGTTGCGTGTTGCGCACCTGCTCGACCAGTGGAGCGATCTTCTCGGCGCCCGCAGCTGGACCATTGAGATCGAGCAGCGATTTCGGATTCCAGGCCGTGTCGAGGTTTTGATAGAGCAGAACGCGAGTTCCGGCGGGGATATCGAGAGTAGAGATGAAGCCCTGGTCGAGGCGTTCACCTCCGATGACTAACAAAGGTTGTTCTCCGACGTGGATGGTCTGCACCGCAAACAAGCCGAGGGTTGCGCCTTGCGGCAGTTCTTCACGTTTCAGAAATGCTCCCGCGGGAGCGACGGTGGCGGTTGCATCCGGGTATCCGAATTTGGCCTGCCACTGCGCGGAAGAAAGAATGGTGCCATGGCTATCGAGGAGCTCCAGAAAGTCGAGCCGCTGTTGGGCCGCGAGTACGCGTGCTTCACTTACATACTCGCCGGCGTCGGCGCCACTGCGGTTCATTTCAAGCGCGATCCGTTGCACCGAGTCGCTGGCCGCGACGGAGTCGACCTTACGAGTGACCTCCTGCCCTTTTCTCTGGAACTCGGATCGAAATTGTGCGGCAATCGCGTTGGCGCGATCCTGACTGGCTTGCTCGAACGAGCGCCGGATGGTGGCATACACCGACACCGAGATGACCGCCACGCACAACAAAACCGTAGCCGCAAATAGCAGGAGGAGCTTCTTGCGGAAGCTCATCGCGGACCTATCTGGGGCCGCGAATCAGACGGCCAAATGTTGGCCAGCCGATCGTCGTACAACCAGAAATCGGCTGGAGACGCAGGATCGTTCCATAGACCCAACAAGTCTGGTTCCCGGCCACGAACGCGCGCGGCCGTGGCAGTCGACAATGGAAGATGGAAAAGCGGTATGACGCGATATCCGTCGAGCATTGCGCGCTCTGCCTGATAGAGATCATCGAGAGAATGCGGCGCGAGTGGTGGCGACATTCCGAGTTGTCGCGCGACCTCGCTGAGTGACGTCGCAGGATCGGGACTGGGCACAGCGACGCGGAGCAGGCGGATGTCCTCAGCTCCAGATAGCGATACCTGAATCCCGATGCCAACCTCTCTCGCATTGAGCGCGATGCGTTCGGCGATCAACTGGGCTTGCGGGTCTCTGGGATCGTAGTTCAGGTTGAGCGTTGGCTGACGCGAATCCGCGAGCACGCTTCGCGCGCGCTGCGGATTGGCCTGCGTCGAAAATGCCGCGCTGTAGCCGGTCATCCAATTAGGAAGAATGCTGGCAGCGGGCTCGCCGGCGCCTTTTAATAAGACCGACTGAATGGGTTTGCGATCAATCGCGAGTGCCAGGGCCTCGCGCAGACGCGGGTCCTGCGCTTTTGAGTTTGCGGGGAAAACCAGCGCCAGCAATTCCACGGGAAGCGAGGTGGTTGACGATGTGCCTTGCCGTTGCGATGCGCTCGCGGATTGCGGAGGTGTTTCAATGATGTCGGCCTTATCCAGTTGGAGCGCGATCGCCTGGTCGCGCAGCGATCTGCCGAATTCGATTTCGACTCCGTCCACAAACGGACGGCCTGCCCAGCTCTCTTCATTCGCAGCCAACTTCAGAAGCTTGCCAGGCTGCCATTCCGCGATCAGGAACGGGCCGGTGCCGATAGGAACGCCATTAGCGTTGCGCTTCAGCAAAATATTTCGCGGCAGTGCGAGTTCGGTGAGCAGAGACGGCAGGGGCGTGTCGCTATCGATGGAGATGGAATCTGCTGATGCGCGGATGATCCACGTGGGATGGATCGAACCCAGAATCTGGGCGATGGCTGCGGGTGAGGCTGCGCTGCCGTCGTGGAATTTCACTCCGCGGCGTAACGTGAATTGCCAATGGCGCTCGCCAGGGTCACTCTGCCAGGCCACGGCTAAAGCGGGCTGCGGACGAGCTTGCGCGTCGATACTCACCAGGGTGTTGCCGATCAGGGATAGCATGCGGGCGGCGTCCCAGTAATCTGCGGGTGCGGCATTGACTGGAATTTCGAGCGTATTTGGTGCTGATTGCAACGTGATGCGGAGGATTCCGCCGTAGCGGGGACGAGTCTCGGCGCTCGACCGGATCGCTATCGCGAGAATTAACGCGACTGCGGCCGCGTTGAATAGGGTGAGGCGGATGGATAGTCGGATCCTTGGGCAGAAGGCGTGCCCTGCTCGGCTTGGACTGACGAGGACGACGGTCTCACCACGGGCGATGGATTCAGTACTTGCCCCGGTTCGCATACTAGTTGCCGCACGTAATCGACACGCGATACGCCTCATACCATCCTGTGCCTTTTCGTTTTACCACCGCCGTGGCGTTGTTGCCGGGCGTGTCGGGCCACAACGCCACGATTCGTCCGTCGAATTCTACTAGCGAGCTAACCTGCACTGGATCGCGGTCGGGAATCTCAAACGCGCGCACTCCATCGTGTTCGCCGTCCCCACTCTCGGTGGCCAACACCTGCGTGCCGGTGCCGCAGTTGGAACGAACGGCTGCCAGATCGCTACCCCATTTTGCGCCGGCGATTAACTGGTCTGTCATTCCATCCACAAGATGCAGCGACCCATCGACAGTTGCAAATAACCAAAGCGCATAATTCGTGCGCGGAATCGTAGCTCCCGAATAGAACGCGGGTACGTTGGCGATTTTTCCAATGCCCGGAGACAGTGCTCCGGTAAAAAAATTGCGCGAGCCGGCGAAGAAAGCGCGGACACCGTAGTCCTCGGCCGTGAGCGGCCATGGATCATCGGTGTCGTTACAGGAAAGTGTGAGCGGCGCTGCCGCGATGGAGTTGGTGCGGCAGACCGTTCCCGGCAAGTAGATGTCGAACAGATGATCGCGTTGCAGCAGTAATCGTCCCCGGAGATCGCGCGGGAAGGTGCGGGAGTGGTTGATAGCGAAAGAAGACTCGAGTTGCCAGTGCCCCGACGAACTCAACCCCTGCTGATGGTAAATAGCGACGCTGCTGTCGCCGAGAACGATCAGGCGAGAACCTCCGGGCATATCGACCAGCGCGACGTCGAGTATAAGTTGCTGTTGAGCGAACAGAAGAGTTGTCTTGACTACGACCGGTGGCGCGGACGCGAAGGGCATTGCCGCCAGAGGCCTGGGCAAAGAAACGAGCACGACCTTCTTCTCGTCAGAGCCGATCGAGATTTCAGCTGTCCAAACGTATTCGCGCAGGCTTTCGGAGAGGACGATTGCGATCGCGCCTAAGCCCTCTTCAGTTTTGGTCGCGTGCACGCCTTCGACCTGCAACTGAGCTTCGAGAACTCCGCGTATTTCGCGTGCCGATTTTTCGTCGAGCGAAGAACGGTTGCTGACATCGAGCGCGAACGCTCCCGGTCCCGAGGCGGACGCAATCTTTTGCGCCAGCTGGCGGGCCGTGTCTCCGAGGGATGACGAGTGCAGTGTGGAGGGGAAAAAGATGATCGCGAGAAATAACGAACTCAGCCAACCTGGTCGCAGACCTCTGGAGGTTCGCGCTCGCATTTGCGGAATGGGCTGATTATAGCGCGGGTGTGTATGGGGGCTGCGCATGGGGATGTCTCGGGTGTCAGGTCTCAGGTGTCAATTCTCAGGTCGCCGGTCTCAGAAAGATCGAATCGTATTTGTTTCTGAGGCCTGACACCTGAGGCTTGATCTTCTACTTGGCCTCCGATCCTTCTGCGTCTTCCGCCTGACTCGCGTGGCCTGGAGCGCCCATGCCTCGCAGAACGTCATTGGTGAAGAAGAACTTGCCGTCCGCCGGCACCATCATGATCTGTAATTTGTCAGACAGACGTTCGGCCACGATTTTGTTAATCAACAGCGGGTTCTGCTTCAGGATCGCGCTCTCACTGGTCATGCGCTCGGCATCGGCAGCGGCGGTCAGGCGAATGCGTTCGGCTTCGGCTTGTGCCAGCATTTTGCGGCGTTCCATCTCGGCTTTACTGTCGATGAGCTTGGCCTCGCCGGCGGCTTCGGCGTTTTTCACGGTGGCTTCTTTGCGCGCTTCGGCTTCGAGTTTCGATTGTTCGATCTGCTTCTGCTTTAGCGGCAAGGTGTACTGCATGGCGTCGGCTTCACTTTTGGCTTGCAGCACTTTCACGGCAGCTTGTCCTTCGGCTTGTTTTACTTCCTGCACTTTCGCGGAGTCGGCGTCGGCCTCAGTGATTTTGATCTGCTTCTGGTGGATCTCAGTCTCCACACCCATGCGATCGTTTTCCTGTTCCTTTAGCAGCAGCGATTCGAGGCCTTTGGCATATTCTTCCGGGAGTTCGATGTCGCGCAGCATGACTTCTTTCACGACAATTCCGTCGCCGGCCAGCCGTTTGCGAATGATTTCAGCGGAGCGCTGCCGCACTTCTTCGCGTTTGGCGGAGAAGACTTCACGAACCGAATATTCGGGAACCAGTTCGCGCCAGGCGGTGGCTACGACGGCGGGTACGATTTCTTTTTCCAGCGGTTGCGGGAGGTTGGCTTCGATGTAGTCGAGCCGTTTGGGATCGATCTGGTAACGGACGGTAATGGCGAGGCCGAGCGTGAGTCCTTCTTTTGCTTGCACGTTCAGCGCTTCGGTCGTTACCTCGGACTTGGCCGCCGTCTGGGCCGCGCCCTTGGCCGGCGAGTCTTCGCGTATGCCCGTCGTGAATAGCTGATCTCTCGTGTTGAACAGTGCAACGCGCTCCACCAGCGGCATAACAAAATGGACACCAGGATACAAGGTTCCGGCGAGGGTGCCCTTGGTCTGGCTTACTCGCACGCCCGCCATTCCGCTGGGAACGATCACAATGCCCGCCGAGATCAGGAGCGGAGCCCAGGCGAGCATGACCAGCGCGGCTGAAGTTCGCCAGCGGGCGGTGGGCGCAAGAGTCGGTGCTCCCGCTTCTGGATCTGAATTCAGGCGCTTGCGTTGCCAGGTTATTAACAGATAGGTGTCGTAGGCGAGGATTCCGGCGGCGATTACGAACATCGCGATTCCGGCACTTAACAGCAGGTATTTGAGTAACAGCATGGTCGTGCTCCTTTTAGGTGCTTTACGGGCGATTGGGATTTTCCGGGCGGCGGGCGAATGCCGTCCGGACGATTTGTCCGAAAATCAGTTCTTCGATTAGCAGCGACGCGGCCAGAGAAAAGGTCAGACCGCCGATGATGGTAAGAGCTTGTAAGAGCGTTTCCATGATTGCCTCCATGCTGTTGGGAGGGGAAATGCACGCTGGAAGCCAGAGCCATGCGTGTGAAATCAATGGGGTTAGCGACGATTGAGGGGCTGGTGGTGTGTCCTCGGCAGCGCGGGTGTGTCTGCGCTGACACGGAAGTTGCGTCGCGACGAACGGGTTATTGCCGGTTGTAACTTAACCGGAAATCCGGCATCGCATGGTGTGATAAGGTCTGGTCACGTTGCCGCAGGACTGACATGATTACTCGCCTAGAAGACAAAGAATTGAAAAGGATGAGCAGGCGCGAACTGCTCAAGCTGGCACCGGTGGCCGCGCTGGGGGTATTCGCGTTCCCAAAAATCAGTGATCGGCTGGTTGAGGCTGGAGTGCACTTCAGCGACTGGGCTTCAGGAGTTCTGTTTCGATCGCACCATCCTGCGCAAACCTATTCGGCTTCGCAGGTCGTTCCTTTCGAGAAATTTCCTTACAACGGGTATGACGTGCTCGATCCGGAGGTCGATCTCGAGAAGTGGACATTAACGGTCGAAGGCGACGTGCAGCATCCGGGGGAGTACACGCTGGCGCAGATTCGGGCTCTGCCGAAGCTCAATCAGAACACTCGCCATGTTTGCGTGGAGGGGTGGGACGTGATTGGCGCATTCGGCGGTACGCCTATCTCGCAATTCCTGACTTTGATTGGGGCCAATACCGGTGCGCGGTTTCTGGAAGTCGAGTGCGCCGACGATTACTACGAGTCGATCGACATGGCTTCGGCGCTGCATCCGCAGTCGCTACTTTGTTATGAAATGTACGGGCAGCCGCTCGATCGCAAGCACGGGGCTCCGTTGCGCCTGCAGATGCCGACGAAGCTGGGCTACAAGCAGGCGAAGTATCTCGATACTCTTCGCGTCACCAATGTTCTGAAGCCCGGCAAGACTGGCTATTGGGAAGATCAGGGCTATAGCTGGTTCGGAGGACTGTGATGACGAACGACAACAGCGAAGAGAAAAAAGACAGAATTCCGGCGGCACCAGAGATCGCGAATGCCGAAGCTGCTGGTAGTAAGTCTCGCGATTCGGCGACGGTAGCGGCCAAGGTCGCTACCCAAGAGACGGTCACCGAAGTTGCCCCTGCGCCGGGAACGGCTACTGGTCAGGACACAGGCGCCGATGCCGTGGCCAGCCAGTCAGATGTGGTGGAACGGCCGGAAACAGAGCCGGTGGCTGAGATGCAGGAGCCCGAGTTAGTCCGCGCCGCTTACGAGCATCCGCTTCCGATTCGGATTACACACTGGGTGAATGCCATCAGCTTGTTTGTCATGATCACGAGCGGACTGCGGATTTTCCGCGCGTTCCCAAGCTTTGGTCCGAAGATTCCGCAAAAAGTTCTGATCGACATTCCCAAATCGCTCACGCTGGGAGGATGGCTCGGCGGCGCATTGCAGTGGCACTTCACGTTCATGTGGTTCTTCGCGGCGAGCGGCCTTGTTTACGCCGTTTATCAGGTCGCCAGCGGACACTTCCGCACCATGCTGTTCGTACCCCGCGATATTGCGGGGGTCTGGCCCATGGCGCGGCACTATTTTTTCTTTGGTCCGAAGCCGCCTGCGACTGGGCAGTACAATCCGCTGCAGAAGCTGGCTTATACCTCGACGATTGGATTTGGGCTGCTATCGCTGCTCACGGGGATCGTCTTGTACAAGCCCGCGCAGTTTTCATGGCTTGCATTCTTGTTCGGTGGCTTTCATCTGACGCGAATCTGGCATTTCGCGGCGATGTGTGGATTCCTTTCCTTTATACCGGGACACCTGATTATGGTCGCGCTACACGGATGGTCAAATTTCGTGTCGATGCTTTCGGGATGGAAGCGCGAGCCTGAGTATCAAGAATAGGAAGTCCAGGAGTCGGGCGGAAATGTGGCAGGGGGTAGAGAGCGCGCTTGGCGGGCGCCGGAGCGCCCGTCTCAAGCAGCGAGTTCGTTCGGGGGTTTCCAGGAAGGTTTCGGCTGAGGCTTAGTGCTTCATGCTGTCGTCGGACTTCATTTCGTCTTTCTTCATGTCGTCCTTCTTCATTTCGTCTTTCTTGGCTTTCTTGTCCTTCTTCATTTTTTTCTTGTCCTTGGACGAATCTTTGGCCATGTCGTCTTTTTTCATGCTGTCATCTTTTTTCATGCTGTCATCTTTTTTCATGCTGTCGCTCTGGGCGGTGGTGTCCTGTTTCATCGCGTCGCCGGACTGCGCGAAGGCCAGGGCGCCGAACAACATGGCGACGGACATCAACTTTACAAACATGTTCTTCATGGGGACATATCTCCTGTTTTGAATTGTCGACGGATCGTTGCCCTGATTGCGCAGGGTCGGCCATGAGATGCGGAGGTTGGAAGAAGGTTACAGGGATACCAGCGAAATGGGTCGGCAAAGAGAGACGGAGCAGCGGCCCGTGATAGGAATGTCGGGCGTCTCAGAGGTTGAGACCGGCTAGGCGCGCAGTAGATCCCATCCGAAGGCTATTCCGTTCGAGAGACGATCGCGAGTTGAGCCTTCGCCCAAGTGCATCGCTAACATCTCAGCAAAGGCGCGGGGGCTCGACTGAAAGATCTGCATGGTCCGCTTTCTCACGGCTCGATGGTTGGCCAGGAACATCATCGTTCGAGCCATGAATGCGGGACGGCGCAGCAGCGCGTGATGAGCTTTCTGATAACGGGCGAGATCTCCGCTTGAGAGGCAGTCGGCAAGTATTGTGCTCTGCTGAAAGGCGAGGCATAGACCTTCTCCGGTGATGGCGTCGACGCCGCCCGAGGCATCGCCCACCAGCACCGTCCGGCCGCGATACACACGGCGCGGAGTTCGGGTGAGGGTGACTGCTCCTCGTTCGTTGGAGGTTGGTTCCGCATTTTTGAGGTGCGTGCTGAGCTCGGGAAATTCACCGAGAGCGTCGTCCAGCCTGAATTTCGGGCTGGAGGAGACTAATGCCAGGCAGACTTCCTGGTGGCCGACCGGAGTCACATAAATCTGGCAGCGACGGCCCCAGTAAAGTTCCATGAAGTCGGTCCAGGGTGGGACGCGGTAGTGGCGGCGGAAACCGAATCGAGATTTCTTTCTTGCATGGCCCAAGGCGCCTCGGTCCAGCTGGGCCCACTTGCGGACGCGCGAACTGGAACCGTCGGCCCCTACGATCCAGCGAGCGGGTAATAATTCTCCTGAAAGCATTGCGCCTTCAGAATGGAGGCCGGTAACGGCCGTCTGCCAAAGCATTTGCACGCCGCAAGCAGCCGCGTGCTCCAACAAAATCTGGTGCAAATGAATACGCCGGATGCCATAAGCGATTCCGCGAGGAAACGAGGCTTGGGCGGTAACGCCGTCGCTGAGGAAGCGAATTCCGCGGAAAGGGTGAGCGTCCCCCTCGGGAATGGTGACACCGAGCTGGTGCAAAGCCGCGACGCCATCCGGCATTAATCCCTCGCCGCACGATTTGTCGATGGGAGGAATGGCGCCGTCCGCCACGACGACAGTGAGACCGCGTTGCCGCGCGGCGATGGCGGTTGCCAGGCCAGCCGGTCCCCCGCCGACAACCAAAACATCGACGGGAATTGGAAAGCGGACTGACATATGCGATCGAGCTGCGGTTCTACCACTTCATCAAAACGAACTCCGAGCAGAAGCCCGGCCCCATGGCTGCCAGAATGCTGAGCGTGCCCGGTTCGGGCCGGCGGTTCTTCATAACTTCTTCCAGCACGACCAGAACCGAAGCCGACGATAGATTGCCGGTCCGGCGCAGGCAGTCCCAAGAAGCTTGGAGCTGACCATTCTTCAATTCGAGAGCATCCTCGGTCGCTTCCAGAATCTTCGGGCCGCCGGTGTGGAGCACCCAACTGCCGATATCCGCGCGAGTCAATCCGCGCTCGGCGAGAAAATCGTCGACATCGTGTGCCAGGTTTTTTCGAATCAAATCGGGAACCTCACGCGACAGAACGATGCGGAAACCCTTTTCTGTGATATCCCAGCCCATCATTTCTTCGGTGTTGGGATAGAAAACGGAGCGAGTGGCCAGGATTTCGGGGCCGGGTAGTGCGCAATCGGCGCCGGCCACGATGGCCGCGGCGGCGCCGTCTCCGAATAGCCCAGCTGAAATCATGTTGGCCATGGAAACGTCGTCACGCTGAATGGTGAGCGAGCACAGTTCGACCGACAGAACGACCGCCACCTGATCCGGATACGCGCGCACATAATCGGCGGCGCGCGAAATAGCCGCCGCGCCCGCGACGCATCCCAAGCCGAAAATCGGAACGCGGCGAATGCTCTTGCACAGTCCCATCTGGTTGATCAGCAGGGCGTCAATCGACGGACTGCAGATGCCCGTTACCGAGGTGAAAAAAAACGCTCCCAGCTTTCGGCTATGCAACCCCGCCACGGCCAGCGCGCCTGTTATCGCTTTTTCACCCAGCTCTTTAGCTGTGCGAATCCAGTGATTGTTGGCTTCTCCCCAAGTCTTGATCTTGAGATATTCGTCTTTGGGAAGCGAGAGGTATCGTCCGTCTACCCCGACGTGACGATGCAGCCGCCGCAGCACATGCGGGTTTTCGATCTGACCACCCCAGTATTCCTGTAAAGCCTGCAGCAGCATTTCCTGGGGATAATAATGTTGAGGAAACGCGCTGGATGCGCCCACGATTCGCATGTTCTCCGCTCTCAAGGCCTAGGATAAACGTCGTTGTACGGCCACACGGAATTGTATATTGTCGATCAAGAAAATTAGGATGCGAATGGTAAAGTTGTGTTTGTAAAATCTTGGTCAAAACAGGACGAATCGTGAAACTCATCGTTGGAGTAATAATCGGTCTGCTTCTGATGCCCTTGGCGACGTACTTCTATTTCGCTACTGGCAGCGCACCCGTCGCCACCACCGACTCCGATATGCCCTTCGAACAATTCCTGGCAAGCAAGGCCCTGGGCGCGCGGATCGCAAAGGAAATGCCGAAGAATGTTCCGATCCAGCCAACCGACGCCAATTATCTGGCTGGTGCGGAACTTTATAAGCAGCACTGCGCCGTTTGCCACGGCTTGCCGCTTGCGCCAAAGTCGGCGATTGCAGCTGGAATGTATCCGCAGCCCCCGAGGTTGCTGGAAGGAACCGGTGTGACCGACGATGAGCCGGGCGAAAGCTATTGGAAGATATTTCATGGCTTGCGCCTGACCGGCATGCCCGGTTTCGGCAAATCGCTTTCTGAGACGCAAATTTGGCAAATCGCACTGCTGGTTAAGAATGCCGACAAACTGCCCGCTTCGACGAAAGAAGCACTGGTAGCGCCAGCCGCAACCGCCCCATCAACGCCGATGATGCCGCAGGTGACGCCCGTGCCGCCGGCGCCGACCTTGCCAAATTCTTCCTCGGGAAAATAGGCAGATCGAAACGGGAACCAGTGGTTCGAATTAGTCGTTAAGGCTCGAATCGCGATAAACTCCATCGTCAATTCGCGCTATGGTGTAGGCATGTCGTTTGCTCGTCCCAGGAAGCTTTTCACCGAACCAGAACTCTATGAGTATGCCGTGGGCGCGTTGGCGCGGCGGATGCGCTCGGTCGCGGAACTCAAGCGGCTATTGCGCAACCGGGTGGAAGCCGATACGGAAATCGGCAAAACACTAGTGGAACTGATAATTGTCCGATTGAAAGACCAGGGATATCTGAACGATGCCAGATACGCGACAGCCTTTTCGTCCTACCGGCGCGACAACGAAAAATTCGGGCGCATGCGAGTTGTTAATGAACTGAAGGTTAAGGGAGTGCACGGAGAGGTCATTGAGAAAGCGGTTTCGTCCGTTTATGACGATGTGAAAGAAGAAACGTTGGCGCGCTCTTATCTGCGACGCAAGCGCCTGCAGAAGCCGAAAGATCAGAAAGAGACAGCGCGAGTTTTCCGCAACCTCGTGCGAGCCGGTTTCGGATCGAAGACGATCTTCGCTATCCTGAAGAACTGGGATGTGGACGAAGAAACACTCATGGAGTTGGAAAACGAGACTGCCGAAGCGTCCTAGTCGATGTGGCGTCGAGTGCGCCAAACCCTTGCTCTGGTGGGCGGGTTGCGGCATACTCTGGGGGCGCCTTACGTGACAATTTCTGGAAATACTCTGGAGGAAATATGAAAGCGAAGTTCTGTTTGATGATGGCAGCAACCCTGCTGGCTCTGACCGCATTCTCGTTCGGGCAGGCGGGCGACGATATGAAAAAGGCGGCGGACGACACAGGCAATGCTACCAAGACCGCAGCTAAAAAGACGGGCCATGCGACCAAGGTCGCAGCCAAAGATACCGGTAAAGCCACCGAAAAGGCAGCCGACAAAACCGCCGACACAACGAAGACCGGCGCAAAGGATACGGCTAAGGGCACAAAGAAAGGCGTCAAAGCGGTTGGCCACGGCGTAAAGAAGGGCGCGGAGAAGACTGACGATGCGGTTAAGTAGATCCGAGCAGCGCTAGTCCAGCGTTCAGCTTTCAGTCCGGTTGCGGAGGATATCTTCGACATCTCCGATCTTGTCGCCAATCAAATTGATTTTGTGCGCCAAGCCTTGGATTTCAGCTTCCGCGCGGCGGTTGACATCGTAGTCGAGTTCGCCTCGCAACCGGTCTTTCTTATCCTGGCGGTTCTGGCTCATCATGATGATGGGCGCTTGGATCGCAGCCAGCATCGATAAAAACAGATTGAGCAGGATGAAGGGATACGGATCCCAGGCCCGCGCGGCCAGTCCTACGTTGAGCGACGCGTAGGCGACCAGCACGACTCCGAACGACACGATAAAAGTCCACGAGCCGCCGAAACTGGCGACTTTATCGGCGATGCGTTCTCCGAACGTCTCTTGTTCCTCGATCACTTCATTCGGGTTGCGACCGGCGCGTACGCGCACCAGTTTTTGCGCGGCGTGAAACTGGCGGCCCAGGGCGGCCAGCATATCCATTCCAGCCAGGGGTTTGCGTTGCAGCAGGATTGCAATATCGTGGCGGTCAACCTCGATGCAGACCGTTTCCTGGAGAGCAGTAGCCGCCGACTCGTGGCTGGTCCCATCCAGCATGGAGGCGAAACCGAAGAACTCTCCCTGTGCAGGTTCATCGACCACGACTTCCTGATAGTCGTCGTCGACAGTCGTGACGCGAACCGTTCCCGAGACCACGATGTAGGCCCTGCCTCCGGGATCGCCAATCTTGTAAATTCGCTGGCGAGGAGCAAACTCCTTGACTTCGACTTGGCCCGCCAAGACCGCGGCTTCTTCATCGTCGAGCAAGGCGAAGAGCGGAATTTGCCTCAGGATTTCTGGATCGCAGGCCATGACAGGTTCCTCCGTAGAAAAGGCGCAGAAAGTAAACGACAAATGATACCGAAGACAGCTTGTTATCAGCCGCCAGCTATCACCGGTCAGTTCGAGCCGTAAAGCTTTTCTGACGACCGAGAATGGAAAACTGAGAAGTGACTTATGATTTAGACTCTAAATTTCCATGCTGACTGGCTCTGAAATCCGCAGCAAGTTCCTGGACTTCTTCGCGAAGAAGGACCACAGGATAGTCCATTCGTCTTCTCTGGTTCCGCAAAATGATCCGACGCTTTTGTTCACCAATGCCGGAATGAACCAGTTCAAGGATGTTTTCCTGGGCCTCGAAAAGCGCGACTACCTGCGCGCGACGAGTTCGCAGAAGTGTGTCCGCGCGGGAGGAAAGCACAATGATCTCGAAAACGTCGGCTTCACGAATCGCCACCACACATTTTTCGAGATGCTGGGGAATTTTTCGTTTGGCGATTACTTCAAGAAGGACGCGATCGCCTATGCGTGGGAGTTGATGACCTCGCCTGAGTGGTTTGGTCTGGATAAGAATAAGTTGTATGTGACCGTCTTCAACGGCGAGGGTGGAGTTCCGCGCGACGCCGAAGCCCACGAGCTATGGGTCGGCCAGGGAGTCCCGAGAGAACGCATCTTCGAGATGGGCCTGAAGGACAATTTCTGGCAGATGGGCGACACCGGCCCTTGTGGCCCGTGCAGCGAGATCCACTACGACATGGGCGTTGCGGCGAGCGAACACGGACACACCGACTGCGCGTTCACCTGCGATTGCGGACGCTATGTCGAACTCTGGAATCTGGTGTTCATGCAGTTCGATCGTGATGGCAGCGGGAAGTTGAATCCGCTACCGAAGCCGTCGATTGATACTGGCATGGGACTGGAGCGTATCACGGCGGTTTTACAGGGCGTGATCTCGAATTACGAGACAGATTTGTTCACGCCGCTCATCAAGCGGGCGGCGGAATTGACCGGCACATCATTAAAGAAGGAACTCAGCCGAGAGGCGCAGACCAAGTCGGCTGCTTCGCTGCGAGTGATTGCCGACCACTCTCGAGCAGCGACGTTTCTAATCTCGGACGGAGTCATACCCTCCAACGAGGGGCGTGGCTATGTGTTGCGAAAAATTATTCGACGGGCCATTACGCACGGACGCCTTCTGGGGCAGACGGAACCGTTTCTGTCTGAGATGGTCTTCGCAGTGCGCGATCTGATGGCGGGTGCGTATCCCGAGTTGAACGATTCGGTCGAGCGCGTTTCCAAGGCAGTGCTGGCAGAAGAGACTCGGTTCGCCAACACTTTGAATGTCGGTCTTGAAAAACTGGAAGTGATTTTGAAATCCGCCAGCGATGTGATTGCCGGCGAAGAAGCGTTCAAACTCTACGACACCTTCGGCATGCCACTCGATTTCATGCAAGACGCGGCCCGGGATCAAGGAGTCAAGTTTGATCAAGCCGGGTTTGATCGCGCCATGACCGAACAGCGCGATCGCGCGCGCGCCTCGTGGAAGGGCGCCGTCAAGCAGGCAGCGAATCCAGCCTACCAGCAGCTGCCGAAATCAACGTTCGAAGGCTACCGCCAAACACGCTCTGACAATTGCGAGGTGTTGGCGATCATCAAAAACGGACAAGGGGCGCAGCAACTCGAGCCCGGCGATGCGGGCGAGATCATTCTCGATCACACGCCGTTCTACGCTGAGGCTGGCGGGCAGGTGGGCGATCGCGGATGGTTCTACTCCGACGATCACAATTTCGTTGTTGCCGACGTGAATGGATGCTATTACCCGATTCAGGGAGTGCGCGCGCACCAGGTGATCGCTAAACAGCCGATTCGTGTTGGACAGAAAGTGGATGCGGTAGTTGATACTGCGCTTCGCGAAGCGACCATGCGCAATCACACGGCTACGCATCTGCTGCAGGCGGGACTGCGCGAGGTGTTGGGCAAGCACGTGAAGCAGGCGGGATCGCTGGTCGCTCCCAACCACTTGCGCTTTGATTTCTCGCATTTCACCGGCGTCGCGGAAGAAGAACTGCAAGATATCGAAGACCTCATCAATAAGGAAGTTCTGCGCAACGAAAAGATTGAGGTCATCGAGAACCTCCCGATTGATGTGGCGATCAACGAGTATCACGCCATGGCTTTGTTCGGCGAGAAGTACGGCGACAAGGTGCGCGTGATCAAGATCGGCGATTTTTCGACTGAGCTTTGCGGCGGCATTCACACCGCCCAGACCGGCGAAATCGGGCTGATCAAGATTTTGAAAGAAGGAAGCGTGTCGTCGGGGGTGCGGCGGATCGAAGCCGTGACTGGCGAAGGGTCGCTGCGCCATTTCCGTAAAGACCACGAACTGGAGGGCGTGGTGGCGGCGTTGGCCACGCACGCGGATGCGACGACTCCGGCAGAGGCGTTGAAACTGGAACTGGAAAAGAAAGACGCCGAGATTAAACGGTTGGCGCGCGAACTTGACCAGGCGCGGATGAAGTCGGCCTCGTCGAGCACGGCAAATATTTCGGAAAAAGTTAAGGATGTAAAGGGCGTCAAAGTGCTGAGCCACCGTGTGGACAATCTGGAGCGTGCGCAAATGCGTACGTTGGTCGATCAACTTCGCGACAAGCTGGGCTCCTCTGTTATCGTTCTCGGTTCAGCGACAGACGGCAGTGTCTCGCTGATCGTTGGCGTGACGAAAGACCTGACCAACCGCATTCAGGCAGGAAAGGTTATTGGCCCGATTGCACAAAAAGTTGGTGGCAAGGGAGGCGGGCGTCCCGATCTGGCGGAAGCTGGCGGCAAAGATGCCGGGGCGTTGGACTCGGCGTTGAACGAGGCTTACAGTGTGGTGGAGTCGCTGCTTGTCTGATGCGGTGAATGTTATGGAAGACCGGATCCGATTCATCGAGCACAAAGGGAAACAGATTCTGCTGTTTGACGGCTCGCATGCCAACCCGCATGAAATGATGCTTCTGCTCGAACAGCTACGGGGCATGGTGGCGAAACATCCAAAAGGGTCATTGCTGACGCTCGCCGATCTCACCGGGGCGACCGTGGATCATACGGTGGCAATGAGGATGAAGGAAGTCTTGACACTCGATCGACCGTTTGTGAAGAAGACGGCCTGGTTTGGCACGGAAGGGATTCCGCACGCGTTCATGGAGAACTTCCACAGCTTCTCTCAACGCGAGATTGTGACTTTCAAGTCGCGGGAAGAGGCCATGGACTCGCTGGTTGAGGAATAGTTCTCATTTTCAGTTTCCCGATTCTAAGTAAAAACCCATACCGACAACTGTATTTACATGGCTATCTGAGATAGCTATAATGTGGTTATGGAATTCAGCGTCGCCGACGCCAAGAACAAACTGCCGGAACTGATCAAGGCGGTGGAAGATGGGGAGCCTGTGACCATCTGCCGCCGGGGTGTGCCGGTGGTAGACATTGTACGAACGAAGAGGCCCAGCGGGCAGAAACGTGTATTCGGCGGGCAGCGGGGAAAAATCCAAATCCTTGACCCCGACTGGTGGAAGCCCATGACTGACAAAGAGGCAGAAAATTTTGTTGAAGGCCGTGGATAAGTGCGCCTGCTGCTTGACACGGCGACCTTTGTCTTTGCGGTCGAAGCGCCCGACCGCCTCAGCCGCCGCGCGAATTCCGCGTTACGAAGCGCACAAAACGTCCTCGAGTTAAGTGCAATCTCTGTCACCGAGATTGCCACTAAGTCAGCCTTGGGCAAGCTGAGGCTCTCTTCGGACACGACACGTGACTCAATTCAAGACCTGAACATTCGCGTCATAAACTACACAATCGAGCACGCTCTGCGATTGTTTGCGCTGCCTCTTCATCACCGCGACCCATTCGATCGGCAAATCATCGCGCAGGCACTATCCGAGAAGATACCGGTGGTGACCCCGGATGAGAAGTTTCGGTTGTACGCAGGGCTGAGAGTCATCTGGTGATGAGCGTTCTCGAGTGGTCGAATTGCATGCCGGCCACCCTCAGCTTCTCCATTTCAGAGTCACCGGCCCACTCATCGGGTGCTTAAACTCGCCACCATTTTTCTTCACATCCAACATCGCATTCTTCAAACCGAAATACCACTTTGCCGGACGGTCGGCGTCGTCGATCAGCATCAGATGCGGATTGTGCTTCAGTCCTTCGGACTGTAGCTCCATGGTGCGGCGATCCTGCTCCACGAATTTGGCGAAGACGAATTTCAGCAGTTGGGGGCCGAAAGGAATCCAGCGGAATAAGTTCCACGCGGCTACCACATCGATGCGGCACTGGCTGCGCGTGATCGGGGTCACAGTCGTCAGGCTGGAGAACCAGTATTTGCCAGCGCGAATAATTTCCGAGCGCAGATTAGGCAGCACGAAGTCGATGGTCGTATTGATCGAATCGGCATCCGCGTACAGGCGCAGAAGTTTGTACGGAGCGCTGTTGGAACTGGGCGTGTGCGCGCTCATACGAAATCCGTAGGGAATGGGCTCGAAATTCTTGCGCTTTTCGTGGATGGAATGTTGAGTGCGCCACCACCATGCCTGGTGGACGAAGGGGCCGTGCGCGGGATCCATGAGGCCGATGATGCCGTGGTCGACGGAACAGGGAAGGTCGGCGGTGAGATAAGCGAGCTTGTAATGCTCACTGAATTTCGGGATTTCAGGGGCAGGGGTGGGAGCAGGTACCGCCTTGCTGAATCCTGCGCCCGATGGACCGGGATCGGGAATGAAGACCCAGATGAAATCGTCGCGCTCCTCGCACGGGTAACTTCCTGCGTAGATGCGGTCGACTTTCAAATTTTGCTCGGGCACTAATGACGGAATCAGTTGGCATTGTCCGGTGTGCGCATCGAATCTCCAGCCGTGGTAGGAGCATTCAATCTGCTGGCCGTCGAAATGTCCGCAGGAAAGCGGCATGCCGCGATGGGGGCACGCGTCGCGCAGGGCAAAAGCCCGGCCTTGCGGGTCGCGACCGAGGACCAGCGGCTGTTCGAGCAGCATGGCCTTCGCGAGTTGTCCGCGATGGACCCGATCAGATGGCAGGGCGCGGTACCAGAATCCGAAGAGCATGAGCGCGTCGGGTGTCTGGGACTGGAGTGGAATTTCGTCGGGCATGAACAGGTGAGGATAGCGTAGAAGAGCTGGGTTTCAAAGTTTCAGTATTTCAAAATTGCGAACCGTCGCAGTATCAAGAAACTAATTCTCGCTATTTCAGCTTATTGAGCATTTGGGAATATGCCGCACATGCCACGCCCGGTTCCTCGATGTGCGTGAGGAAGAGTTTGCGCAGGGCAGCTGTGGTCAATAGGCCTTCGAGGTAGGCGTCGTAGAGATCGGTGCCAGCGAGGTATCCGAGTTGCTCGGCTACGTATTCGTACTTGTGGCCGGTGAAAGCCGGGGCTCGTGGCGCGCGAAAATTGCTGTTGCGGTGCTGGGTCAAGAAGTCGAGAGCCTCAACGGCGTCGACAAAGGGCAGAGACGTCTGATATTCGAGATCCTCGCGAGTCACCTCGAACAATTCTGCGATGTCGGTATCGCGAAGAGCAGGACGCGCCGGGTGCAGAATACGCGATCCGAAAAAGGCAAGTGCGTGTTCGAAGACGGTCATGTAGAACGCGTCATCTTCACTGAGAGATTCAGCCATGGGCGCGGGATTCGAACTGGCGCGGGTGGTGCCATGAGCATGTGGCGCTTTTCCAATACAAAAATTGGGCAGTCCGCGACAAGCTTGGTGGAGAAATCTTGTGGCATCTTCCGCAGAAGCGGTCATGCTGAATTTGCGCACGTAGACGGCATTGATCGAAGTGAGGTAAACGCTTCCGCGTTCACGCACCTGCTGCAGCAAGCATCGACGCCGCTCGGCGGTGAATCCTTTGCGCGATAGCAGGCGGCGCAGAAGCGCGTCCGAACTGCGCGAATAAACTTCTGGCATGAGGTCAACCAGCAGCTTGGGCTGAGTTGTATTGTGCGGCGAGTATTGGTTGAAGCCGAGAAAACGCACCATACCGTCGATCAGATTGTAGAGGGTTGGGCCGAGGTCGGGAGCGCTGCGGTCGTGATCGCTTCGCCGCCATCGGTCGAGGCAGAGGCGATAGTTCTCGTATTTTTCCAGTGGGGTGGCATTGAAGACGCACAAAACCTTTTCGCGAACCTGGACGGCTTCGACGTGATCCCGAGCTTCTCCGGCTGCATTCCAGTAGAGTGCATCAACGTTCTGCAGAACGGTTAAGACGGGTTCGGCGGGAAGTCTCTGCCGTAGCAAAGCCGGAAGATGTTGAGGCGCGAGGTGCGACTCGCCGAAAAGCACGAGGATAAGACCGTCAGGATGATAATGACGGAGTTCGGTGATCTTATCGGCAGCGTGGCGATCGCGAGCGCCGATCTTGCGCAGATCTTCGCGAGGCATGCAATCGAGCCCATAGATAAAGGCGCCGCGCTCGCGAGCGGCGGAGAGCAGTTCGTAGAAGGGAGCCCAGTCGTATCCCCAGTCGAGTTCGAAACGCATGCGCTGACGCAGTTCATCTTCTTCGATCTCGCCGCGCAGCCACTCGTCGAGGATGTGCTGATCGCGAGAGAAGATGGTTTCGACACCCAATATAACGGGCCGTTGATGAAGATCGAAATCGCGCAATAACGATGCCAGATAGCGCTGGGAATTGGGCAGAGCGTGATAGTCGCCCACCAGAACGGTTCCGGCTTCTACGATTGCGTGGCGAACCTCGCTCGCGCTGAGAACTTTTTCGTACGAGGTGTAGGCTTCGCGAAAATCGCGCAGATACTTGCGTCCACTTGCGGGATCGAAGGCGCGAATCTCGCGCTCCACGCTGGCGATGGCGTGGAGTTGGGCAGCGCTGCGTCGCGATCGTAAAATGCCGGTCGTTGCCATCGATTCGTTTCCGCGCAAAGATTACTAAGAGTTCAGTTACTCCGGCGGCTTGCTGTCTCCTTGACTTGCCTTTCGCGCAACCCTATCCTCAGTTTTCGAGGCGGAATCTTTGATGCCTCCTGGAGTCTTACTTTTGCCTCTGCTTGTGCCAGAAAATCTAACGGTTGCTACGACCGGCGCCAGCGGATCGTTATTTCTGAAGCATTTCCTCCTCACCGTGGAACGCGATTCCCGGGTGAAGACAGTAAATTTCATCGCTTCGGACAGCGGCCTGCGCGTCATGGCCGAGGAACTCGCCGTCGAAGGGCGTTCGGATCTCCTACGTCAAATCATCGGCGCGGCATCCGCAAAGATTCAGCTGCAGTCGAACACCGATATCGGGGCCAACGTGGCCAGCGGGTCGTATCCTTCGGACGCGATGGTCGTGATCCCCTGTAGCGTCGGTACTCTGGGCCGCATTGCTAACGGAACCGCCTCGCGCCTGATTGAACGCGCCGCCGATGTGACTCTCAAGGAGCGTCGTCCACTGGTGCTCTGTGTCCGCGAGACGCCGCTCAACAAAATTCATATCCGCAACATGTCGCTTGCGGCCGACGCTGGCGCCACGATCTTCCCGTTGATTCCGGCGTTCTATAACCATCCTTCGAGCGTCGACGCCATGGCTCACGAATTTGCAAACCGCGTTCTCGCGCACATCGGACTGCCGCAGCCTGATGCTTATCGCTGGAAGGGCTGAGGCTTATTCGCCGGTCTCGGAACTCAGAATTTCGACAGCTCTGGCGCTTGCCGTCGCTCAGTACCAAGACTTTCTAAGTCTAGGGAAGAGGCAGTTACCAAGGTAGGTATCGGGCGTGCATGTACGCGAGAGCCCCGATTTTCTCTTCAGCTATACTCAAGCCCGTGGAACCAGCCGGTGTGAAATCGCAGAGCCCATCCGCTGTTACCGGCCTGGTCGAGAAGACTGGCGTAGTAGAGGCGCTGGTTTGCGCGGTCACGGCTCTTGCCTATGTAGGAACGCTTTCATTCGGCTTTGTTTACGACGATAAACCAGTGATCGTGGACAGTGTTGTGATCCGTTCCTGGCGCTTCCTGGCGCATTACTTCATTCCGCAGATTTCAGCTGACATCGCTCCGCCTTCGGGAGGAACTTTTTATCGGCCAATCACTCTGCTATGGCTGCGCCTGAACTATGCGGCTTTTGGTCTCGATCCGGCGGGGTGGCATTTCGCGATGCTGGTGGGCCATGTGCTGGCGACCTATCTTGTTTTTGTTCTAGTGGAAAAGTTGACGCGGAATCGAGGCGTTGCAGCGGTGGCAGGTTTTCTCTTTGGACTACATCCGGTTCATGTGGAGAACGTCGCCTGGCTGTCCTCCGTGAACGATCTGTTGATGACTGTGCTGCTGCTCGGCAGCTTCATCGCCTACCTCAACTTTCGCGGAGGCAATCGACGACAGCTGTGGTTGGCGGCATCGGTATGCCTGTTCGGATTGGCCCTGCTGTCGAAGGAGACCGCGGCTGTTTTTCCGGTGCTCATTTTTGCCTTTGCGGCGATGTTTGCCGCACCGAACGACGGCCTGTACGCGCAGCCAGTTGGATCCGCCACACAATCAGGGTGGAGTCGAGCTTTTCCGGATAGCTCTTATCTCGCTGCCTTACTTCGCGGGATTGGCGATTTACCTCGGTGCCCGCAAATTGACCCTGCATGGCATGGTGCAGCCGATCGCGCCTCTGAGCTGGAAGACGATGCTCCTGACCGCGCCGTCAATTCTATGGTTTGACCTGAAGCATCTGTTATTTCCGATTTCCTCTAGCGAGTTCTACTCGCTGAGATATGTGGCGTCACCTGGCTTTGAGAACTTTCTGTTGCCTATCCTTTTACTGATCGTCGCGGTGGGTGCCGTGTGCTATTGGATCTCGAAGCTTCGCGATTATCGTCTGGCCACTTTCGCGTTGCTGTGGGCAGTCTTGACGATTCTGCCGACACTTTATCTTCGGGCAATCGCTCCTGACAATTTCGTGCATGACCGTTTTCTCTACCTGCCTTCGGTCGGGATTGTGATTCTGGCAGCTCTTGCCGTCGAACAATTGTCGGGCGCGGCATCGAAGAGTATTGCGATGAAATGGGCGGTGGTCGGAATTCTGTGCGTGGCTGGGTTCGTGGGGACGGTCATGCACCAGCGACAATGGGCCAACGATTTTTCGCTCTACGAGAATGCAATCAGGTACGCGCCAGAAAACCCGATCGTCGAGGTCAATCTCGCCAATGAGCTTGCAAACACAGGTCGTTATGACCGGGCTCTCCCGCTTTACCAGAGCGCGGTGCAGCGCGATCCTCACCTGTGGCTGTCCAACTACAACCTCGGTTATGCGTATTACCGCACGGGGAAGTTCTCGGAGGCTGAGAACTATTTGAAGCGGGCGATCGAAATTGACGCTCGAGACGCAGACCAGTTCATTTATCTTGCGGTGGTCCAACTGCAGCAGCAAAAGCTACCGGAAGCGGTACAAAATGCTGAGCGGGCTTTGCAACTTGCGCCACGCTCGCCCGGATTCCACTTCGTTTTGGCTAAGATCTTTGAGGCCGGAGGCAATCGGGAGCAGGCAATGGCGGAGTATCAAGCCGAAGCGACGTCTCATCCCGAAAATACACAGGCTTTGAGCGAGCTCGAGAGACTTAAGTCCTCGCAATGAGGACGCGCCAAAACGCTAAGTAAAATTCTGCCGATTAGGACGGTTCTTCTTCGTGATGGTGCCCAAGGTCTGATACCAGGCCACGATCCACGGCACGATGAAAGAAAATATTATGCGAGCGCCCCAGGTTCGCAGACGAGCTTTTCGAAGGTCAGACCAATCCAGACGAAACGCAAAATAAATCTCGAGTATGAGGACGCACAAGAGCGGAATCGGAGAGTAAATGAGTGCAATCAGGGCGAGAATTTCAACGATGCAGCGCGCGACATTGCGCCAGAGACGGGCTGAGCGTCCACCCAATACGCCGTCGGTTATGGAGTAGCTGATCATTTGCCGGACTGCCGAGCGAAAACTCTGGCGCGGTTGATATGATGCCTTGGCTCGCGGCGGAAATGCGGGTGTAACCAACGTCCGTACTTTGGCGTCGAACTCTGTGTCTTCGCCCAGAAAAACGGCTTCGGAAAATCCTCCGACGCGTTGCCAGAGTTCTTTGCGAAACGCCATGGAGCGAGCCGTGCAAGATTTCGTTGGCGCCTCGGGATTTAACTTCACGCCGAAAAAAGGGGCCGAGGCGATGTCCCAAACGGTAGCCTTGGCTTCGTCGATATACGATCCACCGACCGAATATTCGGTCGTGCCAGCAAAAATTGGAGCAGACAGATTGGCGAGCCAGTCGGAATCGTAAGCGCAGCCTGCGTCGACGCAGGCGACAACGGCGGATGAGGCGGCCGCGATTCCTATATTGCGGCCTCGAGCTATAGGACCGGGCGAGCGCTTCAGGTTGCAGCTTTCATCGCGGATCGGAATCAGGGTTGGGTATTTTGCTCGCGCAACTTCGAGACGCTCCCACGTTCCATCGGTAGATCCGCCATCGACGATAATGACTTCGGCAGCAGACGGATTCTGCCGCATCAGGCTGTCGATCAGCGCGTCGATGTCATCGGCCTCATTAAGGACGGTACAAGCCACACTCACAGGCGGCATATTGAGTTGAGTCTCATAGCGATCCGTTGGAGACAAGTTTACGCGAATCTCGGCTTAGGTCTCAGCTGTCAGCTTGCAAGTAAATCCTACGGTCTTTCGTCCGCACCGCGAACTGAAACTTGGCGACTATCGGCACAGGGCCGCCTGTTGCTTTCCGCGGTACGCCACCTCAGTGCTGTTGACGCCGCCGCCGCTTTTTTTGTAATCTGCGCTTACACCGGAAAGGAGGTGGTCGGATGACAAGTTCTGATAGTCACAGTAGAAGCACAAGACCAGGTGAGGTGGCTGAGTCTTAGGGCGGTTGCTCTAAGCGGAGTTCTCGAGGAACCTTTGGTCGGGGAAATCGGGAACATTCTCTCGCAAACAATCCGTGAGTTTGGGCTGATTCATCCGCTGGCCACAAGTTGTGTCCGGCACCGGAAAGAGCGAGGGGCCACGAGAGTGACCACCTCAGTCAATCCCAAACAGTCCACCGAGGCAGCCCGCAGGCTGAGAAGCTTGCGGGCTGTTCTTTTTGCGTGTAAACCATTAAGGGCGTGAATTCACGCTGCGCTTGCAGCGCCTACTTTTGACGTCTTGCTTTTGTGGACCGGAGAGAAAAGACAGATGCTCGTGGATGACAAGCACCATCTTGCCCGTATCACCAAACGTGTGGATTTTGCTCCTGACCTGTGGATGATCCGTGTCGATCACGGCCTGGACTTCAAGTTTGCTCCGGGACAATATGCGACGCTGGGCGTCGAGCGAGATGGGAAGCGAGTCGAACGCGCATATTCGATCGTGTCTTCTCCTCTTGAAAAGGAACTAGAGTTCTTCTTTGAGTTAGTACCCGAAGGTCAGACCACGCCCCCGTTGTACAAGCTTCAGGTAGGCGATGAAGTTCTGATGCGCAAGGTGGCGAAGGGTCGTTTCACGCTCGATACGTCGCTGCCTGGCCACACCAATCATTTGTTGGTGGGCACGGTGACGGGGATCGCTCCCTACGTCAGCTACGTGCGAACTCTTTTCAAAGAATGGACTGAGGGACGATTCAAGGGTGAGCAAAAGCTCTTCTTGCTCGATGGCGCGAGCCGTCCGTGGGAATTTGCGTATCGCGAAGAGATGGAGTCGGTCGCGCAACAAGTGCCGTGGTTCCGGTGCGTTTTTACGGCCAGCCGTCCGTGGGAAGACGCGACCTGGAAAGGTGAAGTAGGGCGCGTGGATGAATTGATCCGCAAATACGCCGATCAATGGGGATGTACGGCCGAAACCAGTGTCGCCTACCTCTGCGGCCACCCCGACATGATCGAGCACGGCAAGGGCATTTTGAAACGCTGCCGCTTCAGCCGAGAGAATCTAAAAGAAGAAGTGTACTGGATACCGGGTAAACCGGCGGCCGAGTAGAAAAGTTATCCAGTGGAGAGCCGGGCGTTCTCGCCCGGCCCCCGCCGAATAGTCGTCGCCGAAACCTAAGGTTGCAACTCATCCCTCTTTTTCGGCGTGCCTACCGCATCGAGTATGGCGTCGTTGATCGCATAAGCGGTTCCATCGCTGCCAATCACCGTGGGCGTGTAAGCTTCGCCGATTCCGACAGAAAGTTTAACTTTCTCGGAGAGCGCGTTGGCAGTCAGGTCCCAGCGATAAAGCACGCCGTCTTCACTGTTAACGAGAATCGACTTGCTGAAGGGATCGACTGCCGCGGCATTGATGCACCACTCCTTAACACCTCCGGGACAATCGGGATCGGGTGTGACGCCCAGGATCGTGATGACTTCCTTCATCACCAGCGTCGAGGGGATAATCGGGTCGTGCTCGGTGGCATTCGGGTCGAGGACCGCGACTTTATTCTGACCGTTACCGGTCCCACTGCCGCAGTAGTTGTTGTATTTCGTCATCAACAGATATTGCGAAGTTCCGGTATAGCTGGAGACCAGCGAAGCGGGGACAATCGAAGGCGTGTCATCCCAACCGAAACTGCCCGGAGTCTTGGTGATCGACAAGTCGCTGTTGAAGTGGAGCATCCACCCTCGATCGTTGTGACTGGGAAACGGATTCTCAATCACGCCGAAATAGACATCGCCATCGGGGCCGACTGTGGGCGTGGCAGAACTGGCGTCGAAGATAATCGCGTCCATTCCTGATGATGGGTCCTTCAACCGAACGCGGCTTACCTGGGCTAACGTAGTGCTGTTCAAGGCCAGCAGGTATCCGTAGTTGTCGTTGTTAACCACAACGTATAGGGTATTGCCATCTATCGACAGCGCGGGGGCGCAACTCATGGCGACTCCGCTGATCGTAGCGTCTCCGCTGGCGGTCGCTGCGGAAACCCAGGTCCCCGTGCCATTGGCAGCCACGCGCGCGATGCCGCTTTGCAGGTTCAGCGGCGTGGAGCCAAGGACGATGAATCCGAAGTAGAGATTGCCGGTGGCGTCGGTGGTGAGTGGAGTGTTGATCTGCACGTTCTGCTTGTAAACCGAAGCAGCTTTGTTGAAATTCTTTACCCCGTAAAAGTAAAGGCGAGTGACCGTGCCTTTCACTGCATCTGGATTCTGCCGCACGATGACTCGTCCTGCGATGTCAGGAACAAAAAGCTGGTTACCCGAAATCGTTGGCCCGAGGCCGGGGACGAAATCCGCTTCTGGCGCCTGCCAGCCGGTGCTCTGCGACCAGAGCCGCTTGCCAGTCGTGCCGGAGCGCCCGTCGACGCGGAATTTGTTGGTATTCGTTTTCACGGGAACGATTACCGTATTGGCCGCAGTAACCAGCGGCGAGCCGTAGTGAATAAAAATTTCTCCACCCGGCGGATGCAGGTCGACCGGAGCATGCCAATGAATGGCGTCAAGAGTTTGCGATTGAACGGTGGAAAGCGCAGTGTGCTGCTCGTCATGCGAATGGGTGAGCCAGGCTCCGGTTTGAGCAGTCGTGTTCTTAGCACTCATCGCCGCGAACACACAGATTGCAAGCATGGGGAAAATCAGCCGAGACAGTGCAGTTTTGTACATGTGCCCTTTCATATCTCTAATGGTTCGTTCGTATGGTGTCGATTGGAACAAGGGGTGCTGGAAGTCATCCCTGATTTTTGAGCAACAGCGTAGCAGTCTAACCTTTTGGTGTTGTCAACGGGCGGTAAAAAGTCTGGGGCGAGTTGTTTTGTCTGCATTTCAAGCGCTGGACACTTCGCTTGCAGTTAAAGTTCATTCTTTTTCCGCAGGTGCGAAGAAAACCAGCACTTCCAGTTCTTCCTCGATGTCACAGAAGCGATGCTCGCGTTCGGCTTCGACGAAAATAACAGAACCGGCGCGCACGTCGGCATGGTCCGACCCAATCTGCATGCGGGCGCGCCCGCGGACGACGTAGTACATCTCGTCTTCGCGGTGCGGTTTCTGAGGATCCTTTGCACCCTCGGCCAGAATGTAGATCCCGGCGCTCATGGCAGGGACGCGAAGAAATTCCAGATAGAGTTTGCCCTTCCCGCATCGTTGGCGGTCGAGATCGTCAATGTGGAAGAAGTTCGACATGAACGGAGCGATCTGAATCTGAGCTGTGAATCTAGGCCAACGCTCCGCGAAAGAAAATATCCGTATACTGTGCGACTAGCGCGTCTCCGTTTAGATCCCCATCCGGCTTGTACCACTGATAAATCCAGTTGATCATGCCGAGCAGGGCGAAGGCGGCAGCGCGCGGTGTAACGGAGGCCGGAGAATTCCGTTTGCGTTGAATGTCCGTGACCAAGTTCTCCACAAAGTGGACGTAATCTTTCTTGCGCCCGTTGATTTTGCGCCGCAACGCCGGCGGCAGTGGATGGTTCTCGTGCAGCATGACGGTGATTTCGCGGTCTTCGGGGCTGAGGACGATCTGTATGTGCAGCCGGATCAGAGTGCGCAGCCGTTCCTCGACTCCGGCCAGGGTTGAGCTATCGATGCGCCGCACAACATTAATCACACGTTCCTCTGTGATCTCCATGGCGTGCGACATGATGTGAAAGAGTATTTCATCTTTCGATTGAAAGTGATGATAGAGGCCACCCTTGGAGAGCTTGAGCGCCGCGGCGACGTCGTTCATCGAAGTCGCGTCGTATCCCTGCTGCTGAAAAAGGCGTGCGGCCGCGCGCAGGATATCCTGCCGCGGTTCATGACGAGGTTCGACTGGGGCTTCGCGAAGCATCACCCGAAATAGTATCGTGGAATGGGGTTCGGCCTCTAGCGACAAAAATTCGCGCTATGCGGGCAATGATAAGATTGCGCTTCCGCGCGATGATACCTGATTTACAAACTCCAAGAGACTCTTCTTCGACCGATTCCGCATGCGCCGATAAGCGGTGGTCATCGGGTAGTTTTCGACGCGATCTTTTCGTAGCTGCAGCCCTGTTGCTGCTCTACGTTCTGCAATGTGTCTGGTTTGTAGAGACACAGTCGATCACTTTTGACGAATCCATTCACACCGCTGTGGGTCAAGATGTGTGGCGCAACCATCGATTCAACCAGTGGATGGAAACTCCTCCTCTCGGCCACTTGCTCGTCGGTTTTCCCGTTCGTGGCGACAAGTTCCGGATGCAGATCCAGAATCCCGGTGGCTGGTTGGTGGTCACGGGGCTCTCCCCGTCGGCAGAGCGGTTCATTCGAGGGCCGCGAATCGTCAATATCGCACTAGGGGTTTTGCTCGGCGTCCTGGTGTGGTGGGCCGCTCAACAATTGTTTTCGCCGACCGCCGCGAATTTCGCGCTCGCTTTTTTTGCCTTCTCTCCTCAACTCATCGCGCATTTCTCAGTGGCAACGGTGGATGGCGTTGCTGTGCTGACTGTGTTCGCTGTCGCGTTCTTTTTGGTGCAATGGCGAAAAGATCCATCATGGAGCAAAACGCTGTTACTTGGCCTGTGTCTGGGCCTAGCACTCTTAGCCAAGTTTTACGCCCCTCCTTTTGTCGCGCTCGCAGCGGTGGCGATGCTGCTCACGCGCCGCAAGAGGGCAAATGAGGGCGGTGTTTCGGGAGGGTTTACTGTGTCGCCCTCGTCCTGGTCCTGGAAACCGGCTGTCGCTGCGATTGCGCTGGCAGCCCTTGTGGTGTGGAGTGGCTATTTCTTTCATGTCGGGCGTGCCACTCTGCACGGCGGAAAAATTACTATCGATTATCCCGAGGGGCAAACGATCGTCAACGCGCATAGTCTCGGGCTTGATCTCTCTTTTCCACTTCCTGCGCCCGAGTTTTTCGCCGGGTTCAACGAAGTCATGGAACACAACCGGCTGGGGCATCCATCGTTTCTGCTGGGGCGCGTCTACCGTGATGCCGTCCCGCACTGGTACTTTCCCGTCGCCATTGCTTTGAAGTGGCCGACCATCACGCTGTTGCTGGCGTTGGCAGGCATTGTCCTGATGGTAGCCTTCCCAAAGTTGGTTTGGCCCGACTCTCGGGTCGACTCTCGGCCCGACTCTCGGACCGACGCCCGCATCTACGCCACGTTTTCAGCGGTTCCAGTGTTACTGGCCTTGTGGGCGCGGCTCGGGATCGGTGACCGCCACGTGCTTACTTTATTTCCATTTCTGCTGATTTTTTCCGCTGCCTGCTGGCAGTGGGCCTGTGGCCAGGCCCACCACAAGCAGATCGCTCTGGCGTTGCTGGCTCTGCTTGCCGTGCTGAATGCAGTCGATGTTTTGCGTTACGCGCCAGGCTATCTTTCTTACTTCAATATATTCATCCCGGCGGAGCGTACTCACGAGTTCCTCACCGACAGCAGCCTTGACTGGGGACAAGGCTTGCTGGCGCTCAGCGATTATCAGCGGCAGCATCCGGATACTCCACTGCATCTGGCCTATTTCGGATCGATCGATCCTCGACTATATGGGGTCCAGGCCACCACCCTGCGCCCAGGCGAGCGCGTGACGGGTACGGTGGTAGTGAGCGCAACCTTCATCTCAGGACAATACCTTCGGGATCCCAACGCCTATCACTGGCTTTTGCAATTTAAGCCGGTCGCAATCCTGGATCATTGCCTGCTTGTATTTGATGTCCCGCAGAGTCAGGGCAACTAGCGAGCCCTCACTCCGTTCTCCAACGGAATCGCATTACTGCCACTGCGCCAAACGCCAGCGTGAACAAAAGCAATACGGCAATCGGCGCGAGTGCCGACGAAAATCCCAGGCCTCGCCAGGTCATCGCATCCAAGCCGTCCATCGCCCAGCGGGTGGGGATGACCACCGTGAGCCTCTGCAGCCACTTGGGAAAGACAAAAGTCGGTACCCACGCTCCGCCAAGCATTACGAGAACGAGCGTCGCCATAACCGAGTATCCACGCGTAGCTTCAACCGTCTCGCCCAAAGCCGCGATCATCAAGCCGAACGCTGCCGTCATTAATGCGAACGCCACGCAGACCAACACGAAGCCGGAAAGGCTGCCTAGAATGCGAACTCCAAAAACGACTCGGGCGAAAGTGAAAAGTACGAACAAGATAAAACAGGCGGTCAGCGCAGCGCTGATCGTCCGGCTGCCCAGCAGCATCGTTCGCGAAAGGGGTGCGGCGCGAAGGCGCTGCCATAGCCCGGTTTGGCGGAGTATGAGCAGTCCGATTCCGACATCAAGTCCCATGAATAGGACGAACTGAACGCCCATTCCTCCAAAAGCGTGAGCGTAGCCGTTGTACTCCACATTCTGCCCGGACGTGATCGCTTCCTCATGCGTCTCGAACGGCATGGTCAAGCCGCCGGAAAGCTGCGCTTGCCCGGTCGCAGTCTCGCGGTCTCGTTGCTCATTGAAATTCCGTACGCTGCCCAGCAGATCGCGCAGCGCTTTCCGGTCGGTTGCGGGAATCCCAGGACTGTTCTCCACCCGCGCCAGAGAATCGTCGATCAGTTGCCGTCCGCTTTGGCCGGTGAACATTTCCTTGCTGACTGTCTGCATCACCGCGCCACTTAGTATGCCTTTTAACATGCCAAGTTCCATGTTGTGCGAGGGGTCGTAGAGCAGGCCAAGCTCGGGCTTGTTGTCGCCGGTAAAGAGAGCACGTCCGGCATCGCTGCCAAAATCTTTCGGAATGGCTATTGCCGCCGTCGCCTTACCTTTGCGAACTGCAGTGCGCGCCTCGTCTAACGTTGACGCTTTCACGTCCAAAGTTTTATCGCTCGAGAGTTGCGTAATCAATCCGCGAGATGTGTCGCTGCCATCCAGGTCAATCACCAGCACCGATACCTTGCTCATCTCGGCGTTGCCGCCCTGCCCGCCGAACAAGTAGCCAAAAAATGAAGCCAACACGATAGGGACGAGTACGCCGACGATCACAGCCTTGCGATCGTTGAAGAACAGTCGAAGATCTTTTCGCACCAACGCCAGGAATGGAATCATTTTGAGTCTCGAAGGCTCCTTCCGGTGAGAGTGAGAAAGACTGTCTCGAGATCGGGCTGCTCGCTTGAAACATGATGGAACGAGTGCCCGTTCTCGGTCAGCCAGCGAAGCACGGCGGGTGCACCCCGCGAAAGATCATGAACGCCGACCCGCAGCGTATTTTGTGTCAACTCGGCGGATTTAACGTCGGGCAGCGCCAACATCTGTTCCGGTTTAAAGCCGTCGGCGGAATCCAGATCGATGGCAATGATGTTGGTGATAGGCAACAGCTTGTGCAGTCCCTGCAACGTGTCGTTCGCGATCACTTTTCCGTGGTCGATGATGACGATGCGGTCGCAGAGCCGTTCCGCCTCTTCCATATAGTGCGTGGTGTAGATGAGAGTCTTGCCGCGTTTTTTCAGTACCTCAAGATTGTCAAAAATGGCGTTGCGGCTTTGGGGATCGACCCCAACTGTAGGTTCATCCAGCAGCAAAATCTGCGGATCATGGAGCAATGCCGCGGCCAGGTTCAGGCGACGCTTCATTCCCCCGCTGAATGTGCCCACTTTGTCGCCGGCACGATCCGACAGCGCGACGAGATTCAGGGCCTCGTCAATCGCATGTTTTGCCCTCGCGCCCGCGATGGAGTACAGCGCGGCAAAGAAAGTCAAATTGTCACGGGCGCTAAGTTGGTCGTACAGCGCCATGTCCTGCGGAACCAAGCCAATTTTTAGTTTTACGGGATCCGTATCACTCTTTACCTGCTTGCCTTCGATCAGGACTTCACCGGAATCCGGGTTCAGCAATCCCGCGATGATGGAGACAGTCGTCGTTTTGCCGGCACCATTCGGACCAAGCAGGCCGATGGTCTCTCCATAATCGGCACGAAAGCTGACGCCGTTCACTGCTGTCAGCTTTCCGTAGCTCTTGGTGAGTCCGTTTACTACAAGCATGGATGATGAGTTTAGCATCGTCGGATTTCGGGTCGATCAAACCTTGGCCGACTGCAACTGTTCACTCATCGCCTGTTCTACGCCGCCATCGCGTACAAAAATTCAACGTATGAGCGCGTCGCTCCATCGATCCCCTGTACCTTCGGATTCGCGGAGTCGATCAGATAGTATTCATTCGGAGCATGCGCGCCTTCGCCATGTCCCAGCCCGAAATGTCCGGCTGGCAACCGCAGTGGCTCTCCCGTGAAGACGTAGCCAGGCCAGGATCCCGGACTGCGCGGAAGAATAATTGGATCGATGCCAGCGTTGCGATATACCTTGATCTCCGTCTTAATAATTCCTGAATCGGCGGACGTGCTGTTGGGATCGTAGCCGCCTGTCATGTTGACCTCGACGTCGCCGAAGCCCTGCTTGGCGAGATGATCTTTTAGCGCCGCCAAAGCTTCGAGCGCGGTCATGTCAGGCACCAACCGCAAATCGATTTTGGCCACCGCGCGATGCGGAAGAATCGTCTTTCCCCCTGGACCGGTGTAGCCGCCAACCAGTCCCTCGATATTTACCGTCGGACGCGACATCAACATTTCGATTGATTCCTGCCAGCCTACGTCGTGCACCCAGTGCTTGACGCCAAACGCTTTCTTCGCGAGATTCTCGTCCATGCGCTTGGCCGCCACGGCAATCATTTCCTTTTCAGCAGCGGAGATCGGTCGTGCCTTGTCGGCGAATCCGGGAATTGCAGGGTCATTGCCGTCGGCTGAAACGAGCGTGTTGAGTGCATGAATCAAGTGCCATGCTGGGCTATCGACGCGTGCTTTTTCGCTGGAATGAATGTCGTGCTCAGGACCTCGTCCCCAGCGCTCGCCGCTCGAAACCAATTCCAACTCGACAACGCCCTTTGCGCCAAGCGTGATTTCGACGCTGCCATCGAGATCCTGAGATGCGCTGGGCATGAAAATTCCATCCGTCTTTTTCAACGCCGCGATGACTTCAGGGCGGCGCACGATCTGAGCAAAATGCGGCGAGCCAATTTCTTCTTCGCCTTCCGCCACAAGGACGAGATTCACCGGAATTTTTCGTCCCGCGCCGCGTATCGCGTGCAGTGCCGCGAGGAATGTAGCTTCCGGTCCTTTTTGATTCACCGCACCGCGGCCGACGACAACCTTGCCGAGGCCTGGCTTGTCGACCAGTGCGGCATCCCACGGCGGCGATGACCATTCGCTCGGTGTCACCTGCTTGACGTCGTACATGAAATAAACGCCGAGCGTTCGTGGCGCTCCCGCATCGAGCGTGGCGAAAATACCGGGCTGTCCATCGCTTGGGACTTTTGTGACCGACTGGAATCCGGCGTCCCGCAGCATCTGCATCGTCAGTTCGCAGCCTTCGTTGACCTCGCGATTTTCGGCGGCGATGGAAGGCTGCCGGATCCAGGTCTGCAGGCGTCGGACCGATTCGTCATGACGCTTCTCGATCTCTTTCCAAATGGGTTCGAGTTCAGATTGCTGCGCGCTGGAGAATCTTGGCGACGACAGGGCGGCGGCAGTAACGGCGGCGCCTGCGAGAAAAGTTCGACGGTCCATCGGTGAGGGAGGCTTGTTCATGGCGAGGAGGGTATCGCGAAACAAGAAAGCTTGTCCACAATATCGCACATGATTGGAATGCGTGGAAGGCTTCCGATCGAAGTGAACTCCCGTTCAGTGGATGGGTCTCCTCGATGCCTTTGATGGACTCGCCTTTTGTGCACTATCAATCGCCGTGACGTTGTGAATTCCTGAACCCAATCGCAACAGCGGCCTTCGGATTCCCGCTGACGCGCCGATCTGATGAACTCTCCTCCGCAGAAATTCGCGAACTAACGCGCCCTTGAGATCGTGGGGCAATCGCCCATCCTCAAAAGCCTCAAATCGAACTTTTTGCAGCGCCTCCGGTTGCACGCGACGATGCATGTTGGGTTGACCGTGCTGCCGCTGAATCCTGCACACGGCACGATCGACAACGCGCGCGAGTTCCGCGCCGAATTCCGAAGGCCGGCCTCGGAGGAGGCGCTGCTTCGCTTTTTCCGCCGAAAACCAACTCGGATTACGATTCGATTCCTGCGGCCGTTCCAGACGAGAGACTTCGCACAGGTGCGCGGTGACGCCGAGCTCGGTACCGACATTGACGCCGTCCTGTTTGCACCGGAAATAACGGGCGAAGGGCATTTCCTCTATCCGGCCATGCACTCCGGCCTCTTCCACCGCTTCGAGCGCCGCTGATTGGGCCAGCGTGAGTCCCGGTTCGATGCCGCCTTTAGGGAAAATCCATCGGCCATCGCGGGTCTGGACCAGAAGGAACTGGATGCCGAGTTTGCGAACCCGATAACAAACAGCGGCGACCTGGCGTCGTTTTTTCAGACGTTGCGGCGGTTGTAAAGCTGGACGGGAACCCATAAGAGTAGAGTGCGCGATGCGTTCTGTTTCTGCCTAGAGTAAATCTTGGTTCGCGGTAGGCCGCTCGCCATTTCGATTCGTGACGATGCGCGTGCAGACTCGGATTCTCACAGCCGGAATCCTTCTGCATACTTGTGCTGCCGACCGTGCCTTGGCGAGAGTAGTCGCGTAGGTTTTTGGGGGCAAGGCAACGGGGCTAGTCCGGAGACGTGATCTTGGATAACTTATATTGTCTTCGCTGCAATCGGGAACTCGAAGCCGGACAGAAATCGGTTGGCGTCTACCTCTTCGCGCAGACCGTAGGAGTCAGGCCGCGGCAAAAATCTTCAGCCCAACGCATCAGCTTTTGTCCGCAGTGTTCGGTCTCGCTGGCGATGGGCCCCGCGCCGGAAGGCGCGCTCAACTTAGCTGCGTGGCAAATGATCCGCGAAATCGTAGGGGCTGATCCCGCGCTCACGGAAGCTGCATGGGAAGGCCTGCGCGGAATTGAAGAAGGGCTGCTACCGGCCACCGGCACGGGTGGCGCGGCTCCATCTCGCGCCGGAGCCTATTTCGAGTTTTGATCCGGGTGCGTCTCACCGCTTCGACGAGTGCGCATCGACAGTGCTACCCCCCACCCCCCCTTTTTTCATACCATTAGAATCATAGTGATACAGCTACATAATTGATTCTAAAGGGCCAATTTCGTACATAATTAATTCCTAAGGAGTTATGGGGTTATTTTCCCGCGATTCGCGGGTTCGAACGATTCAATTGTCGAAGAACGGGCGCAGGCCGGCAAACTTTGGTTGCCTTGGGAACTATTCTAAATGCGGCTACTAGACCTCTTTCGTGGAGTGCACTAAGGTGGATAGGTTTGTATGCGGAGGGTGCTGAGGCCGGAGGTGCTCCGTTCGAGAGGCACGAGGGTGAGGCAGACGGTTTTGGGCTGGTGCATGGGTCGGGCCAGCCCCCTCAAGGTTCTTGATATGGGTAACAGCGAAAACAGGCACCCGGCGAAAGCCGCTGATGCGGGTTGACAGGGCAGGAATGGATAGATAGCATCTCTAGAACCGACCGGTCGGTCGGTATTTGACTGAGTTGTTCGCCCCTCATCTTCCATAAGGAGTTTCCAGTGGCAACAGTGTTTTATCAGAACGATGCTAACCCTTCCGCGCTGAAAGATAAGACCATCGCCGTTTTCGGTTACGGCTCGCAGGGACACGCGCAAGCGCAGAACCTGCGCGACAGCGGATATAACGTCATCATCGGCCTCGATCCCGAGCGCGGCTCGGCTAAGCAGGCTCGCGCCGACGGCATGACCGTTGTCGCTCCCGCCGAAGCTGCCAAGCGTGCCGACTGGATCCAGATTCTTACGCCCGATGAGACGCAAGCGGACTTCTATGAGTCGGCCATCAAGCCGAATCTGCGGAAGGGAAAAATTCTCGGCTTCTCGCACGGATTCTCCATTCACTTCAAAACCATTAAGCCGCCGAAAGATGTTGACGTGGTGATGATCGCTCCGAAGAGTCCGGGGCACTTGTTGCGCCGCGTGTATGCGCAAGGCGGAGGGGTGCCTTCGTTGCTCGCCATTCACCAGGACGCGAGCGGACGAGCACATGAGTTCGCGCTCAGTTACGCGCACGGCATCGGTTCGACGCGAGCGGGAGTGTTGCAGACGACTTTCCGCGAGGAAACTGAAAGCGATCTGTTCGGCGAGCAGGCTGTGCTCTGCGGCGGGTTGACCTCGCTGATGGAGAAGGGTTTCGAGACGCTGGTCGCGGCTGGATACGCTCCCGAGATCGCGTACTTCGAGTGTGTGCACGAGATGAAGCTGATCGTCGACCTGATCTACGAAGGTGGACTGAGCCGCATGCGTTATTCGATATCAAATACGGCAGAGTACGGCGACCTGACTCGTGGCGAAATGGTGGTGGGAGACGACACGCGCAAAGCGATGAAGAAAGTTCTGAAGCAAATCCAGAATGGCAAGTTCGCCAAAGAATGGATTGCAGAGAATAAAAAAGGCGGCAAGAAGTTCGCCAAAATGCGCGAGCGCGAGAAAAATCATCCGATTGAAAAAGTAGGCGCGGAACTGCGAGCCATGATGTCGTGGCTACCGGCGGAAAAGAAGAAGTCCACCGAGCCCGCGAAGACGGACGGGCCGAAAATGGTGAATGCGTAGGAAAAGTTCTCGGTTCCCAGTTATTAGTTTCGCAGAGAGGCTCTGAAGACCTGCCTGAGAACGTAACGACTGGGAACTGAGAACTTCTTGCCCCTTCAGCTAAACTGTCCGCATCCATCTTCTGTTGGCATAATCATGAATATTGATCTCAAGCATCGCAGTCGCAGCATTACCGACGGGCGCGATCAGGCTCCGGCGCGCGCCATGTATAAAGCCATTGGGTTCACCGACGCCGATCTGGCGAAGCCTCTGATCGCAGTTGCCAATACCTGGATCGAAACCATGCCGTGCAACTTCCATTTGCGCCGCTTGTCGGCGAAGGTGAAAGAAGGCATTCGGGCGGCAGGTGGCACGCCGATGGAGTTCAATACCATTGCGATATCCGATGGCGAGACCATGGGCACCGAAGGCATGAAGGCATCGCTGGTGAGTCGCGAGGTGATTGCCGACTCGATTGAACTTGTCTGCCGCGGACAACTCTTCGACGCGGCTGTGTGCGTGGTGGGATGTGACAAGACGATTCCCGCGGCGGCAATGGCTTTGGCGCGTATGAACCTGCCCGGTCTCGTCCTTTACGGCGGGACGATCGCTCCCGGAAAGTACAAAGGGCAAAGACGTCACCATTCAGGATGTGTTCGAGGCGGTCGGAGCCAACGCTGCCGGCAAAATGAGTGACGCTGATCTGCTGGCGCTGGAAAACGTGGCGTGTCCGGGAGCGGGTGCATGCGGCGGCCAATACACGGCGAACACGATGAGCACGGTGATGGAGCTGATTGGCCTTTCGCCGATGGGATTCAATGGCATTCCCGCGATGGATGCGCGCAAAGACGAAGTGGCTTTTCGCTGCGGCGAAGTGGTGATGAATTGTTTGAAGAAGGGAATTCGTCCCAGCGATATTCTGACGCATGCCGCATTTGAGAACGCAATCGCGTCGGTGGCTGCTACGGGAGGCTCGACTAACGCGGTGCTGCATCTGTTGGCGATTTCGCGCGAAATGGGATTGCCATTGGAGATTGACGACTTTCAGCGAGTCAGCGAACGGACTCCGCTGCTGGCGGACTTGAAGCCGGCGGGAAAATTTGTGGCGGCGGATGTCGACGCAGCGGGAGGAATCCAGCTGATCGCGAAGCGGCTGGTGGAGGGCAAATACGTCGACGGCTCGACGCTGACGGTGACGGGAAAGACGCTGGCCGAAGAGGCGAACGCGGCGAAGGAAACTCCGGGACAAACCGTGATTGCCCCGCTGGACAAGCCTCTGAAAGCGACAGGCGGACTGGTGATTTTGAAAGGCAACCTCGCTCCGGGTGGTGGAGTGGTGAAAATGAGCGGACACGAGCGCGCCTCACACACGGGTCCGGCTCGCGTCTTCGATTCGGAAGAGGCAGCGATGAAGGCTGTGACCAGCAAGCAGATCAATGCTGGAGACGTGGTGGTGATCCGCTACGAGGGGCCGAAAGGTGGTCCTGGCATGCGCGAGATGCTAAGCGTTACGGCTGCGATTGTTGGCGAAGGACTGGGCGAGAGTGTCGCGCTGATTACCGATGGACGGTTTAGCGGTGCGACTCGCGGCTTGATGGTTGGACATGTTGCTCCAGAAGCCGCGCTGGGCGGCCCGATCGCCGCGATCCGCGAAGGGGACAAGATCACCATCGATACCAAGAGCCGCGAACTGGAGACTGGAAATCGCCGATGGCGAGATTGCCAGGCGCTTTAGCTGGATTGGAAGGCTCCTGCTCCGAAGTATAAGACTGGAGTTTTTGCCAAGTACGCTGCGCTCGTAAGATCTGCTGGAGAGGGAGCGATCACGTTACCGCATCAGTCATAGGTACTTAGTAATCAGTACCCAGTACCCAGTACCCAGGATTACACTCCCAGTTTTTTAACTTCCTCGTTGTAGTACTTGCGGTAGAGGATGGACCATTCTTCCGAGCCTTCGATGATGGTGCGGCGCTGACTTTCGATTTTCTGACGCGCGGACTGATCGATGCGGGCTTCCTGCATGAGAAGTCCCTCGAGAATTTTGCGCACTTCGAGGCGGACGGTGTTGCGATCTTCAATGAACTCGACCTCGTCCAGGTCAGCAACGGCGTCGGTGACGACGTGGGCAAGTTTGTTGACTTTGTCGCGGCTTAATCGCACGGCAAGAAAATCCTCAGAGAACGGCCTTATATTTCTTGGTTAGTTCGGTTTTCACTTTACGGAACATTTCCTGGTAGTTGGCGCCGCTGCGCTGCATTTCGTCGGAATAGGCTTCGAGGATGACGCGCACTTCATCGTTGATGCGGTCTTCGAGAGCGAGCTCCTCGAGCAGCGCGGCATGGACCTTCTCGTTCAGAGCAGGCATTGCCTTGGTCTCGATGAGACCGCTCGCGACTAGTTTTTTGGAAACTTCGCGGGCCAGATAGCCCACATATTCTTTGGAAAAGAGCATGATTCTTTTTGGTAAGGGAAAAGTTTAACACAACCCCCGGTGGCGGCTGAAGCCGCGGTCAAAATGTAGGGCTTGCGGCACGGCAAAGCCGGTTTTGGGATGGTGCTAAGGCGGGCCAGCCCGCCTATTACTTCGGGGAATGGAGTTCGGCGATGTATCCTCCCGGGAACTCCAGGATTGCCGTCGTACGATCCTTCGCGGTGTGGGGGCCCCATAGAATTTTGGCGTTGGCCAGCTTGGCCTTTGCCAGCGTGGCTGTAATGTCGTTCACCTCGTATCCAGTTATCTCGTGGCCGAATGGGTAGGGCAGATGGCCGTTCGTGACCAAGACCTGCATGTTGCCGAATAACGAGCGGAGGAGTATCCGGCGGTAAATTTCTCCGGGGCAGGCGATTTCCGCGGCGTCGGCATGCTTGTCATCGGCAACGATCTGGCCATGGGCGAAGCTTACGAAGTCTTTGACGAACTCATCGGCGCGGTCGGATGAGACGTAGACGCGATTTTCTGGAATGGTCGCGAGCGGCGCGTATTGCGGTGGAGTGGAGTGCCAGTAGAGCTGCATCTTCAGGCCGCCGGGCCATTGGATCACGGCGTCCATGCCAATGGGATCCTTGAACGGGTCGACGATTACCTCGGCACCAGCGGAACGGGCGTCATGGATCGCCTGATCCATGTCAGTAACAAGATATCCGGTGCGTTCTTGCCCGAATGGAAATGGGACCGGTGTCTGGTAGGCAAAAACGGACAAGGTACCCATGGAAGTCCAGACATATTGAAACTCCGTGCTGCTCGGCACGGGCAAAACATTGGTCACGGACCGCTTCGACGCTTGCCCACCGAAGGTAGCGACAAAGCTGTTGACGAATGTATCCAGATCGCCAGGGGCCACATAGACATGCGTCGAATCATATTGCGCCCCTACGGCTACGCCATCCCGATGGGTTGGATTCTGGGCGGCAATCGCGAAGGTTGAAACACAAAACAGTAGAGCGAGCGTGATCTCTCGGGTGAGTGGGGGTAGTCCTTTTCGCTTGTGAAACCGAGGGAAACGTTTCTCTTTGCTGGCGATGTTTGAGCCGAGATCGTGCTGGTTTCGGACCGTGGTCATGGTCGAAGGTTAGGATATCCGGCCGTCTTTGTCGAGAAGTGAAGGGAGGCGCAGCGAGGCTTTCGTAGTCATGAAGGGTGAGGCAGCCCGCCCCAGCGTTGTAGCCATGCGTTTGCCTGTCTACTCCGATTTCGGAGGTTCAGGCTTCCAGTTTGCGATCACAAACAGGGGCGCGGTAGCTGTGCCAACAGGTTCACTTACCAGGAAGCGCTTGCCGTCCGCCACATCGTATTCCGCTCCTTCTTTAAGCTGGAACAGGGTGACGGGTTTACCGAAGCGCTAATCCAGAAGCTTGGCGCCCGTCTTGGTCAGCATCACGTTGGCTGGCTTGAGGTCGCGATGAACGATGCCGTGGCGGTGAGCGGTTTCCAGCGCGGAAGCGATATCCGCTCCCACTTTTAATACTTCGGAAACTGGCAGGGGACCTTTCGCAATGCGGTCCGCGAGAGTTTTCCCCTCGAGGTATTCGAGTACGACATAGTGGATAGCATCCTGGTCGCCGATGTCGAAGAGGGCGCAGACGTTCGGATGTGAAAGGCCAGAAATGATGCGGGCCTCACGCTCAAATCGAGCGCGGCGTCCAGGATCGGAGGACAGATGCTGGGGCAGGATCTTAATCGCTACGGTGCGGTCCAGTCGCGTGTCGCGCGCGCGATAGACTCGCCCATGCCGCCGGCACCCAGTTCTCCCAAAATCTCGTAAGGGCCGAGCTTGGTTCCCGCCGTTAGGGCCATACGTGCCGGAAATTATAAGCCCACGCGATAGCCGTTGAGGCAACACTTCATGCGGATGCAACCGAAGCTGCGACGCAATTCACCATCGCGTCGCAGGCTTCGCCGCGAAGATGCCGTTGAAACTTTCGCGGTACTGAAGAAAGACCAATACCCATAGTACGGAGGCCACCAGAGCCGGAGGAATGCTCGCCGGCGCGAGCGTCAGGTGAAACGCGAGGATGTTGTAGAGCTCGGCGGCCAACACTGTTAGCGCAAGTGGCACGAAGTAGCCCGAGAGCAATAGCAGTCCACCGAGCACCTGCATCGCAAAGAAGAATGCGGCAAAGTGCGACGCGCTGACGGCCACAAAGAACTGCATGGTCAGCGGATTCGTCGGAGGCGGCTGGTGGATGAAGTTGAGGAATCCATTCAGGCCAAAAACTGTAAAGATCAGCCCCAGCAGGTAGCGAGCAACAGTCGAAGTTATTTTCATGAGTGTCCTCTGAGTGTCCTCTTTAGATCTAGATTTAGATTCAGAAAGTCTGCGCGTGCGTCTGCACGGCCTGAAGATGCGGCGCAATAAACGCGTTCCGGTCTTGTCCCTGGTTTAGCACAGCTGTCCCGCCTGCGGTGAGGAAAGTCGCATCCGTCACACCAAGAAAACCAAATACGGAGCGTAGATACGGCTCCACGAAATTGAACGACGCCATTTGTGTTTGAGCGTCGTAGATGCCGCCGGTTGCGATGATGAAGGTCGCCTTCTTGCCGACGATCAGGCCCTTCGGCCCTTTCTCCCCGTAGGCGAAGGTCCTGCCGACTCGCGCTATCTGGTCGATCCAAAGCTTAAGCACGGAGGGCACGCCAAAGTTATGCATCGGCACTCCGATGACGTACTCATCGGCCTGCTCCAATTCGACGAGCAGCGAGTCGGAGAGCGAAAGCAATTCCTTCTGCTGCGGAGTGCGCGCCTGTTCCGGCGTGTAGACGGCACCGACCCAATCCGCACTCACTGGCGGGATTATAGTTGCGTTGAGGTCGCGGTCGATGACCTTTCCGGTGGGGTGGGAAGCCTTCCATTGTTTGACGAATGCAGCCGTCAGCTCGCGGGACACTGACCGACCATAGAGTGGACTGGAATCGATATGAAGCAAGGTTGACATGGGTAAATCCTCCTAACACGACAATTGATGATTACTAAACAATTGTCGATTCAAAGAAAATAAACAAGTGTCGTTTAGTGACCCAGGAGTATCATTTATAGGGTAGGCATTTACAGCTAGGATATGGCCCAGCTTCTTCAATCCGAGACGGCGGCGACCGATCCGCGGATTCTGCGGAGCCGCCGCATGCTCATGGAAGCGCTGGTCAGGTTATTGAAAAAGAAGGAGTTCGAGGACGTCTCCGTGCAGGAGATTGCTGATGAGGCGACGCTAAACCGAGCCACCTTTTATCTGCACTATCCGGACAAGAACGCTCTGCTGCAGGCTATGACAGAGACCCGCTTCCGCGATCTGTTAGAGCGCCGCGGCATCACCTTTACCGGGTGCCAGGGAGCTCTGCGCGCGATTGCCCTCGGCGTTTGCGACTATCTTGCTGAGAACACGGGCTGTCCTACCCAGTTGGCCCGGATGTCGCTCGAAGGCTCCATCATTCCCGTCGTCGAGGGCATGTTCAAAGAAGGCCTTGCCCTTCATGGGACGGCTCCGGGAGTTGATGCGGGACTGCTGGCGACCACCGCGGCTTGGGCCGTTTTTGGGGCCGCGCGCCGCTGGTTTCAGACCCCGAACCGTATCGCCGCCGAGGAGATGGCAGCCAGGATTGAAACCATGGTGAGCCCGGTGCTTTTTGGCGCCTCTCGATAGGTGAGGGGTGGTTACTGGGGTGAGCGGACGGCGAAACGTCTCCACCTCGCTAGCACCGCTGCTTACAACAGTTATCGAAAAAGTCCGGGTCAGGCGAAGGCCTTGATATGCGACAACGCTTCGGTGGCGACTTCATTCGGTGCTTCGCGGGCCGGGAAATGCCCGATCCCATCGAGCAGCGCACGTCGATACCCGGCGGTGAAGTAACGCTCCTGTCTCTCAGACTCCGAGGGCGGATCGCACATGTCTGCGCCGCCTTGGATCATGAGCGTCGGCGTGCTGAGAGTTTCTACCGTTCCGAGCCGCTCACGTAACCGGCTGTAACGGTCGTCGGCAGGCTCGGTCTTCCAGCGGCTGCGATAGGCATTGAGCGTTATATTCACCCAATCGGGATTCTCGAAACTGTTCGCGGAGGCCGCAAACTCGCTATCGTCGAACCAGCCTGGAGGGCTCCATGTATTCCACTGCTGGCGGGCGAAACCTTTCGGATCGGCGCGGACTGCCTCTGCCCCGCGATCCGTCGTCATGAACCATTGGTACCACCAGCGGCGAGACTGCTCGAATGTGGGAGTCGGAAACCTGCCGCCTGGAGCGTAAGAAAGCGCGAGTGCAGTAATGCTTGAGAGGCGTTCCGGAAAAAGCGCAGCCAGCGTGTACGCGATCCGCGCGCCCCAATCGTGTCCTACGACTGCGAACTTCGTCCAGCCGAGAAGGCCGGTCAATGCGATCGCGTCTTGAGCGAGGGCGACGGCACTCCCATCGCGAATGGTCTGCGCAGAAAGGAAGGTTGTTGGCCCACAGCCTCTGAGCCAGGGTGCTACCCAGTGCAGCCCTGCTCGCTCCAGATGCGGCACCAGTCCACGCCACCCGCGAACATCATCAGGCCATCCGTGCAACAGCAAAACTGGTGGGCCGCTTCGACGCCCACCAGTTTCGTATCCGATGTTCAGCGTGTCTGTGGCTAACGCGTTCATTGTTATCTCTTCGACTAGCGAAGCGATCGGAATGACGCCCGGACATCCTCAGTGAACAATTCCGGTTGTTCCCAAGCGGCGAAGTGGCCGCCCTTCGGGGGCCGGTTGTAGTAAAGCAGATTGGGATAAGCTTTCTCGGTCCAGTTCTTCGGGGTTTGAAAGATCTCGTCGGGAAAAGCGCTGACGGCGACCGGGATCTTGACGCCTCTGGGATCGAAAAAGCCACCCTTGTATTCCCAATAGAGACGGGCGGAGGAAATCGCCGTATTCGTCAACCAGTAGAGCGTGATGTTATCGAGAATGTCGTCTCGCGTCAGGCCCTCAGTCTGACCATCGAAAACGCGTGCGATCAGCGCCTCGCTCGCCGTGTCGTGATCGAGGATCCACCCCGCAAGACCAACAGGCGAATCCGCGATTCCGTAAAGCGTCTCTGGACGGTTGGCCATCTCGATGGCGTAGCCCAGGCCGTGCTTATAAAAGAAGGCCAACTGGGTGTATGCGCGCTGTTCGTCGGCGGAGAGGCCGGACGGCAGAGGAGCCCCGGCAAGCGCGGCCTTTTCAATGTCGGCTGGGACTGTGGCCGCCATGTTGGTGTGGATAGCGATCAATTCCGGCGGCGCCTGCAGAGCCATGGTCTCCGTGACGGCATTTCCCCAATCACCACCTTGGGCTACGAACCGTTTGTATCCGAGGCGCTTCATCAGGATGGTCCAAGCGCGCGCGATGCGAGCGGGATCCCAGCCGGTCGCAGTCGGCTTTCCTGAAAAGCCGTAGCCGGGTAGCGAAGGAATGACAACATCGAAAGAGTCTTCTGCCTTGCCACCATAGGCAGTGGGATCGGTGAGCGGGCCAATAACCTTCAGCTGCTCAATGATTGATCCGGGCCATCCGTGCGTGATGATGATCGGCAAAGCATTAGGATTTTTCGAGCGTACATGAATGAAGTGGATGTCCACGCCGTCGATGGTAGTGACGAATTGCGGCAGAGCGTTCAGCTTCGCCTCGCACTTGCGCCAGTCGTAATCGGTCGCCCAGTAGCGCGCCAGCTTCTGCATGGTGGCGAGCTGGACTCCTTGCGTCGCGTCGGTGACGGTTTCCCGCTCGGGCCACCTGGTCGCTGTGACGCGTCGACGGAGTTCCGCGAGTTGCTCGTCGGAAGCATTGAAGTGAAAGGGACGGATTTCTGCTGTGGCAACTTGCGGCACAGCGTCGAGTGTCAGAGTTTGCAATTGCGCCATAGTGGTCTCCTTTTTGGTAACAGTTTGGGCGTGGCTGAACGCAGCCATCACCAGCAGGCCCATGGCAGCCGCTTGCTTAGCGGCACGGGACATGCGCAAATCGTGCTGTATTTTCTCGAGGATCATGGTGAGGTCCTTTTCTGGGCAGCGCAGTTCCGACTGCATCGCCTGCGATGAAGGCATCAGACCAGAGGCAAGGAGGGGATTCAATTGGACGATGGTATTGGCGATACTTACGTATTAGTTCTGATGCGAAACAGGGGATGAGGCGAGGGCTTGACGGCACGAGTGGAACTCGTGCCCTTCCCAAAGCCGTCTTCCATATAAATATAGGTTTCCCGCAGCCTGTAAAGTTGCGCCCTTCAAAGCATCGGCGGCGCTCACCCTTCGAAAATTACGAAGGGTGAGCAGCCAAACTTGGGGCTGTATCGGTCGATATTCGGGTTAGTTGATCTCCGATTACTGCACGTTAATGGTTACGGTCATGGTTTGCACTGGGGCTTGGGATACGGACGGTGTGGCCGTGATCGTCAGAGTTGTTGGACCCTTGGGACCTGAGCTGGAGCCGCTGCTGCTTCCGCAGGCGGTCATGGTCATGGTTCCGACGAGAGCTCCTGCGAAGAGCGTTGCCATGGCGAGAGTCTGCACGATCTTCCTTCTGCGGCGCGGAAATGCCAGCAACAGCATTCCGGCGAGACCCAGACCTCCGCCGGCGCCGGTGAATGAAGTCAGCGACGGCCAAGTGGCGCTGGCCATGGTCGTGCCCACGCCGACAAACAGGGTTGTGCTTGCGGATTGATTCGGCGTCAGCGTAACTGTGCTTGGGTTCAAGCTGACCGTCATACCGGCGGGTGCGCCCGATACTGAGAAGGTCACGTTGCCAGCGTAGGAAGCATTTGCCGCAGCGGCCAAAGCGATCACTCCAGTTTGACCTTGCGTTAATGTCAGGCTGCCGGGATTGGCGCTGATCGCGATGCTCGGAGCGGCCACTACTTGCACCGCAACCGATGAAGTTCCGTTGACGTTGAAATTGCCGTCGCCCGAATACACTGCGACCAATTGATGACTGCCGAGGGCCAAGCCGTTCACGACGATGCTCGTCGCGCCCGCGTTGAGATCCGACGATCCGAGCGAAGCGCCGTTCTCGGTCAAGGTGACCGTGCCGGTTGGTTGCGGGCGGCCTGCGAGGGTCGCCGTTACTGTGATGTTGACTGTCACTGGATCGCCGGCGGAGATGGTCGGAGAGGTCGTCTGCGCGGAAACCTTCGTACCTCCGCGAGCGATGATCATGGTCGTCCCGCTGCCTCCGCTGACAAAGAGCGCGTCTGGAGCGGAGTCCTTCAGGAAATCTCCGCGAAGAATGGTGGAACTGGCATCACCACCTTCGAAGTTTCCGGTGGCCGCGAAGGTTCCAGTTCCGTTGCCCAAAGCTGCGACTCCGCCGGCAACGTTATCTGTAAAGTTATAGGAAACGAATTCGCTCAACAGCAGATCGAGTTCTCCGTCCCCGTTGAGATCGGTCAGCAAGCCTCCGGCAGAAAAGAATCCTGAAGCGAATTGTGTGCCGGTAGTGAACGTGGCGTCGCCATTATTCAGCAGCGGCAGAGGTCCAGCCGTATCGAGGTAAAGGATTTGGCCCGAGTCGTCGGTGGATCCTTCCATCAACATAACCAGGTCTGGCTTGCCATCGTCATTGACATCGCCGACGAGCGTTGCCGCGTTGATGTAGTTGTTGGCCAGGATGGTCGGAGTTTGAAACGTGCCGTCGCCTTTGCCGATCAATTGAAAAGTCTTGAACGTCGCGGGGTAGCCTTCGTTCAGCGCGTCAAACACGACATCGGAGGCGACCAGGTCTAGAACACCGTCGCCGTTCAAGTCAGCGAGCACGGGCTCGAAGAGTTCGTCACCGAGCGCAGTGAAGGTTGCCGGCTGAAACGTACCATCGCCCTTACCCAGGGCGGTGAAATAACCCGAGGTGAGCGTGCCCGAATTGCAGCCGTAGATTCTGTCTCCCTCATAAGTCACGATGAGATCCAGGAACCCATCGCCGTTCACGTCGCCAATGGCAGCGTGATGCGTAAGACAATCGAATCCGCTACCCAGCGAAACCTTCGAGGAACGGAAAGTCCCATCACCGTTCGACAGCAAGATGTATATCCCGTCATACGTATGCATGATCAGATCGTCCAGTCCGTCGCCGTTGAAGTCGCCCATTTTGGCTTCGATGAAATCGAAGCTGCTGGCGTCGAATCCGGGCATGGCGTTGGCGTAGAGGAAACTTCCTTTGCCGTTCCCGATCGCCGTCAGCAGCGAGGGTTTGTCCTGCGACCTTCCAGCGTTGTAGACAAGCACGTCGTCGAATCCGTCTTTGTTGGCGTCAACTACAGCTTGTGCCTGCACGCGCGAAACGTAACCCTGTCCTGGATCGAGCAGTTGGCCGCCGTAAACAGCGTTCGAGCCACTGACGCCGGTGAATAGTGTGACGGTGCCCTCAATTGAATTCATCAGCGCGACATCATGGATGCCGTCACCGCTGAAATCCGCGCCGCTCAACACCGACCATTGGCCCATGCCGGAGCCATAGTTGCGGATTGTGGTGGTGTCGAAGGTGCCGTCGCCGCGATTGGGGTAGATGGCGAGATAGTCGGGTTCGGCGTCGATGATGTCGGGGATTCCGCTGCCGTTAATGTCCGCGACAATCATGTCGGTGGGATAGGCTTGATACGCGCCTACGTTGGTGTAGAACTGATAGGTGCCGTCGCCGTTTCCAAGTACTTCGTAGATGTTGTAGTCCTGATACGAGAAGACTACGTCTTTATTGCCGTCGTTGTTGACGTCGACCACGTTCAGGTTTGCGACCAACGGGTATCCGATATTGAAGGTCGACTCGGCCGGTATGACGATGTTGTTTTCCTTGACTACGTGAGCGAACACACCGCTTCCCTGGCCCAGGAACGTCAGGATCATGTGCTCTTCGTTCGGAGAATCTGAATCGAGAAGATGAATGTCTTCGACAGTTGCGTCGAGCAAGCCGTCATGGTTGACGTCGGCTAGAACTATCGATCGTCCAATCAAGGTTTGATAGTAGCCGGAGTAATTGAGCTTTTGCTTGCGCGAGCCGTTGGGAGCGATGAATCCGCCGTGGCCGTCGTTTAGGTAGGTGTCCATCTCAACCAGGGTTGTGGGGTGAAAATTCTGATCGAAAGTGACATTGCTCCCAACGACGACCAGATCCGGAAAGCCGTCTCCGTTCAAATCCGCGGACGCGATGGAACTGGCGAAGTAATCGCTGAATCCGAATGATTGGGGCGCCGCAAAACTGCCGTCGTGGTTGCCGATCATCACGGTGACCGCGTTGTTGGCGCCGTCGAGAATCAGCAGATCGTCGTAACCATCCTGGTCAACGTCGACCGCGAGCACCTGGACCACGCCGCCAACGTTGTTGGTGTTGGTTAGAGTGGTAATCACGTTCCCAAACGTGCCGCCCTGATTGAGGATCACGTTCACCGCGCCGGAAGCCTGGATGGTCACAAGGTCGGGCAGGCCGTCGTGATTGAAATCGCCGCTGGTGAATACGGAAAGAGGAGACGTGTCCTCATCGGACGTATCGTAGGCAATATATTTCGGGGCAGCGACAAAGCCGCCAAAGTTGAACGCAGAAGCCGCTGAGGTTGCATGCATGGCGTCGAATCCGCGAACTGCTCCGCGCTTTGCTGCTGTCTGGTTGCTCTTCGTTAACATGCGCTTCAGGCCAGGACGAATGGCGCGATCAAATGGCGTCATCGGAGCAGGTTTCTTCTGGACTGCGGCTTGCGCACCTTGGTGAGCCGCGCCTCTCAGCGGTTTTCCAATCGGAGCGGCTGGCGGAACAAACGGAGACGGTGTGGATGACGACGAGGACTGCCCGGAAGCAAAACTAGATCCCATCACAAGAAAGAGGATGCCGTAGACAACGTTCTTCGAAAATTGCAAAGCCATGATTAAGTACCTTCCCATTGAAAACGGAGAAAGCAAGAGACAGGAATTTCCCTCTCGCTAATTCCAAAATTTAAAACCTGAATCTGGATCGTAGCCCGCGCGTGCCCGTCAAGCGCGGCGTTTGCGGAATGAATGCAGTAATTTTATCAAAGCAATCGGGACGCACAATCAAACTGAATGGGCCGGCCAATCTGCCTTAGAGACACATTGCAGCCTACAGCGTCCCTCCAAGTCCATTCGTAATTTACGATGCGAGATTCACGATGCAAGGCTTCTAATGCAAGTCGACCGCCAAAGATCGCTGATTGAAATCAAGCGACTTATACGCCGCCGAAGTCACGAGCCCATCGAAAAATCACGAGTAGTGGGGAGCGGAGCTGTGGAGAAGCTCGGTCTGACGGCAAGTCCACCATTCTCCCGGCTTAAGCCGCACATCGGCGACCATTTGCGTTAGGCGATGGCATACCGATGGATCAAGGCAAGCGAATATCTTTGCTCGTCGCAACTCGTCTAGAGTGAACATTTGGTCTGCCCGAGTATTTTCATCGATTACTTTTGAACAATGTACCGCAAAAGGCTGCGGACGAGAGAGCCAGCGTGCCGGGCTTGGGTTGAGCCGGAGTGCGGGCAACGATGATGACCGAGGGACTGAACGCGTAAGAGGATGCATCGGCGCAACCCGAACTTTAGATGAGGACTGCTTCCACTGGACGGCGAGGACTGGCATGAGCTGACAGAGTTGGATAGCCCATATAGAAAACAAAGGTCGACTGCCAGGTCGAATCCCCGGTGATTTCATTCAGCAAAGCCACACGAGAGGCAGGTTTGCCCATCGCCCGTTCATGGTCGACCATCTCCACGGCCTCGTTGCACGGACGCGCGGCCAGACCACGGACGGTCGCCAGGAGGTGAGCACGCTGCCAGATTCGGCCTGCCCGCAGACAATGCTCCTGCTGGTAGCGGTCGCGCACGGCGATGAATCCGATCAGCGGCGCGCTGAGCATCAGACTCGAATAGCCGTTAGCGGTGCGCGAGGCAGCCCATTGCAACATGCCTGAGGTCATCATTTTCGCGGCTGCGTCGGCGAGGGGAGGCAGGCCGAAGGCGTCAATGGTCAGGCCGTCGCGATGTTCCTGCACGGCACTCCATTGGGTGCGAACCCAGCGTTCGCTGCTGCGCCGGACGTCGGGATCGGCATAGATTTCCGTGTTCGCCGCGGAACTTACTTCGGCGATTTTTTTTCGATCGGCTTCAGCGGTGAAGAGAAACAGTTTTACATTCGCATCGTCGCCCGGCAGTGAGGCGCAGAGCTTCCAGGAAATCAGGCGGGGGCGGCTGGTGCGGGTCGTAAGCGCCGCGATTGGTGTGGCGGCGCGGAATGGCGTTGTACAAGGCACTTTCTTGCAAATCGTTTTCGCGCACGTCGTTTTCCCAAATCGCTTTCATTGTCATTGCGTTTTGCAGGCGCGAGATCCACGCGAGCGAGCAGCCGTGGTTTGAGATCGGCTGGAACCGGTTCGAGTTTTCCGGGTTGGAGCGTTGCGGTCGCCGCGTAGCCGTTGGCAGGAGCCGCGAGCATGAGGTTCTCCAGGGCGCAGCCGATGCCGATGTGTTCTTCGCGCAGATAAGGATCGAGTGCGCCGACGTTCCGCAGCGGGTCAATGTGTAGCTCGATGGAGGAATCGGCGACTCTGAACAGCCAAGGTTGAGTGTTGTGCGGGCTGGCGGCGAGAATCGCGGCTCGCACCAGGGCGAGCGGACCATCGCTTGTGATGTGCCAATCTTTCCAAGGCGCGTAGGCCGGACCTTCGCCGACGTTGAAGACGCCCTGATCGTAGGCGCGCCAGATTCCGCCTCCGGCGACGAGGACGGTGACCATGCCTGCTCCCTTGAGAAACGATCTACGCTGCACACACCACCTCGGTGAGTTTTCTGCGACGCTGAGCCTCACTGAAAGTTATACGATTCGCAGGGAAATAGGGTTCCCGACCGGAGTGAATGGGGCGGAAAGACATCCGAAGCTTATGGCACGAAGCTCACAGCTCGATTGGCGGTGAGGGGCGGTTAGCCTTACAATAACTGCATTCCATGTCTCCACATCCTGACGATCTTACTGGTATGAAAGACGATATGACGGCCTTTATTGAGGGCTTGGGCATGCGTCGTTTTTTCGGCTATGTCGAATGCGAAGAGGTTCCGAGTGTAATTTGGGATTCGGGACAGAATCCGGATGGCTGGAAGGATTTTGTGGAGCTGGCTAAGTCCACGGGAGCTCCTTTTCTGACGATGCATTCCTGGGCGCTGGACCGCGAGGAGTTGGAGCGGCTATCGCAGAGTTTGCAGGAAGGTGACTATCGGAGTGAAGAGGATCTGGAAGAAAGCCGCTGGTTGAAATCGTATGTGGGCAAGACTGGCTTTGTGCAACTGGGATGGGCTTACCAAGGCTGCGTTTTTGTTTATGAAGCGGGCAGCGAATGGTATGAACATTATCAGCACTTGCGGGAACTGGCGGACGACGGCGGCGGGTTCATGATCGAACCGGACCAGGATGAGGAGCGGTAAGCTTCGCTTTGGTTGTTCTTCTGTATTAAGCCCTCTCAATTGCGTCGATCTCTTTCTTGATTTGCGATGCCAGATCGTTGGCGTCGGTGGGGAAACGCTTGCGAGCCGCCTCGGGAAACTCGGCTGCGCGGCTGATTCTGGCGCCGCGACTTAGCTGCTAATCTGTTTCTTCCCACACATGCGATGGATTTCTAATCCGCTGGATTCTCCGAAGGCCCGGGTGCTGGAGAGTGCCTTGCGTGGCGCGGGGCTGAATCTTTCTGCTGCGACAGCGCCAGTGCTGGCTGATTTGTTGGTGAGGCGAGGGATAGATGATCCCGAGGCTGCGGCCCGTTTTCTTTCGCCGACGCTGGAGGATCTGCATGATCCACTGCAGATGAGCGGGATGAGAGGCGCTCTGGATCGGCTGGAAGCCGCTTTGGAGCGCAAAGAGAAAATCCTGATTTACGGCGACTATGACGTGGATGGGACGACGGCGATCGTCATCCTGAAGACCGCGATTGAACTTTGCGGCGGTGCGGCTGACTTTCATGTGCCCCACCGCATCCGCGAAGGGTATGGGATGCGCGATGAAGTGATTGAGCGCGCAGCGGCGGATGGCGTACGGCTGATTATCAGCGTGGACACGGGCATTCGCGCCTTCGAGGCGGCGGAGACGGCGCGGCGAACGGGCGTCGACCTGATCGTCACCGATCATCATTTGCCGGGAATGGATGGCATCCCGCAGGCGCTGGTGGTAATTAATCCGAATCAAAGCGGATGCGATTATCCGTGCAAATATTTGTGCGGCGCGGGCGTGGCCTTCAAACTTGCGCAAGGTCTGATGCAGCGGCGGCTGGACGCTAAAGATCAGTCGCGTCTTTTGATGTCGTTCATGAAAATTGTGGCGATCGCGACGATTGCCGATTCCGTTCCGTTGCTGGGTGAAAATCGGGTGTTTGCGAAGCTGGGATTGCAGGGGCTGCGGCGTCCGGTGAACGTCGGGCTGAAGGCACTGCTGGAGGTAGCGAAGCTCGATTTTGCGAAGCCGGATGGGCGAGCGTTGACTGGAACGGAAGTCGCATTTCGTATTGCTCCCCGGCTGAATGCGGCGGGACGGATGGATGTGGCTCGCGATGTGGTCGATCTTTTTAATGAAAAGGATATGGAGCGAGCGCGGATTATTGCGGGGCGGCTCGATAAGCTCAATGCGGAACGTCAGGATGAAGAGCGGCGAATTATGGATGACATCGAGCGGCGTCTGGCGGATGATCCGTCGTTGCGCGAGGCTTATTGCGTGGTGCTCGATGGCGAGGGCTGGCATCGCGGGGTGATTGGGATTACGGCGTCGCGGGTGGTGGAACGGCATGGGCGTCCGACGCTGGTGATTTCGCGGGAAGGTGAGGAGGCGCACGGTTCGGGCCGATCGATCGCATCATTTCATCTGCTGCATGCGATTGAATCTTGCCACGAACTCTTCTCGCGCTATGGCGGACACGCGCACGCGGTGGGCTTTGCTTTGCCGGGAGCGAACGTTGAGAAGCTCCGGGCGCATCTGGATGGATATGCGCGGGCGCGGCTGACGGCGGCGGATTTCGAGCCGCAGCTGGAGTTTGATCGGGAGTTGCCGCTGCGGGAGGTCACGCCGGAACTGCATCGGGCGCTGCTTTTGCTTGAGCCGTTTGGGATGGGGAATCGCGAGCCGGTTTTTGCGGCGCGGGCGGTGCGGCTGATGGCGCCTCCGCAGGCGATGAAGGAGAAGCATGTGCGGCTGAGGGTGGCGCCGGCGGTGAACGGGGCGGCCGCCGGATTTTACTCCGCGGTGCCATCCGGACTCGGCGGCGATTTCGAAACGCGGTGGTTCGCAGGCGGAACTGGCGGGGCAAAGCCCCGCCACCACACTGGTAACAGCGACGATATCCGCTCCTTCGTGGCGCGACAATATTTCGTTCAAGGCTATGGGATGGGGGCTTAAGGAATCCTGCGATCGGCTGCAATTGCTGGCGGGAGACCGGTTGGATATTGCTTACTCGTTGGGGATGAATGACCATCCGGAGTTCGGCGGGTTGGAACTTACTTTGCGCGATGTGGTTCGGGCTGGGTAACGGGCCGCTTTACAGTTTCTTGCGAAAGCCTTATAGTCCGCGATCATGAACGGAACTTTTTTCTGCAATAAGTGTGGGGCGCAGAATGCGGCGGGAGCTCAGTTTTGCTCGCGCTGCGGGGCGCCCACTGGTCCGACGGCAGGCGCGGCTGCCGCTCCGCCTGCTACGGGATCGTCACCCTTCGGTTCGGCTATGCCAGCGAGCGCTCCGGTCTATTCGGCCGGAGTGCTGACCGGTGCCTCCCTTTATGGCGGGTTCTGGATACGGGTGCTGGCCGCCATTATCGATGCCGTGATATTGCGCGTGGTGGTCACTCCCGTGCATTTGTTTTTCGGCGGGCTGGGTTTGGCCGGAATGATGTCGGGTATTCATCATCCTGCGGGACTGGCGATTTTGGGCGGCGGCGTGACGCTGATCGCTCTGGTTTTTGCCTCCTGGTTGTACGAGGCTTTCATGGAGAGTTCGTCGTATCAGGCCACGCTGGGCAAGATGATCTGCGGGTTGAAGGTTACGGATCTTTACGGCAATCGAATTTCCTTTGAACGCGCGACCGGGAGGCATTTTGCCAAGTGGATATCGGTTGCGATTCTTTGGATTGGGTTCATCATGGTGGGGTTCACGGAGCGGAAGCAGGGACTCCATGATTTGATAGCGGGGACGCTGGTGCGGCGGGGATAGAGCGCTTCGTCCGTCCCTGGTTCTCGGTTAAGTTCGAGATCAACTGCAACAACAACTGCACGATCAACTGCAAAAGAACAACCTCACAGGCAGCGGGCGAGGTGCCTGCTCCACTGCCTCCTCTCCTGTCACAAACACACGCTACACTATTTCCGATGGCATCTTCGGTTTCACGGCTGCGCCGGTGGTTTGCTTTGGGCGCTGTGGTTATGGTGGTTACCGTCGCGGGGATGTATTTCTATGCGCGGTGGAGCTTGCGCAAGACGGTCCACGAAATCCCGGCGAAGATGGGCCTCGACATTCAGCAGACAGCGGAGGGATTTTCGATTTCGAAGTCGGTTGAAGGACGAACTTTATTTAAGGTCAGCGCCTCGAAAGCGGTGCAGTTCAAAGAGGGCGGTCGCTCGGAGTTGCACAATGTCAAGATTGTGATCTTTGGTCGAGATGCTGGCCGGTTTGACCGAATCACGGGGGATGATTTTGAGTTCGATCCTAAGTCGGGGGATGTGATTGCGAAGGGCCGGGTGTTGATTGATCTGGAGGCGAATCCGGAAGGGACCCAACAAGCCGATCAGTCTGCTCCGCAACAACTGAAGGATCCGCTGCATCTTGAAACCGTCGGACTGGTTTTCAACAAGAATACGGGAGATGCTTCGGCGTCGGGAGAGGTGGTTTTCCGGACACCTCAGGCTTCGGGGTCGGCGGTCGGCATTCGCTACGTGGCAAAGACGGGCACGATGAACTTGCTGTCGGCGGTGGATATGACGGTGGCCCGCGCGCAGCCAGTCCATGTGAAGGCGGATCGCGGGGTGATCACAAAACAGCCTCGGGAGATTGTGCTGAACGGCGTCCATATGACGCGGCCGCTGCAGCAGATGGAAGCGGAGCAGGCGACTTTCTATTTGCATGAAGACAACACGGTCGACAGGATTCTTGCTCAAGGGAATGTGCGCAGTGAGATTCGTGGTAAGACTTCTGATTCGGAGACGCAGTCGCGGTCGGATCAGGCTGAACTTTTCCTGACGGGAACGCGCAATTTGCTGACTACGGCGGTGCTCAGCGGCAACGTTCAGCTTGCCAGCGGGGGGAACGCAGCTAGCCGTGTCTCCACAGGCGGGTCTCTACAGGCACCGCCGCAGCCAGCTGAGGCAACAGCCGGTCGGGTTACGCTGTACTTTGTCGGACAAAGCTCGGGGCAGCAAATTTTGGACACGGTCCACGCGGAAGATGGGGTGCGGCTTTCGCAGAAAAACAGCCAGCGTGCGAGCCGGCAGCATCGAGCTCGACAGTGGCAGCCGGTTCTTCAGGCCATACTTCTGGAGGCCACTCTTCCGGCCAGACCGGCGGCTCGCAGGACATTGAGATGACGGCTCCGGTGATGGACTTTACCGTTAAGGATGGGCGGCTGCTGGAACAGGCCGTGACCACTGGGCCGCCGCAGATTGTGATCACGCAGCCGGACGCGGGTCAGAAGACGGTGGTTACGGCGGGTAAGTTTACGGCGAACTTCACGGGCAAAAATCGTTTAGCCACTTTGCATGGAGAGCCCGACGCCAAAATTGTGAGCAGCACGATTGTCAGTAGCACGATTGTCAGCAGCACGGGGGCGGGGAACTCGAACGTGAAACCACAGCCTGACCGGGTTTCGACCAGCAATGTGCTGGATGTTGTCTTTCTGCCGGAAGGCGGCGTCTCGTCGATCACGCAGTCCGGCAGTCTGGCTTATGTGGATGGCACGGAAAAAGCATGGGCGCAGCGCGGCGAGTATACGACTACGGATCAGATGCTGGTGCTGAATGGATCGCCTCGCGTGGTGGACAACGGCATGACGACTACGGCCCAGATACTTCGATTGAACCGGGCCACTGGAGACGCGTTCGCGGAAGGGAATGTCAAAAGCACCTACTCTGACCTGAAGGCGCAACCGGATGGCGGAATTCTGGCTTCTTCGGACCCGATCCATGTGACCAGCCGGAGTATGACGGCTCATAAGTCGTCGGCGGTTGCGGTCTATACGGGCGACGCGCGGTTGTGGCAGGACGCCAACATTGTGGAAGCTCCCACACTGCAATTTGATCGCGACCACCGATCGCTCGTCGCCCAGGGAACTTCGTCGCAGCCGGTATCGACCGTTCTGGTGCAGGTAGATAAAGATGGCAAGGTGTCACCGGTGCGGATCACTTCGGCGCGCCTGAACTATGCCGACGCGGACCGGACAATTTTTCTGGATGGCGGGGTGACGGCGAAAGCAACGGACGCGACGATTACCGGACCCCAGATGACGGTATACCTGAAGGCTCGGAATCAGTCACAGACCGGCTCGCAATCGGTCGCGAGCAATGCGACCCCCGGGCAGGTAGAACGGATCGTGGCGGAACATGGGGTGGTGATCACGCAGCCGACACGTCATGCGAATGGGGAGAAGTTGGTGTATACGGCGGCGGACGATCGGTTCGTCCTTACGGGGGCAGCGGGGAATTTGCCTAGCATTTTTGATGCCGAACGGGGCAAAATCACTGGCGATTCGTTGACTTTCTACAGACACGATGATAGGGTGCTCGTGGAAGGTAAGGATACATCTCCGACAGTCACTCGGACGCATGTGGCACGATAAATGCACACGCTGGCCACCGACGAAATTGGCAAATCCTACCGGGGTCGGCGCGTTGTAAACGGGGTCAGCCTCCAGGTTCTGCAGGGCGAAGTTGTGGGTCTTCTGGGACCGAACGGCGCCGGAAAGACCACTTCCTTCTATTCCATAGTAGGTCTGGTTCCTCCCGACACAGGCAGGGTGCTGTACGACAGCGAAGATATCACCAGTGTTCCCATGTACTTACGGGCACGCCAGTACGGTATCAGCTATCTTCCGCAGGAAGCGTCGGTTTTTCGCAAGCTGACGGTGGAGGAAAACATACTCGCCGTGCTGGAAGTGCAACCAATATCCTGGCACGAACGGCGAGAGAAGACTGAGAAGCTAATCGACCAGTTGGGTCTGGAGCATATCCGGCAGAACAAGGGGTATGCGTTGTCGGGCGGGGAGCGGCGGAGGGTGGAAATAGCCCGGTCGCTTTGCATCAATCCGACATTTATTTTGCTGGACGAGCCGTTTTCCGGGATCGACCCGATTGCCGTTTTGGATTTGCAGAAGATCATTTCGGATTTGCGGGCCAGCGGAATTGGGATTCTGATTACGGATCACAATGTCCGGGAGACATTGTCGGTTACGGATCGGGCTTACATCATCAACGAAGGACGGATTTTTCGGTCGGGGACGCCGGAGGAGTTGGGGGGCGATCCTGAGGTTCGGCGGGTTTATTTGGGGGAGAGCTTTTCGCTGGTGTGAGACGGAAGTTGTCAGTTCCCGGCTCCTCTGTTTTCAGTGGGAGCGATATTTCAGGATTTTGTTAGAACCGGGAACTTAGGAACCGGATCCAAGTTACCAAGGCGTTGGTAGATTGTCCTTTCGTGTCCAGACGATCTACCTCCGTGCGTGAGAAGTTAGTAGGGAGGTCGAATCGCTGACCTGAGATGACTGCGCTTTATTTTAGGAACAGGAAGTGATGGTGCTTCTTCAGCACAAATTGAACGTCAAGTTGTCCCAGCGGCAGATTCTTACGCCGGGTCTGGTGCAGATGGTGTCCGTGCTTGCGCTCAACAAGCTTGAGCTGAAGGACATGATCAACGCCGAGATGGTCGAGAACCCGGTGCTGGAAGAACTGGAAGATGCGGTGCCGCTGCTCGACGATGTGGGACGGCAGGAAGAAGAACGCGACCGGATTGCCGCCAAGGCGACTTCCGAGGAAGCTCCGGCGGTCGCGGACGAGAAGAAGGATCCGTTTGAAGAAATCGACTTTGGGTCGTTCTTCCAGGAATATCTGGATCCGGGATATCGCAGCTCGGGTGAGATGGAAGAGATTGAAAAGCCTTCATTCGAAAATTTCCTTTCCAAGCCGGGAAATTTAAGCGACCACTTGCTGTGGCAACTGGGGGCGATCTCGGTGCGTCCTCCGGTGCATCAGGCGGCGCAACTTATTATTGGGAATTTGAACGAAGAAGGATATTTGATCGCGAGCGACGAGGAGTTGCTGGGGATCGCTCCGGTTGCGCCTCCGGAAGCTGATGTGGAAGTGGCGGCGAAGATTATTGGCGAGGCTGAGGCGCTGGGGCTGGCGGTGGCTACTCCGGAGTCAAGCGGCGTGGAGACTTCTGGTGCTGAGATTTCTCAGCTTGCGGCCTCGGGGATGGCTTCGGACGAATCTGACCCGGATTACGACCAGATTTCGGAGTTGATCACAGGCGGGAATCGTGGCGAGTCTTTTGCCGGGCAAATGTTGACGTCGTCTGTTTCGTCTCCTAGTTCTGCTGCGCTTTTGGTTGGCGATGCGAGCTTACATTCAGGGTGGACGGGCGAGGACGGTCATCTCCCCACGAATGGTCAAGTGCCGGTGACGGCGGCGGGCAGTAACGGAAATGTGGCTTCGGGCGCGTCGTCGGCCGCCACTGGGGCGGCTACGGCCACGGCTCGCGATCCTCAACTAACCTTCAACGTTGCGGATTTGCATGAGGCGTTGGAAGTTGTGCGGCAGTTCGATCCGCAGGGCATTGCTTGCCGCGATTTACGGGAATGTTTGCTTTATCAGCTGAATTACCACCTGGCGCAGCTGCATCTGCACAGCAACGGGAGCGCGCTGGCTGAGCCGTTGGTGCGCGACGCCATCGCGGTGGTCGATCAGCATTTGAAGGCAGTGACGCTCAAGCAGTTCAAGGAAATTGCACGCGCCATTGCGCGTCCGATTGAAGCGGTGCAAGCGGCGCTCGATTATGTAAGGACTCTCGATCCGCGCCCTGGTTTGCGTTACAACAAAGTCCCCGCACGATTGATTGAGCCCGATGTTGCTTTTGTGAAGCATGGCGATGAGTGGCTCGTCATTATGAATGACGAGGACATGCCGCAGCTGCGGTTGAATCCTACATATAAGAAACTTTTGACCCGCGACGGCAACGACCGCGACACGCGGAATTACGTCAAAGATCGATACAAGTCGGCCATCCAGCTGATCAAGAACATCGAGCAACGCAAGCAAACGATCACGAAAGTCTGCTATTCGATTGTCGCGCGCCAGGAAGATTTTCTGGAGCGCGGCATTGATCACCTGAAGCCGATGATGATCAAGGAAGTCGCGGAAGAGATCGGCGTGCATCCTTCGACGGTCAGCCGCGCGGTAGCTAATAAATACGTGCACACGCCACAGGGTGTTTTCGAATTACGATATTTCTTCTCGGAAAGCGTGCAGGGGCCGGAGGGTGGTGGCACATCCCTGCTGATTCTGAAACGGCGGGTCAAGAAGTTGATCGAAGAAGAAGATCCCAGCCGTCCGCTAACCGACGAACAGATCACGCGCATTCTGCAATCCCAGGGGATTCAGGTTACGCGACGCACGGTGGCGAAATATCGCGAGGATATGAAAATTCCGAGCACGCATCAGAGGAGAGTGAAGAAGTGAGGGGAGGTTAGAGGTGAGAGGTTAGATTGCAGAGGTAAAAACCAAAACTTTGCCGATTTCACCTCTACCAGCTGACCTCTTACCTCTGGCCTCACTTGCAAGCAGTGCCCGTTTTTTTGAGAATTGAGGAGGGGCGCTTAAATGAACGTGGAATACACCGCACGGAAATACGAAATCACTCCTACCATCCGCAGAGAAGTTGAAACCGGCATTAATAAGATCCGCAAAATTCTGGGCGACCGCTTTGAGACCAAGGTGACTCTGGCGGTCGAAAAGCGACGCCATAAAGCTGAAATCACGATTGATCCGCCGAATGGTCCCATCGTGGGACTGGCGGAGACGAGCGACATGGCATCAGCCGTCAACGAGGCGCTGGACCATCTACAGAAGCAGGCGCTGAAACATAAGACGAAATGGCTCAGCAAAAAGCGTAAGGCGGTCAAGAAGTTTGACGGGCAGGCGCTGGAAGAGAACTTAGCCACGGTGGTTGGACTGGCGGAGAGTACGACCGTCTCCGTTCTGGTGCACAAGTTTCCAGCGGTGGCGCGGACTACGGAAGTGCATCTGGTGCATGCCAAGGATTCGGTCGCGATGCGTCCGATGACGCTGGAGGAAGCGATCAAAGAGGCGCACTTTCGAGATCGCGATGTTTTCGTGTTCCGCGACCCGAAGGGGACGTTGATGATTCTGCATCGCACGCGGGACGGGAAGATGGAGTTGATTGAAGCACCGTAGAACAGCCGTCAGGCATCAGCCGTCTGCCATCAGGTAAAACCGGTCGCACGGACGAATCTTTCTTTTACCGAGGGCTGATGGGTGAGTGCTTAGGGCGCTTACTCTGTGCTGGTTGCTTTTTTTGGCCTGATTTACCTGACGGCTGACGGCTGCTTACGCTCCGCCGGTTGCTTGTTGGGCCCACTGCAACGCTTCCCACCAGGCGGATGCGGCTTCTTCCTCGGTAAGTTTCAATTGTTTTGCCAGTTCGCTGGATTGTGACCATTCGCCGGCTTCCTGCGCCCGCATGAGCCGGTAGAGGGGGCGCAAGCTGCTGTTCTGGCCCAGCAGGGCGGCCTTAGTTTCGTGCTCCACCGGAAGCTGATCCAGAAGCACATCCATACTTGTCTCCAGGATGGCGTCCATGACGGAGAGCAGGCCCATTAGAAATAAATCGGAACTTGATTGCAGGGGGACGGAAAGCTGTTCGCAGAAGCGGGCGCGAGTCAATCCCATCAGCACGAGCTCACTGCACTTTTGTTCGGCCGCTCCGAGAGTGACAACCAGGCGGATCCAGCGGCGCATCTCGCGTTCACCGAGGACCGCCATAGCGTGGCGGATGGATTTGATTTCCGGGGCAACGCCGAAGACCGGAGAGTTGAGATAGCGCAGGAGGCGGTGGGAAATCGAGGCTTCCTGTTTGAGCAGCTTTTCCATTTCGCGCATATCGATTTCTTGCCGGCAGACCATTTCCAGCAGTTTTATGTAGTGGATACGACTGGCTGGGACTTCGCGTCCGACAACAATTTCGGGGTGGCAGAAAAAGTATCCCTGGAAATAGGCGAACCCCATGTCGCGGGCCTGATGAAACTCGTGCGGGGTTTCCAGTTTTTCGGCCAGCATCTTGCACTTGGCCGAGCCGAACCGCCGCATTATGCCAGCGCGTTCCCCGGGGCGAGTGGCGCGGATATCGATCTTGATGATGTCGGCAAATTCGCACAGGGGAATGCGGGGATCGTTGGGCGCGAAATCGTCGAGAGCGATGAGATAGCCTGCGGCTTTCAGGCGCTTGCAGGCTGCGATGACGCGGTCTTCGGGCTCAACCGTTTCGAGAATTTCGACAATGGCCTGGCTGGGAGGCAGGAGGGTGATGAGATCTTTGAATAGAACCTCGCGGGTGCAATTTACGAACGCGCGCCGGTTGTCGCAGAGCTTGTTGATGTCGTAAAGCAGGGAACTATCGAGGGTGGAGCGGGAGGCAAGCTCGGAATCGGCATTGAAAAAGTCCTCGACTCCGTTGCGGAAAAGAAGTTCGTATCCGTAAACGCCTTGCGCACGGTCGAATACTGGCTGGCGAGCAACGAAACGCTGGCCCGGCAACGCAAGCGGTGGCGAGGGGGTAATTTTCTCAGGAGCGGTACCGGGTTTCACATTTCTTCTATCGGCGGAGGCGGCACAGAACTTCAGGGGAAGAGTTTGACGAGTCGGAGGATGACGTCTTCGCGACCGGCTCGCCGGTTTCTGTATAAAATGAGCAGCGTTTAATTTTCATCGGCAGGAGGCCATCCATGCGTTGGACACCGGGCGGGACCAGCGACGACATCGAAGATCGCAGAGATAGTAGTGGTGGCGGCGGTGGCGGCGGCGGTTTTAATATCGGCGGCGGGCATATTGGAATTGGCGGTTTCCTAATTTTGCTGGTGCTGAGTTTCATATTTAAGCGCAATTTTCTATCGTTGGCGGGAGTGGGTGGGGGCGGCGGTGCTCCGACTCAGGTTGGGCAGACTTATCAGCCGCAGAGCCCGCCGGTTCGCAATCAGGCGCAGGACCAAGCTGAACAGCCACTGGTGCAGTTCATATCGTTTGTGCTCGATGATACGCAGAGAACGTGGCAGCAAATTTTGAGTCAGCAGGGCATCCCTTATCGGCACGCGAAGCTGGTGCTGTTCCGCGACCGAATTGATTCCGCGTGCGGGACGGCCCAATCGGCGAGCGGACCGTTTTATTGCCCTGGAGACGAGAAGGTTTATATCGATCTGGGTTTTTATGATGAGTTGAAGCGGCGCTTCGGGGTTCCGGGAGAGTTCGCGCAGGCTTATGTGCTGGCGCACGAGATTGGGCACCACATTCAGAAATTGACAGGCATTGAACAAAAAGTGCGAGTGGCGCAGCAGCGGAATCCGGGCGCCGCGAACCAGCTTTCGGTCGCCCTGGAATTGCAGGCTGATTGTTTTGCCGGTGTATGGGGGCATTCGACCGACCAGAGAAAGTTACTTGATCCGGGCGAGGTGAAGGAAGGCCTGGACGCTGCGGCGGCGGTTGGCGATGACCGTTTACAGCGCATGTCGGGTGGACGGGTGAATCCCGAATCGTTTACGCACGGCAGTTCAGCGCAGCGCATGCAGTGGTTCCAAAGAGGGTTCACAACGGGTGACATGAGAGAGTGCAATACTTTTGCGCAGCAGTGAAAAGGGGGAGAAGGACGATGCCAGACTCACTTTCGTAACGGAAAATGTGGAAAACTAAGGGTACTCCCCCCTTGCGCAGTTGACGCATTCGTGAGTAACATCAGGATTGTTCCCAATGGTCTCGCTTCCAGGCAGGCCGTTCGCGCCCAACAAGACTCCAGGCGCCTAGATAGTTTGAAACATCGACAGTTTAAACATCGATCGCTAAGTTTCTCGAATAGCATCCAGCCGATGTGGGGTTCGGTCTGCCGGTAAACCGGTGTGCGGTTGCGTGTTGAGCCACACCTATAACTTGCGGCCCGTGGGGGAAAGACGAACAAGTCTGGCCGGCGACTGAGGCCCGATACACTTCGCGCAACAAGTTCGTAGATCGAATTCAAATACTGAAATTCACAGTTTAAGCAATTCACTTTTAACTAGAGAAAAAATATGAATGCAGGACCTGCAGGACCTGGACGTTCTTCCCAAGGTGGAGGAAGACACAAACGGCGCCGTGGACGGCGTCCGCCCAAACGTGGTGGCGGTGGTGGCCCGATGGGCCGCGACCGTCAGGAGCAACAGGGGATCTTCACCGCTCCGATGGACCACAGTTACCGCGCCAATCTCGGCGGCGATAACGGCAACGGCAGTCGAGGGCCGCGACGGTCCGGTTTTTCGGCGTCCTATCCGGTAGTCGACCCGGAGCCGCTTCCCGCTCCGCGCGCTGACGCTGCTTCGCGTGTTTTCGCGTTCGTGGAAGACCTCTTCTTTCTGAGCAAGATTCAGGCGACCGGCAGCAAGATGAATGTGAAGGTCGAGTTTGTGAAGAATGAAAAAGACCTGGCTGAGCGCATGAAGAGCAGTGGCGTGGAACATCCCTCGTTAATCATCTTTGACTTGAACAACGCCAACGCCAAGCCTTTGACGCTGATTCCGAAACTGAAAAGTAAGTTGAAGAAAGAAACTTCGATCATTGGATTCCTGTCGCACGTGCAGGGAGACTTGAAGCAAAAGGCGCACGAGGTTGGGTGCGATATGGTGCTTCCGCGGTCGGCGTTTTCTCAGAATTTGCCACAACTGTTGCGGCGGCATGGAGCGATTGAGCCGGAGTCTGGGGCGGCCGACTAAAACGAGCGGGCGCCTAGGGGCCCGCTTGCGATGAGAAACGCCCGGTATTTGCGCCTGATACAATTTCGCCGTGTTCCTACATAAAAGTTTAATCACGTCGGCGATTCTCGCCTTGGCAGTCACCTTGTCTGCTCAGCAGCAAGCGCCGGCTGGTGCACAGCAACCTCCCGTAAAAGTGAACATCCTGAACGTGTGCAAGCCTTCTGCCGACGAGCAAAAAGAATTGGCGTCGGCGTTGGCCAAAGTGCCGGGCAAGCCTGCGTTCGGCAAGGATTTTGAAGTAGCACGCGGACATTCCACGCTGGATTCGAGCACGCCGATCCCGGGCATGCAGCCGATGCCAGCGGGCACGGTGTCGGCGGCAGATTGGGTGCGGATGCGGCGCGAGTTTCCGGACGCGACTCTTTTCAGCAACGTTCAATATTCATTCAGCGTGGACGCAAAGGACATGGTTGAGACACTGGTGCTGCGCGTGCGCGATCCAAAAGATCTGATGCAGGTTTCGATTGAGGACAGTGCCTCAGCGGTGGCGTCGGCGAACGCGATGTTGTCGACCAGCACTCCGGTTTCGCGGGTAAAACTGGAGCGCTTTGGCAAGTCGTCGGTGGTGCTGTCCCGTTGTTCGGGGGCGGAGGGGAATCCTGCGACGGATCAGAGCGCGTATGAGCCGATATTTAGTTCAGCGTCTGCGATCATGGAACGCTATCGCGATGCGCTCGGTGCGCGGAAAATGGTGCCGCAGGAATTGGGACGGCTTGGGGTGGCGACTTCGGCCAAACCAACCGCGAAAGCGGGAGACTCGGGGAAGAAAAATCCTTAGGGTCGCTGGCGCTGCAGTTTTGGGCTGGTGAAGCGAAATCTGTTCTTACGAATCTATTCAGTAGCACTGTTTCTGATTTTTCCGACTATGGACATACGCAATGTTGTGATTATGGGCTCGGGGTGCGCCGGGCACACGGCTGCTCTCTACAGCGCCCGCGCCAATCTGAAGCCGCTGGTGATCGAAGGCCATGAACCGGGCGGGCAGCTCTCGATGACTACGCTGGTGGAGAATTTTCCCGGTTTTCCGGAAGGCATTCAAGGGCCGGAACTGATCGAGAACATGCGCAAGCAGGCCTCTCGTTTCGGCGCCGACTATCGCATCGGACATGTGGTCAAGGCCGATTTGAGCAAGCATCCGATTGAGTTAACGGTGGGTAAAGAGATTATTCAGACCCGAACGCTCATTATCGCGAGCGGAGCTTCGGCGCGCTGGCTCGGGCTGCCCAACGAACACGCGTTGATCGGGCACGGCGTTTCTTCGTGCGCCACGTGCGATGGCTTTTTCTTTTCGGGCAAGGAGATCGTGGTGATTGGTGGCGGAGATTCCGCCATGGAAGAAGCGACATTCCTTACTCGGTTTGCCAGCAAGGTGACGCTGATTCATCGCCGGGATCAGTTTCGCGCTTCGAAGATCATGCTGGATCGCGCGCGGGCGAATCCGAAGGTCGCGTTTATGACCGATACCGTGGTGGATGACGTTCTGGATGTCAGCAAGAAAGAAGTCACGGCCCTGCGACTGCGCAATTTGAAGAGCGGCGAGAGTTGGGAGTTTCCGACGAGCGCGATGTTTCTTGGCATAGGGCATATTCCGAATGCGAAGGTTTTTGAGGGCCAGCTCGACGCAGATGCGGACGGATATCTGGTGACGCACAAGAATGTATTTACTAAAGCGCCGGGTGTGTTTGCTTGCGGCGACGTGCAGGATCGCCGTTATCGGCAGGCCATCACTGCCGCGGGATCTGGTTGCATGGCGGCGCTTGAAGTAGAGAAATATCTGGAAGATGAAGGGTTATGAGGACGGGCCGTCGCTATCGGCGAAGGTCCTAATCCAGCACCTGTCTGCGCTTGGCGATGGGCAGCGTTTCACAGGCGGTCCGGAGGACAAACCGCGGGGCCTTCTTTCGAATCTTCATCAGGTAGGGCAAGGTGCGTTCGGGATCGGCTTTAGCGGTCTCGCGTAATAACCAACCCAGTCCTTTCTGGACCATGTCGTTGTCATCGTTCAATAATTGATTGGATAAACGGACGATTTGCGGGAAGAACTTCTGCTCGCGTGTTGCGCGGATGAGGGCCACACAGGCGGCGCGTCTCCGCCAGTGCTTCTGCGATTTTGCCCAGCGGAAAACTGCGCTGCTGCGTTTTGTTTCGGCAGCGATCATGGGTGCGATGAGGTCGTGGACCAAGGCATCGTGATCGGCCCAGCTTGAAATGCGGTCGAGCCATGAGTCGAAGAGTTGGAATTCGCGGTTGCCAAAGTGCTTCGTTTGTTTTTCAAGCAGAAAAACGGCGACTATTTTTTCTTCGAGATTCCGGCCAGAGAACAGTTTGTCGGCTACCTTGATCGCGAAGTCCATATCGCGCTGACGTATGATGTCGCGCCGGAATTGTATTGCGGCTTTTCTTAAAGCGGCTGTGTACCAGCCATGCGATCTGATTTCTTCCTTGAAAAACCATTGCACGCCGGCGGCATGCTCGCTGGATCCGCCGTCTTTCAGCACTTGCCTGATTTGATCGGCCACGAGGCCTGGAGTGATTTTCTGCGCGCACATATTCTTCTATTTCGCCGGAGCGCCGCCGGTTCGCAGGGTTTTGTCGTAAATCCAGAGTAGCGCCGCGGTGGCAACACCAACGGCCATCACGGACCACCAGATTCGATCCGGCTGGTGAGTTACTTCACCGAAGTGATGGACCAGCATGCCTCCAAATTTGCCACCGATCAACGAGCCAATGCCGATGGGCAGAAATGCGAAGCCCATGTAGGTACCCTGCTGGCCTGGCGGCGCCAGGCGCGAGACGTATTCGTAATAGCGTGGAGACTGGGTAATCTCGCCGATCGAAACGACAATCAAAGTAGCGATCGCCATCGGGACGGTGGGATGCACAATCAGAAGGATCCATGCCAGTCCCGAGATCAATGTGCCCAGCGTGATTGCGGTGAATGCTGGCATCTTTTGCGAGAGGAGACTGAAAATCATTTGCAGCGAGATCACGGTTAGCGGTCCGGTGACGAGAATCAGCTCCGTGTCGGTTTTGGGATTGATGTAGTCGTGTATGTACAAGGGCAAGATGATGAATTCCTGCCAGTAGACGATCCAGTATCCGGAAAATATCAGAAGAAACAACATGAAGCGCGGGTTGGAGAGAACTGTGCCGAAATTCCTGGCGGCTTGCGCCAGGCTAACGGTGGGCTCGTCTGCGCGGCGCGGCTCTTTGAAAAAGATCAACACCGCGAAGAACATGGCAAATACGCTGAGGGCGGAGACGCGGAATACGTTCTCAACGCTCATGTGCTGGTGCACATAGGAGGCGACGTAGGGGCCAGCTGCTCCGCCGATATTCACCAGTGTGTAGTAGATGGAATATCCAATGGAGCGGACGTTTTCTTTCGACGCACGGGCCGTGGTGCCGACTACGCAGGGCTTGACCAGGGCTACGCCGAGCGCCGGCAACATGAGGAGGAACGTGACCAGCACGACTAACGGAACCGCGCCGCGTACGGGCGCGAACCAGGGAGATCCGATCGATCCGATTAGAAAATACGAGCAGCTCAGGATTAAATAGGCGAGCGATAGGGAGCGACGAAAGCCGAGGCGGTCGGCGAGAGTTCCTCCGAATGCGGCCAGGAACCACACCAGGCCCCCGAAGAGCCCGGTCAAGCTGCTGGCTCGTTCGACTCCGAAACTCAGGGTCTCGTGCAAGTAGCGCGCCAACGAAGCGAACGCAGCGTAATAGGACAGGCGCTCAAAGAGTTCGCTGATATTCGCAACCCAGAAGGGACGCTCGAAACCGGTGCGAATCTCGTGGAGGCGTTCGGAAAGGGTCAAGCTTGTCTCCTGACTGTGGTGTGACCGGCTGCAATAGTAACGGAGGATGGCAATACTTCCAAAAGCTTTGCTAAGAAAACAATTCGGGTCTGGTTGCTGCCGAGATTGGCTGGCGCCGTCTCTACTCTGGTTTTTGTCTGGAACCGAAGATAGCAGTGCCGACCCGGACACAAGTTGCTCCTTCTTCGATCGCTACTTCAAAGTCGTGCGACATGCCCATGGAGAGGACGTCCATACCGATCTGCGGCAGATTGCGCGACGCAATTTTGTCTCGCAACTGGCGGAGTTGACGAAAATATGGGCGCGAGCCTTCTGGATCTTCGGTGTAGGGCGGGACGGTCATCAGGCCCTGAATTTTGAGGTTGTCCCATCGGGAAGCGCTCAGCAAAATCTGCTCGAGTTCGTCAGAGTCGGGCGGGAGCCCGCTTTTTGCAGTTTCGCCACCTATGTTGATCTCGATCAGAACTCTTAGAATTTTGCGCGCGCCGATGGCGGATGCGTTTAGTTTTTCCGCTACGCGTACGGAGCCCAAGGAATCGACGGCGTCGAAGAGCTCGGCTGCCTTGGCCGCTTTATTGGTTTGCAGGTGGCCGATGAAGTGCCATTCCATGTTGGACAAATCGCGCACTGGCGGTATCTTGCTGGAAAATTCCTGGATCCGATTTTCGCCGAACACGCGCAGGCCGGCGGCGTGGGCCTGGCGGATGCTTTCTGCGGGGAAGGTTTTACTTACGCCCATCAGCGTGATTTCCTGATGGCTGCGGCCGCTGCGGATGGCTGCGGCTGCGATCCGCTCTTGTATCCTGACAATATTTTCCGCGATCGACATCCCACTCTTTACATCATGCCTACGGGGGGGGCGGGTTCGTTGGGATCGCCCGCGCTGGACAGCGGAATTCTGATCATCAAGGCTGCCAGGCCGGCCATCACTGCGAGGCCCACTAAATAGGAGGGGTGTTCGAAGATCTGCGGAGTCTTCCAACCTTTTACCTTGGTTATTGCCACGACGCCAGCCCACACCAGGCCCAGCAGAGATTCTCCGACGATGAGACCTGAGGCAGTCAGCACGCCTGCGTTTTCTGAGCGCGCCATCTGCGCCGGATTGAAGCCGCGACGCTTGGCCAGCCAATCGGCTACGGAGCGGAAAACTCCGCCCAAGAAAATCGCCGCCGTAGTTTCAAAGGGGAGATACATGCCGACGGCTACCAGCATGGGGCTGCGCACCTGCATCATAATCATGCCGATGCCCATGAAGATGCCAACTACCACCAACGGCCAGGGCATATCTCCGCCGACGACGCCGACTGCCAGTGTGGCCATGAGTCCGGCTTGCGGCGCTGCCAGTTCACGGCTACCGAAAGTGAAAGAGTTATTGAGCAGAGCGAGCGGAAAGTACATGACCAGGCTCGCCACGACTACGGCGATCAATTCGGCGACCTGAATTTTGCGCGGAGTTCCGCCGAGGATGTAGCCGACTTTGAAATCCTGCAAAAGCTCTCCGGCTACGGCCGAGGAGACGCAAACAACTGCCGCCACGCTGAGCACGGCTAAGACTCCGGATTTTCCAGATACTCCCAGCGAGACCATGAGCAGAGCGGCGATCAGCAGAGTCGAGAGGGTCAAGCCTGAAATCGGATTATTTGATGATCCGATGAAGCCAACTAGGTTGCCAGAAACGGTGGCGAAGAAAAAGCCGACCAGGAGCATCACGACGGCCGCAAAGATCGCCGGCCAGAGCAGGCCGGTGAGATGGACGTAAAGGATGCACATGAATACGAAGGTGAGGGCGATTAATCCGAAGACGGCTTTCGAACTCATGTATTGCTCGGTGCGGGAAAGCTGGGCGCGCTGGTCGGCGGTCTGGCGTAGGTCGCTGAGGGCTTTGCCTAGGCCGGCCGTGAGGCTCTTGCCCATTTTGAAGAGCGTGTAGGCCGCGCCTACCAACATTCCGCCGACGGCTATCGGTCGCACCACGAATTTCCAGACGGAAATCGCCATGGTTGTCCAGTCATCGGGAGTGTTGGCCGGGAGGTATTGCTTGATTTGTGGGCCGAGAAAATAAATGAGAAGCGGGACCATGAGTCCCCAGGCGAGCACTCCGCCTGCGAATTGAATGGATGCCAGGCGAAGCCCGATGATGTAGCCGACGCCGAGATATGCCGGACTTACGCTCGGCGCAGCGAAGGTGCTCATGCCGCCGGTGGCGACGATATTCTTGCTTCCGGAGAGACCTAAGCGGACTTGACTGGTTCCGAGATTGCCGACTGCAAAGTGAAAATCCTTACCAGGAGCGAATAATCCGAAGGCTCCCAGAATGTAGACCAGTCCGCCGACTCCGATATTCCAGAAAAGGTATTTGGCGGCTTGGGCGCCGCGCTGTCCGGCTTTGTGAATTTCTGATGCGGCTACCGACTCTGGGAAGGGAAGTTCCGGGTCTTCCACCATGACACGTCGCACCAGCGAAATAAATAAGACTCCCAGAATGCTACCTACCATGATGAGTGCAGTAGATTTCCAGTAAGAATCGAACGACCAGAAGTTAGGCCAGGCTCCAGCCAGGACGAAGGCGGGAAGAGTGAAAATGGCGCCGGCCGCGATGCCTTCGCCGATGGAGCCGGCGGTTCGGGCGATGTTCTCCTCCAGCAGGGAGCCTTTCCAGGCCCTCAGTACCGCCATGGCAATAACGGCCGCGGGATAGGTTGCTGCGATGGTGATGCCGGCCCGCAGTCCTAAATAGGCATTGGCGGCCCCAAGAACCACTGTGAGGATCAGGCCCAGGAACATGGCGCGGAAGGTTAACTCCTTCATTTGCATGGTTTCCGGGACGTAGGGGCGATGTTTGCGGGCATCCCCCGCAGGAGTGCTCATAGGGTCCTCATATTAGTTATCAATTTAGTTATCATTTCAAGCCCGGCCTGTTTTTTTACAGCCGATTAACAGTAGAAGCGACGGCGCACCTTAACATGCCGAAAGGCTGGTTTACAAGTGCAGGGCTTAGGGCTGGGGCGAACAGCTTGCGCCTATCTCGAGAGCCTGTGGCTTTAAGTGGCAACTTTGCATCTTAACCAGGGTTAGAATGAAAGTGTCTAGGAGGTAGTCCGTGTCTCCCCTTACTAGGCCCCCTTGGAGCGCGTTCTTGGAAGAATTCTGCTGTCGCAGATGCGGCGGAGGTGAAGCTTTTCGCTCGCGCCCGCGCGGTTTCTTCGAAAAACATTTGCTCCCATTCATCATGATGCAACCGGTTCGCTGTGAGCGTTGCGACCATCGACGATACATCTGGTCTACGATTCCAGTGCTGGAACGAGCTCAGCCAGGGCGCAAACCGGCAACGGGTCAGTCGTCCGAGAGTTCTGAAACCGGCGGCCGCGTTGCGTAGCGCGTTAACCGGGGTCTATACTGAGCGAAGTGTAACTCGGCGAGGTGAGGTCTGTTTGCCGGGGGTTGGAGGCCGTCTTCAGCAGTACTGGGTTTCGAATACGGGCTGCCCAGGGCCAAGCGGCGAGCCATGGGCTGACAGAGCATGGGTTCGCTGGCTGGCCTGAGCGCGTTGTCGCGAGTTTATTTTTCAGTTTTTTCCCTTCCGATTGCCGTATCTGCGATTCCCCTCTGATCGAAGTCTCCCGGCTTCCTGTTTGCGCCAATTGCCTGAGCTCGCTGCGACCGCTGGTGGGATCGTTTTGCGCGGTTTGCGGAGAAGTGCTCAACGTCCCTGCGTGGGTTGAGGGCGCGGAGGCGCGTTGCTTGCTTTGCCAGCGAACGGATCCTCCATTTGAGCGCGCGGTTGCGTATGGCAGCTACGAAAGTGGGTTGCGCGATCTGATCCACGTGCTCAAGTTTCAGCAGGTGCGCACGGCGGCAGGTGTTTTGGGACGCATGCTGGCGGAAACGGTGGGTGAGCTAGAGCGGGTAATGCCGGTCGGAAGATTGGCGGTGGTTCCGGTTCCGCTGCATCGTCGCAAACAGGGCCAGCGAGGGTTCAACCAGGCGGAGATGATTGCGCGGGCTGCGCTGAAGAATCTGGCCCGCCCGGAGAGATTTGAGTTGTGCACGGGAATCTTGCTGCGCCGGCGCGAGACGGGCAGCCAGATAGGCCTGACACGCCATCAACGGCGAGTGAATATGCGCGGCGCTTTTGCGGTGAGTGATCCAGCGCGGATATTGAACCGCGATATCTTGCTGGTGGATGATGTCTTCACGACAGGGACCACGGCTTCGGAATGCGCGCGGGTGCTGCTGCGCGCTGGCGCGGCACGGGTGTGGGTGGTGACCGTGGCACGGACGTTGAAAATATTTGGTGGCGTTTCGTCGGCCGAGGAAGCGCCAGAAGATTCGTTACTGGATGGTGTCGAAGACCGCTCTACGATGGCGGCCAGCGGATAGAGATTATGTCGTTACGATTGCATAATTTCGGCGGCAGCATGCGGTCGCACCTTCCGGCGGCGATGCTCGCCTCGGGTATGCACACGGACGGCGACGGGCACGCGCTTCATCAGCCGGTGCTGGTGCTGAATGCTTCCTACGAGCCGATCAATGTTTGTGCGGCGCGGCGGGCAATTGTGCTGGTATTGAAGGGCGTGGCAATGACGGAAGAGGAGAACGGACACTTCCTGCATGCCGCTCGCGTCGCTATGCGTGTGCCCTCGGTCATCAGGCTTCTGGAGTATCGACGGATTCCGCATCAGTCTCGCGCGCTCTCGCGGAAAAATATTCTGTTGCGCGATCGCAACACTTGCCAATACTGCAACACGACGCTTCCGTCGGGGGAACTTACGCTGGACCACGTGATTCCGCGTTCTCGCGGAGGTCTTTCTACCTGGGAGAACCTTGTCGCTTGCTGCCATCTGTGCAATCGCCGCAAAGGCAACCAGTTGCCGCATGAGGCGAATATGCGGCCTTCGCGCGAGCCACGATCGTTCAATCTCCATACGAGCCGGCATATTATGCGGCTGATGGGGCACTCGGACGATAAGTGGCGGAAGTATTTGTTCTATTAGGGCCGGCGAGGCAGCGATCAGCGTTCAGCCATCAGCCGTCAGGTAAATCGCTCGGCATACACCAAACTCTGCACCTGATCGCTTGCTATCTGCAGGCTGAGACCTGCACCGCTATTGCGGCTTGGGCGGGTCGGGTGGCTTTTGATCAGGCGGCTTCTGATCCGTGTTTGGATCGGCCTTCTGCACTTCCTGGCCTTCGAAAGTGATTCTCGATTTTGATCCGAAGCGGCGGTAGTTGGTGTACTTGATGATCTCGCGAATCTTCACATCTCCCAACGCGAATTTGAGAGTATCTTCGGCTCGCGTGTAGGTGGGAAACCAATACTGGCCGTCGATCTGTTCGCGCCAAGTAGTGAACTTCGGAAAAAGGTTTTCCTGACCCTTCTTCTTTCTTATGTCGGGGACGGTCTTGCCATAGGTTTCCACAATTTGAAAGTCGTGGTCATCAACCCAGATGCGGCCCTGGAAATAGCGTTTCTTGCCGACGATTTGTTTGGGAGCTACATCGAAAACGTAGGTGTTCAGCTCGTCTTGTTTTTGCTGACCGACGTAGAGGACGTCGTATTCGCCGATTTCATCGGAGGTCAGAACGAACGGGAGGCGATTTTCGATGTCGTCGAAATCTTCCTCCGTCATCTGGATGCGTTGCAATGTGGGCTGCGGGGCAAAGACCACGTTCTTGATCTTGTGTCCTCTGTCGTCGAAGGTGACGTCGAAAACCTGCTGGTAGGACCCGTCGGGCGTGTTGCCATCAAGGGTCATTACTTTGACATCCTGCCGGTAGGTGTACTGGTCCCGTGCGTCGCGGAAAAGCTTCTCTTTGGCGGCAAAACGCTTGATGATTTCGTCGACCGTGATGCCTTTGGGATCGCTCTTGTCGAGTGGGCCTTGCTGTGCGCCAGCAAGCTGCGGCGACGCGAGCGATGTGAGGACCAGCGACAAAAACAACAACGCAGCCGGAGGGAAAACGGAAAGCTTCAGGTGCAAGGGCCGGGAGAGAAGGTTCATAATCCCTATTCTAACGAAAGGGAGCACCGAACGTTAACGGCAGCTCCCACCCCCGGAGCCGCCGTGCATACGGCTCTTCGGAGGGGGTGGAAGACTGCAGTTCTGCCTACACCATTGGATGCCTGAAGAGCGCGAAGGTTATCCTGATTTACTTATCTTTACTTTTCGCCGCAGCATCCTCTTCACAGCTCGTTTTGGCGAGTCGCGGGATTGGTCCTGGTCATGACCCACTCAACGAAGCCTGGGAAGAGTTGATAGAGCTTAATGGCGGGAATCATGGTCCAGGGAACGACGACTTCGCGCTTTTTCTGAAGGTATCCGCGATATGCGGCTTGGGCGACGCGCTCGGCAGTGATGCCGCGCACTGATGGCGGACGGACAGTGCCTTTGCGGTCGGCAACCACATGCGCTCCAAAATCGGTGGCGACGTATCCCGGAGACACGGTCAGCACGTTGATGTTGTCTGGCTGCAATTCCAGGCGAGCACCCTTGCCGATGGCGGTCATCGCGAACTTGCTGGCGGAATAAATCGCCATGAACGGAACGGGGATGTGTCCGGCAACGCTGGAGACGTTGATGATGGTGCCTCCAGATTCTTTGTTATTGCGGAGTACGGGAATTACGGCTTGCATGCACGCGATGGTCGCGAAGAAATTGGTCTCAAACAATTCGCGATAGGCGGACGGCGCCATCTCGGCCACGGAGTCGCGAATGCCGACGCCCGCGTTGTTGACCCAGACGTCGACGCGCTTGAAGTTATGCAGAGTCAGCGCAAGGGCGCGGTCGATTTCTTCGCGATTGCGGACATCGCAGGCCGAGGCGAACGTGCGCTCGGTGTGTCCGATACGCTGTCGGGCCGCTTCGGCGCGACTTGCGTCGCGCGACAGCAAAACTACGCTGGCTCCCTGGTCGGCGAAAACCTTGGCGATCGATTCGCCGATTCCCATGGATGCCCCGGTGACGACCACCACTTTTCCGTCCATTACTTTTCTGTCCATACCCATGGCGATTCTTTTTATCGTTTGGGCGCGAGCTAGTCAAACGGAGAATTCTCGGTTCCCGGGTCTGAAGAGAATCCGCTTCCCGCTTGTTCTTGGCGAGAAGTGATGACGGTGTTGCTAGCGTAAAATTGTGACCAACTGGAGAGGCCGTGAGTTCACTTCTACCCATCTTCCCGCTCGATCTCGTTTTGTTGCCCGGCGTTCCGCTGCCGTTGCACATTTTCGAGCCGCGCTACAGGGAGATGATCGCGGAATGTCTGGAACAAAAAAAGCCGTTCGGAGTGGTGCGCGCTTCTTCCGATGGAGTTGCTGAAATCGGCTGCACGGCCGAGATCGTGTCCGTCACCAAGAAATACGATGACGGACGCATGGATATCCTGACGCGCGGAGTGGAACGTTTCGAAGTGATCGAACTCAATCAGGACCGATCGTTTTTACAGGCCAGGATTTCGGTGGTAGAAGACGAACGCCACGTGCCGGCGGCCGACATGGCGACCCAGGCCGTGCGCCTTTATGGGGAGATAGCCAAACTGGCGGGAACAGAGTCTTCGGGCCCCGACGAACAAGCCGATAATCTTTCATTTCTTTTGGCGGGATCGCTTCCGCTGGATCTCGATTTCAAACAGAGCTTGCTCTCGACGTTATCGGAAGCGAAGCGGCTGGAAGCGGTCATCGCCTATCTCGAAGCGATTCTGCCGGGAGTGAGGCGGGCGGCGAAAGCAAGATGGAACTAGTTGCCGGCTTGAGGCAGTCTCACATCCCGCCGTGGAACCGTCCAAAGTAGTGGGCTGTGTTCAGCGACATCGCCACGAACCCCGCCGCAAAAACGAGTATGTGCGGCGTTTTGCGCAGATCAAAGCTGCCCACACGAACCAACAATAGGTACGCGATAACAAAGTTGAACAAGCCCCAAGCGACATTGATGGTGGCGGAGGACAACCCCACCCCAGGCGGCGATGCGAAAGGACTTTGAAAGGCATGACCCGAAATTCCGTTGCCGAAATGAGGCAGAGCGTTTGCCAGGAAGATGCCTCCGAAGAAGTATGCCAAGTAGTGATACCAGCGCATTGTGTGCTCCTTACTGACTGCCAAAATAATGTAGCAGGTGTCACTCGGGGCTCAGCTAAGTCTAATTAAAGATGGATGTAACCGAGCGCACACCGAGATCGCCTCACCGAAAGCCGACGGCTGAAAGCTGTCAGCGCTCTTGAGCGGTATAATCCGCTTAAGGCTAGTCCTTCGGAGGTTCCCACCATGAGTTCCGCCCGGACTCTCGGCGAATTGCGCCAAAGTCCCTTTTCTGCAGAGCGTCTCGGATCGCGGCGCGTTAAGGATGAGCTGCGCGAGAATCTGATGGCGCGGCTGCGCGAGGGCGGATCGATATTTGCGGGCATCGTGGGATATGACGACACGGTGGTACCGCAGATCGTTAATGCGATTCTGTCGCGGCACAACTTTATTCTGCTCGGCTTGCGCGGACAGGCGAAGAGCCGCATTCTACGAGCGCTGACTACGCTGCTTGATCCGCAAATGCCTTATGTCGCGGGCTGCGAAATTCACGACAACCCTTATGCTCCCATTTGCCGTCGCTGCCGCGAACTGGTCGCGAAAGAAGGAGACGCTACGCCGATCGCGTGGTTGACTCCTGAGCATCGATACGTTGAAAAGCTGGCCACACCCGACGTTACGATTGCGGACTTGATCGGCGATATCGATCCCATCAAGGCAGCGCGCGGCGGACACGAACTGTCGAGCGAGTTCACGGTTCACTATGGCTTGCTGCCGCGCGCCAATCGCGGAATTTTTGCGATTAACGAGTTGCCGGATCTTGCAGGCAAAATTCAGGTGGGTCTCTTCAATATCATGCAGGAAGGCGATGTGCAGATTAAGGGATACCCGATTCGCCTCCCGCTGGATGTCGCGATCGTCTTCAGCGCGAATCCCGAGGACTATACCGCCCGCGGCAAGATCATCACACCGCTGAAGGATCGCATTGGATCGGAGATTCGGACGCACTATCCGGCTACGGTTGAAGAAGGCATTGCGATTACTGCGCAGGAGGCTTGGATCGCTCGCCATGACGAGCGCAACGGGTCGAAGCTCCACATTCCGAGATACATCAACGAAGTCATCGAGCGCATCGCCTTCGCCGCGCGTGACGACAAGAAGATCGACAAGCGTTCGGGCGTAAGCCAGCGTCTGCCAATTTCCGCCATCGAGAATGTGGTTTCGAATGCGGAGCGCCGCGCTCTCACCCATCGGGAGACACAAGTGGTTCCCCGTATCAGCGACATCTATGCCGCGCTGCCAGCCATCACAGGCAAACTCGAACTGGAGTACGAAGGCGAAATGAAGGGTGCGGATTTTGTGAGTCGTGAGCTGATCCGGACGGCGGTCGCAAAGTCTTTCGACAGCTATCTGCACGGCGTGAATATGAATCAGGTCGTGCAATGGTTTGATCTGGGCGGCGAGATTCAATTGAGCGACAACGCCGCAGCCCAGGAAGTGCTTGAAGGACTCCGCCAGATACAAGGTCTGATGGAAAAGCTGGGCAAGCTGAATGTTGGGCCGAAGGAGAGCGCGGAAATCCTGGTATCGGCGGCCGAGTTCGTGCTGGAAGGCCTGCATGCGCATAAAAAAATCGGACGCAACGAAGAGCGCGTATTTACCGCCGGCGAGAAGCCTCAGAAGAAGCAGGAGCGGGTTTACGAACCGGACGATACGGAGTTTGGACGGAAGCGAGGGTTTAATTAGCCATCAGCCGTCGGCCATCAGCCATCAGGTAAGGCAAAACCGAATTCCATCGGTGGCTGCTCCGGTTGCGCGTCTGTGGGCGCTGGTTCACCTGAAGGCTGAAAGCTGTTCCTATGAAGCGTATCCGCTATAGCAAGTACGTTCCTGATCCTGCGGGCGACATGAGCATGGAAGATCTGCTCAGCGCGCTCTCAGACTATTTTCTGCAGAGCGGATTCAACGACAATTTCTGGTATGAAATGCCGGAAGGCGACCAGACACTTGACGATCTAAAGCGCGCGCTCGAACAGGCTCTGCTCGATGGCGAGATGTTCGATGAAGAAATGCGCGACCGTTTGCAGCAGATGCAGATGGAAGGCCAACTCGAAGAACTGATCGAAAAGCTGATCGAGCGCTTGCAGCAGGAAGATTACATCTCGATCGATCAGCCGCACGATCCTTCGAAGCGGTCCAGCGTCAGCGGGCAGGTTGGCGATGCGCAGCAGCAGGCCAAATTCGAAATCACAGACAAGAGCCTCGACTTCCTGGGATTCAAGGCCCTGCGCGATCTGCTCGGGTCTCTCGGCAAATCGAGTTTTGGACGTCACGACACGCGCGACATGGCAACCGGCATCGAAGCGAGTGGCGCGTCGAAGCCCTATGAGTTTGGCGACACGCTGAATCTCGATATAACAGCGACGCTTTCCTCCGCCATTCAGCGCGAGGGGCTTGGGCTTCCGCTGAATCTCGAATACAAAGATTTGCAGGTACATCAATGCGAGTATCAGTCGTCATGTGCGACGGTGCTGATGCTTGATTGTTCACACTCGATGATTCTGTACGGCGAAGACCGCTTCACTCCGGCAAAGAAAGTTGCTATGGCGCTGTCGCAGCTGATTCGCACGCAGTATCCCGGAGATTCGCTGTCGCTGGTGCTGTTCCACGATTCGGCGGAGGAGATTCCGCTATCACAACTGGCGCGGGTGAAAGTCGGTCCGTACTACACCAACACGCGCGAAGGTTTGCGGATGGCGCAGCGTATTTTGCAGCGTCAACGGAAAGACATGAAGCAGATCGTCATGATCACCGACGGGAAACCCTCCGCGCTCACGCTGGAAGACGGGCGCATCTATAAAAATGCGTTTGGGCTCGATCCGCTGGTCGTCAGCCAGACGTTGGAAGAAGTTTCGAAATGCAAACGCGCGGGCGTGCTCATCAACACTTTTATGCTGGCGTCCGATTATGGACTGGTGCAATTTGTGCAGAAAGTGTCGCAGATGTGCCGCGGGAAGGCCTACTTCACCACCCCGTACACGCTGGGTCAATATCTGCTGATGGATTACATGTCGAGGAAGACAAAGACGATTCACTAATGGCGGCTAACAGCTCCAATTACAAAAGTAATGCCTGGGCTTCCGCAACCAGCACAACTTCAGGTGTAATATCGCAGCAAGATGTAGCTACGGAGCGGTGATGAGACGAATCGTCATTTTTGCTTTACTGGTTATCCTGGCTGTCGCGGGTACAACGCGGGCAAGTGCGCAGCTCAGGACTCCTCAGGAAAACGCGCGCGCGTCGCGCAAAGCGGCCAAGAAGCAGCAGAAATATCTGAAGAAGGCCAATAAGCAGCAAAAAAAGGCCACAAAAAAAGCGCTGAAGGCGCAGCGTAAAGAAAACAAAAGAAACAACCAAACGCTACATCGCACTCATTAGACTTTTGCGCCTGTCCCCACTGAAAAACAAATGAGAAGTGGGCTCCGCCTACTCCTTGAATAGATCCTAGTCAGCAACTCCTAGTCCAGCAACATACATTCATCAATATCTTCATTCCACATAGAGAGGGGATCGGCATGCCCATTACCGCTTGGACTGACGACTGCCCAGTTTACGAAGTTGTGAGTTGACGCCCCAGGGCAGCTCAGCGCCGGTTTTGGGTTTAAGGGGAAGGGAGTCGTTGGCGCGACATATTCGATCGTTTTTGTGGGGGGCGCCGTAGCGGTTGTGCAGGGTTGGTTGTTGGCATTGACGTTCAAGTCCCACTCTTCATTGGCGGGTGCGGTGAATCCCATCTCCTGCCATACCGATTCGTAGACGCTATTGGAATAACGCTGGCTGCCGGAAATAGTTTCGTCGAGGCAGTAATGGGTGAAGTCGTTGGCGCTTATCAATCCGAAGATAGTGGAAAGCGGCGCGTTCGATGTCCCGTTGGTGAACGCATTCAGATAACCCGCGGGCACCATCGTGGTACCGACCGGAGCGGCCGATGGCGGGGCCGAAAGATTGATCGCTCGATAAAGATGATTGGAGGGTGTACCAGCCGTGAACGCGGCGAAAGTGGACATGTCTCCGCCTTGCGACCAACCACCCATGATGATTTTGCTCCAGTTCGGAGCCGCACCGCTCTGGCCGACGGGAGAACAGACACTGCCTTGAAGGTACTGCTCCCACTTGAGGCCAGCTGCGTTTCCATCGAACTTGGTGCAGAGGTACTGCAACATCGTGGTGACGCGGGACACAACGCTATCGTATGGACTGTTGACGTAATAATACGTGCCTGTTTTTCCGGACTTGGAATTGCCGTTTGAATCCCGTCCGCAATAATCCACGGTTGAGCTGCTCGAACTGAGGCAATTACCGGTTGGGCCGGCGGTCCAATTCAGCTTGGCGTAGGAAAGTGGTAGTTAGCAGCACCGGGCGAGCGGATTCGTCACAAACTTCATGTGATGAAGCGCACATCGCGAACATTCGCGACACGCTAGGATCATTCCACTCCCAGGACCCCTCCCGGTCCAGTTCCCTCCAGAAAGAGATCGCTATGTGTGTGTCGAAACGCGTATGCGTTGTAGCACTCGTTTTTTCGTCGACCTTGTTTTTGTCGGTTTCTGCAACGGGTCAGCAATCGGACCAAGCCGTGGCTGAACGCGTTCTCGGTTCGCACTGGAAACAAGTTTCGCGCCGCGCTGGACTGATATTTGCCGGAACATTGCTCGCGACAGCGACGCAAACTGCGGCAGTCGAGCGACGGTCATCGACGGCAGCGTTCGCTCCTACTTCATTTGCCACTTCTTCAGTTGCCACCTCCGCGGGAGTGTCTTCGATCCAATTGAGTTTTCGAGTCGACGAGGCCATTGCGGGAGTCGAGGCCAAACAAGTGATCACGATTCATGAATGGGCGGGCGCACGGTCGATGCATCGTCCGATGCGAGTTGGCGAGCATATCCTCATCTTCTTATACCCGCCGAGCCGATTGGGGCTCACCAGCCCGATCGGCGGATCATCGGGCATGATCGCGCTAGACCCGAGCGGAAATGTGTCGATAGCACCAAAGTCAACGTCAGGCGTCACCCCACAGAGCGGATCGTCACAGAGAGAGTCGGCGCGACGACCGCGGACGGCTTCCGATCAAAGGGCGGTCAGTGGCACTCAAATCAGTCTGATTCAACTGGAGCGGGCGATCCGCAGCGCCCGCGAGGAGTAGATATGCGCCGGCACATTCTGTCAGTCATCGTTCTTCTGACTTGCGGCGCTGCAGCTAGCCTGGCGGCAGGCCCGGCCTTTGTGGCGGGCTCCGGCTACAACCTCGGAGTAGAGGGCCAGGCATTGATCTGGGCGAACGGCTCGGTCGAATACTTCACGGACCAGGGGGACTTGAGCCCGATCCTGACAGGATCGCAAGCGGATGCGTTGGTTGCCACGGCTTTCAGTACGTGGACCAACATTTCCGGAGTTGCGCTTACCGCAACGCAAGGCGGGCATCTTGCCGAAGACGTCACCGGAAGCAATATCGAGACCAACGGCTTCGGAGTGGTGACAGCGCCGGCCGACATTACCTCGTCAGCCACGGGAACTCCGGTGGGGATTGTTTACGACTATGACGGAACGGTGACCGACGCTTTGCTTGGCGATGGTGCCGGAGATATATCAGACTGCTTTACGAACGCCGTCTACGGCGAGCCCGACAACTTCTCCACGAGCGGGAATATCGTGCATTCGCTGGTGGTGATCAATGGAATCTGCGCAGCGACGAGCGCGCAGCTATCTGACGTTCAGTACCGCCTGCTGCGCGTGCTCGCGCGTACTCTTGGCGTGGGATGGTCGCAGGCAAATGTAAATGTGGTGACGCGGCAACCGCCGCCGGACAGCGATGATTTCGCGGGATTTCCTGTGATGCATTTTATTGATCCGATTTCTTGCGTGCCGATCGGTGCGTGCTTTCCCAACGCGGCCGTTCCTAAGATGGATGACATGGACTCGCTGGGGCGTCTTTATCCCGGCAGCAGCGCGCAACCGGCGGGCAGAATTTACGGCGGCCTCTATTTCGCCGATGCTTCGGGAAATGCGGCGCAACCGATGCAGGGCGTCAACGTGGTTGCGCGCTTGATGGTATCTGGTATCCCGTCGGAGCAATATGTGGTGACGTCCGCCTCCGGATTCGCGTTTTGCGGCAATGCAGGGAACATCATCGATGGATACGTGGATGAAAATGGGCTGCCGTACAACCGGTGGGGATCGGATGATCCTTCGTTGGAGGGTTTTTTCGATCTTGGCGAATTGATGATTCCGCCCGGACAAACCATCGCTCAGTATCAGTTGAGCGTGGAGGCGTTGGATCCATACTGGTCGTCGGGCGTGGAGTCTTATGCTCCGACGCAAGTGGCTCCGTCTGGTTCATTCGCCCCGGTCGTGGTCACGGTGACGAACGGATCGAATGCGGAGCGCGACATCCTGATGTTGCAGAGCGAAATCGCGCAGACGCATCCGGGGAGCGGGTCGACGTATGCGAATCCTGCAACCATTCCACAGGGGGGAGCGTGGGGGTCGTGGATAGCGGGTTATGGCAGCACGGACTTTTTCCAGTTTGCCGTGCAGGCGAACCGTACGGCTTCTGTGTCGGTCATGGCGCTTGATGAAACGGGTGCACCTACGGAAACGAAGTTATTACCCGTGATCGGAATCTGGCAATTGAGCGATGAGAGCGGCAATCCTGCGCCGGCTGCCACGCCTTCCGCATTCAACTCGCCAACCTTTGGACTGAGCCGGCTGGATGCCCAGTTCACCGCGACCGACACCTACCGGCTCGCAGTGGCGGACTATCGCGGAGATGGCCGTCCTGACTATTTCTATCAAGCTCACTTGTTGTATTCGGATACGGTGACTCCAGCGCGACTCAGCCTGGCGGGAGGTGTAGCCACGCTCAGTGGAACGGGGTTCAGCCCGGAGCTGCTGGTGACCGCGGGCAGCAACAATGCCAGCACACTCTCTGCGTCGGCGAGCCAGATTCAAGCGGCTATGCCCGCTGGATTGCAGGACGGCTTGGCAACGATCCAGGTGATGGATGTAGTTAGCGGCGGTTTTTCACAGATGATTGGCGCACTCACGTATGGAGCTCTGGCCAGTGACCGATTGCTACTTTTGCAGGGCACGGAGCCCTTCGCGCCCGTGGGAGCGGCAGCCGCAAACGAACTTCGCGTGCGAGTGGTGGCGGCCGATGGCGTCACACCAGTGAATGGCGCGACCGTTGCCTGGGGTGCGACGAACGGCCTGCGGTTCTCGGCCTGCAACGGAGCCTCGTCGTGTTCAGTGCTCAGCGACGAAGTCGGAGAATCATCGAGCTCGGTTACGCCGACGGTGACGGGGGCGAGCACGATTACCATCGCCGTGGCGCCGGCATCCTACTCGCCGCCGCAATCGCAGCAGACGACGGTAGTCGCGACTTCGTCCACCGTCGATTTGGTCGCGGTGACGCCGACGCGATGGATTGGGCAGGGTGCAACTATTGCTGTGCCCATCACAGTGGAGATGCTCGACCTCGGAACCCCGCTCCCGAACGTGACCATCAATTTCAAAGTCACGAACGGAACGGCTTCGCTATCATCGGGCAGCGCGGTCACAAATTCCTCTGGATTCGCAACGACCAGCGCTATGCTCACGAATCAAAATGCGGATGTCCAGGTGAGTGCCTGTGTCGCTCCGAACAATTCACCGTGCCAAACCTTTACTTTGTTCTCCACTCCGGCGACGGCGTGGACACTGGAAACGGTAAGCGGCTCGGCACAAGTTGTAGTGACCGGGCAATCGTTTCAGCCGCTGGTGATGCGGGTAACGGACGGTTCGCCGGTTGCGAATCCGGTCATGGGTGTGACCGTGGCGTTTGAGACTACGCTGACAGGACTCAGCACAGAGCAGGGCGGCGCTCCAGGTGGCGGCGATGGTGACGCGGCAGGCGCAAACAGGCCGCCTATTCTTCTTGGATCGTCGCAGGCGCAGGTAGTCACCAGTCAGAGCGGCTTGGCAACCGTGGTGCCTTCGGCGGCAAATGTTGGGACCATGCGATTTGTTCATCGCGGTGAGCGCAGCCACTTCGAATGTGCAATTCGAAATGGAGAATCTCGCAGCCATCGTTGGAAATTCGCCTGTGCATGTGGTTGGGAAAACTCCGCATATTCCAGATGTGCCACAGACTGGTAGAGCAACCGCGGAGCCGCAAAGCTCGGTCATAGAGCTGTTCGCTTTGCCTCTGGACGACGCGAGCGCCGAACCGCCGCCAATGCCCGAGGCGCCTGCGCTGGCTTGTGCTGAATCGCCTGCAGACTCCGCCAGCGATCGCGGAAAATCGATCCCGTCCGATGCGGTCCAGGATGAGTATGCTGATAATGTGTCGTGTCCGCCGTCCAAGCTCACGGAACCGGCGAAGAAGGAATCACCATCGTCAGGAGCAGCATCACCAGTGCAGAAGAAAATCGTCGTTTCAGATGCGGTCCCGATTGTTGAGACTCAACCCAACTTAGTCCCCAGCTTCCCGTTTCCTAATGACAAGCGAAGTTGTCTCGTACTGGCCGGGGATAACTTCTTGCCCTGATCCCTCAACCATCGGCCGGCAGCGAGCTACTTCTTAGTCCATTGATCGACCCAGTCGTTGACCGTCTTGTACCAAAACTGCGAGTTCTGCGGCTTCAGTACCCAGTGGCCTTCGTCGGGGAAGTAAAGCATTTTCGACGGTACGCCCATGAGCTGCAGCGTGGTGAAAAGCTGCAAGCCTTCGCTAACGTCGAGGCGGTAATCGAGCTGGCCGTGGACAACCAGAGTTGGCGTTTTGAAATTCTTGGCAGCATTGCGCGGATTCCATTTCTCGTACATCTCAGGATTTGTGTACGGAGTGCCCTTGAACTCCCAGTTATTGAACCAGAGTTCCTCGGTTGTTCCCCAGGCGGAGAAAGTATTGAACATACCGTCGTGCGTGACGATGCACTTGAAACGGTCGGTGTGGCCGAGCACCCAGTTCGCCATGTAGCCGCCGTAACTCGCGCCCAGAGCACATTCGCGGTCCTTGTCGATGAACGGATAAGTCTTCTCGGCATAGTCAAGCCCCTTCATCAGATCCTCAAACGGAGCGCCGCCCCAGTCGCCATTGATCGCATCGATGAATTTTTGCCCGTATCCGGGTGAGCCATGGAAATTGATTTCGATAACCACGTATCCGCTCGCTGCAAAAAGCTGCGCATTCCAGCGATAACTCCATTCGTCGCCCATGGGAACTTCAGGGCCACCGTGGATGATGAACTTTAGAGGATACTTTTTTGTGGGATCGAAGTTCGGCGGCCTGATGAGGAAGCCTTCGACTTTGTCGCCGTGTGCGCCGGTGAACCAGAAGGGTTCGAGCGGGGACATATCAATCGACGAGAGTAGGCCTGCGTTCAAGTGCGTGACCGGCTCGGATTTCGAGAGTTCGCATTCCGCAACTTGATAGCGAGGCTCCAATCCCTTGCCCGCGATCCCAACCTCGCAAGGCGAGAAGTGAGTCGCCGCGCGATAGATCTCGGTCGGAGCGCCAATCGACATCCGAGTGAAAACAAGAGCCTGGCCGTTGGAACTCAGCGCGAGGTCGTCGTTGAAACCGCCAACGATTTGCCTAGGCCAGCGCCGGCCATTGAGGGGGCCTCCGACTCCAAACTCAAAGATGGGAGAATTGCCAGCGTTCTCAGCGGTGAAGTAGATTTGCGACGAATCCGGAGCCCATGCAATTGTCCCGATCCACCGGTCTAAGTCGCCGCCCATCACATCGTCCTTCTTCCCCGTCTTCCGGTCATACAGCATCAGCCGAAATCGGTCGCTCTCATATCCGGGACGCTGCTGGGCGCGATAGGCGATGTACTTGCCATCGGGCGAATAGAGCGGCGTTGAGTCGCTCGCCGGATTATCGGCGGTAATATTTTTCGCGGCTCCGCCATTCACGGAGACGAGCCACAGATCATTGTTGGTCGAGGTGGCCTCTACCTTGTCGTGATTCGAGGTGTAGCAGATCTCCTGCCCGTCGGGCGAGAAGGCGTAATCGTCCTGACCGCCAAGTGAGAACACAGGCGCATCGTAATCGCCCGGCGTGAGATCGCGCGGCGGAGGCGGCGCGATACCAGCACCCGGCGTCGAACGCGCAGACGCCAGCACATCCGGAACCACAAAAATGTGTGTGCGCGTGCCGCGTTTGTATGCGTTCCAATGACGATAGAGAAGCCGATCGAAAATGATGGCTTTGACCTTCGATTCTTCGGCCACCTTGGTTTTTCTGGCATTACAATCCTGCTCTTCGGCAGGTGGGCCATCACACTCCGGATAGACGTCCGAAGTGAAGACAATGTTCTTGCCATCCGGAGACCAAAGTTCGCCGCCGGCTTCGGTTGCAATTGCGGTGTGTTTGCGCACGCTGGTCACAGTCCCATTGGCGCTATCAAAATCCGCAATCCAAATTTGCGATCCGCCATCTTTGCTCGAGATAAAGAGCGAAGCGCTTGCCATCGGGGGCCCAGCGGGGACGATCGCCGTCCTGGTCAGGGACGATCACGCGCTCCGATCCGCCACGCTAGCGGCACGATCCAGATGTGAGATGTCTTTTGTTCGCCGCCAGATCCACGTCGACTGCGGCAAAGAGCACCCACTTCCCGTCCGGCGAAAGCACGGGCTCGCCGACGCGCTTGAGCTTCATCAGGTCCTCGAAAGTGAAGGGACGCTTGGCTTGAGAGAATGCGGGAAGAGTAAGGGTCACGACAACAAAAATAATGGAGAGCGAAGAAAAGACGGCGCATGCGTCACCTCCTGCGAACAGGAGAGTGTAGCACCGGGGTGAAGCCAGATCAGGGCAGAGGTTAGAGGTCAGATTGCAGAGGTTGAAAACCTTCAATGTCCGGCAGACCGTTTGTTGTTATTTCTGCACCTCTAACCGCTGACCTCGCCTCACCCAAGTTCTTCCAGCATGGCGGTCATCTCGGCTTGCGCATGCGTGTTGCCGGTGCGGCGCGCGGATGACACTCCATCGACCAGGAATCGTTTGGCTTCGTCCACCCGGCTGGCCTTGGCCAGAGTTTGCGCGGCCATGAAGTAGGCGGGAGTGTAGTCGGCGTTCTTCGCGATCAGCGTTTTGAATTCCTGAAGGGACTCGTCGATTTTCCCCGCGTTGGAGTATTCGACGGCCAATCCGTAACGCGCAAACGAATCTTCGGGATTTGCAGTTAGAATTTCGCTTAGCATGGCAATACGATCCATAGGATTAGGTCTCAAGTCTTGGGTGTCAGGTCTTAGCGAACACACTACTGCCGAAAACGTGTTTCTCTATTCATATCACGGCAGAAACGTGCCTCGCGTTACAATGACAGTTCTTCGAGGAAACCGATTTGGCGTGCCCGTTTTTTGTGCCGACTGAAATCGTCAACGACGGTTCGTGGCCGCATCCGTCGCGACTGCCGCTTGGCGCCGGATGGGTCGGAAATTGCCGCGCTTCGGGCCGGGAATTGACGCCGTCCGAGACGCAGGTACGAGAGCTCTGCAATCTGGGTTATGCCAGCGGCTGTGCGCATCTGCCGCTGCAGCGCGACTGGGACGCGATTCGCTTTTCAGTAGCGCACGTCGGAGAGGACCAGATCGCGATCAACTTCGTTTGCGAGCTCGCTCATGGTCCCATGGAAAATGGAAAGCTGATCTTCGATCTGGCGAGCGAATCATGGGTCAATCCGCATACCGATCCGCGTGTGTCCAGGCTGGCGGGCTCTTTTCTGCAGGCTTACCGGCTGCGGCAGACCTCGATTCTTGTCTGAATTTCGGGAGCGAGGATTTCACCGATATTCGAGGAACGATCTTCTAGGAACCACCTAATTATGAACGACGAAGATAAAGCGAGGTTAACCCGGCCCCGTCCGGTGCACGAATCAATCTCTGAAATGGCGGAGATTGTGATGCCGAATGACGCCAATCCGCTGAACGCGCTGGTGGGCGGGCGTTTGATGCATTGGATCGATCTGGCGGGCGCGATGGCCGCGCACCGTCATTCGAGGCAGCGAGTGGTGACCGCGTCGATCGATCACATGGATTTTCTGGTGCCGGTGCGCGTTGGCGACCTCGTCATTCTGCGGGCGTCGGTGAATCGAGTTTTCAACACGTCGATGGAAGTTGGAGTCAAGGTCTGGGTAGAAAACTACCGCTCGGAACAGAATCGCCACGTAAGTTCGGCCTATCTTACGTTCGTTGCCATCGATGAGGCAGGGAATCGACTGGTGGTGCCGCCAGTGATCCCCGAAACCGAAGATGAGAAGCGTCGTTACGAAGATGCGCTACGGCGTCGCGAGATTCGACGGGCGGAATCGGCACGCCGGAAGGAAGTTCGTATCTGAAGTTCGTGTTAATGAGGAGATCCTGATGCCGTCGGCTCGAAGTAATGGAGCGAGATAACTATGGCCAGTCTGTGGTTTTGGATTGTCGCGGCGATGATCGTGGCTTATCTGGTGCTTGACGGATTCGATCTTGGTGCGGGTGCTATTTATTTGATTGCGGCGAGGACGAACGACGAGCGCCGCCGTTTGTTGCGGGCTATCGGTCCGGTCTGGGATGGCAACGAACTTTGGTTGATCGCAATCGGCGCCACGCTTTACTTCGCCTTCCCTCGACTTTATGCCGCCTCTTTCAGCGGATTTTGCATGCTGCTTACGGTGGTGCTCGGGCTGCTTGTTATACGAGGCATCGGCGCCGAATTGCGCAGGCACATCGGCGCGGCGCAATGGCAGGCTTTCTTTGACGTGGTTTTCTGTGTTTCCAGCATTCTGCTGATTGTGTCGTTCGGCGTAATGATGGGAAACGTGGTGCGCGGAGTTCCTCTGGATTCCAACGGCTATTTCTCTTTGCCGCTGTGGACGAATTTCAAACTCAGTTCGGCGGTCGGCATTTTCGATTGGTACACCGTACTCATCGGAGCCCTGGCGCTGATCACATTTACCGCGCATGGCGCTTATTACATTGCTCTGAAGACCGACGGCGACCTTGGCCGCCGCGCGCGCGGGTTCGCGTTGCTGTGCTGGCCGGTGCAGTTTTTCCTGACCATCTGTTCCATGGTCGCAACTTACTTCATACAGCCAGACATCGTGACCAACTACCAGAACCATAAGATCGGGGTGCTGGTTCCAATCTTTATCGCTTCCAGTCTGGTAGCAATGCTCTGGGCCAATCCGAAAGGGAAAGAGAAGCTGGCGTTCATCTCCTCCAGCCTTTACATCGCTTTCATGTTGGCGGGTGCGGCGTTCGCCGTTTATCCCGTCATGTTGCCGGGACGCGATCATCAATACGACATCACGATTTACAACGCAGGGGGTGGCCGTGGCCTGAGCGTCGGATTGGCTTGGGGCACTTTAGCTGCCGTCCTTGCCATCGCAGGTTTTGTGTTCCTCTATCGAACCTTCGGGGGCAAAGTGGCGACGGGTGAAGGAAACTGCTGAGCAGTCAGCGTTCAACAGTTCGCTATTGAAACGGAAGATCAACTTTTACTGAGGGCCGAGTGCTGATGGTTGGGTCCTTCTTCGCTTCCCGTATAATCGGCACATGAGCGCTCATTCCCATCATCCTGGTCAGCAGCAACCTACTCCGCAGCCTTTACCTGGCGTCAACGCCATCATTGCCGTCGGTTCGGGCAAGGGAGGAGTCGGCAAGACTACGCTTTCGGTCAACCTTGCGGTCGCGCTGAGCAAGATGGGGCTCAAAGTTGGACTGCTTGACGGCGACGTTTATGGTCCGAATGTTCCGCTCATGCTGGGCACCAACGAACAACCGAAAGTGATGGGCGAGAATCAGATTGCTCCGATTCATTCGCATGGGCTCAAAGTCATCTCGGTCGGATTTCTTAATCCCGGGGACAAGCCACTGATCTGGCGCGGCCCGATGCTGCATTCGATCATCAAGCAATTTTTGGGACAGGTGCAATGGGGACAACTTGACTATCTCATCATCGATCTTCCTCCCGGAACCGGCGATGTTGCGCTTTCGTTGATTCAGACGGTTCCGCTAACTGGCGCGATCGTTGTTTCTACCCCGTCCGACGTTTCGCTGCAGGATGCGCGCAAGGCCGTTGAGATGTTCCGCCAGATGAAAGTCGATATCGTGGGGATGGTGGAAAACATGAGCTACTTTGTTTGCCCACACTGCCAGCATGAAGTCGATATCTTCTCGCGCGGTGGCGCCGAGAAAACGGCGAAACAGTTCGGCATTTCTTTTCTTGGGAATGTGGAGCTAGATCCTGAAATTCGCAAGTCCGGTGACAGCGGTTCTCCATCGGTGCTCGAGGGAGAAGATTCGCCGCACGCCAAGTCGCTGTTTGCTTTCGCTCGCAACGTTGTGGCGCGAGTAGAAGAAATCAAAGCCAGCAGCACGGAGAGCGTGATTCAGATTCAATAAAACGGCCGTTCGCGGTTAGCGCCTCGCTTTTTGCTTTTCGAATCTCGCCAACCGGTAGAGCGGGTCTGCCGTCTCATCTTTCGATACCAGCTTGGATACCATTTCCCCCAACGCCGGCCCGTGCTTGAAGCCGTGGCCGGAGCCGCCTCCTACAATCCAAACATTCGCGTTGCGCGGATGCCGATCAATGATGAAATTATTGTCGGTCGTATTTTCGTATTGGCAGACGCGAGTCTCGAGCAACGGCGCGTCTTTCATTCCCGGAAAACGGTAGGCGAGATAGCTGCGCACGCTCTTCAAATTATCTTCACTAACCAGACGTTGGCCGGAGGTTGGATCGAACTCGGGGCCGCGTGTGTCATCGGCTACTTTGAATCCACGTCCCTGGTTGCCAGGAATCCCGTACATGAAGTGATCGCTGTGATCGGCCCATACGGGTAGGTTCTCCTCGTTGTAGCGGGCGTCGCCCGCGGGCGTGCCGAAGAAAAATATCTCTTGCTTTGTCGATTGGAAATGCGGGCCGATGGTGTCCGGGAACAACTTTCCCAACCACGGACCGCAGGCGAAGATGTAGCGATCGGCAACTACCGTCGAGCCATCGGAAAGCGTGAGGTACTTCAATTGGCCGCTTTCCAGATCTTGTGTCGTGACCGCAGCCTGGTGATATTCTCCGCCTTCGGCTACAAACCGATCGACTACGGCTTGTGTCGATGTGCGCGCTAGAAGGTATCCGCTTTGCGATTCGTAGATGCCCCACTCGACTTTCTCAAAGTTGATTTGTGGCCAGTGGCGTTCGAGTTCGTTTACCGAGAGCTGCTCGAACGGTATTCCGGCATCTTTCAAAAAGGGCAGCGAGCCGCGTTCGTAGGCGTCATCGGCCTCGGCCATCCATAGGACGCCTATGGGGAAAAAGAATTTTCGCTTCCACTCGGTTTGGTGATGCTTCCAGAGTTCGAGGGCGCGGGCGGCCAGCTTTGAGTAGGGCTGATCGGGGCCGTAAGCGCCACGGATGATTCTGGTTTCGCCTCCAGAGGAAGCTCGTGAATTACCTGGACCCCAGGCGTCGATCAGGGTCACGCGTGCTCCGCTGCGGAGAAGATAGAGGGCGGTCCATCCGCCGAACGCGCCCGCGCCGATTACTGCAACATGAGGTTTGCCAGTCATTGTTTATTGCGGCGATACGAGGGGCAGTATATCTCGAAGACTCTAGAGCTTTCTGCGGCCCCGTCGAGGGGTTTTTCCGATTAGACACCGCGGGTTCTTTGCTGGAAACACAAATGTCGTAACCGGAGTTTTCGGCAGTGCTTCGCTGAGTGACAGCGCCGTTTAGCCCCTTCGCATAGCGAACTCCGCCAATTCCTTGACACCCCCGCCGGCACTCCCTAAAATCGCATTAGGGGCGGCGGAATCCTAATCTAAGCCCCTGCATCTAAAGTATTTAAGGGGAGCGCTTCAGCTCCGAAATTCGGGAAGCTATGCCTGCAGGGCCACCCGGCGGACGGGAGCGCGAAATCCTGACCGCCATCGTCGAAACATTTATTGCCAGCGGAGAGCCGGTGGGGTCGCGCACGCTTGCGCGTTCCAGTCGTGAAGGTTTGAGCGCGGCTACGATCCGCAATGTGATGGCCGATTTGGCGGATGCTGGATTTCTGGAGCAGCCGCATGCTTCGGCGGGGCGCGTGCCAACGCCGGAAGCTTATCGTTATTATGTCGAGCAATTGAGCGGCGAGGCGCACCTTTCGCACGAAAATCAGAGCATTATTCAAGACACTCTGACGGGCGTGACTGACGTTGAGGAATTCATGGAGCGGACTTCGCACGTGCTCTCCCTGATTTCGCACAGCGTTGGGGTTACGGTGGCGACCAGCGGTCCGCGGAACGCGCTTGATCATGTGTACTTTTCGCGGCTTAGCGATCAGAAAGTGCTGGCGGTCGTGGTGGCCCGGTCGGGAGTAGTGCGCGATCGCGTGCTGCGGCTGGATATTCCGCAGTCGGATCTTGATTTGGCGGCGCGGTATATCAACGAGAATTTTCGCGGCTGGATCATGAGCGAGGTCCGGGCGGAGATTGCGCGACGCCTGGAAAAAGACCGCAGTGAGTATGACCGGCTGATGACGTCGATCGCACAGTTGTATCAGCAGGGTGCGCTGGCTCCGAGTGACGATACGCAGGCGGTGTTTATTGAAGGCGCGGCGAACCTGGTGACGAATCAGGTGACGGGGCAGGAAGATCGGGAGCGTTTGCAGGGAATGCTCCGGACGTTGGAGGAAAAAGAAAAAGTGGTGAAGCTACTCGGGGCTTATCTCGACACGCGGCAGGAAGCGGTGCGCGTGGTGATTGGGCTCGATGAGGCGCTGCCTTCGTCCGCTTCTTCGTTGCAGAATTTTGTGCTGATCGGGGCTCCGGCACGCGTGGGCGGAGAAGTGATGGGATCGCTGGCTGTGATTGGACCTACACGGCTGGATTATCAACATACGATGTCGGCGGTGTCGTACATCGCGCGGCTGTTTGACAAACTTTTGAATGAATCGGAGTAAGGCGGGAGTATGCGTAGAGGAAACGGAAAAACTGAGGGCAACATTGATTTGAGGTCGGATGATCGTCGTTCGGATGATCTTCGATCGGGAAATCGATCGCAAAATCCGAGGGCGGAGGATATCGATCACGCGCTCCCTCCGGCTGAGGGCGGGGAGGGTGCTGTGCCCGTGGCGATGCCAAATGCCGGCGCGGTGTCGGAGGCGGAAAAGCTTCGAGTGGAACGCGATGCTTTGCTGGATCGTCTGGCGCGGTTGCAGGCGGAGTTTGATAACGCGCGCAAACGCTCGGTGCGTGAACAGCAGGAATTTCGTGAGTTCGCGGCAGCGGAGGTCATCAAGAATTTTCTGCCTACGCTGGATAGTTTTGAGCGGGCGTTGAAGGCGAATGCGGATCCCACGGATTTCCGCAATGGCGTTGAGCTGATCTACCGGCAGTTTCAGGATGCGCTGCAGAAAGTTGGAGTGCAGCAGATTGTTGCGATGGGGCAGCCGTTTGATCCGCGGATTCACGAAGCGATCGAGATGGTGGATACGAATGAGGTGCCAGACCATCACGTTTTCGACGAGTTGCAGCGCGGCTACAAGTATAAGGAGCGCCTGTTGCGTCCGGCGATGGTGCGGGTTGCGCGCAATAGCAAGGGCTGATTTCCGGGTGCACAAAATAGTTGGATAAGAAAGAGTGGGGGAGTTTCTGGCCGCTAATACAAAACGCGATTTTTATGAAGTGCTCGGGGTCACCCGCGCATCCACCGACGTGGAAATCAAGAGTGCGTATCGCAAACTTGCGATGACGTACCATCCCGATCGCAATCCGAATAATCCTGAGGCGGAAGATAAGTTCAAGGAGATCACGGAGGCCTACGCGATTCTGGCCGATAGTGACAAGCGAAGTTTGTACGATCGTTTCGGGCACGCGGGCCTGGGTGGAAACGGGGGCGGTCCGGCGGGATTCGATCCGGCGATTTTCCAGGATTTCGGCGATATCTTCGGCGACATTTTCGGATTTGGCGATATGTTCGGCCAGGGCGGACGGCGTCGCAGTCGGGCTCAGCGTGGGGCCGATCTCCGCGAAGATCTGAATCTGGAATTTGAAGAAGCGGTATTTGGCGTCGACAAGGAAGTCAGGATCCGGCGGCATGAGACCTGCGACGCTTGCCGCGGTGCGGGTGCGGCTCCGGGCAAAGCGCCGGTTGCGTGCAAGTCTTGCAATGGGCGCGGGCAGGTGCGCTATCAGCAAGGGTTCTTCAGTATCGCGCGAACTTGTCCCACGTGCCAGGGAGCAGGCAGCGTGATTACGGATCCTTGTCCAAAGTGTAAAGGTGAAGGACGTTTATTGCGCGAGCGGGTGGTCGAGGCGAAAGTGCCGGCGGGTGTGGAAGACGGCACGCGAATTCGTTTCTCGGGCCTTGGCGAAGCGGGCGCGTTTGGAGGACCGGCGGGCGATTTATATATTGTGCTTCACGTGAAGGAGCACGCCTTCTTTGAGCGCGAGGGCAATGATCTGCATTGCGTGGTTCCGGTCTCTTTTCCGCAGGCGGCGCTAGGTACTGAGATTGTCGTTCCGACCTTAGAGGGAGAACACAAACTCAAAGTGCCGGAGGGCACCCAGTCGGGAACATCGTTTCGCATTCGTAATAAAGGTGTGCCGGTGTTGAATGGACATGGCAAAGGCGATCTCTACGTCGAAGTGCGAATCCAGACGCCTGGGAAACTGAATAAACGCCAACGTGAACTGCTGGCGGAACTGGGTCAGCTGGCTCCAGTGGAAAATAAGCCGGAGCACCGGACGCTGCTGGGGCGCGTTAAGGACATGTTTGTGTAGGTCACAGCAAGAGCCCCACAGATTAAACAATTCATGACACGACGCCGCTGGATCGCCGACGAAGTTAGCGGAGACCGGGCTGCTTTAGTGGGTGAGCATGCGGCGCATCTGGCTCGCGTTCTGCGGGCTCAGATCGGCGACGAGTTCGATGTCGCAACCGGTTCTGAAGTTCGCCCCGGAGTTATCACTGCTATCTCTAACGATCGGGTTGAGTTCGAGCTTGGCCATAGGCCGCGTCAGTCGTCGGGGAATGATCCGCTGGCTCGGCCTAAGATCTGTCTGGTGCTCGCCATTTTCAAATTCGATCGCATGGAGTGGGCGATCGAGAAATGCACGGAAATTGGCGTGGCGCGAATCATTCCCGTGATTGCTCGGCGTACCGATGCTCATCTGGCTACAGCAGCGGTGAAACGGCGCGAACGCTGGCTGCGCATCGCTCGCCAAGCGGCAGAACAGTCGCGACAGTCCGGACCTCCGGAGGTTGCAGCGCCGGTCAAACTCAAAGAACTTGCTGGTGCGGACGTGCTTCCGGTCGAGGTGGTACACCGCGTTGTGCTTGCTGAATCTCTGGCCCAAGCGGAGAACGCCAGTCTTGCCGATGTTTTGCGGTCGCAGTCGTCGGCGAGCGATGTGGCACTTGCGGTTGGGCCCGAAGGCGGATGGGCGGACGGTGAACTGGAGTGGTTTCATGAAAACGGATGGACGGCGGCCTCGCTGGGGCCCACCATCCTGCGCGCGGAGACGGCGGCGATTGTTGCCAGTGCGCTCGCACTCGATGCGCTGCGGTGATTTAGCGGGCCGCCGGGGTATCGACTCCGCAGGCATTCCGGCAAGCTGAGTGTTCCACAACCGACTCTGATATTCTCCGGCTTGTGACTGCGAATAACTCATCTACGGCGAAGTTACCTGTGATCAAGCCTTCCGCGAAAATCGTTCCCATCGTTCCCGATGAACGGCAGCAGCAGGCCATCGCGCATGTCGCTGGGCCGATGCTGGTGATCGCCGGCGCGGGCACGGGAAAGACGACTGTTCTTACCCAACGGGTCGCGAATCTTATCCGTGAAGGTCATGCGCGCCCTGACGAAATTGTCGCGCTGACTTATACCGACAACTCCGCCGCGGAAATGATGGGGCGGGTTCGGGATGAGTTGAAAGGCACTCCGATCGAAGGTTTACAGGCCTGCAGTTTTCACGCTTGGTGCAACGGCCTGCTCAACCGCCGTGGCGCAGGGTTTGGCGTGCTCGATGAAAAAGATCTGTGGGTGTTTCTGCGGACGCCGAATTCGCGATCTGCGGCTGAAGTACTTTGTTCGGGCAGCCAATGTCGGTCAGTTCCTCGACAGTCTGCTGGATTTCATGCGCCGTTGTCAGGATGAACTGGTTGGCCCCGAACAATATTCCGAATATGTGGTTCGCCTGGAACGTGGAGAGGTCGCATTTCCGCGAGTAACCAGCTCGAAGAAGCAGACGGAAATGGAAGACGCCGAAATTCTGGAACGCTGTCGCGAGATCGCGCGCGTGTTCGCGACCGTCGACGAGATGCTCCGCGACAAAAATCTTGGTACTTTCGGCCACATGATCACCAAGGCTCATGATTTGCTGAAGACTGATGGCGCGTTGCTCGAGGAAGAACGGCTCCGCACGCGCTTCCTGCTGGTTGATGAATTTCAGGATGCGAATTTCGCGCAGGTGGAGATTCTCTCGCTGCTCGCCGGACCTGAGGCGAATGTGTTCGCGGTCGGTGATCCGGATCAGGCGATTTACCAGTTCCGCGGAGCGTCGAGTGAAGCGTTCACGCTATTTCTGAAAAAATTTCCTGCTGCACAGACGGTGGCTCTCGAAAAGAACCGGCGATCACTCACTCCGATTCTGCGGAGTGCGTTCGGCATCGTGAACGAAAATCCCCCGGTATTTTCGCACCAGGGAGCGACGGTTTCGTACCGACGGACGCCTCTAGAATCTCTGCGCGACGAAGAGGCCGCGAAAAATGGCGATTCTGGGGCGGCGCCGCTGGTTGAAATTGTTACCTGGGGAGAGAGGGAAGTAGAGGCGGCTGACCTTGCACGGAAAATTCAAAAGACACGGAAGGAGCAACGTTGTCGCTGGAGTGATTTCGGCGTGCTGTCGCGGATTCATAGCCATCGGGAAGAGCTGGTGCAGGAATTTTCCGAGCGCGGCATCCCGTTTTCGATCGAAGGGTTAGACATTCTCGATACGCCGGAGGTGCGTGATGTGGTTGCCTGCCTCACGGCCGCGATGTCCCCTAACGATGCCGCGAGTTTGTTTCGCGTAGCGGCGTTGCCGCAGTTCAAAATCAATCCGGTGGAGTTGCGGGCGGCCATGCGAGCGGTTCGGCGGGACGAGCTCGATCTGCGGGTGGTGCTGAGCAAACTGCCCAATGGTCTGGCGGTACTGGAGAGCGTTGACTCCCTGCACTCCGAAGTGAAGAAGGACGGAGTACGCGCCGACGATGCGGTGAAGAAGGTCGTCCGGCATTTTGCGCTCGAGCGTTCGGATTTGGTGACGACGTTCGTGAAATTCGTGGAGGTTTGGCACAACAAGGCCATCACCGAAACCGGCAGCCCTTCTGAGTTTCTGGATTACCTTGATTATTTTGTGCAGGCGCGCGGAGCGATTCCGCTGCCCCGCAGCGAGGATGATGCGGTGCAGTTATTGACCGCGCACGCCGCTAAAGGACTTGAGTACAAGCACGTCGCCATCATTCGCGGATCGTCTCCGTGGTTTCCGTGCGCCTACAAAGAACCATTGATCGCGTTTCCCGAGGAGTTGCGCAGTTCAGGGACTGCCGCGAATGACGACAAACGATTACACGAAGAGGAAGAGCGGCGACTTTTTTATGTGGCCATGACGCGCGCGAAAGACTCGCTGACGATCTACGCGCACCTCGGGAGGGGCAAGAAAGATCCGAAGCCAACGCAGTTTCTGCGGGATTTCATGTGCAACTCGGCTTACAGGAAATTCTGGTCAACGCGATCGGCCGCAGCGGTGCAGGACACCTTGTTCGCGGAGGAAGAGCGCGTGGCCTTGGAGCATTCCAAAGTTGCGGCGTGGCTGCTCATGCCTCCCACCGCAAATTTTGTTACCGGCCTGAGCGCATCGGCGATCGTTATTTATGAAGAGTGTCCGCTGCGCTTCAAGCTGGAACGGGAGTGGAACCTGCCACGCGATATTTCCGCGTCGCTGCATTACGGAGCAGCCATGCACAACGTGCTGCATACCTTTTATGATGCCGTGCGCTACCAGCGCGAGATCAACGACGAGGATTTGATCGAACAGTTCCGGTCGTATCTGGCTTCCGCGGGCATTGCCGATCGCTATCAATACGAGCTGTATTTACGGCAGGGGATCGAACAGTTGCGGCAGTTTTTCGAAGTGGCGAGAAGCCTGCCTCCGCCGGAAGTGTTGGAGACGGAACGCAGATTCGAATTACTCGTGGGGTCGTCCAAAGTGGCCGGGCGCGTGGACCGCATGGATCGAACGGGCGAGGATACCGTTGCCATCGTCGACTACAAAACCGGCAAGCCGCAGTCGCAGGAAGAAGCGGACAAGAGCTTGCAGCTTTCGTTGTATGCGCTTGCCGCCAGAGATGCGTGGGGCAAACGCGCCGACCATTTGATTTTTTACAACCTCGAAAACAACACTCCCGTGTTTACGACGCGAACTGACGGCGAGTTGGATGCGGCGAAACTGCGCGTGGAAAAAGCGGCGGAAGGAATTGCCGAGGGCGAGTTCCGCGCGAAACCCGGCTTCCACTGCGCCTTTTGCCCGTATCGTAATCTTTGTCCGGCGACGGAGAAGGTAGTTGCGGTTCAGCCGAAGAAGGCGCGCGCTAATTAGTAGCCGGCGATTCGGTGGCCGGGCGAGGACGCCGGCGCTCCACAAGAACTTCTTGCTACCAAAACTTTGGGGACGCTCATCGCGTCCCCTTTGTCGTTGCTTGTTGCCTGTTGCCGTTGCCTAGTGCTTTTTGCTGCTTTTTTTCTTTGCTTTCTTTTTAGTTGCCATGGATCTATTCTCCCTTTCCATTCTTCATGGAATTTCGCAACGATGTTTTGTTGCAACTGATTGAAGTTAATAGTCAACGCAGAACGAAGTCAAGAGAAAAATGATCGAAAGAGTCGCGCGCAACGTCGCACCAAAGTCACCGATGAGGCTGGAGTGCAAAAAAAGTTCGGGTGATATCCGAGTCGCCAACGCGGTCGTTGGTCGATCGTCGTTCGTGGCTCGCAAAATCGTCCGATGACTAGCGACCAACAACCCACGACTCTCCGCGCGCCCCGCGAACCTTCGTGATGCTTCAGGCCATCTATAATAAAAGACGTTTTGAGTAGTGAGCGCTTCAAGGAGCTTGATCATGGCTGGTTCCAATGACGTTGTAATCATCGCGGGATGCCGCACACCGATCGGAAAATTTCAGGGGAGCTTGAGCGACATGACGGCTCCGCAGATTGGCGCGGTCGCGGTGCGTGAAGCGGTGACGCGGGCGAATGTGAAGCCCGAACAGGTCGATGAATGCATCATGGGAAACGTCATCTCCGCCGGCCTTGGACAAAATCCGGCGCGGCAGGCTGCATTGTTCGGAGGCCTTCCGCCCGAAGTCGGGGCCATGACCATCAACAAAGTCTGCGGCTCGGGATTGAAAGCGGTTGCGCTGGCGGCGCAAGCGATCGAGACGGGCAATAGTTCGGTCGTGGTCGCGGGTGGCATGGAGTCAATGACCAATGCCCCGTATCTGCTGCCGAACGCGCGCAAGGGATATCGGCTGGGCAACGGACAGCTGGTCGACTCCATGGTGCACGATGGGCTTTGGGATATTTACAACGACTATCACATGGGGCTGACGGGTGAGAACGTCGCAGAAAAATACGGAATCACGCGCGAGGAGCAGGATCAGTTCGCCTTAAACTCACATCGCAAAGCCATTGCTGCGCAGAAAGAATGCCGTTTCAAAGCGCAGATTGTGCCGGTTGAAATTCCGGCGAAGAAAAAAGGGCAGCCCGCGATGATCTTCGACAAGGATGAGGGGCCGCGGGAGGATACGACCATTGAAGCGCTACGCGCGCTGAAGCCGGCGTTTAAGAAAGACGGAACGGTGACGGCGGGAAATGCTCCGGGAGTCAACGATGCAGCGGCGGCCGTGGTCGTGACCAGTGCAGAACGCGCGAAGGAATTGGGCGCGAAGCCGATGGTCCGTATCGTGGCGCAGGCGACCAGCGGAGTCGAACCGAAGTGGGTGATGATGGCTCCAGTCGGTGCAGTGCAGAAGATTTGGGAGAAGACGGGCTGGAAGAAAGATGAGGTCGATCTCTACGAACTGAATGAGGCCTTCTCGGTGCAGGCCCTGGGAGTGATTCGAGAATTGGGTCTCGATATGAGCCGTGTCAATGTGAATGGAGGAGCGGTGGCCCTCGGACACCCGATTGGAGCGAGCGGCACGCGTGTGCTCGTCACTTTGATCTACGAGATGATCCGGAGGGATGTGCATCGCGGGATTGCGGCGCTTTGTTTGGGCGGTGGGAATGCAGTGGCCATGGCGGTGGAGCGGTAGAGTTTCAGTTCCGCTTCCGCTTAAGAAATGAAAACTTCTTCGACTTTGCTGCATTGATTCAGGCGTTGACACTCGCCGTTTGCGGGTGCCAGACTGCCAGTCTGTACAGGGGTGCTCCCATTAAGACGCTTCGATTTTCCTCGCTTCGATCCTTCTCCACGGGACTGGTGTTACTCGCTTTGTTAGTCTCTTTCCCGCTTTCCTTAGGATGGTGCGGCACGGGCGGTGCTTCAGCCGCGGGTCTTGCCGCCGACAGCTCAGGCAACGGAACCAGCAATGGCTCGGACTCCGAGTTTCTTTATGGCGCCCCCGCTGACGATCGGCTCAATATTTTCCCGGCGATGGCCATTAATCCGCTGAATGGAGCTTTCTCTAGCTTTTTCAACGTGATTGCTCCTCCTCCTTTTAATTGCAGCGGAGGCTCGGTGGCCGTGGGCAAGTTTCTCTACGTTTCGCTTCCAGTCGGCTGCGAGAATCAGGTACCGCAAATCGCCGGCTACCTGATTCACCCGGCGACCGGCGCGCTCACGGCACTCGATGGATCTCCCTTCCGTTTGCCCGCGAGTGCTATTCCCGGGGGGTTGGCCACAGCGCCGAACAGTAATCTTCTTTACGTAGCCGACGCGAGCGGCAGCATCGAAGTCTTTAAGGTGGACAGCGCGACCGGGGTTCCGAAGGCGATAAGGGGTTCGCCGTTTGCATCGGGCAACAACTCACAATTGGTAGTCGATCCCTCCGGCAATTACCTGTACGCATCCGAGGACACTACTCCGGGCGGCGTTCTAGCGTTCAGCATCAGTACCAGCGGGGCGATCACCCCTGTGCCGGGTTCTCCGTTTTTGCTTGGAGGGAGTACGACGTTTTTCAACCACCAGCCGTTTGGCATTGTGGACACAGGTAAATATGTATACACAGCTCTTGGCGCGTCCAACCAAATTGCGGGTTTCTCCATCGACAGCGAGACCGGATCCCTCACCCCCGTGCCTGGCTCAGTGTTTCCCACCGGGAACGGTCCTGGTCCCCTGGCATGGACCGGCAATTTCTTGTACACGGTGAACCAGTCGGATGGCACCGTTTCCGGCTACAGCATTGACCCCACCAACGGTGTGCTCACGGCGGTCCCTGGTTCCCCCTTTGGCGAAGACGGCGCATTGCTAACCATCGATTTATCCGGCAAATATCTTTATCTCAGTGAGGATAGAGGCATTCAGGGCTTTAACATCGATCCCACGACGGGAACTCTGAGTCAGGGACTGGGGTCTCACGATAATAACGGCGCCCTTTGGCTGACGGTCGTGCGGGTTACGCCATCCCCCTCGCCGTAAGCAACGTGTGCCGCTCAATTCACTGCAGTCTCTTTCGTTACGAGGAGCGTGATATCAAAGATCGACCGTTTCCATACGAACTCTCTCTTATTTCACTTCTTCGATCGTCACGCCGGTCGGCTTGGCGAATAGGTCGCCTTTGAAAGGTAACTCCTCCCAAAGCTCGTAACGAGCTTTGTATTCCTTCACGCCGCGCAATAAACGGATGAGAACCGGCGCGTGATTGTCGGCTCGTTCCACCAATCTGAGCACCGCATCTCCGATTTCCAGTTCGTAATAATTGGCCTTGAACAGTAGCTTCGGCCCATCCACCAACGTAGCGCCGTGGGTTTGGAAGAAATCATGTTCGCGTCCGATTTCGAGTTCGCCGATCGCGCCCTTTGCTGTTGATTCATCTATCGAGAAGACTGGGAGCCGGCAGTTGAGCGTTGGCTTGGGGTCGATTACGTGTTTGGCCGTGTTGTCCGCCAGATTGACCAACCACGCGTCGGGTTCGTTGACGACCAGGCGTCCATGAATTCCTTTTTCGGGATATGGTTGCTCGTCCACTCGGCAATATTGATTGGACGCACGCCAGAAAATCTTTGGTTTCGTGAAAAAAGAGTCGGTTGGAATATCGGTGCCGCTCATCTGGACGATCGCATGAGTCATCGTGCTTGGATCAGCGCAAACTCCCGTGCTGAGTAGGACGGGGACGAGCAACACGACCATCCCAACTCTCAAAAGAGCTGAAACTCCCGATGGCATAGGTCTCCTCAGGTTTGGAATTTTCGCTATGGCAACGGGTCTCGCAGATGCTGAAGACTTCCCGCCGGCGCTATAGCGCAAACAGGTTGAGCGCCCCCACTCGAACTTTTACTCTGCCTCCGGCGCTACTTCTTTCCTTACTGGCAGTGTGATGGTGAATACTGCACCTCCATCCGGAGCAGTTGCGGCTTCGATGTTCCCTCCGTGTTCCCGCAGGACGGTTTTGCAGATGCTTAAACCCAGGCCAGTGCCGCGGCCCGGGCGTTTGGTCGTGAAGAAGGGATCGAAGATGTGCGCCAGGCTATCGGGAGATATTCCGGGACCATCGTCCTGAAAGACCAGCCAAACGGAATCGGGCTTGTGTCCTACGCGGATGCGGATCGTGCCCTTCTCGCGGTTTTCACGGATGGCCTGCTCCGCGTTCAGCAGCAGGTTCAAGAATACTTGCATGAGCTGATTGGGATCAGCCACGATTGCAGGAATCGTGGGTTCGGGTAGAAAATCTACCGTGATGTTGCTCTTACGCAGCGGATACGCCTGCATCTGCACGGTGCGCTGGACCAATTCATTGAGATTGACCTGGCTGCGCCCGGGAGCGGGCGGTCTCGCGAAATATTGCAGGTTCTGCACGATTTCGGCAGCGCGCCTGGCTTGCTGGTGCAGAATGACCAGCTGTTTGCGGGCGCCTTCGCCGACGTCGCCTTCCTGCATGAGTTCGGCCATGCCCAGAATACTGGTCAGCGGATTATTGAGTTCGTGGGCGAAGCCCCCAATCATCTGTCCCATGGCGGCCAGACGTTCGCTCTGAATAATCTGCTGCTCGAGTTTTTTCTCCATGGTCACATCGCGGACTGAGATGATCACTCCGGCGGGCTTACCTTCCGCATCAAGCAGCGGACTGGCTACTCCGAGCATCGAGCGCCAACTACCGTCGCGGTGCTGGGAGCCATATTCGCAGGAGGTCAGTGAGCTATGTCCGTTCGCCACCATGCGAAAAACGGAAGCCAGCTCCGGCGAGGTGGTCCGCGCGTCGTCCACGTTTTTTCCCATGAGATGTTCTGGTCCGTAGCCGAGGAGTTCGCCGATACGCGCACTGACGAATGTGTATTGGCCTTTGAGATCGAGGACAAGAATAAGATCGGGGAAGCTTTCGAGCAGACGTTGACGGAATTCCTCCTGTCGCTTCAGTTGGCGCTCCAGGGCGCGCTTCTCGGTGACGTCGACCAAGGTGCCCTGGTAACGGACGATGCGTCCGCCTTCCATTACGCCACTGGAGGTATCCACGCACACAGCGACACCGCCGTCCTTTCTTTTCAGCCGAAGCTCCCGGGTGCGGGTGCGGCCGCTATCGCTTCCCGTGCTGCCGAGCAACGACTCGCCGCTGGCACTGACGCTTAGCTTTTCGGGTGGAAGATCTAACAGATCCTCTTTACTGTCGTATCCCAAAATTGAGACCAGCGCCGGGTTTACTTCGACTAGCCGGCCTTCCAGATTGCTGATGTAGACGCCTTCCTGCAAGGATTCGAACAGCTGTGTGAAGCGCTGTTCTTTCTCGCGATTACCAGTGATGTCGCGCGCCAGCACGCTGGCTCCGGTGACATCGCCGCTTTGGACGATGGCGTTGACTACGCAGTCGTAGTAGCGGCGGCGGGAATCATTCTTTAAGGTGATCTCGACAACTCCCGACCAGTTCCGTTTCTCAACAAAGCGGGCGAGATCGCCAGGGGTTTCCGTGCGCATAGGCGCACCCATGAATTCCTCGATTTTGTGACCCACCAGTTGCTGATAAGACAAGTTTAGAATCTCGGCAGTGCGGCGGTTAACCGTGCGCAGGGTTCCATCGAGCGAGATGGCAAGCGCCACCTCATCCAGCGAATCGATCAGCTCTTTGAAGTTGCGCTGCGATCGCATGATCAACTGGCCAAGTTGATCGAGTTGCTCTTCGGAGGGGGTGACGCCGCCTCGATCCTGAAAGCTTTTGAGGATGTTCTTGAGCTCTGACACCTCGCGCTTGCGTCCGAAAGCGTAAGTCGCGAATAAGATGGCGAGCGCGAAGAGTCCGGCGGGAATGGCCCACAGCCGGTAAGGTAAGTCTTTGAGTTCCTGCCACGAAAGTGCCGCCACTGCCGCTGCAAATAAAACAAGCAGGCCCAGCGCCCAGCGCCATAACTGGCTTTCTTCGTGTTCCAGCCGGTTTGGAGTTGGGTTTTCGTCGGCCATGGGCGACTCCCTGGGCACAATCTGATCTGGGGACTGCTTTAGCCTAGCACCGAAAACGGCTGTTTCTCGCCAGAACGTACCAAAACGTTCCATCACGGTAACCGGGTGACGGCCGTCACATCGCGAAGGTTTTGTAAGGGCTAGGATGCCAACAGGGATCTCGCATCCGCTTGGTCCCCGGAGATTGAGAGCCCCGTTACAAGTGCGCTCGCAAGTATTTCTTATGCTCTATAAAACCCTAAGCGCTGCGGTGTATGGCATCGACGCCAACATCATTGAAGTGGAAGTGGACGTTTCAGGCGTCAAGATGCAGGAGGACCATTTTCACACGGTCGGGCTGCCGGATGCCGCAGTCCGCGAGAGCCGTGACCGCGTACGCGCGGCGCTGAAAAATTGCGGCTACGATATTCCGCCCACTCAGATCACCATCAATCTGGCGCCGGCCGACATTCGCAAGGAAGGGTCGGGATTCGATCTGCCCATGGCGCTTGGCATTCTTGGCGCATACGGCGGCCTAAATAAGAAGGAGGTTCCGGACGCGCTGTTTGTGGGCGAGCTCTCGCTTGACGGAGGCTTGCGTGGAGTTCGGGGCGCTCTGCCGATTGCGATCGAGGCCCGTCGATCGAAAGTGAAGCGACTGATTGTGCCGGAAGTCAACGCGCGCGAGGCGGCGATGGTCGAGGGGGTTGAGGTGTATCCGGTGAAGTCGTTGCTCGACGTGATTCGCTTCATCAACTCGGGTAATGGCGTTTCACGTTTGCAGGTCGACACGGCCCAACTACTTAGCGAGTCGCAGCAATTCCATGTGGATTTCAAAGACGTTCGCGGGCAGCAGTCGGCCAAGCGCGCCCTGGAAATCGCGTGCGCGGGCGGACACAACATTCTAATGATTGGTCCTCCGGGATCGGGCAAGACGATGCTGGCGAAACGGATGCCCACGATTCTGCCTCCGTTTACTTTTGAAGAAGCGCTGGAGACGACGAAAATTCACAGCGTGGCTGGAGTGCTTGATCGACGGTCGGGACTAGTCGGTGTGCGGCCATTTCGGGCGCCGCATCACACGATCTCTGACGCGGGGCTGATTGGAGGCGGTGCGATTCCTCGGCCGGGGGAAGTTTCGCTGGCGCACAACGGAGTTTTGTTTCTCGACGAATTGCCGGAGTTTCCTAGAAATGTGCTTGAAGTGATGCGTCAGCCGCTCGAAGATGGAACGGTTTGCATTGCGCGCGCTGCCATGTCGCTATCTTTCCCGGCGCGCTTTATGCTGGCGGCAGCTATGAATCCGTGTCCGTGCGGATTTCATAACGACCGCTCTCGCGAATGCCATTGCACCCCGCCCATGATTCAACGCTACATTTCTAAGATCTCGGGGCCGCTGCTCGATCGCATCGACATTCACATTGACGTTCCGGCGGTGAACTATAAAGAGATGCGCAGCACGTCGGAGCCGGAGAGTTCAGCCAGGATCCTCGAGCGTGTGGTGCGGGCGCGCGACATTCAGCTCGCGCGGTTTGCCGCAGGAACTCAGAAGCTTTATTGCAACGCGCAAATGCCGCCGCAGTCCATTCGCAAGTTCTGCGAGCTTTCTGCCGATTGCGAGCGCCTGCTCGAACGCGCCATGGCGCAACAAGGACTCAGCGCCCGAGCGCACGACCGTATCCTGAAGGTTGCGCGGACGATTGCAGATGTGGAAGGCGCTCCGCAACTCGAGCCAAAGCATATAGCCGAGGCGATTCAGTATCGGACTTTGGACCGTACGTTCTGGGCTTGAGTGTCTCGATAGCTCTCTGAAAATTCCATTCGAGCGAGTAGAATTGCGTCCGGTTCGCCGGTTGCGTTCCGAGGAGAAGACCATGTCCGTCAGTTCTCGTTGCTCGCGGTTTGTCGCTTTTACATCGACTCTCTTGTTTCTCGGTGTTTTATCCGCGCAGACCCAGCCGACGGCTCAGGGTTTGCTGAGCCAAATGACGCTGCAGGAGAAAATCGCTCAACTCTCTCAGCTGCCGGGTATGCCGATACCAGAGTTCGACGATCAAATCGGCGTGTCGGCGGAGAATATTCTCCGAAAATACGGAGCGGGATCTGTCTTGTGGATCTCGGATCCCAAAGAGATCAACCGCTGGCAGCACATCGCGGTGGATGAAACGCGTCTGCACATTCCGGTGCTGTTCGGGCTGGATGTTATCCATGGATACCAGACCATTTTCCCGGCTCCGATTGCCATGGCTTCCTCGTGGGATCCGAAGATGGTTGAGGCAGCGCAGGGTATTGCCGCCCAGGAGGCGCGCGCTGCGGGACTTCAATGGACGTTTGCGCCGATGGTCGACATTGCACGAGATGCCCGCTGGGGCCGCATGGTGGAAGGCGCCGGAGAGGATCCGTACCTCGGCGCTGCTATGGCCCGAGCCCAGGTTCTTGGTTTCCAGGGTGCTCAATTAGGAGCGCCGGATCACCTTCTTGCCTGCGTGAAGCATTACGCGGGCTATGGCGCGGCCGATGGTGGGCGCGATTACGATTCGTCGTACATTCCGGAAGAACTGATGTGGAACGTGTATCTCCCGCCGTTCAAGGCGGCCGTCGATGCTGGGGTTGGAACCGTGATGAGCGCTTACATGGACCTGAACGACGTACCCGCATCGGGCAATCGATGGCTGCTGCATGACGTGCTGCGAGAAGCCTGGGACTTTAAGGGTTTCGTGGTCAGCGACGCGGTTGCGGTTCACAGTTTGATCAAGCATGGCTACGCGAGCGACGGACAAGATGCTTCGTACAAGGCTTTTTCCGCCGGGCTGAGTATGGATATGGCGAGCGGCACCTATCTGAAGTATCTGCCGGATGAAGTTCAGCAAGGCCGAGTTTCGATGAAGGAGATCGACGACGCGGTGCGGCCAATTCTGGAAACTAAGATTCGGATGGGGTTGTTCGAACATCCTTATGCTGACCTGTCGCGCATGGATGCGGTGTTGAATGATCCGGCACATCTCGCGCAGGCACGGAGCGCGGTACAACGTTCGGTGGTGTTGTTGCGCAATGAACAAAACCTTTTGCCCCTCGACAAGAGTGGCAATCGTCTGAAGTCGATCGCCGTGATTGGTCCTCTGGCCGACGCGGAACTCGACCTGCTTGGTATGTGGGGATCCATTACCAAGCCCGGCCCAACCGTCAGCATTGTGCAGGGAATTAAGGACAAGGTCGGTGGCGCCGTTCGGGTAGAGTTTGCCCATGGACCGAATATCAGCCGCGACGTCGCTTCTCCGTTCGAAGGCCTCGACATGATTAAGATGAAAGAGCAACCGAAGCAGACCGCGGCGGAATCGAAGCGAGCGCTCGACGACGCGGTCGCGGTTGCGCAGCGGAACGATGTTGCCGTGCTGGTGCTCGGCGAGATTGACCTGATGAGCGGCGAATATGCTTCGCGCTCGTCGCTCAAACTTTCCAGTGGACAGCAGGAATTGCTCGAGGCTGTCGTCGCTCTGGGAAAGCCGGTCGTGCTTGTTCTGGTGAACGGCCGCCCGCTCGATATTTCGTGGGCGGCGGAACATGTGCCGGCGATTCTAGAGGCTTGGTATCCGGGAAGTCAGGGCGGCAATGGGGTCGCGGACATCTTGTTTGGTGACGCCAATCCCGCGGGACACTTGCCGGTGAGCTGGCCGCGCAGCACCGGGCAACTCCCCCTGTATTACAACCACAACTTGACCCAGAATCCTGAAGACGGTAAGGACTTCAAATCGCGTTATTGGGATATTTCGAGCACGCCTCTCTATCCGTTCGGATATGGGCTTAGCTACACGACTTTCTCTTTCGACAATTTGAAGTTGAGTCAACCGGAAGCAAAGCTTGGTGATCATCTGGATGTCTCGGTTGAGGTTACCAACACAAGCAGCCGAGCCGGGGATGTTGTAGCGCAACTTTATATTCACCAGCGAGCCGGGAGCGCCTCGCGTCCGGTGAGACAGCTGAAAGGTTTTCAACGATTAAATCTTGCGGCTGGGGCAAAGCAGACAGTTCACTTCACGCTTGGTCCGAACGAGCTTCAGTTCTGGAGCCCGGGGGCTAGAAAATGGGTGGTTGAGCCAGAACAGTTTGATGTTTGGGTCGGAGCGGATTCGACGGCCAAGCTGCATCAGCAATTCCGGCTCACACAATAACCGTGACTTCGGGTTCAGTTCGGGCGGCTATAATTCGGCGGTTGGAGGTTTCATGCCAGGCTGGGGTACCGGGAACTTCGAAAATGATGACGCGAAGAATTTTCTGGACGCACTCCAGGCCAAAGAACCTGGCGAGCTGAAGCAGATTCTGGCTCGCGCCGATGACGAGGACTATCTTGATGCGCCTGCGGCTAGCAGGGTGATCGCGGCTGCCGAAGTGGTCGCTACGGCAAAGGGGATGCCTCCGGAAACGGCGCCTCCTCAAATTATGGAGTGGGTTGGCAAGATCGACGGTGCGCCAAGCGATGAGATGAACGAACTGGCGCGCCGGGCGGTTAATAAAGTGCGGCTGAACTCGGAGCTCAAAGATTTGTGGCTGGAGGCCGAGGGGCTCAACGAGTGGAGCGCCGCTCTGCGCGACCTGGAAGCGCGACTCGCTTGACTACTTCGGTTAGGCGCTTTGGGCGATGTAGACGGGCGAAGCGCCCGTCTACCCGCCATAGGATCGTCAGTCCGCTGCCGCGCCGCTATTTGAATTTGCCGCAGCGAGATTCTTTTCTGCCTGGCGCAGGCGCAGAGCGCGGTTCGAGGGCAGTCCGGCATCGCGAATTTTGTAGAGCAATGCGCGATAGCTGATGCCGAGCGTGCGGGCTGCCTGCTTGCGGTTCCAGTGATGCTGTTGCAGGACTTTCAGAATTACTTTGCGTTCCAGTTCGCGGACGCATTGGCGCGTCATCTTCTTCAGGGAAATCGGACCATCCAGCGAAAACTCGGGATTGAAGAAATCCGGCTCGCGCGCCACCAGGTCGTTGGTGATCACTTCTTCGTGGCCCAGAATCACGTAGCGCTTGATCAGGTTTTCCAGCTCGCGAATGTTCCCCGGCCAGTGATATTTCTGCAGTACGGCCAGCACTTCGCCTGACAATGTACGCGCCCGGCAATTGAACTTGCGGTTGTAGTACTCGAGAAAGTAGGCGCACAAATCTTCAATGTCGCCGCGGCGTTCGCGCAGCGCCGGCATGCGGATATTCACGACGTTGATGCGGTAGTAAAGATCCTGGCGGAAGGTTCCCGCCTCAATCTCGGCTTCCAGTTGGCGATTGGTCGCGCACACCACACGGACCTCGACTTTCTTGTCTTCCTGGGCGCCGATCCGGCAGAACTGGCCATCCTGCAAGAGCTGCAGAAGCTTCGATTGCAGCGATGGGTCTAGTTCGGAAATCTCGTCCAGGAACAAGGTACCGCGATGCGCCAATTCGACGCGTCCGGGTTTCGATCCGAATGCGCCGGTGAAGGCGCCTTTTTCGTAGCCGAAAAGTTCGCTTTCAAGAAGAGTGCCAGGGATCGCCGGGCAGTTCACCTTTACATAAGGACCGCTCTTCCAGGGAGAAAGTCCGTGGACCAGCCGTGCGACGATATCTTTTCCCGTGCCGCTTTCACCAGTAATAAGGACCGGAACGTTGGCGGAGGCTACTTTGCCCAGCCGCGAGCGAACCGCTTGCATGACCTCAGAGTGTCCAAAGATGATGTTGTCGGGGGGAACCTCGCCAAGCGATTGCGCCAAAGAAGTGACCGAAAGTGTCGTCATAAGATTGACTGCCCCATTGCGGAAGTGAACATCCGCATGCACTAAAAGTGCATCCCAAGCACCAAACAGGGGAAGAGAGTTGAACGAGGTGGCTGATTTCCCTTAAGCGCTCAACTGTGAGTGGCTTGCAGTGATCATAGTCCCGAAGCGCTCAGCCCGGGGATGGCACCAAAGTGCCATAATGAGACGGGTCGGAAAGAAGAAAAATACTTCACACTGCGGACTCTACTTTTCTCAAACGCTTGCCCGAGAGGGCGGCCGCGTCGGTGCTCAGCGGACGGGTGAACTTCAAGCCGAGAAGGTGATAATCACCGAAGTGCTGAACCCAGACGGTCTTGGCGTGCATGATGCGGGCGGAAGTCCTTAAACCGTCGGTGGGACCGATCGGGGCACTCGGAATTTCGAGCGAAACCGCCGCCGATTTGGGCAAAGCCCGCCGAACTACCACTAAAGCCCCCCCAGCCGAGACGTTGATCGCGGTAGCGAATTCCAGGGAATCCTTGCCGCCTCCGTCACGCGTACGGATGAAAACGGGGATGGCGAGTTGCAACCGCGCCCATTTGCGTTCATCCTTCTTAGATAGGCTACTAGGCACCCGTAACTCCACCGCGAAAAGCGTCATTTTCAGGCTTAGAACCGCACCTCAGGGGCCAAACCAGAAGAAGCCCTGCGACGACCGGCAATCCCCCCAAACCTCGCCACGGGCAGGGGGATTGCGAACGAAACTTCGATGGACTTTTTATTAACAATGACCATTGGTCACTCAAAAGAAGTGCAATGTTTTTCGCTTCGGTACCGGCTCTAACCCGGTTTCCAATTGACAGTCTGTAATGCCTGACATAGGATCACGATAACCCCGCGTTCTGACGGTAGTAGCTCCTCCCCAAATTTGCGTTAGTTGGTTTCTCCATGGCTTCGATGTCAGAAAAAAGCCCAGCCGTCGCCCCCACTGGCATAAATTCGGATGCAGGTGTGCCGTCCAACGGCGTGCATGGCGGCTCCCCGGCGTCAAACGCCGCCGAAGTGGAACGTGATCTCGAACAACTGCGCGACCGCTTCCGCAAAACTACGAACGCTTTGGCCTCTGCGGCTCATGATCTCAAGACCCCGCTGGCGATTTTGAATGGCTACATTGAACTGCTGCAGAGCCAGAAACTAGGACCCCTGAACGAGCGGCAGCGCGACGTGATGGCTGACATGTTCTCGAGCGGACAGCGCTTGCAGCACTTCATTCAAGACTTTTTGACTTTCAGCGTGCTCGAGACCGGCGAGCTCCGCATGCAGTACATCGAAGGTGACATGAATGCCTGCCTCTCGGAAGTCTGCCGGCTCTGGTCCAATCGTTTTCAGGAGCGCGGTCTCGCTCTTTATTTTCTGGCCAACGACAAACTCGGGACGTTTGCCTTCGACGCGCCGAAGATCCAGCGCGTGCTTTCGAATCTTCTGGAGAACGCTTACAAATACACGCCGCAGGGTGGCACCGTCTGGTTGCACGCCGAACCGCATATGTGGGAACGCCGCGGCATCAGTAAGTCGGGCGTGAACGGGGACCGCCGGCGCCAGGCGCTGAACGCTCCGAATGCAGTGAGGGTGAGCGTGGCGGATACCGGCCCCGGAATTCGGCCGGAGTTTCATCTGGAAATCTTTGACGACTTTTTCCGCCTGCCCGGCAGCGAAGCAGCCGATGGCATGGGCCTGGGCCTGGCGATTGCGCGCCGCCTTCTGCAAGGCATGAGCGGCAAGATCTGGGTCGAAAGCGAACCGGGCGCGGGCAGCAAATTTTCTTTTCTCATTCCCCTGAAACCAATTGTTCACGGTGGGCAAAGTCAGCCGACTAATCAGCGAAGAGGGACGAAATGAGCCAAGCCGCCAACATTTTGCTGGTGGATGACGAACCGGGAATGCTGCGCTACATCCGCACGCTGCTGGAAGTGGATGAGCACAAAGTTCAAACCGCCAGCACGGGGGAAGAAGCCGTCGAGCATGTTCAAAAGGGATTGCACCCCGATCTGGTGCTGCTCGATTTACTCATGCCCGGCATCGATGGGCTCGAGACCCTGGAAAAACTGCGCCAGCTCAAGCCCGGATTGAAAGTGGTGATGCTTTCATGCGTGAACGACACGCGCAAAGTCGTGCAGGCGATGCGGCTGGGTGCGATCGATTATCTGACCAAGCCGTTCCAGAAAGCTGAGCTTGACGCGGTGATTGGACAATGCGTCGGCAACTCCAAGGTAGAGGCTTACGCCGGGGATGTCGAAGAACTTGCCGACGATGTGTTCTTCGTCGCCGCCAGCCCGGCCATGAAAAAGATTCGCTCGCAGGCTGCGCTGGTCGCGAACGTTGACATTCCGGTACTGCTGCTCGGCGAAAGCGGCACAGGTAAAGAAGTGCTCGCTCGCCTGATTCATAAGCTTTCTCCGCGCGCGCACCGCACGTTCCTTAAGGTGAATTGCGCCGCGGTGCCAGCCGACCTGCTGGAGAGCGAATTGTTTGGCTACGAAGCGGGAGCCTTCACCGGAGCCACGCATCCAAAACCCGGAAAGTTCGAACTGTGCAACAAGGGCACGATTCTGCTCGACGAAATCGGAGAGATGCCGGCTATTTTGCAGGCCAAGCTGCTGCACGTTCTGCAGGACCAGACGTTCTCGCGTCTCGGCAGCCGGACGGTCATCAAGGTGGATGTCCGCATTCTGGCCGCCACCAACATCAATATTCCCGAAGCGCTCGCGAGCAAGCGTCTGCGTGAAGATCTTTACTATCGGCTCAACGCTTTCACCATGTCGCTGCCTCCGCTGCGCGAACGCAAAGAGGAAATCCCGATCCTTCTGAAGCATTTCATGTCGCGTATGTCGGAATCGTACGCACGTCCCTCATTGCCACTTTCGGGACCGCTGATGGACGCGTGCCTGAAACATTCCTGGCCGGGAAATTTACGAGAGCTCAGCAACTTCATCAAGCGCTACCTGGTTTTGGGAGACGAGAATCTTGCGGCCTCTGAGTTGCAGCCTCGGCCCGATGGCGGCGGAGCCCACGTTGAGGCGAGAAACGCCGCTGCTGATTCTGCAGGCGGCCTGAAGTCGGTGTCACGCAACGCTAAAGACGAAGCCGAGGCCGAAGCGATTGCTCGCGCGTTGGACGAAACCAATTGGAATCGCAAGCAAGCCGCAGCGCTGCTGAAGATCAGTTACAAGGCATTGCTGTATAAGATTCGGCAGTACGGCATAGCGCAGAGCCGCAGCACGCATCGATTGTCAGCAGGTGCATAAATTGCTGTTTTTGGTGCGGATAAGAGGACTCGAACCTCCACGACCTTGCGGCCACTAGGACCTGAACCTAGCGCGTCTGCCAGTTCCGCCATATCCGCATCGTAAGAAGAGAAAAAATCGGCAGGAGCTTCTCTAACGACGACTACTCTACTATTCTACTGGCTGGCGTGAGGCTGTCAAACCCGCCCCTGCGCCGGGCTTCGCCAACAAAGAAATGTCATGGGCAATACTTCCGAGAAAATTCCGCCGGATATAGCAAAGGAACTCCGCACCCTGGCGCACGATCTGAGCAATGCGCTCGAGACCATCGTGCAAGCCACGTATTTGGTTTCGCAGTCAGGCCCTCCCGACAACCAGCGCCGCTGGGTCGAACTGATCGATCAGGCGTCGCAGGACGCAGTGCAGATCAACCACAAACTGCGGCAGCTGTTGCGCGCCCAAAGCGAATAACCGTCAGCGCTCAGCCTCCAGCTGCAACTCCGTGTCTGGTATTTACCGAGCGCCGACGGCCGATCTTACGCCAGTTTCGCGTCCAGTGTGATTTTTGCGTTCAGCACCTTCGACACCGGGCAACCCGCCTTGGCGTTTGCCGCGGCCGTGTTGAAGGCTTCGGCTGTCGCGCCTGGGACTTTCGCGGTTACGTCCAAATGAACGGCTGTGATGGTCCAGCCCGCTTCGAGTTTTTCCATGCTGAGAGTGGCGGACGTGTTGATGCTCTCGGGAGTCAGGTTTGCGCCTCCCAGTTGCGCCGACAGCGCCATGGAAAAACATGCCGCGTGCGCGGCCGCAATCAGTTCTTCGGGATTCGTGCCTGGAGCATCCTCAAACCGCGTCTTGAAAGAATATTTCGTGTTCGAAAGAATTCCGCTGGCAGAAGAGACCGTGCCTTGGCCGTCTTTGAGACTGCCCTTCCATACCGCGCTTGCTTTGCGTTCCATTTCCCATCTCCTGTTTGATATCGACAAAATAGTCCACACATATTGTAGAAGCTGAGAGGGAAAAGCGTCATTTCACTGCAGGGGATAGCCAGGAACTCCCGGCAAGAGACCGTCGAGCTTGATGACTTTCATTCCCGGCTTGACGGATTTGGCTTCTACCAACGTGATCGATCCTGGAAAGGCGACGATCGCCTCCCTTTGCATGCCCACGGAGGGAACGGAGATGGGCTCGCTATCGGCTTCGCCACGAAATACTTCGGCCGTCCAATGCGACTTGTACTCGCTCTCTGACATTTTTAGAAGCTTTAACATCGTTAGGCGTTCGTTGCATCCAGGCGTCCGAACAATGAGCTTGATCGACAGCCCGCCCGGCCAGGTGCGCTTGTCTCCGGCAAAGATTTTGCGCAGATCTACCAGACTCACACTAGCAACGGGGTTTTGCAGATTTACAATCACGGCAATATCTCCTTGAGCGGAAGCTCGGGGAAGCAGAGCCAGGGCGGCGATAAAGGTCAGGCACCAGGCGAAAGCCGTGTTTTTTCTGGCACTTCCGAGTTTGGTATCTCTATCCATACTTCATCCCGGCTTCAAAAAGTGAAGGCCATCTGCAAGTGCAAGCCATTGAGGTTCGACTCGCCCCCCCGGACGGTATGATCCAATTGCGCCTTGAGCGCGATGTAGTCGTTCAGGTCGTAACGAACGCCGAACGAGGGGCCGTACCGCAGACCCACGTCGTCGTAAATAACGTTGTCGCCGCTCGCCTTCACATATTGATAGCGTAAGAAAGGAGTGACAGCGCCGAATCTTCTGGAGAGTTGCGAATAGAATGCCGGCATGTCGAAGACGACAGAACCGCCCAGCAAAGCGTCGCGGATGAGAAACCCTTCATTAAGAAACTCAATCCTATGCGCGGTGTAGACAACGTAGGCGTTGACGATGGTCTGGCCCCATCTTTGGGACGAGGGCACGGAATTCGCAATGTTGCTGATTTTGTCGTGATAGAAAGAACTGCCGATTTGCAATCCTGGAATGGCCTCCGGCTTCGCGAAAACAGCGAAATTGATGTGGTTTCCGTTGTTTTCATCGGTCAATTCGCCGGAGCCGTTTATGTCGGGGCGGATGGTGTCGGAAGATCCGTATTCCGCGACGTAGTTGAGATCGAGTTTGCCGGAAGGGATCGCGCCGGTTACGGAAATGCCGACGGCTTGCGTAGGAAGGAGACCCCCGTTGGTGGCGAACTCCATCACCAGCGGTCGATCAGCCGTCGTTTGCAGCCACGCGGCGCTGCGGTAGGCCCAGTTGTAATACCCAATGGCGGTCTGGTAGCGGCCAAAAGAAAATTTCAGATGATCGTTGAGGTCGTACTTGAGCAGCATCCGCCGCAGATCGACGCTGTAAGTCTGGGCGTCGCCTTCTTCGAAAACCATCTCAGCCAGCACGCTGGCTTTGTCGGTCAATCGCGCCGTCAGGAATAGACCAAAATCACCGGTGTAGAAGCTTCCCGATGAGCCGGGAACGAAGCCGTATGTTCCTAACTCCGGCTGCCTCTGATTGAGCACCTGGTAATTGACTTCTCCGAAGCCCCGCAAGTGAATGCGGGGCAGATCAAGTGGGTTTGCGGCCTCGCCCAAAGACGAGTCGGTCGAACTGCTCGGTGTCTGCGGAGTTGAAACAGCAAGGTCGGACGTGGGGGCCGGTGTTGTCGCTGCGGCAGGAGTTGGTGAGACGGCTCTCTCGGCGTCAAGGGCTTTCAGTTTTTCTTGCAGTTCACCAGTCAATTTTTGTAGATCTCTCACCTGTCGCATCAACAGTAAGATCGTGGGATCGGTGACGGCGCTGCTGTCGGTACTCGCCGGATGCGAGCCTGGCGAACTGGATTCTTGTCCCCAGATCGAGCTGCCCAGCAGCAAGACCGCGACAACCGTGTTCCGCATCCAAAGCATGGACGTTCTCTCCACGGGCGCACAGGTTATGCTCTTCTTCAGAAGAAGACGGTGTGGTCCCTGTTTGACTTTCGGCAATTTGAAGGGACCGCATCGCATTACTGAGGTACGGGGCTGGGGTACAGAGCGATCACAACAACTCGGGATGGAACGAGGCAAACTGCCGAAAGGATGCGCTCGATTGTCCCTGATGCCGGCATCGGCAACGGTCTGGACAAATCCGCAGGCCGCGTTCTAGTGTGAATGGACTGCGGCGCGGTACCCAAGTGGTAAGGGAGAGGTCTGCAAAACCTTTACACGCGAGTTCGATTCTCGCCCGCGCCTCCAGGTTCTTTTTTGCTCGTAAGTTCCTCCAATCAACTCCTGGGGCGTCGGGTGAGACTCTAGTAGGTCCCGTCGAAACACAGCTCGATGCGCCTACGTGATCTCAAGGCTGGGCTCGATTTGCTACCAGCAATTGAAACTTCGGACCCAAGCTCGTAAAGCGCCTCGCAGGTTCGTCAAACGTCAAAGTCATTATCGACGAGGACTACCGGAAGAGCCATCAGCACAAGAATGCAAGTTCCAATTCCAGGCAACCATTTTGCGCCGTACTCGCCGTCATCTCATCGGAACAAGCTTGGCCCTGGAGAGAAATAAGCAGGCCCTCTAGAAGTCGAACTTCATCGCTTCCATCTTCTCCGCTCGCCACTGCACGTTGTGGTTCCCAGAACAAGAAATGGTCGGATTCAATCTCAATGTGAGGTTTACTACCGCGTCGGTGTCGGCTTGTGACAAGTACCACGTATAAACGGCGCAGCGCCCTCGACAGCCCTCTTGCCCGCACTCCCCGACGATCTGCCAGAGTGCAGCCGGCGTCTCGATAGACACATGTGCATGAGTGACCTCCGACTGGATCGCAGCGGACGAACACTCTGACACCTGCTGGCGAGCGGTACACAGAAAGGTGATGGGCCACAGGGACGTGGATTGATAGTCGGAACCTTCGTACGTCCCCAGAGGACTTTGACGCGGCAGTGTGACGGACCAGTTGCACAAAGGGCAGTGGATGAAGAAGATCGAACGATGTTCCGTCGTGTTTTGATCGGGAAGTGACATCCGGTGATTGGGCGATCTCTAGAGCTGATGGTACCAATTTGATGTCAGGTTGAATGTGATCCTTATCACGTAAGAAATGTGATGAATTCCGATCCCGCGCCTCCACACTTCTGCAGCGTGATGCCTATTTAGCTTTGGCGGCGCGCTTCGCGCGAAGGCTTTGCCCCGGCTCTTGAGCGCGGTCTCTCTTTCGACTGTACCTCGTGAGCCTTGACGATGGCCATGATCAATCCGGGAAAGCGCTTTTCGATCTCCGGGCAGCGCGAAGTATTGTGCATCTCGACGCCGCGACGTTCGCCCCGGATCAGGCCCGCTTCCCGCAGAGCTTTGAAGTGTTGCGAGAGCGTCGACTTCGGAATGTTCTTGTTGCTGACCTGCAGGAAAGTCGAACAGTTCTGGGAACACTGGGAGCCCGCAATGTCGGCGAAGATGGCCACACGCACAGGATCCGAGAGCGCGTGCAGAATGGCCTCGACGGTAACGTCTTCCATCGAGGGGTGGAAAAGAGGCCTCATCGACACACAGAATACTACGATCGCGGTTATTGTTCAATAGTTCATAAGTCCGAAACTAATGAATCGCCGCGCCAACCCGGTTCATCTGATCCAGAAGCTATAGACATCAGGCCTGCGCGATACAGGCAAAGTACGTTTTCAGCGGGATAAAAAAGCTTCTTTAGAAGAGAACGAACAAGGAGAAAACATATGAGCAAGCTCAAAGGTAAAGTAGCAGTCGTCACCGGCGCGTCGAAGGGAATTGGAGCCGGCATTGCCAAAGCACTCGCCGCGGAAGGCGCATCGGTCGTCGTGAACTACGCTTCCAGCAAAGCGGGCGCGGATAAAGTTGTTGCCGCTATAACCGCGGCTGGCGGAAAGGCCGTCGCCGTCGGTGGTGATGTCTCGAAGGCCGCCGAGGCGCAGGGTATTATCGACGCTGCCATCAAGAACTATGGACGGCTCGATATTCTCGTTAACAACTCCGGCGTCTACGAATTTTCTCCCATCGAAGCGGTCACTGAAGAGCAATTCCACAGAATTTTCAACATCAATGTGCTCGGCGCGATTCTCACCACGCAAGCGGCGGTCAAGCATCTTGGCGAGGGCGGCAGCATCATCAATATCGGCTCTGGCGTCAGCAGGCTTACTCCGCCGCAGTCGGCAGTCTACACCGGAACCAAGGGCGCGCTGGATGCCATCACCGGCGTACTGGCCCGGGAACTTGGACCGAGAAAGATCCGCGTCAACACCATCAACCCGGGCATGGTCGACACCGAAGGCACGCAGACGGCGGGCTTTATCGGTTCGGATTTCGAGAAGTCGCTTGTCGCCCAGGCGCCGCTTGGACGCACCGGCAAAGTCAGCGACATCGCTCCCATCGCCGTCTTCCTGGCGTCCGACGATTCGGGCTGGCTCACCGGCGAGCAACTTCTGGCTACCGGCGGAATTCGCTAACGCACCTTGCACGGAAACATGCTGACGACTGCCCCATTCAACGCCTAGGCGGCTCTGTTGAGTGGGGTAGCGTTAGCCGTGGCCTTTCGCGATATTAGAAAACAACGCCCAGCGTCATCTGAATCTGACGCGGACTACCGATAGTTTTATTGACGGCGCCGAGCGAGGCAGGACAGTTGTAAAAACCGTTGACCTGGTTTTGGGTGCCGCAGCCCGTGGGCAACGGCGTTGTCCCTGCAATCGGGAACTGGTCATAATACTGGTTCTGCGACACGTCATTAATCGGGACATCGAAGCTGGCGGTATTGGTCAGGTTGAAGATGTCGAGGCTATACCTCACCGATACGCGTTCCGTGATCGGCGTGGCTTTCACGACGGAAATATCGGCCCGCTTCTGCCATGCTTGCCGGAAGATATTGCGCTGACCCGTGGTGAAGTTGGTTTCGAAGTCATCGCCCGCTGGAATCGCTCCGTTCAGATCGCCCGCTTTCAGCAGCGGCAAAGTAAAGCATGACGCCTTGAGGGCGTATGCGTTAGGGTCACTCGGATTCAGATTGGCGTTCGCTCCGGAAGCTCCCGTCAAAGCGCTCTGCGGGTTGCAGCCCGGCGCAAGAGGCACCACCGGATTCGTAATACCATCGTAAACACTGTAGAAAATGCTTCCGACGGCGCCGGTGTAATCGATCACGCTATAAGGTTGCCCGCTCTGGAAAACCGTGATCCCGTGGATGGCCCATCCGTTGGTCACCTTGCCGATGGCCTTCGAATCAGAGAAGAATTTCGGGAACTGGTAGACGTAGGCGAAGTTGAAGACGTGGGTGCGGTCATAGTCAGACGATCCGTAGCCCGAGCGCAGATCGAGCGGATTATTGCCGTTGTAGAAAAGACCCATGGCACTCTGTTCATCCGTGGCGTGCGAATAAGTGTAGGAAAAACTCAGCTGTAGTCCATGTCCCATGCGCTTTTCGACGTGAGTCTGCAGCGCGTTGTAGGCAGAGACACCCGCGGCTTTGTAGGTTTCCGTTTCCGCCGAATAACCAATGTAGGGCACGCGCAAATCGACATTGCCGCCTTCATAAGTGGTCGCCATGGGTTGTCCGTTGGGCAGATTGATGGGACAGAACGGAGAGCAAGCCGACGCTGTTTGAACTGTGTAACCGTAGGTGTAGGACTGAGCGTAGGGCGAATTCGGGTGAAGAATGTTACCCGGCGAAGCGATATCCGGCTGATTGAAGGGCACCGGAATAACTTCGTGCCGTCCTAGATTTCCCACGTATGCGATTTCGATCGCGAGATCGTTGCGCGGCTGATATTGAATGCCGAAAGTATTGTTGATGGTGTAAGGCAGTTTGTTGGCGCGATTGTAAGTGGCAAATGAAAAGAGTTGTTGTCCTTCCGAAATGCCCGCTGCCACTCCCACTCCGGGTGCGCCGGTGTGGGGCAAGTACTGGTTGACGTCGGCGGGATTACCAGTCGGAGCTGGCCCGAGCGTTGCTCCCCAGGGACTGCTGAGCGAATAAGTATCGGTGGGATCGGCCGAGTTGTAATTGCAAGTTGGGATGTAGCCGAGATAGTAGTTGAGTGTAGTCTGGTCGCATTCCTGTGCGTTGACGTAAGGCGGCGTCTGGTTCACGCCGAACGGACCACCGTTGACTACGCCGGCGGCAAAGCCGGGCGAGAGATAGCTGAACAATTCGCCGCGATCGTAGTACATCCCGGTTCCAGCTCGGACCACGAGTTTATCGCTATATTTCTTCGGGCTCCACGCCACTCCGAAACGGGGAGCAAAGCCCCATTGGCGGCCGGTGAGCGTGGTATTGCTCACTCCCTTGGTTGGAAAGAGTTTGTTATTCCCGGCAATGATCAGGCCGTTGGAATTAAGAACGTCGTTGGCTTCATCATAGGAGTAAAGCGACGGATCGAAATTGAAAATCCGGCCATATTTTTCCGTCAGGCCGCCGTTCCAGTCCCAGCGCAGGCCGGCAGTAAGGCTGAGATTCGCGCGAACTTGAAATTTGTCCTGCACATAAATACCCGATTGTCCGGCACGATAGTAGCGATTGGCGTTGCCCTGGAGAAACTTGGTCGTCGTAAAATCGTCGTTGGTGGTGACGAATCCTTGCACGAACTGCGAAAAGTCCGCAGAAGAAATAATGCCTTGGTTCGTTCTCTGGTCGCGAGTATTCAGCTGCGTGTAGGCGTAGCTTCCACCAAATGTAAATGTATGCTTGCCACGCATCCAGATAGCATTAGCTGAGGGCATGATGCGATTCTGAAATACTCCCGTGAATGCTCCTTGCGATGCGGCGCCCTGCCCGATGTTCAGGAAGTCGTTTGGCACGTCAGAAAAACCAGTCAGGATATTCACGATGCTGATGCCAGGAAAATAAGGGGATCCGAAAGTGTTGATGCCCACCTGTTGCGGCGTGAATGGCTGTTCGATAGTGCTGTAAACCTTCTCGCGGATAACTCCGAGTGTCTCCACGATACTTAGATTAGGCCGCAGGGTTTGGGTGTTGGTGAGCGATGCGACCTGGCTGCCCGCATCGAGATGCTGCGTAAAGCCCGCGACGTTGGAGTAGCCGTAGGGAGCGATGCTCGGGTCCAGTTGATAGTAGTACTTGGCTGACAAGGTGTCTTTAGAACTCTTGTTCCAGTCGAGATCACCCACCGCCTGATGCGCCATGAAATAAGCGGTCCCGGGAATGATCGCATTCTCCGGAAAACTCACGTTGGGAATAACGCCGTCGCTATAAGGAATCAAGTACTGGCCGTTCGGCAGCTGATATTGGAAAAGACTCAACGCCACCGGACTGATCTGGGCCCCGGTAATCGATGTGCCCCAGTCATAGTTGGAAATAGCGGCTAAACACGAAGCAAACTGAGGCCCTTGCCGGCTTGCGGTGCCGCATCCGTTCGGGCCGGTCAGGAAAGTCGGATTGAAATCGATGGGCACCATGAGGCGCGACAATCCGATCTGCTGATCGGAGGTGTGCTGACGTTGATAGCTGGCAAACCAGAAGAGCTTGTCTTTGATCAGAGCGCCGCCAAGTTTTCCGCCCAGTAACTCGCGATGCAATTCCGGAACTTTTTGATTCGAAGGAATGTTCGGATCCTGGTTGTAGAAAAACGGAGCGGCGTTTAGCCAGTCAGTGCCGCGGTGCCAGTAAGCCTCGCCGTGAAGCTTGTTGGTTCCGGTCGCGGTGCTCATGTCAATGTGGGCTCCGCTATTCGCTCCCTGTTGCGCATCGTACATGGAAGTATTAACGCGCAGCTCCTGAACGGTTTCAGGCGCGGGGGTCGGGAGTGCCTGCCCGATGGCGAGGTAGATGGACGCCGTACTCTGAATCGGAGCTGCACTGGTGCTCGAAACACTGGAGACACCTGTGTTGTTTACAATTCGCGCCGAGGCCACCTGGCTCGTGCTCTTGCCGTTAAAAAGATTGCTGGCGTCGACGCCATTGAGCAGAAAACTGTTGCTGGTATCGCGCTGTCCGTTTGCCCAGATCGGCTGATTGCCCAGTCCATCGTTAGCGCCAGTGCCGCTGGGGAGTTCGGCGTTCACTCCGGGAGAAAGAATGGCAAGTCCAGTGAAGCTGCCCGTCGGCAGCGGGATCGCCTGAATCTGCTGATCGTCGAGCACATAACCATTCGTGGTATCGACCGCATTCAACAATGGTTCGGCTTGAACCTCGACGACCGTTCCCACTTGGCCAACCGGCAGCACTGCGTTGACCGTTGCGGTGCGATCCGCTTGCACTGTGATCGAGGGGACTTTCTGGGTTTCAAAACCTTCGTGGGTGAAAGTCAGCGTGTACGTGCCGATCGGCAGGTTCACGAAATCGTAAATGCCGTTCTCGTTCGTCTTCAGCATGCGAGTGAGTTTTGTCTGGTCGCCCACGACCGTCACGACCGTGCCAGGCAGAACGCCCCCGCTCTTGTCCGCGACCGAGCCGGTGATGCCCCCCAGCGTCTGCTGCGCCTCGGCGCGTGGAAAAACAGCAAAAGGAGAGAACAGCAGTGACGCGATGAAGAGAACAGCCAGTCCGACCCGGTTGAGCATCCATGACCTCGAACAAGTTTGAATACACCCGTGCAGGACCGCCGCTTGGCGGTCGAACCAGTGCTCTATTGTTCAAGATGTTCGCGGCAGAGATGGTTTGCTCTGCGCCTGCACGTAAAAATGATTGAGAGAATCTACGCGACCCGGAAACAGAATGAAAGCGCTTCGTGCAGTGAAAATTTCTGTTGCACCGATCAGATATTTGCATCGGACGCTCTTCGCGATCGAAAAGCGAACCACAACAATCCAATGACCAGATAAGCGAGATAGACGTAGGGTAACTTGCCGTAAGGTCCTTCTGGCATGGGATACAAATTGCCAAGCAAAGCCAATAACATGGCAGCGCCGGCCAGCCAGGGAATGATCTGATCTCCAAAACCAACCACGCCATGGGAGTGTAAGTAGCGTGGCAATGCGACGCAAACCAGCCCATAGGCAACGATAAAGCCATAAGTGGCCAGTGAACCCAGCCAGCCGTAGACATCTAACCCGCTCGCTCCACGAGCAGCCAGTACAGCCGCCGGCAATAGCGCAACAAGACCGGTAATCACCACCGCGCGGCTCGGTGTCTGATTGCGAACGTGTGTGGTTTTCAGAGAACTGTGCGCCAGTCCGTTGTGCGCCATCAGCAATAACACGCGCGCGGCCGCGGTAATACAGGCTAGAGTTGCGGCGAAAAGACTAACCAGCGCCCCAATATCGATCAGCAATCCGAGGACTGGAAGTCCACTCACTTGGGCTACGACATGCATCGGATCCTGACTTGCACCCAAATCCTGGCCGACTGTATGGAAACCTAGGACCTCCGCGTAGGAGCAGACGATGAAAAATACTCCAGCGAGAATGGCGCTCTGAATCACGGCTCGCGGAATCGTTCGAAGTGGGTTGCGCGCTTCCGATCCGAGAGTAGTCGCGCTCTCGAATCCGACAAAGCTGAAAAGTGCGAGCACCAATCCAAGGCGTAGCCCACTGCCGGTCATGCCGTGTAGATGAAGTTGCTCCCAATCCAGGTGCCGGCCATGGCGGACCAGGAGCAACACAACCACGATCAGAATGACAGTGACGGATGCGGCTTCAATCCACAGCATCAGGCGCGCGGATATTTTTATGTCGCGGTAGGCAATCCACACTGAGATGCCGGTGACCAACGTGGCCAGCAGCACGGCAGAACAGCCGTGACCCGTGGCGTCGCGCAGCAATAGATTAGCGTAATGATAGAAGCCCCCAATCACGCTCGATCCCGTCGCAACATATGCCAGAAGCAGGCTCCAGGCGACCGTTGCGCTGAGCCATGGAGGCAGGGTTATTGAAGCGTACGTGTACAAAGAACCGGGCGACGCGGAAAGCCTTGCGTAGCGGGCAATGCAAAGCGCAACCAGCACGACGGCCGCCGTTGCGAGTGCATATGCCAACCATGTTCCATTGCCGGCGAGTGCACATACCAGCGGAATTGTTGCTGCTGGCGTCGATGTGGGAGCAATCGTAGAAACCGACTGCGCCAACGTTTCCATTGGAGAAAGAATTTCGCTGCGCAAACCGTAATCGGGAACGACGCCCGGCGTCGCATTGACGGGCGCGAAATCTTCAGCGGTGAGTTGCGTCATGCGAGGCGGCCCTTCCTCAAGCTGTGTTGGGGTGGGATTGTATAACACGGGCCGCGCAAGCAAGCGCTTAGCGGGAAAGTGCGGCCAGAGTTTCTGCCAGCACCAGAGTCCCGCGCGCAATATCTTCGGGCGAGGCATACTCATCCGGCCGATGGCTGTATCCGTTGTGGCAGGGAATGAACAGCATGGCGGTGGGGGCAATCCGCGACATGAACAACGAATCGTGATATGCGCGACTGATCATGGGAAGAAACTTCAGATTATGTTGCCGGCAGGATTCAATCAAGGCCTCAACTACGCCGGGCGCGCACGTGGCGGGCGCATCGGCATTCACTAACTCGGTATGAATCGAAACTTTGCGCTTCGCCGAAATGCCCTCTCCCGCGATCTTGATCTTTTCCATCATGCCGTCGCGGCGTTTCAGATCGGTGTCGCGAACATCGGCACTCAAATGGACCCGGCTCGGAATACTGTTGACCGCACCGGGGAAAACCTCGCAGATACCGACTGTAGCGACGCTGTCGATGCTCCCGCTCGCGCACGCGGCATTCTCAACCGCCAGAATGAATTCCGCTGCGGCTGATAGCGCGTCGCGGCGATCCGGCATAAGGACTGCGCCTGCGTGTCCGCCCGCGCCTTCGATGGTAATTCGAAAACTTGCCGGAGCCGCGATGCCGGTGACCACTCCCAGAGGAACTCGCTGGCGTTCAAGCACAGGCCCTTGCTCGATGTGCAATTCGACGAACGCTTTGTAATACGCGTCGGGCAGTTTTACCGTTTCAAGCTTTCCGTCTGCGCCCCCGCTTTCGCGAACGTCGTCCAACGATGCGCCCGTACCGTCTTTGAGTCGTCGTGCAGCTTCGGCAGACAGCGAGCCCGACAGCATTCGGCTGCCCAGGCATCCGATTCCGAAGCGGGTCGGCTCTTCGGCTGTGAACACCAGCAGTTCGATGGAATGCCGAGGACGGAAACCACTTCGTTGCAAAGCGCGAATCGCTTCGAGACCTCCCAGCACTCCGACGACGCCATCGTATTTGCCCGCGTTCGGAATCGCGTCGATGTGAGATCCCGTGCCCACCGCCGGAAGTGCGGGATCAGAGCCGGACCAGCGGACGAAAGTGTTGCCGATTGCATCTTGACGCACCGTAAGGGCCGCCTCCTCGCATCGGGTCTTCAGCCATGCGCGAGCCTTCAGGTCGGCGAGGGTAAAAACAATTCTTGTGACAGCAGGTGACTCCGCATCGGAGATTGCGGCGAGCGCCTCGATCTCCGACGTGAGCCTCCCCTCGTCGACTTCGAGATTCATGTCCGCGCGCCGGCCAGTGGATGCCGGTTCCAATCTTTGTAAATGAGATATTTCGCGGGAACTTTTCCGATGGCGCCGAACCATTGCGGGCACCACGGCCCCATCCAGATGAAATCCCCCGCCGTCACCGGATACCAGGAATCTCCCAGACGATAGATGCCGCCGCCTTCGAGCATGATGAGGCCGTGCTCCATCACGTGCATTTCGACCATACTGAGCGCAGCTCCGGGCTGGTAAGTCATGGTGTTGACCGCAAAATCATAGGTCATTTCATCCGGCAGCAAGCTCTTAACCTGGAAATCAGGGTCATCACCCAGCGAATGCGGCCGCACTTTGTCTTCGTGCGAAACAATTAAATGGGGCGGCGCGACACCGGCTAGCGACTCATACGCTTTTTCGATGATGGCGACGCGGCTCTTCTCCGTCGCTGTGATTCGATGCGCCAGCCCCGCCGGCACATAGGCGTAGCCACGCTCGCCGAGCTTGCGCTGCTTGTCCGGCGTCTCCAGTTTAACGGCGCCTTCGATCACGAAAACAAAGCGTTGCGCCGTCGTTCCGACCAGTTCGCCGCCGGCTTCAAATTCGGCTGTGTATTGGGTAAAGCGCGCGCCCATGACCGGTCCAGCGTGCACAATTGCGCAACAGCCTTTCATTCCGGGCAGTGTTGTGCGCACAAATGTGTCGGGCGTCTGCAGAAGATGATTCGGCTTTTGCGAGCTCCGCGTGTTGCCGAGGTTATGCATAGAGTATCTTTCGTGTCGATGTAATGCTCTAACTCAACGCCCTAAACCAGACGCAAGAATGTAGATGACAATGCTAACTGACTTAGTAAGTGCAGTCCGCAATCGATCGCATTTGCCACGTCATCCGTTCCCACCGCTTCCGCGGGATCGTGGCTGATGCCGCCTGGTGTCCGTAGAAATATCATGGCACAGGGAAGTTTCGGGGCCAATATCATCGCGTCATGGCCAGCGCCGCTCGCCATTCGGAAATCAGCGCAGCCTGTCCTCACAACGGCGCGTTCTATTTCGCTCACCAGAAATCGATCCATCGGAACGCTCGGCTGATCCATCAACGTTGTGGATCGCACCTTTGATGCGGCGGCGCACCGCGATTTCTTCAGCTTGACGAATCATAAACGCGACGGCCGCGGTTCGCGTCTCATCATTCTGGTGCCGTACATCGAGCGCCGCTTGACTTTCCCCTGCAATAACGTTGACTGCTCCCGGCTTAGCTTGAATTGCACCAACTGTCGCGACCAATCCGGCAGTAGGTTGCGCGTAGCTTTCGACTACGCCAATCCACTCGGCCGCAGCCGCGAGGGAATCATAACGTAGATTCATGGGCGTCGTTCCTGCATGATTGGAATGTCCGAGGAACGTAAGCTCCAAGCGGCTTTGGCCGGAAATCGCTTCCACGACTCCCAGCGAATGCCCTGCGTTTTCTAGCACGGGCCCCTGCTCGATATGAAATTCCAGGTAGCCGAGTTCATCGCCTCGTAAGGCTGCTTGCCCGATCTCCGACGGATCGAGGCCAAAGTTTGCGATCGCTCGGCGTATTGAGATTCCATGGGCATCTTTGCGGTTCAGAATTTCGTCATCCAACGTACCCACAAGCGCGCGGCTGCCGATAAATGGTGTGCCAAAGCGCACGCCTTCCTCCTCCGAGAATCCAATCACTTCGATCGCAAAAGGAAGCTTCTTGCCGTCGAGACCACGCAGCAGTGCGATCCCCAGCACCACTCCAAGAATTCCATCGTACGGTCCGGCATTAGGTACAGTGTCGAGATGCGAACCGATGAGCATGCGGGCCGCTCCAGGTTCGGCTGCCGGGTAAGTCATGCGTAGATTGCCGGCTGCGTCGATCGTGGATGTAACTCCAAGCGCTTCGACCCATTTCATGATTTCGCGGTGACAGTCTCGCATCGGGGGCGAAAGAAAGGTGCGGCGGATGCTCCCGGCGTCCTCACTAAACCGGGCGAGAGTCTGGCATCGCGCAATCACCTCGGAAGCTAGAGCTTGGCTGTCGGGCAAACGAAGTCACTCCTTGCGGCGAAGGCGCGCTTGGATGTTACCGTGTGGCTCATCGACCGGCACAAAAATCTCATTGGGATTGTCTTGTCCGAAGCGAGACAGATCGACCAACAAACAATGTTTGTTCGGCATGCTCAATTCGATTTCTTCAATTTCACCAACTCCGTCCAGCGCCGCCTTGCCCATCGCGTAGAGCGTGTGTTGCACCGACTTGCTTTCGTGTGCGGCAAACTCCGCCAATAGAATCTCGCGAATGGTGACGCGGAGCGCCCCGAACGCCGCGTCGGGCCGCTTATAGCGCCAAGTGGCGCGGACGGCGGTGCCCAGCAAGCGATCTTTTGCCGGAGGCAATGTGGTCAAAGCATCTTGGATAAAGCCCTCAAACGACGATCCGGACGTCTTCATGATGACGAGGTTGTCGAATCCTGACGTGATGGAGAATTCGCTGGTTCGATTGCGCGTGGCTGTCGTGGTCTGGGTCTCGACGCTGGTTTGAATAAAAGTCGTCGGTTGAGATTTGCCGCCAGCGTGAAGATGATCCCATGCTTTCTCGGATATGGATACCTCCGCAGCTGAGATCTGAATGTTCCGCCGCAGAAGAAACTCGATCAACTCCTTAGCGAAATCTTCCATGCATTTTGCGGAGGAACTTCGCGCCAGCGAGTAGACCGTATTTTTCATCGTATCGGTCGGAAGAATTTTGCCGTTGTCTCCTTCCAGAAAGCAGGAATCGAAGTCTCCCTGCACAGATACGTCCACGGTCCATTCGCGTAGCGCGTGCCGTCGGGCCTCACGCTTGACTTGCACCAGACGCACGCGCGACTTTCCATACTTGTTCTCGGCAACAACAATCATGGTTCGGACCTTCAGCTTCCTCGATACGTGGTATACCCGTGCGGGCTAAGCAACAGCGGGATATGAAAATGCTGTTCCCCGTCGCGAACGCGAAACGTGACCTCAACGGCCGGATACAAACTGTCGATCTTGTGCGAGCCGAAATAGGTCTCGGTGTCAAATCGCAACCGATAAATACCTGGAGCAAGGGCGTCGCTCTCGTCTGGCAATGGAACGCACCGTCCGTCCTGATCCGTCTTCGCCGATGCCAGTAAGCGCCAATCACGGTTGCTTTCCTGCCGCTCCAGTCGCACCGGAAGGTTCCTGGCCGGCTGCCCTTGCGCGATGTCTAGAACATGCGTCGAAATCCGTGTCATTCTCGAAGCCACTTTCTTAAACGAATCTGCATGATCTGGCGTTGCTGTTCCGCCGCCTCCCTGAGTTCGGTGGCATCGTCACTTTTCAGGCGCCGCTCCAAGTCCTTCAGGATATCCTCCGGAGATTTTCCCGTGGCACACACGATGAAGGTCCGATTGAACTTTTGTTCATACTCCCGATTGCCCTCGGCGAGCGCAAGTTTCGCCGCCTCGTCAGCATTCACAACGCCTCGTTGCTCCTGCGCCGACCACGCCGCGGACTTTGCAGCCGCCACTTTCGCTGCCACCGATTCACCAATTCGCGGATGGCTGCGAAATGCTTCCAGCCAGTCCGATTCCGCCAGACCTCGCCAGATTTCGTCCGCCGTGCCAAGCAGCGCGGCTTCATCCGCCAGCGGCCTTCGCGCCACGACCTTGTTCGCCCAGGCGCTCGAGCCACAGCACGGCAGTATCTCATTCGCTGCGACCGCAGCGGGAAGAAAATTCCAGCGCGCCAGCACCGAATTCATGCCGTCTTCCCGCTGTTCCGCAATTGTTCGAGAAGCTCCACCACTAGATTGCCGGCCACGGCGGCGCGATATCTCGCGGTCGACCGAATGTCGTCGATCGGCTGAATGGCAGACGCAACCGCGCTTCTTACCAGGCGCAGAAGTTCGGCGTCAATCGGCTTGCCCTTCACGAGCCCCTCGACTTCAGTTAAACGAATAGGGACGGGCGCAACGCTGCCGAGCGCAATACGGATATCCTCGACCATCAAGTTGATTCACGCCGAGCCGTCCCACGGCGGCGATGCAAACTTTCGAAATGGCCTGAGCGTTGCGGGCTCCGACTTTTCGCGCATAGTGAAAATAGGTCGAAAATTCTCGCCGCAGGCAGACAGCTCGAATCAGTTCATCGGGCGCCAGTTGCATCTTCTTATAGCCTGTATGAAATCCCATGTAGGGCACGTTGCGCTCGCCGCGCACCGAAACCAGAATCAATTCCGCCTCGTAGGCCAGCAGTGCCGGAAGCGAGTCGGCGGCGGGCGATGCGTTGACGATGTTCCCGCCCAAGGTGCCGCGATTCTGGTTGGCGATGCCGCCGGTCCAGCGCGCGGCGCTTGCCAGCAGCGGAAATTCTGCGGCAATCACGTTGTGGCTGCGCAATGATGAATAGGTGCATCCTGCGCCAATTCTGATTTCGGCCGGCAGGACATCGATTGCCTGGAGCTCCGTCAAATTCGCGATGCTTATCAACTTTCGCGCCGAGAGCTTGCCCGCGGAGTACTGCACCATCACGTCCGTCCCGCCAGCGATGGGGAGCCATTTGCCCGGCTCATCCGCCAAAAGCGAGACCACGGCTTGCAGCTTGTCCGGAGCGATCAGCTCAAAGTCTGCGGGATCGGCTCTCACGAAGTCCTCCTGAGCCGAGCCGCCTCCGCGACGGAATTGAAAATCTGCATGTAACCCGTACAGCGGCAGAGGTTCCCTGACAGACCCTCGCGGATGTCGTCGAGCGTCGGCTCGGGATTCTTATTCAGCAGGTGGCAGCTGGCGAGAATCATGCCCGGCGTGCATATGCCGCATTGTGCGCCACCGCATTTTAGAAAAGCCGTCTGCAGCGCACGTGATCGCGGATCGTCGGCGATACCTTCGATCGTCGTCAGGTCCGTGTTCGCCGCCTGTAGAGCCGGAATGAGGCAGCTATTTACCAGGATGCCGTTCATCAGCACGGAGCATGAACCGCATTCGCCCTCACCGCAACCCTCTTTGGCGCCGGCCAATCCAAGTTCGTGGCGTAGGACGTCCAGCAGCCGCTCCATGGGAAAAACGCGAACGGTTTTTGGCGCGCCGTTCACAACGAATGAAATGTCACACTGGCCGTGGTTCTTGGAAGAAAAGTCCGTCATTGCGTCCCGGCCGCCTCGAAAATATCTTCCGGTAAGAGCGGAATGAAATCAAAACGTATTCCGAGCGCGTCTTCGATCGCGTTGACGATAGCCGGCGCTGGCCCATCCATGGGAAGCTCGCCGATTCCTTTCGCGCCATAAGCCCCGTGGATATTGCCCATTTCTTCGAAGAAGACGCGAATCGGCGGCAGGTCGGCGGACGTGGGCATGATGTAGTTTGTCATCTGGCCGTTCTGCATGCGGCCTTCCCGCCACACAACTTTTTCATACAGGGCATACCCGATTCCCTGAGCGACTCCGCCGGCGATTTGGCCCTCCGCCAGAATGGGATGAAGGACTCTGCCCACTTCCTGCAGGGCTACGAAATCCTCGACCTTGGCGCTGTAGGTCGAGAGATCGACGGCAACTTCAGCAATGTAGACCGCCCACGCGAAACTCGCATAAGCCTCGCCACGATAGTTTTGATCATCCCAGAAAACTCCCTCGGGGGCCTGGTAGCGCGCCAGGGACCGCAGTTCTCCGTGCTTTGCGATATATTGCCGGCACGCAGCGCGAAACTGTTCCGGCGAATACGAGTCCGCGAGAAGATTGCTCGCCATCAATGTTTGTTTGACCCCAATCGCGGCCGAGCGCACCAGGCTGCCCACGACCATGGCGGTGCGCGACGCTACTGTCGGTCCGCTATTAGGAACTTGATTCGTGTCCGGTTGCGCGATGCGAACGTCTTCATAGGGCAAATTCAAAGCTTCCGCTGCGATCTGGCAAAGCACAGTGTTGGTTCCTTGCCCGAACTCGGTACTCGAAACTAATATGCGCACGCCGCCGTCGTCGCAGCCCTCGACTCCAACCACCGAAGCCAGGTAGCGTTCGCCCGAGCCGGTAAATCCCGCGCCATGCAAAAACGTCGCGATGCCCATCCCTCTTTTGATGGAAGCGTTTTCCGCTCCCGCCTTGTTCTCTTGAGCGAAACGAGTTTTCTTGGCGGCGTAATCTGACAGTTCCAATCCGCGATCAAGCAGCTTTACCAGATCAATTTCTTCGCGAATCACTTGTTCCGTAGTCGTAGTTTGACCCGGCTTCAGAAAATTACGGCGGCGTATCTCTATCGGGGAAATTCCCACTGCCTGCGCGATGCGGTCCATATGCCGTTCCATCGCGAACAGGCTCTGCGGAGCCCCGAACCCGCGAAAAGCCCCATGGGGCGGAGCGTTCGTAGCCACGGCCTTGCCGCGAATTCGCACGTTCGGCCAATAATAAGGACCGCCGGCGTGAATCGTGCCACGCGATAATACTACTGACGACAACGTCGCATAAGCGCCGCCATCGATCGTGAAATCGATCTCGCCGCCCAGAATCTTGCCGTCTTTGCTGACTGCCGTACGATGCCGCGTGCGCGAAGGATGACGCTTCGTGGTCGCCGTCATGTCTTCCAGGCGGTCGTAGATGATCTTCACCGGACGTTCGGACTTCATGGCCAATAGCGCCGCGTGGCCAGCGATAATCGAGGGATAATCTTCTTTGCCGCCGAACGCGCCGCCCGTTTCCATCTGGACAACGCGAATCTTATCTTCCGGCAATTTGCATAGCGCCATGAGCGCCTTGTGCACGTAGTAAGGACACTGCAGAGAGCCCCACACCGTAATCCCCAGCGCCGCGTCGAATGCGGCGATCATTCCATTGTTTTCGATATAGAGCTGTTCTTGCGCGCCCGTGCTGTACTCGCCTTCCACGATGTGATCCGCTTTCGCCCAGATGTCATCAACCTCGCCTTTGGCAATCAAGAAGGTTTTGAATATGTTGTCGCTGCCCCAAATCACCTGGGACTGCCGTTCGCTTTCTTCGATCGTAAAAATCGCCGGCAACGGCGCGTACTCGATGACGACCGCGTCCACGGCCTTGCGCAGTAGGTGCGGGTCGGCGTGCGCGAGCAGCAGAATCGGCTCTTCAGGATGATTGACCCGACCATCCGCCAGGCAGGGCTGATCGTCGCCGATCAGAGCGATGCAGTTCTTCCCTGGGATGTCTTGCGCAGTCACGACTACGAAACTGTTCCAGTCGAAACCGGGGCCGAACGAAATATTCTTGATGAGGCCGCGTGGAATCTGGCTGCGAACCGTCGCGCCGTAAAGCATTCCCGGTAAAGTCATGTCGTCGACATAGCGCGCCGCGCCCGTGACTTTGTCCCGACCTTCTTTGCGCGGCACCGACTTGCCAATGATGTTCTCTGCGGTCATGCGCGGAGCGGCTCCCGTCGAGAAAGGTCGCGTCCCGTCGCGTCTCCGCAGAACTTGCCGTCGCTGAACGCGCAACGCCCGCGCAGATAAGTCGCTTTGATCACGCCGCGCAGTTTCGCCCCGAGATAAGGAGAAATAAGATGACGATAATGCAAGCAATCTTCAGTGACGACGAACTCCGCTTCCGTGTCAAGAATTGCGAAGTCGGCATCGTATCCCGACGCAATGCGGCCTTTGTAAGCGCCGCATCCGGCCAGTCGCGCCGGTTGCTCACACATCCAACGCGCGATATCGCTTAGAGCGAATCCCCGTTCGCTGGCGCCGGTCCACATCACCGAGAGTGCGAGCGACAGGCTGGCAATTCCTCCCCATGCACTTTTGAAATTCCCTTCCTCGAGGCGCTTCATTGCTGGAGGACAAGGAGAATGATCGGTCACCACCAGATCGATGATTCCGTCTTTCAATCCATGCCATAGTGCTTCCCGATTTTCACGTGAGCGTATCGGAGGCGCGCACTTCAACAACGTGGCGCCATCCGAAATCTCTTCCGCGCAGAAATGCAAATAGTGCGGGCAGGTTTCGACGCTGACCGGTAGACCCTCATCACGCGCGGCTTTCAACTCCGCCAGCGCCATACTCGTCGACAGGTGGACAATGTGCAATCGAAATTTGTACTCGCGACACAGCGATAACAGAAGGCGGATCGCAGCCAGCTCCGCTTCGTCGGGTCGCGATTCCAAATAAGTCGAGTAGCGGCGCCAATCCGCTTCTTGCAATCGATCGGTAGCCGCATCGACCGGACCGGGAAGTTCCGCGTGGACTAACAGCGGCAAGCCGGTACGTGCCACCTGAGGTAATGCGGCTCGCAGTTCATCCTCAGTGACCATGGTGAATCCATCGATTCCAGGATGGATGAGAAACGCCTTGAAGCCAGCCACGCCAGCGGCTGCCAACGCTTCGATGTCCGCCTGATTGTCGCCGGCTACGCCGCCCCACGCTAACCAATCAACCCGGCAGCGACTTTCGGCGGCAGCGCGTTTCGCCGCGAGTGCCTCGACCGTAGTAGTCGGGGGCAGGCAGTTAAGCGGCATGTCGACCAGGGTAGTGTAGCCGCCGGCCGCTGCCGCTCGCGTGGCCGTCTCAAATCCTTCCCACTCGGTGCGTCCGGGATCGTTGATGTGAACGTGAGAATCGACGAGGCCAGGAAGGATCGCCGACTCTGTGAAGTTGTGAACCTCTACATCGCCCGGCACTTCACCGGCAGGAACGACGCCGAGAATCTTCCCCCCGCGCTCCAGCACCGCGCCGGAACGAATCCCCTCCGGAGTCACGATGCGCTGCGAGATGAAAGCTTGCCCGCCCATGACCGAGCCTATCGCGGCTCCCCGGCATTTTCAACTTGGCCTGAACTTTCTGTTGAGCCCCTTGACGTACTCACTCGCAAACCCTTTGCGTATTTCTCACGTCCGCTTATACTTGCTTTCTTCATCGCGGCTGCGAACAGTCCATGTCGACCAATTTGCGCGCAGGTGCACGAGTGGCGGATTTCAGGACACTCTCGACGCCTGAGCAATGACGAATGCCGGAACGAAGTCATATGGACAACGTTTTCATGGCCCGCGCCATTCAAATCGCAATTGAAAACGTCCGCTCTGGACGCGGCGGCCCCTTCGGCTGCGTCATCGTGAAAGATGGCCATGTCGTCGCGGAAGCTGCGAATCAGGTCACCGCGACAAACGATCCCACAGCGCACGCGGAAATTCTGGCCATCCGGCAAGCTTGCCAGAAGCTGGGCAGCTTCGAACTCGCGGGTTGCGATTTGTACACGTCATGCGAACCGTGCCCGATGTGTCTCAGCGCGAGCTATTGGGCTAGAGTCGACAAGATTTATTTCGCCTGTCTCGCCGAAGATGCGGCCAGATCCGGATTCGACGATTCCGCAATTTACGCGGAGATTGCGAAACCCCGCGCCCAGCGCCAGATTCCGATGATTCAGATGATGCGCGACGAAGCACTATCGGCATTTCGAGCCTGGGAAGAAAATCCCGGCAAGATTCCTTACTAGACGATCGAGAAAGCCAATTTGATCGAGCGTTATTTCAAACTCGCCGAGAACCACACCACCGTGAAGCAGGAAATGCTCGGCGGCCTCACCACGTTCGTCACCATGGCCTACATCATCGTGGTGAACCCGCAGATCCTTGCGCAGGCGGGAATGCCCGTCGAAGGCGTCGTCTTTGCAACGTGCATATCGGCCGCGGCAGCCACGCTGGTGATGGGTCTCTACGCAAACTATCCGATTGCGCTCGCGCCGGGAATGTCGCTGAACGCATACTTCACTTACGCCGTCTGCCTGAACATGCATGTTCCGTGGCAAACGGCGCTGGCGGTAGTTTTTTTCTCGGGAGTGCTATTTCTCGTCCTAACCGTCAGCCGTGTACGCGAGCAGATCGTCAACGGCATCCCTGATTGCCTTAAGCACTCCACTGCCACCGGCATTGGAATGTTTATCGCTTTCGTCGGTCTGCGCAATGCCAAACTCGTGGTCGCGAACCCCGCGACATTCGTGGGCCTGGGCAGCTTTTCAGATAAAGAAGTGCAAACCGCCTGTTTCGGTCTTGCTCTGACCATTGTCCTCATGGCGCGTAAGATCAACGGCGGAATTTTGATCGGCATCTTCGGAACCACGTTAGTGGGAATTCTGCGCGGTATTTCTCATTGGCCCGCTGCCATCGTTTCTCTGCCGCATCCGTCGTCGACATTCCTCAAGCTCGATTTTCGCGGCGCGATTCATTTGGGGTTTCTGGAAATTTTGTTCGCGTTCCTGTTCGTCGATCTCTTCGATAACGTCGGCACGCTGGTGGGCGTATGCGAACAGGGAGGATTCATCAAAGATGGCAAAATTCCCCGCGTGGGTCGGGCTCTTGTTGCCGATGGCGTGGGCACGCTGTTTGGGGCCGTGACGGGCACTTCGACAATTACGAGTTACATTGAGAGCGTCGCCGGAGTTGCCGCCGGAGCGCGTACCGGCCTGAGTAATGTGGCTGTCGCCGGACTGTTTCTGATCGCCACTTTCTGCTGGCCGCTCGCGACCGCGATCCCGGCTTACGCCACAGCCCCCACGTTAATTCTGGTCGGCGCGCTCATGACCCAATCCATTGCGCACATCGACTGGACCGACTTCAGCGAAGCGGTCCCGGCATTCATCACTATGTTGGCGACGCCGCTGACGTTCAGCATCGCCACCGGACTGAGTCTGGGTCTTATCTCCTACACGGTCGCGAAAATCGCATCCGGAAAATATCGTGAAATTACCGCTGTGATCTGGATTCTCACGGTGCTCTTTATCCTGCGCTACGTTTATTTGGCCGCCGCGTAGTTGATATACTTCAACCAAGACGGAGAACGATTATGAACAAGGTAATACTCGCTTGGGCCCTCGGATTCAGCAGCTTAGCCGCCTTAGCCCAAAATCAGGGCGGAGCGCCGACTTCGGTTGTGAATATCAACATCAATATCTCGCGCACGGTTCAGGCTGTGAATTACCAGACCAATAAATCGACGCGCATCGATTTCACCGCGACGCCTTTGCTGCCTTTCGCCATCGGCCAGGCTAAAGTGGAGAACAAGAAAGGCCTCATCAGCATCGACGCCGAGTTTTCCAAGATGTCTCCGGCCACGCAGATTGGACCGAGTTTGCTCACCTTTGTGCTCTGGGCCATCACGCCCGAAGGGCGTTCGGACAATCTGGGAGAGTTGCAACTGAACGGCGACAAGGCCAAGCTCAGCGTCACCACGCGATTGCCGAACTTTGCCATGATCGTAACTGCTGAGCCTTATTTCGCCGTGTCCTCGCCCAGCGAAATAGTCGTGCTGCAAAATACTCCGCGCGGCGACACTCTCGGCGGCACAACGCCGGTGGTGGCCAATCTGCTGAACCGCGGTGCTTACGGCGAGGGCCTCGCGACCCTGAGCATGGATCCTAAAGTTCCCCTGGCCGTCTACGAAGCACGTAATGCTCTGCGGATCGCGAAGCTCGAAGGCGCGGAAAAGTACGCTCCCACCGCATGGGCCACCGCCTCTCAGACCGAATCGCAGATGGAAGACTATCTGGCGAGAAAGCAGAAGAATCCGATTCTCACAGCGGCTCGAAACGCCACCCAGCAGGCAGAAGACGCGCGCTCCATCGCAGTAAAGCAAATCGCGGAAGAAAAAGCCGCCGCTGAGAAACAGGCTGAAGCCGACAAACTCGCTCAGCAACAGCAGCAAGCCGCGGCCGACTTGGCTCGCCAACAACAGCAAGCCGCGGAACGCGAAGCACAGTTGAAGGCGCAGCGTGAAGCGGAGGCGAAACGCACGGCTGAAGCCTCAGCCCTGGCCTCCCGTGAGTCGCAGGCTCGTGCGGAAGCTGAAGCGGCCAAGAAGCAAGCCGATGCGGAGGCACAGAAATCCGCCGAAGCCGCCGCCGCGTCAGCCGCCGCTGCCGCGAAAGCGGAAGAAGCGCAGCGACAACTTCGCGCGCAACTTCTCGCTCAACTGAACGCCGTACTACAAACCGTCGACACTCCGCGCGGATTGGTCGTCACCATGGCCGACATTCTTTTTGCAACCGGGAAATACGCTCTGTCGCAGGATGCGAACCTGAAGCTGGCCAAGCTGTCGGGCGTGATCCTCGCCCACCCAGGCTTGAAGTTGAGGATCGAAGGTTATACCGACAGCACGGGAAGCGATCAACTTAATATGACGCTTTCCGGCCAGCGTGCGGAGGCGGTAAGAACTTTCCTGATATCGCAGGGATTAAGTCCAGACTCGATTACGTCCCAGGGCATGGGCCCGGCCAGTCCGGTTGCGAGTAATGACACGGCCGACGGCCGCAAGCAAAATAGGCGGGTGGAAATAATCGTGTCGGGCGAAGCGATCGGAACCAAGCTGAACTGACACGATGCTGAACTGACACGATGCTCGCCGCGAGCACTCAGCGGTTCAGAACGTGCCACGCCGGGAAGATCTCGGCCCCGACTCCCGTGAGTATGCCCGCGGCTTTGGGGCCGGGATCCCCGAATACTTCAAAGCTGGTCAGTTTCGATACTCCGAGTAACTTGGGCACAAACTCCTTCACCACCGGCCCGGTCACGTGAGCCAGTACCGCATCGGCGTCGGCGTAGGTTTCGAGAAGCCGGCATCGTTTGCGATCGCTGCTCAAGTAAGAAGTCGTAACCGAGCGTCCCCGGCTCCTTCATGCTGCCGGCGATCATCGTCTGTGCCAGAGCTTCAAATGCGTCCAGCTTACCCTCGTTGATCGTGAATTCCACCTTCAAGTGCACCATGCTCTTACTCATGCCTGAATCCTCCGCGGCATCGCAACTCGGCCGCGCTATCGCTCTCCTTGACAATGCCAATGAAGACAATGCCAATGAAGAGAATGCCAATGAGCGCAGCGCCGATTCTACACCGCTTGGTAATGGTCGAATGGCCTCCAAGGCCGTCAGATATAATGCGCGTTTGCGCTAGGTCGCTGATGGCGCGCCCCTAATGGCCCTTACCTCCGGCACCAAACTCGGACCCTACGAGATCGTCGCTCCCCTTGGAGCAGGCGGCATGGGCGAGGTTTATCGTGCCAAAGACACGCGTCTCGATCGCACGGTAGCCATCAAGGTTCTGCCATCTCATCTCTCTGAAAATCCCGAGGCTCGCCAGCGCTTCGATCGCGAAGCCCGGACCATCTCCTCGGTAAATCATCCCAACATCTGCACTCTTTACGACGTTGGCCATCAGGATGGCACCGACTATCTGGTGATGGAATATCTGGAGGGCGAAACCCTGGCGGATCGTCTCAGAAAAGGTCCGCTGCCCATCGATCAGGTTTTGAAATACGGAATCGAAATTTGCGACGGCCTCGAAAAAGCAAATCGCAGCGGCGTAGTGCATCGCGATCTGAAGCCAGGCAACGTCATGCTGACCAAAACTGGAGCCAAGTTGATGGACTTTGGCTTGGCGAAGGCGTCCGTCGCTACCTCGGTCAAAGATTCGGCTTTAACTTCAGGCCTGACCGCGACTCTCACGACGCCGCCGGGTAGCCATCCGCTTACCGCGCAGGGCACAGTCGTCGGGACGTTTCAATACATGTCGCCCGAACAGGTCGAGGGCAAAGAAGCTGATGCTCGCTCCGACATCTTCGCTCTGGGCGCGCTGCTCTACGAAATGGCGACAGGCAAACGCGCCTTCGAAGGCAAGTCTGCGGCCAGCGCGATGGCGGCGGTGTTGGAGCGTGATCCCGCGCCGATCTCTTCTCTCCAGCCCACGACTCCTCTCGCGTTCGAGCGATTAGTCAGGACCTGTCTGGCAAAGGATCCCGACGATCGCTGGCAAACCGCGCATGACGTCAAACTGCAGCTCAAGCAGATTGCCGAAGGCGGATCGCAAACCGGCGCGCCGGCGGTTTCAGCGCCAGCAACAGCGGCCGCTACGTCGCGCCGGCATGGCAGCGCGTGGGCGTGGGGTCTCGCTGCGATCCTGGGCGTGATCGCGGCCGCGGCGGTAGTAATGGCGTTTCTTGCGAATCAAAGGCCGCAGTCGATTCTTCGAGTGGAAATCAATCCGCCGGCCAAAATGCAATTCAACTTGGCAGGCGATAACGCCGGCCCGGCCATGATTTCTCCCGATGGACGTTACATCGTTTTTTCCGCCAACGGTATTACCGGTACTCAACTCTACTTGCGCCCTCTCGATACGACTGCTTCCCATGCGCTTCCGGGCACCGAGAATGGAACTTTTCCGTTCTGGTCGCCTGATAGCCACTCCATTGCATTCTTCACCAACGACAAGTTAAAGCGGATCGAACTGGGTGGCAGCGGACCGGTTACCATATGCGGTTCGGTTCTGGGACGCGGCGGCAGCTGGAGTCAGGACGGTACCATTGTGGCCGCAATGTCTTACAACGCCGGCATCTCGCGTGTCTCTGCTTCGGGTGGTGTTCCTACGCCCGTCACCACCATAGATAACCTCACCTACTCTTCTCATCGCTGGCCATTCTTCCTCCCAGATGGAAAGCATTTTCTATATCTCGCCGTCAACCACAACATTCCGGCCAGCGCCGATACCGGCATATTTATCGCTTCGGTTGACGGAAAGGAAAATCGCCTTTTATTCCACAATCTGTCGAACGCGATCTACGCCTCGGGCCATTTGCTCTTTCAGCGGGAAAATTCACTCGTGGCGCAGGCGTTCGATGCGTCCAGCGCAAAATTCAGCGGCGAGCCTGAAACGCTGAGCGAAAACGTCCAGTACGACGCCGGTCTGTGGCGTGCCAACTTGAGCGCTTCCAGCGCGGGCATGATGCTCTACGCGTCCGGCCCAACCGCGGGGATCGAGACCCTGACCTGGTTCGATCGCACCGGGAAGATAGTGGGTACGGTGGGAGAACCGGGCGGATTCTACGACGTTGATCTTTCGCCAGACGAAAAGAAACTTGCCGTGGTCGACGCGAATACGACTACCGCGACGATTTGGATCCACGACCTGGTTAGCAAGCTGAGGACGCGCCTGAGTTTTACTCCCGGCACCCATCGCACTCCGATCTGGTCGCCCGATGGAAAAGAGATCGTCTTCGCCTCGGCACAGCAGACTGAGATTTCCGTGAAAACCATCGCCGGTACTGATCCCGAGAGGGTTCTGCTTTCCTCGACGACGCCTCTCTATCAGGGAATCACCGATTGGTCGCGCGATGGCCGTTATTTGATGATCGAGCGGGGGCCAGGAGTCGACCAGCAGCTTTGGGTCGTTCCCATGTTCGGCGACCACCAGCCATTCCCTTACACCAAGTCGTCCAGTCAGGAGCGTGGAGGTTCGTTCTCGCCCGATGGACGTTGGGTTGCGTACATGTCGAATGAGACCGGGCGGCCGGAAATTTTCGTCGCGCCTTTTCCGTGGACAGGGGCAAAGTGGCAAGTGTCCAATGGCGGAGGCGCGGATCCCCGCTGGCGCGCCGACGGTAAAGAGATCTACTATTTCGATTTCACCGGCCTTGCGGCCGTCGAAGTCGACGGCACCGGGTCTGAGTTCAAGGTCGGTGGCGGCAAGCCTTTATTCCATTTGGCGGCGAGAGGCCTCACCCGGGAGTATTCTCCTAGTCATGATGGTCAGCGGTTCATTGCCATTGCCCCCAGTGAAGGCGCTTCGCAGTCGCTCACTCTGGTCCAAAACTGGCCCTCTGAGTTACAAAAGAAGTGAGTTTGTAATCGCGAGTTGAAACAGCGAGTTGAAACAAATGAGTCTGGCTGTCGGCGCAAAACTCGGTCCCTACGAAATCCTCGCTCCCATCGGAGCCGGCGGCATGGGAGAAGTCTATCGCGCGAAAGACACGCGACTGGGGCGCGATGTCGCGCTGAAAATTCTTCCCGATTCTTTTGCCCGTGACGCCGATCGCCTCCGCCGCTTCGAGCAGGAAGCGCGGGCCGTCGCAACCCTGAATCATCCCAATATTCTGGCCATCCATGATATCGGTCAGTATGAGGGTTCGCCGTTTCTGGTTTCCGAGCTTCTCGAAGGAGAAACGTTGCGCGCAGTTCTCGATCGCGGAGCTCTGCCGCAGCGCAAGACCATCGATTACGGCGTGCAGATTTCGCAGGGCCTGGCCGCCGCCCACGAAAAGGGAATTGTCCACCGCGATCTAAAGCCGGAAAATGTCTTCGTCACCAAAGACGGACGCATCAAGATTCTCGATTTTGGATTAGCCAAACTGGCGCAAACCGCCGGATCTGACGACGTAACCCTCACCAGTTCGAACACCGCGCCCGGCATGGTTATGGGCACCGCGAGCTACATGGCGCCGGAGCAGGTCCGCGGCGATATCGCCGATGCCCGCACCGACATTTTTGCCTTTGGCGCCGTGCTCTACGAAATGCTCTCAGGCGCTCGCGCCTTCCGCCGTGATACTGCGGCCGAAACCATGACGGCGGTCCTCAACTCCGATCCGCCAGAGATTTCGGATCCAGTCGGCCACATTTCGCCGTCGCTCGATCGCACCGTGCGCCGCTGTCTTGAAAAAAATCCCGAACAGCGCTTTCAATCGGCGCGGGATTTATCGTTTGCTCTGAGTGCACTCTCCGGCACCGACACCAGCGTCGGGGTGCGAGCCGCCGCTATAGCCGCCCCGCGGCGAATGTCACTCGTGCCGTGGCTTGCGCTGGCCGCGTTGGCGCTGGCCGCAGTAACAGCAACGGGTTGGTGGATGGCGAGTCGTCCCGTTCCCACAACGCGCATGCAATTCGCGCTCGCCGTTCCTGATGAAATGAGCGTCAGCCACATGGCGCTCTCAAACGATGGCAAGATGCTGGCGTTTGTATCTCCGGAAGAAAACACCGGATTGCCCATGCTCTACCTGCAGCGCATCGGCTCGGCCAGCGTCACGCTTCTACCCGGCACCGAAAACGCCAGCTTTCCTTTCTGGTCGCCCGACGGAAGCCACGTCGCTTACTTCGCCAACGGCAAGCTGCAGAAAATGTCCATCTCTGGCGGCACGCCGCAAGTGCTGGCCAATGTTCTGGCGGGGCGTGGGGGCAGTTGGGGAAGTCAGAACATCATCCTCTTCGTTCCCGACACAAGTACTGGTTTGTGGCGCGTGAACGCCGATGGCAGCGACGCCCGTGAAATCACTCATGAGTTCATGGTCCAGCACAAAGAGCAGCAGACTCACCGCTGGCCGCTGTTCCTTCCCGACGGAAAAAGATTTTTATACTGGGCGGGTAATTTCGCCAACGTCAAGGATGACAAGGTCAGCGGCATCTATCTAAGTTCTCTCGATAACAAAGACCAGAAACAGGTTGTTCTCTGCCATTCCAGTTTCGGTTACGACTCTCACAATCTCTATTACGCCGACGAGCAGCACGAATTGGTCAGCGTCAGCTTTGACCCGTCATCCGGCAAAGCGTCGGGTAGCGTTGCGCCGGTCGCCAATCAAATCGCGGTTCAGCCCTCCACCTATTGGGCTGCGGTGGCGGTTTCTAGCAATGGAACGTTGATCTATAACACCGAGGTCGGTGCCGTAATGTCCGCTCTTACCTGGATTGACCGCTCCGGCAAAGAACTCAGCCGCTTGGGCGAACCAGGAATCGTCGCCAATCCAACTCTCTCGCCGGATGGCAAGCGCGTGGCTGTGGACATCACCGATGTCAAAGCGAATAACGTGGATATCTGGCTCCTCAGCACGACCGGAGCCAACAATGCCCGCTTCACTTTTGATCCCGCCGAAGAAGTTGTTGGCATCTGGTCGCCGGATGGGAGCAGAGTCGCCTACCGTGCCATCACACTCGATGGCGTGAGCGCAGTGACAAAGGCGTCGAACGGATTAGACCTCGATAAAAAAGGTGCGACAGTAGACGCAGTGAACGATCTGCTCCCCAACTCCTGGAGTCTCGACGGCAAGACACATGGTTTTGACGGTGCAGGCGCCTCATCATTGGTTTCTGGCAACTGCGCCAGCCGAGGGCGGCCCGCTGGTTCCTTTATTGAAGAGCCCCGGCAACAACGTCAATGGACAGATTTCTCCCGATGGCAAGTGGATCACCTACGCCTCAGACGAAACCGGAGTCTGGGAGGTCTACGTCACTACATTTCCGGGCACTGTTGGAAAATGGCAGGTCTCGCGCGGCGGCGGCACCGAGCCCCGCTGGCGCAGTGACGGCAAAGAAATTTTCTACATCGATCCCAAAGGAATGTTGATGGCCGTACCCGTCAATGCCCAAAACGAATTCGCCACCGGCACACCCACACCACTGTTTGAGATTCGCGGCCGCGCGCCGATATCATCCACCGACATATTTACCTATGACGTAGCCAAAGACGGCCAGCGTTTTCTGGTGAATCGTTACGTGAAACCGGAACACGTCCCACCCTTAACGATCTTGCTCAACACCCCAGTAACCAGTTCCAACTAGGGCTTTCGCTCTTCGGCCCGCTCGGGTCAATTCAGTTCCGCGATCAGCAGTCCGAACGGTTCGAGCGTCACCTCGCTGCCCTTGACCGACGCCTCGGGAGAAGCAATCAGAGTCTTAAGCGCCGACCGCCCGAACCCCTGCTTCGACAAATCAAACTTAGCTTTCCGCGCCGTGTCCGACATATTCAACACCACCAGCACCCCCGTCCCCTTGTAGCTGCGCAAATACGACATAACGTGAGCATCGTCCTCGTTCAAAGCCGCGTAACTTCCTTCGAGCAGCACTACGTGGGTTCGTCGTAGCGCCAGCACTTTTTTATAAAGATTCAAAACCGAGTTCGGATCCTTCGACTCGCTCGCCACATTATGCGTCTCATAGCTCGGCGGCACCGGCAGCCACGGAGTCTTCGTGCTGAATCCGGCGTTGGGCGCGGCATCCCACTGCATCGGCGTGCGTTCCCCATCGCGTCCCTTTTCCTTCGGCCATCCCGTGCGTCCGATCGGATCCTTCACATCCTCCTTGCGCGTCGGATCGTTATTCGTCATCCCAATCTCTTCGCCGTAATACATGATCGGAGTTCCGCGCAGAGTCAGGTAGAAAGCGCCCATTAATTTTGCGATGGCATCGTTGTTCTTGCCGTCTCCATACCGGTTATACGATCGGACAATATCGTGGTTGCTGATCACGAACACCGGCCATCCATGCGCGCTGTCGACCGCGGCAATCTGCCGTCTGAATTCCGGCGGCGATAATTTGTTGACGGTCGTGAACATGAAGTCCATCGGCATCTGCAGCTCGTTCCCGTCTTTTCCGTAATATTTGTCGAGTTGTTCCACATTCGACGTCCAGGTTTCGCCGATCAGCACCGCATCCGATTCGTCCGCCACTTTGCGCAGCTTCTGCAACTCTTCGTGAACCTCGGGAAAATTTGTGTTGTATTTGTTCTCCATGTTCGGGTCGCCCTGCGCGTTTTTTCCCGGAAGCAGGGGATTGTCGCGTAGTTCCGGATCCTCAAACAGCGTATCCACCGCATCCAATCGGAATCCGGCCACGCCGCGTTCATACCACCAGCGCGTCGTGTCAAGCATCGCTTTCTCAACCGCGGGATTGCGCCAGTTCAAGTCCGGCTGCTGCTCGTAGAAATAGTGGTAATAATATTGATTGGTTGTCGGGTCCAGCGTCCATGCCGATCCCCCGAAAATCGAAATCCAATTATTTGGAGGCTTGCCCGGCCCCTTGCCATCGCGCCAGATGTACCAGTCGCGATGCTCCGCCGTGCGCGACGACTTCGAATCCAAGAACCACGGGTGCTGATCAGAAGTATGGTTCGGCACAAAATCCATAATGATGCGCACGCCATGTTTCTTGCCCTCGGCCACCATGCGATCGAAGTCGGCCAGCGTGCCATACATCGGATCGATGTTGCGGTAATCCGAAACGTCATAGCCGAAATCAACCTGAGGCGAGGGATAACAAGGAGTGATCCAGATGGCGTCCACTCCAAGATCGCGCAGGTAGCTCATCTTGGAGGTGATGCCGTTGAGATCGCCGACGCCGTCATTATTGCTGTCCGCAAAACTTCGCGGATAGATTTCATAAAACACGGCGTGCTGCCACCACTGGTGTCCTTCGGCATCAACCGGCTTTCCCTGTGCCGTGGCGAAAATGGAATAAAACATCATCAGTAGAAGGGCGATTACCGTCAACGGCAGTGCAACCCGCCTGGACATGAATTTGTCTCCCCAGAAAACATAAAGCCGAAATCATAACTTAGCAAACGCAAGGCTCGTGTGGTGACGGGCTTGCCCCGTCCAAGCCGAGCGCTGGATAGGCACTCAGTTCGGTTCAAATTGTGACTCGCACGTTCTCGGGCACAGTATGATTAAGGCGGGGAATCCACGAACCCAAAGTAAACGGGAGATCCGCAACATGAAAAGCAGATTTCGATCGGCAGCCGCGCTCGTTCTGGTAGCGATGCTCACCCAGCTCGCTCCAGCAGTTGATAAGCCGGACGACCCATCCGCCTGGCAACACGATTTACTCGCGTGGCGCGAAAAACGTGCCACGAGTCTGCAGGCTCCCGAAGGCTGGCTCTCATTGATCGCGCTCGGCTGGCTCCAGGAAGGTGACAACACTGTAGGCTCCTCTGACGACAGCCGCGTCCAGATTGCAGCAAAGGTGCCGGCACGTATCGCGGTCGTCCGCCTCGAAAAAGGAGCGTTGCAACTCCGGGCTCCCGTCGGAGGTTTTCCCAAAGATCTCGTGGTCGATGGCCAGCCCGCAAAAGAACAACCGCTGCTGTCCGACGACGCCGAAAATCCCTCCAAGCTCACGCTCGGTGGAGTCACCATCATCGTCATCCACCGCGACGACCGCTACGGATTGCGAGTCAAAGACCTGCAAGCCCCGACCCGCACCGCTTTTCACGGATTGCACTGGTACGCTCCCAGCCCCAGCTATCGAATCCACGCCCGCTGGATCCCCTACGATCCGCCGAAGATTCTCGACATTCCGACCATCCTCGGAACCACCACCCACCTGCCCGCGCCCGGCGTCGCCGAGTTCACCATCGATGGACAGGTCGTCCGGCTTGAACCCGTACTCGAAGATCCGAAATCCACCGATCTGTTTCTTCATCATGCGCGACACCACCAGCAAAACCACAACCTACGGCGCAGGACGCTTCCTCTACACCGAACTTCCCGACCACGGCGTAAATCAGCCCGGAGAACTCTGGCTCGATTTCAATCGACTCGTGAATCCACCCTGCGCCTTCACAGCCTACGCGACCTGCCCTTGCCCCCGCCGCAGAATCGTCTACCAGTCCCGATTCCCGCCGGCGAGCAGCGCTATCACGATTGATAAGCCGGAATCAGAGATAATGGACGATGGTAGACAGCCCCCTTGACAGTACGGTCCTGGGGGCAGCCAGAAATCATCCGAATCGCACCGGAGTCACCGCATGAAATGGGTCTTAATCGTCCTGACTGTAGTCGGCATCGTCGCTTCCTCCCTCGCCTTGCGCGAGCACTACCGCACCGACCCGTCTCCCTGCAGCATCAATGAGCGCTGGGATTGCGGCATCGTCAATCACAGCCCCTACGCCGTCCTCTACGGAATCCCCGTAGCCGTCATCGGAATCGCCGGATACCTGTTGCTGGGCGCCCTGGCCTTCACCAGGAGTTATCGCCTCATGCTGGTGGCCGCCCTCGGAGGTCTAGCCTTCGCACTTTATCTCGCTCACATTGAGCAGACCGTGCTCGGCGTGTGGTGCATCTACTGCGCCATATCTCTGGGAGTCATTTCGCTGATCAGTCTGTTGACGATAGGGACAGTAATTGCGAAATCAATGAGCAAAGCGCAAAGCAGCCGCTAACTATAGAGACGCAGCTTGAGAGAGGCGACTTGCCGCGTCAGTTTACTTTTTGTTTTTCTCCTGGACGCCGAGCTTCCATGCCATCTGCCGCAGCATGCCCAGCCACATATCCGTATCGTCCACATTCAATTTCATGCGCCGGATCATACGCCGCAAATTTTCCTTCGTAACCGCTGCCGCTCGCGGCTTCACATATCCCGAGGCATCGAGAACTTCAAACAAGGAATCCGTCACCCGTGCCACATCTCCAGAAGTAGCAGGCGCCCGCTCTTTTTGATTGGCCGCAGTCCTCGCTGCAGCCGCGCCACCCGCTCGCACCAGTTCAAAAAGACAGACGGCCACCGCCTGTCCCAGATTCATCGATCCATGCTCTTCGCGCGTCGGAATCCGCATCACCCAGTGACAGTGACTCAACTCTTCATTCGACAGCCCGTAGCGCTCCGACCCAAACAGCAACGCCACTGGCCCCGTCTTCAACTGCTTCTTGATCGCGCGCGCCCCCGTCTCCAGCCGCAGCAGCCGATGTTGTAAATCGCGTTTCGCGCCCTCCGTTGTCCCAACCACCAAACGGCAATCCGCCACGGCCGGGCCCACATCGTCATATAGCTCGGCTTTCGCCAATAACTCCGAAGCGCCGACCGCCGACCGCGCCTCGCGAAACGCCGCGTCATAAGGATTCACCAGCCGCAATCGCAACACGCCAAAATTGCTCATGGCCCGCGCCGCCGCCCCAATATTCAGCGGATTCCGCGTCGCCACCAGCACTACCCGAAGATGATCGACATCCGACATTTCAGTGAAAACCCGCTGCTACACCAGCGAACTCCAGTCTAAACTCTTCATTCTACGGCGATCATACTTCGGCGATCATGTTACGGTGCCCCAGCCGGCCCGCCACCCCGTCCCTCGCATGCGACTTCCGACCGCCTACAGCATCAAATGTGCAGTGTTGAGAAGAGCAGTGCTAGGATAGATATCCCGCCCTAAAAGGTGGCCCCGAGGTCGCCTGGGGAACTGCATCTCTGGAGGATGAATGGCAAGCAATGCCCTCGTCGAGGTTACCGACGCAAATTTCGATTCTGATGTATTGAAGTCCGACAAGCCCGTGCTGCTCGATTTCTGGGCCGCTTGGTGTGGCCCCTGCCGCGCGATCGCTCCGATCGTCGAAGAGCTGGCTGGCGAATATCAAGGCCGCGTCACGGTTGGCAAAATGGACGTCGACCGCAACGGCGCTACGCCCATGCGCTACAAAGTAACCGGCATCCCCACCCTGTTGGTCTTCAAAGGCGGACAGGTCGTGGAACAACTGGTCGGCTACCGTTCCAAAGACGACATATCAAAAGCGCTGGACCGGCACGTCGGAGCATCAACGCCGCAACCGGCAGTAGTCACCGAGAACGTAAAGACCGGGGTCTAAGCAGCCTGTGAAATGTGGAGCAAAGTGTGGAGCGGGCGCCCCCGCCCGCTGCCTTTGCTCTTGGTTTTGAGGTTGATCTCAGGTTTCGGGATGGCGCTCGATTTTGAGGTTGATCTCAGGTTTCGAGGTCGATCTGGCAAGCGCAAAAGCGAGGATGGCGTCCGCCCAACACCCACGTAGAAAGCCTCGCCACTTCAGTACTTCCGCAACACCCCAATCACCCGTCCCTGAATCTCCACCGTCGCCGCCGGAACAATAATCGGCTTCATTGTCGCGTTCGAAGGTTGCAGCCGGATATTATCCCCCTCGCGGAAAAAGCGCTTCAAAGTCGCGTCCGACGACTCGAGCAGCGCCACGACAATATCCCCGTTATGCGCCGTCTTCGTCTTTTCCACCAGCACATAATCGCCGTCGAGAATCGCCTCGTCCTGCATCGACTCCCCGCGCACCTCAAGCACGAACACTTCTTTCGAGCGCACAAAATCCGCCAGCGAAATCGTTTCGTTGCTCGCCACCGCTTCAATCGGACGCCCCGCCGCAATCCGCCCCAGCAGCGGCAATACCATCGCCGTATTCACCGCCATCGAAGTCTTGAGCTTACCCTTGGGCGGAAGCAGATCAATCGACCGGCTGCGGTTGTAGTCCCGCGTCAGCAACTGCTTTTTTTCAAGATTGGTGACGTGCTTGTGGACGGTGGCCAGCGAATTCAGCCCCATGCCCACCTTAATCTCTTCAAACGAAGGGGAGTAGCCATTCTCCGCCACAAACCGCGAAATAAAATCATAAAGCTCGCGTTGACGCCGAGTAATCGCCATGCCGTGAGCATAGGCGAAGGGATGGCGAATGTCAAGGTTCTCTCTCGACATTAGCGACTCAGGAATAACTGACGCGCCATGGCTGCATCCGGGGGCCAGGTGAAGGGTACGTCTCACACAATGGTTCCAACGATCTTCGGATCCATTTTTCGAGGCTTTCGATAGAATGATTCAGAGCGATCTCAAACTTTACCGATGATGGCAGGGCCACTCAATCCCAAGAGAGCACTTATTTTCCGGATCGTACATCGAGACAATTTGCCATGGATACTGCGTCACGGATTGCACGCCCAAAACGGTGAAGTATCTGATCCAAACTACCGCAACATTGGCAATGTCGACTTGATCCAGAGGCGCGCGCATCGTGTTATCAGGGTTGGTCCCGGGGGAACGTTAAGCGATTACGTGCCCTTTTACTTCACACCATTTTCGATCATGCTGTACAACATCCATACGGGATACAACGTGCAGCAGGTTCGAAACGAGGAAATTGTGATACTCATTTCGTCGTTGCTGCGCTTGTCGGAGATCGGAATTCCTTTCGTATTTACTGATCAACACGCGTATCCGACGATGGCGCAATACTTCACTGATTTGGACAACCTGAAAGAAGTGGACTGGGACCTTCTGAATAGTAAAGACTTCAAGCACGATCCAGACGACCCGGGCAAGAAAGAGCGCTACCAAGCTGAAGCGCTCGTTTGGAAGCATTTGCCTTTGGAGGGCTTGCTTGGAATCTGTAGCTGCAGTAGCACGGTCGATGAGTGGATTAAAGCTCAATTGGCCCGACGCCAATTGGACGTCAAGACTATTGTTGATAGGGGATGGTATTTCTGAAATGAGATTTGTTCAAGGCAATCTCCTTGACGCCGAAGTTGAGGCGTTAGTGAATACCGTCAACACCGTTGGCGTCATGGGTAAAGGAATAGCCCTGATGTTCAAGGAGGCTTTTCCCGCGAATTTTCGTGCCTACGCAGGCGCGTGCGAACGCCAGGAGGTCAAAATCGGACACATGTTGGTGACCGAAAACCGCACATTCGAGGGGCCGCGATGGATCATCAACTTTCCCACCAAGAAACATTGGCGACAGCCTTCCAAATTGAACTGGATTGTAGAAGGGTTAGAAGACCTGAAGCGCGTGATCCAGGAACGTAATATTCGTTCGGTAGCATTGCCGCCGTTGGGAGCAGGGAATGGCGGTCTCAACTGGCCTGACGTACGCCTGGAAGTACAACGTATTTTAGGAGGCCTGCAGAACGTAGAGATCGTCGTATACGAGCCGACGGCAAAATACCAGAACGTGGCGAAAAGGACTGGTGCAGAAAAACTCACGCCAGCCCGCGCACTCATTGCAGAGATGATTCGACGCTATTGGGTGCTAGGCATCGAATGCACTTATTTAGAAGTACAGAAGTTGGGATGGTTTCTAGAACGCACGATTCAGATTCTAGGAGTCGAAGATCCCCTTAAGTTGCAGTTCGAGGCGGACAAGTATGGACCATACTCAGATCGTCTCCGCCATTTGCTAGATGCCCTTGACGGGACGTATTTGCACTGTCAAAAGCGGCTTAGTGATGCTGGTCCGTCAGACACAATCTGGTTTGACGAGGCACGACGACGGCACATTGACCTGTTCTTGAAACAAGACTCCTCGGCATCTTTGAATATAGTACTTGATGAGACAGTGAAGCGGATCGATGGATTCGAGTCCCCTCTAGGCATGGAACTTCTGGCAACGGTTGACTGGCTGATTGAAAGTGAGCGCAGAGAGCCTACTCTACTGTCAATTCGAACTGGGCTCCGCCAATGGCCGGCCGGGGAGGCCGCTGCTAAACGAAAGCTCACCCTCTTTAATGACCGACTCATTAACTTGGCTCTAGACCGGCTGGTTCCTAAAGGCTCTACCGACTAATCGTCCGCATTGCAACGTTCTTTGTTGCCCGGCAGATGAAACACCGGGCATTGACACCGCTGTTAAAATAGTAACTGGGCACCAAACGGTGCCAATAACGACGCTCTCTAACAACGCTCCTTGACAACTTACTCGGCCGCCAACGGGCGACGAAAAGGCGACTAATCCCCAAAGTTAGTCGCTAACTCCCGTGTTTCACGGACTTTACCCCTAACCCTAATCGTTGACGTACTTTAGCAGCGGAGGGGCGCTAAAGTCTTGATTCCAATGTACCGAGGGAGGGGGGAGGGGGGGTACCCCAGCGGACCCAATCCGGCAACTACTCGGTTGTAACTCCCTTCAAAAACACATAGTAAAAATCGACGCCCCGGGCAAATGCCTCGACTCCGATTCGTTCATCTTTTCCGTGCGCGCGGACATCATCCCGATCATATTGTTCGCCGGAAATTCCATAAGTCGGCATCCCGGCGGCATTGGTGTAAACGCCGTCCGAAGCACCGGTGGCCATGCTGGGAATCACCGGAATCCCCGGCCACATCTGGGCCACGACTTTCTCCAACGGATCAAATACAACTTTCATGGGCGCTGGCGGCACAAAACTATGCCGATCCGATCCGTGATCCATCAGCACATTGGTGTTTTCACGAAACTGCACTTTCACTTTCGGATCGTTAACCGCCTTTTCCAGCGCTAGCCGGATTTCTTCCAGCGAATGTCCAGGCTCAATGCGGCAATTTACATTCGCTTGCGCCATCTGCGGCAAAGCGTTGTTGGCGTGTCCTCCGTTCAAGCGCGTCGCGACACAAGTCGTATGCATGATCGAATTATCCATCGGATCTTTCGACAATCGCGCGACTGCTTCCAGATCGGGAGGAGTTTTCAGAATCGCCACGAAGTCTGCGGCGCGTTGTCCTGAAGCCAATTTCACTTGCTGCTCATAGTAAGCGCGCGTGATGTTGTTCAACTCGAAAGGGAACTGATAGTGCTCGATCCGAACCAGCGCGTTCGCCAGTTCGTAAATCGCATTCTCCGGACGAGGCAGCGAACTGTGTCCACCAGGATTAGTCGCCGTGAGCACAAAGTCGCCGTAAAGTTTTTCCGTCGCATCGACTTCCATCATCACAGGCTTGCCATGATCCGCGAGAACGCCTCCACCATCATGGTTCAACACGAATTCAGCATCGATCAGTTCGCGATGATTCTTGATCAGCCAATCAACTCCATTCGAAGTTCCGCCTTCTTCATCAGCAGTCAGCGCAAGAACAATGTCGCGGCTCGGAACGTATCCTTCTTTCTTCATGCGGATCAGCGTTGCCGACATGATCGCATCGCCATCTTTCATGTCACTGGTTCCGCGTCCGTAGTAGTAACCATCTTTCTCCAGAAACTGAAACGGATCAGTCGTCCAATCCTCGCGTCGCGCTTCCACCACGTCGAGATGCCCAATCAGCAGCACTGGCTTGTGTTTGCCCGATCCATGCAGTCGCACTACAACATTCTTTTTGCGGTCGTTCGGACCCATGATCTGAATGTCGCTCTCGGCGAATCCGGCATCGCGAAACCGCTTAGCCATGGCTTCCGCCGCTGCCGTCACGCTGCCAACCGAATCGGTAGTATTGATCTCGATCAGCTGTCTGAAAATATCGACCGCCAACTTCCGCGTGGCTTCATCGGCTGGAGACGGTTGTTGCGCACGCATCCCGACCGCAAACATCAGACAAAAAAACAAGGCCCATTTTTTGGATCCCACATCTACCTCCGCGAGTATTTACAGCAAATATCGAACGCTGAAAGCTAACAGATTCGTTCCGCAAAAGCCAAGATTGTTCAAGCGAACGTGACCGGAGGATTTGAGTTGCAATGTCACACTGCGAAAGCTACCTTCGCCAATACGAATGACGATCGCGCGATATGACCGCGTTAAAGCGGCGACGAAAGGAGCGTTGCTCTTCTGCATTTTCTTCGTCATCGCTTTCGGTCTCGGATATCCGACTCTCAACCGCTACGATCCGCGCGCAACGCCGGGTCTCAGCGACGTCAGGAATTACGCCGCATTGGTGACCGGAACAGCCACAGTCGATCAAGGACACGTCCGCTTCCGCGTCCTGGTTCCGTGGCTCGCGAGACCGTTCTACAAACTCGCGCAAGGACGAATCGCAACTTGGGATCCAGTAATGTTCGGACTGCTCGTGGCGAATTCTCTATTTGTGGCAGCAACCGCGCTGTTGATCGTGATTCTGGGAACTGGCTTAGCGAATGATCTGAAGACTTCCAGGCTAGAAAGTTCCGCTGTAGGACTTTTGGGAGCGCTGCTTTTTCTGGTTAACTTCGCTGTTCCGAATCTTCGTCTTGTCGGGTTAGTCGATGCAGGTGAAGGCTTCTTCCTGCTGGCGCTGCTGTGGAGTCTGTCGCAGTCGAAACTCGGGTTCTTGCCGGTGATCGCCGTGCTCGGAACGCTCACCAAGGAATCCTTCGTCCCGTTCATCACCGTGTTTACGGCAGCGTGGTGGTTCACGATCCGCAGCGATCGCGACCGTCGCTTGGCAGACGCAATTTGGATTGCGATCAGTTGGGCGCTGAGTTTCGCAACCTTGATCGCTCTCCACTGGTCGATCACTGGAGCTTTCGTGAGTCCGTTGCGCTTTGGTCTCGGACTCCATTATGGCCGAGACTATCTTGGACACTTCGCCCGGTCGGTGAGCGACCGAAACCTCTGGTACATCTTTCTGTGGTTGTTGCCGGCTGCGATTCCGAACCTGAAACGCTTTCCAAAGTCGTGGCTCATTCCCGTAGCCGCGACGTGTGCCATGGCGTTTGCACTCGACGCGTACTACGGAGGCGCTGCGGGAACCGTTGGCAGAGCGCTCTTCAGCATCGCTGGACCGATACTCAGTCTATCGTCCGCGCTATTTTTATTGCAGCTTGCCGGAGTTGTCGGCGACCGGAAAGGCCCAAATACCGCCTCGGACGAGGCGCGCTAAACTTCCGCCAGGGTTTGCTCTTGCCGTCTGTTCCACAGCGGAGCAAGAATGCTGGATTGCAGAATTTCCGACTCGGCTTGCACCCAGTCTTCAAGATCACGACCTTCGACTCGTCCACGCTGCTCATAGAGCTGGCGTGCACGCAGCCGGATCTTTCTCTCCAGCATTTCCATCATCAATTTTCGTCGTTCACTGTTCCGCGTTACGCTATCCACTGCCATTCTCCACGATTGTTTGTCTATCTATATTGTAGGGGTGAACTGTTAAATGGGCATGAACGGCGTGGTTACTAAAGTGTAAATATTTTGTCACGATTATGGACGGTCACGATGCCCTTCGATGCGAAAAGACTCGACTAAATCATCGGTCCGATGGAAGGCTGCAGCTGGGCAAACTGCCGCTGATAGAGTTCTGCGTAGAGATTCTGCTGTTCGATCAGTTCGGCGTGCGTGCCTCTCTGAATGATCCGTCCATCCTGTATCACCAATATCTGATCCGCCTTAAGAATCGTCGAGAGACGATGCGCGATCACGATCGATGTTCGTCCCGCCAGCGCGATCTCAAGCGCCGCTTGGATAGCCGCTTCCGATTCGGAGTCCAGATGCGCGGTGGCTTCATCCAGAACCACGATGTCGGGAGCCTTAAGAAGCAGGCGAGCTATGGCCAGTCGCTGTTTCTCGCCGCCTGAGAATCGATATCCGCGCTCGCCTACCAACGTGTCGATGCCGTCAGGCAGAGATTTGACGAGTGGGAGTATTTGCGCCGCTCTCAATGCCTGCTCTACTTCGGCATCGGTCGCGTCAGGCTTCGCGTATAAAAGGTTCGCGCGGATCGTGTCGTGGAAAAGATGAGCATCCTGTGTGACCATGCCGACGCGTTCATGCAGCGATTCGAGTTTCGCATCCCGAACATCGATGCCATTGACCGCCACCGTTCCACTCTGCACGTCGTAGAGCCGCGGGATAAGTTGAGTAATCGTTGTCTTACCCGCACCAGAAGGGCCGACCAGAGCGAGCATCTGGCCAGGTTCAACCGTGAACGTGACGTCGTGAAGAATAGTCTTCTGCGGTGCCGTCTCGGGAGTGGCAATGGATTCCAGCGAAGCGAGTGAAACCTCGGATGCGGCCGGATAACGAAAATAAACATGATCGAAAGAAACTCGCGCCGGACCCGGGCGTAGTGCGACCGCCGCCGGCTTCTCCTGAATCATCGGAGGTAGGTCGAGCAATTCGAATACACGCTCGAACGAAACCAGCGCGGTCATGACGCTGACTTGAATGTTGGAGAGTCCAACCAGCGGAGCATAAATGCGAGCCAGATAAGAGACCAGAGCGACCACCGTGCCAAGATCCAGCCGGTGTCGTATGGCCAGAAGTCCGCCCCAGCCGTAGGCAAGCGCGGTGGCAAAGGAGGCCATCAGCATCAACGCCGTAAAAAAGACGCGTCCATAGAGTGTGCGCTTTACGCCAATGTCTGAGACACGTTCAGCTTTTTGTTCGAATGCTTTGCTCTCCGCTCCGCTCCGCCCGAAGAGTTTCGCGAGCTGGGCGCCAGCCACATTAAAGCGCTCCACCATCAGATTGTTCATGGCGGCCGTCAGGTCGTAGCTCTCGCGCGTAATCGCCTGTAGTTTTCGTCCCCAAAAACGCGCAGGAAAAATAAACACCGGGACCAGGATGATTGCCGCCAGGGTGATCTGCCATGACAACACAACCATGGCTCCCAGAATCAACGCGACCGTGATGATGTTTCCAACCACATTCGAAAGCAGGTCGGTGAATGCGCTTTGTGCACCCGCAACGTCGTTATTCAGCCGGCTAACAAGCGATCCCGTTTGCGTACGAGTAAAAAACGCAAGCGGCATTTGCTGAATGTGTTCAAAGAGTTTTGTGCGCAGCGACAGCACCATGCGGCCGCCGATTTTTGCGGATAAATAAGACTGGGTCAGCCCTAAAGCGCCATCCAGCACGGCAAGAAAGCCCACCAAAAGCGCCAGCTGAATTACAAGATGTGAATTTCCTTTGAGTATCCCCTGGTTGATGATGGCGCGATAGATGAGGGGGTTCGCGATGCCGACGACCGCGTCAAAAATTACGACAACGAGAAACACCGCAAGCAATCGGACATAAGGCGCAGCGAACTGCAGCGTACGCCCCATCGTGCCGGGTTTTATGGTTTGGTTTACAACCCTGGAGTCCTGCCCAAACGACCGCAGCGATCCACCGATACCGGGCCTAGCCACTCTTATACCGCCGATTTCTTGTTGCCCATCCTGTGGCCCAGAAACAACCTCGACGGATGCACAATCTGCTGTTCAATCTGGTGTTCGAACTGATGCTCGCAGTACGAAGAACCTTTTATTGCAATACCAGCACCACAAACGAATCGGGTTCCGCCTTTCGTTCTGGCCGGGGACCGACTTTGTAGTCTGCGCTGGCGGCCATGGAGAACACGGCCGCCAGTAAGACCGTAATAACTTATTTCGGCTAGCGGATGGTGCCATTCCAGCCGCCCCTCCACCCGCCACCGCCCCAACCTCCGCCGCCCCAGCCGGAGAATTGCGATCCATCCACCAGACTGCCCTCGCGGTATTCGAACATTTTTTCGCCGCCTCTCGGACCGCGAGCCCAAATGCGCAACGTCTTCACTACGCCTCGATGCGGATCGACGCCGAAAGTCGCGTTGGTCAATTTGAAGAATGTGTTGCTCCGCGCCAGATCCTTCAGTTGCTGGGTAACGTCCACATTCCGTCTCGCAGTTCCGTACCATGCACCTAGAATCTGATACTCGCCGGAGTTGCCCCAATTCCCGCCGCCCCAACCGGAAAACTGCGAGCCATCCACCACGCTGCCTTCGCGAAACTCAAAGGTGCGACTAGCACCACGCGGTCCGGTCGCAAAGATTCGCAGCGTTTTCACTCTGCCCGGAGCCGGATCGATTCCAAAAGTGCTGTTGCCCATACGGAAAGTAGTATTGCTGCGCGCCAAATCTCGGAGTCGCTGCGTGACATCCACTCGCAGTGTTCCGTAACCGTAATCTGCTCTTTGAATTTTGTATTGCTGGCCCAGCGCACACGCGCTCAGAGCCAAACCGAAAATGACCGAGGCAATTATTTGTTTTCTAAAGTTCTGGGGGAACATGAAGTTTGTCCTTTCTGGTTTCTTGATGGTTCTGATTTCTTGATGATGCGGTGCAGCAGATTGTACTCTTTTGCAACCGCCGTTCTCGCAGGCGCGGATGCGGACGGTGCGTCAGGCGCCCCACTCTGCCAGGGATGAGGGCAGAGTCTTTTCCGAGGTATTCCCGTCCCTTCCGTGGCTGCTGCACAATTCTGCAAACAGTTGCCTACCCCTGTCAAACCCCTATGAAAACACGCTATTTATCTCGGTTTCTGTTTGGTACCGGGCTTGCTCCTATCACAGCCGGAGGAGCTCAGCATTCGCGGGCATGGCTCTCGGATGATCCCTCGCTTTCTCCACCAGGAGACCCTTGCGATGAAGAAGATCCTTTTCGTGCTTTGCCTGCTTTCTACCAGTGCGGCATTCGGCCAGTATTTCAGCAGCATCAGCAGCCAACCACAGATTTACCAGTCGCCGAGCCATCCTGAGCACGCCTCCTATGCGGCCCTCGCTCAGGAACAGACCGTTCTCGCCTCCACTAGTTACAGCGCCGCCCAGGGTTCACGCCCATTTTCCGATTTCCCGCAGCCCGATGAAGTCGCGCTCGGCACCGCGGCTCGAGAACTCAAGAAAGAGCACGCGGAGCTGAAGAGATCGCGCATCATCTGGGTTAATCAATAACGTACAAATCAATAGCGCACATGAGCACAAGAAAGCCCGTCATCTTTTGGCGGGCTTTTATTTCGTCAAAATTTACGCTGGATGTTCAGCTCTTTGCTGCGGGCGCTAGCATCAGCACCAAAATCCGTCCGTCGGAATGAAATCCACCGCCCGTCGCCGTCTTTGCTGTGGTCACAGGATGGGTTGGAACAACATGGCCGCGCGCAGCGACCAATCCTGTGCCGGAGAGCGTCTGGTTCACATACTCACGTTCCCCATCGATTGCCGGATCGATTTTGTGCGTGATGCCATTATTTCGCTGATCGCGCTCAAGGCCCACATCGTGCGTCGCCGCCACACACCACAGAGGACGTCCATTGATTTTGTGCGCTGACTTCCACACCCGCAAATGATTTCGCGACATGAACACTTCGACCGGCTCGGCATGAGCGAACCCATAATCCTGCGGACGCCCGAAAAGATACAAGCTACTCATCGGCATCGTCAGGTAGTCTTTTTTTTCGAGAGTGTCCATCAATCCCTCGAGCACTGTGCTCTGTACCGATTTATCGACCTTCACCCACTGTGCCGCGGTGAATGCCTTCAGAACTTCCTCTTCGGTTCCAACGATCAGAATATTGACCATGTCCCCTGCAGCATGGGATCGATCCGTGACGCGGCGGGGCAGCGAATCCAGCAGCGCAGGAGTAATGGCGGCTATCGCGGTTTCGGGCGGACCGCCGACCATCGCCGCATCGGGCGTACTCAAACCCGCATTCAATATTTCGATCTTTACCTGGAAAATTCCTGTCGCTCCCGCCGCGTCGCGTGAACTCTGATTGATCCCCAGGAACAGCCGGCCGGCGACCGGAGCCGTATACGTAGTGCTCGCTCCCACCTCAAACGCCTCCGCTACATCGCCCGATCCAAGTCGCCCGATCAATTCTCCGCGCGCTCCGTTCGCCACGGAGTATCCACGAACTACGTCTGCCAGACTGCGCGGAATTCCCTCTGGGCCAAACTGATTTCCCTTGGCGTAGGTAATGGTCCCCTCAGCTGTGATCTTCAACTTTTCTCCGCGGCGCAAATCGATGCCGGTATCCTGCCACTGCTTCGTGCCGTCCACTTCGAGCGAATAGGACTCCTGATGGGCGGAAACATTGGGCTGCTCTGCGGAGGGTCGCGCCGAATTCGTCGACGGCGGAGCGCTCTGGGCCACTCCGAAACTACCGAAAACAATTTCGAAAATCATGCTCAGAAAAATCACTTTCAGGAAAATCACCCCGACGTTGGCGGTCGATGTGATCCGCTTCTGAGTCTTGATATGAGCCGTGCTCACTGTCGGTTTTTCCTTCCCATCTTTCAAGCAAAAGTTAAGCCAAATGTTACCCTAAATGAGAATTTCAATATTTCTTCTTCAATGAGCATTCTGGTCTTCACCGGCGTCGTCGCGATCGTCTCCTTCGTAGCCGGACTTCTCGGCTCGCTGACCGGACTCGGCGGCGGCGTGGTTCTGGTTCCGCTTCTCACCATTCTCTTCCACGTGGATATCCGCTACGCCATCGGAGCATCTCTCGTTTCCGTGATTGCGACATCCTCCGGCGCTGCCGCTTCGTATGTGAAAGAGGGATTCTCCAACATTCGCATCGCCATGTTTCTGGAAATTGCCACGACGTTGGGCGCGTTATGCGGAGCCTTTCTGGCGACGTGGATTCCGACGAACGTGCTGGCGATGGTTTTTGGTTTCATGCTGCTCTACTCCGCATTTCTTTCTCGCAAGACGCGCACGGAGGCGCAGCGCAATTTGCCGCCGGACCCTCTGGCCACGCGTCTGCGATTGAACGGCAGCTTTCCGGATCTCGGGCGCAAGCGGAATTACAACGTCCAACGAGTTCCGGCCGGCTTCAGCCTGATGTATGGCGCGGGGGCGCTTTCGGGAATGCTCGGCGTGGGTTCGGGCGCAGTCAAGGTCTTGGCCATGGATCAAGCCATGGAAATCCCGTTTAAAGTTTCGACAACTACCAGCAACTTCATGATCGGAGTGACCGCTGCTGCCAGTGCCGGTGTCTACCTGGGCCGCGGATACGTCGATCCCGGCCTCTCCATGCCGGTGATGTTGGGAGTTCTAGCGGGCTCATTGCTGGGGAGTCGCATTCTGGTGAAGGCCGAAACGAAAGTCTTGCGGCAGGTGTTCAGCGTTGTGATCCTGGTGCTCGGAATACAGATGCTCTACAAGGGAATCTGGGGGAAGATTTAATGGCAGTTGCTCCAGCGCCGGTGCGGCATGGTCATGAGTTCACACCCCAGCCTTGGCGAGATCGGCGCCTGGAACGGATTCTCGGGAACCTGCTCCGCGCCGGAGTACTCATCTCCGCCGCAGTGGTTCTTTGTGGCGGCAGCATCTACTTATTTCGGCACGCGCACGAGCCTGCGGATTACCATGTGTTTCGCGGCGAGCCTTCGACTTATCGCACCATCCCCGGCGTGATTCAAAGCGTGCGGGATGGCCGCGGCCGAGGATTGATACAACTCGGATTGCTCTTCCTGATCGCGACTCCCATTTTCCGGGTAGCTCTCTCGATTGTTGGATTTGCAATCGAGCGCGACCGACTGTACGTGCTCTTCACGGCGATCGTGCTGTTTATTCTTCTCTACAGTTTGCTGGGATCGGGACTTACTTCCTAGAGTTTCCGCGCCGGACTCACAGTCAATAGGAACTGCACTCACACAGAGCGGTCGGTGCGAGACGCGATTGTGCGATCGATCGCAACGATCGCGTAGCCCGAGACCATAAATCCCACGGCGATAAAAAAAGCATTGAGAGCGGTGCGCGGCCAACCGAGGCTGCTGGCATTCAAAAACGGGTAAGCGTACTGGCCGGTAATCCCTCCACGCGTGATTGCGTAGACCAAATATAAAAGCGGATAGATCGCCCACAACAAGGGAGATCGCCAGCTAAGGCCGCCTTTGTGCACGAAGAATATCCAGAAGATCGGGGTGAGCGCGGGCGTTGCGACATGGAGAAGCTTGTCCACCAGCGGCGAGCCTCCGGATAGTTCCAGCGCGCCTCTCAATAAGAGAGCGGTAATCACTCCGACCAACACGATCGAGAGCATAGTGCCGGCGACCACCCAATTCGAACGAAGCGCAGTGCGATTCACTGCGATCAAAGTGAAGACACCGCCGACCAGAACATTCGTGGTGATGGTGAAGTAGGCGAATATGATCCAGAGTGTGAGTGGAACCGAAGAAGTCTGCGAATAGGTTTCTGAAAACTGCACGAGGAGCCCGAGCCATGCCGTACCCGCGATACATGCGGCAAAGATGCGGCCTGGAATTCCGACGTTCATGAAGATCCCTTTCGTTCCCGGAGCCTGAAACGGGTTTCTCGTGTCAATCGCGCGTCGCGGCCACGATTTTCGCGGTGGTGATGGCCTGTCCTACGTGGCGCTGCGTGTGATCGGCCAGGTGGATCAGCAATCCTCCCAGGGTCGTGGGCAGTCGTTTCTTGCCCACAGTTCGTTCTTCCTCAAAATTTGTTCCCGCCAGGGCTCGCACGCGCTTCGCTGCGCTGGCCAGTGCCGCGGTTAGTTCTGCGAAAAGCTCTTCGCGAGTTGCTCCCGGATCGAGTTCCGTTTGCAGGCTCGTGGTTTGATCCTCGTCCAGATCTCGTGCCTCGGCATAGGTCAGCAGACGATCGAGGCTTCGCGCTATGTGCCGTATGTGAAATGCAACCGGAGCCATTCCGGCCGGGCGCTCGTTCAATTCTGAGTCAGAGATATTTTCGCACCAACGATGCAGGTCTTCTTCAGCCTGTTGCAGCGCGTGCAAAACGGCGCGCGGCACGGCTGGAACGTCACCCTCGGTGCCGCGCAACCATGGCTCGACTGCTGGCACGGCGCCTACTTTTTCTTTCGATTCTGCGCGGTGCCCGTCTCGGCGAGTGGTCATGCCCGAGGTCAAGCGAGGATCGAATCGTCGAGACGTTTGCGATGGAAGTCGGCTACGTGCTGCACGAATGCCATCACCAGCGGATGCGGCTTCGCTTCCGTGGACGAGAGCTGTGGCTGGAACAATGTCGCGATGAAGAAAAGGTGCGCCGGCGACTCGATGGCGCGGCATTCTTCTTTCGAACCGCGGGCCACGATGGGAAAGCCCGCTTCCATAGCCATCCATTCGAACTCGGGATTCAGTTCGTAGTTGCAAAAGAATTCTTCTTCGACTTTCTCCTTTCCATAAAACGATGCCAGGTAAGAACCCGGGCGGAGATGAATCTCGTTTACTTTCCCGGAGAGTTTGGGCGCGTTCTTGTCGCGGTTGGGAATGGCGCACGTTACCGGGTAGATCACGATGTTCTTGGCCTTGGGATCTTCTTCAGCGGTGGTAGCGTCGCGGATGCCGATGACGTTGCGGGCGCACTCGATCATCGCGTACTGAAAGCCGCCGCAGGTGCCGAGAAACGGGCGATCATGCACGCGGGCGAACTCGATGCCCTTCAGCATCCCGTCGAAGCTCTTGTAGGGGCTGCCGGGGGAAGCCCAAATGCCGTCGAAAGAATCGAGCGTGGTTGTGGCTGCCGGCTGGAGAAGCGACGGTGTCGGAAGCCACGTTGATTCTACTTTGAGTTGCAGCTTCCGAGCGGCATGTTGCAGCGCATCATTGGTGGCGTGATGGGAACGGAAGTCGGGATTGAAATCGCCGAGTATCCCGATCCGGACGGCTTCGGTCACAGGGGACATTCTAAATTAGCGGTTGGCGGTTAGCGTTGAGAACTTAGTTTCCGGCTGATCGCCGGTCACCGATTCTTTGTCGATCATCCTATGGTCACGGCAGCCGCAGTTGAGTTAGCAGCACGTAAACGCCCAGTAGCGCGATGGCGGTCCCGCCGCAGACCATGCCAAGCGATTTCCAGGCCAGTGCCTCTGCGAATTCTTTCTGGCTGCGATGGGAGACTACGAACGCCGGATCATTTCCACCTTTCATCAGCACTACGGGCGGATTCAGATTGAAATTCGCTTCCGATGCCGTTTGCTTTTGCGATCTTACTTCGTGACTTGCTGGCGATGGCGCAGGCGCCGCGTTCTCTTCAACGGCGGCGGGGTTGTAGGGGATTCCGGCGGCCGACCACGCTTCTGGTTTGAGGATGCCGGCGCGGTTCAGAGCGGCGGCGATTTTCGCTTGCTGGCTCATGTCTCGCGTATTTGACGGAGCAGACCCGCTGGAAAGCTGGATGATCTGCGGGGCGGTGCGCTGATCTGAATCGCTGAACGCCGGATTGCGCCCGTTATTGGGCGAGTTGCGGCCCGGCGAAAACGGGCGCACTTGAATGCCGGGGTTTTCGGTTAGCGTACCGGCGATGAACAGGGCGTCGTCCGATTTGATCAATCGTTCGTCGATTCTCAAGCGGCAGGACGGAACGATGCCGTGGCGCGACAAAAACACGCTGACTCGCGGCGGCACGTCGCCTTCTTTCGGCGCGAACTCTTCGCGAAAATCGTGATCCAGGCTGAGATCTGCTCCCAGTGGCTCGACCAGCAACTGTCCGGTCGAGTCGTGCAGGAAGAACGGCAGGTGCAACGTCTCGTCAGCAATTTTCTCCCACTCTTCTTTTTTCTTTCCCTCACCCTTTCCCTCCCGCAGCTGCCACACGGTGGTGCGGTAGAGGAAGCAGGGTTTGCCAGTGATGGGGGCTGGCATGGTATTTGGTCCGGTGGCTGTGCCGTGGATTTCGACGGGGCCGAGCGCGGCGGCTCCAATATTGGAGGTTGGCGTCGCCAGCAAGCGGCGTTTGCGGGCTGACAATCGGAATCCTACGAAGAGGAAGTACAAGCCTCCGGCGATGGCTAGCGCGGATAGAAGGGTCAGGTGATTGGCCGGGAATAGGGAGAGGCAGAGGATCACAGCGCTTTCCGGAGTGGTTTGGATTCGGTGATATGAGCATAAGAAAAGATTTAGCGGAGAACGCGGGAAACGAGTGCGATCGGCTTACCTCGGTAAGTAACGGTTACTTGCGATCTCGCAAGCCGAGCACTTGGAGCTAGGCGGTTACGGGACGCATTTTCAGAATTTCTACAACGGTGGCTATGGCCGACTCGACTTCGGCGTCGGTGTTGTAGAAGTGGGGCGAGAAGCGGACTCCGGCTTTGGGACGCCAGTCCACTAACACGTCGCGGGCAAGGAGCTCGCGACTCACTTGCTGTGATTCGGGCATGTCGATGGAGACGGTGCCTCCGCGTTGTTCGGGATCGCGGGGAGTGTTGACGCGCCATCCTTGTTGGTCGGCTAGTTCGATCAGGCGCGCGGTTTGGCGTTTCGATTTTTCGCGTATTTTTTCCACGCCAACTTCCTGAATAATTTTCAGACCGGGGCGCGCGGCTTCGATCGAGGGGATGTGGGTCGTCCCGTTCATGAACCGGAAGGGTGGATCGGCGTAGCGGGTGGGGCCGGTTTCAAAGGCGAAGGAATTTTCGTGCGCGAACCATCCGGTCAGGTTGGGCTGGAGCTTTTTGCCGAGGTCGGGGCGCACGTAGAGATAGGCCGTGCCGGGACCGCCGCAAAGCCATTTGAGCACGCCTCCGCAGGCGAAGTCAGCATCGAGCGCCTGAATGTCGACGGGAACGGTTCCGACCGACTGGAAGGTGTCGAGAATGACGTAGGCTCCGACTTTGTGGGCTTTTTCGATGATGGCTTTGGCGTCATTGATGTAGGAACTGCGAAAAATCACATGTGAAATGGGGACGAGCAAAGTCTGCTCGTCGATAGCGTCGAGCAGGCGGGCGGTGGGAACGGTGATGCCGTCGTCGGTTTTGACCATGTGAACCTGTGCGCCGTACTGACGTTGCGCTTCCCAGAAATACATGACGGAGGGAAAGTTCATGTCGCTGTAGACGATTTTGTTGCGCTTGCTTTTTTGTGCGCTGAAGTCGAAGCAGGACGCGACTACGGCCTGGCAAGTGGTTACATTCTGATGGAGCGATATGGAATTTTTCGGAGCGTTGATGATGGCTCCGAGTTCGTTGCCGACTTCGAGGGCGAGCATCCACCAACGTTCTTCCCAGGCGCGGACGCCGCGCGTGGCCCAGACATCGGCGTAGGCGTGCAGCGCGTCATATACGGCGCGGGGCATGGCTCCGAGCGAATTCGAGATCATGTAGTTGGTACGCTCGAGGATGGGGAACTCGGAACGGTAGCGCAGCAGGTCGTCTTGCATATTAGTCATTGTAATTACACACGTTTCAGGCTTCGAGCTTAGAACTTAGTTCCAGCTTCACTTCAGGCCATTCGGCGGCGACGATCGAGTAGCGCGCGGAGTCTCGCGCGATGAAGTCGGCAGCCATTCGGTGCGATCGCAGAATGCCTTCGAATTTTGCTCCCATGCGCTCGATGGCGGCGCGGGAACGAAGGTTGCGCGCGTCCGCATGGAGACAGACTCGGAGCACTTGCCATACTTCGAAGGCGTGCGTGAGCATCAAAAACTTCGCTTCCGTGTTGGCGGGCGTCCGGATCGCCGGACGGGCGAGCCAGGTGTAACCGATCTCACAGGCATCGGGGAATTCGCGATTATGCCGGCTGTGGCCTTGCGGCCACGCCCAGCGTTCGATCAGAAAAAAACGGGTCGATCCGATGACGGCTCCATCACTCTCGCGGACGGTGGCGTAAGACACGGCCGTGCCGGCATCCTGCCAGGCCAGGGCCGTATCGATGTAGCTAGCGGCTTCTGCCGCGCCTTGGGGGACAGGACTCCACTGATAGAGAGCGGGATCGATGGCCGACGCGGCGGCCAGGCCTGCGGCATGCCGATGGTCTAACGGTTCGAGCCGGATGTGCTTGCCTTGCAGGATGGGACTCTCCAGCTTCATGGCTTTCAGTATGCGATGAGGTAGCGGGCTGCGGCAATATTTGAGTATTTGTACCCCCCTCCCCCCCCTATCCATCCCCCTATTTCACTCAATCTTTTCGAATGATGGATTTGGCGGGAATTTCCTGCTAAATCTTTGGATCTAAAGGTCGAGCTCGTAAAATATTTATCTGTCAAAGATTTGCGGAGGATTTTGGGCGCTTTTTTTGGTTTGAGGAGGTAAATCTAACGCATTTTTGCAATGCAATTTCGGACGGCTTGCTCTCGCTGGCGCGCCAGCTTATCGCCTTATAGTTCGGTTGTCTTTCACTTGTCAAAGAACGCTTCGACTCATTGGTCCAATGGATATTGTCGCACTGGGTGCGTGGGATGTCTGTGACTCGTTGTCCTGCGATTTGTGGGATTTCCGTTTGCTTATGGAGGCGGGATTGATTTTTGAGCAGGCATCATGGGAAGCTGGCACAAAGTCGGCATAAAGTAAGATTATTCACGTGACGCGTGTAAATGGAGGTGGCCTATGTTTAGCCACCTACTCTCGAAGCTGCCGGCGTCAAGGCCAGCGGATTGGGGCCACAGAGTGACGGTTTGCATAGCCGCGTTTTCGGAACCAGAAAACAAAATCGCGTTGGTTAGCGACTCTAAGGTCGCATTTAATGAATTTTCCGCCGATGGGGCGGTGCAGAAAAACGTTCCTCTGCTCGGCGAATACGTCGTCATGGTTGCGGGAAATGATGCTGCTCGCGCCCCGGCGATCTACAACAGAGTACGAAAACGAGTAACGTCGGCAGATGCTGAGATCGACGAGGTCGCTGAGGTTTTGTTCGAAGAGTGCCAACGAGAGCGAGATCGCATTACTGAGGCCAAGGTATTAAGCAAGCATGGTTACGACGCCAAAACCTTCCGCGATAAAGGGAAGAATCTGTGCACAGCATCGGTGTTTTTTGACATTCATTCGGCAATGACGCAGGTATCGGTGTCTTTGGATTTTTTGCTCGTGGGTTTCGATGAAGACGGCCAGCCTCATATCCGGTTCGTTAACTATGAAACTCCTCCGGAGGACTATGATGCGCTGGGTTTCTACGCCATCGGAACGGGGGCGCATGCAGCACTCTCTTCTCTTGCACATGCTGTCGAGAATCTTTCTCTCGCCCGCCATTTACCTATCGAGGAGATTTTTTATTACACGATGGCCGCTAAATTTATGTCGGAGTCTGCCCGCGATGTTGGCAAGGATACGTTTGCTGTCGTCGTAAGACACAACGAAAGGCCGCTGTTCCCCACGGTGTTTGGCGGACATGACTACTTGCGCGAGCAGTGGAAGCTCAACGGTGCACCCCGTATGCCACATGGCATAAGAGAAGCTATCGGAGACATTCTTTTTAGGAGTAACGAGGACGACTCGATAGAATCCTTAACGAGGGCCGCAAAGCACTGTCCGCGAGCCGCAGAGGTACTTACAAAGCTTCGAAATCAGTCGGCTGCGTCAGATTCTCAAGAGTAAGAGTAGAGGCTATAGCCGCGGATCGGTCGCGCGTTGACGAATGCCGATTACTACTTCTTAGGTTTTCATCTGTCGGCCCTGCACGGGATCGACTAGACGAACTGATCGTCGTGCTGCTTTGACTCAAAGAGGCGGGTGCATGCGCGGCGCGTCCCAAAGCGCGGCCCTAAGCCAAAAAGCTGGTAAGATTCCGGCATTGTGACCACCCCCGTTCTCTGCGTTTTCTGCGAGAAGCCATGCGATCTTAAGGTGTGCAAGATCACGTATGACGGGAAGCCGATCCACGCTGATTGCTTCTTCGAGTTGCTTGCCGAGAAAAGAAAGCGAGCTAGTCCTTCGCCTCTGGACCGCAGTTCTAAAGACTAAGGATTAAAAGGGCTCAGGGGTCGTAGGCACCGGAGCGTTCCCGCTCTTGCCTACTTCTTTGCTACAGACTGAGATCCTGATTGCCGTGCAGGCCGAGTCCTTGCACTGGCACTCCGGCTGATGGCACGCGGAGTGATTTTCTTTACGACACTGCCAGCAGATGCCGTCTCCATGACCATGCCACAAGACGAACGTTTCCCAATCCCAATCGTCTTCGTTCCAGATATTAGCGGCGGGCTTGGCATCCGTTTTTATTTTGTTCCTCATGTTTGGGATCATCCACCTGTTTAGCATTCCACTAGCCGCGATCATTAGGAACACAAAAATTATGTGTGGATTGTCCATCAGCTCTCTCGCGCTCTTGAAAACTGTTTAGGATCTTTCGGGATTGATCTAATTTCAGCCGTACCAAACGCCAATAATCAGGGACGCCCCACAAACTAAAGCTTCATTCTTGGCTCGGCACGACCTGACGATCCAGAGGTATCCTGGTCCGCCATCTATTCTGGGGACTTAATCTCTATAGGGCCGTACAAAGACAACGGGTCGTCTATTCGGCACTCTGTACCCTCTTTATCAAACCGTATTATTCCTCCTCCTACTATTTCGCCTCTTTTGTTTTCCCAGATTTGCCGCACGTAGACACTCCACCATGTCGTCTTAACCACCTTGCCTCTGAGATCGGTAAGCCCCGTGTCCAAACTAATCTCCTGCCCAACTACCAGTGCGGCGGCCATCGCTCTCCTCGTTCGCGAATACTCCTTCCTTTCGCGCCGCTCTTCCTTCGTGATTTTGGCCGTATTGATTTCCGGGGTCGCGTCCAGCAGAGGCTTAAGCACGAGTCCAGCAACCGCCATCATGAGGTAGATAGTAATTATGTAGGGCATTGGTTCTGATCCCATGGACATGGTGGTCCGCACCTTAGTCTGGAGACATCGATTGTGCAATGTTACGTCGGTAACTTCTTGATTCACGAATTTCCTCGATGCGATGTTTCTCGCAGAAGGGCTTTAGAGCACCGGGAGAATTCCCTGGGGCTCTGCGGGCGGACGAGGGAGTGCAGGGGTCCTTCGACTCCGCGCGGACTTCACTTCGTGAAGTGCCCGCTACGCTCAGGATGACAGTGCAGTTGGGATGGGTGTAAATCGAAGCTGCGAAAGGATAACGGGGCGGACGCATGCGTCCGCCCCTGTGTGTTGGTGGCTAGGTTGGGTTAGGCGGCTGACTCTTTTGACTTGCCGGATTTGGCTGAGGAGGCGCGGATGCTGGTGGTTGATGTGCCGGTTAGGGCGGCCAACAGCTTGGCTCCGTCGGGACTGCCCAGGCCGGTGCAGGCATCCCATCCTTCGGTGGCGCTGAAGGCGCCGTTGTTGCCTTCGGTGATGTCGTGCAATGCGGCGGCTTCTACGGCTTGCTGGTAGATCTGCGGATTGAGGAATCCTACAGACTTGCCGGTTTGCTGATTGATTCTGGCTACGAGCGCGGCCCACAGAGGAGCGACTGCGCTGGTTCCTCCGAAAACGCCGGTCTCGCCATCGACGAGAATGTTGTATCCGGTGTTGGGATCGGCATCGCCGGAAACGTCGGGTACGCCGCGCCCTCCGGCTTGGGTGGTGGGCTTGGGAACTTCGAAGTTGGTCTGATAAGTGGGGAGCGCGAAGACGTCGCTTACGCCGCCGCCGGTTGCTCCGCCTTGAGGGGCGTCGTTCCAGACGGTTTCGCTGACGATGGCTCCGTTGGAGGCTTGCAGCGTGGTGCCGCCACAGGCCAGCGCGAAGGGACTGGAGCAGGGGAAATCGACGTGGTTGCTGCCGTCGGTGACTCCGTCAGAAGAGCCGCTGTCACCGGAGGCGACGCAGACGGTGACGCCCATCGCCGCTGCCGCTTGAAAAGCTTCGTCGAAGTTGGTGAGCGATTGCGCGGTCCATCCCGACTCGGCTGATCCCCAGCTGATGGAAATCACCGAGGGCTGATTGGTGCTGTCGTGCACGGCGGTGGTGATGGCGTCGAGGAAACCCTGATCGGTGTTGGGAGCGAAATAGACGACGATCTTGGCTCCGGGAGCGATGGATCCGGCGACTTCGATGTCGAGCATGACTTCGCCGTCGGCGCTGTCGGGCGTGGTCGGGCTGTTGGCGCCTCCATCGACAGAGACGGAAATGACTTGTGGCGGCGTCAGGTTGAGCGACTTGAAATAGTTGGTGATGTCGTCGAGCTGAAAGCCTCCGCCCAATTCGATGAGGCCGATGCATTGGCCGGTTCCATCGCCGGATGGGTAGTCGTAAATTTGCGCGACTTCGTTGGGATCGTGCGATGAGGCGGTGACGGGAGTCTTATGCTTGTGCTTGTCGGGCTGGGCCAGGCGGCGAAAATGCGGCTCGGCCTGACGGCGGTTGTCGAGTCCGAAGACGCCTTTGATGACGTCGGCGTAATCGGAGGGGACGCTGATGGCTCCGGTGCGACCGCGGAAGTTGCCGTTGGGATGGCTGTACTCCTTGAGTTGGACGACGAAGGCTTTTTGCAGATTGGCGACGGTTCCGGAGACTTTGACGGTGCGGCGGGCGAGGTCAACGGCATCAACTTTCAGGTTGAATTCCTGGGCGAACTTTTTGATTTTTTCGACGTCCGCGGGGTCTGCGCCGTGGGTCTGTTCATATTGGGTCCGCGAAATCTGTTTGAACCCTGGTTTTACCAGGGCGGCCTTTAGTTGCTCGCGCTGGTCTTCTGCTTTCGAGCGCAGGCGGATGGAGACTTCGATGGTTTGGTCCGGATGTGCGTTGTGGATGACGCGCGCACCACGGACGGGCTTACGTTCACTGCCTGAAATTACGCTGAGTTTTTGAGAGGGATTCACAACTTCTCCTTTGTCTCGGGGGTGCAGAGCGGCCGGGAGCTATTCGCGACTGGGAGTTAGTCGCAGTAGGTAGGGAAGTCCGGGGTTCGTCCCGCCGTTCAGATGGGACCCGAAACTTGGAACAGGATAGCAGAAAAATGGGAGTGGGCAAGGTGGAATTGGGACAATTGGAGTCAGAAGGGCAGCGGTGGGATTCCCGAATTGGGACATGGACTTTTGTTTGTCGGGGGCTTGGCTTCGCACCATAAGGGACGGGGCAAAGCCCCGTCACCACACGGTCCTGTTTAGACAGGCTTGTTTAGTTTGTGGTGCTTAGTTTGAGGACGGTGCCGCAACCGGAGTTGGGTTGGCAGTCGTTGATGATGCCGCCTTGATTTGTCGTCATATAGAGATTGCCGGCGGCGTCGAGAGTAACTCCGCCTAGTGGGCTGGCGCCAAATTTCCTTCCGCTGATCACGAAGCTATAGAGGATGTTTTCGGTCCATCCGCTGGCGCCGGGGACGAGTTGAAATATCGATCCCCAATCGTTGGCTCCGCCTTCGTAGGTTGCGCCGTAGAGATTGCCGGCGGCATCGAAGGCGAGGTTTCCGGAGGGCTGAAGGCCGTTGATTCCGTCGAAATTGTAGATGGTGCGGAATCGCCAGTGTCCGGTTTCATAGGTCAGGGAGAAAACGGTTCCGGCGTTGTTGGTGCCGCCGTAGATGGTGGTGCCGTAGAGAGCGCCGTCGGGGCTGAAGGTGACGCCGCCTCTAACGAGGGCTCCGTTAGTGGCGTCGAAGTTGATCAGGTTTTTGAACTGCCAGCGTTTTTTTCCGGCGGCAGGGGCAGCGAGTTCGAAGACGCTGCCGCAGCCGAGGCCGCCGCAGACGTCGTTGTTGCCGCCTTCATAGGTGGTGCCGTATAAGTTGCCGGACTTATCCATGATGAGGCCGGCGCGCGGCTCGGCACCCTGGCCGAAGGCGTCGATCAGGCGATGCAGGACTTTCTCGGTCCAGCCGCCGTTGCCGTCGGGAGAGAGTTGGTAAATGGTGCCGCATCCGGCGAGGCAGCCGATGTGACGAGTTCCACCGATGGAGGTGGTGCCGTAGAGATTGCCAGCGGCGTCGAATATGACGTCGCCGAAGGGGAGCGCGCCATCGCTGCCGGCCTGAAAGCTGTATAGAACCTGCTCGGTCCAGGGCTGGTTGGGGTGGGTGGCGGGAGTGAGTTCGATGACGCCTCCGAATCCGTTGGCGGTGCCTGAGGACACGGTCGCGTAGGCGTTGCCTGCGGCATCGAAGGTGAGGCTGCCGAGCGGATTGCCGCCGTCTGTTCCTCCGGTGAAGGCGTAGAGGACGGAGAGATTCCATTTGCCGCTGCGATTTGCAGAGAGCTCGAAAATCGTTCCGGCTCCGAATGCGCCGCCGATCTGCGTGGTGCCGTAGAAATTTCCGGCGGCGTCTTGCGTGAGTCGGTCGTCGGGGTAAGAGCCGTCGTTTCCGCCGGTGAAGCTGTGCATCAACGTGATGTCGGTGGCGGCATCCGCGCGGGGAGTTATGGCGAGGAAGAGCGTTGTGATGATGGCGGCGAAGATGGAGGCGCTGACGGATTTCATGGTCCCGGTGGCTCCTGGATTTTGTGTTTTGTGGATCGGGCACTCGGCTGAAATCGGCGTGGGACAGCCGATTCCGACGATTGGCGAAAACTACGATAACAGAAGTTTCGGAGGAGGGGATTGCGGGTAAGTCAACAATTTGCAAAATCGGGGGGAAGTTGTTAAGGCGCGGTTAATTCGTGGTCAGGGTTACAGTTCTGGGTAGTTATGTTTATTGCTTAGTTCGCTTGTTGGGGGTCGTTAGGTTTTGCGTTGGAGCGAAGTAGGTAATAGAGGATGGTTAGGGCGATCAGGAAAGTCAGGCCTGCGATCAGGTTGATGCGGGAATCCCACCAGGTTTTGCCGATGGCGGCTAGGACTACGGTCAGGCCGATGATGGATCCCCATTTGCCTAAAGGCGATCTGGCGGGGATTTGTTTGGACTGCTCGGGGGTCAGGCGGCGGCGGAAGTTGATGTGGGCGGCCAGGGAGATGATCCAGGAGAGCATCATGCCGAAGAAGGCTCCGCGGAGGATGTATTCGAAGGCTTTGGCCGGAGCCCAGCGTTCGAGCACCAGGGCAACGACGATTCCGTAGGAAGAGACGAGTAGAGCGAGGGTCGGCGTGCCTTTCTTGCTGAGGCGGCCTAGGGCTTGTGGAGCCCATCCGGTGCGGGCTAGCGAGAACAGCATGCGAGAGGAAATGTAGAGGGCGGCGTTGGCTCCGGAGAGAGCTGCGGTGAGGACCACAAAATTCATGAAGTGCGTGGCTCCGGGAAAGTTCACGGAGCGGAAGACGGTGACGAACGGGCTTTCGGTGACTCCGGCGCGATTCCAGGGCATGACGCCGACGAGGATGATGATGGCTCCCAGATAAAGGAAGGTGAGAGTGAGGAAGGTCATGCGCACGGCGCTGGCGATGGCTTTGGCGGAACTGGATTCTCCGGAAGCTACGGCTACGAACTCCACGCCGCCGAAGGTGTAGATAGCGAAGGTGATGGCGAGGAGTGGAGCGGCTGCGCCTAGCGGGAAGAATCCGCCGTGAGTGGTGTATTGGGGAGCGGCGCGTCCGCTGATGAGTAAAGCTGCGCCGAGGGCGATGAAGACGGCGATGACTGCAACTTTGATCATAGCGAACCAGAACTCGAAGCGTCCGTAGTTGTGGACGGCAAGGAAGTTGATGGCCAGCAGGAATGTCGAGAAGGCGAAGACCCAGATGACGGCGGGGACGCGAGGAAACCAGAGTTGCATGTAGGTCGCGGAGGCGACCATTTCGGCTCCGATGGAGACGGCGATGGCCAGCCAATATCCGGCACGGGAGATGAATCCCGCATAGCGGTTGAGATAGAGGTCTCCGTAGACGCCGAAAGATCCGGCGGCGGGATGGGTGCTGGCGAGTTCGCCGAGCGCTAAGGCGACGGTCCAGCTGATGAAGGCAGCGAGAACGAAACTTAGGATGACGGCGGGTCCGGCGAGTTCGATGGCGGCGGCGGTGCCGAGGAGAAGTCCGGTGCCGATGGAGCCGCCGACGGCGACCATGGTCATTTGTCCGGCGGTGAGTTGGTGGCGGAGGCCGGATTCGGGGTTGGGGGATACGTCGGGCACTCGTACTCGTATATCAGATGCGGAGAAAGCCGTCAGCCATCAGGTGAACCAGCGATCAGGAAAACCAGCTGTCAGCCGTCAGGTGAAGCTTGAGTTGTGGTGGTGCCGGGCTTCGGGGGATGGTGACAGGCAATCGCGCTCGACTTACCAGACTGAGATCTACCTGACGGCTGATCGCTGATCGCTGCCTCACTCCAGATTTACCTGATAGCTGACGGCTGATGGCTGATTTCGATTACTTCGGCTTCGGGCAGAAGGGCGGCTGGTCTTGCGGCTATTACACGGTCACGGCCTTCGCGCTTAGCTTGGTAGAGGGCTTCATCGGCGAACTTGAGCAAGAGATCGACACGGTCGGTGGTTTCGTCGAAGGCGGCCACGCCGATGGAGACGGTCAGGGCGGGGGTTGGTGGTTTGTCGGTCGGTTGGTCGGTATGGGAGCGGTATTCGGTCAGGCGCTTTCGAATTTCTTCCGCGCGCACGATGGCGTGGGTCAGCGAACACTCCGGGAGGATCAGGGCAAATTCTTCTCCGCCGTAGCGGCAGGCGACGTCTTCGGCTCGCAGGCAGCGTGCCAGAGTCTCTCCGACGGAGATCAGGGCCTGATCACCGGCGGTGTGTCCGAAGTTGTCGTTGTAGCGTTTGAAGTTGTCAAGGTCGAGCATCATGACTGCCACGGGCCGATGCTTGCGGCGGGCGGAGTGCAGTTCGCGCTCGAGGAACTCCTGCATATAGCGGCGATTGTAGAGTCCGGTGAGCGGATCGCGGACGGCTTGAACCCGAAGAGATTCGCGAAGATTGAGATTGGCGATAGCCAGCGCGATGTGTTCGGCGACAGCGGTGGCGAGGTGCCGGCGGCGCGAAAAGGAAACGGAATCGGCGTCGTGATCGGAGGTCAATGAGACGGAATCGTCATTCTGGATGGCTAGAGTTCCAATGGCCTCGCCGCTCGCGATGAGTGGAATGCAGACCGACGGACCTTCTCCTAACAAGTGAGAGCAGCGCGCGATGGATTTTCCGCCGGGGTGAGCGTGGGCGCATCCGCGGCGAAGAGCCCAGCACTGTTCGGGCGTGAAGATTCGGTCGGCGCGACAGACTCCCCACTCGGCGACCGACTCGGCACGTTTTCTCGAGGGGCTGAGCAGCGAGATGGATCCGGATGCGCCGGGAAAAAGGCGGCGGAGGCGCTCGGGAATGAGGCGGAAAACCTCTTCGCGCGTGGCACAGGCCTGGAGCAGGCTTCCGAGTTCGCTGATCTGAGTCATCTCGGCGGTCTGGTGGCGGGCGTCGTCGAGCAAACGCCCGATTTGCCGATGCGATGAGGTCAGTTGTTGCTGGGCCTGTCTTCGTTGCGCGATTTCCTGTTGCTGGTGAAATTGTGTGAGCGCCAGCCGTAAGGTAAGAGCAAGGAACGATGCGGCGATGGCCACGTTCGTCAAAATTCCGCCGTACTCTTGTTTCCAACGGTCCATCCACAGCGAAACCGATAAGAGCATGGCCAGCAAGACCAGATTGCTGGCCAGGCAGTTGAGAAAGCTCGCGGGCCGGAAAGCAGCTTCTGGTTCGGGAGAAGGCTTCCAGGTAACGGCGAGAAGTCCGGCCACTACTTGAGGGATGGCCCAGCCCAGATCGAACCATGCTCCAGAGGCTGAATATTGGAGGTAGACCCAATCTCCGGTAAGAGTGATGACGGCGCAGACGAGTAGAAAGAAAGAGAGCCGGGCCAAGAGGTTACGAGCTGCGGGAGCGCGGGCAAATTGCAGGCGGACGAAGGCTGCGATCAGCAGAAGAAGGGTTTGCGCATCGGTGATGCTGACGTCGCGCAGCGCCGCGTCGGCGGGCAACATGCGGTGCGAAGGCAGAAAGAAGAAGGTGGAGTAAATGAGTCCCACCACGATGGAGACCTGGAAGAGATCCAGGAATATTTCGGACTTGACGCGGTCGATGCGGGACGTCTCGGGAAGAAAAAGCATCATGAGAACGGGCGCACCATAAAGGGCGTAGAGCAGGCTGCGCGTCGATTCGGACACAATCGACTGGTCAAAGATGGTGTCGTAGGCTTGCAGCGCTGTGGGAACCGTGAGGATGATCAAGTCCACGATGAAGAGCAGCCAGAAGAGGGCGACCGTGTTCTTGCTGCGGCGAAATGCGATCGAGGCACAAACGATGGCGAGCAGCGCCTGCGTTACGTTGATGGTCTCGGACAGCCCCAGGCCTAACTTGCCGGTTCCGAGAACGAGGAAGCCGATGGCCTGAGCCGCCATGAGTGCGGCGAAAATAAGTCCCACGACGAGAGGCCGAGCGATGAGGGGCCGACTCCATAGGCGGTTCCGTTGGGCAACATCGAGATTGGAAGTCGAAGACATAACAGTTTTGAATGCTTAATGCTTGTGGCACACGACGGCGCGCCTCATCTCTAACATCGGCTTTAGGTTTACGACGCTTTACCTGCGATGCCGAGAACCTCGCGTGACCTTCGTAATCGGCTAGCGGGGGAAGCGCGTTGCTGGGGGTGGGGGTGAAACCTAGAATCGAGAGCGGGACTCTCTGTCTCTAGTCTCAAGACTGTGGTCCGAAGATCGCTCAATGCCGGAAAATCCTAATCGTGCTGAAGTCGCCCGCCGGGTAGAAAAGGCGGAAAAGTTATTGCAGAAGGGCAAGACGGCTGACGCCCTGGTGGAATACCTGCAAATCCTTGAAGGCGATTCGCAAAACGACAATGTGCGGCAGATGGCGGCCGATCTTTGCCTCTCCTTAAATAAGGGACCGCAGGCGGTAAAGCTGCTGGGAGAGTTGTTCGAGCGTCAGGTGGCGGCGACGGATGCGACTCGAGCGAGCCTGACTTATAAGAAGCTGGCGCGGTATACCAATCCGACCTGGGAACAGAAGGTGCGGTTTGGGCAGCTGCTTGAGCATTCGAACAAAAAGCTGGCGATTGGAACCTACGAAAACGCGCTCGAGGATCTGCAAAAGCAGGGAAAGAAAGAAGAAGCATTGCTCGTTTTGCGCAGGATTGTGAGTCTGGATCCATCGCTGGCGAACCATTTGCGGGTGGCGGAGCTGTCGGCGGATTTGGGCGAGCATGTGATGGCGGCGCAATCATTTTTGCAGTTGGCCGAGCTGACCGAGGCGTCAGGGGCGAACGCCAGCCAATGGTTCGAGCGTGCTTATAGCGAGAATCCTACCGATTCGAAGATTTCGCTGGCCTACGGGAAAAGCCTGTTGACGCGCGGAGAAGCGGGCGCGGCGATCTTTATTTTCGAGCCGCTGGTGCATTCCGGCGACGCGTCGATCGAGTTGCGCGATTTATATGCACAAGCGCTGTTGACAGCTGGCCGTTGCCTGGATAGCGAGCCCTTGATCTGGCAGATGTTCGAGTCGAATCCGGCGCGCATGCACCAGGTGGTGGCGCTGATCGGCAAGATGATCGACTCCGAACTCGATGTGGAGGCGGTGGCGCTGGCGCGGAAGCTGGAAGCCTTCCAGCGGCGTCGCGGGGAGCGGCGATCATTTATCGCGACCATGCAAGAGTTGCTGGCGTCGCGGCGTCCGTCGGCGGAGATGCTGGAGTTTCTGGCGGAGCTGTTTAATGCTTCGAACCGCGAAACCGACTACGCGCAGGCGCTGCTGAAACTGTTCGATCTTTATTGCACCAAGCACGATTATCAGAAGGCGGGGGAGTGCCTGGACCGGGCGGCGGAAGTCGATCCCTACGAACCGGGACATCACAAGCGGCTGGAAACGCTGCGTGGAAAGATTGACGACCAGCGCTTCAACGTCATTGCATCCCGCTTCGCGGCGACGGTGAAGAAAGAAGAGCAGCACCAGGTCAAAGCTGCCGAGCCTACGCTGGGAGCGGCGGCTTTGCAGGACCTGATGCTGCAGGCGGAAATTCTGGTGCAGTATGGCATGCGGTCGAAAGCGATCGAACGCTTGCAGCGCATTCAAGAACTGTTTCCGCGCGAGGAAGAACGAAACCAGGATCTGCAGAAACTCTACATCGCGGCGGGGATTGAACCGCAGTATGCGCGGTCGGCTGGGGCGACGCCGGCGGCGGCACCGGCAGCGGCCACGGCCAGCGAGCAGGCGGCGACCGCAGCGACGACAGCGGCAGCGGCTGCGGCGGCGAGCGATGTGGCGGACGTGAGCAGTTTGGCGAAGGTCGCGGAGATTACGCGCAAACTTTACCACCAAGGGAATGCGGAAGGTGTTTTGAAAACGGCGGCCAACGAAATCGGGGCCAACTGGAAGACTTCGCGCTGCATCGCCGCTTTGCGAAAACCGGGGCTGCCACCTTCGAGCGTGCAGGAATATCACGCCGAGGGTCTGATTCCGGCGAGTTCAGCGTCGCTCGTCAGCATGGTGGAAACTTTGCAGGATCTGGCGGTGGCGCGGGGCACGGTGATGATTGGCGATGCCAAGAACGCTCCGGAATTGATGGGCGTGCGCACTTCTGCTGAGGAATTGCAGACGGAATCAATCCTGGCGCTGCCGCTGACCGAGGGCAACGATCAGATCGGAGTGCTGATCCTGACGCAGAATACGGGACGAGTGTGGCAGGCGTCGGAAGTGCTGGTGATTCGGACCTTGAGCGATCAGGTGCTGATTGCGCTCAACAATGCCGGACTGCGGCGGCTGGTGAAAAATCTTTCGGTAACGGACGAGAAATCAGGCTTGCTGAAACGGGCATCTTATCTCGATCTGCTGCAGGCGGAAACTCGACGCGGATTGCAACAGGGAACTGCGGTCACGGTTCTGCTGATGCAGTTTGGCAGACGAAGCGCTTTAATTAAAGAACACGGGGAACAGGCTGTGACGGCGGTGATGGAACAGATTGGACAATTATTTTCGGCGAACATCCGGTCGAACGATCTGGCGTTCCGCTACGAAGCGACTACGGTTGCGCTGGTGCTCGGCGATACCGGAGAAAAAGAAGCCGTGCTGGCGGTGGAGAAGCTCAAGCGTTTGCTGGGCGAAGTGCGCTTCCAGGGTAAGAATCAGCCGGTCGAATTCAGCGCCGGACTGGCGCAGGCGGTGATGCGTCAACATTTCGATCCGGTGGATATTGTGACGGAAGTCGCGAACCGCGCCGATCATGCGCTGGAGCAGGCTGTGGTGCAGGGTCCGGGGAAGATTGTGAGTGAGGCGCCGCAGTTCGCGGCATCGGCTGCGGTGGCCTAGGAAATTTGTAATTGGTGATTTGTAATTTAAGGTCCAACGCCCCCTGTCACTCTGCCTGCAAGCGCCCGCAAGGTTCACAAATCACAAATCACCAATTACAAATTGGAGATTCATCCCTCCTGCTAAACTCACAAGTTGGCTTCTGGCCAGCCATCCTTCATTAAAGTTGGACTCATGTTGAAACCTGGAGACATTGCGATTGTCAGCGGGGCGCGTACGCCCTTTGGCCGCTATTGCGGAAAAATCAAGGACTACACGGCGCAGGAACTGGGCGCGGTGGCGGCGAAGGCGGCGATTGAACGGGCCGCGATCGATCCGAAAGAGTTTGATCATGTTGTGTTTGGCAACGCGCAGCAGACGTCGGGCGACGCGCTTTATGGAGCGCGGCATGTGGGATTACGAGCGGGACTGCCGATTGAAACTCCGGCGCTGACGGTGAATCGGCTGTGCGGGTCGGGGATGCAGGCGATTGTGAGCGCGGCGCAGATGATCCAGACTGATGAAGCGAAGATGGTGCTGGCGGGCGGGATGGAATCGATGTCGCAAGCTCCGTTTTCAATTCGGGGGAGAGATGGGTTTACGTTGGCTCCGGGCGGAAAGCTGGAAGATTCGCTGATGGTGGCGCTGCTCGACACCTATTGCGGACTCTACATGGCGAACACCGCGGAACTTTATGGAGAGCAGCAGGGGATTACGCGGCAGGCGCAGGATGAGTTGGCGCTGCGTTCGCAAATGAAAGCTGACGAGGCGTACAAGGCGGGACGCATTCAAGAAGAGTTGACTCCGGTGCCGTTGCGGAAATCGAAAGGCGACGGTCCGGGCGAAGCGACCGGAGAGATGTTGACTGAGGACGATCATCGCCGTCCGCAAACGACTCTTGAGGGATTGGCGAAGTTGCGGGCGGCGTTTGGCAAGAATGGGACGGTGACGGCGGGGAACGCGAGCGGAATTGTGGATGGCGCGGCGGCGGTGGTGGTGATGTCGCTGGAGCAGGCGCAGAAGAGGAATCTGAGTCCGCTGGGGCGAATTGTGAATTGGGGAATAGCGGGGGTTGATCCGAAGATTATGGGGAGCGGTCCGGTGCCGGCGACAAAGATTGCGCTGCAGCGCGCCGGGCTGACTTTGGATTACATCGATTTGATCGAAGTGAATGAGGCGTTCGCGGCGCAGTATCTGGCGGTGGAGAAAGAGCTGGGACTGGATCGCGAGAAGGTGAATGTAAACGGTGGAGCGATTGCGTTGGGACATCCGCTGGGAGCGACTGGAACGCGGCTGGTGATTACTCTGCTGTATGAGTTGCGTCGGCGAAAGAAGAAGTATGGGCTGGCTACGGCCTGTATTGGCGGGGGCCAGGGGATTGCTATGGTGGTGGAGAGCTTTCAGTAGGGCATCGCGGCGCTATGGTTGGGCTTGAACGACGCAGCTTGTTTCCACGCGTCTCGATTACTGGCAGACGATTGTAAAGAACCACGGGTAGCAGACAACCGGTCGTACTACCACCACCGGGTCTGATCCTCTGGTGCCGGGCAGAGTATCGATGGCAGCCCCCCAAGCTGCACGGAACGTCTTAATTCGACCGTCAGGGTCTGTCTGTATTCCGTTGATCGTATTACCCTGCTCTGCGATTTTACCCGTCAAGACGGCAGTACCCGGATACCGGCCAGAATTAGTCCGATGCATGACGACCGAATCACGGGTAAAACTCTCAACCGTCAATATGGTAGTTTGCCCGGGAACGTCGTTGTAATTCAGGTAATGGCCATTTTCCCATTTAAGAGTACCTCCCATTCCATTTGTGCAACCAATGCACCAGTGCATGACCTGAGGCAGACTTACGGAGTTTTTCTCGATCGTCGCATACCAGTTGCCGGCCTTGTCCTCCCAGTGCCCCGGGAAGGATGACGTGAACTCCCCTCCAATGCGCTCGCCATGGCGAGTACCTTTATAGACTGCGGTCAGCCCTGCTGAGGAGCCGGTTGAATCTGCACGGTGAATCACCACGGAGTCGCCATCGAGACTCTCCACGGTCAGGTTCGCAACTTCGCCAGATGGCCACTGGCCATTGCCCTGTTTGCCGAGGAAGGTCCAAGTCGCGCAGTTATTTGTCCCCTCACACTCTGTCATGGTGACGGGGAGGGTGGCCTTTGGTTTTGCGGGAGCTGGCTTCTGCTGTGCTTGAGTCGCTTGGCCGTAGGAGGTGGCACAGATGACGAGCGTTCCGGCGATTGACAGGAACGTCCGGAGAAAATCAGGTCGGGACATTGATTTGACTCCTGGATCGGGGTCCTGGGAAGGGCCAAAGTAGTATACGTCGGGTTGGCGTTGGTAGTCAGCGTCGCCTCAGGCGCTGAAGCGCTGATATATTTTAAGCGGCTTGTAGCACGACCGAAGCCGTGCCCTTCACTGGTTGGTGAGTCGGCAGTGTGATAGTGCGTGCACGCTGCCGATCCCTCGCTTCGCGCGGATGACAAGGGTTAAAAGGAAGTGGAGCCATTATGGAAATCAAGAAAGTCGGCGTTCTAGGTTGTGGCTTGATGGGGTCGGGGATTGCGCAGGTGTGCGCTACGGCTGGGTTTGAGGTTACTGTGCTGGAGGTTGAGCAGAAGTATCTCGACAAGGGGTTTGCTGGGATTGAGAAGTCGCTGGCTAAGTTTGCCGAGCGTTCGGTGGAGAAGGGCGGGATTACTGCGGCCCAGAAGGATGAGATTCGGGCTCGGCTTAAGGGGACTACTAACAAAGCGGATCTCGCCGATTGCGACATTGTGATTGAGGCCATTATTGAGAATGTTGAAGAGAAGAAGAAGATGTGGGCGTCCGTTGATTCGATCGTCAAGAAGGATGCGATCTTTGCTTCGAACACTTCTTCGATTTCGGTGACGGAGCTTTTGACTTCGGTGAAGCGGCCGGAGAGATTTATCGGGCTGCACTTTTTTAATCCGGTGCCGTTGATGAAGCTGGTCGAAGTGGTCAGGACGATTGCTACTGCTCCTGATGTTTATGACGCGGCTTATGAGTTTGGGAAGAAGCTGGGCAAGGTTCCGGTGCGGACTTCGGATAAGACGGGATTCATCGTAAACCGGCTGCTGGTGCCTTATTTGCTCGATGCGATCCGGGCTTACGAAGAGGGCGTGGGATCGATTGAAGACATTGATAACGCGATGAAGCTGGGGTGCGGGTATCCGATGGGTCCGTTTACTTTGTTGGATTTTGTCGGGCTCGATACGACTTATTACATAACGCATGTGATGTATGACGAGTTTAAGGAGCGGCGGTTTGCTTCGCCTCCGTTGCTGAAGCGGTTGGTGATGGCGGGGTGGTATGGGCGGAAGTCGGGGCGCGGGTTTTATGATTATGCGGACCCGGAGAAGCCGGTGGCGAATAAACTCTAGGGCCTCAGAAGTTAGCGGCTCCAGATATGCATGAACTGGAACTTCGCATCGACTGGGGGGATGAAACCGGCATGAGCTGGGGATCTCAGGAATAGTGGATATATTCGCCGACAGCATTGGCGTCTTCTTTAACCTTGGCTAAGCTCAGGTCGAACCTGAGACTAGTGTGGATGGCATTATCGTGGGAGTAATTTGATCGATGGCGTCGTTCCGTTAAAGCCAACCTCGCGCGCCTCTTTGTTGAGTTGGATCGACCGGCCACTGTCATCTGTAACGGAATATCGTTAAAGACGTCAAGTCGAGACTTAGATAATCTTGCGAGTACCGCAAGTATTGACTGTACCGTTTCGCGTTGAGGCGAGTGCAATGTCGACCGAAACGCGAGTATCAGACGCGCTAGGTAATGGCCAGCGACGATATATCGTTTGCAGCCGGATTCAAAAGTGTTGGTGTCACTGAGATCGTTGACAAAGCGCGATGAACAAACTTAACTTATGACCTACGAAAACATCCTTCTCGAAAAGAAAAACGCGATTGCCTACCTCACCGTCAACCGTCCGAAGGTGCTCAATGCACTCAACATGGCGACCATGGAAGAACTGCGGTTGGCATTTCATGACATTAAGAATGACGAAGAGATTCGCGTAGCGATTTTGACTGGAGCGGGCGAAAAAGCGTTTGTCGCGGGCGCTGATATTAATGAACTGGCGGTGCAGGACGCGGTGACTGGCAAGAAATATGCGCATCGTGGTCAGAATGTTCTGAATCTGATCGAGAACCTGGGCAAGCCGGTGATTGCTTGCATTAATGGATTCGCGCTGGGCGGGGGATGCGAACTGGCTCTGGCTTGCACCATGCGTCTGGCGAGCGATAACGCTCGGCTGGGGCAGCCGGAGGTGAAGCTGGGGATTATTCCGGGATATGGCGGGACGCAGAGGCTGCCGCGGCTGGTGGGAAAAGGGATTGCGATGCAGATGGTGCTGGCCGGCGAGATGATCACGGCGCAGGAAGCACATCGCATTGGACTGGTGAATGAGGTTGTGGCTCCGGCGGAGTTGATTCCGCGGGCGGAGGCGATTGCGGCGAAGATCATCGCAAATGGTCCGCTGGCGGTGCAGTACGCTATGGAGGCGGTCAACAGAGGCATGGAGATGCCGCTGGCCGAGGGACTGTTTCTGGAAGCTAGTTTGTTTGGCGTCTGCTGCGCTACCGAAGATAAGAAGGAAGGGACAGGGGCATTTTTGGAGAAGCGGGCGGCGGCGTTTAAGAACAGGTGAGAGGTCAGAGGTTAGATTGCAGAGGTTAGGCCCCTAGGACATAGAGAGTCAGGGTGAAGAAAATTAGATTAAAACTCGATCAGGTGCCTGTGGCGGCGGTTCCGGCTATCGAAGGCTCACTTAGTGCTGCTGGCAAACGATTTGCGATTGTTGTTTCGCGGTTTAATGCTTTCATTACTGAGAGGCTTTTTCAAAGCGCTTACGATGGGCTACTTCGTTCCGGCGCGAAGAAGAAAGACATCGTGCTGATTCGAGTTCCGGGTGCGTTTGAGATTCCGATGGCCGCACGCCAGCTCGCGGAGACCGGCAAATACGACGCGATTGTTTGCATCGGCTGTCTGCTGCGCGGCGACACGGCGCACTACGACGTCATTGTGAACGAGGTTACGCGCGGAATCGGCCAGTCGGCGCAGGAGACGGGAGTCCCGCACGCCTTCGGAGTGCTTACTTGCGAAACGCTGGAGCAGGCGATTGATCGCGCGGGGCTGAAGATGGGGAACAAGGGATTTGAGGCGGCGCTGAGTGCCGTAGAGATGGCGAATCTTCGGAGAGCTTTCAGCCATCAGCCATCAGTCATCAGGAAAGGCGAGGCAGCTTTCAGCCGTCAGCCATCAGCCATCAGGAAACGCAAGGCAAATTCCCCGAAACCCACGACACGTCGTTGATTTAGCACTTAACAATCTCTCTGCGATAGTGCTGTCCTGTAAACTGTTGTGACCCTCATACACAGCAAGGTTTTCCTGACGGCTGATGGCTGACGGCTGAAAGCTATTCATGGGTACTCGACGCAAATCTCGTGAACTGGTTCTGCAGATGCTCTTTCAGGCAGACATGGGCAAGCAGACGCCGGAGCTTGTCCGGAAGACGTTTTGGGCGGAGCGGTCGAACGTCGAAGAGGACGTTCGCGGATTTGCGGATGACTTGTTTCGTGTGGCCAATGACCGGTTGCCGGAGATTGATGAACTGATCGGAAAACACACACAACACTGGCGCATGGAGCGGATGGCCGCCGTCGACCGAAATGTCTTACGGGGAGCGGTTGCGGAGTTTCTGGGCTTTCCTGCGACGCCACGCGCGGTAGTGATCAACGAAGCGCTGGAGATTGCGCGGAAGTTTTCTACGCCGGAATCAGTTCACTTTATAAACGGCGTGTTGGATAGCGTTGGCAAGGACGTCGACGTCGGACCGCAGGAGCAAGTTCAGGGCTGACCGTCGCACCGTGTTTCAATTTCTTCGCCATCACCTTCTGCACGTCATCCCCTGCACGTCATTTTTAGGCACGTCATTTTTCCCCACGTGATCCGTTGAGTCTCACGACGTTCAGGGTCGACGCATAGCTCACTGCGGCCGGATGGCAATCAGGTTCGGGAAGCAGACGGCGGCGGTGCCTCCCTGGTTGTTGCACATGTTGGTGTCGTTGTCGTTGTTGATGTTGACGTAAGGGACCTGTTGCAGATCGCCTTGGCTGATGGTGTCGACGATGTGCACCGAACCGGCAGCGCATGTGACGCCATCCTGCGCGTACTGATCGCAAGTGGCGACGTAGACCTGGCTCCCGTCGGTCGAGGCGTCGGCGGATAGAGGGTCAGTGCCGTTGCCCACGAGCGGAATCGAAGAGGTCGTTCCGTTGGCGACGTTGAAGACCAGAACCGCGCCGACTTTTCTGGCAACGATAATCAGCTCAGAACCATCATCGACCAACTCTTGAAAGACCGGAGTCAAGGCGCCCTGGCCGAGGTTGAACAACGGCCCACGGGTGAAGCTATTCATCGTCGGTGGATTGCAATTGAGAGGCGCTCCCGGAAGCTGGTAGAGCACTGGATCCTGCGAGAACTCAGCTGTCAAGAACTCGATGGACGAATTGGCATTGCTGCCGGTCGGCGGTTCGAGAGCGAGAATGCTCTGTTGCGTGGGCAGGATGGTTCCGCCCTGCAGGACGGGAAGTGGAAGAACAGGAGACGGGAAAATTGCGGATGGGGTAGTCGACGCGGTGACGGTTCCAATATTTGTGCTGGCCACGTTCGGCAGGCCGCAGGTGGAGTAGCCCGACACCGAACCTGCTGGCGTGCCGGATATGTACGCGAAGCTGCCGTCGGCCGCGAACTTGACGTCGGTGACCGAAGTTGCGATGGGAACAGAGGTGAGCGCGTCCACCGTGGAGTAGACATACATATTGCCCGTGTCGGTGAGGATGAACACCTTCAGCTGATCGGGCGAGAAGGCGGCCGCCACGGCGGACTCACCGGGGACGACGAGGTCCACGGGAGTGGTACCACCAGTGCCGTTGTAAATATAGACCTGACTCGGAGTGGAAATTGTGTCGGATACGACCACTAATTTACCGTCGTTCGAGATGGCGAGCACTTTACCGCACAGAGAGACATTGCAAGGTGTGGTCTGGTTGGAGACCACGTTTACGGTCGGGCTGGCTCCGTTGACATCTACGTACATAAGGCCTTGATTGCTGCCGAGATAGAGCCGTGACGCTGCCAGATGGTTGAATATCAAGGAATTTGGAGTGCGGGGAAGTCCGACAATCGTACTGATCGGCGTCGTTCCCGGAGTCACGGCGAACAGGGCGCTGCTGCAGCCCGGCACGTTCTGGCAGCCGGTGGTAGCGGCCCAGGCGGTGTAAGTAGGCGGCGTGGGTGGGATGGTGGACGAAATCACATCGACGGAAATTGCGCCGTATCCCTTCGTTAGACCAAGGGGTTGACATTTAGGCGCAGGACTTGCGTTCACGTCATAGTTGCTGGCATAGACGGGCGCGCCCGGGAGGACTCCTATATTGCAACTGGGTGGAGTACAAGAGGCAGTGATCGTAGCTCCACCGAGGTTATTGCGAGCGGTGGCGCTGTTACTGAGCGCAGTGCTGGCTGTGGTGCTGAAGGCCATAACCTCGGGATCGGTTGTACTCCAGGTGAGAGGCGGGTTTGACAGAGGCGTCTGGTTGGCGATGCCGCACAAAGAGTCAACCGCGATTGCCGTGACGGCCACGGCACCGCCGTTGTTCACCGTGATCGAATTCCCCGCTTCGCTCTGGCCCGCGATCTGCAAATAAACAGCCTGGATCAGGCAAGTGGAGTACGCGAAAGGCGTGCTGGTGGTGCCGGAGATGCTTGCAAAAATCTGAGTGATGCCAGGAGATTTGGCGGTTGTCTGAATCTGGTTGAGCACGTTGGGTTGTTGCGGAGGCACGAACGGCGTCGTCGTGACGACTCCGATATTGCTGAACGACCAGTCCAGGGGTCCAACCGTATCACTGATATCGACGTTGTTGCTGTCGTAAGCGATGCCCTGATAAACCCAGGTCTGTCCCTGGGAAAAGCAATCGTACTGTTGCGGTTGAGTCTCGGCGGATTTGATCTGGATGCTAGCGACGTGCTGGTGGACGTAAACCGTGGTTTGCGCACTGCTTACGCCATTGCTGACGGCGCTTATCAAGGCAATGCCGGAGGAACCGGGGCTGCAAACGGCGAAGGCGGCATCCCAGGTTCCGGCGCAGGCGTTGCCGTTGCTGGCGATCGAGAGTGGGGCAGCGGAGTTAGGGCTGCCGCTTTGGACGATGTATTGAATGTCCGCCCCAAGCACGGTGCCACCGTTCGCGTTCTTGGCCGAGGCGCTAAAGACTTGGGTGGTACCGATGTCCATGGAGAAGTTGCCGGTGGGGCTGAGGCTGACGCTTTCCACGCCTTGGCTACCGTTATTACTGCTGCTCTTGCCGAGACATCCGGTAAGAGGGACTGCGAAAATGATGGCTAACAAAAGAAAAAATGCGGAACAGCAACGATGCATGCATCCTCCTCGCGCCCGTTTTCCAGACGCGAGCATAGTGTGGTCAGGCGGAAAGTCAGTGTAGAGGGTCATGGGGATTTTGAGCAAGCTGTCAGCGATCAGCCATCAGCTTGTCAGCCGTCAGGTCAACAGAGTTCACTATATTGCCAGCCGTTGCCTCATTATCAATCTCTACTTAGAATCAATCTTTAGAGTTCGACACCCGAGGGCTGGCATGTAACAGCTAATAGCTGACAAGCTGACCGCTTCCCTTTTCTTCGATGCCGCCAACAGTGGTTGACGATGTGCAGGGTAGTTGTTATTATCAAACAGTTCCGCGAGTTAAGTCTGGCTTGCCTGTACACGGCGATCTTATCGAATGCGCAGCCCGCGCCTTTGAGAGACTCCGAAAAGATTTTGGCTGAGCTTTGAAGAAATACGTACCCGGCTGGAAATAGCGCTGGGGACGCCCTCGCTGAAACATCCTGCGAAAACCTTCGCGCCCAGGACTGGAAGTTGAAGTCTGGGAGTCACGCGGGGCTATGTGGGAGTAGCAGACGAAACGGACCGCCTCCGAACCTGAATCAGGGTAAGGCGTGGCGTCACCGTCGTCGGCGATTAGTCTGAGCTGGAAATGGAATGAATTCTCACCGGCAGGAGTATTTGCTGCGCGGGGAGAGTATGGCCGGGCGCGTCGAGGCCTGCGCCAGAACGGTGGCGGGGAAATTCCTGTCTTCGGATTTTGCGACGCGGTTGGCCGCGTCTGGGAGCAGCAAGAGTGCCTACTTTTAATCAGCTGGTGAAATTCGGCCGCGAGCGGACGAAGTACAAGACGGCGAGTCCGGCGCTGCAATCGTGCCCGCAGAAGCGCGGCGTATGCACGCGGGTTTATACCCAGACGCCGAAAAAGCCGAACTCGGCTCTGCGTAAAGTGGCGCGTGTGCGCTTGACCAATGGAATTGAAGTGACGACCTACATCCCAGGCGTTGGCCACAACCTGCAGGAGCACTCGATTGTGCTGATCCGCGGGGGCCGTGTGAAGGATCTGCCGGGCGTGCGTTATCACGTGGTGCGCGGAACGCTCGATGCAACCGGCGTGACGGGCCGCAATCAGGGCCGGTCGAAGTATGGTACGAAACGCGCGAAGAAAGCCTAACCAACAGTTGGCAGTGGTCGGTGGCCGGTGGCCAGCGAAACCGCTGCGGAATGAAAGCTGAGAGCTGAGAAGCATGCCAAGAAAAGGACACACTCCGAAGCGCAAGGTTGACGCTGATCCGATTTACGGGTCGGATCTGGTGACGAAATTCATCAACTCGATGATGTGGCAGGGAAAGAAATCGACTGCCGAGGGCATCTTTTATAAGTCGCTCGAGAAGTTGAAGGAAAAAGGCGGCGACGAGCCTTTGAAGCTATTCACCAAGGCTGTCGAGAATGCCAAGCCACTACTTGAAGTGAAGACGCGGCGCGTTGGTGGCGCGAACTATCAGGTGCCGATTGAAGTTGCTCCTGACCGCAGGACGTCGCTCGCGATCCGCTGGCTGGTGAGCTATGCCCGGGGACGCGGCGAAAAGGGAATGATCGACAAGTTGACGAATGAACTGCTGGATGCTTCGAACGGCAAAGGCGCCGCCATCAAGAAGAAGGAAGATGTGCATCGCATGGCGGAAGCGAATAAGGCGTTCGCGCATTACAGGTGGTAGTTGGGACGGGCAAATGCCCGTCACCACGCGAGCAGTGACAAATTTTAAGTAGAGCCCCAGAAAGATTAGAGAAAGACAGTGCCTAGAACAGTCCCATTAGAACGCTGCAGGAATATCGGCATCATGGCCCACATCGATGCCGGAAAGACCACGACGACGGAGCGCATCCTGTTTTATACGGGAAAGACGCACCGCATCGGCGAGGTCCATGAAGGCACTGCGATCATGGATTGGATGGAGCAGGAGCAGGAGCGCGGCATTACGATTACGTCCGCCGCTACCACCTGCACCTGGCACGATATTCGTATCAATATTATTGACACGCCCGGCCACGTCGATTTTACGGCCGAGGTGGAACGATCGCTGCGCGTGCTCGACGGCGCGGTCGCGGTATTTGACGCCGTGCATGGCGTCCAGCCGCAGTCCGAAAAAGTCTGGCGCCAAGCCGATAAATACGGCGTCCCGCGAATTTGTTTTATCAACAAGATTGACAAGATGGGTGCCGATTTCGAGCACGCCGTCGATACTCTCCGCAAGCGGTTGAACGCCAAGCCTGTCGCGATTCAGATTCCCATCGGACAAGAAGATAAGTTTATCGGCGTGGTGGATCTGGTCGCCATGAAGGCCATCATTTGGAAAGACGAGACCATGGGCGCCGAGTATGAGACGGCGGAAATTCCTGCGGAGTTGCGGAAAAAGGCGGAAGCGTTTCATACCCAACTCGTTGAAACTGTCGCCGAGAATGACGACGACATTCTGCACAAATTTCTCGAAGGCGAAACCATCTCGGCTGCTGAGCTGAAGAAGTCGCTGCGCAAATCGACGATTGGGTTGAAGCTTTTCCCGGTGGTGGTGGGGACGTCATTCAAGAACAAAGGTGTGCAGCCGCTGCTCGATGCAGTGGTGGATTACCTGCCTTCGCCGCTCGACACGAAAGAAACGCGCGGTCTCGATCCGAATACCGAGAAGGAAATCACGCGCAAGGCCGACGACAAAGAACCTTTTTCGGCGCTGGCTTTCAAGATCATGGCCGATCCTTACGTCGGTCAGTTGACGTTTATACGCGTGTACTCCGGACAGCTGAAATCAGGCGAGGCGGTGCTGAACTCGCGCACGCAGCGCGACGAGCGCATTGGGCGCTTGCTGAAGATGCACGCCAACAAACGCGAAGACATTCAGGAAATTCTCGCAGGCGACATCTGCGCCGTGGTCGGCCTTAAGAACGTCTCGACCGGCGATACGATCTGCGACGAGCGGCATCCGATTACGCTGGAATCGATCTCGTTTGCTGTGCCGGTAATTTCGGTTGCGGTCGAACCGAAGACCAAAGCCGACCAGGAAAAAATGGGCATGGCGCTGGCGAAGCTGGCGCAGGAAGATCCTACTTTTAAGGTTCACACCGATCCCGACAGCGGACAGACCATCATCAGCGGTATGGGCGAGTTGCATCTGGAAATCATCGTCGACCGCATGATGCGCGAATACAAAGTCGAAGCGAATGTTGGCAAGCCGCAGGTCGCTTATCGCGAAACGATTCGCAAGCACTCGGAAGCGGAAGGCAAGTACATCCGGCAGACCGGTGGTAAGGGTCAATACGGTCACGCGAAGATTTATCTCGATCCCCAACCGCCGGGCATGGGCTACGAGTTCGTGAACGATATTACGGGCGGATCGGTGCCGAAAGAATTCATCAAGCCGATCGATCAAGGAATTCGCGAAGCGCTCGAAGGCGGCATTCTTGCTGGCTATCCGATGGTCGATGTCAAAGCCACGCTTTACGACGGCAGTTATCACGACGTCGATTCCAACGAAATGGCATTCAAGATCGCGGGATCGATGGCGTTCAAAGAGGCGGCCCGCAAGGCTTCTCCAGTGCTGCTGGAGCCGGTGATGGCGGTCGAAGTGGTGACTCCCGAAGACTACGCCGGAACGATCATGGGCGACTTGAGTTCGCGCCGTGGACGTATCGAAGGCATGGAGCATCTCGCCGGTTCGCAGGTGATCAAAGCCATCGTTCCGCTGGCGGAAATGTTCGGTTACGCGACCCACATGCGTTCGTCGACGCAGGGACGCGCCGAGTACTCGATGCATTTTGCGCGCTACGAAGAAGCTCCGCGTCATGTGGCGGAAGAGATTATTGCCAAGACGCAGGGCAAGCCGGCGGCGAGATAGGTTTGTAGCAAAACGAAATTGAGCACAGTCCCCCAAGGGGCATAGGGCAACGGAGCTGAAAGAAAATGGCGAAAGAAAAATTTGAACGGACCAAGCCGCACTGCAACGTAGGGACGATTGGTCACATTGACCATGGGAAGACGACGTTGACGGCGGCGATCACGAAGGTATTGTCGAAGCACAATCCGAAGATTCAGTTTCGGTCGTTTGATTCGATCGATAACGCTCCGGAAGAAAAGGCGCGCGGCATAACCATTGCCACGGCGCACGTGGAATATGAGACGGCGAACCGGCACTATGCGCACGTCGATTGTCCGGGCCACGCCGATTACATCAAGAACATGATCACGGGCGCGGCGCAGATGGATGGCGCGATTTTGGTTGTGGCTGCAACCGACGGTCCGATGCCGCAGACGCGGGAGCACGTGCTGCTGGCTCGTCAGGTGGGCGTGCCGTACATCGTTGTCGCACTCAACAAGTGCGATGCTGTTGACGATCCCGAACTGCTGGATCTGGTCGAGCTTGAAGTGCGTGAATTGCTGAAGGCGTATCAGTTTCCGGGAGACGACGTTCCAGTGGTGCGTTTGTCGGCGCTCGGCGCCTTGAATGGCGAAGAGAAGTGGGAAAAGCAGGTTGACGCGTTGATGGAAGCGGTCGACAAAGCCGTTCCGCAGCCGGTGCGCGATCTGGATAAGCCTTTCCTGATGCCGATCGAAGACATCTTTTCGATTCAAGGACGCGGCACGGTAGTGACGGGCCGTATCGAGCGTGGCAAGGTGAAAGTTGGCGAGGAGTCGGAGATTGTCGGCTTCCGCGACACGCGCAAGACGGTGGTGACGGGCGTTGAAATGTTCAAGAAGCAATTGGACGAAGGCATGGCGGGCGACAACGCAGGCTTGCTGCTGCGCGGCATTGCGAAAGAAGATGTCGAGCGTGGGATGGTGCTTGGCGAAGGGTGGATCGATTACGCCGCACACCAAGTTCAAGGCTGAGGTTTACATTCTGACCAAAGAAGAAGGTGGACGGCATACGCCATTCTTCAAGGGCTATCGTCCGCAGTTTTATCTGCGAACGACGGATGTGACCGGGATTGCAGAGTTGCCGGCAGGCACGGAGATGGTGATGCCGGGAGACAACGTGAGCCTGGTGATCGAGCTGATCACACCGGTAGCAATGGAAAAGGGACTGCGGTTTGCGATTCGCGAAGGCGGGCATACGGTAGGCGCCGGCACGATTGCGGAGATCATTACGTAAGTCAGAGGTAAGTAGTCAGATTGCAGAAGTAAAAACTAATTCGCGGCTTGCAGCTTGCCGCCAGATCTTTCCTTCCGGGACTTCGAATTGAAGACCGGCCGGGAGGGGTAAAGAGAGAAAAAAGTGACTGGAAAAGAAAGAATTCGCATCCGGCTGAAAGCCTACGACTATCGCATTCTTGATCAGTCGACTGGCGAGATCGTGGAAACGGCCAAACGTACCGGCGCGCAGATTGCCGGACCGATTCCCTTGCCCACGATGAGAAACAAGTACTGCGTGCTGCGTTCTCCGCACGTGGATAAGAAATCGCGGGAAGCATTCGAGATCCGCACCCACAAGCGCCTGCTCGATATTTTGGAGCCGACGCAACAGACGGTCGATGCGCTGATGAAGCTTGATTTGCCGGCGGGCGTGGATGTAGAGATTAAGGCGTTTGGTAAGGAACATAAGTAGCCGTCAGCCTTCAGCCATCAGGTAAACCTGGGGCGGATTAGGGGCAGCGACACTGACGGTTAACTGTTGACCACGGAAATGAGTTAGGGCTTTAGGTCCTAGACTCCCCAGCCAATAGCGGAATAAGGCTACGCTGGGAATGGAGAAGGAAATGGCTCGAGTTACTGGAATTCTTGGCAAAAAAGTCGGCATGACGCAGCTCTTCGATTCGAAGGGTGATGTGCGGCCGGCGACTGTCCTGCAAGCTGGTCCTTGCGTCATTACCCAGCACAAGACGCAGACGAAAGACGGTTACGAGTCGGCGCAGATCGGCCTGGTTGAGTTTGTGAAAGAGAAGAAGCTGACCAAGGCGATGCGCGGACACTTTTCCAAGCACAACTTGCCGCCGGTGAGATTTGTGCGCGAAGTGGGGATCGAAGTCGACGCTCCTGGAGAGGCGACGGAGGGCGTGATCAAGCCCGGCGACCGGATTCTGGTCGACATTTTCGAGAACGAGCGCTTTGTCGATGTGATCGGAGTGAGTAAGGGACGCGGCTTTCAGGGCGTGGTGAAGCGACATCATTTTGGCGGCGGTCCGAAGTCGCACGGTTCGATGTTCCAAATTACGGGTTCGATCGGTTCGTCGGCGTTTCCGTCGCGTGTGTTTAAGGGCATGCGGATGTCGGGTCACATGGGCGATGTCCGGATCACGACGCGCAATCTGAGAATTCTGGGCGTCGACAAGGAAGAGAATCTGCTAGTGGTCGAAGGCAGCGTTCCGGGCGCGAACGGCGGCTACATCATGATTAACAAGGCAAAGAAGCCTCCGAGAGAGCGTCGTGGATTCGCTGGTTCGGCAACGGTCGATCCGTTGAAGGCGGCGAAGCGCGCGGCAAAGAAGGCGTAAGGCGTAACTATATGGCGACTATTGATATTTTCAATTTGAGCGGAGCCAAGGCTGGGTCGATGGAGCTAGCCGATGAAGTTTTCGGCGCAGTCAACGAAGACTTGCTCTGGGAGGCGATCACGCACTATCGCGCCTCCGCGCGTGCGGGCACGCATGCTACCAAGAACCGCTGGCGCGTTTCCGGATCCGGCAAAAAGCTGTGGAAACAGAAGGGGACCGGCAGGGCCCGTATCGGATCCGTGCGTTCTCCGCTGTGGCGCCACGGCGGCACGGTTCACGGACCGCAGCCGCGGTCTTACGACTACGCTTTCCCCAAGAAGAAATTGCTGGGCGCGCTGCGTTCCGCGCTGGCTTCGAAGTTTGCCGATGGCAAACTGGTGGTGGTCAAGGCGTTCGATGTGAAAGAGCCGAAAACAAAGCTCTTCCGCGAGTCGCTCGACAAGTTGAAGGTCGACGGGACGACGCTTCTGGTCGATAACTCGACGGTCGAGAACAAAAACCTCGAATTGAGCGCGCGCAATATCGACGGACTCGAACTGGTGCGGGCGAATGAAGTGCATCCTTATCACCTGATGCGCTACACCCATGTTGTGTTCGCGCAACCGGCGCTCGAAAAGCTGCAGGATTCGCTAAAGAAGTCGGCCTCACGGCGTTCGCACGAGGCGGAGCCGGCGGAAGAAAAGAAGAAGCCGGCGCGGCGTTCGCGGAAGCTTAAAGCGGAGGTGGCGTAATGAAATCCGCATATCAGATTATCCGCAAACCGGTGATCACGGAAAAAGGTCTCGGAATCAAGGAGACGCAGAACACGCTGGTTTTCCAAGTGGCGCCGAAGGCGACGAAGACCGAGATCAAGGAAGCGGTGCAATCGATTTTCAAGGTGAAAGTCGATTCTGTACGGACCGCGAATTATCCCGGGAAAGAGCGGCGGCGGGGCAAGTTTACCGGCTACCGTCCCGACTGGAAAAAAGCATACGTGCGTTTGAAGAGTGGCGAGAAGATGCCGGAGTACGCACAGAATTTGTAGAACAGCGGTTAGCCATCAACCGGCAGCCCTGAGGAAACCCCAGGGCCGGGTAGCTGGAGAATTACCTGATGGCTGACAGCTGAGAGCTGAGAGCTAATATGGCGATTAAAACTTATAGACCGACAACCCAGACGTTGCGCTACCGCACTTCGGTTACGACCGACGACATCACTTCGTCCAAGCCGCACAAGCCGCTGGTTGAAGGCAAGATCCGGTCGGGTGGACGCCGCAATTCGGGCGACACCACCATGCGCTTTCGCGGCGGCGGCAACAAGCGGTTGCTCCGCACCATTGATTTCAAGCGCGACAAGCATGGCATTCCGGCGACGGTCGTGACGATCGAATACGATCCTGGACGTTCGGCTCGCATTGCGTTACTGAGTTATGCCGATGGCGAGAAGCGCTACATCGTGCAGCCCGACGGATTGAAAGTGGGAGCGAAGATTCTGAGCGGTCCGGAAGCCGACATTCTCGTGGGCAACGCGTTGCCGCTGCGGAATATTCCGCCAGGCACGACGATTCACAACATCGAGTTGCGTCCCGGCAAGGGGGCACAGATGGTGCGCTCGGCGGGCGGTTCGGCGCAGTTGGTGGCGAAAGAAGGCGACTACGGATTGGTGAAATTGCCTTCCGGTGAAACCCGCAAAGTGGCGCTCGATTGTCTCGCGACCATCGGACAGGTCGGCAACACCGATCACGAAAACGTGACCTGGGGCAAGGCGGGACGTACCCGCTGGGTGGGAAAGCGTCCGCATAACCGCGGCGTTTCGATGAACCCGGTGGATCACCCGCACGGTGGTGGTGAAGGAAAAACTTCTGGCGGACGTCACCCGGTCACTCCGTGGGGACAGCCGACGCGTGGTTTCAAGACGCGCAACAATAAGCGGACCGACACGTTCATCGTGAACCGCAGGAAAAAAGGGTAAGAGCTGTCAGCCTTCAGCCATCAGCCATCAGGTGAAGCGATTCGCTTGACGACTGACAACTGATCGCCGAAGGCTAGAACTGAGAACTTAATTTATGGCACGTTCTACAAAAAAGGGACCTTTTGTTGATGCGCACCTGGTGACGAAAGTCGAAGGCATGAATGCGCGCAACGAAAAGAAAGTGCTGCGCACCTGGTCGCGGCGCTCGACGATTATTCCGGAGATGGTTGGACACACCATTGCCGTGCACAACGGACGGAAATTTATTCCCGTCTACGTCACCGAGAACATGGTGGGACACAAGCTGGGTGAATTCAGCTTTACCCGTCAGTTCAAGGGACACTCCATGAAAGCGCCAACCGAAGCAGCGGCGAAACCAGCGGGCGCTCCAGGCGGACCGGGAGCGATATCGGCGCCGAAGGCGTAAGGGAAAGTGATTATGGAATTTCGAGCAGAAGCTAGATACATGCGGGTTTCCCCGCAGAAGGCGCGGCTGGTGCTGAACCTGATCAAAGGGCAGCGCGTGGAGTCGGCGCGGAATACGCTGGCCTTCACCAAGAAGCGCGTGGCGGCGACGGTGGGAAAATTGCTGCAGTCGGCGATCGACAACGCGAATTTCCTGAGCACCGAAAAGGGCTTGGACGTCGATCTCGATAACTTGTATGTCAAGACGGCGGTGGCGAACGATGGTCCGCGCATGAAGCGGATTCGTCCAGCGCCGATGGGGCGGGCTTATCACTATGTCCGGCGCATTTCGCACCTGGAAATTGTGCTGGCGGAGAAAAATCGGAATGGCGTCGCGGTGGATTCGGCTCCGGTAACGGGCGATAAGCCGGCGAAGGCTGCTGGGCACGCCAAGCCGAAGCCGCATACCAAGGCCAAGGCTAAGGGGCCGGCCAAGAAGAAGGCGGTTGGCAAGAAGGCGACGGCTAAGAAATAGCAGGACAGGAAAACAGGAGCAACGATGGGACAGAAGGTTCATCCTTACGGATTCCGCCTCGGCTACACCAAGCCGTGGAAGTCGCGCTGGTTTGTCGAGAAGGATTACGACAAGCTGCTGCTCGAGGACTACAAGCTCAAGACTGAACTGAAAGACAAGCTCAAGTCGGCGGGCGTGAGTTCGGTCGAAGTCGAGCGTCCGGGCAACAAGCTGCGGATCATTATCAAGACGGCGCGTCCGGGAATTATTATCGGCCGCAAAGGCGCGGAAATCGACAAGCTGAAGCAGGACTTGCAGAAACGCACGTCCCGCGAAGTGCATGTCGATATCCAGGAAGTGCACAAGCCGGAGCTCGATGCGCAACTGGTGTCGGAATCGATTGCGCTGCAATTGGAAAAGCGCGTAGGTTTCCGGCGCGCGATGCGCAAGTCGGTGGATTCGGCGCTGCGTTTCGGATGCAAGGGAATCAAGGTCCGCGTGAGCGGACGCCTGAACGGCAACGAAATCGCGCGGTCGGAATGGTATCTGCAGGGACGTTTGCCGCTGCACACGCTGCGCGCGGATATCGATTACGGCTTCACCGAAGCGCGCACCACGTATGGCGTGATCGGGGTGAAGTGCTGGGTTTATAAGGGCGAGATTCTGCCAGCGAAAAAGCGCGAAGCGACTCCGGCGCGGGAAGTAACCACGACGGGTGCGTTTTAAGGTCAGAGGTTGGTTTTAAGGTCAGAGGTTAGAGGTCAGATTGTAGAGATTAAAGCGGAGCCCTTTCTGAGGGCTGATGGCTGAAAGCCTAGTAACTAAGATCGGAACTGATTTTTATGTTGATGCCGAAGAAAGTTAAGTACCGCAAGCAGCAGCGCGGACGCATGACGGGCAAGGCCTGGCGCGGCAGCGAGCTGTCGTTTGGTGAATACGGGCTGAAGGTGCTCGAGCCGGGATGGATCACCGACCGTCAGATCGAAGCCAGCCGCGTGGCGATGACGCGTTTTGTGAAGCGCGGCGGCAAGATCTGGATCCGGTTGTTTCCGGATAAACCGGTCACCAAGAAGCCGGCCGAAACCCGTATGGGTAAAGGCAAAGGCGCTCCCGACCATTGGGTCGCCGTCGTCCGGCCGGGCAAGATTTTGTTTGAGATGGAAGGCGTGACCATCGTGGACGCGAAAGAAGCGATGCGGCTGGCGTCACACAAACTGCCGCTGCGGACAACGTTCGTAAAGCGCGAGCTGTAATTTCAGAAAATAAGAACTGAGACCTGATTTTATGAAGGCAGAAAAGATTCGCAACTTAACCGACGTCGAGCTCAAGCACCAGGAGAAGGACTTGGCCGACCAGCTCTTCAAGCTGAAGTTCCAGATGAATATGGGACAGACCGAGAGCCTGAAGAAGATTCGCGGACTGCGGCGGGATATTGCGCGCGTCCAGACGGTGCTGCGCGAGCAGGAACTTGCGGGCAGCAACGGGTCGGGTGGCAAGACGGCGGTGGCTAAGCCGGCAGAGGTTAAGACGGCAGTCAAAACAGTGAGCCCGAAGGCGGCGACTGCGAAAAAAGCGAGTGCGAAGGCGACAACAGCTAAGAGCAAGACGGCGAGCAATAAGACGTCGAGCAGTAAGACGGAGAAAAAATAATGGCGGAAATCGCGAGCCAAACTGAAAAACGCACACCTCACCACAAAGAGCTGACCGGCACGGTCGTCTCGAACAAGATGGAGAAGACGATTGTGGTCGAAGTGACGCGCAAGAAAGCGCATCCGATGTACGGGCGGGTGATCTCGATCCGGAAGAAGTTTTACGCTCACGACGAGAAGAACGAAACTCATCCTGGCGACGTGGTCAAGATCGAAGAGTCGCGGCCGTTGTCCAAGCTGAAGCGCTGGACGCTGAAAGAGATTGTGCGCAAGACGGCTTTGGTGCCGGAAGTGGATGTCGACGCCGGAACCGGCGTTACCACCAGCGCGAAGGCGGCGCGGTAAGAAATTAAGAACTAAGAGGATGGGCCGCTGGTTGGCGGAGAGAAGGAGACGAGCATGTCCCTAATGATGAGATCCATGATCGAAGTCGCCGATAACTCCGGCGCGCGCAAGCTGCAGATGATCATGCCGCTTGGCGGTTCGACCGGCCTGCACGCAGGCCTAGGCGACGTGATCACGGCGAGCGTGAAAGAAGCCGCACCCGATGGTCAGGTACAAAAAGGGAAAGTAGTTAAGGCGGTAATCGTGCGGACGCGGAAAGAAGCGCGGCGTCGGGATGGAACCTATATCCGCTTCGATCAGAATGCGGCTGTTTTGATCAATGATACGGGCGAGCCGGTGGGGACGCGCGTTTTCGGTCCGGTGGCGCGCGAACTGCGCGAGAAGAAATTTGTGAAGATTGTGTCTCTGGCGCCAGAAGTACTGTAGGGATCGGCGCTTGAGTGAAGGCGTAGGGAATCCAGGAAGGATTTTGAGATGGGAACTGCAACTTCAGCCGAACATAAGCGAGTACATATCCGCCGCAACGACACCGTCAAGGTGATGACCGGCAAGGATGCGGGAAAAGAAGGACGCGTGCTTCGCGTGTTTCCCGACAAGGGCAAGGTATTGGTCGAGCACGTTATGACCGTGAAGAAGCACGTGCGCGCCAATCCGCAGAAAAATGTGAAGGGTGGAATCGCGGAACAGGAAAGAGCGATTCAGTTGTCGAATGTGGCGCTGGTTTGTGCGACCTGCGGCCCGGTACGAATCGGACACGAACATCGCGGCGATCGCTGGGTGCGGGTTTGTAAGAAGTGCAAGACGACGCTGGATAAGTAGATTTAGCCGTCAGGTATCAGCCGTCAGCCATCAGGTAAGGCTTCTGGTGCTGGCGGTCGGGGTTAGACATTTTGGGCTTACGAACCGGTATACGTTTCGCTGACTGAAACACTCCGAAACCGTGAGAGAAGGCAACTACGAAAATGGCAGACGAACAGAAAAAAGAAGAGCAGCAGAAGAAAGCCCGGCCGCCTAAGGTCGAAAAAGCGCCGGTGGAGAAGCCGAGCGCGGAAGCTCCGCGGCATGCGGCGAAAGAGCGTCCCCGGTTGCGGGTGCGGTTTGAGAAGGAAGTGGCTACGAGCCTGATGAAGGAGCTCGAGCTCAAGAATCCGATGGCCGTTCCGCGGCTGAACAAGATCGTCGTGAACATGGGTGTGGGAGAAGCCACCCAGAACGCGAAGCTGATCGATCCGGCAGTCAACGAACTCGGACAGATCACCGGACAGAAGCCAGTCACTACGAAAGCGAAGAAATCGATTGCCGCGTTCAAAGTCCGCGAGGGGATGCCGATTGGAGCAATGGTCACGTTGCGCGGCGATCGCATGTACGAATTTCTCGATCGTCTGCTGAGCGTGGTGCTGCCGCGGGTTCGCGACTTCAAGGGAGTATCGACCAAGTCGTTCGACGGGCGCGGCAATTACACGCTGGGATTGCACGATCAGCTGATCTTTCCGGAGATTGATTACTCAAAGGTCGACAAGCTGAAAGGCATGAACGTGACGATTGTGACGACGGCGCGCTCCGACGATCAGGCGCGGTCGCTGTTGAAGCATCTGGGCATGCCGTTCAGGGCGTGATCGATTAAGGTTTCACTGAGAGAAACGATTGAAATGGGCTGAAAGCTGACAGCTGAAGTTGAGGAGCGAATTTGGCCACTACAGCAAAACGAGTGAAAGATGGCGTGGATAGCAAGACCAAGCCACAGAACGTAAAGAAGCCGAAGTTTTCGACGCGCAAGCATAACCGCTGCAAGATTTGCGGACGTCCGCGGGCTTATCTGCGTAAGTTTGGCCTGTGCCGTCTGTGTTTCCGCGGGTTGGCGCTGAAGGGCGAGATCCCGGGAGTGTCGAAGTCGTCCTGGTAGGGGTTGCTCGCCGTCGATTGTTCGCGCCGATAGGGTAAGTTTTGGCAAGAAATTTTGGTAAGAGCGTCTTTGGGTGTCGCTGGCTTACGAGCAGCGACGAACGACCAACGACGGAAGTGAACAAGCTGCTGACAGGTTCTCCGCCATACGCGGAGCGAACGGGCGGCTCGAGGAGAAGCAAACGATGAGGTTGACCGATCCGGTCGCAGACATGCTGGCGCGCATCCGTAACGCGATCCGCGCACGGCACCAGAAAGTGGACGTACCAGCTTCCAAGCTGAAGAACGAGATAGCCCGCATCCTGAAAGAAGAGGGCTATATCGCGAACTTCAAGCCGGCGGAAGAAGAGGGCCACAAGGTCCTGCGCGTGTACTTGAAGTACGGCAACAACAACGAGGCGGTGATCACGAATCTGGCGCGTGTGTCGCGTCCGGGCTGCCGCGTCTATGTGCGCCGAACCGAGATTCCGCGAGTGCTCGGCGGGATGGGCATCAACATCCTGACCACGCCGAAGGGCGTGATGACGGGGCGTCAGGCGCGCCGTCAGGGACTCGGCGGCGAATTGTTGTGCGAAATCTGGTAATAGAGCGGTCAGCCATCAGCCATCAGCCGTCAGGAGAACCTGAGTGCTGCCAACTGAACGCTGACCAGCTGAAGGCTGAGAGCTGATCTTATGTCACGAATTGGAAAAAAACCGATCCCGATCCCGAAAGGCGTGACGGTTAAAATTGAAGGCAACACGGTGATGGTTCAGGGGCCGAAAGGCAAGCTGGATACACCACTTCCTTCCGGCATCACGATGGAGCAGAAGGACGGAAACCTGGTAGCGATCCGTCCAGACAACGCCCACGCGGCGGTGCATGGATTAGCGCGCGCACTGGTCAACAATGCGGTTGAAGGCGTGACGAAGGGCTGGACCCGTGATCTCGAAATCGTCGGCATCGGCTATCGCGCCGAGATGAAGGGCAAGGGGATGGTGGTGTTCAGTCTGGGGTATTCGCACCCGATTGAATATCCGTTGCCGAGCGGGGTCGATTGCGCGGTCGATGCAAAATTAACCAAGCTGACGCTGAATGGCATCGATCGCCAAAAAGTTGGTCAGGTAGCGGCGGAAATGCGTTCGCTGCGTCCACCCGATCCGTACAAGAACAAGGGCGTGCGTTACGCCGGAGAACGTTTGAAGAAGAAAGTGGGCAAGACGGGAGCAAAATAGCCGTCAGCCATCAGGTAGGTCGTTTACGAAACCTGCGGGCTGAATGGATTGGCTGGCGGTAGATGGCTTCACGCCGAATGTTGAGGGATTATGCTTAGAATTAATTCGAAAAACCAGACGCGGCAACGGGTGCACGATCGTATCCGTAAAAAGGTGATGGGCACGCAGGAGCGTCCACGGCTGAATGTTTACCGCTCGCTGAATCACATCTACGTGCAGTTGATTGACGACCTGAAGGGCGTCACTCTGGCGGCGGCTTCGACGGCCGATGAGCGCGAAGGCAAGAATAAAGACTCTCGCGTAACCGGCGGCAACGTGGCTTCGGCCAAGATAGTCGGCAAGAAGATTGCTGAACTGGCCAAAGAAAAAGGCTTCACGAAAGTTGTATTCGATCGCGGAGGCTACATCTATCACGGTCGCGTAAAAGCGGTCGCGGATGCGGCGCGCGAAGCGGGATTGCAGTTTTAAAAATTTGTAATTGGCGATTTGTGATTTGTATTTCCAATTGCAAATTAGAAATGGATTCGGGAATGCCAAGAGTTACAAAGAAACTCGATGCGGGTTCGTTCCAGCTGAAAGACCAGGTGGTCTCGATTAACCGCGTAACGAAAGTGGTTAAGGGCGGCAAGAATATGTCGTTCGCGGCGCTCGTGGTCATTGGAGATCCGTCGGCGGCGGTAGTTGGTTTCGGATCGGGCAAGGCGAAAGAAGTTCCGCAGGCCATCCGCAAGGGAATCGAGTCGGCGAAGAAGAACCTGATTCGCATCAACCTGACGCAGACTTCGGTTCCGCACACCGTGCTCGGACGTTTCGGCTCAGGCATGGTCTTGCTGAAGCCGGCTCCGGAAGGCACGGGTGTGATTGCCGGTGGGGCGGTGCGCGCGGTGATGACCTCGGCCGGCATTCAGAACGTGCTGACGAAATCGATCGGTACCAACAATCCGCACAACGTGATCAAAGCGACTTTTGAAGCGCTGAAGAAACTGAAGAATAAAGAAGACGTTGCGGCGCTGCGCGGCAAATCGGTTCAGGAGCTGTAAATGACGACTAAGACATCGAAGACAACGACAGCCGGCAAGATCCAGTTGAAGTGGGTGCGCTCGGGAATCTGCACTCCGGTGAAACAGAAGCTGGTGATCAAAGGGCTCGGGTTTACGCGGTTGAACCAGGTGATTGAGCGGCCGGACACGAACGCGATTCGCGGCATGGTGAAGAAGATTCCGCATCTGGTGGAGATTGTCAGTTAGGTCTCGGCTATAAGGCCTGAGTTAAGGATTTACCTATGAATTTATCGACGATACGAGCACCAAAGAAATCGACAGAGAAGAAGAAGCGTGTTGGACGCGGCATGGGATCAGGCATGGGCAAGACTTCCACGCGCGGCCATAAGGGACAGTGGTCCCGTTCTGGTGCGCGGTTGATTCGCGGATTTGAGGGCGGCCAGATGCCGCTGCACCGCCGTATTCCGAAGCGCGGCTTCACCAACATTTTCCGCGAGGAATATGACGTGGTGAACGTCGACCGGCTGGCCACGCTTGGCCTGACAGAGATTACCCCCGAAGCACTGAAGAAAGCGGGCGTCGTGGATGGCAACGCGCCCGTCAAGATTCTCGGCAATGGCGAACTGACGGCAGCGATCACGGTTCATGCGCACAAGTTCTCCAAGTCGGCGCAGGAAAAGATCACCAAAGCGGGTGGCAAGTTCGAGGTCTTGCAGTAATGCCGTCGATTTTTGCGAAGCTGGCGAATATCTTCCGAATCCCCGACCTGCGGAAGCGGGTGTTGTTTACGCTTGGCCTGCTGGCGGTGTACCGCATCGGCGGGCACATTCCGACGCCGGGGATTAATGGCGACCGCCTGGCGCAATTTTTCGAGCAAAATAAAGGTTCGGTACTGGGCTTTGTCGATCTGTTCAGCGGCGGCAACCTGCGCCGGCTGACGATTTTCGCGCTGGGGATTATGCCGTACATTACGGCATCGATCATTCTGCAATTGTTGACGGTGGTCTATGAGCCACTGGCCAAGTTGCAGAAAGAAGGCGAAATGGGGCGCAAGAAGATCACCATGTGGACGCGGTATCTCACGGTGATCCTGAGCGCAGTGCAGTCCTTCGGTATCGCCATCAGTCTGCAAAAAGCGGGCGATTTCGTGAACACTCCCGGAGTCGGGTTCATCCTGATGACCATGCTCACCCTGACCACGGGCAGCGCATTCATCATGTGGCTCGGCGAGCAGATTACCGAACGCGGCATCGGCAATGGCATGTCGCTTTTGATTTTTACGGGCATCGTGGTCGGCCTGCCCCGCGGTGTGATTGATCTCTATCAGAAGGCGAGCACATCGGCCTGGGGAGTTTTTACGGCTCCGGCGATCCTGATGTTGCTGGTGCTGATGATCGCGGTGGTGGCGTTCATCGTCTATGTTGAGCGCAGCGAACGCCGGATCCCGGTACAGTACGCGAAGCGCGTCGTCGGACGCAAGGTGATGGGCGGACAATCCACCCACTTGCCGCTTCGTGTAAACGCGGGCGGCGTGATGCCGGTGATTTTCGCCTCGTCCATTCTTGCGCTGCCGCAGATGCTTGGTCAGGCGTTCCATAACAACCGGGTGATCGGTCCGCTGCTCGATTGGCTGCGTTGGGGAGAGCCGCTGTACACGGTGCTGTATTGCGTCGGCATCATTTTCTTTGCCTACTTCTATATCTCGATCGTGTTCAATCCGAACGAGGTCGCGGACAACATGCGCAAGTGGGGAGGGTTTATTCCCGGCATCCGCCCTGGCAAGCGCACTTCGGACTTCATCAATGACGTTCTGACCCGCATCACGCTCGTCGGTGCACTCTACCTGATTCTGATTTCGCTGATTCCCGAGTGGATGATCGCCGGCATCAAGCTGAATCACCTGTGGCTGGTGGGACGGTTCTTTGAGAATCTGCCTACCTGGGTTACAAACGGCCTGGGCGTGAATTTCTATTTCGGCGGCACGTCGCTGCTGATCGTGGTCGGCGTGGCGATGGATACGGTCACTCAGATTGAAGCGCAGCTGATCATGCGGCACTACGATGGATTCACCCCGAAGAGCGGCCGGATTCGCGGACGCCGGACGTGGTGATTCAAGCAACAATTGATATTTGTAAATCTGATTTGCGCGGAGCGGGACGGTATGTCCGCGGCGGGAAATACGAGTAGAAGAAGCCAATTCGATGGTCAACGAGTCGGCCGAACAGACGGTCAAAGATACCGCGCGGAATATTGGACCTGTGATTCTTCTCGGGCCTCCCGGAGCCGGGAAAGGCACGCAGTCCAAACGCATCGTCGACCATTACGGTGTTCCGTGGATATCGACGGGTGAACTGTTGCGCGATCATGTCGCGCGTGGCACAGCGCTCGGCCTCGAAGCCAAAGCGATCATGGCGCGAGGCGAATTAGTACCAGACGGATTGATGTACGGAATCGTGGCGTCCCGGTTGCGCGAAGTGGATTGCCATAACGGATTTGTGCTGGACGGGTTTCCCAGGACGCCTGCCCAGGCAGGATGGCTCGATGCCTTCCTGGCAAAAGAGGTCTTTGATAATAAAGCGGACCACACGCCAGGGAATCTGCAGAACTCTCCGCCGATTGTGATCCAGTTGCTGGTGGACTATAATCAGTTATTGCTGCGGATTGCCGGGCGGCGTTCGTGTCCTACCTGCGGTCGGACCTATAACATTCACACTCAACCTCCTCGAGTCGGCGAGTTGTGTGATGTCGAGGGGTCGAAGCTGTTGACCCGCGAAGACGATCGCGAAGAAGTTATTTCCGAACGCTTGGCGATCTACGAGCGGCAGACCAAGCCGGTGGCGGATTATTACCAGACGCAGAATCGCCTGATCGCGATCAACGCGGATCGGCCGATGGAAGCGGTAACCGCGCAGATTTTCAGCGTGATCGACGGCAATAGCCGCGGCAAGGGATAGCGGCGCTTTAATTATGAGTTTTGGAGACGACCGGATTATTCGCAAGTCGCCGGACCAGATTGAGAAGATGAAGCGGAGCGGGAACATCGTCCGCCAGGTCTTGAACCACTTGAAGACGGTGGTGGCAGCCGGAGTCACGACCATGGACCTCGAAAAAGCTGCCGAGAAAATGATTGCGGAACTCGGGGCGACACCGGCCTTCAAGGGATATTTTGGTTATCCCTGCGTGTTGTGCACATCGATTAACGAAGAAATAGTGCACGGCATTCCGTCGGAGAAGCGGACGCTGAAAACGGGTGACATCGTTTCCATCGACTGCGGTGTGGTCTGCGATGGATATTACGGGGACGCGGCGATCACGTTGCCGATCGGCGATGCGGTCGTGCCGGAATTGAAAAAGTTGCTCGAAGTGACCGAGGCTTCGCTGTACAAAGGCATCGAGCAGGTAAAGATCGGCAACACGGTCGGACACGTTGGGTCGGCGATCCAGAAGCATGTGGAAGCGAACGGCTTCAGTGTAGTCCGGGATTTTGTCGGGCATGGCATCGGAACGAAGCTGCATGAAGCGCCGCAGATTCCGAACTTCGGCAAGAAAGGCCAGGGCGCGGAGTTGACCGAAGGTATGGTCCTGGCGATTGAGCCAATGGTGAACGCGGGCGGTCCCGAGGCCAGAGTTTTAGGCGATAAATGGACGGCCGTGACGGTAGATGGCAGTTACAGCGCGCACTTTGAGCATTGCGTCGCGGTGACGCGGCAAGGGCCGATGATATTGACGCAGTGAGAGATAGCCGTCAGGTATCAGGCAAAGCGGCGGAGATGAAGGTTCTGACTGAGAGCTGACAGCTGAACGCTGACGGCTGATTAAGGAGTCAATGAGTAAAGAAGACGCGATTGAAGTGATGGCGACGGTGGTCGAGCCGTTGCCGAATGCCATGTTCAAGGTGGAGCTTGAAAACAAACACCAGGTTCTGGCCCACGTTTCCGGCAAGATGCGGAAGAACTTCATCCGAATTCTTCCGGGAGACAAAGTCGCAGTCGAACTTTCTCCTTACGATCTGAATCGCGGTCGGATTGTGTACCGCTATAAATGAGTTTGTCGTCCCGAGCGAAGCAAGGGATCTGCAGTTGCAGTCAACGAATCGCTGGCAACTGGGAATTGGAAGCTGAATCATGAAAGTCCGAGCATCGGTAAAGAAAATTTGTGACAAGTGCAAGATCATCCACCGCAAGGGAGTAGTGCGGGTGATCTGCGAGACGGCGAAACACAAGCAGCGTCAGGGATAAGGGTTGTGCAATTGCTTTTCCTGAAAGCTGACGGCTGATCGCTGACAGCTGAGTTAAGAGAGGGATCATGGCACGTATCGCAGGCGTCGATCTTCCGCGCAATAAGCGTTCGAATATCGCGCTCACTTATATCTACGGCATCGGCAACTCGCGCGCCGCGCGTATTCTGGACGCGGCTAACGTCGACCCGATGAAAAAGATTTCTGATCTCGGCGAAGACGAGGTCAACCGCATCCGCCAGGTGATCGAAGCGGAAGGCTCGGTGGAAGGCGATCTGCGCAAGGACGTTTCGATGAACATCAAGCGCCTCATCGAAATCGGTTCCTATCGCGGATTTCGTCATCGCCGGAACCTGCCGGTTCGCGGACAGCGCACCCACACCAATGCCCGTACCCGCAAGGGTCCCCGCAAGGGAACTGTGGCGCAGAAGAAGAAGACGGCAAAAGCGTAGTTGCCAGTGGCCAGTGGGCGGTTGCCAGTTAGACCGACCTTGACGCAGGCAGACACGAACTGACAACTGGCTACCGGCCACTGGAAACTGAATTTATGGCAAAACCAGCAGCAGCAGGCGGCGCCGCGGCGCCCGAGAAAAAAGGCAAGAAGAAGACCTTCAAGAAGAAGGAGCGCAAGCACGTTCCTCACGGACTCGTGCACGTGCAGGCTTCTTTCAATAACACCATCGTGACCATTACCGATATGTCGGGCAATGTGTTGTCGTGGAAGAGTTCGGGCGCGCTCGGCTTTCGCGGATCGCGTAAAGGGACTCCGTTCGCCGCGCAGCAGGCCGCTTCGAACGCCGCCAGCATGGCGCGCGACCACGGCGTCCGCACGGTAGATGTGCGGGTGAGCGGTCCGGGATCGGGCCGTGAATCAGCGGTGCGCGCGTTAGCCTCGTCAGGAATCGAAGTCCGGTCGATTAAGGACACGACCCCGATTCCGCACAACGGCTGTCGGCCGCCGAAACGACGGAGAGTCTAAAAAGGTACCCAGTAATCAGTACCCAGAAAAAGGCCGAGGAAGCCTTGGTTTTACTGGCAACCGGGTACTGGCGACTGATTTTCGTCCGGGACGAAGGGTGAAGCCAAACCTGTAAACCGGTCATCTAACAAAGGAGAACAACTTGGCCCGTTATACAGATGCAGTGTGTCGTTTATGTCGCCGGGAAGGCATCAAGCTCTTCCTGAAAGGCACGAAGTGCTTCAGCGACAAATGCCCGATCGAAAAGCGCAATTTCGCTCCCGGACAGCACGGGAAAGATAAGAAGACCAAGGTCGTAGGCTACGGTCTGCAGTTGCGCGAAAAGCAGAAAGCCAAGCGCATCTACTTCACCCAGGAAGGCCAGTTCCGGAATTACTTCGAGAACGCGGTTCGTTCCAAAGGCGTGACCGGCGCGAAGTTGCTGGAATCGCTAGAACGGCGTCTCGACAACGTCGTATTCCGGTTGGGCTTCGGAATTTCCCGCCGTCAGGCACGTCAGTTAGTCCGTCACGGACACGTGCAGGTGAATGGCAAGAAGGTCAATATTCCTTCCTACGAAGTGACCGTGGGCGAAGAGATTCAGATTCGCGAGAGCAGTCGCAAGATTCCGATTCTCGAAACCTCGAGGGATTTTGCCAGCCATCAGCCGGCTCCGGTATGGCTGGAGATTGATCGCGAGAATTACAAGGGCCGCGTGATTGCGCTGCCGAGACGCGAAGATATCCAGTTGCCGGTAAATGAGCAGCTGATTGTCGAGTTGTATTCGAAGTAATTACTGATTTTTTGGCCTACGATTCGTGCCAGATCAGCCCGCAGTGGCGCTTGATCTGAACCTGGGCCGGTTCAGAGAGCCACCGCAGAGCCACATGGCCGAGAGGAGCAACACATGCTTTGGAGAGGTTTTCAAAAACCAAAACGTTTAGCGAGCGATACCAGCTCACTCACTGACAAATACGGAATGTTCTGGGCGCAGCCGTTCGAGCGCGGATTCGGTACCACCATCGGCAACGCACTTCGTCGCGTAATGCTGAGTTCGATCGAGGGCGCGGCGGTTACCGCGGTAAAGATCGAAGGCGTGCTGCACGAGTTCCAGTCGATCCCTGGAGTTGTCGAAGATGCGACCGACATCATCCTGAACATGAAGCAGGTTCCGTTCAAGCTTGCGGGTGATGGTCCGAAAGCGATCTACCTGCGTGCCGATCAGCCTGGGGTGGTTACCAGCAGCATGATCGAGGCGGATGGCGATGTCGAAGTTCTCGACAAAGACATCTATATTGCGACCGTCAGCGAGGGTGGCAAACTCGACATGGAAATGCGCTTGAAGCGCGGCCGTGGCTACGTTTCCGCCGACAAGAATTTCGAGGACGATCTCGGCATCGGATTCATTCCCATCGATTCCGTCCACACGCCAGTGCGCAAGTGCAACTACACCGTTGAAGCCGCCCGTCTGGGACAGATCACCGATTACGACAAACTCACCGTCGAAGTCTGGACCAACGGTTCGATCACACCGGGCGATGCGCTCGGACTCTCCGCGAAGCTGGTGAAGGACCACATGAATATCTTCATCAACTTCGAAGAAGAGATCGAAACCGCGTCGGCTAGCGAAGAGCGTCGTCCCGAGATCAAGAACGAGAACCTAAACCGTTCGGTTGAGGAACTCGAACTTTCGGTCCGCAGCTATAACTGCCTGAAGAACGCGAACATTCAGACCATCGGCGAACTGGTGCAGAAGACCGAAGCCGAAATGCTGAAGACGAAAAACTTCGGCCGCAAGTCGCTGAACGAAATCAAGGAGATCCTTTCCTCGATGGGCCTGAGCCTCGGAATGAAGATCGACGAGCACGGCAATGCCGTCCCCGGACCGACTTCGAACCAGGTGCTGCCCGCTTCGGCCTACGGCGATAACGATCTGTAAGTGCATTGAGTCATTGGGGCATCGAGTCATTGAATGATTGATATGACTCGAGAATGCCTCAATGGCTCAATCATTCAATGATTCACTGGGGTAAACCATGCGTCACAAAGTTGCAGGATACAAACTAGGCCGCACCACCTCCCATCGCCGCGCCATGCTGCGCAATATGGTCACGTCCATCATCATGGAAGAACGCATTGAAACAACCGTGATCAAGGCGAAGGCGGTTCGTCCATCGGTCGAGAAGATGATCACGCTCGGCAAAAAGGGCGATCTGGCGGCGCGCCGTCAGGCCAAAGCCTTCCTGATGACCGACGAAGCCGTCCACAAACTTTTTGACACCGTGGCTCCGCGCTTCGGCGACCGCAAAGGCGGCTACACGCGCATCGTTCGTGGCGCATGGCGCAAGGGCGATGGAGCCGAAAAGGCGTTCATCGAACTCCTCGGGAGTGAACAAGTGCTCGACGAAAAGCGGCAGAAGCGCGCGGAAATTCGCGCCAAACGCGCCGAAGAAAACCGCAAAGCGATGGAGCAGGCTGACGCTGAAGCGCATGTTCAGAGCGAAAGCGCGGCGGCTGAAGCCGAGGGCGCCGACAAGAAAGAGTAATTCTCAACAATCTCGAAATTACGATAACAAAAAGGGCGTCCAACGCGGACGCCCTTTCCTTTTCCCGCGCACAGAAACTATTGCCCGATCGGTCCGCTCGCCGCGCCGATAAAGCCGCTCTTATTGTCGAGCACGGCAAGGCGCAGTTGCTTGGCGCCAGTCGGAATGTCCATATCCATCGGCACCATCATTCCGTGATCCACAATCTGCTGATAAGTGGCCGCATCGAATGCCTTGTCAATTTTCGTGCTGTGGCTCGCCAGCATCTTGCCGTCCGATCCGAACATGGTTGCATAAAGCACAACGTTCATCTTCTTGCTGCCGCCGGAATCCTCTGCGGTCAGCGTGTGGGCGTCCACTAGAAAGACGACGCGAACCTTTCCCGGATCGGTCGGCTTGGCCTGGGCCATGAATGAAATCTGCGTCGCGGGAGCGTTGAAGGTGAGAATGGCTGCCGCGTCCTGCTCGTAGTTGTGGTTCTTTTCCTGCGTTAGATCGACGGCGAAGTAGCCTTTGCGGTAGCGCACTTCCGTGTCACCCTGGTCTACTTTGATCTTGAGGTTGCGATATTTGCCATCCCATTTCTTGTTCTCAGGATAGTATCCAATCGCGTAGGAGGCCCTGCTGTCAGCCGCAGCAAGAGCGACTCCCTGCTTCACTTCGTTTTGATTGATATAGACTTTGCCGCCCGTCTCGGCCGCTACTTCTCGCATCGTGTCTTGACTCGCCAAGAGGCTGTTGGTTTGGTTAGTGGCGGCGTTCGCGAGTCCGGCTCCATGGATGTCGTTGTTGTGGGCTCCGGAGTATGACGCCGACGATTCCATGCCGCCGACGAGACCACGAAGGTCCACAGGGTAGATGGAAATATTTGCACTCGCCAGGTCTGACTCGGCCTCTTTGATTTCCTGGCCGTGCAATTGGCGGGATTCGGATGCGAGGGATCCCGCTCCATTCAGCGCCGCCGACCGTTGGCGGCCCTGGCCGGGAAGCTCGGCCTGCAATTCCGTGTCGGTCATATTGCGGTCTTCCGGAATCATGTCAAAAGGCAAATCCGAAGTGAGCCAGACAACATTCTTCCGGCCCTGCAGTCCGCCTAACATGCGAGTGAGGGAACGCATGGCGTCGATTGTGATGACGGTTCGCCGCTCGATGTTGTACCCCACCTGCAGGTTTGCGAAGTCATTGACCTCCGCTCGGGCTTGTTCGATCGCGACTGTGATGCCGACGCCGCTGCCAGGGCCGCCACCCATATCCGGCGAAGTCGATGATTCTACGATCGGAGCCGAGCCTGCGAGTATTTGCTCCTGCGGCCGAAAAGCCTTGATCGCCGCCAGTAGAATCTTGGGATCGGTGGTGAACTGCTGCAGCACCCGCAGCCGGTCGGACAAGGTCACAACCGCCATGGGATTTCCCGCCTGGCTCTGTTCTGCCACATACTGCAACATTTGCGAACGCGCGTAAGCCTGCTCTTTGAAGGGAGAGTTCAGGGCATCCAGCAATAGAACTGTGGGAGGCCCGGCGGGGCCGATATGCTCAGGGTGGTTCGATAGAACTCCGGGTGGCACGGCAACCGGAGCGGACGCGGGCGTGGTTCCTCCCGTCGGTGGGGCGAAAACAGAAATCTTCTGCTTCTTTCCGTTTTCCTCGATTGTGAAATCTTCAGGCTTCAGGCCGAGTTTGGGTTGTCCCTTTTTGTCGGTGACCACCACGTCGACGACCACGAGACGGGTACTAGTTCGAATCGTGATGACAGGGACATCGGCGGAGGTTTGCTGGGCACTAAGAATCGTGGGAGAGGTTGCCAGGTTCAGAATCAAAGCTGAAGCGATCGCAATCCGAAAAGAGAAACTACGGTACATGGTGCCTCCACCGCCGCGTCGAAGCTCAGCGAATCACTCGGAATGTACCGTGTTTCGGAACACTAAGCAAACGACAGACCGGACTTCTAAAATTCACAATCCGCCGTGGAACCGTCCGAAATAGTGGGCACAATTTAATGACATCAGCAGGATCCCCGCTCCGAAAATGAGTGCGTGCGAAGTCTTGCGCAGATCAAAGTTGCCGACACGGCAGACAAGCAGATAGCTGATTGCAAGGTTGAACAGGCCCCACAGCACATTGACCGTGGCGGAAGACAACCCCACTCCGGGCGGCGATGCGAATGGACTCTGGAAAGCATGTCCCGAAATCCGTTGCCCAGATGTGGCAAAGCGTTGGCCAGAAATACGCCCCCGAAAAAATACGCCACATAGTGGTACCAGCGCATTGAGTGCTCCTGTTGAGGATTGTTCCCGTCGAACTGCCACCAACATTTGCGGGATGACCGCACGCTCCCTACAATAGGAGTTTAATCCAAATCTATGATCCATTTCCCTGTACCCGAAGCGCTCACTTTCGACGACGTTCTACTGCTGCCCGCGCATTCTGAAGTTGTCCCCGCCAACACCAACACGCAAACTCAGATCTCGCGCAATATCCGGCTGAACATACCCATCATCAGCGCTGCCATGGACACCGTTACCGAGTCGCACATGGCCATTGCGCTCGCACAGCAGGGAGGGCTCGGCATCATTCACCGCAATCTGAGCATCGAGCAGCAGGCCAATGAAGTGGACAAAGTGAAACGGTCGGAAAGCGGGATGATTGTCGATCCAGTCACCATGTCGCCGGATGCGAAGGTTTCCGATGCGCTGGATGTGATGCAGAAGTACAAAATTTCCGGCGTGCCGATCACTACGAAAGACGGCAAGCTGGTTGGAATTCTGACAAATCGGGATTTGCGCTTCGAAACTCGTTTCGATATTCCCATCAGCAAGGTGATGACGCAGAAGAATCTGATCACGGTTCCAGTGGGAACGACGCTGGAACAGGCGGAAGACATTCTGCACGAGCACCGCGTCGAAAAGTTGCTCGTGGTGGACGACAAGTACAACCTGAAGGGCCTGATTACGGTAAAAGACATCCAAAAGAAACTGAAGTATCCCGGAGCGGCGAAAGACGACAAGGGACGTTTGCGCGTCAGTGCGGCGATTGGAGCGACCGGAGATTTCCTGGAGCGTGCGCAGGAACTGGCGAAAGCCAAAGTCGATGTGCTGGCGATCGACAGTGCTCACGGACATTCCTCGCTTGTACTCGAAGCGGTGAAGAAGGTGAAAGCTGCGTTGCCCGAAGTCGAACTGATTGCGGGGAACGTCGCGACGTTTGATGGCGCTTGCGATCTGGTGCGTGCGGGCGTGGACGGCGTGAAGGTCGGAATTGGTCCGGGCTCGATCTGCACGACGCGTATCGTCACCGGAGTCGGGGTTCCGCAGATTACGGCGATCGCCGAAGCGGCAAGAGCGACGCGTGATTCGGGAGTCCCCGTAATTGCCGACGGGGGCATCAAGTATTCCGGCGACGTCAGCAAGGCGCTGGCGGCGGGTGCGAATGCGGTCATGATCGGGTCGATGTTTGCCGGCACGGATGAAAGTCCGGGCGAATTGATTCTGTATCAGGGACGAACCTTCAAGTCGTATCGCGGCATGGGATCGCTGGGAGCGATGGCTGCAGGTTCGAGCGAGCGCTACTTCCAGAACTCCGATGGAGATGCGTCAACCGCGTCTTCGATGAAGGGCGAAGAATCGAACCGGCTGGGCAAGCTGGTGCCGGAAGGAATCGAAGGGCGCGTCCCGTATCGCGGTTCGGTCTCGATGATCGTGCATCAACTGGTTGGCGGTTTGCGATCGGGCATGGGATATTGCGGCTGCCAGACGGTGGCTGATCTGCAGCAGAAAGCGCGCTTCGTGCGCATCAGTTCCGCGGGCCTGCGCGAAAGCCACGTCCACGACGTCATGATCACGCGCGAAGCGCCGAACTACGCGGCCGAGTAAGGGACGATTCATTGACCGAGTCCCTACAAACAAAGCCCCTACGGACGAAGCCCCGTCCCAATCTCATTCGCGCGTGGCTGCCGGCTGCGGTCTGGATCGGCATTATTCGCGTCGAATCGACCGACGCCTTTTCGTCGGAGCATACGGGCAACATGCTGTATTCGTTGCTGACGCGCCTGTTCGGCAACATCAATCTCTATAACTTTCTGATCTTCCATCATTTTCTGCGCAAGACGGGACACTTCGTGGGATACGGCCTGTTGGGTTTGTTTCTGCTGCGGGGCTGGCGGGCGACATTCGGCCAAGAGCGATCGATGTTGTGGCGCACAGCGCTATTGTCGTGGCTTGGCACAGCTTTCGTGGCGGCAATGGACGAGTGGCATCAGAGTTTTATTCCGTCGAGAACCGGAACCTGGAAAGACGCGGTGCTCGACAGCGTCGGAGGTTTGCTCTTTCTGTCAGTCGCGTATTTCTGGTTGAGACGGACAAGTGAAGGTTCGCCGCTCGAACCCGAACTGTAAAGCGGACGAACGTTCAGTTTTCGCAAGTCATCTTTCGCGACAAATCTGCGCAACTCATCAGAAAATAATTCGCTAGAAAGCAATTCGTTCGAAGGCTATCGATTTGCTTCGACGGCTTTGGGTGACCGGTGGGCGAGCAGCGCGATTGCTGAAACTCCAGCAATGGCCGCCGACAAATAAAACGGCACGGCCGGACCGTACACCTTCCACAGCGCTCCCGTGATCACGCTCGAGAGCAGGGTCGTGACGCTGGTGAGGAACGAAAAAATTCCCAGGGCGCGGCCGCGCACATCTACAGATACGCTTTCAACTACCAGCGCTTTCAGCACAGGATTGGTGAGCGCATAGAAGAGTCCGTAAAAGGCCATGGTCAGCCAGATGGCGCGCCGCGACGGCGCCAGCGCGAAAACAAAATACACGATGGCGAAGACGATGTATCCGCCAGCGGCAATGGCAGAACGCGAAAAGCGGTCGCTGAACTTGCCCGCGGGCCACGACACCAGCGTGAACATGATGTTGAACACTAGTCCCAGCAGCGGCGCCTGCGATGCTGGGATGCCAATGTTTCCGGCCCGCAGGACGAGGAACATGTCGCTGGAATTTCCCAGCGAAAATAGCGTGACGACAGCGAGCACGTAGTAAAAGCCGAAGGGCAAACTCGGCAGCCATTCGGATTTAGTGCGCGGGCTGGCTTCTGAGCTGTGCTCGGTTTTTAGTTGCGCAAGAGTTGCCCGCTCCGCAGTCGTACCATTTCTGCGTACTTCACGAATTCCCAGCCAAGCGACGATCACGCACAACGCTCCGGGAATTGCGGCCGAAGCAAACACGCCGCGCATGCCGAATCGTCCAATCACCGCCAAGGCCAGCAGCGGCCCAGCGATGGCTCCAGCTGAATCCATCGATTGAATCAGTCCATACGCCGATCCCAAGGTGGATTTGTCCACCGATTCGGCCACCATCACATCGCGCGCCGTTCCACGAACGCCTTTTGCCAAGCGGTCGGAGAAGCGAATTCCCAGAATCTGCCACCACGACGAAACCAGCGCCAGCAGCGGCTTCACCGCATTAGCGACGAAGTATCCCGCGACCACAATCGGCTTGCGATGCGAAATTTTGTCGGTGACGTATCCGGAGAAAAGCTTTGCGAACGAGGCTACACTCTCGGCGATGCCTTCGATAACTCCGAGTTGCGCGGGTCCAGCGCCGAGCGATGCAAGAAATGCCGGCAGAACCCAATACGCCATTTCGCTGGCCGTGTCGTTGAGGAATGAGGTGAGGCCGAATACATATATATTGCGTGGAGTGCTTTGGGGACGTGATGACGATTGCGTTTCCATAGCGTCCATTTATTTCGTTTATTGAAATCGTCCATTCAAAGTAACACGCGAAAAATCGCAGCTGTGCCGGCGACATGGCTGTAGCGTGGATGCTTATCTTGGACATCGTCCGATGAGTGGTGATACCTCGAAAAACACAAGGGTCCCTCGACTTGCCCTCGCATTGGTTCTGGACCGGCTCGGGATGACAGGACGTGAAGGTTTCGGCATCGGAATACGGGTAGAATAAAAGAATCATGGCTGACCGCACGTTTACTCTCGATGAAGCGTTGATGCTGCTGCCGATTCTGGAATCTTTGCTGAAGCAGGCGATTAACGGCAAGAAACTGATTGAAGACGTTGACGCCGAATTGCAGGCCACCGCGCACCGCGTCTTTCTGAATGGCGGAACCATGTTGAACGTCGTGCATCTGGCGCGGCGCAAGGCCGAGCGCGAGAAGGCGATCCGGCGGGTGAAAGATGCTCTGGCCGAGATTGATGCGACGGGCGTGCAGGTAAAAGATATCGATATTGGGTTGCTTGATTTTCCCTGCAAGGTCGAAGGCGAGATTTTGCTGCTGTGCTGGAAGCTTGGCGAGTCCTCGATTACGCACTGGCATGGGACGAGCGAAGGCTTTGCCGGTCGCAAGCCGATTGACGAGCGCATTGCTAACGCGGGGAAGAAACGGCCGAAATAGGGAACCCGTCCCGGGCAGTCCAAAAACACCACGCAAGTTTTTCAGCGCCTCCCGTTCCTAATATTCGAGAGTGTCGGGACGCCTCGTGCGCGAGGGGAGGACCCACGCCATGCACTATCGGGCGTCGAGCAAGTACACGGCATTCTGCTAAAATTAGGGTATCTGAGGCCATCATCTATGTTTACTGGGCGCAAACTGGCGTTGACGCTTGCCTTCACAGCTCTTGTGGCAGTGGCTTTTGGAGTTAGTTGCCGCGGGTTCTTTCAGCCTAACTCGCTGGTGTCGATCGCGATCCAGCCGCCAAGCCCCAGCATCCTTCTTAGCGCGACCCAGACTTTGCAGGCTTGGGGGACGTACCAGGACAATACCCGCAGTCAGATTACGAGCGATGTGGCGTGGTCGAGTGACACGACGGATGTTCTGACGATCGATCCGGTGAGTGGCGTTGCTACGGGCGTGGGATTAGGCACTGCTACGGTGACTGCCGGCGCGCAGGGCCTGAGTGCCACGGCCACGGCCACCGTGTATATCAATATCACCAGTCTGACGGTATTGCCGAATACGTGGACATTCAAAGGCGCAACCGGTGGGACGAACCCGACAGGATTCGTGGTTACAGCCAACGGAAACACAGACGTCACCAGCGGCGCGACATTCACTTCGAGTAACACAACTTATATCAACTGCGTGAACGGAACCGACCCTGTGTTCTGTACTGCGATTGCGGGCACGCAGCCGGGGCCCTACACCATTACGGTGACCTATACAGGGTCGACTTTCTCGCCCGTTATAAACGTAACGGCTAACTAGCGTTCGCGGGTCTGCCTCAGCTTGTGTGGTAGCGGGGCTTCGCCCCGCTGGACGGGGCAGAGCCCCGTCACCACACGACCCATCACACGACACCGGGCCCTTCCTAATCGTTATAGTGCGTTATAGTAAAACTTCGATCCGGTGACGTTCCTCCCTACATCTTTGCTTCGCTCGTCGGCGGTTGCGACTTGTCTCGTCATGGTGATTTTCTCGGCGGGCTGCAATCGCGGCGGCGGGTCGCGTGCTCGAAGTCGCTTACGTCTCCGGAGTGCAGGCCATCCTGCGCGACCATGTGGCGGCCGTCTATGAAAAAGCTGGAGTGGTCAAGAACGGCGATCGCGTGGAAGTGCTGGAGCGCGACCGTCATTTCGTCAAGGTGCGCACGGCCACCGGCTCCACGGGATGGATGGAGCAGCGCTACCTGGTCAGCCAGGCCGTGTATGACCAAATTCAGAAGCTGACCGCGGATAACCAGAATGATCCGGTGCAGGCGCAGGGCACGACGCGTAACGACACGAATCTGCATGTCGAGCCGGGACGAGACACGGAACATCTTTATCAGATTTCGGCGGGTGAAAAACTATCGTTGTTGAAACGCGGCACGGCGGATAAGCCGGGAGTGTTTGCTCCGCCTGCACGGGGGGCTGCTAAATCTGAAGCGGGCAATCAGCAAGACAAAAAGCCGGTGCCAGTAGTGGAGGATTGGTGGCTGGTGCGCGACTCGCACGATCGAGTCGGATGGGTACTGAGTCGCATGATCGATGCGGACGTTCCGCTCGACGTCGCGCAATATGCGGAAGGGCAGCGCATCGTCGCTTTCTTTGTGCTGGACGAAGTTCAGGATGGCGATAAGAAGGTGCCGCAGTATCTGACCGTCCTCACGGAACCGAAAGATGGCTTGCCGTTCGACTTCAACCAGATTCGCGTCTTTACCTGGAATGTGAAGCACCATCGTTATGAAACGGCGTACCGCGAGCGGATGGAAGGCGTGCTGCCCGTGAAAATTTCGCAGGAGAGTTTTGACAAAGAAGGCATGTTGCCGGTCTTCGTTCTGCGGGTGCGCGACGACAACGGGAATATTGCCGAGCGCAAGTACAAGCTGAATACACCGATCGTGCGGCGAGTGCTCGCCCCGGGAGAAGTGCCGGTGCGGGCGACGGCGAAGAAAATGCGGCGGAGAAAGTGATCCGCGTCCTGTGTCGTTAAATCAGCTGTAGAACCCGGCAATGCCCTCGACCACGAGACGGATCTCATCCTCGGTCAGTTCGGGGAACATGGGGAGCGCTAGAACTTCTTTTGCGGCTTGCTCGGCCACGGGCAGGTCTCCGGCTTTGAGTCCGAGATAAGAGAAGACGGGTTGCAAATGCAGCGGCAGCGGATAGTAGATTTCCGATCCAATTTTTCTTTCTGCTAGAAATTTCCGCAGGTCGTCGCGGCGTTCGACGCGAACCACGTACTGATGGAAAACGTGTGTGGCTTGCGGAGTTCTCGCCAGGGCGCGCACGGGAGACGTGCTGTTCGAGATCAGGCCGGCATCGGCCAGCAATCGATCGTAGGTTGCGGCGTGTTGTTTTCGCTTCTGGTTCCAATCGGCGATGTGTGGCAGTTTCACTCGCAACACGGCGGCTTGGATGGCGTCGATGCGTCCGTTCCATCCGAATTCATCGTGATAGTAGCGTTGCGGACTGCCGTGATTGCGCAGCCGCCGCATGTGTTCCGCCATCTCTAGATTGCTGGTGGTGACGATGCCCGCGTCTCCGTAAGCGCTGAGGTTTTTCGTGGGATAGAAACTGAACGCCGCGGTTACGCCGAGCGAGCCTGCGCCCCGTCCGTTCCACTTCGCGCCAATCGCTTGCGCGGCATCTTCCACGATCGCGATTCCGAAGTCAGCGGAGATGCGGGCGAAGGCGTCCATATCGGCGCACTGGCCGTAGAGATGGACGGGAAGGATGGCGCGGACGGTGTCTTGCTTATTAAGCTGTGACAGCTCCCGCATAACCAGCTTCGTGTCGAGATTCAGAGTGCCGGGGTCGATGTCGACGAAGATGGGCTTTGCTCCGGCGCGAACAATCGAGCTGGCCGAGGCGAAGAAGCTGAATGGCGTCGTGATGACCGAATCTCCCGGCTTTACGCCTGCGGCAACGAGCGCCAGCCATAGAGCTTCGGTTCCGGAGGCGCAGCCGACGGCAGCGGACGCTCCGGTGAGAGTGGAAATCTCGCGCTCCAGCGCTTCAACTTCGGGGCCGAGGATGTAGCTCTGTGAATCGCAGACCCGCGTGACGGCCGCGAGGACTTCTTCGCGAATGCCTTCGTACTGACGACGCAAGTCGAGCAGGGGAACGCCGGCAGACGCACTTTTCGTCGTCCGCTGCGATGGCTCGCCTGGAGATGTCAGTGTGGACTTCACTCCGAGGATTTTAGCAGCCGCTGCGCGGCGCGGACTGGTCGTGAGCAAGGATCTTCTTAAGTAGTGATCATCAGCATAGGCAGAGGCGGAGCAGGACCGGCGCGTCGATCGAGATACTTTTGCCAGAGTCTTAGGTTTGAGCGCAGGAGGTCGAGGTCGAGATGGCGGAACGAAGTTTCGGCTCCGGCAAGATTTCGCAGCGCGCGTTCCAGCACGGAATGGGCGCCAACATGGTTTCCCTTGGAGGCGTGATGGAAGGCGACTGCCAATTGCACCATCCCCTGGGCGTGAACTCGTAGAGGCTGGATTCGCAGAGGCTGGCCCGGCGAAGGTTCGCGCGGCAGCGAGCGCCAGAAGTCTTCCAGGACTTCATGGGCGTCGAAGAAGTGGCCGCGATTGAACAAATCCACTCCCTGCTGAAAGAGGTCTATCTGCATATCTTCGGTCTCTATAATCTTTTAGCCTGGCTGTTCACGGTGGTGTACTGTCCAGCATCCCACGGCGGAGGCCCTCAATCCTGGGTAGTAGTCCCCGCCGCCAGCCTGCATTCACCGTCGCTCTTCTACAACTTCTCATATTTTTTGTTGACATCAACCTTCCGAAAGTAGTATTTATCTCTGTCTGTTTATTGTTAAGAGTCAATAAATCAATCAGTTAGACGCATTCTACTTTGGAATGACAGTTGCTGTTTCCTGCTGTTGCTCGATGCAGGGGTTCGGCCGCGGTTTGGCAAGCTCACGTAGAACGATTCCACCGGATTCGATTAGGTTCAGGAGAGAAATAACATGCAATCGGAATTTCGATTTAACAGAATTCGAGTGCTGGCTTTGCTGGCGCTGGTGTCCATCGCAGTTCTCGGTATTCTCTCGGGCTCCGCTAGAGCCGACAATCTCTATGCCAGCATTCGCGGAACGGTCACGGATCCGACCGGCGCGGTGATCTCGGGCGTGAAGCTGGTCGCAACCAATGCGTCCACCGGAATCTTGTACACCACCACTTCGAACAGCAGCGGCTCCTTTACTTTCATCCAGCTGCCGATCGGCGACTACACCGTCAAGGCCGAACAGACAGGGTTCAAGGCCTACCAAGCGTCGGGCATTCACCTTGATCTCGACCAGATCTATAACCTCAGCGTCAAGCTCGCCTTGGGTGCAGCGACCGAGCAAATCGTGGTCGAAGCCAATCCGGTCCAGGTAGAACAGACCGATATGCAGCTCGGCACGACCATCACCGGACAGACCATCGTCGACATACCTCTGAACGGCCGCAACTGGACCCAGCTCCAGCAGTTGGAGCCTGGCATCGTGGGCACCTCCGACCGGTTTGGTGGCTCAAGTGGCGCGTATTCGGGCAATGGCGCGGAAACGCAGCAGAACTCGTTTTTGATTAACGGTGTCGATTCGAACGACGCTTCGCTCAACACGGCGCTGGTTATTCCCAGTCCCGACGCGATCGGCGAATTCCGCCTGATCACCAGCACCATCAATCCTGAATATGGGCGCAACTCGGGAACCATCATTAACGCGAACATCAAGAACGGCACTAACCAGTTCCACGGCAGCGCCTTCGAGTTCTATCGCGACACGTTCCTGGACGCGGCGAACTACTTTGAAAATGGGTGCGGACAACCTGACTGCCGCTCCCCTTTTCATCAAAACGAATATGGAGCCACGATAGGCGGACCGATCTTTAAGGACCACGCTTTCTTCTTCTTCTCGTATCAGGGCTATCACCAGAAAATTCCGCAGGCCGCAAATAATGCGGTTCCGGTTTACACGGACGCAGAGCGCTCCGGCGACTTCAGTGCCGACGGAGGCTTCAGCAACGCGCAAATTCCTTTCGCGCTGTATGGCGATAACCTTTCGACTTGCCCAGTAAGCGGCGGAGTCAAATGCGATCCGAGTGTTGCCACCTCCACCTTCGCCAATCTGTTTCAGACCGGCATGATTCCTTTGGCGGATGGAAGCGGCACCGCTATTGATGCGGATCCGTTGGCTCTTAAGCTGATGAACCAATTCGTCCCCGAGGCCACGTCCGGCGGCAATATTTTCAACTTCAACCCGCATACGACCGCGACCTATGATCAATACCTGTACCGGATCGACGACAAGTTAACGAATAGAGATGCTCTGTGGTTCTACGGCCTCTACCAGACGAACCCCTCGGTTGACACTCTGCCGTTCACCGGATCAGACCTCCCCGGTATGTCGGAGCAGGCCCAGCGTCACTATCAGCAATACTCGTTCTCGTGGTCGCATACCTTCTCGCCTACAACGTTGAACGAGCTTCGAATCGCCTACCTGCGCTTCAACTTCGCCGCGGTGGAACCGGTTTCGCCGATCAACCCGACCGCCTACGGTTTCACCGGCATCACGCCTCAGGCGCCTTCGAGCGCATCTTTGCCGGTAATAGCAGTTGGCGGCCTGTTTACACTCGGATTTAGCTCGAACGGTCCTCAACCTCGCCTGCAAAACAATTATCAGGCGATCGACAACTTCAGCAAGGTTTATGGCCACCATACCATCAAGGCCGGCGTCAATTACGACCGTGTGACGCTTAACAATCCCTTCTATAACAATCTTGGCGGCGACTACGCCTACAATGGCTCTGGCCCGTTCTCTACGGGAAATACTGGCGCAGATTTTCTGCTAGGAATTCCGGACACCTACACCCAGGGCAGCGGATCGATCGTGCAGGCGCAGGCCCACGAAGTCTATTCCTATGTTCAGGATCAGTGGCAGATCAAACCGAATCTGACTGTAACCTTCGGAACCGGATACGATGTTCAGACGCCCTGGTACAACCAGTATGGCTTCGGCGAGATCATGGGTGCTTTCCGCCCCGGTCAGCAGTCAACGATATTCCCGTCGGCTCCGGTTGGATTCGTTTACCCGGGCGACAAGGGCATCAACAAATACGGCGGTCCGACAGTTAAGTACGATCATCTTGCTCCTCGCGTCGGCTTCGCCTGGAGCCCTGGAGCCTCGCGAAACTTCAGTATCCATGGCGGATTCGGAATCTACTACAACCGCAGCGAAGAAGAATTGGCATTGGAGACCCTGACCAATGCCCCGTTTGCTCTTACGTCTTCTGGTGCAGGTCCTGCATCGGGGTGTGGTTCGCCGGCGTTCTCTACCCCGTTTATCGGCGTAAATAACTCTGTCAACCCTTGCAATGCATTAATCAACGGGACAACAAATCCGTTCCCCTTTACGGTTCCAGCGAAAGGTTCGTCGCCCGACTTCTCGCAGTATGAGCCGATCGGGTTCTCATTTAATACCTCGGCTCCCAACCTTACCGCACCGAGGTCGGCGAACTTTAATCTGAGCGTGGAGCGGCAGATTGATAAATCCACGATCGTGACTGCTGCCTATGTCGGCAATCGCGGCCGCCATGAAGAGGGTGCAGTCGATCTGAACGAGGCTGGCCAGTATCCGGGCGTAAACCCGGCGGCTGCGGCCTACAATGGCGGCAGCTGCTTCTCCTATCTGTTCTTCGGGACTGCTCCTCAATGCCCTCAAACACCTCTTGGTGGCCCTCAGGTGCCAGGCGGGACCCCTTACAACTTGTCCTTGTATGGACATCCGGGGCAACAGGCGACGGAATGGAACTCCAGGTATGATTCTATGCAGTTGACGTTGAACCGGCGATTCAGCAATGGATTGCAGGTTTTGGCGGCTTATACCTGGTCACGTTATTTCGACCAGACGGCGAGCCTGGAAAACAGCGCCTTCAACTTCCCGGGAATTAATCCCTTCTCCTCCAAATCGCAGTGGGCGCCGTCCGTAAACGATGCTCCACAGCGCTTCGTGATCAGCTACAACTACGTTCTGCCCATCTACAAGCTGACACATAAATGGAAAGCGTTGACTGACGACTGGAGCCTGGTGGGTATTTACACCTTGCAGCACGGCCTGCCAATCCCGGTTTTTGATCTCGCGGGAGGAGGTCTTACTTGCGATGCGAACGTGTCGTTCTACGCCTGCCAAGACCGTGCCTCATTTACGGGCGCGCCCCTCGGCATTACTAACCCTAGAGATAATCCGAATCACCTTTGGTTCAATCCGGCAGCCTTTACTACGCCTTTCCTTCAAGCCGCGTCGGGGACGGGGCCGGCTGGAGTTCTGGGTACAGCCAACCGCAACCCGCTCTATGGTCCGGGAATCAACTACGGCGACATGGCGATTGAGAAGGACGTTCACATCAGCGAATCGCGGTATTTCCAACTGCGTTTCGAGACCTATAACACTTTCAACCACACCAATTTCTCGAACCCCGGCAACTTCGGGAGTTCGACAGATATTTCTCTTGAAGGCAACGTAGGTCAGATCTTCTCCACGAAGACGATCACGACCAATGGCGAAGGTAGGGCCGTACAACTGGGAGCTAAGTTCTACTTCTAGAGGTTAGCGGTAGCAAGTACAGAGAAGGCGTCCCGAAGTACGGGACGCCTTTTTATTTGTCAGTTGTGTTTTGGCGCGTTCCGGAGAGAGGAACCGCCGGACATAATATCGTTGAAAGATTTACTTCGCCTTCGCTCGTTCCTTCTTCGCATCCTCAGCTCGTCCTGCGTGTTCGTACGCTTCGGCCAACGCCGTGTGAGCCGGTGAGAATGCTGGCAGTCGTCCAGCGGCGATTTCCAGGTGGACGATGGCGGTCTTGAAGTCTCCTGTCTTTAGAAGAGCTGCGCCGATTTCGTAGTGGGCCCAGGCGGAATCGGGCTGCAGCTCGATCGCTTTGTGCAAATGCTTGGCCGCGTCGGCATATTGCGCCTTGCGGGCCAGTGCAACTCCGAGCGTATATTGGGCCAGATACAAGTTCGAGTCGGCGGCTACGATGGGGTTGAGCACGGCGATGGCGCGATCGGGCTTCGACTCATCTCGGGACGACGCGGCTTCGATTACTTTGTTGGCGGTCGCTATTTTGTCTTTGGGATCGGTTCCTGCAACGCTGGCGGCTGAGCTCGCGGCTTTACTTACTCCGATGTAGCCGAGCGATGCAAGCTTCTGCATCTCGGAGGAACTTAATTCGGCGGAGGACTTGCCGGCCTCGCCGCTGAAGCGGCGGTCGAAACTGTCGAGTTGTGCGGCCATGGTGTCGGCAATGCCCTTTGAACTCTGAGCCAGATTGTGGGCAGCGGCCACGTCGGCTGTCGTGTCATAGAGTTCGGGCTTGGGTGCGCGGACGTAAAGATACTTACCAGCCCGCCAGGATTCGAGGGGGCTCCAACCGAATCCGCGCTGCGGTAGGTCGCTGCGGGAATATACGGGCTGATCGGCACCTCCGCCAGACTTGGCCACGCGCAGTAGAGATTGTCCCGGCATTTGCGACGGCACGGGGATGGCGGCGATTTCGAGCACGGTGGGAGCCACATCCACCAACCTTACCTTTGCGGTAACTCGGGTGCTTGCCGGTTTCGCGCCGGCGGATGCTTCTGGAAGCTTGATGAGAAGCGGGACGTGAATGGTCTCGTCGTAAAGAAAGATGCCGTGCGACGCTTCGCCATGAGCTCCGAGGCCCTCGCCGTGATCGGCCACGACGATCACTCCCGTATTGGCGTATAGTTTGCGCTGCTGCAAGGCTCCGATTAGTTTTCCTACAGCCGCGTCGGCTGCAGTGACGGCGGAATTGTAGGTGGTGCTGGGCGATCCCGCGTCGATGATGTGGATCCACAGAAAGAACGGACCCGGCCCATTTTTGGCTTCGCTCTTGTCTTTGTTCTTGTCTAGCCAGGCTATGGCTCGGGCGACGGCTTCAGCTCCACGACGCTCGGTGACGGGCGGACGGGGATCGCCGGGGATCGCGGGACGAAAGCCGGCGTCGTAGGTCTGGAATCCGCGGTCGAAACCCTGGGCCAGGCCGTTTACCGGGTCAAGTTCGAGGGAGCCGACGAAGGCAGCGGTTTTATAGGACTGCGCTTTAAGCAGGTCCGGAAGGTAGAGGAGAGACGGGGGCAGCGTGCCGCCGATCTCGCTCATGCCGGTGCTCTGCGGGTAAGCTCCGGAGAGAATGGTTGCGTGCGAAACCACTATCGCTGGCGCCTGGGCGTAGGCGTGCTCGAAGACGATGCTTTCTGTGGCCACGCGGTCGAGGTTCGGGGTGAGCGACCCCTTGGCGCCGAGGAAGCCCATGCGGTCGGCGCGAGCGGAGTCCAGGGTGATCAGGACGAGGTTGGGTTTGGAGGCGGCTGCGGCGAAAGAAAGACAAATGAAGATGAGGCTCACAGCGGCGAGGCTTTTTCTTATCATGACAGCCAGTGTAAAGGGTGCCCCGGCATTGATCAAAGTCACCGTGGGTGCATGGTTTACGGCGAAATGATTTACGGGAAATCCGGCGGCAAGCACAAGGATGGAAACCTTGGTACCGTCGGCCGTACTCGGGTCCGTCTTGAGCCGCTGTGCGAGTCCGCGTACAATCTTTAGTACACGCTGCTCGGGATCTCCTCTAGTGGTGCGGTTATGACCACCCCGTCATTGGCGATCTAAATTTAGCGAAATAAAATTAAAGAGTGACAGTAATTCTCCGAAAACGTCTTCGCCTGGTGTGCCTGTTGACAGTTTGTGCAATGGGTATGGGCGTTCTGCTTTCCTGCCAGCGGGCGCGCGGCGGATCAGACGGCTATGGCGGCTCTGCCCGATCCAGGAAGATGATCATTCTCGGAATCGACGGGCTTGATCCGGATCTGCTGACGAAGTTCATGGCCGAAGGCAAGATGCCGAATTTCGCGCGACTGGCGGAACAGGGATCGTTCCGGCGGTTGACGACCAGTATTCCGCCGCAGAGTCCGGTGGCGTGGTCGAACCTGATTACGGGGATGAATGCGGGCGGACACGGGATTTTTGATTTCATCCATCGCGATCCCAAGACTTTTGACTTGTATTTCTCGACGTCGAAAGTGGAGGGTCCGAAGCACAGCTTTCATGTGGGAAGCTGGGTGGTTCCGCTCGGCAGCGGCTCGGCGGAGCAGTTGCGGCATGGGAAAGCGTTCTGGGAGATTCTGGACGAACAGAGCGTACCCAACTATGTCTACCGGATTCCGGCCAATTTCCCACCGATTGCGGCCAAGGGCAAGACACTTTCAGGCATGGGAACGCCCGATCTTCGCGGCACGTACGGCACGTTTACTTTTTACACGGACGATCCGACAGCCGCAGTGGGAGCGGTTGAGGGCGGGGAAGTGGTGCAGGTCGAGGTGAAGAACAATCGGGTCGCTACGAATTTGATTGGTCCCGACAATACATTTCGCAAGAACTCGCCTCCCGCGACGGAGCCATTCGCGGTTGATGTCGATCCGCTGGAACCGGTGGCGCGCATCGCGTTTCAGGATCAGCAGTTTATTTTGAAAGAAGGCGAGTGGAGCGGGTGGGTTCCGGTGGAATTCCAGTTGATGCCGTTCATCGGGAACGTGAAGGGCATTTGCCGGTTTTATCTGAAGCAGACGCACCCGCGGTTTCAGCTTTATGTTTCCCCTATCAATATTGATCCGGAACATCCGGCTCTGCCGATCTCTACGCCTACCAGTTATTCGAGCGACCTGGCGAAGCAGATTGGGGAATTTCATACGCAGGGAATCGCGGAGGACACGAAGGCGCTTTCTGCCGGCGTCCTCGACGATAAAGAATATTTGGAGCAGGCGCATACGGTACTGGCGGAACATCGGCGAGCATTTGATGTGGAGTTCCCGAAGTTTAAGGATGGCCTGTTCTTCTTTTATTTTTCCAGCCTTGATTTGAATGCCCATATGATGTGGCGGCTGACGGATCCGACGCATCCCGCTTATGACGCAGCTTTGGCCGCGCAGTACGGGACCGCGTTAGAGGAATTTTACGAGCAGATTGATCAGGTGCTCGGCGAGGTGATGCCGAGGGTCGATAACGACACGACGCTGCTAGTGCTATCCGATCACGGATTCGCGCCTTACCGGCACTCTTTTAATTTGAACACATGGTTGTTGAACAACGGGTACATCACGCGCAAAGAAGGCGTGACGGCGGATGCGAACGTGCCGTTTTCCGATGTCGATTGGAGTCGAACGCGGGCTTACGGGCTGGGACTCAATGGGCTTTATCTCAACGTCCGCGGACGTGAGCGCGAGGGCATTGTTGAGCCGGGAGCGTCGGCTGACGCGCTGTTGCAGGAAATCCGGCAGAAGCTCTTGGATGTGCGTGATCCGAAAGATGGTTCGCAGGTGATCACGCGGATCGATTTTGCGAGCGAGGCATATCAGGGGCCGTATGCGCGTACGGGTCCGGATGCGCTGGTTGGCTACAATCGCGGATATCGCGCGGGATGGAAGACGATTCTTGGGGCATTTCCTCCGGACGTGCTCGAAGATAATACGAGCGCCTGGAGCGGCGACCATTGCATGGATTTCACGAAGGTTCCGGGAGTGCTGTTGAGCAACCGCAAGATCGGCGCGGAGACTCCGGCATTGACGGATATTGCGCCCACGATTCTGGCGGAGTTTGGGATTGCGAAGACTAAGGATATGAAGGGGCAGTCGGTATTTCAGCGGCGCTAGGCGGGATCAAAGTGTTTTAAGGGAGAGGCCATGTTTGGTTCACATAAAGTGAAGATCGAAGGCGAATTGCTGGAAAAGGTGAAGCAGTGTTCCGATGCGGCAGGATACGAATCACTGGACGAATTCGTGATCCACATGCTGGAAAAGGAAACCAAGAAAATTCTGCCGGACGAGAGCAGTACGTCGAAGGAAGAAATACAGAAACGGCTGCGTGGGCTGGGGTACATCGAATAGCTTGACTCCGCTCTTACAATCTTGGACGTTTGCCAGGGCTGCGGTCTCGGTGGCGCTTAGTTTTTCGTGGCTTACCAGTCCGCTGTCGATCGTGATCATCGTCTCGCTGGTCATTGGACTAGTGATGGTCGTGTTGTTCGGTTACACGTCGGACCAGAAAGCCATCGGCATTGCCAAGGATCAACTGAAAGCGCATTTGCTGGCGGTGCGGTTGTATCGCGATCAGATCCCTGTGGTGATGGGTTCTTACGGAAAGATTCTGCGCGGCACCGGGCGCTATTTGAAGCTGGCGTTCATGCCTTTGCTGTACGTCATCATTCCCATCACGTTGCTGATGGTGCAGATCGACCGTTACCTGGGGCAGAACCCGCTGCCGGTGAACGCTCCGTTTCTTTTTACCGTTCACATGAGCGGCAGCGACGGGTTGAACGACGTGTCGCTGGACCTTCCTCAAGAGATTACGATGACCGCGTCGCCCGTACACGTGCCCGCGGAGAATACGATTGTGTGGCGGCTGGCTGGCTCTAAGGTCGGAAAATACGTGGTGAAGGTTGTTGCCGGCGGCCAGACAGCCGAGAAAACTGTGTGCGTTGGAAATGATGTTCCACGAATCTCGACGGTTCGGTTGCGCGGACAATTCTGGAACCGGATGTGGTCGTCGGCGGAACCGGCGCTGCCGGATAACAGTCCGATCGAATCGATCTCCATCAACTATCCGGATCGCGATATACAGGTTGCCGGTTACGGGATGAATTGGATCTGGTTGTTTTTTATCCTCTCGATGGTGGCCGGATTTATTTTTAAGGAATTGCTGGGGATAAAGATATGAAGAGATCGTGTGGAGCGGACACTCCTGTTCAGCATCGCGAGCGCAAGTTTTTAATGGGCGGGAACGCCCGCTCCATACGGCTCTTGCTGGCTCTGATTCTGCTCCCTGCTCTGGCTCATGCTTACGCCGGGCCCGGCGCGGGATTTGCCGTGCTGTCGTCGTTCTGGGCGATCTTCGTTGCGTTTCTTTATTCGTTCTATGCGCTGATGACGTGGCCATTTCGGCAGCTGTTTCGTTTTCTGCGGCATCGCAACGCGTACGGAAAGGCGACGTTTGAGCGAGCGGTGATTTTGGGGTTCGATGGGATGGATCCGGAGCTGGCCGAACGTTTCATGAAAGAGGGACGGCTTCCGAATCTTTCCAAGTTGCGCGACAAGGGGACGTTCAGCCGGCTGCGTACGACGTTTCCGGCGATTTCTCCGGTGGCGTGGTCGACGTTTATGACCGGCGTGAATCCGGGCAAGCACAACATCTACGATTTTCTGGCGCGCGATACCAGCAATTATCTTCCTTATCTTTCGTCGGCTGAAATCAAGGGGCCGAAGCGGCATATCAAGATCGGCAAGTATTCGATTCCGTTTGGCAAGACGGAAATCAAAGCCATGCGCAAGGGAACTCCTTTCTGGCATTGGCTGGGCAATGCGGGAATTTTCAGTTCGGTGATTCGAGTGCCAGTCACTTTTCCGCCGGAGAAATTTCAGGGCGTGCTGCTTTCCGGGATGTGCGTACCCGATCTCAAGGGCAGCCAGGGAACGTTTTGCTTTTGTACGACCCGCATGACCAGCGACAAATTTCGCGAGGGCGGCGTGCGCGTTCCGATTGAACGCGTGAATGGTGTTTGCCGGTCTTATGTTCCGGGACCGGATAATCCGCTGAAGGAGAACGCCGGCGAAGTAAAAATGGAATATGAAATCAAGCCGGATGCGGGATCGAAGTCGGCCCGCTTTACCGTGGGTTCCGAAAAGTTCACGTTGAAAGTCGGGGAATACTCCGAGTGGATCACGGCTGAGTTCAAGGCGGGCATGGGATTTACGGCGCATGGCATCTGCCGCTTCTATCTGAAGGAAGTTTCGCCGGAGGTTGAGGTTTATGTCACGCCGGTGAATATTGATCCTGGGCATCCTGATCTGCCGATATCGCACCCGGTGACGTACTCGATTTATCTTGCGAAACTGTTTGGGCCCTACGCTACGCTCGGCCTGGCGGAAGATACTTGGGCGCTGAACGAGCACGTGCTGGATGACGACGCTTTCTTGGCGCAGGCTTACGGAAATCACGAAGATCGCGAGCGCATGCTGTTCGATGCTTTGGACAAGACGAAGCAAGGACTTTGCACCTGTGTTTTCGATACCACCGATCGCATCCAGCACATGTTCTGGCGCTATCTCGATGAAGATCATCCGGCGGCGCGAGATGTTCCGCACAGCGAGCATCCGCAGGTGATTCAGGATTTGTATCAACGCATGGATCGCCTGATCGGGCGGGTGATGGAAAAAATCGACGACGACACGCTGCTGATGATCATCTCCGATCATGGGTTCAAGTCGTTTGCTCGCTGCATGAATTTGAACGCGTGGCTGCATCAGAACGGATACCTTGCGCTGAAAGACGGAAAAACCGAGAGTGGCGATTGGTTTGAAGATGTCGATTGGTCGCGTACTCGCGCTTACACCATGGGCCTCAACGGACTTTATTTGAATATCAAGGGCCGCGAGAAGCAGGGGATCGTAGATCCGTCAGAAGCTGATGCGTTGAAGGAAGAGTTGCAGAAGAAGCTCGATAAGCTGGTTGATCCGGCTTCGGGAACGATTGGGGTCACTGGCGTGTTTATTGCCGATGACGTCTATCGAGGACCGTACTCAGAGAATTCTCCGGACCTGATTGTCGGCTACGGCGCGGGCTATCGCGCGTCGTGGGACTCGGTGATGGGCAAAGTTACGGGGCAGGTTTTCGAGGACAACACGAAAGCCTGGAGCGGAGACCACTGCATCGATCCTAGACTGGTTCCGGGAGTTTTGTTTTCCAGCCACAAGTTCGTCGAAGAAAAGCATGCGATCGTGGATGTTGCTCCTACGATTCTGAAGCTGTTTGGGCTGGCGCTGCCGGCGCATTTTGATGGGAAGCCATGGACGCTTGCTGCCGAGGCGGTCACGCCGACCGCTTAAGAATTCAGTTTGGACGGGCGAGGACGCCCGTCGCTCCATTACTGTTGCGTTGTTTTCAGTCGCGAGGCTAACCACGCCACGGACGCGATCATTCCACACCATCCTAGGGTGCGCACCATCGCCGCGATCGTCGTGTCATATTGCAGGATGCCGAGGCTGGAAAAGATGGCGTGCCAGTCGTGTTCGATATAGTCGGAGTCCCCGGCAGTGACTAGAGGTAGGACCATGGCGCGGGCGTCCGCCATGTAGGTTGCGGTGTAGAGCCAATTTTCGAAAAAGAAAAATAAGCAGAACACGAACGCAGCCACTTGACGCTCATGGAAAAAATAGGCCGCGAGCAAGAAGGGAACCATCCATTGCAAGATGGTGCCTCCCCACAGGCAGAGCGTGGGTCCGAACCAACTAAAGAGCATGTGACCGCCTTCATGCACGACGAGATTCGCGGAGTCGATGAAGAGGTACTGTCCATGCATGCGAAACGCGTACACCAGGAAGATCGCGTAAAAAGCGAGCCACGCTGCAAGCGCCGCGCGTGAAATCGGACGCCAGTCTTCTCTGGTGCCGGACCAATCCGCGAGCGCATTGACGTAGTCGTTCACTCTGAATCAATCGTAGAGAAGGCGGGTCGCGACAGCCAGATTACGGTGGTGTGAGAGCGCGCGCGTCCGACGAAACGTCGGATCAAACGGCGGTAAAAACTTGCACAGTGCTTTCTGTTGCGACTGTTTTGTTGTGTGACTTGCGATCAGTGCCAAATCGGGCATTGATTAACTATTTTCCGTAGTTCCGACCAAACAAACTGTTTCTCACAGATTCGATCAACGAAGTGTTCCAAAAAACATAGGTGTCCATTATTGGCGATTTCAACGCGCACAATGCAAAGCGCTTGAAGATGGCACGCGTGTGGCCAATTAGGTGCAATGTTGTTTGTACAGAAATTTAATCGGGAGACCCAAATGCGAACGAGTCGATTTTTTTGGATGGTAGTGTTGATGGCAGCGGTAATTTTTTGCGCAACTATTGCGACGGCCCAGACCGCTTCTTTGACTGGAACGGTGAGCGATCAGTCGGGCGCAGTCATTGATGGTGCGGAAATTACAGCTCTCAACACCGATACGGGGGCCGTTCGTACGACGACTTCGGGAGGCACCGGCGCTTATTCGTTGACCAACCTGCCCGTCGGAAAATATCGGGTCGAAATCAAGAAGGCCAATTTCATTCAGTTCAACGTCTCGGATCTTGTCCTCTCGGTCGATCAGGCGATGACGTTGAATGCAGCTTTGAAGCCTGGAACGCAGTCCGAGACGGTCGACGTGAACGGCGGAGATTTAGCTCCGATCGATTTGGAATCCTCGCAGCTCAGCAATCTGGTGGAACAGCGTCAGATGGTCAGCTTGCCGCTGATCACGCGAAATCCGTATCAGCTGGTATTGCTTTCACCCGGCACATCCGCTACCGATAGCGCGAGCGGAGGTTTTTCCGTCAACGGCGGACGCGATCGCAATAACAACTTCATGCTCGATGGCGCCGACAACAATGACACCTCTGTACCGGGCGGCCAGGGCGGAGTACTAAGCGCAAATCCCGATTCGACGCAGGAGTTTCGCGTTATCACCGACAACTTTAACGCCGAGTACGGCCGAAATACCGGCGCGATCATCGACGTGATCACCAAGAGTGGGACCAATTCTTTCCATGGCGACGCCTACTACTTCGGGCGATGGAACGGATTTGGAGGCGCGCGCGATTGGTTTAATCCCGAGGATGGGCCAAACGGTGGACCGATGAATCCGTATATCCGCCATCAGTTCGGGTTTTCCATTGGCGGTCCGATCATCAAGAACAAAACGTTCTTCTTTTTCAACGATGAATTCGATCGTTTCCTGACGACGTTGACGGATCAAGCCACCGTGCCGACAGCCGCTTTTCTCACGGGAAAATTCAATTACAGCTATACCGACACGAACGGCGTGTCGCAAACAGTGCCTATCGATTTGACTCCGGGCGGCGCAAACAATGCCTACGACATTCCGTTCGATCCTACGATGGCAAAGGTTTTTGCAAAATACCCGCTGGCAACGCAGTCGGCCGACGGCATCGATGGAAACATATTTTTCCCGACGAGTTCGAAGCAGAGTACGTACAACCCGGTGGTGAAGCTCGATCACAAAATCAACGAGCACAACTCGCTGTCTCTGCGCTACGGCTACAACCACTTCTTCGATCCTAACCCTGGATTCAGCGATATTCTGCCGGGCTTTGGCGCTTTCGAGGAAAAGGCAATCAGCGAAGGATTGTCGGCTCAACTGACGTCGACGCTGAGCAACAATCTGATCAACAATTTCCAGTTCGGATGGAACCACATCTACGCCGCGTTCTATCTGAGCCCGTCTACGGTCGCTACCCTGGATGCACCGGGTGGAACAGATTCGTTTGGTAATGGCTGGGACTATACTCTCGATCCCTTTACGAGTTTCGGCAGCGTTCTAGGCGGGTCGGACGGGCAGGCGCGAAAGACGGGCACCATAAGCTACACAGATAACATCACCTGGGTGCGCGGCAGCCACACCTTTAAATTTGGATTCGATTTCCGCGACGTAGGTGAAAGCGGATTCGACAACTTCGACTCTCGCCGGCAACTTGCATTGGACACGCTCAGGGGATTTGGTTACGACCCCGGCATTGTGGCGAATGAGCCCGCGAACGATCCTGGTACCGCTCTTATCGACGGTGCTGATGCTCTTTATGGATTGGTTATTCAGGATTCTCAGTCGCAGTTCTTTAACAAGAGCGCTGCACGGCAGACCACGGACAACAAGTTCTACCGGCAACATGAGTACGACTTTTTCGGTCAGGACGCGTGGAAGATCAGAAGGAACCTTACTCTCAGTCTGGGATTGCGCTACCAGCTGAATGGCGTTCCCTACGAAACAGGGGGCAACGCCTCTAATCTTCTGCAGGATCCAGGCAGCTTTGCGGCCGGACAACCTTTGGTATTCAGCACGGTAGGTTCGGGGACTGGACGTTCGCTGTACCAGCCCGACCACAAGGACATCGAACCGCGCATCGGATTTACGTGGGATCCGCGTGGTGATGGCAAGATGGCCATCCGAGCGGGATTCGGCATCTTCCACGATCGCGTGTTCGGGAATTTATTCGGGAACGCGCGAGCCAACCCGCCTTTCCAGGCGACATATTCAACGTTCCCGGTTGAAACCATCAATAATGCTTTTGGCACGGGAGCCTTCCCATCGCAAGTTCCGACGCAGGTACCGTCTGCGACCGTTCCCGATGGAAGTCTGACGCCGGGCCTCGTAGTCTTCGACACTCATTTTCCCAACCCTGCCAGCAACAACTGGAATTTGGATATCCAACGCCAGATACCGGGGAACAACGTGATTGACCTGGCCTACGTGGGCGCAATGGGAGTTCACGTGTTGGGTCAACGCGATGGCAATCCGCCCGATCAGGGTTTGGTCCAGCAGTTGGTGGCATTCTGCAGCGTGCCGGGAAACAGTTTTGTAAACCAGTTTGGGCAGGTAACCAGCTGCACGCCGGAACAGGTGACGGGTACGTCGCTCTACGCCGCAGTGGGCAATCCTAACTCTGCGTTCGGTAATCTGCCCTTTAATGCCGTCAACAACAACGCCCTACTTCAGCCTGACTACCAGCAAACGGCGTTCAACTCGATTTATCACGGGTTGCAAACCAAATTCACCCACACGATGAGTCATGGCTTGCAGATTCAGGGCGCCTATACCTGGTCGCATGCCTTGGACAACGGGGTGGATCCCTTGACGCCGGCTGTCGGCGCTCGCACTTTCCCGCGCAACTCGCGGGATCTTCGCCAGAGCTACGGCAACTCCGACAATGACACCCGGCATGTGGGCGTCATTAATTACATCTGGGATATGCCGTTCGGACGGGGTAAAGGGTATCTGAGTCAGGGCTTCGTTGGACGAGTGCTGGAAGGAATGCAGCTATCGGGAATTTTCACCGCACAAAGCGGCCATCCCTTCAACGTTCGCACTGCGGTTGACACTCAAAGAACGGGCATTGCCGCGTGGGGTTACCAAGTGGGTGATCCGTTTGCGGCGGGGACACCTGCCTGCTCAGCGCCTGCGGGCTCGGGGTATATTTACTTGCCCAACCAGTGCGCCTTTACAACTCCGCCGTGGGGATCCCCGTCGAACAACCCGCGCAATAATTTCTACGGGCCAGGCTTCTGGGATGCGGATATGTCGTTCTCAAAGAAAATCAGCATCACCGAGCGAGTGAAAGCGGATTTGCGGTTTGAGGGATATAACGTATTCAATCACCCGCATTTCCTGAATCCTGGAACTGACGCTGCCGCCAACGGCAACCTGGTTGGTTCCAGCTCATTCGGTGTGATTACGCAGACATTTGTTCAACCGGATGGAACAACTTCCGCGCGTCAGATTCAAGTGGCGATGCGCGTTAGCTTCTAAACAGAACTCGAACGATCGAACGATTAGGCGCCCGTGGACAATCTGTCCACGGGCGTTTTTTCATGATGCGCAACTTGCCCGTCTTACTTGCCCGTCTTACTTGCCCAATCTATCTCCCAGTCTTATTTGCCAAACATGGGATAGTGGCTCGCGGCTCCCATTAGGAACAGCATGGGGAACGAGAGCACGAAACTGGCGCGCGACGACAGGAATGCCTGCCGGGCGAGATATTTTGTTTTGTCGGGCATCGGTGTGCCGTTGGCTGCCTGGTCGGCCGTCCACCTGATGATTTTCTTCTGAGCTCGCCATACTACGCCCCAGACGTTGAGCATCAAGACCCAGCCGATACCTCCGCCGATGCCAATGGCGAGCAGTCGATTGCTCTCCCATCCATGATCGTTGATGCGCAGAAACAGGCAGGACGCTGCGATCACGATGATGGTGTAAATCACCGCGAGCACCGGGCCTTTGTCCAGCACACCCTTACCGGGGATGAGGCAGGCATACATCAGGGCCCAGGCGATGGTCCAGATGAGAAAGAAGCTGCCGGTCGCGGTGCCCACCGAGCCGCCTCCGTTGTGGGCGTCGCTTGTCACAATACTCTGCCAGTAGGCGAAGCCCATCAACACGGTCAGGACCGCGGAAAAACGAAACCACCAGAGTGCGCGCGACATCAGGTCGGGCAGAACTTTACCTCTGGTGGCGGAATCCAGCTCCTTCATGAACGGGACGTTAACCAAGTTAAAGAAATACAACAGACCGATCCAGGTGATGCCAGCGACGAAGTGCAGCCAACGAAACAGCATCAACAGGTTCGTGTTGAAGTCGGTGGGCAGGTCGATATGGCTCATGGTCAAGTACTCCTATCGAGAAGCTATGAGTTAGGAACTATGATCGAGGAACCTCGGACGGGAACCGACGATTGTAGATGGCGGAGAACGGAAAGGAAACCCGATCGAGTGTTCGATCGATGATTTGCTCGGGTGTTTGACCTATGGTTCGGGCCGGAAACGGGTTGCTGGGAGCGCCGTTGCTGGAATGCTTTAAAAAATATTGTTGGGCCGCAAGTTGAAAAGCGCAGGACAAGGCCGTATTGTAGGAGCCGACAAACGAGCTGATGCCAATTGCCCTCCCTAAAGCTCATGGCGCAGCATCGAAAATGAAGATCAAGAAGATCAAGGAGATCGGCAAATGGAACCGAAGCCGGCACAGCAGAACATTCAGGATTCCTTCCTCAACACGGCACGAAAGGAACGGCACAACATTACGATCTATCTGGTCAGCGGCGTGAAGCTAACGGGCCGAATACGATCGTTCGACAAATACTCGGTGGTCCTCGAAACCAGCAACCAGGAGCAGCTCATCTTCAAGCATGCGATTTCCACGGTGGTCATTTCACGCGGAGCACACCTCCACGCGGAACCGAAACCCTCGTCGGGATCGGGGTCCGGATCGGGATCGGCGTCGGCGCCAGCGCATATTGGGGAGCAGATTACGCCCGCTTCCGGCACTGAAGGATGAGATAAGTTTCTTTGCGCCGAGATGAGTCCAGACTGAGCAGTCGCAGCAAATCGCGAAGCGCACCCAAGGTGGTGCTGAATCCATCCGAGCAGCAGGAACGAGCGTTCCTGGTGGGGGTGGAGTTTCGCACCAAGCGCGCCGGCAAATCGAAACCCGCGGCCATCACGGCTGGAGCGCAGGCGGCTCGCGATCACGCCACCAAGGTTTCCGCTTCATCTTCTTCGGCTAGCTCTCTACCTACGGATTCTCCCGATTTCAGCTCCGAAGAATCCCTCGACGAACTGCGGACTCTGGCCACGAGCGCGGGAGCGCAGATCGTCGGAGAATTCACCCAACGCAAAGATCGGCCGGATCCGGCGACCCTGATCGGTAAGGGAAAGCTGGACGAAATCGCGGGCGCCGCTGCTTCGGTTTCCGCAGATGTGATTTTGTTTGATCACGACCTCTCGCCGTCGCAGCAGCGCAATATCGAGCAGGTGGTGAATACGCGGGTCATCGATCGGACGCAGCTGATTCTTGATATTTTCGCGCGGCATGCCCGAACCCGCGAGGGTCAGTTGCAAGTCGAACTGGCGCAACTCGAATATATGCTGCCCCGACTGGCGGGACGCGGCGTGGAAATGTCGCAGCTTGGCGGCGGGATCGGTACTCGAGGCCCCGGCGAAACGCAACTCGAGACGGACCGGCGGAAGATTTACCGCCGTGTGCGGCACGTTAAGCAGCAAATTGAAAATGTTCGTCGCATTCGCACGCAGCAACGGCAACGCCGCGAATCCATTCCCGTCTCCCTGGTGGCGCTGGTGGGATATACGAACGCGGGCAAATCCACGCTGTTTAACGCCCTCACCAAATCGAATGTGGTGGCGTCTTCACGTATGTTTGCCACACTCGATCCGACTATCCGAGGCGTGGAGTTGCCCTCGAAACGTAAAGTGCTTTTGTCGGACACGGTAGGGTTCATACGGCATCTTCCGCATACGCTGGTTTCCGCTTTCCGCGCCACGCTCGAAGAAGTGCAACGGGCGACGCTGGTGATGCAGGTATCGGATGCGAGCAGCCCGGTTTCGGCGGAACAGGATGCGCAGGTTGAGAGCGTGCTCAAGGAACTCGAAGCGGACAAGAAACCGCGGCTGCGGGTGATGAATAAGATTGACTTGTTGCCTGCCAGGCAGCGAGACGCTTTGCGCGACGATGAGCACACGGTCAATGTTTCAGCAGCAAAGGGAATCGGACTCAGCACTCTGCTGGAACGCGTTGACGCACTGCTCGAAGCAGACCGGCCGGAGCGGGTTCGAATGCGCATTCCACAAACAGAGGGCAAGACCCTGGCTCAGTTGGAGGCCGGTGCGCGAATTTATTCGCGACAATATCAGGATGGGACCGTTTTGCTGGAGGCGGAAGCGCCCGCTTCAGTGTTGCGTCGAATGCGGAAATGGCTTGTGGAATGAGGTCGAGTCTTTCAATCCGAATTGCAGGGCCCGGTTACGGAAGGAACTTGTAACGGTCACCCGATCTGGTGTGACATGGAGGCGATGAAGCTCTGCATCCCATCGAGGCTGCTGGTTGGCCTGCTGCTTGTTCTGGCTGTTCGGATGACCGCGCAAGAACCGTCCGATGCGGCGGCACAAGTGCGGCGACTGGAAGAGAAGTGGACCGAGGCCTACAAGCAACGCCAGATCGATATTCTGTCGACGTTGCTCACCGACGAATTTGTGATCACGGTGGAGGATGGAAACACCTACAGCAAAGCCGGCTACATCACGCATAGCGCTGACCCATCGACTAAGGTAGAAGTCGCTGAATTATCCGATCTGCGGGTACACGTGCGTGAGGGCGGCAATATTGCTGTGGTTACTGGCGCTTATCACGAAATCGGCCGAACCAGCGGCAAGCCCTACGAGTATCACGACCGGCTCACTGACGTGTGGGTGAGAGTGGGCAATCACTGGCGCGTGCTTTCTTCGCATTACAGCGTTCCCTTCAAACAATAAGCGCTGAGTTCCCGGCTACCCCTTCCTGAACGGATTCTCGAGCGACGGACTTTGCGGGGTGAATAATTCCGCTCCACTTTCCGTGATGTGCATGTCGTCTTCGAGACGGATGCCGAATTCTCCGCGAATGTAGATGCCCGGCTCGTCGCTGAAGGTCATATTCGCTCGCAGCTTCGTTTTATTTCCGCGAACTAAGTAGGGCCATTCGTGGCCGTCCATGCCCATGCCATGCCCAAGTCGATGCGTGAAGTATTTGTAGTCGGGACCGTAGCCCGCGTCGACGATAATTTTGCGGGCCGCGCCATCAATCGAACCCGCTTCTACTCCGGCCTTCGCGGCAGCCAGCGCCGCGCTCTGCGCTTGATGGACGATATCGAATACCTGTTTCATTTTGTCGCTGGCTTTGCCGAGCACAAATGTACGCGTAATGTCGGACTCATAGCCTTCTACCGTGCAGCCGCCGTCCATCATCACGATCGTGCCTTCACGAATGCCTTGTGGCTGCACCGAGCCGTGCGGGAACGCGGAAAACTCGCCTACCTGCACGTCGGCACCGCCTTCGAATCCGAGGCGGCGGTGCGCGGTCTCAACCATCTCTTCGACATCCTTCTGCGTCATGCCCACCTTGATCGAGAGATAAGTTGCTTCGTAGGCGGCGAGAGTTACGTGGGCGGCCAATCGCATCAAGTCAATTTCGTGGCGGCTCTTGATCATGCGGCATCCGGCTGTCACGGGAGTTGCGCTGAGATATGTGGCGCCGCTTGCAGCTTTCTTAATATTGTCGCTGAAGACGAATTTCATGGTTTCTTCGACGCCGATCGTGGCGCTGGTCAGTCCGCGCTCGCTCAATCCTTGCGCTACGCGTTCGTAAGGAGCTTTCGTCCTCCTGCCAGACGCGCAAGTCCGGTTTGCTCGCCGTTGGGCGATTGCGCGATCTGCTCGCGGGCGCGGCCTTCCTCAAATGCGGGGGCAACATAAAAGGCCTCCCCCTTGGCGGGCAAGAGCATCGCGAAAAGACGCTCTCCGCCTTCCCAGCGTATTCCGGTGAAGTACTTGAGAGACGTGCCTGGAGCCAGCAGGATCGCGGATAGATTATTCTCACGCATCAGCCGGCGCGCTTTTTCCTGGCGCTCGCCGCGCTCCTCGATGGTGATGGCGGTTGCCTCTCGGTGACGAGTTTGAAGAGCCGCGATGACCGGCGGGAGCGACTTATCTTTGGGGTCGTTATCGGGATCGTAGTCGTCAGCCTTCGCTAGAGTGGGAAGGACGGCGGAGGCGGTTGCGGCTAAGGATCCAGTGGTGAGAAACCGGCGACGAGAGAACAAATGCAGCCTCCGAGAGTAGCTTGTGATAAGCGACCCATCATTATAGAGAACCTTGATTGCTTCATGGCGTGATGCGATCCACGTCGTAGAATTCTGAAATGCTGTCGGGTTTCCAGTGCGCGGGTTGCGGAGAGTGGAACGAAACCACAGTGGATGAGGCCGCGGGCCGACGCCAGAGCTACGTTGAAGATTGCCAGGTATGTTGTAAGGCCAACCTGCTGAACGTCCGCTGGGATGGCACCGCCGGAGATTTTGTGATTAGCGCTGCATTAGAATGATGCGTTGGTGGAGCGTCCAAGTTCGGAGGGTCAATGGGCAACTATCAGGCGGGCGCGGGACGGATGGTTCAGCACAACATGGTGACAACGCAGTTCGAGCTTGACGGATTTCGAGTCACTCGCACCCTGGGAGTGGTTCGCGGAATCGTGGTGCGATCGCGATCGATCTTTGGGACGATTGGAGCTGGCCTGCAAACTTTGGTCGGCGGCAATATTACCCTACTCACCAATCTCTGCGAAAAGACTCGGGCCGAGGCGTTTGACCTGATGTTGCAACATGCGGCGGACATCGGCGGCAATGCCGTCGTTGGCGCTCGCTATGACGCAACCGAAGTTATGCAGGGCGTCACCGAGGTGCTCGCCTACGGTACGGCTGTATTTGTGGAGCCGTCAAAATAGCGTCGCAGCGTGGCGCGTCGCTGCGTGAACTATTCCTTGTACAGGAACCCTGCAACCAGCGCGGCCAGAATCGAGCCTCCCCACAGGTCGAGCATCCAGCCTAACGGCAACAGAGTGGGAACCGGCGACCAAGCGGCTTGTGCAAAGTTGCCCGGCACGCCAGCGCAGAATCCAACGATCATGCCAATTTTTAGAGCCGTCTTCAACCCCGGACCGGCGGTGGCGCGCGCCCAGGCGTAGAGATGCGCGATGAGAATCGCCATCACGAATATCAGCAGAATCCAATACGCCGCGAAAGGCGCGTAGCGCGGTTCTTTCAGGAATAAACCTTGTCTCTGCATCGCTTCGTAGAGTGGAGCCTGCCGCATGCCAACAAAAAAACTCCATGCAGTCCACACCACTCCGCCCGCGATTCCTCCCAGCCACACCCGAGCCGTATTTATCTTCATCGTGCCCCCTTTTTGCGTCGATTTGGCACAAGTCTAGACCCAGATGTCGATCTCGTGGAGTCACGAGCTTGATGCAGGCCGCGGTTCGACCGCGCCCTCGCAGATGTGCGAGAGTATCTTGCGAGAGTAGCTCGAAACGTATTTCTAGCCATGGCCATCGTTCCCGATCTGCGAACCATTCGTGAAGCGCACAAGTTGCTGGCGCAGTATTTGCCGGTGACTCGGATGATGCCGGCGCGGTCGTTGTCACGACGATCGTCGCAGCTTGAAGTTGACGTTTTTCTGAAGCTCGAAACCGAGTTGCCCACCGGATCATTCAAGCCGCGTGGCGCGCTTTATGCTCTGGCAAGCAGGCTGGCGCGGAGCCATGTCGCGGAAGTAACTGCCTCGAGCACGGGCAATCATGGAGCAGCCGTTGCCTATGCAGCGAAAACTCTGGGCGTGCCCGCGACCATTTTCTTGCCGTCGAATCCGAATCCGGTGAAGCGGCAGAAGATCAGCGATCTGGGCGCACGCATTGTCGAGACCGGATCTCCCGATCTTGCAGGGGCGTTTCAAGAAGCGTCTTCGTATTCGGCTCGTGCTGGAGTCTATTTCCTCAACGATGCCACTGATCCGCAGGTGCCGGTGGGTACGGCCACGATCGCTCTGGAAATTGTGGAACAGGTCCCGGACGTGTCGACGGTTTATGTTCCCATGGGCGATACGGCGTTGATTCGTGGCATCGCGACTGCGATCAAGCAGCTATCGCCGAAAGTAAAAGTCATCGGAGTGCAGGCCGAGCGCGCTCCGTCGTATTACTTGTCGTGGAAAGAAGGAAGAGTGGTGCCGACTGAAACTTGCGACACTTGCGCCGATGGACTCGCGACACGGACGCCGGAAGCCGAGAATGTTCGAGCGATCCGAGAACTCGTGGATGATGTCGTTCTGGTCAGCGAGGATCAGATGCTTGGGGCGATCGCGTATCTCTACAAGGAAGAAGGAGTGCTCGCCGAACCGGCCGGCGCTGCGGCGACCGCGGCGTTTCTTGCCGAAGCCCGGCGCGATGGCGGGAAAGTGGTTCTTCTGGTCACGGGCGCGAACATTTCGGACGATGTTAGGCGGCGCGCTGGCGCGCTTTCTGGCTAAGAATAAATCGCTGACGCGAAATGCAAGCGAATAAATAGCGAAGGAACCTAGAGCTTAAATCCCATCCCTAGTGGTTATCTCGGTGGTTAACCGCAAGATGTAGCGCTTCGTCCTGTAAGTCTAGAACGGAAGTCTCAACTTGAAACTTTCTTATTGACAACAAACGATTTAGGCGTAGGATGTGGACAAAAGTGGTTGAAAGTGGAGTAAACATTAGAGGTCGTGGGTAAGAACGCTAACTTTCGAGGCGCCAGTGGTTTCCGAGACTGACACCGACAAAAACGAGCCTAACCCTAACGAACCCGATTCCACTGCTTTTAACACCGCTTCTACCTCCCTCGTGCTGATGGCTGTGGTAGCAGCCATACATAAACGGACCCCGTCGTTTTCATCAAGAGCAGCGAGCAGGGCACATGTTTCGCGGAAATCATCCAACGCGCGTCGACGAAAAGGGACGGTTAAAAGTCCCGGCGGAATTCAAGCGCGTGATCGACGAGAAATATGCGCAGAAATTCTACATCACGAGCGTCGACGGAATTGTTGCTCAAGTGTATCCCTTCGAGGAATGGGAGCGGATCGAGCAGAAGCTGGCAGCTCTGTCGACCTACAACCCGACCAAGAAGAAGTTTTTAACGCGCACGAATTATTACGGACAAGTCGTGGAGATGGACGGGCAGGGGCGCCTGCTGGTTCCGCAGATTCTGCGCGAGGCGGCGCAGATTCGCGGAGAAGTAGCAGTGCTCGGCAATCTGACTTATCTGGAAGTCCGGAATTTAGAAGCGCTCGATAAAGAGGTCAAAGAGCCATTCACGGATGAAGACACGAAGACGCTCGACGAATTGGGCATCTAGCGATTTTGCAAGCGGCAAGCGTGCAGCCAGTGGAAACGGATTCAGATTCGGATTTAATAAACACCCCCAAGCGGGGTGGGCATGGTCTGCAGGGGAACGCGGAAGTTGGCCATGTCCCGGTTCTTTTAAAAGAAGCGATCGATTTTCTAGCCGTAAAGCGTGGCGGAACCTATTTGGATGCCACGGTGGGCTTGGGCGGGCACAGTTTCGAAATCGCAAAACGCCTCGGCGCACCGGGACATTTGATTGGCTTCGATAAGGACCCGGCGGCGCTGGGTAGGGCAGGTGTCAGCCTTCAGCCGTCAGGCGTCAGGTACGGCACTGATGGAGCGGCAGGCGGCGAGCTAACTTCGAATTCCGATTGGCCTTCGGTTTCGTTGATTCATTCATCGTTTGCGGAGATTGGTGAGCGTTGCGCTCCCTCTTCCCTCGACGGCATCTTGGCCGACCTGGGCGTGAGCAGTTTGCAGCTTGGCGATGCGGCCCGAGGATTTAGTTTTCAGGCGGAAGGACCGCTGGACATGCGGATGAACCCGATGTCCGGCGAGACCGCCGAACAAGTGGTAAATCACATCGACGAGCGCGAGCTGGCCGATGTGATTTACGAATTCGGTGAGGAAAGGAGGTCGCGGAGAATCGCCAGAGCCATTGTCCGGTCGCGGCCGATACGCACTACGAGGCAATTAGTCGAAGTCGTGTCAGCCGCGGCCCGGTCAATGAAACATGAGCGGATTCATCCGGCGACTAGAACCTTTCAGGCTCTCCGAATATTCGTAAATCGTGAACTGGACGATCTGAAGGCGCTTCTGGCAGTGGCGCCCAGAGTGCTGAAGCCGGGCGGAAGGCTGGTGGTGATCAGCTTTCATTCGCTCGAAGACAGGATCGTCAAAGATGCAATGCGCGAAGGTGCGCAGCAAAGCTGGTATCGGGTGCTGACGAAGAAACCGATGACCGCCAGCGAAGAAGAGATTGACCGGAATCCGCGATCGCGTAGCGCGAAGATGCGAGCGGCGGAAAGGTTGTAGCGGAAAAGTTTGAGTTAGCCCTGGAGAAACTGCCGGGCTCCCGGTGCGGTGATCGTACGGCGTGCCGGGTAAAGAATTTAGATACAACTCTGTGGTGGAGTTTTACCGGAGCGGCCAAGACAAAACAGAACAAGGCCGCGTCCGGTGCAGAAAACAGGAACAGGAAATGAAATTTACGGGCACCCTTATCGAAGAGCTGATGGCTAAGGTCGAACGCGCTGAGCAAAAAGCGACATTGGACGAGCCGTTATTTGCGCAGATTTTCACCGAACAGATGGTGGTCGATCCCTGGTTTACACCTTTGCAAGACAACACCAACTACGATTCCCAATTCATTGGAGTGGCATAAATTTATGAGCGCCGCGGCAACGCAAATGACAGCACCTTATATCCGGCGCAAGTCCTGCTGGCTGGGGACACCGGAAATTTATTTCCGAAAGACCATCGACAACTCTCGCCTGGTGAAGATCGAAGATCCTCGCCGCGAGCGCGAAATGAAGCAATTCGGGCTGGCCCTGTGCTTGTTGTTTTTGCTGGTCATGGGATATGCGCTACAACACTTCCGCGCCATTGAATACGGCTACAAGATCGAAGCGTTGCGGTCACAGCGCGACAGTCTGACGGAAATGAACCACGCTCTCCATCTGGAAGAAGCGTCCCTGCGCGATCCGGAACGGATCGACATGGTGGCGCGCAAACTCGGTATGCAGTCGCCACAACCGGGCCAAGTGCTTCGCATGGATGCCGCCGCCGATGCTGGCGCACCGGTGATGGCCAGCGTCAGGCCGGTTGCGGTGATGTCCGCGCGATAAATCAGTTCTCAGTTCCCAGTTCTCAGTTCTCAGTGAAGCTGCCGTTATTTAACTGAGAATTGAGAACTGAGAACTGGGAACTGTATGGCGACGAATTCCTCATCGAACGGCGCACGATTCAGGCTCTACGCCTTGTCTGGATTGCTCTGCCTCTGGCTGCTGGCGATCTGCCTGCGGCTGGTTTATCTCCAAATTTTTTGCTACGGCGATTTCGAACGTCGCGCTCAGCATCAACAGCAGCGCAGCTTCGATCTTTCGGCGAAGCGCGGAGTCATCTACGACCGCGCCGGCCGGGAACTGGCGATGTCCATCCAGGTCGACTCCGCTTTCGTTGTACCTTCGGAAGCGCCCGATCTTGCCAATACCATCAGCCTGATCTCGCGGATCACGCGTGACGATCCCCGCGTGGTGCTCGCCGATTGCCGTGCTCACAAATTCTGTTGGGTCGCGCGCAAAGCCGACGCCGAAGTGATTGATCGCATCCGCGCGCTGAATCTCCAAGGGATCCATTTTCAGAAGGAGCCTAAGCGTTTTTATCCGAAACGCGAATTGGCCGCGCAGGTGTTGGGCTACGTAGGCACCGACGATCAGGGCCTGAGCGGACTGGAGCGGCAATTCAACCAGCAATTACAAGGCAAGCCGGGCAAGCTCATGATCTCAGTCGACGCCCGGAAGCGCTGGTTTGCCAGCGTTGAGAAAGAGCCAGAAGCCGGCAATAGCCTCGTCCTCACCATCGACCAGAATATTCAGTACATCGCCGAGCGCGAACTTGAACGCGGTATGGAGGAAACACATGCCATTGCCGGCACGGCGATTGTCGAAAATCCGCGTACGGGCGAGATTCTGGCGCTCACCAACCGCCCCACATTTAATCCGAACATTCGGAAAGAAATCAAGAACGAAGCCTTGAAAGACCGCGCGGTGAGCGACATCTACGAACCGGGCTCGACGTTCAAGATGGTGACTATTTCCGCCGGTCTGGAAGAAAAGATCACGCGTCCCGATGAAATGTTCGATTGCCAGATGGGGTCGATCGTCATCAATGGCATGCGCATCCGCGACAGCAAGCCGCACGGCGTGCTCTCGGTGGCCGACATTATCGCCGAGTCGAGTGATGTGGGAGCGATTAAGGTCGCGCTCCGTCTGGGTGATGAACGCTTTTATAAGTACATTCGCGCTTTTGGATTCGGACAGCAAACGGGAATCGAACTTCCTGGCGAAACGCGCGGATTGACGAAGCCGGTGGAACGCTGGTCGAAGGTTTCCATCGCTGCGATTTCGATGGGGCAGGAGATTGGGATTTCGGCAGTGCAACTTGGTTCGTTGATTTCGACGATTGCCAACGACGGCGTGAATGTGCCGCCGCGAATTGTGGCAGGGACAATCACTCCTCTGGATACGCCGCAAACTGTTGCGTTCCAGCCAGTCGAAGGCAAGCGCGTGGTTTCGTCGCTGACCGCGGCTGAGATGCGCCAGATGCTGCAGGGCGTGGTGTTGCATGGCACGGGACGCAAGGCTCTTCTCGAAGGCTACAGTTCAGCGGGCAAGACTGGGACGGCTCAGAAGGTAGACGCGGCTACGGGCGCGTATTCCAAGACGAAATATGTCGCGTCGTTTGCGGGATTCGCTCCGATTAATGATCCGCAGATTGCGGTCGTCGTGATTCTCGACTCGGCGGTTGGACTGCATCAGGGAGGCCAGGTTTCTGCGCCCGTATTCCAGCGGATCACGCAGCAGGTACTTGAATATTTGCATGTGGCGCACGATGTTCAGCTGCCTGCGAATCGCCAAGTGTTGCTGGCTCGGCGCGACGTGCCAGAGTCGAGTTTGGAAGAGAGTTCGCCCGATCACTTGGGCTCTGGCCTGGATCTGGCGGATGCGAATGATATTCCCGCTACTCCTACAGCGCCTAAACCCGCACCTATTGGCTCGCAGGTGGGGCAAGCGGCACAGACTAAAAAAGAGCCGGATCACCTGGCACAAAACAGTTCTCCCGTTGGGATAGGCGTTTCGCCGCCGGAAGGTTCTACGACAGTGCAATCCGAGAGCGCGCCTGCCCAAAAACAACCGAGCAGCGGAACGGTCGTTCTCGACGTGGAAGAAGGAGGGATCGAAGTCCCCTCATTCGTGGGCAAGAGCCTTCGCGTCGCCATGGAAGCGGCGCAGGATGCCGGGCTCGATCTCGATGCCATTGGAAGCGGTGTGGCGCGCGAACAATCGCCGCAACCCGGCGCGCACGTCGCGGCGGGATCGCGGATTACGGTGCACTTCGGCCGATGATTTGAGCAGATCTTAGTGGAGTTCAGAGATGCGCGTCGCCTTATGTATCGCCGTTATCTTCCTTGCCTTGCCCTCAAGCGCGCAATCCGCTGCTCCCGTCCATGATTTCTCTCTCACGCTAGAACATACCGAATGTCTCGGAAGCTGTCCGGACTACAAGGTCACGATTCAAGGCGATGGAAGGTTGCAATATGAGGGACGAGGCTACGTCCACGTTATGGCGTTCGCGAAAAGAAGATTTCGTTGAAGGTCCTGCAGAGGCTGGTGCAGGTGCTTCAGGAAGAAGATTTCTTCCACTGGGAACAATCGGGTGGCACCTGCCTCGATATTCCGGAGATTCATATCACGGCTACCCTAAATGGTGCGCGAAATCAGGTTGTGGAAGGTTGCAACGTGACCGGCAGTGTTCTGAAACTCGCAAAAGAGATTGAAAAAATTACTGGAGTGAAGCGTTGGATTTGAACGCAGGCTCTGATCCTGGCTATTTATAATTCACTCCAATGACTTTCCAACAACTTCTGCAAGGCGCCGAGGTCCTCTCGCAAAGCGGGGACGCGGGCGTTGCCGGAGTGGAATACGACTCGCGGCGGGTGCGTCCGGGGATTGCTTTTGTCGCGATGAAGGGCGAGGCCAGCGACGGCAATCGCTTCATTGATCAGGCGATCGCAGCGGGAGCGGTGGCGATTGTCACTGATTCCGCGACCGAGGTGCCTTGCCCCGGAGTCGCATGGGCGCAGGTCGCGCATGGACGCCGCGCACTGGCGCGACTCAGCGCAAATTTCTATAAACGTCCTGCCGAGCGCATGGCGAATACCGGAATTACCGGCACCAACGGGAAAAGTACAACTGCATTCCTGATCGAATCGATTCTTCGAGCCGCCGGACGCAAGACCGCGCTCGTCGGGACGATTGAATACCATGTCGCGGGGAAGATTCTTCCCGCTCCGCATACCACGCCCGAGTCGCTGGAATTAAATCGGCTGTTGTCGGAGGGCCTCGGACTGGGCGTCACCGAAGCGGTGATGGAAGTATCGTCGCATGCGCTCGAGCAACAGCGCGTCTATGGCATTCCGTTTGATGTAGCTGTTTTCACGAATTTAACGCGTGACCACCTGGATTACCACGGCACGATGGAAGAATATTTTCGCGCCAAGCGAGTGCTGTTTGAGGGCTGTGGGACGGAGCCGCCACGGGCTGCTGTTCTCAATATCGACGATGAGCACGGCCGCGAATTGTCGAAGGTCTCGAAGAAAAAGAGCGCGGTTGTTCTTTCCTACGGTCTGGCGTCTGGCGATTTTCATGCCGAGTCGGTCGAGATTACCCCGCGAGGGACGCGATTTCAGATGACGACTCCATCGGGCAAAATCGACATGTGGTCGCCACTGATCGGCAACGTGAATGTATACAACGTGCTGGCAGCTTCCGCTGCGGGATACGCCCGTGACTGCTCCGCTGAAGCAATCGCGAAGGGTATTTTCGAACTGGCAAGCGTTCCCGGCCGATTCGAGCGCGTGGAGTGCGGCCAGCCCTTCACGGTCGTCGTGGACTACGCGCACACCGACGATGCGCTCCGCAATCTGACTGCGCTGGCTCGCGATTTCGTTGCTCGCGCCGGACTGAAAGGCAAGGTCATCACGCTCTTCGGCTGTGGTGGAGATCGGGATCGCGCTAAGCGACCCCTGATGGGCGAGGCCGCGGGTAAGGGCAGCGACTTTGTCGTGCTCACTTCCGACAATCCGCGGTCAGAAGATCCGCTGGCGATCATGAATGACGCTTTGGTCGGGATTCAGAAAGCGGGAGCGAAGTATTCCATGGAGCCCGATCGCCGCAAGGCCATCGGTTTCGCTTTACAGCAGGCGACTCCCGGCGACATCGTGCTGCTGGCGGGCAAGGGCCACGAGAAAGTGCAGGCTTTAAAATCGGGACCGATTCCTTTCGACGATGTAGAAGTCGCACGCGAGGCCATGAAGACCTTGGGCTATGATTGCGGAGTTACGGCCAAGGCGGAGATTGCGGGAAAGATATGAAACTTTCTCTCTCGCGCATTGCCGAATTCATAGTTCCGGCTGATGCCACGGTCGGCGCTCCCGCCGATCACGCGGCGACCGTGCGTCACGATGGCGAGGCGATCGCTCAGGGATATTCCATTGATTCCCGCACGGTGCAATCTGGCGAGCTTTTTTTCGCCGTAAAAGGCGAGCGGCTCGATGGTCACGATTTTGTTGAGCAAGCGCTGAGTCGCGGCGCAATTGCCGCGGTGGTCGAGAAGGCGCACCTGGCGTGCTATTCCGGTGTTACGCGATTGCTTGCGGTCGACAATACGCTCGTCGCGCTGCAGACGCTCGCGACCGCAGTCCGAAAAATGTGGGGCAAGACGGCCATCGGCATCACCGGGTCGATGGGCAAGACCACCACTAAGGAAGCGATAGCTCATTTACTCGCGATCAAATATCGCGTGCATCGCACCAAGGGAAATTTCAATAATCATTTTGGGCTGCCCCTGGGCCTGCTGACGCTGGAGCCGGAATACGATCTCACGGTGGTTGAGATGGGGATGTCGCATGCAGGCGAGATTGCCGCGCTGGCCCGTATCGCTCTGCCGAACGAGGCTGTGATCACGAACGTCGCCCCCGTGCATCTGGAAAGCTTCGACTCCATCGCCGGAATCGCGCGCGCAAAATATGAGCTGATCGAAGCGCTTCCCCACGGTGGTACGGCGGTTCTGAATGCCGACGATGAGTACGTATCGCAGTTCGGCCGCGATTTCAAAGGCAAGGTTGTCAGCTTCGGATTGAAACTACACGGTCGTGTTCCGGCGGATGTGCGCGCGGAAAATATCCAGGCGCTTGGCACGGAGGGCATGCGTTTCGATCTCGTCAGCCACGAAGTGTGTCAGCCGGTGCGCAGTCCGTTGCTCGGTACACACAATGTGTATAACGTGCTAGCCGCGGCAGCGGTCGCGATGGAGCACGGCATCACTCCATCGGAGATAGCCGCCGTTCTGCCTTCGCTTCAACCGGCTGACAAGCGCGGACAGGTCGTCCAACTGGGTAACATCACGGTGCTCTACGATTGCTACAATTCAAGTCCGAAGGCGTTGATGGCCGCGGTCGATACGCTGGCGGCTATGCCTGCGCAGCGCAAAATTGTTGTGGCAGGAGAAATGCTGGAGCTCGGTGCGACAGCCGAGCAACTGCATCGCGAGTGCGGACGCTACATTGCCGGAAGCAAAGTCGACTTCTTGCTCGGCGTGCGAGGCTTAGCGAAACCGATGGTGGAAGCAGCTCACGACGAGGGAATGAATGCCGAGTTTGTGGCAACGCCCGAAGCAGCAGGGGAATGGCTGGCGCGTGAAACCCGCGAGGGCGATGCCGTATTGTTGAAAGCGTCGCGAGGCGTGAAGCTGGAAAAAGCGCTGGAGACGTGGAAGCAAAAGAGCGGTATCGCCGGCGCACCTGGCGCAGGCAGCTAAAACATTTTTAGTAACTCAGAGCTGACGGCTGAGAGCTGACAGCTGACGTCGGAGGCGGATTGCTCTACTGGCTGCTCTATCTGAAGCTGTTCCATTATTTTCCGCCATTCCGTATTTTCCGTTATCTCACCTTTCGCACAGCCTTCGCGAGTCTCACCGCGCTTTTCACGGGACTCATCGTCGGGCCGATCGTGATTCGGCGGCTGCGCGATTTTCAGATTGGGCAATACATCCGCGAAGAAGGTCCGCAGGCTCACCAGAAAAAGGCGGGCACGCCGACCATGGGCGGTTTGCTGATCGCCATTGCCATTCTGGTGCCCACCCTGCTCTGGGCCGATTTGAGCAACCCGTTTATCTGGATTGCCGTTTTTGCCACGCTGGCATTCGGCGCGATCGGTTTTACCGACGACTATCTTAAAGTCGTCCATCGCCGCAACCTCGGCCTCACGGCGCGCGCCAAGCTGGGTTATCAGATTGCGGCTAGTGTGGTCATTGCGGTCGCGCTGATTTTCCTGCAGCACCGCGGAGAATATTCCACCAAGCTCGTGGTCCCATTTTTCAAGCAGTTTCATCCCGACCTGGTGATTGAACGATGGGTGGCTCATCCGCAACTCTGGCCCCTCGCGTTTCTGCCATTCATTGCCTTCGTTGCCATCGTTATTGTTGGGTCGAGCAATGCGGTGAATCTTACCGACGGTCTCGACGGTCTGGCCATCGGTTGCACAGTGATCGCCGCGGGGGCGCTGGCCGTGCTCACTTATCTGAGCGGCCACGCTACTTTCGCGGCCTATCTCGAATTGCAAAAGATGCCGCAAATTGGTGAACTCACAATTTTTTGCGGAGCCATGGTCGGATCTGCCATTGGATTTCTGTGGTACAACGCCCATCCCGCCGAAGTGTTCATGGGCGACGTCGGATCCTTGGCTTTGGGCGGCGCGATCGGCACCGTGGCAGTCATGATCAAACAGGAACTGCTGCTGCCGTTCATCGGCGGAATTTTTGTGATCGAAGCACTGTCGGTGATCTTGCAGGTCGGTTCCTACAAGCTGCGCAAGAAACGCATTTTCAAGATGGCGCCCATTCACCATCATTTTGAATTGTTGGGCTGGTCGGAATCGAAAGTGATCGTGCGCTTCTGGATCGCGTCGCTGGTTTTTGCGCTGTTCGCTTTGACCACATTGAAATTGAGATAGTTGAATGGATCTCAAAGACAAGCGCGTGCTCGTGGTCGGATTGGGCAAGTCGGGCGTGGCGTCCGCGCTCTTCCTGAAGTCGCGCGGCGCTCGCGTCACGGTTTCGGATGCTAAGCCGGAGGCCGAGCTTCGAGATGAGATTCTCCTTTTGCTGGAACATGGGGTCACGGTCGAAACCGGCGGCCACGGCGAACGTACGTTTCGTGAGCAGGATTTGATCGTGGTGAGTCCGGGTGTTCCCGTCGATGCGCCGCAACTGGTGCAGGCGCGCAATCTGGGAGAACTGGTCATCGGCGAAATCGAGCTGGCGGCGCGGTTTCTGCCCGGTTCGATTGTTGCGATTACTGGAGCTAACGGCAAAACCACGACCACATCGTTGGCAGGCGAGATTATTGCCGCCGGTAATTTCCCCACGCTGGTAGGCGGCAACATCGGGACTCCCGCGATCAGCTTTGTAGGGCAGGCTGGCCCCGCGACCTGGACTGTGCTCGAAGTATCGAGCTTTCAACTGGAGACGATCGTCGATTTTCGGCCACGGATCGCTGTGATTCTCAACATCACGCCCGATCATCTTGATCGGCACAAGACTTTTGCAAATTACGTGAATGCTAAAGCGCGCATTTTTGAAAACCAGCGCTCGGAAGATTTCACCGTCCTCAACGCCGATGATCCCGCGACGACTGAACTATCGCATCGAACCGGCGGCCAGCTGTTCTGGTTCAGCCGCAAGAAGCAGGTTGAAAAGGGTGCTTACACGCGCGGCTCGCACATTTACGTGAACGATGGTCATTTCGAGCGTGAGATCATGCCGATTGCGGAGATTCCACTGCAGGGCACGCACAACGTTGAAAACGTGCTCGCCGGGGTTTTGGTCGGCATGCTCGTCGGCTGCGAGCCGGAACAGATTCGCCAGGCAGTGCGCAATTTCAAAGCGGTCGAACATCGCTTGGAATTCGTCGCGCGGATTGCGGGCATCGATTACTACAATGACTCCAAGGCGACGAACGTCGACGCCACGATCAAGGCCTTGGAATCTTTCCCGGCCAATATTCACCTGATTCTTGGCGGCAAAGATAAGGGCAGCGATTACACGGTGCTCAACGATTTGTTGCGACAGCGGGTGAAACGCGTCTACACAATCGGAGCCGCGGCCGCCAAGATCGAATCGCAGATTAGAAGCGCTGCGGAAATCGATCACGCGGAAACTTTGGAGAATGCGGTGCGGCGGGCGAGTAAATCGGCAGTTGCGGGCGACGTGGTTCTTCTTGCTCCCGCCTGCGCAAGTTTTGATCAATTCCAGAGTTACGAGCACCGTGGCCGAATTTTTAAAGAGGCCGTGCATTCGTTGGCGATGTCTAGCACTACGTAGAGTCTTGCCGGACGGGCGGGGCGCTTGGCGCTGCACTTGAAGATTAGCTACTTGAAGGTTGGCTGTTGAACCAACTCAGTTATCCCTCTACCGCGATTCACGCGCGAAACTTCTTTGTGCCAACATCTCTCATGGTGAAATGGATTCAGCATGGCAAAGCGGGTTAGCGTCGATCGCTGGATGTTCACCGTGACCACGATCCTGGTATTTGTCGGGCTGGTCATGGTTTTCAGCGCCTCCGCGGTGATGGCCAAGGAGCGATTTGGTTCGGCATACGAGTTTCTGCTGAAGCAACTGGTATGGGCCGTCGCCGGACTTGCGGTGATGATTATCGCGATGAAAGTGGACTACAAACGTCTGCAACATCCGGCGCTGGTTTTCTCGCTGCTGGGTTTTACGACGCTGCTGCTCATTTCGGTGTTTTTTCTCGATCGCGCCCACGGTACCCACCGCTGGTTTCGTTTGGGCCCCGTGTCGCTCCAGCCTTCAGAATTGGCGAAGCCCGCCCTTATCTTATTTCTCGCGTGGTTTCTTGAAAATAAAACGAAGGCGATGGATGACTGGCGCAATACCCTGCTTCCGGCAATCGTGCCCACAATGGTTTTTCTCGGGCTGATTGTTTTTCAGCCTGACCTTGGAACTGCCATCGCTTGCGCGGGCATTACCGCCTGCGTCCTGTTCGTCGCCGGCATCCGCGTGCGCTATTTTGGATACGCTTTTGCGGCGGCATTGCTGCCGCTCTATTTTCTGATCTTTCACGTTTCTTATCGCAGGGACCGCATTCTCGCATTCATGAATCCTTATGCTGATCCAAAAGGATTCGGCTTCCACATCATTCAGTCTCTGATTGCCGTTTCGACCGGCGGTGTGACTGGACTTGGCTTGATGGAGGGGAAGCAGAAACTGTTTTATCTTCCCGAACCGCATACGGATTTTATCTTTGCCGTCACCGCAGAAGAATTAGGTCTGGTCGGGGCGCTCGCCGTGGTGATTCTTTTTGCGATTTTCTTGTGGCGTGGAACTCGCGCGGCACTCCGAACCCAGGATAACTTCGGCCGCTTCCTGGCGGTGGGCATCACCAGCATGATCGTGTTGCAGGCGTTCATCAATATCAGCGTCGTGCTCGGGCTGATGCCGACGAAGGGCATTCCGCTGCCCTTCGTTTCCTACGGCGGGTCTTCGCTGTTCGTGACATTGATGTGCGTCGGCGTGCTGCTCAATATCACGAAGCAGGCTGAGTAGCAGAGCCGCTCTGGCGTCCCTTTTATCTTTAATCTTTGAGGTCCAACCCATGTCTTTGGCGTACTCCTATCCTGAAGTTGCGAAGATGATCGATCATTCGCTCCTGAATCCCACATTGAAGTGGGACGATCTTGAGAAGGGCATTTCGCTGGCGCTGGCCTACGACGTGGCCAGCGTTTGCATCATGCCCTACGGGCTCAAACACTGCGCGGAGCGTTTGCGCGGCAGTTCGGTTCGACCGAGCACTACCATCGGATTTCCCCACGGAGGTCACACTACCGCGATCAAGGCGGCCGAGGCTCGCCAGGCGCTGGCCGATGGCGGCGAGGAACTCGACATGGTCGTGAACGTCAGCAAGGTGTTAAGCGGCGACTGGCCTTATGTAGCAGATGACATCCGCGCTGTGGTGGAAACCACACACGCGGCGGGACGGAAGGTGAAGGTCATCTTTGAAAACGCCTACCTCAACGATGATCAGAAAATTCGATTGTGTGAGATCTGCGCCGAAATTGGCGCCGATTGGGTGAAAACATCAACCGGCTATGCGCCGACGGGCGCCACTGACGCGGATCTCGTGCTGATGCGAAAGCATTCTCCGCCTTCGGTTCAGGTGAAGGCGGCAGGTGGCATTCGCGATTTGGATGCGCTGCTCCGGGTGCGCGCTTTAGGTGTGACGCGGTGCGGAGCTACAAGCACTGCAGCAGTGTTGGATGAAGCTCGTCGCCGCCTGGGGCTCCCGGCGATTGTTGCTTCAACCACAGCCCGCCTCGAATCCTCGTATTAGGCCGTCGTTTTAGGCCACCATTTCAGGCCAGGGCCGCGGCATAGAGCGCGACCAGTTTGCTCCAGGCGCGCTCGGCATCGGCCTTGTTGTAAATCGGCTTGCCATCCATGAGCGGCATGTCGGGGATGCACCAGCCGTGCATAGCTCCAGCGTACACTTCGATTTCCGCGGGAACATTCGCCGCCGCAAACACCTGCTTCAATTTGTCTTTCGCATCAGGCTGTTTCGCGTCGTCGTTGGATGCGATTCCAAAATACATCCGCGCCTTAATCTTGGGCGCGAGCAGATGGGGGCTATCCGGTTTATCGGTGACCAGGCCGCCACCATGGAACGACGCGCCGGCGCCAACGCGATTGGGTACTGCCGCTGCGGTTCTCACCACCATTGGCCCTCCCATGCAATACCCTTGGGTGCCGATTTTTTTCGACTTGTTCACTTGTGATTGCGCGTCGAGGAAAGCGATATGGGCAGTCGCGTCGTTCTCGACCGCACCCGGCGCATTCAGCGGCTCCCGGAGCTTTTGCAATTTCGCCATGTCGGCTGGATTTTTGAAGTCAAAAGGGCCGTCGAATACGGGAGCTTTGGCGCTGCGATAGAACGGATTCGGCACCAGCACCGAGTATCCCTCAGCCGCGATGCGTTTGCCGATGTCACGCATGGCGGGACGAAGTCCGAGAGCATCGGGCCATATCAGCACGCCAGCATACGAACCGGTTGCAGGATGAATAAACACAGCATCGCAGGAGCCATCGGGAGTCTTGATCTCGACATTAGTCTCGACGACCGGCAGATCGGCAGCCATGGCCGGGACGGTTGAGGCGAGGCCTGCGGCTACCGTCAAAGCGACAAAATCGCGCCGCGACCAGTCGCGAGACACTGCTTCGAGTTTGTGATCCTGTTCATTTTCATGATGAGGCATGGCGGCTCTCCTTTTGGATAGGCCATTTTAAATCAGGAGAGCCCTTTGTAATTAGACTCAGGCGGTTGCTTTACTCTTGACCAAGCGATAGATCCAGAGGATCAGCACCGCGCCCAGAACCGACATCATAAAACCAGCAGATTGTCCTTGTTTGTACCAGCCGATCAGTTGGCCGAGAAAGGTCGCTCCGATTGAGCCGGCGATGCCGATGATGATGGTCACCCACATTCCTCCCGGATCTTTGCCCGGCATCAGAAGCTTGGCAATGGCTCCCACGATCAATCCGATTAATATTTCCCAGAGCAGGGCAAACATAATTCCCTCCGTCTTTATCAGGCCGTCTTCATCAGGTTAAGAAGCGGGAATCCGCAAGCGGCGCGGATTTGCGCAAATACGGATTCCCTCGAAATAGGTTCAGGCAGCTTTTTGACGCTCGGCTACTTTGGCTAAAGCGATCGACAGAGCCGCGCCGCCCAGGGTCTTTACCAGCGTCGTGTGTTGAGCGTAAAACGCGCTCGCCTTATCGATGATTGAAGGGTCCGCCTTCTGGGCGTGATCGGCAATCTGCTGTACGACCTCGGGAGAAATACTCTGCGCCTGTTGCGGAGTAATTTCTTTGGCTCCGCTTCCCAGCAAACTCGCGAGAGCTCCTCCGCCCGCCAGCTGTGCCATTGCGGTGGGGCCGACGGATGCGAGCAACTGGTTCAAGACGCCAGCTTTTTGTTCTCCATTGGACTGGCTGAACATGCTGCTGACTAAATTGCCGAAAGCGGGCGTTTGGTCTGAGTGGAACACGGCCGCAATGCCTTCGGCGATAACGCTCTGCGGAGCGGCTTGTGCGACCTGGTCGAAGTGATCCGTTGCGTTGGCGGTGTTAGGTGCTGCTCCGCCGGTGTACTGCTTGAGAACATTGCTGAATTGATCGAGTAAGCTCATACGGAATCTCCTCTAAGGGCTGGTGTGCTGCCAGTTAGCTAGCGTGAAGTTTAGGAACTTTCGCGAGCCGTGGTCAGTGCGACACTGGCAAACCATCTGAAAAAACTGGCGGGGACTGACCATTCACCCAGAAGCGTCTGGGCCGACCGAGGCAAGGTTACGCCGCCCAAAACATGGCCGTCAAGTGCGGTGCGACCCTGGAACGGCCTCCCCGCGCGGGTTCAAGCGCCAGCCTGCTTCTCCAAAACCAATAAGCGTTCTTTCCGGCCGATACCCCAGCGATAGCCTCCCAGCTCGCCGTCTTCCCGGATCACTCGATGACAGGGAATGGCTACAGCTACGGGATTCGTTGCGCAGGCACGGGCTACGGCTCGCGTGGCTCTTGGCATCCCGATTGTCTTGGCTACGGCGCTGTAGGATTGCGTTTCTCCGCGCGGAATTCTCTGTAGGGCTTCCCACACTCTGCGCTGAAAGGCGGTCGCGCGGATATCGAGCGGGAGCGAGGGGTTGGCTTCCTGTCCCTGAATAAGACGCGCCAGCCGATCACACCACTCAGACATGGCGGCGTCGTCGCGGCGACGGGTCGCAAAAGGGAACTCGCGGATCAGGCCTTGCTGCAATTGCTGGTCGGAATCGGCGAATTGTATCGCGCAGATTCCCTGGTCGGTGGCGGCGATCAGCATGCGCCCAAGAGGCGAGTTGGCGATGGTGTAACGGACGACGGCTGCCACGGCTCCGCGGCGATATTTTTCCGGCGTCATGCCCAGTTGCGTTGCCGTCCGTTCGTAGAGCCGGCTGCTGGAGCCGTATCCGGCGGCGTACAGCGCAGTCGTGACGTCGTAACCGGATCGCAAATTCTGCTTCACCTGGCGCAAACGGACGGCATCAATGTAAGCCTTGGGCGAAACTCCAAGAACAGACTTGAAGGTGCGTTGCAGGTGAAAGGGACTCAGGCGGAGTTGTTTGGCGAGAAGCTTCAGCGTCAGCCGGTCTTCGATGTGTTGCTCGATGTGGCGGCACATGGCGCGGACGAGTGCCGATTGCGGGTTGCCATCGATTGCCTTGGGACAGCAACGCAAACACGCGCGATACCCGGCCTGTTCGGCGTCGGGCGCGCCATCAAAAAAGCTCACATTCTCACGGCGTGCTCGTTTTGAAGGGCACGACGGACGGCAGAAAATTCCGGTACTCGAGACGGCGAAGACAAAGGCTCCATCTTGAGAGACGTTGCGATCGAGCACGGCTTGCCAGCGGCAGTCTTCGATTCGTCGATCGATTTGCTCATCGATTTGATGATCGAGTTTCTTTTCGATCGGGTCCCTGCGGCTTAAGGCTCCGGTTGGTTGTACAGTTGGCTTCATCGCTTCCTCTGAAAGTATCGCATTGGTGGCCATGCAGGTAACATAGGCTGCGCGGGTCACACGGACTATCCGAATGTTGCGGTCAAACGAAATTGTCTGTGTGGGCTCTTGTAAAATCCAGAAGGCTGAGATCACGGGTACAGGTCGGGAATGAAATCTAGGAGCAGTGCAATGTTCAGGAATCACAGATTGAAAGGGATGTGGCTGGCAGCCTTGGCGGCCATCGCACTCGGTTCGGCCAGCGCACAAGTTCTGAGCAGCGAACAGGTACAGAAAATTTCGCCGGCCACATATTATTTTTCCGGCCAGAGCGCAGCTGTGCAGGCGCGAAACACCGCCGGCTTGAAGAATTCAGCAGGCAAAGTGGTGCTCGCTGGGTTGGTGGACACGTCCGGATATTCCACCGCGATCCAGGAGAAATATCAGGGATTTTTGATTACTGAGACCAAGCTCATTTTTGATGGAGCGACACTTGAGCCGGGGGAATATGGCTTTGGCTTCAAGGATGGCAAGTTTGTGGTGATGAACGTGGCGGCGACGGATCTACTCTCGATTGCCAGCCAAAACGATGATCAGCTCAAGCATCCGGTTCCGTTGAAGATCGAGAAGGACGGTGCCGGGTACCGGCTGTATGCGGGCCGAAAGTATGTGGCGCTGAAAGCGGATTGAGATCTCGCCTCAGATCACTTGTTGCGATGGGGGGACAGGCACTTCGCCCGCCAAACGGGCGTCTGGCGCCGATCCCCATCCAATGGATCGACCTTACCGTGGTAACGCTGCCTTCGTTACTCATAAAGTGCAGATGCTTGCACCAGCGAATTTGGGCTGTCCCAGTGTTCTTCTGCTAACTCCAAATACAACAAATACTTAGACCGTCGGTTTCGTATGGTTTCAGGGGTGCACTATCCTCTGCGACGCCCGGATTTAAAGGGCGAACCTGGGGGCTCCTTTGACCGTCATTTACAGCGCCGAGTACGCAGCTCCTAAATCCAGGACGCGACCCGCAGCCATTCTGCCGCTCTTGGTGATTCTGTTCGTCGTCTCCTATTGCATTCTGACCATGCTGGTTTTCGAGCAAGGACAGACCATCGAATCGCAGCGGAGCCTCATCCGCGAAATGATGAAAGACAGCACCCAATTGGCCGCGCTCAAGGGCAAGATGGCCCGCGACGACGGGAAGCGGCCGCACGACAAGGCCTCCGCGCAGGTCGGTCAGAAAACCGCCGACAGCGGCAATGCCGGTGCCGGCAACGCTGCTGCAGATCCGGCCCAGGGCGCAAAGGGATCGGACAAAGATGCCAAGCGGCCCGGCAAGTCGGCTCGCGCCACCAAGGAAATTCCGGGGAAACCGGCGGCGGATTTAGAGGACGTGCGCCGCTTTACCGGGGTGATCTAGCAATCGCCGTCAGCCGCAACGCAGGTATTTAAGAGCTGCAAAGTAGTCAAAACTAAAAGTTAAGTTAAAAGTTAAAAAGAAGAGCAACGACGTTCTGTGGAACACGGCCCACCCTAAGGGCCGTGAGGCAAGCGAGACCCTAAAATGAAGACCCTTGCGCTGGCTCTGCTATTGTCGCTTCCCGTCCCCAAGTTCGCACCACAGGATCAGCCCGCCCCCACCTCCAGCCAGCAACCGGCAAAGAAAAAGGGCGGGCAGTGGTACTTCGCTGCCACCGGTCACGCCGTCTACTGCTATGGCCCGGTTATGACCATGCCGCAGCCCCATGGCGGATTGCTGAAAGTGGCAACCTTTTGCCGCGGCGATCGAACCATGGTCCCGCTGAAAGACTGAATAGCCCTTAGATCACATGGTCTTGCCCGATTTTCGAGAGCCCGTTTCCGTTCGAAATGGGCTATTTCTTTGCCTGGAAACTGCCTTGACGGGCTGGGTATCCCCTATAATCTGATAGCTATAGTGCCGGTAAGGCTAGGACGCCGGCCGTTAAGGGCCCGTAGCTCAACTGGATAGAGCATCGGTTTTCTAAACCGAGGGTTGGGTGTTCGAGTCACCCCGGGCCTACCAGATCGTTCCACAGGAACCCCCCATTCGTGCCATTCCCAGCCTAAGCGAAAAAACGTAGAGTGTTCTTGAGCAGACTTCGGGGGAGGGCTGTTCGACGAGCGTCCGATGACTCTAACGAGTCCGGGCGCTTTCGTTTTTTGCGGAGCTTTTAGGTCTCGGCGTCAGCCGTTAGGTCTCAGTTTCTCAAATCCCACCCTGACTTCCGAAACTTCGACTTCCCACACTTCCCGTCGTTTTAGCCTGATTTCGATCCACCCGTCTTTTTCGGTTTCATATTCTGCCATTCTTCTTCGGTTAGCTCCCGCCCCATCGCCGTGAATTCGCCGGCCCCTTGCAACCACTCGCCACCGTCCATGGTTACGACTTCTCCGTTGATATAACCTGCGCCGTCGCTGACCAGGAATGCGGCGAGGTTGGCAAACTCTTCGGTCGTGCCGAACCTTCCCAGAGGATTACGTTTTTTCGCGGCGATCTCCAGTTCCGGACGCGGCAGCAGACGCGAGAATGCGCCTTCCGTTGGAACCGGTCCGGGAGCGATGGCATTCATGCGTATGCCGCGATCTCCCCACTCGACGGCCAGACTGCGCGTGAGCGCCTGCACCCCAGCTTTAGCGACCGCTGACGGCACCACATAGGCCGACCCTGTTTCGGTATAGGTCGTGGTGATGTTGAGTACGACGGCTTTCTGCTTTGCTGCCAGCCAGCGGCGTCCGCAGGACATCGTTGTGTGCAGCGTGCCCATCAGCACAATTCCAATCACAGATTGAAACGCGCCCATCGAAAGTTCTTCGGTACGCGCCAGGAAATTTCCGGCGGCATTGTTCATGAGTACATCCAGCGGACCGTCACTCCAAATGCGGGAGATCAACTCTTCAACCGCAGCCGCGTCACGCACATCGCAAGCGTGCGAATGGATTTTACCGCCATTACGATCGCGTAGCTCTTTCTCAGTGGCGGCAAGAACATCCTGGCGCCGTCCGCAGATATAGACTTCGGCGCCAAGCTCCAGAAAGCGTTGAGCGGTGGCTTTGCCAAGGCCCGTGCCGCCGCCAGTAATCAGGATTCGCTTGTCGTGGAGGAGATTTGTCTCGAACATGATTTGTCGCCCTTCGCTGACGTTACATACAAATGAACCCTCGATTGTAATGCCGGCCTCCGATATACGATGGACGAGCGCATCGTCCGTTTAGACCAATATTGGAGAGTGAATGTCTGAAATACCAACCATCCGTTTCGTGGTTCGTTCCGATTTTCCGCAATGGCTTCCGCTGTGGCAGGGCTATAACAAATTTTACGGCCGCTTCGGTGAGACAGCGCTGCCCGACGAGATTACGCAGATGACTTGGACGCGCTTCTTTGATGCGTATGAACCTGTCCGTGCCCTGGTTGCTGAGGATGATGGAGAATTGGTGGGATTAGTCCATTATCTTTTTCATCGCAGCACGATTTCGATCGCGCCAACTTGCTATCTGCAAGACCTCTTCACCAAAGAGTCGACGCGCGGTAAGGGAATTGGCCGGCGGCTGATTCACGCGGTCTACGAACAGGCAAAGCTCGCGGGCGTGGCGCGCGTGTATTGGCATACTCACCAATCGAATCGCACGGCCATGCTAGTCTACGACAAAGTGGCGGAGCACTCGGGCTTCGTCGTTTATCGGAAGAATGTTTCTACGTAAGTTACAACGTGAGCTGTTTCAACGCCCACTGCGCATGCTCGGCGACCACCGGGTCATCGTCCGAGGCTAGCCTCGCGAGTGTAGCTGCGAATCTTTTGTCGCCGCTGTTTCCCATGGCAATCACCGCATTTCGCCGCAAACCCGAAAGCTTGGCCCGCTTTAGCGGCGATCCGCGAAATTTCTCGCGAAATTCCTCCGGTTTCATTTCAGCGAGCCACTCCAAAGCCGGATTGACTAGTCCATCTCGCGCCTCGAATTCTGCCGCCGAAGTCACCGGCGCCTTGCGGTTCCAGGGACACACATCCTGGCAGATGTCGCATCCATAGACTTGGCGGCCCATGCCCCGGCGCAAGGCTTCCGGAATCTCGCCTCGCTTTTCGATTGTCAGATAGGAGATGCACAACTGCGCATCGAGCACGCCCGGCGCCGTAATCGCCTGGGTTGGGCAGGCCGCGATGCAACGGGTGCAAGTTCCGCAACGATCTGGTGCCGGGAGATCGGGCGCAGCAAGATCGTCCTGACTTGAGGTGAGATCGATCGACGTCAGGATCACTCCCAGAAAAAGCCACGATCCTATTTTCTGATTAATGATGCAAGTGTTCTTGCCGATCCATCCAATACCGGCATACTTGGCGTAAACGCGCTCCACGATCGGACCGGTGTCGACGTAGGAACGAAGTTGTAAGTCGCCGCTATCGTTCATGTCGTTGGTAGCGGCAACGAATCCGCGCAGGTCTTCTTCGATCTGGCGCAGACGGCGCAGCACCGCCTCGTGGTAGTCCTCGCGGGCCCAGGCATAGCGCGAAATCCAGCCGCGGCTCGCGTCCTTTGTCTCGGTCGAATAGGGATGCGCCGTATTGTAGTTGATGGCGCATACCACGACGCTCCGGGCCCAAGGAGCGACGCGGGCGAGCGCTGCGCGTTTCAGTTCTCCCGCATCATCGCGCGCTGCAAGGTACTTCATTTCTCCGTGCTTGCCATCGTCGATCCATGCGGGGAAGACCAGCAATTCGCTAAAGTCGCCGACCGGCGCAATGCCGCACAGGTCGAATCCGGCGTTGCGGGCGCTCTGTTTGATGCGGGATGCAAGATTCCGGGATGGCAGATTGGGCAACACGATTGGATTGTGTATCCAGCAGACGCCACGTTCTCGAAAGAAGCCTACCACTTATGTCCGCTGTGGAGTTTCTTCTGGGTTAATGCTTGCGAGCTCGTGCGGATACTTTCTGTTTGGCACTGACTCTTTCAGAGGCTGGGGCTGGACCGATGAAGTATTCGATACGGTTCCGTCCATTTTCTTTTGCCACGTAGAGGCCGGCGTCGGCCTGATTCAACAGAGCTTCTATTTCACTTTTCCCATCGCAACCGGATACGGCGACTCCCATGCTCATGGTGATCAGGCGCTCCTGGTCGCCACAAATCACGGGTGCGGCGGCAATGATCTCCCGCAGTTCATTGGCGCGCTGCAGAGAATTTGGCAGATCGCAGTTGGGAAGAATCATCAGAAATTCTTCTCCGCCATAACGTCCAACGCCATCGTAGACGCGGAGTTGTCCCCGCAGCCGCTGGCCGACTTCGCGCAATGCCTCATCTCCGAACAGATGGCCGAGCGTGTCGTTGACTCTCTTGAAATGATCGATGTCGCCGAGAATCACGCCCACCGGAGACTGTTCTCGCTGTCCCCGCTCCAGCTCGCGCTGCAGCTTGGCGACAATCTCACCCCGATTCATCAACCCGGTAAGATTGTCGTGCGTGGCGGCGTGGCGCATGGATTCGCGAGCGGCCACCAGTTCTTCCTGCAAGTCGAGAATCCGCTTGCCAACCAATAGCCGCGCCCTGAATTCGAGCTCATCGAATGGCTTGGCCAGGAAATCGTCCGCTCCAGCTTGCATGGCGTCGAGCATATTCTGGTGGCCCTCTTTGCCGGTCAAAAGGATGACGTAAACGTACGGACCCGTAGAACCCGCAACCCGTATGCGTTTGCAGAGTTCGATGCCATCGAGATCGGGCAGCACCCAGTCGAGCAGAACCAGCTTGGGCGACTCCGGTTGTTGCAGCAGGGTCCATGCGTCGGAGCCGCACTCCGCCAGCGTGACCTCAAAGCCCCAGCTGCGCAGTTGATCGCCGATCAGCTTGCGGTAAACGGCGGAATCGTCGACGACCAGGGCCTGCATGCGGGTTGCATCTCCGACCTCCGCCGTGGCAAACAACGAACAGCCGTCCATTCAAACCCCGCTTGCAGCCCAGCATCTTGTAAAGGATGCCAACATCATAAGGCGAAGACGCTGCTGGAGGGGTACGGCGAACGGGCTGGCCCGTGTATCCAGAGGTACGCTTTAAAGAATCGGCGCGGGAGGAAAATGCTTTAGCGGCGAAGGACCCGCTTGCACTAATGAACATGTCGTCGAGGGCGGTGGTGCTTACCTTCGAGAACCACGAAGGGTGAGGCAGGCGGTTTCGGGATGATGCGAAGGTGGGCCAGCGCCCTGCATCCGGCGCGAAGCGGATTGACAAAGGGATTATCCTGAAAGCACTTGAAGAAGAGGCTGGATAGTGAACAAGCAAACCCTCGAACAGATCGCGGCAGCTTTGTTCTTGCTGTGGATGATTCTTTTAGTGCCGTGGTTCCTTTTCGCCACCGTGTCGGGGATGGCATTCGATGCCGGCCCGAGCCTCGCAGTGTATATCTTTGTTGCGTCCATCTGGACGTATCCAGCGTCGGTCGGGTTTGTCTGGTGGCTTAGAGACAGGGAACCTCTGATCGCCCTGCTTCCGTGCGTGAACATAGTGGTGTGGGTTATCTCTGGCCGTGCAGTGTGACTCGAGCTGTAGAAGCCAGGCCGACCACTGCGGATCAAATTAGCGCAAACCGGGCGATTCCACTAACTGAGAATTCGGCTGGCCGCTGGTCCATGAGTGTAATCGCGCCGTTTCGCTCCCGTTCGCTTTCAGAGGCGTGAAGCGGCGCGGAAAAGCGGTCAGCTCGCCTCGCAATTTAGAACGGCCTGTAGTAGCCGGTCACGCTAAGCACTGCTCCGGGAGCGGTCTTTATCGAGCTGTTCTGCCACAGCGCTACGATCGATCCAAGACCCTCGTACGGCGGGGTGACGACCAGATTCGTGTAGGGGTTACACGGATTGGGCCCGGATTGAATGTTTTGCGCGTAACCTACTGAGTCAAAATCGTGCGGAAAACTGTTGACAGTGATCATCAGCCCTGCCAGGTATTCGAACTGGCCGCTCGCCGACTGCGTAGTCGTGTTGTAGACGTTGGTGTTCTGGCCATCGAAGGTGACATTCTCAGCGGCATACCGCAACAGTGTGGCGGCGCGGGCGATTTTCGAAAGGTTTTTAAGCTTCATCGTAAACTTCGCCGAACCAACGGAGCCCGCGGTAGCCGGTACGTTCACGATGGTCTGCGTCAGTTGCCAGTTTCCGTCCGAGGTTGTCCGCGTCACGGTCACCGTATTGCCGCTCTGCTTCAACGTCGAAGGATTCCATAAATCATTGTCGTATGCCGCGTAGTCGAGGTAGAGCTGGCCGCCGGTGACGTCACAGACTCCATAACCTTCCAGGTCGGCCGCACTCCCGGCTGGGGCGAACAATTGGATACCCCTCACGGAGAACGTGGGAATATTGCCGTTCACGGTGACGCAGAACTTGGTGGCTGTGTCGGCTGTTCCACTGGAATAGGTAACATCGCAGGTTTGCGTCGCATGGGGCGAGACCGCCTCCACCGTTTTCCTTGGGATGGTTGGCTGAACCGGCTCTTGCGCGAGTGCCGCGCTCGCGAGACTTAGAATCAAACTGCACCACAAGGTTTTGTTACGCATGGCCGTCTCCTTTTAGAGGCATCTTGCCGATGTCGCCCCTGGGGAGCGTTTTCGGCCTCTGTCTCTAACAGCGCAAACTCACGGCAAGTCTTATCATCGGCCCGCAAAATATTTCTTGTGGTCGGGAGCGAGGCTTTTTTGCCAGTTCCGGCAACCGGTTTCCGTGATGATGCATTTGCGAAGGGGGCTGGCCCCCTTTACGTCATCACCAAACCGGCTGCCTCACCCTTCGTGATTTTCAAAGGTTGAGCACCTCCAGCCTCGACACCATGTTCACGCCTCACCTACAAAGATTCGGATTCCATTTCATCGACCTTTCATCCACCTTCGTACACCCCACGAAAGAGGTCTAGCAGCCGCATTTAGAATAGATCCCAAGGCAAACAAAGTTTGCCGGCTTGCACCCGTTCCTCGACAATTGAAGCGTCCGTAGCCGCGAACCGCGGGAAATAACCCCATAACTCCTTAGGAATGAATTATGTACGAAATTGGCCCTTTAGAATCTATTATGTAGCTGTATCCCTATGATTCTAATGGTATGACAAAGGGGGGGGGTGGGGTAGCACCGGTTCAGACCGGGCGCGTCCCTGACAGAATAGACCCGGGACATTCCTGACACCGCAGCGGATGGCGAGCGGGGGCTGGCCCGCCTTCGCACCGTCACCAAACGGGAGGAGTTCCTGATCGTTCTGCGCCCTGGGCCTATCGCGGTTGCGGTAACCTGGCCTTGGTCAGCCAGAAATCGTTGATGCTCTTCACCAGGTTCTCGAAGGCGGCGAACTGCACCGGCTTGCAGAGGTAGGAATTCGCGTGCAGTTGATAGCTTTTTGAAATGTCCCCTTCCGAGTCGGATGTGGTCAGGATCACGATTGGGATCGTTTTCAGATTGTCATCCCTCTTCATGCGAGCCAGAACCTCCCGGCCGTCCATCCTAGGCATGTTCAGATCCAGCAGGATAAGATCCGGTCGAGGGGCATCTGAGTGAACTCCCTCACGTTTCAGAAAGGCCATGGCCTCAACGCCGTCGCTAGCCACGTGTAAACGACCGTTCACGTTGGCAGCGCTAAAAGCTTCCTGAGTCAGCCGGACATCTCCGGGACTGTCTTCGATCAACAGAACTTCTAGCGGCATACTGTCTCCCCCATCTGTGTATCCACTGGAATAGATAATTTCCTTTCGCTTCCTTGCAGAGCAAAGCTGAAAGTGGCTCCCTGCCCAGGTTCTGACTCGACCGAAACGCTGGTGCCATGCCGTTCGGCAATCTTTTTGCAGATGGCCAGGCCTATGCCGGTGCCAGCGAACTCTTCCCGCTTGTGCAGCCTCTGAAACATGCCAAAAATTCTTTCGAAGTATTGCGGAGCGATTCCCAGTCCGTTGTCCTTCACCGAAAATAGCCATTTCCCCTCGCCATTCTGGGTGACCGAGACGTGTACTCGAGGCGAGCCGGAGTTTTGGTACTTGATGGCGTTGCCAATGAGGTTTTGAAACAACTGAGTCAGTTGCGACTCGTCCGCTAGGACGGTGGGCATGGGGTCCTGGGTCACGACGGCATGGCTTTCCTCAATGGCGGCGCGCAGATTCCGCAGGGCCTGTCGCAATGCCTCTTCACTGGAAGTATGGATTAGATCCCTTCCCTTTGTCCCGACCCGTGAAAAGGCCAGCAGATCCGAGATCAAACGCTGCATTCGATTGGCCCCGTCTACCGCGAAATTGATAAACTCATCGGCCTCGGCGTCCAGCTTGCCCTTGTAGCGGCTGGACAAGAGCTGGGTGTAACTGGCCACCATGCGCAGCGGTTCCTGCAAATCGTGGGAGGCAATGTAGGCGAACTGTCCCAGTTCCACGTTCGAGCGGTTCAGTTCCTCGACCTTACGAAGCAGGTTGGCTTCGGCGCCTTTCCGGGTGCTGATGTCGCGGATCGCCGCCGTTACCAGAATTCCTTCGGTACTCGCGAGCGGGCTCAGCATAATCTCGATGGGAAAATCGGTTCCGTTCTTGCGCCGTCCCGTTAACTCAATCCCGGTGCCAATCTGCTGCGCGAGCGCGTCCTCCGCCGAGCGAAGACCATCTGCGATCAGCCGTTCCGCGAAGCCCCTGGGAATAATATTGTTCACCTTCTGCCCCAGCAGTTCATCGCGGCGATAGCCAAACTGCTTCTCCGCTTGCGCGTTCAGCAGAACGATCTTCCCACCGACGTTTACGACCACCATGGCATCGGGAGCGGCTTCCAGCAGCCCGCGGTACCTGCCTTCCATCTGAGCGAGATGCGTTTCTGCGGTCTTGCGCGCGCTGATGTCGCGGATCGCCGCCGTCACCAGAATTCCTTCGGGACTCTCGAGCGGGCTCAACATGATCTCGATGGGAAACTTGCTTCCATTTTTTCGCTGCCCGATAAGTTCGATTCCCGTGCCGATCTGCTGCGCCAGCGCATCCTTGGTGGACCGGGCGCCATCCGCGACAAGGCGCTCCGCGAAGCCTTGGGGGATGATGTTCATTACCTTTCGGCCCAGAAGTTCATCGCGGTCGTATCCGAACGTCTTTTCCGCTCGCACATTCAAGAGAACGATCTTTCCATCCGCGTTCACCACCACCATGGCATCCGGAGCGGCTTCCAGGAGTCCGCGGTACTTGTTCTCCGCCCTCACCAAATGCTTTTCCGCGGCCTGACGCACGCTGATATCGCGGATGGCTGCCGTCACCAGAATCCCGTCCGGACTTTCGAGCGGACTCAGCATGATTTCGATGGGAAACTTGCTGCCGTCTCTGCGCTTTCCGATAAGCTCGATTCCAGTACCGATCTGCTGCGCCAGCGCTTCGGCCGCGCTGCGCGTGCCGTCGCTGATCAGTCGTTCCGCGAAGCCCTTCGGGATGATCGTCGTCACCGGCCTCCCCACCAGTTCATCGCGTTCGTAGCCAAACTCCTTCTCGGTCCGAACATTCAGCAGAACGATTTCCCCGGCAGCGTTCACCACCACCATGGCGTCCGGAGCAGCTTCCAGTAGGCCGCGATACTTCGCCCCCGATTCCTGGCTCTCGCTGATGTCGGTATTGGTGCCAAACCAGCGCAAAACCTTGCCCTCCGCACTGCGGATGGGAACAGCACGCGAGAGAAACAAGCGGTAGCTGCCATCGCGGCCACGGAGCGGGAACGTATCTTCCCAGATCTCGCCGGCCGCGAAACTGCGCTTGATCTTGTCCATCACTCGCTGCCGATGATCGGGATGAAGCGCTTCTTGGCCGCCCCACCCGACCACGTCCGCCAGAGTCGTCCCGGTGTAATCAAACCAGCGGTCGTTGTACCAGAAGATGTAGCCCTTCTCATCCGCCATCCATGCCAATTGGGAGATGTTGTTCGCCAGCGCCGCGAAGCTCTGCTCACCGTCGCGCCGGGCGTCCTCCGCCAGGGCGCGCGCGACTTGGTCGCGCTGCGCACTCCAACCCGCGCCCGCGGTTATCAACAACCCCAGAAGAGTTCCCAGCACCAAGACGTTCTTGGTGTACCTCAGCCGTTGCTCCGCATCCGCGATGCGCTGCAGCAACAAGCGCTGCTCTTCCTCCCGCATCTCGCCAATCAGGGTTTGAAACTCGTCCATGATCCGTTTGCCCGCTCCGCTTTGAATCGCCGCCGCCGCCGGCTCAAGGCCTTGCGTCCGGCGCAGATTGATCACCATCTCCGCGAACTGGATCTTCTCCGCCATCAGCCTGGCGAGTTCTGGAAGACGGTTCTGCTGCAGGCGATTGTCCACCGTCAGACTACCGATCGTGGCCTCGGCCTGCTCGGCAATCAACCGGTTCGCGCGAAAGGAGTCGACGTAGGATTCCTGGCCCGTTAATACGAATCCGCGGTCGGCCGATTCCACGTTGTCCATGGCCGAACGCAAGTCCTGGAGGTTCTCCAGAACCTCATGGCTATGCCGCACCCACTGGTCGCTTTCACCTGACTCGATCATGCTCCGATAAAAGATCGCGCCCACCACCAGCAAGGTCAGAATAGCGGCACCAAACCCGATTTGAACTCTTCGAATCAACGGCGACTTGGTCTTCATATCAAAGGCTCCGCCATGGCTCTACTGGGCACAGTGTTTAAGTCGCCGCATTCATGAGTCTCTGGCACTGCTATGAATGCGCCATCGGCGGGGCGGGAAACTACTTTAATTTGGTTGAACCGTGATGGAGGTTAAGGTTGAATGAGAGCGTGATTCCCGTTTTGGGGCTATTTTCTTGCGGGACCATTTCAGGTGGTCGTGGCAAAAAATGAAATCAATTGCCAAATTCTCGCCTCCTGCCAGTCGCGTAAACGGCGCCAACAGGTCATACCTGCCCCCACCCAAGTTCCTGCAGAAACATTTCCCAAGGGATCCCACTGCGCAAAGCGAATAGAGTCCCTCTCAGACATACCTTCTCAGCTATACGAGGTCTGTCGCCTTTCGGCTGTGACCTCACGGCAGGAATGAACGGCTCGATCAATTCCCACAAGTCATCAGGCAATAATTCGATGCTCATGGCGGCATCCACGAATTCCGAAGATGCGCTGCCTCGTCAATCTGGTCGGCAGGGAATTTCCGACGCAAACTCGCGGAAAAGTCTTGTCATCCGCCAGCAAGATATTTTTGGTGCTTGGGGACGAGGCTTGTTAACCGAGGCTTTTTAGAGGTTCGGCCAGTGGCCAACCGCGTGGAGGCGGGATGCGATTTTGACTACGCTTTGGGGATCGCTTCGCGAATGATCGTGACCACCTGCTCAATGGTCCGGTTGGCGGTATCAATCACAATCTGCGCGCGGTCCCAGGGACGGTAATCTCGCGAGACTACGTCTTGCCAAGTAAGGGGCCGCGATCCGGGAATGTCGGATAGGCGTGTCTCCACCCTATGCTGATGTTCTTTGGCGTCGGAACAGGTGACCTCGATTTCAACGGCAGATACCTGAGCACGGTTCGCGACTTCCACCCACGCATCGCGGGAAAGCGGAACGGGATTCACTGAGTCTGCAATCACTGTACTGCCGATACGGAGATTGTCCGCGGCGACGGCATTGCCCACGCGATAGCCGGCATCGTTTATTGGTGAGTTGATGGGTGAGCCGAGTGCTCCTGAATCCAAAATCGCCTGCTCGATAGAATCGATGCGGATATGAACCGCACCAAGCTGGCGGGCAAGCTCTCGCGCAATGGTCGTCTTTCCAACACCCGGCAGTCCGCCAGGGATGATGAGCATAGCGAGTTTCGATTATATTCTTGGCTCCGTCATCGTTCTTTCAGGGCTCCTGCGATCGAGCTCGGATTGTCCGCCGCAATTGGCCCCAACATTCTAGTGAATCCGAGTTCATTCGGTATCGCGCAGGTTTCTGTGACGTCCACCGTTTATTCACCCGACGGTAGCACCCAACAGCTATCATGGGGCCAAGGTGGCTCCTGCTCAGGGCCGGGCGTACCCTGTGGCGTTCTACAGTTTTCTCTTCCGCCATATTATGGTCCTGGGACCATGCCTAACGGACAAAGGGGAATAATGAAGGTGGCTGTTGTCGAGGATATTGTTGTAGACAACAACTTGGACCCGGTTGAAGGAGCGATCACGGTAAGTGAGCATTTGCAAGGCTTGTGGGGTGACATTCCAACTGAATATAGTTGGACTACCTCCACTGGCGAAGTTGAGGACAATGTGGGTGCTTCAGGTTTACAAATAAAAATGGGTGGTTATTCGGCTTTGCAAACATTTGTGGTGGAACAGAATGGAATTTCGTATTCGCTGAATACTGTGTTTCAACTGAATTTTTGCAGCAGTTGCTTTGGAGGCGGGTTCTACGCGGGAACTTACAATCTGGTGCCGTAGTGCTCAGTCACCTTAGAAATGATCCGCAGATAGAACACTGTTAACGGACTTACTTTTCGGAGTCCGATGTGAGGGAGTCAAATGAGAAGAGAATGTCGTTATGGGGAAATTCGACGAAATAGGACGAATAATTGCTGGGTCTTCTTCAAAGTGGCTTCGGTCCTGGTTTTCGTATCCTGCTGCCTGGGCCAAGATAGGAGAGGTGGCGTCGATTCTCGGGAGAAAGGGCAGCTTATCTTGAGTGTCTTGCATGAGGGAAATGTTTCGGGGTCTCTCGAGTACTGGGGCCAATGCAGCGAACAAATGTCGCATCCCGACTTCCCGAAGATACGGACACTTTCCAACTACTCGGGACAGCCTGACGAAGTCTTGCAAGAAATGTTTGTAGATGATCCCTACATGCGTGTGACGCAAGAGCCGGGAGGAATGATTCGCATGGCGGAGGTTGATGTTCCGAGTGACCTGCTGGATGTCAAAATCAGCCACCTCTCATTCAATCCTATTGTTCTCAAACCTGCACCGGAGTCCGCGCAAGCACCGGGTTCACTTCACACAGCGCTACATTGGCCTGGGCGAACGCCCGAGGCCCCGAGCTTAAGAATCGGCCCGGCGTCAATAACGCTCGGCGGTCCGGGCATGGCTCTAGAGTTCATCCGGAATGCCCCCGAGGTAAGCTCTTTCACGAGGGCACATAACATCAGGCCGTTCTCTACCGACGGTTGGGCAGTGCCGGGCAACTCCGGATCCGAACCAGCTGTGGTCGGTGAGTTGGACAATGTGACTCTCTCTCAGGCGCTGGATTACGTGCTCAAAACCTTCCCGGGATTTTGGGTCTATGAGAATTGCTTAAGGAGTGATGGAAGCCGGACTGTCTTTTTTTATTTTTATTAAGCCACTCCGACCTTGGCGTTGACTCCGAAAGATGATGTTCTTCAATTCAGGCAGAGCTGTCTCGGAGGTAGTTTCAAATGAAGATACCAACCTTGGAAAACTTAAGGCATTTACGCACCTTGTCGATTTTGATGTTGTCCACGGTCGTTTCGATTGCCGCGAACGGAGCGGAAAATCCCAGTCCGGTAATTGTCAAAGCGGAAGACGACGAATGAGATATACGCGCAATCATGGGCCTGAGGAATCGGCACCTCCCGTACCGTTGTCCAGAGAGTTGGCTTTGCACTATTTGCGATAACTCTCACAACGGGTGCGGGTTGCCTTTGCACCGTTATCCTGCGCAGGTTCCTGGCGTCAGGAGGGGGGATCGGCCAATTACTGTTTCTGGTTTTTGGCATATCCATTTCCGGAGTATATGCAGCTTATGGAGCGTTCTTACTGAAACAGGCTGCTCGACGAAAACGGTGAAAGCTCTTTTTAAAGCTTTGACGATCGGAATAGTATATTTGTTTCTTTCGACAGTTGGAGTCGATCTCGGCTCAGTTCTGGCGTACTACGCTCTAAAACCTGTATTGCTACTCGTCATCCGAAATGATTTCGTTCGAAATAATGGGCTTCTCTCCGTAAGGTTTTTCCCGTTTCAAGCTTTAATCGCGTTCGCATGCTCGTGGTTCCTAGCGCGTCGAAGGGGTAAGTTCGGGCCGAAACCTTGGGTACGCTTTCTGTGGGTAGTCCCAGGGATTTGGTGGATACTGCTGTTTGCGGGATGGTACAGTCCATCAACCGTTGGTGAAGCAAGATTGCACTACTTTTTCTGGAGTCGATCCCGCGAGGCGTTTGTTATCCAAGTCATCTCGACTCTGCCGCTGATCTCCGCGATTGCGTTTGCGGCTGGAAACTATTGTGGTAGCAAGAATCCTTCGGCTCAAGACTGAACTGCCCCCAGCTTTCCTCGTGTCAAGCGCGACAAGTTCCGTTACTCGCTTGCCGGTTTGACTTGGCGCCCCGCTTTCGTTCACGTAAGAATACTACAATTTTCTGGTGCTCCTTTGTCCGGTTTGAACCGTGATGGGGAGCGCGAGTGGCGAGGGAAGGCGTTTGAATCCTTTGCCTTTCATACAGGTATTTCGCAGATCGTGCTGTTTGTGCCGCAAATTCGCCCACTTCCTGCGCTACGTCTTTCGCCTTCCGGTCTGCCTCCAGTTGCTTCAGCGCCCCGATCATCTGCGCCTCCGTGTGCCTGCTCTTCGACATACCCCTTCCCCTTTCCTTCGTCCGAAATCATACTCGGACTTGTGCGGAAATCGGGGAGCAGGTCAGCGTGCTTGTGGGGTGGTTCGGACTGGCTGCTTTTCACGCCTCTTGTCTTCCTGGCTGTGACTAAATCTCTAAAGAGGTATTGGAAGCGGTCAGCATTTTGGTTCGCGGTGGCAGGCTTAATGACTCTGGCACGTTCTTGCATCTGAGACATACCCACAGCGGCCCTTGTTGTGGTTTATTCCTGTGAGCTTGGTTGAGGCTAGCGTTCTGGTGACAGTTCTAAGAAGGCTATTCGAGGACGGCCATCGTCATCGTCGCTCTGCTGGTCGGTAGACGCGAACAAACCATTGCTGGATGTGAAAACGCGCTTTCTTCACAGCGCACCAACTGCGAATAACAGAAACAGAGAATTGGGATCGGCCAAACTGCACACCCCGCACTCCGACCAGTCACAAAGAACCGGTTTCTGATGAGGCGAATTCAGCACTTAGCGGGAATGATATCTATATCTTGTGGTTCACACGAGCACACTAATAACCTCCAAGCCATGTTAGGATACCGTGGGCGGTTCGAACTCCCTGAACAAGGGCTATGTATCATGCAGAAAGCGCGCGGTCTCTGTTTGTCGATGCTCGTTAGCTGTTCAATCCTTGTGCTAGGGTTACATGCAAGAGGCCAGATTACACCACCCGTCACTGTCCCCGCTGGCGTCACCTATGTGAGGCCAAGTTACAACTGGTCTCAAACCCCTTCCGGTATGCTGAGCGGCGGCTCCTTATCCGGCGTTACGCTGACTCCGTGCCCAATAGGGATTGATACAACCAGTGGTTCCGGGTATCAAGTGTACTTGTCGGGTGGAGGAAATAGCGAAGCCGTCAGCGTGGTCTCGACTCCAGGCGACTGTACTTCGGGTGGATCTTCGGGAATGATCCATTTCACGCCGTTTAATTCGTATTCGAGCGGATACACCATCGGGTCTGCATCTTCGGGCATTCAAGAAACGATTAATATCGCGTGTGGAACCGGTGCGACCACATACCTCAACACCCTGTGCAATGTCACGATCCCAGCAAATAATTACGGCGGTGCGTCCGCTAACACCTGGAATATTTATGGAACAATTTTTCTACACTCCAACCTATCTGTGCTGAGCGGCTATGGCGTATCGCTGAATTGTGGCGGCCCGGCTGGAGCCACGACTGACACGCTGCGGGGCCCGTGCCTACAAGTCGGCGATCTCCTCAGTTCCAATGACTATACGAACAACACTGTCCAGGGTATTAGTTTCCGTAGTCCAATCGCAAACGCCTCTAATCCGGCATACGAAGGCGTTTCCATCACCAACACCTCGCGTGCCACGAACGCACTGTCAGGAGTTCCCAACTGGAACTCAACCACGGCGTATACTGCAGGTCAGACGGTTTCATGCGGCCCCGCTCAGGGCTGCTCGGGCACATCCGATTACTTGTGTCTCCGTGGAAACCAAGGCGATCTCCCAAGTTCCTCTCCCTTATTCTGGGAACAAGTCGCTGTAGCAACGATCACCACATCCACAGCCAACAACTTTCGTGCAGGTGACGTGGTGACAATTATGTTTACCGACGACAGCTCTTACTGGGGAGATGCATTCGTGTGTGGAACGGCACAGGGATGTACTGCCCCCGGAGGAACTACATTTCAGTACCTTCACCCCGGAGTAGCCATCGCTTCGCAGTCGACTCCTGGAGTTGTCGCGCTTTCATATGATGCCATTCTCGACAATGCCGTCGCCACCCATTTCATCGATATTCAGTATGATCCGGCGTACGACTATGGCAAATTCAACAACTTTTTCGATTTGTGGGACGACGAGAACTGCGCCATCGATCATTTCAACAACAACGCCGTTTCTCTCAACGCGAGCGCCAGTTGGACGGGGTCATTCATCTTTTCCGCCGGCAATCAGGGCGCAGGGCACCAAATTGCTCCAGTTATCACCTTGCGCGATTCGAACATCACCGCCAACAGCTCCAATGGGGTAACCGACTACAACTCCAACGGGCTCTATATCGAAAACACCGTCATCCAGGCGTCCGGCCCTTGGCAGGTATATTCCTCGAATACAACCGGAAACTACCAGGGGGCATACCTCAAGAACATCTATTCCGAAAGCGGGACGGGGCAGAACCCTTACTGGAGCGTTATTGGCTCGGTAACGAGTGGAACATTTGCAACGAACGAACAAGTAAAGCAGACCACTACAGGGGCGACGGGTTATCTGGAGAATGCCGTTACAGGTTCGGGCCCCATGCTGCTCGGGGGTCTAACCGGAACTCCGGACAATTCGCACACCTGGGTGGGACAGACAAGTGGGGCGGTGTACACTCCGACCTCGCTACCTGCTGCGAAATCTCCATTCGCTGGACTTGGCGTTTCCGGCCTCATTGCCGGGGAGTCCTCCGGGGCAGCCAATTTTGAGATTATCGGCAGCAGCACAACCTCGGGCTCGTTTCAATCTGGGGAACCAATCTTCGCACTAACCTCGGTGAATGGGTCCGGCGTCTATCAAGGCAATATCACCTACGGTGCGTCGAATGCACTCGTGGGGGAGAAGTTTACGATCACTGGTTTCACGAACGGGAATAATAACCTGAATAACGCCACGGTGACGGCTTCTACGACCACGTCGTTGACCTTCTCGGCCTCTACCACCTCGGAAACCCACACGGCAACGGCGACGTTGACGGCCTCTAACTACAGCTACTCATATTACATCGTGGCCAATGACTGCCCAAGCGGAGCGACCTGCCCCAGCCTCACACCATACACTTCGCGTTCCTCCCCGATGCAAGTGCTCAACTGGCTTTCGACCGGAAATGATCTGATTCCAGTGACTTGGCCGAGGGTCGCGAACGCAACTGATGTCATTAGCTATGACGTGATCCGCATGGCGAGTCCCAACGGACTGGGTACAACATATCCCTACATCGGAGGTTGCGGCGGTGGAGCATTTGGGGCCTGCGGGGCCGCGAATACTAACGTCGTACCACAGTGCCCGGGCCTCGTTTGCACATTTCAAGACAACGGCGGGCACTCGACTCTCTCCTACACGATCCCGCAGGGAAACTACAATGGTGACCTCGAATTCTGGCCAGGGTCTATCGTCGCCCTTAATAAGAGCGTAATAGTAGACGTGGAAACGGCGAACATCGTCGGAGTAGGGCTAACTGGAAACCCTATTCAAGTCGCGGGCAAGTGCACCGAGTACGGGACAGCCTCGCCCGGCGGGTACACCGCGTGTCTGGCGAGCCTCTCACAGCAAGACGTCACCAACCAATCCGCCACGATCCTGACTGACGGAGGAGTTGCTGGAGGCGGCATGACCCTATCCAAAGGACGTCTGAACTTTTCTAGTACCGCAGCTGCCGTATTGGGTCCTCATCACATCATCACTCTTGTCGATTCACAACCCGCCCTGACACAGGCAACTTGGGGCTACCGGCCGTCAGCGAGCGCGAACGACACATGGATTGGAACGGACGGATCGACGAGCGGCTTTTTCCCATACAACGCGCCTCTCGCGTTCGGTTCCCCAGTCCAAATATCTTCCTACATCGGCGCCGTTGGTAACCCAAGTACAGACACGCCTCTGGAACTCCTAACTTCCTCTACCAAAACCTTCAACGTGCCAATCCGGACTCCGGGAGCGTCCATCACGCTGAGCAGAGCGTCGATCAGTGCCAACACCTGCTCGGTACAAACGTCCACGATGTCTGGGCTTGCAGCGACCTCGGTGGTCAAATGGAGCTTCGCTTCGACTCCTATAGGGATCACTGGATACGGGACCGGAGCTCTTCAGATCAGCACTTTCGCGACGACAAGCGTAGCCAACGTAGTTGTGTGCAACATCACAGGAACGGCCATCACACCTGGTCCGATGACACTAAATCTACGAGCAGAACTTTGATGCCTGCAAAAAACGCTACAGGAAAAAATCCATGATCATTACGTCGAGAGTCCGGCACATAATAGCAGAAGCGGGCCTGTTGCTCGCGATTACCATGCTTGTGAACCCCCCGGCACACGCGCAGCAATTCACCGTCCTTTACAACTTCGCAGGCCCCCCGGACGGCGGTGTGCCCGAGGCTTCGATGATTTACGTGGGTGGCACGCCGAGCCGCATTAGCGCCGTTCCCGTTAGCACTCTATACGGCACGACTACCGTTGGAGGTACGGGCAATTGCACAATGGAAGGGCACGTTACGGGTTGCGGAACGGTGTTTGAAGTGAGTGGAGCGAGAGAAACCGTCCTCTATAGCTTTCAGGGCGGCACAGACGGTTGGGCTCCTCTTGGAGGTTTGGTTCGAGACAAAAAAGGCAATCTCTATGGCACGGCGGGCGATGGGGGCGCTTACGGTTACGGCATGGTATTTAAGCTGGCCGGAAAAACTAAAACCACTCTCTATAGTTTCCAGGGAACGCCCGACGGAGCCTACCCAGCCAGCACATTGACGCAGGACTCCGAGGGCAATCTCTACGGCACCACCGACGGAGGCGGCGCCAACGGTGTCGGGGGCACTGTTTTCAAGCTCGACCCGAGCGGGAATGAAACCGTGCTCTACAGTTTTTGTTCAGAGTTGGAGTGCGCGGACGGCGAGTCCCCAAGAGGCAGCTTGTCGATGGATGCGAGCGGTGACCTTTACGGGACCACCTATTTCGGCGGCAATGTTGGCGCGGGGACTGTGTTTAAAGTGGATACCAAAGGCATCGAGACCGTGCTTCACAGTTTTTGCACGACGCCAGGAGACTGCCCAGACGGGGCCTATCCCGAGGGCGGCCTAGCTATTGACTCCACAGGCAATCTCTACGGCACTACAACTGATGGGGGCGTCGAGGGCCAGCCTTACGGGAACGTATTCAAGCTGGACCCGAGCGGGCGGGAGACGGTCCTGCACGAATTCTGCTCTGAACCCGCATGCGCGGACGGGCTTCAGCCGACTGCGGGCGTGATCATGGACGCGCAAGGGAACCTCTTTGGCACCACTGGTGCCACGGTATACGAAATAGACACGACAGGAACCTTCAGTGTCGTATATACCTTCACCGGGTTGCCCGGCCCCGTGGAACCCGTCGGTGGCTTGGTGATGGACCAGAAGGGCAACCTCTACGGCACGGCCTCACAAGGGGGCCCGGGCAACTGCACATTCCTATATTACGGCTGCGGCGCCGTATTCAAGATCAAGCCTTGACGTACAGGAAAATCAAAATTTCCTGTTTAACCCAGCGAGCGGTTGTAGGGATGGAGCCCGGCTGTTTGTATGTGACGCGTGAACATGGCGTCGAGGCCGGTGGTGCTCACCTTTCGAAAATCACGAAAGGTGAGGCAGCCGGGTTTCGGGGTGGGGCAAAGGTGGGCCAGC